>CAWAOD010000018.1:0-204209 GCA_963783575.1 uncultured Spirochaetota bacterium | reverse complement strand
CTGACAGTAAAGCCCAGAAAAACCAATCTGTCGCCGAGGTCATGGTCTTTGTAGCTGACTATCTATTGAGTCGGTTTCTATTTTTCCCTGGAAGGCTTTCAAAAAAAATTTTTAGTTGCTCCCATCTCGATTGTTTTCACGGCGGCATCAGGTTTTAATCGGGGGGATCAAGTAATTAGCCCTGTAGAAAAAACCAAAAATATAAGAATGGCCGTGCCGCCTATTATGACTGCGAGTGATTTTCCATGCCACAAATCGCCAAACCAACTCCTGAAATCGTCCATAATCACATTTAACTTGCCACCGTACACTTCCAGATTATGTCTATACATCTTGGAATCTTGGGGCATGATCGGAGAAATAGTTCCATCCGCATTTTCGTAACCCCAAGCTCCATAAGGAACATTTCCGGCTCTTTGATAAATCAAGGCAGCACTGCTTAAACCGATTAGCAGGATAATGGCACTGATGACATTCAGGCCTGTCCGTTGATGGAGAATTTTCCAGGTCATATTGTCTTTGGTCTAACCCCTCAAATATGTCCGTCCATCTCGAAACTCGAAACTATAAACTCATCCCCCTCCCGCCTCCAGCCACGCTCGGAAGGTATCTACCGCCCGGGGGATCAGCCGTCGGATGAACACCGCCCGGTCCATGGGGTTGAGCCGGTCATAGGCCGCGTAATCCGGATGCTCTCCGGCCAGGCGTGGCACCTCCCGGGCGAAATCCGGCTCCCGGCCCCAGGCCTGCTCTACCAGCCGGATGATGGGCTCTTCGTCCCCGGGCGCCTCCTCCACCCACCCCAGCCGGCGCATCAACTCAAACCTTAGCCGATCGATCAGGGCGAAGGCCGTATCCATGATCTTCAGTCTGGTGGCGTGGTCCAGGTCATCCAGGCGGAAGCGCACCGAGCCCCCAGGGCCTTGGGCCCCCATGACCAGATCGAACAGCACGTAGAGGTTCTCTTCCCCGGGGCTGGCCAGATAGAGGAGGGTGGCGGGGCTCAAATCCCGCAGCCGGGTTTCGGGGCCGAACTGCTCTTGAAAACGGGCCAGCCAGGTGCGAAACCCCTGGTCCACGGCCATCTTGGCCCGGAAGCGCTCCAGGTCGATGACCTCGGCCACCGCCGCCCCCGTGCTCCTCACCATTCTGGGACACCACCATTAATCCTCGAAAAATATAATGCACGCCGGTGATGACCGTGAGGACGCCGGTCAGATAAAAAAAGCCGGTCAAGACGCCGAACGGCAGGTGGACCAATTTTCCCTTGGACAGCAGCACCAGCCCCACGGTTACCAGTTGAAAGGTGGTGGTCCATTTGCCGGCCAGGGACGGTCTGATCACCAGGGGGTAATCCGCCAGCTTCAAGATCAGCGATCCCAGGCCCAGGATGACGTCCCGGCTGATGACCACCACCGTCAGCCAGGAAGGGATGGCATGGGAAATGCCCAGGGTCACAAAACTGGCGGACATGAGCAGCTTATCCGCCAGGGGGTCAAGGTAGCTCCCCAGGCGGGATTTCTGTTGCCACCAGCGGGCAATCAGGCCGTCGGCCAGGTCGCTCACTCCGGCCCCGATGAAGATGATAAGCGCCTGGCGGTGGCGCCCCTGGATCAAGAAGATGATGAACAGCGGCGTCAGGAGAATACGGGCCAGGGTAATAAGATTGGGAATGGTCAGACTGGCTTTGTAAAGGGACCGCGACGACATATTGAGTTTCGGGTTGCGAGTTTTTGGTTTCAAGTTTAAACCTACCATAGAACCGCTTAAAAACCAATTGATTGACTAATCTGGAAATTTTTTTCCCTTACCCAACCCTTAAAAAAACTTCAAAATTTTATTGGCTTGTTGATTTTTGGTTGCCGCTTTTCGAATCTGTTATAAAGTGATATCGCCTTTGAGGCTTCAAAGCTCTTTACAAAAAACCAAAATACTCAAAACTCAAAACTGGAGCAATTATGCGGGCGGTGGTGCAGCGGGTCCAGGAAGCCTGGGTCCGGATCGGTGCCGCAGAGTCGCCAGGATCGGACCGGGACTCCTGGTCCTGGCCGGAGTGGCGGCCGACGACGGCCCCGCCGACGTGGCCTTTCTGGCCCAAAAACTGGCCCACCTCCGGGTCTTTGCCGGTGAGGACGGCCGCCTGCTGCACCTCTCTCTCCTGGATACCGGCTTCGAATTGCTGCTGGTCTCCCAATTCACCGTCCTGGGCGACTGCCGCCAAGGCCGCCGCCCCTCCTTCGCTGGCGCCGCGCCCCCGGAAGTGGCGGAAAAGCTCTACGCAGACCTGGCCGCCGCCCTGACCGGCCACGGCCTCAAGGTCGCCACCGGCCGCTTCCGCCAGATGATGGAGGTGGGCCTGATCAACGACGGCCCTGTCACCCTGCTGCTGGACAGCAAGAAGGTCTTTTGAAGGAGAAAGAAACGCTTTGGGAACCATCCGAGAAATTTTGGTATAATAAAATAGTGCCTTCTCTGATCGCAGGCTAATGGGCTTTTTCCTGCTTTTTTCTGACAACTGACCACTGACCACTGACCACTATCTTTTATGCTGCCCATCTACCTGAAAGACCAGGACTTCACTCCCCCGGACGACCCCATCTATTATCTCCTCACCCAAGATGGGCTCTTCCTGGTGAAGCGCACCCCCTTCTTCGAGGCCGCGGTGCCCGCCGCCGGCATCCCCTGGCTGGAACCCCAGGAGCCGGGCGTCAAGCTCTGCGCCCCGCCGCTGCCCGCCGACCTCCTGCTCCAGGCGGTGGCCTTCTTTCGGGCGGTTTACCTCCGCTACCGGAGCGAGGCCGTGGCCCTGCTGACCTGGCGGGAGGCCACCCGGACCTATGAGCTGGTCATCCCGCACCAGACCGTGGGCGGCGGCCACTGCGACTACGAAGTGCGGGACTTTCCCGCCGGCCTCATCCGCCTGGGCACCATTCACAGCCATGCCGGGCTCGAGGCCTTCCACTCCGAGCGGGACGATGCCGACGAACGCTTCGAGGATGGCTTCCACCTCACCGTGGGCAACCTCGACGGCGACCTGACCCTCGCCTGTTCCGTGATGGTCCAGGGTTACCGCGGCCACCTGCCTCCGGAGCGCCTCTTCTCGCCCTACCCCATCCCCTGGGCCGCCGCCCCGCCGGCCGCCGCCTGGGCCGCCGCCGTAGACCGCCTGGTCACCCCCCTCCCCCGCCCCCTCGAATTCGGCCCCTAACCCTGAGCAGTCAGCAGCTTGCCATTAGAACAATAGCCAAATCATCTATGGTTCTTTTCCCGCTCAAACGATAATTGTCGATCATGGCAAGATATCACTTATGGGCCACCCTTTCAGATGGCTTTGTTTGCAGCATGCGCAGATCACCATTAACCCAATATTCAGGTTTACCCTTTACAAAACCAGGTTTCCCCTTTGCAAAACCGGGGGATTCACTAAGATTCATTTTACTTTAGTGGTTTGGCTATATTAAAACCCTAATTAGCAAAAATTAAGGCTTTTGAAGGAATCTTCCAATAAGACCGGAAACTCTGAATTAGCATCAAAAGTCTCAGGCTGACAAGGGCAAACCATTCGCAAGGATGGGACGCAAAGCCACGGGTCTTGCTGTGAGGCAAGAAGGCCGGGTCACCAAACCTGAGGCAACGCCAGTCATTATTTCCAAGCCGTAATGCGACTTTTTCTGGCAGCCTCAGACATCAAGGAGAACTGCCGTGAAAAAAGTCCATTTATCGTTAATTTCAATTTTTGTTGTTATCCTTCTCTCCCTCTTTACCATATCAGCCTGGGCCACAACATACTATGTTGACTCCGTCTATGGCAATGACGCTACCGGACAATCCGACAACATTAACCTTCCCTTTAAGACTATTGACAAAATCAACTCACTTTTTCAAGCTGGAACGATAGTCGCCGGCGACTACATCAAATTTCGCAAGGGCACTTCCGGGGCTCCGCAGGAATTTCGGGGCATGATAGATTTAGCCAGTTGCAGCGGCTCGTCTGGAGCGCCTATTACTCTGACTTCTTACGCGGTCAATACCGCAACTGAGACAGAGAAGCCCTTGATGAACTCCAGCGTTCTGCTGACCGGGGCTTGGACACAAGTCGGCTCTACGGGAGTCTATTCTTACGATTTTTCCAGCCTTGGTTTAAACGCTTTTGGAAATTATCTTTACGAGAATGGCCTGCCGCTATGGATCGCAAGCTCGTCGGCTTGTTCCGATGGCGATTGCTATGCGGACAACAGTACTACAAAGTTTATTATAAACCCCCGACAGGTCACACGCCGGCGGAGTACAAGATGGAATTCTTTATTATGCTAAGACCATTAACATAGGATGGAATGCCACCAAAGTCCAATTCTTACTTCACAATTGACGATTTGAAATTCACCCATGAGGGCATCTATATCGTTGCCGGAGGTTACAGCAACTTCAATTTACAGGGCTGGACCATTCAGAACTGCGATTTTATTAACACCGGGATCAGCCTGTGGTGCAACTGGCAAAGTCACTACTATTGGATCGATACAACCGTGCAGAATTGCACTTTTGATCATTGTACAGGAGTGGTTAGCGGAGCCAGTATGTCATTTGAGAATACCAATAATGGCCCGGAGGGTCATCTGCGGTTGAATGTTCTCAACAATACTGTTACGAACAACAACACCTTCCCTGGACGTGGTTCACACAATGAAAAAGAATGGAACGTGTCGGCAAATGTAGGCGGTGATAATGATTGTTTGTGTTTTCAAAATCTAAAAGACTCCAAAATCATTGGCAACGATTTGAGTGGTCATTGCAGCGGAGATAATAATGCCGGATTGCACTATTGGGAAGGCGGCGCTACCCAATTATGGCCAATTACCGCTCTGACGAATAACGGCAGTGGCTTGATACGGGTCACAACTACAGGCCATGATTATATTACCGGTGATCGGGTTAGCATCCTTGAGGTTGCCGGGCAGCACAACTTAGGCAATAAAATCTGGACCGTGACCAAAGTCGACTCCAAAAGTTTTGACCTGCAAGGCAGCACTTATGCTGGCCCTTATGCGGTGACTAGCAGTTCCGTAGCTTTGCAGGAAGCGCAGTTACCGCAGACCGGCAATGTGGTTGCTCGTAATTATATCCACAACTGTGACCCCGGCAGTGGTGGTATATGGTGGGATTCTGCAACCACGTATTCTGATAATACCGTGCAGATTTATGATAACATCGTGGCAAATTGCACTGGTTACGGCATAATCCTGGTGAGGCCGCAAGGGGGATCCACTTGCTATAACAACCAGATTTATAACTGCGACAATGGCATCGCCATGCATAGCACGAGCGGCTATACTGTTAATAATAATATCGTGGCTAATGTTAAGGGAGTTTATGTCGACTATCAGGAAAGTTGCGACTTCACTGGCACAACTAACTCCGTAGATTATAATTGCTACTATCCTGGCAATAATTTTGGCTACTCCTCACCAAAAGAGGGGTTGAGCAATGGCACCTTCGCGCAATGGAAGTCCCTATCTCCCACAGGCGGCCCTTGGGATGCGCACTCAATAACATCGAATCCTTTGAATACAAATCAATCGGGGGCATTTTCCTTAGCCCTCGACTTTCAATTGCAATCCTCCTCTCCCTGCGTCAATGCAGGAAAAAATGTGGGATTGACGTCGGACTTCTGGAATAATCCTGTTCCGGCACCGCCATCCCCCGTTGACATGGGCGTGAACCAACTTCCGGCCACGTCCACGTCCTCGCCGCCGGCTTGTACCTACTCCATCTCCCCAACCGCGCAATCCTTTACGAGTGCCGGCGGTTCGGGGAGCATCCAGGTGACCTCAGTCAGCAACTGCAACTGGACGGCCGCCGCCAACGCCTCCTGGATCACCCTCACTGCGGGTACGGGCGGCATCGGCACTGGTCAGGTGACCTTCACGGTGGCGTCGAACACTGACACCACGGACTATAACTGGGGCCATTACCGTGGCGGGCCAGCAGTTCTCGGTGACTCAAGCGGGCGCCCCGGCGCCTACGCCTACGCCGACGACCAACACCTACACCAACGCCGACACCTACACCGACGCCTACACCTACGCCCACACCTACGCCTACACCTACGCCAACACCTACTCCTACACCTACGCCTACACCTACGCCGACACCAACGCCAACCTACTCCATTTCGCCCACCAGCAAATCATTTAGTGCGGCGGGCGGTTCAAGCACTATAATTGTAACTGCAAGCACCGGCGCTGCGTGGACTGCGGTCGACAATGCCTCATGGATAACCGTCACGAGCGGTAAGAGCGGCAGTGGCAACGGCAGGGTGAATTACACTGTGGCTCGAAACACCTCGAGAAGCAGTAGAACTGGGGTCATTACGGTAGCGGGCCAGCAGTGCACGGTAACCCAAGCCGGCTCAACGTCTTACTGGAGATAAGTTTCGACAATAACCAACCAGCCCCAGGTCCTCAGCGCGCCTTTCCCGAGGACCAGGGGCTGGTTTTTTATTGAAATAAAAAGAAGGGCCGGTTAGCGAGGAAAACCCCTTAGAAACGGGACCCGTGAGCCACCCTTGTTAAAACATGTCCAGGCGGCCACAGGCCAAGGGGTAAAAGACAGGGTCTCGAGGATAGAAGGAAATCATACATCAGAAAGATTTCCTCAATCACCAGCCGATCAAGGAAAAACCAAGGAATTTCCAAAGGCGTGAAATTGATTCGGAAGGTGATCGATGCTTCCAGGGTGTGGCTTATACGTCGTCATCCAATCCCACATTAAGATTTGTTCAACACTTCCTCGGCCATGCAATATAGCAATATAGGTTGCTACTTGCTCACGGTTTTGTCACTCGCATCAACTTTGGTGTGCTGGTTCAGCTTTGGGGCCCACCAATACCGTCACCATGCTCAAGCACAGCCAATTGGTGGTTTCACAATAATTGTAGCCCGAGCGATTGGCGATCCTAACCACGTTCGAACCCTCATGCAGGGCCCCCGGTGGAATGATAAATTTTTTAGTTGCCCAGTCGCCCCTGGGGAATCCAGAGGTCCCGGTATATATCTCCTTGCCATTTACGGAGACCACCATCTGTGCCCGTAGAGCCGATCGCTTATCCTCTCATCCCCCGCCAGCATCGCATCCTGCGCTTCAATGAGCAGAACCCCGCTGCCGTCGCCAAGGCGGGAAACAAGTTTGAACCTCGCTTCCATGAATGCCGTATTGGGGACACCGCGCGAGTTGCTGGCATTCGGCCAGACAACCAGCGCATAGCGCCGGGGGCTTTTTATTTTTCCAGTCCACCATTGGCCAGGCGCATCAGGAATGGTCGTCGGGCCGGCATCGCCCCATAAAAACTGGTCGGGAGTAAAAATGAGCGAACCCTCCCTGGATTTGGGCTGTATGTTTGGCAAGGACGCCAGCCAGCCTCCGATCAGAGGACGAAACCTCGTCCCAGCTTTTCTGCCCTCCAGGTCTCGAACCATATTGCTGATTTCCCTTAGGAAAACCCCTTCCCGGCCCTCTTGGAGATAAATGGAACGAAGCCGATCGCAATAGGCGATAATAAAACTGTCAGAGATATTGTCCGGCAGATGACGCAAAACGTCTGCCAGGAAAAGCTTTTCTTCGTTCCTAAGTTCCTTGCTGAGGCCGGGATCGGCCGCCACGGCGCTTCTTGCCTGACTAAAAAGCTTCAGAGCTTTTTCCACAAAAGCATCCGCATAAAAATCCGGCGGGTAGAGGTTGCGAAGTTTGGTAACCGTCTGCAGGGTCTCCCGGTAGCGTTGCCCACAGAGGTCCAGGTAAGCTTGGATAGCGGGAGCTGCGGCCCGATAGTGCGCCTCCAGGATTTCATGGGAAGCCGCAGCCGCGTCCGTGTTAGGATCCCACATAAGCTTGGCAAACACGTAATTAAATATGGGCGCAAAATTCAACGTTTGGCCATAGGTATAAGCGATTCCCGCTAGGCCCTTGGAGGCGTAATAGCGCAGGCGAGACTGCAGTGTTTCCAGAGGCGCAGGGTTGTAAATTCCACCAAGGTATTCACATACGGCCACTCGATTAGGGGCAATTCTCCGCCAGCCATCCAGTTTCGCCACATTTTTGGCAACCAGGGGATTTTTAGTCTTGAGAGCATGATCCCAGAAGGGCACGCCGCCCAAATCCACCGCCAGGATAACCCACACATTGCTCTCCGGCACGATTCCCTGCGGGGGGTCATCCGTCCCTTGGTAGGCAAAGGTTCGCACCATAGCCTGGGGATAATCGGCGCGGATGGCCCGGGCGATGGGGTTTACCCATTTCAATACCCGTGAGGCGTACTGTCCTGTTACGCGGGTCCAAAGCCCGGCAACTGGGGCATTGGCACCACGTTGTTGTATCGCCGTAAGTAATATTAAAGAATCTCTTGTCAGGTTCCATGCTCAGCCACTTTAAGGCCCTGTCGATGGAAATCCTGGTGACGTCCCGGTTGGATAGGCAAAGGGGGGTTCGGTGGTCGGTAAACGCCGACTTGGCTATACGCTGACCATTACTGAGCTCTGCATAATACTCCGGATGCTGGTCATAATACAAGAGTTTCGGAACCAGATATCCGGCGGTGTGGTCGATCCACAGGTCCGAGCCGGTCAGTTTGGCATCGAAAAGCTCGGGGTTGGCCCCATGGTGCGGGTCTCCGTGCTCACAAGTGTTCGCCCGCCAGAGTTGATTCCACCCCGGTCTGAAGACAAAGGTGGGTTTAACGACCTCGGCGGCCTCCGGGACCTGCCGGCTGGCATGAGCGGGCCATTTGGCTTCCTGGAGGCTTTCCCCCAGGAACTTGACCCCCCGGGATTCCAGGAAGGTTACCACCCCAAAGTAGGTGTCCCAACCCATCTTCCCGGCAAGGACGATTCTGCCGTCCCCGGCTTTATAGACATGACCCTCAGGCCAGGAGGCGTCCAACTCTTCCGGCCGCACCGCCCCTGAAGCCAGGGCCGCCGCAGCACCCAAGACGAGCCCCCTCCCGGGCCTCCGCGACCTTGGTGGGATCGTTGATGATTGGCAGGATCAGTCCATAAAGCCGTCGCAGGCCCTCCTGCAGCAGGGAAACGGCCTGCTTGTCCACCGGCGAAACCGGTTGGCCGACATAGATAGCCTTCAGGCTGTCCACCGCCACCGGCGCCGCCCCCCAGCCGACCCCGGGTACGCCCAGAAATGCAAAAGCGCCTAAGACCACTCCCCACAGCTTTTTATTCCAAAGCCAACCAGCCATCTTCTCTTTGGGAGGCGATGCGCTGGGCGAGAGCCCACGGCTGTGCCGAGTTCGACTTGGACGGCTATAGTCTGGCCGCGCGGCCCGACAATTCGCTGTGGGGCATCAATGAGTACGACGCAGGGTTCGCTCCCAGGAAAATCCGCCGCGCAAGTTCGTTGCGGTGTCCACGAACGTGTCTTCTCGCCTCTTGTCGTTGGCTCGGCCACGGCGGTGAGAAGGCTCCAGGCGTGGCGCCGAAGCTCGGGTTGACCTTCGGGCAAAACTACACCAGCCCGCGTGCCTCAACTATCTTGGTAGCTGGGAAGCCGCGTGGCGCAAAACGCGGAGTTAGCCTGGCTCTTTGGTCGATCAACTTCGTGGTGTTCTTGAGTAAAGACGTGCGCAGGGGCTAGGATTGACGCAGCAGCTCAAGGTGTTGACTGCATGCGTGTCACGTGCTGATGTTCGAACGATACTTGCACCCTGCTCGGGTGAACGTCTCGAGCGTCGCGGGGCCGACGGGCACAACCCTGGGCCGGTTGCAGCACGGGAGAATGATTGCAATGTGGCTTGTCGTCACCATCGACACCGAAGCCGACAGCCAATGGGACCATGGGGTTCCCTGACGACGCGCAATGTCTGCGTTCTGGGCTCCGTCTTCTCAGGATCTCTGCGATCGACATGGCGTGGTGCCCACGTATCTTGTGACGACCGAGATTCTCGAGGATGGAGCGGGCGCGGGAGCTGCTTGGACGAGTGGTCGCGTCGCGGTGCGGCGGAGGTTGGGGGTCATCTCCACCCGTGGACGACTCCTCCATTCCTTGACCGGCCGGGATTCGCTTCAACACCCCGAACATGCTTTCCGTCGCCAATTGCCCAGCGACCTTCTTGGCGAGAAGATATCAATGCTGACCGACCAACTGAGCTCGGCCTTCGGCTAGTCCGCCCACCTTGTATCGAGCAGGCCGATTCGGATTCGACGGAAGGATTGCCGGGCTCTTGGCGGATGCCGGGTACATGGTCGACTCGTCAGTCTCGCCACTCTGACTCGTGGCGAGGTCACCGGGGGGCTGAACGGCGAAGGGGGCCCGACTTTCGGAGGTATTCGGCGCATCCTTCCTGATTATGTGAGGGAGCGGGCGTCGACTCGCTCGAGATTCCCGTTACGGTTCTTCCGACCTATACTCTGACTGCGCAAGTGCAGACCGCCGCTTTCCGTGTATGGCTTTGCCGGTACGTGCTGTACGGAAGGATTCTGCTGGCACGTTGGCTGCGGCCACAGCCCATGTCGGCTATGCCGATCCCCGATATAGAGCCGAAGACACCTCGCGAACGTCTGGCGCTGCGCGTCCTGCCTGGGGCTCGTCGGCGCGGTCATGATGTTCCATAGCAGCGAGTTGATGCCCGGCGGTAGTCCCTTTCGTCGAGACGCCCAGTCGGTGCGAGAGGTTCTCGGCTGTCTCGACACGTTCTTCGGCTTTGTGGGCCGGTGTGGGGAACTCTCGACCTTAACGCCGATGGCAGAGTGGCTTCGGACAGACCATCAACCGGTGGTGAAACCCCTATGAAGGTCTTGCTTCTCGCAGACTGCCTCGGCAATGGTGGGCTGGAACGTCAGATGTCATTGCTTGCGGTGTGCGACTATATTTTTTCAAAAAAAAGAATTCGATATTTCAAAAAATTATATTGAAGAAGTTGTTTCATCCGCACATATTGATAATGATGATTATATCAATGCTGTAATTTTGCTCGGGAAAATAGCTAAAGAATATGAGCGTTTTGATCCGGTTACAATAAATTATTTAGAGGATGCATATTTTAAAGCAGATGTGATAAAAAGGGGGGAAATCGCAATTTATCTGGGATATGCCAATCTGTATATCAAAAATTATAATGATTCCCTGGGGTTTTTCAACAATGCAAGCGGAGAATACTCAATAATCGGGAGGGCCCGGGTTTATATTGAACAGGGGAAATATCCTGAAGCTATACAGGAATATTTAAACTATTTTTCTTCTTTTCCAAAAAGTATAAATTTTGATAATGTTAAAAATGCATTTTTAAAGCAAACGTTATTCTATTCTGAATATCTGATTCAAGCAAAAGTTTATGACAAAGCCATTGAATATTTATTGAATATTGTTAATCTATTTCCAAAAGATGACATGTCGGATTCCGCCTTATTAAAAATTGCTTCAATTTATTCAATTAATAAAGATTATAATACCGCTTTAAATTTTATCAATAAAGCTTTAAATAATAGTGTTACAGCTGGAGACGAAGAAGCATATTATCAAAAGGCATTGACTTATTATGAAATGAATCAGAAAAAGGAATCTCTTGTTCTTTTTCAGGAATTCAAGGATAGATACCCTTCGGGATATTATTCGCAAAAAACAGATGAGTGGATAAAGTTAATTTCTAAGGATCTGCAGTATTAAAATTATCTCTTATTCAGATGTTTCGCTTCTTCAGAAACTAGGAAAATATATGGCTTTAATGATACCGGATTTTTCTCAACAACTACAATTGTTTGGTAGACCTGTTCAATCGCCTGATAAGTTAAAACCTCTTCAGGGGTCCCTTTGTTATGGATAGTACCATTTTCCATAAGAATTAATTCATCACAGTATTCCGATGCCAGGTTTAAATCATGCAGAACAATAACAACAGTAATTCCTGCTTCACGGTTAAGGCGTCTTACTAGATCAAGAATTCTAACCTGATGTTTTATATCCAAATGGGAAGTCGGCTCGTCAAGAAGCAGAAGTTCAGGTTCCTGTGTAAGAGCCCTTGCTATCTGAACAAGCTGTTTTTCTCCTCCACTCAATTCATTGAAATATTTGTCTTTTAAAGGGTAAGTATCGGTCATTTTCATATATTTTCCGGCAATTTCATTATCTTTATCGGTTTCAATAAACTGATAATTTTCAAAATGCGGATATCTGCCGAAAATTACAAATTCATTAACGGTAAAATATTCGGCATCAATATTTTGTGAAACTACCGCAATATGTTTTGCAAGGTCTTTTATACCGTATTTCCTTATATTCTTTCCATTCAGTAATATTTCACCATTACTTGGTTTGATAATATTTGTCATTGCCCGGAGAAGTGTTGTTTTACCGGAACCATTAGGGCCGATAATCCCGATGATTTTTCCTCGGTCCAGAGTAAATTGAATTTTTTTTATGGAAAACCTGGAATCATATCCGCAGGTTAAATTAATAATATTTAAAAGGTTAGCAGTCATATTTCAGCCTTTTTTCTATTTATTGCCGTGATAAACAAAATGCCCCCGATAATACCTGTAATTACTCCAACCGGAAGTTCCAGCGGTGAAATAATTATTCTTGCAATCATGTCGCAGAGAATAAGAAAAGCAGCCCCGGATAAAAATGAACTGACAAGAAGAATCCTGTGGTCGCCGCCTACCGAAAGCCTCATAAAATGAGGAACAATCAGACCGACAAATCCGATGATTCCTCCTACCGATACACTCAATCCAACCAGAATCGATACTAAGATAAATAATATCTTTTTTGTCCTGCTTGTGTTAATACCAATATGAATAGCCTCTTCTTCACCCATCCCAAAGGCGTTTAAATCCAAGCTGAAAAAAGATGAAAGGATAAGTCCTAATATGGAAACTGACAAAATGATCAATATTAAAGTCCAGTTAGACTCGGAAAGAGAGCCCATTGTCCAGTGAATAATACCTTGAAGGTCTTCTGTTCTGGCGATCGACATTATAAGCATATTAAGGGAAGATGAAATGAAACTCATCATGACCCCGGTTAATAAAAGGCCCTGAATTTTTACAATACCCTTCCGGATATTAAAAACATAAATTAGGATAATCACAAGAAGGGCTCCTAAAAAACCTGATATCGGAAAAATAATAAATCCGAAAACATTACCAAGCCTAAAAACAATATTTATGCTGACGCCTAGAACCGCTCCCCCAGCGATACCCAGAGTATAGGGTTCGGTAAGGGGATTTCTGAACATCCCCTGTAATATTACTCCTGACAAGCTTAGACTACCGCCGACAGCGATTCCCAGCAATATATGTGGAAGGCGGATGTTAAAAAGTATAGAATGCTCCATACTCTGTGTATCCTGAAATATAAAATATATTATTTTTTGAAAGGGAATATGGTAACTACCTACACAGAGAGAGATTATTGCTGTGAATGTTAGAATCAAAGAAAACAATATAACATATAAAATCCATTTGCCGTATTTCTTATTCATTGGACAAACCCAATTCAATTTCGGGGTGGATCATTTTAACTAATTCAATAATTGTTTCTGAAAAGTTAACAGGGGAAGAACTTCCAATGCTGTATGTATCAATTGAAAAAATAGCTGCATTTTTTACCGCCTTTAAAGTCTTATATTTCTGCCATTCTTTTATTTCATTTTTAAGTTCCATTCCCATACCAGCAATTATTATAACATCCGGATTAGCGGCTAGAACTGTCTCATAACTTATAAATCCGGATGATGCCTCCCTTGAAATATTAATACCGCCTGCGAATTCGATAAGATCATTAACATACGAATCCTTTGTTTGAGTAAAAAGTGGCTTTACTCCAACTTCCAAAAAAACCTTTTTTTTAGGTAGGTTATTTGTCCTTTTTATTATTGATGTAACTTTTCTTTTAGCGGTAGCGATAATTCTTTCCGCTTTATTTTTTTGGCCCAATAATATTCCGATATGTAAAAATTGGCTGCATATTTCACTGAAATTTGCAGGTTGGTTTAAGCTTATAACATTTAAACCGAGTTTTGTCATTGTTTCTATGTTCTGTCTGCTTGTAAGGCTTGTTGCGAAAATAATGCCAGGCTTTAAGCTGATTATTTTTTCTATATTAATATTTACAACATCACCGACCTTTTCTATCTTTTTAGCCGCTTCCGGTATAACGCAATAAATTGTATCTCCAACAAGCTGGTTTTCTACACCAAGAAGATATATTTCTTCTGTGATATATGGTCCCAGCGAAACTATCCTTAATGTATCAGGTCGGGATGATTGAGGATAAATTGCTGAACTAAAGTAAAGAATTAGACAAATAATCGGAATGGAATTGACTTTTATAAGATTATGCATATTAGGCAGGTCTCCTGACAGATTCTTTATTTTATATAAAACGCTTTTTTCTGTCAACATTAACAAATATGCATAATACTAAATAATTAATAATATGGTTAAAAGAGTGATTATAATTGCCCCTTATCAATTATTATTTAGAGACATATCGTATAACGCAATATGTTTGTGAATTTGTCAACGATGATAGGAATTATACATACAAAAAAGACAATTTCTTAAAATCTATAACCAAACTCGCCTTTTGTATCCGATAACCAAACTAAAAAAGTCATAGTAACCGGCAGATTCTGTATTTGAATTCCGGCCAAAATCAACGGCAGTAATCAATGCGTCCTCTGGATCAAAATAGTGTCCATATTCAAAATAATACCAAGGATCAGATGTAAAAATCATGATGAGTGTAAAAAGGCTAAAAGCTACCCAATTATTATAAAATTTTTGAGTCTGATTAGTGCCATTTGTTAAAGTATTTGTATTATTTTTTGATGACAATATAAAGTTTGTATGCTTAAATTAGATATAATAACTGCCAAAATCATAATCCATAAATTTATTTTTGAATTCATATAATTTAATCTCCGGTATAAATTATAGTAAGTAACCATAATTTTTTATAAAACAAATATTTTGATCCAATAGAATATTAATGATTGGCCTTAATTTGGCTTCCAATATATGGGGACGCTTTATTATTTTGCAATAATTCCATGCTGCAATTACCAGGCTAAAGTTTTTATCTTAATATAATGTCCGCTAGAGTTATTTCCGGATGATGATATCCCGTCTTTATATTTAAGCCATACCTGAGATGTATTGCTTCCCTGGGACACCAGTAATAACATCCATAACAACTTTCACAATTTTGGTTCCATGATAATTTTCCATTTTCAATCCTGATATTTTGGCGTGGGCAGACTCTCGTGCATACGCCGCAAAGGTTGCATTGATCATTAAGAATGTAATTCAAATCGGCTTTTTTGTATCTTTTGATAGCAATGTTGTGAAATATATTACCTAAAATCCGTGCTGCCTATGAACTCATTTCGAGTTTATGATTTTTTTTATTTTTTATTACATCGATTATTTCAGAAAGCCTTTCTTTTAATTGAAAAGGTTTTATACCGCTTATGTTCCATAAATTAATGACAGATGGTCTATTATCACCTTCCAGACGAAGATCTTCTTGTATTAAAAAACCTGAGTTTATATTTACCCCATTTTTATATAAAATATTTCTTAATCGGCCTAATGCACCTGCGGGTGTTCCTCCGCATGTTGCAACTGCAAAAATATACTGGCTTTTTTGCAGTTTTAGTTTCCTGACGAACTCAACAACCATTCTGGGGAGACCCCATGCATAAACTGGAAATATTTATTCCAATACTGTCTGAATCTGATTCAATAGGAGCATTGATAACTTTTGGAATCGATAAAAGCTCCGTTTCGCTTAATATTCCGGCAATTGCCCGGGCTACATATAATGAATTACCGGTAATGGAAAAATAAAATATTTTGGTCTTCATTGTCTAGCCCTTCTATTATTCAATTCTTCTTAAGTATCAAAGCTTAATCTGAATAGTTTAAATTCCAATTAATGAATGAGCATTCATTCCTTATTTTACAAAAATTTCTACTTTTTAATAGCATCCCATATTACTTCAACCCCTTTATCAATTGAAGATTCATTTATATTACTTGCAATACCCACTTTATTATAGAATTTCGCAAGTGAAATGACCATACCCATTATAATATCTCCCAACATATCAAGTGGAAGATCCTTTAATAATTTTTCTTCCATTGCTTGTTTAAAAATTAATGCATAATCCATTTCAGCCGAGCTTGAATTTTTCTCCCGATTGCTGATAGTGGTTTGCGGATGATTATCATACTGACCCATTAATGATAATTCGGTTGGATGTTTCACTAAATAACGAATAAAATTTCCGAAATAAAGTAAAAATTTTTCACGAACAGTTTTATTTTTTGAATAATCTTTGCGGATAAAAGGAATCATTCGGTCATGTATGTCTTTATACAAAGAATTTATCAATGCATCCTTACCTGGAAAATACCTGTAAATAGTTCCAACGCCTATTTTGGCCCTCTTCGCAATTTGTGACACCGGCGTGTCACGAATACCATATTCCGAAAATAGTTCAAGTGATGCCTTTAGAAGTGCCGTTTTTTTAACTTGTGGCGTTTCTTTCATCATATTCTCAATACCTTCAAACTGTGAATGAATGTTCATTCTATTATAGAATCAATCAGTATAGAATAATTGTCAAAATTTTAAATATGTTTATAAAAAAGCATGCTATTCATCTGCAACAACTTGAAAATATATAATTTTTTATTTCAATAAATATGTTAATTTATATTTTAATAATTGATTGCGATAAGAATTTCTTCATTATATAATTATGGAAACAGGTTGCATTATCTTGTTGTTGAAGGAGAAAATAATGCCAGTTGCAGCTATTCTTTTTGACAGGGAAAATATTCATGAAAAAGAATCCATTAGTCAATTTCTTGAAATTACATATTCAAAGATAAAAATTCTTACAGAAGAAATTTATTTTTTTTCTGAAAAAGAAATTAGTATACAGGGAATAAAAAATATTTATTTTAAATCTGTAAATGATTTTCTGGACTTCATGACAGACTGTTTGAAAGATAAAAGTATAATGATTCTGAATGCTTATTCTCCATTGCTTGATGTTGAATCTACAAAGAAAATGCTTGCCGAACATCAGGAATATGTTTTTGATTTTACCTATCCAGAAAATATTCCTTTGGGGCTTCTTCCTGAGATTATAGAAGGAAATGTCGCCGGTTTTATAAAAGATACAATTCCTGAAGGAACAGGTATGTTTATAAATAGTATTAAGGAATTATTTGAAAGGGATATAAGCTCTTATGACTGTAATATTTTTATTAGCGAATGTAAGATTATCAAATACAGGGTTAATTTCATACCCGATAATTTCAATGATTTTCTGATATTGAAGGACATAATTGAACGGAATGCAAAAAATTATAATATTACTCAATTGGAAGAAATGATCGGCAGCAATCCTTCTATAATCAGAAAACGTCCCACATATTTTGAAATTGAACTTAATACAGAGAGAGAAAGCGGCGAGTTTTTTATAGGAGATAAACTTTCCCGCAATATTAATATGAAAATCGAAGATTTTGAAAATATTGTCAATCAAGTGTCCAGTTTTTCAAAAAATCCGGTCGTCAATATCGGGTTATTCGGTGAACCATTTCTATACCCGGAAATTGAAAGAATAATTGATATCATTGCCAATTATAAACAAATACAATTCCTTTTTGAGAGCCGCTGCTGTTTTATGCGGACAGAAATGATTGAAAAAGCCATTGTTTTACCTAATGTTAAAATTATTTTTGATATAAGTTTTGCAGGTAATGACAACTTTTCAAAATACAAAAAGCCCCTAAATCCAATAATACCAATTGAGGATCTTGAGTCTATCGAAGATAAAATAAAAAGTCTTCCCGATAAAGAAAAAATATATATTCAATTTACACGATCCACACTGAATGAAAACGAAATTATGAAATTTTACGAGAAATGGAGGGATTTTTCCGATCGTATTATCATTAAAAAGCTTGATACATTTGGAGGCTTGCTGGAAAAATACAGAGTTGTGGATTTATCACCAATCAAAAGATTTGCCTGCCTTCACCTTAAGCATGATATGATAGTATTTGCAAACGGCGATGTCCCTCTCTGCCGGCAGGATTATAATGGATTATTATTTTCTAATAATCTGCTTAAAGATGGGATTGAAAAGTGTTGGGAAAATCTTCTTGAGCCATATTGCAGGCATTGGAAAGGAGATTTTGAATCACCCTTACTTTGCCGTAATTGTGATGAATGGTGGGTATTTAATTTTTAACCCTTTGGTTCGTCAGGCTTGTCCTGAGCTTGCCGAGGACTCACCACAGGCTGCGGCTAAAAGCAGGAAATTGCTATTCCCCTTATGAGAAGAGTTATAATTTAATAATTATAGGATAACTTATGAATGGAAAATTTATTCAGGTTAATACTACAACAGATAGCGAGTCTAGTGCAGAAAAAATCGCAGATACTGTGACCGGTTTAAAACTTGCGGCCTGTGCGCAGATTGTCGGACCGGTTATCAGCTATTATTGCTGGAAAGGAAAGAGGGAAAAAGCCGCTGAATGGCTGGTAATGATGAAAACGAGGGATTCACTGTTTACTGAAATTGAAAAAGCGATTCTTTCTGTCCATCCATATGAATTACCTGAGATAATAGCTTTACCGATACTATTTGCTGGGGATAGATATTCTGAATGGATGCTGTCAAATATTAATTAAGATTGAGGACTTATATGACTGATTTGAATTTCAAGAAAATAACGATAGAAGATAAAGATTTAATTGAAAAATGTTTTACTATATGTCAGCCGGGTATTTCAGAATATACCTTTACAAACATTTTTATTTGGTCAAAGCCTAAAGAATTATTATATGTAAAACTTGACGAGGGACTAATTTTTTTAGCACATATTCATGGTGAAAGATATTTTATGCCGCCGATCGGCTTTATGGATTGCCATAAAACTTTTGAATCTTTACTGGAATATGGAGTTGCCCGTAATATTCATTTAATCAGGTTAATTCCCGAGTATCAAAAAAAGTATACAAAAAATATGCCGGTTAAAATCATACCTGATAGAAACAGCTTCGATTATATTTATAAAACTTCATCTCTTGAATCATTGAAAGGCTGGCGCCTGGATGGAAAACGGGGCTTTATAAAAAAATTTACTGAGACATATAACTATAAATATGAACAATATACCGAACAGCATAAAAAAGGATGTCTGGAACTTGCCGAAAATTGGGCTTCAGGGAAAAGATCTTCTGATCCTACCGTTGATGATGAATTAATTGCAATAAGAACTTTTCTGGATAATTATGATCGGTTGTCTTCAACCGGAGGTGTTATCATTATTGATGAAAAAATTATCGCTTTCATATTTGGTGAAAAATTGAATGACACAACATTTGTAATCCATTTTGAGAAAGCGGATCATACGTTCACCGGTTCTTACCAGATAATAAACCAATTGTTTGTCCGGAATGAAATATCAGGAAGATATTTATTTGTAAACAGGGAAGAAGATATGGGAATCGATGGAATTCGAAAAGCAAAAATGAGTTATGTGCCCATCCGGTTATTAAAAAAATATACAGTATCATTCTGATAAGGCTTGCTCATTATATATAAAATGAAAATATAATTAAATTGAAATATGGGAACAACCTTTCAATAAACTCATGATAGGCTATTCGGGATGGGGCTTCATTATGCTTTTCATAAGTAGAATTTTCGGTTTATCGATTGAATCCGATGCTGAAATGTGAAACAGGATTCTTCCCTGGTCTTCGTAACCGGCTGTAAAAATCTGCATTACATTCGGTAAACCTGATAAATATTCTTTTGAGAAGTTTACATCTGCAATTATCTTCATAGATTTATCTGTTAAATAATAATTACCTGCGGCATTAATATTTATGTCTTTACTTTCAAAATAGATTTCTTTCAATTCCAGGGTTGAATTTTGAAAATGTCCCGATAATCGTATGATGTTGAAGAATAGATTATCCAGTGGAATATTGAATAATAAACTGCTGATTTTATCCTGTATTACAAAATCTTTGATTTCACCATTTATTGCCTCAATGCTAATTTCTCCTGTGCTTGCCGTTGGATTTTCTAGGTTCAGGTTGAAATGGCTTTTCGCGTCAATTTTCCCGTATATTTTTTTACCCTGTTTAAGATATAGTTCTGTAAAATCTTTTAGCCTTCCTCCTGTATAACTGGCTTCTCCATTAAAAATATTTTTCTCAATTATGCCTTTTATGGATAGTTTTCCCCTGAATATTATTGCTGAAGAATCTGTTATTCTTAATAATCCATTATTCCATTCACAATTTGCAAATACATTTTCAAAATTAATATTTTTATAATGGATATTTCCTGAATGAAAATCGAAATGTACGGATCGGTTTATTAAAAATTTCTTTATTGATAAGTCCTGGTTATTTATATTATTACTTGAATAAGCATTAAAATTTGATCTAATACCAAGTATTTTTTCAGCATCAAGGTTATCGCTTTCGAATTTTATGCTAATTTTATCATTTAAAATATTGCCTGTATTTAATTGAAGGATTAAATTTTCTCCAAATAAAATCCCGTTTAATTTTGCCTTTAAATTATTTTTTTCAAGAGTAAATTCCCCGTTTAGGTCTTTAATTAAATTGTTATAATAATTTGATAAAAAGATATCTCCATTAAAATAAAGATTAGTTATCGAATTATTTTTTATAAAATTTAAATCCATATTTCCATATAATGATCCTGTAATATTTGTGAAATAATCTGATAACTTGAAATTTAAGTTTGATACACTTATAAAAGTTTTATTTTCCGGATAAGAATAATCTAAGCGATTAATATGAAAATCATTTTTATTTATGCCAAATTTAAAACTTTTTAATGATATTGATTTTAATTTATAATCTAATATTCCTTCAACTTTTGATTTGGATTCAAGTAAATAATTATTGTAATTAATAACAAAATTAATTCCTTTAATATTAAATACCCCTCTTTCTATAACAAAAAATTCCCCGTTTAAATTAATAACAATAAATTCCGGCACTTCTGGGGAAAATATTTTTATATTTAAATCCCGAATCTGAATGCTGCCTTTATTAAAGTTTCCCAGATAAGCAAGTGAACCAAATCTCGATTTAAGTTCAATTTTAAGTGGAGAAGTTAACGGACTATCACTAAAAATATATTTTAAACTATAATTAACCGGAATATTATTGATAGTAATTAAAGAATCATCAATATTTATTGTTTTTACTTTTATTTTTGGGATTATAATCTTTTTTTTGATGTAAATTCTTGAACGCAGAAGTGAAACAATATTTGTCAATTCTGTATAAGACAGGTTAATTCCGGAAGCAGATATTTGATTTATATCAATAACACGGTTATTAAATTCTAACGGATTATACCTTATGTTTATTTCCTTTGCTTTGACAAGAATCACTTTTTTTTTGGGAAGTGTATCTATAAGTTCTACATCTTCTAATTTAATACCTTTTCTAAAATCAATAGACGCCTTTTTTAGACTTAAATCCAGGGAATATTTGTTTAGTAACTGAGTAGAGATGAATAGGACTGCCGTTCGGGGATTGAAACGGTTTACAATATATATAAAAAAAATTATCAGAATAAACAATATAGTTAATAAAAAAGCAATGAACCATTTAATAAACTTCACTATTAAAAACCTATAATAAAAATAGTGAGGTAAGCCTTAAATATAACTTCCTTAGGAATTGAAAAATTGATGGTTAACTTCTTCAATTAAACTTCCGTGCTAGAAACTGTAAAATATTTATTCTCAAGGCATCATATTAATACTAATAGTCAAACATAAAATGCATGCATTGGAATTAGTTACGAAAATAATTTTCGTAATATTAATCCTTCATAAACTTATTAGCATTGTACTGAAACCAGGTATCGTAATATTTAGTGATCCATTCTTTAGCTGCTTTACTCATTCCGATATCCATTCCGATTTTCTCACTTTCAAGCCATTTGTAATCCATAATCTCCTTCAGTACAGCTTTCATTTCACTCTCTAAATCAAAGTTTCTAGACATAGAGATACCTGCCTTTTGGAAACCCACTCAAATCCCCTTACTTAAATTTTACCAGAAAAATTTCTAAAATCAAGTAATTTAAAAAATCTTTTATTTAAAATGAACAATTCGGGAAAATGAATCGACTTTCAAACTGGCTCCGCCAACCAGAGCTCCATCGATATTATCTTTTTTCATCAATGAATCAATATTTTCTGCCTTTACAGATCCGCCGTATTGAATTCTTAAATTTTCTGAAATTTCTTTATTATATATATCGGAAATAATTTTACGAATATAAGAATGAACATTATCGGCATCTTCAGCGGTGGCAGTTTTACCCGTTCCAATTGCCCAAACTGGTTCATAAGCGATTGTAATTTTTAACACGTCATCTTTCGTCACTCCTTTTAAGCCTTCGTTTACCTGAGTTTTTACAACATATTCTGTTTTACCCGACTGCCGTTCTTCAATAAGTTCACCAACACAGAGAATAGGTAAAAGATTATTTTGGAGTGCCGAATGGACCTTGTTATTAATCAAATCATCCTTTTCACCGAAGACATGCCGTCTTTCAGAATGTCCAAGAATGACATATTTTGCGCCGGCATCAATCAATTGAACCGGGGAAATTTCACCTGTGAAAGCCCCTTCCTTCTCAAAATACATATTCTGAGCACCAAGCATGATATTTGATTTTTCAAGTTCTTTTGATAGCGAACTTAATATAGTAAATGGAACGCATAAAAGAATATCAACGGCTTTTGATCCTTTTACCGTTTCTTTAAACTCTTTTGCGAATTTTAATGCTTCAGGGATGGTTTTATACATTTTCCAGTTTCCGGCAATAAATGGTTTACGCATAGTACTCTCCTTTTTCTTATTTATCCATTAAAGCTGCGACTCCGGGCAAAACTTTTCCTTCTACGAGCTCAAGCGATGCTCCCCCGCCTGTCGATATATGTGACATTTTTCCGGCAACACCGGCTTTATTAACCGCTGAAACCGAATCACCACCGCCTATAACGGTAATGCAATCGGGTAGTTTTGCCAATGTTTCTGCAATAGCAATTGTACCTTTCGCGAATTTAGGGAATTCAAAAACTCCAACCGGCCCATTCCAGAACACTGTCTTAGAGCCCTTTAAAGCGCCCTGGAATTTTTCTATAGTTAACGGTCCAATATCCATGCCCATCCAATCATCATCAATATTTCCCCTGGCGACATGCTTTGATTCCACATCGGCAGAAAATTCTTTTGTTACAATATGATCTATCGGCAGATAAATATAGATGTGCGTTTCATAGGCTTTCTGAAGGATATTCCGCGCTGTTTCGATCATGTCATCCTCGACCAAAGATCTTCCTACTGATAACCCCTTAGCTTTAAGAAATGTATATGCCATCCCGCCCCCGACTATCAGGCGGTCGACTTTACCAAGCAGGCTTTCCAATACTGCAATTTTAGATGAAACTTTTGCTCCGCCTATAATAGCGGTGAAAGGCCTTGCCGGATTCTTAACGATTTTTTCATCCAGGTATTCCAATTCTTTCTCCATAAGGAAGCCGGCAACAGCAGGAAGATAATGTGCGATAGTTTCTGTGGAAGCATGGGCCCTATGTGCAGTGCCAAAGGCATCGTTAACAAAAATATCACCATATGATGCCAATTCTTTAGCCATTTTTTCGCGGTCGGAAGCTTCTTTTGAGGTTTCCTCCTTATGAAAACGGGTATTTTCCAGCATTAAAATTTCCCCATCTTTAAGGGAATCTACAAGTTTTTTTGTATCGGCTCCAAGAGCATCGGGAGCAAATTTAACTTCTTTCCCTAGCAGATTTGCCAGATATGCAGCTATTGGGACCATCATATGCTTGCCAGCCATATATTTCTTCTCATCAAAAGGCTTCCCGTCTTTTTCGGCTTTCTCTTTAGCCTTTTGAGAATCTTTTTTCGGATCGCCAAGGTGAGACATAAGCACAAGGCTTTTTGCTTTTTGATCCAGGATATAATTAATCGTTGGAAGAGCTGCCTTTATCCTTGTGTCATCCTGGACTACACCGTCTTTCATGGGAACATTAAAATCAACACGCATAATCACACGCTTTCCCTTAAAATCAATATCCCTTACAGTTTTTTTTGAAATACTCATAAAACCTCCGAAGCAATCTTTAATCTCCGTTTATCAAGAATTACATCAAAATATAGATGCAGCCCTTTGTTTCGACAAGCTTATCTTGAGCCTGTCGAAGGGCTTACCATAAGCTCACAGACTGTGTGAAAACTCAGTAAAATTTTATAGTAAAATCGATTAATTATACAAAGACTCCATTTTTTGATATATTTTTCAAGCTAAAAAAATCTTAGTTTAAAAAATCTATCCGAATACGATAAACGATGGTTTATTAGCATCAAACCAGAGTCATAAGTCTCTTTATTCCCAATATATTCAATACTTTTATTAAATTATGAATGAATCCTGCCAAACTGGATTCCGTCAGAACGCCATCCTTTCCCTTCATTAAAAAATAACTGTAACCCATATTCCTTTTTATCGATCCAAATGGATGTTCACATATCTCTTTCCTTTTCTCTATGATCTTTTTCCCGGCTTCAGAACGAATTT
Organism: uncultured Spirochaetota bacterium; assembly: GCA_963783575.1. Taxonomy (GTDB): domain Bacteria; phylum Spirochaetota; class Brevinematia; order Brevinematales; family JAOACQ01; genus CAWEAK01. The sequence goes on along the minus strand of CAWAOD010000018.1, from coordinate 179,509 downwards.
TCCTCTTGAAGTTCTCAATTTCTTCTTTTCTAACTGGTACTTTGATACTTCGTCCTTCCACGCTTTCAGTACACTTATTTCTTACTTCACATTGGCTGCATAAGCCGCACTTGTACCTGACTATCTCTTTTCCTCCATTGACCTTCTCTACTTTTTTCCCATTTCTCACTAATGGGTTTCCCTCCGGACAATAATAAACATTTTGTCCCGGATCATATTTGAATTTATCAACCTGGTATTCTTCAGCAGGTACTCCTTTATTATCTTCTTTGCCTCGAATCCTTGCCTTATGTCCGTCATCCGGATTCGGCATATATACGTTATGTCCCTTATCTATACATTCCAGTATCTGCGGTTCGCTGTAATAACCGGCATCCGATACTTTGACCGTTTCAGTCTCTACCTTAAGCTCGTCCTTTATTTCTTCTACTCGGTCACACATTCCTGCCATCTGTTTGATATCATTGTTTTCATTCGTCACATCAATCGCCACAATCAGTTTATTAGCATCATCTACTGCCATCTGCAGATTATATGCAATGTCGGATTTCCCTTTATCATTCATAAACCGGCTTTCCGGGTCATTTGAATAATATTTCTCCATTTCAGGATTTCCCTCAAAAATCTTTTTAATAGCCTCAACTTTATCCTTTTTTGTTTTCATTTTCTTTAAACGTTCCGCTATCTTTCCGGAAAGAAATTCAAATTCATTCTTTTCTTCCTTATCGTTCTTATCCATCTCATTCAAATATTCTTCGATCTTTTGATCTATTCTATGTATGATTTCTTCTATGTTTTTCCTATGATAAACATTGTTATTGTGGTTTTGCGCACTGATCTTGGTTCCATCTATTCCAACCACGTCAAATGATAAAAGCCCGGCTTTATGACATATCTTCAAAAATTCTCTGAATATCGACTGTATTCCCTTCTTATTATCTTTCCTGAAGTCGGCAATCGTCTTGAAATCCGGCGCTAGTCGTCCAGTCAGCCACATCAACTCTGTGTTTCTTCGGCACTCTCTCTCTAATTTCCTGCTTGTCCTGATTTTATTCAAATATCCGTAAATATAGATTTTTAAAAGTATTTCGGATTTATATGAACTTCTGCCGGTTGATGCTTCTTTTACTTTAAAACCAACTCCTTTCATATTTAGCTTATCAACAAAAATATCTATAAACCTTACCGGATCTTCTTCTCCTAACAGATCTTCCAGTGTTTCATTGAACAGAACTATCTGATCCCTTGATTCTCCCTCAATATGCTTCATCTTTTACTCCGATTATTTTTGTTCTAATAATTATAGCATATTTACTGTGTTTTCACACAGTCTGTCAACTCAGGGCAGGCTACCATGCCGCAATAAAAGCATTGCAGAGGCCGGTTATCAGCCTCTGCAATTAATTATTTATTTTCCTACCATATACTTTAAAAGATCGATTACTCTATTTGAATATCCCCATTCATTGTCATACCAAGATACGACTTTAAAGAATCTTTTTTCTCCCTTTAAATTGTTTTGGAGGGTTGCCAGCGAATCATAGATTGAAGATCTTGCATCATGGATAAAATCGGTTGAAACAACTTCTTCGCTGCAATATCCAAGATACCCTTTTAAATATGATTCCGAGGCTTTCTTCATCAATCCGTCAATTTCTTCAATCGAAGAATCTTTAATAGAACGGAATGTCAGGTCTACAACAGATACATCCGGTGTAGGTATCCTGAATGACATACCGGTCAATTTACCTTTTGTTGCCGGGAGAACCTCGCCGACAGCTTTTGCGGCTCCTGTGCTTGAAGGTATGATATTTATTGCGGCGGCTCTTCCGCCTCTCCAATCTTTCTTTGAGGGACCGTCAACAGTTTTTTGGGTTGCGGTGTATGAATGTATTGTTGTCATCAACCCGGTCTCAATTCCAATTCCCTCTTTTAACAAAACATGAACCAATGGAGCCAGGCAATTAGTCGTGCATGAGGCGTTTGATACGATATTATGTTTTGATGAATCGTATTCATTTTCATTTACACCCATTACGATTGTCTTAACATCTCCCTTAGCAGGTGCGCTGATAATGACTTTTTTTGCTCCGGCTTCCAGATGCCCTTTTGCTTTCTCAGAATCGGTAAAAAGTCCTGTGGATTCTATTACCCATTCAACACCAAGAGCTTTCCAAGGTAATTCCGAAGGGTTTTTTGTAGCCATTACACATTTGATTTTATTACCGTTTACAATAAGCACATCATCTGCTTCCACGCCAGGCCCTGATTTTTCAGTTTTAAGATCGCCCTTAAACTGGCCATGAATTGAATCGTATTTTAACTGATATGCAAAATACTTAGCATCGGTAGTAATATCCACAACAGCGACAACATCGAACTTTTTTCCCAGAAGCCCCTGGTCAACCAATGCATTAAAAACCAGTCTTCCGATCCGCCCAAAACCATTAATACCAACTTTTACAGCCATTTATAGCCTCCTTTTAATAACTATTAAACACTTATATTATAATAATAAATAAAAAATCGCAAAATAGTAAATAATTTTGATTTAATCTGTTTATTTTCTCCCGTAATTATCGTCAATCCGTTCTATATCATCTTCACCTACATATTCCCCATTCTGAACTTCAATAATTTCAAGCGGTAGTTTACCGGGATTCGAGAGACGATGCAGAGATGATTTTGGTATGAAGGTGCTCTCATTTTCATGAATAAATAATTCCCGTCCGTCAATTACGACTAAAGCGGTTCCTTTAACAACAATCCAGTGTTCGCTTCTGTGAGCATGCCTCTGCAGGCTTAATGATGACCCCTGATTAACAGTGATTTTTTTTATTTTATATCGCTCCGATTCTTCAAGAATGGTATATTTTCCCCATGGGCGATAAGTTGTCAGGTGGTCATAAGCCTCTTTTCTTTTTTTATCTTTTAGAATATTAACAATTTCTTTAACATTTTGAGTTTGCTTTCTGTCGCTTATCAAAATTGCATCAGGAGTCTCAATAACGGCAATATCGGTTACTCCAATTAAAGCGGTAAGCTTATTCTGGCTGATAATAAGGCTGTTTTCAACATTCAGCGTTTCTACATCCCCCAGAATTACATTGTTTTTATTATCTTTTGGGAAAATTTCATAGAGAGAATCCCAGGAGCCGATATCGTTCCATTTTATTGAAACTTTTTTGCAGACAATATTATTGACCTTTTCCATAATGGCATAATCGATAGATATTGAAGGCAGCTTATCGTAATTTGCTATAATCGATGAATAATCCCATTCTTTTATGATTTTATAAAACTCCGGTGCGAATTCCTCAAAAGCCTTAAGAATAACCTCGATTGAAAACATAAACATGCCTGAATTCCATAAATAATTACCGGATTTTAAATATTTTTCGGCATGTTCCTTATCCGGTTTCTCAATAAATTTATCAACATAGAATGCATTACTAGAAATCTGTTTGCCCAATTCAATATAACCATAACCTGTTTCAGGCTTATCAGGTATGATTCCAAAAGTTACAATACTTTCTTTAGCAAGATTTTCAGCATCCTTAACATATTTGATAAATTGCTTTTCGGAGTGGATTATATGATCGGACGGTGAAAAAAAGATAACTTCTTTTGGATCGGCAAGTTCTTTCTCTAACAGATATTTTATTGTTAATGCTATTGCCGGTGCGGTATTTCTGCCGGAAGGCTCCAGGATAAGATTTTTAAAATTGCATTGAAGCTGTTTTGAAAGATGTTCAATAATTGTGTACTGATATTCCTCGCCAGCGACAACATAAATGTCGTTAACGGCTGACATTAAAGACATTCTTCCGGCAGATATCTGTATAAAGCTTTTTCCGTCAACCAAAGATAAAAACTGTTTGGGAAAATTCTTTCGGGACAATGGCCATAACCTTGTTCCACTGCCTCCTGCCATTATGATTGACTTCATTAATCATACTCCCGGTTTTTATAACTGACCCTTTAACTTTCTTCAGGGAAGCCAACTTGATAGGTAATACAGTAAATATCATGGTAAACCTACAAACTAAACTGCATCATCATGGTCAAGCCCGTTCGACAGATCCTGCCCTGAGCTTGCAGACTGTGTGAAAACTCAGTAAAATTTTATAGTAAAATCGATTAATTATACAAAAACTCCATTTTTTGATATATTTTTCAAGCTAAAAAAATCTTAGTTTAAAAAATCTATCCGAATACGATAAACGATGGTTTATTAGCATCAAACCAGAGTCATAAGTCTCTTTATTCCCAATATATTCAATACTTTTATTAAATTATGAATGAATCCTGCCAAACTGGATTCCGTCAGAACGCCATCCTTTCCCTTCATTAAAAAATAACTGTAACCCATATTCCTTTTTATCGATCCAAATGGATGTTCACATATCTCTTTCCTTTTCTCTATGATCTTTTTCCCGGCTTCAGAACGAATTTTCCTCTTGAAGTTCTCAATTTCTTCTTTTCTAACTGGTACTTTGATACTTCGTCCTTCCACGCTTTCAGTACACTTATTTCTTACTTCACATTGGCTGCATAAGCCGCACTTGTACCTGACTATCTCTTTTCCTCCATTGACCTTCTCTACTTTTTTCCCATTTCTCACTAATGGGTTTCCCTCCGGACAATAATAAACATTTTGTCCCGGATCATATTTGAATTTATCAACCTGGTATTCTTCAGCAGGTACTCCTTTATTATCTTCTTTGCCTCGAATCCTTGCCTTATGTCCGTCATCCGGATTCGGCATATATACGTTATGTCCCTTATCTATACATTCCAGTATCTGCGGTTCGCTGTAATAACCGGCATCCGATACTTTGACCGTTTCAGTCTCTACCTTAAGCTCGTCCTTTATTTCTTCTACTCGGTCACACATTCCTGCCATCTGTTTGATATCATTGTTTTCATTCGTCACATCAATCGCCACAATCAGTTTATTCGCATCATCTACTGCCATCTGCAGATTATATGCAATGTCGGATTTCCCTTTATCATTCATAAACCGGCTTTCCGGGTCATTTGAATAATATTTCTCCATTTCAGGATTTCCCTCAAAAATCTTTTTAATAGCCTCAACTTTATCCTTTTTTGTTTTCATTTTCTTTAAACGTTCCGCTATCTTTCCGGAAAGAAATTCAAATTCATTCTTTTCTTCCTTATCGTTCTTATCCATCTCATTCAAATATTCTTCGATCTTTTGATCTATTCTATGTATGATTTCTTCTATGTTTTTCCTATGATAAACATTGTTATTGTGGTTTTGCGCACTGATCTTGGTTCCATCTATTCCAACCACGTCAAATGATAAAAGCCCGGCTTTATGACATATCTTCAAAAATTCTCTGAATATCGACTGTATTCCCTTCTTATTATCTTTCCTGAAGTCGGCAATCGTCTTGAAATCCGGCGCTAGTCGTCCAGTCAGCCACATCAACTCTGTGTTTCTTCGGCACTCTCTCTCTAATTTCCTGCTTGTCCTGATTTTATTCAAATATCCGTAAATATAGATTTTTAAAAGTATTTCGGATTTATATGAACTTCTGCCGGTTGATGCTTCTTTTACTTTAAAACCAACTCCTTTCATATTTAGCTTATCAACAAAAATATCTATAAACCTTACCGGATCTTCTTCTCCTAACAGATCTTCCAGTGTTTCATTGAACAGAACTATCTGATCCCTTGATTCTCCCTCAATATGCTTCATCTTTTACTCCGATTATTTTTGTTCTAATAATTATAGCATATTTACTGTGTTTTCACACAGTCTGCTGTCGAAGGGCTCAGGGACCACGATACACTTGTTAAACATAAGATTATACCAAATAATTTGACTTTTATCAAGATTTGTTAATATATGCATATTTACAAGAAAGGTTTATTTATTTACTTCTTATTTTTTATTAATTATAATATAATCATGAGAAATATACTGGAGGCTTTGCATGAAGATTATTATGCCCATCGCAGGAAGGGGAACACGCTTAAGGCCGCATACGCATGCTACGCCCAAATCATTGATAAGGGTTGCAGGTAAGCCCATTATCAGTTATATAATAGAACAAATCCAGGGTATCGAATTCTCTGAAATAATATTTATTATCGGCCATCTTGGAGACCAGATCCGTGATTATCTTCTGGAGACCTATCATTTTCCAATGAAATTTGTTAGACAGGTGGAATATCATGGTCCGGGGCATGCAGTTGAACATGCGAAGGAACATTTTAAGGAGGATGAATCAGCATTAATATTGTTAGGTGATATTATTTTTTCAGCGGATATTTCTGCTGTTACGGAATCACAGGAAAACTGCATTGGAATAATGAAAGTTGATAACCCCAAGAAGTTTGGTATAGTTATGATTGATAAAAACAACATGGTTACAAATATGATAGAAAAACCCGAAGTACCTCCTACCAATCTGGCGATTTCCGGGATATACTATTTCAAAAGCGCTTATAAACTGTTTGATGCGATTAAATTCATTATGACTGAAAAAATAAAAACAATGAATGAGTATCAGCTTACCGATGCTATGAAAAGAATGATGTATAAGGGAGATAAATTTAAGGTATTTAATGTGCCGGAATGGTATGATTGCGGAGAGAAATATTCACTTCTTGATACAAACCGCGTGATGCTTGAACGTTACGCAACCAATGACAGGATTCCCGGTAGTATAATAATTCCCCCTGTTTTTATAGGCAATAATACTAGAATTGAAAATTCAATAATCGGTCCGAATGTTTCTGTAACCGAAGGCAGTTCAGTTAAGAATGCCATTATAAGGAATTCTATCCTTGGTTTTGAAACTACTGTGGAAAATACAATGCTGGAAAATTCATTGATCGGTGACAATTCATATTTATCAGAAGCACCAAGAGAATTCAATATTGGGCCTGATTCGGAAATCATTTTTACAAAATAGGATATTATATAATGGAATATAAAAATGTTCTTTCGATAGCCGGTTCAGACCCATCGGGCGGTGCCGGTATTCAGGCAGACATTAAAACATTTACAGCCCTCGGAGTTTATGGTTGCGCCGCTGTTACGTGCCTCTCAATACAAAATACGCAGACGGTAAAAGATGTATTGTTTTTAAATGGTGAATTTGTTAAACGCGAAATAGAGGCTGTTCTGAAGGATATTGATATTTCCTTCATAAAAATCGGTATGCTTGGAAATGCAGATATTGCAGAAGCTGTCAGTGAATTGATTGATGATTATTTTGTTGTTTTTGATCCGGTCATGTTTTCTAAAAGCGGGTATCCTTTAATGGATGCATCATCAATTGAAATTGTTGAAGAATTTATAATAAAAAAATCTTCTGTAATAACACCGAATTATTATGAATTAATGATGTTAACCGGGAATTCAGTTGATGATCCAATAAAAGCCGGGGAGATTCTGTTAAAGAAATACAAAAAACTTAAAGCTGTTGTTGTAAAAGGCGGCCATATTGACGAAGATAAAGAAGAAATTGTTGATACATTAGTATATAATAATAATAAAAATATTGAAAAATTAAGTTTTTTGCATAAAAGAATTCAATCGAAAAACACTCATGGTACCGGTTGTACGTTTTCATCCGCCATCACGGCTTATCTGGCAAAAAATTATGACATTATTAATGCTGTAAGGCTTGCAGTTGATTTTACGGCAAAATTGATTTCGGCTTCACGTGAACTTGAGATTGGAAGGGGAAACGGCCCTCTTCCGCATCATATTTTATCAGGAGTAAATTAATGACACAAATAGAATCGGCAAAAAAAGGGATTATTACCCCGGAGATGGCTTATATTGCGGAAAGGGAGGATGTGCCTCAGGATGTTTTAATGCAGGGCATTTCTCTTGGAAAGATTGTTGTTCTCAAAAATAAAATCCATAATATTAAACCTGTTGGGGTTGGTAATGGTCTTTCAACTAAAATCAATTCAAATATCGGAACTTCACCTGAAAAAATGGATGTAAATGAAGAACTCGATAAACTTGACGCTTCAGTAAAGTATGGCGCCGATACGGTTATGGATTTAAGCCTTGGATCAGTTCTTAATGTTGTTAGAAAAAAGATAATTGAAAAATCAACAGTTCCGGTTGGTACCGTGCCAATTTATCAAGCCGGTTTTGAGCTGTCCAAAAAAAAGATGAATATTCAGGAAATGGAAATTAAGGATTATTTGTCAGTACTGGAACAGCAGGGGAAGGAGGGAGTTGATTTTGTAACAATCCATGCAGGTGTTACCAGGAAAGCCTGGGAATTGATCAGGCAGAAAACACGCATATTGGATGTTGTTAGCCGCGGGGGTTCGATGCTCTGCCTCTGGATGGAGTATAACAGGGCTGAAAACCCGTTGTTTACTGAATTCGATAGAATTCTTGAAATTGCGTACAGGTATGATATGACAATAAGCCTTGGAGACGGTATGCGCCCCGGGGCGACCGCCGACGCGTCAGACAGGGCGCAGATTGACGAGCTTATTACGCTTGGTAACCTGGCTAAAAGGGCAAGGGAAGCCAATGTACAGGTGATGATAGAAGGCCCCGGGCATGTTCCCCTTGATCAGATAGAAACAAACATTAAACTTGAAAAAACCCTTTGCGATGACGCGCCTTTTTACATTCTGGGACCGCTTGTAACGGATATAGCCGCCGGTTATGATCATATCTCAGGCGCGATAGGAGGAGCTTTAGCCGCTTCGGTGGGGGCCGATTTCCTCTGTTATGTAACACCCGCCGAGCATTTGTGCCTGCCGACTATCGATGATGTTCGCGAAGGCGTTATCGCTTCAAAGATTGCGGCCCATGCCGCTGATATGGTGAAATACGGACAAAAATACCGGAAAATCGATAATGAAATGTCGAAAGCACGGAAAAAACTTGATTGGGATACAATGATAAAACTCTCAATAAATCCCGAAATGGCTGGGCAAAGAAGAAAGGAAAGCGGCGCGAACGGCAAGGATTTCTGTACTATGTGCGGAGAATTCTGCAGCGTCAGGGCATTGAATAAGATTGAAGATTTTATGAATAAAGATAAATAATTTAAAAATATCAATTACTGTAGGCAACTAATAATTTTATTATCATTTTTTTATTCGTTTCCAGTAGGGTTATTTTTCAGGCTTTTTATTAGAGACTTAGGTATTTTCTGGTGTATCGTAAAAATATCCTGCCAGGGGTCTTTTTTTAAAATTTTTAAACGTTCATCCAGGTTGAGCAGTGTAAATTGATCGAATTTTAAATCTTCGGTCAGTTCATCCCAATTTACAGGCATGGAAACTGGCGCATTGGGCCTTGCCCTGACCGTATAGGGCGCCGCCCAGGAAGCGCCCGCGGTATTTCTAAAATAATCGATAAATATCTTGCCTTTCCGTTTTTCTTTGGACATGACGGATGTCAATAAGGTAGGCCATCTTTCCACCAATTTATCCGCAATGAAATGGGAAATTTCTTTTACTTCATCAATGCCCAATGAATATTCGATCGGGATAACCAGATGGAGACCTTTTCCTCCCGTGGTTTTCACAAAGCTCTCAAGTTTGTAACCGAGGAGTAGTTCCTTTAGATTTAATGCCGCCGCGGTGACAGCCTCAGGTTCAACTTCAGGGCCGGGGTCCAGGTCGAAAACCATACGGTCCGGTTTATCCGGATGCAGAACCGCACTGTCCATTATATGAAATTCGATTACGTCATACTGTACCAATGCCATAAGGGATTTGATATTATCAATATAAATATATGATTTGACTGAATTTTTCTTTTGAAGCTCAAATTCTTTAATTGAATCCGGCAGTGATTCCACTGGATGTTTTTGAAAAAAACATTTGTTAATATTCCCAGGACAGCGGACTAGTACCAGCGGACGGCCGGCGATATGTGGAAGCATCCAGTCCGCGATTTTCTCATAATAAGCAGCCAGATCGAATTTTGTAATGCCCTGGTCTTTAAACAGAACTTTTTCGGGATGGGTGACTGTAATGCCTGCAATTACTGGGGAATATGCTCTTTTTGGAATGTGTTGAATATTTCCGGCCGGTTCCGCCTGTTCCAGAACGATTTCCCCTGGGTTTTTATCCTCCCTTAATCCCCTGAACGAGGCCTGCCTGAGCAGCGAATCCTCAGTCCAGTTCATAAAAGCAACCTCGGCTACCAGGTCGGGTTTAACCCAAAAGGCGCCTTCAGTGGTTTTTAAATTAACGAACGGTGACTTTGAGATTTTAAGGGGCTTGAGTTTTTGATAGATAGAGTTTAATGTTTTATCGTCAAAGCCGGTCCCTACTTTTCCGCAGTATATGAATTTACTATCCTTATAATACCCCAGGAGAAGGGCCCCGAATTTCTCCCGGCTTCCTGCCGGTTCCGTATATCCGCCGATAACAAATTCCTGCTGTTTGACACATTTTACTTTAATCCAGCTTTTTGTCCGCTTTTCCTCATAACCGCTGGACGCATCCTTTGCCATTATGCCTTCCAGGCCAAGCCGGCAGGCGCTTTTCAGGACTTCCCCGGCATGCCCTGCCAGGTGTTCGCTGTATATGATGGCGCCATTGTCAAAATCGCCCAGAATCCGTTTGAGCAGTTTTTTTCTTTCAATCAGTGGGGTTTGTTTCAGGCTGTAGCCGTTATAATAGGGGATATCAACGGCAAAATACTGAAGATTGTCAGTTTTTCCGTCACTTATCGCATTTTGCAGAAGCTGGAAATTGCTGATTCCCCTTTCATCGGTGACAGTGAGTTCCCCGTCCAGTATTCCGCTTTCTATGGGGATTTTCCGGATGATTTCAGCCAGCTTAATAAATTTATCGGTCCAGTCGTATCCATTCCTGGTGATTAGTTTTACTTTTCCATGATCGATTATGCAAAGGAGGCGATAGCCGTCATATTTGATCTCGTAAAGCCATGATTCACCAATTGGCGGCTTTTCAAGATGCAACGCCAGCTGCGGTTTAATACTTTTTGGCAGGGGAGCTTTAAAAGCATTGGGAATAACTGCAAGATCTGGTGTTCCTTCTTTGGAACCGGAGCGTTTTCCATGTCTTTTTTTGCCTGGAATCCTTGGCTGTGAGATAACACTTCCCGGTTCTTTTTCAAGTATATCCTCATCGGAACTGAATTCATCCGCGTCCTTAAACAGAAGCCATTGCTTCCCATCCCCCTTCATCTTTACCAGCATCCATAATCCCTTGAGCTTTTCCCCCCGAAGGATAAATTTGATCTTACCGCTTTCATAAGCCTTCGCGGGATTTTCCTCCATTGATTGCCATTTTCCCATGTCCCAAATGATTACATCACCTGCCCCATATTCCCCGCCGGGAATATGGCCTTCAAAATCAAGATATTCCATGGGATGATCTTCCACATTTACCGCAAGCCTTTTTTCAAGAGCTGTAAGGCTTGGGCCTTTAGGAACGGCCCAGCTTTTCAGAACGCCGTCGATTTCCAGCCTGAGATCATAATGAAGTCTCCGCGCAGCATGTTTGTGTATGACAAAGCGATTGTTTTCGGAAGTCCTTTTAATGCTGCCCCTAGGCTCGGATGTCCTGGAAAAAGCCCTTTTTTTTCTATAATCGGTAAGAGGCATTTCTATACTCCTTTCAGGCAGTCTTTTTACGGTTTTTTCCGTTTTTACCAGTATTAGCAATATTAATTATTTTCTCTTTTTGCTCGACGCTCTTTTTCAATATATCCATAAAATCGGTGTATTCGGAAACCACTCGAACTTTACCCGCCCGAATAACAGCTTTCGGTTGTTTGATTTTTTTGTCGATCAGCCGGTAGAGGTTTTCAGTGTAATCATCCTGATATTTTTCAGGCTGCCAGCTACCGCTCATCATTTCAATCAGTTTCTCTGCAATATTCATTTCGCTTTCGCTGATTTTTGCTTTTACCGGAGATTCTCCCGGGAATTCAAATTCCTTTAATTCCTTAATTTCATTATTGAACAATAATAGTTCCATAACCAGCGCGTTATCCAGGGGAATAATTGCGGACAGGTATTGCCTCTTGCTGATAACAACCCTGGCGATTCCCACCTTATTTGTTTTTTTTAAAATTTCCCTAAGAAGGACATATCCCTTTTCATCCTTTTTTTCGCTGACCAGGTAATAAGGTTTATGATACAGCATGGGACTTATTTCAGCCCGATCCACAAAATCCTCGATATTTATGACCTGGTTGGCTTCAACGGCGGCACTGTCAAAATCGGCATCGCTAAGGATAACGAATTTGTCCTTTTCATATTCATACCCCTTGACGACTTCCTCCCAGGGTACTTCCTCGCCGGTTTCCTCGTTTATTCTCAAGTTTTTAACTCGTTTATTGTTACGTTTATCAATAAAATGAAAAGCCGGAGCTTTACTGGATTCGTTTATCGCAGTAAAAAGAGTAACCGGTATACTGACCAGCCCGAAAGCTATATGACCCTTCCAGATAGGATGCGGCATAATTTACCTCCTCTGCATAGATTTAAATGATCCCCTGACCCTGCCAAAGGACTTGAAGTCCTCTTGACACCCCCAATAAAAGGGTTTCCATCCCTTTGGTGTCCCTTTCCTCAAAACATTTCGGCAAATTTCTTCGCAAGCACCGGGCCGCTCCCCGCGTCCTCATGCTTAAAAAAAACCAGCACCTTTTCCCAATCCCGTGCCTTGATAACCTTTACCCAAATTTTTAGGTCTTCGTCCGAATATTCTTGCCGCCTGAGCCTGAGATATCCCCAGTTCGCTGTACTGATGATCTCCGGCGTTTTTTTTTCATCCATATCACTGAAGCAGAATATGAAATTACGTTTCTTTAAGAGTCCGGCAATATCATCATCATACCATGTGTCGTCACGGAACTCAAAGACAGTGGGAATATCCTGCGGTAGAATTGCCAGGAAATTTGAAAGACGCTCGCTGTTTTTTTTAAACCAGGGCGGGAACTGGAAGAGGATGGCTCCAAGACTTTTTTCCAGGACTTTCAGGTTTTCCAGAAGATAGTTTGTCTCCTCTTCCGCGTTTGACAGCATCTTCTTATGGGTTATCTTCTGTGACGCCTTGATGCTGAATAAAAAATCCCCGGGGGTCTCCTCTTTCCAATGCTCCAGGACCTCTTTTTTCGGCATTCTGTAAAAGGTATTGTTTATCTCGACAATTCCAAGCTGTCCTGCATAATATCCGAGCATATCTGCCGGCTTTATGTCTTCGGGATAAAAATTACCAATCCATTCTTTGTAGCTGAACCCGCTTGTTCCTGTATATAGTTTCATAATAACCTCCCCAGGGGTTTACGCATAATAGCTTATTTGCCTATAATCAAATTTAGTATTTTATTAAATAAAAAGCAAATGGGGAGATAAGACGAGAAGCTTACAAAAAGCATTGATTGATATTTCGGCGGCCAATTTGACTTGAGTTGATATGCTGCCTTCAACCTTTAACAGCGCCAGCGGTAATGCCCTTTATAATATATTTCTGCATCAAAATATAAAAGATTACTATCGGAGACGCTGAAAGAACCAGGGATGCCATTGCCATTCCATATTCTCTTTTGAACTGGCTGAAAAATCCGAATTGCGCCAGCTGAAGTGTAGTCTGCTTTGGAAGAATTATCAAAGGAAGAAGAAAATCATTCCATAGCCAGAGCGCGTTTAATATTGCCACAGTAGCTGTAACCGGCAGAAGAAGAGGATAAACCACCGTAAAGAATATCCTGAAAGTTGAAGCTCCGTCAATAGCGGCAGCCTCTTCAAGCTCGATAGGAATCCCTTTAATAAAGCCATGATACATAAATATTGACAGCGGACAACCCAAGCCAATATAAATTGGAATAATCCCCGGGACGCTTTTCAGGTTAAAATCCTTTGCAGTCTGGACAAGTGGGATCATAATTGTCTGAAATGGCACGATCATTGAAAATGTAAAGAAAAGAAATATGACCCAGCTCCATTTGGATTTTGTCCTGACAAGAATATATGCCGCCATTGAGCTGAAAAGTATAATGCCTGCAGTGCTTAGAACAGTTATTATGAAAGTATTTGCCAGGACTATGGGAAACCTTGTTGCCTTCCATGCATCGATATAATTGTCAATATGGATAGATAACGGAATTGAAACAGGGTTGAGTATTATCTGCGCGTCTGTTTTAAATGAATCCAGCAGTGTAAGAAGAGCCGGGAAAAGAAATATTATGGCTGCGGCCCACATCAGGATTTCAACTGAAATCATCGGTATATTTATTTTTGGTTTTATAACAATTATTGTTTCCTGATTTGTAATTGAAGGTTTTGATATCATAATTCAACCTCCTTTCTTTTCATATAATTAAGTTGAATTCCTGTGATCAGCATAATAATCAGACAGAGTAAAATTGCTTTGGCGGTAGCGTAACCGAACCTGTTCTGTAGAAACGCGTTATTATAAATATCAATGACAATATTTGTTGTCGAGTAAGCCGGACCGCCGCTGGTCATGGCATAAATGGCATCGAATGCTTTTAAAGAACTGGACAGACTGTAGAAAATGCAAATTGTTGCGGACGGCAGTAAAAGCGGCAAAGTTATATAAAAAAGCCTCTGTAAACCGCCGGCTCCGTCTATTTCGGAGACCTCAATAATTTCCTGAGGGATTGTCTGCAGACCTGCAAGATAAATAATCATCAGATACCCGCACCCCTGCCATACCGTAACAATAATTACTGCAAAGGGAGCCAGATCAGGGCTTCCAAGCCAGATCTGTATTCCGGTTAATTTCGGCAGTATTAAATTGAAAATAAACGACCATACAAAAGCAACGATCACAAGGCTTAAGACATTGGGCAGGAAGAAAATGGACCTGAGTGTGTTTTTTGTTTTCAGCTTTTGATCAAGAATAAGCGCGAGCAGCAATGCAAGAATATTTGCAAAAGTTACGTTCAGTATAGTAAAAAGAAGAGTAAAACCAATAACACCGTAAGTGAATTGAATTTCATACATATTCCGGCTTAGAATTTTTTTTAGCCTGGCTATTTCATCCGTTGTAAGATTTTCAATGAGTGTATATTTTTTATTTTTATTATCATAACTATACTTTGCTAGCACAAAGTCCTTGTCATCTTTATCCTTAATGTGCCCGATTAAATGAGCCCTGAATGATGAATCAACTTCTGCAGGGAGATCATTATATTCCTTGAATAAATATCTTTTTTCTATCCTTGGCTTGAATCTCATATCCTTCTGGAACATTTCAATGAAGTTATTTAAACCGACGAATTTAATCGAAGAAATACCAACCGAATTAAAAATGCTTTTCAGCCTGTTTTTTTCACCGTTTCCAATCGGTCTTGTTGTAATTTTATCACCATTTGTTTCAGTCAGCCACTGTTTAAGATTATAGGTGTCTGCGCTATCGTTTAATGTATAATACTTCATTAAATATTCAATTTTATTTTTGTCTTTTAATTTTTGGATAACATTATTATTAAAATCATTTTTATCCATATTGAAAGGAAGTTCAGGAGCTACGCCGTTCCAGTCTGTAAAGGAGTATTGAACTCCGCGTATCAGAGGGCTGATAAAAAAAATCATATAAAGAAAAATCGCGGGGAATAAAAATACAATAAAATAAAAAACAGTTTTCTTTTTTGAGGTTACCATAGTCTCCTCCAAAAATAAATTAAAGAATAAGCGGATTTACACCCGCTTATTCTTTATTAAAAATCTTGTAATATAAATATTGATAATTACTTACCGGTATTTTGTTTCCACAAATCATCGATATAGGCTATAACCTGGTCGGCGTTCTTTCTGCCTAAAATGTATTCCTGTGTTCCGTTTTTACATCCATCCTCAAATACGGCTACAGGGTACATCGAGAAAGCCCAGGGGTTTACATCTCCCTTACCGACATAGCCGACAAGATCCTGGAAAGGCTGCTGCATTGATTTAACATTGGCCCCTTTGAATGTAGGTACAAGCTTGCAGTCCTCAATCCACATTTTTATAGCTTCGGGAGAAGACAGCCATTCAAGGAAGGTTTTTGCCGCACTCATTTTATCCGGGCTTGCTGTCGCGGATATTGCGAAAGTTGAATCAACATCCGCAAAAAGCTTTGAATCTTTCGGATTATCTGTGCAGGGAAAAGCAATAAAGCCGCAATTAAGTTTAGGGTTTGTTGAAATAGCGGCACCGTAAGACCATAAACCCTGCACCATCATTGCCGCTTCGCCTTTCGCGAAGGATGCCTGCTGTTCGTTCCAGTCAAATTCCGCTGCCTTTGGGTCGGAATTGTCTTTATAAAAATCGATGATCTTAAAAAGATCGTCTTTGTTAATCGGATCAGCGAAGGAGCCTTTGCCTGAGTTCATAGAGTCCATCCAGGGCATCAGCTTTGAACCGGTAAGCGATGTATGTACCATCGAAATAAAATGCCCTACGGACCAGTTTGGCTTGAACATTGATGCGAATGGAGTTATGCCGTTTTTCTTTAGAGCCGCGCAAACTGCTTTCAAATCTGAGAATGTTACAGGGGGTTTCAGATTATATTTATCAAAAATATCTTTGTTATAGATAATGCCTATTCCGGCAAGATCCATAGGCAGTGAATACTGTTTACCTTTATATGTAACGGCGCCTTTTGCGCTGTCAACCACTTTTGACATAACCGGTTCCTTTGACAGGTCAAGAAGCCACCCGGCCTTGGCAAACTCAAATACCGCCGAATAGGATTGCAGCTGGATAAGTGTCGGAGCCTGCCCGCCTGACATCCTGGTTTTAAGTACCGTCATACTGTCATTCGGTATCATTTCGAACTCGACAGTAATATTGGGATTTTTTTGCGTGAAAACATCACCCATTTTTTTCAGTGCATCTTTAATTTCCTGTTTGTAGAAAAAAACATCAAGTTTTACAGTGTCGGCATAAATCATTCCCCCAAAAAATACCGCTAAAATCGCCAAAGAAATCATTTTTTTCCAATATTTTCTCATAATATTCCTCCTCGTTTAATACATAAATACCCCTTTTACACGTATAACCTCTATAAATTTTATTTACATAAGAACCTCCATCAAATAATTTTTATTTTCCAATAGAAATGACTTTTTTTTCAAAAATACTGTGTATCTTTATTTCTTTATCCAGTAAATGATTTCCATATTTCTGATCTATTTTATTTAGATATATATCATTATGAATATGTTCCAGGATTATTGAAACCAGGAAGAAATTCTCGGAAAATGTAGCCAGATATTCTCCCATTTCATTACCGCTTGCAATTAAAACCTTTTTTTCATCTATGACAACCATAAGCCTTCTATATGGAATCTCAACAACCCTTCTTGGATTATGATAAAATTCAGCATTTAAACCATCAAGATCAAGGTCATGAAAAAGAAAAAATGATAATCCTTATATTATTTTCAGAGAGCTTTTTTAGATTTTCTTTAAAAAGGTGGAGATCGAGATTTGTATTGATAAAAACCTCTTTTTCTGCATTACTGAAAAGTTCATTCGCTTTTGAAATAATATTGTTGAATCCCTTTAAATTCCAGAATTGATCTTCGGAGCTGTAGATATCGAAATTTTCAAGCTTCTTTTCCAGAATGGAAAATGAATTGGAATATACTTTTTTCAAATTTTCGATCAGGATTTTTGGATCCTGAGGTTTGTAATAAACTGGTTCCCCGGGAAGCATGAAAACTGCGCCTTTTTTGTATAAACTGTCCAGGGACATATAAACGGTTGTTCTTGGTTTATTAATCTGCCTTGCTATCTGGGAGCCGTTCATTTCCCGGTTTTTTAACAGACAGAGATAGATTTCGGCCTCAATTTTACTGAAATGAAATAATGTTAAATTATCAATTAAATCATCCATTATTTATTCCTAATTTTGTTGTATAAATTATACAACAAATGAATTCGTCTTGTCAATAGTAATCTAGACTTTTTTTATTTTATACTTCCCTAAAACTGTAAAATAAAAAAATGAAATTTATGGATAATTTTTCTTATTTGTCAGCGTAAGAAAATTTACGAAGGTCTTTTTTAGAATAAACAGATATTATTTTTTTACTAATATAAATACATCTATTTTATCCTTTAAAAGTTCACCAAATTTAGCCGCGTCAGCTACCGATCCCTCATACATTCCAAAGTGCATCGGTATGGCAATTTTTGCTTTCACATCCAGCGCAGCCCCGGCAGCTTCATCAACGCTGTTCATTGTATATGTCTGCCCGAGCGGCAATAATGCAATGTCACATTTGAAATTTTTCATTTCAGGAATCCTTTCAGTGTCTCCGGCATGGTAAATTCTTACACCATTTACTGTTACAATATAACCAACCCATTTATTTTCCTTCGGATGAAATGATTTTTTTACGATATTATATGCGGGTACCGTCTCAATAATAATTCCCATTATATTGGTTTCTAATCCCGGTTCAACTGCTATGGAATTTTTTCCCAAATCGCCAGCAATATCTTTAGGTGCAAGGAAAACAGTATTGGATGCTGCTAATTTTGATATGCTGGTTTTGTCAAAATGATCCATATGACTGTGAGTTATCAGGATTATGTCGGCCTTGTCAATATTTTTAATCCGGTATGGATCAATATAAATAGTTTTACCTTCTCCCCTGATTTAAAATCCCGATTGTCCGAACCAGGTAATATTGTTGACAATCTTCTTGGATTGTTCAAGGGTTGCTTCCGGGAAAACAAAGCTTGATAGCCCTGATAAAATCAAGCTAAATATCAAATACTTCATGTAAACCTCCCACGAAATTATTATTAATCTAAATAATTTTCAATGAAAAAGCAATATTATGTTCCTTAATTTATTGATTCTTTCATTTTCATCAGTTAAAATTTTCAGAATTAGGGGTGATATATGACTGAACCAGAAAAAATGAATAAAAAGAAATGGATTAAAGTTTCATTTTTACCTTTAAAATTTTATTATCAATTGAGAGCGATGTTTTTTTGGGGAAATAAATATGAATGTCCATGCTGCAACGGTAAATTCAGGGCTTTTTCAATGTACCGTACTCCCTTTTTTATTGTAAAGGTTTGCCCAAAATGTGCTAGCTTTGAAAGGCACCGTTTACTCTGGCTTTATTTCCTTGAGAAAACCAATCTTTTTTTGCATAATTTAAAGCTTCTGCACTTTGCCCCGGAATTTGTTTTTGAGGATAGGTTTTTGGATATGCCGAATATTGATTATGTAAGTGCGGACTTGAGTCTTTTAATGGCAATGGAAAAAATTGATATCACTGATATTCCATATGCCGATAATACTTTTGATGTAATCATTTGCAGCCATGTTCTTGAGCATATTCCTGAGGACCGGAAAGCGATGCTGGAGCTTTTTCGTGTTCTTAAGAAAGGCGGCTGGGCAATTCTCCAGGTACCTCTTGATTCTACAAGGAATGTAACATTTGAGGACCCAAATATAACAAACCCGAAAGAGAGGGAAAAATATTTCGGTTTACGTGATCATGTCCGGATATATGGTCTGGATTACAAGAATAAACTTGAATTGGCAGGATTCAGGGTCAAGGTTGATAAATACGCCGAAAGTCTCGGGACACAGATAATAGAGAAATTCGGTTTGTTAAAAGATGAAGACATTTACTTTTGTGAAAAAATATGATATTTGTCAGGCGTATAATAATAAAATTATGACTTTTTTCATATGTAAATTGTGACATTTGTTATATTGTTTCTGAAAAGAATTATTGCTAAAATAATCCTTCTAATAAAATTTTAGGAGGATATCATATGAAAGGAGAACATTTCGTAGTACTGAAAAAGTGTTTTTTATTGATCTTGATTATTCTTTACTATTCCGGCTGTTCATATCAGTCTGATGGCCTCAATCCTAATGACCAGAGTGGTTCAGCAACAATAAAACAGACCGTTGATACGCAGGGAAAAGCATCATTCAGCATTGTTCTGCAGGGGGCTGCCTCTAAAAGTTTTATCGAACTTTATGAGTTGAAAATAATTGAAGCTGTAATAGGGCTTATTACTCCTTCAGGTGAAAATCTAATCACGAACTGGCGAAACGGTGATGATACATCGATTCATTTTTCAGGTATGGATTTTGGATCGTACACATTGAATCTTTCGGAAATCAATCTTTCCAATGAAACAAACAATAGTGGTTATAACTTTAATATTCAAAAAGGTTATGACTATGATATAATAATTAATCTTGGTGGTAATATCACAGTATCTATTGGAACAAACGATACAAATACAGTGACTAACAATGATTCACCTATTATTACAAATGATACCAATTATGTATATCTTGATGCTTATCAATCGAGAATTGCAGGAAAATGGACAGGATATGTTACGACTCCCTGGGTAAATCCTTATCAAGTGGAAGTCACCTTTTATCCGAATGGTTGCTATTCCGGCATCGCATTATCGGGGACTTCAAATATAGGTTCAATAAAATTAACTAATTGTCCTTCATTTTATTACGGATCCGATGATGATTCGATTTTAAAAGTATTTACTATTGATTCAATTTCTAACGGTGACGGTTATCCTGCTAATACAGCCGGTTATGGTTCACTTTCAGTTTTAAGTTCAAGTAATTCTACTGCAAAAGGTTCTTTAAGAGTAATAGAATTTTCGGCAAATTTCAATCACCTTGAATTTGAATTCTGGCATAGAAACAGGTATGGACCAATTAAGTTAAGATTAGACAGAATGATTGATATGACAAACACTTAAATTTAAGATGCTAATTGTTTTTTATACACATTGCATGCTTGGTTATAATTGAGGGTAGGGTTATTTGTTATAATTTACCCTGCCCTTTTCTAATTAAATTTATTAAATTATTGCCTTCCTTTTTATTTATTTTATATTTTTATGCTTAAATGAATGAATTTGTCAAAATGTTTTTATAAAATGAAATAATATTTAAAATTATCTTTAAATTTGTCCGATATTTAATATATATTGAATATTAGTATAATATTTAATTTTTTATATTTAGCTCTACTAATTTTTGATTTGAACCTTAACAGTGAAAATTAGTTCTTCTATATTAATATTGAAAATTAAAAAATATTTCTAATAATATGGGTTTTAGTTTATTATTGATTGACAATAATTAAAATTGACTTTAAATTATTAGCAGTTAAAACAGCAATAAATTTTAGGGGATTTTTATGAACATTTTATTTTATGCTATCCCCTCTCTTATAATAGGTATTTTGATTGGATACTTTGTTAGAATCTTAATAGCGAAGTATCGATTAAATTCGGCGGAAGAAAAGGTAAAGGAAATCCTGGAAATAGCTCAAAGGGATGCCGAGTCCAGGAAAAAAGAGATCCTTCTTGAAGCAAAAGATAAGGTAATTGAAGAAAGAAAGCAACTGGACAGGGAATTTAAAGAAAGGAATTTTGAGCTTCAACAAGCTCAACGACGTCTGGTTCAAAAAGAAGATGCTCTCGATAAAAGAGTTGAAGTCCTGGAAAAAAAGGAAAGAGAGCTAGATAATGAAGAGAAGGAATTCAGAAGGAAATCGGAAGAACTGAAAAAAGCTTATGAAAAGCATTTGAGAGAACTTGAAAGGGTGGCTCATATGACAGCTGCTGAAGCTAAACAGCAGCTGATAAATGAGATGGTTGACGAGGCTAAAAGGGATTCGATTAATGTAATTAAGAAAATCGAAGACGAAGCTCGTGATCAGGGAGAAGTCAAGGCTCGAGAAATAATTGTTTCGGCAATACAGCGAAATGCAGCAGAAGTTACGGCGGAAAAAACGATTTCTACAGTTACTTTACCGAATGATGAAATGAAAGGCCGCATTATTGGAAGAGAGGGAAGGAATATTAGGGCATTTGAATCGATAGCAGGAGTCGATTTGATAATTGATGATACGCCTGAAGTAGTTATTATCTCTTCTTTTGATCCTTACCGTAGAGAAATTGCTAAACAAGCACTGGAAAAATTAATTATTGACGGAAGAATACATCCAGCCAGGATTGAAGAAATAATTGCTAAGGTTGAGAAAGATATTGCGCAGGAAATAATCGAGCTCGGTAAACAGGCGAGCATGGATTTAAAGATTAACCTGCCAAGGGAATTGTATGCATACGTAGGAAGATTAAAATACAGGACAAGTTACGGCCAAAATGTTTATTATCACTCTATTGAAGTCGCAAACCTTGCTGGGATGATTGCAGGAGAGCTTCGTTCTAATGTTGATAATGCAAAAATTGCCGGTTTGCTGCATGATATCGGAAAGGGGATTAAAAGTACCGGTGAAGGGGTTCACTCTTTAGTTGGCGCGGAAGTGGCTCATAAATTCGGCATATCTGAAAATATTGTAAATGCTATTGCTGCGCATCATGGAGAGGTAGAAGCAAAGTATATTGAAGCATCTATCGTAACAGCAGCTGATGCGATATCTGCAGCCCGACCCGGTGCCAGAAGAGAATCTTTTGAGGATTATCTGAAAAGATTACAGAATCTTGAAAGTATCGCTACCTCCTTTCAAGGTATAGAAAAAGCCTATGCTATTCAGGCAGGAAGAGAAGTTAGGGTTTTTGTGGCAAGCGATGTGGTAAATGACGAATCAGCTTATATTCTCACTAAAGATATTGCGAAAAAGATTGAAAGTGAGATGAGGTATCCCGGACAAATAAAGGTTACTCTAATAAGGGAAACAAGGGTAGTAGAATACGCAAAATAAATAAAAAAGCTGGCTTAAAATGCCAGCTTTTTTAGGCAGTGGTCCGATTTACCATCAAAAATGCTTAATTTATCGGAGTAGGTTATGTCATATTTCCCGGTTTCCGGTGAATATAAAACCCCGTTATCTGGTAATTTTTTTTTAAAACTTCAAAAAACGGGATTTCAAAAAAATATTTCACTGATTGTTAAACGTGAAAAAGATCAGTATATTTATGATATTGATAATAATAAGTATATCGATTTTTTCCTAAATAATGGCAGTGTTATTATGGGACATAACTATAAAACTATTACTCAGTCAATAAAAGATGGCATATCTGCCGGTATAACATCATTTTTTGTCAATAAATTCGATGCAAAGATTATCCGTTTGTTTAAGAACATCATTGAATTTGATCATATAGCTTTTTTCAATGACTTAAACAATGCCCTATATTCTGTGATTAACCGGTTTAATCCTAAAAATATCGGTGTAAATACAAGTTTTTTAAAAAATCAATTATTGAAATCATTCCCAAAAATCAATATTGAAACTGCTGGAATAGACAGAAAGTATGATTTGCTAATATGCGAACCAATAGATTTTGAAAATAATCTGTCGCCTTTTCCATTTGAAAACTATAAAGCTGATACCACTTGTTCTTTTGAGAGCAGGACTGCTTTCCGTCTGCAGTTCGGTTTCTTGAAAAATCTTGATAAAGTTGATTTAATCTTAAGCTCGAACAATATTGCCAATGGAATGGATTGTGCTGTAATTCTATCGAAATATAAAATTGAAGGAGAGAATATTCCTTCATATAAAGCCCTGACTATTTATGATACTGTCAATGTATTCCACAGGAAAATCAATTATGAGGAATTTATCATAAAGTCAAAATCCAAAATATTTAAATATAAAAATAAAAGTATTTTCAAACTTAATAAAATTTTAGATAAGAGAAAGTTATTATCTTATGGTATTCTGTTTAATGGAGATGCAGGTTTTATATCATTTCTGCATTCTGAATTTGATATTAGGCGTCTTGTAATGGCTTGTGAGGCTAATCTCATTTAACAAGAATAAATTCAACCCTTCTGTTTTTCCTTCGGCCTTCCTCAGTTGCATTATTGGAAATCGGGTATTTAAAACCATATCCTGCAGTAGTCATTCTGTTCATTAACAATCCTTTCTTAACCAGATAATCATAAACTGCAATTGCTCTTAACTTTGAAAGTGATAAATTCTTTTTTTCCGAACCTACGTTATCAGTATGACCTTCAATCTCTAATTTATATTCCTTATATTTATTAAGTATTTGGACAACCCTGTCAAGAATTGCAGTCTTTTTTTCAGCAAAATTGGATTTTCCGGTTTCAAATTCAATATTATTAATTCTTATCTTAAGTCCACGCACTGTTCTTTCAACAAGTACATCAATCTTTATCGGGGGTAAATCATAATCATTAGTTTTATTCCCTAGAATATCTTCGGCTGATGCTTTAACACCATAATCACTTGCACTTTCTACAAGTTCACCGTTGTCTGATCGTCCATTCCATTTTATTATTTCAGGAGGTCTTCCTTTTCCTTCATATATTTTGAAGGGCTTTCCATCTGGGTCAAAGATTGATAATTTCCAATCTGAAATTGGTGAAACATCTTCAGCTTTTAAGTGTATGAAAAGTGTGTCGTTACTACCGTCACCATCGGGAGAAAATAGTGATGGTTCATAAACTGCCGATAATCTTGGAGCTGAAGAATTGATCCAGACAGGGTAGCTCTGTGATTCGGCTCTATTACCATTAGTATATTCTATGCTTAATAAGCAAATATATTTTCCATTGCTTGCAACTATATTATTACTGTCCCTCCCATTCCAGAGAAAGTTCGGCGGAACTCCATGCCCGATCATATTAAAAACTTCATTATTGCTTTCATTATGGATTTTCACTGTCCATTCATAAATGTCATTGGTTTCTGTCATATAAGGCTTAATTAATACATGGTTATAACTTTTATCACCCAAAGGAGACAATACATCTTTGGATAATGAAAGAAAAACCGAATATTTTTTCAAGGATAACTTGATATCATTTATCGATATAAATGTTTTATTTCCGGCTGAATCTTCGCCAAAAACCAGATAATCATATGTTCCTTCCGGGGAAACTGACCCACTTTGATCTTTCCCATCCCATTCGACATATTTAGGCGCATTTGTCCCCCAATCCCATCTGTAAACAACTACACCATCAATATTTCTCATCTCAGCTTTCCAAAAATCCTGTGAAAGATTTTGTTCTATTCTAACTTTATTTTTATTACCGTTTCCATTCGGATTGAAAATACTGTCATCAATCGAAAGACTTGCGGCCGGGGGTGTGATATCGAGGATAATAATATTGGTTTTTGAAGAACATTTATTCTTTTTTATATCAATTACATTCAATAATGAATAATATAAACCTTCCTGAAGAACTTTTCCATCCTGTGAAAATCCATTCCATTCAATACTTGCCGATATAACAGGGGGTTCTTTCCCTTCCAATAATTTATTAATTAATGCCTTAGTATTAGTATTCTCTTTTTTTTCACTTATATCGGGAAACCTCTTAACTAAACTCCAATTTTTGTCATAAATCAATAGTTCCCAGCTTTCAACCGGATACTTGCTTTGAACCAAGAAATTCATTGTAACAGTGTCATGGGAACCGTCAAAATTTGGTGAAAAATATATTGTATTAATATTTGTATCCGGAAATTCCAATCCGACTTTTAACGGCAGGCTCTCTGAAAAGCATAAAACATGGGTTAAAAAAAGTGCAATAAAAATTAGCAAAATATAACGGTGCATGGATTTCTCCCTTAAAACGACATCCCTTAAAACGACATATATTATTTATCGGAAGAATTTATTAATAGGTTACTCCTAAAGGGGCGGGCAATTTCAGGAAGCAGCAGCTGTGTTGCATTCACACACAAAACGCCAGCTCTGCCAAACACGCAAGCAACCAAGGGAACAGGATGTTCCGTAAAAGCCACTCAAAAATATACAAGGCCCCCGAACATTAGTTTGGCGAAAAACACGATCTCAAAGGCAAACTCAAGTAACAAAGGGAACAGGATGTTCCATGACGAGTTCCTATTTAGTCATACAGGCCGCCGAACTTTGTTCGGCGAAAAACACGATGTTTTAGAGGTCAAATCCGCAATACGATAGATTGAAGCTTTTATTACATAAAGGAAAGTCTGAAATTCCGTTGTTTCTGACCGCCAATGCGAGGCCATACCAGTTATTGAAGGAAGGATCCTTTATTTTGTAGCGGATTATATCACCGGTTTGATCGGTAATTGCGGAATGAACAATCTCACCTCTCCATCCCTCTGTCATTGATACTGCAAAACTATCTGGGGCGAGATTTCCGAATGGGGTTTGTAATTTGCCTTCAACAGGAAAATTCTCAAGCTGCTCTAGAATAAATTTTATTGATTGCTTTATTTCTATGTATCTGATATAAACCCTGGCAAAGACATCCCCGGAATCCAGCGTTAATTTGTGATATGGGTAATTCCTATACATTCCGAAAGGATGATCTGTCCTTACATCAACAGAGACTCCGGAAGCTCTGGCTGCCGGGCCGACCATACCTATTTTTTTTGCTGTTTCCGTGTCAACGATACCGGTCTGATCAAGCCTGGAAAGAACACTTGAAGAAGAAAACATAGTTTCTGCCATTAATTCCATATCATGATTAATTTTATCTAGATTACTTATAAGATTTTGGGATTGATTTTTATCTATATCAAACATAACTCCTCCGCAACGGATCAATCCCCTGCCGAAACGGCTTCCGCAGATTGATAGAGTGGAATTAATAGCCAGTGTCCGGGTTGTCCCGAATGCGGCATTTCCTATTAAATAAGCGACATCACCTGCAATTGCACAGAGGTCGCCGATATGCACAGCAATTCTCTCTAGTTCAAGTGATATTGCCCGGATCGATAAGGCTTTATTTGAAACCGTAGAATTTCCCAGTGCTTCAAGAAGACGTGAACAGGAAGCCGAATGTCCGATTACAGTATCTCCGGCAATTGATTCAGCGATTAACGGTAAAAATCTTACTTCTTTATTTAAAAATAATTTTTCTATTCCCCTATGTTGATATCCCATTTGTATCTCAAGATGATAAACATTTTCACCATGACACATAAATCGGAAGTGCCCTGGTTCAATTATTCCGGCATGAACCGGACCAACCGCAACTTCATGAATTTCTTTCCCTATCATTTTATAAAAAGGATAGTTCTCAATCTTTTGGCCTTGATCAAATCTGTCATGATTATACCGGACTGGTTTCAGCCAAGGATGTCCGATAGGCTTGATCCCAAATTCCTCAAAAAATTCTCTCTCAAAAAAATTAAAAGCCGGTAAATCCTGAGTAAATGATTGATAGGAAGCATCTTTATCAAATATTGCTGAAGTGACAAATAACCTTGAATTTTCATCATCTGCGAGAACAATGTATAAGATTATTTGATTACCGGATTTATTCCCATAGAAAGAAATAAGCCTTTTACCTGAATTGACCTGTTCGATAATTTCTTTACGGATTGAAGAGATTTCATTTAGTGAAATATCTTTAATGTTTATTGATTGGTTATTTCTAATTGTTTTCCAGTTCATAGATTTCCTTAATAAATAATTATTAGACTCGCTGTATAAACCATTCAAAAGATGAATTTAGAGTTATACAATTTTCGATGTCATAAATTTCAACATTTACTGTGAGTATTGATCTTTTTTTTGTATTTAGTTCCATGATGACATCCTCTTTTTTCTTTTCAGAAAATTCGGCCCTTGAAAATAACTTGCCTCTGGCAGGTTTTTTATATTTCATTTCTACCCGGCGGACAACTGGGAGTATCACTTCATTGTAATCAGAAAACTTTTTTAATAGAAATTCGCCGCTTGTTGCTTCAGCTAAAGCAAATTGAGCACTTGCATGTACTGTATCAAGATGATTTAGATAATTATGGGATTCGTTCAATTCCAGAATATGTGCACTGTCTTCGGGTGGTCTGTGTATTCCTATAAATCGGTTAAACGGAATACTTGGCACATCCAGTTTGGTTGTTATTGATTCCATCATAAACTCCTATTTTATATAAAATAATCAAAATACTCCAGTAACCGCATTACTAATAATATTTTTGATTAAATCAGGTAATCCGACCCCCATTATTAATAGAATCAAAAGAAATATTATCTGCGGTAGAGAAGTTAAAAAAACAGTGGTTTTTGTAGGAATGATTTCTTCAGATATTTTAGAGTTTAAAGCACCATTTCCCCTGGGCCAGCTTATTCGGAAAACAATAATTCCAATTCCGGCAATTATAATTGTCAGTAGGAGGAAAAAAGGAATTAACAAAATAATTTGTCCATTCCGCAGCGTCTCTTTTACTATAATAAACTCACTTAAGAAAATCGGAAATGGAGGAATTCCAGCGATCGCTGTAAAAGAAAATATCCAAATCCATGCCGAAAGCGGTTCTTTATTTAAATATCCGCCAACTTCATTTACTTTTCTCGTTCCGAACCTTCGCAATATATTTCCAGATGTGAGAAAAAGCGATGCTTTTATTAGCGAGTGTGCTATCAAGTGAAGCAAAGCGGCAAAAATTGCAGCGCCGCCGATCCCGATTCCAATTGCAATGATTCCTATATTTTCGATCGATGAATATGCCAGCATCCTTTTATAATTATTTATTTTAACAATATATACCGCACTTATAAAAAGAGATAAAAATCCCATGCAGATAAGCAGGTTCCTTGAGTAATAATCCAGAGATGCTAAACTCATCAATTTTGAAATCCTGATGATGCCTATCAAGGCTGCATTTAATAACGCCCCAGAAAGCATTGCTGAAACAGGTGAAGGAGCTTCGGAATGCGCGTCGGGGAGCCAGGCATGAACTGGTGCTAATCCTGCTTTTGTACCAAGCCCAACAAGAATAAAGATAAATGCCAGTTTTAGCCAGAAAGGATTTATTGATTTTGCGTTATTATAAAGATCTTCAAAAAATAGTGAATTTATACTTCCCATTCCTAATGACAACAGGATTATTCCGACAAAAGCCAGTGAAATACCAATGGAACAGATAAAAATATATTTCCAGGCTGCTTCAAGCGAAGAATTTGTTTTATTAAAATAAATCAAGTATGAACTTGTTAGTGTTGTCGCTTCAATAAAAACCCACATTAAAGCAAGATGAGTACTGAGAAGAACACCTGCCATCGATAATACGAAAAGCAGGAAAAAAATTGTATAATAAGTATGGCTCTGTTTGGATGCGTTACTGTGTCTTAAAAAATCAATATTATAAATTGATATCCCAAAATATAAAACGGCCAGAATAAGCAAAAATAATATGTTAAGTGAATCAATCTTGAAATAGGGTGTGAATGAAGCCGGCCTGTTAATTAATAAAAATGTTATTACAATGTAGACTGTTGAATTTATAAAATTAGCATAGGTATTTGCAAATTTCGACTTAATCAAAAAAAGTACAAGACTTAAAATAACTGGTATTATAAATAGCGCTAAAAGCATTTTCAATCCTTCAATTGTGTTAATGTATCGATATGATCCTCGTCAAAAGCAGTTTGAATTTTATTAACAAACAAACCCAAAAGATAAATTCCTGCAAAAATATCAAGCAGAACCCCAAGGTTGACAATTACCGGCATTTCCTTGGCAATTGACAGTGAAAGAAGAAAAATTCCATTTTCAAGCATCATATATCCCATAACATGAGTAATGATTTTTTTTCTGGTGAGAATTATGAATAAACTAGAAATTATCGTAGATATAGAAATTCCGAAATAAAGAGTATGGAGTTTATTTTCGAATTTTATTGCCCAGAATGATAAAAATATTCCGGAAGCAAAAATCAGACTTATAATCAGCAGGGAATAAAAGCTAGAGATATACGGCTCAATTTCACGTAGGAATCCGCTTTTCCGTACTGTGCGAATCAGGAAAACAGGGATTATTATAGTCTTAAATACAATTGTTTCTACAGAAAGAAAAACAAGTGTAGGAAGATTCATTTTACCCAGATCGGAAATAACCATTAAGAAAAGTAAAAAACCTTGGACTGCAAGCGATTTAATATAACCTTCAATCCGGCTAGTTGCAGACACAAAAAGCATTGTGATTCCGAAAATTATCAATATAAAATTGATCATATCTTTCCCCCGTAAATATAATAGGCAGTTAAAGACAATGCTATCAATGCGAGTGAAGTCATCAAAAGGACAAACTGCGGGACATGCGTCATTCTTAATCTTGCTATCAATGATTCAACACATCCGATGAGCGATGCTGTAATTAATTGTAAACCTAAAAAAGCCGGGATTGAAATATTTAAGGCGAGTTCTTTTGGTATGATTAAATTAGTAATGATTGATGTAAGCACTACCATTTTAATTCCTGCTCCATAATTGATTAGTGCCAGATCCGGGCCTGAATTGTCGAGAACCATAACTTCATGTATCATCGTCAATTCAAGGTGGGTATTCGGGTCGTCAACAGGAATTCGGCAGCTTTCAGTCAAAATCATAATAAACAACGATGAAAATGTAATTATAAGGATCAACGTCATCAATCCGTTATTCCAGTACGGCAGTGATAATATTCCTTCGAATGAATAATTCCCTGTAATTGATGCAAATATTGCCATTATGATAAAGAAAGCAGGTTCTACAAGACTTGAAAAAGCTGCTTCCCGGCTTGCACCCATACCCTCAAAACTTGATCCCGTATCCATGGCTCCGAGAATACTGAAGAATTTACCTAAACCGAGAATATAGGCAAAAAGGATGAAATCACCGCTAAATGGATATATTGATGTGTGCCCGGTCATTGGTACAATTATTCCTGACATAAAAATTGCTGCAAAATTTACAGATGGACTTATTTGAAAGATTAAAGTTGTTGTACTGCTAATAACAGCACCTTTTTTTAACAACCTGATAAAATCATGAAACGGCTGTAAAATTGAGGGACCTTTTCTTCCAGCCCAGAAAGCTTTTACTTTATTAATTGTTCCAAGAAAGAAAAAAGGTAAAATTAAAAGAAAAAGTATATTCAATATCCTTAATATCATTTGCTGATACCCATAGTCCAGGCTATTGCCAATAAAAGGAAGATTAATCCATAAAGAATATACTGTTGAGTATTGCCTTTCTGAATCCATGAAAATAAATCCAAAATTTTTGTTATCCATAGTATTATAGGCTTAAAAATATAATGATTGAACCAGTCAAAACTTTTTGACTCAAAAGATGAATCTCCAGGAAATATTCCCTCCGGTTTTTTTATTTCCATATGTATATTTGCCACAGGTTTCACCATCTCGAGAAAAGGCTGTGCAAAAGAAGAGGCTGTATATTGCATCCTGGCATTTCCTGCCTGATATCCACAAGCCCATGTTTTATCTTCATGTACTGTTGAATTCATTAGAAGATTATATCTGATAATTAAAATAAGATTGATCATAACAATGAAAATCAAGCTGAAAATTGAAATCGTTGTTAATAGTTGAAAAATGCCTTTATCAAAAAGAAAGGTGTCATTAATACCAGTAAAATTCTGAATGTTTTTTCCGGCTAGATTAATTATAAATTGAGGAAGTATTCCAATAATGAAACAAAGAAGTGATAAACAGAACATTGGGATTAACATTGATAAAGATGACTCAACCGGTTTTTCAACAGTTTCAATCCTTGATAAACCAAGAAAGACAGTCGAAAAAACCTTTGTAAAGCATAATAACGCCATTGCTCCGACAAAGGCCAATGAAGCTATTGATAACACCAGAGTAGTAAATAGTAGGGAATTGCTGTTCTTTAATCCGTAAAACATTCCAAGATATATCATAAATTCACTGATAAATCCGTTTAATGGAGGCAGGCCGCTTATCGCAGTTGAGCCTATCAAGAAAAAAATTCCCGTATAAGGCATTTTCTTGATCAATCCACCCATATCCTCAATATTTCTAGTGTGAGTTTTTAAATATACCGATCCGGCGCCGAAAAAAAGAAGCTCCTTAAATATAGAATGATTGATGATATGTAAAAGTCCACCGCCGAATCCCATTGCCGCCATAAGCTGATTGTTATATGAAAGTCCGAGCATCCCAACTCCAATCCCCATGCCTATAATTCCAATGTTTTCAACACTGTGAAATGCCAGAAGTTTCTTGAGATCATGTTGCGCAATAGCATAAATTACACCCAATAATGCCGAAATGGTTGATATAATCAGAATGAAATATGACAGCTCAACCGGCGGTGTTCCAATCATCAAAATGAGTCTCAATATTCCATAAATGCCCGTTTTTATCATTATACCTGACATCATGCCTGAAATAGGGCTGGGTGCAGCCGGATGGGCTCTCGGTAACCAAGTATGAAGAGGGATAAAACCAGCTTTTGTTCCAAAACCTATAAAAAATAAAATAAAAACAAGATTAATAATTTCTTTATTAAATATTAATATTTTTTTAAAGGAATCGAAGCTGTATTCTCCTGATTTAATTGAAAGAAGAATAAAACCGCATACAAGAAAAATAAACCCGATATGCATAGCTACTAGATAATTCATTCCGGCCTTAAATGTTTCTTCTTTCTCGTTTTCAAAAGTAACCAAAAAAAATGAGGATAGAGACATAATTTCCCAGCACATCAAAAATGCTAGCGCATTCTGTACTATAACAACCATCAACATTGATAGAAGCAGGACACATGTAAAAAAGAAAAATGAGGAAAGAGATTTTTTATGATTTATATAGTATTTTGTATAACCGATTGAATATAAAACGGTAAAAAAACTCATTATAGAAATAAAAAGTATGAAGAAAGCCGATAATGAATCTATTACTAATTTTACATCACCGACGGGGTATAACAGGCTAATCTGGGATGATATGGCCGTACCTGAAAATAAAATCGATACCGATCCAGGCAGTACAAAGCAGATTCCTATGCCTAAAAATATTAAAAAAATCCAGCCTTTATATTTTTCCGGAAAAATTAATTGTGATATCCCTCCAATAAGAATTAATCCAAGTCCTGCAAAAATTGCTTCCATTTTTTATTTTTTACTCCACTCATTTTCTTTTTGTTCTATATAATTTAAAATGATGTTCTTCTCTGCCCCGGATTTAATAATTTTGACAAATTCTTCAAGTTGGCACAGGTAGGATATTTTTGAAAGAATTTCAAGATGTCGCCTTGGATTTGCGCTCAATACTATAAAAAGAGTCTGGACAGGTTCCCCGTCTATGGAATGGTAGTCAATCCTATTATGTAAAAAACAAATTGAAACGCTTTCATTTTCAACATCCGTAATAATAGGGTTTCTCGGATGGGGAATGGCGATGCTCTTACCGATGGCTGTAGGCATCATTTCTTCCCTTTCCAGGAGTGAGGTAATTACTGCTTTTTTTGTGATTTCTGGAGGTGTAGAGATTGAATTAACTGCATTACTAATAATTCCTGCAACATTATCACCTTCAATTTGATAATGAATTCCGCCCTTTTTTATAAGATTAACTAATGAAACCGGTTTTCCAGTTAATTTCAAGTCAAGGATTTTATCGGAAACATTTATTTTGTTTTTCAAAATCCACTCATTGATCTCTGCTTTATTGAACCTGTATTGATGATTTATTTTGTATGCGGGAATTTTGTGCTCATTAATCCATCGATATATTGTTTTTTCCGAAACCTGAAGCAAATCAATGATGTCTTTTATCTTCATATCCATAATTATTACCAATTCCACTATTATTTTAACTTGAATGACTGAAAATTTCAATTAATGTCCGGAATTGTCCTAATTATTAAAACAATCATCATTGTAAAATTTTCAATATTTCATTGATCTGCAATAAATTTTCAAAAATAAAATCCGGATGATAATTTCTTAGTTCCTCAATACTCAATTTACCTGTAGCAACGGCCAATGAAACCGCCGAATTTGCTTTTGCACAATCTATATCCCGGTGAGAATCTCCGATCATAATAACCTTATCGAAATTCTCAATTGAATAATATTTCTTCATTTTTATCAGGGCTAATGGGATGAGTTTTCGCCTATCCCGTGCCTCATCTCCAAATCCACCGATACCGTATGGGAAAAACCCATCAATACCGGCTGCCTGTAGTTTCATATATGCAGCTTCCATAACATTGCCGGTTAATAAGCCTATTGGCTTATCCTTAAGTGCGGACAAAATCTCTATAACACCGGGTAAAATTTCAAATAATTCCCGGTTATTTACAGTGAATTCTTTAAATAGTCTGACAAAAACTTTAAAGAACCCGGGCAGGAAATCTGATATTTCCTTAGTATCAAAACCTTCGTTACAAAGAATTAATGAAATAATATCAGTATCCGTCCTTCCAAGCCAATCTACCTGAGACATTTCCGAGTTTATTCCGGAGCAAATCCGGAGAGCTTGTTCAAAAGCATGCCTTCCCAAACCGTGACTATTTAACAATGTTCCGTCAATATCGAAAAATATTGCATTCATGAATAATCCTAAAAATTTAAAATTTTAAATACTTTTTTAAAGTATAAAAATCCATTATAATATAAAGTTCTGTTATTTTTGTCAAATGACTTTAAATCTCGAATGATTCGAATCGTCGAAGGGGCAGGTGTATAATATGTTTGGTATATTGAAAGTAAAGGTAAATCAGGGTTATCAATCGATTCCTGATTTAAAGAAGGCAGTTGTTAATGTGAAATACCGGGGCTTCCCGGAAATCGGGGAAAATTGTTCGGATTGCATCGAATGCAGTAATATTTGCCCGACAAATGCCATTTCGATAAAGCCATTAATGATAGATCTTGGAAAATGTATTTACTGTGGTGATTGTGAAAGGAATTGTTCAAAAGGTTGTATAAAATTTTCTAATTTTTACAAAACAGCTTGTACTACCAGAGAACATTTGTTTATAAATAGCAACATTAATAAAAATAATTATCAAACCGGAGCTGTTGCAACCCGTGAAGAGATAATAAAAATATTTGGCAGATCGCTTAAACTGCGTCAGGTTTCTGCAGGAGGATGTAATGGCTGTGAAATGGAACTCAATGCATGTTCCAATGTAAATTTCGATATGGGACGTTTTGGGATTGATTTTGTCGCTTCGCCCAGGCATGCGGATGGGATAGTAATAACGGGACCATTGTCTGAAAATATGGCTGCTGCCCTGGAAGACACATATAGCGGGATTCCCGATTCTAAAATTGTAATAGCTGTTGGAAGCTGCGCCATCAGCGGTGGAATTTTTGAAAATTCACCGGCAATTAACAGGAGTTTTTTTAAAACAAAATCCATTGTTGATCTTTATGTCCCTGGCTGTCCTCCTCATCCTCTGACTTTTATCAACGGGGTTCTTGAATTTATCGGGAAGTAATTGTCATCTCGTAGTGCTGTGCGGTAAACTCGATGACCTTTCCCCGAGTCCACTACTTATTAATTTTATAGAACTACGAGGGGAACATATTATGTGAATTTACCCAAAGTAAGGCATTCACTGTGAATTGATTAAAATGTCATTATATGATATTATTTATATATAGACCGTTATTGTTTATTTAAGAAATAATCGGGGTTTGATAAATGCAACTTGACACTCCAAATATTATAACTTTTATAATTGGTATTCTAATAATAATAATAGGTTTTTTTTATAGCATCATATTGCATGAAATAGGGCATGGTTATGTCGCATATTTATTTGGTGATGATACAGCTAGAAGAGCCGGCAGGTTATCTTTAAATCCGGTTAACCATATTGACTTGGTTGGTACGATTATTTTACCGGTAGCTTGTTTGATAATGCATCTTCCGATGTTCGGATGGGCAAAGCCTGTACCGATCAACCCATATAACTTTAAAAACATGAAAACCGGTATGATATTTGTATCACTAGCTGGAATTACTATTAATTTTTTTCTAACCGCTCTTATGTTTTTTCTTTTTTCAATAACAAAAATTGAAGCCATACTAACAGTTGCTTCTATAAATATAATGCTTGTGGTTTTTAATATTATACCGCTTCCTCCACTGGATGGCTATAATTTTTTTACTTCAATCCTTCCGATAAAATTTGCCAGGCTAATAAGGACAAACGAAACAACATTTCTTGTAATATTAGTAATATTAATGGTTACCGGCTGGATTCGATATATTTATAATCCGATTTATAACTTAGTTGCAAATTTCTTTTTGTCTCTTTTTCATTTTGGGAGTTAAGATATGAAATTTATTTTATCTTTATTAATAGTTTTATTTTTTTTCTGCAGCAATTTTGCACAGGATGAAAATCAAATTACTGAAACTCAGGCTGAGGAAATCTATTCAGATGCTCTTGCCCTTACTTCTGAAGGATATGTCGATCAATCGATACAGAAACTTCAATTACTTATCACGAATAAATATACGGATAAATATATATATTATTCTTTGTTTGATGATTATCTGTTAAAAATTTCTCAAGCTCAGTTTCTTGAAAAAACAGATTCAAAAAAAATGAATGATATTATGATTGAAGCAAAAAAATATGCCGGAGATGCTTTAAGACTCTATCCGGATGATTTGAAAATTTTATACAGGTACACTGATTTTGTCAGGTCTCTGGGTGAATATGATGAATTCTACAATAGTCTTCAGAGAATTTTATCATTAGATAAAGATGATATTTTCGGTAATTATTTTACAGGAGTTTATTATTTTATAAATAAAAATTATGAAAAATCAATGCCATATTTGCAAAATGTTATAGCAAATCCAAAAAGCGATAAAGAATTTGATATGATGGCAATTTTTAATTCATATTATTATATAGGTATGATTTATATGAATTTTCAAAATTTCCGGTTAGCAGCTCAATATATGGAAAAGGCTAAAGAAATAAATCCATCAGATTATGATTTAATAAAGAATCTGGCTTTTACATATTATGAAATCCTCGATTATAATAAAGCCATTGCAAATTTCAAACAAATACCAGAAATGTTCAGAAGCGACGAAATGATAAATGCATATGCCGGTCTTATGTTTATTACTACAAATCAGGAGCTTAATCAGGTTGTATCTAACTATCAGGGGGGATCGCCTTTTGTAAAATCCATTTTATTTTATCAGAAGGGTGATTATTCAAATTCGGTTAAGCAATTGGATAAATATATATCAGACAGAAAGATTGCCGATTATTATTCTCTTTATATTTACTATCTTGATTATACAGCTTTAAAGGATAATACCCATACTGTACAGCAGGAGTTTCTAATCGGTAATTACGCAAAAGAGGTGGAACAATTCGACATTGCCATTGAATATTATAAAAAAGTTGAGGAAAATACAAATTCAATTCCTGATATTTATTGGCTTGTCGGTTCGCTATATGATGATAAAAACGATTTCACTAATGCTATTTATTACTATAACAAATATATCCATAATCCCTCCAGTAACAAATTTAGTGTTTCCGCTATGGTAAGATTATCATATATGTATTATAAGATTAATGATAAAACAAATTCTGATTTTACAATTACCGAAGCAAAAAAGGAGGCTAAAACAGATCAGGATTTATATCAGGTTTATTTCTATTCCGGATTGATGAATATGGAAATTAAAAATTTTGTTAATGCTATTAATGATTTTGAAAAGGCTTTAAGATCAGAAAATACAGATTCAAGATTATACTATTTTTTAGCAACTTCTTATTATGAAATGAAGAACCGAAAAAAAGCAATCTCTTATCTTGAAACCGCAAGGAATTACGATAAAGAAAATCCAGAGATAAACAATCTTCTCGCATACCTGTACTCTTTAGAAGGAATCAATCTTGACGAAGCTCTACGTCTCGTTAAATTAGCACTTATTGCTAATCCCGAGAACTATTCTTATATGGATACAATGGGCTGGATATTATTTCAAAAAGGTGATTTTACCGGGTCTTTTGAAATATTCGGTAAGGTTATCAATCTTATCAGTAAAGAACAAGCACAGATTGGTTTTGATGAGATATATTACCATATTGGTATGATTTATGAAAAAATGGGTAATCAAGATGAAGCTTTTCAATATTATTCAATTGGTTTGAAAATAAATCCCGATAATGACCTTTTGAAAGAAAAGGTTAAGTAAATAATTGACAATTTCTATTATTTTCATATTATTTTTTAACTATTGCTACAATAGCAGTTATTCCAAGAAAAAGATAGCAAAGAATTGAATAAATAGGATTGATTTCATCGAAAAAGGGATTTCCAACCTGATATTGATAAAACAAGAAAAATGCCATGAGGACGGTAAAAGTAATTATTATAATTCTGGTTGCTAATTTCATAATTGTGGGGCCTAAACTTTTTGTTTAAAGACGGTAGTAAGCCTTTGCCTGTCGTATAAATCAACCGGACGGTTTTCAGAATACCGTACTGCCTGAGGGGTAAATTTTCCTGTCGATATATATATTGCACGAATACCATGATTAAGTTTTAAATTTTCCACCAATTTTGCCACCTGATCTTCATTTACATCCTCATTATCCCTTGATATCCTTACTAGAACCTTACCGCCTCTAACATTTCTCCATTTAACGGATCTTTCCATACCTACTACTTCAAGATTATCATCATCAAGCATATTACTTTCGAGTGTTTCATACCCAAGAGTTTTTAGAAGATTCTGGCTGATTATTTCAAAAGTTGTTGGAGTTGATGTTAAAAGATCCTTCAGTTTATCATCAATGCGCAAATCTTCATATTCAGTAAGTTTTGTTTGAACATCCTGAAAATTCGGCCTCATCTGTGCTACTTTTTCCCACTGCTCAACTGCTTCAACAAGCCTTCTTTCCCTTTCATATGTTAATCCAAGAGTATAATGAATGGCTATTGTTGTATTGTTTTCTTCAGTAGAATATTTTAAGGCTCTTTCAAAATCTGATTTTGCACCATCCAGTTCGCCAACCTCCAGTTTACAAAGACCTTTCTGGAAAATGGACTTAACTCTCAATGTGTTATCTTTTGTTTGCTCGGCTACTTCCAATTCCTGAACAGCCTTACCATAGCTGTTCATTGCTTTAAGAATGAGACCGATATAATAATGAGCTTCATAATTTTTAGGTTCAAGTTTTACACAGCTTGTAAATGCTGCCAAGGCTTCATTAGTTCTGGTCATTTCGTAGTAGATTTTTCCCATCAGGAAGAAAAGTTCGGCGCTGCTTTTTCCGGATTTGAAAGATTTATCTAGATAAGCTAAAGCCTGCTCACGCATACCCCTTTGATAAAACAGATTCCCGATCTGATAAAGATATTCCGAATTATGTGCTTCAAGTTTGGACAAAACAACAAACTCCTTTTGAGCTTCTTCAAGCTGTCCGAATTTCAAATAAATTTCTGCCAGACGTTTACGAATTACTTTTTCAGTGGCTGTGTTTGAGAATCTTCCGGAAGACATAACCTGTTTATATTCTACCATTGCCATCTCAAAGTTATTGTTAAAATAATATGCCTCAGCAAGATAGAGATGAGCTAGAGGATTTTTATCATCTTTCTTCATTATGGCATTTAGAGATGCTATAGCTTGTTCATATTTCCCGGATTCAAGCAATGCTTTTATGGAATCCAATTTGTGCGGGCCGATTAAGTTTTGCATTAAATACAAAACTCCAAGAAATACTACTCCAATTATCAAACCGGCCATTATTAAAATTTCAGTCATCGGTTGCTCCCGGGTTTAGTGCTACGGACAAAATTGCCTTTACAAAATATAATAATAGAGATTTAATTATCGCCATTATATTAAAATATCTAAAATATGACGCGTTTTATATTCAATCATTATTAACACTTCAAGAATATAGAAATATAATAACTTAGTAATTGTTCAAAATAAATATATTATTGGTTAATAATAGACATTATTTTACAAAACCAGAAAATAGAGTCAATAATTTTATAATTGAGACAAATAATTATCAACTCTTGACATATTATTATAGTCAGGAAATTTTTTCTTTAATTCTTTTAAAACAGATTTGGCATCTTCAGGCTGATTTAATTTAATATAGCATTCGCCCAGGTCTAGAAAAACATCTGGATCATTTCCATCAAGCTTTCTTGATTTTTCATATTGATTTGCAGCATTTGTATAATCTTTAATTTTATAATAAATATCTCCAAGTGCAGTCATAGTTTTAATATCTGTTGGGTTGATATTCAATGCCTTTTTATATGCGTTGACTGCATCATCGAATATTTCACTTTTAACATATGCATCTCCCATTCCTTTATATGGTGTTTCGGAATTGGGGTTAAGGTCAATCGCATTTTTAAAATATTTTAATGCTTTATCATAATTATCCTGTTTCAGATATAAATATCCAAGACTGTTGAATGCATCAGCATCATTTTTATTAATCTGAATTGCTTTACTGAAAGCTTCTTCTGCTTCACTATATTTATTCATTTCAAGGTAGCTATTACCGAGATTAAAATAAGCGTCATAAAAATTATTGTTTATAGCAATTGATTCCTTGTAATATTTTACTGCTTCTGCATTATTATTATTTTTTGCCAACATCCTTGCATAATTAAAAGACGCTGCATAATTATCCTTGTTGAGCGAATAAGCTGTTTTATAAGCATTAAGAGCTTCTTTTGTTTTTCCGGTTTCTTCATAAACTGCTCCCAATTTGACATATGTTCTATCATTTGAGGAATCGATTTCAACACATTTCTCAAAGAATTTTTCCGCTTTATCGTATACTTGATTATCGGAATAGATAGTTCCTATATTAAAAAGCGCTTTTGCATTTGTTGGGTCCTTTTTTACGGTGTCCTGAAAACTTCTTAAAGCATTGTTTTTATCATTCATTCCAAAATATGATAATCCGAGGTTATATGATGCTTTGGAGTTCTGCGGTTCCAATTGAATGCATTTTTCAAATTCCTGTTTGGCGTCTTTATAATTTTTCTTTATCAAATATATGATTCCCATAGTATAATGAGAATCGGCATTATCGTAATCACCGCTTACCGAATTCTTTAATTCATCAAGTGCCTCATCATTCATTTTTTTATCATATAGTAATTTGCCAAGAGTATAACGTGCGAGCCCATTGTTCGGATCTTCTTTCAATGCTTCATGGCTTTTATCTATAGCATTTTTTGTATCATTTAATTTATAATAAGCAAGTCCTTGATTTGCATTAACATCCGGATTTGTATTATCCAATTTTTCTGCTTTGTTGAATTCATTAAGAGCATCTTTATCATATCCGCTTGATAGGAATTTTTTTCCATTATCGATATATTTTTTCACCTGATCGGGTTTACTTAATGTTACAGTAGATTGTTGCTGTTCAATTTTCGGTTTCTCCATTTTCGGATTTTCTTCTTTTTTAGTTAGATCAATTTGATTCATTTCATTTTGCTGATTTAATTTATTTTTACTCATTTTAGAACCATTATCAGTATTAATATTAATGATAGGTTTTTGATTGATTTTATCCTGTTCTTCTTTCCTTTTCTGAAGATCAAGAATATTTTTTCTCATATCTTCTATACGTTTATCTTTGGAATTTTCAATATATGCTTTATCTAAATAATCTAAAGCTCTATCATAAGATTCATTCTGTTCATATTCTTTTGCCAGCGACAAATATTTCTCTATATCATTTTTACTTATTATATTCTTTGATAACACATTATAAGTAATAATTCCTGCTGAAATTAATGCAATTATTGATATTGCTATTATAATAAGGGGAATTTTATTATCTTTTTTTCTTGCTCTGGCCATAATCAAACTCCAAAATTATTTATTTTTCTATTTCTTCCATTCCTTCATCCGCTAATTTACCTTTATCAGAAGGTTTAATCTCATCAAGAACACCTTGAATATCAATCAAAGGTTGAATATTAATAGCCTCGCTTTTATCTGATTCCTGTGCGGATTCTGTCATATTTGATCCGTTACCGTTTAATGATATTATAAATTTATCCTTATTCATATCATAATTTGGTGATTTTAATATTGCCAGAGCCTTTTTGATATTGTCGCTCTCTTCTCCGTTCGGGACTCTTTCAATATATTTTTCCCATTCATTAATCGTATTTGTTTTATCTTTCAGTAAATAAAAGGCATTACCTTTAATCCAGTAAGTCTGATTCAAATTGCCGTTTAATCCATATGCAATATTTAATAAATCTATGGCTTTCAAATATTCCTTTTTTAAATAATATGCATAAGCAAGATCAAAATTCACAATAGCTTTAAATTCTGGTAAATCGGACATCTCAAGGTCTAATTTGTATAGATCAATTGCTTTATCATAGTCCTCAGTAGCGATATAACTATTTGCCAGATAAAAATATAGTTTTGGATCCTGCAATCCTGAATCCACAGCTTTTTTAAAACTTCCTATTGCCAACAGAAATTTCTTTTCAGTATAAAATTGCAAACCTTTTTTATAAGAAGGATCATCTGCTCCATTTTCTGCATAATCGATTTCTGAATATAGATAAGAAAATAATATAAAAATAAAAAGGATTTTAAGTATATTCATAATATTCCCTCTAAAATAATAACCATATTTTAAAAAAAAAGCTAAATATAAATTGAAATAAACGATTTTTTATAATGTAATTTTGTTGTATTAAAGATATGTAACTTTTTTAATTATTGCTTATTTTTTTTTCAATGTTATTGATGGTTTGGCTAATGCTTTCCATTTTATCGGCAGGCATACTTTCAAAATCCAGATCTAACTGAAGAAGCTCTTCTATTATTGCAATCTTTTGATCTATAGAAATTAATGTATTATCGATATTAGTAAATCTTTGATTCCAATTCTTTATTTTTTCTTTTTCTTCAATCTTCTCCTTATAATCAATCGAAGAATTTTTATATTCGTTTTCCTGTTCTTTTAATAAATTTTGATAATATTCCTGTAAAGAAGCAATTTTGTCTTCATATTGTTTCTGGAGCTTTTGTCTTTCCTCTTTTAAACCTCCGATGAGGTTATCAACATCTTTTTGATTTGTGCCTGCATCAAGATTAACGGTATTTGTGAATGTGTTTTGGATTTTATTTCCTTGTGATAAATTATTAGGACTTTCTTTTGATTCAGGTTCCTTCCTGTTAATTGATTTATATGATTTTTCTTCTAAACTTTCATTTTGAAAGGGATCTCCTATTGTAACTCTTGTCATTGATTTATCTAATCCTTTTCCCAGACTTGATTTCTCAATTTCAGTAACATTTTTTTGCTGTATTGAATTCGTATTTGTGATAAAAGCATCAATTTTATCAATCAATAATGATATTCTATCCAAGATGTCTATTTGAGATCTTATTAAGTTCGTATTTTGTATAAAATTTGCATTTAAAAATGTATTTGTAGATGCAATAATGCCTGAGGCTACCCCCAGATTAGTATTTGAGAGATTAGGAGTTAATATTTTTGATGTAACAATGGCATCAATCAATTTAATATTAACTATTGGAAGTTTTGAGCTTGATAAAATTGTTCCAAAATTAATTTCTTCGCCGGTTTTTACATTTATGCTTTTATATAACAATGCAATGGCTGCATCTGGGCTGGAAAATTGGTTATATCTGAATCTGGCAAGTGGGTTGACAGTATAATCTATTTCTTTTTCATCAAGCATCTTCCAGTTTCCAATTATCATTGAATCAGGCTTTAACTCATTTAGTGATGGATAAATAAACAAGCCATAACCAAATTCTTGGTTTTCTGAATCAGGCAGTCCGCTAAAAACAAATGATGGTATATTTTCCTGATTTATTATTCTATCATATTCTATTTTTTCACCACTTGAAAAATAAAGGTTTACTTTCTTTGATGATTCACCATATACAGTATCAAACAGAAATCTGGCTCCAAATAACGCCTGTTTATCTGAGTTATTTTTTGCAGACACAATACAGACTATGGAATCATAATCTTTTAAAGAAAGGTTCGTAATCATAAAAGTTACCCGGATGCTGTATTTATTAAGCATATAATTTCCGATAATATTATTGTCAGAGACAATAAATGATTGAACAGCTTTCAATTTTGAATCGTTTAGCCTGTAAGGTTTTTCATCAATGATCAAAGTAATGTAAGATGTTGGTGGCATATCTTTAAAAAGAAGATCTTTAAAATCTTTCGATTTAGGATTGGGATTTTCAAGATAAAAATTTCCGGTTTTATCATCCAGGAAAAAAGCAATTCTTTTTCCGGATAATGATATAACATCTGAAAAACCTAGAGAAATTATATTTAATATTAGTATAAGGAATAGAATATTCCATTTTAGCCATTTCATATTAAATCCTGACTTTATTTTCTAGTCATTAGTATTAACAATAAGATTATTTTTTTCTTTGATCGCTTTTTCCTTTAAATCAAGAAGTTTAGCTTTAAGATCAATTAAAGCCTGTAATCTTTCTATCTCTTCCTGTCTTTTTACACTTTCATTTTTTTCCTTTTCTAATATAAGGGAATTAGAATCTAAAATTTCAATACTTTGTGTTAATAAAATTGTATTACTTATTATTATTTCGTTTGTTTGTATCTTTGCTTCATAATTTGTTTCATTAATAGTAATTAAATTGGTGACAATTGAATTATTAGTAATAAAATTAGTATTATCGGCAGAAGAAAATTGTTTTTTTAACTTTTCTTCCAGATCATTTATACGATTAATAGAATCCATATAATAGATGCTTTGCGGGTATTCATCAATTAGACTGTTATAAATTTTGATTGCATTTGATATTAATCCAAGATTTTCAAGTGATTTTGCCGAATAATAAAGAGCCAAAGGACAAGATGACGAGTTTGTATATTTTATTGCAAAGTTCATATAGGATAAAGCTGCTTCGTTCCAAATTTTTAGTTTATAATAACTTT
Source organism: uncultured Spirochaetota bacterium (assembly GCA_963783575.1). Lineage (GTDB taxonomy): Bacteria > Spirochaetota > Brevinematia > Brevinematales > JAOACQ01 > CAWEAK01. The sequence goes on along the minus strand of CAWAOD010000018.1, from coordinate 134,813 downwards.
CTCCTTTTCCAAGTAACGAGATTTTTTTTTCTGAATCGTTTTCAGCCTTATTCCCAAGTATTTTATATAAATTTAAGGCTTTTTCAAAATTACAAATATTATAATAGGATTTTGCCATATTCAATATTGATTTATTAAAATATTTTGTATATGGATATTTTTCAATCAAATCGTGATATTCTTCTATAGCTTCACTGTAAAGTTTTTGATTAAATAATTTTGTTCCGAGATTATATTTTGCTTCATCAATATCAAGAGAATAAATTACTTGAATAGTGATGAAAAGAATTGATAATAATAAATAATATTTTAACATGTCTTATACTCCGGAATTATGATATTAGAATACCCAACTATATTATCTGCATTTTTTATAAAAAAATTAATAAAAGGAGTTTCTTTTTGCATAACAAATCAAGATTATCATCATAAATTAAATCGCATTTAATTACAATGCTAATTATTTATATTTTATTTAGGCTAATTTGCTTATTTTCATTGTTAATTTAAGCCGTGAAGAAAAGAACTGAAAAAGATGGATTATATGAAAATAATAATATTTGTTCTGATAAATATACTCAGCCAGTAAATTATAGTTTGTCGGTCCAATTCAATTTATTAAAGGTATAAATAATTAGCAAGAGAAAATTATTTATCTAATAAAACGTTTGTGTAGCAGTCTTATTGTTTCATCTGCCATTTCTTTTTTTATAACAACAGATATTTTAATTTCAGATGTGGATATCATCTCAATATTGATTTTATTCAATGCCAATTCCTCAAAAACCGCAGCAGCTACTCCGGTATGGGCTCTCATCCCTATACCTACTACGGAAACGATCGCAATATCATCATTATAAGAAACATCTTCGGCATTTAATTCCTCTTTCAATTTCTCCATGATTTTTTTAGTGTCCTGAATATCATTTGACAGAACAGTAAATGAAATCTGACTAATTGCATCTTTTCCAACACTCTGTACTATCATATTTACATTGATATTATTATCTCCAAGTTTTTTGAAAATATTGGCTGCAACACCTGGCTTATCAGGTATTCCTGAAATATTTATTCTTGTTTCATCAATCTTTTTTGCTATTCCAGTTATTACAAGATCTTCCATATCTTTGCTCTCCTTTACTACTAAAGTTCCTTCATTTTCTATAAAAGTCGATAAAACCCTTAAAGGTACACCATATTTCATTGCAAATATTACCGATCTGTCATGTAAAACTTTTGCTCCCATTGAAGCCAATTCAAGCATTTCATCATGAGTAATTATTTTTAATTTCTTAGCCTCTTTTACGATTCTAGGGTCGGCTGTATAAACCCCGTCAACATCAGTATAAATATCGCATCTGTCGGCTTTCAATGCAGCGGCAACTGCAACGGCAGTTGTATCGGAGCCACCACGTCCAAGAGTGGTAATGTTCATATTTTCATCCATACCTTGAAACCCGGCAATTACTACAATTTTATTTTCTTTCAATGAAGATGTAATTCTTTCAGTATTTATATCAAGAATTTTTGCTTTAGTGAAATCTGAAGTAGTTTTTATTCCAATTTGTATTGCATTATATGAAATAGCATCGACCCCCAGGCTGTGGATTGCAATAGAAAGAAGTGCTGTTGTAACCTGCTCACCGGTTGAAACCAGCATATCCATCTCTCTTTTTGACGGGGTAGGTGTGATTTGTTTGCCCTGATTAATTAAAAAATCCGTTGTACCACTCATAGCAGAAACAACAACAACGACATCATTGCCCTGCTTCTTAATTGCAATAACCTTTTGAGCCACATTTTTAATTCTTTCCACATCTCCAACTGATGTGCCGCCATATTTCTGGACTATTAGTGCCACTTCTAACCCTCCTTTGGATTTGATTAAACAATAAAATATTTAATTTTTATATAAGCATATAATAAGGAATTATTCCCTTATCTGACCATTGCCATAAATTATCCATTTTTCTGTTGTTAGAGATTCAAGACCCATTGGACCTCTGGCATGAAGTTTTTGTGTAGAGATTCCAACTTCTGTTCCAAGCCCAAATTCTCCGCCATCCGTAAATCTTGTTGAAGCATTGGCGTATACTGTAGCACTGTCAACTCTGTCCAAAAAAAGCTGTATATTGTCATAATTTTCGCTGACTATCGCATCGGATAGGTGTGAACCGTAAAAATTTATATGCCGGATAGCTTCTTTTACATCTCTGACTAATTTAACTGAAATGATATAATCAAGATATTCAGTATGCCAATCTTCTTCTGTCGCCAGTTTCAGGCTTTTAAAAATACTGCAAATTTTATCATCGGCTCTTACTTCTAATCTATTATTCAATAATTCTGTAATTAGTTCTTTCCAATACGGATAATTTTCTTGGATTAACAGAGTTTCCATGGCATTACATACCGATGGTTTCTGGCATTTTGCATTTATGGTTATTTTTTCAGCCTTTTCCCTGTTTGCAGATTCATCTATAAAAACATGGCAGAGTCCTTTGTCATGTTTGATTACCGGTATATTGGATTTTTCAATAACAGATTTAATCAGACTTTCTCCTCCTCTTGGAATTACAACATCAATATAATCATTTAGCTTCAGCATTTCGTCAACAATTTCATGTTCGGTCCGTTCTATCAATTGCACGGAGTCCTCCGGAAAACCGGCGGTTTTTAACCCTGCCCTGATTAAATTTGCAATAATAATATTAGAATGAATAGATTCCTTACCGCCGCGGAGTATAACGGTATTACCCGATTTTAGAGTAAGACTTGATGCGTCACATGTTACATTTGGCCTGGATTCATAGATCATAGCTACTACTCCTATCGGAACTCGAATTTTTTGAATTTTTAAGCCATTTGGCCGGCGGGTGATCCAATTTCCGCTTCCGACGGGATCAGGAAGTCCAATTACTTCCTGTATAGAAGAAACCATAGATTTTATTCTTCCTTCATCCAGTAATAACCTATCCGTAAAAGCTTTGCTCTTGCCGGCTGATATTGCGAATTCTATATCTTTTTTATTTTCAGTGATTATAGTATCAATATTATTTAAAATATTCTTTTGTATAGACATAAGGGCATTATTTTTATCTTTGGTATTCATGGAAGCGACTTCAAGAGAAACATCTTTGGCATTCTTTGCTATTTTAACTATATACTCATTTGCATTTGAAATTGTCATAATAAAACCTCACTATTAATTCTGATTCACTTAAATAATTTTAAGTATTATTATATAATAACTCGCCAAAAATATAAAGTTGTTTTAATCAGTATTTAAATTACCTATTATATTGAATGTTTGGGAAAAAGAAGTCATAATTATTTATTGATTATTGATATTATATTCAAGGGGATAGTATGTCGGATCAATTTACAGAAAACAATAGGTATAAAATTGCTTTGATGATCGACGGAGATAATGCTAGGCCGAATCTAATTAACAAAATTCTACTGGAAGCCGGTAAATATGGAGCTGTTACAATCAGAAGAATTTTCGGTGATTGGACAACGGCAAATATGAACGGCTGGAAGGAGGAACTTAATAATCATGCTATTCAGCCTATCCAACAATTCCGATACACAATTGGTAAAAATGCGACAGACAGCGCCATGATCATTGATTCAATGGATGTTCTTCATAGTGGTCTTGTCAATTGCTTCTGTATTGTCTCGAGCGATAGCGATTACACAAGGCTTGCTACAAGGATAAGAGAAGCTGGTATGTTTGTAATTGGGATCGGTGAAAAAAAGACACCGAAATCATTTGTAAACGCTTGTAATGTGTTTATCTATAATGAAAATATTCTTGAACATGAAATAAGTAATAAAAAGTCAAAAGCAACTAAAAAAGAAGCCAACATAAAAAATGAAGAAATATTAAATCCAATCCCATTGCTGAAAGAAGCATTTCAAATGGCAGTTCAGGAAGATGGTTGGGCGCATTTGTCAACCCTTGGTATTTATCTTCATCAGCTAGATCCGGGCTTTGATCCCAGGACATATGGTTTTACACAATTAGTAAAATTAATCAAATCCTATAACAATGTTTTTGAATTGAAATTTCAAGACAATTCCGGTCCAACTGCCGTTTATGTTAAATTAAAAGAATGATTTTCACTCAATCTTTATGGAGAAAGTCTGTTCAATATTGAATTTTTATAAGTTCTTATTTATAATCATAGTTTGATAAGAGCAACATTGGAGGTCTTGGAATGGCAAAAATAATAGTAATAGCAAATCAAAAAGGCGGAGTTGGAAAAACAACAACTGCAATTAATTTAGCGGCTTTTTTATCCAATGCCCAGAAAAAGACTTTACTTGTGGATATCGATCCTCAGGGAAATTCCTGCAGCGGATTAGGAATTAATATTAGAGACCGGCAGGGAAATGGTATTTATGAAGTTTTAATTGGCCATAAAAAAATCAAAGATGTGATCATTGAGACAAAATATCCATATTTAAAACTTGTTCCGGTAACAATGGATCTTGCAGGAGTCAAATCGAATTGTTAAATATTCCGAAAAAGGAATTTATATTAAAAGATGCTATAAATGAAATAAAAAACGATTTTGATTATGTTTTAATTGATACTCCACCTTCACTCGGATTATTTACACTTGATGGCCTTGTAGCTGCAGACAGTGTTCTTATCCCGATGCAGAGCGAATTTTACGCTATGGAAGGATTGGCGCAGCTCTTAAAGGCTATAAAACTTGTCAAAAGTGGGTTAAATAAAGAACTTGCTATTGAAGGAGTTCTTGTTACAATGTATGATTCAAGAACAAACCTGTCAAAACAGGTGCTGGAGGAAGTCAGGAATTACTTCAAAGAAAAAGTTTATGAAACAATAATTCCAAGAAATGTAAGATTATCCGAAGCTCCAAGCCATGGCCTGGCAATTTATGAATATGATTATAAAAGTCAGGGAGCAGAAACTTATCTGAAGTTCGGGAAAGAATTTTTAAAGAAAGCAGGTTAAATGTATGAAACATGGCTTAGGAAGAGGAATGATGGCACTGGTCGATGAAAATGAATTCCATGAAATTGATAAAAACCAGATTAATTCAGTTGATATAAATACAATTATCCCAAATCGCTATCAGCCAAGAAAAAACTTCAATGAAGAATCTTTAAAAGAACTTTCCGATTCAATTAAAGAAAAGGGAGTTATACAGCCAATCATTGTTTCGGATTTAGGAGACGGCAGGTATGAGTTGATTGCCGGTGAAAGACGTCTTAAGGCCGCAAAATTAGCCGGTCTATTTGAAATACCTGTAATTATTAAAGCGATTTCCGATGAGGATAAACTGGAAATCGCATTAATCGAGAACATTCAAAGAGAGGATTTGAATTCCATTGAAGAGGCGCTGGCATATAAAGAATTAATGGAAAGATTGAATTTAACTCAGGAAGATCTCGCAAAAAAAATCGGGAAAAACAGAAGCTCAATTGCTAACACTTTACGATTATTAAAGTTACCAGAATTTGTCCGTGATAAAATTATTGATGGAGAAATAACTGAAGGACATGCTAGAGCTCTTTTAATCATCGATGATATCGACAAGATAATAAATTTTACTAGATTTATAATTGAAAACGGATTGTCAGTAAGGGAAACCGAGAAAAAGGCAAAAAATTTACAAAATATGCCTAAAGAAATTGTTTCACGTGAAACACACAAGTTAAAGGATGATAAAATCGAGGAACTTCAGGAGATTTTGATAAAAACTATTGGGTCAAAAGTTGAGATTAAGGGAAACCAAAAGAAAGGTAAAATTGAAATTCATTATTTCTCAAAAGAAGAATTGGAAAATATTTATAGATTAATTTCACCGAAACAATAATAATTTTGCATCGAATTTTTATAAAATTTTGTGTATATAATTAGTAACATCTCAGGCCTTTCAATATTATATTAGTCATCCCTAGTCTCCGCTCTGGATGACAATTTAAAATATTTACAACATTTAGGGATTTCACAATTTATGTTAAAGTAAAAAAATTTTATTTATAAAGAAATTGTTTCACGTAAAACAATTGTATTATTTGAAAATGAGGTCTGAAAGTATGATTAAGATTAATGAAAATTTTACGAATTTACAGGGTGGTTATCTATTTGCTGAAATAGCAAAAAGAGTGAGTGAATTTCAAAAAAATAACCCCGGATTGAAAGTAATATCTCTTGGTATTGGAGATGTGACAGAACCTTTGCCACCTTCAATTATAAAAGGATTGAAAGATGCTGTTGATGAAATGGCAAAACCCGATACTTTCAAAGGCTATCGCTCGGATGAGGGATATGAATTTCTTAGAGATATCATCCAGGACTCTGATTTTAAACGTCGAGGTGTTAATATCACTTCTGAAGAAATATTTATTACAACAGGCTCAAAAGAGGACACTGCAAATATTCAGGAAATTTTTGCCGATGACGCAAAGATAGCAATAACCGATCCGGTTTATCCGGTTTATATTGACAGTAATGTAATGGCAGGAAGATCAGGCAGGTATATCAATGGCAGTTATGAAAATATTGTATATCTCCCATGTAATTGGAAAAATGATTTTAAACCAGATTTACCTAGCGGAAAGGTTGATATTATCTATCTTTGTTACCCGAATAATCCAACAGGAGCTGTATTAACTAAAAATGAACTAAAAAAATGGGTGGATTATGCACAAAATAATAAAGCTCTTATACTTTATGATGCGGCATATGAAGCTTTTATCAGGGAAGAAGGGATTCCTCATAGCATATTTGAGATTGAAGGAGCTGTAAATGTTGCTATTGAATTTCGTAGTCTATCAAAAACCGCAGGTTTTACAGGAACAAGGTGCGGGTATACAATAATTCCAAAAAAATTAATCGGGTATGACCGAGATGGGAATACCTACTCAATCAGAGATTTATGGTACAGAAGACAATCCACAAAATTTAACGGAGTGGCATATATAATTCAAAAAGCCGCTTATCAGGTATTTACTGAACAGGGGAAGCGGGAAACGAAAGCAATTGTTGATTATTATCTTAATAATGCAAAAATAATCCGTGAAGGGATTTCTTCTCTGGGGTTAAAATGCGAAGGCGGGATAAATGCTCCATATATCTGGATTAAAACTCCTGAAGATATGGCATCATGGGAATTTTTCGATTTACTGCTAAATCAATTTCAGGTGGTAGTGACTCCTGGAGCTGGATTCGGTAAAAATGGTGAAGGATATGTTAGAATGACAGCTTTCGGTAAAAGAGAGCACATTGAAGAAGCTATTGAAAGAATTAAAAAAATTAAATTTTAGTAAGCATTATTCTTATTTTTATTTAGAAGGCAATAATGATTTTTAAAGATGAAGTTAAAATTTTTATAAAAGCAGGGAAAGGAGGAGCTGGTGCGGCGACATTCAGGAGAGAAAAATACATACCATTCGGCGGTCCAGATGGAGGAGACGGTGGAGACGGTGGGCAGGTTGTAATTAAGATAAACCCGAATTTGAGGACACTTTCACATATTCATACTAATCAAAAATTTAAAGCGCAAGACGGCGGGAATGGGATGGGAAGTCAGAAATTCGGCAGAAAGGGGGAGTCAATAATTATTGAAGTACCGGCAGGAACAGTCATTTATTCACAGGAGAATAAAGAATTGATTGCCGATTTGGTTGAAAAAGATTCTGAATTTATTGCTGCGAAAGGCGGGAAAGGCGGCAGAGGGAATGTGTGGTTTAAAAGCTCTACAAATCAAAGTCCTTTTTATGCTCAAAAAGGACTGCCGGGAGAGGAAAAATACCTTCTTCTTGAATTGAAGATGATTGCTCATATTGGTCTTGTCGGATATCCTAATGCTGGTAAATCAACACTTATATCTAAAATCACAAATGCTAGACCAAAAATCGGAGATTATCCATTTACTACATTGAAACCAAATATTGGAGTAATGACAATCGACGATGCCTATACGAGCGTATTGATTGCCGATATTCCAGGATTGATAGAAGGCGCCCATAAAGGGAAAGGCCTGGGTGTCGATTTTTTAAAGCATATTGAACGGACAAAAATAATTTTATACATTCTGGATTCTTATGATCAATCTATGGATAAATTTCAAATTCTTCAAAATGAATTGAAAAGTTATTCTGAAAAGCTTTTTCAAAGGGATTTTATTATTGCATTAAATAAAATAGATATGATTTATGATGAAAAGGACAAAAAGAAGCTTAAGAAGCAATTTCTGAAAATATCAAAAGATGTTTTTCTTATATCTGCTTTGATAGGGACAGGTTTAACAGAATTGAAACAGGTATTGTATCAAAAATATATTGATATTGAAAAAAAAGAGGCGAATAATGAAAATACGGCTGCCGGATCAATCTGAGATTGATGTTGGAAGAATTGTAGTTAAGTTAGGAACAAAGCAAGTTACCGATTTGTTTACTGTTAACAGTCAGAATTTAGAGAATATCATTAAAAATATTGTTGAACTTAAAAAGAACGGCATTGAAGTAATTATAACCGCAAGCGGGGCGATCGGTCTAGGAATTTATCAATTGTACCGAAACAGGGATATTGTCAGCAAGCTTTCTGTTTCCCAAAAACAAGCGATTGCAGGATTGGGGCAGGTTTACCTGATGGATCTTTTTCAAAAAGAGTTTAGTAAATACAATATTCAAGTCGGACAGGTATTACTTACATATTATATATTCGAGAATCGCTCAGCATATCTTAATGCTAGAAATACTCTTAATTCGATGCTTGAAATGGATATTGTGCCTGTAATCAATGAAAATGATTCCGTCGCGGTTGAGGAGATAAAAGTCGGTGATAATGACAGATTGGGGGCATTTGTTACTCTTCTTGTAGATGCCGATCTTTATATTATGCTTTCAGATATTGATGGTTTTTATCAAAATTATAATACTGAAAGACAGGAATTCATAAGAATTGTAGGAAATGTTAATCAGGTCGCCAATCATGCGGGGAAACAGGAGGAAAATTACACTAAGGGTGGTATGGTTACAAAACTTCAGGCGGCAAAAACAACAACAATAAGCGGTGTACCTGCAATTATTGCGAATGGATTTAAAGAAGATATCCTTTTAAAGATTTTTAATAATCTTTCGGAAGGAACGATATTTTTACCTACAAGTAAAAATCTTAATTATAAAAAACGCTGGATAACAGGTAAAAAACCAAAAGGTATAATCTATATTGATAATGGAGCCGTAAAGGCTGTACTGAACCATAAAAGTCTTTTACCAAGCGGAATTGTTAAAATCACTGGAAATTTCAAACCTGGTGACACAGTATCTATAAATAATATTGATGATATGGATATCGCAATAGGATTATCAAATTATTCTTCGGATCAGATAAGATTAATTGCAGGGAAAAAAACATTTGAAGTGGAAACCATTTTAGGTGAGGACAGTACATATTCAAGCGTTGTTCATATAGACAACATGGCATTATACTAGGCTAGTCTTCGCTCGGTTCATAAGGTTTTCCATCGGCTTCAGGAGCCCTTGCCCTGCCGATAAAACCAGCAAGTACAATCAAAGCAAGTACATACGGAAACATCTGAATAAACTGACTTGGAATTTGAATCTTGGTTTCAAACATTATCCTGAAAGTATCAGCATATCCGAAAAGTAGAGATGCTAGAATAGCTCCAATAGGGCTCCCATCTTCCGAATATCATGGCGGCGAGGGCAATAAACCCCCTACCTGCGGTCATACCCGAAACCCATTGCGAGGGAAATAAAGTCGCAGCGGAAAGGCCACAAAATACTCCACTAATCATCACGCCTATATAACGCATTAAATATACATTTATTCCAAGAGTATCCGCTGCTTCGGGATTTTCTCCGACCGTCCTCAGTCGTAGCCCAAACACAGTTTTATTTAATATAAACCAGCTTAAAATAGCTATCGGTATTAACCACAGGGAAAAAGAATTAATGTCTGAAAATTTGGAGAAAGTATAGGGATTGGGCGGAGTCTGAGTTTCCTGGCCATAAATTTTTTGTGATAAAAATCTTGTTAAACCCAGCGCAAAAATATTAATTGCTACACCGGAAACAATCTGATCGACCCTGAATGTAACGCTTACTATTGCATGTATCAAAGCCATAATGATACCGGCAATTACTGCAGCAGATAAACCAATCCAGATATTATGATATAGAAGTGAAGCCCATACAATAAAAAAAGAAGTTACTATCATAAAACCTTCTAGTCCAATATTAACAACACCGCTTTTTTCAGAAAAGACACCTCCAAGCGCAGCAAACGCGATCGGGGATGAAATTTCAAGACCTTTTAATATAAAATAAATTAACACGGACATATCCATATTAATTAGCCTCCTTTTTCCTGAGGTTTTTAATATAGCGGGCGACAACCTCATTAATAACAACAATAAACAAAATCATTAATCCGGTTATTACATTAATTACTGAATTTGGAACAGAAGTATTAAACTGAAGACCGTAACCAGCCTGCTTTAAAAAAGCAAAAAGTATGGAGGCAATAACAACTCCCACAGGTGAATTCTTGCCAATCAAAGCAATTGCTATTCCATCAAATCCTAATCCGGAAGCAATTTGATATGTATAAAAGCCGCGGATTGCGAAAATTTCCTGAAGTCCTACCAAACCTGCAATTGCACCACTGGCAATAAAACCTCCAATCTGGATTCTTTTAACATTTATCCCTGCGTACTCAGAGACTGTTATTGAAGTACCCACTCCCTTAATCTCAAAGCCATATCTTGTCTTATATATAATAAACCAGGCCATAAAGCCTGTTATAATAGCAATGATTAAACTATAATCCATATAAACATGATTTGGAACATCGAGACCTACTGCCTGAAAAATGAAATTTAGCTTTCCAAAAAGGGCTGTAGATTGAATTTTTTGAGTTTGAGGCTCGAGGCTATGCCCTTTTTCCATTCCTGATAATGGAGAATTAACCAGATAATTAACCAGTGCAAGTGCGATATTATTAAACATGATGGTAGAGATTACTTCATGAATACCCCTGAAGGCCTTTAATAAAGCTGGAATTAAAGCCCATAAGGCTCCGCCTGCCATTGCCATGATTATTACCACAGGAATATGGATATATACTGGCAGATGAAGATAAATTCCTGCTAAGGCTCCCGTCAGGCCCCCGATAAAATATTGCCCTTCAACGCCGATATTGAAAACTCCAGCCCGAAATGCAAGGGCAGTCGCGAGACCGGCAAAGAATAAAGGAATTGATATGGAAAATATCGTGAATATTTTTGCCGTTGAACTGAAACAGAATTGGTAGATTCCAATAAAAGCATCAGCTGGATTTTCCCTTACGGCGATTATGATTATTAATAATACCAGAAGCGAGGCAAAAAAACCCAGAATTGGTGACAAAGCTTCATAAACGCTGTATTTGTCAATATTTTTCAGTATCTGTTTTTTACCAATCGATGGTTCAGTGAGAGGCTTCATCTTTATCCCCCATCATGTAAAACCCGATTTTTTCTTTAACGGCGTTTTCTCGTGTAAATACCTGAATAATTTTCCCTTTATAAATAACTCCGATCCTATCGGAAAGGGAAATTATCTCGTCTAAATCCGCCGAGACAAGTAAGACTGCCTTTTTTTCATTCCTGGAATTCACAAGCTGATTGTGAATAAATTCGCTTGCACCTATATCAACACCTCTGGTTGGCTGAGAAGCGATCATCAATTTAGGGTTTGCGCTGATTTCCCTTGCAACAATAACCTTCTGTTGATTTCCACCTGAAAGAGCATGCGCTATCTTTTTTTCTGAAGAGGTTCTGATATCGAAACGGGAAATTATTTCCTTCGCAAAATCACGTATGGCAATTTTATTTATTATCTGAAATTTATTCACAAAAGGGGCTTTATGGTGTCTTCCGATAACTGAATTTTCCTCAATTGAGAAAGGGAGATAAAGACCGTATTTATGACGGTCCTCAGGGATAAACGCTATTCCCTTCTCTCTTTTTTGCCTGATTGAAAGATTTTTAATGTTTTCACCGCATAGATCAATTTCACCCGTATAATTTTTATCCTGGCCGATTATCGCGTTTATCAATGCTGATTGACCGTTCCCTTCCACACCTGCTATTCCGTATATTTCTCCTTCCTTTATATTAATATTCACATTATCCAGTATCTTAAATCCATTAATACTTGTTTTAGTAAGATTTTTAATTTTTATAATTGTATTTCCAGGGTTCATAGGAGGTATTAAGACATTTAAAAGAACCGGTTTTCCCACCATCAATTCCGCAAGCATTGATTTTGTGGCTTCTACCTTGGGCATTGATTTTATTACTCTACCGTTTCTCAAAACTGTGATTCTATCTGCAATATCAATAACTTCATCCAGTTTATGGCTGATAAAAATGATACCCTTGCCCCTTGATTTTAATTCTTTTAATGTTTTAAAGAGCTCGACAACTTCCTGAGGGGTCAAAACTGCCGTTGGTTCGTCAAATATTAGAATATCAGCTCCCCTGTATAGTATTTTTATTATTTCCACACGCTGCTGCAGTCCCACTGGCAGGGTTTCTACAAGTACGTTCAGATCTGCAAATAGCTTATTGTCATCCATAATTTTTTGTATTTTTTTCATGCATTCTTTTTTTCTGATTATTCCAAAAGTATGAGTTTCAAGCCCGATGATTATGTTTTCAAGAACAGAAAAAACCGGAACAAGCATGAAGTGCTGATGTACCATTCCAATTCCGTATTGTATTGCATTTTTTGGCTTTGTTATTGATATTATCTTACCGTTGACTAATAGATCACCCGAATCGGCCTTATAAAGACCGTATAATATTTTCATTAATGTGCTTTTCCCGGCGCCGTTCTCTCCAACCAGCGCATGGATCTCTCCTCTAAACAGATCGAAAGAAATCCTGTCATTTGCCAAAACACCGGGAAAGCTTTTAGTAATTTCATTCATTCTGAGTAATATGTCAGGCATATTTAATTCCTGATAAATAAATTAAAAAAAGCGAAATACCTTTCAGTATTTCGCTTTTTTGTTAAGATTTTATTTTAATTTTTTTTCAAAATCGGGTAGCTTTGTATCATTATCGGGAACAGTAATCTCTCCGTTTACTATTTTTTGTGAAAGATCATTAATTTTATCGAGAATTCCGGATAGTTTATCTTTATTGAAGTCGTTAACCGCGATAGCAACACCATTTTCTTTCAGGCCGTAAGATATGTAGCCGCCGGCGAATTTTCCATTATCAAGATAATTCTTTGCTGAAAGAAATACACCCTGATCGACTCTTTTTATCATTGAAGTAAGTATATATTTACCCCTGGCCTGCATAGCCGTGTTTGTATCCGATGAATAGATTAAACCCTGGTCGGAATCTACGCCAATAGCAAGTTTCTTTGCTTCTTCAGCTGCCTGGAAAAGACCCGCACCGGAAGCTCCTGCTGCATGATAAACAATAGCAGCTCCCTGCTTGTACATATTTCCAGCTATATTATATGCTGAAGGAGCGTCGTTAAAAGCTGACGGTTCTTTACCGATATACTGTGAAAGGATCATGCCTTTTTTCCTTAGTTCTTTATTAATATATATTGCCCCGGCCATATAACCGGCCTGGAATTTATGAATGAGGGGAATGTCCATACCGCCCACAAACCCTATTTTTGCTTTGTTATTCAGCAATCCGGCTGCGGCTCCTACAAGGAACGATCCTTCCTCTTCTTTAAAACTAATACAAGTAATATTAGCGGTATCTGTTAAATCAGGAATATAACCGTCAATAATCACAAAATGCGTATTTGGGAAATCCTTTGCGACTTTTGTTATGGCATCGGTGAACATAAATCCGATTCCGTAAATCAAATTGTATTTGTCTTCAGCAAGTACTCTTAAAAGCTGTTCCCTGTCCTGCCCACCGGCTTTCGGTTCGAGGAATTTGATTTCCACATCTTTTCCGTAACTTATTTTGTCGGGTGAATCTTTGATATAACCCTTGTAATTTGTAGCTATTTCAACTAAACCAGCATATGCCGAATCGTTGAATGACTTATCACCCCTGCCGCCGATATCAAAAACAAGACCGATCTTATACTTTGCTGTAGATTTACCTGCCCCTCCGCAACCGCTCAAAACAACAACTAATACGACTGTACAAACAATTGCAAAAACTACAGAAGCTTTCAAACCTCTTTTTAACATACTATCCTCCTATAAAAATATTTTGATTCCGAATTGAAAATGAATAATTAATTGATTTTGAAATGATAATCAAATGATAACAAAAATTATAACTATTTGATTTAAAAAGTCAAGGGAATCAGCCTTCAGTATTGATGTTTCTTAAATACTCGGCATTTTCTTCGGGTATGCTGGGATTTATAAACATGCCCGATCCCAGTTCAAATCCTGCGGTTCTTGTTAATCTGGGTATAATTGTCATATACCAATGGAAAAAAACCGAATTGGTATAACCTTTGGGTGATGTACGAATAATATAGTTATAATCCGGATCATTCAAACCTATGTATAGTTTCCTCAAGCTTGTTCTTAAAACGGATGAAAGTTCCAGTAATTCTTCGTTATTGACATCACAAAATGACGAAGAATGCCTTTTTGGATATATCCATAATGCAAACGGAGAATATGCTGCATATGGAACAAATACCGCAAAATGTTTTGTGTCTATTACTATCCTTTGCCGGGAATCCAGCTCGGATTTCAGAACCTTACAGAATATACATTCACGATGTTCTTCATGATACCTGATGCTTTCGTTCATCCTTGAAAAAATATCCCTCGGTATAACTGGTAAAGCAATGATTTGTGAATGCGGATGGATTAAAGAAGCTCCGGCCCTTGTACCATTGTTGCGGAAAGGTATTACGGATTCAATATATTCAAGCTCCATTAAAGTTTTTATCCTATTTTGATAAGAACTAAGAATATCATGTACATTTTCAGTTTCCATTGTTGCAATAGTAAGGTTATGCTTTGGTGATTCGATTAATACTTCGTGATTCCCAATTCCATCCATACATCTTTCCATACCAGATGTATTGATATTAAAATCTTCCTTAATGTGCAGCAATGCGGGATATTTGTTGGGTATAACACGGAGTTTCCAGTTTTCCTTACTTCCAATACGGTAGAGTTCAGTAATATTGCCGCTTTTAATTTCATTTCCCAGGCATAATGGACATTCAGCATCATATTCCGGAAGTTTTACATCCTTAATATTTTTATTTTCTTTTAACTGCTCTGGTCTTTTAGCTCTTTCAGTAGCAATTATCACCCATTCTTTTAAAATAATGTTTTGTCTTAACTGCGGCATAATTGTATCCTAATAATTAATTTCCAGAATGATTTTATACAAGGCTTATTAAAAAGTCAAAAGTAAAATGTATTAATAATAAAAAAAGGCGGTAAAATTTAAATACCGCCTTTTTTTTATAATGAAATAATTTATTTATGCCATGCCCCTGCCGACCTGGTTGATTGCCTTATTCAGCATATCATCACCAGTCTGAATCACTTTCTGATTTGCTTCATAAAGACGGTTGATTTCTATCATCCTTGTCATTTCAACAACGGGATCGACATTGGATTTTTCAAGAAACCCCTGGTGGATTTTCGGCCGCAAATCCCCCTCTGCAACAAAGGCTAACCCTGAAAAATCACTTTCTTTATACATTGTATTTCCCTCTTTTTCGAGGTATCTCCTTTCGGGAAAATCAACCACTTTCAACCGGTCGATTTTTGTCAATCCTTTCCATTCATTTCCTGCTTTATCTACAAAATCCTCAGGTTTATAATCTGAGTTTATATAGATATTGCCATCTTTGTCAATTTGGAAATTATTTTGTGATATTTTGATATCCCCATTTTCACCCATTACTTTGTTTCCACGAGAATCAACAAGATATCCTTCATTACTGATTTTAAAATTACCGTTCCTTGTATATCTTTCGCCATCTTCGGTCATTACGGTTAAGAAACCGCCACCTTCAAGAGCCAGGTCGAAATCATTTCCGGTTTCAAGCATGCTGCCTTGTTCATAGCGAATATATGATTCGTTGAATTCCACACCTGTTCCGAGTTTTCCTGCAACTGGAGCCAGGTCATAGCTGCCAAGTGGAAATTTTACAACACCGTCGTCATCTATTCGACGGATTAAAAGTTCAGGAAATGATTTTGTTACGCTTGTTTCCCTTTTATATCCATCCGTATTAACATTGGCAAGATTATTTGCCACAGTATTCATTTCTTCCATAGTAACCATCATTCCGCTTGCGCCAGTATATATACCTCTTACCATAATTAACCCCTGATTAATATATTTTATTATCCATCGGCATAAATTCATTATTAATTACAAAAAATAATTAGTAATGGCATTTTATTATTACAAACTGTATATTTTAAAAATTTGTATTATAAACCATGCCATTTCTGTTATAATATTATAAAATATTATTATTAAATTCATATTAGATAAACCGGAGAATTTAGAATGACAATTGCTTATTTATTTCTTGTTTCTGCAGCCTGTATTTTAATAGCTATGGCTATAGAAAGTCTTTTAAAAAGTACGAGTATTTTGAATATGGCAACAGCTTTGTTGCTTTTTACAGCATCGATTATCATAGGAAGCGAGGGTTTGGAAGAACTATTTTTACTAGGTAATTCAAGGCTTTTTACTTTGATAATGATCAGGACTTATACGGCGGCACTTTCATTTCTTGGCTTTTCTTTTTTCTTTTTCTCAAACCATTTTCCCAGGGATAAAAAAATAAATAATAATTACCGTTTGATTTTGTTTTTTCTAGTAATCACATTAATTTTTGTTATTTTAAATGTATTTGGTTTGGATATTAACAAATATGATTATATTATTAACGATAATAAACTTAGCGGTAAAATTTTAGATATTCGCCTTGAATATAATTTAATGCACTGGGTAATGTCCGGCTTTTCAATTGCACTATCAGTTTATTCCATAATACAAATTGGCTTCAAATACAATTCTGTAAAATTAATTTATCAAAAAAAACAGATCAGGTATTTTATCAGTGGCTTACTTTTTTTTGTTTTTTTACTTGTTTTTGAAAGAACATTCAAAATATTTTTGCCTGAAGCAGTCTCGTATTTAATTATAAGTCTTGCATTTATAACGACTGGAGCCAGTCTGCTTTATTCGGTCATAAGCTACAGGTTTTATAATTTAAGAATGCGGATTGTAATATTATTTCGAGATTTTACAATTGGAATTTTAATAACGGTTTTTCTGACATCACTCCTGCTGGTTATTAGAGGCTGGATGGCCATTATTCATCCATTATTTTATTTTATTATTATGGCACCAGGATTGATCCTATTTTTCTGGCTTTATTACCTTTCAATGAATTTAATCAAAAAAATTTTTAATTTTGAAAATGAGAATAGGGATATAACGGAGGTTTTTCTTGACAGGATCGGATCATCTCACAATGTATATGAATTAGCTCAGAAAGCGATATATATTCTGATAGAGAATATTAACTGCAGGAATGCGGATTTTTTATTTTTTGAAAAAGAATCGGATATATTTAAAGTAATTTATTCATCAAATAACAGAAATTATGAGATATCGGCTATTGATCCTTTTTTCAGACGCATAACACCGGAAACCGAAATTTATGACAGAGAAATAATTAATTTTGATCCACGGTTCTCAAATATTCGAGATATAGCCGAAAGATATTTCGAAAATTATGAGGCATCGTTGATTATTCCGGTTTTTTATGATAAAAATCTTATTGTATTAATTAATATTGCGAGCAAACTTGATAATAATTCTTATACAAATAAAGAACTTGAGTTAATGAATAAGCTGAAAAAAATAATTCAGATTATTGTTAATAATATTATTTTGTTTGATAAAGAACAGGAAGCAAAGATTACAAAACGCGATTTAAATCTGGCATCGGAAATACAGGAATCAATATTTCAGAAATTTATCCCAGAGTTTGATAATATTGATGTTTTCGGATATGAGAAACCGGCACTTGAAGTAAGCGGTGATTATTTCCTTATACAAAAAACCGGGGATCATAAACTTGGAGTACTTATAGCAGATGTTTCAGGAAAGGGTTTTTCAGCTGCGCTTGTATCAATGGTAATTCACACGATTGCAAAAAGTCAGGAATTTTCATCAGTATCTACCAATGCTATTGTTTCAAAAATCAATGAAGTTCTAACGTCTAGCCAGTATGAACGGCGGTTGACAAAAACAATGAGCTTTGCAACGATATTTTGCGGATTTATCGACAATTCGATTAAGACTTTATTTTATACAAATGCAGGGCATTATCCTATGATCATTTACAATATTTTGGATAAATCATTCGAATCATTAAAAGCTAATTCAAAACCTGCAGGCATTTTTGTTGAAGAACAATTCATAATAGATGAATATCAATTTGATAATAATAGTATTTTTATTCTTTATTCCGATGGAATCACGGAAGCAATAAATAATAATGAACAGGAATTTGGATTGGAGAGACTGCAAAACATAATTAAGATTAATTCTAATAAGTCAGCTAAGGAGATAACCGATTTAGTTATTTGCGAAGTTGAGGTTTTTACCGAAGGGAAAGAACAATTTGACGATATCACTTTAATTGTAATTAAGTTATAAAATATGTTTTCCGAAAATAAGATAAATGGATCTATGTTTAGTAAGATAAATTCGGCTTCATTGTCAGGAGGTTTTATGAAATCAATAAGGATTGTATTCCTATCGTTCTTTTTGTTTTTTATTTTGAATATAGCTTTTACAGAAGATAATATAAAAGGTTTCTATACGCAGCTTATCGGTTTTCAGGGCGGCGGTGAATTTTATGTAAATACTTATTTAAGCGATTGGAGTAGCGGTGTCTTTTTTGAAAATGTTATGAATCAATGGTTAGGACTTCAAATTGAGATGGCTAAGACAACTATTCCGGTCACAAATTATTCGGTTAACGGTGTTACAGTAACAGGTAACGGTGAACGGGATTATATTGAAATGGGTGGAGGAATGAAATTCTATTTGCCTGGGGTAACTTTGGGATTTGGAATTTTATACAATAATTTTTTATCGGGATACCTGGTTGACTTAAATAGTATATATCACCAAATGTCAAACAAGGAAATTAATTTCTTTTCAATTTATTTTGGTCCGGAGCTGACGGCGCAAATATCGGGCGATCTTTTTACAAAAGTTGGAATCCGAATAATATATGGTTTGATACCCGATGTACCAAACTATACTGTCGGAGCTAGATTTTTCATTTCCTTTGCTTATGGTATTTAACAAGCTTGAAGCTTACTTTATAAAATAATCAATTAAAAATAATAATAATTATTTATTATTAAACCTGTAATATTTTTTGTAATCAAGTTTTATTATTTTTAAACTGAATTCGTTAGGGACAGAATCTTCACCTCCAGTAAAAAAAGCACTGTTGCATCGTAAAATCCTTGTTATTCCGATTATTGTGCCTTTAAATAATCCGAATTTCATAATCGAAAATCTCATATATTCCGAGCAACTAGGCTGATAAATACAGGCCCTCGGTAATAACGGAGAAATTAATTTTTTATAAATAATAAAAGGAAAAATAATTATTTTTCGAAATGTTTTTCGATATTCATAAGGCATTGAAATACTCTCTTAATATCAATCTGTTGAGATATGGCATCGGGTGGGATTTTTTTTAAAACAAAGATAATATTAATGGGTTGATCAATATAATTTTTTTTTACCCTGAAAAATTCTCTTAAAATTCTTTTTTGCCTATTCCTGAAGACAGAATTGCCCATTTTTTTTGGAATTGAGATTCCTAATTGATTAATTTTTGAATTTATATAAAAAGCAATATAATATTTACCATATAACTTATTACCTTTATTATAAATGTAATCAAAATCTTTTTTTATTTGAATTCTGAATTCTTTTCCGAAAGAATTCGAATTTATGGATCGACTGATAGAAAAACTTTGAGATTGGTTATTCATCAGAGACTGAAAGTCTTTTTCTTCCTTCGGATCTTCTTCTATTGATAATAATTCTTCCATCCTTTGTTTTCATTCTTCTTCTGAATCCATGCGTCCTTGCTCGTTTTATTCTGCTGGGCTGATATGTTCTTTTCATAATAATCAACTCCTTAAATATTAATTTGCCGAGACGTGGAATTGAACCACGGACACAAGGATTTTCAGTCCTCTGCTCTACCAACTGAGCTATCTCGGCAAACAAACGTGCAAGTATTTTAAATTATTTTTTAATCTCTGTCAAAAAATATGGCTATATTAATATTCTGGCATAATTATAAAATTGTTATAATGAAAAGTTAATGTTATAATAATTCAATTGCACAGTATATTAAAGAGGATTCAAATGCTGGTTAATAAGGTTAGAGAATCAACAAATATGAAAACCCTTAGAGAAATAATTGATAATTTTGAAGATAATAAATTAAATTTACCTGCTTTACAAATGAAAGTTAATGAAACATACTGGAGATTGAATTACGGGGAACTTCGCCATTATATAATGAATCTGGGTAATGCATTAGTGCAAATGGGGATAAAAAAAGGTGACAGGATTGGAGTAATATCGGAAAACAGGATTGAATGGGCTATAACTTATTTGGCTGTTACTTGTATTGGAGCAGTAATTGTTCCATATGACATTCTCCTTAGCACAGATGAATTAATACATATTGTAAAAGCCAGCGAAGTATCGATGATATTTACTTCTAATTCATATGTAGATAAAATTATTGATATTCAACAGCATGTAATGATGTTAAAAAAAATTATTTTATTTGATGAAAATCATTATTTATATGAAGATTTAGAATCATCTTATAAATCTAATAAAGAAGAAATAACAGCTGATAATTTTAAAGAAAGAATATTTGAAATTGAAAATATTGAAATCAAAGAAAAATTTCCATTTAAAAATTCCAGATTTATATTATTTAATTCAATATATAAAATAGGAAATTATCTATTTCAAAATCATATTAACCATTATGAGAAATCATCAGTTATGCCGGGGGATATAGCAGCACTTATCTTTACATCCGGAACAACGGGTTTGCCTAAAGGGGTTTTATTAACCCATAGCAACCTGATTTCCAATGCAGACGGACTTCATATGGGGACAAAACTTGGGCCGGGTGACAATTGGATTATTGTACTGCCTTATCATCATACTTATCCGACAATATTAGGTGTAATTTTGCCTATATTGACTTATGCCCAGATCACCACTATTCCAACATTAAGGCCGAATATTCTTATACAAACGATGAAAGAAACCGGGGCTACATGCATACCAGCGGTACCCATTCTAATAGAGAAAATATATAAAAATATATTTATTAATGTTATGGAAAAAGGAATAATAATTCATATTATTTTCAGCATTTTATTTAATATCAGCCGGTTTTTTTATAAAATTCTTGGTAAAAAAATCGGGTATGTTTTGTTCAAAAGCTTAAGGGAACAGCTTGGTGTTACAAACTTGAAATTTTTTATATCGGGTGCAGGGCCGATTCCAAAAGAAATTATTGATGGTATGGAGATTTTAGGTTTGACAATTATGCAGGGTTATGGATTAACAGAAACTTCTCCGGTTGTATCAAGCACTTTCCCGGAACATAATAAACCCGGTTCAGTAGGGCTTCCTTTGTGTAATGTTGAGGTTAAAATAGAAAATCCCGATGAAAGCGGAAATGGTGAGCTACTTACAAGGGGACCGCACATTATGTCCGGTTATTATAATCAACCAAGTCTTACATCCGAAGTAATAGACCGGGATGGATGGTTCCATACAGGAGATATTGCCAGGATGGATAGTGACGGATTTATATATATCAGCGGTAGAATGAAGAATATCATAGTTACAAAAGGAGGAAAGAATATTTATCCTGAGGAGATAGAAAATAAGCTTCTTGAGAGTGAGTATATCTCGGAAGTTCTGGTAACGGGAAAATCGGAAGGTGACAGCGGAGAGTATCCTTATGCAATTATTTATCCAAATTTTGAAGCGGTTACAGTACTGGAGAATGAACATAAGAAAAGCTATACCGAAAAAGAAATTATAGAATTAATTGGAAAAGAAATTAAAAATTATACTGATAAAATGGCTAATTATAAACATTTGAGGGGATTTGAAATAACAAATGAAGAATTACCTAAAACTTCAAGTAAAAAAGTTAAAAGGTATATTTTTAAAATAAAATAATTGGCTAAAAGGATTATATATGGTTATAAAAATCAAATTGCTTCATAAGAACGCAATTTTACCGGAATATAAAACAACACTTAGTGCCGGTGCCGATATTTGTGCATGTCTGGATTCGGAAATATTAATCAAGCCTATGGAAATAAAGATAATTCCTTCTGGTTTCTCAATTGAAATCCCTGAAGGTTATGAGGCCCAGATCCGTCCCAGAAGCGGTCTGGCTGTGAGGGGAATATCCATTCCGAATGCCCCAGGTACAATCGATTCTGACTATAGGGGTGAGGTAAAGATAATAATGATAAATCTTGGGCAAAATGATTTTCTGATAAAGAATCATGACAGGATAGCGCAGATGATAATTTCTCCCATTATTAAATGTAAGTTTCAAATTGAAGAAGAATTATCATTTACAGTCAGGGGTAATGGCGGCTTTGGCAGCACAGGAATTTCGGGGTATTGACAATAGTTTGTTCTTGGTTTTATTGATTATCTAAAAATTTAAGTGTAAAATAATAACGTATTTTAGGCAATATGAAAAATACACCTGCAATTAATATATATGCTGCCGCAAGGTCGGTTAAAGTAAATGTTTTTACTGTTTGATAAGCCATAGGAACAAACGAAAGGATTTCAGCAGATTTTTGTGAAAATCGCCAAAGAATCATTATGATAAATTCCAATGCAGGATTTAATATTGTGAATCCTGTTATTAAAAAAATAAATTCCACAAAAAGCAGATATGTCAGGAGATTAAAAGCCGGGACTATTATTAGATTAGCTATTGGAGATATAATGCTTACGCCTTTGAAGCAGTATAAAAGAACCGGCATGGTGCTGATATTTGCCGATAAAGTAACAGATATCATTTCAGAAATAAACTTTCCTGAAAATAAAAAACACTTCTTAATAATTTCTATAAAAAAATAGATTCCTATCACCGCAGTATAACTTAACCAGAAACCGGGATTGATTATAAATAAAGGATTATAAGTAAGCACAATAATAAAGGAAGCCAATATTATATCAAAAAAATCAGTATCCCTCCCGGATAATTTAAAAATATTATATATAATGAACATCAAGCCTGCGCGCATTATAGAAGCCCCAAAACCAGCCAGGGCAATATATAGTATTATAATAACGGTTGTAATCAAATATGCCGGGTGATTTTTCATAAATTTTTTTAATATGAACAGGATACCGATTGCAATAATGGCAACATTTAAGCCGGAAATTGCCAGTAAGTGAACAACACCTGTCATTTTGAAGGTTTGTGCTGTAGAGAAATCAACAAAGTTTGTATTGGCAAGTATCATGCAATATAATAGCGATTTAATATCAGGATTGACAGTAGTTTCGATTTTATCGTTTACCCATTTCCTTAAATTTGAAATCAGTTTCAGAAAAAATAACCCTTC
The DNA here is from genome assembly GCA_963783575.1 of uncultured Spirochaetota bacterium. Lineage (GTDB taxonomy): Bacteria > Spirochaetota > Brevinematia > Brevinematales > JAOACQ01 > CAWEAK01. The sequence continues at coordinate 111,088 of CAWAOD010000018.1, read as the reverse complement.
TTTGACTTGTATGATATTTTTGGCGTAGATATTATAATAAAGCTGATTTCCGAATTGAAATGAACTTATATAACCAAAGACTTCAACAGTCTGTGTTTTATAAGTTGTGTAGGCATTTGTTGAAATTATTTTTATATTGCCCGAATGTACCTGGTATTGGCCGTCTTCCCTTAATTCGGGGAAATCACTGATTATTAAAAATGAGTGTGCAAATCCTTTATCCGGTAAATCTTTTGAGGAATTATGAATTCCAATGCCGCTGAAATAACCGGATAACAACCCCGCAATTAAAAAAATAATTAATATCGGCTTTTTAGTAAAAATTGAAATCATTATCACAATAACACATAAAACAGCGGCTGGGATAAAATTAATTATTTGATTTAGAGTTAAGAATAAAGATAATATAAAAATGATAGTGTTTAATAGCATTCTACACCTTATAGAAATTTATTTTTCCTGAAGAAGACCGAAAATTTATATAAATTACTAATTATTTTCCAATAATAATTTCTGAAAAATGACAATTTCTTCAATTGAATTTATAATATATTATAATATAATAAATAATAATAAGAATATAGTATTTTAATAAACAGCTAAATTTCGACAAATTATGGAAAAATATTTAACAGTTATATTGTTGAAGCATATTAATTATGCCTATCGAATATATAGATTATTTTTTTGAACAATTGTTACTAAGGAATTTAATATCTTCATAATTCTTAAATATCTAACATAAAAAACCATATTGTGAAATAAAGATTAAATATTGTTTTTTTAAATAATCTATTCTTAATTGTACTTTTTGTAAAATTGGGGATTTTATGCCGAAAAGGGAAGATATTAAAAAAATAATGATTATTGGAGCAGGTCCTATTATAATCGGGCAGGCTTGTGAATTTGATTATTCCGGGACACAGGCTTGCAAAGCACTCAAAGAAGAAGGATATGAAGTTATATTAATCAATTCAAATCCGGCTACTATTATGACCGATCCTGAGATTGCCGATAAAACTTTCATTGAGCCTATCACAATTGAATTTCTTGAAAAAATAATTGAAAAAGAACGTCCCGATGCACTTCTTCCGACCCTTGGAGGGCAGACTGCTCTTAATGCAGCAGTTGAGCTTTATGAATGCGGAATTCTGGATAAATATAATGTTGAGATGATTGGCGCAAATTATGAGGCTATCAAGAAAGGCGAAGACCGGGAAGAGTTTAATAAAGCCATGATAAAAATCGGTTTGAAAGTTCCGGAAAGTTGTATTGTTCATTCCATGGAACAGGCCCTTGAAGTTGTTGATAAAATTGGTTTTCCTAATATAATAAGACCGGCGTATACTCTCGGCGGTACTGGTGGAGGAATTGCATACAATATCGATGAGTTCAGGGCAATCATCAAGCGCGGGCTGGATCAAAGCATAAAAAATGAGGTTCAAATTGATAAATCACTGATTGGCTGGAAGGAATTCGAGCTTGAGGTGATGCGTGATAAGAAAGATAATGTCGTAATAATTTGCTCTATTGAGAATTTTGATCCGATGGGAGTCCATACAGGTGATTCAATAACAGTTGCTCCAGCACAAACTCTTACTGATAAAGAATATCAAAGGCTCAGGGATTATTCAATAGCAATTATTAGGGAAATCGGAGTTGATACCGGAGGTTCGAATATACAGTTTGCCGTTAATCCCGATAATGGCGATGTTGTAGTTATTGAAATGAACCCACGCGTTTCGAGAAGTTCGGCTCTTGCGTCAAAAGCCACGGGTTTCCCGATCGCTAAATTCGCTGCAAAGCTTTCTGTCGGTTATACACTTGACGAAATACCAAATGATATTACCAAAGAAACACCCGCTTCGTTTGAACCGACTCTTGATTATGTCGTTGTTAAAATCCCGAGATTTAATTTCGAGAAATTCAAAGAAACAAGGCCAATACTCGGAACTCAGATGAAATCGGTCGGTGAAGTGATGTCTATAGGCCGTACTTTTAAAGAGGCGCTTCAGAAGGGACTGAGATCGCTTGAAAATAATCTGAGCGGGCTTGAGTATGCGCTTTATAAAAAATCAGAAATTACTAATGAAGAGATCAGGCGAATAATTCCTGAAAAACTCAGGATTCCGAATCCGGAAAGGATCCTTTATATAAAAGACGCTTTGAAGCTTGGTTTTTCTTTAGATGAGATATATCAATATACAAAAATTGATAAATGGTTTATCTATAATATGAAAGAAATCTTAGATCTTGAAGATGAAATAGAAGGGAAAAAGCTTCGGGGAATCGGATCTGAAGAAATGAAAATCATCAAGCAATACGGTTTTTCCGACAAACAGCTTTCAAAATTACTGGAGAAAGGGCTTAATGAAACTGATATAAGGAATTATAGAAAAACAATTGGAGTTGAACCGACATATAAACTGGTTGATACATGCGCTGCCGAATTCCAGGCGAAAACTCCCTATTTTTATTCTACTTACGAAGATGAGGATGAGGCATTTCCCACCGTTAATAAAAAAGTTATGATACTTGGGAGTGGGCCTAACCGTATCGGTCAGGGAATAGAGTTTGATTATGCCTGTGTCCATTGTTCAATGGCTTTACGGGAAGAAGGATATGAAACTATTATGGTTAATTCAAATCCTGAAACAGTTTCAACGGATTATGATATATCCGATAAGCTTTATTTCGAACCGCTGACATTTGAAGATGTGATGAATATATATGAAAAAGAAAAGCCGTCCGGCATAGTTCTTCAATTCGGAGGCCAAACTCCTCTAAAATTAGCTCTTCCATTATTTAAAGCAGGCGTAAATATACTTGGAACCTCTCCGGAAGCAATTGATATTGCCGAGGACCGTGATAGGTTCCATGATTTGATAATTAGTCTTAATTTTAAACAGCCTCCATCCGCAACTGCGAAAAATATCCGTGAAGCTACCGATATTGCAGATAAAATCGGTTACCCCATACTGGCACGTCCTTCATACGTTCTTGGCGGAAGGGCCATGTTGATTGTTTATAGTTATGAAGAACTTTCAAAATATATGAGGGATGAGGCGGAATTTCTTAAAGACGGCCCTGTTCTTATCGATAAGTTTTTGGAAAATGCACAGGAAATAGATGTCGATGCTGTTGGTGACGGGAGCGAGGTTGTTGTTGCCGGAATCATGCAGCATATTGAGGAAGCGGGAATTCATTCTGGCGACAGTGCAATGGTTCTGCCGCCGATTACAATTGATATTGATATGTTGAATGAGATTGAACGTCAGTCTGTTAAAGTTGGCAAGGCCCTTGGTGTGAAAGGTTTGATGAATATTCAGTTTGCAATTAAGGATAATGAATTGTACTTTATAGAAGTAAATCCTCGTGCTTCAAGAACCGTTCCATTTGTCAGCAAAGCCACGGGAATCCAATGGGCGAAAATCGCTTCAAAGGTATTGATAGGATATACTCTGAAAGACCTCGGTATATCAAAATATAGGGAACCCTCATATATTTCTGTAAAAGAAGTGGTTATTCCTTTTAATAAATTTCCGGATGTAGATGCGATCCTCGGTCCGGAAATGAAATCAACTGGGGAAGTGATGGGGATTGATATAAATTATGGGCCTGCATTTTTAAAATCACAAATAGCCGCCGGTCTAGTACTGCCTTCAAGCGGAACTATTCTGGTAACAGTGAACGATATGGACAAGCCCAAAATTGTAGACCCCTTGAGAAAATTAATTAAAATGGGATATAATTTGATAGCTACACCTGGATCGGCTCGATATTTAAAAGAAAATAACATTGAATGCGGCACTATTTATAAATTGGGAGAAGGGAGGCCAGATATTTCCGATGAAATGAAAAACGGTAATATAAATATGATATTCAATACACCCGTAGGTAAACAAGCCCATGTTGACGATACCTATTTGAGAAAAACCGCAATAACGCTAAGGATTCCTCTGTTTACAACAGTCCAAGCTATGATAGCCCTTGCCGAAGCGCTGGATTCTTTCGGTAAAGAAGGGCTTAAGGTGAAATCCATTCAAGAATATTATAAAAACCAGATTTAAAAGATCATTTATTCCAGATATTTCATCGGATCCACCGGATGATTGTTTTTCCTTACTTCAAAATGAAGATGAGGGCCGGTTGCTCCTCCGGAAACGCCAACCTTTCCTATTATTTCGCCTGCTTTTACAAACTTGCCGTTATTGACTAAAATCTTTCCAAGATGTCCATAAATTGTAGTTATTGAACCATCAAAATGTTCAATAACTATAAAACTACCGTATCCGGCAGTGAAATCGAATTCTTTAGGCACATCAAATACCTGAATAACTTTACCAGGGGCCGGCGCTTTAACGGGAGTACCTTTTTTTGATGCTATATCAATCCCCGAATGATACTGCTCATTTAATTCAGTCATCGGATTAACTCTTTCACCGAAATATGAGCTTATCTTCCACATGCCTCCATCAATCGGCCAGCAGTCGAATCGTAGATCATTCAAAGATTTTATTTCTCCAAAATAATACCTGTATTCTCCGGAAACTGATTCTGAATTTGTAATACCGGTTAGGGATAGTTGATAAACAATATCTGATTTATCTCCCTTTTTATGGTAAATAAACATCCTTTCTTTTTTAATAAGACTATCAGATATGTTAGATAAATCGATATTAATTGCTTGAATTTCATTTGTCTTTTGATAAGACATGTAATGATGATCTATATAGATAACTATCATTTTATCTTCCTGGAATTATTATAAAAGAGAAAGCTAATACTAACAATTAATACTAGTTTGAAATATGAATATTATAAATCATTGATAAAGCTGTAATAAATTCTTACAATATTAAATCAATAAATTAGGAGGATTACTGATGGATATATTAAAAAGATTTATCGATAATGATGCTTTTGCCGAGAAACTTGGAATTGTAATGATTGAGTATGATAAAGGCAGGGCCAAGGCAAAAATGCCAATTAATAATGATCTTATGAATAGCGCAGGCACTGTTCATGGCGGAGCCATTTTTTCTTTAGCAGATGCAGTATTCGCTGTAGCTTCTAATTCTCATGGGACTCTGGCTATGGCTATAAATGTCAGTATTTCTTATTTTAAAGCGGTAAAAAAAGGAATTCTTTATGCCAGTGCCAAAGAAATCTCGATTAACCCGAAACTAGCGACATACATTATTACAGTCACCGATGATAATAATGATAAAATTGCTTTATTCCAGGGGACAGTTTATAAAAAGAATGATTCCCTTGAAACTGTTCTATCCAGATAGATAAAAATAATATATTTCTCATTAAAAAATATATTATTCCGATTGATTATATATAATCTGGAGGAGTAGTATTATGATGAGATCACTTTGGACTGCCGCGGCAGGAATGATCGGCGAGCAATTCCATATTGATACAATTGCAAATAATCTTGCAAACGTAAATACATCCGGCTATAAAAAATCAAGGGCCGAGTTTGAAGACCTGCTTTATCAAACCGTAAGGCTTGCCGGTACACCATCTTCTGAGATAAGCCAATATCCAACAGGGATTCAGGTCGGTCTAGGTGTTAGACCTTCGGCAACACAAAAATTTTATACTCAGGGAAGCCTCCAGAATACCGGTAATAAACTTGATCTGGCAATCCAGGGCGAGGGTTTTTTGGGTATTACACTTCCCGATGGAACACAGGCATATACTAGGGACGGGTCTTTAAAGATTGACAGTAACATGGAAATAGTAACTTCTCAGGGATACAGGCTTAATCCACCAGTTGTTCTGCCCAATAACTTTGATATGGGATCACTTACTATTTCTAAGGATGGATTGGTCACGGTCAAAATTGCAGGAAGCGATGAAGATGTTGAGGTTGGAAGGATTTCATTGTACCGCTTTATTAATCCTGCGGGGTTGACTAATACAGGTGAAAATTTTGCCAAGGAAAGTGCTGCATCCGGACCTGCCGTTCAAGGAGTCCCCTCTCTTGAAGGATATGGCTCGGTAAATCAAAGTTTTCTTGAAATGTCTAATGTTAATGCAGTGCAGGAAATGGTTGATATGATTGTAGCCCAAAGGGCTTATGAATTCAATTCACGTTCGATTCAAACAAGCGATTCAATGCTTGGAACTGCCAATAGCTTAAAACGCTAACAAGCGTACCGCTTGACCAAATAAAATAAACAATATTCAGAATAATAAAAAGGGACGTATAATTACGCCCCTTTTTATACTCTTCAATCAATTGGATTATGTTATTCTTATACTTATAGTTTATTTGACATCCTGTTAATTTATCATTAAAATTCATATTCAATTATATCGAACCATAATGCATAGCTGGTTGAATAAAATTGCTTACTAAAATTTTATACAGTTAAGGTTAATTATTTATAATTGAATAGCCATTATTAAGTTAATACGGGGTTTTATTATAACAAAGGGGCTTGAAATGTTTACCGGACGATCAAAGAAAGTTTTTGTTACACAAATTATTATTTGTATTATTGTCTTGGTTTCCGTTATGCTATTCTCATTGGAACCAACTATGGATTTTTATATCCAAAATACCATCGAACAGCAATATTCAGATCTGGAATTATTTAAACAAATGTATTCTGCATTAAATTTTATCAATATAAAAGAAAAGGATTTGAAATATGTAATAATGAAGCTGGAAGGTCTTAAAAACAGGAATAATAATTTTATTTTAAAAGATGATGTAGATCTTTTACTGGCAAAAGCTTACGGCTGTCTTGGAAACAGATCAAAAACAAAAGAAATACTTCTATCAATGCTGAAGGATTCCGGAGACTCATTGTCAAAAACCGATGCAATGCTTCAAATGGCCAGTCTATATGAAAATGATAATCTACTGCAGAAAGCAGTCCAGATTATAGAAACAAATAAAAATCAAAACAGATTTTATAAAAAAAATGAAGTGAATTTTATGCTTTCCAGACTTTACTACCAGCTAAATAAAACAGATATAAGCGGTAAATACCTTGTCAATGTTGATAAATTGGATGATGAATTTGTACCGTATTTTTGTAAAATAATTGTGTCGGAGTGGGATAATTATACCAGAATTGAAAAAAAGAAGATTTTGAAAACTCTTTCAAAGGTGCATCAATACGAGGAATACTCATGTTTGGCAGATAAATATATTAGACAATACAGACCGGATTATCAGGAAACTGAAAACATTGCTTATGATATTGTTTATAATTGCAGGCAGCCGTTTGTTAAAGATTTTCTTTTTCGGTTGAAAGAAGATATCGAATATTTGCCAATTTATAAAGAAATGATGGATTTGTTTTCATTATCTAAAAATACAATTCAAAGCCGGTCGGGTTTAATCAGGGGATCATATTATTATAAATTATTATGGCCGATTTCCAGAAAAGCAAGATATAATGACAAAAAAGCTCTGGATTATTATAATAAATACTTAAGTGGCGATGTTGATATAACTTATATAAACAAGAATTTACCTCTTGCGGTTAGAAATTTATTGGCCTTTAAAAAATATGCTGATATTACAAATATTATAGAAGACAGTTATTCGGTTCTTAATATGGATTTGAAATCTGGAAATATGAGCGATTATATTTGCTTCTGGAACGGATATTCTGCATATATGCTTAATGATAAAAATAAAGCAAAGGAATTTTTTGAAAGTTCTATTTCTAAAATTCCTGATGGATATTATGCAATCCTTTCACGAGCATTTATTGATTCAATTCTTCAGGAAAAGAATTTATCAGAAAATGATTATATTAATTCCATTCAAGAAAGATATAAAAACAACAGCGATATTAATTCCAGGCTTTATTATGGAAGATTATTGTATTCTTACAAGAAAGGTATTGAAAGAGAATCTATAAGGGAAGATTTAATCGAATTAACTAAAAAAATCGATAATAATGTGCTACTGGATTTTAACTCCGGTGTTTTAAACAGGATAAAAAATAATGAGAATAATATCAAGTTCATAGTCTATACAAGATTCGGTATGCTTGAAAGAGCCAGGGCAATCCTTACCTCGGCTGATATTTCCGATGTGGATGAACAAAATCTACTTATTCTGAAAGAATTGGTAAAAAATAAGAATTTCGAGCTTGCTAGATCAATTTATATTGATCTGGAAAAATCAGAATTTATAAATGAAAATTTTTCCATTCTTTCCAGAGATCTGCAGATTTTACTTTATCCTCAGCCTTATGAGAGTGAAATAAAGCTGGCTTTAAGCAAACTTGAAACCAGCTTTTCGGATAAATATCTTATTTATTCGGTTATTCGAGGTGAAAGTATGTATATTCCGTTAGCAAAATCAAGTGCAGGAGCCAGGGGTCTTATGCAGATAATGCCATCTACCGCGCGGCTCGTTTCAAATAAAATCCTGGAAAGGAAAAATATTAATTTATTTAATACCTCCCACAACATTCTTCTGGGGACGAAATTTCTCAATGATAGTATTGAATCTTACGGATTGTTAACAGCAATTGCTTCTTATAACGGCGGGATCAGAATTATAAATAAAACCATACAAAAATTTTATCCGGGTAATGAGTATGAACTTATGGAAATTGTCCCCTACTCCGAAACAAGGGAATATATAAAAAAAATTCTTGTTAATTATTACCGCTATAAAAATATTTATGATTTCGACGGGTGGGATGTAAAGCTTGTTACAACAGGTAAATTACATGCTTAATTGTAGTTAAGCTATGTGTTAAATAATGACTTAATTAGTTTTAGATGCAACATCAGGCTGCTTATTTGCCAATACAGAATTTTGAAAATATCCTTTTTAATACTTCATCATCAGAGCTTTTACCTGTGATTTCCTCAATGCTTATCAATGCTTTACGGATATCGCTTGCAATAAATTCTTCCGAAAGGTTATGATCGAGTGCAGATAAAGCTTTAAAAAGATACCGTTCGGTTTTATTAAGGAGTTCTTCCTGGCGGGCATTTGTTACAAGAACATCCCTTGCCGGATTGAATCCGAAAGAATAATAGAAATCTACAATGGCCTTTTCAATCAGGTCTATCCCATTTTTATCAATTATTGAAACAGGAATGGCTTTGATATTGAATTTTTTATAAATGATATTTCCGGTAATAATTTCGGGTAAATCTCTTTTATTTAGAACATATATGCATTTTAAATCTTTAACCATATGAAAAATCATTTCATCATCCGGAGAAATCATCCGTGAACTGTCAAAAAGCATTATTCTTAAATCCGATTCCCTGATTGCCTTTTTAGTTCTTTCTATTCCTTTGATTTCAAGCACATCATTTGTATCTTGAATACCTGCGGTATCGGAAATTCTTACAGAAATTCCACTTATATTAAGTTCTTCTTCAATTAAATCCCTGGTTGTTCCAGGTATTTCAGATACAATCACTCTGTCTTCCTGAAGCAGGTAATTCATTAGGCTGGATTTTCCAGTATTCGGTGCTCCGATTATGGCTATTTTAATGCCTTCTCTGGTTATTTTACCTGTTACGGCTGTTTTCAGAAGTGTAAAAATCTCTTCTCGGATATTCATTATTCTATCTTTAATTTCCATAGCATCGATAAATATCTCATCCAAATCACTGTGATCGATACCGGCCTCTATTTGAGATAATAAATCCAGTATTTTTGAATGTATATTGGAGATAATACCGGAAAACTTTCCCTGAATCTGATTCTGAGCGGATAACCTTGCGAATTCTGTATGGGCTCTAATTAGATCATTGACAGCCTCCGCCTGTGTCAAATCCATTTTACCATTAAGATAAGCCCTTTCAGTAAATTCACCAGGTTCAGCAGGACGAACGCCCAGTTTTAAGAATATATTAAAAACTTTTTTTAGAATAAAAGGACTACCATGGCAGGATATTTCAACAATATCCTCGCCTGTATATGAATGAGGCGATTTGAATACTGTGATCAGCGTATCATCAATAATATCAAGGGTTTCAGGGTCTATAATCCTGTAATATTTTATAGTATAGCTGGTTTGGTTTTGAAGTGCATTGCTTTTATTCAAAATTTTGCTGCAATAACCGATAGCTTCACTTCCACTCAAACGAAGAACCCCGACCGCGCTTTCACCGATCGGGGTTGAGATTGCTATAATCGTATCATACATTGCCATATTATAGTCTCATTGAACCCTTTACTTCTTTTTCAATTTGATTTGTCGATCCATGTTGACGAATTCCTGTTCAATAATTGAATAAACATTTTGTATTGTCCAATAAAGAACAAGTCCGGAAGGCATTCCCCAGAAAATGAACAGGAATACTATCGGCAATAGGTAGGTATTCATAGCGTTCTGCTGAGGGTTTGCAGTTGTCTTCATAGATGACAGCTTCATCTGGATTAACTGGATTATGGTCATAATGATCGGCAGTAAATTGAAATTATTGGGCAGGAAGGGAATGCTCATTTTAAAAAGAGTATCCGGCTGTGTTAAGTCTCTGATCCATAAAAATGTGGCATCTTTTAATTCAACGGAAGTCGATAAAACCCTGTACAAAGCAAAGAAAACCGGAACCTGGAACAAAATAGGGAAACACCCGCCCAGAGGATTGACACCTTCCTTTTTGTAAAGTTCAGCTATCTTTTCGTTAAGAGTCTTCTGATCATCTTTATATTTTTCCTGTAAGGCTTTAATTTTTGGCTGAATAATATTCGATCTTTTTATTGAAATAGCAGCTTGGAATGATAGCGGGGATAATAATAATTTTATTAAAAGCGATAATATGATGATTATAATGCCCCAGTTTGAAATGAATGCTGATAATAAGGACATTACTTTATACATCACCCATTCTATAGGTTTCATGAACCAATTAAAGTAAGGCGCCCAGGCAAAAATTATTTTATAAGATTTATCAATATTTTGTAAGATGGATTCTTTCTTAGGCCCCGCATAATAGGAAATCCTGAAACTCTTTGATTCGCCGGGATCGAGGGTTATGGCGGGTATTTCAATACCGTAAGCCTCTTCGCTGAATATCTTTTCTTCTTTTACCAGCACAAAAACTCCGGAATAATCGGTAAATTCAGGTTTCATAATTGATATGAAATAATTGTCATTTAAACAAAGCCACGGAGGGTTATTTACAGTTGTAAATCTGTCCCTTGCCTTTAAAAAACCTGAACTGAGAGCCCGGTGAAGGTTTTTGCCGTCAAAATATTGTGCTGTCAAAGGATTTCCTGAATTTGCAAGCTCCTTTGTTATAAATGAATAACTCGTCCCAACGGAAAATGATTTACCGTTAAAATCAAGCTTTACTGTTTTTTTTGATAGATTTTTAACCGCAATTTCTTCTTTAAATTGATAATTGCTGCTGATTGTATATGCTTTTGTCATCTCAATCCTGTTGCTTTTAACGTCGATGTCGGCAATCATCGTAACGCTTACTGAATTTGTGTCTTTAATTATAAAGAATGGTCTTTCACTTATATTCCGCTGATTCTGCAGATTCCCGAAACCGGTATCACCGGGTTTGAACGCAAGATCTGGGGATATTAGCTGTACCGGAGTATTCTTTCTATTCCATTTACCGTTTATCGATATACCTGAAATTCTTGCTCCGATACTGTCAATTCTTAGTTGCATTTCATTACTGTATGATAAATCAATATTAGTGGCAGGAACTTTAAAAACAAATTTTACACTATTTGTCACAATCACTGCCGATTCATTTTCCACAATATTCGTTATAGTTGGTGAATTTACAACTGTAGAATTAGTGTTCTGTAATATATTTTGCCGGGAATATTTGGGCATAAAATACATATATCCGATCAATATTAGAAATGATATAAGAAATACAATAAGCATCCTCTTTTCATAACCCTGTTCCATAATTACCTCAAACTAACATTTTATTGCGATTACTTATCTTAACTTTGCAATTAATTAGCATATCGACAGTTAATTATAATGTGTATTAAATAAAATATCAAATAAGATTATGGGGCAAAAAGAAATAATAAATTTTCAAATTTTGATTTGATACATTAAGAGGCTTATGTTAAAATTTATTTGATAAAACTGACTTGACAGGTAGAATATGGAAATAAATAAAATTGAATACGGATCATTTTTTTCAAATACATACATTATTACTTCAAAAAATAGATCAAGTGCAATTATTATTGATCCATCAACTGTTTCTTTGGAGCTGGGGAATGCTATAAAAAATCTGAATGTTAAATATATCATCAATACACATGGTCATTTTGATCACATTGGTGGAAATAGTTTTATTAAATCAAAAAAGAATTCCTTGATTATTATTCATGCTTTAGATGCGGCGATGCTTAATAATCCGGCTAAAAACCTTTCATTATTTACAGGGAACCCGATTGTATCGGAACCGCCGGATATTCAAATTCGGGACGAGGATTATTGCATTGATCTAGAAGAATTGAGTTTCAGGGTTATATTTGTTCCTGGCCACACAATGGGAAGCATTGCCCTTTATCAAAAAGAGAATAATAGTCTCATTTCTGGTGATTTTATTTTTCCCGATTCGATTGGCAGGACTGATTTTCCTGGCAGCAGTTTTGAAAAAATGAAAGAATCGATTCGGAAAATTGTTAGTCTGCCTGATGAAACAGTTGTTTATCCCGGACATGAAGAGGTTTTTATTTTGAAAGATTTTAAAGAAATTTATAGAAATTTCATTTAAATGAGGGATTATGAATAAAATTGAAGATATCGATTATAAATTACCGCAGGAACTAATTGCGGTAAAGCCTGTAGTTGTCAGGGATGAATCAAGATTACTTGTAATTTCAAAAAAAGAAGGAAACTTTCCTGGATGAAAATTTTAAATCTTTTATCAATTATATTCAGGAAGGTGATTGCCTTGTGCTTAATGATACAAGGGTTTATAAAGCCCGTTTAATAGGATTAATTGAGGGCGGGCAAAAAAAAATTGAACTGCTTCTTATAGAAAAAAAGGATAACAAACATTGGACTGCTTTAGTGAAAAACTCACGAAAAATTCAAGCCGGTACAAAGGTTAAATTTCAGGATAAAGAAGCTATTATTTTGGACTGGGATAAAGATACGCGGCACATTGAATTTATGCAAACTTTGGATTATAAAGATATAGATAAAATCGGAGAGGTACCGCTTCCGCCTTATATTCTGAAAAAAAGGAAAAGTCTTAATCTACCGGATTATTTTGTAGAGGACAGTTTTTGGTACCAAAGCATTAACGCAAAAAACAATGGTTCTGTTGCAGCGCCAACCGCTTCGCTTCATTTAACTGAGAGATTAATGGAAAAGATTAAAAATAAATCTGCGGCTATAGCATATATTACTCTGCATGTCGGTCCCGGTACTTTCAAGCCAATAGATATAAGAGCTGTTGATGATTTTGAGATACACAGTGAAGCGGTTGAAATCCCTGAAAAGACAATAGAAATTTTAAAATATACCAGAAATAATAAAAAAAGGATTATAGCTGTAGGAACAACTGTAGTCAGGGCTTTGGAAACCATGGCAATAGATTCTTCAGATTTTAATGATTGGAACTATTTCAGTGGTTCTACAAACCTTTTTATTAAAGGGGAGTTTCCATTTAAAGTTGTCGATGCGATGATCACAAACTTTCATATGCCCAAATCTACATTACTGCTACTAGTTCAATCATTTGGCGGTAAGGAATTAATTCAAAAGGCATATAAGCATGCAATAGATTCTAAATATCGATTTTTAAGTTATGGCGATGCTATGTTTATTTACTGAATATTCTGTAAAAACTTTGTTTTTATAAACTTTTATTTTATTGCTATAATTAAAAAAAGGTGTATAATTATATATATTTTAATTAGGCTATCCCTGAAGCTATTTTCATAGTATTGTAATTTAACAGAACACATTCTAAAAATTGATGTATCGTAACAGTAACGTTTTTTAGCAAAACTCTTGTTAATCGGGAGGCATTTATGACAGAAGATAAAAACGATCAAAATGAATTAATAGAATTAAAAAAAGAAATAGAAAACTTAAATCATGATTTGAAGGAATCCAATAAAATTATTGAGATGTATGAGAAAGTATCATTATTGACACGTCAGGAATTAATCGATAGGGATAAACTTCTGGATGCGCATGAGATTAATGAAGAATTTGCAAGACAGGAACAGATTGAAAAAGAAAAAATACTTAATGCTCAAAATATTGTTCAGGATCTTTCCCGCCAGGAGCAGATAGAACAGAACCGCGAAATAACAGCCCTTGAAATTGCTGAAGAAATGGCTCGTCAGGAACAAATCGAAAAGGATAAAATTATCAAGGCTTATGAAAACACTTTTGACCTTGCTAGTAAAGAATTGAAGAAAGCCAATAATGATCTGGCATCTCTGGAAATTATAAAAGAATTGGCAAAAGAAAAAATAATCAGTGATGACAATCTGGAAAGAGCTAAAATTATCGCGGAAAAACTTTCAAAAAGAAAATTTCATGGAACCGATTTCGATTACCATGATGTATTAAAATCTAATGATCTTTACCAATTGCTTGATGCTTATGAGCATATTGAAGAATTGCATAGACAGGAAAGGATATCGGACAATAAAATTTTATCTGCCTTTGAAATAATTGATGAGGTTAAAAGGAATAAAATGGTGGAATTGATGTCGATTATTAAAGCATACGAAAACGTACAGGAGTTCTGCAGGAATGAAAGGCTTTCCGATGATCAGATCATACAGGCTTATCAAAAAGTTGAAGAAATATCTAGGCAGGAGCTTATAACCCTTGATAAAATTAATAAAGCTCATGAGATAGTAGCCGAGCTTGCCCGAAAAGAACTGATAGAAAGGGATGCGATAAATAACGCTCATGAAATAGTTGAGGAATATGTTAGAAGAGATCTTATAGAAAAGGATAAAATAAACTCCGCGCATGAAGTGGTTGAAGAATTGGGAAGAAGGGAAATGCTTGATAGGGACAAAATTATAAATGCTCATGAAATTGTTGAAGAATTGATGCGGAAAGAATTACTTGAGGAAAATAAAATTAATCAGGCTTATGAAATCATCGATGAGATGATGAGACTTGAGCTGAAAGATAAAGATATGATAAATAAAGCCCACGAGATTGTAGAGGAATTGATGAGAAATGAAATTATCGACAGGGATAAGACAAATCATGCACATGAAATAGTGGAAGAAATGATGAGGCAGGAGATAATCGAGAGAGACCAGATAAATACCGCACATGAATCAGTTGAGGAAATGGCAAGGGAAGAAATGATTCAATTGAAAAAAAAATAGGAATCTTATGAAAAAAATATTATTATGCATGTCTTTAATTCTTTTATTTGATTTATCCTTCGCTGATATTAAATTTCTTCCAGATTATCCTTTTAAAATCGGTGAAAAACTCAAGCTAACAGTCAGCATCCTTGGGGTTTATATCGGAGATCAGGAAGTTTCTATCGACGGATCGACAAATTATAATGGATATAACGTTTATATAGGAAGCGAGCATTTATTTACAACTCCATTCATATCATCATTGTACAAAGTGGATGACAGTGCAATCTCATATATTGTACCAGAAAATTATATTCCGATTTATTACGAAAGGTGGATTAACGAGGGTTCCTGGCATGATAATATTAAATTCAATTTTTCGCTGGACGGACATAAAGTTGAATTCGCGCAGAAAATGTATAATTATGAAAAAAAGACTGCTGAATACGAAGGTATATTAAGGAATTATTTCACACTAATATTCTGTATGCGCGGTATAGATTATAATTATCATATTAAAAATAAAGTTAATATTGATATTGCCTATCTCTTTGGAACAAATATTAAAAAAGCTTCTTTTAAAGCATCTTACCAGAAAATTAATTTTAAGGGTAAAGACACCGATTCGATTTATCTTGAAGAAATAGGCGGCGTAGGGATTAATTTTTATATTCTTAATGATGAGAACAGAACGCCAATCAGACTTATCATTCCGGCTTTTGAAGTTATCGGCTTCAAAACAATCAGCGTTTATGCGGAATTAAAAGAATTTATCAAGGGTACAATCGATATTCCCACCAATCAATGATTAATTAAAATAATTGTCGATGTCTCTGAGGCAGTTATTATTCTGGCATAAATTCCTGACAATGCCGCAATGAAAGAATTATGGACTGTTTCGGCTGAAATTTTTTGTTTGTTCCATTCAAGAGAATTTGCAGCGCATGCATCCGTGACAACTGTACATTCAAACCCCAGGTCAAATGCCTCACGAGTTGTGGCATCCACACACATCTGAGTCATCATTCCCGCTATGACTAATCTATTAATCTGCCATTGATCAAGAAAATTTTTAAGTTGTGTTTCCCGGAAACTGTTTGGAAAATTCTTTTTGATGCTTGTTTCTCCATTTTCAGGTTTCACAGTAATATGAATATCCGTGCCGGTTGTATCCGGAATAAAAAAAGTTGCTCCTGGTCTGACTGATAAATGCTGGATATGTATTATCGGCAGGTTATTATTACGGAACTCTTGAAGTACTTTCCTTGCATTCTCTGCAGCCTTTATGCTATCCGGTAAGTTAACTTTTCCTCCTGGGAAATAATCATTCTGGATATCGATTAATAAAAGTGCAATATTTTTCAAAAGATCCTCCTGATATTATCATAAAACATTAAATACTAAAATTTATTAATCCAAAATAATCAAAGATTCTGATACTCTATGATTATCTTTTTTGGATAAAATCCAAATTTCTGTTAAAAAGGCAATACATCCTCGTTACCAGTATAAACTTCAATTATTTTTCTATGAACACCAATTTCATCCATCCAGTTGATTGCCCTTTTAAGAAGGTCCTGTCCGAGATGCAGGCTTCGATAAAATTCATCAACGTAAAGAGAATCTACTTCCCCTGCCATTTTAGGTTCAGCGCTGGCGAAGCAATATCCTGCTAAATAATCTTTGTCTTTATCAAGGGCAGTAAATAAAGTGGTTGGCATAAGATGTGCTTTTAATATGAACTCCTTTTTTTGTTCGGCAAAAGTTTTACCGGAGTATTCATTACTGAAATAAGGTGATTTTTTTGCATGAATGCGATTAAGTTTTTCCCAGAGTAGCCGGATTTTTTCCAGGTCAATTAATGGCAACTGATCAATAATAATTTTCATTTCAGTCCCTCATTTCTATTATAGATGAGTATAATGTCTGTTACAAAACTATCGAAGGACTGTAAACCTTGCCCTATTTTAGGCAAACAGGTATGGTATATTTTTCCAATTAAAAATAACAGTTCTATCAGATAAGAACGGGCACGACATGGCCATAAATCAGCCCCCTGTTCAATCAATTCTGATGACATTCGATCCATCCATTCGGTTACTGCTTTATCTGCCAAAGGAGCTAAAGGGATTAGCAAAGAGTTTAGATCCCGATTCGAAAAAAGTCCTGCCCAGAATAAATCTAGGTTACCGGAGAGCCCCAACCTGGAATAGTCTTTATTATTAATTGAAGAAAATGATAAATTTCCATTCACAATCTCAGGCATGAATAAGATGACTCGGAAAATCAATTTCCCTTCCAGCTTTATAGAATCGGATTCATTCAAGCAGATAACAGAGGGTGACAAGATAAGGTTCTTTTTCTTATTAATCAAAGAGCCAGAAGAGCCGCTTTTGATATGGATAATCTTGTAGCAAGGATATTCCTTGGCATTTATATCAAGCACATTGCTTAAAATACGGATGGGTAGTTTGTAACCAATATGATTATGATGGCCGACGGTTATTATATCCATTTACTTTGTAACCTCAGAAAAATTAATTATCATAAAAATATTATTCTACTGGAAATGAAAAAAAATAAAAAATTGATATTTTAAAAGTAAGCTGGATTTCTAACCGATTAACAAGCTTGTCCCTTCGCCTGTCTGCCGTTAGGCAGGCAAACTTAGGGCAGGCTTCTTGATACATGCAATGTAGTTTGATCCGACACTTTCCGACCAAGCATGTTAAACTATTAGCCAATCAGTGGTTTTTTTTTGCAATAAGATTCAATGCGCTTCCAGCTTTAAACCACTCTATCTGGTTTGAGTTATAAGTATGATTTAACGAAATTTCTTCGGATTTACCGTTTTTATGTTTTATTAACATAGTAAGAGGCCGGTTCGGGCTAAAATAACTCAATCCTTTTATTGTTATAAAATCGTTTTCTTCAATTTTATCATAGTCAATAGGATTTGAAAATGTGAGTGCAAGCATGCCCTGTTTTTTTAAGTTGGTTTCGTGTATCCGGGCAAAGCTTTTAACTATTATTATCCTTCCGCCGAGATAACGAGGTTCCATAGCTGCATGCTCGCGGCTTGATCCTTCACCGTAATTTTCATCCCCGATTACAACCCATCCGATATTTTTTGATTTATAATCCCTGGCTACCTGTGGCACAGGTTTTATTTCATTGGTGAAATAATTTTTTGTCCTGCCTGTTTCGCCAGTAAAGGCATTTACTGCCCCAATCAGAAGATTGTTGGAAATATTATCAAGATGTCCCCTGTATTTCAGCCATTCTCCGGCCATTGAAATATGGTCTGTTGTGCATTTGCCCTTGATTTTGATAAGGATGGGGGCATTCTCAATTTCTTTACCGTCCCATGGCTCAAAAGGTTTTAACAACTGGAGTCTTTCGCTATTTGGAGAAATAATGACATCAATATCTTCTGAATTTTCGCTTTTTTGTATTATTCCTGAATTATCGGAATCATTAAATCTTTCGGGAAGTTCCCTTCCGAACGGGGGTTTTAATTTTATATTATTTCCCATATTATCTTCCAGATAATCAGTTAAAGGATTGAATGACAACTTTCCTCCGATTGCAAGAGACATTACAATATCCGGGCTCGCAACAAAAGCGAAAGTGTTAGGATTGCCGTCGGCGCGCTTAGCGAAATTCCTGTTGAATGAAGTGATTATTGTATTATATTCACCCATCGGCATATCTGTCCTGTTCCACATGCCTATGCAGGGACCGCAAGCGTTTGCAAGAATCGCTGTACCGGCTTTTTCCAGAGTTCTTAACTGTCCGTCCCTTTCAATAGTTTGTCTTACTTTTTCAGAGCCTGGGCTGAGGTATAATTTTGGCCTAATATTGATTTTATGTTCAAGAGCCTGTTTTGCAAGGCTTGCTGCCCTGTCTATATCTTCGTAGCTTGAATTGGTACAGCTTCCGATAAGACAGGCGCTGATTTTGTCGGGATAGCCTTTCTCTTTAACAATATTCTTCATTTTAGATATTGGTACAGCCAGGTCGGGTGTGAATGGGCCATTTATGTATGGTTCCAGCTCGCTTAAATTTATCTCTATAATTCTATCATAGAAGTCTTCGGGATGATCAATTACTTTACTGTCTGATTTCAACAAAGGTCCAATATCTTTTAAAAGATCAACAAGATCATCTCTTCCTGTTGTCAACAAATAATTTTCCATTTTATCATCATATGGAAAAACCGATAAAGTGGCGCCAAGCTCAGCCCCCATATTGCAGATTGTCGCTTTTCCTGTGCATGAAATGTTGGATGTTCCTTCGCCAAAATACTCTATAATATGCCCTGTTCCGCCTTTTACAGTAAGTATCCCGAGAAGCTTTAAGATCACATCCTTTGCGGAAGCCCATTCGTTAAGCCTTCCTGTGAGTCTGACTCCTATGATCTTCGGCCATTTAAGCTCCCAGGGCAGACCCGCCATAACATCCACAGCGTCGGCCCCACCGACCCCTACGCCTATCATTCCAAGTCCTCCGGCGTTCGGTGTGTGGGAATCTGTACCGATCATCAGGCCGCCGGGGAAGGCGTAATTTTCAAGAATTACCTGATGGATGATTCCTGCGCCGGGTTTCCAACAGTCTATACCGTATTTTAGTGAAATACTGGATAAGAAGTCGTAAACCTCTTTATTTTCTTTGATAGCGATCTTCAAGTCATCATCTGCGCAGGTTCCCGCCACAATAAGATGGTCGCAGTGGACAGTTGTAGGAACTGAGGTTGTTTTCCTGCCGGCATGCATGAACTGCAGCAGGGCCATCTGCGCAGTCGCATCCTGCGTTGCAACGCGGTCTGGATTAAGTTCGGCGTAATCTTTTCCTCTTTGCAAGGGCTTTTCCGGTGTCTCATCAAGATGCGAATAAAGAATTTTTTCTGCAAATGTCAGAGGCCTGCCGTTAATTTTACGTGATTTCTCAATCCTGCCATTGTAGCCGGAGTATACTTTTTTAATCATATCAATGTTTTTAGTCATGAAATAAATCTCCTTTATTTGATTGTTCAAGTTTCGGCTGGATCAGGGCCTCAACTTTTTGATACGTCAGGTGATTTATCGGAATTACTTCCAGTAAATCCTTTTTGAGAACCTTCCACAGCTTTCATAGCAATGGAATGAACCTGTGAAATTGAATCATCCGCGCGTTCTGACAGTTTCTTAATTTGAATTTCCTGCTCTTTTATTTTATTTTCAAGTGAAGTGATGATCTGCTTATTCAGTTTCCTTTCACCGTCAAGTTCCTTATTCAATAAGTCAGCCTGGAATTTATGTTTTGTTTCAAGTTCGGCAGTTACAGCATTCTTAACGTCTTCCTGAGCTTTCTGCAGTTCTGTCACAAATGTTTCAACTTTTACGTTCAATTCAAGGTATTCTTTTTCTCTTTGTGCGATTGCGGCTTCTCTTTCATTAAAATTTTTCTCTAATGTGATTTTCTTTTCATTATATTCATCATTGTCTTTTTTTCTAGTTAACAGTTGATTATAATTGTATTCTTCTTCTTCCCTTATTCTTTCTTTTTTTAATTGAGAGTCTCTTTCTTTTCTGGCGGCTTCAAATGCATCCTGCTCAGTTTTCCACTGCAGGCGTTTCTGGATCATTTCTT
This sequence comes from uncultured Spirochaetota bacterium, assembly GCA_963783575.1. Lineage (GTDB taxonomy): Bacteria > Spirochaetota > Brevinematia > Brevinematales > JAOACQ01 > CAWEAK01. The sequence continues at coordinate 90,159 of CAWAOD010000018.1, read as the reverse complement.
CTTCAAAATCCAGCTTCTTTTTTTCAATTTCGTTCTCAAATTCAATTTTCTTTTCCTTCTGTGCTCCTAGCAAAGCTGCGAGGCTGTCCGCCTCAATTTTAATTTGATAAATCTCATCAAGATAACTCTTTTCAATATTAATAGCATTTTGTAAATCTGTAAGCTTTTTATATTCAGACACAAGCTTTTCACCAAGTTCGTCCAGAGAACGGGATATAGTGAGTTTTGTTTCGCCAAGATCTTTAATGATTTTTTCGGTTGAATTCTGGGATGCCGAGTTTATTATTTTATCCTCATCAGCCTTCTGTTTATTAATTTTCCTGTCATCGGATTTTTCATCCTTGACTTTTGTTAACAATTCATTATAAGCATCAAGTAACTCATTTTTAGTGCTTTTTAAAGAAATTTCTTTTTCTTTCGGCTTTTCCATTTTAAACTCCTTAATAATAATAAAGAATTATTTTAATCAAATTATTAATACTTTTTTAATTTTCAGAATAACACAATACCTATCTTGACTTCATTGTCGGGAATAGAATCGTATCCCTTATCGAATTTGTGTCGACAAGGAACATTACTAGACGGTCGATACCTATTCCCATGCCGCCCGTTGGTGGCATACCGTACTCAAGAGCGTTAATGTAATCCTCGTCCATATACATTGCTTCATCGTCACCCTGGGCTTTCTTTTTTGCCTGGGAAAGAAAACGTTCAGCTTGAACAAAAGGATCGTTCAATTCCGAAAAAGCGTTGGCAAGCTCACGACCCATTATGTATGCCTCAAAACGCTCAACAAACTCGGGGTCTTCCGGTTTATATTTCGAGAGGGGTGATATTTCCGACGGATAATCATAAATTATTGTCGGTTCTATCAAATTAGGTTCGACATATTCCTCAAACAGTATATTAAGAATGCCCCATTTGCCTTCAAAATCACCGATTTCATCAAAGCCCCTTTCCATAGCTATCTTAAGCGCATCTTTTTGGTCTTTCACCAAGCCTGTATCAATTCCGGCAATATCTTTGAGGGCATCCGCATATTTGATTTTTTTCCAGTTAGAAAAGTCGATCTCATTTCCCTGATATTCAAATTTTGTATTTCCTTTAATCAATACGGCAAGGCTTTTTACAAGGTCTATAAAAAGTTCCATCATATCGTTGTAATTTCCGTATGCCTGGTAAAGTTCAAGCATTGTAAACTCGGGATTATGCTTGGTGTCTATACCTTCATTCCGGAAATTCCTGTTCATTTCAAAAATTCTTTCAAAACCACCGACAATCAGGCGTTTTAAATATAATTCGGGAGCTATCCTTAAAAATAGATCCATGTCAAGTGCATTATGATGAGTAGTGAATGGCTTCGCCGATGCTCCGCCGGGGATCACCTGCATCATCGGTGTTTCCACCTCAAGAAAACCGCGCTCCGATAAAAAATGCCGGATATGGGAAATTATCTTAAACCTGCTGATAAAATCCATTTTGACCTTATCATTTATAATCAAATCAACGTATCTCTGGCGGTAGCGTGTTTCCACATCCGTCAATCCATGCCATTTTTCAGGAAGGCTGTTCACTGCTTTGGCTAATATCGTATAGTTTTCAACCAGGACGGTTATTTCTCCCTTGTGAGTCTTAAATACCTTGCCATTGATTCCAATAATATCCCCAGCGTCAACCAATTTAAAAATCCGGTATTTCTCCTCTCCTAGAATATCCTGGCGGGCATAAATCTGTATCATGCCATGATTATCTTTTAATGTCGCGAATTGGGCTTTGCCGAAATCCCTTATCAGCATTATCCTTCCAGCGATATTCGCCTGGAATTCAGCCTCGCCGTTTGAAATAAATTTCTCTCTGACATCTGAAGAATTAGTTCCGGGCTTATAATCGTTTGGGTAGGGGTTTATATTTAATTTTTTTAGTTCATCAATTTTCTTTATCCTGTTTTCCCTTTCATCAGTGAGATTTTGTTTCATCTCTTCCATATTCATACTCCATTCTTAAATTTCACTATTAGTATAAAATAAAAGCTGAGATTTATCAACAAGCATGACCTGTCTGCCGTCTACCTGCCGGAGATCCCGTCGTAGGAAGGCCAGGCAGGATACTTGACCCGGTTTTTCCCGAACTCTATCGAGGTACATTTATTTAGTGAGTGTCCAGAGGGGCTCTAAGCCCTTTGGCAGGGCTGGACAGAGTACCATTAATGCGCCTCACTCCAGTTTTTCCCGGTTCCGACGTCAACAACAAGAGGAACATCAAGTTTATATGCTTCTTCCATAATCTTTTTTACCGCTATTTTTATTATTTCAACTTCTTCAAGGGGTGTTTCCAGTACCAATTCATCGTGAATCTGAAGGATCATTTTTGTCCGCAAATGATTTTCTTCAATATAACGCTGGATATTTATCATTGCGATTTTAATTACATCAGCGGCGCTTCCCTGAATTTTTGTATTGAGAGCCATCCTCTGTGATGAATTGAGTTGACCTCCTGGCTTTAATTCTTTTCCAATCAAATCGGGGAATTTCCGGTATCTTCCGGAGAGTGTTCTTACTTCACCAGTATCCTTGACCTCATTCAATATCCTTTCCACAAAATTTTTAACTTTAGGAAAACTTTCGAAATAACTATCAATAAAAAGCCTGGCTTCCTGCATCGGGATTCCAAGCTGCCGGGAAAGGCCGTAAGCCTGAAGTCCGTATATGATGCCGAAATTTACGCTTTTTGCCCTTCGCCGTTGTTCTTCTGTAACTTCTGTCTCCGGAATTTTAAAAATGAGTGAAGCGGTATGCCTGTGAATATCCATATTTTCTGAAAAGGCTTTCATCATGTTTCATCCCCGCAGAAATGCGCCAGAAACCGCAGTTCAATCTGTGAATAATCGGCGCTGACAAGGATACTGCCTTCATCCGCAATGAATGCCTCCCTGATCTTCTTTCCGATTTCGTCCCTGACCGGAATATTCTGAAGGTTGGGATCGCTTGAAGAAAGCCTGCCAGTTGCGGCTATAGTTTGATTGAAGCTTGTGTGAATCCTTCCAGTTCGTTTTGAGATTAACTCGGGCAGGGAATCAACATAAGTCCCTTTCAGCTTGGCATAAGTCCTGTATTTTAAAATTTCCGCAGGCAAAGGATGTATGTTCGCAAGGACGCTTAAAACTTCTTCGTCTGTTGAATTCTTGCCGCCGCCTGTTTTTTTTACAGGATCAAGCCCGAGTTCTTCAAATAAAAGTTTTGAAAGCTGAACCGGCGAATTGATGTTAAACTCTCTTCCGGCGATGTGGTATATTTTTTCTTCCAGATCTCTGAGGGATATTTCCAATTCTTTTGATAAAACTTTAAGCCTTTCAATATCTATTTTAACCCCGTTTCTTTCAACAACGGCAAGAACTTTCGATAATGGAATTTCAATATTATACAGAACATTATTCAGGCCGGATTTCTCAACAATTGGTATAAGAAGATTTTTTAATCTAAGTGCTGAGTCTGAATCGCTGCAGGCATAATTGACAACATCATCAATAGGAGCATCCAGGAGGGTTTTATCATTTTTTGCAATATCCTTTAAAACATCCTTATAATCCCTTTTATTAAAGCCAAGATATTCCTGAACCAGGCTTTCGAGATTATTATGTGTCCGAACAGGGTTAATCAAGTAAGCGGCAAGCATTGTATCAAATACCACACCTGTCATATCGATCCCTTCATTTTTAAATATTTCCATTTCATACTTGGCATTCTGGCCGATTTTTCCGATATTTTGATCCTCCAGAATGGGTTTAATATTCTGTATGACAAAATTTTTATCGAATTCCCCGGGAGTATCATAAAGAACCGGTATGAATACTCCTTCCCCTTCTTCAAGCGATATGGATATACCTATTAAATCAGCATCAATCGGGTTTGCTGAAGTTGTTTCTGTATCGAGGGAAAAAAATTTATTTTCCCTGCATCGTACAAAAAGCGATAACAATCCAGTCTTTTTTGTTATCAGGCTATATTTCCCGGAGAAGGGTTTTAATTCACTTTTAGTAGTCTCATTTATTTCCGTTTCCTTTGTAAAAAGGCCGCCTTCGGAATTCCTGAATTCTTCGGATAGGAACAGTTTCTGCAGATCGCTTATTATGGAAGTGATCTGATAATGTTTCAGCTTTTGGACTACTTCATGATTCGCCAATTCTTTTAAATTGAGGTGGTTTGATAAAATATCTTCTTCAATCCGCATATCCAGTTTGATCTGCGCAAGCTGTTTGCTGAGAAATGCGTTTTCCCTGTTTTCGATGAGTTTTTTCTGCACCGCTCCCTTGATCTCGTCAATATGATTGTAAATCTCCTCAATTGTCGGATAAGTATTAAGAAGCTGAAGTGCTCCTTTTTCTCCAATTCCCTTGACTCCAGGAATATTGTCCGAGCTGTCGCCGACAATCGCCAGATAATCCGGGATCTGTTCCGAATTGACCCCCAAAATATTTCTGACCCCGTTTTTATCTATAAGATTTATTTCACTGATACCATGCTGGGGTCTTAAAACTTTCACATTTTCATCAACAAGTTGAAGCAAATCTTTATCACTGGAAATGATAAAAACCTCGTTATCTTTTTTAAGCTGTTCCGAAAGGCTTCCGATAATATCATCCGCCTCAAATCCGGCCATCTCAAGCACAGGAATGTGCATTAGCCTGAGAATATCTATCATTACAGGTATTTGTTCCTTAAGCTCTTTCGGTGTCTCCTCCCTGTGTGCTTTGTAATCGGCGAAAATCTCCCGGCGGAATGTATCCCGTGATAAATCGAATGCCGTTACCAGGATGTCAGGTTTAAACTCACGGATGATCTGGATTAGTATTTTTAAAAAACCGAAAATCGCTGATGTATTCTCGCCTCTTGATGTAGTTAGCGGCCTTTTTATAAATGCGAAATAAGCCCTGTATATTATTCCCGAACCGTCGAGGAGCATAATTCTCTTAAGTTTTGAATTGTTATCAGCCATTTCCACACCTCAGATTTTTTATTAATAATATCATAAAATTAAAATTAATAATAGTTTTTAATACAAGATGCTTCCAGGCTGTTTTGAGTGTAATATAATTGTTTAATTGACCTTATTATGCTACAATATTTATTTATTCTTCCATATGTTGTTTGAAAAGGAGGACTTTTCTGCACAATAAAATCAGGCTGGTTTCAATCTTACTTTCAATATTAAAAATAATTGTAATTTTCCATGTGACATTTATTTTCATTATTTTTATTTTTTGCATGGTTTATACCAAAAAGAACCCGGAATACGGAACTTTAATGTTATACAGGAAATACGCTTATCATTATATTGTTAAGCCCATTGAATTTATTCCATTAAGGAAACTGCCCAGAGATGTTCAAATGATGGCTGTCAGAATCGAAGACGCTAATTTCTACGAACACTTCGGTATCGATCTTACGGCAATTCATGATGCTTATGTCCGTAACCGGCAAAATCATGGTTATTCCTATGGCGCCAGCACGATAAATCAGCAGCTAGCCCGCACATTATTCCTGATACCCTCAAAGAATATCTTAAGGAAATACCTGGAGATTATTATTGCCGTGGAAATGAATTTCATTATGAAAAAAGGCAGGATATTGGAACTTTATTTGAACTCGATTGAATGGGGAAAAGGAATTTTCGGCATTGAAAGAGCATCGAGGTATTATTACAGTAAGAATGTAGGTGATTTAAACGATGATGAAAAAGCAAGGCTTATCGCAATTTTATCAAGTCCCATCAAATATAATCCGGATAATTTATTTAAAAGAAAGATACTTTCGCAGAGGTATTATTTTTTGATGGCGATAATGAATTCAACCGATCAAAACTCACCCTTATTATCACAAACAAATGACTTTACAATAATTACAAATACTAATGATACGGATTCGAGCAATATAGTCAATCATATTCCTCAGCTTGAAAGTGAAACCTATCCGTCATATCTGTCTGAAACAAATGAAGAATGTATTTCGAATAGCGATATTGATACTTCTGAAGAATAAATTTGTTGATATTTTGAAACATAAGATTAAACATGGAAAAAAATATTAAATTAATATACAATGACTTATTATAATTTTCATTAAGGCGGTCTTCATTATGACTGTAAAACCATTCCCCGCTGTAAGGCCTGATAAAAAATTCGCCGGAATAGTACATGTTCCGCCTTATGATGTTGTAGATATTGAAGAAGTTAAGGCTGCTGTTAGAAATAACGCTTATTCATTCTTTCATGTAACAAGAGCAGAGGCTGATATTCCTGGTCTTGTAACTTACTATTCTGATGAGGTTTATAAAAAAGCAAGGGAAAATTTCGAGAATTTTATAAATGACGGCATACTGGTAAGGGATGAAAAGCCGTTTTTTTATCTTATATCCCAGACTTGGAATGGCAAGACTCAAACCGGTATTTACGCTGCGGTAAGCTGTGAAGAATACGAGAATGGTTTGATAAAGAAGCATGAATTGACAAGAAAAGATAAAGAATCAGACCGATCAAGGCATATTATGACCGTCCGGGCTGATACAGGACCTGTTTTTCTCGCTTTTGAAAAAACAGGTGAATATGATAGCCTGCTTATGCCGATTAAAAAAAACGAACCTCTTTATGAGCTTAATGATGAAAACAATGTGGAAATTAAATTATGGGCGGTAACCGATGAAACATTAATAAATAATATTTGTAATTATTTTAATAATATTCCTTTTCTTTATATTGCAGACGGGCATCACCGTGCAGCTTCAGCGGTTAACGTATGGAAAGCACTTAAATCGGAAAATCACTGGCACAATGGGAATGAGCCATATAATTATTTTATGGCTGTTATTTTTCCTTCAAGCGAACTTCAGATTCTTCCATATAACCGGATTGTTCTTGACTTGAAAAATCTGACAAAAGTTCAGTTTCTCGATAGAATCGGCAGTTTTTTTATTCTAAATGAGACGGACAAAATACAACCGGATAAAAAAGGAAATATTATAATGTATATTAATAAAAGTCTTTATTTAATTTCACCGAAAAAGGATACTTTTAATTCTTCCGATCCGCTGGAATCCCTCGATGTGAATATCCTGCAGAATAATCTATTATCAAAGGTTCTAGGGATTGAAGACCCGCGAACTTCTGAGCGTATAAAGTTCATTGGAGGAATTAAAGGTGCGGAAGAATTGATTCGTCAGGTTGATAGCGGTTATGCGGTTGTTTCTTTTTGTATGTATCCAGTAAGCATGGGGGAATTAATACAGGTAACGGATACAAATAAGGTAATGCCTCCTAAATCGACCTGGTTTGAGCCAAAACTTCGAGATGGTTTGATTGTTTATACCCTGGATTAATTTGGGAGGAAGGCATTTTTCTTGAAAATTGAATGAGGGATCGGATAATTCTTCAGGCAGGAGATGATCCTTTTCATCGGTGCGCCGATTACGTTCTCAACATCACCTTCGATTAAGGTGATGAATTCATCCTGGTCCTGAGCGGCATAAGCGCCGGCAAACTTTGTAACCGGGTTGTTTTTTACATAATCGCTGATGAATAAATCGCTTAACTCCCTGAATAGTAAAATAGTTTCGTAGTATTCGTTTATCGAAACCCCCAACTGCTGGTTAAGTATACAAAATCCCGTAACAACCGACTGCTTTTTTCCGCTTAAAAATTTCAGGATTCCAATTGCTTCTTCTTTATTAATAGGCTTACCGACAATTTTCCCCTCACAAAAGACTACTGTATCAAGACCGATCACAAAATCATCCTGATAAAATCTGGATATGGATTTCGCCTTTAAAAAAGCCAGTTTTTTTGTTAATTCGTAAGGATCACCGGTTTTTACCCTGCTTTCATCTATGTTTGAAACACTAGTTATGAATTGGGTGAAATAATTTTGAAAGAGTTTTTTTCTGCCAATAGAAGCGCTTGCCAGTACGATATTATTCATCTTCCCCTCTTTTAAGAACTTCGATAAAGGCTTCCTGTGGTATATCGACATTACCGATTGTTTTCATTCTCTTTTTCCCCTCTTTCTGTTTTTCCAGAAGCTTTCTTTTTCTGGTGATATCGCCTCCATAGCATTTTGCTGTTACATCTTTTCTCAATGCTTTGATTGTTTCCCGTGCAATGATCTTGCTGCCGATTGAGGCCTGAATAGCAATCTGGAAGAGGTGTTGTGGGATCAACTCCCTCAATTTTTCACATACCTCCCTGGCTCTGTTATATGATGTGTCTTTATGGACCATTTGTGATAAAGCATCTACAGGGCTTCCATTAACCAGTATCTCCATTCTTACAACATCGCTTTCCCTGAATTCGAGAAATTCGTAATCGAATGATGCGTAGCCTCTTGAAAATGATTTGAGTTTATCGTAAAAGTCGTAAATTATTTCAGCCAGCGGAAGCTCGCAGGATATTTCAACACGCGTTGAATCGATATAGATCATATTTTTCTGAACACCCCTTCTGTCCTGAATAAGCTGAAGAATAGAACCGAGGAATTCATTAGGAAGTATTATTCTTGCACTTACAATTGGCTCTTCTATCTTCATAATGCTGGAAGTGTCCGGAAGCTCTGTTGCGTTTTCTATATAGATAGTTTCTTTATTAGTCAGTCTAATTTTGTATTCTACTGATGGTACGGTCGATATGATGTTAAGACCGAATTCATTTTCAAGCCTCTCCTGTATGATCTGAAGATGCAGTAATCCCAGGAAACCGCATTTAAAGCCCATTCCTAGAGCGCCAGAATTCCATTTCTGGAAAGATAGCGAAGCATCATTAAGTTTTAACTTGAACAATGCTTCATGAAGTTCGTCAAAATCCTTGCCGTCAATCGGGAAAAGACCTGCGAAAACATACTGCTTGGGAGGTTTGTAGCCTGCAAGGGGCTGGTCACATGGGTGTTCTTTACTGGTTATAGTATCGCCGACGCCAAATTCTGATACTGATTTAATACCCGCAATAATGTATCCGACTTCTCCGGCACGCAATTCATCCCTTTTCAGGAGTTTCATCCTCATAAAACCCACTTCTTCAACCTGATATTCACGGTTTGATAGCATGAATGAAATAGCATCGCCATGCTTTACTTTTCCCTCAAAAACCCTGACTTTTACAATTACTCCCCTATAAATATCGTAGTATGAATCAAAAACAAGGGCTTTAAGCCGGTTTTCTTCATTACCTTCAGGCTCCGGGATCTTATTAACAAGCGATTCCAGAACATCAACAATTCCGATTCCGGATTTAGCGCTAATCTGTAATGACTCTTCCGGGTCAAGTCCAAGATCTTTTTCTATTTGTTCTTTCGTCATATCTATATGTGCACTCGGAAGATCGATTTTATTGATCACAGGAATTATTACCAGGTTCTGGTCTACTGCAAGATAAAAATTTGACAATGTCTGGGCCTGAACCCCCTGTGAAGCATCAATGAGAAGCAGTACACCCTCGCATGCCCCAAGACTGCGGGATACTTCGTATGAAAAATCTACATGCCCCGGGGTGTCTATCAGATTTAAAATGTAATCCCCGCCGTCTTTAGCCTTGAAAGGAACAGATACAGTATGAGCTTTAACAGTGATTCCATGCTCTTTTTCCACTTCCATAGAATCAAGAATCTGTTCAACAGGTTTAGTTTTATCCGTCACGCCAGTGTATTCAAGAATCCTGTCAGCCAAAGTGGATTTACCATGATCAATATGCGCGATTATAGAAAAATTTCTTATGTATTGTTTATAAGACATATTTTTTCCTATGTTAAAAAAACATTATACTTTATTAATAAAATCAACTTGGGATTAATCATTACAACTTAATTATACAATGAATTACTTTATTAATCAACGAGATTGAATCTCAGATAAAGTATATATTTAATTAGATTGTTATTGATATTTCTTGTTTTTCATTGATAATTAGTATTATATTATAGGTAAATAAATTTACATTAATAAAGTAATTTCTTGAAATTTCTTTATAACAAGTTATCATGTTTATTCAATATTCATTTAATTAAATTGTAACATTTGGAGGTTATGATTATGGAAATAAAATCAGTATATATTTTTGTCCTTTTTTTCTTATTTTATTCGATAACATTTTCACAAAATATCACATCCGATACCAATGCACCCGCCAATAATCAGGAACAGCAAAATACCGGTTCTTCTAATCAAAATCAGCAAATGCAGAATAATCCGGCACAACCGTCTGCTCCGAATTTCGGTATGGGGCTTCAATTCGGGACTATGACAATCGATGGGACAAATTTTAACTCAATCCGTTTTCAACCGGAATTAACGTTTGGTAAATTTGGGATAGGCCTGGATATTAATTTTGAATTTGATGCAGATGGTAATTTTAGAATTACCGAATGGAATTCCTGGCAGGCGGTATTATCAAAGATTATGTATATCCGCTATGGGATTAAGGGGGATCCAGTTTATGCGAAAATCGGTGGAATAAATGATTTTATATTAGGGAATGGCTTTATAGTAAATCGTTTTTCAAATATGCTTAATTATCCAGTGATCAAAAAAATCGGTCTTGCTTTTGACCTTGATTTGAACAGATTCGGATTCGAGGCAATGGCTGATAATTTATTTACTTTTGATATTCTTGGTATAAGAATGTACGGCAGGCCGCTTTTAGATCTTGATGTTCCGGTTGTCAAGAATCTGGAAATCGGGGTTACCGTCGCTGCCGATCTTGATCCTCAGATTCCGGCACCACCGGCGGATAATCCATATGATTTTACAGTTTCAAGCAGCGGTCAAACGGTAACAGTATTTGGCGGAGATGTTGATCTACCTATTGTAAATATTCCTGCTTTCACATTGCGTTCATATATCGATTTTGCCGGAATAAACGGAAAAGGGACAGGTGAAGCATTGGGCTTTGGAGGAAGTATTGTTAACATAATACCATATCAAATGGAAATGAGATTTATACAGCCAAAATTTGTTCCCAATTATTTTGATGTCTATTATGATTCGGAAAGGTCTATTAAATATGACAGCCTTGATGAAATAACCAATGGCGATATCGGATGGATGTTTAATACCGGTATATCGGTTTTTGATAATAAATTGTACGGGCTTTTAAAAATTGAGAACAGCTTTGCGGTGGATTCAAAGCCAATGTTAACCTTAACTTTCGGATTATCAAGGGATTTGATCAAACGATTGGGTATAGAGCTTTCCTGGACAAGGAAAAATCTGACATCTTTTTCTGACATCTTATATATAGACAATGAAAATTCGGTTTTATCCTTTAATGTGGATTATTATATAACTGAAAATCTTGCCATTAGTATTAATTACAAAAGGAGTTTTCAGGTTGATGAGAATGGCAATGTTCAGTCATTTAATACAACGAGCGTTAGCACAAAGATCAATTTCTAGTACCGACTAATTGGAGGGAAGTATGAATTACATAAAAGTACTATTGCCTCTTTTAATAATTTGTTTTTTATCATCAAAAAATATATATGCCCAGGAAACCAATAATACTGTAACAGTAGGCCCATTTATAGGTACTTGTGAATACAAAGTCGGCGATGGAGATTGGCAGGTACTAAAGTATGGCGATAAAATACCGGAAACCGCGGATGTTCGGGTTAGCGGCAAAAATGATAATTTGGAATTGGATTTCCCAGATGGATCATCGGTCAACATTATTGGTCTTTCAAGTGTAAAAATCGGTAATATTATGCAAGATTACAATAATAAAAAAAGAAGTGTTATCTCTTTATTAATGGGTAAAATATTTGCAAAAGTCAAAAAGTCAGATAATCAGGACTTCAGGGTAGAAACGCAGACTGCTGTGGCTGCTGTTAGGGGTACCAGGTTTGGTGTGTCATTTTATCCTGATCAGGGAGGTTCCCTGGTTGTGAGTGAAGGAGCTGTAGCTGTTTTTGATTCCCTTGAAAAACTTCAGCCTGTTTTAGTCAAAGAAGGTTTTTTGACAAAGCTCCCGATTAACCCGGGTGATGCACCATCTATTCCTGAAGCCGCATCAATAGATCAGATTAAAGAATTTGACAGTGATTATAAGGCTCCAGTTAAACCAGAAGAAATAAAGCCGCAAACCCCTGTTCAACCTGTTCCGGCACCTGTAGAAAATCCGGCTAAGACTGAAAAACCAGGTAAAACAGAAAAAGCTTGCAGTGATGAGGGTATTAACTGGTCTGTCAGTGCAGAATCAATCGATAATAGTGTCTGGAATAAAATATTATTTGATCCTGCTTTCAAATTCGGAGACTTTTCGTTCGGTTTATATCTGCCTATTTACTATCATAATCTGGATGATGTTTTTTATCCAAACAAATGGTATAACAATAATGAATGGGATTTTACCTCATGGCAGGATTCGGCTCATGATCTCCTATTAAAAATTAAATTTATTCAGTATCAAAATAAAAATATCCTTTTGAATATTGGAACAATACCCAGCATCACCATTGGTCATGGATTTATGATCGATAAATATGCAAACGATCTTCAATTCCCTGCATTGCGGAAAGTCGGATTCCAGTTAAATGTAGATTTCGGCGCCGCTGGCTTTGAATCCATGATGGGCGATGTTTTTCTTACAAAATTAATGGGAGGAAGGCTTTTTGTAAGGCCTTTCTATAGTGTTCCTTTCTTTGGAAATCTGGGTTTGGGCTTTTCAGGTTTTACAGATTTGGATCCTCTGGAGGACGGGAAGAGAAAAGTATACGGATATGGTACGGATATTGATCTGCCGATATTACAGAACCAATTTTTAAGCTCAACTTTATATTCGGATGGTGCAACGCTCGGATATTCCGACTCGGTTCTGGAAACCAATGTTTATCAGAAAGGATTAGGGATTACCGGAGGGTTTAAAGGAACTATCGCAATATTTGATTATAAGGCAGAATACCGTTATATAAAGGATGGCTTTATTCCGAATTATGTGGATAAATATTATGATATAGATAAAGAAGAAGAATATCTGGCGTTGGTTACCGATTCAACAAATGATTATAACGGCTGGCTTTTTGAAATTGGAAAAAATTTTGAAGGTATCGGTAGTCTTTCTTTAGGGTATCAGCAGTATTATCCAATTGTATTTTCAACGAACTCTGTTAATTTTCTGCATATTGAAGCAAGCATTAATAAATGTCTCTTTAAAAAAGCATACGGTTCGATATCTTATGACAAGAAAGATTTTGATTTTACAACTTTGTTTAACAATTTTTTTGGCAACGGAGCTGTAGTTACAACCCAGATATTCTATCAGATAGCTGATGGAGCTTATGTTGGAATTAATTACAAGAAATATTTTCAATCGGATTCTTCTGGTAATATTACCGAAAAATCTACATATTCTTTACAGACAGAAATCCAGCTTTAACAAACATTATGTTTGATTATTAATCAATATACAAATACTTATTATTAATATAATAAAAATATAGATGCGGCCTTATTATACTACTATAATTAACCTAAATAAAAAAACCGGGTTTGCAATAATTGCAAAACCCGGTTTTCCATTAGGCTTTTTTATGGAAGGGAAGAAATTTAATATCCTGGGCAATAATTTTAATTGCGCTTTTCGATTTTCCATCCTCGGCTTTCCAGCGGGATTGTTTCAGCTTGCCAGAAACAATTATTTTTTTACCCTTTTTCAGATATGTTGCGCAGACTTCGGCTAATTTGCCCCAGGCGCTGATGTCAAAATAACTGACCTCCTCGCCTTTTTCTCCGTTTTTGTAGGAGATACTTGAATTCGCAACGCTAAACTTGGTATAAGCCAAGCCATCGGAAGTGTACTTCAACTCAGGGTCACGTACAACTCCACCTTCAACAACGATTACATTAACGCTTGACTGCATAACAGCCTCCTTTTTTTCTTTATTATCCTTAATAATTTTAAATTGTATTTTTATGTTAGATTATTGTTTAATTATTAATTAATAATTTTTACATTTATTTAACATAAATATTATTATCTTATTGGTATTAAATAATATATTAAGTTATTTAAATATATATTTTCTAGTATTTTTTTCTTTGACAATAACATAAGTGTTTTATAAAATAAATTTAGTAAAATAATAAATTAACTATTATAAAACATAAGGAATATATGGATTTAAAAGATCAGGAAAAATTGGTTCTTCAGTTAAAGAATAAATCTGAAAATGGTTTTAAATTATTATATGAATTATATGGTAAGAAGATATATAATCTTGCTTTTAAAATAACTGGTAATAAAGAAGATGCAAGGGATATAACTCAGGACACTTTGATTCAGGTGTTTAACAATATAAGCAGTTTTAAGGAAGACAGCCATATTTTTACTTGGATATTTGCTATTGCTAAAAACTTATCATTCCGGTTTCAGCAAAATAAAAGAAGAAGTTTGATGGAAGATTTGATAAATAATGTTTCTTCAAACCCGGAAAAAATTGAGTTGAATGCCCCATATTCAAAAATAGAAAAAAAGTTTTATATTGAACAGGTAAAAGAAGGCTGCCTGTTGGGCCTTTTGCGCTGTCTTTCATTTAACCAGAGGACAGCCTTTATTTTTCACACATTATTTAATATTCCCATAAAAGATATCTCTGTTATTTTAAATAAAACAAAAAGTGCTGCACGGACTTTAGTTCACAGGGCAAGGTTAAATATTAAAGATTTTTTATGTAATAATTGTTCATTATATAATAAAAACAATAGATGTAATTGTGAAAATCTTATTGATTTTTCCTTAAAGAAGAATTGGATTCAAAAATATCAACCGCATCGATCAAATTATGAAATGGATTCAATTATACACAAAATTGAAAATGAAATAAATAATCTAAAAAAAATAGTTTTGCTTTATCAAAGCATACCGGATCAAGATCTCCCGCCGGATTTTTTTCAATCTATTCAAAAGTCGATTACTCAAAAATATTCTCTCATTTTTTCCCGGTCAAAAGTGAAATAACTCCATTTTTTTTGTATCTAATATAATACAATATTTGATAGGCTTCAGGCAGGCAGAAGATGGGTCATAGTTGAAATTCTGAAAAAAGGTCTGGAAAATTTATAATAAATGGAGGGAAACCATGTTATTTCAGGTTAAAGTAAAGGTAAACATCAGTAAAATGCCGGAATTCGGGCAGAAATTGCAAAAAGGTGAATTGGATAGAAGTTCTATCAGAGGTGATACATATTGTCTTAAAAATGATCCTGCCATTGGTTTCAGTATATGGGAAGCAATCGACAGGAATGAGTTTGAAAAAAAATTTAATTCCTGGAGTAAATATTATGATGATATTGAAATAAAAGAGATGATAACTGCTCAGGAAGCACAAAAATTATTATTAAAACAGCTTTCTTAATATTTTTCAAAATCTCTAATATATTATTACGATTTGCCAACTTCTTGCCGGAAATATATTTGTCACGATCTGTCCATATCAGATAAGCGGCACGCTTATTAAATAAGAAGTTCCGCAATTTGTACTGCGTTTGATGCTGCTCCCTTCAGGATGTTATCGGCCACGACCCAGAAATTAAGTGCTCTGGGATGGGAAAGATCTTCCCTGATCCTGCCGACATAGGTTTCAAAATTATCTTCTGCTTCGACAGGAGTAGGATAAATCATGCTTTCCTTATTATCCATAACGACAAGATTTGGAAATTGGGAGAATAATTCAATGGCTTTATTTCTTGAAATTTTCCTTTCTGTTTCCACATAAATACTTTCACCATGACTTCTGAGTACGGGTACGTTGACACAGGTAGCAGTTATCTGTATGTCTTTAGAATGGAGTATCTTTGCAGTTTCATTGACGATTTTCATCTCTTCTTTTGTATAATAATTATCCATAAAAACATCAACCTGGGGAATAAGGTTATATGCTATTTGTTTTGGGAATTTGGAAATTTTAATATTTTTCCCTTCCATAATATCTTTTGTCTGGTCCCATAATTCGTCAATACCTTTTTGCCCGGCCCCTGAAACAGATTGATATGTAGAAACAATTATTTTTTTAATATTGCCGAAATCATGAAGAGGTTTTAATGTAGCCACCATCTGGATTGTTGAACAATTCGGGTTTGCTATTATTCCATTATGATTATTTATATCTTCAGGATTGACTTCGGGTACAATCAGCGGTACATTTACATCCATCCTCCAGGCATTTGAATTATCAATGACGGTAGATCCAAAATCAGCGGCTTTCCGACAATATTTTGCACTAACCAAGCTGCCTGCCGAGAAAAGAGCTATATCTATTCCTTGTTTTTGAAAAGAATTTTCGTTTAATTCCTCAACAATAATATCTTCATTTTCAAATTTCATAAATTTATCATTAGTATTCCCTTGAGCAAATAGCCTCAATTCTTTTACCGGAAATTTCCTTCTTTCCAAGGTTCTGATCATTTCTCTGCCGATTGCTCCAGTCGCTCCAATAATAGCTATAGTTTTTTCGGACATAAAAATGCTCCTAAATTCAAAGATATAGGTTTTGGATTTGCGGATTTTCATAACTAAATATTTTAAGTATTTACAAAATAATTGCTATGTCTGAATATTTCTGAAAATCAAATAAAACTCATAATCATAATTAATTGTTTTAATATTATAAATATGAAATAAAAAGACACTACTTAGTAATATAGTATCTATAGTATCAATTGAAAAAATGGAAATTACAAGAAATAATATAAAATAAATAATTTGTATGGCGCTTCCATAATATTAAATTTACAATATTTTATCAATTATAATAAAATTAATCAATGGTCATAGATATTTTGAAAACGTCATACCTGAATCAGGATTATTAAATACCATACTTGACTTTGATCTCGTTCTCTGCTTTCAACCAATCAGACATTTCATCGCCGGAAATTCCGTTCTTTTTTCTTTCAAGATAGATTTCATAAGCCCTTTTTTCAATTTCGTTAAGGAATTTGTGCAGTTCTGGTTTCTCAGCCTTTTTTCTTGTTCCGGATGTCCCCGTAGTACCGCTTTTAACAGTTGTTCCCTTCTTTACTGGCATAATGCCCTCCTTATTATCAATTCGATATATAAACAATTATTTGATTTTTCGATTTTTTTCTTTTTCTTTAAATATTATTTTTATAGGTACTCCAAAAAATTCAAAAGCAACCCTGATTTTATTTTCAAGAAAACGGGGATAATCTTTTCGCAGAAACTTCTTACTGTTAATAAAAAATGCGAATTTAGGCGGTTTGGCAAAAATTTGGGTTGCATAATAAACTTTTAAATTCGATACAGGTTTTCTTTCATTACTTTCCCTGACTTCCCTAGTAAGCCATTCATTAAGTTTTCCGGTTGGAACTCTGTAAGTATAATCTTTATATACTCTTAAAGCAGTTTCCAGTAATTTGTTAACCCTGTAATTTTTTATTGCTGATACGAATTCAACCGGGACGAAACTATAAGTTGGTATTTCTTTATAAATCAAGCGTTTATATTCTTCCATCATCAAATAATTTTCATTGCTGCTTTGCTTTATCAAATCCCATTTATTGACCGCAAGTACAAGCCCTCTGCCCTTTTCCAGTACAGTATCAAGAATTCTTTTATCTTGCTGAGATAATGGTTCACCTGCATCCAGAAGCTGTATTACTACATGACTCCGTTCAATTGCATCTGCCGTTCTGACATTGCTGTAATATTCAATATCTCCTTCTATTTTAGATTTTCTTCTTAATCCGGCAGTATCTATAAGCCGGATTGTATTACCTTCAAAATTAAAAATATCATCCAGTGAATCCCTTGTAGTCCCAGGTATTTCCGATACAATACTTCTGTCATATCCGAGTATTGTATTCAGCAGCTGTGACTTCCCTACATTGGGCTTTCCAACAATGGAAATCCTTATTTCAAGATTATCAGAATCCTCTGCTAGCTGGATATTTTCAAGATTATCTTCTATATTATCAATAAGTGTATTATATCCTCTTTTATGCATAACTGAAAATGGTATAATATCTTCAAATCCGAGCTGATAGAATTCAACGGCTCGTGATTCCATATCACGGTTATCAAGTTTGTTTGCGATTATCTTAACTTTTTTATTCTGCTTCTTTAAAAATAAAGCAAGATCCTCATCCAACGGATGATAATTTCTTCCATCTACCACAAATAAAACAAGTTCCGTATCTTCTATTGCCTGTTTAACTTTCTTCTGAACCAGAGTGTTAAAAGTATCACCCTTTTCAAGATATCCTGCGGTATCATATAAATAAAAAGTTGCATGAGATGTAACAACCTTTCCGATATTTATATCCCTTGTGACTCCTTCCATTTCATCCACTATAGATTTTCTCTCACCTAACAATAAATTAAACAACGAAGATTTTCCTGTGTTTGGACGTCCTACTATTGCAACAACTGGAAGCCCATTTTTCATAAATTCTCCTTATAAATTTATTAATTATACCATATAGAAGCTTATGCTTCAATAAAAAATCAAACCAGATGTTTATCCGCTGAATGTTTATAGATTGTTTAAAGTTATACAATAGACTTCAATAAGTCAACATAAACATCTGAATAATAAAATTATTGAACCATACGTTTCTATATGATATAATTTTTTATGAAGAAATTTAAGGAGATTAGGTTTTTAAGTTCCGGCATTAGAAAATATGTTGACTTTAAAATTCCGGAAAAAGAATTGTTTCTTGTCAGACTCCGGAATGATTGGATAAATATCGTCGGTACAGGCATTGCCAACCATTCTTATCCTATGGCATTAAGGAATGGTATATTAATTGTAAATGTAGATGATTCCATCTGGATACAGGAATTGACTCTGCAAAAAGATGAAATTAAAGAGAATATTTATCATCAAATCAAAGAAGAAAAATTTAAAAATATATTCCAGAAGATGAAATTTAAAAACGGTGAAATAAAAAAAAACGAAATCAAGAATGAAATTTCAAGTGATTTTAAAATTGATAATGAAAAGATAAAAATAATTGATGAAACAATTAATATAATTGAAGATAAAATGTTGAAAGAAGCCCTGAGGGAATATCTTATCAAATCAAATATGAAAAGTTCCGATGAAAACCTGTCTTAACAAGCTTGCCCTTGTGACATCGCTCGCCCGGACTAACATTCGGCGGCCTGTTTGGCTATAGGGCGGTTCTCATGGCACGTCCGTGTGCCTTATGTGGCTTGGGCTTGGCGGACTTGCGTTCGCCACTGTCTTTATGTCATGTGGCTAAAGCTTTCATTGCGCATCCATTCTCGGTCGGTTAAAATCTAAATTTTAATTTCATAAATGCCCGATAAAATATTTCGGTTGTTTATTTATTATATTTTTTAAAAAACAACCGAAAATCATAATTGGAAACTCTATCGGGAGAATTAAATGATGTTTAATAAATTATTTCCTTATTTTTCAGTAGAAAATAAAAATTTAAATGAAAATAGTACATTTAATTTTAGCAATACCCAAAAAAACGATACTAATAAAGAAAGTATAAAATTTAATGATGTTTTAAAAGATATCCGGGATAAATCGAAAAATAGAGAAGTAAAAGTTCCAATAAAATTAAAAGATGCGGTTGATAAAATTGAAAATATCGAAAAAGATATCAAGGGGCTGGAAACAAATAAAAGCAACGGCGAACTTCCGCTGGAAGAGATAACAGCATTACTGGAAAAGATTAAACTTTTGATTGCTAATATTAAAATTGATGATAAAAAAAACAGTTTAAGTTCAAATAAAGATGGAATTGATTATTCAACATTAATAAATCAAATATTAATTCAAATATCAGAACTTTTAAAAAACACCCAAACGGATCATTCGGCGTTATTAAAAAAGCTGGATGTTTTTTCAAAAAAACTGGATGAAATTAAAGAAGTTTCTGATAAAGGGAAAAATATTATAGTTTCTATAAAAGTTGAGGAAAATAAAAATGAAATAAATCAAAATTTACAAAATAAACAAAATGATAAAGATCCTGTTATTACTGAAGAAAAAGTTAAGGTAATAGATAAAAGATCTGATAGTGAAAAAAAAGGTCAAAACCTGAGCTTTGTACAAAATGATGTCAAAAATAAAATGTCTGTTTCTAAAGAAACATTAAAAGAAGAAAAAACAGTTCAACCGTCAAATTCAGGTAATGCAAAAATTGATAGGAAAATCGAGAGTATCTTACAAAAGACTAATGAAAAAGATAATAATGATATTGTTAAACAGAAAAGTGATTTTTTTCAGAATGTCAAACAGGGAGACCAGGCTGCAGTAAAGATCTATGCCGGCTATACTAATAGTATTAGTAAGGTAAATCTGGAAGCAATGATGCAGAATATTACAGGGAAGGCAGTTATTACTCTCCGGGACGGTAAAAGTGAATTAAAGATGAATCTTATCCCGCCTGAGCTTGGCAGGATGAATATGAAATTCAATCTTGAAGACGGTCAGTTGATCGGGAAAATTGTTGTTTCTACTCCGGAGGCAAAAATGTTATTTGATCAGAATCTTGGTGATTTGCAGAGGGCACTTCAGCAAGCTGGGATTAATCTGGCGCACCTGGATGTCAGTTTAGGCCAGCAGGGAACAAATGAGCATGGCAGTGATTCAAATGCCTTCAGCGCAGGTTCAAACGGCATTGATGAGGTAATAATTGAAAATAGCGATTCTGATAAAGTCTTCATTGGTGGAAAACTATTCGAATCGAGCATAAATTATCTGGCTTGATGTAAGGTAGTAGATTATTGAAAAAAAGTAGGAGTGTTTTATGACGATAAATACGCAGATAACCCCTCAGGAAATGACGCAGATGAATTACAAAATCGATGAATTCAATTCAAAATTAAAAGAAAGCCAGAAGATTGTCAGCAAAAATTCTCTGGGTGAAGCGGATTTTATGAAACTTCTTATTACTCAGCTGAAGTCTCAGGATCCAACTAAGCCTCTGGATGACAAGGAATTTATTGGACAGATGGCTCAATTCACATCTTTAAAGCAGATGAATGAATTGACTGATAATATCAAAAATCTTACAAAGGAATTTTCTTTTACAAAAGCTGTAGGTTTGGTTAATAAAACCGTATCCTGGACTGATGATAACGGGAAGTCAGGCAGCGGCATAGTTCAAAGCATCAAGGTAAAAAATGGAGATACTTTTATAAATATTGATGGGAATGATATTATGTTGAACCAGGTTCAGGAGGTGCGGGATACCTTAAACAGTAACAAAACATCCGATAGTGGTTCTACCGATGCAAAGTCGCTTAGTGAAATAATTGAATAAATCGAGGAGAGTAAAATCTATGATGCGATCGCTTTTTTCCGCAGTTTCAGGACTGCAAAACCATCAGACGAGAATGGATGTGATCGGTAATAATGTCGCAAATGTTAATACTACAGGTTTTAAAAAGGGAAGGGTTACATTTCAGGACATTCTTTCTCAAACACTAACCGGGGCTGCGAAACCGACCGATGAACGGGGCGGCTTGAATCCGATGCAGGTCGGATTGGGGATGACAGTATCAAGCATCGATACCTTGATGAACCAGGGTAGTTTACAGACGACAGGGAAAAATACCGATATGGCAATTGCCGGAGAGGGCTTTTTTACGGTGAAACTTGGGGATAGGACTTTCTATACGCGTTCAGGGAATTTTCTGCTTGATAATGATGGGACGTTTGTTAATCCCAATGGGATGAAGGTTCAGGGATGGAATGCCGTTACACTTCAGAATGGTGATAGAATAATCAATCCTTCTGCTCCGCTTGAAGATTTGAAAATTCCTCTGATGGAAAAACTTGAGGCTAGGGAAACATCAAATGTGAAATTAAAAAGCAATCTTAATCTTGATACTCCGATTCTCGGACCTAATCCAACACAGGATGAGCTGCTACAGAATACTCATTCCACAAGTATCGATGTAGTTGACAGGTATGGTACTAAAAGAAGGATGGTGATTAATTTCAGAAAAGAGGCATTAAATCAATGGAGGGCAAATGTTACCATCGATGGAATAAATGCCAACAACATAAAATTAAATATAGGCGGGGCCAAAATTGATACAAATAATGAGATGAGGCTGAATTTTAATACCAATGGAACGCTTGCCTCAATCACGGAAGCGAATGGGGCAAATCCTCAGACTTCTGCTCAGGGGCAGCTTACGGCAAATGTCGTTTATACCCTTCCTGACGGTGAGACAAGGAACTTTAATTTGGATATCGGTACATCGGGACAAGTTAAGGATTCAATCACTCAATTCAGTTCTCCGACCACAACCCATGCTTATTTCCAGGACGGTTATGAGATGTCATACCTTGAAGGCTTTAAAATTGACGATTCGGGCACAATAACCGGTTCCTATTCCAATGGAGAACGAAGAACTATAGGACAGGTTGCAATTGCGGCTTTTGTAAACCCGATGGGGCTTGTGAAAGAAGGCGAAAGTCTATATACAGAATCCAATAATTCCGGTATGGCCAATATTGGCGCCGCGGGTACTCAGGGAAGAGGCAAGCTGAATGCCGGCGTACTTGAAATGAGCAATGTTGATCTCTCAGAAACATTTACCGATATGATTATTACTGAAAGGGGCTTTCAGGCAAATTCCAGGGTAATCACAACTTCCGATGCAATGCTTCAGGAAATACTTTCATTGAAGAGATAAAATTCAGTTATTGAACTTTTCAGGCGATAATTTGCATATATATTTATATGCAAATTATCGCCTTTTTAATTACAGGAGAAATTTATGGTAGAAGTAACCCGGCTAAATGGGAAAAAAATAATGATAAACCCATTTCTTGTTGAATTTTTGGAAGAAACACCCGATACGGTAATTCTTTTCAATTCTGGAAACAAGATGGTTGTGAAAGACAGGACAAAAGAGATTGAGGATAAATTCAGCCTTTTTCTAGGAAAATCCATTCGCAATGGGATAATGCAGAGTAAAATCCAGAGCTGATAATAAACCGGTATTATTTAATAACTATTTAATAATGAAAAATTATTATAAAATCTTAATTATTGGGTTTTTAATCTTTCCGATACAATTATTTTGTCAAAATTCTGTCGAAATAAATACCAATCAAATATCAGATCATGATTATTATTTATTTTTTACCGGTGAAAAAAGGAACTTAAATAAAATTCGGATCGAGCCTTTAAAAAGATTCTTTAAAATAATAGGTTTAAGTGAAAATCTTGCCGATGGTCTTACAAAATTCCGTAATATTCATGGAGAGATATCAGGCTTTAATGAATTGTACTCAGCCGGTTTTATTGAAAATGAAGTATCGATTTTGCAAACTTATTTTTATATAGAAAGCAGCCGGCTTAAATCGGAGGATATTATTCAGAATATCGATGATGAGGATGAACTTGAAAAATTTGAGTATTATAATGATTTTTTGATAAGTCCTCTTAATTTGAATTCGGCTTCTGTTAAATATATTGCAGAACTTCCGGGAATGGATATGATTAAAGCAAACAGGATAAAGGAATACAGAAATAGAACAGAGTTCGGCGGATTGTTTGATCTGACAAATGCAGGCATATCAAGGGATGAATTACTTGCAATTTCTCCGTTTATAACAATCAAACCTTCGGAAGAAAAGGGATTTATATTAAATTCATTTTTAAGTTATGATGGAACAAAGGCTCTAAAATTATCCAATCAATCTACAAATAATAATAATTCAGTCGATACTTATACTTATAAGTTTAATCTACAGTTTAAGAATATCAATTTATATTTTGCGGCTCAAACCATTTCAAATTATCTTCCTTATGCCAATTGGGACGATGCTTACCGGAATTCAAGGTATAATATAGAATATCATACCGATAATATTAAATTGATCGGCGGACAATTTAAATTGACCTTTGGGCATAATCTCCTTTTCGGTCCTTCATTTATACCACCTTTGTCTGATATTGACCAGGTTCCTGTTAAAAAGCATGACAGCGGGATAGAGCCCTATTACAGCCTCTCTTTTGATTCTGATAATAATAAAATCAGGGATTTATTTAATGGGGCCGGTTTTAGTTGTTTTCCTTCCGGTCTTGAGATATTTGGATTTAATCCGGAACCCAGGATAACAGGTTTTTATTCATATTTTGATAATGATGATTATCATAAAATTACCAATCAACAGGATTATGGCGGCAACCTTCTTTTCAAAATCCCTCTTGGGAATACGGCAATTGGATTAACGGCAGCAAGGCAGGTGCGATATGATAATAAGTTTAACGATACAGGCTTGGAATTCTATTATGACAGCTTCATATTTGACAGTTTAAATATATATGGGGATGCTGCAAAGTTCGGCGGGTATTCATTCTTGCAGGGATTGATATTTCAATATGAATATCTTGCTTTTTCCCTTCTGGGGTTCTACTCTGAGACAAATTACAATGCTCCTAATGCTGCTGACATTATCCATGATTCAAAAAACGCAAAGGGATTTTTTACAGGATTTAGTTTTGATTTTAATGTTATTGAGGCACAGGCTTTTGCTGATATTTCAACAAAAATCACAAATTCATATATAGATGAAAGATACCAGGTAAAACTTGATTCCAAACTAGGGTTTGATAATAATTTTTTTAACAAATTGGAAATGGAAATAAAAGAAAAATACAGTAGTCTCTCCGATGGTGATAATTTAAGATCGAACCTTTATTCAACCCTGACATTATTTAAAGAAAAATTATTATTGACTTTGAAATGGCAGGATCTGTTGAATTTTACAAAAAAAGAGATGGGAAATATGTTAACCTTAAAATTATCTATTAAACCGATTTATTGGATAAATATCACAGGAATCTGGAATACTTACAGGGCTGCAAGTTATTATTCGGCTTTGTTTTCAATTGATGAGCCTCTTTATCCCGGAGATTTCGGTTTGACGCCTTATTATGGAATAGGAAATGAATACTGCTTTAAATTAATATATCTTTTTAGCACCGATTTTGAGGTAGGTATCAAATATGTCACAGATTATAGAAAATTGGCCGATTCTATCGAAAATAAAAATGATGACCTTTCTGCTTTCCTTCAGGCCAACTTTTAATGAGCATGATGCTCAACCCAATGAAAGATTGGCAATAAAATTATAGAGCATTATTAATCAGAGTGTAGAATTATGCTGTGTTTTAAATTTGGATGCAACATCATGTTGCTTTGAAATTACACAAAAATTTCAAATTATGATATACTATTTCTATAGTAATATTTCAAGTGTGCGATGGGGTAGTAAATTTATGTTCAGAAAATGGGGGATTTTAGTTCTTACCGGTACATTATTGTATTCAGATTTCTTATTTGGAAATATTAATAAAGACCTGATATCTGCGGTTGTAAAAGGGAATCTTCAGGAAGTACAGGCTTTGATAGAAAAAGGGGCAAAGGTAGATACAAAGTACGACAAAGGAAAAACCCCGCTTCATTGGGCATGTGTGAACAATAACCTGAAAATTGTCGCTTATCTTATCAGTAAAGGCGCGGATGTTAATGCCAAGGATGATAATCTGGCAACTCCTCTTCATCTTTCAGCAATTAAGAGAAATCTCGATATTGTGAAGTATCTTATCTTAAAAGGTGCGGATATCAACGCCCTTGATAAATATGGCTGGACCCCCCTCCATTATTTTTCATTTTACGAAAATTCATTGGGTGTAAAATATTTGGTAATGGAAGAAGCGTCAATAACAAACACAAGCGTTAAGGAATATATGGGTATTGCTACCAATTCAACTGCGTTAGATATTGCTTTAATAAAGAATTACTCGAATATAATAATTGCCCTCGAAAATCCTGATAAATACCGCTTACTTTCCAGAAAACCGTTTCTTGAAATATCAGCCTCAAACATTTTGGGTGATGAAAATTTACTTATTGCCCCGGCAAAAGCATTTATTCAATTGACAATTGAAAATAAAGGCGGGTTTTGGGCGAGTAATGTCGCGGTTACAGTTGAAAAATTGTCTAATTGTGACGGTCTTGAAATCGGTAATATACCAGAGACTAACATAGATGCAAGGGATAAAATTGAATATTTACTGCCTGTTGAAGCGGAAAGAAATACAAAAGATGGTATGGCAATAATCAAATTTACTGCCAAAGAAACCAATTTCTTCAGGGAAAGCACTCCGGTTATTGTTGAAATTCCTACTCTATCGGTTCAGCCTCCGCTACTATCGATTAATTCAATAATTAAAACAAAGGAATTAAATAAAATAAATGCTGAAGAGCATGGGGAAATTTCCATTGATTTGAAAAATTCTGGAAGGGGTTATGCTGAAAATACCAGAATTTTTGTTTCTTTATTATCAAATTGCCAGGGACTAATATTTTCACAATTAAGTAATATCTTATTACCTCCAAAGTACTCGACAAATCTTTCTTTAAAATTTGATTCAGCAGAAGATTTGAAAAATGGTAAGGCTGGTTTTCTTGTAATAGCCGAAGATATGATTATGCACAATTCGGTGACAAATATTCTATCCATTGAAACTGGTAAATTGCTGAGGCCGCTGCTTACAGCCGGCGCTTTTCTTAATCCGGTAATAATAGAAACCTTTATAACTGATTTTATTTCTAATATTAATACAAATAGAGATTCGAATGAAACAGATATTATTACAAATTTGAATAATGAATGGATTACTAACTTAAAACCTAATATTTTAATCAAAAACCTTGGTGAAACAAACGCTTATAATGTCGTCATAAATATAACAATAAACGGATCAATCCTTGAAAAGGATAAGGCTCAATATGATAAATCAAGAAAAATATCCGGTTATAACTGGATAACCAATTATATTATAGCGGATATTCCAATCAACAAGGAAGTAAAGTTAGAATTACCGGTAACTATCGTAATTGATGATGAAAATACAAATATATCCTTTAATGTTTCCGGCTTTGATGAAAAAAAGCGAAGTTCTTTCCAGACAAATATCATCATAAATCCGGAATTTTCAAGTAACGATAATATTGAGTAATTTATGGGGTTACTGAAATTTCGATGTTATCGATGAGGCGGACATTAGAAATAAAAACTGCAACTGCAATAACAGCTTTTTCTTTTATTATTTCAAGATCTTCAAGTGTTTCGGGGTCTGCAATGGAAATATAATCTATTTTTGCGTACGGGACATTCTGAAGAATGAATTTTTCCATTTCCCGAATAACTGTTTCAGATTTTCTTTCCCCATCTGAAAAGATTTTTTTGACAAGCTCCAATGATCGATATAGAATAAGAGCGTCTTTTCTTTTGTTATCTTTAAGGTAACTATTCCTTGAACTCATTGCCAATCCGTCCGGTTCCCTGAAAATCGGCATCATCCGGATTTCTACATCCATATTCAGGTCTTCGGCCATTTTTTTCAATATTAAAGCCTGTTGATAATCTTTTTTTCCAAAATATGCTCTTGAAGGTTTGACAATATTGAAAAATTTTGTTACTACAGTCGTCACACCCCTAAAATGGCCTTCCCTGCGAAGGCCGCAGAGATGATTCGGGAGCTTTGATAATTCGACATATGTTTCATAAGTTTTTCCATACATTAATTCATTTGAAGGGAAAAATAAATAATCGGTTTTTTCTTTTTCCAGCAGTTTGCAGTCGTTTTCAAAAGTTCTCGGATATTTTTTAAAATCTTCCGCCGGGCCAAATTGTATGGGGTTGATAAATATACTTACAATGGTTAAATCATTCTCCTTCTTTGAAGCATGTACCAGGCTGATATGTCCGTCATGAAGCGCGCCCATTGTTGGAATTAAACCGATTGATTTGTTTTTAAACTTAATTCTTGCGCAAATTTCCTGCATTTCAAGCGGCTTTTCAATAATTATCATTTATATTAAACCTTAGTTTAAAATTATTTTTCTGATTTATTATTTTTATATTTTATTGCCGCATCAATAAATGATACAAACACAGGGTGTGGGTCTATTGGGGAGGATTTAAACTCGGGATGAAACTGCCCTCCGAAAAACCAGGGATGGTCTTTTAATTCTACCATTTCAACAAGCCCACCTTCTGCAAAAGCCCCAAAAATAAGACCATGCTTTTCCAGAGTTTCTACATAATCGGGGTTAACTTCATAACGGTGGCGGTGTCGTTCTTCTATCTCGTCTTTCTGATAAATCTTATATGCGAGCGTATCCTTTTTGATTTTTGATTTTGCCGCGCCTTTACGCATAGTTCCACCCATGTATTTAATTCCCTTTAAGTTAGCCAGAAGTTCAATAACTGGATTTTCGGCAGTCGGGTCAAATTCCCTGGAAGTAGCGTTTGAAATATTACAAATGTATCTGGAATATTCAATTACCATACTCTGAAGGCCCAGACAAATTCCAAAAATCGGGATTTTCTGTTCTCTTGCATAATGAACGGCTTTTATTTTACCTTCAATACCTCGGTTTCCGAACCCACCAGGGATAAGAATCGCATCAATATCGGTAGAGATAAGGCTTTTAAAACCTATAAACCTTAATATCTCTTTTATTCTGCTCTTTTCATCGTTTGATATGCAATCGGAAATTATATAGTAATTGTTTGCACTGTCTTTTGTATAAACCGTTTCGATAAAATTTTTGTCTTCTTCATTGAAAATTCTATTTAGTATCATGTTTTCAAAATAATCGATAGCTGCTCTTTTTAATATTCCCTCATCGATCATTTCGGCATCATAAAACTCAGCGTCTACTTTTTTAATATCAACACAGACTTTATTAGCAATACCGCCATGCTTCAGTGCTGCATCAATGCTTTTATAAGTGTCTTCAAGATTGATGTATTTCCCGATAAGGGCGACATTTACCGTTTCAGTAGAATTCATTTCAATATCAACCATTTTTTTCCACTTTGTTAAATCGGGCTTTTTATATGGAAGCCCAAACTTTTCAAGTATTTTTTTGTCGGCACCCTGCTGATGAAATCTCAATGGAACCTCATGGATTGTTTTCTTCACATCTATAGCAGAAAAAATGCAGTCTTCCTCGATGTTACAGTATAAAGCCATTTTGGTTTTTAAAGATTCGGGCATCATTACATCCGACCGGCAGAAAAGAAAATCCGGCTGAATACCCATTGACATAAGCTCTTTTACAGAATGCTGAGACGGTTTTGTTTTTAATTCCCCTGAGCCTTTAATTGTCGGAACAAGGGTCAGATGGCCGAATTTAACATTCTGCTTGCCTTCCTCAATTGCAAACTGCCTGACAGCTTCTATAAAAGGCAGTCCTTCAATGTCGCCGACCGTACCTCCCAGTTCAACAATTATTATTTCCGAATCTTTACCCTCGTCTAATATGCGGATCCTTCTTTTAATTTCTTCAGTGATATGAGGAATCACCTGAACAGTTTCACCTAAATAATCACCTCTTCTTTCCGCATCGATTACCGCTTGATATACCTGCCCTGTTGTAAGACTGCTTAATTTTGAGGTTTCGACCCTGACAAATCTTTCATAATTACCCAGATCAAGATCTGTTTCAGCCCCATCGTTTGTTACATAAACTTCACCATGCTGGTATGGGCTCATAGTTCCCGCATCAACATTCAGATATGGATCTATTTTCATCATATTGATCTTATATCCGGCAGATTTAAGAAGAACACCGATTGATGCGGCCGTTATACCCTTCCCTAGCGATGAACATACGCCACCGGTTATAAAAATGTATTTTTTATTTGTCATGAGTTCTCCTCAATTGAATTATTACCTTGACTAAAAAAATAGTTGATATTATTATAATTAAAACTTTATTTTACTGCAAAAAGTTGGATTATATATCTCGGATTAATACCTGGAGTTTGATATGATTTTTAAATTCACCATATCCGGCAAAGAAGAAGAAGTTGTAGAATTCGAGAAAGAATTAATCGATATATTATTAAGAATATTAAGTGATAATGAAATCCTTGCACATGAAATTCATTTTTGTGTTCATGAAGCGATCTTTAATGTAATTCAGCATACGTATAAATGGAATATCAGTCTTCCGCTTGAAATTAAAATTAATATTAACGAAACTGATAAAAGTTCGCGAAATCTGGAAATTTTCATTCGAGACTATGGTTCCCCTGTTTCTATGACGATAATTCCACCAAAGCAAATTGAACAGTTTCAATTGCGAAAGCGTGGAATTTATATGATAAGTAAAATAATGGATGAATTTTATATCGAACCACAGGATAAAACCGGTAATATCACTTATATGAAAAAAATTTTGATTTATTAAAAAAGGATGTGAGGTAGCAAGCTTGGAAAACAGATTAAATATTAAAGTATCTTTTTATGGGGACACTATAGGTATCATTAATATTAGCGGAGATTTAAACAGCCTTACGGAAGATTCGGAATTATTTTTCAGAGAAGTAAAGGCTTATATAAAAATGGGTATTTACCGTTATATTTTAGATTTAAACAATCTTACCTATATTGATTCTTCGGGCATCAGTATTATAATGCAGCTTATATCTAATTCATTAAAAAACAAATCCTCAATTTGCGTAATGTGCAATGTACCTCATATTTTGAGGATTCTGACGATTTCAAATATTGATAAATTTGTTCATTTTGTTACTTCCATTGAAGAAGGTATTGATTATTATCAGTTAAACAATAATGGCCTGCAATTTGGTAATTAATTTGCATTCAGCTTAATCCAGTATAATCGGCTAATAAAATTCATAATAAATCCGAAAATAGGTATAGTATTTTCATAAATTAATTTTAACATTATATTACCTGTTTCCGGAGGTTATTTTAAATGAAAAATTTACCGTTTATAATTATGCAGATAATAATTGCCACTGTAAGTATTAACCTCATATTTCCATTAAAGTCCTATCTTCCAGTTGATAGTATGACCATTGAAGGAAATCAATGGAAAATATACAAATCTGGAAATTTTATTCAAAAAGTGGTAAATCATAATCCGGTTTATATATTAAAAGAAAATATTGAAGAAAAACCATCTCTCCTTGATCTATATCTTGATTTTGAAAACCCGTTGAAAAACATTCCGAATTATAAGGTTATTTATTCAAATTATGAACAGAATAAATATCAATATGTAAATGGAAATTATTCCGGAAAATTTTATTTTTCCGATCATTATCTTTCACTTTTACCTCATTCGACATCAATTTTTGCGCCCGGAAGTATACCAGGAAGTTTTACGATAGAATTCTGGCTTTATTTATACAAAAATTATGATAATCAGTTTATCATTAAATATATCGGTAATAATCTATCCGATGAGAGAGATAAAAATATTTATGGGATATCAATTTTCACCCATGATAACAGGATAATATACAGATTTGACAATATATTCTGGTCTGAAAACAAAGAGGCATATACAATAGAAATTAAAGATGATGAATCATTTGAACTCAATAAATGGGAACATCATGCGGTATCATTTAATATTTTGGATGGGAAAATGGCAACTTTTAAAAATGGTCTGGAGCAGGAAGTAAAATGGATTACATCAAACGGTAAAATACTTTCCCCTATTTTTAATCCTCTGATCAAGGATGAACTCAGTACTCCAATTTTAATCGGGCAGAATGCATTTTTTTCAATTGATAATCTTAAAATAAAAAAAGATTTTACCGAACAATATTATTTAAAACGTTATGTAAATAAAGATTCTATTATTTTAACAGATATATATAAAATTGCTGAAAATAGGGTAACATTGAAAAAACTATCATTTGGTTACAGTTTGCCTGAATATTCATATATTAAAATGGCTTACAGAATTTCCGATCATTATTTTTTGCCCGATAGTGATGATATAAAATGGATTTATTTTCAGAACAATATTGATACATTTCCGGAAGAATTTCAAAGAGGTAAGTTTATTCAATTTAAAATAAATGCTTTTCCATATGAGGAGATGGATAAAGAAATATTGATAAATTCAATAAAACTTGATTATGTGGTGGATAAAGACCCTTATGAACCGGTAATTGATGAAGTTGATCCAATGGATGAAATGATTAAAATAATCTGGGTACCTTCTCCGGAGGACAGTGTGGCTGGATATGAGATTTATTACGGAAACAGGAAGGAAGATTATATCTGTGATGACGCCGCCGAAGGCAAATCGCCAATATTTATTACAAACATTCAGCCAGGGACTCTGAACCGAATGAGTATAGTATTAAGCGGGTTAAAGAATGAAAAACCGTATTTTATTGCAATCAGAACCGTGGACAGGGTTGGAAATCACAGCCAGTTTTCAAGAGAATTCTATGCAAGGCCCAGTTCAATATATAATGACAAAAAATACAGCATAAACAGATAACAAGCGTGCCGCTTGACCCATTTAATTTCTTGCTGTATTGCTACGGAGTTTATTAACAAACGTGGACGTTTCGGCTCTGCCGAATACTCAAGATTAATTTAGTCCCGCAACAGCGGGACTAAATTAATAAAGCCACCGAGCGGGATTGAACCGCTGACCCATTGATTACGAATCAATTGCTCTACCAACTGAGCTACGGTGGCATTTTGTTAAAATTACACGGCAGTTATTTTATCATAAATTAATCTATTTGGCAAATCAGTGTTGTACTTACTTGTTTTTCTAGAAATTAGTTACCCCCCTTGACAAAAAATATATCTGTTTTTAGAATGAAAATATCGAACTTATTCAATTGATAAGAATTTTATAATAAATTCTATAACTAGGGGATTATATGATAAAAAAGATAGCTAAATTTTTAATAATATCTTTATTGATTTTTACGGTTATGTTCATTATCTTAAAAATTTATTATCCCAATATTATTTCCGTTATTGTTTCCATGTCATTCTCTTTATTCTTATTTTTTATCCTTCTTATTTTATCATTGAGGAAGTCAGTTACTGTAATGATCGATAAATTTATTAAATGCCCATTTTGCGGTGAAAATATTGAGACGGCTTTTATTAACGGTAAACTTGCTATGAGTATGGAATGCCCGAAATGCGGCAGAATTATTGATGAAAAAGAAACGGTAATTGAATAAATTATTGCTTAATAATTTATTGAAGATGTCTTTTGGAATAAATAATAAAATAATGATATAATATTCGCTTGAAATTATAATAATTTGGAGATTTTTATGGGTTTGACCGAGATTTTGGCAGAATCGATTACTAAATTGATTGAAAAAGGCGGATATTTAAGCGTAACTCTTTGTATGACGCTTGAAAGCATGGTATTTCCGGTTCCAAGCGAAGCTGTTATGCCGTTTGCGGGCTTCCTAGTGGCGGAAAATACTTTTAATTTCTGGTATGTTGTCTTTTTCAGTACTTTAGGAAGCATTATCGGTTCTTTAATTTCTTATACAGCCGGTTACTATGGCGGAAAGCCTTGCGTTCATAAATTCGGTAAATATGTGTTTTTAAATAATCATCATCTTGAATACACAGAAAATTTTTTTAAGAAATACGGGGATGCAACTATTTTTGTCTGCAGGTTTATTCCTGTTGTAAGGCATCTTATTTCAATTCCCGCGGGTGTCGGCAAAATGAATATTTTCAAATTCATTTTTTTGACAATCGCCGGGGCAGCAATGTGGAATGCTTTTTTATGCTGGATCGGAAGGATTCTGCGCAGCAATTGGCAGGAAGTGATGAAATACAGTAAGATTTTAGATATCATTGTTGTTATTGCTATACTTTCAGTAATCGGTTATCTGATTTCCCTTCGTTTCAGGAAAAAAGAGGCTTGATTACATTATTATTGTATTTTAGAATATAAAATTCTTTTAGTTTTTCTTTTAAAAAATTTATATTTAAATTCTCTTTTGCGGAAATATATAATGCTTCGGGATATTGGAGGCGAATATTAAGGACCTCTTCTTCCGAAAGTCTGTCGATTTTATTGAAACATAATATAAGTGGTATATTGTTTGCACCTAGTTCAAAAATTGTTTTCTCTACAACTTTCTTTTTATATGAAAAATCAGTTGATATATCGATAATATGGATAAGCAGATCAGCTTGAATTGTGTCTTCCAGGGTGGATTTAAAACTTTCTATCAGGTCATGCGGCAGATCCTGGATAAAGCCAACCGTATCAGTAATAACTGAATGAGCGGACTTTCCGTTAATAAAGCCAAGCCATAATTTTCTTGTTGTGGTATCCAGGGTAACGAAAAGCTGATCTTCAACCTGCACATTTGACTTGGTCAGACGGTTCAGTAATGTTGATTTTCCCGAATTAGTATACCCGATTAATGCCGATTTGAATTCATTCTCCACCCTGTTTTTCCGTTGAATGCTTCTTTCCAGTTCAATATGTTTAAGCCTGTTTCCAATCAAATGAATTTTTTTCATGATAAGCCTCCTGTCAAGTTCAAGCTGCTGTTCACCTGGCCCTCTGGTTCCTATACCACCACCGGGCCGTGACATTGATGTACCTTTGCCTGTGATTCTCGGCAGCTGGTATTTCAGCAGTGCAAGCTCAACCTGCAGCATAGAAATTCCAGACTTAGCATGAAGGGAAAAAATATCAAGAATCAATTCAGTCCTTGTTATTACTTTCATTTTCAATTCTTTTTCAAGATTTCTGATCTGGGATGGGGTCGATTCATGGTTAAAAATGATAAGATCGTTTTTTTTTTCATTTTTATAAAAATATTTTATTTCTTCAACTTTACCCTTACCTATATAATATTTTGAATCGATTTCTTTTCTCTGCTGGATGATACTATCGACAACACTTGCTCCCGCGGTTATTGAAAGTTCTTTTAATTCATCCAGTGAAGACATAACCCTGTTTATGGGATCGGATGGTAATTTTACTCCAATCAGTAAAGCGTTTTCTTTAACCATTAAGTTCAATCTCTCATCAAGTCAATTATATCTTTAATAGGAAGCATTACCTGATAACTTCTTTCTATATTTTGAAGCAATTTTGTATTTTTTAAACCGCCGATATAGTGTATATTACGGATATATTTTGATGTCTTTGAGTTGATGTCATCATGTAGATTATGATTTATAAAAACCATAGTTGTGAATAAATTATAAAAATCGTCAAATAATTCTTTTGCTTTTCCATTTACAGAGGAAATAAATTTTTCCAGACTTTTTTTGTGATCGATAGAATTTCCTTCTTTTTTGGTCAATAAACTAAAAATTTTATTAGCCGTTGATCCTTCAGGTTTCATCTCCTCATGGAAATAGCGGAACTTTTCTTCAAATTTCTCCATTAAATAGAAAAATTCGGATGCATTTTTCTGCTGATGTTTTTCCAAGAATATTCCATTCATTAATAATATGTTTAAAAATGGTTTAATTATATCGATGTAATAATTAATAAAAAAAGTATTGATAAGTCCTAATTGATAAATATGGCTTAAACCAAGAGTGCCGGAGCTTTCTAGCCTGTCAGACAAATCCGGCCCATATACTCCTAACCAGCTGATTCTTTCAAAAACTTTGTTAATAGCTTCTTCGATTTTTTTCTGTTTTTTTTCTTTTATTGTAACTTTTACAATATTTTTCATTCTCTGGACAAATGTTTCACAATATATTTTGTAAAGATCATAATTGGTATGAATAAAGCTTGGGAAATATGTCGGATCCCTCTTGATTATCTGGAGCAATAATGTAAAGCAATTTTTGTGGAAAAGATCTTTTAAATTTTCAAAAAGATAATTTAATTCATCTTCAATGTTATTAACAGGAGCCGGAATTTCACTATTAATTTCTTCATTTTCAGAATCTTCATCGGTTTTTGAATGTTCGGAAAGCTCTCTGGCGATATCATCCATTATTTTATAAATCATTGTATTATCAAGGTATAAATCAATCTGCATCAATATTTCTTCCAGTGATGATAAAAAATATGCTATAGTCTCGCCGGAAATATCTGTAAAATTTGGACTTGAACTTGAGCTGTACTGGCTGTCAAAATGTTTAAACAACTGATAAAAATCAAAGTCGATTAGATATTTTATATAAATTATATTTGTATAAATTTTATTAATAGTTTCAATAACCGGTTTTTCAATGGAATTAATATGCTTTACAATAGCCGAATTAATTTCATCAATTGCCGTATTGATATTTGATATTTCCATAATTGCTTTACTTATGCCTACGGTAGAGAACTTTTTTTCAATTTCCTCAAAATTCATTTTTGCAAGACTTTCAAATAATATTTCCACACCTGATTTATGCAGAAGTGCAGGATTATTCCAATTTTCCTTATCATCAATCGTTAATCTATAAATATTTTTCAGGGGAAGTGATTTTAGATAGATACTATGTAATTGATATGCCAAGAACTTGGAAACTCTGCTCGAAGAAACATTATAAATGGGCGGTTTTAATCTTGCCGCTTTTTTTTCCAGGTTATGAATGGCTTTATTTAGCTTATAATTCTGAATATTCAAGAAGCCTAAGTAAGAAAGTATTGATATAATAATCTTTTCAATGAAATTTAGTTCAACATTAAATTCTTTAATTTCCTCATTCCTTTTCGATTTGCTTTCCGGATATTCACTTAAATTAGTTGGTCCATTCATCTTTTTAGTTATTTCACCACTGATTTTATTTTTTTCTTCTTCATTTAACATTAATGCCTTGGAATCGAATACCTTTTCTTCGAAAATTCCCTTTTTTTTAGCTTGTTCTATAGTTTCTTTATCATACGGCATGGTTACCCCAAAATCTTTTTATCTTATAAAACAATTAATTTTGTTATATTATCGTCAATAATGCAGGAAAAAATCATATTAACTTTAACCCTATATTGGAATATTCAATACATACAAATACTAATAATTAATATTCTTGAGGTCAATAAGACATCTAATCCATTTATTAATCAAGGCGTTTTTTATAAATATTATAGTTATCTTGATTTGTTCATTACATTAAGATTTGTTGATGATGAATTTAAATTATCATTTGTTTTTAATGCTTCATCCGTATTATTTATTCTGTAAACAGAAGTACCGGAGATATCTTTTCGCTGAAATTTT
This sequence comes from uncultured Spirochaetota bacterium, assembly GCA_963783575.1. Lineage (GTDB taxonomy): Bacteria > Spirochaetota > Brevinematia > Brevinematales > JAOACQ01 > CAWEAK01. The sequence continues at coordinate 53,131 of CAWAOD010000018.1, read as the reverse complement.
AGCATTTCAAGAGGATATTTTTTTTGATGATGGTTTTCATCAGCAATATATACTTCTTCTTTTATAATATTTAACGATACTACCGAATAGTTTTTTTGCCCGTCCAATATCAGCGAACCTACATCAGGATATTTTTTTCTTTCTTCGGAATAATAATCAATTTCATAGGCAAGACAGCACATCAATCTTCCACAGGATCCGGTTAACTTACTGGAATTAACAACAAACCCCTGGTCTTTTGCCATTTTCAAATAAATTGAATTTATATGGCAGTTTGATTTCAAACAGCAGTTCATAACTCCGCAGACACCATATCCGCCGAGAATTTTTGCGGCGTCACGGACGCCTATCTGACGCATCTCGATTCTGGTTTTAAATATGCCGGCCAGTCTTTTTACTAATTGTCTGAAATCTATCCGGTTATCTGCGGTAAAATTGAAAATTATTTTTTTTCTTTGATATAAGAAATGAACATTAATAAGCTTCATTTCAAGATTTAAATCCTTGATTTCCTTTTTAGCCGACTCGAATGCTTTAAGTTCCTCGGCTCTGAAGCTTTGCCACTGGCTGAGCTCATCTTGTGTAGCCTCCTTGATTATCTGAAAATTCTCAATTTGCTTGCTGTCAATTTCCAGTGGGATATGTTCATTTTTCTTTTCAAGAATGGAAGTATCGTCAATCTCAATATCATCTATATCCGCATCGTTAACATGCTCGACTACCGGTTTTTTAATATGAAATCTTTCTTTCGGTATTTCTTTTACGATCGAAGTTGCCAGACCTATATCTTCGCCGAATTTTGTGTTAATTACATACCAATTGCCGGGAATTATTTCCATTCCTTCCTTAGCAATATATGGTAAAATCATATTATCAAAAAAAGTTTTTATAAATGCCGCTCGGTAATTCATTTTCAGTAATAACTCCTTTATATTTAAAAATAATAAATAGTATAAAACATAAATTTAAAATTATAAAGAAACAACACAAATTTTGATTTATTAATTCAATATTTTATATCCCTCCGGATTGATTTTTATTTCTCTTTCTTACTAATCACAAATTTTCCGCATAATCCCCGGCAGCTTTTCCTGCCGCGAAGCCTGACGGACCATGCCCATTGCAGGTTGTATCCTCCTGAATCGCCGTCAATATCAATGATTTCGCCCGCGAAAAAAAGGCCTTTGATAAGCTTCGATTCAAGTGTTAAACCGGCAACTTCATCAGTGTCAACGCCGCCCGCTGTTATCTGGGCGTTTTGCCAGCCGGTGTTACCTGTAACTTTAAAGCGCTTCGCCTGAAGAGCACATGCTATATTTTTCTGTTCAGCATTTGTTAATGATGAATAAGCCCTGTCATTCCTCAATCCCAAGGATTTTAATAAAGTCTGACCGATACGCTTGTTCAGCCAGCCGGTGAAGAAATGCTCAAGAAGTCTTTCTGGCTGATTATTAACACGCTTCTCTATAATTTTTAATTTATCTTCAAGTGTAAGCTTAGGAAAAAAATCTATTTCAATTTCAACCGGAATATTTTCCGCCAGACCCGATATGGCATTCTTGCTTAACTTCAATATTGCAAGTCCGGATATTCCGTAATTAGTGAACATGATATCGCCTTTTATTGATTCTACCGGATTATTATAGTATAAAAGTTTGACATTGCAGTCCCATTTTCATGCCTTCCATTGCTTTATGAAGTGTACCATCAAGCTTAAGTTGAATCAGCGCAGGATGTGGCTGGATGATTTTATGCCCCAAAGACTCTGCAAGGCGGAAACCACTGCCATCGCTGCCGGTTGAAGGGGCGGCCTTCCCTCCACATGCCAGAATAACCGAACCGGCAGTAAAATTCTTTCCATCGACAGTTTGAATTATAAAATTACCGCCGTTTTTCTTTAAGGAAAGCACTTCAGATTTTGTTGAAATTTCGGCCCCGATTCTATCCAGATCAAGCCTTAGGCAGTCCAAAACACTTTCCTGCCTGAAGGCTCTCCGGGAAAACTCGGCCTTCATCGTCAGTTATGAATTCAAGCCCCATTTTTTCAAACATCTCGAGAGTATATTCCGGACCGAAGTGATTCAGGAAATTCAGTGCAAAACCCGGATTTTTTCCATGATAATGAGAAATATCAATGTTTTTATTGGTAAGATTGCATTTTCCGTTTCCTGTAGCCAGAATTTTTTTGCCGATCCTGTCATTTTTTTCTAAAATTACCGGTTTTATTCCGGAATAAGATGATGAAATACCCGCCATTAAACCGGCTGCTCCTCCGCCTATAATTGCTACTGGAATAAAATTATTCACAAATTATGCCTTTTATTCTCGTAATAATACTTCAGTATATAATAAAAAACCCTTGATGGGATTAGATTGTAATCTGCCTTTCCAGATAGTCGATCAAAAAAACCGATTATACCATTTTTGTTTATTTGAATGTCAAAGATTCTCTTTTTCTCAGGTAAAAATTGCTTCCATATCTCTAACAAGATTTCTTCAAAATTATATAAACGGTTTCTTTCAAGTTTTAATTCAAGCGCTGCACATTCTGCCAGACTGATTACGTTATAATAAAAATTTTGAATTTCTTCAGGCAGGATTTCTTTGATTCTGGTATTTATATCTTCTTTGGTCTCAGGATGATTTTTAGTGAGATATCTGGAATATTCATTAATAACAGTATCCCTGTATAGGAAGTTTTGAAGTCTTCCGATAGTCTTTTTGTCAAAATTATAAAAATAATAAATCCCGTAAATTTTTTCAAAAACTTTCATTGTATCAAGATAACCAAGCTGAATGTAATCATTAATGAATTTTCTTGAGAAATCTACTATTGTGCCCATATCGATAGAGTTTTTAATATAGATCGTTTCTGTCCCGGCCATGTCCGGCCTCCTGTTAATTCCCAGGCCGGAAACATCGACCACGATAATCTTTTTATAACCACGCTCTTTAATCGCAGCAAAAGGAATATTGTCAGCCAACCCGCCGTCTAAAAACTGCTTGCCCTTAATAATTGTTGCTTTGAATCCCGGCAATGTCGAGCTTGCTAAAAGATAGTCGTTTATCAACCCTTGGGGGATATCTTCAAGAAAAAGCTCTTTAGACTTCAAATCGCTAAGCTCATAAGTCAAAATACCGAAATCCATCCCCGATTTTCTGATTTTATTTTCATTAAGAGACGCATTTATAATATTTTTTAAGGGGGAAGTGTCCAGTCCGCCGAATTTAAAGAATTCATCACGTAACTGCTTAAGGTATGAAATATTCATCCTGTTTATATGAAATTTACCGTCCTGGAATAATCCATTGGGAATTTTAATAATTTTTTCAAGGCTGATATTTTCCCATAAATCCAATGCAATTTTATAATCATTCTGGGCTATAAGCGCTCCGTTTAATGCCCCAACTGAACTTCCGACAATGGCTTCAAATTCGATATTTAATTCCCTGAAGGCTTTCCAAGCGCCAATCTGGTAAGCTCCTTTAGCGCCTCCTCCAGCAAGTACAAGTGCATATTTCTTTTTTCTAAACAAAATCAGACCCCTTTTATAAGCGTGACCCTTTAATTCAACAGGCACACCATAAACTCACAGACTGTGTGAAAACTCAGTAAAATTTTATAGTAAAATCGATTAATTATACAAAAACTCCATTTTTTGATATATTTTTCAAGCTAAAAAAATCTTAGTTTAAAAAATCTATCCGAATACGATAAACGATGGTTTATTAGCATCAAACCAGAGTCATAAGTCTCTTTATTCCCAATATATTCAATACTTTTATTAAATTATGAATGAATCCTGCCAAACTGGATTCCGTCAGAACGCCATCCTTTCCCTTCATTAAAAAATAACTGTAACCCATATTCCTTTTTATCGATCCAAATGGATGTTCACATATCTCTTTCCTTTTCTCTATGATCTTTTTCCCGGCTTCAGAACGAATTTTCCTCTTGAAGTTCTCAATTTCTTCTTTTCTAACTGGTACTTTGATACTTCGTCCTTCCACGCTTTCAGTACACTTATTTCTTACTTCACATTGGCTGCATAAGCCGCACTTGTACCTGACTATCTCTTTTCCTCCATTGACCTTCTCTACTTTTTTCCCATTTCTCACTAATGGGTTTCCCTCCGGACAATAATAAACATCTTGTCCCGGATCATATTTGAATTTATCAACCTGGTATTCTTCAGCAGGTACTCCTTTATTATCTTCTTTGCCTCGAATCCTTGCCTTATGTTCGTCATCCGGATTCGGCATATATACGTTATGTCCCTTATCTATACATTCCAGTATCTGCGGTTCGCTGTAATAACCGGCATCCGATACTTTGACCGTTTCAGTCTCTACCTTAAGCTCGTCCTTTATTTCTTCTACTCGGTCACACATTCCTGCCATCTGTTTGATATCATTGTTTTCATTTGTCACATCAATCACCACAATCAGTTTATTCGCATCATCTACTGCCATCTGCAGATTATATGCAATGTCGGATTTCCCTTTATCATTCATAAACCGGCTTTCCGGGTCATTTGAATAATATTTCTCCATTTCAGGATTTCCCTCAAAAATCTTTTTAATAGCCTCAACTTTATCCTTTTTTGTTTTCATTTTCTTTAAACGTTCCGCTATCTTTCCGGAAAGAAATTCAAATTCATTCTTTTCTTCCTTATCGTTCTTATCCATCTCATTCAAATATTCTTCGATCTTTTGATCTATTCTATGTATGATTTCTTCTATGTTTTTCCTATGATAAACATTGTTATTGTGGTTTTGCGCACTGATCTTGGTTCCATCAATTCCAACAACGTCAAATGATAAAAGCCCGGCTTTATGACATATCTTCAAAAATTCTCTGAATATCGACTGTATTCCCTTCTTATTGTCTTTCCTGAAGTCGGCAATCGTCTTGAAATCCGGCGCTAGTCGTCCAGTCAGCCACATCAACTCTGTGTTTCTTCGGCACTCTCTCTCTAATTTCCTGCTTGTCCTGATTTTATTCAAATATCCGTAAATATAGATTTTTAAAAGTATTTCGGATTTATATGAACTTCTGCCGGTTGATGCTTCTTTTACTTTAAAACCAACTCCTTTCATATTTAGCTTATCAACAAAAATATCTATAAACCTTACCGGATCTTCTTCTCCTAACAGATCTTCCAGTGTTTCATTGAACAGAACTATCTGATCCCTTGATTCTCCCTCAATATGCTTCATCTTTTACTCCGATTATTTTTGTTCTAATAATTATAGCATATTTACTGTGTTTTCACACAGTCTGTCAGCTCAGGGCAGGCTGCTTGATACATATTTATCAATCTATTATATAACTAACAGTGGAGATTATCAATTTTTACAATTTTAAATAGGCAAATCGCTTTTTTTGCCGCTTATTTTTAATCCGTCAATTTTTAAAATTCAAATTTCCGAATGGGTAGGCTTCGCCGTTAAATTGCTTTTTTCTGCCGCGGGGATAGTAGAGGAAATAATGTCCTGTCTGGAAATCAGGATATTTGAGTAAATTATCTGTTCCTAATTGAATTTTATAAGTGACGGGCAAAAATTCAGGACCTGTAAAAAGCTGAAGCTTCGCTTGAATATGGGGTCCTATTTTTTCAAATATAATTATATGTCCCTGAAATTTATTGATATTTTTAGATGAATGATTACTCAAAATTGGAAGAAAGGATTCCGTTAAAAATTCCTTCACAGGACCGCCGTTAATTATAAAATTGCGGATAGGTTTGAACATGCTTTCATCTCCCCTTAATAAACTTTGGACAGTCAGCAGATAATGAAAACCAATCTTAGCGATATTTCTGGAATAAAAATTCGCGGCAAAATGATTTGTTATATTTTGGTCAAAAAGACGGGACGATTGATGAGTTGAATGTCCAATTTTAATTTTACCGTTAACATATCTGTCGAACAGATCCTGAGAGCCAATATAATGAACGGCGATATTGTTTTTTAGATCCAGTCCCCTGTTTTTAATAGCAATTAAAATCTCGTTTTCATCACTCCATTTTTCTTTAATCGCGATCTGGTGTGTTTCCCCGTTTTTATCGATAATAATGAGCTGTGGAATGATCTTTATGGTCTTTTCTGTCCTGTTAAAAATCCATATAACCTCAAAATCTCCTTCGGGCCTGTAAGCTGTAAATTCAATATTTTCATAATTTTTAGATCTGGTCTTTTTAACAATTTTTCTTCCGCTTTCTATTTCAAGATAATTCCTGAAATATGAAATACTGCCGGTTTTTTGAAATCTTTCATCGAACCAGCAAAGTTTGGAAAGGCAGGTCGGACAAACTTTGTCTATTAAGGGAGGGAAAAATTTGAATGATCCAAGGCTTTTAGGGAATGCGTATTCAATCGAAACCGGATTTATATTAGTGCAATAAATACATTTATTACCGTTCATAAAAGCCTATCCCATTTTAACAAAAGATTGAATCTGTATTCATTTTGATAAGTAAAATCCCTTCCCTGAACCGCCTTGTTTGGACTGCAATGCCGAATGGCTCATAATACTTATTTTTATCATCAATTAGTTAATAGAATTATATTGTCGTTTGTTATTTTTTGAAGATATTCAAATATTTCAATCTTATTATTTATTCTTGATATTTCTGAGGCATTTATACCCTGCGGGTATTGCTTCCAGGTCTTGGCAGTTAACAGATCAGCATTAGCACCCTTTTGAACAAGGAATTTTACTGTTTCCAGCTGTCCTCCATATGCCGCCCTGTGAATGGGCGTCCATCCGTAAATATTGGTTAAATTGATTTCCATTCCTTTATCAAGAAGAAATTCAATAATATTGGTATAGCCTTTATATGCAGCCTGATGAAGCGGAGAATCCCCCTGACGGTCAATTACAGTAATTGACGCTCCTTTTTCAGCAAGATATTTTACTATTTCGAATCTGCCTTTATAACAGGCAACACATAGCGGTGTTTCATTGATTTTGTCTCTTGCTTCGATATTAGCTTTATTATCGATTAAAAGCCTGACAACATCCATCTGCCCGTTATATGCGGCAGTATGGAGTGGTGTCCAGCCGTCTTTATCCCTGACTTCCAGGCTGGCTTTTTTATCGATAAGAAATTTTACAATATCCAAATACCCTTTTTCGGAAGCTATATGTATAGGCCTTCTTCCATAATCGTCCCAGGCGGCGTAATTCGCACTTTCGGAAATTAAAAGCTCTACTTTTTTCAAATCTCCGCTTTTGACCGCATCAATAAGATCCATATTTATATTTGAAAAGGCCAATAATGGCAGGAATGTCAAAAATAAACTTAAAATAATATTTTTTTTTATCTTCGTCATAAATGTTACTTTTTTCTTTTTCTCAATCGAAAAGCATGATATTTCCTAATTATAGCCTGGGATACTCGAAACCGCAAGCAATGAGTATAAATTTATTTTTTTATTTTAACAATATATTCACCTGCTTTTTATTTTTTTTAGAATTACGAAATCATTGGCATATAATCTATATGCTTTCTTCCTTTTAAGCGGGTGATTTTTTGATATATCGATAAAGTCGCCGTTTCCAAGGATCTGCGTAACATCTATTTGCAGGCTTTTATCGGAATTATTTATAAAAATTACCAGTTTATTATCCTCAATGAAACGTTCAAAACCGATTATCATATTACGGGCATAAATAAATCTGAAATCGCCTTTTTTGAGTATTTCATTATCATTACGAATTTTTATCAGTGATTTATAAAGGTTAAAGACTTCGGTATTCCACTCTTTTTTGTCCCAGATCATAAATCTCCGGTTATCAGGGTCCCTCCCTCCTTCCATACCAATTTCCTCACCATAATATATGGAAGGAACTCCAAGATAAGTAAATTGAAATGACAAAGCAAGTTTAAGTTTTGTAATATCTTTTTCAACTACCGTAAAGAACCGGGCTGTGTCATGGCTTGAAAGAAGATTTAATAAAGCAAAATTTGCCTGCATCGGATAATCACTGATCTGTTTTCCAATCATTTGAATAAATTCCTCAGCGGTGCATCTCCTATATACAAAGAAATTTATGCAGGCATCCCGGAATCTATAATTCATTACGGCGTCAAACTCATCGCCCATAAGCCAGGGTTTCGCGTTCTGCCATATTTCTCCGAGGATATAAGAATCAGGGGCTATTGATTTTAAGGTTTTTCTGAAGTCTTTCCAGAAATGATGATCAACCTCATTTGGAACATCCAGCCTCCAGCCGGAGGCTCCCTTTTTAATCCAGAATAAAGCGCAATCCATCAGATATTTTTTAACATCTGGATTTGAAGTATTAAGTTTCGGAAGATCTTTAAAATTCCACCAGCACTCATAATTCGGCTTTCCGTCTTCAAATAAAGGGAATTTTTTAATAAAATACCAATTTATAAATTTTGAATCGGAACCGTTTTTTTCGATGTCTTTAAAAGCGAAAAAGCCAGTTCCCGTATGATTGAATACTCCATCGAGGATGAAATTGATCGAATTTTTTTTTAAACTATGGACCATTTTATCAAATGTCTCGATAGTTCCAAAATGAGGATCAATTTTATTATAATCTGATATATCATATTTGTGAGGTGATGGGGCTTCAAAAATAGGGTTGAAATAAATAGCGTTAATTCCCAACTCTTTCAAATAATCGATTTTTTGTATGACTCCTTCAAGGTCGCCGCCGTAAAAGGATTTTGAGCCGGGTATTGTATGCGGCGGCTGTACATTTTCACGATTCATTGTTTTATCCCCATGATTGAATCTATCGGGAAATATCTGGTAAAAGATTGAATCATTGACCCAATCGGGAGTTGTAAACGGTTGATTAATTGACTCTTTAAATTCAAAGCTGTTAACTTCCCATTCTGAGTCCACTATTCCATTCGAACCGAAATAATTAAACCCCCCGTCGATTTTTTCGATTTCAAAATAATAAAGACAATTTTCCACACAAAAATCGTTTTGAAATTTAAAGAAATAATATAAATAATTATCATCCCAATATAGAGAATAACCTCTGATAGCCCTGGGCGAATCGTTTATTACCAGTATGAGTTTTGCATCACAGTATATATTTTTATTAATAGAAGCTTTCAGGAATAATGTATTTTCCAGAAATGCGTCAGTATTATCAGGATAATGCACCGCATCATTAATCACAGTGCTGATTCCGACAGATAAAACGGAATTTTCAATTCCGTCTCTTGGAACTATTGAACTGCTATTGGGATCAAGCTTATAATCGCAGCCGTCAATTAAAAATTTATATTCATATTCGCCAGCGGGAAGATCAATATAACCGTCCCAAACATTGTCATTGTCCGTATCTGAAAGTTTCGCAGCCCCGGGCTTCCACTGGTTGAAATCCCCGACAACATCAACACTTTTTGTTTCATACCGCGCGTTATACTTGAAAAATACCCGGAATTTTTTAACAGCCATGCCGTACTCCAAAAAAGTAACGGTTTTATTATACAAAAATCTTTTCTAAATGGCAAATTTGCATTACCGTCAATATTCTTTAAATATTCTGATATTAGCTACACAAAACATCAAAATAAATTGCAGGAAACGCCGGCTTTCAAAGTTACAATTTCAAAATCCGTCTGAAACACTAATGATTGGGACTTTCCTTGACATAAATGTTTAAACCATATAGAATAGTTTGGTTCTGTTTTCTTATTATACGGTACTTCAGGCTGTTAATGAAGTGACCCGGGTTTATAACATTCTGATAATTATTAAATTATAAAAAATTTATTTAATTTAGGAGGAAGATAATGAATAAAAGATTCAAAATCTTATTGAAGAGTCTGTCTTTCGCTTCCCTGTTTCTCATCTTTGCATCACCTCTTATGGCCAGCGAAGCGGATTTGGTTGTTCCGAAGTTTGACCCGATGAGCTATAATTTATTAATTATTGGCCTTGTTATTTGTGTTTTGGGACTTCTCTTCGGTTTATTCGAATTTTTGCAGGTAAAAGGTCTCAAGGTTCACAAATCCATGCTCGATATAGGTAACCTTATATTTGAAACCTGCAAGACATACTTAGTTCAGCAGGGAAAGTTTCTGATTATTCTCGAGATATTCATTGGAATTTGTATCGCTTTTTACTTTGGTTTTCTCCGTGCGATGCCTCTTAATAATGTACTAATCATACTCGGCTTTTCTATCCTCGGTATTTTGGGCTCATATGGCGTCGCTTGGTTCGGAATACGTATGAACACAATGGCTAACGCCAGAACAGCATTTGCATCCCTGGAAAAGAAGCCGCTCAAACTTTTGAACATTCCCCTGCAGTCCGGGATGTCTATCGGCGTTCTTTTGGTATCTGTTGAATTGATAATGATGCTGATAATCCTTTTATTTATTCCGGGAAATCTTGCGGGCTACTGCTTCATAGGCTTTGCCATAGGCGAATCGCTTGGCGCCTCAGCATTGCGCGTGGCAGGCGGTATTTTTACAAAGATCGCCGATATCGGTTCCGACCTGATGAAAGTAGTATTTAAAATCAAGGAAGACGATCCCAGGAATCCTGGTGTTATAGCGGACTGTACCGGCGACAACGCTGGAGACAGCGTCGGCCCAACCGCCGATGGTTTTGAAACATACGGTGTTACCGGCGTGGCCTTGATAAGCTTTATTCTCCTGGGCGTAAATTCCGGCGCGAGAATCAGATCAGGCTACTGACCTGGATTTTCGTAATGCGTGTTCTTATGATTGTAACTTCCGTTCTGCCTACTGGATAAACAGCATAATAAGCAAATCCGTATATGGAAAGAAGGAAAAGATCGATTATGAAAAACCCCTGACAAACCTTATCTGGATCACTTCCATTCTTTCCATAATTATGACATTCAGCGTAAGCTACTGGCAGCTTTCCATCCTTCCAAACAGCCTCTGGCTGGTTCTTTCCATCATCATTTCCTGCGGCACTATAGGCGCTGCGCTGATTCCCGAATTCACCAAGATATTTACTTCACCCAGCTCCAAACATGTTAAAGAGGTTGTTACTGCATCGAGGGAAGGCGGCGCTTCACTTACAATTCTTTCCGGCCTGGTCGCCGGCAACTTCTCAGCTTTCTGGATCGGGCTTGTAATCGTCTTCCTGATGGCAGTCGCTTATTTTGCAAGTCTTATCGGCTTAAGCGCGATCATGGTATTTCCATCCATCTTCGCATTCGGACTTGTAGCATTCGGATTCCTAGGTATGGGACCTGTGACCATTGCGGTTGACAGCTATGGCCCTGTTACCGACAACGCTCAATCAGTTTACGAGCTTTCTTTGATTGAGGAAAATAAAAATGCGGCCGGCGAAATTGAAAAGGAATTCGGTTTTAAGCCTGATTTTACGATGGCAAAGGAATTCCTGGAAATGAACGACGGAGCCGGTAATACTTTCAAGGCCACGGCAAAACCGGTGCTTATCGGAACTGCCGTAGTCGGCGCTACTACGATGATCTTCTCACTTATCCTTGTGATCAAGGGAACTCTGGGTGTCGATCCTGCTACTATTTTGAATATCTTGAACCCCTACACCATTCTCGGCTTCATATGCGGGGGGGCGGTGATCTACTGGTTCACGGGCGCTTCCATGCAGGCCGTTACGACCGGCGCTTACAGCGCGGTTGAATATATAAAGAAAAACATAAAGCTCGACGCCAATGCAGAAAAGAAGGCGTCTATGGTAGCTTCTAAAAACGTTGTGAAAATTTGTACCCAGTACGCGCAGAAAGGCATGTTCAACATCTTTATAGCTGTATTTTCCTTTGCCCTGGCATTTGCGTTCTTCTCTTCGCCGAGGGGTGATAACAACGCTCCGGCATCATTCTTCGTCAGCTACCTCATCGCAATCGCGGTATTTGGCCTCTTCCAGGCGGTATTTATGGCCAACGCAGGTGGCGCCTGGGACAACGCGAAGAAAATAGTTGAAGTAGATCTGAAGGAAAAGGGAACTCCACTGCATGACGCGACGGTAATCGGCGACACTGTCGGTGATCCGTTCAAGGATACATCCTCAGTCGCGATGAATCCGATCATAAAGTTTACGACCCTGTTCGGACTTCTCGCAATGGAAATCGCGATTTCCCAGAGCTTCCGCACTGCTGCTCCCTTTGTCGGTGCGGCGTTCTTTCTGATTGCCCTGGTATTCGTCTGGAGATCATTCTATGCTATGAGGATACCAAAGAAAGGTTAATTCAATTTTTGAAATATAAGGCGGCTTTAATAGCCGCCTTTTTTTATGGAGTCCTTATTTCTTGATAAAATTATGGTTTTAATGCAAAATAAACTGTTGAGATATTGATATAGAATTTAACTTTTACCAAGAAATTCCATTTTATCTGTCCTAAGGTCATTTTGTATTGTGTCTGCCGGCTGTGTGAAAATTCTATATTCATCCCAGGCACCTCGGCAATCTTGGTATGAACTCCATCGGTGTATGTATTTGTTTTATATGATAAATTGTATTTCTCGACTTCACTCGAAATGATAAATAAGATACTTTTTCACATGGTCATCTGCCGAAATTATGGGGCATGTTTGTAAAGGTATTATATGAGATATTTTACACTTTTCTGTTATATTTTATCCTGCTCCACAAGTTTTGCTTCACTTTTTATGGCAGTCATATCATATATAAGGTTCAGAAATAGGACTTTCCTTTATTATATTTTGTTTTTATTTGATTTAACATTGCTTTTATTCCTAGAAAATTTTGAATATTTCCGTGTATATTTTATGAATAGATTTCCATCCTTTGATCAAATTTCCAGAATTTTGCTATATAATTGCTCTTATGCCGGTTTATATTACCTGATTCCTTTAATCGTTTACAATCTGCTTGAAAAAAATTTTACTTATTTCAGGAAAATTATTTTTATCATATTTTCTGTTCTTGCGATTGTTTCAACTTTTGTCCCCGCGGCTTTTACTGAAACCCTGATTGATTTCTGGCGAGCAAGCCTTATCTGCTTTAAATCGGTTAACTGGTTATTCATTGGAATATTATCCTTTTCGCTTTTGATTTCTATTATTAATTATAAAAAAATCAGAGAAAGTGGAAAAAAAATCATTTTAAAATCATTCTTTACAGTTGCCGGATTTTTTATACCTTTATTTATCCTGGAGTTTTTATGGAATAATGACATTCAGCGGATATATTTTCTCGGGCCTATATCTTCTCTGAATTTTCTATACTTTACTATGAACCTCATCTTCATCATTATTGCGGGAAAATCTTTATATTTTAAATCAGAACAGCCGGTTGATATCCACCCGACTAAATCATTTCTTGAAAAATATGGGATTACTGAAAGAGAAAGAGAGATGATCAGTTTGTTAGCTAAGGGATATTCAAATAAACAAATAGCTTCAATGCTTTATATTTCATCCATCACGGTTAAAAACCATATCTACAATATTTATAAGAAAACTGGCGCCCAGAGCCGTGTAGAACTTATGAATAAAATGATGATCTGAAAGTTCATAGGATTTTATTAAAATGAGCTTATTGGACTATTGTAATTCAAACATACTATTGCTAGAATATTATAAACAAATTCCGCAGAAACAGGCGTCCGTAATTCAATAGAAACGGGATTTTATAAATATTAATAACAATAAATTATTCAGGGGTCACGTAGGAGAATTGAAATGTGGAAAAATGATAGTCCGGTCAGATTTGTTTTATTGATTGGATTTGTTATGATTTCAGTTTTTATTTTTGGAGGGGAAGTTGAGAATTCTCCTTATCAAATCTCAAAGGCAAGGGTTTTTTTATCCGGCCCTGAAACCATACATCGTTTACGTTGGGCTTTTCAGGCCGGCGGTTCTATAAAGTCTTCCCCGGTTATTTATGATGAAAGACTTTATATCGGATGCGATGACGGATGCCTTTATTGCCTGAATCCCGGCAACGGCGAATTGATATGGAAGAGCAGAACAGGTGGGGAAATATCATCCACTCCGGCAGTATTGTCAAACCGGGTTTTTTTCTTAAGCGGCGATTCAAATCTATATGCTCTGGATGCTAAAACAGGGAATTTAATCTGGATATTTAAAACCGGATCAGTAAATCCGGAAATAAATTACGATTATTTTTATAAGTATCTATATGTGTCATCTCCTGTAGTATATTCAGGTAGAGTTTATTTCGGCAGTCCGGATGGTTCTTTATATTGCCTTAAAGAAGACAGTGGTAAAATGTCCTGGCGGTATTCAACGGTGCATAAGAGAATTAATGCATTATTCGGGATTTTCTGCACACCTGTTATTGCGAATGACATGGTTTATTTCGGTAATTCATACGGTACATTTTATGCATTAAATTCAAAAAACGGGAAACAGGTCTGGACATTCGACACTTATAGTTTAATCTACACAACACCAGTTATTGTTGGTGATAATATAGTCTTTGGAGGCATGGATTGGCGTATCCACTCACTTGACGCAATTACAGGAAATCAAATCTGGGAATTTAAAATGATCAGGGGATGGGTAACTTCATCGCCGGTGTTATTTGACGGTGTTTTGTATTTAAGTTTCGCCGATCCAAAGGAATTTGCCGCTTTAAATGCTGATAACGGAAAAATAATATGGGAAAGACCGTTGTATTTTGAATATATATTTTCATCACCGGTTATAAGCGGCAACCTGGTTTATTTTGGAACCAGTGAAGCTTCTAGTGAAACTCCAGGCAGCGGTAAACTTTATGCGCTGGAAAGGAAGTCGGGGAAAATAAAGTTCAGCTTCAGCGCGGATGGGCAAATTATATCGTCTCCTTTTATTGATAAGGGAGTTATTTATTTCGGAACAACAAGAGGCACAGTTTATGCCCTGGAATAGGAATTTTTGGAGGTAAAGGTAATGACAAAAATATTTTTCAATGGTTTGATATGTATTTCTTTGGCGTTTTTTATGTCTTCCTGTTTTAATACCGTGTCTGAAAAGAAAGATATTGATTTCAAGCCTTATCTTGAGGCAAATTACTGGAAAAACCAGGCTTTAAATGATATTATACCAATCTGGGAAAAAACGGCCGATAAAACAAACGGCGGATTTTTTACAGATATAAACCGGGACGGTTCCATTGGCCATGAAAGGGGTAAATACCCGAGGATGCTTTCCAGGGCTGTATATGGATTTACCGTTGCTTATCTTTTAAGCGGTGACGATAAATACCTTGAGCTTGCTGAAAACGGCCTGGAATATCTTACCAATTACGGCTGGGACGAACAAAACGGAGGATGGTATAATTATATAGATTCCAATAACAAACCTCTGATAACTTCAAAAGACCTTTTTGATGAAACTTACGGCAATCTTGGACCGGTGATTTTCTATTTTGCCACTCATAATAAAAATGCGCTCTCTTATGTTGAAAAAACTCATAAATTAATGCAGACAAAAGCCTGGGATAAAAAAAACGGAGGTTACTTTGCGGAAGTCGGTCCTGACTGGAGCATAATTGATGAAAGGAAATCTTTCAATGCCGAGATCGATACATGCTCGGCTTATCTGATCTATTATTATTTGGCCGTAAAAGATCCGGCCATTTTAAAAGATCTAACCCAAATTGCCGATACTGCTGTAAATTATATGATAAACCCGGATACCGGATTTGTCGGGGAGTCATTCAGCGGCGGCTGGAAATCAATCGATCCCTGGCTATGGGTTGGGCATAACCTGAAGACTGCCTGGGTTCTTATGAGAACATACTGGCTGACCGGTGACCGGAAATATTCCGATGCGGCCGATAAAATTGCCGAAGCTCAAATAAAATATAATTGGGATAATAAAAATTTCGGATGGTTATTCCAGTTCCGGGAAAACAACCCTGAATCTGTAAGAGATGTGAAAGACTGGTGGACTCAGTGTGAAGGCGATTTTATAATGCTTAATCTCTACCGGTTTAGCACCAATCAGAATTATTTACAGTATTTTGAGGAAAATGCCTATTTCTGGGATAAATTTTTAATTGACCATAAATATGGAGATTGTTATCCAAATACTTTAAGGAATGGAAGACCGAATGAAGTGTATAAAGGGAACCTTTATAAATCGGCTTATCATACAATGGAACACGCCCTGTATAATTATCTTTATCTGAATCTATATGTCAACCATCGGGATGCGGAACTCTTTTTCAGTCTGTCTTCAGATCATGAGAATGAGAAACATTTTGTAATTCCTGTGGAAGGTCCCGGTGTTGTTATCAAAAAAGTTGAAATCAACG
The DNA here is from genome assembly GCA_963783575.1 of uncultured Spirochaetota bacterium. Lineage (GTDB taxonomy): Bacteria > Spirochaetota > Brevinematia > Brevinematales > JAOACQ01 > CAWEAK01. Next base: position 36,886 of record CAWAOD010000018.1, on the reverse strand, counting down.
GAAAAGACTGGGATAAGTTCAATGCCAAAGAAGGTTTTATATTGATGCCCGTGGGCACTGGTATAAAAGTTAAAGTAACTATCGGTTCATAAACATTCACTAATCAAAATAATTGTAACATTAATTTTGAAATATTCACGATCTTTAACTAATATTATAAATGAGAAATATGTCAGAGGATTTTAATGCAGATATTAAGGTTCGCTAAATCCGGATTAATAATTCTTTTCAGCATAATAATAATTACCGGCTGCCCGTCCGCACCTGTCAAACAGCCTCCTGTTGTTGTTTCAAAAAGGTATAAATACAGTACAGCAATTGCATTCCTTAATAATACTGTGAAAACGGCAATTGATAAATATAAACTCGATGGACTGGCAGTCTCGGTTGTAGATGAGGGCGATATAATTTTTAATAAATGTTATGGGTATTCCGACAGGAAATTTAAGTCATTTGTAACCGTTAATACATTCTTTCGGATCGGCGCCGTTTCCGAAACCCTGACTGCCCTCGCGGTAGTAAAACTTGTAAGAGCCGGGAAAATTGACATTAATGCTCCCGTTTCCAAATACATCCCTGAATTTACAATCAAATCCAGGTTTTTAACTACAAAATCTATAACGGTTTTGGATCTATTGTGCCACCATTCCGGCATTACAGCGAATTACTGGCCTGGCTGGATGTCGGATAAAGTACAAAAAAACCAGGAGATTTTATCTATTCTGGCTAATGAGTATTTGAATTTTCAGCCAGGTTCGGCGTCTCAATATACATCACTGGATTATACTCTTCTTGGAATAATCATTGAAAGGATAACAAAGAAAAATTTTAATGTTTATATGCAGGAAGAAATCCTTAAACCACTTAATCTTTTAAACAGTTCATTTATTACCAATTTAAATGTAAATCGCTTTCTTTCAACCGGTTATATGGGGAATCAAACGGTTTCCAATATTGATATAAGGGACAAACCGTCTTTAAATTTATTCTCGACTTTTTCGGATATGACCGAGTATTTAAAATTTCTTGTCGATAATAAAGAAACAAATTCGAAATACGGCATCGGGAATAATGATTTTTCTGAGATGATGTCCTCAAATTTGCTTATTGATAATTATTACGGGCAGAAGCAGGATTTCTGTATGGGCTGGACTTTAGATATGTATAAATATTCAGGGGAAAATATTATTTCCCGTTCGGGTGATTTACCCGGATATGCATGCGAAATCGCTTTTTCTCCAGATAGAAAAATCGGCATTTTTGTTTTAGGAAATTCTCTTTATGCCGGATTGGCTAAATATTACATAGTATCAACCGCTTTTAAATACTTTCTTGAGGCGAAAAAAGGTTCACCGGTTATTGAGGATGAAAATTTGAGCAATTCGTTGAATACCTCTGCTACAGATTCAATTCAAAGTTTAATAGGTAAATATTGTTCCATGAATTTTTTAGCTTTTGATGTTTATCAGAAGAATGGCGGATTATATGGCAGTCTCTTTGGACAGGAATTTATTCTCAGGCATGGAATAGGGAATGAATTCTTTCCTATTGTAAATCTTTTTGGTGAAATTGATCCGGCTGGATTTATTGAAGCAAAAAAAATTTACCTTGAATTTTATACGAATTCATTGGGGAATAATTTTATTGAAGGTACTTTAATATTCGGTAACTTACCTCTAAAGGTTATCATGGAAAAATCCGAGAAAAGCGATATACCTGCCGAATATTCAAATTATACTGGAAATTGGATAGTTCAGGAGGGGAAATATAAATTGCCTGATTTGATATTTCCAAAAAATATGACTATAAATTTCAGTATTGAAGATGGCTGGGTTAAATTAAAATTATTCGGAAGGGACATTGCTTTGTTAAAACCGGTGGATGATAATTCAGCGGTAATCTGGGGTACAGGAGATACAGTATCCCTCAATAAAGATAATATGACTTTACTTGGCATGAGATTCAAGAGAAAATGACAAAACCTGTATTTTATATCCGCCTTCGAAAAAATAAAAAGGGAGGCTGAAATGAATATTTTTAATAATAACGGTTTTGGAATAATAATTACACTTTCAATTTTTGACGGCGGCACTTCAGCAGATTTTAGTTCCAGGGGGGATTACCGCCAGCCAAGATATGCGGGTTCTTTTTATCCGGCCAATAAAGAATCAATAAAAAAAATGCTTGATCATTATTTCAACAGAGTTAAACTGGGAATCAATGCCGTACCGAAAGCAATTATTGTTCCTCATGCTGGTTATATATATAGCGGCGAAACAGCGGCTTACGCGTATTCATCTTTGATGGGAAAGCCGGTTTCGAGGATAATTCTTCTTGCGACATCTCACTATGCCTATCTGAACGGGGTTGTAATCAATGAAAAGCCCTACCAGACCCCTTCAGGGGTCTATTTTACGGATAAAACGGCCATAGACGCCCTGAAAAAAGAAATATTTCCAATAGTAGTTAATGAAACCGCATCAACCCGCGAACATAGCGATGAAGTCCAGATACCTTTTCTATTGAAAGCGGCTCCATCCGCCAGGCTTGTTCCCATTATTGTCGGGGATATGTCGGCAAAGGATATGGAAAAAACAGCCGCAGCGATATCAAAAATCTCTGATGATAAAACCGTTATTATAGCCAGTTCGGATTTTACTCATTACGGCAGTTCTTTCGGTTATACTCCGGATTTCGGCAGTTTGAACAAACGTGAAGGCATCAGGGCGATTGATTTAAAGGCTGTCGATTATATCACGAGGCTTGATTCGGCGGGATTTCTTAATTATGTTAAAGAATCCGGGGCTACGATTTGCGGAGCCAATCCGATCGCCCTAATGCTCAAGATTCTTAATGCCTGTAAATTCACCAATAACGGTGTCCTGCTGAAATATACAACTAGTGGGGAACTGACCGGGGATTTTGATCAGAGTGTCAGTTATGCTGCTATTTTATTTGGAGATATAAAACAAATATCTGAAAAAAGCATACCAAAACCCGTTATTGATAATAAACTTATAAATGAAGATGAGGAAAAAACTTTGTTAAAGCTATCAAGATATGTTATGACGGAATTTATCGGTAATTCCATCTCAAAATTCACAATCAATGATCTAAAATCGTTCAAAATCAGCGATAACCTCAAGCAGAACCTGGGCGTTTTTGTGACAATTAAAAAAAACGATGAGTTAAGGGGCTGTATAGGCTTTATTGAGGGAATGGGCCCTCTTTTTCAATCTGTAATATCAAACACAATTAATTCATGCTCAAAGGACCCCAGGTTTTCCAGTGTAACGAAGGATGAACTGGATTCCATAAAAATAGAAATTTCCATTATGACTCCACTTGTTAAGATAAAATCCCTTGATGAAATTAAGATTGGCAGGGATGGGCTGTTTTTATTGAACGGCTATCATTCCGGAGTTTTTCTTCCCCAGGTACCGCTTGAATGGGGCTGGGATTTGAAAACGTACCTTGAGGAGCTTTGCGGTAAAGCTGGCCTTTCCCCGGATAAATATCTGGACAAAAATACTGAGATCTTCCGGTTTTCGGCCCAGGTTTTCGGCGAGGATGAAGAGTTTATGTAAAATGATTACAGAGGATTTTATTAATAACTGTTTAATTCGGAGAGCCCAACCGGAAGAAGCCAGGGATTTCAGCCGCCTGATTATTTATTCGGCTCCTGAATTTCTTCCTTATGTATTCGGGACTGGTACAGTTAATTTAATTGAAAAAATGTTCAGTCTTCCGGGAAATTTATTCAGTTTTGATCATGTGTCTTTTTTGGAATCAAACGGAAAAACTATTGGCATGATTCTTGGGTATTCTTTTGAAATAAAAAAGAAAGAAGAAATTAATACGGCTTTTTTACTTTTACAACACATGAAATTAAAAATTATAGGAAAAATATTCAGGCTCCTGATCGCACATGAACAGGTTGGACGGATTAATAAGAAAGAATACTACCTGAGCAATATCGCCGTTGATCCTGAATACAGGAGCATGGGCGCGGGAAAACTACTCATTAAGGAAGCTGAAAAAGAAGTTGTGAATTCAGACTGATGTAATCTGGTACTCGATGTTGAAACCGATAATGAAAAAGCTGTATTATTTTATAAAAATAATGGGTTTATTCAAAAATGGGAAAAAAAGAGCAGACTATTTTCTTTTTACAGGATGTCGAAACAAGCGTGCCGCTTGACCTTTAATAATTAACCAATAATACATTTGAGATAATATAAAACCCATCATTATGCTTCAGCAGTTTGTATTATAGAGGTTTGCAGATAATCTCAAGGATCCTTGTTTCCAGGATGCTGTTTGCATGCGACGGTTTGATTATAACGCAGGTATCGGCTCCTTCCCGGGAACCGCCAACGGCTATGACCGGTTCATTGTACGGGATAAGACCGGCGTCGAGGGCCATTACCGCTATCTCTACGCAGACTTTAACCCCCTGCCCGAACATTCTAAGAGCATTCGCAATGATCTCAACAGGATATATTCCACCGAATTTTTTGCTGAGGCCTCTTTCCGCTCCGCTTAGAACATGCGTTGCAGTAAAAACTTTAAAACCGGCGTCAAGCAATTCTCTTCGTACATTTTCCGGCATTTCATTCCTGCCATTTTCCGCAAATCCGTTCGCATGTGTAACGCAGACAATATCTTTATTTTTGATACCCTTGAAAAGCATCGCGGTTTTTCCTGAGCAAGTCGCTACGACAATATGTGAGATATTTCTTTCAACAGTGGCTTGTTTCGCAAGTTCCACGGTTTTTTCAGTATTAACCAGTCCTTCGGTTTCGAAATACATAATTACCGCCTTACTGAATTTTCTCGATGACATATTTTTGTGTTCCGAGATTCCTTTTCTCAAGCTCATTCAACTGAATAAAAGGATTCTTGCCATGAAGCCTTTCAAAAAGATGCCCTGTTTCCTTTAATTCAGCTCCCTGGGGAAGTGCTGAAGTGATCAGGTTCTCAATCTTGATAGTGTCAAGGCTTGCCCTCTCAATAGCCACAAGGTCGCGGGAAGCCATAATGCCTATGTCGGGGACAAGAGCCGGGTTGGTAAAACCCCAGCAGTCGCAGAGGGGAGTAATATTCAATAGAATATTGATATAAAAAACCCTATCTTTTTTAAATGTCTTCAATACCTCTTCCGTAGAGAGAGCCATACCTGTCTGGAAATCCTCAAAACTGTCCTTATCAAGCGTAATAGCTCCTGCCGGGCAGGTCTTCAGGCAATGCTGGCAGAAAGTGCAGTGGTGGAAAAAAATCTCGTATTCGTTCGCTGAGTTAAAGCGGTTGGCGTGGTGATTGCAGTTCGTGACGCAGAGCTCGCAGTGAGTGCAGAGGTCTTTATCCCATTTCAGGCCGCCTTCGAGATTGTGTATCTGCTGTCTTGTCCGGTCCGTAACGCAGCCCATCGCGATGTTTTTACAAGCCCCTCCGTATCCGCACGCGCCATGACCCTTGACATGTGATAAATCGATCATTACTTCAGCGTCATGGATATTTCCCGCGATATCAAGGTTCTTGAATGTTTTGAAGTCCACCGCCTTTTCATAAAAGTACTTTCCCATAACCCCGCAGGCATAGACGACAGGTACTCCGAAATAACTCTCCGTGTACCCCCGGCTGTCCGCCCCGCTGACATCCTGGTCGGTGATGAAGACCTTCGCCCCGTATCCTTTAAGTTTATCCACAAGTATTTTTACAAAAAGCGGAGGAATGGTGGAATATCCAATTCCGCGTCCCATATGCATCTTTACTGCCGTCCATTTATCCTTTACGGTTTTAGCCATATCTAATTTATCGATAAGCCTGCTGAATCTTGCCGGCAGTGTAACGCCCGGATCGTATGTATCATAACTGAGGTCTGAAAATAAAACCTGAGCTTCCATTGAATCCTCCTGTTAGGTTCATAAGTATAGTAATTATACAATTTTTGGCTTAAAAAAACAATTTTTGCAGTTACGGTTATTTAGTTTTATACCTGGTTTTTATTAAACCGCAGACTCAGAGATACGGAGAAAAATAATAAAGTATTGTAGGGCAGAAATTGAACTTTACAATAACTTTATTTATAATGAATCATAATAATTAAACAAAAAGGAGCCCGGTATGAATCTTTTAACAGCTTTCTTTATAGTTAATGCTGCATTATTGCTTCTTCATGAAATTGAGTCGGCGTATGAAAAGGAATGGGAAATACTAAAATTACCGGGGAATATAAGCGGATTTTTGCTTCTACATATCCCCATAATTCTGTTTTTGCTTTACGGATTGGTTGAAATTGAAAAGAAATCCCTCGCCGGTATGATTATAGGGATAATTGCCGGGGCAGGCGGACTGATTCCGTTTTTAGTTCATAAAATTATAGTAAAACGGAAAGATCATTTTAATTTATTAATTTCCAATGTAATTATTTACCTGAATATTGCCTCTGGTTTCGGTACAATTATTTTATCGTACCTGTTTTTAGCATAGATTCATCAGATTTTTAAGATAAAATAAAAACTATATATTAAGTAAATATTAACTATGGAGGAATGAGATGGCAGTAAAGATGTACTGGGAAGGTATCGGGCCGAAACTTGTATTGGTAACACTTCCTTATATTATTCTGGTAATTGCTGTCATGATTTTTTATCCTGATTTTCTGAAAATGGCTTTTTTGTCTCAAATTCCCGCATTCATTATTGCTTCGGCCTGGGGATTGATTGGGATTATTTTTTACGCTTTAACTGCAGTGACTTTTTTCAGGGGATTTTACAAAAATAGATTACTGACAACCGGGACATACGCTCTGTCAAGGAACCCGATTTATGCGACTTTTATTGTTTTTATTGTGCCGGCTCTCGGGATTTGTTTCAGGTCCTGGCTGCTGATGTCGGTTATAGTTCCATTATATATAAATTTCAAGATTCTTATAAAGGAAGAATACAGCGCATTGCTTGAAAATTTCGGTAAAGAATTTCTGGATTATACAGCCAGGGTGAACGAGATCATTCCTATTCCAAAATTCTGGAAAAGATAATAATTATTCAGTAGATTATAATAATTTTATTTTAATGTAATTGACTTAAATTAACATAAAGTCTGACGGATTTGAGGAAGGCATGTGACGGAGCAATCAAACAATTTTCTTTCCAACATTCATGATAATGAATATGAGGTTCCATTTTTAAAGAAAATTATAACTTACCGGGAAATGATTTACGACCGCTACCGCGAAAGGGAATCATTGAACGGATGGTGGAATTTCGGGATCGATCAGTACGAAAACTGCATCCGTTCCAAGTGGTATGAGGAAAAATATTACGATGAAAACGGCCGCGAATTGCCGGTAGATTACAGCTTCGATCAATGGGAAAAGATTTTTGTGCCGTCTTGCTGGAATATGGTCAATGAAAAATATTTTTTATACGAAGGGAGCGCAGTTTACACAAGGAAATTCCATTATGAGAATCATGGAGAAAAAAGGGTTTTTATTAAATTCGGAGCCGTTAATTATGAGGCGAAGATTTTTTTAAACAAAATATTTATCGGTATGCATAAGGGCGGATCAACGCCTTTTTTTATTGATGTTACAGATTATCTTGAAAAAGAAAACAGGATAATTGTTGTTGCCAATAATTCAAGGAAAAGAACGAATGTCCCGGCTGATAATACTGATTGGTTCAATTATGGAGGGATTTACAGGGATGTTGATCTGATAAGGCTCCCGGGAACCTTTGTAAAGGATTTCTCTGTATCGTTAGTACCAGGAAGCGGCTTCAGTGAAATAAATGTTGAATTCTTTATTGAAGGAAATGACCGGAATGGCGAAGCCTTGTTTGAAATAAAAGGTTTATCGGTAAAGGAGCTTATTCCCGCTGTTAACGGGAAGGGAAAAGCCGTAATTAAAGCATCGCCGGAATTGTGGTCTTTAGGCAACCCTCATCTTTATGATGTTTGTTTATCTTATCGGGATGACTCAGTAAGGGACCGGGTTGGCTTCAGGGAAATAAGAGTTAATGGAAACAAAATTTTATTGAACGGCTATCCAGTTTTTCTAAAAGGGATAAGCGTTCATGAAGAAAGCCTGCAAAACGGAAAGGCGATTACGGTTGATGAGATCATTGAAAATATTAAAATAGCCAGGGATTTAAAATGTAATTTTATTCGGCTGGCTCATTATCCCCATACTGAGAACACTGCATTTATTGCGGATGAAATGGGTATAATGCTGTGGGAGGAAATCCCGGTTTACTGGGCAATTGACTTTCGCAATTCAGGAACTTACTGCGATGCCGAAAACCAGTTAATGGAATTGATCAGCAGGGATATAAACAGGGCAAGCGTTATTATCTGGTCGGTCGGCAATGAAAATCCCGACACGGATAACCGCTTCAATTTTATGATAAGTCTGGTTCAAAAGGCCCGTGAAATTGATCCTTCAAGATTAATTTCCGCCGCCTGTCTTGTGGACAATATCAATCTGGTAATAGCTGACAGGCTTGCCGGTTACTTGGATATTATCGGCCTTAACGAATACTATGGCTGGTATGATCCGGATTTTGATAAATTATTAAAAATTTTTGAAAACAGCAGACCTGCTAAACCTGTAATAGTTTCCGAATTCGGGGCCGATGCCAGGGCTGGTTCAAGGGGAAGCTCAAAAGAACTTGGGTCTGAGGATTTTCAAAAGGTTGTATATGAAAAACAGCTTGATGTCATATCAAAAATAAGTTATGTCAGGGGAATAAGTCCCTGGATCCTTTACGATTTCAGGTGTCCCCGAAGGCTTCATGTGATGCAGAATTATTACAATATCAAAGGTCTGTTATCCGCCGATAAAAAAAATAAAAAGCTGGCATATAGCGTATTTCAACAATTTTATAAAAATTGGTAGCTATTCAGCCGTCATAATTAAAAAAAGGAAAAATAAAATTTATAGGAAGGCGGGAAGGTGCCGGATTTAACAAGCAAAAAGCGGTCTATTACGGTTTCTGCCCCCGGAAGAGCCGGTATAATCGGTAACCCGACGGATATGTATGGCGGTTCGGTGCTGTCCTGTTCGATGGGCCTGCGGGCATCGGTGACAATATCTTCCGGTTCGGGATTGACAATAGAAACCGGTAATGTCAGAATCAAAATCGAAGGTGAAAAAGACCTGCAATTACAATCGGATTGTTTTGACATTGTAAGGTCTGTTATAAGTTATACTGGGCTTCCGGAATGCAGCATCAGGTTTGATACAAAGATACCCAGGCAGAGCGGCCTTGCAGGTTCAACTGCTCTGATAACCGCTCTTCTGAAGGCTGTTTATGCCTGGCAGGGGAAATATCCTTCAAGTTATCAGCTGGCGGAAGATGTGCGCTTGATCGAGTATACGCAGCTTAAGATTGTTTGCGGTTTCCAGGATGCTTATATGTGCGCTTTCGGTGGTATAAATTTTATGGACTTCAGGGGAAAATATTTTAATGAGTTCTCTGAAGAAATGGCTTATGCTTCTGTTGAATCTTTATCTGCTGATGTTAAAGAACTGCCTTTTATTCTTGCCTGTTCGGGAGTGCTAAGAATTTCCGGCGCTGTTCATAAGCCTCTTAGCGAACGATGGCTTTCGGGCGAAACTGAAGTTGTCGAAGGTTATAAAAGAATCACTGAATTAGCTGGTTTGGGGAAAAAAGCTCTGATTTTAAAAGATTGGCAAAACCTTGGTCGTTTGATGAATGAAAATCATGAAATTCAGCGCCGCTTGGTCGGTTCTAACGACGCAAATGAAAGGATGATAAAGGCGGCTCTTGAATCCGGCGCTTTGGGAGCAAAACTCGCAGGCGCGGGCGGAGGCGGGACTATTATTGTTTTAAAAAAAGCCGGCAATTCTGAATTTCTTGTAGAGTCCCTTAAAAAAGCCGGTGCAAAAGAAATATATAACCTAGAGCCATCTAATGGTGTAATGATAGAATCGGATTCATATTTATAAAATTCCCGAAGTATTCCATTTTTTTGATGTAAAATCAACTCCTGCTGAAATTTCCATCCGCTAATTTGCTATCTCAATACAATCCCGCCGATGGCTGTTGAATAGAAGGTGTAAGTTTTTTTCGGATCGGGGTAGATTCCGATAGCTTCGCCGTAGCTTGTCCTTATACCGAGCTTCTTTGCCTTTGAGGTATTACTTACGGCCTCAACGATAGAATTAATTTCCCTGTTATAATCGTTTTGTTCTATTGAAAAAAGATCCTGATTGTCAAGTTTGAATGTCAACGGTACTTCTCCAGGCTGATTAAAAATACCGAGACCGTTTTCCGGGCTGATGGTTTCCGTAAATATTTTATCAGGGAAGGCTATATTTTTCTCGGCTGCTTTTTCAACCAGGGAATAATCGAAGTTTATTAGTCCGAAATCGACATAAATCTTCTTTCCGGGTATGGTGTAAGACGCATCTCCGGTCGATATATCGGCATCCTTAACGGGGGAATATGAAAAATATTTTATTTTAACCGTTAAACCCGGTGATGCCTGATTATTATCAGGTATTGCATTAACTTCAATTAATTTCCTTTCGGTTTTTAAATTTTTAAGTGTAGCTTCCAGGGTTTTAATATCCCTGTATAAATAAAGGCTTTTTGAAACATCATTCATCAAATTGAAAATTACTGTTATTAAGATCAATAATACTATTCCAAGCAATATTGTTGTGATATTTGAGTAAAAACGGAAAAGTGTCTCGGTAGTTCCGCCCAGTAAGCCTGAAACTGTGATTTCTCCCTTTTTATTTTTTGATTTGTAGAATATGATTATTATCATGCCTAATATTATCAATACCCATCCTACAGGTGTAAGAAAAAGGAATTTTGCGGTAATGACCAAAACATTGAGGAGCGAAAATATCGAACTTAAAATATCTTCCAGTCCCTTGATTTTCAAACCCTGGATTTTCCCTAAGTTTTCCATTATTTTACCTCCAGTAATTCAAGTCCGCCGTTTGAATGAAGAATACAGCGGTAGGATTTCCCTTCCTGGAAATTGTTAAATGCCGCTTGATGTAAAACGGCGTCCATGTTTAGAATAATTTTTATTGATTCCGCTTCAAGATTTTTTGTATTTTCATCACTAGTAAGGGAAATCTGAAATATATTTTTTATTGTTGATATAAAACCCGGATCCCGGTTTGTTGAAAGATAATTTTTTGGGTAATTATTTTCCACATATAATGAAAATAAATCGCTGCCATTCTCTTCCGGAATTTCATCCGAGTAAAGTTTTGCAGGGAAAATAAATGCTTTTTCCTGATCTTCCGCTTTTACAACAACAACCTTTGATTCGAGGTATATATCATTTCCCTTTAAATTAAAATCCTTGGTTAAAATTTTATCTCCGTCAATATTCACCATTGTCAGGGTAAATATGATGTTCTGCCCGTTTTTCCCGTTTATTTTCAAATCCGCAAAAGGAAACTCGCTTTTAAGATATGCGATTGTTTTAATAATATCTGCTTTTTTATTCTGCAGTGCTGTTGGCAGGACCAGTATAATGAAACCTGCCAAAACTGCCAAAAGAAGCAAAAATAATATACCCCAGTATGCGTGCGGTTTATTTTGATTCACAATAAATCTCCTGATCAATATTATATTATACAGAATCGGAATATTTTAAATTTTATTGATAAAATACCTATCTTTCGTTGCCTTGACGATAAATGAAATTGGTTATATACTTAATAATTACAATAGAAAATACCCAAGAATTATAAAACACAAATCCGGGGAATTTATGGATATAAATAATATTGAGCAAACTGTGGGAAAAATAAGCCGTTCGGTTAATAAAGGCGATGTAATAGCAACATATTCCGAATCGACGCCTATTGATTTTGATATGGATTTATTGAAGTCGATTGAGGACATTAACAGGTTTGCAATCGGGTTAAGAATCTTCAAGGATGGAAAGGTTGGAAATTCATATATGAATTCTCTTGATGATACTGATTTCATGTTAAAAAGCGCAGAAGAAAGCTCCGCATTCGGCGATGAGATAGATATTGATCTTCCTGCACAACCGGGCGCTGAAAATCAAAACTCCGGCTTGACATTTTATTATCCGGAGGTTATTACTTATCCAAAAGAAAAAGGTCTGGAACTTGGATTTACTATTTTAAAAAATCTGAAATCGATAGATAGCAAAGCAAAAGTAAGTGTATCAATTTCTAAAAGCTGCAGCAGAAATATCCTTGCAAATACTAGCGGTTTTTTTGGAAAATATGAGGAGACTCATTTCGGTCTTTCTGCAAGTATGATTCTTGTTGATGATGACGGGGGTCTTTTATATGTCGGAGACGGCGACACTTCTTACAGCCTGGATATTGATCTTGATACTATTTATAAAAACATAGAATGGCGGTACAAATACGCACAGACTAAAGTCAATGTAAAATCGGGATATTATCCGGTTCTCTTTTCTCCCGAAGCAATGGATTTGATTTTAGAGCCGATTGAGATTGCTGCGAACTCAAAAACTCTGTATAAAGGCATTTCCGTTCTTTCGGATAAATTAAATAATAAGATATGCTCTGAAAAGTTTTCAATGATTGATAACCCATTGTATGCGGGTGGTCTTGGGAGCTACCCATTTGATGATGAGGGTGTATTACCGGAGAAACTTACGATAATTGAAAATGGTATTTTCAAGAATTATATTTATGATCTAACAATGGCTAAACGTCTTGGAAAGAAGAGTACGGGGCATGGCAACCGGGGAGTGGCCTCTCTTCCTTCTCCCTCATTTTCGAATTTAATTATTTCAACAGGTAATTCAAACCTTGAACAAATGATTGAATCAATTGATTACGGGTTGATCGTTTACGAATTTCTAGGCGGCGGCATGAGCAATGTCCTTGCGGGTGATTTTTCAGTCAATGTTGAACTGGGTTATCTGGTTGAAAAAGGTAAAGTAACCGGAAGGGTAAAAAACACAATGCTGTCAGGAAACGCGTTTGAACTATTAAATTCTATCCGGATGATTGAAAATAGAATTCATAAAAAAGGCAGTTTATATGCGCCTCACATACTTTTTGAAAGGGTTTCCGCAACAGGATAAAAAAAGCCGGGTTAAAAGGGGTATTCTGCTATTATTATCAGTGTTTTTTTTTATTTCCTGTACGGGCAGGCCGGTGGTTAAAAATGAAACTGTGAATTTGAGGTCGGTGCAAAATGACAGGCTTGGATTTCAATTTTTTGTATTTATCAAATCGGGGGAAGAAAATTATCGTGCAAACGGAGATGCATTTTTAATAAAAAATGAAGAATTCAAATTCAGGATTTATGATAATTTATTGAATCAGCATATTTTTGATTATATATCAAGGAATTCAGGAGAAAATGAGGTAATTCTACCTTCCGATAAAGAAATATATGTATCGGATAACGTAAATATCTCAAACTTTTTATTAAATGCATTTTCAGATTTGTTTTTTAATGAAAATACAAATAATATTACGAATAAAAATACAATCATTTTTCTTGAAAATAATAAAATAAGATTTATAATGTTTAATGCCGATGAAATTGATATAAAAGTCGAAGTGATTAAAAGGATTACAAATACCGGGCAGGATGCTTACGGAATGCCTTCCAGGATAAAGCTTGAGAGAGGGGAGGATAATATTACATTTGATATTGTCTCATTTTCAAATTTGGATTTTATAATCATTACAAATGGATACAAGGTATATAATGTGCCCGGAGAAAGCATATTCAACTGGGCAGGAGTTTTACATGGCAAAGGATAAAATGGATGAAATGAGGCAGAAGTTAAAACTTGACGGCATGGAAGATGTAAAGAAAAAAGAGATTTTTAATAAATTCGTACAAGCAGGGGGGCAGGTTATTGACTTAAATAAAAAAGTAAAAAAAGAAGGGACAGAAATTATTAAGTCTCCGATTACTGATAAGGGGACATTTAAGAAGGAATCCGAAAGAACGGATAATAAAAGAATTGTTTATACGGAAGCGAAGCCTGTTTTTAATAAGAAAAACATTGAAATGGATTTAAGCCAGAAAAATAAGAAAAACAACCCTGTTAATAAATGGATTGAGTATTTATCAGCGAAACTCGGCTGTGTTTTCAGCGGTATAATTTCTTTCAGGGGGGATGATTTCAAGCAGGCATTCAAGGATCTTATATTGACAAATTTCCAGAATATGCTTCTTAATTCAAGGATGATTCTTGCTTCCATATTATATCAGGATAACTATGTAGCTACTGAAATTAAAAAACGTTTTTTTATGGATACTAATTTTCCTTTTTATTTTGAGCTGATTTACCGTTTTGATAAAATCTATGACGACGAACTTTTTAAACAGCTTTCATTAATGCGGCAGTCATCCCAACCAGTCAAATATTATCAGAAGCATTTAACCGGGATTTTTAAATCCGTTTTCATACTGCAGCCTTATTATTTTTCATTGAAGACCGGTATTGAAACTGCACTGCTAACAGAAAAAGAGATACGCAAGCTGGATTCCAATATTACATATCAAAATTTAAGAAAAATGAATGGGTATATCGATTTTATTTTTATCAAAATATATCCCAAACTCTTTGCATTAATTGATTATTATTATAAGCTCGACTCTAAAGTTAAGAATATATCTTTTAATGATTATCTTGATTTTCAGGAAGAAGATTATATTGGATATTATAATGAAAAATGGAAGGAAGATTTAGCTGAAGAGGTCAAAAAGAATCAAGTTCAGACTTTAAAACAGGCATCATCGATCACTGAGTTAAAAGATGAAATAAAAAATACTAATGAAACAGCCGTAATGGATGATAAAAATCCAATTAAAAAGGGGTTTTCAATAATAGAAAATACAGTGAAATTTAATGATATTTTAAATTTTTATAAGGAAAATAAAGATATCCGTTCACTCTTTTCTATTAAAGATAAAGTTTTTTTATCGTCCTGCCTGATTGATTTCTTTGATAAAGAATTTTCTTTTATCTTCAGTTCGAATAAAGTGGAATTTAATGTTGTTTTTCTTGAAGGTAAAAGGATTGATATAAAAAGGGACCTTATGGATACTCATTATAAAGTCAGCGGTATATTGGAAAGAGTTAATGAGTATATCAAAGTTATCCGTGAAATCCGGAAGCTTGATAATGATGCTTATATTAATATTCATGAGAGGAGTGCTCGGTCTAACCAGTATTCTTTGCAGAGAAGCCAGATATCAAGATCAATGAGAAAGGAAGCCAGGGAGTTCACCGAAGAATTTTCCAGTAAATTCCTTACTATTTTAACCGATTACAAGAATGACAAAAAGATCATACAGAATCCCGAAACGATCCTGGAATTTGATAAAAAAACTGACGGCGATAGATATCTGAACGGTAAGAGAGTTATTGATGCTATAGATGATGCATTCTGCTTCAGCAGCGCTCTAAATTTTTTGCTGCTGGATGGAGATCTGGGGGGATTTTCTTTATTAATAGATAAAATCGTTTACTTAAATATTAAACTTGAGGATGATTAAATTTAATTTACCGGAGGAAATATTTATGGTAAGATTATTTTTTGCAGGATTATCAATCATATTCTTTGTTAATACACTTGCATTCGGGTACGATATAAGTGATTATACGCATGTTAGCAAGTATGATGCTGTTTTCAGTACAATTACGGACGAGAGTTCAATAATGGAGGGGCTTAACAGGAGCGGTTCATCAGAGGATGAAAGGGATTATATTTATAGTGCCGTTAAGAGAGTTGGAGTGTTGAAGCTTACTAATTTTAAGAAGAAACTTGAAGAAATGGTGTCAGTCATACCAAATCAGGGCAGTTCCATTGATGCTGCGAATTTCAGAAATATCATTAATATGTCGATTCTGGTTTTAGGAAAAATCGGCGACGCTTCGGATGGATATTTAATTGCGCAATTTCTGCATGATAAAAAAGAAATCATATCTATATTGTGTCTTCTACAGGCTTTGGGCGATCTTAGGGATTCGGATGACGCGCTGAAGGAATTAAATGAATATACCGTTTCATTAAATTCGAAAACAAGAGAAGATATTGTCAAACAAACTGTCGATTCGATTCTGGAACATAATTCAAAATCTTCTATAAGTTTTTTGTTTGCATTGCAGGGAAGGGCTCCTCAATCTCAAATAAAATATATTAATGATGCGATAGTTCAATTAAATAAAACCGGGACGCGTCCTAATAATTCAAGTACAAACAAATAATACGGGTTTGAATATTATGCTTATCTTTGAAGTAAAAGTCAATAATGTTTTTGAAAATGGGGATAATTTTTTACTTCTGTTATCTGAAGTAGCAAGACCCGGCAGGTTTATTCCTATGATTATAGGAAAATTTGAGGCTGAAGGAATATTGTCTTCAATTGAAGGGCAGATTGAAGAAAGGAATCTTATTTATGATGTTGCCGGCAGAATGCTGAAGAATGCGGAGGCTATGGTTGAAAAAGTTGTGATTTATGATATAAATGACGAAATATTTCTTGCTTCTATTTATACTCAAAATTTACTCGGTGAAAAAAAGATTTTTGATATCAGGCCTGCTGACGGAATAGCTCTCGCATTGAGATTTACCGCTCCGATTTTTATTTCACAAAACGTATCTGATAAAATAGCTGATGATGAATCTCTTCAGGAAGAAATAAATATTTTTATTAAGAATCAATTCGATGAAGATAGCAGTATAAATCCGGGAAAAGATGGGATCAGACTTATTGACGGCTATTCATTTCCAACCATGATTTTCAATAATCATAATGGGGTTATTAATAAATTAAATCTCGAGCTTAATAACGCAGTCAATGAAGAAAAATACGAAGAAGCGGCTAGAATAAGAGATCGAATAATAAAATTAAAAAGAGAACTGAAAAAATGATTATTAGGAGTTAGGCCAATAAAATGATTGATGAAAAAAGGGAATTAAGAACGAATTTTTTAAGAATGAGAAAAGCTTTATCAAAAGAAAGCGTTGAAAACAAATCATACCGCGTTATTAAAAAATTACAGAAATTAGTCAACTCTCAGATTTCCACAATTATGTTCTATGTGCCTATTAATAATGAAGTTGATTTGCTTCCGTTTGCTAAAGAAATGTTCCAGACCGGGAGGAAAATCTTATTTCCGAAATTGATAGGGAAAAAATGGATTGAACCGTATATCGTAAATGACTTATACAAAGATTTTGTCAAAGGGGCTTATAATATTCCGGAACCGGCAACAGAAGTTTATAATGGTATTATTGATCTTGCATTAATACCGGGTATTGCTTTCGGAAGAAATGGTTACCGCATTGGTTACGGTAAGGGGTATTTCGACAGGTTTTTGAATTCCGAAAAAATTAAAAAAATAATCGGGGTATGTTATGACTTTCAATTATTAGTCAGTGTTCCCCATACCGAATATGATTATCAGCTTGATATCATTATTTCAGAGAATGAAGCTGTTATAATTAATAAATAATAGAGAATTGCTATGAATGAAAATTATTTGATCCCTGTCTATAATGGCAGTAGAATTGATATTAATTTAAGGCTACCCGGTTCAAAGAGCCTGACAAACAGGGCACTAATCCTTTCGTCACTTGCCGGAGGAAAAACTTGTCTTGAAAATATGCTTGTTTCCGAAGATACTGTTTATATGTACAAGGCTCTTAATCAACTGGGGATGAAAATACGGCTTGATGAATCTGCAAAGATCTGTGAAATTGAGGGGGGTAAAAAACCTGCCGGAAATTATGATCTTTATACCGGAAATGCTGGAACGGCGATGAGGTTTTTAACATCCTACCTTGCACTTGGGCATGGTTTTTTTACAATTGACGGTGACAACAGAATGCGGGAAAGGCCAATAGAAGACCTTCTTAAAGCCTTACGCCAGCTTGGCTGCGATGTTTCCTCTAAAAGTGGGAACGGATGTCCTCCTGTCATCATTAGAGCTGAAGGAATTCTAGGCGGCGAATGTAATATTTCGGGTAAAAACAGCAGTCAGTACATCTCTTCACTACTTATGGCAGCCCCCTATAGCAGGGATGGAATAAAAGTGAAAACTTCTGGAGATATTTCATCCAAGCCATATATCGATATGACAATTGGAATTATGAGTAAATTCGGTGTTGAAGTAAAAAGAGATTCATACAAAGAATTCATTGTACATAAATCCGAATATCAAAGCCAGACAGTATTTGAAATCGAACCGGATGCTTCGAGTGCTTCTTATTTTCTGGCGGCTGTTGCAATCCTATCCGGCAGGATTACAATTGAAGGTCTTGGTAAAAATTCATTTCAAGGGGATATTCGATTTGCTGAAATACTTAAGACTATGGGCTGTATAGTTTACCGAGAAGATGATTATACTGTTCTGGAATCGAATGGGAAGATATCTGGAGTAAATTTTGATATGAATGAATGTCCGGATCTGGTTCCGGCATTGGCTGTTATTGCCCTGTTCGCGGAAACTCCGACATATATTAGAAATGTTGCTAATCTCAGGATAAAGGAGAGCGACAGAATCAATGCCCTTTGCATTGAATTGAAAAAATTAGGAGCTGAAATTAAGGAGTATGAGGATGGACTTGAAATATTTCCTAAAAAAGTTTATAATAATGCCTTAATAAATACTTATAACGATCATAGGATAGCCATGGCGTTTTCAATAGCCGGTTTGAAGATTCCGGGTGTGGAAATATCAAATCCAGCATGTGTTTCAAAATCTTTTCCGGATTTTTTTACATATCTCAATAAGTATTTTATTTAACCGATCAGTATTGTAGCCAATCTATGTTCGAGTTTTTACAAATATTTAAATGTTATAAAATTCTCATCTAATTTTTGACATTTTTATTAAGATCAGTATATAATAAAAAATGCTACAAGCCCATATAGCTCAGATGGTAGAGCACCTCCATGGTAAGGAGGGGGTCGGCGGTTCAATCCCGCCTGTGGGCTAAGTGAGATCTTTATTCATTGTAAATGGAGTATTTTTATGCAGATAATAACATTGGAATGTGAAGTATGCGGTGAAAGGAATTTTACTACAAACAAGACTAAGGAAATGGTTCAGCAAAGAGTAAAATTAAATATAAAAAAATACTGCCCCCGGTGCAGGAAACATACTTTGCATAAAGAAGTTAAATAATAGCTGTTAGTCTTTTGTCGCTAGTCATTAGCCGTGAAGTGAAGTGGTAACTAGTGACTAAAGACTAGCGGCTAATGCCTACATAGGCCTGTAGCTCAATTGGCAGAGTAGCGGTCTCCAAAACCGTTGGTTGGGGGTTCAATTCCCTCCAGGCCTGAAGAATATTTATTTAAAATCACGGGAGTTTATATGTTTTTAAAATGGATTGGCTGGTTCCTTCTGGCCGTCATTGTTATAGGTACCGGTGTTTATGTTTTATTTAATAGGAATTTTTTTAAAGAAAGTTATCAGGAATTAAAGAAAGTAACCTGGCCGACAAAAGATCATGCTTTGAATTCAGCAATTATTACTGTTGCCTTTATTGTAACCTTTTCATTGGTATTGGCTTTTATCGATTATCTTATCAATTTACTAGTTGTTGGATTGGTCGGGTAAAATGGCAAGGGGATGGTTTGTAATACAGGTTTATACGGGATTTGAGAAAAGAGCGATGAGTGGACTTCGTGCTAAGAAAAACAATGGTGCATTAAAAGACATCTTGCTTGATGTAAAGATTCCGGAAGAAGAATATGTAGTAGAGAAAAAAAAGAAAAAAGTAACATTAAAACGGAATTTGTATCCCGGTTATATACTTGCTGAATTAGATCTTCCTGATGATGATGCAATCTGGAAAAAAGTTTATGCGGAAATTAAATCAGTAAACGGTGTTGGAATGTTTTTATCGGCAGGCGGCGGTAACAAAAGGCCTGCTCCGCTTGCATATGATGATGTTAAATCAATCTTTGAAAAAACCGGTGAGATTAAGCCGAATGTGGCTAAACTGGAATCGGGTTTTAATGTTGGTGAGAAAGTTAAAATAGGAGAAGGGCCCTTTAAAGACTTTGAGGGTGAAATACAGGAAATACATAATGAGAAAAACAGCCTTACAGTCCGTGTTGAAATATTTGGGAGATTGACCCCTGTTGAATTGGAATTTAACCAGGTTCAGAAAGTATAATATAGTTGCTGGTCGCTAGCTATTAGTCGCTAGCATTCGAATTAATAATATTTTGAATATTTATTTGATTAATTATTAAAAGTATTATAAATGTAGAATACGTGAAGCTAACTTGATAGTTAACTCCTTAAAGATGATGGATAGGAGTAATATGGGTCAAGCGTCACGCTTGAAGGAGAATTAAATGGCACCTAAAACAAAAAAGCTTAAAGCAGAAATCAAGCTGCAAATACAAGCCGGTCAGGCGAATCCAGCACCCCCTGTTGGAACCGCACTGGAACCTCATGGGGTTCCACTGATGGATTTTTGTAAGCAATTTAACGAAGCGACAAAAGATAAAGCAGGGTTTGTTATTCCAGTTGTTGTTAGAGTTTATGAAGACAGGTCTTTTTCATTTATTACTAAAACTCCCCCGGCTTCAAATTTGATTAAAAAGGCTCTGGGTATCGAAAAAGGTTCCGCCGAACCGAATAAACAAAAAGTTGGAAAAATCAATAAAGAGCAGCTCAAAAAAATAGCCGAGATGAAAATGAACGATCTGAATGCTAATGATATTGAGGCCGCGATCAAAATCATTGCAGGTACAGCTTTGAATATGGGTATTGAGGTGGAGGGATAAATGAAAACCTTACTAAAAAATGGAGTAGCTTTTAAAGGCGGGAAAAGATATCTTGCCATTATCGATAAAAATGATTTGTTTCAGTCATATTCGTTCGAAGAAGCCACAAAACTTGTTAAAGACCTTGCGACTGCAAAATTTGATGAAACTATAAATATGAGCTACAAACTGAATATCAAACAGAAACATACGATCCGCGATGTTGTTTTATTACCGCATTCTATAGGTAAAACTATCCGGGTTCTTGCTTTTGCCGCGGGCGACAAGGCTGCTGAAGCAAAAGAAGCCGGTGCAGATTATGTTGGCGGGGAAGATCTGGTGGAGAAGATATCACAGGGATGGCTTGATTTCGATGCAGTACTTGCTACTCCGGATATGATGAAAATTATTGGTAAAATAGCTCCAATCCTGGGTAGAAGAAAGATGATGCCTAATCCTAAAACTGGTTCTGTAACAACCGATGTTGCAAGGGTTGTTAAAGAGTTTAAAGCAGGTAAAGTAGAAATAAGGGCTGATAAAACAGGTAATGTCCATGTGGTAGTCGGGAAAAAATCGCTGCCCGACCAGAATATTTACGAAAACGCCCTGGCAATACATAAAGTATTAATAAAAAACAAACCATCCGATCTGAAAGGTGATTATATCAGAACAATGACTTTATCTCCAGCTATGGGACCTGCTGTAAAGGTGGATTTTAAAAAGATTGCGGTATGAATTAACTGAAAGTTGATTTAATCTGTAAGATTGTTTAATTTTTAGTTTATGAATAATGTGGTTATGGGTATGATTAGCAAGAAATATGAGGAAGGTTTTTATGCCAAAACAGGAAAAAATACAAATGGTAGAAAAAATAAAAGATAACCTGATAGGATCGAATGGTTTAGTTCTGGCTGATTTTAAGGGTTTGACTGTATCAGAACTTGAATCGCTTCGCAAGAAAGTATTGAAAGAAGGCGGTTCGGCAAAAGTTATTAAAAATACCTTACTTGAAAAGGCATTTGAAGCATCCAATATGAATGGAATGGATCAATATTTAAAAGAAAATACGATTGTTTTTTCTTCTAAAGAAGATATCCTGAAAATATTAAAAGTTCTTGTCGATTATTCAAAAGATCATAATAAGTTCAGTTTGAAAGCCGGGTATATCGATGGACAGGCTTTTAATAAAGATGGCGTTATAGCGATGTCAAAGATGCCTTCCAGAAAAGAACTTTTATCAATGGTTGCCGGCGGCATAAATTCTGTTATCTCAAGTTTTATCGGAACTTTAAATGGAGTAATGACGGCATTTGTCGGTACAATTGAAGCACTTGAAAAAAAGAAACAGGATTAAAGTATATATTATTATTATAAAATTACGTAAGGAGTGAATATATGGCTGAGAATAAGATTGAGCAGATTATTGATTTGATTTCTAATATGACGGTATTAGAGTTAAACGAACTTAGAAAAGCTCTGGAAGAGAAATTTGATGTAAAAGCTGCTGCACCTGTGGCGATGGCCGCACCAGTTGCTGCTGCTGCTCCGGCCGCTGCTGAAGAACCTTCAACGGTTTCTGTGTTTATAAAGGATGCCGGCGCTAAAAAGATTGAAGTGATTAAAGTGGTCAGAAATGCTACCGGATTAGCGCTAAAAGAGGCTAAAGATCTTGCTGAAAGTGCAGGGAAAACTCCAGTAAAAGAGAATATCTCTAAAGCGGACGCAGATAAGCTCAAAAAAGAACTGGAAGATGCCGGAGCAATCGTTGAAGTTAAATAAATTTTTCTTTTCTTATTTGATTCATCTCTCATTTTTTGAAAACAAAGTTGAAATCGACTAGTCTTCCCCCTTCATAAGCGGAAGGGGGAAGTTGTGCTTATTTTATTATTATTTATTTTGGAGTAAGGTATGTCAATAGAACAAAGTAGGATAAGCTTTGCGAATCATAGGGACAGGGCGCCTCTTCCGGATTTATTGGACATTCAGTTGCGATCATTTAAAGATTTTCTACAAATGGATAAACAACCGAAAGAGAGGGAGAAAAAAGGCCTGGAATATGTTTTCCGTAGTTTTTTCCCGATCGAAGGTGCAAACGGCGAAATAATAATCGAATATGTCGGTTATGAAGTTGGTAACTGTAAATATAGTGAAGACGAGTGTTTCGATAAAAATCTGACCTTCAGCGTTCCAGTTAAAGCTATATTCCGTTTAATAGATAGAAAAACTGGGGAAATAAAAGAAAAAGATATATATATAGGTGATTTTCCGCTTATGACAAAAAGGGGAACCTTTATTTTTAACGGGGCCGAAAGGGTGGTTGTGAACCAGATTTATAAATCTCCCGGTGTTCTCTTCAGCTACAAGAACAAGGAATTTTCTTCAAAGATTGTGCCTGAAAAAGGTTCCTGGCTGGAATTTATTATTGATACAAAAAAAGACCTGATGTATGTGAGGATTGACTCACGAAGGAAAGTCCTGGTGACAATGTTCCTGCGTGCGCTAGAGATGACAACTGCAGATATTATCAACAATTTCTTCAAAGTCAGAAAGATAGACCTTTCCAGGATCGATAAAGATGAGGCCATTTCAAGGCTTGTTGGTAAATATGTCGCCGAAGATGTTCTTGATGATGAAAATAATATAATAGCCGGAGCGGTAGAAAAGCTTTTTCCTAACAGCATCAACCAGCTTTATCAGAAAGGGAAAACAATAATCAAGATCATCGATCCGAAGTCTGTTGTTGAGAATAAACCGCTTATAAATACGCTGGAAAAAGATGATACAAAAGACACCGTTAATAAAGCGATAAAGAAAATTTACAGCATTCTTCATCCCGGTGAAGCTGCTCCTCTGGAAAGCATAGTAAAAGAACTTCATAATATGTTTTTCAGTCCGAAAATGTATGATCTCGGCGAAGTCGGCCGGTATAAGCTTGTGTTGAAATTATATCCCGACCTGTCTCAGGAGGAGCAGGACGCACTGATTGAACAGAAGACGCTTTCTTTTGATGATATCTCAAGGACACTCCAGTATTTGATAAAGGTTTATAATAAGCAGGCAAACCTTGACGATGTCGATCATCTCGGGAACCGGAGGGTCAGGAATGTCAACGAATTGATTGTGAATCAGTTAATCTCTGCTTTTACAAAGGTTGAAAAATCAATCCATGAAAAGCTCTCATCAAGGGAAATTGAGGATTTAACCCCGCAGAATATCATTGCTATAAAACCAATCGTTTCGGCATTGAATGATTTCTTCGGAATGAGCCAGCTTTCACAGTTTATGGATCAAACAAACCCGATATCTGAACTGACCCATAAAAGAAGGCTTTCAGCTCTTGGCCCCGGCGGTTTATCAAGGGACAGGGCCGGATTTGAAGTCAGGGACGTTCATAATACGCATTACGGTAGGGTTTGCCCGATTGAAACACCGGAAGGACCGAACATCGGTCTTATTGTTTCACTTGCAACATATGCAACCGTCAATAATTATGGATTTCTTGAAACGCCTTATGTGGTTGTTAAAAATAGAAAAATAATTGATGAGATCAGATATTTATCGGCTACAACGGAAGAAAATTTTTACATTGCTCAGGCAAACGCAATGCTCAATGAAAAGGGCGAAATAATAGAGGATTTCGTTCAGGCAAGATATAAAGGTGAATTTGAGCTTGCGCCGAGCGATAAAATACAGCTGATGGATGTTTCTCCAAAGCAGATACTTTCTGTTTCCGCGTCGATCATTCCTTTTATCGAGCATGATGATGCTAACAGGGCTCTGATGGGTTCAAACATGCAGAGGCAGGCTGTTCCGCTTCTTCATTCCGAATCACCGATAGTCGGTACCGGAATGGAAAAATATGTTGCCAGGGATTCGAGAGCCGTTGTTTTAAGTGAAACAACCGGAAAAGTCCTCAAAGTGGATTCAAAATCTGTTACTGTCGGTGAAAATATGAAATCAGCCGAAGTATATGATCTGGTAAAATTCAGAAGGACAAATCAGGATACCAGTTTTAATCAGAAGCCGATTGTTAATGAAGGCGATAAAATTAAACCGGGAGATTTACTGGCCGACGGTTTTGCAAGCGACAAAGGCGAACTGGCTCTCGGGAAAAATATTCTTGTCGCGTTTATGCCCTGGAACGGTTATAACTATGAGGATGCCGTTCTTATCAGCGAAAAACTCCTGAAAAATGATGATTTTACTTCGGTGTATACAACGGTCTTTGAGTGCAAAGCCCTGGAAACAAAATTAGGGAGCGAAGAAATTACTTCGGAAATCCCTAATGTTGGTGAGGATGCCCTTAAAAACCTCGATGAAAGCGGCATCATAAGGGTTGGCGCTTACGTCAAACCGGGAGATATTCTTGTCGGTAAGGTTACTCCCAAAGGTGAACCTACAGAAACCCCTGAATTCAGGCTTCTTCATGCGATTTTTGGCGAGAAAGCCAAAGATGTACGGGATACTTCTTTAAGAGTACCCCATGGTGAAGGCGGTGTAGTAGTTGATGTGAAGGTATTCAGCGCCGAGAGCGGTGATGAACTTTCTCCGGGAGTTTTGAAGCTTGTTAAGGTATATATAGCTAAAAAGAGAAAAATAAAACCCGGCGATAAAATCGCTGGCCGTCATGGTAACAAGGGTGTAATATCGAGAGTAATGGCAGAGGAAGATATGCCTTTCCTTCCCGATGGGACTCCCGTTGATATTGTTTTGAATCCTCTCGGCGTTCCCAGCCGTATGAATCTTGGACAGCTTTTCGACAGCCTGCTTGGGCTGGCTGGATGGAAACTCGGGGTTTATTACGAATGTCCGGTTTTTGAAGGCGCAACCCTTGAAGAAATTGAAAAGGAAATAGACAAGGCTAATGACAAAATTAAAAAGGAATTGCTTGAAGAAAGAAAGCCTAACGGTGAATCCGAAAGCGGTATTCTTGAATATTTTGAAAGGGTTAAACTGCAGAAAAACGGGAAGTTCCTGCTCAGGGACGGTAAAACCGGGAACTTTTTTGAAAAGTCTGTCTTTGTCGGGGTTATGTATATAATGAAGCTTCATCATATGGTGGATGATAAGATTCATGCCCGGTCGGTCGGACCATATTCCCTTGTAACTCAGCAGCCCTTAAGAGGAAAGGCTAATTTCGGAGGCCAGAGGCTCGGGGAAATGGAAGTCTGGGCGCTTGAAGCTTACGGTGCCGCGAACCTTCTCCAGGAAATGCTTACAATAAAATCAGACGACACTGAAGGAAGGGTCAGGATTTACGAAGGTATAATCAAGGGCAAGTATGCCACTTCACCCGGAATTCCGGAATCCTTTAATGTCCTTGTCCAGGAACTTAGGGGTCTTGCGCTGGATATTCAGGTTTACGATAAGAGCGGTAAGAGGGTTCCGCTAAATGATAAGGAAAAAGAATTGATAGACATGAAATTGCATTTAATTTAGCCTACTAGCCAGCAGTCAGTTGGTCAAAAAGTAATGCTGAATGTTAAAATTCGGTCGTTATTTATTTCTTTTGGCTGACGACTGGCAGACTAATATGACTGACAGACTAAAAAAAGGAGACAATTTATGAAGGCTGTGGTCAGTTTTGGATCGATTTCCATACAACTCGCTTCATCCGATTTAATAAAAAATCTTTCTTATGGCGAGGTTAAAAAACCTGAAACCATAAATTACAGAACGCTTCGGCCTGAAAGGGACGGCCTGTTCTGCGAGCGGATATTCGGTCCGACGAAGGATTATGAATGTTCCTGCGGTAAATTCCGTTCGATTCGTTATAAAGGTATTGTTTGTGATAAATGTGGTGTGGAAGTTACCGAAGCTAAAGTTAGAAGATACAGGACTGGGCATATAGAGCTTGCGGCTCCGGTTGCTCATATATGGTATTACCGCATTGTCCCGAGCAAAATAGCATTGTTGCTTGATGTTGCTCCTTCCGATATTCAGAGCATATTATATTTTGAGAAATATATTGTGATTGATCCGGGTGAGACTGATCTCATTCAAAACCAGGTTCTAACTGATGAGGAATTCGAAGAATATAGAGAAAAATATAAAGAAGCCTTTACTGCTGATACCGGGGCGATAGCCATAAAGAAAATACTCAAAAATCTTGATATAGACACACTTATTGATTCTCTGAGAAGGCATGTAGACAGCAAAGTCAAGGTTGATAAAAAAGTATTGAAAAGACTTGAGTTGGCTGAGGAAATAAGAAAATCAAATAACAAGCCGGAATGGGCTATTTTAGACATAATTCCCGTAATTCCACCGGATTTACGGCCTATGGTGCCGCTTGACGGAGGCCGGTTTGCCACTTCCGATATTAATGATTTGTATAGAAGGCTCATCAACAGAAATAATCGTTTAAGAAAGCTTAAATCGGTTAATGCCCCTGATATCATTATTAAAAACGAGATGAGAATGGTACAGGACGCGGTAGATTCATTGTTTGACAACTCAAGACGATCGCATCCGGTTACCGGAAACGGCGACAGGCCTTTAAAATCTTTATCGGATATATTGAAGGGAAAACAGGGAAGGTTCAGACAGAATCTACTTGGGAAACGAGTGGATTATTCTGGGCGTTCTGTTATAATAGTAGGACCGAATTTAAAACTTCATCAGTGCGGACTTCCTAAATTGATGGCGCTTGAATTATTTAAACCTTTTGTAATGAGAGGCCTTGTTGAGCAGGGCTATGCCCATAATATCAAAGCAGCGAAAAGAATGATCGAAACAGAGCATGAACTGGTTTGGGGAATACTCGAGAATGTTGTGAAAGACCACCCGGTTCTTTTAAACCGCGCACCGACTTTACATAGACTTGGCATCCAGGCTTTTGAACCGATTCTAATTGAAGAAAAAGCAATACAACTGCATCCATTAGTCTGCCATGCATATAATGCTGACTTTGACGGCGACCAGATGGCAGTACATGTGCCTTTGACGCCTGAAGCCCAGATTGAGGCCTGGATGCTCATGCTTTCATCCAGAAATCTTTTAAATCCCGCTAATGGAAAACCTATAGTATATCCCACTCAGGATATGGTTCTGGGTATCTACTATCTGACCAAACCGGATTCGGTAGTTCCGAAGGTCTGGAAGCATTTTGATAATCTGAATGAAATTCTTATGGCAATTGATGCAAACCTGGCTACATATAATAATAGAATAAAATACAAGATTAACGGTTCATGGGTCGAAACAACCTACGGCAGGGTGATTTTCAACGAGATTATACCGGAGGCATTGGGATTCATCAATGATACGATGACAAGCAAAAAGATTGAGAACCTTATAGCTTATTGCTATAAAATATTCGGAATCTTGGAAACTGCCAAATTGGTGGATGACCTGAAGAGCATTGGTTATAAATACTCGACCATTTACGGTGTCACAATATCTCTTGCTGATGTTGAAATACCTGAAGAGAAATATGATATTGTCGAAAAGACGGAAAAAGAGGTTGAAAAGACAGAAGAAAACGCAAGAAAAGGCTTGATTACTCATGATGAAAAATATAACCAGGTGATAGATCTCTGGGCAAGTGCTAATGAAAAAATTAAAAAGCTCGTAGAAACAAAATTAAAGGATAGCATGGAAGGGTTCAATCCCCTGTATGTAATGATGGATTCAGGAGCAAGAGGAAGCCGTGAACAGATCAGGCAGCTTGCCGGAATGAGGGGATTAATGGCCAAGCCATCCGGAGAAATTATTGAACTTGCAATTAAGTCGAATTTTAAAGAAGGTTTGTCGGTATTGGAGTATTTTATCTCAAGCCATGGTGCCAGAAAAGGTCTTGCAGACACGGCTTTAAAAACTGCCGATGCCGGATATCTAACTAGAAAATTAGTTGATATTTCACAGGATGTTGTTATAACCGAGGAAGATTGCGGAACTGTTAAAGGAATAGACATCAGTTCGATTAAGGAAGGTGATGAAGTAATTAAACCATTACGTGACAGGCTTTTGGGTCATGTCTCCGTATCAAATATATATGATCCCAGAAACGGGAATTTATTGGTAATGGCAAACGAATTGCTAGATGAAGAAAAGACTAAATTAATTGAAGATTCGGGGATTGAGACCGTAAAAATCAGAAGCGTATTAACCTGCGAATCGATCCATGGGGTATGTGGAAAATGCTATGGATGGGATCTATCATCCAGATATCTAGTAAATATAGGAGAGGCTGTCGGTATTATCGCAGCCGAATCAATCGGACAGCCGGGTACTCAGCTTACAATGAGAACATTCCATATCGGGGGAACAGCGGCGACTCAACTTGAAGAGAATGAATTGAAACTGACATATGACGCTTATATTGTTGCTTTACCTGAAAATTTGATTTCAAAAGAAGTTGAAGGCAAAGTTCAGATGACTGTTCCAAGGAAATCCTATATTAAAGTCAGGAAAGTACTCAATCATTTCAAGACTAATGAAATTGAGGGAAAGAATACAGTAAAGGAAATTAATGGTAAGGAATTCCTCAGTGAAAAACCAGTTATGAAATTAAAAGACGGCACAGAGATAAAATTTGGGAAAAAGATTTTTGTTAGTGCTGTGGGTACAGATGTTTATATTTTGGAAGGAAGCATCAATGATTATCCTGTTAGAATAGGTTCCTTTGTTTATGTTAAGCAGGGGCAGGTGGTAAAAAAAGGCGAAAAAATAGCCGATTTTGATCCTTACAATGAGGTATTTATAAGTGAACATGAAGGATATGTCGGATTTGCTGTTGAAAACCAGGATGGTAATGAGGAAAAGAACAAAAATATTCTTGTTATATATAACGAGAATAAAGAGGAACTTGAAAGGTTTGTTCTTGTTCATGGAACTTCACTGGTTGTACCGGAGGGCGGTAAGGTTACTCCCGGCGACATCGTGGCAAGAAGGCCCGTTGCTAAAAGACGGACAAAAGATATCATCGGAGGTCTTCCCAGGGTTACCGAACTATTCGAATCGAGAAAACCGAAGAATATTTCTGTTATTTCAAAGGTAAATGGTTTTGTTGAAAACATAGAACAGAAAAAAGGGAAATATATTGTCTGGGTTAAGGCGTCAAACGGTTTGAGCTTTTCGCATATCATTCCGACCGGTAAGAATATTTTCGTGAGGATCGGAGATAAAGTGCAGGCTGGTGAACCATTATGCGACGGTGTTACAAGTTCACATGATATTTTAAAGGTCCTCGGCTATACGAAAGTGAATGAATTTTTACTTGCGGAAATATTATCAGTTTACAGGCTACAGGGTGTGGATATAAATGAAAAACATATTAGCGTAATAATCAGGCAAATGTTGAAAAAGGTTGAGGTTGTTAATCCCGGTGACACAGAATTCATTTCAGGCCAAAATGTAGATAAGATAAAATTCTATAAGGAAAATGAGAACATAATCAATCAAGGCGGACAACCTGCTAAAGCAAGACCGATATTGATGGGATTGACTAAGGCATCACTTTTTACAGAGAGTTTCCTATCTGCGGCTTCATTCCAGGAAACTCCGAGGGTATTGTCCAGTGCTGCTTTGAAGAGCGCCAAAGATAAGCTTGAAGGCCTTAAAGAGAATATTGTTATTGGGCAATTGATACCGGCCGGTACAGGTATAAAGAATTATCAAACTATTAAGATCAAGACTACCGGATAAAAAGTTTAGCTAAAAGAATTATTTCCATAAAATCATATGATATTCTGGTATGTTTCCGAGGTTGAGCTTCAAAAAATACTATGATTTCATAAAAATTTGACATGTTAAGTTTTGTTTTTTATAATATGTGCCGCTTTAATAAACTCATACTTTAAAAGGTAAAAGAGTCTGCTGATTTAGATGGTATTTAAAGTATAATTGGTTCAAATAAAAGAAGTAAGTAAACCGAATAGACAAACGCGGCTTTAATCAGCAATGATGTCAAAATAAGTTATGCAAAAGATATTTTGCAAAGTTATTTGTGTCGCTGAGTTCCGGTATCATTTCTCGTTAATTTTATTGTTCCAACATTAAAAAGCGAGGAATAAAAAATAATACTAATAAGGGGTTGATTATTATGCCTACGATTAGCCAGCTCGTGAGAAAAGGAAGGGAATTGGTTAAATATAAAAGTAAATCTCCGGCTTTGCAGTCAAATCCCCAAAAGAGGGGAGTGTGCGTCAGGGTTACTACTATGACGCCGAAAAAACCGAATTCTGCTCTAAGAAAAATTGCCAGGGTCAGGCTGGTGCATGGGATAGAAGTAACGGCTTATATTCCGGGAATCGGGCACAATCTTCAGGAACACTCGGTTGTGCTAATCAGGGGTGGAAGAGTTAAAGACCTTCCCGGTGTTCGATACCATATTATTAGGGGAACACTGGATTCTATGGGTGTTGAAAAGAGAAAATCAAGCCGCTCCAAATACGGCGCTAAAAGAGTTAAATCTTAAAAATAAGAGGTTTTAATTATGCCCAGGAAAGGAAATAAGATTGCAAGAGATAGAGTATCGCCCGATAGAAAGTATAAAAGTCTTATGGTTCAGAAATTGATAAACAGGATAATGCTTGACGGGAAAAAGAACACGGCTACAGAGATTGTTTACGGCGCTATGGAATTTTTAGCGCAAAAAACGGGAGATACTGAAATTATTTGTTTTGATAAGGCAATGGCTAATATTAAACCGCCTGTGGAAGTCAGATCCAGAAGAGTGGGAGGCGCTACATACCAGGTACCTGTCGAAGTTAGGCCGGAAAGACAGAATTCATTGTCTTTACGCTGGCTTGTCAATCTATCAAGAGATAGAAAAGAGCATTCCCATGATAGAGAAGCTTGGTAAGGAGCTTTTAGATGCATACAATAATACAGGTTAATGTATAAAGAAAAAAATAGATACGATTAAAATGGCCGAAGCCAATAAGGCTTTTGCTCATTATAAGTGGTAATTTAAAGGGGAGAATATGGCAACTGAGAAACTGCATCCGCTGGAAAGAGTGAGAAACATCGGTATAGCCGCACATATTGATGCAGGAAAAACTACGGCAAGCGAAAGGATTTTATATTATACAGGTAAAACGCATAAGATAGGCGAAGTCCATGAAGGTGCAGCAGAAATGGACTGGATGGATACAGGAAAAGGAAAGAGGAATTACTATTACAAGCGCCGCTACTACTTGTTTTTGGAAAGATTATAAGATAAATTTAATTGATACTCCAGGGCATGTTGATTTTACTGCAGAGGTTGAGAGATCATTAAGAGTTCTTGATGGGGCTGTTGCGGTGTTTGATGGCGGAGAAGGTGTGGAACCGCAGTCTGAAACAGTATGGAGACAGGCTGATAAATATAATGTTCCAAGAATCGCTTTTATCAATAAAATGGATAAAATTGGAGCTGATTTTCTTAAATCCGTCGAATCTATGTGGAAGAAATTGGGTGTGAAAGCGGTACCGATCCAGATTCCGATCGGCGCTGAAAGCAGTTTTATGGGGCTGGTTGATATAATAGCGAGGAAGGCTTACATCTGGCCAAATGATGATTCTGAAGGTTTTAATTTTAATGAAGTGCCGGTTCCTGAAGATTTAAAAAATAAGGTGGAAGAATTAAGAGTTTCATTGATAGATAATATTTGTGATGGTAATGATGATTTGATGGAGAAATATCTTGAAGGTAAGGAATTATCCATCGAAGATATCAAGAAAGGGCTTCGTAAAATGACAAATGAAACTATGTTGTTTCCGGTTGTTTGCGGAAGTGCATTGAAGAATAAATGCATGCAGTTCCTTCTTGATGCGATATTGGATTATTTACCGTCTCCGCTTGATATACATTCTGCAAAAGGGATAAATACCTTAACAAATAAAGAAGAGATATGCCGCCCAAATGCAAATGATCCGTTTTCTGGGATAGCATTTAAGGTTATGGTCGATCCTTATGTTGGTAAATTGGTTTTTGTCAGAGTATATTCAGGAACTCTTGAAAAAGGAAGTTATATTTATAATGTAAATAAAAAGCAAAAGGAAAGAGTTGCTAGACTCCTCAGGATGCATGCGAATAAAAGAGAAGAGATTGATTCCATTTCGGCCGGTGATATTGTTGCCGTAATTGGGTTTAAAGATACGGTAACAGGCGACAGCATCAGCGATGAATCAAGGCCGATTCTACTCGAAGCCATAGATTTCCCGGAACCGGTAATTTCAGTTGCAATTGAGCCAAAAACAAAGGAAGATATTGATAAAATGTCGGAAGTTTTAAGAAAACTACAGGAAGAAGACCCAACCTTCCGCGTCAGAACTGATGATGAAACCGGACAGACCCTGATCTATGGAATGGGGGAGCTTCATCTTGAAATAATCGTGGACAGGATGGTTCGCGAATTTAAGGTACAGGCGAATGTTGGGAAACCGCAGGTCGCTTACCGTGAAACTATTAAAAAAGCTCATAAAGTTGAAGGAAAGTATGTCCGGCAGAGCGGCGGACGCGGGCAATACGGACATGTGATAATTCAGCTTGAGCCGATGGAATCCGGTAAAGGCTTTGAGTTCGTTGATAAAGTGGTTGGAGGAAGGATTCCGAAAAATATATCCCAGCCGTCCAAAAAGGTTTGGAAGAAGCGATCAGTAGCGGTGTAATCGGTGGTTTCCCGGTTGTCGATGTAAAAGCGACTCTGATCGACGGCTCGTATCATGAGGTTGATTCCTCTGAAATGGCATTTAAAATTGCAGCTTCGAAAGCATTTAAAGATGCAATGAGCGGAGCTGATCCGATTCTTCTTGAACCGATTATGAAAGTCGATGTTATGGTACCTGAAGATTATCTTGGAGATGTAATAGGTGATCTTTCCTCAAGAAGAGCGAAGATAAACGGTATGGAACCTAAAGGAAACGCGCGGTTGATAACAGGCCACGTTCCTCTAGGTGAAATGTTCGGTTATGCGACGGTGTTGAGGTCAATCACTCAGGGCCGGGGTACTTATGTGATTTTTTTTGATCATTATGCGGAAGTCCCAAAGAATATGCTGGAAAGTATATTGAAAGCCGAATAGATTATAATATAATAATCAGTTAGGAGGTAATAGTATGGCTGAGGGTAAATTTGAGAGAAATAAGCCCCATATGAATGTGGGCACGATTGGACATATTGATCATGGTAAAACAACATTAACAGCAGATATTACAAAGTACTTGTCTTTTACAGGAAAAGCTAAAGTCAAAAAATATGATGAAATTGACAACGCTCCCGAAGAAAAGGCAAGAGGAATTACTATTAATACAGCGCACGTTGAATATACTACCGATAAAAGACACTATGCTCACGTTGACTGTCCCGGTCACGCCGATTATATAAAGAACATGATCACCGGCGCGGCCCAGATGGATGGCGCAGTCCTTGTTGTTGCGGCAACCGATGGTGTTATGCCTCAAACAAGGGAGCATGTGCTTCTTGCAAGGCAGGTGGAAGTACCTTCCATTATAGTATTCATTAATAAAGTAGACCAGGTTTCCGAAGCAGATAAAGAACTTATTGACTTAGTAGAAATGGACATAAGGGAATTGCTTACGTTCTACAAATTCCCCGGCGATGATACTCCTGTTATCCGCGGTTCTGCGCTTTTAGCTGCCGAATCGACTTCTACTGATCCGAATGCGCCTGAATATAAATGCATAAAGGAATTATGTGACGCTATGGACAGCTTTTTTAAAGATCCTGTCAGGGAATTGGATAAGCCGTTTATGATGCCGATTGAAGATATCTTTTCAATCACAGGAAGGGGAACGGTGGCTACAGGAAGGATTGAAAGAGGCAAAATAAAAGTCGGCGAAGACGTTGAAATAATCGGGTATAAAGAAACAGCAAAAAGTGTTGTTACCGGTGTTGAAATGTTCAGAAAGCTTCTTGATGACGGCCAGGCAGGCGATAATGTCGGGCTTCTTTTAAGAGGTGTTGAAAAGGATGCTATCCGGAGAGGTATGATCCTTGCGAAGCCAGGTTCGATTACCCCTCATAAAAAATTTAAAGCAGAAGTTTATGTTCTCAAACCGGAAGAAGGCGGACGTAAGACTCCGTTCCATGTTGGGTATAGGCCTCAATTTTATATCAAGACTGCAGATGTAACAGGAAATCTTGCGGAGATTGAGGGTGCAGATATGGTTATGCCAGGGGATCACGTGAATATGACGATCGAGTTGATTGTGAATGTTGCTCTTGAAAAGGGATTACGTTTTGCTATACGTGAAGGTGGAAAAACAATCGGTGCAGGTTCTGTGACTCAGATTATTGAATAAATTGATGATTAAGTAAGAGGTTTTAATGTGAGTAGAATTAGAGTTAGGCTCAAAGCCTATGATGTCAGTTTAATAGATAAATCGGCAATTTCTATAGTTGAGTCTGTTAAGAGTAAAGGCGGTAGGGTTTCTGGCCCTATCCCTTTACCTACTCAATTTAAGAAGTATACGGTATTAACATCACCTCATGTCAATAAAGACGCCAGGGAACAGTTTGAGATGAGGATACATAAAAGGCTGATTGATATCCATGATCCGAGTTCAGATCTGGTTAATGCCTTGATGGAATTACAGCTTCCTGCTGGCGTTGAAGTGGAAATTAAGCAGTAATATTCTAAGTTAGGTGGATGGACAATGAATGCTAAAAAAGTGGGAATAATTGGTAAGAAATTCGGCATGACTCAGGTTTATGTGAAAGAGGGTCTGGTTGGAGTCACAGTTGTCGATTTTTCAAATATAAATCTTCTCGGTAAGAGAACTGTTGATAAAGATGGTTACAATGCCGCCATTCTTGGTTATGATTATAATAAATTCAATAATCCGAAATATATCAAAGAAGTCAAAGTTGATGATACTTCAATATATGAAGAAGAAAAATATTTGAGCCTTTTTGATAATATCAAGAAGGTTGACGTTATAGGCATAATGAAAGGAAGAGGTTTTACCGGAGTTATGAAAAGGCATGGATTCGCAGGCGGCCCGGGAGGACATGGCGCGAAACACTGGCACAGGCGCCCAGGTTCGATCGGCGGACATACATATCCGGCAAAGGTCTGGAAAGGTCAAAAAATGCCAGGTCATTACGGCAATTCCAGGGTTTGTATTTTAGGACAGAAGTTGGTCAGGATAGATAAAGAAAAAAAGTTGATGTTTATCAAGGGCTCCATACCAGGAGCTAAGAATTCTTATGTTTTTATCAGAGATGCAATAAAGGGGTAATTTGACTTATGAAAATGGATGTATATGAAGGTCAATCAAAGATCAATGAGATAGAATTGAATTCAATTTTCGGTAAGAAGTCCGATGCATCCTTGTATCAGACTGTGGTTGCAATGCTTTCACATGAAAGAGAGGGTAATGCTTTTACTTTAACCAAGTCTGAAGTATCGGGTGGTGGTAAAAAGCCCTGGAGACAGAAAGGCTTGGGCAGGGCAAGGGCAGGATCAACACGATCTCCATTATGGAGAGGTGGTGGTGTTACTTTTGGGCCTAAACCCAGGGATTTTGCAAAGGATGTAAATAAAAAGCAGAAAATAAAGTCAATTCTAACAGTATTCAGCAGGCTTTCCGAAATGGAAAGGATTAAGATATTCAAAGATTTTGAGTTTTCTACAGCTAAAACAAAAGAATTTGTAAAGGCATTTAAAGACTATATAGAAAATAAAAATGAGAAAATTGTTATTATTTTATTCGAATATAATAAATCAATGGTGTTGGCTTCACGTAACTTGCCAAATATCAAATTATTATACTCCGATAATATTGATTTGCTTTCTCTGGTTTATGCAGACAGAATTCTTATCTCTGAAAAAGCCGCTTTAAAATTAGATGAGAAATTTCATCAATTATATTTATAATGGAGATATAAAATGAAAGATTTAAATAAAATATTATTAACTCCAATAATTACCGAAAAAGCAAGCTCAATGAAGCCGGTTAAAAAGTATTTCTTTAATGTTGCCATGGACTCAAATAAAATTGAAGTTAAAAAAGCTGTGGAATCGCTTTACAAAGTAAAAGTGGATAAAGTCAACATTATTCTTACCTGTCCTAAAATGAAAAGGGTCAGGTATCGTTATGGATATACAAGTATGTGGAAAAAGGCTATTCCTACATTGAAAGAAGGTGAGATAGATATCTATAAACCTCAAGCAATG
>CAWAOD010000017.1:0-13132 GCA_963783575.1 uncultured Spirochaetota bacterium | reverse complement strand
GAGGTGAGTTATAATATAGTTAAGTAATCATGCTTGTTTTATTTGTAATTTAATATGACTGACTCATGTCACCCAAAGGTTATCGTTCTATTGCGCAGACCCCAAATGAGGAGCATCGAGGCATCTGATGGATGTTCAAAAGTCTGGAAAACCTACTGAGGTTCTCATAATTGAAGATAACCCTTCAGATCTGATACTAACGAAACGTATGTTGGAAAAGACCAGCTACACCCGTTTTCATGTTAACTCCGCCGACACTCTGTCAGCAGGGATCCAGAGTGCTATTGAGGCAAGAGTGGACGTTATATTATTAGATCTTAATTTGCCGGATAGCCTGGGCGTTGAAACTTTCCTCAACTTAAATCATCAAGTACCGGATATCCCTGTGGTAATTTATTCGGGTTTCGAAGATGAAGAGGACTCGCGCAAAGCAATACGGGAAGGGGCTCAAGATTACCTCATCAAAGGGCAAACTGACGGCAATTTATTAGTGCGATCTTTACGCTATGCTATCGAACGCAAAAGAGCGGAAGATACCATCAAGAAATTGGCTTATCATGATTCTCTCACCGGTTTACCTAACCGCACATTGTTCAGTGATAGGTTTAATATGGCCATAGCCGCAAGCAATCGTTATAAACAAAAAACAACTCTAATGATGCTTGACCTGGATAATTTCAAAGACATTAATGACAACCTGGGACATGAAGCAGGTGACCAAATATTGAAAGGAGTTGGTTGCCGGCTCGCAGGTATTCTACGCCAGACCGATCTATATGTCGCATGGGAGGCGATGAATTTTCCGTTTTAATCCCCGAGATGGGCTTGAAAGAATCGGCCGAAGAGGTTGCCCAAAGGATACTTGGTGTTTTAAGGAAGCCATTTAACGTGTCTGGCTTAACCAAAAAGATTACGGTTAGTCTTGGAATCGCAGTCTATCCTAAGACGGAGAAAATCTGGAAACGCTCATAAAACATGCTGATACGGCCATGTATGTGGTCAAGAAATTGGGACGCGACAATTATCTATATTATCAATCTTTAACGAAGACCGATGATTGAGGTTGCTATCTGTAATCTAACTGACTGCCTTGAATTGCCTGATCGTATTTTAGTTACATAGAGTATCCCTGCTTGATATATAGGTAATACGAGGAGAGAAAAACAATGAAACATAAAATAACGCCGAGTCTGTGGTTCGACCGCCAGGCAGAAGAAGCGGCCAATTTCTATGCTTCCATTTTCAGAATTCCAGAGTTGGCAATATAACCCGGGCGAGCAAAGCAGGTTTTGAAATTCACGGCCTTGCCGGAGGGCACGGTAATGACCGTTGAATTTGAGATTGAGGGGATGAGATTTATCGGGATTAAACGGCGGCCCTATCTTAAATTCAATCCATCTATTTCATTTCTTGTGGCCTGCAAGCATAAAGATGAAGTCGATGCCATTTGGGAGAAACTGTCTAGGGGCGGTCCTCCCTGATGGAACTTGGCACTATCCCTTCAGCGAAAGATATGGATGGGTCCAGGACAAGTACGGTCTGTCGTGGCAGATCATGTTCGTGAGAGATCGCGAAGTCAAACAGAAGATCACTCCGACGCTTATGTTTGTCGGTAAGCAGTGCGGGAAAGCCGAAGAGGCGGTCAATCTTTACACCACTGTCTTCCACAATTCGGCCATTGACCATACTATGCGCTATGGCAAAGGCGAGGAAGCCGATAAAGAGGGAACAGTAAGGCATGCCGGCTTCACGCTGGAGGGTCAGCAGTTCGCGGCCATGGACAGCGCCCGGGAGCATAATTTTACCTTTAACGAAGCTATTTCGCTTATGATTGAATGCCGGACCCAAAAAGAAATCGACCACTACTGGGGGAAGCTCACGGCAGATGGAGGGCAGGAAGGCGTTTGCGGCTGGCTCAAGGACAAGTTCGGTGTTTCCTGGCAAGTTGCCCCTACGGTTCTGAGTGAGATGCTGCAAGACCCGGATAAAGAAAGGGTGGAACGTGTGACCAATGCTTTTCTGAAGATGAAGAAATTCGATATTGGCGAATTGAAGAAAGCCTACAAGGGAGTTTAGGTAAAAAGAAGGCAAAGGAGAAATGCAGAATGACAAAGATGGATCCAGTGGTACATTTCGAAATGCCGTATGAGGACCCGGACCGGCTGGTAAGGTTTTACACGCAGGCCTTTGGTTGGCAGATGCAGAAGCAGGGCCAGGAGATGGGAGATTATGTAACCGCTACAACGACCGAAACTGATGAGAACAGGATGATAAAAACCCCGGGAGCCATCACGGCGGCTTCTTTCCTCGGAAACCCGATTGGCCTGCCCAGTATCCCTCAGTAGTCATTGCAGTTGATGACATCACGGAGGCGATGAGGAAAGTCAGCGACGCGGGCGGAAAGGTCCTTGGAGATCCGATAGAGATTCCCGGTATTGGGCAGTACGTCTCGTACATGGATACGGAAGGCAATCGGGTTAGTATGCTGCAGCCATTTATGAGACAAGAAATAAAAAAACCGTGGGATGATAAGAAAGCTAAATCATTGAAATAAAGGAGGAACATCCATGAAACTAAACACCTATCTGAACTTTGCCGGTAATGCGGAAGAGGCTTTTAAGTTCTATTACCCGGTTTAAGGACATGCCGGTCCCAGGTATGGCTATCCCCGAAGAAAGACGAAAACAAGCTCATGCACATCGTTCTGCCTGTCGGCGAAGACTCGCGCCTGGGAATCTCCTAGCCCACCAAATATGTTTAATGATTTTTGGATGTTGGCGTACCAAGCGATTAACGACTGATACTGAAGATTCCGTAAAGGAGGGATGATAATGGCGTCTGAGACCCAGAGATATTTGACAATACGAGTATTGTACCCGAAACCCCAGAATGTTGATGACATTCTGACCGCCGTCAGGAGAGTATCAGAGGTAGCCCGCAAATTTGAAGGGCTGGTTGATATTGGTGCGTGGCTGGACAAAGACAATGACCGCATTGTGAACATATCTCTCTGGGAATCCAAGGTGCATGCAACGAAGGCTACTGCAGGGATGCATCCGATGTTTGCTGACATTCCTTGGAGCGAATGGGAGCGTAAAAGCCTGGCGGAAAATTTCTTGGGTCTCAGTCGAGTTGTATAACTCTAGGGATTCATAATAAGAAGATAAGAAGGATTTGATAGCAAGCAGGATATTCACCGCCATCCCAGCAAACATTACTTTGTGCCGCTTGCATCTGGTGTCGCAGGACTCTATGAATCTGATTTTGATGATAGCTGGGAACATCAATTATTAATTGAGGATGTTGTGGAAAGAGGCTGAGAAGCTTAGACGGCGGGTAAAAGATATGTTAGGATATTGTGCGTGATATACAGGGCGGTGCTATTTGATCTAGATGGGACACTCTTGAATACCCTCCGGGATTTGGCCGACTCGGCGAATTACGTCCTGGCCGGAGAAGGTTTTCCCCGGCATGAAGTCGAGGCTTTCCGTTATTTTGTCGGCCATGGGATCAGGACCTTGGCTTTACGAGCGCTCCCGGAGGACCACCGCGATCAACCGACCGTGGAAAAAATAGCCTCTCAGATAGAAGCAGAGTATTCCAGGAGATGGGCGGAACACACTCTTCCTTATCCAGGGATTCCGGAGTTGCTGGACGCTCTGACTATTTCGGGGACCCGTATGGCCATCCTTTCCAATAAGCCCCAGAGGCCAGCAGAACTGATGGTCCTCAGACTTATACCGCGCTGGCATTTTGACATTGTCCGGGGAGAACAGCCCGGTATTCCGCTAAAACCTGATCCTGCAGCAGCGCTTCTAATATCAAAGCGGATGAAGATAGATCCCGGCGAATTCCTTTATCTGGGTGATTCAGCTACAGATATGCGAACAGCAGTCGCCGCTAATATGTATGCGGTCGGAGCCTTATGGGGCTTTCGTACTGCGGAAGAACTGCTAGGGGGCGGCGCCAAGGCGCTTATTCAATACCCAACTGACCTGTTACAACTCTTGCGCCAATGGTCGCCTTCGATGATAATGTGCAAGGCGCCGCTCATCGCCGCTTCTTGAAGCTCCTCTGCGAATTCTCCCGCGGTCTCTTTGCGCGCCCAATCCCTCAGCAATTCGCACAAGACCGGATTCTTCAGTTGCTAGCCAAATTAGATGTTGCCAGTAGACCTCTTTAAGGACGATACTTCTTGACCGATTCGACCATGGCCCGCACATTCTTCGGCTTGGCGTCATCCATAGCGCCGCCGCTGGTAAGCATGAAGCCGCCGCCTTTGCCACAGACCTTGATCAGGTTTTTACAATACTCATCGACGTCCTGGGCCGAGCCGCAGCAAAGCAGGGAAACAGGGACATTGCCGGCGATGCAGATGTGATTGCCCAGCACGGCCTTGGCCTTGGTCATATCGGTATGCTCAAACCAGCAAACGACTTTCCCTTTGGGAGCTCCAGGAAATACTCCAGGCGGGAGTCCACTTTCCCCTGCCAGCCCAGCCGGGGAGTATAGCCCAGCTCAATATCCTTGATAACGGCGGCCTTTAAGGTCGGCCAGTAGAATTTTTCAAACTGCTTCAGGGACATGAAGCCTTCGGCGCCCTTATGGAGAGGACGTGAGACCAGGCGGGTCCTGCCGGATACAGGGTATCAGCCGGGGTAGGCTCCGGCGATGCGCCACTGCAAAATTTTTTCGCAGGCAGCCAGGAGCTTGTCCGGGCAGCGGTACATATCCAGCATGGCCCCGCGCATACCCCTTAAATTATCCGCAATGGAATCGAAGGGGGAGGCGCCTACGCCCCTACCGAGCCTCATGGTGGGGAATCCTAGGCGGTTCATTTCCTCTTCAGCTCCTTTCGCGGCCAGCAGCGCTTTAGCCTGCTCCTGACCGGCGTGATACAATATTTCACCCAATTTGCGGAATTCCGGGGTAGCAAACAGGCTGACGATAGCAGGGACCCCGCCGCTGGAAAGTGTCCTTAAGGGCGGAAGTTTGGATACCGGGGCCAATACACCGAACAATCTCGGCAGATAGTATCTCAGGGTAAAGTCAGAGGGATCATTCAGGAAGAGGTCGTATTCCTCAACCTTCATGTATTCCCCTTCTACGAACTGATAGGGGATATTCGGGGGCAGGTTTCCTCCCGGCCAGCGCTGGTGACGTGTTTCCAGAAGTGTCAGGGTTTGCCGGAATTGCCGCCCACGCCTGCCTGGCATAGGTCCGGCTCGAAATCCAGAACGCTTTACGACAGGCGTCACGGAAAGCTGCCAGGTCGTAATACATCGCCGAGAGCGGTAGTCCGGAATACTTAGCCGCAAACACGCCTTCGCCCAGGAGTACCGGCACTCTGTCCGGTTCCTTCAAGGCAATGGCGTCCCGGACTCTTTTATCCCTTTCCTCAAAGAGCTGTGCCGGGGTCTTCCCATGCTTTCTTTCAATTTCTTCCACTATTTTCTTATCTTTAGCCGATTGGCCTTGAGTTTTATCTGTTGGCATGGACTGTCTCCTTTTGGTATTTTTTCAATTTCTATCACTATAGCCAGACTTCGCCGAAGTGTCAATACTATCTTGTTTCAGAGAAATTGATATCTGTTAAGGGTTTAGCTTCCGGATAATTAATACATCAGCCCAGATTAATATTTCATAAGCCCTTGACTATTGTGGTATAATAATTGCTGATTAATTTCGTATATGACGTCCATATAGGCATCATATGACACTACTGTGGAGTTAGCCGGCGGTACCCTGGTGTTCGACTCGGCAGGTGGTCTTTACTAAGACATAGACACCGGTAAAAGACTCAGTTTGGAGTACAAGGAGGTCTCATTATGAATAAACGACCAGTCATTTATTTAGGAGCATTGATCTTAATTGTGTTGACCTTATTGCTGGCTGCAGCTTGCTCTTCACCGTCGGCAACCACGAACTCTGCCGCAGCTACCGGCGCCCAGTCGAGTGCCGCACCCAGCTTGCTCCCACCCAAGCAGCACTCCAGCCCCAGTATGGCGGGACATTAAAAATACTCGTAGTAACCGGTCCCAGCGCTCCTATCGGCTGGCCGCCAGAAGCTATAGGCGCATCCACGCCAATGGTCAGGCCCTGTCTCGAGGTCCTGGTTAACGAAGACCTCACCGGACATGATATTCCCTGCCTGGCTGAATCCTGGCAAGTCGCTCCGGATGGGAAATCGATAACATTTTATTTAAGGAAGGGCGTCAAGTTCCAGGATGGCACCGATTGGAATGCCCAGGCGGCCAAATTTAACATTGATGCTTTTATGGTAGCCAAAAAGCCCGGAACCGGTCAGTTTACCTCAGTAGAAGTAGTGGATGATTACACGGTCAAAGTAAACTTAAAACAATATCAGAACTCGATTCTGGGTTCAATGGCAGTTAGTGATGTGTTCGTCTCACCCACTGCCTACAATACCAAAGGGATAGATTGGGCCCGGTGGAACCCGGTGGGTACCGGCCCCTTTAAATTTGTCAGTTTTGCCCGGGATGTTTCTCTCAAATTTGCCCGATTTGACGGGTACTGGCAGAAGGGACTACCCTATCTTGACGCAATAGAAGACACTGTCATACAGGATACGATGACCCGTGCGGCATCTTTCCAGACCGGAGCTGGGCAGGTAATCAGCTCCGCGGATGTCAAGACAGCCTTTGATTTGGCAGCCAAGGGATATGATGTCATCAACCAGCCTAATGGGTATGCCACATTGCTTCCTGATAGTGCAAACGCTGATTCCCCCTTTGCTAATCCGAAAGTGCGCCAGGCTGTAAGAGTATGCTATTGACAAAGCCACCATGGCCAAAACTCTGGGCTATGGTTATTGGAGTGCCAACTATCAGGCTACCATACCAAATGGTATGGCTTATAACTCAGATATCGTAGGACGCACCTATGATCCGCAAAAAGCCAAGCAACTGCTGGCAGAAGCGGGTTATCCCAATGGGTTTGCGACCACGATTATACCTGACCCGCAAACCTACAATAAGGATGCGGTCCAGTCGATACAGGCCTATCTCAGCGCCGTGGGAATCGATGCCCAAATTAATATTGTGAATGCGGCAAAATATACCGATATAAGGACCAATGGATGGAAAAATGCTCTGGTCTCTTGTATGTTTGCCGAATCTCCCAATTATGATGCCACCATGGATGCCTATATCTCATCTAATTCTATCCAGTTTAACAGTGTGAAGAGACC
Source organism: uncultured Spirochaetota bacterium (assembly GCA_963783575.1). Classification (GTDB taxonomy): domain Bacteria; phylum Spirochaetota; class Brevinematia; order Brevinematales; family JAOACQ01; genus CAWEAK01. The sequence goes on along the minus strand of CAWAOD010000017.1, from coordinate 5,922 downwards.
GGACAATTACCAGGACACCCTTAATAGTGCTCTGGTGGCGACAGACTACAATACTCAGAAATCACTGTGTCAAAAATTAGTCAAGATTATGTATGACGATGCCACCATCATACCCATCTATACAGGTGCGCACGTTAGATGTTCTCCAGAAAGGTCTTCATGACCATGGGCTCCTTACCTCGGGGCACTTTACAGTCTGGACCCCGGAAAAAGCCTGGATGGAGAAAGCTAAGTAGTCTATTATTTCGGTTGAAGTGCCCGGAGAGCAGATATCACTTCCGGGTACAGATGAATATGCTATATAGTGTGAAGGAGTAACTGATGAGTCCACAGAAGGTTGAATTATTACTACGGAATCCTAAAGGTGATATTGAGGCCAAGAAAATGTTCGCCCCGGCTGCCAGGTTTCCCGATTTAGCAGGTAAGAGAATCGCTTTGGTTAGCAACACCAAACCCGGCGTCAGTACTTTTATGGATGCCGTGGAGGCCTTGCTGAAATCCAGGTATCCTACCCTCAGTTTCGTCAAACAATTTACCACCACGGTCAACCTGGCTATGAATCCGGCCTTTTATGACGAGGTCGCCAGATCAGCCTACGCCTTTATTTCGGGTCCGGAGACTGAGGCACCTGTATGTGGTGGGGTTCCGACCACACAGCCGAGCTAGAGAAGCGGGGCCTACCGGGAGCCTATTTCGTTAGCTCTAACTTTATGACCGATGCCCGGTCGGCAGCCTACGACTGGGGAATGCCGAAAATACGCCCGGTAGCCTTACCTTCGGATAAATGGTATAACCTGCGAAGGACGCCGGAGGAGTGCAACCGGTAGCCGAAGGGGCTATTGAAGAAATCATCGATATCCTGACCCGTCCCTTGACGCCTGAAGAAGCTAATCCCCCCAAACCTAAGAAGGCTGACATCGGGCCGGCGGAATATTCAATAACCGGGGAAACTTACTCCGAGGCTTTAGAGAAATTCAACGAGTTCTTTCTGGAAAATAATATGGGTGATGGCTTGCCCCGGTAACTCCCACGGAGGAGCGAGTCAAGTGGATGCTAAAGGGCACTAATCGCTCCCCGGACGAAGTCTTAGGGAAATGTCCCACGAAGTGGGGTACCGTCACGATTGAGAAGGTTGCCATCAACGCCGTTATGGCCGGGGCTAAGCCAGAGTATTTACCGGTAATCATCGGAGCCATGGAAAGCTTTGTGGGAGAAAACGGTCCCGGCGGTGACGGTGAAAGATTCTTTAATACCCTGGCTCATCGGGCTCCTTCAACCTGGTAATCATGGTAGACGGCTCCATTGCCACTGAAATCAACATGAATTCGGGTATCGGCCTGTTGGGCCACGGCTGGCGGTCTAATAATACCATCGGACGCGCCGTCAGGTTGAGCACTCTCAATATCGGGGACTGCTGGCCCCGAGAGAATGACATGGCCTTGACCGGTCGCCCCTCAGCACATACGTGGTACACTTTCGCGGAAAATGAAGAACTAAGTTGTGGGACCCCTTTCACGTCAGCCGTGGATTCAGTAAACAGGATAGCTGCGTTACGGTAACCAAGGTCAATAGCGTTTATGCTACTTTTGGCGGAGGCGCAGTCGGTCTCTGGAAAGCCCAGTCAATCTTAGACCAATGGCTGGCTGAAAGGATGCCCCGGAGAGGCGGAGTTTACATTGTAATTAACCCGGAAATCCATAAGGAACTCCACAAACTGGGCTTCAATAGGGACAGTGTCCGAGAATGGCTGGAGGAAAAAACCGGAGTGCTGAAACAAAATATTCATATCGCCGTAGCCGGAGGGGTGCCCGGATATACCGTGATGTGGGTCATGCTGGATACCAATGCCCATGTGATAAAGAAGATCCATGGGGCCACCCTTACTCAGGCCGGTCGTTAGGGAAAAGCAGTAAATAAATAACTCTCCGGGGAAAGGAAAACTAGAGGAAATAAATATGAGTTCTTTAAAAATAGGCTTTATCGGTCTGGGCAACATGGGCATACTCATGGCCAAGAATATGGCCAAAAACGGAGAACATCTGGTAGTCTATGATTTGCGGAAAGAAGCTGTATCTGAGATGGTATCTCTGGGAGCGACCTCAGCCGGATCATCCCGTGAAGTGGCCGCCGCCAGCGATGTTATTTTTAGTATGGTCCGTGATGAGCATCAAAATGATGAGGTTATTTTCGGCCCTGATGGAGTTTGGCAGGGAGTAAAAGAGGGGAGTACTCTTATTATTTCTAGTACGATAAGCCCGGGTTATTGCCGTAAGTTATATGCACAGGGAAAAGAAAAGGGAGTCTATGTAATTGATGCGCCGGTGAGCGCTGAAAGCCGGAATTTCACACCCGGGCAGGAATCGGTAGCCTTAACTCTCATGATAGGAGGAGATGATGAGGCGGTAATGCGGTGTATGCCGGTGTTTAAAGCTTTAGGCAAAAACATTTTTCACCTGGGCGGTATTGGAAGCGGGCAGGTCTGCAAGCTGATCAACAATCTGCAAGGATATGGAAATGAGATTTTTTCTCGTGAATGTTTAAACATCGGAGTTAAAGCCGGACTACGCTTCGATCAGATGGTGGCTGCCATCAATGTCAGCACTGGTCGCAGCATAGGCATGAATGTCCTGGTCAGGCGCTTGCGGAGGGCACCGACCGCACCAGCACCCGCGGGGAAAGCCCCACTAAAAACTATAGACGATAAGGACCGGGATACTGCTCTGGAACTGGCTGAGGAAGTCTGGGGCCGAAACCCCCATTACTCATTTTATGACCGAATTGGACTTGAGAAAGGTCTACGACGCACTTAACCAGATAAATAACAAATAGGAGTCAGAATCATGGCAAGCAAATCCAATGCCATGTATGAAGTCCTCAGTCCCTGGGCAGAAGCCGACCCGATTCCCTTAAAGGACTGACCCCCCGCATTACCGACCTGGCCGGTAAGAAAATCGGCCTGCTGCGTAATGGCAAGCGGGCGGCAGAGCCGATATTGACGGTAATTGAAAAAATACTGCGGAATAAGTATCCTGACGCCGAGTTCAGTCTGGTTCCGGGGCAAGACTTTCTCGGTTTCCGATCTGGAAAAAGACCGGCGTCAGGAGTTTGAAGACTGGATTAAGAGCGTGGATGCAGTCATCGCCGCGGTGGGTGACTGAGGCGCCTGCACCAAGTACCTTGTGTACGACAGCATTTTTATCGAATCCAGAGGTAAACCCACGGTTTCCCTGGTTTTCCAGTATTTCGCCAATGATGCCTATTCGGGGGCTTCTTCCCACGGTATGCCCCAGATCAGGCTGTCCCGGAGACCGATAGTTTCCGAGTGTACCATCATGGAGGAGATTGAACCGGCGATCGAAAAAGTGATCGATAACGTCATTACCGGCTTGACCCGTCCTCTGACTGCCGAGGAAGCTTCTCCCAAGCCCAAAGAGATCGGAACTCCCCAGAGGATCGCCTTTAAAGGTAACCTGGAGGAGGTACAATAAATTCTTTTACAAACGAGGCTGGACGGACGGCCTGCCGATAGTTCCGCCGACCGAGGAAGCCGTAGCGGAAATGCTCACCGGGACCGACCTGCCTGCCGGATTACCTGGTCAACAAATTAGAGCCGCGGTTGGGTAAAGCCACCGTGGAGAGGATTGCCGTTAATGCCGTCATGGCCGGGTGCTCTGCCGACCCATCTGCCGGTATTGATCGCCGGAACCAAAGCCCTGGTCTCCAACCGCACCGCAGTGATGATGGCCGCCAGCACCGGCTCGTTTGTCCCCTTTCTGGCTTATTAACGGCCCGATTCGCCAGGATATTCATGTGAACTGCAGCTATGGCGCCATGAATCCCGGAGATATCGCCAATGCGGCCATCGGCCGGGCGATGGGCCTGATTACCAAGAACATCCGGGGAATCCGCAAAGGCATGGAGGATATGGGTCTGCTGGGCAACCCTGGCAAATATAGCTGGGTAGCCGGAGAGAATGAAGAGAACAGCCCCTGGGAACCTCTGCATGTGGAGCGAGGGTTAAAGAAAGAGGACAGCGCCGTTACTTTGACTTTCCCACAGACCTATCAACATGTTATGCCCTATGTGATTGATGATATTGGTATTCTCAAGAGCATCTGCTATAATGCGGCGCCCCTGCATATTGGAATCTTCGGTGTACTTTTAACCCCGAGCAATGCCAAAGCCCTGGCCAGCAAGGGCTGGAGCAAGAAAGCCATCAAGGAATATATTATCAAGAATGCTATTGCGCCCCGGGATCATCTGTCAGTCTTACTATTCACTGTCCCCGGAAGAAAGAGCCAAACAGAATCCCGAGGACAGGCTGCCGATATTCCAGGCAGTCCCTAAAGAACCTGACCCGGTTCAGATTTATGTGCTCGGCGGATTCGGGGCCCATTTGGGAATGGTTTCCGGTGGCAGTATCGCCACGGAAAAAATAGAACTTCCTAAAAAGTGGGATAAACTGGTGGCTAAATACAAGGACATAGTACCCACATATGCCAGGTATTAGGGCAAATTTGCCAAAGAGCGTCGGAAATATATATTCATTTCCTGTTTTTTCATGCTATCATAATAGCCAATCGAAATTATGGGAGGTAAAAAACCAGCGATGAAAATAGGAATTGTACGTTGTGACGCGCGTAGCGCTGAGTGTGCGGGTTGGAACTGTTTTAAGGCGATAGATAATAAAACCGGGGAGTTCAGCCGCTATGACAAGATCGAATTGGTTGGATTTGATACGTGTGGGGGATGCAACCAGGGTAAAGCCGATAAAATCGTAAAGAAGGCTAAAAGACTCAAAGAGAAGGGGGCAGAGGTAATACATCTTTGTAATTTTATAGGAGGCTCTTGCCCATCTAAAGAAGTGTACATCAAAGCGTTGCGGAAGAGAGTAGGAATACCCATCGTAGAAAAAACTCACGGAGGGCCGACTCCGGAACAGAGAGCCGCTTTCCGAGCCGCTAAGGAAGCTAGAAGGGCTAAGCGAGTAAAAAGACAAAGTAATACTGTTTAGCTTCACTTACCAGAGTACAAACTCTCTGCCACTTACTCCGCATTTGTAGCCTATGCCCGGCATAGGTATATCTACAACGGAACGGAGATGCCCATGTTTGTGCAATGGTGAATAGGATTTTCACTCTTACCTGATGATTGTGTGGACATAATGTCCCCCGGGATAACGCCGCTAACCTCAATATTCTGAGGTGTAGCCTTAATTTTGATGTCGAGGGCATCAAAGGCCAGGCGTTTTTCCTCATAAGTACATTGGTCAAGCCGCTTAATAACGTCTTGGAGATTGGCAAGTTGTATTTCAGCTTTTTCTAACTTGGTTAGTCGGTCTTTGGCTTGCTGTAAATCATGCAGACGTTAATTTCGGATTCACGGTCCTGTTTCAGGTTATTCAATTCATCCAAAATAAAGTCTTGTTTAAATTCACCACCCCTTAACACGATGATAAGGCGCTTCTCCTGATTATCATATTCCTTGACCTGACGTCCAACCTGAGCAATTTCTTTGTCAGGGTTAGTGCCCCCATCTGTTTGCGCAGGTCCTCTGCCGCACGGTTTATCTCAGTCATTACAATATCGGGGTTAGATAACAAAGCCTTGACCTTATCCCAAACCAGGGATTCAAGTAACCCACATTACAGGATTTGGGACCTTTCGTGGTTGGCGTTGTTGCTCGGCAACGGATAGTACAGCCATTTCTTGTTAAGACAGCTCCCTACGAGTGGACTTCTGCAAATTCCACAATACGCATGTCTTCTTAACAGGTATTGGTGAGTAGAACGGCCTGTTCGCGCTTGATGAGTTTGCTCCAGGCGCTTTTGGACTCTACTAGACAGGTGATTATGGAAGGGAATCTCGATGTCGTCGTAATAGCAAAATAAGTCCTTCAAAACAAAGCTGAATTAGTACTAGA
>CAWAOD010000016.1:0-317152 GCA_963783575.1 uncultured Spirochaetota bacterium | reverse complement strand
ACATGGGCGGCGGGATTTATTTAACATCATCGTCGAACGTTGTCATTACCAACTGCATTGTCAGTAATAATACGGCCCTTTCGGGCGGAGGCATCGGCATTCAGGCTTCGCATTTCAGCAGTATAGAAGACACCCTAGTCTGCTGCAACTCGGAAGTTAACGGAACAACCAGTGTGGGAGGCGGTGGAATTTATGTCAATATGGCCGATAATACCTTTATATCGGGCACTATTGCTGACAATACGGCATGTTATTCCGGAGGTGGTATTTACATCAACGGTGCTCAAAATACAATATCGGCCATTGTAATCCGGAACCGGATAATTACAAATGGTTTATCTTCCAGCGGCGGCGGCGGGATTTATATAGATTCCACTACATATGATTCCAACAGGATTATGGGGACAGTTTCCTCAAACTACTCCGCTTCGGATGGGGGAGGCGTATATGTTCGGGGAAGCAGTTTAGCGCCAAGCTTTTGGAACTCCATTACCGGGGAAATTACCTTTAATAGCGCCGGCAGCGACGGAGGCGCAATATATCTTGAAAATGCTTCCTCTTATACAATAACAAACTGCGATCTTACTGAGGACTGGTCCAGTAACAATAATTGTCTGATTTACTTGTACAATTATAATGGCGGCTTGACTAACATTATTCTTTCAAATAACAGAATCGGCGGAACAAATGGATCGGCAGGCAGTGGAATTTATTCCCTTTATGCTACAAATATAATATTGATGGATAATACATTCCTCACAAACACAATGCACTATCTTTATTATGACAGTTGGGCAAATAAATACATTACGACCAGCGGTGACTGGACCAATATAAACAATTCGCAGTTCTTCGGCGCGGGCACTATGAGCGGTAATATCGCGGCAAGCCAGTGACAGGCATTAATTAACATTTGTCTCTGTTTTCCTGTCATGTTTGACCAGTTGAATCAGCGGTTCTATCATTGATATGTCTTTGCAGACAATTTTACCCTGAGAAACTTCAAAAATCTTTTTGCTGCTGATGATATTCTGTAATATACGATAACCTGTGGGATTTTTTAAGCCTGTAAACTTCAGCAAATCCTCAAAACCAAGATCGAATTTATATTCCCGCTTCGGTTCTATCATAACCCTTGATTTTAAGAGGTGTATGTATAAAGCGTCGTATAGACGTGTTTCAGGATCAACGATTGTCGTATTGGTAATATGACGGTGGAGGAACCATATCCTATCGGAAAGAAGGGTGATTATGCGTGTCGCGATCTGCGGATGATTGGATACCAAGGCCGGGAAGTTTTCCCGCGTCACAGTCATGACCCTTACCTTATTTGAAGCGATAGCCGTCGCATTACGGGGTTTGTTTTCAAGTATTGCCATTTCCCCGAAAATATCACCGGCTTTTAGAATATTGAGGAGAACTTCCTGTTTATTTACAATTTTCGATATTTTCACCTCTCCCTCCTGGATAATGTAAAGCTGGTTTCCAGGTTCATGTTCCAGAAAGATAACCTGATCGGGTGTAAATGAATAATAAAAATTTTCCTGGCTGTCAGGCTCAAGTTTAATTTTTTCTTTATAAGCAGAATACAGTTTTGAAAAGTTTTTTTTGGCGGTTTCGACTTTATCTCCCCCAGGGCAGTATTTAATATAGCGCAGATAGGCATAAGCAGCATGACTTTCTTTTCCGGTATGCGATTCGTAATATTCCGCTATATCAAACAGATTTTTCGGATCCTCAGTGGAAATCGATTTAAGTGACAGCTGGGTCAGAACCATATCGAACTGCCGCAGTTTCTGGCTGAAATAACGGAGAATCTTAAGCGCGATAGGCGACGTATTCTGAATCAAAATCTCGAATTGGTTCCTGTAAACGACAATGGCAAGCGTATCTTCAAGAATTTCAATTGTATGAAGATAAGGCCTTTTGGCCATACAATCTATTACGCCGAAAAAATTGCCCGCTTCAAGGATTTGTCTTTCCTGTTCTTCCAGAGGTTTTGTATTTGTAGTCTGAAGGACCTTGCCTTTTTTTATTATATAAAAAAAATCATTTTCTTCCTGTCCTTCAATTATCGGTATGCTTCCTTTTTGAAACCGGACTTCCTTAAACTGACCTGATGCCATAAACCCTCCGGAAATTTGAATGATCGGCGGTTATTTAACATATTGCGGCACATATAAAAACCGTTTATAAACCAGTAATAATTTTTTCGGCAACCAGCGCTTCTTTCTGAAGATTATTAGAATTTTACCTTCTTTTATACTCACACCTGTTCAATATAAAATTATAATTAAAATTAAATAAACAGGCAATAATAGAGCGGAAATTTTATCACCTCAAATTTTGTAACATTTTTTATTAAAATCGGGTATATTTTATTTATGCCATAAATGAAAGATTTTTATGAAAAGTTATCTTAATATAATTAACTATTGTTTGAACGGAAATTCAAAATTTACCACAGTTTTTAATAGAAGTATGCTTTAGCCGGATGAACCATTATTTTTAAATTGAAACCTGCTTCTATCTTGATTTTTTTTTATTCTTTTTATATCATATATGCTTACTTTCTTATTATGACAGGATATAAACTATTCCCGCAGCACACATTCGACTAACTCAGTGCAAGCGCTGTGGGGTATTATAAATACAGAATAGCATGAAACCAACTTGACCTGTATTATAGTAAACTGCGAGGAATTATACCTGGGTCAATGAGCCTGCTTGTTAAATTTTATTTAGGCAATAGTTTTATATCTAAAAATAAACAGATTAAATTTTACGCTAATATTAAAAGGAGAACATTATGATCAATGTTGAAGGATTGACAAAGTATTACGATGATTTTTGCGCGGTCGATCACATCAGCTTCGAAATTAAAAAGGGTGAAATCCTCGGTTTACTTGGGCCTAACGGAGCCGGTAAAACCACAACGCTGCGTATGCTGACATGCTATTTCCCGCCGACCGAAGGCACGATAAAAGTCAAGGATATGGATATCCGCAAAGATTCACTTGATATTAAGAACTGTATCGGCTATCTCCCGGAATCCGCGCCGCTTTACCAGGATATGCTGGTTTATGACTATCTTGAGTATGTCGCCGGGATTCGCGGAATTACACCGGAAAAAACCGAAGCAAGGCTTCAGGAATTGGCTGATATCTGCGGCCTCCGTGAGATTATGCACCGTTCCGTTCATGAACTTTCAAAAGGCTTGAAACAAAGGGTCGGACTGGCACATGCCCTGATGAGCGACCCCGAAATTATGGTTCTTGATGAGCCCACCTCCGGTCTCGATCCGAACCAGATAGTGGAAATTCGCGAACTTATCAAACGAATCGGAAGGGAAAAAACAGTCATACTCTCATCGCATATCCTAAGCGAAGTAGAAGCCACCTGCGATAGGGTTGTTATCATAAATAAAGGCAAAATAGTGGCCGACGGCACAATGGAGGATTTGAAAAAATCAGGCCAGAGCGATTATTCAATCAGCCTGACATTATCCGGCGCGTCATTCAAGGATCTGGAAAAGGAATTGAAAAAGCTTGGAGGAATCGTTAAAGTTGAAGAATCCGAAAGCTCGAAGGGAAATACTTCGGCGACGATCTATTCAAATTCGGCAGAAGATATCAGGCCGTCAATTTATAAAACAATAAAAAATAAAGACTGGATCCTGCTTGAATTCAGGCAGGAAAAGAAAACCCTGGAAGAGCTTTTCAGGGAATTAACAAAGGAGAATTGATATGATACAACTGAAGAATTTTGGAAATGTTTTTAAAAAGGAGTTTAAGGGCTACTTTATATCACCCATCGCATACATAGTAATATCCATCTTTCTGGTAATCTCGGGCTGGTTTTTCTTTTCAACTTTTTTTATTTATAAACAGACAGAAATGCGGAATTTTTTCAGTCTTCTGCCGCTTATACTTTCATTCATCATTCCGGCGGTTACAATGCGCCTGTTTTCTGAAGAGCTTAACATAGGTTCATACGAGGTTTTGATTACAATGCCGATCACCTTTCATGATGTGATCATCGGGAAATTTCTTGCCGCTCTTGCGTTTATTGCTATTATGCTTGTTCCTACATTTTCCTATGTCATATTCATAGCTTTTATGGGCGATATTGATATGGGCCCGGTAATCGGCGGGTATATCGGGGCGTTCTTTTTAAGCGCGGCTTATGTTTCGGTAGGGATTTTCGCCTCCTCGCTGACAAGAAACCAGATCGTGTCTTTTATCATCGGGTGCGCGATATGCTTTCTGTTAACCCTGTTCGATAAGATCCTGGTATTTTTGCCTTCAGGCATCGTAAATATTTTCCAGTTCCTCGGGGCTAATTATCATTTTGACAATATTGCGAGAGGGATTGTGGACTCAAGAGATCTGATCTATTTTATAAGCGTTTCGTTTATTGCACTCTATGCGTCGGAATACACGATGCAGGGAAACAAATAGGAGTATGATTATGGAAAAGAAAAAAAATGATAATATATTATCCGTTCTCGGAAAGTACGACAAACTTGTAATTTATGCGATAATCGTTATCCTGATAAATCTTGTAAGCGTCAATCTCTTTTTAAGGCTTGATCTTACCAGGAACCATGTTTATTCGCTTTCAAAAGCAAGCAAAAAAGTCGTCTCGACACTTTCGGAACCAATGACAATCAAGGTGTTTTTTACAAAAAACCTTCCGGCTCCTTACAACGGCGTTGAAAGATATCTTCATGACCTTTTGAAGGAATACTCCATGCAGGGAAACCGTTACTTTAATTATGAATTCTATGATGTAAGCGGAAAGGAAGGCCAGGTTGGGTTCGAAGCCCAGAATAACCAGAAAATGGCTGAAGATTACGGACTTTATCCGGTCCGTGTGCAGCAGCTTGAACAGGACGAGGTTAAATTCCAGAATGCTTATATGGGAATGGTTTTTATCCATGGTAACATTGTAGATAAAATTGTTTCCGTTTCTTCCACCGAAGGCCTTGAATACAGGATTACGACCATGATGCAGAAGATGAACAATAAGATCAGCGCGCTGATCAACATTACGAATCAGATCGAAGTGAAGCTTGTTATGTCAAGCTCCCTCAAGGTGCTTGGGCCTTATATGAACCTGCCGGGATTGGCCGACCTGCCCCAGAAGATAGGAAATCTTGTATCAAGCCTTAATGACAAAAACTACGGCAAACTCAAATTTACATACCTTGATCCGACAATCAATCCGGAGCTTGAGAAGACAGCCGTAGGATACAATCTCTTAAGCTTAAAATGGCCGGCTCTAAGCGACCGTTCTCATCCCGGCAATAAAATCGAAGCGGGAAAGGGTTATATCGGCCTTGTGATAGAATACGGCGGAAAATCCGAAACCCTGCAGCTTATAAATATGATGCAAATTCCGATTATAGGAACTCAATACCAGCTTGAGGAAATAAACGCTGTTGAAAACTCGATAAATGCTTCAATTGAGAACCTGATAAACGTAAACCAGGAAATCGGCTATCTAGCCGATCATGGTACATTAACGGCCCAGGAAATGGGCAAATTTCACGGGATATTATCGCAAAATTACAATATAAAAGATGTCAACCTGAAAAAAGAGAACATTCCCGAAGGAATCCAAACTCTTATAATTGCAGGTCCAAAAGAGAAATTTACCGATTACGATCTCTTCCAGATCGACCAGTTTTTAATGAAGGGCAAATCTCTGGCGATTTTTTACCACACTTTCAATGAAATTCAGATACATCAGGAGGGAGGCTTTGGCGGAGGACAGGAGCCGATATCCGTCCCCAACGATACCGGTCTTGACACCCTGCTTAACCACTACGGCCTTGGATACAAAAAAGCTTATGTACTTGATGAAAGCTGCTATATCCAGCAGAATGCGGAACAGGGCGATTTTCCCATCTATTATGCCCCGATCATTAAAACAAAAAATATCAGCCAGAAACTGGATTTTATAAACCAGATCAAGCAGCTGATAATGCTAAAGATAGCGCCTCTCGAACTCTTGACAAATTCAATAGACAGTTCATCGGTTAAAAGTATACAGCTTTTTAGTTCATCCGATAAATCCTGGCTGATGGAAGGCCGTATTACCCTGAATCCGATGATGATAGCGCCGGCGCAGGATAAAGACAAAAAAGCTTATCCTCTTGCCTATATTCTTGATGGAAAATTCAACTCATTCTTTACCGGCAAGAATGTTCCTGCCAGGGAAGAAACCGGGGTAACAAATAAAAACAAACAAAAACCGCAGACAGGCTCTAACGGCATCACAAATGAGGTCGGAATAATAGGAAATGGGAAGCCCGGAAAAATATTCCTTATCGCCACATCGGAAGTACTCAAAGACAACATGCTTGACGATCAGGGAATTTCCCCGAACGCTATGTTTATTATGAATGTGATAGATTATTTAAACGGTAAAACGGATAACGCGGTCATGCGGAGCAAGTCTCAGGGTTTCAATCCTTTAAAGGAAGTCAGGCCGGAAATTAAGACCTTTACTAAAACATTTAACATCGCAGGGCTGCCGGTTCTTGTTATTCTTGCCGGAATTCTGGTCTGGATGAGACGGATATCCAGGAAAAAGCATATTGAAGCCATGTTTGTGAAAAAATAGATAGGAGAATTTAAAATGAAATCAAGGAATTATTTAATTCTGGCCGGTGTGATTATAATACTGGTATTGATTCTGGTATTCAACAGTAATTCGAATAGAACAAACTTTAAGATTCCCCGGCTGACACAAATAAAACAGGGTGAAATAACCGGAGTTGTGATCAATAAGACCAATGGGACTGTAACATTAAAAGTGGAAAACGGAGCCTGGATCGTCAATAATGAAAAATATCCGGGAGATAATAATAAAATCAGTAATGTTATTTCATCCATTACAGGTTTGAAGATTTCCGACCTTGCCTCCGAATCAAAGAATTACGCGCTCTACCAGCTTGATGAGAGCAATAAAATCAATGTCAAAGCATATAAAGGAGATACCTTATTGAGAACGTTCGACATCGGAAATGAGGTCTCCACAGGCAAGCATACATATATTAAGCTTCCGGATCATAAAGAGGTTTATATAGCTCAGGATCCATTACGATCGATTTTCGATTCCGATGCCGATTCCTTCAGGAATAAAAACGTGATGACATTTGACAGAAATATCATAAACGCCGTAAGCGTTACGGATAAAACCGGCAAGACGGATAAATTCTTTAAACAGAATATAACTAACATCGTTAAAGAGACTAATAATACTGTTCAAACCAATGTTAAGCCGGTCTGGACCGCAGAAAACGGCAGGGATGTAAGCGAACCGGAACTGGATCAGATTGTACGGGATTCATCGGAATTAAGCTGCGACAGGTTTATCTATGATAAAAAAATAGCGGATTTCGCAAAATCAAAAATACTGTTCAGGATTCTTTTATCAGGGAAAAAGGATTACACACTTTCGGTTTACACCGGTAAGGATGATCAATATGAAGGGGTTTCTTCCGAAAACAGCCAGCCTTTTATATTGCCTAAGTGGAAAGTTGACAATATGCAAGTCGATAAATTATACAAGAAGAAGGAACAGAAACCTGTAAAGAACAAGCGTGCCGCTTGACCCGGCTGTGCAGTTAGCTTTCGAACTTTTCCACTCCTCACAATCTTGTTACTTATTAATTTAGTTTAACCGGAAGCGGATGATTGTTCCACTTCCGGTTTTTTTATAGAGGAAGAGGTTACCCTTCAACAGAGCCTGTCATGAGCTTTCAGACTGTGCGAAAACAATTATTCATTAAGTATTTATTGAAGTTACAAAACGGAAAATATAGAATTACGCTTCAAAAAGCCGAGTTTTCACACAGTCTGCTGCCGAGGGGCTAACCGGCTTTGAGATACTGCTGATTTGCAGGTTTTTCCCGGGCAGCCGATTTAATTTCATCGCTTTTTATGATCAAACCGCTTTCTTCAAGCAGTATCTTAAACCTGCCATCCTCAGCTTTTTTGTTGTGATTGAAGTTTATTTTAAGCCTTTCCCCGCCAAGGTCAAATTCTCTGCCTTCATTAAGAACCGTTACTCCTTCGGTATTTCCCGCGACCAGCTTGAAAAATCCCGGGATAAAGCGCTCTTCCCTCTGCAGTACCGTATTCTCGATAAAATCCGCCTCATCAGGATGAGTATAAAACCTTGCTTTCTTATTGTAATACTGGATAACGGCGTTCAAACCTATATGTTCCGGCCTGGAGGTCATATTGATGACAATATCGATATCCATAAACTTTAATCCGGCTTTGTCCAGAATAAACTCTATTTCGGGTTGATTTTCTATGACACCGGTATTAATCAATACCTTTTTGTCATAGTTTAAAAGCGCAAAGTATGAACTGCGTGGCATAATCCTTCCATAAGGAAGAAAGAGCCTGTGCCTCAAAATAGTGTAAAAAACGTTCCTGTTAAGGCCTGTCCTGACGTAATTCATAAAAACCTCCGTACCTGCCGGTAAAATTTCCCACCCGGGAAAATCACCGGCTGAATTTTTACAGGCAAGATGCCTGACTGTAATTTGCCAAAAAAAACCCGCAGGTTGTAACCTGCGGGTTTTTATGCATTTTATATTATATTTACAAAATATAATACCTTGCAAACAGGTTACACCTCTTCTGTTTGACAATCACGAGTGCTGACTTAATTGTATTGATCATTCTGCAATGTGTGTTCGCAAAGTACATAGAAACTTTACTCCTTAATTTACTATCGGAAAGATTCTAATCAAAAATGAGAAATTTGTCAAATAAATTCCGATTAATTTTTTTTATACTGAAGAAACCATTTATAGAATTCGGGATCCGTATATGTGTCGCTCCAGACATCATGATCATGATTTTTCAATATTGTGAACATGATATTGACCCCTGAATTATTAAAATCGTTAATCGTACCCTGTGCTTTATCTACCGGAACAATAATATCATCCGATCCATGTATCTCCCAGGCCGGAACTCCTTTTAACCGGCTTAACGGAATGTTTTTCATTTCTTCTTTTTCACGGTAGAAAGCGGAATCATATTTTGCCAGACACCCTGATAAAGATGCAACTGCGGCAAATTTTTCGGGATGTTCCAGCGAAAAACGATAACTTGCCTCACCGCCCATGCTGATCCCAGTGAGATAAATCCTCTTATCGTCAACCCTGTAATTTTCCATAACTTCATCAAGTACGCCTTCGAGATAATGCCCGGGAAAACAACGGAAATCCTTCGATAGATTTAAAAGCGGTGCGATAATAATAAAGGGGAGCGGGCCTTTTTCCCGGATCATCATATATGGACTTGCCTTTGCAAGCAGGAATACATTTGTACCACGGTCACCCGTCCCATGCAGGAATAGGATTAAAGGCCATTTTTCGGAAGTTTTCTCTTCATATCCATCGGGAAGATATACCATATAGCCTTTCCCGTATTTATTCAAATCCGTATTATTATAATTCTTTGTATAAATTCGTTTGCCTGCAAGGTATGCCTTATAATCTTTGTATACATAAAAAGATTCACTCCTTCTTAGCTCTATTGTATCGGTACCTCCAAAAATTCCGTGTGATATTTCTCCGCTCAGGCTGTCTTTTGTTTTGTTATATTTTAGTTTGATATGACTCGTCATCCATGGGAGTTGTTCTTGCTGTATAGAGGCCTTGATTTCAACACTTTCCCGCCTAACAACTTTTAAATTTATCTTATTGATTCCCATAGGATATTGCAGATTATAACCGTAGTATATTATGCCATCCGAGTTCTTTTCATTAATACTGCTTATAATAAGCACTATTTTTAAATCCTTTTTTACTGGAAGATTGTAATTATACCCCTCCCATCTTCCCGGAAAAGGCTGCAGATCCTTTGAAAGGCCTTTTGAAGGCATTTCGGCCGTTACATTGCCGAGGATAAGAAATTTGTTTGTATCATCTCCGGTAACCGCATGGATTTTGTCAAAATCTGAGGCCGGAATACCGATCGGTTCTGTTTTGTCAAGCAATACACAACCGGATGAAATTGCTCCGGCAATGAATAAACCAAGAACTGTACTAACTATTGCATTTTTTTTCTTCATAAATTCCTCCTATGAAAATCAGCATATAAAACCAAAAAGTTCATTTATAATAAAAACAAGGAGGGTATTTTTCAATAGGAATTTTGTACCAGAAATGGTTATCATTGAAGTAGGTCATATGAACCATACAAGCGATAAAATACTGCAATTATTGTGAAATTTAAGGTTTTAGTATAAAATACTAAGCATTAGATTCATTATTATGAAATATTATATATTTATTTACTATCTAATTTCATATTCAACCGGTTTTGCCGGTTTGACATTGATGCTGTTAATCTATTTGAAGTACAAAATTCAAACGATCTTATATTATATAATCTGGCTGGTTGCTTTCACCGGTACACTGATTCTGGGCAATGTCGAATTTTACCGGATTACAATTCTTTCTCAATATAACACCTATAATAGTATCTGGCCCATCTTTCTCCATCATTTCTTGTATGGTATCATGTTTTATACTATGCCTTTGATTTTCCATAAATTATTAAATATTAAATTTTCTCTATTACCAAAGATCGTTTTCGGTTCTATGTTTTTGTTTACTCTTATTTTGGCTTTTATACCCTGTTTCTATACGAGTTGGGAAGCTGATGAAGCAAAAATTAACGGTTTTAAAATTAATGCCTGGATGATCATCGGTATCGCTTTTTATCTTTTTATCCTGTCGATTTTTCAATTAAGAAATATAAAGGTTAGAGAAAAAAAGATGCTTATTATCATCTCTATTATTCTGTTCGGGATTTTTATTCCGCTCTGGATTCTGGAATATTTCTGGGACTTCAATTTTCTAAATATTTTGAGGCCTTTATCTCTTGAAAACTTATTCTATTTTATCTGGAACCTGATAATGGTTGTTTTTATGGCAAAGTATCTTTTTGCAGGAACTCCGCAGATCTTGGCGGATGATATTCCTGAAGATATTATTCATCAATTCGGTATAACGCCCAGGGAAAAGGAAATTATTATTATGATCGCTAAAGGTTTTACAAACAAAATGATGGCTTCCGCTCTTGGTATAGCCACGTTAACGGTCAGAAACCATGTTTACAATATCTATCAAAAAACAAAGGCTAAAAGTAAAATTGATTTAATCAATATACTAAATTATAAAAGACAAACAATTGAGTCTAAAATTACCGCGATATTTCCTAGATAAATTATAAGCTAATCAACCCGGATAACTTAACCAACTCAAAGCATTTCAACCGGATATTTAAGGTTTTATGTATTTTTGGAGGGGTAAGGGGTGGTAATAATTATGCAAAAATTACCACTCCCCCGTCCCTCCCTATTAAGGAGAGGAGTATATATAGTTCTATCTTTTCACTATCGTAACTATTCCCGATTGGTGAATATCCTGCATGCGGATGTTGCCGGAATATAGAATTGTTACAACTCCGCTCGCATTCCCGGTAAGTTCGCCACCTGCCATTTTCAAATCTATTGAGCTTGCGCCTGAAATTTGAAGATCGGCATTAGTCACTATACTCTCACCGAGTTCCATCTTTGAAGCTCCGGAACAATTTACTGATAAGTTTCCAATGGAATTGCCTCTGCCAATGAGTTTTGAACTTCCGGAAATAATCACGGCCATTCTATCGGACTGAAAACCCGAAAATATGGTTTCGGTTCCGCCGCTTAATTCGATCCGTGAAAGTATCGGAAGGGTGATTTTGATTTTATGAGTTCCCAGACTGTAATCATTTCCGTCAAATAAACCATTTTTATATTTTATATTTAATTGATCATTAAGTTTATAAATATCTATATTGTCCGATTCCGTTTTCGGAAGTGTAATCTGAACCTGATACTCATTTCCGGAGCTTTTAGAAATGTCTACCTCCCATCCGCCGGAAACGGAGATGCCGGAAAAGTTTTCAACCGGATAATCTTTTGTAATTAAGCCGGTTTCTGAAAGCTTATTTTGTTCAGGTGCTAAATTCTGCTGGATTATAATAAATCTCGATGTCACAACCATGACGGCTATCGCAAATACAACAGTAAAAACTAAATAAATCAGTATTTTATCAGAGGTTTTCATTTTGATTTCTCCTCTTTATTTTTGTTTTTATAGTATTTATAAAACGTTGTGATTTCCTCCAGCGATATTCCCAGAAGTTCCATATCTTTAAACAGCCTATCCAGTTCATTGTCAATAAATTCCTGTTTTTTGAATTTCAGGGTATTTTCATAGGAGTCATCACCTATAAAATATCCGATTCCACGCTGATTGTTGATAATGCCTTTTTCCTGCAGATATGTGTATGTGCGCATCACTGTATTGGGATTAACTTCAATAATCACAGCCATATCCCGGACTGAAGGAATCTTTTCTCCCTCCTTCCACTTTTTCAGAAGTATATTCTCGCATATATAATCCCCAATCTGAAGGTAGATAGACTGGCGGTTCCGGAATTCCATATCAAACCTCCGTTTCTTTCAGCCTGAAGTAACTCACTACCCAGAATACAGGAGCCATAACAAACCAGTATAATATTTTTGCTATACCCGGAATATTCCTAGCAAAACTGTTATTGATGTAGCCTGTAATATCCGGAATATTCAGGTTCATGCTACCGCCGTTAATGAATTTGCCGAAAAAATCATGGTAAACCAATCTGATTATAAGAATTCCGCAAATACTTGCCAGAAAAAAGAACACAAACAACGCCAATATGGTCTTGAAAAAGGGAGAGCGTTTAAAATAAACCGATCCCAGCATAAATACCGACTGGATAACAATAAAATTAAGTATTTCCCAGCCCACATTACTAACTAAAGGATTAAATAATGCGGTTACATGACCTGAAATAAGCAGGCTAAAACAGGACATTATTAATGAGAATAAATAAAAAAATACAATTACTGTCAGAGTGTAACCGATTGTACCCATGATGAGCTTTGACAGTAATTTTTCCTCCATAGACGCTGGCAGCATGATGTATTGGATGCCTTTCTGCGGATGATGCAGATCACTGAACATACTGCTTGCATAAATTAAGCCGCCGATAATAAGCACATTCCCGAACCAGCCTGTGTATATATCCGCAGTTGATTGGAAAAATCTGTTGAAAATCATTATAACAAATAATATTGCTGCAAGTGCGCCGAATATAGTCAATATTTTCCTGTAATTTGAAAAAACCTCGTTTCTGATAAGATAAAATATTCTATTAAAATTCAAAATCGAATTAATATTCATTGATATCCCCCGTTTTAAAAATTGTATTTATTTTTTCACGGTTCGAAATGACCGCGTTGAAAAGTATCTCGATATCGATTCTTGAATCCGAATTATTTATGTTTTCCGATAATACGCACAAACCGCCGGGAATCCTTTCTGAATAAATACTGTTTTCGTCATTGTACTCTTTTTTATTACCGAAATCCTGGCGGATGCTTATCTCCAGATGCCTTGAAATATTTTCCATGGGCTGGTTGAAGATGATTTTGCCGTTATCCAGAATAATAATCGGATCGATGAGATTTTCCATATCCCGTACCTGATGAGTTGAAATAATAAAAACCCTTTCCTCGGATATTGATGAAGCTATCAGCTTCCTGAACTGGCTCTTTGAGGGAATGTCAAGCCCATTGGTCGGCTCGTCAAGGATAAAAAGCCTGCTGTTAGTAGAAGCTCCGAATGCAAGCAGGAATTTCTTTTTCTGTCCGTAAGAGAATGATGTAAGAAGGTCACCTCGAGAAAGGCCGAATTCATCAATCAGACTGGAAAACATTTTATGATCAAACTTCGTGTAAAACGGGGACTGAAGAAATTCATACTGGCTTATTGTTACAGGCGGCGTATTAAATTCTTCGGGAATATAATAAATATCGCTTAATACCGATACGCTGCGGTCTTTTGATTTTATCCCAAGAACCCTGCATTCGCCGGATTGCGGGAAAAGAAGCCCGGAGATAATTTTCAGGAGCGTTGTCTTCCCTACCCCATTTTTCCCCAACAGCCCGTAAATATTACCGGACTTAAGCTCAAGATTCAGGCCCGAGAACAATTTCTTCCGGTTCCCGTAAGAAAAAGAAAGGTTCTTTACTGAGACCATGTTTACCTCCAGATTAGTGTACTATTAATCTAGTACACTAATATAGTACACCATCTTTTATAAGAAGTCAAGAGTTTTATAAAAAATATTTTTATTTTGTGCCATTCAAGAGTTGAATTTTTCAAATGCCGCCTTCTTTTCAAAAAGGTTTAATAGAAATTAAATTCAAGATATGATGTCATTAACGATACCTACCGAGCTTTTTTTAACATGAAGCAATAAATAACAATGGATATATTATAAAAATAAATTAATTAATAAAACCGTATAACTATTGACATTGTTTTTAATTTGAATTATATTATTAAAAATAAGATTTTTCTTATAAATTAAATTGTTGTAATTAACAGTTATTAAAAAATTTCATGTTTTCAAGAAAGTTAAAAATAGATTGTATGTAATTCATCGTATCATCTCTTGATTTACCTCTATTGTATACAAAGCAATCCCGGATTTTAATCTGAACCCCAAGGCATTTTTTATTCATCAAAATATTTTATACTTATACCGCCTGGATGTATTTTAATCACTATTTTTTACTCAACCGGTATTATTACAGTTATTAAACGCTCAGAATAAAAAACTTTTTCCAGGAGTATTATTATAGATTTAAAATATCACAATTAAAGCTTTATTAATAATACACTTTTTTCAATAAAGAGGGCTTTATATGAAAAAAATTATAATGAAAAGCACAGATAAAAAAGGTGGAGCTGTTCAAAATTCTGTCTTTACCGGAAAGAATTCTAAGATTAAAAATGAAATTAATACAATGTATTTATTTCTGGAATCCAATCCGAACCCGGTTATTGAAATGAATCTTGATTTTAATATCCGCTATATCAATCCTGCTGCCAAAACCTATCTAAAAAGTATACAAAAACAGGGTATCGATCATCCGTTCTTTAAAAATATCAAACAAATATTTCATGATATTAAAAATAATGATAAAGAAACGATAAAGAGGGAAATCTGCGTAAACGATTCATGTTTCTTACAATTCTTCGTTTTTATTGAAAGCACAAACCGGGTTAACATCTATGCCTTTGACTTCACTGGATATAAGCCGGGCAGAGAAGGGGAAATAAATAAAACAAAGCCGATATATGAAATATCAATAATGGATTTTGCTCTTACTGTCAGGTCTCGCGATAATCAATAGTGTATTTAGTATATTTTACAAAGGACAAAATCAATTATTAATGATAGAGGAAAGTTTATGAAACATATTTACAGCAGAGTAATTTTCTTAATTAACTTATTAATTCCAATATTATTATTTAGTGAAGATAAACCTTTACTGTTTTTATCCACACAGTTAAATCCCATTGAAGAAGCGACAATGATGCGAGATATAATTCTTAAAAATTATAAGTATCCTGTGAATTTCCAATCATATGAAGACAGAGAAATATTTGACTACATTGTTAAATCTGATAATGTAAAGCAGCCGCCGGATATTTTAGGTGGAGTTTATGGAGATTATATTAATCTTAATAATAAAAATCTTATAGGTAATATAAATGAATATGTTAAAAATTTGAATGAGAGCGGTATAAATAAAAGATATATTGAAATGTCAAAACTTGATGGTAAAAATTATTATTTTCTTCCATGGATGCAGGCGACATTTATTATGGTTGCAAATAAAAAGGCGTTAAAATACCTTCCGGAAAAAGCTGATATAAATAATATAAGTTATACTGATTTAATTGAATGGGGTAAAAATATCTATAAAGCCACAAAAAAGAACATGATTGGTTTTCCTGTAGGGCGAAGCGGACTTATGCATAGATTCTTAGAGGGATATATATATCCTTCATACACAAAAACAATGACAATCAATTTTAACTCCACTGATGCAAAAGTTATGTGGCAGGATATTAAAAATCTATGGAAGTATGTTAATAATGATTCTTTAATATATGATAAAATGGATGGCCCTTTACTGAATGAAGATATCTGGATTGCATGGGATCATAGCGCAAGATTAATTAATACATTTAAAGAAAAACCAAAAGATTTTATTGCATTCCCGTCTCCTGTTGGTCCAAAAGGAAGGGGTTTTATAACTGTTCTTGCTGGGATCGGAATATCTAAAAATCAAAAATATAATTCTAAAATATTAGATTTTATGAAATATATTATAAGCAAGAAAACTCAAGTTTTAACTGCAAATAATACCGGTTTTTTCCCGGTTTTAGATATTGGCGATATAGATAAAAATAATGATATTGATAAGAATATTATTGAATTGTATAAAGCCATAAATACTCAATCAAACAGTAAAAACGGCATTATTTCGGTAATCCCGTCATTTTTTGGTGACAAATCAAAAGATTTCGATCTGATTTATTTAAAAGCTTTTTCTCAAATTATATTAAGAGATAAAAACATTGATGAGGAATTAAAATATGGAGAAGCTGAAATTAAAAAAATATTTGAAGAAACGCATGCCAAAATTTTGCCTCCAGATTCAACTTATTTAAAATGAAAGGAGCATATTATAAAACAAAAAATATTTTTTAAAATTTCTTATTTAATCTATGTAGTGATAATTTTGTGCTTTTTAATTGCAAACATCTATGTATTAAGTTCATTAACTTCAATAAAAGAAGAATTACCTGTTTCTTCGCTTGAACAGCATAAAGGAATAAATGCATTATTAGATGGGATTGGAAGACTTAATAATAATCTTGAATTATTAATAAATAAATTTTCTTCCGATCAGGTTAAACAAACTATAATAGATATAGATTTATGTTATAGTTTGAATAAGAATTTTAAAAATAATATTCCTGGATTCGATAAAAAAGAATACTTAGTGATCATTAATGAAATAGAATTTGAGTTATCAAATCTTGAAAATTATATTAATTCAAAGGACGGTTATAACAAAATAAAGTTATATTCTATATATTCAAGGTTGAATGAGACTTATATCTCATTAAAAACATTAAACTTAGACTTAAATAATAAAATTGTCAACCTGTTATTGACTCAAACAAAGCAGATTGAGTTTTTAAAATTTATTATTGTTTCTACGATTGTAATAATTACTGCTACGATGATTCTGATCGGCTTATTATTGATAAATCAGACAAAAATTATTAAAGCTTTGTTTCATAGTGAAGCGAAATATCATGATCTTGTAGAGAATGCAAACAGCATTATACTCAGCTGGACAAAAGCCGGCAATATCACATTCATTAACAAATATGCACAGAGGTTTTTCGGCTACTCTGAAAAAGAGATAATTGGAAAGAGCATTATGGGTACCATTGTCCCTGAAATAGATTCATCCGGTCGAGACCTTGCTTCCATGATAAAAGAAATTTTTGTAAATCCAAATCTCTTTGCACTGAGTGAGAATGAGAATATCAAAAAAAACAAAGAGAAGGTTTGGGTTTCCTGGACGAACAGGCCTATTACAAATGAACAGGGCGAATTTATCGAGATTCTCTCTGTTGGCAACGATATTACGGGCCGCAAGAACGCTGAGGATCTTCTGAAACAAACTCTCGAAGAACTGACAATAGCAAAGGAAAGCGCCGAATCAGCCGACAGATTAAAATCAGCTTTCCTGGCTACAATGTCCCATGAATTACGGACACCTCTTAATTCCATTATTGGTTTTACCGGTATACTCCTGCAGGAACGCCCAGGCCCGCTCAACGAAGAACAGAAAAAACAACTCGGGATGGTGCAGAAAAGCTCGCGCCATCTTCTTTCATTGATAAACGACATTCTGGATATATCAAAAATAGAAGCGGGCCAGTTAAAAGTACAGACTGAGACATTTGATCTTCCTGATGTCATTCATAAGGTCGTTGAAATGACTAAACCCCTTGCCCAAAAGAAAAATCTTCAAATAAATATTTCCATTGCATCAGATGTCAAAACCATACAAAGCGATAAACTCAGGGTCCAGCAAATTCTGCTGAATTTAGTGAATAATTCAATAAAGTTTACGGATACCGGATCAATAACGATAGAATGTGCATTAATAAATGATTCTGTTTCAATAAAAGTGATTGATACCGGGATCGGCGTCGAAAAGGAACAGATCGGCCGGCTTTTTAAGCCGTTCATTCAAATCGACACAGGGCTTAGCCGGAAACAAGAAGGAACCGGGCTTGGATTATCTATTTGTAAAAAACTACTGGAACTACTTTGTGGTTCGATCGATGTGGAATCCGAATTCGGCGCGGGAAGCATTTTTAAGGTAACGCTTCCATTACGGGGAGCTAATCTATGAAACCTAAAATATTAATTATTGAGGACAATGAGCAGAACATGTATATGCTTACCTACCTGCTTGAAAGCAATAATTATGAGGTCTTTCAATTTTTTAACGGAACCGGAGGAATAGCCGCCGCGAAAGATATTCTGCCCGACGCCATACTTCTCGATATCCAATTGCCGGGGATGGACGGCTATTCGGTCGCGCGGGAATTAAGAAAAAACGGCGACTTGAAGTATACGCCCATCATCGCCGTTACATCTTACGCTATGCCGGGAGATAAGGAAAAGGCATATGAGGCGGGCGCCACCGGCTACATTGAAAAGCCGGTCGATCCGGATACCTTTATTTCTCAAATGGAAGCATATTTTCCGCCTGAGTTATTAATGAAGGGGGACCGGTCATGATTAAAATACTGATCGTCGACGATAAAATGGACAACCTTTATCTCCTGCAATCATTGTTTGATCCGGAAGAATTTCAAACCTTCTCCGCGGGAAATGGCATCGAAGCTCTGTCTTCGGCGCGGAAGAATCATCCCGATCTGATTATATCGGATATATTAATGCCTATTATGGATGGATACATGTTCTGCCGCGAATGTAAAAAAGACGCAGCGCTAAAAGACATACCTTTTGTTTTTTATACCGCCACCTATACCGATCCCAGGGATGAAGAGTTCGCGCTCAGTCTCGGCGCAGACCGCTTCATACTGAAACCTCAGGAACCGGATGATTTCTTGAAAATCATTTATAACATCCTGGAAGAAGTGAAAGGAAATAAAATCCAGGTCAAAGAGACCGCCCAATTGCCGGAAACGGTTGTATTGAAGGAATATAATGAAGCGCTTGTGAGAAAGCTTGAAGATAAAATGCTGCAGGCTGAGAAGGCGGAAAAAGAGCAGAGGATGCGTAATGCCGAGCTTGTGATGGAAATTGAGAAACGGATAAGAATTGAGAAATCCCTGCGCGAGAGCGAGTACAAATACAGGACCCTTACGGAAA
This sequence comes from uncultured Spirochaetota bacterium, assembly GCA_963783575.1. Classification (GTDB taxonomy): domain Bacteria; phylum Spirochaetota; class Brevinematia; order Brevinematales; family JAOACQ01; genus CAWEAK01. The sequence goes on along the minus strand of CAWAOD010000016.1, from coordinate 297,734 downwards.
ACCTTCCCGATATTATCTTTCGGTTCGACGGCGATTTGCGGTTTATTTACGTTAATCAAGCGGTTACAAAGTTATCCGGTCTGCCGCCGGAAGCTTTTCTGGGGAAAACCAACGAGGAGCTTGGTATGCCGGCAGAAAGCGCCGTGGCCTGGAACCGCGAGATACGTGTTGTGTTTCAAACCGCCGAACCGCGGACTATTGAGCTGGAGTTTCCATCGCCGGGAGGCGTCAGGTATTTATCTTCCCTGTCGGCACCTGAGTTCGGCGATGACGGAAGCGTGAAATCCATATTAACGATAGCCCGCGACATCACCGAGAAAAAACGGGCGGAAGAAGAGCTGGTCAATGCCAACCGGGTATACGCAGTCATCAGCCAGATCAATCAGATGATCATCCGGACCCGTGACCGGGATAAATTATTTGCTGATGCATGCCGTATCGCCGTGGAGTACGGTAAATTCCGGATGGCATGGATCGGTATGGTTAATGAAGAAGATAAAATAGTCAAACCCGCGGATTGGTATGGTGCGGAGGAAGGTTTTCTGGCGGTCATGAAAAAAATCTCCATACTTGATGTACCGGAAGGACAAGGGATAACGGGATTGTCAATACGGGAAGGAAAATCCATATACTGCAATAATATTGCTGATGATCCCCGCATGGCTCATGGCGGGATGAGGCCTTAAAGCGCGGATACCGCTCGTTAATTGCCCTGCCGGTCAAAACGCATGGTAATGCGATCGGGGCTTTTATCATCTACACAGCCGAGGCCGATTTCTTCAACATACAGGAAATAAAACTTCTCGAAGAAGTTACCGGCGATATCTCCTACGCGCTTGAGGTAATAGAAATGGAAGAAAAACGGAATGCGGCTGAAGAAGCCCTGATGGAAAGCGAACGCCGTCTTTCCTCCATATACGATACTGTCGGGGATATAATTTTTCATCTGGCGGTCGAGGGTGATGGGATTTACCGCTTTATTTCGGTAAACCAGGCTTTCTGTAATGTTACGGGATTGTGTGAGGATATGATAGTAGGGAAATTGGTAAACGAAGTTATACCCGAACCAACACTTTCAATGGTCCTTGAAAAATATGGATTAGCAATAAAGGAGAATTCAATAATCCGGTGGGAAGAGACTTCCAATTACCCAACCGGACGATTAATAGGCGATGTAAGTATTGCCCCTGTCATTAATGAAAAAGGGCGCTGTACGTATCTTGTCGGTACAGTCCATGACATCACCGAACGCAAGCGGGCGGAGGAGGAACTGCATCAATCCAGGGCGCTTTTCCATTCTCTCGTTGAAAGCCTGCCACAGAATGTTTTCAGCAAAGACAAGCAGGGAAGGTTCACTTTCGCTAATAAACGCTATTGCGCCGCGGAAGGAAAAACCCTCGGGGATATCCTGGGCAAAACGGATTTTGATATGCATCCGCCGGAATTGGCCGAGAAGTATCAAAGTGACGACCGGATAATTATGGAAACCGGGCAGATAGTGGATACGGATGAGATTCACCAGCCTCTCGGCGGGGAGAAATTCTATTCCCATGTCATCAAGGCGCCGCTCTATGATTCTAAGGGGAAGGCTTCCGGCATAGTGGGCCTGTTCTGGGATATAACCGAACAAAAAATGGTGGAAAATGCACTTCGGGAGAACGAGGAAAGATTTAGGGTGATTTTTGACAACGCGACCGACGGGATACTCCTGATAAGTCTGGAAAATCAGATGATCAACAGCGCTAATAACAGCATGGCTCAAATGCTTGGCTACAGTGTTGAAGATCTGGTGAAATTATCGTCTGAGGAAATCCATCCCGAGGAAAATCTGCCCTTTGTATCTGGGCTAATTGAAAATCAAGCGAAAGACAGGCTTGCTCCCGCCGGGGATATTCCGATGAAAAGAAAAGACGGGAGCGTGTTTTACGCGAATGTCCGCGGCGCCTTGATAATATTATCGGGCCGAAAATACCTGCTGGGTGTCTTTAGAGACATAACCGAGCGCAAAAAGGCGGAAAAAGCAATACAGGAAAGTGAAGCGAAATTCAGGCGCATTTTTGAGAATGTCCAGGAAGTGTATTTTGAAGTATCTTTAGACGGTATAGTCATCGAGATCAGCCCTTCCATAGAGATCATAACGAAAGGGCAGTATCACAGGGACGATCTTATCGGAAGCTTGATATACGAAATATGGGCTGATGCCGGCGACCGGCAGGTATTCCTCTCAAAATTACAGGAGCGGGGAAGTATAGCGGATTATGAAATCATGGTGAAAAACCGTGACGGTTCACTGGTTTCCTGTTCCATGTCGTCAAAGATATGGTTTCATGCTCAAGGTCAACCGGAATCAATAATAGGAAGCATACGCGACATTTCCGAGCGTAAACGGGCGGAGCAAATTCTGAAAGCGTCCGAAGTACGTTACCGCAGGCTTTTCGAGTCGGCGAAGGATGGGATTATTATTCTTGATGCGGAAACCGGGAAAATTATCGATATAAATCCGTTCCTGACAAGTATTCTGGGGTATACATACGAGCAGCTCCTGGGAAAGACAATCTGGGAAATCGGATCCTTTAAGGACATCATCGCTAACCGGAAAAAGTTTCTGGAATTACGGCGGAAAGGTTTAGTCCGCTATGAAGACCTGCCGCTGGAAACAATTGAGGGCCGGCGCATCGAGGTTGAATTTGTAAGCAATATCTATCTGGTGAATGACAGGAATGTGATCCAGTGCAATATCCGCGACATCACCGAACGTAAACATACCGAGGAAGAGCTGGTAAAGTACCGTGATCACCTGGAGGAGTTAGTAAAGAAGCGTACGGCCGAACTAACTAAATCGGAAGAGAAATTAATCCATGCCAGGGACCAGGCCGAAGCAGCGAACAAGGCCAAGACTGTTTTCCTTTCCAGCATGTCCATGAAATCCGGACGCCCCTGAACGCTGTCCTCGGCTTCTCACAACTGATGCTGAGGGATGAATCCTTAATGGCCCAGCAGAAAGAATGGCTCCAGACCATCAACCGCTCGGGCGAACACCTTTTGAACCTCATCAACGACATCCTGGAGATATCCAGGATCGAGTCCGGCAGGATATCACTCAGCCCCGATCTTTTTGATTTAAAGGGGTTCCTGGGTGAACTGGAAAAAATGTTCCATGCCCGGGTAATTGAGAAAAATCTGGCATTACAAATGGAAATTGATCCCGGACTGCCCGGTTTTATTGAGCTGGACGGGATTAAACTGCGCCAGATATTCATCAACCTGACCGGGAACTCGGTTAAATTTACCGACGAGGGAAGGATTACCGTCCGTGTGGAAACTATAAGAAAAAAGAAAGGGAAATGCAGACTGATTGCGGAGGTCGAGGATACCGGGCCCGGCATTCCCCCGGAAGATATGAAAAATATTTTTGAGAAATTTGAGCAGACGGACATCGGCTTCAGAAAAGGGGGGACAGGCCTCGGACTGTCTATCAGCCGGCAGTTTGCCCGGTTGATGGGAGGGGACATCACCGTAAAAAGCGAGGTTGGAAAGGGAAGTATTTTCCATCTGGAGCTGGACTTCAAGGAAAGAAAGGAACCCATATTAAAGAAAACGGCGGGGTACAGCCGTATAACAGGCCTGGAGGAAAACCAGCCTGTTTATAAAATATTGATTGCCGACGACGAACCCGCGAATAGGACCCTTTTAAAGGAATTACTGATAAAAACGGGGTTTGAGGTCGAGGAAGCTTCTAACGGCAGGGAAGCGGTTGAAAAGGTTAAAACAAGCCGGCCAGACCTGGTATTTATGGACATGAGAATGCCGGTAATGGATGGTTATGAGGCTATGAGAGAAATAAAGTCCCTGGAAAACAGCGCCCATGTACCGGTTATTGCGGTTACGGCCTCCGCTTTTTCCGAGAATAAAAAGAAGATGCTCGAAACAGGCATGGACGGTTACATCCGGAAGCCTTATAAATTCCATGAGATTTATGACATCATTCAATCATTCCTTGGAGTACGGTTTAAATACAGGAAAGATACCGCCGGCGCTTCCGAAATTACCAGGCGGGTTGAGAAGGAAGCGCTCGCGAAGCTGCCTGATGATATTGCCGGTCGAATGCTTGGAGCTGCTCTGCGGGCAGACCTGGATCTTCTGCTGGAAATTATAGGGGAAGTTTCCGGAATCTCCCCGGACCTTTCAGCCAGTCTGCAAGAATTGGCGAAACGCTACAGGTATGATGAATTGATAAAATTATTACAGGGGAGGAAAGATTATGAATAAAGAACCGTTTATAAATAAAATTCCGGATATCATGATAATTGACGACGAACCCGGCAATCTTCAGGTTTTGACCGGAATACTTAAAAAGAAAGATTATAAAATCCGTCCCGTTTCCGGGGGTATATTAGCGCTACAGGCGGCAAAAATTGAGCCTCCGGACCTGATCCTTCTCGACATAAATATGCCGGATATGAACGGCTATGAGGTATGTTCCCGGTTGAAAGCGGACAATAAACTAAAGGACATACCGGTGATCTTCATCAGCGCACTCAATGGAACCATAGACAAGGTGAAGGCATTTTCCGCGGGGGGAGTTGATTATATCGAAAAGCCTTTTCATTACGAGGAGGTACAGTCAAGGGTGGAAACGCACCTGAAGCTTCACTTCCTGCAGATTGTACTGGAAACACACAATAAAAAACTGGAGGTACTTGTGCAGGCCCAGGTGATGGAAATAACGGAGTCGCAGATGGCTACCATTTTCGCAATCGCGAAGCTTGCAGAGTCGCGTGACGACGATACCGGAAAGCATCTGGAGCGTGTTCAGGAATTCTGCCGGTTACTCTGTGTAAAAATGAGTGGAATGGCCCGGTTTCAGCCGAATATTAATCAAATTTTCATAAAAAACCTGTATCATTCCAGCCCCCTGCATGACATCGGTAAGGTGGCTATACCCGACAATATTCTGCTTAAACCGGGCAAACATACTCCTGAGGAGTTTGAAATCATGAAAAAGCATACGGTTCTTGGCTCCGCAACACTTCAGCAGGTCCGCAACAAATATCCCGGAAATTCCTTTATTAATATGGGCATCGACATCGCGCGGTATCGTCATGAACGATGGGACGGCGGAGGCTACCCAGACGGACTCGCTGGTGAAGCTATACCGCTTTGCGCCAGGATTATGGCGGTTGTTGATGTTTATGACGCGCTGAGGTCAAAGCGCTGTTATAAGCCGCCTTTTTCTCATGAAGAAAGCCGTGATATTATTATCAAAGGCTCTGGAACGCAGTTTGACCCTGGAATCATTGAGGTATTCATAGAAATACAGGATCAATTTAAGAAAGCTTCAGACAATCTCAAAGAATGAAAAGACAGGATGATTTTATGAAAGATAATCTTAAGAAAAATTATCAGCCGAATATTATGATTGTCGACGACACGCCTGAAAACCTGAATCTTCTGTCGGCTGTGCTGAAAGACTGCGGATACCGGGTTCGGCCGGCGCCGGGCGGGAAGATTGCACTCCAGGCCATTCAATACGATCCCCCCGACCTGATTCTGCTGGATGTTATGATGCCGGAAATGGACGGCTTCGAGGTATGCAGGATACTGAAAAATGATGAAAAAACCAGGGGCATTCCCGTGATATTCCTAACAGCAAGTCAGGATAAATTGAACGAAGAGAAAGGACTCATTATAGGGGCCGTGGATTATATTACCAAACCTTTCCAGGAACCTGTAATAAAAGCCCGTGTGGAGACCCATCTCCAGCTTAAATTCCACCGGGAACGATTGGAGCAGATGGTTGCGGAACGAACCGCCGAATTATCGGCGGCTAATCAGGCTCTTCAGGAGGAAATACTCGATCACAAACGGGCTGAAGATACCCTTAAAATTTCATTAAAAGAAAAGGAAGCGCTTCTGCAGGAGCTTCATCACCGGACATTCAACAATATGCAGGTTATCAGCGGAATGCTGAATATGCAGGCATCTTATGTGGATGATGAAAAAATTAAAAACGTATTCAGGGATATGGTAAACCGGATTTATGCCATGGCGAAGGTTCACCAGAAACTTTACCAGTCTCAAAACCTGTCTGATATCAATCTGAAAGATTACATCAGCGATCTAACGCCACTTATAAAAAGCAGTTATAATGAGTCAAATAAAAATATCGATTATAATTTGGTATTGGAAGATGTGATTGTCATGATCGATATCGCCATTCCCTTAGGGCTGGTATTGAATGAGTTGATAACCAACGCCTTTAAATATGCTTTCCCCAATAATAGAAAGGGGCTGATAGCAATAAGCCTGTGCAGAATCAATAATGACAAGCTGGAGTTTCAGGTTTCAGACAACGGAATTGGGGTTCCGAAAAATTTTGATTTCAAAGCTGAGTGCAGGATGGGTTTGAAGCTTGTCTATGATATAGTTGAGCATCAGCTGGAAGGCAGCATCGATTTTGAAACTGTCAAGGGGGTAAAAGCCATAGTATGGTTTAAGGATAAACTTTATGATGCGAGGGTGTAGCTTATTATCAGATTAGGAAAATTTTACAATTTTTTATAGCTTTGTTTTACAAAAGAATTTTACTATTGTGTAATATTCACTAAGCAGGTAAAATAAAGGGCAGTTCTAAAAACTAATTTATACCATAAGCGTCATACTGAGCTTGACGAAGTATGACTATAATTACATCAAAACTTGTCACCCATTCGTCAGAGCCTGCCCTGAGGAATCGAAGGGCTCAGGGTGACTTATGTGGAGTTTTTAGAACTGTCCTAAATATAATATTTTAATGATTTTAAGGAATATATAATGAATGAAAATGAGGAAAGGTTTTTCAGCATCGATTTATATACAAACAGCCTTTATCCCGGTATGCTTTTAAAGGGCGATCTTTTTACAGAACAGGGTATTAAGATTTACCCGGCGAACCAGCCAGTCACCCAGGATGTAATCGATAGTTTACTTTCGCAGAACATAAAAAAAGTCTTTTATAAAAGACCGTTGATTGTACCCAGGAATGAAAAAAATCCAATGATACCGTTTAATGTATTGGAAAAGGCATTTTCCATCGCGGAGCAAATCGGATATGCAATCATAAAAAAGACCCCTTTACCTGAAAAGGATATTGAAGAAACGGTCGAGCAGTTCATTGAAAAAATTGCCAATGCCGATAGCGGAGCCATGCTGAACATCCTCGAAATAAAGGATTATGACGAGCAAACCTATGTCCATTCGGTGAATGTTACAATGCTCGCAGTTCTGTTCAGTAAATTAATGGAATGGAAAAGAAATAAAATCAGGGTACTGGGCATCGGAGCTCTTCTGCATGATATTGGAAAAATCCTGGTGCCGTTAGAGATATTGAATAAGAAAGAACTGCTCTCAAAAGAGGAATTTGACATAATTAAAAAGCATCCCGTTTACGGTTATAATATCCTGAAAAGCCAGTCCCAATTTGAGGACCAGATAATAAATATCACTTTGATGCACCATGAATGCTTTGACGGCAGCGGGTATCCCCTGGGTGTTACCAGCGAGAAAATTGACGATATGGCTCAGATCGTCTCGCTATGTGATTTTTATGAGGCTGTTACAACCAATAAAATCTACAGGGACAAGATCGCTTTCTGGAGGGCGTTTCTCATGATCAGGACGAACATGGCGGTTAAATTCAATCCCAGGTTCGCGATAGAATTCATCAACAAAATGCCGAAATATTTGATTGAAAAATCTATTTTTTCTATAGGGCAATACGTCCTGCTCAATACCGGCGAAAAAGCTGAAGTGGTCAGACTTTCTAAAGTGGAGGCATTGAAGCCTGTAGTTTCGATCTATTATAATAGCAAGGGCGATATATTAAAATACCCGCTCCAGATCGACCTGGTCAATGATGATACAAGATGGATAGAGACCATTATAGAAGATAAAGAAACTAATGATTATCTGGATACATTAAAAAAAGCGGATATGAAATAAGGGGGTGATCAAATTGGATATAATGGAATTCAAGAATATACTTCCTCTGTTTATTATAGCGTTAATCATAGCGGCGGGATCTCTGGCGGCATGGATTTTCTATGGAATATATAAAAAACACTTTCAACTGGACCGTATCGAAAAAATGCTAAAAGAAAACGAGTTTCAGAAAGCCCTGGATACTTCCCTGAAATACCTGAAATATAACTCTTCCGATTTTTTGATCTTCAATCTAATCGGACAATCATACGAGGGATTATTCCAGTACAGGCATGCCATAGAAAATTATGAAAAAGTATTGGTACAGCTTGAAAATGAGCCGAGGTCTTCTCTTAAAAATGAAATGCGGTTAAAACTGGGTGATTTATATGCAAAAATTCAGGACTATAGCACTTCCCTCGGGTATTACAACCTTGTTCTAAAAGAAAATCCTAAAAATTCCCAGGCCCTATTTCATTCCGCCGAGGTCATGTTTTCACTAAAATATTACATCCCCGCAAAAAGAAACCTGGAATTATACACAATCATCAAACCGGATAATGTAAAGGCTTCATATCTTCTGGCTAAATTATATTACATACTGGGTGAATTTCAAAAGTCCGTTCATGAACTGAATAAGGTGATCAAGACTAGTGATGACCTTTCCATTATGTTCATTTTTGAGTCCAGCGTCCTGCTGGCTGATAATTATACCGCTTTAAAACGCTTTAAAGATGTTTATACTACCCTGTTACCTTTCCTGAACAGAACGCAGTTCCTGAATAAAATTCTGGGTAAGATCATTTACGCGATGGTAAAGGACAAGAAATCCGACGATGCAATGAAAATAGCAGATGATTATTTTATGAAAATACCGGTGGGTGAAAGGTGTGCCCTGCTTTATCAAATTGCAAATGTTTATTATAATGAGGGTGAATTGTTCAAGGCCATGGAACTCTGGAAACAGGCTATGGAATTAAATCCTAAATATAAAGACCTGGAGGAAATCATAAGTAAATACCATGTCCTGATCAGCCATCCCTATCTGGAAAAAGTATATACAACTGATGAAGGCGAGTTTGAGGAATTTATTCTGAGAAAACTTCGTTTTAACAACGAGAATATCCTGGAAAGAAGTGAATTATATTGGATACTTAAGGAGAAGGATATTTTCCATATTATTTATAAAAACTTTTCATTAATGACTATCGGTAACCTTGAACAGGTGGAAAAAATAATTGTAAACAATAAAGGGCCGAATTATTCCATTGTTCTATACAGTTATTTTGGAATGGAAAATTTCGCGATAGAGCATTATCTCTATAAAAGAATAAAGGAAATCAGCGGTAACGAATTTCTGGAATTCTTTAAACCGGAATAAAGAATTCTATTATATTCAAGGCGGTTGATAATGTTTACAATTAAGAAATTTATTATAATTTATACTTTAGCTTTTGTCATGGTTCTTTCGGTGCTTACAGCGGCATATTATATTTTGAAATCATATTTTATATTGTCCCAGGCTGATTTAATTTTTATTATAACCGGCACATTTTTTTTTGTAATTTTTATATTATTGATCAATTTAATCAATATTAAAGAAAAGATATTGGAACCATTGAAGAAACTTAGCCTTTCAGTTAAATCTGCGGCGAATAAGGGGGATGTAAAAACCAGGATCGAAATAAAGGGAAAAAATGAATTGGCTGACCTTGCCGGAGATATTAATTTATTACTGGATAGAATCGATTCTTATTATATCAATTTATTAAATAAAATTTATCCCTCGAGGGACAGCGATGAAAAACTTCATAAAACCATTGAGCTTTCTCCCGATGGGATTGTTCTCACAGATGAGGAAGGGAGGATTACCGAGTGGAATGAAGGAATGTTTCACATTACGGGGCTAAATAAAAAAGATATTATTAACCAATACCTGTGGGATATCCGTCATCAATTGACCATGCCGGAAAGAAAGACAAAGGAATCTTATGAAAAAATGAAAAATTGCATGCTTGAACTTCTTCAAACAGGCAAATCAACAATATTGAATAAAATTAGAGAATATGAGATTTTAAATCAAAAAGGTAATATAAATACTGTTCAGATTGTCACATTCGCAGTTAATACAAGCAAAGGTTATATCGAATGCTCGATAATGAGAGATATCACAGAAAAAAAGAAAATGGAAGAAAAACTGATCGCTTCCTTGCAGGAAAAAGAAACCCTATTGAAGGAAATTCACCATCGCGTCAAGAACAACCTGCAGACTGTCGCCGGACTTTTGAGCCTGCAGATGGATTATGTAAAGAATGATTATGACAGGGGCATATTTCACGACAGCATTACCCGAGTAAAATCCATGGCAATAATCCATGAACTGATTTATAAAAAAACTGATTTTTTAAATATCCCCTTTGGGGATTATATTACAGACCTGACTTCCTATTTATTCGCAACATACAGGGGGGATTTTCAAAAAATTAATCTGGATATCAAAGCGGAAAATATCAATATGAATATCGGAATGGCCATTCCCTGCGGGCTGATCGTAAATGAAATGGTCACCAATTCCCTGAAATACGCTTTTCCGGATAATAAATCAGGAACCATTAAAATTATATTCAAGCAGAACAAACCAGGCAGTTTTGTCCTTCAGGTCAGTGATAATGGCAGTGGTATGCCGCAGGGAATGGACATAAAAAACTTGAAGTCGCTGGGTATTAAGCTGATCCAGGACCTGGCCCGGCAGATCGAGGGCGAACTGGAATATATCCGGGAAAATGGATTCGGTGTTATCATAAAATTCAAAAAAGAAAATTGACGGAGGTTCATATGCTGAAGAGGAATATACTGATTGTTGAAGATGAGATCATCATCGCGAGAGAGATTGAGAAGAAACTTATTGCTCTGGGATACAACGTGCCAGATATCGCGGTATCCGGCATAGAGGCGATGAAGAAAATAGAAGAATATAGACCGGATTTGATTCTTATGGATATCCGGATTAAAGGAAAACAGGACGGAATTGAAACAGCCGCGGAAATTACCAGGCTTTTTGATATACCAATTGTTTTTTTGACGGCGTATTCCGACGAAAATACAGTGGAGAGGGCAAGAGTTGTGGAATCCTATGGCTATATTCTAAAACCAATTCAAGACAATACCTTCCAGATAGTGATCGACCATGCTTTTTATAAATTCCAGGCTAAGAAGATCATCAGGGAAAATGAGCTCTGGCTTTCCGAGATTTTAAACAGTATATCCGAAGGTGTTATCGCCATTGACACCGAGGGACTGGTTAAATTCATCAATCCGGTCGCTGAGAAACTGACGGGATGGGATCAAAAAGAAGCTTCCCATAAAGAATTGAAGGAAGTATTTAGAAAACAGGAAGGGCCGATTTCTGAAGATAATGTAAAGCAGAATGATTTCCAGCATATTCTTTCCGAAAAGAACATGGGCCGTAATGAAAAAAAAGTTGTTTTAATCAGAAAGAAAGGTGATAAGTCAACGGTGTTTTACAGGATAGACCCGATTATGGATTCCAATTCCAACGTTATTGGCGAAGTATTGATCATGAGACCGGAATTGGCATAACTATCATCGCGCATTTTTCTAAGAATATTGAAACTTGAAAGTAAGATAAAATATAACATAATAGTTTGTAACAATCATTCATGTTTAACATTGGATATCTGTTCCAGCATAATATAATCATCCGATGGAGTATGGAGTTTGATAATAAGCCTTCTGCTGGAATCCTCAACCCAGATTTCCCAGTTTTTCAGAAAAGGTTCCATCAGTTTCCCTATGAACGGATCGCCGGAGAGCACTTTTTCTTTTTTTATCCTGAAAATCCCGGCTTTTGTTTCCAGTGTTCCAGTTGAAACATTTCTTAAGGATAAAGGAATGGGATTCTTCATAATTTCAGGAACGACAAGGTAAAAAATCCCGGGGCTGTCAGGATCAATAAACCGTCCCAGGTAATAAATCAATGATGTCGCATCCCAAATCGGATAATCCTGGTTTACATATACTTTGTAATTTCTTGTATTGGTAACAGTGTCATGAACGGTTTTTGTATTTTCTTCGACAAATCCTTTTTCAGCATTGTATTTATAAGACCAGTAGAGCAATCCTTCGAACCCCATACTGACGTTTATTTCATTGGTAGTATTATTTGTATCAAGGTAGACGGTTTTAGATTCGATAACGGATCCTGATTTCGGATCAATGGAATAGTATGAAGGCCAATCCATATAACTTACCGGCGGTTTCCGGTTTTTATCCCCGAATATGATATATTGGTAAATTTTATAATTTATATTACCTTTTTCATTAGTTATAATTTTTATAACCTGGTAAGAATCCCCGGTTTTCTCTTCGTTTCTGTATCCTCCATAATGGAGAAATTCCCCGTCTGGAATATTCAAATCGGTGTATGTTTTCATCGGGATATTCTGTACCTTTCCGCTCATCGCAAAACCGCCGCAAACTGAAAAAAGTATAAGTAAGGCTGTTAAGAAAAAGATCCCGGTATTCTTAATCATAATAATCCTCCGTTTGTTTTTCATAATATTAACATTGTATAATCATTTTTACAATGGGTAAAAGGATTCATTTATTATGGGTATTAAGGATTCATGTTTTGACAAACAGCCTATGGTGTTATAAAATCTTATAAGGTATTATGATTTCTTTATTAGTTTTTGTACAGATCGTTTCCTTTTCGCTGGGGCTTGCATCTTTTATAGTGTCAGCTATTCTTTTAATAAAATACAGGGATAAAACGGTATTATATTATACTGCATTTTTGCTTATTTTTTCAATACGGATGTTTCTTTCAAGCCTTCTATTTTCAATACGTCTGGATCAATCCTTTTATTATGGAACGGTATTGATATTTTATGTGTTGACTAAAGACATATGCCGGCTTCTGCTATTCTTTATTCCCATAATGCTTATGCATCTTCTGTCTGTGAGATTCGAAAAGACCGGCAAAATAGTTATTTCAGCTTTAACATTATTATCTGCTGCGGCTCTGTCCGTTCCATATTTTTTTGCCGGAAAGATTGCCGGAGGTGCGCTTCTATTTTCAATTATGGATTGGGTTACGCCTGGCGCTTTGATTATTACAGGTCTTTTGATGCCGTTTCTGACGGTTCTTTACCGGAGAAAAATCAGCAATAATGTTTTTGTAAAAAGCCTTGTCCCGGTTGTTTTGATTTTTTTCTACGGCTTTATATTATTTGATTGGATTTCCGGTAGATCATCCGGAGGGTTTTTGAGCAGAAGCAATATAAAAGAAATTATTTTTCAGCTTTCCGGCTATTTTCTTATAAATTTCTTTTTTTTATTTCTTACCGTTCGATTCTTTCTGCGCTATTCCCGGAAAGAAGCCATAGCTGAACCGGACAGCGTCTTTTTCAGTAAATTCAACATCACCGAAAGGGAGCAGGAGATTTTACTATTGATCCTGCAAGGTCTGAACAGCCGGGAAATTGCAGATAAACTATTTATTTCTCAAAAAACAGTAAAAAACCATATACATCATATTTATGGTAAAACAGGAATAAACAGCCGGCTGGAACTCGCTTTCCTTATACGGAGCGGAAGAAAGCCTGTTTTCTGAAAACTTTAAAAATAGACATTTCATATTGAAAAGAATATAATTATTATGAGAGGTTATATATGATCAAATCGAAAGTCGCTGTCATGCGCTGTAATGACTATAATGAGGAAAGGGTTTATGACGCTTTGAAAAGCGGGGTTGCCCTTATTGGCGGAATGGGTTTATTCGTAAAAGAGGGTGAAAAAATCCTGGTAAAACCGAATGTTCTTTTTGGGGCTGTTCCCGAAGAAAATGTTACGACCCATCCATCCGTTCTGAATGCCATGTTAAAACTTCTAACAGAGGAACGAGTTCAAATCTCTTATGGTGATTCGCCGGCCTTTGGGAAGCCCCTGGCCGGTTTGAAGAAATCCGGTCTTTTTGAAGTGGCCGAAAGGTATTCCGTAAAATTGGGAGAATTTGAAAAGGGACGTTTAGTTCAGAATCCTGAAGGCCTTGCTGCGAAAGAATTCTATATCGCCCAGGCGGCATTGGATGCCGATGGCATTATAAGCCTCTGCAAAATGAAAACGCACAAATTTACAACTATAACCGGGGCCATAAAGAATCAATTCGGCTGCGTGGCCGGTTTGAATAAGTCTGCATTTCATGTTAAAATTCCAAACGCGGCAAATTTTTCAAAAATGCTTGTGGATATTAATAATTTTTTAAAGCCCCGCTTGTTTGTTATGGACGCGGTTATCGCTATGGAAGGCAATGGTCCCAGCGGCGGAGACGCGGTAAAAATGAACTGCCTGATTATTTCCAACGACCCGGTTGCCATGGATGCAACTTTCTGCAGGATGATCGACCTTGAACCGTCATCGGTCCCGACAAACTTTTACGGCATGGAATCCGGACTGGGCACATATATTCAGGATGAAACCGCTTACTTCGGCGAACCGCTGGAAAATTTTATTAACAGGAAGTTTAAGGTTGAAAGAAAGCCCATTCACATCGGCGGTTTTGTGGAAAGTTTCAAAAGCTTCAAGAATTATATTATTCCGCGGCCTGTCATTGACCGTAACAAATGCACAAAATGCGGAACCTGTGTGGATGTTTGCCCTGTTGAAGGAAAAGCCCTTAATTTTAAAAACTGTAAAAAAATCAACCCGCCCGTTTATAATTATAATAAATGCATCCGTTGTTACTGCTGCCAGGAGACATGCCCGTACAAGGCCATTTCCATACAAAAGCCTTTCCTGGGAAGGCTTTTGACGGGGAATATATAGTTTTACAGGAGTATTTATGCTCGGTACCCAAAATTATATAACTTTTTTGACCGCAGGAATACTATTGAATATTACACCGGGCCAGGATACGGTTTATATTGTCGGGAGAAGCATTGCCCAGGGGAGAAAAGCCGGGGTTTTATCGGTTCTTGGAATAGGTACGAGCGCTTTATGCCACAACCTGATTACCGCATTAGGTTTGGCTGCATTGTTAAAGGTTTCGCCGTTTGCTTTCAATATTTTAAAATATGCGGGGGCAGCATACCTGTTTTACCTGGGCATTAAAACAATAATGAATAAAAATGATTTATTTCAAGATAAAGCGATTAATAAGTATGATAATTTCAAAATTTTCAGGCAGGGATTTTTGACCAATTTATTCAATCCTAAAGTCGCGCTGTTTTTTCTCGCATTTTTACCGCAATTTATCAATCCGGTTAAAAATTACGGCGCATTTTCATTTCTTTTTCTGGGGTTTACATTTATTACAACCGGAACTATCTGGTGCTTCATTCTGGCGATTTTTTCGTCCTCCATTTCCGGATTTCTCAGAAAGGACAAAAAAATATCATTTTTTCTAAATAAAGCTTGCGGGGTTTTATTTATAGGTTTAGCAATAAATATAATTTTTATTGCACATTAATTCATATTGTTAAATGGTTACAAATAGGATTTAAATTATAGGGGCAAGAACTTATGAAGCTTGACCGAATATTCGCTATCACCATAATGATTTTGAATAGAAACCGTGTCAGCGCGGAAGAACTTGCCGAATACTTCGAAGTATCTGTCCGAACAATATACCGTGACATTGATACGATTAACCAGGCTGGAATCCCAATAGTCGCTTATCCCGGCAAAAATGGCGGTTTCGGCATTATGGACAATTATAGAATTGACAGGAATGTTCTTAAGCCCGCAGAGCTTTTTTCCATTATTACCGCCCTGAAGGGTGTAAGCAGAACGATAGACGACCGGAAAATAAACGACACGGTTGAAAAACTCCAGAATTTGATGCCGAAGAACAAGGCCGATGATTTTGAAAAAAAACGCGATGTTATTATAGATTTTTCTCCCTGGAGCACCAGTAAAACTCAGAAAGAAAAGATGAATACTATCCGTAATGCTATTGATGCCGGAAAAATAATTGAAATTGAGTACCTTGACGCGCAGGGGAATGTTACAAAGCGGAAAATCGAACCAATGATTCTATACCTTAAGGGATACGCATGGTACCTTGTCGCTTACTGCCTCATCCGTGATGATTTCCGTTTTTTCAAGCTGTCCAGAATGAAATCGATGAAAATCACCGGGGAAAGCTTTGTACGCAGGGATTACCGTGAGGAGGATACTCAGCCTGGAAACAACTGGGATAAGCGTTCCTGGATCGAGATTGAGATGGTTTTTAAACAGCGCGCAAGGGTAAGGGTTGAGGATTTTTTCGAACAGGAACAGATCGTTTACCAGCCGGATGGTTCGATAAAGATCATCGCCAGGTTTCCGGAGGACGAATGGATTTACGGTTTTATGCTGAGCTTCGGCGACGATGTGGAAATCCTGGCGCCTCAAAGGCTCAGGGATTATCTTAAAGATAAAGGCAAAAAATTACTTGAAATGTACAGATAAAAAAATATAATTCGTCTCAAAACCGCGGCAATAAAGTATTAGCCTGCGTTGCATCGCCGCGGGGTAGTTTATTTTATCAAAGAGATCAATTAAATGTTATAATCCGAATCTTTTATAAAAATAGCATTTAGGAAAATCAACAAAGAAAACAAACAACGCTGATAACCCCAGGACAGCGAGAATTTGGTTTAAAGCAATCGCCGGGACAATAAAACCGGTTACGCTTATCAGCAAAAACACAATTATTGTTATCAGGCTGGAAATTATCAACCCTTTCCCGGGCATCGAAGACCAGAAGTGAGTTCTTTCCCTTATAATCAATACCCTGAACTGGCTGTTAAATACAAGATTCAACATAATCATAGTTCGCATTTTTTCCCAATCCAGATGAAAATAATTCCTGCATGCTATTATCACGAGTAAATCCTCCGCTACTAACAACAGGCCGGGAATTAAGGAAACAAAAGTGATTTTTCTTACGTTCCATTTATTGGGGTTTACGGTAGATTTTACATTATCGCCTGCAAGAGACATGGTAACAAAATCATTTGCGAATACAAGTAATGATATGCCTAAAAGTGAAAGCACCATATCATGAAGCCAGAAAAAACCAATCGCTAATAAACAAATAATTTCTATTACTTTCGTAACCTTGTTTAAAACCCATGTCAGCATCCTTTGATAAATTCGCCTGCTTGTTTTAACCGCTTCAATTACTAACTCTATCCCGGAACCGGTTAAGACTACACTGGCAGATGTTTTGGCCACATCAGCCGCGTTGCTAACGGCTATACCCATCTCTGCTTGTTTTAGCGCAGGAGCGTCATTCACCCCATCGCCCGTCATTCCGACTAAGTGACCGGTTGATTGAAGTAATTTCACTATCCGGTATTTATCCTCGGGATAGATCTCCGCGAACCCGTCAATTTCATTTATAACCTTGATCTGTTCAGTTTCAATCAAATCCTGAATATCTAAGAACCGGATAATATTACCGCCGATACCCGTTTGCAACGCTATTTCCTTGGCGATGAAAATGCCGTCCCCGGTAAGCATCATTGGTTTTATTCCAAGCTTTCTTGCCTCTTCTATCATGCTTTTTGAATCCGGACGTGGAGGGTCAGCTAACGCAAGCAGTCCGGCAAATTCCAGTTTGTTCATTTCGCCGTCAGGTGACCTTGCAACAGCAATTGTCCGGTATCCTTTTTGAGAAAATTCCTCTATTGTTTTTTTTATATTATCCGCACTTTTTTTGTCTATTTCAGGACACATTCCCATTATTATCTGGGCCGCGCCTTTAATTGCGTTAAAGCGCTTGCCGTAATTTTCGATAACCGCCTGTGTGCTTTTTTTTGACGGATTAAACGGTAAATATTCAACCTGTTTATATCCTGTCAAATCCGCTTTGATATTTTTGGCGTATTCAATAACCGCGAGGTCTATTAAGTCCATTCCCTGCTCTTGGGATGCCAAAAGCCGCCACGGAAACAACATCCTCCTTTTTATAACCGTAGAACGCCGCGCTGTCTATTACCGACAGCTTGTTTTGCGTAATGGTGCCGGTCTTATCAAAGCAAAGCACATCAATGGAAGCCGAATCCTCAATCGCATCAAGCCTGGTTACCAGCACTCCCTTTTTTGCAAGTTCCATAGCGCCGACAGATTGAACTATGGTAAGAACAGCCGGAAGGGCAACCGGAACGGCTCCCATTAAGAATATTACGACAAAGGTCAATATAAATAAAAGACTTACATGAATAAAAAAAGCGTATATAGAAACGGACATTGCCGCGATAAGGCTCAGGTACATCATATATTTGACTACATCCAGCATAACTTTTTTCTGATGCGATACAGGCTGCGCTTGCCTGACCAGTTCGGCGGTTTTGCCGAAGTAAGTATTTGCGCCGGTATTAATTACAATACATTTAGTTTCACCCCGTTTTACTATGGAACCCGAATAAATAACACCCGATTCCCCGGTATTTACAGGCAGGGATTCCCCCGTTAAGGCGGATTCGTCTACCGATACCTCCCCATCTATAATTTTAGCGTCAGCAGGGACTATATCCCCAAGCTTAACTACAATAATATCACCCGGCACAAGATCTTTTGCAGTCCCAATTATCCACTTCCCGTCGCGTAATACTTTTGAATTTATGGCTAGCTTCTTTTTCAAAAGTTCGATTGCTTTATGCGATCCTGTGGAATTCATTTGCCCGATAATGGAGTTAATCGTCAGCAATGCTAAAATAATTATTCCTTCGGTATTATGCTTCAAAACAAACGATAGCGCCATGGCGATTTCCATCAGCCACGGCATTGGACCCCAGTATCGCAGTAAAAATTCCAATAAATAATTTGTCTTTTTTTCTGTTATCTCATTCTTTCCAAATAGCGCGAGGCGGCCGACAGCCCTCTGCTACGGTTAGTCCGGCGGCCGATGTTTCTTGAAATTCAAAGGTTTCTTTCAAAGACATTTCCTTATAATCCAGAGTTTTTATAATTTTCAAAACCATAATCAAAACACCTCTGTTTTCTTTATTGGCTAAAATTAATCACCTTCTGAAAAATAGTCAAAAAAAGAAAACTGCCGGCAGAGCTTTTTCCCATTATTACCGCTCTGAAGGCTTCAAAACCGCGGCAATAAAGTATTGGCCTGCATGCCGGTCTGCAATAAGATGTTCAATCTTTATATAAATAAAAATTGCATTTTTACTTATAGAATTTTAAAATGAGATTGCATCAAATGGTTTTACGATTTCAATATTCCTGTGGGCGGAGTACTCGTAAACATGATCATCGATAAATCGTCCTGTAAAGAAACATCGCCCGATTTTGTACAAAACCGCGTTAAGATGCAATGCGGTTATCTTGACCAGATCCATGGTACATTCGGAAACGATGTAAGGGCGCTCATTCCTCTTTTCGATACGGAGTCCGTGGAATCCCAATGCTGACAAGACTTTCGGAAGAGATGTTCAGAAAAGTTTGACATGTAGAATAAAACTTAATCTTAAATTCGCGAGGCTTTAATGATTTCTAAATTTTCGAAAAAGTTTTCCATACTGTTTTTAGAGATTTTATTGCCGTTTGTTTTTATTTCTGCAGGATTTGGGATACAGCCGGAAAAAACTATTGAGGATTTAAACGGATATTTTACAGGCTACAACGGCTGTTTTATATTATTTGACGAAACTGCAAATAAATATACAATCTATAATCCTGACGGATGCAGGACACGGGTTCCGCCTTGTTCCACCTTCAAAATCATTCATTCTTTGATAGGGCTGGAAACTAAAGTTCTGGATGATGAAAATACTTTATTTAAATGGGATGGAACTTTGTACCCCAGCAAGGATTGGAATAAAGACCAGACCTTGGCATCGGCGGTTTCACATTCTGTAGTATGGTATTTTCAACAAGTCGCTTTGAAGGTGGGGTTGGAAAGGGAACAGTTTTACATTGACAAAGTTAATTACGGAAATAAAGACATATCGGGAGGTTTAACAAATTTCTGGCTTCAATCATCGCTAAAAATCTCTGCGGAAGAACAGATTGAAATATTAAGAAAATTCTATTATAATCAACTCCCGTTTTCAAAGCAAAATATTGATATTGTCAAAAAGATATTGATTTTATCAAAAAATGGAGAAAAATTTTTATCGGGAAAGACCGGCTCCGGCGTTATTGAAAATAAAAATGTAAACGGATGGTTTGTTGGATATATAGAAGATGCCGGAAAAGTCTTGTTCTTCGCTTCAAATATAGAGGGTGCTGAAGGTGCTACCGGTTATACCGCAAAGGAAATTACCTTAAAGATATTGAAAAATAAAAATCTATTTTGAAACAGGAGATAATTTTGAAAATCTCTGTAATATTGGGACATCCCTATGAAAAAAGCTTCAATGCGGCAATAGCAGACGCCGTTGTGAAGATATTGATTAAGAATAATCATACGGTTTTTTTTCATAATTTATACCTTGAAAACTTCGATCCTGTAATGACAGGCGAGGAAATACTTACGGACAGCCCGAAAAACAGCCTGGTAAAGATTCATTGCGACGAAATAAAAAATGCCGATGGAATTGTTATAGTCCATCCGAATTGGTGGGGACAGCCGCCGGCAATTTTAAAAGGCTGGGTTGACCGCGTTCTGCATCATGGCCTTGCTTATCAATTCACTGAAGATGACTCGGGCGGGGGAATTCCCAAAGGACTTCTGAAAGCCGAAAAAGCTATTATTTTCAACACTTCAAACACAGGAGAAAGCAGGGAATTTGAGTTATTCGGTGATCCTCTGGAAAGATTATGGAAAGACTGCATTTTCAATTACTGCGGAGTAAGCCGGGTATTCAGAAAGACTTACAGGATAATATCCGACAGCACTTATGAGCAAAGATCGGCATGGCTGGACGACGTAAAAAAAATAATCGAAGAGCATTTTGCTGCCGCACAAGTAGCATAAATTAGGGAGAAAACTGATGAAAAAAATCCTTGGCATAATCGGAAGCCCGAGGAAAAAAGGAAATACGGATTTACTTGTCAACAGGATACTTGAAGGAGCTAAAAATAAAGGCGCGACGCCCGAACTGATTTATCTTAAAGATCTAAATATAATGGAGTGCGACGGATGTCATATCTGCTGGAAAGATAACCGGTGCTCCAAAAAGGACGATATGATTCAGGCTTATCAATCAATCACAGACTGCGATATGATTGTTTTCGGCACTCCGGTGTACTGGTACGGCCCGACGGCGCTTATGAAAGGCTTTATTGACAGGTTTGTATATTTTAACTGCCCTGAAAATAGACACAAAATTAAGGGTAAGGATGCCGTTCTGGTTATACCATTTGAAGAGAAAAATCCCGAAACTGCGGCACCGGTTATTGAGTTTTTTACAAGGAGTCTTAATTACCTCGAAATGAATATTGCGGGAAAATTAATTGTTCCCGGTGTTACAATAATGGGAGAAGTTTCAGGAAAAATAGATTTAATGCAGGAAGCTTACAAACTTGGAAAAGACATAATTACTTGATAACTATTCTAAATTTTTATAAAACCGACAATTATTGCACAGATTACTCCCCATATTCCGCCGGCTATTACTTCCATATAAGTATGGCCTTTAAATTGAGGTATTTTTTCAATAATTGGAAGATTATGTTCCGCCATAAGCTTTTTCGTCAATTTAATATTAATTTCAATAGTTTTTCTCATTTTAATTATATCATAAATTAGAATACTGGCAATAACTCCGCCAAGCGCGAAAATAGAGCTTCCCCAACCCACTTCAAGTCCAATGGAAATCACAACGGCAACAACAAAGGCAGTATGCGCCGAAGGAAAATCTCCATAGTTCAGAAATTTTTTCGCATCCGGCCTTCCGCCTTTAAAAACAGGAAGGAATATTTTAAATACCTGCGAGCTGATCTGGGCGCCCAGAGCAGCGATAATCGGTTTACTTACGAATATATTCCATACTTTGAAATCCATATTTACAATCTCCGAAAAATGTTTTAACAAGCGTGACCTGTCTGCCGTCTACCTGCCGGAAACCCCGGCGTAGGCAGGCCAGGCAGGCTGCTTGACCCGGTTTAGATTCCTTACGCAACAAAGTTGCGTATAGCTTTGTGGAGTTTATCCCGAGCCCTGTCGAGGGGATTCCTTTAGTGTTCTTACGTAATACCCCGCTGCTTGCTGCGGGGTAGTTTATTTAAAAGCTTTACAAAGGAATTAAAAATTATTCAATATTTTACTTTTCGGAAGTTATTTACAGAAACTCAAGAATATCGGAAATCAACCTTGATAAATATGATTATATTAATTAATATTATTGAGGGGAAGAAAGTATGAGTTCCGGTCTTATTCTTTTAATTATACAGAAAATGCCGGGTATTTTATTTTATATTATCCCCGGGATATTAATTCTATTTTTATCAATCGTTATTATTATCCATAATAGACTGAGAAAGGGTGATGCTCTGATTAAAGCGGCTATTTCCGATGATGTAAAAACCATAAGTTCATTATTGTCAGCAGGTGAATCGGTCAATTACCAGAATTGCGATGGGTGGACTGCATTAATGTATGCAGCGCTTCTCGGTAATGAGAATTCATTTCATTTTTTACTGAAGCATGGCGCCGATAAAAATATCAGGAACTCGGATGGAAAAACCGCCCTTGATATTGTCAGTGAGTCAAAATGCGGTAACGGTACAATAATGGACTATTTGATGAAATAAATAAGCGGCTGTTCAGTTCTTTACGATATCTCCGTCAACCAGGCGGATGGTTCTTTTGGAATGCTCCATCACTCCCCGGTCGTGTGTGGAAAAAATAAAAGTGGTTTGGTCGGTCTCATTGATTTTTTTCATCAAATCGATTATTTTCAAACCGGTTGTTGAATCTAAGTTTGCCGTAGGTTCATCGGCCAGAATTACCGGAGGACGTTTGACCAGAGCCCGGGCGATAGCAACCCGCTGCCTTTGACCTCCGGAAAGCTGGTCAGGTTTGTGCCGACTGCGGTCAAAAAGCTCAACTTCTTTAAGAGCCCTTTCCACAAGCTCTTTCCTTTCTATTTTCGGAATATTCTCAAGTATCAGAGGAAATTCAACATTTTCATAAGCCGTTAATACAGGTATCAGATTAAAATTCTGGAAAATGAACCCGATATACTTTTTTCTGATTTTATAAAGCTCTCTATCCGGGATATTGTCTATAGAAATCCCGTCCAGTGAATAATTCCCATTGTCTTGCTTGTCCAGGCATCCGATAATATTGAGCAATGTCGTTTTACCGCTTCCCGAACTTCCGGCTATACAGATAAAATCACCTTTTTGAATTTCAAAACTGATCCCTTTTAAAGCCTCAACAGTTGTTTCTCCCAACCGGTAATTTTTTTTGATAACATTTAATCTAATCATTTATTTCTCCTTTTTCTAATTCGATCTTAAAGCTTCCACCGGTTTCTGCCTTGAAGCATGTACCGCCGGATAAATTGCAGCGATAACGGAAGTTATTAAAACCAGTCCGGATATAAACAAAAGCCTCCCCGGTAATATAAGAGGCAAAAGGTTGATCCCGCGGGTCTGTGTTGGCGGCGGCGGAAGGTGGATCCCACCGATGGCTGATATAAATATGTTCACAATGATGCCTAAAATATTCCCGGCAATAATGCCTATGACGCCTATCACCGCCGATTCCATAATAAAAAGTGCTACCACTTGTGTACCGGAGGAGCCGATCGCCATCATGGTGCCGATTTCACGGGTTCTTTCAAATGTACTCATCAGAACTGTATTCATAACGCCGACCAGCGTCAGGAAAAGCAGAATAAGGGTGAGAATATTGCTAATGGCAGAAAACAGTATGACAACTGAGTTTAACAGACTCGAAAGTTCATGCCAGGAAAAAATTTCTATTCCATCATTTCCCGCAAAGGATTTTTTTAATGAATTCATAACAGCTATTGTATCATCCGTTTTATATACCGTGCAGACAAATTTTGATACCTCATCCTGATCAAAACTCACTAAAGTTCTCGCATTTTTTATATGAAAAACTACAAGGTGGTCGTCGGTGAATTTATCCCCGACTTTCAGGATACCTGTTACCCTGATATCCACGGCATTCAGGCTGCCGTATTTATCATTAGCGGCAAGGGTCAGCATATCGCCGACTTTTGCATGAATTTTTCCGGCAAGCCCGATTCCTAATAAAGCTCCATCCTCATCACCGGGCGAGATATATTTCCCTTCCACAATGTTGTTGGTAGCTTTCCTGAGCATTTTAAGGTGAGTTTCCGGATCGATACCGGTTCCGATAAAGACCTCCGTGTTCTCACCGGTACTGACCAAACCGGAAACATTGATCCGTGGGGAAAATGCTTTGATATTGCGATCCGATTTTAATTGCGCCGCAATCCCGGCGCCATTTTTTATCGTATATTTCAAACTCTCATTTTCATTAAGCCCTTTTGCCATAATTTGTATATGCCCGAGATCCGATTGTATAAGGTTTTCACTCCAGCCGATTTCCATACTTTTTAATAAACCGCTGACAAAGACGATCACAACAATCCCAAAAATGATCGCCAGTTCGGTGATCATAGTCCTTCTTTTATTCCTGAAAACATTCCGGAACGCCATCTGCATCAAAAGCAGCATTTACTCCCTCCCATAATATGACTTAGAATATAAAACTGATCTTATTTCCGATGCTGTAATTAAAATAATTATTCCCATATTGGGAATAAGAGTTTCCGCCGGCAATCAGGCTATATAAAACAATATTAAAATTATCCCAAAAATTAAGCTGGGCTTCCTGATAGGTAAAGATATCCATATCCGGAAGCGAAGTCATAACATAACTTTTTAAATCCAGAAAACTGAAAATATCCGACAATACCAGATTAATACCCAGGTAATGGCGGTTAAGATAAAAATCGTCATTCATGCCTATCGTCGATTTAATGATACCGATCCTCTGTTCCTGTATACCGGCTAAGGATGATGAAGGCAAATTTTCATAAATACCGCTCTTATTTTTTATCCTGTCCAGCTCATCATAATTACTTTTCAGATAATTAAAATAATTCTTTTTCTCATTGGGATTGCACCCTTCGCCATTGTAAAAGTATTCCGCGGCGATACTGAATTGAATTCCAAAATTTTTGTTATAGGACAGGCCTATTATCCCTGATATAGCATCCAGATTGTTTTTATTATAGCTTTCATAATTATTGCCACTGTCCTTATAATAGGTATAAGTATTTTCCCTATCATTGAGCCAATCGGTGTAAAGATTCATATCCCAGCCGGGAACAAGGTAATTTAAAGTAAGTCCGTATTTCGGCAAAGCATTTATTTCCTGCCCCTTATCAAAACTTTCATAATAATAAAGATTAAATTCGATATCAAAAATATCCGCCGATAACTTTCCGGCCGCTGCCGTATTCATATATTCAAAGCGATTGGTGGAATCGATAAAATCCGGAAGAACATAAATGCTTGCGGATAGATTTTCGCCCTGTAATACTGTTTTAAACATCATTGCCCCTTCTTCATCATGAATGGGATTGAATCTGTCTTTTTTCGGATTGATAATATCCATCGGGTTGAAGAGAAGACCGTTTCCCCATATTGTCCTTTCCTTACCCGCCAGAAAATAAAGCCAGGGGAACGCTTCATAATCCAGATAAAACTCATCGGCTCCGAACAAAAGGCTCCCCTCCTGATTCGTATAGTTGTTTGAAAAGCTGTCATAAGTCGAGCTGAAGTTTATGTAACCCCTTACTTTCAAGTAATAATGATTTTGCGCAGTAAAAAGCTGATCCGACACCTTTGTTTTAAAAGAGACCAGGTAATTCCAAGCAGGTAATTCAAGGATATCATCACGGTTCAAAAGGCTTATATTTGATACCGACTGATAATAAGACTCCAGGCTTAAGCTTCCGCTGAAATTTACCGGAAAAGCCAATGCTTTTAATGTAAGAATCAGTATTATAATAAGATATTTTCTCATAGCAATTCTCTTAATCCTTATCTTCTTCTTTCAATAAAAGATTTGGTGAACATCTCATCTTCAAGAGCAACGTTTAACTTCAAATTTGAAAACACCATTGTGGAATACTCCGTTTTGTTCAGAGTCCCGCTCATAATGAACTTCATTGGTCGCACTCCCTGGTAATCCGCAAAAACCATCTCCTTCATCAGCTTATCAGTTTTGGTATAAAATTCCCTTTTAACCGGCGCCAGATCGGCTTTCCGTATAAAACAGATAATTTTCGCATAAGTAACCTCGGGGGTCTTGGCCAGCAGTTCCAATTCATATGAAGGCTGATCCTGGATGTTGGTCTCTGATATTATTTTAGCATCATAATCCTCGGAAAGATTTACATTCAGGATATCACCGTAATTGAAATCGCTCTCACCCATTCTCTGGCGGGAACCGATTTTCAGAAATTTCCTGTTCGAGGGCATATATAGCCATAAATCATCACCGTCTTTCAGCAATGCGCGGTCTTTATCTCGGGTCGGGTAAAAATAGATGAGAATCATTTTATGATTTCCTTTTAAAAAAGCCTGCATACGGGTTGTTTGATCCAACTGTCCGTTTTTATATACGCTGATCTCCAGATCGGCTGTAAAGGACTGCCCGTATAACACAGCATCCGATTTCTTAATCAGTCCGTCCGGCGAATCTTCTGCGAACAGGCTGACCGTTAGAGCGACTGAGAAAAATAGAAACATTAAAGATATTCTTATCATAATTTATCTCCTTAAATTATAGTATTATCTATATATATAGATAATACGATATTATATTGTATTTTCCGGTGCAACATATAACTTGTAATTCGGATTTATCAAATGAATTTAAATAATTTAAATTTTGCAAATTGTTATTTTTTTAAAATCCCATTTAAAATTAGATCAACAAAGCCTCCTATGATTTTTTTTAGTTCTTCATCTGAATATCTTTCTTTATAAAAAAATAAATGCAGAAAAACAAAATTGAAAACACTGTTATGAATAAAGTCCGTGGCCGAAACCGGATCGATTTCACGGAGATAGCCTTTTTCAACTCCGGATGCAAGATAATTTTCCATGGGTTTTATCATACCCGGGATTATCTTTCCCAATATTGCGAAATCAGGCTTATTTTTCGACTTCTCCAGCGAGTAAAGAAGAAGCATTTCCATCGTATTTTCAGTATATATCGCTTTGAGAAAATAAAACATATAGATTGTGAGCCTTTCTTTGTAGTCCGGCCCAAACTCGCCGGTTTTAATCCTACCGGCTTTATCACGAAAATGGTGGTCATATATAGCATCAATAATCTTTTTTTTATTAGGAAAGATTGTATAGATCATAGTTTCGCTAATGCCAATCTTTTCCGCAATGTCTTTCGCAGTAAGGTTAAATCCCTTTTCCAGAAAAATCTTCTCTCCGACGGTAATAATTTGTAAACTTCTTTCTTCCCTGCTCATTCTTTTTTCAGAAGACATATTTTCTCCATACTTACTTAGTACTTACTAAGTATATCAAATTTTTAATCCCTTGTCAATAGTTTTTGAAAATTTATTTCCGGCTAGTATATATTAAAATTTAACAGAATTGCTTGACATAAGAAAAGATTTTAATTATAATATGACCAATGGTCATATATAGAGGAAAGGAGATGCCCCGAAAAACATTATCCGCAGAGGAGCGGGAAAGCAGGAGTCAGGCTATAATCTCTTCAGCTATGGATTTATTCGCGCTGACAGAATACCAGAGAGTAACAGTTGCCAGTATAACAAAGAATGCCGGTATTGCGAAGGGGACATTTTTTTTGTATTTCCAGACAAAAGAAGAATTGTTTTTTAGTGTAGTAAGCGCCTGTTATCGTGAATATTTCGACTGGATTAAAAAAAACATTAAGACTCTTCCAATAGGACATTCGGATGAACTGGTTGGTATTTTGGTTGAAGGGCTGTCATTGAGAAAAGAATTTCCGAAACTTCTCCGGATAATGCATTCGGTATTAGAGGAAAATATTTCTTATAAACTGGCGTATCAGTTTAAGAAGTTTTTATTATTTGAAATTCAGCTTATGGGATCAATTATTGAAAAGATAATACCGGGTATGAAAAAAGGAGAAGGAGCTGAATTTCTAGTTTTGTTTCAAGCGTTAATTACCGGTTATCAGAGTATGGCAGAACCGGCAAAGAATGTACGTAAGGTGATTGAAATACCTGAAATGGCAGTTTTTAAGATTGATTTTAACCATTCGCTTAGTGCTGCTTTAAAACTTGTTATTGCAGGATATCATAAAAGTTAATTTTTTTACTATATAATGACCAATGGTCATTATATAAAGGAGGATTATTGTGAAAAAAATTTTACAGGGAAGAGCATTAATAACAGGGGCAACCAGCGGTATTGGATTGGCTCTCGCTTATCGCTTTGCAAAAAGTTGTCATTCACTTATACTACACGGCAGAAATGCAGCAGTTCTCGAGGATACCGCACGGAATATCAGGGAAATATATCAGGTTAACGTTGAGATTATTGCAGTGGATTTACTGGAAGAAGGTGCCCCGGATAAATTATTTTACGAGGTACAGAAAAAAGGCGGAATTGATATCCTTGTTAATAATGCCGGATATCAGGTATACGGTGATTTTGCATATTCAAGAATGAATGATATTAAAGGTTTAATCACAGTCAATCTGGAAGTACCATCCGTATTATGCCGCCTTTTTTCTGAGGATATGAAGCGGAAGCAACGGGGATGGATATTAAACCTGGCTTCCACAGGAGCATTTGCACCCAATCCATATAACGCAGTATATTGTGCAACTAAGGCCTATATCCTTAGTTTAAGTGAAGCAATCGGTTATGAACTTCGATCTTGCGGTGTTTGCATTACAGCGTTGTGTCCCGGAGCAACGGTGACTGAATTCGCGAAAAAAGCGGATATTGAAGCAACACCTTATTTTAAATACCTTGCAATGGACGCAAATAAAGTGGCGAATATCGGCTACAGGGCGCTTGCACAAAAAAAATCTTATGTGATCACTGGATTACTGAACTGGTGGTTGATATTTAGTCTGAGATTGACACCAAGATTACTTGTAACCGGGATATCCGCAATGTTTATGAAAAAGTAATCTCATTTTTGAGATTGGTAAAAACATAAACAAAAAAGTTCTGAAGCAAACTGGCTCGACATAACTTTATTTGAAAATTATTTTGATATAATCAAAATAATTATCCGCCGGAAAATATCCGGCGGATTATACAGAATTTATTTATGAATTGATAAGATTTAAGCTTTCGCCAAAGCCTGGTCCAGATCGGCTTTGATATCGCCGATATTTTCCAACCCAATTGATAACCTTACAAGATCAGGTGTCAGACCGCCTTCTTTCTGCTGTTCCTCGGAAAGCTGGGAGTGTGATGTGCTGGCCGGATGTAGCGCCAGCGACTTTGCATCGCCGACATTCGCGAGGTGTGAAAACAATTTCAGGCTTTCGATCAGTTTTTCCCCAGCTGGTCTGCCTCCCTTTACTCCGAATACAACCATCCCTCCGAACCCCTTTTTCAAATACTTGCTGGCTATAGGATATGTTGGGTCATCTTTCAGTCCCGGATATCGAACCCAGGAAACTTTCGGATGCTTTTTCAGGAATTCGGCCACTGCAAGTGCGTTTTCACTGTGCCTTGGCATTCTTACATGAAGCGTTTCAGTTCCCTGAAGAAATATCCACGAATTATCCGGCGCTAAACATGCGCCAAGGTTGCGGAGAGGAACGGTCCTGAACCTTAAAGCGTATGCGATCGGCTTGAGGGAATTATCCAGGTCAATCGCCCAGCGCAGTCCATGATAATTTTTGTCGGGCTCGTTAAAAAGTGTGAATTTCTTATCAGACCAGTCGAAATTGCCGGCATCGGTTACAATCCCGCCGATCGCCGTACCATGGCCGCCTATCCATTTTGTTAGCGAGTTAACCACTATGTTTGCGCCATGCTCGATTGATCTGAACAAATAAGGTGTAGTAAAGGTAGCGTCAACAATCAAGGGAATATGATGCTTTTTTGCCACAGCAGATATCGCGCCAATATCCGTAAAGTCAAGCACCGGGTTGCCGATCGTTTCAATAAACAGAGCCCGTGTTTTTGGGGTGATCAATTTCTCAAAGCTTAACGGGTCTTTATGATCTGCAAATTTGACGGTAATCCCGAGGTCGGGAAGAATTGCGTCGAACATCGTATATGTGCCTCCGTAAAGGTTTGATGCCGACACAATTTCATCGCCTACTTTTGCCAGATTGATGATTGCATAAAAAACTCCGCTTGTTCCTGATGATACCGATACCGACGCAGCTCCTCCTTCAAGTTTGGTAATTCGCTCCTCAAGGACGGAATTCGTTGGATTTGTAAGGCGGGTATAAATATTGCCAAATTCCTTCAAACCAAACAAATTGGCGGCATGTTCCGCACTCTTGAATATAAAGGAGCTTGTCCTGTAAATCGGGACTCCTCTCGATGTGGTTTCATCAACTTTCTGCCCTGCGTGCAGTGCTTGGGTATCAAACCCCGCCTTTTCAAGGCTAAAATCACTCATTTTATTTTCCTCCTTATTGTAATTTTATGGAAGTGACTTCATTAGATTATTTCACTTATTTGTATATCCTGAATTAATCACCTTGTTAACTATTGTTTTTTTTGTCACTTCCATAAAATTCTGCAGTTTTTCTCAGGCCGAATACCGGGGTGTAAAAAAACTGCGGCTGTATATCATTGATGTTAAGCTTATCAAAACTTAACAACTATTATGGAAGTTACTCAGTCACTATTCATCAAAAAGCCAGGTGCTGAGATACCTTTCTCCCGTGTCAGGAATAATGGTAATAATAGTTTTCCCTTTATTATCCGGTCTTTTAGCAACCTGGATAGCTGCCCATACATTTGCCCCGGAAGAAATCCCGGCCAGAATGCCTTCCTTTTTTGCTAAAAGCCTGGATGTTGCCCCAGCATCTTCATGTTTTACCTGTATCA
The DNA here is from genome assembly GCA_963783575.1 of uncultured Spirochaetota bacterium. GTDB lineage: Bacteria > Spirochaetota > Brevinematia > Brevinematales > JAOACQ01 > CAWEAK01. Next base: position 266,753 of record CAWAOD010000016.1, on the reverse strand, counting down.
CCTCATCGATGATTTTGGTATTAAGAACCTCCGGAATAAAGTTCGGTCCTATGCCCTGTATTTTATGCGGTCCCGGTTTTCCCCCCGATAAAATCGGCGAATCCGACGGCTCAACCGCTATGGTCCTAAAACCTGGTTTTCTGCTTTTGATTACTTCACTTATACCGGTTAGTGAGCCGCCTGTGCCGATCCCCGCCACAAGGAAGTCCACTTTACCTTCGGTGTCTTTCCAGATTTCTTCGGCAGTGGTTTTCCTATGAATTTCCGGATTTGCAGGATTCTTGAACTGCTGTGGCATAAAAGCCGAAGGAAACTGCTTCAGTAGTTCCTCCGCCTTTTCGACGGCGCCAGCCATTCCTTTTGCCCCTTCAGTTAAAATAAGTTCGGCCCCAAATATCTTCAGGAGCTTTCTTCTTTCAAGGCTGAATGTTTCAGGCATTGCAAGTATAAGCCTGTAACCTTTTGCCGCGCAGACAAATGCCAGGGCTATTCCCGTATTACCGCTTGTCGGTTCGATTATAACGGTATCTTTTTTGATCAATCCGCGCTTTTCAGTGTCTTCGATCATAGCGAGACCGATTCTATCCTTTATACTGGAAAGCGGGTTAAAAAACTCCAGTTTCAGCAGTACTTCAGCCTGCAGGCCCTCCGCAAGTTTATTCAGCCTGACAAGCGGCGTATTACCGATTAAATCCGTAATGCTATTCGCGACTTTCATATGATTCCTCCTTATTGTAATTTTATGGAAGTGATTTCATTAGATTATTTCACTTATCTGCATATCTTGAATTAAACCACTTGTTAACTATTTTTTTTTATCACTTCTATAAAATTACAATCTGCAGTTTCTCAGGCCGGATACCGGGGTATAAAAAACTGTTTATTTTATAATTCTACCGTCTGTTAGCATAATAAAATAATTTAAATATCAAAAGTAAGCATATTATTTAGAATTTTATAATCATCCAGCATATTCTCAAGCGTAATATTTTCAAGCGTCTCAGTCATTGCAATTGACAGCTTTCTCCATACGTTTTGAGATGGGCACATTCCGTTTTTTTCGCAAAGGCCGTCTTCAAGACAATCCAATAGCGATAAATTTCCCTCAAGTATTTCAACAATATTCTCCAGATTAATTTCAGAGGGATTTTTTGAAAGAATATATCCTCCCATTGCGCCTCTCTGTGACTGCACCAGGCCTGCCGATTTTAACTGGCTGATAATCTGCTCGGAATATTTCCCGGGAATGTTTTGATTTTTTGCTATTTCATTAAGCTGGACATATCCCCTTTGATAATTCACTGCAAGCTCAAGCATCAGCCTGACGCCGTATCTTGATTTTGTAGATAATTTCATTCCAGGTTCCTAATATTATATTATTCCTATATAATTAGTATGATATAGAATACCATAAAAATTTCAGATTGTCAAGTAAATTTTAAAAATAGTTATTAAAAATTTATTTATGGGCAGTTCTAAAAACTAATTTATGCCATAAGCGTCATACTGAGCTTGACGAAGAATGACTATAATTACATAAAAACTTGTCACCCATTCGTCAACAGACTGTGTGAAAACACAGTAAATATGCTATAATTATTAGAACAAAAATAATCGGAGTAAGAGATGAAGCATATTGAGGGAGAATCAAGGGATCAGATAGTTCTGTTCAATGAAACACTGGAAGATCTGTTAGGAGAAGAAGATCCGGTAAGGTTTATAGATATTTTTGTTGATAAGCTAAATATGAAAGGAGTTGGTTTTAAAGTAAAAGAAGCATCAACCGGCAGAAGTTCATATAAATCCGAAATACTTTTAAAAATCTATATTTACGGATATTTGAATAAAATCAGGACAAGCAGGAAATTAGAGAGAGAGTGCCGAAGAAACACAGAGTTGATGTGGCTGACTGGACGACTAGCGCCGGATTTCAAGACGATTGCCGACTTCAGGAAAGATAATAAGAAGGGAATACAGTCGATATTCAGAGAATTTTTGAAGATATGTCATAAAGCCGGGCTTTTATCATTTGACGTTGTTGGAATTGATGGAACCAAGATCAGTGCGCAAAACCACAATAACAATGTTTATCATAGGAAAAACATAGAAGAAATCATACATAGAATAGATCAAAAGATCGAAGAATATTTGAATGAGATGGATAAGAACGATAAGGAAGAAAAGAATGAATTTGAATTTCTTTCCGGAAAGATAGCGGAACGTTTAAAGAAAATGAAAACAAAAAAGGATAAAGTTGAGGCTATTAAAAAGATTTTTGAGGGAAATCCTGAAATGGAGAAATATTATTCAAATGACCCGGAAAGCCGGTTTATGAATGATAAAGGGAAATCCGACATTGCATATAATCTGCAGATGGCAGTAGATGATGCGAATAAACTGATTGTGGCGATTGATGTGACGAATGAAAACAATGATATCAAACAGATGGCAGGAATGTGTGACCGAGTAGAAGAAATAAAGGACGAGCTTAAGGTAGAGACTGAAACGGTCAAAGTATCGGATGCCGGTTATTACAGCGAACCGCAGATACTGGAATGTATAGATAAGGGACATAACGTATATATGCCGAATCCGGATGACGGACATAAGGCAAGGATTCGAGGCAAAGAAGATAATAAAGGAGTACCTGCTGAAGAATACCAGGTTGATAAATTCAAATATGATCCGGGACAAAATGTTTATTATTGTCCGGAGGGAAACCCATTAGTGAGAAATGGGAAAAAAGTAGAGAAGGTCAATGGAGGAAAAGAGATAGTCAGGTACAAGTGCGGCTTATGCAGCCAATGTGAAGTAAGAAATAAGTGTACTGAAAGCGTGGAAGGACGAAGTATCAAAGTACCAGTTAGAAAAGAAGAAATTGAGAACTTCAAGAGGAAAATTCGTTCTGAAGCCGGGAAAAAGATCATAGAGAAAAGGAAAGAGATATGTGAACATCCATTTGGATCGATAAAAAGGAATATGGGTTACAGTTATTTTTTAATGAAGGGAAAGGATGGCGTTCTGACGGAATCCAGTTTGGCAGGATTCATTCATAATTTAATAAAAGTATTGAATATATTGGGAATAAAGAGACTTATGACTCTGGTTTGATGCTAATAAACCATCGTTTATCGTATTCGGATAGATTTTTTAAACTAAGATTTTTTTAGCTTGAAAAATATATCAAAAAATGGAGTTTTTGTATAATTAATCGATTTTACTATAAAATTTTACTGAGTTTTCACACAGTCTGCAAGCTCAGGGTGACTTTTATTGAGTTTTTGGAACTGCCCTTATAATACTTTCCGAATTGACAAATCCTACTTTTGTTTGTATTCTTTTATTAGAATAATTAACTATATTTTAGGAATCAGGAGGAAATAAATGGGACTGAAAGATGAAATCAATAAGGCTATACTTGCCCATGGCACCTGGAAAAGGAGGCTTCTTGAATATATTAACGGAATGACGGTAGATTTTGATATAGATAAGGCGGGTACAGACAATAATTGCGATTTCGGTAAATGGCTTTACGGAGATACAATAACAGAAAAAGATAAACAATCCGAATATTACAGTAAAGTTAAAGAACTTCATACCGAATTTCATAGAATTGTCAAACAGGTTGCTGTTCTGGTTCTGGCAGGAAAAGATGATGAGGCAAAAAAAATGATTAACTTTAATGGTGATTATACAAGCATTTCTACAAGATTGATACTGACATTGACCGAATGGGACAAATCAATCATTTAATCAGCATATTTACAGAAACGGCTATCAGGAACAGGGCGAATATTTTTCTAAGGATATTGTTGTCGATCCTTCCGACAAATATTCCGCCGAGCCACCCGCCGAGAATAAAGAAAATTGCAATAATTATGCCTGCTTTGATATTAACATTTCCGGCTTTATAATATTCCAGAAAAGCCATAATCCCTATCGGCGGCAGCATCAGGAATAATGTTGTTCCCTGTGCTGTTTTTTGATCAAACCCGAAAATGAAAATTAATGCCGGAATCACTACAATTGCTCCGCCGATACCTAATAGTCCGCTAAACAATCCCGCCAATATTCCTAATATTCCATAACCTATTATTTCCATAATAGCATGTCTCCTTTATTGCTATAATCGGAAGTTTAATCAAAAACAAAAAAAAGTCAAAATGTCTTTTATGATTATATAACTTGTCCAAATTAAATTTTTGCTAAATCAATCCGGCAAATTTACTAAAAAAATGATTTGGTTTATAATAATTATATGCTATTTAAAAATTTAGTATTTCCAATAATTTATTATATTTTGTTAATCATTTTTCTATTTCTTCCCGTCAAAAGCCCTTTTATAAATCATAAAACATTTATTGACGGCACAGATGGAAAATCACCAAACCCTGCACTGGAGCCTTTTAAAAAAATCGCCGAACAGAATCATGCTGTAGGTATGACCATACTCGGGTATAAAGATGATTCGGTGCGGTTTATCTATAATTACGGTTATGCCGATATCGGGCGTAAAATAAAAGTAGATAATGACACCGTCTTTCTTATCGCATCCATATCCAAAACAATAACCGGAATGGCTTTAATGAAGCTTTTCGATTCCGGTTTAATTGAAAGCATTGATGACGATATCGGCAAATACCTTGGGTATTCCGTTAGAAATCCGAAATACCCAAATGTCCCCATTACTATAAAACAGATTATGACGCATACATCCGGTATTAATGACAGCGGTATGAATAATGATTTCATATCGGCAAGTTTTTCTTCCAATCCACCGTCATTGAAAGAGGTATTGACCCCCGGCGGTTCATACTATAATCCCGAAATATGGCTGGATAATGCCCCGGGGACATTTTATGAGTATAGTAATCTCGGGGCTATCATTGCAGGCGCCATAATCGGTAAGGTATCCGGAAAACGTTTCGACCAATTTGTCAACGACGAAATTCTCAAACCTCTTGGTATGCATGGCGGTTTTACTATTCAATCTATATCAAATATTAATAAAGTCGCTGTCGTTTATCAGCTGGATGAGGATTTTGTTCCTCATATTTCCGGTGACGATTACGGGGGAGGAAAACCAGAACCCCCTGACCTTACAGGCTATGATCCCGGAAAAAATCCCGCAATTTTCGGACCTCAGGGCAATTTCAGAACCCGCGCTACAGGTCTAGCGAAGATTATGGAGGTTCTGATCAACGGGGGCATTTACTATAAAGGAACCAATATGGTAAAAATTCTAAATAAATCAACAGTTGAAAGAATGCTTGAAGCGCATTGGAATGGAAACGGATTATTTATACAGATTACAGAAGATTTGATACCGGGAGTCAGGATGTATGGGCACAGGGGCGATGTTTTCGGATTGTTAAGCGGCATGTATTTCAACCCGGCCGGAAAATTCGGTATAATTTTTATTATGAACGGAGGCGACCATATTCAAACAGATTCAGGATTTTGCCTTATCGAAGTACAGGTTTTCAGGGAAGCTTATAAACTGCTTTTTGATAAGCATTCCATTTAAATTATTTATGCCGGTACTTTGTGACATGCACCTTTTCCATAGTTAAAAAACCGTCCTTTACGTTTTCATCCAGGAAAGGCAATAAACGCTCGATGTTTTCTTCCAGGTCGACAATTTCAATAATAATCGGAAGATTTTCAGAAAGCTCCAGAAGCTTTGCCGAATGCATCCTTCTGTCTGCGCCGAAACCCAATATCCCCCTTGAGACAGTTGCTCCTGCAAGACCAATTTCCCTCGCTTTCAATACTATCGATTCATAAAGCGGTCTCCATGAAGCTTTTCCTTTTCGCTCACATAAATCCGTATTAAAACATCGTCTTCAACAATTTTTAAGCGGTTATTATCCATAAAACGCTCCCTATCTTACTGCTTTAATGAACAATTGAGATAATAAATATCCAGCAAATACCAATCCGATCCCAAATATATCGCTCAGTATTATATTGAAAAAAGCGGACCTGATTTCCGAATTTTTTATCAGATTGAATGTTTCAAGTCCGAATGAAGAAAATGTTGTAAAACCGCCTAAAAAACCGACAAAAATAAAGAGCCTCAGATTTGGTGAGACAACCCAATATTCAAATAATCCGGCTAGAAAACCAATAATCAAGCATCCCAGCAAATTTACCACAAGCGTACCTATCGGAAAAGTCCCGGCAGACAGGCTGTAAACCCATCTTGAAAACAGATACCTGATTATTCCTCCGGTTCCGCTTCCAATCAGGATATAAAAATATTTCATAATCTACTCTATTATTATAAATCAAAATTTTCAACAATATAATAAGGCATTTGACTAAAAATTGAAAACTATTTAAATTTCTATATAAGTCTATATCTTATGAATTCATTTAAATGATCTTGGAGGTAAAAATATGCTTAATTTTTATAGATTAATAAAAACAACGGCTCTTGCCTTTTCGGTTTTACTGCTGTTTACTGATATTTCATTTTCATTGAAGCCCTTTCCCGAACCCAGGGCGGACAAAGAAACAGGAATCCGGACAGCGCTATTCGCCGGCGGATGTTTCTGGGGAGTTGAAGGTGTTTTTGAAAGGCTGAAGGGAGTGGTTGGAACGGAAACAGGGTATTCAGGCGGATCGGCAGTTAACCCGACTTATGAGATGGTCAGTAGCGGTTTAACAGGACATGCCGAAACGGTAAAAATCACATATGATCCTTCCGTAATAAAATATGGAACGCTTTTAAAGGTTTTTTTCTCAATCGCACATGATCCCACGGAGATTAACCGCCAGGGGCCTGATTTCGGTACACAGTACAGGTCGATAATTTTTTATACAAACCCAATGCAGAAAAGTATTGCTGAAGATTATATAAAAACTCTAAATAATGCAAAAATTTTTTCAAAACCGATAGCTACTAAATTGGAGACTTTTTCTGCATTTTACAAAGCTGAGGATTATCACCAGCATTTTATGGATAAAAATCCGGATTATCCGTATATAGAAATGTGGGATAAACCGAAAATAGAGGCTTTAACCAGGACATATCCGGAACTTATAAAATAGTTTTTGAAAACGCAATATTAATTATTCTAATCCGGCTGAACTGAGAGATATTCACCCGGATGATTTAGAGAATTAACGGCCCAAAACCAGGTATTTGAGTAAGTTAAATCCGAAGGAGGATTGAAGTTATGAAAAAGCGATTGATATTCTTACTTTCTATTGTTTTTTTTCTAATGACTGCGGTTATTATTTTTGCAGAAACACCGCCGCACAGGGATTCCACAAAAGTTAAGGATGCTTTTGAACCTTATACTGCCGATGATTGGGTTGTTTCACCCGATGAGGAACCTGCGTGGAGTTCTGATGCCAATAATGTTTTGGAATGTGATATTAAAGGCGTAATTTCCTGTTATGACGATAATTTCCTTAGAGTAGACATTTTATTGGTAAACGGTATAAGTTACAAATGGGAAGTGTGGTATTCTGTAAAATTTGAATATACTGATATGAATGAGTATTATACTTATTATACGGACAGTAAAAAGCTGATTTATGAAAAAGAGAAAGAGGGAAAAATTGCCGAAACCAGGCTCATTGAATCGACAAATTCCCAGGATACAGCCGGCGTGACAGACAGCGGAGATATTAAAGATTCCGATGTATATTTTATAATTGAGAAAAAAGACCATATAAGCGGTGAAAAGGGCAAAAGATATTACCTGACCCGTGAATTTTTATCAGGCTATGCTTCAAAGAACAATGACTTGAAAACCGCCGATTCAACAATTCCTGTTGATGTGGAATTTGAGTATTAAAATACAGTTTCAAGTATCGCAAAGATTGCGGCATTTACCGATAAATTCATCCGATGCCAGGCCGAATTTGACTTTTCCGTCAAGTGTTCTGACCGATATGGTACCGGCCTCTTTTTCCTTATTGCCCACTGTGACGATTGCGGGAATGTACTCTTTCCGGGCGTTCAGAACTTTTTTGTTCAATGTTTCGGATGAATCATCAACTTCAGCCCGGATCTGGCTCTCCATAAGCTTATTCCGGATTGAATGAGCATAATCCGAAAGAGTATCATTCACAGTAAGTATGCGGACCTGTTCGGGAGAAATCCAGAAAGGGAATTTACCGGCATATCTTTCGATAAGGGTTGCCATTGTCCTCTCATAGCATCCTATGGAGGAACGGTGAACAACCATCGGCGTTTTCTCGGAACCATCGCTGTCGGTATATTTCATATTGAACCTTCCGGGTAGGGCAAAATCAATCTGTAATGTTATTATTGTGTCCTCCTTTCCCCAGACATTCTTAAACTGGATGTCCAGCTTCGGCCCGTAAAATGCCGCCTCGCCGTCTGCTTCAAAATAAGACAAACCGGACTTATCGAGTATTTTCTTAAGAACAGCCTGCGAATTCTCCCATGCTTCCGGATTGTCGATATACTTTTCTTTATTTTTTGGGTCCCATTTTGAAAACCTGTATGTGATATTGTCTTTTAAACCGAGCGTATCCATCACATATGTGACCAAATCCAGAGCGTTCATAAATTCTGTTTCCACCTGATCGGGAAGACAGATTATATGGGCATCCGAAAGCGTAAACTGCCTGACCCGGATTAAGCCATGCATCTCACCTGAAGATTCGTTGCGGAATAAAGTAGAAGTTTCCGCATATCGAACGGGCAGTTCTTTATAGCTGTGTTTTTTTCGGTTGTACAATTTAAACTGGAAAGGACATGTCATGGGACGCAGACCGTAAAGATCCTCTTATCCGCCTTTATTTTCATCTCCCTTGAAAATGAACATCCCGTCCCGGTAATGATCCCAATGCCCGGAAAGCTTATAGAGGTTGCTCTTTGCCATGAAAGGTGTTGCGGTTATCTTGTAGCCCCTTTTGAACTCCTCATCCTCGATCCATCTCTGTAAAACCTGCTTGATCACCGCTCCGCGGTGCGTAAGAAGTGGAAGCCCCTGTCCGATATCCTTGTCGGTTATGAACAGATCGAGCTCGCGCCCAAGCTTGTTATGATCATTTTCCTCAGCCGTCCTTCGCATTTCAAGGTATGAATTCAGTTCCCTGGAATTTGGAAAACAGGTAGCATATACGCGCATCAGCATCTTATTCTTAGAATCACCCCTCCAGTATGCGCCGGCGATCCTCAGCAGCTTGTAGGCACTGATCATTCCCGCATTCGGCAGATGAGGTCCCTTGCAAAGGTCGGTGAAACTCCCCAGGCGGTAGATTGTGATTTCTTCCCCTTCGGGTAATTCGTTTATAAGCTCGATTTTGTATGGTTCGTTCTTAAAAAGACTGAGGGCCTCTTCCCTCGAAACCGCAATCCTTTCAAAAGGGATTTTCTCCGAAATGATCTTTTTCATTTCCGCTTCAATTCTTTCAAAATCCGAATTCTTCAATTCGGCATTATCAAAGTCATAATAAAAACCGTCTTCAATAACGGGCCCGATTGCAAGTTTTACACCAGGGAAAAGTTCTCGTCACGGCATATGACATTACATGAGCCGTGCTGTGCCTTAAAATATCAATTCCTTCCCTGTCATTAAAGGTCAATATTCTTATCGAGCAGTCGCCAGGCAGCGGTGATGCCATATCATACATTTTTCCATTCATAGAAAAAGCGGCGGCATTTCGCGCTAAACCTTCTGAAATTGAAACTGCCACGTTAAATCCGGTCGCACCGGTTTCAAAATCCTTCACACTGCCGTCGGGAAAAGTTATCTTCATACCGGTATACCTCTCATAATATTTATTATTCCAAGAGCAATAAAAAACCCTCCATCCTGTAAGGGACGGAGGGCTAATTTAATCAGCATAGCTAATTTAATCAGCATAGCTAATTTAATCAGCATAGCTGATTATAGCTTTTTCCGCGGTTCCACCCAAATTCCCGGGATTGTAAACCCCGGACACTTTACAGGCTATAACGGGCCTTCCCGTATACCGATACTTAAAAGAAAGATTTCTTTTGTTCCCGGCTCCGCTCGCGGGTGGTTTTCACCGTCAGGCACCGGGGAGGGGCTCTCAGTCGCGGCCTCCCTTCCTGTATGTCCGTCACGGTTACTCGTCCCGGTCATCACGTTTAAATAAAAATTAAAAAGCATTTTGCTCAGTGCATCGCCTGAGTCAAGCACCCTGCTTCTTAAGAATGTTCTTCCTTTATTCTTTTCATAACATCTTCAAGTGTTCCTTTAAAAGGGCCCTGGCTTTCCATCTTAATTGAAACAAGAGCCGCCGCGAACTTTATGGATTCCTGCGCATCATGATCAAGTCTCCACGAAAGATAAGCCGCAAAAGTCGTATCCCCACGGCCTGTCCTGCCTACCACACTGTTATTGGAAAACTTTTCATAGTAAGTTTTCCCTTTAACTCTTGCCAATACACCCTTTGAATGAGTGATCATTATTTCCGGACAACCCCATTTTTCTATAATAATAGCGGCTTTCTCAAGATCATCCGTTCCTGTTAATATTTTTGCTTCGACGATATCCAGTTTGACTTTATCCATTAAACTTACAATTTCCTTTTTATCCTTCACATCGGCAAAATTTATTTCGTTAGTGACAGAGGTTATTTGGCGGACAAAACTCTGCATATCGGCCGACATACTGTATCCCCTCGATTTCAGACCCTTCATTAAACTCATATTGAATTCGGAGTCTGAAATCCCTGCAAGATGAACGCATTTAGATTCTAATTTGGGAACATCATTTATTGAAATTAGACCGGCCGTCCTGACAATTGTCAATTTTCGTTCGTCTACGTTTGATGATTCATGCAGGACCCTTGAATATGTAGTAACATCGGCTGAAATAAGATAAGTGTCAACGCCGGCTTCTTTCATCGAAGATAAGATGCTTTCATCTTTTTTCGACATTTTTACAATAGCCGCAACTTTTTTTCCGACCCTTGCCGCAACCATAGCGCCGCATAATACCGCGCTCCCGGGAGCAACAACGGGTTTTCCTCCGAATGGAATAATCTCATCGTAACACATATGGCCTATAAAAGTTATATCATAATTCATAAAAATCATTTCCTCTTAATAATCATAAGTTTTATATTGAAAATTTAACAAGCGTGCCGCTTGACCCGGTTTAATTTCTCGAAGTCTTACGAAGTTTATCCCGAGCCCTGTCAAGGGGATTCCTTTAGTGTTCTTACTTAATACCCCGCTGCTTGCTGCGGGGTATTATTATATACTTGTAATTATTTCATTAATGCAGCCGCAAAAGACTTCAATTGATCAGATTCAATTATTGTATTATTGGTTTTCTTCTGCCGGTCTTTAATAAACTGTATTACCAGGTGAGTTAATATTGCTCCCGGCCTTGGATAAGCCGCTACAATATAATGCGATCCTTCAGTCAATTCTCCATCTTCTTTTGCATATTCAGCCCGGATATTGTCCGGTGTTATTAATGAATTGGCATGCTGGAAAACAACCTTATCCATTGCTTTATATACTTCTTTGCTTTCTTCGGACATTCCATAATATTCGAGCAATTGGGCAAAAACATAATTTGACGTTGTATAAACATCCTGCCCCTGCTCCGATTCAACCGCTTCGCTGTCCTCTGTCCGGCACATAGCCCAGCCCATAGTTGTACGGTTATTCTCATAAATCGTTTTAAGTATTTTTTTAGCCCTGTCTTCTGAAATGAAAGGTACTTCGCCTATCGATATTAAATACCAAAGGGAATCCAGCTGGTTTGTCCAGATGTCCGTATTTGTTTCCCCTGTTTTCGGATCAAAGCAGGTAATATAATACTTCAACTCACGGCCTGTATTGCTTTTTTCCTCTCTCCAGAGCTTTTCAAAACTCAGCGAGGCTTTTTCAAATATTTCCGTGATGCGCTTTTTAGCAGGTTCATCTTTCATTATCTCCGCCATTTTAATCATTGCCTGGCAGCCGGCCAGAAAAGTTGTTACATCGTAAGCATCAACGCCAAATAAAGTCAGATTATCAAACGTATTTTTTACTTCATTGGGATTGCCTTCCGGAACTCCGTCTCCGTCAAAATCCAGGGTCAGTGAAAATTCCAGCCCGAATTTAAGCGTATCCCAGTTTTTCTTTAAGAATTCCATATCACCCAGGAATTTAACATCGCGTAATACTCTTAATACCAGCTTTGGGAACAGATCGATCCAATAATTATTATTGTACCAGGCATAATCACTTACATTACGAAGGGCATGACCTTTCGGTAAAGCTCCCAGATCATGAGCAACGCTTCCTTTTATTTTAAAAGCGTCTCTTATCTGGGTCATTACCTCGCCTTCATATTCGTCAGTATAATCAAAATAATGCTTTCTGGCTTCGACAAAAGATGAGTGGAGATGATAAAAGCGTGGAGTATTATCCTCCGCAAGTATCGAATCGATAAATCGCTGGCATAATTCTTTTTCTATGTTTGGGAAAAGAAAAAGTAATACCATGGAATACCAGTCAACATCCGAGGGATCAATATATGCGTAATCAAAACATTCAAGGAACCTTGCAGAATCATTACCATCCTTATCTTCAGTCCAGACCGCGGCATTTGATAAAGGGAAACTGAATTCGTTTAAAATCAACCGGGTCAGCCTCAAAGCGCCGTCTCTATCGTCTTGATAGGAAGAGTTTTGTCGTATCAGATTAAAAATCCTGTTTTGGATCGTTATTGTCCGGTTTAGCCATTCAGGATAATTTTCCAGGGCTAACTTTGCCATATCCAATGCTCTTGATTTTTCATCCTTGAAACTTTTTATATATTTACGCTCAAATGCTTTTCCATCAATATAATGCTGTTGAGGAAAGTCCAGAACTAATGCAAACGGAATAGTCACAGCCGCTTTAGGATCAAGCGTAATTGTAAGGCTAATAGCGGCGCCATAATCCTGTTTGACAATAGGATCTCTTTTTTCATAAAAAGTGCCGTTATCATTTAATAATAAATCCTGTTTAAGCCTGTTTAAGCAAAAATAAGGCTGTGTATCAATGTCAACATTTTCAATTTCAGGCACGCCAATGACCATCCTGTCCGGGCATTCCTTGCTGCTAAGAATTACTCCTCTCATACCCCCGGATTTAAATTCTTTATGAACATGACCTTTAACCGGTGTTGCGCATAAATAAACAGAATCCTGATCCATGGGTTTTAATTCCTTTTCCTGAAGATTAACCAGGGATGGTCTTGGAATTACCAGGGTAACTTTTTGTGCCTTACCGGTATTATTCAGTAATTTATATTCTTCTACTCCGATTGGCATTAGCGTCTGTGAATTTCCGGACAGTAAAGGAGAAATATATTTTCTTATAACACTGATTTTTTCCATATTATACGATATTTCCAGTAATGGTGTAGCGATGGAAACCGCTGTCTGATTTTCAGATATCGGAGGATGATAATAATTTTTCAATGCCGGTACATCGTCGTAAGACTCAGCAGCTTTAGGGTCTTTGGTAGTCAGCATAACATATGTATCTCTCTCATCTTCCATATCCTGGTCGGCAAAGATTCGGATAAACGGCGCTGATGCAAACTGGATGGAATTTTGATTTAATAATATCAGTCTCCCGGCATCATTCAGTCTGTTGTATAAGCCGTCGGGGGATATGCCGATGGAACAGGTAGGAGCGCCCTGAATAGCAATGGTATGAGGGAATTGAAGGGTTTTTGACATTCCCTGAAAATGGACCGCCATTTTGTTCTTTTTATAAATCTCACTGATTTGATCTCCCGATATTGTAAAAACGTCGCTTATATTTAAATTGTCAGATTCCAGCATATAATAATCCTCCCTTGAAAATTATTTTCAATTCACAGGAAGACGCGAAGATGGGAAGAAATCATTTTTTTGCTATTTCTATATACTAAGCTTGATTTTCATTGCTTCCATTCTTCCTGTTATTTATTATCTTGACTAAAAACATACTTTCATTGTTTTGGGTACCCCGCCAGGTTATTATGACTTCTAACTTTATTTTCATTATTTTATGATATTATCTTCGCTAAATTTAACAAAATTTACCCCCTTTGCCATAGCTTAGGAGGGTAAAAATCTTTTTATCTACCTTCTAATCTGTGTCAATCCCGAAAATTATTAATAAACTATGCCCTCGGCAACATTCGACCCTTCGGTAAGTTGCTGAAGAAAGCCACTTGATAGGTTAGAAACCGCTAAGGATTATTACCGGTCAAGCGGCACGCTTGTTAACAATAAGATAAGCCTAGAGGGTGCTTCTTCGGTGCTTTCAACTTTTCGGCGGAAGTTTCCTGCTCAACACTAAGGTTTACAGGTACTTTTGTTGAAGGTGTAGTTTTGAATTTCCCAAAAAGAAGATCGGCTGAAGCTCTTATAGAATCAGGCGTACCGCTGAAATTGCAAATGACAGCATCGGCTTCCTTTGTTGTTCCTTTTAAATAGGGGAAATTTGTAACAACAACAACTTTATGACCAGCCTCTTTCAGCTTCTTGATAAGCAGCTGATTGTTGCCGGTTTTTACAATCCGGGCATAATAATTGGTCATAACAACAAGGTCTGCCTGTTTAGCAAGATTGAGGCATTCTTCTATCTCTTCATCGAATGCGGAGAAAGCTGTATCAGTTAAAATAAGGTTTGTTGAGTTATTTACCATTTGCTCACAAAACATATGAGAGTGGAAATATGGATCTTTTCCAACAAATTCATAAGGAATACATTGTTCAATAACAAGTATTCTTTGTTTGGGATTTAAAGGAAGTATTTTTTTGTCGTCTCTCATTACTATTAATGCTTTCTTAGCAACATCCATTGAAAAATCAACAATTTCTTTACTGGTTGTAATTTCTAAGGTTTTCTGAGGATCTTTTTTACCTGCTGTTTCAAACAAACCCTGGTCGTACTTCATTTCCAGGAGATGAGTGACAGCATCATTGACCCTTTCTTCAGACAGTTCCCCTTTTTCAACGGCTTGTTTAATTCCAAAGAAGCACTGAGACCTGGACTCATCATCGGCTTTTAAAAGTATGGTATCAACACCGGCTTTTATTGCCATTGTGCAGGCCAGCGGGAGAGGCCATTTTTTAAGAATAGCAGCCATACCGATAGCATCTGAAACAATAACGCCTTTGAATCCCAATTCCTTTCTTAAAAGCCCTTGAAGGATTTTTTCCGATAAGGTTGTCGGGTATGTATCATCGTAAGCCGGGTAAACAGAGTGCCCGGTCATAATGGCTTTTACCCCAAAATCTATTGCCGCTTTAAAAGGAACAAGATCGACTTCATGCATTGTCTTTTTATCCATATTTAAAACTTCCAGTACATCATGGGCGTCGGTTACCGAATTGCCTCTTCCCGGGAAGTGTTTCCCGGTTGCCGCTATGCCGCCTTCCTGTAAACCTTTAATCAAAGCTACAGCATGTTTCGCGCAGGTCTCAGGGTTATCGCCGAATGACCTTACTCCTATTTCAGGATTCTGCGGTTTTACATTTACATCGCATACTGGTGAATACATTTGCGTAATACCGATAGCACTTAATTGCTTTGCTATAGTCAAACCGATTTTATAGGTTAAATCGGTGTCGCCGATAGCCGCCATACCCATAGGTCCCGGGAATTGCCTAATGCCGCCGGCAGTATAATCATTTTTAAAATCACCTTCAAAATCAATCGTCATATGGAGAGGAATTCCGGAAGGCCTTTCCATTGCAATTTTCTGCAATTGATTCAGCCTTTTTGTGTATTCCTCAGGAGTAATACTAATGCCGTATTGTTTTCCTGCAAAATAAGTATTTGAAATTGAAAAATAATCTTTCGGTTTTTGAAAGTTTTTATCATACTGTGAATTGCCCCAGTAAAGGTTTTTACAGGTCTCAACGGCGTAGGGTTCAAGGCAAAGGCCGCCGCATTGCAATTTTGTGATCTGTTCAATACCGCTTGGCGTTAACATTGCACCGCGCCAGGTAAATGTCAGAAGCTGGCCTACTTTTTCCGCAAGACTCATATTTCCGACTTTTTTTTGAATAAATTCATCTCTTTGTTTTGACATAACTTAACTCCTATTAATATAAATACTTTTTAACCTAATATTACAAAGTCAGTAATTATATTAAAAATTTGCCGAATTGTCAATTAAATTCACCATAAACCGAACTGAATTTCCAGGAATGATGATATGTAATAGAAATCAATCTTTTCCCGGATTGGAAGCATACTTTAACAATTATTCCGATAATGCTTTTCTGTAAATATTTCCCGTTACACTAAAATCGGAACCATCATACCAGGTGTCCTCAATTACAAAATCTATATGAAAAGATTCCAGCATTCCCCCTATTTCAATATCGCTGCCGGAGGAATAAAAGCCGAGAACATAATAAATATTGGCACGGCCGCTGTCCTGGATTTTGGTGATGGGATTGATTATTTTGATAATCTTAATTACCGTCATTTCATTTATCTTTACGAAGGCTAAATAAAACTAATAAATGAAATATGAACAATTCTTGGATCCGGATCAATAAAAATTTATCAATACTTCAGTATCTCCTTAGCATGCGCGATAGCGGCCTTTGAATCGCCGCCCAGCATCCTGGCAATTTCGACAACTCTTTTCTCACCCTGAAGTTTTTCAACGGCTGTAAAGGTTTTGCCTTCCCGCACAAATTTTGATATGAAATAATGGAATACAGCCTGAGAAGCGATCTGCGCCAGATGCGTTATGACAATAACCTGTTTTGTTTCTGAAATCGCTTTCATCTTTACGGCGACATTATTGGCGGTCAGGCCGCCGATACCGACGTCTATCTCGTCAAAAATAAGGGTTTCGATTGAATCATTCTCCGCAAAAATTGATTTCAAAGCAAGCATTATCCTTGAAATCTCGCCGCCCGACGCGGCTTTCTTCAACGGTTTCGGTTCTTCCCCAGGATTGACCGCAATGAAAAATTCCACACGGTCAATTCCGGATTCGCTTATTTTTATCGGGATTCCATTAATTATAATCTGGCTGTCCTCATCCTTTACATATTTTATATCTACAATGAATTCGGTTTTTTCCATTCCAAGGAATTGTAATTCCTTTTTAACTTTTATAGAAAGTTCTTTTGCCGTATCCTGCCTTTTCCTTGATAACTGCATGGATTTTTCTATAAGTCCTGATTTAACCGACTCTCTTTCTCTATTAAGCCTGGCCAATTCCTCGGCCCGGTTTTCAAAACGCCTGAGCTTTTCCCGGCATTCGCCGGCGTATATATTCAGTTCTTCTATCGAGGTTTTCTTGTATTTACGCTTCAAATCCTTGATCAATTCAAGCCTGTCAATAGTTTCTTCCATGGTATTACTGTCAAGATCAAGTTCATCTTTGAAATGTGTGATCAGATCCGTGCTTTCTTCGATTTTTACCGAAGCGTCCTCTAGAATTTCCTGAAGTTCCGAATAGCGTTTGTCAAATGAGGAGGTTTCTTTTATCAATGAAACGGCTCTTGAAAGCCTGCTTGAAACAGATAGTTCGTCCTCGTAAAGAAGGCTGTAGGCATTATTGAATGAAAGATTAAGCCTTTCGGCGTTTTCCATCTTTTTTAATGACTCGGCCAGACTGGATTCTTCTCCTGATAAAAGAGCAGACTTTTCAATATCAGTTACGGCGTTCTCCCAGAATATCTTTTCCTCGTTCAGTTTTTTCTCATCCTGCTCCAATTCGATTATTTCCTCATTTTTTTTAATAAGGTCTGTATATGTTTCCCTGATTTCTTCCTTTTCTTTTTTCAGCTTACCAAAATTGTCCAGAATATCCAGATGTACTTTTTGATTTAAAAGGAGCTGGTGGTCATGCTGGCCATGAATATCTACCAGCCATTCGCCTAATTCTTCAAGCTTGGACAAAGGCTCCTGAAGGCCGTTGATGAAAATCCTATTTTTCCCGTTCTGGGCTATTTCCCTCCTTACAAGGACAGACTCCGCTCTTTCAATTTGAAGTCTGTCGAGAACCTTCATGGCTTCCCCTTTCTTCATACTGAATTCGGCTTCAACAACAGCTTTTTCCTCTCCGCTTCGTATCATCGAAGAATCGCCTTTATCACCGATAGCAAGGCCCAGCGCTCCGACAATTATGGATTTTCCGGCGCCTGTTTCACCGCTGAATACATGAAAGCCGTTATTGAATTCCAAATCAAGCGAATCGATTATCGCGTAGTTTTTGATTGAAAGCCTTTCTATCATGATCACCTCACATCATGAAGAGTATCATTAATACTTAATTAAAAAAACAAGTAGTTTTGTTTTCTACTATTTATGCTATACAAAACTACATATCTAATCATACAAAAATTTTCAATTTTTGTATGATTAGATATGCCACCCGAGTTTTTCCCGTAAGACGCCGAAAAACTGTTTCTGGCCGTAATCAAAAATGTGGATATATCTTTCAGATTTCTTTATTATAACCATATCGCCTTTTCTTAAATAAAAATTTTCCTGGCCATCAACTGTCATGGCTGTATCCGATTCGCCAGCAATTAAGTGTATTTTCAGCTCTTTGTCGCTTCCCGTGACAATCGGTCTTATACCTAAAGTATGCGGGCAGATGGGAGTAATGATCATAGCCTCTATGTCAGGAGTAAGGATAGGTCCGCCGGCTGCAAGATTGTATGCCGTTGATCCTGTTGGGGTTGAAACAATCAAACCATCGGCTCGGTATTGTGAAAGAGCCTCATTACCAAGCGAAAGGGAAATTTCCACCATTCTCGCGAGAACGCCCTTGGACACGACAGCATCATTAAGGAATGGGAAATGATAGATGTTTCTGCCGTCCCTCAAAAGCTTTAATTCAAGCAGCATCCTTTTTTCCAATTCCACCTGGTTTGAACAAATTTTATCCATTGCATCCTTCAACTCATCGGGACTGATTTCCATTAAAAATCCTATTCTGCCGGCATTAATCCCCGCTATCGGAATATTGAAATTTAAGAAAGTCCTGGCCGTATAAAGAAATGTTCCATCGCCGCCAATTGCAAGGATAAGGTCATAATCCCTGTGCTTATAACGCGCATCAATATCTGTCAGCAGGTCTTTATTATCCAGACGAAAATAAGATGGCGAGATCAGAAAGAAATCGATGCCTCTTCGGCTGAGTTCCTTCTGAGCCGTCTCTACAACCCTTTCAACAAGTATTTTCCGTGTATTTGCAATTATAAGAACTCTTTTTACAGTATTCATCCGGATTATTTCCTCTCTTTTCGTTTTGTATTAAATTTATTAAGCCATCCGAAAACTTTGATAAAAATCTTACCTATCTTTCCGTTTCCATAGCGGAAAGCATAGTCTTCCAGAGCTTTTTCCATCGATACCGGGCCTTTATTTTCCTTTAAAAAATGCCAGTGATCCATTACCCAGATATATAGGTCTCCTACTTCTCTTCCCGGGAACTTTCGCAGAACTTTTCTGGTTTTTATCAGTTTGACCAGTTTTAGAAACAGCTCATTATACCATCTTTTTACAGCTTCTTCCCATGGAATTTTCCTGTGTTCCGATTCACTCAAGAGATATTGATAAGTTTTAATATGCTCAATCAGACGGTAATATCCCCATGGGTTTGTAAGGTTTATTTCCGTTTGAGGAAATATTTCATCGAATTTTGTTTTATCAAGGAAATACTTCATACTTTCGGCTATTAAAAGTCCTTTTTCCGTTAATTCTTCAATATTAACTTTTACAAAAAGCTCAGTTACCTCCGCGTCGATAAATTCCTGCTTTAATTCCCTGGCAACCGAAACCCTGTGATTTCCGTCGCGTACAAAATAATAATTACGAATTTTATAAACACTTATCGGTGGTAAAACAACCTCCCGCATCTTTGCCACATCGATATTTTCCCAGCGTGATCTTGTATCTCCCCTTAAAGGAAGAAAGTCCCTGTCAAAGTCGTTATACCGGCCTTCGCTGCCGACGATCCTGTTTATTGGAATTGCATGCATTCCGCGGTAACTCATACCATGCGGTGACAATAAATATTTGATCTCGTCAAACTGAAAAAGTTCGTTGTTCTTACGAAGAATTTTGTTAATAATATCGTTAATGAATGCCTTATTCCTGGCTTTATCAAAATCGAAACTGGCCTTCAACCTGAATCCGCTGTTTAAGTCATTCATTAAGTAAAACCTCTGATAAATTTATTAAGCTTCCAAAATCAGGGTATTTCAATATCCAGTTTCTGATATTCGTAGCAATTTATGACTGTTGTATCAAGATACCTGGTAACCCTGACTTCATTATTATCATATATATGAATATGGCCGTGGATCAAGTATTTCGGCCGGTATTTTTCCATAAATCCCAGAAACGGTTTAAATCCATGATGCGGCAGATCCTCTTTATCATGAATTCCTCTTGGCGGAGCATGGGTTATCAGAATATCTATAAATCGTCCGTTTGTCAATTTGTTCAGCATAAGTTTTGGGGCAAGCCTTGCTATTTTCATTCTCATCTGATTATCAGTATATTGATGCTCTCCCCGGTTGTATAAAACCGAACCTTCCAATCCGGAAAAAATAACCTTATTGAATATTTCAATCCGGTTATCCATATTTTTACCGCCAAAATTACTGGAACTATTCAGATACTCCAATTCGTCAAAATAGAATTTTTCTAACCCTGAAAGTGAGTTCATACTGCCTGTTTGTTTAATATAATGATCATGATTACCGCAAACATAAAGAAGGGGCTTGCACAGGCTCGTAACAATGTAATTCAAATAATAAGCCGGTAAATCTCCGCAGGATATTATCAGGTCTACATCTCCGGCAATTTCACTAATATACGGGCCGTATAACTTTTTGCTTACGACATCGCTAATGGCTAATATTTTCAAATGAATACCTTACGCTTCCTGAATATGTTCCTGTATGAATTTCTCGTAATCAGGACGAGACATTTTATCTTTATAAAATTCCCAAATAGCATCAACGGCTTCTTCTTTTGTATCGAATTTAACACCTTTCATTGCTCCATCCAAAGTTACTCTATAGGCCATAATTTCCTCCAATTTCATCCGGTATGATTCCCGGGTTATACCGTTAATTCAAGCATCCTTTCAATTGATTTCCGGGCTTTTTTTGCAATCTCAGGATCTACCGTAACTTTTGCTTTTTCATTAATTAGACTTTGATATAATTTCTCCAGTGTTATTTTCTTCATATTCATGCATTCCATACGCTTATTCGGTTCAATAAACTTTTTCCCCGGAAATTTTTTTCTTAAGGCATAATTAATTCCCCATTCGGTGACCACTATAAACTCATTATTTTCAGGATGGTCTTCAACAAACTTAAACATTTGGCCGGTACTGCATATCCCATCTGCAATATTTCTTAATTCTCTTCTGCATTCAGGATGAGCCATTATAAGCGCATTGGGGTGTTTATCCCTTGTTTTTAAAACGGCCTGGATACTGGCATTTTCATGAACAACACAAAAACCGGGCCATAAAACAATTTCTTTTTCCGGTACATTGATTTTTACATAATCTCCAAGATTTTTATCGGGAAGAAAAACGATTTTTTTATTATCTAAAGATCTAACTATCTTAACCGCGTTTGCCGATGTGCAGCATATATCAGCCAATGCTTTAACTTCCGCCGTTGTATTTACATATGCTACAAACTCATAATCCGGATACAGCTTTCTCCATTCCTTCACCATATCTGCACTCGCGCAATCTGAAAGCGGGCACCCCGCCGAAGCATCCGGTATTATTACATCTCTCCCGGGATTTAAAATCGCTGCTGTTTCAGCCATAAAATAGACACCGCAAAGAACAATCATTCTACTTTGTATCGAAGCAGCCTTTTGCGCTAGTCCAAGAGAATCACCAATATAGTCCGCAGTATCCTGAATTTCGGGAAGCTGGTAATTGTGAGCCAGTATTATTGCGTCCTTTTCTTTCTTTAATCTGGTAATTTCATTAATATATTGCCGTTTGGTCATTATTTTTCCAGTTGAATAATTTATCAATTCTTATATTTTTTACTTTTTCTTTCTCACATTTATGCTTGCAAAAACTAAGAGCAACTCCAGTTTATAGACTGCCCATATATTATATTTTAGGTAATTTAAAAGTCAAGGCGAGACATATAAAATTTTTATATAAAATTTTATATATTTAAGCCATATTTTTTTCGGAAATCTTAATCAAACCGTCAAGCTTCTGAAGAATTTCCTGATTATCTCCGGAAATATGTCTTATTTTTTCAATCATACTTGCTATCTCATTGCCGCCGGTATTCTGATCGCGGGTAGAAGACTCTATATTTGCGGCAACAGATTTTAATTCCTGAAGAGATAATTTGATCTTTTCACTTTCTTCACGTTGCCTCTGGGTTTGATTTTTCAAATTTTCAGTCGCTTTCACAAGAGAATCAATTGAAGAGAGAATCTTACTTGTCCCGTTATACTGCTTCTGAGAAGCACCTGTTATATCGCCTATAAGGTGCGCTGTTTCCTTTGTCCCGATTAGGATATTTTCCAGCTTTTCTTTAACCCTGTCAAACAGCTTAACACCGCTTGATATTTTATCCACCATATGATCTATCTGGTCATTTATTTCAGCCGCCCTGCCGGCTGAGTTCTCTGAAAGATTCCTGACCTCATTGGCAACTACGGCGAATCCCTTACCGTATTCTCCCGCATGAGCCGATTGAATAGCGGCATTCATCGCAAGAATATTTGTCTGCTCGGCAATTTCCTTGATGCCGGCGACTATATCTTTTACGCTGTTTGAAGAATCTTCAATGGCATGGATAGCAATAGAGGATTGCTGGACCAGATCTTTCCCTCCCTCGGCTTCGGTTGAAAGTGTATCGGAAATCTTTTTAGCCTCCTCTGTAATCTGGTAAACAGAAGAAATTGATGTAACAATATCTGTAATAACTTTTGAACTTTCATCAACAAATTTGGATTGCCTGTCAACTTCTTCAACTATTCCGTTGAATGAATTGACAATTCGTCCTATAATTTCACTATTTTTCTCAACCGTATTAACCTGGTTTCCCATATTATCAAGAATGATCCGGTTTGAATTGACCATCTGCTGTACTGTTGCAGTGGCGTCTGAAATGCTTATATCAAGCAATCTTCCGGTTTCCGAAACTCTTTCGCCAATATCCTTAATGTTCTGGAAAATATTTTTAAGTATACCGGTTTGATTTTCCAGTTTTTTAGATTTTTCATCGGATTCGATATGATTGTCTACCGACCAGTTTGCCGATGTCAGGAATATAGACAAAATAAATGCGCTCATCCCCCATGAAGTCATCCAGAAACGAGGCTGATAATTATTCATAGCAAAAGCCATGTCCCGGATTCCTGCTAAAATAACAAGAATTATTCCGATTAAAAAATATATCGCATATTTGTTTCGTTTTCTTATGGCAATTATTGTTATAACAAGTATATAAATCAGCATCGGGGTTATTAAAGACAGATAAAAAACCGTTCCATTCCGAAACTCGAAATCCTGAATGGTTTTTGTAAAAAAGAGAACAATTGCTGCTATTAAATTTAAAGTTAAAAGTACAATCTTAAAAATTTTATTGTCATGAATATGATAAAAACCTTGAAAATAAAATACAAAAAAGCATAGCCCCAAGTATAGAGAAATAAACTGGCATTTCATCATTAACAAATAGGGCATTGGCAAAACCTCAATGTATATGGTTGAAAAATATATGGCCATTAAAGGGAAACCAATCGAGATAAAAAGGTTAAACCTATTTTGCTGTTCACGGACATAGAGCAGTATGAAATAAATGCATACAAAAACGGAAAGAATACTGGCAATCATACTGACGACAGAATTCAGAAAAAAATCTGTAAAATATGTCTGGACACGGTCATTATCATCGGTTGTAAAAACATCGGCAAAAACTCCTACTCTGCGCATCATATAGATCTTATATGAAAGGACATTTTTACCTCCGATATTGATTAGTTTACTGGGAAGTATAAAACTCCTCGGTGTATTGGGTGCACTAAACAATTTTCCCGGCTGCATAGAACCCGAACCGCCAATTAGGGAACCGTTAAAATAAACCTCACAGGCATCGGGAAGTTTACCGGTGAATAATCCGATCGATTGATTTTCAAGATCTTTAGAAACAGTAAACGTAAATCTAAACCAGCAGTATTGGCTTTTAGTTTTGTCAAAAACAAATGATGCCTGGGGAAAATTTGTAACAGGCCAATTTGAGTCATCGAAATCAACATCGGAAAAAGCTTTATTATCATCAAAGATATATTTCCAGCCATTTTTGAAATAAGTCCTTTCATTTAACGTATTAACCTCAATAAAGGATGATGAAATTCCATTATTTTCTTTTTGTGCCGAACCCTGATTCTTGCCGCATCCAGCCGTTAAGATCAAAAGATAACTCAATAAAACAGAAATTGATATCCTTATACTCATAAGCGCTCCTTAACTCTGGAAATTAATTTATTAAAAAATACATTAATCATATTTTATATTATTTTAATTATATAATAAAGAAACAGATAAAATTAAATTAGCCGGGACCAGTTGCCTAGTTGGATTAGTCGAAAGTCGGCCAGTCATTTAGTAAGCCTATCAGATAGCCGCATGTCAATTTACAACTACCGATTAGCCGACTAATTAACTGACTGACAAATCGACTAACAGACTTTCGACTAAACGACTAATTGACAGATATAAATCTATAATATATATTTTATAAGACAAAAATAATTGGAGGTAAAAATAAATAAATGAAGGTAAAAATCCCCATTCCTTCAAGTACTGATCCTGTTATTGTATACGGGGTACATGATGCGAACCTGAGGCTGATAGAAAGAATTCTGAATGTTAAAATATATCCTTCCAATGAATCGGTAGTTATCGAAGGTGAGGAAGAAACTGTTACAAAAGCGGGCAATGTCCTGCATAATATAAGCCTTCTTACCGGAAAAGGACAGCCGGTATCGCATAATGAAATAAAAATAATGATTGAAGAAGGAAATAAATACGGTAATTACAGTAATCAAAAACTTATTTCAGAAGGCCTAATCCTTTCAAAAAAAGGGGGAAGGCTTAAACCCAGAAGTCTTCGTCAATCAGAATATATCAGGCAGATGCTTAATTATGATCTTGTTTTTGCTGTTGGGCCGGCCGGAACAGGAAAAACATACCTTGCGGTCGGTCTTGCATTACACCTTCTTTATATTGGAAGAGTTAAACGGGTTATTTTAACAAGGCCTGTGATTGAAGCGGGTGAAAATCTCGGTTTCCTTCCCGGCACCCTGGAAGAAAAAATCGATCCGTATCTGCGTCCTCTTTTTGATGCGATTAATGAAATGCTGTCCCCCGATGAATTGAAATCATTGATGGAAGATCAGATAATAGAGCTTGCCCCGCTTGCTTATATGAGGGGAAGAACTCTTTCCAACGCTTTTGTCATTCTTGATGAAGGCCAAAATACTACAACAATGCAGATGAAAATGTTCCTGACAAGGCTGGGAGAAAATTCCAAAATGGCGGTTACAGGCGACATTACGCAGATTGATCTGCCTTATGGCAGGGAATCCGGTCTAAAACAGGCTGTAGAATTGTTCCAGGAAGTAGAGGGAATAAAATTCAGTTATTTTGAACAATCTGATATTGTCCGGCATGGGCTGGTTAAAGAAATTGTTGAAATCTATGAAAAGAGAGAGAATGAGTCATGGAAAGAAATTACAGCCAGATAGCCGGACGGATACTTGAATGGCTCAAATCACATAATTACAGGCAGGTATTGTTATTTGTCCTTACATACCTGCTGGTTGTTGTTTTTATAACAATAAGCCATCTTATACCGGATATAAAGCATTATCAAATCGGCAGCATATCCAAAGGCACGATACGTTCCGAATACACTTTTCTTTATTCCGATAAATTCGAACTGGAAAAATTAGTAAGATCGATCGAATCGAATAATCCGCAATACTATAGTTTTATCGAAAATCATGAGGAAATTTACAATAATGATTTAAGGCATTTTTCAGATATCCTGCTTGAAGATGAAAACAATCTTATACTTGATTTTAATCAAAAAGAGTTTCAGTTTACTCTGGAAACCTATAATTACCTTTTAAAAAACAGAAAATTCATTAGTAAATACATAAACCGTCTGATATATATTTACCAGATCATATCCTCCCAGTATACGATTATTGATGAATTGGGTCCGATACAAGGTATCAATTACTATGAAATAGTAAAAAAAACCGGTATAGAAAAAGTACAGATCGACAAAACCATTGTATATCCTCTTGATATACAATTTGTTCTATCCTATATGAATAGAATTTACCCGGGTATGGAACCGCTTTTAAAAGCTTCGCTTTCTGAAATCTTTATTAATGTTGCCCGTCCTTTTGCAATCAGGGATCCTAAGATCAGGAATGAAATGATTCAACTGGAAGTTCAGGAACTTAAAGACAACAGGGTGATTAACGCCGGTGAATTTCTAATTCATAGGGGAGAAACGGTTACAGAGGAAAACTACGCAAAGATAATCGCTTATACTGAATATAAAACAAATGATTTAAAAACCAAACTATGGATATATTATTTATTATCACTGATTTTATACCTGTTCCTGATCTACCGTTTTTATAAATATGAAAGCGATACGTTTTCAAAAAACTACAATTTATATATGGCGATGCTTGGGTTTATATTTGTAAATGCCATTTATTATTCCATATATATCTACAGTGAAATTCCCTTTATTCCTTATTTCCTGGCCATACCTTTCGCCATTGTATCCATATCGCTCCCGGTTCTGCTGAATAACACAAGAGTAGCCATTATTCTTATGATATCATATTCATTTTTTTTATTGTTTTACCCCTCATTTGACTTTATTACGTATTTAAACCTTGTTATTATCTCATTTTCCGCCATTTATACATCGCAGCTTCTGAAAAAAAGGAATGATTTCTTTGTCATTGCCCTGATTATAGGTTTGATCGAATGTGTATTTTCAGTTATTTATTTTATATTCAACAGTGAAGTTAGGCACTTTGGCATCTCACAAATGGGTTTGTATGAATGGATCATCATTATTTTATTTTCATTCGGAAACGGGTTGATCAGCGCAATTATAAGCTCGGGAATAATGCCTCTCCTGGAAAATATTTTCAATATACCGACAAGGTTCAGGCTTATAGAATTAACAAATCCTACAACAAGCCCTCTCTTAAAGAAACTGAAAATTGAAGCCCCCGGTACATATAACCATTCGCTTCTACTTGGCGATATGTGCGAGGCTGCGGCTGAAAAACTCGGCATTGACTCACTGCTTGCGAAAGCCGGCGGATATTACCATGATATTGGTAAGATTGAAATTCCCCAATATTTTATTGAAAATCAGGAAGGAGACAACAGGCATGATGAAATAAAGGTCTCAATGTCCGTCTCCGTTATCAAATCCCACGTTAAGTCAGGCATTGAACTGGCTAAAAAATACAGGCTGCCGGATGAAGTAATAGATTATATAAAAGAACATCATGGGACAACTGCGATATCTTATTTTTATCACCAGGCGCTTGGGCTTTTCGGTGATGAGAATGTTAACATTGAGGATTATGAATACCAGGGTCCCAAACCGCATACAAAAGGCACCGCTATACTGATGCTTGCCGACGGTATTGAGGCTTCGGTCAGGGCATATTCACAAAATAATGAAAGATTTACCACGAATATTATTGAAGACATAATTGATGATATTATAAAAAAGAGAATGGAAAAGGGACAATTCGACAACTGTGATATAACTCTTTATGACTTGAGAATTGTAGCTGAAGAATTCTTTAAGTTTCTGTCGGGATACTATCATAAACGGATCGAATACGCAAAAAAATAAATAATTAAGACATATAATAAAATCCAATGATAAAAAATAATTCCCCTCCTTGATAAAGAGGGTAGTTTACCAAATTAAATATTAAAAAGAGGTTATTAAGCTTAAATGAGACAAATAATTTATTCGGCAATACTGATGTTTATCTTTTCCGTTACATTTTTCTATGGACAGACAGTCAGAAAAGATATAAAGATATTACTGGAAACAAATCAGGTCAGGTTTTTAAAGGAATTCAGAGGGGTTTATACTTTTCCCGATAATGAAAAAATACTGAATGTTATAACGACAAATTATGATTTTGCTCAAACCTCGCTATTGATATCTTTAGAAGATATTTCAAACAATTCTTTTAGTGTTAAAATCAAAAGTCTTGAATTATCTAATTTTATCATACCAGGGATAAGAGTCACGACCGTCAGGGAAAATAAAACAAATGAATTCCTGACGCCTGAATACCCGGTTGTTCAAAATCCTCTTGCAGTTAATATTACTAACAAGGCCCCTATTGAAGATATTTTTGCCATCCGGGATTATTTTCTTCTTTATGTCATTATAGCTGCTGCACTCATAATATCTTTAATAAGTTTTGTGATATTCAGATTATTAAAAAGGAAAAATTATGCAATGAAGGACCAAATCAATGAAAAGACTGATCCATATGATGATGCAATAACAAGTTTAAACAGGATAAAAGATATTAATCTGGATGAAAATAATTCAAAAGAGATATTTGTTGAAATATCTGAAACTATAAGGCGTTTTATTGAAAGAATTTTTAAAATAAACGCGCTGGAAATGTCGACTTCAGAAATAATGGGAGAATTTAAAAATCTGTTGAAATCAAATGCATCATTGTCGGAATTATGTGAAATCGTTTTTCATATTTTTAGAATGTGTGACCGTGTAAAATACGCTAAATTCTTGCCTGAGAACGAGCATAAACACACCGCTATTGAGGAAAGTTTTGATTTTGTTAATTTGACGCGTGGAATATTTTCCATACCGGTAGGGTCTGAAGATGCAGAAGGAGAAAAGAAATGAAATTTGCAAGTCCCTATTTTCTTTTATTTTTAATAGTACCTGTAATATATCTTTTTTTAAAATATAAAGGCTTTGGAAAAATTAAAATGATGCTGAACCCCTCGTTGTTATTTTCAACTACGGATATTTTTTCAAAGAAAAATTCCTTTCTTTCCGGAATATTCCACCCGGTCTCCGATATAATAATCTCTGCCGCCCTGGTTTTTTTCACGATTGCCCTGGCAAGGCCTCTGGGCGGGCAGTCAATCAATAATGAAAAATATTACGGCATAGACATTATTCTTGCCATCGACGTTTCCGGAAGTATGATGGATGTGGATACTCTTCCTTCAAAAACGCCGTATAAAGATATTATGGGCCAGCGGGTATACTATGATCAGGCACATAAACTTATAAAATATGACCGCATAAACTCCGCAAAAGATGTAATTACTCAATATGTAAACAAGCAGACTTTTAACCGGATCGGCGTGGTTGTTTTTGCCGGGTACAGCTATACCAAATGCCCCCTTACTCTGGATAAAAACATGCTTGGGCAGATCATTGATAGTATTCAGTACAATCCGGAAAATGACTCAACGGCAATCGGCATGGGCATAGCTACCTCCATCAACAGGCTCAGGCAATCCGAATCAAAAAGCAAAGTGATTATCTTACTAACCGATGGAAATAATAACAGCGGGATGATAGATCCAATTTCCGCCGCGAATATAGCCCGTGATTTGAAAATCCGCATCTATACCATCGGATTGGGTAATCCCGAATTCTATCTTCAGCCCGCGAGCCTGGAATTTAATGAATATGTCCTTCAGGTTGGGGAAGGCATGGATGAAAAGACGCTGGAATCTATCGCTGATATAACCGGCGGTAAATTTTACCGGGCATATGACCCGTCTTCACTTGGCAAAGTTTATGATGACATTGATAAGCTGGAAAAATCTAAGATAGAGATTAAGCGGAGGGTATTGTATAAAGAGAATTTTATGCCTTTTTTAATTTCAGGCCTTGTTTTGCTGATTTGTTATATCTGTTTTACGAGTGTTGTAATAAAAATTCCATAAAAAAACGCTCCTGAAGTTTAACTTCAGGAGCGTTTTGGATATGACCAGAGATTTACATTCGGCTTTTTGTATAGCAATCCCTGCAATAAACAGGTCTGTCATTGCTGGGTTTGAATGGCACTTGAGTAGGCTGGCCGCAAGAAGAACAAGTTACATCGAACATTTGTCTCTCCTGTCTTCCATAGCCTCCACGGCTATTAGCTTTTTTAGCTTTTCTGCAGTCCGGGCATCTAACCGGATCATTCTGGAATCCTTTCTCAGCATAGAACTCCTGTTCTGATACACTGAAAACGAAATCTTTACCGCAATCGCGGCATACTAGGGTTTTGTCTTGGAACATATACGTTACTCCTCTCTATTTACCTTTTACTACAGAAAATAGCCTGCTTTCTTCTTACCCCCCTGACGTCCTTTTTCAAGGGGATCAGAGGATAAGCTTTACACAGCTTTTAACCATAATAATTTAGGTCTTACATATTATAAAACAGTTTATAAAAAATGTAAATATATTTTTATTTATTTTCAAAATATTTTACACTTTCGGCAATATATTTTTTAATTTATACAGGATAGACTTCAAATCCGGCAAATTCAGGGATTTTACAGTCTCAAAATATTCTTCTTCCTTTCTCATTGACTTTTCAATTTTATTCAATAAACACAACTCATTTTCTGTAAGATTCAATTGGATTTCAGCCAATCCTTCACATATTCCGGTGTGAAGGTATTTTTTCTTTTGTAAAAGATATATGTCCCTTATAATCTGAATCAGTGATTCTCCAGCCATTTCAGGTTTTATTTCATCGATCAGCAAATCCGTAAACCATATGCTGTAAGCTATGGAATCTTTGAGATTGTTTAATGCTGTTCCTGAAAAAGTGTTATGCATTTATAATAACCACACTAAAATTGTTTGAAAAACTTTTCCACTTCTTCACGATCGCTGAAATGTATTTTCGTTTTGTTTATTATCTGGTAATCTTCATGACCTTTACCTGCAATTACAACGATGTCGTTCTTTTTCGCA
This sequence comes from uncultured Spirochaetota bacterium, assembly GCA_963783575.1. Classification (GTDB taxonomy): domain Bacteria; phylum Spirochaetota; class Brevinematia; order Brevinematales; family JAOACQ01; genus CAWEAK01. Next base: position 235,727 of record CAWAOD010000016.1, on the reverse strand, counting down.
CCGGATAAAGCAAGGCGTATGGCTTTTGCACGGTTTTCTTCAACAGTATAATCCTTCATATCCGATTCTTTTAAACCGTCTTCAATTTCTCTTATTATGCCATAAGGATCTTCCGTCCTGGGATTATCGGATGTTATTATTACCTTATCAGAATATTTTCCGGCAATTCTTCCCATGATTGATCTTTTAGATTTGTCCCTGTCTCCGCCGGCTCCGAAAACAGTTATTATCCTGCCTTCATTATTTACAACTTCTTTTAGCGTAATTAAAAGCTTTTCAAGGGCGTCAGGCTTATGGGCATAATCGATTAGAACTGAAATCTCCCTGTTGTTCGGAACGTATTCCATCCTTCCGGGAACACATATATCCTTCAGGATATTGCCGAATTGATCGATGGAGAATCCAAGCTCTATCAAAAGTGCGGAAACCAGGGTAAAATTATAAACATTTGTTATACCAATCATCGATATGCGGATCGGATTATTGAAAAGCTTAAAAGTTGAATGAACGGCGTTCATTTCAAGAGTTTTGGCGTAATAATCGCTGTTTTCGTTTTCAAGAGAATATGTTTTAAATTCAATAAATGGAAGATCGAGCGCATAATTTTTAATTTCTTTATAATGATCGATTTCACGGTTTACCAGTGCAACTTTTTTTTCTTTATTTGATTCGCTTAATAAATCGAATATTTCTAACTTGGCAAGAAGGTATTCCTCCATTGTATTGTGAAAGTCCAGATGATCCTGTGAAAAACTTGTGAAAGCCGAGATATCAAAATTCAGCCCGGCAACCCTTCCAAGCGCCAGGGAATGTGATGAAACCTCCATCACCATATATTTTACACCCTGATCAACCATCTGTAACATCAACCGGTTCAGGAATAAAACATCCGGCGTTGTATTTGTCGCGGGTATCACCTGGTCGTTAATCCGGTATTCTATAGTACCAACAAGTCCGGCCTTTATTCCCATCATTCGCAGGGTTTTATAAACCGAAAATGCGGTCGTGGTTTTCCCGCTTGTACCGGTAATACCGATGAGCTTCATTTTTGACGAAGGATCCTGAAAGAAGTTTTTTGAAATTCTGAACAGGGCGTCATTTAAGTGTTTGACCGGTATGAAAAAAGCGCCTTTATATTTATCCCTGAAACTGTCGAATTTTTGAATATCGATAACAAAGTAGCGGCATCCCTTTTTATATGCCGAAACCACATAAGGATGAGCGTCTTCAATATAACCGGAAGCGGCAATAAATAAAGAATTTTTACCCATGTTTCTGGAATCGTTATCAATGTCCTGAATGTCTACATCAGGAAGCTGTTCAATATAAAGAACCGTATCTATTCCACTCAGGATGTTTTTTAATTTCATAACTTAAACCAGCATTATCTTTAGTTATTGTTTTTATGAATATCCTCATATAATCTATCGGCTTGAAGCATAAAAGTCTCAAGTCTTGCCTGAATAATCTGTGAAAAAGGATTCCCATCAAGTTCAACACTGAGGAATGGCAGGATATCATTATTTTCTTTTAAATAAGAAATATCTGTTTTCCCGCCTGCATTGCGGACAGCCTTTTCCTTTCCTTCAACAGTCATTTCCGGTGTGGCAACAGCTTCCGTCATTCTTGAATTCATGCATCCGAACGGTCCAACATTGATCACTCCGCAATATTTATCCACAAGATGATACAGTGCGGAACCGGAAGATAATCCCGGCTCTCCCGTCAAAGTCAGCGGGAAGAAATGGGTTGAGTGTGACATATATTTCCGTATCTCAATTTTTTCAGGCTCAAAAAGTCCTGTTTTAGTCATCAGCTTTTTAACTCTTTTTTCATGATAATTCTGAACAAAATCTGAAATAAGGGCTTCTATGTTACCGATAAAGTTTGTTTTAAGTTCAAACATCTTAATATCCCTTAGAAAATCAGTATACCTTACCCATTCCGATACAGGCGCGTCGAGCATTACAAAACCATTCTCGGCAAGGATTTCAGGGATTCCCATCAGTGAGAAATGATCTCTTCTAACAAAAATCTCTCCGACAACTCCCACGTATTTCGCTTCTTCTACCGGCCGGATAAGCTTGATCTTTGAAAGATTCTTCACGGAAAGCTTGAGCTGCTTATAGAATGATAATTTATTCCTGCCGTTGAAAGTATCGATAATTTTATTTGTTTCATTGTTGAAAATTTCCATGCCGCTCTTTTTATCAACAGCCATAGCCTTAATCACTGAACGGACATCATCCAGAGCGTCGGTCACATACATTGCTTTCGCGGCGTTCAAACGGAATGGAATTCCAAGGCCCGCGTAACCGTTGTCGTTTGACAGTGTAAGGAGGGCAACATCCTTGAGCTTCAGCTTTTCTATGAGTGAATTCAGCAGTATTTCGTATTGCCCGACACGGCAGCATCCTCCGGCCGCGACCATAAAAAGAACCAGCTTTTCATCCGGGTTTTTGCGGTATTTGAGGTATTTTAAAAGCTCGCCGATCATATTGATAATCGGAAGGCATTCCTTGCTTGTGGTAACCGAGCGGCCGAGGTCAAGAGCCTCGCGGTCGCAAACCGGAAGGGCTTCCGCATTCCAGCCCAGCTTTTCAAGCGCCGCCGCTCCGAATCTTGAGAACAGATCGCCCATCGAAGGGAATACCGCCTTGACTTTTTTATCTTTATAAGAGAATTTATTTCCATCCGAACCGATAAAAAGTATATTTCCCATCGAGTCTATCTCGGTCCTTGCCGGTATAAAATTCTGAACAGGATCGTGAATTTTGTCCTTCACTTTAAGATAATTTTTAACAACATCCATAAAGGCTTCAATCCTGGTGTTTACTCCTGCGTCCGCCGTATGCGTATCAACTTCCACAGTCAGCGATGGCTTTGTCTTCATCAGGTCACGGAAATGCGGAACCATCATGGAATCTATCGCGCAGAGGAAATTGGTGAGGTAGCAGCCGAAAAGCTGATTATGGCGCTTTACAATCTGCGCCGCTTTTATTATTCTCTGTCCCATTTCCCAATAAGTGTTCCTGAAATTGTCCTCTTCCTCGTACATCAGGAAATCGTAAGGAATCATTTCTATTCCACGGGATGCGAATTTGAAAGGTACTCCTTTGTTCGTTTCCTCGGCAAACGCGTTATAGGAATGGCCGAAGAGCACAACTGCGATCTTTTCAGGATTTTTCTCAAGTTCTGAAAGTATCCTTCTTCCTTCTGCTTTCATAGCGCCGAAGAATTCCATCTGCTTATTGTAAGCTATGCTATGCGCCCTTTTTCCCTGTTCACGGGTAAAGCCCATCAACAAAGCGGTCTCTATAAATTTTTCCTCTTCGGCGTCGAAGCCGCACATAAAATTAAGCGCCGGGGTTATCATTTTCGGGCCGTCTTTTTTACCCCTTAAAAATGTGGCGCTCTGGTAAAAAGCCTCTCCCTGAACAAACATACAGACTGTCTGGTATTCCTTGCGGTAATCCTTCTGCTCCGAGACATGCATTTCCATTATCTGCGGCATAAATATGTAATCCGGCTTTTTATCAAGCAAATCCTCAAACATTCCAAGCGCGACCTGCGCTGATAAACAGAAGCTGGACATTGCTTTATCGATCCCAGTCTGGTGTACTTTGTCCGGCATAATTACTTTGCAGCCCAGTTCATTGAAAAAGTTAAAGAACATCGGATAGAGCGTATTGACCTGAAATGAACGGTTTAAACCCACAACCGGGGCATCTTTTTTTATTTCAGGGTTCGGTATGGCGAAAGACTCAAAAAGAAGTTCCCGTCTTTTTATTACATGGTTGAAATCCGCGACATTATAATTCAAACGGTGGAGCTGGTTGTAATACTTATTGCAGGCTCCTCCGAACGGGAATTTTTTATCCCCGATATGGATCATGCTTATTTCACAGCGGCGGTCGCAATTTTCGGCTCTGCCCTGGCAGATGAACGGTTTACCGTATGAAACCTGCCTGTCGGCTAGCATTTTTAAATCGAATTCTTTTTTATCAAGAAGGCCGACTGAAATCATGTTTTTTATTTCAAGAGCCACTCCGTATGCGCCCATAAGCCCGGGTTCGGGCGGTACAATGATCTTTTTCCCTGTAAGGGCAGCCATAGCCGCGGGAACGGCTTTATTATAACAAACGCCGCCCTGCATAAATATCTTATTTCCGACCTGCCGCGAACCCTTGACGCGGTTGACATAATTGATGCAGATTGAGTAAACAAGCCCGGCTATGATATTTTCCCTGCTGATTCCTTCCTGGAAAGCGGTATTTATATCGGATGATATGAAAGCCGCGCATTGATCGGAAAAATTCGGCGGCTTTTTAGCTAAAAGAGCTATATCGGCAATTTCTTCCATTTTTACACCAAGCGTTTCGTAGGCCGACTCTTCCAGAAAGCTTCCCGTACCTGCCGAGCAGGCCTCGTTCATCGCGTAGTCGGAAGCCACGGAATTGGTGAGGTATGTATATTTAGCGTCCTGGCCGCCTATTTCGAAAATTGTATCCACACCGGCGTCAAAATGAGCCGCCGCCCTGGCGTGGGCGATGATCTCGTTGATTATACCGTCGGTATCCGCGTGAAGCCCGGCTATATACCTGCCGCTGCCGGTGACCCCGAGTCCCGTTATTTTAACTTTCGTGCCGTTAAGCTGATCGAAAAGCGATTGATAACACTGCCTTGATGCTTCAATCGGATTGCCGTTAGTCCTTAGATATTTGGCGCAGAGAATCTTTTCGTCTTCAACCCGGAAAAGAACGGCTTTTGTTGTTGTTGAACCGACATCAAGCCCGACAACGCATTCATCGCCTTCGTTTGCCTTTTTAAATGGCATTTCCTTAAAATCCACCATATCAAGAAATTGATTTAGAGGTTTTAAAAATTCAAATGAGGATTTTATATCTTTAAAATAGTTTCCTTTTTCAATCTTAACCTGCTGCTTTTCATTCATCGCCCAGATAGCCGCACCCAAAGCCTCAAAGTAAGGAGCTTCTTTTGGAACGGTCACTTCTTCAAAGCTCTCTCTCAGGAAATCAATCACAACGTCGTTCTGAGCGGTTCCACCCGCGATAAGAACCCTTTTTGCGCCTATCCTTACAAGAAGTTCCTCGATTTTCTTCGCGATCATCCTTGCGAGCCCGGCGGTAACATCGGCGATGCTTTCGCCCTTATTAAGCGCGTGGGTGCAGTCGGATTTGCAGAAAACGGAACAGCGGCCTGAAAGCTGGTGAGGATTGTTTGAGGTTCTTGCCAGCTCAACTGCCTGCTTAATGCTTACATTCATTCTCCTGATCTGCTGTAAGAAAAATTCGCCTGTTCCGGAAGCGCATTTATTTCCGGAACTTATCCTCGATATCCTTCCTTTTTTATCTATTTCATACACGATGAAGGATTCGCCGCCCGCGGAAACCACCGCGTCATAATGTTTGACACCTTTGTTCAAAAACTGGTACGCGATCTCCGTTGCCTCCGGTTCGATAATCGAAGGTATATTTGTGATCTCCCTGAATTTTCTTCCGGTTATGGCAATATATCTTTCATCCAGATTTGATTCGTCCAGATATCTGGAAAATACTCCCTTGGGATCGCCGTTGTGTTCTTTTACGATGATGTTCTTTATTTCAAGGCCGTTCGCCCCATTTTCAAGTTCCACCATGGAAAATGTTGAAGCCCCCAGGCATATGCCCACCGACCGATACACGGTATCTTTTACGTTTTTCTGCATTCCTTATTATCTCCTGATCTATGATTCCGTTTTTACGGATTAAATAGTCTATTTATACTCAAACTCAACCCTAAATTATAGAACAGTTTTCAGAAAAATCAAATTTAATCATCAATCAACATTTGAAAGATCGACATGGCAGTATCCCCATGGATTTTTATCAAGGTAATCCTGATGATATTCCTCGGCGGGCCAGAATTTCCCGAAAGGGATTATTTCAGTAACTATCTTCTTCTTGAATTTTCCTGATTTTTCGAGCGCCGATCTGGATTCTTCGGCTGATTTTTTTTGTTCGGGGCTGTGATAAAATATCACAGACCTGTATTGGGTACCGACATCATTACCCTGGCGGTTTAATGTTGTCGGATCGTGGATTTTCCAGAAATGATAAAGCAGCCTCTCAAAACTCACAATCGATGGGTCATATTCGATATGAACGGTTTCCGCATGGCCGGTTTTACCGGTACAAACCTCTTCGTAACCTGGATTTTCTTTTGTGCCTCCGGCATAGCCCGCAGTTGTGCCGATAACGCCTTTCACCTTCTTATAATAAGCCTCAACCCCCCAGAAACAACCGGCGGAAAATGTTGCCAGCTCAGTATTCACCTGGTTATTGCTTTTATCAGGAAATAGATACAGCAAATCGGAGTAGCCTTCTTCTTCCATTTTTTCCACGGAAATAAACCTGAGCGACGCCGAATTCATGCAATATCTCAGGCCGGTCGGTTCAGGCCCGTCATCGAATACATGCCCGAGGTGCGATCCTGCAGTACTGCTTAATACTTCGGTGCGGACCATACCATAACCTTTATCTTTCTTTTCAATAACAGCTTTATTATCAATAGGCCTTGTAAAACTCGGCCATCCGGTTCCGGAATCGAATTTATCGGCTGAACTGAAAAGAGGTTCACCGGAAACAATATCCACATAAATACCTGCTTTTTTATTGTTCCAGTATTCGTTGTCGAAAGGCTTTTCGGTTCCGTGCTCGCATACCACATTATATTGCTGAGGCGTAAGCATTTTCTTTAAATCTATCTTTTTTATATCGAACGGATTTTCTTTCCATGATTTATTGATATTATTCATATTTTTTCCCTTATATTTAAATTCTCTTAATAAATCTAATAAACAATAGTTATAAAATCAAGGGAAATCATTACTGAGCGGCAATGGAATCAGAGCAAGGGGGCATGCCCCATAAGCGCTAACTTGTTAAGGAAAAATATTCCACAATTTGCATTTTTCTTCTTCTCTTTTTATTAATAAGTCCTCTGGAAATTCTTATCCAATTTATAAAAATACCGGTAAGCGAAAGGCATGGAATAATTACTCTCTGCATTTCATGAAGCATAAATGCAAATTCACGCCAACGGCTTACTATCCCTGCCCTGATTAATAATATCATAACCCCAGGGGGAAAAAGTCTGGGCTTGCCAGATAAGTTTTTCGTTTAACAGGGCCACAAACAATTTGCCATACAGCCAAGCCTTGGAACTTTCATCTGTATATTTAGGCAAATGCCCAAGTTCCGCAAGTTGCTTAAAACGTTTAAATACTAATTCAACCTGCCATCGTAATCTATACCATCGCAGTATTTCTGCCGGCGGAAAACTTGACTCTTCAAAAGTTGTGAATACAATCACAAACTCCGCATATATTAGTGTCTCCGGTTTTAACTTCTGACTCTTTTTTATAGCATGCTTTTTAATACGTTTGTGAGCCTTAAGAATAGCTTGTTCAGATTTTCTTATAACACAAACTCTACCGGAAACAGTGGTTTTATCAGGGCATTGTAAATGAACATTCCATTGAACATGCTTGTCCCGATTTCGAAACTTCTGATAATCTATCCAGCCAATTAAATGGCTTACCGGATGAATCGCTAACTACAACATGATGAGGGCTGATGCGGACCAATAGAGAAGCTTTCTGCTCAACGGCAAACTTTATTCCCGGAGCCTGACCATAACCTCGATCACCTATAATATAATCACCCGGTTTCAAATCAAATTGTTTAAACGACTCACCCGTCCCTATACCGTTCATTTGAGTTACGCGAAAGTAGTCACACTTGAATGTAGGTAGTCTAAGACTGTAATGAACCTTCCATAAACTTCCCGTCCTTCCAGGTTCTTTAACTACAGTAGCATCAAGAAGGCGAACTTCAAATCCATCTTTATTTTCCAGTTTCACACCTCGCTCCTCAAATAAACCTTCACATAATGACGCCAACCAATCCGAACTCTTTCTTAATCGCTTCAGCAAGGCAACATCAGATAAATCTGCTAAATTGGCTTCACGAGCCCCTACTACTGTTTCTCTTAGAGAAAACCCGCCAGCCAGATGAATCAAAAGGGTTCTGAGCAAGTCCTCCTCAGATTTGCACTTACGCAATCCCCTTAATGCACCCGTTTCCTTTGCCTTTTCACGCCAACCTATTGGAAACATTGAAACTAAAATATTCCAATCTTCATTAATCATAGCCGCCTCCATATAAATATTATAGCTATGATTTGTAAAAATATCAAGAATCAAGTTAGCGCTTATGCCCCCTACCCCCTCTTCGCTCCTCGAGCGGTGCACTGAGTTTATCGAAGTGTTATCGCGAAAGCGATTGTATACTTCGATAAACTCAGCACAAGTCGAGGGGCGCGTGTTGACGATCGCCTCGATACAATTTTTGCTGATGCAAAAATCACTCGGCGACCGGGGCTAGTTAAAGAGTCAAAGATGCGTATCGAAGTGACCGGCAGAAGCTAATACATTTCGCAAGTTCTTTTTGACACATAAAAACTTAATCAAAAATGGCAAAGTATACAGCGAGCAACATTATAATTCCCTATTAAAAAATATTATTTTAATTAAAGAATTAAAATATTTTAGACATAATCATCATTATTTTTGTGTTTTTAACAGACGAGAAGTAAAATATTTCTAATTGAAATTATTAGCAATTCAAATTGTCTTACCAATCTAATAATATAGATTTTATATAAAATATAAGAGTCTAGGTGGAATTATAATGGCTAGGGCAGATATTTTACTGAGTTTGGTACAGTCAGCAAATCGAAATGATATGATTTCTTTTCGTAAATCCGTTGAAAGTCTAATTGCTGAAGAAAGGGCTAAAAAACATGATATTCTTGCTGACAGATTGGCTGCAATTTTAAATGAAAATGTCAATAAGAATAATGCGATTATTCGTCCCAATGGACAATCAAAAGATTTGGTTTTTGAAATTACCCCTCAAAAACAATTTGATGATTTAATAATTGAGGATCAATCCTTAATAATTTGTAAAGACTTGATAGAAGAACAGCATAGAGCCGATTTACTTCATTCTTATGGTCTTGAACCCAGAAACAGAGTTTTATTAACAGGTTCTCCAGGCAATGGTAAGACAAGCCTTGCAGAGGCTATTGCAACACAATTAATGTATCCTTTATTTGTTATTCGCTATGAAAACTTAATTGGCAGTTACTTAGGGGAAACAGCAACACGGCTTAGTAATATGTTCGATTATATAAAAACAAGAACATGTGTTCTCTTTCTTGATGAATTTGATACGATTGGTAAGGAAAGAGGCGATACAAAAGAAACCGGTGAAATTAAGCGTGTTGTAAGTTCATTACTTCTTCAAATGGACAGGCTTCCAAGTTATGTTGTTGTTATCGCGGCAAGTAATCATCCGGAACTTCTTGATCGTGCGGTATGGCGACGGTTCCAAATAAGATTAAATCTTGAAGGACCAAATAAGATACAAATTCAAAAATTTATAGAGATGTTTATAAAAAAGACAGGGATTAGCATTAATTATGTTATGGAAAAGCTTATTGAAAAATTAAATGGTAAAAGTTATTCGGAAATTGAAGATTTTTTTACAGATATTTTAAGAAAAACAATTTTAGAACATAAGCATGAAAATACAAAGTCATTAATTATTGAAAAACTGAAACAATGGGAAAATAAATTTATTGTGGGTAACAATATTGAGGAATAATAAATGGCCGGTAGACCTCTTTTAATATTTCCTGTACCAACTCCAACATCTCGAGAAAAGAAAAAAGCACTTCCAAGAGAAGTTATATATCATTTCCCAACTTTTCAAAACCAAAAAGACAGGCTTACCCCGCAATTTGAATCCATGTTAGATGCTTTCATTAGTGATACGGCTGATGGTCTTGAACCTGAATATGTGTTGGTAATAGAGACTATTGGCCAGATTGAAGATTTTCAAATAGCAGTACATGCTATTCCAGGCCTTGAATGGCTTGCTGAGATTGATGAAGAAACTATTGAAGCTGATGATTATTTTTATCAGAATTGTAAAATTGGGAAATTGAGTTTTTGTACAAAGATAGAATCCATAAACAGAAAACAATCTTCACTGATTTAGAATCTGCTTCTGGATAATGCTTATATTGACAATAATGGTTATTTAGCGAATAAAGATATTTATACTTTTAAAAAATTAATCCCACCCGAATTTTCTAATTACAATGAAGAAATAATAAATATTATTAAAGAAGAATCTATTTCAAGCAGGAAACAAGCTATAAGCGGACGTCTATTCCTCAGTATGAGCAACAGACAGACTTTAGAAGACTTATTTGGTATATGGAAACAATGGGATTCTGGAGGTAAAAAATTACCGGGATATGGGAAATGGGTTCAAATTTTCAAACAAATAAAAACAATCAGAAGATGGGATGTACAAGACCGATTAAGAGATTACCATATTGACGATCTTTGGAAAGAAGAATTAGAAATAAAAGGGAACCGCATCAAAAATATTTTTTGAAATTGATCTTTGGTATAGAAATAATGAACAACAAAGAAATATAACAGAAAAAAGTATTATGAATTTTGTTATTCATGAGGAAGGAAAGATATTATCATCTTGTACTATCAATGAAATAGGGTTTCATGCGATTAAAGTTGAATTACCAATACATAGTATTGAGAAAGTACTTAATTCAGATTATTCAAAAATTTTTACTTGCGATGGTATAAGATCATTCCGTCCTCCAGTAGGACAATGTAAAGTGTTTATACCTTCAGAAAGCATGGAAGGTGATTTCAAATCTGGAAACACCACTGGAGAGCCTATTGTTGCTGTGCTCGATGGCGTTCCCTTTGTGCAGCATAATCTTTTGAAAAATAGAATAAATCTAGATGATCCTGATGGTTTTATAGATGAAAATAACTATCCGGCAAACGCAAGAAAGCATGGTACTGCGATGGCTTCACTGATATGCCATGGAGAATTGGACGCTCATGAAGAACCTCTTAACAGGCCAATTTATTTTAGACCAATTATGAAACCTGATACAGAAGACTTTATTAGCAATCCACCTCTTGAAAATATCCCCAAAGATTATTTTATGGAAGACTTGATTCTACGTTCTGTTCGTAGGATATTTGAAGGTGGTCCAAATGAAGCAGCAGCAGCTCCATCAATAAAAATAATCAACATTTCAATAGCAGATAAGTCAAAGATGTTTTTTAATAATTTGAGTTCATGTGGGAAACTATTAGACTGGCTTTCAAACAAATATAAGGTTCTTTTTTGTGTTAGTGCAGGTAATATTGATGCCGATATTGACCTTCAAAAAAGCTTAAACGAAATAAAATCTCTGCCAAATGATACTATTTTAAGACTTACAATGGAAAAAATTGATTTTGATAAACGAAACAGGAAAATACTATCTCCAGCGGATTCTATAAATTCAATAACAGTAGGCTCTATTCATGCTGATAAATCAAATGCAACTAATATTGGCAACAGAATTGATATTTTACCAAACCAGGATTTACCATCGCCAATTTCTGCACATGGATTGGGTTATAAGAATTCCATAAAACCGGAATTATATATATCTGGTGGAAGACAATTATTTGATGAAATAAATAAGATTTATAAAATTTCAAATTCAGGATTAGCTCCCGGCCAATGCGTAGCTACATCACCTACAAGTGGAGGAGAATTGAACCGATGCTTTTATATCAGAGGAACAAGTAATTCCGCGGCGCTTGCTACACGGACTGCATCTCAAATTTATGAAATGCTAAGCCCATTAATATTAGAAAATAATATTTCAATTGATGAAAGCAATGTCGCTGTTATTTTAAAAGCCTTATTGGTTCATAGTGCATCATGGGGTGAAGGTTATAGCATTCTAAAAAAAATATTCAGTACAAATCAAAATAAAAAACAATTTAAGAGAAATTTTGCACGATATATGGGTTTTGGCATACCAAACATTCAACGCGTTCTTGAATGTGCTTCACAGAGAGCAACCGCAATAGGTTTTGGGAAAATAAAAAAAGATGAAAAGAATGACTTTCAGTTTCCTTTGCCCCCATGTTTAAGTGGTATAAATGAAATAAAACGATTGATTATTACGTTAGCATGGTTTAGCCCTATTAATCCTGCAAATAGAAAGTATAGAAAAGCTAATTTATCAATTGAACCACCTATGGATGACATAGGGGTTGAAAGAATAAATGCGGATTGGCAACAGGTAAAAAATGGCACCGTTCAACATGAAGTTTTTGAGGGTTCAAAAGTAGTATCTTATCATGATGGTAAATTTATGAAGATTTCAGTTGTATGCAGAGAAGACGCAAAAACATTAGATGAAGATGTTTATTATGGTCTAGCTGTAACATTAGAAGCAGTAGAAAAAGTTAATAGCCTTTTTAACATTGACCTTCCAATTTATGAAGAAATTAGAGCAAGAATTGGTATTCCAATAAAAGTTGAAGAAAAGATTTCATGAAATATCTATATACTTTATTTACGATCTGTACTTCTATAGGGTATATTTCGATAAAAACTAAGGAATATTATAATGCCCAAAAGTGATAAATGTGAAGTGTCTACCTCGGAGCAGCGACATAGTGAAAAATAATTTCTAATATTTATTTAAAAGGCGGCTAATGATAAGATTGTTTTTTATTATTTTACTATCAATATTTGTGGGCATATCAATTTTTCTGAAAGGCAAACTTCTGTATGGCCCAAAAGGAATAAATCTATTAATTTATGCCATATCAGGAGCAATTTTTGTATTGATAATATTATTTATTAAATAGAAATTTACGTATATTACTATTTCACGTAATATAGAGGCCATATGAAAAGATTGATTGTTTTGTTAACATTATTTTCAGTAAATTTAATTTTTCCTGAGACAAAAAATAATTTTGAAGATGTGAATTATCTCATAAAGAATGTCAAGGCTTCTTCTTATTTAAGCCCTTACTCGGATTATTCTTTTGTTCCCGAAAATGTTCTGGATAGTGATCTGGCAACTTGCTGGCAGGTTCAATATCAAAGTAACGTAAAGCCCTGGATTGAAATTTATCTTAAAGAACCTATTAAGCTGTATAATATTAATATTGCCAATGGTTTCCAGCATTATGACAAACACTTCGGAGATTTGTATTTTTTAAACAGCAGAATAAAAAAAGCTACAGTAATTATAAATGATGAGTATAAAAATCCGATTTTACTGAATTTCAAAGATATTAAAGGCTTTGACAGCTTTAATACTGAGCAGAAAAATGTAAAAAAGATTAAAATGATAATTGATGAAGTTAATAATGGAAGTAAATGGAAAGATATATCCGTCAGCGATATAGTTTTATGGGGAGAAAATAAGGATAAAATTGAAGGCGATAATCAAAGCTATAATTTAAAAGCTTTCTTAGATGAAAATATACTTTACATAAAATCGGGAGATTCCAAAACAATTTATTATAAAGAAAAAATATCAATACCGGAAGGCTATGAAATATTATTTAAAGATTTAAAATTAACTCAAAATTATGAAGATAAATATCTGGTAGTTTCTATAGGTGGTATTGATGTTACTATATTTGTTTTCGGTTTGTTTGATTGTCAAAATAAGAAATGGGCATTCAGATTTGATAATGAAGACAACACATCAATAATGATGATGTCTTATGATAAACGATATATATTTCTGGATACTGGAACTAGCGCAGGAGGCAGGGGACTTAATGCTTTTGATCTTAAAACAGGGCATCATGTACTTAATTCGGGTTACCAGACAATAGTTGATCCTTATTGGAATGGCGATAAATTAATTTATTACCGGTATGCCGGGAAAAAAGTAGAAGGATTACCTGAGTTGCCCGCTGATGATAATAAAATTTATATTCAAAAAACTTATTTTGAAAAAGGTATTGAGATCAGAACTGAAGAATATACAAATTCTATTGAAGAAGAATAAATTATTATAATTAATTTTAATACAATTGTCGTGATAATTATCTTAATTCAGATAAAGAATCAAATTGCTCCCCGTCTATGATAAAACTAAAGAGTTTAAGCGGCTTTTTTTAAGAAATTATTGTACTCACACATTTTGCTTTCATAACACTTCTTATCAATGTAGTAAAACAACTCTTTCTTTTTAAGCATATGATAAATAGCTACCATGACTTTTCTTGCTAATGCAACCCTGACTTTGCCTTTTGACTTACCTTTACTTTTCTTTTCATAAAAATAATTAAATTTCTTACAATCCCGAAAGTGTTGAATGCTCTGGATTAATAACTCCATCGTTAAACGTCTTGACTTCTTATTAAGCTTTCCGATTTTCGTCATTTTATTCGAGGAATCCACTTTTGGAGCCGATCTCAGATAAGAACAAAAGTCTTTTACACTGTTAAAACGGTTAATATCAGCCACATCCGACATTATTCCTATCGCGGTAAATGGACTAATGCCTTTTATACTCATTAGTAATTTTATTTCCTCTTTGAATATCTTGCCTTTTACCAAGATCTCTTTCTTTATTTCATTAGCACTGTTAATCATTTCTTCCATCTGCTTGTACAATAGATTTATCTCAAATTTTACAGTTTCGCTTAAATCAAGCTGAAGAATTTGTTCTTTTGTACCTTTAACATTCAGGCTTTCCCGTTCCTGTTTGTAACCGTTCTGCTTTAATAATGAATGAATCCTGTTTTTCATTCTGACAATATCCGTCTTAAAAAGCTTATATGTTGTAAATAGCCCGCGGATTTCCCTTACTTCCAAATTAGGTATATAAATGGTATGTAAAGGTTCTCCGGTAATTACACTATATTTAAGCATTCTTACAATACTGATAGCGTCCCTCTTATCTGTCTTGACCATTGAGTTTGAAACCAATTGGAATTTACCGGGATTGATTACATAACATTCTGCGATAAGAGGTTTAACCTGGTCATAAAACCAGAATGTGTTTGTTGATGCTTCTACTGCGATGTAATCATCTTTTGTTAACCGGTTTAAAAACTTTTCAAAATACTTTGGTTCAAGGCTCGATCTGAATATCCTCGGTTCAGTTTCATTATCCCCAAGAATCGCAACCTTCAGATTATCCGAATGCAAATCAACTCCGTAATACATTTGACACTCTCCTTCTTATGTTTTAGAATACTTAAGAAGAAATATAAAAAAGTCACCTTGACGGGCTGAGTAATGGCAGCCATCCGTCTATTCGGGTTCAGGAGCTTTGCTCCGGTCCCATAATGTTGGTAAGGAAGAAGGCTGGACTATTCGCAGCTTCGGGCTTTATTCGGTATTCTCAAAAAGAATCCCGTTATATCCCAGGGGAGCAGCCAGCCTTCTTCTGCCTTTTTATACCCATCTTGAGTATATCCGGGCAGAGTTTAATACCATCTCCCTCACCTGTCAAAATTTCTTTTTTTATTTCCTCATTTTATCATAACATCGCAACTTGGGTACTATTGTGATTTTCTATCAAAGAATAATTTAGAACAGCCGGCCAAAAAACAAAAAGAACCGGCAATTTCAGATTATTATTGGTCATAATGGAATACTTTCAATCAGGAGTGAAGCCAAGTAACCTCGGGCGTAAGGACTGCGCCATGATATCCACCCAAATATAAATATCCGGCCGAACGAAAGTTCGGCAGCGTAATGATTGCGCAAAGATTCACGGGAAAGCACAGCGGAGAAAGAATGTTACTTTTGCGAGCCGGCAGGACGCCGGCGTGCCCGCAGATCTGTCCGAAGCAGGGATGCGAGTTACGGAGGGCCGCAAAAGTCACATTCTTTCGCAACGTTCTTCCCGTCAATAACCCGCCCTCTCGGGCGGCACTTATCACAATGGATAAAAAATAATTTATTGGAGAAAAAGAATAATCAAAATCAATGGATGATTTTTTTTGTTTTCGAGTGGGAAAAAATAATGATAACATTTTTGAGTCTTTTGATAATTTCAACCTAACAGGTAAATAAGAAACAATTTTTTGACTGATGGCTGGGCGGCAGCATTATATCCCGGTTAAATCCTTAATTCAGTTTATTATTATTGTTTGGTTGCGCTCCAGGTTCCGCTTCCGCCGGCCGTGCTGTTCCACCCGGAATTGTTATAAGTAATATTATATGAACCCGATCCGGTGCTGGCACCAAGAGTACCGGTAACATTATCGCTAAATCCTGAAGATGCGGGTGAAGCTCCGGGATTATTTGCCGTTCCGTTTATTGTAACGGTGAATGTGGTTCCGCTGAGCGTATAATTCCCGGAACCGCTTGCGGTTTGATTGCCGTTGGCCGCGGTAACAGAAGCTGTGTTGTCATCATATAGTTTTATTGAAATAGAACCTGTGGAACCGTCATGATGATGGTATGTTCCGTTCCATGTAGACAGCAGTTTCGCGCTTGAGCTTGATGATGAAGACTGGCTGGAAAGGTTGCATCCGGATAAAATGATCAAAGTAGAAAGCAAAACAATTGTACCTTCAAAAACGTTTTTAAGATTCATATTTCCTCCTATGTAATTTGTCAAGTTTTATTTTAAGATTCAAGCCTCAGATTTCAGATTCAACAACTTATAATATACTTCCACAATAATTTTTCTCGCTACTGCAATGATCGCTTTTTGTTTTCCTCTTCTTGTTCGAATATTCTCATAAAACGATTTCATTTCTTTATCATATCTCACACGAACCCAGGCTGCTTGTACTATGACCCTTAAAAAAGCACCGTCTACTTTTCGTGTAATTTGACCATTTGTTCCTTTTCCGTCACTTTCACTAACTCTTGGTGCTAATCCCATATATGATACAAATTTTTTTGAGGTACTAAAGCGGTCTATATTGCCTACCTTCGTTATGATGTATGCGCCGGTTGTTGTGCCTATTCCCGTTAATTCTTTAATCTCATTATATCCGGGTCTCTTTATGCTTAAGGCTTCTGTTTCTTTATCCAGTACCTTAATGTCTTCTTTGAGATTTTCTAACATAACATACATCTGGATTACGGCTCTCTTTATACTCTCAGGTATGTTTTGTTCTTTGACCCAGTTTGTGTTCTTTTCAAAATTGTTGAACATTTTGTCTCCGGTTTTAATCCCCCAATACTCCATCATCGCTATTATCTTTGTCTTATAGCTTTTCTTATTGCTAACCATTTCTTCCCTCACAGATAATAATCCTCTTATTTCAGCGTCTTCGTCGCTTCTTATCTGACAGGTACTTAGCTCTTCTTTTTCAAATCTTTGTAATATAATCGCCATTCTTTCTGCATCTTCCTTGTTTGTTTTTTTAAATCGATCCATTAATCTTTTTAAATCAATAGTATTGAAAATAACCGCATCCTTTGCTTTATCTTTTAACCGTTTGATTAAATCCCATGTCCAGTTTGTCGATTCAATCCCGATTATCGTTTCTTTGTCAATCTCTTTCTCAAATTCCGCTAATTCTTTTTCATTTCTCTCATATTGCTTGATTGATTTTTTACCGTTTTCTATAATAATGCAAACGGTAATTTGCTTTTTGTGGATATCAATTCCGATCCACTTTTTTGCGTCCATCGTTTTCCTCCCTAATTTATTTGGGAGGCCTGAATCTTTTAGTGGTATATTAATCCGGTTGAAAAATTACCATACTCCAATACGAGGTTTATCCTCAAAATGGTGGTTCGGACAAGGATTCGATCATACTCCTAACGGGGTTTATCCCCACAAATTGATTCGATCTTTGTCCTATTCAGAGCCCTCATCTATTTTGATGCGGGCTCTTTTATTTTTCAACCTTTTTTATCATACCACCTCCTATAATAAATATCTAATTAAAGATAATTTATATTTCATTTTTAAGCGGTGAAAAATTGAAAAATATTACCGCCTTCTATTCTTTATATTATAAAATTATATATAATTTGTCGAATCTCGTCATCAGGGAAAACCCTTAGAAAGGTAAATTATTTTTACCGGAAAAAATTATCACTTTTGAATTATTAAAATATCCTGTTTGTGAAAAAAAAGCAATTTTTTACAATATTTTTATATTCTTCAGATATAAAATAATTATAAATATCGGGAGGAATTTATGATTGAGCAATTTGAGAGCGGCAAAATCTTTACCAATGGGAAAAGACTTATTACTGAAGATTTGCCATGGAACCCGCATTCCATATTTAAAGGAGTGTTTTTAAAACATTTGATACAGGGGGCGGAAACAAATGGGAAAATTAGCTGCCATCTGGTTAAAATTGATCCGGAGTGCGAAATCGGGGAACATATTCATGAGGGGAAATTTGAGGTGCATGAAGTCATTGATGGTGATGGAATCTGTCAAATTGAGAAGGAATCAATTTCTTACAGGGCGGGAAGTATAGCGCTGATTCCCGAGAATAAGCCCCACAAAGTGATTGCCGGGAAAAAAGGCCTGCTGCTGCTTGCAAAATTTACGCCTTCATTACTATAATATGATATGAAAAAAAATGAGATTTTATTCAAATTTGCAGCCGTCAATGCAAGATTCGGACTGGTTTATGGGAAAAGTGTACGGAACAGATTTCCGGTTCATCCGCATTCAAATTATGTCATCGGTATAGTATCGGGCGGTGAAAGAGTATTTTTTATCAATGGACAGCGGAATATTCTGAGGAAAGGCGGCGTTTTTACAGTAAACCCGGATCAGCCGCATTACTGCGAAGATAATGGATCGTCTTATTCGGCTGTAAGCATTCCGGTGGAATATATTAACGGTAAAATACCGGCGCCATACGTGAACTGTGAAGCTGTTATTAAAAATATCATCCATGACAAAACTTTGTACCATGAGCTGGAAAAATTGTTTCAATTATCAGTATTAAATAATTCGCGCGATGATTATAATAAAAAACTGGATTCGGTAATAAAGCGATTAATCGGTAAATATTCATCTCAAAGATTGAGGCGTAATTCATTGGAAAATGCCAGATTGGCCGGCATCCGCGATTATATCAGGGAAAAGTGCCATGAGAATGTTTCACTGGATGAACTTTCACAGGCCGCTTTCTGCAGCCGTTTTCATTTTACAAGGCTGTTCAAGCAGGCTTTCGGAATACCGCCGCACGTCTATCTGCGCCAGATGAGGCTTAATAAAGCTCTCAAAGACCTGCGGATTGGAAAACCGATTACTGCCGTCGCGCTTGATCTTGGATTTTACGATCAAAGCCATTTTTCGAAGTCCTTCAAAAAATATGCGGGTGTTAATCCTAAGAGCTTTGCGGCGATCAATAAATCACCGGTAAAATAGAGGTTGATTATGTTCGATGATCCGGAAGGTCCTATAGAGCATTATTCCTGGGGAAAGTTTGTCGTTTGCGGTAAGGAGCACAGCAAGACCGGCGCGGGTAAAACCGGTGAGGGAAAAGATATCCGTATGATCGGGACCGAAGTGTCAAAATGGAAGGAAAGGAAGGGGCATAATCTGGATAAAACAATGATTACAGGAATCTTTGAGCATAAAATTGATGTTTTGATAATTGGGACAGGAGCCGACGGAATGCTGGAATGCCCTGATAAGGTGAGGGAATTTATTCTTAAAAAAGGAATAAAGAAACTGATCATAGAAAAAACCCCCGCAGCCTGCCGGATTTATAATGAATGTTTTAAAAAAGGTAAGAAAGTTGCTCTTTTAGCCCATGGAACATGCTGACTAAATCAAAAGAATAATTATCGGAATCACCGTATGCCCATCGCCTTTTCCGGTTTATTCAAAATATAATTGATCACATCCCTGGCAGTATATGCCAATTTGCCTGAATTGATAAGGTTCGCGACGGATTTAAGGTAATCCCCGGCCGTGATGAGCGGCTTTTCAAGGTATCCGGACTTCTGCCGCCTGGGAATGCCGATATTCGCCATAAGAGCGTTGCAGAGGCATTTCCTGCCGATGATTTCATCGCCGTTAAGATTCTTTTTCAAGTAATCTTTTTCAGGTTCGGAAGGGCAGCGGTAGCCCACGGTTCCGTCATCTTTCTTAAAGATCTGCCGCAGATATCCCAGGTCGCAGATCTTCGGCCTGTTCAGGAACTGGATTTTCTCTGATATCGAATCGATAAGGCTCAGAACCTTAAAGGGAAATCCGGTCGGCGACGCGAACGGATCGGTAAAAACTTTTGAAACGCCGTTTAAAATATCCTGTAAAATATTGCTTTTGATTTCCGGGGCAAGGCCTGATTCCTCGCAGAAAGCGAAAGGAGTCCCGATCTGTGTCCCCGCCGCTCCCAATTCCAGCGCTTCCCTGTGCTTTGCCGGGTTGCCGTAGCCGCCCGCGAGATAAAAAGGAAGTCCGTATTGCTTTAAACCCTGAATATCTACTTCGTCTTTAATACCGTAAACCGGTTCGCCCGAATCGCTTAATTCCAGTTTTCCTCTAGGAGGTGCATTATGCCCGCCCGCAATATAGCTTTCGTAAATAAGGCCGTCAATCCTGCCGCTGGCCCGTTTAACCATAGTCGCGGCAAGCACATTTGATGATATGATCGGGAAAAAGCGCGGACGGTACAAATCCGGTAAAGCCGATTCCCGGATAATTTCACCGGGATTAAAATGCAGTTCGAATTTATCGTCAGGGCCACTGTTAAATACATTCAGCCGAACGGCAACAGCATTGTTCTGGGACAGACGCTCCAGTACTCCCGGAATCTCCAGGGGAATACCCGCGCCCATTATAACATAATCGACTCCGGCGAGAATTGCGCCGTAAATTGAGTAAACATTGGAAAGCTGGATTTTTCCCAGCAGATTGATGCCGATCAGCCCGTTATGGCCTTCTTTGGCAAGGTAAATTTCGGCGAAATTCGCCGCGATTGTTAGCTCGATAAGTTGCTTAAGAGGATTTATGGTAAACATAGGCACTTGTTTATAACAGTTTTTTTGTTTAATTCCGCCTTCCACATAATATTCCGCAAGGATTCTTCCCGCAATTTCAGGATCGGGAAAGTGAGCCAGCGCGCGACGTATCGATCCATCGAGATCGCCGTCCTGAAGCCGCCTGGCAATAATTACATCCATAGCAGTTCCTGCAACAACCCCAATATTGCCGGTAAGGGAAACTTCCCGCGCTAGTTTCCAGTTCGACACTCCGACACCCATCCCGCCCTGAACGATTTGAGGATTTTCCATTAAATACCGCCTTTTTTTCGCCGGTAGAATTTTTACCGGATTTCTGGAATTATAATGTTAAGTTTAGAGCGCGCTCCGAATAAAGTCCATATTCTGATATGAATAAATCTTATAAAATTGAATAATTGTATTATTTTACATTCAGAATTAAAATTTAAGGAGTTGTATCCCGGGTATTTTGATGCAAAAATATAGAATACTTTCGCTTATTTGAAAAAAGGGGAAATAATGAACAAAAAGATCCAAAAGATACTGCAAACCCAATTTATTGATTATTTTGGCGTTGCGGATTTAACTGATTATCAGGCTGAGATTGAATCATTCGGCGGTAAAATTGTAAAAGGCTTTAAATACGGCATCAGTATCGGTATTGTTTTACCTAAAACAATTGTAGATTTTTTACCGGGTAGAAATGATAAAGATATTGCATGTGAATATAAAACACATGCATATGAAATAATAAACAATCGGTTGAATATTACGGCATCTATGATCGCTTCTTATTTAAATAAAAACGGCTATAGCACGCTTCCCATTCCTTCCGCCGAAAGAACGGATATCGATAACGCGATACCCACGGTATCTCATAAAATGATAGCCCATTTAGCCGGCCTGGGATGGATAGGAAAGAATTGTCTTTTAATTACGAAAAAACATGGCCCCCGCGTCAGATTTACAAGTCTTCTGACAAACGCTCCCTTGAAGCCGACCGGAAAACCATTGGACCAGCAATGCAATAATTGCAACAAATGCCGGGAAATATGCCCGGTTGGCGCAATCAAAGGCCGGAATTATGTTGACGGAGAAGACAGGAGCCGGAGACTTGATTTTATTAAATGCCAGAATTATTTTGATGAGTTGAAAAAAAACACTAAAATAAAAGATGTTTGTGGAATGTGCCTTTATGTTTGCCCTTATGGAAAAAAATAAGTTTCGCCCGAGGGGCGATTTGCCACAGAGCCTTGGCATACGGCTTTGTTCCTCTCTTTCCTGAGTTCGTCAGGAATGCTTCGACAAGCTCAGCAACCGAAGTAAATCTCTTGTATATTGATAAGCATACAAAGCCTGCCCTGAGATTACAGACTGTGTGAAAACACAGTAAATATGCTATAATTATTAGAACAAAAATAATCGGAGTAAAAGATGAAGCATATTGAGGGAGAATCAAGGGATCAGATAGTTCTGTTCAATGAAACACTGGAAGATCTGTTAGGAGAAGAAGATCCGGTAAGGTTTATAGATATTTTTGTTGATAAGCTAAATATGAAAGGAGTTGGTTTTAAAGTAAAAGAAGCATCAACCGGCAGAAGTTCATATAAATCCGAAATACTTTTAAAAATCTATATTTACGGATATTTGAATAAAATCAGGACAAGCAGGAAATTAGAGAGAGAGTGCCGAAGAAACACAGAGTTGATGTGGCTGACTGGACGACTAGCGCCGGATTTCAAGACGATTGCCGACTTCAGGAAAGATAATAAGAAGGGAATACAGTCGATATTCAGAGAATTTTTGAAGATATGTCATAAAGCCGGGCTTTTATCATTTGACGTTGTTGGAATTGATGGAACCAAGATCAGTGCGCAAAACCACAATAACAATGTTTATCATAGGAAAAACATAGAAGAAATCATACATAGAATAGATCAAAAGATCGAAGAATATTTGAATGAGATGGATAAGAACGATAAGGAAGAAAAGAATGAATTTGAATTTCTTTCCGGAAAGATAGCGGAACGTTTAAAGAAAATGAAAACAAAAAAGGATAAAGTTGAGGCTATTAAAAAGATTTTTGAGGGAAATCCTGAAATGGAGAAATATTATTCAAATGACCCGGAAAGCCGGTTTATGAATGATAAAGGGAAATCCGACATTGCATATAATCTGCAGATGGCAGTAGATGATGCGAATAAACTGATTGTGGCGATTGATGTGACGAATGAAAACAATGATATCAAACAGATGGCAGGAATGTGTGACCGAGTAGAAGAAATAAAGGACGAGCTTAAGGTAGAGACTGAAACGGTCAAAGTATCGGATGCCGGTTATTACAGCGAACCGCAGATACTGGAATGTATAGATAAGGGACATAACGTATATATGCCGAATCCGGATGACGGACATAAGGCAAGGATTCGAGGCAAAGAAGATAATAAAGGAGTACCTGCTGAAGAATACCAGGTTGATAAATTCAAATATGATCCGGGACAAAATGTTTATTATTGTCCGGAGGGAAACCCATTAGTGAGAAATGGGAAAAAAGTAGAGAAGGTCAATGGAGGAAAAGAGATAGTCAGGTACAAGTGCGGCTTATGCAGCCAATGTGAAGTAAGAAATAAGTGTACTGAAAGCGTGGAAGGACGAAGTATCAAAGTACCAGTTAGAAAAGAAGAAATTGAGAACTTCAAGAGGAAAATTCGTTCTGAAGCCGGGAAAAAGATCATAGAGAAAAGGAAAGAGATATGTGAACATCCATTTGGATCGATAAAAAGGAATATGGGTTACAGTTATTTTTTAATGAAGGGAAAGGATGGCGTTCTGACGGAATCCAGTTTGGCAGGATTCATTCATAATTTAATAAAAGTATTGAATATATTGGGAATAAAGAGACTTATGACTCTGGTTTGATGCTAATAAACCATCGTTTATCGTATTCGGATAGATTTTTTAAACTAAGATTTTTTTAGCTTGAAAAATATATCAAAAAATGGAGTTTTTGTATAATTAATCGATTTTACTATAAAATTTTACTGAGTTTTCACACAGTCTGCTGTCGAAGAGAAAGGAACGACCCCTACGCATTAACACCATTTCATGTTAAGAAATCTGTTTATTCTGAGGTGTTGTTATTCAAGTATTTTTATTAAAGATATCTTTTTATTACCGCCTCGTCATCAGTACATCCTTATACTGATTCCTCGGTTTCGGACATCCCTGTCCGAACCCTTTAACTTGTTTAAATCAGGTTTAACAGGAATAACAACAATTATTAAGCCGAGTTCTATTATGACTACACAAAGGTTCAATCGGAAATGGCGTTCATGCTGCGGGGAGCATTTAAGATGGCTTTGGTCACTGAGTAGCGGCTTGTTTATGGTCACTTCGATACGGGCTGAAGCCCTACTCAGTGACCGAGGCTTTGTTAAAAGATTAGGTTAAACGCGTATCGAAGTGACCGGCATGACTGACGTCTCGATAATTTGATTTGTTTAAACATAAGTATTATGATTTTCCCGGCATATGACATGCATTTATCAACACTGATTATGCTAAGGTAATGTCGGCTTTAAAAGCTTGCCTGATATTTAGAATCGCTCTGTTTAAATTTTGTAATTGATTATATCCGGCGGGTCTGTACTGTGAGTATCGAGACGGTGAAGATTATGAGGGAGATGGAGGAAATGAAAACGTGAAAGAATCAACCACAGATGAACGTGGATGCACACGGATAAGATTAGTAAATATCTGTGTTTATCTGTGCCCATCTGTGGTTAAATAAACTACCCCGCAGCAACGGGGAATTAACCCAAAGAGATTAAACAGGAGGCTAATATGCCTGAATATCAAAATGGTTATGCAATTTATTGGTTTAATAAATACTGTGTTACTTTAAGCACTGGTGGTAGAGAAGATGGAACAAATGATGTATTTATTAATTGTGTAGGAGGTAATACACATGAACATTTATGGTTTCATCTCAATAATAATCAAATTATAAATGGTGGAAATAGATTAAAAGATAATGGAACTCATATGTCTCCAAGTTTTAATTATGATATAAATTCTACAGAAGCTGTTGCTAAAATAAAATTTAATTTAAATCCTGAAAATGGTAATGTTTCTTGCCAACTAACTGATATCTCTCATAAAATAGAGGAATATACTGCATTACCAACTTATGCACGAGAAAAAAGTAAAAGAAATATAAAACGTTTTGATTTACCATTTTCATCAAGCGAAATACAATCAGAATTTTGTATAAGCCTATTTGATATAAATTCATATGAACGTATACCAATAAATGATAATAATAACTTAACTGTAAAATTCGATGGTAATGATAAAATAGGTTTAATTATTTATAGAAATGCATAATTGTTAATTAACTACGAACCCGACGGCGTATAGCAGGTTTAAGGATTATAAGGAATCGGCGATTGATTTAATCCGGTGTATCTGATCTGTCAGCGTTGAGACGGTGGGGATTATAAGGGAGATGGAAAGGGAAACTTTAAGAATATAAGGGAGGCTTTTATTTATGAAGGATTTTACCGACTTAATAAAATATTTTTATACTCATTTTGTTTTAAGGGATTTCCTCAGCAAGATACTGCCGGGTTTTATATTAATTAATACACTTTATAACATACATTTTCACTATTCAAATTATCTAATAACCCTTATTGAAAAACAGAGCTTCATGTCCTGGCTTTTTATAATAGGTTTTGCCTGGATCATAGGATTTGCAATTCAAAGAATAGGATTAATTTTAGGCAGTATCCCTATTATAGGTATTGTAGGTATTATTGAGGATATAGAATCAAATGAGTTTGATAATGATCAATTAGATAAAAACTATAAGATTCAATTTGGTTTTGAAAAAATAACTTATGAACTTCAGAAAATTGAGGAAAAAGAAAATAAGATACCAATGAACGAATGGTATGAATCACAAAGGCTTGTGCTGGAGCGGTTAGATGTTATTATGGAAGCGACGGGAAATACAGCCATCGCTTTGATGATTTCAATTGTATATTTTACAGTTGAAATTTTATTATATAAAGAATTATATATGGTCTGGGAATATTTACCCATTGGAATTTTAATTTTTATTATAATAATATTTTTGATAAATGCTAATAGAGATTCTTGCAGAAGAATTTATCGTCTTAGAGAGTATTTTAGAATTCTGAATAATAAAGATAAATCCGCTGGGCCTGCACGGTAAGCGTGGAGACAGTAAGGATTGTGAGGGAGATGGAAAGAATGGAGGGAATAGATGAATGATGAAGAAGAATATACTAATGAGATAATAATACCGTTACTTCAAAATATGGGTTTTAGCGATGTTAGGAATAATCATGGAATAGACGAATTTGGTAAGGATATTCTGTTTTCAGATTATAATCGTTTTGGAATAAAACAATATCATGCTGCTCAAGTAAAATTCAAAAATATTAATGGTAAAAATCAAGGTGATATGGGAGATATTATTGAACATATCAAAAGAGCTTTCAATATGCCATTTCCAGATATTATATCAAAAGAAAATGTCTATATTAATTACTTTTATGTTATGATATCTGAGGAGTATAAACAATCGGCAATTGAAATAATTTTACGCGATTTGAATATTAATCAATATAAAAATAGACTGCATTTTTTTGATGGAAATAAAATTAAAGAATTAAGACAAGTAAATTTAGTAAATGTTGAAGGAAAGTTAAATAGCTTATTAAAAGAACTTGATTTTAATGAGCATTATTTAGATATTATTAAAATAGATCTGGAACAGAATGATGTAAGAGCTGTGTCTCCACTAATTATATTAAAACGATCTGTAATAGAAATGATATTGTGTGAAGATTATTTGGATAAGTATATTGATTTCAATAAATTACATGATCTTTATCATATACTTTGTATGTTAAATTCAAATTTTGCTCAATTACCATTTTATGGATGGGAAAATAAAAATAATGTTAAATTCACTTTAGATTTGATAATAAAGGGAAAGAATTTGCATAGAATAATAAGACAAGCAGTCAATCAAATATTACTAAAATTACATAAATAGGAAACATTAATCTTGACTTCATATATTTAGATATTAAAATTGATTAGGATATTTGGTGACCCCTTGTGTTAATTGATCAATATCAAAATTTAAAAAAATGTCTTGATAATGAAAAAAGTGATTAATAGCAATAGATATTTGCTTGTTAAGGATAAATCCCCCCCCGCAGCATTAATGCCATTTCTGATTAATCTTCACTGCGGTTAAACGCGAACTTGAGACAATCTACATTGTTATTCATAATTAACATAGACTAAGCAATCTTGAGGGTTTTGCCACGGAGGGCAAAAACCGACGAATCAGTCCACGGACGGACTGATGAGGAGGCGGTTAATAAAAGAGATGTTTGAGGATATATTGAATAACAACACCGCAGTACAATAAGATCGCTTTACATGAAATGGCGTTCATGCGGAGGGGACGCCTTTTTCTTTGATTACTTTCTTTTTCCGCGGACTGGAAAAAGAAAGTAAAAAAGCCACATTGCCACGGCTCAGCGGCAGATAAAAATTTACGCTTTGAGGTCAAATAATGTTAACAGCTTCCCAAATAGCCGATTACTGTCTGAAAAAAGAAGGCGCATCCGTTGAGTTCCCATTCGGTGATATCCCGGTTTGTATAAAAGCCTTTGGAATGATTGCCGCTGAAATTTATCCCGAACAGGAGAAAATTACATTGCGATGTGATCCTGGCCTGGCGGAATTTCTCAGGATGGAATATCCCGGGATTGTCATACCCGGATACCATGTCCCGCATTTTCAGCAGAAATTTAAAAACACCGTCTATTATAATAAAGGAATTGCCGGAGAAGATGTTTTTAAAATGATCGACCATGCATATGAGGAAGTCAGGAAAAGGAAGCGCATCATTGCCTGAAATTAAATTTTAGGGCGGGTTGACCTATTTCCATTTAATATGCTATAATAATTAAAAATATTGGATAAGGCACTTTCTATCAAAATATTTTTAATATAATATTTTATAGGGGCCATAATGAAAAATGAATTTTCAATTCTTCTGATAGTTCAAACTCAATCAAAAATGCGGTCTATATCGTGACAAATAGAAATGACACAAATCCCAGGACTTTGAATTCACACGTAAAAACCATTCAAACAGTTATTATCAAAGCGGGTTCGCTTGGTTTCTTTTTGTTAATGTTAATAAACGGGTTTATCCGCACCGGAATTGCAACGGCTCAGGTGGAATAGATAGTGGCATGGGCGGGTTCACTGAAAAATGAGTTAAAACTAGAAAACTATAACCAGCCTTTTCTAATTGCATTTATAACTCATTATTATAAAATAGGATATGACACCAATAAAATACTGTTTATTAAACATTTTAAGATTTATACTGATTTTCAGTGAACCCATGGGCGGCGGAATTGCTTTTGGAATAACTCCAACTCTATTGTAATCAATTGCGTTATCAGCAATTATACGGCAAATAACAAAGGCTCCAACACAATAAATGGCTCAATTTTTAATAATACGAAATACAAGAGCGAGGGCTGAGGCAAAAGGGTTGATGTAAGCTTCATTTTATTGAATAAAAATTTTACCAATACCGGTGCTGTAAATTTCATGAAATCCGAAAACAGTTTAGAAGACGGGGGAATCCCGATTCCAATCGGATGATGAAATGAAAGCTTTATGTGAAATGGTAAAGAAAAGGGTTATTATTAAAATAAGGGAATTGAAAATATTAGATCGGCTATCGTCTGACGGTAATTGAAAAGTTAACCGGGAAAAATATTTATCCGGATGAAAAATAAAAGGAGATGGATATGGATAACAGGACAATGGTTTTTATGTTGATAATAACATGCTTACTGTGTTCCCTGCTAATGATCATATCCTCAAGTACGCGCCGCAGGCTGCCAGGAAGCCGTTCGCTTTCGGCCTGGCTTGTTCTGCAAACTGCCGGCCTTGCATTCATATCAGCCCAGGGCTATACATCCGTTTTTCTGGGAATAATATTGTCAAATACACTTTTAGTTGCTTCCGTTATATTTCTTTCAATCGGGCTCTTGCAGTTCTTAAAGTTAAAGATTAACAGATATTTTTTAATTGCCTATACAATTATTTATATAATTTTAACCTGCATTTTTACATACATCATTCCTTTAACTTATATCCGTGTTGCCTTATTTTCATCTTTCGTCGCTTTTATTGATTTTTTTACGGGTTTTCTCTGCATTAAGAATGTTAAAAAATCCGGAGCCACTTCTTTATATATTATCATACTAATACTGGCTTTAAATGTCTTATTTTATTTGATCCGGACAATATCCGCATTTATTAATCCTATGCAGTCAATATTTAACAGCGATATGATGACGACTGTGATTATTTTAATTATTGATTTTACCGTCATAGGAATTACCCTCAGTTTTATCATCCTTCAAAACCAGAAACTTATCGAACAGGGCATTGAAATGAAAACAGCCCTGCAAAAAGGTGAGGAACGGTACAGGGAAACCCTGGATAATATGCTTGAAGGCTGCCAGATCATCGGCTTTGATTTCACATATATTTATGTAAATTCAGCGGCGGCAAAACAGGGAAAATACGTAAAAGAAGAACTTACCGGTCATAAAATGACGGAGAGGTTTCCCGGAATTGAAGACACTGAAATGTTCAAAACATTGAAATATTGCATGGAAAAAAGGGCTGCTAAGAACTTTGAAAACAGATTTACTTTTCCTGACGGTTCGATGGGAAGTTTTTTCTTAAGTTTTCAGCCTGTTCCGGAGGGTATTTTTATTCTTTCCGAAGATATAACCGAACGGAAGAACGCGGAGGAAAAACTGCAATCCACAATACAGCGGATTTATCTGATTTCTTTCAAGTATGCATAATGGAATACTGCTGGTTACGAATGAAGACCGGATAGAATTTACCAACCAGGCTTTTTGTGATATTTTCGGTTTGAAAAATTCTCCGGCCGATCTTTCGAATTTGTCCTCTAACGAATTGATTGAAAAAATACGGTTTTCATATATTAATCCTGACGCTGCCATAAAGCGAATCAATGAAATAGTCAGGCTGGGGCAGCCGGTTCAGACCGAAGACATTCGAATGAGCAATGGACGAACTCTTCTGCGCGAATTTATTCCCATTCATCTCGGTGAAAAAAAATACGGACGTCTCTGGAACCATACTGATATCACCGACCGCAAAAAAGCCGAACAGGCGCTCCGGGAAAGTGAGGAGAAATATAGGCTCCTTGTAGAATATGCTCCTACCGCAATTTACGAGATTGATTTCATTGATAACCGTTTCAAGACAGTAAATGACGGGCTTTGCAGAATGCTCGGTTATACGGAAACCGAACTCCTTGGAATGAACCCATTAGAAATCCTGGATAAAGAAAGCAGGGAGATATTCCTTGAGAGAATCAGAAAAGCCCGGGTAGGAAGAGCTCCCGGAAGAATCCATCGAGTATAAGGCGATTAGGAAGGACGGGAATGAAGTCTGGGGCATACTCAAAAGCAGGTTCAAATTCAGCGATGATAAAATTGTCGGCGCTTTTGTGGTCGCTCATGATATAACCGAACGTAAAACCGCCGAAATGGAAATACTCAAGGCCAAAGAGACCGCAGAAAAAGCGAACCAGGCAAAAAGCATGTTCATAGCAAATATCAGCCATGAACTCCGTACACCTCTGAATGCCATCCTTGGCTACATACAGTTATTCGGGACAACAGACAGCCTTACTAAAAAGCAGACTGAAAGCATAGCTATGATGTATAACAGCAGTTTGCATCTTCTTAATATGATTAACGACCTGCTTGATATGTCAAAAATCGAGGCCGGTAAGATGAAGCTTGAAAATAATGCATTCTCACTACCTGAACTATTAAATAAAATTGTTGATATAATCAAGGTCCAGGCCGAAGAAAAAAGTCTCGAATTCATATTTGAATCCTTTTCGGATTTACCTGTAAATATCCTGGGCGACAGTAAAAGGCTTAACCAGATACTCCTAAATCTTTTAAGCAATGCCGTTAAATTTACAGAAAAAGGGAAGGTATTGTTAAGGGCTGGCATGATTGAAACAGATAAACTGCATTTTGAAGTTGAAGATACAGGCATTGGTATTCCACAAGAAAAGCTGGAAATAATTTTTGATTCATTCCAGCAGCTTGATACCGGCCAGCCGAAAACAAAGGGGACAGGCCTTGGTCTCACAATAAGCAGGAACCTTGCAAAATTGTTGGGAAGTGATCTTTATGTAAAAAGCGAAATCGGCAAAGGCAGCAGATTCTGGTTTGATACAAGCTTCATTTTATTGAATAAAGATTTTACCAATGTCAGTGCTGTTACTTTCGGAAAATACGGAAACGGTTTAGAGGACTGGGAAATCCCGATTCCGCCGGCGGATGAACTTAAAGCTTTATATTCAATGGCAAAAATCGGGGATATTGTAAATATAAGAAAGTATATTGAAAGCATTGAATCGTCTGCCAATTCCGAAATGCTCCCATTTGCTTCAAGATTAAAATTACTGGCTAAAAATATTAATTTGATTGAAATTGAAAATTTTATCAGGAAGCATTTAAAGGAATAGCCGGGATGATGTTATGAAAGTGATAGATCATTTATATGATGTCAGGAAAAGGAAGCGCATTCCTGTTTGATGATGATTTTAGGTCATTCCATCCGCTTTAACACATAAATGATAATTATAACGGTTAATAATTCAATTGACGGGCGCTCAACAGGAAACACCATGATGATAAGGATATAAATACCACAAGAGAATTTGTTCGAAGTGTTATTGCTAGCGCAAAATGAAATTTTTAAGGATGTTTTATGAATAAGATAATTAAACGGCTTGATCAGATCAGTTTTAAGAGAATAATATGGATTTTAGCGGTTTGCGAGACTTTACACAATTTAGAAGAAGCCATATGGCTTCCCGGATGGTCGCGCACAGCTGGAATATGGCATCCCTCAGTTGGGGCATTCGAATTCAGGTTTGCGGTAATAGTCATAACTTTGATTTTCTACGGGTTGATATATTATTTCTCAGTGAGTAAAAGCGGCTTTTCCAATTATATAATCAGCGCTGTATTAGGTGTCATACTTGCAAATGTATTTATTCCCCACCTGTTTGCCGCGATTTTAACCGGGCGTTATGCTCCGGGTGTTATCACAGGCGTTTTACTAAATATTCCTGTTACCCTTTACCTGTTGAGGAGGGGCTTGAAAGAAGGCTTCTTTACTATCAAAACAATAATAATATCTATGGCGGCTGGAACGGCTGTAGCTTTACCGCTTTTGCTGCTTTTGTTCGGGGTAGGAAGAGTTATCGGCATGGGAAAATGGTAACGGCATAAGAATATAATTATTTTTCGAACATCTTTTTGAATTTATGAGCATAAAAGTCTTGATCTTTACGGGGCAAAGGCTGAGTTTCGAAATTTGAATTTAAGTCTCTGAGATTCGAAAGCATCTTTTCGATTTTCCTCAATTTTATTTCCGAATCAAAAGCCCAGTCGCTTTCGGGATATTCCTCCAAAACTTTTGAGAAATATGATCCGGCTTTTATAAGGCTATTTTCTTTTTCTTTCAAGTCATGTTTTTCCATTTTAACAAGTATGCCTTCGTAGCATTTGTTAAAGTATCCGATGCCTTTTTTGTAAAGCTCATAATCGCTTTCTTGTTTCTGATCAGATATTGGTTCTGTTTTCTTGCTTTTAAAATATTCAATAATCTTTTTATAGGCCTCATTTATCCTGATCATTATTAATTCCTGATCTTTTTTTTGTTCATCATCAGTAAAACGGTCGGGATGATTTTTTTTAGCTAGCATTCTATAAGCTTTTTTGACATCGCTTAAAGCCGCATCCGGATTGAGTCCAAACAGTTTTAAATACTTTTCTATCACTTTATCCCTCAAATTATATTATAGCAGCATCTCAATATTGTCTCAATATATAGAAATATTACGGTTCGATAATAAACTATCCCCGCAGCACAGCACACTCTCGACTAGCTCAGTGCAAGCGCTGCGGGGTATTATAAATGCAGAATAGCAGGAAGCCCTTGTTGAAAATGGCAGAAACGGATTGGAATGCCCTTGATTACGGTTCGCAGAATATCATTCAAGCGGGGAAACAAAATCGGCAATTCAAAATGATTTATTTATAAGGTCAACCCCCCCAGTTTTTTTGATTAAAATTCAACTGCTGACTATAATTTATTAAATCAGAAGGAGAATAAGAATTATGATTAAAAAGACAAAATTAATAACGGTTATTACAGGGCTTGTTATTATCGTATGTGTATTTTCATTTTATTTTATAATAAATAAAGTGATATCGCCTGTAGCGGAAATTTCAGGAGAAGACTTTGTAAAACTTCATTCTAATTCGGATGAAGATACTAATAAATTTTTAATCCTTGGCAAAGTGCCTGTTTCATCTCCGTCAAAAGATCTTTCCGAAGATTTGCAGCCTTTTCCGGGGAGATGGGAAGGGTATAACTATAATCCTCCGGTAAAGATGGATATGAAAATAATACTGAGCATAAAAAAGATTAATGATCGGGGCGGGGAGGCAGTAATTTACTACGGTTATAATCTGCAATATCCTGCGGGAATCGAAAAAATAAGATTTAAAGTTGTTAAGGGAGAAAGCCCTTCAATTGAAGCCGCATTTTGGACCGGACAATTTACAGTAATCCCTGGTCTTCTCAAATTAAGATATAATAAAACAAAAGACCGCCTGATCGGTGAAATGTCATACGGAAACTTTAGAGGTCCTGATAAAATCGAATTGGGCCGTAATAAATCATTTTATGTATATAAAGATTATCAGGCATACCTGGCTGGCAAACGAATTTATACAAGGAATTATAAAAATACTGAATTGAATAATTACGGAAAAGGCTATATGATATATCTCCCGGAGGGATATGAAGAGAAAACCAATGAGAAATGGCCTTTAATCTTATTCCTTCATGGAACGGGCGACCGCGGTACAAATGTATTCCTGCTTGCAAAGGCAAGCCCATATATGATGATCCGGGAAAAAGGCCCGCTTTCTTTTATCATTGTTGCTCCGATTTTGAATCTGTCGAAGGATTTCCGTTCATTTCCTAAACGTTATCTCGAAGGTGTGCTCGATGAGGTGATGGGTAATTACAGGGTTGACGAAAAGAGGGTTTATCTGACAGGGATTAGCATGGGCGGAGAGGCAACTTACCGTTTTGCCTTAGAACACCCTGAAAAATTCGCCGCAATTGCTTCGTTATCGGGGTTTCAGGCAAAATATGATTCCGCTTACTACCGGGAAGAAGCGGAAATGAAAGACATTCCTTTAAGCAGGTTAAAACAGATTCCGGGATGGGAGATTCATGGGTCGGATGATATTATTGTTCCGGTGAATAAAGCTCAGAATACAATAAATGATTTCAATAATTCAGGGGTCAATATCAGGTTCACAATTTTGAAAGATCATGATCATGATGTTTGGACCGATACATATATGGATCCGGAATTCTATAATTGGCTGCTTCAGAATAAAAAACCATAAAAGCCATTTCGCAAGCTTACTCTCATTCTTACTTTTGCCATACTAATATTTCTTTATATAAAAAAATCCTCCAAATTTTTTTCTTTTAATTGAAAATTTTCAAATTAATGTTTAATTTTAATAGGTTATTTTAATCCGGGAGGTATGCTTGAAAAAAATTGAGGCGATTATCAGAAGATCAAAGCTTGCGGAAGTTCAAAAAGCGCTTTCCGACATGGGAGTACAGGGAATTACGGTGATTGAAGCAGGAGGCTTCGGCCACCAGCGGGGGCACCAGAGCTTAATTGAGTTTGCCGAGGGCGATGTGGCATTAGTACCGAAAACCAAACTGGAAATCTTTACAAGCGACCCCCTGGTGAAGAATATCGTGGAAAAAATACGTACAATATGCCATTCCGGTCAGCATGGCGACGGTAAGATATTCATCAGCCAGATTGAAGAAGCAGTTCAAATCCGGACGGGACAGGCCGGGGAAGAAGCCCTGTAAAAGAGAACGGATATCTGTTTTTTTATATTCTAATATGAGAAATAATGATTATTATAGGAGGATTTCAATGAAGAAAATTATTCTCTCAATTATCCTTATCTTTATGGCGGCAATGCTATTCGGACAGGACATCTCCCTTCCCGAACCGAAAGCAAAGCTGGGAATCGACCTGCTGGAGGCAATCAATGGAAGAAAGGCAGCCAGGAATTTTGTTAAACATGATGCCGCGCCTGAGGATCTTTCGACAATCCTGTGGGCGGCAAACGGGCTGAAAAAAGGAGCCGACGCTGTAACTTCCGCCAGTAAAGCCAACAGGACCATTCCAATATCGGGTGACGTTGACTATATCAACGTTTATCTTTTTAATGACAAAGGCGCCTATGCGTACGACCCGGTGAATAATCAGCTAAAGCTGATAGCAAACGGTGATTTACGCAGTTCGCTGACTCCTGAAGTTATTAAAACTTCGGCTTTCATCATACTCTTTACCTATGACAATTCAAAAGTTCCGGCTTTCTTAAAAGGTAATGCGGCTATGGTTTCGCAGATTGTGGACGGATCGGCAAGTTACGGCGCTCAGAACGCCGCGCTTGCGGCAGGCGCCATGAAAATGGATTCTATCATAATGTACAATATCAAGCCGAAGGATATTGCTTCGGTTTTAAAGCTCGGCAAGGATGAGCAGCCGCTTTTCATTATGCAGGTTGGTTTCCACCAGTAAGTTTTGAAAATGTTAGTTGGTGCCGGTGAGATATTCCGCTCGCCGGCCTTCTTAATAACCGGAGGAGATTTCTTGATTATTTTCTTTATGCAGTTTATTATAATTATATGGTTTATAAAAAAGCATTCATACTGCCTTTTTTTATTTTAAGTCTACTGCATTTCTCGATAGAAAGCATAAAGTGTTATTTTCATCATAGTTAAACATACAATAAAGTATTTTCTTCATGTGAAAATGACGGTTGCTCTAATGGTAATATTCGGAACTACATAACACAAAATACACAATCCTGCTTTAATATCAAGGATATCTTTCAATCCGGCAGCGTTCCCGACACGCTAAATCCCGAAATAAAAGAAAAGGCCGTAAGTACTTTATTTAAAACTTTCCTTGCTTTAAACAATACTGATATTATATCCTTACTTAGGTCAAATAAAGTTACTGATAAAAACTCAACAGTTTATTATTTCATGATCAAAAAAATCCGGCTTCTCTGCTGATAACTCAAATCTACCAAATACAATTCTTATTTTTTTATATTTTTAACATCATAAACTTACATATTGAATTTTAAATTAAGAGGAGAAATACATGATCGGATATATATTAAATAAAAAAATTTTATCAATGGTTATTTTGTCGGGATTCTTCATATCAGGTATGATGTGGGCGCAAAAAGGCAACCCGGCAGTAGAAAAGGCAAATTCGGCAGTTCCTTTCAAGGTTGTGCAGGATAAAAATGGAGTCCTGGAATTTTCGGAAAAAGATTTCGCAGCCGGAGTAGCTAAATTTTATATTTACAGGTTCAAAGATGCCAGCGTCCGTTTTCTGGTAATACGTTCATCTGACGGTGTAATCCGTGCGGCTTTTGACGGATGTGTAATCTGTTATAGATCTAAAAAGGGATTCCATCAGGAAGGCGATTTTACGGTCTGTAACAATTGCGGGAAACGTTATCCTTCCGTGAAGATCAATACGGAAACAGGTTCGTGCAACCCCATACCGCTTGATCGGAATTTCAAAAACTGTAAAGTTCTAATAACCGTCGCCGACCTCCAGAATGGGATCGGTTATTTTTAACAGGCATGCCCCTCTGGTTCGGCAGGAGCCAGGGTTTTATTAAAGACAGAAAGTAAAAGCCTGGGGGGTCCCCCAGGCTGGTATAATAAAAATTGCCGTTATTGCGAGGAATTGTTTTTGTTTATCTTCATCAAGAAATATGACTTATTCTGTTTATAAAAGCCGAAGTCATCGGGCACCGGCAAATTAAAAAACTATATATCCTTTTTCATCCTGTCAAAATCTTCCTTTGATATCTCGCCCTTTGCATATCGTTTTTTCAGGATATCCAGCGCTGTTTCCGAACCTGAAAATCTGAAAGCGCTCCCGCTTGCCGCCCTTACCGCAAAGACAATTATCAAAACCAATATAACAAGAAATATCAGCCCCATAAACATGCCTCCCCAGCCGAACCAGCCCATCATACCCGGGCCATATCCGCCGTAACCGTATCCACCCATCATATATCCTCCTCTGCCAGCATTGGCAGTATTAAACGGGTAACCCAACATGCCTCCGCCCATCAATCCCATCATTCCGAGCGGATATCCGGCCAGGTAGTTATACCCGATCCTCTGATGTAAAGCTGTAAGCGATGCCGATCCTTCCCCGCCCATCATTCTGTCCATCTGTTCGTGCAAAGCGTGGTTGCCTATCATAGCTTCCATCACTGAGTCGCCGAGCTCTTCCAGCTTCGCCGGGCTTACTTTGTTAACATTGATAGTTTCATTCGTTTTAAGCCCCTGTTCCTGTCTGATTTCATTCATTACCGCTTCTATGCTTTTAGGCGTATCATCAACGGCAAAAACGCCTGAAAAACAAATAAGCAGTACAAGACTGAACAGGTAGATTGCACTTCTTTTAAGCATAAATCCTCCTTAAATAGTTTTTTTACTTTCTTTATTTATTTGTTTTACCCTGCTCATTCCGGTTTAAGTACCGGTTTTGATAATCCGTCATCCCATTATAGTCCATTTTCTTCCGCTGATCGGGTGTCAATATCTGAAGGACTTTGATCCGGTATTCGGTCCCCTTGTCGGAGATGGCAGAAATTAAATTTAAAACATCTTTATCCGCGTTTTTTATAGCATCTTCATCAGGCTTTGCTGCCGACCAGAGATCGAAAATCTGTTTTCTTTTATCCAGTAATTGCGATCGAACCGGATCGACATCTTTTTCATATGAAAGCTTCAAGTCAGTTATTTTTTTCACCTGATCCTTTGTCAGTCCTAAAAAATCGGCAAACCTGTAATCCAATATCCAGTTGATGTCCATAAGCGTACCCATACCCATAAAAGAGCCTAATGACATCATAGGTATATACGGATTATTGCCGTAAAAGCCCCCATAATATCCCATCATATTGCCGTAGCCGCCCATCATACCGCCGTTGTAACCGTTCCCCGTTCCTCCGGTTCCGTAACCCCAGCCCATCATTCCTATTGGTAATCCCAGAAGATACCGGTATCCCATCTGCTCATGAATATTTTCCAGTCTTGCGGAGCCTTCCCCTCCCATCATATTGTCCATCCATTCATGCCTCTCGTGATTTCCGATAACAACTTCCATGACCTCATCCCCAAGTTCGCCCAGAAGCTTCGGGCTGACTTTATCAGCATTGACCGGCTCCCCTTCCTTCAAACCCTGCTCCTTGCGTATTTCGGAAAGAACCGACCGGACTTTTTCGGATTTTTCCACCGCTTCGCCCCGGTTGTTATAAAAACCGCCCATCATCCCTCCGCTCCCATTCCCCCAGCCCATCATACTCTGCGTTGAAGCAATTGCGGGAATAACCAGCGCTATACTCAACAACAAAACCCCTTTAAATAATCTATTGGACATTACGCGCCTCCTTTTGTTTTATAATTCAATATAAACAGATCAGGGTTAGAAGTCAATAAGGATAAATACTAAGAAAATTAGTATTTAAAATATACCAAAATCCAGGTTGATCCCAAAATTAAAATTCCGGAGAGAAGAATCGTTCAATCCATCCAGATTTATATTGCCGAATATATAGCGATAACCGGCATAGGGTGAAATCAAACAGGCGGAATAGAATATCCGCCTGTAAGACGTTTATATTCCTCAACTTCTGGGAGGTGATATCGAACAGCAACCTCCGGTTTGACCGGATACGATTGCGGCAGCTTGTTTTTTTAAGGCTTCGCGGTCGATTTTAGAGGGATCGTCCACAACTTTGACAGTGGCGTTCAGCATTCCCATTCCGCAACGTATGTGAAAGTCCTGAGTAATGTTCAGCTCGGGAGTTTGAGTCTGGCCTTTGCTTAAATCCAATCCTCCCCGGTATTCAGGGAAAACGACAAAGGTATTGCACCCTGATAGCTGATCTACAATGAAAGTGAAACGAGCCCTGGTATTCTTTTTTAGGACAATCATTCTCGGTGTATAGCCGGTAGCGTTAACATGGATTTTGACTTCCTCAATGCCATTGCTTTTTGAGACAAAGATATCCGAATCGGTAACCGGCGCCGCATTTGGCAGCGGTGTATCCGTGTTCGTCTGAGCGATGGCGGAAGAATTATTCCGGCCTTCAACAACCGTGATGGAACTTCGGATCATACCCATCCAGCATGAATAACCGATCGTACCGCTTCTGGCTGGAGTGAAATTGACGATGTTTTCACCCGGCGCTAGTTTTTTATTGATATTATATTCCGGAATAATCATGGTTCCATTACAACCGTTGAGATCATCATCTGCTATCGAAATGATCCACTTCACAGGTATGCCTTTCTGCACAGTGATTGGAGCATAGCTGTTCGCCTTGAAAACACTCCTGATTACCTGAATACCATTCTGTACTTCCGCCGTGTTTCCATTCGCGGCTACAGGCAGAAGTATTTTACCGGACAATGACATACCGCGGTTTACCATAACCAGGCCGAGAAAAATAACTATTATTGCGCTGATCCGGATAAGCCCGCCGGAAAATTTACGCGTAAATAAAGATGCCGCGGTACCCAGTCCGAACACCAGCGGAACGGTTCCCAATGAGAAAAAGAACATCGATAAAGCGCCTGTCAGCGCGCTTCCTGTTCCAAGCGCGTAAAGCTGCATCGCCTGAAGAGGGGCGCATGGCATCAGGCCGTTTAAAAGTCCGACAAAAAATGGTCCATAGCGATAGGCCTTTAAGCCTGCTTTTTTGGGCGTAAGTTTTGAAAAAATATCGCTGCCAGGAATTTTAATCTTCTTAAGAAAAGAAAATACACCGGCCATTCTGAGTCCGACAAACACCATAAGGATCCCTGCGCCGAGAGCAATTCCGCCTTTTACAGCCGGGGAGAAATTGAACACGGAACCGAGCGCTCCGATTATTCCGCCGAGAATTGTATAAGAAACAACTCTTCCGGCATTATAAAATATACCGTTCGTATATTTATTGCCCTCCTTTTCCACACACTGGGAAATGCTGATTCCCCCGCACATCGCCACGCAGTGAAGAGAAGTTATGAGGCCGACAACAAATATCATACCGAATCCCATTGTTGAATTGACCTGGGGAATAAAATTGAAACCGACCGTTTTCTGGATCAGGAAATATATACCCAGCAAAGCAATTGTAATGCCGACAAACTGCGCGATTTCAACTGTCTTTTTATCCGGGCCGTTATCCTCAATTACTTCCGTAACCTGGTATCCGGCTTCATTAATAATTTGTTTAATCTCTTTTTCGGATACCATATCCTGATCATACTCAATTCTTGCGAATTTTTTCGCATGATGCGCTTCCACTTTCAGAATACCTTTTGTTTTCAAAGACCGTTCGATCGTGTCCTCACAATGATGGCAGGACATTCCTTCAATTTTAAAAATCTTACGCGTGCTCATAATGTAACTCCTGTTTTTTTATAAAATTACCCAATTTAACCCTTTTCAAAGAAAGAGAATTTGTCACAACCGAAACCGAGCTGAAGGCCATTGCGCCCCCTGCGATTACAGGGTTTAAGAGCCCGAAAGCGGCAAAAGGTATGCCGATGCAGTTGTAAACAAAAGCCCAGAAAAGATTCTGTTTGATTTTCCCCATGGTTTTCCTGGACAGCCTTATTGCGTCAACGATTGCCATAAGGTCGTTCCTGACGAGTGTTATATCCGAGGCCTCAATTGCGATATCCGTTCCGGCGCCGATAGCGATGCCGATGTCCGACGCGGCCAGGGCCGGAGCGTCATTTATGCCGTCTCCAACCATCGCGACAATTTCCCCTGCTTCTTTTAAAAGTTCTATTTCTTTTGCCTTATCGCCCGGTAAAACCTCGGCTATCACCTTTTCTATCCCCGCCTGTTTTGCTATCGCCTTCGCCGTCCCGGCATTGTCGCCGGTTATCATTATGGTTTTAATCCCCATTTTCTGTAAAGCTTGAATTGTCATATGTGAATTCTCTTTTATTGTGTCAGCGACAGCTATCACACCGGCGGCCTTTCCGCCGTATGCTGCCAGCATGGCGGTTTTTCCCTCGCTTTCCAGTTTTTCCATTATGGAACCGGTGTTCTGAATATCAATATGATTTTCCGTTAAAAGCATTTTATTTCCAAACAATATTTCTTTCCCTTTGTAATAAGCAATTACGCCCTTTCCGGGGATGTTTTCGAATTTCTCGGATGACCCCAGAATGTTTTTCTCTTTTGCCTTATCAACAATGGGTTTTGAAAGCGGGTGGCTGGAATTATTTTCGGCTATGGCCGCATACTGCAGAACATCATCTTCCGTGAAACCGTTGACAGGTGTAATATCGGTCAGTTCCGGCCTGCCTTTTGTGATGGTCCCGGTTTTATCAAAAACAATTGCGCTTAACCGGTATGCCTTTTCCAGGGCTTCGCCGCTCTTGATAAGAATGCCGTTTTCAGCACCTTTTCCTGTTCCTACCATTATAGCGGTCGGCGTGGCAAGCCCGAGCGCGCAGGGGCAAGCGATCACAAGAACAGAGACAGCCGATATCAGGGCTCTCTGCAAGATCATGCCCCAGAAACATCCAGATTCCAAAAGTGATCAGCGCTATAACCAGAACCGCGGGGACAAAAACTCCCGCGACTTTATC
The DNA here is from genome assembly GCA_963783575.1 of uncultured Spirochaetota bacterium. Lineage (GTDB taxonomy): Bacteria > Spirochaetota > Brevinematia > Brevinematales > JAOACQ01 > CAWEAK01. The sequence continues at coordinate 193,886 of CAWAOD010000016.1, read as the reverse complement.
GGCCAGGTGCTGAACGGGGGCTTTCGAACCCTGTGCATCCTCCACAAACTTAACAATTTGCGCCAGCATCGTGTCTTTACCGACCTTAAGGGCCTCAAAAATAAAGCTTCCGTTCTGGTTCATTGTAGCGCCGATTACATTCGAACCGGCTTTTTTCTCGACAGGTATGCTTTCCCCGGTAACCATACTCTCATCTATTGAAGAATATCCTTCTATTATAATGCCGTCAACCGGTATTTTTTCACCCGGTTTTACGATTATCCTGTCTCCGGTAATTACTTCCTCAATGGATATGTCCTGTTCGATGCCGTCCCTGATTATGCGGGCCGTCTTAGCCTGAAGCGACAGGAGTTTTTTAATAGCCTCGGAGGTTTTCCCCTTTGCGACCGATTCCAGGTATTTGCCTAGAAGTACAAGAGTTATGATTACGGCTCCGGCTTCAAAATAAAGCTGTTTGGGATCGCCGCCCAGAAAGGCGTTGTAAAAACTGAAAAAGTATGATGCTGACGTACCCAGCGCGATCAAGACATCCATTCCGGGCGAGAGGGACTTAATATTATGCCATGAGTTTCTATAAAACCTGAACCCGATAATGAACTGCACCGGTGTAGCAAGCGCAAGCTGGATGTAAGGATTTTCAAGCCAAGGAATTTCAATTTTAAGCAGCATAAACAGCATTCCCAATAATAACGGAAAACTAAGCACAGCGGATGAAACAAAAAGAATATGCAGTTTCCGCATTTCTTTTTTACGCGCTATGGCCGCCTTATCCACAGATTCATCCCTGATCTCTTCCGCACCGTATCCCAGGTCATGAATTGCTTTAATCATACTTAAAGAATTTATTACCTTTGAGTCATATTCGACAAAGGCTTTTTCGGATGCAAGATTAACCGCAGCATTTGATATCCCATCGAGGGAAGCAAGCTTTTTTTCAATCCTCGCGCTACAGGAAGCACAGGTCATGCCACTGATCGCGAACTCTGCGGTTCCGTTTTTCTTATTCGGTTCCTGCCTGGGAAGAATAGCCCCGTAACCTATATTTTCGATTTTACTTTTAATATCCTCGATCCTGACCCTGGCATCTTCAAACGAGACCTGCGCTTTTTCCAGGGCAAGGTTTACGTTTGCCGACAAGACCCCCGGAAGTTTTGCAAGTCCTTTTTCGATCCTCAGTGAGCATGATGCGCAGGACATTCCGGTAATACCTAAAGTTACTGTTTTTTCCATAGTTATTTAATTCCTCCAAATATAAATATTTAACATATCATTTTTTCCACAGTCTCAAGAAATTCATCTACTATTTCCTCTTTTCCTTCATGAATCTGGCCTAAAACGCAGCTCCTGAAATGGGCTTCCAGAAGTACTTTTTTCACTCCGTTCAGGGCCGCCTCAACGGAGTGAAACTGGTTCAATACATCATCGCAGTAAACATCTTCCCGGATCATCTTTGTTATACCCCTAATCTGCCCTTCGATCCTGTTCAGCCTTGAAACCATATTGTTTTTTAATTTCTCGGAATGATGGGCCTTATTTTCGCCATTGGCATCGCAATGCGCGCATTTTCTTTCCATAAAATAAACTCCTTTTCAATAGTATACCCCACTACCCTATAAATTATATCATATTAAGTATACTACTGTCAAGTCCTCCATAAAATATATTCTTAAAGGGGTTATTATTGACCGTAATGAATTACCGCATTATAATAAGTATTAATTATATTTCATGTGCGGTGTTTTTTGTTTGAGTCATTCCCCCTTTTCAAAGGGGGAAGCTGGCAGGTGACAATACGGAATTTAACAAGCGTGCCGCTTGACCCGGTTAATTCCTCGCAGCTATGCTGCGATTCTAATAGAAAATATTTTCAGTTTTTTTGATTTTAATACCTTGAGGCTCTGCCTCGAGGATCTTTATTACCAGGAGTTTCATATGATAAAAGAAATCGTAAATTCGGTAAACGCGCCGCAGCCTATCGGCCCATATTCACAGGGTGTAAAAGCGGGGGGATTCCTTTTTATTTCGGGGCAAATACCCATTAATTATAAAAATAATAAAATCGAAACAGATGATGTAAAAGAACAAACCATGACCGTCCTTGAAAATTTAGGCTCAATTTTAAATGAGGCAGGATTGGACTTTTCAAATATTGTTAAAACAACGCTTTATATTAAAGATATGAATGATTTTCCCATTATTAACGATGTCTATAAAAAGTATTTTTCTGAAAATCCCCCGGCGCGTTCGACGGTTGAAGTATCCCGGCTGCCCAGGGATGTGAAAATTGAAGACGAAGCCATTGCGCATTTATAGCAAAGAAATATATCATTTTACTTTACAAAATCTATAAATGAAATATACTTATATATCCATTTAAAGATTTATAATAAATAAATCGGGGGTATCAAATGATATTTACGGGTTCAATAACGACAAGCCTTATTATCATGGCGATCGGGCTGTTTATTATTCTATTCTTCCCATCCGTACGGATCATCGGGCCGACTCAAGTCGGGCTGGTCATAAAGCGCTTTTCCTTTAAAAAGCTTTCGGAGGGAAACCCCATAGCTTTTAAAGGAGAGGCGGGTTACCAGGCCCAGCTATTGATGCCGGGTTTCAGGCTGAAGTTCTGGATAATTTACAGCGTTGAGAAGTTTGCCTGGGTGCAGATACCCGCGGGTCAGATAGGTGTTGTTATAGCGCAGGCGGGCCAGCCGCTTCCAGTCGGGGCGAAATCGGCTTTTTATAAAAAAGAATTCGGGAATTTCACCGATCTTCATACATTTATAGAGATGGGCGGCCAGAAAGGAGTACAGAGGCCTACACTGCCGCCCGGATCAATCCTCCCGGTTCATCCTGTCGCTTTTCTGGTCATTACAAAAGACCAGGTTTTCGGGCTTCCCATTTCGCCGGATCTTGAGGAGCAGGCAAAAAGCAGCGAAGGCCTGACCTGTGAGGCTTACGGTTTAAAGCCCGGCCAGCTTGAGGTTATAAGGGTCGAACCGAAACCCATAAGCGCCGGCAAAACCACCGATCAGATCGGGATTGTGACCACATACGAGGGAGATCCCCTCCCTTCCGGAGACATTGCCAGCCGCCTTGGAGCTTACGCGGATGTTGAGGAAATGGAGAAAAAGAAGGAAAGCGATTCAAGGCTAATAGAAACGATATTCGGCAACAAAAACAACCTCCACAATAATTATCAGGATTTTCAGGCTTTTATCGACCATGGCGGAAAGATCGGCCTCCAGCATGACCCGCTTATGTACGGAGCGTATAACCTTAATCCCTTCCTTGTCAGCGTGGAGATTGTGCCGATGCTTGTTGTCGAACAGGGACAGGTTGCGGTTATCAAGTCTTATGTGGGACTGCCGACCGAGGATATCTCGGGAGAGGAATTCAAATTCGGGGCGCTTGTCCGTCCCGGCCACAGGGGAATATGGCAGGAACCCCTCCGCACGGGTAAATATCCGATCAACCCCAGGTGTTATGAAGCGGAGATTGTTCCGACTTTCATTTTAACGCTCAACTGGGCGGAAGCGACATCAACCGCTCACAGGCTTGATGCCAATTTAAAGTCAATAGACGCGAAAAGCCGGGAAGGCTTTGTTTTTAAGATAGACCTGCAGGTTCAGATACATGTCCCCGACACAAGGGCTCCAAAGGTTATTTCCATTGTCGGTACAATGCAGAACCTTGTTAATGAAGTCCTTCAGGCTGCTGTCGGGAACCATTTCCGGGATAAGCTCCAGAGTATGCCGGCGATAAAATTTATTGAAACCCGTCAGATGGTGCAGGAAGAGGCTTTCCAGCATATCAAGGAACATCTTATCCAATACGAAATTGAAACAAAAGGGGTATATATACAGGATGTCGAGCTTCCTCAGAACCTTGTACAGGTTTTGACGGAAAGGGAAATCGCGAACCAGGAAATAGAGACATTCAAACGGCAGACGGACGCCCAGGACCAGCGGGTGGCGATGGAAAACTCAAAAGGCACGGCCGATATGCAGAGCGAACTGGCGAGAAGCAAGGTTGGCGTCGACATCAAAGTTAATAACGCCGATGCAAGAAAAGCCGAAGCGGACGGTGAAGCAACCTACATTCGTGAAACCGGTAAAGCGAAGGGAGCCGAGGTGGAAGCAGTCGGTATGGCGCGCGCGAAGGCTTTCAGGGAACAAGCCGAAGCACTGGGAAAGGAACAAACGGGGTTTGTAAACGCGATTACAGTCCTTGCCGAAAAGGGATTGTCGTTTGTACCTAATATTCTTGTTTCCGGAGGTTCATCATCGGTAGACGGACTCGCGGCGACTCTGATGCAGTTTTTAAGTAAATCAACGGAAAAAACTACGGCGGAAGCTAAAGATAAAAAGATTTAAATCGAAACCAATATGGGCATTTCTAAAATTCAGTTATAGAAGTGCCCATATCTGATAATCAAGTTCTGCAATAATATTTAATCAAATAGGCGAAGCTGGTCTTTTTCCTTCAACTCTTTCGCTTTTTGTTTTCTTTCCTCCTGCAGCCGTTTTTTTTCAGCCTCTTTTTCTTCCCTGATTCTTGCCTGTTCCGCTTCGTCTTTTATCATACTTTTTGGTACGATAAAACCTTCCGGGGTTTCATAATAAGTGAAAGTATCAGTAATTTCCTGTGAACAATAACCTTCTTCGCCGATATGCAGTTTGCATAAATCCATGATCTGGAGAGCCTTGCTGCCTGTTGTTGATTTATTCGTCTGAAAAAAGGCGCAAAGATCATCCTGTGAAATATAGTTTGAACTGTTTTTATCAAAAAGAAAATTCAGCCTTGCGATAGCAGTCATTATACCCGCCGCGAGGATATCGGTGCGGCCCTTCGTAATGTCAAACTTACGCTTCCGGCAAAGGTTTTGAAGAAGTTTTTCAGCATAACTGAAATATTCTTCATTCAAATATTTTTTACAGAATTCAAAAAGCTTTTTTGAGATTTCATATTGTCTGCCTTTTTTTTCCGCTTCCATAAATACCTCATAATTAATCAATAACTGGAAATTCACCCAAATGTTTCTCTGATGGAGGCCAGCCTGTTTTTTGTTTCTTCCGAAAAGCCGCTTAATTCCTCGCCGGTTATAACATTATTTCTTACCAACTGAAGCAATATAAGTATAAAACGGCTGCGCCGCCAGTCATCAAAGCAATCGGCGACAATTTCATCCATGTTTTGGATGGTCTTGAATACTTTCAAATATTGCTGATACAAAGAGCCTTTGATTTGCGATCCATCGGACTCATTATGAACCTCATTAAGAATTCGGGCGCACAGTCTTTCGAGCATCGAATCATGGAAGTTTTCTCAGGTATTTCCAATCGGATTCTTTAACTTCGCTCATTAAGATTTCCTTAATAAGTTCTAATTAAATAAAATAATCATGTCTTTTATTATCTTTTTTTATCGTCAAAAGTCAGCTATCCAGACGCTTTAATAAACCCGGCGGGACATTCCAGTTATACCCGTCTTCGGTTCGGATTGATACTGTTTTTTTGTTCAGGCGGTTTATAAAACCCTTTCTTTGCCTTCCGTCCGGCGGGGTAAAAGCGACGTAATCGCCGATATTGAAGCGCATCATCTGTGTTGTGCTCTTTTCCTGCGATAAAAGTTTTAACCGTTCGATAACAAACCGGTTCAAATAAATCAATTCTTTTTCATTCAATCCCTTAATAAATTCCTCAATCCGGGGTATTTCAATATCCTTTTTGTTTCCGTTCATCCGTGCCATCCATAAAATGCTTTATAAATACTTTTTAATAACAGCTTCTTTTTCAAGATTTAATTGTTCCAGCCTGGCTTCCAGTATCTTTAATTCAGACTCGATTTTTTCAATTTCCTCGACGATTTCTTTCTGCTTTTCGAGAGGAGGCAAAATAATGCTTTGAGAATGAACTTTGTCCCTGTTTAAGCCGGGAACGCCAATGCCTTCGGATAGTTTATATAATTCCATATCCTTCAATACATAATACAAATATTTATAGTGGATCATGGTTTCATTATATTTTAAATAATAAGCAGTATCTATCGGATATGTGTTTTTTTCTACCAAAGTTACTTTTCCGGCCGAGCCTTTTCTTCCGACAATTATTGAGGGTGATTTTATCAAATATTGATTATGATAACCTACTATACCATTTGATCCCATCACAGGATATTCACCGGAAATTCGCTCCCTTTCCGGCAATCCTGATCCATATTCCAAAGAAGCAACACTATCAAATCTTCTGATTTCTTGATTCGTATCTTTAACTTTTTTGATTATTTGACTTATATGGTTATTGGCGGAAGAAATCTTGGTATTTAATTCCCTTTCATTCCCTTCCAGTACCCCCATCTCTTTCACAATCTTCTCCTGCACATCCAGGGGCGGCAGGGGAATTTTGAAGTTTGATATTAATTCTTTAGAAATTTCAGGATAAGTCATCCCGGAAGCTAAATTTTTGATGTTGGGAGACACATGTTTTAAAATATAATACAAATATTCATAATAAATTCTGGCAGGATTACATACAAAATTCTTATATCCTTGATTTGTACTTGTTTCAACTTTAGCGATTGTTACATCTCCAATAGTAGCCCGGCTTGAGAATAATACCGTATTAATCGGGAGTAATTGAGCATTGCTATTCTTTAAGCCAAGTTCTGATATTGTTCTTTGAGTTTGATAAAGATACTTCTCTTTTGTATCTGCCAAAGTAGCCCAACATATTCCTCCATCCCAATAATCTCCATTATTTGTATCCGGTGTTCCTCCGTTAAAAATTTCAGTAACTTCCTCCAATTTTACCAACTCCCATCGGCTTTCAATTTTTGCTTTTTTTTTAAACATCCTTGTGGAAATGTTCTTGATAAACTCCACACGCCCGAAGTTCATCAGGTCGGTCAAATCAACAGTTTGAATATGTTTAGCGAGGATATCCTGGATAGGCAAATCATTTTTGCCCAGATAAGCGTTGTAAATATAATAATTAGCTTTTTCCGGATTCATTAAATCCTTTTCATCGTAGAGCTTGGTGGCGAAATTGCCGTCTTTATCGCGGTATTGTTTCATGCCCTTCGCTTCCGCGCCGGAAGCTGAACTCATACCCCAGAAATTCCTTTTCATCACGGTTTTTATCGGCCGAATCCGGCGGAACGGCTTTAACCAGCACTATTTTCTGTGGATAGGCCAATATAAAATGCAATAATTTCTCTTTTTCTATTTCTATGATTTTTTCAAAAAAGTCATTCTCCCTGAGTTTTCCGAAGGCTTTTTGATAATCAGAGTAAATCTCATGGGTTTTCATTTTTTTGTTCGGTTTTTTGTTTAATAATTCCAGATAATCTTCAAGATTCAGTCCTTCATAGATATACGAAACATATTTTCCGAACGGCCTTTCGATCCCATTCACAGCAGCATCCACACCGGTTTTTATAAAGCCGTTAACGGCAGATTCGACATTCAGCCATTCATAATTGTTTCTTCTTTCCAGAAATAAGGTGATTGTATTCGTTCCGGTTGCCATAAAGGTATTGGAACCAAATTCTGCGATTGCTATGATTTTAAAATATTTCAGGATTATTTCGCGGGCGTCCTCATAAATACCGGTATTGCTTAAGATACTGGATGGCAGTATGATTCCAGCTAAACCGCCGTCTTTCAGGAGCTGTTTTGTCCGCTCGATGAATAGGCATTCGATTTCGGAACTCTGATCCGTCAGTCTTTTAAAGATTTCAAAAGCTTCATCGGCATTCTCAAGTGTATTTTTAAATGCGGCGACTGAATAAGGCGGATTCGACACAACCATATCAAATTGCTTGTTATCCTGCGAAAAATCTTTATCCGTTAATATTAATTTTTCTTTATAATCTTTGTAGCTGCTAAAATTCCCGATACCGTCACCATGAATCACTTTGGCGAGTCCGTCCCCATGAAGGTAACAGCTCACTTTAGCGGTTTTTACTAGCCTGTAATCCTTTTCTACTCCATATATATAATCATATGCCCAGGTAAATTGATCCATACGCCAGGATTGGATTGATTTTCTGGTATTAGGGCTTAAATTTTCGATCTCAGCTTCGTGAATGATTTTTTGAAGGATATCCATTGCTTCGGTTAAGAAATGACCGCTTCCACAGGCATAATCTATCAGAAACGGCAATAAATCATTTGCTTTTCCCTGTCTCAATTTATTTATAGTTATTTCTTTTAAAGGAATGCTGTTTATAATGAACCGTGCTATCGGAACGGGAGTGAAAAATTGCCCGGCTTCCTGTTTTAGTCCGGTTGTCAGAAGCAGTTCAAAGAATTCGCCGAGATACTGCTGTTTCTCGTTATATCGTATCTGATAATGCTGGAGAAGCTCGACAACCTCTTTTACAACCTTGGCGTTGTCGATAAATGAATCGTCATCGAAAACTTCTTTTATCGCAAATTCGTTGTTTTTTTTCAGCCGGATATTTGTAATAATTTCCTTAATTTTATTTTTGCTCTCTTCATCTATTCCAATAAATTTATTGTCCACTTCCTGATCGCTGATATCGGTCACTTCTTTTTCCAGCAGTTCTTTCATGCCCCGCTTGTATAAATCCGTCAGCCTTTTTTGAAAATCAATGTGGTTATCCGAATCCAGCCATTGAAATTCAAGATCTTCATTATCATTTTTATTTTCATCAACGATTTTGCAGAGAAAAAGAGTAAATATTTTATTGAAAGCATTCGGTTTGTCCGAAACGACATTATGACGCAGGATTTCAAGAAAACGGCCGAATATAAAGCTGCTGTCTTCTTCTTTTATCGGCTGCAAATCTTTCCGTTTTAACGCTTTGCTTTTTATTTGATAAGCGGAAGCCCAGTTTTCAAATATTCCATTATCCTTAAACAATTTATTCCATCTATCAAATAGATCGAATACATTACCCGCTTCCCGATAATGGGACTCAATTTTTATGATGTTGTTTTTATATAGAATAGCCTTTTCATTTTTGTCAAAACAGGAAGTATATAAGACCAGATATTCGGCATATCTATCCTGCTGAAAATAGGTAAATAATTGTCCGCCATCTTTTCTAATTTTATTGAGTTCTTTATGATATTCCTGTCCCCAGGCCTTGCATTCGATCATAATATATGCGGATTTATCATTATTTGTTATTAATATATCAAGCTTTCCGCTGGTTCCATGACCGGTTGGATAGATTTTTTCCAGTGTTATATTTTGAGGTTTGTAGCCTTTTTCCAATAAGCGGTTGACACATTCCAGAACAACAAAGTTTTCCCCGGCCTTAAAATTGGATGTAGTTTTATCCCCTAAATTGATGAGTTTGCCGTAATTTATTGTATTTGTCTGGAAATCAACTTCAATAATATAATTATCATGGGCGGCGTAAGTTTTGAAGTAAGTTTCTATCGAATTATCTTTGAGTTTGAAGCCCAATTCATTTATCAATAATAAAATAAATTCATTTTTCATATTGATAATTATATCATGATTGTATATTTTGTTCAATATAATTTTATCATAATTATGTTGAGTTTTTAATGTTACGGAAAAATTATTTTCAGACAGGATTATGCCGTTACATCGATGTTTTTTCCCTTTTTTTCCTCTTGAGGCAGAGGTGCTGGCTTTTTCTGTTGAACTTCTTCCCTGTTCTCATTTTTAATTCTTGCGGATGTTTCCTCCGCTTTTCTGGCCTCTTCGTCTTTAACCGCTTCTTTTTTATTCTGTACATCGGTAACATCATAAACTGGCTGGGTACCGCTAATAATCATAAAATCCTCCTTTTTAGGCCGGAGTATAAATTTGCTTTCATATCAAGTATAGCTAATAATTTACAGATGGGCAAATAAGTGCGGTTTCCAAATGAATAATCAAAAATTTTGCATATTTTCAAGCCCGCCGATAAAATTTTGTATCAAAATTGAAGAAAAACTTAATTAGCGTCAGAGGTGACAATGGAAGTTAAACTGGCGGGGTATAATGTCGATACGGAAGTGATTGAAAAATTGAAAACCCGGGGTTGGGATAGGAAAAACAATATTACTCCCGAGACTATATCTGCGGCATATGCCCGGATAAGCAGGGATCCAAGGTCTGTTAACGAACTGCGGGCGGATTCAAGGGATGAGGTCGATAAAGCCAGGAAATCAAATGAAAATATTGTTTTCAAGATGGGCCACCACTCGGTAGCGGAGCACGCGATGCTCAATTTCGATATTCTGGGATTATCCAGGCTTGCCGCAGAAGCCCTTGAAGAAGCGCGCCTGTGCTCGTATACGGAAAAATCCCAACGTTATATTACGCTTGAAGGTGATTATGTTTCCCCTTCTGAATTTGATGAAAATGAAAAAAGCATTTTTGCCTCAATGGTTGATAAACAGGTTCAAGCTTATAAAAGCCTATTTCCCATCCTATTTGAATACCAGACGACTATACACAGAGATATGCTGGATTCAAAAACCGGCCTCAATACTATTGAGGGATGGGCTAAGGAAGATGCCCGGTATGTCCTGCCTATGGCAATGGAATGCCAGCTTGGGTTTTCGGCAAACGCCAGGAATATTGAAACCCTGATCCGGAAGTTTAAATATCACCCCCTGCCGGAAGTTCAGGAGCTTGGCCATAAATTATATGAAAATGCAAAGACAGTTGTCCCTTCTCTAATAATTCTTTCCGACCCGGAGGCTTTCAAAAAGCAGTTCGGGTTCGATGTTTCCGACGGCATTCTTACCGCGGGAAGGAAATATCTCAGGGAACTGGCCGGAGAGGTTCTGAATATGGGAAGTAAAGATGAAGCATCCGGCATAAAACTGCTGTATCATACCGCTGACCCGGATGCGGCGATTATAGCCGCGCTGCTTCATTCCGTGTCGGATAAGCCTTACAGCGTATGTTTCTCAAAAGCGAAAAGCATGAAAAAAAGGGGCAAAAAAAGTTCTTGCAGGCGCTGTTAAAAGACCTGAGCGAGCATGATTCTCTTTTCAGGGAATTTGAGACTGCCGGTTTTATGTTTGAAGCGGTTGTAAGTTCAAGCGCTTTTGCCCAGATCAAAAGGCACAGGATGATGACTTTAATCAGGCAGAATTATGATATTTCCCTGGGATTTACGGTTCCGCCTTCTATAATCGAGACCGGGCAGCAGGAATTGTTTAACGGTATTATGAATGATACTGAAAGGATATATAAACAACTATGTGAAAATCATAAAGACGGCGCGGAATATATTTTAACAAATGCCCACAGGCGAAGGATTCTGATCGGGGCGAACTTAAGGGAAATTTATCATATTTCCAGGCTTAGAATGGATACACATGCCCAATGGGATATCCGTAACATTTCAGAAAAACTGGTTACAATTGTGAAAAAAGCTGCCCCGGTTACTGCCGGTCTTCTTTGCGGAAAAGATGTATTTAATCAGACGAAGGATGATTTTTTACAAGCTTGATACTTGACTCCAAATAATTATCAACCGGGAATGGTTTTTCTATGACGGTAATAACAGGCGCATCAGGCCATCTGGGAGCTAGTTTAATCCGTGAACTCCTGAGACAGGGTAACGATATACGCGCTGTGATCCGCGAGGATTCGCGTTCCATCGAAGGCCTGGATGTTGATTCTCTTAAAAAGGCTTTCCGGGGTGCTCAAACGGTTTATCACCTAGCAGCAATGATTTCCATATCGAAGAGGTGTGACAGATATCTTCCCGAGATCAATATAAAAGGTACGGCTAACGTAATTGAAGCCTGCATCAGCTGCAATGTGAGTCGGCTTATGCATTTCAGCACGATTCATGCGTTATTGGATGCTGGGCATGGTACTTTAGTCGATGAAACAAATCCGCTGATAGCAAAAAACCAGGGATTGAAATATGATTGGAGTAAGGCCGAAGGGGAAAGGCTTGTTCTTAAAGCGGCCGCCGAAGGATTGGATGCTGTTATTATTACTCCGACAGGCATAATCGGCCCATACGATTTTAAACCTTCATTGATGGGAAGGATGCTGATTGAATTATACCGGAACAAATTAATCGCGCTTGTCAACGGCGGATTCAACTGGGTTGATGTCCGCGATGTAGCTATCGGAGCCGTTTCTGCGGAAAAATCCGGCAGAAAGGGCGGGCGTTATATCCTTGGAGGAAGATGGGCAACTATTAAAGAATTGGCAGAGATATTGGGTACTGTTTCAGGCAGGAGCCGCAGTAAATTCGCCGTTCCTATGGCATTGGCAAGAATCGCCGCGCCGTTTTCAAGCATTATAGCGGAGGTAAGGGGAGACAACCCTCTGTTTACAAGCTCTTCATTATTTGCCTTGAGGCATCACCGTAATATTTCAATCCGGAAGGCCGTAAATGAGTCGGGTATAATCCCCGCCCTCTGGAAAACACTATTAAAGATACAATCGAATGGTTCAGGGAGAGACAATTATTATGATAAATGAACGGCAGGTTGTGAAAGTTCTTGAAATCATCTGGTTTATTATGTCGGCAGGGGTTTTTATATCGCTATTTTTTGTAACCGCGCCTTACGGCAGGCATAAAAAGCAGGGCTGGGGAATTTCAACCGGTTCAAGGGCGGCCTGGATCATCATGGAAACTCCGTCCCCGCTGCTGATGCTTATCCTGTTTTTTTCAGGCGTCAGGACTTATAGCTTAATGGCCGTTATATTTCTGATATTATGGGAAGCTCATTATATAAACCGTTCATTTATATTTCCATTCCTGAGGGGAAATGATAAAAAAGGTTTTCCTGTATTAATCCTGGTATTTGGGTTTTTATTCAATCTTGTCAACGCTTATTTGAACGGCAGCTATTTGTTCCGGTTTTCTCCGGGTTATTCTGTCGTATGGTTAACCGATCCCCGTTTTATAACCGGCTTGATTGTTTTTATCTCCGGAATGACGGTTAATATAAATTCCGATTTGATATTAACGGGATTGAGAAAGAAGGGCGGGGAAATTTACAAAATACCGGAAGGCAGTCTTTTTAAATGGGTATCATGCCCGAATTACCTAGGCGAAATCACCGAATGGACAGGCTGGGCGATTGCGACATGGTCGGTCCCGGGACTGCTTTTCGCATTATGGACAGCCGCGAATCTTGCTCCCAGGGCTTTATCCCATCATAAATGGTACAAAAAAGAATTTCCTGATTATCCGCCATCAAGAAAAGCACTGATACCATATTTGTTCTAAATGAATTCTTTATATGGGTTCTTTCCTTTCGTCGGTTTTGCAAACTTTGTTTATTGATTCATAAGAATTAAGATTAAGGTACTTTTTAATCATAATAAAGCTTGCAAAACCTGATGCTATTAAAATTAAAGATAATATTAAAATAATAGTATTAAAATTTAACTTTAAACTATCATGCATTGTTTGATAACTGCCTGCAATGCCAAAAAGGATGAAAACGAAAGCGGAAACAAGTTTTATTATTTTGTCGGGTATTTTTTTACAAAAAACCACCCCGGCAACAATGCCGATCCCGTCGGCGAAAAGCATACCGGTTGTTGTACCGGCCAGGACTCCGACAGGCGCTTCGGGGAACCTGGCTGCAAGAGCTATAGTAGCCAGCTGGGTTTTATCCCCCATTTCCGCCATAAAAAAAGCCAGGAATACAGTCATTACAGCCCCATACTTATATCTTTTATTGTTTTCCGAATCCGGTTTATCTCCCTTGATAGTCCATAACCCGAAAAATATAAACGAAACGGCTGCGGTTATCTGTACCCAGATATGCAATGGCCCGAACCTTGTAATTAAATTACCGAAAACAACAGCCAGCCCGTGGTTTAAAACTGTCGCCAGGAAAACCCCGAGCATAACCTTATAAATTTTATATTTTACAGAAAAAGCCATTGCAAGAAGCTGTGTTTTATCACCCATTTCCGCTAAAAAAACAGCGGCCGCCGAAAATAAGATTGCTGATAAATTCGTATGCATAAATCGCTCCTGAATAAAATATTTCCAAAAAAAAACGAGGCCTGCAACACAATCCTTTCCGACTGTGTTAAAAGTCTCGTTTCCCGGTTTAACGGTCTGCAAAGCCAGGTAAATTAATACCAGTATGTTGACTTTGTAAAACAACTACTCCCCTTTAACCTTATAATTCTAATATAAAGAAGGCATTTAGTCAAATTGAGCAAACTTTGCTTTGAATGCATAGCTAGCAAAGCAGTCAAAAATTTTCAGTAAATTATTGAAAAGTACATTATTCAGTTTTGACTAATAGGTAATTGATGTTTAGAATTATGAGTAGGAAAATATGATGCGGAAAAATGAAACGGCTGAATTACAAATTTTCGGACTCAATAATCAGGGACTTGGAACCGCAAAATACAGGGACAGAATGATTCCCATCCCGGGAACTGTTCCTGGTGATATTGTGCGGGTAAAAATCTCAATGCAGGGAAATCGTCATATTAAAGCCGATTTGATTAATATAATCAAACCGTCGAATAAAAGGATCAAATCCCGCTGTGCTTCGTTCGACAGGGGCTGCGGCGGATGCCGCTGGCTTAATATGGAATACGGCGAACAGCTTTTATGGAAAAATAAAACCCTGAGAGGTTTGATAAAAAATTATGTTAATAATTCTGTTCAGCCGGATGAAATCATCGGGATGGAAAAACCGGAAAAATACCGGAACAAGATGTCGCTTATAAACAATAACGGCAGATTAGTTTTTATACAGGAGAATTCCGGTAAAAGTATATTTCTTGATAATTGTCCCATGGAAATTTCCGGTATAAGTAAAGTTTATGATAAATTAAAAAATTGGAATTTTCCGCCGGATATCCTGCAGATGCATTTTAGAGGAACTGAAGACGGAAGTGTCGGGGTTTGTTTTTTTGTAAAGAGGATGAATCCTGAAGTTAAGAAGACCGGGACTAAAATGATGAAAGAAATCAAATCCGTAACCGGAATAGGTGTTTCCAGCTATAGAGATTATCATACAATCGAGGGCAGGGATTATCTGGAACAAAAGATAAATGAGCTGATTTTCCATATCCCTGTTAACGGTTTCTTTCAGACAAATTATACCCAGGCGGGAATCCTTCAGAATATGGTTAAAGAATCGGCCGGGGAAGACGCCGGCAATGTCCTTGATTTATATTGCGGCTCTGGTTTTTTTACCCTGCTGACGGCATCGGCGGCTAAAAAAGTTACCGGTATTGAAAATAATATTGAGGCAATAAAAAATGCGGTTATAAACGCAAAAATCAATAAAATCGAAAATACTGAATTCATAGCCGCCGATGTTAAAAAGACGCTCAAAGAAATTAAAAAGGGATTTTTCAGGACATTCATTATGGATCCGCCGCGTTCAGGCTGCGGAATAGATGTTATAGAGGAAATACTCAGGCTTAAGCCGGAAAAAATAATTTATATATCCTGTTCTCCTGAAACACTAGCCGGCGAATTAAGATTGCTCACGGAAAAGGCATACAAAATAAAATCCTTCAAGCCTGTTGATATGTTCCCGCATACCGTACACATTGAAACAATGGTTGAACTTGAATCGAAATAAGTTAAGAAATTACTGTAAACATTTTTTGAATTCAAAAAAGAGAGATAAGTTGAATTATAAGTAATTTTAGGGCAGTTTTAAAAACTCAATAAAAGTCACCCTGAGCTTGCAGGCTGTGTGAAAACTATTTTTCATTACTTCTAAAAGTCGAGTTTTCACACAGTCTGTTGACGAATGGGTGACATGTTTTGCAGTAATTGTAACCATACTTCGCCAAGTACGATGGCGGTAAAAAATGTGTTTTTAGAACTGCCCTTTATCAATTTATAAAATATATAAACAACATATTGACAATCTGGTGCCAAATCGGTTATAATACTTCCTTAGAATTTTGTTTCCTCTCAACGGATTAATAAATAGTCGTACAACATAGAATAAATATTTGATAGAATAGTTATGTAATATTTTGAGTTTAATTATATTAAACTTTCGCTTTTCAGTGCAAAAAAATTATTTTAAAATTAAAATATATTATTTAAAATATTAGTATATTCAAACATTTTAAATATGAAAAGTACATCAAAAAACTTTTAATTTTATTACTTCATTCATTAATGTAATTTTTCAGGGGACTTATTATATAGCGATAAACGGGGAACTTTCTTAATTAATAGCAATCTAAAAAATTTATAATCAGGCTAATTGTTAACTTCATTGCTTCAGATTAACAGTTGTTAAATAAAATTTTTAAGGATTGTTTTATGAAATTAACAATTTTAGTTACCGCTATCGCTATGACTTCTCTCATCATTGCAGCATGCGGACAGAAAGCCGCCGTCAAACCCCAAGCCGAGAAAAAACCGGCTTCTCAAACCGCTGCGGCTAAAGTGCCGTCTGCAGAGACAGAGAAAAAATCAGAATTCAAAACTGAAGATAACATTACCAACCTTTATTATACTAAAATCGCCGCCTATTTCTCCGGGAAAAACTACAACGGCGGCAGGCGGCCTTACAACACAGACGACTTGAAAGCCCCAGCGGGAATTGTAGAGCCGATTACAAACATCAAACTCTCCTACCTTATACTCCTGCGAAATGAGATATTCGCAAGGCATGGCTATGCATTCGAAACCGAATATCTCAGGAAAACCCTTTCAGCGGCTTCATGGTACCAGGTGAAAACAAATTTTAACATACTTAAAGACCTGAACGATATTGAAAAGAAAAATATGGATTATGTCCGAAAGATGGAGCAGATCGATACCGGTGAGGACGATTCTATTGCTATCCGGGACAAAGAGCAAATCAAAATTGACACAAAAACCTTGTCCAACAACAATCCCGGTATTCAAAGCGCCACAGCGGTGAGCAAAACATACAACGCCGCCCGGCAGCTTGCAATACTGCTAACCCTGCCGAAGGAAGGGCTTTCTACTGATGAAGCATTAAAGGTGTACAAGGCAACGGGCAAATTGAATGTATTGACAAAGGTGAATAAAAAAACCGAATATTATTTAGACGATCTGAGTAAATTAGGCTGGCAAAGCCAATCAGGAGCTTTTGATTTGAGAGAAGCAATTGAATTAGATTCTGCGGCAAGTCTGGTCAAATCTCAAAAATCAAAGATACAGGCATATTTAAATTTTATCTTAAAAATGAAAGAAAAAGACCGTTTTTTATTAAAAAATGACGATGGAAAAGTATTTTTGGTTGAAGATTTTGCAGAACTGCCTTTATCAGATAATGGAGAGGGTAAGACAATAAAAAAATGGAAAGTAAGAATGCCAAAAGAAAATATGACAATTCAAGATAATTTCTGGTGCGATCTCTACATAAATAACAATATATTAATAGATTATTATGGAACGAATTTATTTGTCATATTAACAACAAACGGAGAATTTATAACTAATATACAGCATACAAAGAATACAACAAATTCAAATTATTTTAATAGGATATTTTCTGAGTATTTAAATTTAAATTATGATAACTATTCAAAAGGAATTCTTAACAATTGGAAGATGGGGAAAAAGGAATTAAAAATAAACATTTATTCTGAAGCTAATAATTCATTTATAACTGTTATTTCTAATAATGGAGAAAATATTTATTATAACTATGCGATATATAGACCGGATTATTTTATTTCCGGCGATCAAAGGTTATATGAGTATCCTTTTCCAAATGTGATTGATAGAAAAGACCCGGGACTGTTCAAAGGCTTGAGGATATATCGTTACACACCCGTCTATTTAGGGGGAAATTAAAATGAAATTAATAATTTTAGTTATATCCTCATTTATTATTCTTAATTATAGTTATTCAGTTGTAAATGAAAGACAGAGTGTAATTCAAACTGCGGAATCATATTTACAGATCCCAACATGGCAGGAAACTGGCAGTGATACGGTTACTTTTATTACGAATAATGATTCTGAAGATTTCCAGACGATTTATTATAAAATATATGAGGGAAATGATAAAATACCTTTCCTATATAAATATGATACGGGTTTCAGAGATCCGAATAACAATATCATAATAAATAAAAACCTTGAAAGCGATGCAAACGAAGGCTCGTTTAACATAATGCCTTATGCTTTTGGTGTTTATAACAGCCCCAATGAGTATATAAATAGAATAAAAAACGATTCAATTGTACCGGGTGGATTTGATCGTAAGACCGGCCAGGGAACGGAATATTATTGGGACACTTTCGGTAGTTTGAACTTTAATCAAATTGCAGGGATTGAATGTACTGGTTTTGTCACTAGGGCTTACAAATATGAACATCCTGATAATTCACAATATATATTGGATAGTATAGATGAATTGAAAAAGATATCACTTCCTGTTGATACTTATGATTTAAAAGGGGGAGATTTTTTCAGTTATCCAACACATAACATGCTATTTGGCGGTTGGCAGGATAAAGAACATAAATATGGTATTATTTATGAAGCTCAAGATGGGTTTAATTCCGGGATTTTTTTATGGAGAAAATAATGTATTAAATCAAATACAGCAATTATTAGATGCCAATACAAGAGTACCGCCTGCAGCTATCAAAAGACAGGGTGAAATGGTTAGATTAGCTAGTAATAAAAGTGAAATTTATTTTCCAAAACATGACAGTACAGTTTATGATAGTAGAAAGGGGTTTGATAATTATTCCCCCTATCCGCAATTTGTCCTGACACCACCGGCGAATGCGAAGCAGCTGGATCAAAATAATTATCTGATAGACAGCGCGAGCAGTTCCATTGATTTCCAGCTTCGGATTCGTTCAGGTTCCAGAATATTGACGAAGGCGGAAAAGACAGCGGATCAAAAATGGGATAATGTCTACCTATCAATAAACGGGCAGAAACAGGATACTATTCTTTCATCAGGTGACTCAAATCCTTTTGAGTATGGGCCTTTTTCGTTTAACAGCCAGACCGGCTGGCAACCGGTCGGAAATAATAGCGGGTTATCCAGCATTAGTCTCTATGCTGCCGCGACCAATACAAGCTGGGTTTCAGGCACACATACTTACCTAAGTAAGCAGGATGGTTTCCGCCAGGAAATGAATTTTTCTGATAATGCAACTTTCATCTTCTACCGCTACACGGGCTATTACCCGGCATCGGTCCGGGCGGTGATCATTGCGTCGGGAAGCGGAGAAATTCTTGCATATTATTATTTCTATAAAAACAACGGCGGAAAATGGATTTCGTCTTTTGTGAACGTGGCCGACGGAAAGAAAATAAAGTCTCTCGCGGATGGCGACGGTAATATTACATTGCAGCTATACGCCGGTTTTAAAAGCCGGTCCCCGGCCGGGATGAAGGATGGAAGCCTGACATTCTGCAAATCGGATTTAAACCTGAATCTGACGGAGGCAGAAGAATGGCTGGCAAAATTAACCGGATGGAATGTCAATCCCTCGGATAATTTCCTGGTCAATCTGGCGCCAAGTTCTTTCCCGGATATCAGCCAGACCGGGTTGATTCTTGGGAATATCATGCCGGCTGATGTTTATAACAGCATTAAATCGGAAAACATGATGTGGATGGATGCGAAAAATATAGAGATGAGCGCAGATATTCTTTTAAACAAAACCGGTATATTTCTGAGCGGTCATGACATGGCTAATAACGAAGTAGACTCAGATCCTCAGACTGAAGTGGGAATCGATACAGGTTCGGCGTCACAAAGCAGCTTTGCATTCATTAACTACGAGCATTCAACTCCAATGTACCTGCCCTTATGTTTTGACAACGAGATGCCTGTCTTGACTTATTTTAATACAGTCAGCGATAAAAGAGGGAATCTTGGGGAATGGGATTTCAGGAAAATAAATAACGCCTGCAACGGCATAGCCAGGCTGTTTAGTGATATCGGTAAGGAAAATATTACAATCAAACTTAAAGCGGATGACGACAAAACATTGGACAAAGGAAATACCTTCGCTTTTTTAATACCGGATAACCCGGACAATAACAAAGTTAATGATTTTTATTTAAAAAGAGATGCTTATTTAAGCGATTATGCATCCAGTATAGATGATAAAGGGAGAAAAGACGCGTTTCAAAGTTTTCTTGGCAATGTACGTAATATCGGAGGAATAGAAATTGTAAGCTCAGGCAATGGAATAAAATGGGGAAATCCTTTAACTAAAGGAGAAATTAGGAATAATACAGCAGAATATGGCTGGAACAGCGGTTCGATAAATCTTCAGGCGAATAACAACATAATTCCAAACGGAAGATATAAACTGGCTTTATTAATGGCGGATAGTGTAACCTTCCACAGGCTTTCCTATCTTGCCAGTTCGGGGGGAATAACAAAGTTTAAAAACGATATGGTTTTATTAGCGGATAATGTAAATCCCCCGGAAGACGATCTTAACCAGGACGGCTGTTTTCTATCCCCCGATTTTGCCATTGACTACACCCCGCCCACATTTACATTCAGTCTAGGCGATCTTTTCAGCGACATTATGCAGGGGCTGGGAAACGCGCTGGTGTTAACCCTTTCCGATAATCTTTCCCGGAATATTCATGTTTCCGTAACGTCGAAGGACAAGTCCACTGGCGAGGAGCTTAATAAATGGGAATTTGTCGTACATAATGCGGACAGGATTTTGACCGGAAATTTCGGCGATGTAACGGTTGAAACCATATCCGGGATACCGGTGAGTTTTGATACCAATACCGGTAAATTCACCATTCTATGGGACCTTAAAGAGTTCCTGGAGGGAAAAGGCAAACTCGCTCAGGGACTTTCAGGCGTCTTTACTGTCGAGGCAGCAGACGACGCAGGCAACAGCTGGGTTGACGGCATTGATTTTAATGTCGATAAAATCGTCGAGGAAACCGCAAAGAAGGCTCTTTACGACGTATTGGGTGTTTCAGACAAGTGCCTGATTGTTGCGCCGGGTATTTCGGCAGGCGGGGTTGAGATTGATCCGGTGAAATATGTACTTGTAGGAAAGGGTGTGAACGCAAAAAGCATTTCCATAACACCGGAAGACGAGCGTGATAGCGGAAAGGCAGCTGTGGATAAGATCCGGAAGGCGGTGATCGATTACTATAATTCCGCTGGCGGAGGGAAGATTGTTTTGTCGACATGGGGTAAGGCCGGTATCTGGGTTCGTAAAATGCTTCTGGACGAAAAGGACCTTCCCGCAGGGCAGCGGATGGCCGCTCCCAGGATTTCGAAGATTATCGAGATCGGAGTGCCCGCAAACGGTTACAACTCTATCAGTATGGCTGCGCAATCCTACGCGGCATACCTGACGATCGCACCGGTATTGGGGCTTCTCTCATCCGTCAATATCGATCTTAATCCGATAGGCATCGATACCAACATCAAACCGAATGATATTATAAGAACCCTTACAGGAATGGATATAGAAGATACGGTAAAAAAAATCGTACGAAACGACGATATTATAAATCCGTTCAATTATATCTCTATCCTCCTGGGCAGGGCTGACTCGGCCTTAAGCGTGGACGCCAACAGTTCTTTAATGAATTCCATCCGGAACTTTAACCCGGAAGACATTGGGGTAGAGGTTTCAAGTACGAGCTCGGCATTCTGGCCCGACATGCCGTTTTTGTTCCAGGCCGGCGTAGTTGTATTTGCAGGGGCCGGCGGCTTTGCCGGCCTTTATACGGGTACCAAACTCTTCTCAACAGACAGTAAAGTGTTTAACAACCTGGATGAAGAGCTTGGAAAAATAGCTTCCGAATACGCGGAAGAGGCGTTGAACAATATGGTTTATACTCCTCTCTGGCTGAAGATAGAAAATCAGCTTAAAACGGTTTCGGACAGCTGCTTTGAAATTGCTGATGATGATATTGGGACTATCGTTACTAAAAAAACAGGAAGCGGCATTACCGTAATCGAGTCCAAACTGAATGAGGTCAAGAATGCCTTGATGGTTATCCGCCGGTTCACTTCAAGTACGCCTCAGCAAGTGAGGAGCCAGGCATATAAGCGTTTGAAGGATCTTATCCTGACAACGCCGGGACTATCCGGAGGATATAGTACCTTTGCGGATGTTTACGGTGGACAGTTTCAGGTTATGGGGGATAAGATTTCTGAGATCGGCAGTCAGATCAAATCAATTAGTCCTACCGTCAGGTCTCTTATATCCGACGGCAGGGAATGGCTGAACGGTAGTAAAATAAAAAGTGCTGTGGAGAATTCCCTATCCGGCGGAAATACACCGGATTGGATACGGCAAATATTCCCTAATTTCTCAAGTATGGCAGGACAAATGGTGCAAGATGCTTATAGTGAAATAATTCAAACCGCTTTTTACCAGCTGGGAAATGAATACGGCGTTAACAACCTTTATAATGAACTTCAAAGTTACATGGATCAGGCCGGACAAATTGCCGATCAGGTTGACAGCACCGTGGACGGTATAAAGAATACCTCTTCCTGTATTTCAGTCATTTTTGATAATAATGAAATCAGGGGGTTTTTCAGTGATCTAACGAATGAGACCGAATTGTCTAACAGTGGCCATCTCGACGCTTTCTCCTATTTTATAGATTCCTACCTGGCGTTTCTGCAGGGGGATGTTTCTTCAATTCTGGACGAGGTTTCGGGGATGGAAAAGCTTTACAACAACCTGAACTATTCAGGCAGCAGTCTTGTTTCAATGCTGGAAAACATCAAACAACGCCCGATTCTTTTTGTGCAGGGACTATACGACAGGGGAGTCAGCTATCTTAACGCGGCGACCAAACAAATCATCCAGGACAAGGTTTCCACATTAGTGGATTGCATCCTTCCGGTACCAAACATATCGGTATCGGTGCCAATCCCACCCGGCTTTGCCGGTGCCGCGATTATGGGAACAGCCGCTTTACTCGCGACGGATTATCTTAAAAACACCGATCTGAAGAGTGAAGGCGGCGAACTGATCATGACTAAAATATTCGGCCTGCAGGGCGGACAGAGTGGCGGCGGGGGTATCACGGGAAGTTTCGACAAAATCGTAACGAATGAAAACCTGACCCTAAGTAAATTGGGCGGGGAAGCCCCGCCGGTTTTACTCCTCAAGATAAATGGGAATCCGGTTAGCCAGTATAAGTTTACTGAAGGAAAATTGGGAATACAAACCCTCCTCAATTCAAGGAGCGGCCAGGTTACATCGGTTGAAAATGTCATGCTGAATGAGTTCGTCAACTCAATAGAAGGGATTGTCCGGGCAAACATTCCGCAGCTTGGAAAACTTATGTATTCAATCAATTACAGCGATTATAAAGAAGTCCCATTGAGCGCGAAGGGTGAATTTAAACTGTCGGGCTTGCATCTTCTGGAAGGAAGGAATGTCATCGCCTTTACCACTTGCCTGGCATATAAAAACAGGTCGGGCAATGAAGTAATCGCTGGGGAAATTGGGAGTTATGCTTTTGAAATCTTTCTCGATATGATGCCGATGCAAGCTTACCCTATTTATCCGAAGATATTTGACGTAGTCAATCTCAATAGAACACAGAATCCTGAAATTGCGGTCGGTGTTTACAATTCCGATATGGGAGCCGAATTGAAACGGGATAATTTAAAGATCTACCTCAAGCGGCTTTCTATCCCATGGATGCAGGAAACGGTCAGCGGTTACTATGATGACTGGACTCCGGTGACGGATTACACGATCAGCCAGAACGATGCGACATCCTGGAATGTTTCCTTCCCTCTTCAGAAAAAGGAAAATATAATACCGGAAGGGGAATATGCAGTAATGATTGAGACTATTGATATGATGGGCAATCAATCGACCACGGTCACCGGATTTTATAACGATACCACCCCGCCGATCGCCGATATTGAAAATATCGGCATCGTAAACCATAATCAAACATTGATGGTCGCTTACAAACTGAAAGACACACCTATACCCATGCTTCGGCAGTATGGAAATGAAAATAGACGGAAGCGTTGTCCGTGCCAAAACCCTTTGTTCTATAGGCCCTGATGTTTATATCTCAAATAATTATAACCCCGGCGAGGGTGTACACACTGTGACCATAACATCCGTAGACCAGGCCGGCAACAGCTCCGTTTACAGTAAAAACTTCATTGTCGATACGGTTCCTCCCGCACTTGAAGTTAAACAATCTGAATTGGATGGAACCATAACGGCTGAAAAAGGAGATTTATACCATGTTTCCTTCACCTTAAACGATTCCGGCAGCACGATTACAAACAACGAAGGCTATTTCCGGATGACTTTGGAGAACAAAAACGACGGGAGAAGGTATTACAGCGGTTCATTAATCGAGAAGGAAAAGTTCGGAATTCCCCAGACCAATCTCTGGTCTTTCTACGACCCGTTCCAGAGAATAGAAGACGGCGAGTACCGTGTAATGATGGCGGCCGCCGACCTGGCCGGGAATGTTGGACCGGTGCGCGAAACATCACTAATAGTAGACCGGAAAGCCCCCGTGATATATCAGGCTTATACAATGCCTTTCATTATGCAGAGCAGCAATGGGACTGCCAATCTTTATTATAAATTGTCCGAAGATGACGATTACCCTCTCAACCGGGGGAAAGTCGATGTAAAGATCACCATTCTGGATAAGTACGCGAACGAAGCGGTAGCTGTATTCAGCAACTGCATGAACCAGGCCGACGGAAGCGAGAACAGCTTCAATTGGGATGGAAAAACGAACGGCGTTGAGCTTCCATGCGGGACTTATGACTTCATCATCGAAGCTGATGATATTCATGGTAACAGGGCTACCCGTTATGCCGAACTGGTTAAAGGCGGAATCAAACCACTGATCACATCGCCTAAAGGATATGACGATTCCGGAAATGTCATTTCTACAAACATATCGGGAAATGTGGGCATAACCGGTATCGCGAAAGATCCGGTCTGGGACAATAAACAGAATTTTATGAACTACGCAGTCTATATCAAGCCCGGTAATCAAACCATGCCCGATGGATTGGACCATTCCGTTCTTACCGGTGAAGGCTGGAGCGACGGAGACGGGGCACTCTGGGTTCCGGAACTCAACCGTAAAGCCGGGGAAACGGCAAACATATCCTTCCGTTCCGTGGAAGAGAATTCCCTGCTCGGGTATCTTGAAACAGCAAAGCTTACGAATGGAGATTATACCCTGCTTCTTGTCGCAAGGGAAGAACCCATGTCGGTACTCCTTGCGAGCACATCCGCGCCTTCTCTCCAGGAATTGAAAGGAGCCCAGTGGGCGGACTTAAGTTTTATTAAAATTACCAACGCAATAGAAATTCCCACTGATGATTCGGTTTCGACTGTCATTCTTCAGGAAGTGGGCGTAGATAAAATGAATTTTATAGCGGACGGAAAGAACAGCGTAAAATTAGATTACAAATTAACCCTGCAGAATGTATCCAGCGCTGATGTAAATTTCGGTGTTTACGATCAAAATTCAAATAATGTCTGCAATAGCAAGAAATATAATCTGAACGGGAAGCCATATATTCAGCCGACTCCGGATGTGACGGAGGGCTTTAACGTCTACCAGGACGAAGCGGGCTGGCATATCGTTATGACAAACCCCGGTTCTTCGGATATGCGGTTTGGCGGAAGAGTTAGGGCTGAGGAAGGCATCGGCGGACTTAAAGACAACGCCATTTCGACCAGGGACCATGGGATCACATATCGTACTGAAAATGAATTCAGTTTTTCCTACACGGTTGCCTCGGACGACTCGGTAAAAGAAGCGGCAACTTCGCAGTATAATATCGTTACCAATAAAGGTACGGTAATAACCAATACCCATAAGGGACAGAGGGAAATTATTTTTAACACCGACGCGGATGAAGTCTGGTTCGAACTGCTTGTAAATGACCAGGCGGACCCGAATTTTATTTATTATGATAACGGTAAGCACCCTGTTCTTGAATCCATCTTTGGGGATGATAATCCTTATTCGGCCTCTGTGGGAAGCCTTTCAAACAATATAGGATTCCGGCTTGAAAATGCCAGGCCGGCGCCTTCGTTTACCTGGGACGGCAAGGATATTTACGGATCACTGGTAAATGACGGAAATTACCGGCTGGTTCTAACCGCCGAAGGAAGGGATGGAAAGGGTTTCGATAAAAAAAACATTGACAATTTGGAAGTATACAGCAGAATAGATATAACAAATATCGGTCTTTCATCCACAAATTTTGATCCTTTTAGTACAGGAATAAACTGTACAACACTGTCTTTCAGGGTAACAAAGAGCGCCTTTGTTGATATAACTGTAATGGATACAAATAATAGGGATGTTTGCGAAATTGTGAAAAACACGAGTGTAAACGGCAATTATTATAACCAGGTAAACTATAATGGCGTTAAAGACTCAATCGGCTCTCCCGAATTTCTCGATAAAGGAAATTACAATTTCAGGATCGTGGCGTGGGACGCGGATCATCCCGATATCGCCGCAACAAACTTTATACCATTTACATTGAATCCCGAAGAAATATCCGGAGGGCTTTCCCCCCTTTTAAACGTTGAAGGGCAGAGCACAAACAATGAGAATGTAGTAGCCGTAAATGGAGACGCCCGTTTTAAATGGGTTTTAAAGAATGTAACGGGCGCATACCTTCCACCGTTAAAAGTCACATACAGGTTAAATGCAAGAGGAAGCCAGGCCGTGGTAGGTTATCCCTTCGTGCCTTTCGTGACGGAAGCCTATCGCTGGTTTGACTCGGCTTATGTGAAGGTTGAAGGAAAATATGATTTTACAAGGAGAGAAGTCAAGAAATCTTTTTGGGGAAGCGTATCGACGGCGAATGACAGAAAAGACACCGGCAGCGCAGGCATAGAAAAGGTAATGGGCCCGGGGGAGCATATCCATTTCAGCGCCGATAATAAAATCGATAACGGGGATAACGGCGATTGGTTCGATCACCGGATCGGGTCCGTCGGATGCTGGCCGAGCGGAATGTACGGCCTGGATGATATAACAGTAAATGGGAAAAATGTTCATAAAACTGCTTCGGGTGAAGATTTTAGGGTGGAAAATACTGATGTGGGAGAATGGGGGGATGTCGGAGGATATAAATATTCCCATCTTGTCGGTAACTTCGATTTTACATTCGATCCAAATCGAAGAGGGAATACAATGATGAATAATGTTCTCAACCGTTTCAGCCAATGGGCCTCTGAAAATAAATATTATTATGGGAACCAAGAAGATCAAAATAACAAAATTTTAAAAGATTCGGACGAGACTGAAACAAATAATGTAGGGCCAATTTACGATAGTTATACTCATTTTGATATTTCGGGTTCGGTTATCGAAGAGGACGGTGCAAGGCATTATTACAATTGGAGAATACAAGGCAAAAACGGTTATATCAGCCATTATGTATCGATGGCGAATGATTTCGATGCGAATGTTAGCAAAGGGAAAGCCCTTTGCTATGAATATGATGAAAATGCAAATTTTAATGGGTTTGTACCCAGAAACCATGTGAATTTCAGGTTTGAAGGCGATAATCTGGAAGCAAATAAAGCTTACAATGTGTATTTCACTCAAATTCCTAATACCCACACATATATTGCCCATACAGATATCGATGATAAAAACGACATTGTTATTGATTTTCCAGCTACGCTTAATCAGGTGGCGAATTGGAACCAGAGCCATAATTTTAATACCAACGGTGACGGATGTTACGATAAATATTTTGCATCCCTGCATAATGCATTCCTTGATCCAAATAATTCTCAAATCAATTACGGGGGATACGGAGCCTCCTACATAACAGCTTCGGATGTGATTGAGCTGGATAATTCAAAAGGCGATTATTCTTTTAATAAAACAGGTTTATTCGCTAATTTTAATTTAAACACATCCGGACCTGAGGGCAATATACGCAACATTAACCTGAATAACTTAGGGATAGCTGTTGACAAAGTAGAGCCCCTCGATCCCGAATACGCGGCCAACCAGGATTATAACAAAGCCAATTCCCTTATGTTTACAAGCAGCGTTGACGCAGGCGGTTCAATCAATTGTACCGGACGCACCTTCTCAGGCCTCTGGTATATGAGCAGTGACGAAAGACTCTCTCCGACGGGCCATACGCTTGTCAGCGGGACCAATGTTATCTGCGGAAAGGAATTCGACGGAAAAGCAATCAGGCTGAACTTTAAAGATTCTTATCCGAAACAGGATTCTACAGGTAATGACGGTCTCTTCTGGGTAACGAACGGAATTGTTATTAACAATCCCTGGCTCATCGTGGATAAAGACTCTGTCAAAGCCGATAACATTGAGTTCTACTATCTTAACGGCGAGAAAAATGAAGACCTGTGCGTTTCGAACGTAACAATAGAGTCGGGAACCAATTTCGCGAACGGATACTTTTTAGCCGCGCTGAAACCTGGAAGGGAGGGCCAGAAAGTAGTCGAGATCAGGGGAAGCGTAAATTCGGCTTATGAGCTTCTTTACTATGACGGGAATAATTTCCAGTCTATTACCAATGTCCCCGTCGTGAAGGTGATCAGCAACGCCACGCTCGCGTACTGGAACGTCCGCGGTTTAAGCGGAAGGTATACAATTCTCCTCAAGGCTTATAATAATCAGGGAGTAAAATATGCAAAGCAGGTAGTGGACATCGGCGAATATAAGAAACCGAATACAGGCTCCGGCAATTTCTTAACTTCAACGCCATACAAACGGGTGGAACTTGTTATACCGGCAAGTGTACCGGATAACACTCTTGTAAATGTAACACCAATGGGATTGGATGAATTGAAAGAGAGTGAAATCGGAACCAAACTGCCCGACATTTCTCCAATCGGACCTATTCTTAAGATGGAGCCTTCGCCATATCAATTCGGCGATAATCCTGCCGATTGGCCGAGAATTACCGTAAAATATACCTGGGAGGAAGCCAATCAATTCGGAATGATAAACAGCAGCCCCGCCATTTATACAATCTCAGAAAACGGGATAGAAGCGCTGAATACAACCGTGCTTTACCTGTCCTGGGACACAAGCAGTGTAGACTCAAGCATCCAGACAAATACACAGAGGCCGGAGAAATTCAATATTATACAGCTTACGGCGAGCGCGTCGCACTTCTCGTACTTCTTTGTTTTGAACGGCACCAATTTCAACCTGCCGGCCCCTCAGATACGCCGGGATTTAATCCGGGATCTGGATATTTTGCCGGCAGATCAAACATTTCTAAATGATAAAAATAAGGAATCCTTATACTATACAAAACAAACCAATATCTCAATAGCCGGGATCGCCGCGAAAGGAAGCGGTATACCTACGAATGCGGTCTGTTTTGTTAGCACGGATCAGAGAATAAACAGCCAGAGCCAGGGCCGGTCTATCGGTAAAAGCGGCATCCTGGGAGATTCCGGGCAGCAGCTCACAAACTGTACCGCGGACAATAACAATACAATTACGACAAACATATATCCAGCCGGGTGGTTCATTTTCACAAATATTATTTTGAATGAAGGAACGAATTATGTAGCGGTGAAATATGATTCGGAAAATTCCCCGGTTGACCGGATTATCGTGCTCCAGGACAGCGCCGGTGCGAAAATAGATTATTTTAACGCCTCAAAATATATTTCTCCGAATGGAGACGGGAATAAAGACCTGTTCACCGCCGATTACGGTTTATCAAAGGACAGCGATGTCCGGTTTGAATTATATGACCGAAAAGGGAATACCCTTTATTCGGAAACTCTATCTGCCGATTCTGTTGACGGTATAGACAGCCAGACGCAAGTTTCAAATACAATCACCTGGGACTGCATGGATAATAACGGGAAAGTCTTCCCGGACGGTGGCTACGACTACCGCTTTTCAACGGTGGACAGGATTGGAAATGTAAACGAGGGATTGGTGCAGAGTTTTATCATAGATACGGTTCCGCCGGAACTGAAGACGGATAGCGATAGCTGCCTCGTGAATCAAACAGGTGAAACGAAGCTCCATTTCACAGCCACGAAACCTGTAATGATAAACATAGAGGTTTATGCCGCCGACGGCAGTTTTGTTAACGGAATGAACATTAGTGATTATAAAAAAGATGATGAATTCGCCCTGCCGTCATATGATAGCACTTTCAACCCCCTGCCGGACGGGGAATATACCCTGCGTATTCATTATGAAGACGAAGCCGGGAATAAAGGCCTTACAAAGAATATCCGGATAATAATCGACCGGACCGCTCCGGCTATCACGGAACCCGTTGCGAACCCTCAAAAGTTCATCGCCGGAAAAATCAGAACCAGCTTCAGCTTCTTTACATCGGAAGACGGGTTCGCTGATATTCTACTGGCCAATAATAATGGTATACTGGGTTTAATATTATCAAATTACTCGGTTTATGCAGGAATGAACCGGATTGAATGGGACGGGACGCTTAATAACCGGCCGGTATATAGAGGACAGTATCAGGCCCTGCTTTCAGTATCGGACAAAAATGGCAACCGGAGCGCCGTTAAAGCCGGAAATATTGAGGCAATTGTCGATAATAACGAACCGGGAGTAGTTTTCCTGACACTGTCCACTAACCGGATCGGTTATACCGCGAATAAAGTCGGAATCATCCAGATGCAGTATGCGGTTACGGACGATATAACATCTATCCCGGACAGCTCGGTCCGGATTATTGATAAGTATGGCAGTGAAGTAGCCGTTCTTAAACCTTATCAATTGGAACTTACAAATGAAGTTTACTGGTACGGCATGGATAGCAACGGCCAGTATGTTCCAGACGGAACATACTACGCAAAGGTTGAGGCTTCGGATGAAGCAGGCAACCTGATGCAGTCTTCACAGGTTCAAAAGATTCTTGTAGATAATATTTCACCCGCTCTTTATAAATTCAACCTATTGAACAGCTATATTTCACCGCAGAACCCCGGCGGTATACAAAAAGCTGTATTTAAGATGAAAGCTGTGGATTCGGACAGCATCAACGCTGATATTTCAATTCGTATGTATGGAATGATCGTCCGGAATATTTTCCAGGGAATTCTTTCAAACAACACCGAGCAAACATTTGAATGGGATGGAAGGATGGATAACGGCGATTTTGCCACAGACGGCAGTTATGAACTTCAGATAACCCTTGAAGACCCCAGTGGAAACGTTTTCAGTCGGAAAGACAAGATCATTGTTGACAGTGTGAATCCTGTAAGCATTCTTCTGGCAAAATATGATGATCCTTTCTCACCTAACGGTGATCAGATGCGGGATGAACTGCCGGTCATTACTACAGTGACTGATGATATAAGTCCGGTCCTTTTTGTAAGATATGAAATATTTAAACAGGACGGAGAAACAATAGTCCGGACCATAGAAACAAATTGTGTTGGCTTTGCAGCGATAACAAATACCTGGGACGGAAAAGATGATACCGGGCGATTAGTTCCTGATGGCATATACCGGATACAGGAAACCTGTTTCGATCTCGCGGGAAACAAATCGCAACCGGTTTCTATGGAATGCACAGTAGACACAACCCCTCCCGTATTACCGGCAGCCGCTGCCGGCAACACCATCTTCTCACCGGGAGAGAGCACCGGTTTCTTCGATGATGTAACGGTCACCAACCAGACAGTTACAACAGAAACAGCCTTTGTCACGCATAACATCGAGGGAGATGTCTTCCCTTACGGCTATACGGCAAAGGGAAGCGGGATATACTACCGGGTAACACCCGCCGATCTCACTCTCACGGCCTATGGAAAGCAAACTAATTATCTGGTTACAAATGAATGGGTAACCTTTAACGTAAAAGGTCTTACCAGTGAATATCTTTTTAACGGAAACGCGAATGATACAAGCGGTAACGGCAATCATGGATCAGCTTATAATGCGGCTCTGACTTCAGACCGTTTTGGAAATTTAAACAGCGCGTACGATTTTAACGGGATAAATTCTTTTGTACAGACACCGCTGAATATGGGAGGACTAACCGGCCTAACCTATTCGGCCTGGGTTAAGCCTACCGGGTCTGTTTCCGGTACAAAGCAATATACAATTATTTCACAGTATGATGGTGGGACGGAATATGATGTTATGAAGCTATTTTATAATGATAATAATGATAAAAAATTCCAAGGTCAAGTTTGCGGCGGATTCTATCAAGGCGGAACTCTTGTTATTAACCCGAATGTTTCCGATTTTAATCAATGGTATTTTGTCGTCCTGGCATATGACGGGACGGCTCCGGATTATCAAAGGTTGAAATTATATGTAAATAATTCATTAGTTGCTACATCAAATGGACAAAGTATATTAAAATATAATACACAATATAAATTGAGAATCGGCGCAAAGCAGGATGAAGTTAATTTTTTGTTTAAAGGGGCAATAGATGATGTTCGTATTTTTAATCGGGCATTAAGTGACAGTGAAATAAGTTATTTAAAGGATCTGAGTTCCTATTCGCATGTAATGTATGGATTGACCTCCACCAATGCAGCCTTACTGGGTAAATTATCCGATATTATTAATATTCCGCCAGGAGATATAAACAATGGAAATATTACAATATCATATACCGTAGATAATAGCAACAAAGTAACTGTAAAATTCTATCAAGGGAGTCAGCTTCCCGATAATAATATTTTAAACGGTTCATCAACGGCTACGGTCAATTCATCTAATCCACCGAATCAATGGTATGTATTTGCCCAGGTAGTTAATGAAAATAATTATTCATATGTAGTTAAAAATATAACAAACCGTGTTCAAATCTCCACTAATTTGTCTGCATTAAAGCCCACAATCTTTGATGAAGATCATTATCCGAGTCTTTTCAACAGCTTAAATTTAAAACCCGTCAACGGCTATTTCACCGGTTTTGATTTATCGTGCGCACAGAACACGATTGTTTTTACGGCGACAAATACAAATTCTCTGGGATATTTAACCGGCTTTACCATTTCGAACACTTACCGGGAGGATTTCACAACCTCCGATATAAATGTTGAAAACCATGGTGTCTCCTTCAGCTTTAGCGGTGACGGAAATAAGGAGGATATTTTTAAGGAATATGCTTATCCGGCTTCATTCGATGGGACTTTAATCCAGATGACAAACTGGAGCATCGATCTATATACTTATGGCACCGGCTCACAACACTTTTCAGCATCAAACCTTTATGTATCCAACATAACTACCTCCGTATCGAATAATGAAAACGGCCGTAAAAACGGCTGGTTCGATGTCTGCGCGAAGAGCCTTGGCGATATCATCCTTCATACATACAGAAGCGATGAGCCTACAGCGGCGGGAGACGAATATGTCGACGCCTGGGATGGCAGGAATGTGAACACCGGCAGGATCATGCCGGACGGCACATATTTCTCGAAAGTTTATACCCGTGATGAAGCATATAATAAGAACGTTAAAGTGACGCCGCTTGAGATCGACGATATTAATCCTGACATAGTAATAAGCTATCCATTATCAAATTCCATCGTCAGCGACATGATAGATATCCTCGGAACCATCAGCGACAAACATTTATCGGCTTACAGCATAACAATTGCGAACGGGGGAACCAGTTATCCGGCGGCAGATGGTATAAACTCGACCGTTAGTAACAGCCTCCTAGCCCAGTTTGACACGCTAGGGCTGTCTGGTGATTCTGAACTGATAATAAATGCAGTGGACTCTGTGAGCAATACGAACCAGGTCCGCATACCGTTTAAAGTAGAGAACAATGAAGATTTGATTTTCAAAATCAGTAAAGTGGAAAACATGATCGTTTCTTCCGCTGGCAGTTTAGCAATCAGTTTCTATCATGTTGCAAACTGCTCGGTGAATGTAAAACTGGACGGCACTGATGTATATAATTATGTTTATTCCTCCCAGGGAACCGACTTATATACATATCAGCCGGTTAATCTCACAAACGGCGATCACACGCTCGAATTTACCGCGAACTGTGCGGGCAAGACCTTTACTGTCAAGAGAGCTGTCAGTTTTACTGTAGACAACATTCTGCCGTCCCTGACCATCGCCAATCCGGGACAGAACCAGATTGTGCGGGGAATGCTGGACATTTCCGGAGGAATTCAAGACGAGCATCTCACCGGTTATGAACTCTACCTGAAAAATGATCAGACTGGCATTGAAGAAAGGATAGCAAAGGGGAACAATCCCATTGAATCCGGGCAGATCGGGGCTTACGATACATACGGCGTCAACACGTCTGCGCCTCTGGCCCCCGCGGACGGCTTTGAGCTGAGGCTCACCGCATATGACATAGCCGGAAATACTAATGAAAAAACACTAAAATTTCTTGTGGATAACGCGAAGCCTTTCGCGGATATCATTGCCGGTAATGGAAGGCTTTCGTCTTTAACGGCGGTTTCCAGAATACCTGTGGTGATCCAGGACGCTAATATTGACGGGGCTCAGGCCGGCTGGATAGATCAAGACGGCAAATTTAACCTGATACAAAACATTTCGGGGTTGATCCCGGATTATTCAGGTACGGTAGCATGGAACTGCGCTAATCTTAACGGCCTTTATACAATGCGGCTCATTGCATTCGACAAAGCGGGAAACACAAACATAATCGACCAGCCGTTTATGGTGGACAACAACCCGCCGGAAATCAGGAACATAATAACCGGCGGTATCCAGAACAAGCTCCGGGTTTCGGCGGACTTAAGCGATAACGACAGCCTGGCTTACTACGAGATTGGAATAAACGGCAGCGGCCGTTATCAAAAATACACCGGCGAAAATCTTGCCACAAACCGGTTTAGCATCGATTTTGAGAATGATTTTACCGGTTTGAACGATAACGGGCAATACACATTAATCATTCAGGCTGCAGACATAGCGGGCAATACCAATACGACCAATATTTCCATTATTGTCGATAGGGAACCGCCTTTGACGGTGATTACAAGCCCCGATAACAACGGGGTATGCGGCGGAACATTTACACTCAAAGGAAATATTCTTGATAATTACCCAAAATCCTGGAATATACTGCTGGATGGAGAGATTGTACAATCCGGGATTTTAAATAATAATTCCAACGCTGTAACCGCAGATATCGATACAACCTCCGGTAAGGTTCCGGATGGCGAACATACCATAACCCTGAATGCCGAAGACTGGGCAGGGAATATTTCCTCCGATTACAGAAAGGTAATTATTGACAACATAGTGCCGGCTTTATCTTTCAGGCCGGACAGAAATGATGCGGTATTAGCCGGAAATATTGATTTTTATGTTACTATTAATGACCAGAATCCGTTGAAATACAGGATTTATTATACAAACGGCACAGAGATAACTATTACAAGTAATCTGATGGATAGCAGTTTTATCGATAGATACGTTTGCTCGTTTGACACGGCAAAAGCAATGCTGAACGGGACATTCGAATTTATACTTGAGGCCTCCGATAAGGCCGGTAACATCAATCGGACATCTCTTCCGCTCGACATTGATAACACACCGCCTGCAGTTCAGCTAAACCGGATAGATGGTAACAATACCTTTGGAACAGCCTTCCCCGGCGATTTGAAGGTGAAGGGGTTGATGCAAATCGAATTCACGGTTTCCGACACTCATAGCATAAATTATACGCTATCTTCAGATTCAGAGAAGGCGGGAGGATTTATTGATAAATCCGGGACTACAAATATAATAATAAACAGCGATTTACTTCCTGAAGGCACTAATACCATACGGATTCAGTCTTTGGATGCTGCTGGCAATACATCTATTTTTACAACTAATGTTATTGTAGACAGGACTCCGCCCTTTATTTATGTTGAAGCGCAGCCGGAAATCTATTCTTCTACGATGGAAAATTCTCTTCTCTGGATTAAAATAACCAATGATGAAAAAATCAGGGTACAAAAAGTGGAGATAGAAGGGACCAATTATGCCGGTGTTTATCAAACCGCAGTCATCGCTTCCAATGGTATTTCTGATAATGCCTGGGATTATTACTGGGACGGCAAAGTGGGCGGCGTACCCCTGCTCCAGGGCGATTACCGGTTGAAAGTAACGGCGATCGACAGTGTAAGTAATGGATCCATTTCATATTCCGGGGTTGTCAAAGTCAGGAACGATATATATCCGCCTGCCCTGGCTGTAAAAAGCATCTCCAGGACGCTCTCCCCTGGCATCAGCCGGATTTTTATGGAATATAACGCGGTAAATGACGCAAATGATATCACCAACCTGGTGGTGAGCCATTTGTCGATTGAAGGACCCGGTAACGGTTATCAGGAAATGCTTTGTTCGACTAATACGCAAGGAGACATAACACTTTCCTGGGACGGTAAGCAAAAAGACGGTTCATATTTCAGCGATGGAACATACAACGCAAGATTATCCGTTTGTGATTTTACCGGAAACATCACGAATTATGATTTTACAATCACAATAGACAGTATGCCTCCGCAAATCAATGACGTTACGCTCTCTGCCGTTAAGATTTCGCAGAACAGCCCCTCGGTCAACCATAGCGTTATATCTTTAAACTACAGCGATAATTACCGGTTGGACCGCTCAATTTATTCCATTTACGATGGAAACTGGATGTGCAGTTCCGAAACGAACCGGACAGACACGAACCAGCTGAATCAGAATTATGTTTATACGGCTGATTATGATGGAATGAAAATATTAGAGTTTAAGCTTGTTGACAGCGCATCGAATACCGCCATATTTACGACCAATCTTCTGGTGGATAATACTCCTCCCCTTGTGAACCAGACTTTCAGCGGCAGCCAGTCACTCAAGTTCGATTTTACCGTCACAAACATTGCGGCCTACTCCAGTACAAACTATAACATATATTTGGGCGGAACTTACTTCACCAATCTTCCTGATTTATCAGGCCTCGACCCCGGCAGTATTTCAAATCTCAATTTCACCGTCACAACCAATATCGAAAATATACCGGCTCATACACAAACAAACTTAACAAAATACAGCTTCTTTGTAAGTACAAACGCGGGCGTTTCAATTTATTCCGATGATCCGGATTTGAAAGGCTTATACTATAGCATAGTACCGAGAGGTACGGAGCCTGTTCTGAAAGATTATACCAAAGGCGATGTCATACCTTTTTACGGTTACACAAACGGATTTTATACCCTTTACGATGCCGGTGTGGATGATGTGGACAACTGGGCTACAAATTCAATGGACATATTTATTGACGGTATAGCTCCTGTTTTAAAGGTCGTTTACACATCGAATTTGATAGAACCCATGAACATTATGGGTGAAAAATATATTTCACCGGCGAACCGGTTTAACGCGGATATTAAGGAAGACAGCGGCATTGAGAGAATTATACTGTCCATAAGGGGCATCAGCAATAATATTTTTATCGAAACAAATTTTTATACATATTACACAAACGGTAACGGGATTTCTTTCAGTGACCTGGGGATTTACAGCAAAGGATTGTATGAAATTGTTTTCAATGCTATGGATCTGGTTAGTAACGAAAGCGCTGTAACAGACTATGTAAACATCCCGCTTCCCGACACAACGCCGCCCGTAAGCTGGATAGCACTCCGTGGTGATTTTACCACTAACGGAAGTATGATACTGGCGAATTCCAATGTAACGATTGTGCTCGATGCAAAGGATGATATGGGTGAATACGACGGTTACGTTTCGGGAGTTGACAAGATAGAGTACCGCATCGACAATGATGAATGGATAACTTATACCGTACCGCTTAAATTCATTGATGATGGACTCCACGATTTCAGTTTCCGGGCAATAGATAAAATCGGGAACAATGAGGATATTCATTATTATACAGTTAAAATCAATAACAGTGAACCGGGTATTACGAACTTTACAAGCCTGGTATTGAATCATACGAATATAATTTATGAATGGAAGGACTTGAATAATGTGCCTGCCGGGAATTATGAATTCTCGGTTTCCGGGCAGGTTCAAAATATTTCCGCCAACCATACAATATTGAGCAATATCAAATTGACAGCCGGCCAGGCACTTAATATAACCGCTAAAGTAAGGGCATGGAGCGATTACGGAATGCCAGGTAACTGGATGACCATCACCAATACCCTGGATGACCTGATCGAAATAGTCAGGCCGGCAACAAATTTCTACAGTCAAGCTATACCTTTCGATGTCAAATTTCATTCGGACGAAAGGGCAAAGAAAAAGCTGGATTACCTGCCGCTTGACAGCACCAAGCTTTCCTTCGTACCTGAAGACTGGTTAGGCCTGTATAATGACAGGAATTACAACAAACGGAGTGAACTGTGGGAATATATCGGTGAAACCCCACATTATGGCAGTACTGAAAGATTAAATGACGGAATATATCTGGTTAAAGCCGAGTATAAAGACGGCAAGGGAAATTTCAGGCAAGATTCCGGAATAGGTCTGGCGGACAGCACAAAACCCGTGATCAATTTCACCATCGGCAATGGTAAATTGACGAATAACGTATTTAAAACTTTGACCAACTCGATCCTCCTTATGAGCGGAGAAGACCCTGCCGTGAATGGTGTATCTTCCGGAATCAGAAAGGTTTGGTATGATATTGCAAAAGTGGATGAGTCCCATTACAGAGATGTTGTCAATGACGCCTGGAGATGGAGATGGCATGATTTCGACTATGATGTGCAGGATATCACCGGGTTCAGGTGGGACAAGGATATACTTGATAAAGATTTTGTTTACAGCGGCTTTGAGAAACCGGTTGAATTAAAGAAGGGATTTTACTTTATTGCCGCAATATCGGAGGACAATGCCAATAATGGGTATCTATACCGTGAAGAATATGGGACGAATGAACGGTTCAGCGGGAATTTCAGTAAACCCTATTACCTCTTCATCGAAGTGTGCGATACTACTAACGACGGAGGGAAAATTCCGCCTCTTGCTATCGTAATAGATACGAACGCTCCAGTCATAAGCGTTACGGGAATTGAAGATGCTCATTATTACAGCAATAATGCTGTAATTACTGTGAAATCAACGGATGCGCACCTTGATTCAAGCCGGGTTGTTATGGACAGCGCTATTATTGAAACAAATTCATTTACGGTTTCGGCCGAAGGTGTTCATACCCTTGAAGTGACCGCAAGTGATACTTTCATGAATACTAACAGCGTATTATTTACATTTACTATTGATAAGACTAAGCCTGAGATAGACGTTTCAGGATTATCTGAAACAAATTACACAAGCTCGGTTGAATTCGGATACCTGGTTTCCGATGTTAATCTGGATAAAGTCGATGCACAGCTTAACGGCCAGGCTCTAGGTACGAACCATTACAAAATCAGTGCAAGCGGCAGTTACAATCTGTCGGTTAAAGCGGTCGATAAAGCCGGAAATTCAAGTGAATACTTTAAAACATTCACCGTAAATACCGGCGGGAGCGACAATATCGCCCCTGTCGTAACATTAAAAGGTTTAAAACCGGATCAATATTACAGCAATGACATAAGTTTAAGCATTTCAGTCTGGGATGAAAATCTCCTGGAAAGCGCCACTTATGCTTCAATAGACGGTAAAATCTATTATCTTACCAGCATTCCGTTTTCCACCAATATTAACCTGGAAGGTTCTCATCATTTGCTCATTCATGCAGAGGACTCTTACAGTAATACAACCGTCATCGACAGGATATTCGTAATAGACCGGACAGCTCCTGTTATAGGGATTACTGGTGCCGAGGAAGGAAATTTTTATAATTCGGATAAAACAATATCCGTTAATATCCTTGAAGACAACCCGGCTGGAAGTTCCGTTTATTTAAATGGAATAACCGTCCCGACAGGTCAGTTCACCGTATCGGGGTCCGGAAAACAGCAAATTCTGGCAATTGCCTGGGATAAAGTAAATCATACTAATACGGCAAGCCTCTCTTTTGTTATCGATAAGACAAAACCGGTTATTACGGTCACAGGTTTGGATGCAACCGTTTATTCCAATGCCGTGCAATTAGGTTATACGGCAGCCGATGATAATCTCTCAGCAATAACCGCCGCATTAAATAACCAGGTTTTATCGACAAACATTTATTCCATAACGAAAGCCGGAAATTACACCCTTACGATCGATGCCCAGGATAAGGCGGGCAATGAAGCCGTCTTAACGAAAAATTTCATCGTGATCGATTCCATACCTCCGGAGATTACCATTTCGGGGCTTGATAACGGGAAATATTACGGAAATGATGTTAACCTGTCAATCAGGGTATCCGATGCAAATCTGTCGGGAAGCACGTGCTGCGCTGTGATAGACGGAAAGACCAATATTCTTAACGGGACAACATTCGTCACGGCCGTTACTCAGGAAGGAACCCACCACCTGGCGGTCTATGCCGGAGATATATTTAGTAATTGCAGCGAAACAGAAAAGGAATTTATAATAGACAAAACTGCGCCTGCAATACAAATCGACGGTGCGGTGAATAATAAGTACTATAATACGGATGTCTCAGTAAATATGTTCGCAGCGGACGCTAATCTGTCAGGGAGTTTGATCGTCATAGATCAAAAAACCAATGGAAACGGCCTCTGCATGGTAACCAACGAAGGTATCCACCGGATTGAGGCGGCCGCCTGGGATGTTGTCAATCATACAAACCGGGTAAACCTGTCATTTGTTATTGATAAGACAAAACCGGTGATTACGGTCACAGGTTTGGAAGCAACCGTTTATTCCAATACCGTGCAATTAGGTTATACGGCGGCCGATGATAATCTCTCAGCAATAACCGCCGCATTAAATAACCAGGTTTTATCGACAAACATTTATTCCGTAACGAAAGCCGGAAATTACACCCTTACGATCGATGCCCAGGATAAGGCGGGCAATGAAGCCGTCTTAACGAAAAATTTCATCGTGATCGATTCCATACCTCCGGAGATTACCATTTCGGGGCTTGATAACGGAAAATATTACGGAAATGATGTTAACCTTTCAATCAGGGTATCCGATGCAAATCTGTCGGGAAGCGCGTGCTGCGCTGTGATAGACGGAAAAACCAATATTCTTAACGGGACAACATTCGTCACGGCCGTTACTCAGGAAGGAACCCACCACCTGGCAGTCTATGCCGGAGATATATTTAGCAATTGCAGCGAAACAGAAAAGGAATTTATAATAGACAAAACTGCGCCTGCGATACAAATCGACGGCGCGATTAATAATAAGTACTATAATACGGATGTCTCAGTAAATATGTTCGCAGCGGACGCTAATCTGTCAGGGAGTTTGATCGTCATAGATCAAAAAACCAATGGAAACGGCCTCTGCATGGTAACCAACGAAGGTATCCACCGGATTGAGGCGGCCGCCTGGGATGTTGTCAATCATACAAACCGGGTAAACCTGTCATTTGTTATTGATAAGACAAAACCGGTGATTACGGTCACAGGCCTGGATTCTGAGGAATTCTTTAAGCCGGTTGAATTCAGCTATGCCGTTTTGGATGAAAATATCTCGGAAACAGAGGCGTTTTTAAACGGTATGCCTTTAACGGCGAATTCGGTGAAAATAACAATGGCCGGCAGTTATATCTTCTCTGTCAGAGCTGTGGACAAAGCCGGAAATGAGACGGATGTTGTTAAGGAATTCCTTCTCCATGATACCACACCTCCTTCAATCTCGGTAAGCGGATTAACCGAAAAGAAGTATTATAGCAATGATATATACTTAACTGTCCAGATCGATGACCCGAATCTATCGCTGTCCAATACGACAGTCTCCATAGATGGGAAGCTGTATGGTTTGATGAATGGACAAGCAACCGCTATAATAAATACGGAAGGGAATCACATTCTTAACATTTATGCCGAGGACATTTACACCAACATCGCTTCGGTTTACAGGGAATTTGTTATCGACAAGAAACCTCCGAAGATCAATATCATTAATGTCATCGATAAACACAATTATTTATCCGTTTCTCCGGTGGTTTCGGTAAAAGATGATTTTACGGTAAAACCTGTATTTGAAGAATACCTGAAAAAAAGCGATGAAAAATGGATCCTTTATACCAACTGGATTATTACCAATTCAGGAAATTACCAGTTATTGGTTTATGCTGAAGACGAAGCCGGGAACCATTCGACCAACCAGGTTGCATTCAATATTGTTAAGGATTATGAACAAACCCTCCTGCTCTATTCCGGCTTTGAATATTACGATTGTTCATATGTTCCTTATGGAAAGGACTGGAAGTGGGAACCGAACCTTACCAATGAGCCCTATTATATATTCAGCGACCATTACCTTGGGATTACGGCGCATAAGGATTATTCACCCGGTATTATCTACGGTATGGCTACCAATGAATTGATAAATCCGGTCAAATCCTCGATTGAGTTTATGATGCAGGATAATCTCCCGGATAACAGCATGAAACCGTCGGCCAGAATGACCCTGTTTGAGATAAGGAGTGATACCACTTCCCTCTTCAGCATTTACCTGGATCCCAGGTACGGTATTTCAATTGGTCTGGGCCAGACAAATTATTATTTGACAAACAATGATGACGGAGCAGATGATAAAGATGGGAAAGATCATGATGATGATCACCATCAAAACTGGCACAGGATCAGGGTGAATTACGATTTATCTTCTTCCGGCAATACACCCTATATTCAATTTTACATTGATGATATTTTAAAGCAAACCTTTTTTACCAGGACAAATCAGTCCGTTTATTCGGATAAAAATGGAAAACTATACTTTGGATTCAGTGAAACTGACTCGTTCAACCCA
Source organism: uncultured Spirochaetota bacterium (assembly GCA_963783575.1). Lineage (GTDB taxonomy): Bacteria > Spirochaetota > Brevinematia > Brevinematales > JAOACQ01 > CAWEAK01. The sequence goes on along the minus strand of CAWAOD010000016.1, from coordinate 151,151 downwards.
AAGGAATATTTCTACCTGGATGAACTCAGGATTTATGAGGATGTGACCGGTAAAAGGAATGATGATGACTGGGAAGAAGGTAGAGAATAAATAGGAGATATAGAAGGCGGCGCATTTAATAAACTCTCCCCGCAGTAAGATGCGGGGTATTATAAATGTAGAATAGCAGGAAGCCAACTTGACAGGTAGCCCCTCGGCTCGCTCGGGGTAAACTCCGTAAACTGCGGGGAATCATACCCGGATCAAGCGGCACGCATGTTGAAGGACATGGAGAAGGAGAGAGTTATGACTTATAAAAATATTGTTTTGTATATAGTTTTAACAATATTCCCGGCTATTTTATTTTCTTATTCCGGTGAACAGGTAATGCAGGATCTGCGGTATTATTCGAGAAAGATTAAATCTTTAAACGCAGATGTTGTTATCAAAACTTCCGGAACCGGACAGGTGCTTAACCAGAAAGGTTTTTTCTCATATTCTGTGAATGACGGCACCCTCTATCGGATCGATTCTCCTTCGAGGGTCGTAATCATTATCAGAACAAACGGGGATACCCTGATTAACGGCGTAAAAAAGCCTGTGTCGGGAGAACCTGTACAGATGGGAGATTTATATTTTGCTACTTTTTTGAACCGTTACCGGCTGAAGGCTGAAAGTGAAACGGATAGTCATATTGTATTTAGCGGAATTGTGAAAGCAGATAAAATTAATGAAAAAAAGGTTTTAACCATAATCTATAATAAAGGGCTCAAAGCGATAGATGGGATTATTTATCAAGGCAATGAAACGGATTATCCCTATGAGATAAAAATCACTTATTTAACGCTTCAAGGCATCCCCGTTATACAGAAGATTTTAACACTTATTTCGGCTTTTTCCGTTACTGTAACTTCCGAAACCTACTTTGAGAATATTAGCCTGGAATTGAATGAGTGATGATCACTGTCTTTAGACTAAAGAAATAAGTGGTTTTGATCCCTTTGATTATATAATATTATGTAAACAGCAATTACTTTATTGAAGTGTTACTTCATTAAGAGACTTTTTCATTCATTTTTTTCTTTATTTCTGAATATTAGAAATTCTCGATTGAATCATTAGAGTTAAGATCAGAGGTATTTAAAATATTTTGCTGAAAACTCAAACATGCCCCAATAGAAAAAATTTGGATAAGTTCAATGCAAAGAAAGGCTTTATATAATGCCTAAAGACAGTGATATGAAAATTAAGGTTACTAAAAGTTCATCAGGCCAAAAGAATAATTCGGTATAAACAATAAAATCACATTCATTTTTACAACCATTCACTGCTGAACAGTATTTCAAAGAAGGTAAGAATACTATGAAATGAATGAGATAATCATGCCATTACTTCATCGGTAACTATTTTCGGCTACAGCTCTTTATTCTTTCATAAAGCAGACTCTGCTGCTTAAGACTTTGCAGTACCGGACGATGACAACTCGGGAAAAATTGATCAAAATTAGCGCTAAGGTTGTTTGCCCTTCCTGGAATGGCGTCTTCCAGATGGCGGAGTTGCTATCTCAAAAAAGTTACTCTTAGTTGTACTCAACAAAAAATGGTCTTGACAAGATGTTTTGTTCGTATTACAATAGTTATGTGAGTGTATGGACTTTCAAAAGAGGCAAAATGTTGCACCATTAGTGAAATTTCAATTAATTATATCTCTATGGGATAGTCCTGGGAAGAATACTATTTTATTCAATTTTTGGTGAAATTTCTCATAATTCAATAACAATAAGCTATAAGTTTACAACTTTAATTTTTATTAATTCGAAAATTAATAATGATAAAATAAGGAATTACATTTTTATTAGTATACGACTTTTTTTCTCTCAACAGAAACAGGTTTTAGGTTAGAATGCATCTTTTTATCACTTTCCGGACTTTAAATATTAGCGGTTTTTTGCCGGAAAGAAAAACGAAGGAGTTTCCATACGGCTGTGAGGAAGTTTATTATGCCGACTGGTATTATAAATTATTTTACTGATTTTATTAAAGGTTTCCGTATAAAAAATAAAATCAGGTTTATTACTTATGGGAAATTTATTAGTAAAATCAAAGGTTTAATTATTATTTTTCTTTTTATATGGTTTTCAAGCTTTGAGTACGCACAGAATACGACCAATCAATCAGCTTACGTCCAAAGTTCAGGTTTTCAAATAAAAGGCAAGGTATTGAACCGCGACACCAAAGATATAATTACCACAGGCTTTGCTTTTTTAAAAAAGGGAACTAATATGATTGATAATATTCAGCTTGAGAATGACGGAAGTTTTTTATTCGAAGATCTGGGAAAGGAAGCATATACCGTAGAAATCAGATGTGTCGGGTTTTATGTTGAATCCCGGGAAATAATGCTTCAAAAAAATCAAAATCTTACATTTTATTTGACCCCGCAAAGTTCTGCATTTCTGGGTGAAGTTGAGGTTGTAGGCGAAAAAGATAAAGGCAGCGTTTCTAAAAACGTGATCGATAAGGAAACCCAGGAGAAGGTTGATACATCTATTACGGGAGACCCAGTCAGCACACTGCTCCAGATGCCCGGTGTACAGCAGGCTAATACCAGGACAGCCGGGGGGGGATCTTTCGGTGGGAATCGTGATTTTTCCGGCATTTCAGTCCGGGGCGGGACAGGCCTCGAAAATATGGCACTGATGGACGGCACATTGATTGATCATCCCTATCATACACTTTTTCCCGATTCGGTTTTTATCGAAGATATGGTGAAAGAGATGACACTTTATAAAGGCGTCATTCCGCCGCAATACGGCCAGGCTATGTCCAGCCTGCTGGATGTAAGCCTTATAGACGGTAATGAGGGATTCCATGGGAAGCTTGATATCGGCCTTCTGAACACATATCTTACATTAAACGGCGCTACTAAAGACGGTAAATGGAGTTTTGCCGGAGGTATCCGGAGGACTCAATACGACCTTGAAGGCATGCTTCTACTAAATCTTACCCAGCCGGGAATCGAAACTACGACAATCTCACTTCCATACTATCTTGATTCACAGGGCAAAATTCAATATAAGGATAAAAATGACCTACTTCAGCTGATCTGGTTATATTCAGACGAACCTACAAAAATATATTTCGCAACTACAAATACACCCGGCAGGACCGGAAACCCTTTTCAATCCCTTTCATTATCGGCTCAAAGCTACAATCCGGAAGGAACGCTTAACCTTCACTGGAAACATACCTTTGACAATAATTTATCACTGGAGCAATATATTCAGGGAACCTACAGCGATTCCTACCAGGGATTTTATTTTACCAATACAACTACAAACAACACAACCAATTTAATGAGCTCTTATAATAATGCATCGGCCAATAACATGCATTATAAAGCGATGCTTAACATCAACATCCTTCCCAACAATGTTCTCAGGCCGGGAGGAGAAATAATTTATTATCCAGCTTTATTTGCAACAAATGTGTTTTACAGACTTTATACAAACCAGGTTACACATCAGGAGGAAACAAAAGATCTTATTGATTCCGGTTATAACGGGAATCTCGGTATTTATTCGGCTTTTCTTGAAGATGAAGCTTATTTTTTCGATAATAGGCTTTCTATTCTCGGCGGTCTACGGGCGAATTATGTCGATTTTGTCAATAAAACCTCTTTTGACCCTCGCATTACAGTTCAGTATGAAATTATAAAGGGAGAAAAAATTTATGGTGCCTGGGGATATATGTCCCAATTCCCGACAGCTCCGTCAGTAGTTTCGGGCCTTGAATCAAACAGGAACAATATTGATATTCCAGGATGCTACCAATATGTAATTGGGAACCAGTGGCAGGTATTTCCATCTTCATCCCTTACAGTTGAGGGATATTTTAAAGATTACCGGAATGTCCTCAATGTAAGCAGCAATTTTCAGCTGACCTATGTCACTTCCGGGGAGCAGGAAAAGGTCTATGGATATGAGATTTTCTGGATGCAGAAGCCCGGTAATTTTCCTGTTTATGGCTGGATCGGGCTTGGCAGCGATTTTATTTCGGAGATGGTTGACGCTAACCGTGTGACCGGGGCATCGGTAAATACACCGTATCCGCCGGTAAATCAGTGGTTTACAGGCGACGACCAGGTAGATTATAAACTGAATATCACCGCAATCTGGAATATTAGCAAGCACTGGTCATTAACCGGAGTGTTCAGCCTTCAATCAGGAGCGTATTATACGCCAATTACAGGGGGCACTTCTCATACGGTCATTACAAACATTGTTTCTAATGTTATAACAAATACGGCTTATACTCCGAATTTTGCCGGTTATAACTCGGCAAAGCTTCCTGATTATCATACCCTGAACCTTAAATTGGAATACAGGGGGGAGATGTTCCATCTCCCATACGGTTTCTATGCGGAGGCTCAGAATGTTTACAACGACCTGCAGGTTACCGGTTATTCTTATAACACCAATTATACCATCGTGACCGAACAAAAAGCCTTCTTCGGCATAATCCCTTCAATCGGCTTCTGGTTGGAATGGTAGTGCAACATCGTGTTGCTTGGCGAACTGGCGTTCGTCACTGGCTGGTGTGTAAAAGTTAAGATATCATGGAACATCCTGTTTCCATAGTTGCTTGGGCCTGGCGGACGTGCGCCGTCGTGACGCTGCCGAACTGATGTTCGGCGGTAGGTATTTATATTACAAAGTTTTGATGGAACATCCTGTTCCAGTTGTTGCTTGAGTTTGAATAATAAGTGGGTAATAAAGAATTCAACGTAAAATCATAACAATTTTCTTAAATATTTTTCTTAATTCCGGAAATAAGAGCATGCGATCTGATATTTCCAAAATGCCGGAAATCAAAATAATGTCCCCATTTTTCCCTGATATCTTTTAAATTATAAAACGGCGGCGTAAATGATCCGGACCTTCGATAGACATTGTTGATAAAAAAATCTGTAAAAGATCTCTCTCCTTTGACATAAAAAGAGCTGAGCACAGTGCCTCCGGATTTAACAACTCTTGCCATCTCCATTAAAGACCTTTCCTTTTCGGGAAATGCATGATAGCCGTTCATTGTAAGTAGAATATCTGCGGCATCATCAACAAATGGAAGATTTCCGACATCGGCGCGGATATAAATAATATTATGAATGCCTGCTTCTTCATAGCACTTCCTCGCCTTTTTCAGCATTTCAATGGAGTAATCGATGGCTATTATTTTTGAAGTTTCATTAATTTTTTTGTAAAGATTTACCGTAAAAATCCCCGTACCGACCGGTATATCGATGATTATTTTACCTGCGCAATCCGGAAATAAATTCAGGAGTTTTTCTGCAGGAGATTCTCCGCCGTCCATCCCCCAAACCAGCATATTATATAATCTGGTTGGAATGCTTTTCCCGGTTAGCATTCTGTCATAAAAAGGTGATATGGAATCATAAGTTTCCGTTATATAATCTTTTACATCCGGTATAAAATCAATAATATTATCTTTTATCAGGTATCGTATGTTTTCATCGTTTGAAGATACAACCTTCTTTTCCCAATCCACCTTCAGGGGTTTTTTTGTCTTTGGACAGACAAGAATTTCATTCAAAAAATCCATAATAAAGCCTCCATAAATTATTATGAGCTTTTACTCACATTACTATTTTAGCAAGTGAAATAATTTTTGTCAATAATATGAATAAATATTCATGATTATTTAACCGATGATATTTTATGAGTTAAAATGATAATACAAATGAAGGAGAAAATCATGCCCGGAGATTATAAGGCAAGAACACCTCACCAGGAAAGGGGCATTGAAACCAGAAAGGGTATAATGGAAGCCGCTATTAAGCTTTTTTCCGAGAAGGGTTATCACAAAACCAGTTCGAATGAGATTTCAAGGTTTGCAGGTGTGCCAATAGGAAGTTTTTATGCCTATTTCAGAGATAAAAAACACATTTTTCTTGAAGCGGTCAAGGAATATGACAGGTTGGTTTCCGAAAAGATCGGGAAAGAAATTTCCTCTTTTCTCGAAAACATCAATGAGAATATACTTCACCTTTTAATAAACAATCTGGTAGAAGCTCATAGGATATTACCGGGTTTTCAAAGGGAGATAGAGGCAATGAGGTTTTACGACACAGAAATAAATAAGCTTATGACAGATTGGAAGAATGATACCGGCAAACTTGTTATGATGATGCTTGAAAAAAATAAGGACCGGATTAAAACAGATAATTTAAAAGCGGCTTCGCTTATTATCAGCGGCGCTACTGAAAACATTGTTCATGCAGCGTCTCTTTCAGAAGATAATTATGAAATCGAGCAATATATAAATGAACTGGTAAAAATGCTGTTTAAATACCTTTTTAAATAAGGGCATTTTTCTAAAAACAATAAATTAAGTTGAAATTTTAATGATTATTCCATATACTTTTATTTAGCTTTTTAGCCGTTAGTCTTTAATATTTAGCAATGTTAAAGAAATATATAGAATTTAAAAAATGATTTGTTAATTATAAACTAGCGACTAGTGATAGGCTAACATGGAGTTTTTATGAAGCTTCCTGTTTATACGGAATTATCAAATTTTTCAACAAGGGTCAATGGCAAAAAGATCAGTATGGACATATCTATTGTCTTAATAGTTCACAGTTTTTCCGATCCTGTTCAAACAATAAATTCAATATACCAACTTCTTTCAACAACAAAGTCAAAAGCCGAATTCATACTTGTGAATCTTGAAAAAGAGGGGTATAAATATGATAGGCTTCTTTCCACTTTTCCGGTAATGCGGGTAATATTGGCGGGCGACAGAATTACCATTAAAGACGCAATTGCGATATCAATTTCGGAAAGCCTTTCTAAAAATATTCTTTTTATTGATGATGATTTTATAATTAAATCGATGAACCTGGAGGTTCTCAATATGTATTTGTCCGAATCCGGCTTCGGAATGCTGATTCCCCTTATAAGCGATGAGAAGAATGAAGTTGTACCTAATGTGGTTAAGGGAAATGTAAAGAACGGTTTTATCAACACAATATCAACGGACATTATAGGAACGGCAATTTCCTCACTTTATCCCAAATATTTCTGTTTTATCCTGAACAGGGATGCAGTTATTTCAAGGGATATTGAATTATCGGATTATAAAGATCCGGTTTATACAATTCTGGAACTTGGGTATAAACTCTGGAAAGAGGGATACATCATAACACAGGCCAGAGGCTTTAAAGCTGTTTACTTAAAAAGTCCGGCAGGAGATATCTCGAAAGATATTGACAATCCAGATTATCTGCTGTTTAATTTAAGTAATATCACTCACAAAGACCTTATTAAAGGAAGGGTCTTGAAACTTATCGGTATTATTTTCAGGTCGTTATTCAGACTAAAAATAAAAAATATCGGGATTATAAATAATATTATGAAAAAGACAAAAGAAATTCGTAGAAATAATATTTCAAAACCGGTTGAGGATTTCACAATTTTTTCGATAATAAATAGAGACATAAAATAATAATTAAATTAGCGGGGGAGGATATATGATTCCCGATGAAGTAGATGTTATTGTTCAGGCAAGGCTTGATTCCGAGAGACTGCCGGAAAAGGTTATAATGCAGATAGGCGGTAAACCGTTAATCGCTCATATAATTGAAAGGCTTTCGCTTTCGAAATATATCCGTAACATAATAGTTGCTACTACAGAGGATTCTATTGATGATATTAAGGATTCCCTATCGGCATATGATTTTGTTAAATATTTTGTCGGAAGTAAAAAGAATGTTCTAGAGAGATATTACCAGGCTTCAAAGGCTTACGGATCAAAAATCATCATAAGGGCAACCGGGGACAATCCCCTTGTCTGCCCTGAATTCCTGGACAGGGCTCTTGAACTCCATGTGGATACGGAAGCCGATTTAACGCATTATCTTGGCATACCGCTTGGTACCGGAGTCGAAATCATTAATAAAGAGGCATTATTCCTTTCTTATAGAAATACAAAATCAGCCTATGACCAGGAGCATGTTACACCCTTTATATACAAGAACAGGGATTCATTTAAGGTCCTGGAACCGCTTTCAACCGGCCTTTATTATGCTCCCGAAATCAGGGTAACCGTTGACACTCCGGATGATATAGCACGTGTCAGAAAGATATTTGAATATTTTGAAAATAAGAAATATATTTCAATGGAAGATATAGTGCATTATCATAAATGTGAAAATAAAATGACAGAATTTTTTCATAGCGCCGTTCCTGCAATAGCCTGACCCATTGTTTTATTTGCCTATAAATTTGTCAGCAAGTTCTTGATTTCGCTACTCCATTCCGATTTATCCCTGTAACCCACAAATTTTTTTACAATTTCCCCTTTTTGATTGATAAGAAAAGATGTCGGTATTGCCGTGATTCCGCCGTAAGCCGATATCATATCCGATGTTGCATAAATTACAGGATAATTCATTTTCATACTTTTAAAAAATGGTATAACAAGGCTTTTATTTTCGTCAACCGACGCGCCAATAATGATCAGTTTATCTTTATTATCGCTGTACAGCCGAATAAAATCCGGAATTTCGGCCTTGCATGGCGGACACCAAGTGGCCCAGAAATTAAGAAGAACAATTTTCCCCCTTAACTGAGACAGAGAAATTGTATTCTTGCCTGATAAGTCATTTTCACTAAAATCAGGAGCTAATTGAGTATTAGACTGCTCATCCTTCGGAGATATTTTAATTTTGCTGCCGTTAAACTTATTGCATGAATATACCATTATTATCATAATAATAATAAAAATACCGATTGCAATATTAACTTTATTTTTTCCAATCATCAGTACCCCCTGAATTATTCTAAATGTAAAACATTTTTAATAATACTATGAAATCCCGCTTTTGTCAATGCCCCTACTGCCATTTGAGGTTGTTCCTTCAATGGTATGAAAAGCAGAGACGGGATGCTGCTAATTCCAAACATTGCGGCAAGTTCATTCTGCTCATCCGTATTGATCTTATATATATTCAATTTTCCCGAATATTCATTCGCCAATTCTTCCAGAATTGGAGTAACCATCTTACAGGGACCGCACCAATCTGCATAGAAGTCTATTATACTGGGAAGCTCGCCTACATATTCCCAGTCTTTTTTAGACTCATAATCAAATATTTTTGTTTTGAAAGAATCTATTGTCAATTTTTCCATTTTATTCTCCTTTTTCTTTTAATCAATATATACAAATAATGCGATGAATTAAAACAATAAAAACACTGCCCTCAATTCTTATTAAATATGCTTAAAATTTCCGTTATTTTAGGATCCTTAATGCTATAACAAACTTTAACCCCTTCTTTTCTCTGAGAAATTACACCCCTTGTCCTAAGAATCCCCAGATGCTGAGAAGCTGTTGATTGCGGTATCTTTAATATTTGAACGATTTTATTAACATTGCATTCGCTGGCTTCTGATAATCCTGCCAATATTTTTAAGCGAATGGGATGCGCTATTGCCTTTAAAACATCGCTGACCTTATCAAAATCCATTCGAATAACCTCAAAACATCTCTATATCAAAATAATACGATATAAAAATATAAAAGTCAAAGGTTTTTCAAAATTCAATTGATTTACTATTTTTTTCTTTTAGTTTTTTTTGTTTTCTTGGTAATCTTAGTGTTTTCTTTATAGCCGTTTTCCAATCCAAGCGCCTCTTCCCTTAAAAGCTTTTCATCCTTTAGTATCTTTTTGAGCAGGGAAGATTTGTGCACTTTTTTTATGCCGTTCATTTTGAAGATTCGGTGCGCAAGGCTTATACGTCTGCGTACATATTGTATGGAAGGGATTGTGCGGCCGAAATATTTCGCCAGATCCCTGTCGGTATGATCATTGTTAAGGTCAAGGAAAACATCCAACTCTTCTTCTCCCCACCTTTTCCTTGAACCGTCACTGTAATTATATTTTTCAATCCTGGCTTTATTCCGCTCAAGAGAATTTTTCATTTTCTTTTCTTTCCAGTATGGATGCCTATTCCTGGCATACTGTACATCCTCGATAACAAACCCGGTCATCTTCAACCAGATAGGTGTTATCTTCATTTTATCGCCGGATGACAGCTTACTATTAACACAGGCATCAATATACTCGGCGGGCGTCTTCTTTGACAAAAGCTCTACTACTCTCGGATCCTTAAGGTCTAACGGTTTTTTTTTGTTAATCATATTAATATCCCCCGTAGATATTATAATTACTTTACAAATTATACTATAATAAATGACTATACAATATTATAATTATTTCTAAAAAAAAGTAAAATTTTTAATAGATAATGATTTATCTTATAAAATCCGAATTAATTAATTCTTATTAAAATCATCAATAAGAATAAATAACTAAACCTATATGTGCCAATAAAATAAAGTATATACTAAAAAATTATTTCCCATATGATAATATTTTATTTTTGAATAAAAAATATTTTTTGTATTTTCTTAAATAAATTAAAAATATTGAATAATTTTAACTATTATTAATTTCATAAAAAATCAATAAAATTATCATTAACGTTAAAATTAATTAAGCTCAGATCTGACAGCCGTATCTTTTCTTCATTGATTATTCAACAAAATCAGTTTATAATACTTATCGGTTTTTTATTTTTTAAGCTGTAACCGATTTACTGTATTTTTGATTTAATAATTAAGGATTAATTATGGACCCCATTTTAGATCCGCTCAATAATAAACAAAGAGAAGCCGTTCTTTATACCAAAGGCGCTTTGCTGGTGCTTGCCGGTGCCGGTTCAGGCAAGACAAGGGTAATAACGCACCGTTTTGCATATTTACTCCGTGAGAAAAATCTCAGACTTAATAATATTCTCTCTGTTACATTTACAAATAAAGCGGCAGGGGAGATGAAGGAAAGAATATCGTTGTTAACAGGTGTCGATACTAGAAATGCCTGGATTAGAACATTTCATTCGATGGGTGTTATAATAATCAGGAGCAATTCCGGGGCTATAGGTTATCCAAGGGATTTTGTCATTTACGATGATACCGACTCCAGAAATCTGGTTAAGACAATAATGAAAGATATGGGGATCAATCCGGAATCTTTCAATCCGGCTGGAATAGCGGAAAAAATATCAAGCCTTAAAGATTCGCAAATATCTGCTGACGAGTTTGACAGAATAAAAATTTCTGCATTTGACAACAACACTCTTCAGGTATATAGGAAATATGAGAGTATTCTGCGGAAAAACCGCGCCGTGGATTTTCCGGATCTGATAATACTTCCCATCAGGATATTCGAGGAAAATCCGGAAATTTTAAAATATTACAGAGAACTCTGGCAATATGTAATGGTTGACGAATTTCAGGACACGAATTCTTCCCAGTATGGACTGATTAATCTGATTTGCGGAGAAAACAGGAATATCTGCGTTGTGGGCGATGACGACCAGTCAATTTACGGATGGCGCGGGGCGAATGTTGACAATATCTACGATTTTAAGGATAGGTACGAAGCAAAGGTCATAGCTCTTGAGCAGAATTACCGCTCAACCGAGGTTATTTTAAATGCGGCAAACGGCGTTGTTGACAAGATCCCGGGAAGGATGGAAAAAAAGCTCTGGACGGAAAGGCGGTCTGAGGATAAAATACATATAATCGAGACTTATACGGATAGGGAAGAAGCAAAAGTTATTGTAAATATTATCGATAACCAGCTTTCTCAGAGGAATTGCAGGGATTTTGCGGTATTTTACAGAACAAACGCACAATCACGCCTATTTGAGGAGGAGACTCCTTTCGTATAATATTCCATATAAAATATTCGGCGGACAAAAATTTTATGATAGAAAGGAAATAAAGGATATATTGGCCTATATAAAGATAATCATCAATCCTTACGACAGCGCTTCTTTTGACCGGATAATCAATGTCCCGAAGCGAAAGATCGGTGAAACAGGCAGGGATAAAATCAAACAATTTGCCGATGGAATGAATACCGGTTTAATAGAGGCTCTGCTAAATATTGAGGCTGTTACTGGAATGAATAAGAGTGCCGTTCAATCTATAAAAGAGCTTGGCCAGGTAATGAAAGAACTGCATGAAAGTATAGAAAAAATCACTCCCGCAAATTTTGTAAAAATCCTTATCGACTCAATCGGCTACAAGAATTATATATTAAGCTTTGATGAAGACGGTCTGGACAGGTGGTCAAACGTTGAGGAATTAATAAATTCAATTAAGGAATTTGAAACGGACCGGCCCGGAACTTTTATAGCGGATTTCTTGAATGAAGTAACTCTTCAAACAGGAGTTGACAGCCTCGTGCAGGAACAGGATACCGATTTCGTTTCGCTTATGACTATGCATAATGCCAAGGGGCTTGAATTCCCTGTGGTTTTCATCAGCGGTGCGGTTGACGGACTAATACCCCACGCATCTTCATGTATGTCGGAAAGAGAGCAGAACGAGGAACGAAGGCTTTTTTATGTCGCGATTACGCGCGCGAAGGATAAGCTTTATATTTCTTACCCGGAGACCCGCTTGAAATACGGCGAAGTGATTAGCTCTCTGCCTTCGAGGTTTTTAAAAGACATTCCAAATAATCTTAAGGAAAATATTTATACAAGAAACAATTCGGCGGGAATTCCAATCGCCTCAGTTAAATCTTATAAAATGAATATGAATTCTAAAAGTTTTAAGCCGGAAGAACCGCAAGATTTTGATGATATGGATTATAAAGGGCAATCCGGTTCTATATCCGGGAATGAAACAGAGGTTGAATCGTTATCGGACCTGGTTGTCGGTGATACAATAAAGCACAGGCAATTCGGTGCGGGAAAAGTGACATATGTTTCGGAAAAAATGATTAAGGTTAAATTCGATAAATTCGGGGTCCAGAGCATGAGCGGTAATTTTCTATCTAACCTAACGGTAATAAAACAATGTTGAATCAAATCGGAAAACTGGCTGTTGTTTTATCAAAAAAATTGTTTGATAATAAGATTTTTATCAATTCAATGATGATATCGGTTGTTTCTATTGCCGTAGGAATGATTAACTTCCTTTTTAATATTATTGCAGCAAATATATTATCAAAAGAAATGTATGGAGAATATACCTCACTTTATGCGCTTCTGATGATTATTGTTCTTCCATCCAGCGCACTTCAATTTGTGATGAGCAAAGAAGTATCAATATTGGTTCATGAAAATAAATGGGGAATTCTTAAGGCATATATTGCCCGAATGATGAAAATACTTCTTTTCTTCCTGGTTATAATCCTACTTTTATTATTTTTATCACTTCCGTTTCTTAAAAATTATTTTCATATACAAAATAATATGGCATTTATTCTTGTTTTTGCACAGATTCCATTAACTATTCTGATTATACCGTTCTATAGTTTACTCCAATCCCGTGAGAGATTTCATATTTATATCTATTATTCCATATTTGGTACATTGACAAAGTTTGTTTTCGGCATCGGATTAGTATACCTAATGGTTAGCTATTACGGAATATTATGGGGATTACTGGTATCCCAGATTATAAGTATCTCTTTCCTCAGCATTGATTATTTCAGGTTTAAGGAAATTAGATTTAAGACTGATGTCAAAACGGATAAAAGTAATTTTTTTGAATTTAAAAGATTTATAAGGTCTTTTTTTTATGCCCTTCTTTCAGTTGGCGCATTTCAGTTATTAACTTATCTGGATATGGTTCAGGTTAAGCATTTCTTCAGCGCGGCTGAAGCCGGGATTTATGGGACTGTTAATTTGATAGGAAAAGCATCGTTTTTTTTAGCTACTGCTTTTTCCTATGTTTTACTGCCTTTAATGGCAAAAGATAGGGAGAATATGAATAAATCGAACCAAAGGGCATTATTCTTATTATTCAGCATCCTATTTTTATATGCTCTGTTTCTATGTTTTACCAGTTCATTTATTTCAAAATATATTTATTCAAACAATTATGCAGGAATGGAGAAAATATTGCCACTCTATGGTTTTATGTTTCTGCCTTACGCTATGATCAGTTTTTTGGTAAATTATTATGTGATTTCAGAAAACCTTTTTTATTCCTTCACAATATTGGCAGGTGCAGTACTTCAGGTTATCGGCATATATCTCTTTCATCAAAGCCTTATCCAGGTCACTATTGTTGTGGGTGTATGTGGATATATAATTTTAACCGCATTGTTAATCGATTCGCAGATTATGGAAAGAATTAAAAAGAAGGATAAAAAATAAATTCTGGAAAAATTTCACTATTTACCTTATAATAAGGTATTATTGTAAGCTATAATTTGTCGAATAAATATCACAGTTTAATCAAACTGTTTTAATCTTCCTTAATGATAAATAGCGGGAATTATGGGCTTGAAGCAAACCGGCATTCTTATATTAGGATGCCGGTTTTGTTGTTGTGGGCCCGGCAGGGCGCACCTTCTTGGAATGCCTCAGGTATAAGTTTAAAAATATTGGTTATAGTCATCGAAAAGGTGATGAGATGGATCCCCTTGAAGTCAGTCAGAAGGAAATGGGAAATCATCGGCGGATAAGGAGATGAAACAAATTATGATTAAATCCTAAGCTTTAAATTATTTGTGTTTCTTGTGTAAGAGGATTATAATTCTTTATCAGTTAAATATATTTAATAAGGAGTTATTTTATGAAAAAAACATTTACTGTTATTTTACCGATGATATTACTGGTATTTCTTATCAGTTGTTCAATTACTGAACCACAAGCAACAATAAGCAATGAGCAAAAAAATCAAACAAATATTATGGAGATTAATAAGTCTCTTATTCTTAGGGCTACTCGAACTGATGAATCAGGAAAGGTTATATTGAATTATTATACATCAGCAGGTATAAAAGGTCAGCATAATACAGCTATTGCTTATATTGCTAATGATGAAGTCCTTGTCGGAGGTGGAGCTGAAACAGCCGATATTGATAATTTTAATTATTCGGGGTATTTAACAGGAAGTTTTCCGATACAGGATGCCAATGGCCGCGGATGGGAGGTTCAATCAAAGGATCATATGTATCCACATATTCATTATACCTATGCTTATGCCGTAGGTATGAAGTTAAAAGATTCTTCGGGAAATTTTATAGCTAAAAGTGTTATTGAGAATAAAATATTATACATTTCCAGTACAAGTCTTTATTCGGAGCATCCATCCGCAACTGCATATATTTTACCCAATTATCAATTGATAGGCGGAGGAGCTAAGGTTATGTATCCGTTTGGAGAAGACGGTATAAATATTTATGGTAATCTATTGATTGAAAGCCGGCCAAATGACAGTTTAAATGGGTGGTATGCCGTATCCAAAGATCATATGCTGCCTAGTTATGCAATGATTACTGCTTATGCGATATGTATTGATAATACCAGTTCAATACCCAACTTTGGATATTTAAAAATAAATATTCAGCCTGAAACAACAACATCTACGGTTGCCGGTTACAAATGTTCAGTAGATACTTCTAAATCAGTACAAAGCGGTTATTGTTTAGCGGGAGTCGGCGGATATACCAGATATTATGGAAATGGCCGTCTTCTTACAAAATTATATTTATTTCCAGGCGATTGGATAACTGCAAATGGAACCATACCGTCTTATTATATTGCAGAAGCAAATGATAGTGAATGCGGTTATCAAGATTCCGGTACTTTAATGGTAAGAGGAATTTGGATAAAAAAAGATACAACCAGATAATAATAATTGTTTGTGAAAAATAAAACCTGATAGAAAATAATCTATCGGGTTTTTTATTGGTTCGCAAGGCGAATTCCCTCGGGTGTGTGATAATGAGGCCAAGTCTCCTATTCCCGGAAGCCAAATTAGAATAATATTATATTGAAAGTTTTATTCAATAAGCTTATAATAATCATTAATGCAAGTAAATTATAATGGATTAGGAGCCGGAATATGAATGTGGCTATTCTAGGAAACGGGGGAAGAGAAAGCGCGATTGCATGGGCCGTTTCAAAAAGCCCGTTAATCAAAAAACTCTATATCTTACCGGGGAACGGCGGTACAGGCAAATATGGCATAAATTCAGAGATAAACATTAGTAAGCCATTTTCGGAGCTTACCGAATTCTGCTTAACATCCGGGATCAATCTTGTGATAGCGGGTCCGGAGTCACCGCTTGTCGATGGTGTAACAGATACATTGAGCGCAAAAGGTATTACGGTTTTCGGTCCATCTCAAAAAGCAGCCCGGCTTGAAGGAAGCAAAGCGTTCCTGAAAAAATTTCTGGCAAAATACAAAATTCCCACTGCAGATTTTAAGATATTTAAAAATGCTGTTGAGGCAGTTAATTATGTAATGAATGAAAATAAGCCGTTTGTAGTCAAAACTGACGGTCTTGCGGCAGGAAAGGGCGCTATTGTAAATAAGGACGTTGAAAGTACAATAAATTCAATTCACCGGTTAATGGTCGATAAAGAATTCGGAAATGCCGGTGAAACCGTTATACTGGAAGAAATACTAAAAGGCACAGAAGTTAGCGTTTTCATAGCTTCCGATGGCGATAATTTTCAGTGGCTGGCCAGCGCCCAGGATCATAAAAGAGTATTTAACAATGATGAAGGGCCGAATACAGGAGGCATGGGGGCATATTCTCCGGCTCCTTTTATTGATAAAAAGATAAAAAATGAAATTATTGAGAGAATAATAAAACCGACGCTTAATGGAATGCGGAATGAAGGATGTCCTTATTCGGGAATTCTTTACCTGGGATTAATGCTTACAACAAAAGGCCCGTCCGTAATAGAATACAATATAAGGCTTGGCGACCCGGAAGCCCAGGTAATACTCCCGCTCCTGAAAACCGATTTTATGGATATCGTAAAGGCAGTTATAAATAAAAAAATAGATCAATTGAATATAAAATACTATAACGGCTGCTGCACCGGAGTTGTGATGGCGTCAAACGGATATCCGGACCGGTATAAAAAAGGCTTTGAAGTGACGGGAAAATTATCTGATGAGAATGGTTTATATGTGTTTCATGCCGGCACAAGGCTTTCGAAAGACGGTTTGCTTGTTACTGACGGCGGCAGGATTCTCTGTGTTTCTGCTATCGGTAAAACATTAAGAGAATCCATCGATAGTGCTTATCTGAAAGTAAGGGAAATTAAATTTGAAGGCGCGCATTTCCGGAAGGATATCGGTAAGAAAGGCCTGAAATTTATTGGGGAGTGATAGTACGAAGTGGAAAAATTAAGCATATCCATTATATTAATTTTATCATTGTCATTATTTTCCTGCAATAGCCAAAAACAGTCTTCAATTAAACCTGAAATTTCCATACTAAAGACAGATAATAGTGAAAAAAAGATTATATATCCGTCATTCGGACCTTATCTCTGTTATTCCGACAGCGGTTTAAAGCAAATAACGCTTACATATTTCTCAAGTAATAAACAATCGGACAGGGCCGGTATTTACCTTGAAAAGACAAATCTCATAATCTCAGACAGCGAGCCGGTGAATTGCCATCGTTTTATTTATAATCCGCGAGGCGGCAGGTCTGATTACCGTATTGAATCTGAAGATCCTCACTTTAATGGAAAATACGGAGGAATTTTAATCCCTGAAAATACTCCTTTTCTTTTTGCTGTCTATGGCGATTCAAGAAGCAATTATGGCCTGCATGAGGAAGTCTGTAACTCTATAGCCGGATTCCGGCCATTATTTGTTATTCATACAGGCGATATGGTTGACGACGGGAACAAACTGGAACAATGGCCGCTTTTTTTTAAAAGTGCAGAGTCAATTATCACAAATGCTGTTATAGTTCCAGTACGCGGAAATCATGACGGAGGGCTGGAAGTATTTACCAATATCTTCAGGAACCCGGGAAATAAATCATATTATTCCATTGATTTTCCGGAAGCAAAGCTGATAGTTCTTGATACGGAATCTGATTTTGACAATAATTCCGAACAATATTTATGGCTGACAAACGAACTTGCTGGTGTACAGGATAAATGGAAATTCGTTGCATTTCACCGTCCGCCGTTTTCTTCTTCTGTGCACCAATCCGATAACGATGCGGATAAGCTGAGGAATACCATAGCTCCGGCAATGCAGAAATATCATGTAAACCTTGTGCTGAACGGTCATGACCATCTTTATGAAAGGTACGAAAAAAATAATGTGATGTATATTACAACCGGGGGCGGCGGGGCTCCGTTCTACCCAATTACCGGTGAAAACGAGGGCAGGATAAAGATAATCACAAATCAGCTGAACTTTTTAATTATAGAAGTAACGGGGAAAAAGGTAAGCGTTAAGGTTTTTAACAAGGAAAAGGAGGAGTTGGACGGCTTCGATATGATAGAATAATCTTTTCGCTTAACCAAATTGCGGTTTTTTCGGAGGTATTCTTGAAAAAAAATCCAATCTGGCAGTACGATGAAATGTACCAGGCCGGCGCCGATCATGCAGATCCTGTTCGGGCAAAAGCTTACGATGAAAAGATGAGGTTTTTCAGAAATTATGAAAAAGAAGCGCAGGAAATCATACAATTGCTGGGTATTAATGGTGATCATACTGTTGTCGATATAGGTACAGGCACAGGAGCTCAGGCAATTACGATCGCCGGGATTTGTAAAAAACTATATGCTGTGGATGTTTCTAAAGAAATGCTTAAAATAGCAGAACAAAAAGCGCTATTAAGCCGACTTGACAATATTGAGTTTATAAATGCGGGTTATTTGACTTACCGGCATAAAGGAGACCCGGCTGATTTTATTATCTCTATTGCAGCGTTACATCATCTTCCTGATTTTTGGAAAATGGCGGCATTCAGAAACATGAATTCAATCCTGAAAGAAGGCGGTATTTTATTTTTATCCGATGTTGTATTTTCCTTTAATATCGATGATTATGAATCGGAATTGGATTATATGATCAGAGACCTGGAAATGAAAACTGACAAAGAATTCGCAAAGGATGCCGTTCTCCATATAAAAGAGGAATTTTCAACTTTTGACTGGATATTGGATGAAATGCTGAAAAGGAGTAAATTTGAAATTTTGAATAAAAAAATCAGCAATAAAACAAATATCGATTATATAGTGAGAAAAATTGGTTTGTGATATATTTAATGAGAATTAATTTATTACCGGAAAAAATTACAAAAGTTATATTGATAATAAGTTGTTTATTATTGGCTTCCTGCGCCGGTAAAGGAATTATTAAAGGAGAAAGTGCCGGAAAAGCCTTTGCTCGTAATTTAATTAATGAAGCTGGGATCAAAGAGCCTGTATCCGAGGAAGTTGTCATAACAGGGGCTGAAGACATTGAGATTTTTTATAATACCATGGATTACGCTTTAAAGAACAGCTTGATATCAAAGCCGGTTAACGAAATATTTACCGAGATATGTAAAGGCTTTATAGGCACAAAATATGAGGCAGGCACACTCGAAATGCCTAAACGAGAGATGATTGTCTTTCATTTGACGGGAATGGACTGTGTTACTTTTGTGGAATATTCCCTGGCTTTTACGCGATGCATCAAATCGAACAGGACGGCGCTTGAAGATTTTATCGGAGAATTGAGGCTGATACGGTACAGAAACGGCATTTTAGAGGATTATCCTTCACGGCTTCATTATTTCACCGATTGGATTTATGACGGTGAAAATAAAAAAATATTAAAAAATATGTCATTTAATTTTGGCGGTGAAACATACGATAAAAATATTTTTTATATGTCGGCTAATTCAAATAGTTACAGCCAGTTAAGGGATAATCCGGAATGGCTCGCCGGAATTCGGGGTGTTGAATCGGCAATTGCAAGCAGGCAGGATACTTCTCCCCCTGGATATATAAAAAAAGATAAAATTAACCTGATCGAAAATAAAATTCTTGACGGAGATATAATCGCAATTACAACAGACATTGAAGGGCTGGATATAAGCCATACCGGTATTGCGGTTAGAGATCAGGAAGGCCGGCTTCATCTGCTGCATGCTCCCGCAATAGGCAGACGTGTTGAAATCAGTAAAGCGGTACTGACTGATATTATTTCCGTAAACAAACATTATACCGGGATAATTGTAGCCCGGATTTTATAGGATGATAAAATGGAAAAGAATATACTGATCATATCTTCCGAATTCACAGGCCATGGGCATAAAAGCATTTGTGAGGCGTTGTGCGGAGCTTTTGAAAAATACAAGGGATCAATTAATATTGAAGTTGTGAACGGTTTTTCATTAGGGGAAGCCTTCGGCACATTCCTGGAAAGAAACTATAACTTTATGATCACTTATATTCCCTTTCTCTATAAAATAATCTATGAATTTTCAAGCAGGTTCAAAGATTATGCTAACAAAATTACAATAAAAAAAATGGGGAACAATTTTCTAAAAATAATTGAAAAATTCAAGCCTTCGGCGATAATAACCATCCATCCTGTCTTTGTGGGATCAATCCTTGATATCCTTGAAAAAAACAATATTAATATTCCTTTTATAACCGTTCTTGCCGATCTTGTCAGTTTTTCGCGTTTATGGGCCGATCCCCGCTCTATACTTACCATATGCCCCAACGAAGAAGCCTCTGACCTGATGAAAAAATTCGGGGTACTTTCCGATAAAATCCGTGTAATCGGGTTCCCTGTCAGAAAAAGATTCTTCAATAATCTGCAATCAAAAGTCGATTCAAAAGGCAGAAGCGGTAAAACTATTTCCATTCTATTCATTAACGGTTCCGAACGTATTGAAAAAGTAATAAGGATGGCGCAGATGCTCTTAAAGAATTTTGATTGCCGCCTTACAATCATAACCGGAAGAAATGAGAAAATGAAAAATAGACTGGATATTCGGCTTCTTCCCGGGAATGAAGATAAATTAACTATTCTTGGTTATATTAAAGAAATGGAAATTTATTTTTCAAGCCATGATATCCTGATAGCCCGCGGAGGCCCTAATACTTTGATGGAAGCTGTAAGCTCCGGCATACCGGTAATTATCACAGGAGCTCTTCCCGGCCAGGAAGAAAAAAACCCTGATTTTATGGTGCGCAGAAGCCTTGGGATATTTTGCCCCAGTATTGGGAAAATGAAAAAAGCTGTCGAAAATCTGCTTGCCGACAAAAATAAATCACTTAATAAAATAAGGGAGAACCAGCTTAATTTCAGGAACCCGGATTGTGCGGATCAAATTGCCGGTATAATAGCAGGAATAGTTAAGGATTAAACCCTTATAATAAGCCATCTAATCTAAACGGTTCACCGATTTCAACCAAATGATTATCAGGATCGAAAAAACGGAATACTTGCTGTCCCCAGGCCTGTTTTTCTATTTTATGAATAATTTTTACTTTTGATTTTTTTACTTTTTCAAATATTTCATTTAATTGAATACTCTCAAAATATATAAGGATATTTTTTTTACCCTGTTTGAATATGGACCGTAAATTAAATGTCTTAAAAACAGTTTTTATGATACTTTTTGAATTATGTATAACAAAATGATCTTCAAACATTATTACAGTACCATAATCATTAACAATTTTTAAACCCAAGATCTCGGTATAAAAATTTTTAGACTTCTCAATATCTTTTACAAATACGATTGTGTTAGCAAATTTCACAGTCATATTAATGCTCCTTTGACTGCCGCCTCACTGATACAGGCTGAAGGTTATTGAAATACCAAGAATTACATATTAAGCATTTGCAGGACTTTATGGATTATTATGGCCGGCCAGAAAAGGGCTTTGAAAAAACCCAGAACACCTATCCAGAATGTAGCGGCATGCTGGAAGTAATAGATCGCCGCCCCGATAAAAGCCATTCCGTAAATACCGCCTAAAAAACCGTTGTCTCTCATTTCTTTCCTCCTGTAATGGGCATTTGGTATGGAGTCGTTATCAATCATAATGTCCCCCTGTCTTTTTATACTATAATATTTTACGGTTGAATAAATGTCAAATATGATTACTGTTGATCTATTCAGGTCTTGCCTCGTCTCCGCTCGAAATGACAAATAATATACTTTTCACACAGTCTGCAGGTTCAGGGCAGGCTCAGTGCGATGATTTTGGGAAGGTTATCAAGTTCACCGCTTATTTCTTTACAGTACTTCAGGGATAGCATCTTCAGGAAAAATAGAATAAAGAAGTCAGTTTAAGTACAAGCCAATTAGTGGATTTGACTTAATTTAAGGCAATTATTAAAATTAACCATATTTTTACTGTGATTTTATGAAATCCGGAGACATAAAGTGAAACCGATCAACATTAGCAAATATTTTTCAATCGAAAGCTTTCTTGAAAAGCAGCTTTTAAGCGGAATACTTATCCTGGCCGGTATAATTACGGCATTTATTATTGCCAATTCAAGCCTGGCAGGAGTTTATAAAGATTTATTAAATATTAAGTTCACAATAACTATCGGCGTATTTTCATTGTCGAAAACACTACAGTTATGGATGAACGAAGGAATAATGACTTTGTTCTTCCTTGTAATCGGATTCGAGATCAAAAGGGAAATAATAGCCGGAGAACTTTCAAATATTAAGAAGGCGGCATTTCCATCCATAGCCGCGCTTGGCGGGATGATCCTGCCGATTGTTATTTTTATCTTGTTTAATCAAAACAGGGCAACCATCCATGGCCGGGGGATTCCCATGTCAACGGATATCGCTTTTACGCTTGGGGTAATGATTTTACTGGGAAATAAAGTCTCGAAAGCCCTGAAGGTCTCGATAACAGCCCTGGCTATCATCGATGATATCGGCGCTCTGATTGTAATAGCGATGTTTTATTCAACAACACTTTCTCTTTTCTATATTTTGATTATAACACTTATTATTGCCGCAGTCATTATACTTAACAAAATAAAAATCCAAACCGGTTTCATATATTTCGCGGCCGGTATAATATTATGGCTGCTTTTTATGAAAACCGGCATAAATCCCACAATATCCGGAGTGGCAATGGCGTTTCTCATTCCTTCGGATACAAAAATAAATTTCGGTATTTTCAGGGAAAAGATGCTTCAGCAAATCAACCTCATAGATTCCAGCTTTATTAATGGGGAAAAACATTTTGAGACCGTCAATGACGAATCTAAATCAACCTTCAGTGAAATGGATATGATTCTTAAAAGAGTTGAACCCCCTCTTCAGCGCTATGAAAGGACTTTAAAGAGATATGTGAATTTAGCGATTGTACCTCTTTTCGCTTTTGTAAATTCCGGAATATCGCTTCAGAACATCCATATCCTTGATTTATTAAGCCCGCTGGCTCTTGGTATAATTCTTGGCCTTATGATCGGCAAATCAACTGGAGTTTTTATTTTTTCATTCCTTTCAGTTAAATTGAAATTATCTGCGATGCCTGAAAAAACAAACTGGATCAAGGTTTACGGAGCTGGGTGGCTCGCCGGGATAGGGTTCACAATGTCGATATTTATAGCCGAATTATCTTTCCATGAAGAAAACCTGCTTACCATTGCTAAAGCAAGCATTCTGCTGGGTTCGGTAATTTCTGCTATTACTGGTTATCTTATCCTGTATTTTCAAAAAGATGCAAAAATGGGATTAACTAAAGAAAGGGTCAGATTATGATTTTTAATTTAAAAAATAATTTTATAATTAAACTTGTGATTTATATACTTTCGTGTTTGAAAAAAACCGCCCGGTGATTGGGATGGAGCTTTGGCTAATCTTATCATTAAGGCGTCACAAAAATTGAGTTCGCAAAAAAGCCATCGGATAATTTTGTTTTATTTGTTCCTGTCCAGTAGCAGGCTGCGCTGCCGTCATCCCCGACTGTATACACAGTCCCGTTATTTACAAACATTGATTTTATTTCCCGCCCGCCCGGTAATATTGTTATGTTTGTCTCAGCCCAGTAGCAGGCGTTGCTGCCGGTGTCCAACCCGGCAGTATATACGGTGCCGTCATAAACAAAAATAGAGTTTGCAAAAAAGCCGTCCGGTAATATTGTTATATTCGTTCCGGACCAGTAGCAGGCGTTGCTGCCGGTGTCCAACCCGGCAGTGTAAACAGTGTCGTTGTTAACAAAGATAGAATCAGCTAAAAAGCCGTCCGGTAATATTGTTTTGTTCGTTCCAGTCCAGTAGCAGGCGTCGTAAATATCGTCTTTTTCATTCGTTGTTATGGTAATCCCGGCGATATAGACAATGCCGTTGTTTACAAAAATTGAATATGCCTCGCCCTTTTCTCCCGGTAAAATTATCTTATTTGTCCCTTTCCAGTAAAAAACGTTGCGGTTAATGTCATATCCTGTAGTATAGACCTTTCCGTTATATACAAATATTGAATTTGCCCCCCAGCCTCCCGGTAATATTGTAATGTTTGTTTCCGTCCAGTAGCAGGCATGGCCGCTGCTGTCATACCCGGCTGTGTAAACAGTACCGTTATATACAAAGATTGATTTTGCGCTAGCATATTTGCCGACTCCGCCCGGCAGCTTGGTCTCTTCAGATCCGGTCCAGTAGCAGGCATCGCTGCCGTCATGCCCTGCGGTATAAACTGTGCTATAAACAAAGCTGTATGTAAATAATACTCCCAGAAAGATCAACATACTTAAAAAAAACAGGTTGGCTTTCAAAATCATGATAATCTCCCTGATAGATAATTATACTGAATCCTGCAAAATACCTCAAAAAAAACAACAAATAAATCTTGTAATAGGTCAATTCAATCATTTTATATTGAATGAAATTTTAGATATAAACTTAATATAGAATAATAAAAACAAATCAATCCTGCGCCGCAATTTTTCGACGGCGCAGGATGAAGGAGGAAAATCCATGTAGCTGTTGGAGTATATGGGTATTATACTCATTTTTTACTTGCCAAAAATTACCTAAGTAAATCCTGCACCGCAAATTGAGCGGTGCAGGATGAAGGAGGAATGTCCACATACTTGTTAACTAATCGGGGATACTATTTATAAAGCTTACTTCTTCATCATCAGTTACCTGCTAATTCTTTTTTCTGGATTAACTGATTGTATTCTTTATCGACCAACAATATTTCAATACGCCTGTTCTTCGACCTCCCCTCCGGATTATCATTTGAAGCTATCGGACGGTATTCCGAATACGCTACAGGTACGAGCCTCAACGGATCTACACCGGTCCTATCCTGAAGGAAGCGGATAACATTGATCGCCCTCGCAGCCGATAATTCCCAGTTGGAGGGATATTTCCCAAGAAGATTCGCGCCTATCGGCACATTATCCGTATGCCCCTCGACACGGACAAGCTTTTCAGGCAGTTTATTTACAAGGTTCCCAAGTTTTTTCAGTACATCCCTACCCTGGGCTTTGATCGCAGCGTCGCCCGAATCAAAGAATACTCTTTCGGCTATGTTAAACGTAAGCACCGATTTTATGTTCTGAATTTCTATTTCGCCCCGGGCGATTTCATTCTTTAGCTGTTCCTGAGCCTGCTTGTATGTTTCCTCAACCCTCGCTTTTTCCCTCTCGGCCGCGGCAAGCTGTTCGTCGGCTGTCTTCTTCAAGGCGTCGTTTTCCGCCGAAAGGGTTTCGTTTTCCTTCGTCAGTTTTGCGATAGTCTGAGATAATTCCTCGCTTTTCGAGCTGATAGCCTTGTTCAGTTCATTATTAGCGTTGGATAAATCCCCGTACATAGAAAGTTCATTGTTATACCTGACCTGGAGCGCGTCAAGCTGCTGCTTCAAATCATTGTTATAATTCTCCAGGTTATATACCCTGTCGGCTGTAGCTTTAAGGTCGTCTATGCTTTTCTGCTGGTCGGCGAGCTGCTGTTTCAAAGCATTATTATCGCTTAAAAGGGAATCTATCTTATCGGAAGCGTTTTTATTGTCCGCTTTCAGCTGAATAACCTGGCTTTGTAAGATTTGGTTATCCCCGTTCAGCTTTGCTATCATTTTTGAGAGTTCATCGCTTTTTGCCGACAGTGAAGTCTGCAGGTCCTTGTTCGATTTCAGAAGGTTGTCCCTCTCGGATGTAATATCCGCAAGCCGGCCGTTTACAGTATTAAACTGGTCGGTGAGCTTTTTTGTACTGTTGTCCAGTTCCGATTGTTTATCTGCAAGCGACTGCTCAAGCTGTCTTGTCCTGCTCTGAAGATCGGTGATCTGGTCAGATTCCGCATTCAGCTGCTGCTGAAGGTTATAGTTATCAGCCTGTGCTTTCTTTAGATTTTCCAGGGATGTACACCCGGTTAATAATACCGCCAGTATGGTTCCGGTTAAGAGTATTGCAAAATTCTTTTTATTTATAAGATTCATAGATTACCTCCTGATAAATAATCTATTGTATGATAGATAAATTATGCATATTAAAAATATCAATATTGAATATAACAAATATTTAAACCCAGCAATATCCGATAAAAAATAATTAGTCATAATTACCGCCTTCTTTATTATATAATCAAATTCCTTTTATTATATACAATGTTCCTACTATACCTATTAAAAACAAAATCGAACTGATCATAAGAAACTCTCTTATAATTATTGAAGCAACTAAAAAAACTGAAGATAAAATTAAAATTATAATTTTATTCAGATTCATCTTAAAAATCCTTTTTTAGTTTAATATTCAAAATAATTTTAATATAAAATTAATAAATCGAAATCAGGTAAAATCACTGATTTTTTA
Organism: uncultured Spirochaetota bacterium; assembly: GCA_963783575.1. Lineage (GTDB taxonomy): Bacteria > Spirochaetota > Brevinematia > Brevinematales > JAOACQ01 > CAWEAK01. The sequence continues at coordinate 124,495 of CAWAOD010000016.1, read as the reverse complement.
CAATTATGTATCAGGAAAATACACTGAAAGTAATTTTAAAGATCAGGGATTTCCACTGATTTGAATTAGGATTTAGCTAACACAACTGGTTTTGTAAAGAAATGGGCTATTTTTGATATGATTCCAGAAGATTTATCAATTCCTCTTTATTGCTGACGCCGGTTTTCTGGTAAATATGATAAACATGAGTTTCAACGGTTTTATAAGATACAAAAAGTTTGTTTGCAATTTCCTTATATCCGTATCTTTTTATTAAATATATAAGAACATCGGTTTCTCTATGAGACAAGCCGTACCCGGAAGCAAACTTGTCAAGAGAAATATTTATAGCTTCATTCATATTTAAGTTTATGAACAGATAATAAGTATAAGCGATCGCGAATGCTATAAAACCATAAATTAAGGCTGAATTATAGCCGTAAGAAATAAGCGTTATGCTGAATAGGTATAAATGGTAATTTATTGTATCTATAAAATAAGAAACCAATAAAACAGAAATTAAAATTAAAGATATAAAAGCCTTTTTTCTTTCGCTTTTCATCAGTAAAACTGCCTGTGAAAGGTAATACAGCTGGATTACTAATAAAAATAAATAATAAACAGAAAGGAATAATATTATATATTTCTCCGGAAGGAAAATGGATGTCAGGTAAAGAGCTATTAATACTCCTGAAGAGATACAATAAGCGTAAAAATTGGACTTTTTATAAAAAAGAAATAAGAAAAATGAGCTGATCAATAATAATTTGGAATAAAGAAATAATAACTGGGTTTTTAAATATATGTCGTCGTTAATGAATGATAAAAAACGGACAGTTTCGCCTCTTCCGATTAAATTAACTGCCTCAATTAGCGAGAATAATCCAATAATCAGAAAGGAATATTGTTTCCTGTTTATAATCCACAAAAATAGATTTATTATAAAAATAAAGAAAAATACCCCGATTATCATGCCTTCTTTAAACATACTCTGCAGTCTCATTTCCCGGATCTGTTTGTCCGTACCTATCAGAAATGGCTCCCTTATCAACTTAATATAGGAAAACCGGCTGATTTTTAATATAAGATGAAAAGGTTCGTTGTGATTAATAAAACTTATTATCTCTGTTTTTCTATGGTAATCATCTACCCAATGATTTATATAATCAAATCTGTTTGACAGGGCGATTTCATCATTTATCCATAAGCAATATTCCGTGTCGATCGGTGGGATTTTTACGGCAAGGTTTTCCGGAATATAAATGGTTTTTGCGGCGGGAAGGATTATTGTTATATCAAATATTGCGGAATCCTCAGCTTTGTCATACCTGGCGGAAGTTCCTTCCAGGAAGGGAATAAATTCAACCGTCCCGTTTCTTTGAAAATTCCAATCCGACAGATTAAGGACTCCATTTTCGATAACATGAGTTTTATTGCCGTAAACCTGGCAATAAATAAAGATATATAAAAAAACGAAGAAGAAATTTAATAATCTCATTTTTATTCAGTCCTGAATTTTTAAGATTTTATAATAAAATGCAAAATTATTCCACTATTTCAGTCTTTTATTATATTTAATAAATTTAAAATACATTGAACAAAAAAGTTAGATTAAAAGTTATGATTAGAAAAGCATATTAAAAAAGCCTTATAATGATCTGTTTTTATCAAAAAAAACAGTGTTGTTTGAAACAATCAGCACTTTTTATTATCTTTTGAGGATCATCTATTATTCATATAAAGACGGGAAGTGTCATAATTATATTTATTAATATTTTAAAGTAATAATTAAGTCATTAAAAGTAAAGAAAATTACAGCCTGTCAATAACTTTATTTTTTTAATAATAATGATTATAATAACTTATATAATATAATTTTATTTGAGGTTAAAATGGATAATTTTATTGACCGTAAAACCGGTCCGGCTAATAAGGATATCAGTTTCCGTGAAACAGATAAAAATGAAATAATCTTTGATAATATGAAATTTTTAAGCCCCGAAACATCGGCGGATTTATACAAGGTCTTATCAAAAATCAATCAGCAGCACATTCCTGTTTATTCATTAGCAAAAAGCGAACTCGGTATTTTGTTTTACGGCCACATTTTTACATGTTCCGTTGATTCTTCGGGCACCAATAGAATCCCGGAAGCAGAGATGAAATTGTATTCCGAATTTATGTCCGAATGCTATCATAACAAGTTTTCAGATGTTGAAATGTTCATCTATCATCATCTAAAAGATATTCCTGAGGATGAGAGATATGATTTCAGCAAAAAAGCTGAAGACTTCAGGCTTATCTTGAGTAAATTCGAGAGAATACTTGGCAGAAAAGACAAGATATAAAAATTGATTTAAAGTCCTTTCTTTAAAATAACTGATAATTAGGAGGCAGGGATGAACAGGATTTTTTTAGGCGTTATCTGTGGTCTTGTTTTTGGAGTTTTTGACGCGGTTATTATGCTTCCTATGAAATTCGAGGATAGCAGGAAAAAGACAGAGGCGATCCTCGGGGCTTTTCTGGAAAGATTTATGGTCGGTCTGATCATTCCCAATGTTAATCTTGGAGTAAGCCCTGTTATCGCCGGCGGGATAATAGGATTTGGTTTAAGCCTTCCGACATCTATAATCACAAGGGCTTATCTGCCGATAAACATCATCGGTATAATCAGCGGGCTGATTATTGGACTTGTAGCTAACAGCATAAAATAAAGGATTGTTGGGGCATAATTCATTTCTTTTTATCTGACATTTGAAATTTCCTCAAGCACAAGCTCTCCACCATACGCGATCTGAACCTTTACAGCCAGTCTTCTGTCAGAATCCTCGATCCAGGTTGCAAATCTCTTTAACAGTGGCTCGCTTAGCTTGCTTATGAAAGGATCGCCCGTGACAACACTTAGTTTTTTTGTATGGAAAGTACCGGCTTTTGTCCGGATTGTTTCATCGGCTTCATATTTAAAGGAGAAAGGCATCGGGTCTTTCAGGTACTCGGGCGTTATTAAAAACATTGTCCCCTGGCTCCGGATATCCATAAAACGGGCCGGGAAATAAAAAAATGACGGGCCGTCCCAGTATGGAAAACCGGGAGTTATGTTAACCCTGTACCTGCTTTCCGTCAATTCTTTTTTGTTTTTTACCCTTGATATATATTCCACGTATCCCTTGTCAGTATACATCTGATAATGCGTGTAAACTATATTATAGTAAGGATTTGATGAGTCCGGGTCATTTGAATTGGTATTGTTGTTATTTAACTCGGATTCAATTACCGAGCCCTGTTCCGGATCGATCAAAATATAAGACGGCCATTCCGTATATTTTTTTGCCGGTTTTATATTACCGGAAAGCGGTCTTTCCAGACTGTATGTACAGTACAAAAGTTTACCCTTTTCATTTGTTATTTTTTTTGTAACCATATAATAGTCGCTTTCTTTTTCACCGCCGTTATAATAACCGTAATGGAGAAACTCACCGTCAGGTATGTCTATATTCGGGTATGTTTTCATGGGAATTTTCTGAATTTTTCCGCCCATCGGGAATGCCGGGGTAATGAATACCCAGCATATTAAAACAATCACGGTTAAGCGAATAAATATTGTCATAAAAAATCTCCTTTGAATTTAAAATTCTTAATTATGATATTAGCATACACTGATTATGTTAAAAATACAATAGGTATTTTATCTTAAAAGCGGAAAATCGCCATAAAGCCATGGCGGAGGAGCTTTCGTCCTTTTTCTTTTGATTGACCAAAAGAAAAGTCACCCTACGTGGTTTTCATAGCGTAGATATCTGATAATAATAGTTGCATTATCCGATTATTAATTGATATTCTTATTTACTAAAATAGCGACTCATTAAAACGTCCTGTTTTGATTCGCCGCTGACGCACATCCTGCGCTTACCACATTCGAAATTCTTTTCCTATGAAAGTGGATAATGCGCTTGATTTTTTCAGCTTTAATTAATCCTTTATCCTATGCTAACAGGAAACCACTACGGGATAAGAATTGTTATCTAAACCTGTGAGCACAAGCAACCAATGGAACACGGAGGTTCCATGATATCTTCACTATTGTCACACAGGCCGCCGAACCAAAGTTCGGCGAACAACACGAGGTTGTATGGCACTCATGCTGCGGGGAGTATTTAAGCTGGTTGTTTCATTGAGCCTAAGATTTACGGGAAACCACGGCGGGATTGTGAATGGCCTTCTTGACAATCAATAAATTAAAATGCTATAATTAAATTATTCCACTCCGTTGGCCGGAAGTTTTATTGTTTTTAAACAATGAATTCAATAACTGTGTAATTAGTGCCAAAATGGCATGATATACGCAATGCGTATATATCGAGTTAGCTGAAAGGCACGGGAGATTTTTGTTTTGAACAAGATGCGGCGTCCTGCCGCAAGGAGATTTTTGTGGAAAATTTAGAGAAGATTAAAAATCAGTTTACTAATGTTTATTTACCAATGATAAAACAATTTATGCTAGATATAGAAAATTTAAATTTATCAGGGATACCAGAACCTTGTCTTCCTAGTTTTGGGAAAAGTTATCCATTTACAAAATATAAAATTGCTTTTATTGGTAGAGATGCAAAAGGCTATGGTATTATGAAAGATTTTATTGAACATTTTAATAAGTGCTCAATTGATTCTCTTTTTAGGAATGAAGTTGATTTTGATGATTTTGAATTTTTAAATTATACAAATAATTTTGGAAAAAGTTTCTGGGATTATATTTTACAATTTTTAGCTGTATTTTATGAAATCAATGATTGGAAAAAACTAAAAAATAATGAAATACCTCAAATTTTAAGTAGTTTTGTATGGGGTAATACTAATATTATTAGCCCTTACGACCAAATTCCAAATAACCAAAATATTATATTGGATGATTATAATAAAGTAAAAGCATTTTCTAAAAAAATGGACAATGTACATTATTTAATTGAATCTTTATCACCTGATATAATTGTTATTTTAAACTGGAATCTTGACGAAAATTACTTTAAGTTAACTTCAGATGATAAAATTAACTTTGAAGACATTGATGAACATTTAAAATATTGTCAAATTGATTCGACTCATATTTTCTGGCATGCTCATCCTACTTGGATAAATATGGAAATAGGATATGAGAAAAGCTTATCAAATCTTAATTTATTTATCAAGCAGAAATTAAAAATTAAAAAAAAAGAATCATTAAATATAGATTCATTATTAAATAATAATTATCTTGATTTAAGGAAAGAAAATATCGTTTCATTAGCAGAATATTTATCTGAAAGAAATCATAAAATGTCAGGTTGGGAACTTGTACAGTATTGCAATAGGAACAATATCAAGACTACTTATGATACAGACTATGTTTATGGTCGTGGAATATATTCTTTCATAAAAAGTACTTATAATTATTGCAAATATATTTTAAAAGATGATGTAAAAGCAGAGAAGGTGGCCGCATCATTTGTTAAAGACAACGGTGAATATGCATTTGATTGAAATAATAAACATCGCCATCCTTGGCTTAGCTGATTGTACCGATTTTCCCGCGCCCATCAGCTAACGAGCCTGTAGGAAAAGTGGATTTTTGAGAAATATCTGAAAATTAATTTATTATATAATATAGAATTATAATTTCGCAATTTTATAGAAAAGGGCTTTTTCTACAGGCTCAACAGCGGCTATACGCTCCGGTGCTCGAAAAAACTTTTCAGGGCGTAACGGAGAAGAAGAGAAAAGTTTTTCCTGCGCTCCTCGGGTTCGCCCGTTTTTGCTTTTGGTAAAAAGAGAAAGGAGTTCAACTTGACTATGATAATTAATAAAATAGAAGTCATTGTTTACGGGCTCACCACATTTGCAAGCCTAAGCGCGCGGGGCTGGCGCTAAGGCTTGCAAACGTCGCATAGCCGCTCCGTTGTACGAAATTTGGCTGCCAGCATTTAGTTTAATTTTTTGAGGTGATTTATGATAGACAAAGAAGAATGCAAAAGAAAATATCTTGAACTTAAACAAAAAATGGGTAAAAAACCAGATTCTGTTAGTTTTCTTAAATATATAAAAATTACTAGTCAGGTTTTAGGTAGTTTATTTGGTAGTAATGCATTTTCAAAGTTACAAATAGAATGTGGAGATACACCTAATACATTTTTCCATGAAAAAACACCAACTGATAATATTTTTATAAAGTGGGGTGAATTATGTAGAAAATTAAATAAATTTCCAACTCAAGCAGATTGGAGTTATGAAAATATTAGACCAAGAGCTAGCAGTATTACACATGCGCCACACAATTTAATTTGGTCAGAGATTCCTAAAATATTTCTAGAAAAATACAAAAATCAAACAGAATGGTTTGATGTCATAAATATTATTCAAAATTATTCAGATTTAAATATTCCTAATTATGAACCAATTAAAAAGAATGAATATGATAAAATTGTTGATATTATAATTTCATGGATTCCTGCACGTAAGCGTAATCAAGAAGAAGGTTATAAAGTTGAACTTAGAAGTCATTTTGAAAATTTAAAATATAAAGTTAGTGAAGAAAAAGGTGATAGTAAGGCCGACTTAATAATAAATGATAAATATCCAATAGAATTAAAGAAATCACCTAATTTCCAAGAATATGATAGATTATTTGGTCAAACAGTTAGACATGTAAAATATTTTGATTCTTTAATTATCGTAATTTTCGATGTTGAGAAAAATGATCAATATAATGAATTTACTTCCAATATAGATTATGTATTCGAAAATTTAGATAAAGATGTAACTGTTATTTCAAAATAGTTATTAGTTAAACATTGGCAGCCAAACTTCGTACAACGGCCTTGTAGAAAAAGTTAATTTCAGGTAATAATACTCCATTCCCAAACAGTATGTTTTTTTTGATCTGTCTGGAATCACTTTTTTATATAAAACCGGGCTGAATTTACCGGCAAAACTGCTTTTATTCCATCACTATGCCATTATATACCTCCATAGACCTGAATTTTCCCGATATTGTGCACAGTATTATATAATACCCATTGAATATTCACTTTTCCCTTTCCCCTCAGCGTAAATCGATCCATACCTTTACATGCCCTTATATTCCCGAATACAGGCTCAACTATAGCCATTCTTTTCGCATAAAGCTTTCTGCCTTCAGGTGTATCTATGAACTTTCTCATTTCGTCCGAGTAATGTCTGTTATCCGCATTCAATGGCCTTTGTAGAGTACGGTATCTGACCGTATCTCTTTTCAGGCAGTCTTTCCGGAATTTACAACCGCGGCAGGCCGATAACCGGCAGATATACTTCGCATATGTAATATGATTCACCGTATGGTTATTTCTGAACCGGAGTTCCTCTCCTTTCTTGCATATATAAACATTATTTTCCGGATCATATTGAAAATCATCAATTGTATACTGCCCTTTCTTCGCAGGCTTATGTCTGTCAGCGGTTTCAAACCTGCAATCGCGCTTCCTGAAATTCGTATCCGGGATGACCGGTTTCATACCGTTTTGCGAAATATATTTCAGGTTCTTTTCGCTGAAATAATTGGTGTCCGCGGTGATTATTTTATCCTTTAAATCTTTTCCCAATTCTACTTTTGCTTTACGGATCATCCCTTTCAGGAATTCCCCCTCAGACCCGCTCCCAAAAGCTTCGGGATATACCACAACCTGATACTTCGAATCCACTACAGAAAGTCCGTTGTAGCCCTGGATAACACCATGTGAACTCTTTATTTTCGCACTCTCGTTGTCAGTGACATTGGACTGCTTTTCACCATGCCGTGCCTTGTCTTTGGGTTTTTCACTTTCCAGAAACTTTTCTATCTTTTCAGCTTTCTTTAAAATCTTCTCGATCCGTGCCAGATCTTTTTCCTTATCCTTCTCAGGAAAACCGCCGTCCTGATCACGCTTTTCATGTTCATCAAGCATTTCCTTAACCAGGTTTTCCAGCTTCTCTTTTTTCTTCTTCAAATCCTTAAATGTTCCGCTCCATTCCTTTGATGCATTTGACGATAGTTTGCACCCGTCCAGCGCGAACATATCCCCGCCTATGAGATTCAGTTCGTCACAAACCATCAATATATTCAGGAATACGGTATTTATCTCATTTTTCATCGAAGAAACAAAATCGGCGATTGAAGTAAAGTGCGGTATTGAATTGGCGGAAATGGCTTTGGCTATAATATTCGTTTTACTCAAATATTCGATTTCACGTGATGTAAAAATGCCGCGGGAATAGCTGTAGAGTATTATCTTCAGCCTAACCCGCGGATTATAAACCGGGGCACCGGTAGCATCGTTCTTATACTTATTCTCAAAGATTTTAAGATCAGTTTTATTGTCGACAAGAAAGCTCAATGTATATTCGAATGTTCCCGGTATAATCTGCTCATCGAATGAGACAGGTATGAGTTCCATTTGATCGTAATTAACTTTCTTATATCTTGCCATAATTGCTTTTACCTCTTGATTTTATTTCCAATATATTTTAAAGTATATACGATATTCTGTACATGAATGACGGACTTTTTCTACAGGCTCAACAGCGCGTACACGGCTAAAATAAAGATATAGAAAGGAGTCTTTTTATGAATAAAAATAAAATGAAAGCAATTATTCGCAGTAAATATGGACCACCAGAGGTGCTTCAACTATCAGAAGTAAAAATACCAGCACCAAAAGATAATGAACTACTAATTAATATTAAAGCATCTGCAGTAACAAATAGTGATATTTTTATACGAGGCTCAAAGTTACCATTTCATATAATTATCCCTTTTAGATTAATGATGGGTGTTTTCAAGCCCAGAAAATCTATTATTGGTCTTGTTTTTTCGGGAGTTGTAAAAGAAATTGGCAGCAAAATAAAAAGATTTTCACCAGGAGATGAGGTCTATGGCATGACTGGATTTAATCTAGGTGCTTATGCCGAATACACTTGTATTAAAGAAACAGATTCCACTACCGGATGTGTATCTATTAAACCAAAAAACATTTCTTTTGAAGAAGCTACATCTGCAGTTTATGGGGGTTCTTTAGCTCTTCAATATATGGATATGGGTAATATCCAAAAAAACCAAAATATATTAATTTATGGAGCTTCGGGTACATCCGGTACCATTGCAATACAATATGGCAAATATTTAGGGGCTAAGGTAACAGGTGTTTGTAGCGGAAAAAACATTGATTTTATCAAATCACTCGGAGCAGACTATGCAATTGATTACACAACTAACGATACATTAGAAGCAAATACAACATTTAATTTCATTTTGGACTCTGTTGGAAAATATAGAACATCAAAGCTTAAAGAAGAATGTAAAAATGCTTTAGCAGAAAGTGGGAAATATGTATCAATTGATGATGGTGCTTTAAAATTAAATTCAAAGCGGTTGGATTTTTTAACAAAATTGATTGAAGAAGGAAAAATTAAACCTATAATCGATAAAATATATCCTCTTGAAAGAATTGTAGAAGCGCATAAATATGTTGAGGAAGGGAATAAAAAAGGAGGAGTAGCAATTAAAATATGTTAATGAATGAAAATACGCCCCAAGCACTTCACACAACGGCCGGTAGCGGGTTCCGGCGGAGTACCGCCCTCTCCCAAATTGCCCTGCGCTAGCAGACTGTGTGAAAACACAGTAAATATGCTATAATTATTAGAACAAAAATAATCGGAGTAAAAGATGAAGCATATTGAGGGAGAATCAAGGGATCAGATAGTTCTGTTCAATGAAACACTGGAAGATCTGTTAGGAGAAGAAGATCCGGTAAGGTTTATAGATATTTTTGTTGATAAGCTAAATATGAAAGGAGTTGGTTTTAAAGTAAAAGAAGCATCAACCGGCAGAAGTTCATATAAATCCGAAATACTTTTAAAAATCTATATTTACGGATATTTGAATAAAATCAGGACAAGCAGGAAATTAGAGAGAGAGTGCCGAAGAAACACAGAGTTGATGTGGCTGACTGGACGACTAGCGCCGGATTTCAAGACGATTGCCGACTTCAGGAAAGATAATAAGAAGGGAATACAGTCGATATTCAGAGAATTTTTGAAGATATGTCATAAAGCCGGGCTTTTATCATTTGACGTTGTTGGAATTGATGGAACCAAGATCAGTGCGCAAAACCACAATAACAATGTTTATCATAGGAAAAACATAGAAGAAATCATACATAGAATAGATCAAAAGATCGAAGAATATTTGAATGAGATGGATAAGAACGATAAGGAAGAAAAGAATGAATTTGAATTTCTTTCCGGAAAGATAGCGGAACGTTTAAAGAAAATGAAAACAAAAAAGGATAAAGTTGAGGCTATTAAAAAGATTTTTGAGGGAAATCCTGAAATGGAGAAATATTATTCAAATGACCCGGAAAGCCGGTTTATGAATGATAAAGGGAAATCCGACATTGCATATAATCTGCAGATGGCAGTAGATGATGCGAATAAACTGATTGTGGTGATTGATGTGACGAATGAAAACAATGATATCAAACAGATGGCAGGAATGTGTGACCGAGTAGAAGAAATAAAGGACGAGCTTAAGGTAGAGACTGAAACGGTCAAAGTATCGGATGCCGGTTATTACAGCGAACCGCAGATACTGGAATGTATAGATAAGGGACATAACGTATATATGCCGAATCCGGATGACGGACATAAGGCAAGGATTCGAGGCAAAGAAGATAATAAAGGAGTACCTGCTGAAGAATACCAGGTTGATAAATTCAAATATGATCCGGGACAAAATGTTTATTATTGTCCGGAGGGAAACCCATTAGTGAGAAATGGGAAAAAAGTAGAGAAGGTCAATGGAGGAAAAGAGATAGTCAGGTACAAGTGCGGCTTATGCAGCCAATGTGAAGTAAGAAATAAGTGTACTGAAAGCGTGGAAGGACGAAGTATCAAAGTACCAGTTAGAAAAGAAGAAATTGAGAACTTCAAGAGGAAAATTCGTTCTGAAGCCGGGAAAAAGATCATAGAGAAAAGGAAAGAGATATGTGAACATCCATTTGGATCGATAAAAAGGAATATGGGTTACAGTTATTTTTTAATGAAGGGAAAGGATGGCGTTCTGACGGAATCCAGTTTGGCAGGATTCATTCATAATTTAATAAAAGTATTGAATATATTGGGAATAAAGAGACTTATGACTCTGGTTTGATGCTAATAAACCATCGTTTATCGTATTCGGATAGATTTTTGAAACTAAGATTTTTTTAGCTTGAAAAATATATCAAAAAATGGAGTTTTTGTATAATTAATCGATTTTACTATAAAATTTTACTGAGTTTTCACACAGTCTGTAGGCTTCGGGCAACTTCGTATAGCCGCACAGTTGTACGAATTTTTACAAAATGGCTTTTAACCGCCACCTGTATAAATTTGATCTACACATACAGGGTATTGCGGGTGTAGATTAGGGGTTCGATTCCCCTCCGAATTGGTGGAACGGCGCCACCGTTATGGCACTGGTAATGGCAATGTCTATGACATAGCTGCATATTACTTTGTGGTATAAAAGATACCTTTGAGAAATTTCTCAAATTAATTTATACTCCGTAATTTGCAGTGCCATTACCTTTTAAAATTGAAGGAGGATTTTATGTTTATAAAATTTAATGTTGAACCAAATAATGAAGGACATTTATTCTTTAAGAATAAATATTTAAAGAAATTACCATCAGGATATTACATTATTTTTGGAAATTCAAAAAAATATAAATTAATTTCCTTTCCATTAACAGAGAAATTATTGCTAGTTACAAATCAAGAGGTTATAACTAATGATAATATTTCTTTAAGATTTTCATATATAATAACATATATAATGATAAATTCGGAAATAGCAATTAAAAACCTTGATTTAAGCAAAACTAATAATGAAATTATTGCTGAACTTGAACAATTTATACATAATATTTCACAAATTGAAATTAGAAAATTCATTGCTAAAGTGAAAAGTTTAGAATTAAATGATAAAAAAGATGAATTATTTATTAATGTTATTGAATCTATTCAAAAATCTATGGATAAATATGGTGTGAAAATTGAGAGAGTAGCTATAAAAGACATAAATTTTCCAAAAGATATCCAAGATGTTTTTTCAAAATATTTAGAATCAATTATTAGAGCTAAATCTGATTTAGAAAATGCAAGAACACAAGTTGCTGCTGCACGTTCTTTAAAAAATGCTTCTGAAATTATGTTGAAAGATGACAACATTAAATATTTACAGTGGTTAGAAACAATTTCAAAAATAGCTAGTAAAGGTAAGCATACTTTTGTTATTGGCGATTTAATTGAATTTATAAAAAAAGAGTAAAACAAAATTTTGCGGCATCTTCATACAACCATGGAGCCTGTCGCAAAACCCTGATTTTTATCAATTTATTCGTTTTAACTCCATATTTCCCAAAAAGAAAATTTTTAGAAACGTGCTTTTTCGATAGACTCCACGCATAGGCGTTCCGCTCCTCGGCTTGCTGCGGTGCGTCCTCACTGCAGCAGCTCCAGGCGCTCCTCGGGTTCGCCCGTTTTTGATTTTGTAAAAAGAGAAAGGAGTACAAATTGACTATGATGATAAATAAAATAAAGGTCATTGTTTACGGACTCACCACAGTTGCAAGCCTAAGTGCGCAGGGCTGGCGCTAAGGCTTGCGGGCTTCGCATAGCCGCAGAGTTCTACGTAATTGGCCAGGCTAAATAAATGCTATCAATAATTTGACAGAGGTAAGCATATTTGCTAACATGTAAATCATGAAAAGAGAAATTGAATTTTATGAATCCGAAAATGGGAAAATTCCTGTTCAAACATTTTTAGATGGTTTAAAGGAGCGTGATTTTAAAAGGTTTCCTGGGTTTTAAGACTCATAGGCGAATTATCTATCATTCCATCAAACTACTTTAAAAAACTTCCTGATACTGATGATATTTGGGAAATAATTATTGATTCAGGATCGAATATTAAGCTTTTTGTATAAAAATAATATTATATTACTTACAAATGGTTTTCAAAAGAAAACTCAAAAAACACCAAAAAAAGAAATTGAATTAGCAGAAGCATTAAAGAAAGATTATTTGAGGAGAAAATAAATGAAATTTAATGACTATATCAAAGAAAGATATAAAAATAATCCTGAAGCCGAGAAATTACTTTGGGAAGGATATGATGAGTTTAAAATAGGCTATTTATTGAAAGAAGCAAGGATGAATTCCGGATTAACCCAGGAACAAATTGCTTCAAAACTTAAAACAACAAAAAGTGTCATATCAAGAATTGAGAATCACGCTCAGGATATTAAGATTTCAACTTTAGAGAAGTTTGCAAAAGCAATAGGAAAGAATTTACATATCAGTATAAGCTGATTATTAATGACTGGCCAACTTCACCTATAAGCGGCTATATCGCTCCGGTGCTCGAAAAAACTTTTCAGGGCGTAACGGAGAAGAAGAAAAAGTTTTTCCTGCGCTCCTCGGGTTCGCCCGTTTTTTTAACACTATAATTAAAGAGAGTATTTTATGGTTAAGCTGAATATTTCACAAATGGAGAAGTTCCGGTTAATTGAGCTTGTTAATAAAAAATTAAAATCCGATCATTTTGATTCTGATGATTTTATTTTACCGGAACTTCAGATATTGTTTGAAAAAATTAATAATTCAACAAACTTTTTAGAACTCAATATTTCAGAGGTTGAAATTTTATGCAACTGGATTTATGACGGGATTATCGGAAGTCAAATTAAGAAATCCGGAGATGAAGTTCTGGTAAATAAAATATATGAAGAAATTTAAATGAATACAAAATCCTTAAGTCGGAATATCTTTATAAAATAAAGAAACTGCAGGATAATCTCAACATTATTGCCAAACTATCCGGAAAAGAAGAAATTAAAGACATTGATTTATTAAAACCGGTTCAAATTATCTTAGATAATTTTGCCTTTCGAAAACCTGACTGAGGATGAAAAAATGAAGAATGTTATTGAATTAACAAAAAAATGAAAGGAATAGCTAAGAGAATCAAATAAACCTGCACCAGAATTTAGTTTACAAATGAGTTTTTAGCAAAATCTCCACCCAACAGCCGTCCAATAATCGAAAAGAACCGGTAATTTCAGATTATTGATAATAATAAAAGAATCGTTTTTTTTAAATCCCGGCTGTTCTTTTTTAAAAGGCTTTCGGAAAGTAAAGCGGAGGCGAAACACACTCACAGAGATAGGCCGCACGGATGATTTTGCTGAAAAATAATGTAAAAAAACAACCGTCTTTTCCAAATTTTAAATATTTTTTAATTTTTACCTAAGACACAGATCAATTTTGCCTTACGTCATTATTTACCTCTTTTTCCCCGGATTCTTTGAGCATTATACCCTCTATGTTACTCTATTAAGCCAATATTCCTTCAGATATTGGCAACTTTTGTTGTAATGACAATATTTTCTTAATATATCTTTTGAAGTTCACCGCTGCCCCTGTCATTAAATACTGGAATTGTCTGCCTTCTGTTCCTTTATATTTTATTTTCCTGAGTCCATGAAATCTTACCGATTCGCTGATTGTGCCTTCTACCTGCGCCCTTACACTCATTTCGCTTTTAAATTTAGCGGTTTTTTGTTCTTCCCTCCGTTTTCTCAAATGATCGTAATCCATCCCGACTCTTATTATGCGCATCTTTTCCCTTCCGGCTACACAATCTTTGAAGAAGGCGCAGGCCATACATTCATTCTTTGGAAATATTATACAATAAGCATTATCACCATTTTTTTTATGTCTTTCACTTCTAACGCCCTTCGGACAGGTAGCTGTCAGGTTTTTCATATCAATCTTGAAATTTTCTAATTTAAAATTCTTTGGCTTTAATGAAGTGTCTTTCTGTACATAACCCATCAGATTTTCTCCACGTTCTTCGAATTCCCTTATTGCCGTTCCGCTTAAATAATTTGTATCTGCATATGTCTTATCAGGCTTCAAGCCCCTTTCATCATTCATCTCTTTGAGCTTAGGAAGAATTTTATTATCATTCTCATTCGCAGGCTGTTGTATCATACCGACTATAAAATTGATTTCCCCTTTCTCCGCGGTTTCAACAACATGGCACTTTTCTCCTACCCAACTTGTTTTACCCTTTTTGCCCAGTTTCAATGTCGGATCGTCAGGCGTGAAAATCGTTTGCTTCGGGGTTACTATTTCTTCCACTTCAATGAATTCTTTATTCCCCACTTCCTTTGTCCGGATGATCACATTCTCAGAAAAAATAGTTTCCATAATCTCTAATTGCCTCAATTCTTTAAGGCTTTCTGCCGGATTATCCATAATGCCCCTCTTAATCCTGAAACCGTCTTCAACAATCTCTGCCTGCCTGTCTCCCCGTTTTTCTTTTGATAATCCGAAGGAACTGAAATCTTTACTGTAACGTTCCTGTATATCATCCGGAATCATCTTGTTATAATATTCAGGGTCAATTTTTCCTATCTCTATAACAACCCATTTTACTGCCCGAAACAGAAGATCAGTAGTGGATATTCTGTTTAAATGCTTTACAACATGAGTCGCATCAATCCTTTGCTTGGCATGGTCTCTAATGAAACCCTTTTTCTTGATTTGATTTAATAGAGTGTCAAATATGATGCACATTTTATCGTTTTCTATAAGTCTTTTCCTGAATACGCAAAGTGTGCTGGCTTCAAAGATATCCTTAGCGGCAACTTCAAGATGCAGGCCAATTTTCCAGTCAAGTCTTGTGTTAACGGCTTTTACCGTTTCATCGTCGGACAGTGATTCTTTCCATTGAAGTAATGTTACCATAGCAAGGAATGAAGGTGATCTGCAATTTCTTCCAACGTCTGAATAACAATCTTTAAAAGGCTCGTTATTAAATATTGGGAAAAGCTCTTTACTGAACACTTGCATTGGATCGGAAGGCTTCAGGAAATCTTTCATCACTATATGTGCCGAATAGAGACTTTCTTCTTTTTCTTTTGGTAAAGACATATAAGTCCTCATTTGTAAATTATTATTAATATTATAACACGTATCTATATAAATAGCGATGATTGCCCTCTACATTTTTCAGCAAAATCACGGATGCGGCCGGCGGCCGACATTGAGACAAGGATGTGGAATAAAGGCCGCATCGGCGTGAGTGTGTTTCGACGCAGCGTTCTTCCGATAGCAACCCGCCCTCGGGCGAATCCCTGTGTCAGGATAATTCTTTATCTAAAATATTGAAAAATTTTGTTTTCGCCTGCTTTTCATGCCATGGGGTATGTCCGCAGTCTTTCAATGTAATGAAATTAAAATCTTTCAATATTCCCGAAAGCGGGTCACGGATTCCTTCGGCAGGATGAGGATCATAATCTCCATGGATTGCAATTACCGGGCATTTTATAAATTTCCCAAGATCAAGAAGACCTCTGCCTTTCCTGAGTTCCACAGCGTCTTTCCAGACATTTTTATAAATATTTTCATCTACGGCAATATCGTTGCTTTCATTTATTATTGGATCATAAGAATCCGATTTGGAAAATAAGGAACCCAGTCTTGCGAGAAGCTTGTTATTTTTTTCTTTTAAAGATCCGCTTAATTTTTTCATGATTTCCAGGGCTTCTTCTCTTTCGGCAATTTTAAGCCTTTTAAGACGGGTTTCCATTATGCCCGGGGCGTACTTTTCATCAAAAACGCCGCTGCTCACCATAATAAGCTTCTTTACCGATGCAGGGAACCTGGCCGAGTAAATAAATGAGAGCATCGCGCCCCAGGAATAACCGATTAATGTAAACGGAAGGAATCCGTTATTTTTCAATGTATCGTCAAGTTCGATAATCTGGCCTTCAAGAGAATCTTTTGTCTGAAGAGGTTCAAGAATGCCAATTTTTTTTGATAATGCCATGGCGACGGGAGCCATTTCACCGGCGGCTCCGGGCCCGCCATGAATAACGGCGATAGAATAAGGCGGATTACCGTATTTTCTTAAATTTTCCATTTTTCCTGCTTTATAATTTATTTTTTTATTCCTTCACTCTGCATTATAACAAAAGTGAAAGAGGTTTTTAATTATTTAAAATTTGCCGACAATAAGAATAAATAATGAGAATCCGGAGCAGAAAATGTTAAAAATTATTTTCGATTACACAACTTCATTATTTGTCATCATTGATCCTTTCGTTTCCCTTGTCATATTATTATCTCTGATGCCCCAGTCTAAAGAAAAAAGAATGGCCCGTATAGCTTTTAAAAGTACTCTGGGGGTCCTGATCGGAAGCATAGTATGTATCCTGGCCGGAAGCCTGGTTTTACAGTTTTTCGGCGTTGACGTACCTTCATTTAAAATTATGGGCGGAATGATTCTGCTGATTCTCTCGGTCCAGATGGTACAGGCAAGAATCAGCGGCGTCAGGTATGATGAAAATGAGGCCGATGAAGCAAAAAGCAAAGCCGATATTTCAATCACTCCCCTGGCAATACCGGGAACATTAGGTCCAGGTACCATCACAACCCTTCTAATATACAGGAACCAGGCTGATTTGACTCATATTACCGCCCTGTTTATTGCGGTTTTCATCAACTGTGTGATTCTCTATTTTGTTTTTTTAAACGCCATTCGCCTGGAAAAAATCTTAAACAAGACTACCATCAATATCTTTACACGTTTAATGGGGCTTGTTGTCGGATCGATCGCATTTCAGTTCATTGTTACAGGTGCAAAAGAACTCTGGTTAAAATAAATGATTATTTTTCAACGGTTAATTCACAGGAAACAGGTAAAGGCGCTCCAAGTTCAATTCCTCTTTTTCCCGGCGAACATCCGCCTGCAGTAATCCTGTATTTACCGGGGAAGGGAATTTTTTTGCCTTCATCATTGATTATAGTAAATAAATCCTGTTTTAATAAAAACCTGACCTCTTTTTCCTGTCCGGAAGGAACAAATACCCTCTTAAAACCGCAAAGGCTATTAATAGGTCTGGGTTCCGGCGCTCCCGTGTTTTCAAGGTAAATTTGAATAACCTCATCGCTGTCATATTTCCCGGTGTTCCGGACAATAACTTTGCAGTTTATATCTTCTCCCGGATGTATATTATTATCGGAAAGCGTCATGCTGATATATTTAAAAGTAGTATAAGACAGGCCGAATCCGAATGGAAAAAGAGGATCGGTTTTCATATACCGGTATGTCCGCCCGGTCATTGAATAATCTTCAAAAGGCGGGAGCTGTTCCGTCGATTTAGGAAAAGTGATGGGAAGCCTCCCTGCCGGAACGGTCTCTCCGAATAATATCCGGCCTAAAGCGTTACCGCCTTCCTCTCCCGGAAACCATGAAAATAGGATTGCGTCGGCTATTTCTTCGGTATCGCCAAGTGCAATGGGGCTTCCGCCGAGAAGTACAAGGATAATCGGTGTTCCCGTTGTGGATATGAGCTTCAAGAAATTTCTCTGGCTTTCAGGAAGCAGTAAATCTTTCCTGTCCCCGTTTGCATCCGATAGGATAGCGTCGCCTTCTTCTCCTTCTATCTCCGGCGTTAATCCCATAACAACAATTACAAGGTCGCAGGATTTTATATCAAACATGAATAATTGTTCGCTGCTCAGGTTCTCATGGTAATGCTGGCAACCCTTGCGGTAATCAACAATCAATGAAGAGCCGCCCTGGTTGATTATCCCCTCAAGAACGGTAACCAGGCTGCCGTTTAATCCGCTGTAACTTCCCAAAAGGGCATTAACATCAGCGGCATTAGGACCGGTGACAAACAGTTTCAAATTCTCACGTTTTATAGGCAGGATATTATTTTTATTTTTCAAAAGAACCATGGATTTTTCGGCAGCCTTAAGGGCCAGCTTACGGTGTTCCGGACTATCCACAACCTCTTCGGTAATTTTTGAATAAATCACATTTTCTTGCGGATCAAACATACCAAGGAGGAACCTTGTCCTTAGAAGCCTCCTGAGAGATCGATTTATTGTTTCCTCATCAATCATTCCCTTACTAAAACATTCCAGAATATGTGAATAAGTTCTTCCGCAATTCAGATCGCATCCCTTGTTTAATGCAGCTTGAACCGATTCGCAAATATCTTTTGTATAATGATGCGCCATATGAAAATCATCGATAGCTTCGCAGTCCGACACCACATGCCCTTTGAATTTCCATTCTCCCCTCAGGATATCCTCAAGCAGGAGCTTACTGGCGCAGCAGGGTTCTCCGTAAAGCCGGTTATAAGCCCCCATAACTGCTTCGACACCCTCCCTGACCAAAGCTTCAAAAGCCGGCAAATAGGTTTCACGGAGGTCTTTAAGACTTACCGATACATCAAAGGAATGCCGGTCTTTTTCCGGCCCGCTGTGGACAGCATAGTGTTTTGCACATGCGGCGGCTTTCATATATTTAGGGTCTTTCCCCTGTAGTCCTCTTACAAATGCTTTCCCCAATTCGGCCGTCAGGAAAGGGTCTTCTCCGTATGTTTCCTGCCCTCTTCCCCAACGCGGATCCCGGAATATATTAATATTCGGCGACCAGAATGTCAATCCCTGGTAAATATCGGTATAACCCTTTTTTAAAGCCGTATTATATTTCGCCCTTGCCTCTGTTCCTATCGTATCGGCAATATTTTCTATCAAATTGGCGTCGAAGGCAGCCGCAAGACCGATCGCCTGTGGGAAAACCGTAGCTTTCCCGTTTCTGCCAACACCGTGCAGGCATTCGCTCCACCAGTTGTAAGCCGGTATGCCCAGCCGCGGGATACCCGGCGAATTGAAAATAAGCTGTGAGGCTTTTTCATCAAGAGTAAGCCTACCGATAAGGTCTTCAATCCTTTTTTCCAGATTCTGCTCCGGATCCTTATAGATCATTTTTTCCATAGTTTTCCTCAATAAAATTTCCGTAAAAAGATAACCCAAATTTCCTTTGAATTGCTTTTCTATTCTATGTTTAGCAATTTTTTAGTTTGTGCTTTCCTGCGGGATTTTTGAAGGATCGACAAGCGCCCAATATGAATATTTTGGCTTTAGATCTTTATCAAATAAGAGCGGCCATTCCGATCTATTCATCGGAAAATTGAAGAGCCAGGTATGCCAGTCATTAAAACCCCAGAATGTGACATTTCTAATGATATCCTTATTTGCTTTAAATATTTCCATGACGTCATGGTATCTTTTCGCCTGGCGTATAAGCTGGTTTTCCGATACTGTTGTTAAAGCCCCGGAAGGATTCAGGCTCATATCCATTTCCGTGATGTGGATTTCAAGCCCCAGTTTGCGGAATAATTTTATCGAATCCTCAATTTCGCTTAAGGCCGGCTTATCCAGATTTATGTGAAACTGCATCCCGATTCCATTAACAGGCACACCATCATCCAGTAAATTTTTTAACATAGAATAAATCTGATACTCTTTGTCACCTTCGGTCGTATCGTAATCATTATAGAACAGTTTCGCATTCGGGTCGGCTTCATGCGCAAACCGGAAGGCTTTTTCAATATAATCCTCTCCGATTATATAAAACCAATCCGATCTTCTATAACCGTCCGATTCTTTAGAATCGATAGCCTCATTAACGGCATCCCAGGCATATATTTTTCCCTTATACCGCCCGACCACGGTTTTAATATATGTTTCCATTCTTTTCAATAAAAGGTTCCTGGATGCCTTTTTTCCGTCGCTTCCTATAAAAAACCATTTAGGCTCCTGTTGATGCCATACAAGGACATGTCCTCTTACAAGTTTACTGTGTTTTTGAGCGTAATTGACAATAGCATCAGGGCCGTCAAAATTAAACACCCCTTCCATCGGTTCCACATGATCCGGCTTCAAAACGTTTTCAGGGGTTATGCCGGAAAAATGGCTGTCCACAATTTCGCCTTCACTTCCAAATAACTGCCCGGGTTCAACCGCCGTTCCAATAGGGAAATAATCCTTGTAAACACCGTATAATGAAGGAATTTGCGAGCCATTGTCGGAACAATAGACCAGATGGATTAAGCATAATAAATTCAATAAAATAATAATGTTTAATATTTTCATCTTACATTTCCTTTTGAAAAATGGTCTTATTTGCCGCCCTGGGCGGAAGCGAAAAGATTGATCGATTTCAGCAGCGCGTCCCTCATTGCATCTTCGGGGGCTTTAAGCCCTGTCCAAAGTTCAAACTGGCGAATCCCCTGGTAGAGCAGCATATCGATTCCATGAACTATTGTGCAATTCCTCTCCTTAGCATATTTTAACAGCATTGTCCGGTGAGGATTATAAACAATATCCATAACGGTAATATTTTCAGGTATCTGCCCGGCTTCCAATATGCTTGAGTTAATATCCGGCTCCATTCCCATCGGAGTAGCATGTATGATAATCTCAATCCCGTCTTTGATCTGATCCCAGTTTTCCTGATCAAAAGCTTCGATATTTTTATTCTCAACAATTTTATTTATTTTCGGAAATTCGGTAAGAATATGCTTTTCAAGCCCCTCTCTCCGGTCTTTATCAATATCAAGCAGATAAACCTTTTCAGGGCTGCCATAATAAAATAACGAGGCGCAGATTGCTTTTCCAGCGCCGCCTGCCCCGAAAAGAGCAATTTTTTTCCCATTTATATCCGTCTTTTCGTTTAATGCCTTATAGAATCCATAAGAATCGGTATTTGTCCCTATCAGCCTGCCGTCATTATTTATTATAGTATTTACCGAACCGATCAGCCTTGCGATATCTGTTAGATCATCAAGAAAAGCCATAACAGAGATTTTATGCGGAATGGTGACGCTTGCCCCGCAAATTCCAAAAGCTTTTATTCCCTTTACCGCACCTTCAATATCGCTGACTTCGAAAGCAGTATAAACCGCATTTATTCCTGATGTTAAAAAAGCTGCGTTCTGCATATAGGGTGAAAATGAATGCCGAACGGGATTTCCAAGAATACAGTAAAGCTTTGTGCTTGCGTCAATCATTTCATTCCTTCTTCTTTTTCAATCTCGGCGATCTTATCGATCCTTATCTTGTGCCTTCCGCCTTCGAAAGGCATTGAAAACCAAATATCGATATATTTGGAAACTTCCTGCAAAGATCTTCTCCTGCCCGCCAGAACCATTATATTTGCATCGTTATGTTTTCGTGCATACTCGGCAGTATATTCATCCATACATAAAGCGGCACGAATTCCGCGAATCTTATTCGCCACAATAGAAGCTCCGACACCTGCCCCGCAAAGAACAACCCCATATTTGCATTCCCCTTTTGCCACTGCTCTTGCGGCCAATTTTACAGTATCGGGATAATCCATGCAATCTTCTGAATTAGTACCAAAATCTATTATTTCCAACCCTTTTTTCAAGAGATATTTTTTTACACCCTCTTTTAAAGCAAATGCCGCATGATCGGATGCGACGGCTATTTTCATACTACTCTCCTTTATAATTGTTCCACATTGGTATTCGTGGCATTTTGATTTATAGAATTTTGTTCATTAGCAGGTTCCGCTGAATTCGATTTATCACCAAGGTCCGAAACGCTTAAAAACAACTGGACTAAATTCGAGAGAGACGGAGATAGATTAGATACAGATAAAAGCGGAACATTTTTCATAATATTAAGAATATTTTCCCTGTCAGGTTTGACTGAAGACTGAAAAATCATAAGCTTTTTGTCATCAGGTTTTGAAATATAAATTTGTTTCGCATCATTATATTTTTTTATTGCAAACTGCAGGGCTATTGTAAAGTTAACATTATCTTCATTCGTCGAAATTTCTTTAAGATAGATCCAGGGATAAAAGACCTGTGAGGGAACGGTTCCCGGCGTATCTGTCAAACTGTAAGACAAAGGGGCATTGTAAGGCTCAATTTTTGCCCATTCCTTGTCTTTTATTTCTATAATATAAGCCAGAACCGGCGGATCGACACTTTGTTTATTTCTGGACAGGATTGTCGGAGTTTCATAAGCAATTGTTGATCCAAGGATAACACCTTTTGAAATAGGATTTTTAATAACACTATCCTGGTCCACATACCCTAAGGAATTATCTATATTGTTTTTTACTTTTAAATATATGATTCTTTGGCCGGCTTTATTTTTGTTTGTTGTCGACTGATTCATATAGGTAAGCTTGTCGCCCCAATTAAGGTATGATGACACGCCGGAGGAAGAACCGGCGGCCTCGGAGTAAAAAGCGGTTATATGGTATTTCGGATAATAATCTTTCATATAATTTCCGCATGACATTAATAATGTTAACATAAAAAAAACTATAAAAGATCTTATCATCAAATTTACCTCATTTAAATCAATATGAAAAACCGACCAACCTGAATTTAACTGTAAAATTATAAAATAGAACAACTGAATTGTAAAGATACTGAATTGAAGCTAATCCTTAATAAGAATCGCTCAGTTTAGGTAATTGTTTTTTTTGAAAAAGCGCAAATTTTTCATTTATTTTGACTGAATATATTATTTACGTATTCCAGAAGCTCTTTAGGAGAGAACGGCTTGGATATAAACCCATCTCCACCTGCATCTCCGGCCTTTTCCCTTGCAAAATCCATATTTTTGGCGGTTAAGAAAATTACTTTAGTATGCTTAAGTCCCTTGTCGGCCTTAATAATTTTGCATAATTCAAATCCGGTGATCTTGGGCATCATAATATCCATAAAAACTAGATCGGGTTTGAATTCCCTGACTTTATTCATAACCAGCGCCGCATCCGAAACCGTTTCAACCATATATCCGCTCTTTGTTAATATACTCTTAACGATCTGCAGTATTTCCTCGTGATCGTCAACAGCCAAAATTTTTATCATTTCCATCCTCACTGCTTTTATTTTTAAATATTTAAGCAAGAGTACTTTCTAATTTATTTACAATAATAAAATTCAGACTGCCTAATTATAACAGATCAAAAAAAATAATCAAGCAATTTTTTGAAGTATTTCACTTTAAAGCAAATTTTTTCGAAAATAAATAATTGATCCGGAACTTTAATTTGATTTTATTGACCTGTAAATTTATATTATAATCCTTTGAATTTATAATTCCGAGAATTTATAATCCGGTATCGCGGAGGAAAGAAGTAATGAAAAAAATAATTTTATTCGGTTTAATCTCAGTTTTAATGATCGTATTCGAGCTTATCTGCGTCAATTCATGCAGTCCGGGACAGCCATCGTCTTCGACTAACAGCAGTTCCAGTACCAGTGTTTTTGTCCAGCCTGTTTTCACATTAATAGGAAGCTGGTCAGGCCCGAACCAGGAATTCATTGATTCTGTATATGTGGACGCCGATGATACTATTTATGCCGTGGCAAAATATGACGGTCTTTTCATTCTAACCAATCCCGGACCGGTTAAAGCAGGAAAATTCCAAACAAATTATTATCCTGTGAATGATGTTGTGGTTAATACCATTAATTCTAAAAAATACGCTTTTGCGGCTCTGGGGGTATATAACCAGAACAGTGGAATCATTGTCCTGAATGTTAATGACCCAACAAACATAATAGTGACGAATGCTCTTATCAATCCTAATTTAAGCTGTAATGCAATCCTGGATTTTATCGGATCAGCCGGAGCGCCGGTTTATAATGTTTATACTGCAGATGACAATAAAGGTTTCCAGGATTACAATGTTAATTTTACAACAGCCGCAACAGCGCTCGGCACGGCAATGATAAGTACACACCCAGCGGTTGATATTGCCTTAAGCAGCGACAATTCAGAAGTTTTTCTTGCGGCAAAAACCGCCGGTATATTTGTCGTTAATATCACAACAGGTTCTACGATATTTCAGATAAACAATTATCCTATTTCATCAATCCAGGCACTATCGGTCAGCGGAAATAACCTCGCAGCCGTAGACAGCCTGAACGGTATCCTTATTTATGATGTGGCATCTTACCCGAAACTGAAGGCAAACTACAGCACACCGGGAGAAGCTTATGACGTGGTTATGAACGGCAACGATATTTACATCGCGGACGGGTCGTACGGTATATTAAAAGTCAGCTGGACTCCGCCTTCAACATTTTCCCTGGACAGGGTTTATCAGGATGGGGCTGTATATTATAAGCTTTATTATTCTTCCTCGACAGGATATCTATATGCGGCTTGCGGAAAAAGCGGTATAAGAATTCTGATGGAAACCAATTAACAATAAATGTTAAATAAAAAATATTAATATCCTAAAAATTTCTAATTAAATTTCCGGATGAGGTTTTATGAAAAAAATTCTGATCATTGTATTTACAATACTTTTAATTGTCGGTGCAGTATTACTTTTAATCATTTTTATACCGAACAGGAATAATTTTGATTCCTCAAACCAGCCCACGGCGCCTTCATCGTTTACGCTGATCTCGGAATGGACAGGCACGAACGGCGAGGTAATAAAGTCCCTGTACCTTGATTCAAATTATCTTTACGCGGCAGCCGGATTTGATGGCCTGATGATATTTGATCCTACAAATTTAAATTTGATCGGAAGTTTTTCTACCAATTATCCCTTTCAGGACTTAATTGTGAAATCGGTTTCTTCAAATAAATACGCCGTCGCCGTTCTGGGAAGCTTTATCGGTAAAGGAGGCCTTTTAATCCTGGATGTAACCGATCCGACGAATATTTATCTGACAAATATTTTAATCAGCAATGATATAAGCGGTTATGCTTTTGCATCATACCCGGAAGGCTATGATATCAATAACGATGCCGGCGTTAACATATACACCGCCGATCAAACGAAGGGCTGCCAGGGTTATACGATCGACTGGAACAGTTTTATGATTACACTTGGGAAATCCATTTCAATAAAAACAAATACTTCGGTTAATTTATTAATTTATCAACAATATGGCTATCTTGCGGCAAAAGATAACGGAATGTTTATTATTGATTTATCAGGGGAAAAAATATTGTCACAGATGAAAACCTCTATCAGCTATATAAATAGTATGGCAATTAAAAACAAGACTCTGATTGTTGCCGATAAAATGAACGGTATATTGTTTTATAAACTTGAAAAACCGGAAAAACCTGTTCTCATAGAGAATTATGATACTCCCGGAGATGCAAATGAAGTCTTGCCTGTTGGAAACGATATATACATAGCCGATGGGATAAACGGAGTTTTAAAAATCAAACACCCGGCACAGGGGAATTTTATACTGGAAAAACAATTCAATGACAGATCGATGGCATATAAGATTTTATATTCTAAAATTACCGGTTATCTTTATGTAACATGCGGCAAGGACGGCATCCGTATAATTGAATAAAATCTAATATTAAAAAATGGTTATTTCATCATATGAACAGCAAGTTCTAGGGCTTTAAACATACTTGTCCCGTCCGCAATGTCTTTACCGGCTATATCAAAAGCTGTACCATGATCTGGAGATGTCCTTATAACCGGAAGGCCGAGTGTCATATTTACGCCATCCATAAAATGAAGCAGTTTGAAGGGTGCCAATGCCTGGTCATGATACATCGCTACCACAAGGTCATAATATCCGGAATAAGCTTTATAAAACACGGAGTCCGCGGGAAGCGGGCCTTCAATATCAATTCCATTCTTTTTATATTCTTCTACAACCGGTTTGATAATTTGAATTTCTTCGGTTCCAATAATTCCATTTTCACCGGCATGCGGATTTAAACCGCAAACGGCTATCCTGAATGATCTCTTTTTAAAACTGCGGCAATAAAGAACTGAATTATTTATCGTTGAATCAACCTTATCTCTTGTAATACTCCGGCTGACTTCGGAAATCGGGATATGGATCGTTGTCAGTACAACTTTCAAATCATCCGAGTGGAACATCATATTATAATCTTTAACATTGAATTGTCCGGCAAGATAAGTAGTATGATCTATAAAATCTTTAATACCTGAATTAACAATCAGTTCTTTTGAAATGGGAGCGGTTACAATCGCGCTAACTTTTCCTTCTTTTGCAAGTTCCACGGCTTTCTTTAAATACAAATACGATAGTAATCCCGACTCCAAAGATTTTTCACCGGGATTAACATTAAAACTCGCGGAAATTTTATCATTTATCAGGATTCGGTTTAAGCGATAATCATCAAATTCCCGGCTATAATATGAAAATACCGTTTCATTACCGATAATTAAAATATTTCTAAGAATTTTTCCCGGGAATTTTTTTAAGGCTTTAAAACAGATTTCAGGTCCGATTCCATTCGGATTCCCTAATGTCAAAGCGATTTTTTTAGACATTATAGAGCTTTAAAATTTCATCTTTGGCGGGCGCATTAAGGTTGTTGCTTATAAGGCATCTTCCTTCTAAGATTACCCCATTCTGGATGATTAATTCAGGTGTTTTCAAATCGCCCAGAACTCTTGCTGTAGGAAGAAGCATAACACGCGTTGTTGCTTTAATATTTCCTATTACAACACCCTCTATAACTATTGATGAGGCTTCCAGATTTGCTTTTATTCTGCCGGAAGCGCCGACAAATATCTGATCAACTTTTAATATATTTCCTTCGAATTTTCCATTTATCTGGATTGTTCCGTTTATCAGAAATTTACCTTCAAAGAAGGATTTTTCACCTATAAAGCTGTTTGTCACTTCAGTTTTCAGCGCCACTTTTTTCTCCTTATGATTTTTTATCGTTACGATAAATTATCGTTATGATAAATCTTTTTTAAGATTTATCTTCTTCAGATATTTTTTTTAAATCGGGGATTTTTAAAAAATCAATAAACTCGTTTAAAAACATATCAAGATCGGCAAGGGCGCCTTTAGCCGTCAAGCCGTTAATACTGGAGTTCTCCCCTTTAATTTCAACAACTTTGGAAGGCTCAAGCAAATTGCTGTTTCCATCGCCCCCGGTTCCGTTTATTTCGGTGATGAAAGTTTTCAATGAATAAAGAAAACGGCCGGTTCTAAGAACTATATCCCTATATTCTTTACTCTGGGCTTTTAAAAGACTTTCCTTATACTGTTTATAGCTATTAATGCCCGCGGTATCTATTTCTTCCAGAATCTTTCCGTAATCGTCAAGAGCCCGTATTGTCTGATTATACATTGTAAAAAAAGAGTCCCTCTGAAAAGAATGGCCGTAATCAAGCTTCAGATTCTGTTCACTCAATAATCCCAGATATTCTTTCCCAAAATAATTCAAGTAGGACCATATCGAATTAATTTCTATATTAATGGAAAATTTATTTAATTTTTCAATGTTAATATTTCTTAAAATCTTGTATTCATCGGCTCTCGGTTTCTGAACATTATATATATAATCATTTAAATCCTGTTCGGTAATATCATATTTTTTTAAATCGGATTCTAAAAAATTGCTTGATGCAAGTTTTTTTAAATCCTTATCCATATCTGATATTGTTTTAACAAAAGCTTCTTTCTTTTTATAGTCTTTAGTAGCTGAATATATCATTTCATATTTCTTTTTAATATGTATTATTCTTGCTTCTATATAATCTTTTGCCTGGATTAGTAAAGATTTCTCATCCATTTTTTCTCCCTGATATCGAGACACTTTATTATAGTATATTCAATCAGAAAAATCTACAAGTGTAATATTAAGCATAAGTATTAAACTCTCCTGGCTCTAGTCCCTTCCTTCATTTTTTCTTCCATTTCTTTTGTTTTTTCATACGGGGCAACTTTAATATACGCTCCTTCCTTAAAGAATGTCACGAATTTATATTCGTTTTTAACGATAAGGACCTCGCTTTTAATTTTTACCTTTACACCGGGATAAACTGTTTTAGATGCGGCAATCTTCGCATCCTTACCAAGGCTTTCAAGATATGTCATAAGCTGGTGAAGCTGTTCTTCAAGCCCGTTCATCTCCTGTTTAAATTCGTTATTTTTCAGCGTCAAAGTGTTGAACAGCTCCTGTTTTTCAGGAGTCAGCGGCCCGCCGGACATCAACATCGTAAGGTTTGAAATCTGCTGGGTTACATCCGGCCATTCTTTTGTGATTTCATCTTTTCTTTTATGAATTTCGGTAATCCTATCCTCCGCTGACGGATCTATACCGGCTTCAAGAATTGTTTCGGTATAAGACTCAGCTCCTAAAAACTTGGCGTTAATCTCAAGTAAAGCACGTACTCTTCCCCCGGCGATCTGTGATCTTTTCCCTCCCTGGCAGATGACCTTCTTCTTACATTCAACATTACTGTGAAGAATAACTTCAGAAACAATCACATAGCCGTCGGCTTTAATATTGGCCCTTTCAATAAATTTCGCGTAAACATCCCCGGCACTTATAATTGATGCCTCATCTTTTCCCTGTATTCCCTGCCGTATTATTATATTGCCTTCCGCAACTACCTTTGATTTACCGATATTACCTTTTATTTCTATGTTGGCGCCCGAATAGACTTTAAAAGTATCGTTCACATTTCCGTAAATAATAACATTGCCTGGAAAATTAATATCTCCGGTTGTCAGATCGACATCTCCGTTAACTTCAAAAACAGGCTCAATCTGTATTTTATTGTTTTTAAAAATAACCTGGCCGTTAATATCGGCGATTACCTGAGAACCGTCAGGAGAAAGATGTGTATTGGCTCCGCTTGACAACTTTATATCCCTTCCGTCTCTTGAAGGTATAACCCTTCCGGTAATAGTTTTACCCGCTTTTCCCCTTTCAGCCGGCATTTTGGTCGCAACAACCTGTCCGACAACAACACTTTGAATAAGGTCCAGTTTATGAAAATCAACATTGCCGTCATCGCTTACCTGAAATTTTACATCATCCTTATCCATTTTAAAATGATATTTAATCTGTGCGTCCCTGCCTTCAGCCGGCTGATCTCCTTCAGCTATAATAATCGGCATATTGTAAAGTTCATTTTCAATGGCTTCCTTTATGGTGTTTTCTCTAATGCCATAAAAAACATTTTTAGCCTTCAGCCCTGATAATACTTCTTCCGGGCTTGCGACCCTACCGAATTTTTCCGGTTTGGTAAATGTGACATAGGCTTTCATCTCATCGGGAGAAACCTGAATCTGAAAACGGCTGTCATATTGAGACGGTATATATTCACCGATCTTAACATAATTCCCGCTTGGGACTTCAATTTCTTTTTTTATCGCATTTTCATTATATTTTTGTATTTCTCTTGTTGAAAGATTTGCCTGGATCACTTGAAAGCTAACCGGATTTCCACTGCCTTTGGACGGATCGACTTTAAGCAAAACACCGTCTTTTGTAATAAGCACTTTAAATTTTCCATCCTGATTCATAGTCATAGCAGGTTCATCATAAGAAACATCAAAGTCCTCAATAAGGGATTCATCATTCAATGAAGTATTTTCAGATAATTTAACAAGAATTTTATGAGGTTTTTTTCCTATTCCAAAGAATCCACTCTGACCTCTTTCGATGATTTCATATTCAAGATTAACAATACTGGTATTCAATGCTTCAGCCGCGCTTTTTAAAGCTTCCTCAATTGAAAATGCAAACACTTCAACTTCAGTAAATTCGGGCAAAGCCGCGCTCTTTGCTCCGAGCATATCCTTTTCCTGATCCTGATCCAATAAATCTTTCAACCTGTCCATAGCACCCCCTGTTTAGCCGCTAGCTGTTAGTCGCTAATCACTAGCTGTTCCGGGATTAGCTAACGACTAGCGACTAAAGACTGGCAGCTAATTTAAATAGGATTTCTCCGCATAAAAGCAGGCGGGATATTCAATTCCGCCCTGTATTTAGCTACGGTTCTCCTGGAAATCTGTATTCCCTTCTTTTTTAGTATCTGAACTATTTTATCATCACTTAAAGGATTATTCTTATCTTCAGCCTCAATAAAACTTTTTAAAATTTCTTTTACACTCTTTGAAGAAGTATCCCTGTTTCCAATATTCGTTGAAAAAAAACTTTTAAGGTTGATTATTCCCTTATTTGTCTGGATATATTTGTCCCTTACAACCCTGCTGACAGTGGATTCATGTATATTTAATTCATCGGCAATATCCTTTAATTTTAAAGGAATTTGGTATTGATATCCCTTTAAAAAAAAATCTTTTTGTTTTTCAACAATCTTTAATATTACTTTAAAAATGATTTCTTTTCTTGATTTCAGATTCTCTATAAGTATTTTTGCTTTCTCAATGTTTTCCTTTAAAAATTGCCTGTCATTTTTATCAAGAGATGTTTTTTTCCCTCTAAATGTTTCACTGCTGTAAAGATCCAGACAATGCCTGTTAAGCTTTACATCCGGTATATATTCATCGTTTAATGTAAGCTTTATACCGTTATCATTTACTAAAACAAAGGCATCAGGTATTATATACTGGGGAGTTCCCATCGAAAAGTTTGATGCCGGAACAAGATTCAGGGTTCCTATTTGTTCAATTGCTTTTACTACCTTATCAAAACTTATGTTCAATTCTCTGCCAATTTTTGTAAATAATTTCTTTTCCAGAAAATCCTTACAGTCCCGGATTATAAAGTGTTCCAGGCTTTCTTTTCCGAATTTTTCTTCCGCCTGAAGGACTAAATACTCGTAGGAATTGTAAGAAGCAATCCCTATAGGGTCAAGCCGTTGTATTCGTTTACGTACCTCTTCAAACTCATTTAACGTAATATCGGAATTCTCTATTAATTTTTCCGGAGGCAATTGATGGACATGTCCTTTTTCATCGGTCTCCTGCAGAAAACCGTTTTCATTTATACTTGAGAGAATTATTTCGCTGATTATTTTCTCTTTACCGGTAAATGATAAATTAATTACCTGATCCATCATATACTTATAGAGATTAAAATCATAAACCGAGAGATTTTCAAGAAATGCCTGGCTGTCAAAATTGCTGGAGTTTTTATTTTTCAGCCTTGATTTGGTATGTTCCAATCTCTTTTTTTCAAGTTGAAGAGCCGGATTCGCTTTTACCTCTTCCTCAATCTTTTCTTTCAATTCCAGAGCTGGAAGCATTACAAGCTCCAATGTTTGAATCAGAGCTGGGGAAATGATTTGGCGCTGCTCCTGGCTGATTTCTATTTTCATAAGAAATTTCCTTAAAAACAATATTTACTTAAAAACTTCAATTTAAACCTGAAATTTAACCTGCGCAAACTTTTTAAAATCTTCTTAATTATATTTGATGAAGAACAACTTTACAAACTTTTGAATACTTTATAAACCAGCCGGAAAAGATAAAAAAATATCCTTTAAAGTCTTGACTTTACAATAGCTAAATTATAATATAATAAAACAGAGTTTGTTGGAGGAATTTATGCTTAATATTATTTATGTAGTTGTTTTTCTGATTATCGTATTATTTGCCACTATTAAAATTGTTACGGAATATGAGAGACTGGTTGTTTTCAGACTCGGAAAATTCTTCAAAGTAAAAGGCCCTGGACTTGTTTTTATTATCCCTGGAGTTGACAGGCCGGTAAAGATCGGACTGCGTACTGTTGCCCTTGATGTTCCACCCCAGGATATTATTACAAAAGATAATGTTTCGGTAAAGGTTAATGCCGTGGTATATTTCCGGGTTATTCATCCGGATAAGGCTGTCATTGAGGTAGAAGACTTTATGTTCGCCACTTCGCAAATCTCACAAACAACTCTTAGAAGCATACTCGGACAGTTCGAACTGGATGGCCTTCTTCAGCAGAGGGAAAAAATCAATGAGGAACTTCAGGTAATTATTGATGAGATGACGGATCCATGGGGAATCAAGGTTTCCAAGGTTGAAGTCAAGGATGTCATTTTACCGGAAGAAATGAAGAGGGCAATGGCAAAACAGGCTGAGGCCGACCGTGAAAGAAGGGCAAAGGTAATTGCTGCGGAAGGCGAACTGCAGGCCTCGGAAAAACTTCTTGAAGCAGCGCAAAAGTTGGTTCAGGAACCGGCATCATTACAACTCCGCTATATGCAGACATTAATGGAAATATCGGCTGAAAATGCCACAACAATAGTTTTTCCGATTCCAATGGATATTCTTGAAGCATTTAAAAGAATGAAATAAAAGTTTCTTAAGAATTAAGCTTAGAATGCCGATTTATGATTAAAGATTTAATGTTTAAAGAGGAGCTTAATGGAAGGTTACAAAAATTACAAAGAGGTGGAAATTGAAACAGCAAGCGGTTTAAAACTGGTAGTTATGCTCTATACCGGGGCAATAAAGTTTTTGAATATTGCAAAGGACGGCATCAGCAATAAGAAATTGGATATCGCAAATAATAATATTATAAAGGCGCAGGATATTATATCCGAATTGATGACCTCTCTGAATTTTGATGCGGGAGAAATAGCACATAATCTTTACAGCCTTTATATTTATATAAACAGGAGATTATTGGAAGCCAATATCGAGAAAAACACAGAAATTATTAATGAGATTATAAAATTGCTCGTTACTTTAAAGGAAGCATGGGAAACTATACTGAAAACCCAGAAAAAAAGTGAGTCTATAAACAAATCAAACAGCCTTAATATAAAGGGATAAAATATTATTGTGAGGTAAGGTTATGCCGGATGAAAATATAGAAGTATTAGATGATTTCATTCTGGATATGGATATTGAGACAATTACCCTTGATGATATGGAATTTAAAGAACCGGCTGAACTTCCCGAAGTAGTCGAAGAAACTGAATCTCCGGAAGATGAAATGAAGGGCGCAGGTCAAACTAAATTTGGTTCCATCAATAATAAAATCGATTTATCATCCGGAAATATTCCTGGGGGAATTAATATTAACTTGAACGGCGGTTTATCCGGTGCGTTTTCTGGAAATAATCAAAAGGAAGAAAAAGCGGAAATTTCCAGCGCCAAGGAACAAAATATCAGCATAGGAACTTTAAATATTTTTAACGAGACTCCGGAACCTGACTTACCAAAAGAAAAACCTATAATTGATGAAATATCTCCATCATCTAAGCTAAAAGAAACTGATATGAAAAACGATTCTGTATTTGAATCTGAGGATGATATTATATCTATAGACGGCAGTGAATTGGATAAGATGATCTATGGAAGTGAACTTCCATCTGGGAATGAATTCCCTTCAAATGATTTTCCTTCAAATAAACCTCCAATAGAAAATAACTTTTCGTCAGATCTGGAAATAGAAGAAGGACCGGCTATTTTTGAAAAAGAAGAAATGAATAAAGCGCCAGCCGCACCTATTCCGGAAGAACATCCTGAGGAAAAAATAAAAAGTGGTATTGAAAAGATAGAAGAAGTTCCTGTAATCGAAAAGGCCATGGTTGATGAAGAAGCCCCCGAAATATATGAAACTGAAAAAGAAGAAGAATTAATCCCGATAAGTGAAATTGGAGTGGAAAGTTTTGAAATTCCTTCCGAAGAATCTCCGGTTGAAGAACAGAGAATACCTTCTCCTGAATTTACAGGAAATGAAAAAGAAGCGCCTGAGATCAAATCAGAAGCTGAACCTGTACCGCTTCCCGAAGAAACTATTTCTGCGGAAGAACCCATTTCAACATTGGGGATTCAACCTGTAAGCACGGAATTTATAGCTACAGAGGAGCAATTATCGGAAAAAGTTGAACAACCGGAAATAATTGAATTTAACTTAAATGAACCGTTTGCAGAAGAACGGATTGATCTGGAGGAAATAGGGTCAAGTAAAGAATCTGAACAAGCGGCGCCTGAGATACAAGAATCGGTTGAAGCGGCACCACCTCAAGCAGAGGCTGAAGATTTCAGTTTTGATCTGTCTGTTATTCCTGATGTCGCAGAAATTGAGGAAGACGAGCCGATTGCATTATCTCTTGATGAATTAAACAATATAGATATCTCTGAGGTAAGTCCCGCTGAAAATGCTGAATTGCCTGAAGAATTAAGGACATCCGAAGAAGTCTCAATAAAAGAAGAGATCCCTTACGCCGAAGAAGTAGCGGAAATGAAAATAAAACCTTCAATTGAAGAAAGCATCCAGTTAGTGGAGGAACCGATTGGCCGGTTTGAATTTAAAGAAGAAGTAAAGCCCGAAACAACAGTTGAGAAACAGGAAATACAGCTTGAAGAATTAAATAAAATGCAGGAAGATATAACAGAGCAGCGTAAGCCTGATATAATGCCAGAATTTGCGGAATCGGAAACTGCGAAACCGGCATTTGATGAAGCAAAGGCAATTGTGGAAAAGGAAATTAAAGAAAAAATAATAGATGAAAATATCGGTAATTTAAGTCTTGAAACAAAGGATGAATTAAAATCAGTATTATCATATCTTGACAATCTACTGGAAAACCTTCCGGAAGATAAGATCAAGCAATTTGCTAAATCAGATTACTATGACCTATATGTTAAAATATTAGATAAACTTGGCATTTAATAAGGAGTCGATCCGGATGGGACTCAGAGATAAGGCTGTTAAATACAGGGATATTCCCATATATGATAAAATTAAAAATTTTGAAGTCTATTTCGAAGGAAAAGTCCTGAATAGGCAGGATCTCATAGAGATAAAATCCGAGTTTAACAGAGGTCTTTCGGAAGTTAAAGAAAAACTTGAAAGAAAACTTATCGATATACAAACACTTTTTGAGATAGGACGCGAATTAAACTCAACCCTGAATGTCAGCGAGCTTATTCAGATTTTGGTTTTCACCCTGATGGGTCAATTCAGGTTGTCCGAAATCGCTATCTTTATATTAACCGATAAAACATTTATTTTATCAGATCAAAAGGGATTGGAAGATATAGGTTCGTTTAATGCTTCTCCGGATTTAATACAATATTTAATAGTAAATGACGGTGTTATTAATCTATCCGAAGCGCTTCCTTATATTAATAATTTGTCAATATCCGGCAACCCCAAGATAACAAAGCTTGTTCCTTTGAAGAATAATGATAAACTTGTCGGTTTGATAATCATCGGCAACAAACCGGAAAACCTTGCTTATACCGATGAAGAGCTTCAATTTTTCTTTACCCTGGCATCGCTTGCTGGTGTTGCGCTTGATAACGCCGGGCTTTACGGAGAATTGAAAAATGCGTATACAAGACTTGATAAAAAGCTTTCCGAGCTTTCAACTCTTTATGAAATCAGCAAAGTTATAAACTCAAGCGATGACCCTCAGGTAGTTTTGTCCCTGATAATGGAAACAATAACAACAGGTTTTGGTGTTAAAAAAGCACTTTTATTTACACAGGAAGACGGAAAATATGTTGTTAGAAAGGTTGCAGGACTGGACGAAGCCATTATAAATTGTTCGGTTAATCTTTCTGGCCGGGAAGAGTCTATTTTTAATAATAACAAACCCGGAGTAATCGAATTTATAGTTAAATTTGATGATTATAAAAACGGTGATATGGAATTATCCGGCGGATATATTCTTATTCCGCTTATAAGCCTGGATAAACAGGTAGGAGGCATAATAATCTTTTCTATCGACAATTATGCAATAAACATGAATAATAATGAACTTCTTGATCTTTTTTCAATTATTTCATCACAAATCTCCCATCCCATACGTATATCCCAGATGATCCAGGATCAAAAAAGCAGGTTTCAGGATACCTTCCATCCAGTATTATCATTGATGGAAAATCATATCAGCAAGGCTGAAACTTTTGGTGTCGGAGTTACTTTTGCGATGCTTAAACTTAAAAACTTTTCAAAATATATTCAATTCTACAGTGGAAATACCGCTTATCAAAAATTAGATAATTTCAACGAAACCCTTTTAAAAGAATTGCCTTTAACAAGTACGGTTATCCGCTACACCGCAGGAAGCATTCTGATAATATTACCTGCGATTGCCGAAAGCGATCTGGATGATATAAAAAACAGAATTTATCAGGCTGCAAGAAACGAATTTGATAATGATAGGCAAATAAATGTCGAAGCGGATATCTTAACAGCCAGTTATCCGGATGACGGGGAAGATAAAATGTCACTCTTAAATATGATCGAATAGAGGGCTGGAATAATATGCCGAATGATAATACAAAGGAACTACCCGCAAATCAACTGGAAATCAAAGGAGATCTAACATCAAACCAGCCTATTAATCATCCCGGGAGTTTAATAATATATGGAAATGTCGACAGCGGCTGTTATATCATTGCCGGTGAAAATATTGAGATTTACGGCGATGTGATTCATTCAAAAATTAAATCCATAAACGGAAATATTATAGTCAAAGGCGGCATCAGGGGTGTAACAACTCAGGTTAATGCGGGCAAGGATATAGAAACCGGATTTGTTTATAATTCAACACTTAAGGCCGGCCATAATATCAAAGTAACCGAAATTGCTTCGGATGCCCATCTTATTGCCAGAAATTCAATATATTTCCAGGTTGATACAGGGATTGATAATCAAGGTATAATTGAGGGCGGGGAGATTGAAGCAGGCGTTGAAATTGCGGCTAATTTTATCGGCAATAGCAATAAAATCACAACTATTGTTAAGTTGACAAATTTCAAACAGATGGATACATATACTGTTCTGATAATTCTTGACCGGGAAATGGAAGATTTAAAAAAACAGGTTGACGACCTCGAAAAATTCATAAAAGTTATTCGTTTACTCGGGAAAAGTGTGGTTTCGCTTCCAATGGAAAAAAAACAGGACCTGGCTTTAAAGGTTCAAAAATACAATGACCTGCAGCAACATTTGCTTGCTTTACAGGATGAAAAGGATCAATTGATAAGTAAAAATAATGAAACCGAAGAACTGGACAGGACAATAATAGCCAGGGGTATGGTATTTGAGGGTGTTTACGCATATATCGATAAAATCAAACTTTACATTCAGAAAAATTATAAAAATATCATTCTTTACAAGAAAGGCATCATTATCATCGGTGATTTTGACGAGTTCATGAAAAAGGAAAAAATACGCATAAAATTCAATGGAGGAAATTAAAATGAAAATAGAAGGTGTCTGGCTCCCGATAATAACACCTTTTCTTAATGATGAGCTGGATATGGATTCTTACCGGAAAATGATCGAGTTTTATATAGGCAAAGGAATTTCCGGGATCGTCCCTGCCGGGACCACCGGCGAAAGCCCGGCAATTTTAGAAAAAGAGCTGGAAAAAATCATTGATATTACAGTGGAAACCGTTAGGGGAAGAATACCGGTTTACATCGGAGCCGGCGGCAATTACACCGCTAAAGTGGTAAACCTGGTCAAAATTATAGAAAAATACAAAGTCGATGGAATCTTATCGGTCTCGCCGTATTATAACCGTCCGGACCAGAGGGGAATTTATGAGCATTTTCTCAAAATTTCCGAATCCACCGGCTTAAATATCATTATTTATAATATTCCCTATAGGACCGGAAGAAATATTGAGAACAGCACTTTATATAAACTTGCCGGTTTGAAAAATATAGTTGGCCTGAAGGATTCATGCGGCGACATTAAACAGTCAATGGAACTTTTACTAAATCCGCCCAAGGATTTTTCCATAATGACAGGCGAGGATATACTATTCTATCTCACTCTATCCCTTGGCGGAAACGGTGGCATTCTGGCCGCGGCTCATCTTAAAACCCTGGAATATGTATCCATCTATAATTCAATGAAAGCAAACGATCATCAGGCCGCGCTTAAAAGCTGGAAAAACCTGGCCGGTTTGATCCCGATTTTATTTGTAGAGCCTAACCCCGCTCCCATAAAATATTGCCTTAAAAAGATGAGCCTCATACACTCCCTTGAAACAAGGCTGCCTATCCTTGAAATAACAAAGGATTTAAAATCCAGGCTGGATAAATTCATTTAGATTCCAGGGCATTCCGGAAAATAAATAACAAATCATCATTAAAATACTTTTCTTTTTTTCAATACTTAATTATTTTCAATATAAGTTAAAAATTAATCAAAAATTAACAATTCCATTTTATAATCTAAACTAAAATGGAGTTTTATGGTTTGATCTAAACAATAAAATTATCAGGAGGTTTTATTATGGCTAAAAAATCAAACCCCGGAAAATTGGAACTTGCCCAGATAATGCTTGAAAAAACAAAAGCTAAAGACTTTAACCCTAAGGACCTGGGCTTAAATCCCGATATTATCCAGGAACTTGATGCGCTGGTTAAGGAAGTTAAGGCTGAAAAAGAAGAAACGGAAAAAATAACAAGCCAATTAAAAAAGAAAAAAGAAGAGATTTCGGGAAAAGTAAAAAATATTGGAAGAATTCTAAAAACCATAAGAAAAATGTTTAGAAAAGATATTTCTAAAAAGGTTATAAAGGAAATGGGATTTGGAAATAAATAAGTTGTTACTTTTTTACAGGATTTTTAAATGAAAATAATCGGTATTTACAATATCAAAGGCGGCGTCGGGAAAACATCCACAGCGGTTAATTTTTCTTTCTTATCGGCGAACGAAGGCGTAAAAACCATGCTTTGGGATTTAGACCCCCAGGGTTCATCGACATTTTATTTTAATATTAAGCAGGGTGTTGATACCAGTACCAGAAAGATCCTTTCAGGTAAAGCTGAGCTGATTGATCTTGTAAGGGAAACCGAGTACAAAAATCTTTATCTTATTCCTTCGGATTTTTCATTTAGAAATATGGATGTAATTCTTGATGATGTAAAAAAATCTAAAAAAAGGCTTTCGGAAATACTGAAATCGTTAAAAGGTGAATTTAAAAGGATATTCCTGGACTGTCCCCCGGGAATATCCCTTTTGTCTGAAAACGTATTTCAGGCTGCCGATATTATCCTTCTGCCGACTGTCCCTACGCCTCTTTCTCTGAGGACATACCAGCTGACAATTAACTTTTTTCAAGAAAATCAAATGGATTTAAAGCAGATTATACCTTTCTTTTCAATGGTTGAGCAGAGAAAAAAAATCCATCGCGATATACTTGGAAATTTAAATAAATCTATTTCCGGAATATGCAAAAATTATATCCCCTATTTATCGGATATAGAAAAAATGGGAATTACAAGGACCCCGGTGCCTTTATCACGCCCTGGTTCAAAGGCAGCCGAGTCATATTATGCCTTATGGGAAGAAATAAAAAAGAAAATTATTTAACAGGAAATTATATTGAATGAACAGGAAAAATTATTTATTATCGACTCTTCCCCCCCATTTTTCATCAGGCATTCCGGTGAATTAATCAACTGGTCAAAAATTCCCTATCATAATCTGGAAAGAAAGGGCGATTACCACAAAAAAACACATAGGAAAATCCATACCGACTATGAAAAATATCTGAACAAAGTGCAGAAGATCGGCTATAATTCCGTTTCCATCGATGAGCTCAGCCGTATGGTAAGTTTTGATTTTTACCCTGAAATACTTAAAAATAAAATTGCCAAATATCAGTCCGGGTTTTCCAGGCTTTTTCTCTACATAAAACAATATAATCTGAAATTATTTGTTACAACCGATATTCTTTTTTTTAATTCCTGGATCGAAAAAAAAACCGGGAATAAATTCTCCGGAATGATAAGTTTTTTAATTGAAGCCGTGGAAAAGCTTTTTAAGGAATTTCCTGAGGTTGATGGTGTGATATTCCGGATGGGAGAATCTGACGGGGTTGATGTGAAAGGGGATTTTATAAGCAGACTGGTGGTAAAAACTCCGGAACAGCTTAATTTATTTATCCGTCTACTCCTTCCTGTTTTTGAAAAAAATGAGAAACTGATGATTTTCAGGACCTGGACTATCGGCGCCTACCCTATCGGTGATCTTATTTGGAATGAAAGAACTTTTAAAAAGGCTTTTAAAAATATTTCAAGCGATTATTTCATCCTGTCTATGAAATTCGGTGAAGGGGATTTTTTCAGGTATCTAAAATTAAACTTGTTGTTTTTTATGAGCGGTATAAAAAAAATTATTGAACTTCAAACAAGAAGAGAGTATGAGGGGTTCGGCAAATATCCGTCTTTTACCGGCTGGGATTATCAGGAATTCCGGGATCAATTAAAGGACAACCCATCTATAAAAGGAATTTATGTCTGGTGCCAGACAGGCGGATGGTCGCAATTCAGGAACTTTACATTTTTAAAGAAAACATCTTTCTGGAACGAGCTGAATACATTTGTAACGATAAAGCTATTCAGGGAAAATCTATCCGTGGAAGAAGCCGTCCGGAAATACTCAGGGAAGATGAATTGGAAAGCGCTGGTAAAATTCCTGAAACTATCCGATGAAGTAATAAAAAACCTTCTTTATGAACCGGAATTTTCAAAAAAAGAGCTTTATTTCAACAGGGTTAGAATTCCTCCTCTAATCCATATTATATGGGACAGCGTTTCAGTTACGGATGGTATTATCCGGTTTTACAACGCTTTTTCGGATGATACGGAGGAATCGGTGAGGACCGGTTTCAGAATGCTTTCAAGAATAAAACGAATGGGTGAAATCAGCAAAAAACACAATTTCCCTTACGACTTTGATTTTCATTATGATACCTTAAAGATTATAGCTTACTGCAGGAAGCTTATATATTCAGATCATAAAAGAGAAGACTGCTTATATATCGATCATCTGCTGGAAAAATACAGGAATCAGTATCCGAAATGCTATAAATTCTATATAAATGTGACAAAACAAAAAAAATCTCTCTTTACCGAACTTTTAATCAGCCTCTTTGTCCGTAAAAGAAAGGAATACCGCTTTTTAGACAGGTTTTTATTTAACTCCGTCACATCCGTGTTATTCCTTCTCACTTACCGTGTCTTCAAGAGAAATTTCCCTCTTTTCATAGGAAAGAGCGCTATGCCGCTTTCATCAATATTCAAATAAGGATAATACAACTATACAAAGCACACATCGCACAGGATATGCACATTTTTGATACATAGCCATTTCTTGATCATCTAAGTCTCTAAGCAAAATTATGCCCAATTAAAAATTAATACAAAACACATTGACGCTTAATAATAATATCTTATCCTATTTTAATTATAATTGTTTATGGTTATAAGCAAAGGAGTAAAATATGATGAAAGCAGATGCACATGTCCATTCCAAATTTTCCGATCATCCGTCGGAGTGGTTCCTGCAGAGGATTGGAACTGCGGAATCCTATACTGAACCGGATTTTATATACCAGACCGCGGTTAAAAGAGGAATGGATTTTGTGGTCATTACAGACCATAATAATATCCGGGGGGCTATGTACTTAAAAGAAAAATATCCTGATAAGGTTTTTACAGGAGTTGAAGCAACCGCATATTTCCCTGAAGACGGCTGTAAAGTGCATATTTTGATTTACGGTATTACAGAAACGAATTTTATAGAGATTGAAAAGTTAAGGATTAATATTTATGAATTGAGAGATTATTTAAGGGATAACGATTTGGCATATTCCATAGCTCATGCTACTTATTCGGTCAATAATAAGATTAGCGGGGAACATCTGGAGAAACTCATTCTTCTGTTTGACGTTTTTGAGGGTCTGAACGGAGCAAGGGATAAAATCCATAATAACGGCTGGATGAAGATATTAAAGGAACTTACTCCCGAAGATATCGGCAGGCTTAAATTAAAGCACGGTATCGACCCTATCAGTGACACTCCATGGATCAAAAGCTTTACCGGGGGTTCGGACGATCATGCCGGAATATTTATCGGTAAAACATACACCCTGGCTTTTGCCAGGACTCCTGAAGAATTTTTGGATTCCATCAGGTATAAAAAAAGCATTGCGGAAGGAAGGCATAATAATTTTCAATCTCTTGCATTTACAATTTATAAAATCGCTTATGATTTTTCCAAAACAAAGAGTACCGGTGTGACAAAGTCATTCATCAGCCAGATAACTAATTTTGTTTTTGAAGAAAACCGCTTGAGTTTTCTGGATAAGATCAAGATTAACCGGATTAAGTCTCAGAAAGAGTCCAGAATTAAAAAGATGCTTGTGGAACTTGTCGAGGAAGTGCAGAGGCAGGAAGAAGACAACGTTGAAAAGAAACTTGAACTGGTATATGATAAAGTGAGTGAAATAGCGGATGAATTTTTAAGGATTCTGACTTTTTCATTGGAGGAAAATTTAAAGGAAGGAAATATCGTCAAGCTGATTAAAAATATTTCCCTTTCGCTGCCCGGTATTTTCCTGTCAATACCTTTCCTCAGCACATTCCAGCATATGCACAGCAACAAACATCTTCTTCAAAGCTTAAGCACATCGCTCTGTAAAAAAAGAAGGCATGAGAGCAAAAGAATACTCTGGTTTACCGATACATTGAACGATTTAAACGGTGTTTCCATAACGCTTAAAAAGATAGGCTGGCTCTGCAGTGAACAGAACAGAGAAATGAAGATTGTAACTTCCCTTCTGCCGGATGAGCAGAATAAAGATATTCCGCCAATAGTAATAAATTTACCTGCGAGCTACAGCTTCAAGCTGCCTTATTATGAAAAGATCAGGCTTAAAATTCCATCTATTCTTACCGCTTTAAAAAATCTTTATGAATTTGACCCGGATGAAATTATCATATCAACGCCAGGTCCTGTTGGATTATTGGGTCTTTTGATCGGAAAATTATTGAAAATCAAGTGCTCGGGTGTTTATCATACCGATTTCACAAAAGAAGTTGCAGAGATAACACAGGAGGAAGGTATAGCAAGTATGATCGAGGCTTATACAAAATGGTTTTACTCTGTGATGGATGAAATCCGGGTTCCAACGGAGGAATACATACATTTGCTAATAAAAAGAGGTTTTGATCCTTCCAGAATGACTCATTTCGGTAGAGGAATAGACACCGGAGCATTTTCGCCCCGGAACGGCCTGTTAAAGGAACAAATGGGAATAAAAACCGGGATCAATCTTCTGTTTGCCGGCAGAGTATCAAAGGATAAAAATCTGGCCTTTTTGTCCAATGTCTATGAGAATCTTTCAAAGAAAATAAAGAAAGTAAACTTAATTATTGTGGGTGACGGACCATATCTTCCGGTAATGAAAAAACGGTTTAAGGATAATGAAAGGGTCCTTTTTACCGGCGCCATTGCAAATAATTTGCTGCCTGAAATTTATTCCTTCTCCGATATTCTTGTTTTCCCAAGCACAACAGACACTTTCGGTATGGTTGTTTTGGAGGCGCAATCCTGCGGGCTTCCTGCTATAGTCTCAGATACCGGCGGGCCAAAGGAAATCATAGAAAACGGTAAAACGGGATGGGCTTTAAATACCTCAAGCGCTAAGGAATGGGAAGAAAAAATTATACAGATTATTGATATGATTCATCACAGGCATTCTGAATATACCCTTATGAGGAATGAAACAAGGAGAAGAGTGATTGAAAAACACAGCTGGAATGAGGTTTTAAGCGGAATCTTTGAAGATAAAGCATATAAAAACAATTATATCAATGAGGTTACAATGGAGCCCGAATTTAAGAATGATACCGAACCTGGGGAAATAAGCGGCAATTCATCATACGGGATTAAAGAGAAGCTGGAATTGCTA
The DNA here is from genome assembly GCA_963783575.1 of uncultured Spirochaetota bacterium. Classification (GTDB taxonomy): domain Bacteria; phylum Spirochaetota; class Brevinematia; order Brevinematales; family JAOACQ01; genus CAWEAK01. Next base: position 80,157 of record CAWAOD010000016.1, on the reverse strand, counting down.
AGTGTTTAAGAAGGTAGTTTTTATTGGTTTTATAAACAAATCATTCTCATCACATTTCAGGCTTTTCATACGACACAGTACTGCCAAATTGCAAGTGCTTGCAAAATAAAGTTTTTCCGCTGTTGTTCCTTCCTACAAGTAAATCAAACTTAGTAAAATCATATGTTTTATACTTTTACTTTCTATTTTCAGACTTATTGTTTATTAACAAAATTTAACAAATGAATCAATAATAAAAAAAGGGGTGTCAAAAGACACCCCAATATTTTGTGTAAGCTTGTTTATTGATTGCAAGAATTTTTTGATCAATATATTGTCACAACAAAATACCCATTATAATCAATTACTGCCCAAACTGTGCTGTTATTTGTATTTATACCGTATGTACCTATATTGTTATAAGCAGAAGAATATGCGCCATTAACAAAAGTCTTTGTTCCTGAGGTATGGTTTAAGTCTACTGCGTTGGACCAGGTACTACCATTTAAAGAAGCGATCCCGAAGCGTCCATTTGTCAACTGGCTCGCGGTCAAACCGGCAGCACTGTAACTGAGAGAAAGAACGTATTTGTCGGATTGTGTTGTACCGATATCTGACATGCCCCATATCTTCAAAATATCGCTGTAAGCAGTACCGTTTTTAGCAATCCAGCCGGTATCAACTGCTTTTGTCAAACTGCGGCCCTGGCCGTCTTTCATCATACTTCCGTTAACACCTTCGAGAATAGCCGCTGTAGTATTGGAGAAGGTATCCAATACAACAGTGTAGTTGGAGCCTTCCGGAACAAGGAATTCTTTTCCGTTAAGACTGTAGCCGTAACTTTCCTTTTTGGTGAAGCCTGATGTTACTCCATTCATATTGGTAATCAGCCATTCGCCATTAATTAGAATTGGCTGGGGGTTCTCCGAGTAAAAATCAACATTTAAAAGGGGGCCATTCACAGTATAGATATAATAGCCAATAGTGTTGGTTTCCTGGCTAACGCATGTTTCTCGTGAATTTGTATTATTAGGAACATAAAACTTTGAACTACAGGAAGCCTCGGTAAATTCCCAGACCTGGGAAAGAGAATCCGGACTTTTAACAATTGACCTCTGGTGGATATGATCATGGCCGCCTATAAAATAACGTACACCGTTATTGGAAAGACTTGATATAAAATTATTCTGACCGGTAGTATCCTGGGATGGATCGCTGCCGAACAGGTTATCAAGATGATTTTCCGTAACGATTCCTTTATGCGCAAAAACAAATGCATGAGTGCCGGCAGGTCTTCCGGAAAGAGATGTGTTGATCCAGGATAACTGGTCATCGATGACACCAGGAGCTGTTCCGTCAAGCCTGGTGAACTGGTCAATTAAAACAAATCGGACATTATTATAATCGAAAGAGTAGCTGAGCCCGTTTAAATTTGCAAAGGGACTGTTGAAGCTGCTTCCAACATTGAATGTACCGCCGGTCTTTGCAACAGGTGTTACAGAGGCATCTGTCAGATTTCCGGTATTGGCCAGGACATCGGCGGGAGTATTGTTGTTACCACCATTCGCAGTCTGAGGGTAAATGCGGGTAAATTCTACGGCTACATTCGAATAATCATCATGATTGCCGCGAAGAGGGTAGAAAGCAATACCTGCGTTATAAAGAGCCTGAGCATAGACGGCACGGACATCCTCATTAGCAGGGTAATTTGTCATCAGGTGATTTGTCGTACTGTCATTATTGAGAAGATAATCGGAAGCCAGGTTATCGGCCAGATCACCGACCTCAACCACAAGCTTGACGTTTTTGCTAATAAATTCCTGGTTAATAAAATTGACAATCCCGACAGAAACCGAGCCGGGATTATAACCGTCATCCGCAAATAGCCACTGAGTATCTCCCATCACCCCGAAAGACCAGGGGTTGGAATTAACCGATGGCGCAACATAAGGAGCAGATGAAGAACTGCTGGAACTACTTGAATTGCTGATGGATGCCGGCGTATTGGTGCAGCCGATCAGCGATGCCGCTATCAATAGGATAGACAGTGAAAAAATGGTTTTAACACGATACATAAAATCCTCCATAAATTTTTGTTAGTTATTTTGAATGAAGAATTTGAGTTATTGATAAAGAAACAATTAATTTATTGTTTTTCTTAATAATGACAATCATTTTTTAATAAAATAATTTTTCTTGACAAAAATAAAAAATACCTCTATAATGAATAATGAGTTCATTATTCATTATAGAGGTATTATGGCCCAAAGATTAAAAAGCGGAGTAAGAGAATCGATTTTAGATGCCGCTATCGACTGTTTTTTCGAAAGAGGTTTACAGAATTCCTCCATGAGTGATATAGCTGGAAAAGCTGGGATTGCAGTTGGAAATCTTTACCGCTATTTTAAGGATAAGGAAGATATTTTCTATTCTTCAATCACTGATGAAAATATCAAAAATCTGAAAAAAATAATTGAGTTTAAATTTAAAAAGAGTCACGGCATGTCGGTTTGTCCGCGTAAAATGGCTGAGGATGTTATTCAAAATGAATTGATTGAATTAATAGCATCAAACCGAAAGTATTGGTATATCGTATTTTTAAAAAGCGAAGGTACAAAGTATTCGAATATTAAAGAAGAATCGACGCTTTTTCTTACCGGTTTGTTTCGTCAATATATAGAGAGCATTAACAAAGAATCCGGAGTTAAAATTTCCGAAGAAGAAAAATTCCTTTCAACTCAAGTTTATCGCTCTTTAATAGATTCTTTCTGCTCGGTTTTAAAGGAAAATAATGATGTCGATACGATTAAAGCGCTTTGCAGGCGCTTGCTGTCATATCATTTTGCCGGACTGGAAGCACTTTTTCCGGCAAAGGAGAAATAAATGAAAATGAAATCGGTTATTTATTATTTCAGCGGTACTGGCAATTCATACAGGGCGGCGGAAAAAATATGCAAAAATATTCCCGACTGCGAACTTATCCCTATTGTTAAATCCATAAAAAATGGGGGGTATTCCCATTCCGCCCCAAGGATAGGATTTGTTTTTCCCCTTTATTTTCTTAGTTTCCCAAAAATCGTAATGGACTTTATTGAAAAATATGATTTTTCCGGGAAGGATTATATTTTTATAGCCGTGACACGAGGTACGAATTTCACAGGAGGGGTTATTGCCCATATGAGGGAAATTCTCAGGAAGAAAGGAACTGCTTTATCCGCAGGATTTTATATAAACATGCCAAGTAACGATATAACGTTTATATTCCCGGTCCCTGACAGTGCAAAACAAAACGAGCTCCTTGCTTCTGCAGATTGGGATATTCAGGAAATTTCCAATAAGATAATCGCGGGGGAAAAGTATTACGAAAGGGAATTCGCGGGTTTTTTAAGGCACATCAGGCATTCACAGGTTTATTTAATAGGGCTTGCAAACGGTTGGAAAAAATTTTATTCCGACGGCAATTGCAATGGTTGCGGAATTTGTGAAAAAGTCTGCCCGGTTAGCAATATCTCAATGATAGATAAAAAACCGGCCTGGGGCGCTTTATGCCAGTTGTGCGAGGGTTGTCTGAATTTCTGCCCGAAGGAAGCTATACAATATGGAAAAAAGACGGCCGGAAGAATGCGCTATCACAACCCTGTCTGCGGCTGGAAGGATATTGAAATGCAGAAAATGGAATGATGCTATTGTTCTACCGGAATCCCGCCGGAAAAAGTGAGCTTGAAATACTTCTTACCCTTTTGAAGCAGTACAGAATCCGCAGTGATTTTTACTACCTGTTCTCCTAAAACAGTATCCCCCTCAATGACAAGATAGCTTTTCGGCCCCTGGACGGGCTGTTCGTAATTATCGCCGAACCTGTAAGAATAAGGCGAATTATCTGCCTGATTTCCATAATGTGGAGTTTCTTCAAGGGCGGCGGCGTATTTATCTTTCAAAAGAACAATGGATTTGAGTTTAAACCTGGATTCATATTTTTCTTCTGTTGAAGCATTCGTTACACTAGTTTTTTCAACTACCGGGGCGGTTTTCTCTATTTTTTTTGGCGTGTTTATAATTTTTTCAGGCGCTTTTATCCTTGATATAAAGGGGTCTCTAAGCCTGTAAAAATCGATTCTTTCAAGTACTTCCCTTGCGGTGTCAGAGTTTTCTATAACAATTGCCCCGCCTGTGTTTTTTACGTTTTTTATTACTGAAACCGCAAACCTGACCGCGTTGGGCAGTATTATAAAAGGCCATAAAATAAGATTCAATATGATAAAAATAGTTATGTATAAAATCTGTTTATTTTTATTCATCCATCAATCCTCAATAACTTTTTTATATATCTTTATAGACATCTCCGTATACAGCTTTTTCTTGTCAAATGCCATCCGCAGGCTTGCGACCCTAATCGGAAGTTTTGAACGTTCAAGTATATCAATAAAATTAGCGATATTCGGAAATGAAGAATTGACTGTGATTTTCAGTTCCGTTATCTCATAATCCTTTTCCTTTTTCACATCGGTATTTTCAATCTGCATCTCCCCGATACCGGAAAATTCACCAAGCTTCGGAAGTTGAGCAATAAATTCAGACGTGGATTTTGATGAAAAAGTCTGGAGACTGATACTCTCATATTCCATTTCCAGCGCTTCGGAGTTCTTTTTATAAAAATTCAAATTTTCAAGGTTCTTTTCAGACTCCCTAATTGAGGAAGTTACATTTGAATTATTAATATAGCCTATAAAATATACAATAAAAAAAGAGAGCCAGATAATCGACATTACAATAAATATAAAAGCTAAAACATTCCGCTTCATTTCCGGGCTCCGAAAGAAATTTCAAATTTTACAGCGACTTCACTCTGTCCTTTTGCAAGCTCCGCTTTTTTCAATACGACATTGTCAAATATTTTTGAACCGGTTAAAGAGCTTACAAATTCCTCCAGTCCCTCGCTGGCGATAGAATATCCTTCCATATCGCCTTTTTGATTGATAATATTCAGGTTAACAAGCCATACGCTGTCCGGAATAAGTCTTGCTATTTCGGCGAGCACGATTTTTATCCTTGAAGATTCCATTCCCGTGCTTTTGATTATTTTGATTTTTTTCTGTAATTCAGCAATTTTTAACTGGTATCTGTGAAGATCGTCAATATTCTTAATCTTAAGCGCCAGGTTCCGTATTTTATCATCCTGTGATGTCAGCGCCGACGGGTTTCTAGCCTTTCGGATCAAATCATATTCTTTTTCGGCAGGTAAAATCGCCGAAAAAATTAATAATGCTGCGATATCAAGCAATATCAGTGATATTACAGCGTATTTTATAACCGACTGAATTATTCTATTCACTCTCATATTCATCGGGGCAATTTCCGTTGAATGATCTCTTTTAAAGACAAAACCAAGCATATCATAATAATTTATACCAGTGCGTGTCCGGTTTATAAAATTTTGAAAATTCTCCCCGCCTGCGTTTATAATTTTAATATTCAAAGCGCCGGATAAATATTTACTCAATGAACCGGCGTCAATATCGGTTTTATTCACTATTACAATTTCATCCGGGATAATATTCTGCTTTATCATTGAAGAGAAGAATTCCATTATATTTTTTTGAGCCGGACGGTTGTTTTCGGAATAGCGGCCGGATAAACCCAGGTAATTGATTAATACTATATCTTTAAGGATATATATTTCAATCAAACTTTCGGAAATAACAATGTAACCTTTGAGATTTTGTTTGATTTTACAGAATGTTTTAATAATATTTACAGGCAGATAATATACTGATTCGACCCGCAGGTTCAGCCGTTTGAATAAAGCGGTATATTGATCGATTTCTTCTTTTTTCGCTGCTATTGTAATTACATTCCATGAATTACCGTTATTGACCGATGAAAACGGAACAACCTTAAAATTATAATAAACCCTTTCAAGGGGTACCGGCAGCCTTTTTTCCAGATCCATAACAATTAAAGATTTTAATCTGTCGGATGTAATTCCCGGGTAGATTAAAAAGAACGTATTGACTGAAGCCGTTGAAAGAGTTATCTGTATGCTACCGTTAAGGGACGCTGATAGCCCGGTAATGCAATTTTCCAGCTCTTCTTTATTGGAATATTGAATTTTGTCCGTTCTTAAAAAAAACAACTTGTCCAGAAATTTCACACAGCTTAGAATCCTGATTTCATTGCTTCCGATATCAACAACAGTTTTCCATAGCCCAAAATATGTCAGGGCCCGGGCTAAAAAAACCGGTATTTCCCTAGGTTCCTTTTTCATAGTTTCCCCTGTTTCTAATCGAACCGGCAAGAATTGTCCTGTCAATATTCATTTCGTTCAATTTTATTTTCAGTCTCAAAGCGTAAATTTTGCCTTTTTGAAGAATTTCAACGCTTAATTCCCCGGCATCATCAAATCTATAATCTTTTTCATACCAGAGAATATTTTTCCTCTTTTCCTGTATCAGACAATTATTTCCGCTAATGTTTATAAAATAATCCGAATTATTAAAGGAATGCAGGATTATTTCCCCTTTTCCATTTTCTTCAATAGCAGCGGAGTTTTTAACAATATTTTCGATATTTTTTGACAGAATAATTGCCTGCGTTTCATTTGCACCGCTTGAATAGAGTTTATTAATCAGCCTTAAATTCGCTTCCATAACGCCATAAACTGCGAGAATACAGATTGAGAAAATCACAAGCGTCACAAGCATTTCTATTAATGAAAACGCTTTTATCTTTATCACTGATTTGCGCCTTTTATATTTTCAAGATAATTTTCCGAAAAAGTGCTTTCAACATAGTAATTCCTCAATTTACTTCCGGCTTTTTCCTGGATAATCGCTTCAATGCCTATATCGGCCAGAAGAGGGTCAAGTCTTCTTATCCTTTTATTGATTATTATACCGGTATTCCCCGAGATATTTGTTTTATAAGGCTTAAGAATTACAGGGAAAACCTTACCCTTCATCAGGTTCGATATTTCAGCCTGATCCAGCAGGGCTGTCTTTAAATTTTCAGCAAAGTATAATTTTGTCATGAATCCTTCCGAAAACGATACGGCATCTTGAATATCGTTATCATAACCTATCGCTGTAAAAACTTTTGAATAAACCGATAGAACGCTTACAACCGCGATAAAAACAATCGACATTGATATGAGGACTTCAATGATTGTAAAAGCCTTAACCCTGGAATTAATAAATGTTTTCTTCAATACTTGCATCATCCGCCGTTCCCATCTGTTTGTCCGGCCCAGCCGAGGTTATTTTCAATATATGCGTTTCGGGATTGTATTCGATTTTATACTTTGTTCCCCATGGATCGGCCGCCAGTTCTTTGGTGATGAAACCTTCATTCAATAACTGATCAACGCTTTCCGGAATTGTCCCTTTGTCAACTTTATAATTGTAAACGGCTATCGGATATTGCTTCATCTCTATCTGCATCGATTTCTTCATGGCCGTTTCCTGTATGCGGTTATAAGTAACGAGCCCGATTGACATAAGTATGCCGATAATTGTAAGATAAATTAGAAGCTCCAAAAGAGAATAAGCCTTCAAATAAATATTTTTCATAAAGATCCCCGCGCTTTTTATTAAATGATTAAGAAATAAATCCATTCACTGCAAGAAGCATTCAGAATTCCTGAAAGTAGTCTCAATTTATTCCTGAATATAATATCAAATAAATTCAGAATATGCAAAAAAAACCGCGGCATGATGATGCATCAAAATTTTATTATAAATTATAATTTCAATATAGACATATATTATCGATCATTTTATAATAGTCAGGCAGCCTGCCCTGAGTGAGGGGCTTTTTAGAGGAAGGCCTATGTTTGATATCTTATCAATCGGCAATTCATCATATGATTTAACCATTCCGCTCGATTCATTTCCTGATGAGGATTCTAAAATTGAGACTTATGAATCTTTCGAATCCGGCGGGGGTCCGGCCGCTAACGCAGTTAATTTAATGGCCGGATGGGGGCTTAAATGTGCATATGCGGGAATTATCGGCGGAGATCATTACGGAAAATTAATTCTGAATGAATTTAAACAAATCGGAATCGACACATCCCTATGCCGGATAAAAAAAAACGGAAGGACACCTTATTCAATTATTCTGGTCAATAAAGAAAACGGCAGCCGCACCCTTATAAATATAAAAAATCAGGGTCAATTCCTTGATATTAGACGCGGGAAATTAGAGCATTTTTATCCGCGGTTTCTATATTTTGACGGACATGAACCCGAAGCTTCTTTGAAAGCGATTGAAATTTTCCCGGAAGCAAAAACTGTCCTGGATGCAGGTTCTTTAAGGGAAGGCACAAAACTTCTATGCGGGAGGGTCGATTATCTTGCGGCTTCCGAAAAATTCGCCAAACAAATTACAGAGATTGATGATCTTAATCTGAGGGAAAACAGGAAAAAATGTCTGAAACGCCTGAAATTTGTGAATAAAAATAATATAATAGTAACAATTGGAGAAAGGGGGTTATTTTATGATAATAACGGAATATACTGTGAAATGAAAGCATATTCCCCCTTTAAGGTCACATCTGCAAAAAACATTTTGGATACAACCGGGGCAGGCGATATTTTTCATGGGGCTTTTACATACGGGCTTATTAAGGGTTACGATCTGCCATTCAGTTTAAAACTTGGAACCATGGCAGCGGCATTATCAACTGTAAAATACGGGGCTAGAAATTCCATACCGTTATTAAGCGAAGTAATGGAAAATCTGTCAAAAGATGATATTTAACTTTAATAATCTTTTTCATCCCATTTTTTAAATACAATAACGGCATTATGGCCGCCGAAACCGAAATTATTGCTCATTGCAAAATTTATAGTCTTATTTATGCTTTTATTGAAAGTCAAATTCAAATCCGGATTTATTTCAGGGCCGATTTCCTTGCAATTGATTGTCGGCGGTATCCGATCCTCCTCAACAGCCTTTACACAAGCGATCGCTTCGATCCCGCCCGAAGCGCCCAGAAGATGCCCTGTCATTGATTTTGTCGCGCTTATGTTGAGGCTATTCAGGCAGTTTTTGAAAACATGGCTTATTGCCCTTGCTTCGCTTATATCTCCGATAATAGTTGATGTGGCATGCGCATTAAGATAATCTATGTCTGCCGGTAAAATGCCCGAATCTTCAAGGGCAAACCGCATCGCCGATTCCGCTCCGTTACCTTGAGGATGGGGAGCCGTGAAATGGTAAGCATCGCATGACAATCCTCCTCCCGATAACTCTGCATAAATTTTAACGTTGCGGCCTCGCGCATGATCCATCTCTTCAAGGGCAAGCGCGCCTGCTCCTTCACCGAGGACAAAACCATCCCTGTCCTTATCGAAAGGCCTTGACGCTGTTTCCGGCGAATCGTTTCTCTGGGAAAGTGCCTGAATCGCATTAAACCCGCCAAGAGTAATCTCTGCTACGGCGGCATCTGATCCTCCGGTAATAATGATATCGGCTTTTCCCAGGCGTATATAATTGAAAGCGTCAAGTATTGCATTTGCTGAAGACGCACAAGCGGATGCAGTCACGAAATTTACACCGCCAAAACCCTGACGTATTGCGATTAAACCCGAAACAATATTCGGAATAATTTTTGAAATAAAAAATGGGCTGAAGCGGGGTTTTTTGTTTCCTCTAATATATTTTTCCATTTCCTCCTGAAATGTTATCATTCCGCCGACACTTGTCCCCCAGATAACACCGACCCGGCTGAAGTCCGAATTTTCTCGGCGAATGCCGGCGTCTTTTACGCTTTCGTTAACAGCCAACAATGCATATTGGCTGAAATAATCCATTTTATGGGCTTCTTTTTTATCAAAATAATTCAGCGGATCATAACCCTTCAGCTCACAAGCAAATTTCGTCCTGAATGCTGATGCGTCAAACCTTTTTATTTTACCGGCTCCGCTCTTACCTGATAAAAGACCTTTCCAGAAGTCCTCCGTGTTGTTTCCAATCGGAGTCAGAGCGCCCAGGCCTGTTACAACCACTCTTTTCAACTGCATCTTAACTTTCCTGAAATTGAAAAAAAAAAGCTTCAATTTATTATGAATTGTCCATATTATTTCTTTTGGTTCGGATTGATCCGATTAAATTCGATTAAAAACCAAAATTCTGAACTTAAATAATGTTGAATGATATTTTAATTAAGATTTGTGGAATAATCAATTATGTAGTTATTTTAAACCTAGTTTTTCTCCCCTGCTTAAAAGTTCAACCGCTTCAAATAATCTTCTCTCACGGGTTTCCTGTCTTTTTGCGCTCATAATCCATTTAATATAAAGCTTCCGGTATGATGGAGCAAGACTTTTAAAAAAAATACCGGCTTCTTTATTTTTTTCGAGAGATTCCATGATAAAACCAGGAATTTCTTCAGTTTCGCCGGTCTTTACGACTGTTTTGAATTTATCATCTAAAATATCAACAGGGATTGTTGAAAGGCCGGCTTCCCTCATCCTGCCTTCATTTATTAGCTTTCTGACTCTATTGATATTTGAATCAGACCATTTAAAACTATTGATACGAGGCGTAAATTTCCTTGCGTACTTAATATCATCAATTTTCATCACAACGCTGTCAATCCAGCCGAAACACAAAGCTTCTTCAATGCTTTCTTCATAGGATAAATTATGTGATTGACTCAGGAGTGAACCGCTTTGCTTTTTGTAAAAAATCAGCCAGATTTCCCTTTCTTTATTATGATTTGTCTCAAGCCACTTATGCCATTCAATTACATCGACAACATCAAGAAAATTTTTGACACCCATAAAACAGTATGCCTCTTAAAGCATTAATTCTTTTCGTATTATCGGTAAAGTATTCAGCTAAATCAAAATTTTATACTGAAGATTTACGGTAGGGATAGCAGGAGCGGTGAAAAAAATTTATTTCAATTCATTTAATCAAGCCAGCGGTATAGATAATCTTCATATCTTTTAATACCGTAATCATAACTATTTTCGGCCCTTCGGCGGAAAAGATACCTTTGTCAAATTCCATGGTTCTGATAATATTGAGAGCCTCCAATCCGTCCATCTCCGGCATCTGTATATCCATCAGGACAAGGTCGTAGGGAATTGTTTTGAGGGCATTGACCGCCTCTTCGCCGTTAGCCACGGTATCTGTCCTCAGGCCCATTTTTATCAGGATACCCTGAGCCACACACTGATACATCCTGAGAAGTTCACGATTTGTTGAATTATCATCTACCACAAGAATGCGGGCATCACAGATTTCCACAGGCGGTATAAAATGACTATCCTGCCCGGACTGTTTAGCAAATTCCGCCGTAAACCAGAATTCCGAACCCTTTCCTTTTTCGCTGTTAACCCCAATTTCTCCACCCATCATTCCGGTTAATTGTTTTGAAATGGCCAGTCCCAAGCCAGTTCCCCCATACCTGCGCATTATCGTGTAGTCTTCCTGGGTGAACTTCTGGAATATTTTATCGAGATTTTCCTGAGAGATTCCGATTCCAGTATCCCTGACGGAAAAACGAATAAACGCTTTGTTTTCATCCGCCGAAACCAGGTTTACTTTCAATGTAATTTCGCCTTCATTTGTAAATTTCAAAGCATTTCCCACCAGATTGGTAAGAATCTGGCGAAGTCTTCCGGGATCACCGCAAAGACCTGCCGGAACGTCAGGATAAATGGAGTTGATGAATTCAATACCTTTTTCATTGAAGCTTACTGAAAATTGCCCGGTAAAATCATCTAGCAAGACATAGAGGTCAAAGTCTAATATTTCCAACATCAGCTTGCCTGCCTCTATCTTTGAGAAGTCGAGAATATCATTGATAATTTCCAGCAGGGATTGGCTGCTTAAGCGTACAATTTCAGCATAGTAGTGCTGATCCGATGAAAGTTCGGTATCCAGAAGCAAGCCGGTCATGCCGATAATGCTGTTCATAGGCGTGCGGATTTCGTGACTCATATTGGCAAGGAAATCGCTTTTCGACATATTCGCAACTTCAGCCTGCCTTGCCATTTCATTTGCTTTAGCTGTTGCTTCCAGAAGTTCGGTTTCGGCCTGTTTGCGCATTAACGCTTCTCCAATGTGTGAAGCAATACTTTCAAGGCGTTCAATAGTATCGAAGGTGAAACATCCTTTGCGCTGGTCGTTCAACTGTATAAGACCAACAATCCTATCTTTATTTTGTACCGGTACCAGGGCAATTGAGGCAAATCCTTTATGTATACAATTGTTGCGGGGATTATGCCGGGGATCATAGCCGGGTGGAATATCCAGAAACGGGTATGAATCATTTGTCCAAAAGCTGCCCCCGGGGGTAAAGAGCTTATTGGCCGGATCGGTTCTGCCGGAAATAACAAGACCGCACATACATTCCAGGCTGATATTTCCGTTTTTGTCACGGCATACACCCCCGCCCGCGGTACGCTCAATAAGAGTGTTTTCCGTAAGAAGAAAATCCTCCGGGAAGACTTTCTGAATGAAATACGGGAAATCTTCCCCATTTTGAAGGCGTATGCCGATAGCGTCAAATTCTGTCCGGTCCTTAAGTGCATTGAGTACTCGCTGGATTGAATTCTGAAGATCCCCTGGTTCGTTTAATATCTGCAGAATTTCCCGGTTCATTTCTCCGTATATTTCCAATTGTTTACGTTCGGTGATATCTCTGGCTATCGCCATGATAGTCATATGCCCGTCAAGAGAGAAACAATGGCCGTTTATTTCAACGGAAATCCGGCGGCCGTCCTTTGTGACCTGTACCGATTCGAAAATATGATGCCCGTTAGAAATCAGCTCAGACATTTTAATCTTAATTTGATTACATTTTCCGGCGCGTTAATATCGGCAGGAGTCATTTTCAGAAACTCTTCACAGGTATAGCCCAGCATCACGCATGCCATTTTATTTACAAAGCTGAATTTCTCAGGTAATCCGTTTTCTTTAATTTCGTGAATATAAATGGCGTCATTCCCGCTTTCAAGCAAACGATAGCTGTGTTCTTCACTCTTATATAAAGCCGCTTCCGTCTTTTTATGTTCGATGTTATCTTCAATGAGCAGTTCTTCTTTTCTTTCAGTTCTTCCTGGAATTTAAGCAGTTCCGCCTGTGTCTGTTCCAGAACGGCATTCTTTTTTGTCAGGTCAATAATACGCCGATAGCGTTCATTCCTGTACTTTCAGCAATTGAATAAAACATTACGTCAACCGAAGGACAATGGCCGTTTACCTTTTCACCTTTTCTGCATTGAACTATATATTGCCCGCCTGAGCGGAAGACGGTCATTTGAAAATCGCCGGGGGCTATAAAAACCCTTCCGGTAATTATCCTGTCGCCGTCCTCAACTTCCTTAACTTCCACCTTCGATGTTTTATTCAGCGAGTCGGCGAACATCCTTGTAAATACGGGCGGCATATGCTGGACTATTACAGTTCCGGGCATATTAGCCGGAAATTGATTGATGATCTTTGTCAGGGCAACCGTACCGCCTGTTGACACGCCTCAGAAGCCTTTCCAGCCAGTTCCAGTTTTTCCCTGCACAGACTCAATTCCGCGAGCAGTTCCTTTTTGGTTCTTCCTTCCCTTTTCATAAAAGCCCCCGAATTTTTATTATTCCCCCGGTACTTCAATCCTGAATTCGGCGCCGTTTTCTTTGTTGCTGACGGAAAGCCTGCCGCCCATATTTTTTTCTATAATGATTTTTGACATATAAAGGCCGATCCCTGTACCCGAAGGCCTTGTTGAATAATAAGGCTCAAAAACTTTATTTATATTTTCTTCTTTAATACCCCCGCCGTTATCACAGATGGCTATAACAGACCTTCCGCCCTCGCTGAATATTTCGATTCTGACAAAGGGGTTTTGAACCTGCCTTTCCTGAATTATCTGCCGCGCATTATTCAATATATTCAACAGTACCTGGGCATACTCATTCGGGTATCCGAAAGCCTTCAAATCTTCCTTAACATTCAGAGTTAAACTAACGCCGTTGTCTTTATAAACGGCTTCAATGATGGAAAGCGTTCTTTCAGCTATCTCCCTCAAATTAAATGCTTTCTTTTCCTTATCCGGCTTAAAAAAGTCCCTGAAGTCATCGATCGTCCTCGACATATGCAGGATCATATCCATACACTTTTTCTCAAATTCTTTAATCATTTGTTCGTCCAGCTTTCCGCTTTTATGATACAGCCGAATATTCTGAATAATCAGTCCCAGGGCATTAAGCGGCTGGCGCCACTGATGAGCGATATTGCCTATCATTTCTCCCATTGCCGCCAGGCGGAACTCGACATGGACAATCTGGTCCTTCTGCATATTCTCCGCCACTTTTTCCTCAACCATCATTTTTAGGTTACGGTTCATTTCAATTAAACCTTGTTCCGCACACTTACGTTCCGTTATGTCATTAGCGTAAATACGTATATTTCCCGATCCCGGAACACTGTCTATATTTCTCGCTGAAAACCCGGCCCCGGGCCTCGACTTCCCTGTAAAATTCGGCTGTGTTATTTTCTCCGGCCTTAAGGATTTCATCAATGTCGGCGGGGAAGAATTTTCCCGCGTCTTTTCTACCGTATTTCCAGGGCCTTCTGCAGTCCGTCGTTAGAAAAGGTAATTGCCAAATCTGGCCGGACTTCAGGATAGGATTAGGATTCAATTGGGGAAAAGAGCCAGTATTTTTCCCTTTCTTCTTTAATTTTCCTTTCAGTTATTACATCAAAAACAGCAACAAAGTATTCCTTTTTCGGGCTGTATACCGAAACAGAAAACCACATATTTAATGAATTAACATACCTTTCAAACTTTTCAGATTTGCCGGTCAGTGAAACACGGGAGTAAATCTCAAATAATTCCAGATCGGATTCCCTGATGCCCGGAATTGCTTCTGTAGCCCTTTTAGCCTGAATACTCTTCAAACCAGTCTGGGATTCAAACGAATCGTTAACTATAAGATAAATCCAGTCCACCGGGCGTCCTTCTTCAAATATCATCCGGCAGTACGCGAATCCTTCGGTCATATTCTCAAATAAACCGCGGTAATACTTCTCACTTTCCTGTAAAGCCTCTTCCGCTTCCCTTTGTTCGGTAATGTCAATAAACGAACCCAGTATGCAGATAACATTGCCGGCTTCATCCTTTACAAGATTGGCGCTGAAATGTGCGATAAAAATGGACCCGTTCTTACGCCGCGCCGTCATTTCCGATAGGATATGGCCCTCAATCATCAGTTTCCCTATTACCCCGGAGGCTTCGGAAGGATTTTCCCAAAAGTCCCCGACAGGCCTGTTCAGAACCTCATCCCTGCCGGAATATCCCCATAAATCAAGAAAGGCCTTATTGACATAAGTCAGGCACCAGTCAATACCAGCGATTAACTTAGCGTTTATAGAGGATTCGATAGCCCTCTTTTTAATATATCTGTCGAATTCTATCTTTTTCTGCTCGGTAATATCATAATTAATACCGGTCATCCTTACCGGGTTTCCATTCGAATCGCGTACTATCTCGCCATACGCCTTCAGCACATGAACAGACCCGTCCGGCCAGATGACCCGGAACTCGGTATCGTATTCCTTTTCTCCACGCCGGGCCTGTTCGGAAATCTCATCGCTTCGTGTGCGGTCATCAGGATGGATGCCGGCCAGCCAGGCCTCATATGCACCGGAAAAATTCTCCTTCCTTATCCCATAAAGTTCATACATCCGGTCATCCCAGGTAAGTTCGTTTTTTTGAATATCCCAGTCCCAGATTCCCAGTCGGGCCGCGCGCGAGGCAAGATTTAATCTTTCAAGCAATTTTTTTTCTCTATCATCAGCCTGATTACCCTTGGAATTCTTGGGTTTTTCCCGGCAACCCTCTAATTCGGCAAGAAGCTCTTTATTTGCCTTTTCTTCTCCATTCATAAAAAAACCTTCTTACTTTAAATTCAACTATTAATTAAAAGTAAATACTAAACAATATTATTTCAATATATAAGTACAATTTATTTGGATAAAGAAAAACAAAATTTGCGAACGCAACATTGCGATAGGTATAGCTTACGTTATTGATTTGACAGGATTGATGTGATTTCGACAGTACCGCTCCACAAGCTATCTTTTAAAACTGTGCCTTTCACCCAAACAATACGGCCATTGAATTTCCGCATAGTGTCCGTTTGACAGCCGGTAACCTTTAAACTGATTTTTGACCTTGATTCCCAGTTCTGTTCAAAGTATACAGTGTCGTTTCCCTTATAAAGGACAACTTTACCTTCCAGAACATCTTCTTCATCTCCGGTAACAGTTGTATGAAGTGTTTGGGCAGGGCGCGCCTGATGGCCGGAGCCGGGTCCCGATTTTGATCCTTTTTGTCCAGACGTACAGGATATAAAAAATGATAAAGCCAGGTACAGAAGAAAAATTGGAATTCTATGCATAATTTTCCTTCAATATTCTCATTTAAGTACTGCAGTCCCGTTTGAAACAACCAGGCTAAAATCATTATTAGTATCAGTTATTGTTTGTACTGATTTTCTATAAACATCAACCAGGTACCAGCCGGTATTGGTAGTATTATATGTTATATGCTGAGAAACACCATATCCGTTATTAGAAGATTCCGCAACCGGATCAATCTGATCAATGCTGTTTAAATCACAAAGGTAGAGATCGTCGTCACAATTTGAGCCGGATAGCATATCCACAGTGAATGTACCGTTTGAGATGATATATATTTCATAGTATTGATCTGCGTTGCTGCCTATGCTATTGGAAATAACCTGGTTATTAGAAAGCCATAAATCGTCAGCAGGGTAATTATAAAAATCCAGGAGATACTGCGGATAAGGCGAATAGTTCAAGAATTGTATTGCGTAGGTATTGCTGAAAATATAACTGTAGTCATAAAATAAATCACCGCTTCTACCCTGATAAGTTCCGAAATAGAGGGCAATTCCATGCGAATTGGGATCGCCCGTAAAAATTGTTCCGCCTGAGTTGTGCCATTCTGAAATCACGGCGTTCTTGACAGCGGCCTTTAATCCGGCTGTGGAACCATACGGTATTTTATCGGAAAGATCCCACAGGTCGATGTTTATGTCGGCGCCCAGGTTACCGGCGTTACCGGTGTCATATTCCTGTATATTGTTCAGGAAATTGTTCGACTGGTTTGAGAAGACTGAAATATCATGAGCCGGATTTACTAAATTTGCTTCCAGATCCACAACATAATTACTGAAAGAGCCCATCAGCAAATCAATCTTCGTAAGATCAACAGCCGACATCGATGTGCCTGTAGTCGAAACATATCTATTGGAATAAGCATTGACGGCAGCGGAGCATAAGTCTGTTGTATTCATAGGGCTTGCCAGAAACAGCCTCAAAAATGCCTGATAATCCCAGCCGGCGGCCGGTTCCTCCTCAACCGATCCCACAAGATATTGCGCGGTATTTTTAAACTCATAGCAAACTTCAAGCATATTCATCAGGCAAGCATCGAATCCTATAACGGTTATCCCTTTTCCAGCAAGCGCCTGACGTACCTGAGAGTTGTACATTACATTGCCCGATAAATCGTCTTCGATTATGTCTCTAAAACCGCCGGTTTTTTTAACTGACTGGCGGCCTCCGGGCAGGCTTATGTCCTTTTCAGTATGCGCCTGACCGGATGTATGCGATATCTTCATTAAAGTATTTTTTATTCCCGGACGGCTGCTAATTTCTCCCTCAATATCATTCCTCCATCCGCCGCCATGGTCCCATAGTATAAGCATATAATTTGAAGCCGGGAATTGTGATTTCGAAAAATCAACAAATGAGCTAAGGGTTTTCGGATCGGCCATATCCAGGTTAGTATAATTGTTTTGAGATAAATAAATACCATTAATGGTGCCCACAAGCCTGGTTGAACGGATGTTACTGTCCAGGCCGTTCGGGTCATAATTAACATGGTACAGACGCGCTCCAGACCAGGGCATGCCGTAATTCGGCGACAGGGCAAATAACACAACCACATAAATATTTGTATTGGTTAAACCCGCTTCCATTTCATTGAAATTCACGAGAGCATCGGGTGCAAGGTTGTTATTACCGTCCATATAAACCATAATAGTCCAGGCGTTTGTATTGCTGGAAAAATCCAGTATGCGGGATGAAGAGGATGAACCCGGATTATTATTCGGCGCCAGTGCGGGACAGCCGGTAAACAACTCAACCGCAATAAAAAATAATATGCCGTAAAGGCTTATAACCGCTATTTTTTTGATCATTAATTTTCCCCCTGAGTCAGCCATCTTAAATGATGTCATAAACTCCAACAAAAAAAGATGTCAAATTGTAAGAACTTGCATAAATTATAACATATAATGCTAATCTGTACAAAAACAGTTCATCTTATTGGAAATATTTGTTTTTAATAATTCCTCATTTTTAATATAAACAATCCGCTAAAAAAAGTCACGTATCATGAAAAACGAATTGATTTACTACGGTCAATCAGCCTGCCCTGAGCCCGCAGACTGTGTGAAAACACAGTAAATATGCTATAATTATTAGAACAAAAATAATCGGAGTAAAAGATGAAGCATATTGAGGGAGAATCAAGGGATCAGATAGCTCTGTTCAATGAAACACTGGAAGATCTGTTAGGAGAAGAAGATCCGGTAAGGTTTATAGATATTTTTGTTGATAAGCTAAATATGAAAGGAGTTGGTTTTAAAGTAAAAGAAGCATCAACCGGCAGAAGTTCATATAAATCCGAAATACTTTTAAAAATCTATATTTACGGATATTTGAATAAAATCAGGACAAGCAGGAAATTAGAGAGAGAGTGCCGAAGAAACACAGAGTTGATGTGGCTGACTGGACGACTAGCGCCGGATTTCAAGACGATTGCCGACTTCAGGAAAGATAATAAGAAGGGAATACAGTCGATATTCAGAGAATTTTTGAAGATATGTCATAAAGCCGGGCTTTTATCATTTGACGTGGTTGGAATAGATGGAACCAAGATCAGTGCGCAAAACCACAATAACAATGTTTATCATAGGAAAAACATAGAAGAAATCATACATAGAATAGATCAAAAGATCGAAGAATATTTGAACGAGATGGATAAGAACGATAAGGAAGAAAAGAATGAATTTGAATTTCTTTCCGGAAAGATAGCGGAACGTTTTAAAAAATTGAAAACAAAAAAGGATAAAGTTGAGGCTATTAAAAAGATTTTTGAGGGAAATCCTGAAATGGAGAAATATTATTCAAATGACCCGGAAAGCCGGTTTATGAATGATAAAGGGAAATCCGACATTGCATATAATCTGCAGATGGCAGTAGATGATGCTAATAAACTGATTGTGGCGATTGATGTGACGAATGAAAACAATGATATCAAACAGATGGCAGGAATGTGTGACCGAGTAGAAGAAATAAAGGACGAGCTTAAGGTAGAGACTGAAACGGTCAAAGTATCGGATGCCGGTTATTACAGCGAACCGCAGATACTGGAATGTATAGATAAGGGACATAACGTATATATGCCGAATCCGGATGACGGACATAAGGCAAGGATTCGAGGCAAAGAAGATAATAAAGGAGTACCTGCTGAAGAATACCAGGTTGATAAATTCAAATATGATCCGGGACAAGATGTTTATTATTGTCCGGAGGGAAACCCATTAGTGAGAAATGGGAAAAAAGTAGAGACGGTCAATGGAGGAAAAGAGATAGTCAGGTACAAGTGCGGCTTATGCAGCCAATGTGAAGTAAGAAATAAGTGTACTGAAAGCGTGGAAGGACGAAGTATCAAAGTACCAGTTAGAAAAGAAGAAATTGAGAACTTCAAGAGGAAAATTCGTTCTGAAGCCGGGAAAAAGATCATAGAGAAAAGGAAAGAGATATGTGAACATCCATTTGGATCGATAAAAAGGAATATGGGTTACAGTTATTTTTTAATGAAGGGAAAGGATGGCGTTCTGACGGAATCCAGTTTGGCAGGATTCATTCATAATTTAATAAAAGTATTGAATATATTGGGAATAAAGAGACTTATGACTCTGGTTTGATGCTAATAAACCATCGTTTATCGTATTCGGATAGATTTTTTAAACTAAGATTTTTTTAGCTTGAAAAATATATCAAAAAATGGAGTCTTTGTATAATTAATCGATTTTACTATAAAATTTTACTGTGTTTTCACACAGTCTGCCGCCGAAGGGGAATGCTTGTTAAAATCCGGATTTTCTTAATTCCAGAAGGTACATAATACCGTTGTCCAATAAATATGGCGGGTGAATTACGCTGTAATTAACGACATCAAATCCGAGTGAGCGATAGCTATTTTTCAAATCCGGGAGAGCTTTTTCAATATCCTGATGTTCATAAACCTCGAACACCCTCTGATTGCTGATTTGGTCATAATATTTACGGTATTGAAGCTGAAATAAAGACGGCCCTTTATTGAAATCAACTTTGAATATTGGGACGTCATCTTTCAATATTGAGGTACAGCTTGTAAAACTCCTGCTTATTATCCACAAATCGACTTTTTTTATTAATTTGATTTCATCCTTTCCGGTTAGATTCCTGTCTCTGCCTATCATTGAGATATTCCATAAATATCCTGGTAGGTCTTTATAGGGCCTGGGCCGCCATGACCAATCGCGGTTCTTGTAGATATAGAGGTCATAACTGTAATATGCCTGAGCAATAAAGAGCAGTAAAATTATCATCCCGGATGCCCGGACGGCTTTTTTCCCGGATATGTATAAAAACTCCAGGCAGATAAAAGTAATGAATATTCCACTGATGACCTCAATAAATAAAGCATATCTGATATAGCCGGTAGTAGCCCCCCATAAAAATCCAGATAAAAGGATAATAAAAGCAAGATTTTTTAGAATTTTACCGGAAGTTTCTTTTTTCAGAATAATCAAAATCGATAGAATCAGACCGGCGCAATAACCCAGGGCTAATCTTCCGCTGTAAACATCCAGTTCCGAAAGCCTTTTCGGAACAAAAGCGCAATATGCGGGCCATAAAAGATATTCCAGGATGTTTTTAACCGGGCCCATCTCATATCCCTGTCCGTTGAAGAGAATTTAATATAATAGGGTGAATGGAATATTCCGTCAAAAAACGGGTAAATTGGGTTTCCTGTATTAACATAGCTGAATACGGCATAAATTGATACCGGTAAAAAAAACAACAATGAGCAAAGAAGCATTTTTTTCAAATTTATGCTTTTCCGGTTTCTCATCAGGAAAAAGCCTATGAGTATAATTATAAAAATAACA
Organism: uncultured Spirochaetota bacterium; assembly: GCA_963783575.1. GTDB lineage: Bacteria > Spirochaetota > Brevinematia > Brevinematales > JAOACQ01 > CAWEAK01. The sequence goes on along the minus strand of CAWAOD010000016.1, from coordinate 58,919 downwards.
GCCGTAAATTTTAAAGCCAGGGCAAATCTGAAAGAACGGCGCAGTAATAAAACAACTGCGGCCTGCCGTCCTCCCGGAACAAGATCAGCTTCAATACCTCCAATAAAAGCGGTATAAACATAAGATCGACTAAATAAGTCGCAAAATTAAAAAATATAAATTCCGTAGAAACTGTAAGTAATGATAAAATACCTAATAAAAAATTACCGATTTTGATGCCTCTAAGGCTTATATAGCGGAATAAAATGTCTTTTACCTGTTTGTAAATTAAAACTATCACCAGGTAGTTCAGCACTGTCCCGGCGCGGTAGCCCAGCGCCGTCCTGAATATATAAAACATCCTGTCAGACAGGGGGTAAAAAAAAGAATAAATAGAGACAGGAAAAAAATGATAATGGATAATATCCTTAAATTGAAAACTCTGAAAAAAAAGATGATAATTGCGGGTGTCAAAATTAGTATCGGGATACGGCATACGCATAAAATATAAAAGAATCAATATTAATGCGGCCAGAAAATCGGCCGCATCAAACCCGCCCGTTTCGATTCTTACAGAATTAATTATAATAAAAATAATGGCTAAAACACATAGAATAATCAGGATGATGCATAAAGCCGGAAACGCGGGAAGGCAGTAAGACAAAAAGTGAAAAAGATCAATACTGAAGATAATTAGGATGTAAAGCAGATAGATGGACAAATACAGGGGGATGGATACTTTATTTTGAACCCCGGCAGGCTTTATTTTCTTTAGAATAGTCCTCAGGGTATTTCCCATCACAACTCCAAATATATAAAAAACATTTGATATTTGGGCAGTTCCAAAATCTTATTAAACCCGCCTTTTTAATATTACGGAACTGCCCTTGAAGTTTTTGCAAGTGTATATGGCAGAATGACAAAAACTTTATTAATGTTTAAGCAGGCACTTCTAAAAAAAGCATTTAGAAGTGCCTATTAAATAATAATATTGAATAGATTCTATAACAGGAAGAATTTTTTTGCAAAAATCTTTCCCTTAATAATCTAATTATTAACTTTTTAATTGCATTAAAATTTAATTTTGTATAATATATAATTTGAATAATTAATTAAACCGAACAATGAATTAATTTAATATTTCCCTCCTATTTCAGTAAGCCCGTTCTGAGCTCATCTAGGAGGTGAAGGTTATAACGGCTCAATAAAAATATAAAATAAAAGCACAAAACCTTTATTCCGGAGAATTCATTATGAAAGAAATTATTACAGTATCACAAAAAGTACCAGCCGAAACAATAGCCGATGCAGTAATGAAACTTTCTTCAGATGGAATAGTCTTCTGCAGTAAAAAAGGAATAATAATAATGGCAAATCCCGTTGCGGAAACTATATGCGGAGAAAATCCCCTGAATAAACATTTTGACAGTATTTTCCAATTAAAAAGCGTAAACGATGAGGTTGTAACTTATAAGTCCATTCTCGATAAAAAATATTTAAACAAAAGAGAAATAAAATTTACGGCAAAAGACGGAAAAGAACATTTAATATTATTGAATTCAATCCCCATAATACAGTCTGAGAATGAATTCGGAGTTGCAATATCTATAATTGACATAATGGAACAAAGGAATACCGAAGAAAGTCTGGTAGAAATGGTCTCTTTTCCAGTTATGAACCCGCACCCGGTTGTGGAAACGGATTTGTCCGGGAAAATCCAGTTCATCAACAGGGCCGCAAAAAACATGTTCCCCGGTCTTGAGAAGCTTGGAACCGGGCATTTATTCTTTAAGGATATAGATTCCATCATAAATAATTTTAAAGCCGGGAAAGATGATCTTTATTTGCGTGAAATAAAGATAGGCAATATATGGCTCCATCAAAGCTTTGCCTTCAATAAGGTTTATGAATGCATACGCATATACAGCCTGGATATAACTAACCGGATCGCAGCGGAGGAAGCTCTGCGGTTAAGCGGGGAAAAATACAGGGGCATTGTTGAAACGGCGAATGAGGGCATCTGGATTATAGACTCCAAATTATCAACTACATATGTCAATAAAAGAATGGCGGAAATGCTGGGATATAGTCCCGAAGAAATGATAGGCAGAAAATCAACGGAATTCATGTATGAAAGTGAAAAAGCCTCAGTAGATTTGATTCTTGAAAGAAGGAAGAAAGGTATTGTAGAAAGCTTTGAATACAAATTTATCCGCCGGGACGGGTCGGCTCTATGGGCCATATCCAACGCTTCGCCGCTCTTTGACGGCGATGGCAATTTTGCAGGCTCCCTTGGTATGCTAACGGATATTACTTCCCGTAAAGTCGCGGAAGAGGCTTTACTTGAAAGCGAAGAACGTTATTCAACAACCCTTTCGAGCATCGGCGACGCGGTTATTGCGACGGATGCATCGGGTAATGTTACTTTCATCAATGCCGTTGCCCTGAATTTGACAGGGTGGACTCTTAATGAGGCTTTAGGAAAGCCTTCGAATGAAGTATTCAAAATAATTAATGAAAATACAGGGCTTGCTGTTACAAATCCCGCGGCGATGGTTCTGGAGAAAGGATTGATTGTTGGGCTTGCCAACCACACTCTTCTTATGCGCAGGGATGGAACCGGAATTCCTATCGATGACAGCGGCGCGCCAATAAAAAATTCAAAAGGAAACATCATAGGAGCGGTTCTTGTATTTCGAGATATAAGCATGCGCAGGCGGGTTGAAAAACTTAACAACGCTCTTTATAACATAAATGACCTGCTCCATTCAACGCTGGATATGAATTATTACCTTCAATCGATAGTAGAGAAAGCCGCAAATGCCCTTGGAAGCGAAACTGCCGCAATATCCCTCAATATTACCGGGCACTGGGTAATAAATAACAGTTATGGTTTTACTCACAACGTAATCGGTTTGGAAATGGACAATGATGAGGAGCCTCATACGATGCTTGCCGTCAATTCCAAAAAGATTATTACCATAAACGACACTTTCAATGATAAAAGAGTAAACAGGAAACACATAAAAAAATGGGGAATCCGGTCCGTAATGGTAATCCCGCTGTTTGACTTGGAATCGGCAATAGGCGTTATTTTTTTTAATTATCATAAAAATATCTATTCATTTACGGAAGCTGATATTGATTTCGGCAATAAACTTAAAACATCTGTTTCACTCGCGATCAGGAATTCAAGGCTATTCGAGAAGGTAAATAACGAACTCATCCTGAGCGAGAAAAAGGAGGCTGAGCTTCAAAGGCTTAACCGTATTCTTACAGCCCTCAGCCAGAGCAACAAAGCAATGATGAAGTCGGCAAACGAGAAGGAATATCTGAATGAGGTTTGCAGGATAATAGTGGAAAACTGCGGACATGCGATGGTCTGGATCGGCTTTAGAGAAATGAACGAAGAAAAAAGTATTATGCCTGTCGCTTATGCCGGATACGAGGAAGGATATCTCGAGACGCTGCATCTTACCTGGGATAATAAAGACCGTGGAAGAGGCCCCACCGGGACGGCAATCAGGACAGGCAAACCTTCAATTTGCCCAGACATGCTTACCGATCCTAGATTCAAGCCATGGAGGGGAGAGGCTATAAAACGCGGGTATGCCTCATCGATAGCATTGCCGTTATTGGAATATGATTACGCTTTCGGCGCAGTAACAATTTATTCAAGAAAACCTGATTCCTTCAACAGCGATGAGGTCGTTCTTTTAAGCGAATTGGTGAGCGACCTGTCTTTCGGTATTATTACCGGCAGGCTCCGTATGACGCATGAAAAAGCGGAGGAATCCCTGCGGCAGACACGCGACTACTTTGAAAACCTTATAAATTATGCAAACGCTCCAATAATTTGCTGGGACAGTGAATTCAAAATTACCCTGTTTAACCGGGCTTTCGAAAGGCTAACCGGCGCTAAAGCACTAGAAATGCTGGGAAAAGAATTAAGCGTTCTATTCCCCGTCAACAGCAGGGAGGGTTCGCTGGCTAGGTTAGAGAAGACCTTTAACGGCGCTTATCTTGAAGCATTAGAAGTCCCGATACTGAGGAATAACGGCGAAATTCGCATTGTTCTCTGGAATTCAGCAAATATTTATTCAAAAGATGGGAAAACACTTATAGCAACAATCGCCCAAGGACAGGATATTACCGACCGTAAATTGGCGGAAGACGCTTTGAATTCGGCAAAAGAAGCGGCAGAAAGCGCAAACCAGGCTAAAAGCCGTTTCCTGGCAAATATGAGCCATGAATTGCGTACACCACTTAACGCAATATTAGGCTACGCAAGAATGCTCGAACAGAGCAGTGATTTAAATGAAAAACAATTAACCTGTGCCAAAGCTATAACCCGAAGCGGCGAACACCTCCTGGGAATGATAAATAATCTTCTCGATTTCTCCAAAATTGAAGCCGGAAAAATGGAATTACATAAACAGCCTTTTTACCTGCGAAGATTTATAAATTCAGTAACCGCCATAATCGAAATTCAGGCAAAAGATAAAGAGATTGCTTTCAATCTGGCGGTCAGCCCCGGTTTACCGGACGCTTTATCCGGCGATGAATCCAGCCTGAGCCAAATCTTGCTTAATCTATTGAGCAACGCTGTGAAATTTACAGAAAAGGGAAGCGTAACGCTAAGAATAAGCGAAAATAAAAAAACAAAATTACCGGGCAAGCATAATTTACATTTTGAAATTGAAGATACCGGGATCGGTATACCGGAAAATAAAAAGGAAATTATTTTTGAGCCATTCAAGCAGTTAAAGGATAAAAACGATAAAACCAGGGGAACAGGGCTTGGTTTGACTATTACAAAAAATCTGATAAAAATGATGGGCGGTGAATTATTTTTCAGCAGCGTCGAAGGTAAAGGAAGCAATTTCTGGTTTGACCTTGAAATGGAAAGCTTTGAAAGCTTCTCCGGGGCTGAAAAACTGAAAAGCCGGAAGGTAAAGCATGATAATTCTGCCGGTGAAAAGCCGGAGGTAATACTCCCTCCTCCGGAGGAAGAACTGAAAATGCTTTTTGAGCTTGCGAAGATTGGCGATATTATAAGCCTGCGGAACCGGATAGAAAGAGTAGAAGTACAATATCCCGGTACCTCTGAATTCACCGAAAGAATTAAGAAATATATTAAAAGCTTTAAGTTCAATGAAATCCGTGAATTTATAGACCGGTTTAACTCAAATATCGGTAAATAAATTATAGATTCTTACTATTTATTAATCAGTTTATCAATTGTCTGAAGAAGTGTTGCCGGATCACAGGTTTTCAATATCCATCCGTTGACACCGGCTTCTTTTCCTTCCTGTTTTCTTTCTTCTTTAACCTCACTTGTACAGATAAGGATCGGTTTAGAACTATATTTACCGCTTTTTCTGAGTTCCTTGGCTACGTCAATTCCGTTCATAACGGGCATATTTAGATCCAGTAAAAACAGGTCTATATCATTATTTTGAGCTTTATTAACGGCATCCTGCCCGTTTTCAGCCTCAACAAGTTCATAAGTTTTAAATAATGTTGTTTTCATAAGGTTCCTGACAATCGGAGAATCATCCGCTAATAATATTTTTTTCACAATATACCTCTACCTTAAAATTCCGATGCGCTTATTAAAACAATTCCACGGTTTTATCCGTTTTTTTCATTTCATCGATTTTAAAATCCAGCTTTTTAAGTATACTATTGATAACATCAATTTCTTTTTCAGTTGTCGTTACTTTTTTAAATGATAATATAAGGTTTTCGAACATCTGCTTCTTGTCATTATCATTAACAGCCTGCTCACTGTCAGTGAGTTCGATATTATATTTATCCAGAAAAATCCTGATCATCCGGTTGATATTTTCCATTTCCTGGATTGACAGATTACTAAGATGAAAGATAGGCACAAGACTGTCAATGTTCAAGTTAACCTCATTTATAACATTGGCGATGGAAGAAAATATCTTTTTAAAATCATTGTAATAATCAGACAATGTATCATAAAAATGCTGGAATTCATTTTTTTGCAGGCTTATTTTATCGATGATGATATTTTTCCCAGTCTCAAAGCTGTTCAATGTCCTGGAAACAATGTTATCTGTTTCCTTGATTAATGGTATTATATTTTTAATATAGGCTTGCGTTGTGCCAGATAACTTTTTTACTTCATCCGCAACTATTTTAAAACCTTTACCGAAATTTCCAGCCCTTACGGATTCAATGGAGGCATTTATAGACAGGACTCTGATACTTTCCGCTATGTCATGGATCGCATCGGCGCTTTCCAATAACTTTTTGAACATCAAACTGATATTATTCAAATTTTTTTCTAAAAAATTATAATTTTCATTTACATTCGAAAATATATTTTTAAATTCATCATTCTGATTGTTATATTTTGCTATAATTTTGTTAAAATTTTTCTCGCTATCTTCATTTGTAAGATCATTGTTCCATTTGGTCACACTATTCAAAAAATCACTGGTTTTAAGCTTTATTTTATAAACTCCATTGGATAGAGGCTCGGATGATTCATTCAAATTCTTTATTATGGATTCCATAAATTCGATAATAACATCAGAATAATATTTTGTTTCAAGTAAAATAGCGCTCATTTCTTTTTTTAAAATCGATTTACCTAAATTTTCTTTTAATTCTATTATTACAGCATTATTATCATTTTCAAAATCATCTGTCAGCTTATCAAATCTGCTTATCAAAGAATCCACAGCTCCAAATAATTCATCCTGATTAAAATTATCCTTCAGCAATTTCGGCATTCCGGACTCCGAATCAGGCTTTAATTTAACATTCACATTGTTATTAAGTATTCCTTCGATTGAAGAAAGAAAGTTTTCATAAAATTCAAAATAATGGTTATAGAATTTATTTGTAAAAATAAAAAAATTCGATAATTTATCGAATAAATTTTTGTTTTCACGCTCACTCATACCAATTTGTAAATATAAATAAATAAGAGCGCCAATGGTAATCAGCATGGTAATTGCCAATATTATTTTTCTAATGGTTGGATCAATACCCGCTTCAAAGATAAAATATAAAATATAAAGAAAACCAATTAATGCGGTAATTGCAATGTATGCAGATTTCTTTTTTTTTATCATAAAATATTCCTTATAATAATAAGGGGCTTAAGCCCCTTGTTATTATAAAATCTTTTCAAACATCAGAATATCCATTAATCTCTGGGTGGTAAAATCACCTTTGCTGATAAAATGATTGACCCCAAGCCCGGATATTTTTTCCTCATAGGTTTTGTAACTGCTGACTATAACGATCGGTATCCCGGAGAATTCATCTCTTTCTTTAACATAGTTTACCAGTTCAATCCCATTCATAACAGGCATCTCAATATCCGTAATAATCAGGTCAAAATGCTTACTATTTAGCAGGTCAACGGCTTCCTTCCCGTTTGCCGCTTCAAACACATTAAGATTTTGATTGAGCAGTATCTTTTTCTCCAGATTTCTGGTTAAAGCCGAATCTTCAACTAACAATACATTTTTTACCCAGATACGCCTCTCATTTTCCCTGTCATCTTTAACTTTTGATATATTAATATTACCGGTTTTTAAAACCCTGAATAATTCAGGTATATTTAAAACGGGGATAATCCTCATATCACCAATAACCGCACCGATTACCGAACTGCATTTATCCGCTACGCCTGTAATTTGTTTTATTACCATTTTCTTCTCTTGCAGAATATCCGTAACAATAAAACCGGATATCTCATCCTGGTATTTTACAATAATGATATTTTTATTTTTTCCAAAATCCTCAAAACCAAGCCCTAACATCGCCTGAAGATCTACTATTGAAATATCGGTATTATTAATTGTTACGATCTTCTGTTTATCACCGGACATTTTAATATCATCCGCTTTTGCTCTCTGCACCAGTTTGATATAAGAAGAAGGTATTCCGAAGAGTGTATTATTAAGTAATATAGTTGTAATAGGAATAAATGAACTGATAAGCGGCAGGATAATTGTAAATGATGTGCCTTTATTCTTCACGGTCCGTACTTTTACTTCCCCATTTAATTCTTTAACGGTAGTCGCTACAATATCCATCCCGATCCCTCTGCCTGAAAATGCTCCGACTTCTTTAGTTGAAAATCCAGGTTCAAATATATAGGATATAATTTCATCATCCGTCATTGAAAACGCCTTCTTTTCCTGGACCATACCTTTTTGTATGGCTTTTGCCCGGATTTTCTCTATATCCAGCCCGCCGCCATCATCGCTGACTTCGATCTCAACGTTATCTCCCCTGTTAACAGCCTTAAGGATTACATGCGCTTCTTTAGGCTTTCCAATTTTCCCCCTGATTTCCGGGGTTTCACAGCCATGGTCAATTGCGTTTCTCAAAATATGGATAAGAATTGTTTTAAGTTTTTCAACAATAATCTTATCAAGTTCAACATCTTTTCCTTCAATTATAAAGTTAATTTCCTTCTTTGTAGTTTCGGCAATATCCCTGACCAGCCTTGGGAAAAGATCGAAAATTGTTGAAAGAGGGACCAATTTAAGATTGGTTATTTCGTTTTGAAACTGCCTGGATGTAAGATCAAAAAAAGCCAGATTTTTTGAAAAATCATATATTAAATTTTCTAAGGATTTTAAAATACCTTCATCTTCAGAATTTTGTTTTTCTTCAATTTCACCGGATACTTGAATCATTTTATTTAAAATATAATTAAATCTACCGTAATACCTGACAAATTCACCGCTCAAAGCAATTAATTCATCTATTTTTAAGATATTTATATTTAAATATTCGGTTTTAACCTCCTGTAAAGATTCTTTTTTCACTTTTTCTTCATTTTCATTCGCTTTTACACCGGCAATTTTTTCTGTTTGCCCTTCAATTTTATTTTCTATTACAATTTCCGGTTCTTCCACCTTTTTTTCTTTTTTATCAAATACTTTATCAATTTGCTTTTCAATTTCTTTCTCTTCAAATAGTATAACATCCTGCTTATTCTCCACCGGTTCAGTTTCCTGATCCGGAAAAACAAAAGACAGATCAATTTCAACCAGGCTTTCCGGAAGAGAATCAGTAGCATTTTGTATTGCGTCCAGCGCTTTAAACAAATTTTTTATAAGATTTTTATCATCGAATTTATTGCTCTTAATTAAAATCTCAAATAAATCCTCAACTTTATGCGCGGCGCCGCTGATGCTCATCAATCCCATCATTCTCGCGTCACCCTTAAGGGTATGCATCTCACTTTTAATTTTAGAAAAATTTCCGGTGTTTCCTCCGTCTTTCTCAATAGCCAGCAGCAAATTATTAACCTTTAGTATATGAGCATTCGCTTCCTGCTTGAAAAAATCGATCATTTCCAGATTAAAGTTTTGATCAGCCATAAAACCTACTTTTTATTTATAATAATTAAATGTTATCAGCATTACTATGCCGTCTTCCCTTTCATAAAATCCCCAGTTAATAAAAGGGACCTGTTTATTCCTGATAAATTCAGGCATAATTAATATATCCGGCACACCGGCACTTATTACCTCCAGGGAAGAAGAAATGTGCAGTGAATATTTTTTATTATCCGTTCCTTCAATCAGAAGCAGTGTCTTATATTCAATTTCATCTTTTAAATTAAGAATTTCACCCAATTTATAATAACGGTATTCTTCACTATCAAAATCTATAAACCCTGCGATAATAGCCTTATTTATAATTACCTGTATAATCTCTGAGCAGTTTATACCGACTGTAAGATTCCCCATTTTAAAAATCAAAATATCAATATTATTCATAATCACCTATTTAAAATAACGTGATGAATATACTTTATAAATATCAATTACACTGACAGTTTTACCATGGTAATCCAGTTCATAAGAGATAAACTGTTCATCTTCTTTTTTAGCAGCATTTTTCAATTCTTTCATTTCTCTAACCTCAACCGCTTCCAGATCAATAATATCTTTAAAAGGAAACGCAATTTTAAATTTTAAATCCAGAACGGCAAGTTTAAGATTATCCTTTTCTTTTTCATTAATCCCCAGTATTTCCAGAATTGAAATAACCGGAATAATATCACCCCTTAAATTCATAACTCCGATTATATATGATGGGGTAAATGGAATCGGAATAATCGATTCTTTATCCGGAACATCCAGAACTTCCCTTAAATATTCCAGTTGAATAGCGTAATAAGAAGCGTTTATTTCAATAATCAGAAGCTCTTTTACAAATTTCGATGTCTCACCTTTTTTTAACGATTCATTTTTTTTCGCTTCAATGATCTCATTAATGTTATTCTTTTGTTTCATTGTTTTTATCCTAATAATTTTTCAGATTTTCCAATCCCAATTATGATTTTATTAGCCATGATTTTAGGAAAACTCAACAATATTATAAATTGCTATTATAACATCATCAAGGCTTTTATGTTAACATTTCAATATTAATTTTTTATTGAATTCATATCAAACCTTTCACTTTTTGTGTTTCTTTTTTCATTAACTCTATTGGAAAATGAAAAATAACTTATCATCATTTAAAAATCTCTGAAAAATTCTGTTCATGGTAACTCAAGATCCTATTTCGGATAGAATTTCTTTTATTTTCATTGATCGGATATAATATATCTTCAAACATAGTACCCTTTTTCATAGATATCTCATATGCCTTTTTTAAATAATCCAGACTAACCGGTATATTTTTTATTTGATAATAATAGATGGCATAAAAATAATGCGCTAAAATAGAGTTTTCATCAATATATAAAGCTGTTTTGATTTCAAATTCCGCTTTTTCATACATCCCAATTTGAATGTATATATTGCATAATATCAGATGAGCGTCAATATTATACGGATTCATCGATATCACATTTCTGCATAAATTTGCCGCGTTCATGTAATCTTCTTTATCGCAAAGGAACTCAGCTTTTATGATATAAAAATCCTCTTTCAGTTCAACTTTCCTTTTTTCCATTTCCTCAAGAATTGTTGAAACATTTTCTATTAAACCCTTTTTATAATTCTGTACGGCCAGGAAAATAAAGTCTTTATAGGATATTATATTAATGCCGTCATTTTTGATTTCTTCTATTTTATCAGTAAAACCTGTTATATTTACACTATTCTCTTTTTGTCTTGCATTTTCATTTTTCTGATATGCGAAAGAATCATTCCACCAGGATAAATTAAAATTATGCTTTATCATATTCAGTGTTTCTGAATACCCGAGAAATAGATAGCCATTTTCCCCCAAAATATTGTAAAAATTATTTATTAATCTCTGAACAGATTCCTGACAAAAGTAAATGATAACATTCTCACAAAAAATAATATCAACATTATTAAGATCATTTAGCACGAAAGGTTCCTTAATTAAATTACACTGCTTAAATTTAATATACTTTTTTATATCTTCCTTAACCTTATAAGTAGTGATTTTATCTTTTTTTATGATATCATAATACCTTGATTTATAATAATCCTCGATATTCCTGAGCTTATATTCGGAATATACTCCTTCCTTAGCAAATTCCAGGGCTTTTTTATTGATATCCGTGGCGATAATCTCAATATTCCATTGGCTTGAGCCGGTAAACAAATCATTAAATATCATCGCGATAGTATAAGGTTCCTCTCCCGTAGCACAGCCTGCGGATAAAATTCTGATATTTCTATTGTTTTGTTTTTCCTTCTCAAACCTAATTGCCGGAAAAATATGATTTCTCAAACGGTCAAAATGATTCTTATTCCTGTAAAAACTGCTCTCCTGGATTGTAAAAAAAGAAGCGACGGTAATTATTTCATTGTCATTTGATTTCAATAAATCAATATAATCTGCCGGGTTGACTTTATTATTTATGATTCTTCCCCTGATGACTATTTCAAAATCTATTTCCCTATCGTCATTAATAATTATCCCGGATTCTTCCTTAATAATTTCCTTAATCTTTTTAGTAATGTATTCAGGCAATATATCTAAATCTTTCATTACATAACCTCTTTAAAAATTCTGGGATCTGAGAAATATTAAGAACTTTGTCAACCATCCCGGTATCAATTGCAGACTTAGGCATACCAAAAATGAGACTGCTTCCCTCGTCCTGAGCTATAATAAATCCCCCGTTTTCCTTTATATCTCTTATCCCTTTAGTCCCGTCGCTGCCCATACCTGTAAGCACAACAGCAACCGCTCTCTCTTTGAAAGTCTTTCCCAGAAAACTAAGCATCATATCAGCGGAAGGCCTTATTCCAACAATGGGCGGATCATTATTAAATAAAAATTTTCCATGATTATCGAAAATCAAATGATGCCCTTCGGGAGCTACATAGATAACTCCCGGCCTGACAGATTCACCTTCAACCGCCAATGCTACCGGTACAGGTGATTCTTCATTAAGCCAGGAACAAAACCCCTCAATAAACCCATCCGAAATATGCTGTAAAATTACAATCCCGGCGCCCATTTCTTCAACAGACAGATCTTTAAGCAATGTTTTAATGGTTTGAGGACCGCCGGTACTGGCGACAATCCCTATTACCGGGAAACCTTTTATAGGAACATTATCCGTTTTTATTTGATCAGAAACTTCAATATGGTTTGCGGGCCTCTTTTCATCTTTTTGAACAGGTTTTTCGCTGATTCGCTCTTTCGATTCTTCCTGTTTATGCGGATTTATATGCTTTAAGCTTTCAGGGGTGTGCTTAATTCTTCTAATTACTTTGAAATCCGCGAAAGTTCTGATTGATTTAATAAGCTTTTCTTCTATAATTATTTTAAGCGCGGAAATGTCATCGGCAAACGGTTTTTCTATAAGTTCGACCGCTCCAAGTTCTATCGCTTTAAAACTGAGATCGACATTATCCTTGCTCGCCGCTGAAAAAACTACTATAGGTGTTGGAGTTTCGCACATTATATCATGAATCGCATCAAGACCATTTACTTTCGGCATCCCAATATCCATAATAATGACATCCGGGGATAATTTCCTTACCATCTCTATGCCTTCCCCGCCGTCATAAGCGTCCCCGACAATTTTGAGATCTTTATGTTCGGATAACACCTTTTGCAATAAAATATGAACTAAACTGGAATCATCGATAATCAAAACTTTTATTTCTTTCAATTTGTTTATCCTTATTTTATTTTAAAAACATCAATATCTCCCGGAGTTATATCAACCTTACAGTTCATCCGATTTAACCAATTTTAAAACCATATCCAGTTCAGTGCTGAAACCAACAATATCTTTTACCGCAAGCAGTGTCTGCCTGGCCGTCTCAGCTGATTGCCTGGCGATCTCAGCCATCTGCCTCATTGTTTCGGTAGCCTGCCTGGAACCGCTTTCCTGCTGTTTTATCGAGACATCGATTTTCTGTGAAAAGGTATAATTATTGTTGATATTGGAAGTGACTTCCTCTATCTTTTCTTTTATCAGTTTTACAACTTTACCGCTGTTTAATACTTTCTCCGATTCACTTTCTGAGGAGATAATGATCGAATTTAAAAAATCCTGAATTTCTTTGGCCGCTTTTTCAACATTCTTTGCCGAGGTAATGGTTTCTTTTGACAGTTCGCGTATTTCAGCTGCAACCACCGAGAATCCCTTTCCAGCCTCGCCCGCCCGTGAAGCTTCGATGGATGCATTGATCGAAAGCATATTCGTTTTGTTCGCGACCTCTTTTATTATTTCTACCATTTCGTTAATTATCGTCGAACGTTTTCCCAATTCTCCAATCTGTGTTGTATTGTTTGAGCTTATTTTTCCGACCTCGTCCAGTTGAGAAACCGTCTGTAAAAGATCCTTCTCGCCTTCCTTAAGCATTTTAATAGCATTCCCGCTGGCGACAACCAGTTCTCCTACATTTGTTGTAATCTGCTTCGCCGTTATAGTAAGCTCTTCCAGCGTCGCGCTGACTTCTGTTACGCCGCTGGCATGTTCATTCGAAGCGCTGGTCTGTTCCTGGGCGGCAGCCTCGATTTCTTTTGAAGAGGAATTAATATTGATGGTTATCTCTTTAACATTATCGAATATTTTTGTCAGAATCTCATTCGTCTTGATGCTTTCTTTCATTCTATTCCTCAGTTTTTCCGTCATACTATTAAAAGCTCTTGCCAGCTCCGCAATTTCTCCCTGATTTTCAATAACATCCGCCTGCAGTTCCATATCCCCTCCGGCAATTCGTGCCGCTGTTTCCGTGATTTGTTTTAAAGGTCTGGCAAGCAAAATGTTCAATACAATAAAAGTGATAATGCTCAGAATAACTATCAAGACCAAAATCTGCAAAATATTGCCTAATAAAAGCCTTGATAAAATTATGGAAACATTATTGTTCGTTATATAAAGCTCAATAGTTCCTATCCCCTTATTTTCATAATTTATCGTGCTGTTTTTAATCATAAAGCTCTTTTTTAGAACGCTTTCATATTTTGTAACATCATCAATATTTATAATATCTCCTTTTTCCGATTTGAATTTTCCCATCCAGAATTTACCGTTCTGATTGATAATAATCCCAAGAACATCTTCACTCTTCATTTCCTGCCCGATGAGGTTGTCCGCAGCTTCAGTATCGACATTCCAAACAGAAGCAGGCAGATAAGTTGTCAGCCTTGCCAGAATTTGTTCGGAATTTAATTTCATCTTCTGAATTTCAGTATAACTGCTGGATATAACCGTAAACAGGGCAAACAAAAACATTATTACAATAATAGCTATTAACTGTACTAATATTACCTTTTGATAAATTAAAAGTCTTTTCTTCATAAAATTTTCTCCTCAATTTATTATCTTTTAAATAATAATAAAAACAACCAGGATAATCCAGTCATGCTTTTTAGTGAATGGATTATCCCGGTTTAAAAAAAATAATTATTTGTATTTACTTAAAATCTTATCCATAGTATCGGTTTTGTAAAGATCATTGTTCACTTCATTATAAATTTTTATTAGTTTCTGGCACTTATCCGTATTCCGGAAAACTGTATAAATCGGGGTTTGATCAATGGGAAGCAGCACCACTTTAATCTGATCATACATTCCGAATTTTTTAGCCTCATAAGGATTGGAAACATCGTTAGCATCAAATATAGCGTCAATACGTTTCAGTTTTAGTTTCTCAAAATTTTTCTTTTTATAATCGGCGCCCTTTGTAAGATCCATAGTAATTTTATCGTTTTTTATAAACGGGGGATATTGGGCAATTTCCACATATCCAATTGTCATATTGAACAAGTCATCCGGTTTCGTGATCTGATTCAAGGGATTGGTTTTCAGCAGGATAAGGCTTGGCTTCATAGATATATAATAGTTGTCCGGAACAAGGTATATTTTTCGCCTTTCCGGATTCATAATCGCGATTAAGCTTGCGTCTATCTCTCCATCATCCAGGCTTTTGTAAGCCCTTGTCATTGGCATAGGCCCCAACCATTCCACCTTGACGCCCATCTTCGGCGCCATGTACTTTTCGAAGTATTCAATAGCCGCACCGGTGTACTTGCCATCAGCCTGCTTGATAGCATAGGGTTCCAGATCAAAAAAACCAACCTTGATCGTTTCCCCAAAACCGGTTGTAACCATTAGCGATACCAACAGGAACATAAGAAACTTAGCCATAGACTCCTCCTATAATATTATATTTCAATAACTTACACAATAACTATTTTATTCGGTTATAAACCCTATTCGATTCGCTAAAATAAAATTAATCAACGGAACAATATTATATCAGTATATTTTATAAAGATTAAAATTGCCTTTTTAAATAGTAATATAAATAGGTATCCCCTCAATAAAAAAAACATTGGAAATAGAAATGATACTTCCTTTTTCAGATTTTTGATAATTGCTAAATCCGCGATAGTTTTGAATATTTTAGATCATTAAATAAGTTTAGCATTAGAAAAAGCCCTGTAAGTTTCCTAATCTTTTTTATCGCAACTAAATTTTTCACAATTATCTTCTGAATTTCTGGCAGTATTTTTGAATCAGGATTTTTACTTCGATATATTTTGCGATAGGAATAATCAATTATAATTTTTTGAATATAAAATAGAATTGGCAAATAACTAATAAATCTTAAGAAAACAAGTGATTGCATAAGCACCCCATAAGACAATAATAATTTTTCCTATATATTTGATAAGCTGCCCATATTAAATATATTTTACAAACTTTTGTATTTTTATATAATATATCAATAAATTTTATTTGTCAATAGCAATTAAGTTTAATATAAAAAATCTCTCAATTCAGGAATTAAGATAATAAATAATTATGCATCCTTTTTATTTATCCGGTACTTAAAAAAGAAAGTATAATATTGTTCTTTTAAGTTAAATTTTTGATTTGGGTAATGTCAAAAGTTTTACCTGCCTGGCGGCAGACAGGTGAAAAAGAGGATATAAAATGAAATTAAAAGCGGTTAATAATTTCCCCTCCTTGGAGGGGAGTTTAGACATTACGTTGATTTAAGAAAGGAGGCCGTATGAAAAAGAAATTCGCTGTTGTTTTGTTGATGGTTTCCCTTACCTGTACTATAAATGTAAGCTTCGCGCAAGACACCAAATCTAAAAGTCCTGAAACCATACTTTCTGAAATAAGGCAGTCACAAAGTTTGAAAGATGGCGGGACAATAGACGTTTCCAAGGTGAGTGACAGCCAGCTAATTGATTTAGGTAAAGCAGTTATGCCGACATTGTTCCCTTCACAAATTGATTATGAAGCTTTTCTAAAGAGAGCCGGAGGTGATAACTCACCAAGGCTTCAAAATAAGCTACGTATGATCGGCTATAGATATTTATACGGCCTGCCTGTTAAGGGGATGGTATGGGGTATGATGGGAAGAGGCTTTAACGTTAATCCCCATTATTATAACATTAGAAAAAGTTTTATGATGGGTAATTACGGACCAGGTTTGTCTTTCGGACATGGATTTGGTTTGTTCATGATCGGACACTGGATAACGGGCCTTGTTATACTTATTTTATTCATTCTCCTGATATTATTTGCAATAAGAGGATTTAAATCAGTTAGGTTAAGCGAAACGCCTATTGAAATCCTCAGGAAGCGCTATGCCAGGGGAGAAATTACAAAGGATGAATTTGAAAGAATGAAGAAAGATTTATAGATTGCCAACATTTATTCATCGGCAAGGCTGTCCATAAGCTTGCAGACAGCCTTGGTTTTTTATTATTCTATTATTTTAAATTTTTTGCGGACAATATCTTCCGGAAAAGCGTTAAAATGCCACCATTCATTCATAATAGGTTTAAAACCGGCCTTTTCCATAATACTACGCAGTAGCAAACGGTTGCTTATTTCATTATCATTGAGTTGCCCGCTGAATTTTATATCTTTGTCAATCCGGTTCCGAATTTTTAATTCAATCCCTGAACTTTTCAGAAGCTCCGGATGGCGAAAATATTTTTCGTACCTTGGCTGCGCTTTTACTCCAAAATAATCAAAAGAAGTCCCCATATCAAGCGGCTTTCCCTCCTCATCGGCTATAGTCAGATCAATAGCCGCACCATAGTTATGAATCGATCCTCCTTTTGGATTTGCCACATATTGCCGCCCCGATGTATACATTACAATCTCCCACATCTGGTATTGAATCTTACGGGGTCTGAGTCCGTCATATATTAATAAACTGTAACCAGGATAATTTTCTTTTAAAAGTCTCTGGGCGTTTGTCAGTTTTTCCGCAGCATTCCTGAGAAGATAGCATTTTCTTAGATCACCGTAAACATTTTTATTAAGGAAATTATTGGTTGTTGCGTACATTAATTGTACTCCGATCGAAGGGTCTAAAGATTGAACATCAACAAGATTATACTTTTTCAATATATCATCGCTGAACAAAACCTTATCGGAATAAAGAACACTGGAAAAAATCAAAAATATAAATATTTGAAGATTTTTGATAAAAATCACAATATATTTCCTCTTTCTCAGAATAAAATAAAAATTATATGTTAAATTGTAATCTTATGATTTTATTACAATGAATTAACCAAGTCAATAATTAACCTGGTGTCAAAAAAATAAATGTATTTTGACTTGAATGAGGTTTATATTTATTATTGAATATGAAAAAAAGTAAAAATTGGGGGCTATTATGAAAGCAGTTGATCAAGTATGCGGGATGGAAGTGGATACCGATAAGTCTGAAAAGGTTGATTATTCGGGTAAGTCTTATTACTTCTGCTCAAGCGAATGCAAAGAACTATTTTCAGATAATCCGGTAAAATATTTAAAAATGAAGAATGAAAGCCATGCCTGTAAGGAATGAAGTGGTTTGATATTTAAAACACCCCATTGGAGTGGCGGTTACCGAAAACGCCGGGTCATCATAAAATCCTCCAGATGCCGGTGAATAATAGCCATCCCAGGTGGGGTGTTATTATTTGTTTACCTGCTTTTTTCAACTCCGATCCGCGGGCAAAATTCATTAACGGGACATTTTGAGCAAAAGGGAGACAGGGGCTTACAGATTGTTTGCCCGAAAGCGACCAGAATGTCATTATACTCGATCCACCATTCCGGTGGAAGTTTGTCCCTTAGGGCAAATTCAGTTTTTTCAGGAGTTTTTGTACTGACATATCCCCAGCGGTTTGAAATTCTATGGACGTGAGTATCTACGCATATTCCCGGTTTATTAAACCCAAGCGTGATAACCAGATTGGCAGTTTTCCTTCCGACACCTTTCAATTCAAGAAGTTCTTCCAGAGTTTCCGGAACTTTTGACTTATATTTTTCCATCAGGATTTTAGATATTTCAAGTATCCTTTTCGCCTTTGTTTTGTAGAACCCGACCGGGTATATAAGCCTGCTGATTTCAGCTTCCCTAAGCCGGAGCATATCTTCTGGCGTTTTAATGTTTTCAAAAAGCCTTTTCACGGCGGCGGCGGTAGTTTCGTCTTTTGTCCTGAGGCTCAAGATCGTTGAAATGAGGATTTTGTAAGGAGTACCCCTCGAATTTTTTATATATGTTATAATCGGCGCATGCCAGGTTTTGTACTCTTCTCTTAAAATATTCAGCATTTTTACAATTGTTCCGGTCGAATTTGCATCAATCATTGAATCCGCCCTTTATCCCTTAACATGGCTTCTTCTTCGGATTATTATAATCAATCCAGGAATTATGTAGAAAAATCCTAAAGCAAAAGCGAAGATTGTTAAAAACCTTCTCTCTGAACCTGTGAGCTGGAAGCCTGTGACTTCGGAAGTTTTCGGCCTGATGGTTATCCCGGCTTCCCTTTTCAGAAGGAAATTGACGGCGTTAAGGAAGAGATCGGAATTTCCATATTTTTCATCATAAGTGTTATTTATAAAATCCGAATCTCCGAAAGCCACCATTCTTGATTCAACAACATTCGTTTCCTCAGAATTTTTTACAGAAGTTATATTCGTTATAAATCTTTTTACAGCGTATGCAATTGTCAAAGGACCTTTGAGGTCGTTTTTATCCTGCGATACTTTACCGGATAAAATCTCATTTGATGAAATCTCACCGTAAGATGATTTTGATGTTACCAAAAGAGGCGTGATTTCGTATTTATCTTTTGAAACCCTGAATTTTTCATCAAGTACCTGAATGCCTACCGCCGTCGGCATAATTACCGGGATATTTTTTTTTGCCAGAGGTAGGGTAATTTCACTGCCGATATAATTCGGGATAATTGTGGTTTTGCCAAGCTGCGGATTGTAATCCTGATCCTCTATAACCAGGTTCTGGATGTAAAACAGGCCCATCTGCCTGAGAATATCGTTAATGGTAATATGTGTTTCATACTCAAGCAGAACAAGAACATTACCGCCCTCCGCGATATAAGTGTTTATCCTGTCAAGTTCATCAACGGCAAATGTATGAACCGGATTTCCAATAATTAGAAGACTGCAGTTTTCAGGTATTTCAGGCGTCTTTAAAAGATTTAACTGGTTCAACTTAATATTGTCCTGGGACATTCTTGTAAAAATATTTTGATAACCCCTGTTTGAACGGTCATTGGGATTTATCTCCCCATGCCCGGACAAAACGTAAACGATTTTCGGTTTACTTAATGAGAGGCTCTTTATGGCACCCGTAAAAGCCTGTTCGCCTTTATAATTAACTTTACCGGTATCCCTGTCCATTTCAACAATATTCTTAAAAGGAATATAAGCCTTACTGCCGTTATACTCAAAAACAACGGTCGCATCTTCCTTAATATCATAATCTACTGCCATAGCCCTATTCTGGTATGGATCAATTTTTGTCAACTTCAGCTTATTGTTTTTTTCGATATATGCTTTTAAAAGATTTTCCTGATAGTCAAAATAAGGCCCTGTCAGAGCCGCCGGTTTAAAATAAAGTATTGACAGATTATTTGTTATGCCCTGAAGAACCTTGACGGTTTCATCGGAAAGTGTGTACAGCCTGGATTCTGTAAGGTCAAGTTTCCAGGACAATGTGTCGGATATAAGATAAACAAAAATAAGGATCCCAAAAATTATCAAAAACTGGGCGGCTTTGTACATACCGGTTTGAGAATTTGATTTTTTTATAAAACGGACAATCTCGTTCCAGTTTAAGACAAGGTAAAATATTATTGTGATAAATGTCGCAATGTAGCTTATTTCGGCCGGAATCACGTAAATCCCGAAAATTATATAAAAAATGATCGATAATAACAATAAAGAAAGGGTTAAAATAATAGTTATGAATTTAATTCTCTGCATAGCGAAAGCTCCTTATTTCCAGGTTTTAGATTCGACTACTGATTTAGCAAGATAGAGCCATATAAATGTACCGATCAAAAAATACAGAAGGTCTTTTATCTTGATAAGACCGGCTGCGAACTGGCTGTAATGGACCGAATACGATATTTCCTTGAATATTCTGGAAAATGCGCTGTCCGGAGCGTTCCCGAAAAAAGAAACCATATATAGGAATAAAAACAAACCGTAGGATATAAGCCCGGCGACAACGTAATTATCCGTCAATGATGAAGCAAACATTCCCACCGAGATAAAAAAAGCGATCGAAAACAAAATGCCGAGATAGCCGGCCGCAACCGCTCCCCATTCTACCCCCGTATAAAAATTAAGGACTGCCGGATAAAACAGAAGTATCGTTACACCGATAAATACAAATGTAAATACTCCCAGAAATTTACCTATGATGATTTCCCAGGATGAAACCGGCGAAGTTATCAAAAGTTCATAAGTGCCAAGTTTTTTATCCTCGGCAAGTATACGCAATGTTAATATCGGTATAATGAATAAAAAGGCAGTGTTCATATCCTCGAAAAATCCCGCAAAATCACTTGTGTTTTGTGGTCCGAGGAAATACCCGTAAAAAAATATCCCTCCGATCAATAAATATATCCCCATAACGGTATAGCCGAGTATTGAAGTGAAATATACCTTCAGTTCCTTTTTATAAATTGCCAGCATAATCTCTTCTCCTACTGCACCAGTTTGATAAATACATCCTCAAGGGAATCCGTGCTTTTTGTTAGTTCTAACAATCCGGCGCCGCATTCCACAACCATTTTAGAAATATCTTCTCTTACATCTCCCGAGGCAGAAATTATAATTTCATTGTCATTCAGATCGATCTTTTTTATTTTATCGATTTTTTTCAGTTCATTAACAAGGCTGTCTGCCCGCCTTGCTGTTTTGACAACAATTTTTATATCGCCGATCTGCTTATTCCTGAGGTTCTCAATTGAATCGACGGCGGCGATTTTACCGTTGTTGATGATTATGGCTTTCCCGCATATTTCTTCGGCTTCGGCCAGGATGTGCGTTGAAAGTATAATGGTTCTATTTTCAAATCTTGCAAGATTCTTTATAAAGTTCCTCATATCCACAACCTGCCTTGGATCGAGGCCTACTGTAGGTTCGTCGAGGATCAAAACCTTGGGCGAATTGACGATACTCTGGGCAATCCCTACCCTCTGCTTTAAACCCTTTGAAAGAAGGCCGATAATTGTATCCCTTCTATCGGCTAGATCAGAAAATTCAATGGATTCTTCAACTCTTTTACGGATGATCTTTTTATCAACCTTCTTTAATTCCGCTACAAAAAACAGGAATTCATATACGGTCAATTCGGGATAGAGCGGCGGATTTTCGGGAAGATACCCGAGAATAGACTTTACTTTCACAGGCTCATTAAAAACATCAAGCCCATCAATCAAAACCTCCCCCTCGCTTGGGGGCATGAACCCGGTAAGTATCCTCATGGTTGTTGTTTTTCCGGCCCCGTTTGGACCAAGGAAAGCCACAATTTCACCCTCGCCGACATTAAAATTGATATGATCCAGGGCTAAAAAACTGCCGTAGAATTTGGAGACATTTTTGACGGAAATCATATAATCCCCTCTATATAGTCACTAGTTACTTGTCTCTAGTCATTAGTCGCAATATTCATAATTACTCATTGAATATTTTACTTTATTTTTTGATTATTTTAAAGAATTTGATCGGAAACAAATCTTAACATATATGTATTTTTTTAAAAAATAATTCAACAATTGATTGCATAAATGATTATAAAATTATATAATATAGCGAAAATGATGATCATGTATTCATAGAATGCCCGAAAACTGGTATTCCCGGGTGACTTACGGTCATAGAATGAATATTTTCGCTATTATAGATGTATTTACTATTGCTTTTTTTAAAAAATTTAGCTATAATGAGTTTATTAGAAAATTTATAAAATTTATAAAGGAGAGGTTGTTATGACGAAAACAGAACTTATCGACAAAGTTGCCGAAAAGACCGGTTTAACCAAGAAAAGTTCCGGAGAGGCTATTGCCGCTACACTTGCTGCAATGACAGGCAGTCTTTCAAAAGGAGACAAGGTTCAGTTAGTCGGTTTTGGTACTTTTGAGGTTAGGAAAAGAGAAGCTCGCAAGGGCCGCAATCCTCAGACTGGTGCAGAGATAAAGATCGCAGCGCGCAAAGTTCCCGTTTTTAAAGCTGGAAAGGCTTTAAAAGACGCTGTTGCAAAGAAGTAAAGCAAACCTGCGATTCTAATTTTGAATTTTATTTACTGGTATTTACAGCCAGGAGAACCCCTCCGGAACCGGAGGGGTTTTTTTATGATATTTCCTGAAATTAATTATTTTTACTTTCTTCCTCTTCTTTCTTTACTTCTTCAGCCTGCTTTTTAGCTTTTTCGTAATCGCCTTGAGGCAGGACATCATAATGGTCAATTTCCATCTCAAACCTTCCCCTTCCGCTTGTGAGGCTGTTTAATGTCGGGGAATAAGACAGCATTTCACTGTAAGGCGCTGTCGCGTTGATTACCGTTGTATCTTCCGAAATTTTATCCATACCCAGGACTTTACCACGCTTTGTACCGAGGTCACCCATAACATTTCCGATATCGTTCTCATCGACATAAATCCTGACTTTGGCTATAGGTTCAAGAATAACAGGCTTTGCCGCTTCAATAGCCAGTTTTGTTGCGTGCAAACCCGCTATCCTGAATGCCATATCAGATGAATCAACCTCATGGAAGGAGCCGTCATAAACCGTAACACAAAGATCGACTACCGGGAAATTAGCTATGAACCCGCTTTCGCAGGCCTCGATTGCGCCTTTTTCAATTGCGGGAACAAAATTCTTAGGTATCGATCCGCCAAAAATCTCCTCTTTGAATTCAAAGCCTGCATTCCTGGCAAGCGGTTCGATCCTGAGATATACATCCCCATATTGGCCATGACCCCCGCTTTGCTTTTTATGCTTGTAATGGCCTTCCGCTTTTGCAGAAATGGTTTCTTTAAATGCAACACGGGGAACCCTGGTATCAAAGCTGAGCTTGAACTTATGCTTGATCATATCAAAGATGATCCTTGCCTGGATTTCACCGATGCAGGACACAACCATTTCCTTTGTAATGTCGTTATAACCGTATTTGAAAGTCTGGTCTTCCTGGCTTATTGTGTGGAAAACCTCACCAAGTTTATCCGAAGATTTTCTATCGGTAGAATGAATGCCGACAAAATACGAGGGGCTGGGAAGCCTGATCGGTTCATAAATCAGGGGTTTAGTCGGTTCAGTGACAGTATTTCCAGTTTCAAGGGAATCTATCTTTGTCAGAACGGCTATATCTCCCGCTTCCAGAGTCTGGATTTCCTTCATATTTTTACCGTTTATCATATAAATATGCGCTATTTTTTCTTTTGTGTTTTTATTAACATTATAAATATCATCGCCGGTATTGAGTATACCTGAACGAATCCTGCAGAAAGAGATTTTTCCGGCGAACGGATCAATTCTAGTCTTAAAAATAAACCCGCTGAAAGGTTCCGACGGATCGGGATGGCGTTTGACCGTCTGGCCTCCGTTATAAGTGTCCTGGCCGCTGACCTCGCCGATATAAAGTGGCGACGGCAGGAAAGATATAATACTGTCCAGCAGCATCGATATTCCAACATTATTTAACGCCGATCCGCAGACAATGGGGATAAATTTGTTGTTCAGAGTACAGGTTTTAACGCCGTTCTCAACTTCATCCGCGGATAATTCTTCTCCATTCAGAAATTTTTCGATCAGCGCGTCGTCAGTTTCCGCAACTACATCGAATAATTTTTCACGGTATTCCTTAACTTTACCCATCATATCCGGGGGAATTTCCCCCGTTTTGATGCCATTTTTATCCAGGTAAACAGCTTTCATATGAACAAGGTCAACGGTTCCTTTAAAGTCCTTCCCTTTCCCTATCGGTAACTCTATCGGTATGACCGGTTTTTTGAATTTATTTGTCAGAGTGTCCGCCAGCGTATAAAAGTCAGCCGCTTCATCATCCATTTTATTGATAAAGATAATCCTGGCAATTTTGTAATCGTCGGCAAAATGCCAAGTCCTTTTCCGTATCGATAGTGATCCCGTCGGCCGCGCTGACGACAAAAACGATTCCTTCAGTGACTCGAAAAGCGCTTCTTACTTCCGCTACAAGATCCGGAATCCCGGGAGTATCAATCATATTAATTTTGATCTCTTTCCATTCTGTAAAAGCAAGAGAGCTGCGCAAGGACATTTTTTTCGCGATCTCTTCATCGTCAAAATCCATAATTGTGGTACCCTTGTCCACGCTGCCCATCTGGCTGATCTGGCCGCTGGCGAAAAGCAGGGCTTCGGCAAGTGTGGTTTTACCTACGTTAGGGGCGCCCGAAATACTGATGTTTCTGATAAATTTTGGGTCATAAATTTTCCCCATAATAAACCTCCCGAATTTTTTAGCATTAATCATAACATCTTTTCTTTTTTTTTAAATAATTTTCAGGAATTAAATTAGTAGAGAAAGTCGATTAGTCTGTTAGTCGAAAGTCAATTAGTTTTAATCTCATTTAAAATTTTGTGGTAATAATTAAAATTTAGTTTAATATCCGGCCATCAAAAAATATGATATTTTTAATATAAGCTCATCAGCATTGACAGGATATATACGAAGTATTATAATAAAACTGGTTATTTCGAGTTGTATGCAATTGTCAATCGCGGGCTTTTAATTAAATAGGAGTTATATTTTATGGAAAAAGAACCGTTTTCGATTAAAGAAATCATTGATGCTCCATTTATTGAAATGGATGAACCGGAATATTTTAAATCTAATGACAATGTTGAATTAGCTTATTATTCATTTTTAGCCATTTCTAAACCTTTTTGTTCCTTAATATTTATTCATGGGGGCGGCGCTTATAGCGGGGCAGGTTATCAACATTTAGCAAATGGACTGAAAAGTAAATATAATATAAATGTTTATCTTATTGATTTACGCGGACATGGAAAATCAAAAGGTGAAAGAGGCGGTACACCTGCAACACAACAAATCTGGAAAGATATAAAGTTATTTGTTGATTATATTAGAAAAAATAATCCCCAAATTCCCTTAGTTCTTGGCGGTCATTCATCTGGCGGCGGATTGGTTTTAAATTATTCATCCTGGAAATATAAATCTCCGGTAGACGCTTATATTTTCATATCACCAAAATTCGGTTATAAATCCAGGACTGATAGATATCAAATTAATAAAGATCCATTTGCCAAAATAAGAATATTAACACTTTTAATTAACATATTATCATTTAAACTATTATTTGGAAATAAAATTGCTGTCCGATTTAATTATTCTGCCGAAAATATTAAAAATAATCCATTGCTGGTCACATCAAATTCATGTAATATGACCTGGGCAATTACACCTTTAACACCCCAAAAACAATTTAAAAATCTTGACAGGCCATTTTGCTTAATTTCAGGTAAAGATGATGAATTGCTTGACAGTGATAAAATAATTAAATATGCGGATTTCCCAGATGAAAATATAAAAAAACACTCTTTCAACACGATTATTGAAAATTCAAATCATTTATCCGTATTATTGGCTGTTGATAGATTTATCGGGGATTATTTATTGAAATTAAATTATACGTTTTGACAGGACTGAAACTAAGAATTATAATAAAATTGATCATTTTGTTTATATCGAGTTAGCTGAAAGTTTCACAATCTTAATGTTTGAGGTACAAAATGATTTCTGAAAATTTACAAAAATTATCAACTCTATTTCTTGATTCAATAGAAATTCCACTTTTCTCAGAGTTTCCTTTAGTTGAGGTTGATAGTATTTAAAGGCCTGAAAGGAGTTCAAATTGAATATGATGATAAATAAAATAATTCGTCAAAATGCCGGAGAGATATTTGTCCCAAAAACCGAAAAATCTAAATCGGTGAAATTAGGAAATTTTCCACCGGAGTTTACACTCACAGATAGTTGCCATTTTCACGCCTGTGTCTCGGCTGCCACGTTGGCATCAATTGCAAACTAAACCATGAATCTTATGCTTGAAGGGGACTACAAATGACCGACTGGAGCGCGGCAATCTGCGAAACAAACGGAATTAACATACACTACTTGAGAACCGGAGGAAGCAAATCCCCTTTAATTTTGCTACACGGATTAACTGCTAATGGAGCCTGCTGGACTGCTTTGGCACATGCTCTGGAGGGAGAATATGACGTAATAATGCCGGATGCTAGGGGTCATGGAAAGTCGAGTGTGCCTGATTATGGGTACCGTTACGAAGACCATGCAAACGATGTCGTCGGTCTTATAAAAGCTCTAAGAATTCCTCCTCCGGTTCTGATCGGACACTCCATGGGAGGTATGACTGCAGCCGTGGTAGCAAGTCGTAGCCAAAAGCTAATCCGTGGCCTAATCTTAGCTGATCCAACGTTCTTGAGTCCAAAAGTTCAGTGTGAAGTTTGTAATAGCGATGTGGCCGATCAGCATCGGCGAATTCTAAATTCATCATTGGATGAAGTGGTTGCAGAATCCCGGATTAGGCACCCTGATCGGTCACCGGATACCCTCGAGCTAATCGCCCGGGCACGGCTTCAAACCAGCATGAGCGCTTTCGACGTTCTCACGCCACCGAACCCCGACTATATGCAGTTAGTGAGTGCGATTGATGTTCCAAGCCTGCTCGTATTTGGTGATAAAGGTGTGGTTTCGTCTGTTGTTGCCGAAGAGCTGCATCGTCTTAATCCAAGATTTCAGGTTGAACAAATCCGGGAAGCTGGCCATGGGGTCCACTATGACCAGCCCGGGCGCTTTGCGGTTACCGTCAAATCCTTCTTACGTTTAATTGGTACAGTGAAAGTTTTTTACTTTTAGGATTAAAAAATATAAGGATATAAATATAAATGTACGCCCACACCCTCTGGTAAGAAATATAGCAAAGAATAAAACTGTTAGGAAGAAATGAATAAAATATTATTAATTTTCTTTGGAAAAGCCGGCGCCGGAAAAAATTATACAGCTAAAATATTTGAAAAAGAATTAGATTATTATTTTTATGATGCCGATCAGCCCAGGGCTTATTAAAAATAAGAATCGTAATGACTTATTAAAAAAATTTAAATTCGCAAAATTTGTTTGGATAGAGGCAAATAATATAATCATTGAAAAAAGAGTGGGTTCTCAGGCACAGTTAGGCAGAGTTTCACTGCATCTCATTTACCTTGTCACATTTTTTGAAAATATTGATTTTTGAAAAAGTGGATACACTATGATATACTTTAATCTAAACAAAAGCCGGTTCTTTATTTGTCAAAATTGTGAAAATTGCTGTCCCCGCAGCAAGTTGCGGGGTATTATTAATGCAGAATAGCACAAAGCCAACTTGATAAGTAGCACAGTAAACTGCGGAGAATCATACCCGGGTCAAGCGGCACGCTTGTTGAAGAACATATTGATAAAGGCTTAATAGATGGAAAAATAAAATTAGACAAATTAGCCCATTTTAGGAGTATAAACATGAAGGTTATAGTTATTTCTTATTCATTTACCGGTAACAACGAAGCTTTAGCTAAAAGTTTAGCCGCAGAGTTTACGGCTAAGCACATCAAAATCACCGAATCCAAACCTCGAACAATGGGTACAATTATATTTGATATGCTGTTTAATCGGACGCCGCAGGTAAACGCAATAGAAGACAAAGTGGAGGATAATGATCTGGTTCTATTTGTGGGACCGGTTTGGATGGGTAAAGTTGCTTCACCATTTCGCGTATACTTCAAGCTTCTTAAATCCAAAATCGGCCAATATAAATATGCATACATCTCAATAAGCGGGGAGCCCTTGGCCCGAACCTAAAGCTTGCCGATGAATTGAATAAAAGAGTAGGCAAAGAACCTGCGATACTCATTGATCTGTATATTGCCGATCTCTTGCCGGCTGGACCGAAACCTACTATGAAAGATACATCTGAATACCGCTTAAATGACATTAATGTAATAAAAAGCTTAACCGCCAAAATAGTTAAGACTATAATGGAAACCATGGTGAAGTAAATAATTTGCAGTTGTCTGGAAATATAAAATATGAAATAATTATCCCAAATTTGGATATCTATGAACAGTCCAGCTGAAACTGGAATTCATTCAATTCAGGAGAATTAATGATGCAGTCTATCGTTCATGTCGCTCTTGTTGTAAAGGATTATGATGAGGCTCTGGATTTCTATTTGAATAAATTGAATTTTATACTTATCGAAGATACATATCAACCGGTTCAGGATAAAAGATGGATTGTTATTGCGCCGCCCGGATCAAGGGGGACAACTTTATTGATTGCAAAAGCATCGAAACCGGAACAGGAAAAATTTATCGGAAATCAAACCGGCGGCAGGGTATTTCTTTTTCTAAATACAGATGATTTTTGGAGAGATTATCGTAATATGATTGATAAAGGAATAAAATTTATTCGGGAACCCAAAGAAGAATCATATGGAACAGTCGCGGTATTTGAAGATTTGTACGGCAACTTATGGGATTTACTGCAATTGAATAAAGATCATCCGGTTTCAATTAGAAATCAATAAAAATCACCCTCCATAAAGGAAAATTTATTTATATGATTGAAAAATACTTAAAATTATTCGGCCTCAATCCCGGTTCAACTTTGAGTGAAGTCAAAAAAGCTTACAGGATTCTTGCTAAAAAAAATCATCCCGACCGTTTTATGGATGCCGAACAAAAGAAGAATCAAGAAACAATAATGATAAAAATTAATGAGGCGTATCAAATAATTCTTAACTATTATAAAAATATGAATAGATCAAAAGTTAGAAATGACACCTTTCTTTATAAAAAAGGCGTGGATAATTTTCATAAAGCAAGGCATGACGGTTTTTACGGTTATAATTATAAATATTGCTACTTCAGCTATCTTGATGATCCATCGTTGAAAATAGATTTAGAGACTCTGCTTGAAAGAGAAAACCACTTAAAAACATCTCAATCTCAATTTCAGCAGTTATTAAAGGAATATCCTGGCAGTGATTGGGCTTTCGATTCCGAAAAAAGGCTGAAAGAGATTGAGGTAATTCTGGAAAAAATAAATAACCGGATTTCATTACTAAAAAGTAAAACAACTGATAAAATTCAGGAATCAGATTCAAAAATTTTTTCAATTAAAGAAAAAGATACATACATTTACAAAAAAGGGGTTGAATATTTCGATAAATCAAGGCTTTATGATTACCATTACGGCTTCTTTTCCTATTTAAACAATCCATACATAAAAATCGACCTCAATACTTTGCGGGAAAAAGAAAATAATTTCAAAACCGCGCAATCATACTTCAACCGGTTATTAAAGGAATATCCGTATAGCGATTGGACTTTTGATTCTGAAAAAAGGCTGAAAGAAATCGAATATATGCTGGATACTCTTGGCAAACAGATTTTAAAAAGGATGGAAAAATAATAAAATTCGAAATGTCTCAAATTCTCTGATCGTCAGATAATTTCTTAAAGTAATTTTAACTTTTCCGCATACCAGTTTGATTCATTGACAATCGTGTAATAGTCATTTATCTCTACTTCATTTTTCCCTGTATTTAATATTATTTTGAAGAATACATCTTCATGGTCTCTATAAATGTATCTAAATGTTACAGGTAATTTCATAAACTTAAAGTCATCTTTGTTTATTTTAAATTCCCTAAGCCAATTGTATAGATCATTGACTACTGATTGAGCGTATAACTCTGTAAATATTATTTCCTGATTATCACTATCCTGATATTTAGCAGCCAGCTCATTATTTTTTCGATATAAAACAAATGTTTTGTTTGAACTGCCTTCCTCATGAAATATTACCATTTCCTTCCTTACCTCAGCTTCCTCATTGACTGTATTTTCCAATCTTCACTCCTTCTATACCTCTTTACTTTTTCTATCCGAAGGATCAACACTTAACCTTAATACTTTAAAATAAATTATGGCAAAAATCAAGCGTATCATTTGACGAAATGCAAAGTCGCTGGCGCTGCATCCGGCAAGCACGTCCCATTCCCAGTTTTCCGGGGAACAGCAGAAAGAAGGAGGTCTGGCACCTGATCTTATAAGGCTATCAATTGGATTGGAAAATATCGGCGATATCAAAGCCGATCTTGACCAGGTTCTGGCGAAAGCTTAAATTTAAAGTTAGAAAAGAGGAATCCGGGTTCTGTGCTTATATGAGTCTGGAATCGGCCATATTTTATTAAATCAAAAATAAAATAATTTTCTTTTTAATTTACTGCTTTATTGAACATTGATTCACAACAATTAATAAGGTTGACTTTTAATCATACCATGCCTATTATATTAATATAGAATAATTATAACCATATCTACAGGAGCTAATTAATGAAATTATCCACAAAGACCCGTTATGGAACCAGGATACTTTTTGAACTCGCTTTAAACTACAAAAAGGGAATTATGCAGCTTTATGAAATAGCAAAGAATCAAAATATCTCCGAAAAATATTCGGAACAGATCATAAGTCAATTAAGATCGGCAGGATTTGTTATTTCACAGAGAGGTTCCCAGGGCGGATACATTTTAGCCAGGGACCCTGCAAATATAAACTTAAGGGAAATTGTCGAAGTTCTTGAAGGCTCTATTAAACTTCTGGACTGTCTTGAAACCGCTTCCTGTGACAAAAGCGGCCGGTGTCCGGCGCAGAATGTCTGGAAAAATTTATCGGATACAATCGCTGAAACTCTCGAAAAGGTCACACTTGAAAATATGACGGATGATTATAAAAAAATGAATTCTTTATTAAACTTTGAAATATAAAATGTTTGGAAGATTTGACTTACTATAAAACGATTGTTAATTTTTTAATACGCGGTATCAATTGAGGAGGAGCTTATGAAAATAGCAAACAGTATTATTGAATTAATCGGCAATACCCCTTTGGTAAGGTTGAACAGAATTGCCGAAGGTTTAGAGGCTGAAATCCTTTTAAAAATGGAATCATTCAACCCGTTGTCCAGCGTTAAAGACAGAATCGGTCTTTCAATGATAGAAGACGCTGAAAAAAGAGGGTTGATCAACAATAGTACGGTGATCATTGAACCGACAAGCGGAAATACCGGAATTGCGCTGGCTTTCGTCTGTGCGGCAAAAGGATATAGGCTTATCCTCACTATGCCGGATACATTCAGTGTCGAAAGGAGGAAATTGCTGAAATTCCTCGGGGCAGAACTTGTACTTACGGAAGGAAGCAAAGGCATGGCCGGAGCAGTTGAAAAAGCGGAAGAGCTTGTCAAGCAATTCCCGACTTCTTTTATGCCTCAGCAGTTTAAAAATCCCGCAAACCCTGAAATTCATAGAAAAACGACAGCCGAGGAAATATGGAAAGATACTGAAGGGAAAATAGATATATTGGTGGCCGGAATCGGAACAGGCGGCACTTTTACGGGAATAAGCGAAGTAATAAAAAGCAGGAAGCCAGGTTTTAAATCAATTGCAGTAGAACCGGCCGATTCGCCGATCCTATCCGGGGGAAAACCCGGACCGCATAAAATCCAGGGGATCGGCGCCAACTTTATACCGGAAGTCCTGAATACAAAAATTATCGATGAAATCATAAAAGTCAGGCATGAGGACGCAGGGACAATTTCGCGGCTACTGGCGAAAAAAGAAGGGATTCTTACCGGCATTTCTGCCGGAGCCAATGTCTGGGCATCATTAGAGGTCGCGAAAAGGCCTGAAAACAAGGGTAAAGTAATTGTGACGATAGCGCCCGACACTGGGGAAAGATATTTAAGCACCTGGTTATTTGACGAATAAGTGAATTAATTTATATGATTCTATAAGGAGGAAAATGAATGAGCAATATTAATCTTGATAATGCTAAGTTTGAAACTCTGGCCCTGCATGCCGGGCAGTTTGTTGATGAGACAACTTCGCTTGGAGTCCCTATTTACAGGACAAGTTCCTACGTTTTTAAAAGCGCCGAACATGCGGCGGATTTATTCGCTTTGAAAGAATTGGGGAATATTTATACCCGTTTGATGAACCCGACTCATGATGTACTTGAAAAAAGAATGGCCGCGCTGGAAGGCGGTATTGGAGCTCTGGCTCTTTCTTCCGGAACGTCGGCTATTTATTATTCGATTATCAATATTGCGCAAAATGGCGACGAAATTATTTCCGCAAATAATCTTTATGGCGGCACATTTACTATGTTTGATTCAATCCTGCCGCAATTCGGAATAAAGACAAAATTTGTAGATCCCGTCAGGATAGAAAATTTTGAAAATGCTGTAACTTCAAAAACAAGGGCAATTTATATTGAAACAATTGGCAACCCTGCCCTCAATTTTACTGATATTTCCGGTGTTTCTGAAGTCGCGAAAAAACATCACCTGCCTTTGATCGTGGATTCTACTTTTACAACCCCTTATCTTCTCAAACCGCTGGAATACGGAGCGGATATAGTAATTCATTCACTTACAAAATGGATAGGCGGACATGGAACAGCTATAGGCGGCATTGTCATTGATTCGGGAAAATTTGACTGGAAGGACCCAAAATTCGACCTTTTTAACAAGCCTGACACCGGTTATCACAATCTCAGGTGGGCGCATGACCTCGAACCCTTGGGATTACAGAAACTTGCATTCATTATGAGAATGAGGTTTGTACCTCTCCGGAACCTGGGAGCCTGCATTTCGCCGGACAACGCCTGGATCTTCCTTCAGGGACTGGAAACACTTGCGCTCAGGATGGAAAGACATTCACAGAATTCAATGAAAGCGGCTGAATTCTTGCAGTCCAATCCGAAGGTAAGCTGGGTCCGTTACCCCGGTCTTCCCGGCGATCCTTCATATCAGTTAGCAAGCAGGTATTTAAAAAAGGGCTTCGGCGGAATGGTTGTTTTCGGAATTAAAGGCGGAGCTTCGGCCGGCAGGGAATTTATTAAAAATTTGCGCCTTTTTTCCAATGTGGCCAATGTCGGCGACGCGAAAAGCCTGGCGATTCATCCCGCTACAACTACTCATTCCCAGCTTTCAGATGAAGACCAGCTTGCCGGAGGCATTACGCCGGAACTCATAAGGCTGTCTATCGGAATTGAAAATATTGATGATATCCTGGAGGACCTCGGCCAGGCGCTTGCAAAAGCTTAGATCGGATTTTAATCGGCTTTTTAGCATAAAATTTATTCCGGAGGACTTAGAGTGAATGATAAAGCATCATCAAGGCTGGGTAATGAAACATCTGAAATGTCTAAAATAAAAAAAAGAAGAGTTGTAATGCCTGCTGGAATTGAATTAACCCTGGAAGCCGAAAAACATATAATAATCAACGATAAGATGCATATTTTAAGCGTCGGATGCGGAACGGGTGAAATGGAAGCATATTTTGCAGAGAAATACGGTTGTAAAGTTACGGGAATCGATATCGATACTGGATTCATTAAAACCGCCAAGGAAATGGCGATAAAGAAAAAATTGGATGACCTTCTTTTTTTCGAGGCCGGAGACGGTTCAAAATTGAGGTTTAAAGAAAAAGAATTTGATATTGCTTATTCAAGCGGCGCCTTAAGTAATTTTTTTGAAAATGGAGTGAAAGAAATTCACAGGGTTTTGAAGGAAAACGGAAAAGCAATAATCATCGATATAATATTGATGGGCGATACTGTGCCAAGAGATCTTGTTAAAAATTGGCTTAAAAGCGATATTAAAATTTACACTCTGGACAGGGGAAAAACCGAGTTTCAAAAAAATGGATTTTCAGTAATCTTTACCAAGGCTTTTTATGAACCTTACTGGTGGGAAGTATATTATAACGACAGGAAAGATGATCCGAAACTTATGGAAGAATACAATAATTATAAAAAGTACAGAGAGTATATAGGAATCTCCCTTTTTATCCTTGTTAAAGAAGGAGGAACCTATTACTAGTCACTAGTCTTTAGCTGCTAGTCGCTAACAGCTATTTTACGGCCTTTTGAAAGAACCCGATGTCTTCGGATCAAAAAATCTATCCAGGAGATAATCGTTTTTCGGATTCCTGTAAGAAGCGAAGACATTGTTTTTCAGGTGGGGTATTTCTTTTGAGAGGCGGTCTACTATTTCACGGATTTTCGAGCGCCTCAAATCCCTTCTCAAAATATTGGAAGGGCATACTTCGCCGAAAACAGGAACCTCTTTTTCCTTCGTATAAATATAATCTTCGATCTGTGTCTTCTGGATATAAGCCAGGGGACGCATTATAAACATCTTTCCTCCGAATAACTCCAGTTTTGGTACCATAGAAGACAATTCATGCTTATAAAAAAGATTCATAAGCGATGTTTCAATGATATCATCCTTATGATGCCCCAGCGCGATTTTTGTGCAGTTAATCGAAAACGCATAGCGGATCAATTCATACCTTCGCTTCTGAGCACAGAGAAAACAAACATCCCTTTTACGGGAATCCCCTTCGGTCAATTTTTTCATGGTTCCGGTATGAATCACATGGGGTTCATGGCCTGTCTCAGAAATGATATAACCGGTGAGTTTCCCGATCCTTTTGTTGTGTTCCTCACTCTCACCGTTTAGATTATCCACCAAAACCGGAAATAGGCTGTACCTGACCGGTATCCTTTTTAACCTTGAATTGAGTAATAAAAGAAGCGCCAGGCTGTCCATCCCTCCCGAAAGGCCTACAACAATTCGGTCATTGGGATCAATCATGCCGTAATCATTAATTGCCTGGCCCATAATTTTAGAAAGGTTTATTTCTTTCAAAATTTTCCCCGGTTATCTGACTTCTACAAAATATTTTGATTTATCGGCAGTTGCCCCTAATTTTTCTCCATCGGCATTAAATCCTTTAATTTTTACAGAAATCCGGTATATCCCGGTATTTAAATATTTATTATCAAGATTTTTCGCCGCCCAGTAAAACTGAGTCTGGCCTTTCCCGTCTTTTATGATAAGGCCGCCCAGTCTAAAGATCAATTCCCTTACCGGATATTTTCCGCTTTTATATGATCTTGACGCAAAAACTTCAATTTCGGCTTTTTTCGTATTTTCAGG
Source organism: uncultured Spirochaetota bacterium (assembly GCA_963783575.1). GTDB lineage: Bacteria > Spirochaetota > Brevinematia > Brevinematales > JAOACQ01 > CAWEAK01. The sequence continues at coordinate 23,069 of CAWAOD010000016.1, read as the reverse complement.
AGCGGAAATAAAGATAGTGATTAAAAGCGGATTTCTTGGTGATGAAAGCGGTAATCCTGTTTTTCCGGTTTTATTTCCTTTTTCAGATAAAATAATTCTTGTTTTAAGCATTACTTCGGAATTTTCTCTTCCAGTTTCAGGCACCGGTCTGATTTTCTCAGACAAAGGTCTGAAGTTCATTTTTCTGTTTTTAAAACCTTGAGCATTGGCTGAAGTTTCATCATTATAAACCGTTTCCTTAACTGCTTCTGATTTTGAACCGGATAAAAATTCCGCCTGCCTGGGATGTTCGCCGAGCCATTCCACAATCCCCGTATCAAGATTATAATTTGCACCTACTATTTTTAGCTTATTGTTTCTAATCATATTTCTCAGGACTGAACTGGAAGTAATAAGGTTTTCCATCGAAAGCCAGATATTCTGTTTGACAGCTTCTTCAATCAACGCGGGGCTGATCTTATTCCCGTAAAGATATTCGGCTTTTTCTACGGCCGGTTTTATTTTTTCAATCAGCGTGGAATAATTTCCCACATTTTTATCATTATTAATTGCGGTTGTGATTGTATCACAGGAGTTGTGGCCAAGAACAACAAGGAGCGGTATTTTCAGGCTCTTTGCCCCGTATTCAAAAGTACCGGTTACATCGGAATCCGCAATAAACCCCGCAACCCTTACAACAAAAAGATCGCCGATGCCGACATCAAAGATCTGTTCAACAGGCGTCCTTGAATCGGAACATCCAAGTATCATAGCGAAGGGACGCTGGCCATATTCCGCAAGCATTACCCTTCGTTCTTTATTTTGATTTGCCGGATTCTTGTTTGTACTTACAAACCTCAGGTTTCCTTCCTTCAGCATATTAATGGCATTGAAAGGAGAAAGTGTTTTTTCCATCTGTTTATCGGTTGTATAACCCTGTGCTGATAAGACCGATAAAAAAACCGTAAATAAAAAATATTTCAAAATATCAATTCTGGACATCATCACTAAATTCCTCCGCCACTTTATCTTCTTGTAAAAGCCGTAGTTTTGTTTGCATTATACTGCGCTATTCAAAACTGCAGACTGTAACAAATCGGATCATCGCAATGATCCGATTTGTTACAGTAAATTTCGGCAAACGGGGTCTGGAAATTAAAAGACATTTGATTATTTTACCAGTTCTTCTTAATATTTATTTATTGTCAGTTAATTTAAATAATAAAAAAACGGGGGAAAATTTTGAAAATTTTAGTTGATACCCATACGCATTCAGTAGCAAGCGGGCATGCCTACAGCACTGTACAGGAAATGGCGGAAGGGGCATCAAAAGCCGGCATTAAAATGTTCGCCGTAACGGATCATGGACCGGGAATGCCCGGTACCACTCATATTTATCATTTCGGCAACCTTAAGGTTTTACCGTCCGAGCTTTACGGAGTCAGGATTTTAAAAGGCGCGGAATCGAATATCATGGATAATGAAGGCCATGTCGATATCAGCGGGGAATACCTTATGAAACTTGATCTTGTCATTGCAAGTTTTCATGACATATGCTTCAGTCCTGCTACAATGGAAGTTCATACGCATGCTTTGATGAATATACTGAAGAACCCGCTGATCGATATAATCGGACATTCGGGAAACCCACAATTTCCCATTGATTATGACACCATTGTGAAATCAGCCGAAGAATACAATAAGCTTATCGAAATAAACAACAGCTCTTTCACAGTCAGGGCGGGAAGCGCCGATAACTGCAAAGCGATCGCCTTAAAATGTAAAGAATACGGTGTAAGGATAGTCTGCGGGAGCGATGCACACATCAGCTTCGATGTCGGCAGGTTTGACTATGTTTACAGCCTTCTTAAGGAGATAGATTTCCCGGAGGAACTGGTTTTAAGCGCGTCGGTAGAGAGGTTCGACGAGTATCTTTTTGAGAAAAAGAAGAGAATTGGAATATAAAATAACTAAGAGCCGCAACAGTAACTTTTATTCGATTGATTTTCCTGTTTTATCAATATAACCGATCTTTTCCCCCGATCTAACCTGGGCAAAACCCTCAGAAAAATTCCAGGCATCATCGAATTGAGGCTTAATGACAACCCTGCCTGTTTTATCAATAAAACCCCATTTATCGCCTGATTTGACCGCAGCCAGACCTTCGGAAAAAGCATGAATTTCATTAAATTGAGGTTTAATGATATATCTGCCGGTTTTATCAATAATACCGTACCGGTCCCCAGATTTTACTATGGCTAAACCTCCCGCGAATGGTTTAGCATCGTCAAATTGAGATTTAATAATGGTTTTGCTTGTTGTATCGATATAGCCGTATTTATTATTCAAAAAAACACAGGCCAAACCTTCTGAAAAAGAATCGGCCCCGCTAAATATCGGATTAATAACATAATTGCCTGTTTTATCAATATATCCCAATTTATCATCTGCTTTTACCAGAGCCCGGCCTTCGGAAAACGAATCGGCATGATCAAATTGAGGCTGAATGACAACCTTTCCGGTTTTATCGATAAAACCCCATTTGTAGCCACGCTCATCAGCGATTTCTACGGCGGCCAAATCTTCGCTGAAAGAATATGCCATTCCAAATCTAGGTTTGACATCAATCCCGCCGGTTTTATCGATAAAACCATATTTGCCGCCCGACCCTGCCGCGGCCAAACCCCCGGAAAAAGGCAGCACATCATCAAATTGAGGCCGGATGACAAACCTGCCGGTCCTGTCAACAAAACCAATTTTACCATATAAAGTTACCTGAGCTAAACCGCCGGAAAAAAAACCGGCTTCTTCAAATTTCGGCTTGATTACATATTTTCCTGTTTTATCAATAAATCCATATTTTTTGCCCGATTCTACCGCGGCCAAACCTTCGGAAAAAGGCTGGACATCATCGAATTGAGGTTTTATGACAGCTTTGCCAGTTCTGTCAATATAGCCGTATTTATAGCCATACCTGTCGCCCGATCCAAAAGCGGCTAAACCCTCGGAAAAAGAAAAGGCCTGTCCAAACGGAGGATTATAAATATATCTGCCGGTTTTATCGATAAATCCGCGATGTTCATAGTCATGGATTTCCTCAGATTGCACCTCCGCCGTTCCGTCGTGAAAAGGCCAGGCATAATCAAATTTTGGCTTAATGAAATATTTACCTGTCTTATCGATATAACCCCATCTATCAACGGATTTAACCGGAGCCAGACCTTCAGAAAATGGCTGAGCTTCTTCAAAACCGGGTTTTATTATAGTATTGCCATTGGTGTCAATAAACCCAAATTTTTCACCTGACTTTAATTGCACAACAGCCAGGCCTTCGGAAAAAGAGTCCGCGCTATCGAATTGAGGTTGAATGACAAAATCACCTGTTTTATTGATAAACCCCCATTTATTACCGGATTTGGCTCCGGCCAATCCCTCCGAGAACGCTAGAGCTTCATCAAATTGAATATTAATAATGATTTTTCCATTCTTTTCCATGTAACCGAATTTCCCTTGATCCTCGCACAGGATTGGATCAGTACTTTTAGAGCATGAAAAAAATGTACAAAAAATACCTATTAGAAATACTGCTGCCTTAGTATAAAGCATAAAAACCTTCTCATTTTATTCATAAAACCGGTTTTCTTTAATCTCCTTATTCGCCCTCAATTTCTATAGGAAGAGTTTCCTTAAATAAAAACTCCACATCATCAAATTGAGGCTGAATGACAACCTTACCGGTCTTATCGATAAAGCCCCATTTATTACCCGATTCTACCGCGGCCAATCCGCCTGAAAAAGCATAAACTGAAATATATTTAGGATCAACAATAAACTTTCCCGATTTATCAATAAAACCGATCTTATTACCCGAATCTACTCTTGCCAGACCTTCGGAAAAAGAATCAACTGAAACATTAAAAATAGGATTGGGTTTAATGACAAACCTGCCGGTTTTATCAATATAACCGATCGCGTCGCCTGATTTAACCGCCGCCAATCCTTCGGAAAAAGAAATCGCATCGTCATATTGAGCCTGAATTACATATTTGCCTGTCTTATCGATAAAACCGTATTTACCGCTTTTTACAACTGAGGCTAAACCCCCGGAAAAAGAAATAGCATTATCAAATTGAGGCTGAATCACAAACTTGCCGGTCTTATCAATATAACCATATATACTGCCTGTTTCAACAGAAGCTAAATCTTCGGAAAAAGAATAGGCATAATCAAACTGAGGCTGAATCGCAACCCTGCCGGTCTTATCAATATAACCCCATTTATCCCCGGGTCTAAAGACAGCCAGCCCTCCGGAGAATGAAAACACATAACCGTCTTCAAACTGCGGTTTGATCGCAAATTTACCTGTTTTATCAATAAAACCACATTTATGCCCTGATTTCACCATAGCCAGCCCTTCGGAAAAAGAAAAAGTAGTATCAAACTGAGTATCAATGACAGTTTTACCGGTTTTATCAATATAACCCCATTTATGGCCCGACTGAACCGCGGCCAGACCTTCATGAAAATACGCTGCTGAATCAAATTGCGGGTCAATGACAAATTTGCCGGTCCTGTCTATATAACCCCATTTACCATTTAATTTGACCGGTATCATTTTTACCATTTCCTCATCTGTCAAAAATCCACCGAATACCCACCCCGTATTATCATTCCAGGCAACTTTTGTCCAGCGTCCTGTTGCCTCGGCAATAGTCAATTCATCACCTTTTTCTTCTAGAAACGTTATTTTTTCACCGAAAGGGATTGTCGCTATTTTAACTGCAGTCAAGTAGGGATTATCTCTCATTACAAGACCGGATTCGGCCTTTACCCATCTGCTCTTACTATCATCACCCAGGGCGAATAGGAAGGCTGGAATTGTGAAAAATAAAACAATCATCAATATTGAACACTTCATAAAATTTCCTCCATTTTATCGAATTTGGGTTTATTATATCGGCAATAATTTCCTAAAGCTTTTTTGAGTACATCCTGGCCGGTTTGCATTCGAACAAATTAATGCCGTCTTCAATCCTGATCCATCCGTATTTTTCATAAAAACCGTCAAGATCTGTAGTTAAATAAAGAATCGAAAATCCCGCCTTTTTTGCCTCACGCTCAGAATATTCGATTAACAGCTTCCCATATTCATTCCTGCGTTCTTTTTCATCGACAAACAGGCAGGCAAACCAAGGATATAAATCCTGGCGGCTGATAAAATCATTGATAATTAACGCGGAACAGCCTATTATTTCACTATTTTTAAGAAGTAAAAAGAATTGCGGCAATTTCTTCCCAGATAATGACGAATGGTATATAGCATCACTGTAAAATGAATAATTTTTATCATTGCCCCATACTCCATGAATAAATTTTACCGCTTTATCAATTCCCCCGTCATATTCCTTCACATTTACTATTTTTAACACAGATAAAGCTCCCTTATTTTGGTTGAAGGTTTCCTATACCAAAAATCTTTTTTGATAATTAAGCTCATTTTTACCGCATAATAAAATCATTTAAAACAGCATCCGGATGATGGTATTTTATATGCCGCTTTATTCCACAAGCCAGTCTTTAGCGGCTTCAATATTATCAAACGGTACCCTCGGTTTGGGAACGAAAGCATTGTGCCCTTTTATCTATTTAACTATTTTTTGCTTTTCCTGTTTTTCTTTTTTCTCATCTTTAATAGCCTGTTTTTTCAGCATAGCCTGCTTTTCACTTTTAGCTTTTTCTTTTTTCCCGCGTTTGTCTCCCATATTTCACTCCTGATTTAATATTTTTCTTTAAAATCCAATAACTAATAATATTTTCTAACTAAATAATATTAGAAAGTTATAATAATTGCAAAAAAAAGAATTTTAAATTGCAGTTTTTAGAATCTTTACTATCAAGTGGGAGGGCTATAGAGACACGTATAACATCGTGTTATTTGGCGAACTGGCATTCGCTACTGGTTCATATATGAAAAAGTGATATAAATAATAGGTAAGCCAGCCGAAGCGCAATTTAATGAAATATGTACAATAGAAGAAATAATGAGGTAACGGAAGACATAAACAAGCTTAAACATAACTTTTGAATGAATTCAAACAATGATTGATATTTTCTGATATCAATCATCATAAATAAAATTCCCCGGCATTGCCGATATTTCCAGAAATTTAAGTTCCTTAAACCGCATCCATGGTTTTGCACGAATTACAACAACGGTATCCGCACCTTCACGGGTTCCTGCGACAGCTACAACCTTCTCATCTTCCAATATCAATCCTGCGTCGCATGCTTCCATTACTATTTTTGCGCAGACCTTCATTCCCGGGCAAAAAAAGTTATATGATTCAAATACCGCTGTTAACGGAGAAACCTGTAATGACTGGTCTGCTAATGGATATTTGTTAACCCTGTTCTTTATGGCTTCATTAAAACCTCTTACTCCCAGGATTTTGATTTCCCCGGTAAATTTTCCCGATATTTCTAGTGGAAATGGCTTTTTAAAACAGAAGGATTGTGTCACCACTATTTTATTTACCGGAAAATCTTTCAATAATTCCCCGAAAATACGGCCGGTTATACCGGAAGTAGAGGCTATCACTATGCTTTTATAAATCCTGTCTCTAAGGAGACCGGCGGCTATTTCCGCGCATTTCACAGTATTAATCTTACCGGCGCTTTCAAAATATGTGATTTTCTTTTCCAAGGCTTCCTCACTAAAACACAATCTCGTTATATAAATACTATTTAATTCCCGGAATTTTGAAATAAAACAGTATATTCTGTAATGTTTTTTTATTATAATTCAGTATTCAGGAAGATTGTATTGTTTTTTATATAATTTGGCCATAAACCCGGCAATTATGAAAACGGGTTTATTATTGCTGATTGAGCTGCCGAATTCGAGCATATCTTTTTCGGAATACATAACATTCCATAAAGTCTTGGCATATGGTATGTCCTCATCGATATAATGCGTGGGAAAAATGATTTTAGGATTGATTTGTTTTACCAGGTTAAACCCTTTTTTGTTGTTAAGATCCATTCCGCTTAAAGGATTATCAAATTGAGTCATCAGGATATCCGCATCTTTCAACACGGCAATTTGCTCCGGTGTTAGTACTTTCTGGCCGATATCGCCGCAATGTACTATTTTCAGATTTCCTCCAATATTAATTACGAATATATAATCGGAAGCACTTTCATCTTTAGCATCAAAGGTAATATCTCTCGTATGAGATGAAGGGATGCAATTGATGTCCACATCTTTCGCCTTCAATTGGCCGGGTTTAAAAGTAATTTTCATTCCTGGAAATTTATCCACAAAAGCAGGAATATAATGATCCGGGTGTGAATGTGTGGTTAAAAGTATATCATCTGCAGTAGGGGCGCTTGAGATATGACTGGGGTCGCTTACATCAATAAAAATCCTTACCCCTTCCGGGCTGACGATCTCGAATTGAGACTGCTCCTCAAAACGGAGCGTTGTTTTTTTGTCTGCAGAAAAACCGGATGAGCCTAATAAAAAAAGAACCGAAATCAGAAGAATAACCTTAAATCTCATAAAAAACTCCTTTAAATATTTTATTTAATAAACTTTTTCCCTATTTGTAATATTATAAATTAATTTGTTTCTGTTTTTAATAGTCCAAAAAGCTCATTTTACTATAATTTATATGGGATTTTATGCCCATTGCTTAGTAATCCGAAAATCTTTAAATGAATGAGAAAAACGCCATTGACATTAATAAGAACTTCTTCATTTTCGTTGTATTAATTTTAATGATGAAGACGTAGGATGTATATGGCTAAAAAACAGGAAGATTATGCAAATCGGCAAATTCTGCGCATACAACAAATGAGGACTTATATGTCTTTATCAAAATAAAAAAGAATAAAGTCTCTATTCAGTGCATATAGCACAAGGATGTGTTATTATAATTTCATTTTTATTAAATAGGCAGCAGAACGGTTTACATGCTTTTAAGCTTGGGAAGGGCGGTAAAAATCAATATTTATTTTTCATGGTTATATCGCGCGAGAAGGGATTTCAGTTCAGGTATATCAAAAATCTGTTGATTTTCGGTTCCATATTGTTCCCTGATAGCAAGTATCTCGTCCTGGATTGTAAAGAAAGCATCCGTGACATCCGGATCAAAATGGCTTCCCCTTCCTTCTCTAATGATGGCCAGTGACTCCTCCACTGAAAAAGGTTCCTTATAAGGCCGTCTGGAGGTCAGGGCATCGAATACATCCGCGATTGCCGCGATGCGGCCGGCGAGTGGTATCTCTGACCCCTTAACACTATTCGGATAACCGCTTCCATCCCATTTTTCATGACGATACAGGGCAATAATCTCCCCTAACCTTATAAATTCGGCATCCGAGCCCTTGAGGATTTTAGCGCCGATAACGGTATGATGCTTCATAATTTCCCACTCCACCGGGTCAAGTTTGGCCGGTTTTACCAGAATCTGATCAGGTATGCCTATCTTACCCAAATCATGCATGGGGGCCGCATAAAGAATGGTTTCAACGGTTTTTTCGTCCAGGCCCAGACCACGTGCAACGGCGGCGGAATAACGGCTCATGCGCTTGATATGAGCTCCGGTGTCAGTGTCCTTGTATTCAGAGGCCACAGAAAGCCGGTAAATCGTATCCAGCGATGCTTCTTTTATCCGTTCGTATGCAACTTTTAATTCCCTGGTCCTGCTGGCAACCTCAGACTCAAGTTCTTTCCGGTAATTACTCATCAAGTCATTATAGGCCTTGACTTTTAACAGGGACCGGACCCGGGATAAAAGCTCCATTTTATCAACAGGTTTTGAAAGAAAATCATCGCAGCCGGCATCAATACCCTTTATCCGGTCTTCCGTTTCGCGCAATGCGGTAACCAGGATTATCGGAAGCAGCTTGTGTTTATTATCCTGCCTGATCCTGCGGGTGGCTTCAAAACCGTCCATGCCGGGCATCATTACATCCATCAGAATCAGATCGATTTGATTCCCGGATAGTTTTTCCAGAGCTTCTTCTCCGTTTAAAGCCTTGACAACCTCATAATTTTGCGGAACAAGATATGCTTCGAGAAGTTCAATATTTTGAAGCTGGTCATCGACAATCAGGATTGATGGTTTGGTTTTCAACATATAATAAACTCACTTAATAAATTGACTTATTTCTTTTGCAAAGGTACGGGTATTTATAGGCTTGCTTATGAATCCGCTGTTTGGTATGGTATATATTTCCTTTATGCCCGCCGTCATAACCGAAGCGGTAACAAAAACAACGGGGATCCCGCTTGTTTCTTTATCCTGACGCAATATCCTGACAGCTTCGGTACCGAGCATATCCGGAAGCCGTACATCCATAATTATGATATCCGGTTTTTCTCGCCTGGCAAAGGCAATTCCATCGGCAGCATTTTCAGCTTCAAATACTTCAAAGCCGGCGACCTCCAGAAGGTCCTTTTCAAGCATCAGATTGTTTTTATTATCATCAACTACTAATACTTTCTTCCTCATCTCACACCGCCTTACTGGATACTATAGGCAAAGAAAACCGGACCAAGGTGCCTTTATTCAACCCCGCTGATTCTACAGAAAGCTTTCCGCCGTGCAGCTCAACAAGATTTCTGGAGAGCGGCAAACCGAGCCCGGTCCCCTCAGTTAACCTGGAATATGGTGTATCGACACGGAAAAACCCTTCAAATATCTTTTCCATATTTTCAGGCGCGATACCGACCCCTGTATCCCAGACCACTACTTCTATCTCAGTATCAGTTTTCTTCGCCTGCATACCAATTTTACCTCCCTCGGGGGTAAACTTAACTGCGTTTGAAAGCAGGTTGTAAATTATCTCTTTTACCTTGAGTTCATCCGCCTCAATATTGGGAAGATCATCGGCTATATTAAGCAGCATTTCAATCTTCTTTTTACTGACCATATCTGCTACCAGCATTGAAATATCGTTTAATAAGCTTTTCATGGGTAAGCTGGATAAAGACAGCTTCATCTTTCCTGCTTCAACTTTTGCCATATCAAGGATTTGATTTATCAGTAAGAGAAGATGTTTTCCGCTGGTTAAAACATTATTAACATATTTCTTCTGTTTTTCATTAAGCGGTCCGAAAGTCTCATCGTATAATACTTCAGAGAAACCGTTAATAGAATTAAGCGGGGTCCTGAGCTCATGCGACATATTGGCAAGGAATTCAGATTTCACCCTAGCTGTATGCTTTAACTCGGAGGCAAGCTCCTTTAGCTCATCATGGGCTTTTTTCAGCCCGTTTTCTATCTCCCTGCGCTCGGTGATATCCTCGATGGCAAGCAGGATTATCCGTTCCTTGCCAAACACTCTTTGAATCTGCCTGGCGTTTAGAAGCATTATGCGCTTGCCGATATTAGAAAAATCGTGTTCAACCTCATAGTTATCAAAGGTTGTTTTTTGAGGAAGTATGGTTTCCAGCAGTTCCCGAAGCATTGGGATATTCCACTGTTTATTTCCCAGGTCATAGATAAGCTGTCCCACGGTCTCTTTGGGGTTTACCTTAAAGACTTCGTAGAATGAACGGCTTACAGTGACTACTCTTAAATCCTGATCCAAAGTGATTAATGGTTCACGCACAGTGTTGATTATACTCTCGGCATATTCACGCGCTTCATCTTCGGATATTTTAGTTGCTTCCAGTTCTTTACGGGCTTTTTCCAGACCATTTTCTATTTCCCTGCGCTCGGTGATATCCTCGATGGCCAGGAGGATGATCCGCTCTTTTCCCAATACCCTTTGAATCTGCCGGGCATTTAAAAGCATTATGCGTTTGCCGATGGTAGAAAAATCGTGTTCAACCTCATAGTTATCAAAAGTTGTCTTTTGGGGAAGGATTGTTTCCAGCAGTTCCCGCAGCTTGGGAATATTCCACTGTTTATTACCAAGGTCATAGATAAGCTGTCCCACGGTTTCTTTGGGGTTTACCTTAAATACTTCATAAAATGAGCGGCTTGCGGAGACTACTCTTAAATCCTGATCCAGAGCGATTAATGGTTCACGCACGGTGTTGATGATACTTTCGGCATATTCCTGAGACTTTGTTACGGTTTTATTTCCGAACATATTCAATCTCCCTGCTTTCGGTAATGAATTGAGCCGATTATTGCCCGGGTTCATCACTTATGGCACTATGTTTACTCGGTAGAGTCCCTGTAGCAGGAATTTTTTTATATCAAGATTACTCTTTGTGAATTCTTATCGGAAAAGTTATAATAAATTCAGTTCCCTTCACAGACTTTATCCGGACATTTCCATATAATTGAGAAGATAATAAATTCACCATTAATAGGCCAAATGACGTCTTATTTTTAGTTAAGTCAAAACCGGGGGGAAGCCCTTTTCCATCATCATGAACAACTAAATTACAAAGCCGGGTATTTTTATCAAAAAACAATTTTATCAGAATTGTACCCTTTTTACCTTCCGGAAACCCATATTTTAAACTATTTGATACCAGTTCATTGAGAATTAGACCACAGGGAATCGCCTCATCGATTCCAAGATGAATCTCTTCAGCCTCGATTTTAATTTTTATATCCGGCCGGTTGTACATTGAACACAGGTTATCAATAAGTTTTGGAATAAATTTTCCAAAATTAATATCAGAATATAAAGGAAAATTATATAAATCTTCGTGAATTACAGCCATTGTTTCAATTCGGCTTATACTATCTTTAAACAAATCGACAGCATCAGGATCCCTGACATATTCTAATTGAACGGTAAACATACTGTTAATAAGCTGCATATTACTTGTAACCCTGTGATGTATTTCTTTTAATAAAATTTCTTTTTCTTTTATTGAAGCCTTTATCTTTTCTTCGGCTTTTTTTATTTCTGTCATATCCCTGAATGACTCAACAGCACCGATGACATTCCACTGTGTGTCATATAGGATTGAAGATGTCGCCCATACTTGAAAACTTTTATCATCTGTTGATGTAAGAAACCTGCCCGCAATAAGTATATTTTCAGATCTTTGAAAAAAGTCATATTCTTTTTGAATATCATTATCAGGTTTTAAGATAAGATCAACAAGTATCGGCCCTTTATATCCAAAAAAAGGTACGGCTTTTTCAAAATCCCCTTTCCCGATTATATCCCGCGATTTTACACCTGATATTTTTTCTAAAGCTTTATTCCATAAATATACTTTACCATTAACATCGATAACAAATGTAGGATCGGGAAGATTGTCGATTATAGTAAATAATAAATGTTCAGAACTTTTTACTGTTAACTCGTTTAGCTTTTTATCTGTTATATTTTTAACGCAGACAATTCTGGCAGGCTTACCTTCCCAAATTGTAGTTATTGAAATGATTTTTACAAAAACAAGACGGCCATTTTTACTTACTATACGAAAGATCAAATCATCCGGCAATCCTTCATTTTTTGCTTTTTTAATTTGAAATTCGGTAACTTTTTCTTTGTCATCAATATGAATAAAATCAAAAATGTTTTTATCGTTTACTTCATTTATTGAATAACCCAAATCCGCGAGAGGCTTTTGATTTACAAATTCTATCTTATTATCCTGAATAACTATTATAATATCATTCGCGTTTTCTAATAATAGTTTGTACTGGATATAATTATTTTTTTCTTCATTCATTGTAACTCCTCTGAAAAAAAACTTGTGATTATAACAAACGTACCGCTTGATCCTTTTTGATTCCTCACTGTGATTATCTCATTTTTTTATATAGCGGCTATAATTTTTCTTGATGATATTATCTAACAATAATAGTAATTTGCGGATGTTTTGTCAATTAGAGGCAGGGGGAATTAGTTGGGAAAACAATTTATCAAAATTATAAAGGCGAAATAATCGGTGAAATGGGATGACGAACTTAAGGTAAATGTGAAGTAATTTTCACTTGACATCTTAGAATGGGGTTATTAAATTTGAATTTAAGAAGTTTGAGTCAGGAGGAATATTTTATGAATACTACACAGTTACCGTTCCTGGTAGCAGGAATTCTGATGTTAACAGCCGGGATCTTCGGAATTCTTCTTGACAGGGCTGGAATACCTTACGGAAAAGTGAAACTGGTAATTCACCTGTTTTTATTTGCATGGTTGACCGTAGGATTAGCCTTCATTTCCTACGGGATTCTCACAATGAGCAGTGCAACGAAGGGAATTTGGATCCCAGTTGCCGTAATGGATTTGGCGATTTTGACCCAACTGGTTACCGGAATCCTGATGTTGGTTTCCAAGAAAGCTGGAATGGTATTTCCAAAGATTCACCTATTTTCGGCAATCTTGATGGTTTTATCCGATATCTGTGCTTTCATCATGGCAGGGTTTCGTCCATAAGGAACTTTTTTTACCGATAAAGACGATTATTTGAAAACGCTTAATCTCCGCAAAGGAATTTTCTGAGGCGGCCCTTCTTTTATAATACATAATGACGAACTCTAGTTCGGCAGTCCAAGTAACCATGGGAACACGGATGTTCCATGAAAGCTACTATTTGTTTATAATATAGCCGAACACCAGTTCGGCAGCCCAGTAACCTTGGGAGCACGGAAGCTCCATGATATCCACCCTTTAATTCCACAAGCCGCTGAACGCTAATTCAGCAGCGACACGATGTCGCACGGCTCTACGGCAAAAGTCAAAAATATTTGTTTACAAAAGATTGGATCCTTTCCAGGCAAACAAATAATTCAACAACCATTGATTCATCGAAGCATTTACTGAGAGGACCATTGATGGGGTATCTTGAATCTGTATAGTATAAATCCAGTTTTCTCGCGAAGCTGAAGGCATCGTCAACAGGCAAATCCTTAATAGACAATGTGTCAAGAATTTTGACACACATCAGGGAATTTGAATGCAATTCTTCTTTTATTTCCAGAGCTTTCAAATACTTAACGGCGCTTTGCTGGATATGGAAAGACGCTCCTTCGAGATAATCGTTTTCCAGCAGGATTCTGGCCATTTCCTCATCCCTTTTTCCTGCTTCAATCCACCAGCTTACTTGTTCCGTCATCCCAATCTCCATTTTTAATTATTAATTGTTATAATAAAACCAGAGACTATCACCACTTAATATTTATATAATATTATAATATATCGTTACAAATATATATGAAACTGTAATTATAGAAATCCCTGCAGATAGCCGGTTATTATAGAACCGATTAAAATTGATTGATAAACCTTTTTTTTGCTTAATTGTATGATTTGAAATAAAATATGGTCGATTCAAAATTCTCATTTAAGAAGTATCCATATATTTATGAAAATCTTTTTTAATAATGGGAGGCTGTTATGAAGATCGGTGAGGTGGTATTGAGGCTTGGTTTCATTAATGAAATGCAGCTGGATACTGTGATTAAAGAACAGGAAGAAAGCAAGAAAAATTCCGTTTATACCGAAACCCTCGGGAATATTCTTCTCAGGAAGGGATTTATAACCGATGAACAGCATGATAAGATACTTATTGAATACTATCGTAATCTATCGGAAGATAATGATCTCCCATCTTATGTAAAGGAAACTGCAAAGGTAGCCATTCTTGCTATAGATAAAAAAGGCTCGTCGGAAAGGCTTACCGAAGAATCCAAGCTCACAATACTCAGACAGATTTATGAACTGGAAGAAAAGATTAGGCAGTATGAAAAGTCAATTCAGGTTTTGATGAACCTTGAACAGAAGAAAATAATCCTGGAAACAATTGATAAAGAAAACAGGGAAATTAAATCGATTATGTCAAAGATAGAAATACTGAGGAAAGACCTTGAAAAGTTTTCCTGATCGCTAAAGTCTTGTTGCTGCCAGGAGGATTTCTGCCGGTAGAAGTTCAAGCGGTGAGACTTTATTAACCGCTCCCAGCTGAATAGCAACCTTCGGCATGCCGAAAACAACGCTTGATTTTTCATCCTGGGCGAAGGTGTAAGCCCCGGCCTCTTTCATTTCCAGAAGCCCCCTGGCGCCGTCATCACCCATACCTGTCATAATTACTCCGATTGCATTCGGTCCGGCATAGCGCGCGACAGACCTGAAAAGTACGTCAACTGAAGGCCTGTGCCGGTTAACAAGGGGCCCGTCCTTTATGTCGGCATAATACCTGGCGCCGCTCCGTTTAACAATCAAATGAAAATTACCGGGCGCGATAAGGGCCTGTCCGCACAGGATAGTGTCATTTGTTTCAGCTTCTTTAACCGTAATACGGCATATCTGGTTCATACTATCCGCGAAAGACCTGGTGAAAACTTCAGGCATATGCTGAACAACAACAATGCCGGGGCAATTAACGGGCATACGGGTTAAAATTATACGCAGAGCCTCGGTTCCTCCGGTAGAAGCGCCTATTGCAATGATTTTATCTGTCGTTTCCAGGCTTGAGTAATTCCTGGCTTTTTGAAGCACTGCGTCCGCTGAAAGTTTCGGATCCACTTTTATCGGCGGAAGAACAATTTTAGCGGGTATTTTTGAATGATAGGCTGCTTTTATGGTATCGCAAATTACCATTCTTGCCTCCTCAAGGAACAGCTTTGTTCCAAGTTTAGGCTTATGGATCACATCAATTGCACCAAGCTGGAGCGCACGGAGGTAATTGTCGGAATTCTTATCAGCCATACTCGAACATACTACAACCGGCAGCGGGTGCTGTTCCATTATTTTCTGCAAAAAAGTCAGCCCGTCCATTTTAGGCATTTCCAAATCAAGCATGATAACATCCGGGGCTTCCAGTTCCATTTTTTGAACGGCAATATACGGGTTTGGAGCAGAACCCATAACCTCGATTTCATGATCGCTTGAAAGGATCTCTGTCAATTTCTGCCTGACTATCGCCGAATCATCAACAATCAATACTTTAATTTTATTCATTTTATTCCCTGTTTATTCTTTACTTTTAAGAGGATTGAATCTTCTTAAGATAAATTTTTCCTGAATCTGTATGAAAATAGAGAAGCCGGCCAAAGTCATTTCTAACATCTACAGAGGTTATTGCAAGATTAAATTCTTTCAATGTGTTTAATGCGGAAAGAACATTTTTATAACCTATGCTATGATTTTCCCGCTTTATTTTGATTACATCACCGCCGCCGAATAATTTGACTTCAATCTCCTCAGGATTAATATCTTTTTCGGAAAAATTTTCAATCAGCCGGCGAATGGCATAATCCACGTATAATAAGGGATTTTCATCCGATTCGGGTTTATATTCCGGGTACATTGCATGAATAATCCCGGCATAATGAGTTCTTTTATTGTAAAAAGTCACACTGACGCAGGATCCCAGCAAAGTTCTTACAATGGCCGGTTTATCGGAATAGTACAATTCTCCCTGGTTCAGGTAAATTGTCTTATTTTCAGTTTTAGAGGCCATCTTGTCTCCTGTAGACTGTCGGCGCTGTCATAATGAAAGGGGCTTCCATATTGATTATTGTTTCGGAATGCCCGATAAAAAGATAGCCGTAGGGATTAAGCAGTTTCGCAAGTTTACCGATAAGTTCTTCCTGAGTTTCCTTCCTGAAATAGATCATAACATTCCTGCAGAAAATCACATCGAACATATTATCAATACTATAATTTTCATCCATTAAATTAAGCCTGTAAAACCTTACTTTGCTTCTAAGTTCCGGTATTATTCTGAATAAATTTTTCGATGATTCCCTGCTTCTTAAAAGATATTTACATCTTAAATCAAACGGTATGGTTTCAATTGATTGGCTGTTATACACCCCATGTCTTGCAATTTTCAGCATAGATGTTGAAATATCTGTTCCAAGAATAATATAATCAAACCAGGGGAAGGCTTTCCTGTTTTTTTCCCTGAAATCCTCTGCAGCCATAGCCAGAGAATAAGGTTCTTCGCCGCTTGAACAAGCGGTGCTCCATATAAATATCTTTTTGCGGTACTGCGGGGTATAACCCGATAATATTTCAGGAAGCGCCGATTCGGTAAAGCAGCGGAAATGAACTGCCTCCCTGAAGAATTCCGTCTTGTTTGTAGAAACAACATTTATCAGATCGACAATCTCATCCTTTAAGCCGCCATTTTGAAAAAGGTAGCGGAAATATTCGTCAAAAGTTTTTATATTAAGAGCATTCAGCCGCTTATTAAGGCGGAACTCAAGTAGAGTTTTTTTTTCAGGGGGCATTTTAATGCCGTAATTCCTTTCAATAATGGCGCTGATCCTTTTAAAACTTCTGTCATCCATTGTTCTTATTGATGACTCAAGATCAAAATCGCACATATTTTCCCCTTTTGGGATACTTATTTTAAACCGGCTCCGGGGCATCTGATTTTTTAAGCCCGGAAACCAGGGTCAATTCCGAAACTGAGAATATCTTATCAATATCCAGTATGATCAAAAACTCTTCGCCTTTTTTGCCTATTCCTTTAATAAATTCGGTGTTCATATTCATCCCCAGTTTCGGGGCGCTTTCAATATGATTGTTTTCCAGCTCAAGGACCTCCTGTACGGAATCAACAAGAGCGCCGATCAGCAGAGTTTCTTTATTCAACAGCAGCTCAAGGATAATGATTTTAGATTTTGCGGGTTCCATTATTTTTTCCATTCCAAATTTCATTTTCAGGTCAACAACCGGTACAACCCCTCCGCGAAGATTAATAACTCCCAGCATATATTCCGGTGTTTTAGGAATGCGCGTGATTTTAGTATAGTTTAACACCTCCCGGGACTTTTCAATCTCAATCGCATACGATTCATCGCCAAGGCGGAAAGTCAGGTAAGGCAATGCTTTATGAATTATCTTATCTTCCATATTTTCTCCTTGTTTGGCATCATCAAATTTGACGCTGTTTAATACTCTATAAAATTTTTATCTTCACTGTCCGCCGCGGCCGGATGATCTTCCAGATCAATTTTTATACCCTTTCCTTTGTATTCAGCCATCGGCGGGTTGTCGTGACGGCTTAAAGCGATTTGAGTATCCGGCGGTTTTTTAATATAACGCCTGCCGTTTTCTACCGGTATCGCTCTTTTATGGATGTTATCGGCGTTTAAAGACTTTATGTTGTTTGAATCGATCTTAAAGAAGGATATTGTTTCGGAAAGAAGCTCAACCTGGCCCTGTGATTCCTCGGCAACGGAAGCGAGTTCCTCGGATGAAGCCGCGTTCGCTTGAACAACCTGGTTTAACTGCTGCAAAGCTGCATTGATCTGTTTCGAACCTGAATTCTGCTCATTTGAAGCCGATGCAATTTCCTGAACCAGTTCGGCGGTTTTCTGAATATCCGGAACCAGCTTTTGCAGCATTTGTCCGGCTTCATCCGAAACGTTCAGACTGGATGCGGATAATTTTGTTATTTCACCCGCCGACTGCTGGCTTCGTTCCGCCAGTTTTCTGACTTCAGAAGCCACTACCGCAAATCCGCGCCCCTGTTCCCCGGCGCGGGCGGCTTCAATAGCCGCATTTAATGCAAGGAGGTTGGTCTGCCCGGCAATATCCTGGATAATTGAAATCTTTGCGGCTATTTCTTTCATGGCCGAAACGGTATCACGGACAGCCGTGCCGCTTGCTTTTGCATCATCAGAAGATTTTACGGCTATTTTTTCAGTCTGAAGCGCGTTATCGGAATTTTGCTTGATATTGGCTGCCATTTGTTCCATTGACGAAGAAATTTCTTCTACCGAAGCCGCCTGTTCGTTTGCGCCCTGAGATATTTTCTGGCTGGATGTGCTGATCTGTGAAACTGCTGTTGATATATTCTTTATGGAAATTATTACCTGTTCCATGGTCTTCCTGATGGAATCCCTCATTTTTATAAGAGAATTTCCCAAAAAATCCCTATCGGAAGCAAGGTCGATAGATACCGATAATTCTCCGCTGCTGATTTTATCAAGAATAAATGCCTTATACTTGAAATAATCCAGTAATTTGCCGAATGCGTTAAACAGCATACCGATTTCATCTTTTGACTTTAGCTGAATTTTCTCAATATCAGTATCGCCCATAGCTATTTTATTGGCCTGATTCACTACCTTTATAAGGTTATCTGAAATGAATTTTGAAAACAAAACCCCTATAGCCGCCGCAATAATAAATATAAGAACTGATACTATCAGTATTATAATAAAAATGGATTTGATTTCTTTATTTATATCATCAATATAAACGCCCGTTCCGATAATCCATCCCCATGGCCTGAATAATTTTACAAAAGATATTTTTGGGGATGGAATTGTTTCGCCCGGTTTAGGCCACATATAATCTACAAAACCCTCTCCGTTTGCCTGACAGGTTTTAACAACCTCAACGAATATTTTTTTGCCGTTCGGGTCCATATAATTTTCAAGGCCGCCCTTTTCAAACCATTCCGGATTTTTTTCCTGCGAATAATTTGGATGCATTATCATTCTCAGGTCCATATCGTTAATCCAGAAATAATTATTGCCGTTGTACCGAAGAATCCTGATTTGACTTTTAATGTTAGATTGCGCTTCGGCAAGCGAAATTTCATTTCTATCGACTTTATTCTGCATATCATCCAATAGATTGTATACCGTTTCAACAAGAGATTTGGTATTCTCCTTTTTATCATTATAAAGCTGAGAATTTACCCGTGGAATTATAATGGAAAGAATTACCACTGTTAAACCCAGCAGTAATGAAATGATAACGGTTAAAATCTTGTTTTGTATCTTCATATTATACCTCCGATTATCTGAATAATATTTAATCCGTTAAATTTTTTCCTCAAGAGTGCTGTTAATGATTTTCACCGGATCAAGTATCAAAGCGACAGTGCCGTCGCCGAGGATGGTTGCTCCCGAAATCTCACTGCGATCTTTATAAAGACTGCCAAGCGGTTTGATCACGGTTTGATGCTGGCCGATTAGCCTGTTCACAGCAAGGCCCACTTTTCCGTCATTTCCATTTCTTACAATAACCATTTTATTAACCGATTTTTTATCACTGATTTCAAAAAATTCGGGCATCATAATGAAAGGAACCGCTTCACCTCTTATATTTATAATCTTCCTCGAGTTTTTATTTTCAATCAATTCCTCATTAAAATTAATGCATTCTTCTACATAAGTTAGCGGAATGATAAAAAGTCCATCCCCGATTTCCACCATAAACCCATCGATAATAGCCAGAGTCAGGGGAATCTTCAGTGTCACCGTAGTGCCGCTTCCGGTTGATGTATTAATATCTATTGATCCGCGTAATGATTCTATACTGCTTTTTACAACATCCATTCCAACCCCTCTTCCCGAAATGTTTGAAACATTTTCCGCGGTGGAAAATCCGGGAGTGAAAATGAGATTTAACAACTGCTTTTCATTTAAATTATCCGAATCTTTGATCAATCCTTTTTCAATACCTTTCAACCTGACTTTTTCAAAGTTTATTCCGGCTCCGTCATCCCTTATCTGCACAATAATTTCCTGACCGGATTGAAAAGCAGACAGGATTATATGGCCTGCCTCAGTTTTGCCGGCTTTGATTCTGATTCCGGAATTTTCAATTCCATGGTCGATGCTGTTGCGTATCAAATGCATCATCGGATCCTGCAGTTTTTCCAGAACCGATTTATCTAATTCGGTTTCCTCACCTTCAAATGATAATTCTATTTTTTTATTCAGTTCTCCGGCAAGGTCATGGACAAGCCTGTTGAACCGTCTGAATAAAACAGAAGCAGGAAGCATCCTTAGAACCATAGACTGCTCCCTGAGTTCATCGGTCAACCGCTCCAATTCTTCATTGACTGAGCTCAGTTCTCCATTATTGATCTGGACTGAAATACTGGCCATTTTGGATTGGACCGTCACCATTTCACCGGCAAGGTCGACAATCTTATCAAGTCTTGATGCCGCCACGCGTATAGTCGACAATGATTCATCCTTAGGAGCGGAATTTATCCCGGATACAGTCCCTGGTTTAACATTAGAAATATCCTTCTCAATATCAAGTTTTAATTCGAGGTCCTTTTGAGCCTCATCCCCGGTGCTTCTTATTGTTTGAATACTAAGATATCCTTCCTTGTCATATTCTAAAAAAAGTAGTATATCCTTTACCGCATTAATATCGGCATTCGATTCAAGCTGTATATCCCATCCGATGTAACATTTTTCAGGATCGATAACATCTAAATCAGGAACATTATCCAGGATGGGAATGACCTCTGCACTGCCGAGTTTATTTAGTTCGTCCAGAATTGCAATAAGATCGAGCCCACCGGAAAATACTTTCTCGGACGGTTTAATGATAATTTTATATTCATTATGATATATTTTTTCAACCGGGCCGGGAATATTATCACCCATGGTATTGATTTTTTTCAGTCTGTTCATTATCCCCGGTATAATCGTCGGGATTATGTCAATTTCAGATTTTTCATTGATCTCACTAATTAATTTATAAAGATAAGTTAAAGCATAACTTATTGTTTCCCGATGCTTTAAAATCATATGATTATTTATTATTACATTACTAAGTGCATTCTCAATCTCTCCGGAAAGTATTTCAACTGAAGCAATATGATAAAAGTGAGAAAGGTTTTTCAGAATATGACAAAATTCAATCTGTTTTAAAAGAATCTGCCTTTCACCGGTAAAACCTGAAGCATTGTTTTCTTTATTAGCATTTATAAAGAGATTATATTCATCCAGAAATACTAACGCCGAACTTTTAAAATCCAGCTTATTTATCATTCATTTCCCCTTTTCGCTTTAAACCGTCCTGAAAAAAGGAGCTCAGAATAATTTTCCTCTTAACTATTTCATTGTTTTTCCATTTAATAAGTAAACCGATCTTTTTTTTAACGGCGGTTTTATATGCCGAATATAAAAGCTGAATTACCGGCAGTTCAAGGTCTGTCACTTTATCCAGATTGATGATAATTTCTTTATTCTCAATGAATTCATCCAGAATTTCTTTTTTTATTTCATTAATCGAATCCATATCCATTTTTCCGCTGAATTCAATAATAACTGATTTTTTTTCGGGGAATCTGCTTTTTTTGGCGTTCATCTGGAACTCCTTTTCTTGATTTTTATTGAAACAGCCAGTTGAGTTCATTATTGAATTTATCGGAATTTGTTAGTTCCTGTTTTTCATCATCGTGAGATATGATGATATCGTGAGATATTATGATATCACACAAATTTCTGCAGCAATCGGCTATATTCCCCGGTGTAGCTTCTGAAAGTATTACCGCGCGCTTTATGAATTTTCCGGGAATATATCCTTTTTCCTTTTCGATTTCTGAAATTTCAATTAATATTTTCATTGTTTCCTGAAAATTATCGATTTGAATTATTATCAACTGGAAAGGCATTTCCTCACCTGTAAGTATATTATGAAGTTTTTCACTTGAATTAATTGCCTCAATTTCAAATTCCCTGCCGGGAATAGTGAAATCAAATTTCCCATAAGTATAACATAGAACTTTCCTTAATTTTTCTTTATATAAAGTATCTTTACCTGTAATACCGCTGTCATCAAGAATACTGAAAAAAGGATCGTACAGAACCCTGCCGATTTGTTCCGGTTCATGAAGGGAAACGAATAAAACCTGGATGACAAACTCCTGATTCGGGGTTCCATCGGCAAAATTATGAATATAATCATAATCAGGATGAATGCGTATAATCTCTCCAATCTTCGCAATATCTTCGTAAATCGGTAATTTCTGGAAATATTCAAGGCTTATATTTGCCCTGATTGATTTTTCCAGTAAATAAAAATGATAATTCTTCAATGAATATTCGGACATTTTCTTAAGTTCTTCCCTGTTCCATTTCCAATCCAGCGATGATATTTTCTTTTCCCCGGTATCATCAGTTTTTCTGAACGAAATACCTGACAGAATTTCAGTTAATTCAAGCAGGGATTTTGCATCCTCCTCATCTTCCAGAAGATTTTTTTTAATTATGTCGATGGCAATAAAAGACACTCTTATCAATTCCAGTGTAGCACTGGCTTTCCCATTCCGGATTTTATCAAAATTGCTTTCAATTTCATGGATCAGGTTTGATGACCCCTGCCTGTGAACCATTGCGAGAGCGCTTTTTAAATTGTGAGCATAACGGAATATATAATTAACGGAAGAC
>CAWAOD010000015.1:0-238235 GCA_963783575.1 uncultured Spirochaetota bacterium | reverse complement strand
CGATCATTGATTTTGGAATGGCGCTTGTAAAAGAGTTTTCGTCGATAAAGGAACAGGACAAGATCGCCGGCACTTTCAGCTATATGTTGCCGGAGCATTTCGGTGTTACAAGGAGAAGCATTGATGAGAGAAGCGATTTATATTCCCTGGGCATTATTTTATACCAGCTCTTTACCGGAGTTTTGCCTTTTGAAGTAACGAGCATCAGCTCTATTATCCACCAGCAGATTGCCATGCTTCCCGATCCTCCCTCTAAATACAATACGGTTATTCCTGAAATACTTGAAAGTATTATATTGAAACTCCTGGAAAAAGAACCGGATAACCGTTACCTGTCCGCTAAAGGACTAATGGACGATCTGGAAAAATATCAAAAAGGCATGCATAATTTTCCTCTGGGGTTGAATGACAAACAGATAAGGCTTTCGTTTAAAACCGGGCTGATATCCCGCGAAGCGGAACTAAAAAATCTAATGAGCTTATATGGCAAAGCGCTGGATAATAAAGGTAATGTCTGCCTGATCAGCGGTGAGGCGGGTAAAGGAAAAACAAGACTCGTAGAGGAATTAAGAAGCTTCGTTTATTCCATAGGAGGGCTTTTTATTTATGGCAAATGTTTTTCGGGAAAAAGCAAGACCCCTTACGGAGCAATAAAAGATGCCCTTAATATCTATTTAAAGATATACCAGGACTACCCTGATGAAAAAAAACTGAAAATTAAAAATGAACTCATCGAAATGACAGGAAATCTGAGCGGAATTATTCTTCAATTTGAGTGCCTCGTTTTCGGTAATCTTTGAAAACAGCGAAGAATTGGTTAGGCTGGAGGCGGAAAGGGAGAAGAAACGGTTTTTGATGGTTGCAGCCCAGTTTATATTGAACCTGAGCATTGTAGAAAATGGGTTGGTACTATTGCTGGACGATCTGCAATGGGTTGACGATGGAAGTATGGATCTCTTAAGCGAGCTATCGGAAGAGATGGGCAAATACCCGCTCCTGATTGTCGGGACATACCGGAACGATGAAGTTAATTATGAACACCGGGTAAGCGTGTATCGGAAGGAAGCGCTGGAAAGCAAGCGTCTTTTACTGAAATTTACCTGGAAACTTTTAACAAAACTATGAATCACAGTTTTGTCAGTTCGCTTTTGTACGCAAAAGAAGAAAATATTGATGAAATATCCGGAATTATTTATCAGAAAAGTAAAGGTAATCCATTCTTTACGATTGAAATATTAAAACAATTTGTAGATGAAAAAGTGATTTATTACAAAGAGAAAGGCTGGGTAATCGATCAGGAAATTCTGGATAAGACCAAGATAGCTCCCACGATATTAGATGTTGTTATGAAGAGGATTTCATTACTCAGTGATAAAGAATCCCGCGTTTTGTCTTTTGCTGCGGTCATCGGAAGAAAGTTTGATGTGGAAGTGCTGTTTCGTCTTCTGGATTACGAAGCATCGGAGATTATCGGGATAGTGGACAGGGCTATTCATCTCCAGTTGCTGGAGGAGGATTTGCAGGAAAATGGGAAAATACTTTTTGCGCATGACAGAATAAAGGAAGCGTTTTATAGGAAACTTGGCGAGGAAGAAAAGAAAGGCCTGCATATGCAGATAGGAATGATGCTGGAAAGTTTATATCCGAATGAAAAGGATAAAATTGTCTTTGACTTGATCTATCATTATATTGAAGGTAAAAATGATGCGAAGATCCTGGAATACGGATACCCCGCAGGCCTGAAAGCCAAGGAAAACTTTGCCTATGAAGAAGCATTAAAATATTTTTTACAGGTTAATACCCTGGCTGAGAAAAAAATAAAAGAGGAAAGAAAATTATGGGTCAACACTAATAAAAATATCAGTGAAATTTACCTGATTATAGGAAAAAACGATGAAGCTATAGAAATCAATAACAGATTACTTTCTTTTATCAGCACTAAACTTGATATTGCTGATGTGTACAAAAAGACAAGCGAAGCCTATTTTAAAAAAGGGGATTGGAGAAATTGCGAAGAATACGGAAGGATCGGTTTATCCATACTGGGAGAAAAACTGCCGATCAGGAATGCTTTCGTAATTCTGAGAATTTTAAAGGAATTGATCCTGCACAATTTACATAACTTCTTTCCAGCACTCTTCTTCAGAAAAAAAAGAAACCCTGAAGAAGATAAATATAAACTGATTATTGGCTTTTATAAGAGTCTGACCTGGATGTACTTCCTGACGGATGTATTGAAATCAGTCAGCACAACCTTAAGGATATTGAATCTGTCCGAAAGTAAAATAGGAAATTCTACAGAGCTTAGTGTATGCATTGGCGGATTCGCCAGTGTCTGTATGGCCGTTCCGCTGTTTAAGCAGGCGATAAAGTTCCACAATAAGGCCCTGGAGTACAGGAAAGAGATGGACGACACTTGGGGATGTGCCCAATCCCTTATGTGGTTAGGTTTTTGTTACCAATGGAAAGGCGAGTTTGAAACAAGCAGCCGCTATTTCGAAGAAAGTGCAACGATATTTAAAAGAATAGGCGATTTGTGGGAACTGAGTATGGTTTATAACGGGCTGTCTCTTAATCATATTTACCGGGGTAACTGCAGTAAAGGTATGGAATTTCTTCAATTGTACTTTAATATCAGCAGGCAATTGAATGATAATAATGGTAAATGCAATGTTCTGGATCACTATTCCCTGATCGACTACATTAAGGGAGATTATCAATCAGCCATAAATGACTATGATGAAGTATTAAAAATAATTGAGGGAAACAGATTTGACTTTGTTAAGTGTTTCACAACATTAAATCTTGGAAGAATTTATAAGGAAATGAAAGATTATGACAAATCCATCGAGTATCTGAATGAATCCAGGAATATCAACGAGAAGAACCATTTCCTGAAACAATACTCCGAATATGTTTATCCCTCTCTTGCGGACACTTTAATAGAAAAATATAAAAAAGAATTTAATCATGATACTTCAATCAAAAAGATTGCCTTGACAGAGAACCTTATCCCTATAAAAAAAATCACTAATAAAGCCCTCCATAAAACAAAATCCTGGCTGGTTCTTTATACGGAAGCATTGAGAGTGAGCGGCAAATATTACACTTTGACCGGAAAAATACAGAAAGCAGAAAAACTATTTTTACAAAGCATCCAACTTGCAGACCGATTGGGCCAAAAATACGAATCAGGAAAAAGCCATTATGAGTACGCGCTCTTTCTGAAAAACACAGGAAAATTCGGGGAAGCCAAAAAAAACCTTGAATCCGCTTACATTCTTTTCAAGGAAATCGGGTCCGCAGACTATTTAAAAAGGGTTTCCGATATTCTTGGAATTAGTGAAAATGGCCGGGAGGAAGAAGCCGTCGATTCCATTCAACATTTAAAGAATAGAGAAAGATTGTCCTCGATAATAAAAGTAACTCAAACCATTAGTTCAATCCTTCATCTCGACCAGCTTCTTAATAATATCGTATCCCTGGCTATGGAGACGATCGGAGCTCAGAGAGGTTACTTGTTCATAAAAAACGAAGAAAGCGGCATTCTGGAATTGCGCGTCAAATCCGATATCCATGATTACAAGGACAAAGACATTCCGCCTTTCCGGCAGGACCAGTTCTCTATGAATATTGTCGAGAAAGTTTTCAATACGGGTGAGGTTATTCTTTCGGCCAACGCGGGGAAAGACGAAAAGTTATCGGAATTCAACAGCGTTATTCAGTACGAACTGAAATCTATCCTCTGTATTCCTATCAAGCGCCATGAAAAAATCATAGGTGTCTGCTATTTTGATAATCCCTTATCCGTTTCTATCTTTTCAAGCGAGGATGTGGAAATTCTGGAAGCGATTACGACCCAGGCTGCCATCTCCATAGAAAATGCCAGGTTGTATGAACGGACTAACGCGATTAAAAGCCGTATCGAAGATGAGGTGGAAAAACTGACTGTCCATATATCCCAAAGACAGGAAAAGCTTCTTGATGATAAAAACACCATTGTTTTTAGGAGCCAGGAAATGCAGGAAGTTGTTGATAAAGTAAACCAGGTGGTCCTAATATCAAGACCAATTCTGATAACGGGGGAAACCGGCACAGGAAAGGAACTAATCGCCAAGCTTATCCATAATACTGGAAAACATAAAAATGAGCCTTTTATTGCCGTTAACTGTGCAACTATCCCGCAAACACTCTGGGAATCCGAGCTTTTCGGACATATCAAAGGCGCATTCACGGACGCGAAAACAAACCGGGAAGGCCTTGTTTCAACAGCCGGAAAAGGGACTCTCTTTTTTGACGAGATCGGGGAAATGCCCCTCGAAATTCAATCCAAAATGCTCCGTCTTCTGCAGGAGAACCAGTATACTCCTATTGGAGGCCGCAAGGTGCTTTCATCGGAATGCCGTTTTGTTTTTGCGGCTAACAGGGACATCTGGAAAATGATCGGTGAAGGTACTTTTAGAGAAGATCTGTATTATCGCATCAGCGTATTCAATATACATCTTCCATCGCTCAGGGAAAGAAAAAAAGACATACCTGTATTGCTGGATCATTTTATCCGGAAATACACAAAAGAATTTCAAATTGAGGTCCCGGTCAGAATGGAAAAAGGAGTAATGGAAAAGCTAAACGGTTATTATTGGCCCGGAAATATAAGGGAAATGGAAAATCTTGTGATCAGGACCCTGGCTATCGTTTCCTCAAGAAAAGAAAAGGATAGTGATATCTTGAAGCTGACCGATCTTCCACCGGGCTTGTTTGAAAATATTAAGCCTGAAAAGGAAGTTAATGATAAATCCTACCCAATTCCTGGAAATGAAAGTCTCCAGGAAGAAGCCCTGGATGGCACCCTGGATGAGCTTCTTAACCGGTATACAAAAAAAATAATTTTAGCATCTCTTAAAAAAGCGGAAGGGAACCGGACCATGGCAGCCAAATTACTGGGAATAAAACGCACCACACTCTATTACAAGATGAAAGAATTCGATATTGAATGACTGAAAATTTGTCAGTTTTCCGGATTTATGTCGAATTTTACAACAACCGTCAGATATTAAAACACTCTTAAAAAATTGAAACAATAAATGAAAATAAATTTCAATTCTTTTTAATTAATGACAATAACTTCAATTAAGAGTAATTATCAGATCTGTGACAATAAATTGGAATGCTATTTGCAATAATACGCTAATAATTAACAATTTACGGGGGATGAAAATGGGTTCATCAAAAAAAATTGGCATCTCTATCGGTAGTAGCTTTTTCATTGC
The DNA here is from genome assembly GCA_963783575.1 of uncultured Spirochaetota bacterium. Taxonomy (GTDB): domain Bacteria; phylum Spirochaetota; class Brevinematia; order Brevinematales; family JAOACQ01; genus CAWEAK01. Next base: position 232,965 of record CAWAOD010000015.1, on the reverse strand, counting down.
TCATATCGAAGAAAGTGGCGTACATAAAATTCAAAGCTACCACAGAAATGAAAACGGTATGAAGGACTTTTTAATAGAGCTGGATAATAAGACTGTCATCGGCATTGAGAAAAGCTATTGGACAGGAGCTTTCATCAAATATATCAAACCATTTATAAAAGATTACGTTATACTGCAGCATAAAGACCTGATTTCATTCACCAGTTTTATCGATGAAACAGAATCATAATAGAATTGAATCGGGAGTGACAAAATTATGAGTCATTTGGGAAATCTCAAATTAACATCTATAATTAAAACAGATTCAAATTAATCAATAATAAAAGGAGGAACAGATGAAAGTTTTATGGAAAATTAGTACTATGTGCGCAATCTTTTGCACGGTATTAATGTCTTCGTGCCAGATTCAGCAGCCTGCTGGGACACCGTCCAATGGGACCGCCGTCACCGGCCAGGAAAAAGAGCAGCTGGACGCTATGAAACCGCAGGTGTACCAGATTATCAATGATGTGACAGGCTCTGATCCGTCAGCGCTCACCAATGGAAAAACTGTCAGTTTGGAGCAAGCTAATCTTATTAAAGACAGGGTTGAGACCCTCTTGCAGAAACAGTTTGGAAATGATTATCAGAAATTCGTTATTGAAAAGGAGCTTACAACATCCGTCACTAACGTATCAGAATCAAGAAACATTTATTTAAACGGAGTCAGTCAACAAATAGGTTATTGGACTAGTACATCATCTATACCTAATTATGCCACACAAACTTTATCTCATATATATTCATTGCACGTTACTGTTAACACCTGCTCAACACCCTGGTTCAGTTTTAATTATGCATCACAAAATTTATTAGATGATTATTACGCTATTTATTTCAATGTTAAGACAGGAAGCAGTTCAGTGCATACAACATCGCCATTCATGGCTGCCAGCCAGACTATAGCAATTGTTGATAGCGGTGTTCAGCTTGGGAATACTGTCTATAATACGAACGGCTGCACTGTTGTGGGCTTATTAGTGACTGGCAGCTACCCGAAAACTGCGGCATCCATAACCACCTATCATAGTATTACCGATCCCAATGTTTATAATGGTTCGGTATGGTATGGATGGATTTGGCCCGGATATTAAGACCTTGGAATCATAGGAAACAAATGGAAAAATCGAACGGCCGCGGCAATAAACCGCGGCCGTTTTCAATGGTAATGATTAATTTGTGTTCAATTATTTAAAGACTTTTTTCAAACACTGCAATCAAAATAAACTCTTAAATGATATATATGAGGTTAATTTGACAAAGCAATTGCTCAGGGAACGACTTCGATATATAAAATATAGAATTTTATTGAGAGAATTCTTAGGAATGGCAGGGGGGATGATCCATAGTGTCTTTGATACTTTGCGAATTTCGACTCTGTTTCTAAAAAGTCTTATTTCAGTAAATGTGAAGATTTTTATGAAATATATGTTGATTCACTTCAATGAGAGTGAAATCCGCATTGTCTTTGACGTTATGCGTATCCCATGCTCTGTTTCTAGAAAGAACCTTTTCTGCCGTTTTTATTTTATCAACAAACAGTTTGACAAAAAATAAACATTTATCTATAATAACTTAAAATAGTTAACTCTTCCCGTTTATCCAGGAAGAGTATAAATGAACCAATTCCTGACAAAATTGGATCGTCCCCTGGCATCAATTCTAATTGCTGATATTTACGGATTCACATCCATACCGTATAAACTTGATCCAGAGGCAAAGAATACTGCGTTATCGCCTGAGGCGATGCTAGTGCTTAAATGCGTAAGTTAACGATAGTATTTCTTAATTGAGAACCTTTCACTTCCCGTTTTCTCCACACAAAAGGTTTTGCGGTTTCAGTGTATGCTTTAACAAATGCATCTATTGCTTCTCTCAATTCTTCCGTGTTTTTAAAACTGGCGCCTCTAAGAGCTTTTCGGCTCATAATACCAAACCATATTTCCACCTGATTTAACCAACTTGCCGAAGTAGGCGTGTAATGAAAAAAAACATTCTTATTCCGGGATAACCATTCATCGTTCTTTTTGTGAATACAATAATTGTCTAAAATTACATGAATTTCTTTATCTTTTGAAACATCTACCACCACTCTATCCATAAACTCAAGAAATTCAATACGTCTTTTGTATTCAGTAGTTTGGGTGTGTATTAACCCTGTAGCTACTTCCAGCGCAGCAAATAGGTTCAGCGTTCCATTTCTTTTATATGTACTTTTGTATCCTCTTACAATTTTTCCATTATCCGTCTCTACATAGCCGGTTGTCCTTTCCAACGCTTGAATACCAGGTTTTTCGTCTACAGATATAACCAATGCATTCATCGGCGGATTTAAATACAACCCAATAATATTTGTGGCTTTTGTCGAAAATCCAGGATCAGTGCTGACACACCAACTTCGCTGTCGGGATAAGCAAATTCCTTCTTTTCTTAAAACCCTCCATACCGCATGCGTTGATGTGTTTAAATGTTTTGCTAAAGCCGGACCATCCCAAATTGCCTGCCCGATAGGCGGTGTTTTTTCCAGAGTTTCTAAAACTTTGTCCCTGAAATTCTGCCCATATATTTTTGGCTTTCCTGACCTGGGCAGATCATACAATCCATCAATTCCTTTTTGCTGAAATCTTTTTTTCCAATCAATAACCGTATTTGGTCTTATGTGAAGGTCAGCCGCAATCTCAGATACATTTTGTCCTTTCAGGCTATTGACAATTATTTTCGCCCTCTCTACAAGTCGCGCTTCCATAGTTCGGCTTCTCACCCAACTATCAAGAATAATTTCATCCGCTTTGGTGCATGTTATAACTTGCGTTTTCTTAGACATACAACCTCCTTTTTTATGTCTAAGATTATAATTAATAACGCTTATTATTGCAATTAAGCACTAGTTACTATCATAAAGCTCATACTCATTATACTGAAATTCAAATATATAATCTATCCGCAGTTTAATTCCAGGAATATATTTCCAAGCATATAGTAATCGGTTATGCGGAGTATTAAAAGGCAGAATAAATATGAATAAAAGTTACAATATTTTATTATTTTCATATCTGTTATTCTTATTACATCCTGCGCATTTTTCATAAATCCGAACGATGTCGATGAAAAGGTAGGACAGAGTAGTTCCTCCCTAAGCGGCTCTTATCCGACAAATATAATCTGCCTGACAAATATTTCAGTCGAAACGAATTTTCTGATTCAGACAAATTATACATCAAGTTCAAATTTTGTCGTATTAACTAATTTGTCAATACATTACAAACTTTATCGCCAGCAGTAATAATACCACGAATAGTCTTACCAACTGGAGCGTGATGACCAATTGGAATAACCTGACCAATTACCTCACGAATTTGATTATTCTTACAAACACTCTGACGAACTTGAGCTACCTGACCAACTGGACGACAAACATCGTCATCATTACCAATACAGATTAGACTTATGCAACAAATTCCAGGCCCATAACGATCACCGGATTATCCGGTGCGCAGGCTGCGATCAAATCACCGGGCGCTTGCTATGGCAATTGTATCTATGGTTACGTCATAATACACTCAGGGAACGGAAAGTACGGATCAGGAACCGGGTTGAATAAAAATTATCGGATTATGAGGAGAAGGACCCAACCCCTCCTATCTTTTGGCAGTCTCAGGTACCAAGAGGGAGAGTTTAGTATTTTCGATCATAAAACTTTTGAAAATATAATACTTAAAATGAGGAAGTTATGAAATTTTCATTATTTTCAATGTTTTTAATATTTGCTTCATTCGCAGCCGGCTATTCAGCCGAGAATAAATCGGTCGCCATTGCGGGATTTATCAACATGGGAGTTAAATCCGACGACAGCACTGGAAAAGTTATAGGGCACTCTCTGAATATATTCCTGGCCAAGATTCCAGGTCTTTATGTTACCGCTTACGAAGCATCGGAAAAAATCGCGGAAGATAATAAGTTTTGGGGTAGTGACATGGTTCAGCCGGAGAAAGCCGTGGATATAGGTTTATTATTATCGGTTCAAGAAATCATAGCCGGCGAATATGTCATTGATCAAAATAAAGAAACCATTAAGATCAACGTTTACGTTTTCGATACCGTGACAGGCGAACTTAAATTGAAAAGACAGTATATGGGAGAATCCGATGCAAGTATTTTCGATACGATAGATAAAATGATTTACAATATTTCAACCTTTATTGCCGGTAGAGTCATCCGGATTGGAAAGCTTGAAGTGGAATCTACGGCCGATAAGGAATACAGTCTCTCCATAAACGGCCGTTTTATGAAAAAGATATCAAAACAGGAAAAATACAATGAAACCGAGCTGGCGGAAACTCCTCTTAACATTATACTTTCCGAACCGGCAACCGGAAATCCATTATACAGTACGAATATCACAATTGCCGACGGGGAGACAGTGAATCTTACATATGTGGAGTTAAGTTCTTTACAAGCTTCAGTTCCCGCTGTAATAACAAACATCAGCATCCCGGAAATAACTATGAAACTCATTATACCAGCTGAAAAACCTGCGGGTAAAAGAGTAATTTATGGCTCTATACATGCATTCCTGGGAGGTATTGGTGGTTCTGCCGCTTTGGATTTTCAGGCTTTGGATTATCTGCGGCTATCGGTTCTCGGAGGATCAGTCTGGATGAAAAACGCCATTATTCCGACTGCGGCTATGGATGCTTCTTTCATGATATTAAAGTTAACATGGTTTTCAGTTTATGTTAAAGCCGGAAGTTTTTGTTATTACAGGTCCTTTGACATATTCTCCGGATATTCTGCTTGAAGCCGACATTTGGATGTTCATCGGTGAAGTCGGTATACGGTATGGAACAGAAACGGGGAGTATTTACCCGCTCACAGCCGTCGGCTTTCGTTTTTAGAAACTGGAGTTATTATGAAAAAATATTATCTTATTTTTATAATTTTATTTTCCTCCGTTTTTATCTCAACATGCGCACTTTTCTTAAATCCGAACGATGTCACTGAAAAGGTGGGACAGAACAGTTCTTCCCAAAACAGCTCTTCTTCGACAACAGCAATATATATAACCAATATTTTAATAAAAACAAATTTTCTTATCCAGACAAATTATACATCGGTTACAAATTTTTATGTAATAACGGATTCGACGATTCAATACATTTCAAACCTTATTGTTATCAGTAATAATACGGTGAATATTCTGACCAACTGGAATAACCTGACCAATTGCCTGACAAACTTGAGCTATCTATCGAACTATTTGACAAACTGGATTTATTTGACCAACTGGATGACAAACGTTACGGTCATAATCAATATATATATGCCGTCCATATTTACCTACGAAACGAATTCCGGGACCATTACGATTGACGGATTATCCGACGTATGGTACAACGAGAGCGCTTCGCAGAAGGCCATGATATACATACCAGCGTCGATAGACGGGTACAGCGTCACCGCCGTTGGTGATTACGCCTTCGCCGGCCAAACCAGCCTGACAAGCGTCTATATCCCTTCCAGCGTCAACAACATCGGGATGGATGTATTCGATGGCTGTACGGGGCTTGCCGGCATCCAGGTGGATAGCGGCAAGCCGGTTTACTCTTCGGCAAACGGCTCATTATTCGATAAGACACAGGGCGCTTTACTGCAATGCCCGGGCAACATAAGCGGAAATTATGCCATTCCGTCCGGCATTACCAGCATAGGGGATTATGTGTTCTCCGGCAACACCAACCTAACGGGCGTCACGATCCCTTCGAGCGTCACCAGCATAGGGGATAGCGCATTCGATAGCTGTACTTCTCTGGCCGGGATCACAATCCCGGCCGGGGTCACGAGCATCGGGGACAATGCATTAAACTCCTGCACCAATCTGACGGGTGTCACGATCCCATCCGGGGTCACCAATATCGGGAACGGGGCCTTCTACGGTTGCATGGGCCTGACGGGCATTACGATCCCGTCAAGCGTCAAAGCCATCGGGGATTATGCATTTACGGGGGACAGCTCCCTGACAGATCTCACGATTCAACCGGGGGCCGCCAGCATCGGGAATTATGCGTTCTACTCCTGCACCGGTCTGACGGACGTTACGATCCCGTCCGGCGTCACGAACATCGGAGGCTTTGCGTTCAATCAATGCACCAATCTGGCCAGCGTTACGATTCCTTCGAGCGTTGCCAATATCGGGGATATGGCATTCCACTGGTGCAGCTCCCTGTCGGACGTCACAATTCCATCCGGCGTCACCAATATAGGCGCCGGCGCATTCGACCAATGCTATGGTCTGACGAGCATAGTCGTTCCATCCAGCGTCGTCAGCATCGGGGAGAAAGCATTCTGGTATTGTGAAATCTGGCAAATATCACACTCTCATCCGGTATCACGAACATCGGGGAGGGAGCGTTTACAGGATGCTACGGTCTGAAGAGCATTGTAATTCCATCCGGAGTCACAAGCATACAGAGTAACATGTTTAACAACTGCTTAAATCTGACGGACGTCACCATCCCAACCGGTGCCACCAGCATAGGAGATGGCGCGTTTTATGATTGCACCGGCAAAGAGGTTCCGGCTCAGCCTGGTCCATGGCAGAGTAACTGCTGTCGGAGCGGCTTCCGTAACGATAAAACACAGAAAATCCCACCTGACTTTTACGCTGAATTCAAAGTCAAAGTACAAGGGAGTAAAAAAACTTTCGGAAGTGAGGGCCGGAGACGCGGTAATGATAAGCTATCTGGACGATGGCCCTAAAACCGTCCTCAAGCTATATGATAAGAAGCCCGGGAAATACCGTTAGGCTGGTCATGATAATAATAAACCGCCGTTTATGAGGCAAGTTGTTATGGTATAAATCTTCTCCTGAAAGATTATTATTCGGAGGAGGAGGTGATCCGTATTGTCTTCGACAATATGCGAATCCCTTACTTTGTTTCTGTAAGAATTTTTAGGGTTATATATGTGGATTCTGTAATAGATTAGATTATTTTTATTCAGAGGGGGAATACAAATACACCTAATTCACTACTAAATATAGAATAACAAGTTGTAGAAAAATTTTTACTGGCTCGTGACTGGCAGAATAAAACATCACTTTTCTAAATAATTTAGATTTAACCTATCTATTGACAAATCATTGGGGTCTAATATATAATAATAGTACTATTAAAAAAATAGTTAGAGGTTTTTCATGAACGACGAAGCAAAGGAAAATCTTGCCCTTATCCGGCGGATGATGGATGAATCTAAAAACATCGTAATCGACAACGGCATTTACAGGATATTCTGGAGCGTTTTTGTCCTGCTGGGCAGCGGTTTAACTTATCTTTTAAGATACCTAAAAAGTTATAGTCTGATTAACTGGGTATGGCTGGCCCTGCTTGTTCCTTTTTATATCTGGACAGTCTTATACCACAACAAAAGGAGAGAAACGGTGACCTTTTCGATGAGGGTTTACCGTTCCGTTAACCTGGGGCTTGGGGCGGTAATCGGGGTACCTTTCTTTGCCTTATTAATTTCCGGTAAGTTCGATATCCCGGTTTTTCTTTCTTTTGTTTGCGCTGTTATGGGTTCCGCAAAGTTTATCAGCGGATATATAATAAAAATAAAATGGATCGCCGTTATTTCGGTAGGATGGTTCGCCTTTTCCTTTTTGTTCCCACTTATAACGGCTGATTTCGCCCTGTTGACGTTATCTATAGCCTTTACATTGCTGGAATTGATCCCCGGTTTATTTATATATTTCCGATGGAAGAGGAATGAGGTTAAGTAAATGACGGATTTCGATTACCGGCAGATTGATCCTGTCCTTCATTCCCGTATGCGCCTTGCTGTAGTGTCCCTGCTTTCCGGCGTCGAAGAGGCCGGATTTACCTATATCAGGGACACTGTGGGCGTAACGGATGGAAATATGAAGACGCACATGAAAAGGCTCGAAGATGAGGGATATATAAACGTAAAAAAAATGTTTGTCGATCGTAAACCGGTCACATATTATTCCCTGACCGATCTGGGCCGCCAAAGATTGAAACTGTACGTGGATAATCTGGGTAAACTGCTGAATATTCAGCAGGATAATAGATAAGACAAAAAGCTTTTAACAATAAAATTAAATGTTAATGATTCGTAAGGAGTAGATGATTATGAAAAAAATAGTAATTTCCGCCCTGGTATTTTTATTTATTTATTCGGGAAAATTATTTTCCACAACTTTTGACGATTGTTATTTACTCAGTATTTCTAACGATAAAACGACTATACCCCGGAAGATCGCCGAATACGAGGCGAAATTAAAAACAGATGATACGGATTATTATTCATACCTGGCGCTTGGCATACTTTATTGCAATATGTCATCCACTTCTAACATTATTTATTACACTGATAAATTCCTTGCAAAAGTACCCGGAAATCCTCTTGCGCTTATTTATAACGGACTAGGACATGCCTTCGTTGCCAGGGATACACCTGACTTTGATGTATTTAAAAAATATACCGAGATCAATAAAGCTTGTGATAATTGTGACAGGGCCGTTTTTTTAGCTGCAGGAAAAACTTACGAATGGAGAATCCGTTATATGAGAGGCTCTTTTTATATGAATTTTCCAAGCTTTTTTAGTAAAAGCGAAATAGTGAAGGAAGACTTCAAATTCATCGAAACTGAATTCGATAAAAATACTAACAATCTTGAAATCCAAAGTGCCATGCCGATTGTTTATAAATATTTCATTGATAATGAGAAAACTCCTGTCAATTTCGACAACAGCATATGCATCAATACGAAGTATGCATATTCTTACAATCAGGCAAAAGCGCTCGATCGAGGGACTACTCTGGGGACATTTCTTAACGCCGAACCGGACGAAGGATCATGGACCGGAGGATATAAGATTCAGGAATGGCATGCCGACCTGATCACTAACGGAGGTTTCGAGACCGTGCGCATACCGATATGCTGGCCAGTTCACGCGTCATATATCAGCCCTTTTGAAATAAACATCCGTTTTTTAAACAGGGTGGATGAGGTCATCGGTTGGATGCTGGAACGAAAGCTCCGGGTAGTCATCGATATGCAGGATTATACAGAAATAAACAAACACCCTGTCGAAAATTCAAACCGTTTTATTAAGATATGGAAACAGATTGCAAGGCACTATAAAAATTATCCCGATACCCTTTATTATGAGCTTCTTAACGAACCGAACGACAAACTGACCGTAATTATATGGAATAAGATCGTCTCCGACGCTATCAGGGAAATCAGAAAAATTGACGGGACCCATACTATTATCGTTTCGGCCGCCGATTGGGCCAATCCCGATGGTTTATACGGGCTGAAGATCCCGGATGAAGAAACAAACTGCATAGTTACCTTCCATTTTTATTACCCATTTTTATTTTGCTTCCAGGGGGCCGAATATCTTTTCCCGGTTACGAGGACATCCAACATCGTTTGGCCGGGACCTTCAATAAATCCCGTCATTCCCGCCGAAGGAATCCCTGAGTGGGCTTCCAACTGGATCGACAGTTACAATAATGTCAAAGACCCGCTTTTAAATCCGGCAGGCGTAAAAGCCACGCATGATGTTCTGGCTTCAGTATATTACTGGGGGCAAATGAACTGCCGCCCCTTATGGATGGGGGAATTTTGCTGTCATGATGCCGCGAATATGACCTCCAGGAGCAACTGGACGGCATATGTCCGCCAGGAACTTGAAGATCATAATATTCCATGGTGTTATTGGGGCATTATCAAAAGTGTTCCGCTTTACGATACAGAAAAAAAAGAATGGGTTATACCTTTAATGGGAGTCTTGGCTTGGGTGAAAATGTGAAATGATTCTTTGCCGATTAAATCTTTACATTTATCTGGCGAATCTGTGTTTATCTGGAAGTGATCCGTGCCATCTGCGATGGCATACGAATCCCTTACTCTGTTTCTTTAAGAATTTTGGGGTTATATGTGTGGACTTTGAATATAAATTAGATTATAAATTTTCGGAGGAGGAGGGATTCGAACCCCCGGTACCTTGCGGTACAACAGTTTTCAAGACTGCCTCCATCGACCACTCGGACACTCCTCCTGGATAACCTATGTTTATAATATTACTTGATAATTATTATACAAGTGCTGAAAACGATATTGTAAGGGAAACAATAAATTACAAGACAAATATACTAATATAGATACAGGTTTTTGTCAAAATTAAATTATTTGATAAAAATGGATACTCAGGTTTCAAGGCAGATAATACAGACGTCGTCATTAAAACTATCGCTTCCATGGAATTTTACCAGATCACTGTAAATCCTGTTGACAAAATTTTGGGGACTAAAGTCTTTATAAGCCAGTAAGATATTTCTCAGCTTTTCTTCCTCAAAATTTAATTCGGGATTAAGGATATTCATAGTTTCAGTTAATCCGTCGGTGAAAAATATAAGTTTATTTCCCTTCTGAATTGATATTTGTACATTCCGGTATAATTTATTTTGTTTATTAAGCTCTTCGTTATTCATAATACCCAGTGGAATACCCCTGTTAGCTGCGCTTAGGGAATTAATATTTTCTTTCTCAATCATATAGGGAGAATAATGCCCCGCATTTGCGTAAAACAGATTATTTTTTGCCTTATTATAAATGCAGTAAAATGCTGTTATAAAATTCCCGGCTGTCTGGTTTAAAAGCATTTCATTTAAATAGAATAAAAGATCCGCAGGATCTTCCAATTTATCACCGGCCTGTAAAATGAAGCTTTTAAGCATTGAGGTAATCAGAGCGGCAGGAACGCCATGTCCAGATACATCACTCATAAAAATACCAAGTTTTTCGCTGTTCGGTAATTGTATAAAATCGTAAAAATCACCGCCGATCTGATGCATGGGCTTATAAAAATACCCGATATTTGGACCGGGGCTTTTTTTAGGTATGAACTGGTATTGAATGACCCTGGCGAGTTCAAGTTCATCAAGCATTAGCTGGTTTTGTTGAAGCAGTTTATTCTTTTCTTCATCGAGTTCGCTTGTTCTTTCAAGGACCTTTTCTTCCAGATTTTCTGTATAGTCCTTCAGGCTCCGGGAAAGATTTTCAACAGCGGTAAAGGCTCTTGAAAAACGTACATTCAGTAAAAATGACATCAGGAAAACATAAATCAGAAGCCCATATTGAGTCACAAGAATGGAATCGATTATCTTATTGGCATATAAGATGTCATTCAGTACGAAGAGAAACAAAATAATTGTTCCTGATAAAATGATTATGGAACCTTCACGTTTCATTTTTACAGCTAATAGAATTATATAAAAAACATAGATTGCCCCGATAATAATGAAAATATGATAAATCGGCAGGGAATATGAATAAATCTGTATCGGGCATGCCATTATGATAATAAAAATAGCCGCAATTGTCTGAAATATAAGGAAAATATTAGCAGAAAATTCTTGAAAAAAGATAGATCTTATAAACATAATATAAACAGGGAATCCTAGATATATTGTCAAAAGTTCCAGCCTAAAGTAAACGCTGGCGGGCATTTGCCGTATAAAATCGACAAGAATCCTCTCCCCTGCAATGATCGAGCGGAATCCTATTAACAGGCAGAATAACCCAAATAAGAAAAGCGATTTTTCCTTGAATTTTCTTGTAATAAACAGGCCCAGGTAATATAATCCCATAACTGTCAGACTTCCTAACATAAAGAAATCGAAAAGGATTGTTTTTATCCAGGACCAATGCAGGGTTTCATAATCTCCCAGTAAAATCTTGTTATTTATACCGCTTAATCTGTCAAAGAAATTTGAATCCTGAAGGACAATCTCCAGTACACCGTTTGTATATTCAATCCGGTATAATTTTGGCTTAAAACCCATTATTGAAGATTCTTTATCTATTCCTGCTTTCCCTTTTGAACCTATAAAAATTTTATTAATAAAAATATTATAGGCTGTATTGATGTCCTCTGTTTTAATACCGATACTATTTGTAAAATTCCCGGGCAGCTTAACTGTTAACCTGTAAGTGGCGCAACCGAATACGGGGAGTTTTGTTCCATGGAGATATTGAGAATTCCAGGAAGCCGGAACCCGGATATATGATTTATTTATGACAGAGTTTGTTGAGATCGATTCAGGAGAAAGCAGCTGATTCCAGTAAAACTCCCATTGCCCTGATAGTTCAACCGGGCCGTCATTTTGAAAATTCCATTTGCTGCAGTCGATGACACCATTAATGGCAAGGGGCATATTTTTTTTGAATTGTGGATTGATACAGCCAGATAATAAAGTTAAAAAGATTAATAATAAGAAAGGTCCGGTTATTTTATTCATAATAGCCTGATGACAATTGAATTTGTTATTAATCTTTTTAATTGTTGAAATAACAGTAATTTTTATTCTATGATTTCTGTTGATTTTTAATTGCTGATTTGCTGCCATTATTAGGTTCTAAATATATTAATTATAACCAATATATAAATCAAATTTATGATAATCTCTGAGTTACAGGTGGAATCTGAAATCCCTTAAAATTGACTAAACTTCATTATCACCCTCAGATAAATCAATTTTTCCCCGGATAATTAAAATTACAATTATTGATAATAACAAAATTATGCAATCGACGATCAAAGTAAAAATAAAGCCGCCCCTTAAACCAACCTTGTCCCCAATGTAAGCGATAATGAATGGAAATGAAAATGAGCCAATCCGCCTCCTGTTGCGAGTATACCAACCGCTTCCGGGCTTCTGTAGTGTCTTCCTACAAGAGAGGTAATTATTGGGTATATACCGGAATATCCTGTGCCGATTAAAAATACGGCAATTATAGATAGAAGTTCATACCTGGATAATAAAAGAAAAACCAGAGAAAAACAGGAAAATAGAATCAGACAGGTTAAAAGCCATTCCTGCCTTTTTCCCCGGTAAGAAGTCGATATCAGAACCCTTCCGGCGAAAATTCCCAGCCATAAAACGGAAACCATAAAGGCCCCGGTTTGGACAGGTGTCTTGATTATACTGACAAAATATTCCGATATCCAGTTGGAAACGCCTAATTCAATACCTACATATAAGAGTATTGTTATGAATAAAATAAAAAGCAGTGGACTGAATAGGCTTGTTTTTTTATTATGATTTTGCCCAATAGATTTTTCGGAAGATTTTATAAACGGCAGGAAGGTGAATAAAATCGTTACCAGAAATATTAAAATTCCGGCAGCGGTGAATATTACCATCCATCTAATTGAGAATTTTTCTACGATTCCGACGGCAAACGGAGCCAGAATCGCGCCAAGGCAGAAGGCGGAATGCATAAGGCTCATCAGTCTTCCCTCGTTGCCCCTGTCTTCCATTAGTATAACCTGATAATTTGTCACAATTTCCGCGCAGCCCTGACCTATGCCGATTAAAAAGAACAATATAAAATTAATCAATAAACCGGGTGTTCTCATAAAGAAAAACAGGCTTAAAAACTCCAGGATAAGGCCTGTCAAAAGAATTGTTTTCGGCCCAAGTTTTTTTATCAAAAACCCGCCGATTAATGCGGAGATAAAATAGCCTATTGAACCGGAGGCCAGGAGAATTCCCATAGTTGTATATTTCCACTGGTATGAACGGATTATTTGCGGGACTGTCGCGCCGACAACTGTCATCGTGGTACCGAAAAGAAGAAAATTAAAAAGCAGGGCAAGATATAATTTCTTATGAGCCGGGTTTGTTATTTTCGGTAATAACATCAAATGCTCCTGTATTTTGCGTAAGAATTTATTTAGACGGCTGTTTAAGCTTATTTCTAAAGTTTATAGTATTGCCTCCGCAGATAGCTATGGCGATTGAATCAGAAATATCATCGGGTTTTGGGATTTCGGGTAGATTAAGGATGAGCTTTACCGCGCTTTGAATTTGCGATTTTGATGAACGGCCGTAACCGGTCAGGGACATTTTAACTTCAAGCGGTGTAAATTCGTAAATAGCCAGGTTATGCTGAGCCCCGAGCAAAAGTATGATGCCCCTGACTTCACTAATAATAAGGGCTGTTTTGACATTTTTTGCAAAAATCAGCGTTTCGACAGAGATATAATCCGGACGATGCTTCTCTATTAATGATGTCAGATCGCTGTATATCTGAAAAAGCCTCCGGGATTTTTCCGTATCTTTATCCGTTGAGATCAAACCGTAAGAAAGTGGGAGAATGGCGCTGTTTGTAAATTCCAGGATAGAATATCCCAGCCTTTCAAGACCAGGGTCGATGCCAAGCACAGTCATTTCAGCCCCGCTAATGTTTCCTCAACCAGAAGACCGGCTGTCTCGTTCTTGGTTTTTTCACCGAATTCTTTAATAGTACCGTCCCTGGATATCAATGTTATATTATTGAAATCGCTCCCAAGCGGGTTAAAATCGTCCTTTATGATATTCAGTGCTATAAAATCAAGGTTTTTTTCTTTAAGTTTTGCGGCCGCGGAATCGACAGGGTTTTCCGTTTCAAGCGCAAACCCTACAAGCAGCTTCCCTTTAAGTTCCTTGGATACAGTTTTTAAGATGTCCGGGTTTTTTACCAGGTGAAGATTCAGCTCAGCGGACTTTTTGATCTTACTTTCTGACATACTATCCGTCCTGAAATCTGCAGGAGCGGCGGCCATGTAAAGTCCGTCATATGAAGCCAAATTTTTTCTTAAAGCCTCAAGTAAATCCATGGCTGATTGAATCTTTATTGAGCGGATGTAGGATGGTAAGGTAATAGAAATATTTCCATATATTAAAAGAACCCCGGCGCCTTTTCTGAATAAAGTTTTCGCGATTTCAATTCCCATCCTGCCGGATGAAAAATTGGATATGTACCTGACCGGATCGATTTTTTCAATTGTTCCTCCGGCAGTTACAATAAAACTCTTCCCCTTAAGCGGTTCATCGGCATCCCGGGTGATATACCCGAATATGAAATCTTCGTCAGGAAGCTTTCCCATTCCGGAATAGCCGCAGGCAAGGTCTCCGCAGAAAGGTTCGATAACTTCTATTTTTCTGGAACGTAGTTTATCCAGGTTTTCCTGTGTTACCGGGTTTTCATACATCTTCACATTCATGGCAGGAAAGACATACATTTTTTTGTTAAAAGCCAGGGCCGTTGAGGTTAAAAGATTATCGGCAATGCCTCCTGCGATTTTTGCGATCGTGTTTGCTGTTGCCGGGACAATAGCCATAACATCCGCCCAGTCGCTTAAACGGATATGAGCTAAAGGTTCTCTGAAATCAAAATCCTTAACATATGCTTCCCCGCCGGAAAGGGTTTTAAATAGAATCGGATCGATCATTCCTGCCGCATTTTCAGTCATTACAGCACGAATTTCATGCCCGGATTTTACAAGTAAACGGGTGACATTCAATGATTTGTACAGGGAAATACCGCCTGTTATTCCCAATAAAATTTTCATGAAAGATCCTTGCTTACTTTCTTTTTCCACTGAAGAATTAAGTAATATAAGTTATCTTTTATAATAATGCTGTATATCTGACCGTTATCATCCACGAAGTACTTAACATGAAGGTAATGCTGCGGGATGGGAGGCGCATAATATACTTCATCTTTACGCGCACTGCTGCCGATATCTATAAAACGGAACCTGATACCGGAATATTTTTCGTCAAAGGAATATAAAACAAGAATATCATCCTTTGTGATATTAATAAATTCATCGGTGAATTTTTTCGATGTAAAAATATTTTTTGTTATTGCATTCTGCAGAACACTATATACATCCAGCGAGCGGTAATATTCATCAGGTGTGACAATGGGTTCAAAATTGCCGTTTGTTTTGTTCTTTTTCTCAATAGCATAATTATCGCTGTATATTAAAAGCCTTTCATCATTTTTAAGGTTATAGACATCGTTTATCCTTCCAAGAAATACCCTGTCATCCATGACATTTGTTGCAGAAACATATTTTGTGTTGAATTCAAAACTTAATTCTCCCGACGGTGAGAATCTTTTCACGGTCCATTCTTCGATATCGCTGTCGTAATCCTTGAAATAAGCGTAAATGTTATCGAAAAGATCGATATCGATCCTTTCAGGGTATTGCATCGGATTGGAATGTATGCCGTTCTCGCCGATTTCATATATAAATTTTCCGTCCGCGGAAAATTTATATATATAATACTGGCTGTAATTTGTTGCCTGGTTTGAAGGTTCCAGGATTGAAATAACTCCTTCATTTGTCAAATAATTATAATTATAATTTGAAATGGATGCAAGTACGTAAATTTCACCGTATTTATTAAGTAATACCTGGAAAGGAGTTCCGAAACTATAACCGTCGCCGGATGAGAGTATCGGTGTATTGGATACGGCCGACGAGGTTAGGGGATAGATTGAAATACGGTTGTTATATTTATCGGCAATATATACCTTGTTTCTGAAAATCTTTAAGCTTGTCGGGACATCGATATAATCCCCGACAAAAAAATCAGTCTCATTTGTATATATTGTTTGTAAAATCGGGATATTGTTTCCTATTTCATTAATATTAGTACCTAATGGGGCGTAGAAAACTACATCATACTTCATAAAGTTCGGTTTATTACTGCAAGCATTAAAAATGACCGCAGTCGAAATAATAATCATTAATTGAATAATTCGGTTAAAATTCATTTTTAGATCCTTTAAGCCTTATATAAATCGTCAATCATTTTCATTTGTATTCAGCATAATATTTGATAGCCGTTCGGTTCAATATCTCCACACCTTCTTTAATTTTTTCATCGGTTGTGGCAAATGAAATCCTGAAATTGGTGTTCTTTTCGGAGAATACATTTCCCGGAATAATCAGCACTTTATTTTGAATTGCCCTTTCGACAAATTCATCGATTTTTCCATATTTCAGCTTCGGGAAAATATAAAATGCCCCATTCGGCTTTACAATTTCAAAATTATCTTTTAATCCATCAAAGATAAGATCTCTTTTCTTACGGTAGCTTTCATTAAAAGCGCTTGTATCGGTATCAAGCGCAGCGACGGCGGCGAATTGAAACGGTGTCGGCGCGCAAACAAAGGAATATTGCTGAAGTATAATCATTCTGGAAATCAATTCCCTGTTGCCGAGTGCATAACCCAGCCTCCAGCCTGTCATTGCGTATGTCTTTGAAAAACCTCCCAAAATCAAAACATTATCATAGTACATGGAAGCGCTCCGGAATTCTCCGTTATAAACAAAGCCGTCATAGATTTCATCGGAAATGACCAGAATATTTTTTTCTTTAGCGACTTTAATTATTGTCTCAATGTCCTGCCTGGAGTAAACATATCCTGTCGGATTATTCGGACTATTGATAATTATAGCTTTTGTTCTTCTTGAAACTGCCTTTCTGAGCTTGTCTTCCGATATTTTAAAATCAGGGTATGTGTCGATGATTACCGGTTTGCCGTCTATTAAATTAATAAGATGCTTATACATAACAAAATAAGGATCGAAGAAAACTATTTCATCTCCGGGATCCAATAATGATATCAGGGCAAGGAATAATCCGCCGGAAGTCCCTGAAGTAATAATAACCTCATCCATTTCAAACTTTCTTCCCCGGGTCTTCTGGATATGATCTATCACTTTTTCCCGAAGCTCGTTAATCCCCTGGGTTAATGAATAGCGGTTGAAACCTTTCTTTATGGCTTCAATCGCTTTTTCTTTTAATAAGTCAGGCACATCGAAATCAGGCTGCCCGATACTGAAGTTTACCGGGTTTTCTATCTTTTCTGCAAGTTCAAATACTTTCCTGATCCCTGAAGAGTCTACTCTTAGCGCCCTTTTTGATATCATAATAGTCTCCTGAAAAATTGATAATACAATATAATTTTAGGTTATATTTGCAATAAAATCAAAATTTGTTACTAAAGAGTAGATCTATTTACCGCTGAATCAATAATGAAAATACTTTACAATTAAAATATAAAGGATATACAATATATATGAAATATACCGGGTACCTTTCATAAAGAAGAATATAGAAAGGCGCACTGAGGAAACTGAGGGTCTGAAGGAAGGAAATAAATGAATAAGATCTTGATACATTATTTTTCCGGAACCGGAAACACCTCGCATGCCGTTACAATTATCCGGGAATCTTTGATAAAGAACGGATACAATGTAAAACTGCTTTCTATTAATAAAGATATTACAATTCCTGATGAAAAATATGATTTTCATATCTTTGCTTTCCCGGTACTTGGTTTTTCTGCGCCTGTTATTGTAAAAAGATATATCAGTAAACTAAAAGATGGAAACGGTGTTAAAGCAGCAGTAGCAGCAACTTATGGCGGCCATTCCATGCAGGCGTTGCGGCAGGTGAAGAGAATGCTTCAAAGAAGGCATTTTGAAGTATTCCTTACCGGCGGGGCGGAATACCCGGATAACTGGATTCAGGTTTCAAACCTTCCCGACAGCAATGAATCAAGGAAAATTATAACAAAAGGCGATTTAAAGATTGAATCATTCATTGAAAAATTTATTAATCAAAAAAGAGATTATTTTAAGTGCGGATTCTTCAATTCATTATGGACCTGGCTTGCGGCAGTTCTTTTCGGCTCATAGGAAGAAGGTTTTTCGGAAAAATTTACATTGCGGATAAAAACTGTAATGCTTGCGGAATATGCGTAAAAAGCTGTCCGGCAAACGTTATCAGCATAAAAGGAATTCTGCATAAAAAACCGTTTTGGAATTTCAACTGTGAAAACTGCAATCGCTGTATAAATTTATGTCCCAAGAAAGCAATTCAGGTTTCAACCCTCAGGCTGATACTTCATATGACAACAAACATCGCATTGTTTGTGATTTGTTTCAGGCTGCTGCCGGTTTTTTATATCCTTATATCCGGTTTTCTAGGTACAATTCTTACAATAATTGCGGATGCGGCACTCTTTTTTTTAATATTACTCATCGCGATATTATTACAATTCTATATTCTGGATAGGTTTTTCTTTTTACTGGAGCAAATTCCATTTATAGGTAAAATATTCGAGGCCAGTTATACAAGAAATTTTAACAGATATATTGCGCCGGGATTTAATCCTTTGAAGTGTGATAAAGGCCTTTAAGGTGCTAACCGGCAAAAATATGAAAAATGGTATATAATAATCTTATGAAAAATATTATATTCAGCGATATTCATTCGAATTTTGAGGCTTTATCGGAATTTGTCAATGTCATTGATAATTTAAAGAAAGCTGATGCCAGGCTTATCTGTCTGGGAGATATAATAGGTTACGGGGCTTCTCCTTCTGAGTGTCTTGAATATGTAAAATCAAACGCCGATATTGTATTATCAGGCAATCATGAAAGAATGATTATAAACCCTTCGCTTAGAATGAAGGCAAATGAAATCGCTTATAAAGCAATAATCTGGACCGAAAACCACCTGAATGATATTGAAAAAAAATACATTGAAAATTTTAGAGAACAGGCAGTATTGGATAATAAATGCCTAGCCGTACATGGATCGCCAATCAATCCCGATCAATATATCTTGAGAAGCTCGACTGCAACGCAGTCAATCAAAAAAATAAATGAGTTGAACTTAAGCATCTGTTTTTTCGGGCACACACATCTGCCGGGAATATTTGACGATAACGGCCGATATTTTTATGAGGCAAATTCAAAAATCAAACTCATACCGGGCCGCTCGTATCTGATAAATCCGGGCAGCATCGGACAGCCCAGGGATGGAGACAGCCGTTCCTCATTCTGCGTATTTGACGATATTGAGTTCAGCGTAGATTTTTACCGATTTCAATACAATGTTGACCAGGCTGCAAAAAAGATTATTAAGAACGGCTTACCGGAAGAATTGGCAGAAAGGCTTTATTTCGGCAGGTAATGTATTAGTTGAAAGACAGCTAGTCAGTTAGTCTTTTAGTTATATTAAAATAAAATATTGCTAAACCAAAAGACTAACCGACTTATAATACAAAGCTTTAGCTTTTTATGATTGAATCAATTTGATGGAAATTGCTCAATTACTGGAATTATGGAATAAAATAATGTAAAATAAGTTGAGGGGAAATTATGAGGAAGTTTGAATTCAAACTTCAAAAATTGCTTGAAATCCGCCAGAAAAAAGAGGATCAGGAAAAAATCGAGCTGGCAAAGGCCAGCGGAGCTTATCAATTCGAACTGAACAAAAAAGAAAAAATCCTCAACGGCCTGAATAATCTAAGACAGGAACTTGTTAAAAATAAAAATAAGCTGTTGCTTGAAAATCTCAAATCCTATGACAGGTTTATCAGAAATTCCGATCTTGCCATAAATAAACTCAATGTTGTAATAGAAGAAAAACGTCAAATAATGCAGGAACATATTGAAAAGTATGCAGCCTTAAAACGGGATAAAAAAGCTGTTGGAGTGCTAAAGGATAAAGCTGTCAAGCGCTATGAAGAAGAAGCAAACAAAGAAGAACAAAAAGATACCGATGAAATAGGAAAGAATCTGTACATAAAAAATAAAGGGGCCGGGATAAATTCCGAAAATTAATAAAAAGATCAGAAAGAGGGGAATATGGTTGAAGGAATTTCAGGCGTAATCGGCCGGATATCAGAAATCGGCGCAAGGATAGAAGAAATTAAATCACTAGGGAAGAATTCTGAAATTAAAGGTCTTAAACCGGAAATTAAAGATAATAACAATGAAAATTCCGGAAATCAAAAGACTTTTAACGAGATTTTGAAGCAGGTACTTGATGAAAACGGTTCTTTACAAGGAGCGGATAATTCCGGTGAAACCGATTCCTTATCCGGAAGCGATATCGGCAAAATTAACCGGCTGATCGGAAATAAAAAAGAAAGCGAGGAAATGCTTAAACTTCTGTATCAAAATTTGCGTTCCGAGAATAAAAATACCGAAATCTCAAACACAATTTCGGAAGCTTCCGGCACTTACGGCGTGGACAGATCACTTATCAAGGCCGTTATAAAACAGGAATCGGAATATGATAATAATGCGACTTCACCGAAGGGAGCAATGGGGCTTATGCAGATAATGCCCGAAACCGCCGGATTATTGGGGATTTCCGATCCTTATAATACCCATGACAACATTATCGGCGGCACTAAATATCTTAAAATGCTTTTGAATAAATACAATAATAACTTAAACCTTGCCCTGGCCGCATATAATGCCGGACCGGGAGTTGTGGACAAATACGGCGACATTCCGCCGTACGATGAAACACAAAATTATGTTAAACAGGTCCTGAAATATTATAATGAATTTAAGAATTTCGAATAATAAACTGCCGGAGAAAAGAACCGTATGAACCGAAATAACCGGGTACTTTTTTTATTATTAATCAACCTGGGGCTTGCTTTTCTATCCTTATACATCCTGGATATGCTGCAGATCATTGACTACAAGCAGATTTTAAGCAGCGTTCCTTTCATACGCGAGGCTTATGCGGTAAAGATCGAAGACCCTTATCTCCTGGAAAAGCTGGAACTTGAAAAGAAAGAACAAATTCTTGATGAAAAGATCAGAAACTTTGAAAGCGATAAAAAGAAGCTCGAGGAAGAAACCAGGAATATCCTGATCGAAAAAGAGAATGTCGCTAAAGAACGCGAAAATACCCGGAATATGATAGATAATTTTGAAAAAGAAAAGGCTAAAAAAGAAACCTATGATGTTCAGGTGGATCAGCAAGCGGCCTGGATAGAAGGCATGCCGCCTCAAAATGCGGTTAAGATTCTGGAGAAGCAGGATGATATGTTCATTATAGATATTCTCAAACGCATGGAAACCAGGGCGACAGAAACAGGCCGTCAGTCAATTGTATCTTATCTTTTGTCCCTGATGGATCCCGAACAGTCAGCCAGAATACAAAGAAAAATGCTGGAATAATTAATTCTGTGGTGAGTGACCTTCGATCTGACAAATATCCTTCATTGGATTTCATAGCGATCAAGCGGTACGCTTGTTAACCCTGATATGAGCAAAAGCTCTGAAAAAAAAAGAGGAAACATAATCTTTCCGTTCCAGTCCCTCACCCCTGTCCCTTCTTAAAAAGGAATTTATTATAAAATATTTGCCGTCCGCCTGCCTGAAGGCATGGGTATTAGGATAACTTAAATTAAGCCTTTCCTCGCTGACTCTGGAATTTGAATAATCTATATAATAAATAGTATTGTGTTTTCCGACAGCTTCAACTATTGCGATATGGCTCAGCGGATCGTCCCATTTACTGTTCCCGTTGACATCATAGGTATTATCGAAAAAAATAAGGTCCCCCGGTTCAGGAAGCCGCCCGGTATAAACAAGTCCCCGCTTCTCCAGGCCGTCATAAAGCGAACTTACGCCACCGCGGCCGTTCCCGTATACTTTCACTAGATCAAGTCCCGCCCTGTAATAAACATACCTCACGAAACCTATGCAATCCGGCCGGAATTTTTCCCCTTTAATAACCGGCAATTCAGTCATACCGATAGCTTTTTCAGCTATACTGACCACATTTGAGTAAAATATACTTTTTAAATCCGAATCGGTATAAATTGGATTAGATAAAAGCATTAAAAATAAAATTACCGGTAAATTCATTTTCATATTTCAATAACCTTATTCCGCAATTTCTATTAATTCATCGGAATATTAAAAATGTTTGTTAAACAAGGGCTTCAAAAATACTCCGAATAATTTTGACACACAGTAATGAGTAATCAATTTTCCTTTACTCTTAGCCGTTTTGTTTTTATAATAATGTTTGAACTATATTGAGGGTAATTTAATGAATTATATCAGTACCAGGGGTAATTATGATACTGTCAGCAGCGCTCAGGCGATAGTCCTTGGAATGGTACCCCGTGGAGGCCTCTTTATTCCGGAACAAATACCCGGAATTGAAATGGAATCCCTTGAGGACTTGAATTATCAAGAACTGGCATACTCCATTTTAAAACCTTTTATGACCGGTACCGTCAAAGATTATAATGAAGAAGAGATAAAATCTTTTATTTCCTCGGCGTACAATAAGGATAAATTCGATAATGAACTGATAGCTCCTTTAAATTTTTTTGATGAAAAAACAGCGGTGCTTGAGCTATGGCATGGCCCTACAGCGGCGTTTAAGGATATCGCGCTCCAGATAATGCCTTATTTTCTGACTGCTGGAGCAAAGAAACTTAAAAGGAACAGAGAAATAGTAATCCTTGTCGCTACTTCAGGAGATACCGGTAAAGCCGCACTCGAAGGTTATAAAGATGTTACCGGTACAAAGATAATAGTTTTTTACCCAAAGGAAGGCGTCAGCAGGGTTCAGGAACTGCAAATGCTGACAACATCAGGATCAAATACATTCGTGGTCGGTGTCAGAGGGAATTTTGACGACTGCCAGAATATGGTTAAAAATATCTTCGCTGATAATACCTTCAATTTGTATCTTAATAATAAAAACTTTGACCTGTCTTCGGCGAATTCAATAAATTGGGGAAGGCTTGTACCTCAGATCGTATATTATTTCTGGGCTTATATGCAGATGATCCGCAGTAATAAGATTCAGCCCGGTGATCAAATAAATACGGTCGTTCCAACCGGTAATTTCGGCAACATTCTGGCCGGGTTTTACGCGAGAGAAATGGGTCTTCCGATAAAAAATCTCATTTGCGCATCCAACAAAAATAATGTACTATCTGATTTTATTAATACTGGAATTTATAATAGAAAGAGGGAATTTTTCAAAACTTCCAGTCCGTCTATGGATATTCTGATTTCATCTAACCTTGAAAGATTTCTTTTTGAAATCACAAATCACAACGCATTGAAAATAAACCGGTGGTACCAGGAACTTACTGAGAGAGGCCAGTTCAAGGTAGATGAAACCACTCGTCAGCGTCTTAAAAATATTCTTTACGGAGATTTTGCAACAGAAGAAGAAACATTTTTACAGATTAAAACAACCTTTGAAAAAACCGGTTATCTTCTTGATCCGCATACTGCGGTCGGTGTTTCCGTTTATGAAAAATACAAAAAGTCAAAAGGCGATTTTACCCCGGCTTTTATCTGCGGGACTGCTTCTCCGTTTAAGTTCAATCAGGCCGTATATTTTGCCCTAACAGGAGATTCTGCTGTTAAGGATGAAATTTTAGCCGCCGAAAAACTTAGCGGAATTTCCGGAATACCTGAATACCATGCTTTGAACGGATTGGAAAAGCTTAAAATTAACCATTCAAAAGTAATCGAATTAAAACAGGGAAGAGAAGTAATTAAAGAAATCCTGGGGATATAAAATCCCTAATAAAACTACTTTTTTATAACAATATTTTTACCCATTTTTTTACCCTCGATCAAAGCCTGGTCCGCCTTGATTATGCATTGGTCGGCATCACAATGGCTTTCTAATTGAGATATTCCGAAAGTTATTGTTACATGAAGTTCGATGCCATGATACAAAAACAATTCGTTACAGATTTTTTGCCTCACTCTCTCAGCAATTAGAAAGCCTCTATCGATCTCTGTTTCGGTCAGCAATATTAGCAGTTCGTCCCCGCCCCATCTGGATATGAAATCCTGCTCCCTGAGAAGGTTTTTTAAAAGTACCGACAATTCTTTCAGTATAAAATCACCGCAGTCATGGCCATATTGATCGTTGAATCGCTTAAAGTCATCAATATCGATAATCATAATAACAAAAGGCTTCCCGCTTCTTTTGAACCTGATTTCCTCATTCTTGATGATATCTAAAATTGATCTCCGGTTTAAAAGCTTTGTCAAAGAATCAATACTTGCGAGTTCTTCAAAGTGCTTATTTGTCTGTATTAATTCATTTTCGGTTTCCCTTACTGTTTTATAATAAAAATAAGCTAAAAGAAATAAAATCAAAAAAATACCAATAATATTCATATAATTGAATCCGGTGATTATTATATTATTTAATATGTATATTGGGATTGAAAAATTACTATAAATATTCAATCCTAAATAAGAGGCAAAAAATAAAAGAACAATAATCAATTTGAATGAAAAATTTCTTTTCGGAGAAAACAGGGCAATTGGAACAATGCTAAGTATATAATAATGAAAACCGCTGCTCCAGCCGATCAAAATTACAGCCAGCCATGCATGAAATATTATTTCTAAAGATCCAAGAATCTGCGCTGAATAATGAAAGCCTTTTCTGTTGATTAAATAGCAGATCATATAAATAAAAGAACTGAAGATATTATAATAAACCAGAGGTTTAATTCCTATCCAGGCAAGGATGAAGATGAATAAAGTGTGACCCCAGAAACCGAATAAGGAGCTGTTCTCGATTAAAGTATAAAAATGCTTATTCTCCGGTTGGATAATTTTTGTCCCTAAAATATTGTCTATTAATTCATGCAATTTAATCAGAAATTACCCCCGTAATCTTGATAGAATTTTTAACCGAAGATTTTTGATTTTTTGATGTGCTTTATTATGTCACAATTTATTGATTCTCAATATACTAAATATGAGTAAATTATTTTAGTATTAACTTACTTTAAAAGTCTATATCTAATCAAATAATAAATCAAGTTAAATGCAGTATAATCAATATTATAATTTCCTAAAATCAATCAAGCTTTATACTTTGCAGCCCATCCTTCTTGATTATTTCAATGTTTTGACATAAAATAATTATAATACAATATATTGGGAGAAATTATGCCGAGAGTGATTAATTATTTAAAGAGGATTTTTATAACAATTATTGTTTTTGCCGTTTTACTGGCGGGATTATATGTTATTCAATATTATTTCCATCTTTTCGACAACGTGATCGAATTTATCAACCAGGATATCGGTATTGTAAACGGGACTCTTTCTGCAGAATTATTGACA
This sequence comes from uncultured Spirochaetota bacterium, assembly GCA_963783575.1. Classification (GTDB taxonomy): domain Bacteria; phylum Spirochaetota; class Brevinematia; order Brevinematales; family JAOACQ01; genus CAWEAK01. The sequence continues at coordinate 207,103 of CAWAOD010000015.1, read as the reverse complement.
GGAATTTCAATCGGTATGATTTTTCTGGTTTTATTTATTTTCTTTTTTCCGTTTTTTATAAAAGGCATAAATAAAATAAAATATCTTGAATCTGTCTACAGGGGTGTTATTTCAGCTTTTGTCTATTTCATTTCCGATCAGGCTTACAGATTAACAGAAAAAATAAGCAGGTTTTATTTTTTTGTAACTATTGTTATTGTTATTATGATCACAATAATATTAATTGAAATTGTATCGCTGTCCGTAAAAAAGGAGAAGGAAGTCGAAATGAGGACAGACATAGTCTCCGCGATAGTTGCTGGTCTTGTTTTCGGGCTTGTGCTGAAACTTGTACTGTATGGCATTGATTACCTTAAGCTAATTATAAGCTATGGAGCGCAATGATGTTCCGCGCCAAACACCGGAGGTAACATTATGGATTTTCTTGAACTGGTAAAACGAAGAGTTAGCGTTCGAAATTATGATCCTGAGAAGAAGGTTCCGTACGAAATCATTTTACGGATAATAGAGGCGGGGAGGTTTGCACCTTCTGCCGTTAATCTGCAGCCCTGGCAGTTTATAGTTGTTTCAAACCCGAAAATACTTGAAAAAATCAAACAATGCTACCAGCGGACATGGCTTCAAGATGCTCCGCATATTCTGATTGTTAAGGGATTCCATGATAAGGCCTGGGTCAGGAAATACGACGGCTACAATTCTCTGGAAACAGATCTTGCAATTGCCATGGATCATATTATTCTCGCTGCTACGGCGGAAGGAGTTAGCACATGCTGGATTGAAGCTTTTCAATATCCGTTGCTGGCCTCAGCCATGGGATTGAAAGATAATGAAATGGTATTTGCCATCACCCCGCTTGGTTATCCCAAACCGGATTACAAACCTTCAGGGATGAAAGAACGGAAACCGGTTGGGGAAATCGCTTTGTTTATATAAAAAAACTATAAATTTTTGCCGTAAAGCACGGCAATGCGGCTTTATTACTTTCTTTTTCCAGGCCTTGTCTGTCGAAAAATCCGAAAATATGATATAATAGTTAGTTGCAAAATTAAAGAGGGGAAAGACAATGGCGAGATATAAGAGAGGAAATCTAGACCAGGGAGAATTGTTAGCCATCAATTTGCAGGAACAATTCGATGAATACAGCCGTGAAGTCCTTCTAAAAAAGTTTGTGGCGAAATACATTGATATACAAAGGTTTGATAAATATTATTCCAATGATGAAACAGGGCGGAAAGGGAAACATCCTCAAGATGTTATATCTGCGATTCTCTATGGTTATTTGCAAGGAATCCATTCCAGCCGCAAGGTAGAAAATCTTCTCAGAACCCACATAGGATTTATGTATGTATCAAACCGTCTTAGCATAGATCATTCAAAGCTTTGCGATTTTAAAATCCAGTTTGATGACGAAATTACAAATCTGTTTGCGACAATTCTTTTTTTATTAAATAACATAGGAGAGATTGATTGGGATGTAGTTGTGGGGGACGGAACGAAAATCAAAGCCAATGCATCAAAGTCAAAGACGATGACCAGGGAAAGAGCCGACAAAGTGATGAGAACTTACCGCAAAATGGCAACCAAAGTAGTTAAAAGGAGTTTGGAGACAGATGAGAAACTAAATCGTGGTGAATTGGAAGAAGAAAAGTATATGGCTGAAAAAAAGCGTATAGAACGTCAGGAAAAGCTTTACAACAGAGTGATGGAACAGGTGGAAGTTTATCAAAAGATGCTTGAAGAAGAAAGATTAAAAGAAGGAGACAAAACCATTACAGGCAAAGATCATTATAATTTAACCGATCCCGACAGCTCTCTTACATTGGGGCCTGACAAGAGCGGATATATTCAGGGATATAATATAAGAATGATGATCAGTAACAATGACATAATACTAAGCTGTGAAAACGATAAATTGAATGAGAAATACAGTGCGAAACCCATGATTGAGGAAGTGGAAAAGCTTAAAGAGGAATTGGGGGTAAAGCAGGAAAGTAAGTACCTGCTGGATTCGGGATTTCAAAATATGACAGACATTCTGGAAATGGAAGAAAAAGGATTGGATTGCTATATTGATATAAAAGAGAGAGATTTTGGGAAAGAGGTACAAAAGAGAAAGAATTTTGAAATCATAAAAGGTGATAACAGAGAGTATCGGTTAAAGTGCTGTGGTGGATTAAATACCAAAGGATACATTGATGATAAAAGAGGCAAAATCCACTTTTTCTATAATCGATCACAATGTAAGGAATGTGAAAATAATAAGGAATGTTATACGAACATAAATCCCAGCAGAAACCAAAAGACTGTAAATTTCAATCTGTTTGAGTTAGAGAACAGAAAGGAAATCGACAGTTATCTTAATAAATTGAGAAGTGATGAAGGGCAAAAGATATACAGCAAGAGAATTGGAAAGGAACACAATTTTGCCAACCTTAAAACGCAGAAAGATTTTTCTCAAACCTATTATCGTGGAAAAGAAAAAGTAGAAATGGATTGGCTCTGGAATTCCACTTCACATAATTTGGGAAAATATTTTCAGGCTGTAATATGCAAAGGATTGAGTATATGAGAATGATATAAAATGGTACAGGAGTGTAATTATGTAATTTAAGCTATAATAAATTGTATATGAGATTAATTTTCGGATATCCTAGAAATCAAATGTGATATCCGAATGTTATAGAAAATCGCTTTTTCTCTTTTTATAGTTTTTCGACAGACAAGGCCGCGGAAAAAGAAAGTAATCAAAGAAAAAGGCGTCCCCTTCGCATGAACGCCATTTCATGTGAAGCAATCGGTTTATACAGAGGTGTTGTTATTCCAGGTTTATTAAAGATTTTCTCATAATTGGAAATGTCAAGAGTTTTTCCCATACCTGTACTCGGGTAATTTCCCACCCCTTCCACGGGAGTTTTTCCCATAGGAGGAGGCAAGAATGGTTACTCAACCTCCTTATTCAAATTTTGTATTCTGTAAGATTCTCCGCTCAAGTTATAAATATTTGAATGATGTAAAAGCCTGTCCAGAAGAGCGGTTGTCATAATCGGGTCTCCCATCATTTCAGCCCAATCCTGAAATCCCTTATTCGATGTTATCACTATCGATGTCTTTTCATACAATTCACTTACAAGACTAAAGAATAGATTTGCCTCCTTCTTTTCGATAGGCGTGTAACCTATCTCATCAATGATTAATAAGTGTGACTTCATCATCCGGTTCAGCCTGAAAGCAGAGCTTCTCTGGATGTCCGCCGTTTTCAGAAACTTAATGAGAGTAGTCATCCTTTCAAAGCAGACAATATATCCCTTTTCAACTGCCCGGATTCCGATACTAATTGCCAGATGCGTTTTCCCCAGCCCCGGAGACCCAAAGAACAACAGGTTATGATGATTATCAATCCAGCAGAAATCCAATAGCTGTGAAACATCCATTTTAGATATTCCATTCACTTTTTCAAAATTAAAACCTTCCACATCTTTGCGGACCGGGAAGTGTGCTCCTGCCATATTCCGCTGAAAACGTTTTTCCACTCTATAATTCAATTCCAGAGAAAGCAGCCTCTGCAGAAAACTCAGATAAGACTCTTTTGCCTTTTCAGCCTCACCAATTTCCTCATCAATCCGTTTTATCATACCCTTCAACCCGAGAGTTGTAAGCGCAGTTATGATTTGTTCTCTTATCTTCAACATTGCCGGCCCCCGATGGAGTCACAGAAACTCTGGTATTTCCCGATGTCTGATTTAGCTACTTCAAGATAGTGTTCAGGATTCACTGAAGGCCTGACAATCTTTTCAACATTCAAGGGTATTTCTGCCTTTTCTGTTATAAAACAGTTCAGGTAATTATCCCACAAATCCTTCATGGAATAACTATCACTCTCCAGGCAGTTTGAGATCGCTTGTGTAAGCTTCCCGGTATCAATTATCTTGTCCCTGAAGTATTTTCTTCCGGAAAGACATTGGTCCCTTACATAACGATTGAACTTCCTGAAATTACATTCAAGAAAATCCTTCCAGCCGGGAATATCAAAGTACCCGCTTACTTCTTCTTTCAATAACTGCACACTCTTTCCCATTTCCCGGATCATTGCCCTGTTGGTTACAATCTGCCCCGGAATCACTGAAAGCCGGTATTCGGCGATTTGCTCTCCCGTTATCCTGTCAAAGACAAAAAGCCGACTGCCCGTCTTGTAGATGTCCACCGAACCGTTCCTGTATTTTTCGGGAATATCATACTGGCTTGCATCAACTGCGATCCGGCATTTATCGCTTACACTGCGCTCTTCCCTTGCTCCTATCCTGTCTTTACGGAATATCGAATTCCTGACAGATTGGAGATATGGTCTTTCCGTTTCAATCTCTATCAGTGGTATTTTCATTGTAGCCTGGGATATTCTCCCGTTGGCTTTTCTTTCCAGCCATTTCATCAGGCTTTCTTCCGCTTCCATTAAACTGTTGAACTCCCGGACTGAGAAGAAACCGTGCTTGATGAATTTGACTACGTTTTCAATCTTTCCCTTACTTTCCGGGTCTGAAGGCCGGCATACATACAATTTAAGACCCATTTCCCCGATGAAATACTGAAAGTCTTTCGTGTAGATGATATCGCCTGAGTTCTCACTCGCAACCATCGTGCAGTCCTGATCGATGACAAGTTCATGCGGTATCCCGCCCATATATGCGAAACAGTCCAACAGATGATTGATCAGGTCTTCTGTCCGGAATGGCCTCTCCTGGAGGGCCGCATACTTAAAACGACTGGCGGATAACACCGCGGCAAATATGTAATACCTTCTGCCATATCTGTCGGTATATTGACCGAAATCAAGCTGGAGCTGCTTTCCATATGGCATGTCCGGCACTTTTGTGTAATACCGTCGCTTTTCATTCAAGGTAAGCTGCCCGCTTTCAATCAGGTAATGTACGAAATTCCTCATCGTATTTTCATTCGCCGGTAGTTTGCCTTTTACCTCCAATAAATAGTCATACAAAGCAGACATATTCAGCCGGATGTAATCATTCTTTGCATATACTTTCAATATGTCTGTTTTTATTCCTTCGAATTCTTTTTCACGGAAAGAGAATTCCATCAGGCTTTTCTGGTATTCAGCATCGTTCATAGTCCAATATTTCCGGACTGTCTTAATATCTATTGACAGTTCCCGGGATACACCATTTTTACTTTTCCCCAAAAGTTTCAGTTTTTTTATGTCCTGATACATAATATTTTTCACCATTCCTGCCATCCTTTAATGAATTTTCATTAAAGTTTAACTTCTATTTCCCCCTATGGGAAATCTGTTTGTGACAGGTATGGGAATTTCATTTATTGCTACCCTGGTAAATTAGTTTATCATTTCCAATAATTAAAGAACCTCACTTTGCAGTCCGGGCTGCGTTCGGGTCGCGAACTTCCTGTCCGCGAAATACGAACAGATCGATTTATTATTAAATGGGAATAACAACGATTTTTATATTGAGCTTCCTTTGAATCAAATAAAAGCTCAATCAGAAATAGCGTTAATGCTGCGGGGGGCACATTAGCAAGCTTATTTTATAAATCCATTTCCATCCAATCGGGTTAATTTTTGTAGGTTGAGTTACAGTATGGGTGGCTAATTTGGCCATTATCAATAGTTCCTAGCCCACCATCTTCTTTTCTTTGTATATGATCTATGCTAATTGAATTTCTATGAAGATAGCCATTACAAATTTTACACCTAGGTGCAGATTTTAGTGCGTCTCTAATATAAACTGCACTTTTTCTTTCTGTATTAAAGTCTTTTGTAGATATATCTTGTTTTTCTTTGTATAAAGTTAAATAATTGAATTCTTGAAATGATATTAAATTATCGATTACTTTATCTTTGGAAATACCTTGATTTAAAAGATCAATTACTTTTAAAAAGAATGCTTTTATATATGGGTAACTTGCAATTGCACCCCTATACTTCCGAAATATTTGTTGTATTAAATAATCATAATCTAATATAATATCCTCGAAATTTTCTCTTACTTTTATAAAATCATTAAATTTATTTCTTTTTTCAAGATCCATAACAAATGAAACTGTTGCAAAAAACGAAGCGGTTTTATGCCTACCCTCTTGAGAATAAAAATACACAATTGGATGTAATCCCAAAGAAGATGGATGAATACTATTAATTCTTTGTGCAAGTTTACGAGTTTTATTTAAAATTTCAATTGTTGCATTACCATTTTCATCATCTATTAAAGAGTCTTTGAAGTCACTCTTGATGTTATTTGCAATATTAACAAAATCTAAAATCAAAGGTAAAGTTTGAGCAGAATATAACTTGCCACCAATTGGAATATCTAATGTTTTAATAGGTGTTTGAAGTTTTGGTGAGAAAAGAATCTCATTAATTTCCTTAGCAATATCTTGAATTTTATTTTGATTGTCAGAATCAAATTTTGACCAATATTTATGACCTTTACCACTTCTAATGATAGCTCTGGCAGCAATACAATTAGGTTTTCTTCTTGATTCAAGAAGTTTCAATTCAGTTGGATCAATAGGTGCAGCTTGTTGATTAATTTTTAAGAAAGATGTTTCAGCAGTTTTAACATCTCCTTCAACCCATTGAAGTTGAATAGCTAATGCACCAAGGTTTTTTGATAATTGGACTATAAAAGGCTTAACTTTATCTGGATTAGTAAGAGCTAATTTATAGTCTTCATAAGTTCCAATTCCCTTTCTAATAGTTCTTCTCATTTCTTCAGCAATATTGATTTGATCTTCAGGAATTATACCATCATAAAATAATTTCGAAGACTTTCCATCTCCATAGTCATCATTTATCCAGGCAACTAAAGAACTCAATCTATGAGCGCCATCAATTACAAAAATAAAACCTGTTGAGCTTCTCCATAAAATAAGAGCAGGTATTAAATCGCCGTGTATAAAACTTTCTATAAATTGAGATATTCTGTCTGCATCCCATTCATTAGTTTCTCTTTGAAAGTCTGGTTTTCTTAAGAATGGTAAAAAGAAAGATTCGTTTTTCAAATCTTCTATAGAAATAGTTTCCTTTTTTTTACCCGGTTTCATTGTTTCTTCTGTTTCAAAATCTTCTCTTGGAATTAATGCATCCAAATTTACTTTTGCCATAGTTTACTCCTTAAATCTGATTGGCAGCAAATTGCATTTAACTTGCAATATACTAAGTTAGTACAAAACTTAGCAAATATCAAACTTTAAACTTTTAGTATCCCGATCAACGGATAGACATATTTTTATTATAGCATTTTAATTTATTGATTGTCAAATGTCATTATTTAAAGAGCTATATCCTTTCTTCCACAAACTTGTGAATTATACCCAATACCCTGAACAGCCAGCTAATAATCGGAAAGAACCACTAATTTCAGCTAATTATTTATCATAAAAATATTGTTTAATTAGGAGTGAAGCCAAGTAACCAAGGGAGCAAGGACGGGTTCACTGAAAAATGAGTTGAAATTTGAAAACTATAACCAACCTTTTCTAATTGCATTTATAACTCATTGCTATAAAATAGGATATGACACCAATAAAATACTGTTTATTAAACATTTTAAGATTTATGCTGATTTTCAGTGAGCCCTCGGATGCTTCATGAAATCTTCTTAAAAACAATAATCCAGTGCAGAACGGCAGTTCTGCGAGCAACACTATGTCGCACAGAAATGGTGCTAATGCTGCGGAGGGCAATTTAAGCAATCTAATTTCTTTAATCTTAAGGTTGGGAGCACTTTTTCAAAAAAGTAGATTGCTAGATTTGAGGCCTGTTTTAAGGAAAATCAGCGCTATCAGGCAAACAAAAATTTTTGGAACCGGATGGAGAAGAAAACTGCAATTTAAATTAGACTTATTCTACATTGACGTTGTGTGCCGTGCCATACGTCGAATACTTTAAAAAATCCTCTTCTGTATTTTTCGCCAAGCTAACATTTGCTTAACCTGCGAGCCGAAGGCGAGTCAGGCTAAAGCAGTTGTTAGGATAATTAACAACTAGTGCTTAATTGCAATAATAAGCGTTATTAATTATAATCTTAGACATAAAAAAGGAGGTTGTATGTCTAAGAAAACGCAAGTTATAACATGCACCAAAGCGGATGAAATTATTCTTGATAGTTGGGTGAGAAGCCGAACTATGGAAGCGCGACTTGTAGAGAGGGCGAAAATAATTGTCAATAGCCTGAAAGGACAAAATGTATCTGAGATTGCGGCTGACCTTCACATAAGACCAAATACGGTTATTGATTGGAAAAAAAGATTTCAGCAAAAAGGAATTGATGGATTGTATGATCTGCCCAGGTCAGGAAAGCCAAAAATATATGGGCAGAATTTCAGGGACAAAGTTTTAGAAACTCTGGAAAAAACACCGCCTATCGGGCAGGCAATTTGGGATGGTCCGGCTTTAGCAAAACATTTAAACACATCAACGCATGCGGTATGGAGGGTTTTAAGAAAAGAAGGAATTTGCTTATCCCGACAGCGAAGTTGGTGTGTCAGCACTGATCCTGAATTTTCGACAAAAGCCACAAATATTATTGGGTTGTATTTAAATCCGCCGATGAATGCATTGGTTATATCTGTAGACGAAAAACCTGGTATTCAAGCGTTGGAAAGGACAACCGGCTATGTAGAGACGGATAATGGAAAAATTGTAAGAGGATACAAAAGTACATATAAAAGAAATGGAACGCTGAACCTATTTGCTGCGCTGGAAGTAGCTACAGGGTTAATACACACCCAAACTACTGAATACAAAAGACGTATTGAATTTCTTGAGTTTATGGATAGAGTGGTGGTAGATGTTTCAAAAGATAAAGAAATTCATGTAATTTTAGACAATTATTGTATTCACAAAAAGAACGATGAATGGTTATCCCGGAATAAGAATGTTTTTTTTCATTACACGCCTACTTCGGCAAGTTGGTTAAATCAGGTGGAAATATGGTTTGGTATTATGAGCCGAAAAGCTCTTAGAGGCGCCAGTTTTAAAAACACGGAAGAATTGAGAGAAGCAATAGATGCATTTGTTAAAGCATACACTGAAACCGCAAAACCTTTTGTGTGGAGAAAACGGGAAGTGAAAGGTTCTCAATTAAGAAATACTATCGTTAACTTACGCAATTAAGCACTAGCTTAATTTTATCTTTGAATATGCTATTGATACAAATTCACCATCTGCTATATCTTTTTGATCGAATTCATTTGCATGTTTTTGAAATTCTTCAAATGTTTTGTAACCATATTTTAATTGCATTTTTTCAAACCCTTCACTGTATACTAGCGCCTTCCCCGCTAAATGAAAATTATAACTATAACTTTTCTGAATATCTATATTCCTCACACAATTGAGTATCTTCTCCAATATTGTTGTTTTAAATAGTACAGATGAATGTGAAAATATAATTACATCAAACTCTGATTTCCGTTTTATAACTTTTGACATACTTTCCATAAATTTATTTACTGTAGTTGATTCTTTTTGGAACAGCCAAATATCATTTGAGATTGAATCTCCAGAAAACAATATTCGATCCTTTTTATCTAATATACAAATAGAACCTTGGGTATGTCCCGGCATATGTATTATTTCCAGAACTCTATCTCCAAGATCAATTAAGTAACCGTCACTTACATACTCTAATTTCTGGATGTTTTTCTGGAAAAACTTTGATGTATTCTTTTTCTCTTCAAAATTCAGATTCTTTCTTTCCGCAAAATAGATAAATAACTTCAGTAGAAATGATGAATGAAACTTTATTAGTTTGCTATCATCTTTATGTAACATTATGTCATCGAAAAACTTGTTTCCTTGAATGTGATCTACATGTCCATGAGTATTTATTACCTTTATTGGTAGATTAGTGATTGTCTTTACCTTACCTAAAATATCACCAAACCCGAAACCTGTATCGATTAATAGAGCAGCTTTTGATCCAACTATCAATGTACAATAAACACCTAATGACTCATATATGTGATGAATACTATCATTTATTTTGACTATTTTGAGTTCTTCCATAAGTATTTATCTTCTCCCTTGCGCTGAACGCGTCATCCTAACGTTTCCCAAGCGTAGGCGAAGAACGGAGCGCATATACTGAGTTAGACGACGGACTGGTGATCGATTATTCCAATATTCAATTCTATGGTATAATTGTAATAATTGAGGCTTCAGACTTCCGTAATGCAAATATTATTAAAAAAATAAATAAAACTTCCGGTCAACGGACATAAATATTTTTATTATAGCATTTTAATTTATTGATTGTCAAGATAGCAGGTCAAAAACAGAAAGAACCCTCAAATTCAGACTTTTATTAATCATAAAAGAATTATTTTAATATGTGAAAATCAAGCTACATTGGGTACAAATATTCCATCTATTGATTACTAATTTTTTTATCAAAGAATCCTTTTGAACAGCCGGCCAATAAATCGAAAGAACCGGTAATTTCGGACTATTGCTGATAACAAAAGAATTGTTTAACAATATCCCGGCTGTTTTATTCTAAAAATTTACGGGATAGTAAAGTGGAGAAAGAATGTTACTTTTGCGAGCCGGCAGGACGCCGGCGTGCCCGTATGCCATCGTGGCGTTTGCAGTACTGACGTACTGCATTGAAATTATTATAAAACAAAAGCTATCAAGGGGTGTCCTACCCCCGTTGTTAATTGGTTTTTTACAAAATAGGGAAGCCAGATTAGGCGCAAGGACGCGCCATAAAATCCACCCTTTAGTCATAATGACAGTCGAACGCTAGTTCGGCAGCGCAACGATTGCGCAGAGGGAACGCAAAAGTCACATTCTTTCGCAGCGTTCTTCCCGTAAATGACCCGTCCCCTCGGGCGGTGCTTTTTCAAGAAGGAAGGTATGAAAGTACTACTGCCGCGGGTATGCGGTTTTTTTATTTCGCTGTTGCAAAAGCTGCAACAACAAAAACCAGCGCCGCGTTGTAATCGATTGCAGGTTCATTGCAAGAAAAAGCGCCCTGGGAATCGGTATAACTGAACGGACCCTTTCCCGCGGGTTCGATTCCGGATTCCGATTTATTATTCGGGCCGCCGGCCAGAATACCGGGAAATGTAATTCCTGTCGAAGCTGTAAGTCTGTTATGAGGGCTCTTTAACGGATTGCTTCCGAAACCTGAAACAAAGCACTTTGAAAGAGGATTCTGCCCGAGAATAAAGTCGAGCTGAGCCTGGGCTGCGGCTAAATATCCTGCCGTCGGCTTAATATAGTTGGCAAGTATCATTGATATACCGCTTGACAACCCGTCTTCATTGGAGCCCCAGGAAAAATTGTCGAATGAAAGGGAATAACGGTAACCGCTGGATTCTGATGATTTCATGTAATTGTCCGCCATAGATGCAATTCTCCCGGCGATCATATCTTTAAATTTTTTATCCGCGTCCGCTGACTTCCAGTAGTGCAAAAATCCCAGTAAAGAAGCATCACGCCAGGTTATGGCGTTCGGGTAATAATCGTTTAGATTTGTTTCAATCCATCCTTTTATTTTCGGATCACCAGAAATAGCTGATATTTCCAGAGCCGCCCAAACACGGTCCCTAAAGTCCGAAACGACAAAATAAGAGCCGGACCCCTCATCGTCAAAATCGTCATGGTCCCAGATAAAATTACTATTACTGCTTAAAAAGTCCCATGCCTTTAACGAGGCCTTCTTTGTCCTTGCGGAAAAATCAGGATCGATTTTTTCAAAAACACGGGAGGCTATGGCTGAAACCGCTGCAAATTTTGCGGTATCGGAACTGGAAATTCCATAAATATAACGCTTCTGCATATCGAAATCGGGAGTACTTAACCCGGGAAAATACCTTCCGGCGATTTTGTGATAAACTGCTCCGTCGGGCCTTTGCATTGTCAGAAGCCAGTCCAGGCCGTACTTTGCCTCGTCGAGAATATCGGGGATTTTATTGCCGCTTTCGGGGATATTTAACTGCCCGTCGGAAAACTTTTCGGGCCATAATTCAAAAACCGTAAGGAGCTGCGCCACGGTAACGGCTGTGGTTGTGGAGTATTTTCCGTAATCACCGGCATCATGCCATCCACCGGTTGAGTTCACCTTGTCCATTTTTTTGTGAAAACCGTCTTCCCGGGCAATATATGCGTCTTCGGAATGGCAGACAGGGTGCCTGATACCTGTTTCCTGATCCTGAAGAGCTATTCCGCATCTCTGTATAAAATAAAATCTTAAGGAATCTTTTAATAAATTATCGTAAACATCATTTCCGATGGAAAAAACATATGAACTTCCGGCTCCTTTTACCTCGGCATGGTATTTGCCCGGCTTTTTTACCGGAGTAAATTCTCCCCTTAAAACATCACGGTCAGACGTCTGGTCATCAAAGCTCTCAAGTTTACCCCTGAAAACAACCTCTTTAGTGTCCTCATTCACAATCGTAAACTCATCGCCTCCTTTTGATGCAACAATCCACTTCTGTTGATCCGGCAGGTATCCCACCTGGTTGATAAAAACTGCTTTGCCCTGGTTTGTGTCTGTAGAAACCGAAGCTGCAATGATTGTACTATTTATAAAAATAAATAGCAGAGAAACTATAAAAAATTTAATGTATTCTAGCCGATTTTTGTTGAATTTTAACATAATGAAAACCTCCAAACAATTAATCTTAATAATATTTATAAAATGTTATCTCTTTAACATAGATGTAAATGCCAGCCTCATTACAAGCATGGTTCATCGTTCATATATAACATAAATAGGTTTTAACATGGCTGCTGACTCCTTTGAGCGCGACTTCTTTTGGAACTATTGTGCAGCCTAAAGACTTAAGGTAACCGGTTGTATTATTATCTTTCATAATATCATCCGTGGCCCAAATCTCTCCGGACCCGGCGAGTCCCTGGACACGTGCGGCGATATTCACGGTCTGCCCGAAATAATCAAGCGTCTGGTTGGCTTTGACTGCAATAACGTTTCCGCGGTGAAGGCCGATTTTCAATCCGATCGGATTTTCTTTTACGCCCACAGCCCGGTTGAAAATATTCATTTCCTTAGAGCATGGAAAAAGCGGCGCTTATTCCATCATACGGTGTATTAAAAGATGCCATTATGGCATCTCCCATAGTTTTTACAATTCCGCCATCATGCTCATGCACTACCTTTTGAAGGATTCTGAAATGCTGCTGGACGAGCTTATAAGCATAAACATCCCCCGATTTATCATAAAGTTCCGTAGAACCCTTCAAATCGGTGAAAAGAAGTGTGATATCGTTTATTTTAAGTGACAGGTCATCGGGAAGATTATCCGTAAGGAAAAGGTCCCTGAAAATCTGGTTGTTAAGTATCATTTTTCCGGTCACAAAGGGCTTGAAATAGGGTGGATATTCTTTTACAACCTCCTGAATATGATTTGAATCCGGCGATGCGAAAACACAGCCTATCATTTTACCGGATTTATTGGTAATATTGACCACTCCTGCACAGCCTTCAATGGTTTCTTCTTTTTTGTCAAAACCGCTTTCCAGATGATTCAATTGGATTTTATGCACAAGTCCGTCCTTTTTACCAAGCATATTAACCCTGAAAATCGAATGCGTGTTCAGAGAAACAAAACGGTGTTTTTTCACAAGCGGAAGACCTATTTTTACAGAAACTTTCCTTCCGGGCGGGATTGCAGCAAACCTCAATTTAGGCTGATCATCCCACACTAACTGCAATTCAGGGGGCATTACTAGATATGATGAAAAATAATAAGACCAGTAGTTTTCAAGAGAAACAAAGGGATTGATAGAAAAACCGCTGATATCCGGCGGTATTGTAAAAGAAATCTCAAGATGGGAATCGGCCAGGACTTCAACGTCAACATCGCAAAGTGAGCAGTGGTATGATTCTTTTTCAAGCTGGTTAAGGGAATTATAGCTATGTTCGCGGCCACCGCATAAAGGGCATAAAAGGCTCAGTTCGAAATTAAAAAGTCCGGTTTTTGCGCCATAAATGAATAAATCGATAGTCTTGCCAGGTTCAAGGTTATTCTTTAGTGAGAAATCGACCGGGTTGATTCTGAATGTGTCCCAGCCCTTAAGTTTCTTAAGTGCCTTGGAAAAATCAGCAATCGCGGAATCTGATATTTTATTTTCCATGTATTTTTGAAGCAGCTTAATTTCATCCATTTTTTTATCAATTAAAGAAGTATTCATATGCCATCCCTTATATTGAAAATAGTATGTCATAAAATAAATGAAAAATCAAGCGTTAACTAGTGACTTTCATGATACAAGCAAATCAGGACAATATCGATACAATCCTGGATTCGGCAGTTTGTTTTCTTTGATTTATCCGGTTTATCAAATCAATCTTGCTTTTTGCTTTTGTTTTTTGATAAATGTTATAGACATGATTTTTAACTGTAAGTACAGCGATGCCCAAAGCCGAAGCCATCATTTTATTTGTATAGCCCCTGGCGATCATATTGATAATCTCCTTTTCCCTTGGTGTAATCCCAAACTTGCTTGTAAAATCAACAGAAACTGTTTCTTCGGAAAATTGCTTCTCGCTGAAAAAGAGATATTTTGACAAAAATATAATTGTTAAGAGATTCCAGATAAAATAAAAAAGGTTGTATGATGAAAGGGGCCTTAAAAAATTCTGGAAATTGAAATTCCAGAAGTAATCCATAATCCAGGCCGGTGCAAAAATAATATACAAAGCCATAAGCGTAAACATAAAAATTTTTTTCTGCTTGATTTTTATATTTTTATAATTAATAAGAAAAATAATAAATAGATAAAGCATTATGCCATGAGTAAACCAGACCTGGGTTTTAAAACCAAAGGCCACTGCCTCCTCTGCCTTTATTCCCGTATAATAATAGGGGATGAATATGATTAAAATTAAATAGATAAACAATACACCGAAAACGATTTTATGAAAAAGAGTAAAAGTAATATTCAGAAACCTGAATATGAAAAGCGGAATAGTTAAAAACATTATACAGTAAAGTAAGTGGTGTGCTAATATTGTCCAGAAGCTGTTATAAGTATCGTCTAGGAAGAGAATGGTAATCCGGTAATACTCAACATTACCGAAAATAAGAATGCCCGTGAACGCGACAAGCCAGATGACATAATAAAGCACCGCCTGAATCCTGAACTTTAAAAACAAAAGAATCGTCAGGGTCAAAGCCGCAAATCCAGTTGTATAGGAAAGAAGATAAAAAATGAATAATAAATATCTCATTCTGCAAAGCCTGAACTTAAATTTCATTTATTATAATGAGGAATTTGAATTAATCAAAATAAATTAAAAGTATTTAAATTAATGAGCCATATTTCCTATTCAAAAATTAACAGATACTAGTCCAAAATTCCTATTGAATAACTATATTCTTGAATTATAATATTAATTATTAAAAAATTTGGGAGGAAATTATGAAGCCTATACTTTTCTTTATATTTTCATTAATTATTTTCCGCATGATTTTCGCTGATGAAAATTCAACCGCCGCTAATAATGTAAATTTACGGGGGGCATATACCGTTAATTATGAAATTTATGTCAACAGCCTCGGTAATCCGGAAGGAAAACCGGTAACGAGCGGTTTCCCCGATCATAAACCGTCATGGTCGCAGGACGGAAAATGGATTGTATTTTTCCGTATTGCAGCTAACAACGGTATGGAAATAAAGAAATGGAAAACAGCCATTTGTGTAATAAAGCCTGACGGTTCCGATTTACGTACCTTAACAAGCGGTAAGTTTGCCGATTTCAATCCGACATGGTCGCGGGAAGGATCAAACTTCATCATTATAAACCGTTTTGATCCCGAAAAGAACAGAAATTTTATATACAGGACAGCAATAGATTCCCACCCGGGGGATGAGGTTCTTCTAAGCGACCCGGAATACAGTGAATTTGGTTTTTCCTGCCTGAAAGACGGGCGTATGATTGTATCCAGCGGAAGAGGAGGCGGGAACAATTACAGCTATATGTTTTCTTTCAGCCCGGATAATGACGGGTATTATCACCCGCCCTTCATATATATTCTGACCACTGAACCTGGAAAAATTGGGAAATACGAGCGGTTGAACTTTCAATACAAACTGGATGCGTTACCTTCACGTTTGACTTTATCACCGGGAGAAACACGGATAGCCTATGAATACGATCAATCCTGGGGAAATTTCTCATACGAGGGGCATCCTCTTGTAACCGCGGAAATTGATATAAAAAAACTTATAATATCAAATGCACTGGTTTTCTCTCGTTCCAGAGCAGATGTTGAGGAACTCTACCCCGCATTTACCTGCGATGAAAATGCAATCGTTTATTTCTCAAACCGGGAAGGAAGGCATCAGTTCTATTGTTTTGAATTTAAAACAAAAAAGACGGCAAGAATTTCTTTTAATAAATACGCCGATTACCGGTATTTCTGCGGTGAAGCAACGCCCAAGTAAACAGGAAAGAGGAGGATTTATGAAATTATTTTATTTAAGATTGATAGTTATTTTAGGAACTATCCTGCTTACAGGATGCGCCGGCAGAAATGCCGCAATTGTCCCTGATAACGCTGTGTCAAACCCCGGTTTGCCGGATTTAACCGGGACTTATTCAATGAATGACGAAATTTACGTAAATGTCCTTGGAAAGCCTGAAGGAAAGCCCATTACAAGTGGGCATCCCGATTACAAACCATCATGGTCGGCGGACGGGAAGTGGATTGTTTTTTTCAGGATAACGGGAAACAACGGGCCTGATATAAGCCGCTGGAAAACCGCCATCTGTATTGTCCGGCCCGATGGGACGGACTTCTGCCAGCTGACAAGCGGCAAATTTACCGATTATAACCCTACCTGGTCGAGGGAGGAATCCAATTATATTATTATCAACCGCTATGATAACAAATTGCAGCGCTGTCATATCTATCGTACAACGCCTAACTCCAAACCTGGCGATGAACTTTTGATAAGCGACCCGGAATACAGCGAGTTCGGATGCACCTGCACCAGGGACGGAAGAATAATAACAACAAGCGGAAGGGGAGGGACTGAGAATAGCGGACCGGACAGTAAAGGTTTTTATCATCCACCATTTATGTATCTTTTAACAGCAAGCCCCGGTCAAATAGGAAAATATGAACCGATGAATTTTTATTACCTGCTTGACGCGCTTCCTTCCCGTCTGAACTTATCCCCGAGTGAAACCCGTATAACTTATGAATATGATACGTCATGGGAAATTTTTCCTATACGGGGCATCCGCTTGTTACTGCAGAAATAGATATCAAGACTTTGGTAGTATCCAATGCCGTTGTAATTTCAAAGCCTTCGGGTTCGATCTGCGAACTTTACCCGGCGTTTACAAAGGATGAGAAAGGTATTGTTTTTTTCTCAAACAGGAGCGGTATTTTTCAATTTTACTGCTATGACATCAATTCAAAAAAGACGGTCAGGGTATCGAATTCCGGATGGTCGGAGTATAAATACTTCTGTGGCGAAGCTTCGCCGAAATAATTAAAAGGGAGTAAGATTATGATAAAAACATCTTTTAAAATCAGATGGAGGCTTATAATTTTATTGGCGGTAATGACAGTTATCTGGATAATTACGATGGCTTGCGGCAATAAATCAGTTCAAAGATCGGACAAAGCGGCATTCATACTGGAAGCCGGCTCAATAAAAGTGCAATCGGAGTATGACAAACCCTCAGCCCTTTCCAGGGTGGGTTTTGTATCCAGGCGGGCGGAACCGGATGATGAAGAACTGAAAAAAATAATCGATGATGCCGTCTCGCAGGTTCTCGGCCCGGACGGCCTTTCGGTTATCATAAAAAAGGGTGATAAAGTAGTTATAAAGGTGAACAATGTCGGGCCGTATGTCGGAAAAAACGGTGATAAAGGCCGGGGTGTGATAACTGACCCCAGGATTGCCCGGTATATGGCTGAAAAAATCAGGGATATAATTGGTTTTGAAGGAACAGCCGGCTTGAAGGTTGCGGATGCCTGCTATTCCATGGATAAAAACCCTTCGGCAAGAGATAACCTGCAGAGTTTTTATTGGTCGCGCCTGGAAAGAGGATCATGGCGTTAATGTTGACTATGACGAAAACGGCAACGGCTATCTGGACGGTCCGTCAAAAGCTCAATTAGTGAACCTTGATTCTGTATACTTTAAGGATCGTTATCTTGTCCAGGTTAAAGACAACGAGAATAATTATATTAATGTCTGGATGCCGAAATTTATGCGTACAAAGGAACAGGCCGTAAAATCCGGGTCGGATACAAACGAATACTGCGATATACTGATCGGCTTGCCTGTTTTTAAAAGCCATGGGATTACCGGTATAACGGGAGCGCTGAAGCTGCATTACGGTTTCAGGCCTTTTCAGGCTTCGGAAGGTGATACCGGACGCTGGGGGCATAGCGGCCTTTACTGGGATATGACCGGAATGCATAAAAAACAGAATCTTCTGGATTATCTCTGTGCACAGCACAAAGTCCGTGAATATGATTTTATCCTTATGGATTGTTTAACCGGGAACAGGAGGGGGCCGACAAACCCGACCGGGGGCATAACCAGCCTTGATTATGCGCAGCCTGTTGACTATATTATGACGCATGCCATTCTTTCATCTAGAGACCCGGTTTCTATCGATACGGCTGAGGCTTTGCTGGCAGGATATGATCCCGATTCAATAGGGCTTCTGGAGACCGGCAATCGTTCCGGACTTGGAAACAGCAACCCTGGTTTTATTTTGATCGAAAGGCTGACAAACTTTATGGAACAAAAAAATTTTTATACAATACATATGCCCGGATTGGAAAACATCCTTTCCAGGATGGCTGGGGAGATGCAAGGGCTATCAGTATGAAAGGACTCTTCAATCCTTTTAACGGAAAAATCAGTTTAATAATTTCAGAACCTTTCAAAATTAAGGATAATTTATTCTCTTTCAAATATTCGCTTGAAAGTGATACTGCCTCAACAATTAAACCCGTGAGGGCGGATTTATTGATAAACGGACAGATTATAGCTTGCAGAAATTCCAATCCCGGAACTACCGGTGAAATAACCGCAAATTTGGGATTATTCCCCGTAAACATTCTCAAATACAGGATAGTCCTATGGGACAGGGCTTTAAACTGTGTATTATCCGATGAAAAGGAACTGAATAAATAAGGAGTCTGTCTTTTAAGCCCAATCCTGATAGTGAACTTTAAGAAAATATTTTCGGGAAAATTTTTCAGGCTTCCATTACAGGGAATCTTTATGGTGTAAGCCGCCTTTCTCGGTGTGAAGCTGCCTGTTATTCAGGCATTGTAATCCAGTAAAACTTTGTCAGTGAAAATTCGACTTATTTTGACAATAATTTTTAATTTAAATATAATTACCAAGAGTGGAAATTATAAAATATCATGTCATTTAGTATTATATTAACAATAAAATTATTGTGGGGGTGTTTTGTAAGTTTCAGATTAAACATCCTTTTCATCTCTGTGATTCTTTCAGGAATAATTTTATTAATTTTTTTGCAAGGCTGCGCGGTTACACCTTCAGCATCAGGCGGCAGCAGTTCAGACTCAACCGGCAGCTTTTCCAGTTCAAGTACAAATAATTCCTATAACGGAACACCGGGTCTTGCTTTCACCCTCACTAACGGAGGTTACATCGTAACGGCGGGGACAGCGACAAACGGGAATATTATTATACCCTCAACTTATAATGGGCTTCCTGTTACTTCTATCGGTTATGATGCATTCTGTGGCTTGCCTGGCATTACAGGTGTAACCATTCCCTCCAGTGTTACAAGCATTGGCCGATATGCATTCTGGGCCTGCAGCATTCCGACTGTTACAATTCCAGCCAGCATTATGAGTATCGGCAATTTCGCATTTACGTATTGTTGTCTTAACAGCGTTACATTACAGGCGATTACTCCCCCTGCTCTAGGATCCGAGGCTTTTAACGATTGTGACGGATGGTATGGGGGGCCTAATGTTCCGGGGACACTGTTCTTCGTTCCTTCCAGTTGTTCTGCAGTCTACCGATCGGCCGCCGGATGGAGTATTTTTTCAAATGAAATAATCACTTACTCATCTTGGTGTAATAGCGGTACTATAACTAATGAAGGCACATCTAGAAATTTTTCCGCCCTTGATATTGCAATAAGCAACATTCCCGCGGCTTACGAGGACAGCATTCAGGATGTAGTCAACTATATCCAGTCTGTATCACAGGACGACTGGGACCGCGCAAGAGGTGCTTATGACTGGATTGCTTACAATATAGCCTATGATGTGGCATATAATAACGGTGCGGCGACAGAGGTTGATCCTCAGGGTGTGTTCAGCAACAGGAAGGCAGTTTGCGAGGGTTATTCCGAGCTGTTTATGGCAATGGCCGAAGATCTTGGTCTGCAGGCCACGGTTATAGGAGGGCATGGCGGGCAGTCGCCGAATGTCACCCATGTATGGAATGCCGTACTTATTGACGGCGCAGGGCACCTCCTGGATAGCTGCTGGGGAGCGGGAGGAGTAAGTTCTAGCAATGTTTTCTGTCCTTATTTCGTGCCTTCTCTGTTCGACTTGGACCCTAGACTTTTCGCATTTAACCATTATCCTGCTGACACAAATATGCTGTTATTTTATAACGGTATGACTCTTAACGATTATTTAAATGCACCGGTATTTAACGGCGACGTTGGTGAATTATTATCAGCCGGTTATACCGCCGATGAGATCCTTGAAATGTCACAGCACCTTCCGCTGCCTGATGGTTACAGCTGGTATGCCAGCGAATTCGCTGAGATGGGAGGGAATAAACTTGACATGATCACCTGGTTAATTCAGGCTCAAGTGCCTATGGCATATTATCCCCCAGGTTACACTATCCGGCTTTTGCAATATCCTTCCGATGGAGAGTTGATACCAGGCAAGACTTACGACTTTGTTATTGACCTTTCAACTGAAAGCGGCGCCTGGATAATCGAAGATGGCAACTGGATAAGCCTGACAAACGATGGAGTACTTTACTCGGGTGCAGTGACGATAAATTCCGGGATCAGCAATGTGGGTTTATTCATATGCCTCACGAATGGAACCGGGGCAATGCCAATAATGCAATGGACGGTCAGTGGCAGCGGAGCTGGAGCATCAAAATTCTGGTTCAAGCCGGTTACCAAGAATTATATTCTGCCGATGCTCAAATCACTTCCGAAGTTCACTGTTTCAAAACAGAAAAAATAAGTTTTATTTGTTAAAATGGTAGGATTTAACGTCCCCCGGATTCTCGTTCATTCCTGGTGGATGTATTGGTTTTCGAGGGGTAATAATTTTTTCCGCTCATGACCTCTAAGGTACTCTTAAACGGTCTGGTATGATAATTCTCCACTAATAGTATTGTTTATATATTAAATATAGTATCGAAAATAGAATATTTTCGAGTTTCATGGAATTTATCGTATTTCCCTTTTATTGAGGTATTATATAAAGTTCAGTATAATTATTCATAATGTTTATAAAGGATAAAACACGGAGCCTATTATGAATTTGAAAAATATTACGTTATTTTCCAGTATAATTATCACTCTGGGAGTTTTTATCGCTGCTTGTTCTGCGCTAACAAGCCCTACATCATCGAGTTCTAGTTCATCATTATCTTCTTTTAGTTCTAATAATAGCACTAATACAAATACCTTTATGGTAACATACAACGCTGATGGAGCAACCGCGGGCAACGTTCCAATCGACGCTAATAAATATTTAAATGGGCAACAGGTTACAATTCTCGGAAACACAGGAGGTATGTCGATAAGTGGCTACAACTTTGCTGGCTGGACCAATGCTTCCGGGACAGTTTATTGCGCAGGAACAACATTTTCGATGGGATCGTCTGATATTACTCTTTTTGCGGACTGGGTTCCGGTCTATACGACTGTTAACACTGAAAATACAAACGATTTTCCCGGAATTGATTCTGCTATAAGAAATATGGCTTCACCGGGCAGTATCCAGGGCTTAATTAACTATATCCAGTCCATATCCTATAATGATTGGGACCGTGCGCGCGGGGCATACGACTGGATTGTGTACAATATAACCTACGATTGGGCCGCATTTTCAAACGGTACGATATCAGAAGCAGACCATGATCCAAATCTTGTATTCGAGAACCGTTTAGGAGATTGCGGCGGTCACTCTGCGCTTTATTCGAATATTATTGCGGGGTTGGGCCTGAAAGCTCAAGTTATAGCAGGTTCCGATCAATATGGAAGCTACTCTAACAGTATATATTGCACCACGAATATCGGCGGCCTGGCCATAGGCTCACATGCCTGGAATGCCGTACTGATTGATGGTTCATGGCATTTCATGGAAACTACTTGGGCAGAAGTGAATTTTCATGGGGCCTATACAACTATTTTAACCAATTGCTGGTCAGCATTTTTTGATATGGATCCCCGCCTGTTTGTATTCAATCATTTCCCCCTTGATACAAACTGGCTGCTTATGCCGTCAAACATGACACTTGTCAGCTGGGCAAGCGCTCCGCAGTTTAATGGCGACTTACCGACATTATTGGTATTGGTTGGTTATACGCCTGATCAGATCCTGGGAATGTGTCCTTACCTGCCTTTGCCCGAGAGCTTCAGCTGGTATGCGCTATGGTTCGTCCAGATGGGCGGTAACAAGTCAGACATGTTAAGTTATCTGAAACAGGACTGCGTGCCTTCAGTTTGGTATGACGGAACCAACACTATCCAGCTTCAGGCCTATCCTACAGTGAGTCAGCTTCAAGTTGGAAGTAGCTACAGCTTTTCAGTACTCGTCCCGGCATGACAGCGGCCTATGGTGTTTGTGTCAGCCAGGGTAATAATATCTCAAATACATATGTTAATTGGTTTTCGAATAATAATGAAGGCCTTTACTCAGGCTCCGTGACAGTAAATCCCGGAATCAGTGACGTTAATTTATGCATAGGATATTATGATAATAATAACGTATATCAATTATACGGACAAATCATCTGGCCGGTATGCGGAAGCGGAACTTCAAAAATGGGGATAAAACCGTTCTTCAGGAATTATGTACTACCAACGTTAAAATAGCCCCTAAAGTATATTACCTTTACATTTTGTGGCATGTTATTACAATGAAGAGTGTGCAAAACTTTGGCGGTGAAAAATTCGATTTATTTTGACAATAATTTTGAATTTGAATATACTTACCAAGGCTGGAAATTATAAAATTTTCTATCAAATAAATTGTATGTTAAATTCCCTAATCAGTTCCAGGAAAATATCACAGGCGCACTCGTAACAGGCTGCCTCGAATTCTCCTGGAACGGCAAGCCCACTCGATCATTCAGTTTTAAAAAGCACATCTAAATCATAAATAAATTTTGAAGGGTTGAAATCCGGTGGTTTAACCGATAAATCAGTTAGAATTTCTCTTGACAATTCATAATGGGATAGTTAGAATAAAAATATTGAAGGTTATTAACTGTTTCTACATTAAGAATTAAGCAGGGTAATATGAAAGAAATTATTTTATTATTTCTATTAACTGTCTGCATTATTCTTGAAAATTCCTGTTATATGACCACTCCCGGACCGAATGAGACCGAATCTTCATCAACAACCCATTCCAGTTCTACTTCGTCAGGTTTATCGTCGGCCGGTTCCGGTTCTTCCTCTTCGGCATTTTCCGTTCCTCCGGCTGTCCTGTCTGTCATACAGACAATGTCGGGCTATAACTGCACCAATTTTAATTACTGGAACTGTGAACAAGACCGGAACGTTTACAATTATTTCTTTACAAATTATGAGACACTGCGGCAGGCCGTTATTCCTCCTTTAATGACGGATATTACAAACCGGAAACCCGTATGGGAATCTTTTGACCAGGCAGATGCCGCATACACATGGTATCTTTCATATACCGCTACTAATTATAATTATTATACAAATGCTTCCGGTGGGCAGAAATGCCTCTATACCGACGGCGGACGGTCTATGAATACGGCTTCCGCTTATTACTGGGAACCGGCTTCCCGCAATTACACCTATATCAGCAACTGGCAGTCTTCTTATTATCTGACAGCATATAGCAGCGGCCTGATCGATTACCATGCCTTCTCGGGTTTTTACTATTGCCGCTGGACAAATAGCGACGGCTCGGATTATTATAAACTAATCTATCCGGAAGGTATTACTTTTGAGACATTCGGAATCACTGATTATAGAGCCGGGTTTGATTCATGGGGCATCAGCTACTGGAATGTTAATTCCAATAAAAATTTGATCTTTTCCAACGGAATGAATGTATGTATACTGAATACATGGAAAGAGCTTTGGATTGCGCAGTCATCGGGAATGACTAATGCAATATTTGAAAACGGTTATAAGGAGGTTGAAGGGGGAGGGCATAAGATTTACATTCTTTCCAATGGCGACATTTGTGATTACTTGCCTGACGGAAGCCATGTCAATACCACACGGGGCTGTACGGTTGTAAATTGTTACGATAGCCTTAACCGGATAACCAATACCTGTTTAACTTCCGGCTGGCCGTACTCTTCCGAATCCTTCCAGAGCACGTATTTTCAGATTAATTACAGGCCGGAGTATGCTTCTTTTGTTAGCACTTATACTGCTGATATTGATAGCACAGTATATATAGCGGATCATGGTTTCCTGAATGACTATAGCCGGTTAAATAAACCCATAATTGTATTTTTCTCCACTTCCAACGAGTTTATGCAATTTTTTGGAACAAATTTATGGATGCCTGGAGGATTTGCAACTGGTGACAATTTGATTGCCATCTCGCCGTATTTTACCAATTGGTCAATGACAGAGTTTGTTTACGATTTACAGCATGAGTTTATGCATAACGAAATTTTAAATATTCTCTGCGGAGGATGTTTTCCGTCCTGGATTAATGAAGGCATAGCGCAGATAGCCGGCGCCAATTTCATCAGTAATTGCGTCCAGGTTACGAATGCTAATAATAATGTGAAAAACTATATTGCCAATAATTCGCTTCTTGACTGGGTATACATAGCTACGAATTCATTCGGTGTTCTTACCGCCTCAGAGGCTGATGTCGCTTATGATCAATCTTTTTCTTTCATGAACTACATTTATTTGTGTTACGGAAGGGCAAAAATTGTCGATTTTATACAGGCTTTTACTAACAACAACGATTCAAGTCAATTCTCCGGTGAATTCAATTTCGCCTTTGGGAAGGATTTCAATTCTTTAATCACTGATTGGGAAAACTACATTATCAGTCTGCCGGCGAGCAAAGTTGAATTTCTGGGAGAAAAAAGAAGCATATTGCGGTTTTAATCTTCAAGAAGTATATTATTCCTATACAACACTTTATTGGGTAATGTTGTAAATCGGAGGTGAAAAATGATAGACAGAAGTATCATGATATTTATCGCTTTTTCTATAGTATTAATGATTTCCGCATGTCAGAACAAACCGGGGCTTACAGATTCAGTAACGAGCATATCAAGCAGTATTGCAGATTCGTCTTCTTCAGCATCAAGTATTTCAAGCCAGCAGGTAACAATTAACTCTGGCGACCTTATGTTATTTTTCAAAATTTCCACCGGAAGCAGCACAACCTATCCAGGCTACGATGTCGTGGTACATTCTCAAGCCTATTCATTCCTCCGTTATCTGCTTATGCAGAGTGTTTTAACTCAATTTACGTACTATACTGCCGACAGCTGGGCTCCCGGTTATGACGAAGAACTATCGGTGATAACAGGCTTGTCGAGCAATATCCTTATTCTGGCTTCAGGGAGTAACCCGGCCAACAGTTCGGGCAGCTGGTCGTTCAATACCTATAATCCGGTGACGCTTATGAGCGGGAATTTCCCGACAGTCAATGATAGTATGGATTTTTCCAAAGGTTTTGTTCTTATCGGCAATTTCTTATATTATTCCGAATACTACTGGTGGAATCCTTTAAAATTAAAGAATGAGGGCGGTTATCTTTCATATATGGATATATCCAGCGGAGTTATTACACATTCTACAAATTTATGGTGGAGTCAAAAAGGGCCTATCCTTCAGAGCGGAGGAAATCTTTACACCGCGAATGTCGTGAGCAACATCCTTCTCCTTCAACAACTCGACCCGTCGTCCTGCAATTCGATAAGCAATTTGATAACGGAAGACGAATCGGTTTACCCGAACAATAAGTCATGGTTTTTCGGAATGAACAATAGTTATCTTTTCGTGCTCCGGTGCGATTCCAACAACCTTCTTGAGTTGAGAAGATATGACTTGCTTGGAAATAAAAAGACCGTCTATTCTACAAATAACGCTTTTGCTCCATGGAGATTAAGCGTCAATCAAAACGATGTGGTCATTTGGGACCAGACGGGCGACATATTGGTATATGGCGATTTGAGCGGGACAGTGACAAACTTAAGTTACCTTAACGTTTTTTCTCCGATGGAATGTGTCAATATCTGCAGGGCTCCTTAGTTTTTTTAAGCGGCGGTTTTATAATGCCCGCTGCTGGACAAACAGTAGTACAACCCAGGTTAAATTGGGGTATGGAGTCAATAATTCCTATGCTTATCCGGCTTTTTTATTGGTAAATTTCAAATTGTCCGGCAACTTTCCGGTGTGGGAGGCGGTAAATGTGTATTCCCGGCATAAATTTAGCGGGATCGATAGCGGTATAAAAGTATCAAAATGCATGTAATTATTGACCAAGGATTTTTCGACTATAGTCCGAGAGGTCAGTAAATTGTCAAGGTGGGATTTATGAAAGAGTTTGTAATACCTTCGTGTTCTATCGTGACAGGCCTGACTTTTTTTACCTTGTTCTCATGCGCACCCCTGCTTTCGAGTAGCGGGGACGGAGGCGCAGGCGGATCAAGTAAAGCCAATTCAGCCACTTCCAACTCTGTTTATGTAGCTTATAACGCAAATGTGGGCGGCGGAATTGCGCCTACGGATACGAATTACTACTCAGCAGGTCAGACAGTCAGCGTCAAGTATCCGGAGGATCTGTTTCCTCCAGGCAGCGAAGAGGGTTCATTCGCAGGTTGGAATACGTCGGCGAACGGAAGCGGCAAGCCGTACACAGTGGGTTCCACATTCTCCATGGGGGCTCAAAACGTAAAGCTGTATGCGCAATGGTCAATACTTCCCGGCAATTTCCAGAGTTCCTGCAATATTGACGCTGTAAGAAATATGGATACCCGGTCAGTACTTGCTTCCGTACCAGCATCGATCCAGAGCGGCGTATTTACCGACCCTGCCGACTACCTGCCGCAGCTAGTAAACTGCCTCGTTTCATCGGCTTCGGATCCCGTACTCAGAATGAAGTACATCCATGACTGGATTGTTTCAAATATATACTACGATTGGGACAACTACTTGGCGCAGAAGGACTTCGATCCCTCGCCGTATGTAACATTAACGACAAGGAAGACCGAGTGCAACGGTTTGGCATTCCTTTTTTCAACGATGTGCGTGCTTGCTGGCATGAATGCCTGCAATGTTTTCGGTTACTGCCTGGGTACGAACGCAGTGGTAACAACAACACCGCTTATGCCGCATTACTGGAACGTTGTCCAGATAAACAGTAACTACCTTTTCATCGACGTTACATATGACAGGGGTAATCTCTATCAGAATTCCACATATACGCCGGGTCCTTACTGTTCGGGTTGGCTTTTCGTTCCTCCGCAATATTACATCCTTGCTCGTTATCCGACCAACCAGCAGTACCAGTTTCTCAATACTCCCGAGAGCCTTTCCGCCTTTACCAATACGCCCTGGACATTTCACGGCCTTTCAACTATGACAAGCATCTTTTTTGAGGATGGGTATACTTTTTCAGGCACAGTAACCCCTGTTTATCAGACAGGTTCAAGCGGGGCTTCGCTTCAAATCAATCTTCCGGCTGGAACGGCGCCCTTAACCGGTGCTATTACAGTATATGGAACCTGGTATAATAACTGGACTTTTTTCACCAGGAAGGGCTTGCTTGCGGCCGTACAAATGCTTCCGGCAGTTCCGGGTTATGCTACAGTTATATTGATGGACAATTGTTTGACTCCTATGAACGTGCTGGCAGATTTCCTTGTTTATACAAGCGATTATTCGGCTACACCGGATCCATACCCCTATGAATATGAGCCTGTTTATTCAGGGGATTTTTCCATGTCATTTCCTCTTCAGGGTGATCTAACGGCTGGTGCCTCTTACAATTTCATATACTCAGCTTCGAATGAAACCACTTCCACACTTTATTACTGGGATTCGAATAATAACGCGTGTTCCAATGTCGGAGCGATAGAAGCTCCTTCACAGGGCGGTGCATATAATTTTACAGCGATGGTGACTGACCCGCCTTCCGGATTTGGTAATGTGCTATACGTCTGGATGGCTACCAACAGTACCGGCAATTACGGCCCTTTTTACATCGGATACAATGTGGTTTCTTCGGGAATCGGTTCGGTTTCCAGCTTTAGGATAATAAAACCCCACGACCTCGGCATTCCGAAGATACTGGTGCAAAGACCGTTCCCTTAAAGTATACGGGATTGAAGACAATGAGATCATTCCTTTGACCTCAATACTTTGACATCTTTTATTTGCAATATGCCGGCCTATCGAATAAAATATTATTAAAGAAATCTGTCTGATTCAGGAGAAAATTCATGAAGATATTGATTATCGGCGGCACAGGGCTCATTTCCACAGCAATCGTTAACCGGCTTGCAATTCGCGGTGATGATGTTACTGTTTTCAACCGCGGTGTTACGGAAAAAAGAATTTCTTCCAAAGTTAAAACAATAATTGGCGACAGGTGGAATTATAAGGAATTTGAAAACCGGATGAAGGATCACAGTTTTGACGCTGTGATAGATATGGTCGCATACGATCCGGAAAACGCAAGGTCTGTTCTGCGGGCTTTCAAGGGAAGGGTTAAACAGATTGTTGTATGTTCCACGGTATGCGTGTATGGCGGCCCGCTGACAAAGCTTCCTGCCGATGATGACGAACCTCACCGCTTTGTTTCGGATTATGGAAGAAACAAATCACAGATTGAATCCATTCTGCTAAATGAGAACGGCAAAGACGGCCTTTATACAACAGTTCTTCGCCCGTCGTTTACAACCGGTGAAGGTGTGACAGCTAGTGGAATCCTTTTTGACGATAGCCTTGTCGAACGCATCCGTAAAGGCCTGCCTGTGATTGTGCATGATTCCGGGCGGACAAAATGGGCGATATGCCATGTTAACGATGTCGCAGCTGGATTCGTCAATGTCCTCCTTAACCCGAAAGCATTCGGACAGGCATATCATCTGACAAGCGATGAGCATACCACCTGGGATGAGGTTTACGAAGCCCTGGGAAAAGCCGCAGGTGCGATTCCTGAAATC
Source organism: uncultured Spirochaetota bacterium (assembly GCA_963783575.1). Taxonomy (GTDB): domain Bacteria; phylum Spirochaetota; class Brevinematia; order Brevinematales; family JAOACQ01; genus CAWEAK01. The sequence goes on along the minus strand of CAWAOD010000015.1, from coordinate 177,684 downwards.
ATTCACATCCCTACGGACTGGCTTTATAAAGTAGCTCCGCGAAGGAGCGTCGGAGTGAAATATATCTACCAATACGATTCGATTTTTGATAACTCAAAAGCAAAAAATGATCTTGGATTTAAAACAACAGTACCCCTTGTGGAAACTTTTAAAAGACAGATTGTGTGGATGGAGGAAAATAAGAAAATCCTTTCCATTGAAAAGCAAAAATGTGAAGATATTTTAATCGAATCATACCGGAAAGGTATAAATCCGCCGGCGGATGGCTGGGAGGATTTTAATCCCTGGGGAAATAAGACGACAAATTAATCCGCCTCTGAAGTATAAAATTATAATCAGGAGAAATTTATGGGAACTATGCTCGAAGTAATTGAAAAAAGGCATTCCGTGAGGACTTACAGTGAAAAGAAAGTTGAAGAGGGCATAATAAAAGAAGTGGCTGATTTTACACGGAAAAATAATACCGGTCCTTTTGGGAATAAAATCAGTTTTTCCATTATTGAAATAAAGGAAGATGATCTTGAGGACATTAAGTCTTTGGGTACGTATGGAATTATCCGGGGAGCTAATATCTACCTTACCGGTTCGGTTAACCCGGGAGATTATGCAATGGAAGATTTTGGCTACTGCATGCAAACTGTTATTCTTAAAGCGACGGAGTCTCGGATTGGGAACATGCTGGCTCGGGGGTAATTTAAACCGGAACGTATTCGCCGATAAATCTGGAATTCGACCAGGGGAAGTTATCCCGGCGGTAACGCCGCTCGGCTATGAGGCTGATAATCCAAGACTCTTGGAAAGTGCAGTCCGCATTATCATAGGAGCGAAAAACAGGAAACCCTTCGGCAGTTTGTTTTTCTCGGATAATGATGCCGGACAATACCCGGAAAATCCCAATGATATTTTTTACAAAATTCTTCAGGCTGTCCGGTCAGGACCTTCCGCTTCGAATAAGCAGCCATGGCGTATCATATGTTCCGATTATGAATATCGATTTTACATGGATGAAGATAAGAATTACAACAGCGCATTTAAAGGCATTAAAATTCAAAACCTGGATATTGGAATCGCAATGGCGAACTTTAATCTTGCGGCGATAGAACTTGGACTTTCAGGTTTATGGAAGAAAGGCGCTCCAGCTTTAGACAATGAGAATTGGATTCCTATATCAACCTGGGTTAAAAAATAATCGAATTAAGCATGCTATTTATGGTATTCGTATCGATAAATTTTTCAAAATGACTGTCAGTTCATTATTCTCATTTGCTTATTACAAATTAATACGGCTAGAGGAAAAATCCAAAGATAAAATATGCGCATCAAAAAATAAGATCCCAAGGGAAACCAGACGGATACCTGAATATGACAGAATTTAATAAATACCGTGTAAATTTTCAGTAAAATCATTTTGTTTTGCCGGATTGAGTCGATTTTCATAATTCCTCTCCAATCAATTCAGTTATTACAGGAGATTTACCCGGTCCTCCGGGAATTTTACTCAGGACCTCCCTGCCGTCAGAAGCCCTGAACCAATAATCACAACTGAAAAATGATTCCAGCAATCCTGTCAGGGATACTTTAATATGAACTGCTTCTATTTGTGAACCGTTTACATTAATTTTTTCTGCACCAATCTTATTTGCTTTAAACTTTGCCGTCATATTTATATCCGAAGGATTGATCGACCAGAAATCCTCAGTCTTTTCCTTTGATATCGCAAATGCCGTTAAACCGTTACCCCATGCTTCGTACCATGGGCTTTTATCTATTTTAACTTCTTTATTATATTGTTTACCTTTGAAAATACCGCTTATAGCTATAATATTTCCCGTTCTTTTTGCGGTAATTTCGATATTGTTTACACCATCATGCAGAATCCATGCCGTTTGAGCAAATCCATGATCTGTTTCAATTTCCATAACTGCATTACTCACGGATTTAGTTTTAATTAAATAACCGTCGGAAGTACTGCTGACAGTTATCTCATTTGTATAGACCATATCTTTTATACTGCCCATATAAGTAAATGTTCCGCCATAACAAATTGTATTGAAAAAAATTGCCGATAATAAGTAAATTTTTAACATAACGTCTCCTATTCATAAATAAATTTGTTCTAAATAATATTGCAATAACCATACCAGTTATAATAGTCCTTGAATCAGCAGTACTATACAACAACAATTAGTATAAAAAATGAATTTTATATCAATATTGATGTATCAATTATTATATTAATTAGTGCTTGAAAGGAAATTCAAATTTTAATAAAATGCTGATACGAGCCATGAATAAACTTCTTCAAGGAATTCTATGGCAGATTTCAGGTTTACTCAGCACAGGCAATTCTTTTCTAGCTGTTATATTATAATATGGATGGTTTATCTTCTTCTGCGAAACGCTTCATCCCCGGAAGAATAAAAATTTAAATCATCCAGCTCAAGCTTTACCGAAGAAATTGGTTGTCCAATGGTCTCCCACTGAAATCCGAATGCCGCTTTCAGCGAATCTTCAAGAGATTTTTTCTGGCCCCATGCCTGTTGTTTGAAAGAAGTAAAAGGGATTGCAATATCCTGCCATTTATCTGTCGGTGTGATTGTATAAGTATAATAATTATAATCGGTGTTATTCTTCGCTTTTATTTGAACCGTATAGCTCTTACCGTCTCCGCGGTATGAAAACTTAATTCCGCTGTATTTTCTAAGGTCCATTGTAGTGTTTTCATCAATCAAATTGAAGGAAATCAGGATAAAACCGTATTGAAATTTGGTTGTTACTTTCCCGGTTAACCTGACATAATTTGAAGAGCCATGCGCTCCATTGTCATTTGTAACGATTTCAAAAGGATCGGGCATAGCAACCGAATTGCCGCCGTTTGCGGCATCATTGGCACAAAACCAGTTTCCCCCGAAAGGTGTAATGCTCTTTCCGTCTTCAAAATCATTGATCAATGTCAAATTAGTTTTAACAATGTTTTTAATCAAAAAAGCCGTTTCATTATTGATTGTTATAACATTTGTGACGGGCTCTTTATCAGCATTGAACACAATCTCATAATTTTTACCCTCTTCAATATTTATCATTCTTGTATCAAGAACTTTCCCGTTATTTTCGATTCTGATCAGGTTCGAAACTTCGGCCCTGATATTCTAGAGGTTAAGCTCACCGTTAGTTCCGGCTTTTCCAAAAGATACATTATTAATAAATATTTCAGAAAAAGGTTTTGTTTTAATTGTAACGGAACCCGAAGGAAAATAATCCAGGGAATAAACCTCACCTTCCTTAACTGTTATAAAATTTCGGTAAACTTCCTTCTCAATTCCCTGTCCCGGAATTCTCAATGATATTTCATTGGGTACTTCAGCAACGATATTCTCCATATAACCTTCGCCTTTATTGATATCTTTCTGATAATTCCCGTTAATAAAGAGCTTATAAACCTTATTTTCGGCCTCAACATCAACCTTCAGCTTCCCTTCTGTTATTGTTCTCCCAATAATCAGGGAACTTATATTTTTTATTATTTTATCGATTGTGTCGAAAATATCTGCACCGGCCCTGTCTTCGTATTGTCTTTTCAGTATAAGATCCCCGGTGGTTACATCATATACATAAACATTGATCAGGATGGTATCCTTTTCTTTATTGACCTTATAATCCCCCGTTATAATATGCTTGGCTTTCATCATAAGTCCCATGTCAAGCGCTGTATTGATATCAAGCTTTTTTGATTCCCAGAAATTGTTTTGCCCGGCTAATTTTTCAACCTCATTAAATTCCTTAATCTCCACACCTGGCAATTTTGATAGAAAAATATTCATGGACTTGCTGATGACAAGTTTATATCATTGTCAGGCTTATTGCCAAGATTTATAAAACCGATCACGGCAAGCGTTTGTTTATCCTCCGCTGCCATTGAGAAATTAAAAATAGAAAACAAAACAGATAAAAAAATAAGAATTCTTAAAAAATTCTGAGCAAACATACCAACCTCCAAAGTAGTATCCTAACTTTCGCAGGATCATGTAATCCAGCTCAGCGTCAAACTTGCCTGCCTGGCCTGCCTACGCCGGAATCTCCGGCAGGTAGACGGCAGACAGGTCGAAGAGCCTGCCCTGAGCCTGCAGACTGTGTGAAAACACAGTAAATATGCTATAATTATTAGAACAAAAATAATCGGAGTAAAAGATGAAGCATATTGAGGGAGAATCAAGGGATCAGATAGTTCTGTTCAATGAAACACTGGAAGATCTGTTAGGAGAAGAAGATCCGGTAAGGTTTATAGATATTTTTGTTGATAAGCTAAATATGAAAGGAGTTGGTTTTAAAGTAAAAGAAGCATCAACCGGCAGAAGTTCATATAAATCCGAAATACTTTTAAAAATCTATATTTACGGATATTTGAATAAAATCAGGACAAGCAGGAAATTAGAGAGAGAGTGCCGAAGAAACACAGAGTTGATGTGGCTGACTGGACGACTAGCGCCGGATTTCAAGACGATTGCCGACTTCAGGAAAGATAATAAGAAGGGAATACAGTCGATATTCAGAGAATTTTTGAAGATATGTCATAAAGCCGGGCTTTTATCATTTGACGTTGTTGGAATTGATGGAACCAAGATCAGTGCGCAAAACCACAATAACAATGTTTATCATAGGAAAAACATAGAAGAAATCATACATAGAATAGATCAAAAGATCGAAGAATATTTGAACGAGATGGATAAGAACGATAAGGAAGAAAAGAATGAATTTGAATTTCTTTCCGGAAAGATAGCGGAACGTTTAAAGAAAATGAAAACAAAAAAGGATAAAGTTGAGGCTATTAAAAAGATTTTTGAGGGAAATCCTGAAATGGAGAAATATTATTCAAATGACCCGGAAAGCCGGTTTATGAATGATAAAGGGAAATCCGACATTGCATATAATCTGCAGATGGCAGTAGATGATGCGAATAAACTGATTGTGGTGATTGATGTGACGAATGAAAACAATGATATCAAACAGATGGCAGGAATGTGTGACCGAGTAGAAGAAATAAAGGACGAGCTTAAGGTAGAGACTGAAACGGTCAAAGTATCGGATGCCGGTTATTACAGCGAACCGCAGATACTGGAATGTATAGATAAGGGACATAACGTATATATGCCGAATCCGGATGACGGACATAAGGCAAGGATTCGAGGCAAAGAAGATAATAAAGGAGTACCTGCTGAAGAATACCAGGTTGATAAATTCAAATATGATCCGGGACAAAATGTTTATTATTGTCCGGAGGGAAACCCATTAGTGAGAAATGGGAAAAAAGTAGAGAAGGTCAATGGAGGAAAAGAGATAGTCAGGTACAAGTGCGGCTTATGCAGCCAATGTGAAGTAAGAAATAAGTGTACTGAAAGCGTGGAAGGACGAAGTATCAAAGTACCAGTTAGAAAAGAAGAAATTGAGAACTTCAAGAGGAAAATTCGTTCTGAAGCCGGGAAAAAGATCATAGAGAAAAGGAAAGAGATATGTGAACATCCATTTGGATCGATAAAAAGGAATATGGGTTACAGTTATTTTTTAATGAAGGGAAAGGATGGCGTTCTGACGGAATCCAGTTTGGCAGGATTCATTCATAATTTAATAAAAGTATTGAATATATTGGGAATAAAGAGACTTATGACTCTGGTTTGATGCTAATAAACCATCGTTTATCGTATTCGGATAGATTTTTTAAACTAAGATTTTTTTAGCTTGAAAAATATATCAAAAAATGGAGTTTTTGTATAATTAATCGATTTTACTATAAAATTTTACTGAGTTTTCACACAGTCTGCTGTCGAAGGGTTAAATTCCCCGGGCAAGATGGTAATATACTTCATTCCATCTCAATTCCTTTTTAAGATCTGATATTTTTATATTTTTATCAATCAATAATAATTCCAATCCTGCCATTTCTGTAAAATCTTCAAGGTGCTCCGCTTTAACAGCCTGGCTGAATCCTGTGTGATGCGCCCCGCCCGCAAGTATCCATGAGTGAGCGGCTGTTTTCAAATCCGGTTCGGGAACCCAGACCGCCCGGGCAACAGGGAGTTTCATAAGGGGGGCATCCGGTTCAACAACCTCAACCTTATTTACGATCATACGAAACCTGTTGCCTAGATCTATCAGGGAAGCGTTTAAAGCAGGGCCTTTCGGAACATTAAATACGAGCCTGGCCGGATCGTCCTTTCCGCCGATGGAAAGCGGGTGAATTTCGAGGGAAGGCATGCCTTCGGCTATTGATGAGCAAACCTCAAGCATATGCGCCCCTAGAACTTTCATTCCTTTTTCATTAAAATGATATGTATAATCCTCCATAAAAGAAGTACCGCCTTCAAGACCAGCTCCCATTACTTTCATAGCCCTGATGAGGGCGGATGTCTTCCAGTCTCCTTCTGCGCCGAATCCGTAGCCCTGTGCCATCAGCCTCTGTACAGCCAGGCCGGGAAGCTGGGCAAGTCCGTATAGGTCCTCGAATGTTGTTGTAAATGCTTTAAAATTGCCGTCTTCAAGAAAGTTTTTCATTCCCAGTTCAATCCTTGCCGCTTCAATCAGTGATTTTCTTTTTTCACCGCCTGCCTGCAGAGGCCTGTCTACTTTATACTTTCCGTCATACTCCTTTAATATTTCATTTATATTGGTATCGCTCACCTTATTTATATATTTTACAAGTTCGCCGACTCCATAACCGTTTACCGATATACCAAGCCTTATCTGGGCTTCAACCTTGTCGCCTTCGGTAACCGCGACTTCCCGCATATTGTCTCCGAACCGGGCAACCTTCATTCCCTGCATATCATGCCATGCTGCGGCCGCACGGGCCCAGATTCCCAGTTTTTCCAGTACATCCGCATTCTGCCAGAATCCCACAATCACTTTCCTGTTTAACCGCATCCGTGAACATATGAATCCGAATTCCCGGTCGCCATGGGCAGACTGGTTGAGATTCATAAAATCCATATCAATTTCAGACCAGGGAATATCTCTGTTAAACTGCGTATGAAGATGTAAAAAAGGCTTATTAAGAACATTCAGGCCAGCTATCCACATTTTTGCCGGGGAAAAGGTATGCATCCAGATAATAATTCCCGCGCAATTTTTTTCACTATTTACCTGAAGGCATAATTCAGTGATCGCCGAAGGTGTTGTTAATATGGGTTTATATATTATTTTAATGGGAATAGCCTTTGACTTAGACAATCCATCTACAATTTTCTTTGAATGTTCTGCAACTTGCTTCAATGTTTCCTCTCCGTAAAGATGCTGGCTTCCGGTTATAAACCATAATTCAAGATCATTTAAGTTAATCATAATATTTCCTCCTTTCTTTTGAAATATAACAACATTACTGTAAATATTTTATATATATTGAAAACATTTTGCAAGGGATTCAGCCTTTATAAATCTTACATAAATTAAGATTTCTTCAATAAAACAAATATCAATGTTTTTCCAAATAAAATTCAAAATAATATTTTATTAATTAACCATAAAATAATTTTATTTGATAAATTATTTATAATATAATAAATTATTATAATTTATTGATTTCTGTTATAATACATTATAAAATATCATAATTTTGTCTGATTAATATTAAAAATTTGGTTAAAAAACTATCCCGCGGTAAATCTGTGAGGAAGTATCAGTTTGAACAATAGCTTTATTATCAGGAAAATTATTTATTAATATGTTATTTCTTGAAGGTTATAGTAGTCTGTTATTCCTATCCCTAATATTTTAAAAAATGAGCTTATTGGACTATTGATCCTAAATATTATGCACATTAAAATATCTGCAATCTTATTCAAATATTGAAAAGATATTAGTCTGAAATTTAAAGAGAAGGAGAAAATAAATGGCTGGCCAAAACTTGATAACAAAAATCAAAAGTTCATTCCTTATCATTCCAAAGACAAAAAGAGAAGATTTGATAATCGGTTACGCTTTTATGGCTCCTTTTTTTATATTGATGATCGTTTTCATTGTCTGGGTTTTTATCAACAATTTCCTGATCAGCCTCACGGATGCTTATGGGGTTAACCCGGCAAAATTTATCGGCTTAACAAACTTTGTGGGGGTTTTAACAAATAAGGAATTTTGGTATACTGTATACATAACTTTTAAGTATGCTGCAATCTGCATTATAACACAGATTCCCATAGCATTTATTTTAGCAAACATTTTAAACAATATTCCTTTTAAAAGATGGAGGATGTGGCTTAGAGCAGCTTTCTTTATACCATATTTGATTGCTTCCGTAGTAGCGGGCGTGCTTTTCGGATCTCTTTTTGGTGGAGACCCGGGGATGGTAAACTGGTTCCTGAAATTATTACACCTGCCGCATCAATTTCTATGGTTTAGAAACAAAGAACTCCATTTCCCAATGATTGTTATTATTACATTCTGGCAGTGGATCGGGTTTCAATCCGTTTATTTTCTGGCCAGTCTTCAGACAATCGATCAATCGCTATACGAAGCGGCAAGAATGGACGGAGCTTCACCCAGACAGATTTTTTTTAAAATAACAATTCCCTTAATGCGTCCTGCGTTCACTTTTATCATCGTAATTTCAGCGATCAGCTTTTTAATGCTGTTCGACCTGGTTGTAGTGCTCGGCCTCTATTCAAAACATACTCTGTCAATGATGGTTTATATAGTCAGTTCATCTTTAACCTATAATTTTAACCTGGCTTGGGGATCGGCGGCAGGATGGGTAGCTTTCCTGCTCATATTTGCCGTTAGTATATTACAAATCCGTTTTCTCGGCCTGGGTAAAACCGGTGAAGAATAAATACGGCTATTATTTCCCCTTCCTCGGAGGGGATAGGGGTGGGTTCCCTCGATAGTGTGCTGTAAACTCGGGAACGAGACGACCCCCAATCCCCTCCTACTGGAGGGGAGAATATTAAGGAGGAAAAAAGTGAATAATCAGAATATTTCGGCAGTAAAACAAACAAATACTCTTGCAGGAGCTGATGGCGTTAGAGCTATAGCATGTTTGCTTGTCATATGCCACCATATGGCTCAGCGTATAGATAGAATGCCCCAGCCGGATTTTTTACAGAATATCATTGCATTTTTTTTACTCGGCAATAGCGGTGTAAGCTTCTTTTTCGTATTGAGCGGGTATCTTCTGGCTTATCCATTCTGGAAACAATATCTTTATAACGGCACTTTCCCAAGCCTGAAGAATTTCTTTTTAAGAAGGGCGGCCAGAATAATGCCGGGTTATTATGCAGCTTTTTTTACCGCTTTAGTGCTGTCATTCGTGCTGTTGCCCAATTCATATATGATTAATGCACCAGTACCAAAAATGGAATATTTCTGGCGAAAGCTCTTAACCGGTCTTACCTTTACATCAGGATTTCACTATACGACACTTTTCCCGTCAATACTTGACAGCCCGTTATGGTCTATTAGCTTTGAAGTTTTTTGTTATTTCCTTCTCCCTTTGTTTATGGCCGTATTATTCTTTTTCACCGGAAAAAAAAGGTCTTTCCTGAAAGCGATTCTTTTTCTGGGTTGGTGTTGAAATCTTTGTGATCGGGGTAAACGGATTAATTCATCAGTTTTTAACACCTGACAATATCAGGAAGGGATGGGAATTCGGGCTTGCCGGGGGAAGTAAAAGCTGGATGCCGAATTACAATCCAATAGGATTTTTCGGGCAATTCGCCTTAGGGATTATGGCCGCCGGATTTACTTTACGCTTAATACAGCCTTCGGAAATTAAAGAAAGATTTTATAAAAAAAACGGTTTTGACATACTTTCAATTATTTTCATTATCTCAATCATCCTTCTTTTATGGAATATGAAGTATGTTAAAGAATTCGGCTTCAGTCTTCAGCATCAGCCTTATTATTTCCCGTTTCTGACAATCTTAATAGCCGGCCTTCTTGTATCGCTCGCCCACTCAAAATGGACGGGGAAGTTTATGGACAACCGGTTCTTTAGATTTACCGCCAAAATATCATTCGGGCTTTATATATGGCATTGGCTGGTGCTGCAACTTATCAGCTTGTTTTGGTTTAACAACTATGCCTATTCATTTTACCTAAAAGATTGGAAAGAATGGTTTGAGGCGTCAACAGTTCTTGTGGTTGTTTCATATATCGTAGCGACCATATCATATTATTTCCTGGAAAAACCGTCTCTGGAAAAGGTACATTCAATATTAACGGCAAAAATAGTAAAAGTAAGGAATAGAATCAGGTTAAGGCCTGTCATAACCGCCGCCCTGTTAAGTATCTTGGCGGTGATATTTCTATATCCTTTAGTCTGGCTTTTTGACGCTTCCTTAAGGCCTTCACTGGAAGTATTGCAGACTCCTCCAATAATGTTTCAAAAACCAATATGGGAGGCTGTGAGAACATATACAAGAGACGCTTATCTTTCAATTTTCCTTTATTGGAATATAGGCCGGGCAATGATGAATTCACTTTTTATTACCGTCTCCACAATTTTATTAACACTGGCAATATGCTCACTATGCGCCTATGCCTTTGCATTTATCAAGTATCCGGGCAAAAACTTTTTCTTTTTTTTGGCAATCGGCACTATGATGATCCCGACAAATACACTGATTGTTTCTATTTATAAAGTAATGAGTAACTTAAACCTTTTAAATAACTGGTTTGGTTTGATTTTGTACAGCTCAATATCAGGGCTCGGTATTTTTCTCCTGCGCCAGTATTTTATCAAAATACCAACTTCATTTATCGAATCGGCCAGGATGGATGGGGCCAGCCACTTTCAAACATGGTGGCATGTGGTTTTGCCTCTGGCAAAACCCGCCATGGCTACACTCGCAATTATACAATTCCGGGCCGTATGGAATGACTTCTTATTGCCGATTGTTATTTTAAGAAACGAAAAATTATTCACACTACCGCTTAAGATAATGATAATTGGAGGGGGTATCTACGGGAATGCCAGCACACTTCTGGCAGCGGGTTTTATTACCATTATTGTGCCTTTAGCATTTTTTATAAAATTTCAGCGCCAGTTTATCGAAAGCTTAACATCAGGCTTAAAAAGTTGAGGAGGGCTCATTATGAAAAGAAAATGTTTTCTGATTATCACAGCAGTTATCTTTTTTGGTAATATCTCTTCATGCTCATTTGAAACTTACGGCTATGATTTTAATAAAAGGAAAAACGCCGACCTGGATATTTATTTAAACCCGAATTACTGGAAACAGCAGGCGCTCAATGATATCATACCATTCTGGGAGAAAACAAGGGATAAAAAAAACGGGGGATATTTTACCGATGTTATGTTCGACGGTACCGTTGACCCGGAAATCGGGAAGTATCCAAGGATGCTGTCCAGGATTGTTTACGGCTTCAGCACGGCTTATCTTTTATCCGGAGACGATAAATATCTTGAATATGCCGGATACGGACTGGATTATCTAACGAATTACGGATGGGACAGGGTAAACGGAGGCTGGCATGAATATATTCATACCAATAACACAATTAGCAATGTTTTAAATAAGAATCTTTTCGATGAAACATACGGGAATCTCGGCCCTACTATTTATTATTTCGTTACAGGCGACAAAAATGCGCTATCCTATGTGGAAAAAACTCATTATTTGATTGATAACAGGGCATGGGATACAAATCGCGGAGGTTATTACGCCATGGTCAGCACAAACTGGATGAAGACCAGTTTCGAGAAATCTTTCAATTCCCAAATCGACACTTGTACCGCTTATCTTATTTATTATTACCTTGCGACAAGGGACAACAGACTTTTAATAGACCTGACAAATGTTGCTAATGTTGTTATAAATCATATGATAGATCCCGAAACCGGTTTTGTCGGGGAGAGATTCGGTGAAAACTGGTTCTCCGTTGAATCGAATTTGATAGTCGGGCATAACCTTAAAACCGGCTGGGTTTTAATGCGCATTTACTGGCTTACAGGGAATACAAATTATGCTAATGCAGCCCTTGGAATAGCGGATGTACAATTGAAAAGATTTTGGGATAAGAGGTATTGGGGATGGATATACCAGTTTATTTCAACAAGACCCGAGTTCACCTGGGATTATAAGGACTGGTGGACCCAGACCGAAGGCAACTTTTTGATGCTGAACCTTTACCATTTAACCGCAAATCAGGAATACCTGCAGAAATTCAAGGAAACCGCTTATTTCTGGGATACATATATGCTGGATCATAAATATAAAGATGTTAATTCAACAGCCAGAGACGGTGAAAGCAGCGCTACTCAGCCGAAAGGCAACCTCTATAAATCAGCATACCATACAATGGAACATGCCCCGTTCAATTATCTTTACCTGAGTTTTTATGTCCGGAAGACGGATGCGGAGATTTATTTCAGGTTAAGTACGGATCGTGCAGGAGAAAAGCACTATGTCAAACCTGTAGAAGACCGGAATGTGATCCTGAAAAAGGTTGAAATCGATGGTAAAGAATGGAAGAATTTCAATGCAAAGGAATGCTATATTACTCTTCCGAAGGGCGTCAATATGAAGGTAAAAGTAGTACTTAGCGCAATCCTTGCGCCGCATAGCTGATGCTCGGCAGTCTATATGACTTAAACAGCAGCTCTCATGGAACATCCTTGTTCCCATTGTTAGTTGGTTTGCCGGGTTAAAAGCTGTATTTGCGCAACGCTCCAGTTCACCTGATTGGAGGGATAAAAACATGAAAACATTCAGAAGTAAGACCCCGAAAATAATTCTGATATTAGGTTTTTTCGTTTTTTTTGTTATGCCTATCCATGCTACCGATACAAGTGAATACTGGCCTGCCGAAACCTGGCGGACTTCCACTCTGGAAGCGCAGGGTATGGATTCGGGGTATCTTGTTAAGCTTTTGAATGATATTCAATCGAATGATATGAATGTACACAGCATAATTATTATCCGGCATGGCTATGTCGTTATGGAAGCTTACGCGGAACCTTTCGGAAAGGATGTTTTGCATACCCTTCATTCAGGCACAAAGAGCTTCACATCATCCCTTGTCGGAATCGCGATAAGAGAAGGCTATATTAAAAGTCTGGATCAAAAGGTCGTTGATATCTTTTCCGATCAGAAAATAAAAAATATGGATGATAATAAACGGCAGATAACAATTGAACACCTGCTTACAATGAGTTCGGGTATCGAATGGGGTATCTGGGACTCGAATATTGATGATTATATGAAATCCATCAGCTGGACGCAATATTTCCTTGACCTCCCTGTGAAAAAGCAGCCAGGTGAATTTTTTAATTATAATTCCGGAGGAGTAAACCTTCTTATGGCTATTATACAAAAAACCAGCGGCATAGAAAATAGGTGGTTTGCCGATAAATTTCTCTTCAAACCGATCGGTATTACCAATTACTATTGGCAGATGGATTCGCAGGGAGTTTATATCGGAGGATGGGGACTGGCGATGACTCCAATGGAAATGGCCAGGTTCGGTTATCTATATTTAAAAAAAGGAAATTGGAATGGGAAACAGGTTGTACCCTCCGATTGGGTTTTAAAATCCATGACCGAGCATATTAAAGTATCAATGGGAGCTATACCGGACCAGGGTTATGGATTCCTGTGGTGGGGGCTGCCTTTTGGCGGATTTACGGCGGATGGCTATTGCGGCCAGCAAATAATGGTGGTGCCTGAAAGGGATATGGTGGTCGTAATTACTGCCTCTATTGATAATAAAATTCATTGGCAGATTTTGAGTAATCTGACTGAAGAATATATAAACAAATCTATTGTTTCAAGCGGCAGTATTCCTGAAAACATTTCACAAAATGCGGAACTTGCAGCTAATATCCGAAATTTTGAGAATCCAACAAATGATATGAATTTTACTGTTCCTGAAATGGCGAATAAAATTTCCGGTAAAAAATATATTCTTGATTCAAATCCTTGGAATATGAAAACCATCATCATGAATTTCAATGGTTCCAGTGAATGTATATGTAAAGAAGAATATTCATATAGCGAGTACAAATTTCAAGTCGGATTGGATGGGAAATACCGTGAAAATAGATTAGAAAATGATTTAAATAATAAGGAGTTTTATCGCGGTAAATGGACCGGTGAAAATACTTTTGAAATGGAATTTTACAGACCCTGGGTTGACAGCAGTAAAATTCGGTTGACATTCCAATTTGATCAAGACATACTCAGAATGACGGTAGAATCGACGATTGGAGAATGGCGGCAGGAGCTTACCGGAACAATGGAAAAGTAAAGAAAACATAACCGGCGAGGATGTATTTTGTAATTCCCTTTATTGTTTATATATTTTTTCCCATAAATCGCCTCTTTCGATGGGCTTGCCATGCGCGGGGCAAACCCATTTGAAAGAATAACCGGCCATTTTTTCTATTGATTCCCTTAAGATATTTTTATTCCAGGTCATAAACCACGGAGAAGGCATCAATTTCCCTTTTGATCCGACAACAAGATCGCCGGCAAAAAGCACATTCCTGTAAAGAAGGCACACATGCCCCGGAGTATGCCCCGGTGTCGGAATTATTTGAATATCGCCGATTTTTTGATTTTCAGGATAAGGATTAAGTTTCTCGGGTACCTCAATTTTTATCAGGGTTGATAAAATTTTCTTTGTTCCCGGCCGCTTTATTTCTCCATTTATATAAGGAATATCTTCCTTCGAAGCCCATAGAAGCGCGTTTGTCGCCTTCTGAAGCATCGAGGCGTTGCCGATATGATCGATGTCATTGTGAGTAATAAAAATATGTTTAACATCAGCCGGTTCAATTCCCATAGATTTGAGTTCGGCCAGAATGGCTTTACCTTTTCCCGGGAAGCAGGTATCGATAAGGATTGTTTCGCCATTCCTGATAATATAGCAGTAAGAACCTCCGGTAGAATCCAGCGCATAAACATTTTCCATTATTTTCATGAAATCCTCCCTTTTGACAAAAGCCGGTCATTAAGCTTGGTACAAATCAATAATAGCTACTAACCGGTAAACCGGCAACCTGACTTTAGACTATTTTTTATTCTATAATATCGACAAAGGCAGGCACATGGTGAATCTTTTGAGCGATTCCTTGCTAAAAGTTATTTCCTAGCCCCTCCGCTGGAGGGGAAATTATTGACCAGTTTTTAATTGAATATCATTTGAAGCTGATTTTATTTTGTAATTAGATTTCTATATACAGTATATATAATACTTCAGCTCATTATTACGCAATGAAATTCAAATATTTATTATTTTCAAGTTCAATAATACCAGTCGCGATTTTCTCGACAAAATAACGGTCGTGTTCAATGAAAAGCATCGTCGGCCGATATAATAGAATCACTTCCTCAAGCTGTTCCCTCCCCGCAAGATCAATGCCGTTTAGGGGTTCATCCCATAATAGCAGGTGGAAAGGCTTTAAGAAAGAATGGCAGAGCTCAATTTTTTTTCTTTCACCGTCGCTGAAATCATCTATTTTCTTGCCGGAAATATCCCCGGAAATTCCCATCGACGCGGCAATATTCCTGAATTTAACGGGATCAATCCCTTCCATTTCCAGCCGGTCCGCGAGATAGCTATCAGTCCATTCGGGATTTTGAGAAAGTATTTCCAGCTTAATATGTCCTGGAATGTAAACGTTTCCAGATAAAACCGGTATTTTACCCATCATGGATTTCAATAATGTTGTTTTACCCGATCCGTTGCCGCCGATGACTGCCAGACGGTCATTTTGACGGATTGTCAAAGAAATGTCCCGGATTACCGGTTTCTCTCCGTACCCGGCAGAGATATGATCGGCCAGAAGAAGAAGATCCGGACAGGATTCAATCCTGTCCAATTTAAGATGTCTTTTTTTCTCCAGATTTTTAAGGAGTTTTTTTTTCTCACCGATCATCCTGTCCATTCTGTTTTCCATCACAACGGCACGTTTCATAATCCTTGATGATACCGCGCTGAGGTAGCCTTTGTCTATTGAACCACTGTGACCGGCTTTGCCGGTCTTTTCCTTTTCTGAGGCATGGGACCAATTCCTCCTCTTTTCCGCGGATTCTTTCAGGTGAACCAATTCGCTTTTAATATTCTTATTCCTGCGAATTTCATAAGCTTCAATTCTATCACGGTTCTCTTTCCACCGGCTATAATTCCCTTTGCAGATACTGACGCCGGCTTTCTCAATAGCAATGGTATGGTCCAGGCAGATATCCAGAAAATAACGGTCATGGGAAACCAGGATGAATCCTTTCTGTTTTGCTAAATATTCCCCAAGCTTTTCCCTGCCTTTCATATCCAGGTGGTTGGCAGGTTCATCCAGCAGAGGAAGGGAATTACTCTTCAGAAACAAAGCCACAATCATGCAGCGGGTTTTTTCTCCGCTGTTTAAGTTACTGAAATCCCTTTCCATAAAATCACGGTCAAGCCCCATTTTTCTGCCTTCTTTTTCGATCAGGCCGTCAATTTCATATCCCCCGGATTCAGAATAGATGTCCAGAACTTCATTGTAGCGTTCGATGCTTGCACCATCTCCGTTTTCAAGTAAACTATTCATTTCTTTTTCCCAGGCTGAATATGGTGCAATCGAGTTTTTTATGACAGAAAACACAAAAAGCGACTCATCAGGCAAAGAATAAGGAAAATAAGCGGTCTTCACAGGAACATTTATGCTTCCATTAACCGGCTCCAGGCTTCCCGAAATCAGGCGAAGAAGCGTAGTTTTCCCGCACCCGTTTCTGCCTACTATTCCGGTTTTCCAGGACGTATCAATAGCCAGGTCAAGTCCCGTAAAGATTTCTTTAAAAGTCGAATCATAATGAAAATAAACTGATCGGAGCGTAATAAGCGGCATACAATCCTCCATACTCTGGCGATGCCCGTGATAAAATTTATTATACGGGCTTAAATAACATAAGAAGGCATTTAAATGCCTTTAAACCAGGTATACAAAGGTTTATTGTTGCATCGCTTGTTTCTCTCCTGTTCTTGAAAAGTTATTTTATTTTACATTTTTTCTGAAGAATTGTCAAAGTTCGGCAGCAAAAACCTCAGGCAAAGGCAGGGATACCCGTCTCCGCCTGAGGCAGCTTAATGCTGCCCATTCGTCAAAGCCTGCCTACGCCGGGATCTCCGGCAGGTAGACGGCAGACAGGTCGAAAAGCTTACTAAAAGTCCTTAAAATCCTGCAGAGGTATTTTATCTTCAGGCTTAATTATTTCCACATCATCATCTTTATGTGATAACTGGATGGACCGTACTTCCTGTTTGGGCGCGGTATTCCGGCTGATCAATTCAACCCTTTTCCCGGGAGCCTTTTTTTCATTATCTTTAATTTCCCTTTTTTCAAAAGCCTTTTTTTGTGATTCGCTTCCCATAACAAGTTCATTAAGATTTACAACAACCCCCTTGAGCATTTCCGCCTGGGATAGAAGTTCCTCTCCGGCGGAAGCGCTTTCTTCGGAAGTGGCGGCGGTTCCCTGGACAACTGTATTGATCTGGCTTACGGCCTTTGTTATCTGATTTGCCCCTTTTAATTCCTCTTTGGCCGCCCTGTTCACCTCGTCAAGCAGATTTCCTACCTTCTGCGCCATTTCGCCGGCTTTTAATTGAACATCCTGAACTTCTTTGCCGATTTTTTCGCCATGGTTGACGCTTATCCCGGCCTTGTCGATAAGATCTGCGGTTTCTTTTGCGGCATCCGCGCTCTTCTGCGCGAGGTTTTTAACCTGCTCGGCAACTACTGCGAACCCCCTGCCGGCATCACCCGCCCTCGCCGCTTCCACTGCCGCGTTGAGTGCCAGAATGTTTGTCTGAAAAGCTATGTCATCAATTACCTTAATAATCTTGGCTATTTTCCTGCTGTTATCACTTATATCTGTCATAGCATTCTGCATACCATTCATTTTAGCAGTAACATCCCTGGAACCTTCCATTGTATTCTTCATCATAAGTTCGGCTTCGTTTATATTCTTTGTGGTTGATTCGATTATGGACTGAAGTTCCTCAAGCGAGGAAGTCATTTCCTCAACGGATGAGGCCAGTTCGCTTGCGCCGCTGGACAATTCCTGGCTGGATGAAGAAACCTGATTTGCTGCCGATTCGAGGCTATTCGAAGACGAAAACAGGTCCTCGGTCATTTTATTTATCGGTTTACTTATCGAGTTGGCAAGCAAAATTGCCAGGATTGTCACAATTATCAGGGCTATAATGCCGACAACGATCATTGTTCTTTGAAGAACATATATCGGAGAATAAATTTCATCGATATAAGCTCCTGATGCTATAATCCAATCATTTTCTTCAAAGTATTTATAAATGACAATCTTATCCCTGGGCTTTTTTTCACCGGGATTCATCCATGGATAGATGATAGTCCCGTTTTTATTGCTGCAGATTTCCCTGATAAAATAATTTCCTTTAGCATCCACAGAATCGTAAATATTTTTCCCTTCCTGAGTAGGGTGGAGCAGAAGTGTCCCTTTCGGATCTATTATATACATATAACCGCTTTTCCCGATGCGGATAGAGCCCAATTCCTTCTTCAAGGACGCCAGAACGCCGGTCTGTGATATCTTAATCCCGATAAACATCGCACCAATTACCTTATTATCATCATCAAATATGGGTTTATATGCCGTATTGTACCAGTCATTAGCTATAAAAGCCCTTCCAATATAACTATTCCCTTTAATAATAGACTGAAAAACGGGTGAATCATAAGGAATATAGGTTCCAACCGCCCTTGAGCCGTCGGGTTTTCTAACGGTTGTGGAGATCCTTAACATACCCTCAGGTATAATCTGGAAAATCGTAGCCATTTCAGCATAGGTTTTAGTTATTTCATCAACAGTCGAAGTATCTCTAATTACGGGATCTCCGTTAATCAGCATTAGCGGGATTGTCTCCTTTTTTTCTTCCATACTGGCCTGGTTCACAACCTGGATGGTCACGGTTTTTTTTGCGTCCAGCTCAATTCTATTTTTAATCAAGGATTCCGCTATAATTATATTATTCGACAGCATATTCTGGCTGATTGAGTACGCAGCCTTGGCTGAGCCGAAAAATGATTGGGTTAAATCATCAATTTCGGCATTTGCCATAGATGTCACTATATTATGAGATATAAAATAGGCTATCAATCCTATGCCAAGGATGGATATGAATGTCCCGAACAGGAATACACCCAATAATTTCAATCTTAAACTGATTTTTCCGGTCATAGTATCCTCCATGTTTCTTTTTTATAACTATTGCCTTGCTTCCGCAGGAGTTTTAACATCATTGTAGGACCTGTCTTCAATTGAAGAGAGATCTATAATTTCGTCTGACGCCAGGATCTTATCGATATTAAGAATCATAAGCATTTTCCCAAGTATATTCGCAATTCCATATAGATATTGGCTTTTTAATTTCAGTCCGATATCCGGTGTCTTTTCCATTGCTTCATCTTTTATGTCTGCAACATCATATACAGCATCTACGGCCATTCCGATATTTATAATGTCTTTTGCGCCCATAATGTCAACAATGACAAAAAGGGTTCTGTCACTGTATTCCATCTCCTGTATCCCGAATTTTGCCCTCATATCTATAATTGGTATAATCTTTCCCCTAAGATTTATTACTCCCTTTAAAAATCTTGAAACCTCATGAATCGGAGTAATTTCAACAAAACGGATCACTTCGCGAACTTTGGATATCGGCACTCCATAATCCTCTTTATTGATGGAAAATATCAGATATTTATTGGATATGTCAGCCATATGAATATCCTCCGTTGGATTATTTTTTCTTTAAAAACATATCGACAACCTGCATGAACTTATGCGAATCAAAAGGTTTAACAACCCAGCCCGTAGCGCCCAATTTCTTTGCCCGAAGCATTTTTTCCTTATCGGTTTCGGTAGTCAGCATAATGATCGGCTTTGAAATATCAAGTTTTCTGACTTCTCCCACAAGGGTTATACCGTCCATCCTGGGCATATTTACATCAAAAATATACAGATCGATTTTTTTAAAGGATTGTTTGATTTTTTCAAGTGCTGAAACTCCGTCTTCCGCTTCGATGATTTCATGATAACCGTAAATAAAAAGAACTTTTTTAATTACGCTTCTTACAACATCGGAATCATCAACAATAATTATTGACAAGTTTACCCCCTGAATTATTAATAAATTAAATTATTCAGCTAAAATTTACTGCATTCTCCTCACCGCCTCAAGAAAACCTTCTATGTCAACAACAAAGCCTATCGTACCGTCGCCGAATATAGTTCCGCCTGAAAATATACTAAGGCTTGTCAGGGCTTCACCCAGACTTTTTATTACAATTTCCTGCTTCCCAAGCACTTTATTCACTGCAAGACAGTATTTTTTATTTTCAAAATTGATGACAATCAGCAGGGCTTTATCCAGATCAGTATTTATTACCTCTTCCTTAAAAACATTTCCCGCTTCTATAATCGGGATATATAAATCCCGGCTGTAAAGCATTCTGCTCATATCTTCCATGATCATGATATTTCCGTTGTCCGGTACCACTATTTCATCAATCAGATTAAAAGGAAAAACATATTTATTCCTGCCTATGACTGTAACAAATCCCTCTATTATGGCAAGAGTCAGGGGAAGTTTTATGACAAACCTTGTAAATTCACCCTTTTGTGTTAATATTTCAATTCTTCCATGAATCTCCTCAATGTTTTTCTTTACCACATCCAAACCAACGCCCCTCCCGGACAGCTCAGTGACTTTTTGAGCCGTTGTAAAGCCGGGTATAAACATGAATCCGTATATTTCCTTATCAGTTAATAATACTGCCTTCTCGTCATCAACCAGGCCCATACTTTTTGCTTTGGTTAGTATATTTTCTTTATCTATCCCCTTACCATCGTCGAAAACGGAGATTTCTATGCCGTTTCCTTTATGCTCGGCGGAAACAATGATCTTCCCAACCCTGTCTTTCTTCAACGATTCCCTTTCCTCCGGCGATTCAATCCCATGGTCAATCGCGTTTCTAACCATATGCACAAGAGGATCGTAAATTGACTCAATCACGTTTCTGTCAAGTTCGGTATCATCCCCCCTTGTTTCAAACACTATCGTTTTTTTCAATTCCTGTGCCGTATTCCTTATAACAACCCTGATTTTATTAAAAATTTCAGCAATCGGAACCATTCCCATAGACAGTACCAGATTTTTAATTCCGGTTGTAATGGTTTCAAGCTGGATGATAATCCTCTCGGAGTTATCAACGGCTTCTTCATTATTTTTGATGACCTGCCTCAGCATTGACTGGTTTATCACAAGCTCCCCGACAATATCGATCAGGCTGTTAAGCCTGTCATTTGAAACTTTAACATATGACGATTTTTTCCTGACAGGTGTTTGCTGTTTTTTGATCGCTTCAGAAAGATCGTCTCTGGTAATCATCATTTCCTCAAGCGCGATCTCTCCGAACTTTTTTTCTATAGAGGTTTGCTTCTCAAGGATTCTGTCAATATCAATCTCTTTTATTTTCCCGTCTTCCTGAAGTATTTCGCCTATTTTTTTGACCGGATATTGGGCAAGGATTTTTTTGATCAGATTAATATAATTATAGATATTTATAGTTCTAAAACTTACAGTTATTTTTGTCGCCTCGTATGCGTTTGTCCTGATCACGGAAATCAGGCTCCTTAAAAGTTCAATTCCGTAAAATATTACATCTATCAATTCTCTTGTAATCTGAAGTTTACCGTCACGAACCAGCACAAGCAGATTTTCCATCTCATGCCCTACATCCTCGATATTTTTCAATCCCAGGAATGCGGACGAACCTTTTATAGTGTGGAAACTCCTGAATACTTTGTTGATGTTATCCTGGTTTTTATCATCATATTCAAGTTCAATAAGGGTATATTGTGCCGTATCAATATGTTCCTCAGCTTCATCGCAGAACTGGCTTAGCATTTTTGTATCATTGATTATGTTTGAAAAATAAGTATCCGGATAGATTTCACCATCGGCTTTTTCTTTTTCAATATCTATATTAATTATTTCATGCACCTTATTTATCAGCCTGTTAATTTCAACTGCGGCTGACTGTCCGCTCTTTTTCCTGCTGAATAGATCAACAAGGTTTTCATTGGAACTTTTAAATATTTCAAGAACAGCTCCCTCGGTTTCTTCATCCATTAACTTTTCACTCAACCCGGCAAGGAGCCCTGCAAATTTCCCTACATTTTTTAAAGATTCAAATTCCGAAAGTTTTTTTTGTAATTCCTCATAAGATTTTCTAATTTCCATAACGCCGATTAGATTGCCGCTTTCATAGTTATTAACTTTTGCAATTACACCGTTTAAAATTTCGATAATATCCTGAAATTCCATAATATTATCCTCTAAGCAAAACATTTTTTTTATTGCAATAAACTATTATAATGACTATAATTTAATATAATTTTGATAAAATAATTTTAACTTGAAAATTTTCTTTATATCAGCACAACAAATAATTAATAATGTGCAGTTCTAAAAACTAATTTATGCAATAAGCGTCATACTAGCTTGACGAAGTATGACTATAATTACATCAAAACTTGTCACCCATTTGTCAAGCTCAGGGTGACTTATGTGGAGTTTTTGAAGCTGCCCTAGTGTTAATCCTTCATAAGAAATTATTAAATTTATTGTTAATAAATTGATATATACTATATATTGAATTATATTTTATTACAAGCCTTTTTTTATTTTAATAAATATTTTACGGGGCAAATATGGGGGACAAGATGTCTGGCAATATCTTTGATAAAAATACTGGCATTGAAACGCGTCTTCCGTTAATAAAAATTTCCAATGCATTGATAATCATACTTTTTTGCGTCGGCTGCCTGGCAGCATTTTTAATAAAGATCCCATTATATTATTTTATTATTTCCATTATTTGTTTTTATATTCCCATATTGGTATTGTTTATTTTATTAACGGTAAAAATAAGAAATAATCTTCGGAATAGCTATTTGAAAAATATAACATCCAGTCAAATCATATATAGAAATTTGATGGATGTCGTTCAATCTTTTTATAATGCAGGTAATATGCAGAACAAAAATAATAATGATAAGCCAGTTCAAATTAATAATTCAATAAATGAAAAGCTGAGACTTATCGATTCAATAATGGAAGAACTAAATAACTTTGAGAATTACTTTAAAAGGCCTTTAAAACAAATTTCAGTGTCTTTTGAAAAAAAAATAGATGAGCTAACTACCGTATCAGAAGAATTAAGAAATGAAGTTCTTCAATATCTGGATAATGTATTGAAAATGTATTCGGTTAAAAAAGAATCCGATGATATTAATGAAAATAATATTACGACAATCATATTTTATACCGGGTTATCCATACCTATACTTTATGATCTCACAGGCATGTTTAACGAATTTTCGAAAGATGTTATACTTGAACTGATAAATAAGTTTGAGGATATAAGCGTATCAAGCCATAAAATCGCCGATGAAATCGAAGCAAGTATGACAAGCCTAATGAATATTGAAATTGAAAACAGCCTTGCGTTTATATTGAAAAAAGCGAAAAATCTTGCCCAGGATTTTGAGAATTTTTATAAAAATATGGAAGACTTAAAGAATTCATCGGAAAACTATACGAATAAAAGCACCGAAAAACTGAAAAATATACAGAGTATCTCGTATTCAATCGAGGATATAGCTGAAACCATAAGGGTATTGTCGTTGAATGTAAGCATTGAGGCCGTAAATGTTGGAGAATTCGGCAAAGGATTCCAGGTATTGGCAAAAGACTTAAGGGAATTCACGGCCAAAACAATGAAATTTGCCAATGAAGTTAATATCCGGGTAAAAGATGCCCTCAACACGACCGACAAACTCAAGAGCGATTATGTTCAAAGTATGGACAAAGTTTACGGTTATATCGAAAATATTAAAACATCCATTTCTTCGTTTGAGGGAATTATTAAGATCTCTTTCGACAGGATAGAGGAAATAATCCTGGATATCAAGAAATTCGCAGAATATATAGATTCAGGTATAAAAGAAGTTATTTGGAAACTTCAGTATTATGATATTACCAGCCAGGAAATAGACCATTTAAAGCTATTCATTGAAAAAGTTTTTTATAAGGTCATTGAAATGAAAGGAGTTGATGTCAATAAAATTGAAACAATGCGGGAGGATGAGAAAAGCCAGATTAAAAGGAATATTTTAACAATATTGAGCGGGATCATAACAACTGCCGATGAAAGAAAGGTTCTTGAAAAATATGAAGTTGAATTCGGTATCAAAATGAAGAAAGATATAAAAATAGAAAACAAAGCTTCACAGGACATCAAAGATGATGAAGACTCAATTATTATTTTTTAGGATTTTAGCATGGATGAAATGAGCTATATCAACCTGCCTGACAACCTGTTCAAAAAAATGACTCTCCTGTTGTTTAAAGAGAGCGGCATAACTCTCAGGGAACATAAAAAATATCTCTTTATTAACCGGCTTTCCAGGTTTGTTGGAGATGATAAGGAATTCAAAAACTTCGAGGAATATTACCAGGCTTTGGTTCATGATTATTCCGGCAGAATGGTTTCTGATTTTATAAATATGCTGACAACAAATTACAGTTATTTTTTCAGGGAAGAGTTACATTTTAATCTTTTAAAGAATTATCTGATAAATCATTACCTCAAGGAATCTTATATACGGCTATGGAGCGCCGGATGTTCAACCGGGGAGGAGCCTTACAGCATGGCTATGGTTTGCGCGAGGTCAATACCGGATTATCAGAATACCGACATAAAAATTCTTGCCACAGATATATCGACAAAGGTCCTGAAATTCGCTGAAGAGGGCATTTACAAATTGTCAAAAATCAAAGATATAATCGATGAAAAAGATCTGAAGGTTTTTTTTAACATCGATAGAAATAATGATAATTGTAAAGTAAAAAAACAAATAAAAGAGCTTATCGCTTTTCGTTATCTTAATATAATGGAGCGGTATCCATTTAAAAAAGATTTTGATATGGTTTTTCTGAGGAATGTATTGATATATTTTGACAATAGGGAGAAGGAGATTATTCTAAATAAAATATATGACCATATAAAACTAGGGGGTTTCCTGGTCCTGGGACTATCCGAAAGTATGGTCGGTATTCCGCATAAATTCGAATCGATGAAGAACTCAATTTTTAAAAAAAAGGATGGCGTAGTTTGATGATTTTAAAGGAATATTACCTGAATCCCGGAGAGTTGATTTTTTCAAAAAAACCGGTAATTATAAAAACCGTACTCGGATCCTGTGTTGCTGTCTGTATTTACGATAAGTTAAACGGGTACGGTGGAATGTGTCATTTTTTACTCCCGGAATCCATGGAAAACGGATTAACGACAAAATATGGAAATATCGCAATAAAGCTTCTTATAAACAAATTTTTAAAAGCCGGATCGGAAAAAAAGTTTCTTGAAGCATCTATTGTGGGCGGAGCGTTCATAATATTCGGCGAGAAGGAGATTTTTTTCATAGGCGACAGGAATATAGAAGTCGCAACGAATATAATTAATCGTAATAAAATACATATTAAATCAGCCGATACCGGTGGAGAGCGTGGTAAGCGTGTTGTTTTTAACACATTGACAAACCAGCTCATTGTAAGGGAATTCCAGCAGAAAAACCTGGACGATTTATATAATTATGAATTCTCGGTAAGTCAGTCCGATTGAGAATAACGGATTATTTTACCGGGTATTGCATCAAGCGTTAGAACATGGTTCGCAGCGTTCATGTCAACTGCCATTCTCGGCATGCCCCAGACAATAGAACTCTTTTCATCCTGGGCAACTGTTTCAGCCCCAAGTTCCTTCATATGAAGGAGGCCTTCCGCACCATCTTTCCCCATCCCGGTTAATAATATGCCAAGCGCGTTTTTCCCGGTTTTAAGGGCAATTGAATGGAATAAAACGTCCACCGCCGGCTTCTGAAAATTAACTTTTTCTGTGTCTGTCAGTTTTGTATAAAGAAATGCCCCTTTCCTCTCGACCGTGAGATGAAGCCCTCCCTTTGCAACATAAACATTACCCGCGGCTATCATTTCTTCATCTTCGGCTTCTTTAATAATCAGGGCCGATAGTTCGTTCAATCTTTCTGCAAACTGGCGGGTAAAATTTGGGGGCATATGCTGGACAACAAGAATCGGAGGAAGATCGGACGGGAGCGATTTAAAAATAAATTCCAGCGCGGTTGTACCGCCGGTCGAAGCGCCGATTGCGATTATCTTATCCGTGGTTTTAATACTGGACAGAATATTGGTTTCTTGCTTAACAATACCGCCTTTACCGATTCTGCCTTCTATTTCGTTTCTCTTAACTGCATAAGAATCTTTTAATAAATATGCCTGCCTTATTTTAAAAACTATTTCATCCACCACTTCACCGATAGTTATGCTTCCTCCCGGCTTGTTCACAACATCAAAAGCCCCAAGTTCAAGTGCCTTAATAGAGGCAAATTTATCTCCTTCAGTTATCGAACTGACAATAATCACCGGATAGGGATAATAACTCATTAATTTTTTAAGAAATGTAAGACCATCCATCTTCGGCATTTCTATATCCAGTGTAATCACATCAGGATTTAACCGTAAAATCTTATCCCTTGCTATAAAAGGATCCGGAGCGGTACCAATGACCTCAATATCTGATTGAAGCGACAGCCTTTCCGAAAGTAAATCCCTGACAATTGCCGAATCATCTACAATAAGCACCTTGATTTTTTCAGCCATTATTAATCCTCGCTTAATATAACTCTGCTTGATAAGGGAAGAAACTTTTTATATCAAAACTTATCTGCCAGAATACAAAACAGAATAATTCCAGGAAATATTTTAACTGAAAATTAGAAAATAGGATATAATTATGATAAGAATATTTTATTATTATCAAAAACTTTATTTATTTGTTATAATTTAATAGAAAAATAAAATGAATATTTTACAGGAGAATTAGATGAATTATAAACTTTTAACAAGAATTTGTTTAAGCCTGTTTCTTTTATTTTTTGTTACTGCGTGTGAACAAAATCAGATCGTAAAAGAAGAATTATCCATACCTGGCGAAACTGAAGTAAATGGTGAAGATACCGGTGAAGAGGACCTAAATATAGAGACAAATGAGATTTTTACAACGGAAGAAACGGTTGAAATCTCGAATAGATTAAAAGTTCTCATCCTGCCATTTGACAATAAAGCTGACCTTTCCGAATATCCTAATGCAAAAACAGTAAATGCGATTTTACAGAATGAACTGCATGCTTTTCTATATGTCGTACCAACGTTCGATATTCCTGAGAAATCTGAACTGGCAGTTATGGATTCCGGATTTTTAAACCGGAAAAATATAACGGCAAATGAAATATACAGCAACTATCAGGCTGATATTATTATCTTTGGGGATTACATTCTCCATGGCAGCAAAACCGATCCGGCGGCACAAATTCATCTTAATATATGGAAAAAAGCATCGGGAAATGTTGAAGCCAGGGAATACGATACTCCAACAGATGCGGATATTTTTGACACAATTGATGATATGCTTTCAAATATTATTGACATAACATTAAAAAAAGAAATAAAAGTCGCATTTCTCAACTTCGGTAACTTCAAAGTCGGGGACGGCTCTTATTTTCTTTTTATCAACAATAAAAAAATTTCAATGATAACAAATGACAATTTCTCTCTGAATTTGAAAATACTGCCAAACGCAATGTATTCGATCAGACTGAAGAACCTGAAAAATAATAGAATTGTTTTAAATACAACGGCACTTCTAAGACCGGGCGAAACAACCAATATCAGTCATTCCACTCTCGGGATTATCAAATGTACAATGAAAAATATAACTCCTGATGAAAACTTTCAGGTCTTTCTTGATGAGAATGAGATCAAGATCAATGAAATTATATCTAACCTGCGAGCAGAAAAGAGATACTTAATAAAAGTGATTGATAAAAATAAAAAAAGTTATACAGATTCCGTTTATTTATCTGATGGAGAATTCAAAAATCTTATTCTGCCAAAGTACAAAATAGCTTTGAATAATTTCATTAATACTAATGTTATTCATTATTCTACTTTTAAGAGCTTTGGGAGCAGCTTAACCATACCATCGTTAACAAATATTATGATTGACGGCAGAAAATCTTTCTCTGCATATTTTATGATACCTTTCTATCTTCACGGTAATGCCGGAATAGGTTTCCGGCCCGGAAAAAATAAATCCGACTGGACAGAGATGAATACATTTAAAATCTGGGTTTACGGCAAAAAGACCCGGATATCGTATTTTATCAGGATAATTGATGCACTGAATGAGTCTTATTCGTATTGGCTTACTGATGACTGGAGCGGTTGGAAGCAGATTTCTATCCCGCTGGATTCGTTCAAAATCAGTGCATCGAAGATTAAAAATAAAACAGATATTAACAAACATTATCCTTTAAAACGTTTGGTATTTGGAATGGATTCGGCAGTCAATAACTCAAGCGCCGGCAAATTCAGGCTCACTATCGGTAAAATGTCAGTAACAAGAGAATGAATATTTTATATTTATTGTTATTATAAATTTTTGCTATTTGTTATAATTAATGGGGATATATAATGAATTTCTACGATCTTCCGAAATCCGAAAGATTGATAATCAATGATAATATATATTCTGAAATTCAAACGGATTTTATGGCCGGATCAAACGGTAATATCATTAAGTATGCTTCCGATCCGGATACATATATCCGGAAATGCGCATATCTGGCTGTTGGAAAAATATACAGACAGAATAGGGCATTAAGTAATAAAATTATTGAATCCCTTGAAATCCTTTTAAACGATCAAAACGAAAAAATCAGGCAAACCGCCGTTTTTGCGCTGGGGGAAATCGGAAAAATGGATTTTGAAAGGATTGAGAAACTTTTGTTGTCAGCTCTTCAGGATCCGCATCACTCCGTCAGGAATTCCATAGTTGGAGCGCTCAAACAGATGGGACAAAAAAACACGGGGCCGGTTTTTGAATTTGTTAAGTCTCATATTCACAATAATGATCCTTTGATCCGCCGTGAAATGATCCACGGCATCGAACTAAGGGGAAGAACTCATCCCGAAGAAGCCATGCCTATTTTATATGAGCTACAGAACGATCCGGATAAGCAAATCAGGAAGATGGTTATCCATGTCATCGGGCAGATCAGTTACAAAAAAGGATGCCTGGAAGAAGTAATTCTGCATTTGAATGGCTGGCAAAATACGGAATTGGTCAAATCGGCTTTGTTTGAAATCATAAAGGTTCATAAAAGCTATGAAAGATTTAGCGAGTATACAGTAGAAAAAGCCAAACAATTAATTAATAAAGAATGGAATTTGAAGATATAAAATTCATTGGTAAGGATCATCCGCCTATCCTTAGCTTTTCCATGGTTTCAATCAATAAGCCACGCCCGGCTTTTTTTTTCGACTTTTTATTGCGTTTTTACCCTTCTCTGATTATAATTTGTCCTATCAATCAAATCCTCAGTGCCTTTGCAGAGTTTGAAAGAAACCTTAAGGTATGCAGGAAATGCTAATGCTAAAATTTTTTTAACCCAAAAAATGCAGTCTTTTTTTACTGGGTAAAAAAGGAAAAGTGTATATGGCAAAAGTTTTATTTATATCTCTTAATGACATAAATGCGACAGGAATTAGACTTATGTCTGCAATATTAAAAAGAGAAGGACATGAATCTCACATTCTATTTCTTCAACGAAACGGTTTTCCAGCTACAAAAACAAAAATGTATGTAAAACCAAGCAAGGTTGTTAACAGCGAATCTTGGGTGGGGACGAATAAGTATGGGAAAAAATTTTCTTTTGCCACCGGACCGGAATTAATTGAATATGAAAAAAATACACTGATTAATCTCGTTAAAAAAATATCTCCTGATCTTATCGGCATTAGTGTAACCTCTCCTAACAAGAAGAGAGCGATAGAAGTATCATATATTTTAAAAAAAAATTATCCGTCAATAACATTGATATGGGGCGGCCCGCATCCTACTATAAATCCTAAAGAGTCTCTAAATTATTGTGACTTCGTTTGTATCGGAGAATGTGAAAAAACAATTGTTGATATTGCAAAAAATATCGATATAAAAAAAGAGTTGAATTCTATTAATAATTTATGCTATCTTAAAAATGATGATTTAATAAGAAATCCTCTAAATCGCTTAATTGATAATCTAGATGAATTGCCCTTTAAGGATATTTCATCAGAAAACAAGTATATGATTGAAAAAGATACTTTAATTAGCGATTTTAAAGAATTTAGTTATTCTAAGAAATATCACACTATTACAGCCAGAGGTTGCCCTTTTAATTGTTCTTATTGTTGTGAAGATTTTTTAAAAAAGCAATATCCCGGTGAAAGATTTTTAAGAAGAAGATCTCCTCTCAATGTTATTATGGAATTGAAAAAAGCAAAGGAAATTCTTGATTTTAAAGAAATTCAATTTGAAGATGATGTTTTTTCTTTAGATATTAATTGGCTTAAAGAATTTAAAGAATATTATATAAAAGAAATAAATTTTCCTTTTTTCTGCTTCATATTTCCTTTAAAAGGATTGAATAACCAGCTTAAAATTCTAAAGGAAACAGGACTTACTTCAACTTGCCTGGCTTTGCAATCAGGCAGTGAGAGAATAAATAAAGATATATTTTTCAGAGCTTTCAATAAAGAAGTATATATTGAGGTAGCGAGAATGCTTAAAAAATTAAATATAAATTTTTATGTGGATGTGATAACTTATAATCCTGCAGAAAAAGAGAAAGACTTGCGGGATACTTTAGATGTTCTTTCAAATTTGCCGGTTCCTTATTATCTGAATGTTAACCACCTCTATTCATTAGAAGGAACTAAAATAAAAGACGCACTTAATATTTATAAAGCTGAAGATAGATTGTCGGATAAACTTTTTGATTATTATTCTCTTTTATTTTATTTAACAACAACATATGTAGGTCACAAAATTCTTTGTTTAGTTAAGAAAAATAAAATATTTAAAAAAAATCCTTTTTTAATAACTTATGTTTCATTATTTGCTTATTTTCCCATTTTTGTGAGCGAAATAATTTATAAGAACTTTTTTGTAAGACCTTTGAAGTTTTTTAGAAATCTTTCGCTTGCTGTAGGCAAGATTAAAATTTAATTTTTTTAGAATTTTTTTTATTGCAGTATTTGACGACTGTGGTATAGAATTATGACAGTTTGTTATCTGGCCGCAAAATAAGCAAATAAAAGCCTTTTTCGTAATAATTTTATATTAATAAACTTTCAATAACAGTAAGGAAAGAATAAGTATGATTATCGTTATCAACGGCGCAACAAGTCTTGTAGGCAGAAATTTGCTGATAGAACTGATCCTGGGACACATAAACAATCTTGATGAACTGAATCTGATCATCCTGGGCAGAAAACAAAATTACGTTTCACTCCGGGAAAGGATCATTGGAATTCTGAATTATGAAGGCATTTTTGAAAGTATTATGGAAGACATTATCCGTTTCATCGGGGAAAAGGTGATTTTTATTGATATTGATTTAAGCAAAGATAATCTGGATATATCCAAGACCGGTTTGAAGCTGTTAAAATCCAAAAAAATAGATCTATTTTATCATGTAGCTGCATTGAGCGATTTCAGGATCAATTCGGCTGTGGTTTCTAACCTGGAGAATATTAATGTAAGGGGTACCTCTTTAATTTTGGAACTGGTAAAACAATTGAAGGTTGATACTTTCTGTTTTGTAGGAACGGCTTATACTTGCGGGAAAACCTACGGTAAAATTCCGCCGGATTATATCAATCCCAAGGTTGTGTTTCGCAATCATTATGAAAAGACAAAGCTAATATCGGAAATGCTGGTACGGGATTTTGAAAGAAAAAGCAATGTTAGATGTTTGTATTTTAGGTTATCAATAGTTTGCGGAAGATTGATTACCAAACCTTACGGAGTAATGTACAAGTTTGACGTCTTTTATGATTGGGCTCGTTTTTTCCTCCACTTAAAACTGAAAAATATCAGTAAATGGGAGGATCGGTATGCTGAAAAATTCAGCATTCCTGCGCGAATGACCATCAACAGGGCCGCCGGTTTAAATATAGTTCCAGCGGACTATGTCGCGAAAGTTCTGGTTAAGTATCCGCTACTGGCTTGCAAAGAAAAGAGCATTCATGTGGTAAACCGCAAAGAGACGTCCCATCAGTTCTATATGGAGATGATGCTGAATACGATTAATGTCAGCGGTATTGAGTATGTTGAAGACAGACCCGCCAATCTGAATGAAATTGAAAAATTATTTTACAGAACTTTAGGTAAAATTTACTCACCATATACATTAGCGGATACAATGGATTTTGACACAGCTAATATAGATGCAATCTTGAAGAAAGAGAATTTGATTTGTCCGATGATAACTCCACAAGCTTTCGGTTATTTGATGGATTTTGCCAAGCGTCATAATTTTGGGTTAAAAGAATACGATTATAAATTTTCAGGTAAAATTCGCGAGCATACCGCAGATGAAGCGGAACAATTAATTTATAAAGAATTGGAATTGAAATTATAGACATTCATTGTCCGGAATCAACCGCCCTCCCTGAGTTTTTCGAACTGATATAAATTACTGATTTGATTTTTCATCAACAATCACTAAAATTTGAAAAAATATGATCTCAATACTAATAGAAAAATTTGATAATATTTAAAATAATATTTGACAAAGAGTCTACTCGAAGTATTACAATTATGACAGGAGATAAATATGACAATTACCCAAACGGCAAAAAGATTAGAAGTCACAGCACATACACTGCGCTATTATGAAAAATTGGGATTATTACGGGAAGTAGAGCAAAGAGGTGGAAAAAGAGATTATTCCGAAGAAGACATAACCTGGTTAAAATTTAT
This sequence comes from uncultured Spirochaetota bacterium, assembly GCA_963783575.1. Classification (GTDB taxonomy): domain Bacteria; phylum Spirochaetota; class Brevinematia; order Brevinematales; family JAOACQ01; genus CAWEAK01. Next base: position 144,710 of record CAWAOD010000015.1, on the reverse strand, counting down.
TCTACGCTTAAAAAAAACAAATATGCCTTTGAAAAATATAAAAATATATTCTGACCTTCGATATCAAGGTGATTCAACTATTACTACAAGAAAAGAGATGCTTATAACTCAAAGGCAGTCAATTCAAACAGAAATTGACTTACTTCAAAGTCACTTAATTTTTCTTGATAAGAAAATACAAATTTATAAGGAGATGGAAAATGGAAGAAACAAGGTATGAACGAGGGCTTAGGAAGCTTGAAGAAGTTGATGGTAATAAGGGAACAGAAGTAGTTAAAGGCTTAGCTGAAATATCACCAGATTTTGCACGCTACCTGGTAGAATATCCATTTGGTGATATTTATTCCAGGGAAAATCTTGATTTAAAATCGAGAGAGATTGCAACAATTGCCGCTCTCACTGCTTTGGGTAATGCTAGCCCCCAGCTTAAAGTTCATATAAGTGCAGGCTTACATGTAGGTTTATCGCAACAAGAAATTCTTGAGATAATAATTCAAATGTCTGTTTATGCAGGCTTTCCTGCAGCTCTTAATGGAATTTCAGCAGCCAAAGAAGTTTTTAAAACTAATGAAAAATAATCCGAGGATTTAGGAATCTCATAGAATTAGAAATCGAACCTCCGTGCAGGGGAATTTTTAAGGCCTGCTTTGATTTATTATTGAAGACCGGATGTTAATGAAAAGTGAGAATATATAAATGTACCTTTAAGCTGTTTCCACCCTCATTTTATTAGCCGAAAGAATATGGTAGGTTACATTCCTCCATTTCAGTTTATGCGAAAACAAAGCCATTACAATATTAACAAACAGCAGTACACAAGATGCAATTAAATATAAAGACATAAAATAGCTGATTTTGATATTGATTTTTAGAAGCCGGAAAATAAACCGTGTTATTCCCACAATAATCAACCCGAACATTAGAAACGCAATTAAGTAGAGCGGAAACAATAAAACGAAAGCCAGGAACCCGAAAATCCCAAATATCAAAGTCCCGATAAAAAGCCTTTGGAAATAGAATTTCGAGAGAAGTAATTGCCGGGTCGTCCATTCCACACCGCTTAAAAAATTGAACTCGAAATAAGAAAGAGATATACAATTGGGAACAAAGTGAATTTTATATCCATGGCTTCTGATTACAGCGGTAAGCGTAAAGTCTTCTGTGACGACATTATTCCAGACATTTCTGACATCCATATTATTAAACAGATCTCTCCGGACAGCGTAAGTGCCGCCCCAGATAAATCTATAGAACGGAAGCAGCATAAAGAATATGATGAAGCCATTCCACATAATAACAATATTCTCGAAAAAACTTCTTTTATTTTTCCAATACCATCGGTATCCGGTTGTAGCTCCGATTTTTGGATTCTTTAACGGGGAAATCAAACGGCTCAGCCATTTTTTCTCAGGAGCGATGTCAGAGTCTCCAAAAGCAAAAATATCGCATTCATTATATCTTTCTGTTCCCATAATCAAATTATTGATCTTTTGACTATAATTATTATTTATACCAGCGGCCATGTGCTTGCAATGCGGATACAAACTGATAATTTCTCGAATGACTTCTATTGCAGGATCATCATCCGTTGCTGTGACAAAAATAACTTGATAATTAGAATATTCCTGACTGGCATAAGCTTTGAGATTTTCAAGAAGGTTCGGTTCCATTCCCTTGCAGGGGACGAAAAGATTAACCCGTAACTTCATATCTGGAAATGTTTTGCTCATAATATATGTTATATACTTCAATGATGATAAAAAAACTATTAATGAAAAAGCAGCAAGCACAATAACCAACCATATAAACAAAGGCATATCAATATACTCCTTGACCCAATATGATAATTGAAGATTTTAAGTTTTATTAAATAATTTATCTTGGGTCCATGATTTTTGTTTTTCTAAATAATCTGTACAGTCCTTCAAATATGCAAATAGCATGCCAATTAAAGACCGGAGAGAGTTTTAGAGCTGATGATTATTCTTAATTGATGTGAAGCTTTTAATTATAGAATTTCGAAATATCCTTTTATGCTTCCTATTGATGAGATAAGAGTGTTGTAAAATCTGACAGATGTAGTGAAATCTGACATAAATCAGGAAAACTGACAAACATTACAGATAAATATTTGTCAACTGCTAGCGCTGGAATAATTCTTAACTGCGACTTTCCAGAATAGACGGCTTAATGTCAAAAAAATAATCGGGGCCAGCAACCCCCAAATAAAGTAAATTAAGCTCATTTTTTTTAGTATAAATAACGTTGGGAAATTTGTAATTACAAATAGAGGCAGAACAAATACACCGATTTGCTGAATGACCTTATCATAAATCACCATTGGAACCAGATTGAAATCCCAGAATGAATCAGCCGTTTCAGCAATAGCTCCGGCGTTAACAAACCAGAAATTTAAAATTTCTGGAATTAAAAAAATCGAATACCCGATAATAGCGCCGGCCGAGATAAAAACGGCATATCCTATTATATCAAAAAATGAGATTGAGATTCCGGTTCTTAATAACCCGATAATAACCATTACGATCCCGCCTGCAGCATCTATAAAAAAGAGTCCTATGTCAGACTGTCTTAAAGTAGAGATAAATTGCAGCGATACCGGCTTTGTTATCATTATATCTAAATGTCCGTCTCTTATAAGAACTCTGAAATGAAAAAAATTCATCATAAAGAGACCGGCATAAAATGCGGTAATTATTACAAATGTACCGATAAAAATCAAAAGTTCGTCGGGAGAAAATCCGTTTATTTTCGTACCGGACTGATAAATCACTATTGGATACAATATCTTTACCATCAGATATCCCAATTCCATTGCGATACCGGTAAAAAAATTAACCCTGTATTCCATTTGAGACATTACATTGTTTTTTACGAAAAGACAATAAATGATGAAATGTTTTTTGATTTCTTTCAAAACATTCAACATATACTTATCCTCCAACGGCTGTATATTTTTTAGTGCCGATTTTCCACAAAATAACTGATAATATCAAAAAAAATATTATCCAGAGTATTTGAATGGAAAAACCCTGTAATACCTGAAAACCTGTAATTTTATTATTCAGTAATTCAACAGGAAAACTTATTGTATATTTGAACGGCATACAACTTAAAACCCTAACTATTTTCAGGCCGAAGATATCAAGAGGAAAAATACCGCCGCTTAATGTTATTATTATTATCCTGACGGCCTCAAATAGAAAGCCTATTTCCGAAAGCCAGAAACACAATGTGCTGATGCAAAAGAATATCAGGAAATTCAGACTAAGAGCGAGTATCAATGAGTAAACAAAATATGTAATTGAAAGTAATGTTATGGACGTACCGACATTAACTGTTAATAGAAAGATCGAAACAGTTATCAAAATGGATATTATCAGAAAATTAACTGTCTTGGATCCAATAAAGCAAAAGAATTTATAAGTAAAATATCCGATAGGTCTTATAATGAATTTATTTAATCCGCCGTTTTTTATATCTTCATTAATCTCATACTCGAACCCCGTTCTCACATACCTTGATACAAGCTGTGCAAGTATAGTATAGTTAAGAATCTGTGAGAATGTATACCCGAAAATGACCGAATGTTCCGAAGATCTATATATTGATAACCAGAAGAATGTCTGGATAAATATAGGGACAATTGCAGAAAAGATGCTTATCAAAAAATTAGCCCGGTATTCCATTGCGTTTTGAATGCCGATTAGAAACGATCGATAATATTTTTCCAAAGAAATCATCTCTTTTTCCCTTGTTCATATAAAATTGTTATACCTTCTTCAACCGGTATGTCTTCGATTGTATAATCGATTATAGGAAGGGATTCTATCATTTTGCCCGATAATTTGCCGACTTCATTTTTATCAACTTCAAAAACAGCCGTCATTCCCTCTATTTTCTTGAGCCGTCCGAATTGCTTTAAAACACCTTCTTCGATATTTCTGCCAAGTTGAAGTTTAATTAATTTTCTCCCGCTGAAATATTCGTTAACCCTGTTTAGATCTCCGTCAAAAATTATCTCACCGTTATTAATTATGATCGACCGCCTGCACAAATCCACGATATCTTTCATATAGTGACTGGTCAGAAGTACGGTTGTTTTATTCTGTTCATTATAATATTTCAGAAACTCCCTGATTTTCTTCTGAGTAATTATATCAAGACCTATCGTAGGTTCATCAAGAAATAGAATTTTTGGTTTATGTATCAATGACGCGATCAGTTCCATTTTCATTCTCTCACCAAGGGACAGCCTTCTTACCTGGATATTCAATAGATGTCTCACATCAAGCAAGTCGGTTAATTCATCGAGAAAAACCCTGTAACATTTATTATCCATTTCATAGATGCATTTATTAAGATAAAGGGATTCGATAGCAGGCAAATCCCACCATAGCTGGCTTTTTTGTCCCATTATTATGGATATTAGCATTTTATATTGTTTTTTTCTTTCCCAAGGAATATATCCGGAAACAAGTATCGAACCTGATGTTGGAAACAGAATTCCTGAGAGCATTTTTAATGTTGTTGTTTTTCCTGCTCCGTTTGGCCCGAGAAATCCTACAATTTCTCCTTCATCAATCTGAAATGAAATCTTTTTCACAGCCTCTTTATATAATTTTTTCCTGTAAAATAAATTTTTAATTGAATTCCTGAAGCCTAGCTGCTTTTCATAATAGGGAAAGGTCTTGGATAAATTCTCTATTTCAATAATACTCACAATAACCTCTTATGTTTTATTTGATATCAAGTTCATTTGTGTTCGGATTTTATGAAAAAAAGAGGATAGCTGATTATATTTAATGGGCTTTGTTTGTATTTCTTTACTTTTTTCAAATAGATAGCCGTCAAACATGTTCATAGGACATGTACAGAAACGAAAAGGGCAGAGTATATTACTCTCATTGAATTTAATTTTTTGATAGATATTCCCAAGTGTCGGGCCAAGACTGCTGCATGGCCAGATGCTGCCGGAAGGTGATACCACGGCACAGTTAAACCCTGCATTACAGATTTTATTATTCTGGAAAAAAATTCGCGAATCAGTACTTAGATTCAATTTAATCCGTTCTTCCGAAGTGTAGCCCAAAGGATATTTCTTTCCTTTATATTTTCCGGTGAATTCATTAAAAAAGAAGGGCAGATGGTGCCGTGCGCATAAATCCGAGATTTCATCAAGATAATCCATGACCTCCGGATAAGCCACAATGTTGATTATAACATTAAAACCTCTGTCTTTGAGTATTTGGTAATTTGATAAAAACTGCCGTATCAGGTTCCTTTTTTTTAATTGCTCGTAGTGAAATGACGCATCAATAAAAATTGTTCTTTCAGGATTTACCTTTTTTGCGAAATTTTTGATATTACCGGGAGTGAGATTGGTATTGAAAGCGATATAATGCTCTCTTGATAAAGCTTCGCAAGCTTCAACTATATTAGGCACCAGGAAAGGTTCTCCTCCCCCGGTGAAAGATATTTTAAATGTTTTACCGGTTGCCCGGAGCGTTTTAAGCAGCATTTCAATTTTTATGGGTTGTACCCGACCCTTTTTTTTAGCGGTACCATAAAAGCAATATTTGCATTTCAGATTGCAGCAGTCAGTTATTACGTACCAATGGAGCCATATATCATACATAGTATCATTACCTCTCATAACGTTCGGCATTTGTTTTTTATTTCGGCAGCATGTTGAAACGTGTTCCTATCTTACGAAGATTACAAAATAACTGATTGTATTTTATGGGCTCTGACCGAGCTTCCTTAATGCTTTTCTCAAATAGATAATCATCATAAGCATTCATGGGGCATAAACAGAAATGAAAGGGGCAGAGTATATTGCTTTTATTGAAATTTATTTTATTGTAGACATTCCCAAGCGATGGACCAAGACTGGAACATGGCCATACACTGCCGGAAGGAGAAACCATAGCGCAATTAAACCCCGCATTACAGATTTTATTCTTTTGAAAATAAATCCGTGAATCATCACTAAGATTCATTATTTTCCGCTCTTCCATAGTGTAACTTTTCGGGTATTTCTTCCCATTATAATTTCCAATGAATTCAATAAAAGAAAAGGAAAGATTACGGGATTGAAATAAATCAGAGATTTCAACAAGAGAACTCATAAGCTCCGGATAAGCTACCATAACAATATTAACATTAAATCCCCTGTCTTTAAGCATTTGGTAATTTGATAAAAACAGTTCTACAAGGTTCTTTTTTTTCAACTGCTCATAGTGAAATGCCGCCTGAATAAAAATGGTTCTTTCAGGGCTTATTTTTTCTGAAAATTCTTTAATATGACTTGAAATGAGATTGGTATTAAAAGCAATATAATGCTCTCCGGATAATGCTAAGCAAGCATCAATGATATTCGGGACCAGGAAAGGCTCTCCCCCGCCGCTAAAATATATTTTATATGTTTTACCTGTTTCCCGGAGTGTTTTTAACACCATATCTATTTTTATGCCATGTATGGTGCCTTTTTTTTTAGCAGGATTAAAAAAACAATATTTACAATCCAGATTACAGCGTAATGTTACAATCCAATGAAGCCAGATATCATACACAGGATCGTTCATAGATTGTCCCTCCTCTAATATTTTATTGCTGCTCCTAAACCACTGAATACGGCGATTTATATTGTTTTCAATTTTCATTAATTGTCCGGCATAACAAAATACTCACCGCTTAGCTTCAGCCATGAAAACGGATAGTCATATTCATTTATAACGTATTTTTTCTCGTAACCCGCCTGTATAAGAACATCGGGATTAATGCGGGGACTTTCGCTGCTATTATATTTGTTTATACTGTTGATAATCCATATCCTCTTTTTCTTACCGATGAGTTCGGAAAGACCGGTGATATCCAGCGTATCCGCTTGAAAGAATTTCGGATCCAAAGCCGGGGGGCTATTGCTAGAGGGAAGAAGAAAGACATGGGTCGCTTTAGGTATATAATACCATAAAGGAAAGGCCGAATGACAACTATTATAAATCAAGGCGTCATCCGGCCGCATCCTCTGCTTTACTTCTTCGGCAATTTCCCGGGCCGGTCCGTTAAACTTTTGTGTTTGAATTAATATGTCAACCGGCAGGATGAGGAGGATAAGAATAATGCATAAAACCGTTTGGACGTTCAACTGCTTCAGGGAATCAATGCCCAGAATAACTGACAATAGAAACAATCCGGAACAAATGGACATATATCTGTAAAACATTATGGGAACTATGAATATTGAAAACAGCGTTGCAAAACAGAGAGTAAGAAAATATATCAGTATAAAAAAAATTGTCGCCTTTGCTTTCTCTGTATTTTTTCTCTTTATATTTTCTATGATACCATAAGCGATTATGGATAAACATAATAAAAAAGCGGATATCATAAATATAAAAGAGAATCCGAACTCCCACTTGGTTTCAAAGGGTGCCATAAATGCATACAGCACATCCGGAATTCCGACGGGAGGAATCCAGATACCTTTAATAACTGAGGCGGTTTGATTCAATAATACGAAAAACCAGGGTAGATACATTAAAAATATGCATCCGGCGGTTACTAAGTATGGCAATATCCTGTCCTTCGCTTTTATAAGAATATATATAAAGAGGATAACAAACCCAAAAAAAAGTGCTAACAGAGAATAATTATGTGTATACATTCCTGCAAGAGTAAAAACGGCAAAAAGGGCCCAGTCTTTTTTTCTATTGGTTATGACCGAAGAATAACCGTATATAATGCCGGAAAGTGTGAAAAAAGCAGCCCATGAATACATACGAACCTCATGCGAATACACTAGTGTTACTGGTAAAACAATTATGAATCCAGTAAAGATAAGGGCTATTTTAAGTCCGAAAAGTCTTCTTATAGGACCTGCACCGAGCCAGATTGTCGCGACAGCTCCCATAACTGAAAAAGACCTAAGAGCAATCTCGGATGTACCGAAAATAATTGTGAACAATTTAAGAAGAAAATAATACAGTGGCGGATGCATATCTCCGCCAGTATTATAAATGATTCCGGTAAAACTATGCTGAATTATCGTAGCTGTGAATGCCTCGTCAGTCCAAATGCTTTCTTGGTTGATGCCGATGAACAAAAAAACAAAAGCAATAATAGTGATGATTGTCCAAATTATAAATGGATACGAAACCATGAAGCTCTGAAAACTCTTTTTCTTCATGCTTCCTCCTTTTATTTCGTCTTGTGCAAATACCCCGCTGTTCTTGCACTGAACCTGTCGAATGTGTACTGCGGGGATGAGCGCAAAATTTCTTCCTTGCGGCACAAAATACTCCGCCGCGTGAGTTTTAGAACTTTACCTTCCATGCAGGTATAAAAGTATGCACTTCGTGCATATCGGCATCAAACCCTGGCTTATAATCAATCTTGCTTTTTTAAATTCCTCACTGTTCCATAATTCATATACACTGCGTTCATTCAGGTTACCGACAATGAATTCAGGGAACATTTTACAGACAGTAACCGTGCCGTCGGCACTGACATTCATACGATTTGACGCCGCAAGGCATAATTTTCTATGCTGTATCGCCTTTCCACCCCCGGTTATGAAACTCTCAACTTCATCCATTTCCAGGGCAGGCTGATACCTGACCCTTATATTCCATTCCCTGCTGTTTATCTTTTGCATGTCCCTTTTAAGCTTTTCAATCAGTCCATGATTTAGGTTATATGTATAAGAATGCCAACTGTTTTTCCTGTTCTTATTATAGCCTGGCAGCCAATTGAACTTTTCTTCAAAATATTTATCCATTTCCAAACAAATATTTTCCGGAATATACCAAGTGAAGCAGAAATATACAGTATTTACCCCTTTTTCCTCAAAATACTCTAAAAAGTCATAAAGCTTGCCTACCATACTATCGGTAATTACACAGTTGACAGAAACCTCACCCTTGAAAGTGCCCTTCCCCTTGCAATCAAGCAATGCGTCGATTCCGTTTATCACTTTTTTAAACACGCCTTTCCCCCTGACGGCGTCGTTCTCCTCTTCAAATCCGTCCAGGCTTATCAAAGCCGCAAGATTTTCGGATACTTTCAATAATGAATCAAGGTTGTCCTCAATTCCTGTGGCATTTGTACAAAGAACGGTCCATCTCGGGTCTCTTGCCAGAAGGTCGCAGAATCTATCCCAGTTTTCATAACAGAGAGGCTCCCCTCCCCATACATATAAATTTGATTTTACATCCTTTGTTTCAGAAAATATTTTTTCAATAATTCCAAAATCCAGGTCCATTTTTTGTTTGCTCAAATCCATATTCTTATGATGCCCCTCATCGCTCCACTGGTAGCAATGTTTGCATCTCAGATTGCACCGGTTGGTTAGCTGAATGCCCACTTCGTCGGGGAGCCTTGTTGCGAAATCAGGCTTTGATTGTCTTTCCCGCGACGCCGTCGACATATTTCTGATGGTTCTCTTTATTCGATCGAATGTTTTCTCATCAAATTCAACTTTAGTTTTTGGCTGCATCTTATGCTTCTCCCTTATTTTGCAAATCCGGATAAATGCCTATGAAATATTTTTACTGAAAAATTCAGGATAATCGATTGTCTTGCCTTTGTTGATGAGGTTTAAATGAAGCTTTTCCAGTACATCCACTGAAAAGCCCGATTTCTCCCAATTTTCATATGATATGCCAAAACCGAGATATTCCCATATCCCGGAATTCTTTTCTTCAGCTTCGCCGAACGGTTCTAATGTAACAAGAGGCGTTGCCGAAGCGAGCGAATCTGCCAATGTGCTGCCGCCAGGCTTGCTTATGATCGCTCCAGCCTCCCGTATTGTGTCGAACAGCTCGTGATAGCATTCTTTGTTTTTATAAACAGGGTTTTCGCCCTGCTTGATTTCCGACATCGGCGGAAATTCATGGCGGCCGTTTTTGTTTTTCATCCATGGCGACCAACCGGGCTCGATCATAAAATACCTTCGTTTATTTCCGTAATCGATTTCTTCGGGGTAATAAGCGACTATATCAAGATTATAACCTTTGCTTTCAAGTTCGGATATTTTGATTTTATACGTACCCATACCCCATCCTCCGCCATGAATGACCAGCCTGCCGTTCCTTTTTGAATACTCTACGGGTTTTTGATCCGTTACCGGAACTTCATAATCCAGCCGCCTGTCTTTCCAGCTCCACAGCCAGATTTGTCTGTATTTGCTGAATATTATGTCGGTAAAATGGCTCATCGATTGGCAGATATCGGCGTCGATATTAATGACGTCAACATTGATATTTATACCGCTTATTTCTCTGTATTCTTCCAGAATAGGTACCCAATAACCCGAATAAGTCATAAAATATCTTCTATCCGATTTTTTCCATGTATCGAACAATTCGGATTTCAAGGCTTTATCGAAGCTGGACGACATGTCTTTCATCATCTTCCTTCCCTTCAAAGCCAGCCTGAAATTTTCATGAAAGGCCTTCTTATTGACCAGAATTCTATTTTTCTTTTCCTCTTCGACAAGATTTTCTATGACCGCGATATCTGTATTCAACCCTCTTTTTTTCAGCTGATATTCCAGTATTAATGCAGGTAAATATACCCCGAGTGCCACGCCTGAAGCTAATATAGTAACAGTATGATCTTTCATTTTATTTCTCCCTTGATTTCAATATATTTTAAATCCTGAAGATTTGAATAATTCGCATGTTTTTAGAATCAGTTCAGCTCTCTCTTCCTCTGTTTTCGCCACGGCAAAATAATAGAACCTTCCCTTAAATATCTCCTGGCCGCCTGTATTATTATCAGCGACATAGCTATTTATCAGTAAAGTATTGGCTGACAGGGGAATAATTCCTTTTTCCGCTTCGGGATCAAACAGGATTTTATATTCCTTCATTTTTGAAAGAAGTTGTTCAAATTTAAACGTATGGGTATAACCAAGGGAATAAAAAGTCAATTGCCCTTCCAAACCGAAATTTTTAAGATAAATATTAATACGTTGGTGCACCATCCCCATTGTTTTTCTTGCATTTATCTCAATTATAGGTACTATATTTCCATCTTTGAGCATCATCGAATCAATGCCTATTTCTCCGAAATATCCGTCTTTATACAATTCTCCCGCTATTTTTTCCATCGTTTTAAAGTAGCCCTTTTCTTCTAAAAATCCGTATAATTCCTCTCCAATACTGCAAGTACCTGCATAATTAAAATTGATGTTTATTATCTTTTGAACACTGTCAATATAGATATTTCCATCGGCAGTTGAAATGATATTGCATGAAAAATCAAGCTGTTTATCTAAAAGAGGTTCCAGCACAAACCTGATATGCATTTGACTGTCTTCCTGCTTTTTAAGATACCCGGCTATCCTTAATAAAAGTTTTTCCGATGTAATTAAGATATTACCTTTACCAGACACCCCATATTCGTCTTTTATAAGAAAAGCGCCGTTCTTAAGCATTTCAAGACCCTTACCGACAAGCTGTCCGCAGTCATATACAACCTCTCCAACAGAGTTCAACCCAAGTTTTGCTTTTAATGTGTTTGAATATATTTTTGAATTTACAGCTTTTACATGCTTAAGTTCAGGCAGGGAATATTTTATTTTTTGAGTATAGCACATCTCAAGAGTATAGGGAATTACTGCATATGGAGAGAGATAGGTATCGGCATCGATAAGTTTTTCTATTTTGGAGAAATTGCTTTTTAAGGCCGCCGCTTCAAAAATATTGTTTTTAACACCGCCGCTATTCTCGGCATAGTCATCCAGATTTTCTGAATTACAGGTAAAGGCAAAACCTATTTGATTTAAATAATTCTTATGGAAGTTGTTCATCTTCTTTCCTGTTATCAGTACGCCGTTTTCAGCGCAAAAGGGAAACAGTAATTCATCCATTGCATTTATTATATTAGCACTGCTGCTGTCAAAGATCGCTGGCAATGACGCCGCATTATTATCACGCCAGAATTTTTCGGAATCGAATACACCCATTACCAGTTTTCTATTCATGCTTGCCATTATGCCTGTCCAACCGACATAGCTTCTTCAATAATCTTACAGACACTATCGATCCTCTTTAAATTTGCCAGATCAAGTCCATTAAAGTCTAATACAACATTAAACTCATCTTCCAGCCTAAGAATAAAAGTAATCATTTGAAGAGAATCCAGGCCAACATCGCTTATTATGCTGGAACTTGCATTCAGGTTCCCTTTCAGACTGTTATCACCTTTTATCTCACATAAAATATCGATGATCTTCTCAACCATAACTATACCTCTTATATTTGCAGCCAATTTCAAATCCTTGAGTATATCTGAATCACCAATTAATCTCCAAATTAATATAAATTTGGGTTAATATTAATTAAAAAAATCAAAAGATTTTTGTATAACAACAAATAATAACCGAGAAAAAATTTTACCACATTAATATCTAATATTCAAGAAAAACTTTTTACAAAAACCGAAATTATTAATAAATTGCTTGAAAAAGTTTGATAAAAGGCAATTAATTTAAAGTTTATTAAATTTGATTAATGCGATTAGAAATATCCAATTCTCCTTTCCCAAATTGAATAATAATATTTTCTATCTCCCTTTGTAAATCATCAATTTCTATATCTGAAAAATAATTTGTTTGATACTCATATTTCAGTTTGAATCCTGCCTGATTGTAATCATTAATCTGAAAGATCAATGGATTGGACACATAACCGAGGTCATGAAATTCAATGGATTTAACAATGCCTGTATTATCCGAAGGATATTTTTCACTTGAAATCAAGATAGCGTTTCGATAGAATTTATTGCCGTTTTCTAATAAATTCATAATGGCCGCTTCTTGCCCATGATTTATAGAAAATTTATATTCTGCAAAAATTTTATTGCTAAGCATTTTTAAATTCATTTTTTCTCCCAATTTGATACGCATGGGTATTGCTTTGCTATACATGCCGGTAGTTTCCATTTCCTGTTTACTAACCCTGTTATGATAAAGCATTATCAATATAATATCATTAATATTGGTTTTACTTTTAATCAAACGGACTATAGCCGCTGTAAATAAAATTAAAGGATATATGAATACATTTTCACAGAGTTTATATATTATCTTTGTTATATCAGGGGATAATATAAATGTCTTATAATTACAATTACCTCTATGATTCATTTTCTTTTTAAATAGTGCAGATTCAGGGGCATTTTTAAATTTTTCAAATAACAATTTCTTATCATTGCGAAACTTATCTGTTTTCTGATATTTTTCTTCTTTTAATATCAAATCAATATAAGAAGGATTTGGATGCAAATCAATGAGTAATCCATTTTTTATTTTTGTATAATATTCGCCTATCTGGCTGATTACAAGATTTAATGACCATCCGTCGGTTATTATGTGATGAATGCGAAGAAAGACAACATATTCTCCGGTATTTAATTTCAGAAAAATAAAAGAGTATAAGTCCGAATCATAAAGATCAAACAACTTAATTGATTGGAGTTTGACCCATTCGGCATATTCTGAACTCAATTCATAGAATTCAAATTTTTTTTCCTCGTATTCTGAAACATACTGCTTTACATAGGTGCATCTTTTAAAAAAATTCAACTTCTTGAATAAATACTTTATTCCTTTATCTGTTTTAAATCTTAAACGAAAGCTATCGTTCTTTAAAATAATTAAATTAATTACTTTTTCCAGAATTGATAAATCTATTTCACTGCCCAATTTCATGCTGCATAAAAAGTTTTGGGTTGGAATACCCGGCAGCGACATCTCTCCATAATATATAATTTTTTGATAACTAGTCAACGGATAGTATTTTTTTTCTTTGTCCATATCATTTTTACCTGCCGATATTCTCAAAATCTCGATCATGTATAAGATCTTTCCATGATCTTTTGTTTGTAAAATAGGAAAATAAAGCTGATTTCAAATTTCTTGTCCTGATTAAAGTTTTCAAACACTGTAAATAAATGGCTTTCCTGGAAAATCTTTTATTGACAAGATACAAATATCCGTGGGACAGATCATCAACGGACATATTTTTAGGTTTTATGACAATTTGTTCGTTAGTATATCGTTGCCAATCATTAGGATAACGGTTATAAATAATACGATCTTCTTTTTTTAACCGGTCAAACAATCGTGTACCCGGATGAGGCGTCAGGAAGTTTATGGCAAAATTATCCGTTTCTTTCATGAATTCATTCAGTTCCCTGAATATTTTGGGATTATCATTATCATTACCGATAATGAATCCTCCATTTATACTGATGCCATGCCGATGAATTTTATTTATGGCAGTTTTGAAGCCTGATATCCCGGCTTTAAGGTTTATTCCTTTTCTCATTTCCTTCAAACTGTCTGGATTGATGGATTCGAAGCCGATATATAAACTGCGGCATCCGCTTTTAAAAGCATATCTTAACACCTCTTCATTATCGGCAATGTTAACGGATGCCATCGAGTTCCAGAACTTATTGAATTTTCTATCGATCATTCCTTTAAACAGTCTGATAGCCCGCTGTTCCGCCTCTTTGCCGAACCCCAGAATATTATCATCGATGATATGGAATACATTTGTTTTGATAAGAGATATCTCATTTAAAACATCTTCAACTGGTCTCTGCCGGTAGGAAGATCCGTTGAATGCGGTGACACAACAGAATTCACAGTTAAAAGGACATCCCCGTGTGGTCTGAATAATGTCCAGTTCATATTTATCAGACAGCAAATCTCTTCTGGGAAGGGGGAGATTGTCCAGAGGAAGCCTTTGACCGAAATATTTTTTCCCTAATTTTCCTTCCTCAAAATCAGAGATAACGGTTTTCCAGATTCGATTCCGCCTCTCCTATGACAATTGCATCCGCATAATTAAGCGCTTCATCAGGTATCATGGAAACATGAATGCCTCCTAATATGACGGGAATGCCTTTCTTTCTGAATTCTTCAGCGATCTGGTATGCCCTGGGAGCGCTTGTTGTAAAAGAAACACTTATTCCAACCAAATCAGGATTATCATCATACGGTATCTCCTCTATAAGCTCATCAATTATCCTGATATCCCAATTGCCAGGTGTATAGGCCGCAACATAAGCCAGCGCAAGCGGTGGCATTCCCCAGACTTTTGATTTAGCAGATCCTTTTGATTGATGTTTTATAGCCGGTTGAATTAACATCAGTTTTTTCATTTATCAGCTCCTTTGATAATCAAAATTAATAATGACTGCCCGATCTATCTGCTTTGATACCCTTATAATTACTGTTTATTACCCATTCATCAAACATTGCTTCGAAGGCGGCTATCGAATATAAAGCGTAAAAAAGGGGTATTAAAAGTACAACAGGAATCATTTTAGTTTTTTTTGCAAATATTACCCCAAGAAAATAATATAAAATATATGGAATATTTATGAAAAATAACCAGAGCATGCTTACCGGCCAGGAGATAACATTAATAAAGCCGAAAAAATAATAGACATTAATTAAGAATGAGCAAAGAAGAATGCAAGGGAAAAAACATGTAGATAAGAAATCCAATTTTTTAAGAAAATTCATGTTCTTTGAAACGATCATATTGGAGAATTGAGTTTTAACGGCCTGCCATGTTCCCCTAAGCCATCTGTATCTTTGCCGTAAAAATTCATTTAATTTTACAGTGGCCAGTTCGTATGTACAAAATTTGTTGCTGTATATTACTTCATAATTATTCTGATGTATTCTGAAGCTAAATTCCAAGTCTTCAGTCGATATGTCATTTTTAAACATACCGGTCATTTTAAATACCTCTGTTTTGAAAACCGCTCCTGTTCCAAGATATGCCGGCAAAGGTTTTAAATAATACATTACTTGATAAAGCCCATGATATTCAAGTTCAACCAATTTTGCTATGATCGATTGATCGCCGTTACGAATGCAATTCATGCCCTGGACAAGGCCGACTTTTGGATTTTTGAAATAGGGCAGGGCTTTTTTCAAAAAATCTTTTGACATATAATGATCGGCATCCATTATAACCAGAAATTCAGTACTTACATTATTTAAAATATTATTCAACGCACTGGCTTTTCCCGGCTCTTTATCATTTTTATATACTGTAATCTTGTTCTTTTTTGAATAATTGTTTAGGACATCAAGCGTATTGTCTGTCGAATTATCATCAATAACGATTATTTTTATCTTTTCGGGCGGATAATCTACTTCAAATGCCTTATCTATGGAATTACAAATGATATTGCTTTCATTCTTGATTGGATAAATTATGGTAATTTCAGGGTAATAATCCATCTTATCGGGTATTTTTGATTTTCTCCTTATAACCTTAAGAAATATTGCCTGGAATATGGATCCAAACATAACCAGACTATTCACAAATAAGATAAACAGAATAAATAGTAAAACAGCATTTCTTGTTCTATTAAAAAAACAGAAAAAAAGAATTAATATGAAAAGGATTGCGGCGATAGGATTCATTTTTGTAACCAGACGCCGTATGAATTCAGGTGTCATAATCAATAGGAATATTATAACACTCAGGCTAAACAAAAATAAATAAATTTTCAACACAAACATAATAAAGTCATTTATCGTATGAAGCTGATATAAAATCATAATTCACATCCATAAGTTATTATATAACCGGCATCGACAGAATAGAAATCAGAAATTCATTCCTGCCGGCAATCGATGGAACAATCCGTTTTTCTTCTTTAAATGAGCTAGCTTCCAAACCCCTTAAAAATAATCATTTGATTCATGCTCCCAATCATCCGTGATACTAAAATATTAAATTTAAGCGTTCCATATAGATTATTTTTTCTCAATTCTATATAAACATTGCAGTCTCTGCATAGGAAATTTGAATTCGGCTTTTCCCTGCCAAGCAAAACATTCTTTGTGTGAACATAAATATCGCTGTTTATCAATTCCCGTAAACTCTTATTAAAGGCATTGCCGAAATCATACCAATCGTTAATGCAACATCCCAATAGTTTTCCGTCCCAGTTGACTTGAGGGCTTGTCCACAGATAAGAACAAAAAAAAGGATTGCGATTACTGTTACTTATTTTCCCGGGCTTTTTTTTATTTGATGGTATTGAAATGACTGGCGAATAATCATTATCCCAGTTGTCTTTTATTATGAAAGACATACCCAATTTTTTAGCCATTTTTTCGGCTAAAGAAGTTTCATTCTGATTATGTCCGAATTTTACAAATTGCCAGCAAAGTAATGGGTATTTTGATCTGAATTTCTTTTTATATTCGTTGATTATTTTTATGTTATCTATAATCTGATTAAAATTTCCTCCTATTCTATATTTGGAATAAATCTCTTGTGATGCCCCATCAAGCGATATTAAAAGAAATTTGAATTTATATTCCACCAAATATCTTAAGGTATCTTCTTTGACATTGTTGAAGTTTACTCCGTTTGTAGCGGTCAATTTTACTTTTTTTTCAAATGCATATTTTATTATATCATTTATTTCCGGATTAAGAAATATTTCACCCCAATTCGACAACTCAATCATTTTTATATTTGGGTTTGTTTCAATAAATTTCTTGAAATTCTCGAATTTTAAAAATCCCGAACCAACAACATTATTTTTATTCAGTCCCTGGCCGGTAGGGCATACAGGACATTTCAATTGACAAATTGAAGATGCGTCTATACGAACATCTTTAATATTATTTTTGTGCATAACCCCTTCCTTAAATTGGATATGCCATCAATCAGTCAGAATAATGGTGGAGCGATCCGCTTTTTCCCCTTTAAACGGGCTATTGAATAGCCATTCATCTAACATTGCTTCTAAACCGCTTAATGAGTATATTAGATACTCAAATGGTATAAATATTATGAAAGGTAAACTTTTTAGATTTTTTGCATAAAGTAATCCGAGAATATTATATATATAAAAAGGAACATGGCATAATAAGATTAATTTAAAATCAATAGGAAAAGCAATGATATTAATAAATCCTAAAGAATAAAAAAAGTATATTACATAATACCCGAGAAGAATAAGCGGTAGTAAGCCAAGAGATAAAATTTCAATTTTTTTTGATTTTTCCATTTTCGGGGAATTTATTATATTTGAAAACTGGACCTTGAGTCCAGTCCATGTTCCCCTTATCCATCTGTATCTTTGCTTCAGAAAATCTTTTACTTTTTCAGGTGCTAATTCATTAGTGGAAATTTTATTGCAATAAACTGTCTTATTTCCTTTCAGATGAATCCGATAACTCATCTCCCAATCTTCAGTCGGAATATCATTATTAAAATCACCCGCTGCTTTTAAAGCATTGCAGCGAAATATACAGCCGGAGCCCATGAATAAAGTAGTAGATCGCGTATAATAAAAAATTTGATGCCAGTGATTGTATTCGATTTCTACCAGTTTGGAAATAACCGTCCGTTTTCCATTCCTGATAGAAAGCATACCCTGAACCATTGCAACAGCATTATCGTCAAAAAAGCGAATACCTTTTTTCAAAAAATCTTTAGATAAATAGTGATCCGCATCAAGAATCAGGACAAAATCCGTTTTTATATATTTTAATGCTTTATTCATAGCGCTTGCCTTACCGGGTTCCTGATCGTTTTCCAATATAGTTATCTTATCTCTTTTAGAATAATTAGCCAGAACTTCCAGTGTATTATCAGTTGAATGGTCGTCTATCAATACAATATCGATTTTATCGGTAGGATAATCAACATCTAAAACTCTATCTAAAGAATTACAAATAATCTTACTTTCATTTTTTATTGGAAAGAGTATTGATATTTTTGGATAAATATAATCACCGGGATTAGAATCCAGAGGTTTTATATCCGAAGAATTTTTTTTATCTTTACTTTTTTCATTGATTTTAAGTAAAATCGCAGAAAAGGTCATTGTAATAAAATTTACATTGTATAATACTAAAACAGAAAAGCCGCAAATGATCAAAATATTTCTCGTTATAGGAAAAATACAAAATAGAATTATTAAAATAATTAATATGGTTGATTTAATATTTGGATTTTTGATTAATCGATAGACAAATTTTATTATTAGATAAACTGTATATAATGCTGCAAGAACGCCAAGTATAAAAAAATATAATTTGAAAAATAAAAGAATATAATCGCCAACATTTGCATTTGTAAATGAAAAATCAAACATAAATATCCCCCCATTCTGTAACCTTTTTTCAACCGGTATAACTGGCAGTTTGAAAAAAAACGCCTCGTTAATTAGCTAAATTGCCTCCCAATGATGTCGAAAGTTTAAAGCAAATAGAATGCCAATCAAACACCAAAGAGAGTTTTTGAGTAAATGATTATTCTTAATTGATATTATAGCTTTTAATTATAGATTTGTGAAGTATCTTTTTTATTCTTCCTATTGATTATATAAGATCGTTTTAAAATCTGACAGGTGTAGTAAAATCTGACATAAATCTGGAAAACTGACAAATATTTCAATACCTAGAAAATGTGTTTATTGCAATATAGATAATTCGGAGTTTTTTTGATTTTTTATACACCACTGATTATAATCTTTTTCTATCAGTTACTTAAAAATGAAAATCTTAGTATTATAGGAAAGATTATGAAAATATTATTCATTTACCCGGATTGCATGGATGCATTTAGAAAAGGTAATCGATATAAATGGATGCATCACGGGTTATCATTATTAAGCTCCTGTTGTAAAATAGCCGGTTATCAAACCGAATTAATTGACATGCGGACATGCAGAAATTGGAAAGATTATAAAAACAAATTGCGCGGCATAAAACCGGATATAATTGCAATCACAGCACTTACCATAGATTTATCAATTGCACAAAAATGTATTGAAATAGCAAAGGAAATTATGCCATTTGTTTCAATCGTCATAGGAGGAATTCATGCCGAGTATTGCTCCACAAGATTTTGAGTCAAATAATCTAATCGATTATTTAATCATTGGTGAGGGAGAAATATCATTAATTGAATTAATTACAGATATTAAAAATAAAAAGCATCGTGAAAAAGTAATTATAGGGAAAAAACCCAATCTTGACGAACTTCCATTCGCAGACAGAGGGCTCTTTAAAAATAAAGAATTACCTTATTTTAAAAATTTGAAAACACCTTTCGCCACAATTATTTCATCAAGGGGATGTACATATAACTGTTCTTTCTGCCAGCCATCGGAAAAAATCTTATTCGGTAAGATTGTAAGAAGACGAAGCGTAAAAAATGTTATTGAAGAACTTAATTATTTGAAAAAAAATTATAAAATAAATAGTTTTTTCGTTCATGATGACTGTTTTACAGAAAATATGCATTATGCCGAAGAGTTCTGTTTTGAATATGAAAAGGCCGGATTATCCTTAAAATGGGCTTGTCAAACTAGGGCGGATATTGTTTGTAAAAATCCGAATTTATTCAAGAAAATGCATTTATTAGGTCTTTCAACAGTTCATATAGGGTTTGAAAGCGGAAGTCAGCGTGTACTTAATTTTCTGAACAAAGGAATCACATTGGAACATATATATACATCAAATACAATTCTAAAGGAAATAGGAATTGAAATAATGGGTATGTTTATGGTTGGATTACCAGAAGAAACAATTGAAGAGTCGATATCGACATTTGAATTAATGAAACATATGAAATTGGAATATCCTGCACTTTCATTTTTTACTCCTTATCCGGGAAGTTCCTTATATGAGTATTGTAAAGAAAAAAACCTTCTTCTAGAACTTAAGGATCATGATTTTGATCTGGTCAAATAAAACACCTAAAATAAAGAGCATAGAATATCAAAAATTAATAAGTTTATATAATGAATTTCGAAAAATACCAAACAAATGGTGAAAAACTTAAAAAAATTTTAATGGAATAAATATGATTTCTATAGATATTTGTACTACAACTTATCGCAATACAGAAAAATTAGATAGGTGTATTAAAACTGTATTAGAAAAAACTAAAAATGTTGATTATAAATGGTATATTTGGTGTAACGATGCTAATGATGAAGTAAAAAAAATAGTATCTAATGGAGATAATAGAATAATTGCTGTTTTTAATGATAACAATAATGGTTCTTTTTCTTCTAATAATAATGCATTATCTAAAATAGGAAATGGCGAATATATATTATTTTTAAATGATGATGTGGAGCCAATTAATGAAGATTGGCTTTTTAATATGGCAAAAATATTAGAAACGCATGAAAAAGTTGGAGTAATAGGGCCTTTAATATTATATCCTGATCAAAAAAGGATTCAACAATGTGGAATTATATTTTTAAATAATAGGCAACCGGCACTTATTTATTACGGAAAATTAATAAGTAAACATTTATGGTTTATTTCACAGCCCAGAATTTATCAAGCGGTTACAGCGGCATGTGTATTAGTTAGAAGAAAAGATTTTGAAATAGTAAATGGGTTTGATGAAAATTTTTATTATGGTCATGAAGATATTGCTTTATGTATATCGATAAAATCTAAATTAAATAAAATTTGTATATTTTGTCCTGATGCAAAATTAATTCATAGTTTAGGAATTTCTTATACTAATTATAAATCTAACAATGCTGATATATTTAAATTAAAATATTCTAAATTATGTAAAACAGATTATTTTTATTATTTATTAAATAAAAATTATATGATTTTTGATGAAAATAAATTTTAATATTTAATTTTTCTTTATCTTTATCTAATCGCATTCAATGGCAGGAATCATCAGCCTTTCCTTAGCTTTTCCAGCGTTTCTATTAATTTTTTGTCTTCGATAACCTGTTCGATATTCCGGCTTATATCAAGCTGAAGATCTACCTGGAGAGGATATTTGAGAGGCTCCATTTTCGAATTAATATAGATCATAATTATGGGACGAAGGCTCTGGGAGTAATCAATTTTTATTACCTGAGCGATTTCTTTTGTATCAAGGACAACATAAGACAAAAGCGGGACAATCGGCCTTCCATAAAAGTCTCCCGGGCATTCGGTTTATAAATTCAGTAGTAAGGCGCGGATGAAATTTTTTGCCGGATTGGTTTTGGATTGCTAAAAAAGTAAACCAGATGGGATATTCAGGACGGTATGGCTTGGGAGAGGTCATTGCGTCATAAAAATCTGCAATCGAGACAATTTCCGCCAATTCACCCATTTTATCTCGTGAGAGCTGGAAAGGATAACCGGTTCCATCATAGTTTTCATGATGCCAGAGAATGCATTTTTCAACTTCTTTATTAAAATCTTTCTGGGTTTTTAATATATCATAGCCATATAATGGGTGTTTCTGGATTGTCTGCCATTCTTTATCCGTTAAATTTTCTTTTTTATTAAGTAATTCCTTTGGTACAAGTAATTTTCCAAGATCATGGAGGATTCCGCCTATGCCCAGCAGTTTAAGTTTTTCTTGGCTGAAAAGCATGGTTTTTCCGAATAGAATTGCAAGCATCGCCACATTAATGGAATGGAAATATGTCATGTCGTCAAATTCCTTAAGTTTTAGAAGATTCAGGATTGTATAAGTCTCACTGATCGAAATTTCTCCGACCAGTTTATCAATTATGCTGTCTATTTCAGCTTTGGGAAGGGCCGCTTTTTTTAATATACATTTCTCTATTTCTTTGGCAAGATAAAGTGATTTTTCTATTAATGCATTTGATACGATATATTGTTCTACAAATGTCTGACTTATTTTTGAATATACGGGTTTGTTATAATTAAATTTATGGATTTCCTGATCTTCGAGGCTTTTAATAATACCTGCCGTTATAGTCTCTCCCCTTCGAACAAGAATAGTTCCGTCTGGCTTATAAGCATCCCCCTTCAGCGCTATACCCGGATAAAGGGATTTAATATCCATCTCAACCACAATAAATTCTTTTGTTTCTATAAGTTCATCACTGGAAAGGCTGCTTAAAGAATAATAAAGGCAGTTAATATTATCCGCTTTAAGCTTTTCGATTAATTCTTTTGTTACCGGCTCGTCCTTATTAATAACCTTCTCTCCGGTGGCGGTAAATGCATCGGCTTCCAATATAATACCCGGATAAAATGTTTCAGTATATA
Source organism: uncultured Spirochaetota bacterium (assembly GCA_963783575.1). Taxonomy (GTDB): domain Bacteria; phylum Spirochaetota; class Brevinematia; order Brevinematales; family JAOACQ01; genus CAWEAK01. The sequence continues at coordinate 121,633 of CAWAOD010000015.1, read as the reverse complement.
GTTCGAGTAAATAATCATCCTGATCCGATGTGTTTTCATTCTTCGAACTCATAATTTTTTCCGCTAAACAAAATTCTGAATATTATAACATAAAATTTTTATTAGTCAATAGTCATGTTCGCTCAACGCAACAATAATTTGAATAATTTCGGATTACAGGCTAAAATATTTCATAAGATAGGAGGCAAATATGGGAAAATTAAACAGGGATTTCTTTATCGATAATGAAGTGTTTTTTGTCGGATTTTCAAGCAGGCAGGAAAGTTTTTGCAATAGTGTCTATCAGGCTTTTTCTAATAGCGGCATCAGGGTAATTCCTCTCAATAAAAACCGAAATTTAAAATTTGATATAAAAGTTTATAATGATACTGGCGATCTGCAGAATTTACCAAAAACAGTCTATTTTCTGACAAATCAGAAAAATACTGGTGAAATGGTGAAGGAATTGAAAAACAGGGGGGTAAAAAGGATTCTTTTCAACAGTAAAAAATCGGTAAGCCCGGCAACTCTTAAAGAATGCAGTGAAGCCGGAATTCAGACAGTTGTCGCTTGCCCGATGATGCTGCTGGGCGGGGGTTTTCACCGGCTGCATGGGTTTTTCGCGGGAATCTGATAATAAAATACTTTCCCCTGATACGATCAAAGCTGTCGAATGAGCACATTCAGGCAGTCTTATTCGCAGTGCTTATACTTTATCAACTGCCAGTTTGGGTAAAAAATCCGGTTGAATTTATCTGGTTTATGATGCTTTTAGTTTCTGCGCTGATAATAGATTCGCTTATAAATTTTATCAGGTTTAAAAAGCCGGTCTGCGCTGTTTCTGCTGCGGTTACAATGGGTATTCTGCAGGTTTTGACTCCCGGCGTTCCCCTGTGGGGAAAGTTTTTGGAGATCGTTACCGCACTGGTCATCGGCAAGCATATCTGGGGAGGTACCGGGAAAAACTGGGCAAATCCTGCTATTATAGGAGTTCTGTTTTTATCATTAATATTTAAAATTAATTACCCCATAATCAGCCCTTCGATTTTAATAATACCGGCCATTATTTTATCCTTACCGTTTATAATGTTCCGTCCTTTTGCGGGTCTCGGACTGATAGCAGGAATGACCGCCGCTTTATTATTCCGGAATGCATTAAATTTTACAAGTATTATTTCTTCCGGAGTTTTTTTCTGGGGAAGCCTTATTATTACAGATCCGGTTTCTACTACTCCCAGGCCGGCAGCAGGTTTTACCGGCGGATTTCTTGTCGGTTTTTTACCGCTTTTTTATACTCAGCCGATTTGGGTAACTTCTATGGCGTTGCTGATTTTTAATGCCGCATCATTTTTGATTGATAGAAACACCTATTTATTAAGAATATGGCTTCCATTATCAAAAAGGATAAAAAAAATCATACCATATTCCGAAAACTCCGAGCTGGTCGATCTGACAGGTGAAATAAAAAGTGAAAATGAGCCTCCGCAAAGCCTTACCATTGATTCCATTCTGGAAAAAATAAGAGAAGCGGATATTTTCGGAATGGGCGGGGGCGGTTATTCAGTTTATGATAAAATAAAAAGCGTTCTGTATTCGGGTCAAATAAATAAATACCTTATTGTGAATGCCGTGGAATGCGATCCGGGCTTAATCCATGACCGATGGATTATTGAGAAATTCATTCGTGAAATCTCACTTGGAATCGATCTATTAAAAATTGCCGTTCCCTATAACAAAATTTATTTAGCGGTTAAGAAAGATGTGGATACAAAATTTCCAGAACATATTGAAATAATTAAGGTTAAGGATTTTTACCCGGCAGGCTATGAAAAAATTCTTATAAAAAAAATTCTAAAAATCGATACTCCGCCTTTAATGCCTCCGTCAGAATCGGGGATTCTCATTTTAAACATTCAGACTGTTTTTGCCGTTTATGAAGCCGTGTACCTGAATAAAAAGGCTGACAGCAGGTATATTACAGCTGCAAATCTTATAAATAAAGTGAATCAAGTGGCCAGGGTTAAACTGAAATCAAAAATTACGGATATATTCGGGCAATTATTTTCCGGTGGAAATTACCCTGTATTTGCAGGCGGGGTTATAATGCAGGCTCACCGGGCTGAAGAAGAAGAAACTGTTGACAAGAATTTAAATTTTATAGCTTTATCCAGATATCCTTTATACAAAGAATCTGAACTATGTTCGAACTGCAGCCGGTGTATTTCAAACTGTCCGATGGGTCTGAGAGTTAATAAAATAGCCGTCTTAGTAGATTCCGGCAGTTTATCCGGAACTACCCGGCATTTAGCAGATAACTGCATTTTATGCGGAAGCTGCAGTTATATCTGCCCGGCGGGAAAGGACCTGGCTTCCAGAATGAGGAAAGCGAAGGAATATATTTGAATGCCTTTCAATGCTAATATAAAGAAACAGCTTCATATTTTGCTGTTTTTGATTCGCTCTATTATAATTTTTTATCAATCAACAAAATAAATAATGTGATGGATTTTTTTCAGAATTTTGAAAAGAAACTAAGCGGCTATGCGAAAGGAAAATCAGCATAGCATGTAAGATCAATTTATTGGAAAAAATTGAAGTCAATTGATATTTATATTAAGAAAAGAGGTAAAATATGAAACTTAACAATATAAATTATCAACGCGCAATTATAAAAAATTGGATCATTCTTGTTATAATATTTTTGATCATCCTTATTTTATCCGGTTGCGGCTTAAAGCCCAAAGTCTGCCATGTAGGGATTCTATCCGGATTGAATCTCTTTGTCAGCATAGCAGACGGCTTTAAGGAAGAAATGACCAAATTGGGCTATGTGGAGGGCAAGAATATCGTTTATGATTTGCAGAAGACAAACTTTGAACCCGATAAAGAACGGCAAATCCTTAAAAAATTTGTAGCAGACAAGGTTGACTTGATTTTCGGGTTCAACACGGAAGCGGCTTTGGAAGCCAAGGAAGCCGCCAAAAGAACGAACATTCCGGTGGTTTTTGCCAATGCTACAATAGAAGGAAACAACCTTGTAAATAGTGTACGCGAGCCGGGAGGGAATATCACCGGCGTACGATATCCCGGTACTGATATTGCTGTTAAGCGTCTTGAGATACTGCATGAGCTTATGCCTCAGGCCAGGCGAATTTGGCTTCCATACCAGAAAAACTCCCCGGCTGTGTTGCCCGAACTGGAGGCTGTCCGTCCGGCTGCGGCGTCTTTGAATATTACCCTGATAGAATTTCCTTGTGAAGACCTGGCACACCTTCAGGCAGAACTAAAGCGCCGTTCCCAATCGGGCGATATGGGTTTTGATGCAGTCATATTTATTCCAGAAGCTCTTTCCACTACTAAGGCTGACTTTGAAATAATTGCCAATTTCACGAGAGGCCGCAAAATACCAATCGGAGGTTCAGCTATTGTGACGAAAGATTACGGAACTGTTTTCGCTGTTACGGTAAATAATGCTGAAATAGCCAGACTAGCCGCATCTTTGGCCGATAAAATTTTCAAGGGAATCAAAGCAGGCACAATCCCGGTTCTCTCGCCCGAATCGGTTCTAAAGATCAATTACAAAGTGGCTCAAGAACTGGGGCTAAAAGTAAGCGAAGGCTTGCTGAGCCAGGCAATTGAAATAATCCGCTAGTATAGGGAGAAAATAAAAGGATTAAATCAGGAGGTAATATACTATGCAATATCGTAAGAATTATCAAAAGAGTAATGTAAGCGGCTGGATAATGCTTTTTGGAACAGTTTTAATTATCTTGCTTCTAAGCGGCTGTGTCCAGAGGCCTAAAGTTTACCATGTGGGTATTCTTGCCTGCCTTGATTATTTCACGCCGCTCCCTGATGGCTTTAAAGAAGGAATGGCTAAACTCGGTTACGTGGAAAACAAAAACATTGTTTTTGACATCCATAAAACCACAGGAGAAGTTGAAGAAGAGCAGCAGCGAATACTTGAAAAATTTGTGTCTGATAAGGTCGATCTGATTGTTGTTGCGCCAACCGGGGCGGCGCTCAAGGCAAAGGCTGTCGCAATGAAAAGCCGCATTCCGGTTGTTTTTGCCGCCGCTTTCACCGAGGGGAACAATCTGGTCGAAAGCATTCAAAAACCCGGCGGAAATATAACGGGAGTTCGCTGGTCCTCCAGTTCGGAGCTTGATGTTAAAAATCTCGAGGTGCTGCATCAAATAATGCCGCAAGTCAAGAAATTATGGGTAAGCTATCAAAAAGATTATACTACTGTACAGGCTCAAATTGACGCATTACGCTCGGCAGCCCAACCATCAGGCATTACTTTAGTAGAGGTTCCGCTCCGGAATGTTGAAGATATAAGAACCGATTTAGATGCGCGCAAAAAATCCGGTAACATCGGTATGGATGCCATCATCCTTATAGGCGAGCCTCTCGCCGTCTCGGGTAAAGGCTTTGCAATCGTCACCGGCTTTGCGCTCAGGCATAAGATACCTCTCATTGGCCCAAGCAGTGATATAACTATTTTTGCTCTAACACCTGAGCCGTACAAATCCGGTAAACAGAGCGCCTATCTGGCTGATAAAATCTTAAGAGGAACCCCCGCCGGGGCAATACCCGTTCTCACACTGGAAAACTCTCTTAAGATAAATTATAGAGCGATTCAAAAAATGGGATGGCATATAAATGAGGATATACTAAGCCAGGCAGACGAAATCATCCGATAGTATAGCGAGAAAATAAAGAATTAAATCAGGGGGTAAAATACTATGAAACATTATGTGAATTATCAAAAGAGTAATATAAGCGGCTGGATAATGCTTATCGGAGCAGTCTTGATTATCTTGCTTCTGAATGGGTGTGGCTCAAAACCCAGAGTTTACCATGTGGGTATTTTATCCGGACTGGATTATTTTGCCAAAACATCGGACGGTTTTAAGGCTAAAATGTCCGAACTGGGATATAGAGAAGGCAAGAATATAGTATATGATATACAGAAAACACAGTTTAACCCTCCCACGGAAAAGCTTATCCTTAAGAAATTTGTTGCGGATAAGGTTGATTTGATTTTAACATTTCCGACTGAGGTATCTTTAGAGGCAAAGGCTGCTATTGAAGGCACAAAAATTCCCCTGGTTTTTGCCAATGCCAACATAGAAGGAGTAGACCTGGTAAGAAGTATACCTGAACCGGGCGGTCATATTACCGGAGTCCGCTACCCGGGTCCGGACCTGGCTATTAAGCGCTTTGAGATCCTGCATGAATTGGTGCCAAAGGCAAGGCGGATGTGGATATTCTACCAGAGAGGGTACCCTATTGTTTCCATTCAGCTGGAGGTATTGCGTCCCGCCGCCGCATCCGCGGGGGTCACTTTAATAGAAAAAGCCGCTGATAATGCCGCGGAGATTAGTGATATCCTCCGGAAACAGTTTAATACGAAAGATATAGGAATGGACGCTATCCTGATGATACCCGAGCCTCTTGAAGTAACACCTGATGCTTTTGCGGCGCTTGGAAAGTTTGCTGCCGATCATAAGATTCCGGTTGGCGGTGCCCTAATGTCAATAGGAAACTATGAGTCTTTATTTGGTGTATCGACTGAAAACGTTGCTGTAGGCAGGCAGGCAGCGGTTCTGGCCGATAAAATTTTTAAGGGAACTCCAGCCGGCACTATTATGGTTGCCTCAGCCGACAGCTATCTGCAGATCAATTACCGGGCGGCTCGAAAACTTGGATTAACGGTTAGTGAAAGTATGCTGAGCCTGGCAAATGAAGTAATTCGGTAGATTTGCGCGGCAATTCAATATAAATCAGTTTTGTTTTAGATATTATAAAGGATTGAGAAGATGAGTATAAGGAAGAAAATAAGACAAAATGAAAAAAGCCATAGTTTGACGATTACTTTGGCTGTTTCGGTTGTCACTTTAAGCCTGGCATCACTCATCGTTTCAGGAAGCCTGGAAACAATATCCAGTTTTCGGGTCAGCAGAATATTGTTTTTTCTCAGCAGCAGCTTATAGCTCAAAACGCGGCGAATAAGGTTACCGGATTTATTCAGGAAATATTCATCGCTCTGGAAACATCTGCCAGGCTTATAAACCCGGTTATTACTTCGAAGGAAGAACAGAATAGAATTCTCAATCATCTTTTGGGTCCAAACCCGGCTTTTCGTCAAGTAGTTTTATTAAACTCAAAATATCAGAAATCCGTTATAATTTCCCGTTTGTCCCGGGAAAGTTCCGGCGAACTTAACGATCATTTTAGCAGCGATTTGCTTGTTAAAACCAGCCAGGGAAAGAGATATATAAGTCCGGTATACGTCGATAATATAACCAGTGAACCGATGGTTGTCATAAGCGTACCGGTAAATGATGTTTTTGGGGATTTCCGGGGAATACTGATAGCGGAAGTGAATCTGAAATTCATGTGGGATTTAGTGGAAAGCATAAAAATAGGCAGAACAGGCCTGGCCTATGTGGTAGATAAGGATGGCAGGCTGATTGCGTTCGGTGATATCTCCCGTGTTTTAAGGGGAGAAAATGTCGGAAAATTGAAGACAGTTCATGAATTTATCAGCAGTCTCACTTCTATTACTGAGTCTAAACCAAATGTATTTCAGGGAATCAATGGGGCGACTGTTCTCGGGACCTATTTACCTCTTAATATGCCTGATTGGGCCGTGGTAATCGAACTGCCCGTGGCAGAGGCTTACGGCTCTGTCATCAGGAATGTTGTTGGAAATATAGTATTCATAGTTATTGTGGCTTTGATGGCCGGTTTTATAGGAGTTTATCTTGCACAGAGGCTGGCTTTTCCTCTTGTCAACCTGATGAAAACCGCAAACCGGATTACAAATGGCGAGATGGATTTGCAGGTAGAAGTGGTTGGGCCGGCTGAAATCGCGAGCCTTGCGAAAGCTTTTAACATTATGACGGCTAAATTGCGGGAAGTCATAAACAGCCTGGAACAGCGCAGTCAATATCTGCAGAAGACTGTTCAAAAATATGTCGAATATATGGCAAGAGTCGGACAAGGCGATCTTGTAGCAAGGCTGGATGTTGATGAACAAACGGAGAATCAAAATGATCCGTTGATTTTACTGGGAAGGCAGTTAAATGATACAACGGCAAACTTACAAAGAATGATCAATCAAATTAATGAAACAACATTCAAATTAAAAAAGCATGAGGAAAGACTTCAGTTATATTCCGATAGGTTAAAGAAAAGTAATATTGAACTGGAACAATTTGCTTATACAGCCTCCCATGATCTCCAGGAACCCCTTAGAAAAATACAATTTTTTGGAGAGAGATTAAAAACTAATTACTCGAGCCTATTGGATGAAAAAGCCCGGGAATATATAGAAAGAATAAACAATGCCGGTATTCGAATGAGTAATTTTATCAGGGACCTTTTACAATATTCGAGGGTAACTACTAAAGCAAGACCGTTTGAAACTGTCGATTTGAATCAAATAATAAAAGAGGTTTTGAGTGATCTGGAGATAATCATAAATGAAACTAAAGCGGAAATAAAATGTGAGATTATTCCTGCAATTGATGCTGATCCGCTGCAGATGAAGCAGTTATTTCAAAATATTATAGGGAATGCAATAAAATATCATCGCCCCAATGTATTCCCTTTAATTATTATTGATTATAAAATCCATGATGGAGAAATCGGTAACTTTTTAGCAATTATTATACAGGATAATGGGATTGGGTTTGAGGAAAAATACTCGGAACAAATATTCGGGTTGTTTCAACGGCTTCATGGACGCAATGAATATGCGGGTACTGGGATAGGACTGGCAATATGCAAAAAAATAGTAGAAAAGCATGGAGGCACTATTAGCGCTCATGGTAAAGAAAATGAGGGAGCTACTTTTTATATTAATTTACCTTTAAAACAAAACAAACAATTGTTTTATTAATTATATGTGTGATGTGCATAAGCCGGCTAACTTTTAAAGGGGGTTAAACATAATGGAACCAAAAGAAATAATCAGGATCCTCTTAGTCGAGGACGATGAAGAAGATTATGCTATTACCAAAGATATCATATCGGATGTAAAAAATCAGAGATATTCGATAGAGTGGGTTTCCAGCTATGAAAGGGCATTAATTGAAATACAAAAGGACATTTATGATTTATTTCTGATTGATTATAAATTGGGAAAAAAGACAGGTCTTGATTTGATCAGTGATGTAATGGGAAAAAACAGGAATATTCCGGTTATTATGCTGACAGGCGAGAATAACCATGAGGTTGATCTTTTAGCAATGAAACAAGGGGCTTGCGATTTCTTGATAAAAGGCAAGATTGACGGTGATCTTTTGGAGAGATCTATCCGATACGCGATAGAGAAAAAATCAACGGAAAACCAGATATTATATCTGGCATATTATGATCAGCTGACAAATCTTCCCAACCGGATATTCTTTAAAGAACAATTGAGTTATGCCCTGGCCCATGCGATCAGGTATAAAAGACTTCTTGCCGTACTTTTTCTTGACCTGGATAATTTCAAATTGATAAATGATTCTATGGGGCATCATATAGGAGACAAGCTTCTTCAGGAATCCGCAAAGCGTCTTTGTTCATCCATCAGAAAAATCGATATTATCGCGAGGAATAATTTAAAAACACTGATTGATACCGTTGCCCGGCTTGGAGGAGATGAATTTACCGTCTCTCTCACCGAAATCAGTACATATGAAGACGCCTCCACTGTGGCCAATAGAATCATAAAAAGCATGAATGAGCCTTTTATAATAGAAAACCATGAAATTTTTACCGGTGTAAGCATAGGCATTGCTCTGTACCCGTCAGATTCAGATAATATAGACACCCTCTTAAAATACGCAGACAATGCTATGTATTTTGCAAAAAAACATGGTAAAAATAACTTTCAATACTACCAGAAATCCATGAATGAAAATGTGCTGGATAAAATTTTCATGATCAATAATATAAGAAAAGCAGTGGATGGAAATGAATTTTTGATGTACTACCAGCCTAAAATGAGTATAAATTCCGGGAAAATTATCGGTTTTGAAGCGCTTATTCGATGGAATCATGGCGATAAAGGCATAATATCACCGAAGGATTTTATCCCTTTCGCGGAAGAGCATCATTTGATTTCTTTTATTACGGATTGGGTTATTCACGAAGTCAGCAGGCAGCTTAACTATTGGCGGGAGGCTAAATTCAAAATCCTTCCGGTTTCCATAAATCTGCCGATTAATCAATTTAAGAAGCCCGACTTTGTCAAGTATTTAATGCAAATCATAGATTTATACCATGTTTCCCCGGAATTTTTAGAACTGGAAGTAACCGAATCCATCTTTATGGATGATATGAATTCGACAAACTCAAGGTTAAATGAGTTGCAGTCAATAGGTTTCAGGATTTCGATCGATGATTTTGGCACCGGCTTTTCTTCTCTCAACCGGCTGAAAGAAATTCCCTGCAATATATTGAAAATCGACAGAAGTTTTATCAATCATACCAATGAAAACTCTTCGGACGCCATCATAGTAAATTCGATAATTGAGATGGGACATGGATTGAATATGGAAGTTCTGGCGGAAGGAGTCGAGACAACAAAGCAGTTTAATTTTCTTAAAAGTAATAATTGCGACTGTATTCAGGGATATATCTTAAGCAAGCCAATGCCGGAAGAAGAAACAGAGAAGGTATTAAAGGCAGAGATGGAAGGAGAAGGCATAGGTATGGAACTGATTAAAAAAATCAATTCCGGGAAATAGCAAAATAATTTTATAAGCGGACCATTGTTTATTTTCTCAATTTCTTTTAAAAATGCATATGCTTATATCATCATCAAAATATTCCCTGTTCCCGGACTTTTTTATGTTACGGATCAAATCCCTGATTAAATCCGCTGGATTTAAATTCCTGTTATTTTTAACAAATTCCATTATATAATGAACTCCCAGAAGAGTATTATCTTCTTTCTCGATTTCAAAGACGCCGTCGGTAAATAATAAAATTTTATCTCCTTTATATAATTCAATTTCATTGTTCTCCCAATGTTCCGGTATAAGGTTTGAAATGAAAGAACTTCTAACAGTTATTAATCTTACTTCATAATCATTGTAGATTATGAAGGGAGGATGTCCTGCATGAGCGTAATATAATTTATCATTATTTAAATCTATATCCAAAATAATCATTGTTACAAAGTAGTCTTCAATGAGGTATTTTTTCATATCATTTCCGATCAGCGACATTAATTGACCGGCAGGGATCTGCTCAGTCAGGACGGTTTTAATAATCGCTTTCATAATAAAGATGAATAAGGAAGCCATTAATCCATGACCGGAAACATCTGCCGAAAATATATAAACATGATTGTCTAAATGAATGGCATCAAGAAAGTCTCCGGCCATTTCTTCGCAGTGTATATATTTCGAATAAATTGAGAAGTTTTTTTTCTCAATCTTCTCCGGAATTTCAAATGATTTTTGCAGGGTTGAAGCAAACTTCATTTCAAAATTGATTTTATTATTATAAGCTTTCAGTTTGTATTCCGACAACCTCCGTTCGGTAATATCCAGTCCGGAATTCAGAATCCCGGTTATCTTTCCTGGCTCATCGGAAAGGATCACATTATGCCAGGCAATAATCCTTTCCTCACAGCTTTTCCCGACAATCCTGTTTTCAAATTGCCCTGAAAAATTCCCTGTACCGTTAATCATATTTAAAAATAAAAGCTTATTTTCTTGTTGAATATCCGGAGGTATGAAGCTTGCAAACCAGTCTTTATTAATTATATCTTCTTTTTCATAACCCAGAAGAAGGCAGCCTTCTTTATTAATTTGCTTTATATAGCCGTTAACATCCAGTACTACCAGTATTACCCCGGCTATATCGAAATATGTCTGGGCCCTGTCTTTTTCCCCGGCTAATTCTTTTACGATTTTTTTCTCCCGGTGGATGATATGCTCAAGCTTTTTATTTAAGTTTATGAGTTCCAGGTTTTTCTGTATAAGCGTAGTATTGCTTTGATCAAGCTGATAAAACAATGTCTCATAAGGATTATTCAGGTTTATCTCAATCATTGCCTTGTAAAGCAGGAAAAAAGACAAGACTTTAAAATAATGGCCGAAAAAGTTCATATAATCATTAACGTTCAGATAAAGGGTAAAAAAACTCTCGGAAAATATCATAACAAGAAATGAAGCTATAAGGATAAGATACGTCTGTTTTTGAAAGAACTTCCGGTTAATAAAGAGAAACACTATATTTATCAACATTATGCCGGAAATTATATATTCGCTTATTTTTTTGAATAAAGTCAACCCCAATCCATCGATATAACAGATTGGAAACATTTTAAGGTTGAATAAAATATAAAGTACTATTGCCGACAGCGCAATATATGTAAATAAGACAAGATTAATCCTGATTTTATGAGTCAGGTAATAAAAGGAGAATAATATGGAAAGGCTTTGTATCGCGCGTGCTATAATCCATAATTGTGTCGGCAGGTTCGGACCACCCCCCGGAAAAACTTCCATCCCTTTGTATGCAAGAGTATGAAGAAGGTCGAAACAGCCCACAAAACCGAAAGCTAAACCAAGGAAAGCAAAATAATTATTTTTAGAGAATGAAAAGGTATTCATCGAAATGACAAGAATACTGAAAGAAATGATAATACTGAAAAATTCAACTATTGAATGAAATAATAAGTAATTTTTTGCGCTGATAAATAAACCTATCAATAATAATACTAATGATAAAATTGTGTAGATTAGAATTATCCGGAAATTAAGTATATGATTTTTGTCGGCCTTTTCATTCATACTTATTATTTCCTTTGTAATACAGTAGAATAATAAAATTGTCTGTTCAGTATATTTTAGTCGCAGATATGATATTACGCAATAAAAAACAGAAATGGAATCCGATCTCATCTGTTACCTAAACTGAGCGATTCTTATTCAATAATAACTCTCCTCCTTGATAAGGAGGGGAATAGTTTTAATAAATGTAAATCGCTTAGTTTAGGTATTATTCGATGCCGGATTTGCGAACTTTTTATTTGTGTTATCTCCATAATAATTATAAAATATTCAATATGTTTATCATTGAAGGATGATATTAGATAATGAGGATTATTTTTGTTCTTTTGATTTTAATTTTAAGCTTTACTTTTTTATTCGGCAAGGATGACTATTTTACTATTTCAACCGGTATGGAGGGAATGACAGGGTATACATTATATAAAATCGGCGGGAAAGATACTTTTCCGGATGGTTCGTACATTAATATTCCCTATGATTTAAGCCAGCTTAAATTTCCGCTTAATACTTTTCTTTTCAGTACGGATATTAACATTAATTTTTTAAAATTGTTTCAAGTTCAGTTTAATATTAAGAAAAGTGTAACGTCATCAGCCGGGAAAATGGAGGATTCCGATTGGGCCAGCTCAAATTCTCTTGAAATCTTCTCAACATCCGATTCTTCTTTAAACCAGTATTCCATCGAAGGGATATTATCGATCAGCACTTTTCATTTTAAAAGATTTTCATTGGCCTTCGGTTGCGGATTATTATATGAATATTATTATTATGATATCAGCAACTTATCCCAAACTTACCTCTATAATTCCAATACCGTTAATATCTCCGGTAAAGTCTCCACTTATGAATTGTTGCAGTATATACCATATTTCGCTTTTTCCGGCGGATATGCTTCTGATAAATTTACAGCAAATTTCCTGCTGGGCTTTTCTCCATATACGATCTGCAGCGACCGTGACAATCATATCCTGAGGTCAAAATTAATAACTGCCGATAGCTACGGCACATCGGTTATAACACGCGCTGCAGCCTCTTATTATTTTGTCCGGAATTTTTTTATTAAACTAAAAGCCAATTTTTTATATACCGCGGCTTCAGGCACACAGACGCAGGTTCGCTATGCAGATAATAACGAAGGTTCTTCCGGTCCGCTTGGAACAATCGGTTATAAACTGGAAACATTCCAGCTAAGCGGATCTCTTGAGTTTGGCTATAGATATTAAAACAGAATCATTCTTAATACTTCCATATTAAAAAGTTACATCTATTCGAAAAAATTTAAAATTTTCCTTGACAATGTAACAATGTTATGTTATATTAATAGCGTAACATTGTTACGAATAAAATTTAAGCAGGAATTCAATGGATGATAATGAACTTATATCAAAAAAAGAATTGCTTCAATTGACTAAAATATCCTATGGCCAGCTTTACCGCTGGAAAAGGGAGAATCTTATACCCGAATCCTGGTTTATTAAAAAATCATCATATACCGGGCAGGAAACTTTTTTTCCAAAAGATAAAATTCTGAACAGGGTGAATGAAATCCTGAAATTGAAGGATCAATATTCGCTCGAAGAGCTGGCAAATATGATCTCGCCTGGGCTGACAAAAAGCGTATTCGACGGAGATGCTTTGAAAAACATAAAAGATTTTAGTCCTGAGATAATAGAAATTTTCAAAAATATTTATCATAAACAGTATTATCTCTTTTTTGAACTTCTATTTATTTATGTTCTGAGTAAATATAAAAGGCTTTTGACTGAAGAAGACATCATAGATGCCGCAAAAAGCGTGGAAAAATGGGCAAAAGCCTTAAAGGACTCATCTTATAGATTTATCATTCTGATTAAGGAGCCGAAAAAATTATTCCTGCTCGCGGGTCAGGACTCAAAATTATTGTTTGACTGGAATACAAGGGAAATACTGGCGATTGATCTGGAAGAAACGGCGAAAGAACTGGGAATAATTCTAAACAATATAAAATAAATTTTAGATAGGAGTATAAATATGGAAGGATATAATGATGTAAGCATTTCAGGGATGGCAAAAGTAAATGGGGGAAAATACCGCAATGTCGATATATCAGGTTTGGGTGAAGTTGCGGGCGATCTTGATGCGGAAAATATTAATGTCAGCGGTGTTGCCGATTTTAAAGGAAATGTTTCGGTTAAAACCTTTAAGTCCAAAGGAACCTCATCGATCAAAGGAAATCTTGACTGCGAATCATTAAATAATTCCGGGCTTGTAAGCGTAGATGGTCAATTAAAGGCTGAAAATATCCATTCAGGAGGCAGATTCTCAGCCGAAGGCGGAATTAAGGCCCATAAAATTCAATCAAGAGGTTATGTATATTCCGGAGAAGGTGTTGAATCGGAGGAATTCCTTTCCAAGGGGGCCTTTAAAATTAAAGGGCTTTTAAATTCAAATAAAGTTGAAGCGATTTTCGGGGGATACTGCTATGCCAGGGAAATCGGTGGGGAAGATATTTCCATTAAGCATTCCGGTCTTTTTGACTTCAGCTTTATCCTTGGAATTTTCGGTAAGAAAGAAAGGCTGGAATCAGAATTAATTGAGGGGAATATGATTAATATTGAATATTCAGATGTCAAAACAGTCCGGGGAAGTATTGTAAAAATCGGTGAAAAATGCATTATTGATCAGGTGGAATATTCAGAATCACTGGAAATTCATCCCGATTCGAAAGTAAAAATAAAAACTAAAATTTAATAGAGGCTAAAATGAAAGGAACAATAATTACAATATTTTTGATTTTGATATTCTTAAACGCTTTTGGAATGGGAAATAAGCCGGCAATGGTTCCGATTAAAACCTGCAGGCTGACCTTAAAGGACGGTGAAATGCTTCAATATACCGGCTATATAAATGGGGAAAAAAGCTACGATCTTTATAGCGTCGCCAAACTTGAAAATAATCCGGTCTGGGGTGATGCCGTACGTGTTTATGAATTCATTCAGGACAGCAATCATACCCGCCAGCTTCCCGAAGACTACAAAAAATATGACGGATATTACCTGGTTTCCATTGATAAGGCTTCTCTTGTTGAAGAAGTAAGGGATTTTTCCGGTCAAAAAGATAAATTCCGTAACTGGCCGTTTCATCAGGAATTCAAGTATATTCCAAAATCCATGGAAATGGAATATACTGCGAAAATCTGGGACGGGTATTCGGAAAAAACCAGGAAAAGCAGAATAAGAATTAATCCAAAACTTGAGAATATCCCATTCTGGACAATGAATGCAATTATATTCGTCGGAATCCGTTTTCTTGATATTCATTCAAAGGGTGTTTTTTTGGCAATTGAACCACAAATGCTTAAAGAACCGATCCCTGCATATGCAAAATTTTTATCAAAAGAAGTTATAGAAACAAAAGCCGGAAAGTTCAATACCGTCAAATGCGGAATGAGTGTAGCGGACCCTTTTATAGGAAGGCTCCTGGAAAACATAACTAAAGATACATACATCTGGATTGATGAAAACTCCGGGATTGTTGTAAAAATCAAGAACTTTATGGGCGAGGTAGCTTATCTTGAAATGATAACAAATCACAAATAAAATTATCACCGGCCAATATTGACTTAAATTAAATTCAAATAGATAATTATGGGCGATAAAGATAAAAAAAGGAGATCACGCCTATGAACCGAACAGCTGTTTTTGAAACTACAATGGGAACTTTTAAGATCGAGCTTTTTGAAGATATTGCGCCCATAACTGCCGGAAATTTTATTGACCTTGTAAATAAAGGTTTTTACAACGGATTGATTTTCCACCGTGTGATAGATGGTTTTATGATCCAGGGAGGAGACCCAAAAGGAAACGGAACTGGCGGGCCTGGTTATAATATTAAGGATGAACTCAATCCCAAATTAAAGCATGACAAACCCGGTATCCTCTCAATGGCTAATGCCGGGCCTGATACCGGAGGTTCGCAGTTTTTTATCACACTTGCCCCGACTCCCTGGCTTGACAACCATCATTCGATCTTCGGCAAAGTAACGGAAGGTTATGATATTATCCAGTCGATCGGTAAAGTTAAAAAGGATGGCAGGGACAAGCCCCTTACTCCGGTTATAATGAATAAGATTTATATTCAATAAAATAAGCCGATCATTCAATTGCGTTTCAATTTTTCTCTTCATATAATGTTTATTTAGTTCATTTTTTATTGGTTAATATTGAAAAATAATAATATTAATATCTGACAATAAAGAAATTTTAATTGACATACTCAGCAATTATTTTATAATAAAGAAGGAATATAACATATTGAATGTATAATCTTTCTTTTAAAAGCAGTATTAATCAATTGATAATTTCAAAATTTTAATTTATTTTTCTATAATCAGGAGCTGATTTTGAGGAATATTATAAATGGAAAATTATTAATTATTTGCTATGCGATTTTTCTTTCATTTACCGGTTGTTCTTCGTATAATAAAAATATCCGTAACCCGGAAGCTTTTAGAGGTGTTATTGATCTCAGAAACTGGGATTTTGATAGAAATCCGTCTATTGAATTGCAGGGTAAATGGGGTTATTACCGGAATATATTCTTACGGCCAACCGGCCAAGGTACCAATTTCCCTGAACCTACAGGTTATATTCGGGTCCCGAAAGCATGGAACGGCCAGATTATTGGAAATGAAAAACTAAGTCCTGCGGGGTATGGAACATATCAGCTTAAAATATTAATTCCTGAAACAAACATGTTCTTCGGCCTTAAACTGGAAGAAATAAATTCCGCATATGAACTCTGGATAAACGGCAGTCTTTTTGCTGAGGGCGGCAAAATTTCATCAGATCCCCAATCGTACCGCAAGGATTATCTGCCCAGGACTGTTTATTTCCAGACCTCGCGGGGTATTATTGACATTTTTATTCCCGCATGCAACTTTGAGGACTGGACGGGCGGTATATGCCGAAAAATAACATTCGGAACACAAAAGGCAATTAATTCAATGAAAGAATCCGATCTCGCAATCGATCTGCTCTTATTCGGAGTTTTTTTCATAACAGGGTTTTATCATCTTGCTTATTTTCTTCTTAGAAGGAAGGACCGTTTCCATATATTTTTCGCGATTTTCTGCTTTTTGTTCGCTCTGAAAACTGCTTTTGAAGGATCAAAATTCTGGTTTTTCATTTTTCCCGGATTTAATATGGATGCCTATCTGAAATTGTGGTTTGTTAACTATTATTTTTTTGTGCCTGTTTTTTTATTTTTTTTACATACATTCTACCCGGAGGAATATCCGGAACTAATGGCGCGGATTTATTTAACAATTGCCGTAATTTTTTCACTTATCGTTCTGATTTTCCCGCAATCCATTTATGTATATTCATTGAATATTTACCATATTGTAACTGTTTCGGGGATAATCATTTCTCTAATCGGAATAACATTAGCATTTATCCATAAAAGAAGGTTTGTCCTTCTTATTTTGGGAGGAGGTATTTTCTTTGTTTTTGGGGCGGCCAATGATATTTTATACGGCTTAAAACTTATAAATACAGGTTTTCTTTCGCAGATATTCCTTATATTTTTTATTTTCAGCGAATCGATTGTAATATCCATACGTTCCGCAAAAGCCTTTGAAGAAATTGAGATAATGACCCGTGATCTCGAAAAAATAGTAGAGAACAGAACTATAGAATTACGGCATGAAAAAGCAAAACTTGAACAACAGAACAGGATTATGATGGAAGAGCTTGATATTGCACGCCGGATACAACTGCAGATGATACCAACTTCATTTCCGACTCCGAACATTGCCGGTTTTTATAAGCCGATGCAGAAAGTAGGGGGTGATTTTTATGATTTTATCAAATTCAGGAACTCAAGAAAAATCGGGATATTTTTAAGCGATGTTTCGGGGCATGGAGTACCTGCCGCATTCATTACTTCAATGATAAAAAGCGCAATTCTTCAGCCCGACAATAGCAAGGATGATCCTGCGGTGTTTATGAACTACCTGAATTCAGTCCTAATAGATAATACAGCCGGTAATTTTATTACTGCTTTTTATGGGATTTTTGATCCTGAAACGGATACGATTGCCTACTGTATTGCCGGGCATAATTCACCCTATATTATAACCCAGGAATATCTTACCGCTTTGAAATGCGATAAACGCGGCCTTCCGCTAGGAGTCCTTGATAACAATGAACTTCAGCGGTGCAATAAACCCTATCAAAATGAAGAAGCCAGCCTTGAAAAGGGAACAAAGCTGATATTTTATACCGATGGACTGACCGAAGCCGCTAGCCCGAAAAACCCCGATACTGATTTTGAGCATAACGGACTTCTTGAAATCATGATGAATATTTTGCCGCAGAAACCGAAACGCTTTATCATTTCGCTCTACCGGGCTCTTGTCGAATATAAAGGCACAGATTCATTCGACGATGATATCTGTTTTATTTGTCTTGAGATATAGTATTGTCTTGTGGACTTTTTGTATTTTGTGATCGCTGTACGCTATGAGATCGCTGCGCAAGATACCTGAAAGCCTCCCTGGTTTTCTTCAATTCGGCCTGCTCTCTTTCCAGTTCTATCGTTTTACCTAGTTTTGCCCTCTCGCCTTCACTCATTTCACTAACGGTATAAGCCTTATGTATAATTGCAGCTTTAATTGACCACCAGACCGAGATTACTGCCTTTGCCATTTTTATCTGGTTCATAGAAGTACTTCTCAAAAACAGCTCTATCACAAATGAAATGAGAGCCAGGATCAATAAAATGTTTTGCAGTGATGCCGGTTCAAAACCCCATCCGGCAGCGGGAAAAATTATTCGCTTGAGAGACAGGGTTTTTCCGCCAGTTTGCGAAGAAATTCTGGAAAGTGACGGAAGATCAGGGCCTGTTGAACCGAATTCTTTTCCATAGGGGTTCCATACCCAGCCTGTGGTCCATTTTTCACCGCCGTTTTCATGTATATCAAAAACGTATAAACCTGTGTTTGTTACCGGGACATCCGCTTCATACCTTCCGGGAGCCGTTTCATTAAAAAGAAAAACATATCCTGCTCCTTCTGAAGAACGGCCGGTTAATTGCAGGCCTGTACGCAGGCGTCTGTCCTTATCAATTGCGTTTACAACAAGATGAGCGGTCGATGCTTCAACTGTTGCCGATACTCTAAGGCCTTTATCCGAAGTTCCCCGTTCAATATACCGGATTGTCTGACTGAATAAGTAATTATAATATTCCTTCCCCAGCCACCCGGAAAGCCATCTGGAACCTGAATCCGCTGTAAATACTGCAGTTTTACCGTTGCCGTAGCGCCAGGAAGCCAGGAGAGGATCGTCGTCTCCGGCTTCAAGATAAACAGTAGCAAGGCTTTTCGGCCTTGTTAACAGATATCCTTTAATAGGAGGCACGCCCCGGTAGAAACCGCTTATAAAACCTGCCTGTGTTTTTACCGATGGGGTGAATTTTCCCTCCTGGATCAATTCCCTTGTGGCTCGAACGGTTTCATTTTCGATAATGTGTGGAATTTTTTCCGCGCTGACCTTGTAGAATTTGCCCTTACCCCAGACTGCTATATTCTGCAGAAGGGTTTCGTTAATCTCATTACCGATACCGATTGTCGTTATTGAAAAGCCGCTGTCCCGAAGCTTCCTGCTCAAACTTTGAAAATCGGCTTCGATTGTTTCGCCATCGGTTATAACAATCATATGCCGAAGTACAGGTTCCTGAGTTGGGAAAAGCCCAATTACAGATTCAAAAGCCTTGCCCATATCGGTTCCGCCACCCTGAACGATACGAGAAAGCGCCTTCAGGATTTCATTGAGTTTTCCGGCTGGAGTTAGAGGCAATACCCAGTTAACCTGATCGTCAAAAGCAATAATGGCTACCTGGTCGTTAGGATTAAGTTTTTTTACAGCCGCGGCTACTCCGCTTAAAGTCGCTGCATATTTTGTAGTATTTCCGACTTTTTCAGACATTGATCCGGAATGGTCAAGAACAAAAATTATCTCAGCCCTGTTAAATATAAACCTTTGCCTTGTGTCGGTGCTTACAGGGAGGAGTTCTCCCAGGTCACTATTGAAATATTCTCCCCTTCCGAGTGAGGAATTTCCGCCGATTACAAAAAGCCCTCCTCCCCCGGCAACATAACTGCGTAAAACTTCCTGCTGTTTTTCTGAAAGAAAAGCCGCAGGTACATCGTCAAGAACCACTGCTGAGTATGCATTTAATGATCCGGTTTCTTCAATAATCCCACGGCTATCCTCAATTTGAACATCGATGTTCTGCAATCTCAATGCATCTGGTAAAGCCGGGTTTAAGATTTTTCCATGGATCAACAGAATTGAGGCTTTACCTTCGACATTAATCAGGCCGGAAGACTCCATACCGGGTATAGAACGGCCTCCTTCATCGGCAAGCTCAAAATCAATGCGCCTGTTTCCCGTTCTATCGGCATTGAAAATTACAGGCACCCGATTTAATCCCTTTTTTATTTCAACATTTTTTTTCTGTAATATTCTGCCGTTCTCTTTTACAATAACACTCACTTTTTGATCGGTTGTTGAAACCATACTCCATACAGCTTCGCTTTTCTCTCCAAGATGGGCTGTTTCAGGCAATTTAACGGCTTTTGAGAACATACCTTCATCGGCCAGTCCAATTGGAATAGTATAAATCTGTACCCCGGAAATTTTTCTTAAAGCCTGATCTATCGAACCGCCTTCCGTCGGACGGCCGTCGGAAAATAAAAAAATACTTTTATTGCCGAAACTGCCGCTTAGCATTCCTGATGCGGTTAAAATTGCACTATCCAGATCTGTTTCAGATTTATCAGGAGCTTCCAGGGATGCCGAATCAAGAAGGAGGGAAGCCTCATCCGGCGCTGAAAAAGGAAATACGACCCGCGGATGCCCCGCGAATGCTATCAAAGTGACCCTATCCTGACGATTCAGGTCATGTATCCTCTTCCGCAGTTCCTGCTTGGCTTTTTCAACCTGCGCCGTACCAACACTGTCTGAAACATCTATTAATAACGCTATTTTCCTGCTTTTTGTCGGCAGAAGGGCGGAAGCTCCGGCTAATGCAAATATAACTAATACAATCACAACCGTGCGGAGTATTGTCAGCCTTTTAATTTGAATTTCCGCAGAATTCTTTGAAAAATTCCCTCCGTAAAGCAGGCTCTTATTATTGCGTTTTTTTATCAAAATATTTCCTGAAAACAAAAGTGGAATGATTATTAGTAAAGCTAAAAGCCATATTGGGCTGGTAAACCACATACACTACCTCTTTTTAAGCGGTTTAAATTGAATATCCCCTAGCCGGGCACTGGGCTGGCTTTTTGACACGGTTTTGAACCGTATAAAACCCCGCCAGATAAACCATTCTGTGATTAAAAGAACTAATAATACCGATATAATCCATCCGGAAAGCGGTACTTTTTGTTCAACATTTTTTGAAACTGTCCGGCTGCCTGAAATTAAAGCCTGTACTGACCTCGGTGTGAGATCCATTTCACCAGACGGAATATTTACAGCTATGGAGCCTTTTCTTTCCCCGTCTTCCCATGAAAATATACCGGAATTACGAGGTTTGAAAATCATCATTGAACCGTTACGGTCTACATTGAAACCTGAAATATCTGTATTTTTAATTTTCCATCCGGGACCTGCTTTTAAAAAAAGAATATCTCCCGCAGTCATTGTATATGTAAGATCATTGCCAAACTGCGGAACGCACCATTTCAATATATTCTGAAGAAAAACCGGAAACCCGGCAGACAGCCCGATATCAGATTCGGTAAGATCTGTTCCGATCACAGCTATATGGCTTCCGTTGGTTTCCCAGACGGCCAGGACTGGTTTTCCTCCCACTCTTGCCAATACCTGGATGTCCTGGCCAGCCTTAAAAGAATTCCCGGATGCGATATACCAGTTGCCTATATCCGCGAAGCGCAGCAGAGGGTGAGTTGAATTTTCAGGAACTGCATATCCTTCAACCTGCACATTGAAATAAACCGGGGCGCCTTTAGGCAATACATTGAAACAGAGGAGATTGCCGTTCCATTTTACAGGTATTGCCGTACGGTCCGCTATCGTAAGATCCCAGCTTTTTGGGTCTGAATTTTCATAAGTGAAATCTTTAATATGCGTTAATTTAATTTCTTTATGGTTTAAAGCTGCATTTAGAAAAGGGTTATCGGGCCCTGCAAGAAGAACCTGAACCGGGTATTCCGGATTCTTAACATAAGTATAATTGTCGTCCTGGGGGAAATTGTCATTTGCGCCAATCAGACGCACAGTATAAACACCGTTTTTTATATCCCCGGGGATCTGAATTGAAAAATTTCTTTTCCCCGGTTGTATCCCGGCAGTCATAGTGTAAAATGGAATTCCTTCCCTTTCCAGAGCGATTTCCGCGGTCTTTCCGGTAGAATAACCGTTATACGCAGTAAAAATTACAGTGCCGTCATTTTGAAAACGCAAACCTGTTAATCCAAGGTCATCACCTTTTGATCCTACAGGGATATATTTAAAATTACCGTTAAATAATAATGACAGCTTTTCACCCCCAAGATCAAGCCCTCCGTCGGAGATCAGGCAGGCATTCCAAGTGCGGTTTTGTGCTGTCAGCCAGGCTTCAAGACTTTTCGCAACTTCAGTTTCCTTAAATCCCGAACCGGAAGGTTTTCGTGTCAGAATATTTTTTATTACTGAGGCATGATTCATTGTCGGTCCGGCGATCTTTTCCGCGTCAGATGAGCATATGAATAAGGCTATTTCGGTTCCCCCGGGAAGATTTTTCAGTTCATCTTCAAGGATTTTGCAAGCTGAATCCCATCTGCTTATACTGACTCCGGATTTAGTCATTATATCAGCAGCAGACATACTGGCTGATGCGTCAATTAAAAATAACTCTCCCGGTATTTGAGGCTTCAAGCCTTCCCAGAAAGGCTGAGCAACCGTTGCTGCGATTGTCACCGCAGTTAATACCTGAAGCAAAAGCAGCAGTATTGATCTTAAGCGCAGCCTGCTTCCGGTCTGATTATCTTTTCTCAGCCTGCTCCAGATGTAAATCGATGATACAGGCTGTCTTTTGAAGCGCATCCTTAAAAAATAGAACAGCGCAATCGGAATAACGGATAAAAGCAGCCATAAGGCTCCTGGAAATGCCCAGTTCAGCATAATAATCCTTCCTTTCTAAGATCATGTTGAAACAGGCGGTCGATAGGAACACCGGTTTGAATTAGACTGTATCCAAGCCTCCGCCTTCTGCATTCATAGCCGACATCCTTAAGATATGTTTCAAGTTCTGCCCTGTAAAGCGTATTTCCTTCTTCCTGGATATGCAGAGGGACTTCTTCCATACTTTCAACATCAACCAGCGTTACTTCGCCGAGATACGGCGGGTCAAGTTCCTCGGGCGCAAGAATGTGCAGTACATATCCTTCACATCCGCTTGCGGAAAGCCCCGAAATGACATTGGACCACTCGGTAAACAGGAGATCGGATATCAGAACCGTAAGGCATTTATGGCTGTATTTTGCCGCGAACTGACGCAGGCATTCAACCGCATGAACTTTTTCCTGAGGGATTACGGATGAAATGGAATTGACTATCCTCGCAAGCGATGTCCTGCTCCTTTCCGGCCTCACAATTTCTAAAAGGTTCCGGCCCATTGTGAGAATTCCTGCCCGGTTTCCCTCGTAAAGCGCTATGCCTGCCAGAATCGCGGCAATCTTCCTGGCCTGGACAAACTTTTCGGGCTGTCCGAAGCACATGGAACGGCTGGTGTCGAGAAGTATCATCAGGGTAAGCTCTTTCTCCTCGGCGCAAAGTTTTACAAGAAGCCTTCGCAATCGAAGAAATACCGCCCAGTCGACCTGCCGGATGTCATCGCCCGGCTGGTACTCCCTGTAATCGGCGAATTCAATGCCGCTTCCGCGTACAAGGCTTCTCTGTTCACCGGTTGCCAGCCCCACTATTCTCCGCTTTGCGTTAATGCTTAATTGCCTTATTAATTCAAGATCTTTCGCGTCAAGAATTTTCTCCATTATAAAATCCTTATACCCTTTTAAACTTTCAAAAATTCCTGTATTTTAACTTCCACAGGGAGGTTCATTATAACATCGTTTAATATTTCATCAATTCCAATTCCTTCACTCTGGCCGTCAAAGTTCAAGGCAATCCTGTGTCTCAGTGAGGGGTATGCCAGATTTTGTATATCATCGATGCTTATATTGAATCGTCCCTTAATAAGCGCCTGCGCCTTTGATGCAAGAATAAGCGCCTGAACACCGCGGGGACCGGCGCCATAACGGATATATTTTTTAACCTTTTCACCGGCGTATTCGTTTTCGGGCTGAGTTGCCAGAACCATTCTTGCGGCGTAATTTATAACAAGAGCCGGAGCAACTACCTCTCTTACTGATTTCTGCAGGGTCATAATATCATCTTTTTCCATTACAGGATGAGCATGAGGACTTTCGGTTCCCACAGTTCTTTCCATAATCTCCATAAGCTCTTTTTCGGACGGGTGATGTATGAGCAGTTTGAAGAAGAACCTGTCAAGCTGAGCTTCCGGGAGTGGATATGTACCTTCCATTTCAAGCGGGTTCTGTGTTGCGAGCACCATGAACGGATCGGGCAATAAATGCTTTTCGCCCCTCACGGTTACCGTTTTCTCCTGCATGGCCTCAAGCAGGGAGGATTGGGTTTTAGGAGAAGCCCGGTTTATTTCATCGGCCAGAATCAGGTTCGCAAAAACAGGGCCTTTCTCAAATTTAAGGTCAAAATCACCGCGCTTATTCTGCGCAGCAATTCCGGTTCCAGTAACATCGGCGGGCATAAGATCAGGCGTAAACTGTATTCGTGAAAACTGGAGATTCAGAGAATCGGCAAGAGTCTTAACAAGAATTGTCTTACCAAGCCCGGGAACGCCTTCCAGCAATAAATGCCCCTCGCATAGAAATGCAACAAGCGTCAGATCGATGATCTCCCTCTGCCCTACAATAACTTTTTCAATCTGTTCACGAACCAGTTTGAATTTTTCCAGGTTTTCCCTGACTTTATCCAGGTATTCCTTTGATTCTTTACTTTGTTCGATCATTTTTTTCCCTCCTTCGATGTATCGGACATCTCTTTTGTTAATTCCATAAAATATGATCCCACAAAATCCTCATACTCGCCGGGGATATCATCACGGCTCATTGCCGTTTCAGCAGATTTTTTAGCATCAGGCAGGATTTTTGATAAAGGAATTGCGGAGCCATTACCGGGATTTATATATTCCATTACCGGACTTCCTTCACGCTTGCCCAGCATTAATTTTCCCCGTTTTGTATTGTCTTTTTCATCCTTAAAGCCCGGTTTATTGTTACCGGTGCCCGTACCAGCTTTCAAACCTTCACCGTAATCTCCGCCGCCGGGCCTGCCGCCGGTATCCGTGCCTGACTGATCAGGCTCTTCTTTTCCGGTTGAATTACCGCCTTCCTGCTGTGATTGGTTTTCTCCCGGGTTTTGCGAATCGTCTTTTTGTCCCGTTTTATTTAAAGGCCCGCTTTTTTGGCTTCCCTTCTCATCCAGATTTTTATCTCCCGGTTTTTCTTCGCTTCCATTGCCCTGGTTTTCCGTTTTTCCGGATTTCTCACCGCCTTTATCATCATATGCGCTGTAGATCATCTTTGTTAAAAAATTCTGCTGCTGCTGTTTCTGCTCAATAATTGCCCTTTCTTCCGGGGTAGAAGCCTTTGAAATATCTTTTTCCAGTTCTCCCTTAACCCCGGCAAGAAGCTTTTCAATTGTTTCAATATCGCCGGTTTGAAGAGCTTTCTGGAACATTGCCGCCATTTTTGAGTTTTTGGGGAAAATCATCCCGGCTATATTTTTTTGTGTCTGAGGGCTTAAAGTAACGGACTTTTTATTATTTTGAGGCTTATTTTCCTGATTGATTCTTACATTAACAATTGTTTGCCTGGTAAAACCGCTCTTCATATCGGGATACCAGAAGCCAAGAAGAAGCCCGGTTAATATGAGCGACCCTCCGGATATCCAAATCCAACGAATCATATTATAATAAGGCCATTTTATTTTTTTGTTTTGAGCCAGAATCGAAGCCGCTCTTTCCCAGACCGCCGGATCGGGAAGTCCAGAATATTTACGGTTGCGGCAGGTCAAATATGATGAGAAGGCGTCATTTGTATTTAAGCTTCTGTCAATCCACCTGGCTGTATAGTCAATGCCTATTTTTCCTCTTAAAGCGGTTATAAATCCCGTCAGGCATCCCGCTGTTAAAATTATCCACCAGGCTGAGATATTAATATCCGGGAAACCGAATAATCGAAGCATAATGATTATAATACCGGATGATAACCCGGTAAAAAATATCGCTCTTAAAATATAATCGGCAAAAAAGATGAGGTTTAATCGGAATTTTCCTTCATTCAAAAACCGGTCAATAATATCCTTTCCCATTTCGCCTCCAGGGGATAGTCGCTAGCAACTAATGACCAATGACTAGCGACTAAGTTAAGTCTTTATAATAATCATCGATCGTTTTCTGATCAATGGCTGCAGAAGGTTTTACAGATGTATCCTTTATATGAAAAATAAGTACCGTAATAAAGAAAAAGAGGATCGAGACTCCGAAACCAGCCGTAAGACTTATAAGGTTATTTATATAATCTTTTCTCAAAGAAAAATTCATAATCTGAAATAATGGGCAGGCAGGCCTGAATACCGGTACAATCACTGTAAGTATCAGCCATAGTGCGATCAGGAAACGTCTCATGAATGAGTCTTTTTCATATATCAGGCTGTCTTCATTTATATGAGAAAGCATATCGCCTGATAAAGTCAGGCATGCTGAGGCCGCCAATCCTGATAATAAAGCGGGAAAAATCATAATAAAAGAAACTAATTTAATCCCCCAGACTACATGCATAAACAACCATAGTGGCAGTAAAACAATTATATGGATTAAACCGATAACAATGATTCCGGCTATTTTTCCTGTAATAACAGGTAAAATTGATAATTTAATTCCGGAAAGCCATTCCTCAAGTTTAACTTTATGCCATTTTTCCCTGCCGGTCTGATAACCCATAATTACAAAACATATGAATAAAACAGTAAGGCAGGATTCCGGCCTTCCCGTGTAGATAACAGCAGAAAAAGCAATAACGGCAGAAATCCCGGTTAGGGTATACCGGCTGTAATTTTCCAGCCATTCTTTAAGTTCAGAAATAAAAACGGGAGTCATTTCTTTATTTCCTCCTTTAAAGGCATTATCCAGCAAATCTCATTATTCAATTTATCCATAATTTTTAATTTCAGGGATGCAAGTTTTCCACGTCCTACAAGCCAGCTTGTCCCCGAAAAACTATCCTGAATAGCTGAAAGCCAGGTTTTCTGATCTTTTAACCAATCCGGTAGTTCCGGATCTTCCCGCCATTCGGTATTACCCCCGGAATTTGTGTATTCAGACCAGAATGTATGATTTTTTAATAATACGGTTGGAAATTCCTTTTGTATAATTATATCGATAACACCGTTATTATCTCCGGTTTCATTAAGATCATTTGTGATAGGCAGATATCCGGCAAGGTTCAGATAATTTGAATCCCCGGCCCTTATCGTGTAAAGCATGATTCCTGAATTACGGCGCCATATGGCATTTCCAGAGCCATGAATCAAGCTTGATGCTGAACCGATACCCGGATCATCGATGCCGGCTTTAATAGTCCAGGGAGAAACCACGGCTTCCTGAAAAAGCCAAGCTCCGGTCGGTTTTGCGCTGATTACAGTATTCAGAAGAATTCCTGTCATACCCGGAAGAATGACGGCTCTGGTCATTACCGACGCGCCCCTTTGCCAGTCCCTACCAATATATTCCGAGGCAGGAAGCGATAATAACGCTGAAATTACAGTATATCCGGCCAGGAATATCCATAGATTTTTTCTGAAAAAAAAGATGATAAAAATAAGTATTGATGACCAAACCAGGAATAATATCATAACATTCCTCAAAAAGAAACCCGGGTTTTGTTTTAAACGATAATCCTTCTCAACCGGGAAACACATACCGGCCGTAATCCTTTCCGTTTCCCTGTACGGCTTTAAATAAAGCGATTCCCTCCAGAACAAGGGATTCTCCTTCGTCAAGCTTTCCCCTGGGCTATTCTGGATAAGAGTAATGCTTCCATTTCCTGATTGAAATGTCATCCTGCCTTTGATTACAGCCATATTATTAAGTGTCGCAACATAAGGTATGATACTTTCAGATCCGGGATCATCAGTTTCTATGACCATGTGTCCGCCCGCTGAAAGCCATGCCCTTATAGACTCCATCTGTGCCTTTGAAAACCCCGCTCCGGGGTTTCTGACAACAATAGCGCTGACGCTGTCGTAATTGATCATATTATCCGGAAAATCGTGAATTTCGATTGGAACTGCCAGAACAGGTTCTTCAGGATATAATGCCTGCTTAATTGAATTCTGCTCAATAACAGGAATATTACAGGTAAGAACAATATTACCGGGGAAAGTCTTTGCCGTTGTATCTATATCCTGTTCGGAAAGTATTTTCCTGCCGTCAAGAACCCGGATTTTTATTCTAAAGCTCGAATCGTCTGAAAAAAATGAACTTTCAAGCCTGTTTTCATTATTGAAGGACAATAACTCTTCAGAACGGATCAGTCCGTCTTCATTAAAATGGCTTATCTCTACGGAAAGGGGTTCCGCAATTGAAAGCTGTCCCGTTCTGCCTTCCGCGGTAATTCTTAATGGGTTCCAGCTATTCGGTACAATACTGCCCTCAAATCCCGCATAAATATTCAAATTGATCGAGGTCTGATTTTTTGGCTGGTTAAAGGCAGCGCTTAAAATAAAAAACATTAAAAATGAAATAATAATGTTTATCTTCATCCATACTCCCCGGTTCATTTTGAAAGAACCAGATTTTCCCAATTCCTGTCAAAATATCCTGCGGCAGATTTTTCATCCGATAAACCGTTTATGATTAATAGATCGGGAATAGCGCTTGTATTTAAAGAATAGCCGCTGCGGCTGGAATCATACAGGTAAAGAGGCAATTGCTGGGACATAGCAAGAGCCGTTCGTATATCAACCGGCATATAAAGCAAAGTAATCAAATGAAGCGGATTCCACGGATTGGGAACAGTTAATATAAGGATCGAATTCTCATATAATTTACCATTGATTTCAAAATTTCTTCCATAAAATTTTACTGGAAGTTTATCCGCAATTCTTGAAATAATGCTGTTTTCTTCAGGGCTGCCGATCAATAAAATGTTCCTGTCTTTCAATTCGCTTTCCGGTATTTCCCTGTCGGATTTAACCTGAAATTTCCCAATCTGGCAGGCAAAACCAAGTTCAACGGGAACCGACCAATCTGATAATTTTTCCGCTGTATTATATAAAACCTCGGTATTCCTGCGGTCTTTTGTCCCATAAACAATGGTAACAGGACTGTAAAAAAGATCGCCCATTCCGGCACCGGTGTGAAAAGCTTTATTAACGTGTTCTTCGTTGTCAATCCGGGTCCATCCGTCCTCTTCTTTTAAAAAAGAGGCGTTTGAAAGGCCGGCTGGAGCATCAAATGTTTCGCCATCAATATAAATCCCAATGCTTCCTTTTTTAATTAATTTCGGATGTGTTAAATTTATACTGAACAGATTAATATTTTCAGTAATCGCTTTTATTTTTTTAGAATCAACAAGCTTAAGAGACAATTTTCCCGGTTTAAACGGATTTTCCAGTTCAACTATTCCGCCCCAGTACAACTTTCCGTAACGGAGGTTGGATGCTGAAATATCGACATTATCAGGCCATTGATTTCTTTTATGTTTTCTTAAGTATTCAAAAATAAGAGAAGGGTTTTTTGTTATCCTGATCCACCCGTTCCAGGCATCGTGGTCAACACCGGGCAGTTCCTCGTAATGAACCTGATAATTCAATTTTTTTAAAATAGAAACCGCGCGGCGGTCTGGTTCAATGGATACAACAGGATCAACATCGCCATGAAACACATAAGTATAAAGGTTCCTCAAATTAGACAGATAATCGGTACCCGTCCAGCCGCAGAAAGCTGCCGCAGCCGCAAAGCGGTCGGCATATAACTGCGCAAAACGCCAGGTTCCATATCCTCCCATTGAGATGCCCATTATATAAATCCTGTCCGGGTCTATATTATAAGCATTTGTAAGCCTGTCCATCACTTCCAGAACGTCCTGTTCGCCTATCGACGCGTAAGCGAGGGACCCCCTGGCAAAAGGCGCTGCGATAATAAAATCTTCTGGTTTTGCCTGTGAAATACTTTTAGCAATTCCGTTATCTTCACCGGAATAGCCGTGCAAAGCTATCAGTAATTTATATTTTTTTAACCGGTTGTATGATTCAGGCACATATACGGTATAGGGCTGGCATGTCATATCAACCGGGGATAGGTAAGCCCACTGGTGAATCCCGGGTATAATACCGGAATTTGAGTTATTTGTTGAAAATCTGTTATATAATTCATAAATATCATCGATGGCCTGCATATTGCGTTCGATTGTTCTCAGTGCCGGATGAAGTTTGTTATTCAATTGATCCGCTAAAAATGTGCAGGTGGCATAGATGTCCGGATTCTTGCTCATACCTTTGAATTTTTCGGCAGTCAAAAGGGCTTTATTGATGCCGTCTTTTCTGATTTTATCGATATCTCCCAGTAATAAAAGGCTTTTTGCCGATAATTCTTTTTGATTTTTGCTTACCGCTGTAACCCGGTAAACTCCCGATATTTCTTCGGAAAGTTTTACCGATATTCTTTCACCGATGTAGCCGTTTGTTGAAGAAACAATATTCCCCTGGAAATCATTTATATTGATTGATAATGGCTCGTTCTGACTGAATCCGGGTTTTCCTTCTGTGAGTATTTCAATACTGTTAGAAGCTTTTTGATTGATAATAATATCAAGATTATGATGAGAATTATTGTTCCATATTTTTCTCTCGGTTTCTAAAGGGGAAAGTTTCACAAAAAATCCCCACTCACCTTTGACCTGTTCGATTTTCAACAAAAGCCGGTTTGTACCGGCTAAAATACGCACCGGCAGAATATCATCATCCCTGTTCAACTGGCGGTGAATATGCCTGCTAAAGATTAATTCACCGTTCAGCCGGACTTTAATCCCGTCATCTGAACCCAGCTTTAAAATAGCGGTTTCCTCTTTAGAAGATGTGAACTCGCAGAAAGCGTATGCAACGGCAAAATCAACCCCGCCGAATTGCTGTGCAAGATTTATTGTATTATCCACTGGTAGAACTTTTTTCCAAGTTTTTATAGTCTGGGCGATGGTCTGTATTTTGGCTGTCGATGGAGTTTCATCGGTCAAAACCTGGCCTTCCACCGGAATTATTCCTGTTTCTCCGCCTGATCGGGCAAGAAAATCCCTGTTAAATCCGGAGCATTCGGAAAAACCATCCGAGGATAAACGGTTTTCAAAAGTCCCTAGAAGAAGCCAGGAGGATTTATTCAAATCCGGTACTTTTTCAACTATTCCGCAACCGGATAGAAGTATCGCGGTAAAAATTAGTAAAAAAGAAAAAATAAAAATCGATTTGTTCATAAAATTTCCTTCGCAATATTATAAGTTCACTTTATTTTAATATAAAGTTCCGGCTTATTTCAATAGTCTGAATGGCTCATTTTTTTAAAATAAGATTGGTCTTTTAAGACTATTCATTAATTTAACCGAAATAAAAAAGATTATGATAAAAATGGCCGCTCTTTTTTATACAAGAATAGCCGCTAATTATATTCCCGCTTGCAACCCTTGCAATATTGTTGATATTCATCCTGTTGGATATTTAATCATTATAGAAACTTAATTGGTATTGACAAATATGAGGCAATATAATAAAATCTTTAACAATTTGAAATTAAATTTGAAATGATTTAAGAGGGTGGATAATAGTATACTCATATTCTGTTGGAGGTACTTTGTGGATAGGATAATTTTTATTGAGTACAAAGGCAAATCTATTTTACTGGAGGATTTAACAAATTTGGGACCCGGTGATGAATATTTAAATACTATTGAAACCGCCAAGGGAATCATAGCCAGCCAGCCGTTGAAATCCGTTCTGGCTTTGCTTGATGCCACGAATGTAAGGTTCAATTCCGAAATGCTTGATGTTATTACTGAGTTTGTTAAACACAATACTCCGTTTATAAAGAGTACAGCCGTAGTAGGCATTACCGGTTTACTGAAAATAGTAATTGCGACAGTAAGTAAAATAACCGGGAGAAATTTCAATACTTTCCAGACAAGGGAAGAAGCAATGGAGTATCTGAGCGCCCAACAATCATTGAGGTAAATTTATTTTTGATACACTCTTAACCAATCTAATAGAATATATTGCGGGAAAACAGCAGAGAAATCTGGATATCCCGGCAAGTTTCCGCCAACGGCAAGATCAAGAATAATATAAAATGGCTGTCTGAATGCGTTTTTTTCTTCACTTGAAATATCCATAGCAAAATAGTGATTTCTGTCAACGCTGATTTTAATTTCGGTGCTGTTCCATTTAATTTCAGAAAGGTATTTATCAATAAAAAACCGCCTCTTTGATCAGAGGCGGTAAATTTAAAAATATTTTACAAGATTACTGAGCGAAAATTTTAAGTTCCCATATTGAATATCCGTAAGCAGTTTTACGTGCAATTCCATGTACTTTTACATACTGAGCGGTAATTGGCGGATCAAATTTAAGTGTGTTTCTGGCGGATGCATTTCCCGTAATATTGGTAACTATTGTCCAGGTTTTAGCGTCATCCGATGTTTCTATATTATATACCGACGCCATTGCGGGTTCCCAGGTTATATTAATTGTCTGGAATGCTGTTTTAGCTCCAAGGTTAACATAAATCCAAGCATCATTGGGATTTGCATCATGATTGTAATCAGACGACCAGCGTGTCGTCATATCGCCGTCAACGGCGAATTTTGCTACTGAATCAACGCCGCCGTTGTACTGGTTGGCTGGTTCAAAAGAAGAGGCAACCGCTTCTTTACCGAGAGCCAGGTTTGGGGTAGTACCCTGGGCCGGTTTTGTTGTTGCACTGTTTGATGCGGCTCCGCCGCAGGATACAAACCACAAGCATCCGGTTAGAATAAAGAGAACTAAAGTAACTTTTCTAAACATATATGGCCTCCTAAATAATTTTAATATGTCAAAATAATATAGTGTCAATATTAATATTGGTAATCAATTAAGATATTTTATTAGAGCTTAAATTTTTTGTCAAAAAATTGGAATAATTTTTGACTATCATTCTATTGCCGGATAAAATAATGTTTAAGGAGAAGTAAGTGATTAAATATTATTTATTATTGATTTTCCTGTTTTTAGGATTTTCATTACAGGCAGCAGAATCATATTCAAAAGAATTGCGGTGGATTGTAAGTACTGAAAAATCACCATGGATTGAGTCTAAAATTCCGGACAGTACCGCTATTGTTCAATCAACGGATCAGGTTGAGATTGATAATTCTGTCAGATTTCAAACAATAGACGGGTTCGGAGGGGCTTTTAATGAGAAGGGATGGGATATACTGAATATTCTGCCGGCTGGAGCAAGGGATTCAGTAATAAAAGCTTTATTCGATACCAATGATGGCTGCAAGTTCAATATCTGCCGTGTACCAATCGGCGCCAGCGACTATGCAATGAAGCGGTACACCCTGGATGAAACAAAAGACGATTTTAAAATGGAGAATTTTTCAATCGATATAGATAGGAGTTATTTAATACCCTACATCAAAGCCGCAATGAAATACCGGCCCGATCTAAAGATTTGGGGATCTGTCTGGACTCCGCCGACCTGGATGAAATCTTCGGGGGAATTTGATGGCGGGTTTATGCTGAATGATCCGGAAATTATGGAAGCTTTTGCCCTTTATTTGGCGAGGTTTATCGAATCGTATCAGGCCGAAGGGATCAATATATATGCATCCTGCATCCAGAACGAGCCGTTTATTGAAACGCATTATCCGAGTTGTTTCTGGACACCCGGCGAGTTTTTAACTTTTATAAGGGATCACATGGGGCCGCTTTTTCAAAACCGGCATATTAAAGCGGGGATATGGCTTGGAACTCTTCAGGACAGCGACTATGATTCATTTCCGGCAACAGTGCTTACCGATTCTCAAGCTTTGAAATATATCACTGCTGTAGGCTACCAATGGAATGGGTTGGGAAATGTAGCAAGAACTAAAAATGAATTTCCGCAGTTAAAAATTGTACAGACTGAGACAGAATGCGGTAACTGGCCATGGAGGCCCGGTTATGATTCGGATAATCCTCAGAATGACTGGGATTATGGAAGTTATACCTGGACTAAGGTCAAAGAATATATAAAGGCGGGTGTAAATATATATACTTTGTGGAATATGGTTCTGGATCAGGAAGGGAAAAATATTGATTCGATTAAACCCTGGCCTCAGAATTCCGCTGTGGTGATAGACCGGAGTACAAAAAATATAATTTATACTCCTATGTTTTATGCCTTTAAGCATTTTTCCTATTTTGTGGAACCCGGCGCAATCGTTCTTCAAACAAAAGGTAAGGAAGATGTTTTGGCATTCTTGAATCCTGACGGCGGAACCGTCCTTGTACTTCAGAATACCGGTACCTATGAACAATCAGTTACCGTAAAATCAGGAGATAAAATAATAAATCTTGAAATGCCGGGCAGATCATGGGGTACGCTTAAATTTTAATTTGGGGGTTTTATGATTAACATCAGTAATTCAAGTTACAATGCCGACAGAGACATAAGGAAATACCGGACAGCAGATGCGGAATTGACTGTTTTTTTGAATGATAAACCAGCCGCAAACCAGGAAATCACTATTGCGCAGAAGAAACATAAATTTCTTTTCGGATGCGGGGCCTTTGATTCCATTCCGCTAGCGAACGGAGAGCTTGAAGGAGCAGAAAGGGATAAGATCGAGGACAGAAGTAAAAAAAGGGAAGATCTTTTCAACCTAGCAATCCTTCCTTTTTACTGGGGGAGATTTGAACCGCGTATGGGAGAACCAAAGACGGAAAAACTGATTAAGGCAGCGGAATTTTGCCGCAGCAGGAATTATATCCTGAAGGGGCATCCTTTATGCTGGCATACGCAAGCTCCGGAATGGCTTCTTGCTATGGATAACAAAAAAATTATCGATACTTTATTAGCACGAATCAAAAGGGATGTAACCGATTTTAAGGGCTTGATAAATATGTGGGATGTTATAAATGAAGTTGTGATAATGCCGGTTTTTGACAAGTATGATAATGGTATTACCCGGATATGCAGGGAAATGGGCAGGATTAAAACTGTCAAAACAGTATTCGAAGCGGCTCGAGCTGAAAACCCCGGCGCGATTTTTCTGCTGAATGATTTTGATGTTTCTTCCGCTTATGATATTCTAGTGGAAGGATGTCTTGAAGCCGGGATAAAGATCGATGTTATAGGAATTCAGTCGCATATGCATCAGGGTTACTGGGGAGTTGAAAAAACATTGCAGGTTATGGAAAATTTTGCACGTTTTAAATTGCCCTTACACTTTACTGAAAATTCGATCGTTTCCGGACATTTAATGCCGCAAGAGATTGTAGATCTCAATGATTACAAAATGGATAATTGGCCGTCAACTCAGGAAGGCGAAGAACGCCAGGCTGAAGAAATTAAACTGCATTATAGAACACTTTTTGCTAATCCGCAGGTTGAATCCGTAACCTGGTGGGATATTGCCGATGCAGGCTGGCTTAATGCTCCCGCCGGACTTATTAGGACTGACAATTCCATAAAACCAGCATATGAGGAACTTTTAAAACTTATAAAAGGTGAATGGTGGAAGAAATCTTCAATTACTAAGTTAAATCAAAACGGAAGGATTAATTTTAACGGTTATCTCGGAGAATATGAAATTACAATGAATGGGATAAGCCGGTTATTTTCCCTTGAGAAAAAAGGCGATGCCCGGTTGGAGATTAGATTCTGATATTGGCGATATTTTGATATTTATAATAATTTTCTGCTATAATGTATATTATAACTGCAAAAAAATATTTAAAGGTGGAAGTATGTTATTTTATATTTGTCTCTTTACGGGTTTAATCGGAGGTCTTTTATTTATAGCATGCTTTGTTTATTTTCTTATGAACCGTAAAGATCCGGTAAACAGGATTACAATTAAATATATTAATATTGGCGTGATATGCTGTGTAATATATGGATTTTTGCACAATGTTTTTACAAATCCTCTTTATTTCAACGGTTTTATTAATCTTGACTTCAGCAATATTATATTTCAGGCTTTCCTTGTGAGCTGGTTCTGGCGCGGTACCGTGTTTTTCCTGATTTTTGCAGTAACCCTGAATTTACTTTTGCGAAGAGCCAAAAGGATAAAACAGGGCTCCAGATTTATGAATATCCTCATAATTCAAAGTTCGCTTATTATTCTCGCCTGGCTGACCAATTTCGAGATCCTTTATATCGGCAAGTTCAGCTTTAATCATTATGAAATATTAAGATGGATCGGCGGGTTTATGGCTATCGGTATGATTATTCTTATACTGATGATTTATATGGAGAAGGATATACAGGAATATTTGAATATTACAGAAATATATATTTCCATCAGGGGAAGGCTAATGTTAAATTTTATGGGTATAATCGCCCTCCTGATAATTTCTCTTTTTTCCATCCTCTTCGGATGCCTTGGCATTGACCGTCAGTCTGTACTGCTTTTTAAATTAATTTTCTACACCGCTTTATATTTAATACCATTGATGTATATACTTGTCAAGACAACACATTCTTTTTCTTCCAATGTTGAAGATGCCGTAACGTTTCTTAAGTTTGCAGCCAATCAGGATTTTACACATGAAGTAACTATCGACAGCCGTGATGAATTCGGAGAATTGGAGAATTCATTAGTTCTGCTTAGAGAAAATTTTCAAAAAGTGATAAAGACAGCACGGATTTCATCGGAGGAAATAAGTCAATCCGGCGAAAATATCGATACTTCCATTAAAAATCTTCGTGACAGTATAGATTATTTTTTTGAGGCTTTAAGCCAGAATACAACTCTCAAGGCAGAATCAACATCAAAAGCAAGCGGTAAAATGGAGGAGATGGTCGGAAGCATTTCCGAAATATTTAATAATATCAAGAACCAGGCCGGGATGGTTGAGGAAAGCTCTTCTTCGATTGAAGAAATGACCGCAAATATATATTCCATAACCGAAAGGACAAAAAACGCGAGTGAAATTTCTTCATATTTGTTTGATGTGGTTGAAGAAGGTAAAATCCTGATCGAAAAAACCTCCCAGGGTATTCTTGATATTGAAAGTGCGAGCAAACAGATATTTGAAATGAATCAAATGATCGACAATGTTTCGGAACAGACCGAAATGCTCGCAATGAATGCGGCAATTGAGGCTTCTCATGCAGGTGATGTAGGTAAAGGCTTTGCCATTGTTGCATCTGAAATGCGGAATCTTGCTGAAACCACAAGACAAAATGCGGCAACTAT
This sequence comes from uncultured Spirochaetota bacterium, assembly GCA_963783575.1. Classification (GTDB taxonomy): domain Bacteria; phylum Spirochaetota; class Brevinematia; order Brevinematales; family JAOACQ01; genus CAWEAK01. The sequence continues at coordinate 84,265 of CAWAOD010000015.1, read as the reverse complement.
TTCAAACCTGGTCAATGATATCCTGAAAAAAATAAAAAACACACTTGAATACTCAAAGAAATCGGATGAAGGCTTTTTAAAAATCCATAGCAATGTTGATAAAACAAGGCTGGTAAACGCTGAAATTGCCAATGCAATGGAACAGCAATCGGCGGCCTTAAAGGAAGTCCTTGCTACAACAACAAGCCTTGTGACTGCGACAGGGACAATCGGCGAACTTTCAAGTAAGATCAAGATTAACAGCGATGAAATAAAAAGCACTTTTATCGAACTGAACAACAGCTCGGTTAAGGAAGGAGAAGCGATTGAGCTGAACTCGAAACTAGTTCTAGAGACGGTTCAAAAAGTAAACTCCATTATTGAGCATAACAAACAGATTGCAAGGGAATTGCTGAATATAATTCGAATGTTCAAACTCGAAGAATAACATCAATAAAAGGCAGATAAATATCAGCGGTTGAATCTATTATCTTTCTATTCTGTTAAAGTCCTATTATCCAATCTTTTTTAGACCATAAACGGCCAGTTTTTAGAGCTTGTTTTTTAATTTACATATCGATGTCCCTATATTGGGTTTATGGCATTTAAAGGTATTGCTTTACTCAAAATGATCTTTACCCAAACTGAGCGATTCTTATTCAATAATAACTCCCCTCCTAAAAATAGGAGTGGAATATTTTTAACAAATATAAATCACTCAGTTTAGGCTTTAATCAACTCATTATAAACCATTATAAGCTATTGACAATTATTATTATTTGTGATAAAATATTACACAATAAAGGAGGCCAATATGGAAATTCAGGATAAAGCAATGAATATAAGGGAAGTGGCAAAGTTCCTCGGCATTTCAAATCAGATGGTATATAATCTTGTCAGCGATGGAAGGCTTAAGGCATTTAAGATTGGGAGCGCGACCAGGATACTTTTTTCCGATTTGAATGATTATATTAAAGATAAGAAAAACGAATTTTTAAATAGCAGGGACGGCTCCGTTAATTTAGATGAAAATGTATTATCTGTAAACCGGCTTAATTTAAAAAAAGACGGTTTTGCGCTCAAAGAAATTTCACTTTCTCTTCCAAAAGGAAAAATCCTTTCCCTTTTCGGACCCTCAGGTTCGGGTAAAACGCTTTTACTCAGGGCCATAGCTGGCCTTGAAAATATCCTGTCCGGATCCATCTATTTCGGGAAGGTCAGATTCGATTGTCTGGATGTTAAGGATAGGAATATTGGTTTTGTTTTCCAGGATTACGCGTTATTTCCTCATATGAATGTTAAAGACAATATCAGTTTTTCATTAGTGATCCATGGCGATAAGAAAAAAACCATTGATGAAGCATTTGCAAAAACAATGCTTGAATTGAAAATCGATAGTGTGTATAAAGATAATTTTCCGTCGGAACTGTCGGAAGGCATCAAACAGCTTGTCGCAATAGGAAGGGAAAAGAGCAGAAAATTCAGTCTGCTTCTTATGGATGAACCGATGAGCCAGCTTGACAGAATGGTTCAGGTGGAAATGAGAAGCTTCATCAGGAAACTGCTTAAAGAAATCGGTTCCACCGTTATCATCACAATGAATGATCCTGATGACGCCCTGGCTATCAGCGATTATATGGCTGTTATAATTGACGGCGGGATTGTACAGTTCGGTGAGACTCAAAATGTATACAGGCATCCGTTAAATTTTAAGATTATGGAACTCACTTCCAGGTTTGAAGTAAATATAATGGAAGTTGAAATAAAAAGCGGGAATGTATTACCGTATGGTTTTCCGTGCAATTCGGCTGATGGGACCTACAAAATGGCTTACAGGGCTGAAGAAGTTGAAATTGTGCAGAACGGTATACCGGCTGAAATTGAATCGGCGCATTTTTTTGACGGTAGCAGGCAGATTGTAAATTGTAAACTAAATGACGGTTCAACTGCCGCTATGCTGATTCCAAATGGTATATCCGGTAAAATTATGTACATACCCAAAAATCCGGTTTTCTTTCCAGCCGCCGGATAGAATTTATTCCCATTTGAAAATCAATGCTGAAATTCCAAGAAAAACAATTGTCATGATAACCAGCGGAATTATATTGTCCATAACCCCTAAAAGCCCGGCACCGTCAAGCATAATCTTTCTGGATGCTTCAATGAAATGAGTAAGCGGGAAAATTCTTGAAATGTCCTGCATGACCTTCGGGGTTCCTTCAAGGGAGAACCAGATGCCGGAAAGAATCATCATAGGCCATATTATAAAGTTCATTAAACCCCCGGCAAGCTCCTCGCTTTTCATACGTGAGGAGAACAGAAGCCCCAGGGCTATCATACAGATAATAGCGATGGATGTTACAATGATGAGGTCTAAGTATGATCCGTTCATTTTTATATGGAAAAAAAGATCAGTGCCGGTATAAATCACTACAGTCATAAACGCTATAATGAAAAAGCGCGACAACATTTGCGCAAATATAAACTCAAAGGCGTGGAGAGGGGTGGCTTTAAAACGTTTTAAAACCCCGTTATTTCTGTACCGTACAATCACATATCCCACACCTACAAGGCATCCGAACATTATATTCATTCCAAGTATACCAGGAACGAACCAGTCGACATATCGGATGATCTCTCCGGTTACGGTTTGCTTGCGGAGTTTCTGGGCGGGGTCCGATAAAAGCATCTTTTCTACGATATATCCGCCGGGGGATTCTTTATTAATATAATAATCGCCGGTCTTGAAATCAATTATCATATCGATCTGGTGATGGGTCAATTTCTTGATAGCTGAATTTATATCGTCATAAGGAACAAACTGGAGGTATTTGTAGCTGAGGAAATCAATTTTAGGCTCCGCTTTGCCGATTGTTCCGATTTTATAACTTGCGGTTGTCCCGTTGAAAGCGAAAGCAAAACCGAAAATCAGGAAAAAAGGCAGGAATAAATTCCAGAAAAAAGTGCCCCTGTCCCGGAAAAACTCAAGATTCCTTGCTATAAAAACCGCTAAAAACTTTTTCATATGTATTTTAATCCCTCCGGTCTCTTTATAAAGTGTGTCCATTTTATAATGGAAATATTTTTTTAATCCAGAAGCGTTCCGGTGAGCTTCAAAAAAAGGTCATCCAGGTTCCTTCTCTCTACGCTCAGGCCGTTTAGAGATATTCCTTTGCCCATCAATTCCTTAATTGTTGCATCCATATTATCACATTGAATTCTTGCAAAGCCTTTATCGAAATCATACGGACAGGCAAGCTCTGATTTTTGTAAAAGGGATCCCTCGGGAATTTTAATAATAGCTTCACCGAAATGCTTCTTCAGCAGGTCGTTCGGGTTGCCCTTTTCAATAACCTTTCCATGATTCATAATGGCTACTTCATCGCAAAGAAATTCGGCTTCATCCATATAATGCGTTGTCAGAAATATTGTTTTTTTTTCTTTTTTTATATTTTCGATCAAGCTCCAGAAATTCCGGCGAGCTTGGGGATCAAGGCCAGTAGTCGGTTCATCAAGGAACAGAAGGTCGGGGTCGTTTATCAGGGCAATTCCTAAAAGCATTCTCTGCCGCTGCCCCCCGGAAAGCTTTCGATTATCACGGTTTATTATATCGTCAAGAGAACAAACCCGTATGATTTCCTCAAGAGGTTTGTGTTTCGGATAAAGCCTTGAGAATAGAACAAGGGTTTCACGGACGGTGAGAAACTCCTGAAGGGAGGTATTCTGGAACTGAATGCCGATTTTTTCTTTAAATGAATGGTTGATTTTTTCACCCTTATAAAACACATCACCCGAATCAGGATTTTGGATGGACTCTATAATTTCGATTGTTGTCGTCTTACCGGCGCCGTTTGGGCCAAGAAGTCCGAAACAATTCCCTTCTTTGACCGAAAAACTTACTCCATCAACAGCCTTGATTTTACCGTAATATTTAACAAGATTTTTTACTTCAAGAATGGGTTGTTCCATATACTACTGTTCCTTCAATCGATTTTCTGATAAATTATAATCATTATAAATGTTTTAGGCAAAATAATTTTATAATTTGATAATTGATGGGGGAAATCCTATAAAATTGATTAAATGAGCCGAATAGACTATTGAAAAAATACGGAAATATATCATAATAAAATATGAAAGAAGAATTTACAATCGGTTTTAAATATCATCCCGGGTATCGCGTCTTATCCAGGGTATCAAGCAGATTTTCCCAGGGAAGAAGTATTTGCAAAGGCGCTTGAGTTGGCCGGAGAAATAGCTGAAAAGCCGAGGCATTCATTAATTACTTTGAAGAATCATCTAGTGGAGCATATGCGTAAAAAATTACCTTTAGTTATAGAACAAGAACTCGAAATGCATGAACAAACATTTCATCAGCCGGAGGAAAAAGAAAATTATGACATTGTTTGGAAAGTAAAATCAATGATCAAACGATTAAATAAATGAGAGAGGAGTTAAATATGAATAAATATTTATGGTTTCCTGTAATGATAATGCTTTTATGCGTGATTATTTCCAATTGTTCTGGCCTATTGGGAAAAACTGCTAAAGTTCCAAAAAAGGCTTATTCTGTGATAAATATATCTAATGGAGAATTTCTACATTATGGTTTTTATGCTAAAGGCGAAAAACAAAAGGACTGGTATTATGTCACTGAAAAGATCACTAACGAAAAGGGCGGAATTATGTACCGTGTTTATTCGGATATGGTAACCCTTGAAAGAGTAAAGAAAGGTAAAGCCCTTGCGAAAAATTACAAAGACTGGCCTTCATTTTATTTGATCGATCCTGCCAAAGGCTGCTTAATTGAATCTGAGATGAAATATGATGTCAATGATTTTAAAGACAACTCCGATAAAGAATTCAGGGGCATGATCTACTCTCATTATCAGTTTTACCAGGATAAAGGTTATGTGGAATTTATTACAAAATCAGAAAATGGTGATAAGACAAATGAGAGTAAATACCGTTTAAAAGTGGACTCCAATTTTCCTTACTGGGATGGAAGTTCAACAGGTTTTCTTTCCATGCGTTTCATGGACATCAATAGCCCCGGATATATGTACACTATTATCCCGCAAGCTATTAAAGAACCTATGCCTTTTACTTACAGATTTATTTCTAAGGAAACCCTATCGATTAAACCTGGCAAATTCCAGATTAATAAATTAAATGTGATAATGGCGGATCCTTTCATTGCTAAATTAATGGAACCATTCTTAAAAAACTTGGCTTTCCTGATTGAAGATTCAGACAGAAGGCTTTTGGTGAAATTCGAAACTCCTATGGGTTATGATGTACTGGAGGATATTTCGAACGTAATCATAAAATAATTCGGAATAATAAGTTGGGAGGATTTATGGGATCGTTTATAGACAAAAAAACTATATTAAGGTAGGAGAAAAACTATGAAAAGAAATCTTTCCCGGATTTTCAAAATGATGCTTCCGGCAATTGCCGGACTTATCATTTCAGAGTCAATCACATTTAATGCCTTCGGTGATGAATTCCAGTATCATTTCAATTATGATTACATTGACAAAACACGGTTAGTTATGACGGAAATGGAATTCAATTCATACAAGGCTGAGCTATTGGGTGAAGAAACAAATTATGGTGGAGACATCCTTTATGAGAAAGGCGCCAATAACTGCCGGTCTATGGTTGTATTTCTTGGAGATTCATGGACTGCCGGATCACAAGTCCATGAGAAGGACGCCTTCCCTGCCCTCATAGGCAAATATTGGAAAGATCATGGAATAAATTATGAAGCTTTAAATGCCGGATTTAGCGGACGAGATACAGAAGGGGTATTGTCTGTTCTTGATTTTTACTTGAATGATAAAACCGCTCTGATCTTCCTCGAAATCGGATGGAATGACGTTGATCTTAAACACCTCCCTGCAGAGGATATAGAGAAAAATATTCAAACCATTATAAGCCGCTGCCGGGAAAAAAATGTGCCCATCGCTCTAGCAGGGATAACTCTTGATCCTATGATTAACAGCGCTCCATCTAACTGTTACAGTGTCAATAAATATCTCACTAAATTTAATATGATTTATCCGGATCTGGCAAAGAAAAATGGAATTCCTGTTATGAATTTTTTTATTAAAAATATGTACAATATAGGGCGTGATTACTGGGCTGGCGACGGCCGGCATCCAAGCGAAAAGGGACATGAAATACTAGCAAGGGATATATTATTATTTTTGAATAAAAACTGGAATTAGAAAACCCAGGTCATTCGGGGTTTGAACTAAATCGCCGGCCGGCAGAATTGGGTTAAGGTGGATTATCCCAATAAAATCAAAGAGATTTACGCTATGTTCTTAAGAACGCCTGAAGACGGCTATCTTCTGGACAGAAACGGCAAACTGGCTAAAACGGCGGATGGCGGTAAAACATGGAAAATTCTCGGGGTTGAATTCAAAAAAGCCAATGTTATAGAGAATGATTTTGATTTTCCGGCTGCGTCAGTCTGCTTTACCGATAATATTCATGGAATGGTAATCGCCTATTTTACAGGTCCTGAAAGAGGATGGAAGGTATTTTATACGGATGACGGCGGCAAATCATGGCGGGAAAAAGCCATCCCGGGGAGTTTAGGCGCGATCTATTTAACGCGCAATGGACAGTATCTTACCCAGGTTTCAGCTGTTGATAATAAACTTACCCTTCTAAAAAAAGAATAGATGATCATTGAAATATCCGGAGGCTTTTGAATTCATACAGAACAGGTAAAAAACCGTAAACCTCTGGATATTTCTTTATTTGTATTTCTTCCATAATACATTTGTAAAAACTAAAGTGCGGTTCCGTTTTATTAAAAAAATGATTTTAATGAGATTTTCGAACTGCCCATATACCAATCAAAATAAACCCTTCAAGAATAAAACAGCGCCATTGTAATTTATTCTCTGTTTAAATTTTCACTTTTTGTTCTTTCTTTATTATAATCAATAATCTAGAATTGTGGAGTTTTTATGCTTGATCGTATCCGTAGATTTTTACCTGAGAATTATGATTTCATGAAATCCGAATGGTATCAGAAAATCGGGATAAAGCAAACCATATACAGATACAGGCTGCTTGTAACTTCATTATTTACGGCATCATTATTTCCGCTGGCTTACGCAATTGATGATGTCCTGCACGGGAACTTCCGGTTTACGAGTCATTATATATTACCGTTTATTATTGTTGTAGCTTCCTTAATCTGGATAATTAAGACAAAAAATATTAAATTTATGACCTTTTTAGCGCTTTTTTTATGCTTTATAGGGGTAATAGCCGGGATGTTTTTCCCTGCGGGCAGGCAGGTAAATATTCTTGTGTTTTTTTGTATGCCGATGGTTGCTTTTCAACTGCTGGGAAGCAGGAAAGGTATTATTATTGCGGCATTGTTTTTAGCGATGACATCCCTGCTCTTTATTCTTCAATATAATAATATCCTTCCGTCATTTACAGGCCATTTTACTAAAATTCAGTTTATTATGTCTGTTGTCGCCTTTTTTCTATCATCGGTCCTTGTCTATTTCGGTGAGCATCAAAATGAAACCTATATGGACGATCTTGTTAAAAAAATCGTTTATGACGATACTACAGGCCTTCCAAACCGGCTTGTCCTTGAAAACAGCATTGATCTTAATAAAACATCTCTCTTCGCGATTGTGCATATCGCGAACTATAATGAACTGGGATTGATTTTCGGATATGAACTGTCGGATGATTTCCTTCTGTTCCTAACAGGACAATTAAATAAATGGAAGAATACTTTCGGATTCAGGATATACCGGATGAGAGGCACTGAATTTGGGATACTAATGCCGTTTGACGGCAAGAATGAAGAGGAGGGCGAGATAATTCTGCTTGATCTCTGGACATTGCTTCAGAAGGACCCGGTTCCGTTTCAAAATTCAGGTCTTCGTTTAAATCTGAGGATGGGGGCCGTAATTGTCAACAGGGCAAATGCGGATAAGTTTTTATCCCTGGCCGATATGGCCTTGAAGACAGGGATCAAACAGCATAATCCCGTTACTATTTTCAAGGGAGAGGAGTTTGTTAAACAATCGGCTCTGACGTCGATTTCACAATTTACAATCCTTCTTAAGAATTACGAGGAGAAGCTTTTCAAGGCTTTTTACCAGCCGATTGTCCATTCAAAAAGCGGCAAGACGGTTTGGTATGAGAGTCTTCTCCGTATCCAGAACAGCAGCGGAATTTATGAGTCCCCATTTCCATATCTTTCCATCGCCGAATCGACAGGCATGGTAAGCATACTTACGGATTTTATGGTAGAGCAGGCATTTTATGTTTCACAATTAACGAATACCGGTATTTCAGTAAATATTTCTTTCCATGATATGCTCTCTAAAAACCTTGTGGATTTTATTTTAAAAAAATGCCAGACTTATAACAGCAGCGGGAAGGTCATCTTCGAGATTCTGGAAAGGGATGAGCTCATTGAGATCGAGGGATGCAGGAACTTCATAAATACCGTTCGGGAAGCCGGGTGCCTTGTCGCAATTGATGATTTCGGCTCCGGTTATTCCAATTTCAGCAATTTGCTTACTATCCCGACGGACATTGTTAAGATAGACGGCTCGCTTATAAAACAGGTAACTTATAATATCAATGCAAGGAATATGATCGGCAGCATAGTGCAGTTCTGTAAAAAATCGGACAAGAAAGTTGTCGCAGAATATGTTGAAACATCGGAACTTGCAGAGGAATTAAAAAATCTTGATGTTGATTTTCTTCAGGGATACTTTTTCGGCGAACCGAGGGAATTAAGCTATTATAATATTGAAACCATTTCAGATCGGTAAGGATAAATTGAATGATCCTGTTATGCTTCAGTATGCAATTACTGATTTATGGGGTGGTTTGAATGTACCTCGTTGATACAATATATTTCTGCATATTCTAAAAAAGGAAAATATGATATTTCTCTGTCTTTTCTGCGTGTATATTACCGATTTTTCACTTTATTCTATTTGCATTCTACTGGGAAAATTAAAGGAAAATAAAATTTTACATGGCTTTTTGGATGACGTTTTAACTGGTGAGGGAATTTAGTCACAAGAGAGCTTTAATGCTTGTGATTTTATTTCAGCAATTTGCTTACTATCCCGACGGACATTCTTCATTTCACCATTTCGGAAATATTGAAAATGGGCAGGAAAAGCGCAATTACGATGAAACCTATTACAATGCCGATGCCTATTATCATTATTGGCGTCAGTAGGGATGTTAGTTTTTCAACGGATATGCTTACTTCATTTTCATAAAAATCGGAGAGGTTGTTGAGAAGCTCGGGGAGTCTTCCCGATTCCTCGCCGATCGCCGAAAGCTGGACAAGCATAATCGGGAATAATTTATTTTCCTTCAAAGCCTTTGTGAAGCTCTTACCCTGCGTCAGGTCTGACAGGGCGTTCTTTATCGAACTTTCAAAAGCTTCATTTTTTACAACTCCGCCGCATAATTCAAGGGAGTCTTTGAGTGTTATTCCGTTTGACAGAAGGGTAGAAAGCGTTCTTACAAGACGGGAAAGGATGTCTTTCCTGATCAGGCCGCCGAACAGGGGAATTGACAGTATCATTCGGTCGTATATTGATTTGCCCGCGGCTGTTCTAATTGCCAGTCTGAATAATAAATAGATGATAGAAATAACGATTATGATTAAAAAGAAATTATCCTTGATCCAGCCGGAAGCCTGTATAAGTTTTAACGTTAAATCCGGAAGCGTATTTCCAAAGTGCGAGTAGCTTTCCTGAAACCTCGGAATAAGAACCGCAATAAAAAAAACAAGGACAACAAACGCAAAAGACAATATCAAAGCCGGGTAGAGCATTGCCATCGAGACCTTTTTACCGGTTTCCTCCCTTTTTTGAAGATATTTCAAAATATAATCAAGCGAAGAATCAAGAGTTCCGGATTTTTCACCTGCTCTAACCATACTTATGTAAAAATGGGAAAATATTTTTTTATTTATAGAAAGTGCATCCGAAAAGTTCCGGCCGGATTTCAGCTCGCCGATAATCGATAAAATGTTATATTTAAGAGTACTTCCGGCTGAAAGTTCTTCTAAAATAATCTCAAGCGATTTAACAAGCGGAATCCGGGCTTTTACAGCAGTGGCAAGGAGCCTTGTAAAATGAATAATTTCCTGGTTTTTTACCCTGGCTCCGCTGAAAAAATTCCCGGAACGGATAATCCTGTTTAGGATCAAATCTTCCTTATACAATTTCTTTTCGGCTTCTTCTTTATTATCAGCCTGAATTGTTCCGTAAACCTTTCTACCGTTACGTGTAAAAGCTTCGTAATTTAAAATCATACTAATCTCCAGTTCCGGCTGTCTTTTCAATTTCTTCCAAAGTTGTAATTCCCGAATCCGCCAGCTTCCGCCCGTATTCTATGAGCCGGATGAATCCTTCTTTTTTCGCGGTATCCTCAATCTCAGCAAGAGTGGATCCCTTATTTACCGCTTCTTTAACGCTTTTTGAAATTTTAAGGAACTCGAACAGGGCTACCCTTCCTGAAAAACCTGTGTTCCTGCAATGATTGCATCCGGCGCCGCGGCATTCGGGGCAGATTTTTCTAACAAGCCTCTGGGCGATGATCAGATTTATTGTTGATGATATTAAATAGGGCGGTATGCCCATATCGATAAAGCGTGTTATAGTGCTTACGGTGCTGTTCGTATGGATCGTCGAGAGAACAAGATGGCCTGTTAGAGCTGCACGGACTGCAATCTCAGCGGTTTCTTTATCGCGGATTTCACCGACCATAATAATATCTGGGTCATGCCGCAGAAATGCCCTGAGCCCCGCCGCAAAGGTAAGCCCGATGTCAGGATGTGCCTGAACCTGAGATACACCGTCAATCCTGTATTCGACCGGATCTTCTATCGTTATGATCTTCTGGCCGGATTGTTTTATGTATTGAAGAATCGCGTAAAGCGTTGTGGTTTTACCGCTTCCTGTTGGCCCTGTTATCAGTACCATACCGTTGGGCCTTTCGGCTTCCTTTTTCAAATCCCGGCTCATTATCTCCGATAATCCAAGGTCATCGATTGATAATATAGATTTTTCCTTATCGAGCAGTCTTAAAACAGCGTTTTCACCGTAAATTGTCGGTATAACGGATATCCGGATATCGACCTGGCGGTTTTCATAGCGGAAAACCGCTTTGCCGTCCTGAGGCAGCCTTCTTTCGGATATGTCGAGATCGGACATAATCTTAATCCTGGATATCAAACCTGTGTAAAGATCTTTATCAGGCTCGTCAGCCTTATGAAGCCTGCCGTCAATCCTGTACTTTAAAAGAGCTTTATTTTCAAATATTTCGAAATGAATATCGGAAGCATTCTGAGCTATAGCTTCGGTAATTGTGTTATCGATATATTTTACCACCGGTGAATTCTTTTCAGAAAGATAATCCGCTTCGGGATGTTCATTTTCAGTCGTTTTACCGGCATTACGGGCATTTGCCCGCGAATATTTTCTAAGGTAATCCATAACGGCGCTTTCGGTCGCGTAATCCGCTTCAATCGTCCTGCCCGTCATAAAGGACAATTCATTTATAATTGTCCTGTTTGAAGGATCGCTGATGTAAATCCCGATTGTTTTTGTTGTTAGTATATATGGTGCAATACGGTTTTTCAGGCAGTAATCGTAAGGAATAAGTTCAAAATACCCGGGAATGGGACCGGACTCGATTTTTGTTTTAAATTCAATCCCTATCTGTTTTCCCAGGAATTTGTATAATGTTTCTTCATCAATATAACCTTTATCAATAAGAATCCTGCCCAGTTTTTTCCCTGTATCAATCTGGTTGAGTAAAGCTTCATCAAGCATTTTGCCGTCGATGACGTTTTCTTCCAGAAGCAAAGCTCCCAGCAGCGGATTGAAATGTTCGGCCATTATAAAACTCCCGTCTTATTTTATCAATTTCTTTTTACCAGGTCAATATTCAAAGGCATCGGAAATAATTTAAAAGGGATACGGTCCATTTCACCGGTTAATCCCGGAAAATAAATATAACTGATACCGGACTTCGGATTTCCGGAAACCGAATTTGTGTTTTCCGATGTTAGAATAACCGTACCGTATATACTGACGTATGAATTATCATTTTCGCCATTCTCATTGACTGAGAATAAGGCGCTGTTAGGTGAATATATAAAGCATTTATTGATAATATTCCCTGTTTTTTTTAAGGTGCTGTAAATCCAGATACCTTTTTGCGCTGCAAACATTAAAGTCTCGCCGGTATTATCAGGATTGATATTTTCCAGGTAGATATTTTCTTTTGACAGAATCATTAAGGGAAAACTGCTTTTGCCTTTTACAAGAAGCGGCAGAAAGGAAAAAATCACCCCATTTTTTGGCGGATTTATAATTGAATTTAAATCAAGCAATGCGCAATGATCGGTTTTATCAATAAATATTCCAACGCCTTTTGAGGGCGGTTCTTTTTTAAAAAAAATTGCGGGAGGGGAAAACGCGGTAATCTTCTGATCTCTTTTAGGCGGCGGACTGATTGTCAGATTATTGTCATTTTGATTGTATGAAGTAATTCTGTTATTTCCGGAATAGTAAAGATAATTACCAGGGATTAAAGTTACCGGAAAAATTGTTGTTTTACCATCGCCGGTACCTACCAAAAAAATTCTTGACCTGTAAAATTTATCGGACAGCATCGTCACCGATTTATCGGCCTTACTGTAGCTGTAATCGATTCCTTCAACAAGCATGCCGGTCAGGGAAATCCTGCCGAAATAAAAGTTTCCGATATTTTCATCCGATGAAATAAAAGAAAAGTTGCTTCCGCATAGCGTGAAATAACCGGGACTGCGGAAGGAATCTTCCGGGAGAAAAAGCGGTACCGCTTCGGAGGAAGCTTTCAACTCCAGCTTTTCGTTATTGTAAGTAAAATAACTTTCCCTTTCATTTTCGCCCGTAAAGTAAGAATATTTTCGTGAGTCCAGGTATTGATACCTGCTATAGGAATCTGTTTTTTTTATGTATACGTTATTAATGGTGCCCGCTTTAACCCGGAATACGGTGGAATGGCCGTCGCCGACTGCGACCAGTTCCTTCTCTCCTGTCAGCATATTTATAATATTTGTTTCTTTAATGGGAAAATCTTTTGTAATGATCCAGTTTTCATCCCGGAAAGGCGCATAAGTATCCCAGACTTTTTGAAAAATGGGCAGATCAAATTTTTCCTCAATTTTCCTGTAAAGGAGTCTTTTACCCTTGAAAATTGTCCATTGGGTAATTGAATCATAATTATCTGTCAATTCCAGCGGATTGTTTGTAAAGAATAACGGTTCAAGCCTGGGTTCCGAAGAAAAATAATCGGCCCTGGGCATCTTTAATCCGGAAAAATAGCAATAAAAACTTGTTCCGGATTCCTGTGAAATGGTTAGGTTTCCGGAAGAGCCTATATCGCCTGCGATTACAATATTTCGTATGCTATCGGCCATATTGCCGCCGTTAAAGAATACCGCGTAATCGAACAGGTTAAGCCTGCCGAATTCTATTTGCTGCTCGATTGGGTATCTGTTATTCCAGTTCATTGACGCATGCAGTATATAAGAGTTTTCATTTTTACGGATTGTTTCAAACAGGTAGTTTTGCTCGAAACCGGCAATATTCTCTTTTTGTATGATTTTTCCGGTTAAATTTAACCCGCCCCCGGTCATCAGGGCATCGAAATATTCCTGAATACGACCCTCAAGAAACCATCTTCCCCGGTTGATCTCGGCATCCCTTTCCGAATTGTTCATCGAAAAATAAAGTATATTCAGAAGAATCATCGCCAGGATGAAAAGAATTATCACGGTGACCAGGGCTGTTATGATAATTGAAGCTTTGAGCCTTTGCATCTTTATTTTCCGTTTGTTATACGGATGTTTGTAACAAGACCTGTGATATTTGTATTAGTATTATAAACTTCGGCTTCTTTCAGCATATCTATGGAATTATTTTTAAAACCGATGTTGCTTTTTCCGTCTTTAAGTATATGCGGGGTCAGAAAAATGGCGCGTTCGGTACGATTAATTACATCACTGTTATGCGAGAATAAATACCCTAAAAAAGGAATGTCCATTAAAAGGGGAATGCCCTTTCTTGATGTTGTTTTACTGCTTTCAATCAGTCCCCCGATTATTACTGTCTGTTCATCTCTTACTATAGGCTCACAGGTTATCTCCGTCGTTGTGATAAGGGGCGCTTTTTCACCATTGCCTATATCCTGAAGTTCTTGTGAACTGAATTCTGCTTTAATATCCATCTTTACTTCATCCTCAGTTGTTATCATCGGTGTAACTATAATCCTTATGCCTACAGGGATAAAATCTACCTGTGATGTTGTTTGCTGTGCTGTTGTACTGTTTATTACGCTTTTTATATAAGGAACGTTCTCACCGATATGGATTGTAGCCTCCTGCCTGTTTATTGCCAGGATTTTTGGCTGGGAAAGCAAAGTTGTTTTATTTTTTGTAGATATGGCTGCAATAATTGCATTTGCGCTTATATTATTGAAGATCTGGCCGCCCCCAATTGTAACCATTTCTCCGCCACCCAGAGCAACGATAAGGTTGCTTGCATTTTGAGGCGGCAGATTGACGTTCACATTGATCGCATTTCCTATATTCACAGCAGACCAGTTGATACCCATTTCTGTGCCTTTACCCAAGGCAATTTCAATAACTTTCGCTTCAATCTCTACTGATTTCGGTAATGATGATATCTCCTTAAATAAATTATCCAGCCTTTCAAAATTGTCCTTGATATCCATCACAATTATCTTTGAAGACTGGGCATCAATGGTGAAGGTTCCAATATCAGGCGATAGCATTGGTTTTAATACGGCAGCCAGGTTTTTGATGTCTATGATCGACGCGTCGTAAGTTTTTGTGATAACATATTGCCTGAGAAGCTCGTATTTATATTCACGGGATGTGAGGATCTTTACTATGCTTCCCTGGACAAGATAATAAAGATTATTTGCAGTGAGTATGGCTAAAAAGGCGTCCTTTATTCCGACCTTGTTGAAATTCGCGGTTACGGAGGCGTTGATATTCGGGCTGACCATAATGTTAAGCCCGCTCTGCATCGCAAAGATACGGAACACGTCTTTTACCGGCGTTGCCTGGAAAGTCGCGGAGAAATCACCGGAAAGATTTT
This sequence comes from uncultured Spirochaetota bacterium, assembly GCA_963783575.1. Taxonomy (GTDB): domain Bacteria; phylum Spirochaetota; class Brevinematia; order Brevinematales; family JAOACQ01; genus CAWEAK01. The sequence goes on along the minus strand of CAWAOD010000015.1, from coordinate 69,086 downwards.
CTATCAGGTTGTCTTTTATCTGTATGATAAGACCGCCCTCGCTTTCATGGAAGGCTTCCTGGGCTGAACAAAATGAATTTAATATAAATATAAAGGTTAGAATTATTATGGTATTTTTATAAAACACAAAATCCTCCTTAATTGTTTGTTCCTTCTTTTTTAATCGGCTTGTAAACGGTACTTTCATCTTCGCCTATTATTGCATTGCTGTCGGTAGAAATTTCTTCATTATCGTCAGTCAGATTTTTTTTGATCCAGATTGTGTTTGTTTTCCGGCCATAGAACTCTATAATCACATTGCCTTCATCATTATTTGAAATTGACCGGCTTGCCTGCGTCCCCTGATCTGTATTATTGATTGTTTCAGTTTCCTTCGGCAGAAATGTATTTTCAGCTTTTGCAGAACTTTTTGAAGGGCTTATTTCCTTTTTAGACATGTGTGCCCTGTCTGCCGTCTATCTGCCGGAGATCCGGCGTAGGCAGGCCAGGTAAGCTGCTTGACACAGGTGTGGCTCCCGGTTGCGACGTACCGGGTTTATCGATTTGTTCTGCTTTGAGGCTATGCATTGAGGACGCTTTATTTTCAGGATTTATTAATTTAATAAAGAAGTATTTAGTCATAATAATTAAGCTTATAAAAATTATAAATATAATCAGGCCAGCGTACTTTTTCATAATAATTTCTCAAAAGTTTTTTTAATTAAAGAACCACATTCTTATCGGAATATAAATATAATAACTTGGCTTATACCCGGTATAAAAAAAAGTGACAAACGTTTGCCATAATTTTTCTATTCCGATCTGACAATCCTGAAACCGATATTGCTCGCCTTGAGTGTTGGACTATTTGAATTTCTATATGCCGATTTCAGGTTGATTGCATCGCTGAACAAGTCTCCGCCGCGGCAAACTTTTAACGTTCCTGACAACGGCCCTACCGGATTTATTGCGTTAGTGCTTCCATAATTATCATACCAGTCATAGCACCATTCAGTTGCGTTTCCGCTCATATCGTATATTCCCAGGTCATTAGGGATTTTTTCACCCAAAGGATGAGTTTTACCGCCCGAATTATCATAGAACCATGCAACATTTGTCTCATAACCCGCATTTGTGCCTGACGGCGAGCTTCCCGGATCGATTCCCATATTCCGTGCGGCGTATTCCCACTCGGCTTCGGTCGGAAGCCTGTATCCTTTAACGGCTGTAATATCCGTGGTTAACACACCATTTGTATCAAGTAAATTTCCATTATTGGTATTATACGCAGCGGGCAGGCCTTCCTGCAGTGCTTTTCCAGTTGCAGTAAGCAATCGCATCCCACCAGTTTATATTGATAACAGGCCTGGAAGTTCTTCCCCAGGTATTATCTGACGGGTTCGGCGAGTTCAAGACGGCAGTATGATAAGCATCCCATTCATCAAATGCCGTTTCATATTTACTGATAAAGAAATTGGATATTGATACGCTATGCGTCGGCGTGGCAATAACCGAATCTCCCATTGTAAATGTTCCCCCCGAAACAAAAACCATATTTTCATTTTGCACGGCTTCTACTGTGATGGAAATTGTCTGAGTCAGGCCGGTGTTATTCATATTGTCCACAGCGTATGCTTTTAAGATGCGGTTCGGGCCGTTAAGCAGGTAAAAATTTGTATTCCAGCTGATATCTCCATTCACTTTATTGAAAGCTCCATTGTCTGCCGAAAAATATACCTCTTTAACCCCGCTGCCGGAATCTGACGCGTAGCCGATAATATTAAGATAAGCCGATAAGAGCGTCTGGCCGTTTGCGGGGGAGTTAAAATTAACAACCGGAGGTGTGGTATCGACAAAAACTGTTGTAGATTGAGTGACGGATGAATTATTCTGTTTGTCGGCAGCCCAGGCGTAAATTGTATGAGAGCCGTCAGATATACCGCTTATATTGAAATAATTTCCCGTGAACGTGTTTGCGGTATTATGATCTACAATATAATACTGGGTTTTTACGCCGGCAAAATTATCGGCCGCTTCGGCTAAAACATTAAAATTATTTATGTTGGTAAAAGCCGGTAATGGAGTTAAATTAACAATTGGCGGTTCAGTATCCGGAACAATATTGACAGTACTTGAATAATTTGTCTGATTGCAGCTGTCTATTGACATTGCAATGATTGTGTTAGTCTGATTTCCGTTCAATTGAACATTACTCAATGTCCAGGCCAGGGAAGACCCTGGAATAACTCCAATGTCAAAGAATGGCCCGTTGTTGATGGAAACTTCCACTTTTGAGATTACGAAAGGAGATATGGTGCTCGCCGAACCACTAATATTGATAACCGAGTTATTTGTGATGCTATTGTTTGCGGGAGCAATGATATTTACTGCGGGCAGTGCCGGGGGATACAGCAGAATATTTGTTATTGTTGGAGAAATGTTTCCGGCCTTATCTGCCGCATAAACATAATTTGTATGACATCCGTAAGAAATTGAATAATTCTGGATCCAGCCGTTTCCTGAAAAAGAAGCCGGCGTAAATACATTGTCATCCAGCTTGACATATACTTTATCAATGCCTGTGAAATTATCCGTCACACTGCCCTGGAAAGTATAAGAACTGCCGTTAATAATGCTGTTACTGGCTGGGAGGATATTATAATTAACCGGGGGTATTGTATCAACAACAAATATATTGGTTCCCGAATAATTGGTTTTACCGCTGCTTCCGACAGCCATTGCGATTATAATATTTGTCCTGTTTGGAGTCAGCATGAGATTTTCTTTTATCCATGAAGATTTATCAACACTAAGTGAAGCATCCTGCAGGAATCCGTCCTTTATTATGTACACCCCGCTAATAGTAAAAAATACTCCGATCCCAGCCATACCACTGATATTTATTGAGGTAGCGTTTGTGATCTGCCCGGCCGCCGGATTGGTTATTATAATAGAAGGCAGCTCATCGGTGTATTCAACTATGACAGAATCGGTTGTTGAAATATTGCCGATTTTGTCCGAGGCAAAGACATAATTTGTGTGCTTGCCGATGGATGTGTTTGTATAATTAATCTGCCAGATTCCGTTAGCGGTACTGACCGGGAGAAAAAATCCATTATCAAATTTTACGAAAACCTGATTAACACCGGAAAGGCTGTCATTTACCGTTCCTGAAAAATTGTAAATACCGCCTACCAATTGATTGTTAGTTAACGAGATAAAGTTAATTACGGGAGGCTGCATATCCGCGATGATACCTATCGACTGGATCGGGCTTGTTTTTCCATTGTCGGAAACAGCATAGGCGTAAAATAGGTTGGTTAAATTCGGGACTAAATTTGCTCTGTAAGACCAGTTAGTGAAACCTGAAGCATCATTCGTGATATTTGTCTGTGAAATATCGGAGGTAACCAGAACTTTCAGCCCGGTAATACTTCCTCCCTGGACGCCGGATGTTCCACTGAAAATTATATTGCCGGTATTTGTCAAAATAAAACCGGAACTGATAGGGGATGTTATATTCAGAACCGGCGCATCAGGGATATTGATAGATATTTTGCTGATATTGGTGCTGTTTCCGGCATTATCCAAGGTATCCATCCAGATAAAATACCTGCCGAATTGATTAACCAAGATATTTGTCGAAAATGATGCCGGTAATGTGTAATTATTGGTATAACTGAAATTTGCCGGGGAAATATGTAAAACAGCGTTGCTTACACCTGATATATTATCCGATAAAGCGCCTGCCGCAGTGAAATTTGTAGGGCATTCCTGGTTGTCGGTCGGGCAGGACAATGAAATATTCGGAGCCGATGTATCGATAATAATTGTTATCGTCTGGACCTGGCTGGTTTTGCCGTTATCCGAGACGGCGTAACCCAAGATGGTATTTGTTGAGTTATTGGAAAGATTTGCGTTAAAAGCCCAGTTTGTCGTTCCGAAAGCATCATTTGTTGATGCATTGGAATTTGAAGTTGACAGGAAAATTAATCTGACATTTGATATGCCTGCTCCCAAGACCGAGGCGGTACCGGAAATTATTAAAGTGCCGGAGTTTGTAATCTTTATCAAACCATTTTCAACCGGTAATTTAAAATTCAAAAACGGTATATTTGCCGCATTGATTAAAAAGTTTGATGTGACCTTGAAATTACCCGATCTATCAACAGCTTTTGCCCAAATGTAAAAATATCCGTAATTTGTAACGGTAATTTCAGATGAAAAAGTCGTAATTCCCTTTATAGCGGGAACAATATTGGTATAACTGAGATTTATAGGCGAAATAAAGATTTCCACTCCGTCAATGCCGGAAGAATCATCCGATACATTCCCTCCGGCTGTAAAATTTGTCCCGACCGTTTCATTATTTGTCGGGGTAATTATTAATACAACAGGTGGAGTTGTGTCCGAATTGCCGGAACTATTTGAATTCTCGGATTTCGGCTCCGATGAGCATCCAAAGTAAGATATTATTATAATAAAAGCAAATAAAACATAACATGTTAAATTAAGCTTCAATTTGGCCCTCCAACTTCATAAAATAAATTTTATTTTCAAAAAAACAGGAGATTCGTAAATAAAAATATTGAAGATTATATATAAAATATTTTTTTCTTTCAATATTTTTTTAAAAATATAAAAAAAGTGATAAACGTCATATTGACAAACCGCATAAAAATCGGGTATAATTTTATTAAAATTGTTCAAATAAATTTTGAACTAATTTTTTGAAGCGGTAATGTTTAACAATTAATCGCGTAATTTATATTAATTAATTTTATATTGTGAATATGATATGATTAATAAGCAATTATCAGACCGATTAAAATTAATTGATTTATTATATCGAGATACAGTTAACCGAATTATAGTCAAGATAATTTGATAATAAATTATAAAATTTAATTTGTTATTTATTGTAAAATTTTATATTGTTTGGTCTTTAAAAAATATTTAATATTTATGTTTCAAAAATATTGATTTTAAACGGTATAATATTATTGCTAGGTGTTCGGTTCATAAATAATGAATGCAGCCATTTAAATATTTGAGATTAATATTCCCGGGAGTATTCAACTTATTTATAATTTTGACTGGAGATGCGGATGAATAAATTATACATTTTTTTATTCAGTTTTCTGTTCTTATTAGGTTTAGCAGTTTCCTGCCAGAAAAATATAAAACAGAATGAAATCAATAGGGTTGAATCATTAATAATAAGCAATGAATCGCCGGTTTATTTAAAAGATAATCAGCCGAAGCAGAAAGAAATGAAAGTTAAACCCGCTAAAGAATTGGAAATAACCGATTTCAATAAAAAATATAAAATATCAGCCGGTAATGAAAATGGTAAAGAAGTTATTTCATTCGATGGAACAAAACTTGTTAATATAAATCCCGATCAAAAATTGATTAAAGACGAAAGAAAAATTGAAAGCTATCTTTTAAAAGTAAAAAGATTCGATGCCGATTACCAGAATTACCTGGTAAAAAAAGGCGTTATTTTCGGTTATTATATTCCCGATAATACGGTTATTGTCCGTTTAAGCAATACCGGCCAGATTATAAAGAACCTTGAAGGTTTTGTATCCGACGTTCCTTACCAGCCTTTCATGAAAATATCAAAAAGCGACGGGGATATTGAGAATATAAAAAAGGCAAAAGTCAGCCTATGGGATATAAATGACACAAATTGGTTTTATTCATTCTGCGCCGGGAATCATATTAAAATAACTGGAAATACTGGAAAGGAGTTTATTGTCGATTCCGCAAATGTTAAAGCCATCCTGTTTGAAGAAAAAGTATTAAGAGTTGAAAAATACAGGGATCTTTCTGTTTTTTCAGTTGATCCGGGAACTATTGGAAAAGTTGTCGCATTTGGCGGAGTCAACGCAAATATTCTCCAATCCTGTCCTGCCAATGTTTCCGTTTATGATGTGGGTATTGACGATAAACATGCCGATTTATCCGGTGTTCTTGCTAATATATATGAAACAGCCGGCGATAACGACACAGGTGAATTTGTACCGCATGGAACGCATGTCGCCGGAATTATAGCCGGCCGGGGCAATAATTCGGGCGGCCAGATCAGCGGCATTAATCCGGAAGCGAAAATCCAGTTTTTTGCAATGGGAGACAGCCTTACCGGCCTGACAATCCCGCCGTCAATGAGGAATCTTTTTAACCTGTCGATCCTGAATAATTCTTATATAGCGAATTTAAGCTGGGGCACTTATGACGATAACCTGGCCGGTACTTATTTGTCGATCAGCAGGGATATTGACCAGTTTGTTTATGACCACCCTGAAATGATTATTATAGCCGCTGTTGGGAATAACGGGAACAGCATCGCTTCGCCGGCAACCGCAAAGAACGTAATATCGGTCGGTGCCCTGGACGGTAATGATACGGCGCTTTATTCGGGAAGAGGGCCATGCTACGACGGCAGGTTTAAACCGGAGATATCCGTTCAGGGGAGCGGTGTAAACTCACTGGGTTTGAATAATTCATATGCTGTTTTAAGCGGCACAAGCCAGGCTGCGGCTGTTGTGAGCGGGCTTGTATCCAGATTAACCGGGGTAATAAAAAACATTTTTAACTTAACGCCGACTCACAGCATAGTTAAATCTTTACTGATAGCCAATACAATGGAAGACAATCCTTCACTGCAGTCGGGATACGGAAGGCTTATGCTGAATTCTCCGATTGATACGAATCATATAACAATCAAGCATTTTACGGATAGCGATGAATTTAGAAATATTGATTTTACGGTCAAACAGAATGATAAAATAACAATAGTCCTGAGCTGGACTGATCCGCCGGCGTTCGAATCCTCGCTTATGAACCTTATTGATGACTTTGATCTGGAAGTGGCGGCTCCATCGGGGAAAATAATCAGCTCCGGCGATTATATCAATAATGTGGAAAAAGTTGTGCTCCCGGCTACGGAGGAAGGAAATTACAGGGTTCGGATTATTTCTAAATTTGTTCCTCTTAAAGTTAATGACATTTCTTTAATTATCAAGAGCCAGCTGGGATTTCAAACCGCGCAAAGTGTTTCTCAAAATTTTAATTTATCGAATACCGATGAAAAGCCTGTCGATTCTTCACAATCAGGCCAGTCTCAATTCAGCGCTTCCGGAAGCGGCGTTAATCAAGGTATTTCAGCCGGACAGCAGCAGCAGACAGTGAATGTCACCGCAGGCAGTACGATCAATTCACCGTCCGTCCCCGCGGTACCTGCCGTTAATAATTCAGTTCCGGCAAGCGTTGCCTCACAAACTGCTGAAGAACCGGCGGATAATCTTTTAAGCCAGCTCAGCAGCAATAATACCAATACTGTCACCACGCCTGTTATTTACGGCAGGCCGGGAAGCAACATTTATTCCATACGCGCACTCGGAATAGACGGAAGCAGGTACGTCGGCGTCAATTTAAGCGGTACAGGTATCAATGCCGGGGAAACATTGATCCCGGTTGAAGACAGCACTAATATTATGAGCGATAATTACCGGCAGTTTCAAATGAATCTGGAAGATTCACAGGACATTATAAATGGCGATCTATCTGTTAAGAGCATGAACGGCGATGAAACAAATCATGTCCCGGTTGAGATAATGCTGGACAAAACGGCTCCGGCTTTCGGCGATTGTTATCCTACTAATAATGGGACTCTCACAGATTCAACAGCCTGGATTGATATTCAGGATGATAAAAGCGGCGTGGATACAAATTTTGTTATCAGCGTGAACGGAGTAATCATTACCAACGGCGAAGCTGAATATAATTTTGGAAATAACCGCCTGTCGATTGATTTCAGCAGGATTTACCCTCCAAAAATAAAGCGTGATGTCCTGGTTAAATTCCTGAAAGTGGCCGATATGGTCGGTAACATAGCTGATCAGACTAACTGGGTCTTCAAATATGATAACAGCAATGATACAACCCCGCCCGACAAGCCCAGTGGATTGGCTGTTGATATAACAAATAAAATCATCCGGGTAAGCTGGGATACAAATACGGATAAAGACCTTGCCGGTTATTATCTTTACCAGATCAGCCAGGATTTCAGCGCGAAAGTTCTTCTGACAAACGGTCTTATTTTAACAAATGTTTATACATTTACTTCAAAGAACCTGTCTAAGATAGGCCTGACCGCTGTGGACACATCTTCAAACGAGAGCGTCCCGGCTATTCTGAATGTCAACTACCAGGCTCAGAACTATCCTCCCGAGATCACAATCCAGGGCATTCCGGAAAGAACAAACGGAACGGTGACGGGAATTATTTTCTTAAAAGACGACGGATGGCTGGTATCAACAAATACATCATTGTCGGCTGTAAGTATTTCAACGAATACATTTCTGAGCAATAGTATGAATACCAATTTTACAAAATTACCTTTGGAAATATTTATGGGACAGCAACGGCGGGGTATTTTTAATTTCAAACACAGGCTGCTATATTCTGGAAGCCAGCGTTATGGATGATGACAGTAATATGGTGACAAATTCAGTCTCATTTGTCATCGACAGGGATGCCCCGGCTTCCCCGGGCAATGTTGCCTGGACCCCGGACAATATGGATATACTTCTCCACTGGGATAAAGTAATGAAAGGCTCCATGGAATGCGGATACAATATATTTGTTACAAATGATAATTGGGGAACCAATTTTTCCACTACCGGTACTAATTACAGAATAACAACCGGAGATTACGGAAATTACCAGGTTGCCGTCAGCGCGTTTGACGATCTCGGCAATGAAAGCGCCAGACCTTACAAACCGGTCAATACGGAAACCGGCGTCAATCTTAACCTGAGCAATATATACTTCGGCAGCAATCTGATATTAACAGGGGACGTGAAAATATCCACAAATAATTACGACGGCCTGTGGTTTATTTTAAGCAACGGCAACAAAAATTTTAAATGGGTAACCGGCAGAAGCCAGGCGTTCACAAGTGATTTTACCCAGAGTAATATAACCGACGGCCTTTATACGCTCCAGGTTATTCCGGTTTATAATAATGTGCCTGTACTCTGGGAAATGGCATATAAGACCAATATTATTGTTGATAAAACAAAACCCGAGATCGTATTACTGGATGGGAATATTACAAATAAGGGGACGTATTACATCACTTCAAACACAAATATCGGAATTTTAACCCGGGAAGATAATTTTGAGAAAATGACGATTCAACTTAACAGTTATCAAAATTTTACCTGGAATACGAATTTTGTGATTCTTCCTTTATCAGGGAATCAATTTATTGAAATTTATGCCCTGGATAAAGCGGGTAATGATTTTACGAAAAATGTAACAATCGTTTATGACCCGGAAGATCCTGAAATAACTGTTTACGCGATCAGCAATTACATATTTGGAAGAATAAAAGATGAGAATTTTAAAAATTTCACAATCTGGACAAACAGCGGAAATTATTATAATTCCGAATTTGAGGCTGACGGGATTATCTGTTCTCTGCCCCCGATGAATGGAAGCCTGAAAATTGAGGCATATGACCAGGCCGGCCACATTAAGACATTTATAACTAACGTAAATACCCTGACAAATTTGCAGAGCAGTTTAGATTCAATAACGATCAACAGCTCTACCAACCGTTATTTTAATACTTCCTTACTGGATATTTCCTATACCGGCCAAATACAGGGGCCGATCCAGGTTTCTGTATTTACCGATACCGAAAGCTCACCGCTTATTTCATCCGGGGAGATAGACTGCGGTAATTATCTTTTCAGCGGTCTGGATGACGGGAATTATACGGTCAGAATAAGCGGAGGGGGACTATCGAAAGATAAAATCTTTACCGTTGATACAACGCCTCCCGAAATTGAAGTGGCATCAAGCCTTACCGGAGCGAGTCCGGTTAATAATGCCGTGAAAGTTAACGAACAAAACCCGGCCGTTACCAGGATATGGGTTGATGGAGTATCGGCGGACAGTAATTTTATTCTGGCAAGCGGCAGTCATTCCATAACTGTTGAAAGCTCTGATATGGCTGGTAATAGTTCGGCGGCTTCAAATAATGTCAAAATCCTTTCTTGCTATACCAATTATATGGCTCTGCATTTCACAAATATTATGATTTCGAACGGCGGATATTACAATAAGCCTCTTTCGTTAAAAACAATTGAAAATATTCCTTTTATCCGGTATTATGTCAACGGGGTAGAAACCGGTGATGTTTTATCCAATGAAGGCAGTTTTGATGTTTCGGCCAGGGGGGAAAGCGTTGATATTACAAACACAATCTACACCGGTTCTGTACATCTAACACTTGATTTTACACCTCCGGGCATATATTCCGGTATTCATGAAGGCGGGGTATACTCGGCGCTTCCGAATATCTATATTGATGATGCGAACCTGGATACGACAAATATTCAAATTGACGGGGCAGGGTGGGCCGGTCAAAAATTAAGCGATGGTAAGCATAATATCAGTATAACGGCTGTCGATAAAGCGAAAAACTCCAGCGGTTTTTCCGCGAATTTTAACATCGATACAATCCCGCCGGTGATAACTTTTACGCCGGGCGAAGGGGTATATTATGAGGCAAGCCCCGCATTTTCTTTCTCAAAGCCAGGGATTACGAATTTCCTGGTATTTTTGAATGATCAGGTAACAAATACAAGCCTGTTATTGAATCAGGAGGGGGAGTATAATATTAAAATTGAGGCGAGTGATCAGGCAGGGAATTTCCAGATAAAATCCGGAAGATATATCATTGACCGTACACCTCCGGTAATTTCGGTTAATTTAAAGGATGGGGAAACATATCCCGTAAATACAGGGATAACGGCTTCCGTATTCGATTTGAATACCAATTTGCTTGAAATACTGCTTGACGGAGAAGAATATGATAATAAAGGAGTCACTGCTTTAGGCGCGCATGATTTATCCGTTAAAGCTATTGACGCGGCCGGAAATATGAATATGAAAAACCTTTCTTTTTATATCAGCGATTCCTGTCCGGTTATCCTGGTTAACGGGATGGAGGGCTGCATTTTGAATAATGACGACAGTTATTATTATTCCAGTGCTCCTTTATCGCTTCAGGCTTTTGTAACAAACGGAACAGTGAAAAAGCTGAAAATATACGTTGACGGAAGAGAATACGCGGACAGCGCTAATGTTACCGAAGAAGGGGCCCACCGGGTTGAGATTAATGCGGAAGCGGAAACGGGCGGGCAGCTTTGCACCGTATCCAGGCAGTTGAACCTAGCAATTGACAGCACCGGGCCTGTAATCCAGGCGGATAACGTAACCAACGGCGGATGTTATAATAATTCGCACCAGATTTCAATATCAATGGGGGACCATATCCCATCGAAAGGAATTAATTCGAAAATAATCAAACTCAACGGTGTTCGCCAGATGGATACGTTTAACGTGGAAGAAGAAGGAAATTATACACTGGAATTAAGCTGCCGCGATATCTTAGGAAGGACAAACAGTCAAACGATCGCGTTTTCCATTGACAGGAAAAGTCCGGAGATAGTAATCAACGGCCTTCAGAATGGGGCCTTTTACAATAAGAAGACAGGATATTCGATTACCGCGAATGATGATAATCTACAAAGCGTTACGGCTTATTTAAACGGAAATAAAATTCCCCTTTCGAATTCTTTCAGCGGCGACGGGACAAATATCCTGAGAGTCGAAGCGGCGGACAGGGCAGGAAACTTTACACAGACTAACATATTCTTTGTTTTCGACTATACTACCCCTGCCATTGACTGCGGTATAGAGGAAGGTGGGTATTACAATTATATTCCACTCAGTATCTTTGACAGCGCCGGTGATAATACACTGGCCGTCCTGATGGACGGTGTAGAATGGAAGAAACAGGATGCGATGAACCAGATGCTGGCCGAAGGACCGCATCATATTGAAATAAAGGCTTACGGTAAAGCAGGTAATACGAATGATTATTCCGCGAACTTTCATTATGACACTACTGCACCGAGTATAGATATAAAGCCGGATAACGGAGTCTATTATTCGCTTAAACCTGTGGTTACAGTCGCGGATGACGCGCTTTCAGGGGCCGCGTATTACCTGGATGGGGTGCCGTATGATATCAATACTTTCATTACAAACGAAGGGGATCATACCCTTACTGTAGAAGCGAGCGATCTTGCGGGTAACTGGTCGTACAAAAGCGTGAAATTCAATATCGACCGTACTCCACCGCAGATTGTTTTAAACGCGAATAACGGGGAGACTTACAGAGCCAATATGGCGATCCAGATAACCGCGGTTGACCCGCATACCAATACCCTGACCGCGTTGCTTGACAACAGCCCTTATTACGGCGGCGGTATAACGGCAACCGGAATACATTCGCTGGCCGTTAACGCCGCGGATTTGGCGGGCAATATCAATTCCACGAATATTTCCTTTTACATCAGCGGTTCTGATCCGAGCCTTATGGTAAAGGGAATGGAAGGCTGCGTATACAACCCGTCCGACAACAAATATTACACCAACGCCGTTCTGGAAATAAGCGCATTTGTGGCGAACGGGACTCAGGAATCACTCCTGATTTATTTAAACGGCGCCGAATGCCCGGGAAAAGCATGCCTGACCAACGCCGGGAATTATAAGTTTGAAATCTACTCGCTGGCGAAACTTCAGGGAAAAATTTATAACCTGTCAAGTAATTTTACTGTCGCGATTGACAGGACTCCGCCGGTAATTTTGATAAGCAATGTCCAGGATGGGGTTTATTATAATACCGGCAGGGTTGTTATGATCCGAATGCAGGGCCTGATTAAAAGTAAAGAAATTCTTCTGAACGGAACGAATGCGCCCGATGTTCTTACCCTTGTGAATTCAGGAGATTATACCATTCAGGCTGACTGCATGGATATTTTAGGCAGGCAGGCGAGTAACACCGTTCATTTTACAATCGATACCGCGAGGCCGGTTGTGACATTCGGCGGATTATCAGACGGCGCCTTTTATAATAAAGCTATCTCATATTCCATTACGGCAGATGACCCGGCGCTTCAGAGCATACAGGCTTATCTGAACGGGCAGGCGGTTTCTTTAAGCGGTAATCTTTCAAACCCCGGGAGCAATACAATTTCAGTAACCGCGGTGGATAAGGCGGGGAATAGAACCGATACCAATATTTCCTTCATCTTTGATTTTACCCCGCCGTCAATTACCTGTAATCTTTTACAGGGGCAGTATTATTCTTCCATACCGGGAATCCAGGTCAATGATACATACCTTGATTCAAGCTCCGTGAAGATCGACAATACCGACTGGTCTTATCAGGAATTATCCGACGGGCCGCATAACATTACCATAACGGCAAGGGATAAAGCGGGAAATACCAATTATTATTCCTCGGACTTTTATTTTGACAAAAATCCCCCTGTTGTTACGATTACACCCGGTAGCGGAGTTTATTACGAGTTAAAACCAGGGATCACAGTGACAGACATGTCTCTGTCCAACTGCGCGTTTTATCTGAACGGATATTCATATGATACCAATACGGCTATGATTAAAGAAGGCGATTACAGCCTTTCGGTTGAGGCAATGGATAGAGCCGGAAATCAAACCGCGGTTACGGATATGTTTTCGATCGACCGGACTCCGCCGCAGATACTGGCGAATGTCGGTACAGGGAATACCTATCTTACCAATATGGTGATTTATGTATCCGCGGAAGACGCGCATACAAACACTTTATCGGTTTACCTGGACCATTCGCCTTATAACGGAAGGGGAATAATGACAGACGGCCAGCATGTTTTAAGCGTTACTGCAGCCGACCGGGCAAACAATACATCGTCGACGGATATAACCTTCCAGATCGCGGACAATACGCCGTTAATATCTATGGATAACCTAAAGAACTGTGTTTACAATCCTGATGACAACACTTACTACACATCAAACTCCTTACAGGTAAGCCCTGCCGTCTCGAACGGGACATTAGAGTCCATGAGCATTTATGTCAATGGGAAAGATTCCGGCAACTCCGTCAACATTACCGATGACGGGAATTACAGGATTGATGTGTACGCGACGGCACAGCTTAACAGTATGGCATATAACATTTCAAAAAGCGTTACATTAAAAATAGACAGGACCCAGCCGTCATTTACTATTAATGATGTTTCCGACGGCTCTTTCTATAACACACCCAGGAACATTTCCATTATTTACCAGGGAATGATAAAAAATAAATCGGCCGTATTAAACGGAAACGCCATGCAGGATTCGTTCCCACTGGCCCCGGACGGGCATTATACCCTGACAGTAAGCTGTACCGATATACTTGGGAGGACAGCAAACCGGGCTCTGCAATTTACCATTGATACTGTAAAGCCTGTAATCACGGTCAGCGGATTGCGGAACGGCGCCTTTTATAACCAGGCTATTCAGTATACGATCCAGGCCGCTGATGATAATATCTTGAGTGCATCGGCAATCCTCAACGGTAATCCTGTATCGCTTACGGGAACGGTTACCGGTTCCGGAAGCAACGTCATCGGCGTAATCGCGGCTGATAAGGCCGGGAATACAAATTCCACAAATATACTTTTTGTGTTCGATTTCACGCCGCCCCGGATTTCTTGCGGAATAACCAACGGCGGTTATTATTCGAATATTCCGGATATCAGCGTGAGCGAGATTTATCCCGATACAAACATTATCACTATAGATGGAATTCCATGGAATAACCAGGCCCTGTCCGACGGAAGCCACACTCTCAGCATAATGGCCGCGGACAAAGCCGGGAATACCAATCTTTACAGCGCGAACTTTTATTATGACCGGACTCCTCCGCAGATCGGCTTTAATGCGTCCGGCGGGGTGTATTACCAGGTTAAACCGGCAATCACCGTCAGCGATATGGCGCTGTCAAACTATACGTTTTACCTTAACGGCGCGGCTTTCGACACAAATACTCTCATAACAAACGAAGGGGATTACCAGCTTGCCGTTTCTGCCGCCGATATGGCCGGGAATACCTCGGCGGCTACCAACCTTTTCAGTATCGACAGGACTCCCCCGGTGATTACATTGAATGTGGAAAACAACGAAACCTATTTTACAAATATTGAGAATATAGCGGCAATGTCCGACAGTCATACAAGCAACTTTGAAATGAAACTGGACGGTGTTAACTATTACAATACGCCCATCACCAATACCGGGAAGCATAATTTTCAAGCGTTTGCCACGGATATGGCGGGAAATACGGCGTCTACCAATATAATCTTCTGGATTTCCGATACTCTTCCCGGCCTGGCTTACTTCGGGATGGACGGTTGCGTATTGTCGAAGGGTGTGTATTACACAAACGAAACCATGCATTTCAATGCTTTTGTTACGAACGGAACGCAAGAATTCCTTATCATAACTATCAGTAACGGCGGAACGGGAGAAACCTTCAATATTACGAACGGGCTGGCTTGCAGCATTGCCAATGACGGGGATTATCATGTGGATATAAACGCCCAGGCGAGGGCACAAAGCGAGATGTATTTATTAACTAACGCCTTTGATTTTACAATTGACAGCGTACCTCCTGCCATCGCTGTCAGTAAAGTTACGAACGGCCAATACTACAATACCCGTAAAGATGTTTATGTGAATATTTCCGATCATCTAAGCAATTACAGTGTCAATCTTTCCAGGGATAACGGCAGTATTATTTTTACGAATTCCGTGATGTCAGGATATAACTTCTTCGAATCGACCAATTTTCTTATTTCGAACACTCGCGATGACGGCATTTATTATCTATCCGTCAGCGCTGTCGATGTACTGAACAGGAAAGTTAATAGCAACATTCAATTTACCATGGACTACACACAGCCGGATATTCAATTTAACGCCACAAACCGGAGTTACTATTTTAAAAATAATGGGATTTCATATTTTTTCGGTAATAATAGGGTGGACTTTTTCGGCTATATAGAAGACTTGAACCTGGACATCAGCAAGGTGTCGATTTCTAACACCCTGAAGATAACAAACAGTTCGACCAACCAGACCAATATTTACTTCGCGGGGACCGCGGCCGGCGACGGCAAGTACCCGATCTTTATTTCGGCGAAAGACCTCGCTGGAAACCAGGCTGACATCTCAACTAATACTAACATGAGCAATATGATCATTATTGACGGAACACCTCCGGTTGTCAATATGCTGAATTTTACAAATAATATGTGTGTAACAAACATTACTTCCTCCATTATTATTACCGACGATAATTTGAAATTCTATCAAATTACCATTCTCAGCAATAATATAACAAATACTAATATACAATATTCGAACGGCAATGTCGGACAAACAGTTTCATCAACTAATTCCTTTAGTTTTTTATCAAATGAAGGGGACTATTCAATAAAGACCGTGGCAATCGATTATGCTATGAACACCAATACTAACACGAATGTATATATTTATTTCTCCATCGACCGCACGGCGCCGACAAATTTTATAGTTTATAATCCTTTGTATATAAGTACGGGTGGTTATTACAATGCTACGGCAAAATCAATCGGTAACATAACAGTTTCTAATTATGATCTGCATCCAAGCAATCAAATAATTCTCTTAAGCAATCAATCCGCTCTTTTATCTGGAATTACCAATTATGGAACTAACTTTACAAATATATCGATGACTGCTTTAGCGGACGGAATATATCATATTAATGTCAGATCGATGGACAGGGCCGGAAATAGTACTAATACCAACTCAAGTTTTACGATTGATACGATACCGCCGGTTATAAATGTTAGCGGAATCATGAATGATCAGTGGATTAATACAAATATAACCGTCACTATAGCTTTAACCGATGTTAATATGTTATATTATGCTATTACAAATACTAATGAAAATATAGCAATTTCGTCGAATACAAGCGCGTCGAACTTGATAACAATCTCATATACAAATAGTGGAATGCATGTTCTGTCCATTTACGCTCAGGATAAAGCCGGTAATACAAACTTTATGATTATTACAAATTATATCGATAAAACCGCGCCATTCATAACAACATTACAAAGCATTTTAAATTATTATAATTTCTGTCCTGTTGATATAGGTATAAAAATAACAAATTCTATTCAAAATAATAACAATGAAATACATTTTATATTATCAAATAATAACATTTTATTGAGTAACGGAAATTTAGCATCGGGTACTGTGACTTTGAATCCAATTCATATTTCAAATTTAGGGACAAATGCTGTCACGATAACCGCCTGGAATAAGGCTTGTAATACGAACAGTACCAATTTTATTATTATCATTGATACAAACACACCTGATATAAGCATCAGCGGCGTACCGAGTGTCCCGGTTAATACAAATATTACGGTTAGCATCTCGATAACCGATCCATACCTTTACATTTCAGGATGCTCGAATGAAATTTATACAAATGGAATCCGTATCCAGAGCATAAATGGTTCGGGCACAGCCTCATTTTATCTTACTAATGAAGCGACAAATATGCTTATAGTCAATGCTATAGATATGGCCGGAAACATCAGCAATGTTACAAATAGTTTTGTGATCGATAAAACCCCTCCATCAATAACTTTCAGCAATATGACATACGGTGAACGCGTCAATTCGGGTAATCTCAACATAATAGCGAATGATGCTTTAAGCGGTATGCGCAGCGTCTTCTGGGTTCTATCCAATAATACAAGCAACACGTATGCAGATTCCGGGAATTCTATTCAACTGGCTATTAAATCAGAATGCACTAATGGCGACGGGCAATATACTGCATACGTTACGGCCGTTGATGTTGCCGGAAATACTAGTAATAATAATTTCCAGTTCTATTTTGATAATACAGGGCCGGTGGTGACGTTTAATAAAGATAGCGTTGATGTTTCGGGAGCATCAAACATTAATAATCCTGTTCAACTGGATTTTGCAAGTTCTTATTGGTTATATGGGGGTAATAAATATTTATCGCCTAATAATGATAATAGAAAAGTTAAAATTCATATCAGCGATGATGCTGGAATTAAGTACATTTGTATTACAAATAATCAAGCTCAACTTTATATAGATTCAAATCCTACAAGTAATGACTTTGAATTCCCACTTTCAACTTTTAATGACACGAATACCAGATATTTAGAAGTAATAGCAGAAGATTCTTTAGAAAATATCAACAGCATTCCTTATAAACTTGGTTATTGTTATTACGACTCACAACAGCCAAATATCACTTTCAATAATCTATCTTCGCTTGTACCCTGTGGTGATGGATGGCTTGGGAGCAGTAACAATTATCAAATCTTTGTAAATGTTAGTGATCCGGCCGGGATTAAAAGTATTCGTGGTTATGGAACAAATATTAGTTATTTGTATGGAATTAATGCCAGTCCTGATTGGGGAACAACTCCAGCAGTCGGCAGATATATCATTAATTTGAGCTGTGCTGCCGGAAGCTGGATGAGCAATAATGTCATAGTTGTTGCTACAAATAATTTCGGAGTCGCGGCTACAAACAGCCAGATGTATATTGTGGATAGGAAGGCACCGTGGTGCTTGTATTCATGCAGCGGTGGCTCTATAAGCATTACTCCAGGAGATACACCTCTCAATAATGTTACCGGCACTTTACATGTTTTCCAAACTCTTACTTCTAATTATGTGTCTCCTGAGGGGGGGGGGTAATTTATAGTGATGGTTATGGTACTTCATTATATGATACAATTCCTATTAACAATTGTGATGCAATTAGTAGAAATTATGATATGAGTACAAATAGTTATTATCATATTATTGCTGAATGTCCTGGCACAATTACTAAAAGTTATTCCTTTAAAATAGAGTTATCTGATGGATTTGGTAACTTAAGTAGTTATAATTCTTTACCTGGTGGTTCCGGTATATTAGGCGATACAAACTGATAACAGGAACCGACTGATGAT
Organism: uncultured Spirochaetota bacterium; assembly: GCA_963783575.1. Lineage (GTDB taxonomy): Bacteria > Spirochaetota > Brevinematia > Brevinematales > JAOACQ01 > CAWEAK01. Next base: position 50,124 of record CAWAOD010000015.1, on the reverse strand, counting down.
GAGGAAAATGCTTGTGAGAGTGGGGTTAGAAAAAGCGAGCGGATTGTTTATCCATAGCCTCACCCCCGACCCCTCTCCGCTTGCGGAGAGGGGGGAGATTGGAATTGGGAGACGGAGAAGATAATATATGAATTATACTGCGAAAGCAAGGGAATTAAGAAGAAATCTTACAAAAGCTGAAGCTAAATTGTGGGAAGAAGTCAGAAACCGGAAGACTGGCTTAAAAATTGTAAGACAAAAACCTATAATATTTAATTATTCAGGGAATACACATGCATTTTATGCTGATTTTTATTGTCATGAAAAAAATCTGGTTATAGAAATAGATGGAAAGATTCATGAGGATCAAAAAGAATATGATACATTCAGGAATTATATGATGAACAACCTCGGTTTGAAAGTTATCCGCATAAAAAATGAAGAAATTATGAAGAATATTGATGCAGTTGTAAATAAAATTAAAAACATCTAATCTATACCCCCTTCTCCGCAAGCGGAGAAGGGGGCCGGGGGATGAGGCTGAAGAACAAAAGGAAGATTACTATGAAGAAAAAAGTTATTGTTTTTGTGATTATGATAATTACATCGGGCCTTTCTCATAGCCTCGAGCTGAATATTGAGGATAATTATGGGCTGTGGAGAGGTAAAATTTGGTCCATTTATGATACAAATGACCTGTTTAAAAGCACGGCATTAAATTTACTGGATGAAAATGATGATACACCGTCTTTAATTTATTTTTCGGCAAAAAACACAAATGAATATCCGGCTTTTGATGTTTATTTTAAAGATACATACCCGGTGGATGAGATAGTTATTAAAAATGGGAATATTTCCAATACAAATTATCTTTATATTAAGGAAATCAGGGTTATTACATCCGAAAAGAAAATTTCGAATGGAATAGATGTCACAAACGAAATTACCAACGGCAGCATAATTTTGAACGATACGGCTGAAAATCAGGTTTTTAATACGGACAGGCCTGTCGAGGCTTTAAAATGGAGATTTGAAGTGCTTTCAGTTTATTCGGGGTATAATGATGGCCTGGCGGCTTTAAGCGGGATTGAGTTCTGGAACGGGGGAAAGAAATACTCAATAACGAATATTGATGATGTAAAAAAGAAGTTTATACAGGGATACCGGGATGAACAGCTTGGATGGATTGCCAATATGTATTACTTTGTTCGTGAAGTTACTTATAGAGGGGGGGCGGAAATATACGCAAGACGCTGGGACTTGCTTGGTGTGGATGTCAAGAATATTGAGATGATAGTAAAGGAATCCAATCTTACGGTTAACCTGGAATTTACAACCAACGGCAAATATGACGGAAATATATTAGCCGGCAAACAGAAAGGTCGGATTGTGTGGAAAATGAATAAATATAACAGGCATAAGTATTACCATTTTGAGGACTATGTTAAACTCGGGGAATGGAAGCTGGATGAAAACGGTTGTCTCTGGATTAAAGCAGGCAATGGAGTTTGGAAAAAAGAAGACGGTTTTATGTCTTTTAACGGAACTGACCTCGAAGGGATAAGCAGTGTTATGAGCGTGGATTTTTAACCTCACCCCCGGCCTCCTTCGACATCCCCAGCCGAGCTGGGGTACTCAGGACAGGCTCTCTCTCCAAAGTGCGGAGAGGGGAGCGGGAGGGAAGGAAAGTATATGAATTATACAGAATAAGCGAGAGATTGAGAATAAACCAAACAAAAGCGGAATCAAAATTGTGGGAAGAAGTTATGGGTAGTATTTTCCCCTCCGCAGGAGGGGAGGTTATAGAGCAGATTCTACTTGGATAACTAGTATTAAGTTATCAAATTATATGATAGAAAATATTAGACTATATGATGAATTCAGGGATTATATTATGAAAAACATGGGTGTAAAAGTTGTTCGCATAAAAAATGAAGAGATTATGGATAATATTAAAGCTGTTATTAATAAAATCAAAAATATTTAATCTTCAACCTCCTTCTTCGCGAGTGGAGAAGGGGGCAGGAGGATGAGGCTGCCGGAGGAATCAGAGATGATGAGGAAAGTTGTAATAACCTTGTTTTTATTTTTTACATTATTGGCGCTTATATGGGCGGGAAGCAATCTCTGCCTTGTCGTAACGCGGAATAAAATTGATATTGTTCAGAAAAACGATGATAAAAATCCTTATTTATACAGTGAGAGCTTGAAAGGGATTCAGAAAAAACTGAATAAGGTCCTTTCATTTAATCTGACAAATTATAATCCTATAGATGAAAGCGGTTTCTGGAATAATGAGACGGAAAAGGCGCTTAATACATTCCAGGATATGTATTATAAAAAATACCATCTGCAGAGGTATTACGCATTCAGCGCCGGCCAGGATGCAGATCCTACGGCTATTGAAGGGATTCTGGACAATGAAGTACCCAATCCTGCGAATTTTCAGAAGGAATCGCAGGAAGGAATAAAACTTAAGCTCGGCGACCCGGCGAAGTATTATGGGAATTCCTGCCAGGACGAACTGCACAGGATAGAAAAAGGGTTTTATGGGGATTTTGTCGATCCGGTAACAGGCGAATTGTCTAAAAATATTCTGATCTACCGGACTCCTGTGGGGAATGACCACCTGATACCGATACAGCTTTCCGCGAGGTACGGTTCACAATATTCAGGCAATGTTGGTATGGGGCCTGGATGGTTTTTAACTGAAAACTATTCCTTCTGGTACAGTTTTGAGAAGAACGAGGTGATCATTCAGGACGGAAGCGGGGTTTCGCAGAAGTTCCAGTATATCGGGCAAAGCGAAGCTGATTCAGCGGCCACTATGGCGGCATTTATGCATTTATTCGGGGGTCCTCCCAGAATGTATGATTATTACAAAATGATCGCGAATTCAAGCAACCAGTTTATCAGGAAGGGCGATACGACGGACGGCGGATATTTCAGTGATATCAGGATTTTCGGGGCGTTCGGAACACAGGACAGCGTGATAGTAGTTGTAACCTCCGCGGGGGATATTCTGAAATTCGGAGGATTTCTGAACAGCGGGGAAAATTCTGTAAATGAAGTGATTACCAATATTGCAAGTTCTACTAACAATATTTACGGATATACCATCTGCCCGGATTTAGCAAAGCATACTGTTACAAATTATAGTCCAAATGAAGTATGGGAATCAACAACCAGTATTCTTACAAATCAAGGCGGACCTTATACAAATGTTACATATGGTTTTAAACAGGAAGGTTATATAACAAACATTTTTGAAACAAACAATGGAACCAATATAACCAAAGGGCTGTTCGGGGACGCCGCCGCATCATTGGTAAATACAGCTTTCCTGACAAATTCAATAAACAGGAATACATTGCTTATCAATACAAACGATTTTATTTCGGATATCCGTAAATGGCTTTCGGACAATACTACCTTTGGGTGGAGCGTCAGCTACTATACAGCGGACGGAAAGATACATTCTTTCAGAAGAAGCACCCCGGGTACGCCTGATATTTATGCGGGATATGCGCTTCAGACAAATTACAACCGTTTCGGGGCTTACAAAACCTATGATTATAACTCATTCCAGAAACTTATAACCGTCAAAACATTTTCCCCCGGCGGCACCCAGGTGGATGAAGTGGATTTTCAGAGGAATGAAGAGCAGAATGAAAGTGATTCGGAGAGAAACCTGATCAATAGCATTGCAATAGATAAATCGAATAGGGCTGACCTTACATTTACCGGTGAAAACCGGAATCTGGAACGCCTGAACCTTACAATTGACGGCAGCTCTCTTAAATACACATTTAATTACAGCAATGTTCTTGCCTGCGACCCAAATTCATCAAACCTGGTCGCTATGACTAATACGATGATAAGCAATAAAAATGAACTGTTAAAAGGTATATCTAATATAAATATAAATATTTCAAATATTAATAAATACAAAAGCGAACTCTCAGGGCAATCAACGAATTTAAAATTAAATTTAAGCGATATCTCAAACGCGGTTTATGGTTTTTTGGCGACAAATAATACTCCTGCAGGCTACCCCTATGCTCTTTCCATATACAATCAAGTAAGGCAGTATTATTTAAAATTCGAATATGATAAAGGTATACTATCCTGGGATCAATATAATTCCAATCTTATTAATAATCAAACAAATCAAATAAACACTCTTGCCGAATACCAGCAAATGACAAATAGTATAATAAACTGGCTAACTATTTTACAGTCAGCAAATTATCAATATTCAAAGACGTATAATTATTCTGAAGATTATTACAACCTTCAGGTGGAATACCTGAATCAGCAGATCCAGGATATGCAGAACAGCTTAAAGGAAATAGACTTACAAATAATGGATTACAACGCGGGGAGGATGTTCAGCTGGATTGCTCTTTTAAATTCCAGCAGCGAATTCGATGGTAATGTATACAGAAATTCATCTTATACTTACTTTGATTATACAAATACAAACACGAATGAATTCAATGTCACTAACATTGAGAGCCGGTATAGGGCTGTGTCGGTTCATACGCCTTATTGGGTAGGAACATTCGACTATACCCCCGGCAATACATTTTTCACAAATCTGAACGGTAATGGCTTTAAATTTAGATATGATAATACCCTCACAAATTATGATGACAGGAGGGTTACATATATTCGATATCCAAATTTATCCGAAGTAAGTATTTCTTATGATGAAAAAGGGAACATGACATATTTTACGAATGAACTTACAAACGCATACAGTTATATTTATGACGAGTTCGGAAACGTAACAAATAAAACTGTGCCCGGTTTGCGATGGAAATATGAATACTCCGATACAACAGCCAAATATCTCGGCAGGCCGACAAAAATCGTCCAGCCCGATAAAACCGAATTCCATATGAGCTACGATACAAACGGGGAATTGACAAGCCAGGGTTTCTACAGATCGGGCGGTAAGCTCCTTTATAACCTGGCGACTATTATATTTAACTACCAAGAAGGCGGAGGTTATACAAAAACAAGTACCGATATGTACGGTTGTCAAACCACTTATGTTTGTGATAAAGATCATAACTTAGCTAAGATCATCAATCCGGATAACGGGGTTTATTTATACCAAAACGATATTTACGGAAAAGTCCTGACAGAGAACCGAGCGGATCTGGTTACAAATTTTTATCAATACGACGCTAGGGGTAATGTAATAAGCCAGGGCATCCAGGGATGCTCGACAAACAGAGCGGCGTACGACGCCTGGGGGGAAAAGACCGCTGTAACTGATCCTAACGGCAATACGACAAGGTTTTATTACGATTATTGCGGAAGGCTTTCAAAAGTGAGTTTCCCGAACAATAATGAAGTCAATTACTGGTATGATACTAACGGGAATAAAACACAGGAAAGCTATGACAAGGACGGGAAAAAGAAGATAGTTTATAAGTATGACGTTAATGATAGGCAGACAGAAAAAGACCTGGATCAGGAAAATCACAGTTATGCTTACAGTTATTCTTATGATGTGGCAGGCAACCTGACAAACCAGAAGATGACAGGCAGGGGGTTTAACAGTCCGGCTGTTATCATTTCCAGCAATGTTGCGGATATAAGCTATGCTTACAACGGTATCGGACTGTTAACAAATCAAACCGACACGAACAGCGGTAAATCCGTAAGTTATGTATATGATCTTATGGGCAGGATGACAAGTGAAACGGCAATTCTAAGCAATGAATCGTATGTAAAAGTCTATACATATGACGGACTCGGCCGGAACACTTCATTGTCGGTCGGGTATGGAAGCGGAAATATTACAGCATCGACATTATTTTCTTCAAACACTTATTTCACAAATCACGGTATGGAAAAAATAGACCGGTATACCAATCGTTCGACCAATTACAGCGATTTCAGAAATAATGTGACAAACCTTATATATTCGGTATTCAACCCGGCTTCGAACGGCATGGTTATTTATAGCCATAGCTATAATTACGATAACCTTGGAAATAAGATAAATGAAATTTACCCGGATGGGACCAAACAGGATTGGGAATATAAATATGGAAACAGGCTTTACAGGGAAAGCGCGAGGTACAGAATACCCGGCGGAAGTCCTGCTTATAAAACATACAGCTATGACCTTGCGGGACACATCACAAATATGAAGGATTTTGAAACTAACAACTGGATAAAAACATACAATTCAATGGGTTTTGTTTCCGGCGAAACTGATCCGGCGGGGAGAAGCGCCAGTTATGAATACGATATTTTCGGCAACCCTATGGTTGTCAGGCAGGGGTCCAGGACAAAAAATGTCGAATACAACCTTTTGAATAAACCAATTTCTGAGATTAACGATGACGGGGCAAATCAAACAACAAACCTTGTATATTATGACGCACTTGGCAACCCGGGTTTAATAGCACCGGGCGGTAATGGAAGCTTTATTACTTTAAAGGCTTTTGACGCGGAAGGCAGGCAGATTTTAGAGATAGACCCTAATGGGTTGAAAACAGTGTTGACATACAACGCAATGGGCGGGCTTGAAACAAAAACAATAATCGATACAAATACCGGTATATCCAGAAGCTGGACATATCAATATGATGAATGCGGAAGAATCACAAACGAGGAGCAGCCGGACAATACATCGATAAGCTACGGCTATACTTTGACTTATAATAATGTTCCGGTGAAGACAAAATCATGGGGATCAAGAGTTGAAATGTATTATTACGACCAGATGGACAGGGTCATTAAGACCGTAATTACAGACCCGACAATATTAAATAATACAGGATATAATTATTATCATAGCAGAGGTATAATATCCGGGACAATATTCAATACGGCCGGTCTTCCGGAAGAGGAAATACAGCCGGACGGCGGCACAAATTTATACGCGTATTCGGCTGAAGGGAAAGTAACTTCGGAAACGAATCCGCTTATGCAGGTAAAAACTACTGCTTACGATAAAAACGGTTTGATGACAAATATGACAGATTTTGACGGGAATAAATATAATTATGTTTATGACGGCTCGGGAAAAATCATACAGGAAATTAATCCCGACAACGGTACGACGGCATATAATTATGACGCGTTTGGTAATATCGCTCGCAAGGTTTTACCTGAGAATGAAACATACAGTTATGAATACAGTTTAAAAAACCGGGTTGCCAGGGAGACAAATCCTTTAAGCGGAGTTACCGCGTACGGTTATAACGCTCTTGGACAGGTCACAAATATAAATGCGCCCGGCGGGAACCTGACTGCTTTTTACTATAATAATGGTGTTTTGCAGGAAATACACAGGAGCGGGAATGACAGCGGGCATGACTTTATTACGACATTCAATGTTGATGCTTTTGGGGAAACAAACCTGGTAAACAACCCGGACAATGGGGCTACCATATTCGGGTATGATAATCTTGGAAGGATGATCTGGAAAGCAGCGGGGCCCTTCGTCACTTCGGCAGGCTCAGCGCAGGCTCCTTTGGTGACGAACGGGTTAACGGTTTATAATTATTCTTACACTGCGGAGGGTTACCTGTCCTCGGTTATATATCCGAATGGCATGGTTGAAACAAATTTATATTCGCAGGGCGGGCTTCTGACCAATAAATATTTCATTACAAACACAACAAAGTGCAGGGAAACGTTTTATAAGTATACGGATGACAGCGGGGCTTATTATAACGGGAAGCCCGCGGTTACCTGGAATTTCAAGGGAATAACGAATTCATTTAAATATGACGCGCTGGGAAGGGTAACGAACGCTTCGGAGTCGGCTGGGATTGGAAGCAGCAGGGCAGTAAATTATAATTATTCAATAATAACCTATAGTAGTGAAAATTTTACACAAATTACGACATGGAAAACTGTGAATGGGAATGGGGCCGGACAGGCCGAGTGGACGCAGGAAGTCAGGGACTTTCGGGGGAATACTGTTGAGGTATGGAAAAACCTCAACGCTGGAAATCCTGTAAAGGTCATCAATAATTCTTATAACAAATCGGGAAAAATCACCGATGAAAAGAGGTATTTTACCCCGGACCCGGATATTTCCGGTGAGACAACAAATTCATACAATAGCGGCGGAATGCTGCAGCAAAAGATAGATCCTTCGGGGCTTACGACAACATTTTCCTACGATAACGCAGGCAGGGTTTTGCAGAAGAACGAGGGTGGTAGGATTACAGGATATCAATACTATAATAACGGGAACCTCATGAGGATCATTACCGGCAATTCTTTACGGGACGAAAAATACGAGTATGATTTCAGGGGGAATGTTACCAATAAAATCAATAATTTATCGCATACATCCAACCTGACATATTTTGATATCTATGGGAATAAAACAGCCGAGTGCATAATTTATAATGGCACCGTCAGCGGCAGGAATTGGGTTTACGATCAAATGGGAAGGGTGGTGTCGGCGACTAATGAACTTGGGGGAACGGTTGTTTACCGGTATGACATGCTGGGAGAAAAAACGAATGAGATTGCCGCGCCTTCGGCTCTCAATGGCGGGGCGGGGTTGGCATTGACTAACAACTATGTTTATGACGCGATGGGGAACCTTACCGGGAAAAGCGAGAGCGGGAGCACGCTCAGCAATGGGCAATTGGCAGCGGTTCAGTACGCTACATCCAATATGTATGATTGTTGGGGAAATATTACAAATACGATTTATCCGGACAGTTCGAGAGAGTCTTCGGCTTATGATACCTGGGGCAGGAAAATTTCGGAAACTGACAGATTCGGGTATACAACATCTTATTTATACGATTATTACGGAAGAGAAACCGGAAGGACGGAGGAAACGCCTTTCGGGGCACTGAATATAAGCAATACTTATGATTTTGCGGGAAGGATCACTTTTGAATCAAGAAATGACGGATCAACAAAGTATATTAATTCTACCAATATATACGATAACAGTGGTAATATTATCAGGCAGATTCTTTTCAACAGAAATGTGAATAATATCGAAAAATATTTCGGATACGATGTTTACGGGAATAAAACATCAGAAATAGATTATAACGGAAATACGGCTTATACTTATTACGATGATCTGAACAGGCCCGTCCGCCAGATCGACAGGGAGGGTAATTTAGTTAATATCTCATATACTTATGCGGCGGATGGATCATACATAGTGACAACCTCTCAAAACGATATGAATTATCAGGCGGCAATATCTTCCTCAATTACCTATGACGGATTCGGGAATAAAATACAAATTACCGATGCAAATCATAATACAGAAAATTATATTTATAATTTAATGGGGAAGGTTCTGACCGCAACCGATAAAAACGGTTTTACAAACTATTTCAGATATGATTCACTGGGCAGGCTAACCGCATCTATTGATCCCTACGGTGGGACCAATTCTAATATCTACGACTCATTCGGCAACGCGGTTACGACCGTTGATAAGGAGAACAATCAACTTGCAAGGGAATTCGACTGGGCAGGAAGAATGGTAAGGTCGACGGACGCGATGACTAACAGGGCATCGTTCCAATACAGCATTGCTCCCCTCGATACAATTTTGCTGACGCAAAATCACTCGGGGAGCGGTTTAAAGTGCGAGGTTGAAGTTTTTACCGATGCGGAATCGAACCAAACAACGACCTATCGGTACGGGAAGCAGACAATCGCGGTGAAAGACGCCCTTAACAATACGACATCGTATAATTATGACACCTTCGGGAACATGACTGCGGCGATTGATGCGAAGGGGAACAGGACAACGCTGGAATATGATATACGCGGAAACAAGGTTAAGGAGACCACGGCTTTAGGGTTTACCACGGAATACCAGTATGACAATAACGGAAACATTATTCTGGAAAAGAACGGCGAGGGATCGATCAGCACTAGTTATAACAGAAATAACCAGCCGGTTTCAAAGACATATTCGGATAATAATGTAAAGCACTTTCAGTATGACGGGCTGGGGAGACTGACATGGGCCGGCGACAATTTCAGCGCGTACAGGTATAAATATGACAGCGCGGGGAATCTGACAAACAGGTATGACGAGAAGAACGGGGAGACGCTGGCGTATGAATATGACGGGAACGGGAATAGAACCAGGATGGTGACGATCCCCTCGATACAATTTTCCGCTGGCGCGGAAAATCACTCGGGGACCGGAGGGAAAACGGTAGTTTATAAGTATGATGGATTGAACCAGATAAGTCTTGAAACAGCCGTATCCACAAACACAACCAACCTTCAAATTAGCTATTCCTACAGTTCTATGGGGAGGATAACAAACAAACAGTATTCAACAGGCTTGACAGTCAATTATGGATATGATAATATATATAGGCTTACTTCAATATCAAATACCACAAATGCTTCGTCAGCACTTCGACAGGCTCAGTATACCAGCTCAGCACAGGTTCAGTTTTTATCGAGCTATGGCTACACCTACGATAAGGTAGGCAATAGGACTAAGGAGACGGTAAGTGAGGCAGGCGCACAATTGTGTGTCTCCACATTCCAATATGATAAGACATACAGGCTGGTTTCTGCGAATTACGGTCTGAGCAACAGCGAGGTTTTTTCTTACGATGCATGCGGGAACAGATTGGTTAAGACAACCAGCTTTTATTCCACACCGACCAATCAGATTGCTACGCCTTCGGCTTGCAATAACATTACCCATTATACCTATGACAACGATAACAGGCTTATGCTCGAACAATCCACTAAGGGGAGTGTTTCGTATACATACGACCGGGCGGGGAGGCTGGTTAAGAAGGACGGCTCCGGGAAGACGGAGAGGTTCAAGTATGACTCCAGGGATTTGATGACGGAGTATAACCTTTTAGAAAACGGGAATACTACAATAACAAAGAATGTTTACGATGTCAATAACCTGCGGATATCCAAGAACGAAACATCGGACGCGGCAGGAAGCATTGATCAACCCGCAATAAGGTTTGTATATGACGGGCAGAATATTCTCTTTGATGATTCGACATTCTATTTGAATAACATAATGATCAACAGCTATGAGGCGGAGATTTCGGTTAAGACGTCTGTCTACCTGAAAGATGCCCAGGGATCAGTCAGAGGCGAACTCTATGACTCGCCTATCACTATTAACACGCATTCATTTTCTTATCAGACATACGACTATACAGCTTTCGGGGAACAAATAGCCTCAAACCCCGGCCCCCTATCCAAGTCTGGAGAGGGGGAGACGAACTCCTCCTCCTCCTCAGTGAAAGAAGGGATAAGTTACACCGGGCATTATTTTGACAGTGAATCCAAATTGTATTATGCAAGGGCAAGATTCCTTGACCCTTCCACAGGCCGGTTTATCACCCAGGACCCCATTCAAGACCCGGATAAACGATATGGGCCGGCGGGGTTGAACTGGTATGTTTATGGGCTTAACAATCCAATGACTTTCTGGGACCCTTACGGCGAAGATATAATAAGCAGCCTTTTCATGGGCGCATCAATGGGACAGGTATCATCCACAGCTCTCGGCGATGATGTGATGTCAAATGCTGTGGGAGCGATGTTCGAAGCAAAGGATTCAAGCTATCAAGGAGTTTCTCTAGATTGTTATAACTATGTAAATGAACAGGTTAATCCTAATTATGAAGAATTCATCGGTATAGACTTAGGGTTTGTAAAATATGGATACGGGAAGTCTAAGAATGAAGGATATTATATAGAAGAAGGCTCGTCTTTAGAAGTGAACCTTGCTCCTATCGGAGCTCCTGTTTATTTCGGCGGCGGAGTTGATTTTAAGCATTCTTATACATACCGTACGGAAACTTTCAACTGGAATGTCAATGCCGGGATAGGAATAGGAGACCCTAAATATCTACAGGTAGGAGCAGGTTTAAGTTTCGGCGGAACAATGGAACGCAGCCTGAACGGCGATGAATATGACAGAATGTGGAAATCTCAGAGTGAATATATCGGGACAAACGCAGGGATAACGTCAAACGGAGCCAATATCGGATTGCACGCTCAGTGGAATTATGGAGAGTATGGAGAATACGAGGGAATGAATTACGGTTTTGGATTAAGCTACGGCTATAACCAGCAGACCGGGTATAACCAGGGGTTTGATATCGGTGCCGGCATGGACTGGTATTACGACAAAAATGGAAACTACCGCGGCAGAACCGAAAACGCTAATATAGGGTATGGATTTACCGATTACGCGGGATTGCAGGCCAGTGCAACCTCTGGGTATCTTGACGGACAGCGGGTCGGTTCATTGAACAGCAATTTTTATTTTGACCCGGCTAAAATTATTATGAACAAACTAGGAGATGATGTTAATCTGGAACGAGAGTTGGAGTATTATAAGAACCTTATGGATGCTATGGAATATAATTTATCCAATCCTGTACCGGCAACACCGGAAGTAGCAGCGGAATTTAATAATCAAACCCCCATTTCTCCCCCCAGTTCAGTAGCGGGGAATACTCCAAGTATAGAAGCAACATCTTTGCATACCGGCAATTATGCGAATGATTATGGAGCTAATATAAATCCAATTACAGGTTCAGTAAATTACGCAAATGATTATAATGCTCCGATAAACCCGAATTATACAGATAATCCAACAAATTATAGGGATACTTCTTGGCATGGTCAGGAAAGTCTTAATAAAGTAAATGATGCATTTCAAGAGTTTAAGAATCAATACAAAAATGGCAAAATACCTTTTAATAGCTTGACTTATGATAGTATTAAAGATTTTGCTGACGATCATAACATGACTGATGCGGAAAGACTTTACTTCACAGAAAGAATTGCGTATGATAACCCGGCTTTCAATCCTACCACTACTTCAAAATTAGTCTGGGTTGGAATCTTTCCATCAATTGAAACAAAAACCCAGACTTATTGCGATCGTTACGCATCTTATGTAACCAAGCTATATACCGGAAATTCAGATTTGGAAACCGTAGGTCATTGGGGTGTACCGTATGCGACAAAGTATTTTACAGATAATTCATATGGAACTATGGATGCAAACCAAGGATATGATGTTCAGGAAATGGCAAATCATGGACAACTGGTCTATGTAGCAAATGATAATCATATGGCTTTATTAGCTCCAGGAAAAGGTGTTTATGTTACTTACCAAGAAGAAGATTATTATGCACCGGCAATAGCTCAGCAAGGGAGAGACAATATACTAAATAATTTAACTCCTAACGGTACATTAAACTACGGATTTAGAACTTCGGTAATACCGGACTTAACTTATTATTTTTCTAAATAATGGAGAATTTATGAAAAGAAAAATTTATATCATCATTTTGGTTATGAGCATTTTTAATTTTTCATATTTATTTGGATTAGACAAACTTGAAAGAATCTACAAATTTGATGAAGGTGAATTATGGGGGCTAATTATTGACAGTAAAAATGATAGCTTACTTATTAAACAATTATTAACAAAAGATGATGTGATTTATCATAATGCTGGTTATTATATAACAAATGTAGTTGTATTTGAAAATGATAGCAATAGGTATAATGAAATGAGTCCAGATGGTTTATATCTTACAAAATATAGCAATAAACGCCTTGAAATTATTAATAGTAGCAATTATCAAATAATTTCCGTTATAGCCACAAAACATAATTATTATTGCTGGTCTTATGATTCAAAAAGAATATATTATGATGCAATGGAAGGTAAAGGGGATAAAGAAGTCCATAAGCTATATCAATTTGATATTACCACGGGAAGCAATGAACAGCTATATAGTTCAAAAGAATGGTATTTTCTACCTATAGCAGTAAAGAATCCGGACTTAATTTACTTGTTGAATAATCAGAATTTTCTGGACGGTCCGGAAGAATCGAAAATTTACCGCTATTCCATCAGTCAGAAAAAGTTTGAGAAAGTGAAATTGCCTGTAGATGTGACCGTGTTTATGGACTATTTCACGATTTCGCCTGATGAAAGGACAGTGATCTGCCAAGATAAACAAAATCTCTTATATTTCATAGACCTTCAAAAGCAGAAGGTTTTAAGGACATTGACAAACAATGCTTCTCTGGCATCGTATTTTTTTAACTGGAAGTCGGACAGTTCCTATGTGGTATTTGGAATGACAAGGAAGGATGTATACAGATATAGCATAGAGAAATGATTTTAACAAGCCCTGTAGGCAGAAGAAGCTTGAGGCTTTTTTTGTTGGGTGGAGCTGTAGAAGGTGTGTCTTCTTTAGATATATCCGAGAGAAGTTATTTTCCCCTCGGCAGATAACAGTTTTAGCTATATATGTAAAGAGTTTAAAACATTAAGTATATATTTAATATTTTCTAACCTGAAAAGGAAATGAATGCTTTGAGTATATATCCAAAACATCTCATGTGTTTTTTGAGCGGGTTTGGGTATATATGCAAAGCGGAATAAGAGCCGCTATATGCAGTATTGTCGCGGAGTCGGGGGCATGGAGGCTGTAGAAAGCCAGCTCGGCTTTCCTCACCCGCTTCCGTTCACTGCGGCGCGCTTCCGGCTGTCAGCACCGCCTACGTTCGCTACAGCGGGTTCGTCAAACCGCCTGTTTTTGCGTGGACAGGCAAAGCCTGATCCCCGCCGCTTGCTTTAACATAAGTCCGCTTATGGTCTGTGCAGGGGAGTAAATCGCGTCGATTCTGAAGCCATATATTTTCAATTCTTATTAAACTTAAATCAGCTTTTACGGTTATTAAAACGGCTCAGTGGAAGGAATTACAGCCCATAAGCGGAACTTATGTTAACTTTGCCGGGGTGTAAAAGCGGGGTAGAGGCAAAGGCGCGGCGCTAAAAACAGGGCTGGCGCCGTCATCAAGTTTTGTCGCTGGCCCCGACCCGCCCGTGCGCCGGCGAGGTTTTTTTTATTCTATCAAGTGCCGTTCGGCTCCCGGGAAATCAAATCAAGATAAAGCACCGATCATTTAAAAACCCCCAGTAAAAAGAATTATACCGCTCCATTCAGAAAAATCAAGGACAAGCTCCTGTCGTCGTTCGCGCTGATGCGCTCATCCTTGATTTTTCTGCCTGTCGCTGGTGTTGTTGATTACTGGGGGTTTGTTAATTGGTATTCGTAATAGAAACATTTGTTATATACTTATTCGTTAAATCTTCATTTTTAAGGAAAAAATATACCTTATTAGTATTTAATACATTTATTCTGGAATTAACAATAGAATAATCATTGTAATGATTAATTATTAGGTTCGTTCCATTATCGTAAGATTCAAAAATTTTCTTGTTTTTAGCGTAATTATAACCTGCAGAATAGGACATACAAATCAAAAATATTGAGATATAAATATAATTGGTGAATATACTTCCATAATCATTTAATGTATCTATAAAAAAAGAACTTATATTTTTAAATCTGTCTAATACTTTAAAATATTTTTGGATATTAATTAAGAGAAGAATCACATATATTGGAACAATTATGTAATTAAAAGAGACAAGATGTTTATCAGATACGAGATATTTAATGAGCAGAAACATAACGGGGGGTATAATTAAGTATTTAATTGACAATAGTAAAATTGGAATTAATATTTTAACTTTTGTCTTATACGGAATAACCTTTTTTGGTGATAGCATACGTGCATATAATAATATAATAATGGTAAAAATGAGAACAATAATAACGGTAAAATTAGAATACAATGACAAAGAAAAAATTGAAAGTATTCTTCCAAAAAGTGTTACTTTTATTAATGAATAATTGTAACCAAAATAGTCGGCATAACCTATTTCATATGAATAAAATACGATAGAGAATATCAAAGTAATTAATGTTATAGTTATTACATCAGATAAAATATTATTTGAAGATTTTTTTTGTCTGGAGTAGATATTCAGAATTTGAATTCTCTTGTGATTCATAGAGTTAACCTCTTTTTTTATAATATATGTCGAATAATATAAAAATTACTTTAGTTTTATTAATTAATATCCGCCCAGCCTAACCGCAAAACCAGCGAAAGCAAGAATTGTCAAGGGCGGATTCCGCAGAATCCGGGAGCGGGCCAGCGACTTTACCCTTGATAATTCTTGATTGAATGGTATAATATTCATGGCTGGGTGGATCTGAAAAAGAAAGATCTTTAAATTCCAGTTTTTTGATAACCGAAGATGGGAGTCCGAAAGGGGCTTGATGATGGCACAGGCTAAAGGCGGACGTATGGGCGGGTGGGACATGGCGCAGTCTGTCGCCGAAGCGCCAGCCCGGTTTTTCCGGTGTGGCGCCGCCGAACGTTTGGCTCAGAACCTAATGATGAAAGAACCGGAAAGGATAAAGCTTTAAAAAAGTAGAACTGAGACAACTTAACATAATTTAGCCTTAGCGGCAGGCGTTTGCAGCCATTGAGCCTTCGGGATGAAGGAAAGACAGGAAATTCAGAAGCTTATTGTTTAAAAAATCAAAATCGGTATATTCAGTGCGATTGTGTCGCTTGCTTGACGATAAGGCAAATTATGTTAAGAGAGAGGCGAGTGGCGCACCGGAAAAACCGGCGGCTTGAGGAGTGGCACCGTTGAAAGCGCAGGCAGTGTGAGGACGGTGAACGCGCCGGAGATTTCAAGGGTGCCCGACGAGAGCCGAATGTCGGGACAAGAAGCTATTCTTTAATTTCAATGCTTTTGTTTATTTGGGGACGATAAAGTTATCAGGTTTTTGTTTCCATGATAATTTTATCCATCAAAAGAATGAGAAAACTTTTATCTTTGATACTAAGCAACTGGTCTGCTTTCAAGACGGAATCTTTCAATCCATTGTTAGCTAACTGAAAAGTCAGATTTTCTCCTGTAACCAAAGAATGAATGGACACACTGAAGAACTCTGCAAGCTTGATTAAATTATCCAGTGGAGGGATAGTTATTCGTTCATAGTTTGCTACCAAGCCTTGAGAAATGTTTAGATAATCAGCAATATTATTTTGTGAAACTTTACTGCTCTCCCGAAGCTGTTTCAGGTTTAAATGTATATCATTGGTCAAATCAAAAGAATCTTCTTTAACGAAAACGTTGGAAATCTTATCTCCTATAAGGGTCATGGCTGTGGATTCAACTTGAAACCGTTTCACCTGGTCGAGTTTGTCAATAATTTTCGACAGTTCAATTAACCTGGTACTTCTGATGTAATTAGTTTTGTCCCATAGGATAAGAAAATCGATAGAAACACCATAGAAATTAGAGAGCTTATTAAGATTATTTAGGTTTGGTGAGTATAGATTACTTTCATATTGCTTTAATGGTTCAATATGAATTTTGGTCTTATTGGACAAGACTTCAAGTGTAAATCCTTCATTTTTTCTAAGTTCTTTAAAGTTTTTACCAATCAAGTAAGTATTTCTTTTTCTTCTTTTTAAAATTGTGCTTGACAAAAATTTACCCATAATATATAATTAATGTAACAAACATAATAAGTGTATATATGAATGTATTTTGCTTAAAAAAACAAGCTTAAAAAGCCTGTTTTTAAAATCTTTAGAGATAAAGAAAAGCCCTGCTTTCCGCCCTAGACAAGTTGAAAGCAGAGCCATAAGTGAGGAAAACTCCTCGAAACTTACCTAAGTTATTATAGCATAAGCTGAAGCTTTAATCAATCCATTCGAGGCGTTTTCCTCCGAAATATTAAGGAGGAGAACATGTTGCAAACCTTAATCACTTCGGATTATTACGAGGCCGGGTATTATATCTGCCTCGGCTATTCGGTTGAAAAAGTCGAACTTGCCAGAGAAGCCAAAAAGCCAGCCGGAAAATTTACCTTCACAGGCGAAGGTCTAACTCAGGCGCAGATTGAATACTTCAACGGCCAGGCTACGGTTAATCTTCTGGATTTCCGCCGGGCTTACGTTCATTTAAACGCATTGTTGGGAAATGTGAAGAAAGAAATGCGTCTCAAAGCCCCCGAATCCAATTAGGGGGCTGGCTATGTCAAAAACAATCGTATTATCCAACCAAAAGGGCGGCGTTGGTAAAACAACTTTAACCTTCAACCTTTCGATCTGGCTGGCGGCAATGGGGCACAAAACGCTGGTTATTGACGCCGATCCGCAGGGCAACCTTTCAAAATCCCTTGTCGATATTCCTGGCTTTGGCCTATATGAAGCTTTGACCGGTACCGACTTCGAGCCGGAACAGGTAAAAGAAAACTTATGGCTTCTCTCAGGCGATGTCAAGCTGGCCAGCCTTGAAAAATCACTTATTGGTGAACTGGATGCTTTCACAAAATTGAAAGACCTGCTTTCTGGTGAAGGCTTTCAAGCCTACGACTTCATTTTAATCGACAGCCCGCCGTCTTTAAGTATTCTTACCGGCAACGCTTTAACGGTTTCCGACTGGCTTATTATTCCGATGAACCCAAGTCTATATTCAATGCAGGGAACTAATGACCTCATGGCTACGGTGGCGAAAGTTCGAAAGAATTTTAATCCGGGCTTGCAGCTCCTCGGGGTTATCATAAACGCCTTTGATTCAAACCCGGTGATTACCAGGCAGATCGTGGAAGAAATCCGCACTGCTTTTGGGGAAAAGGTATTTAATACCGCTTTATCAAAGTCGATTCGCATAGAAGAAGCGATATCCTTAAAAACCGGCGTTATATCGAGGCCAAGAATAGACGGAAGGCCGTCAAAAGCCGCCGAAGAAGTAAAGGCCATAGGCGAAGAACTCTTAAACCGTTTGAATCTGGTTTAGGGGGTTGCAATGCTTATGAAAAATCCTTTGAATACAAAGAATGACAAGCTACAAGGCCAGAAAACCCTGAAAGTCACCGGGTTCCTTGAAGAATTTGAAAAGGACGACATCAAGAAGAATATTGATATTGTTGAGTTGTTTGAATCTTTTAATGTGAAACTTTCAAAAGTCGGTAAAAATTATATGGGGCTTTGCCCGTTTCATAAAGACAGCAAGACGCCCAGCCTTTCGGTGAGCCGTGAAAAAGGCTTATACAACTGTTTCGGATGCGGAGAGGACGGAGACGCTTTTACACTTGTGGAGAAGGTGAAAGGGTTCGGGTTCAAAGAAGCATTAAAATTCTTAAAAGAATGGTCGGGAAACCCTGTAAAAGAGCTTCCTTTAACGGTTCGAAAGATGGAAGTCAAACCCGAAGAAAAACAAACGTCCACAGAGACCGTGGTTCGACAGGCTCACCAACCGGTCATTCACAACCTTAATACAGTAAAGAACTATTACCACAAAAGACTTTTTGACCATCCGGAAGCTCTTGATTATCTCAAGAAACGGGGCTTGACGAACACCTCAAATTATGAACGCTTTCAGATCGGTTTTGCGGATGGCGGCTTAAACCTTGTCATTGGTGAAAGCCAGAGGAAAGAATTAACCGAAGCGGGAATATTCAATGACAAAGGCTCTGAACATTTCTTAAACTGCCTTGTTTTTCCCATTTTTGATGATAGCGGCCAGACTGTAGGTTTTTACGGTCGTGATATTGATTATAATTCCAGCTTTAAGCATCGATATTTGAAAGGTTCCCATAAAGGCGTATTCAATCGCAAAGTATCAAAGGTTTATAATGAAATCATTCTGACCGAAAGCATTATTGACGCTCTTTCTTTAATTGAAATAGGTTTTGAGAATGTCCAGGCTATTTATGGAACGAATGGCTTTACCGAAGAACATTTACAAACTTTGAAAGCCGACCGGGTTAAAACTATAGTTCTGGCTCTGGACGCGGATGAAGCCGGGAGTCTGGCCAGCGATAAATTGAAAGAAAAGCTTATTTCCGAAGGCTTTCGGGTTAAGATTGTCGCTCCGTGGCCCCTCGATAGTGCTGCAAAGCAGGGAGCGGTATACTCGGGGGCCACTAAAGACTGGAATCAGATGCTTACGGCCGGCACGCTCAAAAAAGAGGATTTGACTGTTCTTATTGAGCAAGCGGCGATATTCGAGATTGAAGAAAACGGAACCGAAGCTTTGTTCAAGGTGTCAAAAGATGAGTATTTCACAGCCTTTACCTTCGGCAATTCAGAAGGCGCGCCGGTGGTTTACAAAGTTGCCGGTCTGAAAGAAGCTTTTGTTACAAGTATAAAAGTGAACATAAAGGCTGAATATGATGGAAACCGGTACTTTGACAATCTGGATTTGTACCTGGCCAGGTCAAGGGCTTCATTCGCCGGGTCGCTTTCGCGCGCTTTCGGTCTGGAGCCAAAGCGGATTGAGAACGATCTTACCGATATAGTTGACTATTTTGAATCGGAACGGGACAGAAAAGCCCTTGAAGCAAGGAAGTCGGAGGAAAAGCCAAGGCTTACGGAAGAAGAACGGGAAGCGGGGCTTCGATTCCTGAAAAATCCCGATCTGTTTCAGGAGATTGTCAGGGATATGGAAACATTAGGCTATGTCGGCGAGGACTTGAACAAACAGCTTCTTTATCTTTGCGCCAGTTCCCGCATACTTGACGACCCGATATCGGTTTTGATTCTTTCGGAATCCGCTTCCGGAAAGTCCATGCTTGTCGATACGGTAAGGAAGCTTATACCGCCGGAGGATGTCATCGCCGTTACCTCTCTTTCAGATCAGGCTTTAAATTATATCAAAGACCTTATGCACAAGTTTCTTATACTTGGCGAAGCCGTTCACTCTGACGAAATCGAGCATTCAATCAGGGAAATGCTTTCAGGCCATGAACTCTCAAGGCTTGTAACGGTTAAGGATGAGAAAACTGGGAAGATGGATACCGTACATATCCGGAAACCGACCATTGTGGCCAGCGTGATGAGTTCGACAAGGCATGACATCAATCCTGAAAATGCCTCACGGTGTTTTGTTGTCAATACGGACGAGAGCCGGGAACAGACCCGTAGAATCCACGAGGCGCAGAGGCGGAAATATTCGCTTGAAAGGTATATGGAGAAGTCGGAACAGATCCCGCCTGTCATTAAAAAGCACCATGCGGCGCAGCGGATGCTCAGGAAACTTGTCATCGTGAATCCTGAAGCTGGAAAGCTTGATTTCCCGGACAATTTTATGCGGACGCGCAGGGATAACGACAGGTTTATGGACCTGATCGCCTGCGTATGCTTCCTGCGGCAGTACCAGAAAGAGATAAAAACCTCTGAAGGACTGGAATACATAGAATGCGATGATAAGGACATTGAAATAGCCTGTAATATTATGAAAAACGCTGCAATGTCATCATCTTTGCTGGAAATATCGAAAAGCGCGGCTGAACTGCATCACGCCCTGCTTGATATGGCAAGGGAGATATCGGAAAAGAACGGGTTAAAAGTCCATGAAATCCGGTTTACGCAGAGGGACATCAGGGAAAAGACAGGATTCGAGCATTGCTGGATAAAGCGGAACCTGCGGGAACTTGTCGATCTGGAATATATCGAGCTTGTGAGGGGCGGCAGGGAAAGGTCGAAAGGATTTTACCGGCTGAAAGACGGCCGTCCGATAGAAAATCCGGACATTCCCATGGTAAAAAGTGAAAAAAGCAGTAAGGATAAGGAATTAGAAAGCTAACTGGGTCAACATGGTAATAGTAATATATTTTCATATATTTCAATAGATTAAAGTAAACTGGGTCAACTGGGTAAAACTGGGTCTGACCCAGATTTCGAGTAGAGAACCCTTTATTAACAAGGGATTTACTAAACTGGGTCATAGTTTTTGGAGAGAGGTATACCCCTGAAATGACTATAGAAAACTTAATCAAAGATTTCCTTTCATACTACGAAGTCCGACACTTCAAACGTCAAGGCTTAATCGTTAAAAAGAACGCCCTGCTTTCGTTTATGGCTTATCTCCGGGAAAAGCTGACTATTGCCGAACCGGAAGGTTTGAAAAGCCTTACAAAAGCCGATCTTGAAAACTTTAACAGCTATCTTCAAGCTAAATCCCTACCCAACACCAATGTTGGGTATAGCAATGACACAATCCGCACTTATGGCCAGGTCGCTAAATGTTTTCTGATGAGTAACGATCTTCTGCCGCCCGGTACCGGTTGGGGCAAGGCCAGCCTTGACCTTTACGCCGGTCTTCCGGAGGAACTGCGTTCCGTTTGCCTTGAATACGTTGAAAAGCGGAAGAATGAAGGATACCCGGCTTCCACAACCGGCAGGCTCGCGGAGCATGCCCGGAACTTTTTAAAATATCTTGTCTTTGAACGGAATGTAAACATCTTTTCCGATCTCCGCCGGGATGACGTAAAGGATTACGTTAAATACCTTGCCGATCAGACGGACGGTAAGGGAAATCGCCTTTACGCTCCGTCTACCTTACGGCAGAAAACCAACCTTGTTAAACCCTTCCTTGTTTTTCTATCGAAGAAAGGGCTTTGCGGCGGATTCTCCGGACAGATGGGAAGCGTCAGGGCTGAAGACAAGGTTTCAAGAAATATCCTTTCAAGGAAAGAAGTTGTTAAATTATTCAATGTGAAGGCTGAAAACCCGCTTGAATTTATGCTTAAGACCTTGCAGGTCGTTTTATATTCTTCCGGCGTGCGTATCGGCGAGTTGCTGGCATTGAAGATTGAGGACATTAACTTTGATGATCAGGAAGCGACAATATTTGAGACCAAGACGAACAAAGAGCGTATTGTCCAGCTTGGCGATGTTGGAACTCAATATTTGAAACTCTTTATTGATAATATTCGTCCGCTTGTCTGCCGGGGCTTTTTAGAAGGCACTCGTGCCTTTCCCTCCGCTTATGAAGGTAAAATACCCTGCAATGAAACCGTAAACCGGTACTTATCGAAAGCATGTACAAAAGCCGGAATAAAGAAAAAAATTACCTGTCACTGCTTCCGGCATTCCTATGGCTCGCATTTATTAGAGAATGGAGCCGGAATCAAACAGGTTTCCGACCTGTTAGGCCATGAAAAGCTGGCGACAACGGAAAGATATACAAAGCTATCGCCGGAACATCTCAGATTGACGCTTCTCAAGTTTCATCCACGAGAGGCAAAAGCATGAACGAACTTACTTTTGAAGCCGTCAAAACCATAGTTACCGAAGTATTGACAAGCCGGAACTATTCCCCAAGCTCGATAGAAAGCATGCTTCGCATCCTGAAACGATTCAATGATTATCTTGAGAGCAGGAAGATGATCGATTTCCGGGAAGTGAGGGAAAGCGATATTTACGGATTTATGGAATACCTTGAGACAAACTCTAAAAAAGGCATCAAAAAAGAGACCGTCCAGAAAAGCGCAATGGCCATGAAACGTGTTTTTCAATTACTTGAAAGAGAAGATAAAATCTTGCAAAACCCTTTTGGTGATATTGAAATGAAAGGAAAGCGGCATAACATCCGGGATAAGGTACTTTCAGAAAAAGAAATGCGGGACTTTATTGACGCCGTACCGGTAGACAACCCGGGGACGCACCCCCTTGACTTCCGTAACCGGACGATCCTTGAAGTCCTATACGGCACGGGCATACGCGCGCGCGAATTATGCAATCTTGAAGTAACGGACGTTTTCATTGACGAGAAAATGCTCTTTATACGGAACGGTAAAGGCAAGAAAGACCGGGTTTTGCCGCTCGGTGAAACGGCTTTAAAATATCTTGCGGAATATATCAGGAAAATCAGGCCGAAAAAAGCAATACAGCCTATTAGGAAATATCGAACCGGTAAATTATTCCTCGGTAACTTCGGCAAGGCTTTAACAACCGGCGGTTTAAGCGGTATTATCCGCAAGATTAAGGTGGAACAGGGCTTTACAAAGACGATTTACCCGCATATTATCCGCCATTCTTTCGCCACGCATTTACTCAACGCCGGTGCGGATATCCGGGAAGTCCAGCTTCTTTTAGGGCATACAAGTCTTGACTCAACACAGATTTATTTGAACCTTTCGACTGCTTACTTGAAGGAGGTCTACCGGAAATACCACCCGCTTGAAAATGAATTGTATTTTGATGTATTATCGAGAGAAAACCATATTTTTGAATGGAAATTAGTTGATAAAAATGTAGAAAAAAGCTAATATTTATATCGGAGTAAAGTAATTATGGAAAAAGACAAAATTTATCTTGATTCATCCATACCGAGCTACAGGGTTTCTGAGTTAAGCGAAAATGCTCTTGTTCTTATACGTCAGAAAATCACAATAGATTGGTGGGATAATGAAAGGCAAAAATATGATTTGTATATTTCTGATGTTGTGCTGGATGAAATTGAAAGGGGAGATTCGGTCTATGTTGATAAGCGGTTGGAACTGGTAAAAGGAATAACTAACCTTCCGGGAACACCTGAAGTTGAAGAAACCGCCTTGAAATATATGGAGTATTTTAATTTATCGGATAAACTTTACAGGGATATGACTCATATTGCTTATGCCGTTCATTACAAAATGGATTGTTTATTAACATGGAATTTTTCGCATCTGGCAAATCTTCATATGAAGGCACAACTTGCCCGGTTGAACCAGAGATTGGGCTTTGATATGCCGCAAATTTGTACACCGGAAGAATTGATGGAAAACGATACAGGGAGTAATATATGATAGACCCAATTGTAGAAGAAATGAGGAACGCAGGACGCAAAATGCAGGAAGAATGCGGAAATGACCTGCATAAATACTTTGAAATGTTAAGGGAAAGCGAAAAGAGGCATAGGAAGGAAGGCTGGAAATATGCCGATTTAAAACCACAGCATAAAAAAGTTAGCTAATTATGCGGCAGTCTATTTATGACAACCGTCAAAAAGCCGCATTAATTCTTCTCTACGCCGTGACCAGATCGAAGGCCATAAAAGTGAAACAAGCGGCTCTGGCCATGGGCTGTAAAAAAGCGGCACGGGGGAAAGCGGCTGCTAAAAAAACAACAACTCGCATGGGGTCTACAGGGAGGATAACCCCCAGTTCAGTAGGGGGGAATACTACAAGTATAGAAGCAACATCTTTGCATACCGGCAATTATGCGAATGATTATGGAGCTAATATAAATCCAATTACAGGTTCAGTAAATTACGCAAATGATTATAATGCACCGATAAACCCGAATTATACGGATAATCCAACAAATTACAGGGATACTTCTTGGCATGGTCAAGAAAGTCTTAATAAAGTAAATGATGCATATCAAGAGTTTAAGAATCAATACAAAAATGGCAAAATACCTTTCAATAGTTTGACTTATGACGGTATTAAAGACTTTGCTGATGATCATAATATGACCGATGCGGAAAGGCTTTACTTTACTGATAGAATTGCGTATGATAACCCGGCTTTCAATCCTACAACTACTTCAAAATTAGTCTGGGTTGGAATCTTTCCATCAATTGAAACAAAAACCCAGACTTATTGCGACCGATACGCATCTTATGTAACAAAGCTATATACCGGCAATTCAGATTTAGAAGCTTCTGGCCATTGGGGTGTACCATATGCGACAAAGTACTTTACAGACAATTCATATAATACTATGAATGCAACCCAAGGATATGATGTTCAGGAAATGGCAAATCATGGACAATTAGCTTATGGAGTTAATGACGGACATATCGTTATTGTATCTCCGGGGGAAGGTGTTAATATTACGAGGAAAGGTGTAGATTATTATGAACCAGCAATTGCTCAACAAGGAAGTGAAAATCTATTATATAATCTAACAGCACCAAGGGATACTATGAATTATAGTTTTATGCCCTCATCAATACCCAATATTATTTATTATATGCCTAAATAACGGAGGAATTATGAAAATACATATAATTATACTAATAACAATTGTGACTGTTAGTTGTATGTATGGGAAGAATAAATTAGAAAATCTATATCATTTCGATGAAGGAGAGGTTTGGGGGTTAATCATTGACAATAAAAATGATTCTCTATTAATTCAGCGATTTATTAGAGAAAGAGAAGAAACTTATCATGCCTCAGGTTTATATATCACAAATAGTGTGATATTTGAAAATGATAATAATAGATATGATACAATAAGTCCGAATGGTAATTATATCACTAAATATAGTAATGAAAATCTTGTAATTCTTAATACAAGTAATTATCAAATAAATACAATCTTGACTTCAAATTTTGATTACTATAAATGGACTTATGATTCTAAGAGTATATATTATTATGCGGAAGAAGGAAAGCAAGAAATACCTTACGATAATTTATACCATGAATTATATCGTTTTGATATTGGCACTGGTAAAAATGAACAAATTTTCAAAACTAAGGTGTATTATTTCTATCCTGTAACGGTCCAAAACCCTGATGTAATTTATTTACTTAAAAACAACAATCTTCTGGACGGTCCGGAAGAATCGGAAATATACCGCTATTCTATTAGTCAAAAAAAGTTTGAGAAAGTGAAGTTACCTGTAGATATGAACGTATTTATGGACTATTTCACGATTTCGCCTGATGAAAGGACAGTAATCTGCCAGGATACCAATTTTTTATTGTACTTTATGGATCTTCAAAATCAGAAGGTAATGGAAACTATAACTAACAAAGTTTCTGTAGCATCTTATTTCTTTAATTGGAAACCGGACAGCTCATATGTGTTATTTGGAATGACAAGGAAGGATGTATACAGATATAGCATAGAGAAATGATTTTAACAATCCCTGTAGACAGAAGAAGCTTACAGGGCTTTTATTTTATTAATTCGGAGGTTTATATGGAAAGTTTTATGTTAAAAATTGCAACTGATTTGCTAGAGATATTTAAAAAGAATCCAACCACACTTTTTTTCATATTATTTTTGTTACTGTATATTTATATTTGTCTTAAAGTCGGAGAGAAAATCAGAACTCATAGAATATCTAAAGAAAAAGATAAGTCAAATAGGATTGATATTTCAATAGAATTATTATCAAGATTATATTTTACCATTTCTGATTTTATGGACAAAAAAATTAATGAAAGTCAATTAAGGGATGTAATGATACAAGCATCGGCACATTTGCCGAAAGATCATTTATTAAGGATTATCGATTGGGAGAAAGAAAACAATAATGACTTAATTCCAGAAATAAAAGAAAAGGTTTTTGATCAACTTAAGTATCTGAAATTAATTCAAATTCAGCCTGTAGCACCAAGGCATCAAAAGTTTAGTGATCAATTTGATGAAATAGTACATGCTTTAGATGTAGGATATTTTATTTCATCATATGTCACAGCTTTTATCATGGTTTCAGTAATAATTACAATATTAATTATCTGGTTAGATAAAGTTAAATTCCGGTAGTTATTATCTACCCTCATCGACTGTTGGAATAAAAAACGAGGGGATTTTTTTGGGGGTGAGAGCTGTAGAAGACTGGTCGGTGAAGCGGAAGTCTGAGGCTGGAGAAAGCCGGTTCAGCCCTCCTCACGCCTGGGCTAGCGAGACGGAGATGACGCCCAGGCATTCGTCGGGCTGCCTGTTTTTATGCCGCCCTTTAACATAACTTACCTTACCCGCAAGCAAGCGAAAAAATCGCACTCTTTCTAACCCTTTCTTTAAAATATTTCTGAAGATCTTTGAATTGAACTTTTATAGTCATTAAACGGCTCAAAAGCGTAAACGCCTGCCGGTAAGGTCAAGTTATGTTAACTTCGCCAAAGAAGATTGGCGGGTGAGAGGCGAAGCCGGTCGGCATAAAAACAGGGCTTGCGCCAGTGCAAAGCTTTGATTATAGCCCCGCCCGAAGCACAGCAGGGAGAACAGCACCCGTGCGCCGGCGAAAGTCTGCGGTTCTGCCAAGTGACTTCCGGCTCCCTGACTATTTTTAATTTATTATATTAATTGTAATTTAGAATGTATTATACTATTATTTTATTGTAATAAATAATGAAGGAAACCTAATGGTTGAGATATTAAAGCAATTAGGTATTTCTACAATTGGTATATTGGTAATCGTTATTTTATTTTTTTGCGGTAAAGAAATATGGTCTATACTCAAGGCAATAAGGTTGCAGATGTGCCATCACATTTTAGAAAAAATGCTTGATGAATTAGATGAGAGTATAAGTAAATTTTATTTGCCAATATACCAAAGATTGATTGTGATGGAAAACTTGTTTATTATTACCAGATATTGGAATAATGCAAATGACGAATATGATAATACAAAAGCAGGAATTAAATCTAAGAACAAAAAGGCATTGCGTAATATCGTTGTAAGACGTTTTTTTTTACCACTTAATAAAGATATTGAAAGTATTATTCTTAATCAATTGCATTATAAGTTGCAAGAAGATAATACAGACTATTCAAAGCTTCTCTTTCATTACATTATGTGGCGTACACTTGAAGAAGCAACAATTGATGGAGAGATAGAATCTTATAGTGCATCCAGTTTTCTTGTTTTTCCTTCGGAAGAAGCAGAAAAGCAAAAACAATTTTGTCTTGAACTACTAAATAAACAGAGTTTAATTAGGGAAAAAATTATTAGATTGGAAGGCACATTCGGTAAATGGTTTTCAAAGAAATGAAAATATCTTCATATGTGGGAGTATTAGAGCTGTCAAATTGCCAATCTCTTATATGGTCAGGATTAACAGGTTTTATTAGCCTGGTCTCCTCAAAAATTGCCAATAGTCTTATAAATAGGGATTTCAGTTCAATTCCAGATAAAATATATGAGTTAATGGTTAAAAATGGCGTATTAGTTAAAGAATCTATTAATGAAAAAGATATTCTTAAAAAAATTGTTTTAACGGAGGCTAATTGTCAAAAGGGGAAAGTTGCTCCAAATTTAACTATTTATCTTTCTCGATCATGCAATTGTGCATGCGTGTATTGTTATCAAACGAACAAAAATTTACCACCGTTTATTAGTAAAGAGATTGTTTTAAAAGCAGTAAAATATGCCAAACTTGTTTATAATCAGAAAAGAATTTTAAAGATTCATCTTTTTGGCGGAGAGCCACTGCTTAATATAAGTTTGCTTCGATATGTAATGGAAGAATTTGAAGGAGCAAAAAAAGAAATAGGTTGGGAAAGTATATTGTATGAGATCACAACTAATGGTATTTTATGGTCTAAAGAGCTTTCAGATATATTTTCAAAAGATAATTTGCAGAAGGTTCAAATTACTTTTGATGGTTTGCAGAAATACCATGATCAATTACGTCCTTCTCGTATACGAGGCCAATCTTCATTTAATTCTCTTTGGAATAATATTGCCACAATCAAAGATAGGACGAAGCAACTTATTTTCCGTCTAAATGTATGTGAAGAGAACAAAGACGATATTTTACCTCTAGCGCAACAACTACATAATAATTTTGGCGATGGTATTGATATTTATTTGTCTCATTTACGTGCTTCAAAGCCACTTAATTTTACTGTTATCTCTCCGCAAAATTATATAGTAATTCTCAAAAACTTTTTTTCTTGGTATTATTCAGTTTTTAAACATATTCATCCCTTTCTTATTCCTAATCGGCGTTACTTATCTTGTCATGCGGCATTTCGAATTCCTAAATGGGTTTCGACAGATGGTCAACTATTCCAGTGTCAGCACCAAGCGGACTTAAAACTTCCACGAGCGCCCAATGTTAGAAATTATATAAAAAAAACTAAAAACCTGAAAACTGTTCAAACCTTTACAGAATTTTTAAGTTTAGATAAAATTTTACTTGATAAATGCGTAGAATGTCGTTATTTTGGATTTTGTGGCGGAGTTTGTCCGGGAGGGATATTAGCCAAAGATATTAAAAGTCCATTGTGTGAGACATGGGATATGAGATTACGTTTATACACAGAACAATTCTTAATTAAATAGGAGGAACAAAATGACTATTGAAGTTATGAATTTGGGCTGGAACGTGAATGAGGTTACCCCTGAAGAAGTTGTAAAAAATGTAGCAAGTGAAATGGATTTTGATTGTGAAGACTATGATACTACTCGACCTATAAATTTGAGTAATCAGGATTGCGGTCTTGAAGATCGTGTTGATCGCTGATCCATAATACTTGACTTTCCTAAACGCGTGCCAGTGAAGTTATGAGGTTCTGCGGAGCGCTGAACGGCTCCCCGGATTGGAACGATGGAAACGGCAACCAGCCAGGACAATTATACCGTTCAGAAATGATTTATCAAGGGTAAAGTCGCTGACTCGCTCCCGGATTCTGCGGAATCCGCCCTTGACAAATCATTTCTTCACTGGTTTTGCGGTTAGGCTGGTTGGGTAAAATATTGATGGTAAAGCTCCAACTAATTACTACAAAGCGCGAGCCGGAAATTTGTCAAGGGCATGCACCGCAGTGCAGGCGACCAGCGGGAGTTTACCCTTGATGAATTTCCGGGGAGCCTTATAATATCCGTAGTTGGGGGTACGCCAAGATAAACTGGATTGCGCTAATGAGCTGAAAGGTGCTCATCTCATTAATTGCCTGTTCGGTGAGGAGCGAACCAAGCGTCCGTGGAGGCAACGAAGCGGGCGGAGTCTTGGGGAGCGAAGATGCGAGCCGTAACGCAAGTGAATCCGATAGCCTCGTTATGGGAATTAAGAAAAGCGGGAGTGGTCAAGTTGTCCCCAAAATCGAAACCTGATACCTGCGGTGAAGAAACTGGCATAAGCAGCCGCAGGACTCTCCGGGGTAAGGAAGGAACGGCGCGTATTGAAAGTGCGGTCGCGGAACTTGGGAGACCCTGCCTGTTCCGGAAACGGTATCTGCTGACAATCCGAAGAAGAAAGGAAGCGGAAAAGACAGGCAGGGAGTCGGATTAATCCATAGTAGCGAGGAAGCGGGTAACGACCGTGGAGCGAAGGGATTAACGTTGACACGTAGCGGCAAGGGACACATAGTCCAAACTCAGAATTGGAGGAAACTGTGGAAAAGGAACTATGCCGTATAGCGGAAATTGCAAAGGAGGACAAAAAGCTAAAGTTTATCAGTCTTGCACACTTATTAAACATGGACAATCTGAGAGAGTGTTTCTATCTGCTTAAGAAAGGCAGAGCGCCCGGTATCGATGAAGTAAACCTGGAAGACTACGAGGCAGACCTTGAAGGCAACCTGACCCGGCTGGTGGAAAGGCTTAAGAAGAAGTCATACAAGCCGAAACCGGTGAGAAGAGTGTATATTCCCAAGGCAAGTGGAAAGCTAAGACCGTTAGGGATACCAGCGGTAGAAGACAAGATCGTACAAATGGGAATTACGAGAATACTGGAAGCGATCTATGAGCAGGACTTTCTGGAATGCTCATATGGGTTCAGGCCGAAAAGGGGATGCCATG
The DNA here is from genome assembly GCA_963783575.1 of uncultured Spirochaetota bacterium. Lineage (GTDB taxonomy): Bacteria > Spirochaetota > Brevinematia > Brevinematales > JAOACQ01 > CAWEAK01. The sequence continues at coordinate 18,956 of CAWAOD010000015.1, read as the reverse complement.
ATGCGTTGAAAGCATTAAGTGTAATGATAACCGAGAAACCTGTGGAATATATCATCGATGCGGACATAAGAGGGTTCTTCGACAATGTTGACCACGAGATTATGATCAAATTGCTCAGGTACAGAATATCTGACAGTACATTGCTCCAACTGATTGAAAGGTTTCTAAAAGGCGGGGTAATGGAAGAAGGCAAATATCAGGAAACAGAAAGAGGAACACCTCAAGGAGGAATATTGTCGCCGGTTCTGGCAAACATCTACCTGCATTACGCTCTGGACAAATGGGTGGAATATGGCAAAGCGGCAGTGAAAGGGTATCTTGGACTGGTAAGATATGCGGATGATTTCATCATCTGCACAAGGTTCAAGAAAACGGCCCAGAAAACGCTAAAAGCTCTGAAAACAAGGCTTGGCATATTCAAGCTAGAGTTGGCGAAAGAGAAAACCAGACTGATAGAATTCGGGAAGCTTGCTGAAAAACGGGCAAAAGAGAAAGGGATAAGAACGGAAACATTCAACTTTCTGGGATTTACCCATTACTGCTCGAAAAGCAAGCGCAAAAGGTTCAAGGTAGGGCGTATAACCGAAGGGAAAAAGCTGAGACAAAAGCTTAAAGACCTGAGTGTCTGGCTCAAAAGGGAAGTCCAGAAAGATATACGAATATGGTGGCCAATACTTAAAAGCAAAATGCTGGGACACTACAGATATTACGGAGTAAGTGAGAATCTTGACGGAATGGCCAAATACTACTATGAAGTAAAAGGAATGGTCTTTAAATGGATGAACCATAGAAGCCAGCGTAAGAGCTTCAACTGGAAACAGTTCTACAACTATCTGAAAAAGTACAAACTACCGAGACCGAAAATCTACCATAGCTTTTACAAAACCTATATCCTTAGCAACGAAGTGAGTATCAATGAAGAGCCTATTGCGGGAAATCCGCACGATGGGTTCTGTGAGGGGGAAGGGTCAGGATGAAAGATATACGGACACTAAGGCACGGAAGGGGAAACCTGGAAACGGAACTAAGCCGGAATCTAACTATCAGGACAGACTTCTCTACTCGACCTTATAGAAAGACTTAACTATATATCTTGTCTTAATTCTTTGATTAACCATTCAAGCTCAGTTCTTGCATCACTTATCAATTGGAGATATGACATATATTTTACATCGGGTCTTTGATTGTGGGAAGATATGTTTTCATTAGTTTTACCGCCCAAAATGATAATATCTATTTTTTGAGAAGGGAAAAGGGTATTCAGATCATCTCGATATTCAAGAGCCTGCCTTTCAGTATCTCTACCAATCGTAATATTTGGAGCTTTAAATTCTATTAATAGATAATCGTTTCTTATATTCTTTGAAAGGATTAAATCAGGACGCTTTCTTTCATGATCAACAGATATTTCATGTTTGGTGGGTAGATTATTTTCAGCAATACTTTTAAGCGTCTTGTTAGAGGACATTAATGAAAATTGAGAACCAAAAGCCCATAAATTATTTTCAAGAGCTTTGTGAATGGTACCTTCTAAGGTTTTGGGATTATTCACTAATGAATCTAATTCATCTAAGAATTTCAATCGTTTTTGCATTTGTCTGATAATCAGGGCAATGTCTAAAATACCAAAATCCGAAAGTGTTTCTGCAAAAAGTTCGATATCACCATCTTTAGCCGCATCAATTTTACTCAAAACTGTCCAGTATTCATCTTTTTCCAAGGCGTCAAGTATAACGGATATTACAGTAAGTATTTTATCTTCGCTTTCGCAGTAAAATTTTTTTATTATCTTTTCTAAAGCTTTTTTTGCGTAATCTCTTTTGTATTCTGGGAGTTTTGATAATTCACTATCTATTTGTTTTTGCAATCTTGCTTGAACAAGGCCAATTTCTTTTTTAAATGTATTTCTCAATTCTTCATTTAATTCCTTAGAGACATAATTTTTTAGGACTTGAAAAGCATTACTATTTTCAATGATTGCGCCCCAATCCGCTGTTACATCGTCTGCGAGTCCATCCGCTTCAATTTCACCATATAATTTTTTAAGTAATTTATTGGGTATTTCTTCAGAATCTTCTAATCCAAAGAATGTTGGATTTCCTACGATTTTACCATGGACCCGAACAATGATTCCAGATTGTTTGAGTGGTTTATTTCCATCGGCAATCGTAAATTTTAATTTAATTTTCCCAATTTGTTCGATGCTTTCTTCTTTCTCAAATGATTGTCCTGGAATATCTTCAATTCCAAGATACTCATTATTAACCATAATTTTGAAATCATTCTGACGGCCATATTCAAGAATTAATATTTGTTTTAATTTTTCTGGATTTGGGAAAGCAAGGTTTTGATGTAGGTTAATAAGACTTAACTTAGTCCCGTGTTCGTTTTGATTGCAATTTTCTATTATTATTGGAAGTGCAATCTTTTCTAAGTCTTCTTTTGCATGAAGTACATTATTTTTATTAATTATTAATCTTGATCTTGTACCAATTGCTCTTGTTTCTATTTCCATAACTTCGGCCGCAACAAGTCCGGCGAATTTACCAATCCCTTTTCTTCCTTTTACTTTTCTATTTTTTTTAGCAGTTGTTTCACCCTTTCTTGATGTTCTGTCATTAGCAATAGAAAGATATTCAAGTCGTAATTCTCTGTCGGTCATTCCTGTTCCATCATCTTCTATAACGATTGGATTGGTTGTTAAAGGGTCTGGTAATGAGATTCTTACGTTTTCTGAGTCTGCATCCCAGGCGTTATCTACTAATTCTTTGAGTGCAAATTCTGTTGAGCGGTAATTTTCTCCAAGAATACTGGCTAATTTAGTGTTCACGCTAAAAAAAGCTTCTTTTGTATCGCTCATTTATTAACCCCTTTATATTAAGAGATTATCGGTTTGTTAATTGTATATCTTGAAATGAATTGAAATTCTAGGAGCCACGAAAGGAGATATCTAAACGGCAATATTTACCGCCGGGGCGGTGGGTGTGGCGGGAGGGTGCGACAAAGTTTGAAAGATGCGCCAGCCCTGCCGACCGACAGAGCGGTAGACCCAGCCCCTAAAGAAGAAGGAACCTGGAATAATGAGCCTAAAGGTTAGAGAATTGGGGATACTTAACAGTGCGGCAAGCGAAGCTTGCAATTTCTTGCCGGTTAAAGTCCGGCACAGGTAATGTAGAGCCAACAGCCTGTCACCTATGCCGCATCTATGGCGGTAACAAAATAGATGAAGCCGGCAGAAGGGAAATGTCAGTCCGCAACGCAAGTGAAGGTATAGAGCTCCGTAATACCGAAATGGAGAGGCCGACAGTGTTGTTAAGCTGGAAGGCGAAACGGCATATCTTAATGAGGTTGGAGATACGCCGCTCTCCCGGAGTCAAAGTCCGCGGAATGGTATTGAAAGGAAATTGCAGGAACTTGCGAGATCCTGCCTGTCCCTGAAAAGGTATCTGCAAACAATCGGAAAATGGGAGAATGCGGAAAAGGCAGTCAGGAAGTCGGACTAATTCATAGTAGCGAAGAAGCGGGTAATGACCGTGGAGCGAAGGGATTAGCATTAATACGTAAGGCGGAGGGAAACACAAACCAATCGCCGAATTGGAGGAAATTGTGGAAACTAAACTGCGCCTCAGATCGGAGATAGCCGGAAAAGACAAAGAGTGTCGATTTAACAACTTAGCGCACCTTATGAACGTAAACAATCTGAGAGCCTGCTTCTACCTGCTTAAGAAAGGGAAAGCCACAGGAATTGACGAAGTGAGCCTGGAAGAATATGAAGAGAGTCTGGAAAAGAACCTTCAAGACCTTGTCGAAAGGATGAAGCGGCAGGCATACAAACCGAAACCTGTAAGAAGGGTATACATTCCCAAGGCGAACGGTAAAATGCGACCGCTGGGAATACCGTCTGTGGAAGACAAAATAGTACAGATGGGCATTACCCGCATACTGACAGCGATATGGGAAGAAGACTTTCTGGACTGCTCGTATGGATTCAGACCTGAACGTGGATGTCATGACGCTCTTGAAAAGCTGGTCAAAACAATCGAGCGCAGACGGGTCAATCACATTATCGATGCGGACATCAAAGGGTTCTTTGATAATGTAAACCATCAATGGATGGAAGCATTTCTAAAGCAAAGAATAGCTGATGAAAAGTTTCTAAGGCTGATACTGAGATTCCTGAAAGGTGGAGTAATGGAAGAAGGCAAAATTGAAGAAACAGAAAAAGGAACACCGCAGGGAGGCATTCTATCACCAGTGCTGGCAAATATCTATCTACATTACGTAATAGACAGATGGATAGAAAACGAAGTTAAAACGAAAGCGAAAGGTTTTGTAGAGATGGTGAGATATGCGGATGACTTTATAATCTGTGCGGAAAATCAAAGAGAAACCAATGCCATACTGGAAAGTCTGAAGAAAAGACTGCAAAATTACGGACTGGAAATAGCTGAGGACAAAACCAGAGTAATCGAATTCGGCAGAAAAGCTAAAGAAAAAGCCGAAAGAGAAGGAAAGAAAACGGAGGTCTTCAATTTTCTGGGATTTACCCATTACTGCGATGAATTTGAAGATGAGAATTTCAGAGTAGGCAGGATAACGGACAATAGGAAGCTGAAGGCAAAGCTCAAAGAAATGAATCAATGGTTGAAGGAAGTAAGGTGCACATCGGAGATCAAGATATGGTGGAAATTGCTTAAGGAGAAGATGACAGGACACTATCAATACTATGGTATAAGCGGCAACTGGAAGGGAATTAGCACATTCTACTATCTGACAAGAAGAATGGTATTCAAATGGTCGAATCGCAGAAGTCAGAAAGGAAGTTTCAACTGGGAAAAATTTGCGAAGTATGAAGAAAAATATGGAATACCAAAACCGAAGATATACCATAAATTCAATACGACCGGCAAAGCAAAGTGAGTATTGATGAAGAGCCTATTGCGGGAAATCCGCACGATGGGTTCTGTGAGGGGGAAGGAGTATAAAGTGCAGGATATACGGATACTAAGGCACAAAAGGGGAAACCCGGAAACGGAACTATGCCGGAGTCTAAATGCCGAAGCTCACTTCTCTACTCGACTAATGCCAACTTACCGGCGGGCCGGACGTGCTGATGACGTAAGGATTCTTTCTATCCGGCTTGCGGGTAAGTTGCGTTATGTTAAGAGCGTAGGAGAGAGGCAGGCTGCCCGCCCGACGGACTGCAGAGACAGGCTCTAACCCAGCAGTCCACGAGGGCGGGCAGAGAGACGGCACTATATTTCTAAACGGCACTTATTAGCGGGAATAGAAAGATATTACGGCTTAGCTTCGTGAAATCCCTTCCATCAATTCTACTAAATACTTTTGTTTCTCTAAAGGTAAAAGCCTGTCCGCTAAAAGCATAGTCTTACCGAAGTGTCCATCGGTAAATTGATAATTGAGTTTCTGGCCTGTCAGCAGAGCATGCATAGAGACATCAAAGAAAGCAGAAATCTTAATCAAATTTTCAACGGCTGGAAAATTTCTTTGCTCATAGAGTGTAATTGCTGTTCTTCCGACTCCTAAATATTGGGCAAGCTCTAATTGAGACTTTTGTCGATATGTTCTTATTGTCTTGAGATTTGATCGGAAATCGTTACCGAGTTCTATTTCTAAAAAGTCTTGTTTAATTTCCTCGTTATTTTTATCTTTCAGGAAAACTTGCGCCGATGCTTCGACATGGCCTCTGGATTGGTATTGCGCTGAACTGTCAAATTCTTTGGCGAGGGAGAGTAGTTTGATATTCCTGGGGTAATTACAGTTATTATTAAGTATCAGGTAATCAATTGAAAGGCCGTAAATTACGGATAATTTGATTAAACTATTCAGAGGTGGATAGACTGGACTAGATTCAAACATTGAAATTGACTTACCACTTTCAAGAGACAGTTTTTTTGCTAGTTCATCTTGAGTAAGACCAAAAAAAGTACGCAATTCTTTAAAAAAATTTTTCATTGCTTGACAACCTTAAAGAAATATGTTACCATTAACACAACAAGTTGTGTATATAGTAACTTAACCGATTAAAAGAAAGCCCTTGCTCCTCAAAGTTTGGTCGCAGCGAGAAACAAGGGCTTTTAACTCCGAGGGTTTAACCTCGAATATATTATACATTATTCATTGTACTAAATCAATATCGAGGCGTAACCCTCCATAAAATTTTATTTTTAGGAGGGACCCGTCATGTCAGGTCTTATCAGTACCACCGACCTTTATGAAGCCGCCTTTTATCTGATTGAAGGCTTCAAGCTGGAAAAGGTCGAAATCGTCAGCCAGAACCGCAAGGAAATGGGAAAATTCATTTTATCAGGCGAAGGAATCCAGAAGGCGCAAGTTGTTTATCTGAACGGAGAGGCCGCAGTTAATGTCATGGTTTTCAGGCGGACTTACAACCAGCTTACAACGCTTGTAGGTCAAGCTAAAAGGGAACTCCGGGAAATGAAAGCCCCCGGCACAATTTAGGGGGGGCGGCAATGAAGAAAATCATTGTTTTCAGTAACCAGAAGGGCGGAGTTGGCAAAACGACTTGCACCAGAGAGTTAGGAATTTACCTTTCTGAAAAGAATTACCGTGTTTTAATGATCGACGCCGATCCTCAAGCAAATCTGTCTAAAAGCCTTGTCGATATTCCCGGCTTCGGCTTATTTGAAGCCTTAACTGGCAGCGACTATGAGCCGGAAGAAGTGAAGTTTAATTTGTCTCTTTTATCCGGCGGCGTGAAGCTGGCCAGCCTTGAGAAATCTTTAATCGGTGAACTGGATGCTTTTACTAAAATGAAAGACCTTTTAGAAGGCGAATTATTCCAGACCTATGACTTTATTTTAATCGACAGCCCTCCGTCTTTAAGCATTCTTACCGGTAACGCATTAACGGCTTCAAACTTTGTTGTTATTCCCATGAATCCAAGCCTTTACAGTATGCAGGGAACTAATGATTTAATGGCCACGGTTGCGAAGGTAAGAAAAAACTTCAATCCAGGCTTGCAGCTCCTCGGTGTTATTATTAATGCCTATGAATCGAATCCTGTAATCACCAGACAGATCTATGGTGAGATCCGGGAAGCTTTTGGGGAAAAAGTCTTTAATACCTCAATTTCCAGATCTATCCGTATTGAGGAAGCTATTGCCTCAAAATCCGGCGTTATATTCCGGCCTCGTGTCGATGGGAGACCGTCAAAAGCCGCCGAAGAAATCAAAGCCCTCGGTGAGGAAATGCTTTTAAGGCTGGAGGTGTAACATGACCGGTATGCCTCCGAAAAAAGACCTTCTAAAGGGGCAAAAGACTTTGAAAGTTAGAGGATTCCTTGAAGAATTCGAGAAGGACGACATAAAGAAGAATATTGATATTGTTGAATTATTCGCCTATTTTAACGTGAAGCTCTTAAAAGTCGGCAAGAATTTTAAAGGGCTTTGCCCGTGGCATAATGACAACAAAACGGCCAGCCTTTCGGTCGATAAAGAAAAAGGTTTATATAACTGCTTCGGATGCGGAGAAGCCGGAGACGCCTTCGACCTGGTGGAAAAGATGAAAGGCTTTGATTTCAAAGAGGCTTTGAAGTTCCTGAAAGATTGGCGAGGCGCGCCAGCCTTTACCGCTGGCGAAGTCTCATTTTCATCGATTCCCGCCGAACTGCCGCTTACGAATACCAGCACGAATAAAGGAGGAAAACCTCCGGTTAACTCATCCAATGTAGTTTTATCTTCTTCAGAAGACGAAAGAATCAAAGACTTGAACACGGTTAAAAACTATTATCATAAAAGGCTTTTTGATCATCCGGAAGCCCTCGAATATCTCAAGGCAAGAGGCTTAACAAACACGGAATATTACGAACGCTTTCAGATCGGCTTTGCTGATGGATGCTTAAACCTTGTTACCGGAGAAAGCCAGAGAAAAGAATTAACCGAAGCTGGTATATTTAATGAGTATGGAAAAGAACATTTCTTAAACTGCGTTATATTCCCGATCTTCGATGACAGCGGAAACACCGTTTCCTTTTATGGTCGTGACATCGATGACGCTTCCAGTTTCAAACATCGCTATCTAAAGGGCAAGCATCAGGGCGTTTTCAACCGTAAAGCCTCAAAGGTCTATGACGAAATCATTTTAACGGAGTGCATTATTGACTGTCTTAGCCTCATTGAAACCGGATTTGAGAATGTCCAGCCGATCTATGGAACAAACGGATTTACTGACGAACATCTTGAGATTTTGAAGGCCGACCGGATTAAAACGGTCATTCTGGCCCTTGATAATGATGAAGCAGGACAAACAGCAAGCGGGAAACTAAAAGAAATCCTTATTAACGAAGGTTTCCGGGTGAAAATTGTTTCTCCTTTCGGCGGTAAAGACTGGAATGAGGCATTAACAGCCGGGAAGTTGGAAAAGGAAGACTTAAAAGCCCTTATTGAACAGGCCGCTATTTTCGAGAAAGAGAAAGAGACGGAAGGGCTTGAAGCTTCTTTCAAAGTGAGTCAGGAAGGTTTCAATACTGTTTTTTATATTTCCGACATGCTTTACAAGGTTTCAGGCATCAAGGATGTATTTATTACAAGCCTCCGGGTTAATGTGAGGGCGGAATGTCCCGGAATATCAACCGAACGGTATTTTGACAATATCGATTTATATTCCGCACGTTCCCGTTCTTCTTTCGCTTTGCAGGTTTCAAGGCTTCTCGGCGTGGAGCCGAAACGGGTTGAAAAAGACCTTTCGGTAATTGTTGACTATTTCGAGGCGGAACGGGACAGGAAGGCGAAAGAGAGCGAAAAGACCGCCGAAATGCCAGCCCTTACGGATGAAGAACGGGAAACCGGGTTAAAGTTCCTGAAAAGCCCGAACCTGTTTGACGAGATCGTAAAAGACATGGAAAAGATTGGTTATGTCGGCGAGGATTTGAACAAACAGCTTTTATATATCTGCGCCAGCTCCCGTATACTTGACGATCCCATCAGTATTCTTATTTTGTCGGAATCCGCCGCCGGAAAGTCCTACCTTGTGGAAACGGTTGAAAAGCTTGTGCCTCAAAGGGACGTTGTAGCTATAACCAGCCTTTCCGATCAGGCTTTAAACTATGTCGAAGATTTCAAGCATAAATTCTTCACGCTGGGCGAGTCCGTACATTCCGATATTGTAGAGCACCAGATCAGGGAAATGCTTTCGAGAAAGGAACTGTCCAGGCTGGTAACGACAAAAGATGAGAAAACGGGGAAAATGTCGTCAAAGATAGTGAAAACTCCCATGATCGTTGCCAGTGTACTTTCAACAACCAAGCAGAACCTGAACCCTGAAAACCTTTCAAGGTATTTTGTGACCCACATCGATGAATCACAGGACCAGACCCAGCGCATCCACGCCGCCCAGCGCAAGAAGTATTCGCTTGACAGACACCTTGAAAAACTTCATGTTGTACCGGGGATCGTCAAAAAGCATCAGTCAGCGCAGCGGCTTTTACGAAAGGTTTTAATCGTCAATCCTTTTGGTGAGTTCCTCGATTTCCCCAGCCATTTAATGAGAACAAGGCGGGACAACGACCGGTTTATGGACTTGATCGCCTGCGTATGCTTTTTAAGGCAATATCAGAAGCCCGTCAGGTGGGAAGGGCTGACGGAATACATCGAATGCGACATTGACGATTACAGGATCGGCTACAATGTGATGGTGAAAGGAATATTAGGGGCGACAATGGATGATATCCCCCATCAAGCCGCTTTTCTTTATAATGAAATACGCCGGATACTCAAGGAGAAAGCGAACCGGGAAAACCTAAAGCCGGAAGAAGTGAGCCTGACACAAAGGGAGATCAGGGAAAGGACAAACTTAAATCAGATGTTTGTCAAGCGATATCTGCGGGTTTTGACGGAATATGAATATATCAGGGTCAGAGGAAACACACACAGGGGCGGAACTGCCTTTTATTCGCTTTACGCTGATGAAGATATGGGAAAGCTTGACCTGTCGATCATTCCCACTCCGGAGGAAATGGGAAAAAAGATCCATGAAAGAGGCATGTCTCAAAGTGGGGCAGTTGAAAAAAGAGAGCCGGAAGGCTTATGAATACAGGTAAAAATGCAAAAGTGGGTCAGAGCGGGTCAAACCGGGTCAGACCCACTTTTGAGGCCAGCCTCTTTTATATTTTTATTAATTGCAATGGATTAGAAAAAGAGGTGAGCCTCAAAAGGAGTGGGTCAGCGTTTCCGGGGGAGGCATACACCCTAAAAAAGAGGATAACAAAATGACGATAGAAAAGTTAATTCAAAACTTCCTTTCATACTACGAAGTCCGGAACTTCAAGAGGCAGGGTTTGATTGTCAAAAAGAACGCTCTCATTGCCTTTACGTCTTTTCTCAAAGAAAGTCTTAATATTACTGATCCCGAACAGCTGCAAGCCCTCACAAAAGCCGATATCCAAGCCTTTTCCGTTTATCTCGCCGGTAATGGCAAATCAAAAGAGACAATCCGCACGTATATACAGGTTTCCCGCTGTTTCTTGAAATATTGCGGGCTTACAATTGAACAAACCGGCGGCGGCAAGCCTCAGATTGACCTATACGCCGGGCTGCCGGAGGAATTGCGTTCCATTTGCCTTGAATACGTTGTAAAGCGGAAAAATGAAGGATATCCCGCTTCCACAACCGGCAGGCTTGCCGAGCATGCCCGGAACTTTTTGAAGTATCTTGTCTTTGAACGGAATGTAAACAGCTTTACCGATCTCCGCCGGGATGATGTAAAAGATTACGTTAAATATCTTGCCGATCAGACAGACAAGAAAGGCAATCGCCTTTACGCCCCGTCTACATTGAGGCAGAAAACAAACCTTGTCAAACCATTCCTTATATTTCTTTCAAAGAAAGGCTTATGCGCCGGTTTCTCCGGGCAGATGGGAAGCGTAAGGGCTGAAGACAAGGTTTCAAGAAATATTCTATCAAGGAAAGAGGTTGTCAAGCTGTTTAACGTCAAGGCTGAAACCCCTTTTGAATTTATGCTTAAAACGATTCAGGTTGTCCTTTATTCCTCCGGCGTGCGGATCGGCGAGTTATTGGCCTTAAAGATCGAGGATATTAATTTTGAAAATCAGGAAGCCGTCATATTTGAGACAAAGACTAACAAGGAAAGGATTGTCCAGCTTGGCGATGTCGGAACCGCCTACCTGAAGCTTTTTATTGATAACGTTCGCCCTCTGGTTTGCCGGGGCTTTGTAGAAGGCACTCGTGTCTTTCCATCGGCTTACGAAGGGAAAATCCCATGCAATGAAACAGTAAACAGGTATTTATCAAAAGCATGCTCTAAAGCCGGGATAAAGAAAAAGATAACCTGTCATTGCTTCCGGCATTCCTACGGGTCTCACTTGCTTGAGAACGGAGCCGGAATCAAACAGGTTTCCGACCTCTTAGGCCATGAAAAGCTGGCGACAACGGAACGCTATACAAAGCTTTCGCCGGAGCATCTCAGATTGACGCTTCTCAAGTTTCATCCACGAGAGGCAAAAGCATGAACGAACTTACTTTTGAAGTCGTCAAGACGATCGTTTCCGAAGTCCTCACCAGCCGGAACTATTCCCAAAGCTCTATACAAAGCCTTAATCGCATACTGAAACGCTTCAATGATTATCTTGAAAGCAGAAAGATTCCTGATTTCCGGGATGTGAGGGAAAGCGATATTTACGGGTTTATGGAATATCTTGAGAAAAGCTCTAAAAGAGGCATCAAAAAAGAAAGCGTTCAAAAAGATGCTATGGCCATGAAGCGGATTTTTCAAATACTTGAAAGAGAAGATAAAATCCTTCAGAACCCTTTCGGTAATGTTGAAATGAAGGGAAAGCGGCATAACATCCGGGACAAAGTTCTTTCAGAAAAAGAAATGCGGGACTTTATCGATTCCGTTCCGGTGGACAACCCGCTCGACTTCCGGAACCGGACAATTTTAGAACTTCTTTACGGAACCGGAATCCGGGCAAGGGAACTCTGTAATCTGGAAGTAACGGATATTTTCCTTGATGAGAAAATGCTTTTCATAAGAAACGGCAAAGGCAAGAAAGACAGAATTTTACCGCTTGGTGAAACGCCGATAAAGTACCTTGTGCAATACATTAAAAAGATCAGGCTGGAATATTCCCGGCTTCCCCGAAAGAAAGACCAGTCAAGGAAGCTTTTTCTAGGCAGCTTCGGCAAGGCTTTAACAACCGGCGGCCTTTCAGGCATCATCCGTAAGATTAAGGAGGAACAGGGAATTACAAAGGCGGTTTACCCTCATATCATCCGACATTCCTTCGCTACTCACCTTTTAAATGCCGGTGCGGATATTAGAGAAGTTCAGCTTTTACTTGGGCATAGCTCGCTTGATTCAACGCAGATTTATTTGAACCTTTCGACTGCTTACTTGAAGGAGATTTACCGGAAATACCACCCGCTGGAAAACGAATTGTATTTTGATGTAATATCGAGAGAAAGCTATATTTTAGAATGGAATAAAGATAGCGGAAAATTTGTTCAAAAGTCAAAAGAAGGCTAAAATATATTAGGATGGTTTAACGCATGGAAATAACGATTGATTGGATAAAGGAAAAATTGATAAGGAAAGAATATTATTTTTCCAATCATGCGGATACTGAAAGAACCGATGATAATCTTACTGTAGCGGACATAAAAAGCGCTATTATTAATGGCAGGGTTATTGAAGAATATGAGGATACCGGAAGGGGGTCATGTGTTCTTGTCGCGGGTTTTTCGGATAGCGGAATTCCCATTCATGGATTATGCGGAGAAAAAGACGGCTGGCTGGTTCTGATAACGGTATATATCCCATCCCCGCCGAAATTCAAGAATATTTATGAAAGAGGTAAATGAGATATGGAAATTTGTAGTTTTTGCGGGAACAAGAATCTAAAAGAATCAAAAGTCGAATATATTTACAAACACGATGGTAAGATGATGGTTGTTGAAAATGTACCCTGCGAGGTTTGCGAGTTTTGCGGAGAACGATATTTCAAAGGTGAAGTTTTAGAAAAAATTGAAAAGGATTTCTTTGAAATCTATTCGGATAAGAAGAAACCGGCATCTTTGATGAGCGTACCGGTAGAAGAATATGAATTGGCCGTATAGAAAATGCTGCAATCCGTGATTGAAACCAGGAGGCGGGCCGCTATAATGCTTTTGATGGTTAAAGCGAAAGCGGAAATCATAAAATGTAAAAAGAAAAAAGCGTCTAATTTATTGAGGGAAAAAGAAAAAGGGTCTACAGGGAGGAGACCCCCCATTTCAACACAGGAGAATGGAACCTCCCAAGAATATATGGGTATTGGTACAGATACAGGAGTTTCGACATTTACACCAAACCCTCAAGATTACATAGGATTTCAAGACACATCTTTAACAAACTCAGGTAGTAATTTAAAACAATACAATGATGAAAATCATACATATGAAGATCCAGTGATGAACAGGAATTATGAAAGTCAATTGCAAAGTAAAAAATCTGAATTGCAAACCGAAATAGTTTCAACAATGCTTGATTCAAGTATATCCGATAGTGATAAGCGATTAAAAGTATTTTATCTAAGTGAGCAAATTGACTCGATAAATGATAGTATTAACAGTAACCGAATTGGAACAAGCGGTTGTTTCATTACAGCGATAGCCAACGATCTGAACGATGAGTTCAAACGTTTAGGAATAAATAAGACCGTAACGGTTGAAGAATTAAATAATCTTGCTAATCAAAAAGATGCACAAGGGAATACTTTATATACAGGAGCTAGTTCTCAATAATCCAAAGAGATTAGTTGAAAGGTATTTAGATTCACAAAATCTAAATTATAATGTTGCATACGAGCACCCATCAACGGATATTTCAGGAAACCTTTCTAGAAACATCCAGAGCGGTCAAAATTCAATAGTTGAAGTTTCAAATGGCGCCGGGAAATATCACTATGTAAATCTAACAGGAGAAATAAGCGATTATAATAACACGCCAGTGAGTTATACATTAAACGACCCCGGCTCGGCATATTCGCAGCAGATTAACGCACAGACAATGGGGTATTCAAATCCCAGATTTGCTAATTACACTGCGGATAAAGTTATATGGTTTGTTATTACCTCTAAGTAAGGAATCGGGGGCATTTATGGGTAGACAATTTACATTAATTTATTTATTATTAACCACTATTGCGATAAACGTTTCATTTGGCGGCGAATATGCTATTTTGAAGGAACCGCAAACTATGAATTATTATGACAGGCCAGATGGAAAGATATTAAAATTGCTTAACGAAGATATTATGGGTAAATACAGCAACAGGCTGGTTTATTTGGAGTATGAGACAAATGTAGGAAATACAAAGTGGGCATTTATGCCTGATCCTTTCAATATCTTATCGGAAAACCGGTTGACAAACGTCTGGATTAAAATTGATGATACTGTTTACCGGTTTAAATCCGATAAAGAAAATGGAGAGCTATTTTACCAGTTATTGAAAGAGGCTGATGTTATTAAGAATGAGGAAGGAAAGTTTAAAAGAACTATTAACTTGACTCTGGCTAATTATTTAAATGGGGAATACATTTTTATTTCATATACAGTCCCTCAGAATATAGTTTGGGATCCGGGTTCATATTTATTTTTAAAGTATAATGGCAAATATTATAAAGCTATTGAAGATGCAAATATTTATGAGAATATATATTTTTATGGTAACTTTATTATTCTTTATGATGGAGATTCTTTTTATTCATATAACACAAAATTTAACTCGGAAAAATTGACTAATGGGAATGGAATATTGGATTTTGTTGAAAGAAATAATTTTCTTAAGAAAGTTCTTACAAATATTTTAGACAGTCATGTTACTTTTGATACGAATAATGGTATACTAACAGCATATCTAAGGGTGGAAGAAGGCAAACCGTTTGTTGTGGAGAAATATAAATTTAACAATGGTAAGTTTGAACTATTACAAAACCAGCTTACTCAAACCTACATCCTCACAGGCGACAACGTAAACGTGCGGTCGGAAGCGGCGACGAACGGGGCGGTGCTGTTGAAGCTCTCCAAGGGAGCGAAGGTGACGCTTTTGAAGCGGTCAGATGTAGCTTTGACGGTGGGGGACAAGAAGGGGTATTGGGCTTTTATCGATACGGGGATTGCCAAGAAGGACGGAGAGGAGACAATCAAGGGGTGGGTGTTTGATTATTACTTGAAGGAAGAAGGAAAGTAGATAAAGAAGCCCTTTGGAGTAAAAACCGAGGGGCTTTTTTATGGTTTGGATATAGCCAGTGGCGAAGGTGAAAGTATGAAGCTGGAGAAAGCTAAATCGTCTTTCGTCGGGCACATTCCAACCCCTCCGGCAGGCTCGCGCGACTCGCACTACCTGCGGGTTTGGAAGTGCCGCTCCTCAAGCCGCCTGTTTTTGCGTGGCCAGGCAAAGCCTGATCCCCGCCGCTTGCTTTAACATAAGTCCGCTTATGGTCAAGCGATCAGCCCGGCTAAACGCAGTAGACGCCTGCCCATAAGCGGCACTTATGTTAACTTTGCCGGGGTGTAGTGGGTGGTGAGAGGCAAAGGCGCGGTGCTAAAAACAGGGTCTCGTAGAGAAAATCTGTACCGCCCTGCCCACCCGGTCTGAGTGTAAAAGCTGCCTGTAAAATTTTACCCATCTGTCCCGCCGGTATCCAGTGCCGTATAGATATTTCTATTCGGGACGCCCCGGACTCCAAATACCGGAAAGCCCCAACTACGGATATTGTAAGGCTCACCGGAAATTCGTCAAGGGTAAACTCCTATCGTCGCATACGTCCGTGTATGCCCTTGACAAATTTCCGGTTCGCGCTTTGATGTTATTAGTTGGGGCGTTACCATTATTAATACCCGCCCAGCCTAACCGCAAAACCAGCGAAAGCAAGAATTGTCAAGGGCGGATTCCGCAGAATCCGGGAGCGAGACAGCGACTTAACCCTTGATAATTCTTGATTGAGCGGTATAATTTTCGTGGCTGGCGGGATCTGAAAAAAAAAGATCTTTAAATTCCAGCTTTTTAGTAACCGAAAGTCGGGAGTCCGGAAGGGGCTTGATGGCGAGGCAGACTAGAGGCGGACGTATGGGCGGGGAGGGACATGGCGGAAGACTTGATAGATGCGCCAGCCCGGTTTTTCCGGTGCGCCGCCGCCGAACGCTTGGCATAGACCCTGATGATAAAGGAACCGGTGATGATAAGTTTTAGGGTTTAAATTATTATGACAACTTAACATAATTTAGCCTTTGCGGCAGGCGTTTGCACTATTGAGCCGTCGGGATGAAGAAAAGACGGGCAATTCAAAAGTTTTCAGTTAAAAGAATCAGGAAAATCGGCATAAAAAGCGCGATTTTTTCGATTGCTTGACGATAAGGCAAATTATGTTAAGAGAGAGGCGAGTGGCGCACCGGAAAAATCGGCGGCTTGAGGAAGCCCCTGCCGAAATCGAAGGCGGTGCGAGACGCGCGAGCGCGCCGTAGATTTTGGGAGGGGCTGACGAGAGCCGAATGTCGGGACATAAGACTATTCTTTAATTCAAAGCTTTTGTTTAATTAGGGAAGATAGTCCTGCCAGATGGATTTATAAACTGCACAGATTATGGGGAATTGGAGGTTTGCGGGGTGGTTTGTATTTTATCGGCTATTTGACGGCTCTAGTAAGTTCTGAAATTTATTTTTTAATATCACAAGATTCAAAATTTCTTTTACCAGCTGTCTATCATTATCATTTAAATTGTCAATTTGTTCAAATTGTTTAAACAATTCACGATCTTTAATTCCGGGATTAACATTTGCTTCCGTCTCAAAAACAAGATAATCCACGCTTACATCAAATATTTGGGCCATTTTAATAAGCATCTCGGACGATGGTATATGAACTCCCCTTTCATAGGCAGAGATTTGTTTTTGATTGGCCTTTAATTTCAACGCAAGCTGACCTTGTGACCAGCTTTTCTTTTGCCTTAATTCCTTTATCTTATCTTTTATAAGCATAATAATATACTTCTCTTAAATTATGTTTATTAAGTATAGCAAGAGAATAAAAAAAAAACTAACATTTCACATAAATGCCATTGACAAATGTAAACACACGTGATATAATATACATACCGATATATGACAGATTTTTTAGAAAAGCTGAATAAAGTAAAAACAAGCCCTGCTTTCCTCGCTCACCAAAGTTAAGAAAGCAGAGCCAAGATACAACCGAGGAAAGCTTCCTCGTGGATTATATTGTAGCATAAACAGCTATATAAATCAATCCTATCGAGAAGAAGTTTTCCTCCGGATACAGAGGCATTGCCTCAAGGAGGAAATTCATGGAAACAAGAAACCTATCACCTGAAAACACCCTTGAAACCAGCGACATGTATGAAGCGGGCTATTATGTAAGTCTTGGTTATCCCGTCTTAAAAGTCGAAGTGATGAAGGAAGAAAAGAAGGTCATCGGGAAATTCACCTTTTCCGGTGAAGGATTGACGCAGGCGCAGATTGATTATTTTAACGGCCAGGCTGTCGTAAATCTGCTTAAATTCCGGCGTTCTTATATTCATCTAAACTCGATCATGGGCGCGGCTCGCAGGGACGCAAGGTTTGAGGCCAGAAAAGCCCCTGAATCCAATTAGGGGGCTGGTCATGAAACGAATAATTATAGACTTTGCCAACCAAAAAGGCGGCTGCGGAAAAACAACCACAAGCCTTAATATTGCTTATTATCTGGCCTGTTCCGGCTATCGTACTCTGCTTATTGATGCCGATCCGCAGGGCAATCTTTCAAAGAGCCTTGTTGATATTCCCGGTTTCGGGCTTTACGAGGCTTTAAGTGGTTCGGCGGATTATGAGGCCGAAGAAGTAAGACCCTGCTTATATCTCCTATCCGGCGATGTAAAACTTGCCGGGCTTGAAAAATCATTAGTCGGGGAAATAAAGTCACTCACCCGCATGAAAGACTTGCTTTCCGGGGAACAATTTCAAAACTATGACTTTATCTTGATTGATTCGCCGCCGTCTCTCGGAATTCTAACTGTTAATGCTTTAATTGCCTCTGACTGGCTTATTGTTCCAATGAACCCAAGCCTTTACAGTATGCAGGGGGCAAATGATTTAATGGCGTCTGTTACTAAAGTGAGAAAGACCTTCAACCCTTCATTACAAATTCTTGGAATCCTTATCAACGGATATGACCCAAAGCCGTTGATATGCAGGCAGATAAGCGATGAAATCAGGCTGGCTTTTGGTGAAAAGGTCTTTAATACTTCGCTTTCCAAGTCGATACGTATTGAAGAAGCGATTTCACTAAAAACCGGCGTAATATCACGGCCAAGAGTGGACGGAAGGCCGTCAAAAGCCGCGGAAGAAGTAAAGGCCATCGGCGAAGAACTGCTTTTAAGGCTGGGGGTGTAAAATGACTGGAATACCTCCAAAGAAAGACAAATTAGGCGGGAAGAAAACCCTGCAGGTCGCCGGATTCCTTGAAGAATTTGAAAAAGACGACATCAAGAAAAGCGTTGATATTATCGAACTCTTTGCTTATTTCAACGTGAAGCTGTCGAAGGTCGGGAAGAACTTCAAGGGGCTTTGTCCGTGGCATAATGACAGCAAAACGGCCAGCCTTTCGGTCGATAAAGAAAAAGGTTTATACAACTGCTTCGGATGCGGGGAAGCCGGGGACACTTTCGACCTGGTGGAGAAGATGAAAGGCTTTGATTTCAAGGAGTCTCTGAAGTTCCTTCAAGGATTGGAAAGGATTTGTTTCCTTTTCACCGGTTCCCGCCGACCTGCCGCTTGAGGTTAAAACTCTTGCTATTACCAGTCCGGCCAATGATGGAGTGAACGACAAACCGCCGGTAGATTCAACCGGTACGGTTCAAGGCTCTTTAGACGGAGAAAGAATCAGGGATTTGAACACCGTAAAAAACTACTACCACAAAAGA
>CAWAOD010000014.1:0-528001 GCA_963783575.1 uncultured Spirochaetota bacterium | reverse complement strand
CAGCGGCGCCGAAGACACATGAATAAACCCCATCTCATAACCGATGGTTTTATATTTTTCAAAAATATCAGGATGTATATATTCGATTACCGGGTGGTGCTTTTTAGAAGGGGCGAGGTATTGTCCGATTGTAAGCATATCGCAGCCTGAATTCCTCAAATCTTTCATCACTTCTATAATCTCGTTCTCTTTTTCTCCCATTCCACCCATAATCCCGGATTTAGTGTGAATACCGGCATCGATTTCTTTAGCGTTCTTTAATAATTCAAGCGATCTGGCATAATCCGACATCGGACGGACTTCCGGGTAAAGCCTCGGAACTGTTTCAATATTGTGGTTCAGAATATCGGGTTTTGCCTGAATTACTAATTTAAGTGCTTCACGATTTCCTTTAAAATCGGGTATAAGAACTTCGATAGTTGTCTCAGGAATAAGCGATTTAATTTTATAAATAACCGATGTAAAGTGAATGGCTCCTCCGTCGGGTAAATCATCCCGTGTTACGGATGTAATAACCGCATGCTTAAGCTTTAATTCTTTAACGGCAAGAGCAATCGAATCAGGTTCATCCCGATTTAACGGAAAAGGGCTGCCTTTCCCGACATTGCAGAAGGCGCAGTTTCTTGTGCAGATATTTCCCATTATCAAAAAAGCCGCAGTTTTCAGGCTGAAGCATTCCATCCGGTTAGGGCAGTTGGCCTCTGAACACACTGTATTCAGCGACAGGCGGGAAATTAAGCTTTCAACTTCCTGTAATTCACCACCGGCTTTTATTCTGACCTTTAACCAGTCCGGTTTCGGATTATTCATATTAAGCCCCGGTTTATAGGGTTTAAATCCTTGATTTCCGAAGACGGAATTATTACCGGTTTTTTATCGAAAACTTTGCAGAAATACCTGGTTGCCAGTTCTTTAATGTAATTTATATCCTGTTCTTTACCGGTCAGTTTCTTAAGGGATGTAACTCCTTTATCGGTGATTCCGCAGGGGTTTATCCATTTAAAATGATCAAGGTTTGTGTTTACATTAAAAGCGAATCCATGCATTGTCACTCCATGATGGACGGAAATTCCTATGGCCGTGATTTTTTCATTATCAACCCAGACACCGGTGTAGGTATTTTCACCAGAATGCGCGTTTATTTCAAATTCATTCATTAGTAATTCTATGAAAACATCCTGAATTTTACCGACAAATTTCCTTATGTCGCCGCCTGACTTTTTTAAGTCCATTATTATGTATCCTGTAATCTGGCCCGGGCCATGATATGTTACATCGCCGCCGCGGCTGATATTATAAACTTTTACACCCCGGCTTTCAAGAAAGTCTTTACCTGCGAGTATGTTCGATTCTTTTCCCCTTCTGCCAAGGGTGATTACTGGCGGATGTTCCAGGAGAATCAGTGTGTCGTTGATTTGATCCTTCTGCCTTTTTTCCAGTAAATATTCCTGCAGGTTCAGGGCTTCCTGATATTCTACGGTTCCCATATTTATAATGTTAATTTCCATTCATACCCTGCTAAACTTTTTTATTCCAGCCTGAATATTTAACAAGCGTGACGCTTGACCCGGGTATGGTCCCCGCAGTTTACGGAGATTATCCCGGGGCTCTAATTACTCGAAAGGCTCAGAATAACGAATAGACTGTCAATACCCCGCAGCGCTTGCACTGAGCTTAGTTTATTTACCAATTTATTAACAATATGTTATAGTATTTAATGGATTTAATATTCATAACCACCTGGCTGTTAGAGCATGAAAATTCCACATTCTGCATTTCTTTAAGATCCGGAGAAACCAACTGGATGGATACAGGCACAATTTCAGTATTAACGGTGACTGTAAAACCGGATTTTGGAACAATCCGCTTATTGTAATTATGATTGATAAGGTGCACCAGGAATCGCTTTTTAGAAATCTGTTTCATTATGTTATATTCTACATTTTCAGCACTGACAGCTGCGCTTATATCGGCGTCAACCGCGTTTTTATAAATTTCCTTATTATTTTTGTAAAATTGGGCATACTGTGACATAAAATCAATCACGCCGGATTGTGTCGCACTCGGTTCAACGTTATAACATGTCCTCAGGTGAAAAGCGTAAAACAATCCGCAGGCATAAGCCTCAGGTACATATATTTGCCAGAAATCTTCCTTTTCCGGAATGGATAATTTGTAGTAATCGCCGATGAATTTTGTCGGCCAATCCAGAAACAGGACCATCGGGACATTACCCGCGACATCACGGTTTCTCCGGTAAAGAGACTTGAATATTTTCATTAAGGATTTTGAGCCATTCAGATGGCCGTCACCTGTCACAGGCATATAATCAGCTTCTTTGCCATTGTCATCCTGATTATAGTTCCACAGTCCGAACTGGTTCATATCCACATAAGGAAAGATCCCATTGGCTGTAACTATGATTTCCTTGTTATATTTTTCCCTCGCGTATTTTCGTATCTCCAGTACGATCTCCTTCCAGTAAAGCCGTATGGCTTTATTAAGAAAATCAGGATCGTCTAAGACAAGACGCGACGAAGCGGGGAAATTTCCCCATTCTTTCGCCAGGGGGTTAGCAGAGCAATTTTTTCCGCCCCAGCCTCTGTTTCTGGGATCTGTAGCCCAGTCATGATCCTGAAGATATTTTCTGTAATTAAAATTATTTTTCAGATCATTATATGGTACATCGGATTTGATGATATTGTCCCCTGTCATTTTAAACTTATTAATCCAGTCCTCTTTATGATAATCCGGATACTTATTCATTAGATAAAGATTAAAGTCGGCAATAAAATAATCATCAAAACCTTCATTTCCATTAAAATGATATTTACTGCTGCCATAATACCCGTCGGCATCGGCCTCATCAATGACTATCCCATCCGCTCCCAGATCAATCTGCATCCGGATTTTTTTCATAAGATGCTCTCGGTATTTCGGATTTGCTATAGAAGCTCTCCGCATATTTTTATTATAGCTGTTATCCAATTCTGTATGCACGACAGGATTTCCTTCCGCATCCAGCGTTGACCAGTCTTGAAATTCTCTTTCATCATCAGCATCACTTCTGTAAAGCGAGGATCCATTCAGGCCTCCCATGAAAACAATGTTTTTTTTGCGGCATTTGTTTAAAAATTCTAAATTATATCTTGAAGCCGGAGTGGAGTCTCCCCAGCCGGCATGCCATAAACGCATCCCCATATCCGGGATGAGCTTCTCATAAACCTGGGGATCATCTTCATCGGGACCATCATGTGAAAAACCATAGACAATAATTTCGCTCATATCGAAATGACCGGATGCATCTTCTGAATTATCAAAAATGGGATTGACATATGTTTTTTCCCCGGGATCGGAAATTTTGTTTGAAATATTCTCGCCATGGCAAGCAATTCCTATCATCATTAAGAAACAACAGAATAATATTTTTTTCATAATACCTCACTCCAACTAAACTCCCGTCCTTGGGTTTACTGAAAATCAGCATAAATATTAAAATGTTTAATAAACAATGTTTTATTGGCATCCTATCCTATTTTATAACAATGAGTTATTAATGCAATTAGAAACGGTCGGTAATAGTTATCAAATCTTAACTCATTTTTCAGTGAACCCCTCCTTGGTCCCTGAGTTCATCGAAGGGTAGGAGGGGTTGGGGGAATCATGCCTCTTCGAAAACCAGCCAGTCGTTCGGGCAATCCGTGATGTTTTCAATTCCGTTTTCCCCTATAATAACAGTATCCTCAATACCGATTATTCCGGTATCCGGAATTGCTACTTTTGGTTCAATGGCTATGACCATTCCTTTCTCAATGGTGTAATCCATTTTCGGGGCTAATAATGGCGGTTCGTCGAGTTCAAGGCCTACTCCATGTCCAACAAATTTGACTTTCTCCTGTCCCAAACCCATAAAGATTTCCGCATAACCCAATTCTTCGGCCTTCTTCAGAGATTTTTCATATACGGAAGTCCAGGTTGTACCGGGTTTCAAACTTTCGAATACGGCTTCCTCAACTTTAAGCATTGCATTATATGCTTTTAAAACCGTGTCAGACGGTTTCCCCCAGCTGAACATCCTTGTCTGGTCTACATGATAACCGTTTGATGAGAATGCGTAATCAATTATAACCGGTATATTTTTTTCAATACGTGTCATACTAGCGCCGTAAGGGGTTACTGGCGATATGCCGGCGCCTCCGCAAATACCGTCAAACTTGGAACCTGTAAGGCTGTTCACACCTGATGAGCAAAGTCCGGCAAGAAGCCTCACGGCTTCCTGGCGGTTATGAATACCGCCGTCTCCGTTTAAACGCAGGAAGGATTCTATTACAACGCTTAATTCCAATTCGGTCATTCCGGGCTTAAAATGCGACATAACAAGTTCCGGTAATTTTTTTATAACATTGCCGGCTTCTTTAATATATCCAATTTCTGAGGGGGATTTTATACACCTTAAAAACCTGGATTCCCAGGAAATATCAGTACTTTCTGCTTCCGGAAAATATTGAAGTATCCTGCTGACGGTAGCAAAACTTGTCGTATCATAAGTGAATCCGATCTTTTCACCTTTTCTGACATTGAATTTGCCTAAGATCTTAAACAGATCTTTTGAATTGTTAAAAAATTCCAGGTCAATGAATCCTGCTTCTTCTTTAATACGTTTGACTGCTTTCCTGGCGGAAACTGCTGGTTTCCCTGCCGCGGGAATTAATAAATACAGTGGCTGAACCGAACCGGTGAAATAAAAAAGATCGGCATTCTGGTTAAATACAGCGAGTTTAATATTATTTTCACTCATAATTTTCTGAAATTTTTGAATTCTGCTTTGATATTCTGAAACCTCAAATACCGGCATATAATTCTCCTGGTGAATAATTTTAGGTTTATTATTTTATCAAATTACCGACATTTATGCAAATAAGGTTTTATGATAATCAAGATTTGCTATCCGCCTATATATCTTCGGTAAATAAACTGGGCTGTGCTTTTATCTTTTGTTCCCTTGACGACAAGCCGTCCCTGCCGGAATAAAACCGCGTTAATATGAGCAATCCGAAATTCGAGAAAGAAAGGGTTTTCTTTTATGATCTTGATCTCATTGGGCTGGAAAAGACACTGGTCATTTTTTTTATTCTGACTGATAAAATATTCCCTGTATTGCTTCAAATCTATGGTAACCTCATTCATCGGTGTAATAGAAACCGAATTGTCACCGCAGGAAACGGATACAATGTCAGCTGTTTCCCCGTTTATAAAATAGTAATGACCGCCATTTTGTCCGCAAACCGGGCAATTATCGGTTTTTAAGACGATTTTTTCTGAATCTTTTTCCAGATCAAAGAGAAAACTCTCTTTTTTTGGGAGTTCCAGATATCTTTTTACTATGCTGTAAAATTTTTCTTCCGGAATTTGAGGTAAAAGAAATGGCGGATCAGGTTTTTTATAGGACAGAATACAATGCAGACAGGCGTTTTGAGGTGATCCGATAAAAACTTTCCAGGAAGCATCATAAAATAAAATAATTGAATTCTTTTGATATTTAACCGCGAAATCATTTATTAGGAACTTGGATTTCAGATTATCTGTAATATCAATAAAAAGGTCAAAATCAGAAAAGATTGTGCGGTAATTATGCGTGATATACTCAGCGGTGAATTCCACATCCTGGGGCGGGACAAATTTTTCTTTCTGAATATTAAATAAACATCCTACCAGATAAACTTTATGCCCTTTAAGATTATTTATCAACGAGTTTTCGATACCTATGCCGCCGGCTACGGCGATTTTCATTGATTGAAGCCCACCCTTGTTCCCTTTGAACCGATATGGGATTTAAGCTCATTCATGATTGCTTCTATAAAATCCTGCTGAGAAACGGTTTTTAATTCACCGTCTTTAAGTGCGGCTTTCCTTGCTGCATTATAGACCGCGTTTGCAATCGAGCCGCCGGCAAGCTCATATTCCGCAAGTTTCCGGAAATCCACATCCTTATCCAGCGGCATTCTGTCGGATATATGGACACTCCATAATTTTAACCGGGTTTCGTATTTTGGGACATCGAACCTTATTTTGATATTGAATCTTCTATTCCATGCGGAGTCGAAAAGATCAACCAGGTTTGTTGTCGCGATGAAAACTCCGTCAAAATTCTCCAGTTCTTCGAGTAGGAGGTTCTGCATCTGGTTATATTCCTTATCGGCGGCCTGCATAACGGCGCCTCTGGCGCTTAAAAGCTGATCGGCCTCGATTCATGAAAAGGAAAATTCTTTTTTTAGAAGCCCTGGAATACTTATAAAATTCCTTAAAAACCCTCTTTACATTCTTGGTGCTTTCGCCTACCCAGGAGCTGACAAGATTGCTCGCGTCTACCTTGAACAGGTCCGCTCCCGCTTCACCAGCAAGAGCCTGCGCCGTTATAGTCTTGCCTGTGCCTGACGCGCCGTAAAGCAGGATCTTTATGGAGCCGAAAGAGCTTGAAGCAAGATTAGGCTTTATTCCCCACTTTTTCATCGTGTCGATAGCTTTGGTAAGATCAACGGCTCCTATTAGTTCGCGTTTTACATCATCATCCAGAATGACATTCTTTATAGTAACTTTCGGTACAATGATCTCAAATAAACCTCGATTTTTTTGATTTTCCGAAATTTGCGCCTCGTTGTCGGGAATTTTTTCGGTATTTTCAATCTGATTTAATAATTTATTACTTTTATTTTTTGTTTCCGAAAATATGAGGTAATATATCTTGTCTTTTGATATTGAAATGGAATTATAATCCGAGGGTATTCCCATAAATTCGTTATCATCCTCGGCATTCTGCCTGGATTCAATGTCATCGTCCTCGATATCGTCAAACGGATAGCCCGGGTAATAATCAGCCTGTCCAATGAATTCTTCTTTTACGAAAATGCTCTCTTTAGAAAAACATACAAGTATCTTTTTTATCTGTGATGGTATAAAAGCCAGGCTGGAAAGAACTTCCTCAATGTTGTTTATTATAAACTCCTTCGCTATGACAACTTTAAAGATAAAGTACAGAAGTATTATGAATTCCACATTAGAAAAATTATTGTTCTTTAGAAACTCGATCATTGGGATTTTTAAGCCGGAATGTATTATATTTTTTTTAAACCAGCGTAGGGTTTTTGCAAAATCTCCCTTATTGTAAATATCCTCTTTTAATGATGAATAAGCATAGTTTACCTTGTAAAAATTGGATAAAAAGAAAATATATTTCATGATGCTTGTTATATCATTAAGAAGAGAATCAACATTTTTATATTTGTTAGAAAGTGTATAACTTGTGATTCCATATAAGCTTTTTCCCGTAAAATTGCTGAAAAGGGAATTAAGCGCAAAAGGCGACAAAAATACCTTGCGATTATTGTAAAAATTTGCGATATCTTCAATGGAAAGAGCGGTTCCAAGAAAATCCGTTTCCTGGAACATCACCATTCCGCTTTTCAAAAACCCTCCGTTCGGATCGAGTATCCGCCCGAGGGACTTCATAGCCAGATAGGGCAGACGATGAAAAAAGCATGTGGCCTGCCAGATGTTAATGCCGTTTTGTCCGTAAAGACTGGCTCCGAGTAGCAGTAATATAAATTTTTTTTCTTCAAACGAAAGTACATTCGATACCGGGGTGAACTGTTTTATTATCTGCCTGTATTCAAAAACATCATGCTTTTGGACGACAAAAGCATGATTTTTCTGGCTCATAGTGAAACCGAAATCGGTTTTAAAATTATTTTTTATGATGAAATTATTAAACTTATGAAAATATAGTATTGAATAATCTATAATTGTGGAAATATTCCCGACTTTCATTTATAACCTCTTTATTCTACTACAAGTAAATTTTATAACTTATATTATACACCCAACTAAAATAAAAATCCATTATAGGAAATTAAGTCGAAAATTTAATTATTATATGCATAATGAAGTATAATTATTTTCAGGAAAATATTTTCCCCCAATTACCCCTTATTGTTGGATATCGCAGGCCTTTTTTAAGTAAAACCATATACTCTTCCCTGGGGATTTCCCTTGCTCCCATACTTGCAAGATGATCCGTATAAACCTGTGAATCAATTACCAAAAATTTCAGTTCCAATAATATGCTGTTCAGCGAAATCAATGAGGCCTTTGATGCGTTACTTATTTCCGAAAACATTGATTCTCCGAAAAAACATCTTCCAAGCGAAACACCATAAAGTCCTCCCGCAAGATGATCTTCATACCAGGCTTCAACGGAATGAGCAAAACCCATTGAATGGAGCCTGCAGTAAGCTTCAAGCATTTCGTCTGTGATCCAGGTTCCCCTCTGCTTTTTTCTGGGCTTGCTGCATGCAGTTATAACATCCCGGAAATTCCTGTCAAATGTAATTAAAAAACGTTTCTGGTTAATTACTTTTTTCATGCTTTTTGAAATGATGATTTCGCTCGGATACAATACGAATCTGGGATCCGGCGACCACCATATTATCGGGTCTCCCTTGTTAAACCATGGAAATATCCCCGATTGATATGCTAAAATCAGCCTCTCAGGCGATAAGTCACCGCCGATAGCCAGAATACCGCTTTCTTCTGTTAACCTTACCGGAGGAAAAACGATTTCTTTGTTCAGTTGAAAAACCGGCATGAATTATCCACTTTTTTTCAATTTTACCAACAATTAAAAATAATCCATTTCCAGAATTAAGTCAACTTTTTCAAATTTTTTGACCACCAGTTTTTTTGTTTACCGAGCCTCAGAATCAGCCATTTTGGAAGGATTTTATAATGATATCCCAGCCGGTGGCCTATGAATTTTAACAAATTTCGAATAAAAAATTCTGGTAAATACAGATATTTTTTTATTTTAATAAGAAATTTAAACTCAGAAAGTACAAACCTGAATCCTTCATCATCCGCATTGCCGAAATCCCTGAATATCCAATCCTCGTTCCTGTGGAATGAACCGATGTCAAAATAACGCTGAAATTCATCTTTAATGGAATAATTGTGAGAGTGATAAACAACCGCGTCGGCGGCATATATGATTTTATACCCGGCAGCAAGCATTTTTGCGCCTGCATATGTATCTTCGGTTGTAATTAAATTTGATTTGAACCAGCCTATTTCATTCATTGCTTTGCGGCTGTATGCTGAAAATGAGTTTGATAAAAAAGCGGTTTTAATCATAAATCTATCTTTATCCGCCAGAACCCTTGTATAGGAATTTTCCGGATAAATAAAATGCCTTGAATGGGCGGCAAAAGGAGTCGCATTCAAATGTGCTATCTGTCTTCCATAAACTGCGCCGGTTGGTGTTGTGTCCTTTAATTCTGCATTAAAAGGTTTCAGAATATTTCCTATACTGTTATTATCAAATGGAATAACATCCTGGGTCAAATAAATTATTACATCGCCTTGCGATTCTTTGCCGCCCAAACTCCTTGTCCCACCATGGTCGAAATCTTGTTTTTTTATCGTTATTACTCTGGCATTAAATGAGGCAGCAATTAAAGCTGAATCATCTGGGGAACTGGAATCTATAACAATTAGCTCGTAATCCTTATAATTTTGCTCACTTAATTTTGATAATAATACCGAAAGAAAACCGGCTCCTTTATATACCGGGATAATTATTGAAACTTTCAATAAAAGCCCCTTTTTAAATTCAATGCAAGATATTTTACAGAAGGATAGTTTATTATAATTTTAGATAAAAATACAGAAAATAAAAAATAAAGTTGTATTAGCTTTCTATTTTTTACCGGATTTTATCGCCGCTTCAAGCTCTTTCTGAGAGTCATCCATTGCTTTATTGACATCCTTTTTTCCGGCGAGCACATTGTCCAGGGCCTTGTTTAAAATAGAATAGGCTATTGAATCATAAGGGGTTGAATAAATCGGGTATATTTTAAGGGCGTTTGTAAACCAAATTTCTTTTAAATTCTGGTTTCCAAGATAGTTCTCTAAGCTTTTCAATGAAATGTTCGTCCAGGAAGGCATATATGATGAAATTCCTATAGAGTTACTGCTGTCCCTAAAGATCATAAATTTGATAAATTCCCAAGATGCAGGTTTATTGCTGCTTTTTTTTGGAATTACCATGTATGTTCCCCCCAAGTTGAAAAACATTTGCTTTTCACCTTTTTTTAAGGATGGGGGCTCTTCTATCCTGTATTTTCCCAATTCCTTCGGCGCTAACCAATATTGCAGCAACCCTAAAAACCATGATCCCTGGATACAATAAACTATCCTGCCATCTTGAATCATTTTTATCCATTCCGTTGACCAATCCTCAACATTAGCGTCCAAACCGGCATCCCTGAATTTTTTCGACCACTCAAAAGCCGCTTTAATTCTGGATGTTTTCAAATCCGGTTTCCCATTCGTATTAAAGTACCTTTGTTCCGATGATAGAATAATCATATTAAAAATCTGACGGACATGGGAAAAAAGATAATACCCGCTTTTGGCAGTTTTTTTACCTTCCTCATAAAGATCATCAATTGTCTTCAATTGTTCAATCCTTAATCCCAGTTTTTCAAAGACATCCGGCTTATAATAAACGTATGCAGGATTCGCATATATCGGCAGGCCGTATAAAATTTCCGGATTAAACGAGGCTTTATACCATGCATACGGCGCTATATCCTTTTTATAATCTCCGGCATTATATGGGTATTCCAGCAGGTTTTCAAAATACCCCCCGCCGGTCAATTTTGAGTAGGGAGTATCTTCAATGTAAGCCACATCGGGAAAATCTCCTCCTTTATCCTGAATCTCCTGAAGAAGGGTATGGAGTTTGTTTTTTTCTCTTGCCGTAACATTCACATTAATATTGGGATAAATTTTTTGAAATTCATAAATCAATGGTTTATAAGTATTATCCAGGTCAGACGAGATCCAAACTATTAAATCCGTTTTTTCCCCATTATAAGGCTTAAGGGAAGCAAAGGATATATTGGTGTTCTCCCCGGGCTTTAAATTTACCATAATATTCAGAGCCGTGGTATTATCATCTTGCTTTTTTAAAATAACCTGGTAATTCATTTCGGATAATATTTTCAGACTGAGGGTAAAAGAATCATTGGAAATAACCGAAAGGACTTTATTGTTAATCATTAATAGATAAGGTTCTTTTCTCACCTTAAAATCGCCGAAATGGATGGAAGCTGTTTTCATTTCTTCATTTAATATAATCTTAACACTATCAGCGATCATATTGTCAATAGAGTCAAATATGGAAACATCAGTCGGAGTGTTAAAGATTTTTTCATTCATTTTTCCGGAAATCCTGCTCCAAATCCTTAAATGGACACTCGCTTGAGGTTCATTATCCTTTTTTACTAGATTATAGCTACCATAAATAATAAAATCGGCATTGTATTTTCTGGCAATCAACGAAGGGTTATCCGGATCAAACCTAATCTCCCTCAGAACAGCTTCATCAGGTATATCCAGCGAGGGAATAAAGCCTATAAATGAATAAAGGGAACGGAAAATAATTGTTTTGACGAGCTCCGAATTCGGAAAATTTATTTTGTCGGTTTTGTTATCCAAAGGAAGGATCAAAATGCTTAGTTTCTTCTCTTTATTAGTTTCACCAGACAATTCCTCAATATACATATTTGTGTTAACGGATGGGGCTATTTCCTCTTTCTTCGGGACGACGCTTTTAGTGCAGGAATGAAAAATAAAAACTGGCAGGAATAAAGTCAAATAAAATAACAGATATCTCCATTTCAATGGAAATCTCCTTTTAGAATATAGTTTATCATATCGTCTGAAATTGCCAATGGTATATCTCAAATGCGGGTATGTTTGATCAGGAATTGCTGGCTTTATTTATGGGAATTCCCGGTTTAATCCAATTATTTCTCTTTTTATGTTTCCAGTCAAAAATCTCAATTTCATAATCGGTTGTGTCAAGATTTAATAGATCATTAAGGTTTGAAACTATATCATTTTTTTTGAGCTTAATGTTCATTGGGATTATGAGGCTTGATTTAATTTCCGGGAACCCTTTTTTCAGCCTGTTTACAATCAATTTTGATTGGGATAAATCGGTCAGTTGAGTTAGAATAAACAGTTTATTATCTTTATCCATTATGATGTCTTCCTTTCTAATACTGCTCAATGCTTTTACTTTAATCATTTCATTTAAAACTGATAGGAAAAAAACATTCAATACCTGCGGGGTGTCTTCATTCTGCATAGCCATACCGAACTGAATTATAAGGTAGTCAAAAAAGTTTTGGTTTTTTAGAAGCATAAGTAATTTCCCTTCATAATAAATTATACCTGGTTTTTTATTAAAAAAGGAAATTTCTAAAATATTTTTTCCATCCCGCTTGACCCTGCTTTTCAGTATTAACATATGCCACGAATGGCTTCGGTAAGCTCACCACAAGTTGCACTAATTGATACCAATTCGTGTTAATTAGTGATATTAGCGGCTAAATTCTCGCAGTTATTCTTGCTCTATTCTTTAAAAGACAGTCCATAATGTTTCGATAAATACTTACGGAGTTTCTTCATAAAATCCGCGCCCGGATCTTGTTTTAACGGCGGGTAATATGACCTGTCAAGTTCTCGAAAAAGCTTGTAATGCGGAAGATCCTTCCTGTTATATTCAAGATGGCCTATAAGATACTCAATGGTCGGGTATTTTTTAGCGAGGTATTGAATTAATTCCGCGTTTGATTCGAGCTGTTTTTCAGTGAGTGAGGATTCGTTTAAAGCGATATTTTCAATGCCGATGGAAGTATAATTGTACCCTATCGTATGCCTTGCAATGATACCGGCAGGATAAAAAGAATGAATATCGCCGTTTAAGTCAATCATGAAATGTATCCCGACATTTACCCTGCCATGCCTATAATCATAAGGTTCATCAGCCGATATCATGTCTCGTGAAAAATACTTGATGGACTCATTCAAATCAGGAATTTCTGTATAGTGTATCACAATCATTTTTGGCGCTTTCAATTCATAGCTGTCGATTCCATAATGTTCCCTGCAGTATTCTTTTATCAGTTCCAGCTTGACGGTATTTGTGGTAATGTGATCGATAATCTCAATTGAAAATGCATTAATATGAAAGAGTAAAACTGCTGAAATAAATAAAATTTCTTTGCACATAATTTTTCCTTTAATTATAATTTGACAGGTTAAGCGATTATTAGAAAACTTCATTTTACTGAATTTTTACCAGTCGATGATTCTTAGTCCCGGCCATTTCTTCTTCCATTTTTGAGCTTTTTCTTCATATATTTCCTTTGTTATTTGCTTCTTATTGGCTCTGATAATTCCGGAAAATAAATCATCGGTTCCAAAAGGAATTATTATATTATACTCATTCTTAGTTTCGTAATGAATACCTATTGCTGTAGAAGTTGTCGGAAATCGTCCTATGGAATCTTCAATCGATAATACAGGGCTGATAGCATATCCGAATTTTTCTTCATACCAACAGTGCACTCTTGCTTGATTCTTCACATCAACCTTAATTGGTACATCGGATAAATATTTCCTGATTTCTTTATAAGTTTCAATTTCATTATTTTCCGTTAGATCCGTATTGTTGAAATAAACAATATCGATATCATCGATTCCGTATTCCGGCTGATTATTAAAAATTGCATTCCATACCGTTTGCGCTATAGCTCCTGAGGAGACATATAAAGACTGTCTTTTGTATTTTTTTGTTAATTCAATAGCTTCACAGATATATTTGTTTCTATGAATGATTGGTATTAAATCCACATTTGCCTCTATTCAACAAGCGTGCCCCTTCATCATCAGACTGTGTGAAAACAATTTTTCATTATGTATTTATAGAAGTTACAAAACGGAAAATATAGAATTACGCTTCAAAAAGCCGAGTTTTCACACAGTCTGCATGCTCAGGGCAGGCTGCTTGACCAGGGAATTATTCCTCGCAGTTTACGGAGTTTATCCCGGCTTTAATTACTCGATAGGCTCAGAATGACGAATAGACCGTCACCCTGAGCTTGCCTGCCTGGTGGCAGACAGGTCGAAGGGTGGCTTCCTGCTATTCTGCATTTATAATACCCGGCAGCTTGCTGGGGGGATAGTACGTTTCTTTACCTACTGGCTCTTTATAAGAGAGTTTATTTTACAACATTCCCTAAAGACAATCAAGAATTAATGATTGTATAAAGCTTAACGCTTGATTATTCCTGCAATAATTATTATAATTTATTCTTTTAATAAACAACAGGATGTTCAAAAATGAAACCGGAATTACTAATAGTGGCGATTATTTCAATCCATACAATAAGTTTTGGAATTACAAATAATGATGATCGGCTCGCATCGGTATTAAGACTGCAAAAAGAACAGGGTTTAGCCGATTTCGAAAAGGAACAGTCCGAAGAATCTTTCCGGAATGATTTTAGGAATTACCTGGATTATTATGGAATGAATTTTCAGGGAATTTTACATGATTCCGGATGGTTTGATTCGGGACAGATGAAGATTTTTGCTCATGTATTGAAACCGGAAAGAGCGAAAGGCACAATAATCCTACTCCATGGCTATCTGGAACATTCTGGAAATTTGGGATATATTGCTGAATATCTACTGGGTGAAAAATTTAATATCGCAATGTTTGATCTGCCAGGTCATGGGCTTTCAGAAGGAGAACGGTGTTCAATAGATGATTTTTCAAAATATTTGCGTGTTTTTATGCGATTTGTAAGTATCATAACTAACCGTTATACCGGCCCGTATTATTTTATAGGACATAGCACGGGCTGCGCGGTTTTGATAGAATATTTACATCAAAATCCGGATTTATTTGATAAAATAATAATGATATCGCCGCTTATCCGATCGGACAAATGGGAACTTTCAAAATTCGCTTATTCTGTTTTAAGCCCGGTTATCGGAGGTATTCCGATATTTTTTGCCAGCGATATTTCTTCGGATACAAATTATATCGATTTTGTTCAGGAACATGATCCACTGCAGGGGAAATTTATTCGGGTAAAGTGGGTCAAAGCATTGTTTAACTGGAATGACAACGTGGAAGCATACCCCCAATTTGATGAAACTATTACAGTAATCCAGGGGGCAAAAGACAATGTGGTGGACTGGAGATATAATATTTCTTTTCTACAAAAAAAATTTATGCAGGCTAATATAATATTTATTACAAATGGAAAACATCAATTATTGAATGAGACTTCTACAATTCGCGGCGAGGTTTATAAAAAAATAAGTGATGACCTGGGAGATTGAAAATGATATGGAAAGAATTTTATGACAAGTTAAAAAATGGGATTGTATTCAGTGATGGTGCGATGGGGGTTTTTCTTCAGAAATACGGCCTGAAGGATGGAAACTGCCCTGAATTATGGAATTTAACCAATCCTGATGTTATAACAGGAATACATAGAGAATATATTGAAGCGGGATGCGATTTGATAATCACCAATACCCTTGGTGGAAACCGGATAAAACTGTCGCATTACGGACTGGAAAACCGTATTAAGGAAATTAATAATGCTGCTGTTTTACTGGCAAAAAAAGCCGCTGGAAGCAGGGCTATTGTAGCCGGCGATGTCGGACCCACAGGAGTTTTTGTCAGTCCTCTCGGCAGTATGAGTTTTGATGAAATGGCTGATATATATAAAGAACAGATAGAGGCTCTTGCAGAAGCAGGTGCAGACTGTATTATTTTTGAAACCCATATCGACATACTTGAATTAAAAGCCGGAATCGTTGCCTGCAGAGAGGTATGCAATCTTCCCGTTATAGCAAGCGTTACATTTGAGAAGGATGGAAGGATGGTGACTGGAAGCCTGCCTGATGCTGCTTTTACCACTCTGGAAGGACTTGGAGTCGATATAATCGGTACTAACTGCGGAACTGGCCCGGAAGATATGCTCAATGTGATTGATAAAATTAAGGGTTCATATTCTATTCCCATAATAGCCCAGGCTAATGCCGGCATGCCGAGACTTTTTGAAGGGAAAACGGTTTTTAACGAATCACCGGAAAGCTTTGCAATCTCAGCCGTCAAAATGGCGGAACTCGGTGTTAATGTAATCGGCGGCTGCTGCGGAACTACTCCGGAGCATATCAAAGTTATGAGGGATTCAATATTAAAACAGAAATCTTATCTTAAGCATGAAAATGTAGAACCGGCCTCACTAAAAATATCCAGCCGCTATATTATGCATAAAATAGGATTTGACTTTCCTTTTACCGTAATTGGAGAAAGATTGAACCCGACGGCCAGAAAAAGCCTTGCTACGGATATTATTGAAAACAGGTACCAGCTTTTTAAAGAAGAAGCTTTAAGCCAGGAAAAGGCCGGTGCCGGAATACTTGATATGAATATGGGAATTCCCGGCGCGGATGAAAGCGCTCTGGTATCGAAAGGCATTGAAGTTCTTTCAACAGGGGTTCAGATTCCGGTTTCAATAGATTCTTCGAACTCTCAGGCGGCGAGGCTCGGAATAAAGCTTTATCCGGGTAAACCGCTTTTGAATTCGATTTCGGCGGAATCAGACCGTCTTGCTTTATTAAAAGATGTCCGTAAATACGGTGCAGCATTTATTGCTTTGCCCATCGATGAAAACGGTATTCCAAAAACAGCCGAAGCCAGGGTTAAATTGATGCAGAAGATTATTGAGCAAGCTGAAAAAGAGTGTATCTCAAGAGAGAATATCCTTGCGGATCCGCTTGTTTTAACAGTCAGTGCTGAGCAGGATGGGGCAGCAGAAACCCTGAAGACTTTAAGATTATTCCGGGAAAAACTGGGCCTTTTTACAACGATCGGCTTATCCAATGTTTCTTACGGTCTACCTGCAAGAGGGTATGTGAACCGGAGCTTTCTTTCAATGGCTATAGCAAATGGCCTGACATCGGCAATCGTTAATCCGTTTGATGAGGAATTGATGGGGCTTGTCAGGGCTTCAGATGTTCTGCTCGGTAAGGACAAAAATTCACAGGAATATATCAGGCTTTATTCCGGGAAACCAAATATATCACCGTCACAGTCAATTAAAGAAAAAAATACTAAGAAGGAGAGTTTTGAAGTACCTGTAGATACGGGTGTTGACACCATTGAAAATAAATTATACCAGGCTGTTTTAAAAGGGAATAAAGAGGTGATTACTGAAAGGGTAAAATCCGCGCTGGATAACGGAATAAATGCTTACAAAATTCTTAACGATTATCTGATTCCCGCTATAACCCAGGTCGGCTTTCTTTATGATAAGAGGACTTATTTCCTTCCCCAGCTTATGCTTTCGGCTGAAACAATGAAAGAGGCTTTTAAAATTCTGGAACCGATTTTAAGAGAGCAGAATAATGAACCGAAGGGAAAAGTTCTTATAGCAACCGTTAAAGGAGATGTTCATGATATCGGGAAAAACATTGTGGTTTTAATGTTGAAGAATCATGGGCTGGATGTGATTGATCTTGGGAAAGATGTGTCTAATAATAAAATATTGGAAGAGGCTGTAAAATATAAACCTGACATTATAGGTTTATCAGCGCTTATGACAACAACGATGCCTAAAATGAAGGAATTTATGGAGCTTATGAAAAAACAGGGATTGAAATACCCGGTTATGATAGGTGGCGCCGCGGTAACAAGAAACTTTGCAGACAGTATAGGAGCCAATTATGCTTCCGATGCCGTGGACGCGGTAAGAAAAGCTTTATCTTTGATAAAAAATTCCAAGTAACTTCCTTTCTTAAATTAATGAAGGAAAATTATGGGAGCAATTATTATAAGGAACATTCTGTGGTGTTTCGGCTGGCTGGTAAAGAGAAATATCATTATGGAATTTAGCTATGGATATTGCAACGCCGGGATACATATATTATTTTTAACAGGCGTAATACTTAATACTGACAGAATTCCTTACGAATACTTTATATTTATCAAGCGGGACGCTTGTTGAAAATAATTAAAAAGAATGATATGATAAAAGAAGTATAATATTATGGGAGTATGGATTTATGAAGAAATTGTTCCTTTTTGTTTTTGTTTTTTTAATAATATTGTCTTGCCAGGTTTTTGCTGCCGATACGATAATTAAAATTGCAGTTCTTGATATAATATCCAGGATCAATGATGAAAACCTTGACACTGTGACTTTTTCCGAGATGCTGGAAACCGAGCTGCTCAAACAGAAATATTTTACTATTGTCGAGAGGGCATATCTTTCAAAAATCATTGAAGAACAGAAACTGCAGTTATCCGGCGTTACCGATAGCGAAATTACACGCATTGGAAAGCTGGCTGAAGCGGACAAAATTATTACCGGCTCAATTTCAAAAATTGACAATAAATTTATCCTGGTTGTTAAGGTAATTGATACGTCAACCGGTGTGATAGATATAATTGAGCAGGGCTCGGCTGACTCGATTAGGGGTATTTTAAAAACAATCCCTGATATAGCCATTAAAATAGTTCAGAAATATCAGGGCATTAAGGAAACTCCTGCACGAGATAATTCAGCAGAGTCTTCTTCAAAAGCAGCCCAGGAACAATCACAAAAACCGAAGGCAGAAGAAAACCAGAATGAAAATTCAGGAAAATTTCACCATAAAATTTTCCCTATTCAGATAGCAATTTTGGAAAATATTCAGATTATTCCTAAAGATTTTATTATTACAGGGATTGCATGCAACTTCATTTCAGGTTATAATGATGATATCTATGGCATACAAAGCGGAATCATTATGACCCGATCCTCGGTAATGATGGGTTTACAAGCAGGGGTATTTTATAGCAGGACTGAAGAAATTATGTATGGTTTACAGACGGCAACTTTTGCAAATTACTCTAAAGGTCATGTCATTGGCGCACAGGTTGGCCTTGTAAATTTTGCCGATGAAGTTGTTGGCGTACAGATCGGTTTGTTCAATTCCGCCAGGAAATTAATTGGAGCTCAGATAGGAATTGTAAATATAAACAGAGAAGGCTATATTCCTTTCATGATCGGCGTTAATATCGGTTTTTGAAAAGCATACCGGATGCTGTCTAGCTAAAATTGCCCCTCTTTCAACTCTTTTCAATGTCTTGACAAAAAGAACACCAATCCATAGAATTAATACTGCTTTTTTACAAGCTTGCAGCTTGATCTTAATTAATATTTATTAATGCATTATTTTTAACCGGCCGTATTTTTCTTATGGGAGTTTAAATAAATGGATGCTTCACGCAAAGATGAGACGTATGAGAGTAAAAAGTCTGTATTTTCAATTCTGAAATCGATTATAATTGGAAAGCCTAAAAACCCTGAAGATCATTCTATATTTCACAAACTTACCCTCGTAGCATTATTTGCCTGGGTCGGTCTTGGAGCCGATCCTTTATCTTCTTCCTGTTATGGACCCGAACAATCCTTCAGAATAGTAACTCAATATCCTTATTTAAGCTTATTTATCGGTATTGGAATAGTAATTACAATTTTTATCATAAGCACCAGTTATTCACAGATAGTGGAACTGTTTCCCAGCGGAGGCGGCGGTTATTATGTCGCGAGCAACCTACTGTCCCCAACAGTCGGCATGATATCGGGATGCGCATTACTGGTAGACTATATTCTAACAATATCGGTATCAATAGCAAGCGGCGCAGATGCATTATTCAGTTTTTTCCCTGTCAATTTGCTTCCTTATAAAATTTATTTTTCATTTTTCTGCATCCTTCTATTGATCATATTAAATCTACGGGGAGTAAAAGAATCAGTGAGTGTATTGCTGCCGATCTTTACAGTTTTTGTTGTTACTCATGTTTTTCTTATACTTTATGCATGTTTGTTCCATCTTCCGGATTTCTCCGGCATTGTTCAATCTACAGCTTCTGATGTCAAAAAAGCGGGAAATGAACCTGGGGGTTTTCGGCTTGATGGCTTTATTTCTTAAAGCTTATAGTATGGGCGCCGGTACTTATACCGGAATAGAATCGGTAAGCAATGGAATGCCGCTTTTGAGAGAACCTCGCGTACAAACGGCAAAAAAGACAATGTTTTATATGTCTGTATCTTTAAGTTTTATGGCTTTGGGTCTTATGATAGTTTATTTATTATATCATGTTAAGCCTGAAATCGGTAAAACATTAAATGCTCTTGCATTTGAAAGCGCTATGACATCCTGGCCCGCAGCTCTTAAGAGTATTATTTTATTTATAGTTTTGTTTTCTGAAGCCACTTTATTATTTGTCGCTGCACAGGGAGGATTTCTTGCCGGGCCCCGTGTATTATCGAACATGGCTATTGATAAATGGATGCCATCACGCTTTACATTTTTAAGCGACCGGCTGGTAACGCAATACGGCATACTTGTTATGGGCGGGGCAGCCCTGGTTACTCTTATTATTACAAGGGGCTCTGTTGATATATTATTAATTCTTTACAGTATAAATGTATTTATTACTTTCAACCTCTCACAGCTGGGTATGGTGAGACATTGGTGGATCAAAAGGAAAACTGAAAAAAAATGGTTCAAGAAACTTTTAATAAATGGAGTTGGTTTAATATTATGTCTTGTTACTCTTACATCTTTTATTATTATAAAGTTTGGTGAGGGCGGCTGGGTAACCCTTTTTATAACAGGTTTTCTCGTTTTATTTAGCATTTGGGTTAAAAGTCAATATACCAGGGTTAATAAGGATTTAAAAAGACTCGATACGCTTTTGGTTGCGGTAGAAAATTCAGAGAAATTATCTCAAATAACAGCTGATAATGAACCTGAAAATAATGATAAATTTAATTTAAAAGACAAAACGGCGGTTTTGTTCGTCAGCGGGTATAACGGAATAGGGCTTCATTCCCTTTTCGGGATCCAGAAATTTCTTGGTTTCGATACATTTAAAAATTATGTTTTTGTCCAGATTGGTATTGTTGATGCTGCCAATTTTAAAGGATTGGAAGAAATTGAGAAGCTGAAAAGCAATCTTCAGAACAGTACAAGAACTTATTCTTACCTTATGCGGAAATACGGTTATTTTACTGAAAGTTATACGGCCGTGGGCACAGATGTTGTAGATGAAATATTGGCGCTGATACCGGAAATAACTAAAAAATTCCCTAATTCAGTATTTTTCGGGGGGCAGCTTGTTTTCCCCAATCCTAATTTTTTGAAAAAAATAACCAGCAGTTTGCTTCATAATAATATAGTGTTTTCAATACAGGAACAGCTTTATTATAAAGGCATTCCTTTTGTTCTTCTTCCGATTCGAGTATAATCTGGTCTCTAGTCACTAGTCTCTAGCTCATTGGATTGGGGATTGATTCCCGGTGACTAGCAACTAATATATAGGAGGTAAAAATCATGGCAGATGTTAGTTTTTCTTTCAACCTGGATGGAAATATCGGTGTTTTATCGGTTTCGGGATCTATTGACGCTCACAGCGCTCCTCTATTCGATAAAAGAATGAAAGAGTCACTCGATAAATCAAAAAAAATTATTCTGGATGTTTCAAAACTGGATTATATTTCAACTGCCGGATTGGGAGTTCTTATAGCATCATTCAATGAAGCCAAATCAAAGGGAGGGGATGTCATTTTATCCAATATGACGGATAAAATTAGAAAGGTTTTTGATACTATGGGCTTTTCAAAAGTTTTAAAAATCGCCGCATCAAATACGGCCGCTAAATCTTTATTTAAATAGTTTCTTTGTTTTAATGAAATTTAAAAAAATTGTTATTCCCGGTGAAACAAGGTTTCTCGGTAAAGTCAGAAAATCAGTCCGGGTTTTTTTAGGGAAAAACCGCTTCGATGATGAAGAAATCTGGGATGTTGAGATGTCAATCGATGAGGTACTTGCCAATATTATCAAGCATTCATATGAAAATGATCCTGACATCCCTGAACAAAGCAAAGTAATTAAGATCGAATTTAGAATTATACCGGATGGAGTTGAGATTATTATTCTTGACAAAGGAAAACCCTTTGACCCTAATAAGATTCCAGAAGTTGATTTAAAAGAGCACATTGATACCGGAAAAAATCATGGCCTAGGTATTTACGCAATAAGAAAGTTTATGGATAAACTGGAACATTCTTATATTGAAGGTGACGGGAATAAAACAATTCTAAGAAAAATGAGAAAGAATTTAAAATAGTCTATTCGCAAAATATATTGAATTTTATAAACATGATATATATCCATTGACAAAAGCCATCTGTTATTTTATTATATTAATAAAAATAACTCATAGTTTAAAGTATAAAGAATCATTTCGATATTAATATATTTAATCGATCTTTTTATGATGATCAAGCACTACGCTTGTTAAAAGGAGAGAAAAATGGGCAAACTCTATGATTCACTTCCGGATAGTTTTTTGAAAAAAGTTCTTGCGGATGAAAATACTGAGATAGTTGAAAATCTGCTTAATATAAAAAATCAGTTTGAAAAAGAGCAGGATAAGGATAAAAAGGTTGTCTTCAAAGACCGTTTGACATCGGCTTTCTGGAATTTATATATGCAGATCGGTATAAAAATAAATGATAATACATCAAAGGAGAAAAGACTGCTTCTCAGATTCGGTTTATTGGATCTTAAATACCTGTCATCGGATGAACAAAAGCTTGTACTGTCTCAGCCTTTCGATGAAAAAGACCCAGAAGATACTATCTTTTATGTTGATGAATGGCTCCTTGGAGTTATGAAAGGCAAAATTAAACCCAGTACAACCGATGAACAGCCATTGCGAAAAACACCGGAAAATACAGGAATGGTCCAGCAAACAAAATTAGATAAAGTAGGCGGTATTCTTGATATTGAAAAAAAGAATTATTTTAATGCTGTTGAACGCCGTAAAGTTCTTGAAGATGCCATTTCTTCACTATCTAACTTGATTTGTTCGCATCAGATGGACCCTCTTTTGGGTTATCCGGAAGTTTATAATGAGGATCAATTGAGCAAAATAGATGAGCTCGTCGAAACAACCCGTGATCTGAAAAAAACAGATAAAGACATGAGTACGGCCAAAAATGCTTATTATAATAAATATGAAGAATTTAAAACACTTGAAAATGAACTTAATGAAACAAAAGTTCAGGGCGGAGTAACAACCTTTGCCGTCGATTCAAAAACAGCCGAGAATGAAATAAATGCCCTGAGACAGATGACCAAAATGTGCATAGGAAGACAGGGCAATCATTTTCCTATTCTTTTGGGTGCTTTTATACCAAAGGAAACGAATGAATACAATTTTAAAAATAACGCATATAAAAGGTTAAAGGATGTTGAAAATTTAGACTCCGCAATTTTTGAGAGAACTTTCCGCCAGAATTCGCATAGAATACCGCCATACATCATTCTTACCCCGGGCTACGGTAATTATGGAGTCTGCTGGGAACCGTACGATAAATACAACAGGGCTTCCAGTAAAGGAAGAATTGCCCTTCCCATATTCTGCAAAAATCCGATATGGGCAATGACAATAGGACTTGGGGATTTCAGATGGCAGGTAGCCAAAGAAGTGGCCGGCTATCACTGGATGGACGAAGGATTGACAGGAAGATATTACGAATATCTAAGCAGCAATAAAGTAAAGGGCGACATAAAAACGCTATTCATTAATGATTATTTCCTCTGGATAACCAAAGAATCCGAGGGTATACAAAAACTTGAAAGCCAGGATGCAAGGTACATTTTCTGGCGTTTCGTTCCGTTTCCGGATAAAATTAAGGAAGAGCTTAGTAATCGGGGTTATTATTATAACGATCTCTATAAAAAAGAACTAAGCTACAGAATGTCTAAAGGCAATGCATAATAATTGGAATATGCGGACATTATGTCTTAAATATTTAATAGTATGATTCAATTATATTATTCTGTAAGTTATTTCTGAATATTAAAATTTATAGAATAATTAACAATGGATTTCGGAATGTACTTAAACGAATTTAAAGATATTCCTTTGGTGAAAAGCTTATCAATTACAAAAAGGCAATCGTTTCTATTAACCAGGCTTAATATAATTTCGCTTTATGACCTGATAAATTATTTTCCTTTCAGATATGAAGACAGATCACAATTAAGTTCCATCCAGGACAGCGTTATTCAGAATAAAACTGTAACAATAATCGTCAGAATAATAGAGCATAACTTCATCTATTTTAATGGCAGGCGTCATCCTAAAATTCTTATTCAGGATGAGCAGACAAGAGCTTATTTAATAGGTTTTAACAGGGATTATTTGAGAACAGCCCTTAAAATTGGGAATAAATACTGGGTATCGGCTCAATTTAATTATAAATATAATGAGATCCAGGCTTCGGCGTTTGATTTTGAGGAATTCAAAGACGGTGAAATGCCGAAGAATTTTGGAAAAATTCTGCCGGTATATCAGCTTACTGAGAATCTCTACATCAAAGAAATAAGAAATATAATGAATAAGGGATTGAATATAATTATTGAAAAGATTGATGATGAATTACCATCATATATTCTTCAAAGCCATAAATTGATTTCAAAAAAAGAGGCATTGAAAAACATTCATTTCCCTGCAGATAAAGCTGTTCTTAACAAATCTAAAATAAGGCTTGCATTCGAAGAGTTTCTGGCCATCCAGATAGCTGTAACAATGAAAAAACAGAACATAAAATCCAGGCACAAACAATTTCATTATGATAAAAAGGATAAACTGAATACTTTTATTGCGAGGCTGCCCTATAAATTGACCAAGGCCCAGATCAGGGTAATAGATGAAATCGTTAATGATATGAACAGCAGTAAAGCCATGCACCGCCTGCTTCAGGGGGATGTGGGCTGCGGAAAGACAATTGTTGCGTTTGCTTCAATGATATATGCCGCGGATAACGGTTATCAAAGTGCACTGATGGTTCCGACAGAAGTACTGGCCATACAGCACTTCAATATTATTAATTCTGTGGCAAATGAAGTTGGATTGAAGGCGGCGCTCCTTACCGGCAGTATGAGCGGGCCGGAAAAAGATAAGGTCTGTAAGGATTTAAGCAGCGGTACAATCAATCTGATAGTAGGTACTCATGCTCTTCTTCAGGAAACGGTATTATTTCAAAACCTCAAATTAATCGTTTTTGACGAACAACATAAATTTGGTGTTGAACAGAGAATCAATCTATCCAAAAAGGGAGATAACCCGGATATACTTGTAATGACTGCAACGCCTATTCCAAGAACGCTTACATTGACTATTTATGGCGATCTTGATGTTTCAATAATCGATGAACTTCCTTCAGAAAGAAGGAAGATAATTACCAAATGGATTATAAAAAATGAATATGCTTCAATGATCAAGTTTGTTTCCGGTGAATTATCAAAGGGCAGGCAGGCCTATTTTGTTTATCCTTTGATTGAAGAATCGGAAATAATTGAAGCTGAAAATGCCATAAAAATGGCCGGGTTATTAAAAAAATATTTCCCATCATATAAAATCGGGCTTCTTCATGGCAGGATGGTTCCAAGTGAAAAATATGGTGTTATGGAAGATTTCAGGAATCAAATCATTGATATTCTTGTATCCACAACGGTCATTGAGGTAGGAATCGATATTAAAAACGCTTCGGTAATGGTTATAGAAGGAGCGGAACGTTTCGGACTTTCGCAATTACATCAATTAAGGGGCAGAGTAGGCCGTGGAATTTATCAATCTTACTGCGTTCTTGTTACCGGTAAAGATACTTCGGATGAAACCAGATTCAGAATGCAGACCATGGTCCAAAATTCCGACGGTTTCAAAATTGCCGAAGAGGATTTGAAACTTCGCGGGCCGGGTGAAATTCTCGGTATCCGCCAATCCGGACTTCCCGAACTCAAAATTGCAGATTACATGAGGGATGAAAAGCTTCTCATTGTTGCGAAAAATGATGCGTCTAATATTCTTAAAGATGATCCGGGTTTGAATAAAAATATTAATAAACCTTTGAAAAATGGAATTATTAATTTCTTGCCTTCGGATTATTTATATTCCGGATGAAAATATTCGTTTTAAGCATATAAA
This sequence comes from uncultured Spirochaetota bacterium, assembly GCA_963783575.1. Lineage (GTDB taxonomy): Bacteria > Spirochaetota > Brevinematia > Brevinematales > JAOACQ01 > CAWEAK01. The sequence continues at coordinate 502,020 of CAWAOD010000014.1, read as the reverse complement.
TCTATGTTGTAAAGAACTTGTTTTTTAAAAGAATAAAAATTTTAAAAATATTTGATAAATTGATATAAAGTTTAAATGGTTAAGAGTCGATATTTAGAACACAGAATTTTCGTTTACAATTAAAAATCGGATGGATGTTTTTAACCTATTAGTATTTTCGGTATTACTCCGAAATACTTTATTTTTTATTAAATAAATTCTCGCAAGGACGCGGGAATTAAAATATCAAGGAGGATGGTTATGATTATCAATCACAACATCAGTGCTATTTTTGCCAATCGTCAGTTATCGATTAACAATCGTGATTCTGACAAAAGTATTGAGAAGCTCTCATCCGGTATGAAAATCAACAGGGCGGGTGACGATGCTTCTGGTCTTGCCGTATCTGAAAAACTCAGATCTCAAGTAGGCGGTTTGAGAAGAGCTGAAAGAAACACGCAAGATTCAATCTCTTTTATCCAGGCGACGGAAGGTTACCTGGAAGAATCTCATGTCATACTTCAAAGAATCAGGGAATTAGCGGTTCAATCATCTAATGGAATTTATTCTACCGAAGACAGAATGCAAATCCAGGTTGAAGTTTCACAGTTAGTAAGTGAAGTTGACAGGATTGCATCCCATGCTCAATTTAACGGAATGAATGTTATGACCGGCCGTTTTGCCTATAATTCAATGGGAAATAACCCAACAGCCAGCATCTGGTTTCATATTGGAGCAAATATGGACCAGAGAATCAGAAGCTATATCAATACCATGACGGCAGCCGCTCTTGGTGTTAGAGATGTAGCCAGCAGGGATATAATCAGTCTGAGTACCCCTGAAAAATCCAATATGGCTATTGGAATTATAGACAAAGCCCTGGAAAAAGTTTCCAAGCAGAGAGCTGATTTGGGTGCTTATCAGAATAGGCTGGAAAAAACAACCGTAAGTTTAATGGTTGGTTACGAAAACTTACAGGCTGCAGAATCCCGTATCAGAGATACAGATATGGCTGAACAAATGTCAGAATTTGTAAAAACCCAGATATTAACACAGGCCGCAACAGCTATGTTAGCTCAGGCGAACCAGAAGCCCCAACTTATCCTGCAACTTTTAAGGTAAAATCTGAAGCTTTTTGGTTTTTAATTAAAAGTTGGGATAGGCAATAATATAATAATATAATTTAAGTTATCCCGGTGAAAACCGGGATAACTTTGTATTTTAACAAGTTTGACGATTGACACAGGTATAATCCCCGCAGTTTTCTGCAGAGAAAGATTTCTTACTTATAACGATAATGAATATATTTTCATTATCGTTATCGGCATGGTTATAGGACCTGATATTAATTAAACAACACCCTCCTGAACTGCATCTAAAGGGTGCAGTACCTTAGGGACCCCGCAGTCACAAGGATGTGAACGGCAAAAACAAACAAGGAGGGTGGTTATGATAGTCAACCACAATATAAGTTCAATATTTGCTAATAGACAGTTAAAGGCAAGAGATTTTGAGTTGAACAGCAACATTGAGAAACTTTCATCTGGTGTGAGAATAAATAGAGCTGGAGACGATGCTTCCGGTCTTGCTGTTTCCGAAAAAATGAGAGGGCAGATTTCAGGGCTGCATCAAGGTATGAGAAATACTGAAGATGCAATATCATTCCTTCAAACAACAGAAGGTTATCTGGACGAAACAACATCAATCCTTCAAAGGATGAGAGAATTATCAGTACAGGCTGGGAATGGTATTTACAGCGATCAGGACAGAACCCTGATTAATGTAGAAATGTCGCAATTGGTTAGCGAAGTCGAAAGAATAGCTAATCATGCCCAATTTAACGGCATGAACCTGCTGACAGGCAGATTTGAAGCTCCGGAAACGGCCGCTTCAGGCGCTTCAGCAACAGTGGCAAATCAAACCGCTGGTTTATGGTTCCACATCGGGGCTAACATGGACCAGAGAGTACAGGTCTTTGTAGGCAACATGAATGCCCAGTCATTAGGGCTTGTAACCGCTGAAGGGAATAAAGTCATCAGCGCAAGCAATGTTGATACTGCAAACAGGGCGGTTGGGTTGATCGATAAAGCTCTGGAAAAGGTCGTTAAGCAAAGAACAGACCTCGGTTCTTATCAGAACCGTTTTGAGAAGTTATATAAGGGATTATATGTTGCTTATGAAAACACACAAGCGGCAGAATCTCGGATCCGGGATACAGATATGGCGGAACAGATGAGTGATTATGTGAAGAATCAGATTCTTGCTCAATCCAATGTATCCATGATAGCTCAGGCAAATTTAAAGCCTCAGCTTGTGCTGAGGCTTCTTGGTTAGGGATAGGCAAATATCCTCTAACTTTTTAGATTAAAAATATCTAGTAAAAGACTGTCTGGGGTCCCTAAGTTTTATTTTTTAATTTACACAATTAATATCGACCATATGAAAAATTGGTTTAGGAAAAATTGATAATATTTTTAAATTAATTTTTTATTGTTAAAATAAAATGGGCTGTTACAGGGATAGGTTAGAACCCGGTCTCTGAAACAGCCCATTTTTATTTATATTTAAAACTTATTATAACTGATTCGGTTCAATACTTTTATTTTCGAAAAAAAGGAATAAAATTCCCAAGATAATTCCACCAATAACAACAAAACTATCGGCAGTATTAAAAGTGTACCAACGGTGGTTTCCTATTCCGACATCAATAAAATCAACAACGGCCTTATTTAATAATCTATCAATAATATTCCCCATTGCACCGCCTATTATGAACATAAGCGCAATTTTACCTAAAATACCCGGTATTTGGCCTTTAAAAGAGTGTGAAATATTAATATAGAGATAAACAACTACAGTCAATGCAAGTATGGCTAATATTACAAGAAAAACGGGCATTAAGCTACTTTTAACCATGTTAAACAGCCCGAAAGTAATACCTTTATTATAAATAAGTGTGAAGCGGATATAATTTCCGGCAATTTCAACAGATTGTCCTGAATCATCAAAAGTATTTTTTATTAGGTATTTTGTAAACAGATCAAGGCATGTAATAGCTGCAGCAATAAACGGATAAATGGAAGATTTAATAATTAATTTCAAAATTTGCTCCTTAGATTTAAATTAGAAGTTTACTGTGTGGGTTCCCAGACATAAGTTCCATTATTATCAATATAACCCCATTTCTGGCCGAGCATAACTTTGGCCATACCGTCCGAATCGAAATTCCAGGCCATATCAAAAATCGGGGTTATGACGATTTTGCCGTTTTGATCTATATAACCGTATTTTCCGCTGATTTTTGCTACCGCTCTGCCTCGGTAAAAGGGATATGCATCATCATATTGAGGTTCAATGATTATATTACCGTTTCTGTCAATATAACCCATTTTATTGCCTATTTTAACCAAACTGCGGCCTTCGGAAAAATTCTTAGCATCATCGTATTTTGCCTCAATGATTGTTTTTCCCGATCGATCGATAAATCCAAATTTACCATTCAATTTTACCGTAGCCAGTCCTTCACTGAAATACCAGGCATCGTCAAATTTAGGTTTTATAACCCATTTACCGCTTTTATCGATATATCCGTATTTGCCTTCTGATTTTACAATCGCAAGACCTTCATTAAAATCCCAGGCTTCATCATATTGAAGAGGAATATTTGTTTTCCCGCTGCTGTCGATAAACCCGTATTTTTCATCTGACCTTACCCTGGCCAGGCCTTCACTAAAGCTTGCCCCGTCATCAAAGATAGCCTTGATTGTAATGTTCCCGTTTTTATCAATAAAGCCCATTTTATCCCCGATCTTTATCAACGCCATTCCATCTTTAAAATCCCAGGCATCGTCATATTGTGCGGGAATAACAAGTTTACCGGTAACGTCAATAAAACCGAGTTTATTGTTTATCTTAACCAGAGCCAGTCCTTCATTGAAGCCCCAGGCATCATCAAACATTGAATAAATTACTAGTTTTCCAGTGTTATCTATAAAACCATATTTATTGTTAACCTTAACAAATGCTATATTATCTTTAAAATCTCCAAAACCGTCATAAATCGGGTATATTATTATCCTGCCCGTTATATCGATATATCCGTACTTATTATTAACTCTGACAGCATACAGCCCCGATGATTTAATATTATCCTGGCTGAAGAGCATTGAAAAGTTCATAATAAATAACAAGCATAAAATTATCGATATGCGCCTTTTCATGAGATTTCTCCTTTATAAAATTAACTATTATATTCCTTTTTTTAGGCATGCTTGTCCTGAGTTTGACAAAGGGCTCACCAAGGCCGAGGCTCGGGGCAGGCTTCTTGATTGGACTTGCGGATGTAGCATTGCTGTGGAAATATTATATTTACTTGTTAATCTGATTTTATAAATATTATATATTTTTATATTATATTGCCAGTAAAAAAAAATCAAACTTTTTTATCAGTCGATAAACAAGTTAGCCGGTTAATTAATAGTCGATAATAATCACTACAAGCTGATAAACTATACAACTAACAGACTGGAATACTAATGTTCTTCCTCTTTATTTTCAGCATATTTTTCAAGCCTCCGGATTCTTTCAATAATCGGCGGATGAGAATAATGAAATATTACGTATAAAGGATGAGGATATATATTGGACATATTATCCCTGGACAATTTTTTTAAGGCTCCCGCCAGATTTATACCGTTTCCCGTCAATTTGAAAGCAAAATCGTCTGCTTCCCTTTCATTTTTTCTGGAAAACCCTGAAATTAACGGAGCAAAAATAAATGATGCCAAATTTAACAAAACACCAAGCAGAATAAATTTAACAAATATATTGCCGTTATTAATTTTAAAAATTTCTGTCAGCCAGTTTGTATTCAATATCCTGTATGATAAATAAAATATTATAAAAGATATTGATTCATAAATTATGATTGTTTTTAAAATATGTTTCTTCTTCCAGTGACCGGCTTCATGCGCCAGTACTGATAGAATCTCACCTGTAGTCAATGACTGGATTAGTGTATCGAAAAGTATTATCCGCTTTACTTTACCGATGCCTGAAAAATATGCGTTTGTATGTTTGCTTCTTTTCGAAGCATCCATTTTAAAAACATGACTGACTTTTATTCCGGTTTTTGCAAGGAGTTCTTTTATTTTTACTTCCAGTTCTTCTTTTTCAATAGGGGAATACTTATTAAATAAAGGCTCAATAACGTAAGGTGAAATGTACATCATAAACAGGCTGAAAGCAAAGAAGAATAGCCATAACCAAAACCACCATAAATCCGGGCTGATTTTTACAATCCATAATCCTGCGCCAAGAAGAAAGCAAAGTAAAACCGTTTCTATAAGAATTGATTTAATAAAATCGCTCAGCCATAAACCGGCGTTCATTGTGTTAAATCCGAAACGGTTTTCAATCCTGAAAGTATTATAGAGATCGAAAGGAATATTAAGTATGCTTTGTGAATAAACTATTAAAATAAAGAATATTATTCCTGAAATAATAAAATTGAATTGAAAACTCATAATCCAGGAATTATAAAAGTTCAATATACCGGTAAAAACGAAAAGAATGAGAAGAATATCACTGAAAATACCGGAGAAAATACCGAATCCGGTCTTTGTAATTTCATAATGCTGTGTTTTGTTCAAATCCTCATTATTAATGATGCCTTCAAATTCTACCGGTATGGAAGCCGATTTTTCCTTCATATACGATAAGTTAAGTAAATCCAGAATATAATTAAAAATTCTTTCTAATATAAAAATAATCAATATTACCGGAAATAAGAAATCCATAAATGATACTCCTTAATAAAAAGCTTATAATAAATTATATTAAAAATCAATTATATAAACAAAATTTGTATTAAACCGGATAGAGATTATATAGGAATTATCTCCTTGACAAATTCAACAAAATTTATTTTATTATAATTGTAAGAAAATATTTTTGTATTTGATAAAACTTGTTTGGTTTATGTTTATGCTTTAAAATATGATAGATATAGATTTATTTAATAATTTACTGCGTATTTCAGTAACACAGGGAATTGATTATGAAAAATATTAATATAGGCGGGCAGATATTTCCCGAAGATGCTACCGAACTTTATTTATCCGAATGTAATATAGTGAATTTGGATGGATTTGAGAGTTTTGTCAATTTAAAAAGGCTCTGGCTGGATAAAAACAAGATCAGTAAAATTGAAAATCTTGATAAATTGGTTCAACTCCAGGGGTTAAGGCTTGGTTTCAACCAGATAAATAAGATATCAAACCTAAATAACTTAATGAATCTAAAATGGCTTTATCTAAATAACAACCGGATTGTGAAAATTGAGAACCTGGAAAAGCTTGTTCAATTGAAGGATATTTATATTGAAGGCAATCCTTTGAAATCGATTGATAAATCGACTTATGATTTTTTAAAAGAACAGGGGGTTATTTTTTTTACCAATGAGGGTAAACCAATCGGAGATATCGAAGAGATAATTAACTTGAAAAATCTTAAGATTGATCTTCCGGAAAGCGTTACTATCGGAGGGAAGGATTATCCGGTTGATCTAAGCGAGCTTAATATTTTCGATAATCAAATCACCAGAATTGAAAATCTTGATAATCTTGTAAATTTAAAAACCCTTAGTATTTCCAGAAATAAAATGAAGGAGATTGAAAACCTCGACAATCTTGTTAATTTAAGGGTTTTGAATCTTTCCGGAACACAGATTTCTGAAATAAAGAATCTTGATAATTTAGTCAATCTTGAAAGACTAAGCCTTTCCAATAACAGAATCGATGAAATTAAAAACCTCGACAGGCTTGTCCGGCTTAAAAAGCTTGGTCTCCGTAATAATAGGATAACGAAAATTGAGAACCTGGGAAATTTACAGGAATTACAGGCAATCTGGCTATCCAATAATCAAATAAAGAGAATAGAAAATTTATATAAATTGTCCAAACTGAAAGAACTGCATCTCGGGTCGAACCAGATTACTAGAATAATCAATCTGGATAAGCTTGCCGGTCTTCTGGGATTATATCTGGAAAACAATGAAATTACAAAAATTGAAAACCTTGAAAAGCTGACTAATCTGCAGGAGCTTCATTTAGGGGCAAATCAAATTCTCAAGATTGAAAACATTGATATGCTTACAAATTTAAGATGGCTTTGCCTCTATCAAAACCAGATAAGCGAAATTGAGAATCTGAATTCTCTTACTAATCTTGAATGGCTGGGGCTTGATAATAATCATCTGTATAAAATTGAAAACCTTGATAAGCTTGTTAACCTTCAATGGCTTTCTTTATACAATAATCATATCAGCAGGATAGAGAATCTTGACAGGCTTATTCATCTGCGGGGTTTGTATCTTCATAATAACCGCATTACAAAGATTGAGAATCTTGAAAAAATGTCGGAACTGCAGATGATCTGGCTTCATTATAACCGGATTACAAGAATAGAGAATCTTGAAAAACTGGAGAATCTTCAGAGAATTGACCTTGACAATAATCCCCTACAGACAATCGATAAAAAGACTTATGATTTTATGAAGATTCACAGCGTAAAGATCGGCAATCTATATATAGATGAATTTTTAAAACAGTCAGGTTTGATAATAGAATAGTCAAGAGCCTGATTATAATTTATTAATCGGGTCTTTTGAATTAAATAGACTCAGGAGCGGTAAAAATGCCTGATAAAAATAATGATGAAATCATCAACAAAAGTGAAATCCGGGTTATTCCGAAACCGGATATTAAGAAACCAAAGCTATATAAAGTAATTATTCATAACGATAATTATACAACAATGGATTTTGTCGTAGAAGTAATTATTAAGATTTTTCATAAACCAGCCGCGGAGGCGACTAAAATAATGCTTGAAGTTCATAACAAAAGCATGGGTATTGCAGGGATATTTACATATGATATTGCCGTTACTAAGATCGCCGATGTTCATAATATGGCTAAGGAAAGACAATTTCCGCTTCGCTGCAGCGTTGAAGAAGCTTGAAAAGATTGCGTTTTGCCAGGGCAAGCTGAATAATTACTATGAGATAAATATTAATAAATGAGTGAATTATGGATCAAAGACAAAAAGACAAGATGATTGAGTTAAAAGTTGATTTTCTGTATCCCAATATCTTATTAAAAGGTGATGTTTTTACTGAAAGCGGGGAAAAAGATCTGGGATGGCGGAAAACCGATTCCTGAAGAAATTATCATGGAACGGAAAACGGAGAAATATCAAAGATATATTTTATACCCGCGCTGCTTTAAATGGAAAAACAAAAGGGCAAAATTTGATGCCGGATGAATCTGTAATGAACAATGCGATTGATGTAACTCATGAAATAGAAAATATTGTTAAAAACAAAGGACCGCTTCCTACAAAAGAAATTAATGCGGTAATTGATGATTTTATTGGAAATATCAATATTGGAAAGGGGACAATACTGAATCTTCTGGATCTGAAGGATTACGATGATTATACTTATACTCATTCAATAAATGTTTCCCTTCTATCAATTATTCTTGCAAAAAAATTGAACTATTCAGATGATATAATGAAAATAATCGGGACTGCCGGTTTACTTCATGATCTCGGTAAAATTCTAATACCGGTTGAAATATTAAACAAACCGGCAAAACTCAATGCTGCTGAATTTGAAATTATGAAAAAGCACCCTGTTTACGGCTATGAAATTTTGAAATCTACCAGTTCATATAATCTACCCGTTCTGGAAATAGTTTTGTCCCATCATGAGAAAATTTCAGGCACAGGCTATCCCCTCGGTAAAAAAAACGAGGAAATTACCGAATTGGCTCAAATTGTAAGCGTAGCGGATTTTTTTGACGCTATAACTTCAGCCAGGTCTTATAAACCTGCAAAGCCCTTCTGGTTTGCATTAATAGAAATCAACAAGGAAATATCTAAGAGTTTTTCTCCAAAAATAGCCAGAATGTTTATAAATCATATACCGGAACATCTTACCGAAAAAAATATCCTCAATCAGGGGGATTTTGTCCTTCTCAATACAAGGGAGATAGCCGAAGTAACTGATAATAATAATGAATTTACACTTACTCCATTTGTAAGAGTTTTATTAAATCAAAGAAAGGAAATTATTAAATATCCTCTCAATATTGATCTGAACCTGGACAATAGCAGATATATTGAGTCAGTGATAGAAGATCCTATTGTAATAAATAGCTTGAATGAAATGGAAAAAAATTTGTCGAATAAAAATTGATCCTACCCGGGAAATTTGGCGTTAATTAATTTTGAACCGAGCAACCCCAAAAGACTGCCGCAAATTAATCCGCCGGTTATTGAACATAGAAACAGATAAATCGAAACATCTGTTTCAAGCTTTATGATCTGAGTGAGTAAAAGAGCGGCAATTGAAAACAGGAAAAATAATGATCCAAGAATGATTTTTTTTATCAGGAGCGGGGTTGTAACCCTTTTGAAACGGATCTGTCCGTCATATAAACCTGCCAGTATGGCTATGGCAACAACATAGGGAAGGCAGAATGATAATACCGTAACCGTTGTTTTCAGGCTGTTTTGCAGATCCCCTTTTACCAGTAATATTAGAATTGTCATTATAAATATCGTAACAACAAAGGCTTGCGGGAAATGAACAAGAACCGGATGAATATCCAGTGAAAGTATGAATTTTCTGCGTGGTGATACTTTTTCAATATACGGCTCAAACATTTTTGCCTGTACTCCACAAGCCGGGCATTTATCTTTTAATGAACCTTTTTCCATAATAAATCCGCAGGATTTACATATAACATATTCTTTCATATCCTTCTCCTTCTTTTTATAAGCCTGGTTTATTCTTAAAGCATATACCTGCCGCAGGGATAAGTTATAAAAATATAGTATAAACTTTTTCTTTTGTCAATTTTATTTCTTAATAAATATGAATAATAAACAGAATAAATTCATGAAAGTTGAGGACATAAAGTTCAAAAGCATTGTTGAAGTATAATCGGCTTTTGAGTTGTCTTTGAATGTCCTTGCCATCCATATGATAAAATAGATAAATACAGGGATTTGGAATATGATAAACATAACGGCATATAATAAGCCGAAATAATAATTGTAAAAAATAAAAAATCCGGCTGTAACCAGTGCAAAGAAAAATGATGTAAATTTAAATGTTCCTTTTATACCGAGAAGGATACTGATAGTAATATCACCCCGCTGCCCGTCTTCATCATGCTGATAGATTTGAGTCATCGGGTAGCTTGCAAGAAGGAAAGCACTGCATAATACAGCGGGAATAATGATTTCAGTTTTAAAAAGACTGCCAAAATTTCTTCCATTAGCGGCATAATAAACCGTCAGGAAAGTAAATCCACCCTGGATTATTCCGGTTCCAAGCCAGCTTATTACCGGGTATTTTTTCAGCCTGATTTTATCAAAACTATAAACCTTTGAAGCGAGACCGTAAGCGAATACAGCCAGAGCAAATATCCAGTCGATTAAAAACCCGAGTAATACAGCTATCAAATCAAAAACTAGTGATACAAAAATAAGATCTTTTTCAACCTGCGGAGGATGCTTTAACCCGCCGATGCTTCCGGTGTCTCTGTCATAATAAGAATTGAAAGAATTACTGGCTGGATATAAAAACAAATGTAATATAAAAAAGGCCAGGATTGTCCTTGAAATATCCAGTTTAGCAGAGAGGCTTATCGAAAGAAAAAAAACAGGCATAAGAAAATATGAAAATGGAATCCGCAAATGAATTAAAGTGGATTTTGATATCATAGTAACTCCATTCAATATTAATTATTATATCAGAATAAAATTATTTTTACCAGGCAAATTTTATTTTAAGCCACCAGTTTTTTTGCAAATTTCTTTTCCCCCTTTTAGAATATCCGAAGTTTATTTTCATGATTTCCGACTCACCGGTAGATATGGTTGGTATTTAAAATTTGAATAATGGATATAGGAGGATTAAAATGAAAATTCGGCAAATTAACAGAGTACTTGCTTTAAGCCTGCTCATTATATCTTTCATTTCACTAACATGGGCAAAGGACAACGTGATAAAAATCGGAGCGCTTTTCGCTGTTACCGGTCCGAACTCTCTTCTCGGTGCTCCTGAGGATAAGACCGCAAGAATGATTGTGGATGATATAAACAAGAACGGCGGTATTAATGGAATGAAAGTTGAATTAATTGTAAAAGATACCGGTTCCAAACCCGAAAATGCGCTGTCTTTTGCAAAACAACTTATTGAAGAAGAAAATGTCATAGCAATCATCGGACCGTCAGGAAGCGGCGAAACAATGGCAATTAAAGACTTATGCCAGCAGGCACAGATGCCTCTTCTTTCATGCGCTGCAGCGGATTCAATTGTCACTCCCCTTGCAAAATATGTATTTAAAACTCCTCAAAATACTAGTATGGTTGTTGAATGGGTTTATAAAACAATGAAAAAGAAAGGTATAAGTAAAATCGGGGTGGTTACATCGAATACAGGTTTCGGAAAAGATGGAAAGGCAAATCTCGATAAGTTGGCTGCGGCTAACGGTATTACAATAGTTATAGCCGAAGAATATGATAAGGATGCGACCGATCTTTCCGCTCTTATGACAAAAGTGAATGCGGCAGGAATTCAGGCTGTTGTTAACTGGTCTGTCGAACCTGCCCAATCCATTGTACCCAAGAATATGAGACAGCTTAACATGAAAATGCCTTTGTTTTTAAGCCATGGATTCGGTAATATCCAATATGTTCAGGCTGCGGGCGAAGCGGCGGAAGGGATAATTTTTCCTTGCGGAAGGCTTCTGGTTGCGAATGATCTGCCTGACTCAAACCCTCAAAAAAAACTTCTTAAAAAATACTCAAGCGACTATAAGAAACTGTATAATGAAGATCCTAGCACATTCGGCGGGCATGCTTATGATGCGCTTCTAATATTAAAAACAGCAATTGAAGCAGCAAAAAGCACGGACAAAGATAAAATAGTCGATGCGATAGAAAACATTAAAAATTTATCCGGAACGGCGGGAATTTTCAATTTTTCTAAAGAAGACCATAACGGTTTAACTATTGACGCTCTGGAAATGCTTACCATTAAGAACGGTAAATTTGCAATTTATAAGGATTAATCAAAGCGCTGAGTTTGACGCTGAGGCTTAGAGACACAGAGTTTTAGTCACAGCGGCAATATATGGGCTAATGAAGCTTGCCGCCGGATTCTGTAGTGAAACAAAAGGAGCCTGCCCTGATACACCTTACTGAGCTAAACCTGCCCTGAGCTTGCCTGCCTGGCCTGCCTACGCCGGGGTTTCCGGCAGGTAGACGGCAGACAGGTCGAAGGGAAGCATTGACGATGGGGGGAATATATGTCTTTTGATTTATTGCTCCAGTACTTTTTTTCTGGTTTGACATATGGCAGTATTTATGCTATTATCGCTATTGGTTTTAATATTATTTATAATTCAACCGGTATAATTAATTTTGCTCAGGGCGAATTTGCCATGCTAGGCAGCATGATAGCCTATTCATTAGCATCTCATATGGCTTTAATCTTTGCGGTAATAATTGCGGTTTTAGCAACCGCCTGCATAGGTTCACTGATTGAATTGATTTTTATAAGAAGTCTGATCAAGTCCAACCTAACACAGATCAATATCATTACGGCAGGTTCGATTATATTAATCGTTTCAATCCTATTCCATAAATCCGGAAATTCCTCTTATGTCTTTTTTACAGTTTTAGTACTTTCGGTAGTAGTGGCTCTGGTTCTAATAAATGGCCTCTGGTTTTTTTCCAAAACTTTCAGGAAGATGTTTCAGGAAATGAAAAAGCCGAATGTATTACAGATGATTGTGATCACTATAGGTTTATCTATAATCATACGCGAAATTGCTCTGCAGATATGGGGAGAATCGGTAAGGACAGTTCCATATTTTACAGGGAATGAGGTTTCTTCAGTAAGTTTTCTCGGAGTCTCATTTTTCACCTCAAATTTTATGGGTGATAGGTATTACGATATTAATCGTTACATTTTTGACTTTGTTTTTTAAATTCACTCTTATCGGCCAGGCGATGAGGGGATGTTCGGCAAACCGCGAAGGTGCAAGCCTTTGCGGCATAAACCCCCAGTCTATGGTTAACCTGTCTTTTGCTTTAAGCGCAGGCATTGGCGCTCTTGCCGGATGTGTTGTCGCTCCATTGACACAGACTCATTATGCCATAGGTACCGGAATGGCTATTAAAGGCTTTACTGTCGCAATTTTAGGCGGATTGGGAAACAGTGTCGCGGCTGTTTTTGCCGGTTTGCTGCTGGGAGTTATAGAATCATATGCAATAATAATTTTCCCTGAAGCTTATAAAGATGTAGTCAGCATCGGTATTCTGCTTCTTATCTTATTTATTAAACCCAGCGGGATTTTCGGATCTAAAGAAGCAAACTCCCTTAAGGAGTTTTGAAGATGAATATTAAAAGATATAAGCCGTTATTGCTACTTGCGGTATTTATCATAATTCTGCCTATCCTTACCTCTTTATTCAAAATTAACTTTTTACTAACCCAATTGACTATGTCTGCTTACTATGTTTTGGTAGCATTGGGACTATGTTTGCTTATGGGGTATGCCGGCCAGATATCTCTGGGACAGGCTGGTTTTTTTGCGATTGGCGGTTATACTTCGGCATTATTAACAACAATAAATTTTATAAAGATGTGGGATGTTCCATTTATTAAATTATTAACGGGCATTGGTGTTTTTATCTCCGGCAAAAATCTTTACGGCGAGAAAATACTCTACCTGTCTCCATGGATAGGATTTATTGCAGCAATAATATTTACGGCAGTGATCGCTTTTTTAATAGGAATACCCGTTCTCAAATTAAAAGGCCATTATCTTGCAATGGCTACTCTTGGATTCGGAGTTATTATTGAAAAAATTGTAAGAGGAACAAAAATATTCGGCGGTGCTGACGGTATATCAAATGTGCCGGCTTTTACCCTTTTGCCGGGAATAAAAGTTAGCGGGGAAAGGTCTGATAGGATTTTGAATTTCTTAATAGCCTGGGCTGTGATAGTTATAGGGCTTATCATATTAACAAACCTGATTAATTCCAGGGTTGGCAGGGCATTGAGGTCTATTCACGGGAGCGAAGATGCGGCGGAATCCATGGGGATAAATACAGCAGGTTATAAATTGAATGTTTTTGTTATTGGAGCCATTTTCTCGGCAGCGGCTGGTATTTTTATGACCCATTTCAACGGAAGCATAGGTCCGGGTGAAGCCAATGTCATGAAAAGCATCCGCTATGTTTCGATAGTTGCAGTTGGAGGTATGGCTAATCTGTGGGGAACACTTGTTATGGGATTGATTCTGAATTTTCTCTCGCTGAGAGGAGTGTTCGGAACATATGACGACGCTGTTTTTGGGGCTATCCTCATTCTTGTAATGATCTTTGCCCCAGATGGTTTTATAAGAACATACCAAAAAAAATTAAGCCCTGAAAAAAATATTGAAATTAAGAGTAAAAAAAATGCAGTTTCTTGAATTACTAGATATTGACAAATATTTTGGCGGACTTCATGCTGTAAACCGTGTCAGTTTTTCAGTAGAAAAGGGAAAAATAAAGGCAATAATAGGCCCGAACGGGGCGGGTAAAACAACTTTGTTCAATCTTATTTCCGGCAGTCTTCCATTGTCTAACGGCAGGATAAACTTTCAAAATGAGAATATTACCGGATTAAAACCATATCAAATTGCAGGAAAGCGAATCATTCGTACTTTCCAAACCGTAAAATTGTCAAGGAACATGACTGTACTTGAGAATGTAATGATCGGCAGGCATATTCGAAGCAGGACCGGATTCTTTTCGGGAATGCTCAATCTTCCCGGATCCTGGAAAGAGGAAAAATCAATACGTGAAAGTGCAATGACCGTAATAGAGATGCTTGGAATTTCGGAATATTTGGATAAGGAAGCAGGGAGCCTTCCTTTTGGAATACAGAGATCGGTTGAGTTTGCAAGAGCCCTGGCCTGCGAACCCTCGCTCCTCCTTCTTGACGAGCCGGCATCTGGACTGAATATATACGAAACCAAAAAGCTTGCAAAAATCATTGCCGGCATTAGGGAGAAAGGGATTACGATTTTAATTGTCGAGCATGATATGTCGCTTGTTATGGATATCTCGGATGAAATTGTCGTATTGAATTTTGGGATTAAAATAGCCGAGGGAAAACCGGCCGATATTCAGAAAAACAGGGAAGTAATCAATATATATCTGGGTGATGAGAATGCTTAAAGTAAGAAACCTGGAATCCGGATACGGAGACCTGCGCATACTCAAGGGAATTTCTATCCACATCAGGGAAGGGGAAATTGTCGCTATAATCGGCGCTAATGGAGCCGGGAAATCTACATTACTCAATACACTGGCCGGCTTGATAAAGCCTTTTGCCGGCGGCATATTTTTTAAGGATAAAGAAATATCCAGGACATCTATAGAAAAGATTGTTGAGATGGGATGTTCTTTGATACCTGAAGGGAGAAAATTGTTTGCTTCTATGACAGTCAAAGAAAACCTTATACTTGGCAGTTATATATTGAATACTAAAAGGGAACAGGATAAAATTAAAGATGAACTTAAAAATGTTTATTCTTTATTTCCCAGGCTTATGGAAAGGGAAAAACAGCTTGCAGGCACTTTGTCCGGTGGTGAACAGCAGATGCTGGCGATAGGACGGTCTCTTATGTCCCGTCCTGATTTGATTATGATGGACGAACCTTCAATGGGCCTGGCTCCGCTTGTTATTAGAGACATTTTCCGGGTTATTGAAAAGCTCAGGGACAAAGGCAAGACCATTCTTGTTGTGGAGCAGAACGCCAAGGCGATTTTAAAGATCGCAAACAGGGGATATGTTATGGAAACAGGAAGCCTTATTCTGGAAGGTTCAAACGAGGAGCTTCTGAATAACCATGATGTTCAGAGGGCTTACCTTGGAAAAGAATATAAGTCAATCGCGGAATAACAGGCGTGCCATTTGCAAACATGATGTTTGATCTTTATAATGCTCTACATAACGAGGTAAAATTTATTTATATATAATATTGCGTTACTGTTGATATAATATAGATCAAGCGGCACGCTTGGCAACATCATGTTGCAGGAGGGATAGTATGATTTATGATAAAACCAATGAATGCCAGGGCAGGGAAGACCTTGAACAGCTCCAGGTTGAAAGGCTTCAGACAACTTTGAACAGGGTTTACCAGAATGTCTCATTTTACAGAAATTCTTTTGACAGAAATAATATAAATATTGAAAATATAAAGTCCGTTAAGGATATTCAAAACCTTCCTTTTACAACAAAGGAGGACCTGCGGAAAAGCTATCCTTATGATATGTTCGCCGTTCCACTGAAAGATATAGTCAGGATACATTCAACTTCGGGAACAACAGGCAAGCCGATAGTTGTCGGCTATACAAGGAACGATTTACAGATATGGACATCGCTCATTGCAAGAGTGTTAACAGCTGTGGATATAACCGAGCATGACTTTGTTCAGATTGCTTTTAATTACAGCCTGGCTTCTGCTGCCCTTGGCTTTCATTACGGTGCAGAAAAGATAGGTGCGTCTGTTATACCCTCTTCAAGTGAAAATATAAACAGGCAGATTATGGTTATGAAGGATTATAAAACCACAGCTCTTATAAGTACACCTGGTTATGCCCTTCATATAGCTAAAGTTATTGAGGAAATGAATATGCATCCCGAGGAGCTCGATTTAAAAACTGGTCTTCTTGGTGCCGAACCCTGGAGCGATAACCTTAGAAGTAATATAGAGAAAAGCCTTCATATAAAAGCATATGACAATTACGGTTTGACTGAACTTATCGGCCCGGGCGTTTCCTTTGAGTGCGAAATGAGAAACGGTCTGCATATCAATGAAGATCATTTTATTGTTGAGATTATTGATCCGAAGACATTAAAGCCTCTTTCCTTCGGGGAAGAAGGGGAAATGGTTTTCACTACCATCACAAAACAGGGCTTTCCTCTGATACGATATAGAACCGGAGATATATCTTCACTGATGGAAGGAAAATGCAGCTGCGGGAGAACACTTATCAGGATGAACAGGTTAAGCGGCAGGAATGACGACATGATGATAATTGATGGAATCAATATCTTCCCTTCGCAGATTGAAGAAGCAATGCTTCAGATCGAAGGAATAGAGCCGCATTACCAGATTATTCTCGACAGGAAAGAAGGGGCTGAAACAATTGAAATTCAGGTTGAAGCATCGGATAAATATCCTTTCTTTGACGAACCCGGTAAGTTAGAAGACCTCCGGCTTAAACTTCAAAAGCATCTTGACGATACTCTCAGCATTATGACCAGAGTTACACTTGTAGAACCAAAAACCATAAAACGCTCAGAGGGAAAGAAACTGAAAAGGATCATCGACAAACGCGAAAAGTGATGAGATTGATGCCTGTCCTGAGCTTACCGAAGGGCTCAACCCATATAAGAAAAAGACATAAATATCTCCGAGGCGAAAAGAGGTGAATATGAAAGTAGCAATCGGTTCCGACCATAGCGGTTTTAAATTAAAGACAGTAATGACCGGGTTTTTATTGGAACAGGGTTATGAAATAATCGATAAAGGCACGAACAATGAGGAACCGGCCGATTATCCCGATTTTTCGAGAGCGGTAGCGGAAGCTGTTTTAAATGGTGAAGCTTTAAGAGGCATCCTGATATGCGGCAGCGGCGTCGGTGCCTGCGTCGCGGCGAATAAATTCCCAGGGATAAGGGCCGCTGTTTGCCATGATTCTTTTTCTGCGCATCAGGGTGTGGAAGACGATGATATGAATGTACTTTGCCTGGGAGCGAGAATAATCGGAACCGAACTGGCGAAAGAAATTTCATTAATATTTTTAAAAGCCAGTTTTTCTAAGGCAGTCCGTCATATAAGAAGACTTGAAAAGATCAGGGCAATTGAAAAAGAATATCAGAAATTATGAAATTCTTTAAGTGCGGCTTCAAGATCCTTTTTTGACAGCATTCCCAATTCATGAACCAGTTCGCCGATCGGTATACTGCTGTTTGCTTTATCCAGCAAACACTGTGCTTTTAATGCATAATCCAGCTTTTGCTGAGTAATATAATTTTTTTCAATTAAAAATTCACCGAAATGCATAAGCCGCTCCTGAAATAAATTACAAATACCGGTTTTATTATAATTTATGAATAATTAATTTACAATTTTGATTCCATATTTATTGAATTGTACTAAACCCAAACTGAGCGATTTTTTAATAAATACCAAAAACAGGTTTATAAAAGCCAAAATTTATAAAAATTTGGATATATTTTTTTGTCACCGGTTAATTTGCCGAATTTATGCGTTTGAAAGCACTAAAATCATCAATCTCTGAGATATTTTCAATTTTTGGCGCAATACCCCCTTATTAATCCATGAAAACAGAGCGCATCTTTAAATCGGGGTAACCGTTCCGCATTTCTCCCACAAATCTAACAATTTAAACCTGTCAACTACTTCTTCCCTGAATTTTAAAATAGCCCGCCCGCCTGTTTTAACAATCTTTCCCGCAATATCAATAAATATTCGCCTGACCGTATCCGGATAACTTTCCACTGGTATTTCCGGTATATCCATATCCGCCTGATAAGCCGACAGCAGATTATACGCTATTATCGATAAAAAATAATATACACCGTTTGATACAAAACTCTTAAACGGCAGTGTTTCATCCACGAATTCTTTTATTCCACGGTTCACCAGTTCATCTTTTGCCCTCAGATGATAGAGCCTCACTATTTCCTCTGCCGTCATATATTTCACAAGCCCCTTTTCTTTCAATACTTCCGCTTCTTCAAGATTTGTATAAATAATATTTTCAGGCCTGTCGAACGCTAATCTGAAAACCCCGTCTTCACATTCATATTTGGTATAAATGGCACGGTATCCCTTTTCCCAGTATCCCGTCTGTCCCGAAAGTCCAGGTATTCAATTACATCTCCTTTTTTCTCAAACCTTCTCCATTCTTCCGGCAATCGCTTCATCAAATCGAGTTTGATTGAATCCAGTATTCTCCCGCCGCATATAAAGAACAGTTTCAGGTCTTCCAGCTTCTTAAAATACTTTTGGTCAAAAAACCCGCTATCAGACACAACGATAATCGGCACCTCTTTGTCATAGCATTTCCGGATTTCCTTCACTGTTTCTTCCAGCATTGTAAACAGATCGTCACCGTGATTCGGGGATTCGCTTCCTTCGTGGAACGCCAGGTTCACGATAAAACCATTCCAATACATATGCAGCGGATGATACCCGTTAACCTTTTTGTAGGTATAAGTCACGCCGTTTCGCTTTTTAGCGTCATCATTATTCAGTACCATCGTATCAAGTCCGAGAATAATAACTTTCGGGTTCTTTATCTTGAGACGCCAGACAAAAAGCTTAATTAGAATCTTTTGAAGCTCTTTAAACATTGTCTTTTTTACCACTGAAAAAATCTCTTTATCACATGGGATGAGCACATATTGTCTTTGCTGCATTCAATGGCCTTTCTGTGCCCGATATCATTTGCCAATTCATCAAACCGGGTCATGGTAAATTTGCTTCCATCTATGAAAAACAGCATCAATTGAGAAATAATTTTTTCTATATCTTTACCTTTGCGGCTCTTGCGAATTCCCTGAAATACTTCGCTGATCAGGGGAATAACTTTAATATTCTTGAGATATCTCAGGACAAACGTAAGCCCGCCGCGGCTGGTAAGACAATCTTTCGTTATGCCGATTTTTTGAATCTCATTTCCCTGAATTTTGCGATTTTTATTTTTTTCAGTCATAATTTACCTGCTTTTGCACCCAATGGGTGTTATTCCGGGGTAAGGATGGCTGTAACCATTTCCTTACCCCATTTTATTTTAGCATGGTTTTATTTTTATGGATAGTTAAGAATCGCTCAGTTTAGGCTAAAGCAATTTAAAAATTAGTAAAAAATTATATAAAAATAGAGTTATAAAAGAAGAGAGGTTTATATTCATGCCCATTTGGAAAGAAAATCTATTCGTTTGCTGGTTTGGAATTTTGTACGGCAAGTATCGGAATGAGCCAGATTGCTCCGGTATTACCGCTTTATATAAAGCATCTTGGAGTTAATAATACAGCTTTAATTGCACAATTTTCAGGAATTGCTTTTGGTATTACCTATATAATTTCCGCTGTTTTTTCACCAATTTGGGGTCATGCCGCTGATAAATATGGACGAAAACCAATGCTTTTGCGGGCAAGCCTTGGTATGGCGTTGGTTGTATTTAGCATGGGTTTTGCACAAAATGTATATGTACTGATAGGATTAAGATTATTGCAGGGGCTATAACAGGTTATAGTACAGCCTGTACTACATTGATTGCTACTCAGACGGATAAGGAACACGCTGGATGGGCTTTAGGAACACTTTCAACAGCAAATATTGCAGGTTCTTTGCTAGGACCAATGATTGGCGGTTTTATAGGAGAGAACCTTGGTTTACAAAATGTATTTTTCATAACAGGTGCACTTGCTGTTGATTGCATTTATTACAACCGCTATTATTTGTAAAGGAATCTTTTACCCGTGAAGATAAAAAGACGCTTAGTGTCAAGGAGATATGGAATAGTATTCCTGAAAAAAGCTTGACTATTACTATGTTTGTGACCTTTTTTGTATTAACTGTGGCATTATATTCTGTAGAACCAATCATAACAGTATATGTTACCCAGTTATCCAATAATACCAGTCATGTTGCTCTGTTAGCCGGAATGGCATTCTCAGCCTCAGGACTGGCAAATATAATTGCCGCTCCAAGACTGGGGAAAACTTTCTGATAAAATAGGAGCACATAAAGTTATGTTAGCTCGCACTTGTAGTGGCAGGAATCATTTTTATACCACAAGCCTTTGTAAAAAATCCCTGGCAATTAATGGGGCTTCGCTTTTTATTAGGATTAACAATGGCAGGGTTGATTCCTTCTGTTAATACCCTTGTTAAGAAAATTACACCAGATTCTCTTACAGGCAGAGTTTTTGGTTTTAACATGTCGGCAGGGTATTTAGGCGTATTTGGAGGTGCGGTTTTAGGCGGGCAAGTGGCAGCCTAGTTGGGTATCAGATATGTATTTTTTATTACAAGTGCATTGTTGCTGATAAATGCGGTATGGGTTTATTTTAAAGTTTATAAAAAACTTAACTTGAGAAAAGAAAAAATAGAATCTAAAGAGGTTATTAATTATGAACAATATCAATAAACGAGTAAAGATTGGATTAAAACACTATCAATTTAAACTGGAAAGAATAAATGGATAATGTTTTATGAGTAATTTAGAATTGATAATTTTAAGATTGAAGAAATCATTTCATTCTTTAAGCCACTTGAATTACAGGATATTCTTTTCAGGGCAGATAATTTCCCAGACAGGAAGCTGGATGCAGACTATAAGCCTTCCCTGGCTTGCTTATTCAATCACCGGCTCTGCTTTTCTTCTTGGTGTTGTTGGGGCGATGCAGTATTTGCCTGTTTTGTGTTTTTCACTTTTTACAGGGGCTGCAATAGACAGGTTTGAAAAAAAGAAAATAGTGATTTTTACTCAAATCACCCTGACAATTATTGCATTTATATTGGCTTTCCTTGTTATTTTTCATTTGATCCGGTACTGGCATCTGGTGGTTTTATCACTGGCAATTGGTTTTGTTAATGCCATTGATTTTCCTGCCCGCCAGTCTTTTATAATTGAAATTGTCGGAAAAGAGGATTTAATGAATGCAATTGGCCTTAATTCCGCTGTTTTTAATGGGGCGCGTATTATCGGCCCAGCCATTGCAGGGATATTAATGGCCGGTTTGGGGATAGGATGGTGTTTTTTGATAAATGCCCTCAGTTTTCTGCCTTTAATTGCAGGGTTGTTTTTTATCAGGCCGGTTTTCTGTTTTGTAAAAGTATCTGGTAAAGTCAGAATTCTGGGTAATATTTTCGATGGATTGAAGTATATATTTTCAGAAAACAAACTCTTAAAAACTGTTATTACAGTTTTTATTATAGGCACTTTTATTATGAATTTTAATGTTCTTATTCCTGTCCTCGCTAAAGCTGGACTGCACCAGAAAGAACAGGGATTGGGATTTTTATGGTCCTGTATGGGGATAGGCTCTCTTACCGGTGCACTGGTTATAGCCGCTAAAAGTAAACTTGGGCCTAAAGATTTTGTACTGACCGGGGCAGGGTTCGTGGTTTCGGTAATTTTTATAATAATCGGCCTGAATAGTGATCTGCTATTATCTTCTTTCTTACTTGCCCTTTCCGGGTTTATTACTGTATCTTTTTTAACTTCAGCTAATTCCTTTTTACAGCTAACATCAAGAGATGAATATAGAAGCCGGGTAATCAGCGTTTATCAGCTTGTGAATGCCGGGACTACACCTATTGGAAATCTTATAGCAGGCGGATTAAGCCAGGTTTTTAGCATAAGGATATGTTTTATAACAATCGGCATAGGTGTTTTATTGATGCTTTCAATACTTTTCTTTTTTAATAAGCGTGACCCTTTGGTTCGTCAAGCTCACCACAGGCTCAGCTAATGGCATGCTTCTTGACCCGGTTTAGATTTCTTACCCAACAAAGTTGCGTATAGCTTTGCGGAGTTTATCCCGAGCAAAGCCTACCCTGAGTTTACAGACTGTGTGAAAACTCAGTAAAATTTTATAGTAAAATCGATTAATTATACAAAGACTCCATTTTTTGATATATTTTTCAAGCTAAAAAAATCTTAGTTTAAAAAATCTATCCGAATACGATAAACGATGGTTTATTAGCATCAAACCAGAGTCATAAGTCTCTTTATTCCCAATATATTCAATACTTTTATTAAATTATGAATGAATCCTGCCAAACTGGATTCCGTCAGAACGCCATCCTTTCCCTTCATTAAAAAATAACTGTAACCCATATTCCTTTTTATCGATCCAAATGGATGTTCACATATCTCTTTCCTTTTCTCTATGATCTTTTTCCCGGCTTCAGAACGAATTTTCCTCTTGAAGTTCTCAATTTCTTCTTTTCTAACTGGTACTTTGATACTTCGTCCTTCCACGCTTTCAGTACACTTATTTCTTACTTCACATTGGCTGCATAAGCCGCACTTGTACCTGACTATCTCTTTTCCTCCATTGACCTTCTCTACTTTTTTCCCATTTCTCACTAATGGGTTTCCCTCCGGACAATAATAAACATTTTGTCCCGGATCATATTTGAATTTATCAACCTGGTATTCTTCAGCAGGTACTCCTTTATTATCTTCTTTGCCTCGAATCCTTGCCTTATGTCCGTCATCCGGATTCGGCATATATACGTTATGTCCCTTATCTATACATTCCAGTATCTGCGGTTCGCTGTAATAACCGGCATCCGATACTTTGACCGTTTCAGTCTCTACCTTAAGCTCGTCCTTTATTTCTTCTACTCGGTCACACATTCCTGCCATCTGCAGATTATATGCAATGTCGGATTTCCCTTTATCATTCATAAACCGGCTTTCCGGGTCATTTGAATAATATTTCTCCATTTCAGGATTTCCCTCAAAAATCTTTTTAATAGCCTCAACTTTATCCTTTTTTGTTTTCATTTTCTTTAAACGTTCCGCTATCTTTCCGGAAAGAAATTCAAATTCATTCTTTTCTTCCTTATCGTTCTTATCCATCTCATTCAAATATTCTTCGATCTTTTGATCTATTCTATGTATGATTTCTTCTATGTTTTTCCTATGATAAACATTGTTATTGTGGTTTTGCGCACTGATCTTGGTTCCATCAATTCCAACAACGTCAAATGATAAAAGCCCGGCTTTATGACATATCTTCAAAAATTCTCTGAATATCGACTGTATTCCCTTCTTATTATCTTTCCTGAAGTCGGCAATCGTCTTGAAATCCGGCGCTAGTCGTCCAGTCAGCCACATCAACTCTGTGTTTCTTCGGCACTCTCTCTCTAATTTCCTGCTTGTCCTGATTTTATTCAAATATCCGTAAATATAGATTTTTAAAAGTATTTCGGATTTATATGAACTTCTGCCGGTTGATGCTTCTTTTACTTTAAAACCAACTCCTTTCATATTTAGCTTATCAACAAAAATATCTATAAACCTTACCGGATCTTCTTCTCCTAACAGATCTTCCAGTGTTTCATTGAACAGAACTATCTGATCCCTTGATTCTCCCTCAATATGCTTCATCTTTTACTCCGATTATTTTTGTTCTAATAATTATAGCATATTTACTGTGTTTTCACACAGTATGTTGACGAATGGTCGAGGGGATTCCTTTAAAGTTCTTACGGTAATACCTCGCAGCTTGTTGCGGGTTGTTTATTAGACATATCACTCAAATTCTGTAAATCTATTATGAGCTTGCCGAATCTTTTTCGGTTTTTTTTTTGTATTTTTTTATTAAGGTTATTATAATTCTTACTATTATAATGGAGGCAAAATGGAACGAAAAAAATTCTTCTCAGGTTGTGGTAATAGTATATTATCGTTGTTGACTGTTCTACCGGATGGGAATAAAAAAAATATTCCGCAAGAAATGAACCATGACCAGGTTAAGAAAATTATAAAGTTTATTGATACCTCTCAGAGTGAACCGGTAAAAGAAAAGATTTTCGGGCAGTTGGGATT
Organism: uncultured Spirochaetota bacterium; assembly: GCA_963783575.1. Lineage (GTDB taxonomy): Bacteria > Spirochaetota > Brevinematia > Brevinematales > JAOACQ01 > CAWEAK01. The sequence goes on along the minus strand of CAWAOD010000014.1, from coordinate 477,298 downwards.
TGAATGCTTTTATTCCAGAAAACTTGATGAATGGATTGGAAATTATGTTGGAAATGTTCAGGCTTTTCTGGATATGGTAAATGTTGAAAAAAAATCAAAATATTGGGAAAAATTGGAATTTGATAAAAAACGAACTATTCTAGCACTTATAGGGAAAAAAGTAGAAGGTTGCGCTTGTGCTTTTGCAGATATTCCGAAGCCGCCCAAATCTCTCTGCAATTACTGCTGCAAAAGCTTTCAAGAGGAATTGTTCGGTAAACTATTGGGGCAAAAAGTAAAAGTAAAAATCACGGAGTCATATTTACTAGGCGGCGAACGCTGCAATACTTTAATAAATATTGTATAAAACCGTGACAAGAAAGACAAAAACACTAGTTTGTTAACCCTGTTATGGTTCTTGAAATAGGCTTTATAGCTCCGTCGGATTTTATGGTCATGTATTCTGCGCAAACCATTCTCTTCATATTCGGATTCGGAATATCATGATAATAGAATGACCAGTGATCTTTCCACCAGACTACAGATGCCTGAATGGTCCATTCTCCGATATTCCTTTCCATAACATGGCCTTTGTATTTATAAGGCCCCATAATGTTTTTTGCAGTGGCGTAAGCCTCGGCCTCGCCACCATTATCATATATCGCGAAAAATAAATAATACCTGCCTTTATAAACCTGCTCAATCGATGGGCCTTCCATATACTCATTCGGGGCATCAATTATCGATATCATCTTTGGAGTTCCGTCCGCTTGCAGCATATCGTTATTCATCTTAACAATTGCCAGCCTTCCTTTCGAATACCCGCCCGTGCAATATGCCATATATTTTACTCCTGTTTTTCCGTCCCGGCATATTCCAGGATCGCTTGCGTAACCTTTTATGCCCTGGAAATAATTGCTTTGAGGTGTGAACGGTCCATATGGACTATCCCCTATCGATATACCGATCCTGGAATCGTCGTTTGTATCCAAGGCAGGCACATACAGGTAAAATTTCCCGTCATCACCCTGATAGCAATCGGGCGCCCATAAATGACTGGCGTTTTTCTTAGCCCATGGGTAATCATTCTCGGTCAATATTACTCCATGATCGATCCAGTTAACTTCATCCGTTGATTCATAGCAATAGGTGTTGCTCATCGGATAAATCCCGGGACCAGATAAATCGCAAGATGTATAGAGATAAAGCTCTCCGGACGGATTATTCCATTTAAAGACCCGGATCGTAGGATCTGATGAATTACGATTCGTGAATAAAGGTTTGCCGTAATCGACAAAAACTGGAGCCAAATCGGCGGACAGTCCAGCATTTTCTCCGGCACTAAGATTAAACAAGCCTGATCCAAAGATAAAAAATAAAATCATGGCGGTTCCTGAAAAAAAAATTAATTGTGTTCTTTTCATATATTTCTCCTTGAGGAATAAAAATTTAATTCCCCTTCTCCGGTTAGAAATTAATTATTTACTTTGATCCGGCGAATAAATCCTGAAATTACCGCTGACATTTAACAAAGCTAGCATGTAGAGCATTGAATTGTAATATCTCCATCTGCCTGTCGGGAGTTCCGATTCCCATAGCACTTGCACAAATTCCGTTCTTTCTTTTATCGATGCGGCCATGCAGGCAACGGCATTCATTGCGGAAAGCCCGAGAGAACCATCGTTTCCGAGTTTTTCGCCTGTAATTTTATACTGGTCTACATAAGCATAAACCCCCTGCTTGTAAAAGAAATTTAATAACCTGTCGCTTTGCAGAGCTTCCCATTTATCGGCGCCAAACCAGACATAATCTATTGCGACGTTCATTCCGATGCGCCATGCATCATACCTGAAATTATTGTGCCCGCCGTTCCACATATCAACCGGAGTTCCGGTGAATTCTGCAAAATCAGGCATCAGTCCTGTTTTCGGATCAGCCGCTTTTTTAAAAAACTCCCTGCTGGCTAGTACTGCGTCTTTCCAAAATCCATTATCTTTGTCTGCCCATAGAGCCCACAACTCATAGAAATGAGGAAGATGATACGACGGATCCGTGATCTGTGATTGCTGACCCTCTGTTGGAACGAAGACTACCATTTTATGTTCGGGATCAAACATATCAGTTGCACCATTTTTCCCGGAATCGGCTTTATGAAGCATCGTATCGAGTATTGCCTGGGCTTCCTTTTTATAATTGAATATCCCCTCGCCATTCCCCCATCTGCCGGCCGCAAAAAACAAAGACATTACGATCCATTCCTCGCCATCCGACGCCGGGTTTGGCTCAATCTTATTCCCTTCCGGTGTGCAATGCCATGCAAAATATCCTTTATAAACGCCGCCATTTTGATACATATAAGTTTTGGCCCATTTCCACAATCTGTCGAATTCATCTTTTTTATTCATCTGGACAGATATCATCATCCCATAAGACATTCCTTCCGATCTTATATCGTTATTTCCAATATCTTTTATATAAGCCATATCGCTATTAACCGGGTAATAGATTCTTTGATCCGAATTTCCATAGAAAAGCTGTTGCCATGCGGAATCTAATTTTTCCCGGACTTGATTTTCGCTTTTGCCGAGCAATTCCGTAAAAAGGTTTTTATAATTGACAGTGTTTAATGAATCCGCAAAAGAAGCCGTACTTAATGCGATTACAGACAATATTAAAATTGAAAAAAAACAATTTTTCATATAAACCGCCTTTCTATAAATTTAATTGATATTATAAAGCTTTACTATATCTAAAGTCAATTTCCTGCAACAAATAGCCCCGCACACATTGCAGCTCTCGCGGCAGCAAGTTTTCATTGAAACGGAAGATTCAATTGAATCGAAATTCTCGGCTTCTTCATTTCAGGATGAAAATTTGAAACTGAAATGCCAAGGAGCCTTATTTTTTTAAACCCGGCTTCGGTTTTTAGAAGAAGTTTTTCAATTTCAATGAAAATTTTAGTCGCGGAATCTGTAGGATTGTCAATAGTTACACTTCTTGTAATTGATTTAAAATCAGAATATTTTATTTTAAGCGTTAAAGTTTTTCCTTTTTCATTATTTTCTTTGAGCATTGTTTCCACTTCAAACGCAATTTCCTCCAGAATTTCTTTGATCATATTCATATCGGTGATATCCTGCATTAATGTTATTTCCCTTCCGATGGATTGTCTTTCCCTGTAAGCTTCTATGGGCGATTCGTCAATGCCCCTTGAAAGATTATAAAACCATATTCCGCTTTTTCCAAAATGGTAGGTCAATTCTTCAATGGATTTGAGCCTCAAATCCAGCCCTGTTCTAATCCCAAGGGAGAGCATGACTTTTTCCGTAACTTTGCCGACGCCGTAAAAGTTCCCGATAGGAAGTTTGTCAATAAATTCCTGGGCGTCTTCGGGCAGTACAATCGTTAAACCATCCGGTTTTTTATAACCGGAAGCGACCTTTGCAAGAAATTTATTATAGGAAACTCCTGCCGAAGCAGTGAGGCGGGTTTTATGAAAAATTTCCTTTTTAATTTCACGTGCGATTTTAACCGCATAAGGCATTCCTTTTTTGTTTTCTGTTACATCCAGGTAAGCCTCATCCAATGACATTGGTTCAACAAGATCGGTATATTCATGGAAGATTTTATTAATATCCGATGAGATTTTTACATAAAGATCGAAATGAGGAGATACTAATATTGCAGTGGGGCACAACCGGAGGGCTTTTACCGTTGACATCGCCGAATGTATACCAAATTTTCTTGCTTCGTAAGAGCAGGTTGATACGACACCCCTTTCTTCAGGCTTTCCGCCGACAATAACAGGTTTTCCCAACAGTCCGGGGTTTTCTCTCTGTTCAACGGAAGCATAATAAGCATCCATATCGATGTGGATAATTTTTCGAATTTTCATGATAAAATATTATAAATAGAAATAATTTTATTAACAAGAGTTATGGAGCATCGGATTCACAGAATTAATCCCGTCGCAACATTAGAATATTTGACCAATTATTGATCACATTCTATGGAATTATGCATAAATAATAATCATATCATCAATCAGTCAAAGATTCCATAAAATTATTGTTAAATTTATAAAATATTTCTATTACAATAAATAACCTTAATACTTTTTTAAATACTAATTGTGGCATTGAAATTGCTTAACATTTAATCATATTGTATTTTATTGAGGTTTCTATGGATTTTACTATTAATAACGATAATCTAAAATCAGAATTGGATATTGAAGAGTTATTAAAAAATGAGGATATTGAAATATTTTTTCAGCCAATACTTTCCGTCAAAAAAAGATCGATTGTGGGCGTTGAGGGATTATGCAGGTATAAACAGAACATTTCAAGCAGACAGGTTTCTCCAGTTGAATTATTTGAACTGGCTAAAAATAAAAATCTATCTCTCGAGCTTGACAGGCTATGCCGGAAAAAAGCACTTGAAGGATTTGCTAAACTGTATGCAGGAAATAATGATATGGTTTTATTTTTAAACTTTGATATTTCAATAATAAACCGGGGAGTAGTGGGATCGGGGCATCTGTTAAAATCGGTCGAACAGACTGGCATCAGCCCAAAAAATATCATCATTGAAATTACAGAACATTCAATTCAAAATTTCTTTGCTGTTGAACAATTTATAAGCACATACAAAAAATACGGCTTTCTTTTTGCGCTTGACGATTTTGGAATAGGTCATTCAAATATGGAAAGAATAGCCGTAATAAAACCAAATATTTTAAAGATTGACAGATCTCTAATAACAAATATCGATAAGGAATATTATAAACAGGAAATAGTTAAGTCTATGATAAACCTGATCAAAAAGACCGGGGGGCTTTCCCTGGCGGAAGGATTGGAAAAAGAAGATGAGATTATAAAATCCCTTGAACTTGGGACTGATATTATGCAGGGATTTTATTTTTCAAAAGCGGAACCTGTTGGGACTTTGAACTTCGGATATATTGAAAATAAAATCAGGCTGATTGCCGACCGTTATAAATCATTTATTATCGGGAAAAACAGCGCGGTAGGCAATAAGCGTAAAAGCTATGAAAGCATAATCGAACCGATAATTGATGAAATACGGAAATGCACGCCTGACAATTTCGATAAAATACTTCTGAAACTTGTAGAAATCAATCCGGTTATAGAATGTTTATATATTCTGGATAAAACAGGCGTACAGGCAAGCAGTACGATTATGAATCCTCTGAGGATATTCCAAAACAGAAACTCGCTCTTTCATCCTGCACAAAAAGGAGATGATCATTCCATTAAAGACTATTACCTGCAGAATAAAAACAATAATTTTAGTTATATAACCGAACCTTATACTTCGCTTGCATCGGGGAACTTGTGCGTGACTGTGGCGCAGAGAATTGACGATTATTCGGGCGACTCTTATATGCTATGTGTGGATATAATCGGGTATTGATTCCGGATTATTCCCATTCACCCTTAGCAATATATATAACTTTTCCGCCGACAGAGACTTCAATATGTCCGTTTTCTTCCTTCGCCTGAAGAAAAAGCAGTGAAGGCCTATTAATTTCGTATCCCTGGCCGGCTTTAATGTCAATTTTTTTTGTGCTGAAATAACTGTATTTTACCAGATATCCGGCAAGACAACCATTACCGCTTCCGGTTGCCGGATCTTCTGTTATTCCGTAATAATCCGCGAACATACGGACGCTAATATCGTGATCCTGAGTCCTGCCTTGAGGACAAAATATAAGAATAACTTTAGCCTGAGTTTTTTCAATAAAAGAAAACAAAATATCTTTTTGAATTTTTGTTTTTTTTAAATATTCGATATTTTTTAATGGTACTATGATGTGAGGCAGGCCGGTTGATATTTCCTGTATTGGAAAGCCTTCATCAGAGGCTTCAATTGGAAGGCTGAGAATGCCCATTATTTCTTTTGCACCGAATATCTTTCCGAAAACCGGTTCATTTTGCTTCATCCGCAATATTTTATCCTTTGAAAAAAATACAGGTATCCTACCAACTTTTAAATTAAGAGATACTTTATCAACCGGTTTTCCAATAACAAATTTTTTAATAATATATGCAGTACCCAGAGTAGGATGACCTGCAAAATCAACTTCATGTTCAGGAGTAAATATTCTTACATCATATCCCTCATTAACCGGAAAATTTTTAAGGATGAATGTTGTTTCTGAAAAATGAATTTCACTTGCGATTTTCTGCATTTCTTCAGATGTCAACCCGGGTTTTGCCATAAAAACGGCAAGCTGGTTACCGGAATACCTGGTTTCACCGAAGACATCAACGATAAAAAATTTCATATATTATATCCTTTATTTGACTTTTGTTGCACAATTATAATAAAACTTAAATATACTGTCAATAATAAATTTTAATAAGTATGATGCTTGATCCGATCAAATCCATACATTCTTGCTGATATTGATATAACAGACCATTCACAAAATTCAGCTGTTTACTTTACAGTAGTTTATTATGGATTTTGTAACGGTACCTCATTTGTTTGCATTGTCTATTGACAAAATTGATTATTAATATTATTATTTTAATATATACAGTGGTTTTATATGAGATTTAACTAATAATAATATAGCTTGTAATCATTCTGAGGATTTTTTATGAAAAAAGAAAAAATAATAATAACTTCCGATGACAACCACCAGGATAAGGAATTAATCAAGTATATGATATTAAACCGGAAACCTAAGATACATGATTATAAAGAAAAAAATAACAGAAAAGAAATAAAAGAAAAATTAAAAAATATTAAAAATCATCCTGAAACGGATGAATAAAATTTATAAAATACGGCAGGTTTTATGGATATAAATGAGGAGCTGAACAGGATCATCCTGGCGGCTTACAATGAGGCTAAAGCAAGAAAACATGAATATTTTACGCCGGAACATCTTCTTTATGCTTCGCTTTTTTTTGATTACGGGGCTGAAATTCTTTATCACTGCGGTGCTGATATAGAAGCTATGAAGCGCTCTCTTGATGATTATTTTAAGCAGTATTACCAGCCGGTGAGAGAAGGTTCGGAACCATCCGAATCAATCGGGTTGCAGGAGGTTTTGACAAGGGCGCTGTTCGCAGTGAGCGATCCGAGGAAAAAAGAATTGAATATAGGCGATATTTATATCGCGATAATGGATGAAAAAGATTCATTTGCAGCTTTTTTTATAACAAATCAGGGAATAACAAAACTGGATCTTTTAAATTATATATCTCATGGAATTTCTGTTATTCCCGATGATGGGGCAATTCTTCCTTCAACTATAGAGAACAGGCAGAGTAAAGATCAGATTCCTGAAGATGAGGATGAAGCAGAATATGCGCAGAATAATAAAAGCAGTAAAAACAGCGCATTGTCTCTGTTTACAACAGAGCTTGTTGAAAAAGCAAGGAACGGAGATATCGAGCCTCTGATCGGCAGGGAGGAAATTCTTGAAAGGACAATGCAGGTTCTCTGCAGAAGATTTAAAAATAACCCGATTTATGTCGGTGAACCCGGAGTCGGGAAGACCGCAATAACCGAAGGCCTTGCAGCTCTTGTGGCAGAGGGTAAGGTACCGGATCCGTTAAAGGGAGCCGGAATATATTCGCTTGATATGGGATCTCTTCTTGCGGGGACAAGGTTCCGAGGCGATTTTGAGGAGAGATTGAAAAAAGTGATAAATGAGCTAAAAAAACTGGACAATGTAATACTTTTCATCGACGAAATTCATACGATTGTTGGTGCCGGAGCGGTTTCAGGCGGTTCGATGGACGCATCGAATATTTTAAAACCGGCTCTAGCCGGAGGTAAAATCAGGTGCATCGGTTCAACAACTTTTGAGGAATATAAAAAATATTTTGAAAAAGATAGGGCACTTTCCAGACGTTTCCAGAAAATTGAGATTCCGGAACCTACTGAAAATGAGACCTATAAAATTCTCATTGGTTTGAAGCCTAAATATGAAGAATTTCATCAGGTAAGCTATTCCGAAGCCGCCCTGAAATCGGCAGTGGAATTATCCGCGAAATATATTAACGAGAGGCACCTGCCGGATAAGGCAATCGATGTAATAGATGAGGCAGGGGCATTTTCCAGGATGCACAGGAAGAAAGGCGAGACCAAAAAAGCTGTTATCAGACAGCATGATGTTGAGAAGATTGTTTCCAGAATAGCAAGGATACCTGAGAAAAACCTTTCAACAACAGAGCTTCAACAGTTGAAGAACCTTGAGAATGGGCTGCTTGAAAACATTTTCGGACAGGATGAAGCGGTTCGCAGGGTTACCGATGCCATTAAACGTTCGAGAGCGGGTTTCCGCGATGCAAATAAACCGACGGCATCATTTTTATTTATCGGGCCTACTGGTGTGGGAAAGACAGAATTAGTCAAACAGCTTGCATCAATATTAAGCCTGTCTCTCAACCGCTTTGATATGAGCGAGTACCTGGAAAAGCATACCGTAGCACGCTTGATTGGAGCTCCTCCGGGGTATGTCGGTTTTGAGGAGGGAGGGCTTTTAACGGAGGCGATTCGCCGGGCACCATACTCGGTACTTCTTCTGGATGAAATAGAAAAGGCCCACCCTGATATTTTCAATACTTTGCTTCAGGTGATGGATTATGCTACACTAACCGACGGCAGCGGTAAAAAGGCGGATTTCCGGCATGTAATAATAATAATGACTTCAAACGCGGGTGCCAGGGAAATGGAGAAAGGCAGCCTGGGTTTCGGGCTGCAGAATGACGAATCGGATGATAAATCCAAAACTGCAGCTAAAGCGCTTGAAACACTTTTTTCTCCCGAATTCAGGAACCGGCTTGATGGAATAATAACATTCAATAATCTCAACGAGGGCATAATCCTGAAAATTGTAAAAAAACAGGTCGGAGAATTCCAGGATCAGCTTAAATCTAAAAAAATCCAATTACAGGTTACAGATTCATGCCTCAAATGGCTTGCTGATAAAGGTTTTTCAAAAGTTTTCGGAGCAAGGGAAATTGCAAGACTTATCCAGGACAAGGTTAAAAATTTCTTTGTCGATGAGGTCTTGTTTGGAAAATTGGCTAAAGGCGGGACCGCAGTAGCGGATATTAAGGAAGATGAAGTTCATATAGAAATCAATAAGCATGACGCTTGATCCGAATTCAATTCCAAAATGCCTATAAACGTGATATATATTTTCTTGAAATGTTATAGTACAGATTTGATTAAAATAATGTTTTTTCAGAAATTTCAAAATCATACTTGCCATGCACAATTTCACGCATTATCTTACCGGCCTCGATTTTCCTGGGAAATTCTTTTTCACGGTTATGAAATTCCGAAGTATGAATATAATTTTTCTTTCTAACGTATCTGATCGGCCGGCTTAGCTGCTTTTTAAATGAAATAACAGGAATTAATATTTTTTTCTTAGTTTTGAGATCTTTCCGGTCCTCATAATGAAGCATTTCATGGTAAATCACAAAATCCAGCACAAATACCGGTATTTTCTCATTTTTCAAAATCGGATGAATCCTGATTTGATTATTTTTGATATCATATGTGCCGAATGTTAACTTCCTGTATTTTTTCTTGATAACACCCTTACTCCATTTTATGGGAGGTAATTCATTAAATTGAAAATATCCCTCATTGACTTGATTCAATCTTTCCGATAAAATACGATTCATTTATTTTTCTATCCCCATAAATGCTTTAAAAATTTCATCTTTTCAATATTCTGATAAGAAGCCCCGCCTTCATGATTGTTGTATTGATAGATTTTGATGTCTTTTGGGCCTGCGTATCGGTTGTAAGCCGCAAAAACAGTTGAAGGAGGACATGTATCATCCATCATGGCCACAGAAAAGAGTGCCCTACATTTTGCTCTTGCCGCTAAGTTCATACCGTCAAAATAGGATAGAGTGTTAAAAACCATATTTATTTTATCCCTGTGAATGCTAAGAAAACGAATAATTTCTCCATACGGCATTTGATTTGTCATATCAAGCGCCCTTCTGAAATGGCAGAGAAACGGCACATCGGGCATAACCACAGCAATACCGGGTACAAGTCCGCTGACTGCAATCGAGATTCCGCCGCCCTGGCTTCCACCGGTTACGGCGATTCTTCCGGAATCGATTTCCGGGAATGATTTTGCAGCTTCCACAGCGCGAACCGCGTCGGTAAAAACCCTGCGGTAAAAATATGTTTCCGGTTTGAGAATACCGCGGGTCATAAAACCTGGAAACTGGGGATTGGAATCCGGTCCTTCAATATCGGTTGTATCGCCGCAAAGCCAGGTACTGCCTTCACCACGGGTATCCATAACAAAATGGGCATAACCGGCGCTGCTCCATAGAAGCCAGTCGATTGGAAATCCCCTTCCGCCGCCGTATCCGACAAACTCCACAACGCATGGGAGCTTTCCATTGCGAACTTTAGGCAACATCAGCCAGCCTTTTATCGGCTGTCCGTTAAATCCGGAGAAAGTTACATCATATGTTTCAATTGTTTTCAGCAGGGAATCGACCGGATAAAAAACCGGATTTAATCCGAAAGACCGTGATTCTGTCAGCGTTTTTTCCCAGAATTCGTCAAAATCCTTATTTTCTGTACCGGCTGGCAGATAGGCTTGCAATGATTCCAGTGGCATTTCAATGAAGGGCATAGAAACTTCTCCGAAGAGCGGATTTTTTAAACTTCGGGCTGGAGGGATTTGAACCCTCGGCTTCTTGGTCCCGAACCAAGCGCGCTAGCCAAACTGCGCTACAGCCCGATTATAAAAATACCCTGAGAAATCCGGCGGCGTTTGATTAACAATCGCCCCGCCTCAGGGTAGTATATTTTAATGAATATTGGATATTCTGTCAAATTATTCCTGAAAATAGCTTAGATTATAGACCTTTATCCATAAGATCGATTACCAGCTTGTTAAACTTTATTGGATCCTGTAAAACACCCCCTTCCGATAATGTTGCATAACCCAGCAGAAGTTCTGCATAATCCTTTAAAATTGGGTTGTCTTTGTCCTGCCTGTATTTCTCATTCATCTTTATTATGATATCATGCTTTGGATTGAGTTCAAGAACTCTTTTTGTAACAGTCTTACTCGAATTTTCTTTCTGGAGGAGTTTCTCAAGATAAGGACTCATATCGAAATCCTCACCGACAAGACAGGCGGGAGCTGAAACCAGACGGTTTGTAAGCCTGACATCCTTAACCGATTGATCAAGTTTCTCCTTAATAAACTTCATAAAATCACCGTATTCGGTTTCTTTTTCCTTGATTTCTTTTTCAGCTTTTTCATTTTCTTCCTTGCTTCCGGCATCAAAAGTACCTTTTGCAGCGGACTTAAGTTTTTTACCCTTGAAATCCGGGATATACTGAACGACTATTTCATCTATCGGCCTAAGCAGAAAGATAACTTCATAACCTTTCTGTTTTATGGCTTCCAGGTGAGGTGAATTTTCAACAATATTACGAGTCTCGCCCGATAAATAATATATTTCTTCCTGTCCGTCCTTCATACGGCTTACATAATCTTCCAATGATGTCAGTTTTTCCGGATCATTAGATGAATCGAAAAGCAGAAGCCCCATAAGCTTGTCGCGGTTTTCAAAATCCGATGTAACTCCTTCTTTCAGGGCATCGCCGAACTCTTTCCAGAATTTAAGGTAAGTTTCCTTATCATTAGCAAACAGGTCGGTCAGGCTGTCAAGGACTTTTTTGGTCAGGCTCTTTTTCATCTGATTCACCTGGCGGTCCTTCTGAAGCATTTCCCTTGAAATGTTCAGCGACAGGTCGGAAGATTCCACAACGCCCCTCATAAATCGGAGATATTTCGGAAGAAGGTCTTCAAAAGCCTCCATAATCATTACCTTTTTGACATAAAGCTGTAAGCCGCTTTTATATCCTTGATAATAGAAATCAAAAGGAGCTTTTGATGGAATAAACAAAATGGAATAGAACTCCAGCGTTCCTTCAGCCTTAAAAGGTATGGTTTTGAGCGGTTCAGTCCAGTCATGCGTGATGTGTTTATAAAAATCATTGTATTCTTCGGCAGGAACTTCCGATTGGGATCTCGACCAGATAGGTTTCATAGAATTTAAGGTTTTATCCTCTATTACTGTTGTCTTTTTTCCGTCTTTTACAGGTTTTCCGTCTTTATCTTTTTCTATTTCCTCTCTTTCCTCTTTCATTATGATCGGATAGTTTATAAAATCCGAATAATGTTTTACTATTCTTGAAATAACATAAGATTCGCTGAAATCTTCAATTCCGTTTTCCTGGTCGACAGGTTTTAAATGCAAAATCACAGTTGTTCCATGATTAGGTTTTTCTTCCTCAATTATTGTATATTGCCCGTCTCCCGAGGATTCCCACCGGTAAGCCTCTTCTTCACCGGCCTTTCTTGTCAGCAGTATTATTTTATCCGCGGCCATGAACGCCGAATAAAAACCTACACCGAATTGGCCTATCATCTCGTTAAGAGTTTCCTGTGATTTGTTCTCTTTGAGTTTGTTAATGAATTCCTGCGTTCCGGAACGGGCGATTGTGCCGATATGGTTGATCAATTCATCCCTGTTCATACCGATACCATTGTCGATAATCGAAAGTGTCCTGGCGTTTTTATCTGATTCCAGCCGGATTTCAAGATTTTCTCCGGGATTGATCAGGTTCGGGTTTGTGATTGATTCGATGCGGATCTTGTCAAGCGCATCCGATGCGTTGGATATCAGTTCGCGAAGGAATATTTCCTTATTGGTGTAAATGGAATGGATCATCAGGTCGAGAAGCTGTCTGCTTTCCGCCTGGAATTGAAATGTTTCGGTCTCGCCTGGCATGTAAAATTCCTCCTTTTTATAATTAACAATTGTAAACCATTATATTATAATATTTTTAAAATCAATTGTCGATTTTTTATAAATTAATTTAATCAATTTCCATTGATAAAGTCAAGAATCGCTTTTATAATTAACTATACGTTATTTAATTAGGGGGGATATTATGAACCCGATTCTTAAAAAACTAGGCTTGAAGAATCAAAATCCTGTTTTAATCATTAATTCGCCTGAAGAATTTCAGCCGGCAATAAAAGAAATTCAGTCAGAGGTACATTCCTCAATAAAAACAGGTTATTCATTCATACAATTATTCCTGGCAAACATCGTGGATTTTAATCAATTCTTCGAATCGGCCATAATGGCTCTGGAAGGAGACGGCCATTTATGGCTTTGCTACCCGAAAGGCGGGTCAAAAAAGTATAAGTCAGACCTTAACCGTGACAGGCTGCGTGAAATGGTTAGGCCTTCAGGATTTGAGGCTGTGACTCTGGTGTCTATAGATGATAACTGGTCAGCGTTGAGGGTAAGACGGATCGAATTTATCAAAAAATAATAAATTAAACTTATTTGCGAACAAGATGATAAGAAAGGCCTGTGTAAGACAAACGAAAACCTGAGCTTTCTAATGTCTGTATCAATGATGCGTTTTCAGCATCCACCCAGAATTCCATCAGGCAATAATCAAATATTCTTGAAGTGATATCCTGAAGGAGCTTTTTTTCTGTATTTTCACCACTGGAATCATTTAAAACAATCAGGTCAAGTATTTTGTAAACGGATTTATTTGTCTGTAAAGTTTTTTGCCCAATTTCATCCTTTGCAATAGTGATCATACCGACCGGTTTATTCCGGTTAAAATATTGAAGAGCCGTTGTAGTTCCGTTTATGATCGATTTTTTAAAGTTTTCTGTCAAATACTCTTTTAGCCTTCCGGTTTCGATATTTTTTTCTTTTAAAAGAGAAACCGGCCTGGAAAAATTTTTACAAAATTCATCTAGGCTTTGGGTATGGTAAACATCAATATTATCAAGGACATGTTTTTTATTAATTCCAAATTCAGGGAAATAGCGGAAGATATGCCATCCCATTTTAAACTTAAAATTGCAAGATTCGTAGATGTGAATTGCGGAATAATTATAAATATCTGTGCCGACGGTTATTATTTCGGCACCCATTGTTAAGAGTAATGCAACGCCTTTCTGAGCAAGTATTTTCCCTATACCCTTACTGCGGCTTACCGGTTCAACGGCAAGTAACAAAATACTGCCAATCTTTTTTCCGGCAGCCGATGAAAGGGCATTATTTATTGAAACTGTAATATATCCTTTAATGTTAGTGTCTTCGGCAACAATCGAAATGGAATTGACATTATGAATCATATCGCTGGCAAAAGCCGGATAAATATTGGGGCATATTTTAGCCAATCTTTTGTCGAAAGCATATGGTGACATTGTAAAGCCCCGGCTTAATTCAATAAGCCTAGGGAAGTCGTTGGGAATTGCTTTGCGGATGATCATTACAACCCTGCTTTATAATTATTTATTCAAAAATTACTATAGGTGACATTATTTTATAGTAAACCATAAAAAATATCATTTATTTTATGAGCGGCTTAAGACAGGCATTATGCTCATCATTTATATCCTTTTTTCATATAAGTCACTGTTAAATATTATAGTGCAGGTAATACCATTTTTATTCTCAAAGAAAACTTTGCCGCGAAGCTGATCTTCCACTATGGAATATACGCTTTTGATTCCCATCTTTCCGTCCTTAATAAAATCAAATTCATTTGCTATGCCAATGCCATTGTCCATTATGATTATTTGAATTCTGCTGTCAGGTATTCTGTGAAGGGATATTTTTAATGTTCCGTTACTTTCACCCGGAAAAGCATATTTAAAAGCATTAGTGATTAATTCATTCAATACAAGGCTTAAAGGATTAGCTATATCGATAACAACAAAAATATCATCCATATCGAAATCCAGGTTTACTCTTTCTGAAGAAATCTGAAAGCTTGTTATAAGCAGATTGGTAAGTTCATATATATATTCTTTCAAATTGATGCTTGAAAGATTCTTGGATTTATAAAGTTTTTCATGAACCAGGGCCATGGACCGGATTTTATTTCCCAGTTCTATCAATACATTTTTCAAGTCAAGATCATTAATCCGGTTAGTTTCCAGGTTAAGCATTGAGCAGATTACCTGCATATTATTTTTTGTCCGGTGGTATAATTCCCTTAATAATGTTTCTTTTTCAATAAGAGCTTTGCGATTGGTATTTTCATTATGAATCCTTTCTGTTATGTCTCTAGCAGCTGAATATATAAAATTACCAAGCGGGCTTGACCTCCATTCAAGCCAACGGTAAGAGCCGTCTTTACATCTGTAGCGGTTTACAAAATCAAGGACTTTGACCTGAGAATTCAATTGATTTAAAGACTCAACGGTTCGGTCTATATCATCAGGATGAATATAATCCAGAAATATGTTCCCTTCCAATTCAGGGATTGAATATCCAAATATATTTTCCCATTCTTTATTCACCCTTTTAAATTTTCCATCAGTGCCGGTTATTGAAAACAAATCTAGAGTTGTATTAAAGAATGTTTCCAACTCCTGCGTTTTCTGCTTCAGATTTTCTTCATTTAATTTTCTGTTAGAAATATCTTCAAAAACGGTAACAAATCGATTTTGTACCAGAGCAAAAGCGGATATATTGAAATATTTCCGCATAGGTTCAAAATAAGCTTCAAACTTTTCTGGCTTTGAGGTCTCGATCACTTTCATATATATTTCAAAATATGGTGGTGTTCCTGTTCCATATAATTCCGATGCAGGCCTGCCTATAACATCCTCTTTTTTTAGTCCGGTATGCCCGGTATATGCCGGGTTTATATCGATGATTTTATAATCAAATTCTTTTCCTTTTTCATCATACAAAATTTCATGAACAGCTACACCTTCCGTCATAGACTCAAATAAACTCCTGTAACGTTCCTCGGTTTCCCTGAGGGCTCCGGTCCTTTCATTTACCATACGGCGCAGAATATAAACAAACCCGGCACTTATCAATAACAGGATTATGACGGAAATAAGTCCTATCATCAAGTAAATTAGAGTCAATTCGGACAACGGTTTATCATAAATTCCGAACCATTTATCATAAATTTTCTGATATTTGCCGTTGGCTTTCAGAATGTTTAATCCTTCGTTGACTTTCAGTAATAGTGACTTATTGCTGATATCCAGGGCTAAACATTGCTCCCTGGTAACTATTTCTTTTTCCACCGGATCGATTTTATTCAGATTCATTTCATGGATATAAAACAGGCCTGTCATTTTAGCCAGAGCTGCCGCATCGCACTGCAGAGAATTCAGGAGGACAAGCGAGCTTAAATCCTCCTGGACATAAATGAGATTTATAAAATTGGTATACTTCACAAGCTCTAATGCCATAGAACTGCCGCTTAGGACAGCAAGAATACGGTTTGTCAAATTATAATGAGAAACAATCCCTGATCCTTTTTTGACAAAGATACCATAAGAAATAGTACAGATAGGTTCCGAGAATAGAAACTTTCCCTGTCTTTCCGGTGAATAAGATATTCCTGCCCATATATCAAATTTCCCGTTTTTTAAATCTTCTTGAATAGAAGACAGATTATGAGGTTTAATCCTTACAGTGTAACCCATAACTTCAGCTAAAGCACGAACAAGATCAATATCAAAGCCGGTAATTTCCCCATTTCTAAGAAACTGATAGGGAGGATAACCAAGACCTGTCCCCACATTCAATATATGTTCGTATGATAAGGTTTGTGTAAATGAATTATTTAAAATCGAATTTAAAATTATTATATAAAATAAAAACAGGAAAATGTGCCGTTGGTTCCAACACCATTTATAATAATATGAAAGAGATATTTTTTTCATCTGTTTACAGATCACCTCCAAAAGTATATAATTTAATTATAATTATAAATTTATTAAGATGCAAATCAGGAGGTATCAATTTCCATAACTATATTAATTGAATTTTGCAATAATAATAAATTTTTTTCGTCAATATTATTAACGAATAAATCCGGAGGATAATAATATGGGAATTGAAATAAAAAACAGGATATGCCCGGTGGGGAATGCTGGGGCATTGGATATAAATCTTCGTAAACTGGTGCAAAATCCCAAAAAAATACTTAAACCTTTTATTAAGGAAGGGATGACTGTGCTTGATTTAGGCTGCGGACCAGGCTATTTTACGGTAGAAATAGCAAAACTTGTAGGTGATTCCGGAAAAGTTATAGCCGCGGATTTGCAGGAAGGAATGCTTGAAATATTAAAAGGGAAAATAAAAAATACCAAATTTGATAAAATAATTAAACTAAATAGATGTCAAAATGATAAAATAGGTTTATTAGAAAAAGTTGATTTTATTCTGATTTTTTATATGCTGCATGAAGTGCCGGATCAATTGTCTTTTCTGCAGGAAATAAAAATATTGTTGAAACCTGGTGGAAAGATTTTAATTGTTGAACCAAAGTTCCATGTCTTGGAGACCAATTTCCGGAAATCAGTCGATTTAATAAAACAAACCGGATTTGCTATTATCGAGAAGACTAAAGTATTTTTAAGTAGAGCTGTCGTTATAAAACATTCATAATAAAATATTATTTCGCAAAAAGAAAAATGTTCATTATTTCATTTACTTTCAACAGCCGGTTTAGCCGTCTTCAGATTTTCATAAAAATTTATTACGGTTAGGAATATATATGGAGTAACCCAAAAACTGGCAATTCCCAGAGTAACAATAATCAAAAGGAACCATAAAATAAAGCTGAGAAGAAGCATAAATAATTCCATTTTATGGCCTGCCATCATTTCTTTGCTTTTATTCAGAGCATCTAGGGCAGCCATATCCGGATTTTCATAAAGTATAAAAAACGCCATGGAATAACGAAGTGCGGCAATGATACCAGGAATAATCAAAAGAAGCGACCATAATACAGTAAAAACCAGAATCAATAAATATAGTATTAATGAAGGTACAAAATGTTTGAATCCGTCGAAGAGTATTTCAAGTTTAACATTTTCTCCTTTACTGAAGGCGAACATATATATAGTATAGCCTAAAACAAGCGGTCCGCCTATGATCAACACGATTACTGTACCGATGGGCGGAAAACTGCCGGGAATAACGCATATAATCAGATAAATCAATGTCGCTACAGCGGCAAGCCCCCACCTGCCCTTTAAAATGTTCTTTGCGCTCAATTTCAAGTCTTTTCTGCTCTTATCGCTGTTTTCCATCGGTTTCTCCTTAAAATTATTTTTTCAATAAAGGATTATAATTATATTTTATTCAAGTGTCAAGCGATAAAAATTTGAACCGTATCCTTTAAACAAACTGATATTGAGTGCGAATCGTTTCGATGATTTATTTGTAATAATCCACACCAGAATCAAATATCCGCTGAAATTTATTACCTGGAATATTCTGGGCAACAAATTCGGAGATTCTTTCGGAATGTGCCATTTTACCAAGCACTCTCCCGTCTGGACTTGTAATGCCCTCTATGGCAAAAAAAGAACCGTTCGGGTTTTCCGGCATTTTTGCCGCGGCATGCCCCGATTCATCAACATATTGAGTTGCGATCTGCCCTTTTTTCTTAAGAGAATCCAGTACAGCTTGCGGACATATAAAGCGGCCTTCACCATGAGATACCGGGAGAGTATGGATTTCTCCCAATTCAGTGTTATAAAACCATGGAGAAAGGCGGGAAACGACTTTTGTCTGTATCATTGCTGATATATGCCTGCCGATTGTATTATATGTAAGGGTAGGAGAGTTTGAATCAAGTTCGCGGGTCTCGCCCCATGGCACCAGGCCGATTTTAATCAACGCCTGAAAGCCGTTGCATATTCCCAGCATCAGACCGTCGCGTTTATTCAGCAGATCCATAACCTCATCCCTAACTTTTGAATTCCTGAAAACCGCCGCTATGAATTTTCCCGAACCTTCGGGTTCATCGCCGGAACTGAACCCGCCGGGTATCATTACAATCTGGGATTTACGAATAAGCCTGACCATCTCATTGAGCGAATCGGTAATATCAGAGGGTTTCCGATTGCGGAAAACAAAAATCTCAACCTCGGCCCCCGCTTTTTCAAAAGCCCTTGCGGAGTCGTATTCGCTGTTCGTCCCGGGAAAAGCGGTTATTAAAACACGCGGTTTTGAAAAAGACGATTTTGCAGTTAAAATGCCTTTCTTTTCATATGAATAATCCTTTACCATAACGTTAATTAATCCGGATTTTTCCGGGAATATTCCGGATAAAGGTTTTTCCCAAGCCGGTATCAATTTGTCCAGAGCTATTTCAGTCTTGCCGATAATAATTTTTTCTTCCTGTATTGTTTGACCAAGCATAACAAATGAGGAATTGGAAGCAATTACTTGTGAATCTGATACTTCAAGAATCATCGATCCGTATCCGGGACCGAAAAGTTCAAGCACATCTGGTTCATACTCAAATTTAAATCCTATTTTATTACCGAAGCACATTTTGCTTAAAGCATCGGCAATTCCGTATCCGCCTACCGTATGTGAGGACAGCACGATTTTTTTCCTTATCAGTTCATGAACTTTACCGTAAAGATTTATAAGGGAACTCCAAACCGGCAGATGGTTTTTGTCCCTTTCAACAGGCAGATAAACTACAATGCTTCCAGGTTTTTTAAATTCCGGAGTAACCGTATTTCTTACATCATAGCTATTGACCGCGAAGCTGACAAGAGTCGGAGGAACATCCATATCGTTAAAACTTCCCGACATACTGTCCTTACCTCCGATAGATGGAACAGAAAGCTTCATTTGAGCTCTATAAGCGCCAAGTAAAGCCAGGAAAGGCTTTCCCCAGCGCTGCGGGTCTTTTCTAAGCTTTTCAAAGTATTCCTGAAGTGTCAGCCTGACTTTTAATGGATCCGTGCCTGCCGCTGCCGTTTTCGCAATAGATTCCACGATAGCATAAACAGCGCCATGGAAGGGGCTCCAGCGGGATATTACCGGGTCGAACCCATAAGCCATAACAGTTCCGGATGTTGTTTCACCTTTAAGCAAAGGTATTTTTGCGGCCATAAACTCAGAAGGTGTAAGCCTGTATTTGCCGCCGAAAGGCATTATCACGTTTGCCGCACCGATATTGGAATCGAATCTTTCAACAAGGCCTTTCTGACTTGCCGTATTAAGGTTTGACAGGTTTGTAATCCAGGCATCGGATAAATCAAGGCCGCCTAATTCGGGCCTTATTTTTTCAAATGGACAGCCGGTCATTTCCGGATGTCCGGCATTGACATTTATATGTTTTTTTGCCCCGTTCGAATTAAGAAATTTTCTTTGGAGATTGACGATTTCTTTTCCTCTCCATTCCATTCTAAAGATTGAATCGTCAGTTACTTCGGCAACGATTGTGGCTTCAAGATTTTCCATTGAGGCCAATTCTAAAAATTTAGACGCATCTTTTTTTTCAACTACAACGGCCATTCTTTCCTGGGATTCGGATATGGCAAGTTCCGTCCCGTCCAGGCCTTCGTATTTCTTCGGGATTTTATCCAGATTTACGGTCAATCCGTCCGCAAGCTCGCCTATCGCAACGGAAACGCCGCCTGCCCCAAAATCATTGCATTTTTTTATTAAACGGATTGCTTCAGGTTTTCGGAAGAGTCTCTGGAGTTTTCTTTCTTCAGGCGCGTTGCCCTTTTGAACTTCCGCGCCTGACTTTGAAACCGACTCGTCGGTGTGTACTTTTGATGATCCGGTAGCGCCGCCGCAGCCGTCCCTTCCTGTTCTTCCACCAAGCAGTATGACTACATCCCCCTGTTCAGGATGAGTCCTTATAACATCGGCTTTAGGTACAGCCCCGATAACCGCTCCGATTTCCATTCTTTTTGCGGTATAGCCTTCGTCATAAATTTCAGACACAAGACCTGTTGTGAGGCCGATCTGGTTGCCGTATGAACTGTACCCATGAGCGGCCTCCACCGTGATTTTACGCTGGGCAGTTTGCCGGGCATTGTTTTATCAATTGTGGTCCTGGGATCACCGCTTCCGGTAACCCGCATTGCCTGATATACAAATGCCCTACCCGAAAGCGGATCGCGGATTGCCCCTCCGATGCAGGTCGCGGCGCCTCCGAAAGGTTCTATCTCAGTAGGGTGATTATGCGTCTCGTTTTTAAACTGTATTAGCCAATCCTCTTTTTTATCGTCAATCTCAACCGGAACAATTATACTGCAGGCGTTTATTTCCTCAGATTCATCCAGGTCGGGTATTTTACCGGCATTTTTTAGAACTTTTCATGGCGATGGTTGCTAAATCCATAAGTGAAACCGGTTTTTCTTTATCAGAATAAATCTCATTATGTTTTTTTAAATAATCATGATATGCGGATTCAAAAACTTTCCTATATGGGCCATCTGAAAATTCTATGGAATCGATTTCAGTCAGGAATGTAGTATGCCTGCAATGGTCGGACCAATATGTATCTATAATCCGCATTTCTGTCAATGTTGGATTCCGCTTTTCCGTATCTTTGAAATAAATCTGGCAGAATTTAAGATCATCCAGATCCATCGCAAGTTCCATTTCATTTAGAAGATAAGACAGCTCCTTTTCGTTCATTGAGATAAATCTATCGATAATAGGAACATCATCTGGAACGAGATATTTTTCTTCAAGCGTTTCAGGTTTTTCCAGGTAAGCTTCTCGTGAATCCACCGGGTTGATTATATAATTCTTGATACGTGAAAGATCATTATCAGAAATTTTTCCGGATATGGCAAAAACTGTCGCCGATCTGATAAGAGGCTTTATGTCCTGTGTCAGAATTTGAATTGCCTGCGCCGCTGAATCGGCACGCTGATCATACTGTCCGGGAAGATATTCCCAGGCGAAAACCAGTTCATCTTCACCGAAAATTAAATTTTCATCATAAACTATATCAACAGGCGGTTCCGAAAAGATTGTATTCCTGGCCTGATTATACGCCGCCAGGGATATTCCTTCAATATCGTACCTATGGATGACACGCACCCTGTCTATATTTTGAATTCCGAGGTATTCTTTGAATTCGTTACAGAGATTGCCGCCCTCGCTGTCATATTCCCGTATTTTTTCAGCGTAAACCCTTCGAACACTTTTTTCCATCATTTATTTCCCCTCTAAAAAAATGAACAATCTTATATCCCAATTTTTTTATTAAATAAATACATCACTCGACTCAGTTCGAAATGACAAACTCAGCTTAAATTTACTCCCAGGAGCCTTCCGATTGTAAAAGTTACGGCCGAAGCTGCAAGTCCGATCAATACCTGTCTGACGCCTGATAATACAGGATTTTTACCGGTCAAGAGAGTAATAAAAGCCCCGATAATGAATAATCCGCATATTGATGCAGCAATGCTTACGATTATTCCTAAAGTTCCTGATAAAAATATGAAAGGCAGAACCGGAATAATTGCCCCCACCGAAAACAGGCAGAAGGATGTAAAAGCCGCCTCCCAGGCCGATCCCCCGAGTTCATCGGGGTTTATGCCAAGTTCTTCACGCGAGAGAGTGTCCAGGGCGGATTTTTCGTTTAACAGTAATTTCTTGGCCAGGTTTCTTGCCGAATCGCTATCCATACCTTTAGCCTGGTAAATTAAAGAGAGTTCCTCAAGTTCTTCCTGCGGAGAATCCTGCAATTCTTTCTGTTCAATTGAAATCTGGTTTAGATAAAGTTCCCGCGAACTCTGCACCGAAAGCCATTCCCCCAGGGCCATCGATAAGGCTCCGGCCAGAAGTCCTGCAAAGCCGGTAATAAGAATGCCTTTTGATGGAACACCCGCTCCTGCAACGCCCATTAAAAGGCTGAAAATCGAAACAAGACCGTCATTTGCGCCAAGCACGCCTGCGCGGAGGGCATTTCCTCCCCCTGCCTTGTGCCTTCCCTCAAAATGGGCGACAGAATTGCCGTCAAGCCCTGCAGTTGTCTGCGCAAGATAATTGAATATCCTTGCATGGGAACGCTCTTCCGCAGGCAGTCCCGCTTTTTCAGCATCAGGCTGGCCTTCGTATCCGGAAGCGGCTGAGCTTTCGATACCCGCAAGAGTGGGAATCACAAAACCCGGTTTGAATCTTTCAGCCAGCCACCCGAGAATTTTTGTCCGCCAGCCCGGAACAGCAGCGGGGATATTGTATCCGGCATCCTCAATTTTCTTCTGCCACAAAGCGGCATGTTTTCGTTCAGTATCGGCTAGTTTTTTATAAATAAGCTTAATAGATTCGTTTTTTTCATTTTTTTCAAGACGTTCATACAAATAGACGGCATTTATTTCCTCTTTATAATTGATTATATAAAGGTTTACCTCATCATTATGCTTCATATGGCCCTCTCAATTTCTTTATATTATTCTAATTATTTTTTCAGTAATATGCAAAATTTTTAAAATTTCCACACGCTCGCCCGGCTCGATTACTCTGTTCGGGAGAAACCTGAAATATGAACTGTAAAGATTTATTATCGAGTCAGGGCTTTCATCAGTTCCTCATCCCAGGCGCCTGTTTGGATATCGTATACCTTGCAGCCTTCTTCGCTGAAATCGTAGTAATTCCAGGGGATATTCCGCTTTTCCAGTTCTTCCCTCATAAAACGAACCCATAAAAGCCTGTCTTCCCGCAAGGAGCCTCCCGCTACCGGAGCTGCCGCCTGTGCGCAGAACTCTCCTGCCCACAATTTAACGTTGTTGTTTTTTCTCGCCCAGGCCTGAACACCATCCATAAGGTCGGTAAGCATCTTTTTTTCCGAGGATTTGCCGGTCCACCTGATATTCTTTAAGCCTTCAAAGCCATTCCCTATCGAGCCCCTGGAAACAGAAATCAGGAGGTGTGTAGGGGTGGAACTGGACTATAATATTCGGGTCATCCTGGATTCTTTTAGGAAGGACAAGCTGGGGAATCTGTTCCATATGTGCCCAGAAAAATCCGGAAATGATAATGGTCCGGGTTGGATTTGACTGACGGATCAGATCGTAACACTCCGCTAAATACTGATTCCAATAATTATCAAGGTTTCCATTCGGCTCGTTGAAGATATCAAAATACAGATAGTCGGAATAATCCTTAAAATATTCCGCAATCTGCTTCCAGGTGGCCAGATACTGGGCTTTATTCCCGACAGGATTTTTTTCAAACTCCCTGAACCAGTGCATATTGAGGATGGTGAAAAATCCACGGCTGAGGGAACTGCTTACCGCCCAGTCAACCCGCTTCATGAAAACAGGATCGATGGTATAAGGCGGGGTTTTCTGAGTATGGTATTCCCACCAGACCGGAAGACGTATATTGTCGAATCGGCCGTCTTTTTTTATGAAGTTGAAATATTCTTCCCGGAACTCCGGAGCATAGGCGCCTTCATAAGGTGACGCCAGCTGAAGTTCGAACTGGATTCCCCGTTTCATAGCCGGGCTTTCGGGACGGATAAAGTTGGTGGGAATGATGTCCTCAGCCGCATTTCCCAGGCATGTCAATTGGATATCGTCAATAGAAATGTTTCCCGTTCCCTTACAGCCGAGAAAAATCTGGAATGAGCTTTTTGAATCTGTCTCCTGCCACATGGTAAAAGTGAAGGAATAATCCTGCATTTTCGTTGTAAGGGTAAAAAACCTGTCTCCGGAATAAAAGTAATAAGGGGATACTGACATTCCCTCATGAACGCTGATCCGCAAAGGGGGATTGGATGCTGCAGTAAAATGCACTTGGTAGACCTTCCCTTTTTCAATCAAATGATTACCCTGGTTCAGAATAATGGACCATGGTTTATCTCCGGAAGACGAAATATTGATGGAAGCTTTTTCTTCACTGACTTTAAAATCAGCCTTAGCGGAGTTAGAAACCCATAAATCCCAGCCAGCTTTTCCCTGTCCAAAATCTCCATTCCGGATCAATGATTGATTTACTTTTCCGATATTGGCTATTCCTGAAGTTGCGCAGTTGAATAATAGTACAAGAAATATTAAACCTTGTAAAAGGTCTTTCACTTTGTTCTCCTACTTTTTTTAATATTCTAATTATTATTTCAGTAATATGCAAAATTTATTATTTTCTGCCTGTTAACCCATTTTCGTCCCTCATCATTGTTTTTACATTTTTATTATTAAGGTATATAATTTAAACTGGCTTTAGATAAAAAGTGAGGCTATTCATGAGGTTCAGGGAAGAAACCAATCTAATAGGAAGCGGCGGAAGACCGACATTTGGATTACATAGATTACCGTTAAACAATCTTAATATTGAGGATTTCAGGCCGCATGGCAGGCCGGATATTACTTTGATCGAAAGGGGAATCATCACAGGCTTCCGGATAAAGAGATGGCTTTACCTAGGCGTTTGTACTGAAGATATTATATTCGGTATTGCGGTAATCCATCTGGGTTATCTAAGTAATTTTTTTGTTAACATTTTTGACAGGAAAGAAAAGAAATTGAATGAATACGGCATAAATCAGCCGTTTGCAATTCATACTTTTTTTGACGGAAGTTTTGTCAATGGTAATGTAGATTTTATTGATAAAGATATAAATGCTAAAATTGAATTGAAAAATGATGAAATATTATTGAAAGCGTCAGTGAAAAATGAGTTGGATGCCAATCTCCGTTTTTTAAATTCCAAAGAACAATTAAGTTTAGTAACAAGGGTAGGGTTAAAGGGTTTCAATTATACTAATAAAGAAGCCGGTATTCCGGTTTCCGGAACATTAAAACTATTTGAAAAAATATTCCAGATTGATGAAAAAGTTCCATCAGGAGTTGCGGATTATACATTCGGTTATTTAGGGCGGAAAACATTCTGGAATTGGGCTTCGGGAGGCGGGCTTGACAAAAAAGGCAGAAAAATCGGCTTCAATTTTTCACAGGGTGTGAATGAAACCGGTTTTACTGAAAATGCTTTCTGGATTGACGGCAAATTAATAAAAACCGGCAGTGTTGATTTTAGGTATGACGACCTGCACCTTCTTTCACAATGGATGATAGTTACAAACGACGGTAAAGTAAATCTTTCATTTCATCCGGAGGGCGAAAGGTCTTCTATACAGAATTATTTACTTATCTCAAGCAGGTACCATCAACTTTTCGGGAATTTCTCCGGGACACTGTCGGAAGGAAGAAGGGTCTATACACTGGATTCTGTTTCGGGATTTGCCGAGGAACATGAAGCCAAATGGTAATATTCGCTAAAAGTAGGAAGAACAGGAGAAAAAAACAGATTGGAAATGAGCGGTAATTTAAATTTGAAATTTTATTTTTTCTGTTATAATATAGTTATCTTAAAATTTGGAGGGTAAAATGGATAAAAGTTTAGATGAATTAATGGAGAAGGTCAAAGGAGTAAAACAGGAAATGGATAAGCTCGAATTCAGAGTGCTTAATACAAAAACTCATGTAGAAACTGTCGAGAAGACTATGGAAAAAATAAGCAAGGAAATCATTGAAGGGTTTCATATTGTATCCAATAAAGTAAATCATCTTGAGGAAGAAGTTCAAAGGGTTGAGAGTTTACTTGGAGAAATAATGAAAAAATAAAATATCAGGGACAGTTAAGCTGCCTTTGGACAGTAAAAACAGTCCCTGATTTGTTTTCTTAGGAGCGGGTATGATTCAGGAATTAAAGGAAAAAATCAAAAATCTCAATGCCGATTACGGTGAGATTCATTATGAAGTCTTAACTTCAACAAGAATTGTATATTCTAATAATAACGTTGAAGTCATTAATTCATCGAAGACATCATCGGCTAATGTCAGGGCATTAGTTAACGGCGGATGGGGTTTTGCCTCTTTTAATGATCTTGATTTTGATAAAAATATTAGTTATGCGGAGCAGAACGCAAGGCTTGTGGGCAAGAACAAAACTGATAATAAAAGTAGTATTGCGAAATTTAAAGAACCAATTATAGAGACGGTAAATACGGATTATAATATTTTACCGGAAACAATCGCAATGAAAGATAAAAATGAGCTTGTAAAAAAGTATAATGATAACCTTAAGCATCCAAAAATAGCATCTACGAGAGTAACTTATATGGACTGGAAGGCTGACAAATATTTTCTAAATACGGAAGGCTCATGCATTGATCAGCATAAGATTTTTACCGGTTTATCATATGGGGCAATGGCCAAAGACGGCATGAATGTTCAGCAGGCGTTTAATTCTGTCGGCCAGTACGGCGGAATGGAACTTGTATTCGGTCTTGAGCAGGATATTGAAGCAGTAAAGAAAAGAGCCATTGACCTGCTGTCCGCAAAAAAGGTCGATTCCGGCCAGTATAAAGTGCTGTTAGACCCAACTTTGGCGGGTGTTTTTGCACATGAGGCTTTCGGGCATCTCTCGGAAGCGGATTTTTTATATGAAAACCCGAAAATGCAGGAAGTGATGGTACTTGGCAGGCAGTTTGGCCCAGAATTCTTAAATATCATTGATGACGGAGGGCTAGTAGGGCTGGCCGGATATACGCCTTATGACGATGAAGGAGTAAAAGCAGGTAAAACATTTTTAATAAAAAACGGCAGGCTTAATTCAAGGCTCCATTCCAGGGAAACAGCAAAAAAGATGAATGAGTCCCCGACCGGCAATGCCCGTTCGGTAAGTGCAGGTTTCCAGCCTATAGTCCGTATGACAAATACTTATATTGACAGATGCAATCATGATTTTGAAGACCTTCTATCGACTATAGATAACGGGATCTATGCAATCGATTATCTTGGAGGAATGACCAATCTTGAAATGTTTACTTTTTCCGCAGGTTACGCATACCGGATAAAAAACGGCAGTATCGGTGAATTGATCCGTGATGTTGTATTGACAGGCAACGTTTTTAATACACTTCAAAATATAACGGTTGTTGGAAGCGATCTTGAACATCATGGCGGACTGGGCGGATGCGGGAAAGGCGGACAGAGCGGTCTTCCTGTAGGAACAGGAAGCCCTCATATCGTAGTTAAAGATGTTTTAATCGGCGGAGTATAAGTTATAAAATTTGATTAAAAATAATTTTCTTTTTATGATTTATATTGAAAATTATTGATAGATTAAACCTGATATGGGAGTTAATTATGAAATTCGAAGTTATTGATTATAAGGGTAAAACCCTTATTAAAATTAAAGAAAATCTTGTAACGGACCCTGATGCCAGGGAATTTAAAGAGGCATTAACTTCTCTTATCGATGATGGAAAAAGACAAATTATTATTGACTTTTCAGATATGGTATTTATCGGCAGCAGCGGGATCGGCAAATTGCTGTTAGCCTATAAAAGGCTGGATGATCTTGGAGGTAAATTGTATATTACCGGATTGAACAAAGATATCAAAGATTTATTTATAACGTTCCGTTTAAATGAATTTTTTAATATTGTCGATAATCTGGAAGCTATTGTTTAAATTTTTGCCGACGAAAGGTTTATGATGCCGCTTATTATTGTTATATCTGCCTTTTCAGCAGTTCTTAGTTTTACCGCAGGTTTTTTTATATCAAAAGCGATCAATAAAGAACCGGAACCTGTAAAAAAAATGGTGGAGAAATTTGAAAACGTAATTATGGAGCAATTTTCTTCACTCACATCACTGTTAAATTTTGATGAATTTCTCCAATCGATCTTTAATATTATTATTCAAACAGGATTGTTCAGGAAAATTATGATACTTCGTTATGATGGCGTAATATTAAAGGATTTTATAAATAACAGGCTAATCGGCGATGAACGGATCATTTCTTTTTTTCAAAAATATTCCGGTATTGAAAATGTGGAGAATACTTCCGATTGTAGAATCTATGAGGAATATTACGAATGCATACCTTTCTCATCGGTATTTTATCTCATTAACAGTGAACAAATTTCTGTGAATCAAGCCAAAGTTTATCCTATTAATTTTGATTTTATAGGCGTTCATTATTTTTTCATTCTTTTTTACAAATATAAAAATATAAATAAAACTTTTGATAAATTCATACTTTTCATTAAAAGGCAGCTTTTTTTAGTACTTTACCTTGAAGAAACTTCGACAAAATATAAAGAAAATTTTGAATTCCTTGACGGTGTTTTCTATAAAAATCCAGTTGCCATGTGCGTAACGGATGATGATGGAAAAATTGTCAAGCCTAATAAGGGTATAGGGAATTTATTTTCAAGAGAATTGATAAATATAAAGCAGCTCATTGAAGAAGATACATTCTTGAGAATTATGAGCGGGCAGACAGAAGAAAAAGATTTTTATTTCCAGAATAAAAATTTAAAAGTAAGAGGGATTCCTTTTTATTCCAACACAGGCCAGATACGCGGCTGCCTTTTTACTATACTGGACGATTCTCTCCAGCATCTTCTCTTTAATAAACTGAAGGCTTCCGAGGAAAGATACAAAAAACTGCTGAAAGAACTTCCGATAGGACTGGTTATCGTTAATCAGGAAGGTTCTATATATCTTGTTAACGATAATTTTATTTCACTGCTTGATTTTGCAGATAGTGAGAAACTTCTTGGAAAATATCTTCAGGAGTTCTTTGATATTCCATACAGTGATTTTAAAGATATTGCTATGAAAATTGAAGACAGGAGCACTTTGTTTTTTAAGTTCCAGCTTAAGCATAAATACGGCAACCGGATTTTTTCCGTTCACTTGCAAAGAATATTAATAGGCGAGGATGAATTGATTGAGGCTATTTTCCAGGATGTGAGCCTCGAGAACCGTCTTTATGTCCAGCTTGATGAAAAGACCAAAATGATTGAAGAAGAATTGGCAACAGCCAAGAGAATCTGGGAGCATATTTTATCCATACCGCCGATCTATACTTCTCTTATACGTTTCGAAACATTTTTCAAGCCTTCTTCTCAGCTTGGCGGTGATTTCTACGACATAATCCAGATCGATGATGTTCATGTGGGAATTATCATTGCGGATGTTTCCGGACATGGGGTTTCGGCGTCGCTTATTACATCAATGCTTAAGATGATTATTGAGTTCGCGCCAAAGGATCCGCACAGGATTGACGATATGATCAGCTATCTGAATATGCTTATTCTTAAAGTGCTTCCCGAAGACCAATATATAACCCTCTTTTTCGGAATAATAGATACAAGGAATTATACAATACAGTACATAAATTGCGGACATCCCTTCCCTCTTGTATTTGACGATAAGAACAACACTATCGAGGTCTTAAAGGGCTTGACTTTTCCATTGGGGACAAAGAGAAATATTTCATATTCAGAAATTATGAGAAAAGTCCAGTTGCCTGAAAGCTGTAAATTACTGTTTTATACTGATGGCCTCTTGACTTTCAAGAAACCAGACCGTTTAATAAAAATCGAAGATTTGATTGAGATTTTCGAGAAAAGTGTATTCCTTCAGACAAAAGACATTTTGACGGATATGTATATGAAAATCTTAAAAAGCTCTTCGCAGTTTACTGATGATGATGTAAGTATGCTTTTGATTATACTCAATAAAAAGCTGGCATTAAAGAAGCACCTCTCAATACCCAGTAATGTTCTTGAAATTGACAACGCTATTGTTAAAATTATGGAGAGTATTACAATTTCCAATATAATAAATCTTGAAGAGGAAGATAAATGGAAGCTTTATACGGCTTTATACGAAGCGATTATTAACGCTGTCGAGCATGGTAATAAATTCAACGTGCAGAGGCGAGTTACAATAATCTATCGCATTATTGCAAACTGGATAGTATTCAAGGTCAGGGATGAGGGCATCGGGTTTAAAGTCAATGAATTGCCGAATCCGCTTGACGATAATAATATCCTTAAGCCGTCGGGCAGAGGTGTTTATATGATCAAAAAGCTTATGAACAAAGTAAAGCACAATAAATCCGGCAATGAAGTCACAATGTTCCTTTGCCTGAGTAACAACAGCCCGGAAGAATGATTTTATGGAAAAAAACTTAATTACGGCACATCATATACCGGTCTTATTAAATGAAGTAATGGATTTCCTTTCAATATGTCCCTTTAATATCATTGTTGATGCGACCTGCGGAGAAGGCGGGCATTCGATTGAAATAATCAAAAAAATACCGAATGGCAGGCTTATCTGTCTTGATCGTGATGGTAATATTTTAAAAATTGCGCAAACAAGGCTCGGGGAATTTAAAAACGCATCATTTTATCAGATGACTTTTGATAAAATCGGAGAAGCACTGGCAGCAGAACAGTTGTCTCAGGGAAAAAAAATAAAAGCCGATGGAATTTTGGCCGATCTCGGGATATCAATGTTTCATTTCCGTGAAGGAGGATTCAGCTATATGGATGATTCCTCATTGGATATGCGGCTTGATCCCGATCAGGAAATTTCGGCAGATATGATTATAAATCATTATCGTGAGGAAAAAATAGCCGATATTATTTATCTATACGGTGAGGAACGTGAATCGCGGAGGATAGCCAGGGCGATCTGCAGGGAAAGGCCTGTAAAAAGCGCTAGAGATTTAGCCTCAATTGTTATGCGGTCAAAAAAGCAAAAGATTAGTAAAATTCATCCTGCTACAAAAACTTTTCAGGCCTTGAGAATTTTTATTAATAAAGAATTGGAAATTCTCGAAAGTTTTATACCCCATGCTGTCGATAATCTATCTGAAAACGGAAGGCTGGTTATTATCAGTTATCATTCCCTTGAGGACAGAATCGTAAAGAACGGCTTCAAACAGCTTGCGCTTGAGGGAAAAGGGGTTGTCGTCACAAAAAAACCGGTTATACCAGCTGTAGAGGAAATTAGAAATAATAGGGCGTCCAGGAGCGCCAAATTAAGAATTTTTGAGAAAAGAGGTCCGTAGATGAGTAATTCCGGTGTTATGAGCCTAAAAATCATTTTCATTCTGGTTTTATTTATTGGATTTTCATTTATTATAATTGAACAGCGTCTTGAATCAAAAAATCTGGATTATTGTATTTCCTCTCTTCAGAAGAATATTGAAACTCAGAATCTTCAAAAACGGGAAGTTAGTATAAAAATCAATTACGAATTATCACGCCTTTCATCTTATGATTATAATACACTTGGGACACCTTTATCAAGGAATGACATTGTGTATGTCTCACTGCCGGAACAGGCTTCAGATTTGTCAGCAAATCCATCTTCAACTAAAAAAAGCACCTTTCTTAATATTATAGATCAGTTAACGGTACGGTTTTTCAAAAATAAGATACTGCTTTCGGAATGAACTGATCAATAACTTCCTAATTCTAAAACTAAATAACTCTTTTTTATAACGTTAAAATGTTTTACGAAAAGCTGAAACCTTATTACAATAATATGCTTTAAAATTGGAATAATACAATTGAGGTTAATATGCTTTCGAAATGTGTGTTTTTACTTGCCGGGCTGATATTTGCATGCTATTCTTTGCTGTACACAGAATTCACAAACAAAGATATTTTGAAGGCTGTTTTGCCTGAAAGCCCATGCATAATAGCCGGAACCAGTAAAGGCTTATATTTCTGGGATTATAAAAACGAGCCTGTTCTTCTGTGGAACGGGGGTGATAATGGGATTGAAATCAGAAAAATAATTACTGTACCTTACGGAATTTTTCTGCTCACTTCTTCTGGAATCGTTTTTTCCGGGGATACGGTCAATTATAATTTTTTAAACAACGGTTTGAATATTAAAGTTATGAAGTATTATCGTGATTCGGTTAAATCTTTCAGCTATATCATTCAGGATCTTAAAGACCTGAAAGTTGATCCGATGAATCCCTCAAATCTCATTACCTGCAGTAAAGACGGAGTTTTTTATACAACCAGTGCCGGGAATAAATGGACTTTTCTTCCGAATCCGAGTATTGCTTCCGGAATAAAGTCCGCGGTGATCTATACCGACCAGGGCATAAATATTATGATTGCGCATCCTTTTAAGGGAATATATTACAGAAATATCAACAAGATGAATGGCTGGCATGAATTGAACAATGGCATACTTGAACTTACCGGTTTTTATGAGGAGGTTTCCGATCTATACTCTGTCAGGAATGGCGATAAACCGGTAATTTTCGCTGCGAACAATTTCTCTCCGAATATATACCGCTTTAATCAAAAAGAAAATTCCTGGGACAATATTCTGCGCATGAAGGACAATTTCAACCTGATCGAAAGCCTTTATTTTAGTAAAAATCTATATTTCATCTGTACAAACGGGCTGATGGAACTGGAATTAAATTCAAATGAGGACATATCAAAAATATCAGGTTCATCCATGTCTGCTTCATTTTCTTCCGAGCTTGGAAACGGGTCATCCATGGCTGAAACATCTGGAAAAGGATCATCCGTAATGGAATTGAACCAGCTTGATATTTCAAAGTTCAGAAATTCAATTGAGGAAAAAACAGGAAGCAGACTCCAGTGTTTTTGTTCTTTTACTAACGGGGAAACCGAGTTCAATTTATCCGGATTATGGCTTTTTGCAGAACCGGAAAGAAATTCATTTACACAAACCGCGGATGGAAAAAGAGGACTTTATGTTCAGCCCGGAGTTATTAAACAAAAACAGAAATATGAAAATATTTTGACAATGTTATCGAACACAGGTCTTAATTCCCTAGTTATAGATATGAAGGATGATTGGGGAAATCTTAAGTTTAACCCGGAGAGCGTTCTTTTAAAAAGGATGGGAAGGGTTCAAAACCCTGTTGACGTGGAAGACTTTTCAAAGGCTTTGAAGAAGAAAAATATCTATTTAATTGCACGGCTTGTTCTTTTCCAGGACAGGGTACTTTATAGTTATAACAGCGGTGAAATGGCTGTAAAATCAGCATCAACCGGGAAACCATGGCAAGGCATTAAGAAAAATAAAGACGGAACGACAAAATTAATTAAGGAATACTGGGTTGATCCGTATTCGGAAAAGGTCTGGGAATATAATGTCGAAATCGCAAAAGAACTTATCAGTAAAGGCTTTAACGAAGTCCAATTCGATTATGTCCGATTTCCGACCGACGGTGAAAATCT
Organism: uncultured Spirochaetota bacterium; assembly: GCA_963783575.1. Lineage (GTDB taxonomy): Bacteria > Spirochaetota > Brevinematia > Brevinematales > JAOACQ01 > CAWEAK01. Next base: position 443,437 of record CAWAOD010000014.1, on the reverse strand, counting down.
TGGCGATGCTTATTACCCGTCAAGAGATAGGGGTATGGATAAGGAAAGCGCAATAATGTCGTTTTTAAATTATGCCAGGGAAAATATAGATGCACCGATTTCCATTGATATTTACGGCGCGAACGGATGGTGGAGAACAGGCGCAAGGACAGGCCAGGATGTGGAAATGTTTAAAAGGTATGTAAATGTGATTTGTCCAATGTATTATCCTTCTCATTTCGCTCCTGAATTTATGAATTTTAAACCGTTTGAATTAAAAACATACAGGATTTACTATTATGGATGTTTGAGAAATTATTATCTTGGAATGAAGGACCTAATTATAAGGCCTTATGTACAGGCTTTTAAAATGAATATCTCCTATGATAGGACTTATTTTGGAAGTAATTACATAAAAAATGAGGTTAGGGGAGTTCAGGATTCGATAAATATGGGATATACCTTCTGGAATATGGGTATGAACTACCAGATATTAAACCAGGTCTTTAATTAAATTCCTTGCGGATGATATGATTTCCTGATAAACTTCGAATATCGGAATCCCGGAGCTTTCCGCTATCTTCGAGCATTCTTCATATTCAGGCGCGAATTTTACTATTTTATTATTGAGATAAGCGGCTTTCACGCTTATCTTTCCGAATTTTGTTTCAACTATAACTGTTTTTCTATCCATTTCTTCCCTTTCGACTTTATATTTCCTGATGCCAAGTGTTGGTGTTTCACGGAAAATGAAATCCTCAATTGAAGCAGATTTATCTTCGGGGCAGAGAACGCTCAATATGCATGCCGGGCGGTTTTTTTTCATTATAATCGGGGTAATGTACACGTCGAGAGCACCTTTTTCGAAAAGTTTCGGAAAGATGTACCCGTAAATTTCAGGATTCATATTGTCGATATTTGTTTCCAGAAGTGTTATTGCTTTAATTTCCCGTGTTTTTCCAAGAACTACACGAAGAACATTTGGTATTTCCAGGTCCCTCTTTCCTAGACCATAGCCTGTCCTCTCGATTGATATTGAAGGAAAATCTGTAAATCCTGTGCTAAGAGCTTTGATAATACCTGCGCCTGTAGGTGTTGTCATTTCTTTTTTAATATTCCAGGAATAGACCGGTACATCTTTCAGTATTTCAAGCGTGGCTGGTGCCGGGACAGGTATTGTCCCATGATTGCAAACGACAAAACCGCTTCCGAGGTTTAAGGGCGAGGACAAAATTTCATCGGCATTTATACTGTCAATGCAGACTGCGGTCCCTACAATATCAACAATAGAATCAACAGCCCCAATTTCGTGAAAGTGTATTTCTTCCACCGGCTTATTGTGTACCGCTGCCTCGGCTTCAGTTATAATCCTGAATATTTTTTCGCTTAAAGATTTTATGTTTTCATTCAGGCCGCTTTGATTGATTATTTCAAGAATATCGTTTAAATTTCTTTGTGGTTGTTTTATTTCGCTATCGATTTTAACGTTGAAATCCGTTCCCCCGATCCCTTTTTTTGACGATTTTTTTATTTTTATCTCAAAACCTTTAATATTTAATTTTGAGATACAATCAAGAAAATAGTCTTTGTCAACACCTAGGTCCAGGAGCGCGCCGATAGTCATATCCCCGCTGATTCCTGAAAAACAGTCGAAAAACAGTATCTTCTTTTCCATTCCTTCTTCCTATAATTCATAGACATATTGTCAAAACCTCCCCTCCTACGAAACGATGTACAGAACCCTTCTTCAGACTCAGGACCGGCTCTGCTGAATGAGGGGTTGGGGTTTGTTTTCTCGAACTTTATTTTTTATTATCTCCGGCGGCTTTTTCTATTTGACGGTTTATCACAGCCGCAAAATATCCCGCCCCGAAACCGTTGTCGATATTGACTACACTGATCCCGCTTGCACAGCTGTTCAGCATCGCCAGAAGGGCAGCAAGTCCTCCGAAACTGGCTCCATATCCGATACTTGTCGGTACTGCTATTACCGGTTTATCCACTAGGCCGCCTACAACGCTGGCCAGTGCTCCCTCCATACCTGCGACCGCGATTATGACACTCGCGTCGTTCAATTTATCCTGATTATAAAGAAGCCTGTGTATGCCAGCAACTCCAACATCATAAAGCCTTGAGACCTGATTGCCCAATTTTTCGGCAGTTACAGCTGCTTCCTCCGCTACCGGAATATCGGATGTGCCGCCTGTAACGACAAGTATTTTATTTTTGTTTAAATGTATATCTGAATTTTTAATATAGATAATTCTTGCCTCGGGAAAGTATTCGATATTCGGAATTTCATTTTTCAACGCTAGGAAAACATTCTGTTCCGCCCTTGTCGCAAGTATATTAATCCGTTTTTCCATCATATGGGATACTATGCCCTTAATGTGTTCGATGGTTTTACCGGCGCAGAATATGATTTCCGGAAATCCTGTCCTTATTTCGCGATGTGTGTCAAGTTTCGCGTATTCCATATCAATAAACGGAAGCTCTTTTAATTTATTTAAAGCTTCTTCAATTTTGAGTTTTCCGTCACGGACGGAATTAAGTAATTCCAGCAGATCTTTTTCCCTCATTTATCTGCCCTGCCTTTTTCAAGTGTGCGGTTAAGGCTTCCGGTTTGATATCCTTCAAGTTCAAGTGCGACGTATATAAAACCGAAAGCTTTGAAAACCCTGGATATATTATCCATCAAATTTTCATCAAACATCTTTTTTCTTTCTTGCGCGGCTATTTCAATCCTGGCAATTGTCCCATGGTATCTAACCCGGTACTGCCTGAAACCAAGATTTTTAAGATAAGCTTCGGCTTTATCAATAAGTTCAAGTTTTTCCTTTGTAATTTTCTCGCCGTAAGGTATTCTTGATGCAAGACATGCATAAGCAGGCTTATCCCAGGTTTTTAAACCGAGCTTTTTTGAAAGTTCGCGGATTTCTGTTTTTGTCAAACCAATTTCCCGTAAAGGACTGACTATTCCAACTTCCTGAAGGGCTTTAAGACCAGGCCTGTAATCCGATAAGTCATCCATATTAGATCCGTCGAAAACATTATTAATACCCAATTCTGAAGCCTTCTGTTTTATTTTTGAGAATTCCATCTTTTTACAATAATAACAGCGCTTTGAGGAATTTGACGCGATTTCTTCATCAATAGAATTATCCTCGATTATGTAATGATCTATACCGATCAGATGAGCTATTTCTTTTGCTTCTTCAATTTCGCCAGCAGGCATCATTGGTGAAGCTATTGTTATTGCCGCGCTGTTTTCTCTAAGAAGATCGTAGCAAAATTTTGCGAGGAATGAGCTGTCAACACCGCCGGAAAAAGCCACTGCGGCTTTTTCGCTTGATAATATTATATTTTTTAAATTCTCAAATTTATTTTCAATATTCATATTAATATTCCCAAAAATCATTTCTATTATTATACCATAATAATAAAAAATAACACAATTTGGATTCTTTTGTTTGGCACATAATCTCCCCTGTTTGTCCTGAACCAGTATGCTGGGTATGATCGATGAGGTCTCCGGCAGCAGAATTAACTTTTTCTTTTAATATTTCTTGGCGGCATCATAGATTTCAGCCGGTGTTCCAGTTAAACCGATAAAATCCGTATGGAATCTGTTAATATAATCCGTAATTTTTTATTTTATTGCGCTCCGGATCGACTGAAATCATAACGAATTTAACTTGATTAATTTCTTGAATTGTTAACGTTGAAATAGCGCTTTTTATTTTTGATAGAGTAAGGGGACAATAATCCAGGCAGACAATATCACTACTTTTCCCTGGAAATCTGCAAGATTAACCATCCCCGCATGGATTGAAGATTAAAAATCAGCCGCCGGCTTACCGGAGCCGTTATCATGCTTTTGTTCCTATAGAAAATCCTTCACTAATTTTTCGCTTAGCACCCATAATTCCTTCTGCTTTTCCTTGTTATAACTTAATTTTGTTGATAGCTTTTCTTTTGACCCGACAAAATACTTGGCTGTAATTCCCTCAAGGTCATTCGAAGTGGCCAGATAAAGAGAGGTTGACGCGCCTTTTTCAGGAGGAATTGATATTGCAAAGCAGAATGGTGCGAATATTTTCCAGAAGATATTATTGTTATTTGAACCGAAACCTGTCTTGACCATGCCGGGATGGACTGCATTTGAGGTTACATTGGAACCTTCTAAACGCTCAGCCAGCTCATAGGCAAACATAGTAACGCATAGCTTGGCAGCGCAGTAAACAAGAAAACCATACGCTCCGGGCCTGTATATTTTTTCCATATTAATATTTATCATCATCTTGTGAGCCGATGATGATAAATGAATAATTCTGGCCGGAGCGCTTTTTTTGATTTGACCTAAAAGAAGACTAGTTAACAAAAAATGCGAAAGGTAATTTACTGCAAAAGTCATTTCAAAACCGTCTGTGGAAACAGGTTCATCCATATAAGCCCGCCGGCATTGTTGATAAGTATGTTCAACGAATTGTATTTCGATTGAAATTCATCAACTATCTTTTTTACATCGGTCAATGATGATAAATCCCCGGTGACCATATCTACGTTTCGGTTTCCGGTTTTTTGAACAATTTCACGGACAACTCCTTCGGTTTTTGAAGTACTCCGTCCATGAATAACAACATTGGCACCCGCTTGCGCCAGCCCTATCGCTGTTTCTTTTCCAATACCGTTGGTAGCCCCTGTAATCAAAACCACTTTACCTTTTACGTCCCACATAATGTCTCCTCAAAAATATGCTTGGGTTAAAAACCTGCAAATTATGACGCAAAAAAATAAATATTGCAAAAATAAGATTCCTGAAATTGAAAAGGTTTGTTTGTAAAATTTAACAACTTCTTTTATAATAATAAAATCCCTATGCTTTCGGTAACTATGGCGGCCTGAACATCATTCCGGTAATCTTTCTTGGCATACCGGATACTCCGCATCAGTTTTGTATTGAATTAACTTTGTCGGATTTAATATCCGGTACTTTAGGTTTTGATATTCCATATCATTTTCAACGGTACCGGATTCAAAGGTCATCCTGAGTGATGACGAAGGAAAGGAGTAAAATATGCATATACCCGATAATTATCTCAGTCCCCAGACTTGCGCTATGATGGGCGCGATCATGCTTCCGGTTTGGGCTATCGCGGTTAACAAAGTCAAAAAGGAAGTTACAGCTAAAAAAATCCCTCTGCTGGGCATTTCTGCCGCTTTTGCCTTTTTACTAATGATGTTCAATGTGCCTATCCCAGGAGGAACATCTGCACATGCAGTGGGGGCCACCCTGATAGCAATACTCCTGGGGCCATACTCGGCGACAATCGCGGTCTCAATCGCCCTTCTGATCCAGGCCCTCCTGTTCGGCGACGGGGGTATATTATCCTTCGGGGCGAATTGTTTCAATATGGCGTTTGTCATTCCGTTCACCGGATATTTTATCTATACTTTTTTAAAAAAGGTCTGGAAAAGTGAAAAGGGTGAAATTATCATCGCCTTTATAGCAGGTTATATCGCCATCAATCTTGCCGCATTATTCGCGGCCGTAGAATTCGGGATTCAGCCCCTTCTATTCAAGGACGCGGCAGGGTTGCCTCTCTATTGCCCCTACGGCCTATCTGCCTCAATTCCGGCTATGCTTATAGCGTACCTGATTGCGGGTATTGTCGAAGGCATTGTTACATCTGGGGTTTTGCTTTATATCAGGCGCGTATCTCCTGAAATCATTCATGCGGATAGCGACACAAAACCGCGTTACGGGCCGCTTTACATACTTCTTGCTTTAATGACGGTCTTAACACCGATCGGGCTTATTGCTTCGGGAACAGCATGGGGCGAATGGGCTGCCGACGAATTGCAGAAAATGAACATTACAGTCCCGGGCAGTATAGCTAAAGGGTTTCATCTGGAAGCTCCGCTGCAGGATTATAATCTGCCTGCTCTTAAGAGTGATATCGCCGGTTATCTGATATCGGCAGTTGCCGGTGCGGCTTTGCTTCTGATTATTTTTAAGGTAGTTTCATCTTTATTTAAAAAGAATAAAGAACCTGCTAAAAGCGAATAAAAAATCACAAAACACTCTTGCGGGTTTTACAGCAGTAGTGTTTTAACTATAAAAACGGAGGGAATGTGACCGATTGGCTTACAAAGAAGGATGAATATTATCCCCGGAAAGACAGGGATGTATTTATTGATAAAAGCATCCTCTCTATTCTGAGTATGCTGTCCGGTATCCGGTGGGCCGGCAAAACGGAAAACGGTGTATTCTACCGCATAGACGCAACACTGAAATTTATTTTTACTTTTATATTAATTATAATATTATCGCTTTCACAGAGTTTTCAGTTCATACTGCTTTGCGATTCATACATTATTCTCATATTGGGAATGCTTGAATGGAGAGATATTAAAAGAACCGCGGTCTTAATAATTGTAGCGGGAATTTTTGCTTCATTGATCCTTCTTCCCTCAGCACTTATGGGAAACCTTCACAATACCACGATTCTTTTATTAAAAATTATCGGTAATATTACAGCCGTAAATATTCTTGCAAATTCTACCAAATGGAGCCATCTCACACGTTCCTTAAAATTTATCAAAATACCGGATGTTCTAATACTTGTACTTGATATAACTATAAAATATATTTTCATACTGGGGGAATTTTCAATCAACATGCTTTACTCAATACGGTTAAGATCAATCGGAAAAAATGACAAAAAACACCAATCGCTGGCAAACCTTATGGGGGTGTTGTTCCTTAAGTCAAAAGAAATGGCTGAGTTGACGTATTCCGCAATGGAATGCAGAGGTTTTAACGGGCGTTACCTTCCCTCTTGGAAATATCATATAAAACCTGAAGATTGTATATATTTTGGCGCAAACTGCCTGCTGATTGCTTCATTTTTTTGTTTTTGAAAATGGGTTAGGGAAGCAAATGAATAATATTATCGAACTGAAAAATATTAATTACGGCTACAGGAATAATTCCGCTCTGATAAATTTAAACCTGAGTATTGCCGGAGGAGAATCCGTCGCTATAATCGGTCCGAACGGGAGCGGAAAATCAAGCCTGTTAAAACTGATAAACGGCATCATACTTCCCGATTCTGGCGAATATTTTTTCAATGGGGAGATTATTAATTTACAAAAATTAAGCGACAAGTATTTTTCCAAAAAATTTCATAAAAGTATAGGTTTTGTATTTCAGAATTCCGATGCTCAGCTTTTTTGTCAGAATGTTTATGAGGAGATTGCGTTCGGCCCAAGGCAGATGGGTTTTACAGAGGAAGCTGTAAACAGCCGAGTACAGGATTGCCTTGGTATGCTTGGTATAGAGCATTTGAAACACCGGGAACCCTATCACCTTAGTGAGGGTGAGAAAAAGAAGGTGGCAATTGCTTCAGTTTTAGCGCTTAATCCTGAGGTTCTCACTCTAGATGAGCCAATGAATGGGCTAGATCCCAGGATAAAGAGATTTATGAAAGACCTAATTATAGATCTTAATAAATCCGGTAAGACAATAATTTGTGCTACTCACGAATTTGAATATATCGAAGGTATTTTTGAAAAGACTTTAGTTCTTTCGGAATCACATAACATTATCCGTACTGGAAAATCTATACTGATACTTCAAGATGAAAAATTTCTAACGGAGCACAATTTAAGATAAATATTATTGAAAAAGACATTTTGTTTTCCGGACTTCCTGATTATTAACCTTAGTAATCATTTATTACCTTGACACTAATAGAGTTTCAAATTATACTATTTATGGAATTTCAATTAATGTTTTTATAAACCTTTTTCAAGCTATACTTGATAAAAATCAAGTATAATAATAAGAAAATTAAGATGTTAATATAGAAAAGCCAGATTTGTATTTTAAAGCATATCTATTGACATGAAATTGAGTTATAAAATCCAGTCTGCTTAATTAATGGTTCGATAATAAACAATGAAATAAACTATTTTCTAACTTATTTTACTGCATATATTTGGAGGTGTGTTATGGAAAAATTATTGGTATATGACACGACATTAAGAGACGGAAAACAGTCGGAAGGGATTAATTTTTCCATCCAGGATATGATTTCTATTGCAAAAAAACTGGATAGTTTCGGGGTTGATTATGTTGAATGCGGATGGCCTGGGTCTAACCCGAAAGATAAAAGTTTCTTTGAAGAACTGAAGAAAATTGAAATGATGAATGCAAAAACTACTGCTTTCGGAAGAACAAGGCATGCGAAGAATAAAGTGAGTGAGGATGTAAATATTAAAGAGTTGATCCTTGCTGATACTCCTGTTGTAACAATTTTCGGAAAATCATGGGATCTGCACGTAATTGATGTTTTTAATATTTCACTCGAAAGTAATCTTGAATTGATTTATGATTCCCTTGCTTATTTAAAATCAAAAAATAAAGAAGTAATTTTTGATGCCGAACATTTTTTTGACGGTTATATAGCAAATCCGGATTATGCTCTTAAGGTTATACGAAAAGCTGAAAAAGCAGGGGCTGATACAATAGTTCTATGCGATACAAACGGCGGAATGCTGCCTCAAAATATTGGAGAAATAATGGGAGCTATTCGCAGTGAAATCAAATCTAAAATCGGTATTCATACTCATAATGACAGCGATTGCGCCGTTGCAAACAGCATTGAGGCAGTAAGAAATGGAGCAGTTCATATCCAGGGCACGATCAACGGCATCGGTGAAAGGTGCGGCAACGCCAATCTATGTTCAATTTTACCGAATTTGATGTTTAAAATGGGATATAAATTTAACTATATAGATAAAAAGAAAATGCAGAAATTGCTTGAACTATCCCATTATATATACGAGATGGCTAATTTAATTCCCGATGCCCACCAGCCATATACGGGGACCAGTGCTTTTACCCATAAAGCAGGAGTTCATGTCGACGCTATGGAAAAAAATAACAAAACTTATGAACACATAAATCCTGAACTAGTCGGGAACAAAAGAAGAATATTGATTTCTGATCAGGCTGGTAAATCGAATATCCTGGAAAAAACAAGGGAACTTGGTCTTGAAATTGATAAACAGTTTATTCCTCAACTTGTTGAGCAAATTAAAGAAATGGAAAATATGGGCTATGAATTCGAAGGAGCCGATGCATCATTTGAAATCCTGGTTAAGAAAATTACAGGTTTATTTAAAGACAGGTTTAGTGTTGAATCATTTAAAACATTTACTTATGTTAAAGAAGGTATTTTACCCGTTATTGAAGCGACGGTTAAAATACGCGTAGGAGAGCTCGAGGAATTAACAGTATCGGAGGGAGATGGCCCCGTAAATGCCCTTGATATTGCCCTGAAGAATGCTTTGTCCGTATTTTATCCGGTTGTGAAAAGCGTAAAATTGATCGATTATAAAGTGAGGATTTTGAATCCGAAAGCCGGAACGGCAGCTCAAACAAGGGTCTTGATTTTATTCCGTTTCGATGGCTATGAATGGGGAACTGTCGGAGTATCGGAAAATATAATCGAAGCAAGCTGGCATGCTCTTGTTGACAGTATGAATTATATATTGATGAAAATAGAAAATGAAAAAGATAAATAAATCTTTAAAGACTTTACTATTTAACTTATTTTATTCATAATAATTTAATTAACATTTCAAGATTGATTGATTTTAATCGGGAGATATATTATGATTCGTTGTACACTGATATTACTACTGGGTTTATCAGCATTAAGCTATGGAAAAGCAGTTTATTCCATTGCTGCAAGTATAGGTAATTACGCAATAACCTCTTATGATATTAAACTGATGTCTGATTTTGACAAGGAAAACACCGGAAAGTTGAATAATGATACTAATTTCGCATTTAAAGAACTTATATCAATTTACAGCCTTTTCTACTTATCTGATAACAATAAAAAAATCATTTTACAGCCTCAGGAACTTGAAAATATTATTAATTCAGTTACAAACATAACAAATTCAAAAGATCCTGGAGTTGAAATAAGGAGAAAGTTATTCCAGGATTTTCCGGATCAGTATAGAGCTCAGATTAAAAAACAGCAGATCGTAAGGGCAATGATGTATTATGATCAGGAAGTCAAAGAAAAAGTAAATGCAGACATTCCTGAAAATGATTCAAGAGAGTATTATACAAAAAATTCAAATGCAATGATAGATCCTGCTATGATTGATATAATTGTTATCGCGGCAGTACAGCCGACAAATCTTAGTTTAAACAATCTGGAGAAGTTCGAGAATACATTTACCGAAATTTCAACTTTATTGAAATCAACAAATGATATTGATTCAATACTTCTAAAATATAAAAACGTCAAGTTTGAATCCTACTCCGGAAGAACCGGGCTTAAATCGGTTTATGATCTATATTATATGGGTTATCCAGAAGAGGTTATTGGTATATCTACAATGGAAAAAATCCAGTTAAACACATTAAGTTCAATAACTATGACTAACGGTGTTGTATTCGGTCCTCAGGTTGTCCCTTTAAAGAAAAATGGAAAAAATACAATTTTGATTATTAAATTAATAGACAGACAACCGCCAAAAACAATCAGTTTTGAAAAAGCCCGTCCTTTAATAGAAAATAAGCTGAAAGATGACCGGATTCAAGAAATATTTCATAAATTAATAATTGAAAAAATTACAAAAGGTGAAATACCGGTAAAAATCCAGGATAATAATTATAAAGGAGCATATGATGAATTTATTCGAGGGTAAATTGAATGCCAGGGGTATTAAAATAGCCGTCATACTGAGTAAATTCAACTCGTTTATTGGCGACAAGCTTTTAGATGGCGCGAAAAACGCTTATCTTCAACTTGACGGTGATTTAAATGATCTTGATATTTTTAAGGTCCCAGGCAGTTATGAAATTGCTGGGGTGGCAAGAAAATTAATGGATTCAAAAAAATACGATGCTTTAGTCTGTCTTGGTGTGATTATCCGCGGGCAGACTCCTCATTTTGAATATGTTGCTTCCAATTCTTCCAAATCAATTATGGAATTATCGGCAGAGGGTTTTATTCCTGTTATATATGGACTTATAACAGCTGATGATATGGAACAGGCAATTGACAGGGCTGGAACCAAAAGCGGCAATAAAGGATATGATGCAATTGTTTCGGCAGTTGAAATGGCGAGCCTTTATTCCCAGATAAAAAGTTAAAGGAAAACACTAATGTCTGAATATAAACAGTCAAGGGGTGTTCGCGAACTCGGCAGAGAACTGGCTGTAATTTCCATATATATGTATGATGCTAACAATTCTTTATTGAATGATATTCTTGATTTTAAATGGTATGATGAAATTTATAAATTTGGAAATGAAGACGGCAATTTATTCTACATTCCTTTGTCTATAAAATCAGATATATATCATTTTACAGGCCAGATAATAAATGGTGCGGTAGGTAATCTTGCCAGGATCGATACAATCATAAAGAAACATCTTGTCAACTGGGAATTCGACCGTTTGCATGCTATGGATAAGGCGATTTTAAGAATTTCCATTTATTCATTATTATATCAGTATGATGTTCCGATTGAAGTAGCCATTTCGGAAGCTAATGAATTATCGGAAAAATACTGCGAAGAAAATACTTCAAATTATATCAATGGTATACTTCATAAAGTTAAACAGGAATTCCGGAAAAATTATCTGTCGGAAAATAGTACTCAGGGTAAAAAACAGATTAAATTAAAATCTAAAATTGATTCTGATCTTAAATAATTATAAGCAGGTGTTAAAATGGAACAATTTCAGAGGCTTCTTAATATTATTAAAACTCTTAGAGGTGATAATGGATGTCCATGGGACAGGGAACAGACAATCGAAACACTTGCTCCTGATATAATAGAAGAAACCTATGAGGTTATTGATGCTATAGATAATAATCAAATTGATGATCTTGAAGAAGAATTAGGCGATCTTTTGTTTTTAATTTTATTTATATCATATATTGCCGAGCAGGAAAATAAGCTGACTATTGAAAATGTAATAAAGAAAATTTCCGATAAACTTATCAGAAGACACCCTCATGTATTTGCCGGCCTTAAAGTTGACGGTGTGGATACGATTATTGAAAACTGGGAATCAATAAAACTTACCGAAAGTAAAAACTTAAAAAGAAAAACCCCTTTTGACGGAATTCCGAAAGGTCTGCCCGAAGTTCAAAGATACTTTAAAATAATGGATAAAATAAAATTGTCTGGTAAAGAAATTAATGAGCTTAAAAATAAAGAGCTCATCGGATTATTTAACAAATTCTTTGATAATGATAATCAAAATGATACAGTGAATTTCATCGAGAGTCTTTTAACTTATTGTTATAATAACAAAATAGATTTAAGCGGAATAATTCGAAAAATTACAAATCAAAACATTGAAAATTTTGAAAAAAAATAAGTATTGAAAATAAATTTTTGAAAAAAATAAAGATAATAATAAAAATAATCGATAGTATATATACATAATAATAAAAATATTTCGTAATGGATGACGGAATCAAATTATTATGATTAAATTCCAAGGAGGGAATTTATGATTATCAATGGTTTAAGTCCGGGCCTGATAAATCAGGAACAGCAAATTGCCAGCCTTGCGGAAAAACGTCTTACCCAGGAACTCAATGTTGAGAAGGAAGCTGTAAAAAAAGAAGCAATTGAGAAAGAAACTGCCGAAAATAATAGCGAAAAAAAGGAAAATAATTCATCCAAATATGTTATTAATGATTACAATCTCAAAGAACTTCTGTTTTTGATGACTTCCAGGGGTAATTCGGCCACGATTGAAAAACTGGCCCAGCTTTTAAAAAAAGAAAAAGAAATGATCGCAAAAATAAAATAATTTATTGTATTACAAGATTTAATTCTCAAATTGTTTATTAATAAGAAAACAATTATTAAGCCACGTTATTTAATTGCCATATTGCAAAATCCGATCAAAATTTAGGTTTTCACTTTATATTTGATAGAAATCCAATCTTATAATAAAATAAAGTCTTATCAAAAATTTAGTTTTCAATTTAATAATTTTTTTATGTCTAAAAACCAGGGCAATTCTAGAAATTCAGCTAATATGCCCGCTAAAATTATAGTAAAATATTATTTATTATTAATTGCCTTTATTAAGCAATCCATAAAACTATAATCGCTTATAATAATATTCAGGAGTTTATATGCCAATCTGGAACAAGGAAATCGAAACAATGCCCAGGAAAAAAATAAAAGAAATTCAACTGGAAAAATTAAAGAAAATGATTTATTACATATATGATAATGTAAAATTTTACAGAGATAAGTTGGACGATTTCGGGATCAGTCCCGGCGATATCAGAAAAATTGAGGATTTAAAAAAGCTTCCTTTTACTACAAAGGATGATTTGAGGAATAATTATCCTTATGGTCTTTTTGCGGTTCCAATGTCTGACATAGTGAGAATACATGCGTCGAGCGGTACTACCGGAAGGCCCACTGTTGTAGGATACACCAGAAAAGACCTTGAGTGGTGGAGTGAGATGGTTGCACGTATTGCTTCAGCAGGAGGGGCAACAAAGAATGATATCGCGCATATTTCTTTCGGATATGGTTTATTTACCGGGGGTTTCGGGCTTCATTACGGGCTTGAAAAAATTGGTGCGGCGGTTATACCGGTATCAAGCGGGAATACTCAGCGCCAGCTTCAGCTTTTAAAGGATTTTGGAGCTTCTGTTCTTGTTGGGACGCCATCATATGCCCTTCACATTCTTGATATGATGAAAGAGATGAATATAAAACCTGAAAAAGACCTCAAACTGAAATTCGGCTTATTCGGAGCCGAGCCATGGAGTGAATCGATCAGAAATGAGCTTGAAAGGGGTTTTAAACTTACGGCAACGGATAATTACGGTATGTCGGAAGTTATCGGCCCCGGCATATCAGGCGAGTGTCTTGAAAAGAAAGGGATGCATATAAATGAAGACTCTTTTATAATTGAAGTGATAGACCCTAAAACAGGAGAATGGTTAGATGAAGGTGAAAAAGGGGAATTAATCATTACTCCTCTGGATAAAGAAGCCCTGCCGCTTCTCCGTTATAGAACCAAGGATTTGTCCGTTATTAATGAAGAACCTTGTTCCTGTGGCAGAACAACGGCAAGAATTATGAAAATAATGGGCAGAACCGATGACATGCTTATTGTCCGCGGTGTAAATGTATTTCCTTCTCAAATTGAGGAAGTGCTTCTTGAGATTGAAGGTGTTGCTCCGCACTATCAGATTGTTGTTGATAGGCAGCATAATATTGACTCTCTTGAAATAAGGGTTGAAGCTGTTGATTCAATATTCTTTGATGAAATGAAAAAAATTGTAGAACTGGAAAACAGAATAGTAAACAAACTTTATGCAGTCCTTGGAATTAAGGTTAAATTGAAACTTGTTGAACCCAGAACAATTGAAAGAAGCCTGGGAAAGGCAAAAAGAGTAGTTGATAGAAGGGATGTATACTCGCTATAATTAGGGACGGAAATTAAATATGGAAAAAAGTTTTAGACCGCGGATAAAGATTTGCTGTATTGAGAATATAGAAGAAGCCCGGATGGCTATCCGATACGGTGCAGATGCCCTGGGTTTTGTTTCTGAAATGCCCAGCGGTCCCGGCGTGATTTCCCTTAATTTGATAAGGAAGATTATTAAAGAAATACCGGCAGGAGTGTCAACTTTTCTGTTAACCAGTAAACGGGATGCTGAGTCAATAATTAAGGATCAGAAATACTGCCGTGCTAATACTATCCAGATATGCGACAGCCTTTTAGAAGGAAGCTATGCGGAACTTAAAGACGCTATGCTGGGAATTTCCATAGTTCAGGTTGTTCATGTCCGCGGAAAAGAATCCGTATTTGAAGCAGTCAAAGTTTCAGCGTATGTTGATGCAATATTACTTGATTCAGGGAACCAAAATACTAAAGTAAAAGAATTGGGCGGTACGGGAAGAGTTCATGACTGGAAAATAAGTAAGGAAATTCGGGAGAAGCTTAATATACCTATATATTTGGCAGGTGGTTTAAATCCCGATAATGTTATAGAAGCTATTGAGGAAGTCCGTCCATTCGGACTTGACATATGCAGCGGACTTAGGACAAACGGTAAACTTGATGAAAAAAAACTGGAAATGTTTACAAGTGAAATATTCGCACTTTATTAATTGATTCCTAATAAATTATAATATCTAATCTTTTTTCAAATATTATAATCGAAATCCCCATAATTATCTTTATTATTCTTGGTTTTTACAATCGGCGAAGGCTGTGAATTATAAACCATCGAATTTGGCGGTACTGAATGTGTAAGCCATACATTGCCGCCTATGGTGGAATTATGCCCGATCCTTGTATCTCCCCCAAGAATTGTAGCACCGGAATAAATAACCACATTATCATCAATATCCGGATGGCGCTTCAGGTCCTTAATCGGGTTGCCGAACTCATCCAGGGGAAAACTTTTCGCGCCTAAAGTTACCCCTTGATAAATTTTTACATTATTGCCGATTCGAGCTGTTTCACCGATTACCACGCCCGTACCATGATCTATGAAAAAATATTTTCCGATTTTAGCCCCCGGATGAATATCGATACCGGTCTTTTGATGGGCGTGTTCTGTCATAATTCTGGGTATAAGCGGGACGTCCTTTTCATAAAGAAAGTGTGCAATCCTGTATATGCTTAATGCCTCGATTGACGGGTAACTAAGTATAATTTCTTCATTGAATTTCGCGGCAGGATCACCGTTATAGGCAGCTATAATATCGGTTTGAAGAATTTCCCTTATCAAAGGAAATTCATTGATCAATTCTATCGTGATCTCATTTGCAGTTTCCTTAAAATCACATGTTTTGCAGTCTTTATTTTTACACTGGTGCTCCAGAACTTTCTCAATAAGGTAAGAAAGGTTAAGGGCGGCTTCTCTTAAAAGATTGCCTATGAATATATTCATTCGGTATCTGTCTATATGATGTTTATCGTAAACTCCGGGAAATATTGCTTCTCTAAAAAGTTCTATCAGACGGTAAACGGATTCTTTGCCTTCAAACCCTATAGTATTATCAGGAAAAAAGTATTTTTCATTAATTTCTACAATTTTCAAAGATATTTTCTGAAGCTTATTATCCAGCCATTGGCTCAATTTCATTATGAAACCCCCATTTTACAAAAGCGGTATTATTCTATATTTAATAGAGTTTGTATTTTATCCCAGGTTTTGCTTTTATTCCTTTCAAACTGTTTGACTGTATCGGAATTACCGGATTCAATAACACTGTTTATTGAATTTGCCTCGGACATTAAAGTATCGTATGTGTCTATTATGTTTTTCCCATAATCTTCATCGTTGCCGGTTAAAACTTTCTTATCGAGAAGATCCTGTGTATTAATTTTGGATTTTTTACAAGATGCATTTATTTCTTTTACCATTAAAGAAGTAAAGCCGGCATCATATACACCTTTTTCATAACTGTCATATAAAAAACCAAGCGCCAGATAAGTTATATAAATATTCTGGCCGCTCATAAATCCTATAGTTTCGATCCTGATATCGGAAGAGTAGGCAGGTACATAAATAACAAAGAATAAAATAAATGTTTTTATTAAATTTTTCATGATAATTGCTCCCCATAAACTAATTTATTACGGTAAATTTCAGCCTCATTAATTATATTTTACAGAATAATAATATATAATATATTGAAATCTATCAAATAAATTTACAAAATTCAATTTATTAATTAAAATTTTATGTTTGGAAATTAAAATTATCAGGGGAAGAAGATGAAAATTTTAACAATTATTCTTTCGATATTATTTGCGATTACAATATCTTACGCACAGGATGAAGCGCAGAAAGGCGAAGCAACCGAGGAACCTGCCCAGGAGGAAACTCATGCTGCTCCTCAGAATGAGAAAACGACAACAAACGAACAGGTGAAAAAAGAAAATGCCGCACCTCAACAAAATACTGCAGTCAAAGAACAGCCTGCCGTGGTTGTTTTTGATGAAGCCAGACAACTGGCAATGCTTGACGCCAACCCTAAAAATGCTGATGTATATAACCGTCTGCTGAAATTTTACACAAATGAGGGTAGAAGAAAAGATAGATTAAAAATTGCATTAAAAGCGATTCAAAATATTGGAGGAAATGTTAATCTTTATCTTATTGTCGGCGATGAAAACAAATACCTTGGTGATTCATCCAAGGCTCTCATATCATATCAATTTGCCCTTAAGATACAGCCGAATGATCCGAATATTTATAACCGGATCGGGCTTGCCCTGCTGAAATTGCAAAATTATAACCAGGCGGAAACTGCATTTAAAGCTGCCTTATTTTATAGTCCCGATGATGGCCCGTTTGTAAGGTCTTTCTACTATAATAATCTCGCCGTCGCTTATGAGGCAATGCATGATTTAAAATCGGCCTATAAAAATTTTCAGCTGGCATTAAAAGATAATCCTGCAAATACTGTAATGAGCGATAACTTTATAAGGGTTAGGGACAGCTTAAAAAAAGCGGGTGAGCAATTCTGAAATACTGTTTGTATAATGTTATAAATTAAAGAAAGGAAATTTAAATCTCAGGAATTGAAGTAAAAGGTTTGTATAAATTCCCGCCATAAGATCATCAATTACAACTCCAAGACCCCCTTCCAGCTTCTGCGATTGCTTGATAGGGTAAGGTTTCCAGATATCAAATATTCTGAATAAGATGAAACCTACTACCATGAATTTGATGCTCTCTACTGATCCACTAAACTCAAATGAAATCATTGAAATAAGATAACCTATTACTTCATCGATTACGATATGGGAAGAGTCTTTACTTTTGAAAATATTTTTTTCTGCATAATCGGAAACCCTTACCGATATAATAATTAACAAAATGAGAGCGATATTATAGATTGGAAAAAAACGGCTGAAAAGGACATATATAATAACACCGGCCAATGTACCGACCGTTCCAGGCATAAAAGGTGAGTAACCGGTAAAAAATACCGTAGCAATTAATTCATTTAACTTTTTATTAAAATTATTAATCACTTTTTACGGCCTTATTATAATAAATAAAAAGATAATCAACTGCGGTATACAATGTAAATAATACGGCAAATATTGTTAAAATCAGCGGGATATAAATAATCAGCCAGTACAGATTAGGAATAATTGCCTGCCAGATCTCCGAATAATTCTGTGATTTTATTCTATATATAACTTTTAAGAACTGTGTTATTAATATGTATGTCATTATTATGGCGGCCGAAATCATCTGAACGGTAGTTTTTGCTTTTGCAGCAAAAGATGTTTTAAATACAATATTTTTTTTTCTTGAATGGGATCTTAAAAAAGTTATAAATAAATCTCTGAAATAGATAAATAGTATCAGCCACAATGGAATAAAAAGGCTTGTTTTCAGACTGAAAACGGTAAAAACACTCCATATTAAAAACTTATCCGCTAGCGGGTCAAAGTAGGCACCGAATTCAGAAGCCTGGTTCAGTTTTCGTGCCAATAAACCGTCAAAAGCATCGGTGAGAGCTGATATTCCATATAGGGAGAGCGCCAGGAAGATATTTAAAAGCGAATCATTAAAAATAAAATAAAGTATTATTGGAATTAGTAATACTCTAAAGATAGTCAGAAGATTCGGTATAGTTAAAACAAATTTCATCTAATTAAAACCTCAATCAATTACTATGGAACCTGATAAATCATGATAGCTGAAATTACCCTCAATTTTAACTTTAACAAATTCTTTATTAAAAATCAAATTTTTATTCCTTGAAGATAATTCAATATATACATTTCCATCTATCTCAGGTGCGTCATATTCGCTCCTTAAAGCGGCAAACATTTTATTATGTATTTTATGCTCTATCCCGTCATTAATGCAAGTTAATGTTTTACCGATAAGTTTCTTTAAATTTATAATGGAAATACCCTCCTGAATATGCGAGAGTTCATTTATTCTTTCTTTAACAATTCTTTTATTTATCCTATTTTTTAAATTGTAAGAAACTGTTCCTTCTTCTCTTGAATATTCAAAAAATCCAATCCTGTCAAACTGAACTTCCTTAATTAAATTTTTCAATATTTCAAAATCACTTTCAGTTTCTCCAGGATAACCTAATATAAATGAAGTCCTTATCTTAATATCCGGATTAATTTCCCTCATTTTTGAAAAAAGTTTTATATAATTCTCAAAACTACCGGTTCTATGCATTGAATTAAGAATATTTTTACTTGCATGCTGCAGCGGAATATCGATATAATTACAAATACAGGCAGTCCGGTTCATCAGTTCAGCAATATCCAGAATTTCTTCCTCCGGATAAAGATACATGATCCTTATCCAATCGAAACCTAATGGAATTAATGATTCCAAAAGATTCTTTAAAGCTTTTCTTCCATAAATATCAGTTCCATAGTATAAGTTATCTTCTGAGACAAGTATCAATTCCCTGATTCCCTGATTTATTAAAAATTCAGCCTCACTCAGTATATTTTCAATTGTCCTGCTTCTATACTTACCGCGGATATTTGGAATCGTACAGAATGAGCAATTCCTGTTACATCCTTCGGCTATTTTTATATATGCATAATACAGACCCGAATACTTCAAGCTCCTCTGTATAGTATAATCTTCATTCCTGAAGTCACCATCATCTGTAATTCGGTTATTATTATTTTTAGAAAAATCAAGTGCATCAGTTATTTTAGCAATATTCCTAACACCTATCGCATTATCAACTTCCGGAAGGGCTTCAAGCAATTCTTTTTTATAACGTTCTGTTAGGCATCCTGATATGATTATTTTTAATTCGGGATTGTTTTTTTTCAGGCGAATATAGCTTAAAATCGCATTAATACTCTCTTTTTTAGCTTTTTCTATAAAACCACATGTGTTAATAATTATAACTTCTGCTTCTTCGGGATTAAGTATCAATTCATGACTTTCTTTTTCAAGGAAATAATTCATTCTTTCCGCATCCACCAGAGCTTTCGGACAACCCAGAGCATCAAAATAAATTTTCACTTACTATAAAACCTCACTTCAATATGCCCCGGACAAGAGTAAACTGACCGTTTTTAGTTTTCCAATATATTAAGGATTTATTTACCTCTCCCCAGCCTCCGCCGTCCTCTTCCTTATTCCCGACAATTATTTTTGCGGCGCCGCTGTTTCCCAGATATAGAACCAAATTATTGATAAAATTTATTGTTATAGTACTTCCGTTATTAAGATTCATTTCCTTTTCTTCTTTGTTGTCCGGAATATAGCTTATCCATGAGTTTCCAGACATAACAATTTTCAAATCTATATTAGTTCTGGTTTTACTGGTAAATAAATCGTCTTCTGAAAGAATATATTCTCTATATTTATTATATAGATCATCCTGAATTGACATCGAATTTGAATCGAAATTTTCTTTCATTAAAGTAATGGATAATTTAATATCTTTTTCCTTTGCGGAAAAAAGCTCAATACCGAGATCATTCGTTCCGTTACGGTCGCTGTCTATGCTCAATAAATCGCCGCTTTTCATATTGTAATCAAGGCTGTTAATCTTCATCAAAAGGGAATGTGAAGCATTAACGGAGATAAAACTAAGTGAGATCGATTTTGATTCATTGCTTATTGTTATAGAGTCTCCAATTTTGAATTTTTGGTTTGAAATTTTATTGATGTCATCAAAAGTATATGTATAAATTCTTGGGTTTGAATTTTCTGTCTCATTTGATCTCGGTGAATTTCTATTAATAATATATGAAATTAATAAAATAAAAATAAAAGAGATAATAATAACGCCAACAATAATAAGCATATTCATATTCGGTATAAATTGCTTTTTTTTACCTACAAGCTGTTCAATTGGAGAATCCTGCTCGATTTTCATTTGCCTTTTGTACAGGGAAATTACCAAATCTCTATCGACTTCCAGTGCATCGGCATAGTTTGTAACAAAGCCGATCGCGTAAGTTTCACCTGGAAAAACATCAAAACTATCTGATTCGATTGATTCCAGGTATCTTTTAGGGATATTGGTATCCCTAACAATTTCATCTATCGAAATGCCTTTATCTTTTCTTGTTTCTCTGAAAAATTCACCTAATGACTGCTTCTCATTTTTAATCATTATTGACTCCTAAAGCATAAATTCTTGAATATATATTATAACTACTGACAGAAACTTTTTTCAAATTTACTATATAAAAGAATTATCCTATTTTCTTTTTTATTATTTATAATAAAATTTGAGTATAATTTGGAAATAATTTTATACTTTGATATTAAACTTTTACAAGTTTAAAATAATGCTTTCACTTGCTTTTTTTTATAATGATTTATAAAATATATTATTGTTTATATTTGTATAGAAGGTAGATGTTGAAAAGTAAATTTGCAGTTGTAAAGGTATTTTCAATTTACTTGTTTATTTTAGTTTGTATAGTAGTATTTAATGCTTGTACAAAAAAGCAGATTTCTTCAAATGCAGGCACAAATAATACTGCAACTGATATAATTACAATTGATACCAATATGATAACACTTAAGAAAGGTGATAAAGTTCAATTGGACAGCCCGTCAAAGTTTGTTCAGATATGGATATTATTTTTATATGATCAGAAAAATTGGCTTGATGAGGTTAATAAAAATACCAATTCCAGTGAAGACCCTGAGACTTTACTGGCAAAAAAAAGGCGGGAATTTTATCATAATTATGGTTTAACTGAGGATGATTTTACAAAGTACAGTGAAAACCACTATGATGAAATAAACACATTTCTGGAAAAAAATCCTAAATTCAAAAAAGCATTGGATGATTCTTCAAAATAAAAACACTGATATACCATTCATTAAAACCAGATTTATAAAATATTTAAACAATGTATAACTTTTTATCGATAATCAAATAAACTAACTCTATACAAGCTGTGATCGGTTATGTAAAGATGGTTTATTCAGAATCAGGGAAATTATTGATTATGTTAAGGCTTATTTATTCACTAATAATTATTTTTGCTTTCCGGCTATCATTTTCTTTGGATCATGCAGGATATATATTGAATTCAATTGAAATCTCGGGAGAATTAGACCAGGATACATATAATTTTGTTACAAATGAAATGATTGTCGATTTTCAAAATAATAATCTATTACGGATTGATTTAAGCCCATCAGGTATAATTGAGTCTAAACCTGATTTTTTTCTCACCGGTTCTGTATCATATTATGAGGAAAAATATACAATATATATCAAATTCTCGGATATAATTAATCCAGATAAGATTTTGGAGGATGAAGTATATACCTATGACTTATGGTCCAGGGAGGGTTTGAAGGATTGCATTAAAATATTGGCAGACCGGATTATGAAAAAACTAAATGGCCGAAAGGTTATGATTTACAGGGAAATAAGTGATTATAAAAAAATTCATGGCAGAATGAATAAAATAAATAAAAATTTAATTCCTACCGGAGCCGAAATAATTAATATAATAAATGTACCAATGAGTTATCCTTATGGATACCTATTTGATTTTCCACTTGCTTTCGGTTTTGACTTTTTTCAATACGGCATTGTATGGATGTTTCCGAATCTTCCATTTGGTTTCGGTATTTCCACCGAGGCTTTTGATATTCTTGGACCAAACGCCGGAACAGTTCTTCCGCTTCAATTATTAATACCAATATATATATTTCCCGATAAATACGCTTATAATAGAAAAGATATTTATCTTTATAGCGATTGGGGATTTTTATTACCTCAATATTCATATCTTAATATTGGAGTAAAAATAATGTTTAACGGATTGTCTTTATCTTTTGGGTGGCTATATCTTCCTGCTGCTACTTCTGATAATTATTCCAGGGAAGAATATTCCGGTTTTTTTGGAAGAATAACGATATCTTTTGGAAAATATAATGTAAACTGGAAATAAATGCTTATTTTATTTATTTAATATCATTGCCGATATTGAGATATAATTTTATAATTAAAAGTTTGAAAATTGACAATTTATTTTTATTTGTTATGATATATGGGCAGTTCCAAAATCTCATAAAACAAGTCTTTTTATAAGCTCGGAACTGCCCTTAAGCTTTTGCAAGTACATATTGAAGAAAGGCAAAAACTTCACCAATATTTAAATTGGCACTTTTTATAATGAGTTTTTATAAAAGCAAATTTATATTTTAAATTATGAGTTTTACCTTAATAGATTATAATATGATAGTATTTAACTATAAAGATTTATTAAGAAGAGGTTTTTATGAGAATATCCGGTTTAATTTTATTGTTTTGTTTATTATTTTCCGGATTGTTATATTCAGAAGATCCCGGAAAACCGGGCAATTTAATCTGGAGTTTTGATACTGGTAATTCTATTATATCTAGTCCTTGTGTTGCTGACAATTCAGTTTACTTTGGAAATTCGGCAAATCAAATATTCCGCCTTGATGCAACAAATGGAAAAGCGCTCTGGAGTTATAAGACTGAAGATTCGGGGAATAAGATCCTGTCAAGCCCTTATGTAGCAAATGATAAATTATATATTGGCGGAAATAAAAATAAAAAATTCATAATTCTGGACACACTGATTGGTGAAAAGTCTCTTGAACTAAAAACCCAGGGTGAAATTGAATCAAGTCCTCATGAATGGAATAGTAAAATCTACTTCGGAAGCGGGGATAAGAAAATTTACTGTTATGATGAAATTTCTACTAACAGCTGGGTTTTTGATACAAAAGGGATTATCCGTTCAAGTCCATTTATTATGAATGGAAAGGTTTATATCGGAAATTCTGACAAAAAATTTTATTGCCTGGATGCATTAAGCGGTATCAAAAGCTGGGAATTTCAGGCGAACGGTGAAATTCAATCGACAGCATCTGGGAATGGCAATTATGTTTATTTTGGTAGCAAGGACAGGAATTTATACTGCCTGAATGCTAATGACGGCACAAAAAAATGGGAATTTAAAACCGGCGACATTATTGTTTCAAGTCCATTTGTTACTAACGGAAAAGTTTTTTTGGGAAGTTATGATGACAAACTATATTGTCTGGATGAAGAGAGCGGGGAGAAATTATGGGAATTTAAAACCGGCGGAGACATCCAGTCTTCTCCTAGTGTAGCTGATGGTAAAGTTTATTTTGGGAGCCATGATAAGAAATTTTATTGTGTAGATATTGACACCGGAAAGGAAGTCTGGGAATACGGGACCAGAAATAATATAGAATCCAGCCCTTGCATAGCCGATGGAAAAGCCTATTTCGGAAGTGATGATGGTAAATTATATTGCATAGACACTGGCTCAAGAGGTATATATTCAGGTAATTCCCTTAGCGGGCAGAGCTATGCCGTTTTAATCCCTCAATTAAAAACCAATACAAATATTATTTCAAATGTATTTACAAATATAAGTTCTGTATCGAATGTCAATGCGTCATCCGAAATGCAAATACAATCTGAATCAATAAACCCTGCCGTATTTGTAATATCAAATTATGTTACCAATAATGTTGCGCTAACGAATTATGTGCAGATATCATTAACCAATTTTATTACTAATTATGTAACTAATGTGCAGGCAAACACTGTAAATATGCCTTCGCTGCCGGGTTCTTATGCTTATTGTATCCAGACAGGAGCATTTACCAATAATAAAAATGCCTTTTCACTCTATAACAAATTAAGAAAATCAGGTTTTGAAGTATTCCAGATGGAAATAATTGTTAATAAGAAAAAATTTACCAGAATACGGGTAGGTAAATATGATCATCTTGAAACTGCCGTTGAGGTTAAACGAAAGCTGGAAAAGCTGGGGATAGGAAGTATACTTGTAAAATCTGCTAAATAGAGTGATGAATTTTTTTCAGCATTGATTTTTTGCCATTCTTTTTCTTAAACTGGTTCTATAATTATCCCAGTTTTGAATTGGTTTTAAAGCGACACCCTCTTCACATGCGGCTTTTGCAACTGCTACGGATTCCCATTCTATTACTCTGGGGTCAAATGGTTTTGGAACAATGTAATCGTGTCCGAATGAAAAATTTTTATTATTATAAGCTTTTTTTACAATATCAGGCACTTCAATTTTCGCTAAATCGGCCAATGCTCTTGCTGCGGCGATTTTCATGCCCTCGGTAATCTGTCTGGCCCTCACATCTAAAGCTCCTCTGAAAATAAAAGGAAATCCCAGAACGTTGTTTATCTGGTTTGGATAATCGGACCGGCCGGTTGCCATAATTATATCCTTTCTTGTCAGGACTGCGAGTTCGTATGTAATTTCAGGATCGGGATTGGCCATTGCAAAAACAATCGGATTTTTATTCATTGATAAAAGCATCTTTGGGGTTATGCAATCTTTCGATGATACTCCAACAAACACATCCGCGCCAACCATTGCATCGTCAAGGGTTCTGGCTTTTGTTTCTGCTGAGAATTCGGCCTTGTACCGGTTCATTCCGTCTCCTCTGCCGCGATAGATAACTCCTTTTGTATCGCACATTAAAATGTTTTCCAATCCGACACCTAGTTTTACAAATAGTTTTGCGCATGCTATGCCCGCTGCTCCGGCACCGTTAAAAACAACCCTTACGGTATCAATTTTCTTGCCTGTGATCTCCAGGGCATTGAGAAGTCCTGCGGCTGAAATAATCGCTGTTCCGTGCTGATCATCATGAAAAACCGGGATATTACAGATTTTTTTCAATTCTTCTTCAATCTCAAAACATTCCGGCCCTTTGATATCTTCAAGATTAATGCCTCCGAAAGTAGGCTCAATCAATTTGACAACTTCTATTATTTTTTTCGGGTCCTTCGAATCAATCTCAATATCGAAAACATCGATGTCAGCAAATCTTTTGAAAAGGACGCCTTTGCCCTCCATAACCGGCTTGCCGGATAATGCGCCCCTGTCTCCGAGTCCCAGAATTGCAGTTCCATTTGAAATTACAGCGACAAGGTTGCCTTTGCTTGTGTAAAGGTAAGCATTTTCCGGGTCCTTTTCAATTTCTAGAACCGGGTGGGCAACTCCAGGAGTATATGCGAGAGAAAGATCCCCGGCTGTTCTGCAGGACTTTGTAGGATTAACTGAAATTTTACCTGGCGTAGGTTCAGAATGATATCTTAATGCTTCTTCAATCATATCAATTTTATTCTTTTTCAAATCTTACCTCATAATTTAAAATTGAAATTATATTTATCAAGTTTATATTCTTTTTGAAGTTGAACAATTTCTTTCTTTTCGGCATCATCAAGAGGTATTCCCTTATCTTTTCTTTCCAGCCAGATAATGTATTCTTTTTCCCCCGCAGTATATATTCTATCGGCGCCCGGCGCTTTACGCGATGCCCTGAGTTGTCTCAATATATCCCCGGTTGTTTTTTTAAAATTATCCAATTCGGTAAATACGGATATATCAATCGCAATAAAAAAATGTCCCAGCCGGTACGGCACTCTAACTCCATTTTCAAAACCGTTCAACGATTTTAAGAATAATCCGCCCTGTAGTGCTGATGAAAGAATCTCAACAACTGTCGCATATCCGTAACCTTTGTGACCGGCTCCTTCTTCTCCGATACCGCCCAATGGAGTCATTGCTGCATTTCCATTGACCAGTTCCTCAAGAACGCTGACAGGGTCAGTTTTACTTTTACCATCATGTCCGATTACCCATCCTTCCGGCATAATTTTACCGGTACGAGCGTATACTTCGACCTTTCCTCTCTGTATCAAAGAAGTTGCGCAGTCAAGGATAAAAGGGAATTCTTCGTCAGTCGGCATTCCGAATGTAAGCGGATTTGTCCCTAGCATATTTTCAACTCCGAAAGTAGGGGCCACTCCGGGCCTGGTGTTTGTCCCTGTAATTCCAATCATACCGCTCCCGGCTGCCATTAAAGCATAATAACCGGCTATTCCGTAATGATTAGAATTTTTAACCGCAACCATGCCCATACCATATTTTTTTGCTTTGTCTATTGCAATCTGCATGGATTTTTTACCGATTACCAAACCCATTCCGTTATTACCATTAACAACAGCTGTCGTGGGACTTTCTTTTACTATTTCGATATTAGTCACAGGGTTTATCTGCCCGATTTTAATCCTGTCAATATAGAATTGCTTGAGTCTCCCGATTCCATGCGAGTCGATACCGCGTTTATCTGATGTTATCAATATTTCAGCGCAAATTTCAGCGTCTTTTTCCGGGACACCGACGCCTATAAAAACATCCTTCATGAAATTTTCCAGTATTTCATAAGGAACGCGGGTTATTTTTTCACTATCCATTAGCAATCTCCTCTGTTAATTAATGGTAAAAATTTTAGTATCTACTCAGGTGCTACATATTAAATATTTATACATTATTTGCCACTAATTAAACTACTTATCTCTGATTCGCATTAAGTGAAATTAGTGGCTAAAAACAAAAAATGTTTGTTCTGTAGATAACGAATTTATACTGCTTAATATTTACAAATTTTTTTTTAAAATAAATCGGTAATAAACAGGGAAATATTATAACCGGTTTTATTGGAAATGTCATTTTGAGATATGAAAATTTAAAATTAAGGTTTTCTGGTTTTTGCGTAATGTTTTTTCAACTTATAAATTAATATTTAATCGGGGATATTTGTGTATTTCACAAAGAAGGTAGGAAGCCATGAAATTCTTGGCTACTAAATAAAAATACTTAATATCTAAAACCCGGTGTCTTCGTATCTGTGGTAAAATTTGAATTTCCGTTCAAGCACTAAATAATATAAAAACAAACCAAATAGATTTTGAAAAAATGCTGATGACAGACTATCACAAAAAATTGATTTATGGTATATCAATAGTTATACTACTCATATGAAAACGGCAATTTCAATACCCGATCAGCTTTTTAAATCTCTGTCATATTATATTTCAAAAAGGGAATTTCAAGAAGTAAATTTATATCCGATGCTATTGAAGAATATATTAAATACCATGAATCGAATGAAATAACAGAAAAATTAAATCAGGTTTATTCCAATGGACAGAGTTTAATTGAAAAACCAATATTAAAAACCCAGTTAAAATCGCTTGAAAAGGAAGAATGGTAATGACCCGTGGAGAAATCTGGTGGGCTGATTTACCTGATCATGAAAGTTCAGAACCCGGTTATAGAAGGCCGGTTTTAATTATCCAATCGGATCATTTTAACCGGAGTAAAATAAATACTATTATTTGTATTATTATTAATTCAAATTTAAAAATATCGGAAGCACCCGGCAATGTTTTAATCAAATCTAATGAATCCAATTTACCGATAGATTCGGTTATTAATATTTCTCAAATTATCACATTGGACAAAAAATTTTTTACGGATTGTGCCGGCTCTGTAAAAAGGAGCACAATGAAAAAAGTGGAAAATGGGATTAAATTGGTTTTAAATCTTGAGTAATCCGGGGAGGATTATTATTATGAAAAATTTTCTGAAGTATTTGATAGGTTATATAATCGGTATTTTTATTTTTGTATTGTTGATTCCTTTTCTTTTATTTAAATTGTCAGGTGCGGTAGATCCGATGCTAAATATTCAAATCATTAATAATTTTACTATACGATTGATAATAGCAATTCCTTTATTAGCAATCGGTGCAGTTTTTTTTCTCTGGTCAAATTTCGCTTTGTTTATTATAGGAAAAGGAGGACCAACTGACGGTTTCGGTATAGCTGTAACCCCACGAACTAAAAAACTTGTAATCACAGGGCCATACAAACTGTCCCGCAACCCCATGGTATTCGGAGCATTCTTTTTCTATTTTTCAATATCCTTATATCTTGATTCATTAGCCTGCTTTACCGCATTGATTGTATTTTTATTCCTGGTTGTTTTTTATCTTAAGCAGACAGAGGAAAAAAGACTCTATAAAGACTTCGGAAATGAATTTATTGAATACAAACGAAAAGTGCCGATGATTTTTCCGTTTCTAAAATTAAGCAGAAAATGAAAAGTTAATTTAATTTTGTTTGATTAATACTAACTTCTTGGGTTTGATCCGCTCGCTATAACATTTACTCCAAGATCAAGAGCATTCTGTAAAATAATCTGGCCGGTTTGAACAGGGGCTTCTACTATAACTTTTCTTAATAAATCAGCCAAAGGTATTATTTTGTCTTTTGGGATAGAATTTTCAGTCCAGACAGGTACAAGCGGGCGAATACCATTCTTAACACGGACTGTTGTTGTAAGAATACGCCTGGGATCGGATAATTCTTCTTTTACATACTCAAGTCCAAGACGGCAAACATTGCCTGTAATTTCAGTTAAATTTCCATATCCGTCGAGAGTTGTTTTAATTTCACATCCCCTCGGGCATCTGATACAGATGAATTTTTTAAAATCCTGATTCATAACCTTCTTAAGTCAACTCCTTCAATGATTGTGCCATTTACGGTATCTTCTCCAGTATCTTTTTTCACTCTTCCAATCCCTGCCGTCCATATTACAGAAGCTGTCAGCGTCATCTTTTGAAGTTACAAATCTCAAACTGCCGAAAGAAACACTCGCCTCTATACTTAGATGATTTGAATCTTTACTGAAATTTTTTGTTTTATAAGTAGTGTTACCGAAGCTTAAACAGTTTCCATCTGGGAAAGTTGCACCGCCGAAAGAAGAATTAACTTTAATAATAGCAGGTGAATCAGGGTTTAAAAGAACACAGCAGCCCGAGAAAGACGAACTAACTTTTATATCGACAGTTTCTTTTTCAAGAGATACATTACTCAGGTCAATCAAACCGCTGCCGAAAGAAATACTGAATTCATTATTTTTACTTTCAGGATCATAGTATAATGTCTGATGCCCGATATGTGAAGGGCCGAAATGCCCTCTCCAGAAGAATCCACCGAAAATTATCCTTAGACCGATGTAAATAAATAGAAAAGATAAGAACAACTGAAGTAAAGGGATATCTATGTTTAAAAATGCCTTTAGAAGAACACATACGCCAAAGAATATTAGAAGCAGTCCCCAGAAGAATCCGCTAAAAATAAAACCAGATCTCATAATCATCTCCTAAAATAGTACTTTACTATCATATAAATTTTAGCTTATCTGCAAGGATATTGCAAAAGATAATAAAAATAAACGAATTGTTCAGTTTAAATAATTATTTTTAATGTTTCTCATTATCTGTACAGAATTTTATTTTTGATTCGGCGATATTGATATCGGCAGGTTTTGCCTTCCAGATTTCTTCGGCATATTGTTTAATTGTACGGTCGCTTGAAAATTTACCGATTCTGGCAACATTTAAAATTGATTTTCTTGTCCATGCTTTTTCATTATTGAATTCTTCAGATACTTTCTTCTGGCAGCCGGTATAAGATTCGAAATCGGCCATATTTAGATAATAGTCGTAATTTAATAACATATCGACAATTGGTTTGAAAAGATTAGGGTCCTCGCCGAGTGAAAAATAACCTGATGCTATTCGATCAATAACTAATTTAAGACTTTTATTGTTCTGATAGAAATATCCCGGGTTATAACCTTTAAGCCTAATTTCTTCAACTTCTTCAACTTTAAGACCGAAGATGAAAATATTATTCATTCCCACTTCCTCAGCTATCTCGACATTAGCGCCATCGAGCGTTCCGATTGTAAGAGCCCCGTTTAGTGCGAACTTCATATTGCCTGTCCCGCTTGCTTCGGTTCCAGCCGTAGATATCTGTTCCGATAGATCGGAAGCCGGAAAAATTATTTCCGCAAGAGAAACCCTGTAGTTTGGTAAAAATATGACCTTAATTTTATCGCCGATATCCAGGTCATAATTTATGACATTACCTACATTGTTTATAAGTTTAATTATCAGTTTTGCCATCTGGTAGCCAGGAGCCGCTTTTGCGCCGAAAATGTATGTCCTGGGTACAAAAATGCTTTTCGGATTATCTTTAATCCAGTAATACTGGCTTATTATATTTAAAACATTTAAAAGCTGTCTTTTGTATTCATGGAGTCTTTTAACCTGAACGTCAAAAATAGAATCAATATTGACTATAATTCCTGTTTCTTTTTCTATTTCCTTTGCAAGTCTTTTTTTATTCTCTTTTTTTGCCCCCTGCCATTTTTTTTGAAATCCGGGGTCGTCAGCATATTTTTCAAGTTTTTTCAATTCATAAAGATCTGTTATCCACTTATTACCGATTGTTTCGTTAATAAGCCTTGAAAGGCCGGGATTGGATTTCAAAAGCCACCGGCGCTGAGTTATGCCGTTGGTTTTATTATTGAATTTATCCGGATACATACCGTAAAAATCTTTTAACAGATTTTGTTTTAGTAACTTAGTATGTAATTCTGCTACTCCGTTTACGGAATGGCTGCCGATAATTGCAAGAAATGCCATTCTAACATAACGCTCCCCGGATTCATCTATCAGCGACATCCTTCTCATCCTGTCCAGATCACCCGGATAATGTCTCTGTACTTCCTGCAAAAATTCCAGGTTCATCTGGTATATTATCTGCATATGCCTTGGCAGAAGCTTCTCGATCATACTGACAGGCCATTTTTCAAGAGCTTCGGGCATAAGAGTATGATTCGTGTAAGCAAAGGTATTAACTGTAATTCGCCAGGCTTCTTTCCATTCAACACCATATTCATCGATCAGAAGACGCATCAATTCAGCGATAGCTATTGCCGGGTGAGTATCGTTCAATTGAATGGCGACTTTTTCCGGAAATTCTTTGAAATCTTTATGATATTTGTTATATCTGCGGAAAATATCCCAGATGGAGGCGGCTACAAATAAATACTGCTGCTTTAAACGCAGGATTTTACCCGCGACGCTGCTATCGTTTGGATAAAGAACTTTAGATATGTTTTCGGAAATATTTTTGTCTTCCACCGCATCAATATAATTTCCTGCATTAAAATCGCCGAAATCGAATTCATTGACCGAACGCGCCACCCAGAGCCTTAAGGTATTAACGGTATTGTTATTATAACCGGGAATCGGAATATCGTAAGGAATTGCAAAAACATCCTGTGTATTCTCCCAGTGGTAGATTATTTTACCTTTCGGACCGCTTTCCGAACGGACATTTCCATAAAAATGGACACGCAGTTCAAACTCCGGTCTTTCTATTTCCCATGGATCGCCGAGTTTAAGCCAGTCATCAGGTTCCTCAACCTGGTAACCGTTTTTAATCTTTTGATTGAAAATACCGTAATCATAGCGAATGCCATAGCCATAACCAGGATAACCCAGGGTTGCCATCGAGTCCAGAAAACATGCGGCAAGCCTTCCAAGACCTCCGTTGCCGAGTCCCGCGTCTTTCTCCTCATCGCGGAGCCCGTCAAGATCGATCCCAAGCTCCTTCATAGCGGTTTCGCATTCGTTAAATATACCAAGATTTATCATACTGTTGCCGAGGGTTCTGCCTATAAGAAATTCCAATGATAGATAATAGATTCGTTTTGCATCTATATCATAGTATTTCTGTTGGGTTTGAATCCAGCCGTCTATCAGCATATCACGAACTGTAAGAGCCAGTGTAAGATAATTATCATGCGCTGTCGCTGTATATTCGTCTTTTGCAAGCGAAGATTTACGGTGCCATAGAAATGAATTCTTTATTTCATTTACCATATCATTGTTGACTTCTTTAATTTCACTCATAAAAATCCGCCTTATTATTAAATGATAGATATTATAACTTACTTTTCTTTTTCATACTATTATGGGTTGTCAAAATTTTATTTGCAGGGCAAATTTTCCGGCAGATGAAGAAATATGGTTTGTTTTATCTCATTCTTTGATATTATAATTTCTTTCTTAACTTTAACTCTACTTTTTCTTCTTTTGCGGCAATATTTAAATAATTTCTTAAAATTTCAGCTTTTTGTTTAATGTTATCGGTTTGGATTATATTAATTTTTATTTTTTTTTCACTAAATTTGATTGCCTGGGTTAAACCGGATATTGAGATCAATGTACAGGATAGGCAATAAAAACTTTTTGATTTCCCATCATCATAGTTTTCAAGCATTATTTGAAGAAGTCTGATTCTTTCTTTTTGCTTATCAATAAATTCCTGCAATCCCGATGCTTTGATAAGATTCAGGTTTTTCAATAAATTCCTGTGAGTTATAAAGGAATCAAATTCGATAGTTTCTTTTGAATATTTATTACAAGGAAATCCGGCACAATTTGAACATGTTTCAAAATTATTTTTTTTTAAGCAGCAGGTAACAATGGAACATGACGGATGCTTAGAGAAAAACTCCGGACCGCAACATCCGGGGCACCTTGAGGACCCTTCGGTATAGTATCTGGGGCAAAGTCCGCAATCCAACCCGCAGCATCCGATAGAAGGATTTTGTTTTGTCATTATGCCCCTCCATTAATTTTTTTAGACCAAAACATTGTAATAATAATATAGAAATTCTACAATATTTCTATTTTAAAGAGTACATAAAATAAAATCAAACCTGATTTCAAAATAAACAAAAAATTAACAATTATTTCATTATAACCTAATAAAACTTGTTTAGAATACTATTGCCAAAAAATAGGTATTGGCATTTAAAAGAAATTTTTGGAGGGATATCATGAAAAGAATGTTTCTGGTACTTTTAATCTGTTTGGTCTGCGGTGTTTCCGCATTTTCGTCTGTAACGCTGGAACTTCAGGGCTGGGCGGATTATAATCAAACTATTACTACAAACTACCCGAACTATCCAGTTGAAGACGGCGGCGCGTT
This sequence comes from uncultured Spirochaetota bacterium, assembly GCA_963783575.1. GTDB lineage: Bacteria > Spirochaetota > Brevinematia > Brevinematales > JAOACQ01 > CAWEAK01. The sequence goes on along the minus strand of CAWAOD010000014.1, from coordinate 409,672 downwards.
TCAAATTTCAAGGTTTTATGTGACTGTCCAGGGTGACATAGGTAAAGACTGGTTTGGCAATGGTCTTAAAGCAAGATTCACATTTGATCTGGCGAAAGACCAGTTCAATAAAGTAAGTGCTGCTACTACTACAACTACAAAAACAACCGTTTCAACAAATAGCGACGGTACGATTAAAACAAATGCCGCATCAACATCAACCTCAACCACTGCATTAACTCCGGTTCCTGTGGCTACACCGATCAAATTCGCTTACATTGATTATGCTTTTCTGACCGCATTAGGCTTAAAAAATGAAGTTGTTTTCTCGGGCGGTTTGATTAAGTCATATTTCGGTAATATAGCGGATTGGCAGTACCCGATACCTGTCAAGGATGCTACGGAAATGTACGGCAATGTTAAACCAAGCGCATCGGCAGACTACGGTTTTATGTTTTCGGGGAAATTTTTATCCACTGATGACAATCCCAACGGTCTTGTGAAATATTATCTCGAGGTTTTGAACGGAGAAGGTTATGATACATTGGTAGTTGACGCTTCCGACAACCAGGCGAATAATCTCGCCCTTCAGGGAGCTGCTTATATTATGCCTATTCAGGGAGTTTCAGTAGGAGCTACTTACCGTATGAATCCTGTCGTTAAGATGCTTAGCAGCAGTGTAACAAATACTACCACCAATACTCAGGCTTCTTATGACATCCTGCTTGCCGCAAAAAATATAGCAATCGGTGATTTAAAAATACCCGTGGATTTCCTCTTTCAGTATATTGGAGAAAACCAGAGCGTTTCACTCAGAAATGCAGATAACTCTGTCGCCAGCACAAACAATGTATGGAATGGTTCTGTTGTATCAGTAATGCTGGGTTATGGATTGCTGGATAATACCGTTACTCCTTATATAAGGTATGATATAGTTAATGAGAATGACCAGGCACAGGCTACAAATGTTTCTTCAGCAACGGCTGTTAAATACTCCAATCTATTTCTCGGTTTAAATATTTCGCCTACTCCGAATCTACAGATCAAGCCGTTCTATGAAGTTACAATGGCTCCAGGTGCGAAAAATGACGGTTATATCAATTTTTATGTCCAGCTTGATTATAAGATCAACTTTACAATCTGGCAGTAGCTTGTAGGTTGATTAAGAAGAAAATCCTTTTTAATAGTTAACAATCAAACGGGATGGTTTGCCGTCCCGTTTTATATTTTATAAACCGTTTTTTATTTTGCACTATATTTATTTTCGGATAATATTTTTCATCTTCCCGGATAAATTCCCGGGATTTTAGTTAAGGAAATTGCGCATTCGATGAAGGGATATTAGAAAATAAAATATCATTGCGTTACTATTATAACACCTGTAAAATAAGTTGGAGAATTACTATGATAGCTGTTTGTACCGGCTTTAGAGAAGAATACGCTGCACCCCGTGCCTGGCTGAAGGGAAGGATAGTCAAAAGAAGGAGCGGATAGAGTGCTTATTACATCATGCGGCGCTGAATCATTATTTGTCCAGTAAACAGTTGTATTTATTGGTACAGTAAGGCTTGAAGGATTAAACGTATTGTTTCTTATATCAACATAATTTTGAACAAATGGAGTATTTTCATTGGGTGTTACCGGACATGAGGTATATATTAAAATTGTAATAAATATTACAACAAATTTTATCGATAATAAAAATCTATTCATCAAAATCTCCATAAAATAAATTATTCTATTTAAATATTAATATAATGTCAGATCTTTATCAAATATTCACATTTTTTCAAATGTTTCTGAAAATAATAATAATCTTGAATATGCCTTGACATTAATAAGTATTATTAACTATCATTTATTTGATAATTAATTTTCAATAATCAGAATCCGGAAACTGTAAATTTATTTAGAAAAGATAGGGAGGTTTTTATGGCTGTAAAAAATTTTCAATATGTGATTATCGGCGGAGGGCTAGCCGGGGCTTCGGCTATTGAAGGAATCAGGGAGATTGACCACGGAGGTCCGATCTTACTTGCCGGTTTGGAAAATGATTTGCCTTATGACAGGCCGCATCTTTCAAAAAAATTGTGGTTCGGAAAAAAAACAGTCGAGCAGATTTTTATTCATGATAAGGTATATTATGACAATCAACATATTGATCTGTTATTGGGGACTGAAATTACCGGAATCAATCCGATAAAAAAAACTATAACAACGGATAAAGGCGATGACTTCGGATATAAAAAACTGCTTCTGGCAACCGGCGGAAATCCGAGAAAACTTAATATCCCGGGCGGCAATCTGGATGAAATAATATATTTCAGAACCCTTGATGACTATAAGAATTTAAGAGGGCTGGCATCTACAGGTAAAAAAGCGGTTATTATCGGCGGAGGATTTATCGGCTCGGAAATCGCTGCAGCGCTTAAAATCAATAATCTTGATGTTACTATGATCTTCCCTGAAGATTATATCGTTCAAAGGATTTTTCCTGAAAATCTCGGAAAGACGGTTCAAAAGTTCTATATTGAAAAAGGGATTGTAGTTGTAAATGGGGATGTACCTGTTTCTTTTGAGAAAATGAATGGCCGGATTATTACTAAAACCGGGAAAGGAAAAGAAATAAGATCGGACATCGTTATAGCCGGTATCGGGATTGCTCCGAATACCGTACTTGCGGAAAAAGCCGGTTTAAAAACCGGCAACGGCATTATAGCTGATGAATATTTATGTACTTCTAATCCGGATATTTTTTCCGCAGGCGATAATACTAATTTTATGATGGCTTTTCTTGATAAGCGTATGCGCCTGGAACACTGGGACAATTCAATTCAACAGGGTAAAGCGGCTGGGAGAAATATGGCGGGAGCGAGCATAAAATTTGATGTAATTCCTTACTTTTTCTCGGATTTATTTGATTTCGGCTATGAGGCGGCCGGTGAAATCAATTCACAGCTCCAGATACAAACTGTCTGGAAAAAGGAAAACGATACCGGGATTATATATTATATAAGCGATGGCATTGTTAAGGGTGTAATGTTGTGTAATGTATGGGATAAAATTGAAGCCGCCAGGGAATTAATCAAAAAGCAGAATAAAATAAACCCTGAAGAATTGAAAACCGCAATACCTTTCTAATTATAGATTATGGGATTAATATGGATAACAAACTATCAGGTAAAATCGCACTGGTTACAGGGGGTGCTAAAAGAATCGGCCGTGCTGTCTGCCTTTCCCTTGCTTCGGAAGGGGTAAATATAATAATACACTACCGAAAATCAGAAAGCGAGGCACGGGATTTAAAGATTGAACTTGATAAATTTTCTGTTAAATCCTGGCTTTTAAAAGCGGATTTTAAAAATCAGGATGAATATGAAAATATTATCGATTTAGCTGTTGAAAAGTCCGGCGGCATTGATTTTTTAATTAACAGTGCCTCGACTTTTAATGAAAGCACAGTATGGAATTTAACAAGAGAAGGTTTTATTGAAGATTTGATAATTAATGCCTGGGTTCCTTTCTCCCTTTCACGGTCATTTACAGAAAAAATTAAAAAGGGCTGCATTATAAATCTTCTTGATACCAGGATTAAAGGATTCGATTTTAAGCATACCGGATATATTATCAGCAAACAGGTCCTTGAATCTTTTACAAGAGTGATGGCACTGGAATTCGCACCGGAAATAAGGGTGAATGGTATCGCCCCGGGATTAATCCTGCCGCCTCAAAAAGAAGGAGAACCCTTCATGGATGAATTGGCAGCATCAATTCCATTAAAAAAGCATGGTAATTTGAATAATATAACCGATAGTGTTATTTTTTTACTTAAAAATGATTTTATTTCAGGGCAGGTTATTTATGTAGATGGGGGCAAGAGTTTAAAGGAGTGAACATTTGGATAAGATTTATATTAAAGAACTGCTGGTCAGATGCATAATCGGCATCAATGAAGAAGAAAGGCGCGATAAACAGGATGTCATTATTAATATTACAATCTCGGCCGATCTCAAAATTGCCGGTTCGACGGATAACATAGCCGATGCAGTTGATTACAGGGCAATTAAAAAGAGAATCTATAGTTTTGCTGAATCTTCACAATATTTTTTAATTGAAGCTTTAGCCGGGAAAATCGCGGAAATCTGCCTGGAATTTGAGAGGGTCCTTGCAGTGAAGGTTCTTGTGGAGAAGCCGTCAGCTCTAAGGTTTGCAAGGAGTGTAGGTGTTGAAGTAATAAGGGAAAAGGTATGATATTATGTCTTCGGCATTTATCGGAACAGGGTCAAACATTAATCCCGGTAAGAATATTGAAAAAGCTATAAGGCTTCTTTTATTAAAAGTTTTTATTCGTAGAATTTCAACATTTTACAAAACATTGCCTGTTGAGCGACCGGAACAGCCGGCATATTATAATGGAGTTTTAATGATTGAAACGGACGTGCCGCCTTATGAATTAAAATATTCTATATTGAGAAAAATTGAAGCCGAAATTGGCCGTAAGCGTTCAACCGATAAGTTTGCCGCAAGATTGATTGACCTGGATTTACTTTTGTACGATCATGAAGTAATACATAATGGAAAATTGGATATTCCCGATCCGGAAATTATGGAAAGGCCTTTTATAGCGATCCCTTTATTTGAATTATTTCCCGCACTTATTTTACCTGAATTTAATATTCCGATCCGTAAAATTGCCGAAAGATTTGATGGCCGGCTGATGCGGCCTTTATTACATTATACTGAAATACTCAGGAGGATTATTGAAAATGGACAACAAAAAAATTGAAAGATTGGTTCGGGAGATTTTAATCGAAATAGGGGAAGATCCGGACAGGGACGGACTGGTAAAAACCCCTCACAGATTTGCTGAGTCTTTAAAATTTTTAACCTCCGGTTATAATACTGATATCAAAGATGTGATTAATAAAGCGATCTTTATTCAGGAAACCAGTAATATGATTATTGTTAAAGATATTGAAGTATACAGTATGTGCGAGCATCATATGCTGCCGTTCTATGGACGTTGTCATATCGGTTATATTGCCGATGGAAAAGTTTTCGGAGCCAGTAAACTGGCAAGGATTGTGAATATGTTTTCAAGAAGACTGCAAATCCAGGAAAGGCTAACTGATCAGATTGCTCACGCGATTAAGGAGAATATAAATGCTTTGGGAGTGGGTGTTGTCATTGAAGCAAGGCACCTGTGCATGATGATGAGAGGTGTGGAAAAACAGAATTCAAATATGATAACATCTTCCGTGCTTGGGGTTTTCAGGAAATCACATACGACCAGAAGTGAATTCCTGTCACTTATATACCAGAATGAAAAGTGGTAGTTTATAATTGATTCAAATTGTTAATCATGTATTATTACCGATAGCAATAATATTATTATTGATTTTATAATAAATTAGATATATAATATTTTCAGAATAGAATATTTTTGGAGGATAAATTATGTTAATATTTCTATCGATTACACTTTTTATTTTGATAGCCGCGGCTGTAACAATTTCTATTTGGTCAAAGCGCAGACCCATAGCAAAAAATACCGCTGTTTTGATAATGAAAGGCAGCGCAATGACAATACTTTTAGCGGTTTTTGTATTATCTCTCAGTATGATAGCATTATCTGTTAATAAAATTCATGCACAGACTACTAATTCGGCTCAGGTTGATACTGTAAAGCCGGTTGCTAACAGCTCCAGCGGACTCGGGTTTATTGCCGCTGGTATTGCTGTAGGTTTGAGCTGTTTAGGAGGCGGTATAGCGGTCGGAATGTCAGCATCCGCAGCCATAGGCGCTATTTCTGAGAATCCAAGGATATTTGGTAACACGATTCTTTTCGTGGGCTTATCTGAAGGTATTGCTATTTACGGTTTGATCATAGCTATTATGATTTTAAGTAAAATCTAGCCGGATTATTTGTACGGCTTTAATATCGGGTAATTGAGTATGAGGACAATTGTTTTAGGGGATAAAGAAAGCGTTCTCCTTTTTGCGCTTGAAGGCGCTGAGGGGAAAGTGATTGAGAATCAGGATGAGGCTATCGAGGAGATCAGAAGGATTAAAAAATCAAAAAGTTACGGTATTTTGATTGTTACCGAAGAGGTCTCTCAGTGGGCTTCGGAAGCTATTATGCAGCTAAGGTTTTCAAAAGATCTTCCGCTGGTTCTGGATATTCCCGGTGCGAGGGGTCCTGTTGAAGCGATGAAAAACCTCGCTGATTATATAAAAGAAGCTGTTGGTATCAGAATATAGCCTGAAGGTGGAATTATGGGTTTACAAGAGATTCTGGATGAGATTAATAAAGATTCTGAGGCTGTTAATAATGATATATTAAACCAGGCAAAAATGCAGGCTGATAAAGTCCTTGTTGATAAAATGGAGGAATTGAACGCTTATTATGCAAAGCAGAAAAACACTCTGGAATCCGATTTAAAGCGTTTGACTTCCAAACTCATGGCAAAAGCCGAGCTTGACGCTTACCGGGAAAAACAGAAAATTGAAGTTGAATTAATCGACAATCTGTTAAACGAATCTTGTCATGAATTATTCCAGTTCCTGAAAAATAATCCTGAAAAATACAAAGGTTTTTTGATTAAATTGATATCGAATACCATCAATATAATTGGTGTGGATAATATAGGAATTTCTCTGAATAAAGAGGATGAGTCCTTTTTTAATGAAATCAATAAAGCATTTAATCAAAAACTGTCGTTATTACCTCCTGTAAAAATTATGGGTGGCGTAATTGGCATTGCCGGTGATTCCTATATCGATAATTCACTGGAAAATATATTTAATAAGCTGAAGCCAGGATTTATTAAAATGATATCCGAGTCAATGTCAGTCACTGGCAGCTAGCTACTAATATATGTGGTCATAAGGTTGTTATAATGCAAGATATAAAGAATAATACGAAAGAAAAAATGGCGGAAATTGAGTTTGAGAGAAAATCTTATTTAAGGATTCCAATAAAAACTCATGTGATAGTAAAGGGAGAAGATATTGCGGAAATAGCTAAAAAATACGCGTTAAATATTCTTCAGCCCGGAGACATACTTTTTATCAGCGAAAAAGCCGTTGCGATTACCCAGGGAAGGGCTTTCCCGGTGAAAGAAATCAAACCCAGGCCTCTCGCCATATTTCTTTCAAACCATGTTACAAAGACACCGGCCGGTATTGGGCTGGGAATACCTGAAACTATGGAGATGGCACTCAAGGAATGCGGAGTCATAAGGATTTTATTTGCGGCATTTATAGGTTTTCTTGGAAAACTTCTGGGCAGGAAGGGGGATTTTTACAGGGTCGCCGGTTATAAAGCGTCATCGATAGACGGGCCGACTTACAATACATTGCCCCCATATAATACATATGTGGTTTTAGGCCCGGATAAACCGGATAAGGCCGCTGAAAGAGTCAGTAAAACAATTAACGTGAAAGTTATAATTGTGGATTTGAACGATCTTGGAGGTAAAATTCTGGGAAGGTCGGATAAATCGCTTGATAAAGACAGTCTTTTCGGCATTCTCAGGGATAATCCCCTGGGACAGTCAAGGGAGCAAACCCCAATGGGTATAATCAGGGCGGTTCAAAAATAACATAGAGTCAATTATTATGTATTTTGAGGATGATTATGGAAAATAAGGCGGTTGGAAAGATTATTAAAGTAAACGGCCCGATCGTTAAAGCGGAATTGTTTGACATGCTTAAGATGATGGAACTTGTTGAAGTTTCCGAATATCATCTGATCGGTGAGGTTTTGAGCATACAGGGTGAGTTTGCGACAGTTCAGGTCTATGAGGATACCAGCGGAGTAAAACCCGGAGACGATATTTTTGGGACAGGCTTACCGTTGTCAGTTGAATTAGGGCCTGGAATTATCGGAAATATTTTTGATGGTATTCAGCGACCGCTGGAAGAAATTGCCAAAAGAAGCGGAATATATATTGGAAGAGGTATTAATGTCTCATCTCTTGACAGAAACAGGAAATGGCACTTTACACCGGCAGTTGCCGCCGGAGCGAAATTAACCGGAGGATCGATAATTGGAAAGGTTCCTGAAACAAGCATAATCGAACACAAGATTTTGCTGGAGCCGAATTTAAACTGTACGATTTTAAATATTGTAAAAGAAGGGGACTATACATTAAATGACGTAATCGCTGTTGTCAAAAACGATCAGGATGAAGAAGTTGAGGTTAAACTCTATCATCGCTGGGCTGTAAAATTTCCTAGGCCGATTATGCAGAGAATGAAGCCTACCATACCGCTCTTAACCGGGCAGAGGGTGGTGGACGTATTCTTCCCGATTGCAAAAGGCGGAACAGCAGGGATTCCCGGTGGTTTCGGCACCGGTAAAACTATAACCCAGCACCAGCTTGCCAAATGGGCTGACGCGCAGGTGATAGTATACATCGGATGCGGGGAAAGAGGAAACGAAATTACAGAAGTTCTTGAGGATTTTCCAAAATTAATCGATCCTCGTACCGGTAAACCATTGATGGAAAGAACCATTTTGATTGCTAACACTTCGAATATGCCTGTAACGGCAAGGGAAGCCTCAATATATACAGGTATAACGCTTGCGGAATACTACCGTGATATGGGTTATGATGTCGCTTTAATGGCGGATTCAACCTCAAGATGGGCTGAGGCGTTGAGGGAACTTTCGGGAAGGCTTGAGGAAATGCCCGCTGAAGAAGGTTTCCCGGCTTATCTTGGCTCTAAGCTCGCCGCTTTCTACGAAAGAGCGGGTTATGTAAAAGTAAAATCCGGGTTAGAAGGCTCCATCACAGCAATTGGCGCGGTTTCTCCTCCCGGGGGGGATTTTTCCGAACCTGTCACTCAAAATACTAAAAGATTTGTCCGTTGTTTCTGGGAACTCGATAAAACGCTGGCCAGCAGCCGCCATTATCCCTCGATAAACTGGATCAGAAGCTACAGCCAGTATGTTGAAGAATGCAGGGAATGGTGGGATAAAAATGTATCCAAAGAGTATTTTGATATCCGAAACAGATCTTTTGAAATTCTACAAAAAGAGGACAAACTGCAGAAGATTGTCAAACTTATAGGTCCGGACGCCCTTCCGGATAGTGAGAGGCTTTATCTTGAGGTTGCCAGGATCATCAAGCTTGGTTTCCTTCAACAGGGCGCGTATGACGATATAGATACTTATTCAACCCCGGATAAACAGCTGAAAATGTTAAAATTGATGTTGAAATTCTTTGACAGGGCCGCAGATGTTATAAGAATGGGTGCCCCGATTTTTGAGATTAAAGAAATGCAGTGCATAACCAGAATTATCCGGATTAAAATGAGTGTTCCGAATGATAAGCTGCAGGAAATCGATGAAATTGAAAAGTTTATGATTAAAGAATTCGAAACCCTTGAAGAAGTATATAAAGAATAATATTAGATTTTTGGAGTGGTAAAATGCCTGTGGAAATGATAAAAGAACACATTGGTATTGCCGGTATAAATGGGCCGTTAGCGGTTGTTAAAGGTATGAAAGGCATCGGCTACGATGAATTGGTGGAGATCAAACTGCCTGATGGAACCGTTCGGCATGGCAAAGTGCTGGAAACATCGGATGACGCTGTTGTTATCCAGCTTTTTGAAGGTACAAGCGGCATCAACCCGAAGAAATCAAGGGTGCTTTTTACAGGTAAACCACTGGAAATCGGGTTGTCTGAAAATATTCTCGGCAGGGTATTTGACGGACTCGGCAGGCCGTCTGACGGTTTAGCCGATATCATTCCCGAGGTGAGAAAAAATGTGAACGGCGAGCCGTTAAACCCGGTGATGAGGGCATATCCCCGTGAATACATAGAAACGGGCGTATCAACTATAGATTTGATGAATACGCTTGTGAGAGGTCAGAAGCTGCCGATATTTTCAGCGGCGGGACTTCCTCACAACGAATTGGCCGCTCAGATCGCAGCCCAGGCCAAACTCCCCGGGGAAGAAACAGGAAACTTTGCAGTTGTATTTGCGGCAATGGGGATCAAGCACGATGACGCGTTTTTCTTTATAAATAATTTTGAAGAGACAGGTTCACTAAAGAATGTTGTAATGTATCTTAACCTTGCCGACGATCCTTCAATAGAAAGGATAATTACTCCCCGGGTGGCTCTTACAGCCGCGGAATACCTGGCTTACGAGAAAGGCAAGCATGTCCTTGTTATTCTGACAGATATGACGAGTTACTGCGAGGCTTTGAGAGAAATTGCCAACGCAAGGGGTGAAGTACCTGCCAGGAAAGGCTTTCCGGGTTATATGTACAGCGACCTTTCTACGCTTTACGAAAGAGCCGGAAGGGTTAAAGGTAGAGTTGGGAGCATAACCCAGGTACCGATTTTAACCATGCCCAATGATGATATAACACACCCGGTTCCCGATCTGACAGGATATATCACAGAAGGCCAGATTGTACTGAGCAGGGAACTTAACGGAAAAGGCATTTACCCGGCTTCGGACATTCTTCCGTCGCTTTCAAGATTAATGAAGGACAGTATCGGTAAAGGATACACCAGGGACGATCATCCCCATCTCTTTATGCAGCTTTACGCAAGCTATGCAAGAGTTAAAGAGGTACGTTCGATCGCATCAATTGTCGGTGAAGAGGAATTGGGCAAGGTAGACCAGGCGTATTTGAAGTTCGGCGATCGTTTTGAAAGGGAATTTATAGGACAGGGTTTTCACGAGGACAGGTCGATGGAAGACAGTCTGAACCTGGGATGGAAAATGGTTTCTATGCTGCCTAAAACCGAATTGTCAGGGTTAAAGGAAGAAGAAATACAAAAGTATTATATGGGTGAAAAACAGGAATAGGGGTCATTTATGAATCCGTCTGAAATCGCTCCAACCAAAACAAATCTCTTTGAATATAAAGCGCAGTTGATTTTTTCAATTGACGGACATTCGCTGCTTGAAGAAAAGCGGGAAGTGCTGGTGATGCACCTGGTGGAGATAATATCAAAGATCAAGGAACAGCGTGAAAGGCTGAATTTATTGCTGAAAAAAAGCTATGAACTCCTGAGGCTTGTTGAGATCGAGATGGGCGAATATGAACTTGAAAGGATCGTGCTGGGGCATAAAATGATACCGGATGTGGATGTCCATGAAAAGGGAATTATGGGCGTAAATCTGCCCAATGTAAAATATAAGGATAAAATAGAAGCTCCTGTACGTCCGGATATATCGTTTTATACGACAAACATAAATTTCGACCGGCTTTTCAAAAATGCCAGGGAACTTACCAAACTTGTTATTGAAGTAGCCCAGGTGGAGGCCGCGGCCTGGAGGCTCGCTTATGAAATTAAAAAAACTCAGAGACGAGTCAACGCTCTGGAAAATGTATATATTCCCGAATTTAAAGAAATAATAAAATTTATTCAGGATACTCTGGAAGAAAGAGAGAGAGAAACTTTTTTTCAGATGAAGAGAATTAAAAGCGCGCATGAGACAGCCAACGAATAGGAGATGGGGGTAAATTATGGGTAAGATATATGTCCCGATTACCGAATCTACGGAGTCAAGAAAAGCTGTCACAAAAGCAATTGCTATGGCAAAAGAATTTAATATGGAAGTTATAGCCATTTGTGTGATAAACAGAGAATTGATTCTAAAGCTGGAGCGTTATAAAATTTTTCTAAAGGAAGAATCTTCTTTATTTGCGGATAGTATGAAAAAAAATACCGAAAAGTATTTAAGCTATGCAAAAAGAAAAGGGGAATCAGAAGGGGTGAAGGTTACGGAAATCCTCCTGGAAGGTAATCCTTTTGATGCGATTATAGATTATATAAAGCATGACAATGAACCTTACAAGATCATCTGCATAGCTAAAAAAAGCGGAGGAGAGTATATGAAGGATATATTCTCGGATCTGGAAAGGAAGATACTGCTTTTTGCTCCCCAGGATGTTATTGTTGTTGGAGATGAATTATGATAGAATTGATAGAAACTATTATAAAAACTGAAGAAAACCTGAAAAATAAAGAACAGGATATTCAAAATGAGGCCCAGGGTATCCTGGTGTCAACAAGAAGAAAAATAACAATTCTGGCCGAGGAATTCGAAAATGATTTTCAAAAGGAAAAGAGCGAAAAAACCGGTATTGTCATGTCAAAAGCTGCAATATACGAAGATGAACTGAAGAAAAAAATTCAGAATGAAATAGTCCTTAAAAAACAGAATCTGGAGAAAAGAAAGCAGGATTTGAAAGATAAAATAGTACAAACTATCCTTGAGTTATAGGGGCTGATATGATAGGTGAAGAGTATACTTCTATTTATTCAAAAGTCAAATCCTGGATACCGGTTCTACTTAAAGAAAATGAACTGGAAGATCTTTCCAGAATGCCGTTAAACGAATATCTTGCTTATTTAAAAAAGCGGACAAAGAAAATAGATATTCAATCGGATGAAACCGTTCAAATTGAAGGATTGTTAAAACAGGAATCCTTTTTCTTTATCAAAAGCGGATTGAGATTTCTTTCCGGCACCACAAAAGACTTTATAGAAGAATGGTCAAAAATATATGAAATTGACAACCTTAAGATTTTAACCAGGGCGATTATTAATCAAAAACCAGTCGGTTTTTTATATCAGCTTGGAGAATTCAGTAAAATTCAGATTGAAATGGTCAAGGATCTAAAAACACTGGAAGAACTGCAGGAGTTTCTGGGAGGAACCGATTACTACCGTCTGGCTCAGGATTCACTGCCCAGGGTTAAAGAAGAAAACAACGCTTTTTATTTTGAAATGAACCTTGATAATTATTATGCTCTAAATCTAAAAAAACAATATTCTCATTTATCTCTTAAAGATAAAAAGGTCGCGCAGGAACTTATTTTCTTTTTTCTTGAAATCAACCGTATTTTATGGATATATAGAAGCAGGTTCAATTACGGTATGCAGACCGAACAGGTTATTTCTCTTATTCCCAATATTTTGAACGTTTTATCAAGAAAAAGGTATGAAAAACTGATTGAATCTGAAAAAGCCGATGATTTTGTAGCTAATTTGAAAACGTTTAAATTTGTTCAAAGGGATTATTCCGAGGATTATCTCTTAGAAAAAGAAATGTATAAGAATCTGTCAGATAAAGCAAGGGGATACCTCAGGGGCACTCCTTTCAGCCTCGCGGTTTTTTTAGGTTTTATTATCCTTCACTTTCTGAGTGTTAGAAATTTGATAATGCTTTTAGAGAGTAAAAAGCTGAATGTGAGTATTGAGAAAATCAAGGATCTGCTTGCTTTTTGAGATTTATCTGCGCTCCCTTCGATACATTTTTCGGGCTAGTAGAACAAGAAGAAAACCGAAAAACACTCAGGGAGCGAACATAATATCATAATATAATAAAATCATAATCTTAATAGATTACCATTTTAGGTAGCGGGTGACGATAATGTTTGTATCACAAAGAATGAAGAAAGTGGATGTTTTCATCCATAAGAAATTTTCTGATAATGTATCAAAAGAAATTGTCAAATTCGGTGATTTTCAGGTTATTGAGATTTCTGGTGAAAAAGCAAAAAAGTATCTTCTTGAAAAAACACCGGAAAATGATTTTTCAGCAAAACTGCAGGAATTTGAAAGAAGGGTTAATTTTTTACATTCAACTTTTGAAAATTACTCGATAGCTTCTGAAATTGGTGAAGTTGACTACATTGCGGAACCGGTGGTTATAAATGAATTTCAAATTGAAGAACAGATAAAAGAGATAGAAACCGATTTGAATGATTACAATATAAAGCTGGAAGAATTAAGATCCAGGCAAAATGATATTGCAATAAAAATAAGGAAAATGAACCTGTTTTACGGTTCAAATCTGGATTTAACAAGGCTTAAAGACCTTGAACATTTTTATGCGGGTTTTGGTGTTGTACCGTCAACAAGCTATGAGGGCTTTATTTCTGCGATGAGTATCATTCCATCTACCGTTCAGTTTATAGACAACATAGGTACGGATGCATTGATACTATTTGCGGCGCCTATTAAAGAAAAAAGCAAAATAGAAATAATTTTAAAGAATGTCTATTTCAAGGATTATGGCTTACCCTATGATCTTGAGCCGAATGGAAAATCAAGCCTTGTTAAATTCGCTTTCGATCTATCATATTCAAAGGATGAGGAAATCTGGCTTGAGCGTAGATTTCATAAAATTTTTGTAAAATCAATTCCTGTAATTCATAATCTGAAATATAATATTCAATATTATCAATCAATGTCAAAATTAAAAGGAGAAATGGTTTCCACCGCAAATGTTCGTCTTTTTTCAGGATGGGTTCCTGCCCAGGAAGTCGATTCATTGAAGGATTCTATTGAAAAAATGACTTTCGGCAGATGTATTTTTCTATCTATGGATGCGATTGATGCGATGATTCAGGAAGGCCTTATTCCTCCGACTAAATTTTCCAATCCAAAATTTTTAAAACCTTTTGAAGGACTGGTTTCGACTTTCGGAATACCCAATTATAAAGAGATCGATCCGACTCTTCTTGCCGCAGCCGCTTATGTTTTAATGTATGGCGCCATGTTCGGTGATGTCGGCCATGGCTTTGTTCTTGCCCTTATCGGATTGACAGGTATGCTGGTGAAGAAATTTAAATCGATGAAAAGCTTTGCCACAGTTGTGTTTTATGTAGGCTTATCGTCAATAATATTCGGTTTTTTATACGGTTCCGTCTTTGGGCATGAGAATATTTTTAAACCTCTATGGATGAATCCTTCCGGGAATATCATGGGTATATTGATGGTTACTATTGCCTTCGGTGCCGTTATCATAACACTTGGAACAATCCTCAGCATTATCAACAGCATTCTTGAAAGGAATTACGGGCGTTTGTTTTTTTCAACCACAGGAATTGCCGGACTTCTGCTGTATTTAGGTCTTGTCGACATCGGTTATTCTTTGATCAGCGGAAAGGGTTTCCCACTTTCCGGCATTTTAAATATAACTATTATTATTATCATTTTAATAAGTATGATAGCGATACTTTTAGAAAAAAGACTAGAACTCCTTTTTCCTCACAAGCACGAAGAAGGTGAACATGAAGAAAAGCCAAGTATGATACTTGGTTTTGTCGATGTTTTTGAAACCCTGATTTCTTTCATCAGTAAAACCATATCATTTATGAGAATCGGGGCCTTTGCGCTTAACCATGCCGCACTTATGGGGGCTTTCTTTATCCTTGCCGGAATGTCGAACATACTTCCCGTTCAATGGCTTATCATTCTTATCGGAAACCTCTTTGTCGTCGGTTTTGAAGGGGGAATTGTAGCGATACAATCTCTGAGACTTGAATATTATGAATTCTTCATGTCATATTTCCGTGCAAATGGAAAAAAGTTCGAGGGATTGGGCATTTATAAGGAATAACAAGCCCTTGCGACATCGCCGCCGCACATTCGTTCGGCATTATTATTGAATAAATAAAAGCTATTGACATCGTGCCGCTCGCCGAACTAACGTTCAGCGGCCTGTTTGACTATAGGGTAGTTCTCATAACACGTTCGTGTGTGCCATATGTGGTTTGGTCTTGTTGAAATTGCGTTCGCCACGGTCTTTATGCTGCTTGAAGAGTCCTTATGTAGTTTTTATGTTCCGCTTCTGTCTTTTGTGTGTGTCCATATGTGGATGTTGAGCAGAGCCTGTACAGAGCCTTGTCGAAGGGCTTATAATAAACTCAACTCATGTTAGGCTACTTGCTCAATATAAAATAATATGCCTATCCCTATGTTGCATAATTATGTAATAATCAAGGAAGCTTACTTTGTAAATCAAGGTTGAGATTCCTAATATCTGAAGACTCATTAAAATTTACAACTTCATAGATTAAACCTAAATAAAGCGTATTTGCTGGAAAACTATTATCTTTTGTCATATCCCTAAAACAGATTTCTCCTTCCTTGGTATTATTATTAAAATCATAAGATATTAAATAATCTCTATTGCTTTTCT
This sequence comes from uncultured Spirochaetota bacterium, assembly GCA_963783575.1. Taxonomy (GTDB): domain Bacteria; phylum Spirochaetota; class Brevinematia; order Brevinematales; family JAOACQ01; genus CAWEAK01. The sequence goes on along the minus strand of CAWAOD010000014.1, from coordinate 393,724 downwards.
TAAAATTTAATTCTAACGGTTCATTATCATTGTTTTTAAAATCCATTGCCAAATTACCAAGAACTTTATTCATATTTGTCATTAATTCTTTAGCTTTCTCTTGAAGTTTTATTTTAAGATTAAATTCTGAAATCATTTCTAAACAAAGACTTAAATCAAAGTCTGGATTGTTTTGTGCAATCTGAGTAGACATCGCTTTAAGATTATTCCTTATTGAAATTAAATAAGATAAATTTTCTTCCATAAAAGGCCCCCTTTTTATGTTTATTATATATCTTACTAAATAAAATTGGAAATAAAAGGAGATTTCAAATGACTGATTTAGAGAAATTTGTTTTAGATTATTGTTGTGATTTGCAAATGATTTCCGTGTATTTCATTGCAATAACTGAAATAGACGCCAAAGAATCCGGCGGCCTGTTTGACTATAGGGTAGTTATCATGGTACGTCCATGTGCCTTATATGGTTTGGGCATGGCTAACTTGCGTTCGCTACAGTTTTTATGTTGCTTGAAGAGTCCTTATGTAGTTTCTGTGTTCCGCTTCTGTCTTTTGTGGTCCATGTGCGGTTGTTGAGCAGAGCCTGCACAGAGCCTTGTCGAAGGGCTTATAATAAACTCAGTTCATATTAGGCTATTTGCTCAATATAAAATAATATACCTATCAAGTTCGTTCAGGTAGATTCTTATTATTAATTTTTTTATGCCTATTCAGATTTTAATTTAAATGAGTGATTTTTGTTAATTTTTCAATATCGCAAGTTTTATGAATACTTGCAATATCAGATATATCTCCAATATCTAAGTCTATTGCTTTGGATTTATCATCATGATAAATTGCAAATCTCCATTCATTTTGATAACTATATTCTTTATCCTTAATAAAGGGGCCAACGTTTCCATGATATATAGAAAAATCTTTGTATTGAATTAACTTACCTGTTAAATGCCATTTTATTAGAGATGATTTATCAAGAGATTTATGAATTCTATTAGTAAATTCAATAGCATTATGAAATACAATAAAATAATCACCAAATTCAAATATTTTTGAATTATATTTCAATTTGCCATTGTCAATTAAATCATTTGTTATAGCATAACAACACATTACTTTCACATTTAAATCTGAAGAATTAGCTATTATTACAGGACTTGTTAAATCATCAGAATTAATTATATGCTCTCCAATTTTAACTGTGATTTTATCCTTTTGTAACAACTGACTAATACAATCTTTATTGTCCTTTCTAATATTTTCTATCTCTTGTTGATAATAACTTCCTAACTTCATATGTAATTTTCCAGATAAAAGAGACTCTAAATATTCAAGTTTATTGAATCGTAAAATTCCAAATACTTCTCTACCTTCCATTATATATTTTCCCCTTTTAAAATTTTGATTAGAATATGGATAAAATGGCAAAGAAAGAAAGTTATATTCTATGAATTTTGAATGCAGAATTATGCTGCCGGAATAGCGTTGCCTATTATATCAGACATTTCTTGAACGGCAATTTCTACGGAAGGGCTTAAATTCTCACCGAAGGAAATGTTTTCAGGCTGAACGCCAAGTATTGTTGTCTGACAACCGGCTTCTTTTTTCAAATATTCAACCATCACTCTTAATGGAAGCATATGAGTACTGAAAGAAATTCCATCTATAACTTCCGGATCGATTATCATTATGCTTCCGGGTTTTTCTTTAAGGTCGGCGGCATCGATTATTATCAAATGATCGGGTTGAAAATTTTTTATCTCACCGGTAAAGTTCTCCGGGGCTGTGTTGCCGAGATATGTTTTTATTTTTTCCTTATCCACGAATCTTTTTTGCAGATTTTCCGCAATCCTGATTCCGGCGGCATCATCCGACATTATAATCGAACCGATGCCTAAAATAGCGACTTTATTTGCAAATTTTAGCCGGTCTTTCATAGCAGTTTCAAAATCAATGTTCACTTAGATTTCAACCTTAAGCTTATCCCTTGTATAATTCGCAAGCTCGAATTCCTTTGTATTTCTGAGGGCTTTTTTGGGGCAGCTCTCCATGCATTGTCCGCAGTAAATACATCGGTCAAGGTAAACTTCGCATTTAAACTGTTTCTCCCCGATCTTTTCAATAAGGATCGCATCAGAAGGGCAATCTCTCATGCACATTTTACAGCCTATGCATTTATCAGCGTAAAATTCCAGTTTTCCCCTGAAATTTTCAGGTATTTTTACAGTTTCGTAAGGATAGAGAACTGTAGCAGGTTTATTTATAAGCATACGCATTATAAATGGAATCATTTTTCCCGGTCTGCTCATATTTTAAAAACTCCTTTAACAATCAAATCAATCAATATTTGTATAATAACGATAGGGGTCAAGTACTTCCAGCAGAATTTAACCATCTGTTCTATCCTTAGCCTTGCCATTGAAGAACGTATTATGGCGAGTAAGAAAACAACTATCAATGTTTTGATTATAAACAAAACAAAATTGACTATTGCGTTTGTTGTAACAAAAAAAGGCATAAAAATCGCTGCAAGAAGAGCCGCAACAACAACCATTTCAACATCGATGGCCATCCTGAAAATAGCAAGAAGCTTGCCGCTGTATTCGGTAAAAGCCCCAGCGACTATTTCAGTTTCAGCTTCGGGCATATCGAAGGGCACCCTTTCAAGCTTCCCCTGAACGGCGATCAAAGCCACAGCGAAAGCAGGGATATTGAAAAGGAGATATAGCGGGTTCGTATTGAAAAATTTTGATATTCCGCTGATTGACCAGTTACCGGCGTCGCCGGCAAGAAGCGCAGGGCCTAGTATAGCCATAAACAGAGGGACTTCATAAGCGAAAAGCTGGGTTAATGTTCTTACAGAACCCAGGGTCGCAAAAAGTGATGAAGAAAGCCATCCGCCGAGGAAAAATGTCAGAGTAGGTATGGTCAAAAGATAAAGTACTACAATAACATCGCCTTTAAAGGGAAGCAGCGATCCGGTACTCCAGATCGGTATATATAAAAAAGCAGTCGTAACCGCTGTAAGAGCAAAAACAGGAAGCCATTTAAACATTCTTTTATCGGCATCGGCAGGTATAATGGTTTCTTTACTTATAAGTTTAATAAAATCTGCCAGCGGTTGAAACCATGGAGGTCCGACACGGTTCTGAAATCTGGCATAAAGTTTCCGGTCAATAAATTCAAGAATAAGGCTGTAAATACTCAGAAATAGGAAGCCGGGGAAAACAAGAATTGAAAAGATGCTTGGTAATATATCCGCCATATCGACTACCTGCCTTCCCTTAATGAAGTAATATTCTTAAAATCTATACCGTTGTTTTTATACCAATTTATGCTGTAATCATGCAGACCCTGCCAATTCATTAATGATTGGCCGTTTTTAGGGTCGTTTATTTCTATCATTCTATCCGTGCAGGAAAAACATGGATCTATTGCCGCTATAACTATCGGCACGTCTGCCAGATAACCGCCCTCGATCATATGAGTTATTGCCGTAAGATTGGCCAGTGTAGGAGCGCGTACTTTCACACGGTCAGGTTTTTCCGAGCCGTTTCCCTTTACATAATGTACATCTTCACCCCGTGGCGCTTCATAACGGCTTATTGCTTCACCTGCAGGGATTTTTCTGGGTGCCCTGACGGCTATCGGACCTTCGGGAAGCTGCTTCAACACCTGCCTTATTATACTGAATGTTTCCATTAATTCCTTAACCCTGACAATCGTCCTTCCCAAAACATCGGCGTGATTATCGGTAATCACATTAAAGCTCACTTCCGAATAAGCGGCATAGGGATCGTCCCTTCTTACATCTTTATTAACTTCAGCTGCGCGGGCTGTTGGTCCTGTAGCTCCGAAACGAATGGCATCGGCAGTCGCGAGCTTTCCAACCCCGGCAAGCCTTCCAATTAGGGTTGTTTCTTCATAAGCAACCTGTATGTAGTATTTTGTTCTTTCTTCTAAAATATCAACAGCTTTAAGAATTTCCTGGACCTGCTCCGGAGTGATATCTCTTCTAACTCCGCCGATCGTATTGATGCCGTAATTTACCCTGTTACCAGTAAGCATAGCAAGAAGATCCATAACAATCTCCCTGTCACGCCAACTGTACATAAAGAGCGTGTCAAAACCTAATTCATGGCCGGCAACCCCAAGCCATAAAAGATGGCTATGAATCCTTTCCAGTTCACCGATCAAAGTTCTGATATATGCCGCTCTTTTCGGTATTTCAAGACCGGCGACCTCTTCCACGGCCTGGATAAAGCAGGTGGAATGGGAATGCGAACAAATTCCGCAAACTCTTTCTATCAAATAAATATCCTGAATATAAGTTCTCTCTTCACATGCCTTTTCTACACCTCTATGATTATATCCCAGTGCAACATTGGCAGCTGCAACCCTCTCGCCTTCAAGATAAAGAGTAAAACTAGCCGGTTCTTTAAGGGCGGGATGTTGAGGTCCAATGGGTATTGCTACTCTTCCCATTATTTTTCACCTCCATCTTTGCATTCGCAGGTATCTTCATTCTTCCAGTCTTTTCTCAAAGGATACTGTCCTGCAGGCCAGTTGTCCGGAAGCGGATAATGCCTTCCGGCGGGTAATCCTTCAACTTCTATTCCAAGAAGGTCTTTCAATTCTCTTTCGTAATATACACCGCTCTCAAAAATTCCGGTAATCGTTTTAATGACCGGATTAGATTTTGGAATCGATATTTTAAGGTTTAATAAACATCCGTCTTTATCTGTCAAATGATATATTGCCTGAAAACTTTCAACAACATCAAGACCTGTTATTGTACAAAGCCAATCAAATCCTTTCTCTTTAGCATATTTAACAACATCCATGAAGTTTTCCATCGGCACATCCAGAAATATCCTTCTGCTTCGTGTGATTTTGAATTTACCTTCAAGGAAACCAAATTTCTTTACCATATCCAATTCTATGTTCCTGGCTTTTTCCATATAAACCCCCAATTATCCTTCCAAGCTTTTAAGGAGCTTGACAACACCGTCAATAATTGCTTCCGGCCTTGCGGGACAACCCGGAATGTAAGCCGAAACCGGTATAACGGAATCAATTCCACCACAGACACCATAGCAGCCTTTAAAAACTCCGCCGGAAGACGCGCAGGTTCCAACTGCAACAACAAATTTCGGTTCGGCCATCTGTTCATAAATTCTAACAAGACGGTCTTTTGTCTGAAGGGTTACAGGACCTGAACAAACCATTACATCGGCATGCCTTGGAGTGCCTCTTAAAAGAACGCCGAAACGCTCTACATCAAACTTCGGTGTCAATGCAGCAAGAATTTCAATATCGCATGCATTGCAGGCTCCGGAATTGAAATGTATGATCCAGGGAGATTTTATTCTTGCCCAGGTTATTATTTTTTTTAGAATCGACATTTTACCTCCTGAACAATATGGAAAGCGCCATTACCGCCGCAACAATATAAACAACGGGCATTACTGAAAAACCAAGCGGAATCGTTGCAACCATTAATACCACAACATGCATAATCGTGAAGAAAAACGCGAATGGAAAAAATTGGCTGTAATCGGTCTGGACTTTATTAATTGCAACATCTTCTCCGCAAGAGTATGATTTTGTCTTTCCCGGCGATTCTTTTCCCGTAAAAGCAAAAATCCTGAATAAAGCGGAAAATAGAAATGAAACTGCAAGTAATATAATAAAAACTACCGGCGGTGATAATAAAATGTTCTTCATATAATTCCTCTTTAGCCCTTTAAATTCTTTAGATTGCTGGTATCCAGAGAGTTATTAAGCCGGCATACGCCGATGATAATACCGCTGGCTACAACCATCACGACCACTTCAATTATGATCAAAGTAATCACAAAAGACTGAGACAGAAAGCCCCCGCCGTTGGAGTAACCTGCTGCTATGAGTAAAAGCGTTATTCCTTTTGTCATTACTTCAAGGCCGATAATTATCCGCAATAAATTCTTTGATAAAAGCAGGCAGTACAGTCCTGTTACAAACAATAAAACTATTGTTGAAAAAATAAAAAAATTAATATCGAGACTCATTTTACTTCACGCTCCTTAAATAGAACTACAACCCCGAATACTCCGGTCAGGATTACTATTATCTGCCCGACAATATCAAGCTGTCTTTTTTCCCATATTGTCTGACGTAAAGTAATTAAACCTGACTGGGCAATGTTATCGAATTTAATATTAATCAATCCTCTTTTCCAGGCAAGGATAAGTAAAATATAAACTATAATCAATATGAATGGCAAGTAAATAAAACGTTTCATCCGGTTTCTGCCTTCCTCAATATCCTCTTTCCTGGACAGGGGCTTTGTCAAGCTGATTGTGCTTATAAAAATAACAGTTATTAATCCGGCGCAAACTGACAGTTCAATAACTGAGGCAAGCCAGGCGCCCATAATGAACATTGCCGCTGCAAGTAAAGCGCTGGCAACTGCCAGTGATATTGCCGCTTTTAAAAGATTTCTAAGCATGATCGAAGCTAAAGCGGCTAGTATTAAAACGATTAATATAAATATTAAAATAAAATTCATAGGTAGTTCCCCTGACTATAAATTAAAATTCAGCAATCCGTTTGACTGCAGATATGCAACAACAGCAGGAAAGAGCAAACCGAGGAGGATTGTTATTCCTGATAAAATCAAAGCGGGAAAAGTAACCCCGATATTCCCTTCTTTTATGTTCTCGAAACCGATTGCCAATTTGCCGAAAAATACTCTTCTTTGAAGAATAAGGAAATAAACAAGAGTAAGGATGCTGGCAAGTAATGCTATAACGGCATAAGAATGGAACCCTGTAATCCATGCTGAAAGTATTATTATAAATTTACTCCAGAAACCGGAAAGAGGCGGAATACCTGCAGTGGATAAAAAACTCACTATTGAAGTGCCTCCTGTTATCGGCATCTTTGACGCAAGACCGCCAAGCTTATTTATATCCCTCGTACCGGCTTCTTTCTCAACAGCGGCCGAATTTACAAATAAGGAGGATTTGAATATCGCATGGTTGAAAAAATGAAGCATTGCTCCTGTTAATGCCAGTGGTGTTCCGATACCGGCAGCGAAGATGATATATCCTATCTGGCTTATACTTGAATATGCGAGCATTCTCTTGAAATCGGACTGTCCTATTGCTGCGAATGCCCCGATTATTATGGAAAGAAGCCCGAATAGCATCATGATATTTCCGATCGCCGGGTTATTATTGAAAACGTCGTATGATAATCTAATTAATGTATATACTCCGGCGACCTTTGTAACAATTCCTGCAAGAAAAACCGAAACCGGTGATGAAGCTGAAGAATATGCATCAGGCAGCCATCCATGAAAAGGTACAACCCCGGCTTTTATTGAAAAGCCAGTAATAAATAAAATTAAAGCCAGAATCAACTGAGGATTCGGATTATTGCCTAAATTTTTCAATAAACCGCTAACGGCTCCATAGCTTAAGTCCTGCGTATTCATAAAAATAAGGGCAATTGCCGCAAGCATAAATATCGTTGCCAAGGCAGACATTATCAGATATTTGAATGCACCTTCGAATGCAAATTTGTCGCGATTGATGGATATTAAAATGAATGACGCTACAGCTGTAATTTCAAGAAAAACATATAGTGAAAACAGGTCCCTTACCATCACAACACCGTTCATTCCCATTACAGCCAGAATTATGAGATTCACAAAATTGAAATCATCTCTGGATGGATCGTTTTTTCCCGGTAAAAATCTGCCAACCCATAAAGCTGTTCCGGCAATAAGGCCGATTGTAAATAAAACTACCAGGCTGATATAGTCTATCTTAAGCTCAGTAATAAAATTTATCTGGAATACCTGAATAATTTTGTTCCAGATGAGCGCGCCGCTTGTCAGCGACAATAATATCTGGAATAAAGCTATAAACAGCCCCACATAAAAACTATATTTCCTCCAGTTTTTTTTATAGGGTAAATTTAAAATCAATAAAACAAAAAAAGGAATTATGATAAATAGAGCCTGCACTTAACAACCTCCCGACATTAATTAAAACTTAAAACCGGTAACAAAAATTACTATAATTAAAGCCATACCCAATATTGAATATAATAAGTAAAGCGCATGGTTACCCGTCTGTGCTTTCCTGATATATAACGACAGCTTTTCGGCAGCCCAGACACAAAAAACATTGTAGAACCAGTCCACAGCCCTGTCGATCCAGAAAGCCAGGTTGGCAAAAGCCTTTGCAATTATCATTCCCAGATCATAAGGATCAAAAAACTTCTTTTCAGCTCCTTTATAAATAGAAGATAAAACTGGAGCGTAATGAATATGATCTACTGCCCCGATCCCGCTTTTTGTTTTATTAACACCATAAAGATGGTTTAAAAAGGCAAGAATTAAAACTACTACTGAAATACCGACAAGAAGCCAGTTTGAAGGCAAGCCTGCAAAGCTGTGTTCAAGCCTTGAGCCAAGGATAGGTTCAATCAAATTATGAAGTGGGAGGGCATTATAAACTCCGAAAAGAATGCATCCGAAAGCGATTAGGATCATCGGTACAAGCATTGGCCAGGAAGGATCCTTTACTTTGCTGAAATCTCTCTTCGGTTTACCCAGAAAAGCCGCATGCCCGAGTTTTAAAAATGATGCGGCTGTTAAGAAAGCGCCGAGTAAGGCAAAAATATAAAACACCGGGTATCCGCTTTCAAGAGCGCCGTCAAACACCAGTTCCTTAGAGAAAAAACCGTTAAAAGGCGGTACTCCGGATATTGCCGCCGCCGCTATAATAAAACAGGTAAATGTAACAGGCATTTTTTTGCCCAAACCTCCAAGCTCTTTCAAATCGGTAGTACCTGCCTGTTTTTCAACGGAACCGCCGGTTAAAAAAAGGCAGCTTTTATACATAGCATGGTTTATCATATGGAATAAACCGCCGACTATTCCGACAGGTATTGCAGTACCTATTCCCAGAATCATATAACCGACCTGGCTTATAGCATGGTATGATAAAAGTCTCTTATAATCTTTCTGAATAATCGCCATCATTACTGCCAGCAGTATTGTAACGGAGCCTATGGTCATAAGTAATATGCTCATAGGAGAACCGGGCTTGAGATTGAATATGTCCAGGCAGATCCTTGCTAAAAAGTAAATACCCAGAAGTTTTTCCAGCGATGCCGGTAAAAATGCCATAAAAGGAAGAGGCGCGTCGATTGCCGCATCCGGTATCCAGCTGTGAAAGGGCATGGAGCCGGCCTTAGCAATTGCTCCAAGCATTATCATTACAAAAGCAAACCCGCCCAGTAAAGTCTGTGTTGAGAGAGGATTTTTCTGAATAACATCGAGAGTCATTTCTCCCTTTGTGAGAAAGGCTATCAATGCGATACCCATAATCATAAAGAAATCCGCAACTCCGACAAGAACAAAAGCTTTTACTGCGGTTGCAAAAGCTGTTTTCCCGCCCGACATAATCATTACGAAAAGGGTTATAAGAAGTCCTTCCCAGAAGAAAAGCATCAGTACCAGGTTATTTGCCAGAACGGCCCCGTTTACAAGGGCTAATGAAATCAATAAAAAAGCATAATATTGCCGGAGGTTTTCTTTGCCTTTCATAAAAACCGCAGAATAAAGCGTGACAAGGAAAGAAAAACCCGAAACTGCTAAAATAATAAATGCGCTGAATTGGTAGAGACGCAGGCTGAAATCAACCTTAAACCCATTCAGATTTATCCATGGAACCTGAACAGATGCTTCCTTACCGAATAAAAAAATGCAGAGGATCATATTAAAAGTTACAGCTATAAGGGCGATAGTTTCTTTTAACCAGCGATCTTTTTTCGGTAAAATAAATAAAAATAATGACAAGACCGCGGGAACCAGTATAGGTAATAAAATAATTCTATTGTCCATTTAACCTTTCACTCCCTGTAAGATAGTTTGAACAAAATCAGACGGAAAATTGATTAAAAGACCTCCTGCCAGAGAAAGGAAAGCGAGAAGAACAACACTGGCAACCATTGTTGATGATCCCTCCCTGCTTGAAACAGCTTTTAAGGGCCCCAGAAACACGGTGATAAAAGCCCTGAACAGATAAATAACAGTCAAAACTGCTCCCAATACGAATGTTAATGCAATCCATGGCTGGCCTGAATCTACTGCGCCGCTGATAACCATAAACTTACTGAAAAATCCCCCAAAAGGAGGTATACCCATTATTGAAAAAGCGCATGTAACAAAAGCTATCGCTGTAACAGGCATCACAGAAATAAGCCCGCCAAGTTTAGTAATATCCTTGGTTTTTGCATTCTGTTCAATGATACCGGCGCATAGGAATAATCCGCCTTTAGCGAGGCCATGCATAAGTATATACAAAAGTCCGCCAGCTATACCGATAGGACTGCCGGTAGACAGGCCTAAAAATATAAAACCGATCTGGCTGACAGTGGAATAAGCAATGATCCTTTTAAGATCCGTTTCAAGAATGGCAACTCCTGCCGAAACCAGAGCACTGACTCCTGCAATAACTGGAATAATAGTATGCCAGGCAGTTCCCAGTGAAAAAGAAACAACAAAAAGTCTTGCAAAAACATATATACCTATTTTAACCAGCACGGCAGCATGGAGCAGCGATGTGACTGGAGCGGGAGCTACACCGGCATCGGGAAGCCAGGTATGAAGAGGCAATGTTGATGATTTTGAAAGAATTCCGAACATTATCAAAACAATGGTCAAATCTGAAAGCATTGTTCCCTTCGGGATTTGCGTCAGATCAAAGGTATGATATTGCTGATATATCATAATAAAGCCTATGAGCATAACAATAGCGCCGAAAAAGGTCACCATAAAAGCTTTATCGGCTTTAATAACATGATCTTTTTCCCTGTAAAATCCAATCAGTCTCCAACTGCAGATTGCCGTAACTTCCCAGAATAAATACAGAAAAATTAAATGAGTGGAATAAACAATGCCCATCATGGAACCAAGAAACAAAACGACAAGAAGATAATACTCATTTTGATTTTTATAGTGGCTGATATATCCGAAAGAATAAAAAACAATTACAGCGCCTATGAATGATGAAATTAAAGCCATAAAAACGGCCAGTCCGTCAGCCTTGAATAGTACAGGATTATTTCCTAAAAAACCGGCGTTAAGATTCATGATAATCGATGTGTATTGATGGTTAAAGACCGGAGGAATCATTACAGCGGAGGCAATAAATGAAACCATTACCATAATCAATGAAAGACCGTTTCTTATACGGATTGAAATGAACCCGATAAAAGGAAGTAATAGAGCGCCAAAAAAAGGAACAAATATAGCGGTTAATATTAGGATTTGACCATTCATTCTGCTTATTTCTCCTTGCATAGAATTTTAACAAGCGTTATTCTTTCAGAATACCCCACTGTTACGGGGATAGTTTATTTATGTTTCAAGACTGAGCCATTTTAAAGTAAGACATACATAGATTTGAAACATATGTAAAAAATGAACAGGGTAAACTCAGGTTCTCGATATGTCAATCGAAATAATAAAGATTAACATTTTCAAATAATTTTATTTTAAAATACCCTTAATATTACTCTATTGCTCAATATTTTTGAATATTTATATTAGATTGAGGCCTGGATTTTGTCAAATTTTAACAAAAACAAAATTGGTCACAATTCATAAAAAACACTAATTTGATTTAGTTTTGTTTTTAATCGAATTATGCTAAAATCAATATAATAATTTATTAATGTATGGAAGGTTTAAACTCAATGAACAAGAAAATATTAAATAACATACTGAAAATTTCAACTTTGATGATTATTTTATTATTAATTGCCGGTTATTACTATTATAGAATAATTCCGGAAAATAAGAAAAAGGAAAATTGGGATAAAATAATTATGATGGAAAATCTTCAAAAAAATGATATAAATAAATTAGAAATATCCTATAATGATGGTACTAATTTAAATGTAACCCTTCTGGAATATATATCCAATGAATGGATGGAAACATTCCCCCTGATGGAAAAAGCCGATGATGAAAGCGTTTTAAAAATTATCAATGATCTGTCGGGTTTGAAAAGCTATTCACTAATAACAAATCTTTCGGAAGATAAAATGAAAGAACTGGGTTTTGACCGGCCCGTTGATTCAATAAAAATTTATTTCAACAATTCCCAGATTATAGAATTAATAAACGGCAGTAAAACTTCTTCAGGTAATATGTACTATACTATATTAAATCAAAATATTGATAAGATATATCTTGTTCCCTGCGGCAAATTCCTGAATATGGAAAAAAAACCGAATGAATTAAGAAGCAGGGATATTTTTAATATTCCATTACAATCGTTGAAAAGTATTGAACTGCAGTCGGAATACGGCGGTACTTTAAAATTTAAGTTCGAAACAAATTCAGGCGGTCAAAAATTCATTATGAATTTCCCGATAAAAACCGAATCCGATAATTTTTCCGTAAAATCAAAAATAATGGATATTTATTCGCTTAATATTTCCAGGTTTCTGGATATTGTTACTGACGAATCTGTGTTAACATTTTACGGATTAAAAAATCCTTTGTTTTATGCAAGATTTATTTCAATGGAATCTATTACAAATGAACTTATGGTTGGAAAAAAGGAAACAAATGGATTTTATTATGCTTATTCACCACAAAAATTGGGAATTTTTACAATTGACGGTGATGATTTGACAAATAAATTCAAATTTAAGGCAGATGATTTCTTCACAAATGGAAGAAAATGAGTAATCATTATGGAAGTGGAATTGGCAAAAGAATTGATGGAACTTTTTTTTCATGCTCCGGCAGTTAATGGAATTCTGGTATTTGAGGACAACGATTATCTTGGCGTTGTTTTGAAACGAGATATTGAAATCGGTATAATGGAGGGTAATTTTAATTTATTTGAAAATATTAACTTTATGAAAGCCAATCTTATTCCAAATACTATATTTAAAAATGAAGCAGTAAAAAATACAAAAATTCCGGTAATAGATAAAGCCGGAAAACTCATTCGTATTATTTCTTATGAAGAATTTACCTGTCAATTTTATTTCGAAGATTATATCGAAAAGTTTAATTATGAAAATGTATTTGACTATCTTGAACAGCCAATGATCATAACCAATCATTTCAAAAAAATAATCTATGCAAACAAAAATGCATTGGAATGGACCCAAAAAGATTTAATTGGAAGAAATATTTCACCGGTTTTAAATCAGTTTGATATTAGAATGCAAAACAGTGAAATGACAATTGAAAAAAATGGGATTAAATTCAGGCTTTTAATAAGCCATTCATTATCAAAAAATTTTTCTTATTTTGTATATCAATTTTTATCATAAATAAATCTTATTAGAAAATTAGATGATAGATTTTATGAAAACAGGCTTAATATAAGGTATATTAAATATAGAAATATAGACCCTGAAGGAGTATTTATGAAAAGTGTTTTATTAAAAGTGATAATAATTTTAGGTTTAGTTACAGCTATATCCTGCAATGATCAAAATACAATTGTAAAAGCAAATGAGCCGCCGAAAGTAATTAAAACATCTGCTCCGAAAGAACCGGATTGGATATTGAAGAAAAAAGCGGCGGTGCTTATATTTATTTTGTAGGAATCAGTTCGAAATCTGCCGATCTTAAATCGGCTAAAAGTGAATCTATTAATGACGCTACTACACAATTGGTTGATTATATCGGGGTAAGGGCTACAACAAAATTTCAATCCAGGAAAGAAATGGCCGATCTTGACAACATTTCCAGTTTTAAAGAGGATATAATTCAAACCATCGAGGGGAAAGGCAGCGCGAATGTTGCCGTTGATCTTGAAGATGTGTATTATGAACAATATTCAGATAATACGATTATAATGTATTCATTAATAAAGTTTCCACAAAGCTGGATTGATAAAGAAAGAAATAGGCTCCAGAAACTGGTAAGCGACCAAAGATCAACATCAACCCAATACCTGACTGAAGCCGATGCTGCCATCAAAAACGGTGAACTTGCAAAAGCCCTTGATTTATCGCTAGGCGCTCTGATAATCAGCGAAAAAGCAGCAGAAAACTCGGATCTTTACGATGAATCCAGAAATATTATAACACTTATACTTTCAAGCATAACATTCTCTCTTGAAAGTTCTTCCAGATATGCTTTCATTGAAGGCGGCAGCGATCCAATACTAGTCAAAACATCATCCTCAAAAATTGGAAAGGGAGTTCCAGGCTTTACATTATTAATTACCGAAAATAATTCCAATGCAAATATTATTACTAAATCCGGAAATATCAGTGACGATCAGGGTCTTGTCAATTTTACCGCGGATCGCATTTTAAGATCTGATACCGACAAGTTATCCATTACCGTAACTTTCTCTGCTGATAAATTTGATAATATAATGAAGTTCGATGAAGATTTTTATTCGCAGATTTTGAAATTTCAGAAATCTCAGGCATTGCAGGTTAATTTAACTGTAGTAAATCATGATAAAGTAATACCCACAGGAATTGGTATAATTGATATACTTTACGACGATAAAAAAGAACAAAAAAGGGAATTTATTCCTCAATTTCAGGAAACGGTTTCCGGAAAATTTGCGGAAAGGGGTTATAATATAATATCTATAGAACTGCCTGACAATTCTTCGATTCAGGGCATGAATGAAGATCAGATTAAAGCTTTAATTTTAAAGAATATGAAGGTTAAGAGTCCCCAGGTTAAAAGATTTCTTTTGGGTATCCGTGAGATAAATGTATTAGGCCAGATAGGTAAAGATATAACTTTTCAAAGTTATGATGTAAATGCAAGCGATATCGTGATAGTTGATATGAAACTTATTTTATCGATGATTGATGTTGAAACAAATAATGTTGTCAAGGGTTTAACAATTTCTGTAAAAGGTCAGGGTTTGAATATAGCCCAGGCCATTTCAACCGCAGAAAAAAGATTGTTAGAAAAATTGAATGAAGAAATGCAGACTTATAATTAAAGCCTGCCTTAGTGACGCACTTGTTTAGGTTTAGTCCGGATGATTAAATTTATAAAAAATACCGTATTTTTAATATTGCTGTTGTTTATTGTCTATGCCTCCGTAACCGCTTTATTTGAGTATTATTTTTACAAGAATAAATCACAAATTGAGTTGGCAGCATGTAAAGTATCAAATGCTGATTATATTGAAATTCAAAATATTTTCAATTTACCGGGTCTTTATATTGAATTCAAAGATATTGAAATTAATCATAAGATGATCGGAAGCATTAAAATAGATAAAATAGGTATTCATTATAATTTATTTAAACTGATTTTCCTCGGTTTGCCGGCTTCCATTGATGCAGTTTTAATTAATAATATTGATTTGCGATCCGGTTTGAAAGATATTAAAGATATAATTAATAATTATATAAGAAATAATTTCCTTGTAAATATTGACAATCGATGGAAAATGATTAATTCTAAAATAAAAATCAACAGGTTTACAATAAATTTATATAATAATAACCCTTTGCAAACCATCGGAGTCATCAATAATTTGCATTTCAGCCTGAAACATTTGAAAATTCATCTTGATACGGATATGTCTTTTAACATATCTTCAGCTAACCGGCTTAATTATTTCCAGGCATCTAGCGTGTTAAATTTTGATTATAACTTATCAAATAATATTGGTTATGGGTTTTTTAATTTATACAATGCCGATTTGGGGGAAATTAATTTATTAAGAAATGAGAGAATAGGATTTTATATCAGTAATAAAATATATCTGGATTACCGGAATACCGAATTAGCCGATATTGTTAAGGATAATAAGGGGAAAATATCGATTAACATTGAGCGTGATTTTGATATCAATAATAAAATCACTAATCTCGTATATCCGTTTGTGAATATCTTGGGAAACGGGACGTATCATTTTAAATTCATTTCCGAAATCGATCCACAGAAATATATGGCAAGGATGTCCGTACAGCCTTTATCAAATACCAATCTGGACCTTATTTCAATCGGCATTGAAAGTCATAATGATTCATTTATTTTAGATGGCAGAATTAATGCAGGTTCAAAGGGTTTAATAATGGGTAAATTACAATTTTTAACCAATTATATATTACCTTCCGGTTCATTAACTTTGAATAATTTTAATCTAATGGATGGTTTAAAAATCAGCGGTGATTTTTTTATTGACTCATCCGGGAACATAAGTATGGTTTATGGAAAGGATACTTCAATTAATGGCGGTTATTTAGGAAGCCTTAAAACTAAAATGACTCTGATTTCTAATGAAATCGATCTGGCATCAGTTTCAAAAGATGATAATATTTTGATTAATGGAATAATCCGGACAAATTTTTATGATATTAATGTATCCTTAAGCAACATTCCAGGTTCGGCGATAGTTAGCAATATTCATTTCAATATTTTAAATTTAGTTGGCGGGTATTATTATGGACAGATGAATGCAAGAAATGGCAGCAATATGCATCCGGAAGTCTCAGCGAAAATCTATGGATTTACAAAACCTGTTTCCGATGAAGGACAGAAATATTGCGAAGCATCATTGAAATATAAAGACAATCTATTAAGTTTTGATGAAATTCATATGATAAAAAAAGATATCAGGTTTACAGGAGATTTTGCTTATGATTTTAAAAATAATAATGAAGGAAGGATTAAAGTCAACGGTAAGATAAATTATCGGAATAAATTCATGATACCCCTGCATGGCGAAGTAAAATATTCATTAAATGATTATAAGATAGACACATACCTGATCATTGATAATAATATCGTTATTAATATTAAATCCATAAATAATTCAAACTCCATAAAGATTAAAACCGATAAATATTCATTATCCAATATCGGGTTAGCCGGTGATTTATATGCTGATATTGATATTGTAAATTCCCGGAATATTACAGAACAGATAAAGATTGATGCAAACTACAATCTTTTGGGCAGAACCAATATTTTATATATTGATTCAACAAATAATAATGGTTCACTTGATATAAGTCAATTTGAACTTGATACATCCGATGATAAACTTATTGGCAAAGGAAATTTATTATTAAATAATGAAAAGTTATCGGGAAATCTGAGCTTTCAAAAAAAAGGGTCGCTTAGTTTTGTTATATCACAGGATGATTTTTTTGCTTCAGCGGATATTCAGAATCTATTTATCAAAAATTTTTACAAAGAAAACATGGATGTTTTTGTATCAACTAAAATAAATGCTTTCGGTTCTTTTGATAATCCCGATTATAATGGAAATATCGAAATAACAAATTCTTTGAATTCGGAAAATTTTATCCTTAGAATACCTTCAATTGTAAAACATGGAAATAAATTGAATCTCAATAATGTAAAATATCAGGATAATAACTATTCTGTAATTTTTTCGGCAGATGTAATTCAAAATGATAGAGATTTGATCGTTTCATGTGATGGAAATTTTACTGCATTTCAGGTGTTAAAAGGATCGTATAATTTAATATATCAATCCCAGAATGAACAGCAATATTTAAAATATAATCTATATTCAATAAGAATATCTGGTAAACTTTTAAAAGACATGACCGGAAATGTCAGTCTGATAAGTAATCGCTACCAATTTAATAAAAAAAGTGAAGCGGGGTTAACAGGATTTTTTTATGATAACAAAAATGAAAAAAAATGGAATTTTTATTTTCAAAACAATGAATTTGCCGTCTATTCCGATGGAAATATTAATAATAATAAAATTTCATCATCAAACAATCTTAAATTACCCCTTGAAATTATTACAAATCTGAATGGCTTAATAGATTTTAAAGGGCAGGGAATTATCCGTTTAAATATTAAGGGTGATATTGATTCACCGGAGTTGAATGGAAATATAAAATTAAATCAAACCGGTTTTTCAATAAACAATTTGAATACTAGAATTCAAAATTTAGACTTGGATTTACCTGTTGAGAAAAGTAAATTAATTTTACAAAATATCCGGTTGAATACTTTAACTGGAAATTTTATAATTAATGGTTTTATAGACTTAAGTGATATACAGTCGCCATTCATTGATGTTAATATTACACCTGATGAAAATAAGAAAATCAATTCGATCAGTGTAAATTATAACACACCATCATTAAAATTTTTTGGAGATTTACTTATCAACAGGCTTTCAATTAAAGGAAATATGTCATCATTGGCTTTAAAGGGTGATATAGCTGCTGAAAATGTTCAGATTCAGGCCGGTTTCAATCAAATGCAGGATTTACCTGTCCAATCAGGATTAATTAATAATATTAAATGGGATCTTTCATTTAAAATTGGAAATCGAGTAAAATTTTCCAATGAATATATTGATGCTATTTTAAGGAATAACGATATAGTATATCTTACCGGAATGATTGGTGACAATTCATTTTGTTTAAAAGGAAATATAAAAGTTGATAGAGGGTCCATTACATATCTTGGCAGGGATTTTATTATTAAAGATGGAGATGCCAATTTTAACGGCAATCCAGGTGATTTTATACCATATATAAACTTAAATACTTTTTACAGATATAAGAATAGTAAAAATGAAAATGTAGACATTTATTTGACGTTTACTGGAAAAGTTTCTAAAATAATTCTGAGCGATTTTTATTCCGTACCGGATCAATCAAAGAGTGAGTTATCTTCAATTCTGGGTATTAAAAGCGATTCACTAAGCGCTGCCAATAACTTACAAACAAATTCATTGAGCGGGATTAGCGTTGTAGAGAACGCCGGAAAAGTATTGATCTTTAATCCCATAGCTCTGGATTTAAAAAGACGTTTGGGTCTTGACCTGTTTTCGATTAAAACCGGAATTATTGAGAATCTAACCAGGAGAAGCCTTACAGGTGATGCAAATATTAATATTTTTGATGGGACTTCTTTTACTGTTGGGAGATATTTATTGCCTAATGTTTTTTTTCAATATGAAATGACTTTTTCCAAAAATACAAATTCTATGATCGGTCTTTTACCGCTTCACAGTGGGTTTGGAATTTAATTTTATTAATTTCGATTTGGGCTGGAGGTATCAACCGGCTCAGATACTTGAAAAAGGCTTTTTATATGAGCAGATGTTTGAATTTAATGTTAATAGAAGATTTTAAAAGGAGATATTATGTTTATAAAGTGCTTGAAATCATTCATATTGATGCTGATAATTGTAAATGTAGCATATACGCAGGATGCTTTTAAGAATCCAAAAGTCATAGGAATTAAATTTATCGGTTTAACCAATACATATCCCGATGAAGTTAAAAAACTTTTGGGAATTAAGGAAGGTGATATAGTAACCGAGAGTATCATTAATGATTCTTTAAAAAATATATTTTCATTGGATTTATTCTCAGATTCAAAAATTGAGGTTACGGAATTAAGTAATGGATTAATTTTGACCTATGTTGTCAAAGAAAATGAGTTTATCAGAACTATTAAATATGAAGGTAATAAATCTCTTAGAAAAGATGATCTTGATAAAGAAATTGATTTCACTGAAAATTCATATTTTACTTCAGCAAAATTAAATAGATCCATAATTGCTATCCAAAAAAAATTTGAAGATGAGGGTTTTATAGATACTAAAGTTACAAACTCACTTAAGTTAATAAATACAAATAAAAATATTTATGACTTGATATTCCAAGTTACTGAAGGGAAAAAGATTGTCATTGAACGAATTAAGATAACCGGTAATAAAACGTTGAAAGAATCGGATATTAAAGGTGTAATGAAAACAAAAGAAAAGTTTTTAATATTTGAGTCAGGTGTTTTGAAAGAAGAAGAATTTGAAAAGGACAAGGATAATATAATTATGCTTTACCAGCATAATGGTTTTATGGATGTAACCGTTAATATTTACAAATGGAAAATTGAGGAATTGGGAAATAATAAACACAAAGGCATTGTCATTTATCTCGATTTGACCGAAGGCGATAAATATTTTGTTGGAGATATAACGATAAAAGGCAACTCAATATATACAACAAATGATCTGTATACGGTTGTTGATATGAAAAAAGGAGAAATATATGATAAAGTGAAAATGGATATGATCCGCTATAACATGTATCAAAAATATAGTGACAGCGGGCATTTATATGCTAATGTATCACCGGTTTTAACTAAATCGACAAATATTTATACAACAAATATCAATAAAATAAGTACAAATATTGAGTCAATGGTTATTGATACTGAATTAATCATAACCGAAGGCTCCCGTTCACATATTGAACATATTACCATATCCGGTAATACAAAAACAAAAGCAAATGTTATCCGGCGGGAATTCGAATTCAAAGAAGGTGAAATATTCGTACATCATAAAGTTATGGTGACTCTGGATAGATTGAACGCACTGCAGTATTTTTCCGATGTCAAACCGAATGTGTTACCGGGAAGCGCCGAAGGATTGGTGAATATTGACATTGCTGTTGAAGAGCAAAGAACTGGTATTGTCACGTTCGGCTTAGGCTACGGTACGGTAAGCGGATTTTATGCAACTGCGCAAATAGCTGAAAACAATCTTTTAGGAACAGGCAGGAAGGTCTCAATACAAGGAACATATGGACAGCTCCAGCAAGGATTGAGCACAAGCTTCACTGAACCATGGCTCTTTGACGATCCGACATCGATAACTGTTAATCTGGGATTTAACCGGTATGTAAATCAAAATATAGAAGCAGACAGCAGCGGTAATGGTTATATTGACGGTACTAATTTTAGTTATATTGACAATCCGAATGAAGATATTACAAACTATACAAATGTGAATAACGTTTTTTATCAGAATTCTTTATCTTTGGGTTTTAATATTGCAAGACGTTTTTTTACATATTGGACAGGTTCTGCCGGTTATTATACATCAATAAACTGGTATTACGGTGCAACTTTTAATAATCCGCTTATATTTGATATCGGTCAGAATAAATGGGTTACAAATACTACTCTAATCAGTTATTTAAGCAATACAAATGGTATATTTAAAAATGATCTTGCCTTATCCGCAACAAGGGATACTACAGATAATCCGCTTAATCAAACAAGGGGATCGGTGTTTAAAACCACTTTGTATTATTATGGCGGTTTGGTTGGCGGAGCAATAAATTTTATCAAACCAGGTATTTCATATGATATTTATTATAATCCATTTTGGAAAATTGTTCTGGCGGCTCATATTTCTACTGAATTATGTCTACCTCAATTTAGTATAAATTTTAATCCGTTTACTATTAATACAAATAATTTTAATCCTGATAATATTAATGACCTGGAATGGTTCGACGGATTGTATGAAATGCGTGGCTGGCAGGGCAATAATTTCAGGGGCCAGGGCAAGGCTTTTTACAGCGGAGAATTAAGATTTCAGATATATGGTAAAGAGCTATGGGGAGCCTTCTTCTATGATATGGGAAATGTTTGGGGTAATTATTATGAGGTTGCTCCATTCAATCCTGTTGGATACATTTATAGCTTCGGCGTTGGAATAAAGATCAATATTCCAATGATACCGATCCGTTTCTATCTTGCAAGAACAGGTTATTATGATCAAAATCTTCAAAGATTTCAGTTTATGGGCGGAAGTCAAAATTTATTCTGGGATTTACAGCCTGTATTCACTATACAGGGTTTATTTTAGAAAAATCCTTCTTAAGACATATTACAGCTTATTAAAAGTTGGAACTCAAAAAGTAATATAAATGATTTGCAATATATTGGAATTTATATTAGTATTTCGATGATAAAATTGGTTTAAAAATAATTAATATCATTCTGAAAAAATGAAATTTTAGAATTCCGCTCATCCTGGAAGCATAAGCTTCAATATGGATAACGTAGGAGGAATATATGATTTTTAAAAGAATTTTAATAACAACAGTTATTATATTACTTGCAGCTATTGCTAACGGTTATGGAGCCAGATTGATGAAGATAGGTTATGTTGATGTAGAGGATGTTTTTAACACATATCCGGGAACTCAGGATATCAGGGATAAAATGAAGAAGGAGAGAGAAAAATATCAGGTCGAAATCGATAGACAGAAAGAAGAAGTTGCAAATCTTGAAAAAGATTATCAATTAAATTCCCCACAGTTGACAGAAGATGAAAAACAGAGGAGAGAAGCGGAAATTGAATACAAAAAAGAAGTTTTAAGTGAATATATTGACGATACAAACAAAAAATTGAATGCTTTAAAAGATGAATTGACAAAACCTGTTTATTTGAAAATCGCCACATTGATACAAAGGGTTAGCGCAGAAAAAGGCTACAGTTTCGTATTCCGTAAAGGAAGCGAAACATTACTGTATTTTGATAAAGACTATGATATCACTAAAGATATTAAGGACAGGCTGTCGAAAGAACTTAACATTGAGGAAAGAAATTGAGGTGATAAATTATGAAAAATTCCAGTTTTATTTTAAAAATTGTTCTCTTATGCATATTTATAGCCATTGCTGTTATAGCCATTGCACAGAATGCTAGTCCTGTAGCGGTTCGTTTTTTATTTTTAGAGATTTCAGCTCCTGTTATAGCTGTTATTATTGTCAGTTTATTTATTGGGTTCCTCATCGGAATATTAACATTCTCCATTATTTATGGAAAAAATAAAAAAACGAATCAAAATCAACCGGAAAATTCAGCCAGTTCAAAAAAATAATTCTATGCAAAAAACAATTTATCTATGTTCAAACTGCGGGTATAAAACTTCAAAATGGCTTGGGAAATGTCCGGATTGCGGATCATGGAATACATTTATTGAAGAATTCGAGGAAACATCGAAAAAAGAGCCTGTAAGAAAGGATTCAATTATAAGGCCTGTATCCATATCTGATATTCAATTTAATGATAATGAAAGGCTTTTTTCAAAAGAATTTGAGTTAGACAGGGTTCTTGGTGGAATTGTACCAGGCCAGGCGATTTTATTATCAGGTGAGCCTGGAATTGGAAAGTCAACACTGATTTTAAGTATTGCAAACCGGATTGCTGAAAACAAAAAAGTGTATTATATAAACGGAGAAGAATCGAATTCACAGGTAAAAGTAAGGGCAAAACGGATTTCGGCCGATTCAAAGAATCTTTTCCTAGTTTCTGTAAACAATACCGATGATATTGCAGAGATAATAAAAAAGGATAAACCGGAAGTAGTATTAATCGATTCGATTCAGACGCTTTATTCCGAAAGATTTTCTTCATTACCCGGAAGCATTGTTCAGATCAGGGAATCATCTTTTACACTTGTGAGCTTATGTAAGGAAATGAATATTCCGTTGATTTTAATCGGTCATATCACAAAAAGCGGAAGCATTGCAGGCCCTAAAATAATAGAACACATTGTCGATACCGTTATTTTTCTTGAAACAGACAACCGCGGATATTACAGGATTTTAAGAAGCCTTAAAAACCGATTTTTTTCCACAGATGAAGTTGGACTATTTACAATGGAGGAGACTGGCCTTAAAGGAATTGAAAATGACTCAACAGCCTTTACTTTTATGCATCCCGAGAATGTCAGCGGAATAGCCATATTTCCGCTACTTGAAGGCAGCAGGGTTTTCCCGGTTGAAATACAGGCTCTATGTTCCCCTTCTCAATTCAATTACCCGAAAAGAACATCTGACGGTATGGATATAAACCGCCTGTATATGCTGATAGCGATTATGGAAAAAAGATTGAAGGTAAATCTCGCAAGCAACGATGTTTTTTTAAACATCACAAACGGCCTGAAAATTAATGATCCTTCACTCGATCTTGCCGTAATTACGGCGCTGTATTCTTCATTAAAAGATATTCCGTCACCGGTCGAAACGGCAGTTTTCGGCGAGGTAGGACTGACGGGCGAAGTAAGGCCAGTCCAGAGGCCGGGAAAAAGGATTTCGGAAATGTCCAGGCTTGGAATGAAAAAGATCATTATTCCTTACCAGGACCTCAATCAAAAACAAATTTTTCAAATTCAGCAATTGCCAGTTAAGTCAATTGAAGAAACAATTTCTGCATTATTTTAACCCTTCGATGCTTCAACTAAATGATTTTGAACAATCTGTTCAATGATCATATTGATATAACCTGTCTGTCATAATATTCACCACCAATCATTTCAGTGTTAGCAGATCCAGGCGGTACAATCGGCGCAACGTTTATTTCCTGCGGGACATGGGCATTAATTAAATACGGTCCGTTTGATAATAATGCTTTTTCAAGAATGTCCGATGAATTATCATTTTCACATAAATCGCAGCTGTCTATCCCAAAAGCCTGTCCGATTTTTGTAAAATTCGGGTTAGAAATAAATCTGGAAGCAATATAATTTTGACTGTAAAATTGCTCCTGTTGTTGCCTGACAAGGCCAAGATGACCGTTATTCATAATAATAACCTTAATTTTAAGCCCGAGTTCCGACATAGTGGCCAATTCCTGCATATTCATCAAAATAGAACCATCCCCGCTGATGCATATTATCTGCTTTTCCGGGTTTGCAAGAGCGGCTCCTATTGACACCGGTAATCCAAAACCCATTGTACCAAGCCCTCCTGATGTTAAAAATGTCCTGGGTTTCCTGAAAGGGTAGGATTGGGCGGTCCACATCTGATGCTGGCCAACATCTGTGGCAATAATCGCATTAATTCCCGCTAATTTGCCTATTTCTCTAATTATCCTCACCGGATGAAGCTTTTCAGTATAATAATTCGGCAATGAAGGATTTTCCCGGATCAGATCATTTATTCTTGTAAGCCATTCCTGTCTTGTATTTCTATTAATGAAAGGAATTATATTATCCAATACTTTACTTATATCTCCGACTATGGAAAGATTTGATTTTTTTATTTTATCAATTTCAGACGGATCGACATCAATATGCAGAATCGAAGCTTCAGGGCAAAACATCTTAACATTTCCCGTAGCCCTGTCATCAAAACGGGCGCCTAAAACTATGAGTAAATCAGACTCATTAAGTACAAAATTTGTATAACGGGCTCCGTGCATTCCAATCATTCCAAGATAGAGCGGATCATCTGTGGGAAACTTCCAATTCCCATAAGTGTGGATGCAACCGGGATATTATTTTTTTGAGCCAGCTCATATAATAATGAATTTGCTTCAGAAATTATTACACCGCCTCCGCTTATAATGACCGGTCTCCTTGATTTATTTATTATTTCCACCGCATTATTGATTAAGTTACTGTGGATTTCATGGTCAGAAGATTCATTATTTTTAATATGTGAACAGGACGCAGTTTGCAATTTACCGGGATACTTATAAATTGCGAAATCAATCGATTCCTGCTGAACATCTTTTGGAATATCGATAACAACAGGCCCGGGCCTCCCCGCACCTGCGATTTTAAAGGCTTCCGGAATAATCGAAATAAGCTCTTCGGCTTTTCGTACAAGGAAATTGTGCTTTGTTATAGGCAATGTCAATCCATATGTATCGACTTCCTGAAAAGCATCAGTACCGATTAATGATGTTGATACCTGTCCTGTTATTGCAATTATTGGTATGGAGTCAAGTTTTGCATCGGCAATTGCAGTGACTAGATTTGTGGCTCCGGGACCTGAAGTAGCGAAACAAACTGCCGGCCGGCCTGTCGATCTTGCCATACCTTGGGCAATGAATCCGGCTCCCTGTTCATGACGCGCCAGTATATGACGAATCCCGCTTTTGCAAAGCGCATCGTAAAGCGGCAGATTTGAACCTCCAGGAATACCGGCAATTATTTTAATTCCCAGTTTTTCCAGCAATTTAATTGTAATTTCCGCTCCTGAAATTTTCATTTTATTCCTCCAATAAAAAACCCCCTCCGGTTTTCCGAAGGGGGTTTAGTTATGTATACTTTTAATATTTAACCCATCGATTTTAACCGTATAATAAAATTAAAGACTGTCACAACTACAGCTAATAGCGATAGGGTAAATACTTTTTTATTCAAGATTTTCTCCTTATTTATTTCAGTTATCCCTGAAGAAAAACCTATAGACAAAATTACCTGTCACAACTACCATCACAAAAAGTCTTAAACAATTTAAAAAAGAATAACTGAACATTACACTTTTCCTCATTAAATATATATTATTTTAAATAAATTTAGGCAAAATATCAAATTATTTCATTCTTTAGGAACCTGTATAGTATTTTTTTCTTTACCGAAATTGAATAAAGTTTGTCTGGTGGCAAATTCAGGAATATAATATCCTATATCATCAACTCCGGTAAAATCCTTGTAATTTATTTTGATGTGAACGTTTACCCAATAATTTCTCAATCCCTTCAAATTTAAACCGCTATAACTGATAATATATTCAAGTGGTTGGGAATTTTTTATTTCATTATAAAGATTCATAATTTCTTTAATATTCTTCATACTATAATATTTACCAAAAGTTTCTTCTCCCATTCTCTGGAAAATTTCTTTATTCTTGTCTGTAAAATTTACAATATAGATTGGAATCGCATTCTGCTTTGCATAAGTTACAAGCATATCTGGATCATAATCATCAAAAGTCGTTTGTCCGATTTCTCCGGCTGTAATTAAAAGAATTGCTTTATTCCTGTTAATATTCAAAAGTTCGGTAATGGATTTATGAAATGCTTTATCAAGATCATTGGGATAGGAGTTCGTATATGAGAATTTTTTAATATAATCAATCGGCCAGAGTGTGCTGGAATTTATCCTGCCGGAATTCTCCGTTTCAATGTTTACAACAACTAGGTCCAGCCAGTCGCTTCCCGTGGATTTTTGTAGGAATGAATTCATGCATTCTATTAATTCAGGATTATATTGCAGCATAGGAATGCTTTTATCTATAATTAATTTTACATACATGTTTTTTTTGTAATAGAAAGTATTACCTGTTCTTATCAGAGGTATTTCCGTTCCTTCTTCAAAAACCTGTATATTATCTTCCTTAAGATTATAAATGGGGATGCCTGTTTTATCCCACACTCTAAGATGAAGGAAGTTATCAGGGTATGTTGCTGTCCAGATCTGTGATATCTGAACGCCGAGATTTGCGTATTGAAGCTGTAACGGATTAAAGATGGCTATATTCTGGGTATTAAAATCGGTTTCATACAGGACATTTTTTGAATCAAGACAAACATCAAAAGGAAATTTTAATTTACCTTCATCGAGCCCGAATTTTTCAAAAGACTTGTTTGAAATATTATATATATAAATTCCTGTTTTTGAATCGGTTATATAAAGTTTATCGTCTTTAAGGAACAATCCCCTGGGTTCTATCAATTGATTTTCGCCAATTGTTTCAAGAACGTTTCCAAAAGTGTCAAAAGTAACAATTCTCTTATTATAAGTATCAGAAATATAAAGTACATTATCCTTAATTGCAATATCAGTAGGTCTTTTTAATTCATTTTCACCTATGCTCTGTATCCAGTTTCCGGAAAGATCAAATTTTTGTATCCTGTCATTACCGTTATCTACAACAAAAAGATATTCATCGCTTGATATTGCCAGACCCATCGGGCCAGCAAGATTGGACACTGTATATCCTATAACAGGTATTTTTTTAAATAAGCTTAAAGGAACCGATAAAATATTCTGGAGAATCCCTGCATTTGTTGGGGCCGACCCGTTGCCGATTTTAAAAAGATATTTACTGTCACGTGCAAAAACATAAATATTATCTGCCGTATAATCAGAAATGTATAATTTATTGTTATATAAACAGATCCCTGTTGGAGTTTTAAAGATTGAAAAATCCCCAAATTCTCTTCCGAATTGTCTAACCACCCGTCCGCTTCCGTCAACTTCTACAACAAACTTTGTTTTAGCCGAAGAAACTATTGTTGAATCATATTGTGGATCATAAATTATAAATGAAGGCCGTATTATTTTATGCATCCCATTTTCAATACCGTCATAATATTTTGAAAACATATAGGGAGTCGAATAGTCGTAACTTTTATCGATAGCCAGACGAAAGTACAAATCATTCAGTTTTTGTTTAACAAGATAATTGCCTCCGCCAAGTTTAATCAGGCTTTCCCATTCCACAATAGCATTTTTTGCATATCCCGAATTAAGATATGCAAGACCTAGATAATACCGGGATTTGAAATTCATCGGCTGAAATGATAAGGATTTGGTAAAAAGCTGTATGGCAGCTTCATATTCACGGTTATAAAATCGGGTAATTCCGGTTTTAAAGTTTTTTTCAGAAAGGATTAAATCAACTGTCTGGGAATAATTGATTTCATTAAATAATATAACGATAAATATTGTCAGGATAGCAATCCTTTTCATAATTTAATTTCCTTTAATATTTATTATAATCAATATTTATTGTAAAGATCAAAGAAGTAATCTTTTTCCTTTTCAGCAACAGTTTTTAAGTAGATAACTACACTTGTTTCATTATTACTGTTAAAAGCCGATTCTGTCCAGTTATGGCTTCCGATAACCGTTATGCTATTATCAATAATTAAAAGTTTCGCATGAGTGGTTATTGTTCCGGGGTGAACCTTATAACTTATTAAATTTGATTTTAGATAATTTGTAGTTTCCGGATAATCAACCGCAGTAGTATTATCAAGTATGATTTTTATTTCAATACCTCTTTTTTTTGCGTCAACAAGTGCCATAAGAAGTTCATTTACGCCGCTTGAATCATCCATCGTGTAATATTTCATAGCATACATAACTATATAAGTACAAATTTGGGAATTTTTTATTAAATCCAGGACTCTGGGTGAATAATTCCCATTATTTATGACTTCTATAGTCGAATCATCCTGATAATTATCCTCCGTTTTGGTATTGTCAGCAGGAGTATCCTGGTAACATGAAATATAACCAAGAGTAATAAAGGCAATTATTAAATATTTAATAAATATCTTCATAAAAACCTGTAAATTTTAAATAATCATAATTATAAAGTAGCTTACTGCTATTCTGCATTCATCATTTATTGAATCCTGCAGATATTATAATATTTTTTCTTTATATTGTATTATTGTATAATAAAATCAGTAAAAAATAAAATTTACTGCTAAAATGGTAATTTGAGTCTAAAACCATTGGGATTAAATATTTATAGTTTATCTAAACATCTTTGATAAAATTAGTTTGATTATATCCTCAACTTTTTTATTTTTTATTTCTTCAGAACTGGCAAAAGTTGATTCTATAACCCTTTTTGAATCACTGTCGGAATAGCCCAGTACTCTCATAGCCAGGAGTATTTCCAGTTTTTTCTTTTCAAGAATGCTCGACGGCTCCGCTATATCACCGATATTAAGTTTGCTCATTTTATCCTTGAGTTCAAGTATTATTCTTGATGCTGTTTTTGCGCCGACACCCTTAACTTTACTTAACTCGGTTACATTTCCGGAAATAATAGCCTGTCGAATCTCATAAGCACTGAGATCGGATAAAATTTTCAGGCCCTGCTTAGGGCCGATACCGGAAACAGTCGTTAAACTCTCGAATAATCTTCTATCTGCAAGGGTAGAAAAACCAACAAGATATATATCATCTTCCCGAACAATCATTTTGACATACAGGGTTATATTATTTCCGGCATCAGGTATATGTTGTGAAACTGATCTGGGTACTGCAATTTCAAAACCGATACCGCCCGTTTCTATAATTACCTGATTTTCATCTTTTGAAGTTAATATCCCA
Source organism: uncultured Spirochaetota bacterium (assembly GCA_963783575.1). GTDB lineage: Bacteria > Spirochaetota > Brevinematia > Brevinematales > JAOACQ01 > CAWEAK01. The sequence continues at coordinate 364,039 of CAWAOD010000014.1, read as the reverse complement.
TTGATTGAATAAAACATATTTGTACACCTTCTTTAATATTAGAAATCATCATTTATAAATACTTGCTGCTATTATAAATTCTCCGGGTTTTAACTTTAGATTTAATTCCTGATTTACGGTTTTCAATTCCTCGGCTTTGAATATGTTATTAAAAGCCATATCACCACACATTTTTATTGAAACAATCCTTTCATTTTCAAAATCCATATTTACAACTATCAGGTAATCGTTTTCTACCTCTATTGGATATAAAATTTCACCGAAAATCCCGGTTGCCATATAATTTATAATTTCATCCCTGAATGCCCTTAAATAAGCAATAACAGGATTCTCAGGGGACAATGTTAATTCTCCATCCACTTCCGAATCCAGAAGATAAAAATTATCTATATGAGTAATAATTCCAATATTTTCCTGCCTGAATTTATTGATTTTTATTATTAAACCGATTAATTCATCAGCAGAAATTGAATCCCAGTTTAAAGCTGTAGCATCATATAAACCTAATTTTTTTCTTATCATAGATTCTTTTTCTTCAATACTAAAACCGGAATTAAGGCTATCAGGATTTTTTTCTCCCAATTCAAATCCGGAGTTGCAGAATGGAACTGTATTGGGTAATGTATTCACAAGAATCCATGAGGCTAAAGAAAATTTTATTCCGCCTCTTCTGACAGCAGCTCTTGGTGAATCCAGAGTTTCAGGCGCTCCCAGTGCAGGACATTGAACATTTGTTAAATTATTAATAAAAGTCTTCAATTGATTTTGATGTTTCTTATTGCTTTGATTTATTTTAAACAAATTTATCTGATAATTGCCTGAAGATAAATTATAACCATTTTCCCTGTTTTTTTTATCCGGTTCAAAATTTTCCGATATTAAACCAAAATCAGGATCTGTATTTCTAATATTATTTATAACCATTTTCATCAAACCTGGCGGTAAGAATCCATTCTGGTTAAACTTTGCACCATCGATACCATATTCTTTCTGATAGTAAGGAACAATTCCGGCGAGTGTTTTCCATAAATTTGTGTTTATATCAATCGATTTTTTAACATATTTTGAATTGATACTCGGAATCTCATTTATTTCATCAGTAAGCTTAAAAAAGGTAATATCATTTGAAAGATCGCTAATTTTATCCATTATTGAATTAGCTTCGGGTATAATTGCTTTTTTATTTTGAAATTTTATAAAATATCCTGTACTTTCATTCTCAAAAATAATATCTTTATTTTCCGGCGGATTTACAAAAAAATGAGTATATCTTTTTTTGCTTAACTTATCACTATTACTTTTTTGATTATTGAATTTTGAGTCATCATTTAATATAGCTGTATTATCAATCCAATAAAACCAATCTGGATGTTCCGGTATGAAATCCGAATCCCTTGAGGCTGTTTTAAGAGTAAAGTCCAGAATAATACGTAAATCCATCATATGACAGGCTTCAATAAGAGCTTTCCACTCCATTTCTATTGGTATTTCATTGATAAATGGATCATGATAGATATTATCCAGTTTGAATGGATTTTTAATTGAATAAGGAGATCCCAATTCACCGGATTTGTATGCTTTACCTGTCAACATTACCGGAGTCAGGCAAATGGTATTAAAACCCATAGATTTGATGTATGGAAGTATAGCCGCAGTCTTAATAAATGTTCCGGTTTCTCTTATTCCCTGACTGTTTATTGTTATATCATCACATGATCCATGACCTATTTTTCCATCCTGATCATGGTCATATGCCGAAAAATTACGGAGGTTTATACCATATATTGAGGCTCCGATTAGCCAATCACCTGGTTTTCTCCTGATTTTACCATCAATTATTCTATCGGAATCAAACTTGTATTCTTTTAAACTCGATAAGCTGGAATTATAGTTGTAATTTTTATTATTCAATGAAAGAATTTTTTTAATTTGAGAAGTTAAAAAGGAATATGGTTCTACCCGAATTTGCTTTTGTTTTTTTTCCATAATGGCAGTTTCGTTTTCAGTCATCCAGAGTTCAGGAATCCAAAAAATAAGATCTTCCCTCTTTTTTGAGCTGATAGAATAATATATGATTTCTAAAGACCCCGGCATAATATTCTCCGGTTTATTAATATTAGATTGTAACCATTACTTCAGAATGAAAATTAACTCAATCTAAGGTTCGCTAAAATATCTTTTAATTTTTGATCAGGTAATGAAGATAAAATTAACTTATATTTTTTATAGTATATAGTAAGCGTATTAAAAGTTCAAGTATAATGAAGTCTTAATAAATGAATGAAACCCTTTACAATTTATCATATAGGTAATTTAACGACAAGACTAAATAATTAAGTATAAATATAAAATATATATTTGAATATTTTAATTTATTCTTTATAATTATTAATTCTTTTATTATTATACATAATGGCAATTCTAAAAATAGTATTTTGTTTTAGCAAGTTAATGATTTACTAAAATACGATAAGTTCCTGGTAAAAAGTTAAAAGTTCAAAGTATAAAGTTAATTACCGTTTAAGTATATTATGTTGTGTTTGAATTTAAGAAAAGAGGTAGTTATATGATGACAAATCTTGAAGTTTCTCTTGATAAAAAAATTGTACATAAACAAGATGAAATGAATGTTCTTGTGAAAAATCTTCGCAGAGCAATACCGGCTTATTTTGATAAGGAGACAGCTGAAAAATTGATAATTCCCAGGCTGTCAATTACCGACCGTGCTATTTTCTTAGAATATTACATACTGCATTATCCCATTAACACTGAAATTCTCGGAGATGATTTTTTTCCTAATAATAGAAATAAAGAATGCTATATAATGTTTAACATACCACATTTTATTGATGAAGAATTGATGGAAAATCTTGATAATACAGGTAAACTTACTCAAAAAGAAAAAAAAATATTATCGGAATTCTATCAAAAAAATATCAGTATAGGAAAATATGTTTTAAAACAACACATTTCTGAGGTTGAAGGAAAGACTATATACTCTGTTTTAAATAGGAAAGATATTTATATTTCTGATATTGAAAGATTTAAATTAGCTCAAATTATAAATGATATTCCAGACATCCCAGTTGAAAATATTTTTTATTCAAATCTATTAATTAATACATCTCATCCCTTTTTTTTTGAACATTCGATTGATCATGTACCAGGAATTATGCTCATGGAAGCAGCGAGGCAATTTACAACGGCATGTTGTCATGTTTTCGGTAAAGTACCATTAAGAGGCGTACAATTTATTATGAATCAATTCAATTCAAAATTTTATGATTATGTGGATTTAAACTACCCTGTAGGAATGAAAGCTGAGCTTTTCCGATATGAAAAAGGAAAAGAAGGAGAATGGCTTTCAGTTGATTTTCATGTGACAATCTATCAAAATGGAACAATCTGCACTTATTTTGAGATGGAAGGGCGTTTAATTAATAAAAAGTTGTTCACAAGGCTAAGGGAAGGTAGGAGTAAAACCAATCCGGCTCATCGATTTTATCCGTTAAATATTGAAAATTGTACGATATCATTATGGAACATAAAGAAAGAAAAATATGTCAAAGCTAAATTATTTGATATTTCTTTTGATGGTTTCAGACTTGAACTTGAAGAAATGCCTGATGAAAAATCGATTCACAATGAATTTGAATTTATAATCTGTTTTCCACAGATAGGATTTATTCGCGGAGGATGCCATTTAAAATGGTTCAATTCCAGCAAAGAAATAATTTTATGTGGTTTTCACATAACAAAGATTTCAAGAGCAGATAAGAAGAATATTAAAGAGACAATTAAAAATTATTGTCATTTAAGGACTGATCGGGAAATATTTTAAAACAAAACTTCCTTGAGTAATTAACTTTTCTGCATACCTGTTTCAATTATTATCCTGGAGTTTGACCTGCGATAAACACTTCGGAAAATACAATATAGACTACTTAAACTAAGGATTATTCTGGTAAAATTTATAGATAATTAAAAGTATTGACATTTTATTTAGTAATATTATAATAGAAATGCTTTCAAATATTTCAGAAAAAAGTAAACTTCTCGGAATATTTAATTTTGTTTATTTTATTTAAGGGTATTTTTGTATCTGAGCCGCTCGGCATGCTCTGGAAAGTCTTTGTGTAAAGTATCTTACCCTGACTTAATTTTTCAAGGCTTACTGCAGAAGAGTTTTTTAATGAAAAAGGAATGGCGTTGAATGATATAAAACTTATTAGAGTTTTGAATAAGGAAGATTACTATATATGCTGATTTTATCATATTTATTTTTTACTGCTTTCATTATCTATCTAATAGTCGGTGTATATACTTTGAGATTAAATCAAAAATCTGACTTAAATAAGATATTTTTTATTCTCAGCTTATCATTTGCATTCTGGTCTTTTGATAATGTACTTTTTCATATTTTAAAAGATAAAAAAACAATAATTATACTCCACAATATATTTGCATTTAACTGGTGTTTTTTTCAGGGAATAATATTGCATTTTTTCTTGATATTAACAAATAAGAAAAAGCTTTTACAGAAATGGTGGTTATACTTGATTCTTTATCTTCCCGGAGCAGTTTTTTATATTAAGGAGTTAAATGGAAACCTTTTAGTGAAGGATTTTGTTTTGTCTAATTTTGGATGGAAAGCTATATATTATCTTGATTCCCCTTGGTACTGGGCATATAACGTATATTTTATTTTTTTCTTATCGAGTTGCGTCGTATTAACGTGGTTATGGGGAAAATATTCAAGTAATATTAGGGAAAAACGACTTTCAAGGATTATTTTATATAGCGGTATTATTACATTTTTAATGGGATATATTTTTGATCTTTTAATGCCGCAATTAAATATTCGCTTTCTACCGCCACTCAGTACTTTTTTTATTCTTATCTGGTTTATAAGCATCTGGTTATCAATTGTTAAATACCGTTTGATGAATTTTACTCCCGCAATAATTATTCAGGAAGTTATGTCCGGTATGCTTGATATTTTAGTTCTTGTTGATTATGAGGGTAGTATCATATTAGTAAATAAACAGATGGAAAAGATCATCGGGTATCCTGAAAATGAACTGATGGGTAAAAATTTAACCAATTACATAGTTGAAAAAGAATCAATACGGAATATGATTGATAAAATAAAAAATAGAACTCCTTATAATTGGTCATTAGAAGTAAACCTGATTTCAAAACTTCAGGATATTTTACCGGTTTTATTCACTAGTTTTGTCGTCAGTAATGATAAGATTGGTCTTACAGGAATACTTTTTTTAGGCCAGGATAAGAGGCAGGAAAATTTATTAAAGAAAGAAATGGAAGATAGAAAAAAAGTTGAATTAGCATTAAAAGAAAGTGAAGAGCAATTTAAAATGCTGGTTGAAAATACTGCCGCTTCAATTTTTATTTTTCAGGATGAAAAAATTATTTATGTTAATGCATCACTGGAAAAATTATCCGGTTATACCAGAGAAGAAATCTCTCAAAAAAGAATATTCGATTTCATACATCCGGATTATTATAATATGATTAAAGATATTATTAACAAGAGAGCCAAGGAGAATATCCCTTCTTTTCGTTATGAATTAAAATGGATAAACAAAGAAGGGGAGGCAAGATGGATTGATCTTACAACTTCTACAATATATTATGAAGGTCGAAAAGCAATACTGGGCTCAGGATTTGATATAACGGAACAGAAAAAAATCGCCGATCAGCTCCGTAATTTGTACAGTGCCGTTGAACAAAGTTCAGCTCTTGTTGTAGTTATTGATACTGCTGGACATATAGAATATGTTAATCAAAAATTTATTGAGGTTACGGGATTTGATCCAAATGCAGAAAAGAACAATAATATATTTAACTTAGATATTGACAATGCAGTCAAAGAAAATTTATATAAAATATTTGATATGCTGATTGGAGGCCATGATTACAGAGGGGAGCTATCTGTAACAATTGAAAACGATAAAAAAATCTGGCTTTATTTTTCAGCTTCTCCTATTAAAAACGCACAAGGCAAAATAACAAATTATGTTGGTGTTGCTGAAGATATTACAAATAAAAAAATAATTGAAGAAGAAATGCTTAAAATCAATAAACTGGATTCATTAGAAGTTTTAGCTGGCGGAATTGGTCATGATTTGAATAATATTCTTACTGCTATTATCGGTAATATTTCTCTGGCAAAATTAAATATTCAGCCAGTCGGACCTGTATATGAATTCCTTTCTGAAGCTGAAAAAGCATCGCTTAGGGCCAGGAATTTAAGCTGGCAATTTTTAACTTTTTCCAAAGGCTCAATCACCTATAAAAAAAGTATTATTCTGGGTGAAGTAATTCGTGAAACTGTAAAATTTACTATAAACAATAAAAATGTGGTTTGTAAATTTTATATACCCAATGATCTATGGGAGGTAGAAGCGGACGAGGTGCAAATTTGCCAGGTAATAGAAAACCTGGTTATCAATGCCTGTCAAGCAATGCCGGATGGGGGAGAAATTATTATTACCGCGGAAAATTTAAAACTTGAAGAAAATAATCAATCAATCCCTTTGATAAGTGGCAATTATGTTAAATTAACATTCCGTGATAATGGCCATGGTATACCAACGGAAAATTTACAGAAAATCTTTGATCCTTATTTCACGACAAAAGATATTGGTCATGGACTTGGATTAACAATATGCTACTCTATTATAAAAAAGCATAACGGGTATATCGGCGTAGATTCTATTGTAGGAAAAGGTTCTGCTTTTTATTTATATCTGCCTTCAACAAAAAAAGATAACCAGGTAAGCTAACCAACAAGGGTTTTCTCTGATTCTTGTTAATTAGTACAATTCGTGGCCAAGATTCTTCGAGACCCTTCGTTGCTCAGGACATCGCTTCCCATCTTCCTGTGAAAAACACATTCTTCCGAATCTTGAATAATCGATTCAATTTATTGTTTGGGAAACATTTGATTGGTGAACATTCCGGAAACTATTGGCATGCTATATTGAAAAAATCCTTGGAAGGATTTGAAATAAAAATAAAAATATCTTAGAAAGATTTATTCAAATTTGTTCAATATTTATTTATAATAATAATCAAAAGAAAATTATTTAAAATATTGATTATAATAATTTATTTTAAGGTAGGAGAATAAATTGATTTCAACAATTATAACTATCACTTTGATAACAAATGTTCTTAATTTTGAACTTGCTGTTTCTCAGGCTGAAAAAGAAAAGGGGATGATGTTCAGAAAAAGCTGGGGACAAATTGACGGGATGATCTTTATTAATAATAGACCTGAAACAGTTTCTTACTGGATGAAAAATACTTATCTTCCGATGAGAATGTACTTTCTTGATAAAGAAATGAATATTCTGGAAACATATTTTCCGGAAACCTTATCGACCGATATAATTACATCAAAAAACACGAATATAATGTATATTATTGAAATGAATCCCACTTTGACCAATCTATTACAATCAGAATTTAATATCTTAAAGCCTAAACTGAAATACCGGCTTGAATTGAAAGAAAATGGCAGTAATTGAAATTAGAATAAATTGCGACCTTTTTGCTATTTATAGTTCTTTATCTTATTATATTTACCTGATATCATTAGCATAATATGGGGAAAATGATGAATTCACAAAATAATTCAGGTAAGGCTCTTGGCAGTATATTAAACAACCAGTCAAAAGAAATGCTGTTAAAAAGCGTCTATGCAGAACAAAAGGAATTAATATTAAATAAAAAAGATGAGAATTCTTTCCGTGTACTCGCATTCGGTGATATTATAGGTGATCCGGGAAGAAAAGCTTTATTCACAATATTCACTAAGATAAAAACTGCAATTGAACCAGATCTGGTAATATTAAACGGTGAGAATTCTGCTCATGGTTTTGGAATTACAAACGTTATAGCAAAACAACTTTTTGAAGGCGGGATAGATGTAATTACAACCGGTAATCATGTCTGGCAAAAAAAAGAGGTATTCGAATTTCTCGATAAGTATCCCGGTCTTTTACGTCCGATCAATTATCCGCCGAATACACCCGGGTCATGGAGTTTTTATTTATGAGAAGAACGGGATCAAGGCTGCAGTAATAAACGCTATTGGCAGGATTTTTATGGATCCGGTTGATTGCCCTTTTCAAACCATTGAAAAAGAAATTGAAAAATTGAAAAAAGATAAGATTAAAATAATACTTGTGGATTTTCATGCAGAAGCGACAAGTGAAAAACAAGTTTTCGGATGGTACTTTGACGGCAGGATTAGTGCTGTCTGGGGTACCCATACCCATATACAAACTGCAGACGAAAGAATCCTAACGAAAAAAACAGCATACATAACTGATATCGGTATGTGCGGGTCGATCGATTCTGTAATCGGTATGAAAATTTCCGATTCATACAGGAAAGTTATCCAGCATCTTCCTGTCAGATTTTCTCCAGAAGAGAGCGGAGCTATGGAAGTACAAGGAATAATTATCGATATAAATAAAAATACCGGCGAATCTTCAGGCATCTTTAGAATAAAAGAATCTATTCCTTCAATAAAATTTCATTCTTAAGGTTTATCTTATTCGGGAAATGAAATAATAAATTCGGTTCCAGAAAAGCCATCTTTATTACTTTTATAATTCATAAATCCTCCAAGCTGAGCAACAAGACTGTTTATTAATTGAAAGCCGAGTGACCCCGTACTATTTGAATCAATATTTTCATTTATGCCAATACCATTATCATTTACAACCAATAAATATTTATGCAATTCTTTTTTTATTTTGAGACTGATTTTTCCTTTTCTTTCATCCGGAAAGGCATGTTTAAAACAATTTGATATCAATTCATTTAATAATAGTCCGCAGGTTATTGCTTTATCGATATTAAAATAAATTTCATCAATCAGTGTTTCCAGTTGTATTCTTTCATTTTTTATACCGAATGAGTAATATAAATTAGAGATTAGGCTTTGAATATAATCTTTAAAATCGACTTTTGAAAAACTTTCTGACTGATAAAGTTTTTCATGGATCATTGCCATTGATTTTACACGATTCTGGCTGTCCTGAAAAATTTCAAGATCATTTTTATCGCGAATATATTTTTCCTGTAGATGAAGTAAGCTGGAAATTATCTGAAGATTGTTTTTTACGCGGTGATGAACTTCTTTCAAAAGCAATTCTTTTTCTTTTAAAGATAATTTGATTTGTTCTTCAGCGGTTTTTCGTATTGTAGCATCCTCATAGATCGCAACAATTTCACCTGAAGGAAGTCTGTAAACATAGTTTTCTCTCCAGCCGCTTATACGCTGATCCTGATAAAAAGATACCGGGAAATGTTCCGGTTTGCCCGTTTTCCAGACTCTTTTCAAAACATCAAATAGTCCAAATGATTTGATGCCGGGAAAAATTTCCAGAACGCTTTTACCCAGAATGTCTTCTTTCTTAACAATTTCAATTTCTTCTACCGCCAAGTTCAAATCAATTATTAAAAAGTCATTTCCGTCATTAACAGCTTCATAAACAATGACTCCATCACTGCTGCCGTCAAACAATTCCCTATAACGTTCCTCATTCATCTGCAGATAAAGTTCAGCTTCTTTTCTTTCAGTAATATCATTAATAATTGTTGCAAAAAGTCCTTTTTTTGGACTGTATGCAAATATTTCATAATATTTTCCCATTTCCTTTGAATAATTTTCAAAATGCTTTGGTATTCCAGTAAGAGCTACTTCACCATAATTAATAATTGAGAATGAATCCTGAATTAATAAAACCTGGCGTGCAGTACGTCCTATGATTTCATTCCTGTTTAAGCCAGTCAATTTTTCATAGCTGTTATTGACATCAAGGAAACGATAGTCTGCCGGCATTCCAAATTCATCAAGTAATATCTGCATGGAGTCCTACGCCTTCATTCATTGATGAATAAAGAAGCCGGTATTTTTCCTCGTTTTCTTTAAATATATTTTCCATATGTTTTCGATCAGTAATATCTGTCAAAAATGCGAGAATATTTTTTATAATACCGGATTGATTCTTAAAATATGAAATTGAAATTATAGTATAAATTTCCGATCCATCTTTTTTCTTTAGTTTTATTTCTATTGTATCAGTAATCTCTTCAATATTACAGGAAAAAATATTTTTTGATTTTTCCTGAGACGATTGATCAACAAACTTGTTAAACGGCTGACTTATCAAATCATCAATAACATAACCCAGTAAATCAGCCATTTTTGAATTTGCATATTGAATTAATCCGTTATTATTGATAAAACAAATGCCTTCCTGTGCTTTCTCAAAAAATTGACGGTATTTATTTTCACTTTCAAGAAGAGAGGTTTTTACCAGATTTTGCCCGAACACATCCCTTTTTATACTAAAGTCAAGGTTTTCATCCGAAAGCGTGAATATTTTCCAAAATGCTGACACCAATATTAACAAAAATAAAAATGCAGAAATCGATATAATAAAAACAATATTAAAATTACTTATTATAATTATATTCTTTTGAATATCATCATACCGATGTGAGGTAATATCAATTATCTGCTGGTATTCGGATAAAAAGTTATTAATTATAAGATTTACTGAACTCTTATTTTTATCATTTGAAATAATGGAATCTTGATGCGGTTTTATATTATTTACTAATTCTGAATATAAATTTTTCGCTTCAAAATGTTTTTCTATCAGAAGGTTAATATATTTCCGGTTCCTGCTTTTATTTTTCTCCATTAAAAGGTTATCATTCAGTTCTTCCCATTTTCTTTCCCAGTAATTTTGATTAATAGAATCAGGATTCAATATACCATTTAAAGTTATCATTTTTAATTCATTTATACTTTTAATAATAATATTGATATTCCGGATCTCATAATATGATTCTTTTTCCAGCTCTATTCCAGTAATTAATATAAAACTAACAATAATTAAAAGAGCTGATCCGGTTAACCCATTTATCAGCGACTTTTTTTTGATCTTCACTATACCTCCGAATCTAGAAAAAATTCTTTTCTATTTTTAATTATTGATCGGTTTCTTTTTCTTTGAAAATGCTTTAACAAGTTCAAATCAGAATAATAAAAACCTATAAAGATATAATTATGTCAATAATATTCTAAGCGGTTAAAAACATAAGACACGAATTGATTTCTCAAGGTTTTTTCAAGACTGAATATATATAAATTTTTTATTATTTATAAATTATTGAAAAATGGTTGGGAATTTTAAACATTTTTATGAAATGAATTAATTGAGCCTGGCATGAACATTTATCGTACACTCCTTTTGAAATAATGATATATCTTAAAGGAAAGTCACTTCAGCTCCAGATGTTTTAGTAAAATCATGCTAAGAAAACGGTTAGGTATTTAAAATATTAAATATGCACTTCCCGATACTGATAGTATATAATGATGGCTATTTTCTGTCAAACAGGTTTTAATGAGATTTTCGAACTGCCCAAATTATATTTCCATATTTTTTATTCTGTGGTTGGCATTTTTTAATAATTGTGAAATCTCATCAAAGTGTTTGTTTTCAATCAATTCTTTTTTAAAAACTGTACGTCCCATTCCGACAGCGACTGCCCCATAAGATAAAAACTGAATTGCTGCGATAAGATCCAGGCCTCCTGTAGGAAATATCTCTAAAAATGGTAGGGGACCTGACAATTCCCTGATAAATGAAGGGTTCATTTCACTTGCCGGAAAAAGCTTTACTATGTCAGATCCTGCTTTATATGCATTGTAAAGCTCTGTTGGAGTAAATCCGGAGAGCATTATCATTTTATCCTTACTTTTCACGGAATCAATTATATCATAATTCAATATTGGACTTACAATAAAATCTGCGCCTTTTCGAATTGCATCATCTGCGTCTTCTTTATTTAAGACAGTACCGAGTCCTATAATCAATTCCGGGAATTTTTCTTTGACTTTTGCTATTTCATCAATTATTCCTTCGGTAGTCATGGTATATTCAAGAATTCTACCGCCGCTGTTAATAACAGCCCCGGCAATTCCCATAACACAGTCCTGGGATTTAATTCTCAAAATTGGAACCAACTTTTCCTGTTTGATAATTTCTTTCAATTTTCTTGCGTTCATAAAAATTCCCAATAATGAACTATTCTGGCATTATTTACAATAAAAAACCGGACAACATTATCATTATTCATAGATAATCGTGTCCGGCTTATTGTTTTATCCAACAGCTATGGCATTGACAGGGCACTGTGAGGCCGCATCGTTAGCCAAATCTGCATCATATCCTGATAGATTTTTTACCTTTGCTTTACCGTCATCTGTCATTTCGAAAAGATCCGGATAAACACTTTCACAAACGCCGCAACCGATACATGTTTCCACATCGATAACAACAGCCATAATATCCTCCATACAGTAATTATTAATACTTTTATTTTAACATCGGTAATGAAAAAAATCAAAAATTGAAAAACAGCATTACTTCATTCCCTTTTTCATTATAATACATAGCATCAGAAAACTTTTTCATAATATAAATCCCTCGACCGGAAATCCATTCAAGCGCTTCATTCCCGACAGGTACGGAAATATTTTTTGTGTCAAATCCATCACCGCTGTCTTTGATTATTACCCTCAACCCCTTTTCCCCAATTTCATATTTTACTGTTACAAATTTGTTAAAATCCATTTCATTTCCATAAGTAATAGCATTAACCAGGGCTTCATGCCAGTACTGTTTCTATCTGCCATATCTTTTCCGAATAATGCTTCAACACTTTATCTCTTATCATATCGATTGTCAGGCTGACTGTTTTCAAAGTTGACTTTATAGGAAATGAATAAGACTGGTGTGATGATACATCAATCAAAAAAATAGGTTTGGATTTTTCTCCCAGGTGGCTTAAGGCTGATTGGATAACTTTGAGAAATGGATAAGATATTTCTTTTGAATTATAAATTAATTGAGATAATTTTTCAATATGATTATTTGTAATATTATTATTAAATCCCACAAGAGCATCCCCATTATCAATCGGCAGTTCAAGAATATTTTTATCGATAAATATGAATTTTTTATCTTTTCTTTTAAATAAAACAGGGAAAATATCGGATTTATTTACCGTTTGAATGGAATTATCGCTTGAATTAATATAATAAGCGCTAATGCAATTGTTTAGCCCGATAACGCTATGAAACCAATCCTTGAGATCTTGCGACATTTTCTGTTTTAAAAAATCATAATCCCTGCTTTCATTATTAGCAATAAGAACCAGTTCTTTTTTATTTTCTTTTTTAAAAAAATTGAAACTGTTCTTTTTATCATTAGTAGTAAGCCAAATATTATCGGTTATTGTAAAATCTTCATAAATATCTTTTATTGGAACATTAAATTTTTTCATATTGCTCAATATTCCTTAAAGCCTTTTTACCGATTTTTCTTTTATAATCCTTATACAAAATCCCATAACCGGGACGCAAAAAAATGATGTCATCTTCTTCGATGATATCACCTTTATTAATGCTTCTGACTGAATACATGCTTCTCATTGAGTTATAAGTTATATCTTTTTCAAATTGGGTTAATTTTTTTTGTCCGGTACCAATAGATCCTTCAATTGTACGGATTCCTTTTACCAAATGAGCGAATTTCTGTGGATTTAGAGAAATGGAATGATCGGCGCCTTCTATTTCATTATCAACCGTAAAATGCCTTTCAATCATTTTTGCGCCAAGGCTTACTGCCCCCAGGGAAAGAAAAATATCGGTACTATGATCGGAAAAACCTATGGGAACATAAAATGAATTTATAAGAGTTTCGATAAATTTCAGATCGAAATCTGTATTTTCTGCTGGATATTTTGAAACGCAATATTCCAGTGCCACATTGAAATCTTTGAGTATTTCAACAGCTTTCTTTATCTCTTTTAAAGAAGCGAATCCGGTTGATATAAAGGTGGAAAATTTGTTTTTTTTTGCCAGACTTGATATTCTATGGAGAAAAGGTTCATTGGTGATATCGGAACTGGCTACTTTAATGACAGGCGATTCGATTTCAGCCAGAAAATTCAGTGAATCATTATCAAAAGGTGTCGCATAGAAAACAATATCTAACGAACCGGCAAACTCTTTGAGTCTAAAGAATTGATCGAAACTTAATTCAAAACTTTTAAACAAATCATATGCTTGTGGAAGAATTTTTTTATTGTAAAATTTTTCAGTTTTATATACCTGGAATTTAACAGCATCAGCTCCGCTTGTTTTTGCCGCTTCAATATGTTTTCTGGCTAGATCGAAATTACCCTTATGATTAATGCCGATTTCAGCAGTGATAAATACCTTTGTCTTTCCAGGGGCGCTGAATAAAAGATCACAATTATACATTGGTGGAGATCCTTAATTATTTTTCAATGCCAAGCAGGGTATTGATATTGGAGATTCCTTTGAAAAGGTTGCTGATATTATTTTTATCAAGGGCTGAAGCGATTTTATCGGCAGTTTTTTCCGATGAAAAGTCTTTTACCGTTTCAAGATTCTCGCTTTTAACCAGATATGAAGCAAGGCTTTTTCTTTCATCAGCCATCTTGGTTCTTATTCCTTCAATTTCATTAACCAAATTTGCTTTTAGTGTGTAAAGGGATTTTTCATCCTTGACCTGTGTGCTGAGATAACTGATGACATTTTCACCATCGAATTTTGTTTTATTTACTATAACATTTAGTTCTTTAGTCAGTTTATCATAATCACGCTGACTGACTGGATTATTTTCAAATTGTTCTACTTTATCCTGAAGATTTTTCAATCCTGAAAGGCTTATATTATCTTTCATAAAACCTTTCTGAAGTTCATTTATTTTTGCTAAATCAATGCTCATAGATTTATCAGAATTGAAGACATCGCTTTTTACCTGTCTTGAAGGAGAATTAATACTAACAGATTGTTTTTGGAGTCTTTTCTTATCGGCAAGATTTTCTAAAACCGCTTTACCCATTGTAATATCTGCTATATTCATAAAACCCTCCTCCCAAGTATTAAAAAATCCTTTTTTTACAATATATTATATAATAATTATAAAAAATGTAAAAGTTTTATCTTATAACAAAAAATATCAATTTGATGAAATATTTAGTTTCTATTATTGACTTAATATTAAACTTTAATGAAAAAAGATTTCATCAAATTTTCATGTTATAATTGTTTATTGATATTTATACTTTTATTGATGATTATTAAGTTTTCTAAAATACTTAATATTAAATATAATATCAAGAAATAATAAAAAATTGTAGATATAATAATATAATGATATTGATTAACCAATAATTTCCAAAAAGCAATATTAATTATAGCAAAATAACATACGGCGCCGGTATATTTCCCGATTTTTGTATAAATAACTGATTTATTAATTAAACAATTCCATAAATAGGATAATATTGATAATATGATTACAGGAATTAATATGAGTGGTACCTGGTTAGATATGAATAAACAGCTCATCATACTTAGAATAAAAACAAAATCTGCTGATATATCAAGATATGGTCCGATAAAATTCTTATTTTTGGATAACCTGGCAATTTTACCATCAAAATAATCAGTTAAGATTACAAAAATGATAATAATTAATAATAATAAGTTTAAGTTGAAATATTCACATATCAGGGCTGGAACAGTTAATATTATCCGCAAGAATGATATTGAATTTGCAATTAAAAGATATATATCAAAAGAATCATCATAAGTAATATTTCGATTTGTGAAAAATTCCATTATATTTCTCCAAGAATATATAAACTATCCATGGACTTCTTCGGCATCTTTTCATTAATATGCAAAAGCCCATTTTTTATAATTATTCTATTTAATATATCATTAAATATTGTTTCTATCAATGGGTTTTTATATTCCAGATAGAAACAATGTTTAGAATTAGACAAAATTATTATTAAATGACATTCGAGATGAAGAACGGAAATTGATAAAGCTTTTAAGAATTTAATAATATTGTAAGCTATTTTACCAATTTTTTTATTATTGTTTCACAGAATTCATTTGTTGCTTTTGGACCATTTGCCGTTATAATATTTCCATTGCTACACACATCAATATCTTTATAAATATTATCACTTTCTTTAATAATTCTCATCGTTTCAGCCGTTTTAAAAGCAGTAATATAGGTATTTTTTATTATATCGGAATATATTAAACAAATTGGAGCCAAACAAATTGCCGCAATAATTTTATTGCTTTTAAATGCTGTTTTAATTTTCTCATGAAGGATATAATTTTTCCATAAATATTCCTTACTTCCTGAACCGCCAATAATTATCAGACAATCATAATCAGATACATTTAATTCCTGAATTGAAATATCTGGTTTAATGGAAAAAGAGCTATAACCAAATGCTTCTGATTTTGAAACTGATGCTATTTCAAATAATATTTTATTTTTTTTCATGGTATTAATAACTGCAATAAATTCAGCATTATTGAATTTCTTTTGTGAAACAATAATAATTACTCTCATGTTTATCCTTATATTAAAGACAACTAAATTCTATTCCATATGAATTAAACCATAAATCATAAAGATTATACCAACTCCTGATATATAATAATGTATTGGATATTTATTAAATAATTCTTCAAAGATAAATTTGAAGAATATTATTGCTGTAAATTTGGGTAATTTGAAGTTATTATAATCCATCCTGAATTATATCATCGATTTTCTTTATTGAGGGTTTATTTCTTTCCTTTTCAGGAATCTGTGATGAAATATTTAAAAGTATACCGCATCCGACAGCCATAATAACCATAGATGATCCTCCGTAGCTTATGAATGGAAGTGATACGCCAGTAGGAGGAATAATGCCTGAGGCTATGCCCATATTCAGGAAAGCATGCAGTGTAAACAAGGATACAATACCAAAAGCAAGCATTTGCCCGAATTTATCCTCACAGTTTTTTGCAATAAGAACGCCTTTTATAAAAAATATTAAAAACAATATACCAATAATTGATGTACCGATAATACCCGTTTCTTCAGCGATTACGGAAAATATAAAATCGGTGTGAGGTGTGGGAAGCTTTCCCATCTTTTGAATACTGTTCCCCAGACCTGTTCCGAAAAACCCCCCATCGCTGAATGCTTTAAGAGACTGTATAATATGATAGCCCCGGCCTGAAGCATCTTCCCAGGGATTGATGAAAGAAAGTACTCTTGCTTTCCTGTATGATACTTTTGATATGAAGGTGATAAGTACAGGCAGGCTGATAATGATTATTGAAATAATATGTTTTATCGAAGCACCTCCTACAAAAAAAAGGATAAATGCCACGAAAAGTAGTAAAGCTGCGGTTGAAAATCCAGATTGCATTAGAATTACAAAAAATATGGCTGAAACAAGAAGAAGCGGAGGTAAAAGACCAAATGTAAAATCAACAAGTTTCGATTGTTTTTTTGTTAATATAAATGATAAATAAATAATAACAGTAATTTTTGCTAATTCCGAAGGATTGAATAATGAAAAACGAAGATCGATCCAGCGCCTTGCTCCGCCACTTTCACGCCCGATCCCCGGAACAAAAACCATAAGAAGAAATATTATTGTAACAAATACAAGAGGTTTCACATATTTTTTCAGAGTTTTATAATCAAACCGAATAAAGAAGAGAAATACAAAAAACGATATAATAGCCCAGATAATCTGTTTCAAAGTAAAATAGTATGGGCTTCCTGCAAGGCGAATCGATATGTAATAACTTGAGCTGTATACAGAGATAATGCCTATCAGAAGAAGTGAGATTACAATGTAAAATATTGTCTTGTCAATTTTTTCAAACATAATTGTGTCCTTAAAACTATTGGAAATAGTATAAATAAACTCTGTAATAAAAGTCAAAGAATGATATTTATCAAAACTTTGAAGTTTGTAATATAAATTTCAAAATCAATATAATCAATATAAAACTTTTCTAGATTCAAAATATTAAAATGAAATCGGAACTATTTATTCATTAATAAACCATTAAAAACTAATGTTTTTTATAAAATCAACAATAATTTTGACTCTTAACTTCAAATTGTGATATAATAATAAAATATGCATTATAACGGAGGCTTTGTTTGCCTGAAAATGCATTCCCTGTAAAATTTCATGCAGCTATTATTGAAAAAATCAATCTTGTTCAAAAACAATCAGCTATCAATTTAGCCGATTGCTTAAAGGAAGCAAATCATGCGGTTCAAGAGATTGCATTTAATATTTGCAGGGCTGAGAAAAAGATTATTGATGCCCTTCCTTATGATGTAATTGAGGCACTTTCATATAATGAATTAATTAATGTAATAAAAGATAGTGATATAATATCATCGGATATTCTTAATATTTTTAAAAAAATCCCTGAATATGGCAATAACGGTTCAATGGTCGATATTTCAACAACAGAGCAATGCCTTAATGATTTGGGGAAAATTGTTCAATGGTATTTCGAAGTATTTCTCAGAACAACCCTTCCCGGTGAAATTGAGAATTTTGTTTATGCTCATCATGGTTTAAAAAATGAATCCTTAAATACTTATGGTGAAAAAAAGGTTCCCATTGAAAATCTTAATGAAAATGATAGGACTGATTATGATGATGGGAATAATACGGAGAATTGGAGTGAAATTATTAAAAAATATACTATTCCTGATTATGCAATAAAATTAGTTGAATTAAACGCTAATATCAATGTAAGAACCGACCGGAATCTTGCCAAGAATACATTATCAGACATAAATTCTTTATATGATATGATCGGTTTACAAAATGATGTCGATAGGGCAATTTTTTACCTTCTTTGCTATAAATCTGTTCAGACAAGAAAACCGATAAATTATAATTCCTTTCTTGAGTTTATTATAAAATGGAGTCTTTCTCAAAGTGCTAAGAATATAAGGAGCTTTCCTACAACCGAAAAGATATTAAACTCTGTTCTGGAAAATCTATTGGCTTTGCTTTCGGAAAAACGACTAATAATTGAAAGTGATCAGAAAGATTTAGGCAGATTTATTCTTTTGCAGAAATTTGATAAACAACAGGAACTTATGAAATCAAACAATATTCATAAATTGGAAGAATTAATACAGGCAGAGATGCAAAAGACTATTAATGATCAGGATTATCCTTTTCCAACATTCAAAAGTTTACAATTCAACCTTCGTGAAAATAAAACCAACATATCCGGATTTTTTCCCGAACCTATAAAATATCAAGAATTAAGCCGGGAATCGCTAACAAATGATTTAGCAACGGACATTATATCAATTGAATATACGAATAACGTACAGGATTTTTTATGTATCCCGAAGTCATTTTATAATAAGCTGCCGGCTATGGCAGCTCAAAAAATTTATCAATTCTTTAACAGGATTGAAACAGATATAAATACGATATCAACTGATGGAATGATTTTATCCAGGATTAACGGTCTTTTAAAGAATAACTTTCCTAACAACACTCCAACGCTTAATTTACTTCTGTCAACAGACCGTATCGATATTAACAGTTTGTGGTCTGTTAAAGATCCTGATTTAAATTACTGGCTTTTTATATTAAAGGATCTGAATGAAAATCTTGGTACTATACTTAAACTAAATAACAATAATGACCGGGCAATAATTCAA
The DNA here is from genome assembly GCA_963783575.1 of uncultured Spirochaetota bacterium. GTDB lineage: Bacteria > Spirochaetota > Brevinematia > Brevinematales > JAOACQ01 > CAWEAK01. Next base: position 344,363 of record CAWAOD010000014.1, on the reverse strand, counting down.
TCAGTATCTCTGATGTATCAGATTGTACTGCAGAGAAGACAGAAACAGACAGAAATTGAAGAGAAAAAGGAGTTTTGTGAAAATCTGGTAAAGCTGATTAATTCAAAAGAGAAAGTATGGCGTGAATCGATAAGATCAGAGTGGCTGCATAAACTTGAAAAAGGCGATTCTGAAGATGAAACAATTTCCGGTAGAAAATTTGCTGAATTTATGGCATCATTCCTTAATGAATATTCATTGCAGAATAAACCTGATAATTTCATTATTGAATTGCCGGTTATAAATCAAAAGACAAAAATACTGGAATACTGCTATGTGCATAATAAAAACCTACTTGCACTTTACAAAAAAAATATCGAGGCAATAACGGATAAACAATATGGTATCAAGGAAACTGCGTTTATTCAGAGGCTTTCATATGTGCTTGAAAAAAATAATTGGAGCGACGATTCTCAGAATATTATATATGCCCTTGATTCGGATGATGATTTTGCCCGTTATTTATCTCAATGCATACAAAATTTTTATAATGAACTATTTGTTATCGATAACATTTTTGAGACTAATAATGAAATTCTCAGATATTTGATTCGTATAAATAATGAAAAAACATCCTCATTTTTTGACAGGGATGATAACAAAATTCCACTAAGCAGTATCATCGGGGTAACACGGCTTGATATAATCCGGCAGATGAGGAATAAAAATGACTTTCTTACAAGGTTTTTCACATTTTTGTCTAAGCTGTTTCCTTTTTTTAATAAAAAAATGGGTGCCAGGCTGTATTTAATGAAAATACTGGATGATCAGCATAAAAACTATGGCAGGACTTCAAATATAAGACATGATATAATAAGTATATCCGGAGGGAAACGCGATAATAAAGGAATTTATGCAAATAATGCCGATGTGGCCAGCAATGATAAGCAACAGAAAACTCCGGGAAAAGACCTTATGGATGTATTATTCCAGGTAAAAAAATCACCGGTTCAGTTTAATGCGCATCAAAAACAAAGTTCTGACAGAACCTCGAACAGGGCTAATTCCGATATAAAGTTAAATGAAAAAGTCACCTATTTTAAAAAAGCGCTGCTTCAAGAGGATGGATTTAATGATGAAAAGGAATACCTTGCTTTTTATTTGAAGAAATGGTCGATCAAACCCGCAGATGATGAGAAAATCATTCAGGAAATTATGACCCGCAAAGATGTCGGCAGGAATTTAAGCTGGCAGGCAGCTATTAAAAGAGATATGACCGGTATGAAGACCCTTGATAATTATCTTGATAATGTATCTAACGTTGCTAAGGCTGTTATTTCCACTTATAATAAAAAACATATTAACATCGGATTGCTAACTTCATATCTGGCGATGTATATTCTAATTAATATAGAAAGAAGTTTATAATATTTTGTTCTTTTTCAATTAAGGAAACTGATTGTTAAAACCGGTTTATCCATGACCGAGAATTGTACACCGGCTTCTTTAAAAAGATCTTCATAACTTTTATCCGGATAATATCCGCAGGTAACAAATCGTTTGATTTTTGCATTTACTATCATTTTAGCGCAGATAATACATGGAGAATGTGTGCAGTATATTGTGCCGCCTTCCGGGCTTGTTCCATGTAAAGCCGCCTGTATTATGGCATTCTGTTCTGCATGAACCGCCCGGCATACTTCATGGCGGGTTCCGGAAATTATTCCAAGTTTGTCCCTTATGCAGCCAAGCTCTATACAGTCTTTAACGCCTGATGGAGATCCGTTGTAGCCTGAGCTTATGATGTGATTATTTTTAACAATTACTGCGCCGACATGGTGCCTTAGACAGGTGGAACGTTCGGCAATAAGATATGTCATTTTTGTGAAATATTCGTCCCAGGTTGGCCTTGTATAAGCCTTATACCCCAATTCGTCAAGTATTTTATCTATTTTTAAATAAAGTTCGTCTTTAGCTCCGGAATTATTAATTTTATAATCTGCTTCTTCAAAACACCTGTTTAACTGTTGTGATTTTTCATTGGAACTGTTCTCTCTTTCTTCCTGTTTAATAAATTCTTCAAGCGTAGTCCCATCCCCGATCCTGCCTCGTATTTTTGACCTTTCAAAACGGGTAGGGGCATCGGCTGTTATACCGATTAAAATGAAGTCTTTTAAATTATTCCTGAGCTCCTCAATCTCATAAGTATTTCTTATGCTGTCAACAATTGCCTGAGGCATATTTTTTATCTTTTCAATTGTTCGTACGGCAAGGATTGACGGGCCTTTTTCTTCTCTTAACTCATTTCCTATAAGTATCAGATTATTCCTTATTGGTTCAAATCCTCTGTTCCTTGCTTCTTCCCTTATAATATCCGATAATGAAAAAGAAATAAACTTTTTATTTTCGATAAGATATTTTATTGCTTCGCCTTTTCCTGCCGCATTAGGTCCAGTGAAACCCAGGAACATTTTATCCTCCGAAAAATAATATCAATCTTTTTTATAAACATAAAACCTGTTTCTTCCCATTTCTTTGGCCTTATAAAGAGCCTTGTCAGCTTTTTCAATTAGTTCGGTGTATTCCTGATTGTCAATCGGCAAAATGGTCGCAATACCAAGACTAACGGAAACAAAACGGTTTACAGTTGACTTCAGATGTTCAATCTGTAGTCTTTCAATATTTTCATGTATATTTTCCGCTACTATTTTTGCACCTTCCAGGTTTGTATCAGGTAACAGGGTAACAAATTCCTCACCACCGTACCTGGCGGTTATATCGGTAGTTCGCCTTACTGAGTGATTGATGGCCATTGCAACACTTTTTAGACAGTCATCACCCTTTAAATGGCCATAATAATCATTATAAAGCTTGAAAAAATCAATATCCATCATTATTAAGGAGATCGGTTTGCTATTCCTTTTTGCACGGTACCATTCTTTTTCAAAAACTTCTGAAAAATAACGGCGATTTGCTATACCTGTAAGCGCATCGGTATTAGAAAGCTTCTCCAAAACCCTGTTTGCCTCTTCAAGAGCAATTCTGGCCTGTATCAACTCTTCTTCCATCTTTTTCCGATCAGAAATGTCCGTATGAGTTCCCATAAGACGGAGAGGGCTTCCCTCGTTATCCCACTCGACTATGTTTCCCTGGGATAATATCCACCGCCACTGTCCTGATTTCGTTTTTTGCCGAAACTCAATATGAAATGTTAAAATTTCTCCATTCAGACAGGATTGATAATATGTTTCAACTCTTTCCCTGTCGTCATCATGCATACGTTCAACCCAGGTTTCATAGTTTTCCAAAAATGTTTCCGAATCAAAACCGAGCATTCTCGCATATTCCGGACTAACAATCATTTCACCGGTTTTCAAGTTTGTATCATATAGACCCTGATTTGCTGCGAACAAAGCTAATTTCAAACGCTCTTCGCTCATTTTAAGCATATTCTCAGCCCGCTTTCTTTCCGTAATGTCATTTATTATTAAAAGCAGGTGAGGTTTACCTTTACTCTTAAATCTGGAAAAAAAACAGTCAAGCCATATGTCTATTCCTGAATCTTTAACCAGATGTATATCCGTCTGTTTTTCATCTCCATTTGACAGGACTTCTTCGGCAGATTTCTTAAAACCGGAATTTATCCAGTATTCCATTTTATTAAAATTCTGTATTAGTAGTTTTTCTACAGATTCGTCAAATATTTCAGCAGCGGCTTGGTTTGCAAGAATGCAGAATCCGGAATCATTTATGGCTATAATACCAAAAACAGAAGCCTTTATTATTGTCTGATTCAATTCAAGCACATCAGATAACTGCTGTACTATTTGTTTTTTTTCCGTTATGTCAGTATAAATAGTTGCAAATAAATCATTCCAGGGCGAGAAAGAAACGATTTCAAAATATTTATCGGTGATTTCAAAGTATTGTTCAAATCTTAAGGATTTATTATTAAATGCTACTTCACCATATGCTTTTATCCAGAAAGGGTCAGTTTGAGGAATCAATTCCAATACTGTTTTACCGAGCGCTTTTTCTTTTTTTAAGCCGGTGATATTTTCAAAAGCAGTATTCATTTCAAGAAAACTAAAATCAACAGCTTCGCCTTTTTGATCGGAAATCATCCTGCATAAAGCAAAACCATTTTTCATTTCATCGAATAATCGACTAATATTCTCTTTACTTATGCTTAATGTATTATTAAACTGATTTTTTGCAAAGAATCCTGCAATTATATCGCAAATCTGGCGAATATCTTGTAAGTCTCTATCCATAAATTCTTTATCATGAAAAAAGCCTAAATGACCTATCATTTTATCAAGAATAACAATAGGAATGACATAATATACATGAAATGATGGGATTTTTAATATTTCCGGCATTTGATTTTTATTATTAAGATTAAAAGTTAAAGATTCCTGAATAATCATCTGTAATTCTCTATGGTCGAAAATTGCAAATTCTTTTCTATCATTGTAAATATTGGTAAAGATGCTTCCGGTCGGCAATTGTATGACTTTATCCCGTATATTATCAAAAAAATTCTCAAATAAACCAAGTATTTGAGGGTCAATATATTGATAAGAAATTTCCAGATAATCTTTATGATCCCCGTCTCTTTTTCTTAAAAACAAAAATATCGTTTTTAAATTAAGTAATTTTTTTATTTCATTGCAGGCATTCAGGATTAAAGTTCCGGAATCATTTATCTTCTTTAATGAATTTTTAAGCTCATTCCAAGAAGGTATTTCTTGAAAAGATAATAAAGCTTGATTATCAGATCCTTCAGACAACATAAATAGTAAATCCCCCAAAATTTTCATCAATATATTCAGATGAAAATTCTATATTAAATATCGGTATCCAATAAATTATCATTATTCTAATATTTAATATAAGCGTACGTATTATTAAAAATTTTGTTTTACCGAGATTTTCAAAATGCTTATATTATATTAAATTATTAATCTATGCGTGTCAAATGTTAATATAAATAAACGGAATATTAACTCCAGGTATTTATTTTTTACTAAAATCGATTTCATCAAGATGTGGTGATCACATTAATGCGTAGTCCAATAACATATTTTATCTATCCAAATTGTCAACCATGATTATATGTAAGTTGACAACATAATAAAATTATATTAAAATACTTTTATTAATATTTTATTTGGAGGATTCGGGATGACAAACAATGTGTTTGAAAGTTATTATCGCCTTAGACTGAATTTTTTTGCATGGCGCAGTGAGGCCAATTTGGTTTATAAAATATCTCTGGCTTTATGCATGGCCTGCTTGACCGGTCTGCTAGCTCAGGTAAGGATTTATTTACCATGGACGCCTATTCCTATAGTTGCAAGCCAGTTCGGTGTTATATTTGCAGCAGTCATTCTTGGAAAACGCTGGGGCGGCATAGGCATGATATTTTATGCTGTCCTTGGTTTTGCAGGCATACCTTGGTTTGCAGGATTAAAAGGAGGTATTACAGTATTGACCGGACCAACAGCCGGTTATACCATTGGATATATTATGGCGGCTTTTTTTATTGGATATTTTACAGATTCTTTTGTAAAGTCAAGAAAATTGTTTCCGCTTTTTGGCATAATACTATTCTCACAGCTTTTTCTTATTTATATTCCCGGTTTAATTCATTTAGGTTTATGGTTAAAGATCGTTAAAGGAAGTTCGATCAATATTCCGGATCTTTTATGGATGGGTTATATTCCTTTCATTGTCGGCGATTTAATAAAGTCAATTTCAGGAGCATTGATAATTAAGTGTATTTTACCGATGGAAGATTTCAGGGTTAATGGATAAATTCCAGGTTTATTGACCTTCCTTAACTTTAATACAAGCGCGATAGATAAACTCAAAAAGTTGAGCTATTTTGTTTTTTGAGACGCAAGAATATGCAATTCTTATTACACCCGACATGCTTATCACACCTGTTTCAAACTCTTCAAGAAGCAATTTTCTGACTTTCTCTCCGTCTATACCATGAGAGAGTTTTATACACATAAAGTATCCTGAATTATAAGGAATCGGCTGGAACATTTCTATATATTCCTTATGATCTGTTAATACTATTTTCAATTCCATATATCGTGATTTAAGTTTCTCATACTTTTCTTTTTTTTCTTTTTCATATTTAGTTGATTCATATGCTGCATTAAGTAAAGATTGAGATAAATTAGAAACATTGGAAATATTTCCTCTTATTGCTCCTGCAGTTTTAAATTCCAGGGCTGAATAAAGTTCTGCATTTCCATTTTTTATGCCAAAAGTTATAAATCCTACACGGAAACCCCAGACATAATCTTCCTTTGTCGGGCCATCCAGTTTTACTGCTAGAACATTTTCATGAACATCGGAAAGCCATGAAAATAAAGATTCTTTTATCACACCATCTTCATAGACCAATCCAAAATACGCATCGTCGATTATAACCAGAATCCGGTTTCCCTTTTCAGCCGATTCTTTAATAAGCGAAACAATTTTATGGGCCTCATTCTCAAGCGGGGTATAACCGGCGGGATTATTTGGAAAATTAAGCAAAATTATTTTTTTATCGGAAGTTTTATCAGATAAAATATTTCTAAAAGATTCAAAATCCAAACCATCATCTTTAAATAACCGGAAACTTCTTATTTCAGCATTATATGCATTTTCAAAGATAAGATTATAATTTTCCCAGTATAAATCCGGAATATATATAATGTCGCCGGTATTAACAAATAAATACCCTGTTATACTTAATCCATGGGTCAGAGCATTGGTAACCAAAGGAAGACTTACCGGTTTTCCGGCAAGGCTGGGATTTTTTTGGTAAAGCATTTCTTTCCATTTAGTGCGAATATCCTGTTTACCTGTGCTTGGAGCATATGGAAAAGCAGATCCTGGATTTATTTTGATTAAATTTTCAAGCGACTTAAGCCGCATGGGACTACCGTCATCTTCTACAGCTTCACCTATTGTAGCATTGATTTTTTTGCCCTTCGCTTCCGCTGATTGAGCAAGTATGCCTTTTTTGGGGAAAAATATTTTTTTCCCCCTTTCAGATAAAAGAGAAAAAACAGTATGAGAGTGCTGAACGATAATATCATTTAATCCAAGAGCTTGCTGATCCATAATTACCCTCCATCTATTTAACTTCATATCCCTATTGACTCATTCTTTCGTCTTTAGCAAATTTCTTTAAATAAAAGAGGCGGCATAAATAATGCCGCCCGCTCAATTAAATTAAGTACGGCTCAATTTTTGCCTTTTAGAATTTCCTGCTTCTTTTCCAGCATATGTGAAGTATTATTTATTATGATGTCATGCCTCATTTTCACTTCAGGAAGTGCGAAGTCTATGAAATATTTTGCCACATCCTTTTTTCTCTCTGAATAATTTGCATCCCTTAGCATAAGGTAGCCAATAACGGCAAATGTAGCCATTTCAACAAGCCTGCGGGAATGATAATCCTGATATAGGCTGTCGTTTTTCTCTTTTACATAATCAATCGCCTTCTCGAGAAGAATCTTTATTTCTTTAACCATTTTATGAAGGTGCTCGATTTGATTAAAACCAAAAGTCGATTCATATTCATTCAGCCTTTCAACGGCTATACCTTTTACGACCCCTCCTATTGCAGCGACAACTTGTAACTGAGTTGTTCCTTCGTAAATATTGGTGATCCTAACATCACGGTAATGCCTTTCAACATTGAATTCCTGCATAAATCCGGTTCCGCCATGTATCTGAATGGCTTCATAAGCGACCTGATTGCCGATTTCTGTATTGTAGCCTTTAACCATTGGAGTGAAAAGGGCCGCCAGAGCTGAATATTTTTTGAGCTCATCACGGTACTCTTTAGCTTTTTCATCGCTTTCTTCACTTAAATGTTCAAGACCTGTTTTTATATCCACAATTTTAGCAGTTTCATAAAGAAGTGTTCTGGCTGCTTCAATTTTTACTCGCATATTGACAAGCAATTCGCTGATGGGAATGAACTCATTTATGGCTTTTTTGAACTGGACCCTTTCACCGGCATATTTTTCGGCTTCAAAATAAGCGGCCTCAGCTATTCCAAGAGCCTGGGCGGCAATTGCCAGCCTAGCCCCGTTCATCAGTGACATTACATATTTTATAAGTCCCATTTTTCGCTTGCCTGCAAGTTCAGCCGGGGCATCATTAAACTGTAGTTCGCAGGTTGGAGAGCCATGTATCCCCAGTTTATGTTCAATACGGCGGATTTTCATATTTTTGTCCCTTTCATAGATGAACATAGACAAACCCCTACCGTCGGTTGAGCCTTCTTCGCTTCGGGCAAGCACAAGCGAAATCTTTCCGCAGCCGTTGGTTATAAACCGTTTGACACCGCGGAGCCGCCATTGGCCTTTCTCATCCTGCCAGGCTTTAAGCATAACCGCCTGAAGGTCGCTTCCCGCATCAGGTTCTGTCAAAGCCATTGATCCTGTTACTTCACCAGATGAAAAGCGGGGAAGATACCTCTGCTTCTGATCTTCATCTCCAAACTTATTTATCGTATCGGCAATATCCTGAAGACCGAATATATTCATAATTGAAGCGTCGGCTCGTGAAACCATCTCAGTCGCTATAGAATAAATGGTTATAGGGCAATTGAGGCCACCGTATTTCCTTGGCAATGTAAAGCCCATCAATTCCGCTTTTTTAAGCACATCCAGGGATTCTTCCGTGCCTTTAGCGTAGCGGACCTCGCCATTGTCAAAGTGCGCGCTTTCTTTATCCACTTCCGGCGCTCTTGGCGCGATGAAGTTACCGGCTATATCGCCGATTATATTTAAAATCTTATCGTAAGAATCTTTCGCATCGTTGATATTCACAGGAGCGTAATCATATTTATCCTTATCGGCAAAATTATGCTCGGTCAGCTCAATGATGCGGTCCAGGTCCAGATGTTTGATGTGAAACTGGATATCGTCATTTTCTTTATAAAAATTCGGCATGGTTTGCTCCTTATTTCTTTAATGATTTATAAACTTCAATAAATTTCGGTACTATATCATTCAAATCCCCTACGATCCCGTATTGAGCTATCTGAAAGATCGGAGCGTTCGGATCGCTATTGATGGCTATAATTCGGTTCGATTCGCTCATGCCGGCACGGTGCTGTATCTGCCCCGAGATACCTACTGCTATGTAAAGTTTTGGCCGTACCGTAGTTCCTGTCTGACCAACCTGATGATCCTTCGGTATAAACCCGGCGTCAACAGCAGCCCTGGAGCCTCCAACCTGGGCACCGAGAACATGCGCCAGTTCATGGATCAGTTTAAAGTTGTCCTTTGAACCGACACCCATACCGCCGGATACTATAATACCCGCGGATTTAAGGTCAACTGTTTTTTCCTGCTGAATACGTTTTACAATATCAGAAATAAATAACTCTTTCGGTAGAACCGGCTGATTCTCTATGATTTCACCCTTACGGGATGAATTTTGAGAATTCATTTTCATAACGCCTTCACGGACAGTAGCCATCTGAGGCCTGTGATCCGGGCTGACTATAGTAGCGATGATGTTGCCTCCGAAAGCCGGGCGTATCTGATAGAGAATATCTTTATATTCTTTAGTTTCATCCTTTGATTTTTTTTCAAAATCACCGATCTTCAAATTTGTGCAGTCTGCCGTAAGTCCCACCCTGAGCTCCGAAGCAATACGGGGAGCGATATCTCTTCCGGTTGTCGTTGCTCCATATAAAACAATCTGGGGCTGGTATTCTTTAACAAGATTTACTACAATATTTGCATAAGGCAGTGTTAAGTAATTTTTTAATAAAGTATTTTCGGATAAATAGACTTTATCTGCACCATAACTGAACAATGCTGCAGCAAGTGATTTTACATTATCGCCTATTAAAACTGCGCCTGTTTTGACTTTAAGCTTGCCTGCAAGTTCGCTTCCTTTACCCAGAAGTTCCAGACTGACGTCGGCGATCTTTCCGTTATTTTGTTCTATATAAACCCAAACTTCGTTAGTTTTCATTTTGAACCCCTTATCCTATGATGTGTTCGGCTATCAATTCTCTAACCAGAGATTCAAGGCCGGTTTTTGTATTCTCAATCTGTTTGAAATTCTGAGCCTCCAGCACAACGCTCTCTATTTCCTTAACTTTTGTAGGGGAGCCGGCCAGGCCGCACTGTTCCGGATTTGCATTTATATTATCATGACCCCAGAGTTTTATGATAATGTTGGAATTGTCGATCTCATTGGCATTAAGATACTCCTCGTCTAAATTCTCTGCTTCAAGCGGGGTCATTGCATGTTTGTAGGCCAGAATTTTTTTGGCAGATGGCGGGCGCGGTGTATTCGCTTCCGCTGTGATTGTAAGGAGAATCGGCAGTTTAGCTTTTATTATTTCATATCCGCCTTCAATCGACCTTTCAGCCGTAATGGAATCTTTTTTTAATTCCATAATTTTATTCACGCAAGTAATCTGGTTAATTTTTAGCTTTTCTGCTGTCTGTGGGCCGACCTGTGCGGTATCACCGTCAATGGCCTGCCTTCCGCAAAGAACAATATCGGTCTTACCGATTTTATTGATTGCCTGCGCAAGCGCATAAGATGTCGCCAGAGTATCGGCTCCTGCGAATATCCTGTCAGATATAAGAATAACTTCGTCAGAGCCTCTGAAAAGTGAATCTCTAAGGACCTGAGCCGCGTTAGGAGGACCCATAGTAATCACCGTTACTTTTCCACCGTATTCTTCCTTAATTTTAATCGCCTCTTCTAGGGCATTTAAATCTTCTGGGTTAAATATTGCCGGAAGAGCCTGGCGGTTTACCGTTCCATCCTCTTTCATCGCCTGACCTGTAATATTATGCGTATCTGGTACCTGTTTTACTAAAACAACCATCTGGTAACCCACGTTCACCTCCTATAATTAGTCATCAGCCGTCAGTCGAAAGTCAACATTTAAATTTGTCGTAATAATCATACTTACGCTTTATTCCTGCAGCAAAAGGTTTTTGCAGGCTTTTAACAAGCGCGCTCCTTTGGTTCGGCAAGCAAAAATATAAATTAATAACAGCATATCATCTTATGTCAAACATTATAATAAAGGCTCTTATTTTATATAAATCTGAAAATTTTGTCAATTATTAGTATTTTAGCCGACAGTCGGTTTGTCAATTTTCGATGATAGAACCTGACGACTAACCTTCCGGTTTTGATCTTTTGCCATTAGATCCTTGACCATTATATACAGTTTAATCTATAATTAATAATATAAAAAACATACCGGAACTAAAGGAGCAAAACTATGGGAATAATTTATGTTAAAGGGACTGTTTCAAATGGCGGACCTTCTGTTGCTGTTGATTTTCTTGTCGACAGCGGCGCAACATATACGTTAATTCCAAAATTGGTTTGGGAGAAAATAAATCTGAATCCTAAAAGAAAACTTGAATTTATTCTAGCGGATGGAACAAAAATCAAACGTTGTGTTTCGGAATGTCATATTGAAATTCTTGGCTATGAAGGTCATACACCTGTAATACTTGGTGAAAATGATGAAGAAGCTCTTATCGGTTCGGTAACGCTTGAAGAATCGGGTTTTGTTCTGGATCCCTTTAAGAGAGAAATCAGACCTTCAAAATTGATGCTAGTTTGAAATCAGGAATTAATATGGAACAATATGATATAATAATCATAGGTGCCGGAATTATAGGCTCAATGGTAGCAAGATACCTTTCAGGGTATGAACTGGACATCCTGATGATTGAGAAAGAGATAGATGTCGGAATGTGCCCAAGTTCGGCAAACAGCGCCATCATACACGCTGGTTATGATCCTGAGCCTGGAAGCCTTAAAGCGAAACTAAATGTTGAGGGTAATAGATTATGGGAAAACCTGGCAGGCGAACTTGATATTCCTTTCAAAAGAACAGGAAGCTATGTTGTCTCATTTGGCCAGGAAGAATTCAAAAAGCTTCAGAATCTCTATGAAAAGGGAGTCAATAATGGCGTCCCGATGATGAAAATCCTGAAAAGGAATGAGTTTCTCAATAAAGAGCCGATTATCAATCCGGGAGTTAGCGGGGCTTTATGGACACCTACCGCAGGCGTTATCGACCCCTTCGGTGCTGTTCTTGCAGCAGCGGAAAATGCCGTTATGAATGACGTTAAAATTAATTTTAATACAAAGTTTGAGGATTTCATATTTGATGGCAGCAGAATAACCGGTATTAGAACAAACCTTACAGATTATGCTTCAAAGTGGGTTATAAATTGTGCAGGGCTTTATTCAGATGATGTTATGCATAAAGCGAATTTGCGCCCGGAATTTAAAATAACCCCCAGGAAAGGTGAATACCTGATTTTTGATGCATCGAAATTCAGCCTGAATAATATTTTGTTTCCCGTACCGACAGAAAAAGGTAAAGGAATTCTTGTTTCGACTACTGTCCATGGCAATGTAATGATAGGGCCTAACGCAATGGAAATAGATAATAAAAGTGATCCTTCGACAACAACGGAAGGACTGAATGAAATAATCGAAGGGGCAAGGAAACTTGTTCCATCGCTGAATATACGTGATGTGATCGCTATGTACTCAGGTATCCGGGCCAGGGGAAATGCCGACAGGGATTTTGTAATAGAAATCCCGAAAAACATTGAAGGGTTTATCAATTTAGGTGGAATAGAATCACCCGGTTTCGCATCAGCTCCTGCTATTGCGGTTATGGTTATAAATTTATTGGCTGAATCCGGTTTTAGTATGAAACCAAAGTCGAAATGGAATCCACTACGTAGGACAAAACCTTCATTTCACAAACTCTCGCATAAGGAAAAAGCGGAGTTGATAAAAAAGAACCCTTCTTACGGCAGGATTGTCTGCCGGTGCGAAGAGATTATGGAGGGGGAGATCATTGATGCCATTCATTCTCTTGTGCCCGCGCGGACATATGACGGAATCAAGCGTAGAACCTGGCTAGGAACAGGACGATGCCAAGGTGCTTTCGATACGCCGAGAGTAATAGATATACTTTCAAACGAGCTTGGAATACCGGTTTCAGATGTAACAAAAAAAGGTAAAGGATCAGAGATTGTATTCCGAGGGACAAAAGATCCAGCATTATAGACAAAATAAACGCCTTGTTATAAGCGAATGGAGTCCTAAGTGAAAAGTAAATATGGTGTGATAGTAATCGGCGGAGGGCCTGCAGGAATGGCCTCGGCAATAGAAGCTAAAAGAGCGGGCGCCGGGGATGTGCTTATAATTGAAAGAGATGACAAATTAGGCGGGATTCTCCCTCAATGCATCCATAACGGCTTCGGTTCCGTAATATTCAGGAAAGACCTTCCGGGCCCTGCTTATGCTCAAAAATTCATAGATGAGTCGTCTGAAATAGGTATTGAATTGCTGCTTGATACAATGGTACTGGATATTACATCCTCCAGGAAAATATATGCCGCTAACAGCTTTGACGGTTATCTCGAATTTCAGGCCGGAGCCATTATTCTGGCGATGGGATGCAGGGAAAGGACAAGGGCGCAGGTCAGGATTCCGGGTAGCAGGCCTGCAGGGGTATATACCGCGGGAATGGTACAGAGGATGGTCAATATCGAAGGGTATATGCCAGGGAAAGAATTTGTCATACTTGGCTCAGGTGATATCGGGATGATAATGGCAAGAAGGCTTATCCTGGAGGGGGCGAAAGTGAAGAAAGTTCTTGAGATAATGCCTTTCCTTACAGGTCTTCGGAGGAACTATGTTCAATGCCTACAGGATTTTGAAATCCCTCTTCAGCTTGGTACAACAATAAAGCGAATAACCGGAATTATGCGTGTAGAAGGCGTTGAGACAATACGAGTAAACGATAGCTTAAATCCTATTATCGGTACTGAAGAATTTATTCCCTGCGACAGCGTTTTATTATCGGTCGGCTTGATACCTGAAAACGAGCTTTCGAAAAAAGCCGGGGTCGAACTGGACCCGTTAACCGGAGGGCCTAATGTGGACGAGGCAATGGCGACAAACATTCCAGGTATTTTTGCGGCGGGAAATGTTGTAACAATTTATGACCTTGTCGATTATGTCAGCAAGGCAGGTTATACGGCGGGCAGGAATGCCGCGCTTTTTTCGATAGGGAAAATTGATAAATCCGGCTTATCAATCAGGCTTTTGCCGGGGAGTAATGTCAGAACTCTTGTTCCCCAGCAGATTAACATCGATCAGGTTAAAGATGGTTCTTTCCAAATGGAACTGAGAGTCGGCAATGTTTTTGAGAATAAAGTCTGGATAGATATCACTGATGGAAATAAAGTGATACATTCTTACAGTGAAAACTATGCAAGACCGGCGGAAATGATAACTATAAATGTTCGGGGCAATGATATATTCGATTCGATTTCCAGAGATACAAAATTTCTATCGGTAAGAGTTGTGGAAGCCTGATTTATTGAATGACATTACATTTTCTTTATTGTAAGAAACTCCGGTTTCAGGCATTAAAATGCAGAATTCATCGCCGCCCAACCTGGACGCGATATCTGAGTTCCTGATTGATAATTGAATTGTATTTGCTATAGCTTTCAATAATTCATCGCCTTTGGAATGACCAAATTTATCATTTATTTATTTGAAATTATCACAATCCAGATAAAAGATTGTAACCGGATGATAATAACAGTTGATATCTATAATTTCATTAGCCGCGTATTCATAAAAAGCCCTATTTGCCAGACCAGTTAACGGATCAATCCTGGAAAGTTCCTTTTCCTTTATAAGAGATTTTATTTGTGGAAATCCTCATCTAAAGAACCTTCTAAATATAAGTTATTATATATGAATTATTGGTGTAATTTTAATAAGATAAATTTTTAGATTGTTTTCATCCTGAAGAGTGATAATGGCTTATTATTTTAAATTTTTGTTTTGAAAATTCATAATATTATTGTAATCCATTTTTTTCTTCTGTTCCTGTGTTAAAATCTGCAGAACTTTAATCCTGTATTCCGTTTCCTTTTCCGAAACGGCAGATATAAGACTTAATACTTCTTTATCATCATTTTTTATTTTTTCTTCATCGGGATTTTCCGAAGACCAGAGATCAAAAATCTGATGCCGTTTATTAAGAATCTGCAAGTTTAATTGATCGGTCTCTTTTTCATAAAAAAGTTTCAATTCAGTTATCTTTTTTACCTCATCTCTTGTAAGATTTAAATATTCGGCAAACCTGTAATCCAGAATCCAGCTGATGTCCATAAGTGTACCCATTCCCAAAAATGAACCTAAGGACAATTCAGGTATATACGGATTATTTCCATAAAAACTCTCGTAAAAAAATATCATATTGCTGTAACTGCCTGATGTCCCGATCGGTAAACCGAGAATAAAGCGGTATCCGACCTGAACATTCAAACTTTCAAGTATTTTGGCGCCTTCCCCGCCCAGCATTTTTTTCATCCATTCATGTTCTCTGGAATTTCCTTCGGGGTCATCCATAACTGCATCTCCAAGCTCACTTAAAAGCCCGGGACTTGATTTATCAGGATCTATAGACTGTCCTTCATTCAAACCCTGTTCCTTTCGTAATCTGGATATTACTGACCGGACTTTTCCCGTCTTTTCCTTGATTTCACTCATATAACCATTTCCGCTCATCATACCCCCGTTTCCGCCCATACCAGGCGCGAAGACCATTTCGGGAATAATAAGAGCTATGATTAATATTATAAATAACTTTATTTGCATAAAATTTCCCCTATTGTTTTATAATAAAAAATTAATCATATTTTAATGAAGAAGTCAATGGACAATATTCAATTTGCTTTTAATAAGCTCGGAGTTGTTTATTAAAAATAATTAGTAAAACATAGAAATTAAAAAAGGATTAGAATGATTTTTGATCGGAAGTAATCTAAAATTAACATAAACATAAGAAACATAATTGAATTATTGCGAATTGAAAAATTTTAAATGGAAATATATAATTCTTATTATAATTATTCTTTTAAATACTCTTCCGGGTTCTCAGTAAAATCATCCATGCAGCCTTTTGAACAGAAGTAATAAGTTTGTTCTTCGTATTCGGTCTTTAAATTCGTATCGGTATCTACTTCCATCTTGCATACGGGATCGATAGCTTTCATAATGTCCCCCTATATTGTTCTTTTTAAAGGAAAAATAATCATATTATATTTGATAGTCAACAAATTTATGAATAATTTTGCCGTAAAGCCACGGCAAGGTGGCTTTATTACTCTCTTTCTGAACGATCAGAAAGAGAGTAATCAGAGAAAGAATCGCCCCTTCGCATGAACACCATTTCATGTGAAGCGGTTTTTAATTATTAAGGTGTTGTTATTCAACATTTTTCTCAAACGTCTCTTTTTAATTACCGCCTAGTCATCAGTACTTCCTTGTACTGATTCCTCGGTTTTTGTCGTCGTGACAAAACCCTCAAGCTTGTTTAGACTATGTTAATGTTGAATAACAACGATTTTTATACCAAGATTCATTTTTATCCAAATATAGGCTCAATCAGAAATGGCGTTAATGCTGCGGGGGGCAAGTAAGATTTGGGGATAGGCAAAACATTATTATTTTATTAACCAGCAAACTAATACCAAACCTCCGTGCCTCTGTGGTAAATTTGAATTTCAGTAAAAGAAAAGATCATATAAACACAACCGGTATTTCGTTCCAGTGGGTTGTATACCGGAAGGAAAGGCTTTCCCTGCGCATCTGCCAGGGATTCACAAGGCCGCTGCTGGCGTAGGTAAGAGTATTACTCCCATATTTCGTGTTCAGGCGGTCGACCGTGTCCATCAGGCCGGCTTTTTTTTCAAAGGCTTCCCGGTTAAAAAAGAGGCTTTCCTGCGCTTCCTTTTCGGGGATGATCTCTGACAAAACAATTCCGGCTTTTTTGTACCTGAAACCTTCCCTGTAAATCTTCTGAAGAAGGCTTACGGCGTGGCTTATCAGCTCCGGTGTATAGGAAGTCGGGTTAGGGAGGCTGTACGACGCTGTGTTGAAATACTGGGGTTCGTCCTTGAAACGGTTTGTGCCGATAAATAACTGCAACTCTGCGGCAAGGGAATTCTGCCTTCGTAATTTTTCCGCTGCCCGCGTTGTGTAGGTTGAAACGGCTTCAATCAATCCGTCAATGGAAGTCACCATTTTTCCGAATGACCTCGAGGATATGATCTGCTTTTTGTCTGATCTGACGAGTTCAAGCGTTATACAGGAAATACCGCGGAGTTCCCAGATGGTTCGCAAGCCTACAATTCCGCCAAGGTACTGGCGTATCCAGGGATCAGGGGCGTTTTTCAGTTCGAGGGCTGTATGTATGCCATAATTGTTGAGTTTTTTAGTATTCTGCCATCCTACTCCCCAGACATCCTCAACAGCGACCTTTTTCAAAAAATCATCGATATCGGCGTGGGCGGTCAGATCAAGAACACCGTTATACTGGGCATCTTTCTTCGCGATCCTGTTGGCGATTTTGGCAAGGGTCTTTGTTCCTGCGATCCCTACGGAAACAGGAATACCCGTCCACTGTTTTACGGTTTTTTTGATCTTTCTTCCGTAATTATTCATATCACAGTTAATTCCATCAAGCAGCAGGAAGCTTTCGTCGATCGAATAAAACTCAACAGTCGGAGAGAATTCGGATATCACATTCATAACGCGGCTGGACATATCTCCATATAAAGCGTAATTTGAGGAATAAACCTGAATGTCGTATTTTTTTACAAGTTCCTGCATCTGGAATATAGGCGTTCCGATCTTTATTCCGATGGTCTTGGCCTCGTTCGACATGGCGACGGCGCATCCGTCGTTATTTGACATTATTACAACAGGCTTTTTTTCAATAGCTGGATTGAAAACCCTTTCACAGGAAGCGTAAAAATTATTGCAGTCTACCAGAGCGAATATATGTTTCTTTATATTATTCATTTTTAATCCTGGAATAAATTATCGTTTTTAACAGGCTGGATTAAATCGGATGTGCTTGTTTTTATATAATTTACCTTACCTGAGACCTCGTACATATCCATCAGCTGCGGATCGCAAGGTGCAAGCAAAACCTCAAGTTTTTCCTTATTGAACGATGTATTGTCAAGCCAGAAGTCATAGCCTGATTCCGGAATTATAACCGGCATACGATCATGGATTCTCCTGACTAGCTCGTTGGCGCCTGTCGTTATTATTGCGCAGGACAAAATTTCTATACCGGCGGTATTTATCCAGCTGTTCCATAATCCGGCAAAAGCGAAAGTTTCTTTATTCCTCATTGTTATATAATAAGGAATTTTGCCGGATTCGCTTTTTTTCCACTCGTAGAAGCCGTCGGCGATAATAAGACAGCGTTTATTCCTGAATAAATCCTGGAATGAGTTTTTTTCTGTTAGTGTATCGCTTCGGATATTTATAATATTTAGTTTTTTTTGGATAGTCCAGTCTGCGGTTAAACCCCATTTGTAATTAACAATATACCGCTCGCCCTCTTTGACTATCGCCTTTATATTATTGCCGGGCGCGTAATTGAAATTAAATAAAAGCTCTCCGGTATTTTTCTTAGGTTTGGCCTGGAATTTTCCCTCGATACCCTGGTTGAACTGGGCGAATCTTCCGCACATACCGCTACACCTCGTGGATTACGTTTGTGACAACGCCCCAGACCTCAAACTGCATATCCTCTGTCACAATTATTTCATTATAATCCGGGTTTTCTGGAACAAGGAAAACTTTTTTATCCCTGGTAACGAATCTCTTAACAGTGAACTCTCCGTTTACGACGGCAAGAACGATCCTGTTGTTTGCTGCTTCAATAGCCCTGTCCACAATGATAAGATCGCCGGAGTTTATTCCAGCGTTCTTCATCGAATCGCCGATCACCCTTACATAAAATGTGGCGGCCGGATGACGTATAAGGAATTCGTTCAAATCCAGCTTTCTATCCACATAATCGTCTGCCGGCGATGGAAAACCCGCGGAAATCCTTGTTATATATTCTGGCAGTTCGATCCTTGCCGTATCAAGGGCTGAGTATATCTCGCTGATATTGTCTTTTTTCACATTATTCTCCGTTGATTATATATTAATTCCAAGTATGTGATTCTGTCAAGAGAAGGCAACTTATGAATTTCCGCCCAGTTTATCTGCCCAGTCCTCGGGATAGCCTTTGTAGTAATCCGCCCAGATATTGTCATAGTCGTTTTTTGAACCGGCTTTGAGGGCCATTTTATAATACTTAACAAACCGGAATATTGATGGAACAATGACTGCAAAAATATAAAAAGGGCCCAGGATCATCGATTGAATACTGTGCCCATATTCATGCCTTGAAACTTCATTTTGATCTTTTGCACTCATCCCGTCCCTTATAAAAATGAATTTTCCGTAGCAAAAAGCCCCGACATTCTCATTCAGATTAATGAATAAAAGGAAACTGCTTTTATAGTGTTCCACCCTGTTTATTTTTTTTGTAAAGAAGAATATCGAAAGCGGGATTAATGAAATAAGGAGCTGGGGAATCTGCCAGATAATCAACAGAATTTCAAAAATAATTTTAATAATAAACATAAGGCGCTCCAAATATAATACCGATCTATTTCTATAATTATAATCAAATTTCAGGATATAGGGAATACCTGTAATAGTATAATTTTAATACAGAGGATTTTTTTGTCTGATTTTTAAATTTGCCGATGAATATTTTTGTTTGTATTTTTCAGTAAAATAAATGTTATATCGTCATTTTGAGGCTGGCCGGATCGGAAAATTTTTATGTCATTCAGGTCTTATTTTCATGCCTTGAAAGCGGGTATTCCCTACCATCCTTGCCAATCTGCTCAATCACACCGTCGGTTAATAAAACCAGCAACTCATTCTTCAGTAGTTATGATCAATAAATATACCTGTGACAAACATATTCAACCTGCCTATATATTCGTTTTATCTTCAAGATATTACCGGAATGATATCCGGTAAACAAATAAAAATGAATACAAATAACTAGAATATAATGTATATTAGATTTTCTTTTAATACTAATGAGTGCGTCCTCAATTTAGTAGGAGGTCCTACTCATGAATCTTTAGATTACCAGATCGGACTGGAGGGAAACTACATAAAAAAAGATTATACAAATTATTCATCTTTTATGAGAGGTTACTGGATTAGCGACGGTAATTTCCTTATGGAATCAATAATGACCGGTTTTCGGTCTTATAAAGTAAATATTATGTTCATAACAAATGGGTTAATATTAAAATGAAAAATAATATTGATGATTGGTTCAGCGGAGAACTTAACTGGAGAAATTTCAATAAAACAGCAATTAATTGGGCTTCTTCTTTTTCATTTGGATCAAGCGGCACGCTTGTTAAAAATCGGGGAGGTTGTCGGGGATGATGTCTTCCCTGCTGTTTGTTATTTTCTCTTCTTTTTTAAAGGCAGGAGTTATTGTGTCAACTTTAAACTTGAATACATCCGACAGAAGACTTTTTATTTTTTCGGGCTGGTAATATTTCTTTGTATAACTTTCAGAATCTGCGCTTTCAACAATAGATTCTTTGTCGTATCCCTGATTATGTATAATTTTAAGGAATCTTGCCGCGTTTTTACTGCAGTAAAAAAAGCCTTCCGTTGTCCAGATTATCCATTCTCCGCCTGTACTGACAAATAGCGTTGTTATAAGCTTCATGTTTTCTAAATCCCAGATTTTGATAGTCTGGTCGTCCGAACCAGACGCCATGTATTTACCGTTAAGGCTTACGCTAATGCTCCAGACCGGGCCTTCATGCCCTGTAAAAAAGCCGATAATTTTCCCGGTTTCTGCATCCGCTTTTGCAAGTTTAAAATCCGACCCGATTATAGCGAATTTACCATCGGGAGTCAGGCTGTAACATCGGATTGTGTCATAGCTGTCCGGCAGTGTTATAATATTGCTTCCGATGAAAATTGTCCCGTTGAAAAGTTTGAATTCAAAATTAAAAAATCTGTTACCGCTTAAAGTATAAATCCTATGGTAATAACTGTCTGAGCCGTTCTGAAGCACGAAATCCATAAAAGAAAATGACTTATCGATGGTACTTTCGGCTAAATAAGTCTTACCATCATTCTTCGTACCGAAATAGATTTTTCCATTATCGTTACCGAAGGCAACAGAAAAAACCGATTTTCCGCTCCCGGCTATTTTTCTTTTGATTTCAAGGTTTTTATCATAAATATAAATTTCATTATCATTACCGCCTGTAGATGCAATCCAACTTCCGCTTTTTGAAACAGCGATCGATCTTACAGTATTATTATGCATTAAAAACATTTTATCGGTTTTACCTGTTTCAACATTGTAGAAAAAAATGGGGAAAAACCATTGATCATTGTCTTTCATTGAATAAGAACCGCTGTAAAGGAGATATTTACTATCAGGGATAAACTTAATTTCCTGGGTGTAATTCAAATTGACTTGACTGATGATTTTACCGGGTAAATTTATATTCTTTGCAGCTTCGTTAAAATTAAAAAGCCTTACGGTCCCATCAAAACCTGAAGCTGCAAAAATTGTTTCAGATGGTGAGAATTCGGCACCATATACCTCATTTGTAAAAACATTTGTTATAATCTGAACCGGATTTCCGCTGTTGAGGTCCCATATTATGATTGAATGGTCATAAGATGCTGAAGCCAGAAGACTGCTGTTAGAGTTAAAAGAAATATTATAAACCGGCTTATTTTGCCGGTGAAAGTTATAAAGAAGTTTTGAATTCCCGATCGTGGCTGCATCGATATTCCAGACAAGCACGCTGCCGTCATGCGCGCATGAAGCAAGATATCTTCCATCACTGGAAAATGAAAGATTATGAAGAACATCTTTGTTGCCCCTAAGGATTTTGACAATATTACCGCTATTAAAATCATAAATCCTCACGCTGTCTTCCGGGAACCATCCTCCTGCGGCAATATAGCGGTTGTCCGGTGATAATGCAATTGAATAAACCATTCCCGTATATCCTTCGACTACAAAACCGCGGAATGTACGAACATTTTCACCTGTTTCAATATTCCAGACCCTGATTGTTTTATCATCACTACAGGAAACAAGATATTTTTCATCATCTGTAAAGATGATTTTATTAATCTTTGCTTTATGTCCATCCGGTTCAAGAACAGGATAGTTCATTTCTTCAACAGTATTCTTTACTTCTGCGGCAAAATCCAATCTTGAGGATATTGATAATATTATAAAAAAAAATAATAAATATTTATAAGTCATTTATTAATCATCGGAAAATAATGAAAATAAATATCATTCATAATAAAGAAAATTAACAAGCGCATCCTGTACCAATTGTTGTTTGGGTTCGAAGAACTGACGTTCCATACCGCATTGTGCGGTACAGGTCGGCTTTATTTGGAAATCAGTAAAACTGAGAGAATTGATTATTTGTGGCATATGCTCTTTTATGCTATAATTATTGGCAGTTCGAACCGGCAGGAAACAGGATTCATGTATATACCAACAACAAAAGAAGAAATCATTGAACTTGGGTGGGAAAACCTTGATATTATTATAGTAACCGGTGATGCATATATCGATAGCCCTCATATCGGCGCCGCTGTAATAGGAAAAGTCCTTCTTAAAGCGGGTTACCGCGTTGGAATAATCGCTCAGCCGGATACCGGAAGCCCGGCCGATATTACAAGGCTGGGAGAACCGGGGCTTTTCTGGGGCATCACTGGCGGATGCATGGATTCGATGGTTTCAAACTATACAGCATTAAAGAAAAAACGCCTTAAGGATGATTTAACCCCCGGGGGAATCAACAATAGAAGGCCTGATCGTGCCGTTATCGTTTATTCCAATCTAATAAGAAGATATTTTAAAAACACAAAACCGCTTGTTCTCGGAGGGCTGGAGGCCAGTCTACGGCGTATCAGCCATTACGATTACTGGGACGATTGTATCCGCAGGCCAATTCTTTTTGATGCAAAAGCGGATATCATTGTTTACGGGATGGGGGAGAAAGCTGTTCTTGAACTGGCGCATAAATTAAAGAATAACGAGGATTACCGTGGTATCAAAGGAATAAGCTATATTGAAAATGATTCCGATAAGATCGAGAAGATGGGTTATATTAATCTTCCGTCATTTGAGGAAGCTTCGGAAAATAAAAAATTGTTTATAGAAATGTTTAATAAATTTTATCAAAATAATGACGGATTTTCATCGAAAGGCCTTATCCAAAAAACGGGCAGTCGGTGGCTTATACAAAATTCTCCCGCAGAATTACTAAGCCGGGAAGAGCTGGATTCGGTTTATGAACTGGATTATGAAAGAAATTTACATCCATACTACAACAAATCAGGAGAAGTCAGGGCTCTTGATACAATAAGGTTTTCTGTAACAACACACCGGGGATGCTACGGCGAATGCAACTTCTGTTCGATTACCGTCCATCAAGGAAGAATTATTTCTGATCGTAGTAAATCTTCAATTTTAAAAGAAATATCCGGTATTATGAAACTTCCCGATTTCAAGGGTTATATTCAGGATGTCGGAGGCCCAACGGCAAATATGTACGGTACCGGTTGTATGAAATACGGAAAAATGACTGATAATCAGAAGGCTCAATTTCACTGCATTGACAAAAGATGCCTGTATCCCGATATTTGCGTCAATTTAAATATCAGTCATCAAAAGCAAATCGAACTTTTGAATGAAATTCGCAATTTTGAAGTCATGGGAAAACCCTTAAAAAAGGCTTTTGTTAACTCCGGTGTCAGATACGATATGATTTTGGAAGATAAAGCATACGGAATTGAATATTTGACTGAATTAATCAATTACCATATTTCAGGTCAGTTGAAAGTAGCACCGGAACACAGCGAGGATAATATACTAAAAATGATGGGTAAACCCGATATCGATATTCTGTTGGAATTTAAGAAAATATTCGACCTGACTAATCAAAAATATGGAAAAAATCAATTCCTGACTTATTATTTTATTGCCGCTCATCCAGGCTGCACTCAAAAAGATATGCAGAAATTATTGTTACTGCTAAAAAACCGGCTTCATATCAACCCTGAACAGGTTCAAATATTCATGCCCACGCCTTCCACATATTCCGCACTTATGCACTATACCGGCATTGACCCTTTTACAGGAGAAGAGATTTTTGTTGAAAAAGATACGAGGAAAAAAGAAATACAAAAGATTACCATTTTAAAAAAATAACATTATTCAATTATGAAATTTTATCACAATGTGTCGTGATAAGTAATTGATTTATTGACATTTGTTCTTTATAATTTAAACTTAAATTGATCGTTTTAATATTAAACTTAGTTTATTATTTTTTGGGAGCAAAATATGCTGAGAATTGCCGTTACCGGCGCAGCGGGCAAAATGGGAATAACTGTAATCAAAGTTATTGAAGGGGATAAGGAATTAAAGCTAGCCGGAGCTCTTGAAGCCGCAGATTCGCAATATATCGGGATGGATGCCGGCATTTTTGCCGGTATTGGAAATATTGGTATTGCTATAACCGGCAATCCCGAAATATATGCCACTGAATGCGATGCAATAATAGATTTTTCATCACCGAAGGCTTCAGAAAAAAATATAGAAATCGCAGTTAATAATAAAATAGCCCTTGTTATTGGAACAACAGGCCTGGATGATAAAGTAATGAATTTAATCCGGGAAGCGGGAAAATTGATACCTGTAATCTGGTCACCGAATTACAGCATCGGTGTTAACCTTATTGCAAAATTGACCCGCCTTGCTGCAGAAATACTGGACGAAGGCTTTGATGTTGAAATAGTGGAAGCCCACCACAGGTTGAAAAAAGACGCACCGAGCGGTACAGCGATAAAGCTTCTCAATATATTAAAAGAGGTTTATCATACCAATGACGTGATATACGGCAGGGAAGGAATTACCGGTGAAAGGCCTGGCAAACAAATCGGCATGTCAGCAATCAGGGGCGGAGACATTGTCGGCGACCATACCGTCAATTTTCTTGGTATCGGTGAAAGAATTGAGATTACCCATAAGTTGACCTCCCGTGAAACATTGGCAAGAGGTGCCGTAAAAGCCGCAAAGTATATTGTTAAAAATGGTAAGGGTTTATATAAGATTGAAGATGTTTTGGGCCTGAATTAGTTCATAAAGCTAATGAGGCGGCTAGTGACTATAATTGGAGGGAAAATATGGAAGAAGAATATATTAATAATAAGTTTTATACACAGCGTGAGGGATTGACTTTTGACGATATATTGATCATACCGAACAAGTCATCAGTTATTCCTACTCAAGCAAATACAGCATCGTACCTTACTAAAAATATTAAATTGAAGATCCCGATTGTTTCGTCAGCAATGGATACAGTAACCGAATCAAACCTGGCTATCGCTATCGGACAGCTTGGAGGCATAGGAATAATACATAGGAATTTTCCGATAGAGAAGCATGTTGAAGAGGTTAAAAAGGTAAAACGTTTTGAAAACATTGTCATATCAAATCCAATTGTACTTACTATCGATAAAAAGGTGAAGGATGTAAGGGATGTAATGCACCAATACCACATTTCCGGAATTCCTGTTGTGAATGAAAACAATGAATTAATGGGAATCATAACAAGACGCGATCTTGATTTTTTCGAATCGGACAAAAGCGGGGTAAAACCTATTAAAGATATTATGACCCCAAGGAAATATCTGGTAACATATGAGGGCGAGGTTGATTTAAAAAAAGCAAGCGAAATAATGAGGGAGAAACGGGTTGAAAAGCTTCCGATAGTTGATAAAAGCAATAAAATTACCGGTTTGATAACTTTAAAAGACATTACTAAAATAGCCGAGTTTCCGGATGCCACCAAGGATGAAAATGGCCGGATCAGGGTAGGTGCAGCAGTTGGAACAGGTGATATTGAGATGGAAAGGGTGAGAAAGCTCATAGAGGCTGAGGTTGATGTTATTGTTATAGATACAGCGCATGGGCATAATAGAAAAGTCATTGATATGTTAAAAATTATAAGAAAAGAATACCCGGGGCAGAATATTATTGCGGGAAACATTGCGACTGCGCAAGCCGCAGAAGATTTGATAGAAGCCGGAGCGGATGCGGTTAAAGTTGGAATAGGCCCCGGTTCGATATGTACAACCCGCGTTGTTGCCGGAATAGGCGTTCCCCAGATTACCGCTATTATGGATGTTTATTCCGCCACAAAAAAGTACGGCATACCTCTTATTGCGGACGGCGGGATAAAATACTCCGGCGATATTGCGAAAGCAATAGCTGCGGGAGCCGATTCAGTTATGATAGGCAATTTACTTGCAGGTACTACGGAAAGCCCCGGAGAATTTGTGATTTATAAGGGAAGAAGGTATAAATCATACCGGGGAATGGGATCTCTGGGAGCAATGAAAGAAGGATCGAAATCCAGGTATTTTCAGGACGATTATGAACCGGAGAAACTGGTACCGGAAGGAATCGAGGGAAGAGTACCGTATAAAGGAGATTTGAAAGATGTGGTCTACCAGCTTATCGGCGGGTTAAAATCCGCAATGGGATATTGCGGAACGCCTACAATTTCTGATTTCAAATCCAGAACCAGGTTTATGAAAATTACCGGAGCATCATTAAGGGAATCTCATCCTCATGATGTTATCATTACAAAAGAAGCCCCGAATTATATGATGGAATCGGAAGAATCCTGAATAAGCTATCATACACAGCGCTGATATATTGAATAAACTTTCCCACAGCAATATAATTTTCGCAAAGTTGCGAAATTATAAATACAGAATAATCAGGACACCAAAATTATTGGCATCCAGGGGCGCGCATGTATTAATTGTACCGGAGGTTTTGATGGAAGAATTTTTGCTGACGATTGACGCAATAGAATCAGAGATTAGGAAAGGTAAAAGTTTAATGCTTCTGGAACCTTTTCAGGATTCGAAAATGAACATTTTGATCGGATCAGAGAAAGTTCTGGCAGAAAAAGATATAGCCAAGATAAGGGAAAGATGCCCTGAGAAATTGAATATATTTGTAAGGGTAAGAACAACAGTTCCCCATTATATTGCAGAAGAAAAAAGAATAGAATGGGTAAGTTATTTATTATCGCTTTTTGATAAATCCGAAACTTTTAAAAATCTCTCAGATGAAAAAAAGGGATTTGTTATAAAATATTTGAAATCGGTTTTAACTCAAAGCGACTATATTGTTTGGAAACTTTCCCAGATTAAATCCTTTTCAAAAAAATTATTCGAACACTCGGTAAATACATGCTTTATAGCTATGATAACATTTCATTCCTATGCGATAAAAATATTATCAGGTATGATAGACGCTAAAATGCTTGAAAATATTATATATTCAGCCCTTCTGCATGATATAGGACTATTAAAATATGAAGCCTGGATTGTTGAGAAGAAAAGAATAGACATCAATGAAAGTAAAACCGGCACTTTTCAGCTTCATCCTATCGAATCTTATAAATATGTGTTATCAGAAAACAGTAAACATGAGCTTCATGATGAAGTATTAAGAGGGATTGTCGAGCATGAGGAATTTTATGACGGTACCGGTACCCCGAAAGGCATTTCCGGTGAAGACATTTCCTTTCTAGGAAAAATGATATGTATCTGCAGTTATTTTGAATTGATATTGGCCGGCGAATGGTCTTACAAACAGCGCCCTTATAGAGAATATATATCAAGACTCAGGATGGAAAAAAGCAAATTCGATCCCGAATTAATGGATTTAATCGATACGACTTTCAAATATCTTTTTCAATCATGAAATTCTTTGTCAAATAAACTTCCGTATATTTATGGGAGATAACTTTTGGATAAATTAATTCAATTACAGAATATTTATAAAATCGCAAGAGAATCTTTTAATATTTTACAGTTCCGTGAATTCCAGCTCGATGTCATTGAAAGCATTCTTGATCATAAAGATACCGTCGCTATATTTCCAACAGGCGGGGGAAAGTCCGCCACATTTCAGATTCCCGCGCTTATGCTAGAAGGACTGACATTAGTTGTAACACCGCTTATATCACTGATGAAGGATCAGATTAGAACCCTTCGTGAAGAAAGACATATTGAGTCATGCGATTATCTTTCATCTTCAAGAACTGCAAATAAAATAAACAATGTAATCGATAATTTACAAAATTTAAAAATTCTGTATTTAACACCTGAAAGGCTTATCAATCCTGAATTTTCAATGATATTGATTCATAAAGGGATTAAGGTATCACTTATTGCTGTTGATGAAGCCCACTGTGTATCACTCTGGGGTAATACATTCCGTCCTTCTTACTTGAAAATCCACCTTTTCTTAAAACATTTTCCAGAAGCGGTTACAGCAGCTTTTACTGCAACGGCGACTCCCGAAATAACAGAGGATATAATCAGGCATCTGTATCTGAAGAATCCGGTAATCTTCAAGAAAAGCTCATTCAGGGAAAATATTAAAATTTCGGTAAGCTTTATTGATAATAAAATAAAATATCTGCTGAATAGGCTGGATTATGAAAATAGCACAATAATTTATACAACATCGAAGTATATGTGTAATAATCTGTCCTATCTGCTTGAATCCAGCGGATTTTCAAGTACGATATACCATGCAGGTTTAACAAAATTAGAAAGGGAAGCCAATCAGGATTTATTCATTAGCGGCAGGAAAAATATTATTATTGCAACATCGGCTTTTGGTATGGGAATAGACAAAAAAGATATCCGGAAAATTTTTCATTTTGATATTCCTATCGAAATAGAAGAATACTATCAGGAAATAGGAAGAGCAGGAAGGGACGGTCAGGTATCGGAAGCGGAAATATTAGTACATCTTACTGATTATAAAGGATTGAATTCAATAGTTTCGGATTTCTATCCCGAATGGAAAGATATTATAAATTTATTCAACAAGAAAGATTTAAAAGATGTTGAAAAAGACAAAATTGATAATTTAAGTAATATGCTTGGAATTGATGAACCTAAAAATATAAAAAAATTCAGGAATGCATATTTGAAAAAAAGAAATATTGCCTTCCGAAAAGTACTTGTAATGAAACGTTTCATTTCATCTTCATCTTGCAGAACAGGATTTATCAGACATTATTTCGGCGAAGCCGGAGAAGATTGCGGAATATGCGATTATTGCCTTGAAAAGAAAGCCGGTTTTCATAAAAAGAAGTTGGATCAAATTGAAAAAAAATTGATTTCCTGTTTTTCTCCTAATAATAAGTTTGATATAGACCGTTTTAGAGAGATAATAATCGGGTATAAAACCAGCGACTCAGTTAATAAAGGTTATGGAGCACTTTCAGGCCTTGATATTAAATCATATTTTGAAATAATTGATTCTTTAAAGAATAGGGGAATAGTTGAATTTGATGAGAATTTGAAGATAGGAATTTCTAAAGATTTCTACAAGATTATTTAAGTAATTAATAAATTCCGGTTATATTTGACATATATTGACAAAAACCCCCGGTTAATAGAAAATATACTCAATAATTATGGTGTAAAGGCTTTAGTATAGAAACCTTTCGTAGTTTTAATTTAACAACTTATTTGATCTAAAACTTATGTCAATATTAAAATTGAATAAAAGAGGGTTATTATGAGAAAATTTCGAAATTTTAAAATATCTGGTGTAATTTTTATTTATTCGATTTTAATATTTACTACATCCTTTTCAAATATCTTCAGCAAAACGGGACAGGATACAATAGTTAATCTGACAATCGGCGAACCGGATTCGCTTGATCCCCATTTTGATTATGAAACAGCAGGCGCTGAAGTAATTTTAAATATGTATGATATGCTCCTCGAATACAAAGGCTCAAGCGTAAAAGAATTCCTGCCGAGAGTTTCTCTTGAAGTACCGACGATAAAAAACGGCGGTATAAAAGACGGTGGAAAAACTTATATATTTAAAATAAGAAAAGGAATAAAGTTCTGGAGCGGGGATGATTTAACTGCCGAGGATGTGGCGTATTCCTTTAGAAGAGCGCTTGTCTTTTCTCCGCTAGGCGGGCCTACCTGGATATTCTTCGACCCATTGTTAAATTCAAACGGCCTTGAGCCTATGGTTGAAAAATATCTTGGTAAACCCTGGAATGAAATCTTTGATGATAAAGGTAATGTGAAGCCTCAATATACCGACAAACTGGAAAGTTTTTACAGAGATATTATTGAACCGGTAGTTGAAGTTAAAGGTGACTTGGTTATATTTCATCTTAAAAAGGTATTTCCGCCATTTTTAAATATTATGGCTCAGTACGCATCTTTTTCAGCTATCCTTGATAAAAACTGCTGCATAAAGCAGAAAGGCATGTGGGATGGAACATCAAAAGAATGGTGGAAAACACATAATATGAAAAAGGAAGATTCATCGCTTTATGCTGCCGCCATGGGTTCCGGCCCGTACAAATTGATCAGCTGGGACAGGGCGCAGAAAAAACTAACCCTCGAACGGAATGAAAATTACTGGAAGGGTCCTGCCTCCGTTAAAAGAATTATAATTCAGGGAGTCGACGAGTGGTCAACCCGGCTTGCAATGCTGGAAAAAGGGGAGGCCGATATCATCTATGTTGACCCCCAATATATAGACCAGGTAAAAGGCAAAAAAGGAACGGTTCTTAATGAAAATCTAACAACCATGAGCCTAACAGCAGTTCAAACAACCTGGAACGTAAATCCGGACTCCAAATATATAGGCAGCGGGAAACTTGATGGCGACGGTATTCCTCCCGATTTCTTTTCGGATAAGAATGTGCGGCTCGGGTTTATCTATTCCTACGACGCGGACACATTCATTAGAGACGTCCTGCATGGGCTCGGTAAAAGGATCGGAACTTGCCTGCCCGATACTTTCATCGGTTACAGTGAAAAAATACCGAAATATGTATTTGATTTAAATAAGGCTTCGGATTATTTTAAAAAGGCCTTTAAGGGAAAGTTGTGGAGCGCTGGTTTTAAAATGATCTTGCTTTATAATAATGGAAACGATACAAGGCAGAAACTTGCTGAAATGATGCGCAACAATCTGGCGAAGATTAATCCGAAATTCCAGGTGGATGTCCGAGGGGTCGATTGGCCGACGTACCTGGATGCTCAAAAGAACAGGACAATGCCCTTTTACGTTATAGGGTGGCAGGCGGATTACCCGGACCCGAATAATTTCATTTATACATATTACAGTTCTTACGGAGATTATGGAAGATTCTACGGCGATGATTACAAAAAATACGCATCCTCAAAGATACCGCCTCTCGGCGGAAAAAGCCTTGATGAGGCTATTAACGAAGCTTCAACAACCCTGGATGAAGCAAAAAGAGCTGATCTTTATATTAAAATTCAGCAGATTGTTAATGCTGACGGGGTCAATTTACCGCTTTATCTTAATATAGGAATGAATCTTATGAATGATAGGATAAAGGGTTTTATCAGCAATCCTATGAGGGGATCTGATTTCTTCGAATACATCCAGTTATCAAAATCAATTTAACGAAACCGGAGGATCCATTGACTTCTTATATAATCCGCAGGCTTCTGATTTTACCGGTCATTATGCTCGGGGTAACTATAATAATGTTCTCGATGATCCAGGTTCTCGGCCCGGATAAACTTCTGGCGGCTTATGTCAATGAAAACATGCTCAGGACATTATCGTCCGATGACCTTGAAAAGATCAAACAAAAATACGGTTTAAACGACCCGTTTGTCATCCGCTACGGTAAATGGCTTGGAAATACCGTCAGGGGAGATCTGGGATGGTCTCTGGTCGGAAAGGAGCCGGTTCTCGATGCCCTGGTTCACAGGCTTCCATACACTCTGGAATTGGCGCTTTATTCAATAATACCTATCATCGGTATCGGGATCTGGCTTGGAATAAAATCCGCGGTACATCACAATTCAGCTCTCGATCAATCGATAAGGATTTTCGCGATTGTAGGCTGGTCTTTTCCCGATTATGTCTTCGGTATTCTGGTGTTAATGCTGTTTTACCTGTTTCTGGGATGGTTCCCGCCGGGGCTTCTCAGCAACTGGGCCGAAGAGGTTTTAAGATCCGGCAGTTTCAGGCATTTTTCGGGCATTATTACTATAGATTCCATCCTGAACGGCAGGCTTGATATTTTGTGGGACGATCTCCGCCATATAATCGGGCCGGTAATAACTTTATCATACCTGTGGTGGGCTTATTTACTGAGGATAACACGTTCAGCTATGCTTGAGGTCTTGCAGAAAGATTATGTGAGAACTGCCAGGGCCAAAGGGCTATCAGAGCATACGGTAATTTTTGTTCATGCAAGGAGGAATGCCCTTATTCCTGTAGCGACAGTCGCAGGCCAGACAATCATCGGCCTTTTTATGGAAGTGATTATTGTTGAAACGGTTTTTAACCGTCCCGGCCTGGGAAGTTTTGCCGCAATGGCGGCAAGGCAGCTTGATTACGCCTCTATAATGGGCTGTCTGGTTTTCTCGTCATTTATATTAATTTTCGGCAACCTGATCGTAGATATAAGCTATGCCGTTATAGACCCGAGAATTCGATTAAGTTAGGATTTTTAATGAATAGAGAAGAATGGCTTAATATTATCCGTAAGTTCAGAAACAATTCCTCGGCAATGTTCGGCCTGATAGTTTTGATATTATTCATCTTTATCGGGATATTGGCGCCTTTAATCTCGCCATTTAAGTTCCAGCAGGAACCTTCTTTGGTTAAGGCAAAAAAGTTAATCGCCGATAAAGCCGGTATGACTGAAATAATGCAGGCCTTCCGTGAATTCAATGCTTCAATGTTTGAATATTATGTTTCTAATAATAACTCCATGCAGCTGCTGGGAAGCGAAATTAAAACTTACAGTAAATCCGCCGTTGTTGAAACGGTTTTATTAACCAATCTTCAGGAACTTGTTGATAATTTTGTACTTGACAAGTCTTATTTACAAAACTGGCAGACAAACCGCCGCCAGGCTATAGACGATCTGAAAGCCGAAATCGCCAAATATGCCATGAGGACAGTTCAATCCGCGGAAGCGGCAAAATTAATTTCGGGGCTTGATAATCAAACTGAGAGTGAATTCCGGATAAAAGCAATCCGGGTTTACAACCGGATGGAAAATATATACAGGAAAATGATGAATTTTGATCCGTATCTTATGCCAATTGTTACATGGATAACGGAGCCTCAGCCGCCGACCATAAAATATCCTTTCGGCATATGCAACGGACGGGATATTTTTTACGGCGTTGTCTGGGGAACCCAGAACGCTTTTAAAATTGGGATTCTTGTCACGTTTGTTTCAACAATAATAGGTTTGTTTGTGGGGTCGATTTGCGCTTACTACGGCGGATGGCTGGATGAAATCCTTATGAGGATTGTCGATATGTTCCTGTCAATACCATACACCCTTTCCGCAATTGTCCTGACAACAATTCTTGGCACCGGTCTTGACAAGGTTGTTTTTTCACTGATCATATTCGGCTGGATGGGTACCGCGCGTCTTATCCGTGGAAATATCCTCCAGACAAAGAATGAGCAGTATGTTCTGGCTTCCAGGGCTCTGGGAACTCCGGGCTGGATGATTATCATCCGGCATATCCTGCCGAATTCTATATTTCCTGTAATTGTGCTCGCATCAATGCGGATAGGTTCAATAGTCATAACAGCCGCTGCCTTGAGCTTCCTTGGAATCGGGGCGCCCCAGGGTTACGCGGACTGGGGATCGATACTCTCTTACGGAAGGAACTGGATGCTCAGCGGCGGTTCAAATCCTTTCCAGTACTGGTTTACAATTCTTTTTCCCGGTACGATAATGGTCTTTTTTGTATTATCCTGGAATCTTGTCGGGGACGCGCTGAGGGATATTTTTGACCCGAAAATGAGGTTGTAATGGAAGATAAAGACATTTTATTGAGTGTTAGAAACTTAAAAGTCTATTTCAATTCCGACGCCGGTATTATCAAAGCAGTGAACGGCATAGACTTCGATCTGCACAGGGGAGAGACTCTTGGGATAGTAGGCGAATCGGGATCAGGGAAATCCGTTACTTCACTAAGTATCCTCCGCATCCTTGATGAAAACGGTTTTATTGAAAGCGGTGAAATCATTTATAAAGGCAGTGATATAGTTAAATTAACAGATCATGAAATGCAGAAGATACGGGGTAAAGAAATAGCGATGATTTTTCAGGAACCGATGACTGCTATGAATCCTGTGTTTACCGTCGGTTTTCAGATACAGGAACCGATGGAACTCCATCTTGGTATGAGTAAAAAAGAATCAAGGGATAAGGCCGAAGAATTACTCAGGAAAACCGGAATACCGGAACCCGGAAAATGTCTTGGCCGGTATCCTCATGAATTATCCGGAGGGATGCGGCAGAGGGCTATGATAGCGATGGCTTTATCATGCAATCCGGCGATACTTATTGCCGATGAGCCGACAACATCACTTGATGTAACCATTCAGGCGCAGATACTCGAACTTATGAAGGATTTGCAGAACCAGTATGGGATGGCTATAATTTTTATCACTCATGATCTTGGTATTATCGCTGAAATTACCGATAGGGCAATCGTAATGTACGGCGGAGAAGAGATGGAAACAGGCCTGACAAAATCGATTTATAAAAATCCCCTCCATCCCTATACTTGGGGATTAATAAACTCTATAACCAGGATAGATGTGAAACGTGAAAGATTATGGTCTATTCCCGGCAATGTTCCTTCCGCGTCAAACTTTCCGGCCGGATGCAAATTTTCAGACCGTTGTTTTTTATCGACACAAAAATGCGGAGATGAACATCCTGCGATGTTTGAAGCTGAAACCGGACATCTTTCGCGTTGCTGGCATATTGACCGCCTTATTGAGGAAATAGATAAAATCAGGAAAAAGGAAATTAATTAAGTGGAAAAAAGAAAACCTTTACTCAGGATAGAAAATATTAAAAAACACTTCCCGGTTCAAAAAGGTGTTTTTAAAAGAACATTTGCTCATGTTAAAGCAGTTGATGGTGTATCGCTGGAGGTTTTCCAGGGTGAAACTTTAGGGCTTGTCGGGGAATCGGGATGCGGTAAAAGCACGCTTGGCATGTCGATTTTAAGGCTATTTGATCCTACTGCCGGAAAAATATTTTTCGAAGATATTGATACTACTCCTTTATTTATGTCCGGAATGCGGGCAAAGAATTATATAAATAATCATTATGTTCAAAGATTCAAGATATTAATAAAAGAATTTAAAACGGAAGATATGATATTAGAACATCTTGAAACCGCAGCAGACAGAAATTACGCCGCTTTGTATCTAAAAAAAGGAACATCAGGTCTGATGGAAGAATTTTTTACAAGAGGGAATGAAAAAAAGAAATATTTCAGAAAAAACGCTCAAATCATTTTTCAAGATCCTTATTCGTCATTAAATCCGAGGATGAAAATAAAAGATATCATTGCCGAAGGTTTATTTATCAATAATATTAAAAATATTGAAGAAATAGTATCCGGTCTGCTTGATAAAGTAGGGCTTTCTAACGAATATTTAACACGTTATCCGCACCAATTTTCCGGCGGGCAAAGACAGAGGATCGGCATTGCAAGGGCATTAGCCTTAAAACCGAAAATGATAATTGCCGATGAGGCCGTGTCGGCGCTTGACGTTTCAGTAAGGGCTCAGATTCTCAATCTTTTAAGCGATCTGCAGAAAGAGTTCGATTTAACATATATCTTCATTTCACATGATCTGTCTCTTGTTAAACATCTTTCAAACCGTATCGCCGTTATGTATCTTGGAAAAATATCCGAATCAGCCGGTTCCGATGAGTTATTTAAAAAGCCGCTTCACCCATATACAGTGTCTTTAATGTCGGCTAATCCCGTACCTGACCCTGAAATTAAAAAAAACAGGGTTATTTTAAAAGGTGATGTTCCAAGCCCATTAAATCCACCTCCGGGCTGTTCTTTCCATCCGCGCTGTCCGATCGCAAAAATAGGGATTTGTGATATAATTACTCCGCCTTTACTTGAAATTGAGAAGGATCATCTTGTTTCATGCCATTATGCAGGCCAATTTAAACCGTAAATATTTAAATTACTAATTTCAATATTACACAATATTTCTTTTTGATTGCAAAAATTGGCTTTTTACTGTAATATATTAGGTTATTTTATTCGGAATAACGAGTAGTAATATATTATACTTCCGAAATAAAATATGGAGAAGTTATGATAGATTTGCATACACACACGCTCTGGAGCGACGGGGAGCTTGTTCCTGCCGAGCATATCAGAAGAGCTTTAATTGCAGGATATGAGGCCATAGCTATTACAGACCATACAGATTCTTCCAATATTGAGATTCTTTGCAAGGAAGGGGTTAAATTTGCAATTGATATGAATAATCTTCAGAATGAGATAACGGTCCTTTCAGGTATAGAGCTGACTCATGTATTACCTGAAGAAATAGGGGATTTAACCGAATATGCAAGGGGGCATGGCATTTCAATTGTTGTGGTTCATGGAGAAACTATTGTCGAACCGGTGAGAAAAGGTACAAATATGGCCGCCATAAGGGCTAAAGTTGATATTCTTGGGCATCCGGGTCTTCTTACAGAAGAAGAAGCCCTACTGGCAAATAAAAACGGGGTGCATCTCGAAATCACGGCCAAGAAGGGGCACTCCCTGACCAACGGCCATGTGGCAAAGCTTGCATTAGCCCATAATGCAAAAATGGTTATTGATACGGATTCTCATGGAATAAGCGGCTTTATCAGTGACGAAATGGCTGAAAAAGTATTGCTTGGCGCTGGAATTTTACAGCCTGAAATTATTTATATTTTTAACAATTCTAAAGAACTTGTAAAATATGCTCTGCAGAAACAGGGGCATAAATCGGGGTAAAAATGAGCGTCATTCAATATAAAAGAATCGATCTCTTTCAGGGAAAAGTCCCCGAAGATATTCTCTATATTTTTCAAAAATTACAGAAAAACGGTTTTGAGGTTTACCTTGTGGGGGGTGTAGTCAGAGACATTATTCTAGCCGGGGGTTTCAAAAATACAGATTTGAAAGATTCGGATTTCGATTTTAATACCAGCGCAAAACCGGAAGATGTAATAAGGATATTTAAGGAAAAAGGCAAATCTAGGGTATTTACTGTTCCGACAGGTTTAAGTCATGGTACGGTAACAATTATTATTGAAAAAGATAAAAGCTTCTCTAAATACGAAATGACAACATTTAGAATCGACGGTATTTATAAAGACGGACGGCATCCGGAAAATGTCCGGTTTTCAACCACCCTTTCTGAAGATTTATCCAGAAGGGATTTTACAATAAACGCATTGGCTTATGATGTTATGGAAAAAAAGATCTACGATCTTTATAACGGTTTAAAAGATATTGATAATAGATTGATAAAAACTGTTGGTAATCCTGTGGAACGATTCAGCGAGGACGGATTAAGGCCTATAAGAGCTTGCCGTTTATCATCACAATTGGAGTTTAATATTGATAAGGATACGCTTGACGCCATTCCAATTGTCCATAATATTGTATCTATGGTATCAATGGAAAGAGTGCATGATGAATTGATTAAATTGCTAAAATCAGGAAAACCTTCCATTGGATTAGAAAATCTTCGAATATCAGGTCTTCTCAATCTTTTTATTCCTGAGCTTCTTGAAGGTTATTCAATAGATCAAAACGAATTCCATAAGCATGATATTTATTATCATAATCTTTACACCTGTGACGCAGTCTCAAAGGATAAACCGATTGTCAGACTTGCCGCATTATTTCATGACATCGGTAAAGCAAGGGCCAAAAATTTTGCCATATACAATGGAAACGGGAATGTTTTTTATAATCATGAAATAATTGGGGAAAGACTGGCTGAAAAAATAATGAAGAGATTAAAATTCAGTAATAATGATATTAATTATGTTTCAAAGCTTGTTAAACTGCATATGTTCTATTATACTGAAGAATGGAGCGACGGGGCTGTCAGACGCTTTTTGAGAAAAATTAACGGCGATTATTTATTTTTAAGTGATTTATTTGAGCTAAGGAAAGCTGACAGGATAGGAAGCGGGATGAAAATGGGTGATACGGATATACTTAATAAATTCAGGAAGAGGATTGATTCAATAATCCAGGCCGATAATGCTCTGAAAGTTACCGATTTAAAGATTAACGGCTTTGATATTATGGAGCATTTCAAATTGAAGCCATCAAAAATAATCGGTATAATGCTTGAACATCTGCTTCAGCTTGTTCTTGACAATCCGGATTTAAATAAAAAAGAAGAACTTCTCAGATTGGGGGGCGAGTTCTTGAAGATGAACGAATCCGAAACCATAAATTCCAGTAATATAAATCAAAATGATGATAAAAAGTTATCTTTAATGATATAATTTGGGGTGGATCATTATGTTAAGAATGTGCGGGGTATTATATTGTATATTAATTTTAAACACTCCGTCATTCTGTTTAAATACAGAAGAATTTTTAGATGAAGATATTGCAATGGAGCGCAATACGCATGAAGGAAATATAAAGCTTCTTGAAAATCTCAGTAACGAATTGTCTACTAATTCCAATTCTTATGATTTAAACTGGGAATATGCAGCAATATTATACTTTGAGGGAGATATCTATGAAACGAATATAAATAAAAGAAAAGAATATTACTGGAAAACCAAAGATTATGCAGATAGAGCTATTGCACTTAATCCGAACGGCGTTGACGGTCACTTTTGGAAGGCTACCGGATACGGATTATGGTCACAGGCAAACGGAATTTTGAATAGTCTTTTCTGTGTTGGAACAGTTAAGGACGAAATGACAAAGGTTATTGAAATAAAAACTAATTTCTTCCGCGGTCTTCCATGGGCAATCCGCGCCCAGACTTACAATTTTGCACCTGGCTGGCCCTTAAGCATCGGAAATAAGGAACAGTCGTATAAGGACATTCAAATCGCGCTGAAATACGGCGAAGACTATCGCTATGTCCATCAAATCTATGCTGAAATGCTAATGAACGACGGAAAATACGCCGAAGCTAAAGAAGAAATTGAAAAATCCCTGAATATGTCTTTTGATGAAAAAATCCCCAGAGAAGAAGAAAAAACAATAAAAGGGTTAAAGATCGATCTTGAAATTGTAAATAAAAGATTAGGAAAATAAAAAATTTACGCGGGTCTTTGTGGAAAAAGAGTTTAAATTTGATATAAAGCCAGATTTTAATTCTGATGATTTTATTAAATTTCTTGAAAAAGACATTCACCTGTCAGTTAATTACTTGGGAATTAAAGAACAGGAAGATCTTTATTATGATACTTCTGACGGTAGACTTTTCCTGGCCGGCTTTGGCTGCAGAAAACGAATTACAGGCAACTCAACAGTCATTGAGGTCAAATTACAGCAGAAAAAAAAATCATCTGTTTTTTTCGATAGATTTGAATGGCAGGTTTTCCGGGAAGAAAATATAATCCTTAACGATATTATAGCAGAAGAAAAAATTAAGTCATTTTTTATGAATGAGTTCGGTTATATTTTATCCGAGAACATTGCACCAATTGTAAAAATTAACAATAATCGCCGAAAATGGAAAATTACATATAATTCATCCGATCAAATCACCGAAAATTCTATAATATGCGAATTATCATTTGATGATTCTACTGCTCAATCATTGCAATTACAAGGAGAAAACTCTTTCAAATTTCTGGAGCTGGAACTTGAATTGATTGAAACCCGTAAGGATAAGAAAGTCAATTATTCGTTATCAACCCATGAAATCGACTTATTCAATTCTTTTGGAAATAAGTTGATCAAAGAGTATCATCTTACTCCTTCTGAAAAAAATAAACTTGAAAAAACAATTTCATACTTCAATCTCTCTTTCAAAAAAATGAAAAAATTGGAATTTGATAAAGATTTAACTTGTAGCAAGGTTTTTCCCATTTTATTAAATCATTATTTTCAAATCGCGTTACAAAATGAGATCGGCGCTGCGATAGGTATAGACAGTGAATTTGTTCATGATATGCGTGTAGCTGTTCGTAAGATCAGAACAGCTTTAAAAAGTTTCCGTTACACAATGACTTACAGATTTTATACATACTTAAAAAATAACTTTGAAAAAATCGCAGAAATACTAGGCGCTGTCAGGGACCTTGATGTTTATTTCATAAAATACCAGGAGTTCATAACAGCCGCTTCATTTAATAAAAACACCAGTATCATTGTTTTTTTAGAACAAATTCTGAAAAGTATGCTTGATGAAAGAAGAAAAAAAATGAAGAATTTTTTTAAATCAAGGCGATACTTATATTTTAAGCAAAAAATGCAAGATATAGAACAAAACCAATTTTTTCGAAAAGATTTTAAAAGTATATCAGACAATAAAATAGAGAGTTTTGCAGTTGATTTTTTAAAAAAAACCTCTGATGAAATCCTTAATTTCTCGAATAAGATCGTAAAAACCTCTGGAGACAGCGCTCAATTAAAATCGAGAAATATTAAAATTCTGGATAAAAGAATTCATAAACTAAGGATCAAATTTAAAAGGCTGCGCTATTCCGTAGAATTTTTTTCTCCGTTCCTGGATAAAAATATCCGTATCATTGCCGATTTTTTACCGTCGGTTCAGGATTTATTGGGAAACTTTGTCGATACTTTTTTTCTGGAGAATTATACTATTGAATTAATCAAAAAGAACGAATTGCAGGAGATCGATTTAAAAACAAAGTCTATATTGAATGAAATTCTCTCATCAATTATAATATCACGGAACGGCCTGAGAACCGAGATACAAATATTTTTAAATAAATTCTTTAACTCCGGCGAATGGAAGAATTTCTACGATCTTATACATCACAGCTCTTTATAAAGTTATATCAACTTAGTACCCTGGTCATATTCATGGTATTCTAATATTCTCAAATTGAACAAAATCCTTATTGAAGTGTTATAGGAACGGTAACAATATTCCCTAAATATACACCTGTCACAGTTGTATCACCTAAATTCGTCGACACAATTGCAACTATAATCATTAATGGCAAAGGTTTACTGGCGTTGCTGAATGCGGATACTGGGACATTTAGATTGGTTGTGGTTATTGGTAAATTAATAGGCCCATTATTACTGCTAAAGCCGTAATATGTGATTTGGTTGTTAGTATCCTCCACAAATGCCCAATAACCGGCTCCTTGGGTGGGGGCGCCGCCGGACCATGATATGAGAAAATTCGTAGAACCTGAAACATACCATGACGCATTCGATAAGGGAACGCTGACAGACGGATAACTTGTAAAATTCGTCCCGGTAATATTGTAATTGGTGCCGGAATCTATTACACTGACCGTAACGACACCGCCTGATGCAATAGTAACACTGTTTGTTAATATAAACAAATAATGTGTATTATTGCTATATACTAACGGAGAACCATTTAAGGACACTTTATCACTGGAAAAATTATAGATATTACCATTAGTTGAACTTAAACTTACTTGATTGGGTTCTCCAGTTAAAATCAAGCCGGTTCCGCTATAAGTCAAAAAACTCGCATTAATTATAAAGGGCGGGTTGCTGGATAATGGTATGGACGAAGAACTTGTTGACGAAGTAGATGTTGAACTGGAGGAAGATCCCGGCGAAGTGGGACAACCGGAAAAAATTACTAAGAAAATACCCATAACGATTAACAAACCAGAAAAACAAATGTTTCTTCTTAAATTCATAATAACCTCCAAATATTTTAATTTAGTAAAGGATAATTATATAAATATACATACAAAAAAAATATTTTGTTACATTATATTATTATTTATTAATTTTGCAAATAATTGTAAAATTTTTAGCAAACGGATTAAATCGAGAACAATATTTGTAAATATTTGA
This sequence comes from uncultured Spirochaetota bacterium, assembly GCA_963783575.1. Classification (GTDB taxonomy): domain Bacteria; phylum Spirochaetota; class Brevinematia; order Brevinematales; family JAOACQ01; genus CAWEAK01. Next base: position 302,459 of record CAWAOD010000014.1, on the reverse strand, counting down.
AGCCTGTCAGAAGGTCATGGTTGCAACAATGCTCGCGGCCAGCGTATTACCCTGTAATGTATATTCGCAGTTTGTCGCCCCAGTATAACCGAAAATATTAAGGCTGATTGTAAAATCATAAAGCGGGTTATAGCTGATTGTGCCATAAAGTGTTGAAGAATAATCGACAAGATTCATAATCCCGTTAAAAGCAAATGTCATATCAGGTATAATAAATTCGTTATAAGTTGTAAACAACGATATATAATATTTTGAAAGATAATTAGGCTGGTAAAGATTATATTGCTGCAAAAGAGAGTATCTCTTATACGGATCGTTTAAAATATTGCTGTCATAACCAGCCCCGTTATAAAAAAACTCAAGCCGGGTTGTTATCCTGTCGCTGATATTCATAAAATCAAAGCTCCTGGATAATCCAAGGCTGAATTTTGGAACCAGGGTATTTGTAATCTGTGTTAAATTATAGTTTGTAGTCGTCTGTCCATAGTTTTTAATAACAACCGGATTATTAAGATCCAATAGCTTTCCATTATCGCCGTAAGAGAGGCTGGCTTCCCCGGATATATCTATGGTAAACAATCTTGTTGAAAAATCAAAACCATACACAGGAAGATTATTCCGTTTTGCCCAGGCTGATAGTGAAAATTCTGTGTTTGCAATAAGGAATTCAAATTTTCCAGCAATAGCAGTGTCTTCCAGATCATGAATATCCGTAAAATCTATAAAACTGTATAAGTTAATTACAGTTCCAAAAGGAACAAGGATTTTCATTCCATAACTCCCGTCCCTGTAATTGTTCAAATCCGTAAAAGTCTTTTTTTGTATGTTTATTAAATCTGTCGGATTCCAGAAATAGTTAACTCCCCATTGAACAACCTGTTTCCCCGCGCGTATGTAAGCCGCGTGATTGATATTTCCATCCACAAAGAATTCTTTCAGGCTAAGAATTGTATTGTTTGTTTCATAATAAGTAATGTTATTTGTAGATAATGAAACATTTGTTATTGCCGGTCCATAATTTGTGATGATATTTGTTTGTAATGATAAACCGGAAAAATAATGAGGAGTCAATTGCCCCTGAGAGGTATAGAATGCCTCAATATTCGCGAAAGCTTTAAAACCTTTTGTAAGTCTTACATCAAGAAAAAGGTTACCCTGCATATATGTTTGAAGCTGGTTTAAATCGGTATTAGTAATGCCATTTACCCAGTCTCTTGTCATTGAATAAAGCCCCGTACTCATAATGCTTCCCGTGAAAGCAACCGATTCCTTATCAATATTTGAAGTTACTGTATTATTTATTATCTGGTTGTTTGAGACAACCGAGCTTGTATCGCCGAAAAGACTTGATTCGTCGACATTATCCTGTGAGAATGAATACCCTGTGACAATTAAAACAAAAAATATTAAAAATATTGATTTATTAAACATAATTAACTCCTATGTAATTTGTCAAGTTTTATTTTAAGATTCAAGCCTCAGATTTCAGATTCAACAACTTATAATATACTTCCACAATAATTTTTCTCGCTACTGCAATGATCGCTTTTTGTTTTCCTCTTCTTGTTCGAATATTCTCATAAAACGATTTCATTTCTTTATCATATCTCACACGAACCCAGGCTGCTTGTACTATGACCCTTAAAAAAGCACCGTCTACTTTTCGTGTAATTTGACCATTTGTTCCTTTTCCGTCACTTTCACTAACTCTTGGTGCTAATCCCATATATGATACAAATTTTTTTGAGGTACTAAAGCGGTCTATATTGCCTACCTTCGTTATGATGTATGCGCCGGTTGTTGTGCCTATTCCCGTTAATTCTTTAATCTCATTATATCCGGGTCTCTTTATGCTTAAGGCTTCTGTTTCTTTATCCAGTACCTTAATGTCTTCTTTGAGATTTTCTAACATAACATACATCTGGATTACGGCTCTCTTTATACTCTCAGGTATGTTTTGTTCTTTGACCTAGTTTGTGTTCTTTTCAAAATTGTTGAACATTTTGTCTCCGGTTTTAATCCCCCAATACTCCATCATCGCTATTATCTTTGTCTTATAGCTTTTCTTATTGCTAACCATTTCTTCCCTCACAGATAATAATCCTCTTATTTCAGCGTCTTCGTCGCTTCTTATCTGACAGGTACTTAGCTCTTCTTTTTCAAATCTTTGTAATATAATCGCCATTCTTTCTGCATCTTCCTTGTCTGTTTTTTTAAATCGATCCATTAATCTTTTTAAATCAATAGTATTGAAAATAACCGCATCTTTTGCTTTATCTTTTAACCGTTTGATTAAATCCCATGTCCAGTTTGTCGATTCAATCCCGATTATCGTTTCTTTGTCAATCTCTTTCTCAAATTCCGCTAATTCTTTTTCATTTCTCTCATATTGCTTGATTGATTTTTTACCGTTTTCTATAATAATGCAAACGGTAATTTGCTTTTTGTGGATATCAATTCCGATCCACTTTTTTGCGTCCATCGTTTTCCTCCCTAATTTATTTGGGAGGCCTGAATCTTTTAGTGGTATATTAATCCGGTTGAAAAATTACCATACTCCAATACGAGGTTTATCCTCAAAATGGTGGTTCGGACAAGGATTCGATCATACTCCTAACGGGGTTTATCCCCACAAATTGATTCGATCTTTGTCCTATTCAGAGCCCTCATCTATTTTGATGCGGGCTCTTTTATTTTTCAACCTTTTTTATCATACCACCTCCTTATATATTATATTAAAGGGCTGGAAAGCCCAGCCCTTCATATTTTGTTTATAAATATTTATTATTTACTCAAATTTTCAAGATAGCCCTTTGTAAATACCGAATCCTCAATTGATGTTAATGATATTCCGGAAAGATCCAGAATCGTTTTATTACCCTTTTCAAATTCATCAACAAAAATACCCTGGAGCAAAACATACTTCTCACTTACAATTGTATATTTCGGGTAATATGACGACTGCATTAATGTGCCGGATAATGAATAAGATTGAATTTTAAGAGGAAGAAAAGTCGATTTTTCGACCCAATAAATCTGCTTCGGGTATGTCACATCATTTACTTTTCCTATAAGTGTAAATTTATAAACCTCTTTTTTACCCAGCATTTCTTCATTAAGGGTTTCCTTATTGTTTGTATCAACTTCCGGTTTATACAGATCGGCAAGTTTTCTTGTTTCAAGATCACCGCCTTTTGCATCGGTTCCACTTATACTTTCATCTCTGTTGATATGTTGGAAAGTTCTTGTATTTTGACGGTACATCCAGAAATTATCTCCCACGCGCAGATAACCATTGCCTTTTTCAGAATCCGGGGCTGTCATTACAATAAGAAAAGAATCATCTTTATCACGTCTGTAATAGATTGATTCAAATATTTTAATTCCCTGTCCGACTTTCTGCTGAGTAAGAACCGCCTTTGCGGAAATGTCGGAACCCAGATGCTGGTGGTCATCAATCTGTTTTACTATGTCCATTACCTGAGGAAGAGACCATAGGTTAAACACTGCCAGAAACATAATCAGCATTACATATATACTTTTAATAGTTATTTTCATAATTTTCTCCTAAATAAAATAATAGCCGTCTTAAATTTGTTTTTACTCATAATGCCTCAGGGCTTCTGCAGATGACATTTTTGCTGCTTTTCTCGCCGGGAAGAAAGCTGTCATTACGCCGATTAATAGAATTACAATAAGATAACTCAATATGCTTGTGAATTTCGGTACAAAATTTAAATGCTTATTTATCAGGAAAATTGAAAAAATACTATCAGTTTCAATTTTCCAGAATGAAAAAAGTCCCATAATTATGAAACCGGTTATTATCCCCGCAATGCTCGCGAGCAATGTCAGAAGAAATGTCTCCATAATAAATGTGTTTCTTACATCCTTTCTCTGCATTCCAATCGCCCTTATAGTTCCTATTTCCCTGGTTCTTTCCCTCACTGTCATACGCAGAGTATTAACAACACCTATGAGTATTATGAAAAAAAGAATAATCACTGCGATAATAGAGATCATATTCAAAGCAGCCTCAAGCTGAAGTATGAAACTTGCAATTTCATACATAGAACTAACGTCCACATAAGCTCCTTCCCATTTTTCCTTTGTTACTTTTTGAATCTTTTTCTGGTATTCATCCGAGGTTTTTGTCCTGGGCAAAAGCTTCCATTCCGTTGCCAGAGCGGGATAAAGAACACTGCTGGCCAAAGGTATTTCAGCATTTGTATAAGTTGATGCAACCGGCGGAAGGTTTTGATAATAACCCGGATAGAAATTCTGCTCCGGGACAAGGATTACATCCTGGCCCAATATTTTACCGGGATTAAAAATGCAGGCAACAATGTAAGAGTTTGTGGTCATAATTCCATCAAACCTGTTCCTGTAAATATCTTCAAATTTGTCGCCCGCCTTTAAATTCAGTTTCTCTGCAAGCCCAAGACTCATCATAACATTACTGCCGTTTGTAGCCTGAACAATTGAACCTGAAACCGGCTTAATGTTGTTTGATATAATTGTCATCGCATTTGTATTTGTAAAGTAGGATAGAGTAGTGGCCTGTATAGAAATTCCTCCCTTAACTGCATTGCCGTAAATTAAGGCTAATTGCGGTTTCAATGCTTTATGGATCTTATCGGCCTCTGTTACGGCTATCTTTGGATTTTCCATTTTACGGAAAACAACCTGCAGGGGCCCAGATTCATACTTTCTATAACCAAGAATCAATTTCTGGTTGTCCTGCGGTGTATAAGCCGCCATACTCTGCATTAGATTAGCGCTTTTCATTATTGCTACTAAAGTAAAACGTGCAGTCTGGACCTGGCCGTTAATCGTTGTCGTACGTGAATTCAAGTAATCACCGACTTTTACATTCAAATCTTTAGCTTTATTTTCATAAACGATAATAGGATTTTCTATGTTTTTATTTGTGAAGTCATAAATATTTCCTGTTTTTACTTCTCCTTTGAGATATTCAATTCCATTCGACATGGGCATTCCGACAATTGCCATCATATCCGCCCTGCCGTTGCCTATTACTCTTGTATACATGGCAATAAGCTGGTTTACCTGTAGCACATTTTTGGCATTATTTGTTATAATACTTATGAACCGGTCTTTATCCCTGATAATCCCCTCTCGGCTTTTGCCGCCTTCGATTACCGAGACATTAATATGCCCCATTGAATAAACCAGCATTTTATTGAAAATCATATCGGAAAGTCCCCTGGAGAATGAATTTGCAAGAACAAGAATCATCATTCCGAATGCAATTGCTATTCCAAGGAGTATATTCCTTCTTTTCTGCCTGAGCAGATTTCTTAAACTTATCTTAAATATTAATCCCATATTTTCCTCCATCCATAGAATAAATTAATTCATGGATTAACTTTGTCAGTCTCTGGCTATTGCTTCCAGGGGCGTGATTTTTCTAGCGACGACAAGCGGGTAAGCCGCGGCAATCAGTGTAACAATTCCCAGCTCAATAACTCCGGTAAGAATATCCAGCCAGTTTAAAATCGGATGGAAAACATCGCCTCCGAAAAATAGCTGTAGTGCATCATTTGTACCCGCAGAAATATTTACGGCCGCCAAAATGTTTGTAGCTCCAATTCCGACAATTATTCCTATACCTCCGAATACGGCAGATAAAACCAGTGTTTCGGCCATAAACATCGTCCCAATAAAGTCCTTTCGTGCTCCTACGGCTCTCATCATACCGATTTCATTTGTTCTTTCAAGCGCCGCCATTGAAAGGGTATTTGTAATTATTATAATCGCGACAAAAAATATGAAAAATACAAATCCGTTCAAAGCGCCTTTCATAATAGCAGCAGTATCACCGATAGTCCCCGCCGCCTTTTTCCAGCTGATGGCCTTCGCACTTAAATGTGAATTGCTCAAAGCAGTGTTAAGCTTAATAAGATCTTTCCTTTCCTGATTGCTGTTTTTAAGTTTCACAAAAACAAGGTTATAAATCCCATTTTCAATATCTACTTTTACATTATTTGTTTTATATTCCCTCTTTAGAGAACCGACTTTTATAGCCTGTGATTTTGTATCAACCTTCTGGATTACATTGCCGCCGAATAAACTGTCAAGATTTTCATCATTTGACAATATATTTGCCTGTTCTTTATTGAGCTTTATTGTAGAATCGGCAGCGGTCACATACCCGAAACAATCCCTGAATGACTCAATGTCCAGAATACTGTAAGACTCCCAGAAATTATTCAGATATCGGTATTTCATTACGCCTTTTACCGGAACGCGGATATCCTGCTGCGATCCGTCTGCGCTCATGCCCATCAGTACAACATTTGATTGGATGTTCAGATTGTTTATATTTGATTTTGCTGACGCTGTAAGGTTGCTTGCAATGAATGGAGTTCCGAATGGCGTCAGCCATACGTCCATACCATCATACATTCTGCTGCGTCCGCCTGTAGTAACCATTGTTCCGCGATCCCCATCGCTTAAGGCGCTTCCTTCAACAACTATTATATTTGAATGAAACATTTTCTGGTATCTTTCAATATCCACTCCCAGAAGCGCCGTAAATCCCATATCTCCTTTTTCGTTCAAAACCATTGTAAAACCGCGGCAAACCGGAATGAAGTCCTTTATATAATCCTGGCTCTCCATCAATTTTTTTACATTTGTATAACCTGAGATAATTTCAGTCCCCGCCATCATCCCGCCCGCAACTACGGCTTCATCTTTTTGGTTTGTGGCTATCAGAACAATGTCGCCAGTGAATCTATTGACTATATTTTCCTGAAGTCCTTTATCCATTCCTGATATAACCGCATTTCCCGCAGTCATTATAAGGGCTCCAAGGAAAAGTATCATTCCGATGATGATGCTTTTTCCCTTATGACGGAGAATATTCCGCCATGCTATTTTAAAAATAAGACCCATATTTTGCCCCCTAATGATTCAAGATTTCTGATCCGACAATCAGACCGTCCCTGATTTTAACAACACTCCTGGCGTATTTTAAAACATCCGGATCATGTGTCGAGAAAATGAAAGTAGTCTTTTCCAACTCGTTCATTTCTTTCATCAATTCAAGAATGTTTGCGCCTGTTACCGAATCCAGGTTTGCCGTAGGTTCATCCGCAAGAACAATATCCGGTTTGGTTACAAGGGCACGGGCAATTGCAACCCTCTGGCGCTGCCCACCGGATAATTCAGCGGGTCTGTGCTTAACATAATCTTTTAAACCGACTTCTTCGATGAGCGCCATGGCTCTTTGCCTAATTTCTTTATTTGAAAGTTTTCTTTTAATATAATTATCTTCCTCATCGCAGGATTTCTGTATATTTCCAACCTCTTTGTTCAGTTTTTTGCGTTCACCTTCCATTAAAAGCAGCGGAAATTCAACATTTTCAATTACATCAAGGACAGGTATCAGGTTGAAGGTCTGGAATATGAATCCTATTTTATAAAGCCTGAGATCGGTTATCTTTCTATCATTCATAAATAAAGACTGTGTATTTTCCTGCCGAGTAAGCACCATATCTTTACATAGTTTTTTACCCTCAGTATAGGGTTTGACCTCACCGGCATCATCCGAGAACACAATTTCACCCCCGACTTTGACTGTACCGGAAGTAGCATTATCTATACAGCCTATGACATTCAGAAGAGTGGTTTTACCGCTCCCCGATGGTCCTATAACTGAGATAAAATCTCCTTCTTTTACCGCAAAATCAATTCCTTTCAAGGCATGTACTGTAGTTTCGCCCAGAGCATAATCTTTCTTAACACCCTTCATTTCAATAATATTCATTTTTCCTCCTCTAAATTAGGGTAGGAAGCCAATTTAAGCATTCCCAACTAAAATATATTCTATAAATATAACATATTATTTTGGTTAAAGGAAATCAGGTTTATTTTTTTTTATGTCTATGCAAAATTTTTCCCAATCAATTATTTCTATATCAATAATCCAGTTTTTAAGCCATATAATTTCAGCTTTAATCAAATCGCGAAAATGGTTATAAACCCACTTTAACGGGAGGGTATACTCTACAGAATTAGAAAAGCCTTTATTTTGATTCTGGAATTCGAGTTCAATTTTCTTTATTAAATTTTCTCCGGCTGTAATCCTTTTTTTTGTTAATTCTTCCATTTCCTCTTTATTAAACAAATAAAAACTGAAAACCGTCTGATTAAAATATGACAGGTTGTCAATCACTTTCCAGTTAAAAAAAAGCTTTGCTACCTCAGATTTCAAAATTTCATTACCCGTTTTTGTTTTACGATATACTACTTTTGCCGGTTTATGGTCCTGTACTATAGTTTCACTTATTACCAGTCCTTTGTCTTCCAGTTTTTTTAAAATTGTGTAAATTGTAGAAAAACCTATATCCATCCATTGCCTGGCATTAACTTTTTCTATCATTTTTTCAATATCATAAGCATGAGACGGTTCTTCCCAATCGAGAAACTGTAATGCCAGCAACTCCATTCTATTTAAAACATTTTTATCATCCCTGGCGGAATTAATTTTTTTATTAGCCATTTTAAACCTTTTCAATCATAAAAATATTCTATTGCGAGGATATCCTTGAGCTAGAATATTCTATTTCAAGATATACCTTAATTTAACATCTAAATCAAGAAAATATTATGAAATATTTTATTTTTTCAAAATTTTATCTATTATATATGACGTATAATATATCACTTTTATTTCAATAATAAATATTATTTTTACTATTCTGCTGAATAAATTTCAGAATCTTTCCGCCGGATAAGAGGGCTAAAAACCGATATTCACATTTTCAATTGTTTCTTGATAGTAATTCCTGTATAATTGATGATAAAACATTTTTATTATCAACATTGGGAAGTCTTTCTATTTCCGTTTTAGCTTTTTCCGTATACCTTGATGCGAATTCCCTTGCTTTATTTATTCCATCATATTCTTTGACAAGATGTATGATTTTATTGATTTTTCTTTCCGAATAGGGGAATTTATCCAGCATTTTCGATAGTTTCCCATCATCATTTTGTATTGCGCATATTACAGGCATAGTAAATATTCCCAGGGATAAATCTGTATGAACAGGCTTTCCTAAAAGACTTTTTTTGCCTTCAATATCAAGTATATCGTCGATTATCTGGAAACTTATCCCGGAATAATAGCCGATTCTTCCCAATATATGATTTGATTCATTATTGCAGCCGCTTTCAAGTCCGCCAATATAGCAGCTTAAAGAAAACAAAGAAGCTGTTTTACCAATAATACGGCGCAAATACTGTCTGATAGTAATAGTTTTTCTATATAACTGAGATGATTGGATTAATTCACTACCGCAAATTGATGTGAGAACTCTTGTTAATAGTTTTATATGTATGTCCTGCGCATATTCTGAAACCATTACAAAGGCTTTGCTGAATAAATAATCCCCGATTAAAACCGCATCACGTTTTCCATATTTTTTGTGAATTGCCGGCAGTCCTCTTCTTATTTCAGAATCGTCAATAATGTCATCATGAATCAGCGTCGCCAGATGAAGCATTTCTATAGCCGCGCCGATCTTTATTAATTTATCGAGATTAATATCACCGAAACGCGAACATATTACAAATAAACCGGAACGCAGCATTTTTCCATTATTATCTATGAAATCGGTTAAAGCCCGTCTAACAATTGGATGGCCTTTTCGGAACTCATCACTCATTTTACTTTTTATTAAATCCAGATCTTTTTGTATAGCCGGAAATTTATCCCACATTAAAAAAACCCCTTCACAATCATAAATACATTATTTGTTTTTAGGCTCATCAATGTATAAATAGGTTTTTTTGGCTATTTTTGTTCCGTTCCACCATTTTTTTATCCATGGAATTACCCAATAATCCAATCCGAAACCTCTTCCCGCTCCTCCAAGCATCATAATTGAAGAAGCCATATACCAGAGAATCTCCTTACCTGCAAGCGCGGATATCAGAAACATTAAGCAAAGACCTATTGAGCCGATTGAAGCGACAAAAGTAAATAAACCCCCGATAAGCGCAAGTCCAATAAGAATTTCTGCAATAACTACGGAAGCCTGGAAAACATAAGGGGCTCTGGATATTAATATATTTTCAATCCAGATATAAATTCCCAAAGGCTTCTTGATAAGGGGAACCTGGGCTGATGATGATGGAGCAGAGGCCGATGATACTGCGTCCGTTAATGATTTTTCATTCGATTCCGCTACATTTGTAGATGCAGAAGTAACGGCTGAGGATTCCGGTTTTGTCTTATCCTGAGAATTCGATACGATTACAGAAGCCCCTGAAGAAGCATCATTTTTTTTCTTTGTATCTTCTGAGATTTTATCATCTTTTGATTGTACTATACTTGCGCCCGTTACGGCAGAAGTACTGATAATATAAATATGTCCCGGATCAAGCCATCCGCTTGATATTTTCGATGCCCCTTCAATAAGCCACATTGTACCGAGAAATAATCTTAAAATCAATACCCAATAAATCCTTATCCTGGCAGCGGCGTGACCTCCGATAATAGAGCGGTTATCTTTTATATCCAGGAAATGATGCCTGAGATAATCCCAGATAGTATTAAGCCCTGCTACTCCTAATAAATAATGAAGATTGATAAGGTGTTTCAGAACAATTGCCATAAAACCGCTTATTTTAATATTCATCAGGGCAGCTACACCGTATTTGCTGCCAATAGAAACCATAAAACCATGATAATCCGACTTGAAAGACTTTTTTTCCTTCCCATTTATGTCATTTATAATATTGTTAGCTGCTGTCTCAGAGGTTTGAAGCGCTGTTTCGACAACCTGCGGCAGGACATGCCCATCTTCTTCATACCAGAGAAGATCTCCTGCGATAAAGACATTCTGATATTCTATGGACTGCATAGTATCATGTACCATGATTCTTCCGAGTTTACCGCTCACATATTCTCCGCCTTCGGAAAACTTGTCCAGTTTTGATTGTTCATCGCTTATTCCAAAATCATAATTACAGCTTCTTGTAACGCAGACACCTTTTGACAATCCAAGATTTGCTCCGAATTCGCACCCTTGGACACCGCAGGTCCATACCAGCGTTTTTGTTTTAAAACTTCTGCCGCCTTTGATGAAAACCTCTCCATTATTTGCTTTCAGGATCTGAGAATTCAGAAGAACTTCACAACCTTTTTTATGAAAGTACATAAGAGCTTTATAACTTAATGAATCAGGCAATATTGAGAGTATTCTGTCAAGCGCTTCTATTAGGTAAACAGAAACTTCCTTCTCATTTATACCATATTTTCTGCTGAGAGTATTTTTCCACTCCAGGAGTTCTCCTGTGAACTCAACGCCGGTAAAACCGCCTCCCGCCACAACAAAAGTAAGCAATTCCTTTCTTTTTAAATGATCGATTTCACGTGAAGCCTGAAGGAAAATTGATTCAATATGTTCCCTTAATTCTATGGCATCATCATACGACCATAGTGTAAATCCATTTTCTCTTATACCGTTAACATTTAAATAATCCGGTTCGGCTCCGGCGCCAATTATCAAATAATCGTAATGATATTCACCGGATGTTGAAATAAGGTTTTTATTTATAAAATCGATTGTTTTTATATTATCAATAATAACATCGATTTTCTTTCCGCCGAATATTTTATTATAGCTTATCCTTACAGAATCCGGTTCGGCTCGGCCACCTGCGACCTCGTGGAGTTCCGTCATTAATGTATGAAAGGGATTCTTATCGATTAAAACCAGTTCAATATTTTTATTCTTTTTAAGTTTTTTGTATAATATTTTTACAGAATTAACTCCCGCATAACCTCCCCCAAGAACAACTATCCTTTTTTTATCAATCATTAAAACCTCCTACGAGAATTATGCTCATACTACATCTTTAATAATTAAATTTATTAAGTTATTATTTGGAATGGCGGTATCTCTAAAAATTCATTTTCATCAAGAAGCAAGCCCGAGTATGTCGAAGTGAGTGCTTACTAATTTATTTTTATTAAATAAGTTCCTATAAAAAGTAATCCGAAAATTGAATGATGAACCATCATCCAAGGAATTATATTTTTCATTTTATTATTATTTTTAAGAATAATTATCGTTGGAGGTATCATAAAAAGAATTCCAAATAATAAAAAATATAGATTGGGAATCAATCCTATAAAGTAAAGCCATATGATTCCACCATATGTTATTGCGATTAATAAAAAATATAATATAACTGCATTTTTGTAACCAATTCTAACGGAAAGAGTTTTCAAACCATGCCGGGTATCGGCCTCGATATCCCTTAATTCATTGCAAAGAAGAATCTCTGAAACCATACTGCTAACCGGAATTGATATTAATAATACACTTAAATTAACAATACCTGACATTGCATAATAGGATCCTGTAACCATAAAAACACCCATCAGAAAAAACACAAATAATACCCCAAGCCCTTTAATCTTGTAATTAAAAGGCTCTCCAGTGTAGAAATACCCGCCGATTAAGCCAACAATACCAAGAATCAATAATGGAATCCCGGTTTTATAAACTAGAAACAAACCAATAGGAATAGTTAAAGTGAAACATCCAACTCCAGAAATGAATATTATCCATTCTATAAGTTCTCTTTTAGGGCCAAATATTTTCAAATTGGGAATTTTATCATCGATATTTCTCTGTTTAAATTCAAAAAAATCATTTATCAGGTTTACTCCAGTTTGAAGAAGGCTTCCTGCAATCATTATTAAAACAGCATTAAGAAAGTTCCGGTAGCCGTCATTAAAAGCCAGAACAACCCCTAATAAACAAGAGACCCATGCAATCGGAAGTGAAAAAAGTCTGAGAGCTTTAAACCATGCTTTAAAATACCTTATAATCAGGTCTTTTGTAATTTCCATAATTATTCTCATTAAGATTCATTTCATTATTTACATCGGACTCAAATGCGATAAAAATTATTTTACATACTTTCCGAATTGATAACTATAAAAATATTAATAAATTATAAACATAACATTATAAGAAGTCAATGATTATTATTGGGATTTGTCCTAAGGATTGATTTATAAGTATAATTTTGAAAAACTTTTTGACTTTTGTTCCAGTTAAATTTAAAATAATAAGTAAAATAAAGACTGGCATTATTATTTTATAAGTAATCCTGTCAGTCTTATTAAATTCTCAAATACTGCCAAAAATTATCATATCAATATTTTCAAAACAAAAGTTATTAAATTATATTCGTTTTGAGGATATTAAATTAAATATCGGGGGAACACTTTATGTCAGAGCTTCGATGGAATCCATTGCTAAAAACCTGGACAATGGTTGCATCCCATAGACAGGACAGGCCGCAAATGCCTCAAGATATGTGTCCGTTTTGCCCCGGTTCCGGAAAAGTACCTGAAAATTATGATGTATTAAAATATGACAATGATTTCCCTGTTTTAAGTCAGACTCCTCCGCATCCGGATACTGTAGGCTCAGATTTATATAAAACAGAAGAATCATATGGCAAATGTGAAGTAATACTTTATTCTCCCGAACATAAAAAATCACTCTATCAATTGCCTGTAGAACACATAAATAAATTAATAGATCTCTGGGTAGAAAGGATTGAGGAACTTTCAAAAGATAAAAAAATACAAATGATTTTTCCATTTGAGAATAGGGGAGAAGAAGTAGGTGTAACAATGCCGCATCCTCATGGTCAAATTTATGGTTATTCTTACATTCCGCAGAAACTACAAATCGAGCTTGAAAATTCAAAAGATTATTATTCAAAAAAGGGAAAATGCTTGATCTGCCAGATGAATGAAGATGAAATTTCATTTAAACAGAGAATCATATTTGAAAATGACTCTTTCATTGCATATCTGCCTTTCTTTACCGATTATCCATTTGGCGTATTTATTATATCAAAAAATCATAAAAGTTTAATGACGGATTTTAATGATAATGAGAAAAAATCTCTGGCGGAAATTTTAAAATTAATTACAGGAAGTTTTGAAATGGTCTTCGAACGTCCATTTCCATATATGATGGTTATCCATCAGCGTCCTGTAAATAATGACGAATATAAAAATAGCACTGATTATTACCATTTTCATATTGAATTCTATCCGCCATTAAGGGATAAAAATAAAATCAAATATTACGCTTCTTCAGAAATGGGTGCATGGTCTGCCGCTAATGTTGCGTCAGTGGAAGAAACGGCTAAACAATTGAGGCTTTCAAAATTAAAATACCTCTCAAAGTGGGATCATTTTCTTTTAAAACAGGAAGTTATAAAAGAATTTATCAGTATTTTCGGAGGAAAAGAATGGGAATTATCTGTATTTTCCTCCCCGGCAAGGGTTAATCTTATTGGAGAACATATTGATTATAACGGAGGATGGGTTTTTCCTGCTGCATTGGATATAGGCATTTATATGGCTATTCGTAAAAGAAAGGATGGTCAAATCAGTTTAAGATCTCTGGATTTTCAGGAAGTTGTAGTTACTGGAATTAATGATGAAATGGTAAAAAATGAGGAATTATCATGGGTTAATTACCTGAAAGGCGTCATAAAGGTGTTAAAGGAGAAAGGATACAAGATCGATGCAGGCTTTGATGTATTATTTTTCAGCGAGATACCGATTGGAGCAGGATTATCTTCTTCAGCAGCTTTAGAAGTTGTATTTGCTTTCGGAATTTCGGAAATGTTTAATCTTGGCATAAGTAAAAAAAATATAGCTCTATTGTGTCAAAAAGCTGAGAATGAATTTGTCGGTGTAAATTGTGGAATTATGGATCAATTCGCTGTGGCTATAGGTGAAAAAGGAAAAGCCATTATGCTGAATTGTGATAATCTAGAATATAATATGATCCCGCTCGAATTGGGTGATTATAAATTAGTTATAACCAATACAAATAAAAAAAGGGCTTTATCGGATTCGAAATATAATGAAAGACGTGCCGAATGTGATAAGGGATTAAAGGATCTGAATAAAATAAGAAAAATTCCGAATCTTTGCAGCTTAAATATTGAAGATTTTGAGTTGTTAAAAGACAATATCGAAAATCCTATTATCAAAAAAAGAGTGAAGCATGTTGTTACTGAAAATGCAAGGGTAAAACAAGCCGCAGAAGATTTGAAAAATAATAGACTGAAAGAATTCGGAAAATTAATGGAAAAATCTCATATATCACTGCGAGATGATTATGAAGTGACGGGAATTGAATTGGATAGTCTTTTTGAAGCTGCAAAAAAATTTGAAGGTTGTATCGGTACAAGGATGACCGGTGCAGGTTTTGGCGGATGTACCATAAGTATTGTTCATAAGGATAAATTAGATGAATTCATATCAGTAGTATCTGCCGATTATACAAAAAAAACAAATCTTGTTGCTTCATTTTATATTTGTGAAGCGGGGGATGGGGTTAAAAAGATCGGTTAGTATTTATTTTATAACAATCAGGGAGTATTAATGAAAGGGGTTTTTATTACTTTTGAAGGAATAGAGGGATGCGGTAAATCAACACAATCCAATTTACTTTTTCAATTTCTTAAAAATTCCAATATTGATGTAATATTGACAAGAGAACCGGGAGGTACAGAACTCGGAATAAATATCAGGAAATTATTATTAAATTCTTCTTCAGTATTTCCTATTGCTGAATTATTCCTGTTTCTTGCCGATAGAAGCCAGCATGCAAATGAACTCATCAAACCGGCTTTGGAAAAGGGGGCTATATTAATATGTGACAGATATTATCATTCAACATATGCATATCAGGCTGCAGGTAGAAATGTTGGATTGAAAGATATAAAAATGGCTAATGAATTAGCGATAAACGGTATCAGGCCAGATATAACATTTTTAATCGATGTCCCCGTTGAAATAGGTTTTAGAAGGAAAACAACTGGAAATCTAGAGCTTGACAGAATTGAAAAGGAGAATCTTGAATTTCATAATATGATCAGAGAGTCTTATTTAAAAATGAAAGAAACAGAAGATATGATTTATATTATTGATGGAACCAAATCTAAAGAAATTATCAAAGAAGAAATTATTTTTGTACTTAAGAATAATCTTCTGAGGAAATATTTAAAATAATCTTATAACCTATTATGGAGAAAATAGTTATGAAAATAGTAATCCGTGAGAACAAATCAAAAGAAAGTCTGGATATGGTAAAATACTTTTTATCATATCATAATAAGAATACTGAACAGAGAAATCGTAAGGAAAGTAAAGAGATTTTGAATAAATTAATCGGAAGCCACGACTTACTGGTTGAGGTTAAAAATTCCCTATTAAATATCAATGAATCAAAAAGAGAAAAATGTGTCCTGAATTTATTGGAGCGAATAAAAAGTCTCGGCCTTGATTACCAGTATAGAAAAGTCAAATCCGACAGTAAATCTTTTCTATCTGATTTATTCAATATTGGAAATAAAAACAAGGACATTTCTGAGATTATGATATATATACCGAATCGAATCTGGATAAATGATGAATTCGCATCCATTCTGCCAATCTATGGTGTTATGTATTATACAATTAAAAATGGTGGGGATGGGATAAAATTAATGGATGATATTTACAAAGGTCATTTAATCGAAAATGATTATTTTAATCATTTTAGTCTTATTGTATATGACTGCTTACAATTTTGTCAGATGGGAATCAATGCCAAAGAATATACTTTTAAAGATATCAAAAATTTGCTTGAAATAAAATAATGAGTTTGAATATTCAAAGTTAAGATTATCTTGGAAACGTTATTTCCTATAAGATATATTATGTTAAGTTGTAAATATAATATGATATATTAAATTATCCCTTCAACAATTTAGAGTATTATTTTGTATTTTTTTCTAATAGACGGCAAACTTCGGATTTAACATCTTCCTGGTTTTTACCTATGCATAGCGCTATTTCACTGACAAGCATATTTATGGCGTTATTATATAGTTTTTTTTCAGTTGATGACAATTCCTTTATTTGATTTCTATCATATAGGTTTTTTATAACAAGGCTTACTTCTTTTGTTGTGCCTGATTTCAACATATCCTGATGTTTTTTATATCGGACTTTCCAGTCTTCATCCGTTTCACTTGTTGAAGCTGAAATGATTTCAAGGCATTTTTTTATTTCTCTTTGATCGGCAATATTCCTAAGTCCCAATTCTTCCGTATTATCAGAAGGAACCATGATTGTTGTTTCTGTTAAAGGAAACCTAATTACATAGTAAATTCTTTTTTCTCCAAGAACCTCTTTTTCTTCAATATTCTGAATTTCTCCAGCACCATGGTAAGGATAAAAAACTCTTTCGCTAATTTTAAACATATTTTTCCCCTATAAAAATAAAGAAAAAGGCATTATTATTTTAATGTACAATATTAATTATGTCAAAATATTTGATAAGAAAATTATATAAAATGGAAGTACAAGGGATAAAAACTTATATTTCTTCCCTACCCTTAATGGCTTGTGATATGCTTATTTTGCCGGCATACTGCAGTCCAGTACCCACAGGAATGCCTCTGGCTAGATGTGTAAATTTTATTGAATTTCCAAGAATTATATCTTTAATATATAAAACAGTTGTATCGCCTTCAGTGGTAGGACTTGTTGCAAAAATAATTTCGTTAATTTCTACACCCTTAATTCTATTTTGAAGGCTCTCAATATTTAAATCTTTCGGTGTGATTCCATTTAGCGGTGATATTACTCCTCCTAATACATGAAATAATCCATTAAAACTATTTGTTGATTCTATGTAAAAGATATCCAGCGCAGTTTCAACAACACAGATAATTTTTCTGTCCCTTAAAGGATCATTACAGATATGGCAAGGATCTGAATCATCAATATTTCCGCATATGGAACAAATCATAGTGTTTTTTTTTAAATTTAATATCGAATCAACAAGCATATTTGAAAAACTTTCCGGCTGCTGTAGTATATAAAATCCAAGCCTTTCAGATGTTTTATATCCAATTCCCGGAAGCTTTGAAAATATTTTTATAAAATTATTGAGATATGTGGGGATCATTTATTTTCCCATTAATAAATCATTAAGACCACTATTTTTCATTTGTTTTTTTACCATTTTATCTACTTCTTTAGCAGCGGCTTTATGGGCTTCTTTTGTACATTTTGCCAATTCATCTGATGTAATTTTTAATGCCTCATCTGAAAACTCAATATTTTTAAGATTTTTCTCACCATCCAAAGATAATTTTACATAACCTTTTTTCGAAACACCGGTTGCTTTAATATCCGACATTACTTTTTTTGCATCATCGGCCATTTTTTTTAATTTTGCCATATTTTTAGCATTATCCATTAGTCCCATAAATTGTCCTCCAAATTATTTTTCAATTTTACCGTTAAATAAATCTGATATATTATTTACCAGATCAGGTAAAGTATCATCTTCTTTCTTTGAAGAATTATTCTTATAATTATTATCTTTATTGATATTTTCTTTTGATTTAGTATCCTGCCTTAAAATTGTGTCTTCTAAATATCCAGGTTTCTGTGACACGGCAGCAACTGCAATTGAATTATGTACAAATAATATATCAATATTTTTCTTGGTTATAGAATTAATTTCATTAGAAATATCCTTACTGTTATTTGTTAAGTATTCGCTTGTATGAGCAGATGATAATTCAACAATCATTTTGTTATTATTAAAATTGATATTTTTTATTGAAGATATCATTGATTTCATTATCATACTATTTGATAAAACCTGTAATAATGCATTTTTAAATTCAATTTCAAAAGACCCTTGTTTTGTAACAATAATTTCTTCTGATTTAACCCTTTTTTCATCGTTTTTTTGAATATTATCCGTTATATTCTTCAACTTAACAGAAGCAGGTCTAGGCATATTGACCCCGGTATTTCCCTTTTTCCGGTAATAGTTATTATTTCATCGCGCAATTCTGATAAAGGTATAATATTTTTATAATCCATTACTTTGAATAAAGTCATCTCCAGTAGAAATCTTTCATTAATATCACCTTTTAATTCTTTGAAAACAGAAGATAATAAATCCATAATTTTAATAATATCATTTTCCAAGAAAGGTTCAAATAATTTAAAGTATTCATTATATTTAGTTTCTGTAATATCAAGTAATTCATCATTAAAACTTAATTTTTTAATTAACAAACCATTTTTTAAAAAACTCAAAAACCCCTTTATAAATATTTTAATATCACCTATTTGATTGATATAATCGTCAACAGTTCTCAGTAAAAGAATTGTGTCCCTGTTATGAATCGATTGAAATAGTTTAATATAATAGTTTGAATCTGGTGTACCTAACAAATGTGAAACATTTTCCTCATTTACATTACCGCTTGAATAGATTACAACCTGGTCAAAAATACTTTCAGCATCCCTAAGAGATCCTTCTGCAGCATTAGCAATAAGATATAATCCTTCATCTGAGTAGGAAATTTTTTCAGCTTCACAAATATTTTTTAGCTGAGTCATTATTATTTTTACTGGAATTTTCTTGAATATATAATGCTGGCATCTTGATTTTATTGTAGCAATCACCTTATGAGATTCGGTTGTCGCAAGAATAAATACAACATGTTCCGGAGGTTCTTCAAGAGTTTTTAATAAGGCATTAGATGCTTCATTTGTAAGCATATGAACTTCATCAATTATATAGACTTTGTATTTCCCAGAAAGTGGAAGATACGATATATTATCTTTGATTTGTCTGATATTGTCTATTCCTCTATTTGATGCACCATCTATTTCTATTACATCAAGAGAGCTACCGTTTGTGATTTCGTTACAATTAGAACAGATATTACAAGGTTCATAATTTAACGGGTTTTGACAATTTAATATTTTTGCTATAATCCTGGCAGTAGTAGTTTTACCTACTCCTCTAACGCCAGAAAATAGAAAAGCATGCGGAACCCTATTTGTAGAAATTGCATTTTTTATAGTTAGAACAAGACTCTCCTGACCAATAATTTCCCGGAAAGATTGTGGTCTCCATTTTCTGGCGGTTACCTGATATTTCATCTATATTTAAACCTCAAAAAATTATTATAAATTTTATTTTTCACAAAATAATTTATAGAACAATACAATTAAATCGTTTATTTAATTATATTTGCTTACATATATATCGTTTAATAAGGCATAATATTTTAATGATGAAATACTAAAAATGCAATATTTTATTTATGATGAAAACTTATAAAACTCTATAAATATAATATTTTCTTTAAAATTAAAATGATAAAAATTTCAGTATTTAATTAACCATAATAATTGACAGTATAATAAAATCAAATTATGATAATTATATAAAGGTAGTGACTAATTTATGGGTGATATAAATTTGTTTTAAAGGAGGATTTTATGAGGTTATGGAGAACTTTACTGATATTTTTTATTTTAACAGCTTCTTTTTCAATTGCTTACAGTGTTGAAATCACCGATACTGCATTCCCTTTCAAGGGTTTTATTTATAATACATTAAATATTGCATATTATGATATAACAAATATAAGTGTTTCCAGAGATACATTCTCATAATTTCGATTTTACATATCAAGGTAAAAAATACAATGCACAATTATTTATTTATGGCGCTATATATCTTGAAAGAGAAGGACAAAACCCAATATTAATCTCTTTTGATATAAGTGATTACCGTCTAAAAAGCAGCTTAAAATAATAAGAAACAGTATTCTTGTATTATTTTACTACAGACTGAAAATTACCATCCATAATAACCGTTTTTATTACATCTCCTTTAGTGACAGCATGTAGAGTTAAAATATTGATTTTTGAACCATCGGAAAGAATTTTGTACGTGATTGAATAGCCCCGTTTTAGAATATTGTTAGGATTCAAAGTTTTGAGCTTTTCCTTTTGAAGAATTATTAAAGTATTAATTTTTTTAACATAATTTTCAAATAAATTTAAAAATCGAATTTTAAGATTGTTATATGTCATAGAATATTCTGCGTAAATTGATACAACCAACCTTTTCAAGTTTTCTTTTCTCAAATATTCTATATTTTTCTTTAAATTTTCTATATTGTTGTTAATTATAGTATCTATTCTTGTTGATAAATTTTCAATATAATTAATAATCTGCTTTTTATCTTTTACAACTAATTCTGCGGCTGCTGAAGGAGTCGGTGCCCGCATATCAGCAACATAATCTGCAATTGTGTAATCTATCTCATGCCCAATTGCTGAGATAACTGGTATTTTCGAAGAGTAAATCGCTCTGGCAACAGTCTCTTCATTAAAACACCAAAGATCTTCAAGAGATCCCCCACCCCTTCCTACTATTAAAACATCAATATAATGTGAGGCAAATTTATTAGCAACCCAAATTGCATCTGCGATCTCCTTTGAAGCATTTTCGCCCTGTACAGCAGAAGGAAATACAATTAAATTAATGTTTCCAAATCTTCTATTAGTAATATTAAGTATATCCTGAATTGCGGCTCCTGTTGGAGATGTTACTACACCAACCCATTGAGGATATTCAGGAATTCTTCTTTTATGTTCAATTGAAAAAAGACCTTCTGCTTCTAATTTATTTTTGAGTTCATCGAATTTTTGTTTTAATAAGCCCTCACCGATAAACTCTATTTCCTCAACAAAAAAGGTTAAATATCCTTCTTTTTTATAATATGAAAGTTTACCATAAATAAGAATTTCCATTCCATTTTTTAAATCGACTATAACTTTCCTTGCATTTGAATTAGACATTATTATTACATTAATTTTAGAATCAGTATCTTTAATAGTGAAATAAGCATTACCATTCTGCTGAATTTTAAAATTACTTATTTCACCTCGTACCCAGATATTTGAAATGTTTTGTGAAATGATAGAATAAATAAACTTAGCAACGGCACTTACAGATAATGCTTGAGAAATATGCGATTGCATAAGCTATAATTCTGAATCTATTTGATATTATATCTTTTCTTGAATCTGTCAACCATACCGCCTCTTTCTGCTATTCTCCTTTGACCGGTATAAGCGGGATGGCATTTTGAACATATTTCAACTGAGATTTCCGGAACTGCTGTCCGGATAGTGAATTCATTTCCGCAAGTACATTTAACCTTTGTATCATAAAGTTTTGGGTGAATTTTCTCTCTCATTATATCTCCCTCATAATTTTGTTATTAATATTATAATACATTTTTATTATTAAGTCAAAATCAATAAATACATATTTATTTATCAACATTGATATATTCATTATATTCAAATTTGAAATCTTATGATATAATATTCTCTTTTTTTGTATTATAAAATTCTGAAATAATATCTTCTATTTCTTTCTTTGTTTTTTTCCTATTTTTTATTAAGTTGTAAATCTTATCAGCTGAACGCATAACAGTTGTATGAGCTTTTCCGCCAAAGAGAGTACCAATTTCTGTTAATGAATGATTTGTATATTCTTTGGCAAGGTACATAGCCATATGCCTTGCATAAGTTATATTTTCAAGCCTTCTTTCCGACTTCAGATCATTAACGGTTATATTGAAATACTTTGAAACAACCCTTTGAATTTCAGTAATTGTAATATTCTTTGGTACCTCCACTTTAATTTTATCACGTAAAATTTCTTTAGCCAGATCCAGAGATACATCTTTCTTTTTTAAACTTGAATAAGCGATTATTTTTGTTAGTGACCCTTCAAGAAGACGGATATCGCTATCAATATTCTGAGCAATATAATCTATAACATCTTCAGGAATATATGTCTTCTCTTCAGCAGTTCGTGATAATAGGATCGCCTTTCTGATCTCATAATTCGGCGGTTCTATTTTTACACTGAGTCCGGAATCAAACCGGGTTCTTAACCTGTCTTCTATTGCAGAAAGGCTTTTAGCAGGTCTGTCACAAGCAAACACAAGCTGTTTTCTATCGTGGAACAATTCATTAAAAGTGTGGAATAATTCCTCCAGTGTGCTTTCTTTTTGCTGAAAAAATTGAATATCATCAACAAGAAGAACATCAAAACTTCTATATTTCTTCCTGAATTTATTTGTATCAGCATTTCTTATTGCTTCCACAAAAGCATTTGTAAAATTTTCACTGGTTGTATAATGAACATTCAATTCCGGTTTTGTGTCAATAATTTTATGTGCGGTTGCCTGTAAAAGATGGGTTTTTCCAAGTGCCGCATTGCCATAAATGAACAAAGGATTATAAGATTTTGCCGGGTTAGCGGCGACCTGTTCCGCGGCTGCATGGGCAAAATCATTATTTGGACCTACAATAAAACGTTCAAAAGTATATTTTGGATTCAATTGTGCTAATGAAATTTTATCCATTTTTTTGGGGTTTTTAATTATAACCGATTGATATGATTTATCACTGTAAGCAACTTCAACTATAAATTTATATTCTTTATTAAAAATACTTTTACAGGCTGTTTTAGCTAAATCCAGATAATTATCGCTAAACCATCCTGAGGTTAAAGGATCAGGGGCAATTAATACAATAGAATCATTATTTTGAACTTCTTTAAACCTGATTTTATCAAGTATTGCAGTGTTAAGAGATGAATCGAAGTTCTTTGTCAATTCCTGATAAATCTTATCCCATATTTCCATAAAAGACTCCCCTCCCAATATTTTAATTTATATTAATACTTTATTGAGAAATATTATATATCAATCACTATCATAAATTCAACAAAAATACATATCATTATCGCATAGAAAAATAGTATTGTTTGATTTCTGCACATTCATTTTTTTAATTTTAAATCTTGAATCATGCGTCAATAAAGGATAAAACTTAATATTTAACTCATTACTAGTAATGAACTTATTAATCAATAAAAATCAACCCTGTATTTAATTTTGAAATAAATCCAATAACTCTTTATAATTTAAACAAATAATAAAAAATTTATAAAAATAATAGTTTTGCACATTAATGCACAGTATGTGCTTTGTTAATCGGCATAATTTTAAGGAGAATTTATGAAAAACAAAAAATATTTTTTTGAAGCTATTACACTGGCCGAATCGGTTAAAGGATATACTTCTCCAAATCCTGCTGTTGGTTGTATAATTGTCAAAAATAATGAAGTTGTGGGCAAAGGTGCTACAAAAAAATTTGGTTTTGATCATGCAGAAATTATTGCTTTAAAAGAAGCAGGCAGCAGGGCAAAAGGTGCTGTAATGTATGTAACATTAGAACCCTGTGTAGAATTTATAGGTAAAAAAACCCAATCATGTACAAAAAAAATTATTGAGTCTGGAATTAAAGAAATATTTATAGGTATTAAAGATCCTAATCCGAAAATAAATGGAAATGGAATAAAACTACTTAAGAAAAATGGAATAAAAGTCAGAATTTTATCTGATTTTACAAAAGATGTTGAAATTCTAAATGAGGATTTCTTTAAATTTATAAAGACAGGAACCCCATTTATTTATGCAAAATGTGCAATGACCCTTGACGGTAACATTGCAAGTATCAATGGAGATTCTAAATGGATCAGTTCTGAAGAGAGCAGATTATGGGTACATCAACTAAGAAATAAAGTTGATTCTGTTTTAGTAGGTGTTGGTACTATTTTACAAGACAATCCAAAATTAAATGTCAGAACTATAAATAGAATAAAAGATCCACTTAGAATAATAATTGATCCTTTTGGAAAAACACCTGTAGAATCTCTGGTAATGTCTGATAATTTACAAAGCTTATTCATTGTTAATAACAACATCGAAAATAAATTCATAGATTTATGTATCAAGAATAATAAAAAATATGCTAAGTTCAGTCTTAATGATGGAAAAATTTCATTAAAAGAAGTTGTGGATTATCTAGGAAAACAATTGTTTATTGAATCTTTATTAATAGAAGGCGGCAGTAAAATATTTTATAACGCATATCATGAAAAAATTATAGATAAAATGATTATTTTTATTGCTCCAATAATCCTTGGCGGGAAAGGTATCCCTCTTTTTAACGGAAATATTGATATAAATATTTCAGATGCTTTTAGAATAAGGGATGTATCTGTCGAAAATATAGGAGGGGATATTTTAATTCAAGGATATTTAAATGGGAGAAGTGAATCTTAACGAATTATTTTACAAAGGTAAAGATGCTCTTGTTAAAATGGATATGGAAAAAGCAATTCATTATTTCTCAGAATCATGGATAACTCAAAAAAATAAAAAGAGTATTGATTATTTACTCTATACTTATCTTTTGGGATCAGATTACAGATCAATTTCAAATATAATTCAAAAAAATAATTCTTTAACCGGATTTTCACTTTACACATTATATTGGTTTAAACTTATGACAGGCGAACTTGACGAATTAAATGACATACTGGTTAAAATGATGGATGATAATAATTATTTTTTAAGGGTTTTTGCAATTAAAGAACTTAAAAAAAAGGGCAAAATTGATAATCTTCAGGATACAATTCAGCAGAAGATAAAATATTTCGGTCTTTTATATGAACTGCATATCGAGGAGCAAAGAGCAGCAATTTTTCTTGATTATTTATTCGGGAGAAACCATTTAGCTCTTTTACAAAGCAAAACACTTTTAAAAGAATATCCTAAGAACGGTGATGTATATTTAGATTTTATGGAATTGGTTTTTAATACTGGAAATATATCATCAATAAAAGAAATAGTTAATAATGAAACAATTAATAAGCATGCTTTAATAGACATTAGAATCCGTTATCTTTTAAGCAGAGAATTATATTGTCTGAAAGAATTTGATAAAGCCAAAGAACATTTGTTAAAACTGGTTTCTTATTTTAAAAATAATCCGATTTTTCATTACAATCTTGGAAATATCTATCTGATAAACAATAATTTCATTAAGGCAATAGAAGAATATGAAGAAGCAATTTTATTAGCCCCAATATTTGAAAGAGCTTATTATAATCTTGGTATTGTTTATTATAAATTGAGAGATATCAACAAAGCTATTAAAAACTTCCATCAGGCTATGGAAATATCAAAAAAACCAGATGCAATATATAATCTTTCGGTGTGCTATATTGAAAAAAAGGAATTAAAGGATGCATTCTATTATTTAACTAAAATACCTATAGGGTATTCAGCAAAGCTGCAGCCAAGTTTGATAAAAAACCAAATTAAAGAATTAATGATCTTTACCTAATGCATGTAACCTTAATCAGGTACATTTATTAGGTCAAATAAAAATTGCCGGGGACGAGACTTGAACTCACAAAGGTTTGCACCCACTAGCCCCTCAAGCTAGCGTGTCTACCAATTCCACCACCCCGGCAAATCGAAAAGTATTATAAACTATTTAAAATGATTAGTCAAAATTTAAGAATTTGAAAAATATTGAATATTGTTAAAAAATTCTTCATTGTTTAATGTCTTTTTCATAGCTGTGGTTAGTTTTTGAATAATTTCTTCATTCGGCATTGAAGCAAAAACCTTTCTCAACATTCTAACTTTTTCAAGTGAATCATTGTCCATTAATAATTCCTCACGCCTGGTCCCTGACATTTTAATATCAATTGCAGGGAATATTCTTATATTGGAAAGATTTCTATCAAGATGTATTTCCATATTTCCTGTTCCTTTAAATTCTTCGTAGATTACTTCATCCATCTTGCTGCCGGTATCAACCAATGCTGTTGCAATTATAGTAAGACTTCCCCCTCTTCTATATTTCTTGCCGCACCGAAGAATTTTTTAGGTTTATGCAAAGCATTTGAATCAATTCCGCCAGACAAAACTTTACCGCTTGTAGGTTCAACCTGGTTATAGGCTCTTGCCAGACGAGTAATAGAATCAAGTAAAATTACGACATCATAACCGCTTTCAACAAGTCTTTTTGCTTTTTCCAGAACCATTTGTGCTACGAGGGACATGTTTAGCCGCAGGTTCATCAAAAGTTGAGCTTAAAACTTCTGCTTGAACCGAACGCTGCATATCCGTAACTTCTTCTGGCCGCTCATCAACAAGAAATATAATCAACCGGACTTCCGGATGATTACTTGTAATGCTGTTTGCAACTTTTTTTAAAAGTACAGTTTTACCAGCTTTTGGAGGTGAAACTATCAAACCTCTTTGCCCTTTTCCTATCGGGGTGAATAAATCCATGATTCTCATTGCAATTTCATCTGAATCTACTTCAAGTTCAAGACTTTTATCCGGAAAAAGAGGGGTTAAATTATCGAACAAAGTCCTCTTCCTTGCCTCTTCAGGTGATTTATCATTAATTTTTTCAATTCTCAAAAGTGCAAAAAATTTCTCTTCTTCAGTTCTTTTTGGTGGTCGGATATGACCTTCTACTGTATCACCCGTTCTTAATTTAAAGAGTGAAATTTGAGAAGGTGAAACATATATGTCATCTGAACTCGGTAGAAAATTGTATCTTTGTGACCTTAAAAAACCAAAACCTCCTTCAATGACCTGCAATGTACCGCCTCCATAGATAATACCTTCGTTGTCGGCATGTTTACGCAATATTTGATATACCATTTCCTGAGTATGCATGGATTCATAATTTTCAATCTTCATATTCTCAGCAATGATAGTCAATTCAGTTATTGATAATTGTTTTAATTTATTAATATAGATTTTTTTGTCTTCGGTAAAAACCTGTTTCATTACTTCGGCTGGATCGTTTGAATGAATATATGATGTAAAAACACCATTTTTGCTAATTTCTGCATCCTTATTAATTATATTATCATTAGTGATGATGTCATTATTATCAATTTCTAATAATGGCTCTTCATTCTCATTCCCATTTTTCAGCTTGATTTTCTTTGGCATAAAAATTCTCCCTTAAATTTTAGTTTGATTTATATTCTAATTTTAAAAATGCTTCAATATCATCCCACTAAATAATAAATAAATAGTTGGAAAATTTATAACGACTATGATTTTTCAATACCAAACAAGATTTGGATAAATTAAATAAGTATAGATTTATTATACATTTAATATAGAGATTTATAATTGATTATTGAAATTGAAAGTAAAGAAGAAGATTAATAAGATATTATAAATCTTTTATAACCTTACTAACTTTAGTTATTGTAATCAATTTTTTATTATTTATATAACCGAATACAAAATAGGCAGGATAACCTTCGATTTTGCTTCGTAATGCAAAGTAGCGATTTGCCTGTTCCCTATGACCTATATTTACAACTAATATTATATTAGTTTTTTCAGAAATGTCAATCTTTTTTATTGAATTATTACCAATTACTTCTAAATATAATGATTTACCATTTAATTCTGACAATTTATCTTTTTTAAATTCAATAGAAACCGGAATTGAGATAACATTTTCGAATTTACTATTAATTTGATTTGTATCTATATTAATATTATAAGGTATTTCATTATTCCGCATTCTAGCATAGCTTGCTGAAGAAAATCCAGAAATCAGCCATTCATTATACGGATAAGTACCTTTTCTGCCCCAAAAAGCCCGTGAAATATCATGAATAAATATTCCTTTAGATAAATAGGTAGCATAATCTACCCCCGAATTCAAACGCTGATAATACTCTTCAACTGGATTGTTATTATATTCGGATTTTAATAAATCCGCATCAATCTGATTTCCTGGAATATAATTCAAGTCGGAATTATCAACATATTCAGACCAGCTTTTCTTCATGGCTTCTATCATATCAGGGGTAGCTTCGTAGAGCATTACAAAGTCGGAAAAGACACCTGCATCCTGGAAAAAGTATGGATCCTGCCCATGCTCGCTGCCATGATTCCACCCAAGAGAAAAAATCCAGATTGGTTTTGTCAGATTAGCCTCTTTCCTGACCCTGTAAATAAAATCAGCGGTCTTATGAGCTATCCAAACTTTCCATTTTTGTGAAATTGAACCTGTTGAATTATGCCATAACTTCTGACCAAGCCAGATTATTTGATCATTAATATTATAATCTTTCCAATTATCAGGAACCGTTATATTCATATCTTTGACAAATTCATCGGCGTTTTCATAACCAATTAATTCCCCAAATCTAACAAAATCAAAACCAATATAATCCACATAAGGAAGACTATTAAAATATCTAGCCAGTTCAACTATATCATTAAACCTTTTCTTATCGTTAAATGAAATAAATTTACCTGTATTGACGTTAAATGAATCGCTCTGTTCATCATAATATACTCCCATTGCAGGTTTGTAACCGGCTTTATTCCATCCATTCTGAGGAGTATAAAAACACATAATATACGCACCAACTTTCTTACCGCTATTATGAAGCTCTTCTGCTATTATTTGAAGATTCTTTATCGGATAATTTTCCCAGGGTTTTTCAGGTGTAATATTCCCCCACCCTGTAGTTTCGCCGGACAAAGTTAAAAAGGCATCAATTTCACCATAATCCATCCAATCTTTAAGACCATTGATAAATTTAACCTTTTCATTATTATGATTGTAAATATTTCGGTTTGTTATTGCCTGGTTCCATTCAAGATTAATAAATGTCATCATTCTGTTAAACTTTACGGGTTCTCTTTGAATTATTTTAAAATTGTTGGTGATCAAAGGCTTATTATTTATAAATAGTACGGCCTGATAATCTCCAATCGGAGGATTCAATCCATAAAACCAGCTTGCAATAAAATTACTATTTTCAATTTCTGTAAAAGAAATATTTGAAGGACCTAAATAACTTGGTATAAGAATACCTTCATTATAAATCTGAATATAAGTTTTTTTTAAGCTTATATTTCTAGATAAAATAAATTTTGGAATTTCAAATCGATAGTAAGCATTTTTTAAAGAATAAAATGAAATCTCAATTTCATTGCTATTATTTAACCTTACAATATTTGGATTTGTAATTTCATTAAATTCATTATAATCGATATAATGATTTGTACTCCATTCCATAGGTATAATATTTTTATAATCATAATCTATTTTGTTTGAAAAACTATTATTCGATTCAATTGTAATTAATTTTACTGTATTTTCAAAATTGGAATTATTTAAAATTTGATTTGCCTTACTGATATTTATGTCAAAAAAGACAAAAATAATAAACGCAATCAGGATTATAGTAAGATTAAAGAATATATGCCCAAGATAGTTTTTTCTCATTGATCATTCTCCAATAAAAAAGTATTATTTTGAAGGGGCCGGGACTTTTATTCCCAGTTCAATAAATTTATTATAGATATCCGAATATATTCTATCTGTTTTTTGAGCCTTGTCAAAAGGACTTCTTATACTAACTGATAATTTAAAATCTATTGATAAATTTGCAATTTTTGTTATAAGTACTGAAGGTTCAGGAAAATCCAGTATTCCATCAATATTTTTAATAACATTTATAATAATATCTTTGATATGGTCAATATTATTACCGTATTCAACTGAGATATCCAGTGTTAGTCTGTAATATTTTGCAGGTCTTGAAAGATTTTTAATATTCATCTGAGCAAGTTTACCATTCGGAACAATAATAATTTCTTCACTGAATGTTTTAATTTTTGTGCTTCTGTAACCTATTGAATATATAACACCTGTTTCTCCATTTGGAAGTTCAACATAATCATCCTCAGCAAAAGCATCATCTAAAATCAGTGAAATTCCGCCGAAAATATTTGATAATGAATCCTGAATAGCCAGACCGACTGCTAAACCGGCTATGCCTAATCCTGTTAGTATAGGGCCGATCTGTACATTCCAGAGGCCAAAAATTAAAGTAACAGTAATAAGAATCAGCGTAATATGGGAAAATTTATAAGATAAATCAAATAAATTTTTATTTCTTAAAAATGCAATTTTTCTTAATAAAACTGTTGAAGAAATTGATTTAAATATTAAACTAATCGCATCTTTTGATATAAGATATAATAAAAAAATAATAAAGCTATTAAAGGTTTTATTTATTATATTTAATATTTCTTTTTCGATTTTTAAATAATCAATAATTGTTAATAATATCAAAACAATACTGATAATAATGAATCTTAAAAAAAAATGAGTCCCAGATATAAGGTTAGATTTTCCTTTTATAAACCATTTTGATTTTAAGTTTATTAAAATTATTTCTACAATCTTGACGATTATTATCAAACATAATATTAACAGAAGTACCTGAATGTTTCTATTCCCTGAAATATATGTAAATAAACCAATAAAATAATTCATTAATTTTCCTTTTAAGGGTAATGAGATTTTATAACCGCCCATTTATCATTTTGAAATTAACTTCTTTAATCAATATTGATCTAGCAGTTACACTGAGTAAGATAAAGGGACACATTTGTTATTATATTTCTTTACTGGAAAATCTTTCAATTTTTCCTTTAAGAATATAATAAGTTTCCTTACAGTATGAACCGAAGCGTACATCATGCGTGGCAATGACAATCGTAATGCCTAATTTATTAAGATTACTGAATATATTAAAAACCTCTTTTGCGGACTTATCGTCAAGATTAGCTGTCGGTTCATCAGCGATAAGCACTTCGGGATTATTTATAAGCGCTCTGGCAATAGCCACTTTTTTTCTCTCTCCGCCGCTTAACTCTACCGGGTATCTTTTTTTTAAATAAGAAATATTTAAACTTTCAATTAAAGTATTAAAATATTTTATTTTATCGGAAATACTTACATAATTAATGACAAGTGGTAATAAAATATTATCTTCAATATTAATCTCATTTATGAAGTTTGCTTCCTGAAATATTATTCCGAATTTTCTTCTTCTTATCAAAAAAATATCCTTTGAAAGGCTTTTCATTAACGAATATTTTCCCCAAAAAACATCGCCTGATGTCGGTTTTAAATTTCCAGTTATTATGTTTAATAATGTTGTTTTACCGCTTCCGGTTGGCCCAACAAAAGAAATATAATTCCCATAGTTTATATCTATATTTATTGATTCCAAAGAACTTATAAAGGTATTATCAGTAGATTGATATTTTTTTGAAATATTTATAAGCTTTATATCCATTTATTAACCTCAATTATAAATCTTTCTCATTTTTTTCAAGATTAAAAATTTCAATAATCGTGAAAATCGGTGTAATTATTGAAACAATTAAAATTTGAAATAATAATAATATCAAATAATTAAATACATGTTTACTATAAATATAAATAAATGAAAACAATATTGCGGCTATTAAAATCTCAAGCACAATTTCAATAACAGTATCCAATATTATAAAAGTTTTTGAGGCTCCAAAACTTCGCATAAGAATAATGGAATCACCTTCCGAATAAATTCTTATATAAATAAATAAAAGATTAGACAATGTAATTATTGCAAATATATAATAAATTACTGATATTGAAACTGGTAATATTGTTGAATAAAAAAGCATAAAATTAATCAGGATTAATAGAATTCTCCAAAATATATGAATTTTAAAACGCTTTATATTCAACCAGAGAATATTCCCAAAAAATTTGCTGAAAATATTACTCAATTTTATTCTTCCCATACAGCAATACCATAGACCTGTTTAATTTTATTTAATATATCAATTTTTTGTGTAGTATCAGTATTCTTAATGACCATCATCCTTGCAAAGCGGTCAAATAATTTAATCTGGTTTAAAGCAATTTTATAATCCTCGTTTAAATCTTCACCAATAATAATTAAAGAAGCTTTAGTATCATTATAGACTTCAAGTAATTTTGTTTTATCATTAACTGTATAAACATCACTCTCTGGGATAAAATCCTGAGATATAGTCACACCTGTATTTTTACTCTCTACGATTACCGACACCAGATCAGTAAATCTCATAAATTTCTGGGCATAATATGAATCATTGGAGTTTAATAAATAAAAAATTATTATCCCACATTCATCCAGACGATAATCTATTACTGCATTTCTATTGAGATTAACCTTGATGTCATTCCATTTTTTATAATTCAATTTATCTCCAAAATGAAGGATGGGTTCAAACGAATTCTCATCTCCTTTTTTATATAGTTCGCAGACAGTTATAAGATTCCTTTTCCGTTTTGATAATCCATTGGCATCTTCTAAGCTATTAATAATCCTGTCAATTTCTATAATATTTTTTCTACCTATAGGAAGCCTGTATGTTACCGGGAAACAGGCAACCAGTTTTGCAAACAATCTCTCATTATAAACTATATTCAGTTTAGCAATATTTGCTTTTTTTAATAGTTCATAATGTGATGAATCAAAATTTGTCCCTTTTAATAATGAAATTAAGTTGTTGTCATTTTGTACATAATTATCTGATAAATAAACTATTGGTATTTGTTCATCGCTGTATTTTTCATAAACCCTTAAAACTTCATCAGTTTTAATTTCCATTTTTTTCTCCAATTTATTATCGGCAGAATAACATATCTTTCTTTTCTATTTATTAAATAATCAGAAATCGACTAAATAATGTAAGTTAGTATTTATTCCGGCCTACTCGGAACACTTGTTAAGAGATATTTCTCTATTCTTTCAAGGAGTTTTCTATCATCGTTATTAATTAAACTTTTCAGTCTATCCGTACCAAGATAAGTCCAGATACGATATAAATATATATTATTAATAATATTAACCCTAATATTTTTAACCATTGCCTGATTTTTACTATAAACAGCTTTAGCTGTTTTTTCATCGCTCATATTTACAATGATCGATTCTAATCCATCAACACAAATTAAAATAAAGTCCTGTGAAAACTCATCCGCTTTAAAAAGCTGGTCAAGTTTATAAGAATATAATGTAATTCCTTTCGCTTCAAGTAAATAATATGAGAATATATTAATTTCTACTGATTCCTTAAGCTTTTCTTCCAATTTTTTTATAATATTGTCAAGAAAATCCTGAGAGTTGATATTAATATAAATTTCCGATTTGGCCCTCTCAATCATCATTAAAAGAGAATTAATAATGTTTTTTCTACCGATTATATTCCAGAAATAATCAGTATTATCAATTATAAGAAAGTCCTTTAATGTTTTAAAAATATTCTTTTTAGCATCAGTGTAATCAATTTCTATATTTTTTAAAAACTCATCTATATCAACCGGAATATATGTATCGGGGTTTGATTTTATTATCCGGGCACCACCCTTTTCAACCAGCCTGTTAAGCATTTCGTATACAACAGGACGTAGAATTCCGCTGTTTTTACTAAGCTGATAGCCCGTAATCGGGTGGTTTTCCAGAAGAGCAAGGTAAACTTTGGCTTCATTAGTGCTTAAACCAAGTTTCTCAAAACTTTCTATAATTTCGGGGCGCTCCGTAATTCCCAATTATACCTCCGAACAAATTAGTTTATTTCTTGTATTGATAAAAACCAATGCCTTTTCCTATCATACTCATGGTTCCCGCTTCAATATCAACCATAATTTTCTGAGCAGCAAACTTAGTATTGCCTTCAACCAGAATCGGATTGCCCGTTAAATACATTTTTTTTGTTTTTGTATAATATTCACCCCATTTAGAAAACGCTTTTTTATTATTCTGAATGATAATAACATTCCCCAGTAAATTAGCTTTATCCTCTTTATCATATTTTTCCATGACTATAGAATATGCAGTAATATTATTACTTGTAAATGTAATAACGGGATTTATACTTATTTTTGAATAACCCAATTCTTTATAATAATCCAGTCTACCGGAATTAATTATATAACCCTGTACTTTATCATTAAGCACGACATGCCCTGTAGCGGTATAGCTTGCAAGCTGTTTGTTAGTTGAATAAATGTCTATTTTATCTGCAGTAAGAACTGAATCTTTTTGAATTGATTTCGCATTTCCTATAATATTAAACTTACCGGTCTTCTGATTTAAAATCGCTTGTTCTCCGAGTATTATATTATTGGAATTTGTTATCCACACATTTCCGATTAAATAAGTTAAATCCTTATTAGGATATATTTTTATGATATCGCTTTTAGCAACGGTATTATCATTCTGCATAATGATAACAGGATTTTTATTAGCTATAATTTCCTTAATTTTACCGTTATAAGTTCCCTCTTCTGAGGTTAAAATGTTCCGGTCTTTTTTATTTTCATAATAAACATTACCATATGCAAAGCCGACCTCGGTATTTTCATTATATATCATCATGTTGGCTTTCAACATACTCTCACCCTGAACAATAACAGGACCAATATTATTTGTGTATTCAAGTATCCATTTCTTAATATCCCATTTATATGTTGATAAACCTGAAATCAGATTGATAGGTTCTTTATTGGTTTCTTTCGCTGCCTGGGCAAAAATAAAATAATAGCAAAAAATTAAAATTAGAAATAATAAGGAACCTTTGAAGTCCATTTTAAAAATCAGTTTATTCATTAATTTTGGCTTTTCCTCTTTCAATAGTTACTTCTTTCAGTTCAGAATCGGCAATCATATTATAACCTGATATAATGGTATTCCCTCTTATTAAGGTTACAAACTCATCGGGATCACTGTAGAATATCTTTTTTTTATTGTCCCAGTATACTCGATTAGCTTCAAGAATAGCCTTATTATCAGAAAGTATCTTTACTTTTCCCTCTGCTATCAGATTCATATTATCCTTATTTACAAAGCCGCTGTTGGCTGATAGGAAAGATTTTATTGTATTGCTTTCATTAAAAAAAGTCATAACCAGATTATACAAATATACCTGATTTCTGGTATTATACATTTTAGCTTCGCTTGCACGCAATTCCCATTCCCTTTTTCCCGATGTTTCGGCTGAAATGTATTTAAAATCATTTAATATTAAATCAGGATAATCTCTGTCTCTATTAAGATTTGTTTTAAATTTAATGCTGCAGCCAAAAATGAAAAATAGACAAAATATCAATCCTATAATACCAAGTTTAAACATAAAAAGGCCTCTATAAATAACTATTGATTAAATAGTAGTAATTTTTTTACTCTTATTTTATTATATTTAAAATATAAAATAATTGCAAAAAAGGAATTAAGATGAAATATGATTATATACAAAAAGTCCTGGAAATATCAAAAAGCAAAAAAATAGATGAAGCAATCAAATTTCAAAAAGAAATGGAGCAGTACATTTCTCTAAAAGATGAATACAGCGCTTCTAAAATTATCGCCGGTGTTGATCTTGCATATACGAAAGAAAAATGTTATTGCGCGATAATTATTGTTAATGCCGATCGGATGATTGTAATCGAAGAATCATATTCTAACAATAGTATAAATTTTCCATACATCCCTGGATTATTGTTTTATAGAGAATTTCCTGTATTCTATGAAGCTTATGAAAAAATAAAAATTATTCCTGATATTATTATATTTGATGGGCAGGGTTTATCTCATCAGAGAATGATGGGTATTGCCACTATGTCCGGCATATTACTGGATAAGCCAACAATTGGCTGTGCAAAATCACATTTATACAGCGACGGATTTAAAATGCCGGAAAATAAAAAATTCTCAATTACCGAATTGACCGTAAACGGATTATTAGTAGGTTATGTATTGAGATCAAAGGAAAACATTAAGCCGATTTTCATATCAACGGGATATAAAGTATCTCCTCAAAGTTCTCTTGAAATTGTAAAAAAACTGATTACTAACTATAAACTGCCGCTTCCTGTACAATTAGCGCATAATTCTTGTGAAAAATATAAAAAAGAATAAAGCTATTTTCTATTAAGTATGCGGACACCGCCAAATACACAATTTGCTTCAATCTCCAGAGAATTTTCATCTTTTTTATAACTCGGTGAACGATATATATGATGCCCGAAAGAAGTTACAGTTTCATCGGGAGTAAATGCGCCTGCAAATACAGCACTTGCATCAACTTTAAGAGGAGTATCGGGATTTACTTCAACTATGCCTTCTCCAAAAATAACGTTAACCCTGATTCTCTCACTTTTATTGGCTACTGATATCCCGGTAAGATCCAGTTCACTCTTCCCAAAAATTACATTATATTCGTTATTTTCATCTGATGGATTAAACTTCATTCGGGTATCACTGAAAATAACCGTATTCCTTTCAACTTTACTGCCGAATTTATAACCGCCCCAGAGCATTTTGAAACCAATATATACAAATATAAATGCCAGTATAATTCTAAAGATTGGAATATTTACATGAAACATTGTATTTATTATAATAGAAATACCCCAAAGAACTAAAATACCACCCCAAAAAACACCGGAAAATAAAAAACTTTCCATCCTCACAATTACCTCCCTTATCAAATTGGCTGTAATATTAATCATGAATATACCGTACAGATAACAATTTGTCAATTAGTCGTTTAGTTTGCCTTTTTAGTTGGTTAGTTAATTAGTCAGTTAGTCTGTTACTTGATTAGTTTATAACATAAATATTTGCTTTCTTTTTGCAGACTTACTGACTAACTGACTGGCAAACTGAGTGACTGATTTTATTTCAATACTCTCCAGATACCCAGATTTTTATGACGGGCTTCATTTTCAATTATAAGAAATTCATCTTTTTCTTTTTCCGGTGTATAGCCGATAAAATAGGTTCGAGCATAGCCTTTAGCCACAAGTTCAAGATTAATATTAATATTGTTATAGTATATTAGAGCCAGAATACGGTTATATCTGTCTCTTTCTTTGCCATCAATAATTTCCAGCTTAATTATAGATCCGGCCGGCAACCGTGACCTTAAATAATATGCCGCCTGTTTTCCTAGTTCTATAAGATCTTTCTTTTCAATCATTATATTATTTTCTTTATAATAATCCAGATCCCTCCTAAATTTTGGGTTATTCCTGCTTTCCATAGCATCGATGAATAATAGACGTATCTTTTCATATTGTCCTTCAACTATAGCGGCAATAGTATCACCGTCAACAACCCTATTTACTATGCCCCATTTAACTTTTTTCTCATATTCATAGTTATGTGAAAATGAAATGTCAACAGCATAAAAACTAATAATAAAGACATATAACAAAATCATAAAACGATACATATTACGATCATATATTTGTAAATTAAACATAAAATCTGTATTGAAACTACCGAAGTGATATTCTTTATAATTATAAATTTTAAAGATTCTTTAATCAAGTGATTAATAACATAAACCATTTTCAGATTAAGGATAAGCTCGCAGGATTAGCTTCATAAAATGTTGAAAACTGAGGCAAAAAGAATGCTTCAAAATTTGATTCTTACATCAATTGAAGTCTGAAACCCAAAACCTGGTTGAAAATAGGTTATTTGCTTTCCGCTGTCTATCGGAGCTACATCAGCATATTGATTTATCAAACATTTAAGATCCAGATTTCCAGTTACATAATCTGATAATGCCAGCTGTGTTTGGTGATCAATAGTTATTTCGAATATCTTCTGGCTGTATGGAGTAAAATTATTTCCATCATAATCTATTGAGTCGCCGGTTATAGAAACACCTTCTTTATTATTAACTGTAGATCCTCTTAAATTTATCTTGAATAATATTAAATTCAAATCTTTGATATTATCAATCATCCAATTAAAATTTATCCTGCCTGTATGGCTGTATTTTGTCATAGCTGAAGTATTTGGAGGTTGCGCAGGAAAGCCGTATTGGGCTTCAAACGGCTCGGAAGTAGTAATATTGCTCTCTCCGCTATAATCAAGCTGATAAAATAAAACAAGATTGATATACCGGTTAATCTGAAGTGTTTCGTTAGCATTGCCAGATATAATATCTGTCGTTTTTCTAACATTATAATCTGCAATATTTTCAAAATTAAATCCAAGCTGAATATCGCCAATCCTGAAGTCACTATCCTGCTTAATAAATGGTATTTTCCACTCTGAAAGTCTTAACGGTAATGATGTTCCAAATAAATTATCCAGTCTCTGACCATATGAACTAAGATTTCTGGAGGTTACAAGCGTAGTCGAAAAATTATAACGGTTTGGTATGAAATTCCTGAGAAAATTCTTTATATCAGACATCATTAAATCGATACCGATTGTATCCGAGAAATTTACACTGCTGTTGTATCCGGCTTCTGAAAAATATGTAACAAGATTCAAACTATTTGTCCTACCGGCGTTTCCATTAAAAAAAGCCGAATAATTACCGGGTTGGTTATAATATATTTCACCGTATTTCGGTAAAACATTTGTGTAGTATATATTTGAGTTCATGGTTTGATAATTCATATCAATGGCCCTATTCATCCTTAGCTGTATCGAATCCAATAACAAAAACTCCTTGGGATATAAATTGAGTTTATAATCACATCCCAATCCATATTTTTCGGATTTTGAAAGCAGGTTCTGAGAATTATAATCATAACTGAAAGCCGTAGCTTCTCTTCCGATCCTGTCATTAAGCCAGAAACTGAAGTATGGAATCGGTCTATCGCCGCTAAATGAAATGTTATATGAATCCGAATTGCCTTTATCATAAGGTTCATCCGGAAAATAAAACCCCTGAGAAATTCCCTCAAGCCTCTGGCTGTAGCGGTCATTTATCAGTAATTTCTTTTGATTGTCAATGTCAGAGCGGTATCCATCAAAATCATTTATCATCGAATATTTTTCTATAGACTGCAGAAAATCACCGTTTAAATTAAAAACCCAGACAGAAAATCCGACGCCGGCGGTTAACGACTTTTTTAAATCTTTCATACCGAATATTGAATCATTGGTAAGGTAAAATTGATCCTGATCGTTTGTATAATTTGACTGGTCTATAATATAATACGAATCTTCAAAACTAAATCTGGGATTCATAGAAAAACCATTAACAACAGGAATAAATTCATTTAAACTAATCTTTGCAGAACTACTGTACTGCTCATTCTGAATATCCATTATATAGTCATTGCTATCTGAGCTGATTAAATTTCTGGCCAGTTTTGTCTCAAAACTTTCTGTAAAAGAGTGATTAACAGAAGGTATATATTCTTTTGAAAGGTATGAAACTAGAAAATTAAAAACATCCACCTGATCGTTCCATTGAAGGTATTCCGGCATATCAAGCTCATTTGTGGAGGTTCCCTGTTTGTTTTCATTAATTGAAAAACTATAATTGATGTTTTTGAATAATCGTGAAGAATAACTGAAATCATAATTATTATTATAAGTTCCGATTTTACTTCCTTCAGATGGTATAAAATTAAAATCCCTGTTTTCGTATGTAAAATTCAAAGACAGAGGTCCGAGTATTTCAAATGAATTTATGCTACAAATCGGCTTTTTGTATTCAAATGAAGGATTGATATAATACGCGGTCCCTATGCTGCTTATATCAGAAGATACATACATCTCATTAACCCAGATAACACCATTATTGACCGGTTCATTTGTAGAAGAGGTCTCTACCCCAATCTCAATATAATTAATATCCTGAACATTTGGAAACCCTGTCGAAATTGGTTTATCATAGCCGTCAATTGTTTGGTTATCTATCAATTGTTTGAGTTGATCGTAAATATTAATCTGGATATTATGCCATGCATTCTTATCGATATAATTAAGAGGCAATTTCCATTTATAATAACTATTAACTGAGTTTCCAAGAATAAATACCAGGTTTTCATTTGTATAAGTATCTCCCGGTAATTTGATAGCTGCTCCTGTTTCATCCTTATCGGGAATATAAATATAATAATTTAGATACTTATATTTTGAAATATCGATTGAAAAAGAATATCTTTTAATAAGTACACCAGTTGTCCCGCCTGAAATAGGTAAAATATTTGTATTAATAGTCGCATTGGAAAGATGGTAGACAATCTCAAGAGATTTCTCATTGTATTGGTTAGCCTCGGAAATGGTTTTCGGTCCATGAAGTTTTTCAAAAATCCTTGATCTATCCTGTGTATTTGAATCACTTGACTGAGGATTATAAAAGCGGTTAGCAGCATATTCCGGATTGTTAAATACTGAAACGCTGTCGCCTTCAATGGCAGTTGATTCATCAGCAAGAATGCCGTCAATAATTTTATCACTCCAGCTTACTTTATTAAAACTGATGGAATCGATAAGAACCCGGCCTTTAACTCCATTTCTTTTTACAATATATAAACCAAGATCTGAAACATGCTGAAGATTTGAAACCTGTGTTGAATTAAGCGAGCTTATATTTATTGTAAATTTCTGCCAGCTCCCCTCGCTGACAGTAGCATTACTTAAATCGGTATAACCGGGTGAAGGAAAAATCACGACATTCTCATTTGTATCCAGCATTCCATTACCGTTTAAATCCTCTGTCTGAACAAAACCGTCTCCTCCGCCCTGCCGCCCTCTGCCGACATGTGTTACTACAATATTCGGATTTATATAATCATGAAAATCATATCCTGCCTGTGCACTGTCCAATTCGTGCTCAAGAATGCCATCACCGTCGCTATCCTCATTCAATTGCCCTGCAGCTAAATATAAATCAACACTTGTATTTTGATTGTCCTCAAAATTATTATCTCCATTCGGGTCACTCTGAAGTTTAGCCCAGAATGTTATTTGATTATATTCGCTTAAATCAACTCCGGCTGAACCCGCCAGACTGAGGGCAGCTCCAACCCAATTTCCGCCCTGTCTGAAATCATAGTCAAATATCAAAGATGATTGATCAATATTAGGATATTGTGAAGGATCCAGATGACCGCCAAATGCGACATACGGCCCCGGTTTAAAAGAATAATCCAACATCTTATCCGGCGTTAGCGGGGTTGAATCATTCATGAGCGAAAAACTTCCATCCAGGTTATAATATCGATAGTCTTTATAAAGTAGATTTCCGCGATTGGTGTATGTAATATTACTGATTGACATTGTAGGAGCGCACAAAATCCATTTATTTTCAATTTTAGAAACACTGAATGAATCACCGGCATTTTCAAAGTCGTCAATTATGGCATAACCTATAGTATTAGGATTAAAAACCGACAGGGCAAATTCAGCTTTAAGGGTTAAATTGATATCTTCAGAAAGGTTTAGCAGCCTGGCAACATCCAGAATACCATCAATATCCGAAAGAAATACACCGTCAGGAGTTGCAGTAATATTTGGAGCACCCGGATCCCTCTGTGAAATGTTGTAAACTATTGTACTCCCAAGATTAAATATTTTGGAAGGTTTCCAATCAATACGAGTTGCCACTCCAAGCTTTTGTGAACCGCTCCAGAACGGTTTATATTCATAATAAATCTCAATTACATCATTATCGTTGATTAATGATGAATTATTAAAATATAATTCCCCGATGGAATACACAATTGTATATTCACTTGTATTAAGAAGCCTTCCATTCACATAAATCCTTTCTGTTCCAGCTATTATTCCATAATCAAGCTGGTATGAGGCAACCTGGTTATAAAAATTAATTATCATCGTATACTGTGAATCGGAATCAACAGGATCGGTTGCATTGGTATAGATCCGTCCAAGACTGTCGGGAAAGGGTTCAGGATTATTGAATTTTATGGTACCATTTATCGGGCTTAATACATAATCGGATGGCATGAACTGGAATGGTGCTAGTTTTGATTTATCCGATGAATAAACTACAGATAGAGAAAAACCCCTTGTAGGATCGAAATTTCTATATCCTATATTATAATAACCATTATGTAAGTATGGTGAAAAGTTTTTTGTAGGCTGCCAAAGATATAAGTATTTGCCGCCTTTATCGTCTGTACCAACTGTACTGTTATAATCTGTTGTAAATAATGTTCCGCCGCTGGTATATCTAACTATAAGGCTGCTATTTCTATCCAGATTGTTAATTAAAGTCAATTCTCCTGTTGAATTATTAACAAAATAATCGATACTTTCTACCATAATACGATAAGGCTGTCCATCTACAAGCCTGCTATATGAATAATTGGTCGAAATCAGTAATTCTATGGTACCATTATCTATTGATTTATCTGGCAGTAAAAAATATTTCCTTTTTACATAGTTTATATCAGGAATAATGCTTTGTACCAGCTGTCTTGTGCCCACATATTTTTTATATCCCTTCTGGTTTTGAGTCAGGTTAAGCACAGTCTGAACTTCAACATCCCCAACGCCAAAGACTGCCTTCAATCCATAACTGTCTTTGGTAGTCCCTTCATATTTTACGAAATAGCTTGATTGAGGTATATTCAGGGATATATTACCAGCCCTGAGTTCTTTAAGTATGCCGGTGTCTGTTGGAAGCGCCTTGTAAGCTATCTCATACTCATTATCCGGGCTGTCGGAACTATGATTAATGTTCACCTGTATTCTATCGCCTATTTTTCCTACCACATTAACTCTCATTGTTTGATTTAGATCAAACCCCTGGAATATTCCAGGTAATGCCTGCTGATAAGCTTCGTCCTTGAATACCGATCCGTAACCTGCGCTTAAAGTAACCCAGCCGCTGACAATAATTTTGGTCTCCCATTGTTCGAATCCCATATTAAAATGTTTTTTCTCTTCAGGTGAAAATTCAAGATTTCCAGTTGTTTTTCTGTACAAATATTTTATAAATGCGTTTTCCGAAAACCGATTCATTTCATCTTCCGATAGCAATTTAATTCCAGTGGATAAGCGTCTTTTTTTTTGATTCTTTGTTTCGGGATATTGAAACATTATTTCATCCATTGGAAAAAGCATATTTTCTATAGCAATCTTCAAGTCGTCTTTCGAATTAATATCTATAACTGGCATGAACGGGTCGTAAAAAAT
This sequence comes from uncultured Spirochaetota bacterium, assembly GCA_963783575.1. Lineage (GTDB taxonomy): Bacteria > Spirochaetota > Brevinematia > Brevinematales > JAOACQ01 > CAWEAK01. The sequence goes on along the minus strand of CAWAOD010000014.1, from coordinate 258,807 downwards.
AAAAATAATATTGGTATTGGTAATAAAATAATTCGTAATACCATTCTCGACAGTAAAATTAGTTATAACCCTTGTATTTGTTATAAAATTATAAAGCATTGGATGCACTTTACGGCTGATGTCAAGATCCCCGATTGGGTTTGAACCGGTTTGATTTGTTTGCAATGTGATTTCTAACTTATTGGTTTGAAGAGTATTAATTGTGTTCGATTCTGCAATAGCCTGTCCGGAAATAAAAGCCAATACGAGGGATAAAATGATTTTTTTCAAAAATATCCTTCCCAGAACTCCTGAATGCCAAATCTTTGACTTACATTTTATCATATTTTATTATATTGTCAAAAATAACAAAAAAACAAATCATTAAACCAACTTCTACCGTATATTAAAATTTGAGTAATGTCAAAAGTTTTGAGTAAGGAGCAATTATGGAATTTGAGGAAATTCAGCTTTATTCTGCAAAATTGACGGCAAACATTGAGAAAGTGATTATAGGTAAAAGGAACATTATAGAAAAAGCTCTTATTGCTCTTTTTTGCAAAGGTCATGTTCTTCTAGATGATGTACCCGGCCTTGGCAAAACAATGCTTGCCAGAGCCATAGCAAAATCGATTGACGCATCTTTTAAAAGAGTTCAGGGAACACCCGATTTGCTTCCAGCGGACATAATAGGATTTTCAATCTATAATTCCGATACTAAAAAATTTGAATTTAGAAAAGGACCTCTTTTTTCCGAAATTATTCTAGTTGATGAAATAAACCGCACAACGCCAAAAACCCAATCCGCAATGCTGGAAGCCATGGGAGAAAACCAGATTTCAGTTGAAGGAATTACACTTGCCCTTTCTAAACTTTTTTTTGTAATTGCCACTGAAAATCCGATTGAGTTTGAAGGGACTTTTCCACTTCCCGAAGCACAGCTTGACCGATTTTTTGTCAGTCTTACAATCGGTTATCCCGATAATAAGGAAGAGGAAGAGATAATTTTAATGCAGAACCAGTCCCATCCTATAAATACAATTTTGCCAGTATTGGATATCAATAAGATTATGAATATTCAATTTATGATCCCAAAGGTTCATGTTGAAAATTCATTAAGGGAATATATAATTAAAATAACAGCAGCAACCCGTAATGATCCGGGGATTCTGCTGGAGCCTCTCCACGAGGAAGCATTGCATTGTATAAAGCGGCCCAGGCAAATGCGGCAATAAACGGCAGGGATTATGTAATTCCCGAAGATATAAAATCTCTCGCCGCGGATATACTCAAACACAGAATAATCATCCGGTCGGAAACAAAGCTGAAAAATGTAAGGCCGGAGAATATCATTGAAAAAATTCTGACAAACATTGCCGTACCGATTCAGGTTTAACAAGCATGCCGAAACAAATTAGGATACAATAAATGAGATCTGCTAAACTGATTATTTTAGCCATACTAATATTAATAAATTTCATATTTATCAATTTTCCGGGATTAAAATTAGCCGTTTATGGAATTTTAATATTGATAATTTTGAACTACCTGTATGTGAGGTTTATCAGGAAATATTTATATCTCGGTAGAGATACCGAAGAAGCAGCCGTGTTTATTGGAATTAATGAGGAAATCACATTATCGGTTGATAATAAAATGATTATTCCCATTCATGCTATTGAGATTAAAGACCGTCTTGATCTTAATTTAACAGTTACCCATCAGCCCGCTTATATTGTTTCATTCACAAAAAAAGGCATAGAAAATATAAAATTACCGGTTCGGGGTAGAAAAAGGGGGAAATATTTAATCGGCCCATCTGAATTATATTTTACCGATTTAATCGGACTTTTCTCAAAAAATTATGAAGTAAACACTGTTAAAGATGTTATTGTTTATCCTGATTCATTCCCGGTTATCAATATGCCGATCAGAAGTTTACAGCCTCTGGGTTTGATAAAAAATTACATGCCTTTGTTTGAAGATCCTTCGGTCATTAAAGGCTTCCATGACTACCAATTCGGGGATGAGGTAAAAAAAATCAACTGGAAACTTTCCGCTAAACACAACAGAATTATTGTCAATCACTACCAGCAAACGGTTTCTTCAGGAAATCTGCTGATATTAAATTTGTTTGAAGATGATTACAATATAAGAAAAATGGAATATCACATAGATAGGGCTATTGAGATAATAACTTCCGTACTTAGAAATTTTTATAATTTGAAGCAGGACATTGGCCTGATATCAAATTGCAGGATGAATGACTCCGATACCATACTTTATCATAATACAGGCCGGAGAGGGAGGCATCTTATGGCAATTTTATCCGATCTTGCCGTTATTGAAGCAAACAAAAACATCGTATTAAAAGAGGTTCTGGACAGGTGTATGCTCGATCTGACCTGGGGTATGAATCTCTTTATATTTACGCCCGATCTGGATGATGAATCATTGTCAAAACTTATATATTTAAGGGAAAAAGGTTTTATAATTACAATTGTTAATATTGGTCCTGCAATCAACAGAAAATTGAGTCTCTGGAACATCGGATTCCAGTGTTTTTTTGCTGAGATTAGAAATGGTTTTGTGAATTTTTTAAGGATATAAATAAATATGATTGAACAAAGCAGGCTCTTTTACAAAATATTTCTTGGGATTATTGTATCTTCCATATCCGGGATTATTTACTTTTCCTTAACAATCTTAATTTTTTCCGGCAGCGGCAATACAATTTTCTGGCTGAATTATTTAATAGCCGTTACCGGATTTATTATCGCTTTTATCCAGATTCAAAAAAAGATAAATTTTATTTTTAAACTTTTAGTATCAATAATTCTTCCGCAGGTTATAATTTTTGCCGCTAAATATGTTTCAATTAATCTAAGCGGAGGTTCTTTTCAAACAATTGCCGATAAATACCTGGCAGTTTTGGCATTTATTATTGCCGCTGTCCAGATTTTTATAGCAGAAGATTTGAGTATCCAATTTAATTCCATATATAATTTAATGAAAAAAGAAAATATTTTTACTTCCGATGATGAAATTTCACATCATTTAGCTGTTAAGGTTGGAGACAGCCCTAAAATAGTCGAAATCAAAAGGATAACAGGTGTTTTATTTAATTATTCTATATTTTTACTTTCATTGTCATTTATTACCATTTTAAAAAACCCTTCTTCAAAATTGGTTGTGTCGATTTATTTCATATTTTTCTTTATAAGCGGTACCGGGATATACCTTATAATATACCAGTTGATTTCATATATAAAATGGAGAATGAACGGCCTTTTAATAAAGCAGAATTTACTTGCCAACTGGAACCGCATGATTTTTATACTTATTGGAATCATCGCAATTATTCCAATCATAATACCCTGGAATTTTACAATCATTAATTTAAAATATTTATCTGAACGGATAGGGAAATTATTCTCAGGTATGAATATTCCCCTGGAGAATGAAAACCTGCTTCCGGCAATAATTAATAATCCCCCTTCAATTGTGCAGAACATCTCATTACCATGGATTCATAACATATTTATTTATTTCTACTATATTCTATTGATTTTGGCCTGTTTCTGCTCTATCTACCTGATTCTCGGAATCATCGGATGGATATTGTTCAAAATATTCTATTATAAAAAAAAGAATCCGGTTATCCAATTTTTTATTAACCGGTATTTCAGGTTAAAATGGCTGTTTGATTTCTGCAATGAGTTTTATATCAACCTGCGTGAACTGATATTAATGATTCTATTAAATAAGAAAGATAAAAAAGAAAGAAAGAAATCAAAACTTGAAAAACATTTTTTATCTTTTTTTGGTTCTTATAAGAAGATATCTGAGGAAAAAATGGAGGAAATTCAATTGATAATCAGGGAATTCATCAGGTTTATCGAAGCGGCCAGCCGTAAAATCCAGCCTTATTACTATTATTATGGACCGAAAGAATACCTTGATTTAATAATCATTAAGATACCGGAATTGGAAAAAAATTTGAACGATATGGGCACTATTTTTAACGAAAGCAGGTACAGCAAGCATTTATTAAATCAGGAAAAGAAAGAATATTTCAGAACCGAAGTGGATTATTCGATACACTTTATTGACAAAATCCTTTATCAGCCAAAGAATAAATAAATTTTAAAGTATTATCCCGTTAAAACTATAATATTGATTTAATTTCCTATTTTCTTTAAAATTAATGGTTTATTGGAGTCATGTTAAAGACAAAAGAATATTCGCCACTTACCGGCAAGCGTTAAGTTTATTAAGGAAAATAATGAATCTTATGCTGAAATTTAATATCAAATCTGTTATAAAAAAAATCGTCGGCCGGGATTTTCTGGTGCAGGCAGTAAAATTCGGATTGGTTGGCCTTTTAAATACAGGCATAACATTGTTAATAATTTTTATTTTGCAGAACCTGCTGCATATCAATTATAAGGCTGCAAATTTTACCGGATATCTTCTTGGTTTTATCAACAGCTTCTTCTGGAATAAAATTTGGACATTTAACAGCAATGGTCCGGTTCAAATTGAAAGCATATTGTTCATTGCGGTTTTTGGGGTTTGTTACATACTTCAGCTTGCAGTATTGATATTATTGAAAGAAAATCTGAAAATTAACGTAAACATCGCACAGATTCTTGGAATGATTTTTTATACTTCAATCAGTTTTCTCGGTAATAAATTCATAACCTTCAGAAAAGGAGCTTAATAATGGATGATATGATTATATCGATAATAATACCCTGCTATAATGAAGAGGCTGTTATTAAACAAACATACTCCAGGGTTAAAAATGTTCTTAATGAGAATTCTTACAAATGTTATGAAATCATCTTCATAAATGACGGCAGTAAGGATAAAACTCTGGAATATTTAATGGAAATAGCGGGAAATGATATTAATGTTAAAATTATTAGCTTTTCAAGAAATTTCGGCCATCAGCCCGCAGTTTCGGCGGGAATCAACTCATGCGGTGGTGATATCGCCATCATAATCGACGCGGACCTTCAGGACCCGCCCGAACTTTTCCCGGATATGATAAAACTGCACATTGAAGAACAAGCTAATGTCGTTTACGGAGTGAGAAAAGAAAGAAAGGGGGAAGGATTTTTCAAGATATTGACGGCAAAAGTTTTTTACAGAACGTTAAATTCATTGTCCGAAGTAAACCTCCCTCTAGATGCTGGTGATTTCCGGTTGATCGATAAAAAAGTAATAGAAAGTTTTAAAAGTTTGAAGGAAAAAAATAAATATATCCGCGGCCTTATAAGCTGGATCGGCTACAAACAACTGCCAATCCAGTATGTGAGAGATAAAAGAGCCGCCGGGGAAACAAAATATCCCTTATCAAAAATGCTGAAATTTGCTACAAGCAGTCTTTTATATTTTACAAAGAAACCGTTGAAATTGGCAATGACGCTTGGTTTTATTAGCATTGTTGTTGGGCTCGGATTAACGATTTATGTCTTTTTTGCCAAGCTTACAGATTTAATTAAAACAGTTCCTGGATGGGCATCAACAATAATTAGCGTTGTCTTTTTCGGGGGTGTTCAACTGATGACAATTGGAGTTCTGGGAGAATACATCGGCAGCATTTTTGATGAGGTAAAAGAAAGGCCTGAGTATATCATTGATAAAAAAATAAATTTTTAAAATCGCCGGTGGTAAAATAATATGATTTCAAACCAGAATCAAATATTACAGAACATTGAAAAACATTTCAAAATATATGTTTTAATTATAGCTTTTCTTGCTTCTTTCAACCTATTTATAAATCTTGGAAGCCAGCCTGTGCTTGATTGGGATGAAGCCCGTCATGGAATTACAGCTTATGAAATGGTTAAAAGCAATAATTGGATTCTTACAACATATCAGAATAACACAGATTACTGGAATTTAAAGCCGCCGCTTGGTATCTGGCTGATCGGGTTATCATACAAATTATTCGGGTTCAATTCATTCGCCCTGCGTTTTCCATCCGCCCTATCAGCCTTGATCTGCATTCTGCTTACCGTTTATCTTGCAGGTAGGAAATTTGATAAACAAACTGCAGTATTGTCTGGTTTGATCTTATCCACATCTTTTGTTTTTTTAGAAGTGCATTCCGCCAGAACCGGAGATATGGATGCACAATTAACCCTGTTAATATTACTTACCGTGTTGTTCCTTGAAAAAATGAAGATAAATAATTCATATATCTATCCTGTCTTGCTTATAGCATCTATGGCTTTTTTACTTAAAAGTTTCGCGTTTATTATAATCATCGGCATTATTCTGGCGGATTTTTTGTTTTATAAAGAATTTAAAAAAATCAAACTTCACCAATATATAATATCTTTGATAATTTTCATCTTACCTGTTGCCGCCTGGGCAATAGCCAGGTATTTTCAGGATGGGGCGGTATTTTTCAATAAAATGTTTTCGTATGATTTGATTAATCGCGGAACAAACGCCCTGGAGGGTCATTCATCATCAAATTTTTCTTATCTTGAGCCATTGTTATTGAAATTTTTGCCCTGGTCGATATTATTGATTTTATTTTTGTTCTATAAAAATAAATTCAGCAGTGAAACATCTGATGTATCAGGGTCAAGAAGCCTGCCCCGAGGATATAAAGATGTCACGCTTGTTAAATTTCAGATCAACCCATTTTACAAAAATTACCTGTTTATTATCTGGATGGTGATACCATTATTAACCGTATTTGTAATTAAGACAAAATGTGAATGGTACCTTGATCCCATCTATCCGCCGATAGCGATTTTTATCGGATGGCATCTAACCGATTTGCTGAAAACCGATTTTATCAAAAAGAATATGTTTTACCTGATAAAGACAAATTTTATTAAAATTATAATTTGTTTTATTATTATTGCTGAGACTGCGATTATTATCGTTAATTTCTCCCCAATAGCCGGCCTTTTGTTGAATAAGAAATCAACATTGTCCGCTTTAAAAGAAGAAATTGATCTTGAGGATATTCTGAAAAATCTCCCCGGTAAAAAATTAAGCTTAATTCGAGGGATTGACGCTCTTGAATGGGCCCCGTCAAAGATCTTCATTGCTGAAGTTGAAAAGGGATTAATCCCTGCTGTTATTAATAATTATACAAATTTTTTAAATGGGAGTAATAATAAAATTCTGATTTTAAAAAACAGCGCTATGGAAAGGAATTTCCTTGAAAAAAATGGTTTACAAATAATACAATCGAACAGGAGCTGGCTGATCGCGGGAAACGATTAATTACTGCCCAGAGCCTTAATGATGAAGCTGTCTGTTAAAGCCGGAATTGAGTTTATCAGTCCGTTTACGGTCTCATTATTTATCCTGTCGCTGATTTCAACGCTTCCTGAATTAACATCAATACCCTTAACCGTAATGAAGTAATTACCGCCGATTTTCAATATGCTACCAGTTATAATTTTATTGGCACCTAATAACTGGCCTACTTTAATGCTTTTTTCCTCTTCAGTAACCCCCGATAACTGGAGTTTCTGTTCATCAATGATTTTTTTCATTTGAGAACGGTCAAGTACCATAAAAACCCTGCGGTCTACCAGCTCAACGGAGAAAAGTTCAGCGATCGTTTTACCATCGGATTCCGAATATGAGGAATCAAAGTCAAATACAACCACTTTTAATTTTGAGGCTGATTTCCAGATTCCTATAGTTTGATTTGTATTGGCGGAGTTTGAAATATTCATATTTTTATCTATTATTACAGGAACGCTTTTTACCTGCGTTACTCCGGGTTGAATTTCATCTAGTTCAAAATAATAATAAGGTTTTGGACCGTAAGCCCAGAGCCATGGCCAATACCCAAGAAAAAAGCCCCATATAATCGGCCCAAATTTTAACTCTTTCTCTAAATTTATTCTTAGTGGAAAATAGCCATCCTTTTCTATAACAATATCATATTGATTAAATATAAAATCGCTTAAAGAAGTACGACTAGGAGTTTGATCTATGGTTCTACCGTTTATTCTCGTTTTTGCTCCTTCCGGCTTTGTATCTATATGTACTAATGTTGAGCAGCTAGCCAGAAAAAACAGAGCAATAATAAATACAATTTTTTTATTAGTAATCATAAAGCCTCGCCGTCATTTTTAAGAAATCGGAAAAATATAAACTACAATTCTATTTTTCATCTATAACCGATATATCAACTGTGTGGGAAGTAATCGAAATTTCACTGAGAACTAACGTAATAAGCCAATCCAGGGCAGACATTGATGTTTTAATAGCAACTGTACTGCCGTCGGGGATGCTTGTAAAAAGGTCTTCAGTTGAATTATCAGTTACCGGTACCAATCCCCAGAGAATATAAAACACCATTTTTTGAGCATCGTATTTTTTCGGTTCAACGCTAGTAATTTTTATATTTTTTCCCTTCGGAGCCTTAACTATAATATCCATACAACCAGTAAATGCAGCAAAAATGAATAATGCAAATATTAATATTGAAACTTTTTTCATATTTTTCCTCTTTAATGATTGAATATAATTATAAAAAGTTTTCATTTGTATTGTCAAATATTTTATAATAAATTAAATTTAAAGCTTGCCGAAACGGTTCACAAAAAAGGTCTCAGATTCTCTGATAATTTGTCTTACACTGCCTGTTATAATTTTTGCAGGCGGCAATGAATTTAGAAAGATCGGCCCATAACGCTTTGTTTTTATCCGGTTATCCATAATTGCAATTACACCCTTATCGTTTTTGCTCCTGATAAGCCTGCCCATGCCCTGCTTTAAACGAAGCACTGCCCTGGGTATGCTGTATGAAAGAAAAGTATTTATTCCCTTTGATTCCAATAATTCCACTTTAGCTTTATAAATAGGATCGGCCGGCGAATCGAAGGGGAGCTTTTCAATAATTACACATCGTAGATTGTCCCCCTGAATGTCTATTCCTTCCCAAAAGCTTGATGTAGCAAACAATACCACATTACTGTTCAGAGCCATTTTTGCCAGGAGCTGTCCCTGGATGACTCACCCTGTTTTAACGGTATAAGACCCTCGATTATTAAGTCGTCCCTCAGCAATCCATACATTTCATTCAGCCTGTAATATGAAGTAAATAATATCAGGACTCCTCCTTCATTAATCAATGATAATTCTTTTACCAGTTCGGTTTTTTCTTTTGTAACGCTGCCATGATCCAAAAATTCTTCAAGAATGTATATTTCTGCCTGTTTCTGGTAGTCAAAAGGTGAAGGAAGGCTAATTTCCAATTTATCCTTACCGGATGCCAGTGATAAACCTATACTGTTGTTGAAGTAATCAAATCTATTATTAATCATCAGGGTGGCTGAAGTAAAGATGGTAAATTCTTTCCTGGAAAATAATGAATTAGATAGAAAATCTTCAATTTCTAGAGGGCTATAATAAAATTTAAGATTTTTTTTTGTTGCTTCAATCCATTTAACAAAATTTATTGTATTTTCCGTATTAAAAATTAATTCAAAAACATCCCTGGCTTCCGACAAGCCAAGTAGGCGGTATCCAATAGTTGTAATAATATCTACTACTTCTTTATGAACCGATGTTTCCTTAACCCTTGAGGCAAAATATTCAAATCCGGCTGTAAAGCGATTTATTTCGGTAAAAAGAAAGGTTAATCTGTTATGAATTGATTTGTATTCACCGGTTTTTGTAAAATCATTATCAATACCGACACAATTGGATTCCTTCATATATTTTTTTAATACCTCAGCACCTTCAAAAATAAAATCGGTAAGATCCCTAATCAGTCCTTTCAATATTTTCAGAAGTTCTTCAAAATCATACTGTATATCAGTATAGCCCTTGAAATTTCCCTTTCTTTCCAATAAAATTAAAAAGCCGAATGACTTGTCGCCTTTAACCGAATAAAGCTTTCTGATATTGTATAAAAGACTTTGAATGGAAAATTCTTTTGAAAGCGATTTTAACGCCACATCTTCAATATGATGGGCTTCGTCAAAAACAATTCCGGAAAAAAAAGGAAGGGTGCTTTTATGGCTTTTTTCATCAATAGAACTAAATGTCAGTGAATGGTTGGCTATGATAACATTTGATTTTTCAGCCTGAAGTCTGGCTTTATAATAAAAGCAATCACCGTAATATATACATTTTCTTCTTGTGCAGCTATACGAATCACAGCAAACTTCTTCCCAGATTTCATCCTTAACATACGATCCGAATTCACTATGAGTCCCTTCTTCGCAATTCCTGCTCCATTCTTCAATTTCAAAAATAATCTTAAAATCATCTTCTTCGCTAAAAAGTGAATTCTGTTTTTCCCTATCTTTTATGATTTCAAACAGTTTTTTTCTGCAGAGATAATTTCCTTTTCCTATTAGAACCGAATAATGAATATCCTGATTGATGTAAGAATTGAGAACCTTTTGAACGATAAGCATATCTTTCCCGGCAATCTGCTGCTGTAAATTTATCGTCTGGGTAGATACGACAACCCTTTTTTTGTTTTGTATAGCCCAGATTGCCGAAGGGATCAAATAAGCCAAGGATTTTCCAGTGCCGGTTCCTGCCTCAGAAATTATAATTTTCGAATCATTTATTGCGGATAAAATACCTTCAACCAGGTTTATCTGTTCTTCTCTTGATTCGAATGATGAAATTACTTGTGATAATATTCCGCCATCTTCAAAAATACTTTTAATTTCTTCATTTTTTAAATAAATCCTGGCTTCCGGTTTGAATATAACATTGGCAAATGAACATTGATTATCAATGATATAGAACCCTATTTTCTTATTAACAAGCTCCGTAGCAAGCCCAATATCAGCTTCCGAAGCCCTAAGGGAATCATTGCCGTTTGACCCGGGATGATTATGTATCAATACATCACCCTGGAGTGTCTCCATAAGATCAACAGGAGCCGAATTATCATTGCCGTAAACAAGGGTTTCCGTTTCGCAAACTAAACCGCTTCTATCTATATAACCTACAAAAGATACTTCCTGGCCTTCGTTTTTCTCAATTTCATTTGCTAAAAATTCAATTACTTCAGCTGAAAAAACTTCGTCAGCATGAACTTTCACTTACATTCCCCTCAATCAAAGCATGACAATCGTAACCCTTTAGTTCCTCTTCATGCGCAGGGCAATCTGCTACCTGCCAAACTTGTAAGGGTCAAGAAGCCTGCCCTACGGTTAGACACTTATCGGCAGGCTCACCATAAACCCAGCTCAGTGCAGGCTCTGCTCACCAACGCGCACTGACGCGTAATGAGAGCATTACTTTGAGAACACTTCTGTGCAGAACGCTAGTTCTGCAAGCGACACGATGTCGCAGGGTACGCTTGTTGTTAATCCAGACCTTCTTTCTTCATTGCATCCTGATTGCGCTTTATACGGTAATTTTCTTTAAGTTTTTCAAGATATTCCTGAACCCAGACCTGTATTTTCTGCTGTGACAATTCCTGTGATGCATATTGTTTTATTTGATCGGCATTTAAACCCATCTGAAGAAGCCGCTCTTTATTTTGTTCATAATATTTATTGATTTCATCATCGGTAGGTGTAAATCTTTGTTTGTCTTTCGGAAGGGCCTTATTCAAATAAATTTGATAAATTGTCTGTCTCAGAGCAGATTTTAGCACAATGTTGGCGTCATCTGAACTGAAAAGATCATCCTCCATAGCCTGCATTAATACAATATTCTGCATCAGAACTCCGTTTAGATACTGCTTTTTCATTGTTTTTTCATCCACTGTGGCTTTCTGATTTTCAGGTACCTGGCTCAACAGATACTGAAAACCATTGTCAAATTCTTCTTTGCCGATGACATTGCTCTCGATTTTTACAATCCAATCCTTACTATCATTAGTGCTGATATAATAAGTATTTATAAAATCCTTCAGCAGCGCCTTTTCATCGGTAGAGACATTTTTCTTTACCGGTGCCGCAGTTTTGCCAAAACCGGCCTGACAAACAATAATCAAAATAAAGATCATTCCAAAAATAACTTTGTATCTCATGAATTCCTCCTAATTCAAATAATTAACCAAATCTTCCTGCCGGATAATAACCTCTCTGGGCTTACTGTTTCCGGTTGAAGGTCCTAAAATCTTCATTCTATCCATTGCCTCAATTATTCTTGAAGCCCTGTTATAACCTATTCGAAAGCGCCTTTGAAGATACGAAGCTGATATTTCACCGTTTTCAACAGCCGCTTTAATTGAATCAGCGAAAACCGGATCCTGTTTATAATCAACAGAGAATTCAGATTCACTACTGGCAGCCTGCGGTACCATCAAAGTTTCAACATCAATTTCATATTCAGCTGCGCCGTTCCTTTTCAACTCCTTAACAATATTTTCAACATCAATATTGGAAACATAAGGAGACTGAATTCTCAACATATCGGTAAAATTCGGCGTCATAAAAAGCATATCGCCTCTTCCAAGTAATTTTTCAGCTCCGTTTTTGTCCAGAATGGTACGCGAATCGGTTTGAGAACTTACCCTAAATGCAATTCTGGAAGGAAAATTCGCTTTGATGATACCGGTAACCACATCCACGCTTGGCCTTTGAGTAGCAACGACAAGATGTATCCCGACAGCTCTGGCCATCGCAGCTATTCTGGAAATAATTTTTTCTGTTTCCTTGGGAAGTCGCAGCATTAAATTGGCAAATTCATCAATTACTATAACAATATATGGAAAATTATCAAATAAAGCTTCCTCATTCTTAGACCTTGCAAGATTTATTTTTTTGATCTCCTTATTATAGTCAACAATATTCCTGACGCTGTATTCGCTGAATTCTTTGTATCTTCTGTCCATTTCCGCCGATGCCCATTCGAGAACAGCGATAGCCTCCTCAGGATTTGTAATAACAGGCGCAAGAAGATGCGGAATACCGTTATAAAGTTCAAGTTCAACCATCTTTGGATCAATGAAGATAAACCTGACTTCGCTGGAAGACTTTGTGTAAACCAGACCGCCTATGAGTGAATTCACATAAACGCTCTTTCCGCTTCCTGTGGTTCCAGCTATAAGTAAATGCGGCATTTCTGTCAGATCTTCGATTACAATATTACCAGCAATATCCTTACCAAGTATTAAAGGCAGCCTGGCTTTATTTTTCTTAAATTCCTCGCTATCAATAATATCCCTAAGGACTACGCTCCTTCTGAACTTATTCGGAACTTCAACACCGATTATGCTTTTATTTCCAATAGGAGCTACAATCCTTATATTCCTGGTACCAAGGTTTAAAGCAAGATCATCTGTTAAATTAACAATATTCTTCAGTTTTAAACCTGAAGGAGGGATTATCTCATATCTTGTTATCGCAGGGCCTCTTGAATGTCCACTCACTTTAATATCTATTTTAAAACTGGCAAATGTATTTTCAATTATTTGAGATACTTTTTCAGTTTCCTGGTTTTCTTCGGCTTTTGAAAACTCATCAAAACTTTGTTCAAGGATATTCATTTCTGGAAATTTGTAATCTGCCCCATCGTGAAAAAGTTCTCCCGAGATTTCTTCTTCATCCTCCGTTTTAATTCTATGAAGCGCTTCTTCTGCATAATCTGCTTCCCCAACTATTTCTTCCACTGCCGCTTCATCGGGATCAGCTGCCGTAATGTTCTCTTTATCTGATAATATAAAATTCGTTTTATCAAGGTTATCAATAGGATTAATCAATTCCGGTTCTATTTTTTTCTCCTCATTTGTATTATGCGGGATTTGATCAGTATTTGGAACACTATTATTAAATTCAATTTCTTTATCAAAATGTTTTTTTATCTGATCCAAAATATTCTGTTTGCTTCTTTCATCCTTGAGCCATTCTGGAACTCCTTCAACAGCTTTATTACTTAAATTCCTTCCTATACCTTCTTTAATTTTATCTTCAGATCTATCTTCAGTCTGCCTTGAAGATACAGTTTGCAAAAAATCAGGAACCGGATTATCCTGGATAGATTGTCTCCGCTCTTGTTCAAACTGATCATCATGTAAATTACCGGTTTCAGAAAATGCAGGTTTTATATTTTCAATCTCCTCGAATTCTTCAGGTAAATTTTGTACACCTGCAGTGCCCAAAGAAACAGATTCATTTTTATTAACAATTAAGCCAAATAGCTCAAATGGTGCTAAAACAATCGCTCCGAAAGCTTTTGCCATAAGCATTGTCAATTTCTGAAATAGCTTCATTGTGGATGACAATGATAAAATCAATATCAATGAAAACAATACTAAAACAACATATGGATTAATTATTTCAGTCAATGATTTATAGACTGATATTCCAAAAAGACCAGTTTCATTAAATGTGGGATTTTTTAATATCCCCGAAAGAATCACCGAAAGGCAAATTGTTGAGATAAAAAAAAGGGTCGTTTTTATCAATATCCTGCCTATTTTTGCTTTAATAATAATATTGACACCAATTACGAGCATTCCGAAATCCAATAAATAACCTCCGTATTTACCATAAAGCAGAATTACAGGCGAACTAAGCCATACACCGATATTTCCGGCAATATTATCGGGAGTTCCGCTGATATTGGATACAAACAACGAAGAATCCGCCGGGTTAAAACTTATCAATGAAAGAAAGAGAACTACAGACAGGGCTATTAAGAAATAACCCGTTAATATTCTCATTATCTGACCTCTAAACAGTTTAAAACATATAATTATTCTAAAATAGAATTATAATTATATCAAGATGAATGCATCAATAAAGATGCTGGCATAAATAAGATGATATTAAATTCACATTTTTTTATTAATAAATCAATAATGATTATTATATATTATTAGTATCAATTCAATAAATAAGCGGCTGGCCCTTTACTATACTGCATCATATTGCTATTAAAATTGCAGAATGATAAGCGCCAGCCGCGATTAATTACTAACCAATTATTTATATTCCTGCTAATCTCTTATAATTATTATATCTGATTTTAGCATTCTGTTCAGCAGCAGACAGCAGTTGTTCAGCTTTATCCGGAAATGCCTTAAGCAAAGATGAATACCTTACTTCTCCAAGTAAAAATTCCCTAAAGTTTGCCGTTGGTTCTTTTGAGTCCAGAATAAATGGGTTTTTACCTTCATTTATTAATAAAGGATTATATCTGTATAAATGCCAGTACCCGGCATCAACAGCGAGTTTTTCCTCTTCCTGACTTTTTCCCATACCGGCGGATATCCCATGGTTTATACAGGGAGCATAGGCAATAATCATTGAAGGACCAGGGTAACTTTCCGCTTCATTAATTGCTTTCAAGAATTGAACCTTATTTGAACCAATAGCCACCTGTGCTACATATACATAACCATAACTGATGGCCATCATTCCCAGGTCTTTCTTTCTAATTTTCTTTCCCGATGCTGCAAACTTAGCAATAGCGGCTGTAGGAGTTGCCTTTGATGACTGGCCGCCGGTGTTGGAATATACTTCCGTATCAAGAACAAGAACATTTATATCCTCTCCACAAGCAAGCACATGATCCAATCCGCCATATCCTATATCATAAGCCCAGCCGTCGCCGCCGATTACCCATATGGATTTTTTTACCAGGTATTTTTCAAGTTTGACTATTTCTGCAAGGGTATCAGTCAGTTTTCCTTTTAACAATTCCTTAATCTTTTTCGAAGTAGTTTTTGATTTTTCGGCATTCAAACGGTTTGCCATCCAATCCTCAAAGGCGTTTTTGATTTCTCCTGAAACTCCCTCGGAAATTGCTTTTTTCATCAGAAGCTCTATTTTTTCTTTCATAGTCTTATCCGCAAGAGTCATACCGAAGCCGTATTCTGCATTATCCTCAAACAAAGAGTTTGCCCAGGCCGGTCCATTACCGTCACTGTTAAGACAATATGGAGTAGACGGGAAAGAACCCCCGTAAATAGACGAACAGCCTGTTGCATTTGCCACCATCATCCTTTCACCAAAAAGCTGTGTAATTACTTTAATATAAGATGTCTCACCGCAGCCTCCGCAAGCACCTGAAAACTCAAAAAGCGGCTGAAGGAATTGTGTATCTTTTACGGCATTTTTATTAACTGCGGCTTCTATTTTATAAGTAACATTCTTTGATATAAAATCCCAATTTTTTGCTTCTTCAAGCTGTGATTCAAGAGGCTTCATAACAAGGGCTTTATTTCCCTGCTTACCCGGGCAGACATCTGCGCAGTTGCCACACCCAGTACAATCCAGGACACTAACCTGAAGCCTGTACTGAAAATTCTCCAATCCTTTCCCAATCGGTTTAAGTGTTTTTATATCGGCCGGAAGTGCTTTCTTTTCCTCATCATTAATTAAAAAAGGTCTGATTACGGCGTGCGGGCATACAAAAGAACATTGGTTGCATTGAATACAGTATTGATCCACCCATTCAGGTACATTGACTGCAATGCCTCTCTTTTCATACTGTGATGTACCCATCGGCAGCGTTCCGTCTTCCCTTCCGACAAATGCACTGACTGGAAGATCGTCGCCTTTCATCCTGTTAACCGGTATCACAATGTCTTTTATAATATCAGGGAGCTTATCCGAAAATTTTTCCTTTTCAATTTTTAAATTCTTCCAATCCGAAGGCACTTTAATTTCAATGACTTCGCCACCTTTATCGACTGCAGCATTATTCATAGAAACGACTTTATCGCCTTTCTTACCATAAGATTTTTTTATTGCGTCTTTCATTTGCTTAATTGCGCTTTCGTAAGGAATCACGCCTGATAGTTTAAAAAATGAGGATTGAGTGATAGTGTTTGTCCTTCCGCCAAGCCCTAACTCTTCTGCAATTTTTGTCGCATCAATAATATAAAACTTTATATTGTTCTCGGCCAGATATTTCTTCATATGATCGGGAAGATGTTTTACAACTTCATTTTCATCCCAGATACTGTTTAACAGGAAAGTCCCGCCTTTTTTCAGCCCCTTTAGCATATCGTATTTATCAAGGTATGACGGAGCATGGCATGCCACAAAGTCAGGATTGTTTACATAATATGGCAGCCTGAGAGGTTTTTTCCCGAATCTAAGATTGGATACAGTTAAACCGCCTGATTTCTTAGAATCATAGGCAAAATAAGCCTGCACATAAAAATCTGTACTGTCCCCAATGATTTTTATTGTGTTTTTATTTGCCCCCACTGTTCCATCCGATCCGAATCCATAGAATTTCGCTTCAAAAGTGCCTTCAGGACATACATCAACACAGCCATCCGACTGGCATTCCTTAGGCAGAGAGGTAAATGTGACATCATCCACTATTGTTAATGTAAAATGATCCTTTGGCTCTTTTAACTTGAGGTTCTTATAAACAGCTATAACATCTTCGGGAGTTGTGTCCTTTGAGCTCAAACCGTAACGTCCTCCAACTATCAGTGGGGCGCCTGGTTTATTATAAAAAATGTTTTTTACATCCAGGTATAGCGGTTCTCCGCCTGCGCCCGGCTCTTTTGTCCTATCTAGAACAGCGATTCTCTTAACCGTTTTTGGCAATACCTTCAAAAGATACTTTTCAGAAAACGGTCTGTATAGATGAACCGTTATCAATCCTACCTTTTCTCCCTTTGATAAAAGATAATCCACAACCGGATGAGAAAGGTCGCATATTGAACCCATAGCTATAATTATATTTTCCGCATCTTTTGCGCCGTAATATGTAAAAGGATGATATTCCCTGCCTGTTAATTTAGACATTTTCTGCATATATTCTTCAACAATATCAGGCACAACATCATAAAATTTGTTACATGCTTCTCTCGCTTGAAAGAAAACATCTGGATTCTGCGCCGTTCCTCGGGTTACTGGAGTTTCTGGATTCAGAGAACGGTTCCTGAATGCATCCAATGCATCCTTGTCTACTAAACTTGTAAAATCAGCAGTATCGAGAACTTCTGCTTTTTGAACTTCTGCCGAGGTCCTGAAGCCGTCGAAGAAATGCAGAAACGGGATTCTTGATTTGATCGCCGCTAAATGTGCCACAGGAGAAAGATCCAGTATTTCCTGTACGGAACTTGTGGCAAGCAGTGCAAAACCTGTCTGCCTGGTCGCCATAACATCGGAATGATCTCCGAAAATTGATAATGCATGAGCAGCGACAGTTCTGGCGCTAACATGAAAAACACCCGGTAATAATTCCCCGGCGATTTTATACATATTTGGTATCATTAATAACAACCCCTGCGATGCTGTGAACGTTGTAGTCAAAGCACCTGTCTGAAGAGAGCCATGAACTGCTCCTGCAGCACCGGCTTCAGATTGCATTTCAACAATTCTAGGCACTTCGCCGAACATATTTTTCTTGCCATTAGCCGCCCATTCATCGCAAAATTCCGCCATGGTTGATGACGGTGTGATGGGATAGATTGACGCTACTTCGGTAAAAGCATACGCCACATAAGACGCTGCGTTATTTCCATCCATCGTTTTCATTGATTTTGACATTTTACTTCCTCCACTCAATAAATTATATCCTATATATTTTAAAGGATAATACCAAAAATTACAAATTAAGACTTATCTTGACCTGGAACAAGTGAATAATTTATTTACCTGGAATAACTAACTTTTCCTGTTGTTATGAGTATAAAAATTTGCACAAATTGTGATTAGATTTTATCATATTCGTAATTAAATATAATAAATTTGGGGATGAAATGCCTTTAAAAATCAATTATTTAAACAACGGCAAAACAGAATGTGAATTCGAAAATTTGATTTCACTATGGAATATATTGAAATTTCTTGTTGACTCTCCTTATTTAAAGCATTATATTATTGAAAACTATGAAGGCGGAAATACACTTGCTCCAAGTGAAACCTGGGATGAAGAAGGCATTATGTTTAAAGAGATAACGCCTTCTGTATATTTTTTCCCTTATGATTCAATCGGTTTTATTATTGATGATAGTATACATAATCTTACATTATATATAGTCGAAAATTTAAATGATAATGGTGATTATAAAAATGATTTCGAAATCTTATTTTCTATAAGTAAAACGGATTCCGCAAGATTGGTTCTCGATAATGATAAATTATCTTTATTTATAACTCTTTATCTTTTATTTGTAATAAAAATCGGTTTTACAAAGAGCTTATTGAATTCTTTGAATACTGTCGTAAGCAGTATTATAAATGATAAGATCGAAAGTATTGAATATATTAATAATTCAATCCTTATTAGTATAAAAAAGATAAGTTTTATCATAAAAATTAGCTTTAATAATGATGAATATTTATATTATAAAATAGAATGCTCCCAGGGAAAAAGCAAAAAAGAACTTTTAAAAGAACAGGATATCAAGAATATAGGGTTTTTGAAAAAAAAAATATTAAAAAAAAATAAATATATTCCAATTGTCTTTTATTCCGTTTTTGCAATATTAGGAATATTATTACTTATTTTCAATAAAAAACTCTTGATATTGCTTATTATATTACTTATTATAATAAGATACTTAATAGGTATATTTAAGAAAAACGCACATAAATTTATTTACAAAGAAAGAATGTAAACAGGTTATTTCTTAGGCGCTGGCCTGAAAAAGACGGGTCTTGTTGCGGCTTTTTGAGTAGCCTGACGAGTTTTCTTCAATTCTTCCTCTTTTTTCTTTAAATCCAATTCCAGTTTATCCTTCCATTTTTCAACTGTCTTTTTTGTATCCTGTGCAGATTGCTGTTCATTAAAAATTATAAATATTCTAATTAACAAATTTAACAATTCGATTCCTTTATTCATATCCGCTACATCCATTGTGCTCAATTCGTACTTAGTTCTGTATTTCTGTGCGGCTGAATCAATAGCCTGCTTGACAAGCTTTATTAATTCATTGATCTCCTCATAATATGGAATGGTTGGATCATACATCTTGTTTACATAATCCTTGAAATTGATTAAATTTTTTACCAATGTCGCATATTTACTGTACATTTCAACAAAATTCCACTTCCATTTAGAATTTTCACCCTCGGATAATTCAACCAAAGCGATACTGTATTCAATCTTTTTTGCCAGATGAAGAATTCTCTTAGGGCTTAAAAGATTAAGTTTCAATAAAATTTCGGCATTATCAGTTAATGATGTGTCTACAAAATGACCGACAATCGATTCAATCATTTTTATTGATTGATAAATATTCTTTCTTGCATTTGTCAGGTAAAGATCATTTTTAATATCCATGATTTGCAGGCTGTATTCATTCATTTTACAGTAAAGCAATACTGTATCCAGGTAAATATTACTTGCAGCAACTCTTTTATATAATGAGTTCAGTTGTGAATCCCTCAGCCCCTCTCTCTCATATTTCTGAGCTTTTTTCAAGACAATTTCAAGCTGTTCTTTTAAATCTTTGACAATGGAATTATAGGCGTCCTTTTTTTCTTTTGGTATCTGCTTTAAAGCCATAATATATTCCCTTTCATAATTTTTATTATTATATTATAATACTGAATAATTATTTTGTCTATCGGCAAATAATATTCCAAAATGAAAGGGATATCAATGAATAAAAACAAATTTTTTGAGAAATTCATCGAAAAACTTTCTCAGCTTGATGAGTCCAAGATTAAATTATATCTTGAATCCGTTGAAAATGAAAGAAGAACATTCAAACAAATTCTTGATAATCTTGATGATGCTCTTATTGTTATTGAAAAAGATAAGATTGTTTTTCTAAATAATGAAGCACAAAGAGTACTTAAATCCTCAAATCCTAAAATCCCACTTTCAATTGAAGATGCCTGGAAACATTTTTTCAATTTAGAATTACTGAATTTCATTATTTTAACTCTTTTTGATGAAGATTATCAAACGGAATTCATAAATAAAAATAATGGAAATCAATATTTTTTTATCGAAAAGATTACAACCGAAGGACAATTTTATATAATAAAAATAAAAGATATAACAAATAATAAAAGGATGGAATTTCAGCTTAAGAACCTGGAATCCATATCAGCATTGAATAATTTAGCCGCCGGAATAGCGCATGAGATTAAGAATCCATTAACGGCAATAGATTTACATACACAAATTATAAAAAAAGGGATTGAGAAGAAAATGATAGAAGTACCGGAAGAAGTAATTAATTATATTCATATAATTGATGACGAACAAAAAAGACTTATAGATATAGTAAATGATTTTTTAACCGCCGCCAGGAAAAGAGACCTCAAATTATCTTTTGAGGATATTAATGAATACATTAAAGAAATACTGGCTTTTATAAAGCCTGAGATTCAGGAAAACTCTATTGATCTTATTTGTGAATGGAGACTCTATTCCAAAGATATTTATAGATAAAGATTATTTAAGGCAGGCAATATTGAATCTTCTAAAGAATGCCATAGAAGCTATTAAGTCAAAGAACTATCCTTATTACAATAAAAAAACCATTAAAAAAATACAGATAAAAACATTTTATGATATCGGTACCGATTCTATAGGTATATCAATAATCGACAGTGGAATCGGTATAGAAAATGAAAAATTACAAAAAATATTTGAACCTTATTATACGACAAAAGAATATGGAACTGGACTGGGATTAACGATTGTCTATAAAATAGTAAAAGAGCATGGCGGTGACATTAAAGTTGAAAGCGAAAAAGATAATGGGAGTAAGTTTACAATATACCTGCCAATAAGTAAAGGCACAAAATTGATAACCCCATGAATTGAAACTTATTCTTCAATACGATATTTTACTAATCTTTAAAATGATGTTATTATAATAGTCAATCATAAGCTGGATAAGGATAGTAAAATCATTTTTTATGTTTAAAGAATTGCTTCAAAAAAAACCGGATAATTGGATTATACAGATAGTTCGATCAATAATGGCTGGATTATTGGCCTTTATTGTTGATTTTTCTTTTTTATATATTCTTACTGAATTTTTTCATATCCATTATCTAATTTCGGTAGCCGTTGCATATCTTTTAGGATTGATAACAATTTATATTCTCAGCATTAAATGGGTTTTTAGCAAGAGGAAGTTTAAAAATTATTATTCCGAACTTGCGGTTTTTGCTTTGATAGAATCAGCCGCATTGGGCTTGAATTTAGTTTTTATCTGGCTTTTAACTGAAAAAGCCGACATTTATTATTTAAAATCAAAAATAATTTCTACAATGTTTGTGTTTGTTATTAATTTTCTTGCGAAAAAATATATATTATTTATTTAACAAGCTTGCCGTTTTGACTATTATTTTCTAAATTGCAGGTATAAAATAGATATAATCGTCTTGGAATCTACAATTTCCCCTTTCCGGATCATATTCAATACTTCATCAAGTTTACTTATTTTTACATAAATAAACTCATCCCGATCAAGGCATTGTGTTTCTTTAATTAAACCATGAGCAGTATGAATATGCAGAATTTCTGTGCTATACCCTGGACATGGAAAGTAAGAAAAAAGATACTCAAGACTTTCTGCCCTGTAGCCTGTTTCTTCAAGCAGTTCTCTTAAAGCGGCTTCATGTCTTGCTTCATTGGGATTATCAATTTTACCTGCAGGGATTTCAAGTGTAACAAGTTTAATCGGGTACCTGTATTGTTCAACCAAAATAATCTCATTCTCATTAATAAAAGGGATGATAGCAACCGCTTCGGGATATTTTACATAATTTTTATCTACAACCCCGCCATCAGGAAGCTTAATCTTATCCGAAAAAAATGAATAACTACCACTATCGTATATTAATCTGCTTTCAATGGTTTCTTCAATTAATTTTGTGGTATTTTCCGATTGAAATTTGTTATTTAATATGGAGCTGTTTGATTTCATTCTCAAATCCGCCTTTTGTAAACTTGTTTATTTTCGTCGGATATATGCCGTCAAAACAAGCCTTACAAAATTTATTCATATCAAGACCGGATTCTTCAAATAATCCCGTAATGCTTACATATCCCACCGAATCGGCACCGATAAAGTTTGCTATATCCGGCATGGAATTCAATTTATTAGCAAGCAATTCTTCGGCTGTCGAAAAATCTATTCCATAATAGCAGGGGTTTTTAACGGGCGGAGAAGAAATACGGAAGTGAATTTCCTTGGGTTCGCAAGCCCTTACCATTTTTACAATCTTCCTCGATGTTGTTCCTCTAACAATAGAATCGTCAATTAGGATAATTCTTTTACCTTCAATTATTTCTTTAACCGGTATAAATTTCATTTTTACTCCGAAATCACGGATTTTTTGCGAAGGCTCTATAAATGTTCTCCCGATATAATGGCTCCTGATTAATCCAAGCGCAATAGGAATCCCGGATTCCTTTGAATAACCTAATGCAGATACAATACCGGAATCTGGAACAGGTACAACAAAATCAGCTTCAACCGGGTGCTCTTTCGCAAGTCTTTTACCGACTTCAAAACGGTAATCATAAACACTCTTTCCAAAAACAACCGATGAAGGCTTGGAAAAATATATAAGCTCGAAAATACATTGATTGGTTTTCGGCTTTTCCGATAAAATCTCCAGACATGTAATCCCACTTCCCGACACAACAACCATTTCATTCGGTTTAATATCACGGATTTTTACTGCTTCAACAATGGAAAACCCGCTATCCTCCGAAGAAAACACAATAGTATCTCCGATATCGCTGATATTATTTCCAATTTTACCCATCGATAGAGGCCGGAAACCCATCGGGTCCCTAACGGCAATCATTGTATCTTTTGTCATTACCAGGAGGGCAAATGAGCCTTGTAGGATAGACAAAGCCCATTTTACAGAATCGACAAGATTGTCTGAAGGCGCGTCAGCTATAAGCTGAAGAATTACCTCGCTGTCGCTTGTTGAATGAAAGTTCTTGCCCTTTCTTAATAAATTATCTCTGATAATTCCGGCATTTGTGATATTACCATTGTGAGCTATCGCTACCGCACCTTTTGAGGTTGATCCTGTTATCGGCTGCGCATTAACCAGAGTCGGTGAACCTGTCGTTGAATATCTGACATGGCCTATTGCCCGGAAGCCTTCAAGATAACTTATCTTTGCTTCATCGAAAAAATCCGATACTTTCCCCAATCCGACCTGTTTATATAAAGAAATTCCTTCAGTACTTACAATTCCACAGGATTCCTGGCCTCTGTGCTGCAAAAAATTTAATCCCAGGTATACGTATCTTGAAGCCTCGCTTATCCCCCATATTCCAAATATTCCGCATTCTTCTTTTATCATCTATTTCCCCTGAAAACAGATTAATATTTTAACTTATTTTAGCAAAATTGTAAATTTATACATACCAAAACAATTCATTATTCAAAACCGGATTTGAAAATTTATTAATCGAATGTTATATTAATTGTTTTATTTAATTTCTGAATAATTTTGGGAATAAAAATGAAAGGATTTGCTGAAATTTAATTTTTTTCCGGATTACTGTTAGCTATCACCTATTTCGGGAAGCGGAAGGGCGGCGCTTATTTAATTATTTAAATTTATTATCATATTCTTTTTTGTTTTTAATTGCTTTATAATAAAGCTTTACATACTCCGCAGTGCTGTCGTTCCATGAAAAATGCCTGCTCATTGCGCTTTTAATCATTTTTTTCATATGTTCTTTCCTGTCATAATATGTACTTACAGCCCATCCGACAGTATAATAAACGGCATGTGAGCTTGCCTCATAAAACTTAAAGCCAGTTCCCTCTCCTGTTTCTTCGTTATAATTATCAACCGTATCTTCAAGTCCCCCGGTCGCCCTGACAACCGGAAGAGTGCCGTACTTTAATGAATAAATCTGATTTAAGCCGCATGGCTCATAAATTGACGGCATAAGAAAGAAATCGCTTCCAGCTTCGATAAGATGAGCTAATTCATTATTATAGCCTATATAAACACCCACATTACCGGGATATCTTATTGCCATATCCCGGAAAAATTTTTCAAGATTTTTATCACCGGTTCCCAGGATTACAAACTGAACAACCATATTTTCAATAATCTTTACAATACTTTCAGCAAGCAAATGCAGTCCTTTTTGTAAAACAAAACGGCTGATAACGCCGAATATTGGAATATCGGTATTTTCTTCCAGCTTCATTTCATTCTGTAATTCTCTTTTACAAATCGCTTTACCGGAAAGATCGTTTATTGAGTAATTTTTTGAGGTATATGGGTCAATTTCCGGATCCCATTTAAGATAATCCACGCCATTAAGTATCCCACAGTAATCACTGCCGCGATTATTCAGATAGGGAGCAAGCCCATTCCCGCCATCCGGTGATTTTGTCTCTCTTGCGTAAGTCGGGCTAACTGTATTTAATGCATCTGCATAGTAAATTCCACCTTTCAAAAAATTAACTGCCCCAAAGCACTCGAATTTTTCCTGAGTAAAATTTTCTTCTCGCAAGCCAAGATACTCATAATGTGATTTCGGATATATACCCTGGTAGGCTATATTATGAATGGTAAGAACACTTGCGGAACTGCCCAGCAGCGGATCATTCCAATGCCAGATTTTTAAATACGCAGGAATCAGTGCGGTTTGCCAATCATTCGAATGTACTATATCTGGTTTGAAATCTATTTCATGACATAGTTGTAAAGCCGCTCTTGATAAAAAACCGAAACGCCTTGGATTATCAAGATAATCGTTGAAATTCTCATCATGATATATACCGCTTCTTTCAAAATAAAGATTGAATTCAATAAAATATACAGGTATGTCATCATTTATTATTGTCTTGTGAACAATACACCACTCCAATGCATTACCCATCCATACGCCCATAATCTTTATATAAGGCAGAATATTAAATTTTTCACAATCAATAAAGGAGTATTTAGGCATGACAATTCTCACATCATGCCCTAATTTTTTTAAAGCAATTGGCAATGATCCAACTACATCGGCTAATCCGCCGGTTTTTGCAAAAGGAATGCATTCTGCCGCTGCCATTAAAATATTCAATTTCTTCTTCATCCTTTTTTTCCTCAAATCAAACTCAACATAAAAAAAAGACTAAAAACTTGGTCAGTGATTTATCGGTTTTCTGAATTAGAGCATTAATAAATAAACAGCACATTATTAAAACTAAATATCCTTTTTAAATTTACTAAATTATAAAATCAAATCAATTATCAATCCCTTGATATTATTTACCAATTTTAAGTAGTTCAGCCTGTTTTTTTCATTTGAGAGTACCATACCTGCCAATTTGGAGAGATTTTCATCAATTGTTTCAACAGTTTTATATAGTTTTTGCTTGGAAAAACTTATTCTTGATATTGTATCTTTAACTTCATAATTATCCTTAAGAATTGAAATGAACAGCTTGATATGTTTTTTGTAAGAGTTAAAGTTATCCGGATTGGGATTATTTGACAGACTTTCCCCTCCCTGCTCGATCAGCCCAGCTAGATTTTTTAAATCATCATATGATATGTTATCTATATCCCATTCAATTTCAGGTATGCTTTCATATTCCTGGAGTGTTTGTAAAAAATTTGCTCCTAATTTTTCCGGTGAATTACTTTTTTTAAATTTATTGCTGGAATTAATGGATCTGTTTTCAATTCTCATCTATTGATCCTTTAAAAATAATTATATCAAATAAAATTTTGTAAAAGTCCATTATCAATTTTTCTCAATACAAGCATATGCATTATGGTTATGGATCGATTCAAAATTCTTTACTTCAACTGAATACAGCTTTATTCTTGCTTCCTCATTTAATTGCAAAGCAATTTCCCTGGCAGTATCTTCAACAAACCTTGGGTTTTTATAAGCCAGTTCTGTTATGTATTTCTCATCTTCACGTTTAAGCAGTGAATATAAAGGAGCGGATGATGAATTTTCAGCAATTTGTATTAATTCTTCAAACCAGACTAATTTTGATATCAAGGCCTTAATTGTAACCAATCCCCTTTGATTATGTGCGCCATGCCTGCTAATTTCTTTTGAGCATGGGCAGAGATTATGGACTGGGACCCTCACTTCCATCCATATTTCAAGAACATTGTTATTGTTCATTTTCGCTTCAACCCTGCAGAAATATTCCATTGGGCTTTCAATTTTTGATACCGGGGCTTTTTTGTAAATAAAATAAGGAAACTCAATCTCAAGATGAGAAGTTTCACTTTCAAATGAATCTTTCATATCTTTTAAAATTTTATCAAGGCTAATCAATTCAAGATTAATATTATGACGGCTGACTACCTCAAGAAACCTGCTCATATGAGTTCCTCTATAATGATGAGGAAGATCGACATACATATTGATGGTTGCGATAGTATGCTGAGCGTAATTATTTCTATCAAGAACACTTATCGGGTAACTTAAATTATTTATTCCGACTTTATTAATCGGAATATTTCTATTATCTTTTTCATTCTGAACATCGTGCACAAAATACTCCCCTATTATTCATTTCTGATTGTAACTGAACTATTTTCCGTTTCCCATAAGATTAATTCAAATAATTTGTAATTTTTTCCTGCCAATGGGGTTTTCAGTTCATTCCAGATCCATTGAATGATATTTTCGGCGGTAGATTGCTCAATAATTTTATTAAGATAATTATGATCAAGTCTTTCTATTACTTTTTCATCGACAATTTTCTGCAATTGATTAAAATCAATAATCATACCTGTCGTTTCATCCTGTTTTCCCGATAGAGTTACTTTTAAGCGATATGTATGCCCATGAAGATTTTCACATTTACCTTCATAACAAATTAGATTATGTGCGGAGTCAAATTTAAAATCTCTGGAAATGTACATGAAATCTCCTGAAATCTGATATAGAATTGTAATAAAAAGAAAAGGAAATTATCCCGTTTAAATGATTCTTTATATTAAATATTTTTAATAATTTTGTTTTACATCCAATAAAATATGATAATAATCATATAGACTTTTGTCAAATGATCAATAAATATAAGCATTACTAATTTAACCACACTTTATTGAGTAGGAGGCGGGTTTTCACCCACCGTCCTCTCATACAACCATACATACGGTTCCATATACGGCGGTTCCAATATTATTTTATCTATTCGCTCATTGACCATCAGCTTTATTAAGACCATGCCTCCCATCTTTAAGCTTCAAGGGTAATCTACTATATGATCCCTATGTGTCTTACAACCATACTGTTTACCTTTCAGATTCCGTCCGAAACTTCCACAATTGCCGAGTATAACCCATCTGGCCCTTTATACATGGTCTTTATACTACTATGGCCTCTGCTGAGTTCTGCCAGCCCCTCTCTCGACGGCATAGCTAATACGTAGCAGGCTGACAGAACTCCCCGGGTAATGCACTCGCTGGTTGGTGATCCTGCCGAACTATCCCGCTTATACCAGTTGCATATACGTTCACATTTTCAGTGTAAGTACTGAGCTTTAGGGATATTTGCCACCTCACCCAGTGCGACCGCCTTTATGCACTGAACTGTTTGTTAGACCAGCGTTTTGCCTGCGGCTCCCTTTAGATTTGTGATAAACCCAGGACACCATTGCCGCCCGGCTAATACTTCCCCTTACCGGGTGTATACGGAACTTTCTCCCGCAAGAACATACGCCCTGCCGGGGCATAATAATAAAGGCGATGTGAAATCACATCGCCTATAAAACAAAATTAAATAATTTACAATTTTTATTTTGGACACTATTGCTCAGTTTCTCTTTTTATTTCCTTATAATCTTTATCGAAATATGCTTTTTCAGTCAATTTTTCATTTGCATAAGTATCATATACAAAATAATCAATCCTCTTATAATACCCTATCTTTTTAGCAAATTCTTCAATAAAATAATACTCTTTCTGCCTTATGAAACCTTTTACATATACAAAAACGGATTTATTATATCCCTCTTTTTTAGCGAATTTATCCATATAGAAATAATCAGCTTCGGCCAGATTACCATTAATAGCATCATAAGTTTCTATATATCTTGAATACCCTTTTTTCTCGGCAATATTGTCGGGAAAATAATATTCCACCTGTACAACTTTCTGGTTTGTATCATAGATTTGAATTTTCTTAACAAAATTACGCTGCCCTGTTTTGTCTTCTTCATAATTATACTCTGCTTTCTTGATTTTAGAAGCTTCGTCATAGAAAGCCAGTGAATTTATCAATCCCAGTTCGTCATAATATTTATCTCCTTTGGAATATTTAGTTTCCTGTGTAACACCGCTGAATTCATTCTTTCCTGACAAGGTCCTGCTTTTTTCACTGTACGAGGACACTGCCATTATAAGTAGTATTCCAGAAATCAATAATATCTTTTTAACCATAAATTCCTCCTCAATAATTACACTTTTACCAGTACGAGAAAAGCCAAAATTCAATATATTTAAATATTATCTTAAAGGCTTCATATGAAAGTTTAACGTGGAAAAAGAAAAATTTCAACTGATTTTTATTTATGGAATTTTAGACTATTATAAATAATTCGTTATAATATGAATAATTAGCAGCAAGATTATATTAAAAAATTTTATTGGATTGTTAGAACGGCTTCTCATTTTACTTTTTTGATATAATAATTTAAAATATATACCTAGGAGGAAATCCCTTTATGAAAAAAAGTCTGATGAAAAAACAAAATTGGATTCTAGTTATTTTAGGGGTACTTGTAGCTTATTTTGGTTTTTTCCTTATTTCTTTTATAACATTAAATTATGACGGTATGTACGCATTTATTTCAATTTTAATTACAGTACTCGGTTTAATTACAGTTGTACTTGGCCTTTCAATGGGATTTGAAGAGAAAAAACAGATTGAATAGAAAAATCATTTAAATGTCATGAAAACACTTATTGTTAAAAAAGAAGATATTCTTAGAGATTTCTTATCTGAAAAGTTAAACCTTTCAAAAAATAAATCAAAAGAATTGATTGATTCTAGGAATGTGTTTGTCAATAACAGGAGAATATGGATTGCTGCATATAAGTTAAAAAAAAATGACTATGTTGAAATTCATCCGGATTACTATCCTAAAGATAAAGGCAAGAATATTCAATTAAAGATAATATATGAAGATCAATATATTCTGGCCATTGATAAACCGTCAGGTATTCTGACTTCAGGCAGCAATAATTCCCTTGAAACTCAATTGAAAGTAAAATTAGATAATAATATTAAAGCCATTCACAGGCTTGATAAAGACACAACAGGAACGGTCATTTTTGCAAAAAGCCACGAAGTGTTTGAAAAATTTAAAGAAATCTGGCAGGATAAAAAAGTTATAAAGGAATATCTTGCTATATCATTAAATGAAGCGGAATTTCAAAGTTTGACAATAGATAATTATTTAGATGGCAAAAGAGCTTTATCACATATTAAACTTTTAAGCAAAAACATTGAATGTTCATACTTTGAAATAAAAATCGAAACCGGAAGGAAACACCAGATCAGGTTACATCTGGCTTCAATAAGGCATCCAATTCTTGGCGATAAAGTTTATGGAATGAAATCGATTACATCCGAAAGATTTAAAAAGATCAAAAGACAAATGCTTCATTCATATAAAATATCGTATATTTGCCCGTATACTCAAAATACTATCGTAATAAAGGCACCACTTCCAAAAGATTTTGTAAATGTATTAAATGAATTAAATTTATATAACACCAAACAAGCGGAATAATAAAACTATTTCTTCGGACTCTGTTGCGGGGTTGGTGTATGAACAGGCTGGGATTGAACAGACGGCTTCTTATCGCTCATCACACAATTTCCATTAAAAGTACACCCACTTTCAATGATTAATTCCGGTGTTTTAATATCACCCGTTAATTTAGCGTTATTATACAACTCTACTCTTTCAGTCCCCTCAACATTACCATTAATCTGACCATAATTAGTAATAACACCTGCTTTGATAGTTGCATTGGTAACTGCGTTTGGACCTATGATAAGATGCCCCGTTGCATCAATCTGTCCCTCAAATTTGCCTTTAATCATTAACGACTTAGAAAATTTCATAGTTCCCTGAAAATTTATATCTTCAGCAAGAACCGTATCGATCATACTTTCATCAATATGGAGTGCAACATCTTTAGGCATATGTCCCCCTAATTAATTCATATTACTTTATTTTCCCATAATACAACAAATTTGTCAAATTTACCTGTTTAAAATTTTTGCAGTCAATCCATTACCGCTTATCGAAATAAATTCTATCTTAAAGATACTTCCTATCAGTTCTTTTCTTCCTTCGATAAAAACATTAATACCATTGTGGCTTTTTCCTGAAAGTTCATTTGTTTTCTTTTTGCTAACAGAATCCAGCATAGCAATTTGTTTTTTCCCAATGCGGCTACTCAATACTTTGCCTGTATTAATTTTTTGTCTTTCTATCATCCGGCTCAAACGGTCTTTTTTTATATTTTCCGATATTTGATTTTGCATATATTCGGCTTTGGTTCCCGGCCGTGAGTTATATTTATAAGTGAAGGCCTCATAAAACATCACTTTATCAAGCACTTGTAATGTCTCATTAAACTCTTGTTCCGTCTCTCCCGGAAAACCTATCAAAATATCTGTAGTAAAAATAATATCATCAATTTCCCTTGCTATATTAATTTTCTCAAGGTATTCATCTATAGAATATTTTCTATTCATAAGATTCAATATCCTGTTATTTCCTGACTGTAGCGGCAGATGAATATTTCTCATTATATTTTTATTGGCTTTTATCACTTCTACAAGATCAATAGAAAAGTCCTTAGGATGGGAAGTCATGAAGCCAAGTCTATTAATCCCTGTTAACACTGCAATTTCATTAAGTAATTCAGGAAAATTCATATGTCCGTCATTATAAGAATTAACATTCTGACCTAAAAGGATAATTTCCTGAATTCCAGTATTGATCAATTTATTAACATTGTTAATTATATCAAGATGATTCCTGTGGATCTCTCTACCCCTGACAAACGGAACGATGCAATAACTGCAGAAATTATCACAGCCATGAGAAATCGGCACAAAACTCTTAAATGAATATTTAGTCTGGGACTTAGCTTCCATAAATTGGTAATCATAAAGCTTCAGATAATCTTCAGCTTTTGTTAACCGATCCATATATTCCAGAATACCGTCTTTATTATATGTTCCCCATAACAATCCCACCACATCCGGGAATTTTTTCTTCATTTGAATTCCGGAATTCTGAGCCATACAGCCCATAAGTATAACTTTTAATCTGATTTTTTCATTTGTAATTAGCGACCTATAATACCCAAGCCTTCCTTCAATTCTTTCTTCCGCTGTCTTTCTTACATTGCAAGTATTAATAATCACAACATCCGATTCCCTTGGATTATTAGCTTCAGTATGTCCGTTTTCCCTCAGCAAATTCCTTAACGAATCGCTTTCGGAAACATTCATTTGACAACCATAATTCTCTATATAAAATTTTACCATTATTTCTCCGCTTTATTTGCCTATTTTCTGAATCTCAATTCCCTTGATAATTATTTTATTGTCAATGGTAATACCAGTTATTTGTCCGAAAACCGCAGCTTTTTCTCCGCTTAAAACATTCTGCGATCCTTCGAAATGCGTTTCTGCAATACCTTCAACAACAGCGTTATCAACAAAATTAATCAATAAGTCGAATACTGTTTCTTTATCAGCTTTATGTTCAAGATTTGCTACAGTTCCACTCCAGCGCACATAAACATCCTGATAAATGAATGGTATTTTAATTACTTCCTGAACCTGTGGCGTAAAATCTATTGTCTGAACACTCACCTCTGGCAGGAAACGCTGTAAAAACCGGACCCGCTCCTTAATCAATTCGCTTGAATTGGAATTCAACAGTTCATTAATCAGGATGACCGCTCGATTATGCTTTTTTTCTTCTAGATATCCCTGTATCAGGGAAAATTTACTTTTTATTTCTTCTTCAGACAATTTAATATTGTATTTTGCCCTCTCTTCAACTAACTTATTTATATCCTGAATACTATAATGATCGACTTTGCCATGTCCCAGGCTTTTGAGAAAACGGAAATCTTCAGCCCTGCTTAGAATTAGCGGATAAATCTGATAAATCAGAAATATTATTACAAATATTATTACAACAATTGTTATATATTTCATCTGTGGTATTTTAACAACATATGATGTCATTCCGGCTAATTTTTCCACCAAACTTTCTTTAGGGTAATTAAAAAATAAAAAATCTGAAGGTTTATTCATGCTTAAAAAAACTTTAATATCTTTAATATTCCTCAGTTTCTCAAGATTTTGTTTCAATTTTTCATTATTATTATTAATATAGATTGCATCAAGAAGAAAATTAATGGATTGTTCGGTCTTGTTCTCATACAAACCTAGAAAAGCAAGTGCATTTAATGTTTCAACATCATTCCGGTTCATCGACAATATCTTTAGAAAATAATAAGCGGCATCGCTGAAATTTTCCAATTCAATAAGTGAAAACGCCATTAATTTAAAGGCAAGTATATTTTCCGGAAACTCTACAGTATATGAAGTAAGTAAATCGATAATTTCATGACATTTTAAAATCGAACCTTTTTCCCTGAATTTAGTTAAAGCAATTTTTAACGCATTTCCGTTATTAGCAGAATTTTCTTTTACTCTTGGTTTTTGAGTTTTTTTTGAAGGATATTTTATTGATGATTTTTTATTTATAGGTGTATATTTATCGTTATCATTATCTAAGTCTATATTCAAAATAACCCTCCGGATATTCTTTATTAAATTATTTCTTGTCTGAAAATTAAATAATATTATTTTAATATTTATTATGCTTTTAACAATAAAACTATTATATTTTATTATAAAGAAGCAAATATATCAAACAGCTAGCAATAATAAAAAAACAAATTATTGTTTGCTATATAAGTAATTAAAATTTAACTTGCTATCTGAATTTATTAGCTTTATAATTATCCAAGTTTAAAATAATATATATTAATTATAAAAGTATTTATTATTTATAAATAAGGAATAAAATGAAATATTCATTAAAAATTAATAACATTCACTTCACTCTATCATATATTCCGGCAATGTCAGATTTTCAATATCAGGCTGATATTTCAAGTAGAATCGTTTTTAAAATTTGTCTATTAATTTATCCTTTGTTAAAATTTGTTTTCTTTAAGAATAATGTGCATTCTGTCGAAACTTATTGTAAATATAGAGTTTTTATAAATAAATGTTTATTCTTTGAAAATGCATATTGATTCTTAGAAATTTAGGTATGCAGAGTTAATTAATTTTGGAGGATGAAAATATGGATATTAAAGAGCAATTAGAACAAGCAAAAGAATTATACAAACAACAGGAATATGAAGACTCTGAAAAAATCTACTCTTCAATAATAAAGGAATTAAAATCTCAATCCAATCCTGATTTTGAAATACAAATTGAAGCACTTCAAGGGGTTGGAGACTGTTTAAGAGAGCAACTTTATTTTGAAGAAGCCATCCCATACTATGAGGATATTGTTAAACTGTCCAAAGATAATAAAAAAGCAATGATAGGACTCGCAGACAGCTATAGGGGGTTAAAAGATTGGGATAAAGCTCTTGAATACTGGTTTATGCTTTTAAAACTTGATTCTAATGATTATCTTGTAACTACTAGAATAGCGGATGCCTATAGAAAAAAATCGGATTTTACCAATTCCGAGAAGTATTACCTGATATCCCTTGAATTGAATCCTAAGAATAAATTTGCACTTATGGGTTTGGGAGACCTTTACTACAAAAACAAAAAATTCAACAGGGCATTGGAATACTGGAAACATCTTCTGGAAATTAATCCTAAGTTTATTAATATACTAACTATGGTCGGCAATATCTACAGGACATGGAAACAGTACGATAAGGCAATCGATTACTACCAGAAAGCCCTTGAGATAGACAGGAACAATTTTTATGCTTTGTATGGCATTGCCGATTGCTTGCGGGGCAAAAAGAGATTCCGTGATGCCATAAAATACTGGAAGAAAATACTCAGTAAGGAACCAAATAATGACAGGATATTAACAAGATTGGGGGACTGTCTGATAAAAATCGGTAAACCTGATGAAGCAGAGAAAATTTACCTTGAAGTATTATCCAACAGCTCGAATAAATATGGAATGATAGGCTTAATTAGGATTCACATTGAAAGGAAAGACTGGGCTAAATCAATTGAAATGTGCAATGATTATCTCAGTAAATATCCGAATGACTCGCGTGTTGTTTTGATATTAGCAAAATTGTATGATGATTCCGGTCAAAAAGATAAAACTATGGAAGTTTATGAAAAATATAGCTCTGTTTTCAATGATAAAAAAGAATTTACTTCAAAATTGGCTTCATCAACAATAGAAAGTTTCCAGAATGATATTGAAGAGT
Organism: uncultured Spirochaetota bacterium; assembly: GCA_963783575.1. GTDB lineage: Bacteria > Spirochaetota > Brevinematia > Brevinematales > JAOACQ01 > CAWEAK01. Next base: position 223,492 of record CAWAOD010000014.1, on the reverse strand, counting down.
TTACCGATAATGAGTCCTAGTCAAAAAGACTTTTTAATTATAATTTATTTCCTTTTATTTTTTTTTGCTATTAATATTACTTATTCAATGAAGTTTCCCGAAGTGTTCTTCTTCCCGTTCATGCCGAGTTTTTCATTTTCATTAATATCCGATAAAAATAATTCTATTGATATGTATGCAAGAATAGAAATGCCTTACGATGAAGATTATACCGATAATTTTTATCTTAACTGGATATTGAAAATAACGGTTGATAATCAAAAATTATATTATTCATTAAGATTTTGCGTTACCTCAAATGGAGATGTTTATTTTACCGACATATCTGACGGACTTTTCCAAAGATATCTGGAACCACCGCCTCTTATTTTCCCTCAAAAAATTAAATATGATATACCTATTATAATTGGTGATAATATTAGCTTAAAGTATTTAAAAAGCATGCCCTCAATTAAGGTCAATGACAGGATTTATAAAAATATTGTCGTTGCTGATATCTATTTTGGTGAAAAGAATTACACAATTTACTTCGCTAAAGATAATGGGATTATCGGTATTAAAACCGATGGAGAAACATATAAAATAAAATAAATATTATTTTATACTGTATCGATTAAGATATATCATTTCTAATTAAAATCGGTTATTGATTCAAACCGCAGATAAATTATATTTTCCTGCCTCCCTTTTAAAGGGGGAATTTCTCATACAAAATCTCCTCTTTTTCATAATAATCTTACATTATAATTAAGTTTTTATCTAATAAAGTATTCAAGATGAATGCTTGGCCAATAGAAATAATTATTTTTTTATAATAATTAATTGGCACAGTATTTGATATAATCAATATAAAATCAAATTTGATAATTATATTTGATTGAAAAATTATAATTTGTTGATTATAATGATTTGAGTTAGTATTATATTAAGGGCTGTTCTAAAAAACTAAATATTTTTAGTAATTTAATATCAATAAAAGCGGAGGATTGAATGAAAAGTTCATTGAAATTAATTATTTTTCTTTTAAGTTTGTATTTTATAATAAATACTGTTTACACAGCCACAAATACTGTTATTTCCGGCGAACCGACCTGGATTACACAGCCGAATCATGATAAGGAATATTTATATGTGGTCGGCTATACCGAGGATATTGGATCGTTTGAGGAAATTAAGGATAAAGCTCTTCAAAACGCCAAGGGGAAAATCGCCAATACGATATTTGAAGAGACTACCGTTGATAAGGTATTTACTACTTCAGGCAGTTTAAACGATAATGAGACATTAAGGAAAAGTTATCAGGAAAATGTTAAAAGCCAGAGCGCTGTGAATCTTTCGGGTGTGGAACTTATTGATACTTATAAAGAAGAAAACAAGGACTCAGGACTTGTTTATTATAAAGTATGGGTTCTGTCCAGGATTTCCAATAAAAATCTTGAAAGGGAGAGGAACAGGATATTATCCGAGATTCAAAGAAAATTGGCATTGGTTGACAACAGCCTCAAAGTTGCAGATCAGGCATTGGATTCCGGAAAAATATCGGATGCTGTCAATTCATACCTTACAGCAGCTATAAGCTCCACAAGAGTGAAAGAAAGGACCGATGAATTTCCGATTTATATAAACAAAGCGGGTAAAGTCCTGGAAAATACTTTTATAGAAGCATACAGCAATACAAACATAATTGATACTGCAAAAGGAGGCTCTTTTTCATACAGGGTATTTTACTCATCCGAAAAAGGAAAAATTCCTGCCGGGGGTCTAAAAATATCATTTGTACTCAGGAACAACGACGGTGATTATTCAAGAAGTGCCGTATCAGATGACAACGGTATTGTTATCTGCACGATAAACAAATTAAAAGAAGTCAATAACGAGAATAGACTCTATGCACTATTAAATATTGACTTTCAGGATATTTCCGATTTAGGTAAAGATTATCAAACATATTCATCCACTCTTCAGGAAAAAGCCGGTAAAATATCCGTTTATAGCGAGTTTAAAACTATATCCGAGCAGAATAGAACCATACCAATTGTTGTCATTGCGATACTTAAATCGGATGACGGCTTAAAACAGCTTCCGAATCTCGCTTCCGAAGCCCAATCCTTTTTAATTGACCGCGGGTATAAAGTTGTAAATTTTTCTGATACAGTTTCTTTAGACGACATATCTCAAGCGAAAAAAAACGCATTGGACAAACTATCGGTAATAGGCATTAAAAGGGCATTTGTATTATTTGTATCATCATTTGAACCCCCAAAGTATGATGAAACATTGGAAAGATATCTCGGAGTATATTCAGTTTCAGCACAGCTCCTGGATACTTCAAGCGGTGAAATTCTTTCGGCGAAGAATATCAAAATAAGCGCTACATCTATATCTGCAAGCGGAGTATTCGATTCCTTCATTAAAGCCGCGGGTAAGCAGATTCAAAAATTGGTTGATTGATGAATGGGATTCATCAACTTTCATAATCACAGCGAATATTCTTTTTTATCTTCGCTTTTGAAGGTAGAAGATCTGGTTAGTTTTGCTGTCTATCATAGCTTTAAAGGATGCGCATTAACAGATACATTTTCTACATACGGATTTATTAAATTGACCGGGTTATGCCGTTCTGAAGGAATTAGACCGGTTTATGGATTGGAAATATTTATTAAGGGTATAAACGGAAAGAATCAATATCACATCAATCTGATTGCTTTAAACAATGCCGGCCTTGAGAATTTGTTCCGTCTAAATACATTAATTCATCAAAATTATATCAATGAAAATCATTATGAAATATCTCTTGAAAACCTTATACACTGTAAAGAAGGCCTGGCTATTTTGGCCGAATCCGAATTAATAAAAAATATGATTTCATCTCAAATCTTAGAAGAAACTATTGAATGTTATCAAAAACATTTTAAAAATAATTTTTATGTAGAGGTAAATTATACCGGTGGCCATAAAATTCAAGAAATAAAGGATTTACTTAATGTAATCGACCGTTACAATCTAAATGCCATTGCTTCCTGCGAAGCCAGGTATTTCTTAAAAGACAAACCGGCTTTTGATATTCTTATAAACAGCAGCCATAAAAATCCATTTATAAAGGAAATAAATTCACATTTATCAACGGAATTTGATTATTCACTGAAAAATAAAGAAGATTTTTATCTAATATTTAAAAACCATATTAATTTAATTGATAATTCAGAAATATTATTTCAAAAAATTGAAACTGATTTTAATGTAAAAAGCTTCAAGATTCCGGTATTATACAAAAATTCATTCGAAAAAGTAAAACATATATGTTCTCTCCGACTAAAAAATTTTTGTGATAGAGAAGAATATCGGAATCGATTGGATGCAGAACTTGATATGCTTTATAAAATGAAAATTTCAGATATTTTCTTGATTATTTTTGATACGGTTCATTTTTTAAAGAAAAAGAAAATTCCTTACGGTTATGGAAATGGTTCAGCCTGTTCTTCATTAATTTTATTCCTTCTGGGAATAACAAAAGTTGATCCTGTTAAATACAACTTACTCTTTGAATCATTCCTGAATTTGGGAAAATTACATTTGCCAGAAATTATTATTGAAATCGCCTGGGAAAAAAGAAATCTGATTTTTTCTTTTCTGAGTTCGAAATACGGCAGGCAGAATGTTTCATATTCTGCATCAATACATCATTCGACAGCACGTTCACTGATTAATGAATTTTCCGATTATTTTAAGCTTAACCATGATAAGATCAATAAAATTAAGTCCTTAATTCCATCTGTTTATAATTATTTTTTAGAAAACAAGATGTCTGATAACAGATTTTTATACCATCTTATTAAAGAAGAAAGAAGAATGAAGGATTTCTATGACAATGACCCGGATATACACGATTTTTTTGATTATATCATAAAAATCGAGGGGTTAATTTCTCATAGCTCAATTCATTCTGGAAGCATAATTATTATTCCGGAAGGAATTAATAAATATTCATCTCTTGAATATACTTTAAAAAGAAATAATTTTGCCCAAATACCTAATGATGATCTTGAGGATACAGGTATTTTCAAAATTGATATCCTTGGATTGCATATCATATCGGTAATAAATGAAACTATGCGCAGATCGGAGATTAAAATAATTCCCGATAATGATCAAAATACTTTTGATTTATTGGCTGAAGGGAATACAACAGCCGTTTTTCAATTGGAAAGTAATATAACAAGAGAATTGTTAAAAAAATTAAAACCACAGTCAATAAATGAAATTTCGGATATAATCGCATTATGCCGGCCTGTTTCTTTCAAATCCGGGTTGACTGAAAAATATATAAACCATAAAAATCAAAAATTAAATTTCAATAAAGTTGATGAGCTTGATTCAATTGCTTCCGATACTCATGGTTTATTTATTTATCAGGAACAATTATTAAGACTGATGCATGAAAAAGCCGGTCTGGACTGGGACAAAATTGAGAATCTAAAAAAATCTTTATTCACTAAGAATAACACACATATCATAACACTTAAAGATGAAATTATACAGAGCTGTGTTTCAAACGGTCTTGAATTTGAACAGGCAAACCGGCTATTTGCTATTCTGGTAGATTTTGGAAGTTTCAGCATAAACAAAGCCCATTCAACTGTATACGCGCTTTATGCATATACATGCGCTTATTTAAAAAATCATCATCCTCTCGAATATTATATTTCATCAATTAATAATAATCATGGAAATGAAGACAGAATAAACCGTTATCTTATGGATCTTAGATTTCATAATAAAATTTATTTATTTCATACTTTATCAATAGATATAAATTACAGTAAGACTTTGTGTTCAAAAGAAAATGGAAATATCCGTTGCGGTCTGGCATTTGTTAAATATGTAGGTACAAAATTGTCCAGGGAAATTGTCAGGGAAAGAAATAAGAATGGCGAATACAAAGATTTTATTGATTTTTATTTTAGATTAAAAGATCGGGGTTTACATTTAAAATCTATTGAATTTCTTATTAAAGCCGGCGTTTTTGATAAATATGGATATTCACGTAAATTGCTTTTATCAATTCTCCCGGATATATCAAGTTTTTTCTCAAAAAAACAATCTAATGAGGAAGGTTCTTTATTTACCGATTATTCATCGATTCCCGAAATTAAAACTTTAATAAACCGCAGGTTGGCAGTTCAATCTACCGGGGATAATAATTTAAACAATTTTAATGACTCAAAAGAAGACAAATTCAGATTTGAATTTGAAGCGACAGATCTGTTTATCAGCCATCATCCGTTGGACCGTTATCTGGATTACCTCAAAGAACATCAATTCGACAAGATTGAAAATCTTGACAGGCTCAGCTATGGATCATTTATAGGATATTTGTATAAAATACGGTCAGTCAAAACCAGGAACGGCAGTACTATGGCTTTTTCACAATTCAGTGACAGAACAGGTTCGACAGAAGTCGTATTTTTCCCAAAAGTTTACTTAAAATTTCTGCAGATATTGAAAAACAACATAATATATCTCATAAAGGGTAAAATTGACGGAGAAAAAATAATCGCAGAACAGGTATTCTTATTTGAAACTATTATTGATGGGAATTCATAAACTATTCACGAATAATTTTTTTTGGCCTTCCTGTATCATCAACAGCGACCATTGTAAAAAGAGCTTCGGCAACATCAAATACTATATTTTCTCTTAGATTTTCACCCTTAATACAAACCTTCACATCCATCGATGAATTCCCGACGCGGATAATATTTGCATCAAGAATGACCATATCCCCAACTTTTACAGGTTTTAAAAAATTCATTTCACTGATTCTTGCTGTTACAACATTCATTCTGCTGTATTTCGAAGCTATGGCATATGCAAGATTATCCGCGGAAAGCATTATCACTCCGCCGTGAACATTTCCATAATGATTGGCGTCCTTAGGCATCACCACAAAGCTTGTATCAAGATTTTCAATACTACCGGAAGGAGGGCAATTTCCTTTTTCCATAAAACTATCTCCATATAAAGTTACGTAATTCTGATGTCAATCCATTCCATTTTATCTTCTCAAGATATTTCAATCTCTCCCGAAATTTCTCATCAAAAACCTCATTAACAAGCGGCGTAATGGAAACATAATTTTCAGCAACGGAATTTAAATCCGATCCCTTGTTGTCATGAAACCCAGGATCATCACCGGCAATCGTAACAAAAAATTTACCGCCGCTTTCATCATATTTAATGAAATCCTTATAAACTCTTTCGCCGATATGTGTAATTTTAACTCCCGCCGGTTTTTGAGTGTTCGGGAAATTGATATTTAACACAATATTTTCTTTAAGTATACTGACATCAATCAAGTTAGTCAACTCAAATATAAAGTTTGATGAAAATTGGTAATTTTTTTTCTCAGACCAGCCGTCAAGAGATGCGGCAATTGAGAATATATGGTTCATCGTACCTTCACGAGCTCCAGCTACGGTACCCGAATAAAATATATCACCGCCCATATTCGGCCCGTTGTTTATTCCGGAAATAACCATATCGAAATTTATATCTTTAAAAAGATGAATTAGCGAAACTTTTACGCAATCTGCGGGTGTTCCATCAAGTGCGAATTCATTTTCATTTATTTTTATCAATTCCATAGGCTTAAACAATGTGATCGGCATGACTGGAAGCGCTCATCTGCTTCAACGGTGCGCATAAAAAAACCTTATGGCATCTGGAAAGTTTTTTCTTTAATATTTGAATACCGGGAGCGGAATATCCGTCATCGTTGGTCAATAATATGTTCAAATCAGGCTCCAATTAGCTGAAATGTACTGTATTTTGAATAAACCGGGCCTTCTCTCATTAATTTGCTTTCAAAAAGACAAAATTCATGAACAGTAAAATTTCCGAATTCAATATCACCATTCGATTTAATAAATTCTATCAATTCTTTTGATGCATTGCCTTTTACTCTGGCTAATGTGAGATGCGGATTAAAATTTCTGTCTTCTTTTTTAAAATTTTGCTTAACCGCTGTATTTTCTATTTCAGTAAACAATCTATTAAGCGTATCAGAGTTACCTATACCTGCCCATATTACTTTAGGAAATATGATATTCGGAAATGCGCCGGTATTTTTCATATTTAAATCAAATTTTTCAATCTTTATTTTCTTCAAATCCAATGAAAGTTTATCAATAATGTCAACCCCGGTTTCACCTAAAAATTTTAAAGTAATGTGAAGATTATCTCTTTCAACATATTTAATATTTTTACTTTGTATATTTCTACACTGTTCTGAAAACCGAAAAATTTTAATTCTTATATTTTCCGGTATTTCAATAGCTATAAATGTTCGCAAAGCTTTATACCGCCTTATGTTTTTTTCAAAAATATTTCTTTAATCCTGCTGCCTTCAACAACAGTGATCTGAAAATAGAGGTTCCCGTATTTTAAAGTTTCATTTTCTTTGGGAACATAGCCGAATCGGTCTATAATGAATCCGCCTATAGTCTCGTAATCATCAGAATTAATCCTGGTTTTAAACATATTATTAAAATCTACAAGCGGCATTTTAGGAAATATTTTATATTCATCCTTATTCAGTTGAATGAAATTTTGAACATTTTTCTCTTTATCAAATTCATCGCTTATATCGCCGACAATCTCTTCCAGAATATCTTCCAGGCTAATTATTCCAAGAACCGTTCCGTATTCATTAACAACAATTGCAATATGAACTCTTTCGTCAATGAATTCAGATAACAATTCACTTGTTTTTTTATTTTCCGATATAAAAAGTGGTTTTCGCAATATCCTTGTTATATCAAAATCAACCTCTATGGTTTTAAAAAACTTCAGCAGGTCTTTGATATACAATATACCGATAATATTATCGATTTTATTCGAATAAACCGGAAACCTGGAATGCCCGTCATTAATTACAATATCGATTATATCCGTAAATGAGCTGTTTTTATTTATAAATACTACACCCGAACGGGGAACCATTATATCCGAAGCGTTTATTTTTGACAGTTCCTCTAAAATAACCTTACTGCCGATTTTCTCTTTTCCAGCAGAAACAGCCACATAAACTCCTTAATTAGTCAAATCGGTTAACTTCAATTCAATGTCACCATTTCCTATAACATTAATTGAATAAGTCAAAAAACCCTGTTTAATTGGCAGATTATAACTTACATTAAAGTTTCCGGTTTTTTGATTTAGTTTTCCTCTTATATAATTGAAAACGTCACTCATATTAAAATTTATATATCCTATCGGTAAAGGTTCAACAGTCTTCAAGAATTCATCTTTAGCATAGGAAGTAAATTTTATCTGATTATCTATCCAAAGATTTTCTTTATCAGATTTATTTACTCCGCAGAATCTGTCGAAAACAACCGTAAGTTCCTGATCCTGTAGTTTTGCATAGAAATTTGTTTTATCGGTTTGTCCCTTCAGGATTGCGTCGAAATCTGTAAAATCAGGAAAAACAAGACTTGAATATGAGCTTAAAGCAAGGACAGGCGTGCTCTGCATCATAACGATTGTTCTACCTTTATCCGTTAAATAAAATTCAGCATACCAATTTCGGATAGCATTTAAACCTATATAAAAAGCGGCGGAAATCTGATTGTTAGCCCCTTTTATTTCCGGGTTTTTTATATCCATACGAATTTTATATCCGTTTTCATTCGTTCCTAAAGCAGTCAACTCAACATCTGCTGTTATAATAATTTTTCCGTTATACTTAACAAATCCCGCATCAACAGAAAAGTCGGCATTACTTTTCAGCTTATAATACAAAGTTTTACCGATCTCAAATCTGTACCTTGGAATTATTGCTTTCTTCACAACACCGCAGGATGTAAGAATGATGAGAATTCCAAGACTAAATAATAAAATCCGCCATTTTATTTTCATAAATCTCCCTGATCCTTTGATAAATATTTTTCAAATCCACTAATTCCTTATCTGTTTTATTTCTTTCTTTAATTTCGATCTTTCCCTCTTCTTTTAAACTTTTTCCAACTGTAATACGTATAGGTATTCCTATCAAATCAGCATCTTTGAATTTTACTCCCGGTCTTTCATCCCGGTCATCAATTAATACCTCATAAACTTTTTTCAATTCATTATATAAATCTTGGGCTGTTTCCATAATTTCAACATCCTGAATGTTTACCGGAACTACGAGAATCTGGAAAGGCGCAATACTGAGAGGCCAGATTATCCCGTTCGAATCGTGATTTTGCTCGATAACACTTGCCATTGTCCTTCCAACACCGATACCATAAGTTCCCATAATCGGATAAAATTCCTTTCCATCCTGATCCAGTATTTTTACATCCATCGATTTGGTGTATTTATATTCGAGTTTGAAAACATGCCCTACTTCGATTCCCCTGAAAACTTCAAGAAGGCTTTTCTTACAATCCGGGCAAAAATCTCCACTAATTACATTACGGATGTCTGTTATTATATCTGCTTTAAAATCGCGGTTAATATTCACATTTTCAATATGGAAATCCTTTTTATTGGCCCCTGTAATCCCATTTTCAATAAACGATACGCTTACATCAGCTATAACAAAAATATCCTTAAGTCCGACAGGTGAAGCAAAACCAACCGGAGCACCGGTAACTTTATAAATTGTATTTTCATCGGCCAATTCAAGCTCATTGCATTTTAAAGCATTCTTCAATTTTGTCTCATTTATTGTTAAATCTCCTCTAATAACAGCCATAACTGGTTTACCATCGGCTTTGTAAATTATTGATTTCAGAAATTTATCCGGTGTAGTATTAAAATATGAAGTTAATTCCTCTATTGTTTTTATGTTTGGTGTTGCAATTTCTTTGATACTCTTAAATTCAACACCAACTTTTTTATAATCATAAAAAGCAGTCGCTCTTTCAACATTTGCAACATAACCGCATGAAGGACATTTTACAATCTCTCCCTCGCCAATTTTTGAAGGAACCATAAATTCCTCGGATACCGATCCGCCCATAGCTCCTGCGTCCGCGAGGACCGGTACAACATCCAGACCGCAACGTTTAAATATCCTTCTGTAAGCGCTCCTCATAGCCTCATAATTTTTATCCAGACCGGCATTATTAATATCGAATGAGTAAGCATCCATCATAATAAATTCCCGGCATCGCATAATACCGAACCTCGGTCTGATTTCATCACGAAATTTTGTATTGATCTGATAAAGATTAAGAGGCAAATCTCTGTAAGAATGAACATTCTCCCTGACTATTGCTGTAAATGCCTCTTCCGCTGTTGGACTTATTACAAGTTCATTATCATGCCTGTCAATAACCCTTGCCATTTCTTTTCCATATACATCATAACGCCCGCTTTCCTTCCACAGTTCACTAGGAATAAGTACAGGCTGCATCAATTCCTGTGCGCCGGCAAGGTTCAGTTCCTCACGGACAATACTGATTATTTTTAATATAACTTTCAAACCAAGAGGCAGAAATGTATATAGGCCGGCCCCCATTTTCCTTAAAAATCCAGCTCGCAGCATAAGGATGTGCGAATTGATCTCCGCATCTTTTGGAGTTTCCCGAAGTGTCGGAATAAGCATTTTTGAATATAGCATCAAATTTTCTCCTGATATATTATTTGCTAATAGAATAAATTAATATAATTTTAAGGATAAATGAGTTTTTATTCAATATTTCCTTGACTTAAACGATTCAATCTTACTAAAATAATATTAACATAATTTATAATGATAAGTTAAGAAGGTATTTATGCAACCTGTTGAAATTAAAGAAGACAAAAATCTTTATTGCGGATTTAATCTCAATTTTAATGCTGACGATGCATCATTCAGGAATTTACTCGAATTAAAAAAATATCCGGGTTATATCCTGAAAGACGATTCTATCGAAGAATGGCGTTTCACAGGAATTCTGCATAAAGAAAATCTCTATCTTTATGGTCCTCATTTTGAAGGTACCTCTTTATCAGAAGTTATCAGCCTTAATTCTGAAGAAGGGCTTAATTATATTTACAGGCTTGTCTCGGCTCTTAATGAACTTGAAAATAAGAGAGGCGTCGCAATACCGATTCAGCTTGATGCAATATACTTCCTTAAAGACGGCTCCATACTGTTTTTGCCTTACAAAGTTATGGAATTATTGAGAGAATCTTTAGATGAAGAATATAAAATCGGAAATTATTTTATCGTAAATCATCCGTATATCACCGAAGACCGGATTCAAAACTCATACAGTATAGGAGTAATATTATACCGCATACTTTCGGGAGAATTTCCTTTTTCCGGAAAAACGGAAGAAGAGTTGAATAAAAAAATCAGAATCGGTAATGTTTTACAACCGGTTTTAAACAATTTTTATCTTAACAATGAAATTTCGGACAATCTGTTATTTTTTTTTATGGAAAAAAAATGGACATCGGTTTCCATATCTGAATGGTTTGAAATTATCGGCAATTATATAAAAGAAGGTGTAATCAGGAAGATTGATAATGTTGAAGAAAAAGATCTGATGAAACTGCAGGGGAAATATAGGAAAAGATTGGACCATATTTATGGCAGAAGCGTTTTTTTAGAAAAAAACAGATTAAATATCATAATTATATCAATAGTATTAGCGGTTGTAATCTTATTGGTATTTTCTTTTAAAAAAATAATTTTTAACATAAGAATCACAAAAGGATTTATATCAAGCAAGGTGGTTGAATTATTTTATGAAAGCATGAATAATCTTGACAGTCCGGCAATGCAGGATTGTGTTATAAACAATGCCGGGAAAAAAGAAATCGATGAAGTCTCGACATTATATGTCATAACAAAACAAAGCGCTGCTTACGGTGAAAAAAACTATTTTTCCGCTGAGAAATGGGCTGCCGATGGTAAAAATAAACTAATGCCCCCACTTTATATTTATGGAATTACCGACCTAATTATTTCAAATGAAATAGAAAATTCTTCCAACGCAATATATTCCGTCTATTATCAAAAATGGGAACCGGTTTTTGGTGAAAATAAAAAAATAGAGTTAGATTATCATGGGTTTAATGAAAATGATAAGTTATTTCTGATAAAAAAACATGGATACTGGCTTATTACAAAAATAGACAGGATTGAAAAAATTCCGCTTAAGTAAATTTATTATATTATAAAATGAAATTCAATGACATAGTTCTGTTGAGGTTCGCTCCCTGGAAAAGCGCCTAATTCCTCTGTAAAATATGCTGCATTAATAGTAATAAAAGGCATTACTATTCCAAAACCGGCGGTCGGATAACCTTTATATAAACCGGCTCTTAATTTAAGGATAGTAAACACTGAGACTTCGGCTCCAATCCGTGTTTTTAAAAAATAATTTTCTGTAAAATCAAAAATATTAACTAAATCAAAATAGAATGTCGGTCCTTTGAAAGTATAGAAATTTAAGAGATTTTGCAAAGTATAACTGCAACCTATATCAAAAGATGGATAATAATATGTCGGAGGGATACTTTCTCCATTTACTGCAGGAACAGGATTAAAATGATAATCATATTCTGTCCAGGAAAACTGTGTTGTGAACCAATCGCGGATGACAAAACCCGCACCCCAATTGTCTCCTTTCATTAAAAAGCCAAGGTCTGAACCGATCGCCTGTCCCCACTCAAAACCATTTTTAAAATTCAATATTCCCTGAAAAGTATCAAAAGCTTCCAATAAACTCATCCTTGGATTTTCATATTTTAAACGGTTAATATATTTAATTGTAATACCCGCGTATAATGTTGTAAATCTATCTAAAAATTCCGGGGTCGGGATTTTAAAGCCAAATCCCATCAATAATCCTAAATCAAAATAACTTCCGAAATTGACATAAGGAAGTCCCGGACCCTGTTGTACAATTGCTGATGTTAAAAAATTATCATAAATATAAAAACCAAGCCCCTGCCAGATATAGCCCACCGCAAGAGGCCCGCTGACACCGACATTGGCGCTTAAATTCAAGAGCGCTTTTAAAAGCGGTGATGGAAGCTTTGAAAGGTCAAAATTATTAGCTTGAAGATTGTTATATAATAAATAGTAATTATAAAGATCATAATTCAATGAAGCGCCTAAATTTAAAATCGATATTTTTGCATTCTCCGGAAGTGCGAAAGCCGCCGGATTCATATAAATCATTCCGAATTTATCATAACTTGTTATCCCAGCACCACCGGTAGCCATGATATCGACCGGATACGTTATTTTCCTTTCTTCAGATGAAGCAAAGCTTATAAATGGAATCAAAAAGCATATAAATACTATTAATTCTACTTTCAAGAACATTTTAAACTCCGTTGATGAAAAACATTTTATAAATTATATACATTAGATGCCAAGGTATCAATGTTTGAAAATCCCGGTGATAAATTTGTCAAATCCTGTAAATTTGTGACTCCGGAAGCACTCATATCATTAGTAAATTGAGTATAACCGGCCGGTGTTTGTGGATATCCGGCCTGTACAAGAATATTAGTGACTACAGCATCATTGGTAATATAATTAGATGATTGATCCTGATAATTTGATATCATATTTGTTACATCAAAAATATTGGTAAAAGATAGAAGATTTGTTAATGTACTATTTGTATTGGTATCTGGATTATTCATCTTTTGAATTAAATCACCCAATTGAGTAATACTTGTATTTAAGGATTCTTTTATTGATTCCAGTTGTTGTTTTGCCTGGTCTGACTTTAATACATTCTGTATGATGCTGAGACTATAATAGGATTTTTGCATATTATTGGTAAAATAATTGTATCTTGGCTTAATGGGAGAAATTAATCTCATAAATTTCGGAAAAAGAAGGGGATTCGGTGTGCTTGTATTAGTTGCTTTATCCAGCGTATTAGTAACTATGGGATTTATAACCGGAATGAAATTATTTCCAATGTTCATAATATCACCGTTGTCATTCTGTATATTATTATTATTATCCGAATCCACCAGATAACATATACCGTATAAAGTATTGAAGATAAAAAAGTCAAAATTAACATTTACATCATTGTAAGGAATTATACCATCCGCTTCATTATTGACAATTTTATAAAGATTGTCAGCTAAAAAAGTACTGGCATCATATAAATCGTTTTTGTTAATATTTGAATAAGATGATGATATAATCGAACCGATCATATCTGCAACAGGAATTTTTAAGTATAAATATGAAGTACAGACTCCCTCAATCGCTCTTGAATTTCTGGGGTCAAGCTTCAAAGCCTTAGAATATGCCTTATACGCATTATCATAATCGAGATTTCTTAGATAATCATCTCCCATACCTACAAGTGAATTAACATTATTTTCAGAATTTACATCTGTAGGATTGAATGCAGAAAATACATTAACTCCACAGGAAGCTAAAATTAAACATAAAAATATGGTAAACCCATAAAATAGAATTTTATATTTCATATTAGTCTCCATAATTATTGAAAATTTAATTAATTAACTGTTATAATATACTATCAAATTTCAGTTAATCCAAATATATTTAATAATGCAAAATTACAATTATTGGAACAATATTTCTTTATATATAATACTATACTTTCCTTGTAAAATATGCAATACAATTTAGTATAAGTTTTATTTTTATGATGATCAAATATTTTATTTTTATCATTTCATTATGTTATAAAAATTTTTATTCTAAAAATCGGGAGTTGTTTTATGAAAATAGATGATCTGGAATTATCGGAAACCGGAAAATTTTTAATGAGATCCGTAATAAGAAAAGTTAAAAACGAGCAGAAAAAATATGGCAGAATAAGGACAAGATTTTTCTATCCGTCAAAAAGCAATAAAAGGACAATAGAAATTCAGTTAAGGGATTTTATTAATTCGATTATCCACGATAATAACCTTAAAATTCCTTATGATAACAGAGATACAGGTTATTTTAAATTTGTCAATACCAGGTTTTTTGATGTGATGAGTTTGCAGTTGCATCGTCTTCATCCGGATAATTATCTTCTTGTAACACAGGATCAAAACGGCCGTATTTACTTTATAATAAGAGATATTGAAACATCTAAAAAACTAAATATCAAATTAAACTGGCTGGATGATAATTTTAAAGAATTCTCTAAAGAAGATGTTCCATTTTATTTAACAAAGGCACAGTTAATAACATGATTGCCTTAAATGATTTCAATTTATGGTAATTCAAAAGTTGATTATTATAATCAAGCCTGTTAACTGACAATCTTAATACATCTCTCACATAAATCCGAATGTACGGGAAAACTGCCGACTTTTTCCGAATAATTCCAGCACCGGGCGCATTTATTCCCCCTGGCTTTTTCTGAATAGACGGCAGTATTATCATCCTGGGCTGTTATGGACTCTAATTTCTCTGAGATTTCAACATCCGAAACTATAAATAAATATCTCAGTTCCTTTTGATATTTTATTAAAATATCTTTATGATAATTATTTAAAGGCTGAACAACAACCCTTGCCTGGAGAGAACTTCCGATGGGTTCTTCTTCCGATTTATTGTTCCTTAATACCTCAACTGCTTTCAAAACAACATCCCTGATTTTTATCAGATCCGTGAATTCCTTATAGATAGAATCATTCCGCCATTCTTCTTCCGGTTCAAGCCAATCCTGAAGGTGAACACTTTCTCCGGTGCTGTTAGTAAAGAAATTCAGGTAAACCTCTTCCATTGTAAACGGCAATATAGGTGCCAGCATTATCATCAGATATTTTAGAATATAAAACATTGCCGTCCGGGCTGACTGCCTTTCTATAGAATCTTTTGGATAAATATAAAGCCTGTCTTTCAAAATATCCATATAAAATGAGCTCATATCAACTGCGCAGAAATTATAGATTTCCCTGAATCCCTTGTAGAATTCATAATCATCATTAAATTTTTCGACATTGCCGCATAAGCGGTAAAGAATGGACAGGGCATATTTATCAATACTGAACAAATCGTTATAATCTACCATGCTTTCAGATTTAAATCCATCAAGATTGCCCAAAAGATACTTGAAAGTATTCCTTATTTTACGATAGCTTTCGGCGCTTTTATTTATCAGATTCTCGCCGATTCTTAAATCCCCCCTGTAATCCTCTGTAACAACCCATAAGCGAAGCACATCGGCCCCGAATTTGTCGTATATTTCTTTAGGAGATATGGTGTTCCCAAGGCTTTTATGCATCTGCCTTCCCTGTTCATCCAGCATCCATCCATGTGTTATTACTGTTTTATAAGGAGCGGCTTCTTTAATGGCAATAGACGGCCATAACGAGTGCTGGAACCATCCCCTGTACTGATCGTTCCCCTCAAGATATACGTCAGCCGGGCTATGTAGGTCCTCCCTTTTATCCAGTACAGCTATATTGCTTACTCCGGAATCAAACCATACATCCAGGATATCAGTTTCCTTTTTAAACTCAGTTCCACCGCAATTAGGGCATTTTGTACCATTAGGTACCAGTTCTTTTGCTTCTTTTTTGTACCATATGTCTATTCCTTCTTTTTTCACCAATTCGAAGATATGATTTATAATTTCTTTATTATATATAGCTTCTCCGCACTTTTCACAGTAAAATGCCGGTATGGGGACACCCCAGGACCTCTGCCGGGAAAGGCACCAGTCGGGCCTGCCTTCCAGCATATTTTTTATACGGATTTCGCCCCATTCCGGTATCCAGCGAATCTTTGAAAGCTCATCCAGCGCGATTTTCGACAGTTTGCTGTCCGAAACCCTGAAGAACCACTGCGGTTTTGACCTGAAAATTATCGGGTTTTTGCATCGCCAGCAATGCGGATAGCTATGGGTTATATTCTGCCTGAAATACAGCCTGCCCTTTTCTTCAAGAAATTTTATAATTTTCTCATTGGCTTCAAAGACGTTTACACCTTCGAATTCAGGAACCTCTTTTGTAAACCTGCCTTCGTCATCAACCGGTGAAATTTGAGGCAATTTATACTCGATCCCTACCTGGTAATCTTCCATACCATGCCCTGGAGCAGTATGAACAATGCCAGTACCTGTATCCATTGTTACATGCATACCGAATACGATTTTAGATTCACGGTTGATCCAGCAATGGTTTACAGTAAATGTTTCTAAATCTTTTTTACTTAAGGGGATTTCATCTCCTGATTTTAAACCTTTTATACCGAGAACATTATTTTTAAGTTTTTCAGCCATTATGAGGTATTCATCCCCAATTTTAACTGAAGTATATGCTTCCTCAGGATGAAAAGACAATCCTGTATTTGCCGGAAGCGTCCAGGGTGTTGTCGTCCAGATCAGGACAAAAACTTTCTTCCCCTGTAATTTATCAACATTGTGTTTGACCACCGGGAATTTAACAAAAATTGAAGGTGAAGTATGGTCATGGTATTCTATCTCGGCTTCAGCCAGTGATGTTTTACAGTTTATACACCAGTGAACAGGCCTCATACCCCTGTAAATATAACCTCTGTCAACAAGTTTCCCGAAAGTCTCTATTATCGCGGCCTCGTATTCTTCGGACATAGTAAGGTAAGGATTATCCCAGTCGCCGAAAACCCCGATCCTTTTAAAACTATCCATCTGGATTTTAACAAATTTCGCCGCGTATTTCCTGCATTCGTTCCTTAGAACAACCGGCGGGATTGTATTTGCCTTTTCGCCTAGTTTCTCCACAACTTTTAATTCGATAGGGAGCCCATGACAATCCCATCCGGGAACATATGGCGTTTTGAATCCCCTGAAGAATTTATATTTGTTGATTATGTCCTTTAAGATCTTATTTAAAGCTGTACCCAGATGTATTTCGCCGTTTGCATACGGCGGACCGTCATGCAGTATGAATGACAGTGAATTTTTTCTTTTCTCAAGCTGTTTCTTGTAAATCCCCATATCTTCCCATTTTTTAAGATATTCCGGCTCTTTTTGCACAAGCCCGGCTTTCATCGAGAAATTAGTTTTCGGAAGATTTACAGTCTGGCTGTATTCCATATCGATACACCTCACAAAATGTTTAAGCATTTATTATAATTAAAATATTCGGATAAATCAAAATAGTGTGTTAATATGCTTTGAAAGTTCAAACCTAAAATTAAATAACTTGAAGAATATATTGACAAAAACATAATGAATATTTTATAATAACCACTGGTTATAACCGATGGTTATAAAGTGGAGATATATGGATAATAAAATCACGTCCGGGCAGATTATTGAAACAACTCTTGATTTGATCAATAAAAAAGGCGGTTCCAGGGATGTTAATTTAAGGGAGATTGCCAGAATCTTGAAATGCCACCATACCAATATCTACAATTATTTTGAGGGTTTTAACTCGGTATTATGGGCTTCTATGGATGAGGCTCTTTCCAGAATGCTGGATTATGTCACGATTGACCTTGATAAAATTTCCGGTAAACAGGAAAGAATATCAAGGCTTTTTACAAGGTTTACTGAGTTTTATCTTAATAATAAAGGCTGGTTCCGCCTGATCTGGTTTGACCAGGTGAATGGAAAAAGGCCGGAAAAAACATTATCGGCAATGATCCGTGTAGTGAATATCCTGACGGATGTCATCTGGGATTTATATAAAAACCAGATAGACAGGAATGAGGCGCATTATATCATCCATACGGTCCATTGCTTCCTTCACGGCGAGGTAACGATCTTTATTTCCGGCAGGGGTATTTTCAAAGAGGAAGAACATTTTATAAAATATGTTGCCGCAGAATGTGAAAAGATTATTGAACTGCTGATCCGGTCGGTCAAAGAGAAAGGCCTGCAGGATATCTATCCGAAGAAATACAAATCTTAACAGGAGGAATTATGATCAATTTATTTGCAGACAGAATGAACCAGGTTAAAAAATCATTTATCAGGGAAATATTGAAGGTTACTGAAAATCCAGGGATCATTTCCTTTGCGGGCGGGCTTCCAAATCCTGAATCCTTCCCTGTAGAAGAGATCAGGAAGGCATCCAGTGAAGTTCTGGAAAAAGACGGCAGGAACACGCTTCAGTACAGCACAACAGAGGGATATCTTCCACTCCGGGAATATATCTCCGAAAGATATTTAAAAAGGAAAAACATCAGGATCCCTGCGGATAACATACTCATCACTAACGGTTCCCAGCAGGCACTCGACCTTATCGGTAAAATTTTCATAAACAAGGGAGATCATATTATCATAGAGAAACCGGGTTATCTGGGGGCCATCCAGGCACTGTCCATCTTTGAACCTGAATTTCATCCGGTGGAATTGAATGATGACGGTATTGACACTGCTTCTCTTAAAAAGGTACTTTCCCAATACCCTGTAAAACTATATTATTCGGTGCCGAATTTCCAGAATCCCTCAGGCATAAGTTATTCGGAAGAAAAAAGAAGGGAAGTCGCCGGTATTCTGAAAGATTATCCCGTGATTTTTATTGAGGATGATCCATACGGAGAACTGCGCTTTCTGGGAAAAGATAAAGCTTCATTAAAGACTTATAAGGAAGAGAATAATATACTTCTTGGCACTTTTTCAAAGATTGTTGCTCCTTCGTTCCGGTTGGGATGGATCTGCGCTGACAGTGAGATAATGGACAGGCTTATCACTGCAAAGCAGGCCGCTGATCTTCATACAAATTACTTCTCCCAGAGGGTGGTTTATCAGCATCTTATGGATAACCCTCTGGATAAGCATATCGAAAAAGTAAGGCTGATGTATAAGGCACAGCGGGATAAAATGGTGGAATCCATTGAAAAATATTTTCCGAAGGGCGTCGGGTTTACCAGGCCGGAAGGCGGTATGTTTATCTGGGTTACTTTGCCCGCGGGAATATCTTCATTGAAATTATTCGATATCGCGATTCGTGAAAACGTCGCATTTGTTCCAGGCGATCCCTTTTATGTTGATGAGGAAAATGTCAATACACTCAGGCTGAATTATTCATGCGAAAATGAGGCTACGATCGAAGAGGGAATCAAGAGGCTGGCGAAAGCGATAAAAGAAATTACAGATCAGGGCTTTACTGGATGAAAATGTCAATTTATCTGGGAAATATCGCGGTAATTTTAGGCTCAATCGTTTGTCTTTTATGATTTAACAGATTGATTAAATCAATTTTACTCTTAGCCTTTGTTTTCTGATAGATATTATAAACATGATTTCTGACCGTTAATTTGGCTATACCCAGAGCGGAAGCCATCATTTTGTTGGTAAAACCCATGGCGATCATGACAACGATTTCTTTTTCCCTGGGTGTTATACCAAAATGACGAATGATATCTTCAGGAATGTCATCCGCAGAGAACTGCAGAGTTCCTGTAAAGAGATACTTTGCTATAAAAACAACCATTATAAGATTCCAGATAAAATAGAATAAGTTTCCCGGAGAGGAAACCGGGTTGAAATATACATTCGAGGCCTTTCGCAGCAGTTTTAGCTGGTCTCATATCCGTACAATAGCCAGTGACCCTTTAAGCCTTATTGAAGTTGAAATAAATATCGAAGCCACCGAAATAATTTCCCGCCTTTTGTTTGATTTTATCGGAAGGGATTGCCGCGGAAGGAATACTTTTTGGGGTTCCGTCAATATCAATGTTTTTCAGCGCCGGAGACATCCCTGGCTTCCTAGGATATAACTTCAATGGATTTATTGTTGAAAAAAAAATTCACCGTCCCGGAATACCGAGCTATGCCAGTATATTCGTTTAAGGACCCTCGGAATAACACTTGTCGCCGGATTTTTTATTATCCTTTTAGGACATTACCTGAGTTTTAGAATTCCTTTTTTACTTATGGCTTTATCTGTTTTATTAACAATTTTCTGCATAGATCGAATCTTTCAAGCCCTGAAACAAAAGGAATAAATCCATATAAAACACTAACAATTTTTAATTTAATTGCTGGGAATTAACAATTCTCCATTTTCCATTTTTTTCAAGATTATAGATAAAATCAAAATTTCTGAACTGGAGAATCCAGTATCGGATATAGACGTTACCCATATTTCCATTTATTTCAATATAATAAAATGCTTTGGGAATATTTTTCATATCTTCCCTGACAAAACCCCCGCTCATTTCTTCAATATCCCGCTCTGCGATCGGAATAATATTTTCATCATAAATATTCCAGCCCCTTACCGCTTTACCATTCATCCTTTCCTGAAAAGTTGGGTTTTTAGTTGCCGGTTTAAGTTCAAAAACCGCAATGACATTTATAGAATTGTTCGGAATTGTTTTTTCAATGAAATAAATGAGCTTATTCAGTATAATATTAAATGCATAATTATAAGCTTCTTTATTTTGAACTTCTATAGAATCATACGGAGAATAAGAGAATTTATACACTGGTTGTTTATGAATTTTCTCTTTTTTAATATCACTGAATTGATTATTATGCGAAGATTCATTTTTTATATTCAAATCTTTTACGGTACATGATAATAATGATAGAAGCGGAAAAATCATTATAAAATAAACAAATTTCATAAATGTATTGCTCACAATATTAATTAACAACCAATTTAAAATTCGGTTTATCATATCTCAATTTATAAAATTTGACAAATTTCCCGGCTGACTTTAAAATTTTTAACCTTAAAAAAATGAAATTATATAATTTGATTTGATTTGCCAACTTAGCTCAATTGGTAGAGCAACTGACTTGTAATCAGTAGGTTTAGGGTTCAAGTCCCTAAGTTGGCTTTTTTATTTCTATATTCTAGATTTTTATATGTAAAAAGCTATTGTCTGCCCTGCCATATTGTTAACTCTATTTATTATAATGATTCAGCTACTTATACCAAAGAATTGAAATCCGTTAATTGGCTTAATCTATATAATCAGAATTGAGACATAAGATTCCATATTTATTTTTTTTATAGAATTTTTGATAAAAGAACAGATTTATATTAAAATATTTCAGTCAGTTTCAATATTGGGTCGATTAGCTCAGTTGGTTAGAGCGCTTGCCTCACATGCAAGAGGTCACTGGTTCGAGTCCAGTACCGACCAATATTTTGAAACCGGGGCGGTTAGCTCAGCTGGTTAGAGTACCTGCTCGACATGCAGGGGGTCACTGGTTCGAGGCCAGTACCGCCCAAATATTTAAGAATTTAGAATAAAAATTTTATTTTGACATTACACTTGCGATTTCGCCTGACAATTCTTTTATATTAAAAGGTTTTGTTATTACACCTGAAAATCCATAAGAACGATATTCAGAGATTATAGCTTCATTTGAATAACCGCTTGAAATAATGATCTTAATTTCCGGATTTATTTTAAACAATTCTTCGGCAGCGTCTTTCCCTCCCATTTTTCCAGGTACAGTCAAATCCATGATTATTAAATCAAATGGTCTCCCGTTTTCTATTGAATATTTATACTTTTCTATAACTTCTTTACCGTCTTTTGCAAAATCCCTTTCATATCCAAGTACATTTAAAATCTTATCCATAAGCATCAAAATTGATTCTTCATCATCCATTACAAGTATTCTGCCCTTACCTTTAAGAATTTTTATATCAATTTTATCAGTAGTATTCGGCAGATCAGCACCTGTGGGAAGATAAATAATAAACTCAGTTCCAACCCCAACTGTTGAATCAACAATTATGTAACCGCCATGCTTTTTTATTACCGAATAAACAATGGATAATCCAAGACCGCTGCCCTTTTGCTTCGTTGTAAAATAAGGGTCAAAGATTTTTTGTATAAATTTTGGTTCTATTCCGATTCCTTCATCTTTTATTTTAATTCTGATGTAATTACCTGGTTTCATATCCGCACCTTCATTAAGAACCTTAATAGCTTCCCCTTTCTTTAAAGTTATTGAATCGACATTAATTATTATTGAACCACCAAGAGGCATAGCTTCTCTCGCATTTATGATTAAATTCTGAATAACCTGATTAATTTGTCCGACATCCATTTCAAGATAAACCGGAGTATTGGAAAATTGAAAATCTGCTATTACATTTGAACCGCGAAGTGAAAATAATGTGGTGGTTTTTATCAATTCCTTGATATCCTGTATCTTTTTTACAGAAATACCTCCTTTAGCAAATGTTAGAAGCTGCTGTGTGAGTTCTCTCGCTCTCCAGCAGGCATTTTCAGCTTCTTTTAATAAAAGAGATATTTCTTCATCATCTTTGGTCTTTAATTGAGAAAGAGAAAGATTACCAAGAATTGCTGTCAATAAATTATTAAAATCATGAGCAATCCCACCGGCTAATAAACCTAGCGACTCAAGTTTCTGTATCTTATTAATCTCTTCTTCTCTTTTCTGTTTTTCACTGATATCCCTGAAAACAATAACTGCCCCTATTTTATTACCATAGCCGTCTTTGAGCGGAGAAGCGGTTTCCTGAATCAGTATTTCTTTATTCTGTTTTGTTATTAATACAATATTCATTTCAAAATTAACAATATCATCATTAGTCAGTACATTACCCACAATATCCTTAGATTTTTCATGAGTTTTTTCATTAATAATATGAAAAACCCTGTATAATGATAAACCTAATGCTTCTTTTTCATTCCATCCTGTAATATTCTCAGAAGCCTGGTTGAATAAAATTATCCTGCCTTCCATATTCACGGCTATAACACCGTCGCTTATTGATTTTAATGTGACGGAAAGCCTTTCTCTCTCTTCCAAAAGGGCTTCTTCTGTTTCCTTTATTTTTGTTATTTCAAATGCTGCGATTAGTATGGTTGTTTTTCCGCCAAGTACGATCAATTCATCCGCAGCATATATCCACTTAACTTTACGACTTTTAGTAATTATCTTTAACTCGAATTTTGAAGGTTTATAATCTGACCCTGTCCGGATTGCAATTTTTTTTCGAATTCTTTCCTGATCATCGGGATGAATTATTTTCCAGAATATCATACCGATCAATTCACTTCTATCATAATCGGTTAATGATTCCGCCGATGAATTTACATAACTAAATTGATTGTTTTTAAGGATAAATATCGATGATTGAACTGTTTCAGCCAATGTGCGGAATTTTTCTTCACTTTCTTTCAAAGCCTGTTCATTTTGTTTCCTTTCGGTAATATCCTTTGCCACAATTTGCAAAGCTTTTTTACCCTGATAAGAAAAAAAACTTGAAGCCGCTTCCACATAAATGGATTTTCCATCAAGCCGGATAAAAATCTCTTCTATCCATAAATTGTTTACTATTTCATCGGGATTTTCCAGATTTCTTTTATTTATATCCCAATAATCCGGATTAATAAAATCCTTAATTGATAAGCCAAGTAGGTCATCCGTTTTTTCGGCACCCAATAATTTCAGACAGGAACCGTTGACAAATACTATTCTCTTATTAATGCAAATAAAAATTGAATCGGGAGATAATTCAACAAGGCTTCTATACCGGTCTTCACTTTCTTTTAATTTAAGCTCCATTTTATATTTATACAAAGCAATTTCAATCGTTGTATACAACTCTTTGTCCGCAAAGGGTTTTAACAAATAGCCGTATGGTTCTGTCTTCATAGCCCGTGAAAGAGTTTTTTCGTCCTTATAAGCGGTTAGAAATATAACCGGTATTCCAAATCTTGAATGTATAGTGTGAGCCACATCTATGCCATCTTCCTTATCTTTCAGTAAAACATCCATCAAAACAAGATCAGGTTTAAATATTTCTGCCTTATATATTGCATCTTTACCGGATATACAGATTACCGGCGCATCATAACCTTGATTTATAAGTATACCTTGTATATCTTTTGCAACAATGATTTCATCCTCGACTATTAGAATTCTTTCGTTAGGCATGAAAACCCCTTATACAAGAAACAGTATATCTATAAATATTTTCAAGATAAAAAATTTAATTTAAGCTTCCAATATTGTATTACAAAAATATTTCAAGTCAAGGAATTTAACATCAAGATTTAAATATTATTTCATAAAATTATAAAGTTTTAATATTTTGAAAAATTTGGTAACAAAACAAAATTATTGCGTATATTTATTTAATATGTTAAATTTTAATAAACAACCACACAGCTAGCTGTGCGGTATTACATAAAAACTCTAAAGGAAAGGATTGAAACAAAGCTATACGCAACTTTGTTGCATAAGGAATCTAAATCGGGTCAAGAAGCATGCCCTGAGTATAACGAAGGATCACGCTTTTTAAAAAACAAATCAGGAGGTAAGGAGTGCAGAGTTACTTAAATGATAAGGTTATTGTGATAGTTGGGGATATTACAAAACAAAAAACTGATGCTATTGTCAATGCCGCCAATTCAAGTCTTTTAGGCGGCGGAGGGGTTGATGGAGCAATTCATTTTATTGGTGGGCCAAAAATTCTTGAGGAGTGCAAAGAAATCCGTAAAAATAAATACCCTCAAGGATTGCCGCCCGGCCAGGCTGTAACAACAAGCGGAGGCAATCTCCCGGCAAAATATGTTATCCATACTGTTGGACCGGTCTGGCATAATGGAAATTCTAACGAAGATAAAGTATTGGAAGATGCTTATTTGAATTCACTTAAAGAAACAGAGAATTTATTTTGCAAATCCGTTTCTTTTCCTGCCATTTCGACTGGAATATACGGATTTCCAGGTGATCGGTCCGCTCAGATTGTTTCCAATACATTAAAAAAATATTTCCAAAATAATAAAAATACTTTAATAGAAAAAGTTTATCTTGTATTTTATTCTGAAAGGGATTATGGTATATTTATTGATAATCAAAATTTCTTATGAGTAAAGCCTAAACTGAGCGATTCTTAACTATCCATAAAAATAAAACCATGCTAAAATAAAATGGGGTAAGGAAATGGTTACAGCCATCCTTACCCCGGAATAACACCCATTGGGTGCAAAAGCAGGTAAATTATGACTGAAAAAAATAAAAATCGCAAAATTCAGGGAAATGAGATTCAAAAAATCGGCATAACGAAAGATTGTCTTACCAGCCGCGGCGGGCTTACGTTTGTCCTGAGATATCTCAAGAATATTAAAGTTATTCCCCTGATCAGCGAAGTATTTCAGGGAATTCGCAAGAGCCGCAAAGGTAAAGATATAGAAAAAATTATTTCTCAATTGATGCTGTTTTTCATAGATGGAAGCAAATTTACCATGACCCGGTTTGATGAATTGGCAAATGATATCGGGCACAGAAAGGCCATTGAATGCAGCAAAGACAATATGTGCTCATCCCATGTGATAAAGAGATTTTTTTCAGTGGTAAAAAAGACAATGTTTAAAGAGCTTCAAAAGATTCTAATTAAGCTTTTTGTCTGGCGTCTCAAGATAAAGAACCCGAAAGTTATTATTCTCGGACTTGATACGATGGTACTGAATAATGATGACGCTAAAAAGCGAAACGGCGTGACTTATACCTACAAAAAGGTTAACGGGTATCATCCGCTGCATATGTATTGGAATGGTTTTATCGTGAACCTGGCGTTCCACGAAGGAAGCGAATCCCCGAATCACGGTGACGATCTGTTTACAATGCTGGAAGAAACAGTGAAGGAAATCCGGAAATGCTATGACAAAGAGGTGCCGATTATCGTTGTGTCTGATAGCGGGTTTTTTGACCAAAAGTATTTTAAGAAGCTGGAAGACCTGAAACTGTTCTTTATATGCGGCGGGAGAATACTGGATTCAATCAAACTCGATTTGATGAAGCGATTGCCGGAAGAATGGAGAAGGTTTGAGAAAAAAGGAGATGTAATTGAATACCTGGACTTTCGGGACAGACGGGATAGCTGGGAAAAGGGATACCGTGCCATTTATACCAAATATGAATGTGAAGACGGGGTTTTCAGATTAGCGTTCGACAGGCCTGAAAATATTATTTATACAAATCTTGAAGAAGCGGAAGTATTGAAAGAAAAGGGGCTTGTGAAATATATGACGGCAGAGGAAATAGTGAGGCTCTATCATCTGAGGGCAAAAGATGAACTGGTGAACCGTGGAATAAAAGAATTCGTGGATGAAACACTGCCGTTTAAGAGTTTTGTATCAAACGGTGTATATTATTTTTTATCGATAATAGCGTATAATCTGCTGTCGGCTTATCAGGCGGATATGGATATACCGGAAATACCAGTGGAAAGTTATCCGGATACGGTCAGGCGAATATTTATTGATATTGCGGGAAAGATTGTTAAAGTAGAGTAGAAAGATAGGCGATAAATCTTTAGATTTCTTCTTAGCTCCGTTTCCGGGTTTCCCCTTTTGTGCCTTAGTATAAGAATATCATATCTCTACGACCTACCTTCCCCTCGTCAAACCGGACGTGCGGATTTCCCGAATCCGGCTTTCCTGTAAACTCTTGTCTTGGGTTTTCACATTTGACCTAATCATTAAAGAGAAACACAAGCCCCTTTTCTCTGATGAAGCTATAAAACTTCTCTCCTTCGGGAATCTTGTATCCTCTTTGACTGCGCCTTTGCAAATGGTTGTACACCTTGTTTTCAATATACCAGTTTAATCTCTTGAAAGTTTTCTTAGGATAACCCAATTTGAAATAGTTTTTCCATCCCCTAAGTTGAATGTTCAATTCATTTATGATGGTTTCGAGTCTCTTACAGCAGTTATGATCGCCAAGCAGTTCTTTAATTCTTTCTCTTTCCCGGTTAACTGCTTTGTCAGATGGCAACATATTTAAGTATTTGCTGTTCTTATGAACTATTGAGGCGTCCCATCGAAATGTGTATCCAAGAAAGTCAAGGCGGCTCTTTGGTTCCTTTAGATCGATGACTTTAGTTTTCTCCCGGTTGATTTCCAATCCAAGCCATCTTTCTATCTTGTCTTCTATCCACTGTCCGGCATATTCGCTATGCTTTTTCATCAGAACCACATAATCATCAGCATACCGGATGAGTCTTGCTCCAATTTTCTTTGCAAGCCCATCTGTCCGGTAAAATGCCTTATCAAACCAGTGTAAATAGATGTTTGCCAGTAATGGTGATATCACTCCGCCCTGCGGTGTTCCCTTATCCGGTCGTTTTGGCGGATTACCTTTCTTGTCTTCCTCCCAGATAGGTGTCTTCAGCCACATTCTTATCAAGTTCAGTATTCCTTTGTCTGTCACCCTCATTTGTACACATTT
The DNA here is from genome assembly GCA_963783575.1 of uncultured Spirochaetota bacterium. Taxonomy (GTDB): domain Bacteria; phylum Spirochaetota; class Brevinematia; order Brevinematales; family JAOACQ01; genus CAWEAK01. Next base: position 195,398 of record CAWAOD010000014.1, on the reverse strand, counting down.
CATCAGCTTGTCGTGGGGTATGGTATCAAAGTATCCCTTCAAGTCTGCATCATAAATTGTGGTGTATCCTGCCTGCAAATCCTGCCGCAGTGTTTCTAACGCCAGATGTGCTGATTTATTGGGGCGGAATCCATAAGAGCAATCCAGAAAGTCTGCTTCAAATATTGGTTCAAGTATCAGGAGTACGGCCATCTGTACAACCCTGTCTTTTACTGTAGGGATTCCAAGCGGCCTCAGTTTTCCATTGGCTTTTGGTATGTAAACCCTTAAAACAGGTTTCGGCACATACATCCTTGTTTGTAGTTCTTCCTTGATTTCTTTAAGGAGAGTGTTTGCTCCTTCCGGATACTCTTCTACATCCCATATTTTGACTCCGTCTACTCCGGCGCTTCCTCTGTTCTTCTTGACCAGTTGCCATGCAGTTCTCAGCACATCGTCTTTCATTATGTGATCGTACAGCGTGTAGAAACGAAATTTAGGCTCCAGTTTTGCCTTTTGACCCAGTTTGTGTCTCAGAGAAGAGAGTTTCGGCGGTATCAAAATCCCACCTCTGTTTTCCAGAGGTTCCTTCTGCCCGCTTTCTTCTGTAGTAGGTGTTTTCACCAATCAGCCCTCCTTTCATCTCAACCAAACAATGCTTACAGTAAAGCCCCTTCGCTCCACGGTCATTACCCGCTTCTTCGCTACTATGGGCTTATCCGACTCCCTCACAGGACAGATATTTGGTTATGCATTCCCTCATATCCTTTTGCAATCCTGGAGGGTCTCCCAAGTTCCGTGACTCCCCTTTCGATATGTGCTGCCCTTACAAACCCCGGAGAGCTCTGTGACTGCTCTTGTTTGTTGCTTCATCACAGATTTTAGGTTTCATCATCCCATGTAGATTATCCGCTCTCGATTTCCCTAACGAGGTCATATCCAGTTCACTTTCGTTGCGGCTCACATCTTCGCTTTGCAAGTCTACGCCAACAGGATTACTCCCGTTCACGCTTGCATCACTACCAGCTAAACAAACAATTGGCTGGATGAGTACATTTCAACTCATCAGGTCAGTCCAGTTTATCTTGGCGTACACAGGCGGGCGGGCTATTTTAAAATTCAGGGAAGAAGTAGTTGACAGGTTTAAATTGTTAGATTTGTGGGAGAAATGCGGAACGGTTACCCCGATTTAAAGATGCGCTCTGTTTTCATGGATTAATAAGGGGGTATTGCGCCAAAAATTGAAAATATCTCAGAGATTGATGATTTTAGTGCTTTCAAACGCATAAATTCGGCAAATTAACCGGTGACAAAAAAATATATCCAAATTTTTATAAATTTTGGCTTTTATAAACCTGTTTTTGGTATTTATTAAAAAATCGCTCAGTTTGGGTAAAGCACAATCCGAACAACAGCAGATGATAGTTTGATTTATTTAATTTTTGGTTTTAAAATATATTCAAATTATTTTATATTGACTATAAGGAGTCATTAATGGAAATGAATGTTCTGAAGATAAAAAATATTGTTATTATGTTGCTTATGATAATATTATCATTACAATTTACAGCTTGTTCTGGGTCGGGTAATGTTTTACCTGAAAACACGCTGAAAACATTAACGCCTAAAAAGATATTGGAACTTGCCGCAGAAAAATACGGGAATGATCTATACAATGATGCTGCTTACTATTATTCGAATATAATTGTGCTTTTCCCCGAAGATAACGATGCCAACAATGAATCCAGAGCCTGGGCAACTTATGAATTGGGTTATATAAAATATCAGCAAGGTGATTATATTGGCGCAGTTGATCTCTTTGAACAGGTCATCAGAATAAAGACTCAGGTTACAGCTCCCCAATTATTGGCCGCCCAAATGAGAGAAAAAATAAATAATAAAATGAAAAAATAGGAGACGTTTCTGGGTACCAGCAATTATAAACAAAGTGTTAAGCTTTCCCAAATTCTTGAATATATAGTTGTGGTGCCTCTTGGCTTATTGATTGAGATAATTCCCTGGAGAATCGCATACTGGCTGGCTGAATTGATTGGAAAAATATATTTCATTGTTGATACAAAAGGGAAAAAACAGGCTAATAAAAATCTGGATATTATCTTTAAAGAAAATATTCTATCGGCACAGAATAAAAATCAAATAATAAGAAATTTATACATACATACTGCATCCTATATAATTGAATATCTTAAAATCGGGTCAATAACTGCTAATAATTATCGAAATTTTGGAAGCCTGGAAGGCTTTGAAAATCTAAACAAAGCTTTGGCAATGGGTAAGGGCCTGATTGTTGTTACAGCCCACCTTGGAAATTGGGATTATTTAGCAACTATTCCTGCTAAACTTGGATTGCCCGCCTATGCTATAATTAATCGCCAATCTAACCCATTAACCGATAAATGGCTTAAAAATATAAGGGAAAAAAAGGGAAATATCCATTGCTTTTATAACGAAATAACCGATCTGACCAAAATAATAAAAAGTTTAAAACAAAATACGATTATTGCCAATGTAGCAGACCAGACTTACTATTTCAAACCCATTTTTGTTCCTTTTTTCGGCATTCCATGCGCCACAGCCGATGGACCGGCAAAGCTTCATCTGAAATTCCATGCCCCTATCCTGTTTGCGGTCAGTTACAGGGCGAGCAATGGCAGATATGTTTTTAAATATGAAGAACCGGCTGAATTTAAATCAACGGGCAACTTTGATAAAGATTGTGAAACAATTATGACATGGATCAATCAAAGATATGAATTCTACATCCGGCAGTATCCGGATCAATGGTTTACACTACTGTCACCACGATGGGAAATTACAAAACCCGAAGATCTTGAAAACATTAATTATGATCCTTACAGATAGCAGCATGTTTGTTAGACAAAAGCCAGGTCAAGAAAACCTCTTGCAATATTAACCCTGACTACCTTGATCATGACGGAATCACCTATAGTATATTTTTTCCTGTTTCTCTTACCATAAGCGCTGAAATTATTTTCATCAAAAATGTAATAATCGTCATCCATATCCGCAAATCTTACAAGACCCTCAACACCATACTTTTTAATCTGGATGAATATCCCGAATGGTGATACTCCGGTTATTAATCCGTCATAACTTTTTCCTTCCCTTCCTTCCATAAAGCGAATAGCTTTGATTTTGTAAAAATCCCTTTCCGCTTCCATTGCAACTCTTTCCATAGAAGAAATATGGTCGGCTATTTTACCGAGCTGTTCTTCAGTATAATGCGTTCCGCTTGTTTTTTTTAAGAAAGTATCTTTTATAAGCCGGTGTACTATCAAATCTGCGTATCGTCTTATCGGGGAGGTAAAATGAGTATAAAAACCAAAACCCAGGCCATAATGACCTATATTATCGGTATCATATTTTGCTTGCTGCATGGAACGCAGAAGTATTTGATTAACCAGTTCCTTATGAGGTTTATCCTTTGCTTCCAGTAATATCCTCTGAAGATCTTTTGTATCAGGAATAGGAACTCCATAAACTTTATGCCCGAATTTCAATGCTATCCGGACAAAATCCTGGAGTTTTTCAGCCGACGGCTCACCATGAATTCTATAAAGCGATATACCCTTCTCCGATAAAAATTTTGCAACTGTTTGATTGGCGATCAGCATAAATTCTTCAATTATCCTTTCAGAATCCTGCCTGTCTTTAAGCCAGATCTTGTCCGGTTCATCAAGGTCGTTTAAAATGCATTTTTGCTCTTTGAAATCAAAATCGATCCCGCCTTCCTCAATTCTTTTCCTGTAAAGAACCCTGAATAATTTGTCCATTTCCGATAGTGTTTCTATCAGCCCAATATCGCTCGTAGATTCCTTGCCGTCAAGATATCCCTGAACCCAGTCATAGGTCAGCCTGTACCTGGAATGTATAACACTTTCATGAATCTCATACTTATTTACAACACCTGACTTATCTATCTGCATAAATACAGACAATGTAAGCCTGTCTTCTTCAGGATTCAAGCTGCATATTCCATTTGACAGTATTTTTGGAAACATAGGAATTACACTATTGATAAAATAAAAGCTATTTGCTCGTTTTAGTGCTTCCTTATCAAGTTTTGAATCCTTCGGTACATAATAAGAAACATCTGCAATATGAACTCCGAGACTCCATCCGTTTTTATTTGATGAAATGCTTACGGCATCATCAAGATCCTTTGCATCCGCACCGTCAATGGTTACAATCATTTCTTTCCTTAAATCGAGCCTTTTCTCATATTCTTCCGGAAATATGGAAGATTCAATTTTTTCTGTTTCAGGCCATGACTGAAATGGGAAATTCTTTACGAATCTCATATTTTTCTATTATAGAATCTAAATCAAGTTTTGCATTCTTAATATTTCTGTTTGGTTCTTTATTATGTTGTTCAATATTTTTATTTATTTTTGGTCTTCTATTAACCGGTTTTCTTGAAAGTTCAGGAATGCTAACTGTTCGTTCATTATTATCATAGTGAACAAGATTATCAAAAACAAGTTCTTTTATGATGTGTTCGGCCCTCTTTTGCTTATTTTTTGTATCACATTGAAAATATTGAAATATCTCAGTCACTCCTATTTTTTTATTTTCATTAACCAGTTGTAATAATTCCTGTTTTTTCACAAAAACTCCCTTATCTTACTTTAATTTAATATAATAATTACAAATATAAGCCAATAATAAAAATAAATAACAAATTCTACTAAGTCAAATCATCCGGCATTAAATTTGATAATATTTCATTACACGAAAAAATTAGGCGGTATGATAACATACCGCCTAATTATATTATTATTTATTATTTTTTTTGGGGGGGGACATTTTGCTTTTTTGTTTTATCTGCATTTTTCTGCTGTAATTTCAATTGAGCCGTTTCAAGTTCCTTAAGAGCCTGCAACCCATTATCAAGATAAACTACTTTATATTTCGACTTAATTTGTTCTTTCCATTCCTGATAAGCCTGCCTCAAATTCTGCTTTAATAACTCATCACGTATTTTTCCATCGGCTTCTTTCAAAGTCATCTGAATGGATTTTCCTTTAACATCTTTTACAAGGGTGCTTTTCATAGAATTATAATAATTTTGAACGGCCTCCGGAGTAATCTTGGATTTACCGTTGTCTACAAAATCCTTTTCAAACTCCTGAGAGGCAAGGTCTTTGCAAAGTTTATTCCTAAAAGAGGATAATTCTTTAATGAAAGATTGTGATTTCTCGGTATTATCATTTTTAGCCGCTTCAACAGGGTGGATGAAATTCTTTAAATTGCCCATCTGATCGTTAAAATTGGTTGAATTAATCCCATTTGTAAAACCGGGTATAAAATAAGAGATTATCTCTTTCGAATCTTTCCAAGTATACGGCTTTCCATATATCGAAAATAATTTGGAATCAGGCGGTATTTGATCAATAATATAATTCTTCCCTTCAATCTGAACATTATTATTGCTTAGATCAACTGTATAAAATTCTTTATAGGTATTTTTCCTGTCAGCCTCATTAAAATTATTCTGTATATAAGGTTCAATCCTTTTATAGCCGTCTTTACCCATTATCTTTTCTATTTCATCCATATTCTTTTGCTGGCTCGGAACAGTTACATAGATTATATGATAACCGTAGCTGCTTTTTACAGGTTTATCAATCAACCCTTTGACTTTTGCATCAAAGGATGCTTCTTCGAATTCTTTCACCATAGATCCTCTAACAAAATATCCGACATCTCCGCCAACATGAGAGCTGCTGCCGTCATCAGACTGTGAAACAGCGGCATTGCTAAAATCGGATAAAATATTCTTGGATGATTTTAGTGAATCAATAATATTCATTGCTTTATTTTCTTTTTCCGATAATAATTTTTGATAATCATTAGTATTTAATTCTTTAGTTTCTCCATTAATATTAGTAAATTTATTTATTGTAAGAAGAATATGTGAAACCCTAACAACTTCAAATTTAGAATTTTTTGCTTTTTTATTGATATTTTCCTGCCCGATCTGAAATAATCTAGTCAGGTATTGTTTTTTATATTGTAAATCCATTTTAGAAATAAATTCCGGCTGGTTGGTTAAACCTTTTGCGGATTCCACGAAAAAGGCTATATCCGGAAATATGTATCTATCGAACAAATAATCTTTATGCCATGTGCTATTTCCGGCAATCATCGGGTCATAGATTACATAGTTTAAAACTTCTTTTTTTACATCACCGACTTTTATGGTATATTCCTTTTTTCCATCTAAATATTTCGATAATACAACACCATCTTTTGAACATCCGTTGAATACTACTAATCCCATAATAATCACTGTTATTAGAACAATAATTTTCTTCATAATTTCTCCCACATTTTATTATTTTGATTTATTATATAATTCTTTGAAGATAAATTCTTCAATTCTCCTGATTAATATTAAATTAATATTCGGTTAAATAAATATTTGTTAATGGTTATATATAAAATAAATCGGCTAATAATATAAAGCAACGTACTTAAATAATCAAGAATAATTCTAGTAATTATAAAACTATAATTTATAATAAATTTACTGTTTGATTTTATTCCTTCGTCTTTATATAATACTTTCTGTAAATATTATAATGATGAAATCAGAATTAAGGGAGAAAAATATGGCTTTCAGAGGATTTTCGGTCAAAACATTAGAATTCCTTGTTAATCTGAGGTTTAATAATAATAAAGCCTGGTTCGAATCCCATAGAAATGATTATAAAGAATTTTTATTAAAGCCTTTCCAGGAACTTGTTATCGATATTGCGGGATTTATGCAAAGAATCGACAATGAGTTGGAAACATCTCCTATGGTTGATAAAACAATATCGAGAATATACAGAGATGTCAGATTCTCTAAAGATAAGTCGCCATACCGGAGTAACATGTGGATCTCTTTTAAAAGAAGGGTTAAGGACTGGAAAGACTCTCCGGTTTTTTATTTTGAATTAAATCCGGAAGATTATAGATATGGCCTGGGATATTATCAGGCAGAAAAGGAAACCATGGACAAACTACGAAATTTTATCGATCGACACCCTGATGAATTTTTAAAGATTGTATCGGGATTTATGAATAAAAATATCTTTAAACTTGAGGGTGATAAATATAAAAAAGTTCTTGATCAAACAAAATCCATAGACATTTTGGATTGGTATCAGAGAAAAAATTTTTATCTTGTAAATAATAAAAAAATTGATGACACCTTATTCAGTAGCAATCTTGTTGAAGAATTGAAAACCAATTTTCAAATTCTAAAGCCGTTCTATGATTTTTTATGGAAAATAAATAAAGCCGTATTCTGAATATTGATAAATAATAATAAATTATTTATAATCTATGGGCAGTTGGAAAATCTCATTAAACAAAATTTTTTTAATAAACTGGAACTGCCAAATCACTTCTAACTAATGAGTTTTTTGAAGTGTTCTTATAATTGATACTAGTTTGTGAAATTAATCATAATTGACATTATCGATTTTGAGGTCAGCCAATCAAATGATAAAAATCAAGACTAAAAGCCCTGAGGAAACAATGAAGATTGCCAGCGATCTGGCTTCCGGTAAAATAGACGGAATTTGTAAGGGAAATGTTGTACTTTTGGTTGGAGAAGTGGGAAGCGGAAAAACCACATTTGTCAAAGGATTTGCTTCGTATTGGGGTTTGGGAGCATCGGTTACAAGTCCGACATTCACCATAATTAATGAATATAAAAACGAATTGGTTATTATATACCATATTGATCTTTACAGGTTATATTCCGTATCAGAGCTTGAAGAACTGGGCCTTGAAGATTTTATTACGCATGGCGATTATAGTTTTATAGAATGGCCGGATAAAGCTAAACCGCTCCTGAATTTCAAAACAGCAAATATACATATTACAATTGAAGAAAATGAGATGGACCGTTTATTTATCATTGATTAGAAAATAATATCCCGGAGGTATTTATGGAAAAAATAAAAATTGGAATTATCGGCGGAAGCGGAGTTTATGAATTGTCAAATGCAGAAGTAATTGAAGAAATTGAAATTAATACACCATTCGGCAAACCTTCTGATAATATAACTATCGCACAGATCGGAGATAAAAAGGCCGCTTTCTTGCCTCGCCATGGTAAGGGTCACAGATTAATACCGTCGGAAGTTAATTCAAAGGCCAATATTTATGCACTGAAAACACTCGGTGTTACTTCCATTATCGGTATAAGCGCAGTCGGAAGCTTAAAGGAGGAAATCCGGCCTACCGACATTGTATTACCTTCACAGCTTATTGACAGGACAAAGGGCAGGCCTCTTTCATATTTCGGGCAAGGGGTTGTCGGTCATATATCCTTCGCAGATCCCTTCTGCGGCAGATTGAGGGCCGGAATAAAAGCCGTTATTGAAAATTATATTAAAGATAATAATTCCGGAAAAAGGTTATTTACAGAAGAGACTTATATTTGCATGGAAGGCCCTCAATTCTCAACTCGTGCTGAAAGCAATCTCTACCGAAGCTGGGAAGCCGGAGTTATCGGTATGACAGCGCTTCCGGAAACCAAACTCGCGAGGGAAGCCGAAATTTGCTATGCTGCGATAGCATTACCGACCGATTACGACTGCTGGAGGGAAGGAGAAGAAGCGGTTGATGTTTCGATTATTCTGGAAAACATGAAGGAGAATAATAATACAGTAAATCAACTAATTCCTCTTGTCATCGAAAATATTACAACGGATGACGGATGTTCCTGCGGATCTGCTGTTAAATATGCCATAATGACAAAAAAAGAACTCATTCCTTATGAAATTCGACGTGATCTGGATTTATTTTACGGAAAATACTGGAAATAAGCTGAAAAATTCTTGAGGCAAAATAATGTTAAAAAAGATTGTTCTTAAAATAATTATTAATAAATTCAGTATATTAATTTTATTGATGCTATCCGCCACAGTTATGTTTTCGGCCGAACCTCAAATCAATATAAGGGTGAATCCGGAAACTATCGGCATAAAAGATCAGGCTGAAATCACAATTGAAATTAATCAAAAACCTGAAAACATTAATGCGCCCAGGAGCAAGAATTACGAATTAAGCTATACGGGAGAATCCACAAGTTCACAGGTAAGCATTGTTAACGGCCAGATGTCTTCCAGTACAACATTTACATACAGTTTTATTATTACACCCAAGATTCAAGGTATTATTGAAATTGATTCATTTGAAATTTTAATACAAAAAATTTCTTACCATACCCCAGTTCAAAAATTAAAGGTTGTAAAAGAAAACCGTAAGACACAAAGACAAAATACAGTAAATCCGTTTGCAGACCTGGATGAGTTTTTTGGAAGACGCCCAAAAATTCCTTCGCTCTTTCTTAAACTGGTACCAAAACCAGCATCTGCATATCAAAACCAGCAGGTGATCCTGGACGCATATATACTGGCTTCCGACAAAGAAGCCTTCAACTATCAATATACAGAAGTAGCGCCTATCCGTTCGGATAAATCAGCACTTTACGATTTACCGAAGTTTCCCGACAACGGAATAACAATAAACGGCGAATATTATCAAAAGCTGGTCAAGAGATATGTTGTTTATCCTGTTGAGGCCGGTAAAATCGGAATCGTTCCCCCTTCCATCGTTGCCATAACTCCATATGGGCAGATTCAGCTTAAATCGGAAAATATCGGCATAGATTCGGTTAAGACAAAAAATGATTCCGGAATATCTTACATCGGTGATCTTTCCGTTAAAACAACATTGCTGACAAATATAATAGAAAAAGGCAAAAGCTTTGATATCCAGATTGAAATGACCGGAGACGGCAACTTAAAAGTTCTCTCCAACCCTTACAGCGATTTTAAGCAAGAGGGAATATTTTTATCATCCCCGGTAACAGAGTTAAAGTTTATGGAATACAGAAACGGCAGGGCATATTTTAAGCAGAATATTAAATATTCTTTCCTTTCTCAAAAAGGAGTTGATTTTTCAATACCACAGGTTATTATTAATTATATTGATAAAGACTTAGCATTAAAAAAAGTAGTAATGGATGGATTTAATATAAAAGTAATAGACAGTAATATAGTGGAAAAGAAAAGCTCCCTTAAGTTTAAAATTATAGATAACCCAAAATCATACCGGTATATAATATTTAATCCCCTGTTTTTGCTGACTGCCTTACTTTTTATTGTTCTTCCCGGATTATCATTTTTATATGGTCGGCATAAGGATAAAATGAGCATAGATAAAAATTATTCCAGAAAATTTCTTGCTAATAAAAGATTCGCCGGGTATTTATCAGAAGCAAGAATCAATCTTGAGAAGGGAAATAACAGAGATTTTTATACATCCCTTCAAAAAGGGATATTCTATTACATCACCGATAAATTTAATATACCCGGTGGAATCGGAATAAAAGAGTTAATTTTAAACCTAAGAGAAAGAAAATTAAGGGAAGAAACCATAAAGAATATTGAGGAAATTTACAACGACTGCAATCAAAACGCTTACAGCGAAAATTCTGGCAACAGCGATGTCAACCCGGAAAAATCCGATAATATGCTTTTCCGTGTAAAATCAATGTTAGAAAGCATTAAATAAAGAAAGTATCAGATATTCCCAAACCATTTGTCAAATCTGATTTTCCAGCACTTAAGAAAAGCCTCCTTGATTATTCCGCCATGCATTTTAGTAGTACCCTCAAAGCGGTCTCTGAAAATAATCGGTACTTCTTTGATTTTAAATCCCCTGTATATTGTTTTTGCTTTCATCTCGATCTGGAAAGAGTATCCGCTTGAACTGATATTATCAATGTTCAGACTTTCCAGAACTTTTCTGGTATAACAGTTATATCCGCCGGTTAAATCGGTCAAATTGATGCCTGTAACAATCCTTGCATAATAATTTCCTCCGAGACTCAAAAAAAATCGTTTAATATCCCAGTTCAAAACCCTAACACCCCTGATATATCTTGAACCGCAAACGGCATCGTATTTTTCATCAAGAGCCTCATAAAATAAATACAGCTCGTTGGGATCATGTGAAAAATCCGCGTCCATCTCACAGACAAAATCGAAGTTTTTCGGGCTTTGAAGAGCCCATTTGAAGCCAGCGACATACGCTTTCCCAAGACCCGCTTTTTTTTCTCTTTCCAGTAAATTGATGCGGGAATTGCTTTTCATCAGGTTCTTTACAATGGAAGCCGTTCCATCAGGAGAATTATCGTCAACAATCAGGACCTCTAATATTTCATTCTGCTTTAATATTTCAGGAATGAGCTTAGCAATATTTTCAGATTCATTATATGTGGGAACAATTATCAAACCCTTCATAATTATACCATCCGAATAGCTTAGTCGTCAACCGGTCAGTTAGTCTGCTAGTCTTTTAATTACCGGCTGATTGACTAATAGACTGACAGACTTTCGACTGATTGATTTTAACATAAAATACTCCTTTTAGCAATTTGAGAATAAATGATATTTCCTTTAAAATAAACCGTTTTAACTTGCTTAAAAGTGATTTTTTCAAACCGGAGATTATTATGAGATTGTCCCGATATTTATTATTGATAATAATGATATGTCAGTCATACGGTTTTACGGTATCTACTAAATATGTCAATGATTTTAAATTTGATAATATCGAAAATTTTGAATACAGCAATATCAGCTTTATTGAGAATGGCGGAATAGAGCTTTCAAGGGATTACAGCGAAATATTTACATCTCGGGAAATGATATGGTCAGTTGAAAAATGGAAAAACGGTTTTTTAGCCGGAAGCGGGGAATCGGCAGCGCTTTTTTTTATCAACAGCCAGACAAATTATAATATATTCACTGTTTCAAATAAGATTCTTATAAGCGATATACAAATAATCGGGAGCAATATATATTTTTCCGCTATTCCCAGGGCTTCAATTTATATTCTGGATAGTGGATTTACATTGAAAAGTGAAATCCATATTTCAAATGAATACATCTGGCAGATAATGCCGGATAAAACCGGATTATATGTTTTCGCCGGAAATCCTGCGGAAATTTATTTTTACGGAAGTAATAACAATATGATCTGGTCATTGCCGGTTCCAGAGGAAAAGAGTATATTAAAAGGTATTGTTATCGGAGATTACTTATATTTTTTCGGCGACGGTTATATACTATATAAAACACCGGTAAAAAATCATAGAAAAATAATTGCCGCCGCATCTTTTGATAATAATATTTCCGATTTAATTTTATCAAAAGGAAAGATATATATAATCACATCAATCAAGGATATACAGAAGCCCGCACAGACACAATCAGGAACAGCCTCTTCCGATGATGATAATTCATCTAGGGGCAGTCAATCAGATAAACGCGGATCAAAAATTTCCGAAAAAAGTGCTCTTTACTCATACGATCTTCAAGGCAACCTTGTTGAATTGTTTCAAAAAAGCGGCATCAAATTCGTTTCACTTACTCAAATTGAAGATAAGCTTATAATAGGCAGTGATAAAAACGCCGGATATTTTGAAATTTCTCAGAATGATGAGGTCAATAAGTTTACAAGCCTTGGAAATGGTAAGTTTGCAAGGTTTATTTCTATTGATAATGAAAGTTATGGTATTTTACTTGACCCGGCAAGAATAATAAAAATGAATACTTCAATCTCTAAAGAGGGTTATTTTATATCATCGGCTTTCGATACCGGTAATGTTTCACAGTGGGGATCTCCGAACATCAGCAGTATAGTTCCGGCTGAAACTGGAATTGACTTATACACCCGAAGCGGAGCTATCTTTAACATGGATATATGGGAAGATTGGTCTCCGGTAAAAGATAAAATCGTATCATCCCCTGACCGTTTTATTCAATACAGGGTTAACCTTAAATCTGACGGGAAGAAAAATCCTCTATTCCGGAGCATTTATATTCCTTATGTTCAAAAAAACATTGCACCGGAAATCGATAAAATAAATATCGGGTATAACAACAACGTCATTAAAGTCAGCTGGGATGCAAGCGATGCGAATAAGGATACTCTTATTTATGACATATATCTTTCTCAGAATGAAAATTCCTGGGTAAAGATTAATGACAAACCACTCGAAGATAGTAGTTTCGATCTTAATAAAGAAAATTTTCCCGATGGAAGATACAGAATTAAAATTACTGCATCGGATGAAAGGTCAAACACAGATCAGGAATCCAAAAAGAGTGTAAAATTAAGCGATTATTTCATTATAGACAATACCCCCCCGGTAATTGGAGATATTATTTTAAAAAAAGAAGGAACAAATTATTCATTGGGATTTTCAGCAACAGACGGCCTTTCCCAGTTATATGAAGCGTGCTACAGTATAAACGGTTCCAAATGGATAAAAATCCTTCCAATTGATAGTATTTTTGATTCATTATCGGAATCTTTTGATATTCGTCTCAATTTATTACCAGGTTCTGTAGTACAGGTAAAAGTTACTGATATATTCGGTAATTATTCCGTTAAAGGTGTTTATTCGGATAAATAGATTATGTTTTCCGGAGTAAAATATGACAAAAAAAGTAATGAGAATCGGAATATTGACATCCGGCGGCGATTGCCCGGGTTTGAATGCGGCAATCCGTGGAGTCGGAAAAACGGCGATATTAAAATACGGAATGAAAGTATTCGGCATTTCATCCGGTTTCCAGGGATTGATTAATAAAGAATATATAGAACTTGACGAACGTAAGCTGTCAGGAATTCTGACTGTCGGGGGAACAATTCTTGGAACTTCAAGGGTTAAACCCTTCAAAAATATGACCGATTCTAAATACGCGTCAAGCAAACCGGAATTGATTAAAAAAAATTACCAGGATCTTAATCTTGATTGTCTTGTATGTATCGGAGGAAACGGTACGCAAAAAACTGCCCATAAACTTGCAAAATTCGGATTGAATATCATCGGAATTCCAAAAACTATCGACAATGATGTCTGGGGCACAGATGTTTCATTCGGATTTGATTCGGCTGTAAATATTGCTACCGAAGCTCTCGATCGCCTGCATACAACGGCTAATTCACATAAAAGGATTATGGTAATGGAAGTTATGGGACACCATGCTGGTTGGCTGGCTTTATATTCCGGTATCTCCGGTGGAGGAGATGTTATTCTGATGCCGGAAATAGAATACAATGAGAAGGTAATAGCAAAATATCTTGAAAAAAGAGCCGCAGAGGGAAAACCATACTCGATCGTTGTTGTTGCAGAAGGAATAAAAGTTCCCGAGGATGCCGGCGAAAAAAACAAAAGTAATGACTGCCGAACAAATATTTCTCCATGCCATTATATCGCCAAGAAGATTGAAGAAATGACAGGGCTTGAAACCAGGGAAACCATTCTAGGCTACCTTCAAAGGGGCGGTACTCCGTCGCCGGGCGACAGAATTCTTGCGACTCGTTTCGGTACGTATGCTGCAGAGATGATTGCAAGAAAGAAATTCTCAAGAATGGTAGCTTTAAGAGGCAGTGAAATCACAACTGTCCCGCTTCAAGAAATCGCCGGAAAGATTAAAATTGTACCAGCCGATGACCCTCTTATTAAGGAAGCGAAATTGATCGATACTTGTTTCGGCGATGTTTTGTAAAATCTAATATTGAAAAAACAATTATTTTATGTTTTTGTCCTTAAGAATAATATAATTGAAATTATCCCAAAAAAAATGCCACCCGAATAAGCGCCTGCCTGTGTGGAAATATTTCCTTTTTCCGCTAATGATATTCCAATGGCATAAAACAGATAATAAACAATAAACAAAGCAAGACAAACCATTAAATTAACAATAAACGAGATCTTTCTTCTTGACATATCAACAATGCCGATACCCGCCAAAACGACAAAGATTAACCCAAGAGGATAGCTGAACTTGGAAAGGTAGTTAGCTTCATCTCCTTTATAATCCTGATGTGATCTCTTAAGCGTTTCTATATAACGCCTTCCCTCTTCATATGTCATTGCACTCATAACATACCAGATTTTCTCGAAATAATAAGGCGGATCGGTAATAAAATCAAAGGATTGATTTGTGAAAGATTTGATTACAAAACTTTCCCCATAATTCTTAACATATCTTATCGTTCCGATATTAAACAGCCATTTTCCTTCTTTATTATTCCACACCGCTTTATCAGCATCAATTCTCAGCAATAGATTTATCGTATTTTCATAAAGGAGGCTTCTCTGCCTAGTCAATTCATTCATATTGGTTAAAAGCCATTGATTTATATTGGTTAAAGTTGATTGATTATTATTACTGATTTTAGCTCTATCATTTAATTGTATAATGGTTACATTTTGAATTTCTTTAACTATAGCATCATAATGTCCGACAATATAAATCAGGTTATTTGCCCCAAAAATGGAAAAATCAGTATTATCCTTCAATTTATCAATGGATTTCATATCTTTACTATGAAAAATCACTTCACCAAGAATAAATTTTTTTTGATAAGACGGATAAACAACAGTATTTTGAAAATAAAAAACCATGAAAAAGTAATTTAATACTGTAAATAAAACAATATAAAAACTAACCCTGTAAATGCTTGTACCTGTGCTGATAATGGCAACCAATTCTCTCTGCTGGGCCATACGGCTTAAAACAAAAACTGTGGCAAAAAGAAATGAAAACGGTTCGAGTATAGTCGCCCAGTAAATTGAACTATAACTATAATACTTGATCAGCATGACTGCATCAGTCCCCTGCGGCAGCCATCTCAGGTCCTGGAACAATTGAGTCAATTGATAGATTGAAATAAATAAAATCATGGAACCAAAGAGTGAGGATATAAACCCATATAAAATATGGGAATCAAGAGATGTCCACCGGAATATTCTTAAAAAAGATGCAAATTCTGACAATACTGATTTCACACTTTTTTTGTTTAATACATCATTATTCATAAAAACAATACCTTTTATTCCCTGATTTTTTGAATCATTAATACAATAGCTATCGTAAGAAAAAAGAAATCCGAAAACCATTCAAATACAGGCAGAACAACACCCTTTAATATTAAATTTTCCGTACCAAGTTTGATTCCCATATATAATAACCAGATTACAATACTGATTCCCAACCCTTCATTCCTTCCGCTTCTTGCCGTATACATTCCTATTGATAAACTGATCAGTGCAAAAATTAAAGATGATATTGGAAGAGCATATTTTTCATAATATTTCATAATGTCATAATTGGGAAAATTATGTCTGTAATTTGAAATATTTTTGTCCAGGGAGTTTATTTCTGTCTTATAGGATTTTATTTTATTCTCAAAATCCCTTGAAATCCTTAATAATTCTTCTTTATTGAGTTTAACTGCATTAATTTTCAGATCATTCCGGACACTGTTAATATCTCTTAATAATCTCTCTTTATCCTTCATATAACTATCAATTTTTTCTACCGAAGTTAGTGATTTTATTCTTACATCTTCGGTTAATTCTTTTAATGTCATTGTATCCGGGCCTTTTGTATAATATTCGCTCGGTAAACTAACGAAGGAATGTATGGATAAATACCTGAAGGATGATATGAAAAATTTTTCTTCCGTTTTGCCTTCTTTAGCATTACTCTTCATAACCTCAGATATGCTACCGTTCATAAATTTTAAAATATAATGCCCGGAATTTTCAGGATCTGTATATAATCGACCCTTTTCAGCCTCAATTGTCCTTCTTCCGTTTAAATCCACCACATGAATATTATATAGCACTTCCAGATTGTTTTCCATCTTTATCTTTTCAAAGCTGATCTTATAACCGCCCATCTCGACAAACGCCTGTTCTTTAAGTTCAACAGCAGGTTTTTGTGCCATAATCCTTGCCCTGAGTTTTAAGTAAGTGATATTTGAAGGAACTACAACATTATCTGTAAACAAAATAGCTAAAATGCTAATAATAATACCGAAACAAATTCCGGGGCGGAATATCCTCAATGTTGAAATACCGCATGATTTCATTGCGGTGATTTCACTATCCAGTGAAAGCCTTCCCATTGATAGTAGATAAGCAGGCAGAATGCCGATCGGTATTGTATAGGACAATAAAAAAGGTACCAGGTTAGCCGCAAGTAAAAAAACCTGATCAATGGGAACATTATAATCAATATAAAATTTAATAAGATAATACAACTCATTAAGCATATTAATAAATGTAAAAAATAGCAGCCCGAACAAATAGTTTGGAATCAATTCTTTATAAAAATAAATATCGATTGTTGAGAAAAAATCGATTTTTATCATTTTTAAAAATTTCATTATCACATTAATCTCTTATTTTAATAATTAGCATGGTTAACCCTGAAGCCAGGAAAATCAGATCATAAACCCATTCAAAAAAAGGTGGTAAAGTTCCTTTCATTATCAGGTTTTCTGTTCCGTATTTCAAACCGAAAAAAAGAAGCATTATGATAATGCTTATACCAAGACCTTCATTCCTTCCGCTCCTTACCATATAAATTCCCAGAGAAAGACTCATTATGGCAAAAACCAGGGAGGAAAACGGCAGGGCAAATTTTTCATAATATTTCATAATATAATAATTCGGCAAGTTCTTTCTATAATTGGAAATACTTTTATCAACATTATTGATTTCCGCTTTTATCGAGTTGACCTTTTTTTCAAGTTCGGTAATTTTTCTGAAAATTTCTTCCTTAGAAATATTAACAGATTGTTTTTTCATCTCTTCCCTTAATAAATTAATATCTTTTTTCATCCTGTCTTTATCTTTTAAAAAAACATCAATCCTCTCAACCGAGGTTTTCGATTTACAGAAGTAAATCGCTCTTTAACTCCCGTATTGTCATGGTATCCGGGTTCTTATTGTAATATTCCGGAGGAACACTGACAAAAGTGTGGATAGATATATAACGGAAGGAAGAAATAAAAAACTTATCGACAATTGAGTTATTTGCCGATTTATATTTCATTACCTCAGAAATGTTACCGTTCATGAACTTCAAAATATAATGTCCAGAATTTTCTGGATCCGAATACAATCTCCCTTTTTCAGCATTAATTACTCTCCTTTCATTAAGATCAACCATATGGATATTATATAAAACATCCTTATTATTTTCCAGTTTAAAATTATCGAAACTTATTTTATATCCGCCGATTTCAATGAAAGCTTTTTCCTTTAACTCGACTGCCGGTTTCTGAGCCATAATTTTAGCATTCAGTTTTAGATAATTCAAATTTGCAGTCACAACAACTTTATCTGTAAAAAAAAATGCGGCAATACTTATCAGAAAACCAAAAATTATTCCCGGGCTGAAAATTCTGAATGTTGAAATACCGCAGGATTTCATAGCAATAATTTCACTATCCTGTGAAAACCTCCCCATTGATAATAAATATGCAGGAAGAATACCTATTGGTATGGTCATTGAAAGAAGTAAAGGAATCAGGTTGAACAAAAGAATGAATACCTGGTTGATGGGAACATTATATTCAATGTATAATTTAACTATATAAAACAGCTGGTTAAGTAATAATATGAATGTGAAAAATATCAAACCGAAAAAATAATTTGGTATAATTTCTTTATAAATATATATATCAATTTCTGATATAAAAGAGAACTTAATCCATCTTAAAGCAGATCTAAACACAAAAGCCCCTATAACACTCTATGCCAAAAAACGGAAAATTAAAAATACCGAATAAACAATAAAAAATATAATAAAAATTAAAATCGAGATAAATGGCATTACAAATAAAAAGAAGGCTTTTGATTTACTAATTGAAGCTATTATTGATATAGCCCTTATTTTAAGCAATATCACAATTATCATAACAACCAGGGTTATAAGATAATACAAGAAATCAAGATCCGGTAAAAATACTCCCGATAGTATGGAAATCGGGAATAGAATCAAAAATAAATAATCCGAGAACAGATATAATCCGGTTAATTTGTCCCAGGAAAATTTATCAGTTGAAAAATACTCCATGTTTCGAGCGGCTGCAAAACTGTCGTTTGTAGATCAGACCCATTTCCAGTATTTTCAATTGTATTGTACCCTGTATTTTTTTTGTTAATTATTATTGATGTCATCAAAAAGTATAAGGATATCAATATAAAATTTAAAATATAATAAATCAATAGCGAAAAAAAGATATGAAAAGTTAAAAATGGAACACTTGAATAAATCCCGCTTTTGCTTGAAATCATGTTCGATATTATAAGGCTCATATTGCCGATCATTGACACTAAAAAGCAGTTTAAAACAATTTTCAGCCTGGTTTCGGTTAGAAACTGTTCATATATTTTCTGTAATGTCTGAAATGGTTTGATGAAAATCCCGGAAGAAACCAGGATAAATTCAGAAAAATCCATTGTTTCCCCCTTTAATAATTATAGAAATAAAGAACCGGCGAATTATTATCTTTCAGCGAATCAAACGGACTGTTGATAAGTTTCAGATTATTCTTTGCAGAAAGGAATCCTTCGAAATTTGATGTTAAGTATTTGAATATATTTTCAACATCCGGTTTCAGCTCTATTACATTTGGCTCCCCGATGATACCGGCCATTTTTGCCGTTATTTTTACCGTATCTTCAAAATCTCCCAATTCATCGATTAATTTTACTTTCAAAGCCTGTCTACCCGAGAATATTCTTCCGTCGGCTATAGTCTTTAATTCGTCGGGTTTGATCTTTCTGCCTTCCGATACGGCATTAAAAAATTGATCGTAAGTATCCATTATTACGTCTTTTAATAAATTATACTCTTCCGGTGTCATTTTCCTGTAGCTTGACAGAATATCTTTATTTTTACCGCTTTTAATAACATTATAAGTAATCCCAATTTTTTTAAACAAATCACTGAGATCAAGTCCTTCAATAATCACACCTATGCTGCCGGTAAGAGTACCGGGATTTGCGACTATATAATCGGCACTGCTTGATATATAATAAGCCCCTGAAGCTGCCAAATCACCCATAGATACCGTAACAAGCTTTCCCTTTTCCCTTAATCTTTTGATTTCATTATAAACTTCCTGTGTTGCAGCAACAGTTCCGCCCGGTGAATTAATCCTTAGTATTACAGCATGAATATTGGGATTGGATTCTACTGATTTAAGCATATTTACCCAGTAAATAGCTCCACTCCTTCTTATACCAAAATAGTCAGTGTCATCATTATAAATAATCGGAGTAAATATATTCAAAACGGCAATGGTATCTTTCGGATATGCCGCAGCTTTATTAACCCAAAAGTTTTTTAAATCGGCGAGTGATGATTTATCTTTATTCTTTGCATTGATCGACATTACAACAATCATATAACAGCTTAAAATAGCACAAACAATTAAAATAATAATCATTATCCTGCCTAAAGATTTTGTTTCAATCATTCATATCCTCCTCAAATACTGCTTCATTTTTTGAATAATGTTGGTTTGGTTATTTTATTATAAAGTTCCAGATTCCTGTCCAGACTGCCTGTAAAACCTTTATCAAGAAATATTCCTTGAAAATTCTTATTCTCAATATTTTTTGCAAATCCGCCTTCGGTATCACTCATTTCTTCACCTGAAATTGATTTCCAGTTTTTTATTGTGAATTCGCTTTCTGAGAGCATTAATAATCTGTTAATACCGAATTTATTTTTAATATAAGCAGTAAACTCAGTTACTTCCGGTAAAATGACAACCTGACAAAATATATTTTCCAATTCATTCTCGGTCAAATAACGTGCGGGACGTGACAAAATCTCCTGAGGTGAAATAAACAAAATCTGGTTAAGCAAGTATTTGACTGTATAAGGATAGACTTCAAGCAAATCATTATTGTTAAGCCCATATTTATTCATTAAATCAGAAAAATCGCTGATCCGTATCAAATTATATTTTTCTGGTCCCAAAAATTGATTATTATTTTTTAGTAATAAATCATTCCACTCCATTTGAATTATACCATATTTAATCAAATCATTTTTCATATCAGAAAGAAAAAAAAGTCCTAATTGATAAAAAAGCCGGTAAATATTACCATTGAATTCAATTTTTAAAATACCTGTATTTGAACTCTTTATTTCGTTATAAATTGAAAACCTTTGTACAAAATTATTGAGAAGCTGCGGAAAGTCTTTAAATCCGGCTTGTTCTCCGGAATACATAATATCAATTAATATCTTCTTTGTTTTAATTTCATTAATTGTGATTTCACGAAAAGTACCATTACTGCTCATATTCGTATTAATTTTCTCTTCAATATTAAATTTACTGCAGGAAACAAAAAATAATATAAAGCCTGAAATAATTACATAACGCACATTAATCCTCATTAAATAACTGATTTTATTTTTGCCGATCCAGCCAGTTTACAACATCGGCCATTACTTCATCCCTGTTAATTTCATTAAGACTTTCGTGCCTACCATTCTTATAAAATTTAAATGATAAATTATTAATCCCCAATTTTCGATACATCCCGATCAATTGATAAACACTTTTAGTTTGATGGCCTAGAGGATCTTTATCGCCGGAAAACAGGTAAATAGGCAGATTTTTTGGAATTCCATCCATTGTGGTCTTTTGATGAAGCCACTTAATTCCCCTAGTCAAATCATAAAAAAAACCCGATGTAAAGGTCCCGCCGCAAAACTGATCCTGTATATACTTATCCACTTCTTTTTCATCGCGTGAGAGCCAGTCAAATTTTGTCCTGTTAGGTTTGAAAGCTTTATTGTAAGACCCGAAAGATAACCGACTAAGTTTGGGACTTTTATTATTTCTACCTGCTTTCTTTATCTCGTTTTTTGCCAGCAAAATTCCCAAATTAATAACCGGTCCCGCTTTTCCTGCTGTACTTGACAGTATAGCCCCGTTTATCTCATTTCCATACAGTGAAAGATAACCCTGTAGTAATAATGAACCCATACTGTGCCCTAAAATGAAAACAGGAAGACCTTTATTTTCTTTCTTAATAATTTCCGTTAATTGATACATATTCTTTATCATCCACCGAAAGCCTTCTTTATCACCTGCGATGCCCACATTTTCAAGTGTTTTAGCAGTTTTTCCATTTCCCCTATGATCGTTAGCATATACCGAATATCCGGCTTCTGTTAAAATTTTTGCAAATCTTTCATAGCGGCCGGCATGCTCAGCCATTCCATGAGCAATTTGCACCACTCCTTTAATATTTAAAACATTATCAGGAAGCCATTTATAAGTAAAAATTTCATATCCTTCCGGATCAATAAAAATGAAATTTTCACTTGTCATAAAATCTCCCCTTTGATAACATATAAAATTTTAAACATAATTAAGGAATCTGTAAAGTTTATCAGAGTATATAATTTAGTAATAGAAATTCTCACACAAAATCATTCTTTTATTTTAGAATATAAAATGATATAAACTTATCATTGATTTTTTATAACCTTTATTTTCCCATGAAAATTGCAATTTTGACATATTTCCATTAAAATACATGTCTATTTAGGCATAAAACTTCCTATATTAAAATTTAAACTTGCGGTTTTTTACGCCCCAGTACTTTTCTAATAAAAAACTGCAGCCGTATTATGTTGGATGAATCCATAATGGAGTCATCCAACATAATTAAGGAGAGATGTCCGAGTGGTTTAAAGGAGCGCGCTTGGAAGGCGCGTGTACAGCAATGTACCGGGGGTTCGAATCCCCCTCTCTCCGAAACTATATAATTCTATATATAACAATTAGATACATGATTATTGCTGAAAATTCTTGTTCATGTAATTCTATATTTTTCGTATTTTATACTGAAATTCTTTGGTTAAATTGGTTGGATTGGCTAGAAATTGTATTCTCTGGATCAGCAATAACCATATTATGAGGCATATAGTGATTTAGTATATGGCCCATGTGTTTTACGGCAGTTTTTTGAGTGACTTCATCGCAAGTATTTATCAATGACTAATTTTTCTTTATGAACTTTTCAAGTTCTTTTATGTATTCCTCAAAGTTACCTATTCCTTTTTTAGTAAGACGGTAAATTGTTGTTGGTTTCCTGTTTATAAACTTTTTCTCGACGGATATGTAGTCCTCTTCTTCCAGTCTTTTCAAATGAGTGTTCATGTTTCCGTCAGTAGCCCCAACAGCGTCCCTCAAAGCTGTGAATTCAATCTCACCGGCTCCTATCATAACAGAAACTATAGCAAGCCTGATTCGAGAATGAAGTACATTATCAAGCTTTTTATAATCATAATCAGGCATATATTATTGTCCCTTTTTTGATGTCGCGTACATGATAATACCCGGGATGAGTTCAAAAAGAATAGTAATAATGGCCATAAAAAGCAGGGTTATATAATCGGGTAAAAAGAAAATCACAATTCCCCCCACGGCCCAACCGAAAGAAAGTGCCTTCATCCACCCTGACTGCATTATTACTCCCGATACATAGTACCCTAGTCCTAGAACAATAGACATTATGCCCAGGAATATTGACGAACCAAGCCTGTGTACGATGGTAATTACATATAGAATAATTATTACTGCAGTAATGGACATTAATAAGTTATTATAAATTATTTCTCCGAACGTTGGCGAAGTAGGCGATTTAACTGACTTCAACCTTCTCCAGATATGTAAAGCAACTAATGAGAGAATAAATATTATCCATATAGGTGTAATTAGATTGTACATCCTAAGGTCAATAAATAAATATGTCAACGCTGTCGCTGCGACAAACAAGGTGCCGATAATAATGTAATGCACACCGTTATTTTCGAATTTCTTCCTGCTTGCATTAATCATCTGTTTTATAAAAGCTAAATCCTCATATGCTTTATCTATTTCCATAACAATTCTCCTATAAAATTAAGTATAAAATCTCATAAATATATTTTATTAAGCACCGGCCTGCCTTTTTACTATTTTTCCATTATTCCTATAAATTCCTGCAGCAAATCTCCGGACATCGCTTCCGTTGTTATTTTAACTTTGTCATCATTATATTGAAATGTAAATTGAATTTTACTTTCCACCTTCCATGGCCAATAAAATTCTACGACAAAAGTGTTTTCATTTATCCATTTACCGCGAACAAATTGTTTTTTATGCAAATCATTGTGAGGATTAAATCCGCTTTCCCGATATTTACCGTCTAATCCTACAGACATTTTTATATTATGAGACGTCTTATTATTCGGCGAATAACTGTCGAAAATATTTAAATTATTATCCAGCCAATCGCTTTCGAAAATGCTTTCACCGGTCCTGTTAAAGCTTAAGATGACGGATTTTAAATTTATAGAGTAAACGGTTTTTAAAAGATTTTGATCTATGATATATTTCTTGCCTGAGATTTTGTACGCCGTTTCTGGTATAATAACTTTTGTTATTGCCGGTGGGTTTCCTAAATCCCGGATTGAAGAATTCAACTCCTCCTGTTTAACAGGATTTTCCTGGATACTGCCGCCGGAGATAATGGATTTATTTATGCATTCTTTAGTCAAATATTCCTCGACTCTCCAATTATTATATTCATCGATAAGTCCGGCAGTTATAACGACTATCATGTCTTTTTCGGGCATGACCAATATATGCTGGCCGCCGTGCCCGCTTGCTGTAAAACCGCCGAATTGCAGCTCCCACCAGAGGTAACCATACCCCTTGTCCTTTGAAAGCCAGGCCGGTGGTTTGATTTGATCGGACAATGATGCTTCGACCCAATCGGCGGGTATTACTTGTTTGCCCTGCCAATTGCCTTTTTTCAAATAAAGATACCCGAACCTGGCCATTTCCATTGGGGTTATAGCCAGTCCTCCTCCGCCGTCATAATCTCCCTGGGGATCTGTCTGCCAGTAGTAATTGGTTATGCCGATTGGCTTGAAAAGAAAATTTTCGGCAAAATCAGAATTTTTCATTCCGCTGGTTTTATGCAGAATCAACATAAGGAGGTTAACATCCGCGTTATCATAAGCGTATAATTTATCCGGTTCCGCGACCATCGGCTGATTGAGGTAATACATGTTCCAGTTACCTGAATTTAAATATTCCTGCGGCATAAAAACACTACCTTGCTGGCTGATCCCCGAACTCATAGTCAGCAAGTGTTTAATCGTTACCGACTGCTTATTTTCATCAAGATTTTTTATTTCCTGGCCGGTAAAGATCGGAACAACCTTCTGATTCACGCTTTTAATATAGCCCTCTTTTATGGCGATGCCTACCAGGGCGGAAGTCACACTTTTAGCTACATGATTCAAGTATATGGATATCGTCCTTTCCGAAGAGTTCTCTATAAGCTTCCATTACAACGTATCCGTGCCGGATAATTACTATGCTATGAATATTTACATTATTTGAAATAATATAATTAAGCATATTTATAAGATATTCAGAATCCATTCCCTGCGCTTCGGGAGTGGATGTCCGCCAGGCATCTCCTGGAAAGTAGTCGTTAGTATCCTTTTTTGAATTCAGCCCCGGTTTTGCTTTAGAAATATATTTCGGTAAAGAATAATATTTTGCGCCCGCCTTTTTCAGCAGTTCAACAGCCGTAGTTTGATAATTTTCTTCCGCCCACATTAAGGCGGTACTGTTGTCTTTATCCGTTATGTTGACATCGGCTTTAGTGATCAATGACGCGACTATGTCGTTTTTGCCCATTCCTGCTGCCCACATTAAAGCTGTCACGCCGTTATTATTTCCGGAATTTACATCAGCCCCTGATTCTATCAATACCTTCAACGCATCGACATTCCCTCGCGAGGCCGCCGCTATCAAGGCCGTATAGCCGTCATTAATCCTTTTAGCATTGACATCGGCCTTTGCTTCTATCAATGCCTTAATTCCATCAACATTCCCGCTTTCAGTCACAGCCATCAAGGCCGTCATTCCGTCATTAATCCTTTTAGCATTGATATCGGCCTTTGCTTCTATCAATACCTTCATCGCTTCGACATTCCCCTTGTCCGCTGCCGCCATCAAGGCTGTCCAGCCGTCATTAATCCTTTTAGCATTGACATCGGCCCTTGCTTCTATCAATACCTTCATCGCTTCGACATTCCCCTTGTACGCCGCCTCCATCAAGGCCGTCCAGCCGTCATTCCTCTTAGCGTTGACATCGGCCTTTGCTTCCATCAATACCTTCATCACGTCGACATTCCCCTTGTACGCCGCCTCCATCAAGGCCGTCCAGCCGTTATCCTTCTTGGCATTAACATCAGCACCTTCCTTGATCAATACCTGAATCATATAGGCGTTCCCGGACGAAGCCGCACCGAATAAGCGGTCTTTTAAAGACTCAGCAAATGTTAAAGCCGGAATTCTAATCATAACAACCACAATAATTATAAACCAAATTTTCATACTAAATTCTCCTATTAATGTATATTTTGATGGATGAACCATAATTATGTCTTTTTTTAAAGACCTCCCTATCTTTTATTATTTTTCCATAACACCTGTAAATACTTGTGACCATACTGCGTCAGTCGATTTTCCCTGAATTTTTAAAGAAATCATGTCAGCTTCAAACCGGCAGATACAGTGAATTTTACTTATATCAGCCCAGGGTTTGTAATATTCATAAACAAAAGTATTATCGTCAATCCATCTTCCATTAGAAAGTTCCCGTTTTCGTGAATCTCCGGCAAACCGGTTCTCCCGGTATTTTCCATCAATTCCGATTGTCATTTTAAAGTTTAAATCCGGATAATTTTCTTCATATATGCATTCATTTGTTCCATTAAAACTCAGTATAATAGATTTCAAACCCCACGGATTGGAATCCAGAATATATTTTCTGCCTGATAATTCGTTCGCCTTTTCAGGGATATAAATTGCGGTTTCTTTCGCCGGATTACTGAAATTACTTATGGCGGCTGCAAACGCATCATTTTTTCCCTGATCTTCCGGAATATTTTTACCGGAAACAACCGACCTGTTTATGAATTTTTCCATAGATTGTTTTCAACCGGCCAATGAGAGGCATTATCAAGATTAGCGGTAATTACTACAACCATATCTTGCCGTGGTATAACCATTATTTGCTGACCGCCGTAACCATCGGCCGCAAAACCGCCGGACGGGATTTTCCACCACAGGAATCCGTAGCCCTGATCCCCCATATATACTTTAATATATTCTGTCATGGATTTTTTAACCCATTCGGCAGGCACGACCTGGGTTCCATCCCAGTTACCGTTTTTCAGGTAAAGATACCCGAACCGGGCCATTTCCATCGGTGTTATAGCGAGTCCTCCGCCGCCCATATTGATTCCCTGGGGATCGGTCAGCCAATAGTATTTGGTGATTCCAAGCGGATTGAAGAGAAACTTTTCTATAAATTCCTGTAATTTTATACCGGCTGTTTTCTGAACGGCCGCCAGTAGAAGGTTAGCGCCTCCTGTATTATAATTATAAACTTTGCCGGGATGCGTTTTTACAGGAAGATCAAGAAAATATTGAGTCCAATTATCAGATCTCCAGTAATCTCCAGTATTCGAATCCCACATTCCCCATTCAATCCCCGAACTCATTGTCAGCAGGTGTCTGACGGATATGGACTTTTTTTTATCATCAAGATTCTTAATATCCCTGTCAGAAAATATATCGGCAATTTTTTGATCAACGTTTTTAATACAGCCTTCCCTTATCGCAATACTAACTAAAGCCGAAGTGAAACTTTTTGTGCCCGAATTAAGTGTATGTATGATGTCCTTTCTGAAAGGTTCCCCGTAAGCCTCCATTACTACATATCCGTGCCTTATAATTATTAAGCTGTGTATCTCCAGGTTATTCGATTTAACATAGTCCAGCATCTTTACAAGATACCCGGAATCCATTCCCTGAGCTTCAGGAGTGGATATCCGCCATTCATCGCCGGGAAAGTAGCGGTCTGTTAAAGAATCTGTAAAAGTTAGTGCAGGTATTATTAGTATGACAAATATAATAAATTTAAACTTTTTTTTCATAAATATTTCTCCTTATAATCAATTTTTAATTGAAATTCTTTAAATATTTCCAGCATTTCTTTAACGGCCAATGCAATCCCCTGCATAGAAAAATCGCGTGTTCGTTTTCATCCGGCATTGCGTATTTTGTTACAGTTTTCCCGGCAATTTCCACACTATCGAAATTAGCAGTTAGAATCTTATAAAAATCCTTGTAATAGCCTACAAAAATCATCACTTCACCGGTATTGTTTCCCGGCCCCCAGATATACCAGATATTATGGACGCAGACCGGATCGGACAGGCCGTATTTCGGACCGTAAAAATGAAGGGCGCCGGCTTCTCCGTAATTATTAGCCAGAATGCATGCCTTCTTTTTATCCTGATCGCTCAATTTTTGATATACACCGGCGACATCTCCAGTCAATTCTTCCCACCCGAAGCAGTCGGCAAAACCCGTAGGAAGCAGCAATCCTGAGCTTCTCTTCTCATCACCGGAAAATTTTTTGCCGCCTGTCATTTTAATAAATGCTTCCGGCGAAAGGACAGGCCGGCAGTAAGGTAAGGTGAGCACTCCATTATGTAAAATAAGTAAAGTTATGACCGCAGTGATGACCGCTGCTGCCGTTTTGAGCCATTTTATTTTATATTCTTTAATAAACCGGGTTATGAAAACCGATCCCCCGGCAAAAAGCACCATATAAAATGGGTAAATAAGGTAAGACTTTGCGTTCTGTGAAATAAAAAGAGCGCAGAGGAAAATATAAGCAAGCCCAAAGACCCTGTATTTTTTGCCTTCCTTATCGAAGAGAAAATAGATTAATCCCAGTATCCAGACTGGAAAAGCATACCTGTTCATATTGTCGATCTGGGTAAAAATATATTGAACCGGAGATGGATGAGAAAGCTTGCCTACATAGCCTTTAAAATAATCTATGATCGGGAAATGATAATAAGCCTGCCAGATTATGAAGGGAAGAAAAATGAATAACGAGATTAGGCCGCCGAACAGAAAGCGTTTGTCAAAAAGGTATTTCCGGTCTTTTAGTGCCAGAAAAGATAAGAATAACGCAAAACCAAGGTAAAGCATGGTAATTTTAGACATCAGGCCAAGCCCGGCAAAGAGGCCGAAATACAGCCAGTATTTTTTATCCCCGGAGACAAGTAGAAGTAAAATCATATAGATGGAAAGATTCCAGAAAAGCATGTCAAATGAATTGTAATCATATGTGATTCCACTGCCGATAAACCCGGGGGCCATAGTTACACAAATCAGGCAGAGGATCGTTGCGTAAATGCCCCCGCCCATTTTTTTCACCATCAAGGCCGTAACAATAATGACAATGGAACAGAGCAATGCCGGTATCAGATGCAGAGACAGGAAAGAAGTTCCCAATAAAAAACGGACTCCCGCCAGAATCAAAGGCGCGATAGGCGGAACTTCGAGATAGGCCCAGCCAAGGCGGTCGCTGAGGGAAATATACAGAAATTCATCCCTGAAAAACCCATAATGGTAAGGATAGAGACAGATAACCAGTTTAATAATAATAAAAAAGCAAATGACCGCTGTTTCCCCGAGCAATATTTCTTTCTTAAACTTAAAAATACTTTTCATAATATCTCCTTATAAAATTAATATATAACTATTTTTTAGAGCAGCTTCATTGCGGCTATTTATCAACGGCTATTTTTTTCTTATGAACATTTCAAAGCTGTCCCGCCGTCATTCCTCTTTATTGATATCTGCCCCTGCCTTGATCAAAGCGCTAACCGCGTCACATTCCCCCCATACCAGGCCGCTACTCCCAGAGCCGTTCTGCCGTTATTATCCTTAGCATTGATATCGGCTCCACCCTCGATCAAAGCGTTAATCGCATCAATTTTTCCATAATCGGCCGCCTCCATCATGGCTGTCCATCCATCATTCCTCCTGGCATTGACATCGGCCTTTGCTTCTATCAATAACTTAATTGTGTCAACATTCCCATTCTTGGCCGCTGCCATCAAAGCCGTATAACCGGTATAATATTCATATTTATGCGTCGCATTGACATCGGCCCCCGCCGTGATCAATACTTTAATCGCATCAACGTTCCCCCTCTGCGCCGCGGCCATCAAAGCCGTCCAGCCGTCATTCCTCTTAGCGTTGACATCGGCCTCAGCTTCTATCAATACCTTCATCGCGTCGACTTTGTCATGATAGGCCGCCTCCATTAAGGCTGTCCAGCCTGTTTTATCCATATCGACTGTACTCGAAGAATTGACATTTGCCTTTGCTTCTATCAATACTTTAGCCACGTCGATATTCCCCCTGGTCACAGCCTCCATCAAAGCTGTCCAGCCGTTATTCATCCTGGCATTGACATTTGCCTTTGCTCCTATCAATACTTTAGCCGCGTCGATATTTCCCCTGGTCACAGCCATCATCAAAGCTGTCCAGCCTGTTTTATCCATATCGACTGTACTCGAAGAATTGACATTTGCCTTTGCTTCTATCAATGCCTTAATCGTGTCAACTTTTCCATTCCAGGCCGCCGCCATCAAAGCCGTATAGCCTGTATAATTTTCATATTTATGCGGCGCATTGACATCGGCTCCTTCCCTGATCAATTCTTGAATCACTTCGGTTTGCCCGGACCAGGCCGCATAAAACAAACGGTCTGTTAAAGACTCAGCAA
The DNA here is from genome assembly GCA_963783575.1 of uncultured Spirochaetota bacterium. GTDB lineage: Bacteria > Spirochaetota > Brevinematia > Brevinematales > JAOACQ01 > CAWEAK01. Next base: position 164,800 of record CAWAOD010000014.1, on the reverse strand, counting down.
AAGTTAAAGCAGGGATTGCGAGCATAATAACCAAAATAAATTTAAACCGCATTTTCATGGTAAATTCCTCCAATTAATGAATATTTTGCCGGATGTTTTATTAATAACTCTTCGTGAATTTCCAGGCTTCCTGTATTGTCATTTTTGGTTTTCTGCAAAGATAAACAGGTACATTATTTCTCGGCATTGTATATTTATTGTACAACTTCCGGACTTCAGTTACTTCATCATAAAAGCCTTCAAGCCTCTTCATTGGAACGCCGATGGATATAAGAATTTCTCCGGTGTTTGTGCCGGGGCCCCAAATATAATAAGTCAGGTGGCCGCTTATAGCCATGGGCAATCCGTATTTTCCGCCGAGAAGGTCAACGGCGCCGGCTGCTCCGTAATTACCGCCGAAAATAGTACATTTTTTTCTTCCCTCTAACGGAAGCGAATTGTAAACATCCGCCACATTCTTTACGAGCTCGTCCCAGCTGAAACGATCGGCAGTTGTTTGCGGAAAAATTGAAGTCTTCGAATTATCAGTTTTTACTTTATTAGTAAACTTATTGAAAAAAATATAATATTCAGCAAGATTATCAGGTTTCAAGAGCGGAACGCTGATCGGCAAAAGCAAACATCCCTGGACCAGCAGCAGAATAATTGAAAGAGTTCGCAGCCATAACCATTTCCTGTTTTCAAGAAGATTCCCTAATAAAACGGCCCCTGCGGCTATTAATGGAATGAAAGTAACAATAATCATATAAGCCTTAGCCTTTATAACAATAAACAATACAAAGAATAAGAATACAGGAATAAACCCGAAAATCTTATATGCCTTTCCCTCTTTATCAAAAAAATAATAATAAAATCCCGAAAGCCATAAAGGAAGGGAAATCGGGTTTATCATAAGGGCAATCATCCTGATATATTCAAGCGGGTCTGCATGATAAGTTCCGTATTTCGAGTATTCTTGAAGGTATTCAAGAAGCGGCCATTGATGAAAGTACTGCCAGAGCAAGTATGGAGCAGACATAACGGCTGCAATAACAGGCGCAATCCACAGCCATTTAGTAGCGAAATATTTTCTGCTTTTTGTCAGCAGTAATGCCGGGATTATAGCAATGACAATGAAAACAAGGGTCAGTTTTGTTAGAAGACAAATACCCCCGATTATTCCCAGATTGATAAACAGCCTGGGATTGTCAGTTTTGATTAATTTCAGCAGCATAAAAAGGAAAATCAGGGTAAAAAGCTGATCGAAATTATCATACGCAAACATGGAATTAAAGATGAGCCAGACTACTAATGTCAAAACAGCGATGCAGGTCAACAGCACGGCAAACCTTTTCCCGCCCAATTCCATGGTAAATAAACCGGCAAAAACTATTAAGAGCGCTCCTGATACCGCAGGGAATATATGTATGCTGAATAAAGAATAACCAAATATCAAACCGCTTATTCTTGATAAAAAGGGAGCAAACGGAGGTATATCGACATAACCGAACGAGAGATGTTCTCCACAGGCAAGAGTGTAAAGTTCATCAATAAAATAACCATAATTGGAACCTGTCGCGAGATGGATTACCAGCTTAACAAGCGCTGCCGCAATAATAATAAAAATACTCGAACCTAATATTCTTTTTATTGGTAAAGATTGAAAATACATTTTTCCTCCAGTGATACCGTTTTTATATCAACTGCTGAGTTTTTAGCAGTCTGCCATCATTCTTCTTAGCATTTACATTGGTACATCAGCCCGATTTGGATTTCACCAGTCATATGCTTTATTATTTTTCATCTAAATATTGTTTTGTTGTTTTAACTGTCGCATAAAAAGAATCTAATGCCGCTAAAAAACTTTTCTGTACATCTTCTGCTTTAACTTTTTGCCCATTTATTTCAAGGTCTTTGGTTGCACACGCATCTCCAATTACAATACAGTTATATCCAAAATCCTTTGCTGCCCTTGTTGTTGCATCAACACACATATGTGTCATCATTCCACATATCACCAAATTTTTGATTTTCTTGGTTCTTAAATAATCTAACAACTCTGTTTCTCTGAAACTATTTGGATAATTCTTTATTATAACTTTTTCTTGTTCTAAAGGTTTTACATTTTTATGAATTTCTACTCCTATCGTGTTAGGTAAGAAAAATGTTGCGGTCGGTTTTGTTGCAATATGTTGTATGTGTATTATAGTTAAGCTATCCGCTCTAAATTTATCAAGAATCAGTCTTGCATTTTCACTTGCCTTATCAGAACCGACAAGAGTCATTGTACCTTTGTCGAAATAATCATTCTGAATATCAATAATTATTAAAGCTGTTTTTATATCCTCTTTTAATTGTTTTTGTTGAGAAAATCCCAAAGTTATCGAAAAACAAAATATTGTCAAAATTAAAATTATCTTTTTCATATTTATCCTCCTTTTTTTTCACCCTATGAATTCTTTATGAATCCATTCCTTACGCTTCATATGTTTTAAGACCGCCGGTGTTGAAGCAGCCAGTCATAGAACTTGCTATCTGAGTAAGTATCCGTCCATACATCGTGGTCATGATTTTTCAATATTGTGAACCTGATATTGACTCCTGAATTATTAAAATCATTTATCATATCCTGAGCTTTATTTACCGAAAGAATAATATCATCCGATCCATGTATCTCCCAGACCGGAACTCCCTTTAACCGGCTTAACGGAATGCCTTTTATTTCCGCTTCTTCTCGATAGAAAGCGGGAAAATATTTCGCCATATATCCCGATAAAGACGCAATTGCAGCAAATTTTTCAGGGTGTTCCATCGCAAAACGATAACTTGCCTCACCGCCCATGCTAATCCCTGTCAGATAAACCCTCTTATCATCAACCCTGTAATTTCCCATGACTTCATCAAGCACGCCTTCGAGATAATGTCCAGGAAAACAACGGAACTTCTTCGACAGATTTAAAAGTGGTGCGGTAATAATAAAGGGGAGCGGCCCTTTTTCCCGGATCATCATATACGGACTTGCCTTTGCCAGCAGGAATACATTTGTACCTCGGTCACCCGTGCCATGCAAAAAAATGATCAGCGGCCAGGTCTTTTTGGAATTGGCTTCGTAGCCTTCCGGCAAGTAGAGCAGATACCCGCTGCCATAACGCCGCAAATCACTTGTGAGAAATTCTTTGGGATAGATTCGTTTGCTTGCCAGATATTTGGCGTAGTCCCGGTAAACATAGAAGGACTTATTCCGGTTGAATTCGAGAGGCCCTTTGAGCGCGCTGTCGCCCGGAAGATTTATGCCGCCTTTGAGAACGCCCTTTTCGCGGTCATAGGTAAACATGAATGTTCCCATTCCACTCATTCCGTTCGGCCCACCGGTCAGATCATCTTGCCATTGTATCGAGGGCGTGGTACCGGGCACAACTTTGAATTTAATCTCTTTAACCCAGAACGGGAACTGAAGATTGGAGCCTGACCAGAAGAAGGCATTGCCTCCCTTCGGTGTAATTTCCTGAATTACCAGTATGCCCTTGTAATCCTTTTTAACGGGCGGACTGTAATCATAGCCCTCCCATCTTCCAAGAAAGGCGGCTAAATCCGGTGAGAGGTTCTGTGCCGGTTGAGAAATTGGTATCGCCCCGAAGATCAGATGCTCATTCTCGTCGCCGTTAACGGGCAAATGAATTGCGCTGAAATTTGTGATGATAAAATCCTTCCATGAAAGTTTTGACGGCCTTTCCACTACACCCGGCAAGAAACGCAATAATCAGTATAAGTCCAAATATCTGTTGCAATAGTTTTTGAATCTTCATAATCCACACTCCTTATTAGTAATATGATTGATAGGAATTTTATAATTCCATCCGATGATAGAATAGCTGAGATATCCCAGACAGTACTTGGCACCGGCCTTCGCGTTTATCAATACCTTAATCACATCAACTTTTCTATACCAGATCGCCATCATCCCTCTTAGTATTGACATTGGGCGCCATCCATGATCAATTCCCAGATCACATCGGTTTGCCCTGACCAGGCTGCACTAAAAAAACAGTCTCTTAAAGACTGCGTAAAAGTTAAAGCAGGAATTGTGAACATAACAATCATAATAAATATAAACCACATTTTCATACTAAATTCCTACTAATAATAATGTAAGACCCACACTTATTTCCGAATTTCTTCTTACTGTGTTAATGATCTATCATATAAAGGCTATATCCTCTCAAGATTAAAATATAATGAACAATATAGATTATAAATGGCTTGATTAACTCGATACTCAATAAAATCGAGTTTAAAACTAATACCGCCTGGTACCGATTTCATCTCTGTGTCACGCTACCGCTTCCTGAAGAATGGGAATTAATTACGGGCCTGCCGTGATAATAAACGCTGCCGCTTCCAGAGATATTTGCTTTAAGTTGATCTCTGACGCTTATTTCCGCACTGCCGGATCCGCTTATTTTTACTTTGCTTATTTTTGTTTGCAGGTCTGTTGAAAGTATGTTTCCAGATCCGCTTATGGTAATGTTATGCTGTTCAGCACTACCGGAAAGGCTGAGCGAACCCGATCCGAATAGCCCGCTTTCCAGATATTTTGTGGTCAAATCCATCTTCACATCTCCGGAACCGTTGATATGAATTTCCGTTTTATTGGATGAGATAATCTTTCCATTTTTTATCCTGCCTGAACCATTCACACTCCAATCTGAGGAATCCGAATTCCCGTTTAAAAGAGCGTTACCCGAACCTGAAAGATTTACCTCGATATCATCGGCATGGTAAGACAACATCATTGATCCTGAGCCACTGATAGATAGTTCAAGGTCTGATGCATTAATCACACCCTTCGCATAAAGATAACCTGGTCCGCTATTTACCAGCGCATCAATATTTTTCATATAGATGGTTATGCGCAGGATTTTTGAGAGGTGTACCGGTTCTTCAAAATAAATATAGATGGTTCCGTTCTGGACATCCGTATTCAGGACCTTGAGGATATTTTCTTCACCTTCTATAGCCAAGCCTTCCTTTTCACCCTGAATAACTTCAACCTGATAATTATCAGGATTCAAGTTGTCTCCGGCTAAAATGAAAGATTTCAGTAAGTCACCCACTTCTACCCTCTTAAATGAATCCACCTTCCTTGTTTCGGAAATAGTATTGCCGGAGCCATTCACATTCGCCATTAAAAGGTTAAAAAAAAGAGAAGAGAGGATCATAATTACCGTCAAACCATAAAACCTATTTTTCATGTTATCTCCTTTTCAATTAGTTTATCAAAATAATTAATTACAAGATATCATAATACTGCCAAAACGCCAGTATATTTCTTTCAACTATTATAATTTTTTTCTGTTTTTTAATAATATATTAAGAGTACTTTTAATTTCAGAGTAATATTAATTTATATATTGTATATTGTCAAATTAAATTATTATAAGATCTCATAATATTCACTTAATAAAAAAATATATTCTGATGAATTTTTTATGAATACCCTTATTAACTTGTAAAATTTCCTTCTTTTTGATAAAAATACCCTAACTATTATTAGAATTCATTTAATTTAATATAAAGGATCAGGGCCATAAATTATTTGGTAACATATCAAACCTGCTGGAAAAAGGGAAAAAAAAGAATAATGAATAAGAGACATAAAAAGAAGCTCATGATTTAGACGCTTATATTAATATTTATTTGGTTTGCTGCATTTTTTTTTCGCTGGTTTTTTTTCGCTGATTTTGCTCATTTTGCTAGAAATTTGCCTGTAATTAATGTTTGAATTATAATGAAATCAGATTTGCGGCGATATTGAATATATATATATAAAGATATAGTATGGGGCAAGGATGCCTGAAATTAGTTAGTTTTATGGTATAATTATCAGGATGTTTTCTGACGATTAGAACCCTCCGCATTTTCATGAGTTTTATAATGAATTTGAGGTTTTGATATCCATACAGAATTTCAGGATTTTAAAAAGGATATTTTCCGCCAAAGCATTGGGATTGATTATAGAATGGGCTGAATTGCATAAAGAGGAATTGTTAGAAAACTGGGAGTTAGCAGCAATTCTAAAGTATACTTTTGTAATCTAACCTTAAAATAGGAGATAAAACTTATGAATTTCAATGTAATAAAAGCGTATTATATAAAAGATTATCAAATTGAATTGACATTCCAGGATGGTTCAACAGGAATTGCCGATCATACCTGGTATGTTAATAATGGAGAAGTTTTCAATCAGTTTAGAGATGCTGAATACTTCAAAAATTTTAAGGTTGAATTTGGAACACTTGTTTGGGGAAATGGGGAAATAGATATTGCACCTGAAACACTTTATATAAAAGCAACAGGAAAACCATTTGTTCTTATGGAAGAAGAACTTGAACTTCATCATTATTAATCATTTATGTTATTTGATTTAAATCCTAATATTGTTTTACAGGAAATGAAAATGAAGGCTGTACTTGCTTCCGGGCCGGGCGGTCAGCATATAAATAAAACATCATCTGCAATCCAGGTTTACCACCCTTCGTCAGGCATCCGTTTTCGTGTGCAGGATTCACGGGATCAGTTTGAAAATAAAAAGACCGCTCTTTCTAGACTGATAACAAAACTTTCTGATAAAAATGAAAAATTAAAAAGGGATCTCGAAATAGAAAAAAGAAAAAAGAAGATCAATAATAAGCCCGAAGGTATTAAGGAAAAGATTTTAAAGGATAAACACTTTCAATCTGATAAAAAGAAATCTAGAAAATTGAAAGATTTAACTGCTGATAATTAAGCTGGTTTTGACAATATGTATAATTTCAAACTTAATGTTTTAAATTTTAAAATAAATTCAATTATTTGACACGACCTGAAAATTCAAACACAAAGCGCAACATGCAAACTATTTTGTATTTAATTTTCACTAAAAATTATTTTTATAATTTTTTTCGTGATTTGGTAAAAAACACATGTTTCGTACTGTCAGTCAGGTGTCAGTGAAATTTTTTGGAAGTTTTGTTACTCTTTATATATCATAGATATACAGTCTGTTCAAATCCCCCTCTCTCCGAATCATATAACTCTATACATGCCAATAAATTACACAAACATTTTGTCGCCCATAATAACTTTAAAATTCATAACTCCTTATTTTACAATGAAATTTTTTGGTTAGATTGGTTCATTTTGGTAGAAATTTATCATATCATTCCAAAATTTTTATCATTCTTTTTCTTGTCAGATAAATAAGTTATAGTTTATAATAATATTGGAGAAGATTATGGATAAAAATTTAAAACAACTCAAGCACATTGTAATTTCAACCATGAATGATTATGGTTCTCCAGTTTATAAAATTTATCTTTTTGGCTCAAAAGCAACTGGAGATGCAGATAAACAGACTGATTACGATTTATTACTGATCACAAAAAACTATCAGGATAGAAATTTGAGTCTTCAAGTTATGAAGAAAATAAGAGAGCGGTTGGCCCAGTTTTATATTGAGAATCATATACCGGCAATTGGGACAGATATTATTATCCATTCTAAACAAGAAATAGAAAAATATAAAAATTTAATGGGAACAGTAACCTATCAGGCATTGAAGGAAGGTGTTTTGCTGTGAATGAAGAAGTAATAAATAATTGGATAAAAAAAGCCGATGAAGATTTAAAAGTTGTAAGGCATGAGATGAACCAGGAGGAAGAAGAAAGAGCTACCGGAGCTATTTGTTTTCACTCACAGCAAGCCGCTGAAAAATATATAAAAGCCTATCTTTTAACAAAAAGTGTAAATATCCCAAAATCCCACGATCTCGAGTATTTGTTAACAATTTGTATAGATTTAGATAAAGATTTTAGAAAAATGGATATCGGTAATTTGACAGATTATGCTATCTCCGTCCGTTATCCCGACGATTTTTACACACCAGCCTTGCAGAATCAATCAAAGCTTATGACTTAGCCAACAATGTAAAACAGTTTATTTTAAAAAAGATAAAAGCTTAAAATCAAGGTATTTCATGACTGAAACCGAATGCAAAGAATTAAATGAATTGAAAAAACAATTATCTGCACTTAGTCTTGATAATCAAACATTAAAAGAAGAAAATTATAGATTAAGAAATTTACTATCGATTAAGAAAATCGATAAAAACAATCCCGGACCAATTAATCAGGATGAAAAGAAAAAAAGCTTTTTAATAAACGCCATTAATTCTAAAGATTTATTAAATACTCAGTTAATTATTGATCAACAATCTGATAATAAATTGAAAATAATGCTTTTCAGGAGTCTATTTAAAGGAAGGGAAGACGTTTATCCTTCAAGATGGGAAAATCAAAAGGGAAAATCAGGGTATTCTCCTGTTTGCGTCAATGAATGGGATAAGAAATTCTGTCGGAAACCGGCTTTAAAATGTAGTGAATGTGAAAATAAGAAATATGCTCCTCTTACAGATAAAGTTATCTCAGACCATCTCTCCGGGAAATTAACTGCCGGTGTATTTCCGATGCTTCAGGATGAAAAATGTTTCTTTCTGGTATGTGATTTTGATGATAAAGAAGCTTGCCTCAAATGGCAGGAAGATGCTTATGCCTTTTTGAAAGTGTGCAGGGAATTGAACATCCCCGCATATCTTGAGCGTTCACGTTCAGGCAATGGCGGGCATATCTGGATATTTTTTGAGACAAAAATTCCAGTATTCCAGGCCAGAAAACTTGGTTTTATTATACTGACTAAAACAATAGACAGCAGACATCAGATCAGCTTATCATCTTATGACCGATTTTTTCCAAACCAGGATACAATACCGAAAGGCGGTTTCGGAAATCTGATCGCAATGCCTCTCCAATATAAGCCAAGAATGGAAGGAAATAGTGTCTTCATTAATGAATCTACTTTACCTTTTCCAGATCAATGGGCATTTTTAGCTCAGGTCAAAAAAATGTCCCAATCGGATATCAATCAAATAGTTTCTGAGAAATATCTGCAAGTTTCTTATTTTGCCATTCAAACACACTTAAATGATGATGAATTGGAACCATGGAATATTGTCCCGACTCCGGCTTTAGACGAACCATTAATTTGCTATAATCTACCGGATAAATTGGGCGCCGTATTGTCTAATATGATTTTTATTGATATACGGAATCTTCCTTCTATCCTTATTAATAGATTACGGAAATTAGCAGCATTTCAAAACCCTGAATTTTACAGAGCACAGGCAATGCGTATCAATACCTTCGGCAAACCCAGGATAATCTGTTCGACCGAAGAATACCCGAACCATATAGGTATCCCCAGGGGTTGTCTGGATGATTTGACAGAATTTGCAAAAATAAATCGAATTGAAGTAAATTTAGAGGATAAAAGGAATATCGGTTTTCCGATTGAAGTAAATTTTAAAGGTGTGCTCCGCCCGATTCAGGAAGATGCTTTAAAATCGATGCTTAAATATGATATAGGAATCTTATCGGCAGGAACAGCTTTCGGTAAAACGGTGGTTGGAGCAGCGATTATAGCAGAAAGAAAAGTAAGTACCCTGATATTGGTTCATAGAAAACAATTGATGGAACAATGGAAACAAAGATTACAATTATTTCTGGAACTGAATGATAAATCAATTGGACAGATTGGCGGTAGTAAGGATAAATCGACAAAAATAGTAGATATTGCCATGCTGCAAACTTTAAACCGAAATGGAAAAATTAAAAATATTGTCAGTGAATACGGGCTTGTGATTGTGGATGAATGCCATCATATTTCTGCATTTAGTTTTGAGCAGGTGATGAAAAGAGTTAAAGCAAAATTTATACTTGGCCTTACTGCAACTCCTATCCGTAAGGATGGACACCACCCTATCCTGTTCATGCAGTGCGGACCAATCCGTTTCAAAATACAGAATAAAGAAATTGCTGATCAGAAGGTTTTGAAACACACAGTTATTCCAAAATATACTAATTTTTGTTCCTATTCGGGATTTTTCACTAATCAAAATGATAAAAGCATTCAGGATATTTATTCAGAGTTAATTCAGGATAATAACAGAAACCAATTTATTCTTAAAGATGTTTTAATAGCATTAGAAAATAAGAGAATTCCCCTCCTTCTTACCGAAAGAAAAGAACATGTGGATTTCTTTGAAAAAGAATTAAGACCAGCCGTCAAAAATATAATTGTACTTCGCGCCGGTATGGGTAAAAAGAAGCTTGAGGAAATACTGGATATGCTTGCCAATTTATCAGACAATGAACCAAGAATAATTATTTCAACAGGGAAATACATAGGAGAGGGATTTGATAATGCAAGGCTTGATACTCTTTTCCTTGCAATGCCGATATCCTGGCGAGGTACACTGGAACAATATGTCGGAAGACTCCAGAGGAATCATCACGCAAAAAAAGAATTAATAGTTTATGATTATGCAGATATAAATGAACCAGTGTTAAAGAGGATGTTTGAAAAAAGACTGAAAGGTTACAAAGCGATTGGTTATGAGATAAATGGATAGATTGACATTTCATCTGCCTTAACAATAACTTAAAAATATTTTAATGAATTTTTCTGTCAGCCAGGTGCCAGTAAAATATTATTGAAGTCTTGTTATTCTATACGGGGTAAGATATTACGTGGTATTAAAATCCCCCTCTCTCCGATACCTTTCTTACTCTAATTCTTATCATATCAAATAGTTAGAAAAATCATGGGATTAAGTGTGTACGATTTGTATACGATTTGTAACCACTCATTTTTAATTTTGGGAGGTTACTATGGGTTTAATTAAAAGATCCAATGGTTTTTATTATGTAAGGATTATCAGAAATGGAAAACTTAAAACACTGAGCTTGAAAACAAAAAACAAAATTCTGGCTACTGAATTATACCAGTCTTATCTGGTCTATCAAATACAACCTGAGCTTTTCTCTTCTAAATTAAGTTTAAATATTAATAACAACTCCACTGAATTGAATCATGAGAAAGTAATTCAGCTTAAGAAAGAGTCAAATTCATATGACAGGATTTGGGTTGAATATTTCCAGACAAACAATTTAAACAATTTATCCAAATCACAGCTTGGAATTAAGAAGCAGGTTTACCAGCATCTAAACCCCTCGAAAACAAAAAATGTTTTACTTTAATGTTCTCCATAAGAAAACCGGATCCGGTTGTTGAAAACTTGGCTTTTCTCAAGGATTTATGTATGATCTTTTGTGTTTAACGAATTATCATATCTTTTAATAAAACTCCTGGATGATGATACCTTCCCTTTTTAATTGTGGACTTTAGGAATTGAACGGCTTTTTCTGGGCACCACTGAAGACAGCCAACGCAGAGTTCACAATGATCTCCCCATATTGGTTTACCATCTTTAATATTAATATTTTCAACTGGGCAGACTTAGTGCAGATACCACATCCATTACATTTTTCAGTAGTCCAGAAATAATCTTTTGCCAATAATGGTTTTGAACCCCATATCATATTTATCATATAATTATGCATATAAGTCAAAAACCAATTAATACCAAAGTGGCTTTTTTCATAAGTTCCTGACGATTTATTATTTTGTATTATTTTACAAATTCGATTGATTTTTCTATCAGATAATCTAAGAGATAGTTTCTGAAGCCATAATGGCGAGACAGGGTATCTGGGAGTGAAATTCTCCGGCATCCAGATAAGAAATCCATAATTTAATTTCTGATTGTTCTTTATTAAAATTTTTTTCGCCTGTTTGAATGGATCACCAGCAAGCCCGGCATTAGTAGCGACCGCGATAAGTTGGGTTTTTTCAGATAATTGAATTTTTTCAAAAAACCTGAAAATTATATTTGGTAGCCCCCACATATAAACTGGGAAAACAACAATAATTCTATTGGCGGAAAAATCAATCTCAGTATTTATACATTTTGGTATATTAAATATTTGCGTATTACCCAAATATTCTGCTATCTTCCTTGAAGCCATTAAACTGTTCCCAGTACTTGAAAAATAAAATATTTTTGTAACGGGATAAAATTTTGGTTTCATTTTTACCTCATAATTTTTTAATGACTATTACGATTCTTTCAACAATGATAATATGAGATTTTCAATATTGGTGATTTCATTAGGTTCAACTTTACCTTAAATTTGATAGCAGATTATAATAATGATCTATTATACAACTATGTTTTACATGAAAATAACAACTATTACGGCAAATGCTTTATCATCGATTACCCATTACACAATATTTTTATAACTCAACAGCAGCTGCTGAAGAATTGAAGGATTTGGGAAAAGATGAAATCCTGCAGATTTTGGAATTTATGGTGTGACTAAAATCACACCTGTTTGAAATTCAAATTTTTTATTATTTTCTTTAGATAATTATTGAGAGGCAAATCTCCGCCTTTTGTCAGACGACATGATCGTCAAACTGATTAATATCTTCGCCCACACGCCTTTTTCTATTTAGTCTTTTCGGTTTTATAAATTCCGTTAACAGAAACCATAAATATTTAAGCAAGACTCTTCTGAGATGGATCTTTGATTTTCCGCCTTTTCTTTGATATTCATGGGTGGGTACCTCCGTAACCCGGTAACCGTACTGCAGACACCTTATGCTCATTTCCATCTCGATGGTGAAGATTTTACTTTTCAGATTGATTTCCCTGGCCAAATCCGTTTTGATGGCCCGAAAACCATTATGATAATCTGTGAGATGTAATCCGTACTTACTGTTTATGAAAAGGTTGAAAACCATGCTGCCTATTAAGCGGATCATTTCATAGAGGGAGGAAAAAAGTTCCTCACTGCCACCCAGCATTCTAGATCCCATGACAAGGTCCGCCTCATCCTTGATGATCGGTTCCACCAGTTTGGGGATGTCGTCGGGATCGTGAGAGCCGTCCGCGTCAATAAAGACAGTGATCCCATGCTTAACATGGCTTAATCCGACTCTGAGAGCATATCCCTTGCCTGGCCCGTTCTCCTGAAAAATTCTTGCTCCGTAACTGCCAGCTATTTCAACGGTTTTGTCCTTCGAATGTCCGTCCACGACGATGAGATCGTCAGTCATCTTGCAGAGCGGCGCGAGGACAGACCCGATAGTCGACTCCTCATTCTTCGCCGCTATTACAATACTATACTGATATATGTTATCGTCCTTCATATGACACCTCCTGAGCTCATAACCGGAATAAACGGGTTTAGCTTCTCTATTGATCTCCGTTGCCCGCCTGTCGCCGGCCGACTATATTTTTTATGATCCACGTATAAGGATTGTTTTTTGTATACGCGAAATATAAAATGAAGAAAATAATCACGAAATGAATGGATATGAAAACATATGCTTCATTCTTCGTAGTAACATGGCCTAAAAATACTGTTATGTGCCGGGCCCAATTCCAGGTTTCAGGTATGGTATACCCGGGCACGATAATAACCCTGACAATTTGGGACACCAGGTCTTCTATTCCTGATACCATGAGAATTATACCTGTGACGCCGAAAATGGCGACATCCTTGGTGTCCATCCCACCGCAGCGCAAGGCCAAGGCTAGGGATAAAATGATGAGAGGCGTCATAATTTGCAACAAAAGATAAAATTCCACATAAACCGGTTTATCCACAAAGTAATAAATGAGCTTACCGATACAATAGCTGAAGATAACAGCGAACGCGAATAGTATCAGCAGCAATTTCAGTGGAGTTTTGAACTTGTCGAATGGGAAAAGCGAGATAAACGCCAGCGCGAAGATAAAGGGAAGTAATTTAAACAGGAAAACCCAGATGCTGGGTATTTCCAAGGAATTATGCAGACTTTTAAAAATGATCAGTGAGAGTATGCATGCGACGAACAAACAAAGCAGTGATGGCAATTCTTTCCATATTTTTTTTAAAAACATATGATCCTTCCTAATTTAAGTTTTTTTTATTTATTTTTCTGATCTTTCCGGAAATATTGCACTAAGAATTCCTAAGGCTATACCGATTCCACTTGATGCATACATGATAAACTGGTAAAAAAAGGCCTTAAAGGAGAAACGAAGACCCTTGATTTTCTTTACATATAATAAAAAATTCATGCCCAACACGGATGAGATAATGAAGAGAAAAAGGGAAATAAAAAAAATATATCGATTGAAATATCCTAACGGTAATAACACGAGTGCTAAATAGAAAAGGGGAATCCCTAAATAATAATTTCCCGGAATAGAATTTTTTGGTTTTTTCCCCCCTCTCAAGATTAAGCGAATATAATATTCCGTTAATTCTTTGCTTCTAATATAATCAACCCGAATCGCCGAGCGTAAATTATACTTTTTCTTGTGTATGTAGTATAGTTCTTTTACAACGATATTATTGTATCCTTTATCCCGAAGCCGATCCCCGAAAATAAAATCTTCAATACCCGGTAAGCGCCATGATTTAATACCCGGTCTACGGAATGATTCATCAAAACCGCCCGAGCCCAAGAAAGCCTCTCTTCTCATGGCGAAGCAGCTGGTATTCACGGTCCCAATAAAACCTTTCAACCTCAGGTAGGTATATCGCATCCAAAGATTCTTATAATTGCTTAAAAAATTCCTGAAAATGCATTCCTCGCCGGAAATTCCTACAATGCCGTCGATATGTTCTTCCGGATGACGCGGCAAACGGAATTGTTCGTACAATCTCTCCAGATACAGATCAGGCAGAATGACATCCGAATCCAGAAACACAAGAATTGCGGAACTTGAATTTTCCGCGCCAATGTTTCTGGCAGCAGAGACCCCATACCTTCCATTTTCGGTATTTGTCCCAATCACTCGATATTCCATATCCAGGAGATCAAGGCAATCCAGGGAACCATCTCTTACCCTGTCATTGACGATAATAAGTTCGTCGGGACGGCGTGATTGGATATTAAGCGCCTGGAAAACGTCGGTAAGGTAGGGATACCCGTTACCGACGGGTATAATGACACTAATTGTTAAAAAATTGTTTTGTTCTACGATGGTGTCCATAATGCGTCACACTCCTTTTTAAAGGCGGCGGAAGACTTATTACCTGGCTCTTGCCAGCCATTCTTAAATTTATTTTCCAAAAATGTGATGATAATTACGACGATGAACTGATAGGAAGAATTATAATGAGAGGTTGGAATAATCTCAAAAAAATGACAGAAAAGTTTTTATAAAAAACACATAAATTCGTATTGCTTTTCGTATAACAGTTGCAGAATATCTTGTGAATCTCATAAACTCATAAATTGCCTTGGTTATTTGACTATTATTTCAGATAATTTTATCCTAAATATATTTAGATAGTTGATATTTTGAGGAGTAAAGATTTTGAATGTCTTAATTACCGGTGCTTGCGGAATGGTCGGATCCCATATGGTCGAATATTATCATAAAAATGGAATTAAACCGATAGGAACTTTTTATAAACCAACTACAAATATTTCTGAAATAGTGGATAAAGTTAATTTTATCGAATGCGATGTAAGGTATTTTCATGGTATTTACGGAATTTTACTTGATATTAAACCTGATGTGATCTTTCATTTAGCCGCACAAAGTTACCCGACCGTTTCATGGGAAAGGCCGGATGAAACAATCGATATCAATGTGAACGGTACAATTAACGTTTTCGAATCGGTAAAATTGATAAAAAAAAGTTTTAAGGATTATGATCCGGTAATAGTTGTAGCATGTTCCAGTGCCGAATATGGGGAATCTTTAATTAAAACTAATGCCCCAATATCTGAAGATGTTCAGCTTCTCCCGCTTCATCCGTATGGCGTAAGTAAAGTCGCACAAGATCTTTTATCATTTCAGTATTATAAGAATGACGGGTTAAAGACGGTCAGGGCAAGAATTTTCAATACTACAGGAACCAGAAAGATAAATGATGTGTGTTCAGACTTTACAAAGCGTGCTGTCGAAATCGAAATGGCTAATGACGGAAATAAAATCTTAAGGGTTGGGAATCTCAATACTATCCGAGCTCTAACTGATGTTAGAGATTTAGTCGAAGCTTTAATTTTATTATCGGAAAAAGGAAAGTATGGAGACGTATATAATATAAGTGGGGCGAAAACTTATAAGATCTCTGAAATAATTGAAATTATTAAAAATTATATGAATATAAATTTCGAGATAAAAATTGATCCCGCACTATTAAGAAAAACAGACGAGCCGATTATTTATGGAGACTCTTCAAAATTAATTCGGGATACGGGCTGGGTGCAGAAATACACATTAACTCAAACTCTGCATGATATGATCGATTACTGGCGGATGATATTATAATATCTAAGTAATGAGTAAACAGTGGTAATGTCAAAAGTCTTATGAAAAAAATATTGAATTCTAAATTTTCTAATTATAGATATAAATTTGTATTTCCTCACAGTCCTTGAAATTAGGGACTGTTCAGAAACACAAATTATACTTGAAGCATGCCAAAAATGGGGGGAGGTCGGCATGAATACTATATTTGCTTTGATTTGATATAGATAAAGTATTATTAAATCAAAACTTTTGACAATACGTAAACAGTAACAAGGATGGAAAATGCAGATTACGCATTCAGGTTTTTAATCCAGATTCGAATAATCATCAAGGAAAACACGGCGATATTTTGCGGTTTTTTCTACCCTTATGTACAATACTTCAATGGAACTATTAATTTCCTATCAGGAGGATTTGCCCCTCACTCATATAGCAAAAATATATTGATTAGTATGTAAAAACGTATTAATTATTTAATAATAATTCACCCTTTCAAATAATTATTAAAAGGTGACTATTTTATGAATAATCCAAAGTTATTATTATTTATTTTCGCCGGGTACTATTATTTTTTGATTCTTGGTTGTTTTAATGCAATTAGAGGATTTTTACTGCCTCAGATAAAAGATAATTTTAATATAAATTATACAACCAGCGGTTTGATGATTGTGATAACCGCTTTACCCGGTTTTATAGTTAGTTTATTTTCTGGATATATTTTTACATCTGTTAATAAAAAATTTCTATTAATTTTTTCAAGTGCCGTTGTTTTTATTTCCTTCTTATTAATACCCTGTTCAAATTCATATTTATTATTTTTAATCTTTTCTTTATTTATGGGATTAGGTTCATTTATTTTTGGAACCGGAGCAAACATTTCTATAATTGACTCATTTGATTCTATAAAACCGAAATATAAGGACAATGCAGTGGTTTTGATCCATTTCATCTATTCATTGGGATCTTCATTGGTATTATTAAGCGGTTCTTTATTTAAATATTATCTTGGGTGGAGACATATTTATTTTCTTTTAGGAATTGCATTTGCCATAATTCCTTTTATTTTATTTTTTTCCAGTTATCGCCCGGTAAAGGATTTTAAAACAGATGCAAATAATATGGATCCCAACGTTTTCTTTTCATTAATATTCAATAAAAAAATGATCTTTTATTCAATATGTGTTTTTTTTTATGGGGGATTGGAAATTTGCCTGATCAGCTGGGTACCGACATTTTTAGAAAGAGGTTTCAATCTTAGCATTACTTACTCATCAATGACCATGCTTGTATTTTTTATTTTGTATTGCGTTGGTCGGCTTTTCGGGGTATTGATTATTCACAGGATGGATAAATTGAAATTATTAATGGTAGTATTATTTTTATCAATGATATGTTTAATAGCCGGTTTGATTTTCAGGATCAGATTATCAAATATCGACATTTTTATTTCTATTACCGGATTCTTTTTTTCCATCATATTTCCGGCCATTCAAAATCTGGTAACTGCGGATTTTAAAAAGGATTTGGAAGTTGCAACAAGTATTATTTTAATTGTGAATGCATCAGGATCTTCTTTACTCTCGTTTATAACAGGGGTAATGAATGATTTTTTTACGGCTAAATATGGTATAATTTTTATTTGCATATTTTTTATTTTTATTATCCCATTTCTTGTTCTGGCGGTAAAAAGTAAAAATAACCATCAGGGCGAAAGAAAGGCGGTAGAAGAAAAATAAACGGGGTGAGTATTTAATAATATCAGACAGGCCAGCTACGATAAAGTATTTTATAGTCCTGAAAACAAGAGCAAACTGGGAAAAATGGTGGATAAACTGATTATGACAAGGAAAGGCAAGCTCACGGTTGATGAAAAGGAGCATGAAAATACAAAGGAGTACCGTGCGGCAAGACGAGCGCACAGAGCCGTGGAGTCAGGAATCAGCGCCATGGAAAATCATGGTCTGGACAGATGTCTTGATCACGGAATAGTTAGGTTTAAGCGGTATGTCAGTTTGTCCTTTGTTGCAAGGAACATATAAGAAGGCTGGAAAGAAAGGCACGCCTCCTTGAAAAGAAGAAAATTATGAAGGCGGCATAGATTTTCCAGGTATTCTTTTGTCGGCACAAAACTCCTTTTTGAAGCGTTGGCTTTTATATGCGTTGAGTCTGTTAAAATCGTATCGCCTTCAACAAGTCCCTTATCTATGAGTTTTCTTACGATTTCATCAAATATTTCCTGGAATATCCCGCTATTGCTAAATTTTCGCCTTCGGGTTTGAGATATGACACTATGATCAGGGATTTTTTCGTCTATATCATATCCGATAAACCATCTGTAGGCCAGGTTGACCTGGATTTCTTTCTTAAGCTTTCGTTCTGATTTAATGTCGTAAAAATATCCAATCAGGAGCATTTTTATCAATACAACCGGATCAATGGTAGGTTGCCCTGACTATAAAGATGCTTCACTTTCTCACAGATAAATTCAAAAGATATGTATTCCTTAACTTTTCTAAGAAAATGATCTGCCGGTATAAAAGATTCCAGATCATAATTATAGAATATTTTTTGTTCCATGTTCTTCTTTTTTAGCATAGTTTTATCCTTGTTTTAATCTATTATTTTAAGGATAAATAGAGTGTTCGTCAACAGTCCGACGTTTTTTTAACAAGCTCAATATTTTCTTGATTAATAACTTCTTAGTCTTGCATATTATTACCCGATTAAATATAATATCTCAATCTGTATAATTTATTCTCAATATACATTTTACATCACCTAATGCAAGGTTTTTTAAATAAAACCCTCTTTTTGCTTGCATTATTATAGCTCGATTATTATTATATTTCATTATTTGTGAATGAGTTGTGACTTTTTCAGCAAGCCCTAAATATAAAACGTATTTGTAAAAACCGTCACCTTTTATTTAATTTGTCGATACCGCTGCAGTCGACATGCCGTCACCGACCAGTACAAAAGTTCCGTTTCCATATGCAATTGATGTCCAATCCGCGTTTAACGGAAGGGTCCGAACCGTCCAAGTAAGCCCGTCGAATGACCCTGCAGCCTGACTGCTACCATTGGCGATTGCGATAAATACTCCCTTACCATAGGCGAGATTGCACCAGCCCATATAGCCTGGAAGGTTGTACTGTGAGTTCCAATTTACCCCATCAGGCGATACTGAAGATTCAATTCCACTGGCAAGCCATACAAACATCCCGTTCCCGTATATGACAGTAATGTACATGTCTATCGAGTAATCAGTAGCTGGAACATTCTGAAGAACCCAGTTTGATCCGTCATGCGACGCCGCTACAGATGAGCTGTAATCTGAGGCCGTAACAAATACACCATTACCGAAGGTAATCGTGTTCCATCCGGTGAAGCCGTTATTCCAGGCGCTCCCGTTATTTGCAGGAAGACTTTCCAGGGTCCAGTTTGATCCGTCATGCGATACTGCGGCTATATTAGTGCTGTAACTGACAGCAACAAATTCGCCGCCGCCATAAGTAACGGAACACCAGCTCGAGATGGCAGGAAGAAAAGAGGTGGTCCAGTTTATACCATCAGAAGATTCAGCAGTTCTTATATCAAAATCTGCAACAGCAACAAATTCGCTATTACCGTAAGCGACACTTTGCCAGAATCCATTGTATGGAAGAGTTCCGGCTGTCCAGTTTATGCCATCGGTTGAAGCCGCCGCTATTTGTGACCCATTAGCAACCGTTACGAATCTTCCGTTACCGTAGACAACCGAGATCCATCCGGCATAGCATGGAAGCGATATCATGGACCAGTGCAAGCCGGGCAATACAGAGCCACCTGAAGAGCCCCGGTATTACCGGGAGAGATGGAACAGCCTGATACTGCGGCAAATAAAATCAACGATAATATTAAATTCCTGCCATGCATATTCATGATCGGTCTCCATTTCTGACATTTTTTCGAGTAGATCAGATTTTTTTCGTATCCTTTACAGCATTAAAAATTGTTTGTTTCAATACCATAACCCACCGAGGCATCAACTGAAGTATAAGTATATGAGATGTTATGGGATAAGTTCGCCGAAATAAAAAGGCATGTCAGCGACAAAGGTACAAAGGTATATGTAATATTAGTATTATTGAGAAGTCCTCCGGAAAAATTGAAAGTCGCAAAGTATGGGACTGTTCTATTCCAGTTCACAAAATAAACACTTACATTACCTGCCACGTCTTTATATGCGTAAATTCGGATATCATTTGTCGGTTTTATACACAGAATCATATTCGAGAGGGCATGATTTGAAAATAAATCGTATATGTAATATATAGGTCTGGGGGAATTACCTGATGTATAATCTATAAAATTTCCAGTAGATCCCCAACCTGCACAGGCAGCGAACGGCATTACTGATAGAAAGTTAGGTTGCAAACTTGATATTCCAAGCACATCAGCCATCCATAACCCCCCTTCATATGTTCCCATAGAAGCTTCCCCCATCTCAATCATGGTTTCATCGCCAGGGAAAATATTACATTCGCCGTTAATCAGAAATTGGCCCTGGCCATAGGTTGTAAGAGTGTTCGAAAGAATAGAATATATATTTGTGATGCAATCAAATTGATTCGTTACCCAATCATACGTTGCACAGCCCGGGATAGGATAGTAATGAACGGAGACCGCATTTATGTACTTTCCACAATTTTGTAAACATAATGTCAGATCATCACTGCCGGGATTAAGATAATTACAAAAAAGATCAGGAGCAACAATATTGAGAGAGGGGTATCTGCTTTTTATCGCAGCGGCGACATTTGTTAAGTTATTCATATAAATATTCCAATTAGTCAAATCGCTGTTAGTTGCAAATAATGGGTAAAGATCCGATTCATTTCCTATTTCGACCCATGAAATAGGATAATGATTTGTATCAATATAGTAAGAAAGTATATTTATCGCCCTGGCAACCCTTGCCGCCATATTTGATGAACTGACAAGGGGCACCTGCAGCAAAATTTCTGCGCCTATAGCAGAACAATAATTAGCAATGAAATCCAAATAGCTTGAGTCGATTGGATTTGGGATTTCCAAGTCGCTTGTTGCTCCACCCGCGCGAAGAAATTTAATATTAAGAGGTTTGATGAACGATTCCGACCCCGGCACTGATGGATCTCCAATAATGGGTGTATTATTTCCGAAGAAAAGCGGGCTAAGTGAACTAATGACATTTGCAGGGATTGTTATGGAAATGGAATTTGTAACCGGATATGCTGGATACCTCAGAGCAGATATTACTGATGATGATGAACCCGAAGATGAAGAAACTGGTGACGAAGAACAAGAGGTGATAAAGAATCCGGAAACGATCAAAATAAACGAAAATAACAAGATATTTCTCATGTTGCCCCCGTTTTTTAATTTTTACAGTGAGATCATTTGACAATAAACCGAGATTTCCCAGATGACTCGTTATCTTTGCCATTATTGAGAACCTCTCTGCCACCAAAGCAATTATAACCCGAAATAATAGCCTTGTCAAAAGTAAATTTTGTCTTTTACTTCATAAAGCACAGCTTTTTACTTGATTTTAAAAAGCCGTTTGGAGGAATCCGGGCGGCTTACATTGGGATTTAAACCGATATTTCCCAAATAACTCCGAACACTACCCTATTTGAGAGATTATTTTATTATAATAGCGGGAAACATTCCTGTCAATGTCAAAATCCGGTTTTCTTTCCAAAATCCCTTCGATATTAATATAAAATCAGATTCCAGCCGATTTTCTGAAAACTTTTATACAAAAAGCCGACAGTAACCTCCTGTAAAATCTATCGTGTTTTAGTATTAACCAACGCCAAACAGTAGCCTTAATCTTATTTTAGCCGATATTTTTATGCTTTCTGATTCCCTTCCAGAAACGGGCTATAAAATGGACAAAGGGGCATGCCCCCATAAGCGCTAACTTGATTCTTGATATTTTTACAAATCATAGCTATAATATTTATATGGAGGTGGCTATGATTAATGAAGATTGGAATATTTTAGTTTCAATGTTTCCAATAGGTTGGCGTGAAAAGGCAAAGGAAACGGGTGCATTAAGGGGATTGCGTAAGTGCAAATCTGAGGAGGACTTGCTCAGAACCCTTTTGATTCATCTGGCTGGCGGGTTTTCTCTAAGAGAAACAGTAGTAAGGGCTCGTGAAGCCAATTTAGCAGATTTATCTGATGTTGCCTTGCTGAAGCGATTAAGAAAGAGTTCGGATTGGTTGGCGTCATTATGTGAAGGTTTATTTGAGGAGCGAGGTGTGAAACTGGAAAATAAAGATGGATTTGAAGTTCGCCTTCTTGATGCTACTGTAGTTAAAGAACCTGGAAGGACGGGAAGTTTATGGAAGGTTCATTACAGTCTTAGACTACCTACATTCAAGTGTGAGTACTTTCGCGTAACTCAAAT
The DNA here is from genome assembly GCA_963783575.1 of uncultured Spirochaetota bacterium. Taxonomy (GTDB): domain Bacteria; phylum Spirochaetota; class Brevinematia; order Brevinematales; family JAOACQ01; genus CAWEAK01. The sequence goes on along the minus strand of CAWAOD010000014.1, from coordinate 142,124 downwards.
GAACGGTATAGGGACGGGTGAGTCGTTTAAACAATTTGATTTGAAACCGGGTGATTATATTATAGGTGATCGAGGTTATGGTCAGGCTCCGGGAATAAAGTTTGCCGTTGAGCAGAAAGCTTCTCTATTGGTCCGCATCAGCCCTCATCATGTTGTAGTTAGCGATTCATCCGGTAAGCCATTTAATTGGCTGGATAGATTATCAGAAGTTTCGAAATCGGGACAAGCATGTTCATGGAATGTTCATTTACAATGCCCTGATAAAACCACTGTTTCCGGTAGAGTTTGTGTTATAAGAAAATCTGAACAAGCTATTCTTAAGGCTCACAAACGTATTAAAAAGCATGCTATAAAAAAGAGTCAGAAGTTAAAACCGGAGACACTAATATATGCGGAGTTTGTGATTGTATTCACAACTTTTGAAGAGTCAAGTTTTCCGCCGGCAGAAATACTGCGATGGTATAGATTACGATGGCAGGTTGAATTAGTATTTAAACGTTTTAAGCAACTTGCGGAACTTGGGCATTTGCCTAAATATACAGATGAAAGTTCCAAGGCTTGGCTGTATGGCAAATTGTTTGTGGCCCTGTTAAACGAAAAACTTATCTGGCAAGCCCAGACTTTTTCCCCCTGGGGTTATGATATTATTAATCAGGGCAGGGATAGTAAGCCGTTGGCGTGAATTTGCATTTATGCTTCATGAAATGCAGAGAGTAATTATTCCATGCCTTTCGCTTACCGGTATTTTTATAAATTGGATAAGAATTTCCAGAGGACTTATTAATAAAAAGAGAAGAAGAAAAATGCAAATTGTGGAATATTTTTCCTTAACAAGTTAGCGCTTATGGGTAACCCCCCCCTTCCATCCCACCCCCAATATGGCGGAAAGAAAAACCCTGAAATATATAACTTATTATTGGCACTTCACAATTAACTAGAGTTAGTGACATTGTGCAAATTTATACAAAGTGAAGTATTTTATCTAGCAATCTTATAAATTCTCTTAAAATTAAAGATAAGAAATAATAGGAATATTATCTGCATTATTAAAGCTGGCTGGTGAATTAACAGCACTTTCCAATAGAAAGTATTAGAAAATAAATTGATTGCCACATCAGATATCATTATTACTAAATAGAACCATAGACCAGCTCTAATATGGAAACAACCCGCCTTTAATTAAATCGATTATATGATTATAAGTGGCTCCAATAAATGACAAGATGTAAATGGTCACAATTGTTTTATCAAGAAGGTTTGCTTTTTGATAAAAACACTTGATAGTCATATATAACTTGTTGCAAGAGCAATAATTCTTTCTGCGGGAAAATCATAATATGCTTTTTTTGATTCTATAATGTTGATAATAAATTTATTATTTATCAATAATTCTTCAATTTCATTTTCTGATGAAAAATTAATGAATAATTTTAACCCTTTACACCCCCATATTTGTTCAATTGTTTTTCGTTCAGAACCTTTGTGATTCATTAAAAGTAATTTTCCACCTGGTTTTAATATTCTGTAAAATTCTATGAAAACTTCATTTTGATATTCTTTCGGTATATGGAATAATGAATAAAAAGATATAATGCCATCATAGTAATTATCTGGTAAATTTGTATTTGTCATATCTGAATTATGAAATCTCATATTTGGATATACTGTCTTAGCATTTTCAATGCAGTTATCGGAGAAATCTAATCCTTCGACATTGTAACCTTTTCAAATAAATAGCCTCCCATTTGGGCAGATGGTCCACAGCCAATATCACATATTATCGAGCCTTTTGGCAACTCTTTTGCAAATTTATCCAATAATTGTTGGTCACAATCATGACCTTTCAATTCATCATAAAATAATTTATGATATTTTTCAGCAACAATATTATATGAGTATTTTACACCTCCTTTAATGTTTTTATATTCCTTTTTCGTCATTATAACCTTCCAATAGGCAATTTATGGCTGATTCATTTATTACTTTGCAACAGTCTCCGCTTTTGTTTATTATTCTAGAAGATAACCTTTTTCAACACACATATTGATTAGTTTCAGAACAAATCCCCAAATCTCTTTAGACCCTTCTTCAATATGTTTATTCTTTTCTATTACTTGAGATTTTCTTATTCCATGTTTTTTCCATGTGATTCCTTCTGTCTTATAGTTTTGTAGTATTGGCTCTATTCTATCAAATACTGATGCAAACTTGGCTTCATTTGTTTTTCTTTCTTCAAACTCATACCAAATATCTAAGAATTTCTTACTTTGGTCTAAATCAAGCATTCCAAAGATACGTTTTGCTGCTAATTCTTCTTTATTATGGGCCATATCCCTTTCTACGGAATATAGAAAAGTATCATTTGCATAAATTTCTACAATATCATGGATAATAAGCATAAAAACAACTTTCTCAATATCAATTGGAAAATTAGAATACTCTTTTAAAAGAAAAGCCATTAAACAAATTGTCCAAGAATGTTCAGCATCATTTTCAAAGCGTGAACCATTGAATAACTTTGTTTTTCTAAAGATAGATTTTACCTTATCTACCTCAAAGATAAAATCTAGTTGTTTCTGAAATCGTGACTCATCCATAGTTTCTCCTAATAATAAATTATGCTATCTAATTTTAGACGCAATATACCGAAACCAACGGTTAATTCCTTACATTATAATGCTGTATTAAGTTGCTTCGATTCCTTATCTGTATAAAGCCTAATATTTACATAATCTCATTTCTATGCAGCATTACTGTGAAATCATTTAATTCCTGCATAAAATAAAAGGTATTTCTCAATATTTTCCTCTAGATAAGCCTGGTTGTGATCCCTTGGAAACATATGATATTCAGATTCGACGCCTCTCGACTGCAGGGTATCGAATAATACTTTGCAGTTTTCATAGAACCGGAAGTGGTCGTTCTTTCTACAGTCAATGTAGACTTTAAGCCCTTTCAGATTCATTATCCGGGTAAGGTATAAAGGATCACGGACGCTATGGATACTTTCATCAGAGTAAACCCATTTCTGATATAAAAAAGTAACAAGGCTGGCGTCAAGGTAAAGAGCCGGCTGATGACCGCCAACTTTAACGAACATATCCGGATGTGAAAAAGCATAATGAAGCGCAATAAATCCCCCCATTTGGAAATGTCAAGAGTTTTTCCCATATCTGCGCTCGGGTAATTTCCCACCCCTTCCACAAGAGTATTTCCCATATGCTTCACAAGAGTTTTCCCCATACCTTCCACGTGAGTATTTCCCATAGTGAGGAGGCAAAGAATGGTTACTCAACCTCCTTATTCAAATTTTGTATTCTGTAAGATTCTCCGCTCAAGTTATAAATATTTGAATGATGTAAAAGCCTATCCAGAAGAGCTGTTGTCATAATCGGGTCTCCCATCATTTCAGCCCAATCCTGAAATCCCTTATTCGATGTTATCACGATCGATGTCTTTTCATACAATTCACTTACAAGACTAAAAAATAGATTTGCCTCCTTCTTTTCGATAGGCGTGTAGCCTATCTCATCAATGATTAATAAGTGTGACTTCATCATCCGGTTCAGCCTGAAAGCAGAACTTCTCTGGATGTCCGCCGTTTTAAGAAACTTAATGAGAGTAGTCATCCTTTCAAAGCAAACAATATATCCCTTTTCAACTGCCCGGATTCCGATGCTAATTGCCAGATGCGTTTTCCCAAGCCCCGGAGACCCAAAGAACAAAAGATTATGATGATTATCAATCCAGCGGAAATCCAATAGCTGTGAAACATCCATTTTAGATATTCCATTCACTTTTTCAAAATTAAAACCTTCCACATCTTTACGGACTGGGAAATGTGCTCCTGCCATATTCCGCTGAAAACGTTTTTCCACTCTATAATTCAATTCCAGAGAAAGCAGCCTCTGCAAAAAACTCAGATAAGACTCTTTCGCCTTTTCAGCCTCGCCGATTTCATCGTCAATCCGTTTTATCATCCCCTTCAACCCGAGAGTTGTAAGCGCAGTTATGATTTGTTCTCTTATCTTCAACATTGCCGGCCCCCAATGGAACTACAGAGTCTCTGGTATTTCCCGATGTCTGATTTGGCTACTTCCAGATAGTGTTCAGGATTCATAAGTGGCCTGACTATCTTTTCTACATTCATAGGTATTTCTAAATGTTCTATTTTCAGACAGTTCCGGTAATTATCCCATAAATCCTTCATTGAGTAACTATCATTATCCAGACAGTTTGAGATCGCTTGTGTCAGCTTATCTGTATCAATTATCTTGTCCCTGAAGTATTTTCTTCCGGAAAGACACTGGTCCCTTACATAACGATTGAACTTCCTGAAATTACATTCAAGAAAATCCTTCCAGCCTGGAATATCAAAGTACCCGCTTACTTCTTCTTTCAATAACTTCACTGTCTTTCCCATTTCACGGATCATTGCCCTGTTGGTTATAATCTGCCCCGGAATCACCGAAAGCCGATATTCAGCGATTTGCTCACCCGTAATCCTGTCAAAGACAAAAAGCAGGCTGTCAGTTTTGTAAATGTCAACCGAACCGTTCCTGTATTTTTCAGGTATATCATACTGGCTTGTGTCCACAGCGATCCGGCATTTGTCACTCACACTGCGAGCTTCCCTTGCACCGATCTTTCATCTTTGAAATACTGAAAGTCTTTCGTGTAGATGATATCGCCGGAGTTCTCACTCACAACCATCGTGCAGTCCTGATCGATGACAAGTTCCTGCGGTATCCCGCTCATATATGCGAAACAGTCCAATAGATGATTGATAAGGTCTTCTGTCCGGAATGGCCTCTCCTGGAGGGCCGCATACTTAAAACGACTGGCGGATAACACCGCGGCAAATATGTAATACCTTCTGCCATATCTGTCGGTATATTGACCGAAATCAAGCTGGAGCTGCTTTCCATATGGCATGTCCGGCACTTTTGTGTAATACCGTCGCTTTTCATTCAAGGTAAGCTGCCCGCTTTCAATCAGGTAATGTACGAAATTCCTCATCGTATTTTCATTCGCCGGTAGTTTGCCTTTTACCTCCAATAAATAGTCATACAAAGCAGACATATTTAGCCGGATGTAATCATTCTTTTCATATACTTTCAATATGTCTGTTTTTATTCCTTCGAATTCTTTTTCACGGAAAGAGAATTCCATCAGGCTTTTCTGGTATTCGGAATCGTTCATAGCCCAATATTTTCGGACTGTCTTAATATCTATTGACAGTTCCCGGGATACACCATTTTTACTTTTCCCCAAAAGTTTCAGTTTTTTTATGTCCTGATACATAATATTTTTCACTATTCCTGCCATCCTTTAATGAATTTTCATTAAAGGTAATCTTCAAGCTTCTCTATGGGAAATCTGTTTGTGACAGGTATGGGAATTTCATTTATTGCTACCCTGGTAAATTAGTTTATCATTTCCACCATTGAATTACCGCCGATTTGGCGGTTCGAGGTATCAGTAGAATAGTTTGATTCTATATACGGTATCAGTTCCTTAAAAAAATAATTCTCATAATTACCATTAAAAGAACGATATCCGATGCTGAGGTCCAATTCAGAAGAAGAAGGGATAACCATGAACTGCAATTGTTTAAACATGAAAAACTCTGTTAACGCTGATTTACTATTTCCGATTTTGTTAAATCTTAAACCCACTCGTTAAAATAATCAAATTTGAGTAGAAAAATATTTGACTCAACGGGATTATTAATCTACCACTGCTTTCAGAATAATCTCATCAAATAAAGATGCCGTAAACTGAGATATTCTCTGAAGTTTTTCGGTGTCTTCCAGGTTTGTGTAGCAAAGGGTTTTCCAGGTTCCATTTATTGTCTTCCAAGAAAATCAAAAATAAATATTTCAAGCATTTGAAGTAGTCAGTAGAGTACGGAACCAGTAGATCATTCTTAAGTTTCTATTTCGGGATTTTTTATCCATCTTCGGTTTTTATCATGTGAATATATATTAATACATAATGTCGCAAGATATTGTTGTTGTAAATTGTCTAATTGGCTCTCCAGACCAACCATTAACACCACAATCTATTGTAAGTATCGTTGTTCCTATCCCACTAAGATGAACATAACCTCCAAATATTGGGTCTGCTTTTGTATTATTTATACCACGAATAATTAATGGCATATTAACGTAAGTAAATTGACTGGGAGTTCGAGTAAGGAGTGAGATTTGTCGAGAAAAATGTACTATTTTATTTGGTGTTGTGACAGTGCTATTTGGTGGCCCGACAGTATCTTCCATCATTTTAGTTCCCAAGAATTTTGCTGATATAATGTGTGTTTTATTTATATTGTTGCTATCATTCTTATTAATAGTAATATTGGTTATAACTTTTATATCAAGAGATTGATTGGATTGAATGATTAAAGTAATATATTCTTGCCATTTCTGCCATTTAACCATAAAGTTCAATAACAATTCTTCATCCTCTTGAGATAGTGTTCTGTTGATGGTAAGATTAGTCTCTATGCGTTTGATATCGTTAGATGTTTGGAACAACTCTTGAATGTTTGGAATCATTTCCGGTGTCAATTCAATTCCGTATGTAACGATGTTCGTAGTCAGAATATTATTATTATTGTCAGTTGCTGAGACCAAACTCCAGAAAATCAGAATAAAGGCGGAAATCATAAAGAATATTTTCATAGTATCCTCCAAAATTCATGTATTCAAAAATATGACATGAAAATCTATTAGGTGACATATATGTCCAGATCGACTATTCCTTCTCAATATATTTTATTCTCGCAGAGTAATATTTTAAAAATAAAAGATAAGGGCTTCCTTTATGTAAAATTCTTTTGTAAATGTTTAGGGTTGGATATCATAAACAGGCAGGCTGGTTTGAGGGGGGATTTGCCATGTGGTAGCCAAGTATAATGAGTATCCATTGACATTTACAATTGCTCATTTGGAAGCCCCTATTAAAGCCCCCTTCCCCAAAAACCCCTTTATTAAATTAAAGGGCTTCCTTTTTGTAGCATTCTGCGGTAAATGTTTGATTGGGTATCTTAAATAGGTAAGCTGATATTGTGGGGTACCATACCAGTTATTAACCTAATTTAATGTGTACCCATAAACAAGTTACCTTTGTACATATGGAAGCCCCATTTTCATTATTAATTATTTCATAAGCCCCCAAAATCCCCACATATATTATTATAATACAGAAAATATCAAAACGTATCACCCATGTGGGGTGATATGAAAATTAAATTTTATGATTGATAAGAAATAATGAATTGAAAATATTTAATAAAGCACTCTCGTGGCAGAGACCTGATTTATTAAAGTCAGATTAACAGAAAGATTTTAAAATAATATAAAATATGAAAATTTATAACTATTTTTAGAATATCATTAAAAATCAAAGAAATTGATTAATAGATCAATAAAGATCTGAAATTAATTATTTGAGTTCACATCCTAAAAAAGGATGTGTTGAAATTTCTCAATATAAAACCTTAAAATTATGATAATATGTATTTTAGTATGTTTTATATATAATATGGCCTTTTAAATAATGAATCGTATCCATTTCGCTATAAAAAGTCTCAAAGATTCTAGCGAGTTGGACAGAATCTACCAGAAGTATGTCCAATAAGTCGGGTGAACCAGCGCGTACGTTGAAAACTCTCGGGGGAATGCCTTAAAAATTGTTGTTTTACCACTCTAAAACCTCTAAGATAGGGATCGAGCTGCTATATAGAGAGGGCCATCAAGGCATTCAGGCACATTATCATTTAGAACATAGCCAACGGAAATGCAGGCTATCTCAGAAACGGGAATATTTATGTTCTTGTTTTTTTTGTTAAAAACGACGTTATCAGAGAGCTCGAAAAATCTTCCAATAACGGGAAATGCCCTGTAATCAGGAAAGGTGAAACAAAAACCGGCATGGTTTACCGCCTCGGCCATTCAGTTTTAAAAAATAACGGGAGTTTGTTTTCGCATCCATTCACATGTTGGTCAAGCGATCAATGCGTTTTTTTGCAATATTTATATATTTCCAGTACACTACCTCTGGCTGTATTATAAAAATTCCTATCAGTCAATAAATCCTTCACAGCGGAAAGGCAGATCGTTATCGGTATGATGAGGATTCATGAAAATTGATCCACACAAAAGCTGGAAAGGAACCTATTATTATGAAATATCTTCTTATTTCTTTTCAATTCCTTTCATTTTCCCTTGGGCTGGCATCTCTGGTTGTGTCCATCATCCTATATTATAAATACAAATACAAGAGCGTAAAGTATTATATTATTTTTCTGTCTATATTTACCATCCGGGTACTTTTAAATAATATTTTATTCGCCATTAGAATGGATAATTCGGTATTATATTATTATTTATTGATCAGCTACCAGATAAGCTCCGATATATCACTTCTGTTTTTATTCATCGCACCTTTTCTTCTGCACCATTTTTTATCGGTTTCGTATGAAAAAGCCGGTAATACAGTTCTTTTAGTTCTGGTAACTCTGACAGCTGCGGCAGAAATTCTTCCCTATCTTCTTGCTGGTGCCTGGTCGCTTCCCGATGCCCCGTTTCAATTCATCAATATAATCCCGGGAATTATTATCATTCTGATCGCACTTTATCTGCCGGTCCTGCTGGTTATAAACATTAAACTACTCCACAGCAATCAGCGGAGTATTAATCAGGATCGGGAAAGGGAATCACGGCAAGATCGCGGGGAATTACACCGATCAAGCAGCCTGCTTGGCCTGCCTACGGGGGATCTCCGGCAGATAGGCGGCAGACAGGTCACGCTTGTTAAAAATATCAGCCTGAAAGTGGAGACAAAAGGCCTCGTCATTTTGACACTGGCATATTTCTACAGCTTTCTCCTTTTTGACTTTCTGGTATCAAGGAAATCATTTATTTTTATACCATCCGACGACAGGCTCTATATCTGGACGCATCTTGCGTTCTATCTTTTCTGGAACATCCTTTTTTTAGTTTTTACAGCAAGGTTTTTCTATATTCTGTCGGTAAGAACCCACGTTGTGGAACCGGACGAAATATTTTTCAATAAATTCGCCATATCCGGCAGGGAGCAGGAGATTGTCAGGCTTATTCTGCAGGGATTGAATAATCAGGAAATCGCCGAAAAATGCTTTATTTCCCCAAAAACCGTAAAAAACCATGTTCACAGTATTTATAAGAAAACCGGTGTGAACAGCAGGATGGAGCTTTCCTTTCTGATACAGCAGATCCAGTATGAGAAAAAATAGACCGTTTTTCCTATTGAAAATGAATCATGATTCCTATTGTATTCCGGCAAATTTTGCGCTATTATTTTTGAGATGAAACTAATCAGGAGGAAAAAAAATGAAAGAGAAACAAATAGGGATTCTGATAATTTCCATATGGATGATGCTGACGGCCGGAGAAATATCCGCGATGGGTTCCAGAGATGATATCCCCGCTATGAAGCCGGCAAAAATCATTATTGCGGATGGGGAATATTTAAAATACAGGAGTTACGTAAACGGGGAAATTTCCGAATACTTTTATACCGTGTCAAAGGTCAATAAAGCCGAAAAATATGTGAAAATATTTTACCAGACTATTAATGCAGGTACTTCGGACCAGTTACCCTCCGATTACAGTAAATATAACGGTTTTATCTCCGTTTCACTGGAAACAGGCTCCATGATTGAAGATTATGATAATCAGCTGAAATCTATAAAAAAGTATAATAAGACCGGGATAATGGCCTTTGATCTGAAAGTTGACCCGGACAATGAGAAGGTGAATTATGAACAACAGCTCTGGGACGGCTATGAATTGAAGAGGACATTCAGCAAGGTCAGAATTAAAAAGGAGTATCCGGTTTATAATTCTATGGCCTTCATATGGGTAGGAATGCGCTTTCTGGACATTATGGGCGGCGGGATTCTGCTACTGGTCGAGCCCTTTGCCCTGAAAGAAGCAATCCCGTGTTATGTACGTTATATTGGAAAGGAAACGATCGAAACGCCGGCCGGAAAATTTAATACTATCAAAATTGGTTTTACCTGCGCCGATCCGTTTCTCGGTAAGCTTTTGGATGCGTATGCCAGGGAAGGCGCTTTCTGGGTGGAGGATTCTCCGCGAGCTCTTGTTATAAAGGCGCATAGGCCCGGGGTAACAATGGTCCTGGAAAGCATTTCAAATATATAGGGGGCTCGGTATACATTCGATAAGCTCAGCACAAGTCTCGAAAAAAAAGCCTGCTGCCATATGACCTGCCGGAAAGTAGGAATTATAAATTTTCCTAGAGATTAGCCTGTATATTAAACATTATTTATGGAAAAAATGTAATTCATGAATTTTCAATCACGTTATTGGGATTAACATTTCTTAATCCAGACTATCATTTCTCCCGGCTTACGGTTGCACCAAAGGCTGTAAGGAATAGCCGTTATTTCGACCGATTTTTTATCAATTTCTATAGGTCCATAAAGAGTTGAGTTGTCCCACTGGCTTTCCTCGGAGCGGAAAGCACTGCCTTTGACAATTACAATTCCTCCCAGTAGGTCAGGTTTAAATTCAGTTTTCCAGTCAGGATTATCTGCAAGGCTGATATTTTGAAGGTCCGGGCCATTGTCCGCTTCTTCCAGACAATAAATAACAGGCCCCCGCTGAATTACTGCTTTTCCAGCGGTACTTCTGACTTTTGGATGAGAATAGATTAAAGTTACAGGCATTTTCAGGTTTAGCTCCACCATATCACCGTCAGACCAAACTCTGTCAATTTTCAGGTAACCTTTTTCCTGTTTCCGGTCTGTTTGACTTTCACCGTTTATTATACAGGAAAATTCTTTGCACCATCCCGGAATCCTTAAATTTATTGAGAAAGACTGAGTTTTTTCCGTACCGATCTTAATCTGAACAATCCCTTCATTCGGATACGAGGTTTTCTGTGTGATTTTTACAGAATTTCCACCGATATTCAGCCCGGCTTCACTTCCGATATAAAGATGAATATTAACTTGATTTTCCATAATTGTATAAATATACATTCCGAGGGAAGCAATAAGTCTTGATACATTGGGAGGACAACAGGAGCAGGCATACCAGGGCTGCCTGACAGGCTTGACATGTTTTAAGCCGGGGTTTTTTTCACACCTTTCTGGCCATATTTCCAGTGGATTTACATAAAAATATCGTGTACCGTCTAATGAAATTCCGCTTAATACATTATTATAAAGCTGTAGTTCCATTATATCCGAATAATGCCTGTCTGCTTCCAGCTTAAGCATCCGGTAAGCAAATAAGACCATCCCGACAGACGCGCAGGTTTCGGTATACATAGTATCATTGGGAAGGTCATAATCACAGGTAAATGCTTCTCCGTAAGATGCTGAACCAATACCTCCGGTAATATACATCCTTCTTAAAGTTATATTATTCCAGATTTTTCCGCATACTTCCTTAAGTTCCAGGTCCCATGTGAGGCGGGCGATGTCTGTGGCAGCGGAAAACAGATATGTTACGCGGACGGCATGGCCTTCAGCAGTAGTCTGCTTTCTTACCGGAAGATGTGCCTGGAGATATTTCCGGTCGAAACCGCGGAATTCAGGAAGTATATAGGTTCCTCCCCTCTTTTTAAATTCCAGATCGAAATAATAAGGCTCCCTGCCTCTTTCATCGATAAAATATTTACTGAGTTTCAAATACTTTTCCTCGCCGGTAGTCTGGTATAGTTTAACCAGCGCAAGCTCTATTTCCGGATGGCCGCAATATGCTTTCAATTTTCCAGGTTCAGGACCGAACGTCCGATCAATTAAATCAGCATAACGGCACATTATTTCCAGCAGTTTTCTCTTGCCTGTCGCATTATAATAAGCGACTGCCGCTTCAATAAAATGGCCGGCGCAGTATAGCTCATGTGCTTCATGCATATTGGTAAACCGTTTACCCGGCTCCCTGATGGTGAAATATGTGTTGAGATAACCGTCTGGCTGCTGGGCTTTTTCGATTATGTCAATTACCTCATCGGCATTATTTTCCATCAGAGGATCCGGATGTATCATCAGACTGTAACTAAATGTTTCAAGCCATTTTGCAAGGTCTGAATCCTGAAAAACAAAGCCGTAGAATTCTCCCTTTTCAAGTTTAGCCGCGATTTTGAAGTTTTTAACCGCATGGCTTGGTTCAATATTGGGAATTCTATCGTTGATAACATCCCACTGATAAGGGATTACATTTTTATAAACCAGAACCTGGTATTTTGTCCAGAAATCATCCTTAATTTTAATATCTTTAAGGTTTATTTCCTGTGTATCTTGACCCATAAGAATCTCCAATTTATTTTAATTATCCCTTCAAACCGCCCATTGTCAGACCTTCTATAAAATAACGCTGCATAAAGAAGAACAAAAGCGCTACCGGCAATACAATCAGGACAGAGGCCGCCATCAAAACCTGCCATTGTCCGATTACCGAGTAGCCCGATATCAAGTATTTCAAGCCGAGAGAAAGGGTGTATTTACTCTGGTCGCTTATATAAAGGAAAGGCCCCATAAAATCGTTCCATGAAGACATAAAAGTAAAGATCACTACTACAGCTAAAGCCGGTTTTGACATCGGGACTATTACGCTTGTGAGTACCTGGAAGTGGTTTGCGCCGTCCACAAAAGCCGCTTCATCGTATTCGATCGAGATGGTTTTGAAAAACTGATGAAGCATGAATATGTAAAAGGCGTTTCCGAAAAATGACATAACAGTTAACGGCGCGTATGTGTTTATCCCATGGAATATTGTCCATTCAATATAAAGTGGGATCATGGTAACTGTTTGCGGTAGCATCAGTGTTGCGATACATAACCCGTACATAATAGTTCTGCCTTTGAACCTGATTCTGGCGAACGCGTAAGCTATAATGGTGTTGCTCATCAGAGCGCCCGCTACATTAATTAAAACAATAAGAACTGTATTGAAAAAATACCGTACAAATGGAACAACTTTAAACAAATCGAGATAGTTGTTCCAGCTCGGAACCGCGGGAAATAATAACGGAGGAAGGGTAAAAATTTCCCGCGAATTCATTAATGAGCTCCTGATCAGCCAGATTAAAGGAAAAACGCAGAAAAGGGAAAAAATGACCAGAAAAAAATAAACCATAATGGTAAAATAGGATTTGTTTTTATTTTTCCTTTTCATTATTTGCCGTCTCCTTGATAAAATACCCATCCCGAGGATGTTTTAAAGATAATGATCGAAATTATACCTGTCATAATAAATACAAACCAGGCCATCGCGCTGGCATAGCCCATTTTTGAATAAAGGAACGCCTGCTTGTAAAGATGCAGAACATAAAAAAGAGAGGCGTTCGCGGGACCTCCATTCGTCATTATATAGGGCTGTGTGAATGTCTGGAAGCCATTGATGATACCGATCACTATATTGTAAAGGATTGTCGGCGTCATCAAGGGCAGAATAATGTGCCTGAACCTGTGCCATAGGTTTCCACCGTCAATTTCCACGGCCTCAATCAACTCTTTCGATATGTCCTGCAGACCCGCAAGAAAAATGATAATGATATTTCCAATTCCCCAGACACTCATCAAGATCAGACTGGGTATTACAGAACCTATACCGTAAACCCATTTAAGCGGAGAAAAACCAAGAGAAGTTAACAAAATATTGAAGAGTCCGAACTGAGGATTATACAGCCACATCCAGAGAGCGGAAGAAACGATTACCGGGACAAGTGATGGCATATAAAACATCGTCCGGAAATAATTCATGCCCTTAACTTTTGTATTCAGCAGCAGCGCGGCGGCAAAAGCCAGTATAATCTGTAACGAGACGCCTGCAATGGTAAAATACAGCGTTACGAAAACCGACTGTCCGAAAAGCGGATCGCTGGTAAACATATCGACATAATTTCTGAACCCGATAAAAACCGGTTTGGTAATCAGGTCCCACTTTGTAAAACTTGTAAATAAGCTTAATCCCAGCGGGAAAGCCACCCATAGCGAAAGACCCAGCACAACAGGCGTCAGGAAAAGCCACCCCCAAAAATTGTTGTAACGGGACAAAAATCCGCTATTTTTTTTTATAATAATTATATTTTTCTGTTTAGAACCGTTTTCATTCATTAAAAACTCCTGAATAAATTCGATACTGAAACGTGTTTTAACACGTTTCAGTATTTTAATATTAATTATTTTGTATTTTTACCAGGTACCCTGCATTAAATTCTGCTTTCTGACCAGGTCGCCTGCTGTTTTCAGCGCTTCTTTAGCGGAAATTTCGCCCAGCCATACTTTATCAAGCTGCGGGCTTACACATTCGTTAATTATCTGGGGATAATTTTTAACAACAACTTCGGGAATCGGATCGGCGACATTCATGGAATCCAGGACTGCCGTCTTGAATTCCGCGGGATGAACATTATTGTCTGTCCATTTTTTAAGATCGGCAGGATCTTTATACCAGGAAGCTTTTGTAGGCATCCATAAACCGCTTGTGTATAGGTTTAAAGTCTTATCCGGGGTCATCATCCATTTATGCAAAAGCCAGGCTTCCTTAGGATGTTTTGTAGCTTTAAAAATAACTGAAGCTCCGCTGATATACATCTGAGCAGGTTTCTTAATTATCGGCAGTGCTCCGATACCCATCGGAAAATTCATTTTCGCGATATCAAGAAGTTCCCACTGTCCGGTAATATAAAAACCCAGCTGACCATTTGCCAGCATTACCGGGGGTGCGGGAAGCCCTGCCTGCGATGTCGAAGAAGGGCTTGTATAAGGCATTACTTTTTCTTTGTTAATCAGGTCTGCGATTTTCTGTATTACATCTACCGATTCCGGGGAATCCATCAGGAAATGCTTCCCGTCGGCTGAAACGATTGCGCCACCGCCGCTCCACAAAGGCGGCGTAAGCATTGCATGCCAGAGCTGGTAGCTGACGCCGTATGTTGAAATCCTCTTTGAGTCAAATCCCTTGTCATCTGGATGTTTGCCGTTAGCATCGGTTGTGACCATTCTAAGATATTTAACAAACTGGTCCCATTTCCATCCCTTTGCATAATCAGCCGGTGGTATAGGAACGTCGGCTTTTTTCAGGACATCCTTATTGTAAAACATTACCTGGCATTCCGCAGCGGTATAAGCACCATAAATCTTATTATTCACTTTCAGCCATACCTGAGGGAGATAATCCTTTTTAAGGTTTTCAGTTTCAACCATTGATGTCAGATCCATCATATAACCAGCCGCGGCAAACTCGCCGAACTGATCCGGCCTGAAATACCCGAGATCGGGCAGGGTCCCAGCCTGAGCCATAGCCCTTAGTTTAGCCGCGTATTCGGTACCGGAAATATCGCCCTGGATATACATCGGTTCGACCGTAATCCCAGGATTTGCAGCTTCAAACGCCTTGAAAGCGTCTTTCATAGCAATATCCTCGTTAGGGCTTCCCCAGTAAACAAAAGTCAGCTTTACATTATCAGCAGTAAGAACTGAAGCGGTAAAAAAAACCAGGAAAGCCGAAACCAGAACCAACAAAAATCTCTTCATGTTTTCCTCCTTTATTGAGAAATTTCAGTCTACAATTTTATTCCGAATCTTTTCCCATTTGATGAATTAGTTCATTAAGCATTTGAAAAAGTCAGATAAATTGTAGTTTTTATTTCCGGTTTTGAATAGGATTAAAAATACTTATTTTGTACCGAATTTGTACCATGAAAACATCTCATAGAAAAAAGGGCTTAAGCCCCCTGTTTAAAGGAAACTGATATATTTCCGGCCTGTTTTGAGAGCCTGGGTCCGGTTCTGGACACCGGTTTTTTCATATATTTTATGGATATAGTTTCTGACAGTTTGTTCGGCCAGAAAAATCCTTTCCGTAATTTCATTATTATCCATTCCTTCAGCTATGAGTTTTAATATTTTCTTTTCGGTTTTATTCAGTTCATCAAGCCAGGAAGGGGCTTCTGCGGTATCTGTTTCTGAGATATTATGCGTCAGTTTTTCCAGAACGCTCCGGGAAATAGGCGCGACCTTACCGGTACAGACAATTTTTATCTGTGTTACCAGGTCTTCTATTGGTATATCCTTCAATAAGTAGCCGCTGGCCCCATATTTTAACGCATCTTTTACATATTCATCATCATCATAGGTGGTCAGCATGATAATTTTGATGTCCGGATGTTTCTGATGGATCAATTTTACAGCATCCACTCCATTCATTACTGGCATGCGGATGTCCATAATTATCATATCTGGAATATCTTTTTCCACAGCTTCAACCGCTTCTTTGCCGTTGAAGGCAAACGATGTGACCCTGATGAACTTCGCGATTTTTTTCAAGATCTGGGTTAGGCTTTCGATGAATATTTTCTGATCATCAACAAACATCAGCTTGATTAATTTCATTTATCTCCTCTTTTTCTATAGATTCCAAAGGCACCGAAATATTTAAAGTAAAACCGAGAGGGTAACTTTGAGCATCAAGTTTTCCGTTAAAACGGGAAAGCCTTTCTTCCATACCCTGTAATCCGATTCCCTTTTTAATTTCGCCATCCTGGAGCTCTCTGCCGTTATCGGAAATGCTTAATAAAATTTCCTTATCAGTCTGCCAGAACGAA
This sequence comes from uncultured Spirochaetota bacterium, assembly GCA_963783575.1. Classification (GTDB taxonomy): domain Bacteria; phylum Spirochaetota; class Brevinematia; order Brevinematales; family JAOACQ01; genus CAWEAK01. The sequence continues at coordinate 125,495 of CAWAOD010000014.1, read as the reverse complement.
ACGGATATTCTGGTGGCCCTGCCATGTTTGACCGAATTCACCAGCCCTTCCTGTATTATCCGGAAAAAAACATAATCCAACTGACTTCCCCAGGTTCCTTTTGTATTACCGAAATTATAATTAACTTCAATGCCTGTTGATTCCTTAAAGAGCTTGATTATTTTAACGATCTCCTCGATTCCCTTTATCCTGTTGAAACTATGGAGTTTTCTTAATATGCTTCTTGTCTCATTGAGTCCGTTCTGAGCGTTTGTCAGAGCGTCGCTTAAAAAAGTCTGGGCTTTTTTTAATCTCCTGGGAACATAATAAGAACAGGCTCTGATAAGCATAATATTATTCGTGAGAACATAGCCGATGGTATCATGAATATCGCGTGTTATCCTCAACCTTTCCGCATTTTCAAATTCTTCCTTTTTATTCAGAGCGTATTTCTGGATGCCGACATTGGTTTCTATTAAATTAATTATTGTATTTTTCTGTTTTTCTATTACTTCAGTGAGCGACTCATATGATTCTATTATTGAAGAAATAATATAATTGAGGATAAGAATTAAAATAAACAGAAATAACAGCATGATAAATTCCCGGGCATTGATTGTCGGAGTCTGAATATTATCAATGTTAATGGACTGCTGGAAACAAAGTATGGAAAAACTTGCGAAAACAGTAAAAAATAAATTACCTGGTTTTTTAAGATAATATCCGGATGAAAAAAGAAAGACAGAGGAAAGTATGACCGTTATTGCCAGATTGTTGTTTGACAGTGTAATTATAAACAGAAGTAAAATCAATTGTATTGTAAGGAAGAGGACATTTATGGTCTTTTTGTAAAACAGAATCAGAAAAAAGATATTTACTATGGAAATGCCCATCAGGACTCTGTAATCAATGATAGAATTATACGGGTCGATAAGGCTGTTCCTGATTGACTGGTATTGAATAAAACTGAAGATGTATCCGAGAATGAAAACCACTGGAAATAAAATGCCGTATTGAAAGGTATATTTTGTTTTTAGATTTTCCATATTATGAAACCTTTAAAAATTTGATTTTCAATTATTGACAGGGTATTTGTCTTGAGCTAATGGTAGTGTGTACCGGGAAATTATTTAAATTGCAAAAAAAAGCCGTGGTATTTTTGTATTTTTTGCAGATTAAAAGATAATTCAAAATTAGGTTTTAGTTCAGAATGATAAAATGGATAATTTTGCAATTATTTATAAATCATCCTGACTTATCCTTTCAAATTTGTGAAAAATATATTACTGTATGAATCCATGTCAATAAAATTATGAAAATTATAATTCACCGGCTAATAAACATACCTAAACTGAGCGATTCTTAACTATCCATAAAAATAAAACCATGCCAAAATAAAATGGGGTAAGGAAATGGTTACAGCCATCCTTACCCCGGAATAACACCCATTGGGTGCAAAAGCAGGTAAATTATGACTGAAAAAAATAAAAATCGCAAAATTCAGGGAAATGAGATTCAAAAAATCGGCATAACGAAAGATTGTCTTACCAGCCGCGGCGGGCTTACGTTTGTCCTGAGATATCTCAAGAATATTAAAGTTATTCCCCTGATCAGCGAAGTATTTCAGGGAATTCGCAAGAGCCGCAAAGGTAAAGATATAGAAAAAATTATTTCTCAATTGATGCTGTTTTTCATAGATGGAAGCAAATTTACCATGACCCGGTTTGATGAATTGGCAAATGATATCGGGCACAGAAAGGCCATTGAATGCAGCAAAGACAATATGTGCTCATCCCATGTGATAAAGAGATTTTTTCAGTGGTAAAAAAGACAATGTTTAAAGAGCTTCAAAAGATTCTAATTAAGCTTTTTGTCTGGCGTCTCAAGATAAAGAACCCGAAAGTTATTATTCTCGGACTTGATACGATGGTACTGAATAATGATGACGCTAAAAAGCGAAACGGCGTGACTTATACCTACAAAAAGGTTAACGGGTATCATCCGCTGCATATGTATTGGAATGGTTTTATCGTGAACCTGGCGTTCCACGAAGGAAGCGAATCCCCGAATCACGGTGACGATCTGTTTACAATGCTGGAAGAAACAGTGAAGGAAATCCGGAAATGCTATGACAAAGAGGTGCCGATTATCGTTGTGTCTGATAGCGGGTTTTTTGACCAAAAGTATTTTAAGAAGCTGGAAGACCTGAAACTGTTCTTTATATGCGGCGGGAGAATACTGGATTCAATCAAACTCGATTTGATGAAGCGATTGCCGGAAGAATGGAGAAGGTTTGAGAAAAAAGGAGATGTAATTGAATACCTGGACTTTCGGGACAGACGGGATAGCTGGGAAAAGGGATACCGTGCCATTTATACCAAATATGAATGTGAAGACGGGGTTTTCAGATTAGCGTTCGACAGGCCTGAAAATATTATTTATACAAATCTTGAAGAAGCGGAAGTATTGAAAGAAAAGGGGCTTGTGAAATATATGACGGCAGAGGAAATAGTGAGGCTCTATCATCTGAGGGCAAAAGATGAACTGGTGAACCGTGGAATAAAAGAATTCGTGGATGAAACACTGCCGTTTAAGAGTTTTGTATCAAACGGTGTATATTATTTTTTATCGATAATAGCGTATAATCTGCTGTCGGCTTATCAGGCGGATATGGATATACCGGAAATACCAGTGGAAAGTTATCCGGATACGGTCAGGCGAATATTTATTGATATTGCGGGAAAGATTGTTAAAACAGGCGGGCGGGCTATTTTAAAATTCAGGGAAGAAGTAGTTGACAGGTTTAAATTGTTAGATTTGTGGGAGAAATGCGGAACGGTTACCCCGATTTAAAGATGCGCTCTGTTTTCATGGATTAATAAGGGGGTATTGCGCCAAAAATTGAAAATATCTCAGAGATTGATGATTTTAGTGCTTTCAAACGCATAAATTCGGCAAATTAACCGGTGACAAAAAAATATATCCAAATTTTTATAAATTTTGGCTTTTATAAACCTGTTTTTGGTATTTATTAAAAAATCGCTCAGTTTGGGACATAAATAAATGTTAAAATTATAAAAAACCGATTGATTTTTCAGCGGGTTTATTTTATAGTAAATAATGCGTTAAAATTTTACCGGAGGGTTTGCTGGATTTTCTGGATTTCGAGAATAAACTATCCCCGCAGCCCTCATTCGACAAGCTTGGTTGGTGAGCCTGCCAAACCACAGTGCAAGCACTGCGAGGTATTATAAATGCAGAATAGCGGGAAGCCAAATTGATAGGCAGCCCCGCGGCTTGCTCGGGATAAACTCCGTAAACTGCGGGGACGGTTGGTGAGCTTGACGAACCAAAGGGGCACGCTTGTTGAAAAAGAATTATTCTTAAAGTAAAATTTAAATCTGGAAGTGGAAAATGGAAATTAAACATCTCGCCCTTGGGATGGTAAACGCATAACTGGTAAAAACCGATAACGGGCCGTTCCTCATAGACACCAGATTATCAATGAGCCGGATCAGGCTTTTAAAAATGCTGGATTAGGAAGGCATTGCGCCCGGTGATATCAAACTGGTTATAATTACTCACGGCGACCTCGATCACATCGGAAACTGTGCCTACCTTCAGAAACAATACGGATTAAAGATAGCGGTCCATAAAGCTGATGCAGACCCATGCAGGAATTGAAAAAAATGAACTTATAGTTTAAAACTATTAACAGGTAAGGTAGATACGGGAAATAATCACCATTTATGGATTGGGTGTGGATCGGCTGTGCTTCTTTCCCCGGTGACAGTAGAAAATCTGACAAACAAATTGGTCTTTTTCCCAATTTCAGAAAAAATCTTCACCTTTGTATATTTTGTAATATCAAGAGTAACAGTGAAAGTTCCATAAGGGTTGACCTTGGAATTCGGATAATTTAGTACGTTAAGTCTTATCTGATAAATAATTACAGAATCCGATCAAATAAAATATTTGGATTGACATCGGAAATTCCAAGGTAACCCCATATACCTTCGGAATCGTAATTAACAATCAGCCAGTTATGAAATGCGGATCGATCGGGGAAAAAGATAAGAGGTAATTCCTTAATCATTTATCATCTCTATAATATAATTAAATATAAAAACAATCGATCTTCGAGACAAACCATATATAATTGTTATGGTTATCATCTGTTGAGAGGAATTTATTTTGTTAAAATTGCCAAGGATCCACACCTCCTGATCTTGTCTAAGTTTTATTTGACAACCTATGATACCAGAAGTAATTTATCTCATAAAGTAAAGTCTCTTATAGGAAACAATTATGAGAAATTTGATTGAGTCAACCTTTATGAGCCTCGATGAAATGCTTATTTCTAGAGGAGCCGATGTAAATATATCCTTAAATAGTAGTTGGGCACCCCCGGCTGGGTACATAAATAGACGTCTTTACACTCCGTTGATATGTGTGGTGGAAAGTGGAAAGGAAGATATTGTGGAAAAGCTTGTTTCAGGCGGCGCTAAAGTAAACAAGATTATGGCAGGACTCCATTGAATAAAGCAACAGAATATCACCGCATAAATATTGTGAAACTGCTAATTTCCAAAGGCGCTGACATCAATTTTAAAGATTTGTATGGCTACACCCCGCTCCGATTGGCAATTGAAAAAGGTTATAAGGATATATCGGAACTTCTTATTTCCAATGGAGCGATGAAATAGGCACGCCTCAAGGGGTGCGAAAAGTTTATAATAAGAATTCTGGATGAAACATGCCGTTTAATTTATAATTTCTTGAGGTTTGTTTTTGTTTGTAAAAAATGGTAAACTTTCCCCCGGATTGGGATGCAAATATGCCTGGCTTTATGGAGATAGACCTTGTCGGCCATGAAGGCGGTAATAGTCAGGGTGATTTTGCCCAGACGTTGGATATGGTAGATGTATGCAGCGGCTGGACAGAAACTTTTGCCATAAAGAACAAAGCCGCTATCTGGACGAAAGAGGGCATTGAAAATGTTATTGGTCAGCTTCCGTTTCAGATTTTAGGGTTGGATTCAGATACAGGAGCTGAATTCATCAATCATCATTTGAAAAAATTTTGTGAGGAACACAGCATCAAGTTTACCAGAGGGCGAAGCACAAGGTCCAATGACAACTGTTATATAGAACAAAAAACTATTCTGTAGTCCGGAAAACTGTGGGTTATTTACGATATGATACGGAAAAAGAAGTTATTATTTTGAATGAACTCTACACGTCTCTTCGTCTTTATACTAACCATTTTCTACCAGTGATGAAGTTGACTGAAAAAGAAAGGATTGGTAGTAAAGTCAGAAAGAAACAAATGATATAAAAACGCCTTGCCAGAGATTAATGGAACATCCGGCTATCTCTGCTAAAAGAAAGGGTAAGTTGAAAAAAGTTCATGAAGGATTGGATTAATATGATCTTAGAAAAAGGATATCGCAATATCAAAGAAAATTATGGAATATCCGTAAAAAAAAGTATGATTCAGATAATAAATTTGGAGTAGGTTTTATTTATGAAGCAACGATACAATTTTGAGTACCTTTTTTTTTGACGCAACGGGGTATTACGCCCTTACCCCATAAATTAATTCAGGGGCTTGCGGTTAATTGTCAATCCAGTCAAATAAATAAATATGTTATTTATTTAACAGATGAATCAGCCCTATCTTGTTTTTAGCCCCGGTTTTTTGATAAATATGAATTGCATGTGTTTTTACTGTTGATGGAGCTATAAAAACTTTTTTTCCAATATCCTTATAGCTGAAACCCTGTATAAGAAGCTTTAAAATTTCAATTTCCCGGACGGATAAATCGAATCTGCTTAAATTTGTTTCATTTATTTCAAAAGCTAACACTTTAGTTTTTATTTGAAGCTGTTGTTTCATCATTTGGATTAGAAAAAGCAGGTTCCAGATAAAATAAAATCCCGGAAGTGTATAAAAGCCTTTGAGAATATAAGGATGGATAAACGGAATATAATCATAAAAAAAATCCAGCATTATAAAAGCCGGCATTAAAATGAGGGTAATTATTGATATGGATAACGTAAAAACTGTGTTTTCCACTTTCCCCTTTTTCTGAATGCCCATACGGATGATATTGGAAAGAATAATGTAAAGGATCGAAAAAGTCATCAATATAAAATTAGTGTTAATAATCCAGTTGTTGAATCTTGTCCGGAGTGTCGCAAAATAAAGTATAATCATGACAAATGCCAAGATAGCGGCAGTTTTTTCCAGCCATTTTCTTCCCTTAATATTTAAAAGCGAATGCGCCATCCGCGGAAAAGCTGCTGTTAAACCGCAGCATCCGATATAAGTCAGGCTGAACAGCCAGATGATCATCCCGGGAAACAGGTTCATATTCCGGAAATAAAATACCAGGGTCTGGGAAACTACCAGCAGTGTAAAGCAAAACATCATTTCTAAATAATACCGTAAGATTATGGTTTTTTCTTTTAAATAAACAACAAATGCTAATAGTATTGAACCGAATCCCATAGTAAAAGAAATAAACCAATAGAAAATCCCGATATGCAGCATCCCGCCCTCTTCATTACAAGATATTTTATTGTAAGAAGACGGGACACATTTGGCAAGAAAAAAGGTTTCCCCTCAAAAACCATGTCTATAAAGTTCATATTGAGCATAAGCAGATAGATTGGTAAAACTTTTAGCACGGTAAAATTCCAGTCCAGATTCTTCCCGGAATCCTGAATTTTCATAACAGACAGCAGCTTTTATAAAAAGGTCGGCAAGTTCTGTGGAAGAAGCGCCGTAAGATTTCCAGAGCAAAGCGGCTTTCTTAAAATCCAGACTCCCCTGAAAGTTCTTCTGGAATACCATTTCAGGGACTGCCATTGATACTTCGCCCCTGCATATCAATGCGGTTATTAATGAAGCATCGTCCCTGGAAGTTTCAACGGATTTATTAAGGTCACGATAGGCTATATAAACAATTTTTATCGCTTTCCCTGGCGATTTTTCAATTCCGGCTTTCTTTGCGGTCAATGCTCCTCTGAAGGCAAGAACCATCGGGTTATCAGGATTTTCTTTCAAAGCCTTAACACAGAATTCCCAGGCTTTACCCTCATCCCCTGCAAAGAAAGCTGCCGCTGAAAGTTCTGCATATCCGGCTCCTTCTTTTTCAAGATTTAATAGTTTATCAATTGCCGCCTGAGCATCAACTGCTTTTTTATTTTCTATTGCTTTTCGTAATATTGCTGATTTTTCATTTATAATCATCTTTTCAGCAGGCTTCTCATTCTGATCTACTTCAATCGGATAGAGAACTGCATAGCTGCTTTTTTTCTCATTAAAATTAGCAAGTATTTCACTTTGATTTTTTCCTTCAGGAACTAAAATATCATAAACCCTTGGTGTGTATTTTGATAATGCCCCGCCGCCTGAATTACGGACCGGTTTTAGACCAACCCTCATGAAATTTCCATTCTCAAGCCCATCATAAGCGCCGATCAGAACATAATGCCAGGTCTTTCTGCCGTCCAGAATCTTATCTGTTAATTTATTGTTCAATGGTATTCTAGCAAGGACTTTGTTTTTATCGGGAATCACATAAACCGGTACGGGCAATTCCAGGGAATGATCGTAAGAATAGAGCGTACCGGTTTTATGATATGCGTCAATATGAATCATTATATCCCATGAATGCTTACTATCAAAGCTCACAAGTGCTGAGTCGTGAAAATATGTTTTAGTGGAACCCTCATTAATTCCTCCGAAACAGATATAGACTTCTATAACAGCCTGTGAAAATGGATGAATACTGCCCGTTGTGTTGGTCATATTCTGAAATGTAAGCCCAATCTGCCAATAATCCTTCTCACCTTCAGGGTTCCATGGAGCGTTTATCTGCGGACGGTAAACTTCATATTTTACAAGGTCCAGTGTTCCTTCAGGCCGGTAAGCGGGATTTGCAGGATAACTTAATTTACCGGCTCCGTTATCATCATTAAAATCGTCCATAAATACCGCCATAACTTCGCCGCCGCTGAAAGCCGGGTTAGGTTTTAAATGAAAAATTCTATCGGCAAAGTTTATAATGATCTGGAAATTAGCAAAAAAAAAAGGGATACTTAAAGTTAAAAGTATCAAAAAAAACAGACGGATAATATATATAAAACTTTTCACAGAGTTCTCCTTTTTATTTTAATAAAAATGAACCATGCAGAACAAGATTCAATAAACGTTCTATTGTCCCGACACCAAAACCGGAAGCCAAGAACTGTTCCCAGAAGAAAAGCAGTGAAAGTGAATAAAACTTTGGGCGACAGAATCTCATCAAGTGTTTTCAGTACAAAAATGCTGAGATGTCCTGCCCATTCTGGTTTTGAAGAAAGCCTGTCTATCCATATCTTAAATATTGTTTTTTCAGAGCAGGAACGGCCGCCAAAATTGTATGATATTGCTTGACTGGGGCAAGCGTCCACGCATTCGCCGCATTTTGTACAGGTAAGGCCTGGTTTACCGGTTTTTTCCTCAATATTTATTCTGGCTATGGATGATGTGGGACATATCTCAGCACAGCGCATACAACGGCTGCATTTTTCGGTATCTATACTAATCCGGTAAGGACTGATGGAATTCAAGAGGCTTTGAAAAGCTCCAAATGGACAATATACAGTACATTGAACCCGTTTACGTGTTAGAAGTGGTAACACTGCTACAACAGTAAAGAAAATTAATATGAACATTATCGCCGCTAAATATGTTTTCAGCCCGTCAATTGCCGCATATTCGGTAACAAGCTTGAAGGGGCATAGCCAAGTACAGTATACACTCGTTAATGTTATTAGTGAAGCCAGCACTGTAAAACCAAGCATGGCAAAGCTGAAATATTTAATTTTAGGAATTTCCCAGTTGATCTTTAATAAGGCTTTTTTATTCAGCCTTGAAAACAGATCGTCCCAGCCCCCGTAAAAGCATGCCCAGCTGCACCATCCTCTACCCAGGAACAATGTGGAAAGAAGCCAGATCAAAAGCATAGAGTAAATTGATACATATCCGCCGACCGGTCTGGCTGAATATATCACGGATTTAATAAGAATATACGGTAGGATTAAAAATGGGATAACAATATGGCAAAGCGGGTTACTATTTGTTAAAACCGCCTGATAATTGACAGCCATACTTCCGCGTGTTTCATATAAAATTGCTACGAATGACGGTACCAAAAGCATCGCTGTAGAAACAAACATGACCTGTCTGAAAAAAGCGGTCCTTCCGGTATAAAGCATCATAAAATAAATTAGGAGAAAATAAATAAAGAATATCCAGGAGGCCGTTTCCTTTAAACCCGTTGCTGTGGATACTACTAAAAAATGAAGAAAATTCGCCATAATCAGGCAGAGAATCGCCGTCACAGTCAATGAAACCTTAAATCCGAATCGTTTTACTATTTCTATCATAAATACTTCCTGTTTATTTTATTCTCAAAATCTCAAACAGTCCCAGGATCAATGTAAAATATCCCCCCAGAAGGAGGAGTATCATTCTTGAAACTGTCCGCACGGCCTCTATTTTTTTTTGGAACAGATGGACGCCGAAAAGCGGGAGTAGAAATATTGAAGTGCCCGTATAAAAAAATAAAAAATATTCCATACCCTGTAAAACTCCGTTGTTTGCGCCAAAAACCCTGGAAGCTGCGGCAAAAAATGGCGGACAGAGGTTAAGCGCCGTAAAGAATCCTAGAAATATGGCGTTTCTACCCGGCCGGCTTATCTTCCGGAGAGTCGAACAGATTTTCAGTCCGGGAAAGTTATGGATTAGACCTGACAAAAGCATGAGGATTCCGACAACAAAAAATCCGGAAGCAGTAAGTGTCCGCTGAAGCTCAGGATCTATATACTTCAATGCGTATGCTCCGGCAAGTCCCAGGATCGCTCCGGTCAATATATAACCGGCCAGCCTTCCCCCCATAAAGAGAAGTACATAAACAGCATTCTTTTGCCGGTTCATTTCTTCGGAAACAAAGAATGGAAGGGCCACAGGTGCGCAATACATAACACAGTAAGTGCCAGTGGATAAACCCAGAAATAACGCTTCTAAAATCATATATACCCCTATTCTTCCAGTTCTTTCAGATGAGTTTTTGCTCTGGCTGCTGACATAGAATCGGGGGCCGCATCCACCGCCTTTTCAAAATCCCCGATTGCTTTTTCAGTCAGGTTTTCTGCTGCATTTTTTCCCTGATTCATACCCATGTATATCTCTCCCGACCATAAATAGAGGCAGGATTTTGTATAGTTGTCAGTATTTGTCATCAAATTTGTAAGATAATCCAGATCTTTCCTGGCGGTTTCATAACGCTTGAAAGGGGAACCTTTCGCTACAGCTATAATATTACCGATCCTTAGAAAACGGAGATCAATATTATCCGGTTCTTTTTTTACCATCTGGTCAATAATATCGCTTCCTGCCATTACCTCTGAAGATGCCTTTATGAAATCATTCTTTTTACCTTTTTTGGTGTATAATGAGGCTTCAAGTGTCAATGCGCTGCCGTAATATCCGTAAGCTAGTGCGTTTGTTGTCTTATTGTAGCCGGATAAAAGGTTTGTCAAAGCCAGGGTAAGATATTTCCCCGGATTTGCCTGTGCAAGATTGTGGTATATTATTCCGAGAAGTAATTCCTTATCTTTTCCTCCATTAGTCTTTATTTCAATTATCAGCGCCTTAGCTGTAACCTCAGTATTTATAGCTTCAGCCTTTCTTAAAAGTGTATTCTCTGAATAAACAGTACCTGAACCAATAAACAAAAAAATAAAAAGAACCATCAACCGTTTCATAATTTTCCTCCACTTAAATTTAATTATTTAATAACCGGCAGTACCGGTAAATACAAACCGGGTAAACCCCTAATGACTTATTCCATAAGAAAATGAAAAATAGGCAAAAATGGGATTATCGAAAATCAATCTCAATCCTGCTCCATAACCGTCAAAAAAGTGAGGAAATACCGACGCTTCATGATAATTCCCCAAAAAGGCCTGATCTGAATAAAGGAAACCTTTCAGTTTAATATTAAGGAACGGAGGGAGGAAAAACTCTGTAACGGGAAAGCGGTATTCCAGATTGAAAAGAACAAACCGGTCAGCAAGAAGGTCGAAATGCCTATACCCTGCGCGTACCGAGAGGTCCGGGGTTTGAAAAAGGTCAAATCTTGATAAAATCGGTAATTCATTAAACGCATAACCTGCAGAAGCCTGAAAATCGATCGATTGTCTGAAAAAATCCGTTTTTATTCCGGAATTGCAGGTTAAAAGTGGAATATTTGAATTTCCTCCAATTTCAAAGAGCATACCTGCTGACGGTTTGAAGAAGAGAGTAACATCGGCCGGTGCCGGGTAATAATTAAATATTGAATTATAAAAAGCAGAAATGACAAGATCTTTATTAATGGATGACGGTACTATTCCATTATCCGCCTGTGTTAATCCGCTGATAAACGATAGTCTTCCTTCTGCAGTTATACCTGCCTGCTGATCAGGATTTATTGCATAACCAGCGTCAAATTTCAAGGAAAATGTATTATAATCGGCTATCTTATCCTCGTCCATAGTTGAATTCATATATGCCGCATTTAAACCCCAAAATGACGGAAGCCATGTTAATGAAACAGGATATCTTGCTAGGTCGTCAAGGTATGAAACAGAAAAAAGATTAATACCGGCTTGAATCCTGTATGATTTTTTCTGCCCGTAAAGATTATCCATCCCGAAAGAACCATAAGCTTTATCTCCGCCGAAACGGTAACGAAATCCTTCCTGTATTATCACAGAAATTGTTCTTGTATTACTCACCGATTTTGGCGGAATTATCAAAACCTTTGCATCATAGAAAAAATCCGAATCTATGAGTCTTTTCTGAGATAAACGGACTTCATTTGACAATTCCGATAGAGAAAATACACTACCCGGTTTAAAGGATAAATATGAAACGACAGTTGCGGGTTCTGTTAATCCCTGCGGATCTTTTTCAGGGATTTCATTTTCCCAGGAATAACTGATATCATCAATCTGGATTTTTACCCGTTTTATTGAAATTTTATCTTCCTATGAATAACCTGGAGAGATTATAAAAAAAAGAACAAAATACAAAATACATTAAGCTGTTGTTTCATAAATAATTTTCCTTTTTCTTTTCACATAAAGTTTATTGAGTATGATTTACTTTTTCATCTACTATGTGGTGGATTTTCATATCCACCAATTGGTGGATTTTATTAAAATAACTAATAATTCTTGAAATATTATTCTTTGTCAGATAAATTGTGATAATTTGAAGTAAAGTTTAAATCGTTTTCAGACTATATTGGTGAAGAAACTTCAAATTTATAAATGGCAATACTGGTATTAATAAGATTAACATTTGCCCAATATCAATAATCATGAAAATATATATTGAAAATAATGTTACTTGCGTTGATATATAAAAATATTGTGTGGGAAACTGTGTACTTCCTGAATTTTAGCTTTTCCTTCTCAAGACTCCTTAAAATCGCTCTTCCGCTGGCCACCCAAAATCATGCAAGCATATTTGTCATATTAATACACTATCATTTATTTAAGGCCGTACAGAGGCCCAAAATTCTTACAGGACCTGAAATCGGCGCTTTCCAGATCTGCTGTTCCAAATGCCATCCAGGCTTTTGGACGGAAAATATTTTCTTCGGGAACATTATGCATGGAAACAGGGATTCGAAGCATTGAAGCAAGTGCTATCAATTCCCCGCCGACATGTCCAAAATTAATGGCTCCATGGTTCGCTCCCCAGGAATTCATAACGGAATAAACGTCTTTAAAAGCTCCCGTTCCGGTTAAATTTGGTGCAAACCAAGTTGTAGGCCAGGTTGGATTGGTTCTTTTATCCAAAATACTATGAATATCATTGGGTAAATTAATTGTATAGCCTTCAGCGATCTGAAATACAGGGCCAAGACCTTTGATTAAATTTACTCGAATCATAGTGACGGGCATTTCTGATTTTGTGATAAAGCAGGATGAAAAACCACCACCTCTGAAGTAACCGACATCTGCAGGCATCCAGGTTGTAGCATTCAGGCATTTTTCTGCCTCATCGGGAGAGATATGCCAGAATGGCTTCATCACGGATTTCCCGTTTTCTTTCTGTTCACCCGTTCCATCGAGTGCCGCGGAGCCGGAATTAATCAAATGGATTAATCCATTTGCAGCTTTTCCGGTTAAAGCCTTACCGGTGACCCTTTTTACCGATTCAGGGCTCCAGAAAGTCCTTACATCTGCAAAAATCGATGCAGACTTTGAGATTAAGTGTCCGAACAGCATTGCGATTCCATTAAGACTATCATTTTCAGTCGCAATAAGATAAGGCTCCCTTATTCCGTTCCAATCGAATGACGAATTGAGAATAGCCTCCATAAAATCGCCATTCGGAAAATGGTCTGTCCATTGACGCTGACCCTGGAAACCGGAAATTATGGCATTATGCCCTTCAGCTTCTTCACCGAACCCGAGTTCAGCTAATTTTTTATTCCCTGTCATCAAGTCCCTGGCGATCATACTCATTTTTACAACCGTTTCCCAATCCTGGTCCTTTTTCTTTCTTGATGTTTGGATTTCTTTTGGATTTAAATCTTTGCCTTCCTTGCAGTATTTTTTGACCCATTGTATTGCTTTTTCAAATTCCTCTTTATCAAAAATTCCTTCATCAATCCTGCGGATGAATTCCGACATATCGATATATTCGTTACGCATTCCAAGATAATCCTGGAAAAAATCCGGGTTCACCGTCGAACCGGTAATCCCCATGGACACGCTTCCCATGGAAAGATAGGATTTGCCCCGGATTGTAGCAACAGCCAGCGCCGCTTTAGTGAATTTCAGCAATTTTTCTTTTACATCGTCCGGTATTTTATTGTCTCCGGCATCCTGTACATCTCTCCCATATATTCCGAAAGCCGGAAGCCCTTTCTGGTCATGGCCGGCTAAAGCCGCAGCCAGATAAACTGCGCCGGGTCTTTCAGTACCGTTAAAGCCCCATATTGCTTTCGGCAGGAAAGGATCCATGTCGATCGTTTCAGTTCCATAACACCAGCAGGGAGTAACTGAAATAGATACACCAACTCTCTCTCTTGCGAATAGTTCCGCTGCCCTAGCTGCTTCTGCTCCCCCGCCTATAATATCCGTAATCACACATTCCACAGGTAGACCGTTTGAATGTCTTAATTCCTCTTCCAGTACTTTTGCTACTCTTTTAGCCATATAAAGAGTTTGTTTTTCCAGTGATTCTCTCACACCTTTTCTGCGCCCGTCAATAACCGGTCTGATTCCTATCCTGGGCATTGAACCATTCAACCTGTTTACCGGTTGAACCTTACCGAAACCAATGGCTTTAGACATATAATCCTCCTATTTGAAATATTTAAGGCTGTTTTGAATTCACATTTGACAGTTATTATTCTATCTTACCTGTAAATTCCCATACCCATTCTCCAATAGTTGATTCTGCTGTTATTTTAAGTTTATCATCTTTATATTGAAGTATATATTGAATTTTACTACTGTCAACCCATGGAGTATAATTTTCTAAAACAAAAGTGTTTTTATTTATCCATTTTCCACGTGTAAATAACCGTTTATGTAAATCATTGTAAGGATTATTTTCCCGATATTTCCCATCTAATCCTACCGATATTTTTAAATTATCGGGCCAATTGATTTCGCAAATGCTTTCACTGTTTCCATTAAAGCTTAAGATAACGGATTTTAGATTCTGTGGATTCTGATATATGATATATTTTTTACCGGAAATATTTTTCGCCATTTCAGGAATAGTAATATTTGTATCATTTGTTGGATTATCAAAATTCCAGATGGCTGCTGCAAGCTTAGCTTGTTTTGCCGGGTTTTCCGGAAGACTGCTTCTGGAAACGTAGGATTCGTTTGTGAATTTTTCAGCTAAAAAAATTAATGGCGTTCCTGCATCTTGAAGGGAAAAACCTGAGGTAACTACAACTACCATGTCCTTTTCAGGAATGACCATTATATACTGCCCTCCATAGCCGACTGCCGTAAAACCGCCAAACTGCAGCTCCCACCATAGGAAACCGTATCCTTTATCCGATATCCAATTCGGCTCTATGGATGATATCCACTTCGATGGTTTGATATGGCTTGACATGGATGTTTCAACCCAATCGGCCGGTATTATCTGCTTCCCTTTCCAATTTCCTTTCTTCAAATAGAGATAGCCGAACCTGGCCATATCTATAGGTGTCATAGCCAATCCCCCTGCTCCGATATAATCTCCCTGCGGATCAGCCGACCAGAAGTAATTGGTAATTCCAAGCGGTTTGAAGAGAAATTTATCGGCAAAATCCGAATTTTTCATGCCGCTTGTTTTATGTAAAATTGACATAAACAGATTAACCCCTGCGTTATCATAAGCAAATAATTCTCCAGGTTTTGCCACCATCGGCTGGTCGAGATAATATTGGCTCCAGTTGGTTGATCCTAAATAACTACTCGAATTTACATCTTGCTGGGTGATTCCCGAACTCATTGTCAGCAGGTGTTTAATTGTTATCAGCCGTTTATTATCATCCATATTTTTTATATTCTGACCGGAAAATATATCCATGACTTTTTGATCCAGGCTTTTAATATAGCCTTCTCTTAAAGCGATACCGGTCAAAGCTGACACGACGCTTTTAGTGCATGATTTAAGGACATGGATAACATCCTTATCGAAAGGTTCCGCGTAAGCTTCCATAACAATATATCCATGACGGATAATTATGATACTGTGGAAATTTAAATTATTCGACTGTATGTTATCCATCATCTCGGCCAGGTACTTCGAATCAATACCCTGCGCTTCCGGTGTTGATGTACGCCATGTATCGCCGGGGTAATAATCTGTGTTTTCATCTGCAAAAACAGGAACCGTAAAGTAAAAAAATATAATTAAAATTATCCAATACATACTCAATAACCTTAACATTATATTGCCTCCAGATTACCTATACATTATTATTAAAATCATTTTTTAGACTTTAATATATGACAACTATTAACATATCAAACCGTTTTTTTCGGTAAATATATCGATTCCTCCAGCACTTAGCGTCAATTTCTCTATGACAGGCTGATATATTTCCCTTATGTAAATCAAGTCCGCAATAGTTCCTGTAAATAACTTCCATTTTTTTACCCTTACAAAATTATTAACATAGAACATTGGTATTGTTTGATTCTCCTTTGCATGCTTCTTTAAAACAGAGCAACAGTTTCGGGTTCCATATAATGTTTGGATCAGATTCCTATGCGGGCGATATGTTTCTAGTGTAATCGATTACATTTTCAACATTTTTCGATCTGCTCAAATCCTGCCTTCCGAATAGCTTCTCACATAACGGCTTATTCAATGTAAAAAAATAGCAGGTTATATTTTTAAATCATATAGGTCCAATGAATCAGGAATAAAGAGATTGGGTATATAGTAATCATTCCACAACTTCTTATCCACTAATTTTCCATGCTCAATTACCCATTGGTATAATTGCATGTTTCCTTTTTCCTTCGAGTGTTCGAGAAAAGAGGGAACCAGGAAAAAGCGTATATCTCCATCCTTGATGTATTTTTTTAACTCTTCCAGATTTATTACCGGGTCTTTGCCCGCAAAACCGCCAACTGCCATTACAGGAATATTTTTATTTTCATTGAATAAAATCAATAGCACTGCATAAGCGTAAACACTGGGAACCGCAGCGAGATACTTTTCGTTATTTCTATTTTTTGCAAGAAAATCATACAACGGCTTAATCCAATATGCCCGGATTTGATCATTTTTTATAAAATTGGCGCCTTTTGCTATATCATTTGATAATTCCGGGGAGGCATAGGGCAGGACAAAATTTCCGCCGTAAACCAGAGGGGTACAGGCCCAGTAAAAAGGCGCAGCACAAAGAACAAGTATAACAGGTATATATAAAAACCTATCCGGTAATTTATTTATAAGTCTGACCGATAATTTTTTTAAAATCAAAAGAGTCGAAATTACGGAAACAATTATCAAAATTATAAATCCGGAATATTTTGGGATGCCATAATTTTCATTGTTAATAATATAAAATTGAAGAAGTCCGGTAAGAAAAATAGCGGCCGGAAATAAAAATCCGGATTCCTCATTACTGGAGTATAAATCCCAAAGCCACGTTGAAATTACACCACAAAGAGCTGCTATTGGAGGAGCTAAAGCTGCTACATAATAGCGATGAAAAATTCCTGTTGTAAAGCTAAGATAAAAAGAATAGGGAATCAGCCATAAAAACCAATATAGAATTGAAAGTTTTTTTATATCAGCACCGGATTTGTTATTAATATCCATGAATAAAAGAAATAATCCTATAAAAATAATCGGGAAAAACCAGCTTATCTGCCCAGCTAACTCTTTATTAAAAAGCCTTAGAATACCGGGTGCACCGGTTTCACCCAATTCTAAAGGAACTCCGCCGGGTGCAAAAGAATAAAAAGAAGATGAAGGAAACTGTTTTTTATAATTATAAAAGGGTGATGCTATTCTTAAGAGTCCGTTGTAGGAGAAAGCAAGCTCAAATGCGGAGTTATTTTCTGTGGAACCGATATACGGCCTGTTTTCTTTGGGGTAAAGCTCCACAATTGAAATCCAGCTTAAAGAAACAACCAGGAGAACTAATCCTGCAGTGGTAATTTGCATTAATCTTTTTTTTATGGGAATATGCCGGTTTAATAACCATACTATACCGACAGCCGGCAGGATTATAAAAGCCAAAAGCATTTTTATATTAAATCCTAAACCGATTAAAATAAAAGTGAATAGAAGATATTTAAACGATTTTTTTTGAATCGCCTGAAAAAAGGCGAGCGTTGCAAGAATAATAATGAGGACTACCTGCATATCCATTGTGTTATTCCTGCTTAATGCGACAAAAATCGGTGTTATTGCTAAAACAAAAGCTGAAATTAAACCTGCTCTTTCATCAAAAATATCATTTATTAAAACATACAGGAAAAATACAGATAAAACTCCCGCAATAGCCTGGGGCAATATGAGAGAAATGCCTCTCAATCTGAACAATAAAGCAAATAATGCCTGAATCCAAAGCCCCAAAGGAGGTTTATCTACAGAGACAAATCCCGCCGGATCAAAGGAAACAAAGAAAAAATTCTTAAAACTTGTCAGCATACTCTTAATTGCCGCAGCGTAATACAGATTACCCAATCCTTCCCGGGATAAAAAGATAAAATTAAGAGCAACCGATAATAAGATTATTGGTACTAAAAGAATGGGAAGTTTTTTAAAAATTTTCAACATAAATATTACTGTCTATACCTTTAACTGTAAAATGCTTATATTCTATAGTCTTTTTCAATGCTATCACTCACTTCCGAGATTCAAACCGGTTATTGCGCGTTTCAAAGCTTGGTTGTCGTCGGGGATCCTTCTTCCATTCAGCCAGTCCAATACCGCGATTCCGGACTCACCTATAGGGATTTCTTCCCCTCTGCCGTTAATGCCGGTATAATCTTATGTGAAATTTCCTCAATAAACTCATCCATATTTTTATAGAAGCAAAGCTTATCTGTTTTAAAACATTTTCAAACTCCTAATGCCCACCAGTCGCCAATCTCATAATCTCTTCTTTGATAAAACTATTTTTATCATTTCTATCAATTATCTTATTCATTTTTCTTTCATATAATACCATAACTCTATCACATAAACCTATTATTTCTTCTAATTCTGAACTTATGATAATAACTCCAATACCGTTTTTAACCAGTTCATTTAATAACAGATAAATCTCAATGTTTAGCCCCAACATCAATGCCCCTTGTGGGTTCATCAAATATCATAATTTTTACATCTGAATATAACCATTTACTTAAACATACCTTCTGCTGGTTGCCTCCACTTAATTCTTTTACTCCTCTATTAATATCATACACCTTTATTCTAACACTTTTAACAAATTTATTAACTTCAGCATCTTCTTTTTTATTACTAATAAAGAACCCGTTAGATATTTTTTTTAAATTGGTTAGAGTTATATTATTTTTTATGCTCATTGTCATCACCAAACCTTCATTTTTCCTGTCTTCAACAACCAATCCAAGACCCTGTCTAATAGAAGTATATGGACTTTTTATTCTAAATGCTTTACCGTTTAATAACACTTTACCTTTTACCTTAGAACCAAAAGCACCGAATATAGCTTTTGCAAATTCTGTTTTCCCGGCCCCAACAAGTCCTGAAATACCGAAGATTTCTCCCTTCTTTAATTCAAAATTAATGCCCTCAAATAGTCCGGCTAATGCAAAATCCTCCACTCTCAAGACCGTATCTCCTTTATTAAAATATTCTCTTGGGAATTCCTGTTCTATTTCTTTACCGACCATATCTTTTATCAAACTCCGCTTTGTAACGTCAGACGCTTTATTTATACCAATTAATTTGCCATCCCTTAAAACAATTACTCTGTCCGCAATTTCAAATATCTCTTCCAATCGATGAGTAATATAGACAATAGTCTTTCCAGCTTTTTTTAAATCCTTTACAATTCTAAAAAGATTACTAATTTCTTCCAGAGTGAGGGTTGCCGACGGCTCATCCATAATGATTATTTTACTGTCTACAGATAATGCTTTAGCTATTTCAACAATTTGCTGCTGGGCAACGCTTAAATACCCAACTAAACTTTTAACATCAATAGCTACATCCATAATTTTTATTAGTTCTTCAGCTTTTTTTCTCATTTTTTTATAATCAACAAAACCCAAATAATTTTGCAGTTCCCTGCCAAGAAATATATTTTCTGAAACAGATAAATTGGGCACCAGGTTAAATTCTTGATAAATCACGCTAATACCCTTATTAATTGCATCAATAGGATTATTTATTTCATATATATCATCCTCAATAAACATTTTTCCCTTATCCTGTTTTATGGCTCCGGAAATAACCTTAACCATAGTCGATTTCCCAGCCCCGTTCTCCCCAACCAAAGCAACTATTTCATTGGCATATAAAGATATATTTACATCGTCCAATGCTAAAACACCCGGATAACTTTTACTTAATCCCTTAATTTCAAATATTTTACTTTTAATTTTATCTGTCTCCATTTTCAACCTCCTTATGTTGAATCTTATAAAGTATAATTTCTTTTTATAATCATTTTTATTCTATACACTTTCAACATTCCTCAATTATTTCTTAATTCCATTATAAAAACATGAAAATATGCTTATTATGCTCATCATTAGAAAAATTATTATATAACTTAATATAAACTTGCCTCATAAAAAATACATTTTAACCTTATATACTTTAATACTTCTTTAAAACTTGAAAAAACTTACTATTTCATTTATTATAATATATTAGCATCTAATGTATATTCTTTATTTTAAACACCCCGGGGGCAATCCGGGGTGTTATTGTTAATCGAAGGAGGAATCTTAAAGGATATTTATGAGCAAACGTCTTTATTCTATAGCTTCGCCGCCGCTTGCAACATTTTCTTTTGTAAACATTCTAGAACCTAATACAATTTTCTTTTCTACCTGTTCGCCATTAAAAATCTTCAATGCCTGCTGAATCGCAATATTACCACCTGTAGGATATTGGAATGTCGCATCAAGAATCCCACTCTTTACATATGCAACACCTTCTTGCGGAAGAGAATCAATACCAACAAACATCATCTCTTTTTCACGGCCGGCAGCTTTAGCCGCTAAATAAGCGCCATGAGCAGACGGATCATTATGACCGTATACGAGGTCAATATGATTAAAGCGGGAAAGAGCTGATTCCATTTCTTTTGTCGCATTTGGCTCTAGCCATGCACAATCCGCGGCAAAAATAATGTTAATATCAGAACCTTGGATCGCATTCATAAACCCGGTATGCCTGTCCTGTCCGGGAGTAGAAGTCATCAATCCCTCTAATTCCACAACTTTCGCTTTCTTTCCGCCTAATTTTGATACAACCCATTTTCCAAGAGCTGTACCGATCTTAACATTATCAGCGCCAATAAACTGGGTATATTTATCACCTATAACCGCCCGGTCAAGAACGATAACTGGAATACCAGCATCGATACATTTAGCAACAGGATCAGTAAGAGGCTGTGCTTCTTTAGGACTGATAATAAGCAAATCAACTTTTGAGCTGATAAATTCTTCAACATGCGCTCTTTGTTTTAATGAATCATTTTGCGCATCCTTATAAATTACCTTAATGTTTTTATACTTAGCTGCTTCATTTCTAACATCTGCATTCATTTGAACACGCCACGGTTCACCTAAATTGCACTGACTCATTCCGATAATATAAGTACTCTTTTTAGCAGCTGTAGCCCCAAATAAACTCGCTGAAAACAACAATGCAAAGCTAACAACAACAATCAACCTAATCATACTTAAAACTCTTTTCATGCTTCCTCCTAATATATATTCTCCTATCTTTGATATTAACACCCTCCTTCGATCTTAATATCAACCCATTAAACTATTAAACCTTACATTATTTTTCTATTTTTAATATTTAACCCTAACAAAATATTTATATTTTTTATATCTAATCAATATTTTTGCTTTCTACCTTGAATTAATACCGCTAAAATAATTACAACTCCTGTCAGCATAAATCTCCATGCTTCGGGTACTGCATTTATACTTAATATTTTGTCAAGATAACCCATTACCAGGACCCCTATCAATGTTAAAACTAACCCCCCCCGTCCCCCCATTAAGCTTGTACCGCCAATAACTACCATTGCTATTGCCATCAATTCATAAGTCGTTCCAGCCTCCGGATCACCTTGCTGTTCCTGAGCTGCCTGGCATAATCCCGCTACAGCGCTTAAAAGCCCCCCAGAAACATAAGCAATTAATTTTGTAAATCTAACAGGTACACCCGAGAGCCTTGCCGCCTCTTCATTTCCTCCAATAGCAAAAAGCTGTCTTCCCCAGCGGTGATAACTTAAAATCACAAAAAATATTATTAAACAGAATAAAAATATAAGACTCACGACTGTTAAATTGCCACCAAATACTCTTGAATCAATCATTCTAAAAATCTGAGGAACATCAGCCTGACGAAAAGTTCCATCACTCAATGGAACAACTGTAGAAACTTTTATTCCTCCGCTGATTATTTTTGCAATTCCCCGCGCAAAAGACATCATTGCAAGTGTGGCAATAAACGGCTGAACTTTAAAAAAAGCGACTAAAGAACCTGATATTGCACCGATAGCTGATCCAAATAATAAACAAAGTATAATTGAAATTACTGGATTCCATCCCCAATGTATACTCATCAAAGAAAACAAAACAGCGGTTGCGCCCAGGACACTCCCAACCGATAGGTCAATACCACCGCTAATGATAACCATCGTCATTCCAATAGCAAGAATACCATAGACTGAAGCTTGTCTTAAACTATCCCTATGTGTGCCAATTTTGAAAAAAGCACCATCAGCATTAAAAACCATACCTAATGCTAAAACCAAAACAAGAGCAAATAATGCTGCTCCCCATGGGCTTGCAATTATTCCACTTAATAAACTAAATCCACTTTTTCTTATAATTGGTGTTTCATTATCCCGCGTCATTTAAAATCCTCCTATTTTTATAGTCGCTAACAAAACAAACTAAAAAGTTATTTTATTATCATCAAAAATAAATTTTATAATTTATTTGTAAATAATTCTAATTAAAAACATAACTATAGTAGTTTGCAAAGTTTATACCATATTTAAAAATAATTTTTACTTTAACTTACAATTCATTATCAATTAAGAAAATATTAATTTAAATAAATAAAACAATGCCAATAATAATTTTTATAATATTGATATTTGTGCAACTTTCGCCCCATTGTAAATTAAATTTTGGGGTTAATATTACCCAAATTAACAAAGGATCTATAAAATTTGGTTCCCTTGACATCCAGAAATTTATTTATTAGAATATAAATCATGGAATTTACAATATTAATATTAGATGACGAATTAGAAGTTTGCTTGTCATTGTCTGAAATATTAAATTCAGAAGGTTTTACAACACTTTATGATACAAATCCTCTTAATGCTATAGATATCATAAAAAATAATAAGATCGATTTGGTCATCATCGATATCAAAATGCCGAACATTAGCGGGATCGAACTTTTAAAAATAATAAAGGGTGAGATCAAATCAATACCAATCATTGTAATTTCCGGTTATGCCACGGTTGAAGAAGCTGTAGTATCGATTAAATATGGCGCTTTAAATCTTTACACAAAACCTATTAAAATTCCAAAGCTTCTGGAAGAAATAAAGAATTTATCGATTTCTTTGAGTTTAAAACACGATGTAATAAACAACAACGAATTGATTACACAAAATACCAATATGATATCTCTTCTGGAACTTTCAAAAAAGGCTGCCCCAACAAATGCTTCCGTTATTATTAGCGGTGAAAGCGGGACAGGCAAAGAATTGATTTCGGATATCCTTCATAATTACAGTAATAGAAAGAACTTACCATATATTAAGATCAACTGTGCGGCTATTCCGGACAATTTGCTTGAAAGCGAGATATTTGGATATGAAAAAGGAGCATTTACTGACGCAAAAACACAAAAAAAAGGGAAATTTGAGCTTGCCGGAAATGGGACAATTTTTCTAGATGAAATAGGCGATATGAGTGTAAGTACTCAGGCAAAAATGCTGCGTATTTTACAAGAAAAGCAGTTTACCCGGCTTGGAGGTTCGGAAATAATAAAAGCTGACTTCAGGATTATTTCGGCAACTAACAAAAACCTCCAGGATATTGTTGCAAAGGGTTTATTTAGAGAGGACCTTTATTACAGGCTTTCTGTTATTACCCTTAATTTGCCTCCTTTAAGAGACAGAAGTGATGATATTATTCCTCTAACTAATTATTTCATCAATCATTTCAATAAAGTATATTCAAAAAGTGTAAAAAAGATATCGGAAAAAGTTGAGTTGTTGCTTCTTAGTTACAGCTGGCCTGGAAATATTAGAGAACTTCAGAATTTTGAGGAGAGGGCTGTTATTTTCTGTTCTAGTGACATAATCGATTTTGAGAATTTACCGGATCAATATAAAACTGTAATCACAAATACAAAGCAAAAAAACCTATCTGAATCTTATGAAAATTTCACTAAGGAAATTATTCTGGATGCATTGAAAAAAACTGACGGTATAAAAAATGAAGCAGCAAAACTTCTTAATATAAATAGAAAAACCCTTTATAACAAAATGAGGAAATTACAAATAAAATGAACTACGAAAATCAAAACCCCATTTTACATATGAAAAATATACATGTGTCTTATAATGATATAAAAGCTTTGAAAGGTGTCGATTTTGATTTATATCAGGGAGAAATCCATGCTCTTGTCGGCGAGCATAGAGCCGGTAAGACCACTTTAGTAAAATTATTAAGCGGAGCTATAAAAAAAAAGAGGGTGAAATAATTTTAAATGGAAAACAAATAAATTATTTTACACCCAAATCATCTCAAAAACATGGAATTGGAATGATGTATCAGGATTTAAACATCATTCCCGAGTTAAATTCTGTTGAAAACATTTTTATCGGTCAATTAATCAATAATCCTCTTGGTTTTTTACATAGAAATCAAATGTTAAAAAAATGCAAAGAATATATTGAGCAGTTTAATCTGAATATTAATCTAAAGATCCCTCTTTATAAATTACCAGGACGTCAGCAATATATAATAGAAGTCGTTCGTGTCTTATTTATGAATCCCAGTATTCTAATACTGGATGAGATTTCCAGCAAGCTGACTCCCGATGAGATGAAACGAATTTATCAGATTATATTTGACTATAAAAAAACAGGAAAAAGTATTATCTATATCACTCATAATATGGATGAAATACGGGATCTTGGAGACAGGGTTACAATTTTAAAAGACGGTTATCGGCGCGGAACTGAATATGTAAAGGATCTTGACAACTACAGACTTATTGAATTGACATATTCATATATATTGAATCAGGAAGAAATAAAGCAAAGGAACACCCAGTTTTATCTAATAATAAAGTCCATAGAGAATATAATTCAACATCTTCCAATGGGAGTAATTATTTTCGATACTCAAAATATAATCCAATTAGCAAATTATGCGACACATGAGATTCTTGAATTAAAACAAAGCAATTTGAATAATAAAACCGTCAATGAAATTATAGATGAATTTAATATCAGTTTTAAGGAAACAATAAAAAATAAAATAATGGAACGTGAAAAATATTGTTGGGATGATATCCATTTTGGTGAAAATAAAATATTGAAAATAGAAGTGTTTCCACTAAGTGATAATGATAATGCCTTCTCAGGTTCTGTGATGATAATACAAGATATTTCAATCTCAAGATACCTTAATAATTATATTTTACAGTCTGAAAAAATGGCTTCTATTGCGGAGGTGGCTGTAGGTGTTGCTCATGAAATCAATAATCCGCTATTCATTATACAAAATTACATTATCCTGCTTAAAAGCAAGATTACTGGTAAAAAGGAAGAGGAAAAATTGTTAAAGATTGAAAAAGAACTAGGCAGGATCGTTGAGATCATCGGAAATCTTTTATCATTTTCACGGATGAAAGAAATTCCTGAAAACAAAATTGATCTTGTGAAAATAATGGAAGAAGTGATTATTCTGTTAAATCATAATTTTACATTAAAGAAAATAAATCTAAAAAAGAACTTTCAAATTAAAACCGCAGAAATTATTGGGGATGAAAACAGGATTAAACAGCTTTTTTTAAATTTAATCACGAATAGTATAGAAGCTGTTTTAGATGGTGGTTTGATAAAAATAATCATCTCTCAGAACTCTCAATTAGAGTTTTTCGAGATTTTTGTTATTGATAATGGTTATGGAATACCGGATGATATAAAGGAAAAAATATTTAAACCATTCTTTAGTACTAAAATTAATAAAAAAAATACAGGTCTAGGACTTTCAATTTGCCAACAAATAGTAAAAGAACATAATGGTATTATGTTTTTCGTTAGCACCCCAGAAAAGGAAACAAAATTTGTTATTCGCTTTCCTTTAAAAAATGATAATCTATTAGACACTTAATAGAGACGACAAAAATCCCCAAGAAACTACTTTCTTGTAAATAATACCAAGTAGTTATCTATAGGAAACTAATAATCCATTTAAATGAGGTTAAGCTATAAACTCTTTTATTATTATTTTCTAATTTACAAAGTGCTTTCATTTGTTGAAGATATAAAAATATTGTGTAATGGACAATTGATGATAAAGCGTTTGCCGTAATAGTTGTTATTTTCATGTAAAACATAGTTGTGTAATAGATCATTATTATAATCGGCTGTAATTATGAAAACCTTGTAAATCAACTCCATATAGAACTTTATTTTTCATTCTACTACTTTATTATCTGTAGTGCCCTGTAGATGTTAATTTATTTTATTTCCCCTTTTTTTTACCTTTTATTGGAAGAATTATTGATTTATATTTTAGCTATCGCACTTTTTCTATCAAATCGAAATTTTTTGCCTAAGTTCTTATCATATATTATAATATATTTGTGTGTACAGATTGTGTACGATTTGAGTATAGTATTTTTAAGAAATTTTTATAGTTCAAGTTTCTATCTATTTGATAATTAAGGACTTAGAAGAAATACAAATTTTTTCAGAATCCCCCTCTCTCCGATACCTTTCTTCATCTAATTCATATCATATCAAATAGTTAGGAAAATCATGGGATTCACTGTGTACGATTTGTAATCACTCAGATTTAATTATAGCAATAGTGGACCCCGTAATCGGTAATGTAAGGGCATGTTAAGGTATTGACAGATTCACACTCAGATGAAGGCCCAATGGGAGTATAGTGTTGATATATAAAAATATTGTGTAATGGCCAACTGATGATAAAGCTTTTGCCATAATAGTTATTATTTTCATGTAAAACAAAGTATTGTAATAGATTATTATTATAATCGGCTGTAATTATGAAAACCAGTAAAATCAAAGCCATCTATAACATTATTTTTCATTCTACTACTTTATTATCTGTGGACAATAAGCCGCATTAGAATTAATTTCTATTGTCTTTACATTGTAATTCATTATTCCAGCATTATTTCTTGAGATCAAAAAGTATTTTTACCTAATTTAGCTGTACATGAATTAATATTATATCTTATTAATGTAGCGCCAGTTGGCATCAAATCTAATGACCAATCATAGTACATGTTCATACTATTATTAGTATTTGTCGGATTATAATATTTTACGACTATGAGCATAAAACAGAAAATTCTATCATTATTAAACCAAATATATTAAGACACATATTTTCTTTAATACTTTGAATTATTCTTCTTATTAAAATCCTCCTAAGATACCTCTTTATATTATAATAATTATTATATATTATTCTTAATAATAAACATTCTAGGTACTTTAATTATTTAATATTTTAATCCTTGATATTTTCATTCATCAGTCTCATTGCTATAACCTCAATCAGTCAACGCGTTTTGACATTCTACATCTTTTTTCACATTTCCCTATACTCCCGTAATTGTGAATTCATGGTATTTTCACAAACTGTCTTTGTGCCCGCATCTTTGGAATGCCGAGACCGTGGGGGTTTATTATCCTATGGCCGGAACCAGAACCAATCCCCGGTGAAACTATATTGTACCCGATATATGAGCCGCTGCTGTTTGTAGGACTTACAGACAGCCAGTCATATAATATACTATCGAAACCTGAAGGTGTTGCCATGACTGTTTCGATATAATTATAAGTTCCATTTAAGGACGTTTCCATCCCACCATTGTTTGAACTGGTGCTATTATTTGTATTCCAGTAAAAAAGCAGGGAAGCATATTCATTCGGGGCTGAATATACGAAATTGTATGAGGACCCAATCGTCAGATCTCCCTGAAGCGGAGATGTGAGGGAAAAATCTTCTGAAAAACATGGTTCGTATTCATAGGGAAAAGGATCAGATGTAGCCGAATAACTGCTTGCATAAACAAGGAAATTTGCCAGCACATTTGTAGGGCTTATATAACTGTCAAACAATTGAACAGTAGCATAACCCGGAACAGCCGGTAGCATTTGTATGGTCGCTAGTAAACCTTGTCTTGAAATAAAAGTCCAATTTTCATAAAAGTTAGTCCATGTAGTTACAGCACCCACATATGGGACAGTTCCTGCCGGTATATAAACCTGCAAAGAAGCACCACTTGAACCGGATTGGTAAACTCCTGAAACGGTCCCGGAAAAAGTATAACCTTTCGAATAGAAAGTGCTTTTCAGACTGGATAAGCCATGACAAGTTGCAGGAGCAGCATTAAATGCAGCATAACTTTCTGGTGTAGTAAGGCACTGATAACACTGGGAAAAGGGATAATGATCAAGTATTAAATACTGCGGAGGAACGAAAAGATAACTGGAATCGTGAACGATTGTAAAATAAGTATTATTCGAGAAATAATTTCTTGAGTCAAAAGTAACATCTACGAACATATAGTTCCCGTTTATCTGGACTATGTTCCAGGTATGGCACGTTGTTTGATTTGGCCGATTTAGAGGTACTCCTTCTACGAAACCTACATTTATCCCGGCAAGGAGGCACATAGAGGCGAAAAGAGCCGAATAACCGTTACAGGCTGTCTTCATCCTGGAAAGGGTCACGAATGGTGAAGGATCATAGTTTGACCAGTTGGAATTTAATGCATCATCGTCATAGAATATATTGTATGCTATCCAGTCATGAATATACTTCATTTTTATCAGCGGATCGGAAGCTGACAAAACTAACGAATTTACAAGCAGGGGCAGATAGTCCGCGGGATCGGTTGAAAGTCCGCTCTAAACAGAACCCGGGACGGACGAAAGTACACCACGTGTATCCATATTCCTGACACTGCCTACATTATATGAACTTACTGTATTTCCAGGCATTGTAGACCAAATGGCGAAAAGAGTTACATTCGAGCTACCAATCCTGAATGACGAACCCGGATTATATGAGGTTCCGCTGCCGTCTGGCATGGTATTCCACACTGAAAAAGCTCCGGACATGTTAGGGGCACTTCCTGAGTAGGCTTCGTTGTTGACGTTGCTAAAGGCCGTCATAAGGTCTTCCGGATATTTAACATTAACCGTTTGCCCGGGTAAATAGAAATTTGTGTCTGATGGCACTATACCATAACCGCCTAAGTTAGGATTATATGTGACTGTCAAACCATTTGTCGAAGACGATGAATTGCTTGTACTGGAAGTACTACTGCTGCTGTTGCTGGAACCGCCGGGCGAAGCCATACAGCTTAACCCTGTTAATAAAACTACTCCTGATAATATGACATAAGTGAAAAGTTTTATTTTTAACTTCATAGAAAATTTCCTAACTAATTATATTTAATATTTATTCAAGATTTCCCATAAGCATATTGAAACTCCAAAAATGTAAGCTCCCAATGCATTCTGCCAATATTTTATCAACCTTATCAGGACATGTCAACATAATTTCCATCTCTTTCCAGTCTAAGAAAGACTGAAAAACAGTAAAATTCATTCTTTTGTGTTATGAGATAATCAAAAAACATAATGGTGTTATTAAAGTTGAAACAAAATAGGTAATGGAACAACATTCAGGGTTAAGTTAATATCGAAAAAATATTGGTAGCGTTGCAAACAATCAATATTCTGAGTCTTTAAAATGCTCATTTTTTGATTTTTGCACTTGAACCCAAAAAGCTGTATTGTGACTGGTAAAGTTTGTAATAAGCTCCCTTTCTTCCGATCAATTCCTGATGATTCCCCTCTTCAATGATCTTTCCATGGTCGATATAAAAAATCCGGTCGGAGTTCTTTATAGTCGAAAGCCTGTGTGCAATAATGAAAGAAGTCCTCCCGGCCAGAAGCCTCGCGAGGCCTTTTTGCAGGGCCATTTCTGTCTGTGTATCTATACTGGATGTGGCCTCATCCAGGATCAGGATTCGCGGATCGGCCAGAAGCGACCTGGCGAATGAGATCAGCTGTTTCTGCCCGGCGGAAAGTCTTGTTCCCCTTTCATTGATCTGGGTTTGGTAGCCATCCCTCATTTTTATTATAAAATCGTGCGCGCAGACTCCCTTCGCCGCTTCCATTACTTGCTCATCCGTTGCATCCAGACGGCTGTAACGTATATTGTCCATAATAGTCCCGGAAAACAGAAAGGTATCCTGAAGCATGATTCCCATTTGCTTCCTGAGAGATTTCAATGTCGATGACTTGATCTCCATTCCATCGATCAAAATTCTTCCCGTTTCCGTTTCATAAAAACGGCTGAGAAGATTCACTACGGTTGTTTTGCCGGCGCCTGTAGGCCCGACCAGGGCGATGGATTCCCCCTGATTTACGGTAAAGCTGATGTCACGGAGCACCGGCTGGCCGGATTCATAAGCAAAATCGATATGGCTGAACTCGACATTCCCCCGGATCAGGGGCATCTCTGGCGCATCCGGACGGTCCTTCACAAGAACGTCCTCATCCATGGTCTCAAAAATCCGCTCCAGATAAGCGGCGGCTATTACGATCTGGTTGTAGAAATTACCGATGTTTTGAATCGGCTGCCAGAACCTCCAAATGTAGCCTATAAATGCGACCAGGATGCCGACCGTAATCCCTTTATCCAGCCAGCTTATTCCAACCATGTAAACAAGGGATACAACCAGAACTGAAATATTTTCGATAAACGGCCATAGCGCGAAATTAATCGCAACTGCCTTCATCCATTTTTTACGGTATTCCATTTGAAGCTTTTTAAATATTCTGTGATTTTCCTCTTCCCTCGCAAAGGATTGTATAACCTTGACGCCAGTGATGGATTCATGAATATAGGCGTTTAGATTGGACTGCTTTCTGCTGACAGCCTGCCAGGCCTCGCGGTTCATATTCTTCAGTATCATAGTGATGGCGATTAATACCGGAAGTCCGGCCAGGCTGACAAGGGTCAGGTGAACATCGATCAGAAGCATAAAAACCACTATTACGAACAGGCTGAAAAGGTCCGTTACAAGATTGATCATTCCATTTGAGAGAAGGTCGGAGAGCGAATTTACATAATTCACCACCCTCACCAGTATTTTGCCATGCGGTCTGGAATCGTAGTAGTTGAAAGGCAGTTTCTGGAGATGCGTGAACAGATCGTAACGGATGTTTTTTATGACGCTCTGCCCCACATGTGTCATCATGCGAATCCGGAATAAGAGGCACACACCGCTGACAATCAGTAAAAATAAAAAAAGCGAAGAGATTTCTATCAGGCCTTTGATATCGCCCCCCGGAATCTTGTCATCAATGGCGACCTTCATTAAATAAGGCCCGGTCAGAGCAGCAGCGCTGGCTATCAGCATTAGTAAAACAGTGATTATGATGGGAACTAAAAACGGCCTGATATAACCTACTAAACGTATAAAATGATGGATATTGAACTTCGATTCCAGTTCCTCATCTATATCGAATTTATTCCTTGCCATAGGTACCTTCCAAAACAGTGCTGCTAGAGTAGATATTATCAAAGTCACCGTATTGGCTGATATAAACCTGGTAATAATAACCCTTTTTCCCGATCAATTCCTCATGCCTCCCGTGTTCAATTATTCTTCCACCGTCCAGAACCAATATCTGGTCGGCGTTCTTTACCGAAGAAATCCTATGTGCTATGATAAAAGTGGTTTTATCACGGTAATAGGAACGCAGGGTGTTGTGTATCCTGTGTTCCGTTTCCATATCCACGCTGGATGTCGTATCGTCCAGTATCAGTATTGACGGATTTTTCAATATCGCCCGGGCAAGGGCTATCCTCTGCTTCTGGCCGCCTGAAAGACCCACTCCCCGTTCACCGATGATGGTATCGTAGCCTTCCGGAAAATCATCGATGAAATCATCCGCTTCCGCGACCCCGGCCGCCCATTTCACATCGTCATCGCTCGCCTCCGGAACACCGTAAGCAATGTTTCCCTCAATCGTGTCTGAAAACAGGAATATATCCTGCATAGCCACGGAAATATGATTACGGAGGGTTTTCAGATCAATGTTCCGGATTAGTTTGCCGTCAATCAGGATTTCACCCTTATCACAGTCATAAAATCTGCAGATCAGGCTGATTAGCGTGGACTTGCCGGAACCCGTCGCTCCGATGATCGCGATGGTCTGGCCTGGAACTGCTTTAAATGATATATTTTCAAGTACAGGCTCATCCCGGTAACTGAATGAAACATCTTTGAAAATCACCTCGCCCCGGATTGGCTCTTTAATCTGATAGCCGGCGTCGTTTTTTATCCCGGGTTCCGTTTTAAGCAGGTCGATGATCTTTTCCCCCGAGGCGGCAAAGCGCTGGATATCGTTTACAAGCCACCCGGCCATACGCATCGGATTGTTTAGAGCCCAGATAAAGCTGCTGAATGTGACCAGTTCTCCCAGTGTCAATGTTTTCCGGATCACCATTATGCCCCCTGCCAGCAATAAAACTATAGTCAGAATACCGGCGAGCGAATCGAGAACAGGCAGATATCTTTCCCAGACTTTTGCAGACTCGATATTTTTCTGATAATAATCATAATTCTCCTTTGAAAACTTCTCGATCTCATAATCCTCGCGAGCAAAGGCTTTAATGACACGGTTTCCGCTGATATTCTCCTGGACAACGGTATTCAGCCTGGAAAACTGGTTCCGGATCGCCATAAATGTCGGTTTGACAGCCCCCGCGAATTTGTAAGTAAAAAAACCTATTAACGGTGTTACAGCGGCCATCAGCAAGGCAAGTTTATAATTGATGATAAAAAGCATTGCCATGGCTAGGATAAATACGGAGGCGTTTTCAAAGACCATATAAATCACCCAAGCGACGAAATGCCTGACGGCGTCTATATCGCCGGTCATCCTTGTCATGATGTCCCCGGTCTTGGTACGGTCAAAAAAATCAAAATCCAGTTCCTGGACCTTGGCATAAAGATTCCTGCGTATTTTTAAAATTATGGATTGTGAAATTGTTTCATAGATCAATTGATAGGTATAACGCATCAGCGACTTTACCACCGTTACGCCGATCATCACGGACAGTATGACGGTCAATAGATTCCTCTGTCCGCCGATTATGACTCTGTCAACAATGATTCCCGACAAATAGGGATTGACCATATTTAAAATCGAGACAACCAGGGCCATCAGAAGCCCGATTGGGGCCTGAACCGGTAGTTCTTCAGATAAGACCAGATCCATTTAAATGCCATAAATTCTTATTTTAACCAATAAACAATTATTATAACAAGTTTCCTTACGATTGGAAAACACAGTATAATAAAACATGATTATAACGGTTATTTCCAATTATTTCAACTAAATAAAGTATTTATTGTATATTAAATCGCCATTTATGCGGGTTTTGTAAAGCGATATGATTGAGAAGAAAATTCATTTCCTAAATAACCTATGAAGTTATAACTAAGTTTCCAATCCATCGTTCTTAAGCTCACAGGGAATTTTGAAAGTGACACCTTTTTTGACAATATTTAACTTGCAGATTAGAATTTCTGCCAGTGGGATTTTAATTTTTTCTTATTAATAACTTAAATTGGAGTTTTTTATGGAGGAATATAATAAAATCCCCGATTTGGTAAAATATGATGAAAAGAAAAAAATTAACATTTTACATTATTTAAATTATTTTGATTAAAATGACAGAGGCATTTTTCTCGCCATGGTCAATTATGCTTAAAAAATAACACAGCTTATATACCGATTCCGGGTTTTTTTTAATTATATAAAAGAATTCGGCTTGCATATTCAAAATAGTTCTCTTTAGAATGAAACTTCTTCAGTAATTAATATGCTTTGCCATGCTTTATATAAATATTTACTCTCAGAGACATTCTAAGATTGGAAGTAATTATGAAACAAGTTTTAATTCTATTCCTGGCTGTTTTATATGCCGGTTGTTTTCCACAGCCCTCAATGAATAAAGGTTCTTCACTGGGAACCAATACAATTTCCCAGTCAGGAACAATGGTTAAGTCCATTGTTCTGGATGCGTGGTCCAGAGACCGTTTATCGAACCTAAATGTCATCGGCAAGCTCATTGATCTGGCCAAAGCGAGCGGCGCAAACACGATCTGTATAGCCTACAACATTCCCTTCGATACGAATGGACACTACCTCAATTCTGCGCCGATCTATGGTAGTGACATCTCCATTCATCCGGAACATCTTATTCCAGTGATCAGACTTATTAGTCAAAAGAATCTTAATGTCATGATCAAGCCGATGACATCGATCTATAATCCCCTGGCTCCGGGAGGTCCGACCAGTGTCGGAAATGTTGCCGATTACAGCTCCCCCCCTATCCGACCTTTAATATCAGCAATTTCTTTACTGACTACACTGCACAGTTGAATTCTTTCGCTCAAATGGCACAGACTAATGGGGTGAGCATCTTTTCTGTCGGTACGGAAGCCGACGGATTGACCGGGGGTGTGAACGATTCCACATGGAGGGGCATCATCGCCGGAATCCGAACGATTTTTTCAGGCAAACTCACCTATGGCGCATCGGTGCGCCTCTATCAGACTATCCCAAGCGACTTTCGCACTGTCGGCTTCTGGGACGCTCTCGATTTTATCGGTCTCAGTTTCTACCCGACTTGGCCCGGCCTTCCTGGAATGTTCGCGGATTACACCGCCAATTATCTCTATTCAAACGTTGAGTATAGCGGCCCTGGATTTCCGGGATACGACATGTACTCAATGCTATCGCCGTTGGTCATGCAATACGGGAAAAAAATATTCTTCGAGGAGTTCGTCTTCCTGGCTACGACAAATATACTTCAGGCCGGCTGGGACAACAGCATTTTTAATATGACGGAAGCGGAGTTGTCAAGCATCCCCTGGGACTACCAGAACCAGGCCAACGCTTACGATAAATTCTTTCAGTATTTTACGAACAGCTTTGCTGGCATGGTAGCGGGATACGACCCAAGGGTGCTGATCGAGAATTCAATTACGTATAACGATAACTTCAGCTATGAGAAGTGGCGGCTTTCGCAATTCCTGATAATCGCCGACCCTTCAGGACAGATAATCATTAAGCCGGCACTCCTGGTAATCTCGAATTATTATTACGGGATGTGAGGTATTTGAGCCAATACAATTCTCCTACTAATTTGCTATTGGTATAATTCGTTATTTTAACTGTTCCTGAACCTGAAATAACTTCATTCTTAATTCAATATCAGATATGTAATCGATAATCCACCCTTTTATGACCCTATGGCAGCAAACGTGCAATGAAGGGCAAATTAATAATAAATTTTCAACCATAATTGTCATGAAATCATTATAATTTTGAATAATTTCCCACACTTTATTGTGAAAATAAAATATTTTCACAAATAATAATCCCCTAAGTCTGACATCTGGTACCCTCTGTTTTTATTATTTATTCAATTAAGTCTGACCTGCCATACTGGATATATTGAACTTGAATACTTTTACATTTAGATTTATAATGAAATAATTTAGGAGTAATTATTGTTGTCATTGGTGCTGGTAGTACTATTTTAGGAATCATAAAGTTTTAGAAAGTTGATAATGGGTAGTTGAAAGATAAAGGTCGGACCAAAATATTTATATTGAGGAATAATAATGAATAAATCACGTATGGAAGCTTTTAGTGATGGAGTATTTGCAATAGCAATTACAATATTAATTTTTGAACTAAAAATCCCTATTGTATCACCAGATAAAATCTTACAAGCATCAATAAATCAATTTCCTAAACTTCTTGCTTTCGTTCTTAGCTTTATAATAATTGGAATGTATTGGGTTGCTCATCATAGTATGATGGATCCTATAAAAAAAATTAATCGAACAGCTCTTTGGCTTAATTTATTTACTCTTATGTTTATTTGCTTTCTCCCATATCCCACTGGTATGCTAGGAGAATACCCATTTAATCAATTTGTAATATGCTGATATGCAATAAGTTTATCTTGTGTAAATATTACTGGTACTATTTTTTGGATATATTCTACATCGTTAAAAGAAAATTCTAAAGAAATTTCAAAGAGAGCTCGAAACATCGTTATAATTATTCATCTATCACCAATTGTTTTATATTCACTTTCAATTATCTTTACTTTTATATCAATGTTAGTTTCATACATTATTATTGTAATAGTTCCTCTATTTTTTATTTTTTCAAATCAATTAATTATGAGATTGTATGAAAATTTTAATAATGATAAATAATTGTCTTCTACGCCAGCATCAATAGAAATGTATGACTAATTTACAAGGGTAATGAAAAACAATTTTTCCCATTTCAATCAATATTTAGTTATTTTTCTTATCTTGATTTCAATACTTATTAATAATTGTTTTTTGTGGTTTTTATTTCGGTTTATTATAATTTATCCTATCAGTTTTAATATATTTTTACAGTCCAAGCTATCAGGAGTTCTCTATTATGAGTGATGAAAACCGTGTAGTTGCAATTTCATTAATCAATGGATCTGGCAGTTTATCAGATATAGAGAGATACTTTAATGAAATAGGCATAAGATTTGGTTTTCTTAGTTTCAATAAGACAGTAATGAAAAAATCAAACAAAACCTTTTCTGAATGGATTAAAGAAAAAATTGAAGAACTCGAAGGTATGAATTGGGTTATTAAACAGGGAGATAAATATCAGTTAACCGATAAAGGAATGGCGGAAGCACAATTTCTATATAAGCAAATGAATCAAAGTAAAAAGTTTTTTGTGAAAATATTATCACCTACTCTGGTTTCCAAATTAACTTTAATAACACATATTGTTCTGGCATGCATAAAGTTTCCTGCCGCAATTATATCGGGAAGTATAGGTCTTTTAAATGATTCTCTGGATACCCTGGCCGATTTTATTGCAAGCCTAATTGTCTTGATTGGTATTCGGACTAAAAAAGAAAAGATTACCAACTATATATTGGTCTTTTTTATTGTAATTACTGGTACTATTACTCTTTTCGAAGCGATAATAAGGATATTTCAACCTGGAAAACTTGAGATAAGCAAATTTACTTTTTTAGCGGCGCTTATTTCAGCAGTATTATGCGGATTATTGTTTTTTTATCAGCGTTTTGTGGGTATAAGGACACACTCATCTCCATTATTAACTCAATCAATTGATTCAAGGAATCATGTAATTACTGCGATTGGTGTTTTAATAGGTCTCACCGCGGCTGTATTAAAATTTGTGTGGCTTGATATTTTTGTGGGTTTAGTTGTTGCTTTAATTATCTGTAAAAGTGCTGTTGAATTAATAATTGATATTATTAAAAGCACAAATTCAGAAGAAATTGACCTTTCCAAATACCGTTTCGGAATCTATGAAAGGTTTAAAGTTAATCAATATACCAGATTTCTGCTTACACTCATTAAGGATAATGAATTTGCC
Source organism: uncultured Spirochaetota bacterium (assembly GCA_963783575.1). Classification (GTDB taxonomy): domain Bacteria; phylum Spirochaetota; class Brevinematia; order Brevinematales; family JAOACQ01; genus CAWEAK01. The sequence goes on along the minus strand of CAWAOD010000014.1, from coordinate 87,949 downwards.
TCTGTAGACAATCTAAAGAAATTAGCATATTCAAAACTGGATACAAGCCAGAATATATTTTTGAAGGGATTCGGAATTAATAATAATAGAGGTTTAAAAAAAGCGGTTGAAAATTGTATCGAGAAACTTTTTGAAAATAAACTACTGGTAAAGGACAATATTCTTAAAATAACTGAACAGGGTATGAATATATTAAAAAGTTAATATCTAATCTTTATTATTGATAAAATCATTAGTGATAGATGAAGTCTAGATATTTGTATCAAGAATTAGAAAATAAATTTAAATAATTTACTTTGTGAAACTTATCAATCATTAATTTACTTCAATTAATCAAATTCTACAAATATAATAGATACTATTGCATCTAACAAGATTTATATGACAAAATTTGTAATTATTTCGTTATATTAAATTAATTATTAATTTTAAAATTATTAATATCAGCAGTCTCGTATGCCCATAAACAAAGGCTTGTTATAATAGGAATAAGCTTCTTTCCAATTTCAGATAAACTGTATTCAACTTTTGGTGGTATCTGAGGGTATAATTTCCTGTTAACAATATTATCTCTTTCTAATTCTCTTAACTGTTGAGTAAGCATTTTTTGAGTTATATTGGGAATAATTTTTAATAGTTGGTTGAACCTTTTTTTTTCATCTTTTAAGTTCCAGATTATAAATAATTTCCATTTTCCACCAATCATATACATAGCAGTATCTAATGAACAAATGAATTCTTTCATAATTTTCTCCTTAATTAAGGTATATATTATATACTAACTTACATAAAAGTGCATACTTGTAATTATAGTCTATATGAGTTATAATGTCAATAATTTAATTTTGGAGGCATAGTTATGAGTTTAAAAAACCAAAAAGTTGTAATTATGGGAGGGACATCAGGAATTGGATTAGCAACGGCAAAACTAATTACTTCTGCTGGAGCAATAGTAGTAATTACCGGAAGAAATCCAGAAAAATTAAAGAGTGCTATTGCTGAATTACCTAGCACAACAAAAGGAGTCATTGTTGACGCAATATCATCTGAAGCATTAAAAAATTTTTACAAGAATTTAGGAAATTTTGACCATTTAGTGTTATCAATCAGCGGGAAAGGTGGAGGTGGACCCTTTAAAAATTTGAATAGTGAATTATTAAAAGAGGCTTTTAATGCAAAATTTTTTACTTATTTTATGGCTATTCAATTTGGTTTAGAAACACTTAGAGATAATGGATCAATAGTACTTGTTACTGCTGGTTCAGCACGCAGTTCTTTTGCTGGTACCAGTGGTCTTGCGGCTATTAATGGTGCATTAGAGTCTATGATTCCAACTTTAGCACTGGAAATCAAACCAATGCGTATAAATGCTGTTTCTCCTGGTATAATCGAGACTTCATGGTGGGATACATGGACTAAAGAACAACGTGAAGAAATGTTTGCTCAAATTGCAGCCAATACTCCAGTAGGTCGTATTGGGCAGCCAGAAGATATAGCTCAAGCAATTTTATTACTTCTTGAAAATACTTATATGACAGGAACTGTTATTGAGTGTGACGGAGGTATGAGAATAAAATAAAAACATTATAATTAGCAAACCACGATACACAATAACAAGTTGAATGTTTACAATAAAATTAAATGGCACTTGCTCATTTTTGAAGAAGTGCCATTTAATTGCCAATTGCCAGTTTAATAAGTTAATTTTGTCTAAATTTGAACAACAATTAGTCGCAAAAAGAAAAAATACATATGCTCAATTATATTTTTATTAGGATTCATATAATAAAAACCGATAATGCAAGAATACTTGTGATAGGCGCTGGTGTAAATGGTTGTGCATGCGCTACTGAATTATACAAGGCTGGAATAGCCCTATTGGTTATGAAATATAAATTGAATGTACGAGAATTGGCCAAATCTACCGAAGACTTAAAACTTATGGTGGACGCAACACGGGAATCATATTCTGTTATCAAGGCTCTCGGATATAGAATATTTCTTAAAGAAACAAATATCGTTTATATTATTCCTCGTTTCATTATAGTTGGAATTTTACGAATTTTGCTGAAAACAAAATTATTAGAAATTGGCGGGGTCTATCATGTTTCTCAAGCACCTGATGAAATGAACTTTCTTGCTGGAGAGCTTAAGGTTTTGGTTGAAAAATCGGGACTTCCCGTTCCTGCTCTTAGAAAAGTTTTATCATTGAATTATTGATAAAATAACTAATAATAAGGAGAAGCCATTATGCCTAAGATAAATGAAGAAATAATTTTGAACTGCTCCAGAGAAAAGGCTTTTAATGAAATTTCAAAAGTGGATTTTATGAAGAAGATTGACCCAATAGCTGTAACACAGGAAATATTATTCCAAAATGAAAGATTGATTCATACTATATCGAGAGGAACGCCATCGGGTGATGTGGAATTAGAGATAGTTATCATTCCAGAAAATTTCACAATAGTCTTAATAAGAAGACCGCCGTTAACTCTTTTGTATATCAATTATCTATTAAAACATTTTTTGAGCATAAAGACGGCACATTATTGAAGCATATTAATGAATTTGAACTTGCTGATAATTTCAAACCCAGAGAAGAAATGGTTTTATCTATTATAAAACAGAATGATATTCTCAATCTACAGAGGACACAGGGCTATTTCAATAATAGTAAGTAGCTCTTCCCCCTTGCTTTGCCTGCTTAACTTATGAGATAACCGGAAGAACTTATAAAAGTTATGTTATTGACTTTCAAATAACTATACCATTTATATTATAAAGGTTGTATCTTTTTGTAAATTTGGTAAAATGGAGTTATATATGGTTAATACGAAAAGAAGATCTTTCAATTTTTACTTATTTTCCGTAATTATGTTAATGCTGATGCTGCCAATAATTTCTATTGTTTTAGAAATATTGTTAACTAAAAGTAATCAAGGAATTATGTCTTTAATTGGCAAATGGTTTGTTTTTTGGGTTGGGATAAGACTTTTTACGGCAGGTTTGAGGCAGTCAATTTCTCCTTCATATACAGCTATTAATATTTTTAATATGAAGACGACAGAAAGCTACGTCATTATTAAGGAATTAGGCTTTGCAAATATTAGTATGGGGCTGGTAGGAATAATTTCAATATTTGTTCCTTCATGGAGAATAGTAGGGCTCTTTTGGGAGGTCTTTTTTTAGGGTTTGCTGGAATCCAGCATATTATAAATAAACCGAAAGAGTTTAATGAAAAAATTACTCTGGTTTCAAATATTTTTATCTTTATAATTATGGTTATCTATTTTATTAGTTCAATATAAACAGGTATATAAATCGGAATTTTCCATTATAATAGATATTTGTTATTTCCCCCTTGCTTTGCCTGCTTTCCCTTTTTACAGCTTTGCCAGACTCAAGGGAATTTTGATAATAAAGGGAAATAATAAGATTGGAGGTGGTTCTGAATGATATTTTTGTTATTTTGGATTGTTGGATTAATTGTGGGATAATATCCTATTGATGAAAGACAATTATTGAAATTTGGATAAAAGTTCCAACCAAGGATAAATAGAATAATTAGTAATAAAGAGGTATAAAATCATATGGGTTTTAAGCTCGTCTTCCCAGAATTAGAAATGGAATCTTCATTTAATGATTATATTAATGAGTTTAAGAATTCTGGTGAAAAAATTGTTCCGGGTTTTATAAATCAATTAGATAAGGATTATAAAACGCGGTTGAATTATGTCTTATCTTTTCAAAAAAAGGAAACCTGTCCTTCTGATTTGGTCACTGCAAGCTCGTATTTTATGATAAATGATTTTGGATAAATAATAGGAGGAATACAAATACGTCATATATTAAATGACTATCTGTTCAACTATGGAGGGCATATAGGATATGGAATCCGCCCATCAGAACGTAAGAAGGGATATGCAAAGATAATGCTAAATCTGGCATTAAGAAAATGTTTTGAAATGAATATAAAAAAAATTCTTATTACTTGTGATAATGATAACATCGCTTCAGCTAAAACAATAATAGCTAACGGAGGTGTTCTTGAAAATGAAGTTACTGAAGGAGACAAAATTAAGCAAAGATACTGGATAGCTCTTTAAAAAGGAATTAAAAAATGAATTTTAATGTCAATTTCAAAATAATGGATGCTGAAAATACCTGGAAAGCATTAGGGTTTAAACCGATAATAGTTCAAAATATTGCTAAAATAGAAGATTTAAGTTTTTTAATTTGTACAGCAGCCAGCAACATCAAACCTTTAGAAAAAGTGCTACCCATTTTCTGAAGTCGGACCGTTGGCAAGTTTAAAATAAAAAAATATTTTCGATTAATATAAAAATGCAATAAAGGAGTTAGTCTTTATGTTAGAGAAATATATTGTTCCTGTGGTAGCCTTATCTTGGGGAATATTTGAATTAATTAATGGTATTAAAAGACAAATTAGTTCAAAAGTTGAAAAGAATAAAGATAAGGGAAGTCTAATCTTATTTAATGTATCTATTGGATTAGGATATGTTATTTCATTTAATATTTACTTTAATCAACATTATGGAATATTATTTCGAAATCCGATTTATCTGTTGATATTTGGATTATTCTTTATTATATTGGGAATTATTATTAGAATTAGTGCCATATTAACATTAAAGGGACAATTTACATATTCTGTAACCATTGTTCAGAACCATAAAATATATGACAGAGGCATATATAAATTTATCAGACATCCTGCATATTTAGGGAGTTTATTAGCTTTATCAGGCAGCGGTATAGCCATGAATAATTGGATTTGTATTTGTATTATGATAATTCCAACTTTTATTTCAATAAGTTACCGAATATATGCTGAAGAAAAAGCACTAATAGAACATTTTGGTTCAAAATATATTGAATATATGAATAAAACAAAGCGATTAATACCTTTTATTTATTAAAATAGAGTTATTTTCCAATATAGGCACCAATACATCATATAACTGTTCAATAAGGTATATCTGTTCTATTCCCTTAACAAAAGCACCTAATATTACCCTAGTTACCATTAAACTTTGGCAAATTAAAATCAACTAGATTATTGTAAATAATAAACTAAATACCACCCTTGCTTCCAAATAAATTTCCGCCCTACTCCAAGCCCAACATATTACGAGTGTTTTTCCCATAGCCCCTATGGTAGTATTACCAATAGTAAGAATATTGAAATTCCCAAATAATACAATTATAATTATGTGATTTCTATTGACTTATATCTGAATTAATAGGTAAAATATTGATTGGATAAAATATGAATGTTTTAATATACACACAGTCATACTATGTCAGAAACATTTTTGTTAATGCATTATTATCAGCTGGAATAAATTTATATCATGAAGAACGACCTGAAAATCTCAATAATAAAATTTTACAGCACTCCCCAGAAATAGTAATTCTTGAAGTGATACATGATGATTTTGCTACAGTATTTGAACTCGTGAAACAAATAAAAAAACATTCCTCTGAAGAAGTAAAAAAGACAGCTATAATTCTTCTAATAGGTTCTATTGATAAACAAGATATAACATCTGCTATTCAGTGCAGCGTTATTGGATTTATTAAAAGTAATTCCACAGAAGATTTTGTTTATAAATATATTATGGACACCTATCAAAAAGTTCTAGGGGTTCCGCCTGAAAGGAAATATGTTCGAGTAATAATCGACCATAATGATAGTATTGGAATTAAATTTCGCTCGCCGAATAATTCACAGTTGATTATTGGTCAAGTAAAAGATATCAGTCTTGGCGGTATCGCTGTCGAATTGATTGGAACATTTCCGCAGGATTCTTTTACAGTTGGTTCAGAAATTAAGAATATGCAATTTATTTTAGATGGGAAAGACATATTTATTGATGGCGTTATCGTAGCTTATCAGAAGAAATTTTGTGCTTTTCTTTTTGTTGGTATGTCATCCGAGATTAAAGAAACCATTTCTCAGTATATTTTTAAGAAGATTGCGCTTATTGAAGAAGAGATTAAAGTAAGTAAGACAGAAACCATCGATACTGCTGTTTCTGGAGAAAAGGAAAATCCCCAGGGCCAAAATAATGATGAACAAGATTCTATTGTATAGTCAGAAGATAAATAAAATTGTGCTATCCCGGAAATAAAGAATTATGGATTCCCCAGGAAAATAGTGGAAATGATAAACCCCAGGGTAGTTACAAGCAATTTTCCCATACCCGTCACAAATAAAATTTCCATACAACCCTTATCTTTTATTAAAGAAATTTTTTGCCAATATCACCCCTCATGGGTGATACGTTTTCAAATCAATTGTGTTATAATAATTTAATAGTGGAAATATAAGGATTGGATAAAGTATGAATGTTTTAATATACACACAGTCATACTATACTAGAAATACATTTGTCAATGCATTGATACCATCAGGAATAAATCTATTTCACACGGTACGGCCTGAAAATATAAACAACAAAATCTTGCAACTCAATCCCGAAATAGTAATTTTGGATGCTATACAAGAGAATTTTGCAACTGTCTTTGAACTAGTGAGGCAAATTAAAAAGCATTCATCTGAATTAGTGAATAAAACAACTGTAATTCTTCACATAGGTTCTATAGATAAAAATGACATTATATCTGCAATTCAATGCGGCATTATAGGATTTATTAAGAATGATTCCTCTGAAGATTTTATTTACAAATATATTATAAATACATATCAAAAAGTTCTTGGCGTTCCGCCTGAAAGGAAGTTTGTTCGAATATCAATAGATGATAATATTGGAATGAAATTTCGCTCACCAAATAATTCGAAGTTGATTATAGGCCAGATAAAAGATATAAGTATTGGCGGTGTTGCAGCCAAATTAATCGGGATATTCCCAGTTGATTCATTAATAGTTGGCTTAGAAGTTAAAAACATTCAATTCATTTTAGATGGAAAAAATATATTTATTAATGGTATTGTTGTGTCCTACCAGGAGAATTTTTGTGCTTTTCGGTTTATGAACATGACACCAGAGATTAGAGAAACTATTTCTCAGTATGTTTTTAAAAAGATTTCAACCCTGGAAGAAGAAATTAAAGTAAATAAAACAGAAATTGATATAGTAGCAGGTTCCATAGAAAAGGAGATTTTCCAGAGAAAAAATAATGTTGAACAATTAGAAATAATAAACTAAATTCCCTATTTGTCTCTTCCAAAGTTTAAATATTAGTCTAGCTTATTAGATTAAAAAGTAATAAGTGTTGTTCCTAGTTTTTTCGCTTGACTTAATTTTTGAAAGGGTATATTATAAGAACGTTATACACTATAACCTATTAATAAAAATAGTTCTTGATTGATTATAAAAAATTTAAATAAACTACATTGTAATAATAAGGTTATTAAATGTAATATAATAAGTTCGAATATTACCCATAATTTTCCGGGATATACAAACTTCAATAAATCGAGTTAGATGACATTATGCCCTAGTTTTTTTTTATTTGAGGTAATTATGGATTGGAATTGGCTTTATAGTTCATTATCACAATCAATAGCGGCAATTGTTGGTTTAATAGGATCATTCATTATAACAAAAATTATTTCAAATCAAGCTATTTATAAAGTTAATAATGATAAATTATCTGAATTTATTTTAAATTCTAAAAGTTTAAAAGAAAAGATTAATAACAGATATTTTACTTGGTACAATAATAATATTAGAAAAAGAGAATTTGAAGAACTAAATGATAATTTAGAAAAGAATGGAATAAAAAAAAGTAGTTTGGAATATTATAACTCATTAAAATTCTCTTTATTCGATGATAGAGTCGAAATTCTTCATGAAATTGACTCACGAATAAAAAATTATAAAAAAACACAAGAAAAAAAAGCAATGTTTGGGAGTCTTATACCTACTTCATTTCCTCATTTGTCAATGCTAAATACTAACGAAATAAATGAAGAAAAAGAATCAATAAATAATCTTATAATAGAGATTAGTCAGAACATACAATTAATCAATAATTTTATAAATGAAATAAAGATAAATCCTCAATCATCTATATTGATATTTTGGTCAATTATAATTATATTGATTCTATTTTATATAGGTGTTATTTTTCCTTTATGCCTTTTACCCGTAGATAATAATAATCCAAATATTCTAAATTATCAATCAATGCTATCCATAAAGGGAGTTATTTTACTCTTTGTTACACTATTATTTTCTTTAATTATGACAATTTTTATGATCACAAATATTATGATAAAATATAAAAAAGAAGATATTGATAAGTTGAAAGTATATTCAGATTTAGGTAATTATAGTAAATTTCTAAAAATTTATGAAATAAATAAAAAGTATTTTAGTGAATTAAAAAAAAATGAATAAAACAACGGCCAATGTAATCTAACAACCGCTACAAGCTGTGCTCCTAATTGGAAATGATAAACTAATTTCCCAGATAGTAATAAAGTTGACGAATTACTCAATAGAAAAAATATAATAAGTAGGAGGTTTATATGATAAATTTAGATGATATTGAACAAAGAATCGTTGATTCATTAAATGAGTTTTCCACACAAGCACATCAGAACAGTTGGAGAAGTAATAAAATATGGACTAATAAAATTAAAGAAATAATAGGGAGAATTGGGTGAAGGATTAGGTTATAGTGTCTGTGCAACTCCTGGATTTTCCCCAGGGTGGTTATATGATTTAGTATGGTATAAAAATGATTTGAATGAAAGATTAATAACAGTTTCATTAACTTTAGAATCTGAATGGGAAATGAATTGGCCTGCAATAAAATATGACTTCGAAAAATTACTTTTATCAAATGCAGAAAAAAGAATAATGATATGTCAAACAAAAATAAAAGAAGAAATAGAAGTCCTATTTAATAATTTTGAACAATCTATAAATAGTTATATCTTAGGAAATAGTAGTGATAGATTTCTAATTATTGTTTATAATGATAATAATGGTAAATTTATTCCTAAGTTAATACTTAGAAAACAATTATAATTATAATAAAGTTATTATTTTATTGCTTCATCAATCCATTCTGACCATTTTGTTGTGTGAACAATTCAGAAAACAACTGCATATTTAAGGAAAAGTAATGAATTTTATTTTTATTGATACTTTTGCTTTAGCAAAGATAACCCAAAATAGTGAATTTAGAAATAAAGTTATTGATTTCATTGATTCTAATAAATTAACGTTAGCAATAAATATTCTTGTTTTAATAGAAATTTATAAATGGAAATCAAGTTGGGGTAATATATTAGATTTTTTTGTTTCAATTCCATTTGTTATTACAAAAAATATTGATGTGTTATTTAAAGAAGAAGTAGATAATTATCCAAATGAGATTGAGTTACCTGTTGCTTTGCATTCTTCTCAATTAGGAAATAATAAATGGATTGTTAAAAAAGATTTTGAAATCAATTTTAATGATAAAATATCTGAATTTGAAAATGAATATAGAATATATAGTAAAGAAATTTTGAGTGACATAATTAATGAAAAGAAAAAATTTTTGCCCGAGAAAGATGGTAAATACTCAGTTTTTCAAACTTGGTTATATCTTAAAACTAATTTAATAAAAGATTTATATATATATCATAAATGGTTTATAGATAAATATAGGAATAAAGATAATATAATAGAAGAATGTTTTAAATCTCGTAATATTGTAACTATATCAATATTTTATGAATATTATATTCAAAATAAAAAAGCAAAAGATTCTGATTTAGGAGATTATTGGCATCTAACTTATATACCCTATTATGATTATGCTATTTTGGATAATGAAAGATTCAATTTAATTAATAGAATGAAAAATGATAAAAAAATTAAGCAAGTTGAAAACTTATATAATTTCCTGGTTACAATAAAATGTAAAACTTATAATTTAGAAAATTTTATAAAAGAAATATTATGATGAATATGTTTTTGCAAACATCACAACAACGTGAAAAACAAAACAAATTTCCCGCCATGAGTAAATTATCTAATCCCCTTCCTTCTCATTACCCATCTTAGATTTTAGTTTCAAGTGTCCCATTAATCACTTCATCTGTAGCTGGTTTCCTAGAATTGAAAGAAGTGAGAATATTATCATTATCCAAAATTTCAGTAACATAGCCATGTGATACTTTACTAATTTGCACCTGGTATTACTTGCCATTGTATTCAATATAACGGGACTCCATAAAATCTCCTGGTGAAAATTCTTATAATTTTAATAAGGGAAAGTCAAATCCAGTATTTGAATTTTATAATTCCCCTAACCCTCAATTTTATGTTTTTCTTGTCTTATAGTCACTGGAAACATAGTTTGTGTATAAAATAATCTTAATGAAAAAGTAGGGCTATAAGGGAAGTTTGAAAAACTATCATTATAAATTAATTTTATGTCTTGCCAGAAAGAAACGTTAGATGTATAATCAATCATTAAAAATCATTTGGAATTAATTTATGGAATTTCCGGATAATAAAATAGATAAGCTGGTTTATGAACTGTATAGACTGGCTGAAGAGGAAATTAAAATTGTGGAAAGAAATTGAATTAGAACCAGCCCCGAATGATGAAACTGCTGAAAAACTCCTTAAATGTATTTTAGAAGAAAAGCAAAAGTTAGAAAACTACAATAAAAAAATCAAGGATTAAAAATAGTGCCCACTGAAAATAAGCATTGGTTTGTTTATGCTATTGAGTGTGAGAATAAATCTGTATATATCGGACAGACTGAGGATGTAATCAACCGCTGGAATCAGCATTTATCCGGCAGAGGAGCCAATTGGACAAAAAAATATAAACCGGTTCGCTTGTTTTATCTGGAATGTTTTGATTCTTTTAAAGAAGCGCTATTGCGTGAAAAAGAATTGAAGAAAAGTTCTGGGAGAAGAATGCTAAAGCAGGTACTTACCAATAAAAGTGATTATCAGGCAGATGAAACGTTGAAAGAGGTGGTGAAGCGGATTATGGAGGAGAAAGGAAAAAAATAATGATTTATCATTAGTTTTAAAATATGTGAAGGAAATAATATGAAAAGTTTATTTGAAGAGGCCAAAAGAATATCTTTTAATATATCTATTGTATCAATAATAATTTTATTTTCTCTTATTTTGTATAGAAGCTCAGATGTGGATCATGCTTTAAAAGATTTGAAATTTATTAAAACATATTTTTCTTCAAAAGATCAAAATTATTTTTTTAATAAGATAGTTGATTATATTAATAGTGAATTAGCAAAGAAAAAAATTAAAAACCAGCAATTTCAAATAATAGATAATAATAAAGTTATTTCATTTGGAGTAAAATCATCTCATGCAAATTGGATGTTTAATAATAGTATTAATCTATTAGATCCTAATTCTGTTTTAACACTTCAACAGATAAAAGTATTTTGGAATCAATTAGACAGTAATAGAAAGTTAAAAGTAATTACTCTTAATGAATATTATGCTAAATATGATAATGCAAGAAGGAATTTTTTCTTTCAAAAACTTAATGAAACTAAAAATAATATGATTTCAATACCAATCAGAGATATGGATTTTTTAGATATTTCTGATTCTAATTGGATAAATAAAATTGAAGTATCTGGATGGATACAAAAAAATAGTATAACCCCTAAAGTATTAGAATTGCTTCTTAATGTTGTTAATGATCCTAACGTTCATTCTAGGTATTATTTATTTGGTTCAATTAACCCACTTTTTATGGATGCCCTATTAGTGAATTCATGGAACTTTTCTACGACAATTGATACTAATAGATGGCGATTACAAACAGAAAATGAGCAACTAAAAGAATTAAATGACTTATTTTCAATGTGCAAGTAAATTTCTCTTAAATTATGTCTTTTCAGCTTTTTGACCTTGTCCAATTTTGAACAAAGTAAATTCCTCTCCAAATTATGTTTAAACCAGACAAACAAGATATAATAATCGGTTACATAAAAAGGCGGTTTATCAATGGCATTTGATTTTATAATTAAATTATTTTTCACAAAGAATAATAATCCTGATAAAATGTTGTTTTTGACCGGCGATTGGATGAGCCGAAACCTGAATAAAATAAACCGCGATAATGAATGGTTTGTTACTAAAAGAAGATAGGATGAATTAAAATTTTGGGCCTTTAGGAATTCAATATTACTCTTCTATTCGAATAGTTATCAATTACAACTCTCTTTATTAAGCCATCATATTAATCGTTTGGCCAAGGTTTTCGTCAATTAATTCTTCTTTTATATTAACATTAATAAGTTTATCCTGAAATTGGTTTGAAATATCATTTATGTCCTTCAATAAATCACCCATATCAATTGCAGTACTTGTTGTGATTGATGATATGTTCATAAACCCTTCTTATTAAAATCAGAACACAATAATATCGACAAGTAAGGTAATGAAATATAAAATTGTCTCTAAATCATTATTTACTTTGTGTAAATTTAAACAAAGTATTTATAGTATCATTTCCCATTCCCCAATCTTTCTTCATCAATAATCCTTAACTTAATAAGAATAAAACAGTTACTTATTGGAACCTGAATGAGTTATCACTAAATCATCCTCTGACTGGAGATATGACACTTTGTTATTATCATCAAATACAAAGTTTTGGAGCAAAATAGCCTTTTTGAATTCTATTCGATAATGATAGCTGCGCTGGTTGTCTTCATTGCTATGTTCTACAAATGTCAACGCAACAAAATTACCGAGATTTTTTAAATAAGTCTGAAATTCTTTCTGATGTAACATAATATTTTTCCATAGTCCATCGGAATAATCTTCATTTCGCATTTTTCCATTAATCACGTCCTGAATCACAACCGCAAGTGCGGTTTTTGCCGTAATATCGGTCATTCTAAGAAGAACCCGGAGGTAATATTTATGGGCTTTGATTTAATGGAAGTTGGTCAAACAGTACTGGAAGGGCTTCATGAAGCAAGCGAGACAATCATCGACAATCTTTGCCCACCACTCAAGTATATAAACGGAGCTGTGGGCGTATTAGTTGGTGTGATTATAAACTGCCTTTCAGGGAAAAACAAACAGTCTGTGGAAATGATAAACTAATTTACCAGGGTAGCAATAAATGAAATTCCCATACCTGTCACAAACAGATTTCCCATAGAGAAGCTTGAAGATTACCTTTAATGAAAATTCATTAAAGGATGGCAGGAATGGTGAAAAATATTATGTATCAGGACATAAAAAAACTGAAACTTTTGGGGAAAAGTAAAAATGGTGTATCCCGGGAACTGTCAATAGATATTAAGACAGTCCGGAAATATTGGACTATGAACGATGCTGAATACCAGAAAAGCCTGATGGAATTCTCTTTCCGTGAAAAAGAATTCGAAGGAATAAAAACAGATATATTGAAAGTATATGCAAAGAATGATTACATCCGGCTGAATATGTCTGCTTTGTATGACTATTTATTGGAGGTAAAAGGCAAACTACCGGCGAATGAAAATACGATGAGGAATTTCGTACATTACCTGATTGAAAGCGGGCAGCTTACCTTGAATGAAAAGCGACGGTATTACACAAAAGTGCCTGACATGCCATATGGAAAGCAGCTCCAGCTTGATTTCGGTCAATATACCGACAGATATGGCAGAAGGTATTACATATTTGCCGCGGTGTTATCCGCCAGTCGTTTTAAGTATGCGGCCCTCCAGGAGAGGCCATTCCGGACAGAAGACCTGATCAATCATCTGTTGGACTGTTTCGCATATATGGGCGGGATACCGCATGAACTTGTCATCGATCAGGACTGCACGATGGTTGCGAGTGAGAACTCAGGCGATATCATCTACACGAAAGACTTTCAGTATTTCATCGGGGAAATGGGTCTTAAAATGTATGTGTGCCGACCTGCTGACCCGGAAAGTAAGGGAAAGATTGAAAACGTAGTCAAATTCATCAAGCACGGTTTCTTCTCAGTCCGGGAGTTCAACAGTTTAATGGAAGCGGAAGAAAGCCTGATGAAATGGCTGGAAAGAAAAGCCAACGGGAGAATATCCCAGGCTACAATGAAAATACCACTGATAGAGATTGAAACGGAAAGACCATATCTCCAATCTGTCAGGAATTCGATATTCCGTAAAGACAGGATAGGAGCAAGGGAAGAGCGCAGTGTAAGCGATAAATGCCGGATCGCAGTTGATGCAAGCCAGTATGATATTCCCGAAAAATACAGGAACGGTTCGGTGGACATCTACAAGACGGGCAGTCGGCTTTTTGTCTTTGACAGGATAACGGGAGAGCAAATCGCCGAATACCGGCTTTCAGTGATTCCGGGGCAGATTGTAACCAACAGGGCAATGATCCGGGAAATGGGAAAGAGTGTGCAGTTATTGAAAGAAGAAGTAAGCGGGTACTTTGATATTCCCGGCTGGAAGGATTTTCTTGAATGTAATTTCAGGAAGTTCAATCGTTATGTAAGGGACCAATGTCTTTCCGGAAGAAAATACTTCAGGGACAAGATAATTGATACCGGGAAGCTTACACAAGCGATCTCAAACTGCCTGGAGAGTGATAGTTATTCCATGAAGGATTTGTGGGATAATTACCTGAACTGTTTTATAACAGAAAAGGCAGAAATACCCTTGAATGTTGAAAAGATTGTCAGGCCTTCAGTGAATCCTGAACACTATCTTGAAGTAGCTAAATCAGACATCGGGAAATACCAGAGTTTCTGTGACTCCATCGGGGGCCGGCAATGTTGAAGATAAGAGAACAAATCATAACTGCGCTTACAACTCTCGGGTTGAAGGGTATGATAAAACGGATTGATGAGGAAATTGGTGAGGCTGAAAAGGCAAAAGAGTCTTATCTGAGTTTTCTGCAGAGGCTGCTTTCTCTGGAATTGAATTATAGAGTGGAAAAACGTTTTCAGCGGAATATGGCAGGAGCACACTTCCCGGTCCGCAAAGATGTGGAAGGTTTTAATTTTGAAAAAGTGAATGGAATATCTAAAATGGATGTTTCACAGCTATTGGATTTCTGCTGGATTGATAATCATCATAACCTGTTGTTCTTTGGGTCTCCGGGGCTGGGGAAAACGCATCTGGCAATTAGTATCGGAATCCGGGCAGTTGAAAAGGGATATATTGTCTGCTTTGAAAGGATGACTACTCTCATTAAGTTTCTGAAAACGGCGGACATCCAGAGAAGCTCTGCTTTCAGGCTGAACCGGATGATGAAGTCACACTTATTAATCATTGATGAGATAGGTTACACACCTATCGAAAAGAAGGAGGCAAATCTATTCTTTAGTCTTGTAAGTGAATTGTATGAAAAGACATCAATTGTGATAACATCGAATAAGGGATTTCAGGATTGGGCTGAAATGATGGGAGACCCGATTATGACAACCGCTCTTCTGGATAGGCTTTTACATCATTCAAATATTTATAACTTGAGCGGAGAATCTTACAGAATACAAAATTTGAATAAGGAGGTTGAGTAACCATTCTTTGCCTCCTCACTATGGGAAATACTCACGTGGAAGGTATGGGGAAAACTCTTGTGAAGCATATGGGAAATACTCTTGTGGAAGGGGTGGGAAATTACCCGAGCGCAGATATGGGAAAAACTCTTGACATTTCCAGTCTGAAGATTGACCATTACCAAGGGGGGATTTATTTCCCCTTTTTTTTACCTTTTATTGGAAGAATTATTGATTTATATTTTAGCTATCGCACTTTTTCTTTCAAGCTGAAATTTTTTGCCTAAATTCTTATCGAATGCTAATACCCCGCGTCCTGTTAAGGAATCATGAGTGACTCCGATTTCCTGAATCTTGGTTCCTGAGTTCTGCCGAAGGATATTTTTCTGATTTTTGCGATTTCCTTTTTTTTCTGACATAGTTTACCAGCTTTAGCACCCAATGCTTATTATTTTGGGGTAAGGATGGCTGCAACCATTTCCTTACCCCATTTTATTAGCAGGTTTTTTGATAGAAAAATCGCTCAGTTTGGGATCATTACAAGCGGATGATTGAAGGGAAAAATATTGAATTCTACTACTTACAAAAAACTACACTGAAGCTATTTGATTATAATAAAAAACTGGTAAGCAAAATCTTTAAGGAAAGATTCCTTAGAGAGACTGAAAATAAGAAACCTGTCCTCAAATTAAAAAAATCTGGTTTAGCTTTAACAGAGGGAAAAAATCCCAGTTATATCAGTCGACTTTCATTACAACTACATTACTAATGGTAACTGATGCCATGGAAAGGCCAACATTGAAGTCCAGACGGGCTTTTTCATCCGTCGGATGATTCATGGTAAAGGTAAAGGAATAGTTTTTCATTTCTGTAGTTATGTTGATCTTTTGATCGCCGGAATAAGGGGCCCAGCCGTTCCCTACAATACCTATCCTGACTACAATACTCCTGGGATCATCGGCACAGGCTTCAAAACTCACTTTATAATTTTTTCCTTTTTCCATCATTAATGGAAGCTGTGACAACTGAACACCATAGACCTCCGTGCCTGGAGCAAATATTGTAATTTTGCATCCACCGTTAACAACATCAGCTTTACCATCGCCGTTTGCTCCACAAAGCACATGCCAATAACCTATTTGTTCGATTTTTTCAAGCAAACTCAAACCAACAACTTCGTAGCCGGCTAATTTTTTTATATCTGTCAAACCATTAAAAGTCCCGTTTTTAATGAGATTACCATTGACCTCGGTATTTGCAACAGCAGACTTTTTTTCTGCAGGCTTTTCCTGCTTTACTGTGCTCTTACTTGTTACAGAGCCGCCACAAGCGGCGAATAAAAATATCGCCGTAACAACAAGTGCAATCAAACTTAAATTCTTAATAGTCTTCATGACAACATCTCCTAAAATGAATTTATTTTTTTACAGATTCAACTTACAAACACTAAAATTTTAATTAATTGTCTTTTATATTAGAAGGCCGTCAAGTATGGTTTTTCAGGCAACCTTTAGTATGGTTCTTGAAGATAGGTTCAATTTTTATTTATGCAAAATAAATATATTTAAATCTCATTTATTATAATGAAGAAGAATTTTTCAATAGGCAACCTTTAGTATGATTTTAAAGATATAGCTCTCAATAGAACAATAAGGGATGGTTAAGCTGACCATTAAAAATGCAATAACTTCGACCGAGCGTGCGTTTAACTTTATCAGCTATGCGATGGCTTCGAGCCTTAAAGCGGCTAATCTTGTCGAGCAGGCACAATCCGGTGTCTTTCCATTACGATATACCAAACGCAGGGCAATCTCGAGTAACGCCTGCAAAATTATCAACCAGAAAAATACCCTATTTTAACTTATCCAGAATTTGAAATGTAATAATTATATTATTAAGATTTACTAACAACAAAAACAGGGATATGACAATAGATGTAAGGGCATGATCCCTTTTTGAATCCCTGATATACGCTATTATACCGAGAATTGTAACTATAACAAGTAAAATCATTAATAGGGGAAGGGTTGCGGATAGAACTGGTATTTTCAAATCGAGAAATTCCTGGGGAATATTTTTAATATCAAAAATAAAACATAAAAATGTAACTATCATGCCCATAAATGAAATCATCATACTTATTGAGCCCATTTTATTAACTCCTCAAATATTTTTATTGTTTCTCTCATTAAATGACAATTTTATTTAACCTTCAAGCCTTTGGCTCAACAAGGAAGCACATAAGTATAAATACGGCTATACATACCTTTTATTCAATATCAAAAGCCTCTATTGATAAGGCCGGTATATCAATTAAAAGCTTATCCCCTGACAAGTTGAACTTTCCGGAATCAATATCCTTACCGTTGGATTCTTTAGAAAGAAGATAGCCTTTTACTTTTTTTATTTTTTCCGGAATTCCACCCAACAATATTGAAAGTTCCTTGGCATTTGTTTCACTATCGTTTATGGCAATGAGATATTTACTGGCATTCTCCCCAGTAGATGCAAAAACCTTGACATCGCTGTCTTCAGAAATTGTGGAAACCATCTGGTTCCCAAAATGAGTACTATAAAACATAAAAACGTAATAAATAGGTCTCCTGAAATATGAAACGGGTTCAAAAATAGAATGGCCCCCATAAGTTCCAAGACAGAAATAATGAGAGTAATCAATCTGCTCCTGAGCCATGTAACCTAACACTTCCGCTGTCCAGACCGCACCAGTCATATCTGCCAGTTGGGTTGCTTTAGGTGTATTCCAGTGAATTGCATATTCAGTCAAAGCAAGCTTAATATCTCTTTGATAGCCTTTTGGATTATACAAAGGATCCTTCAACCATTTCCTGTAAGTGTTTATTTGATTAGTAATCATAGGTGCAGTGGCTATTGCTTTATCATTGTCCCATGTTCCATCTGTGGGATACCAGTGCCAGGCTAAAACATCAACAAGATCTCCATTTTCTTTAATAAAACTTCTAATCCAATCATCATTAGGATTACTGGTCATTGGACCAGCTACCTTAATATCAGGATAATCTTTCCTCATAACAGAGACAATTTCACGAAAAACCCGATTGTATTTATCTAATGTCCAATCTGGAGTCGCATTCCTGTAATATAGGTCAGGTTCATTTCCGATACTCCAAACGTCTACGCGTACCTGGTTAGATTCGGCAATTTTTATTGATTTGAGGGCCCCTTCAACGGTGCCGTTAAATACTCTTATCTGGACAAAAGTAAAAGGATTGCCAAGCATGCCTTGCTGGAGTGAGAAAAAACTCATATTGTCCTGACTGTTCTCATCCTGTTCGTCAGCAGCATTGCCTGCCGGATAAGTAATTGTCGGGATATTTAGAAGCCTTATTTTATCTTTTATAAGGGCTATCTGCATAGCATTGTTTACATTGACACCACGTATAGATTCCGGTTTAATTTTTACAGTTTTCTGTGAAAAATCAACTTTGATCTGATAGCTTTGTGCTCTGCAGAATTGATATCCAATAAAAATAAATATAAAAATATAAAATAGGAAAAACAGTTCTTTTAATTTGAACATAAAACAATCTCCCGCATAATTATTTTAATATCTTTTCATTTGGTTATAAATTTTTCAACCTTTTAAAGCACCTTCTGTAACCTTTGAGATAATAAGCTTGGACATAACGATGAACACAACAATTATCGGTAAAACAGAAATGCAGGTACCGGCCATAATGGCGCCGTAATCAACATTTTGCAGCCCTTTCAAGGCATTCAAGGCGACCGGAATGGTGTAAGTTTCTTTGGAGTTGAATATAACAAGAGGCCCCATGAAATTATTCCATGTGCCCAGGAAGGTGATAATGCTGAAAGAACCGATCACCGGGGTAATTAGAGGGAAAACAATTTTCCAGTAGATGTTGAATTCTGAGCATCCGTCCATGCGGGCTGCCTCGATAAGATCTATCGGTATGGATGCTTCGATATACTGGCTCATCATAAAGACACCGAATGCATTGGCAATGCCGGGGATATAGATGGCCTTTGCGGTATTGTACCAGCCAAAGGTCTTCATCATCAGGAAATAGGGAACAATTCCGATCCATGGAGGAATCATTAAGGTTATTAGCATTATAGTGAAAAGTATATTTTTTCCTTTGAATTTGTACATTGCAAAACCAAATCCGCCCAGAGAACAGAAGAAAATGGACAGCAATGTGGACATGGAGGCAATATAAAAGGTGTTCCAAACATTACGCCAAAACGGTATTCTGGTAATTAGATTCTTATAGTTATTGATAAATTGATTTATATAATCTTTATCTATTGTCATAGGAGGGGGAAATGAGAAGATCTGAGCTTGGCTTTTACCAGCCACAACAATCATATACCAGAAAGGATAGATTGTGATAAACGCCCATATAATTAAAGGAAAATATAATAATAGTTTTATGAAAAACGCCTTCACAGGTTTTATTTTGAGATGACTATTTTCATATTCTTCTTTCCTGATTTTTAAATTATGTGATTGTTTAATGTTAGACATATGGAAAAACCTCTTTTATTTTTCTTTCAGTAATCTTCTGTTGATAAAGGTTAGGATAATGATGAACACAAACATAATATAGGAAAGTGCGGCTGCTGTGCCGAAACTTCCCCACTTGAATGCATGTGCATAAAGATAGACAGCAAGAGTCATACTGGCATTAGATAGGACTGACATCCCATCTACACCCCCGGCAAGGATCATAGGTTCATTGAAGAACTGTATCTGGCCTATGATCGTCAAAGTGGTCGCAAAGAATATGATTGGACGGAGCAGGGGAAGAGTGATATTGAAAAAGACCTGGCCCCAACCTGCACCATCAATTCGGGCCGCTTCATAAAGATTGTTCGGAATGGCCTGTAAACCGGCGAAATATATAATTGCATTCCATCCTGTCCACTGCCAGACGGCGATCGAAGAAATGGCCCACCAGCAAAAATCGCGGATCCAGTAGATAGGCAGGGAAGTATTTAACAGCGAAGTGTTAAATAAGTTATGAAAAATACTCAATTTATCCAGTGAAATAAGCCCCCAATTCAATAAACCGTATGTTCTGCCATAAATAACACCGAATACAATGCCGATGGCGATAGTAGATGTCACATAAGGCATAAAAAGAATTGCCTTGAAGAAATTCTTGAATCTGATAATAGCTTGATTCAATATAAAAGCGAAAAAGAGAGCAAAAGAATGCTGTGGGATTGTAACAATAACTGCCATAACCATCGTATTTAATAAGGATTTCCAGAACAGCGAATCTTTCATCAGAAGATTATAGTAATTACGAAAACCAACGAAAATCATTTTGACTCCCGCCGAACCGTTCCATTTAACAAGACTCAGATAAAAAGAATAGCAGATCGGATAAATGGAAAAAATGCAGAATGAAATAAAAAAAGGGGCAATAAAGACGTAGGGAGCGGATTTTCTTGCGAAAGTTACCCATCCACCATAGTTTTTTATTTCTGCAGCTTTATTTCTTTCCATTGTTATTAACCTCCGGAGATATTTTAATTAAAAGGGTTCGCGTGATTGTCCCGCAAACCCTTTTTTTGTTTAAATTATTGTTCCATCTTTGTTTCAAGCTCTTTCTGAGCTTCAGCTAAAGCTGCGTCGATTCCTTTCTTTCCATCAAGAACATCGAACAGGGCCGTTTGTAGAATATTCTGGGCAAGACTATCCTTGGGATTGACATAAACTTCAGGAATAGCTTTTGCAATATCGATCCAAATCATCCTGGCTTTCTGTCCGCCGAGATACTCTACTCCCTCTGAGAAACCCTCATCCTTCCAGGCAGGCATCCAGGCTGGAAAAGCGTCTGCTTTTTCAAAAGAGATGATCTGGGAATTGACTCTGGTACAAGCAAACTTGATGAATTCCCAGGCAGCCGCTTTATTAACATCTGGAATCTGGGAAGGAATAGCAAGGAAAGACCCACCCTGATTAAGCATCATCCTTTTTTCACCTTTGTTAATAGATGGCAGCAAAGCAACCCTGTAATTGCCACTCTGATTAGTTGCGATCCAGGTCTTTAAATGTCCGGCAAGCCAGGCGCCTGAAGGAACATAGGCTGCTGTGCCTTTTTGAAACATAGCAAACCATTCGTTCGACCAGTCGCTTATCTTGGCATCAAGTCCGGCGTCTCTGAATTTCTTTGCCCAGGTAAAAGCGGTTTTGATTCTGGGAGTATTGAGAGCTGGTTTTCCTTCTTTGTCAAAATATCTCTGACTGTCGGAATAGAAGATCATGTTGAAAATGTACTGGGCATGAGAAAGTAACCAATGGTCGATTACCCCATCACCTTTAGAATCAAATGTGAGCTTCTTTCCAGCAGCAAATAAATCATCCATTGTCTTGATGCTGTTGATATCGACCTTTTTAGATGCCCAGGTAGGTTGATATATGAATGCGCATCCGGGAGCTATATCTACAGGAAGAGCGATAAGTTCATTGGGCCCTGTAGACGCCTGAGCCCATTTGTAGGGTGTAAAGTCTTTCTTATACTGGACGGCATTATAAGGTAGCTTAAGAAGATTTTCAAAACCGCCGCCGGCACCAAGCTGAGCAATATATCCGATTTCAATAGCAGCTACATCGGGAGCGCCCTTGCCAGCTGCAATAACTGTGATAAGGTTGTTGTGATGGTCGCCATAACCGAGAGACTTTACCTCCACGGTAATGTTGGGATATGCTTTGCTAAATTCTGGCAGAAGAGCATTGTAAGCAATATCAAGACTTGGAAATACGGCAACAGTGAGATGCACTTTTTCTCCATTGTAAGGTTTCACTTCCGAGAAGGAAACACTCGTAATCAACGTGACAGCAGTAAGAGCCAAAAGAACTGCTAACAAGCTTTTTTTCCTCATACTTACACTCCTTTCAAAATATTTTTTTATTTTAATCAACATCAATTAAGTTCTAAAGAAAATATTGCTTATTTTCCTTTGATCCGCAACACAAAAAAAAAGTACTGAACTTTCAACAATAAAAAAAAGTAATATTAAAGCCTCATTCCGTAATAAAGATAAACTTTGCCCTATCATATATACCACATTAAGCAATATTTAGATCTCAATATTGATTCCACTCTGTAAAATTTTAAGAGTATCAATGTCAAGACGGCTTGCCGGATCATAATTTGGGTTATCCAGATATAGATCAGTGAAATCATAGATTCCAAAATCCATGTTTTTATATGTCCAGTATGAATAGCTGATATCGTTTTCTCTGAAAATAGAAATTATATCCTCCAGCCAGTTTTGCCTTGTTTTAGGATCCGCCATTACATAACAGCCAAATTCTCCGCAAAGGACTGGTACGTCATACTTTTTTTTAAAGTCAAAAACCGGTTTCATTAATAATTGAAGGGCTTCTTTATCCCAGAAACTATTAATTAACTTTAGGTAATCATTGTAATAAAAATTTTCATTTTTTATTTCTTCAGTCACTTCTTTATCCAGGGGAATTATTGAACCGGGATAACTTAGCTTCATTTTGTAAAATTTAAAAAACGGTGTCCAAGGAGCTAATTGATGAGTGATAAGAAGAGGTTCATAAAAATGAAAGCTATAAATGATTTTATTGTCTTCGAACTTCTTCAATTCTGTAAAAGTTTCAGTTTTTCCCCAGTTGTTGGATTCAACAACGATAAAATGATGCGGATCATTTATTCTTATCACATGAATAGTTTCCTCCGCAAGTTTCATCCAATCATTATTATCTGGTGCGGCAGGCTCGTTTAAAAGTTCATAGATGATATTATCGTAGTCTTTATAATGCTCCGAAAAGAATTCCCAAAAATCCAAGAACATCTTCCTGTTCAAGGAATTTTTATCCCAGATATCATTTTTATTTAAAAGGTTCCATTCAAAAGTAAAACCTGGAACGTTATGGAAATCTAGAATTACATGAATATTATAATTTCCCGCCCATTGAATAATCCGGTCAATCTTATTTATTTTTCTTTGATTATTTTTAAATGATGCTGAACCGTCTTCCAAGTAATTATAATCAACAGACAGGCGGATCAAATTGAATCCCCATTCTGAAATCATTTTAATGTCTTCATTTGTAATAAATTGGTCGATAAATTGATCTGAAAAATCTTTATTCTGAGAAAATAGTCCGCCAATGTTAACACCGCATAATTTCATTATATTCCTCCATTTTGAATAAAATGTTTAGGGCGGTTTTAAAACTCAAGTTCGAAATGACTAATATAGCTGAAAACATTTTATTGCTGCTCATTTTTTTGAATTAAAAATTTTCGATTGAAGGTTTCTAATAAATCAAGATTAGTCGAATAAATTTGATCCGAAATACCACTCTTAAAAGCATCAAGGCTTTCAGAATCAGAGTCAAAACGCCAATCAGTCTCCTTTCTTATATCAAACCATACCCAGGCCCTGACTGCAGGATATTTATTTTTTAAGGAAGAAAAATAATCATTTATCCATACCGTTTTTTTCCCTCCTGAGGAACTGCACCCTACTTCCCCAATCATAATAGGTTTGCCTGGAGCAAAAGAATTAATTTCATCAATAGAATTAGAAAAAATATCATCAAAGCTTTTCCAGCTTGACCAGGATTGTGAAGTTCCCCAATTATATCCGTCGATGCCAACCCAATCAACGTAATTGTCGCCAGGATAATATAATTTTGTCTGATTAAAAGAATCGCCAGGAACACTATCACAATTAGGAGACCATATCCAAATTATATTTGTCCCTCCAGCTCCAACGACCAAATCGTGAACATATCGATAAGCTTTAATATATATTTCAGATGAATTTCCATTCTTTGAGCCACTCCAGGGATACCAGTTGCCATTCATTTCATGACCCCATCTTACCATTACAGGTTTACCGTATTCACCGGCATCTTTACCCCATTTTTTAATATATGTATCCCATTTTCCTCCAAGTATATCGTTTAGGTTTATAGAATTCTGATCGCCTGCATACCAAGGTTCCCAGACTATGTGGGGCATATAACCCTTTCTATTCAGAATAGTGCAGTAAGGATCAGGAAAATCAGCGCGCCAATCTGTATACCACATTATCATTAAAGGCTTTTTCCCATACATAGAATCCATTTTATCCAGTAATTTCAGATTAGTCCGCAACTCTTCAGTAAACAGACCCCAGAAAATTTCCTTTTTTTGTCCTTGTATTTGTACCGGCGGAGAATCCGGAAAACAAAAACATAAAAATTCAATTAACATCAAAAAAACCACTAAAAATAACTTTAATAAACGCTTCATATTGGTACTCTTAAGATAAAATATGTAATTAGGTTATTTGAATTTTAATTATTATTCATTTTTCTGATCCATAGATTTTAAGGCTCGTAATCACAGATTTAAAGAACCTGTAGTGTGGAATTACAGGCGACCTTAGGTATGGATAATATTGAAAGGAATAAAATACTTCATAAAATCAGATTAATAATCGTTGGCTTTTATAAAAGGATTTAAATGCTACATAAAAACAAACCTGAAGTACTGTTATTTTATAATCGTTTTGTGTTATTCCGAACGGCCGGAAAAATCATTTAAAAGTGAAAAAACAAATGATTGGTATCCAAGATGTTCTAACTGGTAATTTTCTAAGAAATGAATCATTTCGGCCTTGTTTTTGACTCCCAGGTGGTTATAAATATAACCCATATGACCCTTGACCGTGCTTTCAGTAATGAATAATCGTGAAGCAATTTCTTTTATCTTACAGCCCTGGAGTATAAGAAGCATGACTTCTTTTGCCCTATTAGTAATACGATATTTGTCATAGAATGATTCATCCGGATAAATTGCGGAAATCATCAGTGGTTTAGCATCAATAACATTCCAGCGTAGTCCTGTCAATATTCCTTTTTCATCCTGTATGGGAATCAGATGTACCAGCATAGTGACAGGCGATTTATTCTTGTTAATCATTCTGAATTCGGTCCTGGTAAGAGTTTTCGAATCCCGGATCTGATCAAGAAGCTTCAGAATTCTATCCCGATCCTCTTGAAATATTAAATCTGTCGCAAAGTCAGTTTTAGTATCCTTCTCCGAAAATAGCAAGTCTTTTCCAGATTGATTCATAAAGAGGATTTTGTTATTAATATCAGTTTCAATAATAATTGTAGGCAGAAAAAGCGCCATATTTCGAAAGCGCGATTCACTTGAACGAAGTTCGGCAATAGCAGCTTCACGTTTTTCATTTGCTTTCTTCCTATCCTGAAAGAGTTTTATAGTGTATAAAGCAAGACTGATCTGTTCGCTTATAAAATCCATAATTATTTCTTCAATTTGAGAAAATTCGATTGCAATGAAACCAAAATGAATACTCCGGCAAAAAAGAGGCAGGATAGCAATGCGGTATAAATGTGAGGACTTTACGACAACATCTGGAAGAATCTGAGAGGTTGAAAAACATAAATTTGCTGGGATATTATTATTGAAATTCGTTTCACTTAATCCGAGTGCCAATATCAACTCTTCTGGTAAATCTGATAGAGAACCAGCTTCAGGATATAAGACAATATAAAATCCCGGGATACGAAAAACCGGCAGGCATTGTCTTAGCTTTTCAATAAGCATGTCCAGCTCGAACTCTATATGGATATCCCGAATTATGTTTCTAAGATTTAAAAAATTATTCATTAGTTCCTGTGAACGGATTATTTCCCTGTGAA
This sequence comes from uncultured Spirochaetota bacterium, assembly GCA_963783575.1. Taxonomy (GTDB): domain Bacteria; phylum Spirochaetota; class Brevinematia; order Brevinematales; family JAOACQ01; genus CAWEAK01. The sequence continues at coordinate 61,758 of CAWAOD010000014.1, read as the reverse complement.
TCGTTTGCTGAGCAGCTATGGCTTGAGCATTCTGAAAGACGTCTTCAATAAAATATCTTAATCTGGGATCTGTAATAAGGGCAAGAAAATGCGCCCTTATTACAGATAGGATTAGTTGCCAGGATTGAATCCCTTCAGTCCATAAATTCTGGCGCGATATAAATTCATTTAGAAGGTAAATAAAACTGGCCGGACTCTTTTGTGTTTTTAAATCCAAAAGTAAAGTATCTATCAAAATACCGGATATTGACAAAATTTCTTTTTTATCAATGGGGTCAGGAGAAGTTGCTTTAATAATTTCCATTTGAATATTTTCGCGGATTTCAGAAATCTGGTTTTCTACAAGATTAATCTGCTCCTTACTAGTAGATTTCTTTTCTATCTGCTCATTTAATTCAGAAAATTGGATTTTCAAACGCAGGGATTGGAATGGGAGGTGATAACAACCGCAAGATTCCCGAATAATGAGTTTAGACGGAATTATTGTTTCCTCCGGTACTTTTTCTCCATTGATAATCTGGTTTAGCAGAGTACAAGCTTTGCGGGCTTCTTCAAATATTGGCTGATGTATAGTTGTAAGCGGGGGTATCATCTGCTGTACCTCCGATATATCATCAAAACCTGTTACAACAATATCACGCGGAATCATTATTCCTATTGAGGAGAATTTCTGGCATATCGCTAAAGCCATTTCGTCATTAGCACAAGCCAAAGCTTCAAAAGGAATTTGCTTCATCTTTAAAAGGTTATGTATAAAATTTTCTCCGGCCTGGTAACTGAAATCACCCTGATAAATCAGATCAGGTATAATTGAAATATTCTGAGCAGAAAGGGCTTCCAGATATCCCTGATATCTTTCTTCCGCTTCCGGATTGGTATTATTCCCTTTAAGAAAAGCAATTCTCTTGAATCCATGAGCTTCAATTAAATGATTTATTAACGTTTCCATAGCGGATTTATTATCAGAAAAAACGCTTGGTATTCCAGGTATTTTACGAGATATGGAAACTACCGGCAGCGGGGAATAATTACTGCAAAATTCTTGTATTTCCTTATTTGACATGTAGTTTCCTATAGTTCCAGCCGCAATTATAATACCATCTAATCGCCTGCTTTCTGCCAATTTATAAATTATATTGTACTCATTCTCTTGCGGGTAAGGTGATTTTAAGGCTCTGCCTGTGAAAAAAATGATATTTGTATTATTTTCTTCGGCAAAACGACGGAATCCTTCTAATAGAAGAGATTGGTAACGTCCTTCAATTTGATTTATTAAAACACCGAAAGTTCTGTAATTTTCGTGAAATACCTGACTATTCCTCATAATAACCTCAAGCCGAAATATCGATCCTGTTTCTAACCATTCCCATTTTTTTTCAACTTCATAACTTACTATAAATAGCATTTATAACTGGACTCATAGAAAAATTATAATCCGTGCTCCAATAATGCACAAATTTTTGAAAAAACAGGCATAAAAATAAATGTTAAGTAAAATGTGTGACAATCGGTAAAAATAGTGTGACTTTATTTAGTAAGTGCTGTTCTTCCGAATATGGTCTTGTGATTGTGGATGAATGCCACCATATTTCTGCCTTCAGTTTTTTTACTTTTCACAAAACCCTTCTTATTTAATTTATCATCAGGTAAAGATAGGGAGTAAAATGATTTGATTATTTGATTTTTGTTTATTTTCTGATTAAAATTATGAATTTATGGGTAGTTTTGAAATTATGAAGGTATCGGAATTTGCGATTTTTCATTTCCAAAATTCCGCAGATAATTAAAATATTTAGTGCTCAATCCTGCCAATTTGCCACACAACTAAACTTTCAGATAAAAACTGGATATTTCAAGCTGAAAAGAATTAATAAATATGGATTATGATAGATATGAACAGAATTTAATTAAATATATCCCAAAACAAATGAAAAAAAACTATAATAAAAACAGGTAAATTATTTGTGAAAAAATTGATCAAATACTTCTGGGATGCTGAAAATCAAAGCCTGCAAAACAGGATTTATAATTTTTTATGCCTTATGGGTGCGATCAATTGCATTATAGGCGATATAATCAATATAGTCATTAAAGCAACGCTTTTTACGTTTGTGACTACACTTGGTATGAGTCTGATATTTATAGTTCTACTGATATTAAATAAATATTACCGGAGACTGATATGGGTAGGATTAGCGTCACTGTTATTAACATTTAATATAAATTGGTTCAATAATGCAGGTTATAATGGCAGTCCCCCTCTTTTATTTATGATTGGCTTTTGTTATTTTGAAATGCTTGTTAATAAAAAGGAACGATTGATCATTCTTTTTATCTATATTGCCAATATGGTTGCATTAGCCCTTTTACAAAATTTCAAACCTGAATGGATTATTCCATATCAATCACCGCTGGATAAATTGATAGACATGGTATCGACTTTTGTGTTATTGAGTTTTCTTCTATTCCTTGTAATCAACATTATTATGAACAGCTATGAACTGGCTTTAAAAAAGATCAATGAAAAATCGGAGGAACTAGAAAACGCCAATGTAAAATTGAAAGAGTTGGACCGTCTGAAAACGGAGTTTTTTTCAAATGTGTCTCACGAGCTTCGAACCCCGCTGACACTTATTCTGGGGCCTGTTGAATCAATTATTCACGGAACATATGGAAATAATATTCCTTCAGATAGCCCTGTCTTTGAAACTATGCTTAGAAACGGAAATCGTCTTCTGAAGCTTATCAACCAGCTTCTTGATTTTACCCGGATTGAATCCGGTAAGATGGTCGCCCGGAAGCAAATGACAGATTTACCGGAATTTTTAAGACTGATCATATCTTCGGTTGAATCGGCGGCAAAGTACAGAGGTTTGACTATCGCTTTTTTTGATGAAACGGAAGGCCTTAAAACGGCGATAGATAGAAATTTAACGGAAAAATCGATTTTAAATCTTCTTTCCAATGCTTTGAAATTCACTCCTGAGGGAGGTTCAATCGTAGTGCAATTGGATTATCCGTCTTCCGTCAATGGAGCTTTCAGTATTATTATAAAAGATACCGGGATAGGTATTCCGAACGATCAACAAAAACTTATATTTCATAGGTTTTATCAGGTAGATTCTTCGGCAAACCGGAAGTATGAAGGTACCGGAATCGGTCTGGCTTTAACCAGAGAAATGGTTGAAATTCAGGGAGGATCGGTTTTGCTGAAAAGTAAACCTGGTATGGGTTCAAGCTTTTCAATTATTCTTCCTGTTGATGATAAAATTCCACCGGAAGAAATTGAATTGCCGGGCTTAAATGAAAATAGTGAATCCAGCTATTACATTCTATCGGATTTTACGGATGCGCCTGGTTTTAAAAAAACTGATGAAGCCGATTCTCTGAAAGAATCCGTTTCCGGGGATACGGTTTTAATTGTTGATGATAATGCGGATATGCGTCTTTATATCCGGGAAAATTTTGGTAATGAATTCCGGATTCTTGAAGCTAAAAACGGCAGGGAGGGCTTGCAGGTCTTTTATGATAAAAAACCGGATCTGGTGCTTGCCGATATTATGATGCCTGAGATGGATGGTTTGGAAATGCTTCGCACTATCCGGGGGACTTCAAAAAGCATACCCATAATTTTCCTTACCGCAAAATCATCTGAAACGGATAAGCTTAAAGGTCTGGATGCCGGGGCTGTAGATTACATCATCAAACCTTTTTCGGGAAATGAATTGAAATCAAGGGTAAAGTCGCAGATAGCGATGAAGCGGCTCCGGGATCACTTGATTCTGAAAGTCGAAGAGCTGCGTTTAAGCGAGGCGAGATTCCGGGATATTGCAGAATTTTCGGCGTCCGGTATTGCTGAAATTAAACCAGATGGCAGAATTGTCTACATGAACCGAACCGGGCTTGAATTGTTCCATCTATATGAAAATGAAATCAATAAGAATCCGTCGATTTATAATTTTTTAAGTCAAAAAGAGAACAAAAGATTTGAAAATAACCTTACAAAAAAAACAGCGTCAGAAACTGAAGAAATAGCCCTGTACCGGTTGAAACGAAAAGACGGAAGCGAATTTACGGCGCTTTTAAAACTGACTTCAGCCGCCGAAAATGGGGAAAGTAATGCCATCCGCCTTGCTTTTATGGATTTGAATCCCCTGCTGGGAAAAACTTTACAACCCGGAAACAATTTCTATGAAAGATATGGCTTGTCGGATAGGGAAAGCGAAGTTACGGCTAAAATGCTCCAGGGGTATTCTATTAAGGAAACAGGAGAACTGCTTTTTATCTCCGAAACTACAGTTAAAACCCATCAGCAGAATATCTATAATAAAATGGGAATTTCATCAAAGAAAGAACTCATCGAACTTGTTAAAACTGAAATCGTGGAAAAATGCGGTTATGAAATCCTGCTATTTAAAATTATGGCCGACTTCACCGGGAAATAGTTTTTCCTGCCGTGGTTATTAATTTCTTCTACTACTTTTTTATATAAACAGTCTGTTTTATTAATTGTATTTCTTTATCAGAAAAGATTATGTCAAAATCATACTTTTCAAACCCCACTTTCATACTTTCCGCAGGATACCTATTCTGCAAAAATCTTTTATACTATTATATTAGATTTTATACTGTATGCTGATGTTTTAGTCTCTCCAGAGTAGACAATTACTTTCTCTACGGAATTAAATGAAAATATTTTTATTTTTAGAAAAAGTAACCCCCTCCAGTATAATATTATGTGAAATGTATGAAAATGAATCTTAAATTTAGGAGGTATTCGCATGAATACGAAATTTCTAGGGGTTTTGGTTATTTTTGCTCTCTTCTCAGTTTTTGGCTGCTCAAATCTGAGTTTAGATGACAAAAATAAGGGGAATTTAAGTGATGTGCAGAGCAGCACAGGTGCTGCAATGCAAATTAAGCGCAAAACGCAGCCGATTTATTATGTCAGCCAGATTAACGGAAACGACTCAAACCCGGGAACCAGTACCCAGCCATTCAAATCGATTTCTGCCGCCATTAAAAAGGTATTGAACGGTGATAAACCCTACGATTATAATGGTCCGGGCGCCATCCTCCATGTTTTATCGGGTACCTACTCAAAGGCAACGTCGGGTGAGACCTACGCGCCGATTGAAGTACCCGCTAATGTTCATCTCATCGGTACTATAAGTACCCATGGCGGTTATGATAAGGGTGCGGTTACCATTATTAAAGATACTGAAGGCCAGCCCAGCGGTGAAATAGCCAACATCAGTAATTTTCAGACATGCGTTCTTCTGCATACTGACGCCGAGATTTCCGGATTCCAGATTCCCGTTAGAGCAAGGTATTTCGCGAATGGCGCATTAATCCCGACATGTGCTGTTGCAAGCCTTGATGAGAATGTTCAAATCACTTACAATAGATTGTACAATATTGAATTTATTAATAACCCGATAGGCGCTAACCTGCTTGACTATGGAATTGTCATCGGTTCGGGAAACAGCGGATCCGTCGTAAATAATAATATTGAGGGATTCTATTACGGCATATGGACCAGTCCGAGATTCGGCAACAATGGGATATTAGGAAACACTACCTTCAGTTATAACACGATGAAAAACAATTGCATAGGTACCGTGATTCAACTTGTATATACTACTAAATCTGATTGTATGCCGGACTTTGGAAGGTCTGGTTATTCCCCGGGAGGCAATAAATTTGTCTCAAATGTCGGTTATGAAATGGTTCTCACTTCTTCGGAGGTCGGTGTTGATATCTATGCGGAAAATAATTATTGGACACAAGTAATTACGGGGGTACCTCAAAATATTTATAATATAACCCCCGCTTTCGAAATATTACATACCGGCGGTGCGCAGCAGATTTAATAAAAGACCGTAATACGGAAATGAATCATCTCGGAGCGGCCCAAAAAATCATAGAATTATTGGGCCGCTTTTTCATTTTTGGCTTGCGCTAATCACCGCCGTTCCTGACTCTTAGGTTAAGCTGTACTTATTATAAGAACAATGCCCGGGCGGCAGTGTCAATGATGATACGTTTACACCAATACCAAATTCAGTGCTACTGACTTCAAAATAGAAGACTCCTCATAAAAATCTCATACGCGCCGTATACCTAAAAAGCCAGTTTTCGCCCCAGAGCTTAGGAATGCGGCTGGTGAATAAAGGCTTATTGCCCCTGGATGGATTGAATAACATTCTCAGGCAAACCTTATGGATGAGGTAATTCCATCTTATTTTAATTGAAATGTATCCTTTAAAGCCTCATTGAACCGGTCTAAGGATAGGTGCTTTGCAGCTTAAGATTATTTTTCTATTAGGCAGCGGGGGAAGAAATTCTCCCGCCGTTTTTTAAAGCGTATCATACTTTTTTATATAAAACAGGTTGATTGTTAATTATATCTCTTTATCAGGAAAAGATATATCAAAATCATACTTTTCAAACTCCACTTTCATACTTTCCGTAGGATATCTACCCTGTAAATATCCTTTATAATATTAAATATGCATTCGAATATTGCGGGCTTCTAACAAATGTGAATATCAACACAGTTATTCCTTCGGCAAACGGAATAAGCATTTTTTATCATTGCTCTAGTTTAATCTCAATCCGTGTACTTGCTGGAAGTGTAACTTCGTAATTCAGGCGGATGGTCGGCATACTCGAGCTTAATTATATCACAGCAAGGAGACAAGGCATTGAGGACTGTTATTTTCCAGTTAATAAGGTGATGGTAATAATATAGGAAGTAACCAAAGTATGAATAATATGGAAATATATTTAAGGAGAGCTTTTATGAAGAACAAAGTAAGTATCTTTTGTACATCTTTAATGTTGATCTGTTTGTTTTTAACCGCAGCCTGTTTATCAAGCTGCTCTTCGGAGCCGTCTAATTCAAGCGGCGGGGGAGGAAATTCCTCTGTATCTGATTTTTCGGGGAACGTATCAAAAAACCTTATAGTATACTACCCCATTCCACAACCACTGCCACAGCCACCAAGTCCCTCTTCCTGGTTTACATTTATTACAGATAATGGAAATATCACTGTTACAGGGTTTTCACAAGAATATTTTTCACAATTCTTTATGAGTAACGTAATCAGCATACCTTCAGCTATAAACGGTCATCCCGTAGTTAGCATAGGGTACGTTGCATTCGCTGATTTAACCAATATAACTTTCGTGACTATTCCAGACAGCGTCACCAATATCGGGTATATGGCTTTTGAGGACTGCCCAAACCTGCGGTATGTGACCCTTGGCAATAAAGTTTCATCTATCAGTGAATTTGCATTCGGGGATTGCAGTATACTGACATCTGTATTGTCATTAAACCTTAACCCGCCGCATGTTCTTTTTGATACATTTAGGAATTGTAATAAATTGCTTGGAATTTGGGTGGGTGGGATTTTAATAAAATCACGTTACGAGGCAAATAATGCATGGGGTCCATATTTACAAATTGGTTATTGGAATCTAACTTCCAATATATCAGTTCTCTTTTTCCGATAACTGCGCTTCAGCATATCAAGGAGCAGGAAATGTGAAGAAAAATGGAACCATAAGAGATTGTAGCAACAGCTAATCTTCCTTCACGATTATTGTTTCCCCGGTTTCCAGCATTGCTTCAACGTTATCTTCTTAATCAACGGTTTAAACAATAATCGGAAGATATATGTTTGATGCATATTTAAAAGCTTAGGAATAAATAATAGGAGATAAACAAAGTATGAATAAAATGAAATTATATTTTAAGGGGGTTTCTATGAAGAAAAGAAAAAGTATCTTTTGTGTATCTGCAATGCTGATCGGTTTATTCACAATCGCCTTTTTATCAAGCTGTTCGGTGGCACCATCAAATTCAAGCGGCGGGGGAGGAAGCTCCTCTGTATCGGAGTCTTCGGGGAGCGTATCCAAAAACCTTACATTATCCTTCTACTACATTCCACAGCCCCTTCCGCCCAGTCCGGCTTCCTGGTTTACCTATACTATAAATAATGGGAATTGTACAGTCACAGGGTTTTCAGAATTATATTTTTCACAATTCTTTATGAGTAACCAAATCAGCATACCACCAACAATTAACGGCTATCCCGTTGTTTATATAGCTAACTACGCATTCGGTGATAAAACCAATATAACTTACGTGACTATCCCCAACAGCGTCACTAATATAGGGTATATGGCTTTTGAGAATTGCCCAAATCTGGTTTATGTGACCCTTGGCAACCAATTATCAATTATGAGTGAATTTACGTTCGGAAGTTGTATCAATCTGGTTGCTGTAACATCATTAAACCCTAACCCACCGCTGGTTAATGCTTATACTTTTTACGATTGTAATTCTTTTATACGGCTTTTCGTATGGCCGATAAATTTTACTAACTCAATAACCTACACATCGACTAATGGCAATGGATGGGGCAATTATTTAAAAAAGGGCCCTTGGAATGAAAGTAACAATATAACTGTTCTTGCCTATCCCCTCCAATATTAATTTTATTAATTAGGAGGCCATCAATAACGATGGCCTCTTTAATTTAATTTCAATAAATATCTTTAATTCCGTCAAAGGAATATTATTTTGAAAATATAATGTTTTAAATTGTCAGTTAAAAATTTTTCTAAGATTTATTATTCTTTGCAGAACATAGAATTACGATATATTTGTGTTCTCCTATCTTAATATCTTTCTATTTCTATATCCAGTAAGCGAATATTAATATTTTATTATTCCAAAAATATTATATAATTCATATTTATTGAATTTGCAAAGTAGTTTATAACTCTTTCAGAATGCCGCAGTCCATGTCGGCAGGCTCTAACCGAAAACTGCCTGGAATACGTAACTGATTATATAATATTAAGTTATAACTGTTTTTCGGTTCTCCTAACCCGAAACATCCGTTTTAATAAAAATAATGTGTTATTTGAAGTAATTACGCTTGGCGGATATTATAGATATGCTCTCGAAAAGAATTGTCGATTAAAATGTCTCCGAAATTAGGAATTAAATTTCAATTAATTAAATACATTGTTCCAGCGGAATTAATATAAACTATATACCACACATTTTATCGAAATTTTTGAGAAATTCTGTAATTTCATCAAAGCAGGCATTTTTAGTAGAAAGCGTACCTTGCCTGAACAAATGACCTATGCCTTTAAATGGGTCTTCCTCGTTGAAACCAACTGCAGCCGCCCTAGCACGAGCTTTATTAATGCTAGAAGGTTTTCTCCACTTATCCGCCCCTGTACATTTAAGAAAAGATTCAACGCATCCTGATGATTTCGGCCACTTCTTGTGAATAGCTGGAAGACATATTTTTTCTAAATCTCCAATTTCATTGCGGGGAATCATAAGAATTGCCAATGGTTTTGTATGGATTGATCCAACAGAATCAGGTTTACTGGGCGCACTAAAGTTATTCTGGAGCAAGTTCTTAGTTAGGGCACTACAAACTTTATCGAACGAATCAGCGGTATCATTATCCGTAACAATAAGAATTGCCTTTAAAATAGTAGAGAAACCTGTAATAGCCGAGAAACCGGTAAGAGCATGCTCAAAACCAGATTTTCCTCCTACTCTTTTTTCATTACATTCCGCTGCATGGCAAACTTGAAAATCAGGTAAACCACGATCTTTAATGAGAGTTTCCAGAAATCCCTTATCGTCATCTCCTTCACATATCAAAAGGCGTGATTTGGTAAATCTACCCAACATGACACACCTCTAAGCCGATCGTATCTCTGCTCCCTTAGCTAAAGCTGCTTCCATTTCCTTTCCAATAAATGATGAAATACTCGAAGTTCCATTTTCCTTTTCAACTCGAAGTAATGTAAAATCGTTCTCGTTGTCCTTCATTGTGGGAAGTATGGCCTGCAAAAACTCATAACTATGCGTAGAAATAAACAATTGAGTGTCATTTTGCTTAGCGAGATCAATTAAGCTTTTCCAGACAAGTTGGTATTGATCATAAAAAATACCATTTTCAATTTCATCTATAAGTAAAACTCCACCTCCATATTCAATCACCGCCAACATAAAGGTAAAGATTCTGCTGATTCCCGCAGAAACTGCAGACAAGGGTATTTTCTTTGGAAGAGAAGGGATATCAGCGTATACAAGTGAAATTCCCGTAGGTGTTGTTTCTGGGCTAACATCTTGTATAAATGGAAAATGTTGATGTAATGCATCGATAACAACTTTGTCGTGTTTATTCACTCTTAAATCTGATAACCATGTAGCATTTTCCTGTGGAAAGTAAGTACCTGTAATAAAACAAGAAGGGATTCCCATTGTTTTTCCTGGTTCATAAAATGGCTGACCAGTAGGCTGTAAGGTTGCAACAAGTGTATTCTTATTTCCTAGGAAATCGATTCTCTCAAATGCTAATGGTACTACTGTTATCGGTGGAACTGAAGGAACCTGTTGAAAACCAATATTAGGTTGAACACTAATAGCTCTCTTTTGGTCAAAATAAATAGATAATGTTGCATTTCTCTGGCTGGAGTCCTCTGCTTTCATTGTAATTGGCATTTCGTCTTGAAATCCATGGAAGAACCCTGCAAATTGCTGCCTAAATTGTTCTGCTGTAGAATTTGGTGGAATAAATGTTGGAATATTGCGAAAATTATTCAGCCAGGGTAGGCGTTCAGGACTAGCAACAAGCATAATCTCGATTGCTTCGAGCAAAGTGGTTTTACCAGCAGCATTTGTACCAGCAATAATATTGAACCTCCGAAGATCATCGAGCGCAAGATTTTTAAAGCATTTAAAATTTTCCACCTTAAAAGATTTAAGCATTTCTTACCTCTTTTGATTAATTAAATGAAATATCTTTAATTAAAAACTACATATAGAAGTTATGTAGCAATTATTTTATTATAAATTTTAATAAAAATAAATAGTTTATCAAGTACACATATTGAATATTATCATACTTTACTATAAAATGGTAGTCAAATACCTGATTTGAAAAATTATAATTATAGGTAGATAAAAACTCAATAAAGCACCTCCTTAATTTCCAGCATACTTTTTTTGTAAAAAAAATAAAAAAAGTCTCAAAGACTGCTTCAACCATGCTCGCATAACTTGCGCCTTTAAGAAATCTCCTCCGGATTGCTCTCCCAAAGCGTGCTTTTGTGGCCCTCAAATGATACCGTTAAATGATGCGCCGCTATATTCGTCAACCCGTTAAGGCAGGTAATTTTTCCAATCAGCAGAAGTTTCTAGTCCTCTTACACTGCCATAACAGCCAGAAACACCGCCATCACAATTGCATCAGCCGTCAGAGGAATGATCCCGTTCCAGTATTGCGCCGTTTCATCAAGGCGGTAATGCAGAATATAGCAGACCAAGCCGATAATTGTAGCAAACCCGACAATAAGCGCAAGGATGACAGCCCTTCCTGTTCCGAAACGGCCGCTTCCCTGCAACACGGCGATAGCGGAACATTCCACGGCCGCCCAGATGCATATGATCATGAGTTCCGATGTCACTGTGCGTCTGAAAACGACCTGCGTGACCGTGAGAAGGACGACAAAAAGAACAATGGCTCCCAGCAGGATGTACCTTACCGGTAATCCTTTCCCGGGTAACGAATTGATCCCGCCAGCCATGATCATAATAGCGGCAATTCCTGTAATAAAAGCGGCTGTGATGAAGAACCCGCCGGTCGTGCCGCCGGATGAATTCGGGCTATAGGAGACTACCCACCAGGCAAGGTAAAACAGGCTGCAGAACAGCAGCAGCAGGTTTCCGGCGAATATTCCCCAGAGCGGGGCGGAAAAGTCATGAAAACAGTTCATAGTAACCTCCCTGAAAAAATGATTTAGAACTATCGCGGCCAGCAAATACTGTTTGGCAATAATCAGTGATTAAAAATATGTTATAAACTCTACATTTTTAGATTTATTTACTGCATGAGAAAGAGTAAGTCCGAACATTTTTTTATATGACCTGGTAAGATGTGCAGCATCGGCAAATCCGGCATCATAAGCCGCATCAGTATATGATGCACCATTCGTAATTAGTTTAACAGCATCATTAAGTCTCAGCCATAAAAGAAATTGCCGAACCGGCACACCGGTTTCTTCCTTGAATATATGGGCAAGGCGGCTTTCTGAAAGATTAATGCTTTTTGCCAGGTCCGCAGCTTTTATTTTTTTTCCCGGCAGTTTTCTCAGTATTCTAATTATATCAATCACTCTCTGATTTAACGGTTCTATGGTTACTGCGTTACAGGTAATAGCGCGGAGTATATTGTTAAATAGCACTTCTGCTTCACTGCAAGAAACAGGGTGGCCGCAATAATTGAGAAGTACATCGATATATGGATTGATCGGTTCCATATCCAGTTCCTGAAATTTATTCCCGCATAATATCTCATTTCTCAAATATTTTCCGATTTTACCGGTCTGATCTAGCAATAACAGTGCACACCAACCGCTTGATCCGTAAAACTGGTGAGGATGATTTGATTCTATAATAACAGCCCGGTACACCCCCCATCCATCACCGAAATTCATTTTAAAATCACCTTCTAATCCGATATATATTTCCATTTGCCAATGGTGATGCATCTCAGCCTTAATCGAATTAAATAAAAGCAATGACTGAAAAAACCAGTAAGCATATCCCTCAGGATTTTTATTGCGTCTATTAAGCGTTTGAATAGTCATCATGTATATTCCTGATCATATAATATTTTTATAAATAATATATAGCAGGTTTATTCAAGACTAATAAATCTCAGTCTGCTATAATTATTCATCGCAGTTTTATTAAATGAGCTAAAAAAAGCGGCAGTTAATTTTAACATATTTAATGGAATATAAAAATATTTTATTTATGGAGGAGGTGTTTAATGTCGATTTTATTTACACCGCAAAACATAGGTCCACTTCAGATCAAAAACCGATTTGTCTGTTCCGCTTGCGAAGACAATATGGCATTTTATGCAGGGGAAGTTACCGAAAGTATAATACGCAAATTTGATCAAATCGCCAAAGGTGAAACCGGGCTGATAATATCAAGCCATATGTATGTTCATCCGCTTGGGCGTACTAGGGAAAAACAGACCGGCATCCATAATGACAGTATGATCCCGGGTCTAAAAAAACTGGTTGAAACCGTACATCAACATGATAGTAAAATTATATTTCAGCTTGGTCACGCAGGCGTTCAGGCTGCGGGTGATGTAATAGGCCGGCAGCCTCAGGGTCCTTCATCTGATGATCCTTTTTCTAAAAATATGATACAAGAAATCATCGAATCATTTGTTAATGCCTCACTCCGGGCAGCTGAAGCCGGAGCTGACGGGATACAGCTCCACGCCGCTCACGGGTATCTGATCAATGAGTTCCTGTCGCCTTATTTCAACAACCGCAAAGATTCGTGGGGTGATTCTGTTGATAACAGGTTCAGGTTTCTAGGAGAGATTATCAAAGGCATAAAAAGAGTTATCCCTCGGAATATGGCAATCCTGGTTAAACTGAACTCGAATGATTACACTCCTTCGGAGGGTATTACACCTCCATTGGCTGCAGAATATGCTTCGCGGCTCTCGGAGATGAATATTGACGGGATAGAGGTAAGTTGTGGAACCTACATTTCTCCATATAATATGTGCAGGGGGAATGTTCCGTTTAAAGAGCTATTTTTAAAATATCCTCATTTTGAATCGGTCCTGAAAGAGATGGATAGTAAATACGAAATTTATGAAGGATATAACTCAGATGATACCCGCTTTATTAAGCCGTATTTTAATTCCGGCAGGCTTTTCTCCGTGGGTGGATGGAGAGAGGTTGCTTCAATGGAGGAGGCTGTTGACAGAGGATATACCGATTTTATATCAATGTGCCGCCCTTTTATACATGAACCTTTCCTGGTCAAACATATCAAAGAGAAAAAAGTCAGCAGGGTATCATGTATAAGCTGTAATAAATGCCTTGCAGCTTTTCCAAATGACCTGCCGGTTCGATGCTATATTAATGGATTTTAATATGAACAATTAGGGACGGGTTCCCCAAACCAGCGCCGGTTTCAATTTTGCCTTTTCATTTAATAAGCTTTGCACGTATTATCTCACAGGCATTGTCATTGCAGCGAGTCATCTGAAACTTCCCTCCAATGATAACAGCTCGTATTTTGTTCATTGAAATAATCTCCCCATCGACAATAGTTGCGACTCGGCCCCCGAGATGCGCGCGGGTAAATTCCTCCAGTTTTTTCGCATTCTCTTCTTTCAGGGATACAAACAAAATACCCTTTCCCCGGTCATCTTTTTTTACCTGCGGCGTTCCTTCTATGACTAAAGGAACATAGGAACAGGGGTCTATGGCCACATAGAACGGGGATTCATCCTGATTTAAATCTGTGTACTTTTTTTTGTCGAAGGCCAGGACAACGTGTTGAACACCTTCGATTCTCGCCTGTTCAAGCGTTGGTGCACTGCCAAGTACAGAGTATATCCCATTTTGGAGTACTCGAGGAGTACCGTTTGTCGCCGCCAAAGTTTGTCCTGAGACAACCCTTGGGTTCGTATATCCCAAAATAAGCATCATTACTGATAATAAAACAGCATGAGACTTCGCAATTATCACTTTTTCTTTAATTTTCATAAGTGCTCCGAAATAAAAATAAACAGCCATCTTATTTTTTACTATGCAGTTGCCCCAAATACAACAGCTAAACCCTGCGAGTTTTAAAACCATTGATAAAAAAATTATAATCAGTGATATATAAAATATCAATAAAAAGATGAAAATAAAAAATGCCGAATTTTCTAACCGGCAATCTTCATACAACCCTGAAAACCTTGAACTTCCTAAAGATACAACAAATTGCGAGATATTTGTATTCCATATGTTCAAAATGTTAAAACCTATCAATAAATTCAGTTCCCGGTTAAAATTATTTAGTTGGAATTTTATGTTTCCCTATCAGTTGAACAAGGAAGGTAAAATAATTTTGAAAATGAATTTAATCAGCCGATGGCTTCTTCATTTCAATGAACACATTGAGCTGACCGGCCGCTCCGTAGAAAACAACCTGGAATATCCTTTACTCGCTGACCAATTAAGTATTGACCAGCTGGGAAAACAAGGCGAAGCCTTAGCCCGGATGCATCGAATTGGATCACCGGACAGGTAGGGATAAATTGCTGGCCAGGTTGACCGAAAACGAAAAGATACTGACTGAAACATACGAACTATTAAACACCGGAGAGCAAGCAAAAGAAAGCATGTCCCCTGCCGAGATATGGCTCCTGGATAATTTCTATTTGATCGAGGAACAAGTCTTGATAACAAGGAATCACCTTCCCAAAAGTTACAGCCGGGAACTGCCCCGTCTCCGTTCCGGCCCTTCGGCAGGTTTGCCCAGGGTTTACGATATTGTCCGGGAGCTGATCTCCCATGTGGAAGGACGCGTAGATGAAGGAAATCTCAGCAGTATTGTCGCCTCATATCAGAAAGTGATATCTTTGAAATTGGGAGAATTATGGGCCATTCCGATTATGTTACGCCTTGCTTTGATCGAGAATTTAAGGCGGGTTGCTACTCGTATTACCGCAAGCAGGAGGGACAGTAATCTGGCCGGTTTCTGGGCCGACCGGATGCTTGAGACAGCGTATAAAGATCCTAAAAATATTATCCTCGATATGGCAGATATGGTTAGGGCTAAACTACCTATGAGCAGCACTTTTGTGGCAGAATTAGTCCGTAAACTGCAGAGTAAAAACCCGGCTATGATCCTTCCCCTTACCTGGATTGAACAGCGTCTGTCTGAACAAGGCCAGACTATAGAACGGCAGGTACACCTGGAAAACCGTCACCAGGCAATAAACCAGATTTCTATCAGCAACAGTATCGGCAGCTTAAGACTGTTAACGGCTATCAACTGGAAGAATTTTGTCGAAGCTATGAGCCGTGTGGAACATATTCTCGGCAGCGATCCGGCCGGTGTCTATAATAAAATGGATTTTACGACCCGGGACAATTACAGACATATTATCGAGAAGATTGCCAGAAAAAGCCGTTTGTCTGAGGAGGAAGCGGCAGCCCGGGCGATCGATCTGGCTGTACAGAGTATGGAAAAGCAAGACAAGACAGCCCATGTCGGCTTTTACCTGGCCGGTAATAAACGCTCTCTGCTTGAAAAGTCCGTTAAAATGCGCCGGACTGTCAGGGACATACTAACTAAAATTTTTAAAAAAACACCTTTGTTATATTATCTGGGCTCAATATTTATTATAACTTGCAGCCTCACTTATACTATATTATGGATGATCCATCCGGCCGGCACAGGAAATTTAATTTTGACTGCTCTTCTCCTGCTTCTTGTTATCAGTCAGATGGTAATAGCTTTGGTTAACTGGGCGTCAACCCTGTTCACACAGCCTTCTCTCTTGCCCAGAATGGATTTTTCCAGTGGAATTCCAAAAGAATTTTGCACACTGATCACAGTGCCTGCTATGCTCTCCAATGAACACGAAATAAATGATCTCATCAATAAAATGGAAGTTTGTTTTCTGTCGAACAGGGCAGATAACCTTTACTTGAGTCTTCTAACGGATTTCAAGGATGCGTCCGCATCATTTATGCCAGAAGATAAACATTTACTGGAAATAGTAAAAACAGGTATAAAGAATCTCAATGATAAATATGGTCACAATAGCAATAAGCCCTTTTTACTCTTTCACAGGAACCGGCAATGGAATCCGGAAGAAAAAGTCTGGATGGGGTATGAACGGAAAAGGGGAAAACTTGAAGCACTCAATAAAGTACTGCGTTCCCATGAAAGGCCTGAGCTTCTTGTTGAAGGCGATCCGTCTATGCTGGCTAAAGTAAAATATGTCATTACTCTTGATGCAGATACAGAGCTTCCCCGTGATTCGGCAAGACATTTGATTGAAACCATGGCACATCCGCTGAATGCACCCATCTACGATCCGGTTAAACAGAGAGTCACAGCCGGATATACAATCCTGCAACCGAGGGTTGTTTCAAGTTTGCCCTCAGAGCGCACATCATGGTATTCCCGTATCTTCGGGAGCGATTCGGGAATCGATCCTTATACACGCGCAGTATCTGATGTTTATCAGGATTTATTCGGAGAAGGTTCGTTTATCGGCAAAGGAATTTATGATATCGATATGTTCGCGTTGATCATGGCTGACCGTTTACCTGAAAACCAAATTCTGAGTCATGATCTGCTTGAAGGTAATTACTGCAGGTCCGGCATGGTCAGCGATGTCCAGCTGATCGACGAATTTCCGGAACGCTTCAGCGATGATATCTCCAGACGTCACCGCTGGATAAGAGGTGATTGGCAGATCGCGGCATGGCTATTTCCCCGTGTCCCCGGGTTCAAAAAGAAATTACAGAAAAATCCAATGTCTTTACTATCAAGGTGGAAAATATTCGATAATCTCAGGCGAAGTATTTTCCCCGAAGGATTATTGCTTCTGATCATACTCGGCTGGCTATTCCTTCAACCATCCTGGTTTGGGCTTGCCTCAGCCGCGGGTATAATTATTGTCCCCATTATTCCCGGGACCTTCCGGCATGCGTCCATGATTCCCTTAAGGTTTCCGCTTCATCTGCATTTAAAATCTGTGGCTGAGGAATTGGGGCTTCATCTCTTCAAAGCCTTATTTATGCTGGTTGTACTTCCTTATGAAGCCTTTATCAATCTCGATGCAATCATCCGAACATTCTGGAGGATGATGATTTCCCGGAATAAACTGCTTGAATGGAAACCATCTGAAGGATGGAAGACATCCAGGAGTAACTGGTTAAGCTCTTATCGGCAGATGTTTACCGTTCCCCTATTCGCTCTTTTATTGGGCTTCGTTTTTTTCATACAAAAACAAACAGGAATACTGAATGCATGGGTTTTGACCGGGCTTTGGTTTTTTTCCCCCATTCTAACATGGTGGATCAGCAGACCTATGCCCCGGCGAAAAGTAAGTTTGACAGTTAAGCAGACTGGATTCCTGCGGAAAATTAGCCGTAAAACCTGGAGATATTTTGAAACTTTCGCAGGTCCCGGGGAAAACTGGCTCCCGGTTGATAATTACCAGGAAGAACCCAGGGAAATATCAGCGCACAGGACTTCCCCCACTAATATCGGTTTGATGCTTTTGTCGAATATGGGCGCTTATGATCTTGGTTACCTGTCAGCCGGTCAATTTATCGATAAAACCAAAAAAACATTCAGGACTATGGAAGGAATGTCCAGATTCCACGGACATTTTTTTAACTGGTACGATACGCGAAGCCTTCAGCCTTTGCCACCGCAGTATATTTCTACCGTGGACAGCGGTAATCTCGTGGGATATTTACTGACCCTGAGGTCCGGACTGCTTGAACTTAAAGATAAACCAATCTTTCAAAAGCGATTTTTCAGTGGATTAATCGATGCGATGTATGTACTTTATGACCTGCTTATTCCTGTACCGGATAAAATCCTGAACAAAAAGTCTGTTCTGGCGGAACATCTGGATCATTTTATGGAAAACATTCTGGAACTTGAACAGCGCCCGGCAGGGCTTTCCAAAACCTTAAAATATTTAAACGATATCATTATTCAAATACATGAACTGCACGTCCTGGCAAAAGATAAAAGCAGTCCCGAATCGGATTGGTGGTTCCAGGCAGTTGAGGGTCAATGCGCCGGTCAGCAGGAAGATTTGATTTTCCTGGCTCCCTGGCTGGCAATGGGCGATTATGGAGAGGGAACCGGTTTGAAGAGTTTGCGGAAGCTAGACATCAATCAATCATTGATTCAAATCGCGAAATTGAATGAACTTCTGCCTTCTATTGAAAAAGAAATTAAAAATTTTAACCCGTCTTTTGGAGAAGGGCTGGAAAAGAAATCATCGCAAGACTGTGAGGAATTATATGGGGCAGGCACTTCGACAGGCTCAGCGGAGTCCGGCACGCTTCTTAAACTGGAATATCAGATAAGGCAGGGAAGCCACAGGGCCCAGGAACGTATCAAACAACTGGAAAAGATGGCTGCACAATGTCAAAATCTGGCAGACCAGGACTATGATTTTCTATATGACCCTTCACGAAATTTGCTGAGTATCGGTTATGATGTCAGCAAACATAGACGGGATGACAGTTTTTATGATCTACTCGCGTCCGAGTCAAGACTGTCCAGTTTCATCGGGATTGCTCAGGGCAAACTGCCTGTGGAACACTGGTTTTCCCTGGGCCGCCTGGTCACAATCTGGAAAGGCAAAACAATACTTCTCTCCTGGGGCGGTTCTATGTTTGAATACCTTATGCCGCAGCTGATCATGCCGGGATTTGAAAATACTCTGCTTGGTCAAACCTGCCGGGCTATTGTGGATTACCAGATTGTTTATGGCAGAATGCAGGGGGTACCATGGGGTATTTCGGAATCTGCTGAAAACATGACAGATGCAGGCTTAAACTTTCAATACAGGTCTTTTGGCGTACCTGGCCTGGGTTTCAAACGCGGATTGGAAAATGACCTGGTTATTGCGCCATATGCTTCAGCGCTGGCCTTGTTAATTAGACCCGATGAAGCCTGTTCCAATATGCAAAAGCTGACAGTAAACGGATTCGAAGGCAGGTATGGTTTTTATGAGGCGATTGATTACACACCGGGCCGGTTGTCTCCTGAAGAACCCCAGGCCCTGATCCGGTCATTCATGGCGCATCACCAGGGTATGAGTTTTCTTTCCCTGGTAAATTATTTTACGGATAATCTGATGATAAAACGGTTTAAATCCGATCCACTATTTCAAAACACAGTTCTTTTACTTCAGGAAAGGGTTCCGAAAGTCGCCCCGTTTCTTCTGCAGCCATCGGAACACTACAGAACGCGAACTGAATCTCCGGGACAGGAAGATTTACTCCGCATTTTTAATACGCCATTTACGCCATATCCTGAAGTCCATCTGCTCTCCAACGGGCATTATCATGTAATGATAACTAATGCAGGAGGCGGTTACAGCCGATGGCGCGATCTTTCAGTCACACGCTGGAGCGAAGATCAAACAAGAGATCATTACGGATCATTCATTTACATCAATGATATCTCCGGTGAAAACCTTTGGTCATCGGCATATCAGCCTGCACTCACTGAACCGAAGAATTACGAGGTCATCTTTTTACAATCCCGTGCTGAATTCCGGCGCAGGGACCAGGGTATAGATACCTACACAGAAATTGCTGTTTCGCCGGAAGACGATATTGAACACAGGCGTATCAGCCTGAGCAATTTTACAGTAAAACCGCGAACAATCGAAATAACCAGTTATGCTGAGGTAGTCTTAATCAAGCCATCTGAGGAAACCGCTCATCCTGCTTTCTCCAATTTATTCGTTCAAACGGAGATCATTCAGGATTATTATGCAATTCTTTGCAGCCGAAGACCCAGGTCTCCGGAAGAAAAACCGCCATGGATGTTTCATCTTCTCGTTATTAATGAACATGTTCCGTCTGAAGTTTCCTTTGAAACAGATCGGTTGAACTTTATCGGACGATGCCGGACTGCCAACAATCCCCTGGCCTTTATAGAAGCCGGGCCTCTTTCCGGAACAGCCGGACCGGTACTGGATCCAATAGTCTCCATACGCTGCAAGCAGATCCTTAATCCGGGGGAAACAATTACAGCAGGATTTATCACGGGTATGGCTGAGACACGTGAAGAGGCTCTGGTGTTGATTGAAAAATATAGGGACCGCCGCCTTGCGGACAGAGTTTTTGATCTGGCACAGGTACATGGAAAAGTAGCACTTCTGCAATTGAACATAACAGAAGCCGATGCCCAATTATATAGCAGTCTGGCCGGCTCAATTCTTTATACCAATCCGAACCACAGGGTTAACCCTGCCATTATGATGAAAAACAAAAGAGGCCAATCCGGTTTGTGGGCTTACGGTATTTCCGGGGATTTACCCATTGTACTGCTGCGGATTGGTGATCAGTCAAAGATCGAACTGGCTGCCAAACTTTTGCAGGCCCATGCATACTGGCGCTTGAAGGGGTTAAAAGCCGATCTGGTTATATGGAATGAAGACTGGTCCGGCTATAGACAAACTCTCAATGACCTGATTGTCGGTCTTATTTCCGCAGGGCCTGAAGCCTCAACCTTTGACAGACCGGGTGGTATATTCCTTCGCCACTCGGAGCAAATGGCGGAGGAAGACCGTATCTTGATGCAGACGGCCGCACGCGTTATATTCACCGACAGCGGCGGTACACTGGCGGATCAGATACAGCATGCCATCCATAATGAGATAAATGTTCCTAAACTAGTTGTTAACCGTGAAGAAAGGGTTTCATCAGGTGTAGAAAACTTCAAACAGGAAAATCTGCTCTTTTTTAACGGCTGGGGCGGTTTTACCCATGACGGCAGGGAATATATCATCCAGATCAAACCCGGCTTACCTACCCCAATGCCCTGGGTTAATATAATAGCAAACAGGAATTTCGGTTCTGTGATTTCGCAAAGCGGAGGATATACATGGTTCGAAAATGCTCATGAGTACAGACTTACACCCTGGTATAACGATCCGGTTAGCGACATCAGCGGAGAGGCATTGTACCTGAGGGATGAGAACTCTGGACGATTCTGGTCTCCAACACCACTGCCAGCCCCTGGATCAAACGATTATCTTAACCGTCACGGGTTTGGATACAGTGTTTTTGAATACTCGGTCTATGACCTGAAGTCGGAATTGTGGATATATGTTGATGTGGAGGCGCCGGTCAAATTCTGGCTTTTAAAGATACGCAATGACTCCAATATCACACGCAGGTTATCGGCAACTGCATTTCTGGAATTGGTACTGGGAGAAAACAGGTCCAATAACCAGATGCATATCAGAACAGAGATGGATCCCATGACCGGGGCTATCTTTGCGGTTAATCCCTATAATGCAGAATTCTCAGGCCGGGTAGTATTTCTGGAAGTAAATGAAGCCAGGCGCAGTATTACATGCGATAGAACAGAATTTATAGGACGTAACGGTACACTGGCTGACCCGGCGGCAATGCACCGGGTCAGGCTTTCAGGCAGAATCGGAAGCGGCCTGATCCCGCAGCGTCAATACAGGCGTTTTTTGAGCTGGAGCCGGGACAGGAAAAAGAGATTGTATTCATTCTCGGAGTCGGCAAGGATATTGAAGATGCACGGAATCTTGTAATGAAATTCCGCGGTTCGCTGCCCGCATACCAGGCCCGGGATATGGTCTGGGAATATTGGAATCATACCCTGGGTGCAATTAATGTTGAAACCCCCGACCCGGCTTTGAATATGATAACAAACGGATGGCTGGTTTATCAAACTATGGCGGCGCGCCTCTGGGCTGAAGCGGCTTTTATCAGTCCGGCGGAGCTTTCGGTTTCAGGGATCAGCTGCAGGATGTAATGGCCCTGGTTTATGCCGAACCCGGTATTATCCGGGAACACCTGCTGCTTTGCGCTTCCAGGCAATTCCTGGAGGGAGATGTACAGCACTGGTGGCATCCGCCTCAGGGACGCGGCATACGCACACTGATATCAGATGATTATCTCTGGCTCCCCTTGGCTGTCAGTACTTATGTTGTCCGGACAGGAGATACAGGAGTTCTTGATGAACCCATTCCATTCCTTGAAGGCCGTCTTCTCAACCCCGGTGAAGATTCTTATTATGATCTTCCTGTAAGGTCTGAAGAGAAGGCTCCGTTATATGAACATTGCAAGAGGGCTATTCGGCATGCTTTTCGGAATGGCCCGCATGGCCTGCCTTTGATGGGCAGCGGAGACTGGAATGACGGAATGAATCTGGTAGGGTCGAAAGGTAAAGGTGAGAGCGGCTGGCTGGCATTCTTCCTCTGTTATGTCCTGGAACAATTCGTTCCGTTGGCCCGGATAAATAGTGATAAGCCTTTTGCCGCAGAGTGCGCTTTAGAAGAGGAACACTTAAAACAGAATATCGAGACCCATCTCTGGGATGGAGAATGGTACCGCAGGGCTTTTTTTGATGATGGTACTCCTCTGGGTTCCATTCAAAATCAGGAATGCCAGATCGACTCTATAGCACAAAGCTGGTCTGTCCTGTCGGGAATAGCGCCTCCCGAAAAAGCAAAACAGGCTATGCGGTCACTTGAAGACAGGTTGATTCATCCGGAAAAGGATCTGATTCTGCTGCTTGACCCTCCATTTGATAAGTCGAACCAGGAACCGGGATATATCAAGGGATATGTTCCAGGCGTCAGAGAAAACGGCGGACAATATACTCATGCGGCTATATGGGCCGTCATGGCTTTCGCAAGGATGGGAGAAACACAAAAAGTAAAGGAATTGCTTTCAATGATCAATCCGGTCAATCATGGTTCAACTCAGGAGAAGATCGGAATTTACCGGGTAGAGCCCTTTGTTATGGCTGCGGATATTTATAGTGCAAAGCCCCATATCGGACAGGGAGGCTGGACCTGGTATACCGGTTCTGCCTCATGGATGTACAGATTAATTATTGAATCTGTTCTTGGGTTTGATCTGAAGGTGAATAAATTGTCATTTAAGCCATGTTTGCCTGCCGAATGGTTACAATTCAAAGTTCATTACCGTTTTAGGGAAACAGTATACCATCTGACATTTCATCAAATAAATCCAGGCAAAGGGATTCGTGTTATTGAGGATGGTGTGGAACAGGAAGACCGGAGTGTAATGTTAAATGATGACCATAATGAACATTATATAGAAATCATAATTGGAGATAGGTAAAACTTGTATATACTATATCAAGTTGAAGTATTTAAAGAATTGCCGGTATCTTTTGGTTTTGAGGATTCATTATTTATTAATTGTACTTGAAATTTTTTATTATTTTTATTATATTTTTTCAGTCAAGGTGAAATTTACGGTATTTTCCTTCCCTAAGTACAATTTAACCGGACGGGAAATTTTACTATTAGTAATTTCCTATTAGGCATTAAAACCAGCTTAAAAACTTTAAAGAAAAGTTGATTGTAAAAAAAGGTTTAGGAAAACTATTTAATGGAGCAACTATGAAAGATCCATATGAAGTTCTTGGTGTATCAAAAAATGCATCAGATGAAGAAATAAAAAAGGTATATAGAATACTCGCAAAAAAGTATCATCCCGACTTAAATCCCAATAAGAATGAAGGGGAAGCAAAATTTAAAGAGCTTAACTTTGCATATAAATTAATTGAGAATAAAGAAGCACGTGAAAAATTCGAGAAAGGTTTATATGATGAGCAGTTCACTGAAGCTTCGGACAGCGGAAGGCCATTTTACAGTAATTTTCAGAATGGTAAAGGACGCTATGCAAATCATTTTGATGCAGATACGGAGGAACTTTTTAAGTCATTTTTCTCAAATTATAAAGGGAATGCCGGTAATATGAATTTACCCGGACAGGATCACCTCTATAGTTTAATGATAGACCTGAAGGATGCCATAATTGGAGGTGAGAAAGAAATCATTTTGTCTGATGGTAATAAATTAAAGATTAAAATACCAGCCGGTATTCATGATAAAGACAAATTGCGGATTAAAGACCGGGGCGGGCCGGGAATTGGCACTGGCAAACCGGGAGATGCTTATATCGAGATATCAATCAGGCCCTCCGAAATCTTCAAAATAAACGGAAGTAATCTTGAAATCGAAATTTCGTTAAGCCTTGACGAGGCAGTCAATGGCTCAAAAATTATGGTTCCAACAATTGACGGTTCAGTCACAATTATTATCCCTCCGGGTACGAATACCGGGGCAAAATTCCGCGTAAAGGGCAAAGGAATGCTTAAAGTAATGAGTAAAATCCGGGGTGACCAGATAGTTATTATCAAGGTATCGCTGCCGGAAAAAACCGATACTGAATTCAATGAATTTATAAAAAACTGGAGCAGAAAACATCCATATAATCCTAGAAAAATAGTGTAAACCAGGAGAGATGAATATGGAAAGTAAAAAGATATTTGAGATTAAAGAAATTATCGAACAATATGAAGTTAATGAAATTTTCATAATTAATTGCATTGAAAGAGAGTGGATTCTCCCTGTTGATATCAAAAAAGCACTTTTAGACAGTGAAGATATCTCAAGAATATTGCTTATTAAAGATTTAAAAGAAATTTTTGGGGTTAATGATGAAGCTATTCCGATTATACTGTATTTAATTGATCAACTGCACTGGTCGTATGCTCAAATTAAACATTATATAGAAAATTTAGAATAATGAAATGCCTCGATAGCAAAAGGCTCATTTAATGATTTAGCATGAAAATCTATGAAAGCTGTTAATAGTTTTCATATTGTTTTTATACCGTGATGCACTTCTTTAAGAATAAGTTCTTGTTCGCAATGTTTAGTTTTATTATTAACTAAATTTCTTCATCAATATCACTAAAAAGAATCCACATACTTTTTTCAAAATACTCAACTGACTGAATAAACTGCCTATCTGATTTTAATTTGAATCAGGATAAGAGGTAAAAGCTGGAACTGCTATTTTAAAAGTTATTCTAGGCTCAACTTCCACACTAAATACTTTGCACTAAAAGTACATAAATATAACTTAAAAATATTTTAATCTCTACGGTTTTAATTCCCCGAGGCTATGCCTCGGGGATGTTTATTTTAAAAGCTTAAATTTAAAAATTAGGAAGAGCACATTGTAATGTGATCGAATATTTCACTTTTCGGACGGACTCAATACTTTTACCTTATGAGCAGCCTGCCTTCTGCGCATCTCCGGTGATTCGCGGATGAATAGAAGGATGATCCCGCTGATACCTGCAAGGACCGCAAGTCCGAACAGTGATGGCAGATAAGAGTTGTGAAACGATGATTTCAGGCCGTCCATCAGGACGATAAGGAATCCGGATGCCTGAACGATCAATGCGAAGATTCCATTACTGGTACCCTCAGGAGCAGGATGCGTGATCTCAGCTCCATATTGGTAAGCTACGGGAGTTAAGCCTGTAACGCAGAATCCCAAAATAAAGAAAATAAAAATCTCCGGATAAAAGCCTTTGGACAATACCAACGCGATTGTGGCCGGAAAAGACAACAAGACTCCAGTAACAATGATAGGTTTGCGCCTCCGGATAGCATCGGAAATGGCCGGCAAAACAATGCTCCCGACAATGCCGCCGATGAGCAGAACAGCAGTTAAGGTGACGCTCTGTTGGGTTGTTAGTATTTTCTCTGATCCAATGCCATCAATCAGTGTGAAAACGCCATTGACAATCCCGCTACAGATAAAAAGAGCGAGGCAAAGAAAATAGACGTCCTTCTGTTTCAACATCTGTTTTAATCCGTCGAATACAAGAGCACGGACCTCTTCTCCTGGAGGACTGGCAGCAGTAAGCGGCTTCGATTTAGTAAAAAACAGAAAAATAATTACCATTATCAAAGTTGTCACGCCATAGATCATCTGCATACCTTGAAATTTAAAATTTTGAACCAATGTCGGACTCAATGTTTCTCCCAGTCCGATGCCGAGGAACAGGGATAAGAAAAGAAGCCCGGTTATCGTGGCACGCTGTTTCTGGGGAAACCAGAGTGTGGCCATTTTTGTGAATGCGTTCAACAGGAATGGCTGTCCGATGGATATACCGATTGCGCTGATTAGCGCCATCGAATAATTGGTCGGGAAAAAGGCGCGGAGCAGGCCGAAAACAGCCATGAGGGCTGCGCCGAATCCGACCGCTTTTTTAAAGCCGAAATGGTCGATGGCCCATGCAGCCGGGATCGCCACGGGCAGATAGATGATCATGAACAGGTTGGCGAGAAGATCGATATCTTCACGCTTGACTCCGTAAGCATGCGCGGCCAGGGATGCCACAGGTGCATAGCAGATCCAGAGGATCTGTACCATTACATTGATCAACATGAAAGCGATAAGAGCAACCCATCTAGAGGGATATAATTTTACTTCGCCGTTGGTCACAGCGCCTCCTATTATTATTGATATGAATTTCTATAATTCCAACCAAGAATAGGATATTAGAGAGTCATAAAAATTGCAAAATTATTCTGATATTTCTAGAAGGAATACATTGATAACAACAAAAATCCATGGACTTCAATATAACCTGTTCAATAACAACAAAAATCACCATTTCCGCTAATTACAGCATATACAGTTTTAATACCAGACCGCACCAGTAAAATTCTTTTGAAGTCTTTTTATTGGTTGGGGTTAAGAATTATGAAATGATTATCAATTAAATTTTTGACAAAAAATAAATATTGTTTTATAACTTTTCCATAATAAAAATTATCGGGAGGATTGTTTATGAAATTAAAATTTTCCTTTGTTTTTACCGCTTTAATTTTGACCTGTGCGATCTTTGTGATATTGTCGAGCTGCCAGCTTTTTAATCATTCACCCAATAGTACCCCGAATTCACCCTCTGTCGATTCGAGCGGTTTTTCATCAAGTACAGATGTATATACCAATACCAGCCCGTTCTGGGCAGACGATTCAGCTAACTGGGTCGGCGAGGTTTATTTCTGGGGATATCCCGTTGTGCCTGATAGCTTATCGAACAAAACGCTTGCAAAAACAGGTACGATATCCGGAAGTTTAAGCCAGATGAAAGCTTTGGTGCTTTCCTCCCAGCAGTATACAGTTGATCCGATCTTCAACCCGGTCGAGGGCACTTACAGCGTTCCTAAGACAATACAGATAAAGAGCACTACCACCGGAGCAGTTATCCACTACACTACAAATGGCACAATACCTACGGCTTCTTCACCGGTACTGGGAACCCTGGCTCTTTCGAACGGAACCGTGACAGTCCAGGCGATTGCGGTTACAAGCGGTATGGGTGATTCCAGGGTCATTAAGGCAACTTATTATTTTCAGCCGGCGCCTTCACCCGGGAATGCCGGAGAACCGGGTTTCAGCCCCGTTGCTGGGTTTTACAATACCAATATAAGCGTACAGCTGAAAAGCCAGACTTCCGGTGCCACAGTCCGTTATACTACCAATGGATCCACCCCAACGGCAACTTCCAAGGCTTATTCCGCAGCCATACCTATTTCGGCGGGAACGATGGTCATAAAGGCTATAGCAATTAAAAGCGGCCTGACAAATTCAGCTATCATAACCCAGTCTTTCACTGTTACGGGAGTGGTCTGTGATCCGGTCTTCACGTTGATCGACAATATAAACGGAAAATATATTTCTATCGACTGCGCTTCGTCCGGCGCGAGTATTTATTATACCCTGGACGGTTCGACCCCTAATATGCTCTCAACGCTTTATTACGAAGTATTCACGCTACCGGGAACCAACATCATCAGCGCAAGGGCATATATATCAAATTGGACGACTTCCCACATGGCCGTTTACGCTTATTCAACAGCAGGAAAAACAGCGAACCCCATTTTCAGCGTTCCCGGGGGCAGTTATGCCGCTCCTTTCAACCTGTCGTTTTCATGCCCTACTGCCGGATCCGCGATTCTCTGGTCTATAGACAGCGGGAACACCTGGAATTCCAGCCAGTCGAATACCGTCTTTATCTCTTCCAATACAACAGTAATGGCAAAGGCCGTACGAACAGGCTATAATGATTCGGATACCGTCACTAACAGCTATATTATTTCCGCTTACACGGTAACATATTACACGAACGGAGCGACCGGCGGAAACGCCCCGACGGATGGTAACAAATACTTACTTGGGGCATCGGTCACGGTGCTGGGGAATAATGGAGGAATGGTCAACCCGGGTTATTATTTCGCGGGCTGGAATACTAAAGCCGACGGAACTGGAACCTCTTTTGCAGGCGGATCAATATTCACTATGGGTTCTGCCAACGTTAACCTCTATGCGGTATGGAGTCAAAAGCATGTCTACAATGTTATTTATATTGCAAACGGAGCAACCGGTGGAAGTGTTCCGTCAGACAACAACAATTACCTGCAGGGAGCGACAGTAACTATTTCCTATAACGCAGGAAACCTGGTGAGAACAGGTTATACGTTCATCGGCTGGAATACTAAAGCCGACGGGACAGGGAGCGCTTTTGCAGGAGGATCAACATTCACAATGGGTTCAGCCAATGTTAACCTATACGCGGTTTGGACACAAAATCCAACTTATACCGTTACTTATGTCGCTACCGGGACTAGTGGAAGCGCACCTACCGACGGTAACAACTACATACAGGGGGCATCAGTCACCGTGCTGGGCAACAACGGTGGTATGGTTAATCCCGGTTATTACTTTGCCGGCTGGAATACTAAAGCCGATGGCACAGGTACCGCTTATACAGGCGGGTCAATATTCACGATGGGTTCGTCTGGCATCACGTTTTACGCTATATGGACCCAAAAGCACGTCTACAATGTTATTTATATTGCAAACGGAGCGACAAGTGGAGGAGTACCGAATGATAATAACAATTACCTTGCAGGAGCAACAGTCACTTCGCTTGGTAATATTAACGGTCTTGTTAGAACTGGTTATTCATTCGCGGGCTGGAATACAAAAGCCGACGGGACTGGAACCGGCTACGCCGGCGGGGCGACATTCACTATGGGTTCGGCCAATGTTAACCTTTACGCGGTATGGACCCAAAATCCGACATATACCGTTACTTATATTGCTACCGGGAGTGGCGGCAGCGCCCCGACCGACGGCAACAATTATATACCAGGATTATCAGTTACGGTACTGGGGAATAATGGAGGAATGGTCAACCCAGGTTATTCATTCGCAGGCTGGAACACTAAAGCCGATGGGACTGGAACCTCTTATTCAGGCGGAGCGACATTCATGATCGGCCTCGGCCAATGTCACTCTTTACGCGGTTTGGACTCAAAATCCCACATATACTGTTACTTTCATCGCTAGCGGAGCGACCGGCGGAAGCGTACCGGTTGATAATACAAAATATCAGCAGGGAGATTTTATTACTCTTCCCGGCAATCCGGGGGGATTATTCAGAACAGGGTATACCCTCACAGGCTGGAATACGAAGGCCGACGGGACTGGTACCGTCTACCCGCTAACTCTTGTTAATGCCTTTCAAATGGGTACATCCGACATTATCCTATACGCGGTATGGACTATTAATTCTTATACTGTAACTTTTGACAGCCAAGGAGCGGATACTCCGGCTAGTCCGCAAAGTATTACTGTTACAGCGCCCGCGACAAATGTCGTTACGCTACCGGCAATGCCGGTTAAAGCGGGTTATTACTTCAGTGGGTGGTATACGGCACCGAACGGCGGCGGAACAGAGTTCTTATCAGGTACGGAGGTTAAAACAAATATTACAGTCTATGCTTTCTGGATGGTTTTGAGCTGGACTGCCCAAACCCTGCCGAGATCTGCCGATTGGTATTCAGTAACCTATGGGAACGGACTTTTTGTAGCTGTCGCAAATAACATCTCTGTGACAGCGACATCTCCCGACGGTATAAACTGGACTGCCCGAACCCTCCCAAGCAGCACTGCGAATTG
This sequence comes from uncultured Spirochaetota bacterium, assembly GCA_963783575.1. GTDB lineage: Bacteria > Spirochaetota > Brevinematia > Brevinematales > JAOACQ01 > CAWEAK01. The sequence goes on along the minus strand of CAWAOD010000014.1, from coordinate 31,272 downwards.
GTCTTCAATAACATACGGAAATGGACTTTTTGTAGCTGTAGCATATAACAGCACAACCGTTATGACTTCCCCCGACGGTATTAACTGGACTCCCAGAACCCTTCCTAGCGCCTCTGTCTGGTCTTCAGTCACATACGGGAATGGACTTTTTGTGGCTATCGCATTTAACAGCACGACTGCGGCGACATCTCCCGACGGTATTAACTGGACTCTTAGAACTCTTCCGAACGCAGTTAACTGGTTTTCAGTAACTTACGGGAATGGACTTTTTGTGGCTATCGCATATAGCACCGCGACTGCGGCGACATCTCCCGACGGTATTAACTGGACTCCCAGAACTCTTCCTAGCGCCTCTGTCTGGTCTTCAGTCACATATGGTAACGGGAATTTTGTGGTGATTTCCGAGGGAGGCGCGAATGCGGCGACATCTCCCGACGGGATAAACTGGACAGCCCGAACCCTTCCTAGCTCCGCTAACTGGTCTTCGGTAATCTATGGCAACGGACATTTTGTCGCAGTTTCTATGGGTCCTAGTATAAGGGCGGCGAGTTCTCCCGACGGAATAACTTGGACGGCACAAGCTCTTCCAAAATCAGCCGACTGGTTTTCATTAGCCTACGGGAATGGAGTTTTTGTCGCGGTTACCGTAAGTATTAGTTCAGTAGCTGCGACTACTTACTAAATTGAGTTATAATCAAAATAAATTAAACCGCCTCGATTCGTCGGGGCGGTATTTCCTGACAAACAAACTTTTTAATGAAAGTCCCACGGTTAGCTACGAGCTTAACTTACTTATCAAAGGTTTGAAAAATCACAAAAAAAGACACAGTTGGTATAAAATATATAAATTAGAATCGCTTTTTTTGTAATAAACTAAAATACAGAATAAAACCCTGATAAATAATAACAAATATACATTATCAAAGATTGTTAAGCCGTCAAGTAAATATAGTGCTGTACAAAATTCCGATTATGGAGGCATAAACAAATATAAACAAAGTAAATAAAAGCACAAACCTTTTTTTAATCAGGGAACTGAACGCGGCAAGATTTTGGATTCGAGTAGCCGGGCCGGCAATAATAAAAGCAACGATCATTCCGGGTGAAAAACCAATTTGCGCTAAGGAACCCAAAAATGATAATGATGCTCCTCCGCAAATGTAAGTGGGAATAGAAATAAGTGAGGAAAAAACAATATAAGCCGGGTTGGTCTGGCCGATAAAATTGGATAAAAAAGATTCCGGCAGCAAAGTTTTTATTATCGAAGCCAGCAATACTCCGCCGGTTAAATAAGGGATAATAAAATCCAGCTGATTCAGAAAAAGAGTCATGATACTGTTTTTACTGGAATTTTTATGAATACCCCTGTTTGCAAAGCACGGGCCGCCAGAGGATTTCTCCTCGTTTTTATTATCCGGTAAAGAATTAAAAATCTTTTTGCTATCCGCAAGGAGGCTTAGAAACCCGAAAAGATTAGCCGCCAGAAGTCCGGATAGAAACTGAATGAGGGTTATCTTCCATCCGACCGTGCTGAACCCGATAATCACCATCTGAGGCGTTATAATGGATGAAGCGATGATGAACGAGACGGCAACGCTTGAGGGCATACCGGTTTGAACCAATCCGGCGATAATAGGAACAGTCCCGATGGTGCAGACAGGGGAAGCCGCCCCCAGAAGGCTTGCAAGGAATATTGAAACAGGGTTTTTGATATATAGAAATTTATTGTTAAATATCGACCATTTTTTTTTCAATAAAACCGCTGATACAAAACATCCGATTAAAACTGACGGCAGAAGGATAAACATCAAACTGCCGCTTTCCTGCAGAATAGTGAAAAATAATTGTCTCATAAATAATAAACTCCTCTATTCCTTATCTTTGCTGTTTTCAGGGCAGCCGCACCGCCACCGCTTCAGACAGGGTGCAGTTCAGCCGGTAATCCCATGCCGCCAATTGGCAGGTAACAATTCCATGAAAACCGGACAGGTCGTCCTCGTAAACATCATCCCATTTTGATTTGACATGGAATCCGACAGGATTGCCGTTAACTAGAAAATCAACGCGGGCAACTTCCTTTTCTTTACGTCCTTCGCCGGATATGGAATATTTCCACTGATACAGGTTATTGTTTTCCTTACTGACCTGCAGACTGGCGCTGTCAAAGGCTTTGTAATCGAAACTCTCGAGGTTTCTCGCCATCCCCCACTCTGCAAAGGGATAGGACCCGAAGACCCCGATATTGTTTTCGGGCATCCATGGATTGATGTCATGCCCGTTCCATTTGTACAGTAGTTCGTTAATCCTGCCTTCATATTTGACCCGCATCTTTTCCGGATTATACTCCTTCAGAAGAAACTGCCGGTACTTTGTAAAAGCGTCCAATCCTTCCAGGCGGATCCATTCAGGCCAGAATATTCCCACATGGTTCATTGCGGCAATTTTGGAAGCGGGAATGGACTCCGGTTTGTACCCGACCAGCAGCGCCGCCACAGTATCAATTGCTACCGGATCGGTGGAAGCCAGCAGGGAATTGACCAGGATATAATCTACAGGGTTATCAAACCCTTCATCATATCGTAAACTTTGCGGCCCCCTTCTGTTACCGGTAATTGCGTCCATCAGCACAAAGTCATAAGTCCTTACCTGATGCTGGGCGGAAAGATATTCCCCAAGACGGTCAGCGTTGCCGGTAAGGTTAAATCCGCTATGCTCCGACCGGCCTCCATTTTCATGACCGACAGGGGTTATACGCCTGAAGCCGTAATGCAGTTTCAGCGCCCCGGTCAGACCCATCACAATATGGCTTTTTAAAACCGGCAGGCCGATTAAAACATCGCAGTATTCTTTATCACCATTTGCCTGTTCTTTTGTCCTTAAGATATTCGGAAGGTAAACCTTTGTTTCACCAAGAGTCGGTTCTTTTACTACAGTCAGGAAACGCCTTTCCGGTCCTATACTGTCGAGATTGACAAGAACTGCCCCGGATGAACCGTCCAGTATGCCGTCCGCGTTATAATCCAGGCAGAAATCAGCGGGGTCAACTTTATCATAAGGATCATCGCCGTGCCGTTCAAGACGGGCCAGATAAAAACTTTTTCTTCCCGGTGAAAGCTGCCTGTCTTTTAATGAAGGATTTGGGTTTCCATTAAATAAAGCATCGGCCACGATAACGCTCGCGGGATCATCCCACCCGATTATATCCCGGACTTTTTCGGCGATATAACGGACAATCCTTGGGTCAGTAATTAAACCGCGCCCTTTTTGCCCATGCGATCCTTCTCCCGGGCCAATAAGATTGACTTTAATAACTACCTTATCGCCTTTTTTGATGATGGCCCGGAGCCCTTTTCTCACCGAACACCTGAAAGATCACTTTATCGGTCATTTTATAGAGGGCCTCGTCATTGGGTTCTTCCTGCGAACATGTAAAGCCGACCTTTACCGGTTGGAGATGTTCCCGGTCCAGGATCCGGGAATCGGGCAGCCAGACGGAAGGCAAACGGCTCAGGCAGGAGGTCAGGCTTCCGGATATCAAGATAAAAATAATGATACCCCATACGATCAGTTTTTTTCTTTTAAATAAAGGATGGAAGATATTCATATATCATACACCTCTTATTATTATTTTAACGGTTTGTCATCAAGTCCCTGACGAATTTCCCGGATTCGGTCAGGTCGCTCTCCTCCCAGCCGCCGTTTGTTTTATCCCTGTTCCTCAAAAAAGATGCGGGTATATCTATACCGGAAAGATTGTAGTTGCACCAGCTTATATTCTTACTATTCATGAAGTCTGCCCAGAGCCTGGCATTATTTAAGTTTAGTGACGACTCTGAGGAATATGCTGCAGCCCATGCCACACAGAAAATGACGATATTGGTCAGCGCCGATGAAATGCGGTTTGTCATTGAAAGAGGAAAATCGGTAAAATAATGCGCTGCATACATAATATTTTCATATTTAAGGGGATCGGCAGCGGCATGATGCTGGTCGATACTCCAGAACTCAGTGCCGACGATTATAAGCGCATTTGAATCGCCGGCCCTGATCGCAGGTATTATATACTCGGCATAAGGCTTTATACCGCTTCCCCATTTTACATGATTGGGCTCATAGCAAATATTATAAATAACATGCTTTTTTGCCCCGTATAAAAAAGCCATTCTTTTAAAGAACTCATGGGCTTTGTCCTTATACACGTTCGGATCCCTGTCTAAGTCTGTATGCCAATCAATAATACAGTATATTCCGCATTCTTCGGTGATTTTCACGGCGTCCTTTATATAATTTTCAAGTTCAGGATGATCCAGATATCCGGGTTCGCTGATAGTGCCCCATTTTGCCCCCACCGTCCAGAGAGGAATTTCAAACACATCCATTTTCCACTTTTTTGAAAGATACGAAATAGCTTCATAGTTGATGAATTTTGCCTCATAGTTCAGGCCGCGCAGGAATAACCCGCGAAGCTGCACGGGATTTCCACGTTCATCGCAAAGCTGTGTCCCAGCTACTTTCAGTTTGCCGTACCTGGCGACAGGGGAACCCTCCGGGTAAACTCCGGGAACTCCCGAATTGGTATAAGGGAGATTCTGATGCTCTGCCGCTATTTTTGCAAATGGAGATTCGTCGGGTTCCGTGTAGAAGTATTCTATATTAATGCAGGAAGGCAGGTTGATAATTAATGCAAGTATACCTAGAAATAAAAGTAGTTTCTTTGAATATCTCATATTTAAAAAATCTCTCATAGGGTTTCTCCTCACCTGAATATTGGTAATACTAAAAGTTTTTTTATTAAACTTTTATTTCTATATATTTCAATATATTCAATGGCTATTACTAAACTCCCCTCCTTATCAAGAAGGGGAATTCTTTTCCAAAATCTCCCCTTTACTTCGATGTTGCTCAGCATAAGTTTCACCTGTCTGCTACCTACCTGCCGGAGATTCCGTTGTAGGCAGGCCAGGCAGGTAAAACTTTTAACATTATATTATTGATTAAACACTTATTGTACCTACACATTTTGAGCAAATAGGTAACGAACCTTTATCGATGATATATTTCCTCAATTTTTTATATTAACCATTATTTCATAAATAAAAAACTCCTCTATTCCTTATCTTTTCTGTTTTCAGGGCAGCTGCATTGTCACCGGTTCGGACAAAGTGCAGTTCAGCCGGTAATCCCAGGCCGCCAATCGGAAGGAAACATTTCCATGGTAACCGGACAGGTCGGTTTCCCAGAGCATCATCCCATTTTGATTTGATACGGAATCCGATAGGATTTCCGTTAATTAAAAAATCCACGCGGGCTACTTCTTTTTCTTTACGTCCCTCGCTAGATACGGTGTATTTCCAAAGATACCGGTTATTGGTCTCTTTGTTGATCTGCAGACTGGCGTTGTCAAATGCGTTGTAATCAAAATTCTCGAGGTTTCTCGCCGGGCCCCACTCCGCGAACGGGTATGACCCGAAAACCCCGATTTTAGCGTCGAGCATCACTGGATAGAAGTCAAAACCGCGCCAATTATATGGAGATGTATCAATAACTTTTTTATACTTTTCCCGCATTTTCTCCGGGTTGTATTTGGCCATTAGATATTGCCGGTGTTTGTTAAGAGCGTCCAGGCCTTCCAGGCGGATCCATTCAGGCCAGCAGATCCCCAGGCCGTTCACTGCTGCATCCCCTATAAGCGAGACAGACTCCGGCTTGTACCCGGCCAGAAGCGATGCGACTGTGTCCATAGCTACAGGGTCGGTGGAGGCTAATAAGGTGTTTATTAAAATATAATCCACCGGATTGTTGATATCGCTCGCAAAGCACAGGTTATGCGGCCCTCTTCTGTTTCCCGTAATGGCATCCATCAGTATGAAATCGTATGTCCTGACCTTATGCTGTGCGCAGATATATTCCGAAAGAAGATGCAAATTGCTAGCCTGACTAAACCCGCTATGTCCCGAACGCCCTTGTTCCCTTCCAGACGGAAGCCTGTGCCTGAAGCCGTAATGCAGTTTCAGCGCGCCGGTCAAACCTTCTGAAAGATGGCTTTTTAAAACCGGCAGGCCGATCAGAACATCGCAATATTCCTGATCTCCATTCGCCTGTTCTTTTGTTCTTAATATATTCGGAAGATATACCTCCGTTTCACCCAATGTCGGCTCCTGGATAAGAGTCAGAAAACGCCTGTCCATACCGATACTGTCGATATTCACCAGCTCGGCACCGGATGTTCCGTCCAGTATGCAGTCATCATTGTAGTCTAAGCAAAAATCCTTTGGGTCGACCCTATCGATGGAATCGTATCCATGCCGCTCAAGTCTTGCCTTTTGAAAGGTCAGTTCTCCTTTTGAGCCGGAGGGGTGCGGGTCTTCATGGAATAAGGAATCGGTCACAATAATGCTCGCGGGTTTTTCCCACCCGATTATCTCACGGACTTTTTCGGCTATATACCGGACAATCCTCGGGTCCGTAATACAACCGCGTCCTTTTTGACCATGGATTCCGTAGGCTGACGTGGCAAGGTTTATTTTTATAACGACCTTATCACCTTTTTTGATGATTGCCCGAAGCCCCTTATCACCGAACACCTGATATATAACATCATCGATCATCTTATACAGGACCGTGTCGTCCGGTTCTTCCTGTAAACAGGTAAAACCGACATTGACCGGTTTGAGGTTCTCCCGGTTTAATATATGATAATCCGGTTTCCAGATCGAAACTGCACTGCGAAAGCAGGAGATAAGACTCCCGGAAATCAGGAACAGGACTATAATAATCCAGATAATCAGATTCTTTCTATGATAAATAGACATCAAATTATCCATAATACTCACCCCTAAATTTTATGATTTATAAACCTTTTCCATCGTTTGGTCAATACGCCGCAAGCATAATAAAAAATATAAGTTTCATTCGGCGGCTCAATTGGCGGCCCTGGGCGGCAGACCGGCATCCGCCATCTGCATGGTATACTCAAGCACATGGTATCCGGCCGCGTCATTGTCCGGAACTGTAACTATATTGATGGACATCGGCGCAAAAGTGTTTGTCAGCGGGCTGAGATTGTCAATCGCAATCGCCATGACTCTTCCGACCATGCTTTTGTTAATAACGAGTATCGAAGTGGCGGCTTTATTCGCATCGTAACTCGCATACACCGACATTCGGGCCGGCACACCGGACGGTATGACCGTGGTTCCGCTGAAGTTCGTGGTGACCATCTGCTGAACATAGAATTCGGGAGTAAGTATGCAGATTACCGGATCTTTCGATGGGTCTGTCAATAAAAACCCGAAGACGGTTTCATTTTTCAAGTTTGTTGATTCTGCAAGATCCCAGAACGCTAATGTCCAGAGATTGGCTTCGAGCGCCGCGCCCATTCGGTCGGCATCCCAAATAGCGGCATAGAAGGTTCCCGGGCCTACCTTACGGGTTGCCGGTGTGTAGAATGTGGGGGACCAGTCATAACAGATGTTGGCTTCCGTTACGGCCAGAGGTGTTCCCGGACGCGTGTGTCTGGCAATGCGGGCCTTCACATCCTGAATGATCTGCCGGAACCGATCGACATCCGTGAGGGCACCTTCTGCCGTGAGATCACGGGCTGCGAACCCATAGAGATGGATGCTTACCACGTCAATGTAGTCTTTGCATTCATCGAGGAACGGGCTAAGCCAGTCGTAACCTTCGACGTATTTCCAGGCGAGTCCGGGCCAACGAATTGAACTCAACACCGCTGTTCGCAGCGGCATTGGCGGTCTTCATCGCCAAGGCATAGGATTTGAAGACTGCAGCATACTGGGACGCGTTTGAAACGGGATAATTTGTTTTAAAGAACTGATCGTAGTTATCCACCTCGTCACCGATGGTCCAATACTTAATGCCGTACTTCCTGGTACCGTTGATGAAGGTGACGATGTCCGCCGCTCCCTTCGCCGAGGTTGGGCCGCCGTTCACGTTGTTGCCGTATACCGGCGCGATCATGATCGGCTCGGCCCCTATGGCACGGCAAAATTGTACGTACCTGTCCATCTGGGCATTGTCGAAAAGCTGCGGAGTGTTAGCGTCGTTTTGGTTGTTATCCCCGACAAGCACGTTGAGGCACAGGGTTTTGACTGTTTCCTCGGTTCCAGAGACTGCGACCTGGTTCTCATTACTGCCCAGCCAGTTAAAGTAGTTGTTACCGAATGCATAAGGGGAGATCGGGGTGCCCCCGGTACGGGAAATCTTCACTGTTATATTCCCGGATGAATCCGTACCTGATGAATTCGCAGCTGAAGTTCCCAAATTACATGCTGAAAATAAGATTACCACTAAAAATACCAGGTATATCGAATTCATATCAATTCCTCCTTATTCATCAAAATATTTCATAAATAATCCCCCTTTCAAGGTAAATTCATCATCACCGCTTCGGACAGGGTGCAGTTCAGCCGGTAGTCCCAGGCCGCCAGGCGGCAGGTAACATTTCCATGATAACCGGACAGGTCGGCCTCGTAAACATCTTCCCATTTTGATTTGACATTGAAGCCGATGAGAGTCCCGTTAATAAGAAAATCCACTCGTGCTACATCATTATCTTTTCGTCCCTCACTGGATATGGAATATTTCAACTGATATCGGTTATTGTCCGCCTTACTTACCTGCAGGCTGGTGCTGTTAAATGCTTTGTACTCATAATTTTCAATATTTCTTGCCGGTCCCCATTCAGGGAACGGATAGGAACCATAAACACCGATTTTGTTTCCGGCATTCCAGGGGATCATTTCACTCCCGTCCCAATTGTAAAGATCAGGTGCAATCTTGCCTTCATACTTTTCGCGCATTTTATCCGGGTTATATATGTCCATGAGATAAAGCCGGTGTTTATTAAAAGCATCCTGCCCTGCCAGCCTGATCCATTCCGGCCAGCAAACCCCTAAGCCGTTCAAGGCGGCAGACCAGATAAGAGGGATAGAATCCGGTTTATAACCGGCTAAAAGCGATGTCACAGTATCAACGGCAACCGGGTCGGTGGAAGCTAAAAGCGCGTTTACCAGAATATAATCCACCGGATTGTTTATGCCGGGATAATATTGATAAGTGTTTTGGAAACGTACATTATGCGGCCCTCTTCTGTTTCCCGTTATAGCATCCATAATCACAAAATCGTATGTCCTGACCTTATGCTGGGCACAAAGATAATCAAAAATATAATTCTCATTATGCATCTGGTAAAACCCGCTGTGTTCAAATCGTCCTGTTTCATCTCCAACCGGCAGATTATGCCTGAAGCCGTAATGAAGTTTCAAGGCTCCAGTCAGCCCTGCCATTACATGGCTTTTAAATGTCGGAAGACCGATCAGAACATCGCAATATTCCTGGCTCCCGTTAGCCTGTTCTTTTGTCCTTAAAATATTTGGAAGGTATACCCTGGTTTCGCCCAGTGTCGGCTCCTGGACAACGGTAAGAAACCGCCTGTCCATTCCGATACTGTCGAGATTTACCAGTTTGGCGCCGGATGTTCCGTCCAATATGCAGTCATCGTTAAAGTCATAACAAAAATCCTTCGGATCGACCCTATCGTATGGATCATATCCATGCCGCTCAATCCTGGCTAAAAAAAAACTATTCCAGCCTTTTTTTATATCAGGATGAGGGTCCTCATGAAATAAGGAATCGGCCACGATAATGCTCGCGGGTTCTTTCCATCCGATAATGTCGCGTATCTTTTCGGCAAGATACCGGACAACCCTGGGATCGGTAATACACCCGCGTCCTTTATCGCCATGTGCTCCATGTACCATTGTGGCCAGATTAATTTTAATAACTACCTTGTCTCCGGGCTTAATGATCGCTTTCAAACCTTTTTCACCGAATACCTGGTATATCACCTCGTCAACCATCCTGCAAACCTCTGTATCATCCGGCTCGGACTGACGGCAGACAAAACCCACATTTACAGGCTGCCTGTCTTTATTTTCCAAAAAATGAAGATCCGGTTTCCATGGAGAAGCCGAATTTCTGGTTGGAACCGCATTTTTGTAACATGATATAATACTCCCGAAAAAAATTGCCATAATTATGCCGATACCTATTAAAAGCTTCTTTCTTTTTAGAAGGACTGATAAATATTCCATAAAACCTCCAAAGAATCTTCATAAATTACAGCCTCTCTCTTGATTCTTCAATTTTCATGGCAGCTGCACCGTCACCGCTTCGGATAAGGTGCAGTTCAGCCGATAGTCCCAGGCCGCCAATTGACAGGTAACATTTCCATGAAAACCGGACAGGTCTGCCTCATAAACATCATCCCATTTTGATTTGACATGGAACCCGATAGCATTGCCGTTGATGAGAAAATCAACGCGGGCTACTTCTTTTTCTTTATGTCCCTCGCCGGATATAGAGTATTTCCATAAATACCGGTTATTGGTTCCCTTGCTTATTTCCAGGCTGGCGCTGTTAAATGCTTTGTAATCAAAATCCTCAAGGTTTCTTGCCATTCCCCACTCGGCAAATGGATAAGACCCGAAGACCCCAATATTGTTGTCGGGCATCCATGGATTGATATCATGGCCGTGCCAGTTGTATTGTTGCTGATCAATTTTACTTTCATATTTGGCCCTCATCTTTTCAGGATTATATATATCCAGAAGGAATAGCCTGTGTTTCGAAAAAGCGTCCAATCCTTCCAGGTGGATCCATTCCGGCCAGAAAATCCCCAATCCGTCCATTGCTGCAATTTTGGAAGCGGGAATGGACTCCGGTTTGTATCCTGCTAAAAGCGCCGCCACTGTGTCGATCGCCACAGGATCTGTTGAGGCCAACAGGGAATTGATAAAAATATAATCTACAGGATTATCAAAACCATGATCATAGCGCAAATTATGGGGACCTCTTCTGTCTCCCGTAATGGCATCCATCAGTATAAAATCATAAGTTCTCACTTTATGCTGTGCAGAAAGATATTCCGCAAGGCGATTCACATCACCGGTCAAATTAAACCCGCTATGCTCCCAGCGCCCACCTGTCTCATGGCCGACAGGGGTCATTTTCCTGAAGCCGTAATGCAGTTTCAGTGCGCCGGTTAAGCCTGCCACCAGATGGCTTTTTAAAATCGGCAGGCCGATTAAGACATCGCAATATTCTTTATCTCCCTTTGCCTGTTCTTTTGTCCTTAAGATATTCGGAAGGTAAACCTCCGTTTCACCCAGTGTCGGTTCCTGGACAACTGTCAGAAAACGCCTGTCCAAACCTATGCTGTCGAGATTTACCAGTACAGCCCCGGATTTACCGTCCAGTATGCCGTCCGCGTTATAATCCAGGCAAAAATCCCTGGGATCGACACGATCATTAACATCCTCGCCATGCCTTTCAAGACGTGCGAGATAAAAACTGTTCTTTTGAAGATACAATTGGCCCTCTTTTAAGGAGGGATTGGGATCGGGATTGAATAAGGCTTCCGCTATGATGATGCCCGCGGGTTCTTCCCACCCGATGATGTCCCGGACTTTTTCGGCTATATAGCGCACAATCCTCGGATCAGTAATTGTCCCGCGGCCTTTTTGGCCATGCAGACCCTGGCTTGGGCCTCCTGCCAGGTTTATTTTAATGACGACTTTATCGCCTTTTTTGATGATGGCCCGAAGCCCTTTTTCTCCATAAACCTGATAGATCACTTCATCGATCATTTTATACAGGGCCGCGTCATCCGGTTCTTCCTGCGAACATGTAAAGCCGACTTTGACCGGCTGGAGATTTTCCTGGTTCAGGATCCGATAATCGGGCTTCCAGATTGAAGGCAGACGGCTCAGACATGAGATCAGGCTACCGGACACCAGGAACAGGACTATAATACCCCAGATTACCAGTTTCTTCCTGTAATAAAAAGACTTTAAAATATTCATAGATAACTCCTTTATTTTTTACAAGTTATAACCTCTATCAACTGATTTCTTAAAAAAGAAAGTTTTTTGCTTCAGATATGGTGCAGTTAAACGCATTGTCCCAGAAGGCCAGACTGTATTCCGCGTCTTTTCCCTGCCATGCGCTCATATCTGCGGTAATCTGCCTGTCATTGCTATCCAATATTTTTATTTTTTCGTTGTTGCACCAGAGTTCTTCCCGGATAATTCCGTTGGTTGAAGAAATCTCAAATGAAAAACGGTAAATATTTCCTTCGATTTTTTCCGGACCGGATTGTTTCAAAATCTCAGGTGTATTTGTAACTGTTGGGAGAACGGCGGCCCCGCCCCAGCCGTTTTCAAAAGGATAAAGTTTTTGTTTCCCGTAAGTTTTCGCGAGAAATATCCTGTGTCTTGAAAATACATCCAGGCCGTAAATCTCAATTCTGGAAGGATCACATGTTCCGATTCCATTTTCATCAGCGGTTTTCAGCAAACCAATCGAGTCGAGCCTGTACCCAGCTAACAGCGTTGCCGCAGTATCCAAAGCCACCGGATCCCTGGATGCCATAACCACATGTGACTTTATCAGATCCACTGCTTCATCCTCTTTAAATTTGTAACCGTCCGATGGATTCCTTGGGCCTCTCCTGTTGCCGCAAAGAGCATCCATAAGAGCAAAATCATAGGTTCGGAAGCAATGCTCGGCGGTTATATAATCTATCAGGTTCTGTTTTTTGTATATCATGGAATTAGTACCCCAGTATAGCCCGCTATGGCTGGGCCTTCCTGCATCACCATTCGCAGGAAAGTAAGGTCTGAGCCCGTAGTGAAGCTTCAAAGCGCCGGTTATACCGGCTATAACATGGCTTTTCCAGACCGGCAGCCCGATAAACACATCACAGTAGTCATTAGTGCCGGCTTCCGTTTTCCGCTGAAGAAAACGCGGCATAAAAACCCTGATATTCCGGCCGCTCGCGATCCTTATATCGGCCCCGATCCGTTCCGCGTCGGATAATGAATCAAGGTTAATGATTCTAGCTTTTGAAAACCCATCCAGAATTCCATCCTTGTTGGCGTCATAAAAAACGGTATCGCCATCTTTTTCCTCAACGCGGGCAAAGGCAAAACCCTGCTTATTGCCGGGTTCGGATGGGTTCCTGCTGAATGAATAGCAGGCTTCAATTATTTTGATATCAGCCGGAGGATCGAAGCCGATAATTTCCCTTACACTGTCGGCTATATATCTGACAATTCTTGCATCGGTTATGACGCCTCTTCCTTTCAATCCAGGCGCCCCAACATTTCCGCCAACCATATTGACTTTAATAACAACCCGGTATCCTTTTTTTATAATCGATGACAGTCCTTTTTCTCCCAGTGTCTGAAGGACAACATCATCAATCATCCGGTACATTTCCTTATCCTCCGGCTCTGCCTGCATTGCTGAAAATCCGACCCGGACAAGCCCGTCATTCAAAAACGAATTGCTTTGAGAAAGCAAAGGAGCGGTTTTAACAACTTCCGCCGGTCTGACAAATATGCCGCAAGCATAACAAAAAAACCACAAAGTAAAAAACAAAGATATCAGTATTAATGACCGCCATTTCATAAATTTAGTTAAAATTTTCATTAATTCCTCCTTTTACCGGTTTGTCAGGTAGTCTCTTACAAATTTTCCGGATTCGGTTAAATCTTTATCTTCCCAGCCGCCGTTCGTTTTGGCCCTGTTCCTTAAAAATGCCGCCGTCTCATATAGGTTGTCGGCCAGCGCATAGTTGCACCAGCTGATATTCTTACTATTCAGAAAATCCACCCAGGTTCTGGCGTTTTTAAGCATAAGTGGGGATGATGTATCCGCTCCCGTGGCGCATACCCCCCATTCGGTGCAGAAAATGGCGATATTGGATAAAGCCGATGAAATCCGGTTTGTGAACGAGAGGGGATTACCGGCATAAAAATGAGAGGTGTACATAATATTATCAAATTTAAGGGGATCGGCGGCGGTGCGGCGCTGATCCAGACTCCAGAACTCGGTCCCGACGATTATCAGTGCATTGGAATCGCCAGCTCGGATTGCAGGTATAATATACTCGGCATAAGGTTTTATACTGCTTTTCCATTTAACATGATTGGGTTCATTACAGATCTCATAAATAACATGTTTTTTCTCTCCATATAGAAATGCCATTCTTTTAAAGAAATCATGAGCGTTAATCTTATGCAAATTCGGATCGCCGTCAAAGAGGATTTGCCAATCGATAATGCAGTATATTCCGCATTCTTCTGTGATTCTCACAGCATCCTTTATATATTTTTCAAGAGCCGGATTATCCAGATATCCGGGTTCAATAACAGCATATGCACCGCTGCCCCAAACTCCGCCAGCCGGCCAGAGTGGAATTCTAAATACATCCATTTTCCATTTTTTTGAAAGATAGGAAATAGCTTCATAGTTGATAAATTTCGCTTCATAGTTTAAGCCGCGTAAGAATAGTCCCCGAAGCTGTATGGGATTGCTTTTTTCATCGCAAAGCTGAGTACCAACTACTTTAAGTTTGCCGTACCTGGCAACGGGTGAACCTTCCGGGTAGACTCCCGGAACCCCTGCATTTGTATAAGGGAGATTTTCCTGTTGAACAGGCAATCTTACAATAGCAGGTTCATCAGGTTCGGTATAGAATTGCTCTAAATTAATGCAGGAAGACAGACTAATAATTACTGTCAAAATATATGAAAATAAAAGCCGTTTCTTTGAATATCTCATCTTTAAAATATTCCTCATAGGGTTTCTCCTTTCTTATATAAATTCGGGATTATATGCTTTTTTAGTTTAATTATTGACTTAATCCTAATCCATACAATTATTGTTTTGTTGTATCAGCAAAATAATATCCTGTATCAATATAAAAAACAATCGGGGGGGGAACCTGATTTTTTAATACATTTTCTCAGGGTAGACCCTGATAGTAGCATTATTTAAGGAAAAAATTCTACTTGTAACCATTAATTCTTATATAAGGCTATTCCAGTGGATATTTTCTACAAATTGTATTAATATATGGGCAGTTCTAAATTCATACATAAACTACACTATTAATATAATGGAATTACCCATATTGGAATTAATAACATAAATTTAAAAAATGGCTTTTGAAATATTGGGATGAGAATAAACTATGAACCATCTGCTAATGTTTTTTTACCTGGCAACATTTGTTCTGGGGATTTCGAGTTTATTACTGCTTTTTCTTACCTATCTTCACAACGGTATGAAGCTTTTTCTCTATACTTTCATTCTGTCAATACTGATAAGTTACTGGACTATTACCCGCATAATTCAGCATTATATCGAGGTTTCAATCCTTTCAAACCTTTATAATCTTTTTCTTCCGCAGTATGGGCTTATGTTTATGATATTTTTTGTTATTACGATTTCGCTTTTCCTATGGAACGCGGTTTATATTTACTTCTTCAGCTTTTTTTCCCATTTTCTTCTGGAAATTCCCTTTAACCGGATTCACAGGCGCGTATTCGGAATAATTTCCGCATTAATTCTGCTTTCAATCCCGGTCCCTTTTTTTATATCCCAATCTATCCAGAAAATATTTTACCTTCTTTCAGAAATCAGCTATTATTTTGTGAACCCCATAAGTTTTATAATTTTCATTTACTTCTATTTATTAATCATCTTTCATTATAAAAAAATCAGGAATTTGCAGTTTAAAAAAATGGCGGTGTTTACAAGGGTTTTCTTAAGTATATTTATTCCGTTGATCGCGCTGGAATACCTCTTCCCGTTCAGAATGCCGCAGATGATTTTTATCCGCGGCATAGCCATGACAATGTTCTATTTATGCTGGAACATATTCTGCATCATCACCATCTTCAATTATTACAGTAAAATTAGCTTTGCACCGCATTCCTTAATAATAGTGGAAAGTTTTATTGAAGAATATGGCATAAGCAAAAGAGAAAAGGATATCATATCTCTGCTGCTGGATCAGAAGACTTATGAACAAATTGCGGAAAAGCTTTTTATCTCCATTAAAACTGTGGAAACCCATATTTCTCATATTTATCAAAAAACAGCCGCTAAAAACAGAATTGAGCTCGATTAAGAAACTCAGCTCCTATCAATAAATCATTTCTGCTCGCCGGCTTGTTTCCGAAAAAAAGCTCAGATAAAGGTTTATTGAAATTCATTCCATGAATTCCGTTAATATCGGGCAGGTATAAACCGAAATATTCGCTATAATAATCACGATAATTATAATTGATTCCGCGCTCGATGCAGGCATCCATAACATCCGAAACCCAATCAAGCGCGCCTCTGCTATACTCAAAAGCATACCTGATGCTGCCGAATTCCCCCATATAAATAGGGGCGTTCGCCCTATCCCTCCAGGCTGTCAGACGGTCTAATTCCCTCTCGATGTAAGCCTTATTGCGTTTCATGACCTCGCCGTCACTGGAATAAAAATCAAGATGGAGGCCTATCTGGGACAACCTGTTAAAATTGGCCGCCTTAATCCAGCCGCTTATTTTATAAGAGTTGCCCTGTGTAATGGGGAACAGATGGAAAACGCCGATAAGGCCGACATTGTCCGTCGGGCCTGATATTTTTAGTGCATGACTTCCATTTCTTCCTCCGAACGGATCGATAACGCCCTGAATAAATTCTTTTCCATTATACAAATACCAGCAATCGTTTGATTCTATGCCGGTAAACCATGATCTTATTTTCCTTCCGTTTGTATCCAGCTCCTCTATTGTAACATCGTCGTATAAGGCCGAATCGAAAAAACCCAGGTGGCTACCCTGCGCAACGGGAATTCCGAATTTAACCTGCGGATCATTGACTGTATAAGGAGGGCTATCAAAAAAATACCAATCTGTAAATCCAATTGGGGGTTTTGTATTATTCGAGGCCGTTATTTTCCACTTGAAGTTTCCTGCAATTTCCGAGATATTTTCGTCCGGATAAAGGCTTATCACGCCATGTACTGCTGTTATCCAGGGACATCCCTGCTGCGCAAAGGTTACCGGTTTGTAAAACAAAAACCCATACATAATATTCGGATCGTTTATTTTAAAGAAATTCATATTACCGTTTAGATTGTCATTCAATATTTCATTGGCGACCAATTCCGCCCTTTCTAAGATTATAACATGGTTTGTATCTTCCTTGCGGATAGCCAATATGGTTTCATTTGCAAGATTTTCCCATTGTCCAATATTCTCAGATGGACTTGGCGAATGGAGTATATCATAACCGGCAATGGCCGGTTCATTTGCATAACGGTGAGCGAATTCCTTCCAGAGAGCAATAAAACGTTTCTGCATTTCACGGTTCTTCCAGAGTCTCAATTCCTTTATCAGATCCCTGTATCCCTCCCTGGGGATTGCACAAAGTAAGAATAACAAAAATACCGCTGGACTTTGCCCATTGTATGGATTGATCCAGCCATTGTAACCAGGATTTTGTATATATATAGGGTTTGTTATCTTCCTCAAACCATCGGTAATTCAAATATAAACGGACGCTATTAAAACCCATGCCTGCAATCTTTTGATAATCCGATTGATTGTTGTGTTTATCCTGCGGCTGAGAAAAATCATTCCAGGCTTCATTATTAAATGATATGCCCATTAACTGCAACGGTTTACCGCTGCCGTCAATTAAGAGTTTGCCTTCGGTATGGATGAATGGGTTACTGGGATTCATAGTTCCCGAATTATGAACATCGGCTGCAGTGGAAGATGTAAGATAAAAAATGAATATCAAAATGAATGAATGTCTTTTCCAGATCATTTTCGAGCCCCCCAGTATTATTACAAAAGTATGGAAACAAGAATTTTTGATTAATATGTTAGATTAGAAGATCTGATTTTACAATAGGGGAATACCCTGATTTTTATTAAAGCTAGCCAAAACTAAATATCCTATTGACGAATACCAAGGTCTTTATGCGTTGCTGAAAGTCGGAATTGAAGAATTTTAGCTTCAGCTTTTTTTCTTGCCCGTTCCACACTTCCGGAAAAAGTGAAGATTCAATCTCTGTAATCTCAATCAGAGAAATCATATCATTTATAAGATTCCTGTCCTTTTTTATTAATAATTTATTAATTTGACAAAATGCTCTATCCAATATTTATATAAATAATTTTAGTGATTTGGATATTGGAAAAGATGATGTTAAAAATTCCAATGATGACTTATAGGTATCTAATGTGATCAATCCTTTAAAAAAATTACCATAATATTTGACATATATTTATGGATTATTTATTATGAAGTATAGAATGAATATTCGTTCTATACTTGGAGTAAAAAATGGTTTATATAACATCCCGGGAAACGCAGGAAAGAAAAGACGCGAAAAGACATTATATCCTCGATACTGCGGCCTTTATCTTTGCTGAAAAAGGATATCACAATACCAATGTAAAAGATATTGTAGATAAGGCCAATATTTCCGTAGGCAGCTTTTATTTTTATTTTAAGAGCAAAGAAGAACTCTTTAAAGCTTTGTATGATGAAATGACAGAAAAAGTGCATAATTATGTCGAAAACGTTTTAGATTACAAAAATGGCGGTATGGTAAAAAATTTTACCAGGGCTATCACGGCCAGCCTCTGGGTTTACCAGAGCAAACGTGAATTAGCGAAGATTCTTTTGATTGAAGCTGCGAGTATTAATGCTGAGTTTGAGAAAAAAATGTCTGACAATATTAAAATAAACTGCAACAGAATGGAGGAAAGGTTGCAATCATTTAAAATAAAAGGCTTAATCCAGGTTCCGGATACAAGGATAGCCGCACTTGCCTTTGAAGGTTCGCTATATTATCTGATCATCGATTGGTTAGAAAAAGAGAGCAATGTAAAATTAACCGATTCTGCTTTTACTCTCGTTATTTACAACCTCCAGGCCTTAGCAATTACATTTAACGTAGATGAAGTTAAAGAATATATTAATGAAGTTCTGGATGAATTAAATAATAAGTGAGGTCTTATGAATAAGCATTTTGGAAAGGATTTAACAACCGGAAGTATTCCAAAACACCTGATCCGTTTCGCATTACCGGTCCTTTTTGGAAATCTTTTGGCAACCGGTTACAGCATTATCAACGCCATATGGGTTGGAAATTTATTGGGAAAGAATGCTGTCGGCGCGGTTGCGGTCAGTTTTCCCTTTTTTCTTGCCATGCTGGCTCTGGCTACCGGGGCAACCCTGGCCACATCGATATTGATAGCAAAAGCTTACGGGGCGAAGAATTATGAAATGATCCAGAAAATAGTCGATAACTCCTGGTCAATTGCCATTATTTTGATTATTGTGATCCCGACGACCGGTATTTACTTTTCGGGAGCTATCCTAAAAACACTGGGAACTCCACCTCAGATTTTGAACCTGGCTGAAGGCTATTTAAGGATAAATTTGACCGGTTTTATATTTATGTATCTGTCATTTCTAATCGTCTCAATTCTTAGAGGTATTGGAAATACAGTTATTCCAATGATATTTATTTGTATATCCACAGCAATCAATGCCGTTTTGGATCCGCTTTTCATTATGGGTTTGGGGCCTATACCCCGCATGGGACTAAACGGCGCCGCCTTTGCGTCATTAATCGCTTCAATGACCGCAGTTATAATTGGTTTTAATTATATCCGTATAAAATACAAGGGCTTACCGGTAAACCTGAAGAAGCTGGAATTTGACGGAAAGCTGATATCGCAGATTATCTTGATCGGTTTTCCTTCTTTTATACAGCAGACTTTAATATCTATCGGATATGCTTGTGTCACCTTTTTTGTTAATGGATTCGGGCCATCCGCTATTGCCGCTTTCGGAATTACCAGCAGGATAGATGGAATTGCCGCTATGCCTGCCACAGCTGTTATGATGTCGGTATCTGCTTTAACTGCCCAGAATCTCGGTGCCGGAAAACCGGAAAGGATAAAAGATATATTCAAATGGGGTATCCTCATCAATATCCCGGTGATTCTCATGGTTTCATTATTATGTGTAAGTTTCCCGGATGTAATAGTTCGGATTTTTGTAAAAGACATGGCTGTGATACAAATCGGCGCGCAATATTTCCGGATTGTCGGAGTTGGGTATCTATTTTTTATATTCATTTATGTATCCAATGGAGTAATTAACGGAGCGGGAAAGACTATCTCCACCATGATTATCACCTTTATTTCTCTCTGCCTTATTCGTCTTCCATTAGCCGGTATTCTTTCCCGGATATTGCTTGGCTTAAAAGGAATCTGGATGGCGATTGTATTGAGTTTCTTAATCACTACTCTCAGCAGTTTTTTGTATTATTTATCCGGAAAGTGGCTGAAACTCCCTCCTATTGATAAAAATAAAAAAGAAGGTATTATAATAGGATCAAAGGCGGAACTTGGATTGTCTATTGATGAATAACTGATTGGGAATCTTATAATTCCAACCCAGGATAGAATATTGCAAAGTCATAAAAATTACAAAAACTCTAATCTTTCTAGAAGGTAAATTTGATGACAATAAAAATCCATTGGACTTCACTTAACCAATTCAAAAACTACAAGACTCTGTCATTTTCACAAATCACAGCGTATAGTTTTCCCTCGGTCAATTATTAAAGGAGTCCGGGAAGATTATCAGTCTTCCCGGACACATTAAAAAACTTGGCTTATTCGATGACCCATGACTGTGTGTTCCAATCAGGATTACCACTACCATCCACATGCAAAGGCTGCACAAAGACGGAATATCCGGGATTATTGAAAGTGTTATTTTGTGACACGTATAAAGGAGAATGATTACCGCTTGTCACCCAATCGCTTCTCAGTCTATAGTGTCCGTTTCCGGCATCTTCTTTTATCCACACCTGAGTTTCCCAATTCGGTTGGCCTGACCCATTATAATGCAGGTCCTGGCTTAATAGCCAGTAATATCCGCCGTAATCATGATCATTACATGTCATGTAGCGGCCTTGCCACACATTCCTCAACCTTACAGCTCTTGTTTTATCATTGTCTGACATCGGCGGCAATCCGCTAAAGTCGGTTACTTTTTCGATATACCATTCCTGGCTTGTCCAGCCGGTATTCAGAATCCGGTCATTGATTCCGGGAATTGGCGTCTTGGGACATACAAGTCAAATATGAGTAAGACTTCTGATTATTATCAGTGTAGTCGGTTCTCAAATAACTGTATGAGTTTTGCGGAATATCCGGCATTTCGCCGCTTACAAGCTGATTATTGCCGTTAAAAAGAGGAATTCTCGTCGTATATGTATTATAGTTGCTGATCGGCTGCGAGAAATCGTCCGATTTGTTGAAAGTCGATCCATCGTCATAGCGCAGATTGAATTTAATATCCGGCAATGTCATTCCGTTATCAAAGGGTGTTGTACCCGTATAATTAAACATTACGGCCCAAAGATTATTACCTAAATGCTTCAGATAATAACTGAAGTTCTGGTTGTTATTATCAACAACCAGGTTTTTGCCAGCTTCTATGTTTACATAATACTGAAAGTTGAAACTGGTGCCCAGAGAGGAGCCGGTTTTATTTGCAAAGTATGATAAGAATATGCTTGATTTCTTACTATCTGTAATTGAATCGTCCCGCATCCAGACAAAGCCCTTGTTAAAACTTCTAGTATGGCCGTCGATCGAATCAAGATTATTAGGATATACTCCGACAATTCTGCCGTCATTCTTAATCTCGATTTCTTTGACGCAGACCTGCCTCGAACCGCAGCTTCCACCGGCGGGTTTAAATACCTCATGGTAAAATATATAGTATTTGCCATTATAATTGACTAAATCGGAGTGATCTGTCCAGCCGTCCAGCATATTCTTAAAAATCCATCCTTCAAAAGTCCAGCAGCCAGCCGGATTGGCTTTAAACTGGTCCGGCGTAGCAATGGCGTAACCGATGTATTCGGTATCATTATTTCCGGTCTCAACTTTTGCCGCGAATACCAGGTAATAATACGGTGTGCCATTGGGAGTTTGCATTATATTTATATCAGGGCCTTCCATATAAATCGTGCTGAAATTTGGATTATATTGTCCTATCCGAACCAGGGTCCCGTTGCATGGTAATCAAACCCAGATAAGTCCCCCCTTTCATATCACTATTCACCTGAACCAAACCTATAGTACTTGACTTCACTGGATTAATATAACCCGTATTGCAAAACGCCATATAGTAGTTGCCGCTCGCATTATTGCCCGCAAGATTAGGATCATCATAAAATATACCAGGATCATATGCGGTACTATCATAGCCATTAATAGTGAAGTAATTTGGTTCGAATGTTAATTGTAAAGAATCTGAACTTGCAGGTGACCATGCAACCCCGATTCTCTGGACATGATTTTTGCTGTTATCAACATCCGGAACATACAGATAAATTCTGTCATCAGAGTAAGTATAATCGGCCTTTCTGTATTGGATATCAGGCGCCCATAAATGATTAGTTTTTTGTAATGCCCATTGGAAGTCTGATTCATGCACAACGCCTCCATGATCAGTACCATGTTCCCGTGAGAGAATCTGCGGTTGTGGAATAAAGATATGTCGTATTCATCGGGTAAGTGCCCGCTGTGTTTTGCATATCGCAAGATGTAACCAGCATCAGAATGTTGTTATATACGCATACAGCTGGATCTGAAGAATAACGACTCGGCCCCGATGTGAGACTGATCAACGGATTTGTTATAACTGAAAAGGATGGACCGCTTTCATTTAAAAATCTGGATATTACCGGAGTGCTTGTAGTGTTTTTTACAGCCGGAGACTGATTGTCCTTGCTTTTGTTCTGGACGTCCAGAGAGCATCCGTAACCAAGCATAACTAACAAAATTATACAAAAAATATTACTTTTTTTCAACATTATATCCTCCCTATTTTTTTTTAATACATTACTTTTTCATATAACATTTTACAAGAAATATTTTATCCTGTGTTCATAGCTTTTATCCTCCTTAATAATAATCCAAAATATAACATATGTAGAATAGTCCTTATAAATAAGCAAATAGCATTCCAACTAAACACCGGAGAGAATTTCAGAAAAGATTATTATCCTTAAATGATGTAAGAGTTATTAATTATAAAGTTTAGGAGTATCTTTTTTTGACTTCCTATTGATTAGTTAAGTGTGTTATAAAATCTGACGGTTGTTGTAAAATCTGACATAAATCCGGAAAACTGACAAATAATAATTATTCAATATCGAATTCTATTTTTTCCTTATTATCCTGGATACCGGAAATTTCAGGACGCCGCTTCAGGCGAAGATGCCGGAGGCAAGTCTGAACTGGCCAATAAAATAGTGTTATATCAGGCGGGTGACGGAAGATCTGCCGAAAAGCATTATCCGGCGGACTTTATCAGGCATACTGAAGAAAGGGGCAGGGAAGGTATAACACCCTTCCCTGCCCCGTTTTATTTCCGGTCTTTTTTTATTTACGGTTGGTACCATGTCCCAAATGACCACATCTGATCTTCATCTTTATCAATCAACGGCCATTGAATCAGCCTGGTGCCATTGGTAGTTGCCCCGGCTGAACAGCCTATGACCATACCGCTGTTAACGTCTTGAATATAGTAATATCCTCTGTATTCTGGCTCGGGAACAGGGACCAGCGTCCATTGCTGATCAAGAGTAGGATTATTGACAGAACCCCATTGAACAATTTGTGCGCCCTGGCTCTTTGAAGCGGCCGCTACTCCTAATGTTAAGCCGCTATTAGAGTTCTGAATGGTAACATAAGGACCGTTATTTCGAATGGTCCATTCTTGATTTGCCTGCCTATTATAATCATATATCTGGGCCTGCGTACCCTGGCTTGTTGACCATCCCGGCATATCAATCGACCGGCCGCTTTTTTTGTTTATAATTTTATAAGTATAGGGAGTTGTAACACCGCCGTCGCCTGAAAATTGAAACCGGTCTATGTTGAAGCTACCGCTAAACTTAAGACAAATTTGAGCTGTGCCATTAACAAATTCATTAGCCAAAGTGTAAATGGGGCTTGATACGGTATTCCATGACTGCCAGCCTCCGGTTCCGGAAACAGAAATGGTTGCCAAGGGGGGACCCCAGGGATCGTTCAAATATACGGTGATGGTTCCGCCGACATAGTAGTAGCATGCTACGCGAGCGGTAAACCCTGTGTTGTTAGTTGTTAAGTTTATTCCGCTATAATAGAGGCAAGCTCCGTCTTGAACAGTAACATCCTGAGCGCTGCCGATATCACTGGTTGGTTCGGTCGTTACCCCGGTTCCAGAGAAGTAGGTATCGGCTTGAATTACATTGGTCGAGTCTATCGTAAGCCCCTGTACTGTCCTGTTGATATTAGGGATACTTCCGTCGGAATTAAAGTTAAAATATTCTCCGCATACCATTCTCTTAAATCCCTTTGATTTCAGCGGAGTATCATGATAAAGGAGCACCCATTTATTGTCATATCGAATAATATCGCCCTGAATAGTGAATTCACTGGCGTTTGGCTGCATAAATACGCCCTTATAAGTATAAGGCCCCATCGGATTAAGTGCTGTTGCATAAACCATTTCTTCGTTGCCAGAGGCGCTTTTGTCGGACGGATAGACTAGGTAGTACATGTTGTTGATATAGTATAACCTTGAGCCTTCGCCTGTCCAGCCACTCGGGAAGTTGTTGCCTGTTGCCATTAAATCCACAGGCGTAGAGCCAGAGACTACCGTTAACATGTCCGAGTTCAATGGTATGATGCAGATATGTGAATCGTTCATACCTCCGGTGCAAAATAACAGATATGGTGCGTTGTTGTTGTTTGGATCAAAAAACACAAAGGGGTCGCTGGCAAAATTACCCTGCGGGGCATTAGGTGGTAAGGGTATATTAATATAAGCGGCCTGCGATGTAAATGGGCCCCAGGGGTTGGGAGCAGTGGACACTCCGATTCTCTTTTTATTAGGACCGGATACATTTGCAGCATCATCAGGTGTATAAAGATAATATTGCCCGTTTGCGTAAACGCAGCGAGGCGCCCATAAACCATTATCTTTCGCCGACCATGGAATCTGGCTTTCAGATATTATCGCGCCATAATCCTGCCAGTTAATTAAATCGGTGGTTGCATAACAATATGTTGTACTCATAGGATACATGCCTGATAGATTCAAATCGCTCGAAGTATAAAGATAAAGCACTCCATTGAAGATGCTGGCATGGGGATCGGAAGAATTACGGATAGTAAATAAAGGAGTGCCGTAAGTGGATAGGGTACCGATGTTAAACTCCGGACCTGTGTGCGATAAAGGTGCGTTCACAGGCCCTACTGTTGCGGAACCGGATGCATTTTTCCCCTGAGGTGTCAAACTGCAGCCTGAAAAAACGAAAATACATGTAATAATCATCATTTCAATGATTATTGACGAAACGTACTTCATAAAATCCTCCTTTTTTGGATTTAAAAATTTTTTATTATTCACGGTATCCTGAGAGCTTTTCAAAACAATAAAAACCCCAGTCTTTTTCTCCCATTTTGAAGGCTTTTAATTTACTTTACTCTTGAGATGATATATAATTGCATCATAATTTCCTTAAGAAAACAAAATTTCATATGGGAAATGTGGGTTAATAACAGTCCTTATATTCAAATATGCAAATAGCATTCCAATTAGACACAGGAGAAAGTTTCAGAGACAATAATTATTCTTAATTGATATTAGAGTTGTTAATTATAATATTTCGAAGTATCTTTTTTAGACTACCTATTGATTAGTTAAGAGTGTTGTTGAATCTGACAGATGTATTAAAATTCGACATAAATCCGGAAAACTGACAAATTTTCAGTCATTCAATATCGAATTCTTTCATCTTGTAATAGAGTGTGGTGCGTTTTATTCCCAGTAATTTGGCTGCCATGGTCCGGTTCCCTTCCGCTTTTTTAAGAGATGCTAAAATTATTTTTTTTGTATACCGGTTAAGAAGCTCATCCAGGGTGCCATCCAGGGCTTCTTCCTGGAGACTTTCATTTCCAGGAATTGGGTAGGATTTATCATTAACTTCCTTTTCAGGCTTAATATTTTCAAACAAGCCCGGTGGAAGATCGGTCAGCTTCAGGATATCACTATCCTTTTCTTTTCTTGAGGAAACAATGGCCAGGGTCCTGATCACAAGATTTTCCATTTCCCTTATATTTCCGGGCCAATAATAACCGTTTAGCTTTTCCATTACTCCTTTTTCCATTCTGACCGGGACCTCAATTTGAAATTCTTTTGTGTATTTCCGGATAAAATGATCCAGCAATACAGGTATGTCTTTTTTTCTTTCCCTGAGCGATGGAAGATGTATATTGAATACGCTGATGCGATAATACAGATCTTCTCTAAAAGTACCTTCACCGATCATTTTCCAGATGTCCCTGTTAGCCGCAAAAACAAAACGGCATTCCGATGAAAGCACCTTGCGGCCTCCAATAGGAGTATACTGGTTCTCCTGCAGAAGACGGAGCATTTTGGATTGAATTTCGAGGGGCATTTCCCCGATCTCGTCAAAAAAGAGAGTCCCTTTTCCGGCTGTTGAAACAAGGCCTTCCCGGTTTGTTTTCGCGTCCGTGAATGCGCCTTTGATATGTCCGAAAAGCTCGGATTCCCAGAGTGTTTGCGGGATAGTTGCACAGTTAACGGCAATAAAAGGCTCATTTTTATGTTTTCCAGTATTATGGATAAGCTTGGCGATTAGTTCCTTTCCTGTGCCGGTTTCCCCCGTTATCAGAATTGGTCTTGATATTAGGACCACCTGGTTTACTTTATCAACAACTTCCTGCATTTCCTGGCTCCTAAAAACAATGGTGTTTTTATCATCAAGAAGCTTTTCCTGTCTTTGGGATATATGGACAGTCAGTTTTTCCACCTCATCTTCGATACGGCTTTTAATCGCGTTAGTCCGTTCATACAACCTGGCATTTTCTATGGAGATGGCAGCCTGGGTCGTAATCGCTTCCAGAATTTCCACATCCTCGCTTGAAAAGATAGAAACGGATAAGGGATTATCAAAATAGCAGACACCTATGATTTTTTCATGGCGCTTGATAGGAATACAGAGGATAGATTTCAGTTCGTACTGAATAACGCTGTTGAATTCCGATAACTTTTCGTCTTTCCCCGCGTTGGCCGAAAGAATAACCTCACCCGTATTGAAAACTTTCTCGACAATATTCATAGAGAACTGGTCCTGCCGGAAAGGCGGAATGTCTTTGTCCTTGTAATCATGGATATCGGATTTGACGCGCAATTCCAGAATGCCGCTTTCTTCGTTTTTTATGAACAAGTAACCTCTCTGAGCTCCGATCGTCTCCATAGCCAGGGATACGATATTATTAAGAAGCTGGTCGAGATGAAGGATTGAACTAATGGTTTGAGTTACTTTTATTATCGAGGACAATCTTTCTCTATTCTTTAAATGTTGAATGGAATCGACGGCTTCTTCCTCCCGGCCATTTTCACTAATTCCAAGAATATCGGAAACCCTTTTTAAATAGTCTGCGGACCCGATTTCCTTGAAAAGAATGTAAGCGGATTCAAGGTTTTTTTTGGCTTCCCCGAATTTTCCTGTGTTTTTCAGAAAGAGCGCGTACTCATAATGGCTTTTTCCTGATTCGTATTTTTGGCCCAATCGGTCTGCAAGTTGGATGCTTTGTAAAAATAGTTTTTCTGCTTTCTGTATTTTTCCGGTCAAAGTGTAATATTTGCCGCTCACTCTCAATGCTTCCGTATAAAGAACCAGCCAGGATTTTGTTTTATGGAGGGCTTTTCTGATGATTTTCCTGATCTCGTTTAGATTCTTTTTCATGTCGGCTTTTTTGAAGGTATGATTCTGATTCAACTCTTTTTTATACTTTTCTATCAGGCTGTCCGCGAGGGAAGAATAAACAAATACAGAGTATTGCCCAAGGAAGTGGTTCTTCTCATAGATATCCCTGGCTTCATTCAGAAAGGTTAGGGACTTGTCATAATCTTTCATTTCCCTGTAAATATTTCCAAGATTTATTTTTACAACATAGTTAAGGTTATCGAATCTGTTTTCCTCTATCATTTTCCATACTTCATCATAGTTTCTAATTGCTGATTGATAATCCCCCTTGATGTAGTCGATTATTATATTAAGTGATATATCACCACATTTTCCAAAACTATCATTTATTTGTCTGCTTATATTGTGACTCAAATGGGCAAATTCCATTGCTTTGTCAATGTTACCTTGGTAAATATAATTAAACACCGTGCAGTGATAAACCACGCTTAATTCCCATAAATCGCCAATTTTTTTAAAAATAGCAGAACTTTCTTCGAAATAACGGTTGCTTGTTTCAAACTCACCCTTCCATTGATAGCAAATGCTAAGCCATTGAAGGGATTGGGCATATCCCCAAGTGCTTCGTCCATCTCTTTCCTGTACTCCAGGGCCTTATTGTGGAACTTTATCGCCTGCTTAAACAGCGGAACGGCCATACAAATAGTAGCATAACCTGCTATGAAAAAGCCGAGCTCAGCGGAATATCCTACCCTGCTTTCAGAAAGATTTAAAGCTCTTAAGGCTGAGCTGACCGCTTTCAATACATCCGTAAGGTAGTACATCCAGGATAGGTTCTTATAAAAGCCGACAATCAGTTTATATTTATCTTCTTCAGGGTTTCTTTTTTTTCTGAAGAAAAGTACAGGGAAAAAGGTGTGTAAAGTATGCAGGAGCAATTCCTTTAAAATTCTCAGAATTACGAAAGCATTCCTGATCGGCAGTTTTTCTCCCAGTATGGATAATCCGATCCTTCCGTACTCTTCGCAATTTCTCCAGTCCCCTTTTTTTAAAAAGGCTTCGCTTGTTTTCTTGTACACATCAGCAATATCAAGTTTAGTGCTGATAAAAGAAAGTAATCTGTTATTGATTTCTATAGCTTCATCGTTTTTTCCTATAATCAGGTAAATTTCACTGATATTTTTATTAGTGTTGACCCATAATTTTCTTTCCTTTTCTATTCTTTCTTCAGCCAAGGTTTTAACTTGTAGAAAATATTTTAATGCCTCATTATAGGCAAAGTTTTCCTTGGCTTTCAGGCCTGCGGGATATCCGTATTCCAGGATCTTGGCATAATTCTTTCCTTCGATATAATGATAGATCAAGTCAAAGACAATTTTATCCTTTTCATTCGGATATAAACTTTCCAGCATCATTCCTATCTGCATATGCAGGGCTTTCTTTTCTTCCTCGCCGCATTTTCTCTCAAAAGCTTCCTTTATTCTGTCATGCGCAAAAAGTATTTTCCCATTTTCCTGCAAATCCTCCTCCAGCAGCTGGAGATGAATAGCCCTGTCCACTATCCCGATAATCTCCGATGCTTCGTAATCCAGAAGACGAAACAGCACTTCCACATCAAACTTTCTTCCGATGACTGCCGCGAAAGACAAAACGCGGGATTCTTTATCACTGAGTAATGAAATCCTCTTCATAACAACATCTAATATCGTGGAGCTATCTTGGTCTTATCCAGAATTTCCTGATCGATTACCCAGCCTTTCTCTTTGTAATAAATCACTTTTTCATCTACAAATTGCTTTAATATCTCAATCGTAAAGAATGGATTACCTTTACTTTTCTGATAAATAATTCCGGATATTTCATCAATATTTTCTTCTTTTGCGTATAAAAGCGAACTGACAAAACTGTCATTCATAGTTTTGTTAAAAGTTTCCAGGTAAATTTCAGTAAAAAGACGCTTGCTTTCCAGCACTTCCTTCCGATACACGCTTACCCGGTGTTCATAATTAACTTCATCGTTCCGGTATGTCCCGACAATCAGGAGCGGGTATTTGCCCATCTCTTCCGATAGCTCGCTTAAGAGATCCATACTTCCATCGTCAACCCATTGCAGATCGTCCAGCAATAGTACCAACCCATTTTCTACAATGCTCAGGTTCAATATAAACTGGGCTCCAACCATCAAAAACCGTTTCTTCTCCCTTTCCGCCTCCAGCCTAACCAATTCTTCGCTGTTTTCAAAGATTACCGAAAACGAGGCACTCAATTGAAGAATAATTCCGCTCAGATTTCCTGTCATTTCGATGAGTTCATTTTTAATTTTCAGTTTTTTTTCATCAGGGTAGTCCTGGTATATCTTTAAATAGATATTAAGGGCATCTTTTATTGCTCCGTAAGGGGTCTTGCTTTTTCCCGAAAAACATTTGCCATAAATAAAAAGCCCTCCTATGGAATAAACGAAGCTTCTTAATTCCTCTACGAGTCTTGTTTTTCCTTTACCCGCCTCACCGCTGATCAGGCAGACATTACCTTTATTATCCAGCGCTTTGCCATATAAGCTCATTAGATTTTTTAGTTCCGCTTCGCGGGATATCAGCCCGGTTTTAAACGAAAGCCTTATCTGTTTGTCATTCAACCCCAGAGGAAAATTCTGCATGCCTTTTTGATATTTTTCCAGATCGTCCATTAGTCCTTTAGCGGACAGGTAACGGTTATCCGGTTCTTTTTCCAGGAGTTTCAATATAATACTTTCAAGTATTTCAGGAATAACCGTATTGTATTTAGAGGGAGGATCGGGAAGCATGGCAATCTGCTGGTGGATAATAGAGCTGATACTCGTTCCCTTAAAAGGCAAAACTCCGGTAAAGAGCTGGTATAAAATAATGCCCAGGGAATATAAGTCGCTTCTCTCATCAATGCTTCTTCTTGTAACACCGAAATGCTCCGGCAACATATAGCTGAAAGTGCCGGCAATCTCTTCCTGTTCCTTTATTGACGAAAACTCTTTTACAAGCGCCATTCCAAAATCAATGATCGTGATATGGTAATGACCCGCTTCCGCTGGATTGACCATAATATTCCCTGGCTTTAAATCCCTGTGGACAATGTTCATAGGATGAATATAGTCCAGTGCCCGGCATATCTGCAGTATAATTTCAATAATTTCGTTTTCCTTAAACCTATTCCCATTTTGGAGCAGTTTACCCAGGCTTTTCCCCGGAACATATTCCATTACAATGTAATTTTCACCCTCGTATTCCCCTGTTTCATAAATTTTAACAATGTTCGGGTGGTCCAAACGCGATAATATTGAGGCCTCATTCCTGAACCGTATAATATCTTCAATCCGGTTGGATATATTTTCTTTCTTTAATGTTCTCAGAACGACTTCCTTTTTATCAACAGAATCAAAAGCAAGATAGACACGAGATATGCCGCCTTCGCCAATCATCTTTGTCACTTCATAGCGGTTTTGAATTACTTTTCTTATCAAATTATTACTCCTTTCAGTAATAAAGTATAACTTGGTTCTGACTCTAAGGCAAAATAATATCAATAATCCATTACTTGTA
>CAWAOD010000013.1:0-292825 GCA_963783575.1 uncultured Spirochaetota bacterium | reverse complement strand
AAGTAACCTGCCTTTGCCCGCTTTTTTTTTCAAAATTCAAAAGTTCCTGCTCCAGCCTGTCCAGATTTTCAGAAAGCTCGGAATATTCATAGCTTGCAACCGGCATTAAATACTCCTAAATTCTAAAATAAACCCAATTTTCCCAATATCATTTGCATCTTTTTATTATCAAAGGGTTTGATCATATAGGCGATCGCACCCAGAGATATTACGCTGTTGATTATTTCCTGGCTGTCAACACTGGTCAGCATAACAAAAGGAGTGTTTTTATAAACGGGGTCTTTTTTAACCCTTTCCAGAAACTGAAGTCCATTCATATTCGGCATCTCATAATCTGAAAATATTACTTTCAATTCTCCTGCAGTTTTCATTTTTTCAAGACCATCCATACCATCAACAGCAGTTATGGTGTTAAAACCGATAATTGAAAGATATAGTTTAATCCTGTCCCTGGTGAACTGATCGTCATCAACTATCAATGCGAGACCTTTTTTACCCATAATGCCTCCATTGGATTTAATATTTAATTAAAAATTTATATTCCAATTATAATAAGATATTATTAAATCATCAAATTAATATTATAATATTTTTTATTTTATTACAAAAATTGAAACGACAATATGATATTTAATTTAAATTAAATATATTTTGATTTGTATTTTAAAGTGTAAGAGGAATTATCGTAACTATTTATGCATTATTGAAGAATAACAATAAATATAGTATTGAGAAGACATGGAGCAATGTTTAACATCGTTATTCAATCTCAGAATAGTACAATTATTGCATACTGATTAATATAGTTCAAAAAGCATGTCCTCTAACTATTTAGAAGATGTAATTTATCAAATAACGGTAAAACCCAATCCGGTTAACTTCTTATATAATTGCATATTAACGGTTTTAATAGTTTGATTGTTAAATTCCCGCCGAATCGGGTAATCCCTTCTAAGACTTTCAAAATATTTCGGGCGTTCTAATTCCGGAAGAAATATTATTTTTCTAAGTTCGATGTCGTCTCTTTCAATATCATATAAATTCTTTACTAAATTATTTATTATTCCATAATCATCTGAAAAGGATCGGCCGATTTCGATTGGCGGATTATCATATCTTAATTGTGCCTTAGTCTTGTTCCAGTTTTTTTCTAAATTGAAATAACGGCATAGGGCGTTATATACCATTTCGGCACCGTTTATTTTTCCCTCAAATGAATATCCGGCTATATGCGGCGTACCGATGGTAAGAGCTTCAAGCAATTTGGCATCAATATCCGGTTCATTCTCCCAGACATCAAGAACTGCACCGGAAAGGTGTTTTTTATCCAGGGCTTTTTTTAAGCCTTCACCTGAAACGACAAAACCTCTTGATGTATTGATCAAAAAGCTTCCCTGCTTCATTTTTAAAAGTCTATTTTCATCAAACAACCGGTATGTTTTGTAAATACCCTGATATGTCAGCGGTACATGAATCGTTACTATATCGGATTGCATTAAATCATCCAGAGAAGTGAATCCAGCCATGCCTTTATCCGAGAGCGGCGGATCGTTCTGCAATATTTTAATGCCAAGGTTCCGGGCTTTCTGAGCCACATTTTTTTCCGACATTTCCCAAGCCGACAATTCCCAGGGTCAGGCTCTTCAATGAGATTTTTTCCCTGGAATTCAAGGCCAGCAGACATGCTATTATATATTCGGCGACCGAGTTCGCATTACTGCCTTCTGCGCTGGCAAAACCTATTTTACGGCTTTTAAGGTATTCCGTATCGATGTGATCAACGCCAATTGTTGCCGTCCCGACAAATTCCACAGAGCTGTCTTCCAGAAGATTTTTATCCACTTTAGTGACGGATCTTACTAATAGCGCCTGCGCATCTTTTACTACACCTGCATTTATAGTCCGTCCAGGCATTGTGGCAAGATCCGTAAAACTGCCGAAAGCTTCTTTAATAAATGGAATGTTTTCATCCGCTATTATTTTCATAGAAATATTATACACTTTCAGTTTTAAAAAAGATATGTTTTACTGCTATGAATTGCCGAACTTTCTGATAATCCAAACAAATTGTGGACACAATGCCCTTCGCTCAGTACGGATGCTTATCGAACCAATGTTCTGCAGCGAAACTATTTCGCACAGTTCGGCGAACGAAAGTAACCAAGGGGACAGGATGTCCCATAAAATCCACTCTATTAACATACAAGCCGCCGAACGCTAGTTCGGCGAGCGACACGACGCCGCCCAGGCCGGCAGCTTTGACAGCATTTCAACTGCGGCAAGCCTTGCCGCCTTAACATCAAAGCCCTGTGTTCTGATAATGAACCCCGTCATTGAATCAAGTTTCTCATTATAAGACTGCATCGAGCCGTCGGGTCTCGAACAGTAGGTACAATAGTCTTTTGATTCATCCCCAAGGGCGAAATCTTCTCTTTTTACCATCGGCATTCCGCATGCAATGCAACTCTTCATAAATTTAACCTCCGATTTTAACGAACAACTGAATAATCAGTTATTCCCAACTTATTTCCAAACGGGTCGAGAAATTCAGCCGCCCAGCCCGTTTTTATTAAAAAAGGCCCGGAAATGAATTGTACACCCTTCAGCTTTAATTCTTCATATTTTTTCTTAACATCATCCACGGTAAACCAGATTGCCGGTTTAGATCCAGGCCTTGCGTCCAGAATAATTGCAGGCTCCTGGTTTCCCACCTTAAAAGCCGTCATTCCGTTTTCAGGAAAATCGAATTTAACCGTTAAGCCTAAGATATTTTGATAAAACTCCCTGCTTTTCTTTAAATCACCCGCGGGAAGAAAGAAATTGTCATAATCTTTCATGGTATTCTCCTTTATATAAATTTACTCCAAGTTTCTCCAATTCCTGAAAACCTTTACCGGTAATTTCATAATCAGTGGATTTCCCGGCTTCCAGCCTGAACCAGCCGAGATCAACAAACCTTTCAAATAAAAGATCGCCCAGTTTACCTCCAAGATGACCGTAACATTTTTTTGCTTTTAGATTTGATTGCAAAATAGCATTCATAGTATGCCTCCTATTGATTTTCAAAGTAATGACATAAGTTTTTTTAAAAACTTTTATTTCTTGCCGTGCTGATTGTAATCACCTTGCTGTTCTTTACAATTTATCAGATTCATATAATGTTCCAGCAATTCCCCGCTGTATCTTTTTAATACCGGTTCATCCGGTGCAAAAAGGGCTTTATTGGCAAGATAATAATGAATAAGTCCGGTCCAGGTATTGAAAAGAAGGTGAATAGGCATTTCCTTTATTGCCCTGTTTTTCATCTCCTTTTCAGCAGCAATATTGATGTGAAAGGATATTGCAGATTGAATCCCGATTAGGGCGCTTCTTGCCGTTTCTGACAAATACTGCTGTTCTGATATTAACCTGATATAAAACCCTTCAGTTTCTGTTAACCCGGCGATATGGGCTTCCAAAACTTCCCTCAAAGTTCCTTCATTTCCGGCTAACTCATGCATCCTTCCGGCTACTTTTTTTCCAAACCCTTCAATTATATTATTTATAAGATCCTCGCGAAGCGGAAAATGTGAAAAGACCGTTCCATGAGAAACTCCCGCCTCTTTTGCTATATCTATTGTCCTTGTAGCGGCAAAGCCTTTTTCAGTAAAAAGCCTGAGAGCTGTTTCAAGCAAAAGTTTTCTTGTCTGAGCTTTCTGTATTTTACGGACAGGTTGTTTCATATTATTGACTCCATACTCATTGAGTATACACTCATTATAAATTGAAAATTTTATTTTGTCAATAGTTTTTGTCGAAATAATAATATTAGTCGAAAGTTAATTAGTCGGTTAGTTATCCGGCTATTAAATTCTACTGACTGTCCGAAAGGTAGATTAGCTGACTAACTGACTGGTTGACTGAATCAGAAAACCATTTTAAGCGTCATCCCTACAACCGGCATGAATGGGTAATCAATGGACTCGAGCCGCTGAAGTTGATTGTCCTGAACGCTGTAATAATACCCGGTTATATTCTTCGTATTCAATATATTGATGAAAGAAACATAAGTATAGGTTTCAAAATTCTCAATTCCGAACAAACTCATAATTGAGAAAATCGAGCCCGGCACTGTTACTTTTACATCCAGTTTGGAATACAAAGGACCGGTTTCGCTGTCGTATTTACCGTACAGAATTTTATACTGGGCACCTGCCGGAGTTTGATTTGATAAAAAATTTGTAGCCGGAGTATATGGCTGCCCTGATAAAAACTTATAATCAAAAGATATTTTACAGTTATCAAGAAAATCGAAAAACGACGCTTTCTCACCTTTGTAATAAGTCAATTCTATAATTGAGGAAAGTGTATGGTTCCTTAAATAATTGGGCGTGAAAAACTCATTGAGAGGGGTATCATAATTTTCCTGCGGCGTTGGATCGGAACGGGCAGTGATTTCTTCGGCGCCGTAAACATATGTATAGGAAATCCAGCCTGAAAGCCAGTCGCCCCGGATGGCTTTTTTCTGAAGATAGACATCTCCTCCATAAACATTGCGTATACCGTTATTATTATAATGATTGGAAATATCACCTTCAACAAGATCGTGATACTGCTTAATAAAACCTTCAGCCCGGAAGGTGTATTTCTCATTGGCAAAATCCAGGCCTGCAATATAATGCATAACTTTCTCACCGACAAGATTGGTATTTCCATAAGTCGGATCAATTTCCAAAAGATCAACGGGGAACAAGCTATATAAGCCTGTGCGGAAAAAAAGATCAAGCTCTTTTGTGGTCTCATATTTAATACCAGCCTGAGGATCTAAAGTAAACTCATGATTCGGAGTAAAATATTCACCTCTCGCGCCGAACTGGACTATCCATGAGGGAACAAATTCCCAATTGTCCATTGCATAGATGCCGCCGTAATAGATATCCATCGGTCCGAAAGTTTTATGTAAGCTGAATGCATTTGTCCATTCATCCTGAAGATTTAAAGAATAAACATCAACACTGTCAGTTGCTACAGGATCGGC
Organism: uncultured Spirochaetota bacterium; assembly: GCA_963783575.1. Lineage (GTDB taxonomy): Bacteria > Spirochaetota > Brevinematia > Brevinematales > JAOACQ01 > CAWEAK01. The sequence goes on along the minus strand of CAWAOD010000013.1, from coordinate 287,808 downwards.
ATAAAAACCCATTATTCCCGCCTGGATTTTGTGATTTGTAATTGAATTCATATAATAATTCGCGGACATCTGGTAAAAATAATCATTCTCTATGGAATTTTCCTTTACAATCGGGCTGTTGCCAAGATTATATTCGCTGAACACAGGTGTATATGCTGCAGTCAGGTCAAAAGAATCTGAATTGGCAAAATTGTGTTTGTACCGGAGGCTCCCGATTAAATTAATTGTCTGATAATAAAACTCCGCATTAGTACCCAGGTCTGAAGGACCTCCGCTGTTGGCCAGTTTCCATTTCATACCTTCAAGCGAACCGTAACCAGTAAACGAAAGGGTATCTGCAGGCGTAATCTCCCAGTTCATCCTTAAAAGGCCATCCCATAAGTAAGGAAATTGAACGCCTTTCCAGTCATTGCCGGTAAAAAGAAGAGGGGCTACAAGATCGTAATATGTCCTCCGGGTATTGAAAAATATCGTAAAATTTGAAGAAACCGGCCCTTCAAGCTGTATTTCAGATGAAACATATGTCTGTTCATAATAAAGTTTCCACTGGTCTTTGTTCCCTTTTATTGATTCAACATTTACAATCCCTGACAGTCCCTGGCCGAAAGAGCATGGATATCCGGCAGTATAAAGATCGATAGTATCAACAATGTTTGGGTTAAACATGGAAATATTCCCGCCCCAGCGCATAGGGTCCAATATCATTACCCCATCCAGCGATGCTATCCATTCATATGACGCACCGCCCTGAATATACATCCGGCTGTCGAAAGACCCGCCGCTCGAAGAAACTCCGGGCATTGCCTGCAGAGCTTTTATCGAATCCTGCATAATGCTCTGTGAAACTGCCTGAATCTCTTCCTGCTGAATTGTGGTTTTTGTTTCCGTCTTTCCTTTGGTTCGTTTTGCCGATACGGTTAATTCCCCTAAATCATAGGCTTTCGGACTGATTTTAGCCATGACCTTAAGCCCTTCTACAGGCACTAATATATCTTTCGTATATTTATTATATCCGTTTAACATTACAACCAGGGTATATATACCGGGATTTACATTTTCAAAAATAGCCTTACCCCTCTTATCGGTTGTTTGCTGAAGATTTTGGTTTGTTAAAATAACAGCGGCCTCAGGCATCGCCTGAAGACTATCCAATACCGTTACGGTAAGTCTTGCAGAGTAAAGCCGCATAAAAGATAATATCAAAATTAAAATAACTGTAATTTTTTTCAATGTCATGAATATTTCTCCCGAATAATTATTATAATAACTAGTTTAAATATGCAAGATTTATGCCATTAAAAATAAAATTTTCTAATTAAGAATTTATATACAAAGCCGTTGCTTTTAAACCATTTCAGCTATCCGGGATGTTTTGTAAAATGTCTGTAATGAATTCAAAATTATATTATTAATTCAAATTGATATATCTAAAATGATATATGGGCAATTATTCTACAAAGTGATGATCTGATTTTTGCAAATTCCAGTATTTCCGATTATAATTTTTTACAAGTGGAATAAATAAGCCGGAGGAATTAATGGAAAAGCCGGTCATTGCTATACCAATGGGCGATCCTGCCGGGATCGGGCCGGAAATAATAATCAAAGCGCTGTCAAATGATAAAATCTACAGTTTCTGCAGACCCCTGGTCATAGGTAATATAAATGTTCTCCGTCTTATAGAAAAAATAATAAAATCGAATGTTGAATTCACAGAGATCGGCAGGCCATCGCTTGGGAAATATGAAGCCGGAAGGATTGATCTGATTTCTATTGATGATACTGCAATAAATTCGGTTGAGTATGGTATGGTTCAGGCTACGGCAGGGAAAGCCGCCTTTGATTATATTGGTAAATCGGTGAAATTGGCTGAATCTGGCGAAGTGACGGCTATAGCCACTGCTCCGATAAATAAAGAAGCGCTAAAGGCAGCCGGGATAGAGTTTATAGGGCATACTGAAATACTTGCGGGCCTGACAAAAACCGATGATCCTTTAACAATGTTTCAGGTTAATAATTTAAGAGTCTTCTTTTTATCCAGGCATGTATCATTACGAAAAGCTTGCGACCTGGTCACGAAAGAACGTTTATTATATACCATAAAACGATGCCTAAAAGCCCTCGATCAGCTGGGGGTTGAAAAGAAATCCCTTGTTGTAGCCGGATTGAACCCCCATAACGGAGAACATGGCTTATTCGGCAGCGAGGAGGTTCTTGAAATATCGCCCGCCGTCAAAGAAGCACGAAATGATGGGCTTGATGTTGCAGGACCTGTCCCTGCCGACTCGGTTTTTTACCAGGCATTGACCGGTAAATACGGTGCTGTCCTTTCACTCTATCATGATCAGGGCCACATTGCCGTGAAAACGCTTGATTTTGAAAAAACAGTCTCACTAACACTAGGTATGCCTTTTTTAAGAACTTCAGTGGATCATGGCACCGCTTTTGATATCGCCGGTAAGGGCGTTGCAAGCCCTGTCAGTATGATTGAAGCTGTTAGACTTGCCGCTGAATACGGAAAGATATATAAAACAAACCAGTGATTGAACTATTTCTTTCAACAGGAATAAAATTCGGAGGATCATTATGAAAAAAAGAATAACGGTTGTAATAATTTTTATTATCATCAATTTTGCCGGCTCTATAATTTTCAGCCAGGACCAATCCGTTTTAAAAAACAGGGATCAGATTCCTGAAAGATATAAGTGGAATCTTGATGAGATTTACTCAAATACCGCAATGTGGGAAATCGATTTTAATAAGATCGATAAAGTATTTATCCCGTCTTTGAGCGCCTTTGAAGGGAAATTAGCAAACGCCGATTCGTTGCTCAAATGCCTGACAAAAAGCGATGAAGCATCAAGGCTTATGGAAAAGCTTTTTGTGTACATTCATATGAAGGCCGATGAAAACCAGGCGGATAATGGCGTCGCAGAGTTAAGCTCCCGCTCGGAAACATTATCATCCAGGCTGTCTGCGATTACAGCTTTCATTAAGCCTGAACTTCTCACGCTGCCCGAAAATACTATCAGCAATTATATGAATAATCCTGATCTCCAGGATTATAAACATTCATTGGAAGTCCTTTTAAAGTTGAAACCGCACACGCTTTCAAAACCCGAAGAAATTATTCTTGCCGAAGCCGGCGATATAGCCGGTTCGCCGGGGGATATTGTAAATAAGCTCAGGATAGCCGACATGCTTTATCCGATAATAAAAGACGATAAAAGCAATGACATTCAACTTTCGGCAGCGATGTACCAGAAGATACTTGAAAACCATGACAGGGATTTTAGAAAGCGCGCTTTTGAAGGGATATATTCACAGTTTGACAGGGTTAAGAATACCTTTGCTGCCATTCTTCAGGCCGAAGTCAAAAAAAATATCTTTTTCTCAACAGCCAGGAAATATCCTTCCGCTCTTGAGGCTTCATTGGCGATGGAATTTGTTCCAAGAAGCGTTTATGACAAACTGATCAGATCTGTAAATAATAACCTCAAATACCTTCAAAGCTATGTCACATTAAGAAAGAAATTCATGGGCATTGATAAGGTCCATGTTTATGATATGTATATGCCTCTGGTTGAAAATTACGAACTTAACATCCCTTATGAGGATGCTAAAAAAATGATTTTGAGCGGATTAACTCCGCTCGGACCGGAATATCTTTCGGTTTTTGCTAAAGGCCTGGAAAACCGGTGGATAGATGTTTACGAAACTCAAAATAAGAATACCGGCGGATATAACTGGGGATCATACGATACTCATCCATACATCCTTATGAATTACAACGAATCGGTCGATTCCATGCTTACAATCGCCCATGAGATGGGCCATGCAATGAACGCTTATTATGCCAATGGGACTCAAAAATATGTAAATTCAGAAGTTCCGATCTTTAATGCCGAGGTTGCTTCAACCGCAAATGAAGTAATGATGCTTAAATACCTTATTGCAAATTCAACAAACGACCTGCAGAAATTATATTTCATCAATCAGTTTATTGAAATGATTCGCGGAACAGTTTACACACAGGTAATGTACTCGGAATTCGAAAAGATAATCCACGAGCGTGTTGAGGGCGGTGAGGCTCTTTCATCAAAATCCCTTAACGATATTTGGTTAACACTGATGAAAAAATATTTTGGTCCCGATTTCGAATCCGACGATCTTGCCGGGATCTGGTGGTCAAGAGTCCCCCATTTCTATATGGATTTTTATGTATATAAATATGCCACTTCTCTTGCCGCATCCTATGAGATGGTTCATCAAATTACAGAAGGCGGGGATAAAGAATCTGCACAAAAGCGTTATATTGAGTTTTTAAAAGCCGGCAGTTCAGATTATCCGATAGATGTATTGAAAAAGGCCGGTGTTGATATGACTTCGACCGAACCCGTGGACAACCTTCTTGCCGCATTCGGTTCGCTTGTAAACGATATGGAAACAATTTTAAGGAAAATGGGAAAAATTAAATAGGTATTTTTGCCGTAGATGGCAATGGGGCTTTAATTCTTTCTTTCATTTAATCATCGGGAAGTTGCCGCACGAGAGGGGTGGGTCATTAATGGGAATAATGCTGCGAAAGAATGTAACTTTTGCGGCCCTCCGTAACTCGCATCCTTGCTTCGGACAGATCTACGGGCATGCCAACGTCCTGTTGGCTCGCAAAAGTGACATTCTTTCTCCGCTATATAATCACGTGAATCTTGTAGAAAAGAACAGCCGGGATTTAAATAAACGATTCTTTTTTTAGATTTAAAAATACTTAAAATTATCGATTCTTTATGGCTATTGACCGGCTGTTCCGATGCTCATTCTAAAATGGATAATCATTGGTCTTACAATCAGACTCCTTGACTATTTGATTAATCAGTCATATAATTTCTGAAAAAATTGTAAAATAGTTCTGAATCATCGGTGTTGAATTAATCCACTTAAGCATTATGTGTTATTGGGCAAGTCAATATAACGATTGTTAGAAAGAAATAAAAATGAGAGTAAATAATGGATAAAAGAAAATCAGAAGAATATTTAGAAATTTTTAAAAAGATAAATATAAAAGGATATACAATAAATTCAATATTAGGATACGGTAAATCTGCTGTTGTATTTAGATCAGATCAGGATGGAAATTCTGTTGCAATTAAAATATTTGATAATGAGATAATTGAAAAATATGGAGATGAAACAGAAAAAGCAAGAGTAGATCATGAATTAAAATTAATAGATCACAAAATTAATAATTTAGTAAATATATTAGATGGTGGAAGCATATCAAATAAATCTGACAAATATTATTTTATTATTATGGAATTTATTAACGGAATTACTCTTAAAGAATATATAATAAATAAAGGTGCTCAGGATGAGGAATGTATAAAAAATACTTTTAACATTTTATTTAATGTAACTGAAGAATTATTAAAGATAGGGGTTGTCCATAGAGATATAAAACCAGAAAATATTATGATTAATGATAAAAACGATCTGGTCTTAATGGATTTAGGTGTAATGAAAGTAATTGATGATCCGACAATTACTGATATATTAGGAAATAAACCGTTTTTCGGTACTTTAAGGTATGCACCACCAGAATATTTGTTTAGATAAGAAAAAAATGATGAAGAATCATGGAGAGCAATCAATATTTACCAAATTGGCGGTGTATTACATGATAAAATTATGGGCTATGAGTTGTTCAAGCAGTATTCCGAACCATATGCAAAATTGGTTGTTGCAATAAAAGATGAAATTCCAACAATTCAACGGGTTGATTTTAAAACCGAGATTTGTTCATTTGTTAAAAACATGTTAATTAAAGATTACAAAAAACGTTTGGAAATATTTAATAATACAAATAAAAAAATTATATTTGAACAAAGTAAAGATACATTTGATAATATCTTAGCTGAAATAAAGAATAAAAAACAAGATACCATTAGCAGTATTGAAGAATTGCATAGAATAAAAGAAGAAGAAAATTTAAAAAGAACTAAAAAAGTAGAATTATTAAATAAAACTAAAAATATTATAATGAATGTATTTGAGGAATTATCATTAAGTTCGATGTTCTCAGCATACAAGATAATTCTTGATTTAAATAATGAACTTATTATTAAAATAACAGGTGGATGGGAAAATGGGTTTTGTTGTCCAGTTTATATATCATATGATTTTAATCTTCAAGAAGATTATATATTTAAATTAATAAACAAAGGAATAGTGAAAGGTAGTGATTATCCAAATAATAAAATTAGTAATTATATTTATGATAGAATAAAATTGATTCATGAAGATTTTGATAAAACACAAGGTCACAATGAAATATTTGTTGGTGTCTATGATGAGAAAGCAATAATTGAAAATGTTAAATTAAATTTAGTTAAATTAATTAAAGAGTCAATTGAATATATGAAAACTTGGGTTATTGAAGATATTGAGTGGGAAAAGCAAATTGTAAGAAAACCCGGTGTAAATATGAGAATAGGAAGTGTACGATCTGATAAAATATTAATTATCTAAAATAAAAACATAAGAAACAGAATAGAACTGCCTTATATTATAACTATTTTTTCTACTTATAATTCCGTCCCAATCAATAATCACAAGGGCAAAGAGATGAAAAGTATCGAGTACAAAATCCTGCCCCCCGTCTATGATAAAAGTAAAGAGTTTAAGCGGCTTTTTTTAAGAAATTATTGTACTCACACATTTTGCTTTCATAACACTTCTTATCAATGTAGTAAAACAACTCTTTCTTTTTAAGCATATGATAAATAGCTACCATGACTTTTCTTGCTAATGCAACCCTGACTTTGCCTTTTGACTTACCTTTACTTTTCTTTTCATAAAAATAATTAAATTTCTTACAATCCCGAAAGTGTTGAATGCTCTGGATTAATAACTCCATCGTTAAACGTCTTGACTTCTTATTAAGCTTTCCGATTTTCGTCATTTTATTCGAGGAATCCACTTTTGGAGCCGATCTCAGATAAGAACAAAAGTCTTTTACACTGTTAAAACGGTTAATATCAGCCACATCCGACATTATTCCTATCGCGGTAAATGGACTAATGCCTTTTATACTCATTAGTAATTTTATTTCCTCTTTGAATATCTTGCCTTTTACCAAGATCTCTTTCTTTATTTCATTAGCACTGTTAATCATTTCTTCCATCTGCTTGTACAATAGATTTATCTCAAATTTTACAGTTTCGCTTAAATCAAGCTGAAGAATTTGTTCTTTTGTACCTTTAACATTCAGGCTTTCCCGTTCCTGTTTGTAACCGTTCTGCTTTAATAATGAATGAATCCTGTTTTTCATTCTGACAATATCCGTCTTAAAAAGCTTATATGTTGTAAATAGCCCGCGGATTTCCCTTACTTCCAAATTAGGTATATAAATGGTATGTAAAGGTTCTCCGGTAATTACACTATATTTAAGCATTCTTACAATACTGATAGCGTCCCTCTTATCTGTCTTGACCATTGAGTTTGAAACCAATTGGAATTTACCGGGATTGATTACATAACATTCCGCGACCAGAGGTTTAACCTGGTCATAAAACCAGAATGTGTTTGTTGATGCTTCTACTGCAATGTAATCATCTTTTGTTAACCGGCTTAAAAACTTTTCAAAATACTTTGGTTCAAGGCTCGATCTGAATATTTTCGGTTCAGTTTCGTTATCCCCAAGAATCGCAACCTTCAGATTATCCGAATGCAAATCAACTCCGTAATACATTTGACACTCTCCTTCTTATGTTTTAGAATACTTAAGAAGAAATATAAAAAAGTCACCTTGACGGGCTGAGTAATGGCAGCCATCCGTCTATTCGGGTTCAGGAGCTTTGCTCCGGTCCCATAATGTTGGTAAGGAAGAAGGCTGGACTATTCGCAGCTTCGGGCTTTATTCGGTATTCTCAAAAAGAATCCCGTTATATCCCAGGGGAGCAGCCAGCCTTCTTCTGCCTTTTTATACCCATCTTGAGTATATCCGGGCAGAGTTTAATACCATCTCCCTCACCTGTCAAAATTTCTTTTTTTATTTCCTCATTTTATCATAACATCGCAGCAGGAGCGCCATTTCTGATTATCTACTCTGAAGAAAATAAGTGAACTTGGTATAAAAAAGTTGTTATTCCCCTATAATGATCAATCGATCTGTTCGTATTTCGCGGCCACGGAGGGCCACGACCCTAACGCAGCAGGACTGCAAAGTGAGGCTCTTTTAAAATAAGAAAATCTTTAATAAAACATGAAATAACATCACCTCAGTATAAACCGATTGCTGCACATGAAATGGCGTTTATGCGAAGGGGTGATTTTTCTTTTTGATTTCCCAATTCATAGTGGAATCTGTCATATTTGATTGAGAATGGAAGGTTTTCAGACATGAACAGAGAGAATTCGGAGAAGAATTGTACAAACTCCCTCCGGAATGATATCCATTCCGATCTGAAAACTGAATTTTTATTAAAGGAATCCTTTTTTCCAGTTCTTCATGTCTTTATAATTTCCGGAATTTATGCTATTATAAATAGCATACTAATTATTGCTAACAATAAAGTTTAATTGAGGAGTTAATATGGAAACAGGCTTAATCGGTCTCCCGATTTCGGGTAAAACAACGATATTCAACGCGTTAACGGGTAAGAACGCCGCGACATCTGCTTTTTCCGGCGGAAAAAAAGAGATGAACATTGCGGAAATTAATGTTCCAGACGTTCGTGTTGCTGAACTTTCAAAAATCTTCAAGCCGAAAAAAAGTGTGTATGCAACCGTTGTTTTTAAAGACCTTCAGATAGAATTCAACGAGCAGGGCGGTATTACGCCATCATCAATTGCGGATATCAGAAACCTGACGGCTGTTGCCGTGACTGTAAGGGCGTTCATAAATGAAGCGGTTGCCCACCCATTTGAAAAAATCGACCCTGCGGCTGATTTGAAAAAAATACTTGATTCAATGATTTTCAGCGATTATGAAATGATAGAAAAGAGAATGCAGAGGCTTGACAAGGAAGGGAAAAAATCGACAAGGGAATATCAACTGCTTGAGAAGCTCGCGGAAAAATTGATGTCGGGTTCGCTTATCGGTGAGAATTTTTTGTCCGAAGACGATCTCAAGCTATTCGCCGGCTTCAGTTTTATTACCAATAAGCCCATTGTCGTAATTGCGAATCTTGGTGAAAAAAGTACGGATTTATCTGAAGTGGAGAAAATTATAAACAGCCATCAACTAACACTCTTTTCGATCAGGGGCGATCTGGAAATGGAAATTTCACAACTTCCTAAAGAAGACCAGAAAGATTTCCTGGCCGATTTAGGGCTGTCTGAGCCTGCAATGGACCGGTTTCTTCAGTATATATATAAAACATTGAATCTGATTTCATTCCTTACGGTCGGTGAGGATGAAGTCAGGGCCTGGAGTGTCAAAAGAGACTCGTATGCACAGAAAGCAGCCGGTAAAATTCATAGCGACCTGGAACGCGGCTTCATCCGGGCGGAGGTTGTAGCTTACGATGATCTTATCCATACAGGCAGCCTCAGTGAGGCAAAGAAAACAGGTAAGTTAAGGCTTGAAGGAAAGGAATACCCCGTAAAAGACGGCGATGTGATGAATATACTTTTCAATGTATAGGCGGCATGATGCTGCACCCATATAATATAATCAATAACCACTGAGGCACAGAGACACTGAGATTTTTATTATTGGTATTTTATTGAGTTTCAAATAAAATATGGCTTCAATTTATCTTTACCTTAAGATAGTAATAAAAGCAAATTACTTCGGCAGGCTTAGTACAAGTTTCACCTGTCTGCCACCTACCTGCCGGAGATCCCGTTGTAGGCAGACCAGGCAGGTGAAACTTTTGACATGACCTGAAAATAAACTAAATGTTATTTAATGAATCTCTGAGACTCAGTGTCTCTGTGGTAAAAAAGAAAAAATATTTTTGATGTTAATTATTAACTGGCTCAATATAGTACTAATCGAATTATTTTGCATAGGTCAAGCGGCCTGCCTGGCGGTAGACAGGTCACGCTTGTTAATCCTCTTCAATGGCGTTATCGTAGAAACCCACATAATTATGGTCGTTCTTATCGATGAATTCCATTGCGGTGCGCGGATGCTGATTCAATAAACCTGTGATCATGTAGGGTATATCGAAACCCCAGGAGACTTTTTCCTTTAACGGCAGGATATATTCCTGAATAAACTGAAGAATTGGCCTGATGTGGAATTTCGGGTTTTTTAGAAATCCAAGGAGAAGTTCCATCGGGCAGTTGCCCGCGCCCCTTCCAAGACCGCCGATAGTAGCGTCAAGATAACTCGCGCCAAGAATCAGCGCCTCCAGGGTATTCGCATAAGCAAGCTGTTGGTTATTATGAGTATGAATGCCGACTTTTTTGCCCGTTGATTGGGCATATTTCAGGTATTTACCGGTTAAGTCCTTGATTTCCTCGGAGTAGAGGGCGCCGAAACTGTCAACAAGATAAATTACTTCCACTTCCGAAGCCGCCAGTATGCCCAGTGCTTCATATAGATCATTCTCATGGACTACTGAAATTGCCATTAAGTTAACTGTTGTCTCGTAGCCTTTATCGTGAGCGTCTTTAATCATGTCAAGCGCAACCGGAATCTGGTGGATGTAAGTTGCCACCCTGATGAGATCGAAAATGCTTTCGCTTTTCGGTAAAATGTCAACATGGTAATCTGTTCTATCAGCGTCCGCCATTACGGATAATTTCAAAGGCGTATCATTATCTCCAATGATTTTACGGATATAATCCTCATCGCAGAATTTCCAGCAGCCGAACTCATTCTTTGAAAATATTTTTTTTGAGGCTTTATATCCAAGCTCCATATAATCTATACCGGATGCGACGCAGGTATCATAGATGGCTTTAACAAATTTATCCTCGAATTTAAAATTGTTGATCAATCCCCCGTCGCGAATGGTACAGTCCAGGATTTTAATATCCGGGCGGAATGTAACCCATGTTCCTTTTTTCTGAAACGGAGTTTCCTTTTTTACCTTTTCCATCGATTTATTCTCCTGAATTATTATTTTTTTACGACCGTACAGTCGTATTTATTAATAGGTTATACCTGATAATAAACTAGCATTGCTATATTGATTACTCTCTGTATTTTTTTCTTATACCCCGATAAACCTGATAATTATAACAATTGCTATAAAATAAATCAACAAGCTTGCCCCTTTGGTTCCCTTCGTTAACAGACTGTGTGAAAACTCAGTAAAATTTTATAGTAAAATCGATTAATTATACAAAAACTCCATTTTTTGATATATTTTTCAAGCTAAAAAAATCTTAGTTTCAAAAATCTATCCGAATACGATAAACGATGGTTTATTAGCATCAAACCAGAGTCATAAGTCTCTTTATTCCCAATATATTCAATACTTTTATTAAATTATGAATGAATCCTGCCAAACTGGATTCCGTCAGAACGCCATCCTTTCCCTTCATTAAAAAATAACTGTAACCCATATTCCTTTTTATCGATCCAAATGGATGTTCACATATCTCTTTCCTTTTCTCTATGATCTTTTTCCCGGCTTCAGAACGAATTTTCCTCTTGAAGTTCTCAATTTCTTCTTTTCTAACTGGTACTTTGATACTTCGTCCTTCCACGCTTTCAGTACACTTATTTCTTACTTCACATTGGCTGCATAAGCCGCACTTGTACCTGACTATCTCTTTTCCTCCATTGACCTTCTCTACTTTTTTCCCATTTCTCACTAATGGGTTTCCCTCCGGACAATAATAAACATCTTGTCCCGGATCATATTTGAATTTATCAACCTGGTATTCTTCAGCAGGTACTCCTTTATTATCTTCTTTGCCTCGAATCCTTGCCTTATGTCCGTCATCCGGATTCGGCATATATACGTTATGTCCCTTATCTATACATTCCAGTATCTGCGGTTCGCTGTAATAACCGGCATCCGATACTTTGACCGTTTCAGTCTCTACCTTAAGCTCGTCCTTTATTTCTTCTACTCGGTCACACATTCCTGCCATCTGTTTGATATCATTGTTTTCATTCGTCACATCAATCGCCACAATCAGTTTATTCGCATCATCTACTGCCATCTGCAGATTATATGCAATGTCGGATTTCCCTTTATCATTCATAAACCGGCTTTCCGGGTCATTTGAATAATATTTCTCCATTTCAGGATTTCCCTCAAAAATCTTTTTAATAGCCTCAACTTTATCCTTTTTTGTTTTCATTTTCTTTAAACGTTCCGCTATCTTTCCGGAAAGAAATTCAAATTCATTCTTTTCTTCCTTATCGTTCTTATCCATCTCATTCAAATATTCTTCGATCTTTTGATCTATTCTATGTATGATTTCTTCTATGTTTTTCCTATGATAAACATTGTTATTGTGGTTTTGCGCACTGATCTTGGTTCCATCAATTCCAACAACGTCAAATGATAAAAGCCCGGCTTTATGACATATCTTCAAAAATTCTCTGAATATCGACTGTATTCCCTTCTTATTATCTTTCCTGAAGTCGGCAATCGTCTTGAAATCCGGCGCTAGTCGTCCAGTCAGCCACATCAACTCTGTGTTTCTTCGGCACTCTCTCTCTAATTTCCTGCTTGTCCTGATTTTATTCAAATATCCGTAAATATAGATTTTTAAAAGTATTTCGGATTTATATGAACTTCTGCCGGTTGATGCTTCTTTTACTTTAAAACCAACTCCTTTCATATTTAGCTTATCAACAAAAATATCTATAAACCTTACCGGATCTTCTTCTCCTAACAGATCTTCCAGTGTTTCATTGAACAGAACTATCTGATCCCTTGATTCTCCCTCAATATGCTTCATCTTTTACTCCGATTATTTTTGTTCTAATAATTATAGCATATTTACTGTGTTTTCACACAGTCTGTAAACTCAGGGCAGGCTAGCTTGATCGATATAAATTTCAATAAAAATATATAATATATCGAAAACGGCTTGACGCCATTATTCTTTTATCTGCTTATAATATATTTCACGAACCTGCATAAGAATTGATTTGTAATTTTCACTCCGGTAATCCGGGTAGGTCCAATCATAGTGACGCCATATTTTAGCCCGGTAGTAAAGGGTAATTTCTTCATAAATTCCATCCCTGATATATAGCCGGTGTTGCTGGTCTTTTGTTGTAGCCAGTACAAATTTTCCAAGTTCCAGATAACCCGGATCAAGGTTGACCTTCCTTTTGCCGTTCACAGAGTATTTTAGTTCCAGCCAATTTGTCTTTTTTTTAATATTTACAAGCTCTTCAATATCTATCAGCTTTTTAAAGGAAAAAAAGGTTCTAAAAGTCTCGCCTTCCATTTCATCATCATAATAATTTGTAAAAGAAAAAATGAAACTTTCACTGCGGAAATCCGTTTCTCCGAATTCATCGTATAATTCCGGTATTATTTTACCCAGGATATTTTCATCGGAATAAAGTACCGGAATGACCAATTTTACTTTTATATGAGTGGATTCAATGCCCATGATAAACTCCGCTTCATAATATTGTAAAGTATGGAAGAAAAATAAGAAATATTCTTGACATTAACAAATTATAATTTTATGATTAATTCGACCGAACGGACGGTCGAATGGAGAAAATTATGAATGACACTTATTTTTCAATTTTAAATGCGGCAAGAGGGCTATTTTCAAAACAAGGTTTTACAGCTACACCGGTCAGGCAGATCGCACAGAAAGCAGGGATCGGCAAAGCTACTATTTACCATCATTTTAAGGATAAAGAATCGATAATTCTCGCCCTTATCAAAGAGAACATCAGGAGGATAAAGGAAATACTTCTAAAAGTAAAGTCTGAATCCGACCCGGTTAAATGCATAGAGGCTTCGGTTAATGGCGTGATCGGCTTTTTATTTGAGACCTCCGATATTTTCCAGACGATACGCCGGGAAGTGCCAGGCGTAAGGCAAAAAATGCAGGAAGAAATAAAATCGGTAATAAATGATAATATTTCTATTTTATCGGAAGCTATCAGTAATGGAACAAAACGGGGGATATTCCGGCAGATCGATCCGGCAAGGACAGCGCGAGTTTTGATGACAATGATCCAGGGAACAATAGCGTCGGTTTTTCTCGCAAGTGAAATAAAGCCGCCAATAGAAAAATTAATACCGGTGCTTCTCGATATATTCTATAAGGGTATAAACAGCAGGCATGATGCTTGACCCTGCGATATCGTGTCGCTGCCGAACTAGCGTTCGGCTGGCTGTTTGCCTATAAAGTGTTTTTCATGGCACGTCTATGTGCCTTGTTTGGCTTGGTCTTGGCGAACTATGTGCAATCGTTGCACTGCCGAGCTGATGCTCGGCGGCTGAGTTGCTAAAGAGTAACTATCAACATGCACTGAGCCCTTCGATAAGTTCAGGACAGGCTCTACCGAAGTGCCGGAACGCAGGCAGGTTTCTTGCCCCGAATGTTAAATCATTTTCATTAAGGAGTAAATTTTATGAAATTTATTAAACCTTTAATTGAACTGGGGAAAAATGATCTATTAACTGCCGGCGGGAAAGCCGCCAATCTTGGAGCAATAATCAACGCCGGGCTGCCTGTTCCTGAAGGCTTCTGTATTCTTACAAACGCTTATCAAACCTTCATCGGTAATAATAATTTAGAACCGGAAATAATGAGAATCCTTGATTCTGGAAAATTAGATGATATGGAAAATCTTGAAAAAATCTCGGCTGAAATAAATAAGCTGTTCAAAAAATATCCGATTCCATATGAAATAGCTGATGAGATAAAATCAGCTTATTATGACTTTAAAAAAGGAGAAACTGATAACGAATGTTTTGCGGCAGTCCGGTCTTCCGCAACTGTTGAAGACCTTCCGGATCTTTCTTTTGCGGGCCAGCAGGACACATATCTTAATATTAAAGGGGAAGAAAAGCTTCTCGGGGCTGTAACCGACTGCTGGGCAAGCCTATGGTCGGTGCGCGCAATCTCTTACCGTGCTTATAACCGGATTACTCAGGACGATATTCTCTTTAGCTGTAATCATTCAGAGAATGGTTCAGAGCGAATCCTCGGGAGTTTTGTTTACAGCCAATCCGCTCACGGGCTGTCTGACTGAAACGGTTATCGACGCGACTCTGGGTTATGGAGAAGGCTCTGGTGTCAGGTAAAGTGGAACCAGACCATTATACTTACGATACTTTAAGCCGGTCGATTATCAATAAAAAGATCGGGGCAAAATCTATCAGGATTAAAGGAAATAAAAACGGAGGTACAGTCACGGTAAAAGAGGAATCAGGAGGCAGGCAGGCACTTCCTGATGATAAAATTCATGAACTTGTAGGCCTGGGACTTAATTGTGCTGAATTTTTCCAATCGCCGCAGGATATTGAATGGGCTTTATCCGGCGGCTCTTTATATCTGATTCAGTCGCGTCCGGTTACTTCCCTCTTTCCTATGCCTGAAGGTTATTCGGCGGGATCAAAAATCGTTAAAACGGAATTGCAGGCATGGTTTTCATTCGCGTTATGGCAGGGTATGCTTGATCCTTATACCCCGGCCGGACTGGAATTATTCAATGGTATTGCTGCCGGTCTGGGAAAAAAATTCGGGTTTAATGTTGGTTTTAATTCGCAGAAATTTTTTTTGACTGTGGGCGGCAGACTTTTTATAAATATTACAAGTCCTTTAAGGAATAAAACTGGAGAAAAATACTTCCTGGATTCTTGCAATCGCTTGATCCCCAGAGTTCGGAAATTATTAAGTCTCTTTTTGATGATCCGGGCTTCAGAATCAGGAAAAGCAGGCTTAAAATCTCCAATAAACTTAGTATAGCTTCAGTGCTTTTTCAAATGGCATTAAGAACAATAAGTAATTTGATAAATCCGGCGCATGGAAAGCATGTCCTGGAAAAAAATATTGAGATAGAATCCCGCAGGATTGAGGGTATTTGCAGGAATGCCCAGGCACTGCATGATCAGGCATCGGTAATGGAAAAAATTATGATGAAAGTACCGCCTGCATTAATGCCGAAGATTATACCGATCGTGATAGCCGGTCAGATAGCGGTCAATATGCTGGAAAGATTGATTGCGGAACTTCCAAGGTCAAAAGATCTTATCCGGGACCTTATGCGTGGAATGCCTGACAATGTAACAACGGAAATGGATATGGCTCTATGGAAAACTGCTGTTTATATTAAAAATAACATTGAATCTTACAGGCATTTTACGGATAATGATTCTGAAACACTTACCAATGAATATATTTCGGGGAAATTACCCGAAGCAGCCGGAGAAGCAATTGATGAGTTTATGAAGAATTACGGTATGCGGGGCCAGGGGGAAATTGATATGGGAAGGCCGAGGTGGCGGGAAGAGCCTGCGCCTATTATGCAGGTTATAAAAAGCTATCTCAAAGTTGACGATCCGCAACTATCACCGGAATTTGTTTTTGAAAGGGGAATTGAGAAAGCTAATGAGACCGGAGAAATAATCATAAGGGAATTGTTTAAAACCGGCACAGGCAGGAAAAAGATTTGGATGGCGAAATGGCTCATCAAACGGATTAGAAAATTGTGCGGATTGAGGGAGTCACCAAAATTCGCGGTTGTAAAAATATTTAATAATTATAGGGAAATGCTTTACAGAAGCGGTATGGAACTCGCTAAAAAAGGTATTCTTGAAATGCCGGACGATATATTCTTTTTTTACCTGAATGAGTTGAAAATACTTGAAATTGAATGCAAAAAGGATTGGAAAAAGCTTGTGGCCTTAAGAAGAGAGGCTTACAACCGGGAAAAACGCAGAAAAAGAATCCCCAGAATAATTTTAAGCAACGGAACCTGCTTTTATGAAAGTTCAAAAATACCTGAAGTTGAAAATAATGATATTCTAACCGGAAGCCCCGTTTCCACAGGGATCGCTGAAGGTGTTGTGAGGATAGTTTTAAACCCTGAAAAAGCAGGGCTTTTACCCGGTGAAATAATGGTCTGTCCGGCAACCGACCCGGCATGGACTCCGCTTTTTCTTGCGGCGGGCGGTCTTATTATGGAAGTGGGCGGGATGATGACACATGGTTCAGTTGTAGCGAGGGAATATGGTATTCCAGCGGTTGTCGGCGTAAACCATGCCGACTGAACTCCTTAAGACAGGACAGAGGGTAAGACTGGACGGCGCTTCCGGAAGGATTATTATTCTGGACAGGCAGGACCCTTCCACTTTGATACAGAAATAACCGTAGAATTTATATGAATATAAAAAATCTGACTATTCGGCAAAATGAATCGTTTTAGTCTTGAAAATAATAAGGCTGTTCCTTATCCATACCATGACAGACTCCTTATACACTTGAAACAGACTCTACACACAACAACCTTTTGATTTTGACAAAAATCGTATCATTTATTATCATAAGTTGATTTTATATTATAAAACACTTAAATTTATTTAATGAAAACGATTTTCAGGAGGAATTTTTTATGCCGGAAAAAATGGATAATAGTAAAAAAACAGCTTTTCAATTGATAATATTATTCGGGATTGTCAGCCTGCTCGGGGATATAATTTACGAGGGCGCCAGGAGCGTCAATGGGCCATACTTAAAAACACTTGGAGCAAACGCGGCGATGGTAGGCTTGATTGCCGGTGCGGGTGAATTCGCAGGTTATGCGATCCGTTTGTTTTCAGGATATTTTTCTGATAAAACAAAGGCTTACTGGGTTTTTACATTTATAGGGTACGGGATGCTTTTAAGCGTGCCCTTGCTTGCACTTTCGGGAATATGGCAGGTCGCCGCTATATTTATCGTGTTTGAAAGACTGGGAAAGGCAATGAGGAGCCCGGCCAAGGACACGATCCTGTCGCAGGCCGCTAAAAAAGTAGGAACCGGTTTCGGTTTCGGACTTCATGAAGCGATGGACCAGATCGGAGCAGTAGTAGGACCGTTGATTTTTACCGCAGTATTCCTCCTGCACGGAAATTACAAAACGGCTTACAGTATTTTGTGGATTCCGTTCGTCCTTTTGATGGCAAGTGTATTTTTCGCTTATATCCGTGTTCCTTCCCCAGAAAAACTTGAGGGGTCCTCGACGCAAAAAAATGAAAACAAAAGCGATAAGCTTACCGGGGTGTTCTGGTTTTATACAATCTTCATCTTTTTCTCGGTAGCCGGTTTTGCCAATTTCGCACTCCTCGGATATCATTTTAAGGCAGGCGGCGTGATGACGGACGCGCAGATACCTTTATTTTACGCCATAGCTATGGGAGTTGACGCCGTTGTAGCCCTTATTATCGGAAAGCTATACGATAAGCTCGGGCTTATGACGCTAATCGCGGTCCCGGTCTTATGCCTTCCGATTCCATTCCTTGGATTTTCCAAAAGCTTTTTGTTTGCCGTAATAAGTGTGATATTATGGGGAGCGGTAATGGGGATTCATGAGACGATTATGAAGGCCGCGATAGCCGATTTGACAAGTCTTAAGAAAAGGGGAACAGGCTACGGTATTTTCAATACAGCGTACGGACTTGCCTGGTTATTGGGAAGCTCAGTAATGGGATTCCTTTATGATATAAGGATAACATTTGTTATTATTTTTGCCGTCGCTTTACAGGTTCTGTCGATACCGGTTTTACTGCTGGTTAAAAAAGCCGCTAAATCTTAAATGGCAGATTACTTATTCAAATTTATTTATCTCTCCATGGGAAAATCATGCCTTTCAGAGTTCTTTTGCCCACATTCTCTTTTTCATCGTACAGAAGCTTGTCCCAGGGGATTTTTCTTCTGTTGGCGCCGGGGTTTGCTTCAAGATAATCGTATTTATATAATCTCAGCTTGAAGCCGGTATTAATCCAGATAAATATCAGCCCGATTCCGGGCAGAATGAACCCCAGGAGCGATGATATTAAAATTATGATTATTGTTCCGATTCCCATATATATCGATAATCCGACATTGTCGATAAATACCAGGAAACATTTTTTCAGTACTTTTCCTAAATTTTGATCCAGCCTGTTGTAGATCGGGTAATAATACTGCAATGACAGGGCGATTATAATTGTAATCCAGAAAAGGATGGACACACCAGCCATACCTATAATATTGTGCTGAAGAAGGTAAAACGGGGCAGAAAGGGATAAAATCATAATATAAGGTGCAACTATCAGTGTAATGATAAGCGCCGGAATCCAAATATCTTTAAATAACCCTAAAAATTCCTTAAAATCCGGCTGTTTATAATCGATTATTATATTCATAGCCTGAGAAACTACACCCATATATACGTTGAGGAGGTAAAAACCCGCTAAGGCCCAAAAAGATAATAAAAACCCATTGATCCTGAAAAGATAAAGCAGGTAAAAAATAATTGCCAGCAGTAAAGAAAAACCCACATTTATAAGTATGACTGTGAACAGGTGATCCCAGAAATCAAAAAATGCCTTTTTTATCATAAAATTTAACATAATGCCTCCGAATTTATATTTATTTTATGTGAAATTATTCCGTATAATCCGCCTGTATGATATCGTATGCCTTCCGGATAAGCTCAGCATCAGTCAGTTTTACAATCTCGTCATGAAGAATGGGTTTATGAATTATTACTTCAAGATTTTTAACATAATGGAAGGTTCGTCTTTTTTTCGGTTTAAACTCATAAAATCCGTTCAATGTTATTGGAACCAGGTTTAGATCACAGTTTCTGAGTATGCGGACAAAGCCTCTTTTAAACCTCTGGAGCTTTCCGTCTAATGAACGTGTTCCTTCCGGGAAAATACCCAGCGTGAATCCGGGTTTTGCTTCACGGACAATTTTATAAGCGTTTTCCATCGATTCTGAAAAATTTTTCCTATCTATGGGAATCCCCCCCGATGTCCTTAAACCTTCGCCGATTAATGGAATATTGAGAACTTCCTTCTTTGAAAGCCAGGTGATATCCGGTTTGACAGCCAGTACTGCGTGGATGTCAAAAAAGCTGGAATGGTTCATTATAAAAAGATATTTGTCCCCGGTTATTATATTTTCCAGGCCTTTAACCATAAATTTCAGGCCGCCCATGAAGAACAGCGAATGAACCCAGGCAACTGTTGTCAATGATGTCAGTTTTCTCAGGCCGAAGCGCAATATGATAATTCCAAACGGAAGTCCAAAGCCATGATAGACCAGTAAAAGTATATACCAATAGACTGTATAAATTAATCGGCCTATGTTCTTTAATAAAGTCTTTGCCATGAATCAAACTCCAATTAATCATTTTAACTTAAGACTAAAAAACGGGCAAAGTTTGGAAATAAATTTATTTTTTAGAGATTCGAGGGTATAATTATTAAGGAGTTAATTTATGAAAATAATTATATTATCAGTTTCAATATTGTTGTGCATATTGTCAAATGCGTTCACAGATTCTGATACAAACACGGGTAAGAATGAGCTGATGCAGGAAAATAAAAACAGCAAAATAGTAATCCCGGATATAAAATTGAGCATTGAAGATCAAAGCAGGGCTCAGCTAACAAACAATGAAGACAATCAATCAAATAATATTGATGAGGATTTCGGCGAGATTGATATGAAAGAATTAACAAAGACAAAGATCAGTGAAAAAATAAAAAGCGAGATAACTGAGGAAAGGAAAAAAGAGGATTTTTCACTGTCGGCTTTTAAATTTTATTACGGCCGATATGAAAATTTCCTTGCAGAACTAAATGCCGGGAAAAAAACCGGCAATTTGAATTACCTTATAACATATTTAAGGAACAAGCGAGCCAGCGCCGGGTTTAATAACACAAATTATTTCAATACGGAACTGGAAATAGATGATCTGGATGCCGATTTCATTTATACCTTCTCAAAAAATATTGAATTCAATTCAACGATCGGCTATTATGTCAGGGATATAGGACTTTTTACAAATGCCGGTATTTTGAGCGAGAATAAACAGAATGTGCCGGTTCGGCTTGGCGCTGTTTACAATATCGATTTGAATTCCTCCATCAAAGCGGATACAGGTTATAACTACCTGGAATTGAACCATAAAATACCGGACGGTTATCAGCCTAAAACTTTATGGGATTATTATCTTGATGCCGATTATGAAGCAAACTGGAGCCGGGACAATTTTTTAAAAGTTTCGGGAAATTATACTTATTCAATTTTTTCAAACGATATCCTTCAATACGGCCAGCTTAACGCGGTTGATAAATTTCCTCTCAGCAGTATTTTTTCAATCCAGGGAGGATTGAATTTTGATTTATACAGTTACAAAAGCTTTTTCATTTATCCGACTCTCCTGGGATTTTATAAATTTTCCGATCAATTGAATTTCAAGCTCGGACTATCCGGCGAACAGAAAAACATAACCCCGGATGACTACAGGAATGAAAATCAGATAGATTACAGGCCGGTAGACGGCCCACCTCCTTTTTCCGAAGAAAAGTGGACTGCATTATCCGGCATTACTTATTTGCCCTCTCAATCGGTTACTCTGCGCTGCAATATTAATTATGATTATTATAATTCGTTTATTTCTTATACGAACAATACAGATAACGGTCTTTACAGCTTCATATCAATTACAAACCTGGGGATTTTAGAGGCGGATTTAAGCGCAGATTGGTCACCGGTTGAAAACCTGACATTTAAAGCGGAATACACTTACCGTCTGCCTTCTCTGGAAAATATGTTTTTCTTTTACAAGCAATCGGCTTCCCTGAATATTGATTATAAATACCCAATCTGGGATATTGAAGCGTCAATGCGTCTGACATATATTGACAAAACTTTTTATGATCCTGTGAATTATTTTGATCCGGAATGGATCTGGGATATTTCGCTTTCAAAATCGCTGGCAAAAAATATTTATGCTGAAATCAAACTCAACAATATTCTTAACATGAATTACTTTGACAGGCCCTGCATGCCCGCAGGAGGCTTTACATTTAACGCAGGAATCAGGATTATTTTATAATCGCCATCAAAATCCTTCCGATAAATTAAATAGTGAAAAATCAGGAGGGATTTATGAGATATATGATCATTACGTTTATAATAATCCTTATTCAAAGTATTTGCTATTCATACACTGCAAAAATCAACATAACTACCGCTGCGAAAGAAATAAAAATTCAGGCGGATTACAGCATTGATGTTGATAATATAGAAATTAATCTCCCAAAGCGCGCTATTCTTGTAGCATTATCTTCCCCTTCAAACGGTAATATCCGCTTAAATAATAATTCCGGTCCAATCATACTAAATGGAATTCAGTACAATTACAAAGGTAAAATAGCGTTATCTTATACCCTTCCTGTTTATGATATTGAGTTTTACAAGGAAGACTGGCTTCCGGTTCTCAATGAGGATGGGAATATTCGCGCAAATATAACGGTTCCCCAGGGATACAGGGGATTATTCATACCTTATGCCGGCAGGGATAAGGATGGCTTTGATCTTAAACCCGGGGATAAGCCGTTACTCATTTGCGGGAAATATAAATTGGAAGAAACATCCCTGAACAATAGAAATTATTCGGTTTATTACCCCTTTCAATTAAATTCCGGTATAGAAGCTATAGACTCTTTAATCGGGACTATCGAATCCATGCTTACACCGTTGACTCAGAAAAATTTTGAGTTTATTATGCTTCCGGCTTTACAGCATTTCTATAAATTGACCGGCTCGACAGTTTTTATTGCGGTCAACGATACATCGATTCCTGAGATAAAAAGAGCCCTGCTTTATGTGTGGTTTAAAGAAATTCTGAAGCAGAATGACAAATGGAGTTTTGCACTGGGAGATCTATTCTGCAGAATCCTGGATGATTCGGGAAAAATGAGGGAGGATGCGGCCTATCTGGTGCCGGTTCCGCCTTATGAATATTATAGGAATATTATACAGAGCGGTTTTCCTTTAAGCGGCATAAAAAAAAGTGAGCTTTACTGCAATGTGAACGATATGCTGAAAAACTTTGCAATCCTGCATTTCGCCTATTATACAATCGGAATGTCACCGTTTCTTGACAGGATTAAAATATTCTCGGATTCAGCAATTAATAATCAGACAAATTTAAGGGATCAATTCCTTAATGATCCGGCTTTTAATAATCCTGAGTTAAATCATCTAATAGGTTTTATTTTTGACAGTCTCTTACCTGTGGCGGATTTTGTACCCGATGTCAGCGTTAAAGGAAAATATGCCTATAGAAATAATGATAATATTCCCGATATCAAGGTTCAGGCGGCAGGGGAAAAGAAATTTGTTTCATGGAATAATAAACGGATGATAGATATCGGGGATAATAAAGGCTTGACATTCATCAATCCGGATTATGCATTACCGCAGCTCAACTTTTATAACGACAAGAATCTTTCCGATCCGGTGGACTCTGCCGAATGGAAAATGGTATCTTTTGCTATCTCACAGCATAAGCATTACGAAGGAGAAAGTTACAGGGAAATTCTGGATCTTGAAAAATTCATTGCGCAAACCGGCAACATTTACGGAATACCGGAAGGAAGTACAGTTTATACCGCGGTTATTAAAATAATCGCGCCGGTAAATGGGAAACTTATGCTTGCATTAAAAGAAGTAATACTTATGATAAAGGATGGAAAACCTATGATTATAGCGGATAGGATCAGGATTTAATAAGCAAGCGGCAGGGTATTGTACAGGAACTGGAAAGGGAATTCCCTCGACAGGGCTCGGGATAAACTCCGCAAGACTATACGGAACTTTGTCGCGTAAGGAATCTAACCGGGTCAAGAAGCATGCCCTGAGTTAACCTGTGGTGAGCCGAGCCTACCCTGAGTTTAACGAAGGGAACCAAAGGGTCACGCTTGTTAAAACTGTAATTTCTGTATTTTTTCATAAGTGACGGCATCGGCTATTCTTTCAAGCTGCTTTGCGGTTTCCTCAATTTCCTGATATATCTTCCTTTCTTTTTCAAGCATGGCATAAATCCTTGTGTCGTAAAAATACAGGGCTGAAATAAAACACAAGCCGGCTATTTCCGAAACTACCTGTGAAAAGGTCTTTCCCTTAATATAACCGTATGAGAGAATAATATTGTTCCAATAAGGCATTGAAGAATCGTAAGACTTAATTGAAGTATCATCATCAGCCTTTTTAACTTTTTCCGGTTCGTTATTATTATTTTTCCCAATATTATTTAGATAAATCTGGCCGATTTTTTTCCCGATTTCCTGGATAATTTCGGATAGTTTATCGATCATCTGAATCAATGCAAGCTGTGGAGCCGTAGAATTTCTTTCTTTTCTGGCCTGCTTCAGTTCAAAAAATTCATGCCTTGATAATTTAGGGAAAGAATAATTTTCCTGTTCAAAAACGGTCAGAATTCTGCGAAGCATATCCATATCAAGCTGGAAAATATCTGAACTGAATGATTTGATCAATCCGAAACCGGTTATATTAATGCGGTCTATTAAAAAATTCTCAAATTCACTAAAAAAGCGGTTAAAATAACGTATGGCGAAAACGGATATATCATCTTTATCCTCGGAATAATGGTATTTTTCCGGTTTTTCTCCCGATTCGTAAAATTCCTCAACTATCCGGAAATCAAAACTCTTTCCACCGTCCTGGCCCAATTTTATGAATTTATCCACAAATACTTTAATTCTGTCAATTTCAGTTTTTTCTTTCAAAAAATTTTGCAAGTTCTGCGTATAATCATTAATGTAAACATTTATTTTTTGCTGAACATCGGGGCTGCAGTTATAATTAAAAGTGTTTATGACGCCGCTTGCCTGCCTGCGTATCAGATCGTTAAATTTGATTGCGCGCCGGCAGTCTATCATATTGATCGCGATTATAAAATTATAAAGACAGGCAGTTTCTCCGTTCCTTTCCAGAATTTTTTTAACTATTATTTCGGCCAATTCCGCTTCGGAGCGGGGTCTCTCCAGGAAAATAAGCACGTTCGATATACTTTTCCTTATAATATCCGGATATTCAGGCTGATAATGACATGTCAGAAATGCTTCCTCCAGTTTCCTGTAATTTTCAATCTTAAATCTGAACGAATATTTATATGAAATTATTTTCATTTCTGAAATACATTCGCCAAGTTTTTTAAATTCCACAAGAAGATTATAATCACTTTTATCCAGGACCTGCCAGCCTTTATTTAAGATTAAATCGATTTTTTTTAAGAGAATAACGGTGTCTTTCTGGATAATTGTTATAAGATTTTTTAAACCATCGAAGTTCAAAAGAAATCCTGGCGGAATAAGCCTGGAATTGATAAAGCCGGTTTTAATCCCAAATTCCCTGATTTTTTTATAATCTTTAAAAATAAAAATAAAAAAAGGATTCCTAAAGAGTTTTATTTTAATTTTTCCCCTGTTTCTGCTTGTTATTTCTTCTGTGGAGAGTTTTTTTTCTTTTATTATGTTCTTGACTTCTAAATCTGTTAAGGTTTCTTTCTGAATCTCCGTTCCTTTTTCCTGCGCGTCAATAAGTTCGATTTTCCTGATCTTTTCCTCAATGGGAATTTTGCTATCCAGCACTCTTTTAATCAGTTCTTCCGTTTCGGGCGGTCTTTTCATTTTCAGCAATTTAGCCATTTGAAGGTAATTATCGGATTCTTTCCGGATTATTCTATCCGTATGGATTATTTTATCCGTATTGTCGCCCATTTTTTCCTCCTGAATATAATTATTCTATTGGAATAACTTTTATTTGTCAAACTTCAATCATTGCAATATATATACCCTAAACTAAGCGATTTTAATAAAAGTATTTCGTTAAATTGCTCAGTTTGGGTATACATAATGGTACTCATTGATTAACAAATTTATGATTTTCTATAAAGCTTTTTTTTGAGTTGAATTTATTGCTTTTTAAAAATTTATGCTTGACGGTTTATCCCGGAAATGATAAAATGACATTAATAATTGATATTTGAAGAGATTAAATAGGGGGTATTTATGGAGGATTCTATTCTTGAAAGTATGGTTCGTATGGAAGAAGAATTGGCGGCTTTATATTCAAAGATAAAGAAACTATCGAGATTTGATCCCATTAAAGATGTTCTTCAATATCTAATAGTAGAAACTTTATCGCATGCAAGGAAAATTGATGAATTAAAGAAAAAACCTATAAAACCTGTATTACAGGTGGCATTGATACCTGTTCTTTTTGAAAAAATTAAAGAAACTCTTTTTAATACATTGGTTCAGGAAAAAAGTTATAATAAATCCATTGACAAGATGGCTGGTATGGAAGACAATCTCGGTAAGATTTATAAAACTATAGCTTCTTATTATTCCAATTTATCCGATTATTATAAATCGCACAGCGATCTGATAAATCAAATTATGCTGGAAGAAATTATTCATAAAGAGAAATTACTTAGCAAAAAGCATAATATTGTATAATTTACCGGATATTTAAAACTTATTCCAATTTGTACATTTTGAGGAAATTCTTCTTCAATTCATTATGTTCGCTATCCGTTCTTTTCATCATTATATCAAGGCTTTCGTTTTCTTTTATTCTGCCGTAAGTTGTAAAGTAAAATTTTATTTTCGGTTCGGTTCCGGAAGGCCTTCCTACAATCTTTGCGTTATCGGACAACTTTAAAATTATTACATTCGATGATGGTAAATCAATTTTCCCGGTTATTCTGCCGGTTTTCATATCATAAGTATCACCGTTTTTTATATCGACTTTTGTCAAAACATCATAATTACCAACTTTTCCCGGCGGGGTCATACGTATATTTTCCATCAAATCCTTGATCTTTTCCGCTCCGTCCAATCCATTCATCGTTACCGATTTCTGGGATTCTTTATAATAGCCGTATTTCCCGTAAATATCCAGTAAAACCTGGTAAGCTGTTGTCCCCCTGGATTTATAGAATGCAACCAGCTCGGCGAATAATGACGCGCCGATCACAGCATCTTTGTCCCTGACGAATGTGCCCGCTAAATAACCATGGCTTTCTTCACAGCCGAAAATAAAGCTTCCTCCTTTAATATCATATTCCTTCATTTTTAATCCGATCCACTTAAATCCGGTCAGCACTTCATCTGATTTCACACCGAATGAACCGGCTATATCTATCAAAAGGTTTGTCGTTACTATGGTTGTGATCATACGAGGATCGTACGGCATTCTTCCTGTATTCTTTAATTCGGATGTTATATAATAAGCGAAAAGAGTTGCTATCTGATTTCCATTCAACAGGACAAAATCGCCCTCGCCCTTTTTGAGCATCGCTCCTACCCTATCGGCATCAGGGTCTGTGGCAATAAAGACGTCGGCATTCTGCTCTTTTGCGTATTTCATTCCTAAAGCCATTGCCTCGGGTATTTCAGGATTGGGGAATGGAGCCGTGGGGAAGTTTCCATCCGGCTTACTTTGTTCCTGAACCATAACAATATCTTTAAAACCGAAATTTTTAAGGCTAATTGGAATAATTTTATAACCCGTGCCGTAAAGCGGTGAATAACAAATCTTAACACTGGAAGCTGAGATAGCTTCGGGATGAATTGAGAGGCTCTTAACTTTTTCAAGGTAGGGTTTATCGATTTTATTATCAACTATCTCAAATAACCGGCTCTTCATAGCATTATCGAATGGCATGCTTTTAACCTGTTCCTGAGATTTTATTTTCCTTACTTCTGCTATTATCTCTTCGTCATAGGGCGGCGTAATCTGGGCACCGTCTTCCCATAGTACTTTGTAGCCGTTGTATTCCTTGGGATTATGGGATGCCGTTATCATTACACCGGCTATAGCTTTCAAATACTGAAGGCCGTAAGAAACAGTAGGCGTCGGATGAATATCTTCATAATAATAAACTCGAATGCCGTTCGCTATTAAAACGGAAACGGTTTCCCCGGCAAAAACATCCGACATATTGCGTGAGTCTCTCCCAACAAGTACACCCTTATCCTGCCCGTTTTTTAAAATGATGTAATTGGCAAGCCCCTGCGTTGCTTTTCTAACATTATAAATATTCATACGATTGGAACCGGCGCCAAGTGTTCCTCTTAATCCGGCTGTCCCGAATTCAAGCTCAGTATAAAACCGGTCTATTAACTCTTTCTCGTTCTTTTTATCGATCAATTCCTTAATTTCAATCCGGGTGGATTCGTCATAATCTTCTGTAAGCCACTCGTTTATTTTAGCCTGGATTTCTTTTTCCATATTAATACCCCTGAAAAGTATAATTTTTATTATTCTAACATTTATTCAGAGTTGTTGTCAACTTTGCGACATCGTGTCGCTGTCGAACTGGCGTTCGACAATATCATAAATTAATAAAAGCTCTCATGGAACATCCTGTTCCAATGGTTGCTTGAACCAGATGACCGGTGTAGTGTTGCTGCCGAACTTTCGTCAGGCAGTTTGTTTTAATGGCTATCAAGGAACATTCAAATAATTCTTTTAACCAGGCTAAGTTTTAAAAAACGGGCGATACTCAAAATACCGCCCGTTTATAACCATTGAAAGAGGATTTATTGCCTGGAAAGGAGGTAAATTTTATTATTACTAATATCATTAAATGTCAGGAATTTTGCATCCTTGCTGAGATAAACAGAAGCATTCA
This sequence comes from uncultured Spirochaetota bacterium, assembly GCA_963783575.1. Classification (GTDB taxonomy): domain Bacteria; phylum Spirochaetota; class Brevinematia; order Brevinematales; family JAOACQ01; genus CAWEAK01. The sequence continues at coordinate 259,208 of CAWAOD010000013.1, read as the reverse complement.
ATGCTGAGATTTCGTCCGGCAGGCTGCCGGTTTTCCATGTTTTTCCCCCGTCAGCGGTATTTAGAAAGAGCCAAAACCTCGGTTGTACCGTCATAAGAACCATTGCGCCCTGCATATCGTCTTGAAAACGCATAGCGGCAATCGTTGTGGTAGGCAGCATATCTTCCGAACATAAATTCTTTTCTTTCAAATCAACATTTATCCTGTTCCAGGTTTTCCCGGCATCTTTTGTTACAAACAATACCCCATCGCTTGTAAATACATAGCCCTGGTTTTTGGTCAGAAGATCCATCGCAAGGATTGAATTCATACCGGCAGGAAATTTCATTTCTTTCCAGGTTTTTGCTCCGTCTTCGGTTACTGCCAGTCTGGCTGGGGCAGCAATCCATCCGTTTAAAGGGTCGATAAAACTTAAATACCGGCATTCATCAGGTTCCATGGATCCAAAGTCTGCTAATTCCGTCCAGTTTACACCACCGTCATGAGAAACACGAACATGACCTTTATTGCCGCTGGTCCAGGCATTTGTCGCATCCAGTATTTCCAGGCCAAACCGGCACCATGATTTGTTGTTCCCGGCCGGCCATGTTTTTCCACCGTCGGCCGTATAATGAACCTCTCCGTCATAACCCGCATTGATCCCATTTAAAGAATTCAGGAATCCGGCAATATACAGCTTATAATTATATCCGGATACTGAAATTATTTTCCAATCTGTTCCTGAATATAAAATGCCCGATGATACCGTCAATAAACTCACAAGAATCAATTTAAACAAAATGTTTTTCCGCATAATGTTTCCTCCTTATACTTTTATTTATTATAAGGAAGCCGGACTAAAATGGGAATGGTAAAAAAACAGTAAGATTATGCAGATCAGCAATTTTAGGAATGAATAACCCAGTTTTTTCTCCTCACGGTATTCCATAGGCGAAAGAGATGCGGCTTTTTTAAAAATTCTGCCGAAATGGCTTATATCCTGGTATCCGGCACGGGAAGCGACTTCAACAATTGGTATTGTTGTTTCTTTTAACAGCAGCATGGCAAGGTTTATTCTGAGATCGGCAATATATTTCATAATCGGCTTTCCCGTAGCTCTGGAAAATCTTTCCTGGATGGTGGTACGGTTAGTGTGAAATTCCCTTGCGAGCATATCGATTGAGATTTTTTCAGAATACCTGGTATGCAGAAAAACCAGTATAGGATGTATGTCTTTCGGTTGTTCGAACAGCATGGTATCCTCGGTTATTCGGGGCTCGTGAAGGATCTGGGTCAGAAGAAAAAGGCACTCTATTAAAAACGATCTTGCCCGGCATGGCCAGTAAAGAGGCTGGTCTTTTAGCTGTTGGTCGATTTTGATGAAAAGATCTGAAAGCCTGTGGAAAGTCAGCGGGCCGATAGTAAATTTTCCCCAATAAAGATCCTGACGCCGGAGGAAAGGGTCAAACCAATAAAGATCGCTGTAATCTGCAAAAGTAAAAGAATAGGTTTTTTCCCCCCGGAGAACTGGAAACTCGAAAGCATTGTTAATATAGGCAGGATGAAAGAAAATCGTGCTGTATTTCAATGAAGGTGATGTTTCAAGTACCGGGTTTTCTTTTTCATTAAAACAAAAAACTGACGGAGCAGAAAAAGGAATGGCCATATTTTGCAAAAGAAAAATCCCGCCGCCCTCTTTGATCAGTACTATCCTGAAGCGCTGCCCGCTCTCTGCATTTATTGGAACCGAACCGTCCGGTGAAATGTACACAGGACATTTCATACCGGTATAGTTTTTATTACCAATGGTGGTAAGATTATATTCCATAAAATAATTATATCATAAATATAAAAATCAATCAATTTCAAAAAAGTATGAATAACCCCACTTTTGGTAAAATCACCATAAGAATTTTGATTTTAACAGAGGATGCGAAAGCCGGAAATAAAACATGGAATCCAGGATAAAAAGCAAACCCATTCCGGCCAGAAGGAGGGTTGTCAGGACAACATTCCAGCGGTTTATGTGAATGTGAAGCCTGCCTTCCCAATCCTCGGCATGGGCGCGCAGGAAGCGGTAAACCGGATAAACAATGACCATCGGAAACGCGTAAACTAGATTGTATAATACAATCATCAGGAACCTTGACGGCTGTTCAAGGGAAAAATGGGCCAGTTTTTCAATAGCGCCTATATAAGGCAGCGAAACCGGAAAGCAGGAGACGGTTATAAAAACGCCGATCGCAAAGCAAATTATCGGATTTATCCGCTTGATCCGCGCTATAAAATGGGCTTCCATGGACGGTTTTTTCGATTTGTTCTTGTAGAAAACATAGATCAACCCACCGATGAAAAAAACGATTCCAATAATCAACTGTATTTTATAATAAACCGGATCGGATATTTGTGAAGGCATATTGATGAAGCCTGACAGAAGCGCGTTAAGTTTATCGATTTCCAGAAGTCCGATTAAGCCGAGTAAGAAATAGGACAATGTCAAACCTGCCGCGAAGCTGAAAGCGTTCGCCGCCGGCCTGGCCGTGGCTAAAAGCAGGGCAAAGATGATGATCTGCTGGGTAGTCGAAATACCGTCAAACAGCGAAGTGCTTATTATAAAGAATATCATATCCACAATTTATTTCCTGTATATTTTTATTAATAGGGAAGTTCTAAAAACTCATTTTTCTGCCATCGTCATACTGAGCTTGACGAAGTATGGTTACAATTACCTCAAAACTTGTCACACATTCGTCAGAGCCTGCCCGGAGGAATCGAAGGGCTCAGGGTGACTTTTATTGAGTTTTTAAAACTACCCAATATATGATAAGAGTACACCTTTGAGCCGGAAAATAATAAAGCATGTATCAATACAAGTCAAGTTTATTTTTTCTGTTCCATAATTTTCACTTGAATGCTTTTATCCACCAGTTGTTTAAATTTTTCCGCGTTATTCTTTTTTAATTCATAGTGCATCGGAATAGCTAACAAAGGCTTTATTTCATTTATTGCCTCAGCCGCCTGCTCAGGATTCATGGCTAAAATACCGGTTCCGATCGGAACCATGGCTACAGTAATATTCCTGATATTCTTCATTTCCGGAATTAAATCTGTGTCTCCGGCATGATAAAATCTCAATCCGTTTATAGTCAGAATATAGCCTACCCACTCAAGCCACCTGGGATGGACAAAGTTATATGCCGGAAAGGCTTCACACTTTATATCTCCAAGATCCAGTACATCTCCGGGTTTTATTTTTATTATTGTAAAATTTGAGAGTTTAATATCAACGATTTTAGGGCATATAATCCGTGTTTCCTTTTTTACTATCTTTTCTATGTCCGGAATCGACAGGTGATCGGAATGACTATGAGTGATAAATATATAATCTGCAGGTTCCGGATCGATAATTTCGACAGGATCAATATAAATGACCTTACCCTGCGACTCGATCCTAAAGCTGGAAAGATGCCAGTAATATTTTCCCGATTCCCAGGAACTTAATATAATGTTATTTGACAATTGAATACTCTGCAAAGTACGATTAACATTATTACATGTTTCAATATTGACACAGCCTGAATATATTCCTAAAAATATTAAAGCCGCCAGCGCCTTAACCGCCGGAATAAATATTCGTGATTTCATGACATAACTCCATTATTATTTTATATTCTTCAAATATTTTATCATTATATGTTATTAAAAACAATAGGTTTTTTATCCCATATTTTAAAACATGACAGTAAGTGCTGTTTCAGTCGAAAGGCTTTTATAAAAATCTTGCCGTAAAGCCACGGCAATGGGGCTTTCACACTTTTTCTTTTGAATGATCAAAAGAAAAAGTGTGCAAAAAGAAAAATCACCCCTTCGCATGAGCGCCATTTCATGTATAACGGTCTGGTCATTCCAGGTGTTGTTATTCCAAATTAATTAACAGTTCTTTCATTATTAAAGAGCCTCACTTTGCAGTCCTGCTGCGTTCGGGTCGCAGCCGTCCTGGCTGCGAAATACGAACACATCGATTTATCATTAAAGGAGAATAACAACAATTTTAGTACTGAGCATTTTCAAAGTATAATAAAAGCTTAATCGGAAATAGCGCTCCTTCTGCGGGGCGCAATTAACCAATTTAATTTCTTTAATCTTAAGATTGTGTGGAAAACCTTTTCGAAAAAGTAGATTGCTGGTTTTTAATATTTATACTAAGTAATCATGAAGTCTTTTTTATGAAGTTTAAATGGCCGCCGAATCTTTGATTCGGCGAGCGATGCGATGTTGAAGATTCCATTTCAATAATCATAAAAATTTCTCATTCTGTTGCTCCAACATCTTCAAGCAATTTAATTATATTATAATATTTTTTCTTCTTTGCAATCGATAAAGCTGTTGCACCTTCTTCATCTATATTATTAACATTTGCACCTGCTTCAATCAATTCTTTAACAATATCTGTTTGATTTTTGTCAACTGCTATCATCAAAATTGTCCAACCATCATTTTTTCTTATATTAAGATCGGCTTTGGCCTTAATTAATGTTTTCACCGCATCCTTATGATTTATGCTATCTGCCAGCATAATTGCTGTCCAACCTTCTTTTTCCTGTACATTGAGATCGGCTTTCGCTTCAATCAAAGCTTCTAATGCGTCAGTATGTTGATAACGGGCAGCAATCATTAAAGCTGTCCAATTGTTATTACCCTTTACATCAATATCAGCTCCTGCTATTATCAATGCTTTTACTATGTCAATATTACTTTTTTGAATAGCCAACATCAATGGAGTATAGCCATCTTTTAGAAAATTCAGGCCTGCTTTTGCTTTTATTAATATCTTAGCAGCGTCAGTGTAGTTATCACTAACAGCTAGCATCAGTGCTGTCCAGTTTTTGCTATCCTTCAAGTTAACATCGGTTCCGGCTCCGACCAATGCTTTTAATATGTCAATATTATTTTTTTCAACAGTTATCATCAAAGCAGTCATGCCGAATTCATTCTGAATATTAAGGTCAGATTTTGCTTCTATTAATATATTAGCATCGTCTGTTTGGTTACAAAATGAAGATACCATTAAAGCTGTCCAATTCTTACTATCTTTAGCATTAACATCAACTCCACCCTTAATTAATGCTTTAATAATATCTGTATTACCATTGTAAACAGCCAGCATCAAAGCTGTACGGCTATCATTATTTTTTAAATTTACATTTGCTCCTGCTTCTATTAATATTTTTGAAATGTCAATATTATTTTTATCAATAGCTAGCATCAAAGCAGTCCAGCCGTCTTTCTGAACATTGAGATCAGCTTTTGCTTTTACCAATGCCTTTACAGCGTCAGTATTTTGATAACTAGCGGCAACCATTAAAGCTGTCCAACCTTCATCATCCTTTATATTAATATCTGCCCCTGCCTCAATTAATACTTTTACTATGTCAGTATTTCCATTGTAAACTGCTATTATTCAAAGCAGTCTTTTCGTATTCATTCTGAACATTGAGATCAGCTTTTGCTTCTATCAATACTTTTAGAATATCTTCCTGTGGGTCACTCGCAGCTATCATTAAGGCTGTCCAATTTTCATTATCCTTTATATTAATATCAGCTCCGGTTTCAATTAATGCTTTTACTATATCCAGATTGCCTTTATGAACAGCCTGCATCAAAGCGGTACTTCCGCTATTTTCCTGTGCATTTAGATCGGCTTTTGCTTCTATCAATGCTTTAGCGGCTTCAGTTTGGCTTAAGTAGGCCGCAAGCATTAAGGCCGTTAATCCTTCTTTATCCTTTACATTGACATTGGCTCCGGCTTCAATTAATACTTTTACTATTTCAGTATTATCATTACCAATTGCTAATATTAAAGCCGTCTTGCCGTCTTCATTCTGAGTATTGAGATCAGCTTTTGTTTCTATTAATGCTTTAGCGACTTCAGTTTGGTTGTAGTAACCAGCCACCATTAAAGCTGTCCAGCCTTTAACATCTTTTACATTAATATCGGCTCCTGCCTCAATTAAAGCTTTTACTGTGTCTATGTTCCCTGTATAAACAGCAAGCATTAAAGCCGTACAGTCATATATACATTTTGAATTTAAATCTGCCTTGGCTTCAATTAATAATTTTACAACATCGGTATATTCCAGTGCAGTAGCAAACATCAAAGCATTCAGATCAAATTTACTCTTTAAATTAACATCGCATCCATTTTTAATTAAAATTTTAACAGTATCTTTATGGTCTTCATACACGGCAACCATCAAAGCTGTAAGTCCACTACTATCCTGTGCATTAATATTTACATCAGCATCTATCAAATCTTGAACTATGTCTGTATACCCATTATAGGCCGCTATACTAAAAGCCGTCCATCCGTATTTATTCATTAAACGAATATCAGCTTTAGCCTTGATCAGTGTTTCAGATATATCTCTATAACCGTAGTTTGCGGATATCATTAAAGCTGTCCACCCGTATTCATTTGTCCCATTGATATCAACTTTTTTATTAATTAGTGTCTGAACGGAAATACAGATAATGCAGTACTAGCAAGGGAATTATGGCATAAAATAAAATTGAAGATTTGAATAAAAAAGCAATACAAAACCGAATAAAAATGCTATAATATATTATCAGATATGGACATGCATCAACCCGACAAAAATATAATTTTTTAAATCTTCGAGGAAAAATTTATGAGACAAAACGAAGAAGTACAGAAAAAGATCGGTGAAGTTGATATCAGTGAAATAGTGATTGATTTAACTTGCCGTGACGAGGTTCCAAAGCTGCTTATGGGCCTGAAATATATATATTGCAATCCTGAAATCAAGGACAAAATATTCAAGATATTTGAGGAAATGATACCAGATAAAAAAAAGAAAAGAATCGGAAGAAAGGGGATGAGTATATGGGAAATCTTTGTGATGGGAATGCTGCGATTGAATTGCAACTGGGACTATGACAAACTCCAGGATCAGGCGAATAATCACAAAGCTATAAGGCAGATGCTTGGCAAAACTGAGTTTACTGTCGATAGATATGCTTTGCAGACACTCAGGGAGAACATTTCTCTATTCACTCCTGAAATACTATCAAAGATTAATGAAGTGGTTGTTAAAGCCGGCCACGATCTTATTGGGGAAAAAGCAAAAAAAGGTTTAAAAGTGAAGGTTGATTCCTTTGTTGTTGAAACAGACGTTCATTTCCCGACAGATATCAGTCTTCTGTTTGATGCCATGAGAAAGGTAATTACAGGTATAGTCGGATTCTTTAAAAATGCAGGTCTAACAGGTTTTCGCCAGGGGAAACATACTATCGGGAAGCTTAAAAAAAAAGTTATGAGCATACAAAGGCTGAAACGATCGACTTCAAAAGATCAAGTAAAGATAGGTAAAAGTGACAAACGGATAAAAAAGGAATACAGGAATTATCTCAAGGATATCGAAAATATTCTCTTGAAAGTAACAGATTCTCTAAAGATGGTTACAAATATACCATTGGAAATGACATTAGAACATTATATTAGGCTGGCTCTAAAGCTGATGGATCAAGTCAACAGACGGGTACTGAAAGGTGAGGTTATCCATCACGAAGAGAAAATATTTTCGATTTTCGAGCCTCATACAGAGTGGATCAGTAAAGGAAAAGCCGGAGTACCACAGGAACTTGGAGTCCGGGTTTGTGTGGTGCAGGATCAGTTTGGTTTTATGCTTAATCACATGGTTATGGAAAAGAAGACTGACGAAGCGGTGGCAGTTAGTATTATGGAAGAAACTATTTCTGTATTTAATAACATCAGACAGGTGAGCTATGATAAAGGATTTTACAGTCCTGAAAACAAGAGCAAACTGGGAAAAATGGTGGATAAACTGATTATGACAAGGAAAGGCAAGCTAACGATTGATGAAAAGGAGCGGGAAAAAACAGAGGAGTACCGGGTGGCAAAACGGGCACATAGAGCTGTGGAGTCAGGGATCAGCGCCATGGAAAATCATGGTTTGGACAGATGCCTTGACCATGGAATAGTTGGGTTTAAGAGGTATGTCAGTTTGTCTTTTGTCGCCAGGAACATTCAGATTATGGGACATATCCTTGTGCAGAAAGAGATAAAGAGGCAGGAAAGAGAGGCACGCCTCCCGGGAAAAAAGAAAATTATGAAGGCAGCATAGATTTTCCGGCTAATTTGATATCTAAGGGTATAGTCTGCCCATAAGCTTTTAAAATGTTATATTTTGGTTTTTTTTGTATTAATTCTTAGATACGGTGCAAAGTATTTAATAAGTTTTGTTTCAGGAAAAATTTTTGTAATCAGGAAAATAGCATAACTGAGCTTTTGATTTAGAAATTTTTTAAAATTGGAGTTTCCGTTCAGGCACTAATTAATTTCTTTACATAAGACAAATCATTTTTATAAACTGCTACCATTAAATCTGTCCAGCCTTTTGTAGATAATGTATCCAATTTCGTGTTGTTATTGATTAGATTTTCTATATTTGATATAAGCCTTTCTTTTGAATCATTCATCATTTCTGTCCTGCTTTTTTCGATTACTTCATTGAATTCATTATTGAGAACAGCAGCAAAAACATTTTTATTGTGATTGACAAAATAATTGAGAAAATGTTAAAAACTATCCTTTTATTCATAAAATATCCTTAAGTTAATTTAATTGATAAAAATCAGTCGGGTTAACTGCCCAAATACCTTCCACTATCTAAATTTCTTCTTCTGTCAAATTAGATAGTACATACACCAGTATATCATATTCCGACCAACGAATTTAACAAATTCATTATAATACTTTTGGTTATTGGCTGTCAAGCTTGGTTGTTTATTAAATGTCAATTTTTTCTTGTACGCTAACTTTACAATCTGTCATAAGGCTGTAAATTCTCACCTAAGTATTAGTTCCATTTCCATATTAGTTATTAAAATGAATAAGAAACCCTGCAAGTAAATTCCTTTAAACAACAATCCCCGGAACAGCCGGCCAATAACCATAAATGAACCGATAATTTTTAGTTAATATTGAACATAAAAGAATCATTTATCAATCTCCCGGCTATTCTTCCTTTACAAGGCTTTCGGAATGTTAAGCGGAGGCAAAACACACTCACAGAGATAGGCCGCAAGGATGATTTTGCTGAAAAATGTAGAGGGCAATCATCGCTATTTATATAGATACGTGTTATAATATTAATAATAATTTACAAATGAGGACTTATATGTCTTTACCAAAAGAAAAAGAAGAAAGTCTCTATTCGGCACATATAGTGATGAAAGATTTCCTGAAGCCTTCCGATCCAATGCAAGTGTTCAGTAAAGAGCTTTTCCCAATATTTAATAACGAGCCTTTTAAAGATTGTTATTCAGACGTTGGAAGAAATTGCAGATCACCTTCATTCCTTGCTATGGTAACATTACTTCAATGGAAAGAATCACTGTCCGACGATGAAACGGTAAAAGCCGTTAACACAAGACTTGACTGGAAAATTGGCCTGCATCTTGAAGTTGCCGCTAAGGATATCTTTGAAGCCAGCACACTTTGCGTATTCAGGAAAAGACTTATAGAAAACGATAAAATGTGCATCATATTTGACACTCTATTAAATCAAATCAAGAAAAAGGGTTTCATTAGAGACCATGCCAAGCAAAGGATTGATGCGACTCATGTTGTAAAGCATTTAAACAGAATATCCACTACTGATCTTCTGTTTCGGGCAGTAAAATGGGTTGTTATAGAGATAGGAAAAATTGACCCTGAATATTATAACAAGATGATTCCGGATGATATACAGGAACGTTACAGTAAAGATTTCAGTTCCTTCGGATTATCAAAAGAAAAACGGGGAGACAGGCAGGCAGAGATTGTTGAAGACGGTTTCAGGATTAAGAGGGGCATTATGGATAATCCGGCAGAAAGCCTTAAAGAATTGAGGCAATTAGAGATTATGGAAACTATTTTTTCTGAGAATGTGATCATCCGGACAAAGGAAGTGGGGAATAAAGAATTCATTGAAGTGGAAGAAATAGTAACCCCGAAGCAAACGATTTTCACGCCTGACGATCCGACATTGAAACTGGGCAAAAAGGGTAAAACAAGTTGGGTAGGAGAAAAGTGCCATGTTGTTGAAACCGCGGAGAAAGGGGAAATCAATTTTATAGTCGGTATGATACAACAGCCTGCGAATGAGAATGATAATAAAATTCTTCCTAAGCTCAAAGAGATGAATGATGAAAGGGGCTTGAAGCCTGATAAGACATATGCAGATACAAATTATTTAAGCGGAACGGCAATAAGGGAATTCGAAGAACGTGGAGAAAATCTGATGGGTTATGTACAGAAAGACACTTCATTAAAGCCAAAGAATTTTAAATTAGAAAATTTCAAGATTGATATGAAAAACCTGACAGCTACCTGTCCGAAGGGCGTTAGAAGTGAAAGACATAAAAAAAATGGTGATAATGCTTATTGTATAATATTTCCAAAGAATGAATGTATGGCCTGCGCCTTCTTCAAAGATTGTGTAGCCGGAAGGGAAAAGATGCGCATAATAAGAGTCGGGATGGATTACGATCATTTGAGAAAACGGAGGGAAGAACAAAAAACCGCTAAATTTAAAAGCGAAATGAGTGTAAGGGCGCAGGTAGAAGGCACAATCAGCGAATCGGTAAGATTTCATGGACTCAGGAAAATAAAATATAAAGGAACAGAAGGCAGACAATTCCAGTATTTAATGACAGGGGCAGCGGTGAACTTCAAAAGATATATTAAGAAAATATTGTCATTACAACAAAAGTTGCCAATATCTGAAGGAATATTGGCTTAATAGAGTAACATAGAGGGTATAATGCTCAAAGAATCCGGGGAAAAAGAGGTAAATAATGACGTAAGGCAAAATTGATCTGTGTCTTAGGTAAAAATTAAAAAATATTTAAAATTTGGAAAAGACGGTTGTTTTTTTACATTATTTTTCAGCAAAATCAAGGATGGGTTCACTGAAAAATGAGTTAAAATTTGAAAACTATAACCAACCTTTTCTAATTGCTTTTATAACTCATTGTTATAAAACAGGATATGACACCAATTAAATACTGTTTATTAAATATTTTAAGATTTATGCTGATTTTCAGTGAACCCAAGGATGCGGCCGGCGGCCGATGCTGAGACACGGATGTGGAATAAAGGCCGCATCGGCGTGAGTGTGTTTTGACGCAGCAAGCTTCCGATAGCAACCCGCCCTCTCGGGCGGTTATTTCCTGACGTTTTCAGGAAAGAAAGTAAGAAGTTTTACCAGTTCTTCTGCGTCTTTTGCCCCGGCAAATATCTTTTGAACGTCGCGTTCAGGTTAATTGTATAACCGACAATCTTAAAAGCGGGGATTACTGCTTTAACAGGCATGTTGTCGTAATCCTTTGCCAGGTAGACCGTAATTCCCGTGTCCTTTTCATGGGCAATCAGGGTCCTGATCATCTCCTTTTTCCCATTAAGGTTCAATTCCAGTTCACCGCCCTCGGAAAATTCGATTTTTAAATTTTTCTTCTGGCCGAAATCCGCCACCCAGTTTATATCAAGGGGCTTATCCTTTTCGGTAATCCTGAGAAAGAACAGAAGGGTGATGATATCGTAAGAATGCGGCAGCATGTCGTAACGGTTGCCATCCGGGCCTGTTGATTTTGAATGGACGATCCCGTATCCTTCCCCGGAATGAAAAAAGTTGGTGATATAATCTAGCCAGCCGCCTTCCCGGACGTTTTTCTCGATCTGGTAAGTCTCAAGAAATTCGGCGTCAAACCAGGTCTCAAAAAAGTCTTTAAGAACATATAAGTTTATTATAGAATCGAGCGACCTTACATCCGCTGTGCAGTGAAAGACCGGCCTTTCCCGGATGTTTGTCACTTCCTTAACTTTAACTTCAACTGTACCAACAGTCCCCTTAATATATGGCAGTTTATCGACCTGAACCTCAACGTCATAATCGATTTTTTCGCCGATATTAAAAAATAAATCTCCTGTTTCCTGCGGAACATTTGTTTGCGTTAAAACAGCCGCTGTTTCATTTGAAATTGTTTCAACCTGCGATGATATCATCATTGTTTGAGATGATATAGTAATCGTCTCATTTGATCCGCTTTCGGATATATTATTTTGATTTATAATATCCGTTAATTTCTCATTTACCGGCTCTTTTACGGATATTTCCTGCGTATTTATTGAATTCGAAGCTATTATATTTGATATTTCCGGCTGAATTGTAATAATTCCGGACAAAGAATTTGCATTCATTGAAAGTGTATAATTTGAATTTGTTACAATTTCACCGGGCATGATCTGATTTGTATTGGTCAACGGCTGTTTGATTTCAGGTGTATTTTGTGTTTTATTTCCAGGAAAATTATTCAAGGCCGAGTGATTAACCTTTTTCCCTATGAGACTGCGGGACTGTGTTTTTTTTCTTCCACGTTCTGCAGAGTCTTCAATCGTAAAAAGATCAATGCTCCTGTTTTTTGCAATATTATTAAGCCCGCCATTACTGCCGCCGATTATAAAACTTCCGCAATAAATAAGTATTATTCCGTGTATAATTATTGCTATCAGGATATATGTTAGGATCTTTTCTCTTAAGATATTTTCTCTGCCCGGCATCAGGAATTCCTTAACAGGAAAGGATTGAAACCGTCTTTTCAAAACAAGCTTCCGCCAAGAATTATTTCCACCATATTTAAGAATGACTTTTTTATAGTTATAAAACCGGTATACCCGCTGTCCTGAATCCCGGGCATGAAGATCGAATAATTCCGTTCCATCATCATTTTTTAATACTTTGATATCCTTCAAAAGGGCAGTGTTATTTTTAATATCAATGTAATAAACCGACATATTGGTAACCGGGAATGTTTCAAGGCCGTTCAACGCGTCAATATTCAGCAGTTTAAGTATCAGGAATGCTTCCTCAACACGGATATTTCGGATATTAACGCTTATTTTATACTCATTACCCGAGGTTGATTTTGTATATTCTATATTATTTTTGTATTTAATGCTTATCTGTAAGTTTGTATTCCCGCCGTCCGGGCTTATGTTAAAGTTTGATAAAGGCCCTCCAGACATACCGATCTGTTTGTCTAGATAATTTTCAATTGATCTGGACCCGGGATTCGGAGCGGGAAGGCGGGATAAAAAACCGTCAAACATATAGCCCCTTATGTTATTGTATTCTGAGAATACCCAGAATCCCCTTATACCTTCATACTCAAAAATCTTCCGGGATTTTCGATCCATCAAAACTTTAATAGTTTCTCCATACTGGACTTTTAACAGCTTTTTACCTGTAATTACCGGATCCTGCCTTACGCTCAAACCGGATAAAGCAAGGACATAAAGCCTGTCGCCGGGGTTATAGAGGGGCTTCAATTTACAAAATTCCGCATCAGCAATTAAAAAAAATGCAAAAATAAGCGGAGCTGCCGTATTTATCATCCCGTTCCTCCGGACAGTTTAATCAGGGAATGGTCATTCAGCCTTTAAGCTCGACAATGGTTGCCCCCAGGCCTCCGATATATGGAGGAGCATCGTAAAAATTCTCAACAAGGCTGCTTTTTTTCAGTATATCCCTTACAATCCGCCTCTGCACTCCGATTCCTTTTCCATGGATGATGCGGACTGTTTTAAAACCCTTTTTATTCGCAGTGTAAAGATAATCCCTTATCAGGAGTCCGACATCTTTCGGTATAAAAGTATGAAGGTCCAACTCGCTCGTGACTTCAATTTCGACAACTTCGTCAATGCCGTCAATCTTATAAAGTTCTTGAGGTTTCGATAAGTAATATGATGCCTTTGCAGTTAAATCCTCCGGTTTATAAAATCCCCATTTCGCAAATGCGCCGTCTATTCCGCAGTTTTTGGCAAATTCAATATCGATTGGGCTGTCCCCTATCATGAGTATATCATCTTTTTCCAGGAATTTTTCCTTCGGAACGGAAAAATTTGATTATCCTGCCGAATGAATCCGGATCGGGCTTCAAATGTTTGATTTCGGATTCGGTTACTATAATGTCAAAATATCCGGCGAGTCCTGCTCCTTCCAGCGACAAAAGTGTGCCGGGCCTGCTTTTATTGGTGGCTACTGCGAGCAATACTTTATTTTTAAGGCTGTCAAGAATATCCTTAATCCCGGGAAAAACCTTTTGATAATCTTTAATATATTGAAAATAATAACTTCGGTAAATTTCAATCCCCTTTTTAATATTTTCGATACCGCAAGCTTTCATCATATCTTCGATCGGCCTGCCGATCATCCTTTTCAGGGTTTGCGTATCCTGCTCAGGCAGGCCAATTTCTCTCAGAACACCGTTCATAGCCATTGAGATGGCAACATGGCTGTCTACAAGGGTGCCATCCAGATCAAAAATATTTAAAAGATATTTCATAGATAATCCATTCTGACAGGAATACCGTTTTCCTTCAGGTAATTTTTAACCCCGGTGATGGATAGCTCGCGGAAATGGAATAATGACGCGGCCAGAGCTGCGCTCGCCAGTCCATCCTTAAAGGCTTCAAGGAAGTGCTCGGGCTTTCCGGCTCCTCCCGAGGCGATAACAGGAATTGTAACGGTTTCGGATATTTTTCTTGTAAGTTCGATATCATAGCCGTCCTTTGTACCGTCCCTGTCCATAGAAGTAAGCAGGATTTCACCGGCTCCGCATGAACAAGCCTTCCTGCCCCACTCCACGGCGTCAAGGCCTGTATCGATGCGCCCTCCGTTTATAAAAACATGCCATTTACCAGGAGATACTCTTTTTGCGTCTATTGCGACAACCATTGTCGAGCTGCCGAATACCCTCGCCGATTCTTTAACAAATTCAGGGTTTTTAACCGCGGCCGAATTTATGGAAACCTTATCCGCGCCGGCGTTGAGCATGCTTCGAATATCCTCAATCTTCCTGATACCGCCTCCGATTGTGAAAGGGATGAAAATCTCACGGGCAACTCTTCTCGCAACATCAACAAGAGTCTCCCGGTTTTCATGGCTTGCGGTAATATCCAGAAAGACAAGTTCATCCGCGCCCTCATCGTTATAAAAAACAGCGTTTTCCACAGGATCGCCGGCGTCTTTTATATTCACGAAATTAATACCCTTTACTACCCTGCCTTTATCGATGTCAAGACATGGAATAATTCTTTTTGCCAGCATAAAACATCCTATTATTCTTTAGATTTTTTTTATTAACGCAATACAATGCCAGAACAGGCATATTTTACAGAAAGTTCCTGAAATTATCAAGAATTGCGGTTTTAATTCCGATACCCTGCTTTGATATTTCAAAGTCCTGCTTTGATATTTCAATTTATTTATATTGTTACAGGGAGTCATTGAATGTTTTTAATTCTAGATAAAAGACGGAAAATGCGGTTTATTCTATTGGCTGCAGCGGTAATTCTATCGATCATTTTAACAGTTATCTTACTAAATTTATCAATATTAAAATTACAGAATGCTGAAATAATATATCCGGGAGGATCAAGTAATTCCTTTGCCATGCCCTTTGAGGACACTTCGGCACCCACCGGAGATTTTTTAATAAAAGGGGTAATGACCCGGAATCTAATCACACCAATATGGGTTCATATAATACCTGACGACAAATTTCTCTATCTGAAGGTTAACGCCGCTGATATCCCACTGGATCAGTTAAATTCCGGCTCGCTGCAGGATTATTACACAGGTTTTTATTTCGAACTCGGCAAATACTTAAAATTTGGGAAAAACAGAATAGAAATCGGGCTCCGGAATTACGGCGGCAGAAGCGCGCTGGAGATCAAACCGGATTACAGCCATGCATTAATCACGGATATTTTAATCGCTATCCTTTTTATCTTATCAGCCATTATGATTTCGATCCCTTTATTATTTTTCAACCTGCACAAAAAGATGTCAGGAAATCAGGCTGTAATTATAGCCGTTTTACTCGGAATTCTTTCCGTACTGATCTGTTATTATATGAAGGATTACGGAAGCGGCGATTTCAGTGTTTTCCTGGGCTGGCACGATTATATAAAGAATCATAACGGAATATTTGCCCTGAAGGATAAATTCTATGATTATACCCCATTATTTATATATTTGATAACTTTTGCGGTTTACCTGCCTATTAAAAAGGCCCTTGCAATAAAACTGATTTATTTTCTGTTTGAGATTCTCGCTTCGGTATATGCTGCTCTTATAGTTAATGAAAGAACCGGAAGCTGGGATAAAGCGATTGATCTCCCTGTTATTGCTTTTTATACCATTCTGTTTTCACCGACAATGATTTTAAACACTCAGATGTGGGGACAGTGCGATATTATTTATACTGGATTGATAATCGCTTCGATTTATTATATAATCAAACACAAGTTGATTGCAGCCTTTATATTTTTAGGGTTTGCCCTTTCATTTAAACTGCAGTCTGTTTTCATCACGCCTTTATATTTCTTCCTTTTGATAAAAAAGGAGATTCACTGGAAATACTTCCTGCTTATACCGGCAGCTTATATTTCATCATTCATTCCCTGCATATTACTTGGAAGGCCGGTTCAGGATATGTATCTGATATATGTAAATCAGGCGTCTGCCTTCGGAAATCTTTTATCTTACGGCTGCGCAAATTTTTATCAATGGCTTTCCCCAGGTCTTGCCGGTACTTTTGTCCCGGCCGGTATAATTCTTACTACCGCGGCAGTATTTATTATTTCACTTGCCTTACTAAGGACCCGGAGATTTATAACCAATGATCTGGTTATTAAACTATCGCTGATTTCGGTTTTAATAATTCCCTTTCTGCTGCCAAGGATGCATGAGAGATATTATTTTGCTGCCGATATCATATCCATTATTTTCGCTTTCTATTTCCCGAAATATTTTTATTTGCCGGTAATTATAATATTAATCTCATTTCTCAGTTACGGCCCTTTCCTGATGGGCCTCACCCCTCCTGTTGCCCTCCCAATATTATCTATCGGGATACTTACAGCTATAATTATGATTTTATACGATCTGATGAATTATTTATTTCCTTCAAAGGCAAAACGGCAGACTTTTATTAATAAGTTCCGTAAACAAAAAACATTCCGCTTAAAATAATAAATATCAATGAAAGGATAAATCCGGCAGCTGCGATAAGCCTCATTTTTTTTTCATAAAAATATTCCATTGTGAAGCTGTTCATAACGATAAAACTGATAATCACAGGATAAACGTACCTGAAATCAGCCAGGCATGATAACGGACTTTTTATTCTGTTTAATATTAATAAAATGATAAAAATGAACAGATTCAGTATTACAATACCAAAAGGAATGAGCCTCTTTTTATCATACCCAGTAAAATAAACGGACATTTCACCGGTTATATTTAGCCGCCTGCGAGGTAGAGAAGTGCTGATGAATTCCAAGTTATTTCTACTTTTACGGAAATTCCCCGCTTTGCTCCTAAAAACAAATGAGGAAATGAGGGGATATCTATAATTTATCCTGACAGGTTCCGATTTCCTCAATTTTAAAAAAGCCCAGATAGTTGAACCTGTAATAAAGTTTAATATTAAAAACAAAAATGTCAGGCTCATATAAAACGCAATATTTCTATGATAATTAAGCGGGAAAGTAAATTCGCCGAAGAAGCCGGATTTTATAAGAAAGTTCCAGAAATACTGCCTGCCGGTCTTATCATCCCTTGTACTGATGTAAGGTTCGTTTAAGAACACCGGGATGTCGAAATATAGATAGTTCAAAGGTTTGTTTTCAACATAAAGCCTGCCGTCAACGTTGCTGGTTGTATTGATCAAGCCGGCAAAAATCCAGTCTTTGTTCTTATCTTTAAGTGCGTAATAATAATTATCAAACCTGCCTATTGAAAATCCGGCGAGGAATATGAGAAAAATCCAGACTGTCTTTTTCAGGTACTTTAATTTATCATCTTCTTTAAAAAGCCCGGCCAGTAAAACCAGGCTTATAATACCAAAAAGCACAATCCCGTTTGTTTTCGTGATAAAACATAAAGTCGCAATTATTGTAGCCCAGTAGAGTTTATCGATCCGGCCTGACAGGTACCACTCGTTGGAAAAATATAAACCTGCCATGAAAAATAAATAAAAAGCAGTGTCATTGCCGATCCGGATGGCATGAATAAATCCCGACGGCCAGAAAAGGAGCATTGCGGCTGAAAGATAAAAAAGCGGCTTTTTCGGTACAACCCTTCTGAGGAATAGAAGTCCGAAAATCAAAAATCCAAAATAATACAGCATGGAAAATGATTGAAGAGCTTTATAAACATTCCTGATACCTGTGAATTCAGCTATTTTATAAACAATAGCCGCCGAAATGTAATAAAGAGGAGGGTGATAATAAGCCCAGCCGATATCCGGCCTCGGCAGCGCGTAATTTGTTGCAACATATTCAATATAATTAATATGCCCTGTCCCGCCTTCAAACAGATCATATGAGTATTGATCAAATTTTGTATTAGTTAGAAAGACCAGATGCACAATAATTCCGGCTGAAAATATTGCTATCGTAATCCAGTCAAAGCGAAGTTTCCTGAGGATATAACCTGACAAAGCACAGGCAGTCAGGTAAATAATTATAAGAATTGACAGCATTAACGGGATCAATAAAAATTCAGCATTCAAAATATTTAAACCATATCTTCCGCCATGATCGCCTATTTTCATTTCAATGGTATTATTTCCATTTTTTACAGCTCCGCCGATATCCAGAACAAATCCGCTGTTCCAGTCCTTAAGTCTCCCCGGGCTTATCCCGGCAAGAGATATCTCATTTCCATTGATTTTAATATATTGAAAATCATCATCGGGAATAATTCTCAATTTTGTTATGGAAAGAGGATGATAATCGAAGTTCCCTGTATAGATATAACCGGTTGTTATTGTGGATAATTCCGATAAAGGCAGGGTTACCGGATGCTTGCCGGATAAAATACCGTCGGGCAGAATAGAACTTATTTCCAGATTTTTAAATTGAATTGTACAGTTAATCGCAAGAAAATTGAGCAGATACAAAAATACCATCAACAAAGACAATAAAAGCAGAGGAATAGCAAACCTTTTGAAATATTTTATTATTACTTTCAAATCACGGCTCTTTAATATAATATTGAAAAAATTGTTCACTCTTGTAAAAACCAGCGGCCTCTTGTCAGAATTTCTCCTTAAGAGCATCAACTACCGTTTCGAGTTTCATTCCATTGGAAGCCTTAACCAGTATTGTATCTCCAATTTTAACGGCTTTCAAAATATTTTCGGTTAATTCTTCTTTAGATGGAAACCATCGGACATCAATTCCCGCAGTATTAATGCTTTCAATCAGCGCCTTCGATTCACCGCCGTAAGCGTAAACCAGATCGGCCATATGCTCCCTGCCGATAAAGCCGCCTATCATTGTATGAAGTTCCGTTGATAATTTACCAAGTTCCAGCATATCAGCAAGTATCGCAACTCGTCTTCCCTTTGATTTTGATAAAAGAGATAACCCGGCTTTCATGGAAGAAGGATTCGCATTATAGCAATCATTTATGATGGTAATGTTATTTTTTATGATTTCACTTCTTCCCGGTACCGGAATAAAAGATGAAACGGAGTCAATCATATCATACGGATCGACATGATAAAAACTGCCTGTTTTCAGCGCTGCCGCTAAATTTAATAGATTATGACTGCCCGGAAGATTAAAATCAAATTCAATTCCCTGGTATGACAGCCTGTATCCATCCAAAACTTTATCTTTAATGATCTTTAAATCGGATTCCCCGAAATCTATAACTTCAACGGGCGATATCTTCGATAAATAACCGAAATAATCGTCATCCCTGTTTAAGAAAACATAACCATGCCCGTTTATACCGGAAAATACCTCGGCTTTGGCATTTGCAATAGCGTTCAGGCTACCCAGGTTGCCGATATGAGCATACCCGATGTTCGTTATTATTACGCACAGAGGCTCCGCAATCTTTGAAAGCTTTTCTATCTCCCCTGGATGGTTCATTCCAAACTCAACAACTGTAATATGTGTCCCCGGAGGAGTCTCAAGAAGAGTCAAAGGCAGGCCGATATCGTTGTTAAAATTTTTTTTGGCGGTATGAATTTTGTATTTCCTTTCCAGGATTTTTACAACCAGTTCCCTTGTTGTTGTCTTCCCCGAACTTCCCGTTATGGCTAAAATACTCGAAAACAGGTTTTCCTTATATTTTTTTGCCAGCATTCCGAGAGCCTTGACCGTATCCGTAACAGGGAACAGGACAGCTTGCGGAAGCATTTTTTTAAATTTATTTTTATATTCTTTATTTATTATGAAATAACGAACTCCCTTGTTGAAGCAGTCCAAAACAAAATCATGGCCGTCGTACCTCTCACCCTTTATTGCGATATAGCAATCGTAAGCTGCTAAAAGCGTCGATGAAACATTTCTTGAATCAATAATAAACCCTGAGATTTTCTTTCCTTCAGGCAGGCCGGAATGAACGGCATTAACATTCAATGTCTTTTCGATAAAACTCAAATTTACCATTTTATTCATTATCCTTTCATAACGCCGATCGGCTTCATTCTGGCTACTCTCTGGGACAAGCCGGATTTAGTGATGGATTGGATAATTTCTTCAATATCCTTGTAAGCATATGGCGCTTCTTCAAGAGCGCTGTCTTTACTTTTAGTTTTTAAAAAAATGCTTTTATCTGATAAATCCCTTGCAAGATGTTCAAAATCCGAGGCCTTTTTAGCCTCGCTTCTTGACATGGCCCTTCCCGCGCCATGCACGGTGGAAGCGAATGTTTTATCAATAGACTCTTCCTTCCCAACGAGAACATAGCTGGCAGTGCCCATGGATCCTCCGACTATAACAGGCTGTCCAGAGACTTTATAAGGTTTAGACAGGCCCTGCATTTTTCCTGAAAAATTCCTGGTACTTCCTTTCCTGTGAATAAGAACCAGTTTTTTCGACGATCCGATTTTATGAGTTTCTTCCTTTATTGTATTGTGGCCGATGTCGTACATCGTATTTGTGTCCACATCTTTAATTACATCGTTGAATACTTCATGAATATAATGACTGATCACCTGGCGGTTGGCAAAAGCAAAATTTGACGCCGCCCGGACCGCTCCAAGGAATCTTTTTCCCTCATCCGAATTAACCGGAACATAAAGCAGTTCCCGGTCTTTAACAGAAATATTGTATTTCCTGGCTGCATTTGCAAAAATCTGCAGATAATCCATGCCAACCTGGTGTCCCAATCCCCTGGAACCAGTGTGGAAAGTTACAACAACCTGGTTTTTAAACAGTCCGAAGACCCTGGCTTTTTCTATATCGAAAATTTCATCAACAATCTGGAGTTCCACGTAGTGATTACCAGTACCAAGTGTCCCAAGCTGATTTTTTTCCCTTTTAACCGCTTCATCACTGACATAATCCGGATCAGCGCCGGACATTGCCCCTCCTTCTTCCATATAATCCAATTCCTCTTCCTTACCCATTCCTTTATTGTTAATAACCCAACGCGCTCCTTCAACAAGTATTTCCCTGATCTCTTTTTTTGAAAGATTTATTTTACTGACAGAACCCAGACCGCATGGTATTACTTTATAAAAAGCCTTTATAAGTGATTCGACTTTTTTTTCTATATCCTGATATATCAGGTTTGTGGTTACCATTCTCACTCCGCAATTGATGTCAAATCCGACTCCGCCCATGCAGATTATCCCGTCGTTTCTATCAAAAGCGGCAATGCATCCTATAGGAAAACCGTACCCGGAATGCGCATCAGGAAGGACTATCGCTTTATCAAGAATACCCGGCAATGAAGCGACATTTTTAAGCTGCTGGTATACCATATCATCCATAGATTCAACTAGAACTTGACTGCCGATGATCAGGCCGTCGACATTCATATCATCTTGCCTGGGAATAAGCCATTCATAATCGCTGACTCTATGTAATTTCTTGAGCAGCATTTCGTCCTCCAAAATTTTTAAATAATCAATAAATTATTATTTCAGTTTAACAAGAGTGACCCTTTGGTTCCCTTCGTTAAACTCAGGGCAGGCTCGGCCCACCGCAAGCTAGCTCAGGGGAGGCTGCTTGACCCAGTTGTAATTCCTTGGAGTTCATCCCAAGTTAAGATGAGATATGGATCAAGTTGGTCTCCTGTTATTCTGCATTAATAATACCACAAACATTTTTGTTGGGATAGGTTATTATAATCCAGTAAAAGAAATATCTTAATAAATTATTATCCGGAAATATACCTATATAACAAGTTAATATTTCAACTATTGCATTTATTTTACACGAAAAATCAAAAAAAGTAAATAGGTATTTTACATTTTTGGCCGGAATTATATAATATCCCATTTAAACAGAATACCAATTCCCGGATTTCCCATTGTGATGGACTATCCTGTAAAACCCATTTTCCGGGAAATAAAATAAAAAATCCCTTTGAGCTGTTATTATCAAAAACACTGTTAAAACCAGCAATAGATTTTTTGCAATATTTGTTTTCTTTTATTATTATTAATAATTAAAAGGGAGCAAACAATTATTAAAATTACAGGAGTTAAAATGGATAGCAATAAGAAGGATTTTTATGATTTAATTATACTCGGTGCGGGACCATCCGGGTTAACCGCGGCGATTTACGGATCAAGGGCGCTTCTATCCACGCTTGTCATAGAAAAGCTCGGCTCCGGCGGCGAGATGGCTATAACCAATCTGATAGAAAATTACCCGGGTTTTCCGGATACCGTCAACGGATTTGAACTTTCACAAAAAATGGAAGAACAGGCCAGAAAATTCGGAGCGGAATTTGAATTAAATTACGCAGAAAAAATTGAAAAAG
This sequence comes from uncultured Spirochaetota bacterium, assembly GCA_963783575.1. GTDB lineage: Bacteria > Spirochaetota > Brevinematia > Brevinematales > JAOACQ01 > CAWEAK01. Next base: position 236,346 of record CAWAOD010000013.1, on the reverse strand, counting down.
ATTCCGGTACCGGGTTATTCATAATCCATGCAGAAGAAGCGGTTTATAAGGCCCGCAGTGTAATAATCTCCACAGGGTCGAAACCTAAGAAACTCGGCATAAAAGGCGAAGAAAATTTTATCGGCCATGGAATTTCTTTCTGCGCAACTTGCGATGCCGCTTTTTACCGTGATAAGAAGGTCGCCGTTATCGGCGGAGGCGATTCCGCTATGGATGAGGGAATTTTTCTGACAAGATTCGCCTCTAAGGTTATAATTATCCATAGAAGAGACGAACTTCGAGCGGAAAAACTACTTCAAAAAAGAGCTTTTGAAAATCCAAAGATTGAATTTATCTGGAATAGTGTTGTAGAAGAAGTTATCGGTGACAATAAATTAAGAAAACTTAAATTAAGAAATGTTAAAGACGGAAGTATTTCCAATATTGAGGTTGATGGAATGTTCCTCTATATCGGATTCAACCCAAGTACGGAAATGTTTGAGGAAGTAGAAAAAGATGAATGGGGATATATTATCACGGATGAGATGATGAGAACAAATATCGAAGGCCTCTTTGCCGCAGGTGACTGCAGAAAAACCCCGCTCAGGCAGATATCGACCGCGGTCGGAGACGGAGCAGTAGCAGCTTATACCGCGAGGAAATATATTGAAGATTTAAAGTAAAGCTATATCCGTTATCTTTTTTTCATCCTTCTCCGGAGAAGAAGTTCCATAGTTTTAAAGTAATCGATTTTATTGTTTATCTCCGCATAATCGAGACCCGAGTTTTTTGAACAACCTGCGGTAATAATCCTGATATTTATGAATTTCGGTATACTTGTGAAGACTCATATCAACTGTACGTACCGAATTGGTTTCAATATCTTCAATATCAAAGAGAACCGGAATTTTCGATAATACCCCCTCTTTTTTCAACGGCTCAATATCGATCCGTTCTTCCAGACTATCCATAACAACTACCGGAATGATTTCATGTTTTCTGGAAAGGCCTAAAAGGGCTTTATCATATCCGGCGTCAAGAAAATCGCTCAAGATAAAAATTATGGCCTTTTTTTTCAGCATACTGTAAATACTCAAAAACGATCTTGATAGGCTTGTTCCTCTGTTAACCGCCTCATAATACCAGCTGTCGCGTATTATGCGAAGAAGGTGGGAATAATTCTTAAGCGGTGGAATAACTTTTTCAATATCCTGGGAAAAAAGAATCAAGCCGGCCCTGTCGTTATTAAAAAAGGAGGCGAAACCCAGGAGCGCGGTTACTTCGGCCATCATTTCCCTCTTCGATTTCCCGCTGCCAAAAAAACTTGAAGCGCTTATGTCCACGGCAAAAATTACCGTCAGCTGTCTTTCTTCAATGTAAGTTTTTATATAAGGTTCGATCATCCTTGCAGTCACATTCCAATCGATATCGCGGACATCATCTTCGGGAAGATAATTCCTTACCTCGTTAAATTCGATTCCCCTTCCCTTAAAAACACTGTGGTATTCGCTGGAGAGGGTATCCTGAACAAGTTTTCTTGCCCTGATCTCCAGGTGCTTTACTCTGGAAATAATCTGCTGTATGGGTATTTCTTGTTCTTTCATTTATTTTCCTTCTCCGTTTCGTTTTTTTGCCCTGATTTATCTTTATCATCGCTGGCTTCTTTCATTTCAATTATTGTTGATTCGATCCTACGGCTTCCATACTCGTCAAATTCCCTGTGTTCAATGTTTTTTTTTGAAAAATTCTGTCTTATATACCTGATTAATATTATTACGCCCATTACAAGAGCGCCCATAATTATAAAAACCATTAAAATCGGAAGAAGAGTAATGAGGATATATCCTATTATTGAATAGATTATTATACTTATAAGTATCGTTATAAGACCATTCCTCTGCATTCAATCCTCCGCCGAGACATTATTATAAGACCAAGGTTGTGATTTTTCCAATTTTAATTTGATTTGATTTATAATAAAAAAACAGAAAGCCATTGTTACATTTTATCCCGAATCCCAAATCAATTTAAAGTTTTACCCCATAATTTTCGATAATACAGTAAATTATTACTTTGTAAAGTTAAAACTGAAATATATTTAAAATACTTTTTATGGCCTTATTACCGTATTGGCTACTGCATTTATTGGGTTTCAGGAGGAGTTTCTTGGTTATGGATAGAAATGAATTCACTCAATCTCTAAAAAAAGTGGATGAATTGATTGATGCCGGTCTTAATAAAGATAAAATCTATAATTTGATAAAATTAATGCCGAAAACGGAAATACATATTCATGCGGAAGCTGTTGTCACATTTGAAACAATTTTTTTCCTGAACAGGAAATATAACACATCATCAGAAATTAAAACCGTTGATGAACTGAAAAATATTTATGAAATTCATAACCTTTCGAAAATGATAGACTTTTTTCTCTTTTTCCAGGCATGCTTCAGAAAAGAGGAAGACCTTAAACTTCTTGTAAGAGACCTCTATGCTTACATAAAAAGAAATAATATTTACTATATTGAATTATTCTTTTCTCCTTCAGGATTCTTGAAAAACGGCCTCGTTTTTGAAAAAATGTTTCAGATACTTGAGAAATCTTTTGATGACATTTATCAAAAAGACGGAAGGACAATCAAATTGATCATCGATGTGTCACGCACGTTCGGCGTTCCAAATGCCGAAGCAAACCTTGAATATACTTTAAATTACATCAAAAAATACAAAAAAACAACAAGGATTATCGGCATCGGATTGGGCGGATCCGAGAAAAACGGCCCTGCCATTGATTATATGCATATCTTTAAAAAAGCCAAGGAAAATAAACTTAAAACCGTTGCACATGCCGAGAAGAAGTGGGACCGAATCCATATGGAGCGCAATTAATGATTTAGGAGTATCCAGAATAGGCCATGGAACAAGCGCAATCAAGGATGAAGTTCTGATGGATTATTTAAGGGATAACAGAATTCCCCTGGAGATTTGCCCCACAAGCAATGTAATAACAGGAAAGTATGTTAAAAAAATAAAAAACCATCCCCTTAAGGAATATTTTTTAAGAGGAATAATAGTTACAATAAATACCGATGACCCGGTTTTGTTCAATGTTGAATTGACGGATGAGCTTATGAATCTTTGTCTTCATCTTGGCTTTAAGTTCAGTGATATAATAGAAATAATTAAAAACAACCTCTATGCATCATTTTTAAGTAAAGCGCAGAAAAATGAATACTGGGAAAACTTTAAGATTGAAGCTATCCGGATTATTAATAAATCGTTTAAACTTGGAAATGATAAAGAAAATCCAGCCATTCAACCGCTTGCCAAAAAAAAAGAAATGCCATTGAATCACAGTTTAAGCCGATGATATAGCAAAACAGGCATAAATATTTTTTGTAAATTGTAGTATTCCCAATATTAGAATCATCAAACGGCAAATTCAAAAGAGTGTTCCCTTAACTAAAAAACGAACGGATATCACCGGTAATAAAATTATTCACATTTTTCTTTCAATTTTTTATTCATTAATTCAAAACCACGTTTAGTGTTGTCATCCAACATTTTTTTTAATAATGGAACTAAAATTCCAGAAAATATTTCTCTTTGAATAAAAGTTGTTGTTTGATTTTTATTATCAACAAATTCAAAAATATGTTCCCCATCAAATAAACCAGGTATAATAAAATGACCTATCCAGCGAATTTCCTTGTTTGGGATGATTTTTAATATTTTTGGCCTGAATATCATTTGTTTGGCATACGGAGGCGTTAGTTTAATTTTTATTATTTTTCCAGTTAATACTACACCTTGTATATAATGTATAAAAGGATTCCATTCCGGATAATGCTCAAAATCATTAAAAAATTTCCAAACATTTGATGTGATTGTTTTAATTAAAATTTCAGTTCTGATCTCTTTCATATTAAATCTCCAGCCATTAATATATAATACATTAAAATAAATTATAGCAAAAATCAAATTTGGGAGTTAGCTTTTATTAAAAACATTTGATTTTATTCATATTGATGACAAAGAAAAAGAAATTCTATTAAAAGAAATACATTACCGGGTTTAAATATTTATTAAATAATAATTGTTTTTCCGGAAGTAATTTATTTGTGAATTTTAATCCTGCTTAAGGTTGAATAATATATAAATCAGCTTTAATATTTCAATCATCGTTAACCCCCCTTGACATGATTTTTTGGTAGTGGTATAATAGCTATATGAGTGAATAAGCTTTCAAAAGTGGCAAAATGATTTGCTATTAGAAATTTCGATTAATATTATTTACAGTTTATTTTATAGCCTTCTTTAATTAGTATTTTGTTTTATGAAGGTAGTACAATGAGCCGTGAAACTTATAATAAAGCGCTTGGATTTAACACTTCGAATGGACTTCCTTTCAAGGTCATGCTTGTAGAAGGATCAAAAATAATAAGAATGATTATAAAACAGATTCTGCTATCAGAAAAATTTGATGTGATTCTTGAAGCGGAAGATGGTGAACAGGCAATCAGCATATTAAATAAAGCTGCTATAAAACCCGATATCTATTTAAGCGGAATTGAAATGTTAAAAATGAATGGCATAGATGCGGTTAAACATATACATCCTCATTACCCAAACATTAAAATTATTTTGATAACCAATGTTCAGAATGAAGACAGGATTAAGGAAGCTATTCAATCAGGTATCTCTGGTTATATTATCAAACCATACGCAAAAAACTTTGACGGAGAGGAAAATTTCGACCGTAAAGAATTCCTCCATAGACTTGCGCATATACTTGATAGGGATGACTATCCCACCAAATATGCTTAAATAGACTTACCGGTTTCACATAAGAAAAAGTTATGGGCAGAACTTTCTCTACATTTTTCCATCAGCGATTTTATCTTTTAATTTTGTCATAACTTAATTTCTACCTTGCTTAATTGATAAATCTATCTTTATAATAAAAACTTGTCAGAAAAATATTTGACGCAACGGGGCTGAAACAATAGTTAATCATCGTTATTAATACCATCATATCATAATTGACAAAATGCCGCCATATTAGTAATATTGTTAATAAAAATATAATAATTAACGGAGGATATTATGAATTACAGGCGCCTTGGAAACGCAGGGCTAAAGGTCAGCGAGCTTTCCCTGGGATCATGGATTACATACGGGACTCAATTGAATGAAGATACCGCTGCTCAATGCATGAAAGCGGCATATGATGCGGGGGTAAATTTCTTCGATAATGCCGAGTCTTATGCGGCCGGACAATCCGAAATCATAATGGGAAAAGTTTTAAAAAAAACAAACTGGCGGCGGAGCAGTTACATTATATCGACAAAATTCTTCTGGGGTTTAACTAAAGGACCCAATGAATATAATACTTTGAACAGGAAGTATCTTCTGCAGGCAATTGACGGGTCTTTGAAACGGCTTCAGCTTGATTATGTCGACCTGGTCTTCTGCCACAGGCCTGACCCTGAAACCCCTATTGAAGAAACTGTTTGGGCTATGCATGATATAGTTTCAAGCGGGAGGGCTGTATACTGGGGTACTTCGGAATGGAGCGCGGACCAGATCATGCAGGCATATATGATCGCCGATAAGCACCACCTCCATAAACCGCAGATGGAACAGCCCCAATATAACCTGCTTATCAGGGACAGGGTGGAAAAGGAATATTCCAGACTATACAGTGAAATAGGGCTTGGATTGACAATCTGGAGCCCGCTTGCATCAGGGCTTCTGACAGGCAAGTATAATAGCGGCATACCCGCCGGGAGCCGTTTATCGCTTAATGGACTGGAATGGCTCAAAGATATGGTTTATAAACCCGAAAGGCTGGCTATGATCAAAAAGCTCCAGTCGGTTGCAGATGATCTTGGCTTATCAATGCCCGTAATGGCTTTAGCCTGGTGTTTGAAAAATACCAATGTCAGTACTGTTATTACCGGGTCAAGCCGTCCCGAACAGGTTGTGGAAAATATGAAATCCCTTGATGCTGTTCCAAAATTAACCGCAGATGTTATGGAAAAAATAAATACCATTCTTTATATCAATCCCGATTAACAGGGTCCGATTATAAATATTTTATAAATCGAATCCTTGATTTTCAAATGGATTTATAATAAACTGTATTCACGTCATAAAATAATATTAATCATGACCGGAATGGCCGTTTTTTGACAGTAATTACCCGCTATATGTTCAATTTATTTTTTCCGATATTTATATAATCAATTTATTCTGAAGTTAAATATCAAGAATATTGTCAAGGAGCAGATATGGCATTTAAAAAACGGAAAGACGGAATTTATCAAAAAAATCTTCCCGCCTTCAGAAGAATATTTCCATACCTTATGAAAACAAGAACCGAATCATTGATCTACTTTACAGAAAAAATGGATATGACAAATATGCACAACTATCTTGAAAAAATCAATTCCGGAAAGAAACGCGAAGAAAAGATATCGCTTTTTCATGTTTTCCTGGCTTCAGTTGTACGGATATTAAAGACCCGGCCAGAATTGAACCGGTTTATCTCCGGAAACAGGATTTATGAACACAAAGACATCAGCGTTACTTTTATTGTAAAAAAAGAGTTCACTGAAGAAGCCGGTGAAGTCAATACCAGAATTGTTTTTCAGGGAAACGAAACTCTGTCTGAAATAAGGGATAAGGTAAATTCTCAACTTGCTTTTGCCAGGAGCGATAATAAGGGCGAAGATGACAAACTTGTCGATATTGTGGCATCATTGCCAAGACCGGTTATCAATTTTGCCGGATGGCTGATTAAAACACTCGATTATCATAATATACTTCCGGACTTTTTAATGCAGGCAATTCCTTTATACGCTAGCGTATATCTTGCAAACCTCGGCAGCATAGGGCTTGATGCCCCCTACCATCACCTTTTCGAATACGGCAGCGCCAGCATATTTATGGTTATCGGCAGAATGCATAAGGAAGCGTTTGTCGGCGAAAATAACAATATCTCCGCGCGCAACTGTATAAACGTCACTTTTACGCTTGATGAAAGGATTACGGATGGCTTTTACTGCGCTAAATCAATAACTCTATTTAAAAATATGGTTGAAAACCCGGAAATACTGGAAGTTCCCGAATCAAAGGTTTGAAAGATATTCTTTTCAACATCAGAAAAGGGAGATTTTTATGTATGAATCGAAACCATGGCTGAAGTTTTACAACGGTATTCCCCATTCACTAAAATATCCCGATAAAACGATGTACGAGCTTGTTCGCGATACTTCTATTAATTACCCCGGCCTTACCGCTTATGAATTCATGGGAACAAATTCAACATACAAAAAACTGTTGAAAGATATCGATCACACAGCCGATGTCCTAATGTCCCGCGGGCTTAAAAAATCGGACACGGTTACAATCTGCCTGCCTAATTGCCCTCAGTCTCTGATTTTATTTTACGCATTGAATAAAATCGGAGCTGTAGCAAGTATGATACACCCGCTTTCAGCGCCTGCCGAGATAGAATTCTATTTAAAAGAAAGCGGAAGCATCTGGGCAGTCACACTGAATGCTTTTTATACAAATTTTGAAAAAATACTGGATAACACAAAAGTAAACACCCTTCTTCTTACAGAAATAGGCGATTATCTGAACCCGATAAAAAAACTTGCCTTTTATTTACTCACAGGCCGAAAAATCAAAAAGCCACCAAAAAATGAAAGTAGAATTTTGTGGTGGAAAAACTTATTATACTCACAGGTATCGGTAAAGTGCAGTGCAACTACTCTGACACCCAGCGAATGCGCCGTAATTCTTTACAGCGGAGGAACAACCGGTATACCCAAAGGCATTATGCTGTCTAGCATGAATTTCAACTGCCTCGGGCTTCAGACAGCTTCACAGGGCCCTATAATAAAAAAGGATACAATACTTTCAATACTTCCCGTTTTTCATGGCTTCGGATTAGGCGTATGCGTTCACACATTCCTGATAAGCGGCGGAAAATGCGTACTTGTCCCCCGCTTTACACCTGAGACAGTTGCAAAACTTATAAAAAAAGAACAGCCCCAGTATATGGCCGGCGTTCCAACACTTTACGAAGCCCTTTTGAGAAATAAACTCATGAATAAAATCAGTCTTTCATGTTTGAAATCGGCATATGCAGGCGGTGATAAACTGCCCGGCAGCATTAAAGAAAGGTTTGACGAATTGATAAAAAAACGCGGGGGGGATGCGGAGCTTCTGGAAGGATACGGTTTGACAGAGTCGGTAACCGCCTGTATCGTTACGCCGAAGCATGCTTACAGAGCCGGAAGCGCAGGAATCCCTCTGCCGGATATGTCGGCAAAAATCGTAGCGCTGGAAACAACTGACGAGGCTGTTCCGGGAAATGACGGGGAATTATGTATTGCCGGTCCAACATTGATGCTTGGATATTTAAACAGTCCCGATATAACCGCAAATACGATAAAAATTCACAGCGACGGATTATTCTGGCTTCATACCGGAGACATCTGCTCTATGGACACCGATGGATATATTTATTTTAAATTGCGTATGAAACGCATTATTAAGGTTTCAGGCGTCAGTGTTTCACCGGTCCAGGTTGAAGAAATTCTCGACCGGCACCCGGATGTTTCTCTTTCCTGTGTTATAGGTATTCCCGATCAATATAAGATGCAGGCGCTTAAAGCCTTTATTGTTCTTAAAAATCCATCGGCAGCTTCAAAAGAAAAGGAAAAGGAAATTATAGATTTCTGCAGCAGCCGCCTTATGAAATGGAGTATACCGGCTGAAATTGAGTTCCGGATTTCCCTTCCCTTAACACGCATAGGCAAAGTCGCATATTCAGAACTTGAAAAAGAATATTCTGAAAACAAATAAAAAATGTAATTTTTTCTTGGCAGCCGTTGACCTGTTATTCATGATTATTTATAAAATATTAAGGAGAATCTTGATGAAAAAGAACAGCAATCTTGCCCTGATTCTTATGATAATCGTTGCCGCCTTGCTTAACGCAGACCAGAATGTTATGAACGCGACTTTATCGGCGATTGAAAAAGAGTTTATGGTCAATGATGCGGATATAGGCCTTATGAGCGGACTTTTTACCCTTCTTGGCGCAGTCATAAGTTTATTCTTCGGATATTTTGCCGATAAAAAAAGCCGTAAAATTCTTTTTACCTCATCAGTTTTGCTGGGGCAGATACCCTGCCTTTTAACTGCTTTTTCATCAAATTATGCGCAGTTTTTTACATTGAGAATTCTTACGGGGCTTGGTGTCGGTGCTTCATTCCCGATTATTTTTTCCATGCTTGGGGATCTGTATGACGAAAAAAAGAGGGCCGGGGCAACAGCCTGGATGACTGCGGCTATCGGTGTTGGGCAGATTATTGGCCTTATTCTCGGAGGGTATGTCGGGGCCCCCTTTGGATGGAGATTACCGTTCATTCTCGCTTCAGCACCTAATATTCTTGTTTTAATCCTGTTTTTTATTTTGGTGCCCGAACCGCAAAGAGGAGCCTCGGAAGAGTCTGTCAATAAACTCATTGAAGAGGGTTATCTTTATCCAAAAACTATAAAATTATCCGATTATAAATCATTGCTAAAAATTAAAACAAATGTCTATCTTTTTTTGCAGGGGCTTATGGGAACTGTACCATGGGGCGCTATACCCTTATTTATTGTAAAGTTCTTCAATGAAAATAAAGGCTTGACTATCGGCCAGGCCACAACCGTATTCCTGCTTTTCGGAGGAGGATATACCATCGGTATTGTTTTCGGCGGAATATTCGGCGGCTATATGTTTAAAAAGAAACCATCTCTTTTACCTAAATTCTGCGCAGTTACAACAATAATCGGCGGCGCAATAGCTTTTATGATGTTCACATTGTTGCCTTCGGGAAACCTGATCTTCGCCTTACTCAGCGGTTTTACAGCCGCATTTTTTGTCTCAATGACCGGGCCGAATATGAGGGCTATGCTTCTCGATACAAATGTTCCTGAAAACAGGGGCGCGATATTTTCAATATTCAATCTTACCGACTCGGCCGGTACAGGCATCGGAAAATTCTTTGCAGGGATGCTTTCCGTTTCCCTGGGTTTAAGTACTGCAATGGCGATTTCAGCCGCTTTCTGGCTGCCATGTTCAATAGTATTATGGTTTACAGCCTTTGTTTTCCCTAAGGATATAGATACACTTCACTCTAAGATGAAAACGGTAGCCCGGGAAATGAAAGCCTGAAAGATAAAACAAAATCTTTTAAACTTGGGAGTTTATTATGCAGACCATCCAATTTCCTGAAAATTTTGTCTGGGGGACTGTAACGGCTTCTTATCAGATTGAGGGGGCCTATAATGAAGACGGTAAAGGCCTGTCCATCTGGGATACTTTTACGCGCAGGAAAGGAAAAATAATAGACGGAACCAACGGTGACATTGCCTGCGACCATTATCATTTATATAAAGAAGATACCGGATTGATGAAAAGCCTTAACTGCAATGCCTACCGATTTTCATTAAGCTGGCCCAGGATATTGCCGGACGATTCAGGGACAGTCAACCTTAAAGGTCTAGACTTTTACGACCGCCTGATTGATGAATTGAAATCCGCAGGAATTGAACCCTTTATTACCATTTATCATTGGGATTTGCCCGAGTATATTAACAGGAAAGGAGGATGGCTGACAAGAAATACGGCAAATTATTTTGCCGATTTTACAGAGATTGTTGTAAAGAAGTTTAAAGACAGGGTAAAATTCTGGATGACTTTGAACGAACCGCTTGTCAGTTTTGTAAATGGCTATTTATACGGTAGCCATGCCCCCGGAATAAAAAATATTTTTAAGGCATTTAAAGTCCCGCATAATTTACTCCTCGCGCATGGCCTGGGGCTTGAAAGAATCCGTGCATTGGACTCTAGCCTTAAAGCAGGCATCGTCAATGCTTTGTGGCCTGTATATCCGTCTACCCCGGAAGATAAACGAGCTGCCGTAAATGCCGAAGCCTTCACTATGAGACTTTTTTTAGACCCTATCTATAAAGGCACTTACCCTGAAGCGATTGAAGGCAAAATCAGATTCTTTAACCACGATATTAAAGATAAGGATTTTGATATTATTTCCAAACCAGTTGATTTTACCGGAGTAAATTATTACTCAAGGAATATTGTAAAAAAATCATTCGATCCGATAAGCGGATTTAGAATTATAAAAGCCGGTTATGAAGGCGCCGAATTCACAGATATGGGCTGGGAAGTCTTTCCTCAAGGGTTTTATGATCTATTAAATTGGATCAGGAATGAGTATAATAATCCGGTTGTATATATAACAGAAAACGGCGCGGCATATAAGGACAAACTAATAAATAACAAAGTTGAAGATGCAGAGAGGATAGAATATTTGAAAAGGCATCTTTCCGTAATGAATAAATCCATTCGGGAAGGAGCGAATATTAAAGGCTATTTTTACTGGACACTGATGGATAACTTCGAATGGGCCGAGGGCTTTTCAAAAAGGTTCGGCTTGATTTACACAGATTATGCAACTCAGAAAAGAATCATTAAAGAAAGCGGGTATTGGTTTGCAGAGCTTTGCCGTGAAAATAAATTTATAATTTAAAATTACTGCTGTTTAGTATATTCGTTATAATATACCAATAATATTATTTGAACATCGCCTGAAGTAAGCGTTGATTTCGGATCATCCTTTTTAATCTGATCAAGGATTTCCTTTCCGCCAAAAGCAGGATTAGTTTGTTTAATCTTAACAACTTTACCAATCGTATCCGTAGATAACGGCGGGGTTTGTAAACCACCGAAAAACCCTCTTCTGGATAAATTTACTTCGGCATATTTCATCCTGGTTTTATCGGCTTTCAAATCATCCAATTGAGACTGTAAATTTGATATTTTCAATGATAAATCCAGCTTTGCAGTATTGAACTCTTCCTCAAGATCATCAACTCTTGAAGGAAGGTAAGCCGGGTCATTCCGTCTTAAATATCCCGCCGGATCGTTATAAGCGCTCATAATCTTCTTTTTAAAATCCGCATCTGTTGTAAACTTGCCGTTAATCCTCAGAAAAAAACCGTCCTTACTCATCCTGAAGTCATAACGCAGAGCATCAGTATAGAAAAACAGCATACCTGCAGGCAACGTGGTTATAATATTAGTACCGTCAAATTCAAGTTTTGTCGGAATAATAATAATATCCAATAAATCTTTTGATGAGAAAACAAACTGAATGGAATCAATAGATAAATCTCCCCAGTTATATAATTGATCTTTTAATTTTAAAACAAGATCAACATCATTATCACCGGGATTGTTAATATAAGAAACCTTAAACACCTTATCGGCCTGATCTTTAACGGTATCGATAGTCTTACCGTTATCATTGGTTGAATCTATAAGTGAAATCGACTTACTCTGCCAGTCATAAGCATAAAGGTTAATATTTATTAAAATTATTAATAATAAAAAAACAACCCTTTTCATAATAAAAACTCCTATTTTAACTTAATCAATATCTTATCAAAAGGCTGTATTTGATTTGTTCCGTATAACTCTCCGATTTTTGCTTTAATACCTTCAAAATCCTGGTAAAATTTTATTGTAGCTATGGTTTCATCTTCATTCCTGAAGACAATCCCACTGTCATCATTCTTGATGTTATAGATTTTATCAATATAAACCAAAATCCTGTTTGTGTCTCTCGGATCGACTACATATCCATTTTCCCTGTTAATCTTCGAGTAGGCGTCCAGTGCAAACCTATAGCTGTCAATCATATTATTCTTCTTTTGTATGACGCCAGCCATTTTATTCCATAAATCGTCATAATTCTGTACGATGGAACCGCTAATATAATCAAGATGCGCAAGAGCCGTTGGAATGGAATTTGTATAAGGTACTTTATATAATCTGGAGATTAACGCATCATAATCACCTATTAAACCTCTGAGACCGTTAAAATCACTTTCCGATAAAATCCTTTCCTGGCCCAATAAACCGGAATAATTCTTTAATGAAAAACTATTTTTCCATGATGGGTCAATTTTCGAATTTAGCAGATTGGTGATTTTTTTATCGGTGATTACCGGGTTATATTTTAAAACCAGAACATCGATCATTCGTTTATTATAATCCTGAATATCCTGTATATCTTTCTTTTGCTTCGCTTCCATATCTTTCATCTTATCTTCATAGATCTTTTTCTGTTTATTCAGTTCCAGTTCGCTTAACTTTTGTGTATCTTCCAGAACCTGCTCGCTTTTTTTAGCCGCATCCATCATCTTTTGATCATACTGGCCGAGGTTCTTCTGAATAAGATTTATTTCGTTCTGTTTTTTATCTATCTGCGATTGATAATTATCCCTGACCGCGGCTATTTTTTTTGACCCTTCATCATTGGCCTGTTTAATCGCGGTATTTTCATCATCAGGAGATAAGCCCTTTTCCTTAATGAGTTTGATGGAGTTATTAACATCAATTTGAGCCTGAGCCAGATCACCTTTCATTTGCTGTTTTAAGGTTAATACATCCTGTTTTAACTGAAGCAGGTCTCCGTAATTCTTTCTTGATGCGTTTAGAAGGTCTTTGAGATTCAATTCATCAAAATCGCTTATCTTTATTTCCATTCTCTGGTTTAAATTTTGTATGTATATTGTCAGAAAAATCGTTCCACCGATTACTACACAAAGAAACCCGATAAATAAAAGGTAAAACGCTAAGCTCTTATTGTTTTTGGTTTTTGCAAACTCACTATCAAGAGAATAAAGCTGCACTTTTGACACTTGTAAAGCAGGGTCTTCCTTAAGAAAATCCGAAGTTCCCCTTACTGCAGGCGGTTTTATTTTGTTGTCATTGTCCATATGCCTTTCCAATCCTTAGGACATTTATTGTTATTCACTCTTTCCTTAAAAATATCTGCCAGCGGAAGCGAGCAACCCTCTAAAATATCCGCGGCTTTCTTCCAATCGCCCTGATAATAATACTGTAAACCCGAGGAGAAACTGTCAATCTCAATTTTCATCTTCTCGGAAATATTCTTTTCAAATATAGGCCAGAATATTCTTTTTCCTTCGGTCTTTCCTTTAACCTGCACTATATCCAGTTCCAGGAAATAAAAACCATGGTTTTTAACATTTTGTTCGATATCGTTTTTAACAAAATCCGAACAGATAACCGGAACTTTATATATCCTTGTAAGGCCTTCCAGACGAGATGCCGAATTAACATTATCGCCGATAACGGTATTCGTCATTCTTTCATAAGAACCGATATTTCCGTAAAAGACATCGCCGCCGTCAATACCGACGCCTACTTCAAGCAAAACTGCTTTATAAACCTTGTCCTCTTCATCGGACAAAGCGCCCCTTTCCTTTACAATAACTTCTTTTCTCCTGTGCATTTCAAATCGCAGGGATTCGGCAACGTCCTGTATTTTATATGCGGATAAAACGGATTGATGCGATTTATTATCCTTTGACTCTTCCAGTGAACCGAAAACAGCCAGTAAAGCATCCCCAATGATCGATCCTATTACGCCGTCCAGATTGATGATTTCACGAATAGCCCTATCGTAATGTATATTAAGCAGCTTAATGATATCCGTACCTAAGGTTTCCGTCATATATGTAAAACTCTTGATATCGGAGAATAATATCGTTAAATTTCTCTGGGTACCTTCAAGCCTTACTTCCCTTTCCCGGTAAGCTTTATTAGCGATATCCTTATTGACAAACTTTCTGAAGATAGTGAGAAGATTATTAACAGTGCTAGACAGTGAATTGAAAGCCACCCCAAGGAAAGTAATTTCATCATTTGTGGCATTGCCAAGTTCGATTAAATCCATAGACTGACTTCTGCTCATTTTGATAATAGCACTTGTTATAACACCAATAAAACGGGTAATATACTGCAAAATAAAAATGCCTACAACAGAAAATAATAGCGTCATCACTACTATGATAAAGGAAACATCCCTGAAAACTCTCCAGGAATCAGCATAAAACTCATTTAATTGCTCGGCTTTCAGTATATAGATATCCCACTTAGGATTATATTTATAAACGCCAAAATAGGATTCATTATTAAAGACAAGCGGGATGATCCCGCTATCTACATTATTTTGCTTATTCTTTTTAATCAAATCAAAAGTGGAAGTATCGGTAAAAGTTCCGTATTTTTTTATACCGGATGCCTCAAAAAGAAGGGTTCCGTCAGGCTTAATACCAAGACCTATCGATTTCTTATATTTAAAATCACTGATTGCCTTGTTTTCTATATTTTGAAGAGCGGTTTTCAAATCCTGATTATATTGATAAATATCGAACTGGGTATTGCAGAAATTGTAAAGGTCTTTTAAGTCCTTGACAAGAAGCTGTTTCATGGAATTGATCAGTTCCTTGCGGTTAAACATCATATTGATGTAATTTGAAGAGAGATTAGATACAAGTATGAAAATTGTAAAGATAAGAATTATCTTGGTCGTAAGAGGAACAATACGCGTATTGTTAATCTTTTTACCAGCAATCGATTCCCATAATTCTTTAATAAAATTCATAATTATCGTACGCTTCCATTATTTATAATTTAAATTATACAATATTATTTTTTATCTTGCAATATATTTTTAATAGTTTATTAAAAAAAAATTATTTGATAAAATTAATTGACAATATTTTATGTTAATTATAATGATATTACACATAAATAAGTCAGTTAATTGCAATGAAAGACTTATGATTATTCGCCTATCCAATTATATATTAACTTATTATAAGAACTGATTATTAATTATCAGTAAATTAATAATTAACTTATAATTAAGCACGAAAATAATCTTCAATTAAGTTTATTCGCCTTTTTTAAATATACCATAATCCATAATAAAATTTATAATATTCAGTAAATCATTTCCGCCTTTTTTACCGGCCTCTACAACTTCACTATGCGAAAGGCTTTGCTGTACACCGGCCGCCATATTTGTAATGAGGGAAAATCCGTAAACTTTCATCTTATAATAGTTTGCCATTATCGCTTCCATTACAGTTGACATTCCTACGGCATCGGCGCCTGCCCTGCGGAAGAATTTAATTTCGGAGGGTGTCTCATAATTCGGCCCCGGAACAGCAATGTAAATGCCTGACTTAATCCCGAATTTACTTTTCATCTCTTTAACAAGGTCAATATTGTATGCCCTGCTCATATCCGTGAATTTTGAAGAATCGGGTATGCCTTCGAGCGGGCTTGCCCCTTGAAGATTAATATGATCGGTTATAGCCATTATGTTTCCCCTGCAAAAACTTTTGTTTATACCTCCGGCAGCATTTGTAAGAATAATATTCTCAATTCCCAGTTCTCCTGATAATGCAGCGGCAAGGCTTACTTCAAAAGCGCTATAGCCTTCGTACATATGTACTCTTCCAACAATAAACAGAATATTTTTATTTCCATATTTCACTATCACAAATTTGTTTTTATGACCTTCGACATGAGAAGTTTTCAAATGCTTTATATCCTCGAATTTTATTTCTTTTATTATCTCATAATTTTGTATAATTTCAGAAAGGCCTGAGCCCAGAATTACCGCAAAATCAATTTTACCGGAAAAATAGTTTAAAAATGAATTCCTCGATTCTATTATTACTTCTTTTTGAAAAAGCATGAAAACCTCCTTTTCCTTCAATGGCAGCGATGATAATTTCACATTAATTATTTTCGGATGTTCTATATATATAAATAAACCAAAACAATTTTCCTTTTTACTATAAGGGAAATTCCGACCGAGGGGGCAGGTCATTTGCGCAATCGTTGCACTATGTAACATCGTGTTACTCGCCGAACGGGGTTCGGCGCTTATTTTTCAAATTTAAAAGAATCTCATGGGACATCCTTGTCCCCCTTCTGACTTTTATGAAAAGTCCTCTTTTTAAGAGACCAAGTAACAACGGGCGTACGGACTGCACCATGAGAGATTTATTTTTATTTATAAGGCAGTGGCGAACGTTAGTTTACCAATTAACACGATGCCGTACGTGCTTGCAGAAATGACTTTCTCCGCTGTGCGACATCGTGCCGCTGCCGAGCTGACACTCTGCTGGCTGCATAATTATTGGATGGATGTCATGGAGCATCCTGTTCCCGTTGTTACTTGGTTTTGCCCTCCTTTAACTCACATCCGTGTTTCAAACGGAATTTTATTCCCATACAGATCGGCTGGGCGCTCCTCCAATTCGCTCTCAAAAAGGACACTTCATCTCTGCTTTACTATCTCGTGTATTTTGTAGAGAAGAACAGCCGGGAAATTATTTTATGATTAATAATAATCTGAAATTGACAGTTCTTTTTGGTTATTGGCCGGCTGTTCTGAATATTTACAAAAGTCCACTGTTTGTGGAAGAGAGGTTATATCTATTTACAAAATGATTCTTGACAATCAATAAATTAAAATGTTATAATAAAAATATTTATGTCCGTTGACCGGCAGATTTTAAGTGATTTTGCTGTTTAATAATTGTATAACATTATAATCATTAAAAGTTTGATTATCCATATCACCCCTTTTGGGTGATACTATTCCGGATCAACTATGTTATAATATAATGTTTAAATTACAAAACTGATTTATGATATAATAATAACTATTGTTTAAAAGCATTAAAAATACAAAGATTTACACTTATATCAGTAATAAAGTATTAAGGAATATTATATGTCCACTGGATACTTTATAAAACAAGACTAAGTTTCGTAATATATACTAAAAGTAAAGTAATATACGGCAGGTTTCGTATATTACACATTTTTTAGAATAATATACGAATTGTTTCGTATATATCGAGTTGTACGCCATAAACTGCTTGGACTTTGTTTTCTTGCCCGCCTTCCTTGGCGGGCTTGATGATACAAAAATAAATGGAAAGGATATTTTATGATTCACAAATTATTTATATCTTTATTTTTATTGTTTTCAGTACAACTATGGGCTTTAAATTCTAATGATATCGTTTCAATTCCAATTGATAAACCTATTTGGGCTTTTGGCCTTAATGATGCTTCTTGGTTATTTCCAAATATCAAAAGAAATAGTAAAGTTGCTATTTTTGATTTTAGTATTAAACAAATGAACATGCCAAAAGTTGAAACACAACAAAGAGAGGACGATATTGGCAGGACTTCTCGATCAATACCTTTATATATATTTGAGCGACTTTTTATAGAATCTGATATTGAACCAGTGAATTATGTTTTTTGTGTAAAAAATATTGGTCCAATTGTAAGCGCAAAAAGAACGAGTGGAATTGAATTAAATGATCAACTTAAAAATAGGTATGATTATATAATAACTGGAACAGTTGAAAAGAATTATTTAAATCTACAAACTGTAATTAAAATCTATGTTTTTGAGACAAAAAATAAAATAGAAAAACTAATTGTTGAATATAAAACATTAGGAAAAAGTACACCTGAAGCAGGAGCAATTGCATCTGATTTATTAATTGTAAAATTTATAAAATTAGCAAAATGCAAGACTATTGATTTAGTTAACATTTATCAAAGACCTCAAAATAATGTTGTACCATATTATTTAGATGGTCTTGGTCAATTATTAATGCAAACGTTAATTCAGAATAAAATTGTTTCAAAGGAAGGTTTATGGGGTGAAAAAGATATTCTTCAATTGTATAAAACTTTATGGGATAATGATAATAATAACAATTGCATAAAAATAATGTATATTAAAGGCATTATAGCTTCGATTGACTACAAAGGGGATGCCTATATTTCTCATATTGATGGTTTAAAGAGATATATTTTTGAAAATATTAATTCATCTGATTATATTGTTAAATTATCCCCTATTTTATTCAAAAAAATAAATGATACAAGTTCATACAAAAAAGTAACTAATATTTTAAACAAGAATGAATCAGGGGAATATTTAAATTGGATAAATAATTTATAAATTAACACCGCCATTCGTGGCTGTATTTTTCTAATTTATAAAAAGTTGGAGTATATTATGGCTAAAATTTTTATTTTTAAATATTATTTTTTTCTCATTTTATTATCAATATTTATGATTTCATGTTTATCATCTTGTCCATCCAAAGAACCTTTTATGACTGAAGCTTATTTTTTAGTAACAGATTTATCTGATACTGATAGAGATATAGCTAACAATGATTATTACAAAATATATATTGCTGATGATGATGATCTTGGATTTGGATTTAATAATATTATTAAAATAGAAAGTAAATCAACAAATGAGTTTATTATTCAATCTATCAACATTAAAAATATTTATAAAGGGAATGATATAACTGAAACTAATAATTCTTATGATAATAAATTATTACCATATTTTTTTACAAATACTAAACAATCTTTAGAATATAGATTTTATATCAATAATCAAGAAGGAATAATTGAAAAAAAGGAAAATGAAATAATAAATGTACAATTGGAGGTTATGTTATTAATAAATAACATAACAAATAATTATCAGAAAGCTTATATAAAACATACTAAAAAGGGAATGGTTCCTTCACTTATGTAAAATCCACAAAAAATAAAAAAAGTAAATATAAAGTTATCATTAATCAATTGCCAAGCCTTTCGTACAACCGCGGATATACGCTTTGGGCTGCGGCCCTCGGGTTCGCCCGTTTTTGTTTAATGGATGGAATAAAGGTAATTTGGATACCAGTTGCTATAATGGGTTGATGATTCTGACCCAACTTGTTACCGGAATCCTGATGTTGGTTCCCAAGAAAGCAAGAATGGTTTTTCCGAAGATCCTCCTATATTTCAGGTGTAAATGATTTTGTATCCGGTGAAATATTAACAGTATTTCCGCTTTTTATTAATCTCCCGGCAGGGATCAGAAGCTTTTTTGTTTATTCGACGAGCATCCCGCAGCAATTAATTTAGAGGTAATAATTGACAATATGATAAATACTCCTTTTATAAAAGGCTTCTGGTTCAATTCTGCTTCTGTTTTCCCGCCAGGCATACTAATTTTTTGGACAATAACTTTCCTGAATTCCTCAGAATGGATTTGACTATTCATTTTTTATCCCCTAATATTTTAGGCGACAACTATCCTAACACATGGGGAATATGGCATATTTCGAAATAAACAAGCTACCCAAACCCACCCTCCGCCTTCTCCTTCAAACCCGCCCCGCTTCTCTACTCCCGCTTAAGGACTCTTTGACTTAATGTATCAGCATTATCATTTTCATAAATTGGAATTTTCCATTGGTTAATAAAATAATAAATCACTTTTCATGATTTTTTCAATACTTTATTCTAAAATTAATATCTTATTATTTTTCAGGATTAAAAAATAGTGAAAGGGAAATAATCAATATGAAAACTTTATTTGAGGCTGTTGATGTTGGAGATGTTGCATTTATTAAAAGTTATAAAGGTGATATTAATGAAGAACAGCCTTATCAATAGCCTTTGATAAAAACAATTCGATATCAGCCGGAAAAAAATAAACGATAAATAAATCGCATACTTACGAAAAAGCTTAATTTTTAAACCTATATTTTTAAGTATATATAACAAAAATTGGGATTTTTAAATATTCAGATAGGAGGTTTGATAATGAAAAAGAATGAAAAAATGCCACGCGGGAATGTTATTAAATTATCTATCGACAGTGGGAAGTGCATTAATTGTAATAAATGCCTGCTGGTCTGTCCTATTACCCGGGCGGCAGGGCTTGACAATCTAGAAAATGAGATAGTTAGGCGTCTTTGCTTCCAGTGCAACAACTGCGCTGCCTCCTGTCCAGAGGGAGCAATAACGGTAGGCAACATAGCCTTAACAGGAAGGGCTTCCTCTATCCCCGATTCAGAAGCAGCATTAAATCTGATAATGGCCCGGCGTTCAGTCAGATCCTATAAAGAAATGCCTGTAAAACAGGAGGACATTTATAAACTGGTCGAGGCGGTTAAGTATTCGCCGACAGGTCATAATAAACAATATATTGACGTTATTGTCATATGGTCACCTGAGATTTTAAAAAAACTCACAGAAATAGGGATGAAAATGTCGAAAAAAATGTCGAAGCAGATCAATAGTTTCCCTTTTTCATTAATAATGAAGAAAGTCCTAGGCAAGGAAACTTATTTCATGTTCTCTGAGTTAGGGCGGGTATACGATAAACAAGCCGAGGCCTTTGAGAAGGGAATGGATCCGGTGCTATTTCATGCTCCTTGTCTTCTCCTCTTCCTCGGGCCACAGCATGAATTTATGGCTAAGACCGATGCTGACCTTGCCGCTCAGACGGTTGCTTTAATGGCTCCTTCGATAGGACTCGGCACGTGCTACTCAGGCACTATCAGTGCAATGTTTTCAGGACTTTACCCGGCGATCAATAAGATAGTAAGGATACCTGAGAAAATGGCTGTTTACAATGCCCTTATCATCGGTTATCCGGCGGTCGAATATCATTTCGTTCCGGCCAGAAAGAATCGTGAGATTTATTATATATAAAAGACAAAATAAAGAAATGCCAGCTAAGCCGCATGAATAATATTTGCAAAAATTTGTATAAATTATCTTTTTATTACTATACCAAAAAGTTAATTGTTAACACCGAAAATATTTTCCGCTTTTCAACTATCGCCTGGGGCTACACAGTATTGCAACGTTAGAAGCCTGCCAGGCGCTGCGGATTGCCTATTTAATTAATACACATCGTCGTGAGATCCAACATCAATCGGAATAATGATGCCGTTCTCTATTATAAAATCAATTGTGATTCGATAAGAAATATTTATAGAAATTGAATATAATTCAGACAATTTTCCTTTTAGTTTATGTAATCTTAATGAAGGATGATTTGGATCAATTTCCATTAGGTTTAATGTTTTTTCATATTGTCCAATTAATTCAGGATATTTTTTTATAAATTTTGAAGCTCTTTTATTATAACTTTCAGTATAAAAAATCTTAGGCATTTTTAATTCTCTTGATATGATCATCAACGGATTCTATAAAGAATTTGTCATTTTTTATATCTTTTCTTGCCTCAAATAATGCGGCTTCCAATTCGCATTCTCTTAAGTAGTTGTATTTATCCAGAGATAAAACAACAAATTTATTTTTACCTCGGATTGATATAAATGCTTCGCTTCCTTCATGTGTTGCTTCATCGATGGCATTGACCCCTTTTGTTTTAAGATCATTCGCTGTAATAGTATGAACCATAAAATAATCTCCTTATTAATAGTATTATATATAGTACTATTAATAATGTTATATGTCAAGCTGTTTCTTATTTATAAATTAAAAGCCGGCAGGACATTTCGTCCAACTCGTTATATATGACCTTCGTAAAACATCTAAATTTGTCGTGGAAAGCGAAAGTGTGGGAAACATGCCAAATCAGGAAAAAAACCAAAACTGTCGAAGCCCTAACATTGCCTGGGGTCGTGCGGTGCCTTCGGCCCCTGTGGGTTACTTGACACTGACCATCCCGCCTTCTCCTTCAACACGCCCCGCGTCTCTCCTCCCGCTTGAGGGCAAAAACCAAACAGGACTGTTTGGAAAGGGAGGATTATTACTTGAAATTAACTTTTCATATAATGCCGTTGTACGAAGTAACCTTGCAAATGTTTCACTTCAATGCCTGTATTATAATAGTATTATTTTCAATAACTATATTTATTTCTTTAAAACCATTCTCAGTCAAAAAATCTCTATATTCATCATCACTTTTAAATTTTACAAAATCATACCATTTTGTTCCTGCTTTCGGGTAGCCATTAACTATAAAAAGAATACCATTTTGTTTCAAAACTCGTTTAATTTCCATTAAAGAAATATCTAAATCTTTCCAAAAATTTATAGTGTCAAAAGCAGTTATAATGTTAAAAAATTTATCAGAGAATGGTAGCTTATTAACATCACCTTGTATAATTTCAACTGCTCCATCTACAATTCCTTTCTTATTTATTTTTTTTGAAAGATTAACCATATCAATTGAATGATCAATTCCATAGATTTTTGAATTTTGTAACATTGTATAAAGAATATTTATTAATTTTCCTCCTCCACATCCAATATCAAGTATTGATGCCTGATTTTTTGAGTCAATTATATCAATTATGTACTTATTGATAATATTTTTATATTGTTTATTATGTATAAAATTCATTATTATACCAGCAATTCGTCCTTTGATTCCTTCAGGTTTCAATCCAACTGTTTGAATTTTATTTGTACTCATAGATTCTCCTTTGCAAGGTTATTTTATACACCTCAAAATATCAGAACTCCCCAAAACCACTCCCCTCCATCTCCTTCAACCCACCCCGCGTCTCTCATCCCGCTTGTGGAAATGATAAACTAATTTACCAGGGTAGCAATAAATGAAATTCCCATACCTGTCACAAACAGATTTCCCATAGAGAGGCTTGAAGATTACCTTTAATGAAAATTCATTAAAGGAAGGCAGGAATGGTGAAAAATATTATGTATCAGGACATAAAAAAACTGAAACTTTTGGGGAAAAGTAAAAATGGTGTATCCCGGGAACTGTCAATAGATATTAAGACAGTCCGAAAATATTGGGCTATGAACGATTCCGAATACCAGAAAAGCCTGATGGAATTCTCTTTCCGTGAAAAAGAATTCGAAGGAATAAAAACAGACATATTGAAAGTATATGAAAAGAATGATTACATCCGGCTGAATATGTCTGCTTTGTATGACTATTTATTGGAGGTAAAAGGCAAACTACCGGCGAATGAAAATACGATGAGGAATTTCGTACATTACCTGATTGAAAGCGGGCAGCTTACCTTGAATGAAAAGCGACGGTATTACACAAAAGTGCCTGACATGCCATATGGAAAGCAGCTCCAGCTTGATTTCGGTCAATATACCGACAGATATGGCAGAAGGTATTACATATTTGCCGCGGTGTTATCCGCCAGTCGTTTTAAGTATGCGGCCCTCCAGGAGAGGCCATTCCGGACAGAAGACCTTATCAATCATCTGTTGGACTGTTTCGCATATATGGGCGGGATACCGCATGAACTTGTCATCGATCAGGACTGCACGATGGTTGCGAGTGAGAACTCAGGCGATATCATCTACACGAAAGACTTTCAGTATTTCATCGGGGAAATGGGTCTTAAAATGTATGTGTGCCGACCTGCTGACCCGGAAAGTAAGGGAAAGATTGAAAACGTAGTCAAATTCATCAAGCACGGTTTCTTCTCAGTCCGGGAGTTCAACAGTTTAATGGAAGCGGAAGAAAGCCTGATGAAATGGCTGGAAAGAAAAGCCAACGGGAGAATATCCCAGGCTACAATGAAAATACCACTGATAGAGATTGAAACGGAAAGACCATATCTCCAATCTGTCAGGAATTCGATATTCCGTAAAGACAGGATAGGAGCAAGGGAAGAGCGCAGTGTAAGCGATAAATGCCGGATCGCAGTTGATGCAAGCCAGTATGATATTCCCGAAAAATACAGGAACGGTTCGGTGGACATCTACAAGACGGGCAGTCGGCTTTTTGTCTTTGACAGGATAACGGGAGAGCAAATCGCCGAATACCGGCTTTCAGTGATTCCGGGGCAGATTGTAACCAACAGGTCAATGATCCGGGAAATGGGAAAGACTGTGCAGTTATTGAAAGAAGAAGTAAGCGGGTACTTTGATATTCCCGGCTGGAAGGATTTTCTTGAATGTAATTTCAGGAAGTTCAATCGTTATGTAAGGGACCAATGTCTTTCCGGAAGAAAATACTTCAGGGACAAGATAATTGATACCGGGAAGCTTACACAAGCGATCTCAAACTGCCTGGAGAGTGATAGTTATTCCATGAAGGATTTGTGGGATAATTACCTGAACTGTTTTATAACAGAAAAGGCAGAAATACCCTTGAATGTTGAAAAGATTGTCAGGCCTTCAGTGAATCCTGAACACTATCTTGAAGTAGCTAAATCAGACATCGGGAAATACCAGAGTTTCTGTGACTCCATCGGGGGCCGGCAATGTTGAAGATAAGAGAACAAATCATAACTGCGCTTACAACTCTCGGGTTGAAGGGTATGATAAAACGGATTGATGAGGAAATTGGTGAGGCTGAAAAGGCAAAAGAGTCTTATCTGAGTTTTCTGCAGAGGCTGCTTTCTCTGGAATTGAATTATAGAGTGGAAAAACGTTTTCAGCGGAATATGGCAGGAGCACACTTCCCGGTCCGCAAAGATGTGGAAGGTTTTAATTTTGAAAAAGTGAATGGAATATCTAAAATGGATGTTTCACAGCTATTGGATTTCTGCTGGATTGATAATCATCATAACCTGTTGTTCTTTGGGTCTCCGGGGCTGGGGAAAACGCATCTGGCAATTAGTATCGGAATCCGGGCAGTTGAAAAGGGATATATTGTCTGCTTTGAAAGGATGACTACTCTCATTAAGTTTCTGAAAACGGCGGACATCCAGAGAAGCTCTGCTTTCAGGCTGAACCGGATGATGAAGTCACACTTATTAATCATTGATGAGATAGGTTACACACCTATCGAAAAGAAGGAGGCAAATCTATTCTTTAGTCTTGTAAGTGAATTGTATGAAAAGACATCAATTGTGATAACATCGAATAAGGGATTTCAGGATTGGGCTGAAATGATGGGAGACCCGATTATGACAACCGCTCTTCTGGATAGGCTTTTACATCATTCAAATATTTATAACTTGAGCGGAGAATCTTACAGAATACAAAATTTGAATAAGGAGGTTGAGTAACCATTCTTTGCCTCCTCACTATGGGAAATACTCACGTGGAAGGTATGGGGAAAACTCTTGTGGAAGGGGTGGGAAATTACCCGAGCGCAGATATGGGAAAAACTCTTGACATTTCCAGCTTGAGGGCAAAAACCAAAACATGTGAAGCCCTGACATGCCTGGGACTAAGCGAGCAAGCATGAGGCATTATAGCCGCCGTTATATGCCGTTGTATGGCACATTTATGCTTCAATACTATGTTTATTTAACCATTTTAATATATCCGAATAAGATAAATCCCCTTTAGCAATTTTTATAACAAAATCATATTTTTCATCTTCATTCGCTTTTATATCATATCCTTGCGATAATAAATAAGCCCTAAATACAAAATAACCAATTCTTTTATTCCCATCAATGAATGGATGATTTTGTATTATTCCAAGAATCAAAATACTGGCTTTTTCAAAAATAGAATCATAAAGATCATTTTGCTCATATGTTATGAAAGGACGATTTAAAGCAGAATCAAGTAAACCCAAATCCCTTAAACCTTTAATTCCACCAAAGCTTTCGATCAGTTTTTCTTGTATACCGATAACTTCTTCAATCTTAATCATTTAGCTAATCTAGTTAATAGATTTTTATCTTCTTTAATAATTTTATCATTAAATGATGTTAGATTTACTTGGTTTTCAACCTGTTTCTTTAATTTTAAAAATTGAGCAAAATCCAATAACTCAATAAGTTTGTTTTCAGGAAAATCTTTTATTATTTCCATTAAATCTGATTTTTCTCTTGTAATTGTATCCATGAATCCCTCCATAGCTTAATTATAAATATGAGCTGTAATTAAATCAATAATAATTTTACAATTTTAAATCATAAAAACTGAAATTATTAAAAGCCGCCATACAATGGCAAACAATACAAAATATCAGAACTCCCCAAAACCACTCCCGCGTCTCTCATCCCGCTTAAGTACAAAAACCAAACAGACTGTTTGGAAATGGAGGATTATTACCTGAAATTAGACTTTTTCTACAGGGCCGTTGTCATGGCCGGATCGAACTTTCAGTATAATATCTAAGCCGCGGATGGCGATTCTTAATTCCTTTATTTACAATTTTATAAGGATATATCTTCTCCCTTGATATTTTTATAACTTATTGAGATAAAAGCAATTGAAATTATCGATAATAAAATAAATTGAAAATTAAAAGCCCCTTTATGATAAAAGAAATAAAGAAATAAAGCAGAAACACTTAAAGATAAAAAGGTCATAATAGAAGTAAAAATTAAAGTTAATACAATTATATAACCAGCAGCAATTTTTTTAAATAAAAGTATTCCGCCAATAATGCTTAGTGGCGCCATTATTCCCATTTCTAAAGAAGCCAGTTCAAGAGTTGTATAAATCTCTAATGATGTTGGTGGATTACCATTTATGTAAGAATTTAAAATATTTGGTAAATATAGAATATAAAATAATAAACCAAATATTATTATATATATAGAAAGACTTTTTCTGGGGAAACTCTTTTCTAATTTATTGTGTAATGTTTTAAAATCAATGTTTTTTAAAATAAAAAATAATCCAAATATGCATAATGAAAATAATGCTGTCCAAATTAAAAACATAATATTAAAAGCATTACCCATCACACCAATTAAATAGTTATAGGCATAATGGGTAAAAAGACCTGTAAGAATTAATTGTCCTTTAAAGTTGCCTTGATGGAATAAATATAATCCCAACACAAATAATGGTAAACCAATAATTATATTAATCCAGTTGTATCCTTTAAACTCTACTGCTTTAAGAACACTATCATATTGATAGAGACCATGACCGCCATATATTTCAACTTTTTCCCCTCTTAAAGAAGAAAAATAATACGATTTACCACCATCATCTAAAACAAATCCAGCTATCGAAATGGTTAATATAAGAAAAATGGCTATTATTGAGAGCAGAAAAATGGTAATATTTTTATTTTTCAATCTACCATTTGTAATATCATTTCCCATAAATTTCTCCTATCTGAAATAAAACAGGGCACATTATACACCGGTACGGATATCGGGGCTATATTAATTTACGACTTTGATCCGGCATTGCATATAACTCGGGATATACAATCTTCGCAAATCTCGCCCCCCGCTTTCTCATTTAAGCCAAACCCCGTCTCTCCTCCCGCCTAAGGGTAAAAACAAACATACTGTTTGGAAAGGGAAGATTATTACCTGAAATTAACTTTTTCTACAAGACCGTTGTACGCAGTTTTGCACAAATCATGCATAGAGCAAAACATCATTTAAGAAACTCTTTAATAATAAAAGGAATAATTAAATGTGATAGCAATACCAAAGTCCATATATGTCCTTTCCATATCTTCCAACCTTCAAATAATTCTTCTAAACTCTTTTTTTGGATAATTAATGTTCCAATAAATTCAAAGCACAATACAAGCACAAGCCAAATTAAACCCATAATAAAAAAATATATTGCATCAAAATTATGGAATAAAATAACTATTATGTAAGAATAAATAATTATCAAAATTATTTGTGGAATAAGATAAATCCAATGACCATTAGCAAGTTTAATTTTAAATCCATTGGCAAGTGTAAGATGGAGGCCAACTCTTAATAAGGTTAAAATAATCCATGAAATAATTGTTACAATGATAAATAACCACATATCGTTTCTCCTAACAAAATAATTATTAAAAGATAAACTTTTATAAAAAAATATCTTTATAACTTTAAAAATAAAATCGTGTAAAATTGCGTACAACGGTGTGGCTATACGAAGCCCGCAAACCTTAGCGCCAGCTCCACGCGCTTAGGTTTGCGGGTTTGGTGAGCCCGTTAATAATATTTTCTCTATACACCAAATAATGTGTCATTCTGAAAATTACCTCTAAAAATAATACTTTAACGGGCGAACCCGAGCACCGCAGCCGTAGCCTCTTGATAACGTATAATATTTGCGCACATTTTAAAAAGGGATAAAAAAAAGTCCTCAATCTGACGATATTAAGGTTCGACCAAAAACCAAAAAGTCAGAAGGAGGACTTAATATGACTGATAATATTATCGAAATTAACGAGGAAAAAGTCAAAGATCATCTGGGAAAATTTGTACGACAAACAGTTGAAGAAACATTAAACGCGATGCTGGACGCTGAAGCAGATAGTCTATGTAATGCACAGAAATATGAGAGAAACGATCAGCGGAAAGGTAACAGAGCCGGACATTACGAGAGAAAACTATTAACAAGAGCCGGTGAAGTCAAATTGAAAATTCCCAAGCTACGGAAAGTGACATTTGAAACAGCGATTATTGAGCGATATAAAAGGCGTGAGATATCGGTGGAAGAAGCATTAATTGAGATGTATCTGGCGGGCGTGTCTGTAAGGAGGGTTGAAGATATCACAGAAGCATTATGGGGAACAAAGGTATCACCCGGCACCATTAGTAACCTAAATAAAAAGATATATGATGAAATAGATAAATGGCGGAAAGAACCAATAAAAGGTCATTACGCGTATGTATATATGGATGGGATATGGCTCAAGCGGACGTGGGGAGGTGAGGTTAAAAATGTCTCGGTATTAGTAGCAATAGCAGTTAATGAAGAAGGCTTCAGGGAGATAATTGGTGTAGCAGAAGGAGCAAAGGAAGATAAAGACAGCTGGAATAATTTTCTGAAATACCTGAAGGAGCGAGGTCTGAAAAACATAGAGCTGATTGTATCGGACAAAGTATTAGGCTTGGTTGAGATCATACCTGACTTCTATCCGAAATCAAAATGGCAGAGATGTGTAGTACACTTTTACCGAAATGTTTTTAGTTTAGTACCGCAGGGCAAAGTGAAAGAAGTAGCGACGATGCTAAAAGCGATCCATGCGCAGGAGGACATTGAAGAAGCCAGGAGAAAGAAAAGTATGGTGGTTTCAAAGTTAAAGGAAATGAAATTGCCTAAAGCTGCCGAATTGGTAGAAACCGGAACTGAAGAAACACTTTCGTATTATAGTTTTCCGGTTGAACATTGGAAAAGGATCAGGACCAATAATGGCCTTGAAAGGATAATGAAAGAAATCCGTAGAAGAACAAGGGTTGTAGGAGCTTTTCCTGATGGAGAATCGGCATTGATGTTGGTAGCTGCCAGGCTCAGGCATATTGCGGGTTCGGTCTGGAGTGAGAAGAAGTATTTGAATATGGAATTGATGAATGATATTCAAACGAATGAAAGAGTTTCATAATTCATTGTCAGATTGAGGGTTATAAAATGTGCGCAAAATCCTTGACACTACCGCATTGTCGGTATAAAAACGGCAGGACGCCGTTTGAAACGTCCATCAAATGGCTTTAGTTTATTCTAAATTAGACAACAAATTAAAGAAAATATACTAATTTATTCAAACTTTTCGATCTTGAAATCGTCATAATAAATCTGATAATTTGTAACATTACCAGGGTACATAAAACTTAATGTTACTAAATTATTTGTTAATATACTTAATAAAGTTTGATTAGTTAATGTTACAGAACCCAAAACTATACTATTATCAGAATCATCTTTTATTTCACCAATCAGATTAGATGAACTTCTATTAATTTCTAATATTAGCTTATAAAAAGTATTAGGCAATGTTTGAAAAGCCATATTTGTATAATTACCTGTTCCACCTAAAAATAAACCTGGATTTAATCCAAATGGTGTAAATCCAGAACCAATAATAGTCATTCCTAATATATCATATTGTCCTCTATTACCATTTCCCAAACCGATATTAAATCCATTCCCATCGAATGATAAAGTTTTAAGTTTAAATGATAAGCGAATTCTATTATTTGTAATTGGCTGAGAATATAAAATAATATAATAAGAATTGTTACCTGAACCATAAACATAATTTGTATTTTCAACAAAGACCATATTACTTAAAAGTGATGTTGTTGAGTTTGAATTAGATAGGATATAATTTACACCCAAATTTCCATCCGCTCTATTAAAATCATCAAAAAATACTGTCTGCCAAATTGGGGCTGTTCCAGTTCCAGCAATATTTGTAAGTACATTGGTTATAACATTTGAAGTATAACTATTTGTCCAGACTTGAATTATTTGTGAATTAGTAAGCATGTTTGATAAAGTAAGATATAATGAAGTGATAATCTGATTGACTTTTTAAACCGCTTTTCTCAATATGACTGCGATGTGGAAAAACTTCATCTAAACGATCAAGCATAATCCATATCTTAATATCATGTTTACTTAATATTTTAGTAATTTTTTCTTTAAATTCAGTAATATAAATAGGTTTTATTTTAATGGTTTCAAGGATATGAGGTTCAATTTCAATTAATGGAGTAACAGATTTTGGTAATAGATTTTCATCTATATCTGTTTTTACCCCAAATTTTAATTTTGAATTAAATAATATTTGTATTCCACTTATTGAATCCTTCAAAGAATATTGATTTTTTGTTATTTTTATTCCCATTGAATTTATTATTTTTTTTATAATATCTTTATCAAGTTTTAGCTTATCTTTTAATGAACTATCTTCTTCAATCAAATTATTTATTAAAAGGATAAAATAAATATTCCAAAAATTTTCGAACTCAATCTCAGTATAATTCTCGAATTCTTGATAAAATAAACGAAATACCGGATCACCTGATGCTTCAATACCAAAGATACAAAATAAATTTTTCTTTTCTATGGAATAATCTTTTATAAAAAATAATAGTCTATATAATGCAGTCTTTCCTGAACCTTTTATTCCCTTAATTATATCAATACGATCTTTCCAATATAAATCATAGAATTCTTGAGTCTCAATTTTGGCAGCCTCCAAAAGTGGATCATTTTCTGCAGTTGATGCCCCTAAATCAAAATTATTTAATAAATTTTCATACTTATCTTTTTCAATCATATTTATCTCCATATAATCCGTAAAGATTTGTGTGTATTTATCTTCAAATAATTCAGCATTTCGTATTACTCGAAATATCCGAACTACCCAAGCCCTCCAGCCATCTCCTTCAAACTCCCCCGCATCTCTCATCCCGCTTAAGGGCAAAAACCATTACAGGTTGTTTGAGAAGGGAAGGTTATTTTCTGAAATAAGCTTTTTCTACATAGCCGTTGTACGAAGTGATGCTGTTCATCTTAGTATATTAATAAATTCTCCATTATTTAGTTCAATCATAAAAGGTATATATTGTTTTGTTGGTGTATCAAACAAAAATTTAATTTTAGAAATATTATCATATTTTTTTGAGAATTCAAAAGCTCTGTTAATAGCATCAGATAATTTAACTCCAAGATAACACTCTGGACTATTATCATTGTCAGGAATAAAATAAACTAAGAATTTATATTTATTAAAACAAATTTGGATAATATTATATTTATTAGTACTATTCATTAGTTTATTTATTTGATTAATATTTTTAATAAGAATTGGATAAATTTTATCTTTCCAGACAGAATCCCATACAGGTTTTAAAAGGAAATTAACTAATATTAGTATTATTGATAAAGGATCGGCTTCTTTTTTAATCCACTTCCCAACTATTATATTTGAATCATTATTATATATATCTTTTAATAAATCATCCTTATTATAATAAGGATATGGTATAAACACAGATAATGCTTCTTTTGAAGCATCACCATAAATAACTTTTGTTAACGAAAAGCTAAAACCATTGAGAGCTTCATCAATTGAATCTGTATTAAAATATACATCACCAATTAAAAAATATTCATCTGAATATTTCTCACTTTTTACAACTCTAAAATTTTCAATATAGCCTATATTGTCTGATGATAAGTCATGCCTTTGACCTAGATTTACTCTGGGATTACTAATTTCAGCTAAATAATCTAAATCTTTTATAGTTAACTTTTCACCTTGTGAATCAATTTCTGTACCAGAAATAATTTGATCTTTAATAAATTTCATGTTTACCTCTAGCGAACAGCATCATTTCATACACCTCGAAATACCCGAACTCCTTCAACCCGCCACACATCTCATCCTGCTTAAGGATAAAAACCATCAAAGGTTGTTTGAAAAGAGGAGATTATTGTCTGAAAATTAACTTTTTCTACAAGGCCGTTGTACGGTGTTTTTTTAATTATTATACAATTATATCTATAATTTTAAATTCATCTTTTGGAATTAATATTTTAGCTTTACCATTAAGCATATAAGTAATTTCAAATTTGCAATTTTTATAATTTATATCAATTTCTTTTATTGAGGGATTTAAATAATTGTTTATTTGTTCATCAAGTTTTTTGAAACCTTTTTTAATAACAATATTAATATCATCTTTTGTTGGATTAGTTAAAAAATATATTAATACGATATAAATTATCATCTTTTTTGATATTAAGAGAAAATTCTAATACTTTTTCATCTTTATTTTTTTGTAACCTTAAAACTTCATATAATTTATCTGATAAACTTAAATATATTTTTTCTCCAATTTTATTTAGAAATCCTTCAAAAATTTTACCAGCAATATAGACACCTGCAATTGTTAATATACTTAATGGTTCTATTGACTTTTTACCAAAATATTTTAAATTGCTATGCTTTTGTATAGAATTATTTAATTCTTCAATTTTATTTAAATAATTATTATTTACATAACTATCATCATAATAGATAGTTAGATTTTCAGAATCTTCAAAATTTTCTATAACTAACTCTTTTTTTCATCATCACATACTGGATTATTTCCATCAAAAATTTCAAAAGTATTTTCTATTCCAAAATTTCCATCATCAAATTCTATTAATTGAGTATCAATAATTCTTCCAATTGGTATTTTTCTAGGGTCATGTTCATAAGTTACTCTTATATAATTATTTTTCGATTGTTCAATCATACTAAGAATAGCTTCTTTTGTAAATCGATCACCTACTGAATCCACATTTGTAGAAGCTATTATACCTTTCATTACACTCATTATTTTCACCCCTATTATTTAATTTTACTTATTTTTAAAAATTCTTCCAACTCAATATATCCAAACTTCTTAAACTACCAATTTTAAATAAAAAAATCCAAATCAATCTCCAAATCCACCCTTAATAAGACATAGTAAACTAAATAAATAAAAAAGGGGAAATTCGCGGCAAGCATAACGCTATACGGCACATTTCCCCATTGGTAAGATTATAGCATGGCCTTTAACGGTCTGTCAAATATATTTTTTGGGGCAATTTTAAGGCGAAGGTTTTGATAATCGCTTTTTGGAAAACTCCCGGCAAAAATTTATAGGCTATTGCATCCATTGCAAGAAACCGGCTTTATTCAGAGGCAGTTATAAATTTCATGCTTAACCGGAAATAAATTATTCCCCCAACCTCTTGATATATTCCACAATATTCCTTATAATCTTTCCTTACACAATAAGCGCAATTTTACATTTTTCCCGGTCACTAAAAGCAAAGAGCAGAAGGCTGCAAGAAATTAAAACAAGTCGAGCCTCAAGATTGTTAAGATTCGGTGAAATTGTGAAATTGGGTTTAAACTTCGGAGGTTAAAAAAACAAGAAATTATGAACGAAATCTGGCTATTTAAGACTCACGAGGATTTACTGAGTGAAAAAGATTCGTATTATAATCTTTACGGCGATTACACATATCTGCTTGAAGGATACTATCAAACCCTTCAATCCCAGCTTAGCGGAATCAATGTTCATCCGACCACAAAGGAAAGCCTTGACGCTTATATCATCGCGATTGCAATGGAAAAGGCAAAAATCAACAATATTCCAATCCCCGAATACCAGATCCTGACCGATAAGGCAAAAATCGATTATTTCCCGGTATTGGGCTATGCTATGAACCCGATATCAAGCAATTCATATATCATAGATAACATGAAATTTTATGAACATAAAATAAAATCCCTGACTCTTTCCGGTAAATACCTCGCGCTCATTCAGAAAATACCGCCGGAAGATTACCGCCTTGACACCATAAGGTGTATCCTGGGGAAAACAATGGTAAAAGAGTACCAGGATTTTGCGATGAGCGTTTTCCGGACTTTCAAAGTGCCGCTGATGAAAATCAAAGTAATAGTGACTCTTGAGACTTACCTTTTAAGCGCTATCGAACCGCTTGATTATGATACGTTAAGCATAAACGAAAAGAAAATGCTGGAGGGAATGGGCGAATGGCAAAAATAGCTATTTTTACGGAACGTAGTACTCTGCGGATGGCGGCCGAGTTAAACTCCCTCTTTAATTTCCGGCAGGCCGCTCTGGAATTGGGCCATAACCTGGATTTTATCTTCAAGGATGATATAAAGTACATGAAAAATTATGACGCGATATTTATAAGGGCGCTTACCGATCCTCTTAACACCAGTTATATGATTTCGCGTATGGCGGAGCTGAATAAAATAAGAGTACTTGACAAATCTTCCGATATAAGGATCTGTTCGGATAAAGTCAATATGTATTCCCACCTTCAGAAAGACAATGTACAGCATCCTTCCACGGTTTTTTTGAAAGATGACGAATTGACGATCGAGAACGCGAGGGATTTTTTCGAATCTCTCGGAATTCCTCTCGTTTTAAAGGCCCCGAATTCAAGCTTCTCTGCTTATGTGGAAAAAGTTTCAACGCCTGACGAATTCCTTCGCGTGGGAAAGAAATTCCTGAGAAGATCGGATATTATTATCGTTCAGCAGTATCTTCCGAGCAGGTTTGACTGGCGTGTTGTTCTGCTGGACAAAAAAGTGATCTCAATCGTAAAGTATATAATGGACCCGAACGCGTGGAAAATTGTCGACCATGACCACGAGGGTAAAATCCTTCAATGCACGGTTGAAGGAATGGATATAGACCAGGTTAACCCGAAGCTTCTTGATACGGCGCAAAAGGCCGGCGCGTCTATAGGCGATGGATTGTACGGGGTGGATTTGAAAGAGGTCGACAACGAGTTCTACGTGATAGAAGTTAATGACAATCCCAACATCGACCAGGGTCTTGAGGACCAGAAATCGCCTTATATTTATGAATGGATCATTAAATACCTTCTCGGTGAAGCGTTCGATGGGCTCTGATACGGTAGTAGTATCGAGGAAGGCGGAATTTTCCGATTGGCGGTTGATCGATGAAATTGAGGGAATATGCTTTAATAAACACGACCGCTTAAAACCCCGCCAGATCAAATGGTACCTCAGGAACCCTATGGGTTCGGTCCTGGTGGATTTAATTGAAATTCAACCCGGTAATAAAAGCGGCAAGCCTGAATCCGTCGGGTGGGCTTCTTATTTCACCAGAAAAAACAGCAGAAACATAAGACTGTATTCGATATGTATCCTTCCCGAATATTCGGGAAAAGGATTCGCCAGGTCCTACCTGGAGATGAAATTTGGGATATTAAGGCATGATTTCAAAACAATGAGCCTTGAAGTACGCAAAAGCAATTTTAGAGCCGTTCAGTTATATAAAAATTTAGGATTTGAAGAAAAACATTCTCTGCCTGGTTATTATCCGGATGGAGAACACGGAATTAAAATGATCAAACGGTTATAGCTTTTTCTATGAAAATATAGTGATATTCAAAGTTATTCTCAATTGTGATCTTTCCTTTTATAATCAATAATATTTGTTATTTGTTTGACCAATGATTAATAATTGAATAATATTAACAAGTTAAAGTTGAAATTATATTAATTTT
The DNA here is from genome assembly GCA_963783575.1 of uncultured Spirochaetota bacterium. Classification (GTDB taxonomy): domain Bacteria; phylum Spirochaetota; class Brevinematia; order Brevinematales; family JAOACQ01; genus CAWEAK01. Next base: position 199,877 of record CAWAOD010000013.1, on the reverse strand, counting down.
GGAACCTGCCCCTTTTGAACTAATATAGGATAAATATTTATGAATGATAATAAACAACCTGAAATAAACATACAAAATATTAACGGCAATATTCAAAAGATGGAAGGATTCGTTCAGCCTTCCGAAGCCGGTACGCTGCCCGACAGCCCCGGTGTTTACCTGATGAAGGATAAAAACGGGAAAGTCATTTATGTCGGTAAGGCAAAGAGCCTGAAAAAAAGGGTCTCATCATATTTTCAATCGGGAAAAGAGCTAAAAACCTACTTCCTTGTAGAAAACATAAGCCTGATCGATTACATCAAAGTGGCGAACGAACCTGAGGCTTTGATACTGGAAGCCAACCTGATCAAGGAATACCAGCCTAAATATAATGTAATGTTCAAGGATAATAAGTTTTATCCGTTCATCAAGGTCACTGTTAAGGATGATTTCCCGAGAATCGTATTCAGCCGGGAAGAAAGAAGGGACGGTTCAAAATATTTCGGTCCTTACACAAGCGCAAGATCGGTAAGGCAGTACATTGATGTTGTGCAAAGATTATTCATGATACGGACATGCTTTGAAATGCCCGGCAAAGCCTGCCTTAATTACCATATAAAAAGATGTACCGCGCCATGCGTTCATAAAGTCAGTTATGAGGATTACCGGGAACAGGTTAAAGCTGCGCTGCTTTTCCTATCCGGGGAAACAGGGAGCCTTCTGGAAGATCTTGATGCCGAAATGAAAAAGGCATCGGGAAACCTTCTGTTTGAAAAGGCCCAGCTCATAAAGGAAAAAATTTCCGCGATCAGGCTCTTTGAGGAAACCCAGAATGTCTTTTTTGATGCAAACATGAATACTGATTTTATAGGTTTGTTTACAAAAATGGGAAAGGTGATTTTTGTGATAACAATAATCCGTAAAGGCAGGATGATCGGGAAAAGGAGCTATTCGGCGTCGCTGCAGCTCGATGAGGATATCAGCGACGTTATGACAAACTTCATTATTGAATATTCAAGGAAAATTGATGATAAAGTCAAATCTTTTGTAATTGCGGAAGAATATAAGGATATCGTAGAACCGTTAAATCTGTATTTTGAAAAAATTGATATAAATCTCAAAATAAATATCCCGAGGGGTGAAAGACAGCGGGCGCTTATCAGGATGGCGGTAGAAAACGCAAGCCTCAATATGGCTCAGATGTTAAGCAAGGTTGAGACTTCCGAGAGCCTGAAACTCCTGCAGAATACCCTTGAACTTGACACGCTGCCGATGAGAATCGAGGGTTTCGATATTGCAAATATTCTGGGTAAGTTCGCCGTCGCGTCGATGGTTTCCTTTTACGCCGGCAAACCGGATAAAAAAAATTACCGGCATTTTAAAATAAGATCAAAATCAACCCCGGATGACTTCGCGATGATTCATGAAGCTGTATTCCGCCGTTATAAGCGGCTGAATGAAGAAAACGGCGATTTCCCCGATTTGATTTTAATAGACGGGGGAAAAGGACAGTTGAATGCTGCCCAGTCGGCGCTTTATGAACTCGGTATACAATTAAATGTAATTTCACTTGCTAAAAAAAACGAAGAAATATATAATTTATTTCAGGATAAACCGATTGTGCCGGACAAAAACTCTCCCGCTCTGCATATTTTACAGCAGGTTCGGGATGAATCACACCGGATTGCGAACAGCTTTTATAATAAAACAAAAGACTTATCAACGCTTGAATCAATATTTGAAAAAATCCCGGGAATTGGAGTAAAAAGAAAACAGATTATACTGAAGAAATTTCTAAACTATGATATAATAAAAAACCTTAAAGTCCAGGATTTAATCTCGGAAGGAATACCCGAAGCCAGTTCCAAAAAGATTACTGAAGAGATCAAAAAAAGATTTACCGGAGCTTCTTCGGAATAAGGATCTATTATGAATGTATTTATCTATACTCAGTCATATTATGCCAGGAATACCTTTGTCAACGCGCTGATTCCGAAAGGAATTTCGCTCTATCATGCTGAAAGGCCGGAATCACTTCTGGAAAAAATGAAGACTATGCAGTGCGACATTGCAGTTCTTGATGTAATTCAGGAAGATTATTCCATAGTTTTTAATCTGGTTAAAGAAATAAAAACCAACGCCGCCGAACAAATAAAAAATACAGCCGTAATTTTGCTTATAGGCTCAATTGAAAAACAGTATATTACCCTTGCTATTCAGATTGGCGTGATCGGTTTTATAAAAAGCAATGCAAGTGAAGAGTATGTTTCAAATTACATTATTGATACCTATCAAAAGGTAAAAGGCACTCCTCCAGAAAGAAAATTTGTAAGGGTTTCTGTAGATACAACCAATCCTAATGAGAGAATCGGGATAAAATTCAGATCCCCGGTCAATTCTCAGCTAATTATCGGTTTGATAAAAGACATCAGTTTCGGAGGAATAGCCGTGGAACTGATAGGCACATTTCCCCCGGATTCACTGGCCCCGGGCGCTGAAGTTAAAAATATGCAGTTTATCCTTGACGGCAAGGACGTTTTTGTTGATGCATTTGTAGTCGCTTATCAAAACAAGTTCTGCGCTTTCCGGTTTTCGGATATGTCAAACCAGGTACAGGAAAGCATCAGTCACTATATCTTCCAAAGGATAGCATCCTAAGACCGCAGTCTATGGATTGCATCCTAAGGCCGCAGCATAGGGGCCGTATCCTAAAAAACCGCCAGGAGCTTAAATTGTCAAATAAAAAAATCGATTTTCCGAAGAATATTACCTCAATCAGGCCCGGATTACTTGAAAGGATTGTGGATCTGGCAATTTCGGAAGACCTGGGAAGCTCCGGTGACATCACATCGCAATCATTGTTTAAGGATCAAACAAAGATCGTTTCCGCAAAAATAATAGCGAAAGAAGAAGGAATCGTATGCGGTTTGGATATTTTGAAATATGTCTATTCCAGGATTGATACTTCGGTTACGGTTGAACCTTATAAAACGGATGGCGACATTGTAAAAAAAGGCAATGTAATTTCAAAAATCTCCGGAAAAGCTCTATCCATTACTATGGGTGAGCGGATAGCTTTGAATTTTCTTGGGATGCTTTCCGGAATTTCCACAAAAGTAAACAGGCTCGTAAAATTGGTCCATGGTTATCCGGTGAAATTGCTCGATACCCGTAAAACCATGCCCGGCTTGAGGGAACTTCAGAAATACGCGGTCAATGTAGGCGGGGGCTGCAATCACAGGCTTGGCCTTTATGATATGATACTGATAAAGGAAAACCATATCTTTGCCGCAGGCGGAATTACAGAAGCCGTCAGGGCTGCCAGGGCAAACTTTCCCGATAAAGTTATTGAGGTCGAAACAGAAACCCTCGATCAGGTAAAAGAAGCGATGGGAACTGACGCCGATATCATAATGCTTGATAATATGAACAATGGAATGGTTAATGAAGCGTTAAAAATTATCAATTCCGGGAAATATACCGAGGTTTCCGGCAATATCGATGAAAAAAGACTTGTTGAACTGGCAGGAAGCGGTGTTGATTATATATCTATGGGATCATTGACTCATACGGTAAAGCCGTTAGACATCTCTCTATTAATAAATGATTAAAATTTTTCCGGAAAACCCTAAACATTCCCATTGATCTTTCCGATAATAGAAAAGGCGAATTGTTTTTAAAATATATCGTTTGAATCTTGATTTTTAGTAAAAAATAAGTTATAGTACAATATATGGGGGGCGTTTGGCTTTCGACTGAGACAGCGGGATCAATAGGCTTCAAGCAGGGCTTGAGTAACCCTTTAAACTGCTCAAAAATATAAGTGCAGAAGATAATTATTCTTATGCAATGGCAGCTTAATGCTGCCACCTGTTAACGGTTCTCTCCTTCGGGATTGTTAATAGGTCATAAATGAGGGATAGGCTCCGTTTCGCCGGTGGGCGGAGTCCGAAATTTATCCGGCTCTGGAATAAAACGGTTTGCTTTGTTTCCGTTTTATTTCGAAAATAAAATAAAGCCAAGCTTGTGGATAAGGTTTATCGGTTTCGGTTTCAGGACGTGGGTTCGATTCCCACCGCCTCCAAAAATAAGTTAAAAGGAGAAATCTCTACAAGGAGGTTTTATTATGAAAGTTGAAAGAGTCGCTTTTATTCCTCATACAAACTCCGTGAAAAAGCCTGAAGGTCATCAAGATCAAAATAAAGATTTTTCCAGCACTTTCAAAGTAAGAGATGGAGCAAACCAGGGTATTGACTTACCTAAAAGTTCCAGCCGGGAACTTATTCAGGATTTTGCCGAATGGTACTTTAAGCAGGGAAAAGCATATGAAACTGTAAAAAGCTATAAAATGGCAATCTCCGCTTATGAAAAATCAAACACGGTAGAACCTGAAATTGCAAAGGCCAATTCTATCGATTTTGCAAGAAGCAAAGCCTATAAGGAATAACTTTTCAATACCAAATATTATTCCCTTTCATCCAAACCAGTCTGTTTAATAATAAAATATTCCGCGGTAAGTAGTGGCAAGTTAATTTATACAGAACTCCGCAAGCGATGTCGCAGGACATCAAGAGAGAATTTAATGGATTATTTTGAAGCTGCCTGTTTCCTCAATTCACTGATCGATAATGAAAAAGGCTTTGAGAAATATAGCGGAAGTAATTATGATCCGCAAAAGGTCGAGAAGCTTCTGGACCAGGCAAATCTTATCGATTCGAATATTAAAATCGTGCATATAGCGGGTACTAAAGGGAAAGGAAGCACTTCCTTTTACCTGGCAAAATTAATCGGGCTTTCGACAAATGTTAATGTCGGACTCTACACATCCCCTCATCTTTTCCGGATAAATGAGAGGATAAAAATAAATTTCGCGGATATTTCGGATCAAAGCCTCTCCGGTTTAGTCAGCCGATTTTCCGGATTAATAATAGAATTTAAGGCGACATTTTTCGATGCCTTAACCTTTATCGCGATGGCGCATTTTATTGAAAGAGAATGCGGATATGTTGTGCTTGAAACAGGGTTGGGCGGAAAGCTTGACTCAACAAATTACTGCAAGCCTATTTTATCGGTCATCACTTCAATAGCTTATGACCATACTGCGATACTTGGAAATACTCTGCAGGAGATCGCGGGAGAAAAAGCCGGCATTATCAAGCATAATATACCGGTGATTTCGGCCCCGCAGGCAAATGAAGCCCTGAAAATAATCAAAGAAAAAGCTCTGGAAAAACAGTCCGTACTTTACTATTTCCCGGATTACATCCATTACAATGTTCTAAACAGAAGCCCGTCCGGAAGCGTCTGGGATTCTTCGATTAATATGAAATCATCGGTATTAACCCTGACGAATATAGAATTATCCCAAATCGGCGATGTTTTTATCGAAAATTTTCTACTGGCATTGTTTTCCTGTTTAATAATTTCACAGTTCGACGGATCCGGCAAGCTCACCGCAGGCATGTTCAAGAACCAGGGCACGCTTATCAAATCGGCGGCGGCTTTAAGAATTCCTTTCCGTATGGAAATCGCCGGAAATAACCTGATAGATGTAAGCCATAACGATTCTTCACTGAAGAGCCTGTTTAAAACCATTACAGTTTATATGCCCGAAAATAATTATCATCTTTTTATCGGAATCCTTGCAGATAAAGAGATTGAGAGAATCGCCGGAATAATAGAGGACAATTCATCCCTCTTTACGCAGATAACTGTTTATGATTTTATTTCTCACAGGAAAAGCGGCGGTGAAAGGCTTTTCCGCTTGTTAAATAAGCTGAAAAATGTAGATTATTTAAGCGATATTTCACTTATTAAGCCGCAAAAAGACCCGTCGAAGGGATTCAATGTTTTTACCGGATCGTTTTATACGGTTGAAAGAATCCTGGATATTATAAAAAAATAAACTACTCTGAACCCTTAGGACACTTCGTCAGGCTCAGTTTCTGCTCAACAACTGCGCATGGACACGCAATGTGAACTTTACTTTGAGAACAACTACATACCGCATTATGCGGTATAGTTCGCCAAGCCCAAGTTACCTGGGAAACACGGATGTTCCATGAGAGTTTTACTTTTACAATGCAAACATTGGCGAACTCCATTCGCCAAGCGGCACGATGCCGCAGGGCACACTTGCTAATCGACGAGACGCTTCAGCCTCATACTGCTGGAATAATAATCATATATAGCCTGGAGGTAATCCACTTCCGCCTGGTTATATGAGGTCAGATTATCGGTAACTTCTATGGATGAGGTAACACCGACCTTATACCTTTCGTTAGCAAGATCAAGGCTTATTTTCGCAAGCCTGACGGTCTCTTTCTGGCTTGCGATAGTATCCCTGGCTTCCTTCATCTGCATTAGAAAGGTTTTAAGCTGCAGCTTAAGCCCGTCGATTATCTGGCTCCTTGAAAACTCGAGTTTAGCTATATTTGCGTCTGCCTCGCTGACCGAAGCCGCGGTTTTTGAAACGGGAAGCCATTGGTCTATTGGCATGGAAAATTGAAGCCCGGTATTCCATGATCCCACAAAAGTCCTGTCGGTATTTGTTGGATTAAAAAGCCTGTAATCGTATTGATAATTGAAATAAGCGCTTAAAACCGGGTATTTCCCTGAAGCCGCGATTTCTTTATTGATTTTAAGCGATTCCAGGGAATAATCGATTGTACGGATATCGATGCTGTTTGAAATCGCCTCTTTTAATAAAACATCCATATCCGTCTCTGAAAAAACATAATTTGTCGAATCGATCAGATCCCCGATAAACTCGACGCTGTCGGAATCATTAACCCCGATAAGATTACAGAATGCGATTTTTGCAGTCATATAGGCATTTGTTACCCTTGTCAGGATCGGAAAGGTATTTTTATACTGTACCTCTGCCCGGATTTTATCATACTTGGCAACAGACCCGGCTTTGAAATTCTCGGTCGTGAAATCAAGCCTGTCCTTTGTATTGTTCATCATCTCAATCGTAATCCTGATATTTTCCCGGATAAGGAACAGGTTGTAAAAAGAGACATTCACATTATTTTCAATCTCCTTTTTTTTATCGGAAAGCTTCATCTTTGCCAGGTCAAGATTGATCTTTTTGATATCCATCGCGTTTTTAAGCCTGAACCCGGCAAAAAGAGACTTTGTAATGCTCACACCGGCCGAATAATTGTCGGAATAAACTGATTGGTCAGTTAAGACCCCATTAGGTATCAATGTCGGTATTTTTCCGAAAGGGGTTGTTATATTTGTGTTTGTTATATTCGGCAAATATATCTTTGAATTATCGGCTGTGGTTGGGTCGATATAATTCAAACCCGCCGAAAGGTTTACACCCGGAAGCCAGAAATCCGCCCAGCTCTGGCTGAACTGGGCTTCGGCGGCTTTCACATCCGATTCAATCTGCTTTATCTGGAGGTTATTCTTTAAAGCCATTTCGACGGCGTTGCTTAAGGTAAGCGTTTTTATTTCGCCAAAAATCAACGAACTGCATAATAATAGAACAACTGCAAACAATATCAAAAATAATTTTTGCCTATTCATAAATAATCTCCTGAAAATATAAATAAATATAGATCAAGCGAGACGCTTGTTAAATTGAAATCTCAACCGGATCATTATCATTTTGAACAATTTTCCAGTCTTCTTTAACAGCGGAACCGGCAATTTTATCAAGGGGTATTTTAAGATATTTCCCATGTCCTTCCGCGCCTATGCTGCCATCCGCCAGTAATATTTCCCCGGTTCCCTCGAAAATTCTTTTCCCATTTTTTGTAATCCGGCCAATTGCGCGTAGTTCCTCATTGAGAGGAATGGGTTTACGGTAACGGGTGGTAAATTCAACAGTGACCCCCCAATCATCCTGATTATTATCGATCATTATCGCCCGCCCTATTGTCTCATCAAGAATAGCTGTGATTACGCCTCCATGTAAACGGTTCGGGTAACTTTGATGGAATTCATTCGGATTAAAAATAGCTACAAGCTGATTATTTTCCGTCTCATAAAAAGATGCTTTTAACCCTGAATTATTATCCAATCCGCAAACAAAGCACATCTTTGCGTTAAATTGCTTTCTATTAACATGGCAGCGCATATTAATATCTCCTCAATAAAATTTTAATAATACCCGTAATTATGACGTTTGAAGTAAAAAAATATTTCAAAATGCCTTATTTGGTCCCATTTCCATAAGCTCTCGCGTTTGTTACAAAAACATCCTCGAGAGTCGGCGGAATTTTTTCAAGAATATAATTCCCCGTTCTGGAACTATTTATAACCGCATCCAGCTCTTTTTTCAGAGGGAAGTCTTTGTTACATAAAATATGAATGTCGCTTCCGAATATGGCGGCTTCATGGACAAACTCATACCTGGAAACCATATCGAAAACTTCGATAAATTTTTCGGTTTTTAAAGAATAAACATCATAAGGCAGGGTTTGTTTTAACCCCGCCGGTGTATCAAGTGCGATTATTTTACCGGCAATAACAAGAGCGATCCTGTCGCAATGCTCGGCTTCATCCATATAATGAGTCGTGACAAAAATTGTTTTTCCCCGGCTGGAAAATTCATATATCAGGTCCCAAAAATTCCTCCTCATGATCGGATCAACGCCGGATGTCGGTTCGTCCAGGAACAATACCGGAGGGTCATGAAGGATAGCGCCTCCAAGCGCGAGCCTCTGTTTGATCCCTATCGGAAGACTGTTTACCATAGTATCCTTGTCTTCTTTAATTCCAATTATACCCAGGATTTCATTAATCCTGTTTTTAAGGAATTTTCCCTTCAAGCCGTAAATACTGCCGAAGAAATCAAGATTTTCCTCAATCGTCAAATCGTCATAAAGCGAAAATTTTTGCGACATATAGCCGATTATCGTTTTAATTTTTTCCTGTTCTTTAATTATGTCGAAACCTGCTACATGCCCCTTCCCGGACGACGGAAGAAGAATTCCGCAAAGCATTTTAATAGTAGTGCTTTTCCCGGCTCCGTTCGGGCCGAGAAATCCGAAAATTTCCCCTTTTTCCACCGAAAATGATATATGATCGACAGCCGTAAAATGACCGAATTTTTTTAAAAGCCCCTCAACATCAACAGCTTTATCCAAAGCATCCCTCCATTATATCTTGCTACTCAAGTCTCCTGCTGACCCTTCTGGAGCTTAGAAAGAACAATACGGCCCCTAGGATAGTCAGCATCAGAATGTCTCTCCACAGTATATCAATTCCTATTCCTTTTAGAAATATACCCCTGATAATTTCTATATAATAGCGCATCGGATTAACCAGGGTTATCCACTGCATAACAACGGGCATAGCATAGATCGGGAAAACAAAGCCCGAAAAAAGCTGGGACGGAAGGAAAAAAAGAAAGGTTGACAGTAGAGCCTGCTGCTGGGTTTTTGAAATTGTAGAGAGGTAAAGTCCCACGGAAATTGTGGAAAATATATAGATAAAACCGGATAACATCAAAAACAAAAAGCTTCCGCGGAATGGCACCTTAAACCAGAATATCGTTATCAGCGTAATGAAAAAAACAATTACAAAGCTGACAAGGGCGAAAGGTATTGTCTTGCCGGCAATAAGTTCCATCGGGTGCATCGGCGAAACAATTATCTGCTCCACGGTACCGGTTTCCCTTTCCTTGACAATTGACATGGAGGTCAGCGTTATCGTAACCATTGAAACCAGAAGCGCAAGAACGCTGGGAAGAAAAAAATTCTTGCTTGTCAGTTCCGGATTGAAAAGAATCCTTTCTTTCAGCTCAATATTTTTATTAAGTGAAGCCGAATTGATTTGTTTGCTCAGCATCAGCGAACGGATCCTGGTCTGCAGAAAATCCATTGAAAAGCCCGAGGTTATAATATTGACATAGGACACAATTACCGCCGCCCTTCCCGAATCAGTTCCGTCAACAATAAGCTGGACGGCAGTTGTTTTACCGGAGCGGATCTTTTTTGAAAAATCTTTTTCAATATGAAGAAATACTTCCGCTTTGCCGGTATCTATGTAGGATTGAACATCTGCATCGGATTTGATATAAGCGTAAGGCAAAAAATATTTCGAGGATGTGAATTTCTCGATTAACGCCCTTGATTGCTGGGTCTGATCATCATCCTGAATGACCATGTTCACATTCTGCACATCAGTGCTTACCGCATACCCAAAGAGGAGCAGCATAATTACAGGCGCGGCAAAGAGAACCAGACGCATCCTGGGATCGCGAAGCATCTGCTTGAACTCTTTCTTAACAAAAGAAAAAATTATATTCCATCGGATCATGATTTTCCTCTATTTATCGGGTAATTTGAAAGACAGCCTTCTCATACTTATAATGCCGGTCAGTAAGGCATATAAAAATAAAAATATAATCTGTACCCAGAGAATTTTATACCCAATGCCTTTCAGGACAATCCCCTTCATATACATTATAAGATACTTTGCCGGGACAAGATATGTGACTGCCTGAACAATTACCGGCATATTCTTAATTGGAAAAACATAGCCTGACAATATTATCGAAGGAAGGAAAGTGCTGATAATGGCAACCTGTACCGACAGAACCTGCGACCTTGTCGCTGATGATATCATTATCCCAAGGCTTGAAGTACCGATTAAGAATAGAAGAGCTACAAGGTACAATTCAATAAAATTTCCCCGGATCGGGACATTGAAAACAAAGAATCCCGCCGAAACGGCCAGAATAACATCAAACAACCCGATAAAAATATACGGGATCAATTTTCCGAAATAAACCTCATACTTCCTTACAGGTGTTGTGATGAGAGTTTCCATTGTTCCTCTTTCCCATTCCCTGGAAATCGTAAGTGATGTTATAAGGGCGGAGATTATAGCCATAATAATTACGATCAGGCCCGGCACTATAAAATTTTTACTTTTTAGCTCGGAGTTATACCAGATCCTGCTCCTGACATCAACGGGCAAATGAACATCCGAAATACCGTCTTTATTTAATTCGGAAACCTTCAATTGATTATTGAAATTAAAGAGTATCAATTTGATATAACCGATCGCAACCGTGGCGGAAGTGGAATCCGAGCCGTCGACAATCAGCTGGATATCGGCGTTTTTACCCGATTTGTACTTCTGCTCAAAATCAGCCGGGATGATTATCGCCATTACGGCTTTCCCGTTATTTATAGATTTGTCGATATCCCTGTAATTATCAGTATATTGAAAAATATCGATATATTCGGTATGGGAAAATTTTTCAAGAAGCTCCCTGGAAAATACGGTCTTATTCTGGTCCCAGATAATTGTACTGACATGCTTGACATCCATTGTCAGGGCATAACCGAAAAGCAGGAGGAGAAAAGCCGGCAGGAAAACTGATAGGATGAGACTACGCGCGTCCCTTCGTATCTGAATCCACTCTTTTTCGGCAATAGCGCCGATTCTTATAAATGACCGGATCAATTTCATTCTAAATGCCCCCTTTTGCCGCAATGTCAACAAAACAATCCTCAAGGGTTGGAACTGTTTCCATAAATGATAAAACTTTTATTCCTTTTTCGGATAAAATTTGTGTAATTCTTTCTTTTACCGGTTCCGCCTCATCCACAAAGATACGAAGGCTGGAGCCGGTTAATATTATGCCGCCGTAATCCGGTTCCTCATGCAGTAAGATTTCGGTCTGTCTGGGATCCGATGTTGTAAACACAATAAATTTTTCACTGATGCTCTGCTTTATTTCAAGCGGCGTACCGGTCCTTATGAATTTGCCTTCATACATAAAAGCAACCCTGTTGCACCTTTCAGCCTCATCCAGGTAAGCCGTACTTACAACAATCGACACTCCTTCGCCTAAAAGGTCATAGAGAATCTTCCAGAATTCCCTTCTTGAAACAGGATCAACGCCGTTTGTCGGTTCATCGAGAAGGATAACCCCGGGACTGTGGATCAGACAACAGGCAAGCCCCAGTTTCTGCTTCATACCGCCTGAGAGTTTTCCGGCAAGCCTCTTTTTGAAAGGTTCCAGATGGCTGAATTCATAAAGTTTCTTTTCCCTTTTTATTCTTTCCTTCCCGGAAACCCCGAAAAGCTTCCCGAAAAAATGTATATTCTCTTCCACCGTCAGGTCCTCATAAAGACCGAATCTTTGCGGCATATAAGCAAGATTTTCTTTAATAACAAACCTGTTTTTGAAAATATTTATTCCATCTATCAAGATTGAACCGGAATCCGGCTCAAGAATAGACGACATAAGCCTCATCAGCGTGCTTTTACCTGCACCGTCCGGACCGACAATACCGAAAATCTCTCCGGTATTTACAGAAAAATTAATCGAACGGACCGCCTGTTTTCCCCCATATTTTTTTGAAACATCCCTGACTTCAATCAATTGGAGGCCTCCGTTATAATTTCAACATCGGCAGGCATTCCCGGTTTAAGCTTAAGTTCGGGATTGTCCACAGAAATTTTTACGGCAAACATTAGTTTAACCCTTTCATCCTTTGTCTGAATCGTTTTTGGCGTAAACTCGGCCTGGTTTGCGATATTAATAACAACTCCGGAAAAATTTGTACCGGGGAAAGAATCAACTTTAATTCTGGCTTCCTGCCCAAGCTTGACAAGGCCAAGTTTTTTCTCATCCACATAAATCTTTATCCATGGTTTCCGGATGTCTGCCATTGTCATTATTGCAGAACCGGGAAAAGCAGTTTCTCCGATCTCGAGATTCTTATTCAGCACAACACCGTCAATAGGTGAAGTAATGACTGCATCCTGAATATTTGCATTTATTAAATCAAGTTCGGATTTAGCGACCTTATAATTTGCATCGGCATTATCAAGGCTTTGCTTTGAAGCTGATCCAGCATCATACAAAGTTCTGATCCTGGTCAAATTTTCTTCCGCATTTGTAAGATTTGCCGATGCGGAATTCTTCTGGGCTTTTAATTCATTGTATTCCAATTTTACAAGAAGATCATTTTTCCTGACAAAACTGCCCTCATCGAAAGGTAGTTCGGCCACCCTGCCTGAGATTTTAGAACTGATATCGATTTCAGTAACTTCAAATGTACCGGAACCTTCTATTCTGGTTTTACTTTCACCCTGATACCTGAAATACTCAAAATAAAATGTGGCGGCAATAAGCACCAAGACCACAATCCCGATAGGTATAATTGTCTTCATTGTTTTCCTCCGGACAGGCTTTATTATATAAAAAGTAAAAACACTTTATTAAATATCAAAATAGTTATTTCTTCTTTAATTTTTTCCGCGAAATCAATCCGGTCGAAGACTTTTTTATTGATGCCGCAAAACTATCCACAAATTTTTCAGAAAAAACCATATCTGTTTTTCCGCTTGGAATGTTAAAATCATGATTAAACTTTGTGGAAAATATCAAATTAAACAGCAGCGGGGCAGTTTGAAAGAAAAATATTTTTATATATAATTCTTCCCTGTCTTTAATCTTAATTCCCGCCTTTTCAAACATGTTAATCATATTATCAAAGAAATTCCTCAAAGGCTCCAGGATTATCAATTCATTTAAATTCCCTTTGATATTCTCGATAATAATTAATTTAATTATCTCAAGGTTGGGTTTAAGTATATTTTCAATCTTGGTTTTAACAATATTAAAATTGAAATGGTACATATCGGTGAGGCTGCTGAATTCCTCGTTAAATCCCGATTTTGCCAAATCAACCGTTTTAATAATGATCTCTTTTAAAATATTTTCTTTGCTGTTGAAATGATAATAAAGCATGACTTTTGTCAGACCCGCTCTTTTTGCTATATCTTCCATTTTTGCTTTTTCATAACCCTTTTCTATGAATTCATCCCGGGCCGCATTAAGAATTTTTTCTTTAGTCAGTTCAACAGGTTTTATTCCATCCATATTTTTCCCTGCAATATTTATTATACTTAAATATTAAACTCTTAGTTTATACTGAGAGTATAGTATAATTAATTTTAGATTTTCTGTCAAGAGTATTTCAAAATAATTCCAAAAAAATTAAAAATGATATACAATAAAAGATAATTTGAGAATAGACCTCAATTGATTTTTTATTTATAACTTTCGGCCGACACAGAGGGGGAATTATGTCTGTATTCAGAAAAAATATGATTACAAATGACTGGGTTATTTTTGCTCCAAACAGAGCGGAGAGGCCGATTGAATTGAAGGGCCATGAACATGAAACCGATAATATAAAAATTCTTTCCGAGCGCCCGCAATATAAAGAACATTGCCCTTTCTGCCGTGGAAACGAATCAACTGAAAATAATGAAATCTTAAGAATTGATAACAATGAAGGCTGGAAGGTCAGGATTATTGAGAACAAATACTCAAGCGTGGACAGGCATGCGGATCTTTCAAAAAAAAAGCATTCCCTTCGGAAAGAAATCAACGGGTTCGGGGTTCATGATGTTATAATAGACAATCCCAGGCATAATACTACAATCGCCCTTATGGAGCAAAAAGAAATCGTGGATCTGATCGATGCTTATCAGCAAAGATATAAACAGCTTCAGAAAAATGAAAAAATCAGGCATATCGTGGTTTTTAAAAACCAGGGAATAAAAGCAGGCGGGTCGCTTGAGCATCCGCACTCACAAATTTATGGACTGCCGGTTATACCATTCGAGACAAATAACCGGCTCAGAGAGGCGGAAAGGTATCATGATTTAAATGACAATTGCCTCCTTTGCGATATTTTAAAAGATGAATTGATAGAAATGAAAAGAATCATTTATGAAAACGACAGCTTTATATGCCTTATGCCCTATGCCGATCTTTCCCCATATCATTTCTGGATTGTTCCGAAAAAACACAGCCCTTCGTTCTCATTAATTTCCGGAGCAATTATCGAATCATTGGCCGACTGTATGAAAACCGCGTTTGGCAAGATGTTTTTCCTTCTTCGAAATCCGGATTTTAATTTTGTTATACAATCACTCGCGCATTTTGAAAGAGAAAGCTATTATTTCCACTGGTATTTGAGCGTAATCCCACAAATAAAGCGTAAAGGCGGCCTTGAATATGCCGGTGGCTTGTATGTAAATCCTGTAATGCCGGAAAAAGCCGCCGAAGAAATGAGAAATGTTGCGCATTGTAGAGATGCATAGTAATGCATCCCTATTGCGCCTGCCCTGATGGTTCGACAAGCTCACCAACCGAGCATGGATGGGTTCACTGAAAAATGAGTTAAAATTTGAAAACTATTACTAACCGTTTCTAATTGTATTTATAACTCATTGTTATAAAATAGGATAGGACGATAATAAAATACTGTTTATTAAACATTTTAAGATTTATGCTGATTTTCAGTGAACTCATGGATGCGCAATAATAACTATAGCTACACGACGTTACAAAGCCAGAAGTGGAGCACGGATGCTACATGAGGGCCACCCAAGATTCAACAGACAGCCGAACGCCAGTTCGGCAGCGATGCCGCATGGGCACAATGGTCAATAATTTTCGACAAAGAGCTGAAAATACGCCTGCGGGTGCTGACAAACCGGACATTTTTGAGGCGCTTCCTTTGATTCGATAATATGTCCGCAATTCCTGCATATCCAGAATACTTTAACATCTTTTTTAAACACCGAATTCTTTTTAATATTATCGGCAAGCTTTTTATATCTAGCCTCATGCCTTTCTTCAACCTTTGCTATATTCCGGAATGTGGTGGCAATCTCGGTAAAGCCCTCGCGATCGGCAGTATTCGCAAATTCGGGATAAAGTTTTACCCATTCCTCATGCTCACCTGCTGCCGCACTGGATAGGTTATTTACAGTGTTCCCGCTCAATGCGACAGGATAACCCGCCTGGATTTCCTGCATAGAATCAGGATCCAGATTTTGTGTCAGGTGTTTATAGTAGAGCTTGGCATGCTCTTTTTCATTTTCAGCGGTTTCAAGAAAAATTGACTCAATCTGCAAAAAACCTTCTTTTTTTGCCTGAGAAGCATAAAATGTATAGCGGTTCCTTGCCTGAGATTCACCGGCAAATGCCTTTAATAAATTTTCCGCTGTCTTTGTACCTTTCAAATTAGCCATTGTATTCCCCCTTCTAATTTTAGTTTATTTTATACCTTTACTATTAAAAAAACTGCTGTAATTTTTGTCCATTCCAAGAATATGCTTTGTCAGCCAGTCTTTCAGGAAGTTCATTGTATCTATTGAAATAAATATTTTCCCGTTTTTAAATTCCGTCTGCAATTCAATAACTTTACCGGTTAATTCATTATGTGCATTAATGTGAACAGTTTTGTCCGGATAATCATATTGATTCATGAGTTTTTCTTCAGCTGAAAAATGCACCTTAGTATATTCAATTAAATCAAGGAAAACTTTTTCAAGAATAATTTTTCCTCTGCCGCTTTTCATAGCTTCGAAAAGTTCATTAATAAGATCAATAAGCTTTTTATGTTGGTTGTCAAATTCTTTTACATTAACACTATAATTATCATTCCATTCAAATAACAGCATAAAACCTCCTATCGATCAATTTTTCTTTTAACCAGATTTTAAACTTTTGAAAACTGATCTTTAGCGGCACCGCAAACCGGACATAGCCAATTCGCCGGTAAATCCTCAAACTTTGTCCCGGGTTTAATCCCGGAATCCGGGTCTCCGACCGCCGGATCATATTCATATCCGCAAACATCACAAACATACTTATCCATTTTTTCCTCCTTTTCATAAAATATTAAAATTAAATCGGTTTAATAATCTGCTTTATCACCGATGGTTATAATAAAAGATATTCAATCAATTGAAAAAATAATTAATTGAAGGATAAATATACTTAATTTCTAAAAATATGTCAATATAAAAAAACAGTTGTTGTAAAAATTATGCTGTTTAATCCGATTATAATAATAAAATATACTTTTTATTAAATCAAAAATTCGGTTTTACAAGGAATATTGATTACTATGGCTTCAATAATATTGATTTACTTAATAAATTTAGTTACAATTTAGGGATTCTTTTCATTAATCAAGAATTACGTTTAATCTTTTAGGATGTTATCAATGGAACAGGCCGCCGCACCAAAGCAAATTTATTTGTTATTAAAAGAAATAATACAAAAAATGTCTTTTTATTATTTTCATTTTGATAATGAATTAATTCTTAACAGGGAAAGCCGGGAAATCATCGATTTCGTAAAAAACGAGTATTATTTTAAACAGAGATATAAAAGCAAATATTTTTATTCAATCAAAAAATTTATTTTTGATCTTGATTATAAAGCTCATCCGGATAAATACCCTGATTTGATTTATAAGGATAATATTAAAATCGAAAATCTGTCCCATGCTGTTCCCGGAAATTCAATCGAGGCAAATCTATTGATAGGTTATTTTAAAGAAATTAAATCCCCGGACGGTGTTTTTTTTACAAATTTTTTCGGCGGGAAGATACAACCCATAAACCAGGAACTCAAATCAATCATAAATGATTTAAAAACCATAATTGAAAGCATTAAAACCGCTGAAAATAAGTCGACCGAACAACTCCAGGTAATTGAAATCAACTGTCAGGATCTGGAAAATATTTATTCAATATGTAACTTTATTGAGGATTCATATTTACTATCAAGAAGCTCAAATATACCGCCTTTAAAATCGGGACATCTTATAAGTTTTATCGGCGGACTTTACGGTTATATAAAAGACCTGGAAATCTTACTTACGGAGTATGGCCTGGCAGTTGTAAGCCTTAATAATGAAATCCCTCCTGTAAAGAAAATCCGCAACTTTAAAGAAAGATTGGAAGATATATTGATTTGTTTCTCGATCGATCTAGTCTCCCCTCTTTTTTCATCAATGAACTGTAAAATTGAATATATTGAAGGACGGGTTAGACTAACAGATATAGATGAGCTAGAAAGGGATATATTTTCAAGGATATTCGATTATTTCCTGGATTTATTTGAATACGGAAATAATAAAAAAATCAGGACTGGCATTAATTATTCTCCTCAAACCGGCGGCATTTCATCAAGTAATATTATTTCTGATAAACCATCCGTCTCCAAAATAACTCCTTCGGATAATGATAAAAAAGTGCCGGAGGAAAGGATAATAGATTCACGGTTTTTTATTGAATTATATACCGCATTGGCCAAGTTCATAGAAAGGCTAAAATTCGATCTTGCCCCCATCGTTAATGAAAAAGGGGAAATCCTTCATCATAAATTGGGGTTCAATCAATTCGATGTACCGGACCATGCAAGAAGTACAAATTTCGAAGATGTAATCCTGCCTGGAAAAATTTCCCCAAAAGAAACAGCAAATTACAGGACTTCCGATCAAATGATAATTAAATCCACCTACTGGCTGTATGATAGAATCGCTACTATTATAAAATACTACCGTATCTCAAAGGAAGGCATAATACTGGATAAAGCCCGTCTTTTTATAGATGATGTAAAAACACTTTTCCTTCCTTCAAAAAATGAGTATAATGATATCCGCGTATTCGGAACTTTTACTCAATTTAAAATCAATTTAAAACGCCTTTGCACATCAACAACGGGACAATCAAAGTACCTCAATCGTATCAGCTATATAGCAGAATTATTAGATGCGGCGAAAAAATACCTTTTGAAGGAAGAAGAACAAAAAAGCTTGGATTAGTATATTATTTCATGGAATGATCAATTTTTTATAAAAGTAATCGATTGAATAACTCCTGGAATCGGATGGTCATAATTGTAGGGAAAAACCGAGGCTTTTGAATTATCCCAGCGGAAAGCGTTCTTTTTTCCTTCTATCCATCGGTCGTAGAATATGGAAAAAATATGTTTTCTTCCGTAAGAATCATTGCTTATTTGAATATCGCTTAACTCATTAATTGGATTTCGGTATGATATATAATTATCTGTTTGATTGGTATAAAAACGAAATTCAACCGGTTTGAAAAGGAATAAATCTTTATCTTTTCTTTCCGGCTGCCATTTTATTATTTCTATTTTATCCAGCTGATATATTGATATCGTTGAAATATTAATCTGTCCTATGATTTGATTTGTGATTACAAATATCGGGTTATTTGTTAGATTCATAGTGCCGGTGATTGCAGTTCCGTCAGAAAGGTCTACTTTTACCCTGAATAAATACAATTTGTTATTTTCAAAATTTGAAACTTCTTCAACTTTCAATTCAGGTATTTGTACTTCTTCAACCTTTGGCTCATCGGGTGAATCCGGACTTTTTATCTGATCTTCTCCAAAGAGATTTAAGGTAATAATGCACATGCCGGTCAGTAATAATAGTCTTAAAATTATTGCAGATATTATCCTCATATTAAAATACCAAACCTCTGGGATGTACTCATGAAATAAAAAAGCCTGACGACACCTACTTTCCCCTTGCGAGTATCATCGGCGACGAAGGGCTTAACTTCCGGGTTCGGAATGGGACCGGGTGTAACACCTTCGCTATGGTCATCAGGCAAAAAAAGACGGCAAGGTAAACGACAAGGGGTTTAAACCCCTTGTCCTCCCTTGTCTGGAATAAGGAAAGAAGGTCAAGGCGATTGGACGATTAGTACTACTCGACTGAACGTGTTACCACGCTTACATCTGTAGCCTATCAACCTGGTAGTCTACCAGGGTCCAAATGGGACACCTAATCTTGGGGTGGGTTTCCCGCTTAGATGCTTTCAGCGGTTATCCTTTCCGAACATAGCTACCCAGCTTATGCCACTGGCGTGACAACTGGTACACTAGCGGTTCGTCCACTTCGGTCCTCTCGTACTAGAAGCAGACCCCCTCAAGTATCCGAACGCCTACGGCGGATAGGGACCATACTGTCTCACGACGTATTGAACCCAGCTCACGTACCGCTTTAATGGGCGAACAGACCAACCCTTGGGACCTTCTACAGCCCCAGGATGCGATGAGCCGACATCGAGGTGCCAAACCTTCCCGTCGATGTGAACTCTTGGGGAAGATCAGCCTGTTATCCCCGGGGTACCTTTTATCCGTTGAGCGATGGCGTTTCCACACACAACCACCGGATCACTAAGACCGTGTTTCCACTCTGTTCGACTTGTTTGTCTTACAGTCAAGCTCCCTTATACCTTTGCGCTCTATGCATGATTTCCAACCATGCTGAGGGAACCTTTGTGCGCCTCCGTTACTCTTTAGGAGGCGACCGCCCCAGTCAAACTGCCCACCAGACACTGTCCTCCATCCCGATTTCGAAATGCAAGTTAGAAACCCAATTCAACAAGGGTGGTATCTCAACGTCGGCTCCACCGAGACCGAAGCCCCAGTTTCATCGCCTCCCACCTATCCTGCGCATGTTAAATCAAATTTCAATGCCAAGCTACAGTAAAGGTCCACGGGGTCTTTCTGTCCTGCCGTAGGTAACCGGTATCTTCACCGATCATACAATTTCACCGAGCCCCTCGCTGAGACAGTGTTCAGATCGTTGGACCATTCATGCGGGTCGGAACTTACCCGACAAGGAATTTCGCTACCTTAGGACCGTTATAGTTACGGCCGCCGTTTACCGGGGCTTGAGTTCGCTGCTTTGAGATTGCTCCCTAACAACTCCCCTTGACCTTCCGGCACTGGGCAGGTTTCAGTCCCTATACATCCTCTTACGAGTTCGCAGAGACCTGTGTTTTTGGTAAACAGTCGCCTGAACCTCTTTACTGTGACCTGCCTAAGCAGGTACCCCTTTTCCCGAAGTTACGGGGCTATTTTGCAGAGTTCCTTAGCGAGGGTTATCTCGAGCGCCTTAGAGTTTTCCTCCCGCACACCTGTGTCGGTTTTGGTACGGTCGCCTGATTTCATCGCTTAGAGGTTCTTTCTTGGCAATAGACTCGGCTATCTTCTCCTGCCCTAAGGCAGGATCGCTCACGGCTGGGACTCGCGGCGCAAGCATTTAACTCACGCCATCCTCACCGCTTCGACGAACATCCAACAGTCCGCATAGCTCTACCCATTGCGTCACCCCATCACTCCATCAGACGGCTACTGAATATCAACAGTATTCCCATCGGCTACGCCTTTCAGCCTCACCTTAGGGACCGGCTAACCCTGGGACGAAAATCGTAGCCCAGGAAACCTTGTGCTTTCGGCGAACGGGTTTTTTACCCGTTTTATCGTGTACTCATGCCTGCATTCTCACTTCTATCCGCTCCAGCAAACCTTCCGATTCACCTTCGTCGCAAATAGAACGCTTCCCTACCATACCTGCCACCCGAAGGTGGCAGGCATCCGCGGCTTCGGTATATTGCTTAGCCCCGAACATTTTTGGCGCAAAACTGCTCGACCAGTGAGCTATTACGCACTCTTTTAAGGATGGCTGCTTCTGAGCCAACCTCCTGGCTGTCTAAGCAGCTTCACTTCCTTCTCCACTTAGCAATATTTTGGGACCTTAGCCGGCGGTCTGGGTTGTTTCCCTCTCGTGCATGGAGCTTATCCCCCACATACTCACTCCCGTCATTCCATTACCGGTATTCGTAGTTTGGTTCGGGTTGGTAACATTGCTGTCCCTAGCCGATCCAGTGCTCTACCCCCAGTAACTACTTGACAGGGCTGCACCTAAATGCATTTCGGGAAGAACCAGCTATCGCCAAGTTCGTTTAGCCTTTCACCCCTAACCACAAGTCTTCCGAGAACTTTTCAACGCTCAACGGTTCGGACCTTCATCCCGTTTTACCAGGACTTCATCCTGCTCATGGTTAGCTCACTTGGCTTCGGGTCTACTACCAACTACTAGTAAAGACTTGCGTCTCTACATTCGCCCTATTCAGACTCGCTTTCGCTTCGGCTCCGTGTCATAAACACTTAACCTCGCAGCTGACAGTAACTCGCAGGCTCATTCTTCAATAGGCACGCAGTCACTAAACGCATCTTGCGATGCGCAAAGCTCCCACTGCTCGTAGGCTAAGGGTTTCAGGTTCTATTTCACTCCCCTATCAGGGGTTCTTTTCACCTTTCCCTCACGGTACTTCTTCACTATCGGTCACCAGCCATATTTAGCCTTGGAGGATGGTCCCCCCGGATTCACACAAGACTCCACGAATCCCGTGTTACTCAGGATACCTCTCGGCCTGTTCGGTTTTCGCATACGGGGCTTTCACCCTCTTTGACCGGCTTTCCCAAAACCGTTCTGCTAACCTTACAGGTCCTAAATGAGGTCCTACAACCCCAGCAGATAAATCCACTGGTTTAGGCTCTTCCGATTTCGCTCGCCGCTACTTACGGAATCACTTTTGTTTTCTTTTCCTGCGGGTACTAAGATGTTTCAATTCCCCGCGTATGCCTCCCTTTCGGGATGACGGAACATTACTCCCGCCGGGTTTCCCCATTCGGACATCTCCGGATCTAAGCCATATGCGACTCCCCGAAGCTTTTCGCAGCTTGTTACGTCCTTCTTCGCTGACTGGTACCAAGGCATTCACCCTTAGCCCTTTCTCCCTTGACCTTCTTACCTTATTCCTATAACCTTATTCAAATGCGCTTTGCTTCGCAAAGCTTTTTGAATTTAGGAGAATTCTGAACGAATTCTCTACTACTTTTATCTTAAATAAAAACATTTATTTGAAATATCCTTTCTACCATACGTTTAAACAATGGGAACAGGATGTTCCATGATATCTTCCCTTTTACCTTAAACTATGGCAAATCTCTGATTTGCCGAAGAACACGATGTTCTGGAGATAAGGGGAATCGAACCCCTGACATCCTGCTTGCAAGGCAGGCGCTCTCCCAGCTGAGCTATATCCCCGCACATGGGTGTAGGTGGTTTCGAACCACCGACCTCAGCCTTATCAGGGCTGCGCTCTAACCAACTGAGCTATACACCCCAATACAGTCGATTAGTCGGTTAGTCAGCCAGCCTTTCAGTCATCTACGACTATCCGACTGGCAAACTAACTGACTAATTAACTTATATATAAAAGATGAGTGTTCAGACTTTTTGTGTGGCTTTCGTAGAGACACAATCTCTTGTGTCTCTACTACTCTACTACCACATTATTTTCTCCCTATTAAGGAGGTGATCCAGCCGCACCTTCCGGTACGGCTACCTTGTTACGACTTCACCCTCCTTACCAATTCTTCCTTTACCAGCCTCCCCCTTGCGGTTGGAGTAACCAGCTTTAGGAAAAACCAACTCGGATGGTGTGACGGGCGGTGTGTACAAGGCCCGAGAACGTATTCACCGCGGTTTTGCTGACCCGCGATTACTAGCGATTCCAGTTTCATGTAGTCGAGTTGCAGACTACAATCCGTATTGAGGCTACTTTTGAGGATTCGCTCCATGTCGCCACTTCGCTCCCCGCTGTTGTAGCCATTGTAGTATGTGTGTAGCCCAGGATATAAAGGCCATGATGACTTGACCTCATCCCCTCCTTCCTCCGACTTATCGTCGGCAGTCCCCTTAGAGTGCCCCCTCGCGGGTGGCAACTAAGAGTAAGGGTTGCGCTCGTTGCGGGACTTAACCCAACACCTCACGGCACGAGCTGACGACAGCCATGCAGCACCTGTGTATCCGTCCCTTACGGGAACTCCACCTTTCGGCAGATTGCAGATACATGTCAAACCCTGGTAAGGTTCTTCGTTTATCATCGAATTAAACCACGTACTCCACCGCTTGTGCGGGCCCCCGTCAATTTCTTTGAGTTTCAACCTTGCGGCCGTACTCCCCAGGCGGTTCACTTAATGCGTTTGCTACGGAGCTAACGGATACCGCCAACTCCTAGTGAACATCGTTTACGGCATGGACTACCAGGGTATCTAATCCTGTTTGATCCCCATGCTTTCGCGCCTCAGCGTCAGTCTCGGCATAGGTGACTGCTTTCGCCTTCGGTGTTCTTCCCGATATCTACGCATTTCACCGCTACACCGGGAATTCCATCACCCTCCACCAGACTCAAGCCTCACAGTTTCGAACGCAGCCCCACGGTTAAGCCGTGGTTTTTTACATTCGACTTATAAGGCCGCCTACACGCCCTTTACGCCCAGTAATTCCGAGCAACGCTAGCCCCTTACGTATTACCGCGGCTGCTGGCACGTAATTAGCCGGGGCTTATTCATCGGGTACCGTCATCAGTGAACCATTTCCTGTTCACCTTATTCTTCCCCAACAAAAGAGGTTTACAATCCGAAGACCTTCTTCCCTCACGCGGCGTCGCTCCGTCAGGGTTTCCCCCATTGCGGAAGATTCTTGGCTGCTGCCTCCCGTAGGAGTAGGGACCGTGTCT
The DNA here is from genome assembly GCA_963783575.1 of uncultured Spirochaetota bacterium. Taxonomy (GTDB): domain Bacteria; phylum Spirochaetota; class Brevinematia; order Brevinematales; family JAOACQ01; genus CAWEAK01. Next base: position 175,691 of record CAWAOD010000013.1, on the reverse strand, counting down.
CAGTTCCCTTGTGGCTGACCATCCTCTCAGACCAGCTACCCGTCTCTGGCTTGGTGGGCCTTTACCCCGCCAACTACCTGATGGGACGCAGGCTCATCCATAGACGAGGCCTTTCAGCCTCTTTGAACTTTCGTTATCATCGGGTATTACCCGGCGTTTCCACCGGCTATCCCCGTCCTATGGGTAGATTCCTACGCGTTACTCACCCGTCCGCCTCTCGCCATCAACCGTATTGCTACGGTCATGCTGCCGATCGACTTGCATGCCTAAAACACGCCGCCAGCGTTCGCTCTGAGCCAGAATCAAACCCTCCGTTATAAATATTATCTCTTCGTTTCTTCCTCACTGGTTTGACCTGATACTTCGCTTCACGCTTAGCTCTTCGCTTCGCGTTTATTTGTTGCTCTCCTATCTTTCGATAGGTTACTATCTTTCGATAGGTTACTATCTTTCGATAGTTTCTACCTCTCGGTAGACTTCTTCTGAACACTCACCTTCGTTCTATTACCTTTACTCTATCTTTCCCTTTTTCTTCACCCCTGTCTTTCCACAGGCGGTGAGTAGTATAACATGGCTTAATAAAAAGTGTCAAATTATTCATTTAATAATTTTTTAATTATAAAAATTTCGAGATTTTTGAAATAATAATATATTTATAATACTCAAAGAATAATTATATCGGCAAATTAAATTATTAATTTAAAATTCTTTATTTTAAAATTACAAATTTATTCAATCCTTATTGTGATAAATGGAAAATTAGTTGACAGGAATATTTTTATTTCCAAAATTAGAATTTTTAAATATGTTATAGAGTTAATATTTTATAATAATATAGTAGCCATTAATATAAACTTTGCTCAATTTATGATCAATTTAATGTTTAAAATTTTGATAAAGCCTTGAGAATAGCAAAGGGGCATGCTTATTAAAATTTATATTCCAGAACACCGCCTCCGTTTATTCCAAGATCTCTCGAGTACCAGCTTGTCACAGGTCCGCCCTCCAGGATAATTGAGAAATTCCATTTTCTGAATAATTCTATGCCTACCCGGGGATAAAATACTACACCGCTGACATAAACATTGGTTTGTAAATCAGGAAAAGGGTTTGTCGAATCTATTTCCTGAACGGCCGGATAACGCCATCTAAGTGAGAAATAAAAGCTAAGATATGGCGACAGTGCAACATCAACGATAAAGGCCGGTGATATGGATGACAGGATATAGGTTCTTTGATATATATCACATTCCATATCAACAGCGGTACTTAGAGGCTCAAAAGAAAATAAAGGTAATTTCAGATCGAATATAGCTCCGCTACTGTATAATCTAAACCCGAAATCACTGCCCTTCGGAATGGGTAACCCAACTCTAATTCCGCCATCAAACAGGGAGGATAAATCATTTGTGCTGAGAAAAATATCAACTCCTGCCTGAAGCATTACTTTACCCGAATCAAGGGGCGTTATGCTTAGAAAAGATGGAGCGCAAAACAAACCTGAACAAAACATTGTCAATAAACAAAAAAAAAGAATTTTATTCATAATATTAAGCTTAATACTCAATCATTTTATAACCTACACCGAATACTGTTTTAATATACTTTGCCTTTCTTCCTATATCACCGATTTTTTTACGAATTGAAACAACATTTGTATCAATAACCCTCTCGGTAATATAAACATCGTCACCCCATATTTCCTTCATCATCATTTCCCTAGAAACCACTTTTCCCCTGTTTTTATAAAGAAGACGGATAATACCGATTTCTTTAGGAGTCAGGGGATATTCTTCCTCTCCAAGCTTAACAACCATTCTATCAAGAAAAATCAAAGCGTCACCTATCTTTATTGTCACAGGCTCATAACCCGGATATGATCCTACGCTGACAATATAAGAACCCCTTAATATATTTACTCTCCGCAGCTGCGCTCTTATTCTTGCAACAAGCTCCATTATTGAAAAAGGTTTTATAACAAAATCATCGGCACCGAGATTCAAGCCGAAAACCTTATCCTCTTCATTAGTCTTACCGGATATGATTATTACAGGAATTTCTTTATTAACTTTCCTGAGTTCCCTCAATATTTCATAACCATCCACTTCAGGCAGAACAAGGTCAAGAAGAATCAAATCAAAGGTTTCATTTAAAGCCCGGCTTAAACCGTCTCTGCCGTCCAATGACACCACAGGTTCATAACCTTCAAATTCAAGGCTGTCTTTAATTGCTAAAGCTAAATTCCTTTCATCATCAATAATTAAAATTCTTGCCATAAAATCAACCTCCTAAGATAAATTCTTAAAAGGATCTTTTTCAATTTTTAAATTGTTCCTAATAATATTCTATATCACCTAATAAAGAATAATACTTCTTTTTAATTTTAATACAAATCCTGAATTTGTCAAATAAATAATAAAAATGATTCCTTATTTCATAGAATAAGATAAGGGTAGATTTATTAATAATATTTATTTTTTATATTATGTATTATATAATCTATATTATATGTTATATAATCTGAATAACAATTATTAATAAAATTTATTTTGTCGATCGATGACATGACAATTGAGGGATTAATATATGAATGTTTCACAAAAAATAAATATTGAAATAAAAAAAAATGAAACTCTTCATAAAATATTGGAAGAATTAAAATTTGTCTTTTATGATCATAAATATGCTTTCTGGCGTGCAAAAAAAGGTAATATGACAATTATCTTTTACTCTAATGGAACTTTACTTTTCCAGGGAGATAAAAAAGGCATCGATGAAATTATTTCGGAATTGCAGATATCTTCATCAAAGATTTTCACGGACGGGCAATCGGAATCAGTAGATTCAATGTTTGATGCTTATAAAGACTTTGATACCGGTTCCATAACTCTGCTTGGCCTGGACGAATCCGGCAAGGGGGATTATTTTGGACCGTTAATTCTTGCAGGGGCAATAATCAAACCCGGAATATTCAATGTTGTTAAAAATCTCGGAGTAATGGATTCTAAAAAATTGTCAGACAGTTCGATTCAACGGATTTACCAGGAGTTTATCGGCCTTGTATCATATAGGGCCAGAATCATCAATCCGGAAGAATATAATGAATTATATTTTCAGCATAAAAACCTTAATAAATTAATGCTGGAAGAATATATACATCTTATCCGGGAATTTAATCCTGACATTTACGATAAAATTATTCTGGATAGATTTTCCGGCTCCAATGAACAGAATAATAAGATTAAAAACTCGGTTAATAAAGAAATTATTATTATTGAAAGAGGAGAGAGATTTCTTGCTGTAGCTGCAGCTTCAATTATTGCGCGCAAGCATTTTATTGACTGGATTGAACATTCTGAAGATAACTTTGGTATTAAACTAATCAAAGGCAGCGGAAAAGAAGCCGGAATGCTTTTCAGTAAATTAAAAACCGGGGATAAACAGGATTTATTTAAAAAAGTAGCAAAAACCCACTTTAAAGAACCATATGGATAGAAGCTTTTCTGAAAACATTCTAAAATGATAATGAATTTAAAACACAATCATAAATATATTTAAGAAAACAATCGCGGCAAGCAGCCTGCTTTTTAAGCCCTTTAATTTTGAAAATATTTGCCAATATTGTTATACTTTTAATATTATCCGAATTTAGATATTCTTATCAAATTATTATTTAAGAATCTGCTAAAGGTAAAAGTTTAAAAGCTTTCAAAAAGCTTTCCGAGCCGCTTGAATGTGTTCTTTCTTGAATAGTTTTTAGGTGTGTGTGATCATGAAGTTTTATATTTTACTCATAATTTTTATAATAGTTTCTGAGTTTATTTATCCTTTCGGAAAAAACAAGATTGCTTATTATACCTATAAATGGGAAATTCTGGAAACTGCTCATTTTAGAATATATATCGCCAGAGACGATCTTTTTTTGTCAAACCAGATAAGCAGCATGGCGGAAGAAATATTCACGCATCATACCAATACATTTAATTATGTCCCTAAAACAAAGATCAAGATCCTGTTGTACCGTAATCAAATAGACTTTCAGCAGAACAATATCAGCGACTGGCTGGGACCGGAAACGGGGGGGTTCACGGAATTTGTAAAAGGAAGGGTAGTAGTGCCTTTTTCAACCTTCTATCCGGATTTTAACCATGTCCTTGCACATGAATTAACACATGCATTTCAGGGACATGTCTGGGGAAAAGGGACATTTTCAATCCTGACAGTAAGGGATATCGATATTCCTCTATGGATGGTGGAAGGCGCCGCCGAATATAATTCCATCGGGGTCGATCCCGAATGCGAAATGATGATAGCGGATGGCGTTATCAACGGCTCGCTGCCGTCCCTGATGAAACTGTCAGACCCATACGGACTTAGCGGCAGTGATTATTATTACATTTATAAAGAGGGACAAATATTTTACGATTTTATAAACGCAAAATTCGGCAGCGGTATTTTTTCAAAGTTAAATAATTCAATCGCTGATAACAGATCCTTCAATATAATTATTACCAATACATTTAATATGACTTTAGATGAAATAAACGCGGAATTTTTTGATCACTTAAGAAAAAAATATCTGCCCGAAATAAGCAATCTTTCAAGCGTTGAAGTCGCCGCTAAAAAATTGATTAAAGAAGACAGCATTTTCAATATGAACCCGGTTTGTGTGTCTTCAAATCTTGTCGCTTTTATCAGTGATAGAAAAATCTATCCGTCTATACTTCTTTTTGAACGGGAAAAAAAATCACTCAAACGTGTTATTAAAGGGGGGTTTAATGAAGAATTTCTTGAATTTCAGTACGGCAAAAGAAATAATTTATCGGTGAGTTCTAATGGAATTCTTTGCTTTGTTTCAAGAAGCGGGGGAGAAGATGCCATCCATTTGTACAATATAAAGAGCAAAAAGATTGAACGGTTTACACTGCCTTTCCGGATTATCAATTCACCGGATATTTCAAGCGATGGGCTCAATATAACCTTTTCAGGTGAAGCGGATCAGCAAACTGATATATATATTTATAACCTTCAAAATAAACAGCTTAAAAAAATTACAGACAGTAAATTCTATAATACCCAGCCCAGATTTTTAGGACAAAACAGAATCGTGTATTCATCCAACCGGAAAAAAGGCGACCGGAGTCCCAATATGGATATTATTATATATAATCTCGATTCCAATGAAATCGAGCAGGTTCTGGATACGGGATTTTCCGACGAATATCCTTCAATTTCAAAGAACGGTAAAAAAATTGCTTTTGTCAGAATGGATGTTCATCCGGCTCTTATGATATATTCCATCGATGAAAAAACTCTTTATGAAGAATTAAAACCCACTGGAGGAATTTTAACCCCATCTTTCGAGGATGACGGCAGTATAATATTTACGGCTTATCATAAAAATTCCTATAATATTTTTGAATATACTCCTCAATACAAAAACAGGGTCACAAATTCATTCCTGATTTATGATAAGGATAAAGAGACTTCAGTATATTTTACACCGTTACCGGGGCTGACTAAAAAGGATTATAAACCTGAAGTATCAATCGATAACCTTTTTGGAGCGCTGACATTAAATACTTCTTTCGGTATAGCCGCCATAGGAGTATTGAGTTTAAGCGATTTGCTGGGAGATGACAGGTACCAGCTTCTGATGGATACGTCTCTCGTTTTCGATAATACGATATTAAATTATTTAAACATCGATTTTACATATCTTTCTCTAAAATACCGCCATAATTACGGATTCAGGATTTTCCATTACAGTAATTATTTTTATGAATTTTCAACTTTTCAGGATTTCTTTAATATGGAAAAAGTATATAATTCCACATACGGAGCATTTATTTTATACAGTTATCCTTTTACCACCTTCGACCGGCTGGATGCTGAAATCGGTTACCGCGGATTCAGTTATATCAACAACATTCAAACGAACGATACCGGCTATATTTATGATCTTTCTTACCAGAGCCGTAATCTCGTCAACCTATCTTTTGTACATGATTCGACTCTTGAAGACTACACAGGGCCTGTAGACGGCATAAGATACGAGGTACTTTTATCCAAATCTTTCCCATTCTTTGCGGATTCTTTGAATTATGAGAAAATTGTGCTGGACTTTAGAAGCTATTGGATGTTATTCCCCGGATATTCTTTCGCTTTCCGCGCCGTTGCCGGAAAAATATTCGATACCGACAGGGATAGTTATCCTTTTTATATCGGCGGCTTCAATTCTGTCAGGGGCTACCCTCTATGGAGCTTCAGCGGAGACAATATATTTTTATTTAATTTTGAGCTAAGGGTGCCGTTTATTTATGACTGGACTGTGGGATTTCCTATTCCAATCCGTATGCCAACCATCTGGGGTGTAATCTTCTGGGATTTTGGAAGTGCCTGGGAAAGCGGTTTGCCCTATCAATTATACGATTCTTCAAACGGATTCCAGTTTAAGGATCTGAAGAGTGGGATCGGCTTCGGTTTCAGGCTTGTAATTGTACCGGGAATCAAGCTGATGGTTGATTTCGCCGCGCCATACGACGGTGTAACTCTGCCGCCCATCACTGACTGGCCGAGCTTCTGGCTTATTGGCATCGATTTTTAAATATATTGACAATCATTTTTAATATTGTTATATTTAATATTGTATTTAAATATCAGGAGATAATTATGCCCTTATATGTTATGATATTAGCATCTATAGGAATTGCCGTATGTGTTTATGGAATTATTTCAAAAATAATCGAATCGACGGCAGATAAAGCAGTTGAAAAATACATCCACAAAACCCAAGCTAAATAATGAATAGAATTATCGATCAAATAATACTTATTTTATTCTTTGCAATACTTACATTAATAATAATGTAACTAATAACATATTAAAAAAAGCGATAAGATAAAAGATTTTGTTATCACATTCATTAGCATACTGTCTTTCTTTATTCTTATTTATGATAAGCTCAAGAAGAAATAAATATATTTAAGTAACAGATTATAAAATAAAACCATCTTTCAAAGGAGGAAATATGCACCTTGCCAACGGCAGCATCTGGAGCTGGATTTTGATTTTTGTTTCGATAATTACAGCAATAATCATATATTCGTATTTCCGGAAGAAAAATCTGATAAATAAACTTTTTTCGAAAAGCCAGCAGAATCTTTTGCTATCAAACCTCAGCCAGCCTGCAAGAGCGGTCAAAATTATATCGCTTATACTTGCATTGTTCTTTATTTGTTTCGCGGTTCTCGACCCGAGATGGGGTACAAAAAGCGTCCAGGCAACCATCGAAGGAATTGATGTAGTATTTGTACTTGATATTTCAAAAAGCATGACAACTCCGGATGTTGTTCCAAACCGACTCGAAGTATCCAAAAAATTATCATCACAGCTTATGAGCCTGCTTTTAGGAAATAGAATCGGAATTACGGCTTTTGCCGGATATGCTTTCAACATTATACCTTTAACCACCGATATAAATGCTTCATCGGTTTTTTTAAACGAACTGACAACTGATATGATAGATGTTCAGGGAACCAATCTCGAAGACGCAATAAAAAAGGCAATGGAGCTTTTTGAAAAAGACACATTAACGCATAAAGCAATAGTAATATTTACAGACGGTGAAGACTACGAGTTTTCACCCTTGAATCAGGTTCAACTGGCAAAGGAAAAGGGAATTACCATTTTTACTGTCGGGATCGGTACACCGAATGGAGGGCAGATTCCCTTATACGATGATAAAGGAAATATCATAGATTATCTGAAGAAAGACGGTAAAACGGTTACATCAAGACTTAATGAAGCTCTTCTTACAAAAATTTCCGAGGAAACAAAAGGATTTTATATCTCCGGAAATGAAAACTCGATGATTTCACTTGCAAAAAGGCTTGATGAAATCAAGAAATCAAGGTTCGGTAGCAATATCTATGAATTTCATGGAACCGCAGTTCCAGTATTTCCTGCTGATGGGCATGCTCTTTCTCTTAATTTCTATCCTTCTGCCCGATCGTAATATACGACTTAACGGCAGATTGCCGCAGTTTATGATTATCTTTATATTGATTATAATGATTTTTAACCGATCATATACTTCCGACGCATCTTCAGGAACAAGTGAATACCGGAAAGGTAAATTTGACAGTGCTCTGTCAAATTTTCAGAAGGCTATTATAACGGACCCAAAGAATGAAAAATTCCGTTTTAACGAAGGAGACAGCTATTACCAGCTCCAAAAATTCGATGAGTCAGCAGCCTCTTTTTCGGGCCTCAGCAATTCAAAGGATAAAATAATCAGAGATAAAACAATTTATAATTATGGAAACTCATTACTGGAAAAGCAGGATTATAACGGAGCGATAAACAGCTACCGCTCAATTCTTGAAGGAGAAGAAAAAAATTCCGGTGTTTACAAAAAGGCCCTGCAGAATTTTCTTTTCGCTAAAGAACAAATAAGGGAGCAGAAACAAAACAATCAAAATAACAAGGATAACAAGGATCAAAAAGATAAAAATAAAGATAATAAAAACAATAATAAAAATCAGGATAACCGGAATAATAATAAAAAATCTCAAGATAAACAGGATCAGAAGCAGCAGCAAACAAAGCCAATTTCACCGTCAGATATAGATAACCTGCTCAATCTTATCCAGGAAGAGGAAAAAAAGCACCTCAGCAAGAAAGAAATGGACAAGTCGATAAGGGTATCACCGAAATATGAGTGGTAGCGGAATCTTATTATAAAAATAGGGGGCCTTGAAAATGAAAATAACCTGCATTACTATTTTTGTTAAAGAGGAAAATATCATTAATTTTATTAATGCCACTATTGAAAATCACAATCAATCCATAAAGGAACCTGGCAACCTGCGCTTTGATTTCCTCCAGTGCTCGAATGATCCTTCGCGTTTTTTCCTTTACGAGGTATACGATTCCGAAGAATCCGCAGCAGCACATAAAAATACTTCTCATTATGCAAAATGGAGGGATACAGTCGCGGGCTGGATGGCAAAGCCGAGGGAAGGCATACAGCACAGCGTAATATGCCCTGAGGATATCAGGCGATGGAAATAAATAATTTTACATTTCTTGCAAACCCTAAACTTTTATTCGGCCCGGGCTGTTTTAATGAACTTCCGGAAATTATAGAAGATTTTGGAAATACAGTCCTTATTATTACGGGTTCGTCATCCCTTGAAAATTCAGGTAGATTGAAAAACCTTGAATCCGAACTTAAGAAAAACAACATAAATTATTATATTTTCCGGGTAGAGCAGGAACCCTCCCCAGATATTATTGATTACGCGGTTGCCGAATTCAGGAATAAAGCAATTCACTTAGTAGTCTCAATCGGAGGGGGCAGTGTTATCGATGCCGGAAAGGCAATTTCGGCGATGCTGCCGCAAAAGGATTCGGTTATCAATTATCTTGAAGTAATTGGAAAATCAAATCACAACGGTATTAAGGCGCCTTTTATAGCGGTTCCTACCACGGCGGGAACCGGAAGCGAAGCCACAAAGAACGCTGTTTTAAGCGTTACAGGGAAAAACGGTTTCAAAAAATCTCTCAGGCATGATAATCTTATTCCGGATATTGCATTAATAGATCCGGAACTCACTGTATCATGTACGAAGCCTGTAACAGCCGCAAGCGGAATGGATGCATTTGCACAGCTTCTCGAATCTTACCTATCGTTAAAAGCATCGCCCATTACCGATACACTTGCCTGGAACGGCCTTGAAATCCTTAAAGAAAGTTTGATGCAGGCTTTTACCGACGGTTCGGATATAAAAGCCCGTTGCGGAATGTCTTACGCGGCTTATTTGTCCGGAATAACATTAACCAATGCCGGTCTTGGCGCGCTTCATGGTATTGCCGGGGTTATCGGGGGCTATTTTGAAATTCCCCATGGTGTTGCCTGCGGCACCCTTATGGCTTCGGTTAATAGGACTGTTATCAGGAAATTGAATACGGATAGTAATAATACCGCGCTTAAAAAATATGCTAATATTGGAAGACTATTTACCGGAGATTGGAGTCTTTCGGAAAAAGAATCGTGTACCAGGTTTATAGAAATCCTGAAGGAAATGACGGTTAAGTTTGGTCTACCGCTATTGAGCGATTTCGGCATTAAAAAAACCGATGCTGAAAAGATCGCCAGTGAAACCGATTGCAAAAATAATCCGGTTAAACTGAACATTGATGAAATAAAATCTATACTTCTTGAAAGAATACAATAATTATTACAAAAAATTTGGATGCGGCATCATGGGTTCACTGAAAAATGAGTTAAAAATTGAAAACTATAATCAACCGTTTCTAATTGCATTTATAACTCATTGTTATAAAATAGGATAGGACACCAATAAAATACTGTTTATTAAACATTTTAAGATTTATGCTGATTTTCAGTGAACCCATCATGCTGCCCCGGGAGGATTTTTTGGATTTGAATAGTTTTAATGCGGCGGTCCAGGCTTATACCGATGAACTGAACAATGATCTGGACGAAGCAGAATGGGATGATCTTTATGAAAAATCTGTGAAGAATAAAATACCCATAATCAGGAAGACAACAGCTAAACTGCTTTATTTTTTAATCAAATTCAAACGGCCGGAAAACTTCCTGGAAATCGGAACAGGAAGCGGATATTCAACGCTATGGATTCATAAGGGGCTTTCAGGTGATGCCAAGCTCACAACAATCGAAAGGGATAAAAACAGGTTTATTGAAGCGCAAAAGCTTTTCCATGATTACAGGAATATTGACCTTTTATATCTTGACGCATTCGATTACCTGAAAAATTCTACCGGGCAATTTGACTTTGTGTTTCTGGACGCTCAGAAAAGGGATTATACCGAATTTTTAAAAATTCTTGAAGACAGGGTTATTCCCGGGGGAATTTTTTTTACCGATAATTTTCTGTTTAACGGAAAGGTTATTGAAATGGAAGACGGTAATGAGGAAAAATATTCCGGCGGTGTTGATCTTTTAAAACAGTTTAACTATAAGCTTTCCCGCCACAAAAGTTTTAAAAGCCTTTTTCTTAATATCGATGACGGGATTATTATATCAATAAGGAAATAATATCAGTATGACTCAATCCATAAATAAAACCAATCCAGATAAATGGCTGGGCAAGCCTTATCATTCACTTAATGCCTTTTTCAGGGAAAAATTCGGCGAAAAAGTATACAGGATATCCATAGACGCCGGTTTTACATGCCCGAACCGGGATGGGACAAAAGGAACAGGCGGATGTATTTACTGCAATGAAGAAGGATCGAGATCGGGATATGTAATTCCCGGAACAAGCATAACCATACAGTTGAAAAACGGTATGGAAATAATAAACAAGCGCTACAGGGCAAGTAAATACCTGGTATATTTCCAGCCTTACACAAATACTTACGCGCCTGTTAATGTTCTCGAATCTATTTACCGTGAAGCCTTAAAATTCGATGATGTCGTCGGAATGTCCATAGGCACGCGCCCTGACTGTATAGATGAAGAAAAACTTTCACTCCTGGAATCAATCGCCGAGAATAAATTGGTCATTATTGAATTCGGCGTCCAGAGCCTGAAAAATGAAACTCTTAACTTTATTAACCGCGGTCATTCCGCGGAAGAAACGATCAACGCGATCATTCAAACAAAAAAAAGAAAAAAGATTCTGGTTCTCGCTCATGTTATTTTCGGATTGCCGGGCGAGTCTTCCGGTGATATGATAAATACCATCCAAAAACTGATAAAGCTCGGAATAGATGCCTTCAAATTCCATCACCTCTACGTCGAGCGCCGGACAATGCTTGAGAGATTGTACCTGGAAAACAAATTCAGACCTCTTGAATTAAGTGAATATCTGGATATATTATTAAAAATCATACCGATCCTGCCTGAAAATATCGTTATCCACAGATTATTCGGCCAATGTCAAAGGGATAATTTGATAAGTCCGCTATGGACGCTTGACAAGTCGAAAAATATTGCAGCACTTGAAAATCTTATGACTGAAAAAGGTTTATTCCAGGGTAAATTTTTATAAATAACAAATTGGACATATTTTCTCTTTTGGTCGGTTAATTATTGTTTTTTTAATTAATCTGTTATAAAATATAAGTATTAGTTCTTAAAGAGACGCAAGATATTGCTTACATACCAGGCATAATGTCTGTTGTTTAAGGAGTTTTTATGAAAGTGCTGGTTATAAATTGCGGCAGTTCATCGCTTAAGTATCAGCTTATTACAACTGAAAATGAGGGTGTAATAACAAAGGGCATTATCGAAAAAATCGGCGGAGATTCGGAATTGACATATTATAAAAAGAATGGTGAAAAAGCAGTTGAAAAACTTAAGGTTTCCAGTCACACCGCGGCTTTAAAAGAAGTTATAGCCAGATTGATAAGTAAAGAAAACGCATTCATTAATTCCCTTGATGAAATTGAAGCAATAGGTCACAGGGTAGTTCACGGGGGAGAGGAATTCACCGGATCGGTTATAATTGACGATAAAGTTATAGCCTCGATTGAAAAGTTTTCCGAACTCGCGCCGCTTCATAATCCTCCGAATCTGCAGGGAATATATTCCTGCAGGGAAGTACTTCCGGATACCAGGCAGGTAGCGGTTTTTGATACGGCATTCCATCAAACCATGCCCTGAGAGTTCTTTTCTGTACGCTCTTCCAATCGATTACTACGATAAATACAGGATACGCAGATACGGGTTTCATGGGACATCTCACCGTTATGTAACAATGAAGGCTGCTGAATTTCTTAATATAAAACTGGATAATTTCAACTGCATAACCTGCCATCTTGGCAACGGTTCCAGCATTACGGCCGTGAAGAACGGTAAATCCATAGACACATCTATGGGTTTTACACCTCTGGAAGGCGTTGTCATGGGAACACGCTGCGGTTCGATCGATCCGTATATCGTTTTTTTCCTAATGGAAACATTCAACATGAACACAAAGCAGGTGAATGATGTTTTAAATAAAAAAAGCGGTTTGATCGGGCTGTCCGGAATTTCCAATGACCTGCGGGAAGTTACTGTCGCGGCTAAAAATGGGAATAAGTGGGCTCAGCTTGCGCGGGAAGTCCTTATAAAAAGCATCAGGAAATACATCGGCTCTTATATGGTTGAGCTTGGCAGGGTTGACGCTATAATTTTTACAGCGGGAATAGGTGAAAATGACGCCTGGGTCAGGGAGAAAAGTGTGGAAGGTCTTGAAGCTTACGGAATAAATATAGATGTAAAACTTAACTCTTCCTCTGAAGTACGGGGTAAGCTTACAAATTTAAGCGCTTCAGGTTCTAAAACACAGGTTCTTCTTGTCCCTACAAATGAAGAGCTTATGATCGCCCTGGAAACCAATTGGGTAATTAATGGAAAATAGTCAATTAAAAACTGGCCAAGGAGCCTGTCCTGTGATCCGACCTGTCTGCCGTCTACCTGCTGTAGATCCCGGTGTAGGCTGGCTCATCAAACCACGCACAGAAACGCAATGAGATATTTAGCTGCACGATGCCACAAAACCAAAAGTGGAGCAGGATGTTCCATGACGAGCTCTTCAAGTAACATAAAGATAGTGGCGAACGAAAGTTCGCCAAGCGACACTATGTCGCACGGTCACGCTTGTTTCTGTAAACTTCCCACATAGCAATCGCCCCCGCGACAGACGCATTAAAACTGTCAATTTTGCGGGATGTCGGTATTTTTATAAGCATGTCGCACTTCTGCTTAACGGATTTGCGGATCCCCTTTCTTTCCGCCCCAACAACCAGACAAACCTTTTCAGGAAATTTTACATCCGTAATTGGAGTTTCGGACTCCCCTTCAAGTCCGTAGACCGAGAACCCGGTTTCTTTTATTTTATCGATAAAGCGGTTCAGGCTGTTTATATAAACAACTTTTTCCTTGTAAATCGCCCCTGCTGACGCCTTGATTGTCTGCGGAGTAATCCTGGCGCTGTTGTCATTGGGAAGGACAACGGCATCAAACTTCATCAACAGGGCGGATCGAATGACGGCACCAAGGTTGCCGGTATCTGTAATTCCATCAAGTGCGATCACAGCATTCATGGAATCCCAGCCGTCAAAATCCTTATCATCCTCTATGATATTTTCGGGCAGGATCAATTCAGCCAGAATTCCCTGGTGTTTCAATGTTTGTGATGTTTTATCAAGAATTACCCGGGGAGCGAATTGAACTTTAATCCCTTTTTCTTTTAACCGGCTTGTTAAATTAAAAAACTTTTCTTCTTTACCTTTTTCCACCATAACATTTTGAATTTTTAAACCCTCAATCAGGGCTTCATCAACAGAATTTCTACCATATACTATCAAAGCCTTCCTCCTTAAACATGATGTTTGCAAACAGATATTTGATCCATATAATAATGTCTCTTCCGATTTTTGTATACTTAATACAAATTTTTAACGAATAGTTTAGCCGGACAATCGTATTTTCACAGGATGGTTATAAGGCGAGAAGTTATATGCTAGGATTTTTAATAATTATATTTGAGCCACAATTCCGAATGGATGAATAAGTATCCAATAATGGATTCGGTTTGTTCACCACAAGTTGCACGAATTACACGAAAGCCTTGGCCTGTTAGCTTATCGAACCAAACCACGGGTTTTTATGAATATGCTTTATTTAATTAGCGTTAACTCGCGCAATTAGTGACTAAAATCTTCTATATCTTCCTGTCTTCCTGTGAATTTTTTATTTACAATTTATGCTTTAGTCGAATGAAGCATGATAATTTATAAAAATAAATGAAATATATTTGAGTGCAACCCTTCGCCATCAGGCTGTGTGAAAACTCAGTAAAATTTTATAGTAAAATCGATTAATTATACAAAAACTCCATTTTTTGATATATTTTTCAAGCTAAAAAAATCTTAGTTTAAAAAATCTATCCGAATACGATAAACGATGGTTTATTAGCATCAAACCAGAGTCATAAGTCTCTTTATTCCCAATATATTCAATACTTTTATTAAATTATGAATGAATCCTGCCAAACTGGATTCCGTCAGAACGCCATCCTTTCCCTTCATTAAAAAATAACTGTAACCCATATTCCTTTTTATCGATCCAAATGGATGTTCACATATCTCTTTCCTTTTCTCTATGATCTTTTTCCCGGCTTCAGAACGAATTTTCCTCTTGAAGTTCTCAATTTCTTCTTTTCTAACTGGTACTTTGATACTTCGTCCTTCCACGCTTTCAGTACACTTATTTCTTACTTCACATTGGCTGCATAAGCCGCACTTGTACCTGACTATCTCTTTTCCTCCATTGACCTTCTCTACTTTTTTCCCATTTCTCACTAATGGGTTTCCCTCCGGACAATAATAAACATTTTGTCCCGGATCATATTTGAATTTATCAACCTGGTATTCTTCAGCAGGTACTCCTTTATTATCTTCTTTGCCTCGAATCCTTGCCTTATGTCCGTCATCCGGATTCGGCATATATACGTTATGTCCCTTATCTATACATTCCAGTATCTGCGGTTCGCTGTAATAACCGGCATCCGATACTTTGACCGTTTCAGTCTCTACCTTAAGCTCGTCCTTTATTTCTTCTACTCGGTCACACATTCCTGCCATCTGTTTGATATCATTGTTTTCATTCGTCACATCAATCACCACAATCAGTTTATTCGCATCATCTACTGCCATCTGCAGATTATATGCAATGTCGGATTTCCCTTTATCATTCATAAACCGGCTTTCCGGGTCATTTGAATAATATTTCTCCATTTCAGGATTTCCCTCAAAAATCTTTTTAATAGCCTCAACTTTATCCTTTTTTGTTTTCATTTTCTTTAAACGTTCCGCTATCTTTCCGGAAAGAAATTCAAATTCATTCTTTTCTTCCTTATCGTTCTTATCCATCTCATTCAAATATTCTTCGATCTTTTGATCTATTCTATGTATGATTTCTTCTATGTTTTTCCTATGATAAACATTGTTATTGTGGTTTTGCGCACTGATCTTGGTTCCATCAATTCCAACAACGTCAAATGATAAAAGCCCGGCTTTATGACATATCTTCAAAAATTCTCTGAATATCGACTGTATTCCCTTCTTATTATCTTTCCTGAAGTCGGCAATCGTCTTGAAATCCGGCGCTAGTCGTCCAGTCAGCCACATCAACTCTGTGTTTCTTCGGCACTCTCTCTCTAATTTCCTGCTTGTCCTGATTTTATTCAAATATCCGTAAATATAGATTTTTAAAAGTATTTCGGATTTATATGAACTTCTGCCGGTTGATGCTTCTTTTACTTTAAAACCAACTCCTTTCATATTTAGCTTATCAACAAAAATATCTATAAACCTTACCGGATCTTCTTCTCCTAACAGATCTTCCAGTGTTTCATTGAACAGAACTATCTGATCCCTTGATTCTCCCTCAATATGCTTCATCTTTTACTCCGATTATTTTTGTTCTAATAATTATAGCATATTTACTGTGTTTTCACACAGTCTGCAGGCTCAGGGCAGGCTATTATGCTGCCATAGATGATATGGCAACTGTTATAAATAGTCAAGCCCTGCAAAATTCAGAGAATTATGATATAATTATTTAACGGAACAATTAAAGTATCGCGAATTATCATTAAAAATAAGCAAGGTTGTTTTTGTGAGTAAAAAAATTAAAGATAATCATATCGGTCTGTTAAACGAGAAATCCCTCCACGCGGCGATTAAAAACTGGTATGCAAGGCCGGGTGACAGGCTGGAAGAAAAAATCGGCAGATATGTAATTGATATTGTCAGGGACAATCATCTTATAGAGATCCAGACAAAATATTTGTATAAGATAAAGAAAAAAATCCTGAAACTCTCGGAAGATCATTTAATAAGCCTTGTATACCCGATTCCAAAAAATAAATGGATTGTAAGGCTTGACAATGAAGGGAATGAAATCAACAGGAGAAAATTGCCCAAGTCTGGTAATATAATAAATATTTTCGATGAGCTGGTAAGGATACCCGAGTTGATCAATAATAAAAATATCTCAATAGAAGTATTGTTAATTAGCGAAGAACTGATTTTGAAAAACGACGGTCTTGGCAGCTGGAGAAGAAAATGGGCCAGTGTGGAAGATCATAAACTTCTGGATGTCCATGACAGAGTTGTTTTTAAAACGCGAGCGGATTTCAAACGGTTCCTTCCTGATAACCTTATTGAACCTTTCACAAACAGCAGCCTTGCAAATACGGCAGAAATCAGCAGGAGTATGGCGACAAAAATAACTTACAGCCTTAAAAGAATGGGCCTATTAAAACCTGCAGGTAAAATTAAAAGAGAACTGTTATATGTAAAATCACTATGAATTCATTTCCAGCTCTTTTATTTTTCTGACAAGGTTATTTGGAAGAATACCGATACTTATCGCGGTTTTTGATATATTATTATCGTTCAGTTTAAGCTGGGCTTCAATATATTTTCTTTCAAGAATCCTTTTCGCCTCGCTGTAAGGCATCGTTTTTTGAAAAATTGAATCCCCTTCATCCTTCTGATTGCTGCTGATGATCCGTTTTACATCGCCTAGCTTGATCTCTATACCCTCCGAGAATGCGAACAAACGCTGCATTAAATTTTTCAATTCACGGATATTACCTTTTAGCGGTAATGATGAGATCAAATCCATTGCTTCCGCCGATATGTTTTTTATAATGCTTCCGTTCTCCATGCATGCCTGCTTGAAAAAATGATCGGCAAGATTGATTATATCTTCCTTTCTTTCCCGTAACGGCGGTATATCAATTATTAAAACCCCTATCCTGTAATAAAAATCTTCCCTGAATTTGCCCTTGCCCACGGACTCTTTTAAATTGCTGTTTGTCGCGCTGATAAGCCGGAAATCAACTTTTGTTTTCAATTCACCCCCAAGCTTGGTAACTTCCCTGTCCTCAAGCACCCTTAATAATTTTGCCTGCTGTGATAACGGAAGTTCTCCGATCTCATCCAGAAAAAGAGTTCCCTCGCTTGCCATTTCGATCTTGCCTTTTTTTGTAACATTCGCGCCGGTAAAAGCCCCTTTTTGAAACCCAAAAAGCTCGCTTTCAAAAAGATTTTCCGGAATCGCTGCACAGTTCAGTTTGATAATCTCGTTCTTCCCCCGCCTGCTTTTTAAATGAATCAGATTAGCGATATGCTCTTTCCCAACACCGCTCTCCCCGGTTATCATCACCGGAAAGTCAGTCTGGGCAGCCTTTTCGATCATTTCATTCATTTTATTAACGGCCGGCGATGTACCGACAAGCCTGTATTTCTCAATCTCCTTCCTTAATAGGTTTGAAAAGCGTTTATGCTCGATCGCGTTATTAATCACAACCTTCATTTTCTGATATGATATCGGCTTCTCCACAAAATCGAAAGCCCCCAGCTTAATCGATAGCACGGCTTTTTCAACGCTCGTATACCCGGAGATCATTATGCATTCAATTGACGGTACCTTGCTTTTTATATAGTTTAATAGTTCAATTCCGTCTTCCTCGCCGAGTTTGATATCTATTATCGCAATGTCAATATTATCACCTTCGGCGTCAAGAATCTTCCTTGCATTTTTTATTGAGTCGGCTCCTGATACTTCGTATTCCTGAAAAACTCCCTTAAGACTGATAATCACATCTTCGTTGTCATCAACAATCAATATCTTCATAATCCATCCTTAAAATATTTATTATTTCATAACATTTTCATAAATTCTGCCAGGAATTGCGCTAATTCACACCAATTTATCTTTTGTTTGTTGAATTCACATAATTAATGGCTGTTTGTTCGTGTTAATTTGCGGAATTAGCGGTTATATTAATTTAACTTTCAAATATGATTTTAAAACAGGTGCCGTTATTCACCGTACTATCAACTTCAACCCTCGCATTCTGTTCCTGGGCAAGGCTTTTTACAATCGATAGCCCAATACCGATATTTCCCTTTTTTGTTGAAAAGCCCGGCTCAAAAATTTTTGCCAAAGTTTCCTTGCTCATACCCTTCCCATTATCTTTTATAAAAACAAAGGTTTGTTTATTCTCTTCCTTTATTCCAACTTCAACCGACACATTTTCACACGATTCAACCGCGTTTTTTATTAAATTTCGAATAATTTCCTTAAAAAGAACCCTATCGATTTTTATCAATACCTCCTCCGTATCATTTGTCGAAAAAAAAACATTCTTGAATTCCTTGCCTATCTCCCTGACAATCGGTACAATATTTTGCATTTCCAGAAGAGCATCGGGAAGATGTGAAATTTCACGGAATTTCTGGAGTACTGATTTCATATCGTTCAATTTTGTCAATATAAAAAAAACTTTTTCTTTTTCCTCAACTTTATCAATAAGGAATTCCATGTAAGTCTGTACGGGTGAAATGATATTATTAATCTCATGAACTATTATTCTTGAAATTTCTTTCCAGCCCCTATATTTCTGCACATTACCCAGTATTTTTTCATAATTCTTCAATTTTATCACCATTTCATTAAACGCCCTAACCAGCACCCTTACTTCTTCGGTGCCGGCCTCTTCAAGGAGCAGGTCATTCTCGGTCTTCTCGAAATATATGGATTTTACGGCGGAAGAAAGCTTATTGATTGGAAGAGTTACGCCATAAATAAAAATAAGGAATAAAGCAACCATAATTAAAAGTTCAAGGAAAAATACACCGAGAACCCGGCGGGTTGTATCAATGGCTTGTTTTTCTGCAAAGGCTTTGTAAAGACTGATTCTTTTTTGAAATTCACTATTATTTGAAATAGATTCTTTTAAAAATGTAAGCTCTTTTTCAAAGGATTTCTGGGAGTCCCTTATTGCCGTATATGTTGTTACCGTTGTTGACAATAATATCAGAACCATGGCTAAAAGAAATATTATGATAAAATTAATTTTCATTATTTACACCCAAAACAAAATTGATATAATACTTTGGTTTATTCCCCCATAGATTTATGATTTCCGGTGTTGCATCACAGTTAATCAATAATTTGATTTCCGTACGCATCAGGCAATTCGTAAAACTTGAAGCATTTGTAAGAATCGGGACCTCATTGACAGAGATTACATTCGTTAATATGTTAAAATCAAAATTACCTTTATTATTCACGGAGTAGATTCCGCCTTTATATGATATCTTCTGGTTGGATAAACCTCTGTAAATTATATTATTCTTAAAGGTTGTTTTAATTTGATAAATTATGTTGACGTCAATCCCGCCTTCTATAATGTCCCTGATCGCCGGATTGATCAAATTGTAAGATCTGAACTGCATATCCACGATTTCAGCATTTTTCAAATTTCTATAGATAAATATATTCTCTATCTCACTGTTGACTTCCGGGTAAGCGCTTATAATACCAAGAACAGCGAGTATAACCTTGATGGTTTCTCCAATTTTCAAACCAATACCAATCATTTATACTTCCAAAATTAATTTAATTGTCATACATTTTGAAGGGAATACTAATTTATCTCGCAATGTTTATGCCATAATAATTATTAAATTTACAGGAAGACCGGAAGACGCAAAGAACCAGTATTTTTAATAATCAATAATTATTATTTCAATAAATATTATTTTTGAAAGTTATTGAATTTATCTTAAACTGAGTGATTCTTTTAGTGTTCCCTTCGATAGTGCTGCTGAACAATTAAGCTGTAAACACATTCGACAGAGCCTGCCCTGAAGAATTGAAGGGCTCAGTGCGTTGCTCAGGGAACAGTCATCGAGTTCACCGCTACTTTATTTACAGCATTATCGAGATGACCTCTTCAGGAAAAATAGAATAAAGAATCGTTCAGTTCAGGTTTAATATATTAACCATCATTTTTTACTAACTTTGTATCTTTCCGTCTTCCTGTAAAACAGCAATAAAAAATACTTTATTGACTTAGTAATAAATTAATCTTAACCAATATAGCATAACACAGACAATTGCACAAGAAATTTATTAAAATAATATCAATAATGATATATCGATAAAGATATGTGGGCAGTTCAAACATCTCATTAAAAACCAGTTTTTTAATTAACCGGAACTGTGGGCAAGTTTTCACTGCCCTAATGTTTTTGAAAGTGTATAAACCGATTGAAGCATTAATTTAAACAGGTTCACTAACATGTTTCATTATATTCACAAGACCGTCATGAATAAGGCTGTTTGTAGCGATAATAGTCCTGCCGTATATACTGTAATCTTTCCCGTAATAATCCGTTACCCTTCCTCCGGCTTCTTCCACAATTATTTTCCCAGCAGCTGTATCCCAGGGATTGAGCTTTTCCTCATAAAATCCCTCTATGCTTCCCCTGGCGACATAAGCCATATCCATAGCCGCAGAACCAAGCCGTCTGAAACCGCAATATTCAGGTAATATTTCTTTCAATGGCTGAATTAAAGAATCGGTTCTATCTCCCCTGTCATATGGAAATCCTGTAACAATCAGTGACTTTCCCTTATCGGAAATTTTAGAAACACCGATCCTTTTTTTGTTCAGATAGGCGCCGCAATCCTTCACAGCCTGATAGAGTTCATCCATTACCGGGTTATAAATAACGCCTGCTTTAATCGAACCTTCAATTTCAATACCGATGGAAACGCACACAAAAGGAATTTGATGAGTAAAATTTACGGTTCCGTCAAGGGGATCAATAATCCACTTAACATCATCAAGGCCCTTACTGGTTAATTTTTCTTCGGCAAGAATTGAATGATTCGGATATTTCTTCAGTATGCAATCGACAATAATTCTTTCAGATTCCATGTCAAATTCAGTTACCGGATTTGAAAATCCCTTGTACTCAATATTTTTATCAATGTAAAAACCCTTTTTAATAATCTCTCCACCTTTAACCGCGGCACGAATTGCGAGTTTTATAAATTCTTTATGCATCATTTTTCCTTCAAATAATTTTCATCCTATTTTTCCCGAGAATAGAAGATCCATAAGTTCTTTGCCCTTTAGATTGAGATGCCTTCCCTTCTTACAATTATTTTCACTATAAGTATGTATTTTTTTATCGGGTTCCACACCATCGCCTGTTATCATAAAAGGAACCGGATCGCGTGTATGCTTCCGGAGTTTTATCGGTACAGGATGATCCGGCAGAATCATTATTCTTAAAGGCTCTTTAATGTTTTCCCTGTATTCATCCAAGAATACTTTAATCAGCCTTTTATCACAGTCCTCAATAACTTTAATCTTATTCGTCAAATCACCCTCATGCGAGCATTCATCCGCGGCTTCAATATGAATATAAACAAAATCGTTCTTTTTTAAGAATTCAACCCCGGCTTTTGCCTTATTCTCATAATTTGTGTCTATGTAACCTGTGGCGCCTTCCGGCCTTAATATCTCCATGGATCCCAGCCTTCCCAATCCAAGAATCACGTCTACTGCCGAAATAATAGCACCTCTTTTTTTATACATTTCAAAAAATGTCGGCATATCGGGCCTTCTTCCGCCGGACCAGGGCCAGATCATGTTTGCAGGATTCTGGCCGTTTTCAATCCTTTTGATATTAACGGGATGATTTTTCAGAATTTCTTTTGATTTAAATATCAATTCAGTCAATACTTTTACCGTAAGATCAGCTTCCTTAGATTTTGCCCTTGGAAGAAGCTTTTCCCATTCCAGGCCCTGCGATGAATCGGGCTTTTCATAATATATCTCGGGGCTGAATTCCGTTCCTTTTAGATATAAAAGATGTCTGTAACTTACACCCTTCCTGATAATTACCTGTTTACTGTCAAGCTTGTTCTGCAAAAACAATATTATACTTTCAGCTTCTTTTTCGGATAAATGGCCGGCGGAGTAATCAACTAAAATACCGTCTTTTACGGTAATCAGATTCATCCTGAAAGCGATTGTTATATCATCAAGAGGAATACCCATTCCGTAACTCTCAATAGCTCCCCTCCCGGTATAATATTTCGAAAGGTCCCAGCCGAGCACCGACATATTTGCTACATCCGACGATGTAGGGAAACCTTCGGGTAAAGATATAAAAGTACCGAATTGAGAACTCTTCGCAAGACTGTCTATAACCGGTGTTTTAGCAACCTCAAGCGGTGTTTTATTTGATATTTCTTCAACAGGGTAATCAGCCATTCCGTCAATTAAAAAAGCTGCGTATTTCATAATATCTCCAGGCTAAATAAATATTCTATTTAGAAATATTACTCATTTGTGATTTTTTTTGTTTTAAAAAATTAGTAAAATAATTTACAGTATAAAATATTCCTGAAATAACAAGGAGTCCTGACGCCAAATAGGTTCCAAATACTACAATATCCCTTATAATAATGTTCAATATTTCATACTGCATCAAAAAAGAATGTTTCAACGGATAAAATCCAAGTACAATCCCAAGAACAAAAGTTGTAATCTTACCTATCAGCATTGGAGTCATAATTATTTTTCTTGTATTCAACGCATAGAATACACCAAGTGAAAATATAAAATCCCTCAGTAAAATCAATATAAAAAAATAAAATGGAGTATCTTTTACTTATGTATAATACCGCTGAAACTGTAATAGCAAGCAGTTTATCGCCGACGGGATCCAGTATCTGCCCTACCTTGCTCGTACTTTTTAAAGTGCGTGCAAGAAACCCGTCCAGAAAATCTGTAAGATAGGCTATTCCGATTAAAATAAAAGCCATAAAATTTGATTCCGGAGTGTTAAGCTTCAATTGATTGATTATCGGAATGATAAGTATCACCCTGAATATTGACAAAACATTAGGAATAGTCCAAAAACGGTCTGATGCCGGAACAAGAGATTTCATATTTTACTCCACTGCTTGCGATATTCTGTTAACTATATTCACGCTTATTTTCATGCTGCCGAAAACAACACCGTCAATTTTGACAGTTTCTTTTATGATATCTGGTGAAAAATATGCGTATGCTTTATCTGAAGTACGATTAATAAAGGAAATATAATTTTCCGGAAAACTCTCCAATCTTTTATCTTTATCAATTATTCCCGGCCTTGCCGATACCATACCTACAGTAAATAATGATGTGTCCTCATGAAAATTAGCCATAGTCAAGAGGTCTTCGATACTGTTGATCGATAAGTACTTAGGGAATAATTTTACTATCTCGCTGTTAAACGCCATTTCATTACCGGAAATTATCAAATATTGTCCATTCTTACTTTCATCGGGAATTTTTATGTTTAAATTCTGATATTTGTAATTACCTCCGAATTCTCTAAGTAGAACCTTGCAATGGATGATTTCTCCCGGTGAATAGGATTGTTTATCAATGCTGAACCCTTCCTGAGAGTAATATTTTATACCATTCTCAACATTAATGTCTATTTTTATATTTTTTATTTCTATCTTACCATAGTTCCTGTCAAAAAAAGCCGCAAAATACTGGTTTAAATCCGAGAGCATCCCGTATATATTGAAATAACTAGGATTAAACGCATACTGGAAATTGTTATTTACCATAAAATCTTTATTTTGAATTACCAGATTTAAATTAATACTCATAGAAATTCTTTTATCGTCAAGAAATCCGGTATGATTCTGCAGCGATGAAGAAATTGCCGAAGATGCAAGGCCGGGGAAATAATAACGGTTATCTGCTACCCTGAAATTATAATCAAAATCTTTTCCCTGATTTTTGACTTTTAATCTAATGGGAATCATTCCCGAATCCTTCCCTAATTTACAGTAGACCGCATTCTGTCCGTCATACAGAACGCTCCCGATTTCCTTAGAGGATGAGCCTAATTTAAACGATAAATATGTTGAAGGTACAACGGTATAAATATATGATTTTGAAATCGGCAGGGCAGCATTACCGGCAAGATCCATGGGATGGCCGAAAATATAAACATCTTCGTTTGAGACATAAGTAACTGTACCGATCCCCTGGGCAAGATAATCTCCGTCTATTAAATTGACTGAAACAGCGTCTCCGGCCTTTAAATCTGCCTTATCAGTAATTATTTCACTGCCGGTTTCTCCGCCGGACAATACCATATAGCCATTAACTTCTTTTACATTATTAAAAATATCCTCCAGGTATTTCTTAGCTTCGCCGGAAAATCCATTAATGTAAAGCGGTGTAGCTATTTCTTTAAACCTGCCGTCATCCCTCATTGAAATATTGCCGGATGGGGCATCTGCATTATCTTTTTCCTTTAACATTTCTCCGATAGGAGTTATTCCGCAAATAGGTTCTTTTGAATTTGACCAGGTAAATGCAATCGCTCCCGCTAATTTACCGTTGATATAAACAGGGCTCCCGCTCATCCCTGCTATAATTCCGCTTTCTTCCAGAATATTGCCGCTCACCTTAGCCAGGATTATGTCCCCTTTCGGCTGGGCATTCTTAATTATATCAATGATTTCAACATCAAACCTTTCCGGTTCCCAGCCCCTAAATACAGTCAACCCGCAGCCTTTCATCCCGGGCTGAATTTCGGACGGACTTATAAATTCAAGTGAATTAATTCTCTGAATACATAAGAATATTAATATGAAAATTATTATTTTATTCATACTTCAATCCTGCCAGTTATATTGTGATTTATTTTCAAACAAATTTTATTTTTTAATAAGATTTATGATATCATAAACGATAAGAAAAATAAAGAATTGAGAAATTGGATTGTTTTAACAATATTCAGGCGTACATCAGTTTTCGACCCTTCGGTTCAGGTATTTCCCGTGAAAGGGATTTTGCAGTTTCGATCCATTCTGAAATTATTGCTTCAGCATTTTTTGCAGCTTCTTCATAAGTCGACCCATCAGCCATACATCCGGGAAGTTCCGGAACTTCAACAATATATGATGACTAGAAGATATCCTCATTTCAAAACCAAGTTTTTGAAGAAACAAACAAAGCTCTGAAAAACCAATATTATTATCAGAGTGAGAATTTTCAAATAGAAATTATCAAATCCGCTCATTAGATTTCCTTTTTTATGATTATTTAATGATACCATAAACGATAAGAAAAATAAAGATTTGGGAAATTAGCCACTAATCACACGAATTATCACTAATCAATTTTTTCTTCGTGTTAATTAGTAATTCGTGGCCTCTCTTTGTGTTAATTAGTAACTGTTTTCAACACAAAAGAATACGCTTATATTCAAGAGAATTTTTTCCAAAATTAACAATAATTCCTAATTTGCATTTTGAAACAGCAAGATAATTTAAAATTTGCCGGATATTTTAAATTATGTGCGGTAAATCCTCGTTTTTAGCACTATCAATCTTTTTTCAATATTTTGTTTTTTTTATATATATATCTTATACTAAGTTAATGGAGGTTTTCCCAATGAGAGATTTTAAATATATTGTTATTCGTCAGGATATTTGTCATGGGAAGCCTGTATTTCAAGGAACGCGGATACCGGTTTATCTCATTCTGGATATGCTCTCAGCCGGTGAAACGATTGAAACAATCCTCATAAACTATCCTTCTCTTTCAAAAGAAGCCGTTCTGGAGGCTATAGGATTCGCTTCCGATCTGCTTAAATATGAGGAGGATATTTTTGAAATTGCTTCTTGATGAAAATATTCCATTGATTCTACAGAGTAAATTAATCGATAAATATCCTCTCAGTCAATCGATCAATCTCCTGAACCTAAGCGGCACAGCGGATTCGGAAATATTCTTATATGCAAACCAGCATGGACTTACTTTAGTTACTATGGACACAGACTTTTCAAATCTTATCACATATCCGCTTCAGCAAACACTGGGAAGGGTCATCCTGCGCTTCCGCCAACTCACTATATTGGAGATAGTCAATAAAACACTCCAGGCTTTTGAGGCAATAGATTCTCATAAAATTAAAGAAAAAATTGTGATTATTTCAAACAAAAAAATCAGAATTCGTGGAATCGAATCCCTCTAATCCAATTTTCAAAGTTCACAGGGACGATATCATAAGCTCATTGAAAGGGCACGAAGCTCACCTTCTAATTGCACGAATTATCACTAATTAGTGGCTGAACGGAAATTCCAATATACATTGCTATTATTATAAAAGATTAAATAAATTTCTATCGAAGAACAGGATATAATTTCACGCAGAGACGTAAAGAACGCAGAGATATCAAATACTTTATAAATTAATTTATAAAATTTATGAAAATCTTCGCGGAATTTTTTTGAAATTTTAAATGCTTCTATTGATTCTTTCTTTGCGTGCTCTGCGTCTCTGCGTGAAAATTTCAATTTCCGTTCAAGCACTAATTAATTTTTTCTTCGTGTAAATTTGTGTAATTCGTGGCCTTTCTTTGTGTTAATTAGTAACTGTTTTCATCACAAAAGAATACGTTTATATTCCAGTGAATCTTTTCCAAAGTTTACAATAATTCCTAATTTGCATTTTGAAACAGCAAGATAATTATTATGGTAAAACAATATCCTTATAATGTATCGAATATTCCTTTTTACGTTCAAATGAAATTTTATTTAATTTTAATTCATATTGAATTGCGTCTTTATAAACAATTTCTAAAAATCCACGCCCCAATTCCCGATGAATTTTCAAGCAAATACCAATAATCTGAAAACATTCTTCCTTATAAATCAAATCATCCATTTTATCTCCATGAAGAATAAGCCACGAATTGCACTAATTTACACTAATATTATTCATTCGTGAAAATTCGTGTAATTCGTGGCTCATATTAGTGTAAATTCGTGCAATTCGTGGCTAAAAAAAGCGGCGGGGAAACCCCCGCCGCTGGCGTTTATTCGGTTAATTAAATTTGTTATTATTAGAAATTGATTGACATATCTACGAATCCGAACATTCCCATAATGGAACTTCCGCCAGTACCGTTTCCACCCATTACGAATTTCAAACTAACAGCGTCTTTAGCATACTGTATGTAACAAGCGCCACCGCCTGCTCCGCCGCCATCCCAATCCCATATCTGGGTAAAGTGTACTAACTGGCTGGAAGATGTATTATTGACGCCTGATGTGCCAGTTGCTGAACTGCTGGTATAAAACGGACTGTCAGCAAAACCCTGTGAAGAGTTCAGAAGCATTATACCTGTGAAAGCAAGTGTCCAGTCGGAAGCGAATTTCGCGCTGCCGCCCCAATTCAGGAAAGGCTCAGCATAAGCATGTTCCTGGTCGTTGTTTTCATGGTAAATATTTTCAAGACCGCCGCCGGATGTTACTATGTTAGTAGTAGCTGTTGATCCGGAGGTAACAATCGTAGCAGTTGCATCATTTTTAACAACATAGCCGATTCCCAGATTCCATGTTGACCAGCCTGCCGGTTTGAATGCAAAACCAGCGAAAATAGGAACGTGCACGCCAGCAGTCCCGGATGCGTTGGTAGTAGCTGTAGCGCCGGTTTGAGCTATTGTAGCTGATCCAGAACTTAAAGCGAAAACACCAACGTGAGCATAAATACTCCACTGGTCGTTCAAGGGATACCCTACTCTAACCAAAGCACCTGTATACAAATTCAATGTCGCTGTAGCATTTGTTGTTCCGGCACTCTCCATGTCTGAATCCAAAGAATTACCATAGATGAGTTTCGGATAAATCTCTAGGCTGAGCTTATCGAAAGTCATTTCAAGATAGATAGGAAAATATAGATTGAACATAGAATGAGTAGCACTATTTGTAGCGATACCAGTTTGTGAAGAAGAACCCATGCCGAGATCAATCTGAATCTGGTCCCAGCCGAGTGTCTGAAGCTTCATTGTGTCGCTGAGGGGAATGCTGTAATAAGCATTGACAGCAAAATGGTTGAAAGCGATATTCCCTACAGCATTGGCATTAGTTGCGCCTAAAGCGTTAGTTGCGAATGCAGACTTTGTTTCATCAAAATGCCAGAAAGAAGCACCAACAGCAAGAGCCATACTGCCAAGCTTTATACCGGTAACCTCAAAATAACCCGGTGAACTTGCTGAAAGAGAACCAACCCCAGCCGCGCCATAAGCAGCGCCAAGAGAGGCGGGAACAGCTAAATCGCTTCTTAAAAGGTAATGAAAACCAAAGCTGTCAAAATTGATGTCAAAACCGGTTTCACTTCTGCCGGCCATCGAAATATCATCCAGCGTTCCCCATTCTGTCTGGTGAATGGTTCCATTAGCATCAAGCCTAGCATGGACATCACCCGTTACCGAAAACGCCAAACCACTTACGAAAAGCAGAGCTAGAACTACTAAAATTTTCTTCATCAGAAAATCCTCCTTAATAGATTTTTTTTTTCATTTAATATACCTTGAATTTCCCTAAATGTCAAGAGAAATTTCATTTCTCTCATAATATTTAAGCAAAAATCAGCCAAACATTAAAAAACTCTACGGTATTTTCGGCCTGTGAAAACATAATCTAAACATAAACATTAAAAATATTTCCAATCCGGCATTCTTTTCAGCGGAAAAAAACCGGGTAGATACTTATAAAGTCAGTATTTAATATCTACCGGATAAAATTCATACCCGGCCAGCCTTGTGTAATTGGAATAAAAGTCCTGTTTATCCTCTTCCATATAATTTGTAAGCGAAAACTCGATTTTATCCAGGCGGTTCTGGGTAATATCGACATTAGTAATAATAATGCTGCCCAGGTAATTAATTTTATTGCTCTGGACCGTAAACAGTATGTCATTATAATACCAGTTTTCCTGCATTGTTCCCTGGTTATCATACCTTAACCCGATCCTGGCTATGCCTTTACATTTCAATGGGACATCGATTAAAAAATATTCCTGCGGGTTATGAATATAGACATTAAAGTCCGGAGCATTCTTAAACATCAGCATAACCGTAGAACCGGACGGCATATCTTTTAATGTTTCGACACAGCCATAAACAAGCGCACCTTTTATCTTGTAATGCCTTAAATCGTCGGGTTTCAGATTGAACTGCATACCGAAATTTAAAAAGCATCCCGATAAAAACAAAGATAACGCAATCAACATAGCACCCGGCAAAACTCGATTTTTTAACATGATTTAATTTCCCCTTAATCGGTATATTTTATCACTTTATAAATAATCCTGTCAAGTTTTTCTGAAAAACATAAACCGGAACAACTGCAACCAGAACAAACCTCTTAATTTGTTTTAATAAATATACTCCGGTTTAAAGCAATCTTCAATAATTTTCAAAAAAAAGTATTTCAAGAAGCCGGCAAGCTTGTATAATTGTCTTATTAACAATCCCTTATCCATCATTATTATTTGAATTAGCCATAAAAACTAAGATAGTATAAATTCAAGATTTATTTTTAGCAAATATTTTTACTATACTATGTGAATGTTAATATTTTATGGAATAAATATAAATAAACATCGCAGCATAAACCGGATCAAGCGACACGCTTGTTAAACATTTTCATCGTTGGTCTTATCATTTACAGTTTCTCCGGAGTCATGTTCGGGTTCATTCTTATCAGGCATCTCAGGCACTTCGACAACTACCGTATTTGTCAATATATCATGTATACGCTGATGGTAAGTTGAATTGATAACAAAAATCTGCGGTATATAAAAAGCCACTGAAGATAAAGACAGAATGGAATACCTGACAATGCCCTGAATCAGGGTGAGCTTTTTTTTGTCCATTGTAATTACTGCGATTTTAAGCAGTCTTGCCCCAAGGGTTCGACTGCTTCCGGTCCATTGCAGGCTGAAATATGCCGCCTGAAGTATATAATCGACTATAAGTTTTTGAAAACTGTGGTTATTCCAGAAAGCGAGTATTAATTTATATTGAAGGTTAAAATCGTTCTGAGTTATTATTTGAGATAAATCCCTGTAAAATGTGACTGTGAACATTATACTAACAATGACTTCAAGTACTACAATATCGATTATATAAGCCAACACCCTTTTCCATGCCGGCGCGAACTTTAAAAAGATCGGGTGGTGATCTTTCAACTCAGCTGATGTTATTTCTTCCCTTGTTTCCATTTAATAATTCTCCTGTTAAAATCGGCATTTAAATTAAAAAGAACGGATTAACTTATATATGGTCACTTCTAAGCGAATATTTAAGTGGGTGTTTATATGTTTTTCACAGGAAGGCAAGAAGCCACGAAGAATCTTTGCCACGAATTGCACTAATTAACAAGAATTAGTAAAAACCAGTGGTGAACCTATCGAATCCATTCGTGTAAATAATGGTTACATCCCCATCTGTTTGGATTGGGATCTCCCCATTCCAATACTTAATCCTTCGACAAGCTCAGGACTTGCTTCCCGACCCTTCGATATACTCAGGGCATCGCTTCTAGTCTTCCTGTGAATTGTTTCTTTTCAACAAGCGCCGCTTGACCCGGGTATGATTCCCCGCAGTTTACTGCGCTACCTATCAAGTTGGCTTCCCGCTATTCTGCATTCATAATACCCCGCAGCTTGCTACGGGGATAGTTTATTCGAAGTACGCTTTAGTCGGATGAACCAAAAATTAAAAAGACCGGATTAACTTATATATAAATTAGTCATAAAGAGGTAATAATTTCAAGAATCTGCCTGTATTTTTCTTTAGTCTTTTCTATTATTTCATCGGGCAATACCGGCGCCGGGGGTTTTTTATCCCAGATGACCGTATTTAAATAATCCCTCAAAAATTGTTTATCGTAGCTTTTCGGGCTTTCCCCGGTTTTATAGCCTTCCTTCACCCAATATCGTGAGGAATCGGGTGTAAGAACTTCGTCTACAAGAATCAGCTTGTTGTTATTATCAATCCCAAACTCGAATTTTGTATCCGAAAGTATGATTCCTTTTTCTTCCATTAACTTACAGGCAGTTTTGTAAATTTCTAAAGCAAACTGTTTGATTCTGCTTCCATATTTTTTACCGGCTGTCTTTATAAATTCTTCATTTCCAATATTTTCATCATGCCCGGTTTCCGCTTTCGTAGACGGTGTGAAAATAGGTTGAGGAAGAATTTCCGCCAATGATAAACCCAAAGGCAGCTTTATGCCTCCGGCTGTGCCCTTGATTCGGTATTCATCATAAACACTGCCGAATAAATAACCTCTAACCACGCATTCTATAGGAAGGCGATTTACTTTCCGTACGATAACAGAACGTTCCGGAATGCCTTCGTAACCGGTGAGAAATGGAAGTTCTTTTTCCGGTGTTGTTGAAATTATATGATTTTCAATAAAATTGATCCTGGAAAACCAGAAATTAGAAATCCTGTTAAGGATTATACCTTTGCCGGGGATTCCTTCCCTGAATACGACATCAAAAGCGGATATCCTGTCCGTTGTCACAATAAGCCACTTATCATTTGAAATCTCATAAATATCACGGACTTTACCGCTGAATAATTTTTTCAGCTCTTTAATTTCAGTAGTTATTATTGAAATTTCTTTTATCATAATAAAACCAACCTTTTAGGCGTAGTAAAATTAGATGAATTACTCTATGTAAAAAGGACACGGCTTTCCGTGTCCTTTTTTATCATTCGGGGTGGTCAGATTCGAACTGACGGCCCCTACCACCCCAAGGTAGTGCGCTAAACCAAACTGCGCTACACCCCGATTTCTTTTACCAAGGATAAAAATTCTAAATTCAGTCAGGGTAAAAGTCAAGTTATTATAAAGAAACTATGATGGACATTCTCTTCAGAACAAGGGGGCATGCCCCCATAAGCGCTAACTTGTTAAGGAAAAATATTCCACAATTTGCATTTTTCTTCTTCTCTTTTTATTAATAAGTCCTCTGGAAATTCTTATCCAATTTATAAAAATACCGGTAAGCGAAAGGCATGGAATAATTACTCTCTGCATTTCATGAAGCATAAATGCAAATTCACGCCAACGGCTTACTATCCCTGCCCTGATTAATAATATCATAACCCCAGGGGGAAAAAGTCTGGGCTTGCCAGATAAGTTTTTCGTTTAACAGGGCCACAAACAATTTGCCATACAGCCAAGCCTTGGAACTTTCATCTGTATATTTAGGCAAATGCCCAAGTTCCGCAAGTTGCTTAAAACGTTTAAATACTAATTCAACCTGCCATCGTAATCTATACCATCGCAGTATTTCTGCCGGCGGAAAACTTGACTCTTCAAAAGTTGTGAATACAATCACAAACTCCGCATATATTAGTGTCTCCGGTTTTAACTTCTGACTCTTTTTTATAGCATGCTTTTTAATACGTTTGTGAGCCTTAAGAATAGCTTGTTCAGATTTTCTTATAACACAAACTCTACCGGAAACAGTGGTTTTATCAGGGCATTGTAAATGAACATTCCATGAACATGCTTGTCCCGATTTCGAAACTTCTGATAATCTATCCAGCCAATTAAATGGCTTACCGGATGAATCGCTAACTACAACATGATGAGGGCTGATGCGGACCAATAGAGAAGCTTTCTGCTCAACGGCAAACTTTATTCCCGGAGCCTGACCATAACCTCGATCACCTATAATATAATCACCCGGTTTCAAATCAAATTGTTTAAACGACTCACCCGTCCCTATACCGTTCATTTGAGTTACGCGAAAGTAGTCACACTTGAATGTAGGTAGTCTAAGACTGTAATGAACCTTCCATAAACTTCCCGTCCTTCCAGGTTCTTTAACTACAGTAGCATCAAGAAGGCGAACTTCAAATCCATCTTTATTTTCCAGTTTCACACCTCGCTCCTCAAATAAACCTTCACATAATGACGCCAACCAATCCGAACTCTTTCTTAATCGCTTCAGCAAGGCAACATCAGATAAATCTGCTAAATTGGCTTCACGAGCCCTTACTACTGTTTCTCTTAGAGAAAACCCGCCAGCCAGATGAATCAAAAGGGTTCTGAGCAAGTCCTCCTCAGATTTGCACTTACGCAATCCCCTTAATGCACCCGTTTCCTTTGCCTTTTCACGCCAACCTATTGGAAACATTGAAACTAAAATATTCCAATCTTCATTAATCATAGCCGCCTCCATATAAATATTATAGCTATGATTTGTAAAAATATCAAGAATCAAGTTAGCGCTTATGGGGCATGCCCCCTTGTTCTGAAGAGGGAGGGTGGAGCTTATCTAATTTTGACTATAATCTATTGTGGAATTATAATATGCATCAACTATTAGGGAATCAATTGGGTTTCTTAAAGACTGAAATAATATCGGAGAAATTATATGAGTGGTCCAGAATTGACTATATCTAAAGGACTTTTGTCAGTCAATATAATCCTCCGTAATGAAAAAATAGATGAAATAAAATTATCGCAGAGGTTTGAAGGAGATTGGAACACCGATGTAAAAGTCCCAGAAAAATCATACGGAATGAATAAAGTCATTTTAGACTGGTTCAACGATTATTTATCGGGCAATAAACCGACCGGATTGAACTCTTTCGGAAAAGAAATTCTGCCCCTCAATATGGGTAGATTATCAATCTTTCAAAAAAGGGTTTTTGAAGCATTGTTAAAAGTTCCTTACGGTAAAGTCATTTCGTATGAGGAACTCGCTCTGATGTCGGGAGGGTATAATTACAGGCGGGCTGTTGCCTTGGCCCTTTCCAGAAATCCGTTTCCTATTATAATTCCATGCCACAGGATTGTTTATAAAAAGTTTTTTACCGTGCATGATAAACAGAAATTTATAGGCGGATTCGGCTGCGGTATTGAAATAAAAAATATCCTTCTGAAACTTGAAAATCCAAAAATATTTCCTTCCCTTTTAATTTTTTTACTTATCTTCCTGGAATAAACATTTTGTTGTATCTATTCAAGACTTTAATACAATATATGCTAAATGTGTCAATAATACCCATGGTATTTATTTGTATCATTATGATACAAATATATTAGTTATAAAGTAATTATAGTATGTTATATTATGATTCATAATTTATTAACCTGTAAATAATAAAATAATTAATTAATAATAGTTGACTTCTGGTATAAATTTTGCATAAATTTCATATATTGTTATTTTAGGAGGTTGTTTATGAAATTGATTAAAAGGGAACCCGAAGGGTCAGCCCTGAGAAGAGATGTAAGCCAGACTTTTTCAGACCTTTTCAACAGGTTCTTTGATGATGATTTCTTTTCAACTGACCTGGTAAGAACTGACTGGAATCCGAGAGTTGATGTTTACGAAAAGGACAACAGCGTGATTGTAAAAGCCGATATCCCGGGAATTGAAGAAAAGGATCTGAATGTGGAAGTTGAAGGGAATATTTTGACAATCAGCGGTGAAAAACAGGAAGAACATAAAACAAATTCTAAGAATTATCACCGTATGGAAAGGAGTTACGGTTCATTTACAAGAAGTGTCACATTACCTGAAAATATTCGGCAGGATAAAATCGGTGCTGATTATACAAAGGGTGTTTTAACCGTGACCATACCGAAAAGCAAGGAAATCGATGCTAAAAAGATAAGCGTGAAAGTTTCCTGAAAGTAAGTAAAATAATAAATTAAAGGAGGAAAATATGATTTATAATCCTGTTTATGAGTTTGAAAGAATGAGATCATTACTTGATGACTTGTTATCAAATTCCGGTACCGGTGAATATAAAAATGAGGAAGCTGAATTGACAAACATTTTTGAGAACAATAGCGGTTATATGCTTCAGTTCCTTGCTCCCGGAGTAAAACTTGAAGATATTTCGGTAAATTATTCTAATGGTATACTCTCTATATCGCTTAAAAGGATTCCTGATATGAAGGCGGATAAAGATAAAAGAATTTTGAGAAATGAAAGATCCGTCATTAATTTTACCAGAAGCTACAGGATTTCCGACGATGCCGATCTGGATAAGATCGAGGCTAAGCTCTTAAACGGAATGCTGATGGTACATATTCCAAAGAAAGAACAGGCTAAGCCGAAAAAAATTTCTATAAAAGTACAATAAATAGGAGGATAGTATGAGTGAAAGAACTTATATGACACCGCCCGTCGATATATTTGAAACATCAGATAAATATATACTGGTGATGGATATGCCGGGAGTTAATAAGGACGCGATTGAGATTGATTCCAATGCTGACACACTTTCCGTAAGCGGTAAAATCCTTGAGGCAGATAAAGACTGGAAACCGGTAGTAACGGAATTTTCACTTGCAGATTATAAAAGGGAATTCACAATCGGAAATAAAGTAAACCGCGAAAATATTAACGCAAAGTATGAAAACGGAATTCTCAGAATCGAACTGGAAAAATCAGAGATGGCAAAACCAAAGAAAATCGAAGTAAAAGCCGGATAATAAGCATGATGCTTAACCCTGTTACATTGAGGTTAATTAATTAGGCTGCCCGAAGAGGCAGCCTTTATTTTTTCTAATGTTAATTATTTCTTTTGTATATACCCTTCCTCGGCAAGAAGTTCCGCGGTTAGCACTGCTCCTCCGGCGGCCCCCCTGATAGTGTTGTGTGAGAGGCAAACGAACTTATAGTCAAAAATATTATCAGCTCTTAATCTTCCTATTCCAATACCCATCCCATTGCCGAGATTTCGGTCCGGTTTCGTCTGAGGCCTGTTTTCATCTGTGAAGTAAGTCAGGAAAGGCTTCGGCGCATTTGGGAGATTCAATTTCTGCGGCTTGCCTTCATAATTCTTCCAGAGATTAATTATCTCTTCAGCCGAAGGCTTTTTTTCAAAAGAAATGAAAACAGCGGCAAGATGCCCGTCAGTAACCGGAACCCTTATACATTGCGATGAAATAACCGGACCTGTTGATGGAATAATAATTCCATTTTCAATATGGCCCCATATTTTTAACGGCTCCTTCTCACTCTTTTCCTCTTCGCCTTTAATAAAAGGTATCACATTATCAATCATTTCGGGCCAGTTTTCAAATGTTTTGCCCGCTCCTGAAATTGCCTGATAAGTGGTGACAGCCGCATTCTTGATGCCGAATTTTATCAATGGGTGAAGGGCGGGTACATAGCTCTGAAGAGAACAATTCGGTTTTACGGTAATGAAACCCCGCTTAACTCCAAGCCTCTTCCTCTGTGCATCAATAACACCGGTATGCTCAGGGTTTATCTCAGGCAGAATCATAGGAACATCAGGCGTAAAACGGTGGGCCGAGTTATTTGAAATAACAGGCGTTTCGGCTTTTGCGTACTGTTCTTCCATTATAAATATTTCTTCTTTTGACATATCGACCGCGCAGAAAACAAAATCTATTTGTGATGTAATCTTTTCAACATCGGAAGCGTTCTGTACCGTTAGATTTTCTATTTTTTTTGGTATTGCTGACTTCATAACCCAGCGGTTCTTAATGGCTTCTATATAAGACTTGCCACTTGACTGCGGACTTGCCGCAACTAAAGTCACATCAAACCATGGATGATTTTCCAGAATCGATATAAACCTCTGACCTACCATCCCGGTAGCTCCCAAAACCCCAACTTTAAATTTTTCTTTCACGATCAAAAACCTCCGGAAATATATAATACAAACTAATTATGGACGAAAATTATACAATAAAAAATAAATTTTGTAAAAGATCGATATAATATTAGAAAATATTATTCTTTATTCTGTAAACCATATTCTTCAAGTTTCCGCAGGAGTGTTTTACGCCCGATATTTAATATTTTAGCGGCATGAGACTTATTCCCATTGGAATAATCAAGCGTGGAAAGTATGGCTCTCTTCTCTATTTCATCCAGGGGAGTGCCGGGTTCCACCTGAAAACCCCCGCTGCCGGCATAACCTGTTATATAAAGGGGCAGCATATCTTCGGTTATAGTATTTCCGGTATTTAAAACTACCAGATTTTCAATCAAATTCTGCAGTTCCCTGACATTTCCGGGCCAGCGGTAATTTTCAAGGATTTTCAATGCTTTCGGCTGAATATCCCGCACATCCCTGCCGTGTTTTCTGGAAAAGTATTTGATGAAATTATCAGCGAAAAGGGGTATATCTTCCCTTCTGTCGCGAAGCGGCGGAATATGGATATTTACAATATTCAGCCTGTAAAATAGATCTTCGCGGAATTTTCCCTCTTCTACAGATTTTTTCAAGTCCTTGTTTGTCGCTGTAATGATCCTTAGGTTTACCTTTAAAGTTTCTTCCCCTCCGACACGCTCAAATTCCTGTTCCTGAAGAACCCTGAGCAGTTTAACCTGGACATTTTGTGAAATCTCCCCGATCTCATCCAGAAAAATCGTTCCGCCGTCAGCCAGTTCGAACCTTCCCCTTTTTCTGGCAATCGCTCCGGTGAAAGCACCTTTTTCATGACCGAATAGTTCGCTTTCCAGAAGAGTTTCAGGCAATGCTGCGCAATGTACTTTAATAAAAGGTCCTTTTGCACGTTTACTATTCATATGCAGGCTGTTGGCTATTACCTCTTTACCCGTTCCGCTTTCACCCGTGATCAAAACAGAAGCATCTGTCGGGGCAACCTGCTTGACAATCTGGAGTATCTTTAAAAAAGCCCTGGAATTTCCTATGATATTATTGAAATTATATTTTTCCTCAACCATTTCCTCAAGCTGATTCTGCCTTTGAAGCCTGGTATTTTCATCTATCGCTCTCTTTAAAACCAGCGACAGCTTATCTATATTGACGGGCTTTGTCAGGAAATCATAAGCGCCATGCTTCATTGCCTCAACAGCCTCGTCAACTCCGCCATGTCCAGTCAAAATAATTATCGGAGCTTCGTTATTTATCGAATGAGCCTGAACAAGAAAATCCATTCCGCCGAGGTTCGGCATTTTCAGGTCCAGAATTACCGCATCTGCGCCGATTGTTTTAAGCTTCTCAAGCCCGTCAAGCCCGTCTTCGGAAGCCAAGACATCATAGCCCTCAAGTTTGAGAGCCGCGCGCAGCCCTTCACGAATGTTTTTTTCATCATCAATCACCAGGATTGATTGCTTTACCATAATGACATACCCCTGTATAAATATGTCTATTATAGATTAAACTGATACACCTGTCAATAATGGAAATGGAAATTTAATATTTTGATATGAATTGTATTTTGATGTATTATTGAGAGAAAGCTATACTTTTGAATGGAATAAATTTGATAAAAAGTTGCCTGATAGTTAAAATATGTTTTAGGAGTAATGAGCAGATGCCAAGGATTTTATATATTCGGGGTTACCGGTTTTTCTTTTTCAGTAATGAAAGGAATGAACCAGCGCATATACACATAGCGAAAGGTGATCAGTACGCTAAATACTGGATTAAACCGGATGTATCGCTTGCGGAAAACATAAGGTTTAAAAATCACGAATTAACCGAAATCCGCGGGATCATTGAGGAAAATCTTGAACTGCTCAAGGAGGCATGGCATGGATACTTTGATTAAACAAAAGCTGGTAGTAATGTCGTCGCGAGCTATAGATGTTAAGGTTACAAAAGAAGAATTGACGGTATTTCTTGAAGACGGCCGCGTTGTTTCCGCGCCACTGGAATGGTTTCCACGATTAAGGAACGCTTCGGAAGCCGAACTGAGCGAATGGGAGTTTATAGGCGGTGGGATCGGAATACATTGGGAATCTATTGATGAAGATATTTCCGTTAAAGGTTTGCTGGAAGCTGAATAGCTTTTTCATCGTGATTAAAATCTGGTTATTGGTCTAATTATTATAATATAGAGACATGGGTTTACAGGGGTAAGAGCTCCCATTCCAATACAAGAGAATGCCAACAGCGGGATCGATAAATATAGGGACCAATAAGGCGGGGGATGAGACGGGTTAGGCTTGGTTGTTTGGCTATTATTTGAAACAATTAAAATAAAGTTGCTGGAAAGAATGTGAAGAAAAAGGCTAAAGACTGACGACTAGCGACTAGCGACTATAATTGCCTATTAATAAAAATAGAATCCGGCCGATAAATTGAATGGATATCTTACAGATTAGAGTTTTCCGGGAGGGTAATGTTGCAAAAAATATCTATTTTCTTTTTTATTCTTTTTTTTATTTCGGTAAAGATTTCCGATGAAATAAATGCCCAGACAAACAGCATTAATTTGCTCTGGAATAAAGGTGAAAAGGTAAAATATGAGCTTGTGGAAAATATTCCCGACTATGACAGCCTCATCAACTGGACTACAGGGAAAGTAATATCGCAGATTGATAACCTTATGAGTGAAAGCCCGGTAAATTATGGAAGATATGTTGACAACAATTATTCAGAAGTCAGGGACGAATTGAGGCAGAAGCTGATAAAAGCCATGGGCTATGTGCGCATTTCTGACATCTTTTTGCTGAAAGACTATTATACAATGAAAAGCGATGTTCGTTACGAAATTATTGCTCATGCCGACCGCGCGTTTTATTATCCTGCTATTCAGCAAAGCGGTCATTTCCTGGGGCTGGTTGAACTTAACCTGTATGGAAAAGAAGGCATTGCCGGTATTTTCTACCGGGACATTGAAAAGGTTGCGCTGACAAATTATGTACAGAAAGACTCAAAAAATATGGAGTATTTTGACGGTCTGATCATTGATACAATGACTTATAAAGAGTTTAACCCGAGCATACAGATGAGGATTTATGATGAGGACGGCATCCTTCTTTACGGGCCTGAAACTGTGGATAAAGACGCCCTCGAAAATTACGGCGTCTGCGAATATACTACAAGCCTCAGCTATGCTTATAACTCCCCACGGAGCGGCACCCATATTTTTTATACCATTCCTTATTCAATAACAGGAAGGATGAATACATATCTTGTATTAAACAAAAAAGACGCGGCCCGCCTTTTCGCAAATCCCAGAACAGTCAAGTTCCTTAACCAATCCCGCGTTGTTATAGTAAAATCCCCTCAATAAAGAGGTAATCATGGCCGGGGTAAAACGGATATTATGCCTGAAAGGCTCTAATCTAAAGATTTCAAAACAACTGCTTGAAACAACCATCTCCCTGCCGGATATTAACCCGGCCCTTAATCAGGGAGATATGGCAGCATTATTTTCAAGTGAAAAGTTGAACCTTTTTCGTATAATAAATATTGAACAGATCCATTCTTCAAATGATAAAACTTTTACCGGGTGGAATATAAAAGGGCAGCCTCTAAAAGAACTTCCCATTCATAAAAGAATCATAAACGTATTATTCGCAAACCGGGATTTTTTATGCCTTGATTTGACATACCTCGAAAAAATTTCCCAATTTGGTCGGAACCTTGATATGCCTGATAATATTCTTCATATTAAAACAAAAAAGGATATGTATGTCCGGTTTATTTTTATAGATCCGGCGGGTAATATTTTCAGGGAAAATTATATTAACTGGAATGACTGGAAAAAACTTGAAAATGAATTTCATGATATAATGGATAATGCCGATTTTTCGATTAAAAACAATCGAAGGGAAGATTTAATCGAGCATTTTTCAACAATACGCGATGTATTTGAAAAAAGCAGCCCGGGTTTTATTGATTTGCTCTTTGATAAAGACAAAAGCCGGATGAATCGTAGCAACCGCCTTTCTATCCTCTGGGAGGATAAAAACCTTTACATGCCGTTTGAGTTTTTATCCGGCAGCCTGTATATTAAAAATTTAGTTCCGGTTATAGACCGGAAACCAGGTTTATTAAAAAAAACAGGGGGGTTCTCCTTTATTTACTCAAACCGCCTGAACAATTCCCGGGAAGAAGTATTCAATTTATATCAGCTTGTGAAATCACATTATGAAGCCGAATGTTTTTCATCCGATAATTTCTCAGATTATAAAACAGGGCTCAGGAATGCCCATTATTTTCATTTTTCGGGCCATGGAGAATTAATAGGAGAAAAAGGTTTGATTGAAATTGAGGGAAAACTTCTTGAAGAACTGCCTTTCGCTGATAATATAGGCTTTGCTTTTTTAAATTGCTGTAAAACCGGAATGTTTGCCGGAGGTATCACTTCATCATTCTTAAAAAATACTTCTCAATACGTTATTGCTTCACCTTTTGAGATATCTGACGAACAGGAAAATTTTTTCTCATCGGACATTGAGTTTTTTTACGGCATTTTTCAACCCGAGGAAATTGAACTTGCATTTCAACTCACCGTTTTAAATAATCCCGAGTTCGCTAAAATATACCGCCTTTTTGGAACATATTCCGTTTAAAATTTGACATAAATCATTATTCCCCTTAAATTAATTATTTAAAATTCATGTGGAGGAAAAGTGAAGATATGGCAAGTATAATCTATGACGAAAAAGCACTGATGAGTGGTTTACTGGAAGCTGGAGTTCATTTCGGGCATCAGACAAAAAGATGGAATCCGAAAATGAAGCAGTTTATTTTTA
Organism: uncultured Spirochaetota bacterium; assembly: GCA_963783575.1. Classification (GTDB taxonomy): domain Bacteria; phylum Spirochaetota; class Brevinematia; order Brevinematales; family JAOACQ01; genus CAWEAK01. The sequence goes on along the minus strand of CAWAOD010000013.1, from coordinate 133,490 downwards.
TGAAGAGGAACGGAATTTATATCATAGATTTACGGTTTACCATGGACAAGCTTAAAGAAGCTTACAATTCTATGAAGGAATTGATATCAAGAGATGGAACCGTTCTGTTTGTCGGGACAAAAAAACAGGCACAGAGTTCGGTTCTGGAAGAGGCTTCCCGCTGCGGAATGCCTTATGTTACAAAAAGATGGCTCGGCGGTACGCTGACAAACTATTCAACCATTAAAAAAAGCATTGACAAACTAAAAAGGCTTGAGAAAAAGCTGGAAAGTGAAAGGGAAAGCATATCAAAAAGGGATGCTCTTGAAATTGAAAGAGAAATTACCAAAATGAAATCCTTCTACGAAGGCGTTCGTGATATGAAAAAAATCCCCGATGCGATGTGGGTTGTCGATGTTAAAAGGGAAATAAACGCCATTATGGAAGCTAAAGCCCTCGGAGTAAAGGTTTTCGGTATTGCCGATACTAACTGCGATCCTGATTTGCTGGACTATGTCGTTCCCGGTAATGACGACGCTATCCGTTCGGTTAAGCTTTTGACTTCCGTAATAGCCGATGCCGTTATTGAAGGGTCGACTTTTGCGGCTAAGAAAGACGTGGAGCAGGAAATTGAAGAAGTCCTGGATGAAACATCCGAAACAGCCGATATTGATGAGGCTGAAGCTATAGAAGAAGAGCTGATAAAGAAAATATAAATCGTGCAGGGAGAAATTATGGAAATTAGCGTAAGTTTGATAAAAGAGTTACAGGAAAAGACCGGAGCAGGATTGGTAGACTGCAAACGGACACTTGTAGAAACCGGCGGGGATATGCAGAAAGCCGTAGAAATTTTAAGGAAAAAAGGTCTGAATAAAGCCGATAAAAAAGTTGGAAGAGCCGCTAACGAAGGGATTGTATCGTGTAAAATAGAGGGCAAAAAAGGCCTGGTAGTGAAGATAAATTGCGAAACCGATTTTGTGGCCAAGACGGAAGATTTTAAAAGTTTTGTCAAAGATGCTACGGAATTGATTTTTAAAAAAGATTCCGCTTTCTCTTCAGCATTGCCTGAAGAATTGGAGAACCTCAGAAGGAATGCCATCGCGAAGCTTGGAGAAAACATCCTGATTTCGGAATGGAAGTTCATTAAAGCAAAGGGAGAATTATACCCTTACATGCATTCGGATTCATTACGTCCTAACAAGATCGGCGTAATTGTTGATTTTGAAACGGACAATATCGATGATGATATCAAGCAATTACAGAAGAATATAGCGATGCAGATTACCGCGATGAATCCTGTAGCGGTCGATACTGATACTATTCCTTCCGATAAGCTTGCCGAGTTGAAATCGGTGTTTATGGAAGAAGCCAAAGCAACCGGCAAACCGGAAAAAATACTTGAAAACATCGTAAAAGGAAAACTGGAAAAGTTTTATAACGAATCCATATTACTGGAACAGCTATTTATTCTGGATGAAGAAAAGAAAGTCAGGTCAATTTTAAATGATTTTATAAAAACTAAAGGTGTTACTTTTAAAATTAACACTTTCGTCAGAGCTTCTTTATAAAGATTAAGCCCCTCAGTTTGAGGGGTTTTTTTTTGAACGGTTGGTTCTTCCTTTAATCAATAAAAAAGGAGGCTGTATGTATAAAAGGGTCCTGCTGAAAGTAAGCGGCGAAGTATTCGGGGGAACAAAAGGCGGCCTTGATTATCAGGCAATCAGCGAAGTTGCCAAGCAGATAGCCGAAGCCAGCTCTCTCAATGTTGATCTTGGTGTTGTCGTCGGGGGCGGAAATATCATCCGCGGAATAGACGCGGAAGATTTCGGCGTAATCAGAACAACCGCGGATTATATGGGCATGCTCGCCACGGTCATAAATTCACTTGCCCTTCAGGCCGTTCTGGAAGAAAAATTCCACCTTCAAACCAGGGTTCAATCGGCCATTACAGTCTCGTCGGTTGCCGAAAGCTTTATACGCAGGCGGGCAATCCGGCATCTTGAAAAAGGAAGAATTGTTATTTTCGCGGGCGGGACCGGTAATCCTTATTTTTCAACCGATACCGCGGCAGCCCTTAGGGCCATTGAAATAAACGCTGAAATTATGATGAAAGCGACAAAAGTTGACGGGGTTTATAATAAAGATCCTAAAAAATTTTCAGATGCGGTTAAATTCAATGAGATCAGCTATCAGGAAGTTCTGAACCAGCAGTTACGGATTGTTGACTCAACGGCAATTACGCTTTGCATGGAGAATAATCTTCCCATAATGATCCTTAATATCTTTACCGAGGGGAACATTAAAAACGCGATACTTGGCGAGAAAGCCGGGACGCTTATCAACGCCGGCAGCAGTTCTTAGGGTAATTAAGTATTATGAAAATCGCTTCGGGTATATATAAAGGCAAAAGCCTTATCGTACCGAAATCCGGTATTAAGCCGACAACGGATAAAGTCAGACAGGCTGTAATGAATATTCTGCAGAACAAGTTAAAACATTCAAGGTTTCTGGATTTATTTTGCGGTACCGGCGCTATAGGCATTGAAGCACTTAGCAACGGAGCCGGTTTTGTATGTTTTGTCGAAAGCGCGGGCAAGGCTTATTCCATACTCAAAAATAACCTTGAATCCATTGTTCAGGATAAATCATCTTACAGGACTATAAAACACAATGTTACCCAGCTGGATAACGAAATTCTCGGTGACAAGCTTTTTGATATTGTTTTCGCGGACCCATTTTACATTGATTTAAAGCCATATTTCGATGAAATATTTCAGATAGCCTTATCCTGCCTGAAAGAGGGCGGGATCTTTATTGCAGAGCACAGCAGCAGGGATGACCTATCATATTATCCATTTTTTAAAGAACAAAAAGATTACGGGGATACAAGATTATCCATTTTCCGGAAAAATTTAGAGGCTTCATTATGACAATACTTGGAATCGATACATCATCCGCAACCTACACATCCATCGGCTTTTATTTTTCCAATGAAGAAATGATGGAAATAAACCTTAAAGCACCATTAAGCCAGGAAGAAAAATTATTTTTTGCCATCGATTCGGGATTGAAAATCCTGAAAAAAGATATTAAAGATGTCGATGTTTTTGCCGTCGGAATCGGGCCAGGTTCCTTCACCGGTTTAAGGATAGGGATAGCCGCTGTAAAATCAATGGCATGGAGCCTTTCAAAAAAAATTATCCCGCTTTCATCCCTTGATCTTTTAACCGATTCAGCCGGTATTAAAGTTGCAGACAAAAATGTCATTTCCATACCGATGACCGACGCGAGAATGAACAAGGTTTTTACGGCAATTTACAGGAATGGGGGAAAAATTTCAGAAGATATGGACATTGAACCTGCGAAACTTAGGAATATGATCATGAAATTTGATGAAGAAAATATAATGATTTTAGGTGACGGTATTCAGCGGCATGGCTCTATATTTCAGAATATTCCTGGCAAAATAATTCATTTTATGCCCGATGCTTTTATCCGGGGAAATATCATCTGCCGTCAGGCGCTTGAAAAAGCGGCAAAAGATCCTTTGATCATAAGTGATGTTAAAGACATTTCTCCGGTTTATCTAAGGATGAGCGAGGCGGAAGCGCAGCGGGATAAAAAATAATTTTACCGTAAAGCCACGGCATATGGCTTTCTTCCTTTCTTTCTGTTGCGGACAGAATGAAAGGAAGCGAAAGAAAGAACCGCTCCTTTACATTAGCACCATTTCTGCAACATCGTGTTGCTGCCGAACTAGCGTTCGGCTATCTGCATAGTCTATAAAAAGTTCCATTGAACATCCTGTTCTCTTGGTTAAAGTAAATAATAGATTATTTATTAAGGGGGAATGATATATTAAATAAAAGCTTTTAGAATTTTGGCGTTGTTATTCCGGGTTTTATAAAAGATTTTCTTATTATTAAATGGGAATAACAACAGTATTAATACAGAGATTCCTATTTAACCACACAAAAGCTCAATCAGAAATGGTGCTAATGCTGCGGAGGGCGTTTAAACGGGTTTTGTTTATTAATACTAAGCTCGGGAATAAACGATTAACCAAATTAAAACTATTTCATTTATGCTTTGTTTTTAAAATATTTTCAATAAAATTTTTATTTTCCAATTCAATCTGTCTATTTACCGGAGGATGGTTAAGAGCCGCAAGTTCTGCAATTTTATCAATAACTATAAAAATCGGCCTTTCAAAAAATGTATTATCCTTATCCTGCGAATATTTCTTGAACAAATTTTCAAATAGTTTTTCTGCTATATTTGGCTTTTTTCTATCTTTGAATTATTGTTCTTTACTATTTGGTTTATGCCTTCCTCTTTTCCTCTCGCACTTTCTACCATATCAGTGGTTATTTCAATTTCAAGTTCTTCACTTAAGACAATAGCGATTTCCGTATCGAGGGGAATTTTGCAGATAGCATTCATTAGAAATGAAATATTGTATAAAAATAGATTTTTCTGTCTTAATATTCATAAATTATTCCTTATTAATCCTGCTAAGGAATATTTTACTTAGTAGTTGTATATTTCAAAAAAAGAATATTAGAAATAATGCTTCCGTTATATTATTCATCCTTACTGAACAACCGGCCAATAACCATAGAGAACCGGTTAATTCAGATTTTTGTTGATCATAAAAGAATTGTTTATCAATCTCCCGGTGTTCTTTTCTACAAGATTCACGGGAAAGCACAGCGCAGGAAGAATGTTACTTTTGCTAGCGCAATTTGATTCATGCGTACCTGGAAATGCTGATCATTCTGAGGAAAGTATATTATAATTTTAAACAAGCGAACCAAGTAACCTTGGGGACAAGGATGTCCCATGACATCCACCCAATAGTCATCATCCAGCCGAACTCTGTTCGGCAGCAACACGATGTTGCAGAGTTATTTCGCCCCGGCTTCTTTTAAAAGCTTGATGATAACAGGATCTTCAGCCAGAAGCAAAGCCGTCTTACCATCTTTATTCACTGCGTTGATATCGGCTTTTGCCGCTATCAATGCTTTAACCATTTTTGTATTTCCACGATTTGCCGCGTATATTAAAGCCGTCCATCCATCATTTTTATCCACAACATTAACATCGGCCCCTGCTTTGATAAGTGTTTTAACTATGTCTTTGTGCCCGTACCCTGCCTTCATCTTCAAACCTGTCATACCATTAATTTTATCCGCCGACTTAACATTAACAAATGCGGCTTTCAATAACCCATATGTATCTTCTTCTCTTTTACCATATGCGGCCGCGTATATCAAAGCTGTCCAGCCGTCCACATCCACAGCGTTGACATCGGCGCCCGCTTTGATTAATGTTTTTACTACTCCCTGAGGGGCGCCTTTCAATGCCGCCCACATCAAAGCCGTCTTTCCGTCTTCATCAGCGGCATTGACATCGGCCTTCGCCTTGACCAATGCTATAACCGCATTCGTATGTCCCCATTCGGCCGCCCAAATTAAAGCTGTTTTGCCATCTTTATCCGTAATGTTGACATCGCCTCGAAAATGTTTAATAAAAGCAATATTGCCATTTTCAGCAGCTTCAAAAATATCCATTTTCTAACCTCCCGGATTTTAATATTGTACTATAAACATTAAATAAATTTTTTAAATTGGCTTTAATATCCAGTCTATATCAAACGCAGTTATTTCTCCATTGCTGTCAAGATTGGCGTTGTTGAAAGTATCGGCGCACTCATGACATTGTTAAATTGTTTTGAGATATTTTTTTCGAGAGGGGATGAGTCCCCCAACTTTTGGTAAGACTTCCCCGGAAAGAATGTTACTTTTACGAGCCAACAGGACGTTGGTGTGCCCGCAGATCTGTTCGAAGCAGCTTTTCAGGGAAAAAGAAAAATGCTTTCCATCTTTTTTGTTATTTTCTATCCGGGAATATAAAATATCTATTACAAAAAAAGGCCGGGTAATAATCAATGCAAAATGATGAAGAAATAAAAAATGATATAAAAGAACCGGGAAATGAAGATTCCGGTGAAAAAACCGGCATCACACCGGCCCCGCAAATTCCTTCAACCCCCATGGTCAGGCAGTACCAGGAGATAAAATCACGGCACCGCGACAAAATTCTCCTCTTCAGGGTTGGGGACTTTTATGAAATGTTCTTTGAGGACGCTAAAGAAGCCGTATCAATCCTTCACATTACGCTGACCTCCCGCAATGAAATGCCTATGGCCGGGTTTCCTTACCATGCCGCCGACCATTATATCTTTAAATTGATAAGCGCCGGAAAGAAGGTGGCCGTCTGCGAGCAGCTTGAAGACCCATCAAAAGCAAAGGGACTTGTTAAGCGTGATATTGTGAATGTGATAACGCCCGGTACTGTTATAGACGATAACTACATCGATGTAAAGAAGAATAATTATCTCTGCTCGGTTTACGGCTCGGCTTCAAGCCTTGCGGTCACATTTATCGATATATCGACAGGGGATTTTAATGTCTTAACCTCCGGGTGGTTTTCCGACCCGCTGGATAAATACAGGAGTCTTCAGGACGAATTGTCCGGGTTTTTTCCGTCGGAGATCATATATAATGAAAAACTATCCGAAGACAAAGCCATAATAAATGAGTTGACTAAAACCGGTACACTTACAGGGAGCTATCCCGAGTGGTATTTTAACGATGATTATATTAATTCTCTGGAAAGTAAAGCCGTAAAACTGCCTGTGGAAATTAATGACGATAAACCGGCCTATAAATCAATCCTGGGGGCTTTTCATTATCTTTACGAAACCCAGGGTATCGGCGCGCCGGATTTTATAAATAAGATAAATCTTGTTCTGTCCAATATCAGGATCCTTAACAAAAACGCCGTTGTTGAAATGGATGATTTTACAGTCAAAAATCTTGAGCTTGTAAAAAATATGCAGGATGGCGGCAGGAACTTCACACTTCTTGAAATCCTGGATTCCACCGTAACTCCGATGGGTGGCAGGCTCCTGCGGCGCTGGATCGTGATGCCATTAAGCGACTGCAAAAAAATCTACGAAAGACAGAATTACACAGAGGCTTTTTTTGACGATACCATCCTTACCGCAAATACCCGTGAAATCCTGAAGCGAATTAACGATCTTGACAGGCTTACCGCAAGGATAGCGCTGAAAAAAGCTATTCCCAGGACCTTCCTGCGCTTTCCATATCGCTAAAAAAAACAATAGAGCTCAAAAATCTCCTTATTTTGAATGGAGAATTGAAAGTCCTTGCGGGACAGATTGAGGAATTGCCTTCAGTATCCGGTTTAATCGATCTTGCGATAAATGATGAGCCTTCCACGGTTTTCAACGGCGAGGTTATCCGAGAAGGGTACCATGAGGAGCTGGATAAATACAGGAAGGTTCTTAAAGAAGGGAAAAACTGGATTATCCGCCTTCAGAACCTTGAAAGGGAGAAAACCGGGATTTCATCTCTCAAAATAAAATACAATAACATTTTCGGTTATTTTATTGAAGTAAGCAAGGCGAACATTGAGAGTGTCCCTTCACATTACATCCGCAAACAGAGTCTTGTGAACGCTGAAAGGTACACGGTTCCCGAATTGTCGGATTATGAGGCGCAAATTTCGGCTGCCGGTGAAAAGATAGCGAAGCTTGAGGAGGAATTGTTTAACGATGTTCTGGAGAAAATCGGCGAGTTCACGACAAACCTTCAGAAAATATCCGGACTTACCGCCCTGATAGATGTTTACTCCTGCCTCGCCGTAACTGCAAAAGAAAATAATTATATAAAACCCGTTGTAGATATGGAAGATGATTTTCAGGTTCTTGAGGGAAGGCATCCGGTAGTTGAAAAATACCTGGGGCATAATCTCTTCGTCCCGAATGATGTGAACCTGGACAACGGCGATAATCGTATTATGATACTTACCGGGCCGAATATGGCCGGTAAATCGACATACTTACGGCAGAATGCCCTGATTGCGGTTATGGCCCAGATGGGCAGCTTTGTCCCGGCAAGGAAAGCAAAGATCGGAATTATTGATAAGATTTTTACAAGGATCGGAGCTTCGGACAACCTTTCCCAGGGCCAGTCAACTTTCCTTGTCGAGATGCAGGAGGCCGCTAACATTTTGAGGAATTCGACCTCAAGAAGCCTTATTATAATGGACGAATTGGGGCGCGGCACATCAACATTCGACGGGCTTTCAATTGCATGGTCGGTTATAGAATACCTTCACGAGCATCCTGAAAAGGGCGGTAAAACCCTTTTCGCCACACATTATCATGAACTGACAAAACTGGGTGAAAAGAAAGGGATCATAAATTATAATATAGCCGTTAGAGAATATAATGACGAGCTTGTTTTTTTAAGGAAGGTGATTGCGGGGCCTGCGGACAAAAGTTACGGTATTTATGTGGCCAAGCTGGCGGGTATTCCTTCAGAGATTATAGAAAGATCGAAAATAATTCTGGAAGCCCTGGAAACAGGAGGGAACCAGGCAAAAAACAGGATAGAGAGCGCCTTCGACAGGCAGTTTGGGAGAACAGAGTCAAATCCGAAAAAGGCTTCGGAGCTTGAGTTATTTCCCGAAGATCCTTATAAAAACCTAGCTGATAAAATAAAAAATCTTGATATCAATTCGATCACACCTATAGAAGCAATCACATTTTTATCCGAAATCAAAAAGAACCTGAAATAATAGATTTTTAAGCTCAGCACTGAGCACAGATAAGGCAGATGTCGTCTTCGAATTTATCGCTTCCCCTGAATTCAACAAGCCGCATATAAACATTCAAAACAAAATCCTTTGGCTTAAGTTCTTTAAAACTCAGAAATACATCTATAATGCTGTTGTCCTCAAAATTAATAACGTCATTATTGATATTTACAGCTTCTATAATTCCATCGGTATACAAAATGATTTTACTGCCTTTTTCAAAGCGGATTGAATTATTTTTATATATTTTATTAATATTTGACATCTCTGGATCGCTTAGTATGGCAAGCGGGATTCCCTTATATTTTGTTTCCAATACTGTAATGGAATTGCCTGTTATTATATACGGTGAATTGTGCCCGGCGCTTGCATAAAGCATTGATTTATCCGCTTCATCAAATACTCCGTAAAAAGCCGTAATAAAGTTACCGCCGACCTGGCCCCTGAGGTGGTCATTCAGGTTTTTTAACAATTCTGCGGGATCATTTTTTATGCCGCCGGCCTGCAGTAAAAAACTCTTGATCATTGATGTGATAAATGCTGCCGGAACACCATGACCTGATACATCGCTTAAAAATATACCGTATTTATCAGGTTCATCGAATTTTATAAAATCATAAAAATCCCCACCGACGCTTTCCGTCGGTTTATAATAAAATGCTATATTCGGAGCCGGACTTACCGAAGGAATAAATTGCTGCTGGATTTTTCTGGCCATAAAAAGGTCGTTTTCCATGATATCATTTCGTGTTTTCAGATTAATAAGTGCTTTAGTCAAATCTTCCTCGGCTTTCTTCCTTTCCTGGACTTCTTTAATCAATTGTTTCATCTGAATGAGGTCATGAACAACAACGACCGCGCCGAGAATTTCACCGGCTTCGTCTTTAAGAGCCGAACAAAGAATTTCAACTGGAATAAGTCCTCCTCCCTTTGTCTTTAAATAATTTTCCTGCTTTATTTCATAATTTTTCAGGCTTTTCATTTTTATAAATTCTCCGGAAAATAGCTGCTTGTCTTTCAATAAATCTATTATTGACGTGTTATATAATTCCGAATCTTTATAACCAAGTAAAATTTCAGCTTGCTTATTTATTCTTGTAATTGATGTTTCGGGATTAATAAAGAAAAGCAGGTCCATCATCTTTGATATAATTTCTTCGGTAGCGATTTCAGGCGTCAAATACATAAGTTTATATTTTACAATCGCGTACCAAATTCCATAACACCATATAAGTATAAAAAATGTGTTTAAAGGCGGTAAAAACCTGATGTTTAAATTAGGCAGTAAAGAATCTATTGTAAAAGCAAGGAAAAGACTGATAGAAGTGCATAAAATAATTATTCTTGTCTGTTTTTTTTCCCTTAATGAAGGGCTCTTTCTGCCCCATAAACCGGCGATTACAATAGCAATAAAAACATACATAAAGTAATAAATCTGATAAGACCAATACCAGGCCGAATTAAGATCATAAATAGCTTTCCAGCCGTATTGATATGGTATGAAATCACTGACAATCCTGTCCTTAACAATTTCCTGAATTGTAAACAGCAGGCCGGGCAGATAAATGGCGGGATATATCAGCCATTTTTTCAGTAAATTATTTTTTTTTGTTAAAATGAGTGCCAGATGGAGTGATATTCCCGGATATATACACCAGCTAAAAGCAAACATACTGTGAAAAAACATCATTTTATCTTTTTCTTTTATAATATTAAATAAAACATTATCAAAAGACCATATCGAAAAAAATATACACAGAATTAAAAATAACCTGTTTAATAAGGATTTTGGGTTCAATGATATCGCATATATTCCCATTTCCAGATAAATAATACATACGCATAAAAAAAGTAATGCAAGTAAAATCATAATCCATCCAAAAATTTTATTTAGGCTACTTCCGGCAGTAAATAAAAACAAGGATATTAACTATTATAACATATTGAAAAATATGCTTCAATCTATTTTATATCAAAGAGAATTATTTAATATCAGAATCAGCTGCCGAATGATATTTTGTCTTTATGATAGAAATTAATTATTATTGATTTTACTTCTTTACATATTATTAAAAATATTTTTAATAATTTTGAAATAAAAAAACAATTACTACCGTCATAAATAATAGGTGAGGAAATATGGAAGTCCAAAATACAGCAGAATCTCAGGCATTACAACTAACCCGGGTTTTTCAATCGGAGCATCCCAAATTGATCAATTATGTAAGAAAGTGGCTGAAGGATGCAGGGGAAAGGGATGCCGAGGATATTATCCAGGATGTTATGCTTTCCGTTTATGATAACCTTGATCCTGCAATGCCGATCGGAAATATACTGGCCTATATTTACAGATCCATTAAAAACAGGATTGTAGATTATTACCGGAAAATAAAGGAAAAACCTGTATATTTTGAGGATGCTCTTGATGAAATGGGCGGAAATACATTAGCTGATATTCTGGCCGATACCAGATACGACACTCATAGTGAGGCAGAAAAAAAAGAGATTTTCGACAGGATATTTAAGGCTGTAGATCATCTAAAACCAGAGCAAAAAGCAATCTGGATCGCAACGGAAATTGAGAATTACAGCTTTGATGAACTGTCAGTCTTCTGGCAGAAGCCCATCGGTACCCTTCTGGCGCAGAAACATAGGGCTGTTCTTGCATTAAGGGAAGAATTAACAGATTTAAAAAAAGAACATTTTGATTAGTGTTGAAAATAAATTGAAATTCATGTAATTATTCTAAAATAGGAGGTTATTTATGAATTACCATAATCATAATCACTGGAGGTTCTGGCATAAAGGCTGGGGAATAGCAGCAGGAGTAGTTATTGCACTCGTCAGCGCGGTGGTGCTGGCTTTTGTCTTCGGTTATTTTGTTCAGCTTTTATGGAACTGGTTAATGCCGGCCTTATTTAATCTTGGAAAGATTGATTACTGGCAGGGGTTCGGAATAATCCTGCTTGCGAGGCTGATTTTCGGTTCATTCGGACATGGCGGGAATCATAGGCATTGGAAAAGGATGGAATATTACCGCAGACCCGGTGACTGGGAAAATGACTGGGATTGGGGCAGTGGAGATGATTGGCGGATAAAAGGCGGCTATAGGCAGTGGAAATATTACAGGGACTATTGGAGAGAAGAAGGAAAAGCCGCATTTGAAAACTACCTGGAAAGAAAACATCAGAGCGAAGAACCAAAACAGGAAGAAAAAAAGTGACCAGCTAATCATACCGCCTGAGTGCATAATAAAAAAAGGGCATCAATAAAAAGTAATTTTTTATGAAGATGCCCTTTTTTATCGTTTTTCTCCGGTATGAATTTTGATCGGCCCTGTAAGCCGCCTACTCTCAAGATAATATAACCCGGCATTATTAAAAAATAACGAAAATTCATCGGTACTGTAAAATTTCACATGTTCTTTTTCTTTTTTAGCTGTATACCGGTCAGCCCAGCGGGTAATAAAACTATCGGCAGTGACATCAGCAATATATACTCTCCCATAATTTTTCAATACCCGGTTCATCTCAATAACGGCTTTTTCAGGATGCGGGTAATGATGAAAAGAATTGGTGCATATTATTGTATTGAAAAAATTATCTTCAAAGGGAAGGTTTTCAGAACCCGCTTCCTGGAATTTAACATTTTTATAATTTCCGGCTTTTTCATTCGCTTTTTCAATCATAGCGTGTGAAATGTCAATCCCATAACAAAAGCCGCTTTCTTTAACTATTGTAGAAGCATAAAGCACAGCCCAACCGGTTCCGCAGCCGATATCCAGGAAAATATCGCCCTCTTTTAATCCGGTCGCATAAATTGTTTTCTTCTGCATATAACGGAAATAGCCGAATTTCCTATTATCATAATTCAGTGACCTTCTGCTCCATTTTTCAGCATTTAAATTTGTTTTATCGATTTCCATAAAACTCCCTTTTAATACCTCGAGGCTCTGCCTCGATGATCTTTATTAAAAGAAATTACCAGGTTACAATATAAGTGCAAGAATCATGGCCTTTTTTACGGCATGGCTTAGAATCATCGTGCTTGACCCGAAGGCCTATAACATCAGCCGGTTTAAATTTCAGGGCAACAGCTTCTATTAATCCTTTATCAAAATCACATGGGTATGGATTATTACAGGTAATTTTAAATTCGCGGTCTCCGACTTTCTCAAATTTATAATGCCCAATCTCTCCGTTTCTATGATTCATATGATAAGCAACATCGATTGACCCAAGAGCTTTTTCAATATTGTCGACTTCCGGCGGCCACTGAGCGTTATCGGGAATTTTTTTTCCGATTATTGATAAAGTAGCCTGCCCCAATTCATCTGATATTGTTTTAAAGGCATTCAACCATGATTGTTGAGAATACCATTGTCCGGGTTTAGGATCGACGATTCCATTTTTACGCAGGATTTCATAAGCCTGTTTCTTAAAAATCCCCATTCTGTTTACAATCGATAGAACTGTCTCCCCATTAACTTCCACACCTGGCGCCAATGTTTTAAACATAGCCATAAAGTACCTCCCACATTATTTATAAATGAATGATATTTATACAAAATTAACAAAGATCATAAAGCTGGTTTTTTACACCCTATTTTATAATAATAGGTAACAATTTATCAACATCATGTGCATAGTGTTCTTCGTGAATTTTGTGTTAATAAAATTTTTACAATCTTACCAAGAATTTTAAATTAACAATAAAGATAAATCAATAAATAATTATATTTCAAAATTATCAAAATATTCGAGTATTTATATTATTGATGGATTTTGGATCTGTCATTTTATTCTTTTATAATCTTCATAACTGATATAAATAAAATCAGATTTATAAATCTTTATATCACCCATCATGGGTGATATAAAAAAACCTAAATTATGTTATAATAAATAATGCAAATATTTATTTACTCAAAATTTGATTGCTTTAGTTTCTAAATATAATAAAATTAGAAATTAATATTAATTAATTTTTTGGAGGCCATGCTTATGTTAAGAAAAAGTTTTTTGTTTATAATTACTATGCTTATCATTATATTTTATACAGCCGGACAAATATTTTCAATGCCACCACATCCGAGGCTAATTAAACTGATAAAAGCTGGTTTACACCAGAAAGCTATGCGTGGCGGATTTCGTTCTTCAATAATGTCCCAACTGGAATCACCTGCCCGGAGTACATTCCCATCACATGGAAATTGCAATGTCCTTGTCATTCTGACCCAATATCCTGACTTGCCTCTCGATGCAATTTCTACAGTACAGTTTTATAGTAACCTGCTGAATGCCGACAACTCTGTGTCAGTTAAAAAATATTATCAGGATATGTCGCAGAATCTTTTGAACCTGAATTTCACCGTCGTCGGCCCTTATACCGTTAGTAAGCCTTCTGTTTATTACGGAGCAAACTCAACAATGACGACAAATATCAACGGAAATAGTTATAGTGTTACATACGATGCTCATCCGGCCGAACTTGCCGGCGAGGCAGTCGATCTGGCGGCTTCGAACGGTATTAATTTCACACCTTACGATAATGACGGCGACGGTATTGTGGAAACGGTAATGATTATACATTCCGGCCCGGGTGAAGAGATCGGCTTACAGGATAACGCGATCTGGTCCCAGAGCTGGGACCTTGATAAAGCGACTAATCTAAATGACGGCTCAGGCCCAAGGGTTTACAACGGCAAAACAATCAACGGATTCACGATAGAACCGGAATTCACATTTGCTGCCGGGGATTCAGGTATCGGGGTGTTCGCGCATGAATTCGGCCATAAATTGGGACTGCCTGACCTATATGATGTAAGCTACGAAACTTCCGGAGTAGGTGATTGGAGCTTAATGTCTTCTGGTGCCTGGTTAGGCCCGCAGAATAACGGTGAAATGCCGGCGCCGCTTCTTGCCTGGGAAAAAGTATACCTTGGCTGGATTTCAATCGATACCGCCGATTCTACGCTTGTCAAAAATATCTATGGTATGACCGGCCACAGCAATAATAAACCAATGTTCAATAAAAAAGGAAAGCTAAAAATTCCTTTAATCATACCAGCTTTGATTCTAACAATGGCCTTCTTCTTTTTTGTTGTCCGTAAGAAATCCTTTGCACTGGGTTATTCAATTATTCTGGCTTCGCTATTCTGCGGTTTTTTGATTCTGAACGCCATTCCACTTACTTCCTGCACTAACAGTCCCGGCTCGGATAGTTCCAGTTCCTCTTCGCCCGTTAGTCATTATTCCCTGAAGGATATTGAGAGCGGTCATCGGGCCGTAAAAGTGCCGGTTTATGGGACTCAGCAATATCTTCTGATTGAAAATAAAGTCCGTAAATCCGGGACATGGACTGAATTCCTTCCCGGCGACGGCCTCCTGATCAGTTTTATTTATGAAAGGTATCTCACTGCCCAATCAATCCAATCGAACATGGTGGACTGCTTTTTCGACATGCCTCATGGAGTCGAGATCGTCGAGGCGGATAATAATTTCAACCTCTGGCTTCCATATACCTACGGTGATCCGACCGACCCTTATTTCAGCGGAAACAACAGTTCTTTAAACATTAACAGCGCACCGGTAGCCTATTACTACCCTTCAACCAATAACGATACCGCCGAGGCTTCATATTCCATTGAAAATATAGGATCGAAAGGCGATAGTATATCTTTTTCAGTACATTAAAATCGGAGATGAAAATGAAAAAAGTATATTTTATTTTAATTGTTATTCTTACAATGTTCTTAATTTCAGGCTGCGCGATTTCACCCGGTTCGAATAAGAATGGTAATCAGGAATCAAATAACGACCATACGGGAAACTATATCGACGGTCCTTGGCTTCTGGTAATGGTTGGAGAAGGCACACCGGATGAAACAACTTTTGGAGGTTACGAATATACTTTAAGTTCCGGTAACGGGAGCTTCAAGTATCTGGGAAATACTTACGGTAACGGATTTAAATACAGCTTTACCGGGAGGAACCAGCTTGTCGTTACAGGAACCGCGGAGGAGGGAGACTTCGATAATTCAAAGACAGGAGCGGATTACTATATGTATGAAATAACAAGACAAGGTTATACTACGATTATGCGATGGAAATTTCCCAATTCTGTAAACTTTCTAACTTTCTGGAAAAATGACACTAACAGAATTTTACCGAATGTTGAAAACATTTCCGGAAAATATTCGTCAAACGATAATTCCGTTCATTTATTCTGGACTTCTGTATCTGGAGCAACCGGCTATAAAATATACAGGTCTATGATGATGTTTGATCAATACATATTAATCGGTGCAACTTCCGCCACGGATTATATTGATTACGGTATTCAGGAAGCAAAGGATTATTATTACAGGATAAGCTCTACTAACAGCTACGGAGAGGGTGATAAGGAAACCTGGACTTTTACAAAGGAAGGGAAAATCCGACTTACGGACAATGGGGTATACAGAATTAGTTCTATCATTTCCAATATTACAAATGTTTACTTTTTCGATACCCAGACTGGAATCAGTAATTATATATCCTGGGACTGTTACTCTTCCGCTTTAGGAAAGTATAAGGCCGATATCAAAGTCAGCGCTTATGATGAAAATTCAGGCTCATATTATTTTAAAGACATCAGTTCTCACGATAAAGCATCATGTCTGATAGTTCCCTCAAATAATGGAAGAATTATTATTGAAGTATGCGGATTGTCCGATTCATCACTTGGTTTGTACGCAATAAGAAAGGATTTATTTGACCAATTGCAGTTGCAGTATGGAAAAGCCATCGATTGTACTAATATTGCTTCCAGCATTAATATTTTTTCACCATGGAATATAGATTATTCTAATTTTGCAAATGGTACTTGTTCTTTAAATAGCGGTTATGATAAATATTTAGATCATTCCAACTATATTGAAATGAATTTTACCGGCAGTATAATTTCTTTCTGGTGGAAAGTATCCTGCGCGAGTTGTGATAATTTTAACTTTTATATCGATAATAATAAACTTGCATCAATAAACGGGAATATAGATTGGAACCGGACAAATTTTAAATTTAATAATGGAAACCATACGGCACACTGGGAATATATTAATAATGGAGGAAATACAGGTTCCGATTGCGGATGGTTAGATGGCGTAAATTTCAGTCAATTATTTTACCCAACAAATTGTTACCTATCTAATATTACTTCTAATAGCATTTCAATATTCTGGAACCCGGTTGATGGAGCGGAAGAATATCATATATACAGATCCGAACTATCATATGGAATTTTCAGTAATATCGTCACCACAACAGGAAATTCTTTTATAAATTTTGGCTTAAAACCGGCGACAAAATACTATTATAAAGTAACGGCTGTCGGCAATCAGGAGGAATCAATTTCTTCTGATATTCTTTCAACTAATACGTTATTTGATTATGGAATATTTAACGATGTATTGGATATCAATACGAAGTCATTATGGGATTCAGGAGGTTCAACTAATTGGATAATTGATTATAGTAATTTTATTTCTGGAAACAGTTCTTTACGTAATGTTAAAGGTCAATCCAGTTATATTGAAACATCTTTTACGGGCTGCGGTATTTCATTCTACTGGAAAGTATCTTGTGGTATTTATGCTGCTTTATCAATTTGGATAGATGGCAATGCCATCGATTCTATAGGTGGTGAAAATAATTGGTCTTATACAAATTTCTATTTACAATACGGTTATCATACAATCAGATGGATATATAAAGATTACGATTTTGATAATACTGGTTGCGGATGGGTAGATTGTGTAAAAATATACTCTCTTCTGGCTCCAACTAATATTTCTGTCGGAAATATTACCTCAAACAGCATAGTGTTAAGCTGGGATCCGGTTGCAGGAGCAAATGGATATAACGTTTATCATGCATTATCACAATCGGGACCGTTCCAGTTAATTTACAATACCCCGTTAACTAATTATACGGATTCCGGACTAATCCCTTCCACAACTTACTTTTATCAAATAAAATCAACAAACCAATATGAAGAAAGCCTTGTATCTACGAATTATCAATTCACAACATTAGATGTTGGCTGGTCAGCAATACTAACAAATATTAGTTCACAAAATTACCCTTCTTGCTGCAATATTAGTTATACTGTCACAATTCCTGGTGTTACTCAAGTCCGGCTGCATTTTTCTACTTTCTATATCGGAGATTATTGGAATTATTTTTACATTAATGATTCATTCGGGAATCATCTTTACTCGTATACAGGTAATCTCGGTAACATGGCATCAGGTTCGGTAAGCGGAGATACAATCCGATTTCAATTTATAAGCGATGGTATCGTTAATTATACAGACTGGTATATAGACCGAATCGAGTATAAATAAAAGAGACTGAAATTTTTCAGATTATCATTATTAAAATTATGGGCAGGTTTTATGGGCTTGCCCATTTTTTCTTAGGAATTTGTCATTTTATTCTTTTAAAATCTGTATAACTGATGTAAATATGGCCTACTCCCAGAAAAATGTTTGCAACGCCAAGCGGCCAGGAAGCAAGAATAATTGACCCTGCAAAAAATGCTAAAACCGGGCAGATGGCCATCGGGACGGGAATATTCAGAAATAACGGGGCAAATAATAATTTGTATTTTCTACCGTAAATAATATAGCGCATCCATCCTGCATAATAAAAAATTAAAAATATTATAAATAAAAACAATGCAAACAAGCTGATGGGATTTATTAATCTGAAAGAATAGAAAAAGGGTAAGATCAAAACTCCCGCCCGTCCTATCCATTCGATGGCAGTCATAAAATTATAAAGTCCTGTTTTTTTTGAAGAATCTTCCGGAATTTCAACGGGTTTAAATAATAAAAACAAAATGTTCGGTAAAAATATCAGCAATGTAATGATAAATCCGTTTCCAATCATAAAAATCCGCCAATTTTGAATATTATAATTAAAAATTATAAAGTGCCGCAGAGACAAGCGCAAAGAATAGTGTAGTAAACTCTTTTAAAATCGTTTTGTTTAAGATTTGTTGAATTTTACTTTCTTTTACAGAATTTCATTATACTGTTAAAATATATATGAGAGGTATTAGATTAATGGACAATAATAATAGCATGGGAATTGTCGAAACACAATATTTTACTTTTGCCGAAAAAGAAGAAGACTTTCTTGAACTGGATTCGGGGAAACGCTTCGGACCCATAACAATTGCTTATGAAACCTACGGAAAATTGAACCCAGAGAGAAGCAACGCGATTTTGGTCTGCCATGCCCTCGTCCGGGGATGCGCATGCCGCCGGTTTTCAAGTCAGTATAGGGAATAAACCCGGCTGGTGGGATGACGCTATCGGGCCAGGTAAAATGCTTGATACGGATAAATATTTTGTTGTCTGTTCAAATACAATTGGCGGTTGTATGGGTTCAACCGGCCCTAAATCAATTGACCCCAAAACCGGTAATCCTTATGGAATCCGCTTTCCCGTTGTTACGATCGGGGATATGGTTAAGTGCCAGAAGGTCTTGCTGGAACATATGGACATTCAAAAGCTTCTGTCCGTAATCGGGGGTTCGATGGGCGGTATGCAGGCCCTGGAATGGGCTCTCAGATATCCCGATACGCCTCAATCCAGTATAATTATAGCTGCAACTAGCCGCCTATCAGCGCAGAGCATCGCTTTTGACGCTGTCGGAAGGAATGCCATCATTTCAGATAGAAACTGGATGAATGGCGATTATTATGATAAAGATTTACCTTCCAACGGTTTATCGATCGCGAGGATGATCGGGCATATTACATATTTAAGCGATGAATCTATGCACAGGAAATTCGGCAGGAGGCTCCAGAGTAAGGAGCAGTTCAGCTATGATTTTTCAAACGAATTCCAGGTGGAAAGCTACCTTGATTATCAGGGGTCAAAGTTTGTCGAAAGATTCGATGCCAACACCTATCTTTACATCACAAAAGCTATGGCTTATTTCGATGCCGCACAGGTTTACGGGGATGGCATACTTGAAAAGGCCTTTGAAAGGATCAAGGCCAGGATTCTTCTGGTTTCTTTTAGTTCGGACTGGCTGTTCCCTCCGTATCAATCGGAAGAAATCGTTGATGCCCTTCTCAAACGGAATAAGGATGTAACATATGTAAATATCGAATCATCCTGCGGGCATGACGCTTTTTTACTTGAAATAAAGACTGAATCCGAAATAGTCGGTACATTTTTATCCGCAACTTATAATCTGCACAATCCGCGTACTTCATGATATATAAAGGGATTATTGGAGAATTAAATGAAAAAATTATTATCGGTTCTTGATAACCGTTTTGACCTGTCTATAATCGCCGACTGGATCGAGCCGGGCAGCAGCGTCCTTGACCTGGGCTGCGGAGACGGGAGCCTGCTTGATTATCTGATAAATCGGAAGAATGTTAAAGGAATGGGAATTGAGATCGATCTTAAAAGAATGATGAGCTGTATCGATAAGGGAATTCCGGTGATCGAGCATGATCTTAACCAGAGATTCAATGGAATTAACGATAAAACCTATGATTATGTCATATTGAGCCAGACAATCCAGGAAGTAAAATATCCCGATAAATTGATCGATGAGATACTTCGCATCGGAAAATTCGGGCTTGTCAGTTTTCCGAATTTCGGTTATTATAAAGTAAGGAAAAATCTATTGTTTTCAGGTAGAATGCCTAAATCAAAAACGCTCCCTTATGAGTGGTATGATACGCCGAATATTCATTTATTAACCCTTGCGGATTTTAAGCATTTTTGTAAAAAAAGGGACATAAAGATTCTTAAAACTTTTTATATTACAGGGAATGGTTATCATAAAAATATGTTTTACCCAAATTTATTTTCCGAAGCATGCGCGGTATTATTCACAAAATGAATCACAGGTATTAAGATGGCATTTAAAAAACTGGAAGCAGTTGTGATTGGAAGGGTTCAGGGTGTTGGATTCCGGTATTTTGTCGAAAGAGCAGCGAATTCGCTTGGAATTACCGGCTGGGTATGTAATCTGCCAGACGGTAATGTTAAAGTCCTGGGCGTGGGAACTCCAGCTAACATCGCGGAACTGATCTTTAAACTGCAGGAAGGCCCGGAGATGTCATATATAGAGGATGTGAAATACACTCTGGAAAATGTTGACAATAATGAGTACGATTCTTTTACTATCAAGTTCTATTAATACCGGGTTTACCATGACTAAACTGCAGCTTCTCCCCTCTCTTTTGTCCTCACCCTTATAACGTCTTCCACATTTATTACAAATATTTTCCCATCACCGATCTGCCCGGTTTGAGAGGTTGTGACAATCGCGTTGATTATCTTTTCTGCTTTTTCATCCGTAGTAATTATCTCTACTTTAGTTTTCGGTATGAATTTTATATCATATTCCCTTCCCCGAAAAATTTCTTTAACGCCCTTCTGCCTTCCATGACCTTCTACGTTTGTAACTGTTACTCCGGTATATCCAAGCTCGTCGAATTTTTCAATCAGGCTTTCCAACTTTTCAGGCCGTATTATTGCCTCAATTTTTTTCATAAATCCTCCATTTATTTTGTTTCAGCCCTTTCACCGTGTTGAGCAAGGTCGAGACCGGTTACTTCTTCTGCCGATACAACCCGCAAAGGTATACGGAATACTTTTTCAATTAAAAAGAGAATTATTATTGTACCACAAATTGCTAAAAGATAACCTGCCGCCGCACCTATAATCTGTATGATAAATTGTACCGGAACTCCAAAGAAAAGTCCAGCTTTTCCTCCGATAGAAGGGTTTGCAAAAAGACCTGCGAATAATATTCCAATTGTGCCCCCAATTCCATGAACTCCGAAAACATCAAGTGAATCATCGTATTTAAAGTGATTCTTCACAATTGCCACAAAATAATATGATATGAGGGAGGCGGCAATGCCTATTAATATTGCGGTCCTGATGCTTACAAAACCAGAGGCCGGAGTGATTGTTGCAAGACCAGCCACAAGACCGCTTACTCCACCGATCATACTGGGTTTTTTATTCCTGATCCATTCTATTATTATCCAGGTAATCGATGCAAAAACAGCCGCGGTGTTTGTGACCAGAAAGGCGCTTCCCGCCTGTCCGTTGGAGGCAATGGCACTTCCTGCGTTGAATCCGAACCATCCGAACCAGAGAAGCCCTGTTCCGATAAAGGTCATTGCCACATTATTAGGCAAAATCGCTTCCTTCGGGTAACCGATCCTTTTTCCCAGGTAAATCGCAGCAACTAATGCGGAGATCCCTGATGAAATATGAACAACAAGACCTCCGGCAAAATCCAGGACACCTAAATCCGGTTTGCCGAAAAGTTTCCCGATGCTGGATAGCCAGCCTCCGCCCCAGACCCAATGAGCAAGAGGAGTATAAACCAGTAATGACCATAAAATGACAAACAGTATCCATGCTTTAAAATTCATTCTTTCAACAACTGATCCGGATATAAGAGCAACCGTGATTATAGCAAACATCATTTGAAATGCCGAAAACACATATTCCGGTATGGTCTGTCCCGGATAAACGGTATTGTTTCCGATCCCATTAAAAAAGGCCTTTTCAAGCGATCCGATAATGCCGCCTGCGTCTTTTCCGAAAGCCAGGGTATACTGAACTATTACCCAGAGAGCGCTGACAATAATAGCCGAACTGAAGCTGTAGTAAAACGTTGACAAAATATTTTTATGCCTGACCATACCGCCGTAAAAAAGGGCCAGCCCGGGAACCGTCATTAATAAAACAAGAGCACTTGACATTAAAAGCCAGGATGTATCGCCGGAATTTATTACCGCCGCGGCTGTATCCTGACCATATATTATGGCTGCCGAAAATACAATCATTAAAATTATTATTATCTTTTTATATACCTTCATGCCGGGTACCTCCAAATATACATTTTTGTTTCTATATCAAATACTATGCCAATTTGTATTATTTTATCGTGTAAATTTTTAACTTAATTCCCGGCATATAGATAGGTTTATAATTGAGTGCTGAAGATTATACTAATATGAATAAAAGAATGTTTAATAATTAATCATGATGGGAATACGTGGTTAAATAATAACCGCTTTAATTATAAATAGGTTAGAATACAATCATGAAGTCATCAGATTAGATGCTGATAAAATTACCGGAATAATTCAGATAAATAACGGTTAATAGCAACAGCAGCTTTCCTTCCTGCTCCCATAGCTGTTACAACCGTAGCGGCGCCGGTAACGATGTCGCCCCCGGCATAAACACCGGGCATGGAAGTTTTCCCCCATTCATCAGCCTCGATTTCTCCCTTGCGTTTAAAATTCAAGCCCGGGGTTGTCCTTTGTATCATTGGATTTGGAGTAGTTCCTATCGCGACAATAGCTTCATCCACATTAGTAATGAGTTCGGAGCCTTTTACAGGAATAGGGCTTCTTCTTCCCGATTCATCCGGTTCTCCCAATTCCATTTTCAGACATTCCATCTGCCTGATAAAGCCTTTTTCATCACCAATATAGCGTATTGGCGCGGTTAAAATCATAAACTCAATTCCTTCTTCCTTCGCATGGTGGACTTCCTCAATCCTTGCGGGCATCTCTTTCTCGGTTCTCCTGTAAACGAGATAAACATGTTCTGCTCCAAGCCTTAAAGCTGTTCTCGCCGCATCCATGGCCACATTTCCGCCGCCTATAACTGCCACATTCCTGCCGCGCATAACAGGCGTATCGTATTCCCCTGAAAGATAAGCCTTCATAAGATTTACACGTGTAAGGAATTCATTCGCTGAATAAACCCCGTTTAAATTTTCACCGGGGATGTTCATAAAATTCGGAAGCCCGGCACCGGTTGCAATAAATACGGCTTTAAAATTCATATGTTTGATAAGGTCCTCAATCGTAAAGACCCTTCCGATCAGTGCATTGGTGACAAACTTTACCCCCATTCTTTCAAGGGCTATTATTTCAGCCTGGACTATAGCCTTAGGAAGACGGAACTCCGGTATGCCGTAAACCAGAACTCCTCCAAGTTTATGAAAGCCCTCAAAGACAGTTACTTCATATCCCATCCTGGCAAGATCGGCGGCACATGTAACTCCAGCCGGTCCTGACCCGATAATTGCGACTTTAGTATTTTTTAAAGTAGAAGTAACCGGTGTTGAATTAGTCTGGCCGGTTTTAAGGTTCATTTCCCAATCCGCGGCAAAACGCTCCAATCTGCCTATTGATACCGGTTCTCCTATTTTACCTACAACACAAAAAGCCTGGCATTGATCTTCCTGGGGACAAACCCTTCCGGTAACACATGGAAGCGAGTCGGTTTCATGAATAATGTCAATGGCTTTTTGATAATCCTTACTGCGGATGGCTTTAATGAATGCCGGTATTTCAATAGAGACAGGGCACCCGGCAATGCAGGGTTTATTTTTACATTGAAGGCAGCGTGCCGCCTCTTCCATTGCCTCTTCTTCCGAATATCCATAAGGGACTTCATCAAAATTTCTTTTTCTTACTTCCGGCGGCTGCTCCCTCATAGGTACGGCTGTTTTTTTAGGACCTGCAGGTTTTGGACGGATTGGCGTCTTATTCATATTATTGTCCGACATATTGACACTCCCTTTTCCATGTTTCTAGGCATTGAAATTCATCGTCCTTATAAGTTGAAAGTCTCTGCATCAATTCTTTGAAATTAACTTTGTGACCGTCAAAATCCGGGCCATCCATGCAGGTGAATTTTGTCCTACTGTCTACGGTGACACGGCATGCGCCGCACATACCCATACCACAAACCATAAGAGAGTTCAGGCTTACAATAGTTGTTATACCTGTCTCTCTCGTCATATCGGCAACTGCTTTCATCATGACCGCAGGACCAATTGCGAAAATTCTTTCTATTTTATCATTATTTTCCATCAATTTTTTTAGCATATCCGTAACGAACCCTTTTTCCCCGTATGAGCCGTCATTAGTAGCTATAATAAGACTATCGGAGGACGCTTTCATTTTATCTTCCCAGAAAACATATTCTTTTGAGCGGTAACCGATGATCGTAATAACCCTGTTCCCATTTTCCCTTAATTTTTTAGCAAGCGGATAAACAGGCGCAATTCCAATGCCGCCTCCAATTAGAACAACATTACCGAAATTTTCAACCTCAGTCGGGTTTCCCTGCGGGCCCAGCAAATCCAATAAATGATCCCCTGCTTTCAGAGCGCCGAGCTGATGTGTCGATTTTCCCATCTCCTGAAACACAAGGCTGATCGTACCTGCTTTCCTGTCAAAATCCGCTATTGTCAGGGGGATTCTTTCCCCCTTTTCAGATGCCCTGACAATTACAAACTGGCCGGCTTCTGCCTTACGGGCTATCAAAGGCGCTTCCATCAACGCAAAGTGTATCTTTGGTCCCAGCGGATATTTTTCCAAAATCCTGAACATAATCTACCTCACTTGGCAACATGATGTTGCATCCATATTTTAATATAAAGTATTTTCTTAAATACATTAATCAAGAAGCCTGCCCTGAGCTGAGCCTGTACTGAACATGTCGAAGTATCGAAGGGTTATATAATTTTTTCAAAATGGAAAACATCCAGCCATCTTCCGAACTTATACCCCGTTTCCTTAAAATGACTGCGCTGAATAAAGCCCTTCTTTTTGAATAGGTTAATGCTGGCTGTGTTTTCAGCGCAAATTCCGGCAATCAGAACATGTAATTCCTGTTTCTTACCCCATTCTTCAAGAAAATCGACGGCCAGGCTCCCGATTCCTTTACCGGTAAATCCGGGTTTCAAATATACGGAAACCTCCGCGGTCCCATCATAAGCCTCACGGGGGGAATAACCATGCAGAATGCAGTAACCGCAAGTTTTTCCATTGCTTTCTATTTTAAAAGACCTGTGTTTGGGATTGTCAAAAAATAAAAGATGTTTAATTTCTTCTTTTGAAAGCGGATGCATGTGAAAGGTTGCCGTAGAGTTGAGGATATAATAATTATAAATTTCAAGAACATCAATTATATGATTTTCAGTCATTTCAAGGAAACGGTATTCATCCATTTTAACTAAACCTGTTTTATTAAGATCTTAAAAATATAGTTACTATAAAGTAAATCAAACCCAAACAAAGTTTAATTATTTTAATTGACATTACAGGTTTGGTCAAAATATTCCCTGTTTATTTATTATATAATGGCCTTTCATGATACTTTGTGTGCAAAAGCTTATGGCACTTCTCGGATAACGGCGTACCGAGAAATTCATCATAAAGCTGCTTTATATAAGGGTTTTGATGTGAACACCTGATTTTATGATCCCGGTCGTCTTCATAAAGTCCCATAGCTCTCATTTTACGTATCTCATCGGTGGCTCCGTATGGCTGTCCTCCACCACCGACACAACCGCCCCTGCAGGCCATAACTTCTATAAAGTCATAGGGCATTTCAGAACCGTTCTTTTGAGCTTTTTTGACTTCCTCAAGTATAGCAGCCACATTAGCTAATCCATGAGCTATGGCTATTTTTACATCGGTACCATTAATGTCAATAGTAGCGGTTTTAATACCTGCAAGCCCTCTTGTTTCCATCAAATCCACATTCTGAAGCTCATTACCGGTGATCAAATGATAAGCTGTCCGCAGGGCAGCTTCCATGACTCCCCCGGTTGCTCCGAAGATGGTTCCTGCACCTGAATAATCGCCGAGGATCGAATCCGGTTCGGAATCGGGCAGTTTTAAGAAGTCTATTCCAGATGCCTTTATCATTCTGGAAAGTTCGCGGGTGGTCAAAACCACGTCAATATCCTGATAACCGCTTGCAAACATTTCGTCAGTTCTGGAAATCTCATATTTTTTAGCTGTACAGGGCATTATTGAAACCATAAATATCCTGGATGGATCGATTTCATTCTTTTCCGCATAATATGTTTTTGAAAGTACTCCGGTCATTTCATGAGGGGATTTAGCCGAGGAAAAATGGGGGATCATCTCGGGGTAGAATTTTTCAAGATAATCGACCCAGGCCGGGCAGCATGTGGTTATGAGAGGCATACACCCTTTTTTATTGACAAAACGCTCTACGAACTCGGAGGCTTCTTCCATAATTGTCAGGTCGGCGCCGAAGTTTGTGTCAAATATGGCATCAAAGCCCAGACGCCTTAATATTGTATACATTTTTTTAGTTGTAACAACGCCCGGTTCAAGTCCGAACGCCTCTCCAAGAGCGACCCTTGTCGCCGGCGCAATCTGTACGACTTTGTGTAAATCCGGGTTTCTGAGACCTTCCCAGACCCTTGTATTATCGCTCTTTTCGTATAAAGCGCCGACAGGACAATGAGCCGTACACTGGCCGCACTTTATGCATGGGCTGTCGTTCAGTCTTACATCGGCTGAAGGAGCAATTCTCATATCGTAGCCTCTGCCTATGAATTCTATCGCCCAGACATTCTGCATAATCTGGCAGACTTCCACACACCGCCCGCATTTGACGCATTTTTCAGGATTTAAAACAAGTGACGCTGTAGAATGATCGGCCGGAATATTCGAAAGCATTCGTGTAAAAGGCACTTCTCGTATCCCGAAATCCCCGGCAAGCTGCTGTAGTTCACAATTCCCGTTTCTCGGGCATTGAAGACAATCGTTCGGATGATTTGAAAGTATGAGTTCGAGGACAGTTCTCCGTATTTCATAAATCTCGGGGTCATGTGTAATGATTTCCATTCCCTCTTCAGCTTGAGTCGCGCATGAACGAGTCATTTTCGCAGAACCTTTGATCTTAACGATACATAATCCGCATGCGGCACTCGGGGGAAGATCGGGATGGTGGCAAAGTTTAGGTATATTTATCTGTACCCTTTTTGCCGCTTCAAGAATAGATATCCCCTGTTCAACTATGAGCGGAATATCATTTATTTTAATATTTATTTTTTTTGGTTTGTCCATTATTTTCCTCCTCAGCTCTTCAGAACAGCACCGAATTTACATACCTGGAAGCAGTTACCGCACTTAATGCATTTAATCTGATCAATTGTATGCGGTTTCCGCTTTTCGCCGCTTATGCAGTTCACGGGGCATTTCATAGCGCAAAGACCGCAACCGACGCATTTATCAGGATCGATAAGATATGTTATCAGGTTTCGGCATGATCCCGAAGTACATTTTTTATTTTTTATATGGTCGATATATTCTTCATTGAAATATTTTATAGTCGATAAAACAGGATTTGGCGTGTTCTGCCCCAGCCCGCACAGGGAAGCCTTCTGCATTGCAAAGCATATACGCTTCATATCGTCAAGGTAATCCATTTCGCCTTTTCCGATACTTATCCTGTCGAGTATTTCAAGAAGCTGTCTTCCTCCGATCCGGCATGGCGAGCATTTCCCGCATGATTCGTCTACGGCAAACTTTATATAAAACTTAGCTATATCTATCATACAATCGTCTTCATCCATCACTATCAATCCACCGGAGCCCATTATGGCGCCTAGTTTTCTCAGGTTTTCATAATCGATCTGCGTATCCAGGATTTCTTCCGGAATTACCCCTCCGGAAGGTCCGCCGCTCTGGATGGCTTTGAACTTTTTCCCGTCTTTTATTCCGCCGCCTATATCGAATATAATCTCACGAAGCGTTAAGCCAAGCGGTACTTCAACAAGGCCAGAATTGTTAACTTTCCCGGTTAGTGCAAAGACCTTTGTTCCTTTAGATGTTTCGGTACCTATACCGGCGAACCATTTCCCGCCTCTTGCAATAATAACCGGAATATTTACATATGTTTCGACATTGTTTATGACCGTTGGCTTCCCCCATAATCCCTTTGTCGCCGGGAATGGAGGCCTTACCCTTGGCATACCGCGGTTGCCTTCTATTGAAGCGAGCAGTGCAGTTTCTTCACCGCAAACATAAGCCCCCGCTCCAAGACGGATCTCAATATCGAAATCAAAGCCGCTTCCAAGGATGTTTTTCCCTAGAAGTCCAAGTTCCTTTGCCTGTTCGATGGCTATTTCAAGCCTCTTTATCGCCAGTGGATATTCTGCGCGGATGTAGATATAACCATCATTCGAACCTACCGTATATCCGCATATTATCATTGCTTCAAGAAGCGAATGCGGGTCGCCCTCGATTGTGCTTCTGTTCATATAAGCGCCCGGATCACCTTCATCGGCGTTACAGACGACATATTTTGTTTTTTCTTTTTCCTGTTTGGTTAGGATCCATTTTTGCCAAGTCGGGAACCCGGCGCCGCCTCTTCCGCGGAGGCCTGAAATTTTTAGTTCGCTTATAATGTCATCTGGTTTCATTGCGAAAAGGGCTTTTTCAAGACCAAGGTACCCGTCCCTTGCGATATATTCATTTATATCTTCAGGATTTATTACCCCGCAATTCCGCAACACAATACGAAATTGCTTCTGGTAAAAATCAAGATTATCGATTTTTACATTTGTTTTGCTCAATTTATTATCATACAAAATTCTTGCAACAGGCCTGCCTTTCAAAAGATGTTCGGAAACAATTTCCGATGCATCTTCAGGCTTGACTTTCGTGTAAAAAATCTCATCCGGAAGTATTTTTACAACCGGGCCTTCTTCACAAAAGCCGAAGCACCCGGTTTTTACAACCTGTACTTCATCTTTTATTCCATGTGAAATCAATTCTTTATTTATATTTTCAAAAATTTCATTCGACCTGTTCGATTCGCATTTTCCGCCACCGCAAACCAGAACATACTTCTTATAAGCCATCATTTCCTCCTCTGAAGACCTTCGAACGGTTGAACATGATGATAATAACGAAGCTATCTTTATTCATAAAATTATTTATCCTGTTTTAACTTTACCGGCGTTGCCGGATTTATTATATCAATCGCCGGTTTATCATAGATATGATCGTTTACAAGCTGTTTTTGAAGTATATGCTGTTCCATAATTTTTTTCGCTGTCTCGGGATTAACCTTGCCGTATAATATTTGCGGCATACCCGGCACAATAACCTCTACGGTGGGTTCCACGTAGCATGAACCCATGCACCCGGTCGGTTTGATTTTTACATTTTTCATCCCCATTTTTTCAATTTGATCTGTAAAAGTCGAGCATGGTTTCTTTAGCACCAGCAGCTATTCCGCAGGTTCCCATTCCTACCAGTATTGTTATTTCTTTATTTTCATTGACCTTTTTTTCAAAATCATTTTTCAAATTTTCTCTTAAACTTTGAAGGCCTTTCAAATTCATTTTTCCCATAATAATTTCTCCAATTCTATAATATATTTTTTTATTGATGATTCATCAATATTTTCCAGTGAACTACCTGCTTCCGCAATAATTTCACTTCTTATTAAAGAATATTTATTTTTATCTTTTATACGATTGATTACCAATTCTAAATTTCCTTTTATCGTCATGATTTTCGTAAATAATTCGGAAGGATTTTCCGGTTTTAATAAATTCAGTTCAAGATATATCGAATTTCCTTCCTTCTGTCCCGCCTCAATCTCTAATTTTACTGCCAATGTATCGCATTCTTTTTTGATCTGAAGACCATCATCGTTTTTACTTGTCTCATCAATTATCCGGTTATCGAAAATAAAAATTTTAAGCTCTTTTCTATTTATTTCAATATAATCCAGAATTATCAATGAAGCTTTTGATTCTATCGAATTATTAATTAGTTTATATATTATTTCCGAAATTCTTCCAAACATTATTTTGTTCTGTATTTAGAAAGAAGCTGGGGCAGATCGTCTTTTTTTAGCCTGCCGAATACTTCGTTATCGATTACCACAACCGGCGCAAGTCCGCAGCATCCGACACATCTAACAGCCTGAAGCGAAAAAACATTATCTTCGGTTGTTCCGCCAACTCCGATCCCGAGATCGGATTCAAGCTCTTTTGTAATATCTTCACCGTCTTTTAAATAGCAGGCTGTACCCAGACATACCGAGATTGTGTGCTTGCCGGGCTTGGTAAGCCTGAAGTAATGATAGAAAGTAATAACACCATAAATTTTAGCAAGGGGAACATTAAGCTGCCTGGATATCTGCAGCGCGACTTCCCTGGGAATATATCCATATTCTTCCTGAACCCTGTGGAGAATCATTATCAGATTCCCCTCTTTATTTTTCCATTTATCTATATATTGAATCAGCTCATCGGTAAACCGAACCGCCGCTTCTTTTTTCTCAAACATAATTTCCTCCGATTTAAATTGTATAATGTGAGTAAAAAATTATTTTGTATGCTTTATTGATTTGTAATTTTCATTGTTACTCTGCTCGAACAACTGATTTGCATATAATAAAGATTCTATTGTATCCATATTTAGAATCTTGTATTATAGCATTAAATATAAAATAACACAAAAAACATTATAATAATCCATTATTATAGCAGTTAAAATAATTATTATTAAAATTTTGGCCCTTTATATTTTGATATTATAACGGCTTTAGGATATTATTATATCTGGGCAGTTCGAAAATCTCATTAAAACCAGTTTTTAAGAAAATGGACTGCCCTAAAGTTTTTGTAAATATGAAAGAAAGACAAAAACTTCATCAATATTTAAACAGGCATTCCTAATAATGAGTTATTAGAAGTGCCTATCATTAAAACAAAAAAGTAAACTTAAAATAATTTTAAATTGAACAATTTCAAATTGAAGGATATATATGATTGAACAGTTAGAAAAGAGATTAAAAGCAAAAACAGTTATCCTCTGCATAGGAAATAGAATGAGGGGTGATGACGGGGCCGGCCCGGCCCTTTCGGAAAAGATTGAAGGAAAGGTTAAAGCAAATATTATTAATTGTGAAGAAACTCCTGAGAATTATACAGGCAAAATTAAAGAGTTGACTCCGGATACAGTTATTATGGTTGATGCGGTTGATATGGGAGCAGAACCCGGTTCTATGAGTATTATCGAAAGGCAAAAGCTCAATGATCTTGCTCTTTACACCACACATAATATTCCATTAAAGGTCTTAGCCGATTATTTATTCATTGAAACAAAAGCCGACATCTTTTTAATCGGCATCCAGCCCGAATCAATAAACAACGGTCAAATCAGCCCGAAAGTGGAAAAGACATTGGATTATTTGAAGGATATTTTAATTGAAATATTGGGGTGATGAAATCATAAATTTTAATATTCAATTTCTTATTATTCGCTCTCATTCTCAGCCATAGCGGGGCTGGGGTGGTTCGGAGGAAAACTTGTATACGGCAACTGGAATACAGCGGTTTCGGCTAAGAGCGAGCCTGAGAAAGGCGGGCAAACAAATTCAACTGCGGATTTGGAAGAAGGAAAATTAATCTTTTTAAATAATTGCCAGGGATGTCATGCAAATGGAGGGAATGTTGTGGTTTCAAGCCTTCCATTGAAGAAAACCGACGAACTGGATAATTTTAAAGAATTCCTGGCTTTTATAAGAGACCCCAGAATGTCGGACAATTCACATGGGAAAATGCCCCCATTCCCGGCAGGTAAAATCAGTGGTAAACAGGCTGATCAGCTTTTCGATTATATTAATATGAAAGTTAAAAGTACATGGAAATGAGCTTTGAGGCTACCAAATTATATTTCTTTATTGCTCTTTTACTGAAACGGATTTGAGTATGTAAACATCAATGAGTTCTTTTTTCCCTTTGATCTTTTGTCCCTTCAAGAGTTCGGCCTGAACTTTATCGGATGTTTTTTTATATATTCCTTCCGAAAGTAAAACACTGTTCGGTTGAGCTATGGAACAAAGTCTGGAAGCCACATTGACTGTGTCTCCGATCATTGCATATTCACGCCTGTTTTTGCTTCCGATATGACCGGCAACGGCTTCTCCCGAATTAATCCCGATGCCGATCCGAAGTCCTATATTAAGACCCTTATCTGAATCTAAAACAGCTTTGATCATCCTGGCTGCGCATACAATCGCCGTATATTCATTTTTGAAAACGGCCATTATTTCGTCGCCCACAAATTTATCTATGTCGCCGCCCTCTTTTTCTATGATTTCAGCTTGAACTTCAAGAATGCGGTTGAGATTTTCTATTACAACCTCTGGCGGATGGGATTCAGAATAAGAAGTAAATCCGCGGACATCAGAGAACAGTACAGTCACATTAACTTTTTTTGTCTCTTCGGTTGTTTCATCGCTTGCTACAATATCCCTTGTCGAAGATGAAACGTATTTTGAAAGCTTAAACCTTTCTTCAAGCCCTTTTATCATTTTATTGATCTCTCCGGCCAACTCACCCAGCTCGTCCCTGCTTTTCAAATTTACACGGGCTTTAAAATCCCCGGCTCCGAGTTCTCTAACAGCATCTCCTATCCTGAAGACCGGAGACAGGATCAATGTCCGGATCAGTATTAATAGACTTGTGCCCACGATCAAACCGACCCCTATAAAAAAAAGAATTAGGAAATTCCTGGTTTTATCAATCTGAGCATAAGTCCCGGCTATTGACAGTTTGAAATGAATCACACCTCGATAAGGATATTCACTCCCATGACAGCGCATACAATCGGATTTATTCTCTATTAGCGAATAATATTCAAGTTCCCTTGTCGCGCTTAGAAATTTTCGTAGCGGTAACTTTTTTTCCAAAACAATATTAATATTGGAAGTGCCTTCCGTTTTTTCAATATCCTTCCTGTCATCAGCAATCCTCGGAGTTTGAAGAAACGTTATATTGGTCTGATTGAGGTTTACATGTTCAAGAGTAGAATAGTCGCTGAAGGCGAGAACGCCGTTTGTTCTATATATTGCAACCTCTTTATAATCGCCCAGGCTCTTTAACTCAGCCATAGTCCTGACCAGTAAAGGTGCCTTACCATCAAGCATCATTATCTTCAGCGCCGTTTCAAGCGTTTCTGTATTAAGGTAAATCCCTCTGTTCATGGTTGAAATCAGGCTGGATCTCTGTGATGTGTAAACAAAATAAACAACTATAATGATTGTAGCCGTCAAAATTATCAACAACATTGATAGGATTTTAGTCTGTATGGATGAAAAAATAAAACGTTTCATATTATTTCTCCGGTTTATGAAATATAATATAATCAATTTCCATATGTATGCTGTGACAATTTATCCATTTATCCAACCTTCAGATAATCAAACTTTATTTTTTGATATCACAAAATTACCTCACTGAATATTATCAACTATTTTCCCAGCGAGCTGAGAGGGTTTAATAATACTTCTTATTAAGTATCAATTTTACAAATAATAATCAAAATGAGAAAAAAAATCAAAATAGAGATTAAAATAATATTAACTGTCTGAAAAATACTATTTTCAATTTGACAAATTATTAATCAATTACTAATTTTTAATAATTTAAATCATTCTGGTAAACGGAATGGTAAGGAGGAAAACATGAAAAAACTGGCTGTGTTAGGTATTATTGCCGGTTTATTGATCGTATGTTTTGTTTCTTTTACCGGCGCAAAGGAGTCAAAAAAAAGTGGAAAATCGGTTGTGTGGTCCGGGTATTTGGCTGATAAGCTTTGCGCTACAACGGCAAACGGTATTTCTGCCGACGGTGCAAACATGAAGACAAATCCTGAAAATCATACTGTGGCTTGCTTGCTCCAGGATCCTTGCGTGAAATCCGGATATGGAATTATGCTCAAGGGAAAGGATGGGACATACTCGTTCGTCAAATTCGATAAGCAAGGGGATGAAAAAGCTCTGGCTCTGGCAAAAAGCACAAAGCGGCAGAATGGAATGTATGTTGAAGTGAGCGGAAAAAAATCAAAAAAATCGATCATTGTTTCTTCAATTGTTGAAAAAGAAATGCAACCCCAATAAATTTTTAATTTTTTAAAAAAGCCGCCGGAGAACGGCGGCTTTTTTAAGTTCTGAATTCTATTGTATAAATTTGAAAATTCCTCCATTAACAATTGCCAATGATTTTTTTACAGGTTCTGAATTATTTACTTTTTTAATTTTAATACCTTAGCAAGTACATTACTCAAATCTTCAATTTTAAAAGGTTTTATCAGGACATTTGTAAAACCGTATTCTTTATAATTCGCGATAACCGGGTCATTTGAATAACCGCTAATGACTATAGTCACGATATCCGGATCAATCTTCTTTAATTCCGACAGGGTTTCTTTCCCGCCCATGCCGCCCTGTATGGTAATATCCAGTACAACACAATCAAAACGAATGTTAGAAATTAACATGCTCCGGAATATTTCAACGGCTTCCTTCCCATCCCTTGCCAATTCAACTTCATAACCTAGAAATTCCAAAGCTTTTTTTGCATAAGAACGGATATCCGCCTCATCGTCCATGAATAAAATCCTGCCTTTGCCGCTAACTATTTCTTCGTTTTTTACCGGTAAAACCGCATTACTATTTATAGGATTTTGTATAATCGGCAAATAGATAAAAAATTTCGATCCTTTGTTTACTTCCGATTCTACTGTAATATATCCATTATGTTTATTTATAATGGAATAACAGGATGATAAACCCAATCCTTTACCTTCTTTCTTTGTAGTAAAAAAAGGATCGAAAATCTTTTGCATATTTTCTTTGGAAATTCCGCCTCCCTGATCCTCAAAAATAATTTGTAAATATTCACCTTTTCTGATTAAGGATTGGTTATCATCACATACAAATATTCCGGAAGTGATTTTTAATAACCCGCCGTCTGGCATTGCCTGTCTGGCATTAATTGATAAATTATTGAATACCTGATTCATCTGACCTTCATCAAATTCTAGAAGCTGAATATTATCATCAAGATTAAACTCAATTTTTATAATTGTACCCCTTAGTGAGAAAAGGACACATTCCTTCAAGACTTTATTAATATTCCCAATTTTCTTGACCGGTTCGCCGCCTTTCGCAAACGTCAGCAACTGATCGGTCAGGCTCTTTGAATTATAAGTTGCTTTTTCCGCCTCAATTAGCAGATCAAGAATTTTTTTATCGCTTGTATAGAATCTAGCCAGATTAATATTTCCCAGTATTGCTGTCAGGATGTTGTTGAAATCATGTGCAATCCCACCGGCCAGTACACCTAAAGACTCCAATTTGATTATTTTTGACATCTCCATTTCCATTTTATGCTTTTCAGTCACATCCCTGAAGACCAGGACAACCCCGATCAATTTGCTCTGCTTATCCTTGATCGGCGCGCCGCTGTCGGCTATCAGCCTTTCCGTCCCGTCTTTTGAGATCAGCGCAGTATGATTCGCCAGCCCGACAACCAGTCCGTTTTTCAGAACCGCATCAATCGGGTTCGCAACTTTTACTCTTGTATTTTCATTGATAATATGAAAAACCTCCCCGATATGCTTATTCATGGCTTCTTCCTGCGCCCATCCCGTCAATTTTTCAGCCACATTGTTTAATAAGACAACATTCCCTTTGATATCGGTTGTAATCACACCGTCTCCAATACTGCGTAAAGTAACAAACAGCCTTTCCTTTTCCTCGGCAAGCTTATTCTCCATTTCCCTGTATTCGGTCACATCATTGATCGAACCTCCGATCGCAACAAAATTATGCAGTATATCAAAAATCGGTTTACCTCTTTCCCAGACAATCTTCTCCTCATTTTTACCTGTAATTATTCTATAGGTTATTTGAAACTCCGCTTTGTTGATGATAGCTTTTTGCCTTCCCTGAATCACTATGTTTTTATCATCGGGATGAACAATAGACATAAAATCTCTTCTATTATTAATGAAATCTGATGGACTATACCCGGTCAGTTCATAGCACCCGTCGCTTACAAATTCAAGAGTTAAATCCGGGTCAAAATAAGCCAGATAAATCAAACCCGGTAAATTGCTCATTAAAATAGATATTAACCTCTGCCCTTCCCTTAACTTACTTTCATTGGAACTTTGATTTTTAATATCGGTAATGAGAGCAAGAAATTTTTGCCTGCCGAAATATGGTAATTTTTGCAAACTAAGATTTAAAAAAATGGTGTCTTTATTTTTTCCGGAGCCGTTGACTTGCATCGTCTTATATAAATTAATATCTCTAATTAAACTCTCAATTTTCTGTCCTGAAAAAAGATCGTTTATACGGATGTTTTTAATATCCTGCCTCTCGTACCTATAAATATCTAAAAAAGCTTTGTTGTATTTTATAATTTTACCGTTCGATTTAAAAATAATTATTCCCTGGTTGATATTCATAATGATAGAATTGAAATAAATATTCCTAATAACAAGAAATATAATAGAAGTAAAAGAAATAAAGATTAATGCGGCAAATAAAAATATCATAATCATTTCCATACCTGCTTATATTTAAATCATAAGTAAAATTCATTATTTTTTCTATTAATTCAACTGAAATAGTAAGTTATTAATATTGGAACCGGTGATTTCTAATTATTTTTTCATTGTCCAAATTGCTCTAATTGAACTGGAATCTTGATTCTCTTTCGAAAAATATTAGATAATGATGAGTAATAATTTCTAATAAATTGAAATCTTCCAGATATTTTATTCAATACAATTCTATTTTAAAATAAACTCATATAATCTGTCAAATAAACGAATTGATTGATTTATTCTGATATTCCTAATTTTTTAACGGTAAAATAAGATTATATTTTGATGTAAACAAATTAATTTAGATTGATTAAATAATTTTCAAGAAAATCTTTTTATATTATAAATCCAATCTAAATAAGCCGATAACAATACCATAAAAAAAGCAAAAATTATTATCGGCCGGGGGTAAAAGTGAAATTCAAATACAGAATTTTATTGGGTTTCGGTGTTTTTATCATTATTTTTATATTTGTCATTATTTTTAACCTGGTTTTTCTGAATCATACTGCGCAGCGAATACATAATATTGTTGATACAAAATTTATAACAGAGAAATATATTCAGGATTCATATCAGATTATTTTAGCGATTCATGCTGATATATGGGATACTATGCTGTTTAGCCCGGAAAACAGACAAAGCGCTATAAATGATTTAAATGAAAAGGCTAAGGCATTCTATAATAATCTGCATGATCTGTCAAAACAGATACCCGGTGAAAATTCTTCTTTAAAACAAATCAGTGATATATTCCGTACCTATTATGTTTTTGGTTCAACCATTTTGAAACTAAAGGATCTGCAGGAATTTAAAAATCAAATTGATACTGTGAATAAGTTTAAAGAAAATAAAACACAATTAACCGTTCTATTGGATAAAACAGTAAGCGCTTCAAAAAAAGGTTTTGAACAGTCACTTTTAGAATTAAACAATAGCTTCAGGAATATCGGATTTATTACTGCAATTTTGACTATTATAGTTATTATTATTGCTGTTTTTATCGCTTTGTTCCTGGCGGGTAGATTAACCAGGCCTATTGAATACCTGACATCTATAGCACGGAAAGTGGCTGATGGGGATTATAAAATTCGTGCTTCCGTAAGTACGCATGGGGAAGTACTGGTTCTGGCAAATACATTTAATAATATGCTTAAAGAAATTGAGGAATACAGTGATCATATGGAAGATCTTGTAAAAAAACGAACTGAAGAACTTAATGAATCTAATAAGATGCTTACTGCAGCCAACGGCACCATGAAAAAGGAATTAAAAATGGCTCGCGCAATACAACAGGCATTGATTCCTTCCAATTTTCCGGACAATGAAAAGCTCAGCATTGGAGGCAACTACTCACCAATGGAAGATCTAGGAGGTGATTTTTATGATGTATTTAACATAGATGAAAAAAAAGTGGGAATTGTTATTGCGGATGTCAGCGGTCATGGCGTACCCGCGGCTTTGGTTACAGCAATGGCAAAAATATCTTTTACAACTAATTCGATACCCGGCAGGCAGGCTGGAGAAATTGTCGGACATGTAAACAAAGAACTCTGTTCTGCAATCGAGGATTTGTCCCAATATCTTACCGTTTTTTATTGTATTATCGATACCCGGTTAGATGAGATTCAATATTGTAATGCCGGCCATGATGAGATTTTTATTATAAGAAATAACAAAGAATTGATCGAATTAAAAACAAACTCACCTATTGTCGGTAATAATAACAAACAGGTTTATTCGACGTCAGTTGCAAAATTAAATGAAGGGGATAAACTGGTTCTCTATACTGACGGTATTCCCGAAGCGCGAAACAATAATTCGGAATTTTTTGGAATGAAAAAATTTAAAACTTCTCTATTGCAGAATTGCCGCTTATCAGTTCAGGAAATGGTTTTAAAAGTTTTCGATGAAGTATATCTTTTTATAGGAAATGCTCCGGTAAGGGATGATATTACGCTCCTGATAGTAGAAATGCTTTTTGCCCCGGAAGGCTTGAAAGTAGACCTGGAAATCTTAAACACAACTAAAATTTCAAGTAACCCGCAGGCTGAAATGGAATCAAATTTTATTGAAGGCATGGAAAAATACATTAAAGCACTGACATTTTATAAAAAGGGAAAATATAATGATATATTTCCCATTGTAGAAGGAATAATCCCTTTTATGAAAAGAAAAGATGAAAAGATAAAATTATACAATCTTTTGGCATTCTCTTATTACAAAACAGATAGAATAGAGGATGCTTTAAAATACTGGCAGATGGTATTGGATCTGGACCCCGATAATTATAAAGCAAGAAGCAACATTAATTTTGTCGCAAAACGGTTTCAGTAAGAAGAAAATATTTTTCGATTATTGATTCATTATTAATTTTGTGGAGATTCGGATGAGTGTAAAATATAAACTTTTCAAAAAACTTCAGAAGGAATCGGAATCTACAGATTTTGTACTGGATGATAAAACAAAAAACAAAATTAAAGAAAGCTTTAATAGGGCCTGTATTGAGAATTCATCAATTTCTATTGTTTTTTCCACTAAAGATTTTCCCCGGCCTATCAGATTAGGTTTTATTAAAAAAAGAGTCAATGAAGTCCTTTCACTTTTAATGCCAAATAGTGTTATACTCAACGATATTTTAATATCTATTGAAGAAGCAATTGCCAATATTTACGAGCATTCTTATCATAATGATGATGAATTAATCATTAAATTCCAGTTTATTCTTTATTCTTCAAAAATAATTATCAATATTGATGATTTTGGCGAAAAAGGAAGAAAATTTAAGCTGGGAAACAAAGGAAATTACTCGTCACATGAGGAGTTGAAAGAAAAAGTAAAAGAAACTCATGGAGGCATAGGAATATATCTGATCCGAAAGCTTATGGATGATGTGAAATATGAAGTGAGACACGGTGAATATAACCGGATCACAATGATAAAGACTTTTTAATATTGGAGGCTCAGTGTGCAGGAAGAATTAAAATTTATAGGAAAAGTTGAAAATGAAGTGGCTTTTGTAATACTGGAAGGTTATATTAATATGGATACATCGGATGATTTGGTTGAACAGATCGGAAATATGATTTCAAAAAACAACTGTAAGAAATTTATTTTTGATGTTACAAAATTAGAATATGTTTCCAGTGCCGGGATTGGTGTGTTTATGGATTTATATGAAAAATATACTAATAAAGGCGGTAAAATTTGCTTTATCAATTTGAAGCCGGAGATACGAAGAGTATTTGAACTGGTTGGATTAATGCAGTATTTCGGGAATTCCTATTCCATGGAGGAAGCTATGAATTTCATGGGCTGAAATTCCCGTAAGTTTTACAGATTTATCCGGAAACAAATTATTTATTAACAATACCTAAAAGATAGGAATTTACTTCGGGAATTTTTTCTACAATGAAAATATATGTCTTCCCTTTTACTTTTTGTTCAAATTTCGAGTTGCCGGAAATTTTACCTGCCAATTCTTTTATATCTTCAGGTTGAGAAACATGGGTAAAATATGCGTTATCCGCAGCCTTTGGATTTTTAATTAATTGATTTAAGTAATAATAATCTACAATTCCTTTTACCCCTATTATATCTTCAGCAGCCTTTGTTAATGAAATAGGTAACATGTTATGCGATAACATAAGCATCGCTTTCTTCTCATTATCAAAATATACTTTTGTAAAAGGTATTATAAGCATATCACTTGTGGAATCTCCAAAGAATCTCCCATCTTTTAAATAGATAGGGACTGAAACAGTTTGAATCCATCCACCTTCACCCTGTGCCCCGATTGAAACAAACGGTTCGGGTGTCCATCTGGGACTTCGATCAGGATCTTTTTCAGGAGTAATTATATTAAACCAGTCAAAAATATGAATATCAGGTATTCCGGGTGGAATTAAAGATGCAAAGTCCTGCCATGGAGATGAACAAACATAAAAATCTCCACTGCCATTAAAAATATCCTGCAAAAAGATACTATTCCCGGTAACATATTCCGCTTTATCCTTAACAATCGGTAAAAATTCATTCATTATTTCTTTCCAGAAATACGCGCATATTTTCTTTCCGAATAAATATGAAGTATTCCCTTCCGTATATTTTGATTTTCCTGAATATGTACAGACAAATACATTATCATTATTTTTTGCATTAATGTACATAAATTTATTAAAAAGTTTGTAGCCTCCGGTCCGCTCTGATTCAAGAACTGAAAGATCAATTGCATTTTGATTAAACCCGCTTGATTTATTACTTACAAGATCGGCTACTCGTATTGCGTTTACCTTCACTTTTATGAATCCTTCATTTATGGTTTTTGCTTTAGCGCTTAAACTTTTTTGCATTTCTATACTGGGATCGGCACATCCGGAAATCAATACAAATATTACTGTTGCAATAGCAACATTGATCCGATTAATAAATTTCCTTTTACTTACTTTCTTCATAATCATAAAAAACCCCCGATATATAATAATACTTTAATATTTCTAATTCTAACTTTTTTAATTATTTTAATTAAAAATATTTTAATGTCAAGACTAATTTTATAAAAGATTTAATCCCTGAGTTACTGAAATAATAAATTTACTTAATTTCTAATAAAAACTGCATTTTATAATAAAGCGATTGAGTAAACATAAAATTAGTATATCCAAATTCATATTTTGACAGTATTACTGCAATCGAATATAATATTGTATTGTTGGGTGAGAGGAGAAATTAAAAATGGCTGACGATTTTTATAAAGATAAAAAAGTAATAATATTCGGCGGAACATCCGGCATAGGTTACGGGATTGTACGGTATTTATTTTCAAAGAAAGCTAAAATCTTAGCGGCTTCTCATAATACTGAGAATTTAGAAAAAATAAAAAATGAAATCGGCAGCGATATTTCTATCTTTAAAGTTAATGTACAGAATGAATATGAAATTAAGAATTTCTTTTCAACAATCGATGAATATGATTTTCTAATTTTTACCTCGTTTCAGTATGTTACCGGATTATTGAAAGATTTAACAATTCCCGATATGCAAAATGCGTTCCAGACAAAATTCTGGGGCCAGGTTATGGCTGTAAAATATGGAACCGAAAAGATTAAACAAAACGGCTCAATCGTCCTCTTTTCGGGAGTTTATGGAGTTAAACCGCAGATCGGTTCCATTACACTGGCGGCAATAAATGCGGCCATCGATTGTTTTGTAAAAGGAATGGCATTAGAAATCGCTCCGGTAAGGATTAACGCCATTTCTCCGGGATGGGTCGACACACCAATGAGGAAATATAAATCCCCTGAAGAAAAAAAGGAATATATCAATTCAATTGAAAAATCTATTCCTTTAAAGAGAATTTGCGAGATTGATGACATAACGCAAATGGTTGATTCCTTATTAAAAAATCAATATATGACCGGAAATATTATATATCTTGACGGCGGAGCGCATTTAAAATGATAGACAAATTAGATTAAGGCAGGTTAAAATGAAAAGGTTTCTAAATAAAGTCGCTCTGATAACCGGGGGAACATCCGGTATGGGTAAAGCTACCGCATTAAAGTTTGCAAAAGAAGGGGCTATTGTTATCATTTGCGGAAGAAACGAAGAAAAAGGGGATGAAGTTTTAAAAAACATTATTGCTTTTGAGGCCGAAGGCGTTTTTTTCAGGTGCGATGTTTCAAAAGATGAAGATGTAAGAAATATGTTCATAAAAATTACGGATAAATTTGGCCGTATCGATTATGCGTTTAATAACGCCGGCATAAGTTCAAAAAAAGCCATGATTTCGGATTCGACTGAAGAAAACTGGGATAATGTAATTGATATAAATTTAAAAGGCGTCTGGCTCTGCATGAAATATGAAATCAGTCAAATGCTTGAGAATAATGGCGGGGTAATAATCAATAATTCATCTGCGGCCGGATTATACGCGGTAAAAAATATTGGAGCTTATGTGGCAAGTAAGTTCGGAGTAGTAGGTTTGTCCAAGGCGGCGGCGCTTGAATATGCCGATTCAGGGATTCGAATTAACGTAATCTGCCCCGGCTTTATAAATACTGAAATGACGGATAAAACATATGATAAAGATCCGGCTTTAAAAAAAATCAGGGCAGGGTTGAATCCATTAAACCGGCTTGGGGAAGTTGAGGATATCGCAAATGCAGTAGCATGGCTTTGCAGTGATGAAGCTTCGTATCTGACAGGGCTGGCTCTGCCGATTGACGGCGGTTATCTTGCCGGTGAAAACAGAAAAATAAATTAAAAAACAAAATATTAACAGCATATAAAATAAATATAATATAAGAATTCTGAAATGAACTTATAAGCCTTATTTTTTGTCCAAAACGGTTCCATATAGATAAAATTTAAATTTAATTCATTGTTAAATGAAGAGGAACAAACCCCAAAACCCAAGTCATTATTCCAGTTTCTATGCATAGGCGTCATAAAATTATAGTAATTTACCCTGATTTTATTCTGCTTGCCTTCCTTCTCATCCATTGTAATTTTTCCCAGATTTGTTAGAATGGCGTATGGGAGATTTTCAGTATGTTTCGGAGCATATTCGTTAAATGATTTCATCAAAGAATTATCCGCGAGATTTTTTATCGTGTAAAAAGGGACGCTGTTTTTTATACTATCGGATAATATCTTTCCGTATGAAATTGCAAAATTCGCCGGGTCCGCAGTTTCATACAAATCAGCATAAATATATCCATAGCCTGCCCAGGCACCGAACTGCCGGGCCGGAATTTTAATATCTCTCAAACAGTCCCTGATATTTATGCCGGAATTACTTTTAATCCGTGAAAATCCATGACCGTTTTTATAACAATAATCCCGCAGGGAAAAGATCAATGCTGTGGCAAGTAAAGAATTGACGGATAAGTTCTTATTTTTGCATTTTTGGATAATATTTACTGTTTCTTTTCCCGAGAAAATATAATTTATTAATTTTGATCTTCTCAATTCTTTCGGTAAAGAAATTGTATTATTATTTTGAAGTGAATTTGAGCTATTATTTATTGTATTTAATATAAAACCCGATGAATACCATTTGTCGATAACGATTGAAGTATTTCCTTTTGTAATATCCGGATACAAATTCAGCGATGGCCTTAATAAATTAAAAGGCTTTAATCCGATAATTTCATTGTTTAATGATTTATTCAAAACAAATATTATATCTTTAACAAAATTGAGGACGCATATTCCATCCGAAATAATATGTGAAATATTAATAAT
Organism: uncultured Spirochaetota bacterium; assembly: GCA_963783575.1. GTDB lineage: Bacteria > Spirochaetota > Brevinematia > Brevinematales > JAOACQ01 > CAWEAK01. The sequence continues at coordinate 89,267 of CAWAOD010000013.1, read as the reverse complement.
TAAATCATAATTATTGCTTCCTCTATTAAGCAATGATATTCGGAATAACGGCGCTATAGAAACATCAATCGGATTATTCATTTCATTTTCACAGAGAGATATCCAGGTCTCATAATTGCCGCTAAAAAAACTTATTTTTATCGGCACATCGGGATAATAATTAAAATAAGGGACAGAATCTTCAAACTCTATATTATAGTTAAGGTAAGGATGACGGTCTTTTACAATCTTAACGGCTTTTTCCAGTGATCCCAAATCAAAATTGCCGTCAAAATTCACACTTATTATTACATGAAAAGGCAGGTGCTGATGCAGCTTTAAACAAAATAATTCAATATCCGTTAAAGGAATCTTTTTATTGTCCATATTAAGCCTTTCCCGGATGCGGCAGCTTGATGATATCCGGTTTTTCGGAATATTGCATACAAATTTCTCCCGTTTCGTTCTTATAAAGAATTATCCCGGATAAATAAGGGGGAACGCCGATCTCTTCAATTGATAATTTAAAATAAAATTTTAATAAAGCATAAATATTCCAATCATGAACTACATTTATGACTAAATCAAAATTTTGTTTCAATTGATCTAATAATAAATTAAGCTGAAACATAGACAATTTGTCATATGGAATAATTATTTCGTTTGATAGTTCCCTATTACACCATTTTTCGGCAAATCCCGCCGGGCCGTTTTCTTTTATAATTTCTACAATTTCATCATATTTATAAAAATAACCGGCATCATCAAGTAAATTTAACTCCTCTATTTCTATATCAGCATCGATTCCCAGGGCGATATAATAAGCTGTTTGCTTACATCTTTTAACAGGAGTATGATATATTTTTATTTTTGTGAAATGTTTTTTAATTTCTTTCCCAAGCGATAGCGAATCGTAAATACCTTTATCAGTCAGCAGTATCTCTTTATGATTATAAATATTGTCAACGGTAAACCGTTCGGCATGCCGCAAGATCATGACAGCCGGAATATTATTATTTAGATTTCCAAAAAACATAAAACATCCAGATGGTTTTTAGAGCTTCGAACATGCAGAAATAAAAGAACCTGCGGGAATAATTATTTTAATTTATAGATTATAAGTGCTTAAATTCTCTTTCAATTTAACCGCCAGCTTCCTGTTTTCACTTACGATTTCAGATATCTTTTTTACCGTAATATTTATATCTTTGCTAAGTTCAACTTCATTACGAACTTCCTCTTCAGTTTGATCGGCAATTTTTTTAACATCTTTTACTTTTTCTATTATATTATTTGAAATGCCTCTTTCAATCTTGATGTTCTCTTTTATTGCCTCTGTTTTCTTGACTATCTCGCCTGCGTTATTTTCAATTATTGAAGCAGTTTCCGACTGGGATTGGGCTGATCCGGATATTGAAAGTATCAAATTATCTACGGAATCAATGCCCTGAAGTATTTTCTGTATTAAAGCGCCCACATCCTCTGATAAAGCCGCGGCGGCAATTATCTTGTGAATGATCCTGTTGATTATATCTTTGATCTGCTTTGCATTCTGCGATGAGTTGATGGCCAGTTTGCGAATCTCTCCTGCAATTATTGCGAATCCTTTGCCGGATGAGCCTGAATTTGCCGCTTCAATTGCGGCGTTCATCGATAAGATATTTGTTGTATCCGATATATCTGTAATTAATTTAATAATTGTTTCAATTTGTTTTGAATCTTTTTCAATATCTTTAACCGCGGAAATAGATTCTTTAACCGTATCCTGTCCGCTGTGCGCAGTATCTGCCAGAATTTTCGATTCTTCTTTTGCTGCAATAGTCGATCTGTTTATTTCACTAATATTTGAAGCAAGGCGTGCTATCTTTTCCGATACAATATTTATACTGCCTGACTGATTTGTAACCTCACTGTCAATTCTTATAAAAGATTCGTCAATCCTGCTTAACTGAAGTACTGAATCGGAGATATACTCGTTTTGCAGCCGGGAATTACTAGAAATGTTTTCAAGTATTCTTATCAGGCTTCCCATTCTTTGATCGAAGATTTCTATGGAATCCTGAAGGGATTGAGTGCTTCTGGAATTTGCTTCTATAGATGTCTGTGAATTTTCAATAAAAGCATTTTGCAGGCTGCTGTGTTTGGAAGCCAGTTCGGCCTGTTCGTAAATCAATTTTTTACTGTTTGAAGCGATTTTTCCAGTTGCATAACCTATAATATTAAATAAAATAAAATGGATCGTTATATCATCCATATCAAAATAAATATTTACATTTTTCCCTGCATGGCCTATTCCTGTAAAAACAGATATATTTTGCCCGAAAATCCTTATTATGTCCGAGCCGTTAATAATAATTACAATTAAATATCCAAGAGAAGCCAAAATCCCAGAATAAAGCGAGAGCCCAAAGGAATAACGCAGCCCCGATAAAACAACAATCATAACCATGGCGGTTATTAAGCCCGTGGTTAATGATAGAAAAGGCGCGTTAATACTGAGCACATAATCTACAACAGTTAAAATAATAATATCATGAGTAATCAGAAGGAAGCTCATAAGGATGGAATATTTGTTTTTCAATAAAAAATAAAAAGATACTGCCGTTACAATAATAGAACTGATTATGGCCGCAAACTCAATTATATTGTTTCTTACTACCTCAGAATCGGATAAACCCTGAGCCTTAATATTAAACAATATCATTACGGCAATAATCAGGAATATCAAAACAAGTATTACACGGATATATGCCACTAATTTCTCCGCTTTTATCCTGGATTGAAAAATAATATCCTGATTTAAACCATCCATTTGAAAACCGCCTTCAAATAGTAATAAAATTATTTTTTAAATTACTATTATTCCTTTATGATAAATATTCTATACTGCTGTTGAATATTAGTCAAAGATAAAATTTAATTGAAAATTTTGAATTATACTATCTTATTATTAAATTAACAGATTTTTAAAACATATAGATGAATACCGGAGTATAAACGTTTATTTCAGCGGTTGCAAGAGGACTCCATGAAGATATTGCAAAAATTTCCGCTATATTTAATCCCACTGCATAGAAATAAGATATGGCATCCACATTATAAATCATATAATTAAATAAATTAGCGCTTACAAATGCCAGATCCCACAAATTATTCTTAAAAAATAAATTTGCAATAGGATTTAATTCATGTGAGATATAATTACTGCCGTTATATGAGTACCTTTTGTATAAATTAGGCTTGGTGTAATCATAAATATCCTCATAAATAAGGTTAACCGATTTTAAATAATATATAATCTTCTCAAGCTGAACGTCATTGTTGAACATACTATTATTATGCAAATCATTTTGATCTGAAACAATTATCTTATTCGAAAACATGCTATCAAATGAATTGTTTTTGAAAAAACCGTTAGAATTGAAATCCTGAAGAGATAAAATAGTGCTTATTATCATGTTCGTTAAAATCATAGATACCTCCTGTAAAAGCATCATAGATAAAACAAACAGATAAAAAGCAATAACTAAAAATATTATGATAATGGTGAATTTTTAATTTCGATTTATTTTTCATTAATAAAATATATAATACTGTCTAATTAATAATAATCATAAAACAAAGAAATGGGAAAATATCTATAAAATAAAATCCGGTTAATTAGTGAATATTGTATATTTTTATAATTATTGGCTCTACTAAAATATTGATAAATTTCAAAACCCTGTTGCATGAATTATTTTTGAAGATTATAATATTTATGATAAAAAGTAAGGATGGGTATGGAACATTTACTTCTGATTTACTGGATTTTATCTTTTGCAGCCGGATTTACAGTATTAATAGCTTCTATTTTAATTTATCTGAAAAGAAAAAATGAATTACTTAAATATTATATTTTATTGTTGTCAGCTCTCACAATTCTGATATTATCCAGTACAATTAAAAATTATATTGATATCAACCAAATATCACCTGATAATCTAACAATAGTTCTGGATATTTTCTTCCTTTTTGGAGAAACACTCCTTATAGCCGCGGTCCCAATCTTTACGAATAGTTTATTTCCATATTTAAAATTAATAAAAATGAACAAATTTTTTGGAATATTGTCAATCATATGTTTTATTATAACTATGATAAACTATTTCGTTAAAATATTTATGCCTTTAACCAATATTTTTTTATTTATATTATTGATAATGACCGGCCTGTATAGCTGTATAACGGTTTTGATTAATTTCCATAAAATAGTAATTATTCAGGTAAGATTGTTTAGCCGGGCTTTATTGATTTCCAGTATTCTAATATTTTTTGCGTTGGGAATTGATTCAATATTAAACTATAAAATTAAATTTTCATCAATACCAGGAAGTTTTAGAGTAGGTCCTGCCATATATCTTATCTGGAATTTATTATCAGTATATTATTTTGTCCAGAACCTGTTTTTTAAGGAAGCGGACAAAGATATCAGGCAATATTATAGTCTTTTCTGCCAAAAATATGGAATTTCGGAAAGGGAAAAAGATATTTTAATATTATTATTTGAAGGTTATAGTAATAAATTGATCGGAAATAAGCTTTTTATTACTACCGGAACCGTTAAAAGGCATGTACATAATATTTATGAAAAAACAGGAGTGAACGGGAGAATAAAATTAATAAATATGATCAGGCAAATAAAATTGTATCCAAAGATGTAGTCAAATTGTATCCGTCGATACATATCATTTTTATCAAACTATGATAAAATTTCCTTCAGAATAATTCTGGAGGAAAATATGATTTTCAATTTTAAAATTGTATTAAGAGTTGCAATAATTATAACATACTTTACTATTTCTACTTATTCGATGACGGGTAAGATAGAAATGGAGCCGATGAAGCCTAAAAAATTATTGATACAGAACCATGAATATCTAAAATATGTAAAATATGCAGGAAATGAAATTGATTATGTGCTTTTACAAGTTTATGATATTAATTATAAAGAAAATATTGTAACTATTTATCAGCAGCGTTTTTCAGAAGGTTCCGCAATACCCATACCGCGATATTTTACAAATTTTACAGATTATAAAAAAGTATCTTTAAGTGATTATAACCTTATAGCTTACCATTCCGATGAATTATCCAATTTTATCCTGGAAAATAAAAAAGGCATAGTTCAATCCGATCTTCAAATTGATAAAACAAAACAAATCGCCAGTTATTGGGAAACAGTATGGGATGGTAATGCCCTTAGGACAAGGCACAGCATAATTAAGATCAAAACTAACTTTCCGGTTTGGGATATGGGTTCATTAATTTTCCTTGGAGCCAGGTTTTTTGACTTGAAAACTCCTGGCATTGTTTATGCGATAATACCCAATATTCTTAAAATGCCAGTTGAAATTGGATTTAAATATATAGGCAAAGAGATAATTGAAACAAAAGCGGGTAAATTCAATACTAGAAAGGTTGGATTTTATGGCGCAGACCCTTTCCTGGCAAAATTAATGGAAAGCTATTCTAAAGAAGGCTTTTTCTGGATCGATGAATCTGAAAAAGGACTGATAATCAAACTTCAGGCTCCCGGATCGATATATTTGCTTGAAAATATTTCAGTCTGGAATGGTACCGAAATGTGACATATTTTACCATATCTATACGAGCTGAATTCAGTTAAGAATAGTTATTTCAATAATCCATCGAACTAATTTTAATTTAACCCATCTTTATGATATCAATCTTGAAATATATTCAATGACAATTTCGTTAAATAAAACCCTCAATATAAAACTGGAGAATTGGCAGAAAAAGAGTTATAATAACAACCTTTATTACCGGCAATATTCCGGTTTCTGGAGGAATTATGATTTATAAAGTTGCGGTACTGCCGGGAGACGGCATCGGTCCTGAAGTAATGGCTGAAGCTTTAAAAGTTTTAAAGAAGGTTTCTCAAATATATTCAATAAAAATGGAATTCAATTACGCGGATGTCGGCGGTATAGCCATAGAAAGACATGGAAAAGCTCTGCCGGAAAAAACATTGGTCCTTTGCAAAAGTTCCGATGCGATACTGTTCGGCTCAGTCGGAGGGCCAGAATGGGAAAGCCTTCCTCCAGATCAGCAGCCGGAAAGGGCAGCGCTGCTTCCTCTCAGAAAAATATTCGATCTTTATGCGAATTTACGACCGGCGCTTTTATTCCCCCAGTTAAAAAACGCCTCTCCTTTGAAACCTTCTTTAATAGAAAATGGCCTGGATATAATGATTATACGCGAATTGACAGGAGATATTTACTTTGGTGAAGGAAAAGGGCGCGAGAAGGACAGGGCATTTGACACGATGGTTTACACCCGGCATGAAATTGAAAGGATAGCCAGGGTAGCTTTTGAAACGGCCCAAAAACGCAGGAAAAAACTGACTTCCGTTGATAAGGCAAATGTCCTGACAACGATGGTTTTCTGGAGAGAAATCGTTATAGAAGTGTCCAAATCATTCCCGGATGTGGCTTTGAACCATATTTACGTGGACAATGCGGCAATGCAGCTTATTAAAAATCCCGGTCAATTTGATGTTCTTCTTTGCGGTAATATGTTCGGGGACATCATATCGGATGAAGCCGCCATGATCACCGGCTCAATCGGTATGCTTCCCTCGGCGTCCCTGACGGACGGTAATTTCGGACTTTTCGAACCTGCTGGAGGTTCCGCACCGGACATCGCCGGTAGAGGAACAGCCAATCCAATAGCACAGATCCTGTCCGCGGCTATGATGTTGAAGTACAGTTTCAACAACTCCGACGCATACGATGCCATATTCCGCTCTGTCGATCAGGTTCTGAATGAAGATTACCGCACAATTGATATAATGTCGGAAGGCAAAAAACAGGCCGGTACTTCCCAGATGGGCGATTTGATTTCAGCCCGGTTATCCTGAAGAATTATCTATATGATTAAGTTTAGACATGAAGCTGTACCGAGCATAAAAATAATATATTAATAATTTTTGCTGTCATTTTCTTTCCAATAACATATTTTAATATTTCATAAGAAAAAGACAAAAAATGATTTTGTTCATAGAAAGTTAAAATGAATTTTATATAGAATGTTAACTCCATAAAGGCTTTCTTATTTGTATTAAACATTACTGTTGCTATTTATACCAATACTTTCAGTTTCTGTTTGAATAATTGTAAACTTCCTAACCTCTGTACTAACTGAATCAATAAGGTCTTTATTCTGCATGGTCATCTGATTAGCAAGCTGGTATGTCTGGCGGATCATTCCGATAGTGGAAGTTATATTATTAAGAATTCCTCTAACCTCATCCTGGAGTTGATTCACATCGTTTACGGCCATACTTATTGATTCGCTTCCTTTTGACATTTCCCGGGAACATTCATGTACAAACTGTGTTGTCTTTTCCATTCCGTTCATCAGTTCCAGTACTTTATTGATCTGATTTCCAAAAATACCGGTTGCATTTTTTATGTCTCCGATGTCTGAAAGAAGTTCATTGATTCTGTTCATAATCTCAGAAAAAGAATTGCCGGACTTTCTGGCACTTTCATCGAGATTGAATATTCTCCGGCGTATATCATCAAGATTATGCTCGATTTTTTCAGACTCTCCTTTGGATAAAACAGCCAGATTGCGGATTTCTTCCGCAACAACGGCAAATCCAAGCCCAACATTCCCTGCATGGGCAGCCTCAATTGCAGCATTTATTGATAGCATATCTGTCGACTCTGCTATACTCTTAATGATAATAACGGTCTCGCCCAGGCGATCGGATTTTTCCGTGACATCTTTCATGGAGGCAACCATATTTGACAGAATATTTTGCCCCTCTCCGGAAACTGAGCCAAGGTTTTGCGCTTTATCAGCCGCACTTTCCGAATGAGACCGGATATCTTCAAATCCGGACACCAGTTTTTTTATGGATAATACCGATGAGACAATTGCCTCCTCCTGCTTCTCCAATTCACGGATAACATCAGGTAGTGTTAAGGCAAGTTTTCCGGCCATATCCATCGTTTCCTTAATTGACTTCTCCTGGATACCGAAAGCCTCGCCGGACTTTTCAACATCAGAGTAAATCTTTTCCGTAACGCCGGCTGTTTCCTCCATCCTCACCATCAACTCACCGCCTTTCGCTTGCAGCTCATCCATCCTTGCCTGGACGCTCCTGGAAAGTGTACCGAAATTTGTGAAGGCCTCATCAAACATCTCTTTTTGCTTATTCAGAAGCCTTCTTATCGTTCTTGGAATAATAAGTAGAAGAAAACCGAACAGCAGAATATAAACAGTTCTGTAGAGTTGCCCCATTGGATCGGCTGAGACCAATTTCGAGGCAATATTTCTGTCAAAATTAAAATATTCTATTATATATATTGTGTCCATTGATATAACAGCCAGTATTGAGGCGAAAATTATCAAATTTCTATCCTGGCGTAATGATGCCAGAAATATCAAAATCGGATAAATTAATAGAGTTGCGGTTGTTACCGGTACCAGCGGAGAATTGAAAAAAGCGTCAATATAATTATATGCGGTTAAAAAAAGGATGTCTATGGTTATTGAAGAATAGCGTATCCAACCGGGATTTTTCTTTTTTATGATAAAATATGTCATAAAACCGTTATAAATTAAGCCTGCCAGGCAGATATAAATACCGTAAAGCCCTGCAATCTGGTGTTGAACTGTAAAAAGCACAAAAGCCAGTAAAAAAAGTACTCCGACCAGAACCCACCTGAAAATATATGCTGTCCGTTCGCCTCTGAAGGATTCCTGCTGATAAAGCCTGGTAAAAAAATCCATAAGGCACCCCCTTTGTTTTTTAACTCTTTTTCCTAAAAAATTAAGCCTTGTATTTATATAAAAATCAGATCAATATTCACAAATAATAGGGTTTCACCAGTTGTAATTTCATCATAATCATATCAAAAGTCAAATACCAGATAAGTGTGGGATATACTAAGAATTGAATTAAAACAGGCAATGGGCTTATCAATAATTCTTCCAAAGTTATTGATAGGATTTTAATGTTAGAATGTAAATTAGTTTATTTGATAGAATATTTTACTTGACAAATGTTTTATATACAACTATACTATATACAATAATATGTTATAAAACTATTAGGGATAAAAATGAAAGATTTTCGAGAGGGTGGATTTATCTTAAATAAAATACATCAGGTGTCCGGGAGGATTTTTAATAGACTATTGAAGGAAACCCATCTCAATGACATTAACCCCGGTCAGGGTAGAATACTATACAGACTCTGGCAAAAAGATGGAATTAATATTCGGGAACTCTCGGATAAAACTGGCCTTGAAAAATCAACACTATCGAACATGCTTGATAGAATGGAAATCGAAGGCAAAATTAAAAGGAACTATCCGGAAGAAGACCGCCGGAAGGTCATGATATTCTTATCTGAAAAATATAAAAACCTTCAAAATTCATACAGGGAAGTGTTCTCAAAGGATGAATGATATTTATTATGAAGGATTTTCAGAGAATGAAATAGACCGCTTCGAGGAATATCTGCGTCGCATATTAAACAACCTGAATGACACTGCCGGGCAGAAACGTAAATAAAAGCGAAAAATTTTTGAAGTACAGAGTAATATTTACTAATGAGGGTGTCGTTATGAATAAAAAAGAAGTTTTAGACAGAAGCAGAAACCTAATAAAATGTGCGAAAATTGCATTTATCGGGTCTATAGGCCCTGGCGGTTCTCCATATATTAAAGCAATGATGAATCTTGAACCGGAAAGTCTTGCGAGAATATGGTTCAGTACTAATACATCATCGAAAAGAGTAAGTCAATTCAAGGAAAACCCAAATGCCTGCGTATATTATTGCAATGAACAAACTTTTGAAGGATTGCTTCTGATTGGAAGTATTACTATAAGACAGGATGCTGAATCAAGAAAAAAACTATGGAGAAACGGTTGTGAGATGTATTATCAAAATGGTGTAAATGATGACGATTACACTGTTTTTGAATTTAACGCCGTAACGGCTAATTTCTATCATGGACTCATGAATTTTACATTCAATCCATTGGATTTATCATAATCCGAATATGTTTTATATAATCAAGGTAAGAATTATAGTTTATCTTTAAGATTTCAATCTTTAAGATTTCAATCTTCATTATAAATCTCCCATTCCATAGGAAAAGGTTCTATTACTCTCGGTAAAAGGCCGTTGACCCAGGCGAGGAATAGGCCGTAATTACAGGCAAACACATTGTTCTCTTTCAGAATTCGCAGACGGCTCATAATGAGATTCCTTCCAACCATACAGCCGGCGCAGTTAATTACCATGAAATATTCTTTCAATTTACCGGCTTCCGGAAGTTCCCTGGCAAATTCAAACTCCGCTTTTGACTGGACGAGCTGGCGGAAAAGCCTTGGGATCTTGACAGTGCCTATATCGTCAGCCTGGCGGTGATGGGAGCATGATTCAAGTATGAGTATTTTAACGCCCTCGGGGACATTCTTTAAATGTTTTGCTCCTTCCACAAACGTTGCCAGATCGCCTTTTTTTCTTGCGAAAAGGATCGAGAATGAGGTCAGCGGCTGATCCTCAGGAATATCGGCGGCGACCTTGCTGAATGCCTGGCTGTCGGTGATCACAAGTTTCGGTTTAATCTTTAAAGAATCATAGAAATACTTCAATTCCCTCTCTTTAACCAAAAGCACCGCGCAGTCTTTATCCAGAAGATCGCGTATAGTTTCAACCTGCGGGAGGATGAGCCTGCCTTTCGGGGCGGCAAGGTCAATTGGAGTTACAAGAAGAACAAGGTCGTTTTCATTGACAAGACCTTCGACCGGAGTAATCTCAAAATCTGTCTTACTGATCTTTTTGATAAGTAATTTTTTGAAGTCGTCGAAACCTTTTTTATTTATGTTATCTATGAGAGTATAATCATATTTTTCCGCCCATGCGATTTTTTCTTTATCAGCGATCATGTCACCGAAAGTCAGAACGATAAATAATGATTTTTTATGTGAAATTGAATTGACAATTTCGATTTCAAAGTCCGACACAGGCCGGTCGGCGCGAGAGACAAATACCGGCAGATCGGCGATATCAAGCTTTTCCAGGCTTTTTTTTATTCTAAGACTTCCGAGTTCTCCTGTGTCGTCAATTCCGGCGGTGTCAGTAAAAGCGACCGGCCCGGCCGGCAGTATTTCCATGCTCCTTGTGACCGGATCGGTTGTAGTACCTGGAGATTCCGAAACAATGGAAACATCTTTTTCAAAGAGATTATTTATAAAAGAGGATTTTCCCGAGTTTCGAAGCCCGAAAATAACCACCCGGACCTGTTCGGATAAAGGTGTGCTCTGGTTAGGCATTTTTTATTCCTTCCTATAAGTTGTCAGACGGACAGGGTCGAGGTATTCATCAAGTATTTTAAAGTCCAGTCCTGTTATTTCCGCGATGATCAATTTTAATTCATTGATGCTTTTGGGATTTTTATCGTCAACAGTCTTAAATATCTTTTCTATTTGATGATATCCCAGGACAGGCAATAACGCGTTAAGAAGAGCGTGAGACTGTGCCAGGTTCCGGCCGGCCTGTTTTTCATTGACTGTCATTTTATTAAAAAACTTTTCTATTAGAGAATTTATGGCTTTTTCCATATCATCAAAAGCATTTATAAAAGCCTCGAGTATGAACGGGAGATAAGGATTTAACTGGAGCTGGCCGTTTTTGCAAAATTCCGATATTTTCATGCATTTCATGCTGTACTTCGACAGACAGACCCCTGACAAACTCAAGAATAACCGGGTTGACCTTAGCAGGCATAATTGTAGAAGCTTTCTGAAGATCAGGATGATTTATTTCGCCGATGAATGATGAAGAATAAAGCAGAAGATCCCCGGTTATTTTAAAAATATTTTCAGCGCAGAGCTTTATCCCGCCTGCAAGTTCCGAAAGCTTATCATGATCTGCAACCTCGTCTGTAAGGTTCTGGCTTCTGCAAAGAGGCAAACCCGTAATCTGCCGGAGGATTTTTTCGGATAAAAAAACGGTTTTTTGAGGGGCGTTGAAGCAGGTTCCTATGGCAGTACCGCCCAGAGCGATTGTTCTCACGCGATCCTTCAATTTACTGAGCCTCCATCGATCCCTTTCGATCATCCCGGCCCACGAGGAAAAACCTGGCCAAGCGTGATTGGCAGGGCAGACTGCATTTCCGTCCTTCCAGTAATTAATATTAAAGAATATTCGGATTCCTTCTTTATCAGGGTTTCCTGAAGCTCAATTACGGATTTCTCAAGCCTTGTCAGACGGTTATAAACAACAATAGTTACGGCCGTCGGAAATGTGTCGTTTGTTGATTGGTAGCGGTTAATGTCGTCGATAGGGTCGAGGCTGATTTTATTTCCGTATTTAGAAAAGTGAATTTCTCCCGCCAGGTTTGCGATGACCTCGTTCATATTCATATTGATGCTTGTACCCGCACCACCCTGCTTGAGAGGAATGATAAATTGCTCCATATGCCTGCCCTCGCAAATTTCATCAACTGCCAGAATCAGGCATTCAAACACTGTGCCGGGGTATTTTTTTTCTGATTCCTGAACCGCTATTAGAACGGCTTTTTTAACTAAAGCGTAAGCAATTACAAGTTCCGGCGGCAGATTACCGCTCCCAAAATTTTGAACCGCTTTAGCGGTTTCCTCTCCATAATAAATCTTTTCTTCCAATATCAGTCCCCTTGTTTTTCGAATCACCGCGCCCCATATCTATAGTTTTATTGATGCTCCTAACCCTTATTTCCAGGCATTCCAGGCATTGAAGCCCCGATTCTTCAATACAAATTTTCCCCGGATAGAGGGTATAGTCCTTTTTGTGTTCCGCAGGTGTTATATTCGGCATAAGCACGTTCGCGCCCGCTTCAAGCATCTTTTCCCTTCCTGATGGATGGATGCTGCCGGCGGCAGTTGTCGCCGGTATATTTGATTTTGGCAGAAGCAGTCTTAAAAGCGCTGTTGACCTTACAGTCTCATCAATACAAGGAACTGCTGAATCATACAGGGGCGTATACGGATGCGGAATGAACGGCCCTATGCCGATCATATCCAGCTCAAGATCGGCGCATAATAAAGCGTTATTGATCCTGGTTTCCCCGGTTTCCCCTGGCAATCCTACCATATAGCCGGAACCTGTCTCAAATCCCAGTTCTTTAAGATAATAAAGTCCTTTTAACCGGTCTTTCAGCGACAATCCGTTTTTCAATCCCGAAAAAAGCGCTTCATCTGATGTTTCAAACCTCATCAGATAACGGTTGCAGCCCGCTTTTTTCAGTTCTTTAAACTGAGATTTTGTCTTCAACCCGCAGCTTAGTGTAATTGCTATCGATCCGGACGCAATATCCCTTATTTTTTCAATAAGGCGGCATAGCACTTTAATAGTATAAAAATTGTCCTCTCCGCTCTGAAGGACGAATGTTTTAAATCCGGCTTCCATACCCTGCCGTACGATATTTATTATTTCCGTTTCTTCGAGCCTGTAACGGTTAATTTTGCGGTTGTCCATGCGGATACCACAATAAGTGCAGTTCATATTACAAAAATTGGAAAATTCAATCAAACCCCTGATCCATACTTTATTTCCATAATTTTCCAGGTATGTCTTATTTGCAAGACTGATTAATTCCGGGAATTTTCCGTTTTTATATAAATCGATGATTTCAGTTCTATCCAGATTCTGACTCCTGATATTCAATTATTAATGACCCTGATTTTGTGGTCAAAAAGATTCAAATTCTTCAATAGTCAAACCAGCCTGACGCAGAATACTTCTTAATGTACCGACACTAATTTCTGAATGTTTTGGAATTATTGCGGTTCTTGTTCCTTCACTGGTTATTTTCACTAATTTTACATGACTTCCTTTTTGGGAATATTCATAAAAGCCGGCTGTTTCAAGCTTCCGTTTTACTTCACGATAAGGCTGCGGATTAAGCGGCATGGATATTAATTTTTAATTTTTTAATCATTGGGGATAAGGTCGGATGAGGTTCTTCAAAATATAGTTCCAATGCTTCTTTTAAATTAAGAACGGCTTCCTTGGAAGATTCTCCCTGGCTCGCGATATCAACTTCCATACATTGAGCTATATACCAATTTCCTTCTTTCCAGATGCAGGCTGTAAATTCATTTGTCATTTAAAACCTCGTTCATATTTTATTAAATTTAAAATAAATATCAAAAAATGTCAATAATAATATTCTCAAACAAGATTTTAACAAGCGTGACCCTTTGATAGGTATTAAAAAGATGAATGGATTTAAAAAGTATTCAGTTTATTCTTCCGGAGGGAACATTTCATCAAGGGATTTTTCTTTATATTCTTCTGATTTTACCGATTTTGGGACAAGGCCGAGTGCTACGGCAACTCCATGCAGAATTGCTTCCGGCCTGGGCGGACATCCGGGGATGTAATAATCTACTTTTATTATATTATCCACGCCGCCTACAACATTGTAAGAATTCTTCCAGATCCCGCCCCCGGCAGCGCAAGCGCCTATGGCAAAAACAAGCTTGGGGGATGGAACAGCGTCGTAAAGCCTTTTAAATGCCGGTAAAATCTGCCTTGTAATCGGGCCTGAAATAAGCAGGACATCTGCATGCCTGGGAGAACTCACCAGTTTGATTCCGAATCTTTCGGCGTCATAGTAAGGCGTCAGCGTATCGATAACTTCAATGTCGCATCCGTTGCATGCCCCGGTGTTGACATGGTAAACCCAGAGCGATTTCGGGAATGCTTTATGCGAAAGTTTTTTAAACATCAATTTCCTCTCTCAATATATTACCGATAAAATAACACTTGCGGCTTTATCCAGAAACGGATTCATAATTTGAGGATAAACACCCAATAAAATGCATAACATACATAAAAAAACCATTACTGTCCATAGTGACGCAGGAACTTCTTTTACTTCATAATTATTTAAATTCTCTGAAACATTTCCCATAAATATCTTATGAAGAATTATAATAATATTCGCAAGCGTCAATATACTGCAGATTATTGCTATGACTGTCGTCCATATCATTCCATCAATTTTTGCTCCCGCCATGAAGATTATAAATTTACTTGCAAAGCCGTTCAAAAATGGAATCCCCGAAATGGATAACCCTGCTATAAAAAAGCAGACGGCGGTTATTGGCATTTTTTTCCCAAGGCCTCCGAGTTCGCTCATCCTGCGTATTCCTGTTGCGTAAATTACCGCGCCCGCGCTCAAAAATAAAAGCGTCTTTATTAGGGCATGGTTGATAATATGAAAGATAGCGCCGTACATCCCGAGATAAGCCCCATTATTGACCATTGTTCCAATAGCCGGGGCCTGTGACCCTGCGAGACCGAATCCTAATATGATATAACCGATCTGGCTGACCGAAGAATACGCCAGAAATCTTTTGATATCATCCTGGACAAACATCATTAAAACACCGAGAAGCATTGAGAACAGCCCAAGAACAATCACAAAAATATTTAAAACCGGTACAGCCGAATAAAATATCGAAAAAATCCTGATAAGGGCATAAATACTCATATTAACAACAACACCGGATAAAATGGAACTGACAGGTACCGGCGATTCGGCATAAGCATCGGGCATCCAGGTATGAAAAGGTGCGATCCCTGCTTTTGTGCCGAAACCAACCAGTAAAAAAGCCGCTGACAGGCTCAATATGCTTTTCGGGATTATGCCAGATTTTACGACTGATATTATGGTTGTAATCTGCAGGGGGTCTTCGCCGGCTTTAACATTATGGGCCACTCCCGAATATAATAAAATACAGCCGATAAGCGCTATTGACATTCCGACAGTCAGAATCATAACAAATTTAAAACCCGCCTCAAGGGAGTTTTTGTTCCAGTAGAATGAAACGAGAATCGTCGCGGCAAGGGTAGTCGCTTCTATCACCACCCATAAAAGAACGATATTGTTTGATGTCGCAAGCAGCAGCATAACGCTTATGAGAAGCATAAACTGCCAGTAGAATGATTTCAGCTTTTTTTCCTTGAATATACCTTTTTCTTTTTCGGTTTTTAAATATTTTACTGAATAAACTAAAACGGCCAGTCCGATCAAACTGATCAGAGCAATAATCAATCCGCTGAAAGCATCTATCCTGAGATTATTATTGAAATAGCTTTGTATGGTTCTTTGAGAATTAAGGAATATATATACGCTAATTATAAAAGTGGCAGTCATACCCGCTAAAGCCAGCCATTCCCTGAATATCCGGAATCTTCCAAGAATAAGAATGAGTAATGCCGTTGCGGCAGGCACTATAAATAATATAATACAATAGAAAGTATTAACTTCAGGCATAATTACCACCTTAGATTCTTCAGTTCATTGGTATCGGCAGACCCGAATTCATTGAATATTCCTCTTACCAGGTAAAGCAGCAGTAAAACGGCTATAACCGCGTCCGTTGTTATACCGATGACGGCTATTTCAGGCATTGACAGGGCGGTGCTTACCAGGAATAAATGCACGCCGTTATCCACCACGCAGAGGCTTAAGACCATTTTTATAGCGTCGCGTCTTGTCAAAATCCCGTACAATCCCAATGTGAAAACAGTCAATGATACGGAAAGAAGCGTTCTTCCGGGGTCCTGAACGGCTTCGGCACTTGGGGCTATAAAATTGATGTTAGTATATATCATATAGAACATGATTATTATTATAAAAGCCATCAGAAATACCGAGGGGATATAGCCAATAAAAGGTCTGAAAGCTATTTGGGTAGTTCTTCTTATATATATCAAAAAAAACATCGGTATAAGTACAATTTTTACAACCACAACCTCAATAAACCAGACGAAAAATCTTGGATTTATATGAGAAGCAAGATAGAAATACAGAACAGCCATAATAATTGCCTGCAGGCAATATGCGTAAACCGCGTATTTTAAATTCCTTATTTCTATTACCGCTATTGTTGTTATGAACATAGACAGGCAGAACAGCGATACTATATATGAAAGTTCCATCTTTAACCTCCGGGATCAGCTTCTAAAGCCTTTTATCATCATTTTATCCAGCGGATTCTTTAAATTCCGGTCAAAACATCTTCCGCACCTCTGGCAGGTCGCCATATCTATCTCCTGCCGGATTAAGAGATCTTCTTTATGATCGGTTGCGAGTTCATAATCCTCAGACATTGTGATGGCCTTTTCCGGGCATTCCTCAACGCACCTGCCGCAGTAAATACAGCGGAAAAGATCCCTTTCAATAAACCTTTTGCCGTCGACATCGATTATTTTTATCAAACCCGGTGGGCAAACATTTGCACAGCCGCCGCAGCCGATACATTTAGTTGGATCAAGATGGACCCTTCCCCTGAACCATTCCTTCGGAGGGTTTCCTTCCGCGCCCAATGGGTAGGGCATTGTGACCCTTCCGGCTTTGAAGCATATTATCGCTTCTTTAATCTTGCTTAAAAACATAAACTTTTCCTCAAGCGTGCCGCTTGACCATTATATAATCCTTATCCGAACGAAGGATTACAAATCAATTTGGCTTTCCGCTACTATACATAAATAAAAACAGAAACTGACTATATCAGATAGCTAACGAATAGCGACTAATATCTAGCCGCTAATTTACGCTCCTATCACCGCGAATGAAAGCCCGATCAAAGCTACTATCGATACTCCTGTATAATACTTTATAGCCTGGTCTATACGAAGCCTCGGATTTACAACGTCAATGACCCCTATCAGAAGCATCACGGCCAATACTTTAGCCAGGTTTATCAGTATATCCAACGGTATAATGTATGTCTTCGGCCATGGGATGAACATTTCCAGAAACAGCGATGAATATATTATCTGTTTCGCGTAAAAGCTCCATTTAAAAAGGGCGAGCCTTGGGCCGGAAGCCTCTATAAAAGGACCTTCCATCAATTCCTGCTCGGCTTCGGATACATCAAAAGGCAGTTTCGCGAGCTGAGCCTGGATTACAAGGAAAAACGCCGCCGCGGCAAGCACGGTCGAGACAGACATGCCGTTTTTTAAAACTCTCCTGACAATATCCGAGATCTGGAAAGAACCGCTTTTGATGACTCCCGCGAGAATCGCTATTACAACTATAATTTCAAGTACAAGATACAGCATCATCTTTCTGTTTAAGCCGACAAAGGCGTACGGGTTTTCAGTTGCCGCCGCGCCGATCATAATAGCGAAAGCTGATAAAGCTATAAAATATATCATAACAATGGCATCCCCGCCGAATCCCAGCGGAGAAACTATTGTTCCGATTGGAGTCAGCATTGCAACCATCAACACGCTTGCGAAACACACCACAGGAGCCAGGCCGATCAGGATATTGCCTGATACCCGCAGATCCTCTTTACCTAAAAGCTTTAACAGGTCAATGTAAGGTTGGTAAACCGGCGGGCCTTTTCTCGAATGGACAAAAGCCTTCACTTTTCTTATAATGCCTTCATAAAGCGGCGAAAGCAGTATTACAAGCAAAACATTTATAATTGCTAACCAAACCATTTACTTTCCTCCCGAGCAAGCATGACCTGTCTGCCGCCTACCTGCCGGATATCCCGTTGTAGGCAGGCCAGGCAGGATGCTCGACCCATAATTGTCATTTATCACCATACTTCTTCCTTGACAACGCCAGTAAGTCATCCTGCGAATATACTTTAATGTCGCCTTTCTTAACGTCCACGACCTCCATCCTTTCGGTGCAGGAAAAGCATGGGTCAATGCTTCCAAGGGTGATCGGGACATCGGCGATTGTAACATTTTCTATCATTATAGGAACAGCCTGAAGGTTAAAATATGTAGGGGCCCTGACACGCCACCTGTAAGGACGGTTGTCACCCCCGGTCATTATATAGTGAATCACTTCGCCCCTGGGCGGTTCGACAACGCTTACGCCTTCAAGTCCGTCCGGTATCGTGTCCGGAACTTTCGCCATGATCGGGCCTTCCGGCATCAGCTTCATGCATTCTTTAATGATCCTTATTGATTCGAGTGTTTCTTCAAGCCTGACCATAGTCCTTGACATTATATCGCCTTCATTATGAACAATCCTGTTGACCGGGATATATTCATAAGCCGCGAACGGGTGATCCGTCCTTGCGTCTATATCCACTCCGGAACCTCTCGCCGTCGGCCCCAGAACAGAGGTTTTAAGCGCGTTTTCATGGCTGAGCACACCGACATTCCTGAGCCTCATAAACAGCGGGGTATCGCCTCCGATCGCGTTAATCACTGCAGTCCATTCTTTTTCAACTTTATTTATAACATTTGTTATATCCTGGCACATTTCTTTTGTTATGTCTCTCCTTACACCTCCGATGAGGTTCATGCCATAAGTTTTTCTATGCCCGGTGATTCTTTCGGTCAGCCACATCACAGGCTCCCTTATCCTCCAGCTTTGCATAAGAACGGTATCGAAGCCGATGATATGCCCGGCGATCCCGAGCCACAACAGATGGCTGTGGATTCTTTCCAGTTCAAGAAGAATGCTTCTTATAAACTTCGATCTTTCCGGAATTTCAATTCCCGCCGCGTTCTCAACAGCCTGGCAGTAGCAGCTGGAATGAACGAAACCGCAAATCCCGCAGATTCTTTCAGCGATAAACGGAATCTGGTTGTATGTCAGTACGCTGTCTCCAAGTTTTTCAATTCCCCTGTGGACGTAAAATCCCCTGTAATCGCAGCCGACAATTGATTCACCCTCGACAAAAATTCTCCACTGCGAAGGCTCCTCAAGCACCGGGTAAAACGGGCCTATCGGTATTACCGAAGCCCCTTCGGGCGGCGCTTTCATTACGATTCTCGGTCCCGGAGAACCGGGCGACACCGATGGTACTTTACAGTCGTATGGGAAGTCCTTCCTTAAAGGATAAACATCATCCGGCCAATCATCAGCCAGTACAAGCCTTCTGGGGTCAGGATGCCCAACCGGGTTGACGCCGATCATATCCCTGAATTCCCTTTCGGTCCAGTTTGCCGCCGGAATATCATTCGCTATTGAGTCTATATTCGGGTCATCGGGATGAACCAGGGCATGAACAATAATGTAAAGCTTTTCTTTATCCAGTGAAAAAATATGCGTAATCTGAAAATTCCCGTTTTTATTCCTGCTGTCGGTCCCTACGCTGACCTGAAACCGGGCTTTCATATCCTTTGAAATATATCCTGTAATTTCTTTGATTTTATTCTTTGGAACAGTAATAAAAACCCTTGAAGGCGTTTTTTCAACCGCATTGACTATGCTGTCATTAAATTTGCTTTTTAATTTTGATATCAATTCATTTCCATTCATACTATTTACCTCCAGCGAGGATTATAAGGGTTACCGCAATAATTACACCCAGAACCTGCCACAGCATATAGATTTGCGGTATTCCGCTGTGGCTCTTTTTTATTTTATCTGCGAGGTTTACTATCCACCTGGCTAAAGGATAAAACGCGATATTATCGAAATTCATTGAATTATAAACTCGCTCCGGTTTTTCTTTACCCGGTATCAAAATCTTGGGGAAAAACCACCCCTCAATAAGATGCTGCAGCGATAAATAAAAACTATGAGCCCTGTACCGAACCTGCTCCCTGTCGTATTCCTCTCCGCATAGCCAGACCGGTACGACCCTTTTTTTTGAGCCGCCAAGTTTTGAAATTAAGTAAGATAAAAGAACCAGCCCCAGGAATATTAGTACTATTACCAGAGGCTTCCATACCCCGGTTTCTTTACCGTCTATAAGGATCCCGATCCCGCCGGCGCTGCCGTTGAATATTGAACCGAATTGCGGTAAAGTATCGGCAAGTTTTGACCCGGCTAGTGAGTCATAAATAAGTTTTACCGGGAACAACGGCGCAAGACCCAACCCCAGGCAGATAAGCGCAAGGATTATTTGTGAAATATTCATTCCCGCGGGCATTCTTTTTGCGGTTATATGATCTTTAATGTCACATGGTAAATCCCCGAGAAATGAAGTGGAGAAAAACTTAATAAATGAAGCCATAGTTATAGCCGATAAAAAAATCGCCACGACTCCGCATGATACGAATAAAGGAACCTTGATTCCCCCGAGGATGGATACCTGATAGATAAGCCATTTGCTGACAAATCCGTTAAACGGCGGTATTCCTGAAATGGAAAGAGAGGCAACAAGCGCTGTCACAGCCGTAAGTGGAATGATGTTCCATAATCCGCCAAGATTGTTCAGGTTTTTTATCCCGGTTTTGAATAATATCGATCCGGCGTTTAAAAACAAAAGGCTCTTGAAGAAGGCATGGTTTATCATATGGAATAAACCTGCGATTAATGCTATCGTTGCGATGGCCGGGTTATCCTTCATAAAGCTTATACCAATTCCGACAGCCAGAAGAACATACCCGATCTGGCCGATGCTGTGGAAAGCCAGCAGTCTTTTAGAATCCTTCTGGACAAGGGCGTTAAATGTGCCGATCAAAATTGACAATGTCCCAAAGACAGCGATGATAATCCCCCAGAGCACTGAAAAGTCAGAAACAGGGAGTATATACAAGAAAATGCGGAGTATCCCGAAAATCCCCATTTTTATCATAACTCCCGACAGCATCGCGGAGATTCCGGAAGGAGCCGCGGGATGGGCATCCGGCAGCCATGTTCCGAATGGGTAAACGCCCGATTTTGTCGCAAACCCGATAAAGAACAAAGCCAGGACAATATGCAGGCCGAATGTGGCTTTTACAGCCATTGAACCAATGGCCTGTTCAATGCCGTCAAATCTGAATGTACCGGCATAGGACTGAAGAACGAAAGCTGCAATAAACATTAAAGCTGTTCCAATGTGGGTCATCAAAAAGTATTTAAACCCGGCTTTTAGTACTACCGGGTCTTTTTTTTCAAAAATAACAAGAAAATATGACGATAATGTCATAAACTCCCAGAATACGAAAAAGAAAAACAGGTCGGAAACAATAACCACCCCTATCATGCTGAGAACAAAAAGTATCAAAAAAGGATAGAACCTTAAAAGGCTTTCTTCTTTGTAGCTGTCCATATAATCAATTGAATAAAGCGAAGCAAGCAGCGAGATTACGGCGATCAGCGATAGGAATAAAGCCCCCATTTTATCGATGTTAAAAACAAGCTGCGCCCCTATAACCGGAAGTATCATAAGAGGTTCGTCGATCTTTACAGGCGACGATGTGCTGAAGACCTGATAAACAATATAGAACACGCCGATACTTATTAATAATATGGTAAAGAATGCTATATACCCGCAAAGCTTCCTGAATCTTACGGTAAAGCAGGTAAGAATAAACCCGGCGATTACAGCGTAAATTAAATATTCAATCATTTTTTTATCCCTGATTTTATAATCATTATGCCTTTTCCGGCAGGTTTTTTATCTGTTTATAATTAAAAACCGGCCCATCCATGCAGACATATTTGTATCCGATGGCGCAATGCCCGCACTTACCGACTCCGCATTTCATATATCTTTCCAGGGTTGTAATAATATTTTCCTCGGCGAAATTCAATTTCAGAAGATCCTGGATAACAAATTTTATCATAATAGGAGGTCCGCACACAAAAGCCACAGTGTTTGGAATATCAAGCTTTATTTTGTTCAATAGAAGCGGAACAACTCCGACGTTTCCTTTCCATTCGCCATCGGCTGCATCTACTGTAACATAAAAACTAATATCTTTGCTGTTTTCCCATTCCTTTAATTCTTCCTTATAAACAAGGTCTTTAGGTGTTCTTGCTCCGTAGAGTATCGTAATATCTTTATAATCGGAACGTTTGTCCATCATATAATGTATGAGAGACCTTAAAGGCGGAAGGCCGATGCCGCCCCCGATGAATAAAATATTTTTCCCTTTTACTTCCTCAAATGGGAAACTGTTCCCAAACGGTCCCCTCACGCCGATAGTATCCCCGATTTTAAGTGAATGGATGGCCTGTGTCAGTTTACCGACCGAGCGTATCGTCGTTATAAAATAATCTTTGCGTGTCGGGGATGTGGCCATTCCGAAAGGAGCTTCACCATATCCATACAGGGAAGCTTCAATAAACTGCCCCGGCTTGTATTCAAAATTTTTCTGAATATTTTTATCCCTGAACGAAAGGAAAAAAGTCTTTGTGTCGAAAGTTTCCTGTTTTATATCCCTGATTACAGCTTCCTGCGATAAATATATGTTTTCCATTTATCCGTTCCTTCTGATATCTTTACTGACATCGAACATATCAATGCTGCCCAGGCAGGATATAACGCACCTGCCGCAGCCCACGCATCCATGTGTTCCCATTTTCCTCAGGTAATAATAGCTAAGCTTATGGTAATAGCGTCTTTTCACCCTTTCCTTCTGAGTCGGACGGGGATTATGCCCCGACACTTCCCTGGTAAAACCGCCGTACATGCATGAATCCCAGGTCCTGTATCTCGAACCCTCTCCGGGTTTTTTCTCAATGTCGATAACATTAAAACAGGTACAGGTCGGGCAGATGTATGAACAGCTTCCGCAGGCGATGCACCTTGCCCCGAGCTTATTCCATTCCTTTTCGCTTATATCATCGGCTGTTACATGCCGGATCGCTTTGGAAAAATATGTGGTCGGTAGTTTGAATTTATTGTTCCTTATTTCAAGAATCAAATCATGCTTTTTCTTAAGATCATCGGGGGATGCCTCTGTAAATAAAGAAGAATCAATATTTACAAGTTCCTCGCCCTTTCCGGAACCTATTTCGACCAGGTATTTACCGCCGATATCGGTTAGCTGAACATCAAAACCATCGTCCTTAGATGGTCCGGCATCCGCGCAGACGCAGAAGCAGTATTCCGCGGGATTAAGACAGCTTACATTTACAGTAAAAAGATTTTCCCTTCTTGCCGCGTAATAATTATCCTTAAACCCTTCAAGGAAGAATTTATCCATGAATATTAAAGCCGACAGATCACATGAACGCATTCCGAAAAGCACGGTTTTCTCTTTGATTTCTTCGGTCTTTGTTTCCCATCCGTTTTCCTTTTTTTTGTAATCTATCAATTTTTCATTCATCGGGAAAAGCAGATCTTTTATGGGTGAAATAACCGGGTTGATATAATCAAGCGAGATTTTATCAGGTGAAACCAGGTCCTTAAAAATATATTCATTTTCGCCGATTTTCTGAGGAGCGAAAACCCTGTATTTTTTTATGATGCCTTCAATCCAGGCGGAAAGTTTGCCTTTATCAATAAGTTTTATTTTATTCATGATAATTTCTCCAATCTACCCGGCGTCCATAATAACCCTGCCGGTAATACCATGGTATGGGAATAATCGCTGATATTTGTTCTTAAAACGATGCTTCCTTTCGGGATATCGTTTGATATCAGGACATTTCTTAATATTTCCCCGTATTTTGTAGTAATTTTTACTTTTTCGTTATTTCTAAGCTGGTTTGCCTTTGCCTGGTCCGGATGTACCAGAACGGCAGCAGGCTCCATTTCACGCTCTAAGAAATACGAGTTTTTAAGCAGGCTTCCGGAATGATACTTCAGACGGGTATTGTCCGCTTTTATCCACAGGGGAAAACTATCACCGGTGTTTTCCTCAGGAATGGATATATTTCCGGTTATGAAAATTTTATTTTTAAATAAATCAATATCCTTAATTTCTTCGGTTATTTCGTTTACATCGCCATAAGGAAGCTTAATTCCCAACCTTCCCGATAATTCCATAAAAATTTCCGAATCCGGTTTCGATTCGCCGATAGGGTCGATAACGGGCATAAAATGCTGGCGTTTTCCTTCCATATTTGTAAAAGTGCCTTTTTTCTCGAGAGAACCGGCCGCGGGAAGAATGACATCCGCCAATTTCGCGGTTTCTGTCATAAATAAATCCTGCACGACCAGGAATTCAAGATTTTCAAGAGACTTTTTTACTCTGCTATAATCCCCGGCATCAGCGAGCAAATCCTCACCGACTATATACATACATTTCATACTGCCGTTATTGGAGGCATCAAGCATTTCGAAAATATTCAATCCCCTGTCTGCCGGCAGTTCTGCATTCCATTTCCCGGCTAAATATTTATTATCAGCATAAGGTGAAATTCCATAAGATACAGCGCCGAGAATATTGTTTATTGTAAAAAGCGGAAATATCCTTCCTTGAAAAATTTCAGATAAAACTTTAAATCCCGGTTTCGAAAGGGTACTTTTAAAAACATCTTCGCCGATTATAACAACGGGATTTTTCGATTTCTTATATGACAATGCAATATCTGTTATCATATCATCGGAAACTTTATCCGTCCCGGGGGAATTTAATATATCCTTAAAGTTCTGCAGGAATTGAGATATCTCAGCCGGATTAATCGGGATCGAGTAATCGGATACTTCCGCAAGAGGAACTGAAAGAAAACCTATCACCGCGATTTTCGCGCCTTTATCGGAAGCCTTCAAAACTTTTTTTATAACCTGAGGCGCTTCGGTATGAAGGTTCGAACCGATAACGATGATAAAATCCGCGTTTTCGATATCTTCCATGCCGATGGTTAGATTTAATCCGTTGATATTTTCCAAAAGAGAGTGATAGTGCAGAGTGAAAGAGCTGTCGATTGAGTTTGTTTCCAATGCCTGACGGGCAAGGCGGTTTAATAGATAATTCTCTTCGTTTGTAGTTTTAGCGGAGCCGATTACCCCGATTGAATTCTGAGATTTCTTATAAAAAGAGAATTTATCGGCAATCAGATTCAATGCTTCATCATAACCCGCTTCTTTGAATTCTCCGTTAGTTTTGATCAGAGGCTTTGTAATTCTATTTTGATTGATATAGGCTTCGCTTATATGCCAGCCTTTTATGCAGAGGCTTCCGCGGTTGACAGGATTTGACAATGCCGGAATGATTTTAGTGATGGAATTGTCTTCGCTTGCCATATACATGCTGCATCCGCAGCCGCAAAACGAACATATGGTCATTGCTTCTTTCATTTAATTATCCTTATGTATCCCCGCCGGTTTTAAGTAAAAGATGATCGGCAGGACTTATACCCCGGGGTTTGTAAAAATTAAAACGATCTTTCTATATGTATTAATGCTTCTTTTATAGAAAAAGATTCAGCGTTTTTTAATTTGATTTGATTTTTCAGGTTATGGATGTTGAAATGACGATTCAGGAAACGGTTATCATCAATCATATTTAATAAATTTTAACATTTAACAATCGGTCTTTCCACCCCCGAATTTTTACCGTAGATCATTGTGTTCTTTGATTCCGGTTAAAAATTAACCACAAAAATAATCTAAGCAGTATAATTTAAAATTATGCTTCAAAACATATTACTCTATGATTTATTTTAGAATACTCTAAAAAAATATGCAAAATATAGCATAATAGAGAATTAATATTTTGAGTTTTTTTGCAAAATTCCTGTCCTTAGGTTAAAATTCTCAAATGATGCGAATAGTATTTTGGAGGAATTATGAAAAAAATATTAATCATAGATGACGATCCGGACCAGAGGGAGTTATTGACCGTGATATTTTCCGGCAAATATGATATTAAAGAAGCCGGTTCCAGGAAAGAAGGTTTTCAGGTACTGGAAAAATTTATACCCGATCTTGTCATACTGGATGTAATGATGGAAAACAGCAACGCCGGGTTCGAGATGGCTAGGGAACTGAAAAATAACGCAAAATTTGAAAAAATAAAAATACTTATGCTCACGAATGTGGATAATGAAACCAATATAGATTTCAAATCGACCGCGGGCGATGAGGACTGGCTTCCAGTGGATGAGTATGTTATCAAACCCATTCAGCCCAAGCAATTTATAGAAAGGGTTGAGAATTTAATCGATTAGGATCATTTAATTGGAGCAATATAATATAATTTAAATAAAGGAGTACAAGTGTGAAATATTTGATAACTGTCCTGGTAATAATGGTTTTTGCCGTTACAGCTTCATATTCTAAAATAACTACCTATGATGAATATTTTAAGTCAATGGATGCCTCAAATTATGACCAGATAGTGGAGTCTTTTATATCCGATGATTTGGATATGGTTTACGGAGGAATCAAAAGAATCGGAGAATTAAAGCTTACAAACGCCAGGCAAGAAATCTTCGGCTTAATGGCGCAGTCCAATCCGATCGCCAATCAGGGGAAAAAAAGGATAAATCAACTGAAAGATATCTTTCTTATATCTGTATGGACTATGGGGCAAATCGGCAACAATCAGGACGCGATAGAGATTGCCAGTTACTTAAAAGATATTACCGATAAAGAAGGTCAAAAAGCGCTGATACAGGCACTCGGAGAAATCCATCCATCGCCTGAAGGATTAACGGCTTTGAACAATTTAACAACCCAGATTACAGACGAAACCATAGCAGAAACTCTTTTTATTGCCATATTAAAGCATAATTCTAAGTCTTCGGCTTCGTATTTGATAACTATGTCCAAAAGGCATATGTTCAGTCCGGATTTTAATCAAAGGCTTGCAAGTGCGGCAAATCTTCTTCTGAAAAGCGGTAAGTAGATCTTTTAATCTAATTATTTGCTTTTTCCTTCTCAATATTCGGCTTAATATTTGCTGCTAATTTTTTCCCCGGATATCAAATTTAACCCCAAAGATCTTCATTATTTGATTTAATTTATTTATAAAACAAATACCCGCCCTCGAGGACGAAAATATTTTGAAATCCCTTTGATACAAGATAACGGTAAGCCTCATAAGCCCGTGCTGATGTTCTGCTGAATAGGACGATCTGATCTTCACACTTATATGGTATTTTTTCCTCGCGGATATTTTCAAGCGGTATGTTGATGCTGTTCGACATATAAAGTATGTGGTTTTCCGAAGCCGGGCTAACGTCAATGAATTTATAGCCGTTCCTGCCAGCTTCAACCGTTTCACAGGTTATGGTTCTGTACAGGCCGTCTATTTTATTTTTAAGAGCTATGCAAGCCGTTTGAATCAGATCTATCGGGTTGTTATAATATGGATAATAACCGAGGTCAACCTGGTAAACATCGTTTAATTTCAAGCCCTGTGTCACGGCAAAAGCAAGCATTTCAATTCTTTCAACTATATTGCCCCTTCCATATCCCTGGGCGCCGAGTATCGCTTCTGTTTTTCTGTCAACAAGCAGCTTTAATGTGATTTCCTGAGCCTCGCCGCAGTAATGCGAACAATCGAGCCCGCTGACAACAATGGATTCGACATCATAGCCGCTGTTCACAGCATCCTGGAGACTCAAGCCGGTCCTTGCGATATTAAAATCAAACAGCTTAAACATCGCTGTGGCGGCATGGCCCTTAAATTTAACCTTTTTACCGCAAATATTATCCGCAACGATCCTTCCCATTTTTGTCGATACCGATCCGAGCGGCCAAAGAATAGGTTTTCCGGATATAACATTGCAGCTTTCTATGCAGTCACCGATTGCGTAGATATTCTTATCGGATGTCTGAAAATACTCATTAATCTTCAGGCCGCCGAACTGTCCCAGCTCCAGACCTGATTTTTCAGCTAGGGCCGTGTTCGGCTTGACCCCCGAGGCAAGGATTATCATATCTGCGACAAAATCATTTTCTTCAGTTTTTATAATAAAATTTTTTTCAGTTTTTTGGATTTCTTTTATTAATGTACTTAAGTAAACCTTGATGCCCTTTTTGTTGAGTTCATGTTCGATTTTTTTTGATATTTCCTTATCGAAAATTCTCAGTATCTGATCGCTTTTTTCAAGTATTGTCACCCTTGCCCCGGTAAGCATAATGGATTCTGCAACTTCAATGCCTATTAATCCGCCCCCGATTATTATGATATCCATCGCCCGCTTTTGATGCAGTTCCTCTTTTATTTTTTTTGCTTCTTCAATGCTATGCAGGGAATAAATCCCTTCCTGCCTTATTCCCGGTATATCAGGATATAAACATGATGATCCTGTAGCCAGTATGAGAATATCGTAATCGACTTCATGCTTAACCTGATTGACTAAATCTTTAATGCCGACGGTTTTCTTTTCCCTGTTTATTTCAATCGCTTCTGTCTGATTCAATACCTTTATGTTCTTTATCGATTCGAAAAAATTAACGTCCCTCAATGTATTATCTGATGTCGACATAAGTTCCTTCGGCGAGTTTACTTTACCGCTGATAAAGGCTGGTAATCCGCAGCCGGCATAGGATAGAAATTCGCTTTTTTCAATAATGGTTATGTCCAGGCTCTCGTCCAGGCGCCTCAATCTTGCCGCAGCTTTAGGCCCTGCCGTTACTCCGCCGATTATGACAATCTTTTTACCGTCCCTGGCTTTGTGGTTTTTATACTGCTTGATTTTAATTCCGGGGATTGTAACCGTAAATGATGTCCCTGCATTTTCCCTTGATTCGACTGTTATCTCAAAATTATGCTTTTCAATAACCTTTTTAACGATAGACAAACCCAAACCGGTTCCGGATATAGCCGACTTTTGCCCGGGCGATCTGAAAAAAGGGTCAAATATTTTTGGTATGTCTTCCTGATTAATCCCATAGCCTGAGTCGGAGATCATAACCAGGCATTTTTTTGCTTCCTGGTTAATATGTATGGAAATTGTTATTTTACCATTGTTCGGCGTATATTTGATGGCGTTATCGATAAGGTTGCCGAAAGCTATCCCGAGGCTTACCGGTTCAGCCTGAATATATATATTAATATTTTCAGGTATGCCTGTTGAGATCAGGATATTTTTTTCCGATGCCTGGAAAGAATATTTTCTGCAAAGCGAATGAATGAAATTTATTATTTCAATTTCTTCCATTATAATTTCATTCATTGTTGATAATTTTTCATAATTTATCATATCTGTGATAATATTTCTGGCATCAGTGGTCTTGTTTATTGCCTTCTGAATGAAATACAGGGTTTTTTCATCGATTTCACCGGTAAATCCGTCAACTATAACTTTCAGAATGCTTTCAATGGAATTTATCGGTGATTTGAGCTGATGTGAAAGTATGCCCAGAAGTTTATTCTCATTCTGGAATTTTTTTTGATCCATATTTTCTTCCTTAAACCGGTCAATTAATAAAATCATTCCAGCCGGGGATGCCGAATGGACGAAGAATGACAACATTGTATTCTTTATGACATTGTTTCATTTTAGAATTCTGGTTTAATTTATGCAAGAATTCAGCTGGTAAGCCGGTTAGTCGGTCAAACCAGTTTTGCTACAATAAATTGAAACCGACTAACAGGCTGATTCGCATTTCCTTCTTAAAATATCGTATTTCTTTAAAATAGTCTTATCATTCCATTCAAGAATAAATTCTTCATTCGGCTGAATTTTATCAACCTTATCATTTTCATGAATCAGGCTGTATTTATTCATGATAAAATCACGGTAATCGGGCGTAATTATTTCAAGGGGTTTTCCCGGAAGTATTTGATTCATTGCTCGAACAAGTGCACGGCCCGGCATTATAATTTCTTTTACATAACCCAGAAAGTTATAATCCCTGATGTACCTGCTGGTTTTTGTTGAATTCAGCGCCGTATTCTCACCGAAATAAAATCCTGTTGTGTATTCCCTGTGGCTCACTTTATCAAGTTCCTTGACTTTATCAAGTTCCTTGACTTTATCAAGTTCCGTGGCATCAAAAGTGTCAATCTCTTTGCCGGTTTTAATTTTATCAATAATGTTTCTGTAAACCCTTGTTACATTTGAGACATAATAAATACTCTTCATCCGG
This sequence comes from uncultured Spirochaetota bacterium, assembly GCA_963783575.1. GTDB lineage: Bacteria > Spirochaetota > Brevinematia > Brevinematales > JAOACQ01 > CAWEAK01. The sequence goes on along the minus strand of CAWAOD010000013.1, from coordinate 58,577 downwards.
CCTTCTATTTTAAAGGCGTCTATACCGGCTTCCATCAATTCTTTCATATGGGATGAAAGATTGAGATCTTTGGAACTAAGAATAGATGTTCCGTTCTCATTTTCCTCAACAGGTATAAAATCATTCATCCTTGTGGATTCTACAAGATAATAGTCCCAGCGGCAGCTCTGGGAGCAATCGCCCAGATTCGCGTCCCTTGTTTTCAGTTTCTTCATACTGCCGATTTTCTCACCCTTCCTGTATAAAGATGAATTTGTAAAGTAATTTGAAAGCAGGCACCTTCCGGAGTAAGCTATACACATTGCACCATGAACGAATGTTTCAAGCTCAAGCGATATTGAATCCCTGATTTCCTTGATTTCATCGATCGAGAGTTCCCTTGCCAGAATGACCCTCTTCACGCCGAGCTTTTCATAAAATTTTACACTAAAGCTGTTTGTCGTATTTGCCTGCGTACTTACATGGACAGGGAAATGAGGATACTTTTCCCTGATGTAAGAAATTGCCCCTATGTCGGAAATGATCAGGCCGTCCGCGGGTATGTCTTTAATTTCTTTCATAAAATTCTTCAAGGCCTCTAAATGCCTGTTATGAAAAAAAATATTCAGAGCAATGAAAACTTTTTTATTTTTTAAATGGGCGGTTTCAACCGCTCCGGTTAATTCTTCAAGAGTAAAATTCGCCGCTCCTTCACGGAGTGAAAAGGATTTTGCCCCAAGATATACCGCGTCTGCTCCGTATTCAAACGCGAATTGCATTTTTTCAAAACTCCCGGCCGGAGAAACAAGCTCAAAGTTTTTATTTTTCGATAGCATTTTTTTCCTCATCGTATTTTTGACTATTATTATAGAAGGAAGCTTAATTATAAACAAGCGATCAATACTGCCGTTGAGATTTTTTCATTCTTGACATTCTTTTTATACAGCCTTAATATTTATCGGTTTGTTTTATCCGGGGGTTTTATGGATGGTAAAAACGAAAAAAAACCGCTGAAAAATTTTATATTTTTTATTATTTTTATAATAATTGTACTACTGCCGTTCTTTTTGCTGGAATTAACCCTGAACCTGACAGGTTATGGCGTCGATACAAGGGTTTTTATTAAAGCCAGGTTCATTCCAGGTCTTTATTATGAAAACCTAACCTTAAGCGACAAGTATTTTTCAAAGTATGCGCAGAACAGCAGATTAAAGCTTAACGACGCCTTAATAAGGAATATTTTTTATTGCCCCAAGCCAAAGGGTACATTAAGGGGATTTTTGATCGGGGAATCATCAGCGCAGGGATTTCCTTACAACTCAAACCAGTCTTTCGGTAAAATCGCGGAATTGGCTTTAAAAAAAGGCGGCAAATTCAAGAATGTTGAGATTATAAACCTGGGTTTAAGCGCGATGTCGAGTTTTTATATCCGCGATGTGGCTGAAAAAATCAGGAATTATGAACCGGATTTTATTTTGATTTATGCGGGGCACAATGAATATTATGGAAATATCAGCGAAACAACCGGGGGGAATTACCTTTCCAAAATCCTTTATGTTAGATTGAAAGAATTCAAAATTTTTCAGCTTATTTTTAACCTGATGAATCCGGTTAAAAACAGTCATGACGGCTTGATGGAAAAACAGTTTAATGAAAAATTCGTACCGAAGAACGATACTGTTGATAAAAGGGTCTCGGAAGTCTTCATTCATAATATCGATAAAATTGTCAGACTTTACAATAAAATGAATATTCCGGTTATCATTGCGGGGCCGATATGCAATCTCCTGGATATGCCGCCTTTTTCCGGGAATAATGACGGGGAATTTTCAGAAGAGATCATTAAATATATAAATATTTTAAATACAGGAGATAGAGCACGGATATCGTCTTATTACACAGAAAGGAAAAAACATAATGAGTTCAACAGCAACGCGAATTTACTTTACCTCGACGCCCGATGCGAGAGTTTTCTTGAAGGCACCAACCGGCTTGATCTTTTTAACCTTGCCAAAGATTTTGATTCGATTCCGTTCCGGGTAAGAAGCGAGCTTCAAAAAGGGCTTAAGAATTATTGCCTCTCAAAATCGGAGGTTTATAAAAATCTTCATTATATACCGCTGGCCGAAGTTCTTGAAAAGGAATACAGCGGTTCGATATTCGGAAAAGATATTTTTATAGACCAGCTTCACTTCAATCAGCATGGCCAGAGAATTATCGCAAGGATTATATCAGACAATATTGCCGATGTTTTTTCATATTCAAATGATGAAAAAAAGAAAGTACTGGATTATTTTAAAGATGATAATGCGATAGATAAAGATATTTATTATTTGCCCGCTTATAGGATCGAGTCAGGGCTTAAATTAAAAAGTATAATATCAAGAGTCTCCCTTCAGCAGTATGATGATCAAATTTGATTTTGACATAAACCGTGATTTAGGCACGCTTGATAAAATGGATAAGGGTTTGATAAATATTTTTAATAATTCCGGTATTAAATTTGTCGATCCTGTCGTTTTCGGAAATTATTTTCTTGAAAAAGATGATACGAATTCCGCGCGAAATTATTTTGATTCCGGAACATTTGTATATCCTGGAATGTATTATGTTTATGATGTAAAGGCCAAATTTGAGGAAAGTATTGAAAAGAATTTTGAAGAGTCCAAAAAAAACTATCTGTTTGCCTATCTGTTGTCAGAAAAGAATCGCATAATTTATGAAGATATGACAAACAATTTCGCGACTTTGAAGCGTAATGATCTGATCGATGAACTTAACAGTAAATACGGCAAGCCTTTATATTAATATTTCAGAAAAGCTTTTTAATCCTTTCCGGATCATTCTCCGAAGCCGGAATGTCATTCCATTGAGGTATGATAGAATTATTCCTGATGACATCCTTTCCGGCCAGCCTTATTAATAACGCAACCGGTGTGAATAAAACATAGTATATTACGCTAAATATAACTAAAGTAAGAAAATTACCGGCAATTTTCCCAATAAAATTTATAAACCGGTAAGTGGGAGTTAAAAGTCTGTAAAAAAATAATGCGCAGACGGCATGGTATATACATATAATAATAGTAAATAGAATAATCCACCGGTTAAAGCTTTTCCATAAACCGATTAATGTAAGTAATGCCATTCCCAGTGCGAAATAATAGCCGAACGTTTTTATTTTTTTTGTTTCCCTGAATTTCAATCCTTTATCAGGCTTTTTTTCCATTTCTTCAACTCCGGATTTTTTGGTTGTTCTTCTTTATATAATATGAAGTCACCAATCGCCAGAAGATCTATCCCGGTTCCCATAAAGCAGTTATATGCGTCAACAGGGTTGCAGATGATCGGTTCGCCGCGTACATTGAACGATGTATTTATGATAAGCGGACAACCTGTTTTACTTTCAAACTCTTTCAGCAATTTATAAAACAATGGATTGGTTTTTTCCGAAACGGTCTGCAGCCTCGCGGAATTATCAACATGAGTTATCGCGGGGACTACCGACCGTTTTAATTTAAGTAATTCCATACCGGTTTTGCCATCGGTATCTGCTTTTACAAGTTTGCCGCTTTTAACCTGTGCAGTCAGAAGCATATAAGGCGAAGGCCTGTCGATATCAAAATATTCAGTTGATTTTTCTTCCATAACGGATGGAGCGAACGGCCTGAAGGATTCGCGAAACTTGATTTTAAGGTTCATCATTGACTGCATTTTTTCAGACCTGGCGTCACCTAAAATCGAACGATTCCCGAGCGCCCTCGGCCCGAACTCCATTCTCCCCTGAAACCATCCGATTACCTTTTCTGATGATATGGCTGCGGCTATTATTTTTAAAAGCTCATCCGCTGGAGTATTATGATAAACCGCTCCCAGCCTGTCCAGTGCGTCCTTGATTTCATTATTATCAAATGAAGGACCTAAATAAGCCCCCTCCATAAAATCGGTTTTACCGTCCGTTACTCTTTCATTATTTAAGTATTGATAATATACGTAAAGAGATGCGCCAAGAGTCTCCTCCGGCGTCTCCCGCGGCAGGCTGTACCCATATGCCGGAAAAGCCAGACTCTTTAAGGATGGCGCTGTTTGAAACGCAGTTCAACCCGACGCCGCCGGCTATGCAGAGGTTTTCCAGCCCGGTAAGTCTTTTAGCCTCGACTGCTATCCTGACAAGTATTTCATCAAAAAGCTTCTGTATGGAAGCCGCAATATCCATATAAAACTGGCCGGGCTTTTGATCCGGTTTGAGCGATTTATGCCCGAAAAGCTTTTCAAACCGGCTGTTTATCATTTTTAAGCCGGAAATATAGTTGAAATAGTTTTCGTTTAAGACATAAGAACCGTCAGAATTGATTGTAATTATCTCTTTTTTAATGATATCAAGATATACCGGCTTTCCATAAGGAGCCAGACCCATAAGTTTGTATTCTCCGGAATTTACACGGAAGCCGCAGTAATATGTAAAAGCCGAATAAAGCAGTCCCAGGGAATGCGGGAAATCGATTTTTTTAAAAAGCGATATCTTACTGCCGATTCCTGTTCCGATGGTAGTTGTAGACCATTCTCCCACTCCGTCAATAGTGATTATTGCCGCTTTATCAAAAGGGGATGGAAAAAAAGCGCTGGCCGCATGGGCCTGATGGTGTTCAGTGAATAGAATATCATTTTTAAAATTAAGTTCTTTTTTTATAGTATCTTCAACCCAGAGCTTGCTTTTCAACCATAATGGAACAGCCTGGACAAATGATTCCACACCTTTTGGCGCATTATGAATATATGAAGCAAGGATTCTGTCGAATTTAAGTATCGGCTTGTCATAAAAAACAATTTCGCTTAGATCACTAATACTGATTTCAGCAGCTTTTAAGCAATAATAAATGGCATTAATGGGAAAATCCGCGTCACCTTTTTTCCTTGTAAACCGCTCTTCCTGCGCGGCGGCGATAATGCTGCCATTTTTTATGATACATGCGGCAGAATCATGATAAAATGCGGATATTCCTAAAATATATTTGTTGTCCATAATCTTCTAAAAAAGCGAATAAATAAAAGGGGCAATGGCCTGCGATTGGGATATCAGAACGGCAATCCCGATAATTCCAAGTATTATCAGCAACGGAATCAGCCAAAGCTTTTTATTTTTTTTTAGGTATTCTACGAATTCTATAATAAGTTTCATTTTTGACATAAAAACTCCATGATTTTAGAAAGCTACGCCAAAACGTAATCCAAAATCACCGGCAGTAAAATTCATATAACCCTCATTATAACCGCTAAGGGCATAATAAAAACTCATACCGACGGATACTTCAACAAACAGATTATATGCTTCGGTAAATATATATTTGTAGCCGATTTCCCCTGGAATATAAAGTATTGTACCGCCAAGGCTATCTCCGGTATTAAGCAAATAATTCGCCTGACCGTACCTTGCTCCTACCCCTATAAAACCGCCTTCTATGGCTTCCCCGTAAGCATAATATCTTAATACGATTCCATAACTGATTGTATAATAATTGGAAATATTATTGGTCAAATATGGGCCGCCAATTTCCATATAACCGACTGTAATTAATGCGGAAAATCTTTCCAGGAATCCGTATTCATAAGAAATTCCTATACCGTAGCCGTTATTTAAAAGGCCATTAATAGTCGGACTTAGATCAAGCGCTGCGGCGTTCAATATTTGTTTTGGTTCTTCATCATCACAATATAAACTTGAAAATACAGATAAACTGACTAATATTATTAAGATTATTTTCCAGAATAATTTCATTCTCATCTCCATAAAGAAATAGCTAATAATTAATTATGGGCAGTTCTAAAAAACTCATTTTTTACTGCCATTATTATACTGAGCTTGACGAAGTATGGTTACAATTACTCAAAACTTATCACCCATTTGTCAAGCTCAGGGTGACTTTTATTGAGTTTTTAAAACTGCCCTTATTTATATCAGTATACTCAAATGTTTTGAGGTTAATATTCTAATCAAAAACACTATTTTTAGCAAAAAATGACTAAATACAAATAAATGTCTTAAATTAATTTATGTTCTTTACAGGTTTAATTTATATTAATCTGAATTATTGTCTAAAAGCGCTATTTAAATATAATTTTTATTGCCAAATTTATATTTAAAATCCTTGACTTTTCTTTCATAATTTCATATTATAATTGGTTATATAGAATAGAATCAATAAAGAAAGGTATTTGTTTTATTTTATCGCACCTCCGCTGATGGACGGATTTCCAGTTTGGAGTCCGTCCATTGGTCTTTATTGGGAGCAATAAAATAAAGCATCATCAATATTCAAACTCATTAGTTTTCCATTTCAAAATAAATATTACCGATTGCTATAATTGCTGCAGTTTCGGCTTTGAGAATCCTTTTCCCCAGGCTAACAGTAATAAACCCAAGATTCTTAAGATCATCGATTTCCTGTATTGAAAATCCGCCTTCGGGCCCGATAAATATCTCAAACTCTGCAGCACTATTATTTTCCCGTAAAAATGTTTTTAATTCTTCAGTTTCCTCTAATTCCCAAAGTACTATTTTTTTTGAAAAGGGTTTTAAAATCCTCTGAACATCTTTGAATATTATTGTTTTATGGATCGACATAGGAGTATTTCTTCCTATCTGTTTCATCGATTCAAGGGCTATCCTTTCCCAATGTGCAAGTTTTTTTAGCCCTCTTTCATTATTATATTTGGGTATGGTTCTTTCGGTAATAACAGGCACAATTTCATTCACACCCAATTCACATGACTTCTCGACTATCCATTCAAACTTGCCGCCCTTTGGAATAGCCTGGAACAATTTGATAAAAGTTTTTCTTTCTTCCTGATGCTTTGTTTCGATTATCTCAAGATTTATCTGAGGCTGCTTTATTCCAGTGATTCGTGCAGTTAAAATATTTCCCAAACCGTCTGTCGCCTGGATGGTATCTCCGACGCCTTTCCTCAGAACATCCAGAATATGATGCACATCGCTGCCCGTAATAATTGCGTTGCCATTGTTTATATTACCAGAAGGTATAAAAAATCTTCTCATTTTATTCTCCTGTTTCTATATTAGTTTTACATAAATATAAAAACTGCACAATTTAGGTCTTATTAAGGTGTCTTTCCCATAATTTTTCATATATAATATCGGGAGTCAGGTCATAATAACCTAAGATCAGCCATAAATGAAAGATAAGATCCGCCATTTCCCAGCCGATTTCTTCTTTTGAAGCATTTTTTGAAGCAATAATAACTTCTCCGGCTTCCTCACCGATTTTTTTCAATATACGGTCCAACCCCTCGCTCATCTTTTTTGCTACATAAGAATTTTCAGGTTTTGTTTTTTTTCTTTCCATTATTATTTCATAAACAAAATCAAGAATGGAAATCTTATTATCAGCCAGTAAGGAATCCCGGTAAATCGACCAGTAATCGGTCCGTATAACTGACGGACTTTCGCTTTTAATTTGAATCAGTAATGAAGGTTCAATTGTATCGTAAAATATATCATATACTTTTAAATTCCGGTATGGATTTTCTTGATTATCCTCAGATAAAAAATGAAAAATTCCTGTTTCCACAGTTTTTTCCAGTGAAACCCTGTCTATAGCCGCCAATTTTAAAACTTTTCCGGTAAGTCCGTCCTGTAAAATTACCCGAATAAAACCTTTTTCATCAAATTTGATCTGATTAAAATCGACCATCCAAATTTCCTTATATTACTACAGATTATTTTAACTTATTTTACTTATTAATTCCAGTCAAGTTATCAAATTTCTTTATCAGTGCTGGATCAATAAGCCGTTTAATAATATATCGAGTATAATCGCCTTCCAGGTCTATTTGAAGTGGTATTTTAATCATTTTTTTCAGTTCATCTTCTTTCATATGCTGGTTGTAAAAAATATTAATAATCGGCCGCAGAGTATATGGGCTTAAACGGTGGTCAATTACATATCCGACTTCTCCCGTATTAAGGATAACATAAGATTTCACCGGGTAGACAGGTTCTTCATTAATTTTTTTTGCCAGGTCGCGAAGAAAGGTCTGAACAATTTTAGGATTAAATTTTTTACCGGAATTTTCCATGAAAAATGAAAAAGCCTGACTGAATGACCAGGGTTCTTTATAAGGCCTTTTTGAAGTTAAAGCGTCAAAAACATCGGCAACTGATAAAGTCTGTGAAAAAATTGTTTGTTTTTCATTATTTACTCCAAGAGGATATCCGCCGCCCATATAATTTTCATGATGCAGTAAAATTGCGTTTTCCACATTGTTCCCGAATATTTTTTCGGCATGAACGATATTATACCCGTAGACTGAATGATTTTTAATTATTTTCCATTCTACATCCGTCAATTTTTCAACCTTGTCAACAATTGATTCCGGAATAAGGGTTTTACCTATATCATGAAGTAAACCCGATATTCCAAGAATCCTTATTTTTTCTTCATCAAGATTAAGCGAATAACCAAGTAGAATGGATATTGTCGCGACATTCACTGAATGTGTGTATGTATAATCATCAAAATGGAATAAATCCAGAAGATTAAGGAAGGCACTGTCATTGGATTTAATATCGCTGATAAAATCTTTTATTATATCATCGACTTCATGTACCGGCAGGCTCGCCCTTGAGCCTTCCTGTTTTATGGAACCCTGGATATCATCTATTATGGATATTGCCTTCTCAACATTTTTATCACTTACCATTGATACAGATACATCTTTTTTTAATTTTAATTTTTCCCTGGAATATGTAATCTTTTTGACACCATCAATTCTAATTTTATCAATCTGCTCTTTTGTCAATGGAATATCTTTTTCAACTACAATATTACCTTTCTCATCATATCCTTTTCCTTTCAGGATCATTCCAGGATACAAGAAATTTGTGAAAATTTCGACTTGCATTACATCGCTTCTATAATTCAATTCACCACTCTCCAAATTTTATATGTGTTAAACCAATAAAATCCAGTTGCTTTATTAACAATATTTTATTATTAGAAAATTAATTTATAATTGACTGAAAGAAAAAGAAATCAAGAAGCCTAAGACTGGATAATCATAATTTTCAGGCAGGTATTATTCAAGCTCTTTATCCAGAAGGTCGAAGAATTTATTAACGGTATCAGGATCAATCAATCTTTTAATTACATATCTGGAATAATCCGCTTCCAGGTCTATCTGAAGGGGATGTTTTAGTAATTTGTCAACAGCTCCGCCTTTAAGGTGGCTGTTTAAAAATATATTAACTATTGGCCTTAGTGAAAAAACACTTTGCCTATGCCCTACTACATATCCTATTTCACCGGTATTTAATACAACAAAAGATTTATCAGGATAAATAGGCTCTTCATTAATTTTTTTAGTCATATCTCTGAGAAAAACCTGGGTTATTGCCGGATTAAACTTCTTCCCTGAATTTTCCATAAAATATGCAAATGCTTTGCTGAAAAGCCATGGTTCCTTGTATGGCCTTTTAGAAGTAAGCGCATCAAAAACATCGGCTATCGACAAAATTTGAGAAAATGCCGTTTGTTTATCATGTGTAACTCCAAAAGGATACCCTCCTCCAGTATAGCACTCATGGTGACATAATACTGCAGCCTCAACCTGCGGTACAAAAACATTTTCCGAATGAAGAATGTTATACCCATAAACTGCATGGTTCCTGATTATTTTCCATTCCTCCTCACTCAGTTTTTCGGTTTTATCAATTACACTTCCCGGAATTAATGTTTTACCGATATCATGAAGAAGCCCTGCCGTACCGACTATTTTAACTTTTTCCTCATCAAGCTTCAGCGAGTGCGCTAATAATATGGATATAGTTGCGACATTTATGGAATGTGTGTATGTATAATCATCAAAATGGTATAGATCCAATAAGTTCAAAAAAGCATCATCATTACCTTTTATATCATCTATAAAGCTATTAACAATCTCACTGATTTCCTGCGCCGGTAATTTAGCTTTTACCCCTTCGGTCTTTATTGCTCCCTGTATATCTTCTATAATGGAAATAGCTTTTTCAACATTTTTCTCGCTGACCATGGATTTCGAGACATCTTTTTTCAGCCTGAGCTTTTCCCTGGTATAAGTAATTTTCTTAACTCCATTGGACTTTATATACTCTATTTGCTCCTGAGTGATAGGAGTTAATTTATATATTACCTGGTTTCCATTCTCATCGAAACCATCGCCTTTTAAAATCATCCCGGGATAGAGAAAATTAGTAAAAATCTCAACCCTAACAACATCATTTCTGTAATCCATGGCCCCCCCGTTTTAACCAACCACTTTGTTTATCAATTAAGAATGTTATTTATTGTCCTGCAACGCAATTAAAATATAATATTTTAAGATTTATTAAAGAATTATATCATAAGAATAATATCCTGTCCAAATAATTCAGTATTATATTCTTTAATTAATGAACATTGTTAAATAATATTTCATTGGTTTCATTTAATAAATTATTAATTTAGCTTTGTTTATAATAAAGTATTCCTCGTTTAAGAAGCGGATTTTTTAAAGTTTAATTATTGATTTTTGAACAAATTTGAAAAAATATTTATAAATATCTTTAAATTCGGACATCATCATCCGATAATTCAATTGAATTATGCAGAATTAGATTCCCCTCCCAATTCTGCAAACCCACTTTGTGGGTGAAGCGAGGATTAAAATCCTCGCTTTTTTTTATATTTAATTATATAACTATATACACCGCACAGTCAATATAAATTAGTAATTTATTTATTTTCACTTCCTTTTAATAAACTAAGCCTGACATTTTTAATAAAATCTCTTGAAGTTAAATCCATGAAAAACTGAAAAGCAAAAGCAATGTAAAGTGCGGTAAAAATAAAACCCTGATTAAAAAAAGATTCCTGGAACGATAAAGTCCTGGGATCAATTTCAAAATTTATGAATTTTATCAGCATAAAATCATGAATTAATACCGCAATAATTGTATAAATCGGCCAGATCTTATCCTTCATAAAGAAATATATTAAACCTATTCCGGCGGCAACAAGATTCACCCAGTGGAATTGATCGGCGTAAAAACCGCCCACAGCTTTAATCTGTCCGAGGAGATTGTTGAATTCGCTTCCGCCGCCCATTCCATACTGCCTGCGGAGCATATGGTTGAAAAGGATATCAAGCGTCTGTGTGTCTCCCCAGCTTAGAGGTTTGGGATCGGGCAGCGGCGCCAGTGCTTTAGCCCTGATCATCAAATATAGATAAAGTGTCACAGCAAAAATAAACATCCACATACCGATAGCCAGTACTCTTGATAGATCGTCAACCCAATTAGGCGCAAGCTTTAATAGTTTAACAGCTATGGCATAAACCGCCATAGTTGAAGGAACTAAAAAAATAAATGTTAGTATCGGCGGGACATCCTCGGGCATAAGAAGCCTGTTAAAATATCCATGAGTCAGGAAAAGATAGATGCTTATGCAAGCCATCACAAGAAAAACCAGCAATATGCCGGATCTTTTTTTGGCTTCTTCTTTAAAAACCTTTGATCTGTCCGAAATCACCATAATAATCGCAACCGGCAGGAGGAAAATTACATAAGCAAGAATAAACGATAATGGAAGCTGGTGATTTGTCAGCGACAACCCCATACAGAATGCAAGAAGAATGGTCATTCTTTCAGCAAAATGCAGACGCTCCTCATTACGAAAGCAAATAATTTCTTCATACCAGAGAATCATTACAAAGATCATCAATGCAACAAGAAGGGTGTTCAATGAATAAAACTTTCCCCCAACTACGCACCACCAGTTTGAATAACCGAATGTGAACAGGAATGAAGCGCAGACTGCAGGAAGCTGGATCTTAAAGCTGAGTTTTCCAGTATCACGGTTCAGCCCAAGAAACTTTACAACAATAAGATAGAAGAAAAAAACTGCCCCGGCTCCGGCTGTAGCGGCAAAAAGATTAACCCTGTAAGCAATATCGCCTATCGGCAGGAATGTATATAATTTGCCGATTATGCCGTAAAGCGGGTATCCCGGCGGATGGCATGCCCCCATATTATAAATTTCAGTTGTAAGCTCTCCGCAGTCGCCTGCTATAACCGATGGTCCCAGACTCTTTGCATACGCGATGAATGCGATGATAAGCAGGATGAAAGCTACAATGATATCAAATGCTTTAATTTTATATGGTTCATAGCCCTTTGGGTAAATGGACTGAAATAATTTGCTTTCTTCGACTGCATTACTCGCGTATTGTACACCCATTTTCTACCTCCGATTTTTATAATCTATCCGATAAAATAATCAAACTTCTTGATTTTACAATAATCTCATCTCTATTAACATCTTTTCCTTTAATAAAAAAAGAAGGAATTTCCGAAGTATCCACAAATATCAACCAGCCCTTTTTTTCAACAGCAGGTGGTAAAGTAAAATTCAAATCTTCCCAGTATGCGTTTAATGCCATATAAATCGAATTTCTATCTTTAATTTTCCTTTGCCCGTCTCTTGGAAATATTAATTGAAAAGCGATAGAGTGAGATTCCTCGCTGCAGTCGGGCTTATATGGAATTACCCCGTGCCATACAATTTGCGGTATAAGGTTTCCGGATAATTCATTTTCAATAATAAAACTCTTACGGTTAAAAACCGAATAGCTTTTCCGAAAACTAACTAAAAATCTACAATACTGAAAAAATTCATTGTTTTTACTCAGCGATTCCCAATCAAGCCAGTTATAACTATTATCATGACAGTATGTATTATTGTTCCCTCTTTTTGTAAATTTCATTTCATCGCCGCTTGCTATCATTGGTGTTCCCTGGCTTAACAATAGCAAAGCGAGTAGATTTTTCATCTGCCTGTCTCTCAATTCAAGGATCGATTGATCGCCCGTCGGCCCTTCGTTCCCACAATTCCAGCTTGCATTATAATTCAACCCGTCACTATTATTTTCGCCGTTTTCTTCATTGTGCTTTTCATTATAACTAACAAGATCATTCAGAGTAAATCCGTCATGAACAGTAATAAAATTTATACTTTGATAAGGCCGTCTTTCTTTAAACGAAAACAAATCGGCGCTACCCGCAATCCGTTTTGATAGGGATTCAACTTTGTCATTATCCCCTTTTACAAAACAGCGTACATCATCACGGAATTGAGCATTCCATTCAGCCCATCCCGGCGGGAATCCTCCAACCTCATAAAGCCCGGCGGCATCCCACCCTTCAGCTATTATCTTTGTGTTTGATAAAATAGGGTCATGTGAGATTTCCGATAAAACGGAATAATTAGGAACCCAATTGCCGTTCTCATCCCTCCCAAGAATAGCAGCAAGATCAAACCGGAAACCATCAATATGCATATCTATGACCCAATACCTCAGGCTGTCTATTATCAATTTTTTTACTACCGGGTGATTGCAGTTAAGGGTATTGCCGCAGCCGGAATAATTTTTATAATTCCTTCCATTTTCAAGCATGTAATAAATTGAGTTATCCAATCCGCGGAAACTTAAAGTGGGACCGTATTCATTCCCCTCTCCGGTGTGGTTATAAACCACATCCAGGATTACTTCAATACCTGCTTTATGCAGGGCTTTTACCATTTCCTTAAATTCAATTACGGCACTTAATCCCGTTCGGTCTGTTGAATACCAGGAATCCGGGGCAAAAAACGCCAAGGGTGAATAGCCCCAGAAATTTTTAAGTTTTTCCCCCGTTACCGGATTTTTTTTAATGTTTTCAAGTTCATTGAATTCCTGGACAGGCATCAACTCAAGCGTTGTTATACCCAGGTCTTTTAAATAATCTATTTTTTCAGCTATGCCTAAATATGTACCTGGATGCTTGATGCCGGAAGTTTTATCCTGTGTAAAGCCTCTGACATGGATTTCATAAATTATGGTCTCATACATCGGTATGTTAAGAGGCCTGTCTCCCTCCCAATTGAAATTAAAATCCCCGACAACTATGCTTTTAACAACCGAGCCAAAATTATTCTGTTTGTTAAAAGACAGATCTCCTAAACGGGAATTGGGCGAATACCCGTATGCATCGGTTCCGTTCCAGTAATAACGGCCGCTTACAGCTTTTGTATAAGGGTCAATTAATAACTTATTTTTATTGAACCTGTGCCCAAATTTAACCGGCTGGTAAGGCCCATCAACACTATATCCGTAGTATTGCCCTGCTCTAATACCGCAAATGAAAATATGCCAGATATCGCCGGTTTTATTTATTTTATCGTTAAAACTAATTCTGTATGCGGGCCTGGAGTCGGTATAATCATTAAATAACAACAGGGTCACTGATGTGGCATTTTTTGAGAACAGGGCAAAGTTGCATCCATTGGACTCCAGTGTACTTCCCAGAAGATATGGACTCCCTTCGGAAACCTTTAATCCCGACCTCATTGTATATTGGCTCATTAAACTTCCTTGAAACTTATAATCACTATCGTAAGATTATTAAAAATTTCTCAATTTAAGTTATAGGTAAATGATATTATAAAGTGATATTCATGTAAAGTCTAAAAGTAAAGCATTATTTTTTCATTTTTTTGGTATGTCAAGCAATTGTATGAAATATTGCTTTATTTGGATATTTGTAATTTAATATAAATTATTATAAAATTATTATTTATACGATAAAAAGTGGAGGAGGTGCAAAGTGGTTTTAAATGGTGCTAGAATATTGATAGAGAGCTTAAAAAAAGAGGGTGTGGATACTATATTCGGCTATCCGGGCGGAGTTGTCATACCGCTTTTTGACGAATTATATGATGAAAAAGGCATCAATCTCATTCATGTACGACATGAACAGGGCGCGGCGCATGCCGCCGACGGTTATGCAAGAGCAACCGGCAAGGTCGGTGTCTGCCTGGCGACAAGCGGACCGGGTGCTACAAACCTTGTAACAGGCATTGCAACGGCTTATATGGATTCTATTCCTATGGTTGCATTAACCGGACAGGTTGTTACTTCGATGATCGGAAGCGACGCGTTTCAAGAAGCCGATATTACCGGCATTACTCGGCCGATCACAAAACACAATTACCTGGTAAAAGATACAAATGATATAGCAAGGATAGTAAAAGAAGCCTTCTATATTGCAGGTACAGGGAGGCCAGGCCCTGTCCTTATCGATCTGCCGAAAGATGTTTTAACTTCAAATGCTGAATTCGAATATCCCGACAAAGTGGAATTGAGAAGTTATAAGCCGAAAGTCAGGGTTCATCTGGGCCAGGTAAAGAAGGCGCTTAATTTATTGGAACAATCCAAAAAACCGCTGATTTATTTCGGCGGTGGCGTAATCCTGAGCAATGCCTCAAAAGAATTGACGGAATTTGTCAATAAAACCGGAATTCCCTGCACATCCACATTGATGGGTTTAGGGGCTTATCCATCGGATTTAAATGATCCGCTATACCTTGGCATGCTCGGTATGCATGGCACAGTTTTCGCAAATTATGCAATCCACCATTCCGATCTTATTATAGCAATTGGGGCAAGGTTTGACGACAGGGTTACAGGCAGGATTGACGAATTCGCACATAATGCCAAAATAATCCATATCGATATCGATCCGACTTCGATAAGTAAAACAGTTGTTGTTGATATTCCAATCGTCGGAGATGTAAAAGAAGTTTTAACTGAATTTTTAAAAGATATTAAACCTCTGGACATAAAGCCCTGGATAGACCAGATCAGAGAATGGAAGAAATCATACCCGCTTGCATATCAAAAAAGCGATACAGAAATAAAACCGCAGTATGTCATAGAAAAAATATGCGAATTGACAAAAGGTAAGGCGATAATAGCTACCGAAGTCGGACAGCACCAAATGTGGACTGCACAATATTATAATTTTAAAAGCCCAAGGAAATTCCTTACCTCGGGAGGTTTGGGTACTATGGGTTACGGCCTGCCGGCTTCAATCGGAGCAAAGGCGGCATTAAAAAAGGAACTGGTTATCAATATTGCCGGAGACGGTTCAATACAGATGAATATCCAGGAACTCGCCACAGCAATCAATAATGACATTAATATCAAAGTAGTAATAATGGACAACAGCTATCTGGGAATGGTAAGGCAATGGCAGGAGCTGTTCTATAAAAAAAGATATTCTGCCGTTTTGCTTGAAAAGCATCATGAAAATAAATCTACCGGTAAGTATTATCCTGATTTTGTAAAGATTGCTGAGGCTTACGGATTTTGGGGGAAAAGGGTTTCAAAACCTTCCGAGCTTGAGGCCGCGCTTAAGGACATGATCGCATACGACGGACCCGCAATTCTGGATGTTATCATAAGCAAGGAAGAAAATGTTTTTCCGATGGTTCCTGCAGGAGCCAATTTGACGCAGATGATCGGAGGGCTTGCCTGATATTACTCACCCGAGTTTTTATAAGAACCAGAGTAATAGAAATTTTATTGAGGAGAAATAACCATGAAATATACACTATCAGTTTTGGTTGAAAACCATTTCGGTGTCCTGGCAAGAGTATCCGGTTTATTTTCGGCAAGGGGTTTCAATATCTCAAGCCTTGCCGTTGCAGAGACCGAAGACCCGACCGTTTCCAATATGACAATTCTAGTGGAAGGGGATGACAGGGTTGTAGACCAGGTAAAGAAACAGCTTAATAAACTCATCGATGTCATAAAAGTTAAGGATTTAACGGAACAGGACCACATTTCGAGGGAACTCGCACTGATTAAAGTTGGAGCGGAAGCAAATAAAAGAAGGGAAATAATCGAAATAGCCGATGTGTTCAAAGGAAAGGTTGTCGATATTTCTCACGAAACAATAGCTGTTGAATTTACTGGCGACAGCAAAAAGATTGATGCCGTTGTCGACCTGCTCAAGGCCTACGGGATTAAAGAAATGGCCAGAACAGGCAAGGTCGCCCTGATAAGAGGCTGAATATGAAGATATTTCAAAAAACCGAAATAAATGAAGGTATTTTAAAAGGAAAAAAAGTCGCGGTTATCGGTTATGGCGGTCAGGGCCGCGCCCAGGCCTTAAATCTAAAGGATTCGGGTGTTGAAGTTACAATTGGGCTCCGCGAGGGCAGCTCATCAATAAAAAAAGTGGAATCTGACGGTTTAAAGAACATGACTTTAGAAAAGGCTGCGGAATGGGCCGATGTTATAATGATGCTTATTCCCGACGAGATTCAGGGAATCGTTTTCAAAAATTCCATTGAGAAAAAAATGAAACCTGGTTCTATGCTTATGTTTTCACATGGATTCAACATACATTTCGGTCAGATCGAACCCCCGGAGAATATAGATGTGGCTATGGCTGCCCCGAAAGGAGTCGGCCCAATGGTTCGAGCCGAGTTCGAGAGGGGAGCGGGAGTTCCATGCCTTGTGGCAGTTCACCAGGATTATACCGGAAACGCGCTAAAAATCGCCCTGTCATACGCTGGAGCCATCGGCGGATCGAGAGCCGCTATCCTCGAGACAACTTTCAGGGACGAGACCGAAACCGACCTTTTCGGCGAGCAGGCGGTTTTATGCGGCGGGGTTACAAATTTGATGAAGGCCGCTTTTGAGACCCTCACCGAAGCCGGGTATCCCCCGGAAATGGCTTATTTCGAATGCATCCACGAGATGAAATTAATCGTCGACCTCATTTATACGGAAGGTATTTCCGGCATGAGGTCCTCCATCTCAAACACCGCCGAATTCGGGGACTATACATCAGGCGCTTTTATAATCGATGATTCGGTAAAGACCAGGATGAGGGAAGTTTTAAGAAAGATCCAAACAGGCGAATTCGCAAAGTCATGGATGCTTGAGAATCTTGCTAATAAAACATCTTTCAACGCTCAAAGAAAAATCTGGTCGGAGCATAAGCTTGAGGAGACAGGCCGTAAGCTGCGGGGATTAATGCCCTGGATGAAAAAAATTTAAACGGCTGAATATGAAATTCTTAAAATATTATATAATAATTTGCTTTATTATAATACTGACAGCTTGCGGAAGAACGGTTAAAGACAATGAAGAAAGGGCTATCTATACCAATGATGTTGTAGAAATTCATGGAAAAACCGCCGGGTTAACCGATAACATTTATAAGGTCTATGTCACATTATTCACAGATTTTATCGGAGATTCCAGGATTCAAAACAATTTCGACAGGCTCCTTAAAATCAATCTTGCTGAAAACGGGTTGTCGGTTGAGAAGAAAATCCAGAACGCTCAGGCTGTTATCAGCGGAAGCCTTGAATCGTATTTCACATCGCCGGCGGAAAGGGTGACAAACCTGGACGGCTTGATATATACACTTACAATCAACTATTCGGTCATTGACAGTGATAAAAAATTCTTACAAAATGATAAAACCATTGTTGAAGATCTTCTGGTGCTGGATACAAATTATTACAAACCCGACACCGTATTAAAAGTAGTTCTGGAAAATGCCGCAAAGCATACCACCGAAGCCGTTATAAACGGCTGGCAGATTGAATATTCCAAGATGCCGGACAAAGTTAAATTTTTAGGTGTTACCAATGAAACCAATAGTTATTTTAACAGGGCCAAATGAGGCCTTTAAACGTGATTTCCTTTCAAGAAACTTGAAAAACTTTTCAAAAGAAGAAATAACCGTCTATTATGCCGATGAAACCGGTTTCGATGAGATATTCTCCCAGTGCGGCCAGGATTCGCTATTCAGTTCAAACAATATAGTTGTTGTAAAAAATCTGGACGTATTATCCGAAAAATCCAGAAATGATTTTGAGGACAGATTAAATAATTACATGGATCATTTAAATCCCGCCGCATCACTCTGGATTCTTACACCGGAGGTTAACCCGGATATTATTTCAAGAGTCAGGGCTATCGGCGGTGAAACCGTCGAATTTAAAAAACTCTATAAAAATGAGCTGATCCGTTATATTCGAGAAAAGCTCGCTGAAAATTCAATAGAATTTGAAGATGAGATTCCCGATTTTATAGTTTCCATGGCCAATGAGGACAGCGAGGAAGCGGATTTGCTGCTGAATATGCTCATAACTTTTTCACGAAACAGTAAAAAGGTCGCAATTGAGGATGCCAGAAAACTTCTTGCAAGAACTCCGAATATGGATATTTTTGATCTTATCGAAGGCATATTTATGCGCGATCTTAAAAAAGCGCTGAATGCGATGTCCGACTTGAGGCTCACCGGAGAGCCTTTAACCCGTCTTAACTCGATGCTTCTAAGGACCGCTAGGCATTTGTGGGGTTATTTCGCCGTTAGGGATAAAAGTAAGCTTGTACAAATTTTGAAGATTAAGCCCTTTGAGGTTAAAATGCTCGGAACATACGCTGGATTTGTAGATATGAAATTTGTCAGCGCGGTTTTCGAACTGGTTAAGAAGATTGAGTTGAAAATAAAATCCATGCATGAAGATTTCGCTTATCTCGAACTCGAAAATTTTATTATTGTCAACGGCAGGGGACATGCAAATGTATAGTTGTATTATGGTGGCTTAAATTTACAGGAAGGCGGTAAGGCAAGAAGAATGAGGATTTACAATTATCAAATTGTATATTAAAAAAAAATATTGTTTTCTAAATATTGAAAATGTTATACTAATCTGAATATTATAAACTTCGTGCCTTCCCGCCTTCCTGTAAAACAGAAATTAATAATAGCCAGTATTGACTGAGAAGTTAAAAATTTTTATAGTTTTGCTGTATAGTCAAGTATTAACTAACCATTCAATCTATTCAAAAAGGAAGCATGATGATCAGCGGGATTCTTTTCCAGAGCCTGAATTTAAAGCAGAAACTTTATAAAATCACACAATGCGTACGCGAAACAGAAAACATTCTGGCTGAAAAAAATGTATTAGACCTGGATAAAATAAAAACATACCTGAAATATATCAGTGAAGATCCGGATAAAAATCAACTGTTAAAAGCAGGGGAAATAATAAACAGTTATATCAATGATATTGAAAATCTTATGGGAAGAAAACTGCAGATTGGGAGGCTGAATTTCTGCTTTTATGAACTGCTCGAATTGATCGGTAAAACAAAAAACGAACCTGACTTTGAGGTTCATGTCAAGCAGTTTGACTCCGGTAATACCGGCGTTGTTAAACCCCCGGCACGATTCCGGATATTTGCTATCCTGGACAATCTCCGCTCTGCTTTCAATACCGGCAGCATTTTTAGAAGCGCGGACTGCCTGGGAACAGGTGAAATTGCCCTCTGCGGTATAACACCTCATCCGCCTTCAATCAAGCTAGAAAAAACCGCCATGGGAACTCTCAATTCCGTCCCATGGAAATATTTTAAGGAAACAGCAAATGCAGTAAAATTTTACCGCGATTCGGGATATAAAATCGCGGCAGTTGAAACTGTCGAAAACTCAATCCCTCTTTTTGAGTTTGAAAAATTTGAAAATACGGCTTTCATCTTTGGTAATGAGGAATTCGGGATAACCGAGGATGTCCTTAATCTTTGCGATCAATATTTACAAATTCCTCTTCTGGGAGTAAAGAACTCCATGAATGTCGCCAACGCATTTGCCGTTGTGATGTATGAAGCGGCGAGAAAGGATTCTTTAAAATAAAATCACACCGAAATCCATTCCTTAATTTCTTCAACCAGTATCCTGCCGTCGCCGCATTCACCGTCGAAACAAACCGAATGCATCAATTGAAGCAGCGATCCAACCCTTTTATCATCGGCCACCAGAATGATTACAATTACTTTAGGAACCATCGTCGTATCCAGCGCATTCAATTCTGTTTCCCTGGATTTAAATTCCCCGGCTTCAATGACAGTTAAATTGACAAACCCGTTTTTAAACAATTTGTTCTTCAATTCATAAAGACGGGAAGGCCGGATGTAAGCTTCTATTCTTTTCATACCCGCCTCCGGTTTGCTAAATTTGTATAATAATTCATATTGAAATTTAAAAACAAATACCCCGGGGCAAAACCCCGGAGTATTTTACTTAAAGGTTTATATGGCATCATCGCCTTTTTCATCGGTCCTTATCCTTATCGCATCATCAACGGGATGGACAAAAATCTTACCGTCGCCGATCTCGCCTGTGACAGCGATATCACGTATGGCTTTGACAAGCCTATTTACATCAGAATCCTTTACAATTATCTCTATTCGCGTTTTAGTGATCAGGTCGATTTTATATTTTTTACCGCGGACATTATCTTCCATTCCATGCTGTTTTCCATGCCCTTCAATCTCACTTATCATTATACCGGGATGGCCTACTGCATCAAGGGTTGTAACCACTGCGCCCGCTTTTTCGGGCCTGATGATAGCTTCTATTCTTTTCATATCCTGCCTCCTATACCGCTTCGACGCCGGTTTCGCCGGAGGAAACCCTTAAGGCTTCCTTTGCGTCGATTACGAAGATTTTACCGTCACCGGATTTTCCTGTTTTTAACACTTCTTTCATTATTGTCATAACATGTGGGACATCCCAGTCATTTACTACTATATCCACCCGTGTTTTAGGGACAAAACTGATTTTTTCATCAATTGCTTCATCTAGATCTATCTTGCCGTATGAACGTCCGAAACCTTTAACCTTTGTCACGGTCATACCCTGGACAAGCGATTCGTCTTTTAATACGGCAACCAGTATTCCCAGTTTTTCGGGGCGTATCATCGCAGTAATCATTTTCATACTATAATTCTTTTTAACCGTTGTTACCATTACATACAGGAAACTCAAGAGCGCAAAACCGCCCGCTATGTAAAAGCATATTTTTGCCTCCGCTTTATTATCCGCAGTGCCTGTTAAGTTAAGGTATATTATTCCCGCAAGCATAAGAATGTTAAGTATAAGCCCAAAACCTGGAACAAGGCCATGCCTTAAAAGGTTAAAGTCCTTGCGGTCTTTAAAAGCTATTATTGTCCATACGCAGACCAGGCCGTACAGGACAAAAGTACCGAAGTTCGATGCCAGGGTAATACCCGTCAAACCTACAACCGATTGGACTCCAATAGCGGCTATTATACAGGAGATAACGACCAGCACCCAAATTGTCGTATGCGGAGTCCTGTTATCATGGTGAATGAAGCTCAGAAATTCAGGGAGTTCCCTGTCGGCAGCCAGGCCGTTTGTTACACGCACTGCCGTATTCATACAGCTCAAAGTTGTCCCAACAACAGCTATTGCTACGGTTATTGCCATGATTATCATCAGCCCAAAACCTATACCTCCTAACAGATGATCGCCGATAAGCCTGCTCATATCACCGATAGGAGCGGAAGAAACCGCAAGCGCGTCAAAGCCGGTCACTACTTTTGTTGATACCGCGGCTGTTGCTGTTGCGGCTACGGCAACTGACCCGGTCAGTTTTTCACTGACCATAAGATTTGCGGCAAAGTATTCAAAAAGGTATGCGATAACACCCTGGACAAAAAGAGCCAGGATTATCGCTTTTGGGATATTTTTCCCTGGCTGTTTTGTCTCTGCGGACATTGCCGTTGCGCTTTCAAAACCGACAAGGATCAGGATTGCGATCGTTGATTGAACCAGAACGCCTTTGATATTATGGAACTTAATAATATCGAATCCTCCGTTAAAAGACCACGTTGCGGCATGTTCAGGATTCGATATCCTGTACCATATTGCAAGTCCGCTAAACACTATAATCGCTACCC
Source organism: uncultured Spirochaetota bacterium (assembly GCA_963783575.1). Taxonomy (GTDB): domain Bacteria; phylum Spirochaetota; class Brevinematia; order Brevinematales; family JAOACQ01; genus CAWEAK01. The sequence continues at coordinate 35,957 of CAWAOD010000013.1, read as the reverse complement.
ACTGGATTATATTTATTGCAATATTAGTTTTTGTCGAACCGGTGACTCCCCTGTATGCTATATAACCTGTGACAAATGCGAAAATAACGCCGATTACAGTAAGCACAGGTATGGAAAGCGTCTGTCCTGTCACAGCATTATATATGTAGCCGATAAGTGTTGCCATCATAGCCACCATAACGCCGGGGTAAACCCAGTAGAAAAGATGGGCTGCCCATCCGGTAACAAGTTTGGACAACCGCGCCAGTGAAGTCGGCCCGGCACGTTTTTCCTTGCGTGAATCGAGAAAAGCCTTTTCCGCAAAATAAGCGCAGCTGGCAAAGCCTGCCTCCGGATAGATCCTTGCCATTTCCGCATAAGAAAGAGCCGTTAAAAAAGCAAGAACCAAAGCCACCAGAATACCCGCCCACATATCAGGGGCGGCAGAAGCACCGCTGGGGTCCGTTGCTGCGGTCTGAAGCTGGTACGTGATCCATAGAAAAGCTCCGGGCGCTATAAGCGCCATTGCATTCATAGCGGCGCCCATTAGACCAAGCGACGGTACTATTTGTTTAGACGTAATTTGTCTTTCAGACATAAAGTCCTCCTTTTTTCTGAAATTAATATATATATTTATAATGCATATATTATGCCAATATGATTATATATTAACCATTAATAATACTAACTCTCTATATGATATGATGATATCATGGTATTTAATGATTTATAAAATGCATAATAATAATACATTATTATTATATCAAGAATAAATATTATGCACATAAATTATTATATGATTAATGTTTAATCATATCCGTATTTTGAAACATACTGGAAAAAATATTATTTTATAAAACTATTGACAAGTCTAATAATTTATTATACAATATACTTAGTTATACTAAGTATATTGTATAAATAGGTGTTTTATGGGTGATTCCAGCCAGCTTAAGAAAGGAGTTATTGAGATCCTGATTTTGAAGCTTTTAAGCCGTGAGAAAATGTACGGTTATCAGCTCCTGCAGGAACTTGACGGTAAAAGCAAAGGAGTTTTCAAAATGAAAGAGGGTACTCTTTACCCGGTTTTATACAGGCTTGAGGATGACGGGTTTATAACAAGCCTTTGGGAAGAACCTGACCGCGGAGGTATCGAAAAACGACCAGTGCCGAGAAAATATTACCAGATTACGAAGGAAGGAACTGCGGAACTTGCAAGGCTCATTTCCGGACTTTATGGTTTAATCAATGGAATTAACCTTATTCTGGAGGAGGAACCCGAAAATGGAAAATAAGATTGAAGGTTTTATTAATAGAGTAATCGACGGTCTTGTTGTCGATGATGGGCTTAAAAAGCGTATAGCGCAGGACCTGCGTTTGCATATCACTGAAGCTTCATCAAATGAGGACATAGATATTGTAATCAATAAAATGGGTAATCCTGCCGAAGTGGCCGTAGAGTTTATGGATTCCGTTTACGAAAATAAAAGTGAGGTTATAGAACGCCTGGTACGGGAACGTCTTAGAGTCAGCAGGCTTCTGGCTGATTACTTCGAATACAGCAGTAAAATAAAGATTTTTGGCCTGCCTCTTATTCATATTAAATTCCGCCGCCATCTGAATGCTAAACCAGGCACAGCCAGAGGTATTATTGCAATCGGTAACCGGGCAATCGGCGCAATTGCGGTTGGAAGATTCTGTTTTGGAGGATTATGCTTCGGTATGTTTCCAGTCGGGCTGGCCGCCTTCGGTTCCTTCAGCGGCGGATTTCTTGCTTTCGGCGGTTTTGCCGCAGGGATAATTGCGTTTGGCGGTGTGGCCGCGGGATTACTGGCTGCGGGAGGGATTGTCTTCGGGCTTACAGCATTTGGCGGCTTCGCCTTCGGTTTAATATCCGGCGGCGGGGTTGCCTATGGAGTAGTCGCAATGGGAGGGCATACAACGGGAAAATATATTCTAAATGCCACCACCGCAACATCGGTTCAAATCAAAGATTTGATCCGGCAGGCATACCCCCAAATCAGCAAATGGATACTTAATCTTATTGTTTTCTTTAAGTTTTTTTATACCTGATATTGATTGTTGGATTATACAAAACTTTGAAATTTTAAAATATTGGAGTAACAGAAATGGCAGCAGTAGAAGTCAACCACATAGTCAAATCCTATTCAGGCAAACAGGCAGTCAGGGATATATCTTTTACAGTTTTGCCCGGAGAAATTTTAGGTTTGATCGGCCCTAACGGCGCCGGTAAAAGCACGACCATCAAGCTGATACTCGATTTTATCAAACCGGATTCGGGCAGAATAACAATCTTCGGCAATTTGATGAATGAAAACATTAAGAACCAAATCGGCTACCTGCCGGAGGAAAGAGGCTTATACAAAAAACTGACGGCTATTGATCTTATAATTTACCTTGCTTCTCTTAAAGGCATTGACAGGCATTCGGCTGAAAGCAAAGCCGATGAACTGCTAAATCAAACCGGTATGCAGGCGAACAAAAAAATGAAGATTGAGGAAATGAGCAAGGGTATGGGTCAGATGATACAATTAATTGTTACTATCATACACGACCCAAAATTAATTATTCTGGATGAGCCCTTTTCCGGTCTTGACCCGGTAAACACCGATTTATTGAAGCGAATGCTGGGTAGTTTGAGAGATCAGGGCAAAGCGATAATACTGAGTACGCATCAAATGAATGACGTTGAGGAACTTTGCAACCGCGTACTTATGATAAACAATGGAAGAGCTGTCCTATACGGAAATCTGAAAGAAATCAAGTCGGGATATAAAAACCATTCTGTTCTTGTGGATATTGAGGGAGAAGCCGGCAAAATTCCGGGTGTAATAGAAATAAGGAAGCAGAAGGGTTTTATTGAATTGATTCCGGATATGGACACAACGCCTCAACTGATTCTTCAAAATTTGTTAAATCGTGGAATTAAAATCAACCGCTTTGAAATGGCTTCCCTTTCGCTTAATGAAATATTTTTAAAATTGGCAGGTAAAAAAAATGAATAAAACATATTTGATTTTCAAACATGAATTTCTATATACGGTAAAAAGAGCCGGGTTCATTATTATGACCCTGATCGTACCTTTATTGGTGTTATTAGGTATAGGTTTCGGACAGCTCGTATCAGCATTTACAAAGCCTCCGGCTATAAAAATAAAGACCGTCGGATATGTTGACGGAACCGGCAAATTCAGCAGTAATAATGATCAGGGAAACATAAAGCTCGTTTATTTCGATAGTAAGGACGATGCAGTTCAAGCCCTAATCAAAAATGATATTTCGGAATATTTTATCATACCGGCTGATTTTTTAACAGGCGGGGCAATCCACAGGTATACCCTTGAGAAAGAGGTTGATACTCCTCCTGAAGTAAAAGCTTTAATTAAGAATTTTATTACAGGTAATCTCCTTACAGGCAAAGTACCTCAGGATATTGTTACCCTGATAGAATCCCAATTGAACCTGAAAATTACCCGTCTTACAAAAACCGGAACAGAGGCCAAAGAACAAAGCGGGATAGGAAATATCATAATACCCGGAATTTTCAGCTTTCTGCTTGCTTTTTCCCTGATGTTCATTTCAAGCTACTTGATCCATGGATTGGGAGAGGAAAAAGAGAACCGTATTATGGAGATATTGCTGTCATCGGTTTCCATCCGTCAATTAATTATCGGTAAGGTCCTGGCATTAGGAGCCGCGGGGCTTATGCAGGTTTTAGTCTGGCTGGTCTCCGCTCCTCTTTTATTAAACCTTGCTCTAGCTTCTTTTAGCGGCTTTATCGGCAATATACAAATACCGGCAAACTTTATTATCCTTGGAACCGTTTATTTTATTCTCGGTTATTTATTATTTGCCGTACTCTCGGTTGGTATTGGCGCCATCTGTCCCAATGCCCGTGAAGGACAGCAGTTATCATTAATTTATACGCTTCTTGGCTATACACCTCTATGGTTTTTATCCTTACAATTATACTTCCCCAAAAATCCAATCTGGGCTGTCCTTACGATTTTTCCAATCACAGCTCCGGTTGAAACAATGCTCAGGCTTGGTATATCGGAAATCCCTGCGCCGGAACTGGCAGTCAGTATTGCTGTTCTTGTACTTTTCATCATCGGAAGCCTGCTTTTGGTAATCAGGGTTTTCAGGATTTATCTTCTGATGTATGGTAAAAGACCCGGATTAGGTGAAATTATACATCGGCTAAGAAACGGATAATTAAGACTATTGATGAAGGAGAAATTTATATGTACGAGTCTAAAAGGTTATACTTTCTTGACGGCCTTAGGGTAATCATCATTTTGCTTGTAATTGTACTGCATTCTTCAATTGCTTTTCTCACACCGGTTTTCCCCAATTTTATCCATTATCCGAGACCTGATAAAAACTTCTGGATAATTGTCCTTTTTCTGGATAGTTGCGTATTGATGCCTCCAATGTTCTTCGCTGCCGGATTTTTTATGCCAAAGTCGATGTTAAAAAATGGGCCCGGTTTCATAAAAGGGAAACTTTTGCGGCTGGGAATTCCTCTTATAGCAGGATCGGTGGTCCTGGCCCCGCTATTAAAAGCAATGGCGTCTTACTCAGACGGACAAGCCTTTAATTTTATTGGCTTCATAATATCTTTTTTTCAGTACAAGAATTTTTCCCAATTCCATTTCTGGTTCCTGGGAATCCTGATGACTTTCTTTCTTATTACCGCCATTTTTTACTCATCTTTTAAGAGTAAAAAGGATTTGGAGCAGGAAATACAGTCAAAACCATCCTTTGCAATGCTGGCCGGCTTATTTATAATAACAACGATTTTAAGCCTCTTCATCAATCTCTTTGTCAAACATTATGTGTGGACCAGGCTTTATATCATTGAATTCCAAACAATCAAAATACCGGTTTATTTCTGTTATTTTTTACTCGGCATATACGCATACAGGAAGAAATGGTTCGAGAAAGGCTTTACACCTAATATTTTTATCTGGGTTCCAATTTTTCTGATATCATCAATCATAATGATTATAATTATTGTTAACAACATTTATGATACGATTTTATGGAAATTGCTGTACAATTCAACAAGCTGCCTGCAAACCATGTCATTTTTCTTCACTATTATCGCAGTATCTCGTAAAACACTGGACAGAGATACCCCTTTCTTGCGGAATATTTCAAGAAGCAGTTTTGCTGTATATATCATTCATCTTAATATTCTTTTTACAATTCAATATCTCACCAGAAATATAATGATACCTTCTTTTATAAAATTTCTGCTACAAGCCGCTTTAACTGTTATATTGAGCTGGATAACGGCATCCTTTATAATAAGAATACCGGGTTTAAAGGCTGTTCTTGATGAATCCGGCGGAAAAAATCGAAAAGGCATTACAACGCTTATATAATCCATTAAGATATTTTCGGCTTGAATGATTTTATACAGCACAATCTTCCCGTCAGCACCGGGATAATATCCCGGGAGATTGGTTACCGCTTTAAAAATGAGTATTTGTGTGATTTGAATATTTTTACTGCCATTCTTCAAAACATCTTTTAAAATCACTTGAATAACCATAATGTGCAGTAAAAATATAACTTGCATCAGGAATCAAACTAATTTTTTTAATTGATTGTTTTTGGATTTCGGAATTGGAATTAAAAAACTTATTGAACAATTCGGCATGTCCGTTATTCAAACTCATTGTATCACCAATAAATAGGTATTTACCATTTATCAAATAAGACATTGAGCCTTTTGTATGTCCGGGTGTAAGAATGCATTTAATTTTTAATTTATTTATTTCAATTAACTGATTATCTTCTAAGAAAATATAATTTGAGTTATATTTGGCATTATACCCTTCAATTTTCGAGATATATATTTTTGCATTTTTAAAGAGCTTTAATGCTGCTATATGGTCAAAATGCCTATGCGTCAGAAAAACACCCGTTACTTTTTGAATATCTATATTCATATTTTTTAATTCTATACTTGCTAACTTAATATCATTCCCGGCGTCAATTGCTATATAATTATCATCATTTTGAATGATATAAAAATTCACAAATTCGGTTTTTACCGAATAAATTCCATCAGTTATAAATTGGGTAGGCAACGGCGACATCTTTTTTATTTCACTGTTAAATTTTAAAAAATATAATAAAGTTACAACTGATAAAAAGACTATAATTATGCTAAGAACAATAATAATTCTTAAAACCGCTTTTTTCATTTTCACTCCCTTGAAACAGTATAGCATATATATTTTCAATGGGTAAATTTATAAAATCGGCACAAATGAAATCAAAACAATGAAAAAAGCGCCTGTGTTAAATCAACTAAGGTATCAGCACAATCTTTCCGTAAGCCCCCGGAGCCATAACATCCAGATGTGAACGGGCAGCTTCGGAAAGCGGTATTTCCTTTCCGACAACCGGGCGGAGAGTACCGTTTTCAAGTCCTGCAATTATCCCTGCGTGGATGTCGGAAGCTTCATCATCCGTGATAATCCAGAGCATCATACCTTTGACGGCGGCCCTGCGCCCCATAAGCTCTCGCGCGTTGACGGTTGTTTCTCCCCTGCTGCCGATAATGATGACTCTTCCGTTTTTAGCAGTCATTTTGAGATCGGCTCCAAGATTGACATTTGCCAGCATCTCCAGGATTATATCTACACCCTTACCTTCAGTTTCTTTCATAATTTCATCCTGATAATGGGGACTTTTATGGTCAAAGACTTTGTGCGATCCTTCATTTCTGACAAGTTCCATACCCCTGGTACTGCCTGCTGTACCGAATACGGTAAGGCCCATTGCCCTTGCTATCTGGACCGAAGCTATGCCTACGCCCCCGCTTGCGCCATGAATCAGGACAGTTTCTCCTCCCCTGGCGTTTGCCTGATGATGAAGCGCATGATAAGCCGTTCCGTAAGGGACATAAACTCCGGCACCCTGTGAAAAAGAAATGTTATCCGGCAGACGGTACACCTGCGATTCAAGCGCAAGAGCATATTCGGCATAAGTGCCTGACAAAGACCTGGCAAGATATACCCGGTCTCCGGGTTTAAACTTTGTAAAACCGCTCCCGATCGAGTCAACTATACCCGCTCCGTCAGTTCCGGGTGTAAAAGGAAGAGAAGGTTTAACAGCATAACCTCCGGCTCTGGTATATGTATCGGCTGGATTTACACCGGCGGCATGGACACGGACAAGAACCTGGCCAGCCGAAGGCTTCGGTACCGGTGTATCTTCATATTTAAGAACCTCAGGCCCGCCGAATTCATGAATTATAATGGCTTTCATAATATTCCTCCAATACTGATTTTTTGACTAATTATCCAATCTTTTTAAGCGTCAATAAAGACAAATCCATCTTTAATTTCAACTTTATAAGAATTCAAATCTTTTGCCCCGCCGCCTGTCATCATTTTCATCAATCCGGGTATATCTTTAAATACTTTACCGGTTGTAACATCATATTGAGCGCCATGGACAGGGCAGATAACTATGTTTTTTTGAAGAGTTCCCTTGGGCAGATAACCATAATGGTGTGTACAAATGGAATCAACCGCATAAAAATTGCCTTCAACATTCGCAATCAAAATCTGCTTTTGGTTCACTGTAAAGCCTTTCATACTTCCACTTAATAAATCTGAAGTTTTACATACCTTTTCCATAATATCCTCCAAGATTTTATTTATTTTCAATGACTGCTTCATAAATTTAGTATATAGTTAAAAAAAAATCAAGATCAAAATTTTATTATTAAACCTTTTTTTATATTGAAACCGATAAATTCAATTAATATCCAATTTGCTGAAATAAATTATAATTTATTATAAAATATTATTGAGGAGGTTTTAATGAAAAAAGAAAATGTTTTAAAGACCGGCGGAATATCTTTAATCCTTGCAGGGATAGTTTTTATTGTTTATGTATTTTTATCGCAGGCTTTACTGCCTCTAAACCTTGCAAAAACGGATTTCGCTTCTCTTGTTCTCAATAAAAACTGGCTTTTTGTAAGCTGTTTTGTTTTTCCCGGGGTTTTATTGTCATTATTCGGTATTATCGCTTTATACTCCAAAATTATGGAAAAATCCGGTATAATCGGTTTGATAGGTTTCATACTTGTAACTTTAACTTTCGTATTACAGATAAGTGAGCTGACATGGGAAATATGCCTGTATCCCGTTATTGCCAATTATAATCCTGCCTTGCCGTTATTTCAGGATCAATTGATTATAAAATCACCACTGGTTGTTTTATTTTTATCAATATTTTTAATATCGGCTTCATCAGGAAATATCTTTTTTGGGATAGGATTGATAAAATCAAAAACTTTAACAATATGGCTGGGAATTATTATGATTATCGGAGCTCTTTTTTACAGCTTCGGGCCATTATTATGGAGGCCTTTAGCTTCTGCAGGATTGCTCATATATTCAATTGTTTTTATTTATCTCGGATGGCTTATGTGGAAGAAAATTCTTTTATAGACCTGACCCATTCGCAGGGATCTTTATCATTATAAAAAGCCGTACCGATAACCAGAAAATTAGCACCCGCGGATAGTATCTCTTTATAATTATCCCTGCCTATACCGCCGTCAATTTGTAAATCGATATTCCTGCCGCCAATCATTTTTTTTAATGTTTTCAGCCTTTCTAATGAATCAGGGATAAATCTCTGTCCTGAAAATCCAGGCTCAACGCTCATCAGGAGAATTAAATCGATAAAATCGAGATGCGGTTCAAGCACTTCAACTGGAGTTCGAGGCTTGATAGATATTCCTGCAGTTTTACCGCTTTTTTTAATTTTTTGAATAAAATTCTGAATATAGTTCCTTGTCGCCTCAAGATGAACCGTGATATGCTGAACTTTCAAATTTAAAAAATGTTTCAGATTCTGGCAGCTATCCAGGTTAATCATTAAGTGAACATTGGAAGGAATATTCGTCCTGGATATAACATCGGAAATAAGTTTAGCGCCGAAGGATATATTAGGTACGAAATTATTATCCATTACATCAAAATGGATGTAATCCACTTCGGCTTTTTCAAAAAGTTCAACGGCCCTGGACAGGTCGTAAAGGTCGGCCGCAAATATTGAGGGCGCAATTTTATTCCGCGCTCCGTTTTTATTCATAAACAACCTCTTTTACAAAGCTGTTGTTAATGATAAGATTTAATTTTGCCCTGCCGTACGCCTTAAATGTTGTTATGATGAACTCCCCATATCTAACAGTTTTATTATAAATTTCCTGCTGTTCGTTCTTTTCATCGTCGCAAGTGATTACAACATTTGCCTGGTCCTGCCCCTGCAGGGAATCGGTAGACACGGTATTACTGGATGACAGACTTATTTCAGGCGCCAGTATATATGTAAAAATGTGATAATTATATTTATCCCTTTCCTGGTCATCTTCCCCATAAACACCGATTTGAAGCTTGATTTCCGAATTCTTAGGGACAACATTACCGGCCGCAATACTTTGAGATAAAACAAGACCATCATCATCGGAGTTTTTTGTGGCTACTTTTTCAAGAACAGGCTGGATTGATCCTAAATACAAAGTTTTTACAATAGTGTCGACATTCTGCCGTGTATAATCACCGATCTTGATTTCTCCCCTGCTCACATCGGAATTTACAAGCAATTTCAGTTTTACAGATCTGTCCATTTGCTTATTCGGAGGGATATCCTGGCTGATAATAGTATTTACAGGAAAATCGGATGTCTGTATAATGGTAATTTCATAATTTATATTAAGCTGCGAGAGTTTTTTTTCAGCTTCCTGCCTGGTTAAACCGATTAAAGACGGTGTGATGTAAACATCTCTACCCATGCTTACCAGCAAAGTCACTGTCCGCCCCAACCTTACAGTGGCACCTTTTCTCGGATATTGCTCTATGACCGTAAATTTATCAAAATCCGGGTCAAATTTACTATCGATTTCGGCAGCCAGCCCTTTCTCCTGAATCTGAAGTGCTGCTTCCACAACATTCAATCCCTTTACTGAAGGCACTTTTGTCAGTGGTTTTGCCATGCTCGCTATAAAAAGTACAAAAAAGATTGTTATACCGGCTACAAAACATGCGATAATGAATATAAAGAACATTCTTCTTACAAAGCGGGTATAAATATCTGCGCCCCTGGCGCTGAAATAATTCCTTGTGTGTTGTTCTATTCTTAAAATAAATACTCTCAATTTCATAAATAACTGTACAATATTTTGTTTATTAAATTCCATTCCAATTCTCCTATTATATCCCTAGAAAAACTTTTTTTCCGATGGTTTATACCCATTGGTAAAACTCAAATAATCCATTTCTTTCTTCCCTGCCGGTTTTAATTTCTTAATCTGCACTGCCCCATCTCTGCATGCCACAACCAGCCCCTGTTTATCTGCACGGAGAATGGCGCCTGGAGCGGCATTTCTTTTTCCTTCAGCAAGATTTATTTCCGTTAAATGAACAATTATTTTTTTTCCCTGATCTGAAGAATCGCCTATATCTGAATGATTTTCCGAATTCTTAAATTCGGTAAAAATCCCCGGCCATGAGTAATATGCCCTCCATTTATTAAAAATTTGCCGCGCTGTCTCTTTATAAAAAGATATTCTTCCATCCTCTCTTTTTATCAATTTTGTATAAGTCGCATCAGGATCATTTTGTTTTAAAGCTTTTGTTTCACCTTTTTCGATCAATTCAACAACCTGGTTCAATAAAACCGAACCTTCCTCCGAAAGTCTGCCTGAAAGGGTTAAATAATTATCATGATCAAAAATAGCCGATTCTTTTTGTAATAAAATATCCCCTTTATCCATCTCTTTAGACATAAATTGAACGGTCACCCCTGTTCTTGAATCGCCATTGACCAGCGCCGCCTGTATCGGTGATGCCCCTCTGTACTTTGGAAGAAGTGAAGCATGTAAATTTATAGAATGAAAGCGAGGTATTTTAAGAAGCCTCTCTGGTATGATCATACCATAAGAAACCACAACAAAAAGATCTGCTTCTATCTGTGAAAGATCATTATAAAAAGATTCTTCCTTCAAATTATTTGGCTGAAGAATAGAAAATATATTTTCAAGCGCAAATTTTTTTACAGGTGTCACACATAATTCCTTCATTCCGCGCCCACAGCAGGCATCTGGATTTGTAATCACAGCAGATATAGTATGGTTAATATTGATCAATTTAAGCGAAGGCATTGAAAAATCCGAACTGCCCCAAAAAACCACTTTCATAAATTGACCTTACCAAGCTTTTTTCTGCTCTGTTCTATAATCGCATGGATCTTTTCTAAATTTTTATCCCTGTCTTCTTTGGATATATAGTCTATAAAGAGCTTCCCCTCAAGATGATCCATTTCATGCTGCAGAACTCTTGCAAACATATCATCAGCCTCAATAATTAAACTTTTTCCTGATGGCAGAATACCTTTCACTTTAACGGTCTTAGGACGGGACACATTCCCCCAGACACCGGGTACTGAAAGACAACCTTCTTCATAAATTGTCTCTTCATGAGATTGATATATGATTTTTGGATTTAATAAAACTATTTTTCTTTCCCCCTTGGCCTTTGTCAGATCAATGAAGCATAACTTTTTAGGTACACCTACCTGCGGAGCTGCCAATCCTATGCCATCCTGCTGGGCAAGTGTATCTTCAAGATCTTTGATTAATAATTTTATTTCGTCATTAACTTCAGTAACTTCCTCAGCCTCTTTTCTAAGAACTGGCGCGCCATAAGTCATCACTTCAAGAACAGCCATTAATTGTCTCCTTTATTTTATATTTACTTAAACAACGATTCTTATCAAATATTTATCTAATAATCTAATAAACCTATACATTGTATCAGAAGAAAGTATAAAGTAAAAACTTAAAAGTAGTATTTGATAAGTTGTTTAATAAACTATGTTTAATATAAAAAATTACTCAATATAGGATTTATATAAATATAATTCAAGCCGGAAAAATTATTGAGAATAATATTTTAAAGAATAATATGGTTTAAGCCAAATTTTCATTAATTTTATTTAAAAAAGATAATGGTATTTCAAAAACTGCCGATTTAATGAATAATATTTTATCATTTATTTTAAATAAAATTTATTTTATAAATAAAATTTATTTTATAAATATCAAGGAGTGGGAATATGAAATGTAAAAAAGTCGTCGCTGTTGGATTATTTATATTTTTGTTTGTCATAAGCGGTAATGCAGTCTTACAGAGGACATTGATCGACTTCTCTAATTATGATCAAAATATAAAAAGCCAGTATCCTACACCGGCAGAAAGCTATCTTACAAATATTGACGGAACGCCGAAGGTAGTTCTGGGTTATACAGACTATCTGCTTGAAAACTGGAGAGTGGAATTGAATTCTTCCGCAAACGATATTAAAAACCGCGTGTTTAGTTATAGTAAACCGGTAACAAGCCAGCGTTTCGGTACGGTACTTGGAGTAAGAGTTCATTTCCCAAACTGGAACAATAATACTTATGCTCTTATAAAACCACCTTTCCCTATAAAAATATATGATGAAAACGGCCTTTATGCAAATTCCGGAAACGGAGTCATGCCGAACGTTTCGGAAGTTAAATCAATATCACTTTGGGTCAGCGGAAAAAATTATAATTACGGTATTGCCATCCGCTTGAAAGACAGGAATGAAGAAATCCATGAGTTCTTTATGGGATGGCTTTATTTTGACGGATGGAGAAAACTGGTATTCAATAACCCGAATTTTACAGACCAGATTGCCGCTAAGACCTTAACAAGAGAACCTCTCTATCCTTATTCAATCCCTTATATGGTTCTTGATTCGATAGTTATTTACAGACCGGCTGACCAGCTAGGCGGTGATTTTATTACTTATGTAAAATCCATAGAAATGGAATATACTCCTTATATTGTTGATTCCGATGTAACCCAGGATATAAAGGATGAAGAAGTCTGGGGAATCATTACTTCGAAAAGTAAATACAGAATGGAATTAGAAAATAAAAATCTTTCGGAAAACCTTTATCTTTATCAGCAGGAAAAATACAGAATGCAGAGCCAGCAGGATAAAACTATTCCAACAACCAATAGCGGTGGGAAATAAACAAATTAAAAAGCATTAATATTAACAAAAAGGGAAGGGCTAGTGCCCTTCCCTTTTTTATTAAGCATGATTCCAGTTCGATTCCTTGGCTTTTTGGTAGATCAATCTTTCAATCTCAGATACCAGGTTATTCAGGATCATATCGATTTTCTCAATCATTTCCTTCGAATAGTCCCTTATATTTTTATTTAAATCACCGTATTTATTTTGAATCTCAGACAGTACTTCTATTTTGTATTTCATTAAAGCCAGTAAGGCATTTTGAAGGCCTGTAATATCGAATTTCTCGATTCTGGCCTTCAATATTGTACTGGCTTTTTCAAGATACTGACCGGACCTGTCCGCCAATCTCCTGAAATAGCTTTCTACGGCATGATTTGAAAATTTCCATACCTGTAAATACCTTTTTTGCACTTCGGGAAGAATTTTTTTACGAAGGATTATCAAATCACTGAAAATATCCTTTAGATTGAGATTTTGAACCGCAGCGATCCGCTTATGAAGATTATCAAGAGTTCTTTCAAGAAAATATTTAAAGCGGATTAATTCTTCATTTTTACTGGAAATCTGTAAACCGGTCATTTTAATAAAATGATATCCAAGAATAGCTAATTGCACGGCTTTTGGAAATAGCCTTATTTTATGAAGAACTACATAACCTAAAAATCCCAGGTAATGCTGACCATAACCTGAAAATGTCTGCTTAAATAATGAAACAATAAAAGCCATCCCGCCCCTTGCCAGTTCTGAAACACTTGGGGTATCCGGTCCAAACCTATAATTATTGGGCAGATTATTGATCAATAATCTGCAACGTTTGAAATACTCCTCAGGTGTGTAAATTTCCGAAATTACTTTCTTATAGCCCTCTATCATTAAATCAGGAGACATCTTCGGAACAAAATTTACCTGAAGGTCAAAAGTGTTGTTCCCCGATGATTCATTTAAAATTCTATTCTCTGCTTCCAGCCGTTTGAACAATTGGGTTTTCGGCAGTGCTGTCAACAGACCGACCATTGCCATTGAGATTCCGGATTCCCTTATAAATTTAGACTGCAACTCGAATATATTTACAGGATCATTATCAAACCCGATAATAAAACCGGCAGATACTTCCAAGCCTTTATTCTGAATAGTACGGACGCTTTCCAGCAACTCAATTTTTGTATTTTGACTTTTCTTTGTCAAAACAAGAGATTCTTCAACAGGCGTCTCAATCCCGACAAAAACCATGTTAAAGCCGGCTTCAACCATCAAATCCATCAATTCCTCATCCGAAGACAGATTAATGCTTGCCTCTGTATAAAAGAAAAACGGGAAGCGGCGTTCTTTTTGCCATTTAATTACTTCTTTTAAAAGAATTTTTACATGAGATTTATTGCCTATAAAATTATCATCAACAATAAAAACCGAACCCCTGTGCCCGGTATTATAAATTTTTTCAAGCTCGGTAAGAAATTGTCCCGGCAGTTTTGTCCTGGGAACACGTCCGAACAGTTCGATTATATCGCAAAATTCACAGGTAAAAGGACAGCCCCTTGAATATTGGAGGATCATTGCGGAGTATTTTCTCATATCGACAAGGTCAAATCTCGGCACAGGCGTCTTTGTAATGTCAGGCTTTATGTCAGAAGTATATATTTTCTCAGCGGTGCCATTCTCAAAATCCTTTAAAAATAACGGCAGTGTGATTTCGGCTTCATTTAGAACAAAATGATCCACTCCTTCAATGCTTTTATAAGAATTTGTCGGATATGGCCCGCCGGCAACAATTATTTTCCCGAATACTCTGCATCTGTCAATCACTTTTTTCATTGACTCGTTCTGAACAATCATTGCGGAAATAAAAATCATATCCGCTTCTTTGATGTCTTTATCATTCAATTTTTCCACATTCATATCGATCAATTTGATTTCATACCCATCAGGCATCAAAGCTGCAACCGTTAATAAACCTAGCGGCGGATATCCTGATTTTTTCCCGATAAACCTCAGGCTATATTTAAAACCCCAGTAAGTATCCGGCAAATCCGGATAAACCATTAATATTTTCCTCATAAAAACCCCTTTTTATTTATTATATTTTATTAAAAATAATATTATAATATAAACATATCTCTAAGAGATTCCGATTCAATTCCGGATAATTCTTGAGAGTAATAACATGAAGATTTACAATAAATCCACATGCTCAAAATCAATCACTTTTTTATTTCAATAAATAAAACGAAATGAAAAGATTGGATTATTCCGAAGTGCATTTAATATCATTTATAAAAGTATAGATATGAAGTTGGAATAAGTCAATGAAAAGATAAATAATTTTAATAAGCCTTTTATTGACTTTTGACATTTGGGTTACTATCCCTTAAACTATTAAAAATGATAATGAGGTTTATAATGAATGGAAAATTTACTAAAATCGTAGCTACACTGGGGCCAAGCTCTAATAATGAAAAAGTTATCAGGGAATTGATAATTGAGGGTGTAAATGTTGCCCGTCTGAATTTTTCTCATGGAAGCTTTAAGGATCATCTTAATTCCGTAAATATTGTCAGACAGATTTCAAATGAACTTGATAAGCCGATAGCTATATTTCAGGATTTACAGGGCCCTAAAATACGAATAGGCAGGCTTGACTCGGATTTTATAGAACTCATTGACGGTGAAGAATTAATATTAACAACAGAGGATATAACCGGCGGCATTTCTCCTGATAATACACCTGGATTAAGCGGCCTGCCTAGTGCCAGACAGGTTATGCTTATTAAGAAGGTGCCGATTGATTATAAAAACCTTCACAATGAAGCTATGCCCGGAGACAGGATACTCCTTGATGACGGGCTTCTTGAATTAAAGGTTGATAGAATCCGGGGGCAGGATATTATAACAAAAGTAATTCATGGAGGGCAATTAAAACCCAGAAAAGGTGTAAACCTCCCGAATGTAAAACTCAAAATTTCGGCAATAACTGAAAAAGACCGTTCCGATCTGAAGTTTGCGTTTGACAATAACCTTGATTATGTAGCTCTTTCTTTTGTGAGGAATTCTACGGATATATTGGAACTTATTGAAATTATGCTAAAAGAATACGACAGAAAAATTCCCATTATAGCCAAGATAGAAAAACCGGAAGCTTACATAGACATTGACAATATTATAAAAGTTTCTGATGCAATAATGGTGGCACGGGGTGATCTTGGAGTCGAAACATCCCCTCAGGAAGTTCCAATAATGCAAAAAGAGATAATCAGCAAATGCAATATTTTGGGAAAACCGGTCATAACAGCAACACAGATGCTCGACTCGATGATCAATAATCCACGCCCCACAAGGGCTGAGGCTAATGACGTCGCCAACGCCATTCTGGATGGTACAGATGCGATAATGCTTTCCGGTGAGACCGCTTCAGGTAAGTACCCGGTTGAATCGGTAAAAATAATGAATGATATAGCAATTCAGGTTGAATCCAGCGATATTTTTATGAAAACCGTTTTCAGAAAAAATCTCAATTATGAGGAGTTGCTAAGACTTACAGGAGAAAATGTTGAAGAAGCCGTCAGCTTTGCCACTGTTGAACTGGCAGCTAAGATCGGCGCAAAATATATCGTAACTTATACTCACAGCGGGGGAACCGCACGGAAAATATCAAAATACAGGCCGGTTATGCCGATAGTCGCAATAAGCCCGGTTCAATCAGCCATCCGCAGGATGGCTTTAATCTGGGGAGTTACACCGATAGAACTTGGCAATGCCGCTACAATCGATGACATTCTTGAAGGGGCAGCCGAGGTGCTCAAATTCAAGGAAATGGTCAACGAAGGCGATCATGTGGTAATTACCGCAGGAATCCCGATAGGAGAGACCCGGTAGTACCAATATGATAAAGGTTGTAACAATTTAATTTTATTTTCCGGAGAAAGCATCAAATGAAAATTGCGTTTTTCAAATCAAAAAGCACCTGGAGGGAGGCCGCCGATGCCGCCCGGACGACCGAAGGCCTTGAAGAAGGGTCAAAAGAACCCTCACCCCATTGGAAAAAAAGGATACTTCTGGCCGAACATTCACCGGTCAGACTTTTAATATTCCGCTGGAAATGGACTGATTTAAAATACTGGGTCAGCGTCCATTTCGTCCGGCATAAAATCGGCATTGAACATTTTGTCAGTACCCAGAGAACAGACAGAAAGGGAACAGACCGTGAAGTAAAACCGCAGTCTTCCCTTGTATCTCATGAATGCATAGCCAATGCCCAGGCCATCATAAATATTTCCAGAAAAAGGCTATGCAGGCAGGCCTCCGTTGAAACAATAGAAGCCTGGCAGAAATTTCTTGGGGCACTCAAAGAACATGAACCGAGTATTTTCAGGTTTGCGTCCCCGAATGTGTTTACCGTGGATTCTGCCCGGAATTGAAAACCTGCGGGTTTGATAAAACCAATGATTATAATGATAAATTGAGAATTTACAGGCAGGAATTATAAATGGAAGAAAAAAAATCCGATTATGTTAAAATGATTCGTAAATGCGTCGGGCATGCCCCGATTATGCTGTGTGCCGCAGGAGTGCTTATAATAAATGACAACAGGCAGGTCATGCTTCAGCTTCGAGCGGACAACCATTTCTGGGGAATTCCCGGAGGAGCTATGGAATTGGGAGAAACACTCGAAGAAACAGCTAGAAGAGAGGTTCTTGAGGAAACCGGGATTATTATAAATAATCCGAAATTTTTCAGTTTATTTTCAGGAGAAAACCAGCATTTCCTTTACCCGAATAAAGATGAAGTTTATTATGTCATAGCTGTATATATTGTAACAGATTATAGCGGCGAAATAAGTCCCAACCCAGAAGAAAGCGAAGATGTTAAATTTTTTGATGTTGAAAATTTACCGCAAAATATAAATCCGACAGACAGGCCAGTTATAAAAGAATTTCTGGATAAATTTTCGGCAGATGAAATAGCATTGTAGCTAAAAATATTATTAGAAGTAAAAAATGGGTTCATTAAGAATAGCTCAAATCAGCGATATGCATATTAATAAGAAAGACTTTCCTGTAAAAGGAGTTTTTACCCGGCAGAACTTTTTTAGGGTTTTAAATGCAAAAGATATGCAAAAATCAGATTTGATAGTTCTTACGGGCGACTTGGCATATAAAGAAAATGATAAGGATTATGACTGGATAAAAAAACAGCTTGATAATCGCGGAATTGATTATCTAATTATGCCAGGAAATCATGATATAACAACCGAGCTGGCAGAAGTTTTTCATTTAAAAAAAGATCTTCATAACGGTTTTTTATTTTATCATAAGGAAATATCGGGATATCACCTGATATGCCTGGACAGTTCCAGGGCATATGTACCTTTTTATCCAGCTTGAATGGCTGGTGAGTGAATGCAACAAAATCAACAATGAGATAATATTATTCATCCATCATCCTCCCACTATTTGCGGCTGCAGGTATATGGACAGTAAATATCCTCTGAAAAACCGGAAAAAAGTAATGGAATATCTTGGAAAATGTAAAAATATAAACAGGATATTCTGCGGCCATTATCATACGGACAAAGTTATCGCCATAGAAGATAAGAAAATATTTTTAACGCCTTCGACTTTCTTTCAACTTGATAATTCGGTTAATTTCATGAAAATTGAAAGCATACAGCCCGGCTGGAGATTGATTGAGCTTGATGAAAATATTTTTAAAAGCGAAGTGCATTATTTATAAAGGATGGTATTAAATGAATTTTGCAGATCATTTGATTAAAGTAAGCAAAGAAAAAAACAGTGTTCTTGTAGTTGGGCTTGATCCTGATTTAAGTTATTTCCCATATTTTTTAACTAAAAACATTAAAAACGATTCTTACCGGGAAATTGAAAATGTTATTATTTACTTCAATAAGCTTGTGATTGATTGTGTTTATGATTTCGCCCTGGCTGTCAAACCCCAATTGGCTTACTATGAACTTTTTGGAAGCTATGGTGTCAGAGCGCTTGAAAAAACAATTCAATATGCAAAATCAAAAGGTTTATTAGTCATAAATGATGCAAAAGAGGGGATATAGATTCGGTTTCTTTAGCCTATGCAAAAGCACATCTTGGTAAAAGCCCAATTTCTGCCGATATGGTTACTGTTAATCCATTTTTAGGCTCAGATGGATACAATCCGTTCATTGAAGTTGCAAAAGAAAATAATAAAGGATTATTCCTTCTGTTAAAAACTTCAAATCCGTCATCTAATGAAATACAGAATTTAAAATTAAATGACAGCCGAATGGTTTATCAAAAAATGGCAGGAACTTTTTTGGAATTGACTAAAAATACATTGGGGGATAAAAATTATTCTTTCATCGGTTTTGTTGTTGCTGCAACTTATCCGGATATTGCTAAAGAAATTAGAGGATTATTACCTTATTCTATTTTTCTTGTCCCGGGCTTGGGTTTTCAAGGCGGAAAAGCTGAAGATTTGAAAGTATATTTTGATAAAAATGGAAACGGCGCTATAATTTCTTCTTCAAGAGGTATTATTTATTCTTATAGCAAAGACATAGATAACTGGAAAAATATTTCAGAATTTGAAATGATAAATTCTATAAGAAATAGAGCATTAAAGGATAATAACGATATTAATAAAATCAGGGCTAATAATTAAAAGATAATGGATACTTTTATTCAAACCTGTAATGTTTTTTCACATTTTCCTGTATTTCCCAGATACATTCAAGCCCTTTCGGGAAAGTAACCAGATCGCCTTTTCCGAATTCTACGGTTTCACCATCTTTAGCTATTACCTTTACTTTCCCTTCAAGAATATAACAAATCTCCTTAGTGTCATATACCCAGTTAAACCGGCTCTTCTCTTTTGTCCATACAGGCCATTTTTTAATTCCCAGATTATTCAAAAAATCTTCTGCAGGTTTCTCTACTTTAATTTTCAAAAGATTCCTCCTTTAAACAAATATTTCTAAATATGGGATGAAATTTTCAAACCGGTCATATTTTAATTCATCTTGACGTTAAGTCAATAAAATTCAGGTTTCATAAATATTCCATGTAATTAATGGATTTTTTTACATTATTTCCGAAATTTATTATTATATTTAACTTTAAAAGAATATTTTGGACAAATAGCATAATTAATATTATCTTATAAAATTAAAGGGAGATTTTTATTATGCCGAGATTGCGTTTAAGCAAGCCAGAAACTGGAAAGTACATTCTTCTGATTGATGATCAGGAAGATTATATAATAACAACAAAACCTCTACTGGAACGTGAAGGGCATAACATAACTACGGCCACTAGCGGGGAAGAAGGATTAAAGCTCCTAAAAGAAAAACATTTCGATCTTTTGCTGCTTGATTATTATATGCCTGGCGGAATTACAGGCGAGGATGTGGTCAAAAATCTCCGAACATTCAATCCTTATATCCAGATTATTCTTCAAACCGGCTACTCGGGTGATTACCCTCCGCGGGAAATGCTTCAGCGTCTTGATATCCAGGGATATCATGACAAATCCGACGGCCCCGATAAACTTCTGATGTGGGTTGACGTCGGACTTAAAGCGGCTTATACGGTTCAGCTTTTATATAAAAGCCGCCAGGGACTGCGCTTCATACTCGATGTTACGCCGGATTTACATAAAATACAGCCCCTTGAAGAACTGCTCCAGGGAATTCTTCTGCAAATCTCAGGTCTATTAGGAACAGTCAATTCATTTTTAGCCGTTATACCCGAAAACATTAATAAAGAAGCACGACGATCGGATGGTTATCTGGCAATAATTGAGGAAGAAAAAAATTTTATAATCAGGGCTGCAACCGGACGATATTCATCTCAGAAAAAAATAAACAGAAATCTGGATTCTTTCCATAATCAATCCGAATTATATGAATTTCATGAAATCCTTAAAACTAAAATAATTAAGATTAATGAAAATTCAACAATCGTTCCTCTTTGCGCCGGAGACCAGCCTGTTGGTATTATTTTTCTGGATCAAAATATTAAACAGAAACAGGATATAGAACTGCTTCAGATTTTCGCGAATCAGGCTGCTGTTGCAATCCAAAATACGCGGCTATATGAAATGGCTACACTTGACCCTTTAACGGGAGTATTTGCAAGAAGGTTTTTCAATCAATGGCTGCTCAGGGAACTGCGTATCTGTTTCAGGTCAAAAAATCCTCTAAGTCTTCTGATGATTGATATGGATGGACTAAAAGCAATTAATGACGCAGCCAGACATCTAATGGGCGACCAGGCATTGACAATATTAGGTAAAGTATTGAGACAGGCAACACGGAATACTGATTTTGTCGGCAGGCTGGGAGGTGATGAATTTGCTGTTTTACTCCCATTCACTTCTGCCGAGGGAGCAGAACTTGTTTCGAACAGAATTTTGGAACTCTTGAAAGATAAAAACGTTGATGGGCCTTCACAGCAAATTCCAATTCATGTCAGTATCGGAATTGGAATCGTTGGGATCGCAAATTTTGAAATATCCGAAATAGCACGTCCTGTCCCATATGAATATTTTGATGGAGTATCAAAGCTTTTGCTGCAAAAAACAGATGACAAACTTTATCAATCAAAAAGAAGCGGTGGAAACTGCATCTATATAAATGATCCCATAGAATGGCCGGATATTAAAAATATTAACCCGAATGAAATGGATTTAAGCTTTTAAATACAATAAACTACCGGATATACCGGCATAAATTATCTATTTATCTTGCTTTTCAAAATATTCAATAGCCTGGTCTATATTATCCATAAACATAACAATATTTGCCAGTGAACACAATTTAAGCAGTTGCCGTATATTTTCTTTCGGATTAATAAGGCAGACTTTAAGATTATTAAGAATTGCAAACTTAACCGTAAAAGCCAGAAGCCCTAACCCGATAGAATCGATCCAGGTTACAGCAGTCATATCATAAATAAATTTATAACTATTGTTTTTTACCTGTTCTCTGAGAAAACTATCCAATTCTTCAAGATAAAAAAATGTCATCTCACCCATAGGTTTGATTACATTAATGCCTTTTACACGCTGAATATCAACTTTTTTCATTTTAATACCTTCTTCGGTTTTTAGTTAGATATTATTAACATATGCGCTCATGGAAGATTTCATTTTTAAAATCCGAATCACAGCCCCATTGCTGAAAATAACACATATCAAAGACAGCTGGAGCGGCATGGTAAAGTTCCTTCCAGATTAATATTGATAAATCTCTGATTTCCCATTGAGAATCCCGGCTAACCCTTATATCGATAATATGCAGCCACTCACGAAAATTTGCTGTCATTGTCAAAGCAGTATGAATTGCATTGGGGAGTAAAAAGCGGGCATCTTCCTTATTTATACCGAGGCCAATCAGAAGATTATAAGATTCCTGAACCCTCATCATGGCTTCCTGATAAACCTCAATTGTTTCGGGATTTTTCTGTATTTCCGGTGGTATGGTATAATTAAATTTTTCTTCCTTTACATATCTTTGCGATCTCTGAGTAAAGCTCGCGATTCTTTGCCTGACAAGCTGGTGTGAGCAAGCCCTTGAAATACCTTCAATTAAAAACGATGCCCAGGCATGCTCGAAAACTGAAAGGTGCCCATTCATCAGGAAATCCTGTAAAAATTGATTTTGAAAATCTGTGATTATATTATTAGCATCACCTTTAGATATTCTGGCACAATATTCTATATGCTTCTCCGGACTTTCGGTAATTGATATCAGTTTGATATTCACCTTTCTGCCTCTATTACTATTTTACAAGAAAAGATATTTTTACACAATATTTTATCAGTCAATCAATCAGTAGATCAGTTAGCTAATCTGTCGGTCAACTGGCCGGGAATTGAATATAATTTCAGATTTATTAACAACATGATATTAAAATATTCTTTTCGGCATAATTACTAATGAACTAACCAACTAACAGACTAACCGACTAATACGATCTATCTTTGACAATCGGAATTAATTACTTTATGATATTTCCAATTAAAAATAATCAAACCCTTAAAATTTATGTTAAATTATTTAAGATTTTATATGAGGCGAATTCTTTAATAAAATCATGATTTTGAATAAAAACCGCTTTATAGAATCGGGAGAAAATGGTTGAAATATAAGGAATATTGCCCTGTTATTTATAAAAAAATATATAACAATTATCTGGTATTAAAAGTAAGGACAAAAAATATCGCTCAATATTCAAAACCCGGACAGTTTGTTAATATCCGTACAAACGATTCTTTCAGCCCCCTTTTGAGAAGGCCTATTGGAATTTCAGATGTGTACGGTGATCTGCTTACATTAATGATCCTTATCAAAGGATTAGGAACAAATAATTTATTATTAAAACAACCGGGCGATTTTTTAAACATCATCGGCCCTCTGGGAAATGGATTTCCTGAAGTGGATAGAAAAGTGTTGTTTGCGGCAGGTGGAATAGGAATAGCCCCCTTCCTTTTTTTATCAAAGCAATATCCCGGTTCAACCCTACTTTTAGGAATAAAAAATATGGATTTTCTGCCTGAACTGGTTGAATTCGAAAAATATTGCAATATTCAAACGGCAACAGAAGACGGAAGTATCGGAAAAAAAGGGACAGTCATAGATTTACTGGCACAATACGACCTTTCAGAATATACTGTTTTTGCATGCGGCCCAAATCCGATGCTCCATGCTATAAGTAAATTATTAAAAAACTGCCCGTCAGCGGCGGCTTATTATTCAGTCGAAACGATCATGGGATGCGGTATAGGAGCATGTAAAGGCTGTGTAATTGAAAATACTGAAGGCGATTACAAGCTGGTCTGTAAAGATGGGCCGGTTTTTAGATGGAATGAGGTAAAATTGTGAGCTGGAAAATTGGTTTTTTAATCGGTATAATTCTCGCACTATCCCCATTTAACCTTAATAACGGCAAATATACTTTTATTTATTCGCTTCTTGGTTATGGGTTGATATTACTGTCATTTTTATACAAGCAAAAAAATAAAAAAGACATCTTAACTATTATTAATCTTTGTCTGATTATTTTATGCGGCTTATTAAACCTCTTTAACTTTTTCAGTCTTTTTGAAATAACATTTTTTATATTTACAGCAATATCGCTATTTATTGACAGTAAAAATATATTTGTCAGATTAGCCGCGTATCTTCTTATCGGCATAAGCGGATTCTGCTTCCCCATTTTAATATTCAATTGCCTGGGGTTTAATCTTTTCACAGGTTTACTGAACGCAATTTATTATGTTCTCTTCTTTGTATTGATTCTAATTACAGCATTTGAATTTAAGAATATTAACTGACTTTTAACGGATGAACTTGTAAACCGTAGTCTGCCGGTAGGTTTCACCTGGATTCAGGGTTGTTGCAATAAAATTCTCATGGTTAGGCGAATCCGGAAAATGCTGAGCCTCAAGACATAAACCGCCATGCTTTTTATAATATTGCTTATCTTTACCTTTCATATTATCTGTCAGAAAATTTCCAGAGTAAAACTGAATACCCGGTTCCGTTGTAAAAACTTCCATAATCCTGCCGCTGCCCGGTTCCCTGACTCTTGCGGCAAAAGCTAATTTATTAGCTATAGCTAATTTATTAGCTATAGCTAATTTATTTCCTTTTTTCTTTAAGATATAATTATGATCATAACCGCCCGAAACATCACCGATCCTTTCACCGATCAAATGATATTTTAAAAAATCAAGAGGTGTACCGGCAAGTTTCCTAAATTCCCCTGTCGGGATCAGTCCCTCTCCGACGGCAGTGTATTTATCTGAATTGATAGTCAATTCATGTCCTAAAATATCGCCATTTCCTGCCCCTGCGAGGTTAAAGTAGCTGTGATGCGTAAGATTCACTACTGTCGGTTTATCAGTTTTCGCCTCGTAATCTATTGATAATTCATTCCTGCCGGTTAAAAGATATTTTACAACACATGCAAGATTCCCCGGATATCCTTCCTCCCCATCTTTAGATAGATAAGAAAGCTTAATGCCTTCACCGTCATTGCTCCGGATTTCTTCTGCGTCCCAGATAACCTTATCAAAACCCTTAATACCACCATGAAGATGATTTTCACCGTCATTTTTTGCCAGAATATATTCCTTGCCATTTAATGTAAATTTACCCTTGGCTATGCGGTTCCCGTATCTTCCTACTAAAGCGCCGAAATACGGATGCCCTGCAAGATACTCTTCAAGGGTATCAAATCCCAGGACCACATCAGCCATAGTTCCCTTTTTATCGGGAACCATCAGATATGTGACAATTCCACCATAATTTGTTATTTTTACAGTCATTCCATGTTTATTAATTATTGTAAACAAATAAACTTCCTTCCCGTCTTTCATTTTTCCGAATAAAGATTTTTGAATACTCATTTTATCGCTCCTTTTTTGTTTGTTTCAGTATTATTATAACTGTTTTAGATAAATTATTAAAATTTTTTATAAAAACAATTCCTGCCGCTTAAAGTTCAAAATTTGAGCCGAATGGACTATTGTTTTCATTACCTAAAAATTATATCATATTATAATTAATACTTATACATAGGCAGTTTCGGATTATTTAAAAAACCGGGACTGCCCCCCTATTTTTGACAATACGCAATCAAATATGGAGGATAAAAATATGAAATCTATTGTAAAATGTTTGTTACCGGTTTTGTTTGCTTTCTGTTTGCTTGGTACTTTGTATCCGGAAAATTTGACATCGGATGAAATGGTCAAAGGAATTAAATGGATAGCTAATGCAGGTTTTCAGATCCAATCCGGAGGCAAAACCGTTTATTTTGATCCTATTCAAATTGACAGTCGGCAGAATTATGCAAAGGCCGATTTAATCCTTATTACACATTCCCATCCTGATCATTATTCCAGTGCTGATATTAATATGCTTACCAATGCTTCAACTATTGTTGTGGTTTCAGAAGATGCCGCCGTATCGGCAAAGCTTTTTTATCAAGCTGTTGTTATGAGGCCTGGTATAACTACCAACATTAAAGGCATTCTTATTGAAGCAGTCCCGGCATATAAAGAAGATCATCCAAAAAGCAGCAATTATAACGGCTATGTTATCACAATAGACGGCGTCAGGATTTATCATACCGGAGCATCGGGAAATATACCGGAGATGAAAAATATTAAGTGTGATATCCTGATAGGTATGTTATATCCGATGGATAACAGTACTAACATAGAAGCCCTGGAGAAAAGCGCACTGGATACCGGTGCTAAATTTGTCATACCTATGCATTATTATCCTACAAAACTCACAAAAAAGGATGCGGAAACAATTCAGAAATTCCTTGGTAAAAAAGCAAAGGTTTTAAATCTTCCGATGCTGACGGAATAACCGGCTTCTTGTATATTTGAATGTATTTATATGACCGCTTCTAAATCCCATACTTAGTACCTGTTTTAAAATAGATGAAGTTATTATCTTTCTTCCATAATTATATTGGCAATAAAATATAAATGAGTGATAATCATTTATTTAACTGCGACCCCTTTAAAGAATGTGTAACAAAATACGCCATCGGGACCGGCTGTGCGGTATAGATCGGCGATACCTTTGTCCCATGAATTTTCGTCAATTAAATTTTGAGATAAAGCCTGTTCCTTAACACCTTCAACCATGGCTGTAAAGGTATTTTTGGTAAAGCCATCGACAAGTCCCGGGCGGCTTGAATCGACATAAACCATTCTTGGTGAGATATGTACGTTTTGATATCCCGATTTTACCAGTAAAGGATACAGTTCCCGCCCGATAAGTGCATTTCCCTTCATAGACACCTGAATATCAACAAGGCACTTTATTGCCCTATGGGCATACTCACTATCCGGATGAAAATAGCAGGAACCGTGGTCTCCTTCAATTACGGTTATTGATCCGCCTTTCTTTAGAACCCTTATCAGAGCCTGAAGTGCTTTTACCGGTTCCGGAAGATGCTCCAGTACAAAACAGACAAAAATATGATCGAAATAATTGTCTGCAAAAGTCATATTAAAAATATCTCCGGCTTGAAACTCTACATTTTTTATATTTTCATTTTGAATAAGTTCTTTTGCATTCCTTAAAGAATCAACAGAAATATCCATAGATATGAACCTTGAATCGGGGTTTTTCTTTGATATGATGACAGTTTGCGCTCCGACTCCGCATCCTGCTTCAAGTACAAGGCTTCCCGCCGGAAATGTTGTATCGTAATGCAGAATATCGGTTAGAGTATTTGCCTGATCGTATAACCTGAATGATTCTCTCACGGAATAACCATGAACATAATTTTTATTCATAATTTACCATTTGTAATTATTTTTTATTCTTTAAAAATTTCAGCTTCAAACTTAAAAACTTTAGCGCCATTCTTCCAGCAGTTTTTTTCAAGACCGGCTTTCCGGCATGTTTGATTTATAAATTCTTCCCGGTTCCATCCGTATTCTATAGCGACTTGCGGCAAAAGCAGTCCGCGATGATACCCTCTCTCAAGAATAATACCGTCACGGCCGACTTGAATTTCATTAATATCTTTAATTTCTTCTGCCGGATAGAGTATTGAAATTTCAATTTTAATCCGCTTATATTCTTCTTTTGTCAATGGAAAAAAACGCGGATCATGAAATGCCGCCTCAATAGCCATTTCTTTCACGGCTTCTCGAATAGGTTTTATTCCTTCTATATAACCGATGCAGCCTCTTAAATTACCATCAGCAGTTATTGTTACAAATAATCCGTAATGCTTTGAAAAAGCCGGATCTTCAAGTCCGGAACAGTCAATTATACTTTTCCCGAAAAGCTTCTCTTCGATTGAGGAACGAACGGTATTAATCAGAATTTTCTTTTGATCTTTCGTCAGTTTTAGTTTATTCATTTAGTTTCCATCATCTAATCTTTAAGGTTGATAATGCCGCAAGAGCGCATAATGCCGATAAAATCCAGAACCGGATCACTACCTGTATTTCTTTCCATCCCTTTTTTTCAAAATGGTGATGTATCGGGGCCATCAGGAAAAAGCGTTTCCCTTCACCGTACTTTTTCTTTGTATATTTAAAATAAGTGATCTGAATAACTACGGAAATATTTTCCAGTACGAACATACCGCCTGCTATTACAAGAAGCAATTCCTGCTTTAATATAATAGCTATTACGGCTATCGCTCCCCCCATTGGAAGCGATCCCGTATCGCCCATAAAAATATCGGCAGGATGTACATTATACCATAAAAACGCCGCAAATCCGCCGATCATCGCCGATACAATCACAGCCAGCTCCCCGGTTCCGTTTATAAAAGGATACTTTAAATATTGCGCCGTAATCGCGTTTCCTATAACATAAGCGATAATACCGAATGGAATATATAAAATTATACCCATTCCTGAGGCAAGCCCGTCAAGACCATCCGAAAAATTCGTTGCATTGGAAAATGAAATCATTGCAAACATATAAAATACATATGCCAGTGCAGGGTGCCAGATAAATACAGGTTTTCCGATGAAGGGAACATAAAATGACCAGAATATATCCGGTCTGGCTGGATTGAAATATAATATAGTAATTAAAATAAAAGATGCCAGCATCTGTAAAATAAATTTAAGCTTTGCCTCAATCCCTTTGGAATTCATAAATTTAATTTTTAAAAAATCATCCATAAAACCTATTAAAGCAAATAATAAAATGGAAAGACTTACAACAAAAACATAATAATTAAAAATTGTCCATAGTATAATTGAAGTTATAGCCGCTATAATAATAAATATACCGCCCATTGTCGGTGTTCCTGATTTTAATAAGTGCGACTGCGGTCCTTCTTCACGTATTGATTGCTTAACACCGAAAGTTTTAAATTTTTTTATAAAATAAGGTGCAATGAATAATCCGATAAGAAAAGCGGTAATAAAAGCAGCAAGTGAGCGGAATGTTATATATCTGAGTAAGTTAAATAATATGAATTTTGATTTTAATGAAAATAATAAGAAATGCAGCATTCAAAATACCTCATTAATATTATTGAAATATTTTAGATTGGACAATATTTATTATGATTATAACAGAAATACTAAAAAAAAGAAAATCTTAAATTGCTAAAAAAAAGGCAGAGAGAAAAATCCTCTCTGCCATTATGAGCGGGCGACGGGATTTGAACCCGCGACTTTCAGCTTGGGAAGCTAACACTCTACCTCTGAGTTACACCCGCATTTTCACCTATACCAAAAAAAAAGCCTGACGACACCTACTTTCCCCTTGCGAGTATCATCGGCGACGAAGGGCTTAACTTCCGGGTTCGGAATGGGACCGGGTGTAACACCTTCGCTATGGTCATCAGGCAAAAAAAGACGGCAAGGTAAACGACAAGGGGTTTAAACCCCTTGTCCTCCCTTGTCTGGAATAAGGAAAGAAGGTCAAGGCGATTGGACGATTAGTACTACTCGACTGAACGTATTACTACGCTTACATCTGTAGCCTATCAACCTGGTAGTCTACCAGGGTCCAAATGGGACACCTAATCTTGGGGTGGGTTTCCCGCTTAGATGCTTTCAGCGGTTATCCTTTCCGAACATAGCTACCCAGCTTATGCCACTGGCGTGACAACTGGTACACTAGCGGTTCGTCCACTTCGGTCCTCTCGTACTAGAAGCAGACCCCCTCAAGTATCCGAACGCCTACGGCGGATAGGGACCATACTGTCTCACGACGTATTGAACCCAGCTCACGTACCGCTTTAATGGGCGAACAGACCAACCCTTGGGACCTTCTACAGCCCCAGGATGCGATGAGCCGACATCGAGGTGCCAAACCTTCCCGTCGATGTGAACTCTTGGGGAAGATCAGCCTGTTATCCCCGGGGTACCTTTTATCCGTTGAGCGATGGCGTTTCCACACACAACCACCGGATCACTAAGACCGTGTTTCCACTCTGTTCGACTTGTTTGTCTTACAGTCAAGCTCCCTTATACCTTTGCGCTCTATGCATGATTTCCAACCATGCCGAGGGAACCTTTGTGCGCCTCCGTTACTCTTTAGGAGGCGACCGCCCCAGTCAAACTGCCCACCAGACACTGTCCTCCATCCCGATTTCGAAATGCAAGTTAGAAACCCAATTCAACAAGGGTGGTATCTCAACGTCGGCTCCACCGAGACCGAAGCCCCAGTTTCATCGCCTCCCACCTATCCTGCGCATGTTAAATCAAATTTCAATGCCAAGCTACAGTAAAGGTCCACGGGGTCTTTCTGTCCTGCTGTAGGTAATCGGTATCTTCACCGATCATACAATTTCACCGAGCCCCTCGCTGAGACAGTGTTCAGATCGTTGGACCATTCATGCGGGTCGGAACTTACCCGACAAGGAATTTCGCTACCTTAGGACCGTTATAGTTACGGCCGCCGTTTACCGGGGCTTGAGTTCGCTGCTTTGAGATTGCTCCCTAACAACTCCCCTTGACCTTCCGGCACTGGGCAGGTTTCAGTCCCTATACATCCTCTTACGAGTTCGCAGAGACCTGTGTTTTTGGTAAACAGTCGCCTGAACCTCTTTACTGTGACCTGCCTAAGCAGGTACCCCTTTTCCCGAAGTTACGGGGCTATTTTGCAGAGTTCCTTAGCGAGGGTTATCTCGAGCGCCTTAGAGTTTTCCTCCCGCACACCTGTGTCGGTTTTGGTACGGTCGCCTGATTTCATCGCTTAGAGGTTCTTTCTTGGCAATAGACTCGGCTATCTTCTCCTGCCCTAAGGCAGGATCGCTCACGGCTGGGACTCGCGGCGCAAGCATTTAACTCACGCCATCCTCACCGCTTCGACGAACATCCAACAGTCCGCATAGCTCTACCCATTGCGTCACCCCATCACTCCATCAGACGGCTACTGAATATCAACAGTATTCCCATCGGCTACGCTTTTCAGCCTCACCTTAGGGACCGGCTAACCCTGGGACGAAAATCGTAGCCCAGGAAACCTTGTGCTTTCGGCGAACGGGTTTTTTACCCGTTTTATCGTGTACTCATGCCTGCATTCTCACTTCTATCCGCTCCAGCAAACCTTCCGATTCACCTTCGTCGCAAATAGAACGCTTCCCTACCATACCTGCCACCCGAAGGTGGCAGGCATCCGCGGCTTCGGTATATTGCTTAGCCCCGAACATTTTTGGCGCAAAACTGCTCGACCAGTGAGCTATTACGCACTCTTTTAAGGATGGCTGCTTCTGAGCCAACCTCCTGGCTGTCTAAGCAGCTTCACTTCCTTCTCCACTTAGCAATATTTTGGGACCTTAGCCGGCGGTCTGGGTTGTTTCCCTCTCGTGCATGGAGCTTATCCCCCACATACTCACTCCCGTCATTCCATTACCGGTATTCGTAGTTTGGTTCGGGTTGGTAACATTGCTGTCCCTAGCCGATCCAGTGCTCTACCCCCAGTAACTACTTGACAGGGCTGCACCTAAATGCATTTCGGGAAGAACCAGCTATCGCCAAGTTCGTTTAGCCTTTCACCCCTAACCACAAGTCTTCCGAGAACTTTTCAACGCTCAACGGTTCGGACCTTCATCCCGTTTTACCAGGACTTCATCCTGCTCATGGTTAGCTCACTTGGCTTCGGGTCTACTACCAACTACTAGTAAAGACTTGCGTCTCTACATTCGCCCTATTCAGACTCGCTTTCGCTTCGGCTCCGTGTCATAAACACTTAACCTCGCAGCTGACAGTAACTCGCAGGCTCATTCTTCAATAGGCACGCAGTCACTAAACGCATCTTGCGATGCGCAAAGCTCCCACTGCTCGTAGGCTAAGGGTTTCAGGTTCTATTTCACTCCCCTATCAGGGGTTCTTTTCACCTTTCCCTCACGGTACTTCTTCACTATCGGTCACCAGCCATATTTAGCCTTGGAGGATGGTCCCCCCGGATTCACACAAGACTCCACGAATCCCGTGTTACTCAGGATACCTCTCGGCCTGTTCGGTTTTCGCATACGGGGCTTTCACCCTCTTTGACCGGCTTTCCCAAAACCGTTCTGCTAACCTTACAGGTCCTAAATGAGGTCCTACAACCCCAGCAGATAAATCCACTGGTTTAGGCTCTTCCGATTTCGCTCGCCGCTACTTACGGAATCACTTTTGTTTTCTTTTCCTGCGGGTACTAAGATGTTTCAATTCCCCGCGTATGCCTCCCTTTCGGGATGACGGAACATTACTCCCGCCGGGTTTCCCCATTCGGACATCTCCGGATCTAAGCCATATGCGACTCCCCGAAGCTTTTCGCAGCTTGTTACGTCCTTCTTCGCTGACTGGTACCAAGGCATTCACCCTTAGCCCTTTCTCCCTTACCTCTTACCTTATTCCTATAACCTTATTCAAATGCGCTTTGCTTCGCAAAGCTTTTTGAATTTAGGAGAATTCTGAACGAATTCTCCACTACTTTTATCTTAAATAAAAACATTTATTTGAAATATCCTTTCTACCATACGTTTAAACAATGGGAACAGGATGTTCCATGATATCTTCCCTTTTACTTAAACTATGGCAAATCTCTGATTTGCCGAAGAACACGATGTTCTGGAGATAAGGGGAATCGAACCCCTGACATCCTGCTTGCAAGGCAGGCGCTCTCCCAGCTGAGCTATATCCCCGCACATGGGTGTAGGTGGTTTCGAACCACCGACCTCAGCCTTATCAGGGCTGCGCTCTAACCAACTGAGCTATACACCCCAATACAGTCGATTAGTCGGTTAGTCAGCCAGCCTTTCAGTCATCTACGACTATCCGACTGGCAAACTAACTGACTAATTAACTTATATATAAAAGATGAGTGTTCAGACTTTTTGTGTGGCTTTCGTAGAGACACAATCTCTTGTGTCTCTACTACTCTACTACCACATTATTTTCTCCCTATTAAGGAGGTGATCCAGCCGCACCTTCCGGTACGGCTACCTTGTTACGACTTCACCCTCCTTACCAATTCTTCCTTTACCAGCCTCCCCCTTGCGGTTGGAGTAACCAGCTTTAGGAAAAACCAACTCGGATGGTGTGACGGGCGGTGTGTACAAGGCCCGAGAACGTATTCACCGCGGTTTTGCTGACCCGCGATTACTAGCGATTCCAGTTTCATGTAGTCGAGTTGCAGACTACAATCCGTATTGAGGCTACTTTTGAGGATTCGCTCCATGTCGCCACTTTGCTCCCCGCTGTTGTAGCCATTGTAGTATGTGTGTAGCCCAGGATATAAAGGCCATGACGACTTGACCTCATCCCCTCCTTCCTCCGACTTATCGTCGGCAGTCCCCTTAGAGTGCCCCCTCGCGGGGTGGCAACTAAGAGTAGGGTTGCGCTCGTTGCGGGACTTAACCCAACACCTCACGGCACGAGCTGACGACAGCCATGCACACCTGTGTATCCGTCCCTTACGGGAACTCCACCTTTCGGCAGATTGCAGATACATGTCAAACCCTGGTAAGGTTCTTCGTTTATCATCGAATTGAACCACGTACTCGACTGCTTGTGCGGGCCCCGTCAATTTCTTTGAGTTTCAACCTTGCGGCCGTACTCCCCAGGCGGTTCACTTAATGCGTTTGCTTCGGAGCTAACGGATACCGCCAACTCCTAGTGAACATCGTTTACGGTATGGACTACCAGGGTATCTAATCCTGTTTGATCCCCATGTTTTCGCGCCTCAGCGTCAGTCTCGGCATAGGTGACTGCTTTCGCCTTCGGTGTTCTTCCCGATATCTACGCATTTCACCGCTACACCGGGAATTCCATCACCCTCCACCAGACTCAAGCTTGACAGTTTCGAACGCATCCCCACGGTTAAGCCGTGGTCTTTTACATTCGACTTATAAAGCCGCCTACACGCCCTTTACGCCCAGTAATTCCGACAACGCTAGCCCCTTACGTATTACCGCGGCTGCTGGCACGTAATTAGCCGGGGCTTATTCATCGGGTACCGTCATCAACTACCCATTTCCTGGTCTCTTATTCTTCCCCAAGAAAAGAGGTTTACAATCCGAAGACCTTCTTCCCTCACGCGGCGTCGCTCCGTCAGGGTTTCCCCCATTGCGGAAGATTCTTGGCTGCTGCCTCCCGTAGGAGTAGGGACCGTGTCTCAGTTCCCTTGTGGCTGACCATCCTCTCAGACCAGCTACCCGTCTTAGGCTTGGTGGGCTTTTACCCCGCCAACTACCTGATGGGACGCAGGCTCATTCCACAGGCGAGGGGTTTAACCCCCCTTTGCCGTTTCCGGATCATAAGGTATTACCCAGGGTTTCCCCCTGGCTATCCCCAACCTCGAAGTAGATTCCTGCGCAATACTCACCCGTCCGCCTCTCGCCGACACCTGTATTGCTACAGGCTCTCCCTGCCGATCGACTTGCATGCCTAAAACACGCCGCCAGCGTTCGCTCTGAGCCAGAATCAAACCCTCCGTGATAAATATCTTATACCTTTAGATTTGACCTGATTCAGCTGAATACGAATTCCTTCGTATTCGCTGGATTTTTCTTTTTCACTGAACACTCACCTTAGTTCTATTACATAATTTCATCTACCTGAATCTCTACAGGCGAGGAAGATTATAGCATGAGCCATTTTCTTAGTCAATTTTTTGCAAGAAATATTTTTTTATAGTTAATTTTAAATAAATATTGAATTAAGACAAGCGTGCCGCTTGACCCAAGTTAAATTCACAGCAAACTCTGCTGTATTTTTATCAGAAATTTTTCCAGATTTTCTAACTAAATAATTCGATTTATCAATTAGAGGAAAACGATGACTCAAAGGTTTATCAAAAATTTATGGTATTTCAACAGTATTTAAAATTTGTTCAACGACTTTATCTGTCGTTATTCCTTCGGCTTCGGCCTCAAAACTGAGAATAATCCTGTGACGGAGAATTTCATAAGCCACGGCCTTTATGTCTTCAGGAATGACATACCCTCGTCCGTCAAAAAAGGCCTCGGCTCTTGCAGCTTTAATGAAATTGATTGAAGCTCTTGGGGAAGCTCCATACTTGACATGCCCTTTCTCATAATTCCTGGTTGCAAAAACGATATTTACGGCATAATCATATATCTTTTCATCAACATATATCTTTTCGACAAATTTTTGAAGAGCTAAAATTTCTTCTTTTGTGGCTGCGGCTTTCGGTTCCGGATAGGTTAAACCGCTCATTCTGTGAACTACCCGTTTCTCCTCTTTTTTGTTCGGATAATCAACAAATACCTTCATATAAAACCTATCCATCTGGGCTTCCGGTAATGGATATGTTCCCTCCTGCTCAATGGGGTTTTGTGTTGCCATTACAAAAAACGGATCGGGAATTTGATATGTTGTTTCACCGATAGTTGCCGTTTTTTCCTGCATTGATTCAAGAAGCGCCGATTGAACTTTTGAAGGAGCACGGTTAATTTCATCGGCAAGAACGAAGTTTGTAAAAATCGGGCCCTTCTTTACTTCAAAGCTCCCATTATGCTGGTTATAGATCAAAGTCCCGCGTATATCTGCCGGAAGCATATCGGGTGTAAACTGTATTCTTTTAAAGTCAAGCTCAAGAATTTGCGCTAATGTTTTAATCGATAATGTCTTGGCTAAACCGGGAACTCCTTCAAGTAAAAGATGACCTCCTGAAATTAATGCTGAAATCATTTTATTAAGAAGATTTTCCTGACCTACAATAACCTTCCCAAACTCATCCTTTATTTTTTCAACAATTTTAACCTGTTCAACAGCTTCTTCGGTCAATCTTTTTATCTCTTCATCCATCGGTTTCTCCTGAAAAAAACAATACCGATTATTTTAAACTCTCCATTCTTTTTTCGCAAGAAGGCGTATACTTTAACCACATTTATAAAATT
>CAWAOD010000012.1:0-89731 GCA_963783575.1 uncultured Spirochaetota bacterium | reverse complement strand
GCAGTTCCAAAAACTCCACAAAAGTCACCCTGAGCTTGCAGACTGTGTGAAAACTCAGTAAAATTTTATAGTAAAATCGATTAATTATACAAAAACTCCATTTTTTGATATATTTTTCAAGCTAAAAAAATCTTAGTTTAAAAAATCTATCCGAAAACGATAAACGATGGTTTATTAGCATCAAACCAGAGTCATAAGTCTCTTTATTCCCAATATATTCAATACTTTTATTAAATTATGAATGAA
Source organism: uncultured Spirochaetota bacterium (assembly GCA_963783575.1). Lineage (GTDB taxonomy): Bacteria > Spirochaetota > Brevinematia > Brevinematales > JAOACQ01 > CAWEAK01. The sequence continues at coordinate 89,485 of CAWAOD010000012.1, read as the reverse complement.
TCCTGCCAAACTGGATTCCGTCAGAACGCCATCCTTTCCCTTCATTAAAAAATAACTGTAACCCATATTCCTTTTTATCGATCCAAATGGATGTTCACATATCTCTTTCCTTTTCTCTATGATCTTTTTCCCGGCTTCAGAACGAATTTTCCTCTTGAAGTTCTCAATTTCTTCTTTTCTAACTGGTACTTTGATACTTCGTCCTTCCACGCTTTCAGTACACTTATTTCTTACTTCACATTGGCTGCATAAGCCGCACTTGTACCTGACTATCTCTTTTCCTCCATTGACCTTCTCTACTTTTTTCCCATTTCTCACTAATGGGTTTCCCTCCGGACAATAATAAACATTTTGTCCCGGATCATATTTGAATTTATCAACCTGGTATTCTTCAGCAGGTACTCCTTTATTATCTTCTTTGCCTCGAATCCTTGCCTTATGTCCGTCATCCGGATTCGGCATATATACGTTATGTCCCTTATCTATACATTCCAGTATCTGCGGTTCGCTGTAATAACCGGCATCCGATACTTTGACCGTTTCAGTCTCTACCTTAAGCTCGTCCTTTATTTCTTCTACTCGGTCACACATTCCTGCCATCTGTTTGATATCATTGTTTTCATTCGTCACATCAATCGCCACAATCAGTTTATTAGCATCATCTACTGCCATCTGCAGATTATATGCAATGTCGGATTTCCCTTTATCATTCATAAACCGGCTTTCCGGGTCATTTGAATAATATTTCTCCATTTCAGGATTTCCCTCAAAAATCTTTTTAATAGCCTCAACTTTATCCTTTTTTGTTTTCATTTTCTTTAAACGTTCCGCTATCTTTCCGGAAAGAAATTCAAATTCATTCTTTTCTTCCTTATCGTTCTTATCCATCTCATTCAAATATTCTTCGATTTTTTGATCTATTCTATGTATGATTTCTTCTATGTTTTTCCTATGATAAACATTGTTATTGTGGTTTTGCGCACTGATCTTGGTTCCATCTATTCCAACCACGTCAAATGATAAAAGCCCGGCTTTATGACATATCTTCAAAAATTCTCTGAATATCGACTGTATTCCCTTCTTATTATCTTTCCTGAAGTCGGCAATCGTCTTGAAATCCGGCGCTAGTCGTCCAGTCAGCCACATCAACTCTGTGTTTCTTCGGCACTCTCTCTCTAATTTCCTGCTTGTCCTGATTTTATTCAAATATCCGTAAATATAGATTTTTAAAAGTATTTCGGATTTATATGAACTTCTGCCGGTTGATGCTTCTTTTACTTTAAAACCAACTCCTTTCATATTTAGCTTATCAACAAAAATATCTATAAACCTTACCGGATCTTCTTCTCCTAACAGATCTTCCAGTGTTTCATTGAACAGAACTATCTGATCCCTTGATTCTCCCTCAATATGCTTCATCTTTTACTCCGATTATTTTTGTTCTAATAATTATAGCATATTTACTGTGTTTTCACACAGTCTGTTGGCGAATGGGTGACAATTTTGATGTAATTATAGTCATACTTCGTCAAGCTCAGTATGACGCTTATGGCATAAATTAGTTTTTATAACTGCCCTTATTTAATCCTCGCTCATACCTTTTGAAAACAAGCGGAAAAACGCCGGAATTGTTGAAATTGCGGGTATAATGATGCCGGCTGCAAGGATTCTGCTGCTAAGTTCCTTTGGAATTGCTGTTTTTATAATGAAGCCGGGGATATGCAGTCCCGGTATAATAGCTTTAAGGATATAATCAAGGCAGAAGAAAGCCAGGCTTGCTCCGGCCCATCCTATCAGGGCGTATTTTAAAATCAAAGTAAAGATAATAAATACTTTTGACGCCCCAAGGATTCTCATTATCCGGTAATAATCAATCCTGTCCATTGCCGCGATTATACCCGATAAAGCGATTGCGGTAATGGAAAGAATCAGAATAATTATTGTAACTGACTGGATTGCCAGGCCGATATTGCTTTTAAGAGCCAGTATTTCCTGTGAAAGCGACTTTTCGGTTTCAACCGTATATTTCATACTTTTTAACCGGTCGATTATTTTCAAATATTCCGTATGATTGTCAGCCTGGATATAGGCTGTCATATATTCTCCGCCCGCGTCTCCGCCTTTGAACCGCCGGTTATAATAAGAAACCGCCTGCAGGGGGATTACAAGGCATATATTTGCGACTTTTCCTGTAAATCCTATCACCGTTGATTTTTCAACCTCAAACCCGTCTATTGTTTTTATGGAAGATTTCCCGAATAAAATCTGGAACTGCCTTCCTACGGCCATATCCCCGGTTATTCGCGGCAGGCCGTTAGGCTCGGCCATACTGTTGTTGTAAGCGTCAAGCAGAATATCAGGTACAAGGGCAGGCAATTCCATGCCTTTTTGCCAGGTCTGCCAGAGATGCCTGTAATTTTTATCGCCGATGTCACCGGAAATAAATGAATATGGTACGCCTATGCAGATAAGATCTGTTCTGTAGTTCAGGCCGAATATTGAGATCAAAGCCTGCATAGGAATCTGTGATGCCATCAGCGGGTAAACCGACTTAACTCCTTTAAATAAGGAAATTCGTTTCAGGGCGTTATCATCAAGCACCGTTCCCGCGGGTTTACGGACTATAAAATTAAAAAACCCGAGCTTTGGAAGCGGTTTCGGTGTGACCTTTATCATATTTGGGGGGACGGCTGAAGCGAATTTATCGTTGATATACCTGTTGACATTATCACCGATAAGAAGGAATGATCCGGCGGTCAAAACAGACAATGTGACGGCGGTCAAAACAATCAGGCTTATGAATTTACCGGAAAAAATTTCTTTGATAATCAGGAAGAGTTTCTGCATTACAACATCTCCTCAAGTTTGCCGTCAGACAGTTTATAAACCCGGTCGGAATTCGCGAACAGGTCTTCCTGATGCGTAACAGCCAGGACGGCGTAACCGGATTTCGCAAGATCAACCAAGATACGGCAAATATCAAGGGATGTTTCTTTATCCAGGTTGGCTGTCGGTTCATCCGCCAGAATAAGATCGGGACTGTTTACCAGGGCCCTTGCAATAGCGGCGCGCTGTTTCTGGCCTCCGGATAGAAGTCCGGCTTTAGTGTTTCTATATTCGAATATTCCGAGTTCTTTTAAAGTTTCAAATATTGAATACCGTTTTTCTTTACCGATCCATCCTTTGATTCTTGCAGGCATAAGTATGTTTGATGAAACTGTTTCCCCGGGGAGCAGGCGGAAGGTTTGAAAAATAAAGCCCATTTTTCTGTTTCTGATCCTGGAAGTCAGGATATCCAGAAAATAAATAATCCTTTTATTATTGAAAAAAATCTTGCCGCCGGAAGGCTTTGTAATACCGGATATGACATTCAGCAGGGTTGATTTGCCGGAGCCGGATTTACCTGTTATGGAAACAATTTCTCCCTTATGTATTTCAAAGTTAATTCCTTCAAGTATTTTCCTTTTTTTACCGGCAATATGATAATATTTTGAGACATTTTCCAACCTGAGCATTATGATACCGCCTCAACGGATTATAAAGCAGATTCTATCTGCTGTTCAACTTTCTGTACTAAAGCTTCCTTTTCAATATCGGAAAGCTTTTCCAGGCTAATGAACGGATGAACCGTCATTTTTACTTTTGAAGGCTTGATTCTTCCTGTCTCTTCAAAAACATGGTAGCTTCCGCTGATTGTTACGGGAACAATCGGCACTCCCGATTTAATTGCCAGTTTCAGGCTTCCCTGCTTGAATTTCTTCATCGGGCCGCCCCTGCTTCTCGTGCCTTCAGGAAAGATCACCAGGGAATACCCCTCTTTCAGATGTTCAATCCCTTTCGATATAGCAATTGCGGACTTTTTCAAACTTTTTCTATCCATAAAAACACAGCGCAGTATTCTCATCCATATATTCAGTATGGGTATTCTATCCAGTTCCGCTTTTGCCATAAATCCGATGTGCCGTGGAATATAACCCAGGATTAGAATAATATCGAAATCGCCCTGGTGGTTGCTTACAAAAAGCGCGTTATTAACTGGTATATTTTCCAGTCCTTCAACTTCAACCTTTGACCCTGTTCCCCAGATCATAAATTTTGACCAATTCATGCTTATGAACTCCATGTATTTCATTTTCAGCTGTTTTGATCCGGTCAGACTTATAAAAAAATACGGTATAAACAGAAGAATAGTCAATATCAGGCAGATGCCGACAAAAATAAAGAATAAAACTGTACGAATCATAACTCCCCCTTTAATCGATAATTTTTTTTCGAAGTCTGTTAATCGATAAATAACTGAAAACCAGAATGAAAATTATTATATATGCGAGATCATAAAAGAAAAAATGATCATATCTGCTGAAGCAAATAGACCTGGCTATCCTTATAGGGTGGGTAAGAGGAACAATTTCAGCCGCTACCCGCAAAGGAACCGGGAGGCTTGAAACCGGGAATACAACTCCTGAAAAGAAAAACATCGGGGAAAGAAAGCCGGTAAAATAGAAATTGAAATGATCGATGGTTTTTACAAATGATGTAATAAAGAGGGAAAATGAAGAAAACAGAAGGCCCGTCAGAAATCCTACAAAAGGTGTTAAAAAGCTCTGGAAATTATGAATAATCCCGAAAGCTGACATCACAATCAGAACGGCAAAAGAGAAAAAGAATCCTTTTGTGCCCGCCCAGAGAATTTCACCGATGAAAAGATTATTCACAGTTATCGGCGAAGCTATCATACCGTCATAGATCTTATCGAACTCGAGACGGATAAAAGTTCCGTAAGAACATTCGAAAGCCGATGTCATCATAGCGGTTGAAATAAGAAGCCCGGTTGCAAGAAATTGAAGGTAAGGGACACCGTCCATATTCTTGATAAAAACCCCAAGACCCAGTCCGATCCCGGCTAAAAATATTAAAGGATCGATAAACGGAGGGAATCCGTTGCTTAAAATATTTTTAGTATATACCTTCATATGGCGGTACCAGACGCTGAATATTCTGTTTGCCAATGACGGTACGCGAATTTTATTGCTCCTCATCCAGTCCCCTCCCGGTCGTTTTTAAAAAGAGGTCCTCAAGATTGGACTGCCGGATAAAAAATTCACCGGCAGTAAGGCATTCGGCCAATTCTTCAAGATGTTTGAGATCATTTGAATATATAACCATCAAGTCATCGGACTCTTCCAGGCGGGAAAGATTCTCTATCATCATTCCCTTCAGGCAGTCTATGCCATTTTTGTTCAAAACCTGTAAAGCATAATTTTCGATATTCTTTTTTATCAAATCCCTGGGTCTTCCTTCCATTACCTTTTCACCCTTATTCATAATAATTATCTTGTCGCAAATCTCAAAAGCCTCATCCATATAGTGGGTTGTCAGCAGAATGGTAACGCCTTCGTTTTTTAACTTTCTGAGCTTGCCCCAGATCATGTGCCTGACCTGGGGATCGAGCCCGGTCGTCGGCTCATCAAGAATTAAAAGCTTCGGGTTATTTAACAAAGCCCTAGCTATAATGAGCCTTCGCTTCATGTCCGCCTGACAGATCGTTTATCCTGGATCTGGATTTTTCGGAAAGCTCCATAAATTCCAGTAAAGTCCGGATTCTTTCCAGGGCGGTCTTTTTCGGTATTCCGTAAAGTCTGGAATAAATAAGCAGATTTTCAATTACGTTAAGCTCAGTGTCAAGGTTATCTTCCTGCGGAACAATGCCTGACATTGCTTTGATTTCCAGTTCGCTTCCGGCAGGGTCAAAACCGAAAACACTGATCCTGCCTTGACTGTCATTATCTCGAAGCGCCTTGCCGTAAATCATCTTCATCATTGTAGTCTTACCTGCGCCATTGGGTCCAAGAAAACCGAAACATTCCGCTTTTTCAACCCGGAAGCTGAAATTCCGGACTGCTTTTAGGCTTCCAAAGCTTTTCTGAATGGAATCGACTTCAATTACAAACTCTGCCATAAAAAATAATCACCTTCAATAGACAAAAATTAAACAAAAAAAGTTAAATATTCAGCCAAACAACAATTAAATAAGGCATTATTGACTGAGCAGTTACAAAAAAGCTTATTTTCAAAAATATTATTGATATCGGTTGGAAGTTATTTGATTAAATTTATCATTAGCTTTTAATGGTATTAATTAATTCTAAAATACTGCAACCCCTTCCGTTACTTAGCTAGCGACTAGAGACTAGCGGCTAACAGCTAATAAGCTATTCCGTTAATAATCCCTGGATCAGATTATCCACTTCTTCCTGATTGTAAAATGATTTCCGCTCAAAAGCCAGTTCCTGGTTTGCTTCCCTTAATTTCTGAAGAAGGCTGTATATTATCAGCATTAGAATAGTTAATCCGCCGTTTTGATTTTGTTTGATAAAAGTAATAAAACCCTTCCGCTCTATCTGAATGGCTTCAACGATCGTCATTGCGACAACGTTTGCTGTCCTCTTAACGTTAACAAACAGGCCGGCTTCGCCAAAAATATCACTCTTGCCGATTGAACTGATATAAACCTCCTTTCCATTCATTTCCCTGACTATTACACTGACAGTTCCTTTTATTACGGCATATAAGTATGGGTTTATATCGCCTTCGGATATAATCTTTTCTTTTTCATCGAATTCAAAAATTTTGCAAATTTTCAGGATCTCATCAAGATCATGTTCACTTAAGTAACTAAAAATTTTTACTTTTTTTAATACCGATAATATCCGCTCTCGTTCAATCTGAATTTGTTTCATATCGCCTCCAAGAATTATATTGAACAATTATCGGGAAATAAAAGTAATGTTAAATAATGATCCATTCCAATTAAACTCTATTATAAAAAATAGTGTATAGAAATGCAACTTATAATCATGCCTGAAGATTATTAAAATCTAACCATCATTTATGAGCCAGATTATTTATAACCTAAACTGAGCGATTTATATTTGTTAAAACTATTCCCCTCCTTATCAAGGAGGGGAGTTATTATTGAATAAGCGCTCAGTTTAGTATAATACAGACCACTTGCTTTTTTGCATAATTTTATACAAAGTTATAAAATACTTTATTATGGAAATTCAGGGAAATAGCAATGAAATTTTAACCGTACCGGTATATGTGCATAATTTTCTTGCCCTGTCGTTTACGGAGAAAGAAGCCTGGTTTGATAAAAGAGGCTTTGTATACCTTAACCATGCCCCGATAGCTAAATTATTATTCGAACAATTATGTCAGGCAATTGTTGATTCGGAACAGAAAAAAATCGGTGCTTATATTACTATTATGGATTTTTTTGATTATGTATTAAACCGGGTCAGTGTGATCAATGCGCCTCATTTTCCTAAAACCAAGGAAAGCCTGCGTCCATATATAATCGAGTTTCTTGAAAATATGAAACATTATAAGTTTTGTGATACGAAATATCTTTCTGATAAATATGAACATGAAAATCTGGTTATTGCCCGAACCGTCAGTTTCTGTCATAAATACTGCGGATCAGAACAAATCTGATAAAATAATAGAAAAAATCCAGAAATTTTTGAATCAGGAATGGGAACAAATATTGAGAAATAACTCCGTACCTTTACCGGCCGTAAAAGATGCTGCATTGTCGCTGCATCAGGACTCTGAAAAACTGTTGTCTCAGCTTGGAGATAATTTGCAAAGACTTGATGTTGCGGATTTTAACCGGACTCTGTATGAAAAAAATTTTAAAGATTTGATTATGCTATATTTTAACCTTACAGAATTTGACCCAAAAACTAATACCCAAACTAAAAAACATTATACCGAACCGGTGTTGTTGACAAGAACACAATTTGTCAACCTGTATACTATAGTAAAAGCCAGGATTGACGGTATCATTAAAGAATTTCATTCCGATGAAAAAAAAGCATACGACCTTGCTGTAATCAATAATAATCTGAAAATTTTATATCCATCGGAAGATTATAACTTAAATTCTATTATTAAAATGAACGATTCTGATAGATTAAAATATTATGACGTATGGACTTCGGTGTATCATATATTAGTAAAGCATGTTTTTCCAAGGTACAAAGCATCATCTTTACAAACAAGCGGCGTACAGGCTGCAGTTTTAATGACGTCCTGGTATTCCTATGATAAGGATCAGGAAATGATAAAGCTTGAAAGGAAACAGGCGGAAGATACAATAAGTATGCTTTTTGAAGCCAATAATAGAATTGTATTGCGGCAGGAAATTATCGAATATTGTGAACATTTTATTAACCAGCATGGGTTATCCGAACTTGAAGAAATAATAAAACAAATAACAAAATCAGGTGAAATAGAGAACTATTTAAATCAAACCGATAAAATCGATGATGATGATTTTTTTAAAATAATTCTTAGGTTCCGGCCTGGGCTGGATGAGGAATATTATATAAAAAACAGCAGCATATTAAGTATTTTTACAGGGCAATTAAATTCTGCCAGAAGCCGCGATAGAAATAATCCGGGATTGTACTTAAAATTCCTGATTTACCCGCTGAAAGACCGCCTGTTTACAAATATTTACTCAGGCGGACCGGATACTGGCCTGAATCAGACTTCTATATTACTTAAAGATAATCGCCGCTTTATTGAATATATTAAGAAAATTATACCCGATTCTTATCCGATTTTATATGATATTTATCGTTTCTTTGAAAAATATCCCGTTTGGCTTAAAAAAATCTGTGTCAGGCAAAAATTGAACATAAATGAATTCTTTAAGAATGACGGTTCAATCATCTCTTTGTTGTCACTCCTTGGTTTGAGCAGATCGGAAGTTATAAATGAATTATATAACGGCAGGGGATTTTATTTTCTATTGAAATTACTGGATTCTTGGCTGCATAATTTATTCAAAAAAGGAGCCCCGAGAAATATTCTCGATATAATAGTTGAAGAAAAAAAGAATATTATCAATCATAAAAAAATATCTAAAAATTCGGATACAAATAATAAAAACTATGGAGAAGCTGAGAATGACAATCAAATTTCCGTAAAAAAACCAAAGGAAGGAGATAGGGAAGGTTTTATAAAAAATTACCGGCAAGTTTGCGAAAAATATTTTAAAGGTAAAAAAGAATCGGACTATGCAAATCTCCAGAGAGACTGCCTTGAAGAATGGAACATTAGGCCGGCAATCAAAGACCCGAAAGAGCGCAAGGATCAGGAGATTAAAGATAAAATCGAAATTGATAATCAGATCAAACGTTATCTTCCAATATTAAGGAATGACATATCCGATGAGACTATTTATGATGTAATAGAGGATATAATGGGGCATCCGCCGGCTTCGAATGTAGTACGCCAGAAAGAGCTCAGGCAATATATAATCCTTTCAATCCTGCTTCAAATAAAACCGGGGTAAATGGAAGCAACCAGGGAATAAAATTTAATTAAAGGAGAAAATAATGATTGTAAAATTTGTTCTAAAATCATTTTTATTCCTATTTTTTTTAACTGTCATGTTTTCCTGTGGGCCACAGGAAGATGTTGTAAAAGAAGAAAAGCATTTTTTGGAAGAGGAAATCGATATTGAAACAAATGCAATCTTTACTACAGAAGAAACAACCGAAATCTCAAATCAATTGAAGGTATTAATCCTGCCCTTTGAAGATAAATCCGACCAGGCCGCCTACCCGAATTCAAAGATAGTGAAAACAATCGTTCAGAATGAGCTATATGCATTTCTCTATACAGTGCCATCATTTAATGTTCCGGATAAAGATGTTTTATCCGGAATGAATTCAACATTTTTAAGTGGGAAAATTATTACATCTGAGGAAATATTCAGCAACTATCAGGCTAATATAATCATTTATGGTGATTATGCCCTTAAGGGTAAAAAAACAGATCCGACAGCACAAATTCAGATGAAGATATGGAACAGGGTTTTGGGAATAAGCAATGCCGGCACATATAAAACAACCCTGGATGCGGATATTTTTGATACTATGGATGCTATGCTTTCCAATATCATCAGCTTAACCTTAAACCAAAATGTAAAGTTAGCCTTTCTGAACTTTGGTAATTTTAAAATCGGCAAAGGATCTTACGCTCTTATAATAAATAACAAATTAGTTTCTAAGATTACTAACAATGCTTATAGTTTAAATCTTAAGATACTGCCGAATGCAGTTTATACCGTCAAGTTAAGGGACTTAACAGATTACAGGATTGTTTTCAATTCATCGGTTATGCTAAAGCCTGGGGAAATGACCAATTTCAGCTATTCCGCACTGGGAAAGGTCCGTTTTACAATGACTAACCAAACCCCCGATGAAAAATTTCAAATCTTTCTTAACGGCGATGAGGTAAAAATGGATGAAGATATATCTAACATTCAGGCGGAAGATTTATATTCATTGCAAGTATTAAATAAGACTAAAAATAATTATTACTGGGATACCTTTTATTTATCAGACGGTGAGTCTAAGAATTTGATAATACCAAAAGATAAATTTGTGGTGTATGCATTAACGACAGATTATATGCCAGTATCCAGACTTTATAATAGTGAAAACAGCATTGCAAAATTTGCTCGTAATACAAATTATATATTTCATGATAGAAAATGTTTTTCGATTAATTATTTTGTTAATCCAAAAGGAGGATATGCTAATATATTCTTTGGCAATGAATATTTTAAAAATATTGACTGGAAGGATATAAACACTTTAAAATTATGGATTTTTGGACGAATGACCCAAAGACCTTATTTTATACAAATCTTTGATAAAGGAAATGAATTATACTGGTACTGGATGAAGGATGACTGGCAGGGATGGAACCAGGTCTGCATTCCTTTTAAATCATTTAAATTCAGGACTCCATACCAGCCGAGTAATGCTAAAATAAATCATATTCTAGATTTTCCTTTGAGTGGTTTAGGTATTGAAATGAATTCGCATGAAAAAATGACTAGCTGCGGCTATTTCAGACTTACCATCGGTGATGTGGAAGCCACAAGAGAATAAAATGAGAGGAAAGTTTATATTAAAATCATTTATATTCATATTTTTCATATTTTACTTACGTCCGGATGATGAATTGTTTCGGTAATAGCTTATAAAAGCTTCCCATAATAGATTTTAGTGTCATAATTAATTCTTATATTACCGTTTATGTTGTAAGTATTAAAAATTCTTTTTAACTCATCCATTAAGATATTATAATTTTTCTCTCCTTCAAGCGGTATGTATGATGATGATAAACATCGCCCTTTCAGTCCTTCCCAGTCTTCCATTTGAAAATTCGAAAAACAGGCTGTTTGATAATTACCCTTTGTGAAAAAGGCATCCAGTTTATTTTCATCATTATTTTTATGGCATACTTTTTCATAATCGTTGGCGTATTTCTTTAATAATGATTCATATGCTTCCAAGAAATAGCTGTCCGAAACTCTTCTCTCATTCCAGAAAAGCGCAGTATAACCGCCTTTTTTCAAGATTCTTTTAAACTCAAGTTTTGATTTAAACTGATCAAACCAGTGAAAAGCCTGCCCGGATATTATAAAATCTACAGATTTTTCCGGCAGGGTAGTGTTTTCAGCGGTCCCGTCAACACTAATAAAACCGGGAAATAATCCGAATAGCATCTTCTCGGCTGCCTCACGCATCTCTTTGTTCGGTTCGACACAAAATACTTTATTGCCATATTTTAGGAATTGTTCCGAAGATATGCCTGTTCCCGATCCGATATCAGCAATTACCCAAGTTTTGTTCAGATGAATTTTATCGATAAAAAACGTAATAAGTTCAACTGGGTAATGGGGCCGGTATTTTATATAATTATCAACCCGGCTGGAAAACCTTATTGTGGAATTATTTATTTTTATCATAACTTTTCAAAAACAGATTCTGTTACCGGTGTCGGTTTACCTGTCTCAACACCCATTTTAATTATTGTCTCGCCGAATAAATCACCTTCACTCCTTTTCCCGATGGATTCTACATCACGCTGATAGGAGGTTTTTGTTTCAAAGGGAAATTGGCCGGCTTTTTCAAGAGATATATCAAGGATTGAATCCGGAAGTTTAATTCCTTTTTTTAATGCGATTGCTATTATTTCCATCATAATTTCTCTTACTTTGTTCTTCAATATGCTATCTGCCATTACTTCTCCAAGAGTTTTGCCTGAGAAGGCGGTTATCAGTCCAAAAGAAGCTATAAATATATATTTTTCCCAGATAGCCGGAAAGGGATCTGTTTCCCAGCGGTATTTAATTCCAGTTCTATCGAATAATTCGATCAAATATTCAGGATAAAAATCGGGATATTTCGGATCTTTTCCAAAAATGATCATACCGTCTCCGCCTTTTTGCGATACGATTCCCGGCTTTTCAATATGAGTTCCGACATAAACGCAGGCCGGAAGAACGATCCCTTTTTTTAATTCTGATCTTATTCTTTCATAAATATTAACGCCGTTGAGAAGAGGCAGAATAATGGTATTGTCTTTGACAACCTTCGATAAATCTTTGACTGCGCTGTCGAGATCATAGCTTTTAACGCATAATAAAACAATATCTGGCGCCGGGATTTCCGAAATACTTACCGCTGCCATCTCTGGTTTGCAAATCATAGAACCATCCGAAGAAGTATTTAATAAAAGGCCTGATTTTTTAATCTCATCCAGATGCTGTCCTCTGGCTATAAAAAATATTTTTTCCGATTCAATATTCATTTTTGAGACGCAGTATGCCAGCTTACCGCCGAAATATCCTCCAACACCGCCTATACCGAAAACACAGATATTTTTTTGAACTTTAGGCATAATGTCTCCTTTAATTATATTAAAGTATATTAAGTATATATTAAGTCATATTTCAAAATTTGTCAAGATCAAACCGACTTTCTTATTTGACTAAATTAATCAATAAGTATATGATATTTATTATAATATATAATTATTAAAAAAATCATTTTAGTAAATTTATTATATTCAATAACCGGCGGTATAAATGTCGCATATTTTGGTGGTATTTTATATCATTACTTTCGCAGTTGGTTTTGCTTCAATTATCATAACATTATTAATCTACCGGAGAATGAATAACAGGTTAATTCTGGAGTATGCGGTTTTCCAGATCCTCTTTACCTTTTATATTGTTTTAACTTTATATACTTCTTATACGTCCCTTTTCTTTGGAATTTCCAATATTTATTTTAACCTTTTCGCTCTGATATTATTTTTCTTATGGTTTTCAATTTCATTTTACTATTTCCCTTACGTGATATATAAAATACTGGAGATTTCATATTCTAAAATTAAGTTTGTTTTTTTGGCCTTGTCCTTATTGATCATACTTCAAATAATTCCGTTTTTTATTCTGCATAAAGATTGGGAAAAGATAGAAACAATTCTCTTTTTTGAATCGGATGTGGTTTGTTATTCGATGTTTTTTTGTTTATTAATTTATCTTTTAATCATAGCGGCAAAATATAAGAATAAGATTGAAAATTATATAAAAAAAAGGTTTGTTAACAGCTTATTTTATCTAAATCTGATATTTATTCCATTTTTTATCATTGATTTTTTCTATCGTAAAACGGAGCTGGAATGGAAAATGTTGCCTTACTGCTTTAAATTTGCCGCTTTATATTATTTGATCTGGAATGTAGTAAATATAAAATTTTCATTTGACTTTTTTGGCGATGCTTCTAAGGATCTCGAAAAAAAAGCCCTGGCTTTCTTTCAGAATTTTGATCTATCCGATAAGGAAAAAGAAATCGTCCTTATGCTTGCAAAAGGCATGGAAACAAAGGAAATCTCTGAATTAATATTTACATCCCAGGGTACGATACGGAATTATATTTATAATATCTGCAATAAAACTCATTCCAAAAACAGGCAGGAATTGCTTCACAGGATCTATAATCTTTAACAAGCGTTCCCTGCGACATCATGTCGCTTGGCGAATTTGCGTCCGCCGCTGTCTTTATATTGCTTGAAGAGTTCTCATGGAGCATCCGTGCTCCTCTTCTGGCATTGTGCACCCATGCGCGGCGGTTGGTGAGGCTGCCTGCCTGGTGGTAGACAGGCTTCTTGATCCTGTTAATTCCTTATAGTTCTGCCCAGAGTGTGGTTATTTTTTGCCAAAATAAAAAAATCAAACTAAAATATTACAGATAATTTTAAGGAGAATATATGAAAATTGTATTAGCCTATTCGGGGGGATTGGACACTTCGGTTATTCTGGCATGGCTAAGGAAAAATATCAGGCGGATATAATTGCTTATGTCGCAAATCTTGGGCAGGGGGATGATTTCCAGGCAATTGAAAAAAAGGCATTGAAAACAGGGGCCAGTAAAGTTTATATTGAGGACCTGAGGGAAGAATTTGTTAAAGATGCGGTATTTGCTGCAATTAAAGCAAATTCGGTTTATGAATACAAATATATGCTTGGCACTTCTCTGGCGCGTCCCATTATAGCAAAGAGACAGGTTGAAATAGCGCTGAAAGAAAAAGCCGATGCCGTGGCTGATGGCGCAACGGGAAAGGGGAATGACCAGGTTCGTTTTGAATTGACCTATCGCGCGCTGGCGCCTCATTTAAAAATTATCGCACCCTGGAAAGAGGGCGATTTCTTTAAAGCCCGCAATGATCTTATTGATTTTGCGAAAATGAAAGGCATTCCGGTTCCAGTATCAAAAGGAAAGCCTTACAGCACCGATCCGAATATCCTGCATATTTCCTATGAAGGCGGTATTCTTGAAGACCCGTCTAAAGAATACGATAAGTCGATGTTTCAGATGGGCTACGATCCTCTTGATGCCCCGGATAAGACGGAATATGCCGTTATTGAGTTTAATAACGGGATTCCTGTTTCAATAAACGGAAAAAAATTGAAGCCTGTGGAACTCCTTGAAGAAGCCAACAAGATTGCCGGTAGGAATGGAATCGGTATTGTCGATCTCGTTGAAAACAGGCTTGTCGGGATAAAATCCAGGGGTGTTTATGAAACCCCGGGAGGAACACTGTTGATGGAGGCTCATAAAGCGCTTGAAACAATTACGCTGGAAAGGGATACGATGCATTATAAACAGATTATTGAGCTTAAGTACGCCGAGATGATCTATTATGGCCAATGGTTCCATCCTTTAAGGATTGCCATTGAAAGCTTCATCAATGAAACCCAGAAAGCAGTCAACGGGACAGTCAAGATGAAAATGTACAAAGGCAATTGCATTGCGGTTTCCAGAGAATCGGAAGATTCCCTGTATGATATTAAGCTCTCAACATTTGAAGAAGGGGCAAACTATGATCAGAAAGACGCAAGGGGATTTATCAAACTTTTCGGTTTACCGATGGAAGTATATGGAAGAAAGCATAAGTGGTAAATCATTGTAGACCGGTTATAATTTACCCGGAAATTTGAAAAATAATCTTCGAATTATTATTTTTGGGCAGTTCAAGAATCTCATTTAAAATAATATTTTAATAAACCGGAACTGTCCATAAGTTTTTGTGAGCTAACGGGAGAAAGACAAAAACTTCATCAATATTTAAAACTGGCAATGCTTGATACGGTTTACTTAAAAGATTAACTTGGAGGTTTTATGCAATATTGCATCATTATCGGAGAAAATTTTGAGGATGTGGAAGCAGTAACACAGGTTGACTTATTGAGGCGTGCCGGAGTGCCTTTAGATATTTACGGTGTAGGAGGATACAGGATTAAAAGCCGAAGCGGGATTATTTACAGGTCCGATAAGGTGTTCAGGAAAGAAAGTGATATAGATGTTGCCGAATTTGACGGAATTCTAATTCCTGGAGGGCCCGGAGCCGAAGAACTGTCTAAAAATGAAGCCCTGCTGAAGACCGTTAAAAAATTCTTTGATAATGGAAAGCTTGTTTTTGCGATCTGCGCAGGTCCTAAAGTACTTGACAAGGCCGGGATCTTAAAGGGTAAAAAATATACCTGCTATCCCGGTACTGAAATTAAAGAGGGAACACGTCTGGATGAAAAAGTTGTTATAGACGGTAATATCATTACTTCACAGGGTGTCGGTACAGCTCTTGACGCCGCTATAAAGCTTGTGGAAGTTATTGCTTCCAAACAGGAGGCTGTAAAACAGGCTTCAAAAGTGCTTTATTTGTCTTTTATTATCTAAAATCGAAATAATTATTGATAAAACCAGGATGCCTGCAACTGCTGATAATGCAATTCCAATCGGAATTTTATAAAAATCCGATATCAGCATTTTTATTCCAATAAAAGCCAGGATTGCCGATAGACCGAAATTAAGGTATTTAAACAGTTTCATTATGCCTGATACCGCAAAATAAAGGGCGCGTAAGCCTAAAATGGCAAAGATATTAGAAGTAAAGACAATAAAAGGGTCATCGGTAATAGCAAGAACAGCCGGAATAGAATCAACGGCAAATATCACATCCGAAGTTTCTATAACGATTAGAACGATTAATAAATTTGTTGCAAGAAGGTGACCGTCATTATTTTTAATAAAGAACTTACCGCCGGAATTTTTGCTTGTGATCGGGAAAAATCGTTTAAAAAGGTTTAATATTGGGTTTTTATCGGGGTGAATTTCTTTATCTTTATCCGTCAGCATTCTGATTGATGTAATTATTAAAACAATGCCGAATAAATAGATTACATAATGGAAAACATGCATCAATGCAACACCGGCGCCGATAAAAATTGCGCGAAGCAATAATGCTCCGATTATTCCCCAATAAAGAACCTTATGCTGGTATTCGTCTGCTACCTTAAAATATGAGAATATCAGTATAAAAACAAAAATATTATCAACGCTCAATGACTTTTCAAGAAGATAACCCGTCAGGTAATTTAATGCCGGTTCAGGCCCTATGAAGAGGTAGATTCCCATGCCGAAAACTAAGGATATGCTTATCCAAACAAGTGTCCAGGTTATTGATTCCTTCATTGAGATTTTATGTAAATTTTTCTGGAAAACGCCAAGGTCCAGGTAAAGCATAATTATAATTATGACAAAGAATGCTATCCAGGGTATAAAGTTGACCGGCATTCAATCCTCCCGGATTTGATCACAGCTATAACGAGAAATATTTATTTTATAAAAATAAACGGGTATATTATGAACTGCTTTCAATAAAAGATATGACAAATTCATGCCCATTGTTTTTAATTTCCAGCGACCCTTTTAATTGTTTCGTAAGTAAGCTTATTAAAGTAATTCCTAAAGTACCCGCATATTCAAAATCAACCGGCACTTTAAAACCTATACCGTTATCACTGTAACTGAGATAATATACCGAACCGATCAATTTTATTGAAATGATGATGGCCCCTTCTTTTTTTCCGGGAAAGGCATGCTTGATTGAATTCATTGTTAGTTCATTCAGAATCAATCCTAGCGGTATCATTCTATCCATATCAAAAAACAGTTCTTCAGACAGCTTGATTTCATATTTAATTATTGTTTTTCCTGTATTGTAATTTTGTAATAAATTTGCGATCAAGCCATTTATATATTCCTTGACACAAATACGGGCCAGATTTTCCGATTTATATAGTTTTTCATGAATTATAGACATAGATTGTATCCTGGATATGCTGTTATTTAAAACATCTATAATATCCCTTTTGTTCTTATTATTTTTTTCCAGGGATAATAACGAAATAATAATCTGTAAATTATTTTTAATCCGATGGTAGACTTCCTTAAATAATATGTTTTTCTCCTCAATGGCATTCGCAAGCTTCTGATTGGTATTATGAAGTTTTTCCCTCTGGGCTTTAATAATATAAAAAGTGAGTGCTATTGACCCGTAGAATATTATTCTGATAATCCCATTCCAGAATAGCAGAAAAAAAGAATAATTTTTATTAATTATAATCCTGAAATAAAAATCCTCGATAATCCATAAAATACCGATTAAGAAAGACGCAAGGAATAAAACCGGTAATTTATTATTCCGGTTCAAGGATAGGATAAACAGCGGGAAAACATAAAAAGCATAAATATTAAAATCAATTCCTGTTATCCAGTCAATATAAAAAATTATAGCTGTCAAAATAATCGAAATAAAAATATTGATTACCTGATTCTCAATTATTACTTTGATCATTTTCATTTTTTTATCCTAACACTTCGGCAGGCCGGGGTGAGCTTGTCGAACCATCAGCGCAAGTTTTAAAAAGCTTTTACACCACAATTTTATCATATTTTAATATTGAACTTTATATAAGTCAATATCAAGTTAAAAATTACGGAATTTAATTAGTCCATTGAATTAATTTTGAATAAGTATTATAATATTCAGCTTTTAATTTAAGAAATAATTCATAATCGATTATTTTAACTAATATTCAATTTATGGAGTCTGGTGTGAAAGTTCACCCTGTATTAAAATCACGCATATTATACGAAAACTTTCTCTGGCTTTTATGGGGTATATTTTATGCCCTGTCTTTTCCGACATACAATTTATCGGCTTCAATCTGGTTTATTTTTGCCCCGGTTTTAGCCTATTCTTATATTATGCCTATCAATAAAACGGTTCGTTTTTCGTTTTTTTACAGTATACCCTTCTTTATTCTGGCATATTACTGGCTTTACGGATTCTGGGTACCGGCATTATTTGTGATTATCCCGCTTTTTGCGGTTTATCATGCGTTCTTTTTTTTTCTGATCGCGTACATCGGGAAAAAATTAAAATCAGTGCGATGGCTGATAGTACCGATGATCTGGATTTCAAGCGAATTATTAAGATCAATCGGCTTTCATGGATTTCAATGGAACCTGATCGGGGATTCTCAATGGCATAACACTATTATGATACAAAGCGCAGATATTTTCGGAGTATGGGGTGTCAGTTTTCTTGTTCTGATTTCTAATTCCGTTTTGGCCGAAATAATATGCAGCGCTGTCGAAACCAGAAGTTTGAAAAGATGCTTTCATCGAAATAATGGTTTAAAAATTGCTGTGGTTTTTGCCGTTCTGGTTGCGAATCTTGTTTATGGGTTTATATCCTACAATAAATATGAAAGAATCTCCATAAATTCTCCTAAAGAGAAGCTTGCGCTTATCCAGCCGAATATAGGTTCCCACGATCCCTGGTGGGAGAAGCACTGGGATTATTACGGCATCATCTGGAAATTAAACGCCGAAGCCGCTTTAAAAAACCCTGATATGATTGTCTGGTCAGAAACAATGGTCAGGAACCTGGTTTGGTATTATCTTGAGAATTATAATTCCGACACGGATGTAAATATTTTCAATATCCGTTTTATAAAAATGCCGCAGGAATTTGGAATACCGATTCTTTTTACAAGCCCCGATCAGATCGATGATAAATATTATAATGCGGCGGATTACCTGGATCCTTTAACCAATATCCGCCAGAATAACTCGAAAATCCATCTTGTCCCTTTCGGGGAATGGATGCCGGTCTACGACTCCGTTCCAGTTCTCAGGAAGCTTATGGATATTGAAGGAGCAGGGTCTTTCTTTCCGTCCGCAAAATTTAATATTATTCAGGAGAGAAAAGCCAAAATCAGGGTTTTAATCTGTTTTGAAGATATTTATTCCATATTGGCCAGAAAATTCATAAAAAAAGGCGTCAATTATTTTATCAATACTACAAACGACGGATGGGCATATAAATTGGGCTTTCCTCACCCGATGTGGCAGCATCTTGCAGGGGCCACATTAACGGCAGTTTCGGTCCGTCGGCCGATAGCGAGGGCTGCAAATACCGGTGTAACCGGTATAATAGATGCAACAGGCGGTTTTAAGGGAAATATTGGAAATTATGTCAGGGGTTTTTATATAGGTGACATTTCGATTATAGATGAAAAAATCGAAACTGTATTTGTAAAATATGGTTTTGCTTTTCCTTACGCGATTTTATTTATTACTTTACTTGTTTTTATTTATGCCGTCTTTTTTTGTAAAAGACTTGAGAAAATTGAATTGATAAAAAAAGATAACCGGATGAAATTATGAACAATAAATTTCTTGAATATATGCTGTATGAATCGGAATCCGATCCGATTGGGCTTCCTGACGGAGTTTTATTTCTGAGTGAAAACCGGGGAAAAAAATTGGAAGAGTATTCGGCAGTATTATCGGAACTTTTCCGGAATGAAGGTTATCAAAAGGTTGTACCCCCCGTTTTTGAATATTATGAAACCTTTGAAAAAGGAAGCGGATTGAATATTGCCAGAAAATCATTCAGTTTTAAGGATAAAGAGGGTAAGCTTCTTTCTCTCCGTTATGATATGACAACCCCGATAGCCCGTATGATAGCGATGCAGTACAGCCCTGGTATTCTGCCTCTGAAATATTATTATACCGGAGACGTTTACCGGGAACAGCCTCTTCATAAAGGTAAACTCCGGCAGATTTTCCAGGCGGGGGTGGAATGTATAGGTGAATCGGGAGCAAGATCTGATGCCGGAATTATCAATTTGATGGGCAGGTCGCTTGAAATATTTGATTTAAATTATAAAATCGTTGTCGGAGATGTATTTTTGTACCGCCGGATTATATCGGAAATGGAATTAAATTCATCCCGGGAGCAGGCGATTCATTCCGCTGTTAATAAAAAAGACATTGTGTCTTTGAAGGAGATTTTAAAAAGTGTAAACGGCGATAATAATTTTAAAGAAATTTTACTGGAGCTTCCTTTGCTGACTGGCGGATACCGGAAAATCAAGGATGCGCTTTACAGCATAAGTTCCTGGCTTGATGAATATATTGAAAGGCTTAATTCTTTATTAACCCTGATACCGAAAGAAATAAGAGAACATATTATAATAGACCTTGGACTGATAAAAGATTTTTCATATTATTCATCCATTACGCTTGAGGGATATATCGAACAGGCTGCCTATCCTATAGCCGGAGGCGGCAGGTATGACAATCTATTTCAGTCATTCGGCAGGGATTATCCGGCGTCTGGTTTTGCCCTTGATTTAAGTTTTTTATTATAGAGGGTGGGGTAAAAGAATTTATTAATATAATAATTTTTGTATTGCAACTTGTTATTTTTTATAGTAATATACAATAGGCAAAAAAAAGATTTTCAATCTGAATAAGGCCTAAAAATTTAATTAAGAGGGGGGTTCATATGATCTATATTGTTTCAGGAACTCAATGGGGCGATGAAGGAAAAGCTAAGGTTATAGATTATTTTGCCAGGGATTTTGATTATGTTGTAAGATTTCAGGGCGGTGCCAATGCCGGGCATACGGTATATATTGGGGGTAAAAAGTTTGTTTTCCATCTGATTCCTTCAGGCATACTTAATGATAATGTAAAAGTAATTATCGGCAATGGTGTGGTTCTGGACATTGAAGAATTTTTAAAAGAAGTGAATAATATTTCAAATGAAACCAATATTACAGGCAGAATATTTGTAAGTGACAAAACCAATATAGTTATGCCGTATCATAAGATTATGGATAAAGCCAAGGAAGATAAAAGCGGAAGGGCTATAGGAACTACACAGAGAGGAATAGGCCCCGCATATGTTGATAAGGCCGACAGACTGGGTATCAGGATAGGGGATTTATTTGCTTCCAGGGAAAAACTCAAGGAAATGATCAACAGAGCTTATGAAATCAAAAAATACCTGTTTGAAAATTTCTATAAACTCGATAACCTGCCGACGGTTGAAGGCATGTATGTAAGCCTCCTGGGTTTTGCTGAAAAAATCAAGCCTTATGTGGCAAATACCGAGAAAATTCTTCAGGACGCACACAGGATAAGGAAAAATATACTTTTTGAAGGCGCTCAAGGAACCCTCCTGGATGTTGATTTCGGTACCTATCCTTTTGTTACTTCATCGAGCACAATAGCCGCAGGAGCTATAACCGGTAGCGGGATTGGAGCGATGGACATCGCCACTGTGATCGGAATAACAAAAGCTTATATAACAAGGGTCGGAGAAGGGCCTTTCCCAACCGAACAGAATAATCCAATTGGTGAGTCGCTTAGAAAAGATGGCGATGAATACGGTTCAACAACCGGCAGGCCGAGACGGTGCGGCTGGTTTGATGCAGTGGCAACACGCTATGCAATGGATGTTAGCGGAGTAACAGAAATTTTCCTTACCAAACTTGATGTTCTGGAGAACCTTGATAAGATTATGGTCTGTACTTCCTATCAAAATGAGCAAGGCGGTAATATTGACAATTTTCCCTGCACGGCAGGTGAATTTGAAAACGTCAAACCGGTTTATATTGAATTGAAAGGCTGGAATGAAAAAATATTCGGCATCAGGAACTTTAAGCAGCTGCCATTAAACGCCCGGGAATATATCAATTTTCTCGAAATCCAGCTCGGCAGAAAAATCTCTTACATATCTACCGGATATGAAAGAGACGATGTGATTGTAAGGTAATATTAATAACTTATTATTTTGTGAAAATTACAGATTGAATTGAGAGATTAAATCTTCCTGAGATTGAGACATATCTGCCAGAACATTTGCCATTTCATTAATTTCGGAAACCTCCTGTTTCATTTCTTCGGTTGATGAGGTTATACTTTCTATTGCTGTAGCGTTTTCATGGTTTACAGAAGCAAGGGATTGCATGGATTTAAGTACATTTTCCGATAGAATCTGCATTTCTTTAACGGATTTATCGATTTCATTTATTTTATCTTCATTTTCTCTGGATGCTTTCATAATATCATTAAGAGCAGTTTTAGCTTTTTCTGCCATTTCTGCGCTTTTATTCACTTCATTTATGCTGTCCATAATTGATTTTGTCGCCTCTGCTACTCCTTTCAGTATGGTTTCTATCAATTTTCTGATATTGCCTGTTGCTCTGGATGATTCTTCAGCAAGCTTTCTGATTTCCAGGGCAACAACCGAGAATCCTTTGCCCTCGGAACCGGCATGAGCGGCCTGAATTGAAGCATTTATAGCCAGAACATTTGTCTGCGAGGCTATGTCTTCAATAATTGAAACAATGTCCTTAATTTTGATCGTGTCTTCATTCAAAGTTTTAATAATTTTTGTTGTTGCATTCGAAGACATTTGCAGCGATATCATAGCATCGGAATTCTGGCTGACAATTGCCTGCCCTGTTTGAGCCGTTCTGATTGCTTCCTCAGCGGCGCCTGCACTTTTTGGAGTTTCCAGTATTACCTGTGATATATTTGATCTGAGTGAATCCAGAATCTTTTCAGTATCGGAAAGCTTTTCCAGCTGGTCTTTTGTTCCGTTTAATATAAATTTCATTGTTTTGCTGATCTGTGCCGCGGCCTGACTTGTTTCATTTGAGCCGGACGCCAGATTTTCACTGAATTTGAAAAGATTCCTTGCATGATCTACTACAGCGCCAACCATACCGCGGAAGCTCAATGGTTCGGAATTGAATGTAGCAATGGCAATACCGCTTTCAATAATTTTATTAAGATATGGCACAAGGTTTCTGTCGAATATGGGGATTGCAATTGCTTTATAACCTTCATTAATAAGTGATTCTATAACCGGTATGCTTGCATTGGCGCCCCAGTCCTTATTAATGAAAAATGACTCCGGAACCAGATATTTTACTTCCGCATTATAATTATTCAATGTATTAACAGCATCTCTGGCCCCTTCTGAAACCGATTTCCAGAAAACCTTGTCATCGGGGAGAATGACAGCGATTTTTAATGTTTTGCCCGTTGTATTTTTTAAAGGTAATACAAGCGCTTTTTTATCGGTTTCCGATAAAATTGAGCCTTTCTCAGGATTCCAGTATTCATGATAATTTTCTTTTGTAATTACCCCCATGTTTGTTAACATACGGTTTATGACCGGTTTATTCCTGTTAATCAAATAATTATAAAGGTGGATAACCGGATCATAGCCTTGGGCATAAGCGTTCTGGGATAATGTGGCCGTTATCGATCCCTCGGACATTGCCTTCATAGTAAGATCAGCGAGATCATGGGTTACGATTTTTATTACACCGGTTTTGCCTGCTTCATCAACAGCCCTGGATGCACCAGTTGGGGTAGTTCCTTCACAGATATAGATAGCTGAAAGGTTAGACCATTTTTTCAATAATTCAACTGTTAAACGGTAAGTTGTATCAATATCTTCCTGCTCTTCAAGGATTTCTACAATTTGAATTCCGGGGTATTTTTCGGATATAGTATTCTGAAATCCTTTTCTTCTAAGGTTGGCTCCGGTTATACTAAAGCTTCTTAATAAAATTGCAACCTGCCCCTTTCCCTGAAGTAATTCACCCATAATTTCACCGCATTTTTTCCCTTCCCGGAAACTATCGGCTCCTACATAACATATTCTTTTACAAGCAACTGCCGTTACCGTATTAAAATCCTGGGCACTTTCCTGAATTTCAGAAAGGATTTGATTATAAGAATCGGCTAACCCTGAAACAATCCCACTGTTCGAATCCTTAAATTTTTTTGATTGAACCGATGCCTGAGCTGTTAAATTACCACTAGCGAGTTCCGAAATTGCTATTGATAAAGATTTGATATCCTTGGTAACAAGTGATTTCTGAAAGATTTCCAATTCGTTAACCGGCTTGTAAATTGAAAACCTGTATAAGATTAGTATAACAACCGATAAAATAAGTATAATAATTAATAATGGTAATTTCAGATATTGTATTATTGTTAAATTATTAGTTTTTATAGCTATAGGGAAAATATCCAGAATAAAATCTAATGCTAATAAAATTATATTTATTATTATTATAAAGAAAAACAGTCTATCTTTTCTGGTGATTTTATCTTTGAATGACATTTTTGTCCCCCGAATAGTAATTCTGGTTAAAATAAAACATTTTAAATATTTATTTATATTAACGATTATCGGTTAAATTTGCCAACTAATTTAAAATTCATTTTTTGTTCAAAACAATAATTATTATAATAATAAATGTTAAGAATTATTAATATATAATACTATATTTAATAATTAAATAATAATGTAATACATGAATTAATTGCATGATCCCAATGTTTTCTTTAAAATTCGATTGATAATAATATGAATATTGTCTTTTATTGAGAAAAATTCATTATTGCTTTAAAATACATGTGTAAGCCGGGGTGGCGGAATTGGCAGACGCGCTAGATTCAGGTTCTAGTGGGCTAACGCCTGTGTGGGTTCAAGTCCCGTCCCCGGCATTATTTTTGTTGATTAATAAAACAAGAGGATATATTTGGATATGAAGGGTTTTATTGTATCTTTAACGGTAGTTATGTACCTTATGTTATTTTCCATAAGTTATGCCGCTAAAATTGATGTTTTTACCGCCGATAATATCATTCAAATTGTTAAAGATAAAATTATAAAGACAAAAACTTTCACAGGGTCTTTTGTCTATACATATAATAACAAAACCTTCTGGGGTTCGATTAAATATAAATCACCGAACAAGTTTCTTATGAATTTTTTGAATAAAGTCGGAAATAACGAACCTGCTGAAACCGGGCAGAAGTTTGTTTCTGACGGTAAAAGATTATGGCTTGTTTTTAAGGATCAGAATATAGCCATTAATGAGATTCTGGAGAAGAGTAAAAATAATCCGATGATCGGCTGGAATTTGAACAGGTTGTTAAAAGAATACATACCTACACTGCCGAAAACAGGATACAAAGTACAATACGGGAACGTTATTGCATATAAACTGACTTTCGTTCCGAAAAGCAACACGGCGGGCTTTAAAAGCATTAATATGATTGCCAGCGATGCCGGGGATATATTAAAAGTTGACGCGCAAAATCCGCTGGGAGTAGGTATTGAGTTGGCAATAAAATACGATAGTTTTAATCAGACAGTTTCCGATGATGATTTTGAATATGAACCTGACGAATATACCCAGATTTATGAAAATATATTGATACCTAGCGGGCAGACTCTTAATGAAGAAGATAATCAGAATGAATAAATTCAGGGGAAAAATATGAATAAATCATTAATCATCTTTTTTATGATCGTTTTTATTTCAGGATGCGCAGTTACGAGTGAAAAGTACCGCTACCAGGGGAGAATAGACAATTACTATAAGCTTTTGAATAATGACGAAAAGGACGCATTCAGAAATGGAGATTACGATCAATTGGCAGCTTCTTTTTCAAAGAGGATAGAAGCAGACAAAAAACTTTCGAATGAATTCATTAAAGTCCAGCAATATGAAGCAATCACTACTTTTGATGCAAAACAGACTGCCCATTTTTTCAGGGAAATTATATTGAAAGAACTTAACAGGAATAATTTTTACTCTTTTATGAACTTTTTTAATGAAAAATCCCAGCTTGATTTTGCCAGGAATAGTAATTTTTCAGAAGATTTCAATAACCTCTATAATAATAACCGCGAATTTAAAAAATTTATTGATAATCTTAAGACGGAATACCGTTTAAATGGATACTCCAACGATCAAATTATTAAATTTTTCAGGAATATTTCTTTTCCAGAGGTTTCGAGAAGAGAGCTTTATCATGTCTTTGAGATTTTAAAAGACTTTCAAGGGGTGAATGAGTTTACTAACGGTAATGTCATATTAGCGGCTCAAAAGGTTGATTCCGGAGTAACCAAACTTGTTACTGCGGATATGGCGTTTAACGAATTAAAGAAAAGAACAAGCCTTACGAGATTGAATACATCCGAACTGCTGGATGTTTATTATAATGTTATTTTGAAAGAAATGGATCCTTATGCAGTAGCGAGAACTTTGATGAAATTCTAACAAGCGTGCCGCTTGAGCTATATTGAATAATCTTTTGCACATAAATAAATCGAAATAATGATTTTTATTTAAGAAGAAATATGGAGAATAAATGAAGTTATTAACGGGAATTATAAAAGAGATAGAAAAGTTAAAAATACGGGATATAAAGGTTTATAACGGGTTAGGGAAGTCTATGCTTGCTGATTACTTTATTGTAAGCACGGCGGATAGCATTATTCAGCTTGAGGCCGTCAGGAATAAGCTTATCGATTATATGGATAAACACAAAGTTATTCTTAAAAACCCAATGGAAGAGTGGCATGGAGGATGGAGCCTGCTTGATTTCGGCGATATAATTGTTCATACTTTCCTTGAAGAATTGAGGAGTTTTTACGATATTGACAGCCTTTTAACCGGAGAATCTTACCATATAGATAAAATAAAAGCATTAAAACAAAACAATGGTGTCAATGATCAGTCAAAAATTATTGAGTCTATAAAAATTATAAGCGAATCATAAAGATCCGAAATTATTAAGACGATTATTTCATACCCGGCTGCCGGGTTTTACCGGGGGCAGTTTCCCCTCTTTACATAAAAAGCAATCTTCAGCCTTAAAGGCCTCTGCCCGAACAGTTTGGAGCCATTCGATCCTGAACGGAAGGTTCTCCGGTTCTGCCATATTCCTATCGATTAAGGAAGCAACCCCGATTATTTTACCGTCATTTTCATTCACAAGGTCAGCCGCTTCGCCGATTGATTTTCCAGTTGTAATAACATCTTCGGCAATAATCACATTCTCCCCGCTTTTTATCTCAAATCCCCTTCTTAGCTGAAATTTACCTTCTACTCTCTCGGCAAAAATACCTCTTACTCTAAAAGCTCTTGCCAGTTCATAAGCGATGGTAATACCGCCGAAAGCACCTCCGATTACCACATCGATTTTTTCATTCTTATAAAGAGCTTTCAATTTTTTTGCCGCGGTTTCCGCAAACTGAGGAAATTGAAAATATTTTGCACATTGTACGTAACGGTTGCTGTGAAGACCTGAAGATAAAATAAAATGTCCTGTCAGTAATGCTTCGGATTTCATTAACAGGTTCTCAATTTCTTTGTCTGTTCTTATGGCTTTCATCGGACAGCTCCTTTATATCTTAAAAGAAAATTTTATTTAACAGCTTCTCTTAATTTTTCAATTAAATATTCGTTATCATCCGGCCTGCCGATTGTTATACGGACGTAATTATCGCCGAATCCGAAAGCTCCAAGGGTTCTTACAGAAATACCGTTTTCCTCAAGTTTTTCAATAATCTTTGTGCATCGGTCTCCAAAATCTGCAAAAATAAAGTTGCCGTAAGATTTTAAATGCCATATCCTTAAAGAATCCATTTCTTTTTCAAGATATTTTCTTCCGTAATTAATTATCTCAACGGTCTGTTTTACAAAATCATCATCCTTTATTGCTGCTGCCGCGCCTGCCTGCTGAAGCGATCCCAGGTTGAAGGGGAGCCGGATTTTCTCGATCTGTTCCGCAATCATTTCATTCATAACGGCATAACCCGCCCTGAGCCCTGCCAGACCGTAAACTTTTGAGAATGTAAAGCTGATGATCAGATTTGGGTATTTATCCTTAAATTTAATTATGGAACTATCTATCCCGGCATAATGGATATAAGCTTCATCGATCAATACCGCTATTTCTTCAGGCGTATTTTTCAAAATCCGTTCGATTTCGCTTGAATCAAGGAATGTTGATGTCGGATTATCCGGATTTGCCAGGATAATTATTTTAGGATTTTTTGAAATTTTAACTGCCTTTATTATTTCTTCCGGATCGGCTCTGAAATTATTCCTTTTTGTTTCAATCACATCAGCGCCTTTTGGAGCGGAAAGCAGGGCGTAAAGAATAAAGCTTTTCTCGGGAATGATGACCGTGTCCCCCTGGCTGACAAACGCTGAAAGTATCATATTAAGGACTTCGCCGGAAGCATCGCCGAACAATAATTCACCTGGTTTTAATTTAATCGAATGCCTTTTCCAGAAATCTATAACCGCTGATTTAAGCAGTTTCATTCCGGAATCGGGATAGATTGTCAAACCCTTTTTCAGCTCAACTTCTATGGCTTTAGCAACAAGAGGTGATGTTCCTATTAGGTTTTCGTTGGAGGACAGCTTCAAACATTTATTAACCTTTGATTTTAAGGGCATCTTTCCCTCGGCATAATGATTGAGTCCGCGAATTTCTCCGCGGATTGAATTAAGCAATTTCATTATAAAAACCCCTGATTGTTGTATCGACTATAATATTGTGGAAGTAATAATTATAAACTAATGCTACTAAAAAATAAAGAATGCTTCTTGTTACCTTTTTTATAGCATGCCTTGATTTTTCAATTTTGTTCTCATATCTCGAAGCATATTCCGCAGAGGTATTAGATTACCGCCCTGGAAAGAGCTTTTACAGCCTGTAATATGATTTGTTTTTCCGTTGAAAATGTTTCCCAGGAAATTGTTGCCTGCACTGTCAATTTTTTCATAAACCGATGGGATAACAAAATCATGGCCTTTGGTGGGAATATTGCTGTTTACATAATAAGAGGCTATTTTATCTTTCACCGTATTATCGGTTATGACCGCGGTTGTTTCCTTCATAATATTGCTTTTATATGTTTCAGTAACCATATCTTTTATATTTGAAGGAGTCAAAATTGATAAAAAGCCGTTAATGCCGCTGAGCATATCATCTGCTCGGTTATCCCCGTTTTGAAGAGCACCCTGAATAATCCTTGATAAAGGTTTTTTATTGACGGAAGCAAGTACTGAAACAGGATTTTTTTCGATATTCATAATATTGAGATCTATAAAGCTGATCGCCTTGCAGTCGGGGTCATTGGCGTCCAGGCCGCTCAGCCATTTAAAAGCCGAAACAAGGGTTCCGAAAAGGTCTTTCTCCTGATCCGGGGGTGTAATGCTTATAAGATAACGTAGTGCCGAGATTACATCCGAAAAATTGATTTTCTCCTGAAGTTTCCCGGTCAATGCATTGCGCATCGATTCATTGCTTACCAGGATTTGTATAAGGATTGCTATAATCTGGTCGGTAATATTTTCTCGGTTATCAGGATTAGCGAGCGGTGAGCCGAAATTTGCCGAGGCTATTGTTATAATGCCTTTTATTAGATTTTCTTTAAAAATATATTCGTCAAGCCAAGCGAGGTAACGAGCAACAAGGCCGCCCTGGCTGTAGCCGATAAGTATATGCTTATCGCCGCTTTGCTTAAGTATGTCATAATATCCAGTATAATTTTTTGTAATCATTTTGGACAATTTTCCCGGCCCGCATCCCATATCCCAGAAAACTTTATACAGTTCACCGCCATCAGGGAATGCTGTTTTCCATTCACTATAGTAAAAATTTTTAACAGGGATTAAATCGGGAAAATCACCGGTCCTATCAAAACGGCTTCCAATGCACTTGGCTGCTATTGGTACAAAATATTCGGTATCAGGCATAAGATTATGCGGATTGTTGTTGTTCGTCCAGAAAAATTTCATAACCGGGTCGCTTCCCGAATAAGTCAGGGAAGGATCATCAAAGGTTTTGCGTATTCCGCCCTGGATTTCATCCCAGTTAAAGACCCAAGGATCATCACCCCTTTGCGAACTTTCTGTGGTATAAGTCAGATTGCTCAGAAGACTGTTAGGATCGGGTAAAAGCCCTTCGGCAGCATTCAATGTCCAGACATTGATTTTTGACATATAACAACTCCTGTTAAAGATTTAAGATAGTTGATGAATTTTATTCTAATACAATTTCTAAGGATATAATTCCCCCGGCCGGAATACTGAAAGCTTTTTCCGAATTTACTGGTTTACCGCTTATATTCCCTTCAATTCTAATTACATGCGGCCCGGGCTTAAGGCTTTGTAAAACTGCGGATTTATTATTATATGTGTTTACAATATTATCGTCAATTAAAAGCTTCCAGCCGCCATTCGACTGATCACCATTTGTCACTGTCAGATTTACCAAACCTGGTTTTTCAGAATCGGATCGTGTCTGCGCTTCTGCAGAACGAATCTTAACCATATCATCGATTTGTTTCAAAGAGTTTTGAAATTCTTCAATCCATGCATTTGTCTCATCACTGATAAAATTATTCAGTTCGGAAGCAAAATTTGTAGCTTTCTGTAAGATTGAAGCAATCTGACCGGATGACGGTGGATTTCCAAGCCATGAAGCCCGCTGTGCTTCCCAGTCAAGTTCGAACAGTTCAAGTGCCTGCCTTATTTTCAATTCTGTTTTTATATAACGTATCCAGCCGCTTGATATGCCCAGAATTTTATCAAAAAGTATTAATCCGCCAGCTAAAGCGAGAACAATGGTTACTATAATACCAGAATCTATTCCTAAACTAATTTTGTTATTTAATACAGTGGATATCAATGGAATGATTGCTCCAATACCAGCAAGAACAACGGAAATGTTTCTAATAGAGATAGCCCAAAAACGCTTTTTTTTCCTCTGCCTGGTATACCAGTTTATAGATGATAAAGCATCATCCCGAAGATAGTCGTATATAGTTTGAATTGATTTAACGGCATTCGGAGCATCCCACAATAAGTCCTCAAGATGGGGAATCGCGATTTCATGCTTACGAAGCTTTGATCCTTTTGGAGTTGGGGGGTTTGGGTTGTTCATAGAATCCTCCTTTAAATGTTTATAATATTACTTGGAATATTATTTAATGAACCATTGAAGAAAGACATTAATGAAGTTATTTGTTAGTAAAGATATAACAGACAAAACTATTATATTGGGGATGATTTCAACACGTTCAAAAATTTAGTATTGGTATGTCAATAGCCACAAATGCTACAACTCTCCATACATCAATATTTTGTTTTGATGAGTCGGAATTATAAAGATATTCCCGTAATTGAGGGCAGTATTGCCCTCCTATACCAATTGCTAGTGGTAAATCATTAAATCCAAATCTAACAAATAAACCCGGTGATAATACCTGTTGGAATCCAATAACGGAACTGGTTGAAATATTAGTACCACCATATATACGGGCACTTGCTAAAGCACCAACATCGATTATTGGTATATATATCCCGAACCATTTCCAATCAAATTCAATACCCACCGGTGCAGTAATTCCAAATACAAATCCTCCATAATTTATTGACGGATCTATTGTTTGTTCGTATCCAAAATTAAGACCTAGATATGCATTTAGAGTAATTGACCAGGGAGTTTGGAATTTTTGTCTGAAACTTCCGGCAGGTAATGCTGTATTATCCAATATTTCTTGAACTTGATTGGAGTTAGAGGCTGAAGCCATACTTGCAATCATTGACGAGTATCTAACGAATTCTTTCATTTTATCACTATTATTTATTTTTGGATCAATTTCCAAAAGGATTTGGTAACTTTGTAAAACTATTGAACTATAGTCGTGATTGCAAATATCATTATAAATATTTTTGGAATCATCTAATAATGTCAGACACTCAATTACTTGACTATCATTTTGATTAGAAAAAGTTGAAATCAATAAACGTATAATGTCAATATCATTATTTATATATTCTGTTATATCATTTTTCATTTCTATTTTTTTATTTGTATCTGTTATCAATTCCTGAATATCATTATATTGGTCTTCAATTGTACCAAAAAAATCTAATAAATCAGACAATGGCTCCATCAATTTGTCATGATCCGTTTTTATTTCATCTAAAGAATATGAAAATAAATTAGTATCATTATTATGTAGAATACAAAGGAATATTTGCTCTCCTGTGTCATTAAGACTTTGATAATCGTCAAGGCTAATAGAAATTTTATTGTTGTCAGAAAAAGAATCGATCATAGAAATCAATTTTTTAAGTTTATCACTTGGAAATACTTTGTATAGTTCAGACCAATCTATAGCATTTAGAACATTTGATGGAGAACTACCTTTTTGTAAAGATAAGGATATATCCCAAAAAAGCTTCAGACTATAAAGAATTTTATTAAAATTAGAATTAGAAGAATTATATTTATAAATATTATCAGGCAGTTCATTAAAGTCTTTTATTGCAGATTGTTGAAGGGTATTTAACATATATTTAAAATTCATTGAATCAGCAATAGGAAGTATTTTATAAGTATTAGGCATATAATTAGTAAAAATAGGGTTGTTTTGTAATTCCATAATTAAGGTTAAAATAATTTCCTGTTTTGCCCTGTCCACAATAAAATCAGTCAAACCCCAAAGGATTGCGGTTTCAATATTTTCTTGAGGAGTTTGTGTGGGTATTCCTGTATAATTTTCAGTAACTAAATTTTTTATCGCATTTTTTGAAGCTTTATTACTTATATTATCTATTTTCTTACCTACACTAATTTCACTGGTAATTAATGAATCCAATACTTGTATATCACTTTTATTGTTATAGATATCTGATAGAATGCTAGATATAGTATTAGATCTTATATCAAGGCCTTTAATCGTTTCTAAATTAGTCTGCCATCTCAAAGACATATTAAAAAGAGATTCAGAATATCCATAGCCATATAATGAAATAAGAGTAATAACAAGAATAGGGATATACCATATTTTTATCACCATTACATTCTCCTCCTATATTAATACGTATTGTCAAAAACTCAGCTTTATAACACCCTTAACTATACCAAATTAAAAAAAATATAGTATTGCATGCCATTTTTCCCTATATTAGGATTGCTGTAATTTATTTCTTCTTCACCGCCGGGTTTACTTCCACAAGCCTGATCGTCCAGAAATCATCCGCCAGGTTGGGGTTTGTTAAATAAGCGTAAGGCATTGTAAAATAACCGCTCTGTCCCCAGTTTATCCCCCAGCTGTTGCGGACTATAAAACGCTGTGAGGCGTCATCGTATCCGGCTGCCATTACTGCATGCCCGCCCAGGACTTTTTCTTTTTTTTGAGGAAGATTGACAATACCGGTTTGGGCAACAGCACTACTCTCAAAGCTTTCATAAACTGTAAATCCGAAAACAAAAGGATAGCCTTCGGCAAGGCATCCCTTCATATGATTGATATCGGTGATGATTCTCTGATAGGAAATAACCTGATGTTTTAAAGCGTCGGTATAACAGACGGCATGCGGTTTTTGAGTGAATTCGCTGGTATTATAAGGCCAAATTTTTTCGGGGCAAACACCCAGCTTGTTTACAGTTTTGATACCATCCCGAATCTGGGCCCCGCTGTCACTATTTACCGTATTTTCGATCGCTCTCTCGTTGTAGTAAATAAAGAGCCGGGATGGCATAAAATCCGGGGCTTTCTGTTTATTCAGCTCAAATTCAAATGCTCCACCAATAGCGTTTGCCGTACAGCTTCCAAGTTGTCCTTGATCATAAACAGGCGGGCAGTTTTTCCGCAAATCCATTTTCGGAGGTAGTTTGGCCAATATTTTAGCGGGAGCTGCGTAAGTCAGATCGCGATGATCCGGAAGGTCCGGAAGCCAGCCGTAACTGTTTAAATGACTATTCATAATTACTCTCCTGATATATGAAATTATTATAACTTACTTTTTGAAGTCATATAACAGAAATACACAATTCTATATTTTACCGATAAATATTAACCAACTAATGAGAATCTCATAACGATATTTGACAATTAAAATAAAAAAGGGCAGAACACATGACATGTATTCCACCCACCGTTAATATTATATTATAATATTTTGCGATTGTCAATAGTTGTAAAAAAGATTATTATAAGTATATAAAAATATTTTTATATCAATTGGAATTTCTGTATTGACGAATGCAGAATTAATATTTAAATTATAGCGGGAGTCAATATGGATAATTATAAAAGGATCGCTCTTGTTGCTCATGATAATAAGAAAAAAGATTTGATCGAATGGCTGGAATTTAACTGGAAGAACATTATACCGCATAAATTAATCTGTACAGGAACAACCGGTATTCTGGTTGAAGAGGCTTTAAAGAAAAAACTCGCAGAAGAATTGAATACGACACAGCGTTATGATATTATAAAGCTTAAATCGGGACCACTTGGGGGTGATCAGCAGCTTGGTTCAATGATAGCTGAAGGGAAGATTGATTTGATTATATTTCTTTGGGATCCTATGGAACCGCAGCCTCATGATGTTGATGTAAAGGCACTCCTTCGAATTGCAGTAGTTTATAATGTTCCGACGGCATGTAACCGCTCGACTGCAGATTACATGATTTCCTCATCTTTAATGAACGTTAAATACACACCAATAATCGAAGACTATAGCGGCTACATAAGCCGCAATCTACAAGTTTAACTTCATATTAACGAATTCTAGCCGAATTTAATTATTTTAACAAATGTGACCTGTCTGCCGTCTACCTGCCGGAGATCCCGGCGTAGGCAGGCCAGGCAGGCTGCTTGACCCGGTTTAACCTAGTTATGGAACGAAATTTATTATATAATGATTGGACGGGGGTGGATTCGAACCACCGAAGGCGATGCCAGCAGATTTACAGTCTGCCCCCTTTGGCCACTCGGGTACCCGTCCGTGGGAAAAATCGTAGAAATATTTTAATGGGGTTTTTAATGTTTGTCAAATTCACGGAGTTAATTAATTTTCAAAACTTTTGGAATTGTATTATAATTATTATATTATTAACTTAAAGGATGAACAATTATGATACATTTAAGCGAGTTTGAGCTAATTGAGAAAATTAAGACTCAATTTCCGGTTAAGCTTACCGGTACTTTAGGGATTGGAGATGACGCCGCCGTTATTGACTGCCGGAAGCTCAAAAATAATAAATTTCTGGTCACAACCGATGCCCTGGTAGACGGTGTTCATTTTATTTCGGATAAAATAGATTTTTCCGATCTCGGGTACAAATCGATGGCTGTTAACATAAGCGATATCGCCGCAATGGGGGGCAGGCCGCTTTATGCGCTTCTGACGCTCGGGATTTCCGGAAGAATTAACGACCGGCAGATTGAAGAATTTTTTAACGGAATAAATAGAACCAGAAAAATATTTCCGTTTGACCTGACCGGAGGTGATACTGTATTCTCCGGTACTTTTTTCATTTCCGTTACAATAATAGGTGAAGCCTTTGATAAACCGCTTTTAAGAAGCGGAGCAAAACCGGGTGATTATATTTATGTCACGGGATCGGTCGGTGACAGCGCTGTTGGACTTGCTGAAATTCAAAATAATCTGAAGTACCCGGTATCGGATCATGATTATTTTATAAATAGACATTATCTTCCAACTCCGAGAGTTGAGCTTATCAAATACCTGGAAGAAAATTATAATATTAATTCCTGCATAGATGTGAGCGACGGTTTATTGGGGGACTTAACCCACATAGCTGAAATGAGCGGAATGGGTTTTGAACTGACTCTGGAAAAAATACCAGTTTCAAGGGAAAAAATCGGTCAATCCTTTGAAAAAGATGAAATGTATTTTATTGAATTAGCTCTTTCCGGAGGAGAGGATTATGAACTTATTTTTACCAGCCGGGAAATTATAGATATTCGCAAGGTTTTTGAAATTACCGGTGTTGCGGTGACTTCAATCGGGAAGATGACAGAAAAGGGATATTCGCTTACAATGAAAGGCAAACCGGTTGAATTATCAAATATCAGAAAGAGCTTCAGCCATTTTTGATCGATTGTTTCAAGCTAAGGCTCCCTAAAATAGCTAAATTTTCAAATTTTCATTAAAATATTCTATATTTTATAATTTAAGAAGGATTATTGGAGGAGAAAATGAGTTTTGATTTGAAGAAATTAAATGGATTTAAAGGCCGCAAAGGCCCGGTTCTGCTAATTATAATGGATGGGATCGGAATCGGCAAAGAATACCCGGGAAATGCGGTATATATGGCAAAAAAACCTATTCTTGAAAAACTCTTTAAAAGCGAACTTTATACAACACTTCAAGCTCATGGAGTTTCCGTTGGCCTGCCTTCCGACGATGATATGGGGAACAGTGAAGTCGGCCATAACGCCCTTGGGGCAGGAAGGGTTTTTGCCCAGGGGGCAAAAAGGGTTAACCAGGCAATTGCCGACGGAAGCATTTTTAAAACCGATGTCTGGAAGAACTTAATTTCAAGATGCGGGAACAATAAAGGAACGCTTCATTTCATAGGCCTTCTGTCGGATGGTAATGTTCATTCGCATATTGACCAGCTTTTCACAATGATTCACAAGGCGGTGGAGAATGGTGTAAAAAGATTAAGGGTTCACCCCCTTCTTGACGGCAGGGATGTTCCTGAGAAATCGGCTTTGATATACATAAATAAACTTGAATTATTATTAAAATCAATTTCTGCGAAAGGCGGGTTCGATTACCGTATCGGTTCCGGGGGCGGTAGGATGGTCACAACAATGGACAGGTATTTCGCGGATTGGAATGTCGTCAAACTGGGATGGGAAGCTCATGTGCTGGGGATAGGCAGGCAATTTTCATCGGCTCATGAAGCTGTTGAAACATATTATTATGAAGACCCTAAAATTACGGATCAATACCTGCTATCATTTGTTATTGCGGAAAACGGAAATCCAATTGGCAAAATATCTGATGGCGACAGCGTTGTATTTTTTAATTTCCGGGGAGACAGGGCGATAGAAATCAGTATGGCATTTGAGAATGATGATTTTAAAGGATTCGACAGGGTAAAAAGACCCGAGGTTTATTATGCAGGTATGATGCAATATGACGGGGATCTTCACCTGCCGAAGAATTTTCTTGTACAGCCTTCGGAGATTGACAGAACGCTTGGAGAATATCTTTGCGCGCAGGGAGTTACTTCATTTGCGATCTCGGAAACCCAGAAATTCGGCCATGTAACATACTTCTGGAACGGCAACAAATCTGGTTATATAAATGAAAAACTGGAAACTTATATTGAAATTCCTTCGGATAAAATTCAATTTGATAAAGCTCCAAAAATGAAGGCTGTTGAGATCACAGCAAAAACCATTGAATTGCTGAAATCAGGCAAATACAAATTCGGCAGGCTTAACCTGGCAAATGGTGATATGGTTGGGCATACCGGAAATATGGAAGCTTCAATTACAGCTGTTGAAACAGTTGATGATTGTGTGGCAAAATTGATTGATACTGTCAGTAGCCTTGGAGGAGTCACTTTTATTACCGCCGACCATGGAAATGCCGATGAAATGTTTACAGAAAAAGACGGAAAGCGGAGTGTTAAAACTGCGCACACTCTAAATCCTGTCCCATTTATTATTGTTGACCCGCAATATCAAAATGAATACAAAATGGCGGATCTTCCGGTCAAAGGTCTTGCAAACATTGCGGCTACAATCTGCAACTTTTTGGGCTATGAAAAACCCGATGATTATGAACCTTCTTTGATTGAATTTTTATAAAATATTTATAGCCAAAACATAATCGCTGAAATTGCTTGTTTTTTTTGACAAAAAGATGTTTATTTTATAAAATTGAAAATCATTAAAATTTTAGTAATCAAAATATTAAAATCATTCCAGTTTTAACATGATCATTTTTATAAAAAAAGTTATTTTACGGTCTAATCATAATAATTTTAGAAATCACTGAAAAGATATCGAAAATGCCGGAGGTTAAATGACCGAAGAGGTACCGGGTAAAAAACTTGATACTGAAGCCGAAGTCTATATAAAAGTCGGGAAATTACTAAAGAAAAACCGCTCCCATGAAGCTCAGGAACTGGTTTTTCAGGTATTAAACAGTGAAATCAGCATGGATGATAAAATCAAGAGAATTCAGGAAATCGACGCTTCAGACAAGTCTGTTATCAAAGAACATGCTGTTATTAATGAGAATGAAATTGCTGAAATTTTAACAAGATATAATGTTACAACTGAAGAAACGGCTAATAAAAATATTAATTATTTAAAGAAACCTATCTATAAGAAACAATTTTTCCAGTTTTTCTTCAAAGAATATTTTAAAATCCGGAATTACGCTAAAGATTCTCGAATTCTTCATTTGACTGCATTTTCGGTAAAATTAAACTTTAAGAAATATCTTCTTGTTTCTTTGCAAAAAGAAGCCTCTCTCCTTCTAAATTACATAAATCCGGTTCTGGAAACCGGATGGACTCTTTTTACAAAATTTGAATATAATCTACTTAACCAATTTAAGAAACTTTGTGAGGATATTTCCAGGACAGATTTGACTTATAATAATAATGAAATTCAATTTCTAGCAAAAATAAAATCAATTGAATCCAGGTTTTTAATCTGTAATTATCAACCTGAATATCCGGATATTATTAGCCGGTGTTTGAGCGAGTTTATGAGGGACTTTTTAAAACAGGATGTTCATATTGAGCATGTGGTTACTCTAACAAAAAAAATTCTTTTGCCTTCCGGAGATCAGCATTCTCTCTACCATATCATTCTAGGACTTAACATCGTCATTTTTCGTCAATTTTTCAGCCTGGAAGATCTTATTCAGCGTAAATCAGGCGCAGTAATAAATGATTTTAACTTTGACTGCAGTGATTCCATCAATAATAAAATAGACTTCTATATCAGCGATAATGAAAAAATTTTAAAAGATTTATTACATCAGAAATCAGATATTATAAAGATGAACCATTTTTTAAAACAATTTATTAGAAAGGATGAAACAGGGAAAGAAAGATATAAATTCGCATTACTTGTTTCATTTTATGAATCCGGTTCCGGCCTTGATAAGTTTTGGTATAACAGGGATAAAGATAATCTGTTGATTTTTACAAATAATTTAATGATACGTTTTAATAAAGAAATTGAGCCTTTTTTAACGAGAAGTATTGGAATTGAGAATTGGGGTGAAATTAATGTCTTTACGCCGGATTTTTTTTATTTTGAACTTAGTAAGATCAAGACTGTGGAAAATCAATTATCAAAAATGGCTGTCGCATCGGTACAGGTTTCAGTTGATAGGTTCAGGGAGGTCAGGAAAAATATAGATTCGGGTAATTTAACAAAAGATGAGGTTTTTGCGGTTCAAATTGTTGATGAAATTTCAAATTTAATGGTTGATCTCGGCAAAAAAACCGGTCAATTATACCAGACATATCGTCCGGAACCTGATAATCCGGAAATTAACAAAACACAGGAAAAGATCTTTAAGCCTCTTGATCCTTCAATTCTTGTAAGAAATGGTTTTTTCGTGCCGTTCTGGGATCAGAAGATTAACATCAGCGGTGTTTTTCAGGACAAGACTTTTGGTGAAATACTTAACATTATAACATCAATTTGTCTATTGATTGGGGCATTTTTTTCCGGATCAAAAATGATGTCTTCTCTTGAAAAAGAAGCGGAAGTTAATAATGAGATAATCAGGGTGAAACAAAATCTTGAACGGGTTGCCGATGTTATAACATTTGAGAAAATAAAAAGAACTTATCATATTTAAATGATTTTCAGTTTTGAAACATTATTTTTGAATTTGATTTAAATAAAAATAAAACAAGGAAGGTAAATTGATTTTATGCCGTATTTAGTTTTACTCCGGCATGGCGAATCTGTTTGGAACAGTAAAAATGTATT
Organism: uncultured Spirochaetota bacterium; assembly: GCA_963783575.1. Taxonomy (GTDB): domain Bacteria; phylum Spirochaetota; class Brevinematia; order Brevinematales; family JAOACQ01; genus CAWEAK01. The sequence continues at coordinate 49,264 of CAWAOD010000012.1, read as the reverse complement.
TACCGGCTGGGTTGATGTTCCGCTTTCCGTGAAAGGAATTGAGGAAGCCTTGAACGCCGGCGGCATCATTTCGAAACTGGAATTTGATGCCGTTTTTACTTCAACCCTTGTAAGGGCTATGGAAACATTGCTGCTTGTGCTTTCAAAAAATAAATCTTCAAAGGTTCCAAGGGTTATTCATAACGAGGAAGGAAAAATGACGGAATGGTCTAAAATTTATAACCCGGAAATTGAAAAAGAGCTTATTCCGGTATTCAGGGATTGGCGGTTAAATGAAAGATATTATGGCGAACTGCAGGGTAAGAACAAAGCGGAAACGGCAGCAATCTATGGAGAAAACCAGGTTCATATCTGGCGGAGGAGTTATGATGTCCCGCCTCCGGGCGGCGAGGCTCTTAAAGACACGGCTTTAAGGACAATCCCTTTTTTTGTCGAAAGGATTGTTCCGCAGCTGGAGGATGATAAAAACATATTGATATCAGCTCATGGTAATAGTCTGAGGTCTATTGTGATGTACCTGGAAAAGCTTAACGAGACTGAAGTTATTGAACTTGAGCTAGCAACGGGCAAGCCGGTTTTATATAATTATAATAACGGCAAATTCATTAAAGGCAATTTATAACAAGCGTGCCGCTTGATTTAATATTTATCCCTCAATACATTTTACCGCATATTTGCGGGCCCTTGGTCTGTCGAATTCTGCAAAATATATTCCCTGCCATATGCCTAAATACGGTTTTCCTTCCTTTATTATTATCGATAGCGATGAACCGACAAGGCTTGTTTTAATATGAGCGTCAGAGTTGCCTTCCGAATGGGCGAAGTTAGAATCGGCCGGTACGACTTTTTTTAAGTGGCCGGTTAAGTCCATGGTTACATCCGGGTCTGCGTTTTCGTTTATTGTTACACCTGCAGTTGTATGAGGAACGAAAACAAAACATATTCCTTCGTTAATTCCAGATTCCCTTATGCATCCTGCAACTTCGGACGTAATATTATAAAAATCATTCCTTTGTTTGGTCCTTATAGAAAACTCATGAAAATTTTTCATTTCCCGATCCTCCCAATTTTTAATTTGAATTAATTTTAAATTGCCCGATTTAAAATTTCAAGCATTTTATTCCTATAATCCGGGAATTATAATTAGATAAAAATATTATTGAAGAAAATGTATTTTTCATATATAATAAAATATCTGGTAAATTGTTTTTCAAATAATAAATTTACTTGTTATTAAATAAATCAGAGTTACAGGGTTAATTATGGATGGAATAAAGACAAACGCTGCCTCCGGAAATTCTCAAAAATCAAATTATATTCATTACCCCTTAGTTTTATCCGTGGCAGGAAAAAAAATTCTTCTCAATAGTTTAAGCCCGGAAGATTGGGGATTTAATGAAATATTTAAGCTTGTTAAAAACGAAAAAAGAGTTTGTTTGAAATTTTATTCTTCTCAGGCTCCATTTGTGCTTAAAGCAATTCACAGAATTTCGGATATTTTCATCAAGGATGTTTCTTTTAAAATAGATCCTCTTCTCCGTGAGCTTGTAAAGAACGCTGAAAAGGAAAATGCTACTATTATAGCTAAAAAGGCGGGTTTGATAAAACCTGATGAATTGCATGCCCCTCTTGATTTGATGGGTAAAATTTTAAAAGAGAAACTGCAGCTTGGAAACAGTGATATTCCATTGCTTTATCATTACCCGGAAATATCTGTGAATTTAAATATATTTTTAAAAGATAATCTTTTATATTTTGAGATTGAAAATTACGGAAATATCAACCCTTCCATTCAAAAAATGGTTGAAAACAAAATTAAATTAGGATGTGAATTATCTGATTTTGATTTACGGCAGGAATTCGAAATGCGTCCTTATTCCGAATTATCTGTTTATATAAAGAATTTGTTTTTACCGGAATATTCCGAAGATAGGTTTGAAAATCTCTGGGGAAAAACATTTGATGAGAGTTTTGATGATTACTGGAATTCCTGTCCATATTTCCTGCTAATGTCAGCCGGAACTCATACCTCGTTTTATCCCTATTATGCAACAGTTTATCAGCAATTACGTTCAACATTTAAAAAAGAAGAAGAACCGGACAACCTTCGTTTTTCTGCCGGGATGGGTTATATTCAGTGTGCCTTTGTTATTGAAGCTAATAGAAGCATCTATGGAACATACGGAAAAGTGAATGTGCCTTATTCCTCCGGCAATAAAACAATTGCTTCTTTTATAATTGGAATGCCACATATGGAAGTAGAAATATAGCCGTATTATAAACTTCCGGAATCAACCTCAACCGAGATCGGGAGGGCTTTCGGCGCTTCTCGCAGAACCTTTGCCGGTTTGCTTCTTATGATATCTTATCATTAAGAGCGGGATGAGACTAAGAAAAGTCGCCAGACCTGCGATAAGAAAATCATCGCAGATTGATTTAACGAAAGCCTGATTTGCAACATTCTGTAAGATGGACATCTGAGAAATAGAGAGGGCTTCTTTCATGCTTTTTCCCGAGAATTGCTCGATCATTGTCCTCATTGAAAGAACTGAATTCTTAAAAGTTGGTGAATACCTCTTTACCGCCTGAAAATAATTTGCGGAGTGGACGACAACCTGGTGTGAAAGGATAGTTCCCATAACCGCGACGCCGAAGCTGCCTCCAAGTTGGCGTATTACATTAAAAAGCCCCGATGCCTGGGCGAGTTTTTGCGGCGGCAACTTACCCATGGCCAGTGTTCCGAGAGGCGCCATGATCATTCCCATGCCTATTCCCCGTACTATAAGGGGCAGTATTATCTGAAAGTTGCTTGAATCCAGAGAGAGAAAATTCTGCATATAAAGGCCGATGCCAAGTGCTCCTATTCCTATGAAAGCCGGAATTTTTGGATTAATTCTATCCGATACAATCCCTGAAACAGGAGAAAGTATAGCCTGTATTACACCAACCGGAAGGAAAACCAGCCCGGCCTGTAAAGCGGTATATCCCAGGGAGTTCTGCAAAAATAATGGAAGAAGGAAGGTACTCCCGAACATTCCAAAGCCGAAAATAAAGAAAACTATATTTGCAATTGAAAAGTTAAAATCCTTAAGAAGTCTCAACTCTACAATTGGGTGTTCAATGCGCAGGTCAATGTAAAGGAAGACGGCAAAACCGATGGCTGACAATACAAAACAGGTTATTATAAAATTGGAATGCCATCCGCCAGTATTCCATGAGGAATTTCCGCAGGCAAGCGCGAGAAGGAAAGATGTCAGGAAAATTCCCATTGAGATGGCTCCTCCAAAATCAAACGAACGTATGTTTTCAGTTTTGTATTCCTTCTGGATAATGATTGTGGCCGCAAGCCCTAATATGCCGACCGGGATATTAACAAGGAATATAGCATGCCAGCTGAAATTATCTATTAGGTACCCGCCGATTACAGGACCGAAAGAAACTGAAGCGGCGGACGCAATACCCCAGAAACCCAGGGCCATACCTCTTTTTTCAGGCGGGAAGGTCCTGGTGAGAATGGCCATACCGACAGGCATAAGCAGGCCTGCTCCTAAACCCTGGATGACACGGAATGCGATCAAAATTGTTTCATTCCAGGCAAACCCGCAAAGCAACGATCCCAGAGTGAAAAAAAACAGGGCTGCGAAATAACTCCTCTTATAGCCGAAATGGTCGGCTATCCAGCCGGAAGCGGGCAGCATTACCGCCATTACCAGCATATATGCCGTCATTATCCATTCTATTTTGTCAACGCTTGTTCCAAAGGTGTTCATTATATTTGTAAGACCTACATTGACGATTGTTGAGTCTAATACAGCCATAAATGTTCCGACCATAATGTTGACAAGAACGAGCCATTTATAAAAACCATGATCATGATTTGCACGCGGCAGAAAGCCTCTGCCTCTTCTGAATTGGCTATTTCCAGGCATAAAATTATTTTACCCTCTTTTTTTAATCATAACCTCAACCGACATTCCCGGCAAAAAATTTGCCGAAGAACGGATTGACGGATTATTTGTATCGATTGATATTTTTACAGGTATTCTTTGCGTAACCTTTGTAAAGTTTCCTGAAGCATTATTGGGAGGTACCAGCGAGAACTGTGAACCTGTATCTGTCCCTATTTCCCTGACTTTTCCCTTTAAATGAATACCGGGGTACGCATCAATATGTATTGAGACTTCCTTACCGACCCTGAAGCTTGACAGATTGACCTCTTCTATATTCGCCGTTACCCAGATATCTTCCATATCATTTACAGTCAGGATAGCTTCGCCCGGCTGGGCGACATCGCCTTCCATGAGCCATTTCTTGGCGACGACTCCATTATATGGCGAATAGAGCGAGGCATCGTTAAGATTAACCTTTGTAATATTGAGCTGGGCCATAGACATGTTTGCCTGGCTGACGGCTACTGAATACGAAGCGTTTGCAGCCTCAAGCGCCTTTTTCGCATGTGAATACTGCTCAACGGTAATGACCGAGCTTTTAAACTGAGTATCGGCGCGGGTATAATCATCCTGTGCACGTTCAAGATTTATTCTTACGGACTCAATGTTTCCCAGGGCTACATTATAAGCGGCCTTAGCCTGTTTCTCCTGGGCTGTCAGGAACGACTTATCGAGTTCGACAAGCAGTTGTCCGTTTGTTACCCGGTCACCTTCCTGAACGTATATTTTCGAGATTTTCCCTAGCATTTTAGGGCTGATAGAAACCTTGTCCCTGTCTATATAAGCGTCGTCTATGGTTAGGGAACTGTTTATGAAAACGTACCAGAACCATCCGCCCGCAATCAAAACAATCAATATAATTAAACCTATAAGAAATTTATTATTTCCGCTTCTTTTCTTCGATTCATTAGCTATATCAGCCATTATTCTTCTCCTTATTATACTTATATTTTTCAATATAGTGATTTAAGTTTTCAATTGAGGTTTTAAGTATTTCAAGGTCTTCTTCACTATACCTGTTCAGCATCTGCCTGAAATACTTTTTCATTTCTTTCATATACTCGGTGACTCTGTTATGGCCTGATTCCGTGAGTCTCACGGAAATAATTCTCCGGTCGGAATCATTGTATAAACGCTCAACGTAGCCCATTTTTATCAATTTATCTATGAAAACGGTAACATTGGGTTTCGGGGCCATTATTTTTTTACCGAGTGCCGACATATTAAGTTGCCCCTCATGCTGCAGAATAAACATTATCTGCATATGAACATTGGAAATATCGTGATTCAGGAGCACTTCGGACATGACCTGCTTTACGGCTTTCATAAATACCGGGATAAGAGTCGCGAAAGAATCTACCAGTTTATCAATGTCGGATTCGATCATAAATACCTCTTAGATTATATAAAATATATATTAATCCAATTTGCCTATAAGGCGGTTAAGCCTGATATTTGAGCTGTAATAATCGAAAATCGTTTTAAACCACCTGGCCTCTGCTTCGACCACTGAATTCTCCGCGTCAACAACTTCAAGCTCGGTCGAGTTTCCGGCCTTGTATCTCGCGTCGGCAAGGCGAAGACCGAGTTTTGCCAGATTAATATCATCCAGGGAAACGCTTATATTCTCCCTGCCTTCTTCAAGCTGGAGAAGAAGGGATTGAACCTGCAGGGTTATTGAGTTTGTTGCCATGCTTCTCTGCAATTCAAGCGACTCGATATTCTTCTCAGCCTCCCGTACGCTATTCCAGGTTTTCGATACTACAGGAATAAGGCTGTCAAAAGACATTGACAATTGAAGGCCCGCACTCCAGGAACTGTTCCAGGTTCTGTCTACCGTGGAGAAAGAATTGGTTTTACTGAGGTCGTACCCATAGTTGAAGAAAGCACCAAGCGTTGGGTACATACCGCCTTTCGCTATCTCCTTTGAAAGTTTTGCAATTTTTATGGAAGTGTCGATATTTAAAAGGTTTATATCGTTTGAAAAAGCCATATTGAGGATTTCATCATTATTTGTTAAAGGGAGCGATATGTTTGTGGTATCCTGTAAGTCGCCGATGATCTCCACTGACTTAGGATCATTTATACCTATCTGCTGGCAGAATAAAAGCTTTTCATTTTTATAATTATTCGACAGGTCGGTCAATTTCGGGATATTGAGCTTGTACCTGAGATTGGCTGTTATAAAATCGTACTCGGTAGCATTCCCTGAAACATAATTATTGCTCGTATAGGTCACATGGTCTTTAAGCGACAGGGTATAATCCTCCTGGCTTTTAATGGTTTCCTTAATTAGAAAAAGGTTATAAAAAGAAATCGTAACGCTTGAAACCACCTCGCTTTTCATGTCTTTGAATTTTGCTTTCGCCAGTTCCAGATAATCCTTTCTTACAGACATTAAATTCCAAAGCTTAAATCCGGCAAAAAGAGGCTTTGTTATTGAAATACCAGTGTGGTAATTGTCGGGATAAACATTGGTCATTACCAAAGAGAAGGTCCTTGTCCCTAAGGGGAGATCAAGACTCATAATTCCGTCCTGGACAGTTTGAGGATCCAGTTCGGTGAAAGTGGCTGTGCCATTGATCGATGGCATAGCAAAATCCGCCAGAGACTCGCTGTATTGTGCTTCCGCTATTTCTATTTCTTTTTCTGTTTTCGCTATAGACAGATTGTTACGAAGTGCAAGTTCGATGGCGTTGGAGAGTGTGACTGTCCTTATCTCCGCGAAGATATTTCCTGCAAGAATCAGTACCGATAATGAGATTAATATTCTTTTCATTAAATACTCCTAATAAATGTTTTCAAGTTTGTTTCATGATATAACAATTATACAATATAATATATTTGATATAAAAAGTCAAACCTGAGGATTGTTTATTTATAGGTTTATTTGAAGCATGAACTGATGAACTATAATAATAATAATATTGACATGGGTTTAAAGTATGATATAATAAGTATCGATGCTAAATGCAATGTGCAAAGTGTTCTGATGCAATACTGGAGTCAGCGATGCGTCATTTTGTTATTTTTATATATATCATATCTTTTTCTGTAGGTATCGCAGCAACACTTTTATTTTTTATTGTTTATTTAAAATACAAAATACAAATAATTAAAAGTTATTTGATTTTTTTATTCCTATTTACTTTTTACATTATTATTGCTTTTTTTTCAACATATTCGGCAACAATAATTAATAATAATAACGAATATCATTTTATTTTTATTTATACAATGTACTTTATCTGGTTAGGTTTATTCGTATATTATATGCCTCTTTTTATTCATCAACTACTTGGATTAGGGTTTAGTGGTTTTAAAAAATATGTTTTTATTTTTCTGACATCAATTATTTATATAATGCTTGTTATTCCTTTTTTAACTAATAATAAATTGTTGGTAATTAATAATATTCTTAAATTTGAGCTTAATGTCATTGCTACACCTTCACTTATTCCCATAATATTTTACATACTTTATCTTCTATGGTATTATAAAACTAAGATTGAAAATGAAGTCAATAAAAAAATATTGAACAGCATTTTCTTTCTGAGTATATTATTTCTTCCTGGCCTTCTTTTAGATTTTATTCATTTAAAGACACAGCTTGATTGGAAAATTTTACCATTAGGATTTACTTTCTCTAGTATTTATTATTTATCCTGGAATATAATAAGTATTATATATGTTATTCAATACTTTATCACAAAAATCAATATTCTTCCAAGCGTTAGAATTCCCGAGTCATTTGTAAAAGAGTTTCTTATATCGGAAAAGGAATTTGAAATAATATCCCTCATTCTAAAAGGATACTCTAATCAGGAAATAGCCGATCATCTTTTCATTGCAACTCAGACTGTCAAAAATCATATCTACAATATTTATCAGAAGATGAAGATTAAAAGCCGTACTGAATTAATTAATTCTATAGCACAATTTTTTTAGCTTACAATATCCTTTTAAATTAAGAAAAGTACTTTAGTACCATTAAAATTGTTACCTAAAGTACTATTGACTCACCACACGACTCCAAACATAATAAACACAGTTTCAATTATAAATAAAATTAAGGAGTTGTGTTATGAAAGGTGCAGTAGTCGGTATTGTTGAAAATCTAAATAGTGCTAATGAATACTTGTTAAAAAACATTAGCAAATTAAAAAGGATCGACCTTAATGATCTGAAAGAACCCTATGCTTGCGTATTTGAAACTTTTAATAGAAGTAAACTGTTATGTAAAAAGACGGATGCATTATGTTAATAATCTAAAAATCTAATACAACGGGGCTATCCAAAGATTATTTTTTGGTAATATGTAAATGGATACGTATTGTTTTAGGTCCAAGCATGGTAAAGTACCCCCCACCTAACCAGCCTGCCTATTAATGTATCCAACCCCACTCATTTGCCAAAGGATTAATAATGAGGAAGCCCCTTGTATTTTAATTGGAGTTTATGCTTCAATACGGTTTCAAGGAGAAATAAATATGAATATCGGCAGTTTATTTATTTATTTTTTCATTTCATTATTTTGCCGTTTTTTTTATATTAAAACAAAAATATTTATGTTTTTCCATAAAGATAAAACTGATTTTACCCCCGAACAGAAAAATATTATACGGGTTATTGAAGTATTAAGCGGTTCTATGGCCGGGGAGGGGGATAAAATCACAGATATGATACTTACTGCAAGAAAGTTATTCCGTTTATCTAATTTTGAATCATCAATGTTTTTATTTGCAATATATTTCCCCGGGTTATTTCTGTTTTTTTCCGCTTATTGCTTAAAGCCGTATTATTCAAATTTAAAATTGACAAATATTGAAGGAAATAAATTATTTCTGGTCCATAATTTTATCGATTCTAAATTGACAATATTAATTTTAATAACCCAATTGATAACTATCGGTGAAAGCGCCATCATTTTTGTAGATAAACCAATGTTAATAATAATAAAATCAATTTTCAAATCACTTCTCAAAAACATTGGTATTTCCGATGAATACTCAGCGAACAACAGTAGTTTCCGGCTAAAAATGAATTACTTTAGCAGATATTTTGGAAAAGGCTGCAATTCAAGTGAAATGATTTTTTATGATAGTAAAATTAAAGAAAACCTTACTTCCACATTAAAATACTTAAAATATAATAAATATAATTTGATTTTAATTCCTGAAACACCTGTTGAAAACACTAAAACAATGACGTTTAATTGCATTGGTAAAAATATACTGATACCAAAGGGTTTACAAAGTTTATCAAAATATACTTCTTCAATAATATCTTTAATAACCGATGCTTCTAATAAGATTTTATTACCGGAAATTCAGGTTATCATTCAAAAAAATGATCAAACAATAAATTTATTTTCAAATATTCAGTTCTTTATTAATAAATATGAAAGATTGGCTTTTATTCATCCCGAATTATATCTGCCTTTTAATATTCCTTCTGTCTGGGAGCACTTGTATAATGAGACTGATACTGAGAATATCCGGATTGTCAACACAATGTCACTTGGAACAAAAAACCTGGTGATGCTTTCGGACGGCCAGATATACCTTGGAACCAGAAAAGAAATTAAAGAGGTTCTATACGGGTTCCGGGCTGTAATGGATTCCGGATATTTATTATGATTATTTAAGGAAGCAAGACATATGAAAATCAAGGGAATGTTTGATATTACATTGCTTTATGCTGAAGATAATGAAGAACTGAGGATTTTAATCTCTGAATATCTTGTAAATAAAGTTAAGAAACTGCTTGTCGCGAAAAACAGCGGCGATGCTTTTAATCTGTATTTAAAATATAAGCCTCAAATTATTTTAATCGATTTTCATGCTTTATGGGAAGCCATAAAGTTTTCACAAAAGATCAGGGAAAATGGACAAACACCAATTCTATATGTTTCAAACCATCTTTTTGAAGAAAAGTATATGGAATCAATAAGCTTGAATAACATATATTTCATCGATCTGCCGTTGTATTATAAAAATATCATTAATAAGATAGATTTATTAACCCATAATTCCTTTTTTAATAAAAGTCTTATCTGAAGAGAAATCTTTATAAATTAATTTCCAGACATCCGGTATTAAAGATAATATATCTCTTGAAAGGGCGGATTCTGTTCCAAAACGGTCATCATAAATTTCTCCGGCGCGGCTAAGGATATATATTCCAAGAATTGAAGAATTTAACGCAGAATAACCGGACTCGAAAAGCCCTGCTATAAGTCCGGCCAGTATATCACCGCTGCCGCCTTTTGCCAGGGAAGAGCTCCCTTTTTCATTCAGCCAGATTTCTCCGGACCCGGCTATTACACTGATTGAGTCTTTCAATATGACAACTGAATTGAATTCGGAGGAGAATTCTCCGGCCGTTTTAATTTTATTTGCTATTATAAGACCTGTTTCAGTATTTACAAGCCTTGCCATCTCTCCGATATGCGGGGTCAAAATTATTTCCTTGCCGCTTTTTTTCATAATTTTCTTCATTTCGGGATAATTAGCGAGTATATTTAAGCCGTCGGCATCAATCACCAGTTTTTTTATTTGCTTTTCCTCAAGTATATACTTCAACATTCTCATTTGAAACTCCCCGGTTCCAAATCCATTTCCAAAAAGAACGCTTTTTATTTTTCTTTTAATGATATATTTATTGAGGCATTGAATTGATTTTTCCAAATCCGTCGGGTCAATCCCTAAAGTCAGCGCTTCCGGAAGGCTTGTTTTAACGGGGATAGAATTTTTATCCTCGCATGCTATTGTCAATAAACCCGTTCCTGCTCTTAAAGCCGCTGTTCCGGCAATAATGACCGCTCCGCTCATACCCGGATCGCCGTTATCGATATTACCGGCGCTGCCCCCGATAATGAGAAGATGACCATAGCTTCCTTTATACGTATTTCTTATCCTGGGCTGATAAATATTGCATATTTCTTCATCGGTAATCAAATTATTTATCATTATTTTATCGTTTAATAGTGAATCAGGAATATTTATTTTATTGATAATCCTTTTACCGGTAAATTCACGGCCCGGGAAGTCAATCATACCGAGCTTGGGGAGTCCTAATGTAATTGTAAAGTCAGCTTTTATCGCATCTTTTGAAGCGCCTCCTCCCGCATATACGCCCGAGGGGATATCAACGGATATTATCGTTTTGCCTGAATGATTGACTGCCTTAAATAACCCTGAAATCTCAGAGTCAGGTTCTCCATGGAATCCTATACCGAAAACCGCGTCAATTATAATGTCAAAATTGGGAATAAAACTTTCTATTTTGTCAATATCTTTTAAAAGGATAAACCGGCATTTTAAATCGTTGAGAATATCAAAATTCGTTTTTGCATCGCCCTTAATGGATGATATCGAATCGGCTAAAATTACACTGACAATGCAGCCGTCGAGAATTAACTTTCTGGCTGCAACGGCACCATCTCCGCCATTATTTCCTGTTCCGCATAGAAATAAAAACTTCTTGCCCAAATATTCCCGTAAATTTTCCAGAATAAATGTGTAAACTGCTATCCCTGCATTTTCCATAAGAATTGAAACCGGTATATGAAAATTTTCATGGCATAGGCGGTCGATTCTATAAATATCTTCTTTTAAAGCAATCTTCATAATTATATATCCTTATAGTTTTCTGTCAGGAGGATACCAATCCCTCCGGAAATTGTTCCGAACCAGATTTTGTTGTTTTTAAAAGCAATCCGAATTACATCATTGCCGGGAAGTCCCTGTTTAATGTCCATTATGTAAAAATTGCCGGTTTCCGGGTGAAAGATGCAGACCCCGCCGCCGAGAGTACCTATTAATAATTTATTGCTTATACTTTCAATTGTTTCAACATAATCAGAAGATAAACCGTCTTTTACAGTCAATTCTTTTTCAATCATATCATTGTTATTTATGAGCAATATCCCTTTACTGTGAGTACCGGCCCATATCATTCCGTCAAAGCCGCATAGTGTCTTAATACAGTAATTTCCAGTGATATTAACAAAATTATTATTTTTATAAACGAATAATCCATGATCAAGTGTTGATAGATAAAGCTTGTTATTAAATTCCAAAAAGTCGGTTACCTGCCTGGATTTATTAAAGAACAGCTGCCACCTGTTTTTTTTATTGTCATAGCGGTACAAACCGCTTCCCAGAATGGAAGCGTAATAATCGCTGTTAACTATCTTTATCATTTTAACAAGGGAATGTCCCAATTTACCCTTTTCCCTGACCCAGCGGATTTTCTTTGTATCATAATAACAAAGTCCGTCATATGTGCTGATCCAGATTTTATTTCCTGCTACCATTATATTCCTGACCTGCGGTGAAATCAAACCATTCCTTTTATTTCGATAAATTGTGAGCTGTTGTGAATCTCCGGAATATTTCGCGAGTCCGCCTGTCCACATCCCGATCCATAAATTATTTCCTTCCCATTTCATATCACTGATGCTTTCATTCGGTAAACCCTCGCTCCTGGAAATATATTCCCAAGAAATTCTTTGTTTAAACTGCGAAGCTATATATTTTAATCCGGGTTCAATATTGCTGATCTCCATAATTTTATTCACAATATGCAGGGCTTCAATTCTCTTCCCTATCTGGTATAAAATTTTTGCGGCCTGGTAACCGCATTTAAATTTATCAGATTCATCAATTATGAAATCATTTTCAGAAATATTAACGGAATCTTTAACGGAAGTGTCTATTGAAAAACCCTTATTAAAGGATTTATATGCCAGCATCTTCAGTCTTCGATCATAGAAATCCAGTCCGGCTGTATAATATGCTTCACTCAGGTTGATGTTTGAAAAAACATGAAGGGTGCTGTAATAAAGAATTGTCTATTTCTTCCTCACGATTGTAAGATATTGTGTCAATAATCCATTGTACCATTTCAACATTCGATAGTATTTTTCCATCATTTGATCTTTCAGTAAAGCTGCAGAAACCTGATATTGTAAGCAGTAAAAAAAACAGGGTGGTTGATGTTATTTTCATATTCCGGCCTCTGGCTATTAATTCAATTTGTTTTTTACATATGATTATTACTTTTGTATTTAGATTGAAATTTTTTTAAAAAGGCGGCAACTTTTGTGTTATGTTCCAGTTGCGCTTCTTTCAAAGCTGTATGCCCCTGATTGTCGGTTATGAAAGGATCCGCGCCCTTCTTCAGAAGAAATCTAACAAGAGTTGAATAACCGTAAAGAGACGCTTCGATAAGAGGCGTTCTGCCTGAACTGCTTCTTTCATTTACATCCGCACCGCCTTCAATCAGGGCTTTTACAGTTAATAGATAATTTTCCCTGGCAGCATCCAGAAGGGATGTTTTGCCTTCATCATCTTTAATGGTTGTATCTGCGCCATTTTTTATAAGGATTTTTACAGTTTCATTATAACCGTTCCTGCCCGCTTCCATTAAAGCCGTTGATCCGAAATTATCTTTTATATCTATCGACACTCCCTTGTTAATTAATAAATTAACTAAATATTTATTTCCCTTTTGTGATGCTATAATAAGTGGATTCCATCCAAGATTATCGCTGATATTGCAATCCGCTCCCCTGTCTGCCAGCAATTCGGCAGTATTGTTCCTTCCGTAATAAACGGCATACATCAGTCCGCTCCAGCCGTATTTATCTTTTTCATTAACCGGGAATCCACTGTTTAATAAATTTTCTACCCGGTCAATATCACCTTTAGCGCTGAAATCCATAAAAGCTATATTTGTGATAATTTGCTGAAGATAATATATTGGCGCAAGCAAAGCTTCTTTATTTTGCTTCCAGGCATAATCGGGATTTTGCCTGGATAATTCCAGAGTTATACATGGTATATTCCTTTCCTTTCCGGCATATGTACCGAAAGAACCGGGTGTGCGGTAACCCATTGTCGGCTTAACGGGATAATGGTTGTATCTTGCCATTAAATCGGCAAGATCCTTTGCGGGTCCGTCATAATTAATACAGCGATGCGGTGAATGTATCGATATGATAACATCCGGTGAGTTTTGCTTTAGAATGCTTATGATTGTTCTTGTTTCAGGTTCCGGCAGTCTTTTTCCAGGCTTATACCTTTCCATTGTATATGTTTTTCTCCAGTCCGATGTAGGGAAATTTCTGTTAATATCAACTCCCCTCGCATTGGTTCTCTTTTTTAATGAAAAACCGTCGGGGTTAACCAGAGGCATAATTAATATTTTTATTCCTTTATAAATATCAGGATTTAAAGTTAAATATTCCAGAAATTTTTCCAGTAAATCTTTGCCCTGAGGTTCATTTCCATGAAAAACCCCCAGATACAATATTGTTTTAACTTCATCTTTTCCAATCTGAATAAGCTGAATAGTTCGGTTTTTAACTGAATATCCGGCTACAATAGTCTTAACAAGCGGTATTTTTTGTTCTGAAACCCCAATCTGATTTGTATCCCCAAATATAATTCTAAATTGCAAAAGAAAAATTATTATGGAAATTAAAATAAAAGATAGCGGATTGCTTCGTATAAGTGAAATAGAAAGTTTGACTTGCAATGACATTACCGGCTCCTTTAATTTAAAGCTCAAATTGATCTATCAATTTATCTATCTCAATAGTATGGTTGGCAATTTGATATTGGAGTAAAGCTTCTTTTGGACTTTCACCATAAACAAAAGTCCTTCCCAATCCCCTTAATTTATTTTTCAGATAAATAATTTTTTTTCTTAAAATTTGTATATCTTCCATAGGATAACCTTGAAAAAGGGTAAGCGGCTTTGGTACTAAAGGATTGATGTCAATAATAATCTCCGGAATATAACCGAAACCTTTTACATTTTGTAAAGATATTTTGCGGATATCTTCAATAAGTCTGATAATTTCATCTATATCAGCCTGTTTTTCACCGGGTAACCCTATTATAAAATAGAGTTTGAGTCTTTTTATACCGAGACCGCAAGCCCTGCTGATTGTTGATAATATCAATTCATTCGGAATGATTTTATTGATTTCATTTTTCAATTCCGTTGTTGCCGCTTCGGGAGCAATTACCAGAGTCTTATTTTCATTATTTACGATTAGTTCAAGAAGTTCGTCATCAAGGCCTTCAATCCTGAAGGCTGAGAATGAAACCTGAAATTTCATTTTATTTAATTCCTTAATGATCATTTTAAAATCCGGATGGTTCGTTAAAGTAGCCGCCACAAGCCCGATTTTATTTGTAAAAGGTATGAATCTCTGTGCAGCGGTTAAAATTTCATCCGACGGAAGCGGATAATACCGGCCGTAAGCATTTGTTACAAGGCAGAATGAGCAGTTAAAAAGGCAGCTCTTAGACACTTCAATCAAGCCCCTGTTTGAAAATTCCGTTTTATCGGTCAGAATAACGGAATGAACAGGTTTCCGGCTATCCGGCTCAGGCCTCTGGTAACAGAGTGTATCGGAGTTAATTATATTATAGGGGTAAATTCCCGGAATATCTGACAACTTATCCAAAATTTCAAATTTCGGTTTACCCGGGTAATAGTCCAGGATGACTTTGAATAAGATTGGCAGCAACAAATCGGCATCGCCTGATACAATTATATCGGCAATGGTTTTCAAGTAATATGGTATAATTGTTGTTGCAATTCCTCCTATAATTATAAGCGGGGAATTTCTTCTGTCATTATGTATTTCGATACCCGACATTTGTAAAACTTTGATCAAATTTAACAGATCGGTTTCATATGAGATTGAGACCAAAATAACATCAAATAGTGAGATTTCCCTTCCGGATTCCAGGGTCTTGATTTTAGGGGTTCCTTTCTCAAGAAAGGCCCTTTCGCAATTTATCCGGGGATTGGAGTTCAACAGATGAAAAACGGCCTGATAACCGAGATTTGACATTCCAATAAAATAACTGTTGGGAAAGACTAATACGGTATTTATCTTGATTTTCTTTTTTTTATATGTATAAAGGTATTTTTCCATAATTTATGTTATCAAATCCCCGGTATAGAAAACCCGGTCAAAGCCATTGTTTGAAATAATAACAGCACCATCGCTGTTAATATCCTTCAGAATGCCGGTTATAATTTCGTCGCCCAGATCCAGTTTTATTTCCTCTCCCAGCCACCCTAGATTGGTTTTCCATCTTAAAAAAACATTATTAAAATCGTTGTTTTTAACAAATAAAAGGTTTTCATACAATTTTTTAATTATTAATGAAAAGATCAGATTTTTATCGGTCCCCGTATTTAAAATGTTTTTTATTGATATGGCGCTGGTTAAAGCCGGATTAGAGTTTATATTTACGCCTATTCCAATGACTATATTCTTGATCAGCAAGCCTTCGGTAATCATTTCCGAAAGGATGCCGCAGATCTTTTTACGGTTTACATATATATCGTTCGGCCATTTAATTCTTATATCAATGGGATTTGATCTCAGGATATCCGATAGAACCTCAAAAACAGACAAAGCCGCTGTAATTGTATATTGATAAAATTCATTTATTGTTCTGTTCAGCAATAAATTGAGAGAAAATGTTAAATCTTTTCCCTGTTCGCTTTCCCACTTTCTTGAAAGCCTTCCCTTACCGTTTAATTGGCTGTCTGCAGTGACAATAAAATCATCAACCCTGCCGTCTATTACAATCTTTTTTGCGTAATTATTTGTCGAATCGACCGAATCCAGAACAATCATTTCAAAAGGAAGTTTACCCTGATAAAAATATTCCACAACTTCCGGGATAATTTTATCTTCCGGGATTTTTTTTATTAAATATCCTTTATTATTATTGGACTCAATCTCAAAACCAAGTTTTCTTGCCCTTTCAATATGCTTCCAGACAGCCGTTCTGGAAATAGAGAAATTACTGGCTATATCTTCTCCGGATACATAAATATTTTGATTCTGCAAGAGGTATAAAAGTATTTGATCCATGAGTTATAATCCCGAATATTACAATTCTTAAATTATAATATGTTTTATTGTTATTGAAATATTTTATCATATAATTTCTTTATATGGAAGAAAATAGATTATTGTTAATGCGGGTTCAATACCACATTCCCCGGCCTTTCATCAAACCGCCTAAACGGAGAGGGTTTGTCGGCCTTCCGAATTTTCTTATTTCAAAATGAAGATGAGACCCTGTTGAATAGCCGGTTGAACCAACACGCCCGATATATTGACCGGCCTTGACCCATGTGTCTTTCTGTATGCCGATGCTGGAAAGGTGTCCATAAACCGACTCAAATCCAAACTGGTGCTGGATAATAATGCATTTGCCGTAACCGCCGTTCCATCCCGTAAAGATAACACGGCCTTCTTTTGAGGCTTTGACCAGAGTACCGATCGGGGCTGAAATGTCTATCCCAGGATGATAGCCTGTACCGCCTGTGAAAGGGTCTCTGCGTATACCGAAACCGGATGTAAGCCTTCCAAAAAGAGGTTTCATAAATAAATAACCGAGAGCCTTAGCCCTTTCCATTTCGGTAAGCTGGGCACCGGGAAGAAATAAAATCTGTCCTTCGGCTATGGATTCGTCCTCAAGATCATTTGCATCAAGGATATCTGCCTTGGCAATCTTATATTTTTTCGATATTTCCTCAACAGAATCGTTTTTTTTCACTGAATACAATATTCCCTGAAGATTCGGAACAATTATCCTCTTTCCTTCACCAAGGTTATGCGCGTTTTCCAGGCTATTTAAACTGATCAGGGTATCCATACTCATACCGAGTTTTTTGGAAATGGTGTAAAGGGATTCACCCTGTTTAATTTTATAGAAAAAAAACTTCAATTCGGAACTGTTAGTGTCAAAAGACTTTATTTCGTTACCGCCCGAACCTTCCGGATTGGCCATAGAATCAAATTCTTCCTGGATTTTAACTTTTCCGATATATGAGATGCCGTAATTATCGATTTTTTGCTGAGGTTTAAAGGATAAAAATATTATCAATAAAACTGTTATGATAAGAACAGCAATTAATGAAGGTAATAAAATATTTTTCTTGAGACTCGGTTTTCTAATAAAATCAGGCATTCTATTGGAAATAGAAAAATTTTTGATCCCCGGAAATTTAAAAATTGTAAAAATACCTTTTAATAAAGCGGCTAATTTGTGAGGTTTTTTATTATTGTCCAATCTCCTGATTGATTTAAAACATTTATTAAAATCTTTATCCAGTTTTTTAAATTTATAATCTGAGGTGAATTTATAATCAAGCATAAAAACCTCTAATATTATATTTTCGAAAAAATAAAGCCATTACTTTATAGAATTCATTACTTTTAATAGCTCATAATTTTCCTTTACGTCATTAACCCTGAAAATATCAGCGCCCATAAAAAAAGCAAACGCGTTGGCGCCAAGTGTGCCGTATAATCTTTCCGATGGGCTTGAGGCTTCTTTTGGAATATCGGTATCATTAAGGATCATCCCGATTGAGGACTTTCTGGAAGCTCCAATCATTACAGGCAGTCCGTATTTTTTAAATGAAGATAGATGTCTTAATATTTCTTTATTATGATTAAGACTCTTTCCGAATCCGATTCCGGGATCGATTATCATGCTGTTTACATCAATTCCATAATTTTTTATAAAGCTGATCCTTTCGTCAAAAAATTCTATCAATTCACTGATAACATCTGAATATTCGGGATTTTCCTGCATATTCTTCGGGGTACCCTTCATATGCATCAAAACTGCCAGCGCTCCATATTTTTTTACAACACCGGCCATATCCGGATCAAACCGGAATGAGCTGATGTCGTTGATTATATCGGCCCCGGCTTTCAATGCTTCTTCGGCGACTTTAGATTTGCATGAATCCACGGAAATAATTGCTTTAAAATTCTTGCTGATTTCTTTTACAATCGGGATTATCCGGTCCAGTTCCACCTGCACGGATACAGGCTCCGCGCCTGGCCGTGAGGATTCTCCCCCGATATCGATAATATCAGCACCGGCATGAATCATTTCTTCGCAATGTTTCAAAGCTTTTTCATAATTACTGAATTTTCCGCCATCATAAAATGAATCATCAGTAATATTAAGAATTCCCATTATTACCGGTCTGGTATAATTCAAAATCTTATTATTCCTGGTCTTCTGAATGCCGTTTTTGTTAATGATTGCAGCTAAAACTTCTTTGAGATTCTTCGCAAGCTCAGTTAATGTATGTGAATCCTGAATTTTCATTTTTTCGATGAAATTCTCATAAATTGATAAATTGCCGAGCAATAGTATGTCGGTAGTTTTTATGGCACAGGCTATTGTCAGTGAATGGACAACGGCATCGCCTTTGCAGGAAATCATTTCCTGTTTTATGATATTTGCCATTGGCGCTTTAATGCCGTTTATTTTAATAGGCAGGGTGTCGAATTTTTTAGGAAATATGTTTTTTGATTTTTCCGAGCAGCCGATTTTTATTATTATGTCTTCCAAATTGTTACTATTGCCAGATACAGGGTAAATCAGCATTATTAATCCTTTATTTATTTCATAAATTTTTATTTAATTTTTAAAGCGGTATAATCATAAACCTGCCATTGATTGAGATGATTTTTGTAAAGGCTGAAAGTGTATTCCATTGTATAGGAATATAGCTTCATTTTATAATCGACATCACAGATTACAGTTGCTTTATCCTCTTTAATCTGGCTTTCAACTAATTTATAGCTTAATATCCTGTCCTGCCAGTGTACGGTCAAATATTTTTTAAAATCTTCTATGATCTCCAGCCGGTATCTGCCGCTGCTCGCGTTAAGATAAGCGCTGTAATAATCCTGGAAGGACATTATAAGTCTTTCGGAATCGATATGGCTTAAAAACCTGTCCCAATCCTTTTTCATCTTAGCGTCCAGCAAATCCTGTATTACATCGTAAGGCGGCAGTTTTTGAACAGCTTCCATATTGGAAATCTGTGATTGCTCTTCGGCAGAAAGCTCAATTTCAACCATTTCCGGAGGTTTTATAAATATTTTGTAGTTGAATGATTCGATGAATTCCGATTTGTTATCCGGATTCTGATGAAAAATCCCGTTAATATAGTAATAACCCGATTCTCTAATATCGAACCATTTTGAAATATCGATCACCCTGGAAAATGATTCCCGTGGGAGTAATTTTATTTCCCTGAATTCCCCGCTTGATGATTTGTTATCTTTCATCTCAACTTCAAATTCACCGAGATACGGTATCACTTCATTTCTTGGCGTTCTGAGTGAAAATATAAAAGATTCATAGATCAGTGGCGACAGGAAAAAAGATAAAGGCTTATCTGATGTATTAATTATATTAATCATTACCGGTATCGGTTCATTTAAATGATAAGTCTGCCTGTAAAACTGGAGTTCAACCGTAAAATCGGAAGCCTCCTGAGCATAAACGGATGTTATATAAATAAATAATAATGTGATTATTAGAAACAATCTATTCATAGCTACTCCGGAAAAGGGTTTACATTATTATATCGGAAATAAAGCTTAACTCTTTATAAAATAATAGATGCTTAAATTATTAAAAGTCAAAAGAAATGCAGCTAAACATGTTTCCTTCGATACATTTTCTCGCTTGCGCAATGAAAACACTCGGGGAACAAGCTCAACGAGGAGTGCAACGGGTATTAAATTATATTTTTTGCATAATAATAGACAGATTTCTTCTTCAATTTTCATTTGCGTTATATATTATACAGGTGTACAATGTTATATGCAACATAAAAAATAAATGTATTGTCCTTTTTGCTTGGTAAAAAGCGGAGGTACAAGCATGCCGATTGAGATTACTAAAACTTGGGGCATCGACCTCGAGGGCCGAAAAATGTGGTATGACCCCTGGCCTGTGGATATCGATGGTATATACAAGCAGCCTTCCCCGGCAAATCGGATTAGACTGGAGGGTTAAAATCGGTGAAGATTTTAATATCCATCATTTTAATCTTTATAATTAATATTCAGCTTCACGCACTGAAGACTTTATATCTTAATGATACAAAAAGTTTTTATTCATTAGGACTTTATCTATAACAGAGCTTTATCAATTGACGAAATTACAACACTGTATAATTATGATAATTAAATGAAAATCTTTTTATAAACATTAAAACAGCTAACAATGATCGTAACTTAAAAATTATTTACAAAATTTTATTTTTCTGTAAAATTTGACTTTTCAACAAAATAAAATTAAAATAATTACCAATTTGTAGCTGAAAGAAGCTTGTTGTCTCGGGGTGTAGCGCAGTTTGGTTAGCGTACCTGCCTTGGGAGCAGGGGGTCGGAAGTTCAAATCTTCTCGCCCCGAAAATGCGCCTGTAGCTCAGCTGGATAGAGCAACAGCCTTCTAAGCTGTGGGCCACAGGTTCGACTCCTGTCAGGCGCAAAACCTGGTGGACATAGCTCAACGGTTAGAGCACCGGTCTGTGGAACCGGGGGCTGTGGGTTCAAATCCCATTGTCCACCCAGAAAGATAAAATTGAATTAAAATATATAGGTATTAACGGTTGCGCCCGTAGCTCAGCTGGATAGAGCAGTGGACTTCGAATCCGAAGGCCGCAGGTTCGAGTCCTGCCGGGCGCGTAAGATGGCCTGGAAAGGGGCCGTTAGCACAGTTGGTAGAGCAACTGGCCATAGATAAAATAGAAACAAGTAGAATAATCACGGGCTTTATAGAATAATAAATTGTTGGGGCCGTTAGCACAGTTGGTAGAGCAACTGGCCATAGATAAAATAGAAACAAGTATAATGATCACGGGCTTTATAGAATAATAAATTGTTGGGGCCGTTAGCTCAGTTGGTAGAGCAACTGACCATAAAATAGATAAAACCAAGTAGAATAATCACGGGCTTATAGAATAGTAAAAAATTGGGGCCGTTAGCTCAGTTGGTAGAGCAGCTGACTCTTAATCAGCGGGCCACAGGTTCGATCCCTGTACGGCCCAAAGTTGTATCCTGGGCTTGAAGAGCAAAGTTTTAAAATTTGTGAAACAAAGTGAAGCTTTGTTACAGCGCGAGTATGGTGGAATTGGCAGACACGCCAGACTTAGGATCTGGTGCGGCGACGCGTGTGGGTTCAAGTCCCTCTACTCGCAATGTTTAGAAGAATTTAAAAGTAATTTAATGTTACACAGCTAAGATGATTTAGCTGGCAGGGTATTAAAGTCAAATCCAAATTATTCTATTTTAGTAATTTCTTTTCCAGAAAGAAAATTCAAAAACTAAGGACAAAAGTTGAGCAGCGTCCTCGTTCTATCTGTCTTTTTAAAACCAACGAGCACCCGGAATACTAGTGAGGATGCGCCGCCGCATTAAAACCTCTGTATGCTTATGGGCGCAGGATGCCCTCTCAGGCAGCAACGCCAGAAACAGCGCTGTTTAAATCATTCCCTATTTATTATCAAATTTATATTATTCGGTTTTAAAATTCATTATTTTTGCATTGATGATATTTGTGATTTCGGAATTATCCAAGCTTGCTTTTGTAACCTGTTCTGCGGCACTTTTTATTTCATTAATACCATTTAAAATCTCTGATACAATAATTTTATTCTTTTTAGATTCAATCGAAATTTCATTACTTGAATTATTTATTAAATTGATACTATTTGAGAATATCATTGAAGAGTTATTTAATTCCTCAGACAATATCTTCATTTCATCCAATATATTGTTTGCATTTCCGTTAACTATAAAAGCTGATTTAATATTTTCCGAAATTTCACTAATATTATTTGAATTATCTGTAATTTTATTGAAGACAACATCAAATGCTTCTCTTAATTGAGTTATTATGCCTGACAATGAATCTAAAATATTTATCATGATGTTAATTTGATTATTCATCATAGCAGCATTTGATTTTGCCGTATCTGAAAGGGTTTTGATTTCACCGGCGACAATTCTAAATCCTTTTCCTGATTCACCGGCTCGGGTAGCTTCTATAGCGGCATTTAAGGCAAGAAGCTTTGATTTTTCCGCGACTTCATTAATACCAGCTATTAGATTTACAATCATTTTTGCTGATTCAGAAAAATTATCAAATAACGTTATTGTAGTTGTCAAAGTATCTTTGCTTGATTTTGAAAGAGTTAAAACTTCATTACTCAATGATTTTTCCTTGTCGGTATTATTATCTATTATTTTAAATGAAGAAAGCAAATTATTCATAATTGAAGATAAATTATTTACAAATATATTATTTTTATTAATAATGGTTGTAATTACATCATTTGATTCAAGTAATTTGTCTTTATTGGCTTTTGTAATTTCAATTCCATTATCAATATTACGAATTCTGTCAGAAAATGAATTTATAATCGATACTATATTCTCTATTGAGGCCAGAGATTCCTCGGCAACCGAACGCAAGCCGTTACTCATTTGTGAACCTTTGTTACTAACTTCCAATAGCTGAATTATAAAAAATTTTAAAAATCCAAGAAATTCATTGTAATTTTTACATAAATTACCTATAGAATCATTTGAATTAATATCTACTGATATGGTTAAATCACCTTTACCTAAAGACAATTCTTTTATTTTTGAACCAATAATATTTATATTTTTTATAATGAGTATATTACCAATTATAAATGATAATAATCCGACTATAATACCGGCTATTACGCAGCCAGCCTGGTAAATATGGTAATAGAGAACTGATTTATACGAAGAAATAAATATTGAAGAAAATATCGGAAATATTATACCCATTATTATCCCAAACAATATTGAAGCAATAAAATACGTTCGAATAATACTGTGTTTCATACTCAAGACCCCCAAGATATAATTTAAGAGATAAAAGAAAAACATAATATGTGATTTTTATTATTAATCCGCCCACTCACGTATTTGGACGTTTTTCGCAATTCCTTCAATAACAAAAGGGTCATCTTTGCTGAACTTTGTAGCCGTTTCGATATCAAGAAAAATTCCCATTGAACCTTTCCGATCTTTGAATGGACCAATTCCAATTACTGTGTTTTCTTTCTTGAAGTCTTCAAGGTACAGTTTGTGTTTTGGAAAGACTTTCATTATGTCTTCCATTGTTGAAGAACCTGTATCGTAAGTAAGTACTGCTTTCATTTTTTTCTCCTGTGGATGCCGGAATCCTTATTAATATAAAGCTTCGACTGGGCTTGTGTTTAACTTAATAACGAAATGCCTAAAACAACCCGCCCCACGTCTTTTCTCCCGCCTAAGGGCAAAAACCAAAACGGGCGAAGCCTTAACATCGCCTGGAGCTATTCGATGCCGTCTGCCCCTGTGGGCTGTTTGGGAAGGAAATGTTAATATATGAAATTAGCTTTTTATACAAAGCCGTTGTACGCCATAAAATTGGCATATGTTATATAAAATCTTAATATAATAATCCAATCAATCATATTTTTGTTTTATTCCAGAATAATCATTTTCAATTCCCATTTCATCTAATATTTGAGAAATTTCACCTCTATGATGTGTTGCATGTGTAAAACATTGAATCAAAATAAACCAGACAAATTGATTTTCTACTCCATAAAAAGAAGTTACAGGAATTGATTTATTTAGTTCTTCTTCTGTTATATTTGATACAAAATAAACAAAAGAATTATCAATTAATTTTATAGCTTCTTTTAATTCATTGAAATTAATTAGATTTATTTTTCTATAAACAGTTTCAAAATTTATGAAATCATGATTTAAGCATTTTAGATTAGGAAACGAATTTTTTATTTGTTTTTGAAAGTATAGTGTTGCTTCAAAATTATGATCAAGTAGACCATGAAGGCTTACTGCGAATGATTTTCTATCTTTTAATCTTTCAACTTCTTCAATTTGATCAAGGATTTTTATAACTTCATTATCAGTAAAAAAATTATATTTTGCCAGTAATAGTAATTGATCCTTCATTGTTATTTCCTCCAAATTTAAAACTATCAATTATGTATAACTGAAATCTATGCCGGTATTATTGCATACAACGGTGCGGTTATACGAAGCACGCAAACCTTAACACCAGCCCCGCGCGCTTAGGTTTGCGGGTTTGGTGAGCCCGTAAATAATGACTTCTATTTTAATAATTATCATAGTCAAGTTGTACTCCTTTCTCTTTTACAAAAATCAAAAACGGGCGAATCCGAGGAGCGCAGGAAAAACTTTTCTCTTTCTACTCCATTACGCCCTGAAAAGTTTTTTTGAGCACCGGAGCGATATAGCCGCTGATATACGTCTTTTTTCCGCAGGTTTAATGTAAAGTTTTCATTTATTAAGCGACAGCTGTTTGATGAGATTTATTTTCCCCAATTAACATAGATTCAATACTTAATTGATAATCTATGTCTTCCCACTCTATTCCTGTTGATCTACATATGAAATGATAATTTTTAATCTGTTCAATAGTAGCTTTTTTCAATTCAGGGTACCAATCTAATGGTGTTGATATTATTCTTCCATCTTGTAATTCTACTATTAAAAAATCATCATTAAAATGAACTTTTTTACCTTTGAAAGTATTCATACCATTTCTCCAAAAACTTTGTTCTATTTTCTTTTATAATATCTAATAACTTATTTGTTTCATTTGTTTTAAAATAATTAATTATAATTTCAAGTGTTTCTAAATTTATTTTGGCAAAATTATCTCCTTTAACAACATGAATATGTTTTGGTAAATGTTCATTTGCATAAAAGAAGAATTTAAATCCATCTTTTCTTAAAATAGTAGGCATTAATAATCCTTTTTCATGTACTAATTCATGAGCAATTAATTTTAAAACTTTAAATATTTTATTTCCAGTAATTTATCAATATCATAAAATATACTATTTATTTCTTAAATATTATTTTGCGGAAAAATGGCGTACATCTCGAAATATCAAACCCCGCCCCACGCCTCTCCTCCCGCTTAATAACAAAAGCCAAACAGACTGTTTGGAAAGGGAGGATTATTACCTGAAATTAACTTTTTCTATAAGGCCGTTGTACGAAGTGTTTGACAATTTTTTAAAATTAAAGAATTATTAAAACTATAATTTTTCATTTTTATATCCTGGAATATTTTCCGGTGATATATTAATTAATGGCATGATAAAATAATAATTATAGTTCACTAAAGAAAATATCTCTGTAATTCGATTAATAACTGAAATATCAAGATTAGTTTGCTGTAAACTATAAGCATTGTTTGTTAATTTATTATCTTTCTTTAAAATAATAATATACCATAGGCTTATCATCATGGTCTATTGTGTATTTATATAAATAATTAAGTAAAACAGAGCCAATCAATATGTGATGATCTTTTACAACATGAATAAAATTAATAATTTGTATAAATAATACGAATAAACCAACAAAAAACCATATTATCCAAGAATAAATATTTTTATTAAGATTACAAAAATGATTAATAGAAAAGTATATTAAGGAAATAAAAGTAGCAAAACATATAGTGCCTAAGCCATTTGCTATATGAGCTATTCTGACAGCATGATCATTTACTTCTTTTATCTCTGGTTTTACTTTAAGAGAATCCCATAAGGAGAATGTTATCCAATAATAAGATGTTCTATTATCAATTTTCATGGTATTTTTGAAAGGTTTTATTACTAACCACCCTTTATTTTTTGCCTCTATAATAATTTTTCTAAAGTTAATTAAAAAACAAGGTATTCTCCAGCTAATAGTATAATAAAATATACCAAATAAAAAACCTATTCCACCTGAAACTACAAATGCTGTAATAATAATTGAAAAGTCTTTTATTATATCTTTCAGTTGATTCATACTTAAATCGCCAGAAAAAATCATTAATAAAATAAGTTCAATAAAAAAAATCAAACCGGGTATAATGTATCTAAAAAAACTTTCTAAATTATTCATAAACTGTCTCCTATGTAATTTGTCAAGTTTTATTTTAAGATTCAAGCCTCAGATTTCAGATTCAACAACTTATAATATACTTCCACAATAATTTTTCTCGCTACTGCAATGATCGCTTTTTGTTTTCCTCTTCTTGTTCGAATATTCTCATAAAACGATTTCATTTCTTTATCATATCTCACACGAACCCAGGCTGCTTGTACTATGACCCTTAAAAAAGCACCGTCTACTTTTGGAAATGATAAACTAATTTACCAGGGTAGCAATAAATGAAATTCCCATACCTGTCACAAACAGATTTCCCATAGGGGGAAATAGAAGTTAAACTTTAATGAAAATTCATTAAAGGATGGCAGGAATGGTGAAAAATATTATGTATCAGGACATAAAAAAACTGAAACTTTTGGGGAAAAGTAAAAATGGTGTATCCCGGGAACTGTCAATAGATATTAAGACAGTCCGAAAATATTGGGCTATGAACGATTCCGAATACCAGAAAAGCCTGATGGAATTCTCTTTCCGTGAAAAAGAATTCGAGGGAATAAAAACAGACATATTGAAAATATATGAAAAGAATGATTACATCCGGCTAAATATGTCTGCTGTGTATGACTATTTATTGGAGGTAAAAGGCAAACTTCCGGCGAATGAAAATACGATGAGGAATTTCGTACATTACCTGATTGAAAGCGGGCAGCTTACCTTGAATGAAAAGCGCCGGTATTACACAAAAGTGCCTGACATGCCATATGGAAAGCAGCTCCAGCTTGATTTCGGTCAATATACCGACAGATATGGCAGAAGGTATTACATATTTGCCGCGGTGTTATCCGCCAGTCGTTTTAAGTATGCGGCCCTCCAGGAGAGGCCATTCCGGACAGAAGACCTGATCAATCATCTGTTGGACTGTTTCGCATATATGGGCGGGATACCGCATGAACTTGTCATCGATCAGGACTGCACGATGGTTGCGAGTGAGAACTCAGGCGATATCATCTACACGAAAGACTTTCAGTATTTCATCGGGGAAATGGGTCTTAAAATGTATGTATGCCGGCCTGCTGACCCGGAAAGTAAGGGAAAGATTGAAAACGTAGTCAAATTCATCAAGCACGGTTTCTTCTCAGTCCGGGAGTTCAACAGTTTAATGGAAGCGGAAGAAAGCCTGACGAAATGGCTGGAAAGAAAAGCCAACGGGAGAATATCCCAGGCTACAATGAAAATACCGCTGATAGAGATTGAAACGGAAAGACCATATCTCCAATCTGTCAGGAATTCGATATTCCGTAAAGACAGGATAGGAGCAAGGGAAGAGCGCAGTGTAAGCGATAAATGCCGGATCGCAGTTGATGCAAGCCAGTATGATATTCCCGAAAAATACAGGAACGGTTCGGTGGACATCTACAAGACGGGCAGTCGGCTTTTTGTCTTTGACAGGATAACGGGAGAGCAAATCGCCGAATACCGGCTTTCAGTGATTCCGGGGCAGATTGTAACCAACAGGGCAATGATCCGGGAAATGGGAAAGACTGTGCAGTTATTGAAAGAAGAAGTAAGCGGGTACTTTGATATTCCCGGCTGGAAGGATTTTCTTGAATGTAATTTCAGGAAGTTCAATCGTTATGTAAGGGACCAATGTCTTTCCGGAAGAAAATACTTCAGGGACAAGATAATTGATACCGGGAAGCTTACACAAGCGATCTCAAACTGCCTGGAGAGTGATAGTTATTCCATGAAGGATTTGTGGGATAATTACCTGAACTGTTTTATAACAGAAAAGGCAGAAATACCCTTGAATGTTGAAAAGATTGTCAGGCCTTCAGTGAATCCTGAACACTATCTTGAAGTAGCTAAATCAGACATCGGGAAATACCAGAGTTTCTGTGACTCCATCGGGGGCCGGCAATGTTGAAGATAAGAGAACAAATCATAACTGCGCTTACAACTCTCGGGTTGAAGGGTATGATAAAACGGATTGATGAGGAAATTGGTGAGGCTGAAAAGGCAAAAGAGTCTTATCTGAGTTTTCTGCAGAGGCTGCTTTCTCTGGAATTGAATTATAGAGTGGAAAAACGTTTTCAGCGGAATATGGCAGGAGCACACTTCCCGGTCCGCAAAGATGTGGAAGGTTTTAATTTTGAAAAAGTGAATGGAATATCTAAAATGGATGTTTCACAGCTATTGGATTTCTGCTGGATTGATAATCATCATAACCTGTTGTTCTTTGGGTCTCCGGGGCTGGGGAAAACGCATCTGGCAATTAGTATCGGAATCCGGGCAGTTGAAAAGGGATATATTGTCTGCTTTGAAAGGATGACTACTCTCATTAAGTTTCTGAAAACGGCGGACATCCAGAGAAGCTCTGCTTTCAGGCTGAACCGGATGATGAAGTCACACTTATTAATCATTGATGAGATAGGTTACACGCCTATCGAAAAGAAGGAGGCAAATCTATTCTTTAGTCTTGTAAGTGAATTGTATGAAAAGACATCAATTGTGATAACATCGAATAAGGGATTTCAGGATTGGGCTGAAATGATGGGAGACCCGATTATGACAACAGCTCTTCTGGACAGGCTTTTACATCATTCAAATATTTATAACTTGAGCGGAGAATCTTACAGAATACAAAATTTGAATAAGGAGGTTGAGTAACCATTCTTGCCTCCTCCTATGGGAAAAACTCTTGTGAAGCATATGGGAAATACTCTTGTGGAAGGGGTGGGAAATTACCCGAGTACAGGTATGGGAAAAACTCTTGACATTTCCAACTTTTCGTGTAATTTGACCATTTGTTCCTTTTCCGTCACTTTCACTAACTCTTGGTGCTAATCCCATATATGATACAAATTTTTTTGAGGTACTAAAGCGGTCTATATTGCCTACCTTCGTTATGATGTATGCGCCGGTTGTTGTGCCTATTCCCGTTAATTCTTTAATCTCATTATATCCGGGTCTCTTTATGCTTAAGGCTTCTGTTTCTTTATCCAGTACCTTAATGTCTTCTTTGAGATTTTCTAACATAACATACATCTGGATTACGGCTCTCTTTATACTCTCAGGTATGTTTTGTTCTTTGACCCAGTTTGTGTTCTTTTCAAAATTGTTGAACATTTTGTCTCCGGTTTTAATCCCCCAATACTCCATCATCGCTATTATCTTTGTCTTATAGCTTTTCTTATTGCTAACCATTTCTTCCCTCACAGATAATAATCCTCTTATTTCAGCGTCTTCGTCGCTTCTTATCTGACAGGTACTTAGCTCTTCTTTTTCAAATCTTTGTAATATAATCGCCATTCTTTCTGCATCTTCCTTGTCTGTTTTCCATTAATCTTTTTAAATCAATAGTATTGAAAATAACCGCATCTTTTGCTTTATCTTTTAACCGTTTGATTAAATCCCATGTCCAGTTTGTCGATTCAATCCCGATTATCGTTTCTTTGTCAATCTCTTTCTCAAATTCCGCTAATTCTTTTTCATTTCTCTCATATTGCTTGATTGATTTTTTACCGTTTTCTATAATAATGCAAACGGTAATTTGCTTTTTGTGGATATCAATTCCGATCCACTTTTTTGCGTCCATCGTTTTCCTCCCTAATTTATTTGGGAGGCCTGAATCTTTTAGTGGTATATTAATCCGGTTGAAAAATTACCATACTCCAATACGAGGTTTATCCTCAAAATGGTGGTTCGGACAAGGATTCGATCATACTCCTAACGGGGTTTATCCCCACAAATTGATTCGATCTTTGTCCTATTCAGAGCCCTCATCTATTTTGATGCGGGCTCTTTTATTTTTCAACCTTTTTTATCATACCACCTCCTTTCAAAATCTTTGTCCGCCAAGGATGGCGGAAATTATAAATAATCAGCTTTGCCATGCCTTTCGTACAACTCAAAATATCCGGCCCTCGCCCCCTCAAATAAAATCCAGATCAATCGCCAAATCCACCCATACTAAAACATAGCAAACCAGATGAATAAAAATATTAATTTCGAATTAATTTATTCTATAAATCAAAAGCAGCCTTAAATAACCGGTCTACATATTCATGTTATATAAGGTTTATTTGATTTTTTAGAATAAATCCCATCTAGCTATATCAATAGGGATCCATGGATATTTATTACTATGCGATATAAAATCATTGTTAATAAAAGTATACATTTTACCCCAAAACTCTGCACACTTTTCTTTTTCAGTTGTTATATATAGTTCACTAGGATCAACATACCAATGATTTGAACCGTCTTCTTCAACTTTTATAGTTTGCGCTTTAATATTATTTATAGTTAATAAATCACCACGAGCCATTATATCTTCTTTCATCAATTCAATTTCTTTTATTTTCAATATTTTCAAAATTAATATATGGAATATTGAAGATATTGGCATGTGTGAAATAATTCTTGGAGTTATTAAATTAGAAACAATAAAATATTTATATATGCGAGGTGAACGTGATCTTTGTAAAATATTTAGCTTAACCTTTAATTTAATTTTTACCCAATCTTCTTTATCGTTTTGTGTCAAAGATAAAGTTATTAAATCAGAAGATATTGAAGTAATTTTTTTGTACCACTCATCAGTTGTATTCGACGGAATTCTTTTGGAGCAAGAAATAATATCTATAAGAAATGATTCAATTGATAATAAAACATGTTTAGAATTTTGTTTTATAACATCTATATCATCAATTTTTATTGGTCTGAAATGAGATAAAGCATTTCTTATATTATTTATTTCATCTAATTTATTTTTTATTATTTCTTTACTTCCTTGAAAGTAATTTTTAAAATATTTCCAATATCCATCAGAAGTAATTATTCTAATAAGTTCTCCACTTGTTAAATATAACATAGGAGATGTAATATCATAACCAATATATCCAAATATACTATCTTGTTCAATTCTTTTCTTTGCAATTGCTTTTAATGTACTACTACTACTTTCATCAGTATTAATAGTAATATCATCCCACTTTTCATTCAACTCCTTTTTTAAAATGATATAAACAAAAACTCGCAACGCATTTTCTATCCTGAATAAAATATTTAAAGCTTCATAATAATAAGGAAATATCCAGTTAGAAGGTATAATATAAGATCCATCTTCATTCTTAATAATTGTATCCCATATCATATTTCCCTCTCAATATATAATTATAATATTGAATTACATATAACTTGTAAAAACAACAATAATAATTCCTCTTTCCCTCAAATAAAACCCAGATTAATCTCCAAATCTACCCCTACTAAATCATAGCAAACTATATAAATAAAAAAGGGGAAATTCGCGGCAAGCATATCGCTATACGGCACATTTCCCCACTGGAAAGATTATAGCATGGCCTTTAACGGTCTGTCAAATATATTTTTATGAATACAAAGAAAATTTTCCGGCGTGTTTTAATAAGTTATTTCCGGTTTCGCGGTGTCTGTTTGATATTTAATGCTGGGGCGCAATATTCAGGCCTGTCTTATTTTTTTATATAGTTCTTAAACGGAAATTCAAATTTTACCACAGAGTCACAGTCACGGAGTTTTAAATTTTATTTGTAACTTAATAAAATGCCGATGGTAACGATCTTCGTGTCTTGTAAACTATATTTAGTAAAATAAAGTTTTCTAAATTTTTTCCTCGGTAGTATAATACCTTATGGAAGTTGTTGCTTACTCTGTGAGTGCCTTTAAAAAGAGTGCTGACACGGAGATTGCCAACTCCATAAGGGCCGTTTTAGACTCTTAAAACAATTGCCAGGCATTTTATGCAAAATTAGCCTGATGCTCATTACAAGGGTGCTAGAATGGAACGGCCAATAATTTTATTACTAAGGAGGAAAAAATGCTAGTAAGAGATGCAATCGGAATCGATCCGGATTCAGAACAATTTGTGTGTATGTTTATAAGGGCTGAAGGAGGAAATCCGGAAAGAAAAGCTTTCCCAATTACAACTGATAGTTTGGACAGGTTTGTTCAATGGGTAAAAAGCAAGGGTGATGTTACAATTTCTATTGAAGGAAGTAATGGGCAAAGTAAACCAATTGAGAAGGTTTTACGAAAAAATAATGTAGTATTTTATTCATTTAAGCCAATTGATGTTGAACGCAAGAGACAGAGCCAACTGTTGCCAGGGAAAAACAATGAGAAAGACGCGCATGCGGCAGCACTGCTTGCAATGGAATACGAAAGGAACGGCTCTCTGGACAGATGGAAAAGAGTGTTCGCTGTCGATGAGGAATTGCAGATTATAACCAGAAGCCATGAAAAGGTAAACAAAAAGATTAATATGGATATTTCTGACTTATGGAAGGTATTGCATGACAGTTCACCCGATATCTACTTATTCTTTGGAGGTAAGAACAAGGAAACAGACAACAAAAGCAAGATATTGGACAATATAGGGGTATTGAATTTATTAAACAATTGTCCGGAGCTTGATAAATGGAAGGAATTGAAACGTGAAGAAATGATTAAACTGATGGGGGGAGGACAATATAAAGGTCGTGAAAAAATTATTTCAATGCTTCAACAGATTTCACAAAAGATACAGCCTCTTCCAGGCAGTTTAGTTTTGATAATCAGGCATCTTTCTGATAATCTATTGCGGTTAAAAAAGCAGAAGAAAGAGATTGAGAAAGTGATTGAATCTTTGGCCGGAGAAAGAAATACTATAAAAGCATTAATGTATAACAAGGATAATCATACCGGATTAAAAGGTATTGGAGCACTAATAGCATCCACAATTGTTGCTGAAATTGTCCATATAGGCCGGTTTGTAAAAGAAGACAGCCTTGCGCTATATGCGGGATTAGGTATGATTGAAGATGAAACTGGAAAAAGGGACAAACCGGGTAAAAGAAAGAAACTGAAACATTTTCTTGGATATAATCGAAGACTGAAAAATGCAATGATTAACGCAGCTAAGCAGGTTGTTTTTTGGAATAAGGACCATCGCTTAACAGGAATGTTCATAAATTTCATAAAGAGAGGAATGAGCAATCTGGAAGCATATAAAAGAGTAGCCAGGGCTTTGATTCGCATAATATTCAGGACTTTAAAACAACAATATATTTTGGAATGTGAAAAAAATAGCCTGAGTATAAATAATATGGAAGAAAATGGGGTGGCAAAATGGAATAAACCCCGCGGAGAATCTCCGCAAACAACACCTCCATTTTCTCCCGTTCTTACTCAAGAATATTATAATAAAATACCGGGGATTGTCAATATTTGAAAAAATTACAAAAATTTTTAAGTTTTTACTTGACATAACTAAAACAATCTCCGTGCCTCTGTGGTTATATTAAATCTTTGATATAGAAAAATGTCTTTGTTATTATTAATATCAATGTATAAATCAATTTTCGTTCAGGCACTATATAATAAAATACCCTTATTCAAAATTGACATGACAGCAAGAATTATTTATAATATTTCCGCTTTATTTAAAATATCCCGCATTAAGCGGCGGGGTATTGTACAGGAGTTGAGAAAGGAATCGCAGCAAGACTGCGATGAATTAACCGGGTCAAGCAGCCTGCCTGGCGGCAGACAGGTCACGCTTGTTAAAACAAAGAAAAACGTAGGTTAAATTACATTGCGGAAATAGCTCAGTTGGTAGAGCGCCACCTTGCCAAGGTGGATGTCGCGGGTTCGAATCCCGTTTTCCGCTGTTTTTTTTTATAAGGGCATTTTTAATTTACCGGAGAGTAAAATGGATATTTTTGTAAAAGAGTTTACGGACTGCCTGAGGCAGGTATATGTTAACTTTAAGCCTGAAGAGGTGAATGCTGAATATGAAACGGCCCTGGCGGCACTTCAGAAAAAAGTGCAGTTCCCGGGTTACAGAATAGGTAAAGTTCCTTTTGATCTTATTGAAAAAAATTATTCGGATGATTTAATGAGGTCGATTGTTAATAATATGGTAATGAAGGCCGCTGAAAAATTGAATTCCGATGGCATCTATATGTACTCGGAACCAAGGTTTAAGCCTTTCCAGAATCTGACAAAAGGGAATCCATTTTCCTTTTCCATAATATTTGATATTGTTCCGAGCGTGATTGAAAATATAGACATTGATTCGGCCTTAGTCGAATATGAAGAATACTATTATGATGATAAAATGATAGATTATTCCATTCAAAAAGATTTTAAAACTTTAAACCAGGTAACCGGAAAAATTGAAAATGAAGATAATGTTACAGTAAATATTTTAAATCAAAATTTTACCGGTGAAAAAGAGAAAAGTTTTGACAGCAGCATAGTAAAAACACTTATCGGGAAAAAGATCGGTGATAAAATAAAATTATCTTTCTCCGATCTGGATTCATATGTTGTGGACTTTCTTGGTAAAATCGATAATGAGATTGAAATTGAAATTATTAAAGTAGAGAGGCCTTCAATACAGGAGATTACGGATGAACTTGTCTCGCAGGTGTCTGCCTTCAAGACAGTAACCGAATATAGAAATGCAATGAAAAATAAATTTGATAATATGGAACAGGAGTTTAATATTATCAGCAAAAAAACAGCGCTTATGTCATACATAAGTAAAACCGCAAAAGCGGAATTCCCAAAGACCAATTTTATCAAAGATTCCAGGAACGAAGTATTAAAATTTATTGAAAATAATTTTTTTGTTACTGAAATTTCTTTAAACAGCCTTCTTTCCGATAAAAAAATAAGGGATGAGTTTTCTCTATTACCCGATAAAATATATCAGGGGATCGTATTCTATTTAGCTATTGATGATATTGCCAATAAACAATCGATACAGCCGGAAAAATCGGCTATTGACAATGTGGCCGCTTCTTATGCGAAAGAACATAAAATGAGTCTTGATGAATATAAGGAAAAAGCTTCAAAAGATGAATGGGATTCCATTACTGAAACGGCAAAACTTGAAACAACAATTAATTTTCTCATTGGAAAAATAAAATTCAAGTCAAAAACCAGGCTGCCATTAATAAAAACAAAATAATTTATTTCTAAGCCGAAGTGGCGGAACTGGCAGACGCGCTGGACTCAAAATCCAGTGAGAGCAATCTCGTGGGGGTTCGACCCCCCCCTTCGGCAATGCTTCTGGTGAGCCTGCCTACGCCGGGATCTCCGGCAGGTAGACGGTAGACAGGTCGAACCATCAGCGCAAGGCTTAGAACAGGCCCTTCTGTAATGCTAATTCAACTTTATTTAGTATAATCAATTCTCAGAATGCGGTGAATTGTTTGAGAACACCCCGTTTACAGAATTGATAAAATCCGAGTCGGCCACTAATTCCATTTTATTGGCATTGTAACTTGTGTTTGAGGTATTTGTATCGTTAGTAATTCCGTAAAGAGAATAAAGTGTGAAAAGAGTGTTTGCCTTGAAATTTTGATTAATCACTCTCTGGACCTCAATTAATTCGGAAGTAGGTATGGGATAAGGTCTTTTATATATAACGTAGCTTTTTTCCCCCGATTCGAAAGCCCAGAATGTATCTTTCTTAATAGTTTGCTTGATATATGGAACCTTAAGGAGTTTAATTGCGAACTCTCCAAAAACGCCTTCATTTTTTGAAAACAAAGGCTCCAGTGAAGGATTGTGTATTATGTATAAATAGCGATTGACAAGATTTTTTAAATCTTTATAAACCGGGTTTTTCTTAAAAGCTTCTTCCCAGATCTTTACGGCTCTATAAATATCCCCCTCTTTAAAATAAGCGGCTGCTATTAAATATAAAATTTCTGCTTCTTTTTGTTTTGAAACCCTGTTCATATTACTATTAGCCATTTCAACAGCCTGTCTGGTTTGTCCCATTTTAATATATATTTCAATTATTTTATTAAGGATGCTCTCAAATTGATCGCTGTTTTCA
The DNA here is from genome assembly GCA_963783575.1 of uncultured Spirochaetota bacterium. Lineage (GTDB taxonomy): Bacteria > Spirochaetota > Brevinematia > Brevinematales > JAOACQ01 > CAWEAK01. The sequence goes on along the minus strand of CAWAOD010000012.1, from coordinate 12,606 downwards.
AGGAAAGGTTTTAGGGTTTGTATGGCTTTTTGATAATTTTTTAATGATAAAAAGACATCCGCTAAAAGAAGAGTGGAGTTTGCTATTAGTACTTCGTCATTAACTTTTATGTTCTGTAAAATATATTCCAGTTGATTGGCCGCATCTTGAAGATAATTCAAAAAAATATAGACTTTTGCAAGTATAAATCTTGCCCTTAAATTATCGGGTTTTATTTTTATTGCAGATTCAAGGTAATCCTTTGCTTTTTTGTAATTTTTCATTTCAAATAATAATTCGGATGCGGATAGCAGAGCCTTTGAATTTTTCGGGTCTTTTTCCAGAGCCAGGACATAATATCCTAGCGCTTCATTAAATCTTTTTGTTTTTTTATAAAGTTCCGCTATTTTTAAAAATATCTGAGTTTTAATATCATCCTGGGATGATAGTGATGCGGTAATTGATGCTTTTTCAAAATATTGAATGGCTAATTGAATTTCTTTTAATCCTTCGTAAGCCTGGGCTATATAAAATTTAATAAGAAAATCATTCGGATTTTCGTTAACATATTTTAATGATAAATTCAAGGCTTTTTTATAATATCCTTCTTTTAAATTCTTTTCAATTACAGCCAGGGCATTGTCTTTTTTTAAAAAATTCATAATCAGCATTATTATTAGACCTATTACAAATATAATAATTGAAATCCATAATAAAGAAGTTATATTAATTCCGGACATTTGAAAAATAACCTCCTGAAGCTTACACTTCTAAAAAACTCATTTATAAAAGTACCAGTTCCTTTTTATTATAAAGAGTATGTTTTAATGAGATTTATTATACTTGATAATAATTTTTTTGAAAAGAAATAAATATTATATTTGAGTATAGATAGTTAAATGATAGGTTTCATAAATAAATTAATTATTTTCCCGGATATTACCCTGTTAATTGAAAAATGTATAGCTGCTAAGATAAAATTAATTTAAGTAAGTGTATAGATATGAGCTTTCTTTCAAATTCCTGAGTTCATTAATTGCCCATTGCTCAATTTGCCGGATTCTTTCCTTTGTAAGGTTCAGTTTTTCTCCGATTGAAGATAAAGATTGCGGTTCTTCACCGTTCAACCCGAAGCGGTATTCTATTATTTTTCTTTCACGAGTTGGTAATTTGCTGAGAATTTTATCTATACCCTCATGAAGTGATTCCTGAATTACTATCTCATCAGGATGGTTTTCGTCCTGTGAAAAAAATGACTCACTGGAAAATCCATCATTACTGTCATCATTAAAATAAATCTCTTCAAGCGATGAATGTGATTGGGAAAAATCCAGAATCTTTTTTACTTCACTTTTTTCCATAGACATATATTTGGCTATCATTTCATCCGTTGGCTTTTTGCTGTTATTTTTTCTATATTCATCAATATATTGCCAGATATGTATCAATTCATTTGTCCGGTTCATTGGAAGCCTTACAATCCTTGATTTGTCTGAAATTGCTTTCATTATCGACTGTTTAATCCACCAAATAGCATATGATATAAAATGAAAACCTTTTTTATAATCAAATTTATCAACTGCCGCTATTAAACCGATATTTCCTTCACTTATAAGATCCGACAGTGGAATACCGTATCCCTGGTATTTTTTTGCAATTGAAATCACAAATCTTAAATTGGATATTATTAACCTGTCTTTGGATTCTTTATCGCCCATTTCAGCTTTCATTGAAAGATCAATTTCCTGTTCCCTAGTTAATAGAGGAATCTTATCGATCTCTTTTAGATAGAGAGATATTGCATTAGTCCTTAAAATTTTATCATATCTGTCAAATTTTAAAGCCCTTTCTTTTTCATTTATTGCTTTTTTAATCATATTATTAACCCTCCAGAAGTATTTTAGCAATAGTTGTGCCATAGTTCATTTTTTATAAGTATAACAAATTAAATAAATTAAATGTTTTATTCTAATTAATTAACAGGTAATTGATGTATCATTATGACACAATTTATTGTTATTTTTTTTAGAATTTTGTACATTTGTATACAATGGTAAAACAGAGTGATTATTTTGAATTCTAAGTTTTAGTAAAATAATAATTCATTTTGTAACAGGACTGGAATTGTTTAAAATAAAACTTGTCTTTATAATACCATGAAAGAATGAATTGATACTTAATAACTCATTGTGGGGAAATTAAATGATTATTGGAATTGGGATTGATATTGTTGAAATTGAAAGGATTAAAAAAGTTTTTGAGAAAAGAGGCGCACGATTTACTGAAAAAATCTTTACAAAACATGAGCTTGAATATTCCGGCAAATTTATAGATCCTTTTACTCATCTTGCCGCCCGGTTCAGCGCAAAAGAAGCCTATTATAAATGTATAGGCGAAGGTGTGTTATATTTTAATGAAATAGAGGTTTTAAATGAAACAAACGGCAAACCTTTTATCAGGCTTTATGGGAAAACCCTTGAGAAATGGAATAAAATCGGCTCTCCGCAAATATTAATTAGTTTGACCCATACTAATTATACCGCTTCGGCAGTTGTAATTTTAGAATTAAAATGACGAATCGGTCAAAATAAAAGGCGGCGCTTAAAACGCCGCCTTAATCATTGTAAAAACTTATCTCAATAACTGGAGCATCAACTGAGGTTTCTGATTGGCCTGTGCCAGCATCCCTGTTGCTGCCTGTGTAAGTATTTGAGCCCTTACGAATTCTGACATCTGTTCTGCCATATCAGTATCTCTAATCCTAGATTCTGCAGATTGCATATTTTCATACCCGACCATTATGCCGTTAGCGGCTTTTTCCATGCGGTTCTGATAAGCACCCATATCGGCTCTCTGTTTGGAAACTTTTTCAAGCGCCTTATCGATCATTCCGATTACCATGTTAGCTTTATCGGGAGTGCTTAAACTGATGAAAGATGCGGTTTCTGCATTGCCAACCGGCGATTTAAGGCCGAGACCCTGTGTATTCATTGTGCCGATATACAATCTTTCCCTTTGGTCCATATTGGCTCCGATATGCAGCCATATACTTGCTACGACGGTATTTTCACCCGTGAATTTTGCAAACCTTCCGGTTAAGAGATTCAAACCGTTAAATTGTGCATGGGATGCGATTCTGTCAACTTCACTGATTAACTCGGATACTTCAACCTGAATCTGCATTCTGTCTTCCGTGGTGTAAATTCCGTTGGAAGCCTGGACAGCCAATTCCCTCAACCTTTGTAAAATTTGGTGGCTTTCCTCTAAGTAACCTTCAGCAGTCTGGATGAAAGATATGCCATCCATAATGTTCTGATTGGCTCTTTTCAATCCCTGAACCTGGCTGCGTAATTTTTCGGAAACTGCCAGACCTGATGCGTCATCGCCCGCTCTGTTGATCTTCATTCCGGACGAGAGCTTTTCGATGTTCCTATCAGCCTCTCTGCTGTTAATAGACAACTGTCTATTCGTGAAGATAGCGCTGATATTGTGATTGATAATCATAATATCCTCCTTGATATTTCTCTGAGAACATCCTTGTCCTCAGCTATTTTTATTTTTCGGAAGGATTAAATTTTATATTAGATATTTTTTTATTTATTTTTTATAATTATGAATTAAGCCCGCAAATAAGGAACTGGAATTTTATACAAGCAGTCAATTCAAAACTGTAAAGTAAATGCAAAACACCGCCATGGTGTATTGTAAATAGAAAATAAAAGAAGTAATAAAAATATATAAAACAGACAATAGTTTTGTCCGGCCCAGAATTGTTCTAATCAAAACTGTAAAGTAAATGACAAAACACCGCCATGGTGTTTTGTCATTTACTATAGATAAATTGAAATTATAATTGATTTCAGATAAAATAATGATAGTAAATTTATATAGTGGAGGAATAATTATGGTAGAAGAGTTTAAAAAAGTTAAGCAGGAAGCCAATGAACGGATGGACAAAACAATTCAACATTTAAAAGATGAATTCAAAAAATTAAGGACAGGCAGGGCTAATTCGGCAATGGTTGAAGATATTCGTTTTGATTATTACGGTAATTTAACTCCTGTAAAACAGGCGGCCTCACTCTCAACTCCCGATCCCCATACTATTGTAATAGATGCGTGGGATAAGAGTATTTTAAAAAGTATTGAAAAAGGTATATCCGATTCCGGTTTAGGTTTTCAGGCTACCAATGATGGGAGAGTTATTCGTGTTTCAATTCCTCCGCTAACAGAAGATACGAAAAAAGAATATGTTAAAAAAGCAAAAGAGATCGCCGAAGAAGTGAAAGTGGGAATCAGGAATGAAAGAAGAGATATAAATGCCCATATAAAGAAACTTGCAAAAGATGGGCACATCAGTGAAGATGATGAAAGAAAAGAACTTGATGAAATTCAGAAAGTAACTGATAATCATATAAAAGTAATTGATGATCTTATAGTTAAAAAAGAAAAAGAAATCATGGAAGTATAGGCTTCTAAACTGTCGGGGTTTTGATGAATTTTAATGGTATAGAAATAGATGAGATGAACCTGCCCGGTCACATTGCTATAATAATGGATGGCAATGGGAGATGGGCTAAAAAAAGAGATCTTGCAAGAATAAGAGGACATGAAAAAGGCTATCGTGTCCTTAAAAATATTATAGAATTTAATAGGGAGATTGGGGTTAAGTATATTACAGTATTTGCGTTTTCCACTGAAAATTGGCAAAGGCCTCAGGATGAAGTCGGAATTTCTTATGGAACTGGCTAAAAATCTTGTTAAGGAATACACGGATACTCTATTGAAGAATGATATAAGGTTAATGATCACCGGCACTGATGAGAACCTTAACGAAGATTTGCTGAAATTGCTGAAAGAATCCATTGATAGAACAAAAGATTGTAAATCCTATACGTTAAATATTGCTTTTAATTATGGAGGGAAGAGGGAAATCCTGGATGCGGCTAAAAAGCTTTCGGCTGATTATAAAAATGATTGTGTTGAAATTGACAAATTAACGGAAAGGGATTTCGGAAATTATCTTTATCATCCTGATTTACCCGATGTTGATTTGATTATAAGGACAAGCGGAGAGCAAAGAATCAGTAATTTTTTAATATGGCAGTCAGCTTACGCCGAATTCTGGTTTACTAAAAAATTATGGCCCGATTTTAAACCGAAAGATTTCTGCAGAGCGATAAATGATTTCCAAAAAAGAAAAAGAAGGTATGGGAGTTTATAGGTTTAGGAGGGAAAATGTTACGCGAACGTGTGATTACAGCCTTAGTGCTTCTCCCAATAGGAATCTTTGTGGTATTTACCAGAATTGCGAACGGCTTACCGGCTTTTCTTTGCTTATTAATAATATCATTGGTTATTTCATTTGAAATATTCAGTCTGATGGAGAGGAGAGGTTATAGATTTTATGTCTGGATAAATTCAATTTCAGTGACTTTAAGTTTTATTGCTTACTATTTATTCGGGCTCGGCATTTATGACGTCGGCTATTTATTTACAATACTTATCACAATCATAACACTATTCTGCCTGATTATACTTATAATCGAATCGACATCCGGAAATTTTGAATCCTCAATGGAAAATATAGGCATTTCATTATTCGGCTTTATAATCCTTGGAGTATTTGCTCCATTAATGGGGCTTATTAAAATGATGGATATTTCAGGATGGTTATTGGCTATATTAGCAATAATAACTTTTTTAACTGATACGGGCGGGTTGTTACTCGGTAATATTTTCGGAAAACATAAAATTCCGTTTTTATCCAGTCCGAACAAAACTGTAGAAGGATATATCGGTTCTTTCCTGTTCGGATTTATAGCAGCTACAGCCTGCTTCATCATACAGAAAATCTTTGCTTTATCAACTAATTTCAGTGTTTCAGAAATGTTTATTATCTCTCTTTCGGTGATCCTTGCGAGTATTATCGGAGATCTGGGAGAATCCACCATAAAAAGATGGTCGCACTCCAAGGATTCCGGAGACTTGCTGCCCGGGCATGGCGGGTTTTTTGACAGGTTTGACAGTATATTATTTTCTGCTCCGGTATTTTATGTTATCCTTAAGTTTATGGGTTATTAACAACCTGTGTTGTTAAGGAAATCTTAACTGTAAAATCCTCTTTTAAAGTAAAGTCCGCTGGAAGAGACCGGTGACCTGTAGCGGGAATCTATTTTTTCGTTACTCCTCAGAGATTTTTCAATATCATCCTGAGTAATATTCCCTAATGCATAATTTAAGCACACAGAAACCATTGTCCTTATCATCCCCCAGAGAAACCCGTTTCCTTTTATAAAGAATATTATAACCGGGAAATTTTGAAAATTGATTTTTCTTACCCTGAAATAGAAGATTTCACGTTGATAATTTATATCGATATTATAGCCATGACAGTAATTATTAAAATTATTTACCCCTTTGAACAATCTGCATGCTTCACCTATTTTATTAATATTTAACGGCCTTGTTTCTATATGAGCATAATCATGGAAAAACGGCAAAGGTATTTTTGTATTTATAATGGTATAAATGTATTCTCTTGCGCCGGCATCGAACCTTGAATGAAAACTTAAATCAACTTCATTTGCTGAGATAATCCTGATATCTTCCGGGAGGGAATTATTAAAAACAAAAGCCATTTTTTCTACAGGAAGCGTAAAATTCGTTGTAAAAAAATTTGCGGTAAAAAAAATGGCATGCGCTCCCGCGTCAGTTCTGCCGATACCTGTCATTTTAATCCTGTCTTTCAATATCCTTGAAAGTTTGGCTTCAAGCACACCCTGTACATTGGCATGATTTGGCTGTTTCTGCCAGCCGCAGTAATTCTTCCCGTCAAAACATAAATGTAATTTAATATTTCTTTTACTCACAAATTAAACCTTTGTTTATTTGGATATTTATATATAAACGATTATATTATCCTAAGATGAAACAAAAGTCAAACTGTGAATTATAGAATGCCCTGGCTTGACTTTTCTTAAAAATTTGATAATAATATTATATGCTTGCTTCTGGTGTGTTATGCTATACAATAGAAGGCTGAATGAATGAAATATGACGTAATCATTGTGGGAGCCGGGCCGGCGGGGATATTTACGGCTTATGAGCTCAATAAAAAACATCCTGATTTTAAAATTTTGGTTCTGGAGAAAGGCAGGGCTATTCAGGATAGGATTTGTCTTAAAAGAAAAACAGGCCAGTGCGCCAATTGCATCCCCTGCAGCATCACATCCGGGTTTTCAGGAGCGGGGGCCTATAGCGACGGTAAGCTGTCTCTTTCCGCCGATGTTGGAGGCGAATTGCCGCGTTATATCGGGTTCGATAAAACAAATGAGTTAATCCGGTATGTGGATCAAATATATTTGTCCTACAATGCCGATAAAAAAGTTTACGGTGTAGATCATCCGGAAATGATTGAAGAAATCAGGACAAAAGCGATTCGAAGCAATATGAGGCTGATTGAATGTCCCATAAGGCATTTGGGAACGGAGCAAAGTTACCAGATTTATACACAGATTCAAAATTATTTGCTGGATAGGGGAATTTCACTATCATTTAAAAATCCGGTATCTGACCTGATAATAAAAGACGGCGCAATACAGGGTGTAATTGCCGATAAAGAATATTATGCAGATAGAGTTGTTCTTGCGGTCGGCAGGGAAGGATCGGACTGGCTGTCAAAAATCTGCAATAAATTCAGTATAGAGACAGATGTTGGACCGGTAGATATCGGAGTCAGGGTTGAAGTCAGAAATGAAGTTATGAAAGTGATAAATGAAGCGTTGTACGAGGGTAAATTCATTTTTTATACCCCCACATTTGACGATAAAGTCAGGACTTTCTGCCAGAATCCTTCCGGTATGGTTTCAGTGGAATATTACGATAATAAGTTTGCGGACACGATTCAAGATGCTGATTCAATTGCAGGAAATGCCATTCCTGGCCTGGCTGTAGTGAATGGCCATAGCTATAAAGAAGAGCTCAAATCAAACAACACAAACTTTGCCATCCTGGTTTCGAATTATTTTACAAAGCCTTTTCACAATCCGATCGAATACGGGAAATATATAGCGGGCCTCGGAAATATGCTTGCCGGTAATAAAATTATCGTACAGAGGTATGGTGATTTTCGCAGAGGCAGGAGAACAACTATAGAACGTCTAAAAAGGAATAATATCGAACCTACTTTAAATGATGCTTTGCCGGGTGATTTGAGCCTTGTTATTCCCTACAGGATTTTGCTTGATATTAAAGAGATGATAGAGGCTCTTGATACAATTGTACCCGGAGTAGCCGGAAATGAAACCCTTTTATATGGTGTGGAAGTTAAATTTTATTCCAATATTATACATATTGACCAATATTTTCAGTCAAATATTTTAAATTTATTTGTCGCCGGCGACGGGGCGGGTATAACACGGGGTTTAATGCAGGCCGGTGCTAATGGAATTTATATCGGTCAGATATTGGGAGATTAAGTGTGTCCCAAAACAGTATTGCAAGTTTTGGGCAATGAATGACTTCTTGATCAGAAGATCATTTATAACAAAGAATAAAACAGGAGAAGATAAATGAATGCGGCAAAAAATAATAATTTAAAAAATTATAATTTTATAGATAGGGATAAACTATATGAATTGATTGAAGGTAAAGAGCCTTCGGAGGCTGAGGTCGATGGGATTTTGAACAAGGCTCTGAAATTGAAAGGCCTCGATCTGATTGATGTATCGAAATTGTTGAGATTACAGGACGATACTGAAATAAAAAAGATATTTAAAACTGCCGGAATGGTAAAAGAGAAAATATACGGTAAAAGGATTGTTTTATTTGCCCCTCTTTATATAGGCAATAAATGCTCCAATAATTGCTTATACTGTGCTTTTAGAAAAGATAATCTTGAACTCCGGCGTGTGGTTTTGAATATGAAGCAGATCGATTCGGAAGTGGTATCCCTTTTAAACGAGGGACATAAAAGAATATTAATGCTTTGCGGAGAAGATGCTGAGAATCCTCTTGAATATTTTTTTGAAGCAATTCGAACGGCTTATAAAGCCCGGGCAGGTACTAGTACAATCAGGCGCATAAATGTTGAAATTGCTCCTCTTGAAAAGGAGGGTTTTGCAGCATTAAAAAAGGAAAAAATCGGAACTTATGTTTGTTTTCAGGAGACTTATGATCCGGTTTTATACAAAAAATACCACCCGGTCGGATCAAAATCCGATTACGAATACCGTTTGACTGTTATGGACAGGGCTATGGACGGAGGAATCGATGATATAGGCATCGGCGCTTTATTCGGGCTCGCAGACTACCGTTTTGAAGTCCTTGCTATGATGGAACACGCGAGCCATCTTGAAAAAATATTCGGGTGCGGACCCCATACCGTCAGTGTTCCAAGGATTGAACCGGCTCAAAACGCACCGCTTGCATCGCACATTCCTTATCCTGTGAGCGATAAGGATTTTAAAAAGCTTGTTGCAATAATCAGAATTGCGCTTCCATATACAGGAATGATTTTAAGCACAAGAGAAAACGAGACTTTAAGGACCGAGCTTTTCAATTATGGAATAAGCCAGATATCGGCTGGTTCCAGAACAAACCCAGGGGCTTATTCCCATTCTGGGAATGAGAATTCCGGGAGCCAGTTCTCGCTTGGCGATCACCGCTCAGTTGATGAAGTGATCTCAAACCTTATAGACCAGGGATATATTCCCTCTTTCTGCACTGGCTGTTACCGGAAGGGCAGGGTGGGGAACGATTTCATGGATCTTGCAAAACCCGGTTTAATAAAAGAATTCTGCATGCCGAACGGTGTTTTTACATTCCAGGAATATCTTATGGATTACGCAAAACCGGAAACAAAAGTAAAGGGTCTCAAGTTAATCAATTCCATATTGGGCGGGATAGAAAAGCCGGAGCTAAAGAAAAAGATGATTGATAACCTGGATAAAATTAAGAATGGCGAAAGGGATTTATATTTTTAGCCTATTCCTAAATCCGTTGGCGCTCTTCCAAGGCTCTTAAGTAGTGAAAGTGTTATATCGATCTGACTTTCAAGGCTTTCATCGATATGTGCCCTGTTCGGATAAATAGTATAGTTCTTTTTAAACCTTTCCGGGGTTACATTAAGCATCACTGAATTTGCTCCCGCCATAAGCCCCTTACTGCGGGCATCTTTGTCAAATGTTTCAAACCCTGTCGTAACAAGTATTTTAGCGTTTTTGGGGTCGATGATACGGCTTAGTGCCAGTACTTTGAGTATCGTATCCGTATCGGTCAGCTTTTCTTTTGATAGAAGTGTATTTGGGCTTGGAATGAATGGGCCGAAGCTGTACATTTCGGTATGGAGTTCTTTTGTCAAAATAATGTCGTTTATCAAATCCTGTTCAGTCTGGCCCGGCAGACCGATGAGCCCGCCGGTTATGATGAGATATCCCATCCTGTAAGCCGCCTTCAAATGATCAAGCCTTGATTTAAGATTCTGCCCGGGCCGCAATTTTGAGTACAACTCAGGATTACTTGTCTCAAACCTCATCAGAAGTCCTCTGGCGCCTGCGTTGTAAAGTTTTTGAAGACCTTCAATTCCTATTTCACCGGTGCTGATAAAGATCAGTACCGGCATTTTCTTTTTTATTTCCGAAATAATCTCGGCAAGATCATCCGGTGAATAAAAAGTGTCCTCTCCGCTCTGAAGAACAAGGGCTTTAAATCCATATCTTGAAACCGCTTCATAAGCGCAATCGACAATTTCATTTTTTGTCATTCTGTAGCGTTCAATATTTTTTGCAATTCCGGAAATACCGCAATACTGGCAGGCTTTTTCACAATAATTTGAGAATTCTATGATTCCGTGTACACAGCAGGAATTTCCAAGATGCTTCTGTCTTAAAAAATTCGCGGAATGATAAAGCGTTTCCAGTTCTTCGGGTTTTTTAAGATTAATTAATTCATTTAGTTCGCTTTGTTTTAATGATATTCCCTGTGTAGCTTTATCAAGGATCTGAACAACATTCTTTCCTATATTTTTTCCATCTGTATCCATTCTGGAAAGCTTAACATCTGTTTCCTGAAGGTCAAAAAAGACCTCTTTCCATAATGATAATGTTTGCCTGGCTTCTTTTGCCGGGATTTTATCGATGACATAACCTCCCTGCGCGTAAATATAATCACCGATCTTTAAATTATGGAATTCATTGATGGCCTTTTTCTTTTCACCGAAATAATCAACTATTACTTTATTATTTTCAAATCCTGTAACCTTTCCGGGTATTGCATAACACATTTTCAAACCGCCATTATATTTGTTTTATATTTTAAAAGCCATTTTGCTATTTCATCAAATCCATCATCATTCTTTGATGATGTAAAAAATATTTCAGAATTTTTATTGTGTTTTTTTATCCCTTCAATAAAAAAAGTCCTGTTAAAATCGGTATATGGAAGTAAATCCGATTTGTTTACAATTACGGCATTTGCCTTTTCAAAAGCAAGCGGGTATTTATAAGGTTTATCACTCCCGTCGGTTGTGGAACAAATCAGTATCTTTATGTGTTCGCCGATTTCAAATTCGGCAGGACATATTAGGTTGCCTATATTTTCAATAAAAAGAAAGCTGTTTTCCTTTATTGGAAATTCGTCAATTGCTTTTGAAAGCATCGGCGCATCGAGATGACAACCTCCATGAGTATTGATCTGATAAGCGGGGATGTTAAGATTGCGGAGGGTTTTAGTGTCAATGTCGGATTCGACATCCCCTTCAATTACAGTAACGGGCTGTTTTAATTTATCGATAAGTTTTATCAACACCGATGTCTTGCCGACACCGGGTGCCCCAAGAATATTAACGGAAAAAATTTTCTTGCCAGTCAATTTCCATTGAATATTATCAGATAATTTTGTATTTTCGTCATAAATGTCCTGCATTATTTCTATAGTTTCCTTTGCCATTACAACCTCTTATTTCAGTATGAAAATTAACTAATATTTATTCCATTTTTTCCGATTCGAGAATTTCAATATTTTTAACAAAAAACTCTTTACCAACTTCTGATGGAATACCGTTTCCGCCGCATCTTGGGCATATAAAGGAATAATTTTTCCTTCTAAAATAATTGCCGCAGGATTCGCATTTTAATTTATACCTGACCGGGCGAATAATTACTTCCGCTCCCTCGGCTACAGTGCCCCTGGATAATATGTCAAAATACATCTGAATGGATTCCCCGATAAAACCGGATTGTTCACCGACTACAAGCGAGATTTTTGTTACTTTCGAGGCGTGATTTTCATTGGCTGTTTTTACGGCGATCTGCAGGATCCTTTGTGTAACAGGGTATTCATGCATTCTGTTTATTTACTTCCCGAGTTAAAAGATATGTTTAATAAAAAATGTTAATTTAAGAATATATTTTTCTATCCTATAATATTCCAATAAAATATAATAAAGAATAATATGAAATATGTCAAAAATAGAAGTTTAATATAAATATACCCTAAACTGAGCGATTTATATTTGTGAAAACTATTCCCTTCCTATTTTAGGAGCGATGCACTGAGCCTGTCGAATGTGGGGTAAGGGGTGGTAACATTTACCTAATAGGTGTTTATGAAAAACCACCCCCACCC
>CAWAOD010000011.1:0-638660 GCA_963783575.1 uncultured Spirochaetota bacterium | reverse complement strand
GCAAGCTCAGGGCAGGCTCTTGTTCCCAAGGTTACTTGGTTTTACTCCTAATTAAGAAAATTCTTTTATGATTACAAATAATCTGAAATTTCCATTTTTTCAGACTATTATCCGGCTGTTCAGGGGATTGTTGCCGTAAAGCCACGGCATAGGGCTTTCTTCCTTTCTTTCTGTTGCGGACAGAATGAAAGGAAGCGAAAGAAAGAACCGCCCCTTCATATTAGCGCCATTTCATGTCAAGATATCTGTTTTTCCGAGATGTTGTTATTTCAACTCTAATTTAACATTTAATTTCTATATAAACCACCTCATTTCGCAGTCCTGCTGCATTCGGATCGCGGCTGTCCTTAGCCGCGAAATACATATAGATTGATTTATTATTTTATGGAAATAACAACGATTTTTGTATCGAGTTCTGTTTAAGTATAATAAAGGCTTAATCAGAAATGACGCTAATACTGCGGGGCGCGGTTAAGCAGGCTTCGGCCACTGAGCGATGCAGTGAGCTTGCCGAACTTAGACGCGTATCAAAGTGACCGTTATGACGGCCGCCGAATTTTTGATTCGGTGAGCAATGGGAGGTTGAAGAAATCGCGTTTTTACGATGGGCGGAAATCATAATAATAGGTGTTAGTTTATTTACATTAAGTTTTAACAGGGTGTATAATTTATTATTGCCAATAAAAATAATATCGCGATTCTAATACTGATTTGCCTTAAGGAGTATAATAAATGTTTGAACAGGCGTTTAAAAACATTGACGATATTCTTCATAAAGACGCGGGATGTTCGAGCGAACTGGATTATGTCGAACAGACCTCGTGGGTACTCTTCCTGAAGTACCTGGACGATCTGGAAAAGGAAAAGAAAAAGGCCGGTGAACTGACCGGAAAAAATTACGAATCCATCATTGACAAACAGTATTCCTGGGAAACCTGGGCTGTTCCAAAAGGAAAAGACGGAAAAACAGACCATCACAAGGAATTATCCGGCGATGACCTGAAAGATTTTGTCGACCATAATCTTTTTCCGTATCTCAAAAAATTCAAAACGGAAGCGGAAAGCCCGGACACCATCGAGTATAAGATCGGGGAAATATTCAATGAGCTGAAAAACAAGATTCAAAGCGGCTATAACCTGCGTGAAGTCATCAATATAATAGATACGCTGCGTTTCCGCTCAAAGGCGGAAAAGCACGAGATGAGCCATCTCTACGAGGACAAAATCAAAAATATGGGTAACGCCGGAAGGAACGGAGGCGAATACTACACGCCACGGCCGCTTATCAAAACAATCGTGAAGGTAGTCGCGCCGGAAATCGGCGACAGGATTTACGATGGCGCAGCGGGTTCGGCCGGTTTTTTGTGCGAGGCATTTGAGTACCTGAAAGAAAGCAAAAACCTGACCACCTCGGATATGGAAACCCTCCAGAAAAAAACTTTCTACGGCCGGGAAAAGAAATCCCTGGCGTACATCATCGGCATCATGAATATGATCCTGCATGGAATCGAGGCGCCGAATATCCTCCATACCAACACCCTGTCCGAGAATATCATGGACATACAGGGAAAAGACCGGTATGACATAGTGCTTGCCAATCCCCCATTCGGCGGGAAAGAGCGCGCCGAGGTCCAGCAGAACTTTCCCATCAAAACCGGGGAAACGGCATTCCTGTTCCTCCAGCATTTTATCAAAATCCTAAAGGCCGGCGGCAAAGCCGGAGTGATCATCAAGAACACTTTTCTTTCAAATACTGACAACGCCTCGGTCGCGCTGCGGAAAACCCTGCTGGAAGGCTGCAGCCTGCATACGGTCCTCGACATGCCCGGCGGCGTATTCCAAGGCGCCGGTGTAAAAACCGTGGTTCTTTTCTTCGAGAAAGGCGCCCCGACCCGCAAAATCTGGTTCTACCAGCTCAATCCCGGCCGCAACCTCGGTAAAACCAGCCCGCTTTCGGAAGCCGACCTTGCCGGATTCCTCGAACTTCAGAAAACCAAGGCCGATTCTGAAAACTCCTGGAGCGTGGACATTTCGGATGTGTACACAGGAACTTTCGACCTCTCGGTGAAAAACCCGCGCAGGAAGGACGAGACGGTCTTACGTCAGCCAAAAGAGATTCTTAAGGAGATGAAGCGGCTGGATGAGGAGGCAGGAGAGATTATGGAGAGGATAAGGGGGATGGTATGAAATTATTAATTAATTTAATACTAAAAAATATTATTCATTTAATCCACAATAGATTTATTATTTTCAGCTTTTTTTTATTTATTTTTATAATAATACAATTTATTTTTCATAAAACATTATTACCAAGTAATGATACTAAGGATCTATGGTTTTACTCAGGTATTGTAATGGTTTTATTTTCCATTTTGTTTATTGAGCCATATTATACATCTCCAAAAAATGTCATTACAAATGTTATTCCTCTTTTACTTGTATTCCTGGCAATTAAAACATCATTTAATAACAACTTTTTCTGGTGGATGGCAATTGTTATTTTACTCATTATTTTGCTTATTTCTATAATTGCAATAGCACTTGAAGATAAAGAAAAAAGCCCTGATCAACTAAAAAATAAAGTTTCTAATACCCTTAAAAATATAGTTGTTATTATTGGTCAAGGAAAAGTACTCTATTCTTCAATTTTTTTATATTTTTTACTTGCATATTATTCAATTAAAGATTTTTATACTCTGATATTTTTCATTTTATGGTTTTTTATCCTTTGTATTAATCCAAAAAACATTCACAATATTTTCATTCCAATATTAAAAAAGGAGAAAGGTAATCAAATAGGTGAGATATTTGGAGTTCAGTCAAAAAAGATTTTTTTAGTAAAGTTGTTTGAAGACAGAAAATTATTAAAAAATTTGATATTGTTAGATTCAGATATTCAATGCAGGATGCTGATGATCTTACTATAACCGGAATTGTTTTTGATACATATTTACTTAATCAAGAAAAATGGGCAAAAATCTTACAATTATCTGAACCTAAGAAAGAAGTTATTAGTTTAGAAAAAAATATTGTCTATAAATTATCTGATAGTTCTGAAATAGATTCTATTTGTAAAGAATTGAAAACTTGTTTATTTATTGGGATTGTTATCGATGGTTCATGTATTAGTAAGTTAAAATTCGAATATTCAAAAATGGTTGATGATTTACAAGAAGGTGATTTACTTGAACTTAAAATTGATAAAAGAAGATTATTTTACCAGGTTGTTACTGGAACAACAAAAAAAGAAAAGCTTGAAGCAAGAAATGAAACTGGCTTTATTGAAGGTGAGGCTATACAACTAGGAGAATGGCAAAACGATAAGCTTTCATTCCAAAAATTTGGCTGGGTTCCACCAATAAATACTCCTTTATTTAAAGCAGATACATCTGATATAGAAATAACCAAATTTATTTATCCAGACTATAAACTTGGTGTAATTCCGGGTACAAGTTTGCCATCTGTTATAAATCTTGATGATGCAGTTAGCCATCATATTGCATTTTTAGGTGTTACTGGTTCTGGTAAAACATTCATTACACAAAAAATTATTGAAGAATTGCTATTTGATACTAAGGTAATTTGTATTGATTTTACTGGTGAATGGAAAAAAACAATGATTTTACATAATTATAAACTGATTTGTAAAGATGAGATAGAAAATTACCTTATGAATAAAGAGGAAAAAAATCTTACTATATATGAATTACCGGCGCTATGTAATACAACAGATATATTAAATGAAACACAGAACTCTTTAGAGATTATATTTAATTATGCAAAAAAAAAGTATGAAGAAAATACACCAATAAAAATTGCATTAGTTTTAGAAGAAGCCCATACAATTATACCTGAAACGACATTTCTTGGTGATTTTGGTGATTATTCTAATAATAAAGCTATTGTTAATAAAATTTCTCAAATTGCATTACAAGGAAGAAAATATGGTGTTGGATTATTAGTTATAGCACAAAGAACAGCAAATGTATCTAAAACAGTCTTAACTCAGTGTAATACTGTAATTTGTTTCCAGGCTTTTGATGAAACAAGTTTTAATTTTTTAGGTAATTATATAGGTAAAGATTTGGTTCAAGCGCTTCCAAATCTCAAACAATACCATGCAATTGTAGCAGGTAAAGCAATTAAATCAAATATGCCAATTATTGTTGATTTAAAAAGGTACATATGAAGCACAACTGGCAAACAAAAAAACTTGGGGAAGTGTGTTCATTCTTGAATCGTGGCATTTCTCCAAAATATTTAAAAGAAGATGGGGTTTGTGTATTAAATCAAAAATGTATTCGAGATCATAATGTCAGCTTCGAACAATCAAGGAGACATGATTCCTCAAATAAGCCAGTTAATCCTGAGAGATATATTAAATTAGGCGATGTATTAGTAAACTCAACCGGTACAGGTACACTTGGTCGAGTTGCTCAGGTTCGTAAAAATCCAAAAGAGCTAACAACAGTTGACTCCCATGTAACTATCGTTCGCCCAAAAGAAGGTATGTTTTTCCTTGATTTCTTTGGTTATATGCTTATTCTAATAGAAGAAGCTATTAAAAATGCAGGTGAAGGATGCGGAGGTCAAACTGAGCTTGCACGTTCTGTGTTAGCTGAAAGGTTCTCTATTCATTATCCAGAATCCTCCCCGAACAGCGCCGCATCGCCGCCATTCTCGACGAGGCATTTGCCGCTATCGCCAGGGCGAGAGAGATTGCCGAAAAGAACCTGGCGAATGCGAGGGAGATTTTCGAGAGTTGTTTGAATAAGATTTTTACAAATCCGGGGGGTGAGTGGAAAAAGAAGAAGCTAGGAGAGGTTTGTAAACTCACAGATGGCACACATTTTTCACCTAAAAGCACAAGAGAAGGTGAATATATGTATGTTACAGCGAAGAATATCAAACGTTATTATATTGATCTTACAAAGATAACTTATGTTACAGAAAAAGACCATAAAGTTATTTATCAACGTTGCCCTGTAAAAAAAGGAGATGTTTTATATATAAAAGATGGAGCTACTGCTGGAATAGCAGCATTAAATACAATTGAAGAAGAGTTTTCACTTCTTTCTAGCGTAGCTGTTATTAAACCATTAGAATGCTTACTTAACACTTATCTTGTTCACTATATGAATAGTGAAATAGGAAGAAATAATTTTTTAGGATATATTGATGGTGTTGCTATTATGAGATTAACACTAATTAAATTGAAAAATGTCATTATCCCTCTTCCCCCTCTCCCCGAACAGCGCCGCATCATCAGTAGAATCGACTCACTTTCCGCGGAGACAAAAAGGCTGGAGGAAATCTACCGGAAGAAGATCGCCGGGCTGGATGAATTGAAGAAGGCAATACTGGACAAAGCTTTCAAAGGGGAACTGTGATGACCCTGTTTAGAAACAAATACCGCATTGAATCCACCCGCTTGCGGAATTGGGATTATTCTTCGGACGGGTATTATTTTATAACAGTCTGCGTGAAAAACCGCGAGCGTTTGTTCGGGAAAGTTGAGGATGGAAAAATGGTTTTGTCTGAAACCGGTAAAACCGCGGACAGTTTTCTGGCGCGAGATACCATCGCATTTTCCGTTTGCCCGGCTGGATGAATTCGTCATCATGCCGGACCATCTGCATGGTATCATCATAATCGATAAAGGCCCTGATTTTGAAAACGGGAAAGATAAAACGGAGGCCCCCGGTATAGACCATAGCGGGGTCAATCCTGGTAAAGACAAGGCAATGCCTTGTCTCAACTGTCTCAACGTTGATAAACCCGCTCTTTCCCGTTTTCAAAATCAGGGGAAAGGTACTATCTCGGCTATTATCGGTTCATATAAATCAATCTGCACAAAAACGATCAATAAAATGCGGAGTAAAGACATGGCAATGCCTCGTCTCAACTGCGATTTTTCATGGCAGCCCGGGTTTTACGATCATATTATTAGGAGTGAAGAAGAGTTGAACAGAGTCCGAAATTATATTAAATCAAATCCTGAAAATTGGAAGAAAGATGAAAATATAAAAAAGGAATTATCATGAATGAAGCGGAAACCAGGGCGGAACTGATCGACCCGAAGCTGAAGGAAGCCGGATGGGGCGCCTCGGAAGGCTCAAGAATCCTCAGGGAATATCCGATTACCGCCGGGAGAATCCAGGCCGGGGGAATAAGGGCTAAACCACTCAAAGCCGACTATATCCTTGTCTATAAAAACCGTAAGCTTGCCGTTATAGAAGCCAAAAGCGATAATCTTTCCGCAAGCGAGGGCGCGGCGCAGGCGAAAAATTACGCGGAAAAGCTCCATATCCAATACGCCTATTCCACGAACGGCGATGAAATCTATCAAATCAGCATGAATACCGGGCAAGAAGGGCTTATATCCCGCTTCCCATCCCCGGATGAAATATGGGACATTGTCTTCGCGGAAAAAAATGAGTGGATGGACAGGTTCAACGCGGTTCCTTTTGATAATATGGGCGGAACAAAAAACATTTATTACTTTCAGGAAATCGCCGTCAACAATGCTCTTAAAGTTATAGCGGAGGGAAGGGAGCGCATCCTTTTAACTCTGGCGACAGGCACCGGAAAAACATTCATCGCGTTTCAGATAGCATGGAAACTCTTTCAAACCCGCTGGAACCTTAAACGGGACGGTTCGCGAAGACCCAGGATTTTGTTTTTAGCAGACCGCAATATACTGGCAAATCAGGCTTTTAACGCTTTTTCATCATTCCCGGAAGACGCTCTTGTCCGTATAAGCCCCGGTGAAATCCGTAAAAAAGGGAAAGTGCCTGTAAACGGCAGTATTTTCTTTACCATATTTCAAACCTTTATGACGGGCAAAGACAACAACCCTTACTTTGGGGAATATCCGGCGGATTATTTTGATTTTATCATCGTTGACGAATGCCACAGGGGCGGCGCGAACGACGAAAGCAGCTGGCGCGATATACTGGAATATTTTTCACCTGCCGTTCAGCTTGGGCTTACAGCTACCCCGAAGCGGAAGGATAATACTGATACTTATAAATATTTCGGCGACCCCGTTTATATTTATTCATTAAAAGAGGGCATAAACGACGGGTTCTTAACCCCCTTTAAGGTAAAGCGGATACAAACCACTCTCGATACCTATATTTATACATCCGATGATACCGTTATTGAAGGCGATGTTGAGGAAGGCCGCATTTATGAGGAAGCCGATTTTAACAGGATTATTGAGATCAAAGAACGGGAATCAAAAGGGTTCAAATTCTTCTTGGGGAAATCAACCGGAGCGAAAAAACCATTGTATTTTGCGCGATTCAGGAACATGCCCTGGCTGTCCGCGACTTAATCAACCAATATAAGAGTAAAGACGGGAATCTTATCTCAAATACGAACTATTGCGTCCGGGTGACGGCGAATGACGGCAATCTCGGCGATCAATACTTAAGGGAGTTTCAGGATAATGAAAAGACGATTCCGACCATATTAACGACTTCGCAAAAACTATCGACAGGGGTGGATGCCCGGAATATCAGAAACATTGTCCTTTTGCGTCCGGTTAAAACCATGATTGAATTCAAGCAGATTGTGGGGAGGGGAACGCGTCTGTTTGAGGGTAAAGATTATTTTACCATTTATGATTTTGTCGATGCATATAAACATTTTACCGATCCCGAATGGGACGGTGAGCCGTTGGAACCGGTAACAAAACCCGAACCTGAAATGCCGGATGATATAAAAGAGCCTGGGGATATTAAAGAAACCGGTGAAATAAATGAAAGGGAAAAAAGACAAAAGTTGAAAATCAAACTTCGGGACGGTAAAGAAAGAGAAATACAGCATATGATTGCGACTTCTTTCTGGAGTACCGACGGAAAGCCTGTTTCATCGGAGGAATTCCTGAAAAACCTGTATGACGCATTACCCGGATTTTTTAAAAACGAGGATAAACTTCGCCGTATATGGTCCGATCCGTCAACCCGGAGAGTATTTCTTGATAAACTCGCGGAAGCCGGTTATGGAAAGGATGAACTGACCGCGTTGCAGCAGTTGATCAATGCTGAAAAAAGCGATATCTTTGATGTTCTGGAATATGTATCATATGCCATACAGCCGATTACAAGGGAAAGCAGGGTAGCGCAGGCTCAGACTGTAATATATAAAGGACTTGATAATAAACAAAAAGACTTTCTGGAATTCGTTCTATTAAAATACATTGAATCCGGGGTTGAAGAGCTGGATCAGGAAAAATTACCGGCTTTGCTTGAATTAAAATATCAGGCGATTGATGACACCGAAACAATACTCGGCGGAGTTAAAAGGATCAGGAAGACTTTTATTGAGTTTCAAAAGTATTTATATGATAAAAAAGTTGCTTGAACCGTGCGACCTCGTGTCGCCTGCAGTACTGATGTACTGCACAGGTTTGTTATTATTGAAAATATAAATAGAGCAAAAATGAATCGAAGTAATAAAAGTTCTGGTAAAGGGAAAAGGAATGAATGATATAATCATTTATCAAACAACGGACAAACAAACTCATGTTGAAGTAAAAGTTGATGAGGATACTGTCTGGTTAACCCAAGTTCAAATGGCTGAACTTTTTGAACAAACAAAACAAAACATAAGCCTTCATATAAATAATTGTTTTAAAGAAGGCGAATTGATAAAAGACTCAACTGTCAAGGAATCCTTGACGGTTCGAAAGGAAGGAAACCGGACAGTTAAACGAAGAATTGAATATTATAATCTTGATGTTATTATTTCAGTGGGTTATAGAGTAAAATCGCTGCGTGGAACTCAATTCCGTATATGGGCAAATGCAATTTTAAAAGATCATCTGATAAAAGGCTATTCTTTGAATGAAAAAAAATTAAAAGAAAGGGAACAGGAACTGCAATCATTAAAATCCAGTATTGATGTCCTTGAGAGAAGTATTCATCTTCAAGTAAAAACTCTGGATGAGGCTAAATCCCTTGTTTCTTTATTAGCTGATTTTTCTACCGGTCTGCAAATCCTGGACGATTATGATCATGCAGCCCTTGACGGCGGCGGTATTACAAAAAGGACTGCTGTCTTTATTGAATATAAGGAGTTTTACTCTATTGTGCAAGAGATGAAAAAAGAATTCACTTCAGAGCTTTTCGGGAAAGAAAAAGATGAAAGCTTCAGAAGTTCTGTCGCACAAATATATCAGTCTTTTGGAGACAGCGATCTTTATCCTTCGATTGAGGAAAAAGCGGCTTTACTACTGTATTTTATAGTCAAGAATCACACTTTTATTGATGGTAATAAAAGAATAGCGGCGGCGTGTTTTCTCTATTTTCTTGACAAAAATCATTGCCTTTATAATAGAAATGGTACTCAACGTTTGAGTAACGAAGGACTTGCATCATTAACACTTCTAATTGCGGAAAGTAAACTGGAGGAAATGGAAATCATTAAAAAGATAGTTGTAAGCATCTTAAATAGAAGTAAAAAATGAGATTATGATTCGGTGATAAAAAAAGACATAAAAAGGCTAGTGAACACTGGCGATAAAATGTTTATGGATTTTGAGTCTTTTCAATATTATGGGGTTGAATATTTTGAAAGGGAATATCAGTAGTAACTCTGGATATTTCATTGTCTATCTTAAAATATTTTATAATGATCAAATTTAATAATAAACAGAAATTTCCTAATAATTATAATCTTATGTTTATTGATAGAGTTTGTTTAACTGCTCACCGCAACATGAGCGCCATTTCTGTGCGATCTCGTGTCGCTGCCGAACTAGCGTTCGGCTGGTTTTTGACTTTTGGGTAGATTTTATGGAGCATCCTGCTCCCATTGTTACTTGATTTATAGGTTTATACAAGTAATTCTCTTTCACAAAGTAGTTTTCCAACAATCTTAGGATTAAAGAAATTCGCCTGCTAAATTGCCCCCCGCAGCATTAGCGCCATTTCTGATTGAGCTTTTATTTGGTTAACAAAAATCTCAGTACTAAAATCGTTGTTATTCCCCTATAATGATAAATCGATCTGTTCGTATTTCGCAGCCAGGACGGCTGCGACCCGAACGCAGCCCGGACTGCAGAGTGAGGCTCTTTAATAATGAGAAAATCTTTAATAAAACATGGAATAACAACATGTCAATACTAAAAGACGACTTTACATAAAATGGCGCTAATGCGTAGGGGCGATTCTTTCTTGGCACACCTTCTTTCTGATCGTTCAGAAAGAAGGTGTGAAAGCCAGGTTATATTGTTCCGAACAGCCTGTCACCGGCATCTCCCAACCCCGGAATGATATACTTGTTGTCGTTTAAGAATTCGTCAATGCTGCCTATAAAAATTGCAACGTCAGGATGAACATTTTCCACGGCTTTTAAACCTTCAGGGGCAGCAATAATCGAAATGATTTTTATATCGGTATAATTTTTCTTTTTAAGAATATCTATGGCAGCTATAGCAGAACCGCCGGTTGCAAGCATCGGATCAATAATCACAGCGAGAGGATCAACAAGATATTCCGGTAATTTATTATAATACTCAACAGGAAGCTTGGTATCATGATCTCTATAGATTCCTAAAAATCCCACTCTCGCATCCGGCACCAAACTGAGAATTCCTTCAAGCATGCCGATTCCGGCACGCAATATAGGAACTACAATAATCTCTTTCTTGATTTTTTTCCCTATGGTTCTGGTTAGAGGCGTTTCAACTGTAATATCAACTGTTTCAATATCCTTTAACGCCTCATAGGTTATAAGCATTGTTATTTCGCTGACAACAGCCCTGAAATCCCTGTGTCCCGTATTTTTATCCCTGAGGATTGAAATTTTATGATTTAATAGAGGATGATTAATTTCGAAATGCATTAAATTCTCCTATAATAATAATGAATTCAATTTATCCGTTAGAAACCGGTAACCTTTATCCATATATTCCTTTTCTTCAGCGATATGATGTTCATATTTCTCCAGATCAATTGTCACCGGCGATCCCTGTGATACCCTATTATTCAGGCTATCTTTTATAGTTTTATCGTTTATCGAAATTCCCTCGATCTGATTTGCGGCAAGCCGGTAAGCGTCACGGAAGGGCATGCCGCGGCCTACGGCTTCAAATGCTATATCTGTGGCAAAAATCCCCTTTGAAAGATTTTTCTTAACGGCTTGTTCGTCAAATTCGATATTTTCAAAGACAATCTTTAGAGTCTTAATGCTGTTTTGAACCAGCGCAACTGCTTTAAAAACAGGTTCTTTTGTTTCCTGCAAGTCTCTGTTATAACCGGAAAGAATCCCGCTGCAGATGTTCTTGACGGTATTTGAATAGCCAAGCATTATAGAAGTCCTTGCACGCATCAGTTCCATAACGTCCAGGTTGGTCTTTTGAGGCATAATTGAGCTTCCGGTGGTTATTACCTGATTTGTTTTCATATATAACAATTCATCAAGATTATACAGAAGCATATCAGCGGCGATCCTTGAAAAATCATTCATAATATTCCAGAAAGCGTCTATGATGATCCCCTCGTACTTTCCCCTCGAGTTTTCAACCGATACCGGGTTTTCCTGAATCCTGGAAAAACCTAGCAGATCAGCCGTCATCCGGCGGTCAAGCGGGATCGGTACACCAAAACCGCTGCCTGTTCCTAGCGGATTTGAATCAATTAGTTCAACTGTATTTTTTATTACGCTGAGATTATCAATCCCCGATTCGATGAAAGCTAATGCCCATGTTTTAACGTTGATCAGCATGGCTTGCTTTGAGTGAGTATAGCCCGGAAGGATTTTCTCACCCTCGCGTCTGCAAAAATCAACAATTGTTTCAAGAAGGGATATTAATTCCAGGCCGGTCAATAAAAGGTTTTCCTTTTCAAACAGCCTCATCACAACCATAATCTGGTCATTCCTGCTTCTGCCTGTATGGATCTTTTTACCGGTTTCACCAAGCGATTGTGTAAGGAGGTTTTCCAGTTTTGAGTGGATATCCTCATCCTGGACTGTCAATTCGATAAAATCGCCATATTTCCCATAAAGCTCTTTTAGTGCTTTTGATATTGACTGCATTTCCGCATCATCCAGAATACCGATTTTATTCAGCATTTTAGCATGGGCATGGCTTGCCGCTATTTCATATTTAAAAAGCCTGCCGTCATAAATATAATCTGTCCCCACTTCAAAACTTTCCACTTCCGGATGGAGTTTACCTGTTTGATTTTTCTGCCATATCTTTCTGCTGTTTTGTTCATTTATTCCAATTTTATTAGTTTTATCATCAATCATAAAATATTAACCGCCTTTCCAGTTTTATATAATATTTCATGAGTTTATAACAGGATGTGTTTTTTTTCAAAAAATGAGTAATAAAAATTAAATCTTAAATATTTTACAATTATAATTAGACAGGCGATTCGCAAAATGACCCATATGATTTCATATATTTCTGTGTCCATGGACAATCAGTTAAACATTTTAAACAACTATTGCAGTGGTATACATCGACAATTAAATCCCTGTTCATCCCTATTTTCCACGTAGAGCCATGGATGACGTTTGCCTTGCAAACGTCTTTACAAATATTACATTTTCCGCATTTAGGCATTACGATTGGCATGTTTTCGGTAGTCAATGGCGCATTTGTCAATACGGCACACAAACATAACGCGCACCCGTATTCCCGGGTAACCAGCAGGTTGTTTTTTCCAATCCAGCCCAATCCGGCCATTAAAGCGACTGTTTTATGCGGAAGCGGAGTGGTTTTCGTAATTTCATCATAAAATCCATGCAAAATAAGATTTCTTTCCGATTGTGCGAAGGCTTTATATCCTTTTGCAATGATAAAATCAGCCGTACATTCTGCAAGTTTATCAGCATTATCTTCCTTTTCTGAAAACTCGGAATAGTCTAATATGTTTTCTTTTGACAGATGAAAAATATAACCCGGGCTTAGAACTATTCCTATCAAAAGAGCGATGCTATAACCCCGATTTTGGTTTGCCGGGAGCGTTGATATATCAACTATCCTGACAATATCTGCGCCGCGGGTATTTAATTCGGAAATCAACTCATTCAACATATATGGAACCTTTTATTATATCCCCAAGAAAAAAAGGCAATTCCTGACATTCCAAAAATATTTTTTTCGGATTGACAGGAATTGCCCTGATTTTTATGACATTCGGGGTTGACGGGACTTGAACCCGCGGCACCTGGCGTGACAGGCCAGTACTCTAACCAGCTGAGCTACAACCCCAATTAATCATTATTCCCTTAGCGGGGGGGGAGTTGAACCCTCGACACGCGGATTATGATTCCGCTGCTCTAACCAACTGAGCTACCCCGCCGTAAAAAAACTTAACCGGCTGTTAAAAAGCCGGTTTTTAGAAACTAAAAAAGTTGCGTGTTCATATTATAAATACATTTGCGGGAGGAGGATTTGAACCTCCGACCTTCGGGTTATGAGCCCGACGAGCTACCGGTCTGCTCTATCCCGCGACGCTTATCCATATAGGGTAATTATTATATTTCACTTTCCCGCATCTGTCAAATTTTCGAATTACTGTATTACAATCTAACGGTTTCTCCGGCTTTTACGATTTTTATTTTGTTTAATGAATCTTTATAATTATTTGAATTATCTAAATAATGTGAGAAAGTTCCCCAATGTATAGGAATTATTAATTTTGAATCTATTGAATTTGCCATATTAAGAATATCATTATAATCATTTGTTATCCGCCCTATAACTGCGCCTAAAATTCCTTTACCTATATGCGCTGCGCCTGCGTTTGCAATTACAAGATCAATTTTACCTTTGTAATATTTTTCAAACCTTTTTTTATTAAAAACATCATCCCCTGTATAATAAATAATGAATGTTTCATTATTTTGATAAATCTTAATAATATAGCCGTTATTGTTTCCGATTAACTTACTTAACACTTTAAATTTAGAGTGTATCCCTGGGACCGCTTCAATATTTATTGATAAATTTTGATCAGAAATATTATAATCCTGCCCCCAGGATAAAACCTTATAATTTGCAACGTTATTGTTTATTAACTTCTTTTCATTACTTCTATGTATAATTTTGAATGATTTATCGGAGATTTTAATTATCCCTTCTTTATCAAAGTGATCTTCATGATCATGAGATAAAATCCATAAATCAACATTATCAAGATCATCTATTGCATATAAAGGGTCAGTCAAACGGGTTGACTTGAAATATTTATAGTTTTGAACCGTTCCTTTTTTACATAAAACCGGGTCGCAAGCAATTTTGTATGCATTAACATTAAGAATCCAAGTCGCGCTGCCAATCCATTTAAAAATAATATCCATTTATTTACACCTGATAAAATTTATAAACCGAATATCCCGGCCTATTTTAGCCGGATGAGTTATCTTTTAATCTCTTTACAATTCCCTCTATCCTTTTAAATACATTATATATTACCATGGTATCATATTCATCGAGCTTTGATCTGATTAAAATCTTTTTCAGATAATTCTTCAATCTCCAATCCGGAACATTTTTAAAGAAATCCATCTCCGAAAAAGCTGAAATTACCTGATCCATCATTCCGTCAAAATCGCTTCTCAGCGGCAGCTTGCCAGATTTATCTCCGGGGGCAGCCGCATCAACTTCCTTTTTTTTATTCATTTTGAATAATTCATACAGAATAATCATTACAGCCTGGGAAAGATTTAACGAGGGAAATTTTTCATCGGACGGAATTGAACAGATTAAGTCGCAAAAATTGATCTCGGAATTGGTCAGCCCATTTTTTTCCCTGCCGAAAACAAGATGTACATTTCTATCCTTATAATCTTGTAAAAACCCGGCAAGATTTTCTGCGGTCAAATCCCTTTTTCTCCATTGCCCTATTCTTCGGCTGATTGCGATGCTCAGGTCGGAACCTTCCAGAGCCGATTTTAAATCCGGAAAGATTTCCGCTTTTTTTAATATTTCAACTGCATGAACCGCATAATTTATTGTTATTTCCGTTAGATGACTGCACAATGGCTGAACCAGCGAAAGGCGTGAAAAACCCATATTCATCATAGCTCTGGCCACGGATCCGATATTCTCCTGACCTTCCGGACTAACCAGAACAATAAAAACCACTAATTTTCCCCAAAATATAATTACTTTTTCATAATTCAGAAGAGTAATAAATCGCAATTTTTCAGATTGAACCAGTAATAAAACTGTACCTGTTATTAAGAATAAAGAAATTTACTCACATCATTGCAAAAATCAGTGGAATTGTATAAGTTCCAGATAGAATCCTGTGCAATTTTTCCTTTTTCTTTTGCCGTTTCACGATTCAAATACAGGTTTTTCATATAAGATGACGCCTGTTCGATATCCGGATCAGCCCAAAATTTAACATTTTTATAAGCCCAATAGTCATCATCGGCTTTCACCATTTTACAATCTACTAAAAATGAATTTTCATCGTTCATAAATTCAAGGTTGCCGCCGTACCGTGATGCTATAACAGGTTTACCAAGAGCCATTGCCTCAAGCATTCCCAAGCCCAATCCTTCACCTCTATGCAGGGATATATAGCAATCACTGCTGTTCAACAATGTCATCAATTCATTTTTTGAGATTGTTTTATTTATAATAATAACTTTTTCATTGAGTTTTAATTCATCAATAAGATTCATTATTTTATTAACTTTGTCTTTAAACTTATGACAGTAATTTGCTTTTAAGATTAGTTTTACATCTTTTTTATCGGGAAAAGCTTGAGCGAACGCTTTTAAAACAGCACTCGGATTTTTCCTTTCATAACTGCTGAGATAAGCAAAATTAAACTTAAATACGAAATCATCTTCTTTGATGTTATATTTTTTTCTGGTTTCTTTAACATCTTGAAGAATACGCCAATTCTCAACAAGAGGGTATTTCAATTTGGTTATTTTACAATCCCCATGTGGTAATTTTTCCAGTGTTTTTTTTATAAAATCCGAAAAAACCACTACTTCATCAAGATATTTAAAACCATCAATATAAGAATCCAGGCCGGATTCGAATTCCCACCACCAGACACCGGTATTATATTTATTTTTAAATAAATCAGGATCTTTATTATAAAATGAATTTATGAAATTTCCATTTATAAAAAACATATTTTTGTGATATAAAGGTACAAAACCTATATTACGAATATAATTTCGATATTCCTCTTTATCAATCTTCTTGTGATGATCAGATTCAATATTAAATAGACAAACCGGTACACCGCTTTCCCTTATTTTTCTAATAAAATTCCTTGTAACTTCCGCAATTCCGAATGTGTATTTGATTGAACCGATTATATTCAAACCCCTGTTATATTCAGGGTTATTTTTAATCTTAGGGTGAGAATAATTCATAACAAATTGTCTTGCAACTACTTTCATTTTACCAATCAATATTCTAAGCATTTTCTTTGCTAAAATATAAAGTCCGTCATATTTTAATACAAAAATAGCTTTTTTAAACACAAACACCCCTTAAACTGATTATTTATTCAAACTTTTGCATTATTAATTAATAAAAAAATAACCAAACCCCCTCTAATTAAAGCCTATTAATAAAACTTAAGCAAAAATAACTCAATTACTTTCGGAAATGTATTATTAAAATTAAGATAAACAATTATTTTATCAAAATCAATTAAAAAAACAATATTTTTAATACATAATTTTATTTAATAAATTGCGATAAGTTTCCTTTATGATACTCATCCCTATCCAAATAATTAATTTTAACTTAAAAATTATAAAAAGTCTATAATAAATTGCAAATTTATGTTTAATAATTTATGCTGATAATTGCAGCTGGTTAAAAATTCAAATTGATGTTTATTTCAGTTTTATTGAAAAATCACCTTTTTCAAAAGATAGATTCTTATTATGATATGGATCTCTTTCTTTGATTACATTACCCCATTGCATTAAAAACCTTTCCTTATTTATCTTCTCCTGTTTCTGATAGATCAAAGTATCATACTCCATTGAATAAATTTCTGCAAAAGGTGTCCATACTATCCAATATCCTTTCTTCAGAAGTCTTAAGCAGAAATCAACCGCGGAAAAATCATCGGACAAATTGGAGTCAAAGCCATTTAGGGCATTGAATATCTCTTTTTCCGTCAATATACAATCAGCGCTTAAAGCCCGAACATTTTGAGCCATGTTTAACATCTTTATAAAAACCCTAGAACCCCTGGAGTAATTCCGGTATAAATGCTTGATAAAACCATTGTTGTCTATGATAATACCGGAACTTTTAATTTTATTATTCGGATAATAAATCATTGGGCCAATTGCACCGGTTTCTTTGTTAACAGTCTGATCAATGAGTCTTTTAAGCCAATCAGGATGGATGATTTTTATTGATCCCTTAATAAATAATAAATATTTACCGTTGGCATGACTTGCTGCAAAATTTCTCATAAAAGAAATTCCATCAGTTTCAGCGTATTCCTGAAATTTATAATCTAAAATAATCAATCTGGATTTATTTTTAAGTTCGTCATACCCTTCAATTTTTAAATTCTTATTTAATATAATAATCTCATATTCAGGATAATCTGTCTTTGAAACTATTGAATTCAGGCATTGATATAATATATCCTTATTTTCATAATCATCAATTATAATGGATATCATAGGCAGATTTTTTAGATTATAAATAATCTGATAAATTCCGGAAATATTTCCCATATGTATTTCAACACTTTTTTCTTTTTTGTAAAAATAATTCTGTAATGCCTTTTTACCGTTATCAAATGCATAATCTTTAAATATAGAACTTCCGGCTACGGAATATTTACTTTCTCTCCAATGATATAAGATTTTTGGTATATGATAAATTTTATCGGCAATATCCTTTATGCGCAGAATCAGATCATAATCCTGAGCTCCGTCATAACCTGGTCTTAACCAGCCTACCCTATCCCCTAATGTTTTCTTCAACATAACTAGATGACATATATAATTACAACTTGTTATCGTTACAGGGGAAAAATCGGGTTTAAAATGTGGTGAATGCCTTTTTTTACTGTTAAAAGATAAAATATCCTCATCCGAATAGATCAAATCAGCTTCATTATGATCCTCCAGAAATTTTATCAATTCATAAAGTGCAAAATCGGCCAAAATATCATCATGATCCAAAAATGCAATATAATCGCCGGTAGCCAAAGTTAATGCTTCGTTTGTATTTATAGCGATGCCTTTATCAAGTTGAGAATATTTAATTTTTATTTTCGATTTAATTTCATCCGGCCGGTTATTGATATATCCGTCAAGAATATTTTTTATTTTCTTTGACATTCTGCCTGAAACTGAAAGACATAATTCCCAATTTGGATAAGTCTGGCATCTGACGGAATTTATCATTTCAATTAAGAGCCTTTTTGGCGTATTATAAACCGGTACAATTATACTTATTTTCGGCATAAATGAAAATGAGGTATTTTTTTGTTTTATTAATTCGTCGTATAACGGTTCATTAATATTTATCCACTTTTTATAATCTCGATTAAATTTTAAATTAATAAATTTCTTATATAATCTATAAAATACTAATTTAAAAAACTTTCTTCTTCTGCTATTTTGAGGAAATATTGTTTCTATAATTTTTATTAAAAGAAAGGACATTATTCCCCTCTGGAGGAAAATTATTGAAAATGAACAATTTAATATTTATATAAGTATGAATAAACCTATATTCCGCAATAATCCATTCTTGAAAAAGCCATTTTTAAGTAGAATCCAGCGTTTTTCTAAAAAACTTTTATTATATAAATCAGCGTATAAAGAAATTAATTGATAATCATAATCACACAGTTGTCCATGAAATTTTTCAGCAAATGCTTTAGCCTGCTTTTGAGTTAATATTAAACCTTTTTTAATTTTATCTCTTTCTTTTAAAAATTGCTCAATTACATAGCTTAGATTGAATCTTTTAGCTCCCATAACATTATTGCTATGCTGCCGGTATAAAATTAGAGCCTCATCAATATAATCAAGTTTGCCAAATACAATAGCAATAAGGCTCAGCCACCAATCGTGAACAACAGCATCATCAGGTAATGGAGCGGCAAGTTCTTTTAATTTTTTATTCATTAGAACCGTACATCCGGATACTATATTCTGAACGAGCAAACGGTTTAAGCTGCTGCCTTTCTTTGGATTTAGATTTCTGAATTTCCAGAATGACTTATCAATATTCTTTAAATTTTCATCAACAACAGTTAGATTTGAATGAACTAATAAAGGTATATCGGCTCCAAAATTCTTTTCCATTTCAAATATTTTATTAATTGATTTTTTAATTTTATCGGGACACCAAATATCATCCTGATCGCAAAACATTATATAATCCGCGTCAGACATTTCCAGCAAATTTGCATAATTATTTAAAAAACCAACTCGTTTACCTTTATTTTCAATTAATTTTATTTTGTCAGGGTATTTTTCAGCATATTTTTTAATAATCTGAACAGTATTATCAGTTGATGCATCATCTCTGATAATAATTCTCCAGCTATTCATTACCTGTTTTATGATCGAATCCAATAAACTTTCAAGATAATGACCGCCGTTATATGTGGGAAGCAAAATATCGATGCTGTGCATATAAATAGCTCCTATACTGGTTAGACGCAATTATAAATTTCAAATAATACATTTATTGAATTTCAAACTGAAATTCTTTATCCGGCGAATAAAAAGCCATTTTATTATATTTTAATATCTTCACAGATGCAGTATGAATTCCATTACTTAATGAATCAAATGGAATATAAGCCTGAAATCCGGAGAATGTATATTGGTAATTGCCCATAAACTCAGCGACATCCATTCTTTCAAACCCGTAAACTGCCTGTATATCATTACTGTCTATTGATATATAAACCCCTCCGGCAATGTAGCCTTCTGTGTAATCAATCGCCCATCCTGTAATCGTTAAATATGGTGAATTCCGTGTTATTATTGTAGTACTGTTTTTTGAAAATTGTCCGCTGCCGAATATATCAATATTATAACGAGTTGTTTGATCCAATTGAACAATATCTTTTAATAGAGGCAGGGGACTGTCCATAATTAAAATGTTATATGTTTTCGGTGATACATAATATCCGGATTTTCTTTCATTAACAACTTTTAAGGTAAGCTTCATTGGAAAATATGAAAGTTCGGAAAGTGGAATCGAGCAGACAAAACCTGAATTAACAACTTGATTGGAGATATTTTGATTATTTGTTATCGGTAAACCATTTTTCGCTTTAAAATGATTCTTATTAATATCGATAAAAACATCTCCCGCAGCTGAATTGGCAATGGGATCTATTGCCCAGCCTTTAATTTCTAAATACAGATTTTTTTCATTACTCCGGATATAATTTTTTTTATAAATCAACTGGTTTGTATAAATTGTAATTGGTATGCCGATATTTCTAACATCAATATTATTTATATAATCAATAGAACAAACTGCGCTTGTATTAATATTTGTTAATAAATCGATGGAATAACCAATATTTTTATTATTATTCTGATAAAAACAAAAAAATAATATAGATAAACTAGCTATTAATATAATTGTTATTATTAATATAACGTATAATAATGTCCTTTTTTTCTTCATATTATTTCCATTAATGCTTCTTAAATATATATTATTATATAATATGGCAACTTAATTTTCAATTATTGCTTTACAATTTAATAATATATTTTATATGATATTAATCCATATAATATCTTTACTTTTTATACCTTTTTAATAATTAGTATTTATAAATCCGGGTTAATTATCATATACATTGAAACTGACATATAGAAAGAATATTTAAAAAGATTTATTAATTATTATTTTCCTGGAATAATCTTAATTCAATTATTATTATAGACTTAGATAGATAAAAACTATTTTTGTTTTAGATATTTATATACTAAATTCCCTAATCCAATTCCACCAACTTTTGATATATTATTTGAATATTCATTATAAAGCATATCTTCAAAAATTTCCTGCTTTAAACCACCGTCCAGCCAATCATCTTTTGGGATCGTTTTTCTCATTTCTTTAAACAATTGATTGAGAAATAATGATTCAAATTCCTGAGAAACTTCCTTTAATTTCTTATCATCCATTTTTTTATAATCCATATTTTGATAAGTTTTTAATTGATCCATACTTATCTTCTCTTTATTTGCAAAGACCTGCTCGGTGCCAATCTGCATAAAATACTCCTCACATCTTTTGATATTTATCGGATTTATTTTAATTTATTTTAAGACTTAATATATCGAGTATTTTAACAATATTAATTAGCCTGTTTTATTAATAGATTTCTTAAATATAATACTTGTAAAATGAGTTAATTAATGAAATTTTTATTATTTATTTTTTAATATAATCCCGGAAATATACTGCATAATTGTATCATATTAATTGATAAACTTATTTTTATTTGGTACAATCTATATGTATTATGTTTATGTTCAAGTCTTTTATAAATTGGAGCACATTTTGTTGAAAGGCGGAATTTTAATAAAAAATTATTTTATATTTATAACTTGCTTATCTGTTATAATAACGGTTCCAGGTTGCGATTCCTGGTATGGAAATATGAAAAATGACGTTACTCGAGTTACAAAAGATCTGCAATCCGGATTTCAAAAAGAAAAAGATATATTGCTTGAATTTAAAAAATTAATAATTGAGACTATTACAAATCCGAATATTGATAAAATCGATATATCGAAGATGGATGAGAAGAATGGCGGTCAATTTTACCTTTTCAATAAAATAATGTATGGAACACACTATAAATCGGATGTCTCCAACGAATTGTTTCTCTGGAGTGAAGGAACATCTCCACTAACCGACTTAAAAAAGAAAAAAATGATGGCTATTAACCTGATTAAGGATAAATACATTGATCTATTTAAGAAATCACCATTTATAGTTTCACTGGCATTTGTTTCAGTATCCAATGTGGATATTCATTCAAATTACCCATATTTTGATCTGATGTCTATACTTCCGCCATCGCTTGATTTTTCACAATTTGATTGGTTTAAAACGTATGTGAATTATGGAAAGGACAAGGTAGTATTAATACCTCCGACGATTTCACTTGTTTGGGGAATTGTTCAGACTCCCGGAACCGGCATTTATATTGGAGACCTGCTTATAGGTGAAGTGCATTCTGATTATCCGATACTTTCTATTTTTGAGGATGAAATGAAGAAAATTAAATCAAAGGTATTTATTACGTATAAAGACGGTGATGTATTCGGGGCTTCCAGAGCTGCAAAGGAAGCTCTGGGATTGAAATTAATGTTGGACTATTATTATGTTAAACAATTAAAAGAGAACCCAAGATTTTCAGATGATTTCAAATTAACAAGCAATAAACAGGGAAACAGCCCGGATATTAGAAAACTGGCTGATCTACTTAAACCTGAGAACGCAGGAAAAGATAATCTGACAATTATTATCAATAATAGGAAATACAGGGTTTATATTTCTGAAATAAAGGAAAACGGTTATTTTATAGTCGGTCTGGAATGATCAATCACTATGATATTAGTGATGGCTTATGTCAACATAAATAAAACAGAATGCAGCTGAATTAAATATAACCGTAGAATTACAATTAAAGGTATAATAACTAATCTGGAATATGATCTAGAAAATAATATTTTGGAAATTGTATGAATATTCATGAAAAACTTTTTATTTATTGAATCAAACTAAGGAGAAATAATAATGGGAAAAATGATGTACAAATATCACCATCTGGGAATACCGACAGAAGAACCGAAGGAAGGTGAAGAATATCTTGTCGATTATAAAATTTATCATTCCGGATATGAAACAAGCGAATACGGTATTGAATGGATGCGCTATGAAGATGATTGTAAACTGCCGGAAATAGTCAAAAAATTACCGCATATCGCTTTTGAGGTTGATGATATCTATGAAGCTATTAAAGGGAAAAAAGTTATCATAGAACCCAACAGTCCTTCAAAAGGGGTTTTAGCAGCATTTATAGAAGCAAACGGAGTCCCGATTGAATTTATTCAAATTGAGTCGAAAGGTCAATTAGACTAATTCACTTTCGACTAACCGGCTGGCAGACTAAATTAAAGGAGTACAATATGAAATATAGAAAATTTGGCAGACTTGACTGGAGCGCATCGGTATTGGGATTCGGCTGCATGAGATTGCCGACAAATGACGGTAATCCGATGAGCGGAAATATCAATGAAAAAGAAACCATTAAAATGATACATTATTCCATTGATAATGGTATTAATTACTTTGATACGGCTTTTGTATACCATGGTGGAATGAGTGAAATAGTAGCGGGAAAAGCCTTAAAAGACGGTTATAGAAAAAAGATAAAATTAGCGACCAAATGCCCTGTTTGGTCAATCAGAAAACCTGAAGATTTCGAAAGAATCTTAAATGAACAGCTTAAAAAACTTCAGACTGAAAACATTGATTTTTACCTTTTTCATGGTCTGAACGAATGGAATTGGAATATTGTCTTAAAGCATAATTTGATAGAAAAGGCCGAATCAGCGATTAAAGACGGCAAAATAAGTTATTTGGGTTTTTCATTTCATGACGAATATCCATTATTCAAAAAAATTATAGACGGATATCATGGATGGACATTTTGTCAAATCCAGTATAACTATATGGATATTGAACATCAGGCCGGAAGAAAAGGACTGGAATATGCGTATTCAAAGGGATTAGCAGTAATTGTAATGGAGCCGCTTTTAGGCGGAAGATTATCAACTCCGCCTAAAGAAATGCGTGAGATTTTCAATAGTTATGACAAAAACTCCACACCTGCCGAATGGTCTCTTCGATGGATATGGAACCATCAAGAAGTTTCGCTTATACTTAGCGGGATGAGTAAAATCAATCAGGTTGAAGAAAATATATTATCGGCCGACAAGTCAGACATTAATTCATTGAGTGAACCCGATATGAAATTTATAGAAAAAATACATGATAAATACCTGGACAGATATCCAATTCCCTGCACAAAATGCGGTTATTGCATGCCATGTCCCTCTGGTGTAAATATACCAAGAAATTTCGAAATCTATAACGATGGAATCGCTCATGATGATATGAAAGGGGGCTCATAAGAACTATATTATGTATACAAATGAAAAAGAGCGTGCAAATAAATGTACTCAATGCAGAGTTTGCGAAGATAAATGCCCGCAAAAAATAATCATCAGCGAATGGCTGACAAAGGTCCATTCAACTCTTGCATAGTCAATTTTTATCTAATGGAGGGCGGTATGATAGTATCAATCATTCCATTTGCTTCAGAAGAGTTTATTGAACAATTGAGTTCGATTACCGGAGAGAAGGTCAAAAGTTTCAGAAACATTATAGATGCCGTTGAGGCTTTACCGGAAGCGGAAATACTCATTCATTTCGGAAATATCAGCGGAGAAACTCTGAAAATATGCCGTAACCTGAAATGGCTTTTTAGCTTAAGTGCCGGGGTGGAAAAGCTGCCGTTTCCTGAATTGATTGAAATGGGAATTACAGTAACCAACACCAGGGGAATTCATGGCAAACAGATGGCTGAGCATGTGATAGGGATTATGATTGCATTCAGCAGATATTTACATAAATGCCTAAAAAACCAGATTGAAAAAAAATGGGACCAGAATTTGAGGGTTGATGAATTGGCCGGTAGGAACTTGTGCATTATAGGGGCTGGAAGCATCGGAATGGAGATAGCCAGAAAAGCCAAAGCATTTGATATGATTGTGACAGGTTTGAAAAAACATCCTGTTGAACTGGAATATTTTGATTTTGTTTGGGGTATTGAAAAGCTCCATGAAGCTTTAAACCATTCGGATTATTCCGTTCTAGTAACGCCATTGACAGATGAAACCTTTCATTTGATGGGACTTGATGAATTTAAAGCTATGAAAAAAAATTCTGTTTTTATAAACATATCCCGCGGTGATACCGTTGATGAAAATGTAATGATCGAAGCGCTTAAAAATGGAATTATCAGGGGTGCAGGCCTTGATGTGTTCCATGAAGAACCGCTTCCGCAGGAAAGCCCTTTATGGAATATGGAGAACGTGATTATTACGCCTCATAACGCAGGTGTAAGCCCGTATTATATGAAAAGAGCGCTGGAAATATTTTTAAACAGCCTGAAACTTTACAAAGAGGGAAAGCCTTTACCAAACCGTATAAATCTTATCAGAAAATATTAACTAATATTATGATATTTGTATCCTATAAAACCGGCTCTTACCAAATTCAATTTAATTGACATTTAATTTTTATTTATTAAAATAAATAGGCATATTATTTAACATGAGGTCTTTTTATGGTTGAATTAAAAAATATAGTTGAAGATATAGTTTTTGATTTTATCGACTCTTCGGATGAATCAAAAAGTAACCAGATTAATAAAAACCAGAAAAGAGAAATTGCGGCCTTTGTATTGAACCGTATCAAGCCTATGTATATCACAAGCAATAAAGGATTTACAAATCTTATCGTTAAATACCAGAACGATCCTCAATTCATTGCGGATATTATGCTGCATATTTCCGAAGCCATAAAAGTTATCAAAAAATCCTATTCGGCTGATGAGATCCGCGAAAAATTAAACAAAGAAACTCCTTATTACATTTTTCCTAAAATCTATGGAAAAATTATATCTTCAAAAAATATGCTTCCTATAATCAAGGCAGAAATTACTTTATATATTGATCAGGAAATTGCTGTTAATTTATTTGAGTCTCTGGAATAACCCGACAGAAGTTCTTCCCAGGGACGAGGGTATATTTTCATTCGCTCCTATGCCGCATCCTGCTAAACCGCCTTATGAAAAGAAAAACTTCACAATATTAATTTCAATAATTAAGGATACCAAAAGATACGATAAGGTATTTACATATGAATGCTCGCCCTCGTTGTTAAACAACATTGAAAATGATTTTCACGAAAATGTGCTTCAGCTTGAAGATATTTATGTTCCATTCGATTGATTAAAAATTAAGATATTAGGTAAAGAAATTTTTAAGGTCAATTTTACTAAAGATATAACATCATAGGAGAAATTCAATGAAAAAAGAAAAACGATTTTTTAAAAATAATACCGCTGTGATTATAACTATTGCTGTTATATTATGCCTGTTTTTTATTATGGTGTTGATTCCGCAAAGTTTTTGGGTGAGTTTACTCCATGAAACTGTTCAGGTAAAATAATTCTTTTAAAATAAAATACTTTTAATTATAAACATAACTTTTTTATTAGAAAATGATCTTCATAAATTCAAAGTATTTTGGAGATGCTATATGGCTGAAGACATTACATATTATTCGAAAAATGATATAGAATGCCCTATCTGCGAAACAGGTTTTAAAAGAGAAGAAATGCTTACGGGACGAGGAAGACTAAACGCCGGCGATTTGACGGATGAACTTCGCAGAAAGTATATTCCGACACAAAAATACGGTAAGGTGTCGCCATTGATCTACCCTGTCACCGTATGCCCGAATTGTCTATATGCGGCGGATGATTATGATTTTTTAAGCATTCCTCAGAAAGCCAAACAAAATATAGAAAACTACAAGGTAGTACGAGCTGAATACCTGATAAAAATTTTCGGTAAAATACCAAAATTCAGTGAAAAGAGGGATATTGTAAGCGGCGCTGCAAGCTACATTTTAGCTTTAAGCTGTTACCCTTTTTTTGATAAAAAAAAATTCTCTCCAACAATTAAAATTGGAATTTATTCTCTCAGATCGGGCATGGCTTATGTCTGATTTATTTGAAGAATTTAAAGAAATGAAATTTCAGGAATTATCCCAGCTTTTTTATAAAAAAGCGTCCGAATTTTATGACCTTGCCATTAATAATCAATCAAAAGCTATAGAGCCTCTCGACGGCGCAAAAAACCTCGGTCCGGATACCGATAAAAATTTCGGATATGATGGTATGCTTTACGTTGATGCAATATTGAAATATAAGACAGCTCACTTTGTTGAGGATCCTTACGAAAAATTAAAGTTATATGAAGATGTTAAAAGAGTTTTGAGCAGAGTTTTCGGTATTGGAAAAAAAGCTAAAGACAAACCTGAAGTTTTGCTAAATTTATCCAAAAATATATATGAAAAACTGGGCGAAGAGACTGAACAGCTCCAGGCCTCGCTCGGGGAAATTGAACAATCAGAAGAAAATAAAAACCCCGAATCTGAAGCCAAGGTATAATAATAAGGACCTTTCATGTTGAAAATAAATAAGATATATGTTTTTTTATTCTTTATATTAAATATCACAATTTCAATGTGGTCTGAAAATATTAACAATGCAAAGATTTTTCTAGATAATGGAGTTACCCTGTTTAATCAGGAGAAGTATTATGAGGCAATCGATTCATTCAGAAATGCGATTGAAATAAACCCCTATTACGGGGACGCATATAAATATCTTGCAGAGGTTTATTATTCACTCGGAGATTTCAACATCAGTCTTGAAAATAGTTTGACGGCTCTTAAATATGCCAATAATGATGCCGATGCAATGCTTATCCTCGCTAATTCATACAGGGAATTGGGTAATTACGATACCGCCGAAAAATATTATAAAAAGATAGTCGATATGTCTCCTTCATACGTAGAGGTTTATAGAAATTTAAGTGAATTATACCTTAAAATGAACAAACTGACACTCGCTCTTTCTATGCTGAACAAGGCCGATAGGATCAATTCAAATTACTGGCGGAATTATATTTCTTTCGGCAACTATTATCTTAAAAACGGCAATAATATTAAAGCCGAGGAATACTACAAAAAAGCATTTAACTTGAATCCAAAGGAAAGGCTGGTTTATGTGACTTTGGCAGATTTCTTCCGGACAACGGGAAATTTCCAGGATGCGATATCTCTTCTGGAAGACGGTGAAAAGATTTTTGAAAATTTTTATTCGGGAATTGTTATCCTTGCCGATTGTTACTTAAATACAGGTAATTATAAGAAAGCAATTGAGAAATATAACTGGATCGGACAGGCCGGAGTTCAGAAAGATAAGAAGTTCATCGCCTGGAATTATTACAAAACAGGCCTCGCTTATGAATCAATGGATAAGGAAAAATCCGTAGAAAATTACAGGCTGGCGATCGCCAATTATCCTAATAACGAGTATTTTCAATATGCACTGGAATATTTTGCATTAAATAATTATAAAATCGATTCTGATATCAGGAAAGATCTGTCAATGATCCGTTTATCAAATTCCAGCGATGCATATAACAGAGGGGAAACCAAAATTTATTTTTTAAATCTTAAAAAATCGGTTACGCTTTATCCTTATCAAATTGAAGCAAGAAAAAAATTGTTTTCCTTTTATGAGACGCATAATGATTTTTATCATTCATATCAGGAATTAAAATCATTGTCCAAGATTGATCCCGATTCAAGTATTAAAGATAAAATTGAAAATTATGAATGGAGACTAAAGAATAATAAACTCAGGGTTGATGAGCCCGATTTTTATATTTACAAGGGACTTTTTTTAGTGGATGCCGATTTTTATAATTACTCAAGAATTTATGCGGATACAGTACTTTATAACGTTCAATATTATAATAAATTCAAGTTATATACGATGGAATACCGAAAAAAGCAAGGAATAAATTATATTTTGGAATTTCTTAGAGAAAATAATTATAGCTTTTTCATAATAGCGTCAGCGGACGATTTATTAAAAACGTTTAAATACTCCTTATTTGATAAAACAGGAATAATGATTAATCAGTTTTTTATTAATTTTAATCCTGAAGATATGAATCATTCTGTTGTACGTTTTCTGGACTGGATGGATGGTATATTTCCATCGGTATGGCGGATCGGCAATGAAGTTTCCCAAAATCAATATTTTCTTAACGCCGGACTGGCATACGGACTAAAGGAAAAAGACAGTATGACTGCTTTTGATCTTTCATATGGTTCTTTGATTCCTTTATCGCTGCTAAAGGTTTCTAATGTTGCGGATTATTCCTGTGAAGTTAATATAATTTCAAATTACATGATCGGGAACCTGGATTCCCTTAAGGATAAATATGCTGTAAAGAGCGATTACCTGAAACAAGACCGAATTAATTTATTTAAAAGAGTTTTAGGCTATTGATGCATTGAAGAATATACTAAAATAAGATAGCCTCCGGGAGAAAAATATGGGTTCAGATATTTATTTATGGATTGAAACTGTAATTGCTTTGTTTATCGGAGCACTTCTTCTTATAGACTGGATAAAATACCATTTGAGTGAATTTGCTTTCCTCTTTATTTTATTCATGATAATATTATTAAAATCTGTAATATATTTACTTATTCATTTTTCAAATGTTCAGTTTATATCACCTAATGTAATCGATCAAAATCTTATGCCTCTCTATGATTTGCATTATTTTGTATTTCAATTCATTGAGACGGTCTATGTTATAGTTTTGAGTTATATTTTTATTATTTATAGAAGAAGCCTGGAAAAGAAACAGCAGACCTCGGCAATCTGGACTATGTCTATTCAACTTTTCATTGCAATTGCATTAGGAATTGTAATTGTTATAGTTTCCATAAGGTTAGGAGACTCAACAACTCACAAAACAGCCATACCGATAATTGAATTTTTTAAGTCCAGAGTGGGCCGTTTAATTTTTGTAATATGGAAACTTGTAATATTGATAATGGCTTGTATTGCAGTTGCTTCAGTATTTGAAAGTGTTGTTCAATTGTTAAAAAATATAACAAAATATAGAAGTATAATACTTACTTTACTTTCCATCGAGATAGTATTTAATATCTTTTCTTCATTGATCCCATATTATCAGCAGCCTGCCTGGTTCCTGATCCAGATTATATCGGTAATATTATTATCGGTATATGCTTTCAATAATCATTCCGATTATATAGAATCCATTCATGGAAAGGTAGAAAACCTTATTAAGGAAAAAGATATTATCATATCATTGATGAAAGAAATCGGCGACGCAATGGGATCGGGTGATTTTGACCTGGACATAGTAATCAAAACTATCGTCAACAATTCTATTAAAGGCACAAATGCAAGCGCCGGAACAATATTAATAAAAGACCCGATAACAAACCGCTTGACTGTAAAATATGTCTTGGGGCTTTATCCTCCGACAAAACCTTTTAAAACAACACAGGGTTTAACATTAAATGAAACTGTAATTATAGAAAAGTTCAAATCCGAAAAAATCGCAATCGGAGAAGGCATCCTTGGTAAAGTAGCTGAAAAAGGTGAAACAATTTATATTCCGGATGTATCAAAAGTTGAGGATTATGTGCAGACTGTTGAAGAATATATGAAGGTAATATCTTT
Source organism: uncultured Spirochaetota bacterium (assembly GCA_963783575.1). Lineage (GTDB taxonomy): Bacteria > Spirochaetota > Brevinematia > Brevinematales > JAOACQ01 > CAWEAK01. The sequence continues at coordinate 608,247 of CAWAOD010000011.1, read as the reverse complement.
TATCGCTATTCCACTGAAATCAAAGGATGACGTATTTGGAGTTCTATCCGTAGTTGACGACTCAAAGGTTTTTACCGAAAATGACTTAAGTCTTCTTGAAACCCTTGGAAAACAGGCAACAATAACTATAATGCAGATTCAAATGTACCGTGAAGTATTGGAAAAAAAGCAGGCTGAAAAAGAAATTGAAGTTGCGGGTGAAATTCAATTATCTCTGATTCCACATACTTTTCCGACAACTACCAGTTATGATATTTACGGGTATTCCATTCCGGCAAAAGGAGTAGGCGGTGATTTTTATGACTATATTGATTTCGGCAATAATAAAATAGCGCTTACAATGTTCGATGTCTCCGGGAAAGGCGTACCCGCTTCACTGATAATGGTTATGATCAGAAGCATACTTAGGACTATTGCGTCATTGAATGAAGAATCAAAGGAAATTATGTCAACTTTGAACAATACAATTTCTAAGGAAATTGTTGAAGACAGATACGCAACCGGAATATACTTGCTTTTTGATGCGGAAAAGGGTATAATGAATTATACAAATGCCGGTCATGGCCCGATTCTAATATACCGCGCGGAGACTGATTCACTTGAGTTTCTGGACACAGAAGGAATGCCGATCGGGATAATGTCGGGCGCAGAGTATGGACAGAATTATACCGTTTTGGAAAAAGGCGATATTATTTTATTATATACGGATGGCATCACAGAAGCTTATAATATGGCTAATGAAGAATTCGGGATTGAGCGCGTCAAAGAAATAATAAGAAAGAATAAAAGAGAAAATGCTAAAGACATTGCTAGTAAGCTACTGGAATCAATAGTTAATTTTGTAGGGTTTGCACCTCAGCATGATGATGAGACAATTTTAATATTGAAGTTTAAATAATTATAATAAAGTTTGATATTTAAGAAAGTTTGGTTTTGATTAAAATAAAGGAGGATTTTATGGAGATAAACAGAAGGGAAATTGGCGAGATCGCAGTTTTTGATATCAATGGAGAAATAGATCTTTACAATGCTCCGGAAATAAAGGACAAAATAAAAGAAGAAATGAATAAAGGAAAGGTTAATATTATTATAAACCTTGATAAAGTGAGCTATATTGACAGTTCCGGAATCGGCGTACTAATTTCAAGCCTTTCTAATTTAAAAAAAGTCGGCGGCGCTCTTAAATTGATAAATGTTTATGCTTCTGTAAGAAAGGTATTTGAATTAACAAAATTAACAAGCTTTTTCGATATCTATGACAATGAATCCGATGCTCTGGCTGCTTTTAAATAAAAGATAAGTTCTTACCAAAACATTCCATATATCCTCTTTGATACTATTCTTTCAATGGACTTATCTATGTATTTAGTCTAGACTACAGAATCTTATAGGAAATAATTATAATAGATGACTTTTTTTGTATGGTAATATTTTATTTCAAAAAACACTGAAGGAGGTGTTATATTTATGGAAATCCAAAAAATCGATTTGCTTCAGAAAGATATTCCTACTGAATGGTACAATATTCAGGCTGATTTACCCAAATTACCCGATCCTCCTTTTGGACCGGATGGAAAACCTGTTACCCCAAATGATTTAGGTGTGATAGGAAAGATTTTTCCGATGGCATTGATCGGTCAGGAAATGTCCGCCGACAGATGGATTAAAATACCCGATCCCGTTCTGGACGTATACAGCCGTTGGAGACCGTCACCGATTTTCAGGGCAATACACCTTGAAAAAGTCCTCGGTACTCCGGCAAAAATATATTATAAATATGAAGGCTGTTCGCCTGCAGGCTCGCATAAGCCTAACACTTCAATAGCACAGGCTTATTATAACAAGATGGAGGGTGTAAAAAGATTGACAACGGAAACAGGCGCGGGTCAATGGGGAAGCGCCCTTGCTTTAGCCGGCAGTCTTTTCGGCATAGAAGTCCGGGTCTTTATGGTTAAAGCAAGTTATAATATGAAACCTGCCAGAAAGCAGATAATGGCCGTCTGGGGTGCGGAATGCATTCCAAGCCCAAGTAAAGAAACGGCATTTGGAAGAGAATTGCTGGCAAAAGATCCTGATAATCCGGGAAGTCTTGGCATCGCCATCAGCGAGGCTATTGAAGAAGCGGTAAACCGGAAAGATACTAATTACTCACTTGGAAGTGTATTAAACCATGTTCTCCTGCACCAGACAATAATCGGCCTGGAAGCGAAAAAACAGCTGGCATCTATTAATGAATATCCCGATGTAGTTGTCGGTTGTATTGGCGGAGGCAGTAATTTCGCAGGAATCTCATTCCCGTTTGCTATGGATAAAATACAGAACAATAAAAAAGTAAAAATCCTTGCTGTTGAACCCAAAGCCTGCCCTTCTGTAACAAAGGGAGCATACGAATACGATTACGGCGACACTGCCGGAATGGCGCCGATTGTCAAAATGTTTACCCTGGGTCATGGATTTATGCCCCCTTCAATTCATGCCGGCGGTTTACGCTACCACGGTATGGCTCCTCTTGTCAGCGCACTTGTTAAACAGGGATTTGCGGAAGCAAGAGCTTATCATCAAAATGAAGTTTTTGAAGCAGGAGTCCTTTTTGCCAGGACCGAAGGTATTGTCGCAGCTCCGGAAACAAATCATGCGATAAAGGGCGCAATTGACGAGGCTTTACTTGCCAAAAAGGAAGGTAAGGAAAAAACCATTCTCTTTAATTTCAGCGGTCATGGTTTCTTTGATCTTTCTTCATATCAGTTATATCTTGATGGAAAACTTGAGGATTATGAATATCCGGAAGATGAAGTTAAAAAAGCATTGAAAGACTTACCTTTCTCTAAAAAATAAATTCCAAAAAGGGGCTTAATAAGCCCCTTTTTTAATTTTGATTCTATAAGCTTATGAAATATTAAAAATAATTCTCAAATTGCCGATTATGATATGGGCAGTTCTTTGGCAAAATAAAATGCAATTATTACTATCATCTGCCCGAGGGGTTTTCAATGGAAAATCAAATCAATAAAAGCACTTTAAATATTCAATTAAACACAGATATCTTAGCCGGTAAAAAAATAGCAGTTGTTGGCGGAGGATTATTGCAGCTTCCGGTAATTCTGGCAGCGAAGAAAATGAAGATTAAAACTGCTGTAATAGATATTAATCCGGCGGCTCCGGGAGTAAAAGAAGGCAATTATCATATCAATTCAAGTACAATGGACGCTGAATTCACTTTTCTTATGCTTGAAAAATTCTGTAATGAAAATGGAAAAATTGACGGTATCCTTACAGTAGGGACTGATGCTTCATATACAGTTGCTTATTGCGCAAAAAAATTGGGGTTGATAGGAATCGAACCTGAAGCTGCATTGAAAGCCACTGATAAATTTCTTATGAGGAATGCTCTCCGTACGGCAAAAGTTCCTGTACCGGACTTCGAACTTGTGGACAGCTACACAAGAGCGGCAGAATCCATGGAAAGGCTTGGCAGTGATTGTGTAATCAAACCTGCAAACAATATGGGCGCACGAGGCGTCAGAAGAGTATTCAATCTGGAAGAACTTAAGGAGGGTTTTGATAATGCCCTTCATTATTCCAAAAATGGAAAGGTAATAATCGAACAGTATATTGATGCACCGGAACTGAGCATCGACGCCCTTATATTCAATAATGAAATCCATATAACAGGCGTTGCTGACAGAATTATCGAATATGATCCCTACTTTGTCGAAACAGGCCATGTTATGCCGACAAGCCTTCCAGAAGACCTAGTTACCTATGCAATAGATACTTTTAAAAACGGAATAAAAGCGCTCGGTATTACAGTTGGAGCCGCTAAAGGAGATATAAAAGTTTCAAACAGCGGTTGTTATATCGGAGAAATAGCAGCAAGGCTCTCAGGCGGATTTATGTCTTCATACACATACCCCTACTCCTCAGGCGTTGATTTAATGTCGAATATTATTTTGATTTCACTCGGTTTTCCGCCTGAAAATTTAAAACCTGTTTTTAATTTGGTTTCAATTGAACGTGCCATAATAGCCCCGCCTGGAATTATAAAATCCATTGAAGGGCTGGAGGAAGCCGGAAAGATAAAGTTTGTCAAAAATGTTTTTTTTGATTCTAAGATAGGGGATAAGATCAAACCGCCGCAAAACAATCTAGATAAATCCGGACATATAATTGTGACAGCGCCGACATTTAAGGAAGCTTTATTTGCATCGCATAAAGCCGTTCAGACTATCAAAATTACAACTATTGAAGATGATGACCAGCTTATTCAGGATAATGCTCTTTTTGAAAAAGCAAAGAATAAATTTAACGGCCGCTGTTTTGTATGCCCCGACTGTGATGGCAGGAAGTGCAGGGGTATGATGCCGGGTGTTGGGGGAATAGCCACCGGTAATGGGTTCACTAATGCAATAGACAGGGTCCGTAGAATTGATATTATCCCAAGTTACATCAATGACGCAAAAATAATTAAAACAAAAATCGTCTTTTTTGGTTTACCGATTGATTTTCCGGTTGTACCTGCTCCTCTTACCGGATCAATCACAAATCTTGGCGGTGCAGTTAGCGAACTTGAATTGGCAAGGTCTGTTGTTAAAGGAGCAAATCAGGCGGGTTCTATCGGATTTGTCGGTGACGGCGCAGCATCTTCAAAATACAGGATAGGTGTTAGGGTCATACTGGAAAATTTCGGACAGGCTGTCCCAATATTTAAGCCTCGGTATGATAATAAAACTATAATGGAAAGAATCGAGGCGTCAAAATCGGCCGGAGCTTTGGCGGTAGGAATCGATATCGATGCCGCATCTTTTATGACAATGGAATTGAAAGGACAAAATACGTCAACCAAAACCTTTGATGAAATCAGGGAATTAGTTGATTACGCAGAAATACCATTTATTCTAAAAGGAATACTTTCACCCCGCGATGCGGAAAAGGCGGTAAAATCCGGTGTTAAGGGAATAATTGTTTCAAATCATGGCGGTAGGGTAAGCGACAGTCTTATCGCACCTATTGACGCTTTAAAAGATATCAAATCCGCAGTCGGAAGCGATGCAATGATTATTCTTGATGGCGGAGTCAGAAGCGGAGGCGATGTATTGAAATGTCTTGCATTGGGCGCAGATATTGTAATGATAGGCCGTCCGGTAATGATAGCCGCCGTCGGCGGAGGTGTGCAGGGTGTAAGGCAGTACTTTAACAAAATCTCTTTGGAACTTAAAAAGGCAATGGCATTTATCGGGATTACAGATTTATCGGAAGCTAAAGGCAATGAAAGTTTTCTATATTTCCGGTAAAAAGGATCTTCATGTCTTCCCGTCTTCATGTAAAAGAATGAGATGCTTACACTCAGGCTGAACATATGCTTATTAATATTTCCATCCAAGAATACCGAGGCAGATGAAATTGACTATGATTGGAACACCATAAATTACAGACAATGCAGTAATCTTACCGGTCATTTTTTTAATTCCGAGCACAAGAATGACAGCAATATAAAAATAAAAATAGCCGATTAAAAATATCAGCCATATACCGCCGAAAGACAGATTCCACAATGGGTATGCCCAGATTAATAATCCGCCTTTGTTCAGAAGGCATTCGACAAAAACACTGATCAGAGAATAAACAATACCCCAGAACCACCGGTTAGGAATGCCTATGATTTTATCAGAAGCATTTTCCGAACAGGAGTGATAATAAATGATGCCCGATATCGCGAACATAAACATTATTTCAATATTCCAGCCGACCAATGTCCGGAGGGCTGTATCTCCAGGAACAGTCCAAAGCGCTGAATAATTTGTAAAATGAAGAATCAAACCATTCCAGGTCTCATTAAAAAAATCCATTCCAAAGAGAGTCAATCCGGCAATAATCGCATCCCAATTTCCCGTCTTTCTTGAGCGCTTGATTTCTTTAACATAAATATAAAAGACAACTGAAAGCATTGGTATCACATACCATTTTAATGCTGAAAGATCCCTCAGGCCGGTTAATGCCATTCTCGAAGCTTCGGTCATATTAACCTCCAATTCAAAAGAGCTTAGCAGCCCTAATTTTTATCTGTCCTGTTCGCTTTTAACAGGTTTTAATTCTACAGTGTTTTTTTTATTATAGTTATAATCATTTTTCTTTATTAATTCATAGATTTCCTTAAAACTATCCTTTTCCGAGGTAACTTTTTTATTATCGTTAATTATATGTGAGTATTTATCTCCCAACAAGTCCCATTTATTGACGTTATCATCAAACTGCAGTGTTAGAATTTTTCGGATAAAAGCCCTGTTCTTTTCATTCCGAATGGGAAATAAAATTTCCACCCTTCTGTCAAGATTCCTGCTCATCCAGTCGGCGCTTGATAAGTATATTTCCTCATCCCCGGCATTTTGAAAACAGAATATCCGTGAATGTTCAAGATAGCGCCCGATTATGCTTGCAATCCTTATATTTTCGCTTAAGCCGGGTAGTCCCGGTTTCAGGGAACATATGCCGCGGACAATCAAATTTATCTTAACCCCAGCCTTTGAAGCATCGTAAAGAACTGATATTATTTCATCATCGACAAGAGAATTAAGCTTGGCCGTTATTTTTGCCTTGAGACCGTTTAATGCATTATTTTTTTCCCGGACTATTAGATTAATAAATTTCTGCCTCAGCTCCAATGGTGCAATTGTTATATAGTTCCACCTGTCAGAAAGAGAAAAACCGGTTAAAAGGTTAAAGAATGAAGATATATCTTCTCCGAATTTATCGTCGGAAGTAAAGAAACTGAAATCAGTGTAAAGCTTGGCAGTTGATTCATTGTAATTCCCCGTCCCAAGATGTACATACCTTTTTATTCCCCTTTCCTCCTTCCTCACTATTATAAGCGCTTTTGCATGGGTCTTTAACCCGGCCACGCCGTAAGTGACATGAGCGCCTGAATCCTCAAGCCTTCTGGCCCATTCTATGTTGCGTTTTTCATCAAACCTGGCTTTAAGTTCATCAATAACTGAAACGTATTTGCCGTTTTCCGCAGCTTTAATCAGTGCCTGAATGATGGCTGAATTGGAGCTTGTCCGGTAAAGGGTCTGCTTTATCGCCATAACATCAGGATCCACGGCTGCCCGGTTTAACAGGTCCAGAACAGGATCGAAGGAATGATAGGGATGGAATAGGATTATGTCGCTTTCATCTATTACCTTAAAGATGTCTTTTTTATAAAATTCGGATGAATAAATTGGCGTTATAGGCTTAAAAATCAAACTTTTGTCTGTTTTTGCTTCGGATGATTTCTTCTCATAAAGTTCCATTAAATCCTTCAGATTGAAAATACCGGAAATTTCATATAATTCCTCGGATTCCATTAAGTTTTTCTCCCGGATTGTATTTAATATCTCAGGCGGAATACCGCTTTCATATTCAATTTTTACAACTGAGCGCCTGTGCATTCTTTTAATTGTTGATTCGATTTCTTTTAGCAAATCCGATGCTCCATCCTCTTGAACGCTTAAATCAGCATCCCTGGTCACACGTATGATATGCGCTGATGTAACAATGTACCCGTTAAATACCTTATTTATGAAAATCTTAATTATGTTTTCAACCGGTATAAGGGTATCGCCGGAATCAATGCTCATAAATCTGCCGTATATATTAGTCGGAATCTCAATAAAAGAAAGGTCACTCTTTTCAATAAAAAAATTATTTTCAAGCGGTCTTAATCCTACCGCAAGATACAGCCTGCCGGTTACAAGCGTTGGAAAAGGATGTGCAGGACCGACTGAGAGAGGGGTCAGCATAGGCAGCATTTCATTATCAAAAACTGGGGCAAGCAATTCTTTAATCAATTCGGCTTCATCAGTATTTACCAGGATGTTTATCCCGTAATTCCGTAATTCGGGAAGAATTTGGTTATAAAGAAGATCATACTGCCTTTTCAGCAGTTCAAGAACGCGGCCGCGTATTATGGAAAGCTGTTCCGCAGGAGTCATTGATTCATCGGAACTTTCACTGATATTCGCCTCCTTCTGCTTTCTCAACACCGCCACACGTATCATAAAAAATTCTTCAAGATTAGAAGAGACAATGGATAAAAATTTTAATCTCTCTAGAACCGGGTTTTTTATTTCTTCCGCTTCAAATAATACCCTTTTATTGAATTCCAGCCAGCTGAATTCACGATTTATCATATTCGTAGAAATATTATGCTTTTTCATAACCATTTCTCCAATCTTACTGAAATACCAAAAAATCCCTCGAAAAGATCGCTCTTTTTTTGAACTGCTTCCTTCAAAATATCCATATATTCAAAAAGATTATCTTTCAGCTTAACCGAAATTTCAATTTTTTCCTCATCAATGTTCAATTTTAGATCTTCAACAACCTGAGTATGTGTATTATCGAGAGCGTCTCCTACTCTAAGAATCGAAGCCAGCCTTGAAACGATAAGCCTGTCCTCCATCTGAAGTTCGTTATAATCGAAATGAGAGGGTTTGGGAGGTGATTTTCTATGATATCTGGCAATCTGAGAAATGATTTTCATATCATTCTGTTGTAATCCCATAATTTCAGCAGAAACAATCAATTGCGCGGAATGCTTGTGATGATTTCCTGCGCTTACAAAAACACCTATATCATGAAGGATAGACGCTACTTCCAGATAAAGCCTTTCCCTGTTTCCAAATCCATAAATTTCCTGCAGTTTATCAAAGATCATAAGCGACAGTTTATAAACCTGTAGAGCATGCTCTTTGTCGAATTGATATTTTCTTCCAATTGCCATAGCCGAAGAAAGAATATTATCTCTTAGATTTTTATCCGGAAATTTATTTTTATTGTATAAAAAAGCAAGTTTGTATAATAAAAAGTAAGATGTGCTTATATTTGGTATCAATATAAATTTCGCTGATGTGAGATTAAAAAAGATTCCGAGCATAAGAAAAGCGACTTTCGTTGTTTTTAAAACATTATCGTTGAGCTGGAACTTTTCCCGGATTTTTTCCAGGCTCATTGAATCTATTTGATAATAAATCCTGTTAAATTCTTTCCTGGGAATTTTAAAAACACCTTTTATCAAAAAGTCATTAAATACATTTTGAAGGATTACAAGAATATCATCATTCAAAGCTACAAACCCATTAATATTCTTTATATCGGGAAAGCGCTTCATTGTATTGAGAAAACTAAGTGAGAAGGGTTTTAGGGTAAATTGATATGATTTGCCATTGAAGTCGTTGTTCCTGACCATGCGCAATGACCCTATATGATGTGTTTCTGAAAATATTATCCTGCCTTTTGACTGCATTACAATCTGGGTTGATCCTCCTCCGATAGCAAGAATCAGCACATTTTTATCCTGAAAGCCGTATCTTTCTTTCAATACATTTTTGATTCCTTCATAAATTACTTCAGTTTCCTCGATCGGTTCAATAATATTAATCCTGATTCCGGTAGTTTTAAAAACCCTTTCCAGCAAAACATCCGAATTGTCAGCCTCTTTTATAACGCTGCTGGAGAATGCCTTAAAATTTTTAATCTGATAAGAATCAAGCACTTCTTTGAAATTATTTATCGCATTTGTGACATCAAGTATGGTAGAATTCGACACCATACCCTTGCTGAAAATATCTTTACCTATTGCTACGGGCGCCCACAGGTATTCAACATGCTTGATATCATTTTTTTTCAAAATTTCACCAATGTGCATTTTGATCGAATGGGAACCGATATCAATTACAGCGATTAATTTTTCTTTTTTCATGTCTTATCATCCGTTATTTTTATTTTATATTGTCACTTCTGATTATAAAACCGGTAAATATGATACTTTTAACTGCCCATATTATACTATCATAAAATGAATAAATTATAAATTTTGTAAGATTTTTTTATGATAAATTATATCTTTTGATTAGTATAAAGATACCCCACCGTTTCTTCAAATTTTTTATAGGCACATAGGCACATATCATTATTGACATATCTTTAAATGACTATTAAAATATTACTCTTATTAATTCACAGGAGCAGTATTATATGGAACCAATAATTCTTGACGGTAAAGCGCTTGCAAAGAAATTTGAAGAAAACCTGAAGACAAGGGTCGCTGCTATAATTGAAAAAACCAGGGCAACCCCTATCCTGGCTACAATTCTTGTAGGAACAAACCCATCTTCGGTCACTTATGTGAATATGAAAGGAAATGACTGCAGAAGGGTCGGAATAGAGCCCTTGAAAATTGAACTGCCTGAACAAACAGGCACTAAAGAAATCATAGATAAAATTATTGAACTTAATAATAATGAAAATGTGCATGGCATATTGCTTCAGCATCCGGTACCCAAACATGTCGATGAACAGTTATGCTTTAACACAATATCTGTTGAAAAAGATGTAGACGGTGTTAACACCGATTCATTCGGAAGGATGTCAATGAATTTGAAATCTTATAAAAGCGCCACCCCGCTTGCAATAATGACAATTTTGAAGGAATATGGAATTCTCGTAGGAGGCAGGGAAGCTGTTGTTGTAGGCAGAAGCCCGATTCTGGGAAAACCGGTTGCTATGCTGCTGCTTAATGAGAATGCCACTGTAACTATATGCCATTCAAAAACTATAGATCTGCCGGAAATCGTCAAAAGAGCTGATATTGTTGTGGGAGCGGTAGGTAAACCAAAATTCATAAAAGGCGATTGGATTAAAGAGGGGGCAATTCTTATTGATGCAGGGTATAATCCAGGCAATATTGGCGATATTGACCTTGAGAATGCCTCTTCCAAAAGTTATGCTTTTACACCTGTTCCGGGAGGCGTCGGACCAATGACAAGGATTTCATTGATAACGCAAACTGTGGAAGCCGCCGAAAAGAAATTCAATATAATCCACGCTTGATTGGTTATTTGCCGAACTATACCTGGGTCACTGAGCTTTACGAAGATCATGCTTCATTCCACAAGCTTTAAGCCCGTAACTTCATCGCTTTTTTTCTCAAGAACAAATTTATTCACCAGCTTTCCAAGAAGAACGGATTGAGTTTGATTTTCCGAAACAATTTTTTTTATTTCTTCCATTGAGGCAATCAATTCATTCATATTAAGAAGATGGCTTTTAATATTATCTTTATTTTCAATAAACAGGTCTCGTAGATGCCGCAGGGCCTCGCCAAAATCATCCGTTGCGCCTTTTTGTTCAGTCATTGACAGCTTCACTTCATCAGTGATTTTAACCATATCTTCGGTAGCTTTGAGTATCTCTTTTGCTCCATTATTCTGTTCAGCCATAGCCACATTAAGTTGATTTATGATCTGTACATTCTGTTGGGAATATGACGTTATCATATCAAGCCCTACTCCTGCTTTTTCTGCAAGTTTAACCGAATCATCTATTCTTCCAACAATGGTTCCAACCACATCGCCTATATCCTTAGCGTTTTTATTTGTATCTTCGGAAAGCCTTCGGATTTCATCCGCTACAATTGCAAAACCCTTTCCGGCATCGCCCGCATGTGCCGCTTCTATTGCGGCATTCATCGCGAGAAGGTTTGTCTGTTTTGCTATGTTTGTAATCAATCCCAGAAGCTTGAGTATCTGCTGAGAATATTCGGCGACATCCTTAATTGACTGGATCGAGTTTTTTACCGCGGTTCCTCCTTCATTAGCCACATTATTCAAGTTATTTGAAAGATCAAATGTCCTTTTTGACATAGATGCAGTATTATCAATGTTTCTGACCATTTCCTCAATTGAACTTGCCCCTTCCTCTACCGATGAAGCCTGCTTAACCATATTGTTCATTATACTGTCAATATTTCTGGACATTTCCTCAAGAGTTGCCGTTAATTGTTCAATACCGGATGTCGCATTCTCCGTTTGTTTACCGATATTTCCAATGCTGGATTTAATTACTTCAATATTTTTAAGGCTGTTAGACATTAAATTAGTCGATTGATCGGTAGATACTCTAATATTTGCCGATACATTCTCAACCTCAACCATGTCATCGTTCAATTTTGCCGCAAACATGTTGAAATTTTCTGCCAATAGACCCAGCCTGTCATTTGACACAAAATTAATTCTCTTTGTAAGGTCGCCCTTACCTTCAGAAATATCAATCATAGCCATCGATACTTTTTCAACCGGCACAGTAATGCCCTTGGCCGCCATATTAAAGATCAAAGCCAGCAAAACAATTGCTATTATTCCGACAATTGGAAATAAAACCATTATTAACTGAAGTTTATCAGAATTATTAAAAGTATTGGAAATGATGATAAAAAGGACAAAAAACACAAGTAAAAGTATTATTACTGTCCCGGCAAAAAGTCTGTTAAGCATTCGAAGATTTTTAAACATAAATCCTCCCGATTAGAAGCTAGTTATAGTATAAATATGGTATGTATTTTCGGCAAATTTCAAATGAAAACTTCAGGCTTATAATCTTTGACAATTAACCATATTTTTATTAGAATATTTCTTCTAAAAGCTGTTATTACATACTTTTCATCAAATCGTTATTTACAAATAATGGGAATTCATAAGTCTGTTTTATGGCCGTCAGGAGAAAATCTTTTATGATCCGCAAAAGAAGTAAATTTATCAAATCAGTAAAATTCCTATTAATTATACTATCAGGATTTATAATTATTTTCAACCTGTCAATATTTATGCATATTAATACCGGTTCTATTTCAGCCAGGTCCGTTAAAAATAAGAATGAAAATATTACACTCGATTCATTAATTGAGACGGTAATTTCAAGAATGAGCATAAAGGAAAAAATAGGCCAGATGATAATTGTAAATTATTATGGCGATGATTTAAATAAAATATGTGATTTAATATCAAATTATTCAATCTCGGGTATAATTTTAAAAAGTGAAAATATTAAAAATAAAAGTTTTGAAGATGTTAAAAACCGGAATCTGTTTTTACAAAAAAATTCTCCGAGAATTCCGATGATAATTTCTGTTGATCAGGAAGGCGGAAATGTTGCCCGTCTTGATGGAATATTAAAAAGCTATCCTTCTCCCGGAGAGCTTTACCTGCAGAAAGGCAGTGAAGGAATTGCGGAAATAGCCGATTATACGGCACAAAAACTGAATGAATTGAACATCAATATGAATTTCTCACCTGTAATCGATATTATAATAAAAACAAATTCTATAGTTTATAACAGAAGCTTTTCGTCAAACGCCGGACTAAATTCCGAACTCGGCAGAATAGTAATAGATAAGATGCTGAAATATAACGTAATTGCCGTTCCAAAACACTACCCGGGTTACGGCAACATATCAGCAGACCCTCATGAAGAAATATGCCGTGATGACACAAGTTCAATCGGTAAAATGGCGGAGCCTTTCATAAAACTCCTTAACAGCCAGGCCATAATGAGTTCGCATGTGATATATTCAAAATATGATAATTTACCGGCTACTCTTTCTAAACCTGTTCTTTCCTATCTTAGAAACAGCAGGTTTTCAAATGTGATAATTACAGACGACATACAGATGAAGTCCATTACAGATATTTATAATTATAAAAAAGCTGCTGTTGAAGCAATCAAAGCCGGATGTGATATAATCCTCAGCGTAACGCTTGACAGGGATAAATGGTTTGAAAATGCTGCAGACTTGCATAATTCATTGATGGATGCATATGATAACGGAGAAATATCGGATGATATGATTAATCAATCTCTTTATAGAATCGTAAAAATGAAGATTATGTTAATTAAATCTGAAAAATGGTCGATTCTGAATGAAGTTGAAAAAAAGAAAATTGCGGCAATAATCAAATTTAAATCCGGTATTTTTTCATTCTAAAAATATTGCTTTGATATCAGTTTATATGGAAAAGCAAATACTAGTGCTTAATTGCAATAATAAGCGTTATTAATTATAATCTTAGACATAAAAAAGGAGGTTGTATGTCTAAGAAAACGCAAGTTATAACATGCACCAAAGCGGATGAAATTATTCTTGATAGTTGGGTGAGAAGCCGAACTATGGAAGCGCGACTTGTAGAGAGGGCGAAAATAATTGTCAATAGCCTGAAAGGACAAAATGTATCTGAGATTGCGGCTGACCTTCACATAAGACCAAATACGGTTATTGATTGGAAAAAAAGATTTCAGCAAAAAGGAATTGATGGATTGTATGATCTGCCCAGGTCAGGAAAGCCAAAAATATATGGGCAGAATTTCAGGGACAAAGTTTTAGAAACTCTGGAAAAAACACCGCCTATCGGGCAGGCAATTTGGGATGGTCCGGCTTTAGCAAAACATTTAAACACATCAACGCATGCGGTATGGAGGGTTTTAAGAAAAGAAGGAATTTGCTTATCCCGACAGCGAAGTTGGTGTGTCAGCACTGATCCTGAATTTTCGACAAAAGCCACAAATATTATTGGGTTGTATTTAAATCCGCCGATGAATGCATTGGTTATATCTGTAGACGAAAAACCTGGTATTCAAGCGTTGGAAAGGACAACCGGCTATGTAGAGACGGATAATGGAAAAATTGTAAGAGGATACAAAAGTACATATAAAAGAAATGGAACGCTGAACCTATTTGCTGCGCTGGAAGTAGCTACAGGGTTAATACACACCCAAACTACTGAATACAAAAGACGTATTGAATTTCTTGAGTTTATGGATAGAGTGGTGGTAGATGTTTCAAAAGATAAAGAAATTCATGTAATTTTAGACAATTATTGTATTCACAAAAAGAACGATGAATGGTTATCCCGGAATAAGAATGTTTTTTTTCATTACACGCCTACTTCGGCAAGTTGGTTAAATCAGGTGGAAATATGGTTTGGTATTATGAGCCGAAAAGCTCTTAGAGGCGCCAGTTTTAAAAACACGGAAGAATTGAGAGAAGCAATAGATGCATTTGTTAAAGCATACACTGAAACCGCAAAACCTTTTGTGTGGAGAAAACGGGAAGTGAAAGGTTCTCAATTAAGAAATACTATCGTTAACTTACGCAATTAAGCACTAGTTTAAAATTCAATGTTGTTATGATAGATTATAATATATGAAAATACAGACCCTGAGGAGTTAATATGTGCGGTATTATAGGTTATATTGGAAATAGGGATGCTAAAGAAATACTTCTGGAATCGCTTCAACGGCTCGAATACAGAGGTTATGATTCTGCAGGCATAGCTATCATAGCGAAAGATAATTCCTTAAAAATACAAAAAGATGTCGGCAGGATCAATAATTTAAGGAATCTGGTAAATAAAAACCTTCATGAGATAAAAAGCAATTTAGGTATCGGGCACACACGCTGGGCAACTCATGGCGGAGTTACTCAGGAAAACTCTCATCCCCATTGTGATTGCGGAAATAAAATAACCCTTGTTCATAATGGAATTATTGAGAATTACAGGGTGTTGAAAGAACTACTTATAAAAAAAGGACATATATTCAAATCTGAAACAGACACCGAGATTCTTGTCCATTTAATCGAACAGGCTTACAGCGAAAAAAAGCAGAACCTTCAGTCTGCCGTTATGGAAGCGTTAAAGCTTGTTGATGGAACATATGGAATCGCTGTAATTTCCATTGATGAACCGTATAAAATTGTCGGGGCCAGAAACGGAAGCCCTTTGGTTGTTGGAATGGGTGAGCATGAAATGTTCCTCGCCTCCGATGTTAACGCAATTATGCCCTATACAAAAAATGTTGTTTATATGGAAGACGGGGAAGTAGTGGTTATTAAATCCGAAGAAGAAATGTTCAAAACATACGATTTGAATTATGAAAAAATCGAGAAGAACATATCGGTAATTGATTGGGATGTTGAAGCAATTTCTAAAAACGGTTTTGAGACCTATATGCTTAAAGAGATATTTGAACAGCCTGAGGCTGTCAATACAGCTCTTCGCGGGAGGGTTATAGTTTCCGAAGGGACGGTTAAATTCGGAGGCCTTGATATTAGTGAAAGCCAGGCCCGCCAGATTAGTAAGGTTATTATAACTGCTTGCGGTACAAGCTGGCATGCCGGAATAATAGGAAAGTATTTGATTGAGAGATTCGCTGAAATTCCTGTTGAAATTGATTACGCTTCTGAGTTCCGGTACAGGAACCCGATAATCCAGGAAAATAATGTTGTGATCGTTATCAGCCAGTCGGGAGAAACTGCGGATACGCTTGAAGCCCTCAGGGAAGCAAAAAGAAAGGGAGCGAAAGTATTCGGGCTTACCAATGTTATTGGCAGCACGATAGCACGGGAAAGCAGCAGTGGAATTTATCTCCATGCGGGTCCTGAGATAGGTGTCGCTTCGACAAAGGCGTTTACAAACCAGGTGGTTTCATTAATAATGCTTTCCATATACCTCGCCAGGTTAAAAAACATGCCCCTATATGAGGGAGAGAATTTATTAAAAGAATTAACTGCAATACCCGACAAAATCTCACTTGTATTGAGCCAGTTTGAAAAGATTAAAAAGATTGCAAAAAAGTACAGTAAGGAAAGGAACTTTCTTTACCTGGGCAGGGGCTTCAATTATCCGATAGCGCTTGAAGGAGCATTGAAGCTGAAGGAAATATCCTATATTCATGCGGAAGGTTACCCAGCGGCAGAAATGAAGCATGGACCGATTGCTTTAATAGACGAAAATATGCCGATAGTCTTCATAGCACCAAAAGATCAGCTTTATGAAAAAATCGTAAGCAACATCATGGAAGTTAAGGCAAGGAATGGCCGAATTATCGCCGTGACAAATGAGGAAACCGGAGCGATCAAAGATTATGTGGACGATATTATCATTGTTCCTCAGACTATTGAAGAATACTCGCCAATTATTAATGTAATACCGCTCCAGCTTTTAGCTTATTATATTGCCCGTGAAAAATCACTTGATGTCGATAAACCCAGGAATCTTGCAAAAAGTGTAACTGTTGAATAATAGCAGGAAAATAAAACTGGGTTATTTTGCGATTTTATTTTTTTTAATTTCTCTTCGGATAACATCCTGCATCTTTTTCAATAGAGCGGTATCTTCTTCATCATGATATGGTTTAATATCGAGATCAGGAGGAATTCTCTTTAAATTTTCATGCCCTGCGCTCTTGATATGTTTCTGCATAAAACGGTCATATTCCTTCCAGGAAATCCCGGAAGCCCTGACTGCGGCTTCTTCGGCTCGCAAAGCGATTTGATGAGCATGCTGATAAACAAGATGAATCTCATCGATAAGGGATTTCTCAACCGATTCATGAAGGATTAAAAACGGATCGACTGAATATCTTTTACCGCCGGTTTCAAGTGTTTTCGGCAGATGCCTGTCAATATAAATTGTTTTAAAATCACGGCTGTATCCGGCAAGATAAGGAATGTCCCATGCCCGGTCGAGTTTTGTTTTACTGAGTATTCTTCCAACCGCTTCATTCAGCATCGACGCGGAAACAAGCGTATCGTCCCTTCCGATTCTTCTTTTCATTTTTACTTTTTTTATCGGCTTTAATTCAGTCTTCTTTACAGCCATAGCATTCTCCTTAATAATTATTTCTATCTTTAATTTACCCGATTATTTTTATTGCTTCAATAAAATCAACTTTGTTATTAATTCCATTCATAAGTTTAAGTGATGCGGATATATCGCCCAATAAAATCCCTCCGCATAATTTACCGTTCGACAAAAATAGTTTTTTATATTTATTGGCAGCCTTATCCATAAATGAAAGCTGCTGATATTCAACACTATCTTTAACAGCAATTTTTACTATATCGCCTGCCGAGTAAATATTGGTACCAAATGCACTCAGGAGAGCCGCGGCCTCTTCTATCTTATATTCCATTTCAATCCCGATAGCGTTAGCTCCAGCAATCTTTCCCTGCTGTATTGCCGGCATCCAGAGCGCAAAATTTCTACCTCCAAATTCTGCGATATCACCGCAGGCATAAATGTCGTGATAATTTGTCTGCATTCTTTCATTTACTAAAATTCCTTTATTTACTGCAATACCGGCATCTTTTGCAATATCAATATTTGGCCTGACCCCGGAACTGAATACGACTAACTCGGCAGGCAGTTCTTCACCGCTTGAAAGAACAACTCCTGTAACCTTATTATTATTGTCTCCGGTTAATTCCTTTACAGCTTTTCCCAGATAAAGATCAATATTCAGATTGCGGATAATTTTTTCAAATAATTCGGAACCCTCAGGATCAAGCTGAACGGGCATAATACGATTGAGAAACTCGATAACACTGACTGAAAGCCCTTTATCAATCAATGCCGAAACGATTTCAAGGCCAAGTATCCCGCCTCCGACTACAACGGCTTTTTTTGAATTTTTTACCTTTTCGGCTATCGCCTTTGCGTCATCAAAACTTCTCAGACAAAATACTCCCTTTAATGAAAGCGCATTATTAACAGGGATGAAAGGGTAGCTTCCATGTGCAAGAATAAGACGATCATAATTGTAAGGATTATTTTTTTCCGTTAGTATAATTTTATCATTCGTATTTATTTTAACTGCCTTCTCTCCAAGTCTAAGTTCGATTCCTCTCTCAATATACCATGATTCAGGATGAAGATAAAATTTCGACTGATTGGCGATATTTTCATCGGATAAATAATCCGAAAGCATAGGCCTGTAATAAGGCATGTATTTTTCGGCACAGATAAGAGTAATCAAAGCTTCGGAATTGTGATCGCGGATAAAACGTATCGCGGAATCGGATGCGGCTCCACCGCCAATTATTACAATCCTGCCTTTGAAATCGCTTGCTTTAATTTTTTCTTCCTCTGCGGGAACAAACATTTCTTTTTTTGCGCCGCACGCCGGGCAGATATCCGGAGGTTCCAACCCATCGAAAACTTCACCGCAGACAAGGCATTTCCATCTTCTGATCCCTTTTTGCACCGGCTTTTCTATTGAGGCGGTTTTTTGAGCTTCTCTCTGAACATCCGTTACAATGTTTTCTCCCATCACTGCTTTTGCGAATTTAACTCCATAATCAAAACAATCCTTTAATTCTTTTTCAGACGGTTTAAAGTTTACTTTTAATGCTGGTAGAGGAATTTGGAAACGTAACTGTTTTAATCTCTCCTCAATATTGCGTGTGCCTTCGCCAGACCAGCCGTAACTTCCGAAAACGCCGGCTTTTTTCCCCGCATGAATAAACGGGTTAAGTGAAACCGCGACTTCCCATACGGGTGATAGAGCATCACCGACTATTGTAGGCGTTCCCAGGAGAAATGCTTTTGATATTGAAATTTCATTAATCGCTTGCTTTATTTTATCCTTATCGCTACCTCCATGCCCTTGATCAGTCAAATCTATTAGAATTGATTTCAACTTCCCTGTTGACTCAATGCCTGAAGCTATTTGTACGGCCATACCCCTTGTATAACCGTAAGCGGAAACATAAGGTATAACAACCTGATCTATGATTTCTACTTCTTTCGACCATTCATCATAATACCTGATATATTGCTCTATATTTTCGCGGATGACAGGCCCATGCCCTGTGCAAACAGTTGTGATTTTCAATTGGGATATTTTTTTCAGAGCATTCCTTACATGCTGTTTGAATGGTCCCATAATCATATCAAAATAATATTTATAAGATTCTAGATACTTTCCTTCAATCCAACCGGTAAAATCATTAAATATCCTTTCATCGCAGTAATGCATTCCTAAAAAATCACAGGTCACAAGGGTTTCCATTTCCGGAATGTATGTAAACATCGTATCAGGCCAGTGAAGAAACGGTGCCTGTATAAAATGTAATGTATAACCCCCAGTATCAATTACGGTTTCATCTGTCACAGTAATTTGTTCCGGACCCTCACCGGCATTGGAAATCTTTTTAAAAAACATAGCGCTTGTTTTTGTTCCAATAATTTTTACGCCCGGATACTTTTCCTTCCATAACCTGTACGCGGCACCGGAATGATCAGGTTCGGTGTGATTCAATACAATATAATCAACCGGAGCCTTGCCTATGCAGGACTCAATTTTTTCAACAAATTCATCATAATACTTTTCCTTCACTGTTTCAAACAAAACAATCTTATCACTGCCTTTTAAGATGTATGAATTATATGTTGTTCCGTACGGGGTATACATAACCACATCAAAAACCCTTAATTCCGGGTTTAATGCTCCTACCCAGTATAGATCTTTTTTGACTTCCAAAAATCTATTCATCAGCAGCTCCTTCTGTTATATAACAATAGTTTTGTACAATTATTTATAATAATTGTTTATTAAATCATTAATTTCTTTAAGATTTCTTTCTCTTTTATAAAGCGGTGTCCGGCTATTCAAGTATATTCTCTGGTTTTCTTCAAATGTTTTCTTTTTATCATTAATATAAAAAATCCCCAGGGGCAGCGGATCTTCCTCAACTGCCCTTCCGAAGGCATTGACCCTGTTGTATGGGTCATAACTGTCCTCCAGGTAATAGATATGGTCTTTGAACCATTTGAATGTGTTCAATTTGTTGAATGAAACGCATGGCTGATAAATATCGACAACCGACAATCCTTTATGAAGAATCGCCTTTTTTATGATTTCTTTTGTTTTATCGATATCGCCGGAAAAAGCCCTGGCGACAAATGAAGCGTCCATTGAAACTGATAGCGCGATAGGATTAAGCGGCTCCTCAAAAACACCGAACACCTGCACCGGCGTTTCCATCCCAATCATAGTCGTTGGGGCAGCCTGGCCTTTTGTAAGGCCGTAAACCATATTGTCATGAACAATGATTGTTATATCCGGATTCCGCCGTATGGCATGGATAAAATGATTCCCCCCTCACCGTACATATCGCCGTCACCTCCTTCCGCGATCACTGTCAATTCGGGATTACTGGCCTTTATCGCTGTTGCGGGAGGTATTGACCTGCCATGCAGCCCGTTAAAATAATTTAAGTTAATATATTGGGGCATTTTTGCAGCCTGTCCTATCCCTGAAGTCATTACGACATTTTGAGGTTTCAGATTCAATTCTTCAAGCGTTGCAATTATTGTTTTCCTTATCCCAAAATTACCGCACCCCGGGCACCAGGCAATATCAATATTCTCTAATTCAAAACTATTATTTCCCATAATCCGCTCCTATATTATTTGACTTATTTTTTCAACAATTTCTTCAACAGAGAAAGGCATTCCGTCGTATTTCAGAATCCTGTCAGGAATTTCAATCCCGGTTGAAACCAATACAAGTTGTCCGAATTGAGCATTAACATTATTTTCAATAAGAATCAATTTTTTAGCCTTCTTTAGTATTTTTCCTGAATTCTCCGGGAAAGGATAAAGCTGTGAATAATGAAGGAAAGCAATGTCATCCGCTTTCAGAACCTTCATGGCTTCAAGAATCGTATTTAAATTCGATCCCCATGAAATTATAAGGGTCCTGAAATTATCATTACCGAAAAAGCTCGGTTCAATAATTTCATTCTTAATTAAGCTTATTTTGGACATCCTTTTATCCACCATTCTTTTTCTTACTTCAAAATCCTCTGTAATGCGGCCTTCTTCATCATGTTCATCACTGTCTATACAAACCAGGCCTTCTCCATAACCCGGTATACCTCTTGAAGATAAACCATTTTCAGAAAAAAGGAATCTTTTATACCCAGTCTCTGTTTTGATAATGGATTTCTCTATTTTTAACTGCCCGGTTTCAAATTCAGGGTTGTTATAATAACAGTCAACAAGATATTGATCCGATAGAATAAATACAGGAACCTGGTATTTTTCGGCCAGATTAAAAGCTTTCTGTGTAAGATAAAACGCTTCTTTTATGTCCCCCGGAGCAAAAATAATCCTTGGAAAAGTGCCATGCCCCGCATAAAGAATTAAATTCAGATCTCCCTGTTCTGTTCTTGTCGGAAGCCCGGTCGCAGGGGCAGGCCTTTGTCCTACGCTGACAACAAGCGGCGATTCGATCATACCGCAGAGGCTAACTCCTTCGCCCATCAAGGCAAAACCGCCGCCTGCAGTCGCGGCTATTGCTCTGGCCCCGGCATACCACGCGCCAAGCGCCATATTGATAACACCTATCTCATCTTCCACCTGTTCGACAATCAAATCAACCGATTTCGAATATGCCGCGAGATTTGCCAGAATGCCGGTTGAAGGTGTCATCGGGTATCCGCAGGCGTAACTGCATCCGCCGGCAAGAGCTCCTAAAGCAATTGCTTCCGATGCACTCATTATAGTTTCACCGGTTATATCCTGATTTTTTTGTATGTTTATATCTATTATACCTTTAAACATAGTTTTGGCAAGATTAAAACCTTTTTCAAGGGCAAGATAATTGTAATCCCGGATTTCGGCTGATTTTCCGCTGAAATATTGGCTGATGACATTTTTCGCTATTTCCAGATCCGTATCAAATAATCCACAAATAAGCCCCGCTGCAACCGAGTTGGAATAAATAGCGTTTCCGACATCTATGGCAATTTTAGTAAGCGGAATATCCGTAATCCTGCTGTAATTTATTTTTTCTTTTTCACCGATCACCAAAGTGTTTTCTGAAATCCTATTCTTTAAATGATTGATCCCATCCTGGTTCAAAACAATAAGAATGTCTATCCGTTCGACAAAAGATGCTACCCTTTCAGACGAAACCCTAATCTCTGTGGAATTAATTCCGCCCCTGACCCTGGACATATATTCCTTTGTTGAAAAAACATTATATCCGTTTTTTTTCAAAACCTTTATCAGAATAGCTTCAATTGACTGCAGCCCCTGCCCTGCTTCACCGGCCAGAACAATTGAAACATCATCCTTAATCATTAATCTCATAATTACAGCCTCCTATAAATTTCCATACAAATTTATATTAAATAATCCAATAAAGCAAATTATAATTCTTTATATATTCAAATATGATTGCAAATTTATTAATAAAACAAATATTTACATTGAGAATGGGATTTAAATTTTCAATTTTATTTTTATTATACTAAAATATTATACTTTAATAATATATTAATTACTAATCAAGTTATAGTAAAATTCTTAATGAAAATACATGGAACCTTAAATTTATCTGGAAACTTTTTTGCAAATTATCAATTAACTTTTTTGATTTAATCTTGACAGAAATTATATTTATAATATAGAATTATCTATATAATTATCTTCAAAACAAAATATTGATCAATGCTGAATTATTTATAAAACTTAGTAATTAATATACCGGAGTTAATAAGTTATATGAAGCATCTTATCGTATTTTATTATATTATAACCTTTACTGCCGGTTTTGCCGCAATAATTTCCACATTGATAATATATTTTATAACAAAAAAAAAGATCGCTAAATATTATTTAATTTTTCTCATACTATTAACTATTTTAATTGTAACTTATACATTCTATTTTTATATATTTACAATTATTTCATATCAGAATATATATCTGGAAATATTATTCACTATGCTATTTTTCCTTATTGACGGAGCACTGATCTATATAATTCCATATACTCTGCATTTGTTAATAGGGAAAACATTTTCAGGAAAGAAAAAAGTGTTTTTCGGTTCTATTACTTTGCTTCCTGTCATAATGCTGTTAATACCTTATTTTGCCGGCGGAGATCAATACAAAACGTTTGATTTGATTTGTTATGAATTCTATTCAATTTATTTAAATATATTATACATTGAGATTATATATATTATATTACTTATTATTAAGAATTTAAAAACCATACAAGATATTGAGATAAGAAAGATTTTAAAAACCATCCTTATATTAGGAATAATTTTTTTCCCGGCTTTTATAGTTGACGGCTATTGGAAAATTTTTCAGGTTAAGTTGAAATTATTTCCCAGAAATTTTAATCTTATGCCGGTATTCTATTTTTCATGGAGCATTATAAGTTTAATTTACAGCATAAAAGATTTTTTTAAAAAAATGGATCCATTTACTAACTTATCCAGTATCAATTTATCCGGAGAATTTATTAAGAATTTTGAGATCACAGAAAGGGAAACTGAAGTATTGACTATGATACTAAGAGGTATGAATTATAATGAGATCGGAAATAAACTATTTATTTCTGCCGGAACAATCAAAAATTATGCTTACAGCATCTATAAAAAAACAGGTGTCAATAGTAAAATAGCTCTTATAAACCTTATAAATAATTTCAAATTGGGTTCAGTTAAAGAATAATTCAATAAGGATAAATATGCTTGATATTCTCTTTCCTATAAAATGCTTTTCATGTGGTAGAAAATTAATTAATAATACCAATAAAAGCTTAAAATTTAATATGATATGCCCGGATTGTACCGGGACTATTAAGCCAATACATCAAGAAGGCGGCAAAAAATGTAAAAAATGCTGCGATGAACTTTATATATCGAATCTTGATTACTGTTATAACTGCAGCCGGACAGATTATTCATTCAAAAGTAATACATCCTTATTTTATTACAAAGACCCAATAATACAAAAATTAATGCAATTATTTAAGTTTAAATCCAATTTGTATGCGGGTAATGATTTGTATCTTATCATAAAGCCTGAAATTGATAAGTTTTTTATTGAAAAAGATTATGATATCGTATTAATCACCCCTTTATCAAAAGAATCTTATAAAATCAGGGGATTTAACCAAGTTGAATTCCTATTGAAAAAATGCGGTATACCTTTTATGGATTCTCTTATTAGAAAAAAACATAAAAAACATCAAAGTGAATTAAGCGCAAATGAAAGAAGGGAATGGATCAAAGGACAATTCGATTTTAAAACAAACTTTGATTTTACCGGAAAGTCAGTTATTATCATTGATGATATTTTTACAACTGGCAATACAGTCAATGAAATCAGCTCGATAGTTAAGAATAATCTAGCGGAAACTGTTGATGTTCTTACGTTTTTTAAAGATTGATCAGTCTACTGATAAATATGGATAACCTGCTTCAGGATAGGCTAATTACTTGCGGTTTTAATAAGTACGGTATATACTTATCCGATTGGTATAATGATGTTGCCGATCCGGTAAATCAAATTAAACCCCAGAAATCTTATAATTTTAATAAAATCCCTTATTTATCCGATATTCAATTAATATACCTATCAATAATAGGATAGCTGCATGGGCAAATATGACGGTCTGGTAAAATACTTAGGTAAAGAAGATTCGTTTTCTCCTGACCAGATAATAAAGGGTATGGAAATTCAGGAGAAAATGGATGATTTAAATGACCTGACAAACGTTCCATTGGAAAATATGGCTAATGTAGAAAAGTTAATAGGAGCTGAAAAACAGGTTTCTACACAGTCAGCGCCAGCTCCTGATGAAACTGATGTATCGGAAATCGATCCCGATGTTTTAAAAGAAATTGAAAATCTTGACACAGCGCCTTCAAATGTGGAAGAATTGAAATCAAGAATTCAGGTTACAAATTATGATAAACCCCTGACTCCGGCTGAGGAACTCAGTTTTTTAGAGCAGGAGACAGCAGAAACACCTGTCATTGAAGAAGAAGCCGGTGGTGAATCAACCCCGGAAAATATATTAGAGCCTCAGTTTATGCAGATGCCATCCGGCGAAGAAACTCCTCTACCCGAAGAAGAATTAAAGGAACAGGAACCGGAAAAGAAGGAATTCCCTGGTGAAGAAATGCCGGAATTTGTTCCGTCTTCAGCGGAGATGCAGGAACCGGAATTAACGGATTTTTTTCAGGATCTTTCAGTTAAAGAAGAAACTCCCGAAGAAGCCGGGACAGTATTAGAAACAGCTTTTCCTGATAATGTGGAAAACCCACAAGAAGAAGCTTTTCCTGAGATAGGTTTACCAGAAACCGCCATTGAAGAGACTGCTGAATTTCCTAATTTAGAAATTCCTGAAATGGAAAAACCTGTTGAAAAACCCTCTTCTGAAACGGAGATGCCAGATTTGGGATCAACGGAGATGGAATTGCCTGAATTCGAAATGCCGAAATTTGAAGCCGCGGGGTCAAATCTTCCAGAATTTGAAGCTCCTATTGAAACAAAAGAAGGCATGAAACAGCCATTATCAGAGAATGTTGAAGCACCGGAAGAATTTCCACCGGCTGAGATCCATGAATTTGCCGATATTTCAAAACAAATGGAATCCTTTCAACAGCAAAAACCAATTGAAAAACCATCTTTTTTAGAATCTCCAAAGGAAAAAACTCCCATTAAATTTGCCGCTGAGTCAGGCGGTATTGAATTGGACCAGGAAAAAGCAGCCAAAGTCAGAAGCAGGATCAATAAAATTGTAAATCCACTATTAAGAAAAAAAATTCGTCAGGCTATTTTGGAGGCAAAGCTTCCGGATCATATTCTTCAGCAATTAATTGCTTTTCTTATTTTAAATGCGGAAGATGATGAGATTCAAGCCTTTATTGATCCATTAATTCCGGATACAAAAGTTATTGAAATAGAACAGATGGTAAAAAAAGAAAAAGAAAAAGAAATTGAGACAAAAAAGAAAAAAACAACTGAAGAATTTAAAGGAGCCGGTATTCCCGGAAGAAAAATTATATACACCGAAGAAATTCATAAAGGTAAAGAATTTACAAAAGAATTCCAGAATGTTACTAAATATTCTTTTGTTTTTTTTATAATTATTATTTTACTGGGATTCATTTTCTGGCAAATTATCTGGACACCGGCAATTGCAAACCGATATTATAGTCAAGGTCTGGCAGCTTTGAAAAGAAACGATTTCATATCAAGTGAATCAAAATTTGAAATTGCAAAAAGGACCGCTGGACCTAATTTGAAATGGTTCAATATCTTTGCAAATTCATATATTGAAAAAAAACAATTTGATATGGCAAAAAAGAAATTTATCGATGCACTTGATTATAATCCAATGGATCAAGAAACTATTTATAACTTTGCAGATTACTACAAAATAATCTACCCTCCAAGATTTGACGAAGCCATAAAACTTTACGGTCGCCTGCTGAAAAAATCACCTAAGAATTTTGATTATATAGATAAAGTCGCTATGACATATATTGATTGGGCTGACAGGACAACCGATCCAAATGACCAGATTGCCCGTTATGCCGAAGCAAACAAACTTTATGAGGGATATCTGACTTATTATCCCAAACACACGGCAAGCTATTTTAGGCTTCTTGATATTGCCCTCCGTTTGAAAAAAGAGGACAGAATCGACATACTTTATGATACCATAGACCATATTAATAATAAAGCCGTAAATGTAAAAACCATGACTGAACTCGCCAAATTTTATACCGACAGAAGAAGACTTGATAGGGCAAAATTGGTATTTAATAAACTAATTCCCCCCAATCCCCAATATGATGAAGCTTATTATGAATATGCCAGGTATCTGACCATAAATTATGATTTTTTCAGGGCAATCAAAGCAATTTCCAATGCAATTATTTTAAACGGTAAAAGCGCAAAATCTTATAATTTATTGGGAGAAATATATTTTGTCACGGAAGTGATCCAAAACAATATAATACTGGCAAAAGAACAATTTGAAAATGCTATAAAATACGACCCGAATTATTATAAGCCTTATGCCAATCTGGGTCATATATACTATTATAACAGCCTGAATTTTAATGATCCGGAGAAAGCTTATTCCGACGCATTTTATAATTATAAAATGGCAATGTCGCTTATCGATAAAGATAAAAAGGATTATCTTTTATCTTATAATCTTGGCTGGCTTTATTATAAATATAAGGATTATGAAAATGCTTTCAATGAGTTTGCAAAACTCTATGTTGATGAACCTTATGATCCTGTATTATCCTATGTTCTCGGGAATACTTATTATTATTTGAACAAATTAAACCTTGCCAAGGTACAGTATGATAAAGCGATTGAGTACTACAGAGTAATTGCAGGCAAGGTACAGTATATCAATCCCGGTCTTCAGAGACATAAAGAAATTTATACTCAGCTTGCTCGCAGTTTTAACAATAGAGGAGTTGTATATTCCCTCTTTGCTAAACAGACCAGGAATCCGGAATACGAACAACGCGCATTGCTGGATTTTTACCAATCCAAAGAATACGCCAATAAAATAAATGTCATTTATAATTTCTCGGAATATAATATTAAATACCTGTTAAACAAAAATATTAGAAATGATAATCCCGCCTTTGACGATGAACTTACTAAGAGAACAACATTGACAAAACTAATCGATGAGTTCAAGGACAATATGATCTCTACTTTATAAATAAAGTTTCTTTATAAATAAAGTTTCTTTATAAATAAAGTTTCTTTATAAATAAAGTTTCTTTATAAATAAAGTTTCTTTATAAAAAAAAACTATATTTGATATAAAAAATCGCTCAATTTAGGATAAAGTCTCCCTATAAATAAGAATGCAAACCCGGCAATAAAAATGTCACTCCGAAGTATGTAAAAAGCATTGATAGAAAAGCGAGCGTTATAATGATAAGCCTTATTACTAATGCATTACGCATATTTCTAAAATGAATAACTAATACCAAAAAAAGCCAAGCTATTAATGCCCAAGTTTCTTTTGGATCCCATGTCCAGAAAGATCCCCATGCGGCCTCCGCCCAGAATCCACCGGTAATTATTCCAGCAACGATAAAAAAAAGAGCCAGTTTAATTTCATTATCAGCCCGGTCAATGTTATTTCCGGTAAAAAAAAGTATCCAGGATTGGATAAACCCTACAGTTAACGAAACATACCCAATAAATATCAGAGGAACATGGATAAAAATCCAAGCCGATTTAAGAGCCGGCATTACCATACCGGATGTTTTTAAGTTTATAGGCAATAATATCGCGGTTATTATTAATACCGGAACCGGAACCAGCAATAACAAACGAATTCTACCTTCAAAACCGGTCAAAAAAATTATTTTAATAGAATACAAAAGACTGAAAAATATAATAGTTTCATATATTCCCGAGAATGGTGCATGTCCTGAGGAATAAGCCCTGAATACAACCCAGACCAGTTGAAAACATAAGGCAATTATTGGGAAAAAAGAATATTTTTTTGTAGGAAAAAGGAAAGCCAAGACAAAATATATAAGCCAGAAAATTAAGGCTGTCAATATTAATAATTCAATATTAAATTCCATAATTTATTTACCATGATTTTTTTCGAAGCCTGACAAAATAAGAGAATATCCAAGCGTAATTATAAATAAAACTGCGCAAAAAGCTAAAATACCATTATACGGCTTATAATTTGCCTGAAGTGTGCTTATAAAATAAAAGTCCTCTTTTAAAATAGAAAAACCATTATCTTTTAAAATATCCGGTATTGTGCTATTAATAAAATATCCTTTTCCCTGTATGGCGGATTCCGAAGATATTTCCCAGTAATAGCGTAATTGTCTTCCGGCAACGTCTGCGGGATAAAACCGGAAAAACAATCCGCTTTTAGTGATAAAACGGTTTGTTATATCATCAGGACCGAAATCTTTACCCTCGAAACGAAAACGTAAATCACGGAACCCAAGGCTCCACCCCTTCTGGTATAATGCAATAGCGCCTAATTTTATCGGATTATTGACAGAAATTAGAATCATATTTGTTATGATCCCCCGGATTAATTTTCCTCTTGAAATGTATGTGGGCTGTAAATTTTTGGGGTTGACCGCTTCAAATTCATCAAGTTCAATGACAGAGCCGTTAAAATATACATTACTACCTGAATTTAATCCCAGCCGGTGTTCGATTTCCATTAACGGGATTTTATCACCCTCCTTTAAATTGATATCAATTGATCGGGATTCAATGAAAGATAAAATAACAGAAAACAAAAAAATCAGGAAGGATATATGAACAGGTAAATAAACAATTAACTTTAATGCCGATTTTTTTATTGGTTTCATCTTAATCCACGCGAATATTCATATTAAAGCAGATATATGGTTTATTATAATTCATTATAATTCAACGGATGATATTGAAATTTATTAATATCATTATTGGTTACTTTATTGCCTGCTTTATCAATAAAATATTTTTCTTTGCCCATTAGTACTCTGGCTATCCCTCTATTAAAATCACCGGCATCATCAAATTGAACCCCGATGACAATCTTACCATTTTTATCGATATATCCGTATTTTCCGCCCATTTTTATTTTTGCAAAACCCTCTGAGAAACTGTAAGCTTTATCAAATATCGGCTGAATTACAGTTTCCCCATTTATATCTATGAATCCTTGTTTCCCGGCAATTTCAATCACGGCAAGACCTTCTGAGAAATCCCAGGCAAAATCATACTGCGGCTCGATAAATATCTTTTTCCCATTAATAACTCCAATATAACCGTATTTATCGCCGGATTTAATCCTGGTTAATTTTTCGGCAGCTATTTCCTTATTTTCTTCCTCAGCACATGACTGAAATATTGTTAATGTAAAAATTAATATAATAAATAAAATTAGAAAACGCATATATTTCCTTCAAATAATAATTTCATTATAATTAAAATTCAATATTTTTCGGGTTATTATAAATTTAAACCGGGTATTTCCATCCATTGACATTCAAATACTATATAACTCATAAGATAAATTTTCAAATTTTTTATATATATATTTAATCTTATAATATTAGCAATAATTCCGAAAAATAAATATACTGAATTCCAGGTATTTTTCTAATTTATTATTTTTTCAACAAATCAATAATAAAAATAAAAAATAATTTTAAATGATTAATAAATATATTATAACTTGAAGTTTTTATTTATTTTTGGTATTTTATTATATCAATATAATTAAGGTCAATAGCAAGTTAGTTTTCAAAGAAGCGAGGTTAAAATGAAGAGAATAATAATATTTTCAAGCATTATTTTTTTTATTGTCATACCGCTTTCCGCCGCTGATAATACAAGCGATAAAAAGGATAGTACCGGCAAAGTTTTTATACCAATTCCGGGAGTTTCCGATAAAATGAATACCGAAGATATCATCCAGAAATTATTGATGGTAAAAAAAATCCCTATTAATAAGCTTGAAATGGAAAGCCAGGATTATAAAATTGAAAATGATATTATAAAGGATCTATCCAAATATTTAAGGGATCTGGATACAAAATCAAGAAATTTGTATGATTTCCAGTCTCCTTTCAGGGAAATGACCGGGGAATCTTCCGATGCATCTGTTATGGAAGCTACGGCAGGCAGAAAATCGAAAAAACAAATTTATAAATTAACCGTGAATCAACTTGCAAAACCGGATTCATTTATGAGTTCATCTATTCCAAAAAATAAATATTTATCCCCTTCAGAATTCACATTAACTACCGGAGGAGAAACTTCGAAGATAAAATTCCAGGGCGGTACACCGGCACAATTCATAAAAATAATACAGGACCAGGCCGGAACGAATATTGACACAAAAATCATTAACGATACTTCCGATACTTCAATCCTTGTAATCAGCGGAAAAAACACCGGTAAAAAAAACAAAATAAATTTCGGCGGTGATTTAAAAACTTTTTACGATATCGGCTCACTGACAACCGGAGTTGAAAAATCGGAAGAATTTCCGGTCGATTTAATGCGGGGTTCAGACAATTCAAATATTACAGCCGGCAATACAAATAATGCGGTTATTAAACCGGGCGCTTCGGGAGAAATAGGTTTAAGCGACAAAAACATCAAGATGACAGAAAATTCTTATTTTATTTATGATACTCATATTAATAAATTGACATCTTTATTATCAAACACTGAAGGGGCAAATTTACCTCCTATTGATATTTCAACAATGGAACCGGTAAAGGTCAGCAATGTTTCCGTTGATGGCGGCAGCCTAATAGCTAATTTTGAAGAGAAAAAGAAGCCCCAGGTTGCAGTATCGAATTTTACGGAAATAATTACTTTGATTTTTAAAGACGGTACAAGTAACAATATCAACATAGATTCGGATGGTAAATTTACAAATTCTCTTTCTTCAAACAAAGATAAAACGATTGATAAGGTTCTTCTAAGAAATCAAAACACCGACAGGGAAATAGAGCTTCAAGACACAGAATTTTTAACAAAAATTGAAGAAGGCGGGATTAAACCAAAAAATCCGATTTCAGAGGCATGCGATGCAAATGTCAATATGGATGGTGTTGAAATACAACGTGATAACAACAAGATCGATGATCTTATTGACGGAGTTTCTTTAAACCTAAAAAAGGAATCGAAAGATCCGGTCACATTAAATATAGATCATAATTACCAGAAAATAACTGATGATATTCAGGCATGGGTTGACAGTTACAATCAAACAATGTCCTATTTAGCTACATTGACCAAACCAAACCAGGACAGAACTCCATTAAGCGAAAGAAACCAGCAGAATTTAAAGGATGGTATTTATCAAACTGAAACCAGCTTTATTCTTCTTAAAAACAGGCTGAGAAATGTCGCAATCGATTACTATAAGACATCTTACGGAAATGAATTATCTGTACTGGAACAGATAGGAGTATATACAAAAAAAGCGGGCAGCTTCAGCAGCACCTCAGAGGAATGGGCCTCAACAAAAACCGGGCTGCTTAATATCGATGGAGATAGACTAAAATCAGTGCTGAAGACCAAATTTGACGGTGTAGAACAATTATTCGCAAATGATCTGATAGGCGATATGACTAAGAATTCCGGGGCTGCTGTAGCAGCTAACCAGAGTTTGAAAATTGCATTAGGAGTTGGAAATTTTATAGAAAGAAGAATTTCATTTAATGATAATAAAATAAAGGAAAATCAAACTGAAATCGATAAGATGAACAAATCTTTAAGCGATTATGAACTACAGCAAAGGATGAAATACGGTAAAATGAACGAGGCAATTTCGGAATCCGATTCAAAACAAAAATGGCTTAACAATCAATTTAAATCGCAACAATAATATCAAAATATTTTTGAGGTAATTCAATGGATTCAAATACCAGGATCATTGGTGAAATTAAAAACGGATCAAAATTGATCACAATTTCGGAATTTAACGGTAAAAAATTCCTCGATATCCGAAAATTCTTTAAGGATGA
The DNA here is from genome assembly GCA_963783575.1 of uncultured Spirochaetota bacterium. Lineage (GTDB taxonomy): Bacteria > Spirochaetota > Brevinematia > Brevinematales > JAOACQ01 > CAWEAK01. The sequence continues at coordinate 575,285 of CAWAOD010000011.1, read as the reverse complement.
CCAGGATCAACTTAAGCCGACAAAAAAGGGCATTGCTTTGAATAAGGATCAATTCCTTGAAGTCCTTGAAATCCTGAACTCAAAAAAAAGTGAAATTGAAGAATTGATCTAAAATTAAATTTAATAATAATATTTTAAGATGACTTACCATAAACAAATATCTTCTTGAAAATTCCAACAAATCCATTTAAAATTATACTAAAGGTTTTTAATGAAACAAAATTTTATTGAATATATTCACTCTCATATCAGGACAAACGAACTGATATCGGAATTAACACGAAACGATTCGGTAGAGATAAATTTACCGATCGGTGCGAGTCCCTTTATCCTATCAGAACTGAATGGCTCTGACTCATCAAATAAAAATGTTTCTAATAGCGGGTTTGTTGATCAAAATGTTTATGCAAAAGGGAAAAATACTTGCTATTATATTACCCGCGATGATATCGAAGCTGAAGAGGTTTTCGAAAGCCTTCTATCTATTGGCGCGCATGCTTTATTCTTTCCGGATATTGATGTTATACCATTTTCTAATGTTTTTCCCTCGGCAGATAAACTTTCCGACAGGATTAATACCCTGTATACCCTTTCAAAAGATGAAAATCCAATTGTTGTATTAACCTTGGAATCTCTAATGAGAAAATTACCCCCCGAGAGTTTTTTCTGTCAAAGTATATATGAATTCAAAACCGGCGGTTTGATTGAAAGAAATATTCTCTCAAAAATGCTTGTACAATTTTCCTATATAAGGGATTTTAAAGTGACACAGCAGGGAAGCTTTTCAGTTCGCGGCGATATTGTCGACATATTCCCTCCAAATTACAGGGAAGCCATTCGTATAAATCTTTTCGGCGATGAGATTGAGAGCATAAAATTGTTCAATCCGATGACACAGCTTTCAACGCAGAACATAGATTCTTTCAAGCTTATTCCTGCAAGCGAATTCGCAATAATAAAAGATATAATCAAAGAAGAATTTATAGATCTTCTTGAAGAAAGTCACATTCATTCTCATTTTTTAAAATTTTATAACAGTTTTTCAACAATCCTGGAATATTCACCGGGACCGGGTATTGTAATATACCATGAGAGCTTGAAAGCGGAATCGGCTAATTTAATTGAACGTTTTAAAAAATATACACCGGAAAAAGAAGGTATGCTCCTCCTGCCTTTAGAAGAGGTTTTCTCAAGAAACAAAGGCTTGAAAAAAATTATAATTAAAAATATGATAGGTGATAGTAAATTTCCGGTTAACATCCAGAATCCTCCTGAGTTCGGCGAAGGATTTTCAAGATTTGTAACGGATATTGAAAATGTTTATCTCGCGCAGGGTTACAGGATATTCATACTTGTGGAATACAAAGACCTGGCGGAAAAACTTATGAATATCCTAAAAAAATTCAGTCCGTCCATATTAGAAAATGATAAAAATATTGGAGATGGAAATCTTTTTATTTTAATTCTGAACTTTGAACATGGCTTTGAGTTGAGAAATGATAATACAAAAATACTGGTGCTGACTGAAAGCGATATAAGCGGTAAAAAAAGGCTTTTCAGGAAGAGAATACGCCAGATTGATACGATATTTGAGGATATTGAGAGCATAAAAGAAGGGGAATCGGTTGTACATCTGAATTACGGCATTGGAATCTTTAAAGGAATCGAACGTATTAGTGTTCTGGGAAAGGAAAAAGATTATATTCTTTTGGAATATGCCGAAAATGAAAAACTCTTTGTGCCCTTGGAACAATCAAACCTGATAGGAAAATATATCGGAGGAAGCGCAAAAAAACCTCCTCTCGATTCACTTGGCGGGAAAAGCTGGGCTAAAAAGCGTGATAGGGTTAAAAAAAGTATTGAAGACTTCGCCGAAAAGCTTGTAGCAATCTATGCTAAAAGACTTTCACTATCGGGACATACATTCGGCAAGGACACACTCTGGCAGAAAGATTTTGAGGATAAATTCGAGTATATTGAAACGCCGGATCAGGTCAAAGTGATTGAGGAAATCAAGAAAGACATGGAATCAGCAAAACCTATGGACAGGCTTCTATGCGGCGATGTGGGATTCGGTAAAACGGAAGTCGCGATGCGTTCGGCATTCAAAGCCGTGATGGACGGTAAACAGGTGGCTTTAATCGCACCGACAACCGTCCTTGTGGAACAGCATTATTATACATTTATCGAAAGGTTTAAGAATTTTCCAGTAAGAGTAGAATATATTTCACGTTTTACCGAAAGTCAAAAACTGAAGGAAACAATTAAAGCCGTTGAACATCATCGGATCGATATTCTTATCGGTACGCATCTACTATTTTCGGACAAAATCCGGTTTCATGCACTGGGACTGGTTATTATAGATGAAGAACATAAATTCGGAGTAATTCATAAGGAGATTTTAAAATCAAGATATCCCCTTGTTGATTTCCTATCGCTATCCGCGACACCTATTCCAAGAACCCTCAATATGGCGATGGCGAATATCCGTGATATCAGCCTGCTCCAGACTCCGCCTGATATGAGAATTCCTGTTGAAACCTATGTCTCTGACTTTTCTATGGATCTTGTTAAATATGCAATCGAAAAGGAAATTAACAGAAACGGCCAGGTTTTTTTTGTGCATAATACAATCAAACGGCTTCCAGAATATGCCTTTCTGATTGAAAGAATGTTGCCCCAGGCAAAAGTAACTATCGGACATGGCCAGATGGAAGAAGAGGAGCTGGATAAGGCATTTATGGGTTTTGTAAGGGGTGAGTATAATGTATTTGTCTGTACGACAATAATCGATTCCGGCCTTGACATTCCCAACGCCAATACTATTATAGTTAGCGATGCTCATCGTTTCGGCCTTTCACAGCTTTATCAACTCAAAGGAAGGGTTGGAAGGGCTAAAAAGCAGGGCTATGCATATTTTCTCTATCCTCAGAACAGGGCTTTGACAGAAACCGCTCAAAAGAGGCTTTTTGTGATTAATGAATATACCGATCTTGGTGCCGGTTTTAATATAGCCTTACAGGATCTTGAAATCCGCGGAGCCGGTAACATCCTGGGAAGGGAACAGCATGGAAATATGATCGCTGTCGGGTATGATGTATATATGCGGCTTCTCCGTGAAGAGGTTGAAAAATTGAAGGGGGATTTCCATGAGAAAGTGGAAACTCTTATAGATTTGAATTATGATGCTTATATTCCCGATGAATTAATACCGGACAATGGCACAAAAATGGAAGTGTATAAGAAAATTCTTTCTGTAAGGAATGAAGAAGAAATAAGAATGCTTTCAGAAGAACTTGTTGACAGATTCGGAAAAGTACCGGCGGAGGTCGGAACTTTATTTGAGATTTCCAGGTTGAAAATAAAGGCTGAAAATCTGGGTATCGAATCAATTATTGAAAAAGGAGAGTACATAGAGATTAATTTTTCAAAGTTCTCAAAGGTCGATGCCGTGAAGGTTATGCGTATAAAGGCTGAAAATAAGCATGAAATTGTTGTCAAACCCCATGAAAAACATAAATTATACTATAAAAGCTTCGACAGTAATATCACGATTAAGGTAAAACGTTTAACTGGATTTATGAATGATATTACCGAATAAACAAGCGTTCCGCTTGACCATTATATAAACAAGATACGACATAATGCTGCAAAGCGAGCCGTGCGGTTGAAACTTCTTGAAATGTTTATAAGTAAAATCAAGATATACTAAAGGAGGCATCCAATGCCCGAAAAATTTCGAACCGAAGAGTTTATGGTTAATGGTGAAGATCTTATCGCAACAATCAAAAAAATACTTCATGAAGGAAACATCCGCAGGATATCAATTAAAAACGACGAGGGTAAAACTTTAATTGAAATACCGCTTACAATTGGAGTTATCGGCGCCCTTCTATTGCCTGTATGGGCAGCAATAGGAGCGATCGCCGCGCTAGCGGCAAATTATACAATCGTTGTTGAAAAATCCGAGCAGGAATAAGCCTGCCTATGCCGGGATTTCCGGCAGGTAGACGGCAGACAGCGAAGGGTTAATCGCCGTATTTGAATTTATTGATATCCCTTCTCTCTTTCTTATTAGGTTTACCTTTCCGGCTTTTTCTTATCGCATTTTCCTGTTCTTCGAGAAGTCTTATTGTTTCTTCCATTTCAGGTGTTACCCCAGCCGGTTTTTCGAATTCATACAATTCTCTTGCAAGGCTTGAACTGAGTGATTTTTTTGTAATAGTTTTGATTATCAGGGTTTTATATTTGGAATCGATTTTTACAGTAAGTTTATCTCCGGGAATTACATTCTTGGATGGTTTAACCTTTATTCCGTTTAGTTTAACCATTCCATTTTCAACGGCATCCGCCGCATCTTCTCTTTTTTTAAAAATACGTGCAGTTTTTAACCATTTATCTATCCTTATATCATCAACTTCATTCATAATATACCCCATTTAATAAAGGGCAGTTCTTAAAACTCTTTTTTTACTGTCATCATCATACTAAGCTCGACGAAGTATGGTTACAATTACCTCAAAACTTGTCACCCATTCGTCAAGCTCAGGGTGACTTTTATTGAGTTTTTAAAATCCTAAATAAATCGACTAAAATTACAAAAATACTTTATTAATAATCAAAATTATTTGCGTGAATTAAACTTAACAGGATAATTAATTAAAGATAAGTATAAAAACTATCAAAGTAAGAAAAACAACCCTTAAGCTGTTCGCTCGCTAATAGTTTTTTTCCGCTTTTTTATCTTTCTTTTCCTTTCTTTTTTCCTTCAATGTTTTTTGGGGCGGTTTTTTTGCTTCTTTAGTAATCTTATTCTTTTCACCCATAAAAACTCCTCAATAAAAAATAATTTTCAAAATTCATATATTTTAGCAGGATAAAATTTATAAATAAATCATTTTTTTGTCAAATAAACAGCAGATCGTGGTTTTATTTAATCTGCCTGTATTTAAATGAAAGTTAAAGCTGTCAAAGTTATAAGAGAACCAATAATAATCTTAGTTTTGTGTTTTCCCCCTTAATTTGAATACTAACTGAAATGTTTGTTATTTTTAATCAATAAAAGGTTTAAGGATTATTGAACAAAAGGTTATTTGCTATATTTTATTTAATTCATTATAATACTTTCTATAAAAATTTTTATAAGTCTTTTTATAAGTCTTTTTATAAGTTTGTTAAGTTATGATCCTCGGGACAGAGCCTCGTAGTATTAAAATAAGAAAACTGAAAGCTTCTTCTATAGGAATTCCCTCGACCCTTCAAGGCAGTCTCTGCTCGGGATAACTCCACATAGCTATACGCAACTTTGTTGCGTAAGGAATCTAAACCTGGTCAAGCAGCCTGCCCTGAGTTTATCGAAGGAACCCGAAGGGGCATGTGTTAAAAATGATTTATTTAGATTAAAAAAGGAAATAATCATGAATATAGTAAATTTATTATATAGGGTGAAAAATCTAGGAATACAAATCTGGGTTGAAGAAGGAACTCTTAAATATAAAGCACCTGCCGGAGCCCTGAATGATGAAATTAAAGCAGAAATCACAGATAACAAGGAAGAAATCATCCGCTTTGTTGAATCTCTGAATGGGGAGAGCTCGTTTTTTTCTCCAATAAAACCAATCCCACGTAATGAAGATATTCCAGTATCCTACGGCCAAAAATGGCTATGGCTTCACAGCCAGATGGATGAAAAAAGCAGTGCTTTCAATATTCCGATAGCGTTCCGTCTTAGAGGAAAACTCAATTATAAAGCTCTCCATAAAAGTATGAACCGGATCATTCAAAGGCATGAAGTACTTCGAACCAATTATATAAATAACAATGGCGAAGTGAATCAAATCATATCGCGGGATTTAAAAATAGATATGCCTCTTATCGACATAATTAAATTATCAGAAAACGAAAAAGACTTAAAAGTAATAGCCGAATACAATGAAGAATTAAGCTCACCTTTTAACCTTGCCGAAGGCCCGCTGATTCGTGCCAGACTGCTTCAAGTATCAGAAAATGAACATGTTCTGGTGCTTGGATTTCATCATATCATATGCGACAATCAATCGTTGTATATTTTCGTTCAGGAATTAATAGCTTTTTATACGGAATATGTTACCGGTGAAACCGCGGTACTGCCTGAATTGTCAATTCAATATGCCGATTATGCCAAATGGCAGAATGACAGGCTTAACGGCGGATTAAAGGAACTCCAGTTATCCTATTGGAAAGACAAACTGAATAATATTGAGAATATACCGGAAATTTACGGCGATTTTAATCGTCCTGAAGTCTTATCCTATAAAAGTATCCGTAAAAACTATATGATTACCGGTAATATCACAGCTAAATTAAAATCGGTCAGTAAAAAATACGGTTATTCGCTTTATGTTACAATTTTATCTATTTTTAAGGTATTGCTTCATCAATACTCCGGGATCAGGGATATTGTTGTTGGGTCACCTATTGCAGGCAGAAACAGAGGTGATCTCGAACCGTTAATCGGGTTATTTTTCAATACGGTCGTTATACGTACGGGAATAAGCGATAATATCCGCTTTACAGATCTTCTTGAATCTGTTAAGGAATCTTCATCCGGGGCTTTATCAAACCAGGAAATCCCTTTTGATTTATTGGTTGAGGAACTAAAACCGCCGCGACAGCGGAATAAAACTCCTATATTTCAAGTTTTATTCAATATGTACAGCGCCAGGTATAATTGGAAACTCCCCGGGCTTGAAATAGAACCATACAACCGGGATATCATCGGGGCCCAAAATATCAATTCCAAATTCGACATCACCTTGCTTGCGATTGAACACGAGCTTGGGATCCAGATGGATTTCTCTTTTAAAGCTGATTTATATTCTGAAAATACCGTAAATTGGCTGGTAAATCATTTTGAAATTCTAACGGCCCGGCTGGCGGATCAACCGGAACTTTTTATAAACGAACTCCCAGAATTAATCCCGATCGAACCGAAACCGGTGATAATCGATCACCAATTTATTCCATTCCGGAAGGAAGAGATTGAGCAGTCAATCATCGGAAGATTTGAAATACAGGTACTTGAAAATCCAGAGCAAATTGCAATAGAAATGGATGATGAGAAATTAACATACCTTGAATTAAAGACTTTGTCCGGTCGTTTAAGTTATATAATAAAAAACAGTATTGATAATTTACCCGGGCTTTCAAAAAAAGAAAAAATACGGTATACCAGGCAGCTTATCCTGGATCAATGGGGAATAGAATCACAGGAAAAATTGAAAGGCCTGACAGTATTTGCGGCAGGAGCCGGCGGATCAGGGTCGCCTGTTATTATGCAGCTAGCATTATTGGGAGTCGGTACAATCATAATCTGTGATTTCGATAATGTTGAACTGTCCAACCTAAACCGGCAGGTTCTTCATGACGAATCCAGGATCGGTATGAATAAAGCCGAATCTGCGGCCATATCGGTTCAAAGAATAAACCCAAATGTAAAAGTAATTGTAAGAAAAGAAAAAATAGACAAAAATACTGTTTCCGACTTGGTGGGAAACTCGGCAATAATATTTGATAATGTTGACAGTATAGAAGCGAAATTTGCATTGTCGGAATACGCTGTGGCAAAGCGCATTCCGCATGTTCTATCGTCAATGATCGAAAGGAGCTCTTATGCCGTTATATTCCATTCGCCTTACACTCCCTGTTTCCACTGCTGTTATGATATAAAAAAACTGGACACTGTCATGGAACTCCGGAAAGAAAACAGCGGCTGGAATAAAGTAGCCAATTGTGTTTCTTCTCCGGCACTATTTCTGAGCACAGGGTTCGCTGTAAATGAAGCATTGAAAATAGTCCTGGGATTTGAAAACCCTTCCTACAATAAATATTTCTTCTTTAATAACCAGGGATCGGACAGACTTTCCCAGACAAGAGGTTATAAGATTGTCACCTACCCTTTCAGCAGGCATTTTATCGAAACCTGCAAAAAGAACGGTTTTGACTGGGAAAAGGGATTTACCGGGCGATTTATAGAGGAAATCGAAATCGAAAAAGACCCCCATTGCCCTTTGTGCTCGTCAATAGAGGATAAAATACCCAAAGAATCTTTATTCATACAATCCATTGATACGAAAAAGATGGATAATTATAAACCTAGCATAATCGCGCTCCTGATAGGCCACAGCATTAGGATTGTAGCCGGAATTATGGGAGTGCTTAAAAGCGGCAATTCTTTTGTCACGTTAGATCCCGACTATCCGAAAGAACGTTTGAGTTATATCCTGGATGACACTAACACGCATTTGATTATAACTGATGATGAAAATGAGGAATTGGCATACGAAATCAGAAACCCGGTAAATAAAAATATTAAGATTTTGAATATTAAAGAAATTTATAAAGATGACAAGACTGACGAAAGCAAGGAAGACTTTTCCGGGCCTGAAGATCTGGCATATATAATGTACACTTCCGGCTCAACCGGACATCCTAAAGGCGTAATGCAAAAACACAGGAATGTCCTGCATTTTATTATGAACTATACAAACGGGCTGCATATCGGCAGGGATGACAAGCTTTCACTGATCCCGTCATTCAGTTTCAGCGCTGCTATGATGGATGTTTTTGCTGCATTATCGAACGGAGCTACGTTGTGTCTTTATAACATTAAAGAAAACGGCCCGCAAAAACTCGCCGGTTGGCTGAATGATAATGATATTACAATATACCATTCTGTCCCGACGGTTTTCAGGCACTTTGTTACTTCGATTGAAGATATGTCATCTAAGGATGTGTCATCCTTTCCAAAGCTCAGGATAATTGATTTTGGAGGAGAACCAGTCTCGTCTTTTGACGTGGATTCATATAAAAAATATTTCGCGGATAGTTGCGTTCTGGTGAACGGTTTAGGTGCAACGGAATTGAATGTTATAAGGCAATATCCCATTGATAAAAACACAAAACTTATCGGGAACCTTGTTCCAGTAGGTTACAAAGTTACGGATACCGAAATTCTGCTGGTTGACGAAGCCGGCAATCCGGTACATTACAACAGGCCGGGCGAGATAGTTATAAAAAGCGCTTACCTATCTCCGGGATATTGGGAACTGGATGACCAGACGGAAAAATCTTTCAAGAAAAATCCGGACGGCGGTCCGGAAAGAATGTATTTTACCGGAGACATTGGCCGGCTTCGTACGGACGGTTGTCTGGAACATCTTGGCCGTAGGGACCTGCAATTAAAAATCAAAGGAATAAGGATCGAATCATCGGAGATAGAAACTGTTATGCTTGGGTTTCCTGGTATAAAAGAGGCCGTGGTAATGGCTGAGGATAAAAATCAGGGTGAAAAACAGTTAATAACATATTTCGTTCCGGAAAATAATGTAGAAATTAAGCTGGGTGAAATTGTCGATTTTCTCAAAGTTCGCCTGCCTGAATATATGATCCCGGTTTCATTTATTAAAATGAATTCTTTGCCTTTAACTCTTACAGGTAAAATTGATAGAAAAAAATTAAAATCCAGGGGTGGTACGGGCTTAAGCAGGGAATCTAAATATACTGCTCCAAGAAACGATACAGAAAAGAAACTCGTATCCATCTGGCAGACTGTTATGAAACTTGAGCAAATTGGAATTTATGATGATTTCTTTCAGATTGGAGGTGATTCACTTACAGGCTTGAGAGTAATTGATATGGCACATCATTAGGGATTAATGATTAATCCCGGTGATTTGTCAAAAAACCCAACTATTGCAAAATTAGCCAAATTGGCTGATATTAAAAAACTTGATTCTATGAAAAAAGTTATAGTTGCAGAAAAAGAGAAAACAGGAATAGAAAGATCAATCCCTCTGAGCTACAACCAGTTTACTTTTTTAGATTCAATCATACACAGGATAAATCCAGCGCGCTATAATATGTGCAGATTATTGGAAACAGATCTTCCTTTAGAGCCGTCTCTAATAAAACAGGTTTTTTCATATCTGCTCGATTGTCATGAAGTATTGAAAGCCAGGTTTGTCAAGGAAAATGGAATATGGAAACAGTATATAAAAAATTCCATTGAAGATGTTCCTTTTGAAGCATTCGATTACTCTGATATCAAAGAAGACGATCAAAAAAATGCCATTGAAGCGGCTGCCGAAAAGATACAAAATTCACTTGATATAACTAACGGACCGCTGATCCGGATAGCTTATTTTAATATGGGTAAAGGCCGGCCAAACCGCTTTTTAATAGTAGCGCACCACCTGCTCTGCGATATAACCTCTCTTACAATTCTGCTGAATGATTTTTTAACCGCTTATCAGCAAATCCTGCAGGATGGCAAGATTTATCTTCCGGGAGAAATCACTCCTTTTTCCGATTACGTTGCAGCTCTCAATTCGTATTGCTATTCGAAGGAGTTAGAATCTGAAGTTGAATATTGGTCAAAACTACCCTGGGATAAAACTTTAAATTTGAAATCTGATTTTCCGGGTTCGGCAAAAATTACCGAAGGTTCTCTTAAAAAGTATACTATGGCTCTTTCTGAAAATGAAACTCAAAAACTCTTCAAGGATATTCCGGCTTATTATCAAACTTCTTTTGATAATTTGCTAATGGTGCCATTAGTAGAATCCGTCTGCCAGCGGATGAATGAGGACTGGGTTTATTTTGAAGCTACCGATTCGGGGCGCATCGGTTATCCTTTTACAAAAGATATGGATCTTAGCAGGACAGTCGGTTTTCTTGCCACAAGCCGGTCGCTTATTGTAAAGAAGTCGGATATGAATTCAATACAAAATGATTCGATATTCGAAAAGGTAAGATTTATAGATGAGCAGTTTAAAAAAGCGCCCAATTCCGGATTAGGCTATGCATTATTGTGCAGGTTTGGTGATGAAAATAAAATACGGATTAAAAAATTAATGATGGAATTCAAAGGCTGTAAATTGTTATTCAACTACCTTGGCCGTGTAGATTATGAAGTTCCAAATATAAGGGTGGCTAAAGAAAATCCAGGTATGCGCGCCGGACCCGATGAAGATTACTTTTTTCCGCTTGAATGTATTTGCTTTATAAGCCATGAACAACTTTTCCTACAATGGGTTTACAGCAGTAATTATTACCGGCAGTCTACTATTGAAAGCATTGCCGGAAATTACCTGTCAATTTTAAAGATAATAATTGACGCCGTTTGAAGCTGTTAGCATCATTGTGAAAAAGAAAAAAAGAGGGCATCAATGTGAAACAAGATAATCAAAAGCAATTATCCATTCCGGATATTTTAAAAAATCTTGCTTTAAGTGACCCGGACAAGACGGCATACACTTTCATAACCGATGCTTCGGAAGTTCCATTAATATATACTTACGCGGAGTTTGACAAGCGGGTCAGAAATACCGCCGGATACCTTCAGATGATCGGTAAAAGAAACGACCGGATCCTGCTTTTCTTCCAGCCTGGACTTGATTATATTACAGGATTTTTCGCATGTTTATACGCCGGTATGGTCCCGGTGCCGTCGTACCCGCCAAAAATCAACCGGGCTGACATAAGAATCGAAACCATGCTTCAGGACGCCGGTGCAGCTATTGTATTGACCGTACAAAGCATATTAATGAAAATGGATAAATTATTTGAAACAAAACCGGCATTAAAGAACATTGAATGGATTGATTTTGAAGCTATTCCCAATGATTCGATTAATAATTATAAACCTGTAAACGTCCGTCAGAATGAACTGGCTTATCTGCAATATACTTCCGGATCGACTTCCAACCCGAAAGGTGTAATGATAACCTATGAAAATGTCATACATAACCTTGAAACGATTCATAATAATTTCGGGCTAAATAACCAAAGCCGTGGTGTTGTCTGGCTGCCTCCTTATCATGATATGGGTCTTGTCGGAGGAATTCTTGAGCCAATATACGGAGGCTTTCCCGTAACATTAATGTCGCCGTTCTCATTTTTACAGAAACCTTTTACCTGGCTTAAAGCGGTTAGCGACTACAAAGCCACAACCAGCGGGGGTCCGAATTTTGCCTATGAACTTTGCGTTCAAAAGATCACGGAAGAAGAAAAAAAACAACTTGATCTTTCATCCTGGGAAGTTGCATTTAACGGGGCAGAACCGGTCCGCGAAGATACAATGCTTAAGTTTTATGACACATTCAAGGAATACGGATTCAGAAAGGAAGCGTTTCACCCATGTCACGGCCTGGCTGAAGGAACACTAATAGTTACTGGTAAAAACTATCTTGAACTACATCTTTCTATCGATATTGACGCAGATAAACTCGGCAGAAATCTGGTAGAAATTTCTACAGGTGATAACAGCAAGACTTTAGTCAGTTCCGGCAAGGTTTTTAAAGATGTAAAAGTAAAAATCGTAGATCCGGAGAAACTGACGGAATGCGGCGATTCGGAAATCGGTGAAGTCTGGACAGCAAGTAAGAGCGTGGCCGGCGGTTACTGGAAACAGGAAGAACAAACTACAAAGACATTCGGAGCGGTTTTATCTGACGGAGAAGGCCCGTTTTTACGGACCGGCGACCTTGGCTTCTTAAGGAACGGTGAACTGTATATTTCTGGCCGGATTAAAGATTTGATAATTATCCGAGGAAGAAATTTCTACCCTCAGGATATTGAATACGTTATTGAAAAAAGCCATCCTGGTTTTGTTCCCGGAAGTTCCGCGGCTTTTTCAATTGAGGCTGAGGGCGAAGAAAAGCTGGCAGGAGTGTTTGAGATAAAGCGTGATTTCGCGAAGCAAGATTTAAAAGAAATCGTAGATGCTGCGAGAAAAGCGGTTTCGGAACAATTTGAAATACAGCTTTATACCATCGTTTTTATCCGCTTTATGAGCATACCCAAGACCTCCAGCGGTAAAATCCAGAGGCAGCTTTGCAAAAAGAAATTCCTGGAAGATGATCTGCAGATTATCGGCAAAAGTATTATTGAAGAAATGAACCAAAATCAGCCTGAAATTATAGAAACTAATACTAAAGCTGAATCACCTGAGGTAGATGATTTCATTTTATCAACATTAAAACTGGTCAGTCAGAAAGCCGACAAACAGAATATTATTTCGATGTATCTCAGGAAGAAAATTTCAAAAATCCTGAAGAGACGTGAGGATGAAATCGATATCCTGGAAAATCTGGCGGTTTATGGTCTTGATTCGCTGATGACTATTGATCTGACTCATTTAATCGAGGTTTCGTTAAGGGTTAATATTTCTATGGCTGAAATTCTTGAAGGAATCAGCATACAAAAAATGAGCGGGCTTATTCTGGACCGCATGGAAAATATCGCTGAAGTCATTCGTTCCAGCGCAGATAAAGTTATACCGGATGAATATCCTTTGTCTCAGGGTCAACAGGCACTCTGGTTCATCCAGAAGATGTCGCCGGCAAATTCCGCGTATAATTTATCATATGCTTTTAAAATGATCGAACCACTTGACTGCAATGCCCTGGAAAAAGCTTTTACCGCCTTGACACGAATGCATCCTGCTCTCAGGACAAGGTTTATCATGAAAGACGGCAATGTACTGCAAAAAATTGAAAAAGAATTTGTTTTTGAAATGAAAAAACTTGATCTTATGAATTTAAGCGAATCAGCCTGCAAAGAATTGTTGATCCAAAAAGCTAACGAACCTTTCGATCTGGAAACATTACCCTTATGGAGAGTTTTCATCGGAAAGCAGAACACCGGGGATTATCTGCTGTTGTTAGTGTTCCACCATATTATTACCGATTTCTGGTCGCTGTCTTATTTAGCTTCAGACCTTGGCGGGTATTACTCAAGGATAAAAAAAACCGGAACAGCAGGAGAAATAAAAGAAAGCGGATCATATTATCATTTTATAGAATGGCAACGGGAATACCTTGAAAAAAATCAGCCGGCGGAAGAATTCTGGAAGAAAGAATTAAGCGGAGATATTCAACCTGTGAGCATAAATACGGACTTGCCGCGACCTCCCGTTCAGACATTTAAAGGAGATTCGGTATTTACAGAAACAGGAAAGCCATTGAGTGATGAAATCAGACGGTTATGCGGTCAATACAATTGCACGCCTTTTGTATTTTTGCTGTCGGTTTTTTATGTTTTTTTATACCGCTATACCGGACAGATGGATATTATTGTCGGTACGCCCAGCGCAAGCCGTAAAAGCGCGCAGTTTTTCCCGATTAGCGGTTATTTCATAAACCCAATACCTATCAGGACTCGGTTTGAAGGCAGCGAAAGCTTCCGGAATTTACTAGAAACTGTAAGGACCAATGTACTTAGAGTATTTGAAAACCAATATTATCCTTTTAAACTTATTGTGGACAAGCTCCAGTCGGCCCGTGATTTAAGCCGCTCGCCGATTTTTCAAATTATGTTTTCATACCAGAAATCACCGAACCCGGAACTTGCAGGTTTATCAGGGTTTTCATTGAACGAAATGCCTATAGATACAGATATTTCGGGACTAAAAGTCAGGCTTCTTCCGCTTGGATGCCAATCATCTCAATTTGATCTGACCCTTCTGGCAGCAGACATTGAAAATCGATTTGCTTTTTCATTCCAGTATAATACCGGTCTTTTCACAAAAGATACAATACAGCGAATGAGCACTGAGTTTATCACATTACTTGATGTTGTCTGCCGGGATATGAAAAACCCGTTAACATCAATGCAATTTCTTCCCGATTCGAAAAAAGATCAACTCTTGCGGGAATGGAATTCTACAAAAGCAGAATACCCGAACAAGCCGTTGTTCAAACTTTTCGAAGCACAGGCAGATAAAAGACCGGACGCGATAGCAATCCTTTTTGAAGGAGAATCCATTACATACAGCGAACTTAACCAAAGAGCAAACCGTATCGCACATTATCTGAAGCGGATTGGTGTTAAGGAAGAATCGGTAGTGCCGGTCTGCCTTGAACGCTCGCTAAATCTTATCGCAGCATTATTAGGGATATTAAAGGCCGGAGGCTATTATTTGCCGCTTGACCCCATTTATCCGAAAGACAGAATCGCATTGATTCTTGAAGATATTTCGCAGAATGGCGCTATTCCTTCCATCACCGAGGAAAAATTCCTGCACTATTTTTCTTTCCCTTTTATCAAGCCGGTCTGCCTGGATAAAGATAATGAAGACATTAATAAAGAAAGTTCACTGAATCCGGATATAAAAGTTAGCCTTCATAACCTGGCTTATATGATATATACTTCCGGTTCAACAGGAAAGCCGAAAGGCGTTCAGATTCCTCACCGCGCAATAGTAAATTTTCTTAACTCAATGCGGAAGAATCCCGGTCTAATAGAGGAAGATACCTTATTGTCAGTCACAACCATTTCATTCGATATCGCTGGCCTTGAAATCTTCCTGCCTCTTACAACAGGGGCTAAGGTTATTCTTATGAACCAGAAAACTATTACTGATGGAAAAGCCCTTGCTGAAGAAATCGATAAAAACAACGTGACAGTTATGCAGGCAACACCTTCTGTCTGGAGACTTCTACTGGATAACGGCTGGAAGGGCAGCAAAACTTTGAAAATTCTCTGCGGCGGAGAGGCTTTTCCACCGGAGCTTGCAGAAAAGCTCGTGCAATGTTCAGGTGAAGTCTGGAATATGTACGGCCCTACTGAAACCACAGTCTGGTCAAGTATTTACAAAATTGAAGAAGTGCGGTATCCAATCCCTATCGGAAAACCGATTGACAATACCCAAATGTATATCCTGGACAGCAGGTTTAATCCGGTACCGGTTGGAGTAACCGGAGATCTTTACATCGGCGGGGATGGAGTTGCCCGCGGATATTACAACAGGAAAGAATTAACGGATGAACGGTTTATTAAAAATCCTTTTATTAATGATAATGAATCAAGAATATATAAAACAGGAGATCTTGCCAGATACCTGCCGGATGGCAATATTGAATTCTTATCACGCAGCGATTTTCAGGTGAAGATCCGAGGATTTCGGATAGAACTTGGAGAAATTGAAAGCGTGCTTTCAAAGCATGAATCGATAAAAGAGTCGATAGTCATAGTCCGTGAGGATAAACCTCAGGACAAAAGGCTAATCGCATATTGCATCTGCTCAAATCCAGGGGTTACTACAAGCGGTCTGCGGCATTATCTTATAGAGAAACTTCCTGAATATATGATCCCTTCTTATTTCGTGTTTTTAAAAGAATTTCCAAAAACACCAAATGGAAAGATAGACCGGAAAACACTGCCGGTGCCGGACTATATCAGGCCGGAACTGGAAAGCGTTTATGTTGCACCAAAAAGCCATATGGAACAAAAGATCGCACTTATCTGGCAGGATGCACTTAAGCTTGATAAGATCGGTGTTAATGATAATTTTTTTGAGCTTGGCGGAAACTCTATGCTTATGGTACAGATGCATACAAAGTTAGAACCGGAATTTCCCGAAAAACCCATCAGCATAGTCGAGATGTTTCAATATCCGACAATTTCTTCTCTGGCGGTTTACCTTTCGCAAAATACATCATATGCAGGAAAAACTCTCGATGAAGAAAATGTGGAGGCCAGGAAAAATAAAATTTCTCAAATAGATTCCCAGAGGGATTTGAGAAAAAAGAGCCGTCTTGATTTTTAACAAACATGCCGTTTGATCCAGATATAATTCTTTCTTGATTAAAATTGAGGAATTGACAATCAAACAGGCTTCCTCTTTATATCGAATAAGAAAATTGGATGGTAAATATATGAAAAAATATATTGAAGAAATCAATCCGAACGATATAGCAATCGTTGGTTTATCTTGCTGTTTCCCAAAATCTGAAAATGCGGAAATCTTCTGGAAAAACCTTGCAGCGGGAAGGGACTGTATCTCTACATTTACCGATGATGAATTAAAAGCCTCCGGAATCAGTTCTGAAATATACAATAATCCGCGGTATGTAAGATCAAGCGGCATAATTGACAACATCGAAAATTTCGATGCGCCGTTTTTTGATTATAGCCCGCGTGAAGCCTCCTTTGTGGATCCTCAGCAAAGACTGTTTTTGGAACAAGCCTGGAAGGCTCTTGAAGACTCAGGGTACAATCCCGAAATTTACCGGGGCAGGATTGGAGTTTATGCCGGTACAGGAATGAACACTTATTTATATAATAATCTTCAGTCTCACAGGAACCTTATGGAAGAAGGAGGCGGGTATCATATAATGGTTGCTAGCGACAAAGATTTTCTTGCGACAAGGATTTCATATAAACTAAATCTGAAAGGCCCTAGCTTAACAATACAAACAGCCTGTTCAACATCATTAGTTGCAGTACATACGGCCTGCCAGGCCATTCGGCTTGGAGAATGCGATATGGCCCTTGCGGGAGGAGTTTCCCTCAGGATTCCGCAAAAATCAGGATACCTCTATAACGAAGGTATTGTTCTTTCTCCTGACGGCCGCTGCCGTGCTTTTGATGCAAAAGCCCAGGGGACAGTAATCGGCAACGGAGCTGGAATTGTAGTGCTGAAGCTTTTATCCGAAGCGCTGGATGGCAATGATCAGATATATGCAATAATCAAAGGTTCGGCAATCAATAATGACGGTTCTCTAAAAGCGGGATATACTGCTCCCAGCCTCGAAAGACAGGCTTCCGTAATCTACGAGGCAATAACTCTGGCTAATTTGAAGCCCGAGTCAATATCATACATTGAAGCTCATGGTACCGGAACGGCTATCGGCGACCCTATTGAGATAGCCGCACTTACTAAGGCTTTTAATACCGGCAATGTCAAACCAAACTCATGTGCGATCGGTTCCGTAAAAACCAATATCGGGCATCTGGACGCGGCGGCCGGTGTCGCAGGTTTAGTAAAAACAGTTCTTTCATTAAAGTACCAAAAGATTCCAGCCAGCCTGAACTTTGAAACTCCTAACCCAAAGATCGATTTTAAAAACAGCCCGTTTTACGTCAATACCACTACTGTTGACTGGAAAACCAAGGATTCGCAAGGGCCTGCAATCGGCTCGCCAAGGCGTGCCGGGGTCAGTTCTTTCGGTATCGGAGGGACAAATGCCCATGTAATTTTGCAGGAAGCCCCGTTTACTGAAAAATCTAAAGATTCCGGTAATTCTAAATATTATATAATCAATCTATCTGCAAAATCTGAAACGGCATTGGTCAATAAAGCCAGGGAGATGTCGGTTTATTTCAGTTCAGATAAAGCTTCAATCCTTCCGGATGCTTCCTTCACACTTGCCGCAGGACGCAAAACCTTCAGCCACCGTCTTTCATTTATCTGCAAGGACGCACAGGAAGCCAGGAATGCGCTGAGTGATATTACTTCTCCAAAAATATACAGGAAAATTGAGGAGAAAACAGGAAGAGAAACTGTCTTTTTATTTCCGGGGCAGGGCTCGCAGTATGTTAATATGGGGAAGGAGTTGTATGAATCGGAGCCCTTTTTTAAGGAGACAATGGATGAGTGTTTTACTATCGTGACAAAGTTTTCCGGGATAGATTTGAAATCATTTATTTACCCCGAGTCCGGTGATATTGAAAAAGCCATGGAAATATTAAATACGGCGTTATATTCACAGCCTTCAATATTTATAATAGAGTATAGTCTTGCAAAGCTCTGGATATCATGGGGAATCATTCCAATAGCGATGACCGGGCATAGTATCGGAGAATACACAGCCGCCTGTCTTGCCGGAGTTATGTCTTTAGAAGATACCATCGACCTTGTATTAACAATGGCAAGCCTTGTTAACAGTCTTCCAGAAGGCGATATGCTGCTTGTTTCTCTGGAAGAAGAGAAAATACTTCCGTTATTAAACGGTTGCTTATCATTGGCAGCGGTTAACGGTCAATCCCTTTGCGCCATTTCAGGACCTAAAGAAAATACCGCAAATCTAAAAACAAATCTGGATGGCCAGGGTATTTTCGTCAGGAAGATCAGTATTTCTCATGCATTCCATTCCTCAATGCTGGACCAAATCCTTCCGGCTTTTTTAGAAAAAGTAAAGACAATCCGTTTCAATAAACCAACTATTCCCTATGTATCAACTCTAACCGGAGACTGGATGAAGGGCGACGATGCCTTAAACCCGGAATACTGGGTCAATCATCTACGGAATACTGTCAGGTTTTATGATGCTTCCGGAATATTACTGGAAAATAGCGACTGGATTCTGTTAGAAATTGGCCCGGGTAGAACTCTTAAAACATTGCTCAGCCAGCATCCGGGGATATCTAAAGACCATACCATATTGAATTCAATGCTTCAGGAAAAGGAAAATATTAGCCCGGTTTTACACATAAAGCAAACCTTGTCGCAGCTCTGGCTCTCAGGTGTTACTGTTGATTGGGACAAGTATTTTAAGGAAGAATCCAGGTGCAGGGTATCGCTGCCGGCCTACCCTTTCGACAAAAAACCATGCTGGATCTATCCGGATCTTTCTCAAATAAAAAAAACATCATCCGGTTATCAGGATTTATCCGGACAAATATACCTGCCTTTTTTCAAAAAATCGATGGTTCCCATTTTAAAGAAAAATTATCGGCAAGGTAACACATGGCTGGTTCTCACTGATGACAGTGAAATTAGTGAAAAATTAATCGGAAATTTATCGGAACGGGGACAGGATTTGATTATTATCCGAAGAGGTTCAGGATATAAAAAGATCAATGGCGGTCAGTTCATTATATCCACAGATAACCCCGAAGATTATTTAACATTATTTAAAGAAATACAGAACCGGGAAAAACCTATTGATAATATTTTATATCTTTGGGGACTTCAGAAGTCCGATGAGGGAATAAGCGATTTTCAAAACCTTCTTTTATTATCAAGTTATACAGCCGGAAGTAAAATTAAATCAGAAATCAGGATTACCTCGATCTTCAATAATCTATTTGAAATAAATTCTAATGACCGGATCGATCTGAACCTCCAGCCGGTTATCGGTTTAATGAAAACTATTCCCCTTTTGTTTCCGCATCTGAAATGCCGTTTAATAGATATCAGCCCTGAAGATCCTGCAATAGAAATCAAATCAGAAGGTCTTGCGGAAACCATTATTTCCGATATTATGATAGAAGAAGCAAATAAAGCAACAGCTTATCGAAGGAATATACGCTGGGTTCAGGATTTTGAACCGGTTACGCTTGAAGAACCATTTAATCATATCGGTATATTGAAAGAAAAAGGCACTTATCTTTTTCTAAATTCACACAATGAAATAGAAATTTCGATTGCCCGGAATTTAGCTCAAAAGTATAATGCCAAGATTATTATGACTCAACGCCCGGGTTATACTATTCCTGAAAATGCTGCCGAATTAAAAAATATTACAGGTATCGATTTTATAGAAGCAGATCTTACAATATTAAGCGATATGGAAAAAGTGTTTAAAAAAGCGGCAGAGATTTCCGGCAGGGTTGACGGTATCCTGTATGGAACCGCTTTGTTAGCGGAGCAAACCATCAGTTCACTCAACGCATTCAATATTATTGATTTTAATAGTCTTATAAATAATGTTAAAAAAGAGATTAATAATCTTAATACTGCCGTTTCACAAAATCCCCCTGATTTCATCGCAGTAAACTCTGCTATTACCGGGTATACCGGAAGTTCAAATTCCCCGGTTCACTCATCTTTATATACCTGGCTTGATTCATTTATCCGGGAAATCAATAAATTCAGCAGCACCGAATGGATTACGTTAAATTGGGATAATACCGGCCGCGAAATTCCACAGAACGCCGGAAAACTTTTTGATCGTCTTATGATCCGGGGGATACCTCCGCAGGTTGTAATATCAGGATCTAAACCGAATGAAATCATACTTTCAGACATTAATCTTTCAATTAATAATTCAACCGCAGAAAACTCAGCCCTTTCATTCGGTTCCAGGCCAGACCTGAAAAAAGAATATACTCCCGCCCGAAATGACCTGGAAAAAACGATTATAAATATATGGGAAGAAACTCTGGGCATAAAACCCATCGGAATTTATGACAACTTTTTTGAGTTAGGCGGTGATTCCCTGATGAATGCCCGTTTGATCTCAAGGCTGAGGAAGGATTTTCAAGTTGAATTGCCGGTCAATAACGTTATTTTTGAGGATCCTACAGTCTCTTATATGGCTGAATATATTGAAACTATCCTCTGGTCACATAAAGAAAAAACATCTGAAACTCCAGCCGGAACAAAATATGTGGAAGGCGAATTTTAAGATAAATGAGGTATAAAAATGAAAAAAAAATCAAAGCTGAAAGTTATTAAAATAACAGGAATTGTAATAGCTGTCATCATTTTGATTGCGGCTATTATGATAACATTCTTAATAACAAAACCCTGGCCGCAGGTCAGCGGGAAACTTGAAGTAAAAGGACTTCAGTCAAATGTAACTGTCAGGAGGGATAAATGGGGAATACCTAACATATATGCTGAAAACGATCATGACCTGTTTTTCGCGCAGGGGTATGTCCATGCACAGGACCGTTTATATCAGCTGGAAATTCATCACCGCCTTGGAAACGGAACCTTAAGCGAAATGGTAGGAAAACCAGGAGTCGGTACGGATAAGGCAATGCGAGTATACGGGATGCGCAGAATTGCCGAAAAATCATATCCTTTGCTGGATGATGATATTAAAGCCCAATTGCAGGCATATTGCGACGGTATTAACGCCTATATAGACACTCATAAAGATAACTTGCCGTTAGAATTTACTTTACTGAAAATTAAACCTTCAAAATGGACGCCACTTGATTCGATGAGTTTTGGAAATGTAATGGCTTTATTGAATGCCGTAAACTTCAGTTATGAACTTTTCCGGGCACAGATGATAGCAAAACTTGGCGAAAAAATGACGGATGATGCGCTTCCGGCCTGGGATGAGGACAATCCCGAAATAATTACAAAAGAACTGGAAAAGTATTCCTGGAGGAAAAACATTTTATCCCGAATCGATAAATCTAAAAAAAACAATATTATCCCGGAAAATTATTTTGCGGATAAATATATTTGGCTTAAAAACAATAAAATCAAAGGAACGGTAAGCCTGGAAGACTATATTACCGGTTCATCGACATTCGGCTGGGCCAGCGGCGCATGGGCCGTCAGCGGGCAATATACAGAATCCGGCAAACCGATCCTTGCCTGTGATGTACATATGGGCCTTAATATTCCTTCCGTCTGGTATGAAGTCGGCCTGCATGGAGGGCGTTTCGACGTCAGCGGTTTTTCGCTTCCCGGAGAACCTCTCATTCTATTAGGCCATAACAAGGATATTTCCTGGGGATTTGTTAATTTAAATCCCGATGTACAGGATTTATATATGGAAAAACTTGATAATCCGGAAAACCCAAAACAATATCTTTATATGGGCAAATGGTACGATCTGGAAAAGAAAAAAGAAGTCATTAATGTAAAAGGCCAACAGCCCGTGGTACTTGATCTTCTTTTCACCCGCCATGGACCTATTGTAAACGACCTGGTTAAAATTACCAAAGACGACCTGCAGGATGTAAAAAATAAAACCAATTTCGCCGGGAGATGGTTGCCGCTTCAAAGGGACAGATGGAAAGGAAGCGAACCTCTGGCGCTTCGCTGGGCCGTTCATGACGGCTGCATCTCAATAAAATCCATTTTTATGCTAAACCAGGCCAGGAATTGGGATGAATTCCGCAGCGCCTTAAGCTATTGGGATAACCTGGGTGAAAGCTTCATTTACGCCGACATCCAGGGTAATATCGGCTACCAGGCAGCAGCGAAAATACCAATAAGGAATTCAAAGCACCTTGGTACCGTCCCGGTACCGGGATGGACCGGGGAATATGAGTGGAAAGGTTACATCCCATTCAGCCTTTTGCCCAATTTATTCAATCCTCCTACAGGTTTTGTCGCAACGGCAAATAATAAAACAGTAACCGACGCATATCCCTATAAATTCACTTATGACTGGTTCCACCCAGGTTACAGAGCCAGAAGCCTTGTCCATCAGTTAAGCACATTAATATCGAACCGTAAACCGATCACTATGGAAGATATGAAGCAAATTCAGGGAGATAATTTCTCCTATGCCGCTCAAACTTTAAATAAATACCTAGCCGCATTAAAGCCGGATAACGAATTGGAAGCAAAAGTCCTGGATTATGCCAGGAAATGGGATGCCCGTTATGATCTAAACAGCATTGGAGCTTCTATTTTTTCTGTTTGGTATTCATATATGGATGTGAATACGTTCAATGATGAACTTGAGCAAAAGCAGGTATGGGGATTTTACCTGCCGCTCAAACATATTCAATCGCTGGTTAAAATAATATCCAATGCAAATAATCCATGGTTTGACAATGTTTTTACAACAGATAAAATAGAAACCAGGGATGACATAGCAAAAATCAGCTTGAAGAGCGCAATCAAATACCTGGCCGCAAATTATGGAAAAGATCCGTCAAAATGGACTCTGAATAAAGTGCAGACAGTAAATTTAAAGCATCAGATCCTTGGCAATGTTCCTGTAATCAATTTGTTTTTTAACAGCATACAGACTCTTCCGTTTGCAGGAAGCCCAACTTCCATAGCTTTTGCATTTAGTTATACTTTTCCGCCTTTAAAATATAACATTGCATTCGCAGCCAATGAAAGGCATATTATCCCTCTTGAAAATCCTGATAATATGCAGACTATTTTATCTTCCGGTGAGAGTGCACAGATTTTCAATCCGCACCGCGAGGACCAGATGAAGTTATGGGCTGAACTTAAGTACCATACAATGCCGTTCAGTAAAGAAAGCATTGAAAAGTCTGCCGTTGACACTTTATTGTTAAGACCTTCCGGCCTGAAGGATCAGAGATGATAATTTTAGAAGGTTATAGGAAAGATTTATTACAAAGAAAATTGCAGTATTTATAATAATGTATCATATTGCAAAAGGTTTGAAAGCTGAAGGTTCTTTAAAATCGGATCAGAGCCGGATTTTCAACTTTAACAGTTTCTCTCCATAAGTTATATTTCTTGAGATAATAATAAATCCAGATACAGGAAATTATGCCTGTGTTGATATGAGCGATTATATAGCTAATAAATATTCCATTCATACCTAATTTTAAAAAAAATACAAAAAAATAAGAAAGCGGAAGGATTACAATAAACATTCTGATTATTATAAGCAAAAAAGACGGCGGGGGATATTTCATCCCCTGGAATGTGGATACTGCTATTGATTCCAGCGCTATCCCAAGGAAACTTAATGAAACTATCCGGGCCTGATAAACAGCTTTATTTATTACGGTTTGATTGTCGGAAAATAAAGCGAATAATTGAGGAGAAAAAATAATATAAATCAATATTAATGCCAGCATACTAAGGATTCCAAGAATCGAATTCTTTATAAATATTTCTTTGATGATATTATAATTTTTTTTGCCGAAATAATAGCCGGTTATTGTTACTGTTGATGAAGCAATCGCAAATATAGGTAAAAATGTTAATTGATCAAGCCTGCCGCATAGACCAAACGCATTCATTTCCGTCTCACCTATAGAGCCGACAATTTTATTTACAATGATGAATGAAACTGATAATGATAAGATGCCTATGGATTGAGTTATCCCAATCTGTAATATTTCCTTGATTGTATGAAAATTCAGATATTTAATACCAAATGATATTTTAAATTTATTAAATGCAAATAATGTCAGTACATATATTGCAGTAAATAGTATTGATAGGCTTGTCGCAAGACCCGCGCCCCCGACACCCATCTTAAAATAAAATATGAATACCGGGTCCAATATGCAGTTTAATATATTAGAAATTAAAACGGCAATTGCAATATGAAAATTCTGTCCTTTCCCCTGTAAAACGCCGAATAATGATCTCCCGATCAGCATCAGGCAATACCCTGGAAGCAAATAAAATAAAAATTCCTCGGCGCTTTTGATTGCTACTGCCGACAATTCTTTTCCTGCAAAGAGCCTTACCAAATCTTTTAAAAAAATATAACCGAATAAAAGTGTAATGATTGAAATAATGATTGAAATGGTCAGTCCCGATATTAATCCGCTTGCTTCTTTCTTCTCATCGCCCTCGCCGTAACTTCTGGCTATTAAAGAACTTATTCCTATAAATAAACCGCTGCTTAAAGCGATAAAAATAAAAAACACCGGGTTAATGATTGATACGGCACTTATATAAGCCGTCGATTTTTTATCGATTAAAGAAATAAAATATGTATCAATTATTGTATAAAATGTAGTTAATACATTTGACAATAACATCGGTAAACTTAATTTTATTGTAGATATCCATATTGATTTTCCATCAAATGAACTGTTTTTCATAGAAGTAATCAACCCAATTATTTTATTATCAAAACCATTGGAGGAAAGGAAACTAAATTATTATTTCTTTATTTTTATAAAAGATAAAATCATCGCAATAAAAAGCATTATAATCTCAATAAGAGATAAATTCCAGGGAGTATTTGCTTTCGTCAGCATATATACATAAAAAGTGATTACAAAAATCCCGCAATAGAAAAATATCGTAATTACTGGAATTGATATTTTAAGAACCCGGTTTTTTTCAAAATCACCGGTTATTGTAAAAATAATCAAAAAAAGTGAAAGTGCAATATATCCAACGCCGCCGACCTTCATTAAAGCCAGAATGATGAGCTGCAGCTTTTGATCGATTTGTTCCCATTTCAAACCGGTTGCTTGAGCATGATAATAGAAAAACTGCTTTGCTGTAAGGAACCAAAGACCCACAACTAAAGACACAATACCTGTTAGAAAATAAATAGTCTTATAAAAGATTTGAATCAGTTTCATATTGATCATCCTTTTATTAAGGGTAAATTATAATAAATATTCACTAATATTACAAATAATGCACTATTTATAACAATCATTGTTTCCGTATCCAATAAGCGAAGCCTTCCCGTTAGTTAAATTTTATTTTCCTTCCCGGGTTTGGCTTTAGCGTTTTAAATTTCCCATTTATCCATCCTCTTAAACCGGATATATACCATTTTGAAAATCTTCTGTCACTGGGTCCGCCAGCCATAGCCGAATAGGATTCTTTCCCTGCAAAGTCCATAACAAACCTGAAAGTTGGAACGAAAGTTGTTTCCCTCCCGGCGCTCCTGTAAATCTGCCCTTGGTGAATGGTAGCCCGCCCTCCGATTATTGTAACCGGCCCTCTGTCAAATCCCAGAAATACCGGTAATTTACCGCCAAATAGAATATTCCTGAAAATAACCTTCTGAACTTCTTTCCATCGTTTTGGCTTGATTTTCATAATTTTATCTGCGGTCTTCTTGAATATATTTTCCCTGTCCTGCTCATTAAACCACAAAGATTTTTCTTTTAATAAAATCCTGTCGAAGTTCATGAAAAAATCCACAAATGTACCGGTTTCCTGTCTTAAAAAATCCATCAGTTCAGTTCCCATATTGCTGCCGAACACTTCCCTGTAAAGTTCCTTATAAAATTCTTCGAAAAGGAATGCTCCCCTGGAATCCGGATTATAACGGCAATCCCAGTCTTTTAAAATTTTTCCATTTTCTGTATCAGGTAAAAGCGGTTTTAATATTTTCATAAACTCTTCCGCCTGAATAGAATAAACATCCATTTGCATCTGAAAAAAATCTTCCGGTACAAATTTTTTATCATGATTTAATAGCTGCTTTATTCTTTCGGCTCTGTAATTTCCCATCGGCATATTGATAGGTTTTACTTTGCCGTACTGATTGAGATCCTGATTTGCAGTAGCAAAAAAGCCTTCCTTCGGGTTAATGACATGCGGAAGATTTTTAAAGTCTTCAAATCCATTCCAGTCGTTTTGTTTATCCCATCCCGGCAAAGGTACAAAACCGCTGACACCCCCGCGTCTTTTCGGCATCAGGCCGCTCATCTGATATCCGATATTCCCTTTGCTGTCAGCTAAAACAAAATTCCATGAGCTTTCAACCTTCCCAAGACAGTTCATTCCCTCCTCTACATTCGTTGCGTCTAATAATTTCAGAATATTAATCACTGAATCCGCCCCGGATTTACCTGAAGCCCATTTTGTTGCCAGGTAATAGCCTTCAACCGAAGGATCACCGTCCAGCACGCCATGGTCATTTTCATAAAAAACCGATTCTACAGGCTCTTTTCCTTTTCTTTTAATTATTTCCTTCCTGGTATGAAATGGAAACCAGCCTCCGTCTTCCCTGTAATATTTTTTATCCTTACATTTTTCAACCCAGGAATCCTCTGCATCCATAAATGAATATGTAACTCCCCAGGATAAATCATTGGATCTGCCTATTAAAATTCCCGGAACGCCTGGCATTGAGGCGCCATAAATAAATCTTCCATCAAATTCAATAAACAAGTCATACCAAACACTAGGAAGCCTGTTTACTTCAAGATGGGGATCATTTGCAAGCATGGCTTTCCCTGAAACAGTTTTCTTACCGGATACAACCCAGTTGTTTGAAGCCATCATCCTGGGAATCACTATATTCCATAGTTTTGAATTCGGTACCATTCTTTCCTGAATAACGACTTTTTTAATCAATTCAATATCAAGGCCCCCAAGTATCCCAGGGAACAATTCTTCCAGTCTTTCACGGCCTATTCCTGCCTGAACCATTTCAACAAGCAGCCTTTCCATTTCTCCCTGTGCTTGCGAAAGAGTCAGATACCCGATCATCCTTGAAATCTGGATTATATCTTTTATTTCCCAAGGCTCAAATTTCACTCCAAGCAATTTAAATTCCCAGGGAAATTTTTTTGACAGAGCCTCATTAATTCCATTACAATATGCTGTTAAATATAGTTTTGTTTCCTCAGTCAATTTTTCTATTTCTTCAGAAGTATATCCCGCCCAGTTCATTTTTCTGAAAAATTTATCAATCCCCAGCATTTCATCGCTGGAGTCAAGGAGTTCGGAAGTCATCCCCCGCCCGAGAATTCTCATCAGTATCATCTGCATGCCTCTGTCAACAGCATGAACATACCCCTGTCCCCTGAATAATTCTTCTTTAGAATTACATTGTAAATGAGGTATACCATATTTATCCCTATAGATTTTCTCATTACTATACATATAGAACCGCCTATTAACTTATTTTTTGAAGGTTTTAATGATTTACGAATGCAAAAAATTCTTGTCTGAGAACTCAATTATTTTTATAAGCGCATCTTTAATTTTGACAGTTAAATTATTTTTAAATTCATAGCTCAAATCCCATTTTTTATTATTATTATTGTTGTTATCATACTTAGCCTGACGAGTAAACTCCAGGACCGAATGAAGTTCGCGGATGCAGTGGTGGTAATCAAATATCTGCGACCTGGATTTTGCATTCCTGAAATAATTCTGTTTTAATTGGTTAAATGTTGTTTTAGGAATCAATTTCTCTTTTTGATCGGGTACATTGAAACAGCGGTTATGTCCATAAAGTTCATAAAAAGCATCTACGGTCGGGACCGTTGCACTTGCAAATGCACGTTCACATATACTGTCGCTGTTCATGAGATAGTTTATCAAATCAATGCCAAGTTCGACATTTTCAGTTCCATTAACAAGGGCAAAATGCCAATCACCCCAGCATGAAACATGTTCTATCTTACCTTTTTTATCAATCACTGTATTAATGGATAGTGGAATTGGCATTATGTCAATTTCTTCATCCTCATTCCATCTAAATTCTTTTTTTTTGCCTTCATTCTTTAAGGATAAAACATCAATAAATGTGGAATACCAATGCCTCGCAAAAATCCAGTTGCTTTTATTTTCTTTTTTATTATTACCTGCGTATCGATTAATAAACTCCTCCGGTTGCAAAGTTGAATCATAAGGTATGATTCCATTTTTGAACATTACAGATATAATATAGAATGCTAGTGTCAAAGCCTTGAAAGTATCTTTTAAATTGACTATGCTGTAATCGGGGAGCACACGAAGGTTGCCTCCACAGCTCCAGATAAACTCAAGCATTGTGGCAAACCAGGAATCCAGTACGGATGTTTCAAAAATAAATTTTTTATTAGATCTTTCATCAGGATTCATCAGGAAATATGCGATAATTTCTTCCCAGGTTTCAGGGTGGCTTTTACTGTAAAATTTAGAATTGAAATATTCCTTAATATTTTCTTTTTTGATTTCATTCGAAAGTTTCATATCATCCTGATGAGCCACACCAATTTTACAAATATCATTAAAGATTCCACTATAATCATTAATTGCCTGATTCACAATAAGATTTTCTTCAAGAACAATATCATTAATGAATTCCATATATCTGGATTTTTCATCATTATTTTTCAAATCTTCCATGAAGGTATTCCAGATACCGGTTTTATAAATGATAAAACTGATATTTGCGTCATAAGGTATTGACTGATAGAAATTCCTGTTCTGCATGGCGAAGAGCCAGTACGGCCTGTGAATTGGCCTGTTCTGACCGGGTTGATCTCGTTCGAGTTCCGGTATTATTCTGGATTTGCGTTCGCCAAAAAGCCTTAACTTTTCCGGATCGATTTGGTGCAGCATTATACGTTCTTTATCATCGAGAACGGATAAAATTATTTCGGCAATTAAAATTAAATTCCTGTCATGTATTTTGCTAGAATTAATATCTTTACCGTCAAGATCATTCTTTCTGTTAATAAATTGTAATACAAGTTTTGTACAATCGGGTTTAAATAGGCGATCAATCGGATTAATAACCGTTTTATTAATAATGTCCTGACAGATAACATCCATATTCATTCCTTTAATACTAATATCTTTGAAATATGAATTTATTCTGTCTTTATAAAAGCAGGTAATATTTTTGTCTTCCTTCAAAATTTCCCATGGCTTATCAATATATTTATTATTAGCAAAAGCAATGTTTTTTATTCCGCATTCCGATGCGAAACTGATGTCACCGCTCCATTTTAATAAGCGAATAAAGACATCTTTAATTTCTTCTTCTTCTAATTCATTTACGATATTTCTTTGCTTATCTTCAACCCTTTCTATTATTTTTGTTTTCATATCAATTATTAAATCTTTCTTGTTATTATCTTGTATCTCATCATTCAAGGCGTTCTTCAATTGATTTATTGCCATGTTAAAAGAATTTTTTGCTAATTCCGAGTTTCCGGTAATATTCATATGATGACATACCTGTAGGATGACCTGTCGGCCCCATTGGCAACGGAGACACTGCCTGCTCGCCTTTTTTTCTTTGCGTTCGTCGGTGGTAATTTTTTCTATCAATTCATGTGTTATTTCCAATACTTTTGAAGGCTTCTTAATTTTAACTTTAATTGCCGCCGATATATTTTCTACCATCTTATCATCGCTTAACAAAATTGCCGTGATATGGTTGACCGCCTTTGAGAATATTTCCTCCTCTTTTTTGCTTAATTCATTTCCTTTAAATTCATTTTCAAATACTGAAGATACCAGCCACCGGACACAAAGTTCTGAATACCAGTTGATCCAGTAATTGTCAAAACTGGCCAGATACATATCCGTTCGACGGGGAACATAACGGAAGCGTCTTTGAGCCGCAGGTGTTCTTTGAAGGCTGGCACGGTCAAAATACTCATACCTGAGCGAGGGATAAAGGTGAGGCAATTCTTCACTAAAAAATGACTCCCAAATATTCTTCTGGTTTTCATTCTCTGCAAACAATAAAAGATGACCATCGCCGGGGTAGGTTTCATAAAATTCGATCCCTTTTCCTGCTACAATATCATAGGCACATCTTCGGCACTGGTTCGGGGTACTTCTGGACTTAAGAACACGGCAAAAAGACTGTGTCTGAACTCCCTTCATTTGCTTATCGAAGGTTGAAAGTGTTGTACTTCCAAGAGGGCTGGGATATTTGGTTTCGGCAGGAGCTAAATCCGAGATTGAAACAGGCTCGGAAAATAATACTATTTCAGTATCACATAAAAAGCTTTCGGATCCGATAAATAAATTCTGATTATCTTGAAAATGATATTCGCCGATAAACAGGATTAAAGATTCTTTAAAATGCGATCTCACGGCCGCACAAAATTCATTCAGGAATAACCTGGAATCAATATCTTTACTTAGTTTCTGGGCGATATGTAAGAGTACCTGCAATGAATCCACCATTACTACTTTTGGAATATTTTCATTTCCTTGTTTTTTGATATTTTCTTTTATCTTTTCTTCAACTTCTTTCTTAGCTTTTTTATTTTTGATAAATTTGAAAATGTTGCTATAAATTACATATGCCAACCCAGCAAGAGCCTCGCCATATTTTTCGTCTATTATTTTACCAGTAGAATCCACTAAATCCTTAATTAATTGATCCAGATTAATGGGATTTTTAACTATAACTATTGTTTCTAGAAACTTCTCCATCAAATCTTCACCAATTTTCATGATACGGTCTTCATTAATATTTTGAAATAATCCAAACTCCTTATTTGCATAATCGATGACGCTTTCCGGATCTTTCTCCAGGGAGAATAAAATTATCTCACTTTTCTTATCTTCATCTTTCTGATTTTTATCATCCTGGGCTAATTGAGCGGAGAGAATCTGTAATCCCAAGGTTGTTTTACCGGCTCCCGGTTCGCCACGGATTAAAAATACAGAACCAGGGGGAAGACTTGTATCCGGTGAGTCTGTCAAATCGCATCCAAGCATTTTATCCAGTACTTCAATATTGGTCCTCAAACCATTTGTTTTTAATGTTTGCCCACTCATTAAATACTCCGGATTATTAATTGTTTGAGATACTGAAATCATAAAAAAAATTCTTATCGCTAACTATTTCTTTTCGGCTTTGATGTTCTTTTGTATGAAATATTCTGTCATATAAAGAATGATATAACTTTTAAGCGAATCATGATCGGCTATATTATTAAAAATACTCTCGGTTTTCATCATATCATTGGTTTCTTTAATAATCAAAGGCGGTGCCGCATTTTTCATAAATTTTAAACGATGATGGATCTTTTCCTTTATAATTTTAAGGTTCTCTTCCCGGGCATTATTATTAATAACATGATTCCAGTGCTGTTCAAAAAATTGAAGCATCTCATCGGTTTTTTTACCCCCGGTGAATTCATCCCTGAAGTTTTGAAGTGATTTTTTTATTGCCTCGTTCTTCTCATCAACAATTGAAGTTTTTGCCGGTTCCTGTACGGATGTTTTTTTGCCCTGTTGGTCATCGGGTGCAGACTTATTTTGCTGCAATAATTCTGAAAATTTAGGCATATTCTTCTTTTCAACCATTTGCGTTTCTATTGCTTTTTCCATCCGTTTGCCAAATCCCCGGAATAAACTAAATATGAATTTTATAAGAGAAAATTTCATTGACATTGGTGAATGATCATATGCCTCCTTTAATAATTTATTCCTGTCAAATAAAAGAATTTCATAGGTGGGCCGCTTTATTGGATTATCACTGCTTGAAGGTGAAAAAAAGAATCTATCCATCTGCTTTTTAATATTTAGGTCTTTATTACCGACAAAAACGAATAAATTATACAAAAGCTTGGAATTATCTATCATTTGAGCCAGGTATTCATCTTTATTATGGAAATAATTATCAATATATTTTTCAAAGACTGCGGGATCGTTTAAGATCCTGTCATTATCAGGATTATAATTTGCCTGTTCCCAGGAAGTTACAAATTCTTTTTTTAGTTCAAAAGCTATAGATTCAACTTTTTCAAAAAAAGTATAAAAAAAATGTTCCCTATGGATATATTTATTTTCACCTTCCAATTTTAATTGAATCAGAATCGGGGGTATATCTACTGAATCCGAAAATGTATAATGCTGAATAAAATTATTTACAACATCAATATAATCCCTTTCAGTATATAACTTTAGAAAAGTATGTTTTTCCCTTAATTTTAGAAGCTGGTTTCTATTAAAAGCTACCGGATAATTTTCCATGATCTTCAACATCATTTCCATGGATTTTTCCATATGAGTTTTCAATTGCGCCTGCTCACTTTGCATAATAGACATATTCTTTAAAATATCTGCTGCCTGGTTAATACTCCTTTCTTTATCGTTATTATGAGTATTATTTAATATTTCATTTGATAATGCAACTGCAAATTTTGGATCGGTTTCTACAACTTTCATTATTCCGGAGGATGAGTTTAAATTTGGATTATTCGGGAAAGCCTGCTTTAATTTCAGTGAAATCAAAGAACTGAAATCATTTGATTCATACATATATTTTTTAATTTTTTGAAAAGCCCTATTGTATAATCTGTTCAATTCATCTGTTGGAACCACAATATCTTCATTTGAAGGCATAAATACTTTAGTAATCGGTCCTGCCTGTTCCAATTCCTTGATTTTTTGATTATTCATTTCTTTAATTGAAACTGTGTTAAGAATTTTACCTGATAATCCACTCTTCGGTATATCATCACTGCCCGGAAACATTACCGAATAATCCTGATCGGACGAAGAATATATTTTTTTCAGTTTATTGATCACTGACCTGGTCTGTTCGGGACTCAAAATTTGAGGATCAAGTAGTATCAATGCTATCAATTTATTGTCCTTACTCTCCACCGTACAGTATTTTTTTTTGTGCAGCGAAATATAAACGCTTTTAATTAAATTAATAATATTATCTTCAACTTTTAAAGTATTGTTATTTACTCTTAATCCATAGTCATATATATACTTGTAAAGATTTTGAATCGGGAGATATGTCGTGCCATATTTCTCGGCATATTCGGTTATTGCGAATAACAGAGCCAATTCATCTTTATCCATTATACCCAAGTCATTGGAAAGCTCAATTTTTTGACGCTCCTGATAAAACACCCAGCTTGGAACATCTTTATATTTGTTTATAATATTATCATCAGGCGTATTCATGACAGTCTCCTAAGCCTTAAAGCAAAATTCTTTAATATATTCTAATAATCTCCCCTTACTTAGGGTAAAAATTTATCTATAATAGGTTAGCATAATCTATCAAAAGGTCAAGTAAATGAGATTTAATTATTGCACAAAATTATTATTAACTTAAATTTATCTGGAGTTTATGCTTAATATTGATTATAATATATGGTAAGTTCTAATTTAGAATTATGAGTTGTTTTAATATAACTTATTTAAAATTAAGGAGTAATAGTATGTCAGCAGTTTTATATCTTTCGGAAACCAATTTTGAATCTGAAGTGGTAAAATCCGATAAGCCGGTTTTAGTTGATTTCTGGGCAGAATGGTGTGCACCTTGCAGAATGATTACTCCAATTGTTGAAAGTCTTGCGGATGAATATCAGGGTAAAATAAAATTCGGTAAAGTTGATGTCGACAAAAGCTCAGGTATAGCATCACAATATAATGTAAACAGTATTCCAACATTAATTCTTTTTAAAGACGGCCTGCCAGCAGAGAAAGTTATTGGGCCGGTTTCAAAAAATAAAATCAAAGGAATAATTGATAGTGCAGAATGAAATATGTATTCGAAACGCAAAGTTATCGGATGCGTTAGAAATTTCCCGACTTATAAATACATACTCGGAACAGGGATTAATGCTGTCGAAATCCGTTGAATCAATTATCGAATCAATACGTAATTTTGTTGTTGCGGAATTTGACGGTAAGATTATAGGATGCTGCGCTTTTTCCTTTTTTTCATCCGAACTTGCAGAAATTCGCTCACTTGCCGTCAGCGATAATTTGAGAGGTAGAGGAACAGGTAAAATGCTTGTTGAAAAAGCCGAGGAAATTATAAAAGAAGAAGGCATCAAATCTGTATTTGCACTAACTATAAGCGAGAAATTTTTCGGAAAGCTTGGATATATTAAAGTTGAAAAATCTAAATTTCCTCAAAAAATATGGAGGGATTGCCTGGGCTGTCCAAAGATTATGCAATGCGATGAGACCGCTATGGAAAAAATTATTTACATGATTCATCAATCAAAACTTTAATAACATAATGTAAATATGAATATCATTTGCATTTTTTGACTATTAACATCCATAGTATTATAATAATTCTTAAAAAAATTTCAGTGACATAATTTATTTGATCAATTTCAAACATTCCTTTATCAATATTTCCTTAAATTGTCAGGTTTATTAATAGTATTACTGTCAAACGTTTTAATTATATAGAAGTTTTTAATGTTGAACGAAATCATTCTTGATATAATATTATATTTAAATAATTAACATTTGAGAAGGGGGCAGGATTATGAGGAAAGGGATAATACTTGCGGGCGGTAGCGGAACAAGGCTATATCCGTTAACCGTATCATTATCAAAGCAGATTTTACCTGTATTTGATAAACCGTTGATATATTATCCCCTATCAACCTTAATGCTTGCCGGAATAAGAGAAATTTTGATCATATCCACAGATAAAGATTTGCCGCTATTTAAAAACTTATTAAGTGACGGAAGTAAACTAGGATTGAATATCGAATATGCTGTTCAGCCTGAACCGAATGGAATTGCTCAGGCTTTTATCATTGGTGAAAACTTTATTGGCAGAAATGAGGTTTGCTTAATTTTAGGTGATAATATTTTTTACGGCTACGGTTTCACTGAGATGCTGATAAAAGCAAACAAGACAAAGGACGGAGCTGTGATTTTCGGATATTATGTAAATGATCCTGAAAGATATGGAGTGGTTGAATTTGATCAAGACTGCAATGTTATAAGTATTGAAGAAAAACCCGTTAAGGCAAAATCAAATTATGCAGTACCCGGCCTTTACTTTTATGATAATAAAGTTATCGATATAGCCAAATACATAAAACCGTCGCAAAGAGGAGAATTGGAAATTACCGATGTTAATAAAGAATACCTGAAAATGGGAAAGCTTAAAGTCGGGCTATTAGGACGCGGAATGGCATGGCTTGATACAGGAACACATGAAAGCCTGCTGGAAGCAAGCAATTTTGTCGAGACAATTGAACACAGACAGGGATTAAAGATAGCCTGTATCGAGGAAATTGCCTATACAAAAAAATATATAACAAAAGAACAGCTTTTGAATTTAGCCAGGCCTTATTTAAAAAATCAATACGGACAATATTTATTAAGCATAGCCAATCAATAATGGAGAGAATATTATGCCATTCATTAAGACTGGAATTCCAGAGGTTATTATCATTGAGCCGAAAGTTTTTATTGATAACAGAGGCTATTTTTATGAAAGTTATAACAGGAATTTATTTAATAAAGAAGGTATCACATCAGATTTTGTCCAGGATAATCAATCCAGGTCAACTTACGGTGTTTTAAGAGGTTTGCATTATCAGCTTTATCCTTATACTCAGGCAAAACTGGTCAGGGTTCTTTTTGGAAAAGCCCTCGATGTTGCAGTAGATATCAGGACAGGCTCACCGACTTGTGGGAAATGGGTCAGCGTCGAACTATCCTCTGAAAACAAAAGACAATTATTTATTCCCAGAGGATTCGCCCATGGTTTTGCCGTATTAAGCGAAACAGTTGAACTGCTTTATAAATGCGATAACTTTTATAAACCTGATATGGAAAGAGGGATCGCATACAATGATAAAATTCTTGCAATTGACTGGCAGATCCCTTTAAACGACATAATAATTTCTGATAAAGACAAGGCTAACCCATCATTGGACAAAGTTGAAAATAATTTAGTTTATGGAAATATATGATGAAAATTTTAATAACAGGATCAAACGGCCAGCTTGGCTCTGAAATTAAAGAATTATCAAAAAACTATCAATCATGGAATTTTATTTTTACCGATATCGGCGAACTGGACATCACAAACCCCGAAGCTCTGGAAGAGTTTTTTAATGCTGAAAATTTTGATTTCATTATTAATTGTGCCGCTTATACTGCGGTAGACAAAGCCGAAAGCGATGAAAAGACCGCGGAATTGATAAATACCGAGGCTGTAAGAAACCTTGCTGTTATTTCAAAAAAAGCCGGTGCCAAATTAATCCATTTATCGACTGATTTTGTATTTGACGGTACAAAATCTTTGCCTTATGCTGAAACCGATATTCCAAACCCCCTGTCAATTTATGGAAAAACCAAACTGGAAGGCGAAAGGGAAGCTAATAAATTTTGTCCCGGAACTGTAATTATAAGAACATCCTGGCTTTATTCTCAATACGGCGGTAATTTTGTCAGGAATATTATTAGGCTGGCAAAAGAAAGAAATAAACTCACAATGATTTTTGATCAAATCGGTACACCGACATATGCAAGGGATTTGGCAAAGACAATCCTGGGAAATATTGATCAATTGATAAATATAAATGGCGGAATTTATCATTATTCAAACGAAGGCGTGGCAAGCTGGTATGATTTTGCCAAGGCAATTTGCGAGTTTTCGGAAATAAAATGCGGCATCATCCCGATTGAAACAAAAGATTACCCCACCCCGGCAAAAAGGCCCGGATACAGCGTTTTAAACAAGGCAAAGATTAAATTAGATCTTGGGATTGAAATACCGTATTGGCGGGATTCATTGAAAGAATGTATTGAAAAAATGAAATTAAAATAGAAATTCGAAATATCCGGAGTAATTATATGTTGAGGGATAAATCCTTAAAAACAATATTAATAACCGGAGGAGCCGGTTTCATCGCATCAAATTTTATTCCTTATTTCATAAATAAATACAAGAGCTATTTTATTTTAAATATTGACAAACTGACATATGCAGGCGATCCGGGAAATTTGAAAGATGTTGAAGGTAATCCCAGATACTACTTTCTGAAAGGTGATATTTGTGACAGGAAATTAATCAATTCTATTTTTAAAGAATACGATATTCGGGGAGTAATTCATTTTGCCGCAGAATCTCATGTTGATAATTCCATTGCCGATCCCGATGTTTTCATCAAAACAAATATAAACGGAACCTTTAACTTATGTAATGCGGCAAGGAATGCATGGAGAGTCAAACCGCCGGATAATAAAGAATCCACAAGGCAGAGCCTTGAGGTATTAAAGTCAGAACACTTCGATAAACTCAGTGCATCGCAACTGGGAGCATCTTCTAGTAGAAACGCGGCAGAGTTATACGCAACTTTGTCGCGTAAGGAATCTACACCCGGGTCAAGCAGCCTGCCTGGCCTGCCTACGCCGGGATCTCCGGCAGGTAGGGGCAGACTGGTCACGCTTGTTAAAAACGATAATTCGGAATACCGGTTTCATCATATTTCGACCGATGAGGTTTATGGAAGCCTCGGCGAAACCGGTTTATTCACAGAAAAAACCGCTTATTCCCCAAATTCTCCTTACAGCGCATCCAAGGCTTCAAGCGATTTTATTGTCAGAGCTTTTTATCATACTTACGGCTTAAATACAATTACAACTAATTGTTCCAACAACTATGGACCGAAACAGCATAATGAAAAATTAATTCCGACTATTATCCGAAAAGCCTTATCACTCGAAAAAATCCCTATATACGGAGATGGAAAGAATATAAGGGATTGGCTTTATGTTTTAGACCATTGTAAGGGGATTGACATAGCGTTTCATAAAGGAAGAAGCGGTGAAACCTACAATATCGGAGGCAGGAATGAGAGAGATAACCTTTACATCACCGATAAAATATGCGGCATACTTGACGTGCAGAAGCCAAGAACTGATAAAAAATCGTATAAAGAATTGATTTCATTTGTAGAGGACAGAGCCGGCCATGACAGACGATATGCTATTGACGCATCTAAAATTGAAAAGGAACTCGGCTGGAAGGCTGAGGAAAACTTTGAAAGCGGTATTTTGAAAACCGTATTGTGGTATCTCAAAAATAAATACCCTACTAACTGCTGAAGTTTCTGTTTAAAAAAAATCATAATTCCAGGACCTTTTTAAACTGTAAACTTAAGGCACATCTCCATTAGCAATTCAAAATTGATTTGATTATTTTATCAATATAAATCCTTAACTTCCGATATTTTATTAATAGAAAAAAGGAAAATATATGAATATAATTGATATTATTGTTATTGTGTTAATAATAATCGGTTTTGTCTGGGGTTTTTCAAAAGGCTTTATTTATATGATCTTCAGCCTGATGGCGATAATAGCCGGGATTTTCGGCGCCGGCAAGATTGTACCGTTAATTCTTCCCCACATAGTATCGCAAAAAAATTCCCAGGTAGGATATATCATACTATTCATAATTATTTTTACAATTATATATTTTATAATTAGAAAATTATCCTACCTTTTTATCGATATGATGGAATTTCTTGAACTTGAATGGCTTGACAGTTTATTAGGCGGAGTTTTAGGCCTTTTTCAGCTAATAATTATTACCGGTGTATTAATCACACTGGCAAATTCCACTGGAATAATAAAAAATATTCCGGATTATCAAAATATTAAGTATGCTTTCCTAATTTCAGATTTTTCAAAGAACATCATTCAATTTGTTCTCGGCACACTAAAAAACAATGGATTAAAAACCTAAGCATTAAGCTATAAGCTTTAAGCTTTAGCTCTATGCTTTATCTTAATTGACTTACATTTTTATGTATATTATATTATAATAATGAAATACATTTCTAACTTAATCTTAAGATTCCTATACTCATAAAAAGGAGCAAAAAAGGATGAAGAAGTTATTTTTAGTATTGTTATTTATTGTATCAAACTGTCTTTATGGCCTTGAAAAGACCATTGCCGCTGTCGAAATAAAAGAAGCGATAACACCTGTTACGGAAAGGTTCATGAAAAGAACATTAAAAACGGCGGAATTAAAAAAATATGACGCAGTTTTATTTACTCTTGATACTCCCGGCGGTTTATTGGAAAGCACAAGGAATATTGTACAGGAGCTTTTAAACACAAAACTTGACTCCATTGTTTACGTATCACCGAAGGGATCACGAGCCGGATCTGCTGGAGTATTTATTACCCTTTCTGCAAAATATGCCGCGATGGCTCCCGGCTGCAACATTGGAGCTGCTCACCCGGTAAGTATGGAAGGTATCGGAGGATCACAGGGTGATAATGAAAATACAAAAACCCTATCTAAAAAAATAGAAAACGATACTGTGGCTTTTATAGAATCAATAGCTAAGCTCAGGAACAGGAATACTGAATGGGCTGTCAAATCCGTAAAAGAAAGCGTTTCAATTACAAGCGATGAAGCGCTTTCAAACCATGTTATTAATTACATTGCCAGGGACAAAACAGATCTTGCTGAACAGATTTACGGTACTGAAAACACTTATAAGTTTATTGAAATAAAAAAAAGCTGGGCTGAAGATCTTCTCAGTGTTCTGGCAAATCCGAACCTGGTTTATTTTATTCTTATACTCGGGTTTTACGGAATACTTTACGAAATCATCCATCCCGGCACAATCTTTTCAGGAGCGCTCGGGGCATTATTTTTAATAATTGCGCTGTATTCGATGCAGACGCTTCCATTCAATTATGCCGGATTATTTTTAATAGCACTTGCTTTTATTTTATTTATACTTGAGATTTTTATAACCTCACACGGTTTAATGACTATCGGTGGAATGATTTGCCTGATTGTGGGGTCCGCAATGCTCTTCGATTCCCCCCTGCCCTTTCTCAGGCTGCATGTATCGTCGGTATTGACGGTTGCATTAACAACACTTGCTGTTGTAGGAGGACTGGTATACATAGTTGGGAAAACCATACGTAGAAAAGCAGTATCAGGCAGAGAAAACTTAATCGGTAGTACCGGTATTGCAATCGACGATTTTAAAAATGGCAGGGGACAGATTAAGATACATGGAGAGATATGGAATGCTTCAGCCGAACGTTCAATTAAAAAGGAAGAAGCCGTTACCGTAAAACAAATAAAGGGATTAAACCTGATAGTTTAATAAGCATGTCTCTTGATCGATATTACAGATCAAAAACGATCAACTGTTAAAATTTGGCACAATTTATTCGGGTGCAGCATCATGCTGCTCATACCGAAATTTCAACACTTGCTGCCGTATTATCTACAACAACTCCTATTCTGAAATAATCCGGACTAATACCTGATTCTTTTAACAAATCTATAAAATATCGGAGAACTGCTGCAGCATTGTCAATATCAATTTCATCAGTAAATAATAATGTTAGATGTGATAAGCCATTATTCAAAGAGGAGTTAATGATCTCCTGTTTTGCAATATTTTCTTTTTGAATTGACGGTATTTGATTATTAAAGCAAAAGAATATTCCGTGGCCGTCTTTTTTAACATATACTTTTTTTGTGTCAAAATCTGTTAATTTTTCACTGAGATTAGAAATGTTTTTGCTTAAATCATCATTAACAGAATCTATATCATTATGCCCGGTTAAATTTTTTTCATTAATCCCGGCTTCAATAAAAATCATTTTTTTATCACTGAAGACTTTCATATCTTTATTTAAACCGAAAATACTATAATCAATTTCATTAATTATCAAGTGATTTTTTATAATGTTGAAAATATTACCGAATTCTTTAT
Organism: uncultured Spirochaetota bacterium; assembly: GCA_963783575.1. Taxonomy (GTDB): domain Bacteria; phylum Spirochaetota; class Brevinematia; order Brevinematales; family JAOACQ01; genus CAWEAK01. Next base: position 533,894 of record CAWAOD010000011.1, on the reverse strand, counting down.
TTATTATACTTTCCAGCTTAAAATCCGGAAAAGAAAAAAATATTTTCTTTTTATTTTTCATTTTGTTTATAAATTTCATGTAAGATCATCCTGAATTTTTAATATAATGTCGGAATGAATGGTATAAATGTTAAGAAATGCATTTTAATGGAAGTTTTCAAATTATTAGGCAGTCTTTCGGTTCTCCGAAATAATAACCCTGGGAATAATCCACGCCAAGGTCAAGAAGCTTAAGATAAACCTCTTCGGAATGAACAAATTCGGCAATTGTTTTAATACCCAGTTTTCTTGCAAATTCAACTATTGTTTGGGTTACAATCTGTGTATTCAAATCCTGATTTATGGTTTTTATTATCGAGGAATCGATTTTTATATAATCCACATTTAAACGTAATATATGTGAAAAATTTGAATAACCGGATCCGAAATCATCAACAGCTATCTTGCAGTCTAGATTCTTAACTTCCCCAATAAATGTCTTAACTTCCTCATAATTCTCAATTCCTTCAGATTCAAGAATCTCAAAAACCAGCCTTTGAGAAACATTTCTATTGAGTTTTAAAATGGCCCTTATAAAATAATAAGTCTCTTCATCAATTATATCATCGACCGAAAGATTGATTGAAAATTCGTAATCCGTATCCTTAAAAACCTCAATGGATTTCTGAATCATAATTTTTGTTAATTCATGGTATAATTTTGATTTTTTCGCCAGATCCAGGAATAGCTTTGGCGGTTTTATCTGCCCGTCATTATCTATCATACGGATCAGGCATTCATATTTCTCAATCTTCTTGGTGTGATTATTGAGTATCGGCTGAAAATACGGAATAATCCTATTATCTTTAATGGCTTCTTTAAGCTTTGTTGTCCATTTGATATTATTTTCATATTCCTTGGTTATCTGCATCGATTCATCATATATAATAAAGTGTTTCTGTAATTTTTTTGCTTTCTTCAGGGCCATATCGGCATTTAAAGCCAGACTATGCCATTTTATGTCTTCCAAATTCTCTTCATTAAACTTCTTGCCTACAGCAATACCTATTGCCGCCGTTATGGGTATCGAAGTTCCATGATAAACAAAAGGCTTTTCATTAACTTCATCGCGCGATATTTTTATCAATGGCTCCAGGTCCTTTGGAGTTACTTCTTTATCCAATAAAATTGCAAATTCATCTGCAGTCATTTTGTATAATCTGTAATCGGATGTTGGAAGAACAGCATGCAGCCTGCTGCCGATTTCACAAATTATAAAGTCCCCGATACTATTTCCATAAAAATCATTGATCTGCTGAAAGCTATCCACATTGATCAGAATTAATACCGGATGGTTTGACTTTTCAACATCTTCAAGAAGCTTTGCCCGGTTCGGAAGCCCTGTCATAGTGTCGGTATATAATTGATGAAATAATTCCTCGCTTTTTTGAACAAGTTCCGTAATCTCAAATCCAATGGTCATAAATTCTATCAGATCATTTCTCATACCGGATATCGGAGTGATTGTCTCATTTACATAAAAAGCACTGCCGTCTTTTTTTCTGCATTTTATTATACCTTTCCAGATTTGTTCTGCCCTGATAGTTTCAATGATTTTTTCAATCTGTTCATCCGGATTGCCGGAATAAATTATATATTTGAATTGCCTGCCGAGAACATCACCCGGTTCAAATCCGGAAAGCCTACAGTATACTTCATTCACATAATTAATATTGTAATCGGTATTAAATTTTAATACAATACCGCTCGCGTCGATTGCTCTTTTGTACTGACTGAGCATACTTGTAATATTAACCATTTCCTGTTCAAGCGTTAATCCCCGCATGCATTTCTGAACGGCCTGCATTAATTTTGCGCCGACAATTGGTTTTAAGATAAACTGGCTTATTCCAACATCTATAGACTCAATAAGAAATTCAACATCATTATAAGCAGTGGTAACAATAAATGGAATATCCTTATTTATAGCTTTTATTTGTTTTGCCATTTCTATGCCATTTAAAACAGGCATTCGTATATCGGTTATGATTATATCAGGATGATTTTTTAAATATGAATCAATGCCCTCTTTTCCGTCTTTTGCGGCGTACACATTTTTTATTCGTAATGATAAAAATTCATATAATCCATTCCTTGTCTGCTCATCATCCTCAACATACAAGACTGAAAGATCAAGTTTGGAAATATCCTGTAAATCTACTTCCGATTCGGACATAATACCCTCAAAATTTTTATTACAATATAAACTTTCTGATAATAACTTTTATATTTTAAATTGGATTCTAGTTATCTGCAAAAATTTCAAAATTAATTTCTTTAAATATATTATCCGCTTCTTCTATATTTTTTATATAATGTTTATCAATTTTTCCTGATTTGATCATATCATATATCTTCATGAACCGTCCGATATGATCCATTGTTCTTTTCACAGCATAATCAGTCATTGTACCGGCCTTCATAATGAAAGCCCAATCCGAAGACTGGGCAAGCATCAATTCCCTGGCCAATTGATTTAACGCATCGTTCAGATTTCTGTCTGTAGATTTTTTGTATAAATTAGCCAGATCGATCATCATCAAATTTGCCTTGTGAATATGGGGATAAATCCAGTCGTTTGAGCTGTTCAGCCAGAATTCATTGTAGCCTTTCGATCCCCAGCTACTCATCGAAGGAACGGCTTTTATATTATCCGGGTACATACTTAAATATTCCGGAGCGGTAATCATTGATATATTACTATTTTCCGACATTTTCTTTATGGTATGATAAACAAAATCAACGCCCTCATACCACCAATGACCGAATAGCTCGGCATCATACATTGATACTATAACCGGTTTCCTATTCATTTTTACGGATAAAAATTCTATATCCGACTCTCTTTTACTTACAAAATCAACGGCATCAAGCATAGCCTGATAACCCGCGGTTTCCGGTATATAAATCAATTTTTTATCAGGAGGTAATTTTTTATCTGTTATCCTGTGATACTTAATACCGGTTGCGATTCGAAGACCGCTTTCATGAACATAAGGCTTAATATAATCCTCATCAAGATCATACCCGATATCCCTGTAAAATTCCCTGTAATTGGGATTTCCCGGATATCCGGTCTCAGAACTCCAGACCGAGTGTGATGTTGCCATATCGCGCGCAAAACAGGTTACTCCGCCGGATGTCTCCATTGGGGCATATACTCCGTATTCAGGCATCTGGCCAGCTTGCAGTATTCCATGGGTATCTAAAAAAAAATAATTAATTCCTGTTTCAGATAATATATTTTCCAGCCCCGGGTAATAACCGCATTCCGCATTCCATATGCCGGAAGGTTTCCTGCCGAATCTAAGCTTATAATCATTAATTCCGGTAATTATCTGGGCTCTTACCGCATTAGGATAAAGCTGCAGCAGAGGTAAAAAGGCATGGGTCGCGCTGCTGCAAATTATTTCAAGATTACCGGCAACCTGAAGCTTTCTGAAACCCTTTATCAAATCCTTATTATAACGGTTAACATATAAGTCGTATATATATTTGAACTTATTGAGATACATCTCCGCACAACGGCTTAATTCAGGGACATATCTTGTTCTTGAAGTCTCTTTCAAAGCTAATTCTATTAATCTTTCAAGATATTTTATATATCTTTCCTGAAGTAATGAATCAGAAAGCATATTGCAGAGAGGCGGAGTAATGGAAATTGTAACACAATAATCCACCCCTTCATCGATTAGCCTTTCAAAAATATCCAGAAGAGGAATATAAGTTTCCGTGATAGCCTCGTAAAGCCATCTTTCTTCAAGCGAATCATTTAATTCCGGATGTCTGACAAAAGGCAGATGCGCATGCAACACAAGCAGCCAGAAACCCTTGACATCAGATCTATTCTGCATAGAAACTGCGGGCTCTCATCAGTAATTATTCTTTGGGTATGAACCAAGGACCTTTAAAAATACCGAATTTTCCTTTACTTTTTCCAAAGAATTTTGAAGGCCTGTATCTTCAATTCCTCCTTCCAGATCAATAAAAAACAGATAATCCCAAGGTCTTCTTTTGGATGGACGTGATTCAATTTTAGAAAGATTGATATTATTCGAATTAAATGGGTCCAGAAGCTGCAGAAGCGCTCCGGGTTTATCCTTTACGGATACAAGGATTGTTGTTTTTTCCGGGTTTTGAAATTTATAGTCTTTGTTCGCAATAATCCAGAACCTTGTAGTATTTTCAGGATTATCTTCAATATTATCCGCCAGGATATTAAGCCCATATCTTTCCGCAGCAATGGCTCCGGCTATGGCGGCTGAGAATTTATCCCATGGCACCATGCTGGCCGCTTTGGAATTCGAAGCAACTTCAATTTTTTCAACATTCGGTATATTGGTTTCAAGCCAGATACGGCATTGTGTAAATGATTGAGGATGCGAGTAAATTCGCTTGATCTCTGAAATATTCGCCACATTGGCCAGCAGATTGTGATGGATAGTCAGATAAACCTCGCCGATAACTTTAAGCGGAGAATCGACGAATTCGTCCAAGGTAACAGGAACTATTCCTCCAAGCGAGTTTTCTATCGGTATTACCCCAAAATCCATCTTACCATTTTCAACTTCGCGGAAAACATCGGAAGTATTAGCCAACGGTTTCATTATCACAGAACTCCCGAACTGCTTCCGGGCCGCCATTTCCGTAAAAGACCCCTCCGGCCCTAGATAGCATACTGTGATCGGTTCTTCAAGCGAACGTGCAGCAGAAACAATTTCCGTAAATATCTGAAGAAGGCCGGATGTTGGAAAAAGCTGTTTGGAATGATTTAGCGCCATTTCTTTAACTTCTTTTTCCCTTTCCGGCTGATAAACCGGAATATTATGAGCTTTTTTATATTCCCCGATTTCTTTCACAAATTTTGCCCTGTCGTCCAGTAATTCCACAATTTTGATATCGATGTCATTGATCTTGGTTCTGAATTCCTGCATCATTTTATCACTTTTTAAATCTATATCCATATCTTCCTCCGATTTTTTTACTGCTTCAGCCCATTGAAAATGCCGTCATCCGTTTCATCTTCAGCGGATATTTTTTCTTCGATCTCATCAAAATCCTCATCTCCCATATTCCCGCTCAATTGAACCATATCAAGGCTGGTGATTGATGGCAGATCCCCAAGGTTCTTCATCCTGAAATACTCAAGAAAACGGCTGGTTGTAACAAACAATGGAGATTTTAGCAAGTCATCCGATAATCCTGAAATTGTAGCGAGCTTTAAAGCCATTAAAATATTCACACTCCTGCTGCTTGACACACCCCTTATCTTATCGATATCTTCTTTTGAAACGGGCTGCTTATAAGCAATTATTGCAAGAGTTTCAAGCGCGCTTTTCGGAAGCTGGTTCTCATTTCTTTTACCGAATAACTCCATTAATTCATCTTTATATACCGGACTGGAGAAAAGCTGGTATCCTCCGGCTACCGGAAGAATTGTCAATCCGCTTTTTCGGTCCAGATAATCCTTATTCATTTCATCTATCAAACCAGATATTTCATCTTTTGAAGATTCAAAAACCCTCTGTAGTTCATCATTTGAAATTGATTTTCCGTTTACAAAAAGAACCGCTTCCAGTAAGCCTTTCAATTCGCCTCTGGAATAAGTTTTATTAATAAACAATGACCCATTCATTATTTTTTTCCTTACATTAATGTTTCTTCCCTCTGGAGAATATCAATATCTCTGAACAATTCAAGCTGTTTCAGCAACACTTTCTGCCTGAAGCTTAGTTCAAGGCTTCCCAGGAATGTTGCAACTTTATCGACTTTTGTTTTTTCCATCATAGCCAATTCACTGAACTTTATCATTTTTTTTATATTTAAAATACTTAAAATCAAATTCATTTTTTCTTCAACATTCACTTCCCTTCTTTTAATCGGTATGGCTTTTCTTATAAAGGCGCCTTTATAACGGTTTAGAACCTGCAGTAAATCTCCGATCTGTATATTATCTTCGTTAAATTCATTAGTTTTATACATCGGATTCGCCTGATATCCCTTTGAATAATAAATATCGCCTTCTTCTTTTTTCTGCCATAAAATTCTTGCTATATATTTATACTTTTTATATTCTTTGAGCTTTTCAATAAGTTCTTTCTCATCAAAAATTTCATCATCTTCGTTCTTCAGATTAGGCAGCAGTCTTTTTGTTTTTATGTAGACAAGTGTTGCCGCGATTACAAAAAATTCGGAAGCAATATCGACAGTAAATAGTTGCAGTGTTTTCAGGTACAATAGATACTGGTCGGTTATGGAAGATAATGAAATTTCGGTGATATCAAGCTTCGAGTTTTGTATCAAATCAAGCAGTAAATCAAGCGGTCCTTCAAAGTTACTAATCCTTAATGTGCATCCGCTGTTCAGAACACCCAGCATTAAACTCTCCTATAACGGTTTTTTGACATCATCCCCACCGCTTCCCTTACTTCTTCCATAGTAGATTTTGCAATAGCAGAAGCTTTTTTTGATCCTTCGCTTAAAACATCATAAATAAAGTCTTTCCTGCTTAAAAGTTCCCGTCTTTTCGCCCTGTAATCTGCAAATACCTCAAGTAAAAGTTTTATAAGTATTTTTTTATCATCAACGCAGCCCATTTCGGCTGATTCGCAATCTCTTCTAATTTTAGAAATAAAATTTTCATCGGTACAGAAAGCAAGATAATATGGAAAAAGGTTGCATTCATCCGGATGTCCCGGATCAACCTTTCTAGCCCTCTTAATATCAGTTACCATCGACATGACTTTAACACGAATCGTTTCCTCATCATCGGACAGAAATATGGCATTATTATAAGATTTACTCATTTTTCTCCCGTCCAGCCCATTGAGTTTGGCTACCGGGGCTAAAAGCGGCTGGGGCTCCACTAATACTTCACAGTTATAGATATTATTAAACCTTCTTATAATTTCCCGGCTGATTTCCAGATGAGGGACCTGGTCTTTTCCAACAGGGACACCTTCGCCCTTATAAAGAGCTATATCCGCAGTTTGAAGTACCGGATAACCCAGAAAACCAAGGTTGTCCAGGTCTTTACCCTCGATTTCATCCATTTTTTCCTTATATGTGGGATTTCTCTCAAGCCATGAAATTGGCGTTACCATTGATAAAAGTGTATAAAGCTCAAAATGTTCCGGAATATCCGATTGTAAAAATATGATTGATTTGTCCGGGTCTATACCCGATGCCAATAAATCCACAACCAGATTAAATATATAATCGTTAGTTTCTTTTTTATAAGAACCCTGGTTGGATGTCAAAGAATGTACATCAGCTATAAAATAAAAAGTCTCATTTTTCGCTGCCGGGTCATTCTGCAGTTTAACCCAATTCTGTAATGCTCCGATATAATTTCCAAGATGCATATACCCTGTCGGCTGAATCCCGCTCAAAATACGCATAAACTCTCCTTTATTTTATGAAATTATATTATGATAAATCATATTTATGATAAAATTACAATAAATAATCCTCGAGGCAGAGCCGCAAGGAATTAACCTGGGCCAAGCAGCCTGCCTGGCCTGCCTACGCCGGGATCTCCGGCAGGTAGACGGCAGACAGGTCACGCTTGTTAAATAATAAACCTTTCATCGAAAGCATCCAGTGAAATAGGTTTTAATAACTCACCTTCATCAATAAAACTATGCTTTTTTTCAAACAGATAATCATCTCTCATCATAATATTGATAAAAACAGAATTCTGGCTGATTGTTTCAGTTTTCTTTTCCCAGTGTATATCAAGCGCAATATCCGGATGAATAACATAAACCTCTTTTTTCCAGTTTGAAAATGATTTTTCATAATCCGTAATATTGGGACTTGATTTAATATCAAAATTCTTATTAAATTTATTAAAACTTTCCATTATTTTCAGAAACATTTCCACAAACTCTTTGAAAGAATTGACGAAGTTTGCAACAAATTTAGAGTCAAACTTATATTTAATCTCGCAAAAATATTCGTCTTTAAACCGTACATCAAATAGAATCTCATTTTTTGCAATCTGAGGAGAACTTGTCCCCCAGTGCATATTAATCGGCAAGCCTTTATACCGCTTATTCATATCTCTTGTCCAATGTGAAAAGACAAAATCATAATCGGTTGTCTTTGATTTTGTTTTGGCATCAAAGTGTTCATTCAAAATCCTAAATTCATTAATTATCTGTTTAAATACGCCAAGAAACTCTTCATCAGACATTACATTACCTCTTAAACTGTCTGATTTCCATCCAAATATTTATTGAAATCAAAAAGCTAATAAATTATAAATTGAAAATGGTTTTCCTTCAATATAAAACTGATAATCTTTTATCAGATAAATTGAGGATTAATTTTTTTTGCAGTTTATTAGTCTGTTAATTATAATTTTCCCTATTTGCGGGGTAATCTGCCGGAGAATATAAGTTCAAACCCCAAAATAATGTTGCCTGACAGTATTATGTTATGAAAATTATGAATTTCCGGCAAAAATATCGAATGATGCGAAGGTGTCTTCTGATTTTTTATTTTTTGGAGAAGAGTCTTGATTCAATTTTTACTTAACCGTAACAAAAAGGAAATGCTCAAGATCGGTTTCATTATTCTGTCGCTTATAATAATTTTATTTTCTCCTCAGGCAGTTTGGATGCAGAATAATATTTATAATGAATGGCTTACCGTCTTTGACCGCTTATGGTTCCGTCTGCCGGTAACTATAATAGTCAGTATATTGTTTGGTTTATTCTATATCAGTTTCTGGGTTAGATTCATTCATAAAAGGCTGGGATTGGCAGAAGAAAAGATTATCAGCAAATTAGCAGCCGCACATATTCCTTTTTTATTTACCGGACTTATGCCCTTCCGGTTTGAATTTCTTTATGTTGATTTTTTTAACAGCCTGATTTTCTCCGGAGCAATTATTTCTTACCTTATACTATTAGAATATTTCTTTCTAATCCGTATTACTTGTTTGAATTTTAAAAAAAAGTTAAAATCCTCCTGGGCTGTACCGCTTTTTTTCAGTCTCACCCTCCTTTTTTATGCCCCGCTTCAGATTTATTTAACCAACCCGATGGAGTTTTATTTTTCAATATATCAGATTATTATAAATACTCTGATTGTTTATGCTATTGTTTATTTAATATTGCTTCAGATATTTCTTATTTTCCCTTACAATTCAAAGAGTTATAAAGTATTTACAGCTATTATATTTGCCGTTTCTTTAGCTTTATGGATCCAGGGGAATATTCTTGGATGGAAATACGGTGTATTGGATGGAAGCAGTATAGAGTGGGGTAAAAAATTTGCTTACGGCATAATTGACAGCAGCATATGGTTAATTCTCATAATTATATCTGTTTTATTGCTAAGTCACTATGATAAACTGTTGAAAAATGCCAGCCTGTTTTTTATTCTTTTACAGGCGGTTGTTTATACATTATTTATTTTTCAGCAGATTCCAAAAGAGGCTCATATTAAAGAACCAAGCTTCCGGCGATATACGGTGGATGAAACCGGAAAGTTTGATTATTCTTCAGAGACAAATGTTATTATTCTAGTTGTTGACGAGTATCAATCCGATATCTTTCAGGAAATAATTAAAGAAAAGACGGAGTATGAAGATGTTTTTGATGGGTTTACTTATTTTCCTAATGCTTTGGCAGGGTTTACTTTTACAGAACTTGCCGTTCCATCCATATTGTTAGGCAAGCTTTATGACAACACAATACCGATCGAGAGGTTTATTGAGCAGACCTATATGAGCAATTCCATCTTGAAAAGCCTAAAAGAAAACGGCTATGAAGTTGATGTCTATCCCCAGGATAAAAATACGGTTTATTATGATGATAAAATTATTTCCAATATCCGCAAACGGGGCCAGATTATTGAAGGAATAAAAGAACTTTCATATTTATATGACGTTTCTTTATTTTATTACATGCCACATTTTATTAAACCTTTCATCTATAATAATTCAAGGTGGTTTCTCTTTGCCGGGTTGAACAACATTGTATTTAAAAAATATTTACCCGGGAGAAAAGCAACTTATGCATTTAACGGTTATCAGATTTTAAAAGATAATAATATAAGATTTATTACCGATTTCTGGTCACAGGCAGAAGTAAAATATCTTAAGAATGGATCCAAATCTAAAATCCCCTTTAAATTTTATCACATCAACGGTATCCATGTACGGTTATCCCTGAATGAGGACTTTGTAATAAAGGATATGATATATAGCCACAAAGCATATATAAGTACCGCAAAGGCAAATATGCGGATTATTCGATGGTTTCTGGAGGGACTTAAACAATTGGGCGTTTATGATAATTCGCTTATCTTTATTATGGGGGATCATGGAAGCGGCCGTAGTGAAGAAATGTATATAAGACCCGTGGAGGATTTTTCACGGCTGACAAACTTCACGTATAATGTCTATAATTTTAATTATTGCAAATCGAGGGGCATACCACTTTATCTGGTAAAACCCATTTCGGCAAGGGGAAAATTAAAAACTTCACATTTCCCGATTACTGTCCTCGATACACCTGAAACCATTGTATCGGAGCTGGGAATATCAGCCGATTTTCCGGGTATAGATGTCCTAAAATCCACGAATAGTATGAAACGCGTCCGATATTTCCGGGCTTATGATTATGAGAAAAGGGCCGGCGACCATTTCCTTGGGACTATTACGGAATACAGTGTGGAAGGAGATAGCTGGGACACATCTTCATGGAAAAAGAACCGTACTTTTGAACCTCATAATCATTAATATTTCAATTAGCTGCTTCGGCTTGGAACATCGATTCAAGGGGATATTCTGACAGAAGATTGCAGAAGCCTCAATAATATTTATTGTATCTCAAATTACATGTATTATTTTTATAATATATTTTGATTTATTGGATTAATTGATTTAGAATTAATACTATTGATAATTAATCCGTTCAATATCACAATATATTTAAGTTGCATATGATAGGAGTTTAAAATGATTATCTTAAAAACATTACCTTTTTTTACAGTATTAATGGTTGTCCTGCTTATTTCAATACCTCAAATTACATACGCATATCTTGATCCGACTTCAATAAACTTTTATTTACAGGTTCTTGCCGGAGGCCTTGTCGGTATTATTATGGGCATAAAATTTTTCTGGGGAAATATCAAATCTCTTTTTAAGAAAATCTTCAGGATCAGTCAGGACTCTGGTCAATCATCAGAAAAATAATTTGTAACTTATTAAGAGGTTATAATGTTTAAGGGCTTTTTTCTTTTTTTTAAAGAACTATTTAATTATATTTCATTTATTTCAGATGAAAATAAAAAATCAAGGACGCTTGTTTTTTATTCCGAAAGGGACATTTATTATCAATACTATGAAGGGTATATAAAATATATTATAGAACATTCCGATCTCGATATCTGTTATATTACATCCGATCTTAATGATCCTGTATTTAAGATGGATGAGCCGAGAATTAAACCGGTATATTTTAAAGAATTCCTAACGCAGGTTATTTTAAATCTCGACTCAAAGGTCCTTGTAATGACAACGCCGGATTTAGATAACTTTTATTTAAAAAGATCGGTTAACCCTGTAAACCATGTCTATATTTTTCACGGAATCGGCAGCACTCATTTGACATATCATAAAAATGCCTTTGATCATTATGATACAATACTCTGCGTCGGCGAAAGAGATACTGAAGAAATCAGAAAAGCCGAGGAGATTTATCATTTAAAACCTAAAAATTTGATACCCTGCGGTTATTACAGGGTTGAAAAAATCTATAATGACCACCGGAATTTTATAAAAGAAAATCAAAATCCCGCGAATTCAAGGGAAAAAATCCTGATAGCCCCCTCCTGGAATCCCGGCAACATACTTGAATCTTGCATAGATAGGCTGATTAAAAATTTCAGGGATTCCGAATTCGATGTGTTAATAAGGCCTCATCCCGAATTCATTAAAAGAAAATGGGATACTATTGCAAAAATACAGAAAAATATAAAAGGAATATCCAATTTGACTCTGGAACTCGATATGGTTAAGGGTACGAGTATTCATCAGGCTGATATTCTAATTACAGACTGGTCGGCAATCTCTTTCGAATATGCATTCGGAACGGAAAGACCGGTTCTTTTTATCAATACTCCTCCGCGTGTTGATAACCCGGATTATAAAGAACTCGGGATTGAACCCCTTGAATTTACTATAAGAAACCAGATTGGAAAATCGGTTGAAATAAAGGATATCGATAATATACAAAGTATCTGCAAGGATTTTATAGAACGCCATGATATGTATAAAAATACAATCATAAATTATAGGGAAAAATATTTATATAACTGGCTGAATTCCTCAAAAGCCGGCGGAGATGCAATTATTGAATTATGCAAATAACAGGATGGATTATGCGCTGCCGAATTCCGGTTAAATAATATTCGTAAAGGAAAATTCTTATTATGAGAAAAACTACGCAATTAAAAAATTTGATTCATTCGAATAAACTTGAATTTATAATGGAAGCCCATAACGGTCTTTCTGCGAAAATTGTCGAGGAAACCGGTTTTAAGGGTATTTGGGCAAGCGGGCTCACAATCTCGGCATCTCTGGGTGTCAGGGATAATAATGAGGCATCCTGGACACAGGTACTGGAAGTGCTCGAATTTATGAGCGATAACACTGAAATACCTATTTTATTGGATGGCGATACCGGTTATGGTAATTTTAACAATGTCAGGCGTCTTATCTCCAAACTTGAACAGCGTCAGATTGCCGGAGTATGCATAGAGGACAAGCTTTTCCCCAAGAATAACTCTTTTATCGGCGGGGAGCTTCAGCCGCTTGCCGATATTGATGAATTTTGCGGTAAGATCAAGGCCGCCAAGGACACGCAGACAGATGGTGATTTTGTTGTTGTAGCGAGAACAGAGGCCTTTATAACAGGTTGGGGCCTTGATGAAGCAGTCAGGAGAGCCGATGCTTATAGGGAAGCCGGCGCCAACGCGATCCTGGTGCATAGTAAAAAATCAGATCCGTCTGATATTGAAGCCTTTATGGATGTTTGGGGCAGAAGGCACCCGGTGGTTATTGTTCCCACAAAATATTATTCTGTACCAACCGATGTTTTCCGTAATATGGGAATAAGCCTGATTATCTGGGCAAATCATAATCTCAGATCGGCCGTAACATCAATGCAGAATACCTCAATGCAAATCTTTAATGACGAATCGCTGATAAATGTTGAAAGCAAAATAGCATCCGTAAGCGAGGTTTTCAGGCTCCAGGGAGCGGATGAACTGAAAGATGCCGAAAAAAAATACCTCCCTGCTGCGGGAAAGAATGTCAACGCAATCATATTGGCGGCAGCACGCGGTGACAAATTCGGGGAAATTACAAAAGAAATCCCCAAAACTCTTATAAAAATTAATGGGAAACCCATTCTTTCGACGCAGGTCGATCTGTTTAACCAGGTTGGCGTAAAGGATATAACAGTGGTCAGGGGTTTTGCAAAAGACAAAGTTTTTTTGAATAACATAAAGACTGTCGATAATGACGAATATGCCTGTACAAAAGAATTATATTCGTTGTATCTGTCAAGAAAAGAACTTAATGAAAATACGATTGTAAGCTATGGAGATATAATATTCAAAAGCTATATTCTTAACGACCTGTTGAACGACGACGGCGATATTACTCTTATTGCTGATGCAGATTTTGAATTTGACGAACAGAATTTCCATGATTATGTAAAAACCGATATTCCTTATTCAAAAAAAATATTCCTTCAACCTGTATGCTTTGAAAAGATGTCATCGAAACTGGATAAAAAAGAGATTAATGGAGAGTTCATAGGCATATTCAAGGTAAATAAAAATGGTATTGAAACAATAAAAAACTGTTTAGAGCTATTGTCTGGCCGGTCTGATTTTAAGCAGTTAAGAATGAACGATCTCCTTAATGAGGCGGTTAAATCCTGCAGAATCAAGGTTAAATTTATAAAGGGCTCATGGCTTGATATAAATACCATCGTTGATTTACAAAAAGCGGAGGGTTTCTAAAATGCTGAATACCCGTCATTTTGGAATGAAAATGAAAGAATACGGTTTTCAGTTTTATAGCGGTGTTCCTTGCTCTTTTTTGAAGGATCTGATAAATTACGCAATCAATGATTGCCGCTATATCATGGCCACGAATGAAGGCGATGCTGTCGCAGCCTGCGCCGGAGCATATATCGGCGGGATGAAATCAGTTGTTCTGATGCAGAATTCCGGTCTTACAAATGCAATTTCGCCTTTAACATCCCTGAATTACATATTCAAAATTCCGGTACTGGGTTTTGTCAGTCTCAGGGGAGAGCCGGGATTGCAGGATGAACCGCAGCATGAACTGATGGGTTCGATTACAACCTCAATGCTTGATATTATGAAAATCAAATGGGAGTATATTTCCAACATAGAAGAAGAAGCCCTTGAACAGCTTGACAGGGCGAATGAGTCGATTGAAAAGGAAGAAAGCTTCTTTTTTGTTGTCAGGAAAGGAACTTTCGATAAAGTGGCCTTAAAAAAACAGCCTCCACCGGAAAAAGTTTCCGTTAAAATTACGGATTCGAAATATGCCGATACTTTACCGTTAAGAATGGAGGTCCTTCAGAAAGTCGTTGCTTTCAGGGATAAAAATACTGTTTTTATCGCATCAACAGGTTTTACCGGAAGAGAGCTTTATGAAATCGAAGACACTCCGAACAACTTTTATATGGTAGGTTCGCTTGGCTGCGCAGGTTCGATTGGGCTTGGACTGTCTGTTGTACAAAGTAAAAAAGACATAATAGTTATTGATGGGGACGGAGCCGTTCTAATGAGAATGGGTTCTCTGGCAACGAACGGATACTACAGGAATGAAAATATGCTTCACATACTTCTTGACAATAATGCGCATGAATCTACGGGAGGGCAGAAAACGGTTTCTCAAAATATCGATTTTCCGGGAATAGCTGCATCATGCGGTTACCCGAATGTTGTATACGCCCATAATATGGATGAACTTAAAAACGCCATGATAGAATGGAATAAAAAACACTCTCTGACATTCATATATATCCGGATCAGGACCGGTTCAAAAGAAAATTTGGCAAGACCGAAGATTAAACCGTTTGAAGTAAAAGAACGTCTTATGCGGTTTATCGAACAATAATTATCTCATCGGAGTAATGCAATGGTTAAAACTGCGGTAATTCTGGCAGCCGGACTTGGCAGCAGGTTAAAAGACAGAACAAAAGAGAAGCCTAAGGGTTTTCTGGAAATCGGTGGAAAGACTATTATTGAACAATCTGTTAGAAAGCTTATTGAATCCGGTATTGAAAATATATTTATAGGTACCGGTTATCTTTATGAAAAATATGAGGAATTTGCCCGGAATTTCTATCAGATAACCTGTAGGTTCAATCCGGATTATGCGGTCTCGGGAAGTTTGTACACTCTGTATAATATGAAGGAACTAATCAAAGATGATTTTCTGCTTCTTGAATCCGATCTTCTTTATGATAAAACAGGCTTGAAAGTTCTTCTGAACGATTTTCATAAAGACGTTATACTTGCAAGCGGTTATACAAATTCAAATGACGAAGTTTTCATTGAAACCGATGAAGAATTCCATCTTATCCAGGTTTCAAAAATAAAAGATAATTTAATGAGCATTTACGGCGAATTGGTGGGAATTTCTAAAATATCATACCCGGCTTTTACCGGGATTTGTAATTTTGTTGAAAAAGAACCTGCAATATGTAAAAAAATGGATTATGAATCAGCCCTGGCAAAGATTTCAATTCTAAATATTCAAAATAATACGGAGCCATTCTATGTTAAAAAAATCCAGGATTATTCGTGGTGTGAAATAGATGATGAAGAACATCTGGAAAGAGCGCGGTCTAAAATACATCCCCTTATTTGTGAAAAAGAATCTCTTCTTTCCGTAAAAAGAAATGTGCTTCTAAATCCCGGCCCGGCTACAACAACCGATAGCGTAAAATATGCCCAGGTTGCCCCTGATATCTGCCCGAGGGAAAAGGAATTCGGCGATCTTATGGAATTTGTATCAATGGAGCTTACATCCATTGTAGCCGACACGAAGGATTATGCAACCGTGCTTTTCGGCGGCTCGGGAACAGCGGCTATGGAAGCTATGCTGTCTTCGGTTGTCGGCGAGGATATTGTTCTGATTATTAATAACGGCGCATACGGAGAAAGGATGTGCCGGATTGCTGAGGTTTATGGAATAAATTACCAGGAATTTAAAAGCCCGCCGGATAATGCCGTTGACCTTGTTGAACTTGAATCCTTTATAAAGAAAACCTTTTCAGAAAAAAGAAAAATATCCCATTTATTTGTTGTTCATCATGAAACAACAACCGGTTTACTGAACGATGTTACAGCTATCGGTAAAATCTGCGGTAAATACGGGATTATTCTTCTGGTTGACGGTATCAGTTCATTCGCGGCAATCCCGGTCGATATGAAAGCCATGAATATCAGCTTTATGACGGCAAGTTCCAATAAAAACATACAGGGAATGGCCGGTTTAAGTTTTATAATAGCAAATAGAAGTTTAATTGAAAAAACAAAATCGATCAAAATGCGGAATTATTATCTTAACCTCTATAAGCAGTATGAATACTTTGAAAAAACACACCAGACGCGCTTTACTCCGCCTGTTCAGACTTTTTACGCGCTAAGGCAGGCCATTATTGAAGCGAAAACTGAAGGCATAGAAAACCGGTATAAAAGATACACGGCCTGCTGGGAAGTTTTGATTAATGGGTTGAAAAGGCTTAACTTGAAATATATTGTCCCGCTAGAACATCAATCGAAAATGATTACTGCGATTTTGGAACCGGATTATCCCGAATATGACTTTGAAAAAATGCATGACTATTTTTATAACAAAGGCTTTACAATCTATCCGGGCAAAATTTCTAAGGCAAAAACTTTCAGGATAGCAAATATAGGCGAAATGTTTGCCGAAGATATGGAGAGGTTTGTCGGTTTACTAGGAAATTATCTGTCGGTTTTAAAAAAGCGCAATTCCCAGTGACTATTATTCTCATCCAAAATAATAAAATAATTCGGGAGCCAGAGGTAAAAGAATGGTAAAAAGTTATTCGGGTAAAATAAAGGAAATATTTTTTTTGCTTGTGATAATCGGGGCGATAGTAACTATCTTTTCGGTTTCACAAATCAATTGGGCTCAGAATAACAGGCTAATTAAATTGTTTTCGGGATTTTCCGGGCAGAAAATAAGTTTCTTTGACGGCGTATTATTCAGGGGTTTTGCCGGCGGTATATTGGGATTATTGGTTGGAACTTTGTATTTATGGTTACTTATGAGTGCTCTCAATAAAGAATCGGCCGGAAAGCTTACTTTGCTGCATGCTCCTATATGGTTATTATGGTTTTACCCGCTGAAGATTTATTCAAACGGTTCATTCATATTCAATCAGGCGCTTTTATTAATTGTTCCTCTAATAGTTTATATTCTTGCTGAAAAATTATTTTTAGCCGGATATACAGCCAGGGAATTTTCACTTAAATACAAATCTGCGCTGCTGGTTTCCGTTTTCTTTTCATCAACCGCCGGATTTTTCGGCCCTCTTCAGATATTCCTTGCTAATCCGAATGAATTTTATTTTGTGCTTCATAAACTCATACTATATTTAATTCCATTATTTGTTGTCATGACACTTATAATTACCAGAATTCTCTTGTTATTTCCGGTAAAGTCCGGTTTATATTTGAGGGCAATGGGTGTTATATTCGCATTATCGCTTGGTTTCTGGCTTCAGGGTAACGTGATGGTCTGGAATTACGGGATTATTGACAACAGCAAGATTCAATGGGGAAATTATTTATTATTCGGAATAATCGACAGCAGTGTATGGATTATTTTAATTATCTCAATCTTTATAATCAAGCCGGAACTTATTAAAAAATATGTACCTAATATTAGTGTCTTTTTTATATTATTGCAGGTGATATTTACGCTTTTATCCGTTATAAAGGAACCAATGAATAAAGATAGCAAAGAATCGGGCTTCCGCAGGTTTACCGTAGATGAAAATGTAGAGTTTAATTTCTCCGGAAATACGAATGTGATAATATTTATTATCGATGAATCGCAGGCGGATATTTTTCAGGAATTTATTAAAAACAATCCCGAATATAGTAAAATTTTCGACGGGTTCACCTATTTCAGAAATTCATTAAGTACATTCCCTTTTACCTCTCCCTCGGTAACTTCCATTTTAACAGGCGATTATTACGATAATTCGATACCGCTGCAAAAGTATATTGAAAATGCTTTTCTAAGCCATTCGATCGTTAAGACTTTGAAAGAAAATAATTTCGAGGTTGACCAGTTTCCAATAACCCCCGATTCGGTTTATTTCGATGAGAAGATTGTGTCGAACCTGAAAAAAAGGGACAGTTTAAGCGAGCTTATAAAGGAAATGGCTTATCTTTATGATACCGGCTTGTACAGATATGTCCCTCATTTCCTGAAAAAGTATATTTACAACGACGCTAACTGGCTGTTATACTGGGAGTCTAAAATGCTTTATACGAAAAGCCCTTTCAATAAAAGAAAATGGCCGTATTCTTTTACGTTTTCTCAGGACCTTGTGACTTTTAATCCCAGTATCAGATTTATTAACGACATGGTTCTCCAATCCCAGGTTATCAGCAACAAAGGGATTTTTAAGTTTTATCATATTGAAGGAATGCATGTCCCTTTGAGGTTTGATGAGAATTTCGGATTGCTCGCAGATATTACATACTCAAGAGTGCATTATTCAGGACAGTTCAAAGCTATGATGAAACTCGCAAAGATGTTCCTTGAACAGTTGAAAAGTCTTGGTGTTTACGATAATACTTTAATAATTATAGCCGGAGATCATGGTAGCGGGAGAGTACCGGAGATGTATAATAACCCGGATAACAAATCCGTAAATACGGGCTACAATACTCCGACTTTTGAGTTTTACAAAACCCGGGGAATTCCTTTGATTCTTGCAAAACGATTTAACGCAAAAGGCGATTTGAAAACTTCAGACGCCCCGGTTTCTTTAGGGGATATTCCCGAAACAATTGCTACCGAACTTGGAATTACAGACCGATTTCCGGGACGCCCGATTTTTCAGGTTAATGAAAATGAAAAAAGAACAAGATATTACCGGGCCTTTGATTATGAAAACCCGCCCGGCCCTAATTTTCTGAACCCGATGACAGAATATGAAGTTAACGGAAACAGCTGGCTGGATAAATCCTGGAAACTGACGGGAAGGGTGTTCCGGCCGGGGAAGAATTAACAAGCGTGACCTGTCTTCCGTCTACCTGCCGGAGATCCAGGTGTAGGCAGGCCAGGCAGGTTGATTGACCCTGTTGATTCATAATTGTCTTGCTCTGACTTTTTCAATTAAATTATTTTGCATATCAATTGAAACCATATATATTGTCTCAAAACAAAGAAATTTTTGTTGGGGAATTATAATACACCACAAAGGCAAAGAGACATAGAGATTTTTTATTTTAGCCATATTTCAAAACCTCATTAAATTTCTCCATGATAAAAAATTTATTTGAATATTTTATTGCTGTTTTACATTCAGTTTATTATAATTCTTTATATCAATCGTCGATGTGGAAGCGATCAAGTTTAAAGAAAGTTAAAAATTAGGAAAAAACTTTTATAAAGTCGATGAATGAATTTAAATAATTAATAATCTTTTCATTATAAAATATAAATATTAATATTTCCTAGAGGAGGAAAGTTATGAAAAAGATGCGGTTAATTTCGTTTGGAATTCTTGCTTTGTTTATTACTCTCATTTTTGGGTGCAGTTTGACCAATCAGAGTCTGGATGGTAAAGCAGGATCACCCGACGATTTAAATTTGAGTGTCGCTTCAGCAGCTACTACATATGGAAAAGTGATGATTCCCGGCGTTAACACCTCAGACCCTCAGGCTCGTATTTTTAACGGGAAGATTTACCTGTATGTGTCGAGCGACTTGAATGCTCCAGGGACTTATCCGATGAGCAATACATATGTTTATACATCTACGGATGAGGTTCATTGGACCGGAAAAGTAATATTGCATGAAAATGATTACTCATGGGTAAAGAAAAGCGGAAATCATTTATGGGCGCCTGATTGTATATACAAAAATGGAAAATACTGGCTATATGTACCTGATAATGATACGGGCGGCACTTCGAGAATTGGGATATCAACCTCGGCCAATCCAGACGGACCATTTACGCCGCTTTCAACTTATTTTCAAGGCATAACAGGTTATGCAAGCGATCCTGGAGTATTTATCGACGACGATGGCACTCCGTATATGGTATACTGCACCGTTGGATATTCTGGCGGAAGGACCTGGATTGTTAAAATGAATACCAATATGATACAGGCGAACGGAACACCGGCAGCCGCAAATGTTTCCGGTATGCCTAATTCGTATACGGAAGGCGGTTCGATATTTAAATTTAACGGAAAGTATTATTTAATCGGTGCGATTTATGATAACGGAGGAGAAGCCGAATGGTATGCTATGGCAACCAGCGTAACGGGTCCATATACCTATAAAGGCCATATAATGGAAAAAAGCGCCGATGAATGGACTATTCAAGCCTCAATCATACAATGGAACAATCACTACTCATTCTATTATCATGACAAGCTGCCTACGGGCGGGATGAAGAGACAGGTGATGGGCGAATATTTAAAGTTCAATGCCGATGGAACAATTCCTTTGATCGTCAGGACATCAACGGGGCTTACAAACTAAACCAATAAAATACTTCAGTAATGACAATAAAAGCGACGCTTGCAATTAAAGCAAGCGTCGTTTACTTTGATTACTATTTTATTAAATGTTTTATTGAGGTTTTATATTCACTTCATTATAATTCTTTATATGGGTTGAATAATATGGAGACAAGCCCGTTCGCAGGTTAAGCCATTAATGTAATAACTAAAGCAGCAAAGATAAAACAAATGGACATTCAACAGAGCCAATGAACTTGACAGGGAGAAATAAAAGATATACGGAGAGTAAAAATGCCGGATAAAGCCATTAGCAGAACTGCGTTTGGTGTAGCTTATACTCGTGCCGCACATTTGCTGATTGATTCCGAGCCATGGATCTTGAACGATTATATTGCAGCTGAAATAATCGGAAAAAACGGGGTGGAAAAAATAATTTCCTCGAAAGAGTATTATCAGCAAATTCAACGGCTTTATCTTCGCTCACATGTTCTTCTCAGGTCAAGGTTCACGGAAGATTGCCTGCGGGAGGCGGTTATCCGAGGGATCAGGCAGTATATAATACTCGGTGCCGGATTGGATTCATTTGCCTACAGGCAGCCGGACTGGGCGGAAAAATTAAGGATATTTGAAGTTGACTCTCATGAAACCCAGACCGCCAAAAAACAAATTCTATCGAAGAACAGGATTATTTTACCAGGAAATTTATCCTTTGTATCCATTGACTTCGAGAAGGAATCACTGGAAGACGGTCTGAAGAAAACCTGGATTGATTTTAATGTTCCAACATTCGTATCCTGGCTTGGAGTGACTATGTACTTATCGCTTGATTCGATAAGGGCGGTGTTTGATACAATTCATTTGTTTCTAAAAGGCAGTGAAATTGTTTTTACATATTCCAATAAGATAAAAGACAAATCGATTTTTGAAGACAGGGCGGAGGATCTGGGTGAAAAATGGAAGTCAAAATTTTCAGATGAAGAAATAGCAAAATTGCTTATTGAACTGAACTATACCGATACTTTCTTCCTGACCCCGGAAGAAATTGAAAAACGTTATTTTAAGAACCGGGTTGATAAATTGCCGGTGCCAAAAATCAATAGTATCGTTTCAACCAGGGTGGGGTGAAATCTGGTTGACGTAAGCTTCAACCTGACTCCCAGCATAAGCCCGTTCGCGGGTCAAGCAGCTTGCCCTGAGCTGAGCCGTGGTGAGCAGAGCCTGCCCTGAGCTTGCAGACTGTGTGAAAACTCAGTAAAATTTTATAGTAAAATCGATTAATTATACAAAAACTCCATTTTTTGATATATTTTTCAAGCTAAAAAAATCTTAGTTTAAAAAATCTATCCGAATACGATAAACGATGGTTTATTAGCATCAAACCAGAGTCATAAGTCTCTTTATTCCCAATATATTCAATACTTTTATTAAATTATGAATGAATCCTGCCAAACTGGATTCCGTCAGAACGCCATCCTTTCCCTTCATTAAAAAATAACTGTAACCCATATTCCTTTTTATCGATCCAAATGGATGTTCACATATCTCTTTCCTTTTCTCTATGATCTTTTTCCCGGCTTCAGAACGAATTTTCCTCTTGAAGTTCTCAATTTCTTCTTTTCTAACTGGTACTTTGATACTTCGTCCTTCCACGCTTTCAGTACACTTATTTCTTACTTCACATTGGCTGCATAAGCCGCACTTGTACCTGACTATCTCTTTTCCTCCATTGACCTTCTCTACTTTTTTCCCATTTCTCACTAATGGGTTTCCCTCCGGACAATAATAAACATTTTGTCCCGGATCATATTTGAATTTATCAACCTGGTATTCTTCAGCAGGTACTCCTTTATTATCTTCTTTGCCTCGAATCCTTGCCTTATGTCCGTCATCCGGATTCGGCATATATACGTTATGTCCCTTATCTATACATTCCAGTATCTGCGGTTCGCTGTAATAACCGGCATCCGATACTTTGACCGTTTCAGTCTCTACCTTAAGCTCGTCCTTTATTTCTTCTACTCGGTCACACATTCCTGCCATCTGTTTGATATCATTGTTTTCATTCGTCACATCAATCACCACAATCAGTTTATTCGCATCATCTACTGCCATCTGCAGATTATATGCAATGTCGGATTTCCCTTTATCATTCATAAACCGGCTTTCCGGGTCATTTGAATAATATTTCTCCATTTCAGGATTTCCCTCAAAAATCTTTTTAATAGCCTCAACTTTATCCTTTTTTGTTTTCATTTTCTTTAAACGTTCCGCTATCTTTCCGGAAAGAAATTCAAATTCATTCTTTTCTTCCTTATCGTTCTTATCCATCTCATTCAAATATTCTTCGATCTTTTGATCTATTCTATGTATGATTTCTTCTATGTTTTTCCTATGATAAACATTGTTATTGTGGTTTTGCGCACTGATCTTGGTTCCATCAATTCCAACAACGTCAAATGATAAAAGCCCGGCTTTATGACATATCTTCAAAAATTCTCTGAATATCGACTGTATTCCCTTCTTATTATCTTTCCTGAAGTCGGCAATCGTCTTGAAATCCGGCGCTAGTCGTCCAGTCAGCCACATCAACTCTGTGTTTCTTCGGCACTCTCTCTCTAATTTCCTGCTTGTCCTGATTTTATTCAAATATCCGTAAATATAGATTTTTAAAAGTATTTCGGATTTATATGAACTTCTGCCGGTTGATGCTTCTTTTACTTTAAAACCAACTCCTTTCATATTTAGCTTATCAACAAAAATATCTATAAACCTTACCGGATCTTCTTCTCCTAACAGATCTTCCAGTGTTTCATTGAACAGAACTATCTGATCCCTTGATTCTCCCTCAATATGCTTCATCTTTTACTCCGATTATTTTGTTCTAATAATTATAGCATATTTACTGTGTTTTCACACAGTCTGTTGACGAAGGGAACCAAAGCGGTACGCTTGTTAAAAGAGGTTAATATGGAAGTTTCAGCTAAAGGACAGCGGGGTAAAACCGGCACGCTTACGAAAACAAGATCGCTTTTATTTTGCGGCCTTATTTATCTGCTCGCTTTATTAACGGCGGCCTTAGTTGTAATTTTATTCCAGGGTAAGCCAATTATCCGGGTTGCTGCCCTGGCAGACCTGGCCGCAACGGTAATTATTTTTATCTTTAGCATATTAAGCGATAATTCCAGCTTTTACGACCCTTATTGGAGCGTTGCGCCGATTCCGATTGTTTTTTATATGGCATTCTCTCAGGGTATTTTTTCTGCCCGGGGAGTTATTGTAATTATTGTCATCCTGATCTGGTCAATAAGGCTTACCTGGAATTGGATGAGGCGTTGGCGGGGGTTTGAAGACGAAGACTGGAGATACTCCGATTTCAGAAAAAAGTCGGGAAACTGGTATTGGGCTTTGAGCTTTCTGGGATTTCATCTTTTTCCTACAGTTATTGTATTCCTAGCCTTACTGCCCCTCTTTTCAGTATTCCGCCGTGGAGCGGATCCGCTGAATATTGCTGATCTCATTGCTTTAATGGTTAGCGCAGGCGCGATTTTGATAGAATCGATAGCTGACCGGCAGCTCTGGGAATTTAAAAAGCAAAGCGTGGAAAAATGCCGGTTGCTTGAAAAAGGTCTGTGGGCCTGGTCCAGGCACCCAAACTATTTCGGGGAAATTCTTTTCTGGTGCGGAATTTTCATTTTTGCCGTCGCTTCCGGGTCGTTTCAACTCCGGCTGATTGTCGGCCCAGCAGTTATTATCATCCTTTTTACATTTGTCAGTGTTCCCCTTGCGGACCGGAGGATGAAAATCGGCCGTCCGGACTACCAGGAGAGGATGAAAAGCGTTTCCGCCCTGGTTCCTCTGCCCCCGCAACACCTGAGAGAGGGCGAAACTGTAATTCCCCTCCGCAAGTGTCCACTGGATATTATAATCCTTGGGTATATTCTGTTCAATTTCCTGTTTGTCTCTTATATTATCAGCCTGGAGCAGATCGTTATACCTAACCCGGTTACATTGAACCCTTCGAATTTTACCTATCCGGCATGGCCACCCCGGATTTTCATTGATGTGGTGCATTGGTGGGAAGGGCATTTCGATCCCCTGCTTCTTGCGCGGCCTGGTTTATTTTTCCATTTATTATCATTGCTAGGATCTGGAAGAACGATCACCCATTTACCGAAAGGAGGACTGAAAAATGAGAAAAAAAAGCGAATTCAATGATGTTTACGGCCCCTGGGCGCTCATTGCGGGAGCCTCGGCCGGCCTAGGAGCAGCATACACGGACAGGCTCGCCGAAAGAGGGTTAAATATTGTCCTGATCGCAAGGAGAGAAAAAGAGCTTTCCGTTCTTTCGGAAAGTCTTTCGAAAAAGTATTCGGTTTCTATACGGGCTCTAACCATAGATCTCGGTTCTCCGGATTTTTTAACGGAGTTGGATAACAAAACTCAAGGCCTTGATATTGGAATTGTGATTTATAACGCGACATTTCCGGCTATCGGCGAATTTCTTGACCAGCCTGTTGAAGACCATATGAAGCTGATCGACATCAACTGCCGTGCGCCTGTCAGGATCATTCATCATTTCGGCAGATTAATGAAAAAACGGAAACATAGCGGTATTATCCTGATGTCATCATTATCAGCGTTTCAAGGCACGCCTTTCCTATCCAACTATGGCGCGTCAAAGGCTTATATGCTTATATTGGGGGAAGGTCTTGCCCGTGAATTTAAAAGCAGCGGTATTGACCTGATGGTATGCTGTCCCGGGGCTACACGGACAGAAAACTTTCTTAAAAGCCTTCCAAAAGACAGAAAAATATCGGGAGTACCTGTAATGGAACCATCGGATGTAGCCGAACAGGCATTAAAGGCTTTCGGAAGCCGTGTTGTTTTTATTCCAGGATTTGTAAATAAACTGGCGTCATTTTTTATGAGGAAGATCCTGAGCCGGAAAGCCGCGGTAACAGTAATGCAGTCAAGCGCAAAAAATCTTTATGGAAAAGAGTTTGAAAAAAAAAGTTGACAAACTGATAAGAAAGTGTATACTTATAGTGTATACTTGTTTTAAGAGGTCAATATGGAAGTTTCCGCTAAAGAACTGCGGGGTAAACCCGGTAAAATAATAGAGCAGGCTGCCAGGGGAATCGAAATTATAATTACTTTGCGCGGGAAAAAAGCTGCCAGGCTTATCCCTTATAAAAATAATAAAGAGCAGAATATCGACAGGGATGAAATATTTGGTATGTGGGAGAAGCATAATCAAAATATATCCATTGATGAACAAGTCCGCGAACTTAGGAAAAGGAGGGCTTTTTGATAATCGATACCGATGTAATTATTTGGGAATTGCGGGGTAATTTAAAAGCAAAAGAAATAATTTATAAAAATATTCCGTTTAGTATTTCCGTTGTTACTTATATTGAACTTGTTCAGGGAATGAAAAACAAGCAGGAACTCAATAAATTTAACAAACAAATATCAAAATGGAATGTTGACATAATACAGATCAGTAATGATATTTCTGCTCGCGCAATGATTTATGCTGAAGAGTATTTCCTAAGTCACTCCATGGAGCTGGCGGATTCTTTAATAGCGGCAACCTGCATCAATAATTCTGACATCCTTCTTACCGCAAATGATAAGCATTATAAACATATACCAAACATACAAATAGTAAAATTCGATCCGGGAGGTAGGTTTGATCGTACAGAAAAGAAAAGTAGTTGATCAAAATTACTTAAGACTGTCAACTAAGGAGAGTGGATTAATGCAATATTTGAAAGATGGAAATATTGCAATTTTGCATGATTATACAGCTCTTGAGTCAACCCGTGGAGACGCTCAAATAAATCTTAGAAGATCCATAGAAGTAGTAAAAAATTACCCGAAAAAAATTCTTTTCCTTAAAGATATGCGTGATGTCATCAGGATAACGAATAATACAATCGTAAACCCAGATGATTTAATTGACAGAAAAACGACCGTTTTTTCTTCGCTAGTATTTAATATTATTGAGACTGAAGACGAATTATTAAAGCAAAATAGTGAAATTGCAAATAATTGGTTTTCAGAAAAAGATCGTAATGCACAGGATGAGATTGATTCACTCAGAACATTTAAGTCTGGATTTATACAAAAAGAACTAAAGCAATATGCTAATTGGTATTCCGCTTCTATTGAATTAAAACAGAAAATTGTGAGCCTTGCTCTAGAAGATGCTCATGCCATCTGGATAACCCATGGTTATAAGACTGAAGAAAATGAAAACATTAGAGCAAATTCCTTTATATTTAGATTTAGCCTAGCTGTTACATTACTTTGTTTAAAATGGATTGAAAATGCAATGTTCGAAAAAAGCCATTCATCTAGAATTGCAAGTAATCTTATAGATGCAACTTACTATGTCTTAGGAACATACTTCGATGGTTGTCTAACAAATGATAGATTATCGCAAGATATATCTTCTAAGCTGTTTGATTGTTTAAGAGTCTGCTATGAACCAGAAAATATTATGGTGCAGAATTATAAAGATTTCCAGCAAGAGCTTCCAAATAACTAAGCTGCCCCGGACCAAAGAAAGGAGGTTTGTATGTACTTTTTCATAAGAACCCAGAACCCCAGACCTACGTTCCACCTCGATATGACTTCCGAGGAACGCTCGATTATGGATAAACACGTTGCATATTGGTCAGAAAAAGCTGAGAGAGGAATCGCAATTATTTTCGGACCGGTGATGGACCCCAGGGGTGTGTATGGAATCGGTATTTATCAGGTCAGGGACGAGGCCGAAATGCGCGGCCTCCTGGAGCAAGACCCGGCCAAAGGACTCCTTCAATATGAAGTCTTGCCGATGGCACGCGCGGTTATTGGAACACTTTATGGTTGACCTATCTCATAGGCTTGTTCGTTTTATTTTTACCGGGCTTTTTGGAATAGAAGCAATTTAAAAATGGGGTTTAAAAGATGAGCAAAGTTTTGTATTTTGGAATGCCAGCCCTTGGTCACACTAATCCATCATTGGGTTTAGTAAGGGAATTGACCTCACAGGGTGAAAAGGTTATTTATTATTCCTTCCCCGAGTTTATGGAAAAGATACTCTCTACTGGGGCCGAGTATCGCGAATCTCCGGGAAAGGAACTAGGCATCAATCTGGCATTTACATCAAGCCGTTTATCGTATTTGTACCGCGCAATTATAGAAACAGCCTCCCGGGAAATCGAACCGAGTATTGAAATCATCCGTACCGAAAAACCCGATTATGTCATTCACGATTCATTGGCGGCTTGGGGCAAGTTTGCCGCAATCGTAACGAATACTCCTTCAGTTGCATCTATCACGACTTTCCTCTTCAGATCGTATTCAATCAATTTACAAAACGTTTTTAGTATAATTTCCCGGATCAGGCCAGTCGATTTGAAAGCTTTATCCAAATCAGCAAAGAGCGTTAGATATTTGAGAAAAAATTATGGAATTAAAGAAACCGGACTCCTTGAAATCCTTGTAAATACTTCGCCGCTCAACATCATATACACAATAAAGGAACTACAGCCGCATGGCGATTCCTATGATCCTGCGCAATTCAAATTTATTGGACCCTCCATTTCTTCCGGGAGGGTCAATGCCGGTGAAAGCGACTATTCGGGGCTAAAAAAACCGCTTGTGTATATTTCATTCGGAACCGTAATGCATGAGCAGGCTGATTTCTACAAAAAATCATTTAAAGCCCTGTGCGGTTTTGAAGGAACGATAGTGATGTCTGTTGGCAAGGCAATCGATATCAACGCAATGGGAACTATTCCCGGCAATTTTGTGGTCCGCAGTTTTGTCAATCAGATGGAAGTACTTCAAAACGCCGATGTCTTCGTAACTCATGGAGGAATGAACAGCGCACATGAAGGATTGTATTGCGGTGTCCCGCTTATCTTTGTTCCGTTCCAGGAAGAACAAAGAACGGTTTCCCTTCAATGCACGGCTTTGGGATGCGGCCTCTATCTGAATAAACTTGATGCAAGTGCGGTTGCACGGGCTATCGCCAATGTACTCAAAGAACCGGCTTTTCGCGAGAAGAGCCGGGAACTTTCAAAACTTCTGCATGAAAGTAACGGAGTAAAAGCAGCGGTCGATGCGATTTTCGAGTATAAAAAGATTGCGGGGATTGGATAATTTGGCTTCAACCTGGTTAATGGAGGCCGTTTTATAATAAAAAATCGAGGAGGAATCATGGAAAATAAGAGAAATATCTATAAAACTATAGATGAATACATTATGGCTTTTCCGGAAGAAGTGCAGGAAAAATTGAGAGAAATACGGGAAGTAATAAAAACAGCCGCTCCCGGTGCGGAAGAAAGAATCAGTTATCAAATTCCTGCATTTTGGCTTAAGGGAAATTTAGTTTATTTTGCAGCTTTTCAAAATCACATTGGGTTTTATCCTACATCAAGCGGTATTGAATCATTTAAGAATGAACTGACATCATATAAATTTGCAAAAGGTACGGTACAATTTCCGATCGATAAACCGTTGCCTCTTGAATTGATCGGTAAAATTGTAAAATTCAGAGTTTCAGAAAATATAAAAAGAGAAGAAGAAAAAATAAAAAGAAAAAAAGATCATTAACAATGTTTAAGGAGGCTGTATTCTTGAAACAAGAATTGTATATCAAATTAATGAACTGCCCGGCTCCACAGATTACTGAAGAAATTCGAATAAAGCTTGAACAGTCCCCTGATATTACTCCGCTTGCTTTTTCCGATAAAAACAGGCTGTTGTGGGATACTACTTTGCAAAATGAAACAGGTTTTATACGGCTGCCTTCCGGATGCTGGCTTGTTGCCATGAAAACCGAAATGCCCGGTATTACCCGGGAAATGATTGACTGGTGGTTTTGGTGGCACCCACAGGAAAAAGAACGTTATCAGGTCTGGTTTCCCGGGGAACATTTCAATATCGGCTTTGCGGCAAAAAATGCAAACTATTTCAGGGAGCCGTTTATTGGCTTTAAGCCAAATATGCAATATCCCGTTGAACGTATAGGTGCTGCAAAAGCATATCTTTCTATCAGGTTTTTAACTTCTCAGCAGTTTGGTTTTGATGAATCATTGTTTTTAAAGAATGGCATAGAAACTTTAATATGCGGTCATGTTGGCTTATTAAAAGGCGTTATTGAACATACCGAAATGTCTCATATATTTAAGAAAAATCAAAATGGGCTTACATTAATCAGCCGTTTTTGGATAGGCGAGCATCTTCCAAAAATGGTTTGGAAAAAAATCGCAAACAAGAATCTGGCATTTGAGCTTGCCGAACACTGCAGCCGGGAATACACCAACCTGTCTATAATTTTACCGGAGTTATACAGGAATTATTATGATAAATAATTAGTAATGAAATATTAATTCTTTACAGCGCTCCAGTAACCGTTTAAACTCCCGTTAGTCATAACACCTGACATATTGGTTCCTGAAATCGTTCCGTCAAATACGACACCAGCCACTGCATGTGTTGTAACCCACCGGACATTAGTTCCATTCTGAGTCCAGGTCCCTCCGTCGCCGTCTTGTTGAAAATAAGTCCCGTCCGCAGAGAAAGTCGTAGCGGTAATACCGCTTCCGGCATTTGAATAATAATAATTTAATGCCCAGGTGCCGACTATAGAGTTAGATGAAGATAAACTTGCCGATGATGAGGATGAATTTGCCGTTGAGGAAGATGAGCTTGAATTTGGGGCTATAGTGCATGAAACAGCCATAAAGATTAACGAGATAAATATGCCGAGAATAAAAATATTCCTTTTCATAATAAAGCCTCCATGTTTAACCAATTCTGACAGTCTGAAATAGAAAAATTATTTTACAACAGTTATATATTCTACTTCGGGGATGGAAAAACCGCAAAAATCCTGAAGACAAATTTTAAACCGGAAGTTCTGCATCGCAGCGGAAAATGAACTCATAATCCCGGTACTGTCAGCCCCTTTGACAAAATAGGGCCGGTATTTTAGAATAATAACTGACTTATAGTAGAGGTCTTTTATGAACCATAAAGAAGATATAATCTTAATAAATTCCATAAGAAATGAATTAATTGAGAAAGGTGCTTCTCTTGTGGGTTTTGCCGGTTTGGATATCATTGATAAAAAAATAATAGGCGAAAATAAAATAGGGATTTCAATAGGCATCGCATTGAATCCATTTATAATAAATGGAATAAAAAATGGGCCGACAACTGAATATTATCATGAATATGAGAACACTAATAATAAGCTGGATGAATTGAGCTTATTTATTACAAAATATATAAATAATTTAGGCTATGGAACAAAAAGATGGGGAGCGACTAATGATGGAATTTATGGCCATCACATGACAGATTTGCCGCATAAGACAATGGCCACTTTATCAGGATTAGGCTGGATCGGTAAATGTGCGCTCTTAATAACAAAAGAGTTTGGCTCAGCGATAAGATTCACGACTGTTCTGGCAAATATTAATATTAATGTGGAGGATAATTCCATTTCCGAATCATATTGTAAAGATTGTGATATTTGTGTAAAAAAATGTCCGGGGAAAGCCCCCAAAGGGATAAATTGGCATAAGGGTTTGTTTAGAGATAAATTTTTTGATCCTGACAAATGCCGGTTGGCGGCAAGAAAACTTGCAAAAGAAAGAACAAATATTGAAGATACATTTTGCGGCATTTGTATTGCAACTTGTTTATATACACAAAAATACATCGAAAATGAAGCGTTGAGGATAAGACAGAAATGAAAAATAATCCTGGATCCGGAATAGAGAATATATTTGAGAGTTATGGCGATATTTTATGGGGAATGGCAGGTACTGATTTTAGCAATTATAGCGATGAGTATAAAAGAGCGCTGGTCTTTGCTGTTCCATATACGGAAATGATTGATTCGCAGACTTATAAAGAGGAGAAACTGGAAAATCTTATCGCCGAAGCCGGTGAAAAGGCTGATGAAATACTAAGAAGAATAGCTTCGTTTTGTAATGACAGGAATATAAGATACTTTATTCCTCCGTCATCACAGGACAATGAAATAGAACTTAAAGCCAGGTTCCCGTTTAAAGAAGCCGCTGCGAATGCAGGGATAGGCTGGATAGGCAGGAATGATTTATTGATTACGAAAAAATACGTTCCGAGGATAAGATTGTCCGCTATTCTGGTTGATTATAATTTCAATAAATCAAATCCGGTATTGAACTCAAAATGTCCGCCGGAATGTTTTAATTGTATGATTTCATGCCCGTATAAACTGATAAAAGGAATTCGGTGGAAAAGCGGAATGAAACGTGATTCGATAATTAATTATAAGGAATGTAATAGACAGAGAAGTAAGTTTATAGTGAAGCACAGCAGGAAAAACTCTTGCGGTTTGTGTTTAGTGTCTTGTCCAGAAGGGATATAGGCGGTTAACCATTGCCAGTCTGATTAAAGAAGCTTTTATTATTAGACAATTAAAGAGGTACCCGGAATGGGAATAAAATATAGCAGTCTTACTTTTAGAAAGTTGTTTGAAAATGTTTTTGCCATTGATGATATTGGTTTTGATACCATGTATTTAATCGAGGGTGAAGAAAAAGCGCTTTTAATTGATACTGGGTGGGGCATATTTGATATTCCGGAATTGCTTCGCCGCATTACATCGAAACCAGTCATGGTTATTGTTACTCATGGGCATCCTGATCATGCTTGCGGATCATTTTGGTTCGACGAGGTTTATGTCCTGGAAAATGAAGTGCCGCTTTTAAAGAATTGCTTTGACATAGAATACAGGAAAATGAAATATGAAAATCTATTGATCGATAGGATTAATGATAAATCTTTGATTGAGTCATGGTTCAATGCAGAATTAAAGCATATAAATGTGATAAGAGAAGGATTTAAATTTGAGCTTGGAAATTTAACGCTTGAAGTGATAACAATGCCCGGGCATACTGATGGAAGTATCGTTCTATTAGATGAAAAAAACAGGATGTTATATACCGGGGATTCTATTCTGAAAGGTCAGGTATGGCTGCACCTTGATGTTTCAGCATCTTTGAGTGTGTACTTAAAAAGTCTTCAGAAAATCAGAGATTTGGGAAATAAATTTGACAGGTTTCTGCCCGCCCATGGCGATTCTCCCCTAGAGACATTTTATATTGATGAGATGATAATGGGAGTGGAAAAAATAATCGAAGGAAAAATAAAAGGAAAACCAATTCAGACTCATGCCGGTTTAGGATTGAATTGCGAATTTAAGAACTGTGGAATTGTTTACAATGAAAACCGACTAATATAACAATGGCTTCAACTTTCCGCACCGGAAAAGCCTCTTAACCGGTTAAGATTTTAATTATTGCGAAATGTTAAGGAGGATAATCATGCGGAAATTAACGGTTTTCAATTCCATATCGCCGGATGGTTATTTTGTTGATCTTAACAATAGTATGAGCTGGGCACTGTTCTCATATCTTTTTATGATTAGAGTCCCTTCAATTGAAAATTCCGCCAGAATATTTTATAATATAATTGCTTAATTATTATTAAAGGTTGGAAAGTAATAATATAGATTAAGCGGCCTGCTTTTCTGAGGTTTTATAAATGGAAAATCTTAAAAAAACTCCTCTTTATGATGTTCATCAAAATCTCCATGCACAAATGGCGCCGTTTGGGGATTGGATAATGCCGATTCAATACAGCGGTATCCTTGCGGAACATAAAGTATGCAGGGAATCCGCGGCACTCTTTGATATCTGCCACATGGGCGAATTCTATTTTAACGGCGATTTGAATAAAAGCGGTATTGAGAAAGCTTTTTCCTTCTCTTTATCGAAAATCTCTCCGGGAAAATGCAAATATGGTTTACTGCTCAACGAAAACGGCGGGATAATTGATGATTTGATTGTATACCGGTTTTCCATGAATGAACTTATGATCGTAGTCAATTCATCAACTACTGATAAGGATTTTCAGGCTATCCAATCCTGCATGAACGATAAAACGGCATTGACCGATATAAGTTCCAATACTGCCAAGCTGGATTTTCAGGGACCGCTAAGCCGTGAAATCATGGCTAAAAAATTCGGAGATATTATAATTGAAATACCATTTTTCGGCTTCAAAAAAACAAAACTCTTAGGTAAAGAGGCGATTATCAGCCGTACTGGTTATACCGGAGAGTTGGGCTATGAGATATATATCGATTCCGGAAAAGCCATGGAACTCTGGGACCTGATTCTCGCCGATAAAAGAGCAAAGCCTGCCGGTCTTGGCGCGAGGGATATCCTGCGTCTCGAAATGGGTTACAGTCTTTACGGAAATGACATCGACGAGTCAATAACTCCCCTTGAAGCCGGTCTTGAAGCTTTTGTTGATTTTTCAAAAGATTTCAGGGGAAAGGATCCGCTTATCAAACAAAAAAAATCCGGTTTAAAGAAAATGAAAATCGCTTTTAAAACTCTTTCAAGAAGATCGCCAAGACAGCACTACCGGATTAGTTCCGGAGGAATTGACATTGGGGAAACCACAAGCGGATGTTTCTCGCCTGCTTTATCCGCCGGGATCGGCCTGGGATATGTCAAGCCTGAATTTTCTAAAATCGGGTCAGAGATAATCATAAAATCAGGGAATGTTGAAATTGAAGCGGAAGTTGCTGAACTTCCTTTTTATAAAAAAGGTTCGTTAAGAAAATAAATTCGGAGGATTGGAATGGAAACATTTTTTACCAGGGAACATGAATGGATAAAAATTGACGGATCAACCGGGGAAATCGGAATAACAGGTTATGCGGCGCATCAGCTCGGGGACATAACATTTATCGATCTGCCGAAAATCGGGAAAGAAATAAAAAAGGGAAATGTGCTCTGTGCGATTGAATCCGTTAAAGCGGCCAGCGATATTTACTCACCGATGTCCGGCAAGGTTATTCAGATAAATAAAATCCTGGAATCAAAACCCGAGGTAATAAATGAAAAACCGGATTCCGAAGGATGGATCGCCAGGCTTGAACTTTCAGACCTTTCAGAAAAATCAGGTTTAATGGATCTTAAGCAGTACGAAGCTTATGTTAATGGATTATAATATATGAATTACTGTCCGAATACCGAAGCCGAACAGCAACAAATGCTTTCAGCTATCGGTGCTGATAAAGTCGGTGATTTATTCGATTCCATACCTTCTGATTTGAAGACACACCTGTTAAACCTGCCTGACGGATTATCCGAATTTGAAGTTTATAATCATACCAAAACATTGTCAGAAACAAATAAGACAGGCGCAGCCTGCTTTCTGGGCGGCGGGATTTATGATCATTATATTCCATCGGTTGTCGATGCGCTGTCAAACCGCGCCGAGTTCTATACTGCATATACACCGTACCAGCCGGAATGTTCGCAGGGGACTCTGCAGGCCCTTTTTGAATACCAGACGGTAATCTGCAGGCTGACAGGTATGGAAGTTTCCAACGCCTCGCTTTATGATGGCGGAACAGCTCTGGCTGAAGCTGCGCTAATGTCAGTTCGAATAACGGACAGAAAAAAAATCATCATAGCGAACAGCGTCAATCCCCATTATAGAAAAGTACTGGAAACTTATCTTTTAAATCATGATCTCGAACTTAATACTATCGGGTCAAATTTCGATTCTTTAAACCGCGGAACTTTAATAGATGAACTGAATGATAATACTGCCTGCATAATTCTTCAGAACCCGAATTTTTTCGGCAGTATTGAAGATTATTCGGAAATAACCGAGATGGCGCATAAAAAAGGTTCTTTGATTGTTGAATCGGTTTATCCGGTATCGCTCGGCCTGATAAAACCACCCGGTGATTCCGGAGCAGATATCGCCGTCGGTGACGGCCAGAGCGTAGGCAATCCTATGAATTTCGGGGGGCCGACATTCGGATTTATCGCCACAGGAAAGAAATTCATCCGCCAACTTCCGGGACGTATAATCGGGGAAACAGTCGATAAAAACGGGAAACGCGGTTTTGTTCTGACTCTTCAGGCCAGGGAGCAGCATATAAAGCGCCAGAAAGCAACCTCAAACATCTGCAGCAATGAGAGTCTCTGCGCTTTAAAATCGGTAATTTACCTTTCCGCTATCGGTAAAGAAGGATTTGCAAATCTTGCCGGTCTGAATTATGATAAATCGGAATTTGCTAAAAAAGAATTTTCAAAAATAAAAGGCGTTTCGATCTGGAACCGTAATCCTACTTTTAATGAATTTATTCTTGATCTTCCAGTTAACGCGGTTAAAGTTGCACGTAAAATGATTGAAAAAAATATAGCCTGCGGTCTGCCGCTTGGCAATTATTTTAAGAACATGGATAATTTACTGCTTGTCGCAGTGACTGAGAAAAGATCGAAAAAAGAGATACTTGAATATAAGGAATTCCTGGAGGCTGTGTTATGGAGCTGATTTTTGAAGAATCCGTTCCCGGAAGGAATGGGGTTAAGCTTCCTGCTTCCGATGTACCTGCAGGAAAGCCTTTACCGGAGAAATATCTCAGAGAAAATAAGGCGAATCTTCCAGAAATAAGCGAGCTTGATCTTGTGAGACATTATACAAATCTTTCCAGGCTCAATTTCTCGGTTGATACTAATTTTTACCCGTTAGGCTCCTGCACAATGAAATACAACCCGAAAATCCTAGAGAAAATAGCCGACCTCCCCGGCTTTACCGGCCTTCATCCTTTGATTTCCATGTACTCTGAAGATTCGGATGAATCGCAGGGCGCGCTTGAAATTTTATATAACCTTGAAAGAATGATCTGTGAAATAACAGGGATGGACTTTGTAACAACACAGCCTCTGGCCGGCGCGCATGGCGAAATGACAGGTATTATGCTTATTGCCGCTTATCATAAATCAAAAGGAAATAATAAAAGGTTTGTAATAGTACCCGATTCCTCGCATGGCACAAATCCGGCAAGCGCCGCGATGGCAGGTTATGATGTAATTACAATTCCAAGTCTTTCAAGCGGCGAGATGAATCTGGAAGAATTCAAAAAGGCTTTAAATGCAGATACCGCTGCCGTTATGATGACCTGCCCGAACACACTGGGCGTTTTCGAAACAAAAATAAAAGAAATGTCCGATGCCGCTCATTCCGTGGACGCTCTTATGTATTATGACGGGGCCAACCTTAACGCAGTAATGGGTAAGGTCAGGCCGGGCGACATTGGCTTTGATGTTGTACATGTCAATGTGCATAAAACATTCGGTACTCCCCACGGCGGCGGAGGGCCTGGCGCTGGACCCGTGGGTGTTAAAAATTTTCTTAAAAAATTTCTTCCATTACCGGTAATTATTAAAGAACCGGACGGCTCATACCGCCTGGAACATGATAATCCGCTAAGTATCGGACGAATATCCGACTTTTTCGGAAATTTCAGCGTTTTGCTTAAAGCCTATGCGTATATTCTTATTCTGGGAAAGGAAGGCCTGATTGAGGCAAGCGAACAGGCTGTCCTGAACGCGAATTATGTTATGGAAAAACTTAAAAAATATTATGATCTCCCCTATGACAGGACATGCTTGCATGAATGCGTGTTTTCAGCCGTTAAGCAGGCGGAAAAAGGCGTTCATGCCATAGATATAGCAAAAGCCCTGATTGACCGGGGCTTT
Organism: uncultured Spirochaetota bacterium; assembly: GCA_963783575.1. Lineage (GTDB taxonomy): Bacteria > Spirochaetota > Brevinematia > Brevinematales > JAOACQ01 > CAWEAK01. Next base: position 496,419 of record CAWAOD010000011.1, on the reverse strand, counting down.
CATCCTCCAACGGTATATTTTCCTTTAATAATAAAGGAAGCAATCATGATTGAGCCGACTGAAACCGAAAGCAAATCAATGCTTGATGGTTTTATTTCGGCAATGATCGAAATTGCGGATTTAGCGTATAAAAACCCTGAAGCTCTCAAACAATCCCCCTTGAGTACGCCTGTATCAAGGCTTGATGAAACAAAGGCTGCAAGAGAGATGCGGGTTTGCCTGGACTGATAAGGAATGCAATAAAGGATTTTTTATGCCTGATATAATCTGTATTGGTGAAATGCTCATTGATTTTATGTGTTCAGATACAGGGGTTGATCTTGTGAACGGTATTAATTTCACAAAAAAAGCCGGGGGAGCGCCTGCGAATGTCGCGGCCGGCTGCGCAAGGCTCGGCGTTAAAACCGGGTTTATCGGCAAGGTAGGAAAAGACCCTTTCGGTATATTTTTAAGAGAAACTTTACAAAAAGAAGGCGTGGATGTTTCCGGAATGATTCTCGATTCCAGATCAAAAACAACTCTGGCGTTTGTCTCGATCCAGGCTGACGGCGAGAGGGACTTTACTTTTATCAGGGAACCGGGCGCCGATGCTCTGCTCGGAATTGAAGAAATTGATAAGAACTACCTGAAAACGGCAAAAATATTTCATTTCGGCTCAATATCCATGATCGGGGGTGATATAAAAAAAACAGTTTTAACCTGCCTGGAATTATCAAAAAACAACGGGGCATTTATATCCTATGATCCGAACCTCAGGTTAAACCTGTGGAATAATACCGATGAGGCTCTGGACGGAATTAATCTGGGAATGCCTTTTGCCGATCTTGTAAAAATTTCTGAGGATGAGCTTGAATTTATAACAGGTTTTTCTGATTTTGAGAAAGGCATCAAAGAAATTCATAAAAAAGGTCCGGTCATTGTTGTTGTTACACTGGGAAAAGACGGGGCTATATTAAGTAATTCCGGAGAAATTATGACGCTGCCCGGATATAAAGTTAAATCCATTGATACTACAGGCGCAGGCGACGGATTTATGGCCGGTTTTTTATACCGGCTTTTGCTTCTAGATAATTTAAAGAGCGATACTTTCAAAATGAAAGATTTAAAGAAGGCCGCTGATTTTGCAAACAGGTGTGGCGCGGCTGTTACTACAAAATATGGAGCTATAGCCGCGATGCCAACCATTGGTGAATTGGCGTGATTTTAAATAAGTAAATATGGAGTATATCATATGAATCCATTATCCATGCTTCATTTTACAGTATTTCTTGTAAATCTATGGCTGATGTTTTTTGTACTGTCCAGGAATACGAAAGATCTGTTGAATTGGGTTTGCGCATTAATTTTATTCTGTATTGCAGTCTGGAATTTTGCTTTTACATTCTTTCAGGCTTCGGTTTCACATGATTATGCTATGATCTGGCTGAATATTTCCTCAATTGGATGGTGAAGTATTTCAGTTGTTGCCTTATGGCTGGCGCTTTTAATGACAACTGATAGAAAAATATTGGGTAAATGGTATTTTTATTTAATATTTTTAATTCCCGCTTTTTTCATCTATAAGCAATGGTCGGGAGGGTTGATTTTTGACATTGTAAGAAAATCCTATGGATGGTCGCATATATGGTCAAAATCCTTATGGCCATGGATCTTTTATGTTTCTTATATTTCAATTCTAACTGTTTCTTTTTATTTTGGTTTTACGTCAATTAAAAAACAAAAGTATATATATGAGAAAAAAAGAATTAAATTAATCATTTATTCGGGTCTTTTCTTTTTAATATCTGCGACAATCGCAGATGTTGTTCTTCCTCAGCTTAGTATTTATATTATTCCTCCGGTTGGATCAATTATGGCGCTTATAGTTGCCGGAGCATTTGTTTATGAAATAACGAAATACGGTTTCATGACCCTTACACCTGCATATGCGGCTTCCGATATTCTTGCTACCATGAGCGACAGTTTGATTCTAATTGGAGAAGAGGGCAAAATAATTGAAGTTAACAATGCCGTTTTGATACTTCTGGGGTACACTAGAGAAGAAATAACAGGTAAGCCGGCAATGATCCTTTTCCCGCAAGGTTTAGCTCAAATTGTAGATAATAAAAAAGATTTTTTACCGGAAGAATACTCATCCGGGAAACATCAAATTTTTTTACGCACAAAAAAAGGCGAAGATATTCCAGTCGGCTTTTCAGTCTCCGCGATGAAAGATAAAGAGGGTAATTTATTAGGTTTTGTAGGAGTCGCCAGAGATATGCGGGACTTTTTATTGCTGCAGAAAAGAGAGAAGGAACTTGCAGCTGAAAAAGTACGAACCGAAGCGCTACAGGAAAGATCGCAGGAACTGCAGGAGGCATACAATAAATTGAAAACAGCCCAGGATCAGCTTATACAGTCGGAAAAAATGGCGGCAGTAGGACAGCTGGCAGGAGGTGTGGCTCATGAAATCAATAATCCGATGGGAGTAATACTGGGTTTTGCCCAGAGCATCGCAAGCAGGATAAAAGAAGACGATTCCCTTTATATGCCGTTAAAATCGATCGAACGTGAGGCAGTGAGATGCCGGAAACTTGTAGCGGATTTACTGACATTCTCCAGGACTGAAAAAACAAAGGCCGAAGAAGCAGATATAAACCAGACCATTGAAGAAACATTATCCTTTGTGGAGGCACGAGCTAAAATAATGAGTATTATTATGATTAGGGAATACAGCGGAGAACTTCCGAAAATAATGATTAATAAGAACCAGATACAACAGGTCATTGTCAATCTATGTAATAATGCCATTGACGCTATGCCTGACGGGGGAAAGATTATACTCTCAACAAAAGAAACTGAAGGTTTTATATTGATAGAAATATCAGACAACGGAATGGGTATGAACGAAGATGTAAAAAAGCATTTGTTTGAACCGTTTTTCACTACGAAGGAAATCGGCAAGGGAACAGGATTGGGATTAAGCTTATGTTATGAGATCATTCAGAAGCATAACGGTACAATTGAAGTTAAAAGCGAACCTGATAATGGAACCGTCTTTATTATAAAATTACCGGTATTATTCGGAGAAATGACGGCTTGATAGGATGTGAAAAGTAACACTGGGAGTTTTTTATGATTAAAATTCAAGGATACTGTTTATGAATCCTGATATTAGAATATTGATTATTGACGACGAGGAAGGGATGCGTGACTGGCTTTTCTATGAGCTTGGAAAGCAGGGTTACTCTGTAGTTACTGCAGAAAACGGAATTGAGGGGATTGAGAAAGTTAAAAAAGAGAGATTTGATATAGCAATTGTAGATATAAAAATGCCGGAAATGGACGGTATTACTGTTTTAGAAAATATAAAAAAAATCGATTCGGATATCGAAGTGATTATGAGCACGGGATATGGAACAATGGAAACGGCTATTGAAAGCATGAGAAGAGGAGCTTGTGATTATATAACAAAGCCGTATAATGTTGAAGTGATAACTATTGTTGTAGAAAAAGCCGTAGAAAAACAAAGATTAAAAGAAATTATAGCCCTTTATGAAATAAGTAAAGCAATACTTTCTACAATAGAATTTGACCGGCTGTTAAAATTATCAATCAATTTAACAATGAAGGTTTTAAATTCGGATAGCGCTTCGTTGACTCTTTTTAATGATGAGAAGAATCTTTATATAGCTGCGGCATCTTACAATCTTAAAGCAGGAGCTAATAAAACAACTGAGTTAAACTCAGAAAATCAGATTGTGAGTCTGGCTATTAAAGAGAAGCAGCCCCTTCTATTGAATGGTGATCTGAATAAGATCCCCCGGTTTAAAGACATAAAAGGCAGGGAAGGGATCAAATCTTCAATGGTTATACCATTAATTGGAAAAGCGGAAGTAATGGGTGCTCTAAATATAAACCGGATTAAAAATAATGAGCCTTTTATAGAAAACGACCTGAGAAAAGCCGGAGTATTCGCTTCCCAGATAGCTCTGGCTGTTGAAAATGCTAAATTATTTAAAGAACTAAATTCTTTATATATATCTGCAATCAGATCATTGGCTAATGCGATCGATGCTAAAGACGCTTACACAAACAAACATTCAGAACGTGTAACTGAGATTGCCGTAGCTATTGCCGAAGAATTGGGGTTAAATATTAAGGATGTGCAGAAAATTCAACTTGCTTCTCAAATTCATGATCTGGGTAAGATAGGTATTCACGATTATATAGTCAAAAAAAAGGGCAAATTGAGTGATTTTGAAATGGAAGAAATGAAATCTCATCCGTTTAAAGGTGCGCAAATTCTTGAACCGCTGGGAAACCTGAGAGATATTGCACAGATTATCAAACAGCATCATGAGAGATTTGACGGCAATGGATATCCTGATAGGCTTAAAGGCGGAGAAATTTGCTTTGAAGCAAGAATAATAGCGGTTGCCGACGCTTACGACGCAATGACAACCGATCGTCCTTACCGTCAGGCATTGACAAAAGACGACGCCAGGAAAGAACTTATTTTGAACAGTAACAAACAATTTGATACTGATATAGTAACGGCGTTATTAAAAGTTTTAGATTCAGGCAAAATATGAATTTATTAGCCTTGGCTCACTATACAGTTTTTCTGATTTGTGTGAGGTCCATATATCTGGGAAGGCCGAAAAAATGGATATAAATCTAATAATCGATAAAACATTGTCACCGATAGAATCTGGAATAAAAATATAAAGATCCTTGAGGCAGAGTCTTGAGGTATTAAAATCAGAAAAACTGAAAGTATCTTCTATTGGGGGCTAAACTCCATATAGCTATACGTAACTTTGTTTCGTGAGGAATCAAAACCTAGTCAAGTAGCCTGCCCTGAGCCATAAATCTACCAATAAATGAGGACTTAAATGGATAAGAAAATACTAATTGCCGACGATGAAGAGGGAATTCGTGATTTATTCTGCTATCTTCTTGAACCGCAGGGATTTAAAATATATACAGCCAGAAATGGAATGGAAGCTGTTGAAGTGGTAAAAAATAATTTTCTTGATATTGTTTTTCTGGATATTCATATGCCTGTAATGGGAGGTTTGGAAGCGCTGAAAATTATAAAAATAATAAAGCCGGAACTGAAAGTTGTTATTTTCAGCAGCTGTCCCGATCCCAATTTTGTGTTTGAATCGAAAGACAGTCAGTACAGCATCTTTGAATGCTTATACAAACCTTTTAATATTGATGAATTGCAGGAAACAATCGAACGTGTATTAGGTGAAATTAATTAATAAAAATATCAGCGCCTTGATTTCGATCCAGTAAATAATCCGATAATAAGGCCGGCTGCCGCTCCGGCTGTTCCACAAATAAGGATATTCTGGCGTATTCTGGCAGCTCCGGTTATTGCCTGGCCGAGATTTCCCAGAATATTTTTCGGTTTCAAAAAAAGATCTTGTAATGCTAGATATTGCCCGTTAAACTGCCCGAAAATTAAATATCCGGCCGCAGCGCCGATTAAACCAAATATCACAATCAAACCAATTAGCCTCATTTTGTTCTCCTATTCTAAATTTTGTCAATTTGTTTTTTTTTTGAATCTTTTTTATATTGATACATCTCTAAATCGGCAATTGAAATAAGTTCATCAAGCGATAGAGGATTTAAATAGTCGAACTCCGAAAATCCATAACTTATACTGATTTTGTATTTTTTTTGACGTTGTTCATTTTTTATTTTAATTTTCTTTTCAATGGTATTCCGGATCAATAAGCCTTGTGATTTTGAACAACGTGGAAGTATGAGAAGAAACTCATCCCCTCCCATACGGCAAATTATGTCGGATCTCCGTAATGATTTTTTTAGAATATCGGCTACAGTCATAATTAATGAATCGCCTTCCATATGTCCATAGGTATCATTAATATATTTCAGATCGTCAATATCGATAAAGCAGACTGCTAGATTGGTTTTATCCCTTTTTGACCTGTGAATTTCCTTTTCAAGCATTAATAAACCGATCCGCCTATTATAAATACCCGTCATAGTATCCGTAGTTGCATACAATTCCAATTCCTTTGTTCTTTCAATTACCTTGGCTTCAAGATTATCTCTGGCTTTTTTTAGTTCCATTTCAGCGAGCTGGCGGTCATTGATTTCATTTTCCAGACGTTTGATCAATCTTAAATCCCGGCCTATGAATATAATACCAATCATATCTTCATAGCGGTTTTTTATAGGGGCTTTGTAAAAACTGAATGGTATAATCTCCCCCTTTTTATCATAACAAAAAATTTCCCATCCCATTTTTGATGTAACATTTTGCTGTATATTCTGATATTCAATTAGATCAATCTGATTTTTTGAGATCAAAAAATCAATGGGTTTTCCAATCAGTTCCTTTTCTTTATAATTAAGAACTTGTTCAAGTTTGTGATTTACTTTAATTATTTTATTATCTGAATCAACAATAATTATAACATCCAGAATGTTTGATATGATTTCATCCATGGTAATTACGGGATTTAAATTCAGTATCTTATAATTTAAAATTGCATGTGCCATAAAAGCCAACCATATAATACAAATAATGGGAGCTATCGAAGGAATAGCATATATTTTCATTGAAGGTAATATTATATTAAAGACCGAACCAAGAATTAAAACAATACAGCCCGACAACAAAATTACCGCCGATTGTTTCTTTTCGATTTTAAATTTGGTCTTAATACCCCATCCTGCTATAAAATTAAAACCTATTAATGGAAATAATGAATAATAAAAGATATAAAGCCAATACCAGATTGATCCAGTATTTAAGACTTCCATATTGCCGAATGATTTTTTTATAAAACCTATTGCTATCATATTTCCGCTTAAGACTTCTGCAAAAAATATTACTGCCGGCAGGTATAACAATAAGATCAGCATAGAATTACTGAATTTATTAATTTTTTTTGAAACAATTAGCATCAAATGCAGGGAAACTGATGGAAACAGGCACCAGCCTATCGAGGAAATTTTGTACCAAATCCATATATTCTTCTGATCATTATTCGAATAAATAAAAGTGTAAGCAAAAGCCCAGATTGCCATACACAAGCATAAGGAAATAAATAATCTATTGACCATCGATTTCTTATCAATATTTAAAATATAAAAGCCCAGTATAATATTAAGGCAGAAAACAAAAAAAGACAGAAGAGAAAATATGTTTGGCATAACCCCCACTAAGCCCGCAAGTCACTAATTTTTAAAAAAACAATAAATATTAATCAAAATAGATCTATTAATTCAGTCTGTTTGAATTTGTTGTATTTAATAATTAAAATAAAAATCAAATATTAATCATTTGAATTATAAAAGACAATTTATAATGAATCAATTAAATTTAGTAATTTAAAAAAAAAGCCTTCTTTAAACTTACTTCAAAGAAGGCCTATAGATTAATTTCTATTTAAACAAATTACTATTTGTAACAAATTGCTATTTGTAAATGTTATAAAAAACTTCTTTTCCTTTATACTGCGCGAACTCGCCGAGATCTTCCTCAATACGTATCAATTGATTGTATTTTGCAATACGGTCGGTCCTGGACATAGAACCGGTTTTAATCTGGCCGGTATTCAGGCCGACAACAAGATCGGCAATAGTTGCGTCTTCGGTCTCGCCGCTTCTGTGGGAAACAACGGCAGTATACTTAGCGCATTTTGCCATTTCAACCGCATCTATTGTCTCTGTTAGAGTACCAATTTGATTAAGTTTAATCAGAATGGAATTTGCTATCCCTTTTTGAATGCCTTCCTTAATAATTGCAGGATTGGTAACAAAAATATCATCACCGACTAGCTGTATTTTTTTACCAAGTTTATCTGTTAAAAGCTTCCATCCATCCCAGTCATTTTCGCCGAGGCCGTCTTCCAGAGAAATAATCGGGTATTTATTAACAAGGTTTATATAGAAATCGACCATTCTTTCTGAAGAGTATATTTCTTTGCTGGATTTCCAGAACTTATAACCTTTTTTACCGTCTTTTTCAGCTTCACCCCATAACTCGCTGGCCGCAGGATCCAATGCGATGGAAATATCGCTTCCGGGTTTATAACCGGCTTTTTCAATAGCCTGAACCAATAATTCAAGAGGCTCTTCGTTATTCTTTAAATCGGGCGCAAACCCGCCTTCATCACCAACAGCAGTGGAATAGCCTTTACTCTTTAATATTGATTTTAATGACTGGAAAGTCTCCGCCATATAAATCAGAGCTTCTTTAAAGGAATGCGCTCCGATCGGCATTATCATAAATTCCTGCAGGTCAACCGTATTATCCGAGTGCTTTCCGCCGTTAAGAACATTAGCCATCGGAACAGGCATCAGTTTTGCATTTGTTCCTCCGATGTATCTATAAAGGGGAATTCCCAGGTAATTCGCCGCCGCATGAGCAGTTGCCAGCGATACGCCCAGGATCGCATTGGCGCCCAATTTTCCCTTTGTTGGCGTGCCGTCAAGATCAATCATAACCTTATCCAGTTCTACCTGGCTGAGGGCATCAAGGCCGACTACTTCTTCAGAGATCACATCATTTACATTTTCAACAGCCTTTAGTACTCCCTTTCCGCCAAGTCTCTTTTTATCTCCGTCGCGAAGTTCCACGGCTTCCTTTTCACCCGTTGACGCACCGCTTGGAACTGCTGCGCGCCCCATTGTTCCGTCTTCAAGAATGACCTCCACTTCAACCGTCGGATTGCCCCTTGAATCAAATATCTCCCTCGCATGGACATCAATTATCGTTGACATATGTTATACCTCCAAAATAATATCTATTTATATTAAAATGAATAATGAAAAAAGTCAAAAGAGGCTTAAATAACAGCTCTAACCGCTATTCCAAAGGCGAGATTGCTTGTGTAATAATATAATCATTACTTCACTGCCTTCTTTAGGTTCGATATCCTGAAAAAATATTTTATTTATTAAAACTATTGACTTTTTTAACAATAGTTTTAAAATGAATCAGTTAGCAGAACTAGTTCGGTGAATAAATATTTTGGAGGATATTCATGGAAAACACTGTAAAATCGCTTCATACCTATCGTGTTATTATTTTATGCGCTCTTGTTATTTTACTGGAGGGATTTGATCTCCAGGCTGCCGGTGTTTCCGCACCAAGGCTCGCACCAGCTTTTCATTTTATACCTGCCCAGATGGGTGCTTTCCTTGGGGCAAGCGCCATAGGCGTTTTTATTGCAGCAGTACTGGGCGGTTTTCTGGCCGATCGTTTTGGACGAAAGCCGGTTGTAGTAACGGGCGTTTTATTGTTCGGTATTTCATCGATTTCAACACTGTTTGCTACCGGACTTTCGTCGCTTATGGTGGCAAGGTTTTTTACCGGTCTCGGACTGGGGGCGGCTATGCCGGTTGTTATAGCCCTGACCAGCGACCACAGCCCTGCACACCTTAAGAAAAGGGCAGTAGGTTTTATTTACTGCGCCATTCCAATAGGCGGGTTGCTTTCCAGTGTAGTAATGATGATTGGAGCTTTCGGCAATAACTGGAAGCCTGTTTACCTGATAGGTGGTCTGGCTCCTATTATTGTCGCGCCTCTTCTCGCGTTTTTCCTTCCTAAAGAAGAACCGGTTTTATCAAAAAAGGAAACTGAATCTATGGCATCAGGTGGTAATTTACTATCCGGGATCTTCGGAAAGGGTCAGGGAACCACAACGATATCCATATGGCTGGCTACGTTTCTGACACTTCTGGTTATGTATTTACTTTTAGGCTGGATGCCTTCTTTAATGGAAGCTATGGGGCTATCCAAGCAGAATGCGCAGGTTATCCAGATGATTTATAACTTAGGTTCTTCCGCAGGAGCGGCATTAGCGGGCTATATGCTGGATAAGAAATTTACATTTTCTACGCCTATTACTGCGTATATTGCGCTTGCAGTATTTTTAGCCATATTAGGCTTCGCTTCCCTGAATTTCGGACTGATATTGCCTGTAGCATTCGTCATAGGCCTTGCAGTAACCGGTGCACAGTCTATCCTTTACGCTTTCGCTCCGCTCTGTTATCCGGCTGAAATCAGAAATACCGGTGTCGGAGCAACCGTATCCTTCGGACGCCTTGGTACGATTGCCGGGCCTATGCTTGCTGGTGTTTTACTGGGCGGTGGAAAAACTGCGGCACAAGTGCTGATCGTCCTGATTCCAATTACCCTGTTTGCCGGGTTGTTTATATTGCCCGTTGCAGGCAGAATTAGAAAATCACTTAAACAAGCATAGGATTGAGATAAAATACAAACCGGCATAATTCAAAGAATAAAAAATATTACTGTTACGAGTGGCAGACTTAATATTAGCCACTCGTAACTTTTTTTAATTAAAGATGGGGAGGCAATAGATGAACGGCACCAAAGACAGTCTTGTAAAAATTTTAGGCCAAGAGAATGTTTTGGATGACCCGGAGATTCTTGATAATTACAAAAATGATAATAGCTCTGGAATGAATATCAAACCCTGGTTTGTTGTTAAGCCGGCTGAAGTCGGTCAAATTCAGGAAGTCGTAAAATGGGCAAATGAAACTAAAACTCCGCTTATACCTGTCAGTTCGGGGGCTCCGCATATACGCGGAGACAGTGCTCCTTCCTTACCGGAAGCGGTAATAGTAGATTTGACTAAAATGAAAAAAATTTTGAAAATAAACAGAAGAAATAGATTGGCTGTTATAGAACCTGGAGTTACATATTCAGAACTCCAGCCTGCTCTTGAAAAAGAAGGTATGAGGCTTATTACTCCTCTTTTACCGAGGATGAATAAATCTGTTATAGCAAGTCTTTTAGAACGTGAGCCGATAGTTTCTCCGAGGTTCCAGTGGAATATGATGGATCCTTTAAGAAGCCTTGAAATAATATGGGGAAACGGTGATAAATTATGGAGCGGGAGCGGTGGATTTCGCAGTTTAAAAGAGGAGGATTGGGAAAAAGGAATCGTACCGGCAACAGGTCCGGGGCCGGCTCAGGTAGATTATTACCGGCTTATTTCAGGCGCGCAGGGAAGTATGGGTATTGTAACCTGGGCTTCTGTAAAATGCGAAGTTCTGCCATCATACAGGAAATTGTTTTTTGTCCCTTCCAATAACATAAACAGCCTGATCGATTTTACTTACAAACTTCTGAGATTTAGATTCGGCGATGAATTATTTATTATAAATAACGCTTATTTTGCCAATATCTTATCAAAAAATTCAGACGAAACAGAATCTTTAAAATCAATATTACCCGAATGGGCAGTTATTATAGGGATTACAGGCGGTGAAATTTTACCTAAAGAAAAAGTTGAAGGACAGGAAGCGGATATCAGAGATATTGCCCAGCAATTCGGTTTAAAATTGGAAAATCAGATTGGAGAATGCCGAAGTCAGGACTTCTATGAGATATTACAAAAACCGTCTGAAAACCCATACTGGAAAATAAGAAGCAAAGGAAGCATGAAAGAAATATTCTTTATGACGACAATGGATAAAACACCGGATTTCATTATTAAAATGAGTAATAAAGCAAAAGAACATCAATATCCGGTTTCAGATATTGGGGTTTATTTACAGCCTGCTCATCAGGGAGTAAGCTGTCATTGCGAGTTTATATTACCGGTGAATAACAAAGATGGTTCCGAAATTTTGAAATCTGAAAAATTGTTTAATGATGCAAGCATAGTTATACAGAATCAAGGCGCTTATTTCTCTCGGCCTTATGGAATATGGTCGGAAATGACCTATAACAGGGATGCAAGAACTACAATTACAATGAAGAAAATAAAAGATATTTTTGACCCTAATCATATCATGAATCCCCATAAACTCTGCTTTTGAAAAAGATAACAATAAAGGAGTAAATATATGGCTTTGGAAAAATTTTTGGCTGAAATGGAACGATGCAGCGCATGTTCTTACTGTAAATGGGTTCCATTCGATCAGGTAAAAAGCTGGCGGTTTGCTAAAAATTGTCCGAGCGTTTCTTATAATAATTTTAACAGTTATTCTGCGCGAGGTAGGTATCTGGTAGGAAGGTCTTTGCTGAAAGGACAGAGTACTTATTCTGAAACCGTACAGGATATTGCTTTTTCTTGCCTTAATTGCGGCTCATGCGATGTGAGCTGTAAAATATGCCGCTATAATCTAGAACCACTTGAAATGGTAAGAGAACTTAAATCAAAACTCGTTAAGGATGGACAAGGATTAAAAGTTCATGAAAAGATTATTGAAAGTTTGAATAAAGATCAAAATTCGATGTCTCAGCCAAGGAGTAAAAGGGGTAAATGGTCGGATGGATTAAATCTGCAGGTTCTTGGAACTGAAAAAAAAGAAGTTCTCTTTTTTGCAGGATGCAGATACAGTTTTGACGAGAAATTACAAAACACGGTGTGCACAGCCGCACAGATTTTCCAGAAAATGAAAATTGATTTTGCAATTATGGGTGGAAAAGAAATGTGTTGCGGCGGAAGAATATATTCAATGGGATATGATGCCGAATTTGAGAAAATTGCAAAAGCAAATATTGCTTTATGGGAAAAATCCGGAGTTAAAAAAATTGTAACTTCATGTTCGGATTGTTATTACACTTTCAAGCATCTTTATCCGAAATACGGTTCCAGAATTGAAGTAATTCATTCTGTCGAATACATTGATGGCTTGATTAAAGAAGGAAAAATGAAATTTACTAAAAAAATCCCAATGACTGTCACCTACCACGATCCATGCCATCTTGGAAGACAGGGAGAACCTTATATACCCTGGAGCGGAAAAGAAAAGAAAATCAAAAACCAAATCATTGTTTATGAACCGAAAAAACCAAGATATAACGGTGCCTGGGGAGTATATGAACCGCCAAGAAATATTTTAAAAAGTATTCCCGGAATTGAACTTGTTGAAATGGAAAGAATACGGGAATACAGCTGGTGCTGCGGATCAGGCGGAGGAGTACGTGAGGCGTACCCCGAATTATCAAAGTGGACTGCAATGGAAAGAATAGATGAAGCAAAAACCACAGGCGCAAAAGCGATGGTATCTGCGTGCCCGTGGTGTGAGAGCAACTTTATTGAAGCCATAGAAGAAAATAAGGGAACAATGGAAGTTTACGATATCGTTGAACTGGTTTTTAAAGCCTTATAAAGGAGGTCAAAATGGCATTATCAAATGAAATTTATTCGGCGCTTAAAGAAATTGTCGGTTCAAAAAATATTTCAAACGATCCGGCATTGCTTGATTCATATAGATATTCAATGTCTCAAACTTCAAACCATCAGGGACCTTTTTTTGATGTTTATAGTCCCCGGGGAGCTGCCGTTTTACTTCCCGGAAGTTTGGAAGAAGTTCAGGCAATTGTAAGAGTTTGCAATAAATATAAAGTAAAATTTAAGGCAGCAAGTACATTCTGGGCTGCTATGGGATATCCGTCAGAAGACGATACGATCCAGCTGGATATGAGAAGAATGGACAGAATTATAGAAATTGATGAAAAAAATATGATAGCAGTAGTTGAACCTGGGGTAATCGGGGCTCAACTTCAGGCTGAAGCGATGAAAGTGGGATTGAATACTCATATTCCCGGATCAGGATGCAGCGGTTCGGTTCTGGCAAGCGCAGCCGCTTATTTGGGTTCCGGACCAGGAAATCTTTATGGCGGGTCATTATATGAAAACCTTCTCGGAGTTGAGTGGGTAATGCCTGACGGAGAGATTTTGCGGACAGGTTCTTTAGGATCGGGTTGCGGATGGTTTTGCGGCGAAGGGCCAGGACCGACATGAGGGGAATATTCAGAGGATTATTGGGAACTAAAGGGGCAATGGGTGTTTTCACCAAATGTTCGGTAAAGCTTTTTGCATGGCCCGGACCTGCGAAATTGCCGGTTGAAGGAATTGTTCCTGCGTACAGGATGAATTTGACAGAAAAATTTAGAGCATATACACTTTCATTCCCATCATGGAAAGCCTGGGCTGACGGCGCTTATGCAATCTGGGACGCGGGAATCGGATATCTTGGTCATAGACAATTCAATATGTTGGGAAGGGATTTAAAATATGCGATGGTTAAGATTCTTACCGATCCTACAAAAACTCTCAATGACCTTGAAAAATTTCTTGAGGATCCAGAAGTCAAAAAAGTTACTGACGAATCCATTAGAGATTTCCAGTTTGTTATGGCAGGAATGACGAAAAATGATATCGAATGGCAGGACAAGGCTCTCGATGAAATTCTTAAACAAACGGGCGGATGGAAGGTTGAAGCAATGAATGCGCCTGAAATTAGAGATTGGGTATTGCTTTACCTGGTAAGGTTAGGGCATAAGAATTTAAATCTTGTTTTCGGCGGCGGCTATGACGGATGTTACGGATTATTAATGCCTATGGATTACGGAGCTGCCCATGCTGAGGAAAGTGCTCAGTTTAAAATCCCATGGGAGAAAAAGGGAGCGATTGTTGATGCCGGAGGCGATTGTATGATGGGCCCCATTGGAGGACAGGGAGGCGGAGGAACAGGTCTTTGGGAAAACTTTACATGCTGGGATCCTTTTGACAGGGAATCAACAGAAGGGACGCTGGAATTTTTCAATGCCGCATCTGAGTTTTCACAAAAAAATGGCTGGATTGCATGTGGTATGGAAAAATGGAATGCTGCCGCAAGAGGTTCGGATGGACGGACTACTCCGAAAGAAGAACGTGATAAAATGCATCTTGCAGCCCCTCAGCCGAATGCTTTTAGATATCAGTCGAAAATCAAAAAAGCCTTTAATCCGAATGATCTTGGTGATCAATATTTTGAAACTCTGGATGACGAATAATAATTTAAATTTTGAAGGCAATTTGGGATTAGATAGCTTGTTTTTTGACTTATTTAAGTTATTTCAGTAATATATCGTCTATTAAAATCTTCATTTTTCAATAAATGTATAAGGAAGGATGAGATTGCTGACAGCCAAAGAAAATTTTCTTGAGACAGTAAGAAAATACGGTAAGCCAGATCGCCTGGTTAATCAGTACGAGAATTGCATATTTTTCCTTGCCGAACCGGTTGCAGCTTACATTCGGGGAAAACGTTTTAGAGGAATGCCGCCACTCAAGGATAGATGGGGAACAACAGTTTTGTGGCCGGAAGATCAATATGGAGTAATGCCTCATGTCACTCCTGATGACAAGGTATTACCTGATATTACAAAATGGAGAGAATATATAAAAGTACCGGATCTTTTAGCAAACTGCTCTGATCCGAAACTTTGGGAACCGGCCCTTGAAGCCATTTCCAAGATTGACCGTGAAAATTATCTGCTTATGACATTTATGCCTACCGGTGTGTTTGAGCAGCTGCATTTTCTTATGGGGTTTGAAGATACTTTAACGAACATGCTGATCGAGCCGGAATATATGGCAGAATTCTGCCAGGTCGTCGGTGAATACCGCTATAACTATATGAAATTAATAGTCGACAATCTGAAGCCGGATATTATGCTGAGTCATGACGACTGGGGGACTAAATCTAATCTGTTTATGAATCCGGATGCCTGGCGTGAATTTATCAAACCACAATATATAAAAACCTATAAATATATGAAAGACAAACGAGTAATTATTATGCATCACGCGGATTCTTATCTTGAGCCGATAGTTGAAGATATGGCTGAACTTGGTATAGATATTTGGCAGGGGGTTCTTCCTCAAAACGATATTCCGGAAATTCAGGAAAAACTTGACGGCCGTATGACACTGATGGGTGGAATTGATGCCGCAATAGTAGACCGCGCAGATGCGACCGAAGAAGAGATAAGGAACGAGACAAGAAGAGCTTGTGAAGAATACGCTCCCAGGGGCCATTTTATACCATGCATCACATACGGCGCAATAGGAACGATTTATCCTCATGTGGATCCGATAATTACCGATGAGATAAACAGATATAACAAGAAAACTTACGGTGTATAATTAGAAGTAAATATATAAAATCCGGAATCTTTATTTCAAACCAGGTTACGTCTGTTTTGGATGCACTGCCCGTGCAGCAAACCTTGATAATATCAACGGCGCCATTAATAAAAAAAATCCTACCGTTGGGTCTTATTTCCGCATTTCTTAAAAAATGTTTTTTACCCGTTTATAAATCTTAAAACCGCTTCTTTGATTTTTTTAATATGTTCCGGCGTTGTTCCGCAGCAGCCGCCGATTATATTCGTTCCGGCTTCAATTAGTTGTGGAATATAGGAAGCCATAATTTCTGGAGTTTCCCTGTAAATTATACGTCCACCGACAACTTCGGGCAAGCCTGCATTTGCCTGTACTATTACCGGTATATTCATATTTATTCTTCTTATTTCAGCGACAATACCTATCATACCTGCAATGCCGTTTCCGCAATTTGTTCCGATGATATCAGCGCCGGCATTGATCAAATCTTTAACAATATTTTCCGGGGTGATTCCCATCATCGTATAATATTTTCTATCTTTTTGTTCAAAAGTAAAAGATGCTAAAATTTCAAGACCTGTATTTTCCTTTACTGCTTTTACTGCGATGACCGCCTCATCCAGAGCCGACATAGTTTCAATACAAGCTGCGTCTGCACCGCCTTTTTCCAGGGCCATAGACTGTTCTTTAAAAACATCATACAATTGTTCCTCTGTCACATCTCCGGTTATCAGCATTTTTCCGGTGGGTCCTATTGACGCGATAACATGCCGGTCATCTCCTGCCGCTTTCCGGGAAATAACCGCCGCCGTTTCATTGATTCTGGCCGTTTGTTCCCCCAATCCATAATAATCAAGCTTAATTCTTGAGCCGCCGAAACTATTCGACTCAATCATATCCGCCCCGGCTTTAACGTACGATTCCGCTATATCAAGAACATCTTCCCGGTTTGTAATATTCCAGAACTCCGGACAATCCCCAACTTTTAAGCCTTTCTGCTGAAGAAATGTTCCCCATGCACCATCTGAAATCATTATTTCTCCTGTTTTAAGCTCGCTTACAATCTTATTCATATTTACCTGCTTTTTTTATTGTTTTTTTAAAACAATCCTTACGGCCGCAAATTGAACATTGGTATTCCTGTTTTGCGACCTTTTTACCCAGCCCGATAACTCCGCTAATAGATTTAATAGGGTTCATCAAACATGACTCATTTAAACTTACCCCGCAGAAATTATCAGGGAAAAATGAAAAAAGCTTCTTTTGTTCTTTTGTGTCCCATCCGCAATATCCCGGGCTATAACGGTTTGTTATAAAAAGCCCTTCCGCCTTGCAAATCTCCTCCAGTTTATTTTGGACTTTATCCGCAAGATTTTCAGCCAATTCGGAACCGGCGCAGTCGACTATATAACCCAATAATGTATTATCCTCACTGAACAATTTACCGGACCATTCATCCATTTCGGCTCCTGCGGTCAATATGAAAAAAGCAAGATGCTCCGAGCGTCTCAGCCTTTCGGCGATTATTTTCCCGGTTGAAAAAAAGACATCTTCACAAATAAAACCTTTTCCAGCCGCACTGACCTTTTTACAAATGCAGAATCCTGCTTGAGGTTTATAATGCCTTGAAAGATTTTTAAATAATATTTCAAAACAATCATCCAGTACTTCGGGATAAGATTCGGATCGGTATCCCATGAATTCCAATAATGACCCTTTTGTTATTTCAAAATCATTATCAATATCTATTTTAAATATAAAAGGTTTTTCTATATTTTCTAACATACTCCTCTTTCTTGAATATTATTTTGTTCAGTATTTTTCCACTTCTGCATTGATATTCTAATATTTTCAATTGCAAATTTGATTATGAAACCAAATCATTAAGGACTTTTATTGCGCTTTGAGGATCGGATGCGTTAGCATGAGCCCCGATTTTATCGGCAAACGCCTTGGTGACGGGGGCTCCGCCTACAATAATCTTTGTGCCCGGGAATTTCTCCTTTATGGCTTTAACAGAATGAGCCATGGACATCATTGTGGTTGTTAACAAAGAACTTAAACCTACCACCGCTTGAGGTTTTTCATTGATTGCATTCAGGAATTTATCCGTTTTAACATCAACGCCAAGGTCTATTACTTCCCATCCGGCTCCTTCAATAATCAGGGCAACCACGACTTTTTTCCTATATCATGCAAATCACCTGCCGCTGTTCCTATAATCAATGTACCTTTCTTTTTTGCCTCTCCTTTCTGAAAATAGGGTTTTAAATAATTCATCGCTGTTTTCATAGCCTTTGCCGCCATCATCAAATCAGGAACAAAAACCTTGTTTTCCTTAAATTTGATTCCGATATTGTTCATTCCTGTTATGAGGGCTTTTTCAAGTATATCATTTACCGGAATATTAGCCGCAATAGCCTCTTTTGTCAATTCATCGGCTCCTTTTTGCCCTTTCATATCCGGAGGATAGGAAGAATTTGCATCCATCTTACCGCGCTCGATACATAAAGCCAGCTGTTCCAATATATTACTCATAACATCCTCATTTATAATAATTAATTCATAATTTATAAAGTTAAAAAACTATAATTTACAATTTATAAAAAGTCAAATAGAAAATGTTTACTTTCACCCAATACAGACCATATGAAAATTGAAAAATTTGAACTTATGCAAAATTTGTTTATTTGTAAAAAATATTTTGTTAAAACTATTGACTTTTTTTCAAATTAATATAGAATGAATCTGTTCGCTGAACTAGTTCGGTGAATAAATAATTTGGAGGATATTCATGGAAAACTCTGTAAAATCGCTTCACACCTATCGTGTCATTGTTTTATGTGCTCTTGTTATTTTACTGGAGGGATTTGATCTCCAGGCTGCCGGTGTTTCTGCGCCAAGAATCGCACCGGCTTTTCATCTTATGCCTGCCCAGATGGGCGTTTTTCTTAGCTCAAGCGCAATTGGTGTCTTTCTTGCTGCTATAATAGGCGGTTTTCTGGCCGATCGTTTCGGACGTAAACCGGTCCTAATAACAGGTATTTTATTATTCGGTATTTCATCTATTTCAACGGTGTTTGCCACAGGACTTTCGACGCTTATGATAGCAAGGTTTTTTACCGGTCTCGGACTTGGGGCAGCCATGCCGCTTGTTATAGCAATGGCCAGTGACCACAGCCCGGTACAACTAAAGAAAAGAGCTGTGGGATTTATTTACAGCGCCATCCCGATAGGAGGAGTTCTTTCAAGCGTGGTAATGATGATCGGAGCTTTCGGCAATAACTGGAAGCCAGTTTACCTTATAGGCGGTCTGGCTCCTATTATTGTAGCGCCCCTTCTTGCTTTTTTACTTCCTAAAGAATCACCAATATCATCCGGCAAGCAAGATGAATCGAAGGCATTAGGCAAAAATGTATTTTCCGGAATCTTTGGAAAGGGTCAGGCAGCCACATCGATATCCATATGGCTGGCTACATTTATGACACTGCTTGTCATGTATTTACTTTTAGGCTGGATGCCTTCATTAATGGAAGCCATGGGATTATCCAAGCAGAATGCTCAGGTTGTCCAGATTATTTTTAACCTGGGTTTTTGTATAGGAGCTGCTCTGGCGGGATATCTCCTGGATAAGAAATTAATTTACTCCACTCCAATAACCGCATATATAGGACTGGCAGTATTCCTGGCTGTTATAGGTTTTGCTACACTTAAATTCGGTCAAATATTGCCGGTAGGCTTTTTCCTGGGCCTGACAGTAGGCGCCGCACAGTGTATACTTCTAGCTTTCGCGCCGCTTTGCTATCCTGCTGAAATAAGAAATACAGGTGTAGGAGCAGCTGTAACCTTCGGACGCCTTGGTACTTTTTGTGGGCCTATGCTTGCCGGTATTTTGCTTGGTAGTGGAAAAACCGCGGCACAGGTGCTTATCGTTTTGATCCCGATTATACTTTTGGGAGGAATATTGGCTTTGCCTGTTGCCAATAGGATAAAGAAACAGCAGCAGGCATAAATTCAGATAAACATAACTTATAATAATCCTAGGGATAGCCAAGGGATAAAAGTTTAACAGTTACGAGTGGCAGATAAATGCCACTCGTAACATATTTCTAATTTTCAAGGGAGGTAATAGATGAACAGCACCAAAGAGAGTCTTTTAAAGATTTTCGATAACAGCAGTGTTATAGACAACCCGGAGATTCTTGATAATTACAAAAGTGATAACAGCTTCGTTAAGCAGATTAAACCATGGTTTATAGTAAAACCAACCGGAGTAAATCAAATTAAGGAACTTGTAAAATGGGCGAATGAAACAAAAACTCCGCTTATACCTGTCAGTTCAGGATCGCCCCATTTTTACGGCGACACTGTTCCCAGCGTTACCAGCGCTGTAATTGTAGATTTGAGCGGAATGAACAAAATCCTGAGAATTGACAGCAGGAATAGGATAGCAGTCATAGAACCCGGTGTAACTTATAGCCAGCTGGAAACGGCTCTTGCTAAGGAAGGCTTAAGAGTAACAATGCCTCTGCTTCCAAAAGCAAACAAATCTGTAATAGCAAGTCTTCTCGAAAGACAGCCTACTACAATACCAAGATATCAATATTCGCTTACAGAGCCATTAAGAACTTGTGGAGTAGTGTTCGGGAACGGAGATATTATTTATACCGGTGATGCCGGAAATTCTTCCCTTAATCTGGAAGATCAATGGAAATCCGGTACCGTACAGGTAGACCCTAAAGGTCCAAATGCGACCGATTTTATTAAAATATTGACAGGTTCACAAGGTACAATGGGAATCGTATTCTGGGCTTCTGTAAAATGTGAAATATTACCGAGCATTCGCAAACTCTTAATTATCCCTGCTAAAAAGCTCGAAAATCTTATTGATTTTTCCTATGAAATCCAGAAACAAAGGATGGGTGATGAAGTTATCATAGTCAATAATTCCCAGCTTGCAAATATGATCGGGAAAGATGCGAAAAAAATTGATAATTTTAAGAAAATTTTACCATTATGGACAATGCTCATCGGTATATCGGGAAGAGCGTTATTTCCTGAAGAAAAAGTGGAAGTTATGGAGAGTGATATCATTGCTTATGCACAACAGCATGGTTTGGAAGCCCTTACCGGTATTTCACAGGTAAGTAACAATGTAATTCTGGATACTATTTTGAACCCTTCATCTGAAAAATACTGGAAATTTAATTACAAAGGCGGATGCACTGATATATTTTTCTTGACGACACTTGATAAAACCCCTCAATTTTTAAAGACAATGAACTCGGCGGCTGAAGAATTTAATTATCCTTCAACTGATATAGGCGTCTACCTGCAGCCGCAACACCAGGGAGCATCCTATCATTGTGAGTTCAATCTTCCCTATAATCCCGGTGATAAGGAAGAGACGGCAATGGTAAAAGAATTATTCATGAAAGCAAGCAGTTTGCACTCGCTGGATGGAGCTTATTTTTCAAGACCGTATGGGATGTGGTCGGATTTGATGTATCAAAAAGATGCTGACAGTAAAATTACTTTGAGAAAAATCAAAAAATTATTCGACCCTAACAATATTATGAATCCGGGAAAATTGTGTTTTAATTAAATTATAGGAGGAATATATTATGGCGCTTGAAGATTATAAAAATGATGCGTTACGTTGTACAAGATGCGCTTATTGCAAGTGGATTCCTATTGATCAAATAAAAAGCTGGAGATTTGCAAAAGGGTGTCCGAGTATAGAATATAATCATTTTCATTCTTATTCGGCCGGCGGAAGGCTGGTGACTTTGTTATCTTTGCTGGAAGGCAGGATCGAGGTTACCGATAAGGTGAAAGACTCCGTTTTTAAATGCCAGCTCTGTGGGAACTGCGATGTTACCTGTAAAATATGCCGTTATGATATGGAACCATTAGCGGCATTGCATGAATTGAGATTTAAACTGGTTGAAGACGGAAAGACAATACCCCAGAATGACAAGGTTATGGAAGGCTATCGAAAACTGAACAATATGCTCAAAAAGCCTAAAGATAAAAGAGGTGATTGGGCAAAAGATCTTAAAATTAAAGACCTTTCAAAAGAAAAAGCCGAAGTTGTTTTTCATGCGGGCTGTCAATATTCATATAATCCTGACCTGCAAAAAATCGCCAGAATTTCTGTCGGAATCATGCAAAAAGCAAAAATCGATTTCGGAATTTTCGGGCAAAACGAGGGATGCTGCGGCGGCCGGGCCTACCATATGGGTTACAAAAAAGATTATGAAAATGGCCTGAATAGTAATTTAGCCGCATGGGAAAAAGCCGGAATAAAGACAGTTGTTACTCCATGTGCCGATTGTTACCATACTTTTAAAAGGCTTTATGCAAAGGACGGCTCAAAAATTGAGGTGATGCACATGGTTGAATTTACGGATAAGCTTATTAAAGAAGGTAAGTTAAAATTTACTAAAAAAGTAAATATGAAAGTAACTTACCATGATCCCTGTTATCTGGGAAGACAGGGAGAGCCTTATGTTGAGTGGAATGGCAAGGAAAAAAAGATTTTCGGTCAGGCTGTTATCTATGATCCTCCAAGACCAAGATATATCGGCGCTTATGGAATTTATGATCAGCCGAGAAATATTTTAAATGCGATACCGGGTCTGGAACTGATTGAAATGGAGCGCAATAGGGAATCCGCGTGGTGTTGCGGAGCCGGTGGCGGAGTTAAAGAGGCTTATCCCGAGTTTTCAAGCGCGACCGCCTCGGAAAGAATAGAGGAAGCTGAATCTACCGGTGCCGAAGCTCTTGTGACTGCCTGCCCATGGTGTGAGGATAATTTTATTGAAGCCGAAAATGGAAGAAATAGAAAAATGAAAATATTTGACATCATGGAACTTATAGACCTGGCTGTGTAAATTTTGTAAGGAGGATTAAATATGGCGTTATCAAAAGAAGCTTACCGTGAATTTGAAGATATAGTAGGACCAGAATATATAACAGATGATCCGGCATTTCTCGATTCCTATGCTTTTGAATGGATGGCGGAAACCGTCCGTAAAAACTACAGTAAATTCATGCCCCGGCCTGTTGCGGTTATAATGCCTGAAAGTACAAAAGAGGTACAGGCAATTACCAAAGTATGCAACAAATATAAAATAAAATTAAAACCGATTTCAACAGGCTGGTACCATTGGGCTGCGCCTTTAAAGGACAGTGAAGATACAATCCAACTGGATCTCAGAAGAATGAACAAGATTATTAAAATCGATGAAAAAAACATGGTGGCGATAGTTGAACCTTATGTTATCTGTGCACAACTTCAAGCCGAAGTAATGAAACTTGGATTGAATCTTAATATTATTGGGGCAGGATCAACCACATCGATTGTGGCAAGCGCTTGCGCCTACTTTGGACCGGGACCGAGCACATATTATATGGGACATAATTCAGATAACCTTCTTGGTATGGAGTGGGTTACTCCGGAAGGTGAAGTTTTAACAATCGGTTCATTCAATTCCACCGGAGAGTGTTTCTGCAGCGAAGGCCCGGGATCGAGCATAAGGGGTATACTCAGAGGCGTAATGGGTTCAAGAGGCGGATTAGGTGTATATACGAAATGCGCTATTAAACTATCCCCCTGGAATGGCCCGGCGAAATTGGATGTAAAGGGTACTGTTCCAGCCTACCGTCTGCCGGTCGGGGATAATTTCAGGGTTTATACTCTTGCAATGCCGAACTGGGACGCATGGGCCGACAGTTATTACAAAATCTATGATAATGAAATAGGTTATATCTTCCATAGACAATTCAATCTTGCCGGCGCTAATCTGGCTCCAGCCTTCTGGCTGATGTACAATGATTATAAAAAAACACTCAATGATGTTGAGACAATGGTCAATGATCCGGAAATTAAAAAGCTCACGGAAGAAATGAGAATTTCATTTCAGATAATTCTTTCAGGCCGCTCCATTAAAGATATTGAACTTCAGGATAAAATTCTTGATGAAATTCTAAAAGAAACCGGCGGCTTTAAGGTAAAAAAATACTGTGAACAGGAAATGGCCGAATTTACAAATATGTATCTGCAAAGATTGGGGCATAAGCACCTGAATTTTGTCTGGGTGGGCGGCTACCTCGGCAGCTGGATGCAATCCGGAACCCCTGATCTTGTAAAAGGTTATGCCCCTATCGCCATCGCAGGGTTGGCAAGGGATGCTGAAAGCGGAAATCTTGTTCAGTGCGGAGGCGATGCTTTAATGGGTTGCGGAAGCGGCCTTACGGGGGAGGAGCAATGGGATTCGAACAGTTTGTTTCTTATGACCCAGCCGATGCTGCTTCCAACGCTGCTGCCATCAAACACATGGAAGATGCGGTAAGAGACGCAGTTTCTAACGGCTATCCGCCCGGGAAAGAATTTATATACCTGCAAGTCGGTTGGACAGACGAAAAGATTCATGAAGAATTGAGAAAATTGAAACAACCGCTTGTATTCTGGTACCAGGCAAAAATTAAAGAGATTTTCGATCCTAACAATATTGGAGACAGAATGTATACAACTTTGCCATCAATTCCAGCGTTAGGAAAAAACTAAATTACTAAATAATGCCCATCCCCCGGTAAGTTTATCGAACCGGGGGAATTGTATATTTAACCATTTATCTAAAATTCGCATTACAGTAAATACTGCTGGTATGAAGATGCTATTAGTATTACTTGAGACTGCTATTAAATTTTATCTTAACAATCCCTGTCAGTTTTGTTGGGAAACGATATAGGAGTTTATAGCCGCTGCCGCTTTTTTTCCTGCGCCCATGGCTGTGACAACAGTAGCTGCTCCGGTAACAATATCGCCTCCAGCGAAAACTCCTTCCATAGATGTCTTCCCATCCTCATCGGCTTCTATTTCACCATGCTTCTTTGTTGTCAGTTCCGGTGTCGTTTTTTTAATCAGAGGGTTGGGCGTAGTTCCTATAGCGACAATCACCTGGTCGATTTCAAGCATATATTCCGATCCTTTGATTTCTATAGGCCTCCTCCTTCCAGATGAATCCGGTTCGCCAAGCTCCATTCTGATACACTTCACGGATTCTATAAAACCCGTTTCATCGCCGATATAATACAACGGCGCAGATAAAAACTGAAATTCAATGCCTTCTTCCTTCGCATGGTGCACTTCTTCTACTCTGGCCGGCATTTCCTTTTCCGTTCTTCTGTAAATCAAATAAACATGTTCGGCGCCCAGCCGTATTGCCGTCCTCGCGGCGTCCATTGCCACATTTCCTCCGCCTATAACAGCTACTCGTTTCCCCATCAGAACAGGTGTTTCGGAATTATGAGGATATTCATATGCCTTCATAAGGTTAACCCTTGTAAGATACTCGTTGGCTGAGTAGACGCCATTAAGGTTCTCACCAGGTATACCCATGAAAACCGGTAATCCGGCACCTGTTCCGATAAAAACAGCCTTAAAACCTTTTTTAAAGAGGTCATTAATTGTCAGAGCACGCCCGATCAGAACATTCGTCTGAAAATAGACCCCCATGTTCTTCAAAGATTCAATTTCAGTTTTTACAATATCCTTTGGCAGCCTGAATTCGGGAATTCCATATACAAGTACACCGCCAAGGCTATGAAAACCTTCGTAAACAGTAACTTCATAACCCATCATAGCGAGGTCGGCAGCGCAAGAAACCCCGGCAGGGCCTGAACCGATGACCGCTATTTTTTCGGTTTTTGTAATATTTTTTCCCGGTATTTTAACATTTCCTTTATTTCTCTCTGCGAGTTCCCAGTCGGCTACAAACCTCTCAAGTCTTCCAATTGCCACGGGGTCTCCAATTTTTCCGGCAACACATCTGCATTGGCACTGTTCCTCTTGAGGACATACACGGCCGGTTATTGCGGGAAGAGCGTCGGTAGCATGAATTATTTCGCTGGCCTTCATAAATTCCTTCTGCTTTACGGCAAGGATAAAACCCGGGATATCAATGTTTACAGGACAGCCTTCAATGCATGGTTTATTCTTACATTGAAGGCATCTTTCTGACTCCGTTATCGCTTCTTCAATAGAATATCCATAAGGAACTTCATTGAAATTATTTCTTCTTTCCCCTGCAGGCTGTTCCCGCATCGGCACTGCTTTTTTACTGATGGACATTGGAACACTCCACATCCCAGTTTTCCATACATGACTTTTCCTGCGGTTTGTATGTGTCAAGGCGTTTCATCAGTTCATCGAAATCCACATCACTCCCCTCAAAATCTGCTCCATCCATGCAGGTGAATTTAGTCTTGTCTCCGACGGTTACCCTGCATGCTCCGCACATCCCCATTCCACAAACCATAAGGGAGTTCAGACTGACTATCGTGGGAATCCCTAATGGTTTTGTCATCTTTGTTACCGCCTTCATCATGACAGCCGGTCCAATGGCGAAAACCCTGTCAATTTTTTCACTTTTTATCAGGAGATTAATCAGAGCATCGGTGACAAGACCTTTTTTACCATAAGATCCATCGTTAGTCATTGCCATAACCGTATCGGAAACCGAACGCATTTTATCTTCCCAGAAAACATGATCTTTAGACCTGTAGCCGATAATAGACAATACTTTATTACCCGATTTTTTCAGTTCTCTTGCAAGAGGAAATACCGGCGCTATCCCAATCCCTCCGCCGATCACAACGACATTTCCGAAATTTTCTATCTCCGTAGGGTTTCCCTGAGGGCCAAGCATGTCGATCAGATAATCGCCGGCCTTTATGCTTCCAAGCTGATGCGTAGATTTGCCCAATTCCTGAAAAACAAGCGTTACTGTACCTTTGTCCCTGTTATAATCGGCAATTGTTAACGGAATTCTTTCTCCTTTTTCCTTCATTCGTATGATGACAAACTGGCCTGCCATCGCTTTCTCAGCTATCAGCGGAGCATCAATCTCAGCCAGTTGAATCTTTGGCCCGAGACAACATTTTTCCAGTATTTTAAACATAGATTTTTCCTATATATTATTTGGAATATAAAGTTTCCTGTCATCCGGCGGAAGTAATTTTTTCTCGATCACATCCGGATAATCTGATACCTTAGCCGCTTTTATCCCGGCGTCCATAGCCGTTATATTTTATCACAAAAGCTAGGCCTTATACAGCTTGCCTGTCATCCACCCCTGACCTACTTCTTCCCCTAAAGAACGATATTTTTTAATCGATACGTGCATAACATATTGGATTAGCTTTTATGACATCAATCTCATTGTTTTCCCGTACAAGATTTTCGTTAATATACACTTGCGCTACTTCTCCGAAATATGCGATATCCATGGAGAACTCCATTCTTTGGCCTGTATAGCGGCATTCACAGACAATCGGGAACTCTTCAATCATGGGCGCTGTTTCAAGTTCACCATAGAAAGTGGTAAAAATTCCGGACTTATCTACTTCTCGACCACTGACCAATCCGCAGTAATCAGTTTCTGTAACATATTCGACAGAAGGTACGTTGATACTGAATGTACCGTTCTCGATGATTCCCTTCGGCGTGTAATGATTTTTGTTCAGGCTAACGCAAATAATATCCGGATTATGGTTTACACCGCCGACAAATCCCACAGCCATATAATTTGGCTTTCCATTAACATTAGCGCCAACTAAAACTATCGGTTCCACTGGCAGTGGAATAAATACCCCGGTTTTTATCTTTTTCATTTTTTATCCCTTTTTAAAGTCATTACCACTGATAAATGCCTTTATTTACCTTGATATCGTTCCGTCCCAACTGTCCACCTTGGTTTTTTTCATGTCCTCTTCATCAAACCATTTTGTTGTTACAACCTTTGTCTCCGTATAGAAACGGACTCCGTCTTTCCCGAGAGTATGAAGATCGCCGAAGAATGAATCCTTATGACCGGAAAATGGGAATATCCCAACAGGGACGGGTATTCCGACATTGATTCCGACCATTCCGCCGTGTGTCCTGGAAGCGAATTCACGGCTGTAATAGCCGTTCTGGGTATAGATTACGGAGCCGTTTGCGAACCGGTTGCTGTTCATCAGCTCAAGCCCTTCCTCGAAGCTCTTTACCCGCTTCACACAGATTACCGGTCCGAATATTTCATCGTTTCCGACAGACATTTCCGGTCCGACATGATCGAATATTGTCGGGCCGAGATAGAAACCATTTTCATATCCCTTTACAGTCACTTTCCGGCCGTCCAGCACCAGTTTGGCGCCTTCCTTAATGCCGGTCTCGATCCATTCCAGAATCGATTTTCTCTGACTTTCGGTTACAGCAGGTCCGAGCTCCGAATTTTTATCATAAGCCGGTCCGATCTTCAATTCGTTTGCATATTTTACAAGAAAAGAAACAAGTTTATCTGCTATTTTTTCGTGTGCTACAATTACAGGGAGCGCCATGCATCTTTCTCCGCAGCAACCGAACCCGGAATTGATTATTCCGCGTGCAGTCCTTTCCAGCGCGGCATCCTCCATAACAAGCGCATGGTTTTTCGCCTCGCATAGAGCCTGAACCCTCTTCCCGTTGGCTGCTGCGGTTGAATAAATATGTAATCCAACCGATGTCGACCCTACAAAGGATATCCCCCTCACATCAGGATGTTTTAAGAATATCTCCGCCTCGTTCCGGCTGCAAGTTACAATATTTACCACACCGTTTGGAAGTCCGGCTTCCTGAAGGAGTTCTGCGCACCTCATCGATGTCATCGGCGTACTGCTGGAGGCTTTTATAACGATTGTATTTCCGGTAGCAATGCAAAGCGGCATCATCCATCCCATTGGAATCATGGCAGGGAAGTTGAATGGAGCTATACCGGCGAACACTCCGACCGGTTCCCGGTAAAGTACGGTATCAAAACCGGTTGATGTATTCATCAGAGATTCGCCCATCATCAAGACCGGAGCGCCGCAAGCCATCTCGACAGGCTCTATGACTTTGAGAATATCTCCTTTTGATTCTTCCCATACTTTACCATGTTCCTTACAGCAAATCATTGTAAGTTCATCAAGATTCTTCAGCAAAAGCTCTCTGAATTTATAGAGTACCTGGACTCTTTTCAGCACAGGAGTGGCCGCCCATTCAGGGAAAGCTTTTTTCGCTACTATAACGGCAGACTCCACCTCTTCAGGAGTACAGCAAGGAGCCTCTGCCAGCTTTTCTCCGGTGCTCGGATTCCAGATATCCATATACTTTGATGTCTTCGATTCGATCCATTTTCCACCGGCAAAATAACTCAATTTTTTTACACTACTCATATAATCTCCTTAAATTTAAATTCACCGAACATGTTCACTGAATATATTCATTTTATATTGATATAAAAAAGAAGTCAAGAAGGAGTACTTTTATTTAATTTACAAGGTGATTTATTTACCTTAAAGAATGACTTTATTGCTTTTTTTAAAATATTCTGTCATAATTAATATAGTTAGCTTTTTTAAATAGTATTTAACGAGTTTTTTCAAAAATCTATTCAAAAATAGGCGATTATGAAACAAAAATCTTTTACTAAAAGAAAGCTTCAGGCAATAAAATCAAAAGAGTATATTTATAAAATCGCAATGGAACTGATAAATAAGAAAGGTTTCGATAAAGTTACGATAAAAGATATTTGTAAAAAAACCAGAGTATCAATCGGGGCTTTTTATCATTATTTCAGTTCTAAGGAAGCTATTTTTTATGAAATTTATAAAATTGCAGATGATTATTTTAAGAATGAAGTCTCAAATTTACTGGTCCAGGAAAGTTCCGTCGATCAAATCGTTTTCTTCTTCAGGGTTTACGCGAAATATAATAGTAATCAGGGATTAGACGCTATTAGCCAGTTATATAACTCGAAAAACAAACTCTTCATTGCAAAAGGCAGATATATGCATATCCTGCTTGAAAAAATCATTAAAGAAGGCCAGGAAAAGAACGAGATCAAAAATGAAATGCCTCCGGGAGATATAGCCGACTATTTGTTTATTATGGGCAGAGGAATAGTATACGACTGGGTACTGCATGATAACGGCTATGACCTGGAGAACAAGATGGTTGATTATTTAAAATGTTTGATAGTTATATTTAAAGTCTAACTGAAATTCTGCGAGGAATTTTATTAGATATTTTTTTCAATCACAAGAAACAAATCATTCTTATACTGAAAAAAATATAATTTATATATATAAAAAATATTTTCGGGGTTATCTTTAAATTTAAGTTTGATGAAATCTTGTTCTTCCCTGATGAAATTAACAAGTTCATTATTAAGAATATAACCCTGAACCGCTGAAAATTCGGGTTTTTCCAGTCCGAGCTTTTCGGCGATTTGAACCACGCCGTTAAAATTATTTAAAGGCAGAAAGATGAATTTATTTTTAGATTTCTGTTTAATCTCTATAAAAAGGTTTAATAATTCAATGGCTTCATCAATGTTTGATTTTTTAATAAGAATATTTCCCGATTCGATTTTTACTCCGAAAAGGTCTTTATAAATAGGATAATGTTTATTTATTTCCAGTTTAATTTTATCCTGACTGTCCTTTTCCATAATTTTCTTCATTATTATCATCAAATCGGCAAATTTCCAGTTTTTAATAAAAATTTCTTCATTCCAGGCTGGTTTGTCCATAGAGACCTCAATACTTTATTTTTCGGTCCAGGTTTCTACTCCGTCCCATTTTTCCGGGGGATTCAGCATCAGATACTCGCATCGTTCCCTGTATAGAAATCCAAGATAATCATCGTGTTTTTTTTCGATCAATTTATTGAAAATAATAACAGATTCCTGAAAGTTTCCCGAATAATATAATTCAAGGGCTTTCTGAAAATCCTGGTAATATGAAAACAAAGGCGAGGCTTCTTCAATGGAAAAAGGCTCATAAATTTTTACAGGTTCATTTTTACCCTTAACCCTAACATTATCAAGTTCCCTGAAATAAAACTTATCCTGCCCAACTTCATTCTTGGTAAATTCGCTGATTATTATCCTTGAATGATATTTTTTTGTCAGGCCCTCAAGACGCGACGCAAGGTTGACAGGATCTCCAATTACAGTGTAATCGATCTTTTGTTCGCTTCCGATATTCCCGACAATTGCTTCCCCGGTATTAATACCCACTCCGATCTTAAAATTAACCTTACCCTTTTCCGTCTGAATTTTATTAAAATCATCAAGAGACCTGATCATAAATAATGCCGCCGATATGGAATTCTCGGCATCATTCGGGCGTACAAGCGGAGCCCCCGAAAATCGCCATTATTGCATCGCCTATAAATTTATCTATAATCCCGTTGAAACGGCTTATCTCGGAACCCATTTTATTGAAATACGCGTTCAATGATAACACCAATTCTTCAGGGGTTAAACCTTCAGAAATTGTTGTGAAACTCCGGATATCGGAAAATAATACAGAAATTTTCTGTTTATTGCCGATCAGCATGGTATCCGACGCTATATTAAGAATATTATTTATGACTTCCGAAGGTACATACTTCTGAAAAATAAACCTTATCCTTTCTTCTTTATTTTTGGCCAGGACGGTTTGATAAGCATAATTCTTGATCTGATTGTATGCGGACTCCAGGTCAGATATCATATTATTAAAATATGTTGCAAGATATCCGATCTCATCCCTGTAATAAATTTTTACCCTGCGGGTCAGGTCCATCCGATCGGTAATGTCCTGGATGGTTTTCACAAAATCGATTATAGGCTGCGTTATTTTTGATATAAAATATAAAAGTAAAATTGAAGATATGATAATGCTGCAGGTTAAAATGATAATCAGGTAGTTCAGGATCTGGTTGACATTGCTGTAAAAAGAATCCCTGTTATCGAATATGATAAAATAATCGTTCCATTCAATATATTTTATGAAAACGCCTACCCTTCTGATTCCTGACAGGTTGAATTCAATCCATCCGCTGGTTTTCCCGTTGATAATTGAAAGTATATTACTCAACCCGGCATGGCTTGAATTTGATAAAGTTCCAAAATCCATTCCTGCATTAGTATTCAAAGCAAGAAATGCTCCGGTCTCCGAAGTTAATAATGTTTTTACATAATCCAAAACCGAATTTTTGGCATTATCCATAAGGTCGCTGTTTCCGGATAGATTCATTTCCTTTATTAATGATGTTTGACGTGCGGAATATTTATAAATTTCATTCAGTTTATAACCCAGCAATTCTTTTGCAATCCCTGTAATGCCGTTCATTGACGAGTAATAAGCAGTAAGTCCGATAAAAACGGATGTTAAAAGAAGTATCGGAAGGACAACAAGCAGTATTTTATACCTGATCCTGGCTTTGATTTTCATCTTTTCATCCATAATATAGCCTCATTTTTTATATATAAGGTCGCCGACATGCACATCTTCAACTTTTTTTACAATACTGGCTTTAGTCATAACCGGTGAGAATTCGGTAACAACCGCATCGCCGATATACCGTAAAATCTCTTCATTTTCTTTTCGGTAAATATAAACCTTTGATCCGATATTAAAATCATCGCTTTTTTCAAGGTATAAAACAATTTCATCACCCATATTATCGACTATTTTACCTATGGAATTGCGTAAAAACTCGGCAGATTGAACAGTAACAGTTCCCTGCCTGTATTTTGCCGTAAAAGATCGGTTTATTCCCTGTAAGCTGTTTGAAAGATAATCCGATAACGGATATTTAATAAGTATATTAAAATATTTATCCCCTGCAGAATCAAAAAGACTTGATTTTTCATCCTTTAGAGCATCTTCGTAAAGCCTGGAGGCTTTTATATTCTGGTCTTTTTTTGTTAACTCCAATGCCAGAGCTGTTTGATTGCTCACATTCATCATAAAGGCTGAAAATTCATTATTATAAGATTTGTTGATATAATCCACGGAATCCAGAGTATATTTTGAATTCGGATAATTTGTCAAAATCTCTTGAAACTTGCCAATCGCCTGATCATATTTCTTTGATTGATATAAGGATACAGCGGCGGAAAATAAAGGTTCTGCCTTTCTGTTCAATTCATCATCATCCAGTAAAATACTACCGCTATTTACAAGCAGAATTCTGTCAAGAATAGAATTTCGGCCGGTTGTTTGCGGATAATTTTTTAATATAGTAATATAATTGCTAATGGATTTTTTGTATTCTTTATTAATGAATTGATTATTCGCTGATTTTAATACAGTTTCCGCCCTTGAATCGTCTATATATTTTTTAAAACCGTCATAATTATCATAAAATGAGAAAACATCCGGTAATTTTGCCGATAACTGATCATAATTTTTTTCCTCGTCTTTAAGTTTTCCATTAAATTCCCCTTTTTTAAGCTGGTTTCCAAAATTCGAGAGCAATTGAAGCTGGGCCAATTTTTCCTCATTCTTAATTCTATCGCTATAATAGGGGCTTTCTTTTAAATCAATATAATCATTCAAAGTCCCGGTAAAAAATATATCAATATTTTTTCTTTCAGTTAGTTCTGGAAAATTATTAATCCGCTTTTGATAAAAGGTATTTATAGAATTAAATCTTTCTTTTGCAAGGCTATATTCTTTTTTTTGATAAACTTCAATGGCGGATTTTAATTGCTGATTTAGCTGGTTATTAAAATCATCAAGGCTTTGTCTGGATTTGAGTTGCGAATTTAAATCAGCCATAGCTTTTTCACTGCTTGTCCGGACTTCTAGAATTTTATTCTGTAAATCGGTATTAACTTTTTCAAGACTTGTTTGTGTTTGTTTAAGTTCTTTCTCCCTTGCACTCTCATCGGCTGCAAATTTCTGTTTTTCACTTTCCATCTGTTTTTTCAATTCTTCTTCCCTTTTTTGTGCATCAATGTTCATTTGAGATTCTCTTGATTTCAGTTCATCCTCATACTTTTTACGAATTGCTTCTCTTTGCTGAATAGTTGTATTTTTTAATTCCTGATTCATTTTTTCATTTAATTCTGACTGTAATTTTTCAAGATTGGATTTCAAAATCTTCTGTTGATCCTGTTTTAAGCTGTCAAGCTGGCTTGAAAGCATATTATATTTAGTTTTTGCTTCATCCAATTCTTTCTGTTTTTTTTCAAGATCAAGATTGGCTTTTTTCTGTAATTCTTTATAAAGTACATCTTCAAGTCCTTTAATGCTGCCTTCAGTACCGACTAACTTATATTCGCCGGCTTTAAAAATGTTATAAACGATGTAAAAACCTCCGATCGCTATAGATAATGCAACTAAATCTATAATCATTACAAGAAAAAAATTCTTTTTAGTTTTCTGCGCAAACTGTAAAACCTTAAAGCCCCTGTCTTTTTTCAAATCTTTATCAATATAAGCAAATACTTCTTCCTGTTTTAGTTCAGTAAAATTCTGTCCTGCCATACTTTTACTCATCCTATTTAAGAAATGAAGATATTTCTTTTAATTTTAATTTATCAAAAAACTGATGTATATCCGATTCAATTATTTTATTTTTATCAGCATCACTTATATTATTAAGAAAATTATAATCAAAGCTGACTGATAAACCGGAAACGGCGGCATCATCTTTTTCCTCAAAGACAAAAACCGAATTCACCGTATTGCTGTTTTCCAGACAAAAATTGCTCCCGCCGTCAACTGTTATATTGATTTTTCTATAACCGCCTTTGTCCATCAGATAATCAAAACTTTTCATTAATGAGGAAAATCTTTCTACGTTATTCAGGGAATTATCAAATGTTATTTTAAGTAAAGTCGTCTTGTTTGAAATTATTTTATCAGCCTGGATATAGAACTCAATTATTCCATTATTATCCGAGGCTGTATAATAGGTATTGCCTTCAATAAGGTTATATCCAGCAATAACCGGTACATAATTCAGAATATTTTTTTCTATCTTTTGAAAAACGGCATCTATAATAGACATTCCGCTTTTAATAATACTTTGATTCTGATTTTGCCTGGAAAAATTCTTTATTTTATCGGCTTCATTTGAAATATCATCGGAAAAAAGCAAAGAATTGGCTGATAAAATAAGAAATAAAAGATAATATACAAATTTACTCATATTTACTTTCCTCAATAGTTATTAGACTTATATCGGGATTTGCGAAGAAACGGAATGGAAAATAATGGCTCACGCCAACCCCCTTTGAAATGAATAATATCGTATCCTCATGTATGGATGCGCCTTTTGCCTGATTTTTCTTAATTTTGCTTTTTGCTGTGATTGGGATGCCAAATATTGTAACCTGACCTCCATGAGTATGCCCTGAGAATAAAATATCCACTTTCCCCCTGAGATACTTGATCGCATCGGGATAGTGCGATAGGACTATTTTAAACCTTTCATTGTCTTTGATTTCAATTTTGTGAAGTTTTTTCTTTAATATCGAAAGCGAATCAATTCCGATTAGATCCAGTGTATTCTCATTGATTCTGACATCAATGATTTCATCTATCAACAATTCTATTCCTGCCGAATTAAGAACTTCTTTCAATTTTGGAAGATCGGTGGCTTTTTTTTCATTCATAAAAAAGACCGGCGAAAAAATATGCAGAACATTATATTGAAAGTAATCGTGATTGCCGAATACCGCATAAATGCCATATTTCGACTTGAACAAATTCAGAACGTCCGGCAGAAGATCAATCCCCGAATTATTATCTATAAAATCCCCGGTCAGGAAAACCAGATCCGGTATTTTCTGTTTGATAATTTCCTGAATTTTATTTTTAATATTAATAAGTCTTGTCTTGCTCATGTTTGCAAAAAGATGAAAATCGGAAACCTGCATTATTAAAAATGAAGATTTGATTTTATCCGTTTTAACTGTAATGTGTTGAATTTTAATATTATTTGCCTCTATTTTATTTGAATATAATATAAATGCGATTGACATCACAACTATTAAGAAAATAATAAAATAAACAATCATCCATTACACCTCAAATTATTCAAGAATGAAATCGTTTCCCGGTGCCGAATCGATTTTTCTTAACAAACTGCATTGAGCAAGCATTCATTATAGATGTTATTTTATTTTTTTTCAAATGACATATAGAAACTTCAAAAACTTATTATTAGAAGTGCTTTGGCTTTCTACCATATAGGACATTTCCATTTATTAAAAATATTTTTAATGAGATTTTCGAACTGCCCATTGATGCTACATTTCCTGTAAAAAACCAAGATTGAATATTTCAGATTTTTGAAAATTCGTGGGTTCAATCGTTCCAGTTTCCCTTGCATAGACCGCGATTCCCTCTACATCATTATGCCGGATCACGGGAACAATAAACATCTCTTCAACATTATTCAATTCAGATTCCGGAAACCTTTCCTTTAAATAGCGGGTATCTTTAATATCGCCTTTAATATCAACACTTTTCATTTTTGAAAGGAACAATTTTAAGATAGGATCATTTCCGCTCATTGTAAAATCAGATATCTGAAAACCTGTTGCCATTATTGAGGTATATTTGTCTCCCATTTTCTTAAGCACAAAAATCTTATTAATATTCAAACTGTTTTTCGCAAGATCAACAGCAACTTTTCCATAGTCTTCAACACTTATTATAGAACTGATTTTTGTCGGCGGTTCGGCTAAAACATGTTGCAAATTTACAGGCTCAGGCATTTCAATAGTCTCTTCGGACTTTGATTTTTCGAATACTGGTTCATTTGCAGAAGGTTCAATCTCAACCGGTTCAGGAATAACAATCTCTTCCTCTTTTATTTCAGTTTCTTTTTCCGGCACAATCTCTTCAGATGAATTAAATAATATTACATCGCCTTCCGATTCAGGGAATATCTCGCCAACCGGCTCATTTTTCAATTCTTCAAAGTTATTAATTTCTTCCGGGACTTCGTTTCTCTCATTAACTTCAGGGATATTATCTGTCTTTAAATCTTCATTCCCAACTTCTTCTGACTCTATCGGAATGCTCATAACCGGAATTTCTTCGTGTGTGATGATTTCACCAGGCTCTTCCGGAATTTCCAGAACAAAGTCCCTGGTTTCCGCCGGTTTTGATTCTTCTTCAGAAGCCTCCATTGATTTCTGCTCAAAAGATGGAATTTCTAAACTTTCAAATTTTACTTCAGCAAGCTCTGTTTCTTTAACTTCAGTTTTTAATTCTTCCTGTTCTGCAGTTTCAAAATTAAAAGTCGGAAAATCCCTGCTGTCTATTTCAATCGCCTCATTAAATTCTTCAATTGTTCCATCAGATAAATTAATTTCAGGAATTTCTTTCTCATTTGGCTCAATATCTCCAGATTGTTTTTCTTCATTTATCAAAGTATTTTCCGGAGCATTTTCTTTAAGCGGTTCTTCCGGTTTAATTTCAAAAGCCTCATTATTCACACCGCTCATAATTCTATCCTGTTCGGCAAGAATTTCAGTTTCATGGCTTGGTTTTATATTATCATAAGTTTCCATTTTATCTTCCTCATTTATTATTTCGTCATGAAATTCGCTTTTTTCTTCTTCTTTCCCTAATAATTTATCTTCGGGAAGATCAGTAAGATTAATATCATTTGACATAATCATTTCTTCAATACCCTGCTTGGCGAAACTCTCATCAAAGTTTTTGTTTTCCTCAATATCCTGTACCAGGCCATGTATATTTTCCCCGCCAAAATCCGGACTGACTTTAAGCTGATTGTCCTCAATATCTCTTTCAAAAGTTGAAAGAGGTACTTCCTTGTAAATTTTTTCTTCTTTCATCATCTGGAATAATGTAAAAATTACAGTGCCCAGTAAAAAGAAATCAACCAAAAGAATAATCATAGTCCATGGCGAAATAAATTTTTCATTTTTGGCATAATAAATAAAGTTGAAGCCGCTAAATTGAGATATACTGGCAATTGTAGGACTGATTGATTCTTTTTTTTGACTTTCAGGATTGCTGTAGTAATTGATGATTTTACTTATATCATTCTTATCAACGACTGTCGAGGATAAAAAAACAAAATTACCCGAAGAAAAAGGGATGCTCAAATTCTTGTCCTTTAATCCCCTTAAAAACCTATCGCTTTTATAATACAAAGATACAAATCCGCTTTGAATAGTTGTTGTCACTGGATAAATTGCAACAATTTGATTTGTGACTAAAAAATACTTGATCATATTTGTGCTTTGCGAATAATATTCCTTAATCTCTTCTATTATTATAGGCCGGATTCTTTGATCGTTGATTTCTTCGGAAACCGATGAATAAATGATTTTTCCATCATTGTCAATAATCTGAATTTTATCACAGTCTGCTATACCGTTTTTTATTTTATTAAAATCTTCGTTGTATTTTTCTGTATTCTCTCCAATAGAAGAACTTACATAAACTGCCCGAACAATATTATCTTCAGATAAGCTCTTAATCTCAATTGTAATTTGGTCAAGATTAGTTTTTATGGTATTTCTTATCTGAACCGATCTTGACATAACATAGTCATCATAAAGCTTGCCAAAAAGCCCCATTTTATTTTTAGCGAAATAAACAATTGTAATCATAGAAAATACTGAAAAGATCAGTAGCAATATTAAAATGATCTTTCTGGCCTTCATAAATAAACCCCTAATATTGAATATCATTGTATCAAAGGTCAATAAAAAACGCAATTTCCCTAATTTTATTTTCGGTAAATTTTATTATAATCATTAACATCTCATTCAAAATATTTTTCCGCTATCATCGCCTGACTATACAATTATCCTCAAATCTTGCAGTTTTATCCTGCCGGATTTATACTTAAAAAAGATGACTAGTACAAATATAATAAGGATATCCAAATGAGGCAAACCAAAATTTTAATAGTCGAGGATGAACTGATTGTAGCAAAAGATTTGGAATTCAGGCTTCAGAAACTTGAATATTCAATATTGGGAATTGCTACGGCTGGAATCGAAGCAATAGAAAAAGCCGGAACTTTGAAACCCGATATCATCATTATGGATATACTGCTAAAAGGTGAAATGGATGGAACCGAAGCATCTGAGATTATACATAACCGTTATGATATTCCTGTTATTTATCTTACGGCATACTCCGATGATAAAACTCTCCAGAGAGCAAAAATCAGCGGACCATTCGGATATATCTTGAAACCTTTTAATGAAAGAGAGTTATTAACTTGTATTGAAATGGGATTGTACCGGTATCAAATGGAAAAAAAATTAAAAGAAAGCGAACAATGGTTCTCAACAACAATAGAAAGTATAGGAGATGCTGTAATAGCAACAGATAGAGATGGCAGCATAAAAGTCATCAACCAAATTGCCCTGGAACTTACCGGGTGGGAAAAAGAAAATGCTGTTGGCAGGCATATTTCCGAAGTCTTTCATATTACCGATGAAAATATGACCTTTTCTCCAAAAAATGATGATTTTGACCTGATAATAAGGGAGAAAAACCTCGATCTGAAAAAATATAATATTCTTTTATCCATAACCGGGAAAAAAATACTTATTGACAGCAGGATATCATCTATAAAAAATGACAATGGAGAAATATCCGGGGTGACTGTAATATTTAGAGATATTACTGAAAAACAAAAAAATGAAAATGAAATAATCAAACTTTCATATATGGTAGAACAGAGTCCAAATTCAATAATAATAATTAATATACAGGGATTTGTTGAATATATTAACAAGAAATTTATTCAATTGACCGGATACAGCAGGGAAGAAATAATCGGTAGAAACATAAAAGACCTGCATCTTGAAGAGATTACCGACAATGAATTTTCAAACAGATGGGAAAGGATTAAGTCGGGGATTATTTGGCAGGGTTTATCGAAAAGCATGAAAAAAAATTACGAACCTTTCTGGGAGCAAACCATAATATCTCCCCTGGTTAATTCGAATGGTAAAATAATTAATTTTGCAATTATTAAAGATGATATTACGGAACGAATTAAGGCAGAGGAAGCCTTACAGAAAACAATGCAGGAATTTGCCGATTTAAACCAGAATCTTGATAAAAAAATCAAGGAAGAAGTTTTAAAAAACAGGGAAAAAGATCAGATTTTGATTCAGCAATCAAGATTGGCCGCAATGGGTGAGATGATCGGTAATATAGCGCACCAGTGGCGGCAGCCACTGAACGCCATTGGAATTATTATCCAAAACATTATGGGGGCATATGAATTTAATAAATTAGATATTGAATATCTGAACACAGCTGTTGAAAAATCTTTGCAGATTCTCAAGCATATGTCCCAGACAATTGATGATTTTAGAAATTTCTTTAAACCTAACAAGGAAAAAGAACTTTTCAGCCTGATGGAAACTATAAGAAAAACAGTCTCTTTTTTAATGGTAAGTTTTCAGGAATATAATATAAATATCGAAATCAAAATTGAAAAAGACATTAAAATAATGGGCTATCAGAATGAATATAATCAGGTTATACTGAATATTATAAATAATGCGAAAGATGTAATAATTGAAAGGAAAATTCCCGATCCGGAAATAATAATAAAATTATTTGAACAAAACAATAAATCGGCCGTTTCAATCTATGATAATGCAGGCGGTATTGAGGAAAATATTATAGAAAAAATATTCGATCCCTATTTTACAACTAAAGAAAAAGGTACAGGTATCGGCCTTTATATGTCAAAAATGATTATTGAAAAAAATATGGGTGGAAGATTAACCGTAAGAAATACAAAAAATGGAGTTGAATTTTTGATTGTAATATAAAGAATCGCAAAGTTTAGGTTCTCATTTAACATAAATCCCTTCTCATAAAAATGACAAATATTATAGAATATCTTATAATTATTAATGGTTTTTTATATTAATCGAATACTATGCTTACTTTTAAACCTTCAGAGGAGTATATGCTGATTTCATATTTTCAACAGGGCGGACCTGTCATGTACTTCATCCTGCTCGCATCAATAATGGGTTTGTCTGTTTTTATCGAAAGATTTATATATCTGGAACGGGTTAGAAAAAACGGAAAAATTGTAATGGAAAGAATCAGGGAAAAACTTAAGGGGTTGCGTCTTGACGAAGCTATCGCAGTATGCGAAAATCATCCCGGGCCCGCTTCAAATATAATAAAAGCCGGATTGGAAGCTTCACCGAAACCCAGGGAAGATATCGAAAGAAGTATGGAAGATGCAGCAAAATATGAAATCCCAAAACTTCAGAAAAATATGCCTGTATTGTCAACTGTTGTAAGCATTTCAACACTTCTTGGACTTTTGGGAACCGTGATAGGTATGATATTGTCCTGTACGGTTCTGGCCAAACAGGGCACCAGTAATCCTTCGCAGCTTATTGCAGGAATCGCTCAAGCACTTATTTCAACAGCATTCGGACTTTGCGTTGCCATACCGGCTGTTGTAGCGTATAATTTTCTGCAGACGAAAATTGACAACATTATTACCGATATTGAAATATCAACAACTGATTTAATAAAACTTCTCAAAAAGGATGACGGGCTTAAGAAATGGTAAATAAATACTGATCAAGAAGCCTGCCCTGAAGCTGGCTTATGGTGATAGTTCGACAGTTTCACCACAAGGCTTGCCGAACCAAAGGGTCGTGCTACTAAATAAAGGAGTAATTATGGAAAGGAAGAAGAAAAAGCAGTTTAGGGAAATTGTAAACAAAGCGATTATTTATACAATAATATCGCTGGTGATCATTACTTTTATCGTCGGACTCGTATATACGCCCTGGAACAGAGGTCCGAGAATAGAATCAACAAAGATTGCAGAAATAAATAAGAATACTTTTGTATATCAGCCCGGATCCTCTTATTATTATTTGGCAAATACGATCAGATCAAGTATTACCGGAAAAAATAAAGAAAATATCGATCAATACACAATCAATAAATATGCAGCGCAACTTCTGGTTAATTATGATATTATGAACGACTATGCTAATAAGATAGGTATTTCTCCATCAAAAGAAACGCTTAGAAGTATTATCGAGTATATTCTTAGAGGAAGGCTTAATGCCCTCCCGGATAAAGGTCTTATGGAATACGGCAGTATGGAATATGCTAATCTGACATTCTCAGGAGAAAACGGTGATCTTGCAAATTCAATAACTCCGGTTACAATAGCTGAATTGTATCAATATTATGATCTGCTGAACTTCATGGCTCAAACAGAACTACTGTATATAAATATCACAAATTATATCATCGGTAAGATTTCCGAAAAGGATATTGAAGGTTTTTATCTGCAGAACATAAGCAATTATTCCACAGAAGCTTATGTTGAGGAAGTTTCAATTAGCAACAAGGCTTTGGCTTATGAAATGAATAAATTCTCTCAGGAAGGCGGCTGGAATAAAATGATTGATAATTATAAAGGAAAGTACATTTATACCAATCAATTAACTCTAAAAAATTTACCCGGGCTGTCCAAGAGGTTTTTTCTTGCATTAACCGCAAAAACCGGTGATATAACCCAAAAACCGCAATTCGAAAACGGCATGTATCATATTCTAAAAATTATAGGTTTTCCAAATATAAACAATTTGAATATAAGCAATAAAAACATCCTTGAAAATGATTATGTTTCGAAAGAATATACAAATCTTAGAACAAAATTTGATGCCGATATAAAAGATTCCGTACATAAAGCGGAAGAAATGATTAAGTCAAAATCGGATTTCAGAACAATTGCCAATGCAACCGGTATGAGCTATGTAAAAACCGGTAAAATATCACCGGTTTCGGTAACCTTGAAAGATGAAAAGGATAATATCATACCCCTGCCCTTGATTCAGAATGATGCCTGGACTGAATTCATATTTTCAGCTAATAAAAATGATGTCAGTAAAACATTTAATAATGACGATTATATCGTTATCATTAAAGAGATTTCCAAAGGCGTCAGTACAAATATAGTCTATCAAAATATTGATCAGGATGTCGCGCTTGCATATATGAATTTCAAAATTTCAGCCTCTCGTAAAGATTGGTTTGATAACTTAAAGAAACAATATCAGATAAAGGTATTTGACGAGGATATTAAAAAGTTTTCAAATCCCAATAGAAATCAAGATTAGCAAGCATGCCGCTTGATCGATATGAAATTAAATACAAGATATTTTATTTTAGACAAAAAAGGCTGTTCAAAATGAGAACAGCCTTTTTATTTTATCTGGCAATAAGCTCAGTGTAAGGTTTCCTGTAAACATTGTCCCTGTAATACTTCGGTAAATGAATAAATGAAAAATCCTTTTTCAGAAGAAAATCCTTGTACATAGATACAGGTATTTTTTCATACATCAGCCCTTTTACAATTCCAGCCCTTGAGATATCGTTAACAAAAACAGCACCATGGATTAAGTCATCTTTGATAAAGAATTTTCTATAAGATCTTCCATCGGAATAAAATTTTTCAAGTATTTCGTATTTTTCAGGATTCTGGGGGTTAGTTTCTCCATAAGATATAGTATATAGATCCTCAAAATAAAGGGAATTCAATAATATGGAACCGTCATACTTAACTCCGGCCCCCATCATATTTAATCCGGCATAAAAACCCATCTTCCGCGCCACAGGCCAGATCGCAAGAACCATATTCTCTCCAGTCAAGAAATTATAGCCTTTAGCAACATCCCCTGCGGCAAATATATCTTTTTTATTAGTACTCATGAAACGATCAACCTCAATACCCCTGTTAACAGCAATCCCTGCCGATTCAGCCAGTTTTGAGTCCGGATTCACACCGATCGACATATATACCATATCGGTATCCATTATCTGTCCATTCGTTAGTTTCACTTTCTTAACCTTTTTATCTCCTATGATTTCCGCAACACTTGTTTCGGTTATTATCACAACTCCAAGTTTCTTCATTTTATCGGCCATAAGCATTGAACTGACCGGATCCAGTGCCCGGCTCAAAATCGTAGGAGCAAGTTCGACAATCGAAACTTTTACACCAAGCTTAATCAGGGCTTCCGCCGCCTTAAGTCCTATAAGCCCTCCGCCGATTACAACTGCTATTTTTGCGCCGGCTTCTCTAACCTGCATCATCATATTTTTTGCATCATCAAGGCTAAAGAAATTGAGAACACCTTCCAGCTCCTTTCCGGGAATCGGCGGACTAATCGGTTTACCGCCTAAATTAAGCAGAAGTTTCTCATATTCTACAGTTTCTCCATCAGATAATTCGAGTGTATGCATATCGGGATTGATTTTTACAACTTCGACCCCAAGTATTGTGTCAACATTTTTTTGCTTTGTATAGCCTATTCCGCCATAAAACAGTCCGTCCTCATTAATCTGTCCCATAACATAATTCAGGATCGCCGGTCTTCCGTAGACCGGGTATTTTTCCTTTGAGACGGCAAGAATTCTGTTTGCTTTATCGTTTTTCCTAATAGCCTCAATCATTCCTATCGCACCGGCTGAATATCCGATAGTGACAAATTTCGCTTTTTGCATTAATTTTCCTCCTGATATCATTTGGGAAAACAATTGATTTTATCAAAACATTCATTATGATTTTAATCTTCCATTGTTCCTTCGCTGAAAACATGATATGAACCCCGGAGTGTCGGTTGTCCTTTTGATTCAAAATCGCGGTCTTCAAAAATCAAAGCATCATTGGGACAGGCCTGAACACAGGCCGGTCCGGATGTTCTATTTTCACATAAATCACATTTGTCAGATACTCGCAGGTTCGCTTCCTCATCAACACGAGTT
This sequence comes from uncultured Spirochaetota bacterium, assembly GCA_963783575.1. GTDB lineage: Bacteria > Spirochaetota > Brevinematia > Brevinematales > JAOACQ01 > CAWEAK01. The sequence goes on along the minus strand of CAWAOD010000011.1, from coordinate 451,891 downwards.
GTTACCGAACCCTGCGGGCAGGCCATTATGCACATCCAGCATCCGATACAGCGGTCTTCCAGAATTTTAACAAGGCCGGTTTCTTCATTCCGGGTAACAGCCGCAACTGGGCAGGCTTCCACACACTCAGGGTGTTCGCACATTCTACAACTGGCCGAAAATGAAAGCGGGCCGCTCATCTCTACTTCTATTTTTGAATTGACTTTCGGCATTTCCGAAAATGCAAAAAATATATTTTTAGATTTTGAATGTTCAACAATACAGGCCACTTCACATAGATGACAAGCTATGCAGTATTCTTCAACAGGATAAACTCGCTTCACAATAACCTCCTACATTCCTAAACCGGCTTGTTTTAAACCAAGGACTTCCATTTCCTTATCGTTCATTCCAACCACTCTGAGCCTTTCTTTGTTGCCCCTCAGGCTTTCTATGGCATTCAACCCCATACTTCCAAGCACTTCCTTCATCTCTATTTTCCATGCGCGTAGAAGATTGGAAACCTGTTCCGTGGCTATGTTCGGGTTTTGTCGTTTCGCAAGGTATGCATCATTGGTTGTAATTCCCCATGCACACCTTCCCGTATGACATTGCTGGCATAAAGTACAGCCGACCGCCATTAAAGCCGCCGTAGCTATATAAACCGCATCTGCGCCCAAGGCGATTGTTTTTAAAACATCCGAAGCGCTCCGGATTCCTCCGGCAGCTATAAGCCCGACATTTTCTCGGATCCCTTCCTGCCTGAGTCTTTCATCAACAACAGCTATCGCAAGTTCTATCGGTATTCCGGTATGTTCCCTCACTATGGTCGGGGTTGAACCGGTACCTCCCCGGTATCCGTCAACAACAATAATATCCGCCCCGGCTCTTGCAATACCTGAAGCAATCGCCGCTATATTATGAACGGCGGATACTTTTACCTGAACGGGCTTTTCATACCTGGTAGCTTCTTTTAACGCATATATGAGCTGTCTTAAATCTTCGATCGAATAAATGTCATGATGCGGCGCCGGTGAAATGGCATCGCTGCCCTGAGGTATCATTCTTGTTTTTGATACTTCCTCAAGAACTTTTTCACCGGGCAGATGCCCGCCTATTCCTGGTTTAGCCCCCTGGCCGATTTTTTATCTCAATCGCGGCGCCGGCTTTCAGGTATTCTTCATGAACGCCGAAACGTCCTGAAGCGACCTGAACTATTGTATTTTCCCCATATTTGTATAAATCCCTGTGGAGACCTCCTTCGCCTGTATTCCATAATGTGCCGTGTTCTTTTGCCGCACCAGCCAGGGCTTTTTGAACATTCAGGTTGATCGAACCATATGACATAGGGCCAAAAATAATAGGTACTTCAAGCTTTAAAAGCTTCATAACCGGGTTGATAATATTGTATTTATTGTTTTCTTCTCTGATTTCCAGGCTTCTTCCCCTGTTTCCAATATAAGTGGTCAGCTCCATCGGTTCCCTTAAAGGATCTATGGATGGATTTGTAACCTGGCAGGCGTCAAAAAGTATCCTGTCGAAATAAACCGGTTGAGTAGCGAGGTCATTGCCCATTCCTGTTGTCCCAATAGCGCCGGTTTCTGCGTTCATGTAGATGTTTCTTATATCCCTTTTTGACCAATAACCGTTTTCCCTGAATTTCGAAGGATTATGCTGAATGGAAATCGCATCGGTGGGGCAAAATACCTCACACCTGTGGCATCCGATACATTTACTATGAATTGTGTCGATTTTCTGCCTGTCCTCATCCCAGAAATTTGCATCGTATGAGCATTGTGTTACACAACCCATACACTTTATACATCTATCATAATCTCTTACAACCTTGAAATCATAATAATTCGATACATTAGGTTGAAACAACATATACTTCTCCTCTGAATTATGGAGCGATTGTAATATCTTAAGATATTTAACCGCTATCTTTCCCTGATATTTCTTATTTTCGGATAACCGTTAGTTTCAAAAGAACCGGGTACGACTTCTTTCCTGTTTGTAATAGTATGCCAGCTTGGAACATAGAGTCTCCCGTACGGCCTTTTACTGACAGGTATCAATTTGACAAATTTTTCATTCATTATGTTCTTTATATCCAGATCAAACTCTTTGCAGAAATTTACTATAAGAGTCTGAATAATATTAAAATCATCCTGATCAAGATCAAATACCTTTGCTTCCTTGCTTAATTTATCGGAATCAACATTTCCCCTGATATAAATCCTGCCGCCGTGCATACCGGTTGCAATATAATCTCCTATTACAGGTTTCTGATCGCTTTTATCCAATCCCAGCAGTATCAAATATCCGCCCGCCATATATTCACCGAAAAAATCACCTGCACATCCGCCTATAACAACCTTAGGAATAAAATTCATATATTCCTTCATGTGTATCCCGACACGGTATCCTACATCGCCCTTAATATAAACCTCGCCCCCGCGCATACCATAACATAAGACATCCCCGGCGTCGCCATGAACAAAGATTTTCCCCGCGTTCATTGTATTTCCGATACCGTCCTGGGCATTACCATAAATCCTTATGGAAAGGCCGTTCATAAAAGCTCCAAGATCATTACCTGCAGTTCCGTAGACATCAATACGGACCGATTCATCCGCCTTTAAGCCGTCGCCGATATACCGGTGCCCCATCACATTCTCAACTTTTATATGATCTTCACCGGAATTTATTGCTTCAAATATCAATTCATTTAAATTTTTATAGTGTAACCCTTCGGCATTAAGAACCTTCATCAAAATCTCCTTTGATAATTTCAATTTCGTACAAGTTTAATTGCTATAACCTAATAGAATAACTTATATTATAAATAATTCTCCAAACAAAATCAACACACTACTGTTTGAAAAAACTTCCTTATTATTTTAAACTTCAAAAGCATATTGATTATTTATTATAAAACTTATTGTTTTATGAACCCGTATACCGGTTCACCGGCAGCAGGGTGCCAGACCCTGTCAAGCTGGGGTTGTATCAGACGGATTGCTCCCTCCTCGCTTGAAACGTATAATGTCTTATCCTTGAGTGCGGCTACTAAGGGCCTTAGTTTTACCCTATCGGATAAAGCCATAAAACCGCCGGAAAAACCGATTATAAAAGCGAAAGGACCGTTCAGCAATAAGCTTCCATAGACAATCCTGAGCCTTGAATAAAGCTCTTTATCATTATCATCCATTTTATCAATATCTTTCCAGAAAGGTGAGGAAAATATTTTTGCAACAATCGGCCAGGGAAGATTATGCCGCCTTTTTAATAAATCCACAGCATATGCCACAACTTCGGTATCCGTCCTCATTGTGCACTCATAACCAAAACTTTCCAGATACCTTTTATTTATGCCATAAGAGGAAATTTCACCGTTATGGACAACCGAATAGTTAAGCATTGTGAAAGGGTGAGCCCCTCCCCCCACCAGCCGGGAGTATTTGTGGGAAAACGGCTGTGAGCAATCCATGTGTGCGCCTGGTATTCTTCAAGCCTGAAAAAATCGCCAAGTTCATGGGCTTCGCCGACGCCTTTAAAAGCCCCCATGTTCTTTCCACTTGAGATTACAAATACACCGTCAATATTTTTATTAATGAACATGACTTTCGACATAACATAGTCGTCTTCTTTTTCATTGACAATTTTTGTTTCCGCAACCTGGCAGAAATACCTGAAAAAAAGCGGGGGTTTGGATATATGTATGTTTTTTCTTGTGGGTATCTGCTCTTCATAAACTATGTCAAAGTTCATCCGTATATATTCTTTTCCTTTTTCCATTGCACAAGAATCGTCATACATTATATGAAAGGCATAATAATCTTTATAGGATTCATAAAGACCATATACCGCAAAACCTCCGCCAAGGCCGTTACCCCTTTCTTTTAAATGTTCTATGCCTTTGATGATATCAGTACCATCAACTGTCGATCCATCCTGCCGGATTAATCCCAACAGCCCGCATCCTGATATATCTTTTTCCTGATATGGTACTGCGTCTTCATAATTATAAGACATAAGTATTACCTCACATAGTATACAAGTCGTATATTATATATAAAAACGTTTAAAAAAACAAGTTTGTAAAATATAAAAAATCGACTGGTAATAATACTTCCGGCCGGGGTCCCCGGCCGGAAAATAAAATAATCTCAATAGATAAACAACATTTCGCGGTATTTCGGCAGCGGCCAAAATTCATCGGCAGTTTTTTCCTCAAGTTTATCAACTGCTTGCCTTAATATTGACAAAGCGGGCATAACCGAACAGCAATAATGATTTGCCTGATTTTCAATATCTTCATCGCTCTTGGATTCATTAAGCGCCTTCTCAAGATTTCCGACTCTATTCTGCATTTCGTTTATTAATCCTGAATATTCATTTAATAAATCTTTTTGGGGCTTTATCAGAGATTTATCTATGCCTTCAACTCCCTGAAGAGAAGATATCGATTGAGCAATCAGTGTCTGATATTTCAAAACCGGCGGTAGAATCATTGTTTTTGCAATCATTACGGCAGTTTCAGCTTCAATATTTACCAGCTTAGAATATTGCTCAAGAAAAATATGATATCTAGCTTCGATTTCCCTTTCACTGAAGACGTTATTTTTAATAAAAATCTCTTTATTCTTATCTGAAACCATATCTTTAAGCGATTCGGGCGTTGTTTTTTTATTGGGCAGTTCTCTCTTTTCAGCCTCGATTTCCCAGGCGCGATCATAGTTATTGCCCTCAAAACGCACATGCTTGCTTTCCCTGATCGCGGGAATTATGACTTCCATAACTGCTTTATTCAGGTCCATTCCATTTTTTAAATTCGTTTCGATTTTATCTGCAAATTCGTTTAAAAGAGTAGAAACTACGGTATTAATAGTATAGTTTGCGGGCGCAATCGATTGTGATGAACCGACCGCTCTGAACTCAAACTTATTACCTGTAAAAGCAAAAGGCGAAGTCCTGTTCCTATCAGTGTTATCCTTGCTTATCACCGGAAGCTTGCTTAAACCCAGATCGATAATCTGCTTATCCGAATAATCATGCTTTCTGTTATGTTCAAGATTATCAAGTATACTTGTCAGCTGTTCGCCGAGGAATATTGAAATTATAGCCGGTGGTGCCTCATTGGCTCCCAGCCTGTGATCGTTTCCGGCAGAAGCAATGGATGCTCTTAAAATATCAGCGTATTTATAAACTCCTTTTATTATTGCCGTCAAAATAGTCAAAAACTGGAGGTTTTCATGAGGTGTGCTGCCCGGTTCAAGCAAATTATTACCTTCCGAATCCGACATCGACCAGTTATTATGTTTTCCGGAGCCGTTGATGCCTGCAAACGGCTTTTCATGACTTAAGAATGATAAATCATATTTTACGGCAACCCTGCGAAGTGTTTCCATAACCATTTGATTATGATCTGTCGCTATATTGCTGTCCTCAAAAACAGGTGCAATCTCAAACTGAGCGGGGGCAACTTCATTGTGTCTTGTTTTTGCAGGTATACCCAGTTTATACAATTCGGTTTCAACATCCTGCATAAAATTTATGATTCTTTCCCTTATGCTGCCGAAATAATGATCTTCCATTTGCTGGCCTTTGGGTGAACCCGCGCCGAATATTGTTCGCCCGGTTAACAGCAGATCCGGTCTTCTTAAATAAAAAGCCTTGTCAATTAAAAAGTACTCCTGCTCCGGACCTACGGTAGAATAAACTCTTGTTGCAGAATGGTTGCCGAAAAGCTTCAATACTCTTAGCGCAGCTTTATTTAATGCTTCTATGGATCTTAACAGCGGTGTTTTTTTATCAAGAGCCTCCCCGGTATAAGAGAGAAAAAGCGTGGGTATACAGATTGTAGCACCATTGCTATGCCCGGCGAGAAATATGGGTGAAGTCGGATCCCAGGCTGTATAACCCCTGGCTTCGAATGTTGCGCGAATACCACCGCTCGGAAAACTGGAAGCATCTGGTTCCCCCTGGCTAAGATTTTTTCCGGAAAACCTGTCTATGGGTAAACCGTCCTGATCGAAACTTAAGAAGCTGTCATGTTTTTCAGCGGTTAAACCGGTCATCGGCTGGAACCAATGGGTAAAATGTGTGGCGCCCTTGCTGATTGCCCATTCTTTTACTCCATGAGCGACTTCTTCGGCAAGCTGATCATCAATCTTACCGCCATGTTTAATAATATTTCTTAATCTTTTGTACGCTGAATAGGGCAGAAATTTCTTCATCGCTTCATCATTAAAGACATTCATCCCGTAAATTTCGGATATCTTCATACCTTTAACCGTTTCACCGCTTACAGTTGTGCAATCCCTTTTAACTATTTCCTTGATAGCGTCTTCTCTTATTGACACAAACAAACCTCCATTATAAATTTAGCTCATAAACGCAAGAATTATGCCAATTCCTACAGGACAGCTCAAAGTTAATAATTACCTATTATATATTATTAAATCACTATGTTTTACTTTTAGTATTTTAACCTTATGCTTTGGCTGGTATAATAATAATAAAAGCATATATTTTGTGCAATTAATAATATTCTGACTAAATATTAACCATAATTGAACCTGGTTAAGCAAACTGTCCTAAGTTTGTCTGCCAACCGAATAGGCCATGATATTTAATTTAAAATAAAATTGGATGATTTATACAAATAGATATAAAATATGAACATAATAAAGCGGATAAATAATATGATGGAAATAATTTCAAAAATAAATGATTCTGAACTTAAAAATAAAATCAATCAAATCGTTGACTATGAAATTGAAAATAAGCTTGAATTGTTTCTCAAATCTAGTAATTATGCATGCCTGGTTATGGAAAAAAGTCCGTATTTGATTTTAAAATTCATAGTTTTTATACTTGATTTAAGAAAAGGCGAATTCCATTTAAATTATCATAACAAATTGAATTATTATAATTTATATCCTGAAATAGATAGTATTGAAGATATTAATTTTTTATTTGAAAAACTCAGGTTAATAAAAAATGAAGAAACTGTAATTTTGGGTATGATGGAATTTCTCAAAATCAATACAGTCGCACAGACGATTTGGCATCTTTCAATATTAGCCGATTTTTGTATTTATTATTCAATAAAGGGATCTGTATTGAAACTTAAAAATAAATACGGAATGTCCGTTGAAGAAATTAAAGACAATTTATTAATAATTGCAATGGGAAAGCTGGGCGGAGAAGAACTTAATATAAGTTCCGATATAGATTTGATCTTTTTTGTAAAAGATGAAATATTGCTTGATGAAAATAAACCGAACAATTTGAATGAAATTTTAATAAACTTGCTTGGTTTTCTACGAAATTCATCCCCTGAAGGATTTTTATATAGAGTCGATTTAAGGCTCCGGCCGGAAGGAGAATCAGGCCCTGTAATGATGGGTGTCAATAATGCAATTGAGTACTACCGTACAAGAAGCAGGCAATGGGAATTGCAGGCAATGATAAAAAGCCGTCTTGTCTGGGGCAATGAGAATTTATATCTGCAATTCCGGGAATCTATTGAAAAAATCATTTACGCCCATCATAACCCACAGAAAATTTTGGTAGAGATAAGGGAAATAAAAGAAAGTATTGAAAGTAGAATTCAGCGCAGTACAAAAGGCATAAATATTAAATTATCTCCCGGCGGAATACGGGATATTGAATTTATTATTCAGTTCCTGCAGCTTATTCATGGCATCAGGTATCCCGAAATTCGAAAAAACAATTCCATGAGTGCCCTGCAATCATTAAAAACATTCAAAATCATTACTGAAAAAGAATATGAAATATTATCTTCAAATTATATTCTATTCAGAAAAATTGAAAATATCCTGCAATTCAGGTTTAATACTGCCGAACAGGTACTTCCTGCAAAAAATGAAATTATTATTGAGATATTCTTCCCATGGTTTATGGATCAGGGTGAATTTACAATAAATAAATTTGCCGCGGATTTCAAAATTATGGCCGAAAATAATATGAAAAGCGTCAGAAACATTTTCACTTCATTGTTCGACGATACAATCCGTTATTTAAAAGTCAAGGATAGCCTTATAGCCGGATATCCCGATTTAAATAAGCAGCTTCTTGATGACCATTTTTTAAGGATGGACAGCGAATATTTTTTACAGTTTAATGAGGCGGAAATTGTTGAGCATATAAAGATGATAGAAAAATTAAACAATGATAATCTCGTTGAAATTACCATTCATGAAACCGGCCGTGAAGAATGGAAACTCTGCATAATAGCCTTTGATTATTATTATGAATTTTCCAAAATATCCGGTTTGATTTCGGCAAACTATCTCAAGATTATAAAAGGCGAGTCTTTCACTTACTGCGATTACAGAATGATATCACCTGATTACAGGGAACAATTTTATAGAAGAAGAAAAAAACAGATATATTCAGGACATATTGAAGATAATAACAGCAGTTTTTTATATAAAAGAAAAATTGTCTGTACAGTAACAGCAAAAATTATGGATACCATACCTGACGGCAGCATCGGCCCAGGTGAATATTCACCGGATTGGAGCCGTTTTAAAACTGATCTGAACCGGATTCTTCATTACCTTGATAATAAGGAAGTAAGGCTGGCGGAAGAATACCTTAATAATAGAATATTAAATATTATACCGAAAATTCCATCATCAATGGCTACTTCACTTTATCCAGTGGAGATAGACGTGGATAACGAAAGCAGCAGCCAATATACAATACTTCATATTAAATCAAGAGACAGTTTTGCCTTTCTTTATACATTTACAAACGTTCTCGCTTTGAAGAATTACTATATTTTTAAAGTCGAAATCGATACGGTTCAGGATACTGCAATCGACAGGCTTTTTATTATGACTGCGGATGGGAGTAAGATTGTATCTAAGGAAAAGATAGAGGAATTAAAAATAACCGTAACACTTATCAAGCAGTATTCTTCAATTTTGCTGAATACCATCAATCCAGACAAAGCCCTGCATTATTTCGACGAACTGTTAAACCGGGTTCTGGAAAGCGGAGAAAAGAAAGAGCTCCCTATCCTGGGGCAATCCGATGTGCAGAAAAAACTTGCCGCTATTTTTGGTATCAGCGATTTTCTATGGGAAGATTTAATAAGGCTTCAGTATCATACACTGCTTCCCATATTGACCGAAAAAAGCATTGAATACCGGTTTAATAAAGAAGAACTCATTGAGAATTTCCATAATAATAATTTATTTAATAAAGAGGAAGTTGAACCGGATTACAGTAAATTTGTAGAAGCGCTCAATCAATATAAAGATAAGGAAATGTTCCGGATCGATTTAAGGCAGTTATTGAAAAAGATTGATATTATCAATTTTGCTTTTGAGCTTAGTGATCTGGCAGAAGCCATTATTGAATTAACACTTACCAGAATTGAAACTGAGCTGCTGAAAAAATATTCTTTCCCGGAACTTCCGCCTTGGGCGATTTTCGGACTGGGAAAAATGGGCGGAAGGGAATTGGGGTATGCTTCGGATATTGAACTTATGCTTATTTATGATATCCCGGAAAATCTGAAGGAATTTCAGTTGATAGACGGCTATTTTGAAAAAATGCTTCAGATGTTTTTACAGGCAATTCATACAAAAAGGGAAGGAATTTTTGAGATCGATCTGAATCTAAGACCATTCGGTAAAGAAGGTAAACTTGCTGTCTCTAAACAAAACTTTATGGATTATTTCTCTGCCGGTGGAAAAGCCTATTTCTTCGAGAGACAATCACTTATTAAACTGCGTTTCTTATCATCCAATAAAAGCGGTTCATATCTGAGGGATTCAATATTAATCCATAGAGATGGCTACGTATACAGCAGCATCAATCCCGACCTTGAATCATTATACAAGGTTCGAGAGAAACAGCTAAACGCCAATATTAAAGATTTTCAAACCTTCAACATTAAGTATTCCAGAGGCGGACTTGTGGATATGGAATATATCGTACAAATTTTGCAGATAAGATACGGGTACAAATACGCTTCATTAAAGACCGTTTCGACACTTGAAGCACTTAAATCCCTGTTAAAAGAAAATATTATTTTCCTGGATATGTATACAAATTTATCTGAATGTTATATATTTTACAGGAATCTTATCAACATTCTCAGAATGGTTAAGGGAAACGCCAAAGATCTTAATATATATCCGGAAGACAGTATTGAATATGGATATCTTATTAAAAGAAGCTTTTTCATAGGAATCATCGGTGAGGAATCCAAAGACTTGTTGAAGGAAAAAGTCAATTATTACAAAAATATGATAATATCAGTTTTCAATAAATTAAAGGACATTTGCATGTTACCGTATGAATAAACTTAAGGCGGTGAAATTTAGATTCCACCGCCTTATTTTTATTAATTAAATATCATAATAAAGGAAAAACTCATAGGGATGCGGCCTTTGCTGAACAGCCCTGACTTCATTGGCCATCTTATAATCGATCCAGGTTTCAATTACATCTTTTGTGAAAACATCGCTTTTAAGTAAAAATTCGTTATCATTGCTCAAACTGCATAACGCCTCTTCCAGAGAACCGGGGATATTGCCGACTTTTGCCTGTTCTTCAGGCGGAAGATCGTAAATATTTTTGTCAAGCGGTTCGCCGGGATCTATTTTATTCTGGATACCGTCAAGCCCCGCCATAGTCATAGCGGAAAACGCAAGATACGGGTTGCAACTTGGGTCGGGTGTTCTGAATTCAAGCCTTTTTGCCGCCGGATTGTTGGAATACATAGGTATTCTTACTGCTGCGCTTCTGTTTCTTGCGGAATAAGCAAGTTTGATAGGAGCTTCAAAACCGGGAACAAGCCTCTTATACGAGTTTGTTGTCGGGCAGGTTATAGCTACAAGTGCAGAAGCATGTTTAATAATACCGCCGATATACCACAATCCTTCCTGGGAAAATCCTGCGTATTTATTTCCCGCAAATAAGTTCTTCCCGCCTTTCCATATACTTTGATGGCAGTGCATCCCGGAACCGTTATCACCGAAAAGTGGTTTGGGCATAAAGGTCACTGTTTTTCCGTTCTTTACCGCAACATTCTTAGTAATGTATTTATACATCATGACATTATCAGCCATTTTTACAAGTTCGGAAAAACGCATATCAATTTCAGCCTGACCGGCAGTCGCTACTTCATGATGATGGGCTTCTATGCGAATTCCCACCTTTTCCAGCATCTGAACCATTTCAGTCCTGATATCCCATAATGAATCGGTTGGAGGCACCGGAAAATATCCCTCTTTATGACGTATTTTAGTTCCTTTGTTACCGCCTTCCTCTACTCTTCCTGTATTCCAGACTCCTTCATCAGAATCAATGTAATAATATCCCTCTTTAGTACTTTGAGAATACCTGATATCGTCAAAAATAAAAAACTCAAGTTCCGGACCGAAATATATCGTATCACCAATTCCTGTGCTTTTCAGATAATTGACTGCTTTTTTCGCGATATGCCTTGGATCTCTGGAATAATCCTGACCGGTAATCGGGTCTCTAATGTCTGCAATCATCAATAAAGTCGGGTACTTTGCAAATGGATCAACCACCGCCGTTGAAGGATCGGGCATTAAAAGCATATCCGATTCGTTAATACCCTGCCAGCCGCGGATTGAAGAACCGTCAAAACCAAGCCCTTCTTCAAAAGGACTCTCATCCTTGAATTCTGAAACCGGGTAAGAACAATGCTGCCAGATCCCCGGAAAATCCATAAATCGAAGGTCAACCTGAACAATACCTTCTTTTTTGATAAACTCTAACACGCTTTTCGAATCCATATCATTTCCTCCTTAATTGGAAAATATTATTTGACAATAATAATAATATAATATTGCAATCATTGCAACAATAATGCCAATATTTAAGCAGAAATAAAATAATATTTTTATTTGATAGGTATGCAATTAGATTAATATAATCAAATTAACAAAATCTTAATAATCATTTACTTGATTATATTTTACCCATATATTATTATTATGATCAAAAAATAGGCAGGTATATTAATTATGGAAGAAAAAAATATCAATGCGTTGGAAGAGAAGATCAAAAGGCTGAAATTAATACAATATCTAACAATTGCAATGAATGAGACAACGGATTCAAAAGAGCTTTTGAATTTAATGCTTGATAAATGTATTAGACTCACGGGAGCGGACAGCGGATCTATTATGCTTAAGGAACAGCATTCAAAAATGTTGAGATTTGAAGTAATAAAAGGTCTGGATGAGGAAATCATTAAAAACACAAAAATTACAATAGGTGAGGGTGTAACCGGTACCGTATTCCAGGACGGTGTACCCAGGCTGGTTAATGATGTAACTATGGAACCGGTATACATAAAGGTAAAAAAAGATGTCAAATCCGAATTGGCTGTTCCATTGAGCGTTCATGGAAAAGTTATTGGGGTGGTTAATGTTGACAGTACCCGAAAAGGCGCCTTTACTGAAGATGATATGGAACTGCTGCTTACAATATCAAACCAAGCCGCTCAAATTCTTGTCCGGACAAACCTCTATGAAGAACTTGAAATGAAAATGAAATTGAAGGATGTTCTGATTGAAATTGCACAATCTACAGAAAAAGTATTCGAATTGAAAGACACTTTTGATATTGTGATGAAAAAACTTGCAGACGGATTCAATATTATCAGGGGCATCCTTGTATTGTTCGAAAACAAAGAATCCAACGAATTATCCATTTTTACCGCATATAATATTACAGAAGAAGAAATGTCAAGGGGAATTTATAAGGTAGGAGAAGGAGTAGTCGGAAAGGTTGTTGAAGCGGGCAAAGCAATCTCAATAGAAGACATAAATAAAGATCCGGAATTTCTGAATAAGATGCAGATTAAAAGGGATAAATCGATCCCAATTTCCTTTATAGCAGTACCAATTAAGACCGAAGGGATAGTAATCGGAGTTCTTGCTGTAGAGAAATATTTTGAAAACGAACTCAATCTTCAGGATGAGGAAGATATGATGGTATTGATCTCAAACCTCATAGCAAATAAGGTTAGAGCATGTGAAAGACTTTATGAAGAAAAAGAGACTCTAATGGTGGAAAATATCAATTTAAAAAAAGAATTATTCAAGAATTTTGGGATAAAAAATATAATCGGCAACAATAATAAAATGAAAGAAGTATTTGACCTTATAAAAACTGTTGCCGACAGTAATTCTTCAATCCTGATTTTAGGTGAAAGCGGTACGGGTAAAGAGCTTGTCGCAAGGGCGTTGCATATAGGAAGCAGCCGGAAGGATGCTCCGTTTGTTAGTATAAACTGCGCATCAATCCCGGAAAACCTTCTGGAATCTGAGCTATTCGGTTATAAGAAAGGTGCGTTTACCGGGGCAAACAGCGATAAAAAGGGCAAATTTCTTCTGGCTAACGGAGGAACAATATTCCTTGATGAAATAGGAGATATGCCGCTTTATCTTCAGGCCAAGCTGCTAAGATCTATTCAGGAAAGGGAGATAGAGCCTATTGGAAGCGAATCGAAAATAAAAATTGACATAAGGATCCTGTCTGCGACAAATAAAATTCTGGAAAATCTCATAAAAGACGGTAAATTCAGGGAAGACCTGTATTACCGTCTCAATGTCGTAGAGATTCCTATACCTCCTCTCCGGGAAAGAAAAGACGACATCCCGCTTCTGGCCAATTATTTCATTAAAAAATATTCCGAAAGGGATAATAGGAAGTTAATGGGAATTTCGCAGGAAGCATTAAGGCTGATGCAATCATATAACTGGCCTGGGAATGTAAGGGAACTTGAAAATGTCATCGAAAGAGCTTTGCTTTTAGCAAAAACCAATACGATAGAAGTAAATAATCTTCCGGCGTTTCTGCTTGAAACAGAAGAAATTCCCGATATCCATATCTCAAAATGGATTGAAGCTTTTGTCAAAAATTCGGCTTACAATGGAATGGTATATAATAAAATTATAACACACATTGAAAAAGAATTGATTAACAAAGCGCTTATCCATAATAACAGGAATAAAGTCAAAACATCCGATTTTCTCGGTATCAACAGAAATACTCTTAGAAGCAAGATGGAAGAGTATAATATTATTATATAGTTGCGGTCAATTTTTAATTCCTATAAACGACAGGTTTCGCCCGGTAAAATCACCATTACGATATGAATAAAATTCAGGGTTTTTATTGCATTTTGTACAGACTTTGGTTTTGATTATATTATTTTTATCTATACCGTTCAAAATAAGTTCATTAATAATGATGGATTCCAGGTCAAGATAAATTTTATTATTAGTCATTATGAAGAATTTTGTATCCATCTTTAATAACAGGTCTCTTTTTATTTCATAACAACATTTCCTGATATGCGGTCCTATAATTATCTGTAACTCATCATTACTGCATAGATGTTCAGTAATTATTTTTGCAAGCATTTCTAGATGTATTTTTTGGCAGATCCCTTTCCATCCGGCATGGACTATACCGCAAAATGAGTTTTTGGCATTAGTGTAAAAAACCGGTACGCAATCGGCTGACAAAATCCCAATAATGATTCCCTTTAAAGAGGTTAAGATTCCATCCCCTTCTATAAATGAATTGTTTAAGAACCGGTTTAAGTTATTTTCTGTAATTAAGTGTACCCTGCTCGAATGAATTTGATTAAGGGTAATTAAGTTCTGATATCCTAGATTTTCAAGTAAATCTTTTCTATTATTGCTTACCCATTCTTTATCCGTTTGATTATAAATTGTATGAAGAGCAAAATTCATGCCTTTTATTGTAGTTCCACAAACCATTTTTTTACTTGAAAAATCCGGAAACAGAATATATTCTGGATTATTTTTAACCATTTTAAATTCTCTTAAATTTCGCATGATTTTTGTCAATAAATTCAAATTTTACCACAGAGATTTAAGGCATTTTGAATGCAATAACAGTAATGTCATCCCATTGAGGAACGCCATTAGCCCAGGCATCAACTTCCCTGATAATAGAATTGACAATTGTCGGAGAGTTTGCAGGAGCATAATTTTTTACAACATTTTTAAGCCTGTCAAGGCCAAAGTCTTCGCCTTTATCATTAACGGCATCGGTAACACCATCCGTAAAGGAAAATATTATATCACCTGAATCGAGTTTTACTTTCAGGGGCTGATATTTTTCAAGCCTTGAAATTCCGAGAGGAATGCCCTTGCTTGAAAGGGAATAAAACTCACCTTTTAACGGGTTATATAAATACTGCTGGTTATGTCCCGCATTCGAAAACACAAATGTTCTGCTTTCAAGGTCCAGAATACCATAGAAGACAGTAACAAACATGCCAACCCTTGAATCATCAACCAAAATCTCATTAGAATATTCCAGCAATTTACTCGGTTCGCTAATTTGATAGGCATATGCCTTAATCACGCTTCTGGATACAGCCATATACAGCGAAGCAGGCAGACCCTTACCTGACACATCGCCTATTACAAAACCTATCCTTGCCGGAGAAAAGCGGTAGACATCATAAAAATCTCCGCCGACAACCTCTGCGCTTACCATCCTGGCATAAATGGAAATATTTTTATAATTACTGAAATCTTTTATCAATAAAGCGTTTTGAAGGGTTTTCATTATATCGATTTCCTTCCTGATCTTCTCATTTTCAATTGTTTCCAAATGATTTAAAATACTTTCATAAGAATGCCCGAGCTGATTTGCAATTGTTTCAAGGGTTTTGATTATACCGGTGGAATACCTTGTATTCTCATTTGGTTCAGATATATTTATAACACCGATAGGAATATTCTTAACCTTGATCGGAAGGCTTATAAAAGCGGTTTTACTATACCGGAGTTTTTTATTCCTGCCATGACCTGCTTTTTCAATATCATTCCCGAAAACAACTTTACCCAGAGTAATGACTCTACTTGAAATTTTCGACAGATTGATGCTGTTTTCCACTTTATCAAGAACATCTTCCGGAATGCCCACAGAGCTTTCAATATATAATTTTCCCGATTCTTCATTGATAAACATAATTGAAACCCTGTTGGAAGAAAATGCTTTTGAAATAAGAATGGCAATCTTATCAAAAAGTTCTCGCTTATCATAAATCGTGTTTGTTAAATTACTGATCTGATATAGGTATTCAAGTTCGCTGGCTTTATCCATTAACTGTTTGTACAATAGGGCATTGGCAATAGCAATCGCCGCCTGTTCGGCAAACTGTCTCAGCAGAATAATATCATCTTCCGTAAAAATACCGTTCTCAGGATTAATCACCTCAATAACGCCGATAACTGTGTCTTTATGGACGAGAGGCATAGCAACAAGGCTTCTGGTCTGAATATTTGTTTTTTCATCCACTTCTTTATAGAATCTTTCATCATTCTGAGCATCGTTTACAACAACATGCTGTTTTGTCGCCGCTGAAAAACCGGCGATACCCTTGCCTTTGGGGACAATAATATCGAGCAGCGTATTAACACTTTGACCAAAAGCTACTTCAAAATGAAGATTACCCGTCGGCTGATCGACTAATAAAATTGAGGCTCCTTCGGAGTTCAACAGTACACCTGCATAATGCGATATATCATTTAAAATACTTTTTACGTCTCCGATTGAATTTATCTTTCTATTAATTTCCAAAACTGCCTGCAAATCATTAATTTTTAAAGCCATAGATCATTTCCTCCGTTTATACTTACTATAATGCGGCAGAAAAAATCTCGTTGATTTCATTTCTTCCTGCCGGCCTCGGTATAAATGTTAAAAAATCATATTGTGAAGCGATTCTTGAAGCATATTCGATATTTTCCTGTGTTATATTATATTCAGACAGTCTCTGCGGAATATGAAGATCAATCATCATTCTTCTGATTGATTCAATCGCCATAATTGCAGCTTCAATTACTGTGATATCGGCAACTTTCTCACCAAGGGCCATCGCTATCTGTATGAATTTATTTGCAGCTGCCGTCAGATTGAATTCCATAATATGAGGTAAAATCACGCTCGATACCCTTTGTTCCGTCATATTCGTAACGGCAACCAACCCCATTGAACAGGCTGAAGCCATTCCCAGCGAAGATGTAAAAATAGCCAATGATGCCAGAAGAGCCCCATACTCAGGTTGCCCTTAATTTTAGTATTGGCAGGTTCCAGCGCAAGCCTCTTTAGATTAATGCTTAAATATTCTATAGCCTTCAAACTGAAAGAATCCGACAGAGGCGTAGCCTTTTTGGATATGTATGCATCAAAAGAATATGATATAGCCTCCAGGCCCGCATATATTACATCCATAAGCGGCACTTCCTCGCATATTGACGGGTCTATTATCAATGCCGCTGCCACAGCTTCCTTATCAGCATAAGGTTTTTTAATTTTATCAGACTCATCTATAATATAAGTAAGAGGCAAAAGTCCCCAGGATAGTGTCTGCATATATGGAATTTCAATATATTTCACCTTTTTAAGAGCAAACTTTTTATGGCTCTTTTGTTCCTCTTTAGTTAATTCCTGTGTACTGAACTGAGCTATGCATTTCGCGATTGAAAGGGCGTTTTCTTTGCCGATTCCGATAACAACATCAGCCCTTCCGCTTTTTGTTATATTGACCCCTTCAAAGAGATCCTTTGTATTTGCTTTTTCAGGCACTTCATAAATAATAATATCATAAGCGTATCCTTCAAGCAATCTTTTTACACGGTTTGTCAATCCAAGATCAAAAGCATTGCTTTCAGTAACAATAACAACCTTTTCCCCATTAGGTGTAGCAATTTCGGGAATTCTGAGAAGGCTGTCATTTCCATAAATAATGTTGGTTGGTATTTGAAATTCAATTAAAGACATCTAATATCTCCTGCATGGAAATGGGTAATAAGATTTACTTATGTTTTATCGGTAACTAACCGGATAGAAATAAACAAAATCTAAGTATCTAATTTCTGAGATTTAAGATACTCGGAGGTTTCATTTATAATAATTCAAAGCATTCGGTTTTCTCTTCACTTCTTCTCCGATCAAAATCCACCGCCCTATCTTCCCTTTCAGCTTCATATTCTGCAAGGCTCCTATAATTTCCTCGGTTAATTTATGCGGACTTATAGGATTAATATATATCTTTGTATTTCCTTCAAATCCAGCCGGTGTATTAACCCTCAGTTTTATAGAAATATGCCATGGCGATTTAAAAATTGAATCAATAGGAGAATAATACCATTCTTCGTTGCATGTTGTCTGGCTTGTTATAACGGTATGAATGGCATGAACGATATCACTCATTCCCCTGATTTCTTCCTGGCTGTGTTCATTGGGCCGGCTTTTATCGCTTTTTGAGTATATTGAAACTGTCGGAAACCTGTGCCCGATCTCTGAAAGAGCAATGGCATAATCATTTTCAGCGATTAAAAGGGAATTATAAACCGCGAAATTAACCGAATATTCATTATATAGATTCGGGTCTTTGCTCAATTCGGCTATTTCATGTTCAAACTGCACGCCCCATTCATCCAGTCCGACAAGCTGTTTATGAAGGTGATCAAATGAGGCGCCTGCAGGTCTCAGCCAGTTTTGAAAAACGCTCACATAACGGATGAAAGGATTCTGCTCATAAAGATCCGATATGCATTCTACGGTAAACTTAAAATATTGATAATGCTCTTCCGCCGTCAACTCCCCTGAGGAGCATAATTCATGGGTATAGTGCGCCCCATCTTTATAATGTTTTCTCCCGATTATTAGTTCATGACATCCGCCGAAAAAGGAATTGCTTCTTTCAAGCCTCTTTTCCCTGCTCATTTTTTTTAAATCAAGGCCTATTCTTTTCATTTTAATTGCCAGCATATTCATAACATGTTCATAGCCTTTCGAAGAAGACAGGTAGTTTTCTTTCCAGTCAAGCATTTCCCGCTTCATACGATAGCCATAGTTCCTAGCCCAATAATCAAATGTGACTATTTCATAAAGATTTCCCATTCTTCTGAAATCGGCATATATATTATCCAGTTCTTCCGGAAGAATATGATATATCTTCTGCCATATTCCATTTTTATCTTTAATAACCCTGGCCTTTTCAGGTGTGCAATACAAATATTTTCTCTCACAGAAGTGGCAATAATCTTCAGGGGTCTTAACAGTTAAAAGCTGAGGATTTTCCGGAGGAGGATTTATCGCCGGCCCTCTTTTCCTTTCTTCAACACACCAGACCTCAGTTCCATTGTATGGATTTATCTGCTTTAAAGTACCATCCGGCATCTGATTATATAATTTTTCATATGACGGCATAAAATCTTTCCTTTAATTATTATATGCTTATTCATATTTTAAAGATAAAAAAATGATATAGCCAATATTTTAGTAATAATGATGTAAATATCTATTGATTTAACATTTTTCTGTTGACATATATCACATTCTTTATTATCTTTATTTATTACCACTCAGGCATATACTTTTCTTGTCTTTATGCTACAAATCTCATAAATTTACACCAGTTTTTGTAATTATTGGGTAAAAACAAGTATAGATTTATGGGGCCGAATAGTTATTTCACAGGAAAACTTGTCTGAACTTCCCTTCGGCAAGGATCAATGTCACGAGTCGATTGATTAAAGAATTCAATTGAAATTTAGGAGGCTAATATGTCAGAGATCAGTAATTACGGATGGTTGATTACGTTACTGGTTTGTTTGTTATTGATCATTTTCTTTTCCGGAATCAGGATTGTCCGGCCGACTCACCGCGGCTTGATTGAACGGCTCGGCAAGTATGTTCATTTTGCATTTCCCGGATTCCACTGGATCATTCCGATAATAGAAAAAATGTATCAAATCAACATAACCGAGCAGATGGTTAATGCGGAACCGCAGGAAATAATCACTAATGACAATCTGAATGCCAGGGTTGACGCCCAGGTATATTTTAAGGTAAAACCTGATGAGGATAGCGTTAAAGGATCGCAGTATAACGTATATAATTATCAGAATCAGATTGTTAACCTCGCAAGAACCACCCTGAGAAATATAATAGGTACGATGACTTTGAAATCAGCTAACAGCGAAAGAAGCAGGATAAATGCCGATTTATTGGATACGCTATGCAAAGAAACTGCAAGCTGGGGACTTGAGATTGTTCGTACCGAGCTTAAGGAAATCGACCCGCCAAAGGATGTCCAGGAAACAATGAACAAGGTTGTAAAAGCTGAGAATGAGAAAATAGCAGCCATAGACTTCGCGACAGCGACAGAAACCGCAGCTGACGGTCAAAAGAGGGCGGAAATAAAGAAAGCGGAAGGCATAAGGCAGGCTAAGATTCTGGAGGCTGAGGGCGAGGCACAGGCAATCAAGGTTGTAAATGAAGCGGCCAATCAATACTTTATCGGTAATGCCCAGATCCTCAGGAAGATACAGATGCTTGAAGAATCATTAAAAAATAATATGAAAATAGTAGTCCCGGCAGGGTCTGACCTGGTTAATGTCCTTGGTGAAATGGCTGGGGTTATTCCGTTAAAGAAATAACCGGGTGCTTTGATAAGTGAAAATAATTTAGAGTTAAAATTCTAAACTGAGCAAACAATTATTGACATATTTACACTGATTATTTAAAATATATGCGGTTGATTGGATGAACATGAAGGAGTCGGAATAACCGACTCCTTTTTTGTTAAACAAAGTATCGGGTATTGATATGCTACCTCTAAAAGAAAAAATTATTTCTATGGCAAAAGATACGATCGAAACACTTGGTTATATAAGTGTTGATATTAACTTAGCCGTAAGTAAAAGCGGCAGAACGCTAAAAGCCGTTATTTATAAAAAAAATTCCGATATATCCATGGATGACTGCGCGAAGGTTTCCAATGTTCTGCTAAGAAGGCTTGAACTTGAAATCCCGGACTTTTCCGAGAATTATGACCTTTTAGTCGAATCTCCGGGAGTAGATAGAAAGCTTGAAAGTCTGGAAGAATTAAAGATCTTCAGCGATAAAGAAATCCGGTTTGTAATAAAAAAGCCTGATAAATACGGTATAAAAGACTCTGTCCTGATCGGAAACATTTTAAGGTTTGAAGATAATAAAGTCATTATCAAACATAACGATACGGAATATAAACTGGATAATAACGATTTCTCGGCAAGATTATATTTTGATATAAAAAAATACCTATAACTGGAGGATTTTTAATGGCAATATTAGATTATATTTCAGAATTTGCAAAAGAAAATAAAATTTCCAAGGAATTGGCAACCCAGATATTAAGGGAAGCTCTTCTAAGTGTCTATAAGAAGAAATACGGAAAAGAATTTGAAAATGTTGAAATAGATTTTGAAAAAAAACTTTCAATGTTCCAGATCAAGCAGATTGTGGAAAATGTTGAAAATGCCGTAACAGAGATAAATCTTGATGAAGCAAGGCAATATTCGAAAAAGAAAACCCTTGATATTGGCGACTTTGTAAAAATACCAATAGAAATTGAGGGATTCGGGAGACAGATCGCGCAGATTGTAAAACAGATATTAAAGCAGAAAATAAGTGAAATTCAGAAAGATGTCATTTACAATGAATATAAGAACAAAGTCGGCGAAATCGTGGTCGGTAAGATAAAATCAAAAACCGACGGTTACCGTTTCAGCGGATATTATGTTTCACTTGAACCCAAGGATACCGAAGCGTTTCTGCCTTACAGCGAATCTATCCCCGATGAATCCTTCGAGAGGGGTGATTTCTTAAAAGCCATACTCCTGCAGGTAAACCAGGTTTCCAACCGCGAGGATTCACAGCTTATATTGTCCCGGACCAGCGAAGATTTTGTTAAAGAACTTCTCAGGGCAAATATTCCTGAAATTGCGGATAGCACATTTTCTATCAGGGCAATTGCCAGAAAAGCCGGCGAGGTTACAAAAGTTGTTCTGCATTCCAGTAATGACTCAATTGATCCGATTAGTGTAACAATCGGGAAGCAGGGTTCCAGGATTAAACCCATTAGAGCCGAATTGGGGACCGAAAGAATAGAAATAATAAAATGGAACGATGATCCGAAAATATTAATAAAAAATTCAATCGCCGCAAGCAGGGTACTGAAAAACAGAATTGCAGAAGTATTTGATGTGGATTTATCCGGGGATTCAAAAGAAGCATATGTTGTTGTTCCTAATGAATTCGTAGCTCCATTAATAGGCAAAAAAGGAGTACATCAGCGAATGCTCGAACGGATAACCGGCTGGAATATCCGTTTTATTCCATATTCAGATTTTGAAATAAAAATTGCAGAAAAACAGAAAGAAGTCGATCAGATTCTAGGGATTTCCGGCGACGAACAGGTAGAGTTTATTGAAGAGGAGCAGATACCTATATCAATGCTTCCTTTCAGCCCTGAGCAGGCCGATATACTTGAAAATTCCGGGTTTGAGGATATAGCTGAAATAATTGAATACTCAATAGAAGACCTGGCAAGAAAGTGTGATATTACGATCGATGAAGCAATGGCAATATGGAAGGTCATTGAAGATAACGTGGAAATTGAAGAGGAAACAGATTAATCAAATTATTACCGGAATTTCTTCAGACATTTTTGTTTAAGTTCAGGAGGCTTGTTTATGAATGAAGATCAAAACCAGAAAAAAGTCATAAAAAAGAAGATAAAACTAAAAGTCTCAACCCCTATTGATAATATTTCTGCTGTTGAAAAGACTGAAGAAACAAAAAAATCTGAAGAAGTTAAGGTAAAAAAAGCTGCGGTAGAGACAAAAAGCAAGCCTGCAAAAGCCGAAGAACCAAAAGTCGAAGCCCCCGGCGATCATTTGAAAAGAATGAATGAAAAGTTTGCAAAGATGATGAAACCTGAAGAATCGGCTGCTCTTGACAACAAACCCAGAAAATTCGAATATCAAAGACACAATAAAGATGCAAGGCCTGTTTCAGGTCAAAGTCCCAGGCCAGGATTTCAGAGAGATGGGGTTAGAAGGGGACCGCCGTCTAAAGATAGAGCGGCAGGCGGAAGTTTTCAAAACCGGTTCGCATTTAAACCGGTTCAACCCGAGCAATCTTCACAGGAAAAGGATCATCTCGGAAAGGGCAAACACCGTACTACATTTGTATCAAGGGCGAAAAGCGGTGCCGATATAAAAGAGAAATTAAAATACCGCGAGGAAGAAATTCTTCTTTCAAAAATGGAAGATTCAATAAGAAAAAAAACAAAAAAGGGAGAGGCTGTAATCCCGGCTGAAATTGAGATTGGTGAAGTTATTAAAATATCGGATCTTGCCAAAAAAATGAATTTAAAAGCATCGGGGATTATTCAAAAACTGGTGGATCTTGGAGTGCAAGCGACAATTAACGATACGATCGATGCGGACACCGCTTCAATTGTAGCGTCCGAATTTAACTGCAAGGTAAATATTAAAAGCCTGAAAGAAGAAGTAGAAATTAAAGAAGCAACGGATGATTTAAAATCATTATCATCAAGGTTTCCTGTTGTTACCATTATGGGTCATGTCGATCATGGCAAAACAAAGCTGCTCGATGCTATTAGGAATTCATCCATTGCAGAGCATGAGAGCGGCGGTATTACTCAGCACATAGGCGCTTACCGTGTTAAAACCCCGAAAGGAGATATTACTTTTATAGATACACCGGGCCATGAAGCATTCACGGCAATGCGCGCAAGAGGTGCAAACGTTACGGATATTGTAATTCTGGTTGTTTCAGCCGTGGACGGAGTTATGCCTCAGACTCTAGAAGCATTAAACCATGCCAAGGCGGCTAAAGTACCAATCATAGTAGCGGTTAATAAAACCGACCTTCCGGATTCGAATCCTGAGAGGGTCAAACAGCAGTTGTCGGAACATAGTATTCTGAGCGAGGATTGGGGCGGAGAAAATATGTTTGTGAATATTTCCGCTTTGAAAAAAACCGGGATACAGGAGCTTCTGGATGCGATAATCCTCCAGGCGGAAGTTCTGGAATTAAAGGCCAACCCGGACAAGATGGGTATAGGTTATGTAATCGAGTCAAAAATGGATATCGGAAGAGGAGCTGTTGCCACAGTTATAGTCAAAAACGGCTGCATAAAGATCGGGGACAATTTCCTGGCCGGAATTACAATGGGAAAAGTCAGGGGAATGTTTGACGAGAACGGTAATAAAATAAAAGTTGCCATGCCCTCCTACCCGGTAGAAATCATGGGTTTTAATGAAGTGCCGAATGCCGGGGATAAATTTTATATAGTTGAAAATGAAGAAATTGCTAAACAGATAACTTCAAAAAGACAGGATTTGAAAAAAATTGAAGAAATAAAAAATATAAAGAAAATACAGATGCAGAACGCAATGGAAGCAATGTCAACCGGGACTTTGAAGGAATTAAAAGTAATTATTAAAGGCGACGTTCAGGGATCGGTTGAGGCAATAAAAAACGCATTATCTGGGCTTGTTTATGAAGAGGTTAAAGTAACCGTGATTCATGCGGGAGTCGGCGCCGTTGTGGAAAGCGACCTTATTTTCGCATCATCAACGGCTAACACGGCCGAGATTGGTGTAATTATTCTGGCTTTCAGAGTCCGGGTGGATACCATTGCAAAGGAAAAAGCCGAATCAGAAGGCATAATAATCAAAAGATTTAATATCATATATGAATTGATTGATTATGTCAACGGGATAATGAAAGGAATGCTTACTCCCGAAATTAAGGAACAGGTTATCGGAAACGCCGAAATCACTGATATATTTAAGATTAAAGATGTGGGTAAAATCGCCGGAGGTATTGTTAAGGAAGGATATATCCGTAAAAGCGAAAAAGTCCGGATTTATCGAGACGGGGTACAGGTCTGGGAAGGAAAGATCAACACCCTCAAGCGGTTTAAAGACGATGTCTCGGAAGTACAGGAAGGATTCGAGTGCGGCCTTTCTTTTATAAATTATGAGAATTTCAAGAAGGGCGATATTGTGGAATGCTTTACTTCCGAGGTAATCAAACCGCTGTGATATCGGCAAACACAAGTTTACCAAGCTCAAGCTGAATAAGGCTTCGGACGTGCCATGAAGTTTTCTGTTTAATCATACAAACAGCCGAACGGTGTTCGGCGAGCGGCACGATGCCGCATAGGCGAGCCAAGTAACAATGGGCACAGGATGTGCCATGAAATTTTCTGTTTAATCACACTAAATGCCGAACGGTGTTCGGCGAACGGCACGATGCCGCAAGGATAAAAAAAATTTATGCCAAATAATAGAAGGATCCAAAGGATCAATAAAACACTTATGAAAGAAATCAGCGAGATTATTTCAAGGGAATTAAAAGATCCGCGTATAATTTCAATGGTCTCGGTTCTTGATGCATCTATCAGCAATGATATGAGACATGTTAAAGTAACTGTCAGTATTTTCGGCAATAATGAAATTGAAAACCTGAAAACTTTTGAAGCTCTTAATAGTGCTTCTGGATATATCAGTTCTATAGTCAGCAAAGAACTCCGGCTTAAATGGGCTCCACGGATACATTTTGAAAGCTCTAACTCAATTGAAGAGGGAGTTTCTATGTATTTTAAACTAAAGGAAATTACTAACAATGAAAAACTTGCTGAGAAAGATGAATTACCTGAATCTTGATAACAAGCTGAAAGATTGTTTACATCTTATAAAGAATTCAAAGGGAATTATTGTC
This sequence comes from uncultured Spirochaetota bacterium, assembly GCA_963783575.1. Taxonomy (GTDB): domain Bacteria; phylum Spirochaetota; class Brevinematia; order Brevinematales; family JAOACQ01; genus CAWEAK01. The sequence goes on along the minus strand of CAWAOD010000011.1, from coordinate 426,247 downwards.
GCCGGGCATATAAATCCTGACGGTGATGATATTGCCAGTCAATTAGCTCTCGGAGAATATCTTTTATCTATAAAGAAGAAATTTATAATTGCCTGGAGCGAAGATATTCCCAAATCCTACCAATTTCTTCCAAATTTAAAATTAATAACTAATATCACTGAAACTCAAGTAACATCAGATGAATATGATCTCGTAATCATTGTCGACTGCGGAGATATTGAAAGAATCGGTGACATAAGAAAATTTATTAAAAAACAAAAGATCATAAATATTGACCACCATGAAGGAAACACAAATTTCGGAGATTTAAATATAGTCTTGGAAAATGCTTGCAGTATCGGTGAATTATTATATTATTTTTTCAAAAAGAATAATATAGAAATCAGTTATAATATCGCTGTCGATCTTTATATATCAATTATCACAGATACCGGGTCTTTCCGTTACGACTGCATGCACCCCGAGGTTCATTTGATTACCGCCGATTTATTGAAAAAGGGAGTTGTGCCTTCTGATTTCAATATTTATTTAAACCAGAATAAAAGCCTTTCATATGTTAAACTTCTGGCGCTTGTATTATCTAGGCTGGAGATGCACCAGGATAATAAAATAGTCATTTCCTCATTATTTTATAATGATTTCAGAGATGTTGAAGATGTTGATACCGATGGCATTATAGAATACCTGGGAATGATCGAAAGCGTATCGGTATATATATTCATTAAAGAAAAAAAACCTGACTTATTTTCCGCCAGTCTAAGAAGCAAATATAATGTCGATGTGGCCAAGATTGCTTTATATTTCAATGGGGGAGGTCACATGAGGGCTGCCGGGTGTAAAACGGATAAAATGGATTATGAAAAGTTTAAAGATACATTAATTCAAAAAGTTCTTGAACAATTATGAAATATTTGTAAAAATATTAGTTTAATTTTATCATAATACCGGTTAATGCATATCAAACGGGGGATATTATGTATCTATATAAGTCTCACAGGCCGACCTGGGCCGAAATAGATATGGATGCGATTAAATATAATTTTCAGGTTATCAAAAATAAATGTAATGATCAGATACAGCTTATGGGAGTTGTAAAAGCCGATGCTTATGGTCATGGCGCCGTATCCATTTCACAGGAATTATTAAAACTCGGTGTGGAATACCTTGCTGTATCAAATATTGACGAAGCAATGGAACTCCGCAGTTCAGGCATATCATCCCCAATTCTTCTTTTAGGGCCGGTTGAACCTGCCGAATTCGGCAAGCTTATCGAATTTAACATCTATCCGACAGTTATAAGCGTGGAATATGCCAGGGAACTTTCCGACGCATACCGTTACCGTGGTATTTACCCGAAAGTGCATATTAAAATAGACACCGGAATGGGCAGAATTGGAATTCCATATGAAAAAGCGCTGCTTGATATCGAGCAGATTTCGAAAATGGAAGGAATTATAGTTGACGGAATATATAGCCACTTTCCATCGGCAGATACCGATCCGGAATTTTCCGCTTTTCAGATAGAGAAAATAAAAGAACTTGCCCATGAATTGAAAAAATATGAAATTAAGGTAAGGCATTTCCATATAGCAAACAGCGCAGCAATTTTCAATATACCTGAAACGACTAAATCCCCGTTTACAATGGTCAGAACCGGCCTGGCTTTATACGGTTATACATCAAATAAAGAAGTACATCTGCTGAATTCTATGACATTAAAAACAAAGATCCTGGTTATAAACAAATTAAAAAAAGGGGATACCGTAAGCTACTTGAGAACTTATAAGATCCAGAAGGATGAGGAATATATTGCCGTTCTTCCAATAGGTTACGCGGACGGTATACCGACAACATATTCCAACAAGGGCAAGGTTTATATTAAAAATGCTTATTATCCGGTAGCAGGCAGAATCTGCATGGATTATACTATGATTTCCCTTGGAAGCAACCCAAACGGCATTGTAGTAGGTGACGAAGCGGTTATTTTTGGAAATGACAAGATAAGGGTTGAAGAATTCGCTAAGATGTGCAATAAAATCCCCTACGAAGTAACATGCGATATTTCAAAAAGGGTTCCAAGAATTTACTTGAGGAAAGAGGATAAGAGGTAATGGACGGTTTACAGGTTATCGATTTTCATGTACATTTTTTCCCTGATAATATCCATGAAAAAGCCATCGCTTCCCTTAGCAAAGCCGCCGGGATTAAACCGAACGGCAACGGAAGCCTGGATTCTCTGAAGGAATACATGAAAAAAGACGGCATAAATTATGCAATTAATCAGCCTGTAGCGACAAAAGCCGAACAGGTTAAAACAATTAACAGGCAAATGGCTGAATTGAATAATCAGGGTAACAATGTAATATCTTTCGGCGCTATGCATCCGGATTTTAAGAATTTCGGATCGGTTAAAGATGAAATTCAATACCTTTCGGAAAATAGAATAAAGGGAATTAAACTTCATCCCGAATACCAGGATTTTTACCCCGACGATCCAAAAATGGCCGAAATATATGAAACTTGCAACAAAATGAAAATGATTATACTTTTTCACGGTGGAAGAGACCTTGCATTTAAAGAAATCCATGGGACTCCGCGAAGATTTGCACAGGTAGCGGAAATCTTCGATTTAAAAATAGTTTGCGCACATATGGGAGGTTATCAAACCTGGAATGACGTTGAAAAATATCTTATAGGCCTGCCTTCCGTATTTTTCGACACAGCTTTTTCGGAGGAAATGAATCCGGCACAGATGAAGGAGATTATAATAGGGCATGGCGCGGAAAAAATCCTTTTCGGCAGTGATTTTCCCTGGCAAAGGCAAATTAATATATTTGAAAAAATTAAGAATCTTCATTTTGAGAAAAATGATGAAGAAATGATCTTTTATAAAAACGCTTACAGCTTAACCGGCGATTTAATTTAAATAGTGTATGCTCGAAGCAAAGCTTTGAGAAATTGTATCTTGGATTCAAAAGAAGTCTGCCCAAAACTAGTGCCTGTGGTGAGCGCAAATGAAACAAAAGGGGGGCGCACAATTGACAATATGGCATTGTATTCGTATTTTATATAATAATTAAGCGGTACACTTGCTGAAAATATTTTTATTTTAAATAAGGAGAAATAAAATGTCAGTCAGTTTTAAGGATTTAGGGTTCGTTAACACAAGGGCAATGTTCCAGGCGGCAGTAAAAGGCGGGTTTGCTGTTCCGGCTTATAATTTTAACAACATGGAACAGCTTCAGGCCATCGTTATGGGCTGTCTTGAAAGCCAATCCCCTGTAATACTGCAGGTTTCAAAAGGCGCACGAGATTATGCGGATCAAACCCTTCTTCGTTATATGGGCCAGGGCGTGGTTGAGATGATGAAGAAAGCCGCAAAAGATAAAGGTCTGGGAGAAATACCAATAACCCTTCATCTGGATCATGGCGATTCATATGAAACCTGCGTTTCATGCATCGATTCCGGATTTTCATCCGTTATGATCGACGGTTCCCATAATTCTTATGAAGAAAATGTCGCACTAACCAAAAAAGTTGTCGAATACGCCCATAAATTTGATATTACAGTTGAAGGTGAATTGGGTGTCCTTGCCGGTGTTGAGGATGAAGTTAAAGCTGAACACCATACTTATACAAGACCTGAAGAAGTCCAGGATTTCGTCGGTAAAACAGGAGTCGACTCGCTTGCAATAGCTATCGGAACTTCTCATGGCGCTTATAAATTTAAACCTGGCCAGAAAGCCGAAATAAGGCTTGATATTCTGCATGAGATTGAAAAGAAACTGCCCGGTTTTCCGATTGTTCTACATGGATCTTCTTCAGTTCCACCGGAAGCCGTTGCCACGATAAACAAATACGGCGGAAAACTAAAAGATTCCATAGGCATCCCAGAACCTCAACTCAGAGAGGCCGCAAAATCGGCAGTCTGTAAGATTAATATCGATTCCGACGGAAGGCTGGTTATGACTGCAAAGATTCGGGAAGTATTGGCAACCAAGCCCGAAGAGTTCGATCCCAGGAAATATCTTGGACCTGCAAGGGAAGCATTAAAGCAGATGTATATGGCAAAAAATAAAAATGTGCTGGGTAGCGCCGGAAGAGCCCCTGAAATTATGAAGCTTTTAAAGAAATAATATTACACTGCTCTTGAGGTACGAGGTTATTACTCTTGTACCTCAAGAGATTGAATTAAACAAATCATTCTATCAAACTGGTGAAGTATTCTGCCCTAGTTCAGAACGCTAGTTCCGCGAGCGACATAATGCCGCACTACCAAAACATATTTACAGTCTTTAACGCCTGTCATATCAGGGGCATTCTTACATGGATATGTTTTTTTCTGATATTGGGACCACCAGTTCCAAAAAACCGGCCATGATTCCCGATAATATACAAAAAAATTATCAAATTAAGGCAGACTATCGCCGGGAAAGCTCATACCCAGCCGAAAGTCCTTTCAACTGCTTTCTTCCAGAAATGATACATTTTTTCGCTCTCTCTTTTTTCCATTGACGGATTCCACACCTTATCAACAGCCCAGTTGGATCTAAGTTCTTCCTTATTATTCCAGAAACCGACTGCCAGACCTGCCGCATAAGCTGCACCAAGCCCGGTTGTTTCAGTCACTTTCGGACGTATGACGGGAACTCCGAGTATATCAGCCTGGAACTGAAGAAGTATGTCACTGGCAACCATTCCACCATCAACCTTAAGGTTTTTCAGTTTTATGCCCGAGTCCATTTCCATAGCCTCAAATACTTCACGGGTCTGAAATGCGGTTGCTTCCAGCACAGACCTTGCTATATGCCCTTTATTGGCAAATCTTGTAAGACCGATTATCAACCCTCTGGCGTCACTTTTCCAGTATGGCGCAAACAAACCTGAAAACGCAGGAACAAAATAAACGCCGCCGTTATCCTTAACTGAGGCCGCAAGTTCGCTGATCTGTGGTGATGATGATATCATTCCAAGATTATCGCGGAGCCACTGTACAAGAGCCCTGTTATTGCTACAGACCCTTCAAGCGCATAGACTGCAGGCTCATCGCCTATTTTATAGCCGACTGTTGTTAGGAGCCCATTTTTGGAATAAACCGGAGATTGGCCAGTATTTAACAGGAGAAAGCAGCCGGTTCCGTATGTGTTTTTTGCCTCCCCTTCATCGAAGCAGGTCTGTCCGAAAAGCGCCGCCTGTTGGTCCCCAAGGTCCCCTGTTATAGGAATAATCCCGCCAAACGGTCCATCCGGCTTTGTATATCCGTAGACCATGCTTGATGAAGAAATTTCCGGCAGCATATTCCGAGGCACTCCCATAATTTCAAGCATTTCATCATCCCAATGAAGAGTCTTAATATCCATCAACATTGTCCGGCTTGCGTTAGTAACATCCGTCATATGAACTCCCCCGTTAGGGCCACCTGAAAGATTCCATATCAGCCAGGAGTCGATATTCCCGAAAATCGCTTCTCCTTTCAATGCATCTTCTTTAACACCCGGAATATTATCAAGAATCCATCTGATTTTTGGACCTGAAAAATAGGTGGCAAGAGGCAAACCGGTTTTACCTGCAAACCTGTATTGGCCGTTTACCCCTTCTTTAGATAATTCATCACAGATATCAGCGGTACGGGTATCCTGCCAGACAATTGCGTTGCAGTAAGGCTTCCCGTTTTTTTTATTCCAGACAATAGTTGTCTCCCTCTGGTTTGTGATCCCTATCGAGGCTATTTCACCTGCCTCAATACCGGATTTTTCCATGGCTATCCGGATTGTTTGATAAGTTTTTGACAGAATTTCAAGGCAGTCATGCTCGACAAAACCCTGTTTCGGATAGATTTGACTATGTTCCAGCTGATGGGATGATACTATACTTCCCTGCCTGTTAAATATTATAAATCGGGAGCTGGTTGTACCCTGGTCGATCGCACCGACATATTTTTTAAGACGATCCATAACGAATCCTCCCATATAATCGGCAACCGGATTTTAAAATGCTTGCGGTGTATTAAGCAAGCCCTTCAATACTTTACTCGATATGTGGAATATTCCTGATAAACTCAATACTTTTCCCGCAAATAATTTCTTTATCAAAATCCATAGTTGCTATGTGGTATGAATTCTTTAACAGCACAAGCTCTTTAGATTTCGAGCTTATATGTTTGAGGGTATATTCGGCATTTCTTAACCCGCCCATTAATTTGGAATCCTCTATTGATTTGAAGACCAATACCGGCTGTTTAATCTTAAATAAATCCTTTTTTACTATTTTGACTAATTTTAACAATTGATTGACTCCTCCGGTAGGCATCCTGTCATATGTTACAAGGTTTACGCTTTTATCCTTGATTGAACGGCTGATACTGCTATTTTTCTTTTTTGTATAGGGCATAAAATATTTTATTACCGGCAGAAAAAACAATGCCGGATTATTCAGCAAAAGCGCATGATTTATTGCTATTATCCCTTTGATTTCAGGATGGTTCTCGGCTAAATATAGAGTCAGGGCGCCGCCCATAGATAACCCGGCGGTAAAGATTTGAGATGATATTTTTTTTAAAGTAACCAGAGCTGTCTCAACATCGCCGATCCAGTCTGTGTAATTAATCCGGTTTAAATCCTGCCATTGGGTTCCGTTCCCTGTAAGGCGGGGAGCCAAAACATTAAATCCCGCGCCTGAAAATCTGCTGCCAAGGTATGACATTTCATAAGGCGATCCGCTAATGCCATGAATCAGCAAAACGCCGATTTCCGAATTATTATCATAAATAAATGACTCAGCGCCTTTCATTATTTCCAATTCAAATACTCCTTTATTATGCAGTAAGCCCATTCGATTCCTTAGGGCAGGCTCTGTCGTCCCGTTCATTAAACTTATCAAGTGTTATTTAAACAATACCTGCAGCAAGTGCAGGGTATAATAAATGCAGAATAGCAGGAAACCAACTTGATAGGTAGCCCCTCGGCTCGCTCGGGATAAACTCCGTAAACTACGGGGAATCATACCCGGGTCAAGCGGCACGCTTGTTGAATTTGCTTTTTTACCCTTTTACTTCAATCCGAAGAATCCGGTTCTGAGACGACAGTTACCAAGCCTTCCTGATCGAACTCAAGATAGGTCCCTGCAGGATATCTTTTTCCGTCGATTTCAATCACTCCGGCTAAAATACCGTTCTTTACATTTCCGTTTTCATAATATTCTATATAAGTGCCGTCTTTAAAAAGGGCAGAAGTTGATTTTCTATTTTTGACAATATCTATATACTGGCTGCCGGAAAGTAAAGCCATTCTAACAAGCCCATTTTTATAAAAAAGTACAATATTCTGCTTTTGTAATTCAGAAGACGGCTGATATGATATTCCAAAAATATTTATTTCCGTTGAAGGCTTTGCCAGTTTTGTGTTACCATCGGAATCAAAAAATACCTGAGATCCTTCTGGAAATCTGACACCTTTAATCCTGGCTGGTCCCGAAATAAAACCGCTTAATATGTTTCCATCGTTATAAAACGTTATTTCAGTATCTTTTTTAAATTCGACTAATGAGCTATCATTACCTGATCCAATATTTATTTTCTGGCTTCCTGATAAAGTTCCGCTTTTTATATTTCCATTGGTGTAAAATGAAAGTACCGTACCTCCTTTAAACCAATATGAATTATCAGCATCAACACCTATCTTTTGATCCCTGGCAAGCTGTCCTTCAAGAAGAGTATTATCCGAATCCAGAAATAATATAGAATTATCTTTAAATAAAATACCTGAAAAAACGGTGTCCCCCGCCAGTCTGAACCATCTGCCTTCTTTTATCAAACCTGAATCTCTGAATCTGTAAATTTTATTATTAATTTCAATAACCACTTTTGCTTCCGGAAAAGAAGGTTCCGCTTCTTTTTCCTTCGGTTTCAATACCGCTCTTTTAAATTTACCATCAAGATAAAGATCAATTATGGTTCCGGCGTCAAAAGCAATTTCATTAAAAACTGCCTCTTCAGCTAATGTCCCGGATTGAAGATTTTCATTTTCATAAAATTGAACCGGCGTATTTTCTTTTAGAAGTATGGTTTTTCTGCCTGGAAGCGTAAAATGCAAATTGGACAGAAGTTTACCTGATTTGACTATTCCGCTGTCATAATAAAACACATCTTTAAGATTTTTATCGGGATCAAGTTTATTCTGCGGAACACCGGCAGGCTTATTATAATCAGAGCTTTTACCGGCATTATAATTCTGATCATTCGGGTTTTCAACCTGTTTTTTATCCACAGGAAGTTTTATGCTGATCATATCCGTATTACCGCTAATTTTTAAAGAAGAATAGTTAGTAAGAATTTCCATTCTATGATCAGATGAAAGTATATAAGCCCTCATTAACTTTCCATCAGGATAAAGTTCAATTTTAGTCCCGGCATAAAATGCTCCGACATTTCCGAATGAAGCATCCCGGGCTAAAATAGCGCTCTGAAGGCTTCCATCTTTATAAAAATTAATCCGGTAACCGGCTTTTAACAATATCCTATTGCCATCGGCAAGATCAAACCAGGTATTATTGAGCAATTTTGCGGATTTCAAACGATAATCTTTATCATTATAATAAATATCATCATACACCGGTATTAGTATTGTTACATCATTGCCGGTTTGAATACCTGAAATTTCCTTTCCATCGGGATTTATTAAATCTATATTACTATCGCCGGCTGCCAACCCATAAAATCCTAAAATTACAATTAAGAAAAAAATCAATTTAACTTTCATAATAAATTACCTTTTGCTTAAATCTTACTTTATACCTATTAAATTGATGAATCTTTAATTATGCAAAAAGATTTTCCACATATTATAAAAAATAATTAATTATCCTTAAAGATTCGTTTATTTTTCACTATAAAATATTTTCATTACTTTAATATAATATAGTAATAAAATTTTTAATTATCAAGTTTGAATTTGAAATGACAAATATTTATCTTGAGTAATATCTTATACTGATTTAAAATATTAAACAAAATTTCAGTCGGTTAGTCTTTCAGTTAATTAGTCAATTAGTCAACAGCCAGGAATATCACCCAATAGCAAACTGGCTTACTGATATTACAGGAGTTTGATTATGATTGAATATATTACATCCGGTGAGTCTCATGGAAAAGGCATGACGGTTATGATAAAAGGAATTCCGTCAAACCTGAAAATCGATGAGAATTTAATAAATATGGAACTGATAAGGCGTCAAGGAGGTTACGGCCGCGGAGAAAGAATGAAAATTGAATCCGACAGAGCAGAGATTATTTCAGGGGTTATGGACAAAAAAACAACAGGTTCCCCGGTAACAATGATTATCTGGAATAAAGACTGGGAAAACTGGCGAAACAAGCATCCCGACCCTGTATATAAGCCGCGTCCCGGCCATGCAGATCTTACTGGAGCATATAAATTCGGCCTGACTGATGATATACGTAAAGTCCTTGAACGATCAAGCGCCAGGGAAACCGCCGCAAGGGTTGCCGGAGGCGCCTTTATTAAACAGTTCCTTATGGAATTCGGTGTAGAAATATTTTCACATGTCGTGAATTGGGGAGGAATTGAAATTGATGATTCGGGATTGAGCCTGCAGAAAATAAGGGAAAAGGTTGGAAAATCTGATCTCCGTAGTGCCTGTGATTCTGAAACCGTGAAAAAAATTAAAGATTTAATCGATAAGGCAAAAACCGAAGGCGATACAATCGGCGGAATAATCGAGACAATAATATCACCTGTCCCGCCGTTTCTCGGCAGTTATCAGACATTTGAAGAAAAACTGGACGCCTGCATTGCAAAAACGGTCTTAAGCATTCAGGCTGTTAAAGGTATAGAATTCGGACTCGGATTTGCATCTGCCGGAATAAGCGGTAAAAGCGCTCATGATGAAATATTTTTTGATAAATCTATGAATCAATTTTTCAGGAAAACTAACCGTTCCGGCGGCATAGAAGGCGGAATGTCAACCGGAAGTCCCATTATCTTCAGGGCAGTTATGAAGCCCATACCTACACTGATGAGGCCCTTACAAACAGTTGATATTATAAGTAAAACCGATGAACCCGCTGTTACAGAACGTTCTGATGTAACTGCCGTAGCGGCCTGCGGAGTAGTTATAGAAAATTCTGTTGCTTTTGATATAGCCAACGCGCTTATCCGCCGGTATGGCGGAGATAATCTTGAACAGATCAAGTATAATTTTGAAAAAGACCCGGCTTTGAATGAATTCCGGTGGAGAATCTAAAGGCGGAAAAATGGAACATTTCATGGTATTCCTTTTCTTTATGTCTTTTATGACGGCCTTATTCTCATTTATTACTTCAATAGGGTTTTATTTCAGGACAAAAAAGCCTATTTTAAAATACTTTATTTTTTTCTTTTTTATCATAATGATAAAAATTCTTCTGTATAATTTTCTTCTTTATTTCAAGGTTAATGTTATTTTTGAAACGACTTTACAGCTTTTTCTATTCACTCTAAGCGTTGACTTATCCTACCTGATCATCTTTTTATTTCCCATTCTTCTTCATGGCATTCTGTCCGTCCCGTACAAAACCACAGGAAATATCATATGCGGCATTATAGCCGTCATTGCGCTTTTTATCCGGTTTTTCCCATATATATTAAAATTAATATCAAATAATGAACCGGTTTATTTTTCCGTTCTTCCCGCCCAGGATATTCTTTTTATTTTACTTTTACTCTATTCGCTTGGTATTACCGTTTTTTACTTCAGAAAAATTAAGGATTACGAAATAAAAAAAGTAATAATAATGATAATCTCATTTCTTTTATTCGTTTTCCTCGATACTTCTATTTTTGCCATTAAAATTTATATGTCTTCATTTTATTCAATCAGGTTCTGGTGGAATATCCTGTTCTATACACTTTGGAACATACTCTTTATTATCTATGCATTTCGTTTTTTTAAATTCGAACCTTCAAATCTTATCGATATCAAACCCAATGAGATTTTTCTGAAAAAACATAATTTTACGGCCAGGGAGAGGGAAATTCTTTTTATTATGATTCAGGGTAAATCCAACCAGGAGATAGCCCAAAAATTATTCATCTCACTTAAAACTGTTAAAAATCATGTTTATAATATCTACCAAAAAACAGGGGCAAAGAACAGGATTGAACTCGCGTTCCAGGTTAAGAATCAGTCATAGGGCCTGCATATTTATGACTTAGTATTTTTCAGCGCTATATCAAAAATTTTATCGCGCAGACGGCCATTTATATAAAACAATAACTTAACTCCCGCCGGGGCTCCAGCAAGGTATCTTGGTTTTGGCTTTCGGGCCGTAAGGGCTTTAAGCACTGTCCGGGAAACAACCTCCGGATCTCTGCTTCGCTGAGCAACGGTAAAATCTTCCATTCTTTTGTACAGATTCCTGTATGGAGATTCCGGATTTTGCAATATCTTTTCCGAGACAGATTCTGCGGTTTCATGAAAATGAGAACTGATACTACCTGGTTCTATAAGAATCACATCAACGCCATAAGGTCTGAGTTCATGTCGCGCTGCATCACTGAGGGCTTCTACAGCGAACTTGGTAGACGAATAACCACCGTTAACCGGCATTGATAGTCTCCCGACAATGGAACTTATGTTTATGATGCTCCCCCGGCCTTGCTTCCTCATCAATGGGGCAACGGCTCTCATAAGGCGTACAAGGCCGAAAACATTGACGTCGTACATTGATTTCATAGCCTCATCCGTTAATTCCTCTATTGCGCCCCGTACTGCATAACCCGCATTGTTGACAAGAATATCAAGACGTCCGAAAGTCTTTATCACACTGTCAATAGCCTTGATGACAGATTTGTCGCTTGTTACATCGAGAGGCACTTTCATTAACGCGTTTACATTTTCAAGCATTTTAGAATTCCTTGCTGTTGCCGCCACTTTGTATCCGGCGTCGGTCATCCGGCCAGCCAGATCACGCCCGATCCCGGTCGAGCACCCTGTAATGAGCACAACCCTTGATTCTGCCATGTCAATCCTCCTTCACCTGTCTGCCACCAGGCAGGTAAAACTTTTGTCATTTTACCACTCCGAATGAGTAAAAAATATATGTATTCCCTTTTTCAAAATATAATTATAAATAAAAGATAAATCAATTTTATCCGGTACGCATCCATATTTTATTATTAATTATAATTTTGATTTAAAATGTTTTATTGATTATTCAGTAATGGTCAATCGGCCTGCCTGGCGGCAGACAGGTCACGCTTGAAAAAAGATCACGTTTTACAAAGATTGATTTAATCATCCGGCCGAAAAACCTGGCAGTAGTAAACCATGCAAAATGTGCGCCGTTTTTTTTGTTTGCCAGCATTTTTTTAACAAGGAATACCGCAACTTTTTCAGGTTTATCGGCTATCAAATTTATCATTTTTTTAGATTTCTCAAATCTTGCTTTATCCTGCATCAATGGCTTAACGACAAAATCCGTAACCATCATCCCCGGACTTAAAGTACCGACAATAACGTTGTAAGGTTTCGCTTCTCCTATCATACCCCTGGTAAAATATCTTAAAGCGCATTTGCTTGTTCCGTAAACGTTTAGATTATTCATATGTCCGCCATTGCTCCCCAAACCCTCCATGTCATAAATAGCTCCATGCCCCTGGACAATCATAGCTCGCATAGCGACCTGCGAACCATAAATCATTCCAGTAATATTTGTGGCGATTATCTCCTCAGCCCGGTTTTCGGATAAATCCCAGATTGCGCAATAAGGCTGGTTAATTCCTGCATTGTTAATCCAAATGTCAACAATCCCCCATTTCTCAACCGCAAAATCCCAAAACCTTTTAACATCCTCAAATTTGGTTACATTACAGATTGTACCCTGAACCCTGTTACCATATTCTTCAAATTTACTCAAAGCATTTTTCAGTGTTTCAACACTGGTTCCCGAAATTGTCACATTATTCCCATGCCTTAGAAACTCATTAGCCATACAAAACCCTATTCCGCGAGTTCCACCGGTTATTACAATGTTTTTTGGTTTAAATGTTGCCATAGATCCCTCCTGTTTCTTGATTTCGAATTATCAAAATCTTTCTTTTCAAAATTATAACTATCTATAATATTTAAAATTATCTTAAATCGTCTACCCCTTCGGGCTCAAATCCTTAAATAAATTTTATTTACCTCACTGATCTTTGTCAAGAATGAATATGAAATGTAAAATGTATTCGTTTGCATGTATCCGTTTGCATATTGAATAACTGAATAAAATAAAGTAAACTGATCTGAAAAAATCAATAGAAGGATTCAAATGAAGATTAATATAATTATAATTTTTTCAATTATCATAGCGTCTTGTTCATATTTAAATACGGTAAGAGTAAATAAAAACGATTCATGCAAAACCAGGTATCCAATATTGCTTGTGCATGGATTCGGTTATTGGGATGATAATAAAATTCTGCCATATTGGGGAAGAATCCCAACCAGACTTCGGGTTGAAGGGGCTATAGTATATTTAAGCGGGCAGGATGCTTTTCAGCCAATTGAAATTAATGCCAGCCATTTATACAGCCGTATCCAAACTATTCTTGCCGAAACCGGCGCAGAAAAAATCAATATTATTGCTCATTCAAAAGGTGGAATTGAAGCCCGGTACCTTATCACTAAGCTGGATAAGGGAAAATGTGTCGCTAGTCTTACAACCATAGCAACTCCGCATTGGGGAAGCAGTTTCGCTGATTTTGCAATATCAACTGTGGATAAATATAAAATACCAGCTGCCGACTTATTAAATTATTACGCAGAGATTATAGGTGACATGAAACCGGAAAGCTATATTGCAGCACTTGAACTCACACCAAAAAATATGAGTAATTTTAATTCTACAATTACTGATATTTCTTCTGTTTATTATCAGAGTTGCGGAGCAATGATGACTGATCCTCTTCATGATATCCTTTTCGAAATTCCATATAATATTATCTTATCAAATGAAGGTAAAAGTGATGGAATTGTACCGACCAATTCATGTGTCTGGGGAAATTTCAAGGGATTTATAAGCGGCAATCCTGGAGGCGGAGGAATTTCACACACAGAAATAATTGATCTCTATCGAAAGGATTCTTCGGGGCCTGGTTTAAAAGGCTTCCTGCCGAATACTTTAATATGAAACCACGATTGTAAGCCGGCATTATTATCGAAACTTTATATTCAGGCATTGGATTTATTCTCCTGTTCTATAGATAATTGATTTTGACTTTTATATCCGATATTCCGGTTCTGCGATAATCCTGCGGCAATCCCTATTGCCTTCCGGTAATACACTTTAAGTCCTCATTCCTACCAAAATGAGGCCTCAGTCCTATTGTTATTTGATCAAATATGAGTCATATTATTAATATAAAAATAATAGTGGGGTATTATTTATGAGCGGTAAAGAAAGAAAGACTTATATACAAGTATTTCTTGTTTCTATAAGTTTAATATTGATTCAGGGACATTTGTTTTCCATGGGCAAAATGGAAAAAGTTCCAGTTAAACCGAAACAGGTAGAGATACAGGATAAAGAATTCCTTAAATATTCAAGGTTTGTCGATGGAGAAAAAACCCATACAATGTATCTTGTTACAATTGTTAACAAAAACAGTCATGAAATTTTAGAATACAGCGAAATAGTAAAAGCTGGAGATGAAATGAAAATTCCCTCAAATTATTCAAATTACCAGGGATATATAATTTATTCAATGACACATAATTCAATCAATGAAATTTATTATAACACTTCTAATCTGGATACGCAAAATATGAATGTTAAAATCCCGTCCATATTGGATATGAAATTTGACGCATGATAAAAATCTTGCATTAATCGAAATGCAGTTTATCAGTAAAAATGACAGGAGGACGGTTTTGAACAAGCAGAAACTGGAGAAGGGATTTTCGGTCTGGGATATCGACTCCCTTGAATCAATAGGTGCCAGGACAATTGATTTGAATAGCGGGGGCATCTTTTACATAATCGAACCTATGTATGTGAAGGATCCCATACCCGCTTATTTTAAAATTTTAGGCGGGGAAACCATAGAAACCAGGGCAGGTGTTTTTAAAACCATAAAAGTCGGCTTTGGAATTTCAAATCCCTTCCTCGGAAAACTTTTGAGTCCGTTTGCTGGAATTCTATTATTTTGGATTGAGGATTCCCCCAGAGGTTTGATTGTAAAAATGCAGTTCGGACATGATATTAATATTCTGGATGAAGTATCTCAATGGAAAGACTGATTTGAGGGAATAAATGAAATATTCAATAATACTTTTTATATTATTATTTTTAATTCACTTTTATTGCACCATTTATCCGCTGGCAGGCAGACCGGAAAATATTCCGATAAAACCGGCGGAATCTTTAAGAATTGAAAACAGTGAGATGCTTCATTACGAGAAATTTGACGGAGGATCAAAATCGCTTGATATAAACTTTGTAGCAAAATTTCAGGTTAATAATATTAGCGGCCGTATCATTAAAATATATGAAGAGGGAATAGAACCTGGCAGCGGGGAAAAAAATGCCTTCGAATTATTCAAATTATACTTCCTGCTATATAATTTCTTTAGACAGTGCAACCCTGATTGAGTCGGAAATTTATTTCGGAACAAACCGGAATATTGAAAATGAGCCGTCCGGATTTAATAATTCCTATTACTGGCATTATTGGATCGACCGGGAAAACAGCGCTTTAAATCTTGAAACAAAGTCATGGGACGGGTTTCAGATAAAAATCAGGAAAGATCAAATTAAAATCAAACAGGGTTTCCCTGTCTGGGATATGATGTCCGGAACTTTCCTGGCTGCACGTTTTATGAATTTTAAAGGACCCGGATTTTTCTATTTTGCAGTGCCTGAGATAGTAAAAGAGCCGATACCGGTTATGTATAAGATAATGGGACAAGAAACTTTAAAAACGCCTGCCGGGGAATTCAAGACAACAAAATTGAGCCTGAAATCAGCCGATCCTTTTTTAGGCAAATTACTTGAACCATACTCTAAAGAGATGTTTTTTCTGGATGGAAGATTCGGACCGCCGTCTTCTTATTAAAATGCAGGTATTCGGATCCATTACACTGCTCTCAGGTATATCCGCAATCAGGAATTGAGATTCGATGTCACTATTTTGGAGGACTTATGCTTCAAAAAATAATTCTTACAATTTCTTTATTAACAATAATGACTGGTTTTTCTTTCTCAATGATTGGCAAGGTATCATATATACCTTTAAAACCTTCTGAAAACCTGTCAATATCAGACGGTGAATTTCTGCACTATGGGAAATATAACGGCGGCGAGAAAATTACGGATGTAAATTTTGTTACAAGGATTGAAAATATAAAAGGAAAAGGTAAATACACCAGGATTTATATGGAAGGCAGCAATATTCATAAACCAAAGGTAATCCCGGAGAATTATTCAAATTATACGAGCTATTACATTGTATCGCTGGATAAAGCCTCGCTTCTGGAATCAACAGGCGAGTACAGAACCAACGATTATGGTGAAAATGTTCCAAGCGGCTTTAACGGCGAGGTTTACTGGCATTACAAAATGGATGAAAATCTAAACAAAACCGATTACTTGAATAATATCTGGAACGGTTATGCGCTAAAAACAAAAAAGAATGAAATAAAATTTAAGCCTGGTTTCCCGATCTGGGACATAACTACAGCGATTTTCTTCGCACCCAGGGTTCTTGATTTCAAAAGCCCCGGAATTACATATTATATAGTTCCGGAAATCATTAAAGAGCCGCTGCCTGTAATTTATCGCTTTTTGAACAGCGAAACAATAAATATAAAAGCCGGCAGATTCAAAGTGCAAAAGGTCGGGTTCCTGGCAGCCGTATCCATTTCTTTCAAAATTCATGGAATCAATTTTGAAAGACACCAATTTCTGGATCGAAAACTCTAAAAGGCATCTGATAGTTAAAATTCAATCATATAATACAATGTTTTATCTTAAGGAGCTGATATGAGGAAGTATTTTTTTATTATCCCGGCCGTAATTCTTATTTTCAATTTTACTCTGGTTTACCCGATGAGCGGAAAGCAGGCTTTTGTACCGTTGAAACCTTCGTCAAATCTTTCAATAAATGACGGCGAATTCCTTCACTATAAACAAACAATCGGTGGAGAAAAAAACAAGGATATTTTCTTTGTAACAAGAATCATCACAAATAGAGGAATGTCCGCGTTAATATATCAGCAGGGAATTATTTTGACCAATAATGAACAATTACCATTGTATTATACTAATTTTAAAGTACATTATACGGTATCCATGAAAGAAGGCTCTCTTGAAGAATCGGAAGGAACTTACAGTACAAACAGAAACAAAGATAGAGAACCTTCTACTTTTAACGAAATGTTCTACTGGCATTACCTGGTAAATACGGAAGACCATGTTTTTGAGGCTGAAAACAAGTTGTGGGATGGTTATGAAGTCAAATCCAGAAAAGATAAAATAAATCTAAAGCCCGGCTACCCTGTCTGGGATATGATTTCGGGAAGTTTTTTCGGGCCAAGGTTTATGGACATATCCAGACCGGGAATTTTATTTTATGTGATGCCGGAATTATTAAAGGAGCCGCTCCCCGTCTATTACAGGATCATCGGGAAAGAAAAAATCAAGTCAAATGCGGGAACTTTTAATACTATAAAAATTACCTTGATGGCCGCAGACCCTTTTCTGAGCAAGCTGATGGATTCGATATCAAAGGACACCTTCTTCTGGATTGAGGATTCCGACAGGAAACTTATAGTGAAATTTCAAAGTATGGGATTCTCGTTATTACTTGATGAAATTTCAAATGTAAATAATCAGATTTCGATTTCCGGACATTAATTTTTTTAAAATCATCAATATATGCTTTCAAATTTCCGCATTTAGTTAAGGAAAGGATTCTGCTCATATGAATTTAAAAAGATTCTTTTGGTTCTTTCTCATCCTAAAATTAACAAATTTCTCACTATCTTCGAAATGGAAATAAATGTTATTTTCCAAAACATATTTAAATATAATACCAGGTGGTTTTCCATAGGAATGGCCTGGATATACCAAATTTTCTTTAGGAATCAAGTTCGTTAATTTTTTAATGCTTTCAAACATTTCATAGGGATTTCCACCATCAAATTGACAAATACCGCAACCTTCAATAAACAAAGTATCTCCGGTAAACAAATCATTTCCAATCTGATAACACATACCGCCTTTTGTGTGCCCCGGTGTGAGTATTGATTTTACATTTATATTTCCAAGAGAAATATTTTCACCATCTATCAGGGTGGTTAAATTATTGCATTTAAAATGATAGTACTCCGCTTCATCTTTGGATATAAAAACTGGCACATCCCGTCTAGCGATTATTTGATTCACCAAATTAACATGATCATAATGATGATGAGTTAATAATATTCCACAAAGCGTTAAACCGGAAAGATTATTATCAATATTCTCGGCATTCCAAGAAGGATCTACTAAAAATGCATCTCCGGTTTCCGGATCATAGATAATATAACTATAATTAAAATAGTGCTTTAATACTTTAACCAAAGTACACCCTCTGATAAATTGATTATTTCGGCAGTAATTTATTTAAATTATCTTTAATTTATGATATCTCTTATGTTCATTTTTTTTAGTTTCGGCAATTTATAACCGTAAAATTCATCACTATTTTCATTATTGAATACAATCGTTGAAACATAATTGCTGTCTTCAATGTCAACATCTTCTAAAACCCATTGTCCACCGTTAATGCTGCCATTATGAATTTCAATCGTAGATTTAATATTTGGATTAGGTGATACAGAAAATTGATCCAGAGGCATATACAAACCCTCCCCCAGAGCTTTAATAAACGCCTCTTTCCGGGTCCACCATGTAAAAAAAGCCCTTTTTCTTATCTCAATAGGTAATTCTAAATATTCCTTTGCTTCCTTTTTTGAAGAAAAACGCTCAATAATCTGATCAAAATCATTTATATCCTTCATATATTCGATATCAATTCCAACTTCCCGGTTTCCAGCGATTGCATAAACAATGTACTTCCCAGAGTGAGATAAATTGAATTTTATATTCTGATACTCAGAATGATTTAAGATTGGTTTCCCCTTTTTTATAGTCGAAAAGCGGATAGATTCTGGACCCAAATTAATATACCGGCTTAACAGCAATCTCAATATTCCGCGTGAAATGATCTGTTGTTTTTTATCCTTATCAAAAACAAACTTATTGACTCTTTCTATTTCATCAATTGATAAAATATCAGATAAGACTTTCTGATTGTGTTCTAGTTTATCTGTATCCACCAACCAGATATGCACACTTTCTCTGTCAATCCGTATAGTTTCCTCAGCATTATTAAATGCCTCATAATTTGTCATTTTAAACTCATATATTATTTTTTATTACTTATATTAGTACAAAAATAAAATTATGTAAAATTACAATAGGAATTTTTTATTATTGATATACTTCATACATCATAAATGCATAACAAATGTTTTCTTGCAATACGAGTCTCAGAAGGATAACCAAAAGCATTATTAATAAACTTAATACCATCTTTTATTATTTCAGTATTTACATGACTGTGGCCAAAAAGATGAATATCTGGCTTTATATAGCTAATTTGCCTCATTAATAAATGTGTCCCAAGGACCGGATAAAGTTCTTGTAAATGCCGAGGTATATAGGATGGCATCAAATCAATTCTTGGCAGGAAATGAGAAAAAGTTATGACAAAACCACTTTTCCTCTCTAAATTTAAATCATTCATGCCTAAAAATATTCCTGTGATTTCTTTTAAATCCATAGATTCCGGCCATATACAATTTTTAAAATCCATCCAAATATTAAGTAAATTTGATGAAGGATCCCCAAATGTATAGTCATACCAGCTATACATGGGAATGATTGTATAAAGATCATGGTAATATGGCGTCATTATAATCCCAAA
Source organism: uncultured Spirochaetota bacterium (assembly GCA_963783575.1). Lineage (GTDB taxonomy): Bacteria > Spirochaetota > Brevinematia > Brevinematales > JAOACQ01 > CAWEAK01. The sequence goes on along the minus strand of CAWAOD010000011.1, from coordinate 406,238 downwards.
ATCAGCAGCCATTCCAGTAATAAGCTTTAGTTTTTCAAAAGAATTCTTCACATTATCCCCAATAACCCAGAGATCATGATTCCCAGGAATATAAATTACTTCAAGAAATTTATTTCTTATGATTTTGAAAGATTCAAAAAATAAATGAGTATTATTCGTTAAATCTCCGCCTAATATTAATACGTCTTTTTTATAATCATCATTTGACAGATTGACCAGCCATTCATAGTTTTCCTGATAGTCAACATGTAAATCTGATATGGTGTATATTCGCAATGCCCTTCTCCTTAGAATAATTTATTTACATTTTCTGTCCAATGATAATATAAAACCTTGATTCTTCCAAAGCCATTCCAGGATCAATAGAAGCTTGATACTCAGTCAGTATTACTCCGAGATTATTCCTATACTGATTGATCCCCTGAATTCTTGCCTGATTATCGTTCATCTTAATCTTTTTTTCGGATTTTATTTCCCGGTCCAAAATTACGTTGTAACCGTTATCATTCATTGCTTTTTTTATTTTATTAATAGTAAATTCATGCAGGAGCAAGCAGGTGCTTTCATCATTATGATCATGAAACCACTGGTCGGCGGCGGTCGCTAATTTGATATAATAGTCCGGATTAAGAGTAAAAAGCCCCGACAGATTCCTAAAAAACTTAGTATAATCCGGATTTTCATTCACTATAAGGCACTGTGTGGATGTAATGCGGACCCCAATAAACCCTTCAAGATAATATGGCAGATAAAGAGAATTAGGATAAATATTTATAATGTCCCGGAAAACATTGTCATGAATGGCCGAAGACATGATATGCACTATCAAGCCATCTTTTTTAAGAAGATTCTTAATTATTTCCAAATATATTACTAATTGTTCGCTGCTAAACAAATCCAGGACATTCATGCTAATAACCATTGGCGTAAAATCTTCGCCAAAATATTCTTTCAAATCTTCAATACCAGCTGCTATAATATACTTCCCTTTAGATATTAATGTTTCCACAATATTTTTTGCCGGCTCTGTTTCAATAATCCTCCCGGATATGCTGTTCATGACATCATCATTAAGAAGGGAGATTAAATACCGTAAATAGCCTTCTCCAGAGCCGATTTCCAGAATTAAACTTTCTTCCATATTCCTAAACCTGGTTTTAAGTAACTCAAATAATAACCGAATATTTTCCGCATTAGCAAAACGGGTTAGTAACTTCTGTTCCTGAACTGGAGGAACAATAGAACCATTTTGAATAAACGCCCCTTTTTTTATCATCGAAAGTAAAATTTCCCTATACAAAACACCTCCCTTTTGGCTAATGAATGCGTAAAGTGGTGATATTCCGTAACGGTCAGTTTGATTAATCTCCATATTTTTATAATGATCGATGATATTTGCAATATTGTTATTATTTTCATCAACCATATATTTCCATTTAATAGATTGGATATTGGACTTCTCATTCGGATAATACTTTGAAAGATAATTTAATAGTTTCTCAAAAAACCAAATTGCAGATACTTTTTTTTCTCTTAAAAAACAATATTCATTTGACCAGTCTAAAAAATAAAATAATGGAATGGGTAAAGGAGAGCACTCATATAGGCTGCCACATAGTTTTGACAGAAGAACTCCCGGGGAAAAGCTAAATTTTATTCTTTCATTTTTATTTAGATAAGGATCAAAACAAAAGGAATCCGGTGTTGTTACATAGTATTCCCGGCAGATAAAAGGTCTCTGCAAATAAATAACACATTCATTATTTTCCAGAAATGGACATGAAATACCCAGCTTGAAATATTTTTCTTCAAAAGAAGGATTCTTATAAATAGATTCCAAATCAAATGGAATCTTATTATTATCCAATACTTTGACTAAATTGTTAATTTTATCTTTTATTTTGATCTGTAAATCAATAGGTAAAGTATAATAAATTCCCTCCAGATAAAAAACTTCAGCTATGCTCAAAGGTACCAATTGATTACAGCAAACGGGACAGCCTTTTCGGCAAGTTGCAACATTCTGTAGCAATTCAATTCGAATTACAGTATCAAATAAATTCTGCAGAGACGGCAGCAATTCATAGGTTGATACAGAAGAATTAGGAACATCCAAGGAAAATACTTCTTCTTTTTTATTCCGAATAGTAAAAATAATTTCAACTTTCTCCATAAAATGCTCATTTTTTATTGCTTTTAATTTAACTTTTACGATATGAAAATAGACATTGGCAAGCATCTGTATGCAAAACATTTCTAATTATGAGTATATCTTTCAACCATTAAAATGTCAATCCTTAGATTTATCCAATCCTTAGATTTATCCAATCCTTAGATTTATCCAAAAGTTTAAAATAGATTATTGGGTTGCTTTTGCAATAATTTTCATTGCTAAGTCCGCTTTTGGAAATGTACTGTTCATAACCAATTATGGTTTAATTCTTCTTATTATGGAAATTAAACTTCTTATCATTGATTTAATCCCCTTCACAAGATTTTAATTCATATTTAAAGCTCAATATTGTATAATATATAGGCGGTTTGAAAATCTCATTTAAACCGGTTTATTAATAAAACGGAACTGTGGGCAGTTTCCACAGCCCTAGAGTTTTTGTAAGAGAGATGGAAGAAAGACAAAAACTTCATCAATTTTTAAATACCTGTATTTGAATAGTATATACCGGAGGTTTTAATGGCTAAAGTAAATTATTATCCAATCGCATTCATAATGATACTCACATCGGTTTTGATATTCTCCTGCTCTATTGGAGGAAGGGTTGAAACAACGCCGATGAAATCAAAAAAAATAACCGTTCAGGATGGTGAGTTTCTTAAATACGGTGTCTATATCAACGGAGATAGAGTCAGGGGTTTCAATATGGTGACAAGGTTTTACCCCGACAAAAAAATAGCGGTAATCTATATTCATGGCACAAGCTCCAATCCTAATTCCTACTTACCTCAAAATTATACAAATTACGGCTATCAAATGAGGATTGACCTGGAAAATTCTTCCCTAATCCGTGCCGATTGGGACTTTTATACAAATCTTGTACTTGAAAACAGAAACGGAAGGTTTGAATTCCATCTAATAATAGATCGGCAAAATAATGAGGCTGTTTATACGGAAAAACATAAAAACGGAATGGAAATAAGGACTGAAGAAATCAGGATAAAGATCAGGAAAGGCTACCCGACCTGGAGTATGGACTCATCCGCGCTCGGAGCGGCAAGGTTTCTTGATATGAAAGAAAGCGGCATTATATATGTTGTGATTCCGGAAACAAAAACTCCTATACCGGGAAAATTTATTTATGAAGGCAAAGAAGTTCTTGAAACAAAAGCTGGAAAATTCAATACTTTAAAAGTAACTTTTTTTATCGCTGACGCGTTCTTAGCCAGGCTTATGGATTCCTATATGAAGGATATGCATTTCTGGATTGAGGATTCTGATCCCGGTAGAATAATAAAAGCACAAACCCCCTGGGATACGAGCATCCTGGAAAGTATTTCCGTCTGGAAGGATAAGTAAATATAATAAAATTTATACAGACATAGGAATTGATAATTCAACTGATGCACCTTTATTATTAATAAACCTTACACCGCATTTAATCTGGGCAGACAGGATGCTGATGAGTTTCAGTCCGAAACCATAGGATCTGTTGGCCAAAATATCTTCGGGGAAACCATTCCCATTGTCAGAAATAATAATTGACAGAATTTCTGCGGCCGGTTTTTTTGAAATGATTTTTATTTTTTTATTATCTTTATTTCCTGAATCAATGTAAGCGTATTTATATGAGTTTGTTATTAATTCATTAATAATTATTCCAAGCGGAAATGACAAATTACGGTCAAGTTCCATTTCATCGATATCCATTTCAAATTCAATGGGATTCATCTCATCGTATAATAATTTAATATTATTCACCAGATCAAAAATAAATTCCTTAAGTGAAATGCTTTGAAAATCGATTTTTTTATATAATTGATTGTAAATATTGAACATAACATTAATTCTGGCTTTCAACTCCTGCAATGAATATTTAACTTCCGGATATTTGTTTGAATTGGCCTGAATAGAGATAAGTCCGCTGATAACATTCATATCATTTTTAATCCTGTGATGAACTTCTTTTAACAGAAGTTCCTGTTTTTCCATAAGAATTTTAATTTCCTGCTCCGATTTTATTCGTTCTGTTATATCCCGGATAAAAGCCGTATGATATAAACGGCCGTTTAATTCAAAATAGCCTCCGGAAATTTCCACCGGAAAGACAGTACCGTTTTTTTTTCGGTGATAACGAAGAAATACTGATAATACACCCTCTTTCACGGATTGAGAAGTTTTATCAGGTTCAGCTGAAACATCAGTATTCTTCATATTTCTAAATTCATCTAAATTATATCCATATGTTCGGCAAGCCGCGGGATTTGCGTCTATAATCTGCAAAGTTTCACGATCGATCAAAAAAATACTGTCGGAAGAATTTTCAAAAAGGCTTCTATAGCGGGATACATTTTCCATTAAAGCCATTTCCGTCTTTTTTCTATCTGTGATATCCTGATTCACTCCGTATGTCTTGATTGTTTTACCGAATTCATCTTTAACTATAAAAAATCTTACAGAGATATATCCTGAACTGCCATTTGCATAAATCATCCGATGTTCAATCTGGCTGGAAAAATCAGGATCATCAGTTTCCATTGCCTTATTAATTTCCATGCCTACCATAAAAGCGTCCTCCGGATGAACAAAACGCTTAGAATAATCTTTCGATGACATTATGTAACCGCCGTTCTTTTCGGCAGTAGTCCTAAAAATCGAATAAAAGGCATCATTAAAAGTAAACAGGTCTTTTTCGGTATCATATTCCCAGGGACCAAGCCTGGCAATCATCAGGGCATTATTAAGTCTGGCCTCACTATTTTGAAGAGATTTTTCAGCCTGTTTTCGTTCGGTAATATCAACAAATATTACATAAGCCGCAATTATTTCACTGGAATCATTTTTAATTGGAGAGGCGCTTGCAATATACCATCGAATAGTACCATCTTTCCGCTTTAAAAAATATTCGGCATTCTTTGTCTCAATACCTTTTAAAGCCATTGCAAGAGGCATTTCGTTTATATTTTTCGGGATGCCTTCCTCATTAAAATCCTGCCAGCTTTGCTTAAATTCAAACAAAGATTTTCCTGTTTTTTCGGGTTCATCAATAACCCCTAAAATTTTCCTGCAGGCTTTATTAACTATGCGTAAAACGTAATCCGGCGAGCTGACCAATACCATCGGAACCGGACTCTGTAAAAAAGCCGTTTCAAGCATGGCCTTTGTATTTGCAAGTTCATCTTTAATTTGCTTTTTATCGGTAATATCGAAACTGACAACATTAATCCGCATCTGTCCGTCAGGACCAAAATAAGCGTTTGATAGGCATTGAAACCAATGCCAGTTTCCATGTTTATCAATAAATCGCCAATCATTGGACTGCTGTTTTTCAGTGCTTACATTTTCTTTAAGTTTTGCATGAAGCTTTTTCAGCTTGATCGGGATGTCCGATCTCAAAAGCACTACAGCCGATCAGCTCATCCGGTTCATAGCCAAGAATGAATTTATAAGCTGTATTTACATATAAAAACTTTCCCTGACCGTCAATCTCGCAGATCATCACATGGCTTTTCTCGGCAAGATCACGGTATTTGCCTTCACTTTCAGTAAGCGCTTCTTCAATCTTTTTACGCTCGGTAATATCCTCCTTTAATTTACGGTTGGCCTCAAATAATTCAAGCGCAATATTTATCGTCTCAATCAATACAAATTCCCCGGAACTTTTCAGCACATAGCCGTATCTTGTAATATTTTTTACTCATCGACCATTTCTTTTTCAAAATGGGATGTTAAAAAAATAACCGGAATTTCCCTGATCTTTAATATTTCTTCCGCCGCCTCCGTTCCGTCTATTCCCTTACCAAGATTTATATCCATCAAAACAAGAATAATATCATCATTCCTCCTTACTCCACCACAGCTTTCAAGCCGCTGTTAGAAACTACAACGCTTAAAGCCATATCCGGAAATCATTTTTGATTCGGCTAAGGCTATTAAAGTATCATCTTCCACAAGCAGAATGATTTTTATGACTGGTATAGGTTTAAACTCCCGGAAAAACAAGTTCTGGATAAGATACATAAATTAAGATAAAAAGTTGAACCAATGACAGGTAAAAATGATTGCAATCCTGATATTGCAATAAAAAAAATAACTATAAACTTTTGATTTATTTGTGCCAGTAAATTATTTCCAACCCCACATTATATGATAAAGGCACAATTAATTTTGTCAAGAAAGCTGGAATGTTTCATTTTTCATTTGCCTTTATCTTAATTTTAATTTTATAATATATGGGCAGTTCAAAAATCTTATTAAAATGCAGTTTTTATAAAAAGGACTATGGGCAGTTTACAATGCCCTTAAGCTGAAAGAAAGACAAAAACTTCATCAATATTTAAACAGCAGGTATAATCATATAATATATTGAGGTAAATATGTTTAGAAAATTATTGATTATTTTTGGCAGTATATTAAATATTCTCTGGGGAATTTCTCATTTATTTCCGACAAATGCCGTAGTGAATGGATTTGGGAAATTATCCCCCGACAATAAAAATATTATTTTAATGGAGTGGATTAACGAGGGATTAACATTGATCTTTATTGGAATATTAAATCTTATTTTAACCATAATAATCAATGAAAACAATAATACTCTAAAAACAGTCTATATTTCCTCGGGAATGATGCTTTTTATTATGGCAATATTGTCATTATTTACAGGATTCAATATTAATTTCATTCCATTTAAATTATGCCCTGTAATTTTTTCGGTTTCAGGAATATTAATATTACAGGGAGCATTTATAAAATAAGTAGCAATCTCAGCATGATGCCAGGTTTTATTAATACTAATCGATAAGGGCTTACAATATGAAAATAACAGATAATTGCTATGCAATCACCGGATTATACTATATTCCACCTTGGAATGTAAATGCCGGGTTCATTACCGGAGAGAATAAAACTTTAATAATCATTTCGGAAGTAATTACATTTCAGCTCAAACAATATACGGTTATGCACATATAACTAAAACTGAAAATGAATTAATACTTGTTAATACGGAAAAACATTTAGATCATATCGGCGGAAACGGGTATTTTTCAGAAAAAGGAGTAAGTATTTTTGGCCATTCTTCAATTAACAGAAACCAGAAGGATTTTTTAATGATGCTGGATGAAATAAATTCAAGCGTATCAAATCAAGCCAGAAAAGAAAATGCTGAGGGTTTAATTGCCTTTAAAAACACAAAGATAATAAATCTGGATAAGAAAATTGCTCATGATTTTAATATCGATTTAGGCGGAATTTATGTTCAGGTATTCATGTACGCCTGGGCATACAACATCAAATTTATCTGTTTTCCAGAAAGAAGAAAAAGTTATTTATTGCGGGGATTGTGTTCTCCCGGAATTCATTCCCAACCTTGAAGAAGGCAGCATTCCCGAATGGAAATCCTGGCTTGAATCTTTAAAGAAAATCAATTCCCTGGATATTGAGGCAATAGTACCAGGACATGGCTATGTTATTACAGGGAAAGCGAATATTAAAGCCGAACTTGAAAGAATGAATTCAATTATTATTACAGCAATCAGGAATAATAAACCGCCGACCATTTTATAATAAAATATTTTAACTCTAATATATCCCATAAATTTATCCTCTTTAATAACCGACTTTTTTTGACGAAGAACTTTTTAATAATTACAATAAAGCTATATAAAATTTAACTTACTATTAGGGGGACTTAATGCCTTTTTCAGAAAATGCCCAGTTTATAATTAATAAATTCTATCTTAAGCGTGATAAATCAGGAAAATTACTTGAAAAAAATGAAAATGATATTTTCAGCCGTGTTGCCGATTTTGTAAGTTCGGCAGAAAAAGATGATTCCGGAAGAATTAAGTTAAAAAGCAATTTGATTGATCTGATGATCAACCAAAAATTTATGTTCTCTTCACCTACTCTTTTCAATGCGGCTCGGATTTTCCTCTTTCGTCAAGCTGTTTTGTCGGCAATCTTGAGGATTCAATGGAATCTATTATGAAATCCGCAACCGATACGGCCATGACTTTCAAATCCGGTGCGGGAATGGGCTTGAATTTCGGTGTTCTCCGTCCGAAAGGCTCTCCTGTCGGCAGGGGAGGAACTTCCAGCGGCCCGTAAGCTTTATGCACTTGTTTGACGAGGTCGGTGAGACAGTTAAAAGCGGCGGAGTGAGAAGGGCTGCATTTATGGCAATGATGGACATTAACCATCCTGATATAGAAGAATTCATTTCATCAAAGGATTTTTTAGCTTCTTTAAAAAAGAATCATCCGGAAAACTTAATTCCGGATAATCTTGTTGAAGAAATCATTCGAAATGTGGCTGAAGCTCTGGATTCGGCCATTCCTCAAACCGAACTGATAAATCTGATACTTTCAGATATACGCAGCCAGCTTTTCGAGCCTCTTTCAAATATGAATATCAGCGTAGCCGTAACGGACAATTTTATGCGATCAGTTATTGATGACAAAGAATTTACACTAGATGCCTGCTTTCCAGTTAAAAAAGTATCTGCAAAGGAATTGTTCCATAAAATAGCTCAATCCGCCTGGAGAACCGCAGATCCCGGATCTGGTTCATCGACCGGGCCAATGAATTCGACACGGTACCCGGTATGGGAAAAATACTTTCAACAAATCCATGCGGTGAACAGAGCCTTCATAATTATACAAGCTGTAATTTAGGATCGATTAATCTGATCCGTTTTTTGAAAAATAAGGGTTTTGATTATGAAGATTTCGCCGGTGTTGTGAGTGTTGCAACCAGGTCCCTTGACAATATTATAGATATTTCCGCGTTTCCGACAGAGGATTTCAGGCGGAATACTCTTAAATTAAGACCGATAGGCCTTGGATTTACCGGGTTGGCTGAAGCTATGTTTCACCTGGGTATTCCTTATAATTCAGAGGAAGGTTATGAATTTGCCGCCGGTATTGCAAGAGTTATGACTCAATCTTCAATAAAAGCTTCCATAGAATTGGCCGGAGAAAAGGGAAATTTTGAGGTTTTTGAGGAAAACAAGGAGGCTCTTATTGCTGTTGTTAGAAATTATTTTGACAGTGAAGATGAAAAAAATGATATTGAAAACCGAATTAGAAAAACCGGAATAAGAAACAGCAACTGGACAACCCTGGCACCGACTGGTACAATCAGTTTGATACTTGATGCTTGCACATACTCACTTGAGCCGCAGTTTGCATTGGCTTACAATAAAAACCTGATCGACGGCGGAACCTTGCTCTATGCAGATCCTGAATTTGAAAAAGCCATCCATAATGATAAGAACACTCTTCAAAAAGTGGTTGAAAACGGGGAAGCTGTCAGACAATCGAAGGTATTCCCGAAAACATTAAAAAGATATTCGTTACAGCTCATGATATACCTATTCTGACAGGATAAAAATGCAGGCATCACTACAGCATTATATTTCCAACAGCATATCATCGACTATTAATCTACCGGCTGAAATAACTGTTGAAGAAATTGAAAACATCTATTTAAACGCCTGGGAATCGAAGCTTAAAGGGATAACATATATACAGGGACGGAACCAAGCAATTCCAGCCCATGACCACTCAAAAAAAGAAAAAAGCTCCTGAAACCGGATGCGAAGAAAAACTCAAAAAATGGTCAAGGCCGAAGGTGTTGAAGGGAGATATCTTTAAAACCAAAACAGGTAGCGGTACTTTATATACTTCTGTCGGTACTGATGATTCCGGTAACCCGATAGAGATTTTTATCGATATACAGAGCATGGTTCTGATGTTTCGGCATTCTCCGAGGCACTTGGGAGGGTTATTTCCATAGCTCTCCAGAGCGGTGTTCCCGTTGACCAGCTTGCAGATACTATAATCGGTATAATGGGCGACTCCTCGGCATGGGACAACGGCAAACTTATTAAAAGCGTACCGGATGCCGTAGGCAGGATTTTAAAGGAATATGCGGAGAGGTTGACTGCAGCTTCATCCGAGCCTACGCTTTTTGATCATGATGAAAAGATTTCAGATAAAATAAATGAAGAAAAAAAAGCAATACCTGGTGCGGCGGTATGTCCCACATGCGGCGAAAAAGCCTATGTTAAAACCAGAGGACTGCAACTCCTGCCTGTCTTGCGGATATTCCAAATGCGGCTAAATATTACAACTATTTAAAGAAGTAATAAATTATACTTCAGGATTTCAGAAGTAAGCCTTATTATCCGAAATTATTGTTACAACATTATTATAGAAGGCTTAAAATGATCTCAATTCCAGTTTTTCCACATAACGGCAAGGTTAAGGTATTCTGGAATTTAATTGTTATTGCGGCAATTTTATGTTTTTCAATTGTTTTTTCATACCGCCTTACATTTCATAAATATAGCGGTGATTTGCTATATTGGATTCTGATAATAATATTCGGCCTTGATGTTATAATTAATTTCAATACAACAATAAAACAAAAAATAACCGTTGTTACTGAACGTTCATCAATTGCAAAACTATATTTAAAAGGCTGGTTCACAGTAGATTTTATTGCCGCATTTCCTTTCGACCTGATCGTTCTTTTAATATTCGGTAATAATCCTGCCGGAATAAACAAGGATGTATTATTCCTGTTAATTTTATTACTGATTTTAGTCAAATTAATTAAAGTGCGTAAGATTACCAAAATAATTCAGGTAGACCTTAGAATAAATCCGGGTGTGATGAGGTTGATGATATTCGCATTCTGGTTTCTTCAGGCGGTTCATTATATGTCTCTGGGCTGGATTGTAATCGGCGCCGCTGAACAGGGTATTACTTCAATCAATCAATATATCCGTTCTTTATACTGGTGTCTAACTACAGTTGCTACTATAGGTTACGGAGATTATTATCCGAATCATGACAACGACCTTCAAATTATTTATACGATGCTTGTTGAAATTTTGGGAGTCGGTATGTATGGTTACATTATAGGTAACGTTTCAGGCTTGATAACAAACCTTGATATAGGAAGATGAATTATATAAAAAAATTGGAAGAAATCAGCAACTTTCTCCGGACTAAAAAGATTCCCCTTGATATTCAGGAAAAAATTTACAGTTACTATAATTATTTATGGGAAATGAAAAAAAGTTATTCCAACGCAAGCCCGATTGATGAGCTTCCCGACAGCCTGGCCGTAGAAGTACTGCTTCATATGAATAGAAATATGCTAATGAAAGTCGATTTGTTTAAAAATGCGGATGAGATATTTATTCGTGAAGCGATAAATCTACTCAAGCCGATGGTATTTATTCCGAATGAATATATAATCAGACAGGGAGAATATGGGGACTGCATGTATTTTATAAGCACAGGTGAAGTTGAAGTCCTTGTCAATGATAAACAAATTATAAAATTAGGCCCGGATCCCCGGTCGGAGAAACTGCCCTGATTGTTGGAGATAAAAGGAACGCAAGCATTCATACATTAACATATTGTGAAGTTTTCCGCCTGTCGCGATTAGATTTTGATAATCTGCGCTCTCGTTTCCCCGAATTCAATGCCCAGATATCAAAACTGGTAAAAATGAGGGAACAGGATAACAAGAAAAAACTAAAAACTGACAGTAAGAAATAATAAAATCAAATTAAACACTTTTATTAAGCCGTAAAATTTCACTTATCAACGGTCTTATCTTTACTTTCTGAAGACATTTTTATATATTTTTTTACAAAATTTTCAATTTCATTTCTTTCGGAATCATCATTTATTATAAACTCAAATGCAATATTAAGTCCCGCATTATCTCCGGGAATATAATTATACCTGACAAGCCTGGATCGAATTACAATTTCCTTATTATCCAATAAAAGACTTAGAATCAATATAGAGTTTTCTTTAACCGAATGTGTTAAATAAACATTTTTTGTATGAGCTTGAATGCCTCCTATTGAGATATCGACAAGCTTTAAATTCGCGTTTGAATCCGGCATAACGCCCTGCGACTTAACAACAACCTCCCCCAGAATATCTGCCAGACCTTTAATATAAAATATTTCATAAATTGTAAGCTTTTTAAATTTTGCGTCTTCCGGAACTGATACTTCTATAACACCTACAGCTCTTTCGCCTACAATTATCGGTACCATAGCGTATGAATTAATACCCCTGGATAAATAATTCTGCCGAATTTGCCCGAGAATATCCGGGCTCATATTTTTTTAATCAATTCAAAATATTTTTCATATCCGATTATGCTGTATTTATCTCCCAGATGTATATAATTGTTCAAATTATCCGTATCACCAATCCAGAATGTCTTTCTATAATTATTAACAACCTTCTCTATAGGTGAAAGATTATTTACTTCTTTGAATAGATTAATCTTAAAACGGTTTGAATACCGGCCCAACTCATCGCCAATCATGCCTATAATTTTTTTCATATCCGGGTTTTGACTTCCAATTCAATGTAAATATTCCTTAATGTAACAGGCAGTTCGTTGATATTGATATTAGAAGATTGATCGGTATTTGTGGTTTCTACTTTTTTAATATTAACCTGGATTGTATCCGAACATCAATCCTTGTATATTTTCTGATAGGATGGAAATAAAATTTTTCGGGAATCAATAATTCCAAACTTTTAAGCTGTATATTTAAAAGTCTTATTGATATTTCATCGGAAGTAAAAAAATTTCTATTATAATCAAAACAGACCTTTAGATTTTTTATAGAAACTATATCAGGAATTTCATCATAAAATATTGTAAAAGAATTAGTGTCGGCCTTTGTTATGAATCCTCTTAAACTGATTTTTTTTGATTTTTCTTTTATTTGAACATTCAAATGTTTTAATCGTATATTATTTAGAAGAGAGACTATTTCGTTTTTTTGAAGAATTTCTTTTTCCACATTACCTCCTATCTTTTATTAAAACTCTAAAGAAATAATTTAATAAGAAATCGACCAGATTTTAATTGTCCTGTCCTTCGAGCCGGATGCAAGAAATTTGCCGTCAGTGCTGATATCAAGCGACATTACATCTCCGTTATGATCTTTTCTCTGATCTACAATTTCTCCTTTTCTGATATCAAAAACATAAATTGTAGAATCATCACCGCCGGAAATTATATATCTGTCATCTTTTGAAAAGACGGCAACCAGAACACTACCTGTATGCCCTTTCAATATTCTATAAGGAGAATTATAATCACCTGTTCTCCATACTGAAATTGTTGAGTCAGAACATGCCTGGAGAAAAAATTTCCCATTATTTGAAAATTCTACATATTCAATCGGTAATTTATGGTATTTTATTGATTTTATCAATTCCAGAGAAGGAAACTTCCATAATCTTAAATAATCGTCCTCACCTCCGCTTATGATGATTTTATTATCAGGAGAAATGCTGATACTCCATACCTCACCCGTATGCCCTTTTACTGAATTGTACCTCTCCAAATCAGGAATAGTCCATATCTTTAATTCTCCATCCGCACCGGCTGTTATTATAAACTTATTATCTCTGGAAACAATTATTGATTGGATGCCTTTCTTATGTGCAAACTTACTGTTTATTTCCTTAAAATCATTATCAAGCGATATTATTTTTAAAGTATCAAAGGAACCAATGGCCAGATATTTGTTATCATAAGAAAAATCAAGAGGAATACCCCATAATTCCTGATATCCTTCTTGAATAGTCTTTATATTGCTCCAGCTTTTACAGTCCCATATCCTAATAGTCCTGTCGGCGCTCCCCGATGCTAAATACTTCTGGTTTTTTGAAAACTCAACATAATACACATACTTACTATGCCCTGTTAATTCCGCTATCTGTTTTATACCAACCGGATAATTATTAGCTAATTTATTATATTTCGCAGCTATGTCTGAATTAGTAACGGTATTATAATAATTATTTTCTTTCGTAATTATACCGGGTTTTGAACAAGAAAACAAAATGAGGAATAAAAGAAAAAACTTAATTGCAGAATGTTTTTTCATTATTCCTCCAATCCTTATACACAAAAAGGCTGAGGAAAATTCCACAGCCTTTTTGAATGTTAAAAAAAGAAATTTATTACCAGTTATCCATCATATCATCCGGATTTTGTTTGCTTTCACTGAAAAGATCCGTATCGGCAGTAAAATAATCAAAATATGTATAAAACGGCCTGCCCAGCATATCATCCGGGTCAAAATCAATTCTGAAACCGAGGAAGGTTAATCCTCTGTCTTCAGTAATCTTATAATTCTCCTGTTCGATTGTATCCGGTATATTAATATTAACCTGTTTCCAGCCAACCCATATTAGTCTTTCGGATTTAACATATTTCTCTCTGTCAAGATAATCTTTCAGCACTACTGACAGGGTATGTTTATAGTTACGGCCCACAACCCAAATAGATAAAGTTTTCGTAATTCCCTTGATTTTAATCGGCTTTGCGGGTACAATAGAAACCCAGCTCCAGTCCCTTTTCATAAAATCAACCTTAATACCCAATACATACTTATTTTTGTCTGATGCAAGGTCTTTGGGTGATCCTTCTCTTCTCATTGCCATAGCAATGCCATAATCACGGGGAATAAAAGCGCTCCATTCACCCGCAGTCTCAAAATCCTCCACCAGAACAGTTTGAACAAGTTCATTTGCCACAGTTTTATCAGCAGTTTCCTGCGCATTTGTGTTAATTATTTCCAGTTGACCGGATTTCTGTGCATCGGATTTCCCGACCTGTTGACTATATGCGCAAACCCATATAAATACAAATACCATTAAAAAAAACAAAACTCTGTATTTCATATAACACTCCTCAAAATATTTTACCAACTTATTTTGGATAAATCGTCGCCATTAAATCTTTCCAGATAAACATCCGTCTGTACCTGTAAATAATCAAAATAACAATAAAATTGATCAACCCTTTCCATTGGATATGACCACAATTTAATCATATCGAGTTTCAGTGATTTAAGGAAAGGGACATGACGCTCTGCTTGAGGAATATAATCGGGAACTTTTGTTCTTAAATTTTTCCATCCCACATAATTAATGTCACCCGCGGTCAGTCTGTGCAAGAATCCTTTATAATCCAACAGATAAAATTCAATCCAGTAATTATAATTACCGCCCCAAACCCACATATCAAGACTCTTTACAACGCCTAGAAGATTTAAGGATGTGTTAGTCCCGTCAAGTGAATTATTCGGTTTTCCATTAGCATCCAGGATATTACCGGTAGCCTTTACAGGATATACTTCAATCCAGTTATAACCTTTTGTGACAAATTCACTTTTAATCCCAAGAGACCATTTTTGTTTGGAATCAACCTCCTGCGGCAACCCCAGGGGTTTAGCCTCTATATACATTGCATTGCAGGCATTCGTATCCCAGCTATTTATCTCTTTATTGTTATCTGAAGGTTTTGCAAATTTGGAAAACCTTGATTTCCATATAATGTTGTTAGATTGGTCTTTTTCGTCACCGAAATCAGAAACGATAAATGTTTGCAAGTTCATAGTTTCTCTTTCATTAGCTGAAAATCCATAAGGAAATGCTTTTACCGAAGAAAAAATAATTATAGCGGCAAATAGAAAATTACTGAAAAACGATACAATTCCTTTGTATTTCATAAATCTCTCCTTAGATTGTATTTTATAAAATCCTATCTATATTATTATTACTGTTAACCAACACTATTTTAGGCTTATATTCCGAAGCCTCTTTTTCTTCCATTAATGCAAAAGAGGCGATTATCACTCTATCCCCAACCCTGTTAAAATGAGCGGCTGCCCCATTCAAGCATATAATACCACTGTCTCTTTCTGCGGGTATTGCATAAGTGATAATTCTTGATCCGTTAGTAATATTCCAGACATGAACCTGTTCAAAAGAAACAATGCCGGTAGCTTTCATAAGAGATTCATCTATGGTAATACTGCCAACATAATCTATATCTGTTTCTGTTACTACAGCTCTATGTATCTTTGATTTCAAAACAGTCAGAAACATTAAAAATACCCTAAAATTTATATTTATTTTAATATACAAAAATATTTATGTAAAGGTTTATAAGTTAAATTTTAATATAACCTTATATAAAATTTATTATCCCCGCCCCAAAAACGGCTTTCTTTTTTAATAGTATTCATATTTTCATCCTTTATCATATAAACAAGATAGATGTTGTAATTCCCAGGTTCCATAAATCCGTCATCCAGATTTCTGCCGTTCCATGACTTTGTTAGCTGGGCCTGCCCGTTAATGACTTCTATCGATTTTACCATAGAAATTAAATTATCTTCATTAAGATTCAATTCCTTTCCTTTCGGAACAGCATAAATAATAAAATCGACATATTGCGCGTTTTTATTATCAGTGAAAACGGCTGTTGTAATTCTGATCATCTTTCTCGGAGAAACCGATTGGGATGAAGAATCATTTCCTATCTTGATATAACTGCCGCCCTGAATAGTCTCTTTTTTTGCTACTGCAGTATTCTTTGTTTTTGGCTTAATTTTAGAGGGTATTTTTATTCCTTCGTCCTTGATTTTCTTTTCTTCTTTTTCAATGACTTTCTTCCCATTAACTACTCCAACCTCAGGTTCAACAGGAATTTTCTTGGAAACTTCCTGCTTCGGTACTGATATTTTCGCAGCCAGGTTTGTAGAAGGGATTTTTTCAGTAAGATTTATATTTGTATTAGTTGCATTATTGGTATTTGTACTATTTGACAATAAATCTTCTTTGATTAAGTCGGTAATAATATCATTGGTTTGAGATACCTTTTTTTCAACATTTGTTTTTTTCTGACAGCCCCCGATCATCATAAAGATGACTGCTATGAATATGACTACAATTTTTTTCACATTCTCCTCCTTGGTTAATTTTAAATAGTAAAAATAGTCGAATACTTAAACGAGAATATAGTTGAACCCCTTAAAATTGACGGTGAAATACCGATTGATTTTGATGGAAAGACCGTAATGCCGTCTAGCCTTTCCACCAGAATTTTTTTGTCAAATGTTGGAAGTATAAATGCCATATCGTATTTCCCTGATTTTATCGAATAAAAAGTTCTATCATCATTTTTATCATAAAAGATGTATTTATAATATTGATCTTCCTGAATGTTTAGATATTTATTTATTATACCGGAATCAAGGATTTCAGCTCCAATATCTCCTTTACCCATAGATTCTTTTAGGTTTATTATAAAATAGCGGTTTGGAATTGATTTTACAAATATACCAAATGAAATTATATTATTTGCGCCATTTTCATTCAAGACCATTCTAATTTTTTTTCTGGCCATCATTTCCATCTTGCTGTCTGAAAATGTTATGGCACCTATTTTATAAGCGGATTCCATTTGTTTGAGCATATTAATATAATCCGTTTTTTCCTTTCTTATTAATCTGTTTAAAGGTTGAAATGCTAAGTTTTCATCATAAATATTAAATAGATTTGCCATCATAAAATTATAAGGTTCCTTACCTGTTAATTTTTTTACCGGCTGAGCTTTCATTTCATTTGAAAATTTTAAACCGGCATAATAATAGTCGCTGTCAGCAACATAAATTCTTTTGTCAACAAAATATGATGCTATTTCTTTAATCATATTATTATCTTCGATTCTATATAATTTATAATTTCCTTTCTGATTTGGTAAATCCAATAAAAGAAAATCATTACTTAAAAACTGTGTAATTCTGTTTATCAGAGTAAATTTTTCATCTTTATAGAAACATAATGCCGGTTCAAAATTATTTCTAACTTCCTTGAGAAACGTGTAGTACTCTTCAACATTCAAATCAACCGGTTTCTCCAATGGCTTTATGCTCTGACTGTCATCATCAATTTTTATCAATCCTATAATACTTAGTCTTTTTCTTTTATTGCCGTTAATGAATACTTCCTCTTCAAGAATATAATAGGAAGGTTTCTTATCAACTATTAGTATATCCCTTAAAAGCCAACCCAGAAAAACATTTGCTATGAATTTGTTTTTTACGGTGTTTTCATCATCAACATAAATTAAATTACTGAAATTGTTTATATTTTTTTTTAATAACTTATACTGATCCGTATTAATTTCTAAAGAAGGCGATGATAATAAATCATTAGTATTTGAAAATATATTCTGGTTGTAATGCACTGCTGAAAAAGGCATAACCTTAGCCATAAATTCCCCTTAATTCTGCTGAAAGATATATATTGAACATAATAAACCATATTGCTTATCGGCAATATATATTATAAAAATTAACTAAAAAAGTAAAACTTTGCAAGTATATATTAGTCGGTTAGTCTATTAGTCGGTCAGTCCAATAGACGAAAATCGACGGGGTGGTCTATCGGTTAGTTATCCGGTTAATAAATTCTACTGACTATCCGAAGACTAGCTAACTAATCGACTAACTGACTGATCGACTAAATATTTTGATTATTATAAAAAAAAAGAATATAATTTTGCCCAGTAAAAATTCCCTAGAATTTTTACTGGGCAAATCGATAGGAGTGTATATGCGGATTATTGCTGCGACAAAAAATAACGGAAAAATCAAGGAAATAAAACAAATTCTATCCGGCTATTCCGTTCTTTCTTTATTAGATATTAAGTTTGATGATAATATAATAGAAAACGGGAACAGCTTTTATGAAAATGCGTTGATTAAAGCAGTAAGTATTTATGATCATTATCATAATACAATGCCTGACATTTATATTTTATCAGACGATTCCGGTCTTGAGATCGATGCTCTTGAAGGACGGCCGGGAATTTTTTCAGCGAGATATGCCGGAGAAAATTCTACCCAGGAAAAACTCATCGAAAAAGTCCTTTTTGAATTGAAGAACACACCATTTGAAAAAAGGACTGCCAGATTTGTATGTTCTATGGTTTTATTAACCCCGGATAGATCTGTACATAAAGCGGAAGGATTTTGCGAAGGGATTATTGATACTGTTCCGAAAGGTAACAATGGTTTTGGTTACGACCCTATATTTTTGATTAAGGAATTTGGCTGCGAAAAAACAATGGCAGAAATTACTGATGAAGAAAAGAATAAATTATCCCATAGGCGAATGGCTTTGAATGGGATTTTAAACATACTGAAAAAAATAAAAAATGAGGGAAAAGATGAATCGAAATGAAATCCTGATGAGTATAAATTCATATTTGAAAGAAGAATGGGTTCATCCTGTTGAAAAAGTTGAGAATGATAATAATCTAAGTTCAGAGAAATGCAATGCATTGAAAGAACTTGAAATTACTTGCCTAAATTGTCAAAAATGTATTCTTTACAAAACAGCTAAAAATCTTGTTTTTTCAGATGGAAGCATTGATTCGGAAATAGTATTTATCGGTGAGGCTCCTGGCGCGGACGAGGATGAACAGGGTAAACCCTTTGTGGGAAGGGCCGGAAAACTTCTTACTTCGACAATTGAAGAGAACGGACTGCCGAGAAACGGAGTATACATCTGCAACATTTTAAAACACCGTCCTCCTGAAAACAGGAATCCCCTTCCCGATGAAATCGCCGCATGTACACCGCATCTTATTAAACAGCTTGCATTAATTCAACCTAAACTGATAATAACTCTGGGTAATTTTTCCACAAAATTCATGCTTAATACCGACGAGGGAATTTCAAAATTAAGAGGTACGATCAAGGAATCGCCGCTGGGATATAAAATAATGCCGACATACCACCCGGCTGCTGTGCTTAGAAATATGAATTTAATAAATGATTTAAAGAACGACATTGCCAGCGCAACAAAATTTGCAAAAAAGTCATGAACCGGATTTATACATTTTTAAAAACCCGATAATAAACTCATCGATGTCGCCGTCCATTACAGCCTGGACATTTTTATTTTCTATTTCAGTCCTGTGGTCTTTAACCATCGTATACGGCTGGAATACATAACTGCGAATCTGGCTTCCCCAACCTATAGACTTTTTCTCCGGCTGTTTTTTTGCCTTCTCTTCATCCTGTTTTCTCTTTTCATATTCATATAATTTGGACTTCAGCATTTTCATTGCCATATCTCGGTTCTGAAGCTGTGATCTCTCAATCTGGCAGGCGACAACAATTCCAGTCGGCATATGGGTGATCCGTACCGCCGATTCTGTTTTATTAACATACTGCCCGCCGGCGCCTCCTGCCCTGTAAGTATCAACCTTCAAATGCTTGGGATCAATCTCTATAACAATTTCATCATCAATTTCAGGGGATACGCTCACTGAGCAGAAAGATGTCTGGCGTTTATCATTCGCATTAAAAGGAGACAGCCTGACAAGACGGTGAATTCCATTTTCTGCGGAAAGATACCCATATGCGAATTTTCCTTTGACAAAAAGCGTTACATCCTTCAATCCGGCCACTTCTCCCGGATCAATATTAACAATCTCATACTCCAGTTCATGCCGTTCCACCCATCTTTGATACATCCTTAGGAGCATTTCAGCCCAATCCTGAGATTCTGTTCCGCCGGCTCCCGGATGAATGTTGAGAAAAGCATTGTTCTTATCAAATTCACCCTTAAACATCATCACAAGTTCAAGCCGGTCAAATTCTTTTATAAGAACCTGATACTCATTTTCAAGAGAAGCGAGCATTCCCTCATCACTGTCTGTTTCGGCCAATTCCGCCATTTCCATCATATCGGTTATCTTCGGCTTGAAACGCAACCATCCACCGATCTCTTTTTCAATTCCGGAAATCTGCGACGATATATCATTCATTAACTTGTGATCATTCCACACAGCTTCATCATTCAGCTTTTCCTTCAATTTATTTAATTCCGATATCTTATTATCTAGATTAAAGATACCCCCAATCTTTAAGAAACTCGTCATTCAAATAACTGATTTTTTCAAGAAACGCACCCATAAACCACCCTTTCATAATATTATAAATTTGAATCAAGGAAAATATTGTAATAAAGCGTTAATGAATAGTCAACAATCAATTAATATTCCGACAGGGCAATGATCCGAACCTGTAACATCCTTCAGGATGAAACTGTCCTTTATTTGAGGCATAAAAGAGTCATTGACAAAAAAATAATCGATTCTCCACCCGATATTTTTTTCCCGTGCGTTGAGCCTATAAGTCCACCAGCTGTACTCAATTGATTCCCGGATGAAGAACGCGGAATGTATCAGTATCGCCATGGCTGACGAATTTGTCAATCCAGGCCCTTTCAACCGGAAGAAAGCCGGAATATTTTTCATTTTGCTTTGGATTCTTAAGATCGATTTCCCTATGGGCGGTATTGAAATCACCCATTACAATAATATTCTCGCCGCCTGATATTAATTTATCTGCATAATCAAGAAAAGCATCATAAAAATCGAGCTTATACTGCAATCTTTCATCGCTCATCTGCCCGTTGGGAAAATAGATGTTAAACAGCCTGAATGATTTTCCGTTAATTTCATATTTTTGATTGATAACCCTTCCTTCACCGTCAAACCTTGAATCTTCAAAATTGTATTGAGTAAATGATGTTTTGATTTTTGTAAATAAAGCCGTGCCGCTGTATCCCGGCCTATCCGCCGGATTCCAGTAAACTTCATACCCGGCTGAATGAATAATTTCCTCGTATTCTTTTTCGATCTGTTCCGGCCTGCTTTTTATTTCCTGAAGACCTATAATATCAGGAGATAATTCTTTCAACCGGTCAGTTAATCCTTTATTGAGGCATGCCCTGATTCCGTTAACATTCCAAGAGAGAATCTTAATCATAGTATTTATCCTTTTTTAAATATTTCATAATTTTATAACATATAAATTTATTTTACAATTATCTGTATCCTTGACAGGAGGGATATTGACAATTGGGTGATTATTCTTTAAACTCATACCCTGGACTTTTCCAATAATAATTGGGTTTACCAATAAATATTGGATATATCCTATAATAATATTATAATTAGCATAAAAGCGGTAAGCAATTTTGATGCAAGGAGAAATCATGCAGTATTCTATTGATGAGCAAATGAAAATACTGACTCGCGGTACAGTAGAGATTGTACCTGAAGATGAATTAAAGGAGAAGTTAAAAAAATCAATCAGGGATAATAAACCCCTCAGGGTTAAATTCGGTGCGGATCCGTCTGCTCCTGACCTCCACCTGGGGCACACTGTTCCCTTAAGAAAATTAAAACAATTCCAGGAATTGGGTCATGAAATATATTTTTTAATTGGTGATTTTACAGGTATGATAGGTGATCCGACTGGGAAATCATCAACAAGGAAAAGGCTGACAAAAGAGGAAGTATTAATAAACGCGGAAACATATAAGACCCAGATATTTAAAATCCTGGATCCGCAAAAAACCAGAATTGTTTTTAACAGTGACTGGTGCGGGAAAATGTATTTCAGCGATGTTCTGGAGCTGACATCCCATTACACCGTCGCGCGCCTGCTTGAAAGAGAGGATTTTTCCAACAGATACAAAGAAGGGAAACCCATTTCAATGATTGAATTCATGTACCCGCTGGTTCAAGGCTACGATTCAGTCGCTCTAAAAGCCGACGTCGAAATAGGCGGTACCGATCAGAAGTTCAACCTGCTGGTAGGCAGAGACCTTCAAAGCGAATATGGGCAGGAATCTCAAATTGTGATTACTATGCCGCTTCTTGAAGGCACTGACGGCGTCAATAAGATGAGTAAATCGCTTGGGAACTATATAGGCATCAGCGAGGAACCGAATCAAATCTTCGGAAAAATTATGTCGATTCCCGATAATATGATCCTCAAATATTTCGAGCTTTTGACTGATATTCCGATGGATGAGATCAAAGCTTTCGATAAAAAAATGAAAGAGGGTGAAAATCCGAGAAATATAAAGGCTATTTTAGGCAAAACCATTGCCGCTCAATATTACTCAAAGGAAGCAGCAGACAGAGCATTTGAAGAATTCGAAAGAATATTCAAGGAAAAGGGCCTCCCTGATGAAATTGAGGAGTTTAAAATTACCGGTGAATTGACCATAATGGATGTGTTAATCGCTTCCAAAACTCTGCCATCTAAAAGCGAGGTCCGGCGAATGCTTCAACAGAATGCAATTACTGTAGGCGGAGAGAGAATTATAGATGAAAATTATAAAATTAAATCGGGCATTGATACAATAATAAAAGTCGGGAAAAGAAAGTTCTTAAAAACTAAATAACCGGAGGGAATTTATATGATTTTAAAAGGAATAGATCTATTAATGGATTTTATCATGAAGTCTAATTACATCACAGCTCTGACAGGCGCCGGAATATCAACAAATGCCGGAATACCTGATTTTCGCGGACCGAACGGGCTTTATTCCAGAAAAGACATTCCGGCTGATAAGCTTTTTGATCTTGTATATTTCAAAGAAGATCAGACATTGTTTTACCGGTATATAAACGAATTATTGGACCTTATAGATAGAGCCTTGCCGACAAAAGGACATCAATTACTTAAGAAACTTGAAGACCTCGGCAAGCTTAAAACGGTTATAACCCAGAATATCGACAGCCTTCATCAGAAAGCAGGCAACTCAAACATCATAGAACTGCATGGTAATTTTGAAAAATATAATTGCATAAGCTGCAATTTTGAAATAAATAAAAATGATCCGGAATTTCAGAATGTTTTAGAAAAAGTCAAATCAAAAACTGTGCCGAAATGCAGCAGATGCGGCAATGCCTTAAAACCGAACGTGGTATTTTTCGGGGAATACGTGAGAGACCTGGAAAAAGCACTGACGGAAGTCCAGAAGGCTGATTTGCTTATTGTCATGGGTTCATCACTGACAGTATATCCGGCCGCAATGCTTCCAGGCTATTTGAACGATAAATCCAGGCTGGCGATCATAAATCAATTTGAAACCCCTTTTGATAATAAGGCTAAAGTGGTGCTTCATGAAGATATTGACTCGGTGGTGGAGAAGCTTAAGCTGCTGTAAACAGCGGAATGTTGCCGCAGAGCCACTTATAACATCGTGTTATTTGGCGAACTGCCGTTTGCCATTGACTATCATATAAAAGAATGGATATAATGGCACATCCTTGTGCCCATTCTGCTAAGCCAATTAAACCTTGGGAGCACGATGCTCCATGAAAATCATCTCAAATATCATAATCAAGTGCATGACGACAGTTCTGTAAGCAATACTATATTGCACCCCTACGCATGAGTTACACTTCATGTGAAGCAATCGGTTTATACAATGTTGTTATTCCAGGTTTTATTAAAGATTTTCTCATAATTAAAGAGCCTCACTTTGCAGTCCGGGCTGCGTTCGGGTCGCGGACTTCCTGTCCGCGAAATACGAACAGATCGATTATTCATTAAATGGGAATAACAACGATTTAAATATAATGATACCTTTTTGATCAAATAATGGCTCAATCAGAAATGGCACTCATACTGCGGGGCGCAGGTTCATCAACAGACGAAAATAGGCAGTCAGTATAAACTATGAAGCGTTGACCTTTAATCTGTCAGGTGTTGGCCTCGTTTTACCGGGTCGCCTCGGTAGTGCTGCTGGACGAAGAAGCGGTTCCCTCGATAGTGCTGCAAAATGAATAGCGGTAAACTCGGGAACCGGGCGTTTCATCACCGGAGGCACAGTCAATGTTTTATAATTTTTCAAAAACAATATCATAACGATTCAAATTTTCTTTAGCCTGATATATATTAACATTATAGCCTTTTTCTAAATAATCAATGTCAACGATTCTTTTTATTTTATTTTTAATTTTTTCGTCGCATTTCAGTCCAATGTATATATCGCTTAAAAAAGACTTATTGAAAGAAAAAACGTTTGTTTTAAAATGATATGGTATTGTAATCATACGATATTCAGTCTCATACTTCCATACATGAGACTTGTTAAAAATTGGTTCCAAAAGTTTTTTATCATCATCTTTTAAAGGATTAAAGGGAGATGGACGAATTCTACTGTAATATACTTTCCTTAATGGCAAGTAATGTTTTCCATCAGGATTGTAGAAATTTCTTAAATTTGAATCTATAAACTCAATTAGTGGATATTTGTTTATTTTTATTGCGTTAAATCCTAAACAAAATCCTTTATGTTTGTCAGAGTAATGACTCCATAATAATATATTCTTATTATTTTTTGAAAAACAACAGATGACCGTACAATTTCTATATTTATTGTCCCATTCTTCGGATTCTCGATTCTTAAAATGCAATTTACTATCAAATGGATCATTAAATTCACCGGAATAATTAAAATATAATTGTCCTTTTGAAAGAGAATCAAGAGAATAATCTTTAGGAGAACAATACTTATAAAACTTCATATTAGTATTCCTGTATCAAATTAGCTCTTAAGATTCTATATCCACTCCCTTGTCAGCACATCAATCTTTTCCTGAATGCCTATCGTTTCCAGCAGGACTTCGCAGACCCTCAGGAAATAATTTATTTCCTCCCCGGTCAACACGCGGCCCTTTCTGCTCTTGAGCCATTTATCCAGCACCTGGTAGCCGCCGATCAGGTAGTTCCAGGCGAGTTCTGGCACGCCGTCAAAATAGGTCGTTTTGTTGATCCATACCTTTCCGCCTTCGTATTTAACCGATTCTACTTTTAAGTCCGGGTTTTCAACGGGGAAACTGGCCGTTAAACTTTCAAATTCCGTTTTCAGCAGGTGCAGGTCGATCAATTTCTGTCCTTCACCGGCAAGCTTTCTGAAAAGCTCCTTTTCTTCCATAAAGGGAACGCGCGGGAAATCGATCTTGAGAAATTCATGGTATTTCTTCCGATAAGCCGGGGAAAACAGAACGGCGTAAATATAGGAGAATATGGTTTCCGCCCATCCGTCTGAGAGTGATATGTCTTTTATGTAATTCTCTGCGAATTTCATGAATTCCGGCGTGAAATTGATCTGTTTTTCCCGGGACAATTCCATTTCATCAGGATAAATATAGAATGGAAAGATACTTGTTGAGTCACTTGCGCTGTCTAAAATATGTCTATCAGTAACCATATTTGTAATAAAAAAATAATTAATACTTATTTGCCTATTTATTTTTGTTGTGACTAAAGCAAAATTGTTATTTACATATAAATTCCTCATTAATGTATATCTTGGTCTCCCAATTTTTTTCAAATCATAATTAATTATTCTATAGTCGAATGGCCTATAATTATATGAACGTTCATCTTTAAAACCCTTTTTCTCAAAATATACAAATTCTTCATCATTATGAGTCGCAACACCCATGTCATATTCCATAAATATATCTGAAATTTTCCAACCTCGATTATAAATTTCTTCCATTTCCATGTTTTTCGACAAGTACCAGTAATCCGGTGCCTTTGTTTCGACTTTTGCCCATTCTGAATTCTGAATAGATTTTTCATAAAGGAAATCGTATTTAAAGTTTCTCAATCCCTGCAAACTGTAGTAATAAACACCACTTTTATCGTTAGTCTTTTTGCCGGTTTTCACAAAAAAAGCGATTGAGACACCCTGTTTGATATCAAAGACGTTTTCGTCCTTAGACCCGTCCAGGCATTTTTCGCTTTTATTGGAATTTCCATGCAGGTTTAAAATATAAATCTCATCGAAGGTTTTCGCCAGTTCCTCCCGCATTCCCCGGTGGATCAGGCCGTCGATGTAGGAATTGTTGGTGATGATGCCGACCGCGCCCTTTTTGACCTTTTCCATCTTCCAGTGGGCGAATCGGATGAATTTGATATAGTCGTCGGAAAGGGGCTGAATGTTTCTCTCGCTCCTGACGGCGGTTTTATAGGTTTCCATCAGGTTCTCGATAAAATCCGTCTTGTTGGAACTGGAAACGGAATAGGGCGGATTTCCCATAATGACGAGGATTTCCTCCCGGTTTTTACCCTGTCGGCGAGGCTCGATTCATTATTAAAGCCCTCGAAAAAGTCGGTGACCCCCGCGGGCTGGTTGTCCAGTGTATTGGTGAGGTAGATTTCCGCGCGCTGGGCCGCGCTTCCCTTCCGTTCGTCGGTATAGCGGAACCCGAAGCTCTCGAGGTATTCATGAATCCTCAAATGGCTGATGATATAAGGCACGATGAGAAGCTCGAATCCGTAAATATTCTCAAGGATAAAATCGTTGATCTCATAGTTCCATAATCCCTGGTTGTGGTTTTTCCAGAGTTCTTCCTTGATGAATTCGATGAGGGCGAGAATAAATGTGCCGGTCCCAGCTGCGAAATCAAGGATTTTGATAGACTGGTCGAGAAAACCTTTTTTAATATCCAGCCGGGTCTTCAATATTTCGTCCAGCGAACGGATGATAAAGGAAACAATCGACTCGGGGGTATAAAAAACGCCCCTTTCGATCTTGGTGTCACGGTCATAAACACTTAAGAATTCCTCATAGAAATAGAGGAAAGGGTCTTTCAGGTTGGAATCGCGCTTTTTCAATATGGATAATTCCTTATAGGAAAGCGAATTTTTGATGAAACCGGCGTCTATATTGTTCAAAAGGGAGATGATCTCATCCAATATCCAGACGATATCCGGCAGCCATTCATCGAATTTCGCGTTTGGGAAGAAATCGCGTAGAAGCGGTATGTATTGAGGAACATGTGAAATTACATTTTCTTTCGTCAGGTTTTCATGTTTTGACATCCGGAAAAAGAATAAACCGAAACCGATGATCTGGGCGTAAGCGCCCGCGAAAGTCCCGTTATCGAGTTCGTGAATAACTGTCTTTTTAAATATCAGGTAAAATCTTTTAAACGGGTTTGTATCGTCCTTGTCAAGTTCCTTGAGGATCAGTTCCTTTAAAATCCGTGTTCTCTTGGCAAGTTCGATTGAAAGCTTCTCGCTGCTTTTGATTTTTTCGGGAGATGACAGGAAAAAGGCTGTCATAATCCTTTTAAAGCCTTCTTTATCTTTAAACTGGGGCTTTGACTTCAATTCGATTTTCCTTGAAATCAGACAACTGTCAATAACAGAGCCTTTTTTGAACAGGATAAAATCAATGTAGTTGGTAAACAAGAGATTGTTTGATATCTCCAGGTATTTTTGAATTTGCGGCGAATGGACTAGGGTTTCAATATCTTCCTCAATTTTTTTACATTCAATATAGCCGATAATACCGCCTGACGGGCTCATTATTTTGAAATCGGGAGCACCGAAGCTCTCTCTCGGCGGTTCGTGCAGGATAGTAATATTTTCTTTCAGTTCAACGGATACAAATTCATTCAGTAAATTTTGAAAAGACGTTCTGTAAGAATGTTCCATCCCTTCGCCTGAATTGTAGATTGAAGCTATATTTTTAATATATTCGTTATGCATATTTTTACCCGTTATTTTATTTTGATTGATTAACGCATATTATAATCCCGTCAATGATTATAATCAAAATATGTTAAAAATCAGGTTTCTAAATTTTATCATCCGTAGCAATAGTGCTGCTTACAATTATATACTGAATAATATTTAGCGATTCAAAAAGCTTTGAGTTAAAATAATTCCCCCGAACAGCCGGCCAATAACTCGAAAGAACCGGTAATTTTAGATTATTAATAATCAAAAAAAGAAACGTTTATAATTCTCCCGGCTACTCTCCTTTGCAAAGATTCACGGGTAAGAATAGCACAGGAAGAATGTTACTTTTGCGAGCCGGCAGGACGCCGGCATGCCCGCAGATCTGTCCGAAGCACGGATGCGAGTTACGAAGGGCCGCAAAAGTCACATTCTTCCGGAGCGTTCTTCCCGTCAATAACCCACCCTCTTTTTTTTTTATAAAAATACTATTGCATATTTTTTTATTTCTGTTATGATATATGGGTTATTCCAAAATCAAATTAGCAATATTTTTTGTAAATTGAAACTGTTCTTGCTGGTAATATCGATCAATCAGAATTATGAAAATTCAAATCCGTTTTTATCTGGCAGAAAATCGAGGTTGATTATGACATACACGTTTCAGGAAGATTTATTAAAGAAAATCATCAATTTTGAATCTCATGACCCTTATCAGATTCTGGGAGCTCATCCTGTTGTCATAGACAAAAAAAAAGCAGTTTCTATAAGGGTTTTCAACCCGGCGGCAAAAAATATATCAGTGATAGAAAATGAAACCGGAAAAGAATATTTAATGAATAAAATTAATAGCAGCGGTTTTTATGAAATTATTTTCTTTGATAAAACCGAGGTATTTGAATATGAAATAAAGACAGCTTATTCAAAAAAAAAGACAACCCTGGAAAAAGACCCGTACTGCTTCCTTCCGGTAATCTCCGAGTTTGACAGGCACCTGTTCAATGAAGGTTCTCATCAGGAAATATATAATAAATTAGGCGCCCATGTTATGGAAATCAACAATATTAAAGGAGTCCTTTTTGCCGTTTGGGCTCCCAATGCAAAAGCAGCCGGTGTTATCGGCGATTTCAATAATTGGGACGGCAGAAGGCACCAGATGAGGGTACTGGGAAGTTCGGGGATATGGGAGATATTTATACCCGGATTGGATGAGGGCTGCGTTTATAAATACGCGGTTAAAACCGGCGATAATCGGGTCCTCGAAAAAGCCGATCCATACGGATTCTATTCCGAATTAAGGCCGAAATCGGCCTCAATAGTCTGGAATATTCAGAAATATGATTGGCATGATCAAAAATGGATAAAGAAAAGAAGTAAAACAAGGAATTATTCCAGGCCTATGTCTATTTATGAAGTTCACTTAGGCTCCTGGATGAGAGTTCCGGAAGAAGATTTCAGGTCTTTGACATATAGGGAACTTGCGGTTAAAATTGAAGAATATGTTGAAAAAATGGGTTTTACACATATCGAATTGATGCCTGTGGCAGAGCATCCTTTTGACGGGTCATGGGGATACCAGGTCACCGGGTATTTTGCCCCGACAAGCCGCTATGGAAATCCCGAAGATTTTATGTATTTTGTCGATTACATGCATCAGCATGACATCGGTGTAATTGTCGATTGGGTGCCGGGTCATTTCCCGAAAGACGGTCATGGCCTTGCCGAATTTGACGGTACGGCTCTTTATGAACATCAGGACCCGAGGAAGGGGGAACATCTTGACTGGGGCACTAAAATATTTAATTTCGGCAGGAATGAAGTCAGGAATTTTCTTGTATCAAACGCGCTTTTCTGGATAGATAAATACCATATTGACGGGCTTCGCGTCGATGCGGTAGCGTCAATGCTTTACCTTGATTACAGCCGGAAAGAGGGTGAATGGATACCTAACCAGTATGGAGGCAGGGAAAACATTGAAGCCATAAATTTTATGAAGAATATGAACGAGCAGGTTTTCGGAAAATTCCCGGGAATAACTACAATCGCCGAAGAATCAACTGCTTTTGGAGGAGTTTCGAAACCGGTATACCTTGGAGGGCTTGGCTTTGAATTTAAATGGAATATGGGGTGGATGCATGATACTCTCGTTTACTTCAGCAAAGATCCGATTTATAGAAAATACCATCATGGTACTATTACTTTTTCTATGATTTACGCTTATAGTGAAAACTTCATACTTGTTTTTTCACATGACGAGGTTGTCCATGGCAAATGTTCTATGATTAATAAAATGCCGGGCGATAACTGGCAGAAGTTTGCGAATTTAAGACTTTTATACACTTATATGTGGACACATCAGGGTAAGAAACTTTTATTCATGGGACAGGATTTCGGGCAATGGAATGAATGGAGCGAGGCTAAAAGCCTTGACTGGCATCTTACTCAATATGAACCTCATTATAGGCTTCAAAGTCTTGTAGCCAAATTAAACTACCTATATAAAAACGAGCCGGCTTTGAACGAAATAGACTATGAGCCGGCCGGTTTTGAATGGATCGACATCAATGACTCCGACAACAGCACCTTAAGCTATATCCGAAAGTCTTCTAAAGGAGATCAGATTATCGTCGCTTTGAACTTTACGCCTGTCCCCAGATATGATTATAGAATAGGTGTAATTAAAACAGGAACTTACAGGGAAATACTCAATTCGGATTCCAGCGATTTCTGGGGCTCAAATATAATCAATAATAGAGATTTACATAGCGATTCGATTCCCTGGCAGGGAAAGCCGTATTCCATAAAAATAGCGTTACCGCCTCTCGGCGGCGTTCTTTTCAAATTTCTTAATGATATAGAATAGGGAGGATCATATGGGGGCTGTAAAATCCAGAAAAAAAATCAATAAATATTTCTTTGTATTTTTGATATCTTTTGTTATTTTCCTTTTTTTTACATGTATTTATTATTTCCTGGCAGACTATGATTTCTTGGGCGTCAGTGATAAATTAAAAAGTTTTGAAAACCAGTCTATAAACTGGAGATTCCAGACAAAAGCCCTGCTGACCGGGGTCGATTCAGACAAATCGGGTGATTTTGCTAAGTCCAGGAAGGGAATTTATAAAAATATCTATATTGCCGCAATAGATGACGAAACAATCAATTCTTATGGAAACTGGCCCTTTGATAGGAAGGTATGGGCTGATATGATGAATTCTTTCAATTCACAGCAAATTCCACCGATGGTTTTCTTTGATATAATTTTCGCCGAGCATAGTTTAAATCTCAAAAGCGATAATGCTATGATAGAATCTTTAAGTAATTATAAAGGTTTAGTCGGTGAAGATATAATACTTGGGGCCACAAAGGAATTGGCCAAGATTGTTGAAAAATCGAATAAAGAAAATTATGATTATTTTAAAAAAGTAATTGTTCAAAAAAGCCTGAATTATTATTCACCGCAAGTACAGGCAATGTATAAGTTTGAGCTTAAGATCCCGCTTTCTTCAGTTGATAATGCGCAAATCTACCCTATTCCAACAATACTTATGAAAGAAATTCCAGAAAGTCTAAAGTTTTCGGGATTCGCCAATGTAGCCAATGTAAATGAGACAGAAATCTCTGTAATGGAAATACCTTTGATTGTAAAAACTTTTTATTACATCACGAACGGCGGAGAAACGGCATTGACAAATATAGTCTATCCTTCAATAATACTTTCCATGGCCGTTAATTTATTAAAATCCGATTTATCAAAAGTTTCAGTTGAACCGGGATTTATCATAATAAAAGAGGCCGTCATCAACGGTCAAAAAACCGAATATAAAATACCGGTTGATGACCAATGGCGGATGAAGATCAATTATAAATCCCTTCCTTCAAGCGGTTATATCCGCAGATTGTCATTTAAAGACATAACAACAGCTAAAATCCAGGATAATTCCATTATATTTGTAGGCATGTTTTCAAAATTGGGAGCTTATGATATCAAACCGACTCCGATGGGAGAAATGTTCGGTATTGAACTCAATGCCTATGCGCTGGGGACAATAATGCAGAGAGATTTTATTTATGATTTGCCTCAATGGATTAATATACTATATTTATTAATAATTGTTTTATTGGTCGGATTTTTAGTTTCTCAGGGTACCCGATTTACCATTGCGGCTGGATTCTTATCAGTAATAATTCCACTTGCTGTCGGGTATGGTTTTTTCATTTATAATTACCAGATTATAACATTTATTCCAATCCTGAATTGTGTATTTGTACTTGTCGGCGTCCAGATTTTTATGCTTTTAACAGAGCAAAAGGAAAAGGGGTTCATAAAATCAACATTTTCTAGCTATCTCAATCCTAAACTGGTTGATATTCTTATCCAAAACCCGGATATGATTCAGCTTGGGGGCCAGGATAAAGAAGTAACGGTTTTCTTTTCAGCAATAAAAGGCCTTGAAGAAGTTTCAAAAACCATAACTCCAAAAGACCTAATTGATTATATGGACTGTTATTTTTCAACTATGGCTGATATTGTAATAAATTCCGACGGTACGCTTGACAAGTATATAGGCGACAATGTTATGGCATTCTGGGGAGCGCCTATCGATCTGGAAAACCATGCATTAAAAGCCTGTCAGGCCTCAATAAAGATGATGGAAGCGCTGAAACAGTTTAATGAAGACCAGGCTAAAAAGGGTTACCCTCCAATTAATATCAATATTGGGTTGAATACAGGCAATATCATTGTCGGTAATGTCGGTTCGGAAAAGCAAAAGAATTACACAGCGATCGGAGACTCAGTTAACCTCGCATCCAGAATAAAAGGTTTGAACAAATACTTTCATACAAGTATAATGATAAGTGAATTTACTTATGAACTGGTAAAAAAGTGGGTTATAGCAAGGGAATTGGACTTAACCAGGGTAAAGGGTAAAACAAAACCCGTAAGGATATATGAGCTTTTAGATGTTACAAAATGGGATTAACAGGGGGAAATTATGGAGAAAAGAATTGATATTCAAAAGAAAAAGAATATTAGATTAAACAAGCTTACAATTATAATAGCTCTTTCACTATTTTTTATTTTAATAATACTGTGTTCTTATTATATTCCTTCCGGTTTTGAATTTACAAGAAATATTGAAAACACATCAATTAAATGGAGATTTACTTCAAAAGCGTTTACAAAGGTCGAAACAGTAGGGGGAACATTAAAGACACAAGCCGGAACCGGTTTTTATAAAAGAATTTTTATAGCCCAAATTGACGAGCTTTCAAAGAATAAATTCGGCGGAAGTTTAAAAATAGATAGAAAAGTCTGGGCAGGCATTCTCAATCATTTTAATACCCTGCCTGAAGAGCAGCTTCCGGAAATTGTTCTGTTTGACCTTTACTTCAATGAAATCAGTCCTGATCCCCTAAGCGACACAGACTTTACAAATGCACTTGTTAATTACAAAGGCGCTGTAGGCAATACTATCAAACTTGATTTGGTTCAGGACAGGTCCCTCCGTGCAAAAGAGATGCTGGATTATAATTCTGCGGTTGTCCAAAACATGAAGCGTTTTGAGCTGAATATCGATCCTTCTATAGAAATTTCAAATTATACTAAGATAACAGCCCCAATTCCTGCAATTTCAGAATCTCTTGGCTTCATCGGCACAATAAATATGGACAATGACGGAGAACTTTACAGGAAAGAACCGCTTATAATGGGTGTAACATATTATTTTGTTGATAACGGTAAAATAAATTTAACAAACGTTTTTTATCCTTCGGCAGCTCTCGCTATGTCCGTAAAACTCTTAAAGTCGGATATCAGCAATATCATTATAGGAAAAAACGATATTATAATCAGGAACTCGGTTTATAATGGGCGGAAAGAGGATTTCAGAATCCCTGTCGATTCTCAATACCGTTTGTCTGTAAATTACAAAGCTGCGCCGGAAACAGGTTATTTGAAAAGTCTAGCGGTTAAAGATATCGAAAGGGCAGGATTGCCGAGAAACCCGATTATTCTGGTAGGGATTTATATAACAGGGTTAGCGCCAAACGATTGGCTTTCTCCCCTTGGAACAATGAACGGCACTGATCATCTTGCATACGCGCTTGGAACCATTATGAACAGGGATTTTTTAATTAATGTTCCAGATTGGATAAATATTTTATATGTTGTTCTTTTTACTTTATTAATCGGATATCTTCTTTCAAAAGGTATTCGTACTACAATAATTGCATTTGTTCTTTCTTTTGTAATTCCATTGATTCTTGGATTTGGATTATTCAGGTTCAATATCGAAATATTGACGCTGCTTCCAATTATTATAAGTATTCTGGTGCTTGTAACCGGGGAAGTCTATATCATACTGACCGAAGAAAGGGAAAAGAGGTTTATTAAGACCACGTTTTCAAAGTACGTCAATCCGGATCTTGTAAATATTTTAATCCAGAATCCCGATATGCTTCAACTTGGGGGACAGGAAAAGGATTTAACAATACTTTTTTCCGATATCCGGAGTTTTACGACCTTATCTGAAGGAATGACTGCCGGTGAATTGATCAGCTTTTTAAATATTTATCTGACTAAAATGACAGATATTGTTATGGAAACGCAGGGAACGCTTGATAAATATATCGGAGATGCTGTAGTTGCTTTCTGGGGAACTCCGATTGAGCTGGAAAACCATGCTTTAAATGCCTGTAAGGCTTCAATTAAAATGATGAAAGCCCTGAAAGATTTTAATGATGAACAGGCACGATTAGGACATAAACCGATTAATATCGGGATCGGATTAAATTCAGGTAATTTAACCGTGGGTAATGTCGGATCGGAGAAAAAGAAAAATTATACTGCGATCGGAGATAATGCAACACTTGCAGAAGATCTGCAGGATGAAAATAAACTTTATAAGACAAATATTATAATCAGCGAAAATACTTATGAAAGAACAAAGGACTCAATTGTAGTAAGAGAATTGGATTCAATTTATGTTAAAGGTAAAGAAGCGCCTATGAAAATTTATGAATTACTGGATGTTCTTGAATCGTAATACACAATTCAAGGTTTTACAAATTGACTCTATATTCTATCTGTCTTATAATAATATACTTTAAGAAAAACAAGAAGCCATCCTGATATTTAGAGAATTTCTTAGGCAACAGATAGGTCAAACCAAATGAGCGCTCTTGTTAAATCTATTATTATTTTGATAGGTATAAAAAATGAATTTTTTCCATAATATTTTTTTAATAATTATAGTATTTTTAATCTTTATATCTTGTTCAAAA
This sequence comes from uncultured Spirochaetota bacterium, assembly GCA_963783575.1. Lineage (GTDB taxonomy): Bacteria > Spirochaetota > Brevinematia > Brevinematales > JAOACQ01 > CAWEAK01. The sequence continues at coordinate 370,563 of CAWAOD010000011.1, read as the reverse complement.
GTTATTAAAGAAGAGGCAATCAAACAAAGGAATGATGTTAAAGAAGCAATTATTAAATCAATCCCGACTAATTTTGTAATCCATATTGCCCAATTTAAAAATAATTCAAAAGATCCCGATCTGGATTATATAACAACAGGCGCGCCGGAAACGCTGGCAAATTATTTAAAACCCATAGAAAATGAGACGGTTTTTATACCATTTGAATCGATAAGCATATCGGCGACATCAAATGTTCAACAACTAATTACTATTTCCAATTCAATATTTTCAAATTACATTACCAACGTTGATTATTCAATAACACAATCAAGGAAGGAAATAGTTACAAATATAATTGAAAATATAACAACAAATTCGAATAACGTCGAGATAACAGATCAAAAAAAGAAGCTTAAGATGATGCAAGTTCAATTTGTAATAATAACCAATAATACGATGAATTTAACGACAAATTTTATAGTAACAAATATTATTGCGACAAATAAAGGTATTGTCCAGGACGATATGTTTACTAACCTTATAATAAATGAATTTCCCGACCTGACAAATATTGTTTCTTATATGCCTATTTCCGTACAAAAGGACTTTTATACAACAAATACACAGAATATCACAAATATGACGAATTCTACAAAAATTACAAATACAATGAATACCAGTACTAATTTGATGAATTTAAATGCCTATATTACAGGTGATTTTACAGTTATTTCTAAAGAAAGAGGCCCTAATAATCTTAATGTAAATATTTATATTGAGAAAATCGCCGGGGTAACCAACGCAAATAAATTTTCACTCCAATCCAGAGAAGACAGCTTATCTGACAATATGTATGATTTTCTAAAGCCATTAAGGGATATGATAATAAATAAAAAAAATGGGGATGTGATGATTATCACAAAACCCGAAAACGCTAATATTTATCTTGACGGTGTTTTTATCGGTAAAAGCCCGTTGTATTACCCCGCAGTACCGATCGGCAGCCACCAGTTTACTTTCTTAAAAGAAGGCTACCATCAGGTAGTTGCTGTTGCTGATATCAATGAAAATATTACTAATAATATCTATAAATCCATAGTCAAACAATTAACAGGCGGCATTGTTAAAATAGATTCAACCCCATCAAACTCACTGGTCTTCATAGATTCCGATTACTATGGAATAACCCCGGCTGTGGTAACAAACCTTATTATGGATAGTGAACACCGAGTAAAAGTCATTTTAAATGATTCAACCAATTATTTCCCATATTTTCAAAACTTTACTTTAACGAATAAAAATCAAACTATATCAATAAATGCAGTATTAATGAATCATGAGGGATCAACAACATCCGAAAAGAAGATTGCCTGGTGGATGGCGTTCGGAGGCTGGCTTTTGACAGCAGGATTTACGGGGTTTGATATTTATACCGATTACAAAATGAATTATTATGCCGATCAATATTTTGCAAACCCAAATGATATGAATGCAAAAGATAATTATAATAATTATTCGCAGATAAATCAAAATGCTAAATTTTATGCTATTGCAAGCAGTTTTCTGGTCGCTATGCCGTTGACGGCATTTGCTTTATATAAGGAAGAAATATTCTTAGGATTCCGATACTTCCCAGGTAGTTCAGCATATGGGGAGTTAAAAATAAAGTATTAACCGGCAAAGAGACATTTTGTTAAAATACCATTGAAAATGGAATAAAGGTTATAGCATAATTACCGTTCAATATACCGTATTCAACCGCAGCATTTATAAAGAATATCTGAACACCCCCAATAAGTCTTAGATCAAAAGCATTATAACCGGCTGAAGCGGTTTTATCAACTGTAAATTTCTGCTCTGTTAATCCTTCTGAAGTTCCGGTACCGTTTGGACCAAAATCATAATCGGTTTTGACTTCCGTACTGAATTGTCCAATATTAATATTCATCCCCAGGCCGAGATAAAGTCCGCCAATAAGCGGTATATTCAATCCACCCATTAATTTTGCACCGATAGAAGATCCGCTCCATCCCATATTCCAGGCCATTGTGAGGTTGTTTGAACCGATTGTTTTGCCGTTGATATCGGCATCCTGAGTCGTTTTTGCGGAAACATTTATATTTCCTCCGTCATAATCATAGGAAACTCGAGCGTCAACTTTAATAAGACCGGCAGGAAGTTCAAATATAGAATATCTTCCCTCAACTCCAAAATGAAATCCTCCTATTCCGACAGAGCCATCCGATGTGCCAAAAGATAATGCCGGAATAACACCAATCCTTAAACCTACGTCAAGAGGAATAATCGGCACGCCAATTTTTACATACAGAAGGTCATACGGCGAAGGAATGGCTGCCATTGCCCCTGCGGCAGACTTTAATGAATCAGCAAGCTGATCGGAACTTGCCCCTGGAATTGCCGATTCAATATTATTCATTGCGCTAAAAAAATTCGGCGTCAGATTTAGTCCCAGCCCAACTCCGATTTTTAATCCCAGGAAACTTGAAGTATTTACAGGAGTTACATTGCCGCTGCCGGTATAATAACCGAAATTCGGAGCCATCGCAGTTGATATTTGGGTTGCCAGATCGCTTGAGATATCCCCAACTTTGCTTTTCATATCATCAAAATCATTTGCGAAAAAAGGCACATAAATTATTGCAATAATAATACCTGAGAAAATAAATCTTTTCATAAATTACTCCTCAAAATAATTTAATCATAATCTTACAAATAATAAATTAGGTAATCAAATGCGGGAAATTATATCCGTTTTAAGGGCGTATTTAAAAATCATTATATCATACAATACTTGAAAATCAAGATAAACTCTCAGCTTTTATAATTATTTTTTACAAACTCATTAAAAATATCCGATGCTTGAGGATGCTGTTTTATGTATAACAATAAAGATGTAAGATAAGTCTGCGGTTCGCCGGTATCTAGCATCAGACCCTTAATTTCCATAGCAGCGACCTTATTTTCGGAACATAAGGCATTTATCGAATCGATATGATAATATTCCCCATTTTTGTGATTCAGATATCCTGCTTCCAATAAAGAAAGCATTTCAGGTGTAAATAAATACCTGCCAATCGATACAAGATTGCTTGGGGCATTATTTTTATCCGGTTTTTCGACTATTTTTCCCACAATATTTATTCCATCTTTTTTTGTGAGTTTAACAACTCCATACCGTGAGATATTTAGTTCTTCTTTTCTAACGGCCAGAACGCATTTCCCGGTTTGATTGTATAGTTCCATCATTTGTCTTGAAATTCCGGGCATTCCCAGAACAATATCATCAGGATATGCTACGATAAAAGGCTCATTGCCTATAACCGATTTTGTTAACAGAAGGGCATGGCCGGTGCCTTTCATTTCCTGCTGGCGAATAAAAATGAAGTTCATTTTCCTCGGCTTTATACTTTCCAGTTGCCTAGATTTACCGCCATTTTTCAGAACAGATTCAAGTTCAACCTCCCTGTCAAGATAATCCTCAAGGATTTTTTTTCTTCTGCTTGTTATAACAATAACATCATTAATTCCGGCATCCTCAAACTCATCAAGTATAAAGTCTATCAATGGTTTATCGTAAAGCGGAAGCATTTCTTTTGGCAATGTTTTTGTTAAAGGAAGAAAACGCATCCCATAACCAGCGGCAACAATAACTCCTTTCATTATTCAACTCCAAATTATGAATATCTAATTTATTTACAAATTATTCAAAATTAACATGAATCCAAGCAATAATCAAATATTTTATTTTGTATTTTTATTTATTATAAATCGATTATATAATTTTATACAAATTTAACAAGCATAACCCTATGTTTAATTCTGGTAAATTATTTTTTACGTTTGGCCTATCGGACTCAATAAATTTAATGATGTTTATTTAAGATTTTTGTTAAACTCCAATTAATATTTTTATAATAACTTTTAACAATTCGGAAAAAGATATTTAAAAATGGTATTTTTAAAGTTTTCTTTTCAATTTCTTTCGCAATCATATAAAAATTTGATCTTTGATTTACTGACGTATTATCACCTAAATCTATAGCAAAATCGTCCCTTTCTTTAGATAAATTCCGGTTAAAATAAGGATCTCCCTTATCAATCACTTTTTTCCACCGTTCATTAAAAAGCTGTGTTTCATTACTTGTCCTTTCCAGGTTCTCTAAAGAATCTAGATTCATTCTGGTCATACATTCATAATGGTACAATTCCACATATGGGGTAAAGACAATTAAATACCCTTTTACACGAAGCTTGAGACATAAATCAAAATCATTATAACTTACAGCAAATATTTCATCAAAACCATTAATTTCATTAAAAACTTCTTTTCGAATCATCAAACAGGCGCCAGTAACAACGGAATAATTTTGTACCATCATAAGCCTACCGCAATATCCGGGATTGTTTTTCACCGTAAAGCGATGAACATGAGCCCAAAAATTAATCACTCCGGCGTGCTGAATAGTATTATCCAAATAATAAAGTTTTGCCCCGACAGCACCTACATCTTTACGCAGAGCATATCCAGCCATTTGTTCCAGCCAATCAGAAGATATTACTTTCATATCATTATTCAAAAATAAAAATAAATCGCCTGTTGCTTGTCTTGCGGCAAAATTATTTAATACGGAGTAATTAAATTCTTTTTCCCATTTTAATATTCGTATTTTTTGATTTTTTTGTAATCTTTGATAAAGTTTAAATATACTCTTTTCTGTACTTCCGTTTTCTACAATTATTATCTCATAATCATTGTAACTTGTTTTTTTTATAATAGAATGAATACAGTTAGCAAGAAATTTAGCATTATTTTTATTCATTATTATTATAGAAATTGTTGTTTTTTTCTCAACAGGATAGCTGACTTTTAAACACCCATTAATTAAACCTTTCTCAATTATAGCTTTTATACCTCTTCTCTGCATATGTTCCAATAGTGCTTTTTCAGAATACTTAAGATAATCTGTATTTAATTCATAATTTTCCCTTATATGATATAATATTTTGGGAATATGATAGATTTTATCGGTTTGTTCAATCAATCTCAAAATTAAATCATAGGTTTCAGCTTTTCCAAATTCATCCTTAAACCATCCGGCCCTTTTGGCAAGTGAAGTTCTGAAAGCAAATAAATTTGAAATATAGTTATAATTTAAAAGTAAATCAGGATTGTAATCCGGCTTGAAAACAGGATTTTTCCTTATCTTTCCATCCGCAGAAATCATGTCATGATCAGAATATAGAATATCAAGATCGGGATACTGGTTGATCGCATTTAGAATTTCAAACAAAGCATCGGGATTGAGAACATCCTGGTCATCCAGTAAAACTGTAAATTCACCATCGCTGAATTCCACCCCAGTATTATATAATGATGCTTTATTTAATACTCCATCTATAATATAATTTTTAATTCTCTTGTCTTTATTAGAGTATGATTCCAAAATGTCCCGGAAATGAGTATTGAGCAAATTGCATTGAACGGCGCATAATTCCCAATTTTGATAGGTTTGGCTAATCACAGAATGCAACATCGAATCAAGAAAAGCACCCGATAGATCTATAATTGCAGTTAAGATTTTAATTTTAGGCATGTAGCTAAATTGCATTTCCCTTTGTCTTCTGATTTCATCAGACTTTAAATCATTTTTAATTATCCATTTTTGATATGCTTTTTCCTGTTCAATCCATTGGGTGTTTAAAACAAGACCATTTTGATTTACTTCATTCTTCATTGCATTATCATCTTTAAGATTACTTCGACTGAAATTTGTGTTTTAAAAGCGGGTTTCATGTTTATCTTTCTCCAAAAAATATGCAATTCATTTTTCAAGATACCAAGCTGAATCTATAATAAACAAATACTTTAAAATCATATTCCGATAAAACGGATGTATAACTAATTTTTTTCTAATTTAGAAGCAAACTCAAAAAAATGTTCAAGATCATTATCTAGAATATATGGAATAGCTTTTTTTATATAAACCAGGCTCCAATCCCACCATTTTATTTCTAAAAGTTTCTGAATAGTTTTTTCATCAAACCTATAGCGAAGAATTTTAGCGGGATCTCCTCCAACTATTGCATAAGGCGGAACATCTTTTGTAACCAAGGAATTAGCGCCAATAACTGCCCCATCACCAATTGTTATACCAGATAATATAACAGCATCCAGGCCAATCCATACATCGTTGCCAATTTTAACATCTCCTTTGGAAAATGGAATTCCTTTAATATGCTTAAATTCTTTATAAAAAACATTAAAAGGGTAAGTTGAAACCCAATCGGTCCTATGAAGTCCGCCAAGCATAATTATTACTCGGTTAGGCGCTATGGAGCAAAATTTCCCGATTATTAGTTTGGTTTTTTCTAATTTCCCAAAATAAACTTTTGGAACTCCATATGTATATTTATCTATAATGATATTTGAATTCATCAACATAAATAAATATTTTTGGATTGTTAATAATTTATTTTTCATAGCTGATATTATATAAAACACAATTTTCACCTCTACTTTAATAATATTACAATACCCAAAGTTATTATTACGCAGCCGATTCCCTGTTGTAAAGTTATTCTTTCATCTAAAAACAGAAAATTTGCAAATACAACAAACATATATGCAACCGTTGTAACAAAAGCCGTAATTGTTGTTGAGTTTTTAGCCAAATAAGAAATATTCAAGATGGAATTATTAATAAAAATAAATGCGAATCTTGCCGCAATGGCTAAAATCATTGCAAGAATAAATTTCCAATTCAGTATCAATTTTAAGATATTCGTTAATTTAAATAAATTGTTAGAAATTAAGCTTCTATCTCCAGTTAACATTACAGAAAATGCTGTTGCGAGAGAAAATATGATCGTCCAAAAAATTACTCTAAACATTTGTGATTCCTCATATTTTTATTTTTACTATCAATCCGCCTGATAACATTGGAAATAAATATTCTAGAAAATTGATCATTTTCTCAAATAGTATTATTAATAACTTCTTTATTCCTTTTGATCCAAGTACCATCTCACTAAATTTAACATAGTAGGGAATAATTTGCCAGGAGCGAAATCTAGTCTTTTTACATAAGGTATTAAGAATCTTATAAGAAAAAATGCTTAAATGATCTTTATGGGTAGATTCTCTTTTAAATATTCCAAGTATGAAATTATAAAGGCTACTAGCATTAGGAGTAGTTATAATCATTTCCAAACCATATTTATTGGATATTTTCTTTATATTTTCAAAAAATAATAAAACATTTGGCAAATGTTCAATTAATTCACCGGCTATAATCAAATCTATATTATTTCTTGTCAGATAATTTTCTAAATGATAAACATTACCTTTGAAAATCATACTGTTTTCCGAAGTTTTAATTCCACCTTCCGGAATTAAGTCGGATGAATCCACCCCAATGACTTGTTTTGCAACAAATGCCAGCTTTTTATGAACCCAATAATCTGTTGACAGCTTTAAATCATAAGCTGTTTCGTCTAGAGCTCCTAAATCTAAAATAATTTTATCCTTGCCCTCGATCATAAGATATTTCAATTTATTTACCGGAGAAGGAATAATTAATTTCTCTAATGGAATATAATCCAAATTATTAATCACTTCTAATTGCCTTATATTCATAATAATTCACACCTACCTTCAGCAAATTTTCATAGTTAAGCTTCATTATTGATTAGAACGATAACTAATTAAATATATTTTACTTATAAGATTTGCTAACCAGTTTGGCCAAAGTTTTTGAAAAATTTTTAAATCTTCTGCCTGTCTTTTTTTTTCTTTTATACCTTTGCTGGTTTCAGATTGTTCATATATTCTATGTGATAATAACTTATGTTTAATATAAATAAAGCTCCCTCTTTTTTTTTGATAATCTTAACCAGGCATCCCAATCCAAATTTATTGAAAATTCTTCCTCAAATTTAAAATTTATTAAATTAACCAAATTATATAATACACTTGGACATGGTATAGATGATCCGAAAGAAAGTATCAATCTTTTAAAAATAGGGTTAGAAATTGCATTTTTAAATAAATATGGCCATAATAACAGTTTTTTTATTAAAAGCATCAAAGTAATTTTCCTGATTTTTCCCTGATAAATTTCGTCATAATCAGTGAATGTAATCAAGTTATCAGGGTATTTTTCAGCTGTATTTAAACAATTTTCCAGATATTCAGGTTTATATATATCATCCTGATGTGCTAATGTCAGATATTTAGTATCGCAATTCTTAAATGCAAAATTCCAATCACAAGCAATATTTTTCTTTTCTGGATTTATTAATAAAGGAATATTAAATTGATCGGCTATATTTTTTAAATAAAAAGAAGGTGTTGATGTTGTTAAAATAATTTTACTTTTTATTGTTTGGTTCAATAACGATCCTATACAATCAGCGATATACCCAGATTCCTTATAAGCCAATACGACAAAAGTATGTAAATCAATCATAATTATAAAATATCCCCGTATGTTTTAATTAACAATTCAACAGATATAACATTTTAAATTTAATGTTCGATTTTATTATTCCTTTTTAATATATTAACTTCTGCTCGGAGCAGCCCCAGTTCCTGAGCCATATTTTTATTCTGATCACTTAATTTAGAAATTGTAATAGAAAACTGAATTAAAATTAATAATATTACCAATATAAATATGAGTAAGAGTGCCGCAGGTGGATAAGCAACACCCAAAATATATGCTAATAAATCCAGTAATTTTCTCCACAGTGAAATAATTATAAAGACAATGCTAAAAATAAACCAAAGTAAAGAATATTCTTCTTTTATTTTCTTTTTTCTGACAAAATTTACAATTAACAAAAAAAAAGCTATGCTTCCAACAATTGCAACATATTGTATAATATTAATATTCACAGTATTTCCCATGAATTACTCCTTGTTTATTTTCTTTCTTATTGCTGTCATAAATATTGCTAATAATACTTTGATCATATAATAAAATGATTTTAAACCGAATATTGAAGATTTCCCTGCTTTTCTTTCTTGCATTTCAGTATATATTTCTTTAATTTTAAAATCATTTCTTCCAAGCAATACGACTGTTTCGGGTTCAGGATAATCCGAGGGATAATTGTTAGATAAAAATTCGATTGTTTTTTTATTATAAGCACGAAACCCGGAAGTATTATCTGTGATTTTTTGTTTAATCAATAATGAATTGATTATTTCAAATACCTTAATTCCTAATCTTCTGCTTGCCGTTGATTTATATCCATCTCTTTTTTCACAAAAGCGTGAACCGATAACAATATCTGCTTCACCATTTTTGATCGGTTCCAATAATTTTTCAATTTCGGAAGCTTTGTGCTGACCATCGCCATCAAATTGAAGAGCTATATCATAATTATTCCTCAGAGCATACTTAAAACCTAATTGTACTACACCGCCTATTCCCAGATTTATTGGAAGATTAATAACTAAAGCTTTCCCGGTAGATTCAGCTATAACCCCGGTGTTATCATCAGAACAATCATTGATCACAATAATATCCCACTCTTGATTTTGTTTTTTTAAAGATTCGATAACAGCCGCTATATTTTTTTCTTCATTGTAAGCGGGAACAATTATAATAGTTTTCATAATAAATCTATCCTTTTCATATCTATTAGTATCAATAACTGATAACTCTTTAACTGGAATTTTATACTTTAATTAAGAAACTAATTTTTCACATAAACGTCTTTTATAAACTATCTACACCCAAATTTTCTTAATAACTATAATCCAAAATGAATCAATTCCATATTTATAATTAATTAAAGCTATTAATATAAGAATAGACTTTATATCCATACGACTGATAAACATATTTATCTAAAATATTCTTTGGCCAGCTAACAACTTCATCAGAGTGTAATACATACATATCAATTTTGTTTTTACTGAAAAAATTCTTTATTTCTGACTCATCCTTCATATTTTTCAGATTTGAAACCGCCTCAATTCTTGTAATTTGCTCAGGTAACAAAATTCTTTGTGTGAAATAATTTATAACAAAACATTGACGCTCTGATAAAGCTGTCACTTCTCCAAACCTGTCATCTCTCGAATCTTGAATAACTATATTTTTTGAACTATGATTCCGAATATAGTCACAACAATTTACCAAGCCAGTAGGTATTTGGTTATTAATATAGCTTTTACCCCAGGAAATTCCTCCCTGAATATCAACCCCAAGTTTATATGGAATAAATAAAAAAGAAATAATAATTATAAAAATAAAAGATTTTTGTATCTTATTATTCTGAACCAGATAATCTTGTAGATAAAAATAAATAGCACCACCCACCCAAATACAGACAATAAAATACGCCCAGATAAATGGTCTGTGTATTAATTCTTCCGGCATAGCAATTCCATGTTTATCGTATGCCAGGCCAAGTGACATTACCATATAATTGACAATAATAATCAATGGAAATATGAGTATGTTTAAGTTTATTTTTTTTCTCTGTAGCCATAGAATAATAAAATACAGTAAGCCAAATATTCCGAAAGTGTTAATAAATATCATCATCCCCCAAAAGCAAAGATTTAAAATTGTATTTATAAATGGTATTCCTGTTGATATCTTAGCAGAAAAAAAAGACTGCAGCCATTTATTTTCACACATCGATAAAACAAAAGTTGAATAATTAGAAATTGCACTGCCATCTAAATTAATATAAGGCAAATTGGTAAATTTTTGTGAATATATTATAATAGCTATATATAATGCTGCGGCAAAAATAAACAAAATTGATTTTATAACTTTAGAAAATTTATTGAAAAATAATGTTGGATAAATCCATATTATAAAAGAATTTGCAAAAAATAAATGAAATTTGTAATTAATACATAATATTGTAATGAGATAGCTGATTATGACTGCAGAAATGATTCCTTTTTTACATCCCTCAAGCATAAAAATCCAGGCAATTGCCATTAAAGCAATTCCATACATCCCGGAAGGACTTATTTGCTGAAGCCATTGATAACTATACCAATGATTATTAAGAATTATTCGAGACGGGTCCGGAATAAGAAATAAAGCCACACAAGCCGCAAAACCAGCCCAGGATCCCCAAAATAATTCAATCAATATAAAGGCCGCTAATCCCGTTAAAAATAAACCGCAGGGGATTAGAAAACTGCAAAAAGATTGAAAGGAGGTAGTAGGTGTGAAAGAACATAATTCGGCTGGAATAATATAACTCGCATAGTGGTAAAAAATAGGTGGTTTCCCGGATACAAGCATATTACCAATAGTATTAAACCCATGTGAAGCTGTAAAAGCGCATATCTGGCGAGCATGAAAAAAACTATCCATCCATGGTTTATATATAGTTATTTCGCCGCTGTTAAGTACTGCGTTAATAGAAGATTGGGTCCAAAGGGAAGTAGCCAGCATTATTAACATTAATGAAAGAAATGATTGTAAATTATCCTTACTGTCCATAAAATTTATTATACGAATTTTTGATACTTTCGATATAGTAACATAAGCAATTAATATACAAAATAAACTAACAATTAAATCCATTTTTAAACTAAATGGAAAAATAAATTGTATGCATAAAATCAAGGAATTAATAAAATAGAAACCTAAAATAAAGTATAAATTAAAGCCGGCTAAATTTTTAAAAATATGTGGAAATATCTCTACTATTAGTTTTCCTGTTAACCAACAAAAAAAAGATAAAAACAAAAAAAATAAAGGTGTTTCAAAATAAAATGTTTTAGTATTTATTATATTCCATGCGGAGAAAAAAACAGTAAACATTATTAATGATAAAATTTCCCATTTAGAAATTGTTATTTCTTTCGAAGAAATGCATTTCATCCTTAATCATTCACCTTTATTTGAAAACATAACATTTATTAAAAATTAGCATTTGAAACCTCTCAACATAGGGGTGTGGATTAATCCTTCGCCTCTTTCTGAAATGTTCAAATTAAAATTTCTAAATTATAGAAGAAGTATAATAACCCGTCAAAAAATACTATAAGCTATAATATTATCATGTATTCAATTCCTATCTGTTATTAAATCGGTTCTTTCAAATATATACATCTTATTAAAAGGGTTCAGATTAAGCTGTTTAAATTTCTTCGGGTCCAGATCCTTCGGAATATTTTCAAAAACAAAGTATTTTATATTCAATTGTTTTAATAGATCGGAATTTGGATTAATTTTAATAGAATATAAATCTGCCTGATTTAAGATAAATATTATATCATTGGATATTATATCTGAATTAACTATTATAAAAGCAGAATACCTGTTCCAAATATCTTTGTATTTATTTTGAGGGTCTAAAATTTTCATTTCATTAAAATCAGGATAGGATTTCGTATTGAATATATTTTGAGTCCCGGCTTTAAGAAATTTAGATTTTACCGCATCATCATATACAATCCATTTGGATTGATTATCTTTATGATCAATATCTAGCACAAATTGTATAATATTTTTTTTAATAATGGAATCAAATCCAATATTAACCGGGTTCACCATAATATGCGGCAGGACCATAAATAAAATGCTACAGCAAAATAAAAACTTAAAATTGTTTAAATAGAAAAATGATATTCCCGATATGGCAATAACAATGAAAATTATTTTTTTTAAAGTATAGTATGAATCGAACTTAATTAATAATGTTCCATAAAGTATTAATAATAAAACTATTAAAGGAATTACAATCAAATTTTTAATTAAATTTTCATTAATTTTATTTTTTTCAGAAATTGATTCATCCTTTTGACTCAATACAATTATAGTTAATATAATACTGGCAATTCCAAGCCCGAAGGGCGCTCTGATTGCAGGTACCCTATCGAATAAAGTTATTGCAGCTATAAACTTCGGAAAACCAAAGAGCATCCAAATAGAAATGAGTAAAATATAAACAACCAATAATATTGCTACAAAATTATTTTTTTTTCTCTGAATAGTATTTATTAACATTAAAATGAAAGCTAAAGGAAATAATAATATAAAACCGCTTGATTCGCAAACATTCCCATAAATCCGGGGAAAATTATTATCGCGAAAGAAAAAATTAAAGTATCCGCCAAAATAACGTATCAAATTCATTCCATCCGCTATTCCGCCAGATGATCTCCTTTGCCCGGGATAAACAGTCTGATTGATTATCATGAATTCATCTTTTAAAGAAATAAAATAATTATATGATAAAAAACCTATAAGAATAATTCCTGTGGTCAATAAAATCATTTTAAAAATAAAATTTTTCTTTATGTAGTCAAACTTATAATTTTGAATATTATAACCAATGAAAAGAAACAAAAGTAAATAACCTGCCGGTACCAACCAGGGAGGATATAAGGATCGAATAAAATAAAGAAAAAATACTACAATTATATAAGAGCTGATTAAAATAAGTATTTTTTTTGTTGAGAATAAAAAGTAAACAATGCCTATGAATAAGAAACTGAATGGTACTATGATTTCGCAGCCGCTCCACCATTGGTTGTAGGCTGATAAATAAAACCATATGCTACCGGTCAATGAGAGCCAGAAGTTGTTTCCTGTTAAAAGCAGTAGTAAAAGAAAAAAACCGATAAAAATCATGAACCATATAAAGTTCCAATAATAAGCATAACCCCTTTCTGTACCAAACAACAGATAACCCCAGTACTTCAGTGTAAAAAGAGAATTTACTGAAAGATTATATTTTACAGGATATAGATATGAGGGAGCCTCTTTCCATTCATCGCTTCTAATCCCTTTCGGAGTTCCAATTACAACACTACTTTTAACATTGCTCTGAGGCACAATATTATCCCAATAAGCGAATGATGAACTGGTTATATTAAAAGAAACAGTGATCACAAATAAAATTAATAATACCATTAGTAATAATATAACTTTATAATCGAATATTATTAAATGGTCTTCACTGAATATTTTACCAAAACTGTTTAACCCGTTCTTTATTTTAAATAAATTTTCTTTAATAAAAATAAAAATAATCATAGTATACTTTGTTTTAAGAATATAAAAAAAAGAAATAGATAGAATTAACGATAAAATTAGAAAAGGAATTTTATATACATTATTTTTGATATTAATCGGGTCAATAATATCCCTGATATCAAAATTACACTCAAAATAAGGATCTTCTCCTATTGAATGAATATAGACATAGCCTTTATTTTCATTAAAAACATCAATTTGATTCAGTGGTTTAAATTTATTTATTATATCCTGGGAATTCCAAAAGATAATATTTTTGCTTTTTAATTGAAAACTTATGCTCTTTATAATAACATCACCCATGTGAGTTCCCGGATCAATCCTGATCTTACGAAACATTTTAATAGGCAATGTAAAATTAATTATTTCAAAATCACCATTTCCCTGAACAATGGTTTTAATAGAATCCTTTTCATTATACCCATTTCCACAATCATAAAATAACTGGAAAATATCAGGTATTTGTGTGTTTACTTCCATGGAAAATGTCAATTTACCAATTGGTTCATAAATGTAAATTAAAAAACAAAATATACAAAAAAACATTGCCGATATTAGTACTCTTTGAAACAATTTCATACACTCACCAATTTATTTCATATTATTAATCAATTACTTTAATGAGAAATCTTCCTTAACTAGGGTTAAATTAATATTATAATATGGATCACCATTATTTAGTATTTCCGCCCATCGTTGGGACAATAAAGCCCTTTCACTTTCAAACCTTTCTACTTTTTCTTGAGTATCCTCATAACCCCTTGTTTTCGATTCATGGTGATACAATTCGGCAAAAGGCGTCCAAACAATCAAGTATCCTTTACTCCTTATTTTAAGGCAAAGATCAACATCATTGAAGGATAATTTGTAATTCTCATCAAAGCCCCCCAATTCCTGGAAAAGATTTTTTCGCATCATCAAACAGGCGCCTGTGACCGCACTGAGATTCTGGATAACCGCCAATCTGGCGCAATAGCCATAGTCTTCACCCTTATAAAGCTTATGCGAATGGCCTGCCGCGCCGCCAATACCTATTATAATGCCCCCATGCTGTATGGTGTTATCCGGATAATAAAGCTTAGCTCCAACCGCCCCGACCACTTTGCGTTCGGCATGCTCCAGCATCCTCTCCAGCCAATCCGAATTTCTCACTTCAGTATCATTATTTAAAAAAAGTAAGATATCTCCTTTCGCTTCTTGAGCCGCAAAATTATTTACTTCCGAATAATTAAACGGTTTATTCCTTTTAATTACCCTGATTTTATTATTTTTTTTCAATTGATTATATAATTGGAATGTTTCTTCTTTTCTTGAATTATTTTCAATAATGATAATCTCGTAATTTTGATATGACGATTTTTGAGTTATTGAATTAACACATCTTTTAAGTGTTTTCACCTCATCCTTATTTGGAATAATGATAGATATCAGATGGTTTTTATCCAATTCATATTTAATTTGATAGGTTCCTATTATCTTATTGCTAATGGTTTCCCATTTTACTCCATTTCGTTTCAAATGTTCTACCAGAGCTTTAGTCCCTGACTCAAAAGCATATTTTTTTGAATCTGGATTTAAAGCGGTTGAACTTTTTATTAATCTCCAGTGATATAAAATTTTAGGAATATGGATTATCCTGCTAGTTTCTTCCGATACGCGTAAAATCAAATCATAGTCCTGTGCGCCGTTAAAACCATCTCTGAACCATCCCAATTTATCTCCGATTTCCTTCCTGATAACAGTAAAATGACATATATAGTTGTAACTCCTTAAAGTATCGGGAGAAAAATCAGGTTTAAAGCATGGGAGGGAGCGCAATATTCCATCTTCCGAGATTTTATCCTCATCAGAATAAATAAGATCAGCATCGCGGTTTTTTTCAACGCATTTTACAACCTCATATAAAGCATGAGGCTGAAGTAAGTCATCATGATCTAAAAAACCTAAATAATCGCCATGAGAAAGCAATATAGCCTCATTACTATTGGCAGCGATGCCTTTATTTCGATCCAAAAGTTTTAATTTTATTCTTTTATCTTTTCTAACATATGCTTTTAATAGTTTTCTAACTATATTATTTTTATCACTGCCATCCGCAATACATAATTCCCAGTTTGAGTAAGTTTGGTTCTTAACCGATCGAATCATTTCCTTCAATAACTTCTCAGGAGTATTGTAAGTAGGTACAACAATACTGATTTTTGGGCTGTATTTAAAAGTATCCTTTTTTTGTTTTAGTAAATCCTTTTTACCCGGTTCATTTTCTATAATATTTTTAAAATATTTTACATAAAGTTCCAGCTGATGGCTTAACAATATAGCGATCAAAGTTCTAATTGATTTTAATATCCCCTTATTCTTATTGAGTAT
This sequence comes from uncultured Spirochaetota bacterium, assembly GCA_963783575.1. Taxonomy (GTDB): domain Bacteria; phylum Spirochaetota; class Brevinematia; order Brevinematales; family JAOACQ01; genus CAWEAK01. The sequence continues at coordinate 354,166 of CAWAOD010000011.1, read as the reverse complement.
TAATTTTAAAATATCAATTAATTTAATAAAATTTTTCTTTGATAACTTTATATTATAACTTATGCCTATTCTTAATATTTTTTTAATACTGCCGTCTTCAAATGTTATCAATAACTCGTATTTCAAATTTTTAGGATTATCAAATTGAACTTTGGCACTCAAAAAAAATCCGCTTAATTTTGAATTTTTATTTTGATATACTTGATAAACATCAAAACGGGGATGAAAATATTCCATATCGATTTCTTTTTTGTTCTTTCCGTCAATAACTATGATTTTTACTGATTTTATTGATTTAAAAGTTGAAAATGCCCATCCTGAAAATGTAAAGAGTTGTGTTGTATATGAAATCCTATCTATATGATAATATAAATGATTGAATAAATTTGAATTTTTTAATTTTTCAAAAAATCCAATGATTTTAATTTGAAAAATATTTATCAATTTTTTAAAATAATGCATTAATTACTCCAAAATTTTTCATTATACTATTTTCATTTTGATTTTTTCAATGCTATGATTTGCTTTAATTTTCTAAGTGGAGCCGTTATCTTCCAGGACTGACTCTGAAATATCTCATTTATATACATCTCTTTATTTATTAATTTTTGATTCAGATTCTCAATAAGTTTATCTTTTTCTCGAATACTTTTCTCGCAAAATCTAGACATAAATCCATATATATCCTGACCGACAGATATGAATTCAAGATTTATTTTTATTTTTTTTATCTTATTTATATTTTCAGTATTAATTATAAACTGCGGATCTTCTGTAGAAAAAATGAAATTATTGTTTTCTTGAAATAATGCATTGGATTGAAAGCCATCTTCAATGACCTGTTCTCCTGATGATGAATATAATACAATTTTATATAAACAAATAACCGCCATATCATTAATAGGATCAAAACGTAATTGTTTGATATTTTGCTTTTGATCCACTATGAACTCTATTTCTTTTTCATTTCCAGATATTTTATTGGTAACTACCTGTTTTTCATTAAAGCCAAAACATGTATCTATGTATAACTGACTAATAAATTGATGATTTGAACTATCAATAATTTTATTAAATAAAACATCTATGTTTTTATCATATAGATTCTTATGCTTATTATATATCTTTTTAAACATTTCGACTTTCTGTTCTTTTGTTTTTGTCCTTACCATAGAATCTTCATTTATTCTATAATAAAAATGAGTACCGGGTATTTTATAGACTAAAACTCCCGATTCAATCAATGAAAGCCAGAAATCATAATCTTCCCAGCCATAAATCATTTCAATACTATAACCGCCTGCTTTTTCCCAATCTTTTTTCCTGAAAAAAGCCGAACAAAATATTACATTATCAATTAACATATTATCAAGTGAAAATTCCAATAAATTCCACTTCGTACTGATTTTTCCAAATAAATCAGCGTTACAATATACAATTCCAATACTGGAATTTTCATTTAATATCTTAACCGCTATATTACAATACTCCTCCCCGATTTTATCGTCAGCATCCAGGGGTAATATGTATTTTCCTGCCGCTTCTTTAATTCCATTATTTCTAGCTGAAGCCAGACCCATATTTTTTGTATTAATTATTCTTGTTTTTGGTTTATCATAAGTTTTTAATTTTTGTATCGTCTTTGTATCTGTTGAACCGTCATTAACAATAATAATCTCAAAATCTTGATATGTTTGTCTGAGAACTGAATCGACAGCCTCATCTAAATATTGCCCCTGATTATAACAAGGAATTATAACACTAACTTCCGGCATTATATTAAACATCCATTTATAAAAATCTGATAATTATTATACACATAAAAACAATTATCCTTCAATAAATAATACCAAATTTACTTAGGGCTTACTGAAAAATGTGTAATGCATTGAAATATAATGACATATTCTAAATTTTACCTTAAAATAATGCAAGGAAAAAGGGGGAAAAGCATAAAAATCCTTGCATTTAGAGGTGAAAAATGTATGATAAAGAAAACAAAGAAGAACTGAAATTTGTAAATTTTTATCAGCCGTTTGGCGGAAAGATGGATCCGAATAACCGGTGGCTCAAAATGGCAGATATTGTTCCCTGGGATGTATTAGAAGAGAAATATGCCGGGCAATTTAAGGCCATAGGCCGGGGCGCCAAGAAAGTCAGGATGGCTGTTGGGGCATTGATCATACAACAACGATTTGGATTTACCGATGAAGAAACCGTTGCACAGATCATAGAAAATCCTTACTACCAGTATTTCATCGGATTAAGTGAGTACCAGGGGAAACAGCCGTTTGACTCGACGATGATGGTGTATTTCCGTAAAAGGGTAAAACCGGAAATGCTGGAAGAGGTGAACGATGCCCTTTTTGCGGAAAAGAAAGCAAAGAAGGAAAAAGGGAATAAGAAAGACGATGATCCTAAAAATAAGGGAAAGCTATTGATGGACGCGACATGCGCACCGGCAGACATCAAATACCCAACGGATTTGAATTTGTTGGATGAAGCGCGAATGAAGCTGGAAAAGATGATTGATGAAGGCTGCATTCGTGGAGACTTTGGGGATAATAGACCGAGAACATACCGCCGGAAAGGGCGTAAAGATTATTTAACTGCAGCGAAGAACAAAAAGATCAGTTCGAATAAATTGGCTCAAGCAATCAGGAAACAGCTTAATTATGTGAGGCGGGATTTAAAATATACGGAAAGACTAGATTTATCAAAAATGTCGGAAAGGAAGCATGAAGAATTGAAAGTGATCAAGAAACTTTATGAACAGCAAAAAGAGATGTTTGAAAAAGGAACTCACAGTATTTCCGGAAGGATAGTAAGCATATCCAAGCCGCATATCAGGCCGATAGTCCGTGGTAAAGCGGGAGCGAATGTTGAGTTTGGGGCAAAAGTATCTATAAGTATGGTAAACGGCTATGCGTTTACAGATAAGATAAGCTGGGAAAATTTCAATGAAGGAACGATACTGAAGGATCAGGTTGAGAAATATCGTAAGAGGTTTGGCTGCTATCCAAAATCAGTTATAGCGGATAAAATATACCGGAATAGAGTAAATCTGGTATATTGTAAAGAAAGAGGCATACGGTTAAGCGGTCCGCCTCTGGGCAGGCTGAAAATAGATGAGAAAGAGAAGGAAAGGCTGAAGGCTCAGGAAAAGAGGGATGTTTCAGTAAGAAATGCGGTAGAAGGAGAATTTGGGGTTGGTAAAAGGAAATATGGGTTAAGCCTGATAATGACAAAGCTTCCAAATACAAGCGAAACTGTAATAGCTTTGAATTTCTTTTTATTAAATCTGGAAAAGAAGCTTCGGCTTCTTTTGCGCCAAATTTTCTTACGTCTATTTTTTGAATTTTTTACTGTTCCGGCTCATAAGCGCTAACTTGATTCTTGATATTTTTACAAATAATAGCTATAATATTTATATGGGAGGCGGCTATGATTAATGAAGATTGGAATATTTTAGTTTCAATGTTTCCAATAGGTTGGCGTGAAAAGGCAAAGGAAACGGGTGCATTAAGGGGATTGCGTAAGTGCAAATCTGAGGAGGACTTGCTCAGAACCCTTTTGATTCATCTGGCTGGCGGGTTTTCTCTAAGAGAAACAGTAGTAAGGGCTCGTGAAGCCAATTTAGCAGATTTATCTGATGTTGCCTTGCTGAAGCGATTAAGAAAGAGTTCGGATTGGTTGGCGTCATTATGTGAAGGTTTATTTGAGGAGCGAGGTGTGAAACTGGAAAATAAAGATGGATTTGAAGTTCGCCTTCTTGATGCTACTGTAGTTAAAGAACCTGGAAGGACGGGAAGTTTATGGAAGGTTCATTACAGTCTTAGACTACCTACATTCAAGTGTGACTACTTTCGCGTAACTCAAATGAACGGTATAGGGACGGGTGAGTCGTTTAAACAATTTGATTTGAAACCGGGTGATTATATTATAGGTGATCGAGGTTATGGTCAGGCTCCGGGAATAAAGTTTGCCGTTGAGCAGAAAGCTTCTCTATTGGTCCGCATCAGCCCTCATCATGTTGTAGTTAGCGATTCATCCGGTAAGCCATTTAATTGGCTGGATAGATTATCAGAAGTTTCGAAATCGGGACAAGCATGTTCATGGAATGTTCATTTACAATGCCCTGATAAAACCACTGTTTCCGGTAGAGTTTGTGTTATAAGAAAATCTGAACAAGCTATTCTTAAGGCTCACAAACGTATTAAAAAGCATGCTATAAAAAAGAGTCAGAAGTTAAAACCGGAGACACTAATATATGCGGAGTTTGTGATTGTATTCACAACTTTTGAAGAGTCAAGTTTTCCGCCGGCAGAAATACTGCGATGGTATAGATTACGATGGCAGGTTGAATTAGTATTTAAACGTTTTAAGCAACTTGCGGAACTTGGGCATTTGCCTAAATATACAGATGAAAGTTCCAAGGCTTGGCTGTATGGCAAATTGTTTGTGGCCCTGTTAAACGAAAAACTTATCTGGCAAGCCCAGACTTTTTCCCCCTGGGGTTATGATATTATTAATCAGGGCAGGGATAGTAAGCCGTTGGCGTGAATTTGCATTTATGCTTCATGAAATGCAGAGAGTAATTATTCCATGCCTTTCGCTTACCGGTATTTTTATAAATTGGATAAGAATTTCCAGAGGACTTATTAATAAAAAGAGAAGAAGAAAAATGCAAATTGTGGAATATTTTTCCTTAACAAGTTAGCGCTTATGCTGTTCCGGCTTGTGCATAATTTTCAAAACTAGTTTTTCAGTAAGCCCTAATTAGTCTTTTATAAATGAAATTTGGCATTATCTGATATCATAATATTTACACTATTGCTACACTAACCAAAGAGTTAATATTACTAATTATTGGAATAAGTTATATGATTTTTTCTTGCCCAATTAGTTTATAATTTTTGCTTAGTTTAATTAATAATCAGATACTATCCATTAATTGTCTCAAACCTTCTTTAACTGAAATAAATCGATCAATAATTTTATCTGAAATAATCTTATTTTTATCAGCCACTGATCTTTTGATATCACCTTGTCTTTCACTTTTGTAATTAATTTTAGCCTTCTTCCCGGTAATTTCTTCTAAATGCTCGACGATTAATTTAAGATAAGTTTCTCTTCCCGTACCGATATTATAAACTTCCCCTATTATTTTATCGCTATTTAACGAATTTAAAATGATCTTCACCAGGTCTTTCACATAAACAAAATCCCTGGTTTGTTTTCCATCCCCGAATATTGTAATATTAGGTTTACTTTGTTTAAACGCTTCGGCAAATATGGAAATCACTCCCGAATAGGGAGAAGTAGGATTTTGCCTTGGACCGAATATGTTAAAAAAACGAAAAACTGTTGCCGGGGTTCCATAGAGTCTGCAATGATTGATTACATATCTTTCAGAAGCATATTTATCGACTCCATAAGGCGATATGGGATTAACCGGATTGTCTTCACGGCAGGGAAGTGATGGATCGTCGCCATAAACCGCAGCGGAACTGGCAAAAATAAAATGTTTTAAATTTTTCTGTCCCCTTGCTTTCTCCAGTAAATACAAAGTCGCGTCAAAGTTGACCTTATGAGTATTAATCGGATTTATAATAGAATCCTGAACAGAAGCTATAGCGGCTAGATGAAAGATGTAATCGAAAGAATACTTTCTAAATAATTCATCAATTCGGTCGGCATCAGTAATATCCATTTCAATAAATTCCAGTTGATTGCTTTTCGGAAGATTTTCAAGTTTTCCAGTTGAAAGATTATCTATTATAACAATTTTGCCAGTAAAATCTTTTTTATTGATCAGTTCTTCTGCGAGGTGTGAACCGATGAATCCGGCTCCACCGGTGATGAGAATATTCATACTATTATCCTTATTTTCAAAATATAACCGAATAAATTTTAAAGGATTTCAAAATTCCTTTTAAAGTAGCAAATAATTCAGCTGTTTTATTATTATTACACGAAGGGTTGCATATATGACACAATGCATTATCTTCTGTATTGTGTCTAATTGAAATCAATAAGATAAAAAAGTTTTTAATCCATTAATAATATAGAGTTTTATTTTTAATCAGCATACTAAATTAAACAGCTTGAATAAAAAGGTTTAACCGTACATCATGGCTTCTCTTAATGTTTTTTCGTTCTTTATAAAAAAATCCTTTACATCTTTCCATCGGGTATTATTGAGACTCATTGGTTCGACAGAATCTTCCGCGTCTTTAAAATAAAATAAGGATTTTAATATATGATAACAATTGATTCTATTCTCACCATACTTTTTTAAGATCAATTCCTTTATTGTAATAGGGGATATGATTTTTAATATTTCAAACATATCGAAAAAATCTTTTTTTTCTGCTCTTTGTGATATGGCTATTACCTTCATGCAAACAATATCTTCCATATCAGCTATTTTGATTTGATTGAATAAAATAAAATCCTTCAAAATTGGGTAGTTATAAAGCATAAACGATATTTTAACTCCGCTCATCACCGCGTAAACGGTATCTTCTTCCGCAAAGGTAATTTTACCGTTTATTTTAGTAAGAGTTGAAGTGATTATTTCCGAATTGAATTTTTTTTCAGAGAAAAAATCAAGATCAATGCTTTTACGGTGTCCCAGATGAAGAGCCAGCCCGGTTCCCCCGGCCAGATAAAAATTTGTATAAATAAGGGGAATATTTGAAAAATTATTTAATATTAGAGCCATTTCACTACTAATAGTTTCAAGATACATGCCGTCTCCTATAAAGAAATATTCAACCGTATTGCCCAGTAATTTAATGTTTTATTATCAAGATTTTTCGATTTTTTAACCACGTTTTTCAAATCTTTTTCTGTGTATCTTTCCAACATCCATTCAATATGCTCAGGCCTTCCATACATCAAAATCCTTTCGATAATAGCATGTTTGTCTTTCAGTAAATCAATTTTTTCCACATCAGTATCCCAGAGAAGACTTGAAAGCAATAGCTTGTCGTTATCGGATAACAACCCTTGCCACCTAGACATGAATTTCTTTATAATGAATAAGAGAAATAACGCATACCTTTTTATTTGATGCAAAGGGTTTCCATCCATAACGGTTTTCGGAAACTTTTTTCTTTAGAGACATGAAATACCTTATTTTTAAGTTTATAGAGAAATTCAATTAAGAATTAAAGATTATCAGCCTTGTTAGTCTTTTTATCGCTTTTTTATTTTTTTTGAAAATTACATGCAAACCGGAACAGTCAAAACATCAAAAATAGCCATAAAAACATTTGGTGTAAAAGAAGCCGAAGATTCTTTTCCAGGTTTAATAAAAAGAAATTTAATGCTATTACTGTTTCACTTGTATTTGGAAGCTTTGTCATTATAAGATTTAACCCATATTTCCTTTTACCAACCCCAAATTCTCCTTCTAATGCGTTTCTTACTGAAACTTTTCTATTTTCGTTCTACCCAGAGGAGAACAACTTAGCCATATACCTCTTTCCTTGCAATATTCCTGATTGGCTCTGTTCCGATATATTTTTTCTGCAATAACTGATTTTGGATAGCAGCCAAATCTCTTATGATATTTCTCAACCTCATCCTTCAGTATCGTTCCTTCATTGAAATTTTCCCAGCTTATCTTATCAGTGAACACATATCCGTTGAACATACTAATGGATACTTTTGCACATTTGCTCCAGCATTACCCCGGACTATCGACCTTATATGCGGCTTTGATATTCTTATTATTCTTCCGGCAATACTGTACGTCCCTTTTTCAAATATCTCTTTTTGCTGTTCATAGACTTTCTTGATCACTTTCAATTCTTCACACTTCTTATCCGACATTTTGGATAAATCAATTTTATCCGTATTTTAAATCCCGTCTCACATAATTGAGCTGTTTCTTATCGCCTGAGATAATTTATTCGAACTGATTTTTTCGTTCTTCACTGAGTTCAAATAATCCTTACGCACTTTCCGACGGTATGTCCTCGGTCTATCATCGCCAGCATTGCGATTTTTATTTCTCGACAACGTCTAAAACATCTCCACATTTTTACAAATTTATGAAAATAAACTTTCTCCGGAATCCAGATCCTCTGGGTGATCAGTTTCAGTTTCACAAACCTATGTATTATAAAGGTGTAATCTGTTTTTTGCTAATAACTTAAGGATTCAAGATTTATTTTTTTTGTAATAAAATATAACATCTAAAAGCCATCAACCAGCGAAGTGGTATTAATAAATATTCAAGAAAATTAAAAAATGATATTAAAAAGTCTGGTATTAATTGCTTATTCTCAAAACCTCCTGATAATGGATAAAGTAAGCAACACATTTTTTGTCTTTTCAATGTTATCAGTTTATCATCAAATAATTTTGAAAAATGATAAAAATATTTATAAAATAAAAGATATGCTATAGCCTGGTTTGAATCCCATGAATCTTTTTCATTAATTTCCTTTTTATTAAAATAATTGATATTAAAAATAAATGGTTCCGGGTGAAATATTCTATAAACAATTAATGATATAGGAGAAGGAAAAGGTTCTATTATGATTATTCTACCATTTCTTTCTAGAACTCTATAAGCTTCTTTAAAGAATCTAATTGGATTAGATAAATGATGCAAAACATCTATCATTACTATATTTGATATACTATTATCCTTAAAAGGTATATCATGAGCATCAAAACACATATCCAACCAATCACACTTTTCAATATCTGCTGAAATTGTTTCTGGTTTAAATTCTTTAAAATTGCCAGAACCAGCTCCCAATTCTAATGTTTTTCCATTTTCAGATTTTATATCTTTTAATATTTTTTGATACCATTCAGTATATATTACCCTAATAATCTTTTTCTTATTCCAAATATGTTTATGACTTATTAACTTATCAATAGACATTTAAACCTACTATTTAAAAATAAAAAATATACCTATAACACATAAAATTACACCAATTAATTTCATCATATTTACTGTTTCACTTAAAAATATAACTGATATAATAAATATTAATACAATTGCTGATACACTTGCTACAGAGTATGCCTTTCCAAGTTCAATTTTTGATAATACAATTGAATAAAGGAGAAAGCCTAATCCATAAAAGAGTATACCACCGATAAAAAATAGATTGAATAACATCGTTTTTAACTTCGAAATTATACTAGAATTTATTTCTACTAAACCAATTTGCTTCATTCCAATTTTCAATGAAAACTGTGCGATTACATTGCATCCAACACCAATAAATAAAAGAATTTTATAAAACATTAATTCCTCATTATATAAATTTGATTTTTCCCATTGCAAATAATACCATTTTTAATAGTAGCCAGCCATGTTTAAAACGGGATATATTAGTATCACCATATTCACGGGCTTTATAACGAATTGGAACTTCAACAATTTTTAGATTTAATTTTGATGCGCCGAAAATCAGATCAAAATCACCAAAAGGATCAAAATCACCAAAATATTTTCTATTTATTACCAATTTATCCCAATTCTTTTTCGAAATAACTTTAGTACCACATAATGTATCCTTTAATCTTTGTCCTAATAGCCAAGAAAACATGATTGAAAAAAATTTATTTCCTAAAATATTTAAAAGCCTCATAGCTTCTTTTTCCATTGGATAAACTAGTCTTGAACCATTGATATATTCACCCTTTCCGGTAGTAATCGCATTATAAAATTTGGTGAGGTCTTCTGGTGGAACAGTTAAGTCCGCATCCAGTATCATTAAAATATCACCTGTAGCCAAAGTAAAGCCTTTTCTAACAGCATCTCCTTTACCTTTACCATCCTGTTTAATATATTTCAAATCAATTTTTGAAGAATATTTCTCGCATATATGTTTTATTTCATCATATGTTTCATCAATTGAATTACCTTCCACAAATATCACTTCTGTATGTCTTCCCATATCAGGTATTCTTTTGACTGCGTTTTCTATATTACCTTTTTCATTTCGAGCTGGTATTATTACGCTGACACTATATAACTTATTATTCAATGGATATAAATATAGGGGTCTCGCAATAACATATTCAGTTATACAAAATAAATTAAATATTGGTAACTGTGAAATATACTTATTAAATAACCAGGAAATAAATGGTATATATATCGGTAATAAAAAACGTCTTCCTTTTTTTATTATATCAAAGTTTGATAACTGTAATAAGTTTGAAATATCATCTAAATTTAACCAATTCAATTTTTTGGTTTTCATTTTTAAATTTAAAAATTCCGCAATATTAAAAATAGGTAACCATAAGAAATTTTGATAAGTAATAATAATTCTTGTATCCTGATGAGAAATCTTTAATATCATTTCAAAAACTCTTTGCACATCCTCAAAATATCCCACTGTATCCGATATGATAATAAAATCAAATTTTTCATCTAATTCAATATTCTCAGCATCCATTTGTATGAATCTTAAATGTTGATATTTTTCTTGCGCTATTTTTATCATTTCGTTGGAAACATCTATTCCAACACCTTTATTTACATCCAAACCATTTAATAAATAACCAGTACCACATCCTATTTCTAAAACACTACTCTCTTCTCTAATATTAAATTTTAAAAAATTTATTATATTATCATAATAGTATTTGTTTCTTTTTATCCATCTATCCCTTTTACCTGCTAACTTATCTATAGAATTCATTACATTTAGTTTATTATCTGATAATTGCATCAATTATTCTCCAAATGATATCTATTTTTAAGAACATTTAATTCTAATTTATTTAGCATCTATTATTGGATTGCTCCACCCGGCATGGTCATAGTAATTATTTTTACCGCCATTCTGAGTTTTTAATATTAATTCGATTTTTTTGTTCGCAAATTCAATTAAATCTATTTTATAATCAAACCATTTCCTGTCATTAGTATTATTTCTTGGATCTATATATTTATCAAAAATTATTTTATCTATGTTTATTGTTTTAACTTCAATAATAAATCTAACTCCATCCGCATTCTTATATTCCCAGGTTGAAGGATTTATAACGATACCAAATTTTAAATAACTATTATTTTTTATTACAATATTTCTCCATTTTATTTCAGCATATTCAGCAGAATTTACCGGAGGATGTTCAAATATTACATTCCTTATATCATTATTCACATTAAAGCTTGTTTCAGAAATATAACTTTCATTCTCACTTTTTTTTAATGCTTTTGATAATTCATTTAATAGCATTATTGGATACTTTTCAATAACATATGATTCATTAAGAGAATTTTTTTCAATTACAGTCATTCTTTTATATAATATAGCTTTTACATTATTTGGAAGCATAAATATATTATCTTTTTTGTATGGTAACTCTTTATTATCAATTGCTTGACGAGTACCATAATTACATTTATTTAAAAATACAGCTAATTCATTTTCACTAATTCCCTCTTCATATAATATCATATATGGATTCAAATTTATAATATTTTTAATTGCTTGATCAACATTGTCAACAGCATAACCTAATGAACTAAATTCAACAGGATAATTCAAATTTTGTATTGATGTTAAATAAAGGAAGGTATTGTAATTCAAAATTTTATGTTCAACAGCAATAATATTTAATGATGAATATAACCCATCTTTCATCATACTTTTATATATATATTCAATAATTTCATCCAACTTCCAAATTGATTTATCTGGTAGTAATAAAGAATTTGCTAAATTTTTGTCTTGAATATAAAAAGAGTTTCGTATCATTGAGATTAATGGTGTTGTTATGATTGAAAAACTCAATAAAACAAATATAATCTCTTTATGAATATTCTTGAACATTAAATAAATTATATAAGACATAAATATAGATAATACAGGAAATATAGGCATTAAATATCTTGTGTCACGATTTGTTGTAAAAGTATTTATTATTAAGGGAAAAATAAACCATAAAAAAAGCACTAAATTAAATTGGTTTTTATTATTTCTTTCTTTAGAAATAAATTTATGTATTATATAATATAAACAACAAATTATAAGTAATATAAAATAATATAAGCTGAAATTATTTATAAATATTTGCTTATAAAAATCACTTATTACTTGAAGAGAAAATATATTACTTGAACCGTATAACTTACCAAGTTCTCCAAAGCCAGCAGAAAATGCAAAAGGTATTACTGTATTAAAATTTCTAATATACCATATAGAACAAATTAATGTACCTATAAATAAAATTCTAAACATTTCAATTATAAAATTATAACTAAAAATATCTTTTTTTTGTTTATATCGAATAAATATAACCCACAATACCGGCATTACAATGTAAATGGGAAAATTTACTTTCATTAATAAACCTAAACCTAATATGATACCAATCCCATAATTGAACTTTTTACTTTGAAACATATCGCTTTTTATTAAGAAATAAATAAATATTACTACAAAAGTAGTTAAACCATATTCTACAAAGAACTGACGGTTCAAAGCATAAAATTGTGGTATTGTTTGAGTAATAATAACAGATAGAAATGCTATTTTTTTATTATTACTAATAACTTCAACTAATAGAAATAAATAAATTGAAAGTAATAGGAAAAAAACAATATTCACATACATTGCCGATAATTCAGAATTACCAAAAATTAAATAAAAAGGGAGAGGAAGAATTGATAATAATGGAGCTTTAATACCCATTGCTTGAGAAAATGAGCCTAATAATGAAATTATACCACCCTTTGTCCAACTTTTATATAGTATTTCCGAGGTTTGTAAATACCAAGCTTGATCCCAAGGAGGAGGAGTTTTATTGTTAATTAACCATATATAGTTTATTATTATAATAATAAAACTAAATATAACAATCATGAAAAACAAGAAATTATTTTTAATATCAATGGATTTATTACTAACAGACATTATTCACTCCAATAATACTTCTAATGAAAAAACACTATTTTAAATGATTTAGAAAGATAATGCAAAATCAAATTCTTTAAAATGAACACAACAATTCCAAACTATATTTCTTAAATATTTTTTGAAATTGTAATAAATTATTCTTTTATTAAATTAAAATTAGTTTTTATATGATCATAGATTTTTAGATTATCAATAACCCCATAAAAAGTTAATAATTGTCCACCTAATCTTCCAATTTCTAAATCAACGGGATTTAAATTTATATCTGCCTGAGTTCTAACAACTTCTTTTCCATTAACATATCCTATCAAAACTTTTTTTGACCAAGCCATTGCTAAATGAACATTATCATTAGACTTATGAGACGAACTACCTGGGAATCCTATTTCTACATTTCCAGCCCTAAAAATCCAGCAATTATTTGGTTTTTGTGACCAATATAAATAAAAGTGGCTTCCTTGGCTATCTCCAAAAACACCATATCTAGTAGTACCATTTGTTGTTCCATCCCAGTAAGGTTTAACCCAGCACTCAATTGTTCCTTCTTCTAATGGAATTGCATTTTTGAATAGCACATATTCATTAGTTTGTTTACTTAAAAATCCATTACCAAATTTACCAGGTTTAAAATCCCCACCAAATCTAACTCCATTTACACCAATTTTACTTTTTATAACTTCAGTGTCACTACCTAACTTATTCCATAGAATATAATCAACTCTAGATGCACAACTAAATAATAGTAAAAATGATATATTCATCATACCAATAATAAACAATCTACATTTCATATTATCCTCCTATTTATTCTTAAGTCATTATTCTAATTACCTTTTATTAAATGTAATAATATATCTAAATACTTTTTGAACATAATCTCTATATCTAAATTTTCTAAAGCATACTGCCTGGAATTCTTTGAGATTTTATCATACAATTTTTTATCATTAAATAAACTTAATATAGATTTTTTAAACCCATTAATATCCCCGATTAGATTTAAGAAACCATTGTATTCATTCTTAATAATTTTAGGTAATCCCCCTACTGATGATGCAACAACAGGAATACCCATTGACATACTTTCTAATACTATATTTGGTCTTCCATCCAGTTTTGAAGGTACTACAACAACATTAGTTATTTTTAAAAATTCAATTGTATTTACAAAACCTAACAATAATACCTTATCTCCTAATTTATTTTCTTTTACTTTTTTCTCAATAATATTAAATAGAGGTCCATTCCCACAAAGTAAAAAAAATAAGTATTCATTGTAATATAATTCTTTAACTAACTCAATAAAAACATCTGGTGATTTTTCTTCTGATAACCTACCAAAATAAGATATAATAAATTTGTTATTTGGTATATTATATTTATTATATAAATATTCATTTTTAGTATTTTTAACATAGGGAATAAATTCATGAATATTAACCCCATTCGGTATCAATTTAATTTTACTTTTTAATTCTAAATACTGATTTTCCAATACAAATTCTACTCTTTCGTTTTCAACAAAATTTATATCTATATATTGCTTATATTTTCTATTATTAGCTATGTGACCAAATTCATTATATAATTGATCAACTATTTTAATATAAGGATATTTAATTTTAATTTCTGGAAGTAAATTATACATATATTCACATCCAATGATAAAAATTAAATTGATTTTCCTTGTTTCTATTAGATAATAAATGAAATCTTTCCATTTATTATGATCATTTAAGAACTCACATAAATCATATACTTCTTTTGTTATTGATTTAAATTCATTTGAAGTATCACCTTCTTTATCAGAATGCTTTAAGGTAGTAATAAATATTAGATCAAAATTATTTTTTATTAAAAATTTCGAAATTTGCATTAAAACAGTATCTGCACCACCAATTACCATATATGGCATAGCAATTAGCATTTTATAATTATTATCTGTTGTCATATTTTGTAACATATTTATATTATTATTTTGAATTATAAATTTAATATTTTGCTTTCTAATATCTTGCTTTTTATAATTAATAAAAAATGATTTGTGTTTTTTCCATACTATATTCTCATAAATTTCATTTCTTTGATTGTTATTTATTACATATGAATAATTATCCAGTATAATTAATTGATTGTCATTAATCTTTTCAAATAAATAATTTAATTTGAGTATTCTTATCCAAAAATCCAATTCTTCAAAACCATTATCCAGAGATTGATCAAATCCACCAACATTAGTATAGATTAATTTTTTAAATACAGCCGATTTAAAAACCGATTTTTTTTCTTTCAATAAAGAAATAACATTATTAATATTTTCATTCATTTTATAAGTATAACCGCACTTAAAAAAATCAATATAACAAACATCATAATTTGTATTTTCTAATATAAATATACATTTTTCAATAAAAGTCGGTTTTATTTCTTCGTTTAAATGACTACAATATATATACTTACCATATGACGATCTTATTCCCTCATTTTCACAATTTGAAAATCTTTGATTATATCTTAATAATAGCTTAATTCTATGATCATCAAAATCTTCAATTATTTTTGTTATATTAGGATCTATGGCTCCATTAAATAATACTTTGATTTCTATATTTTTAAATGTCTGATTTGTAATCATTTTTAAGGTCTTTGATAATCCATTAATATTATTTGCGACTAAGATTATGCTAATAAATGGTTTAGAATAATCCCATTTTTTATAAGTTATATTTATCTGAATTTCATTCTTACTTAAAAGATTAAAAAATCTTTTTTCAAGTAAAAATTCTCTTAATTTTTTATAAAATACAGATTTTCTTGTTTTATTTTTAATTTTTTCAGGAACGAAAAACCAGGATATTCTTAATGGTAATAGTAATAATTTCTTTTTGCTATGAAAAGCTTCTTTAAATAAAGCCAAAAAGTGATATGTTTTTGATGATACAATATTATGCATTTGTTGTTCAAGTTGTTTTATTTTACTTTCTAAAACTCTTGAATAATCCCAATTAGATTTTGAATCTTCATAAGCATCTTTTAAATGTTGTTCAGTACCTAATAGTTTTACTTCTAAGTCATAGATTTGCTTTTCTAAATTAGATACTTTTACTATATTTGTTATATCACATTTACTTAATAAATCAAAAAAAATTGTATATGTGAAGTTTGTTTGTTCTTCTATTTTTTTTGATATTTTATTATCATTTAATAAAGCAAAAAGAGTTCTAATAACAAATATCAAATATGCGTTTTTATAAGTAGAATAGTAATTTGCTTCTATAGCAAGCATAGAAATAATAAAAGAAATTAACTTTTTATCTTTAATATGATGATACTTATCTTTAGCTTCAGGAAAAATTGTAAATAATTCTTTAATTGTTTTTATCGATAAATAATTATTTAAAATATCTGTATATTCCCATAATGTTCTATTTAATGTTTCAGAAGAGTTACTACTTCTATTTGCATTATTTGCTCTGATTCTAAACATTGTTAATTCTTCTGGTATAATGAAAATTTCATAGTTTAAACATAGTTTTATCCAAAAATCAAAATCTGCCATCTGACTAAAAGATTCTTTATAATAACCTAATTTATCATGACACTCCCTGCGTAAAAGAACACTCGGATGACAAAGTTTATTACCATAATAAAAAAAATGATTTAACCATTCATATCTTGTTCTATTTGGCTGCTCAAACCAGGTATCTTTCTTGTCCTTTACAACATTCCCATCCTCATCAATAAAACTAACAAATGTAAAAACAGCTTTTATATTAGAATTATCATCTAATACTTTTACCTGCTTCTCAATCTTTTCTGAACAAAATTTATCGTCGGAGTTCAATATAGCTAAATATTGACCATTTGATTCTTCAATACACTTATTGGTAGCAGCAAATTGTCCTCCATTTCTATCCAAACAAATAAGTTTAATTCTTTTATCTTTAAACTTCTGAATTTTTTTAACTGAATTATCTTTAGAGCAATCATCAACAATAACAATCTCAAAATCCTGATATGTCTGATTAAAAACACTATTAATTGCATCTTCTATATACTTTTCATGATTGTACGATGCAATTATAATGCTAACTTTTGGTTTTTTACTCAAGCTGTATTTTTTTATCATATTTATCATCCCTTAAAATTTTCTTTATAATTTTGTTTTTTTAAGTGATTCAAATTGAGTAAGCAATTGATTATAAGCATCATTTAAGGTTATATATCTTTCAGTTGTTAGTGATAATATTTTAGTAGATAAATTTATTAGTCCAACTATATCTTTTTTAAAATTCTTATCATTTTTTATTTTATTATTAAATTTTATATATTTCTTTTCCTTAACAGCTAATATCACTTTTCTATATGATGGGTTTTTCAAATCATCAAAATACATATATTTATTATAAAAACTGCTTAATTCTTCAAAACAACTCGAACCAATGCCAATACCTTCCGATTGAAAATAAAATTTTATCAGTTTTAACCAATTAGGCAAATAACCATTTTCAAATACAGTTGTATAATAACCTTTTGATTTTATATAATCTATTGTTTTATCTAAGCTGGGCAAACCATTATTTATATGTTCAAAAAGCCACCGATAATCTCTTCCAGTAAGTCTTTTAAATGTATTATTTGCATCAACTTCAGCATTATGAACATTATTAGTATTAAAAGGAGCTGCTATAATAAAACCCTTCTTAGATACCCGCAACATCTCATTGATATATGCTTCTCTTTGTTTTTCAGAAATATGTTCTAAAGAATCTATAGAAATAACAATATCAAATGATTCATTTTCGAAATCCATATTAGTCCCATCACCTAATATAAAATCAGAATCGTTTCTAAATTCCGAAGGAATTTCTATATCTAAGTATTTAATTTTATAATCTGGCATAAATTGATTTAATTGTTTCTGATAAGAAGCTCCAACTTCTAAAATACTAGAACCTTTTTTATAAATATTTCTTATTATATCAGAAACAATTTTATATCTTTGATATTGATCAAATGATAAATTTAAATTTTTATCTGATAAACCTAACATCTTTTTATTTACTTTCATCATAGGATATCCTCTTTATTATTATTTTTTCCACTTCATTTTTTTCTTTTCCATTACATTCTGGTAAATATGAAAATATTTCTTGTAAGAAAAGATGATGTTTATTAAAGAATAAATAAATAGCATATATTATTCGTTTATTAACATTTTGCTTTACTTTTAAGTAATCAATATCTTTATCTATTCCAAACATTTCATGATTATGAATAAATATTGAATCACCTAAAAAATAATACTTAAAACTTTTATCTCGATTATTTATGCACCATTCAATATCTTCATAGAAATATTTTCCAATGCTGTTATCGAAAGGATATTTTTTCAAAATATCTGTTCTATATATTGTAGAACCTACGTTAATCCAATTTCCTATTTTTTCCTTTATTAATGAATTATCATTAAATTTTTTACCTGCATCAGGAAAATGATATCTTAAAATAGAATTATCAATTGAATATTCTAATCCGAATAACTGTATTAAACCATTAGGGAAAACCAATTTTCCTGAAACTACTGTACAATCCGGATTATTTTCAATAAAATCATACATGTTCTCGATACTATTAGGCATTACTTCTATATCATTGTCTAAAAATAGAACATATTTAGTTGTAATATATTTTAATGATTCAACCCTACCACCACCACCACCAAGATTTTCGTCTAAATAAATAAAATTAATATTTTTGTATGATTTTTCTAATTCTTTTAATCTCAATATAGTAGCATCCGATGAAGCATTATCAATTACTAAAATTTTACTGTTATTATCAAAATTTTCTATAATCGATTTAATACACATTTCTGTCATTTGAATTCTATTAAAAGATAAAATTACAATTGTAATATCTTTCCTATTATTCTTTTTATTATTTTGACAACTGTTTTTAGAATACTCCAATAACTCTTGCCTCACTTTATTATAATAATTCCCTATTTTTTCAATACTGCTATTATTTATATTTTCACTTAAATATCCTTTTATAAAACTAATTTTCTGTTTTTCAATTTCCGGGATGTTCTTATTTATCTTTTCTTCAATATAAGTTAATAACTCCAATGCTTTTTTCTTTTTAATTTCATTTATTTCAAATGTTGAAGAATAATAAATTAGATCAAGAGTAGTATCTATAATATCATTTTCACATTCCGGAGCAATAAATAATAAAAATCTTTTAGTAATTTTATACGCATTGTAATTCTGAAAATCTGAATGATTAATAGAAATTGATTCATCATTAAACCTGTATTTTTGAAGGGCTTCCGGGATAACACCGAAACGATATTTCTTAATTGCATCACACCATAAATTATAGTCCTCTACATGCTTTGCATTCATATCATAACCACCGATATTGATAACAGCTTTCTTTATAAACATCATTGATGAATGTACTAAACAATTTCTAAAACAAAAATGATATAATAATGATGAATGATATTGTGGTGATTCTCCAATATAATTGATTGTATTTAATTCATTAAATGCATGAAAATAAGAACCTAAGAAGTCTATCTTATTTTCGACCATATAATTATATTGCCTTTCCAATCTTGTTGGATATGCTACATCATCTGCATCCATTCGTGCAATAAATTTCCCTTTAGCCAGTTTTAATCCTTTATTTAAACTTTTCGTTATACCAATATTTTTTTTGTTATTTATTAATCTTATTCTGTAATCATAGTATGAATTAATTATACTTTTTGAACTATCTGTTGAACCATCATTTATTATTAATAATTCAAAATTAGAACATGTTTGACATAATATGCTTTCTATTGCTTCTTTTAGATATTTTTCCGCATTATAAACAGGCATTAATACAGTAATATTTGGAGAATTTTTAAAAACAGGAAACTCTTTTAAAAAATATATTATATTTTTAAAATTTTTAGATTTATTAAATCTCTTTTTTATTATTTGAGGTACAAAAAACCAAATTATTCTGAAAGGTAATAATAAGAATTTCTTTTTGGACAGTCTGGACTCTTTAAATAATACAATGAATTGATATGATTTTGAAGTAATAATTTTTCTTAACTCACTCTCAGTTTCTTGCAACTTTTGCTTCGTTATGCTTAACTCACCCTCGGTTTCTTGCAACTTTTTTGTTATTTGATTATTTTTATCCTCTAATGAATCATTTTTTATTTTTTCCCTATTAAATTCTTCTTTTAAAATTAATAAATCTTGTTTCAATATATCTAAATTATTATTAACCTCAAAGAATTTTTGATTTGTTCTTTCATTTATACCCCATGCAAGTTTCGCATTTTCCCAATTACTTTTAGAATCTTGCCACGCTTCTTTCAATTGTTGCTCAGTATTTATTAATTTTTCTTTATAATTATTCAATTCTTCTTCTATTTTTAATAATTTGCCAGATGTGTCTTTTAATAATAATTCATTATTATTAAATTGTTGTTTTGAAATTTCTAACTGAGATTGTAGTGATAAAATATTTAGCTCTTTTCCTTTTATCAAACTTTCAGTTATTGATAGTTTTTGATTAGTTTGATCGACAATACTCCAAGCATGTTTTGCATTTTCCCAATTATTTTTGGAATCATACCATGCTTCTTTTAATTGCTTTTCTGTATCTAATAATTTTATATTGATATCATTTAATTGGAACTCAGTATTAATTAATATTGATTTTGAATTATTATACATCTCACTGACAACTAACCATTTTTCTCGTAAACAT
This sequence comes from uncultured Spirochaetota bacterium, assembly GCA_963783575.1. GTDB lineage: Bacteria > Spirochaetota > Brevinematia > Brevinematales > JAOACQ01 > CAWEAK01. The sequence continues at coordinate 333,470 of CAWAOD010000011.1, read as the reverse complement.
GACAATATTTCTTTTACATTTTTATTGTAGAATTTAATATTATTTGTGATTATCCTTTTAAAAAGTATATTACGTTTTTTATTTGATCCTGAAACCATAGAATTCTTTCTAATTCTATAATAAAATAAAGGTTCTTTAATACAAATCCATTTGAACCCTTCACTTATTATTGATAACCAGAAATTCCAGTCTTGATATCCAACTAGGTTTTTAGCGTATCCATTAACTTTATCCCAGCAAATTCTTCTAAATAATGAAGCTACATGAATAATATTCTCAAAGGATAACTGTTCGGGGTTATAATTACCTGTTTCCCATATCCTGTTTTCATTACCAAATAACTCAACCCAAGTTGTAACAAAGCCAAATTCCTTTTTTTTATCTTTAACAAGTTTTTGTAAAGTTTTTTCTAAATATTTGGGATGAAATTTATCATCAGCATCCAGACAGCAAACATATTCCCCACTTGAATGTTCAATTCCATAATTCCTCGCAGAAGGAAGTCCCTGGTTCTTTGTATTTAATAGGGTGGTCTTCGGTTTTTGATAATTTTTAAGAAGATTGACTGTAAATTCATCGGTGGAACCGTCATTAACAATAATGATTTCAAAATCCTGGTATGTTTGATTAAGAACTGAATCTACAGCCTCTTCCAGATATTGACCCAGATTATAACACGGTATGATCACGCTGACTTTCGGCATTTTTAAGTCCTATTGCTATTTTATAATCAAATATTATAAGATGAATATTAAAAAAAATCATTTTTTATAATTACTAATCAACAACGTCAATATTCCACAGCCAATCTCTATTCTGAATGTACCATTCCACACATTTTTTAATCCCTTCTTCAAAATCAATTCCGGGTTCCCAATTAAGTAGATTTTTAGCCTTACCGATATCAGCGCCGGTTTCCATCATATCAGCACCATTAAAAGGCAAATATTCGATAATAGCTTTTTTGTTTAGATATCCCTCTATTAACCCAACCATATCATTGATTATGATCGGCTTTTTCCCGCCGCCGAGATTTATAATCTCGTAGTTCACATTCCTGAGCGCTTTAACAGTTCCATCAGCGATATCATCAATATAAGTAAAATCCCTGGATTGCTTGCCATCACCGAAAATATTTATCGGTTTTCCTTCATCGATACTTTTAATAAACTTAAAATAACTCATATCCGGCCTTCCGGCAGGTCCGTAAACCGTGAAATACCGCAGGATAGAAATATCTATGGAATAGAGATGATGATATGTATAAGCCAAAACCTCAGCAGCCTTTTTCGATGCCGCATATTGGGATATCGGCTTATTAACCGGCTCATCCTCTTTAAAAGGCAAGTGATGGCCGGCGTATAAAGATGAACTGGATGCCAGCACCATTTTTTTTACTTTATGATCTTTCATTTGTTCCAAAATATTCATTGTACCAATAACATTGGTGCTAAAATAAATATATGGATTAACAATACTGTACCTTACGCCAGCTCTGGCGGCAAGATTAATAACTGCTTTGATATGATTATTGGAAAAAACAGATTCTAAAGCGTCTTTATTTTCTATATCTAAATTATAAAACATAAAATTTTGTTTATTCATCAGTTGATTTAACCGATGTTTTTTTAGTTGGATGGAATAATAATCATTTAAATTATCTATACCGATCACACTATATCCTTTCTCAAGCAATAATTCTGCTGTTTTTTGCCCGACAAAACCGGCGCAGCCGGTTAATAATACTGTCTGCATTGATATTCCTTATTTCTTTAAAATTAGTACTTTTATACTTCAGAAGAAATGTGTTTCAAAAATTCATTTAATATATGAATCATTTCATCGCTGTCGGTTTCGTAATGCTTATAATATACTCTATGGAAATATTAAGCATATGGCCACAATAATTCGCCGTTTTATTATCGATATTTTTCGATCTCTTCACAACATTAATTATATCATTTTCCTTATAAATTTCAAGCATCTATCGGATATGCTCCAGCCTTCCATAAACCATTAATATTTCTATAATTGCGAACTTGTTCATTATTAAATCAATTTTTTCAGATTGGTATCCAAGAGGACTTCTCCTCCTTATACCATTATAATTTATAGTAAATACAAATAGATATATTGTAATATGTTTTTAATTTTCTAAATTCTAATCCATTTTTCCGGAACTATATCATTAATATTTGCTTCTTCTTTATTGAACCATCGCTTAGGCGCTATAACTATCTTATTTTTATTCTTGGACAACCACGCACCCCACCAGCTGAAAGAACTGTTTGCAATTATGAAATGTTTACAACTTGACATCAATTTTAAATCTTCACTAGCCTGATTTGAAGTGTTAATATCAACTACTTCATATTGATTTCTGAAAATTAAATTAATTCTACACCATTCAGGATCATCTGAAAAGACATAATAAATCGGATTTTTAACATTCTTATTAATATAATCTATAGCCTTCTTATAATAATCCATAGAACACAAACCATGAACCTGATTAGTATGTGGATTTGCCACATAATCCCCTCTTCTTATATGGATCGCAACTGAATTACAATGGTTTATTATTTTTAACAGTTCTTTATTATTATAGTCCGGTTTCATCTTTAATTTAAATTCTTTGAGAAGTCTCGATCTAATATTAATAAAATATTTCTCACATTGCCAGTATCCGTCCAAGTAAGTATTATTTGATGAATTTAATATTACAGGATTAAACAATAGATTTTTTTGTTTTATTATAGTTAAATCATCGACTTTATTTAAAAATCTAGCTTTTATTTTAAAGCAATTTAATGCATATTCTCTATGAGTTATATTCTCTCTTAGGCTTTTATCTAATAGATAAGATAAATCAAGTAAAAGTTGGGTTTTATTTTTAAGGGATAAACTCAATCCTGTAGCATACTGGAACATTTGATTACCAAGACCACCAGAAAGTTTAACAACTATCAACTTAATATCCCCATTGATTCAACAATTCTTCATCTTCATTGATAATAAATCTTCGTTTACCCTTTGCAGTTGTTATTATTTCTTTTACAAAATTTATATTAATTTCCATTCCATGTGTAATTTCTAAAATTTTATTTTTTAAATCCTCAATCTCTTTATTTGTACACCAATCATTTTTAACAATATTTAATTCAAGAAGATAGTTTTTTTTCTGAATATATTGTATCGTTCTAATACCTGACCTAAAATTTGCAGAACCAATTCCTATTCCATGATGCATCAAAAATGTAGGACTTATAGGCCCTGACTTTGATATTATTAGATCATTTGTTCTTCCCTTTACTTTAACTAAAGGTAAAGTTCTACCGCAAGAACACTTCTTTTCTATAAATTCTACCAGATCACCATTCCTGTATCTGATAAAAGGCATTCCTAAATTCCATAAATCAGTTACTATCATTTCTCCATCAATTTCTTCAATTATCGCTCTTTCCATAAAATAATGTAAGCCGTTGCTATGTTCTTCGCATTCCCAGGCACATGCTCCACCATCATTACAGCAATACTCTTCAAAAACCTTACAGTTAAAAACTTTTTCAATAATTTCCCTCTGAAACTCATATAAATTCTCTGATATAGGATCAATCGACTCAATTCCCAATATTTTAATATCATGATCCAAACAATATTTTGACATTATATATATAGAACTGACATACCCTCGTATATGTTGGGGTTGAAATTCAATGAGTTTTTTAGTATTATGTTTTAAATTTTCTTCCGTCAAGTCTCCAATAAGATTTAAAGTTTTGTCATTTTCAGAAAGTCCACCCTGCAGGGATGCTATAATAGCTATTTTTTTTTCTGGGTTATACCCATTCCAAGACCAGCCTCTCAAATGGGCATTCCATCTCATTTGACTACCCAATTGGGATTCGTAATATGTAAGTGAAGATCCAGTTGAACCACCTGTATACAGTGTATTTGTAACCAAAGAATTATTAATAAAATTCTGATTGTTTTGCATTTCCTCACGTGTGGTAATTGGTATTTTATGTAAATCATCTGTTGATTTGATATCTTTTGGGGAAATACTGGTAAAATCGAATTTTTCTTTATAAGCTTTTATATTATGATAAGCATAATTAATAATTATTTTCAGTCTTTCATTTTGAAACTTCTTTAATTTGTTCAGACTCCAATATTGCGACTTTCCTAAATCAGGAAGTTCATCATAATTGAGCCTCTCATTCCAAAACATTTATTTCCTCATTATTCATAATTAATCTATAAAAAAAAACATTTATCTTTTCTTGTTAAAATTCAATCTATATGATTATTTTCAGTAATTTTAAATTAATCATTTTATATAAATGAATAATTACCAAAAAATTTATCTTCTTAATTTTGTATATTAATTTTATATTTTGACTTTATTTTGAAATGATATATTCCTGCCTATATCATATTGAAACATTTGGTTTCCTAGATCATAGGATAATTTCTTATAATTTTCAATAAAAACTCCTGTAAACTAGATCTTTTTCGCTAATATATGATAGCCAAAACATAGTAATTCTTGAGAAGAATGATCTTTTTCCGCAAATCTTTGTAACATAATCAATATTTCATCAATTAAATTGTTATCTTCATCCGTAGTTATCTCAGAACAATATTTTTGTAAACAATATGGAATTCTACGAACTTCCTGTGCAAGAAATTCAAAAAAATTACCGTTTTCAGTTATTTCTATTATTTCAAATCCTAGTTTTTTCATATGATATTCATAAAAATATCTATTAAAGCCCGTAGTGAAATGATATGGTGATAAATGCGTCAAACTACAAAAAGGAGCAGTTAAAATTAAATCCCCCCCCTTTATTATTAATCTAGCTAATTCTTTCAATGCCAACAAAGGCTCCGGCAAGTGTTCTAATACTTCTATACACATCACAGCATCAAAAGATTTACTTTTTCTTGGAATTTTAATAATATCTGATATTATATCTATTTTAGTATTATCTCTAACATTTGTCTGAAGTCCTTTACCATCACCCATACCATCATATTTCCCGAAATCTTGAGATACATATTCTAAATGGGAACAATAAGGTTTATATTTCATTTTTCCGGCACCCGCATCTAAGATCTTTTTACCTGAAGGTATTCTTTTTAATTTATCAATTACCCATTCAAATCTTTTTATTTCATTCAATGTTCCAACATTTTTATTAATCATCTTTAAATTATACCTCACAATAGGCTACAAGTATATCATTATTTTTATTTCCATTTTCATATCTAAATTGATATTTTTTATTTATTTGCATTATTTTTTCTTTAATATAATCTTCTTCAATATCAATAAACAAACATGTATTTTTCTTTTCTTCAGATAAACTTACTAAGTCTTCATGTAACAAATAGTTTTTACCAAACAATCTAATATCATCAATCAAAATGATATGATTTTTAAGTTTATGTTTTTTTATTAAATTCAATTCGTTAATTATTGGACAATTTTTCTTACCTTTAACTGTATTACCTCCACTATAATGTGCATCTAACCAAAAAGTAATCTTTGAATTAATATTTTTTATTACATCAAATAAAATTTTTGAAGAATCACCACAAAATAAACTCACATTTTTATTGTTTTGATATTTTTCAATATTTTGCACATAAAGATCTTCTGAAAGTTCAATACTGTAAATATTATTAAAACCAATTTTCAAAGCATTATTAACAGTATCTCCCAAATAGGTCCCAGTTTCTACAAAATACATATTTTTATACTTTGATAAAACATCTAATGTAATTGACATATAACCTCTATTTATTTCTTTTCTAACAAATAATCATTTGTTAACAAAAATTTAATATCAGAATTATCTTATGAATATATTGCAGCTTTTGGAAAAACCAATGGATTTTTTTACTCAATTTATTATTTCTTCTTGAAATTAACATAATATCCCTATATTTATAATAGACATACACATGCATTATGACCTAAATGTATCAATAAATTATTTCACTCATAATTAAGTAATTATCTTTAAAAAATTATGAATTTCTTTTTCATCTTTTTATTAATATATCCTAGGTTAACTTTGACATTATTTTCAATGCACATTTCTTTATTGTACCAATTCTTATTTCTATATTTGATAATTCTTGCCGGATTTCCGGCAACAATAGCTCCAATCGGTACATTTGCAGTAACAACACTTCCGGCACCAATAACTGAATAATCACCAATTATTACACCAGGCAAAATAACACTATTAGCACCTACCCATACATGTTTCCCAATTTTTACTGGCCTATCTATTCTCTTTAATCTCATAGGATGATCTTTATAATCATGTGTTGATGTATGTATTAATGAATTAATTGCTATCATTGTATACTCCCCAACTTCTATTTTCTCATTTGCATATAATATAACATTGCCACCAAAACTAACATTATCTCCTAAATTAATATTATCTTTATTACCAATCACAATTGATCCACTAAATTTATTATCTAAAATATTATTCATAAAACACCTCTAAACATTCCTAATCTTTATATTCATTTTATTCTCTTCTAATGATATATAATAATGCCTCATTGATGAATCAAATTTCTCTGTATAAACTTTAAAGATAATTGCTCCATAAACGCAATGATTCACTATGGCATTCCCATAATATCCATCTGCTAAACAAATACTAATTGAATAATTTCCAATTTTTAATTTTGGGACTTCAAAATCAAAACTTATTATTATTTTTTCTCCTTTATTAATTTTATCTCTATTCAAATTTAGAAAATAATTATTCAATCCAAAAATTAAATTTCCCAATTCATTAGTTATATCTGCATTAATAATGGGATTATAAATATCATCATAAAAATCGATTTGTGCAATTACAGAAACCCATTCCCCTCCAGATAAGTAATCTATTTTTTTTATTAACTTATTACTATATCTATCAATAAGATAAAATGCCACTTTGTTAATTAATGCTTTTTTATTTCCAATTTGATCACACTTAGAAATATCATCCCACTCAATTTCATTATCACTTTTTTTATTTTTTTCAATCATAATATCAGAACTGTTCTTTTCTTTAATCATATCATAAGTCATATAAGTATAATATTGCCCGGTAATATCACTTGGTTCACCATCTTTATGTATACTGCCATCCATTAACCATATACATCGTGAACAAAAATTCTTAATAGCTGCAATATCATGTGTTACAAACAACAATGCTTTAGCTTTTTCCATAATTTCTTTCATTTTTCTGATCGCCTTCTGCTGAAACCGCATATCGCCAACACTCAAGGCCTCATCAATAATTAATATATCCGGTTCAAAATTCACGGATACTGCAAAGGCTAATCTTGCCATCATACCGCTAGAGTAAGTCTTGACCGGCTGATTGATATAATCCCCTATATCCGCGAAAGCAGCGATTTCATCAACTTTATTTTCCATCTGTTTTTCAGAATACCCCTGGATGGTCCCGTTAAACATGATATTTTCCAATCCAGTATATTCAAAGTTAAAACCGGTACCCAGTTCCAGTATCGCCGATATCCTTCCATTAGTGATTATATTACCACTTGTCTTCGATAAAACGCCTGTCAGAATCTTAAGTAAGGTTGATTTTCCTGAACCATTCTTCCCGATTATACCGACAGTCTCTCCTTTTTTAACCTCGAAGCTCACATCTTTCAAAGCATAAAAATCCTTGTGGTACTTTTTATGAATGGGACTCAGCGCCTCTTTCATCCGGTCGATTGGTTTATCGTATAATTTATAAATCTTCGATAGGTTTTCAACCTTTATTACAACTTCTTCGCTCATTTATTTACCTCATTTAATATAAAAATTACAATACATCCGCAAAATGCGGTCTTAACCGTTTAAAAACAATTGTTCCAAATATCCATAATAACAATGTTAATCCCCAAAAATATACGGTAAGTAAAGGATGCTCCCAGAACCATTTCTGATAGATAAAAGAATCGCGAAATCCCTCCACAATATAATAAATAGGATTTAGTTTTAAAAAAGGAATAAATTTTTTAATTGTTCCGCTGGCGGTCGAAAAAGACCAGAATATCGGCGTTAGCCAGAAGAATAATTGCAGTACGATCGTTACCAGAGGACCGACATCCTTCAGGAAAACCATTAACGAAGCTGTTATCCATGATAGGCCTAAAACAAAAGCTATCGAAGCAATAATATAATATAAAATCTGTAAATTATATATAGTGGGGATATATTTATAAATAAAAAACATAATGAAAAGAAAGATTATAAAGACAAGATGAACATATAAAGAGGATAATATTTTTATTATTGGAAGAACACTTATACGGAACACTATTTTTTTTACCATATAACTGTATTCTAAAATTGAACCCGTCGCTCCATTAATGCTTTCAGATAAGAAAAACCAGGGTATCATACCGCACATTAACCATAATATAAATGGAAAGTTATCTACCGGTTGCGATTTAAATCCTACTTGAAAAACAAACCACATTATGATTATCGAAATCCAGGGCTGGACAAAACCCCAAATGATTCCAAGGTATGAACCAAGATAACGATTCGTAAAATCCTTTCTTGCCAGTTCTAAAACGAAGTTTCTGAAACGGATTAAGTCTTTTAAGAATAAGTAGAAATTCTTAATGCTTATATACTTATAACTCATTTATGCCTCCTTAATTCTGAAATTATATTAAACAAAAGTATGTTAATAATAATTTAATAAGTGCCTTTTAAAACTTTTCTGTAAGCTTTATGAAATCTTCATATTAAAAAATGCATTCATTATAGGAAATTTTAGAAAATAAATAAAATAATATTTAGTATTCTTATTTTTCCATCCATTCATTGATGATATCATTTAAAGTTATATCAATTGAATAGTGAATATTCCAGCCCGTTTCCTTTTTTATTTTTTCATTAGAACCAATGATCATACGGTTGTCATTAGGACGGATTAAATCAGGGTTTACTCTCAATCTTTCATCAATCTGTAAAATTTTTGCCATTTTTTTTATTAAATCTTTTATTGAAAACCCGACACCGCTGCAAACATTATAAATTTCACCATTAATACCTTTCTGCAAAAGTAAATAATAAGCCGAAACAACATCCCTGACATCTGCAAAATCTCTAACTATTGATGCATCGCCAACAATTAATTCCGTTCTTAATTTCTTTTTCATTTCAACTAACTGCTTAGCTAAAGAGGCTATAACATAATTATCCTTCTGTCCAGGCCCTATATGATTGAATGAGCGTGTAATTACAATATCCAATCCAAAGCCATCCACATAAACTTTTGACAGCATTGCCTGAGAGACCCTGGCAACAGCATAGGGACTTACCGGATCGACGGTGTATTCTTCCCTTAACGGTAATTTGGATTGATTGATATTTCCATATTCTTCGGAAGAACCTACAGATAATACCCTGCATTTAATTTTAGATAATCTCAATGCCTCTAATAAATTAAGGTAAATATTGATATTGTTTTGAAAACTTACTACCGGGTTTTGCCAGCTGAATGCCACACTGCTGTATGAAGCAAGATGTAGTATATAATCCGGCTGAAACTGATAAATATAATATTGTATTTTATCCTTATCCAGCAAATCCAGCTCGACAAATTCCCATTTGATAAATTGATATTTTCTGTTTTCCAGATTGATCGGATTTACATCAATCCCCATTATGCTGGCATTTATTTCCATACTCTCCAGATAATCAAGAAAATGCCTGCTAACAAAACCGGAACAGCCGGTAATTAAGAACTTGTTCATAGATTCCTGCTATTTTAAATATTTATGCAACATTAATTTTTCCATGATGTCAGCCCCTTTTGTATGAACTGATAGCGTCTGAATTCACCGCCGAATTTCTTTAAAGCTTCAATTACCTTATACCTTGAATTTTTTGGGCAATAAAGCATCATAAACCCGCCGCCTCCGGCTCCCGTCATTTTGCCGCCGGTTGAACCGGCTTTAATCGCGGTATCGTAAATTTCATCGATTGTGCTGTTAGTTATGCCCTCGGCCATTTGCCTTTTATTTTTCCAGCCGAAGTCGAGTATTTCACCGATTTGAGAAAGGCTGCCCTTAAGTACGGCCTCCTTCATCATTACAGCCTGCTCTTTTAGCTTATGCATTGCCTCAATGGATTTTTCATTTTTCTGGATCACATTATTTGCCTGTTTCTCGATAATTTTTGATGAAAGCCGGCTTGTTCCCGTATAATATAATAAAATATTTATTTCCATTTCATTTATATACTCTTCCCTGATCCTCAAAGGGTTGACGATTACTTTATCATCCTTATAAAACTCCATAAAATTAATCCCGCCGATCGTAGCCGCGTATTGATCCTGCTTACCCCCCATCATTTGCAAATCTCTCCGCTCAATTTCATAAGCAAGGTGAGCGATGTCATATTCACCGAGAGGCAGTTTTAACCATTCGACAAAAGCCCCGATTATTGAAACTATCAGTGTGGAAGAAGTCCCCAGTCCAGACCCGGCCGGCGCATCAACGAAAGTAGTCAATTCAAATGAGAGTGGTTCCTGGAAATAGTCCCTTGATAACCTATTATATATACCCTTAAACAGATCCATCTTCCCATCAAGCTCAAGTCGCTTATCGGTATTAAATTCTTCTACAATATTTTTATCGGCCAGGTTAAACACGATCTTATCGTCATTTCGAGGTTCGATCGATGCATATGCAAATAAACTTATAGTGGCATTTAATACATTACCGTTATATATTTCTGAATAAGGGCTTACATCTGTCCCGCCTCCCGCCAGGCCAAGTCTTAACGGAGCCCTTGAGCGGTATATCATCTAAAACCTCAACTTTTTTATAAATATTTTATTCATGCTGATTCAATATACGGTATCCATTATCTTTAAGAATAAGCTCTTTTTCGGCTTCTATCAGGTCCCCTCTGATCATTTCCTTTACGAGCGTTTTCAAATCATATTTAGGTTTCCATCCCAGTTCACGCCTGGCTTTTGACGAATCGCCGAGAAGCAGCTCAACTTCCGTCGGCCTGAAATACCGCGGATCTATTTCAACCAATATATCTTTGTTTTCTTTATTCAACCCCTTTTCATCAACCCCGATACCGCTCCAGGTCAAATCTATTCCGGCTTCTTTGAAAGCCATCTCAATAAATTCCTTTACGGTATGAGTCTCGCCCGTCGCCAGAACATAATCGCCAGGATTTTTCTGCTGAAGTATAAGCCACATCCCTTCCACATAGTCTTTGGCATGTCCCCAGTCACGTTTGGAGTTTAAATTGCCTAAGAATAACTTTTTTTGAAGACCCATCTTAATTCTGGCTACCGACCTTGTGATTTTGCGGGTTACAAATGTTTCACCCCTGACCGGGCTTTCATGATTAAAAAGAATGCCATTGCATGCAAATATATTATATGCTTCCCTGTAATTAACTGTTATCCAATAGGCATATAACTTTGCCACACCGTAAGGACTTCTCGGGTAGAAAGGGGTCGTTTCGTTTTGAGGGGTTTCCTGAACTTTGCCATATAATTCGGAGGTGGATGCTTGATAAAAGCGTGTTTTATTTTCCAGCTTTAATATTCTTATAGCTTCAAGCAACCTTAGTGTCCCTATCCCATCAGCGTTAGCGGTATATTCCGGCGTTTCAAATGAAACTTTTACATGCGATTGCGCGGCCAAGTTATAGATTTCATCAGGCTGGACTTCCTGGATTATTCTTATTAAATTGGTTGAATCGGTCATATCGCCGTAATGTAAATGAAATTTTACATCTTTTTCATGAGGATCTTTATATAGATGATCTATTCTGGCAGTGTTAAATAATGAACTTCTTCTTTTAATACCATGAACTTCATAATCTTTTCCCAGCAAAAACTCAGTGAGATAAGCCCCATCCTGCCCGGTAATGCCGGTAACTAATGCTTTCTTTCTCATATTATACCCGCAAAAATTAATCTTAATAATAAACAGCCATATATTTTATAACAACAAACCTGATATGTCTATTTTTTACGAAAATCGATATCCTAAAGAATATTAGTTTCCTTAGCAAATAATTAAACATTGGTTGATCTTTTGAGGTTCTTCAATATTCAGATATACAATTATTGAAAAAAAAACATTAATGAACTATAATATTTGGTTAAATATGGGATAATTGAAATTATCGCCTCTTAAATTTATAAAATCAATAAATATGAGGATATGAATGAAAGTAGTCATTCTTGCGGGCGGGCTTGGCACACGCTTGAGCGAGGAAACTGAAATCAAACCGAAACCGATGGTAGAAATCGGGGGCAAACCTATAATCTGGCATATTATGAAAATTTACTCCGCTTACGGTTTTAATGATTTTATAATTTGTACCGGCTATAAAAGTTATATCATTAAAGAATACTTTCATCATTATTCCCAGCATATTGCCGATGTTACAATAGACTTGAAAACAAATCAGGTCGTTTATCATAATTCCATCATAGAACCCTGGAAAATTACCTTAATTGATACAGGGCCAAATACTATGACCGGCGGCAGAATCAAAAGAGTACAAAAATACATCGGTAATGAACGTTTTATGCTGACATACGGCGACGGCGTAGCGAATATAAACATTGATGAATTGATAGCTTATCATGAAAACAGCGGTAGATTAGCGACGGTTACTTCGGTACAGCCAAGCGGCAAATTCGGTGCCATCGAAATAGATGAAAGTAATACAATTATCAGTTTTCAGGAAAAACCCCGCGGGGATGGCGCATGGATCAATGGCGGGTTTTTTGTACTCGAACCGGAAGTCTTTGATTACATTAAAGATGGCGATGAAACTGTCTGGGAAAAGGATCCTCTTGAAAATATAGCAAAAGAAAAGCAATTGGGCGCTTATAAACATATGGGTTTCTGGAAGCCTATGGATACGCTTAGGGATAAAATCGATCTGGATGCATTATGGAATACGGGAAATGCGCCCTGGAAAATATGGAAGCAATAAAAATCTATAATATTCTTATTAAAAAGCAGTTCCGGAGAAATGATTGAATATAAGAAACGAGATAAGGAAATCCATTATTAATATGATGCATATTTCAGGCTCATCACATATAGGTTCATGTTTATCGATTGTTGATATACTTTATACCCTTTATTATAAAATTATGATCATCGATCCGACCCATCCCGATAAAACCGACAGGGATATATTTATTTTGAGCAAAGCTCATGCCAGTGCCGCTTTATATGCTACCCTGGCTGTCAGGGGCTTTTTCCCGAAAGATTATTTAAAACGTTTTTATATTGATAATGGCATATTGCCCGGCCATCTTGATATGGAAATTGTTCGGGGAATAGAGACATCGGGCGGCTCACTCGGGCATGGCCTGTCAATCGGAGTTGGAATGGCAATAGCCAGAAGAACAGATAATAATCCTTCACGGATTTTTGTACTTATAGGAGATGGGGAATGTAATGAAGGTTCAGTTTGGGAAGCTGTAATGCTTGCCGCAACGATGAAATTAAATAATCTAACAGCGATAATAGACTTAAATAAATTGCAGGGATTTGGATACACCGATGATATAATTGATATGAGAAATATGGCTGAAAAATGGAAAGTATTCGGTTGGGAAGTATATGAAATTGACGGCCATAATATTAAAGAATTGGAGAAAACTTTAAAAATCAAGCAGGATAAACCGAAAGCTATTATTGCCCGCACTGTTAAGGGAAAAGGGGTCCCTTTTATGGAAAATAAGCTGGAATGGCACTACAAGTCGCCAAATGACGAACAATTATCTCAAGCATTGAATGATATAGACAGTTGATTATGAGAAATACATTTATTAATTGCCTGATTGAACAAGCCGAAACCGATAGCAGGATTTTCCTTTTATCCGCAGATCTGGGATATTCTGTTCTGGAAAAATTCATAAAAGCTCATCCCGACCGGTATCTGAATGTCGGAATAGCCGAGCAGAATATGATAAGTGTCGCGGCCGGATTGGCCCTATCCGGAAAAATTGTTTATGCATATAGCATAATCCCTTTTATTACGATGCGATGTTTTGAACAGATTAGAATAGATGTTGCATATATGAAAACCAATGTCCGGATTATCGGAGTGGGCGCAGGATATTCATACGGAGCAGCGGGTGCTTCTCATCATTCCATTGAAGATATTGCGATTATGCGGTCTTTACCCAATATGGCCGTTTGCTGCCCGGGAGACCCGGTAGAGCTGCGTTGTTTGTTGAAAGAAAGCTTTAATTACAATGGCCCGATGTATTTCAGGCTGGGTAAAGGCGGTGAACCGAATATCCATCCTGATTCGGCGAAAATTACTCTTGGTAAAGCCGTTAAAATAACTCAGGGCAGCGACTTGATTTTGATTACAACCAGCAATATGCTGGAACAGGGAAAACAGATCACGGATGAAGCGGCTGCTCACGGGAAAAAGATCTGCCTTGTAAGCTATCCTACTATTAAGCCTTTTGATAAAGACATGATTCTTGATTTGATTCTTCAGCAAATTCCAATTATAACTCTTGAGGAACATAATATAATAGGCGGTCTCGGTAGTGCGGTTGCAGAAGTAATTGCGGAAAGCGGGTTAAAAGCGGATTTTAAGAGAGTCGGTATTAATGACGAATTTACACATATAGTAGGCTCTCAAAAGTTATTGAGTAAAATTATGGTGTTGAATAATTGGTAATCCAATAAAAATCAGCTTTGCTTTTCATAATTTATTACAAATTTGAAAATTTGATAAATAATATTTAATATTATAAAATATTACCTGTTTGTTTTATATATTGATCAGTTATAATGCTATAATTATAAGCGTTCGTAAAATATAGAGTTTTGTAATAAGATCGCGGATAACTGGTAATATTTAAGGGGTCTGGGCTTAATATGTTTAATAATTCATACAAAAATAAAAAAGTACTTATAACCGGACATACCGGTTTTAAAGGAAGCTGGTTATCAATCTGGCTGAAAGAAATGGGGGCTGTTGTAACCGGTTATTCTCTTGCCCCTCCCACAAAGCCGAATATGTTCGAATCATTAAAATTAAAAGATCAAATCCGTCACCACGAAGGTAACATTCTTGATGATCGAAACTTATTTAAGGTTTTTCATGACACACAGCCTGAAGTTGTTTTTCATTTAGCTGCACAGCCTTTAGTCAGGCAGTCTTATGATTTACCAAAAGAGACTTATGAAACAAACGCCATAGGTACGCTGAATATTCTTGAAACAGTCCGTAATTGCGATTCCGTTAAAGCCTGCATTGTCATTACAACAGATAAGTGCTACGAAAACAGGGAATGGATTTACGGTTACAGGGAAACAGATCCTCTCGGCGGCTACGATCCATACAGCTCAAGTAAAGCCTGTGCGGAGCTTATCGTGTCGGCTTACCGTAATTCCTATTTCAATAAAAATGATTATGGAAAAAGCCATCATATTTCTCTTGCATCGGTCAGGGCAGGGAATGTGATCGGAGGTGGAGATTGGGCCGAGGACCGGTTAATTCCCGATTGCGTCCGTGCGGTTTCCGAAAATAATCCGATTGTCTTGCGCAATCCTAAATCAACCCGTCCCTGGCAGCATGTCCTTGAACCGCTGGCCGGGTATATATGGCTGGGAGCTTTGATGATGAAGAACGGCACATCATACAGCGAAGGCTGGAATTTCGGGCCTTATGATGAAAGCGTTATTTCTGTTGAGGAAGTTGTCGATGAAGTTATCAGGTTATGGGGAAAAGGAGAAAAGAGATTAAACCCTGACAAACAACCGCACGAAGCCGGTCTTTTAAAGCTTGATATCAGTAAAGCTCAATCATTATTAAAATGGCGGCCGGTTTACGGAATAAAAGAAGCTATCGGGGAAACTGTGCACTGGTACCGGGAATTTTATGAAAGATCAAAACCGGCCGACCGGATACCTGATATGTATCAATTTACTGTTAATCAAATCAATCAATACGTTAAAAAGGCTCAATACATTAACGAAACCTGGGCAAAGGATCGATAGGAGGAATTCATGCTGAATCAGGAATTGACCGGCTTAATAATAAAAAATTATGAAGATAAACTTAAAAATAAAAAATTTACTCCTGGGGTTGATACAGTCCGTTACGCAGGCAGGGTTTTTGATGAAAGTGAGATAATCAAGTTAGTAGAGGCAAGCATGGATTTTTGGCTTACCGAAGGAAGGTTCGCGGAAGAGTTCTCAGAAAAAATCGCCGATTTTCTTGGGGTTACAAATGTCCTTCTTACAAATTCGGGTTCATCGTCCAATTTACTGGCTTTTTCAGCCCTAACCTCGAAAAAGCTCGGCAAAAAAAGGCTTTTACCCGGTGATGAAGTTTTATCCGTCGCAGCCGGTTTTCCGGCAACCGTTACTCCTATTATTCAGAACGGGCTTATACCTGTTTTTGTGGATGTAAACTTAAAAACTTACAATATCGATATAGAAATGCTTGAAAAAGCAATAACTCCCAAAACACGATGCATCTTTATTGCCCATACTCTAGGCAACCCTTTTGATGTGGAAAAAATCCTTGAAATATGCGATAAGCATGATTTGTGGCTTATTGAGGATAATTGCGACGCTTTCGGAAGCAAATACAAAGACCACTATACCGGCACATTCGGACACATTGCCACATTATCGTTCTATCCCGCGCACCATATTACCACAGGAGAAGGCGGAGCGGTAATTACCAATGATGAAGAGCTGGCAAAGATAATTAAATCTTTCAGGGATTGGGGAAGGGACTGCTACTGCAGCAGCGGCGAGAACAATACCTGCGGAAAACGTTTTACACAGCAGTTCGGAACATTGCCTGCCGGTTACGATCACAAATATGTGTATTCCGAAATCGGTTACAATTTAAAAATGACCGATATGCAGGCAGCGATCGGAAGCGCCCAAATGGATAAGCTTGAAGCTTTCTGTGAAAAAAGGAAAAAGAATTTTAAAACATATCAGAAAATTTTTTCAAAGTACTCGCCGTATTTTATTCTGCCCCAAGCGACCAGAGACGCAGACCCCGCATGGTTTGCCTATATTATCACCGTAAAAAACAACACGCAGTTTAAAAGAAATGACCTGGTAAAGCATCTGAACGATAATCTGATTGAAACCCGCTATTTATTCGCAGGCAATATAACCCGCCAGCCCTGCTTTGAGGGTTTGAATTATAGAATCGCCGATAATTTAAATAATACGGATTTTATAATGAACAATACATTTTTCCTCGGCACATATCCGGGTCTTACGGATGAGATGCTTCAATATATTGAATCGGTTTTAGATGCCTTTATGGCAAATTACAAATAAAAGTCAGGGATCGGTAAATGGCGATTGTTAAGAAATACAAATCCGAAGTTCATAAAATTGAAAGCCCTGTTAACGATATTTATGTGGTGTCTTTTAAAAGCCTTGATAAACCTTATAAATATCTTCCGGGGCAATTCCTTCATCTGGCCCTCGATGATTACAACCCTTCCGATCCTTGGCCGGAATCCCGATGCTTTTCCATGCAGACATGCTGCGAGGAAATTTTTTTAAAAATCACTTACTCGGTTAAAGGCCGGTTTACCGGAAGAATGTCCAGGGAACTTCAGCCTGGAAAACATCTTTATTTAAAATTACCTTACGGCGAACTTTTTATAAAATCCCACTCAAAAGAAAACACTGTTTTTATCGCCGGCGGCACAGGAATAACTCCTTTTCTCTCACTATTTACAAGCAACAATTTCAGTTTTTATATTAATCCAAAATTATACCTCGGTGTTAGAGATAAAAACCACAATATTTATACATCTGAAATCGATAAAGCAAAATCTATCAATAATTCACTGATAACAAAAATTATTTATCAGGATAACGAAGGTATGCTTGATATAAAAAAGATCTTTGAAGAAAACGTCCCGGATTCCACCTATTTCATTTCCGGCCCTCCGGTTATGATTAAAAATTTCAAAAATTATCTGGCTGAGAAAGGTGTTAATCCGGAATTTATAAGGACAGATGACTGGGAATGACTAATAGTGGGCCGTTTAATAAACTACCCCGCAGCAAGCAGCGGGGTATTACGCTGATACACTATAGGAATCGAAGCAACCTTTGAGGAATTAAACCGGGTCAAGCGGCCCGCTTGTTAAATTTTTATTAATAAATAAATTTTATTTAAATTAAGGAGTATTCTATGTTGAAAAAAAATATTACTTTTGATAATTTATTTATTTTGGAAATGGCAAATAATCATCAAGGAGATGTTGAGCATGGGCTGAATATAATTCGCTCCTTTCACGAGGTAACCAAAAATTTTTCATTTCAGTTTTCAATAAAATTTCAATATAGGTATATTGATACATTTGTACATCCTGATTTTGTTAATAGTAAAGATATAAAACTTATTAAAAGATTTACCGAAACAATGTTAACTGACAATCAGTATAAAATACTTAAAGATGAAGCTGAAAAGCTTGGTTTTATTACCATGTGCACGCCTTTTGATGAAAAATCGGTAGCGTCGATAGAAAAGAATCAATATGATATCATAAAAATTCCAAGCTGCTATTTTAATGATTGGCCTTTATTGGAGAAAGTAGTTCAGACCGGTATGCCGATTATAGCTTCTACAGCAGGAGCAAAACTTGAAGAAATTGATAAGGTAGTATCATTTTTTCAGCATAGAAAGAAGCATTTTGCATTAATGCATTGTGTAGGTGAATATCCTACAAGCAATGCTCATTTACAATTAAACCAGATTGATTTTTTAAAGAAACGTTATGAAGGAGTTCCTATCGGATTTTCAACCCATGAATCACCGGACAATCTGGATTCTATAAAAATAGCAGTCGCAAAAGGTTCTGCTATGTTTGAGAAGCATATAGGTTTAAAAACGGATAAGTATGATTTGAATGCTTATTCCGCAACTCCGGAACAATATAAAAAATGGCTGAATTCAGCACTGTCTGCTTATGAAATGTGCGGAATTAAAGATAAAAGATATGAATGCAGTAATAAAGAAAAACAAGACTTAAGAGATCTCCATAGAGGCATGTATCTGAAACGATCTATGAAAGCGGGTGAAAAATTATCACAAGAAGATATATTCTTTGCTATGCCAAACATTGAAAAACAAATTGTCGCGAATGAATTTTCAAAATATCTCGAATTGACCCTTAAAAAAGATATAGAAAAAAATGGAGCAATTTTATGGGATGACGTGTCTTTTGTTCTTTTAAGAAGTGAAATAGCAAAAATCACAAAAAATGTTCAGAAGATGTTGAATAAAGCTAAAATAATGATTCCCAACCAGGTTGACGTAATGATATCGTATCATTATGGCTTTGATAAATTTTATGAGTGGGGCGCTGTTTTAATAAATATTATAAACCGCGAATATTGTAAGATGTTAATTGTACTTTTTCCTAATCAGAAATACCCCAACCATAAGCATAAAATGAAGGAAGAAACTTTACATATATTATATGGAGAATTGTTAGTTACTATAAAAGGTGAAGTAAAATCGCTTAAAGCTGGAGATATTCTTTCAATTGAAAGGGAAATGGAGCATTCTTTTACATCAACCACTGGTGTTATATTTGAAGAGATTTCGACAACCTATGTAAAAGGAGATTCTTATTATGAAGAGGAAGTATCCAATAACTTAAATCGAAAAACCGAATTGACATACTGGCCAGATTGGAATAACTCTAAGTAAAAATTATTATTTTTTTGGGGATGATATGACAAAGTTATCAGATTACGTTATGAAGTTTTTAGTAAAACAGAAAGTAAAGCATGTGTTTACACTTTCAGGCGGTGGATGCATGCATTTAATAGATTCACTTGGTAGAAATAAGGAATTGGACTATATATGCTGTTTACATGAACAAACCGCTTCTATAGCCGCCGGTGCCTATGCCCAATACAATAACAACATAGGAATTGCACTCGTAACAACCGGGCCTGGTGGAACCAATGCTATTACCGGCGTAGCAGCAGCTTGGGCAGATTCGATTCCCTTACTGATAATATCCGGTCAGGTAAAAACTTCTGATATGTCAGGTAAATCAGGAATCAGAATGCTGGGGTTTCAAGAGATTGATATTGTTTCAGTCGTTAAACCAATTACCAAGTATGCAGTTGCGGTTACTAATCCGCTAGAAATAAAATATCATTTAGAAAAAGCTTTTTATATTGCTAAAAATGGAAGACCGGGTCCGGTATGGATTGATATACCACTCGATATTCAAGCCAGTATGATCGAGGAAACTCAATTGAAATCATTCGATTTAATAGAACTTTCGGCTGATAATTCAGATAACCAAATTTCTAATGTTATTAATTTGTTAAATCGCTCTCATAGGCCTGTCATACTTGCAGGATACGGTATAAAATTGGCTAATTCAAAAAATAATTTTTTGGATCTTATTGAAAAGCTTAAATTCCCAGTTTTAACGACATGGAAAGCTATTGATATATTGCCGGAAAACCATGACTTATTTTTTGGACGGCCAGGTTCAGTCGGACAAAGGGGCGCTAATTTTATACAGCAAAACGCCGATATGATAATTTCTATAGGAGCAAGACTGGATTTTGGCCAAATCGGATATTCTCATGAAAATTTTGCCAGAGAAGCTAAAAAAATTATTGTTGATATTGATCAAGCGGAGCTTAGTAAATTTAAGTTTAAGATTGATATTCCGATTTGTTCCGATGCAGGATATTTCATAAATGAATTGTTAAAAAAGATTTTATCAGTTGAAAGAAAGGATCGTTCCGAATGGCTGTCGAAATGTAAAAATTGGGTCAATAAATATCCGGTGATTACAAAGGAACATTGGAACCAAACAGAGTTTGTAAGCACCTATGCTTTAGTGGATGTTTTATCTGAAGAAATGGCGGAATTTGATATTTTTGTACCCGGAAGTTCAGGTGCTTGTAGCGATATCCCATTACAAGCTTTTAGAATAAAAGCCGGGCAACGTGTTTTAAATTCGCCCAGTTTAGGGGCTATGGGTTTTGGCTTACCTTCTACAATAGGTGCTTGCCTAGCCAGTAATAAAAGAAAAACGATTTGTACAAATGGAGATGGCGGTTTTCAATTAAATATTCAGGATTTGGAAACTATAGCCAGGTTAAAATTACCGATAAAATTTTTTATCCTTAATAATGACGGTTACGGCTCGATTAAAACTACTCAAAAGAATTATTTTAATGGCAACTTGGTGGCTTCAGATCCATCAAGCGGTTTAACACTCCCTGGTATTATCCGTGTTGCTAACGCATACGGTGTAACAACTTTTAAAATATCAAAGAATCATGAATTAAAAGAAACAGTTAAGAAAGTTCTTTTAACGGATGGCCCGGTTATTTGTGAAGTGATGATTAACCCAAATGAACAAGTTGCTCCAAAAGTTTCGTCACTGGTTAAGAAAGATGGATCTATGGTTTCAAAACCGTTGGAGGATTTATTGCCGTTTTTAGATAGAGAAGAATTTAAAAATAACATGATTATTCCTGTATTGGAAGAAACGAAGTAGTTTGGGAGCATAGAAATAATGTTAAGAAAATGTGAAATATGTGATAGTGAACAAAAAGAATTATTGTGGGAACAAAAATATTTTATTCCTCAAGCTGAGGATATTATTAAACACAATATTGTGAATTGTAAACAATGCGGTTTTGTATATGCTGATAATATCATATCACAAGAGGATTACAATAAATATTATTTTGAAAATAAAAAATATCTATATGATAATGGTAATATTCCTGAGGGTTTGAGAAAAATTCACAATAAAAGTTTTAACTTTGTAAGTGAATATCTTAAAGAAAATCAAAAATTAAACAATATAAAAATATTGGATATCGGATGTTCAACAGGTGATTTATTGAACGAATTTAAAGTAAATGGATATAACGAGTTATTAGGAATTGATCCCTCTAAGGATTGTTCTGAAATTGCTTTCGCAAAGCATAAAATTAAGGTAGATAATTCTAATATAAGCGATTTTAAAACAAATGAAAAATTTGATTTAATAATTATGTCCGGAGTTCTCGAACATATAAATAACATAGGTTTTTTATTGCCGTCGGTAATAAACTTATTGAAAGATGATGGCTTAATGTATTTCGCAGTTCCTGATACAGACAATTTTAATTTACAGCCCAGAGAACCTTTCCATGAATTTTCAATTGAACATATAAATTTTTTTAATATACGTGTGATAAAAAACTTGTTTTTAAAATATAAACTAAAAGTTGTTGATTATGAAAGTTATTATACTGATTTTTACAAAACAAATGAGCTTTTGATTATTTGTAAAAAAGGGAAGAAGTTACAATCTTTTTACTGTAAAGATAAAGTGGGGATATCTAAAATAAAGAAATACATAAAATCATCGAAAACTCAAATAGAAAAAATAAGTGAGATAATCGATAAATTAATAATAGAAAAAGATGAGATAATTGTTTATGGAGTAGGTTCGCTGACATCAAGATTATTAGCGGATACAAATCTTAAAAATGCTAATATAAGATGTTTTGTTGATAGAGATAAATCTAATAAAGGAAAATCATTGTTAAATAAAAGAATAGAAAGTCCGGATTATTTAAAGAACCAAGATTGTAAAGTCTTTATTTCCAGTATAGTTTATGGTGATGAAATTAAGAATTTTCTATTGAACAAATATAATTATAAAGCAGACATAATATTATTATAGTATTTAATTTAAAATCACATTAATGGGAGTATATAGTATAAATGTTAAAACATTATATTTTTGATCTGGATGGAACTATTATTGACTCAGAAAAAGATATTATAGATTGTATAAGTAAAGCTTATAGAGAAGCCGGATTAACTGAACCGGAAGGGCTTAATTTTATTAAAGTAGGCCCTCCTCTTATAGAGATGATTAAAAATCTTTCACCTCATTTTAATGATGACATTATTAAGAACATTTCGTCTATTTTTAAAAAGGTCTACGATAATATAGATTACCCGGAAACAACTTTATATCCGGGAGTTTTGGATATTTTAAAGTATTTAACAAATAACGATTGTAAATTGTATATAGCAACCAGTAAGAGAAAAGAACCTACGCTTCGGATTTTAGATAAGTTGGAAGTCCGGGGTTATTTTACAGATATTATTAATACAGATGATAAAAATATTGGAAATTTTACTAAAAAAGAAATGATTTCAATATTGATTGAAAGATATAAAATTGATCCTAAACAAGCTGTAATGGTTGGGGATTCTGTTTCGGATATAATTGCAGGTAAAGAAAATGGCTTGAGAACTATTGCTGTTTTATTTGGATACGATAAAAGAGAAGAATTACTTAAATCTAACGCAGATTTGAATATAAGTTCAATTCCGGAATTGAAAAAGATCGAAAATATGGCAGTAAAACCTAAAATAGCTATTTTTGGCGCTACTTCGCATATTGCGAAAAGTCTGATTTATTTTTTGGATTTAACAAAAAAATACAACTTACATTTATATGCGAGAGATTCACAAAAAGTAAGAAAATTTATTAAAACACTTCCTCTGAAAATCAATTATGAACAGAAAAACTTTGATGAACTCAATAACGATAATTATCAAACTATAATTAATTGTATTGGGATCGGAACACCAAACAAATCAAGGAATATATTAAAAGACATATTTCGCTTAACTGAATCTTATGATAATCTTATACTTGATTATATCGAAAAAAATAGAGAAACAAAATATATTAATTTTAGCAGCGGTGCTGTTTTTGGAAAGGATTTTAAAAATCCCGTAAACGAATTGACAAAAATACAACTTGATATAAATCATATCGATGAGAAAGATTTTTATTCCCTGGCCAAGATCAATGCTGAGGCAAAGCATCGAGCTTATCCGGAACTATCTATTGTAGATTTAAGAATTTATTCATATTTCAGCCGTTTTATTGAATTGGGCGCCGGTTATTTAGTGACAGATATAATTGATTGCGTTATGAATCATAGAGAATTCAAGACCAATAACTATGATGTCATTCGAGATTATGTTCATCCTGAAGACCTTTTTTTTATGGTGGATAAGTTAATTGAAAGTAAAAATATTAATATTGCTTTAGATTTGTATAGTATGAAAACGATTACAAAATTTGAAATCATTGATTTTTTTATAAAAAATTATAGTTTAATTTATTCGATTGATAATATTATGAAAATCAATAATAACTCGGGAATAAAAGATAATTATTATTCAATCAACAAATTAGCTGGAAAATACGGATTTAATCCTAAATATACTTCCTTAGAATGTATATCAAATGAAACAAAATTAATGATTGAACAACAAATATAATATGGTGGATTTATGGAATTATTGAATGAAATTTTAGCTAAGTTACCAGAAAGTAATAAAATACACCAGGAGTTTATTAAAAAAAAATATAATATCAAAAATATTCAATCTCTGGACAAAGCGGTATTATTTGGTTCTCAAAAAACAGGCCGGAATTTTTTAAATATTTTCAAGAAACTAAATCTAAAAATAAATGCGTTTTCTGATAATAACAATAAGTTATGGGGGTATACTATCGAAGATATCCTTGTTATATCTCCTAATGATATCATAAATTTCAAAGATTTGCCTGTTATCATAACCAGTAAATACATCAAAGAAATCAGTCAACAACTTAAAGGTTTAGGTTATATAAACATTATACCCCATTACATAATAAGTTATGTTTTCCAGAATTATTTCCAAATAGATTTTATTTTAATTTTATTGAAAGCATGAAAAATAGTATTCAGAAAATAAAAGATGTTTATGTCAGGCTAACTGATGATAAATCTAGAGAATTATTTACTGATTTATTACTATTTAGAATAACTCTTGACCCCAAAGATTTACCCGAAGTTGAATCCGATCAATATTATCCATCAGGAAATTTCTGGAAATTGGATTCTCATGAAAAATATGTGGACGTTGGTGCATATAATGGAGATTCATTGCTTAGCTTTTTTGAGCACACTAAATATAATTTTGATAAATATTATGCTATTGAAGCTGACCCTATAAATTATAATAATTTAATAAAGATTATACCAGAAGAAGTAAAGGATAAGATTGTAACAATATGTAAAGGTGCCGGATCAAAAAATCTCGAAGTATATTTTGAAGTATCCGGGCAAGAAGATTCTGCAATAGTAAAAGAGGGGACTAATAAAATCCAAATCATTACCTTAGATAGTTTAATAAATACTGACTTTGTAACAACTATAAAGATTGATGTAGAAGGTTATGAACCAGAAGTTTTAGAAGGTGCTAAGAATATTATCAAAAGAGATAAGCCAAAAATAGCCTTATCGGTTTACCATAATGCAGATCATCTATGGGAACTTCCTTTGCAGTTATTAAGAATAAGACCTGATTATCAGTTATATTTGAGACATCATCAATATGAAATTTACGATACTGTATTATACGCTATATAATAATACAATATGGACGGTTCCAAGAACGTCTATTTATGATTTTCTTAATACCGGTTTGATAAAAGTTTTCATATTGTCAGGGTTTAATGTTATTATCAGCGGAGTGATCTGTTTCCTACCGATGGCTCTGATTTCATTCCTGCTGAATAAGTAAATAGTTTTAAAGGAGGTAATAAAAAAATGAAAAAGCTAATTAGTATTATGACACCCTGTTACAATGAAGAACAAAATATCGAAATGGTGTATCAAAAGATTAAGGATATTTTCTTTGATTTAATAGATTATGATTATGAACATTTGTTCATCGACAATTCCTCTATAGATCATACAGTAGGAATATTAAAAAAGATTGCTGAAAAAGATAAACATGTAAAAATAATTGTTAACACAAGAAATTTCGGGCACGTCCGTTCTCCGTATTATGGATTACTCCAGACTAAAGGGGACGCTGTTATTGTTATTGTCGCCGATTTGCAAGATCCCCCGGAAATGATTTTGGATTTTATTAAAAAATGGGAAGAAGGCTATAAAATAGTTATTGGTATTAAAAATAAAAGTAAAGAAAATCCTATATTATTTGCTTTTAGAAAGCTATTTTATATAATGATACGTAAATTTGGAGAAGTTGAGCATATTGATAATTTTACTGGCTTTGGATTATATGACAGAATTGTAATTGAAGCACTCAAAAAAATGAATGATCCCTATCCATACTTCAGGGGAATGATAGCAGAAATTGGTTTTGAAAGGTATGAAATAAGCTATATACAATCAAAGCGGATGAAAGGACACACTAAAAATAATTTCTACACACTCTATGATATAGCAATGCTCGGTTTTGTCAATAACTCAAAAATTCCTCTTCGTTTAGCAGCATTCCTGGGTTTTTTCACTGCTTTTATCAGCTTTCTTGTAGCAATCTTTTACTTTGTATATAAACTAGTAAACTGGCAGACATTCCAGGTTGGTACAGCGCCACTTGTAATCGGTTTATTTTTCTTTTCATCAGTTCAGCTCTTTTTCATTGGAATTATTGGGGAATACATTGGGTCAATATATACTCAGGTTAAAAATAGGCCTCTTGTGATTGAAAAGGAAAGGTTTAATTTTGATGAATAGAAATAGCAATTTTTAATGGAATTGAAAAAAATGCTTACTGAAACACATTAAAATTAGAAGTAAGTTTCCACTTATAGAATTCATTTAAAATACCCGCCATTTTCATTCAAAACCCTAACATAAGCCCGTATTCCATCTACCATAGAAGTAAAATCCTTCACAAAGCCTGCCTGACGGAGATTGCTTAAATCCGCTTCTGTAAAAGCCTGGTATTTCCCTTCCAGTTCTTCCGGGAAGGGAACAAATTGGATTTGAACATTTTTTTTATACAGGCCTTTCATAGTTTCTGCGATTTTTAAAAAGCTTTCAGCCCTGCCGGTACCGCAATTGAATATTCCCGACTTTTCAGGATGGCCAAAAAAATATAGATTAACATCAACTACATCCTGGACAAAAATAAAATCCCGTTTGAAATTCTCACTGCCTTCGAATAATCTTATAATACCATCCTTTAATATCTGATTATGGAACTGAAAAACGGTTGAAGCCATCCTGCCCTTGTGAGTCTCCTGAGAGCCGTATACATTAAAATACCTTAACCCGGCTATTTGAATAGGACTATTATGTAATAGTTTGCGGACATACTGGTCAAAGAGAAACTTTGAGTAAGCATAAATATTTAACGGATATTCGAAGTTCCTGCTTTCCTTAAATCCTTTTTTCCCGTCTCCATAAACCGAAGCCGAAGAGGCATAAATGAACCTTGAATTATTCCTGATACAGAATTCCAGCAGAAGCTTGCTGAATTCATAATTATTTTCCATCATATAACGGCCGTTTGTTTCCATGGTATCGGAACAGGCCCCCTGGTGAAAAACCGCTTCTATTTTAAGGCCTTTTAAATTTTCAATTTTATTGAAGAAATCCCTTTTGTCGCAATAATCGGTAAATTCGAGAGTATTTAGATTTTTATGCTTTCCGCTTTTTTCAAGATTGTCCACAATCAATATATCATTAATGCTTCTTTCATTCAATGCTTTTACGAGATTGCTTCCAATAAATCCGGCTCCGCCGGTTACTATGATCATTTATTTCTCCGTTTTATTTTTATAATTTATTTCAATATAATAAATAGCGTTTTTTATTCCCTGCAGAAGGATTGGAGTATATTCCACAACGTCTTTAAATATGTCCATATATTTTTCCATTTTATATTCATGCACTATTTCATTCCTCAATTCCCTGATATTCTTAAAATTTATAGAAGAATCAATAAGTCCGTTCTTTTCAGCTCATTCTATCCGGTCAATTATTGAAAAATCCTGTTCTTCCAGATTTACCATGTCTATTAAACGGAAAACTTTTTGTATTATTAAATCCGAAGACCGCGCAAAACGTCCGCATAAAGATTCGAATGTCTCCAGTTCGTCCTCAGAGAAATTTTGATCTGATTTATTGAAGAATGATAAAGCCTTTTGATAAGAATAATTCAGCTTTTGAGATGATTTTTCCAGAAGATTAACCTGTTCTATTAACAAATCCCTGTATTGATATCTTTTATTCAGTATTCCCATAAACAAATTCCTTCTTCTTTAATTAGATTAACAAAATTATCTACGCTGTTTTTAGTTGCTGAAACAACATCGATTTTCCTCTCTCCAAGTTTATCAAGTAATAATATTTTAAACAATCTAATCTTTTTTCTGTCAGGTAAATCATCGGTAAGAACCAGAATATCGATATCCCCACCTTTTTTATTTATGTCCGTTTTAGATCCGAACAAATATACCGAAGTATGTTCATTAAAACATTCAATTGCAGAATCAATAATTATTTTTTTTTCTCGCGGCAGAAGCCGGATTTCCCTCATTCTGATTCCTTTTTTCTAATAATATCAGTTGTCGAATAACCCTCTAAAAATGGAAGGATTACCGTTTCACTGGCAAACTCCCTGCCTACAACTTCTTCCGCTTTGTAGTCTCCGCCTTTAACCAGAATATCAGGTCTGACAGATTTAATAAGGTTATAAGGCGTATCTTCATCGAAAACAGTTACAAAATCAACAAATTCCAGACATGACAATATTTCCGCCCTATCCTCCAGTTTATTAAAAGGTCTTTTTTCTCCCTTCAACCGCCTGACAGATTGATCGCTGTTCAGGCCTATTATTAATATATCTCCCAGATCTTTTGCCTTCCTCAGATAATTAATATGCCCCCTGTGAAGAATATCGAAACAGCCGTTTGTAAATACAATCTTTTTATCCATTTTTCTGAGATATACCAATTTATTATGCAGTAGTTCCAGATTAAGAATTTTTGCATTCTCCTTTTCCACAAAAGAATCTTCCAGTTCATTAATATTAATGGGGACGGTACCGGATTTACTTACAACAATTCCGGCTGCACGATTTGCGATTTTAACTGATTCTATCCAGTTCATTCCTATTGAGACGCAAACTGCCAATGCGGCGACAACCGTATCCCCGGCTCCCGAAACATCAAAAACCTCAATGGCATCCGTTGGAATATGATGGGTTTCACTTGTATTAATAAAACTCATCCCCTTGTCTGATCGTGTAACAAGTATATTTTTAAAATTATACTTATTTAGTAATTCAATGCCGGATTTCTCAACTTCCGTATCAATATTTTGAACGAGCCTTCCGGCGGCTTCCGACAATTCTTTCACATTAGGCGTTATTACTGTCGCATTTTTGTACTTATCCCAGTTGCTCCCCTTTGGATCGACAATAGTGATTTTATTATCCCTATTCGCAATATTGATTAAGTATCTGCATAAATCAGGTGTAAAAAAACCTTTTCCGTAATCTGAAATGATTATTACATTGGCATCATTAATATATTTAGCAATTTTTACTTTCACCAAATCCATCATTGCTTCATCTGTCTGAGGAATCTGACCTGGCGTTTTCTCGAAATCAAGCCTTATCATCTGCTGGCGCTCCCCGATTACCCTGACTTTTGTAGTGGTAGGATATAAAGCCTCAATAATTTCATAATTGATTTCTTCATGTTTCAAAAGATTTTCCAGAATCCTCCTGTTATCATCATTTCCGGCAAGTCCAATCAAAAAACATCGGGATTTCAGATGAGCTATATTGTTTGCAACGTAACCTGCCCCGCCAAGGTTCCAGGCCGATCTTACAATTTTAACAACTGGAACAGGCGCTTCAGGCGATATTCTGCTTACATTACCATAATAATACTGGTCAAGTATAATATCTCCGACAACTAAAACGGATGCACCGGTAAAATTCAGCTTCATATATTCTCTCTTATTAAATTCTCCAGTTGGGGAAAATCGTAATCCATGCACTCATTGTTTTTACAACCTTTAAAGCAAGGAATTTTAATACAATTTTTTTCAATAATTTTAATATTACCGCCCAGAGGGCGCCATTGTTTGCTGTCATTGATGCCGCTATAAAAAACGATCGTTTTAACGCCGCTCCAGCCGCCAAGATGGGCTGACAAAGTATCCACAGTAATGATCAAACTAGCTTTTCGGTAAAACTGAGCCAATTCCGGTATATTAAATTTACCGCATAAATTTATGGAATAACCTGATGAAATACTCACACACAAACCCTTTTCAGCTTTTATTCCTGTTATCGCGGTTCTGTAACCAAGTTTTTCAATACATTCTACAATAAATTTCCAGTTTTCAACAGACAGTGATTTTCTAATATCTCCTGCTCCCGGATGCACTACCGCAATTTTATCGCTTAAAGAAAAATATTCGTTCTGGATTTTATCAACAAAAGTTACGGAATCTTTCGAAGGATAAATTTCCTGATGCAAATCTTTTAAATCAGAATTAATTCCAGCCTTTGAAAGAACTTCAAGGAAGTGCTGGACTTCATGTAAACCAGGTTTCCAATCGGCAGTATCGTCAAGCCAATGACCGAAACCCCCGGTTTTATGCCCTATAATATAACGGCAATTCCCTAATTTTGCAAGGCCTATAAGGTTATTTCCGTAAGCCCGCATAACAAGGCATAAATCATACGATTCTTTTTTTATTTTTTGAAGTGTTTGAAAAAAAGTTGTTATATATTCGATTATTTTCATAAATAGAATATTCTTTTCGCGGTTCATCCTCCAGTGGTTGACACAGTATTTATTACGAACGTAAGGATTATTTTCAAGAATCGAAATGCTCCATTTATTGGCAACTATATCAACCGGGATACCCGGAAACTTTTTCCCGATCAGAGGAAAAACCGATGTTAAATTCAGCATATCACCCAGATGATCGGGTTTGATTATCAGAATTTTATGAATTTGATCAGGAAACTCTCTGTTTTTTTTAGGAAATATCGATAATATATGATCCAGAATTATAATAAAAAAAAGCTTAATTTTATTTTGGTACAGATATCCTTTATTTAACTGCATTTGCGGCTCATCCATTCCACTGTATTTACTTTATGATTTTACGGATTTATTTTTGACATCAATTGGATATCATATTTTTCCCGGTTGATCTCAAGAGATTTTATCAATTTCCCGGAATAATTATTGCTTATATAATCTTTAAACATTTCCGCAGTTTTTATACCCGGAAAACCGTTCCTGAATAAATTTCCTTCAATTAAATAAAATTCCCGCGAATTAGTGTTAAAAGAAAAAGTATAAACCCCCGCATAAAATTCCCTGTCTTTGAAGGCATACCACTCATTCGGCCCGCCGACCACAGGTAGTCTGTCATCGGGAACTGCTTTACGTATTTCTGAAATATAATTATCAAAATTATAATAATATCTCCGGTAGAAAATAGTAGCATTATAAGCAAGAAACATTAAAAACAAAATACTCACGGCCCATTCAACTTCAGCCGTTTTTTCAAAAGTAAAAAGCGAAAGAAGTATAAAAGCCGGGTAAAAATATAAAGTATAATGAAAGTTCGTCCTGGGATTCAAAAAATTTGCCGCTAATATAATTAATAAAAAAATCAAAATAAACCTGTTCTGCTTATAATAACCCCGCCATATAAAAATACCCAGACTTATTATGAAAAAAATAAAATCCGCGAGGTGTCTTTTATACTTTGCCACAATAAAAAAATACTGGTATAAAACAGTGTTGAGAAATCCCCCTGCTCCTTCCCGGATATTGCCGGTTATACCGCCGATATTTTTGTAATGAAGTAAAAAATAATATATGGAACCAATTATGACACCGGAAATAAAAAACATTATAATTTTAATTAAATATCTTCTCCCCCAAAAGGTATTCCAATTTACAATAATAAAAGCCGCTATGTAAACAAAAAACATTATGCCCATAGGATGATTTTCCAGGGCAATCATTGCAATTAAACCGGAAAAAAAATACCTCCCGGAAATAAACAGAAAGAATCCTGCGCTTATAAGAAAAAATGTCAAAGATTCAGGCCTTGCAAGTACAACCTCGCGGAAAAACGGCTCGCACCATAATATTAAAAGACTGAAAAAAATTGCCAGCTTTTTTGAAAATTTCAATTTACATAAAATACCGTACCAGGTTATCGCCGACAGCATCATAAAAAACATTGAAACAAGGTGGGAATTTGATTTTGTCCAGCCCAGAATGTTCAAAATAAACGAATAGATATAAGCCTGCGTCAAACCGAAGAACTTCAGGTTTGCCAGACCACCGCCGAAAGTCGATTCAGGCGGTATATGCCGCACAAAAGCATTATAAATAAACGATAATGTCCAGGCATCGTCCACTTCCTCGATGTTATAAATCATATTTAAGCCTGCATAACATATTATAATCGAAATGATTATAATTATTACCAATAATAAATCGAAACTGGATAAAAGTCTGGATTTTTTGGGTGGATTCATAACGAAGTTCCTGATTGATCAATTCTTATGCTTAAAGTTCAGATATATCTTAATTTATAAAAAGAAGATTGTCAATTCTAAGAAATCGGTAAATCTATAATTAATAAAAAGCAAAACCGGAATAAAACTCAGCATCCTCGAAACTTTGTCTCGAGGATGCTGAATAATAATTTCTGCTATTCTTCAACAATAAACTTTCCGGTCATGTCATCGTGCCCCTCACCGCAGTATACGCTACAGTGAAAATCAAAAGTCCCGGTCTTTGATGGAACTAACTTAACTCGTGTTATTTTACCAGGTTCGATTTTGGCATTGATATTAAGTTCCTGACAGAAAATACCATGCAGACGATCCAGTGAAGTCAATTCAAGTATAACCGGTACACCTTTTTTAAGGTGTACCTCATTAGGAGAAAATTCGAATTTCTTCGCTGAAATCTTTATTACCTGATCGGACTGCATTGCCGTAATGGTATATTCCTTAATTATGTTTCCCGGTTTTAGCGTATTAACCTCAACTGTTCTGAATCCCAGGCCTTTATAAGGGTCTTCCGGATCCCAGGGTACAGGAGCGCGCTTCGGAACCGAACCGGGTGCAGGTAAAGGATACATTAAACCAGGTGCGGCATAATGCTTAATTTTCCCGGTTATTGCTTGGTTATTCTGGTGAATATGCCCGTAAAAAACAGTTACATTATTGAAAGGAGCTAGTAGATCAAGCGCTTTCTGACCGTCCTGAGTCCACCATTCCCATTGCGGGTAAAGTGGAAACAGAGGCCTGTGCGTGAAAACGATAATCTGGGAATCTTTATCAAACTTTAGCAAAACATTGCTCAACCACTGTAATTGGATTTCACCTATATTTGCAGCAGGATCGGAAACATTATCAAGTGCAACAAAATGAATACCCTTATAATCAAATGCATAATATGTATCGCCAAAGATTTCCTTATAGGCTTGTCCGTTGTCAAGGCTGGCGTAATGTTCTCCCGGCAGAAACATGATATTTGTCACTTTAAATCCGCTTATTATGGTTTTGAATTCCATCATCCTCTGCCTCCGGATCTGGGGATCATCCGTCGTATGTGTCAGGTCTCCTGTAAAGACAATAAAATCCGGTTGAATTTCCAGATCATTAACTTCCGCTATAGCTTTTTGCAGAGTATTGGAAAAATCAGGGTTTATTTTTGGGTCATTAAAGCCCCAGTGAGTGTCCGAAAACTGAACGAAATAAAACTTACCGGAATTATTTTGCATTTCAGCCGCATAAGAAGCTATTGCAGCTCCAAAGATTAAAACCGCGCAAATTCTCAGGATATTTCCGAGAAATTTGCAATATAACATAAATTCCTCCTTAAATAATTTTCGTTTTTTAAACTATGAATAAATATTATTTTAAAATAATAAGTTCTGTCTCATAATGTCAAGTGAATATGAAATATTTGAATGGATTTTATTTAAATTTGAGATTTACAGAATCTTTATAATCATTCAACCAGTTTCAGTCCGGTATTTTCTCTTTTTGTTTCATTTACGATAAATTTATTAACAAGGTTCTGCAGATTAGTTGCCTGGTTCTGATTTTCATTTATAATTTTCAATATATTATCCTGAAATACTATCAATTCAGTAATATTTTTTATATGATCGATGATATTATCTTTGTTTTCCAGGGATAAGTTTCGAAGATCATGCAAAGTTTGGTTAAATTCCTTGGTAGCTTTTTTTTGCTCAGTCATAGAAGTTTTAACTTCTTCCGTTATTCTTACAAGTTCCTGAGTGGCTTTAAGTATTTCTTTGGCTCCATTATTTTGCTCGACCATAGCTACATTAAGCTGGTTAATTATCTGAACATTCTGCCGGGAATAATTCATAATAGTCTCAAGCGCGATACCGGTTTTTTCAGATAGTTTTACAGAATCATCAATCCGGGTGACAATTGTTCCAACGACATCTCCAATATCCTTCGCATTTTTATTGGTATCTTCGGAAAGCCTCCTGATTTCATCGGCTACAATCGCAAAACCTTTTCCCGCTTCGCCTGCATGGGCTGCTTCTATAGCCGCATTCATTGCCAGCAGATTTGTCTGTTTAGCGATATTTGTGATCAAACTTAACAGTTTTAAAATTTGCTGGGAATATTCGGCAACTTCTTTGACAGATTTTATGGAATCTTTTACTGCTATCCCGCCTTCTTGAGCAACATTATTCAGATTATTTGAAATCTCATGAGTCTTTACCGACATTGATGCCGTATTATCGATATTCCTTACCATTTCCTCTATTGAACTCGCTCCTTCTTCAACCGAAGAGGCCTGCAGCACCATAAAGTCCAAAATACTCTCAATATTTCTGTCCATCTCCTCAAGCGCAGCAGATAATTGTTCTATACCCGAAGCCGAATTTTCAGTTTGATTTTCAATTTTCTGGATGTTTGCTTTTATCTGCCCAAAGTTATTTGAGCTTTTATCAATAATCTCCTTTGAACTGTCGGCTGAAACTTTAATTATTTTTGAAGCAGAATCTACTTCATAAATACTATTATTCAGTTTTTGTAAAATGCTGTTAACAACAAAACCGATATCTCCGATTTCATCGTTTATATTAATATTAATTCGTTTTGTTAAATCCGCTATCTCGGAATCCGATGCAATATTCATCAATTTATTCTTTATAACCAAAAGCCCCTTTATAAAATAATTTGATAATTGGTAACTAATAATCAAAATAATAATTAAGGTTATCATTATGATGGCAATTGAATAAATTCCAAGCTGCATCATAGGAGCGTAAAATTCATCAAGATATGAACCGACTGCAATTATCCAATCCAAATCTTTATAATATTTATAAAACACTATTTTATCTCTGGCTTTTTTATCATCCGGATTTTTCCAGGGATAAATTATCTGCCCGTTCTTTTTTGAACAAATTTCCTGAATGAAAAATCTGCCTTTTTCATCTTTTGAATTGTAAATATTTTGCCCGGCCATAGACGGATGGATTATAAGATCGCCTCTTGAATTAATAATATAGGCATATCCGGTTTTTCCGATTT
The DNA here is from genome assembly GCA_963783575.1 of uncultured Spirochaetota bacterium. Taxonomy (GTDB): domain Bacteria; phylum Spirochaetota; class Brevinematia; order Brevinematales; family JAOACQ01; genus CAWEAK01. The sequence continues at coordinate 297,946 of CAWAOD010000011.1, read as the reverse complement.
TTATATCCAATATTTCTTTGCTTAGCTTATCAAAATCAAGCCAGCTTACAAATTCAGAAATATATGAAGTACACCAGATCACCATATCCCAAGGTTCAAAATAGGAAAGGGCGACAGCCTTCATTCTTTCCTGATTTTCATCCGGATTCTTCCAGGGATACTCAAAATATCCATTCTTAATCTGTGATCCTTTATTAATAATATCATTCTTACTGAGATCGGTGCCGGCAGGAATTTTAGGGTGAAATATTACAATACTTTTTGATGACGCCACAGCAATGTATCCGGTATCGCCTATTTTTCCAAAATTCTCATCAAGAACAAGATTCTTGATTTTATCAAGCGCATCATTTTCTTTCATTTTTCTTGTATTATATAAATTGTAATAATTTTCAACAATAAGCTTTGTATCATCAGCTCTTGTTTTTAAATATGATCTTACTTCCGAATTCAGAGTGGTATCTACGTATGAATATGCCATGCTTAATTTATTGCTTAAATCTTTTTTAACAAAATCACTTATTGTATTATCCGCTATAAAGTATGTGGTTAACCCCACACCACTAAGCCCGATTAAAGATATCAACCCTATCCCGATAAGCATTTTTGTTTTCAGCTTTATATTCTTCAGCATAAATTCCCCCAAACTCATTCAACAAGTTTCAATCCTGTTTTTTCCTCTCCTTTGTTTTCAAGAACAAATTTCGCAACAAGATTATGAAGCGAATTCGCCTGGTTTTGATTTTCATCGATTATCTTTTTCATTTCATTGACATAATTGATTAATTGCCTGAGATCTTCAATAAATTTTTTAATATTATTCTTGTTTTCTAGTGACAGATCCCTCAGATTTTTAAGCGCATCCCCAAAATCATCGGTGGCACCTTTTTGTTCTGTCATTGACACTTTAACTTCTTCGGTAATCTTCACAAGATCCTGAGTCGCTTTTAAAATTTCCTTGGCACCATTATTCTGTTCGGCCATCGCAACATTCAATTGATTAATTATCTGGACATTCTGTTGGGAGTACATAGTAATCATATCAAGACCCACTCCAGCTTTTTCTGCAAGCTTAACAGAATCTTCAATCCTTGAAACAATTGTGCTTACAACATCTCCAATATCTTTCGCATTTTTATTAGTATCCTCGGAAAGCCTTCTTATTTCGTCGGCGACAATAGCAAATCCTTTACCTGCCTCTCCCGCATGAGCCGCTTCTATTGCCGCATTCATGGCAAGCAGGTTTGTCTGTTTGGCAATATTAGTAATCAAACCAAGCAATTTCAATATTTGCTGAGAATATTCCGCTACATCTTTTATCGATTGAATTGAATTCTTAACAGCGTTACCGCCCTCATTCGCAACATTGTTTAAATTATTTGATATTTCATAGGTTTTTTTTGACATTGTCGTTGTATTTTCTATATTTCTAACCATCTCTTCAATTGGGCTCGCCCCCTCCTCGACTGCCGATGCCTGTCTTACCATATTATTCATAATACTGTCTATATTTCTCGACATTTCTTCAAGAGTGGCCGTCAATTCTTCAATTCCGGATGTGGAATTTCCCGTTTGTATATCAATGCTTTTTGTACTGGACTGAATTGAATCGATACTTATAGACGATTTTTCCAGAATCGAACCTGAATTGTCCGATAGCTGTTTTAGTTTTCTTGAAATCTTCTCAACATTCAAGAGATCATCATTAAGGTTACTTTTAAGCCATTCAAAATCTTCGGCCAGTTCTCCCATTTCATCCTTTGAGTGAATATGCAATTTTTTTGTAAAATCCCCTTTGGAAATAACTTTTATGATAGCTATCACTTCCTTAATCGGCGCTACTATGGCTCTTCCGGTATAGACAGATATTAATATAAGACAAACAATGAATATACACATAACCGCTATGAAAACGAACATTTTATTTCTTACCGTTGAATTATAATTTGAAGTACTCAACTTATCCTCAAGATCCTCCAATTTACTCAAAGTATTTTTTAATAAAGTGAACTTATCATTCGCCGTACTCATAAACATAGTTGCGGTAGCTAAATCTATCTGTGCCATATCTAAAACTTTAAATGCCCAATCTTTGTATTCAGACATATTATTCAAAGATTCATTAAAGAGTGTATTTTCTTCTTTCGTTAAATCGCCGGATTTTATCATATCGTCAATCTGCTTGATTGTATTACCGATGGCTACCCTCTGTTCATCGCCCAGTTCTTTTATTTGTGAACTCTGATAATTGGCATTTTGCCAGCAGATTATCTCGAACAGGTGAGTGTGAACATTCAATATATTTTCATGAATGGCTGTGCTGATTTCCACTTTTTTAATTCTATTATTGAATATTGTTAATATATTTTTTTCCTGATTATTTAAAATATAAAAAATTGAAATGCCTAATGAAATTAGAAACAAAACCATAATTAATACAAGAAAAATTATCTTATACATCATTTTTAAATTTTTTAAAAGCTTGTTCACACAAACCCCCCTTAAAAATAAATGCCTGGCATAAGTAAGACAGGCGATGTTTTCTTATCTTAAAATGTCTTACTAAACCATTTTAAGATAAGAATAATTACCGCCTGTCTATTAAAATCCAAATTTAGATACAAAATAAAGAAAAAATTATCAAAATTATTTTCGAGACTTAATAATTTAAATTTATTTGTAAATCCCACAGCCGATGAACATATCCTTATCTTCTAACCTAACGATATAAGTTGATTTAGCCTGGATTTTTTTTGTTACAGGATTAGTCCACTTATAATCATCCCAGCCCTTACCCTTTGTTTTGGCCAATTCTATGAAATCTTTGATGAACAATTTTCCGTCAGGGTCTTTTAATTCCATCATATTTTTCCCTATCAGACCATTATTCCCGCCATGAGCAAAAACTAAGCCATTGAAATCCACGACAAAAAGATACAAATCCCCCTGAACAAACTGACCGTTGGTATCGCTGAAAGCCTGGAAAGCCTTTTCCTGTCCATTTTCTTTGTAATAGGCCAATCCTTTTTCAGACAGTGCAATTGCCTCTTTAGCAGTTCCATGCTTTTGCGTTTTACCGAAAATAAGTCCTGTAAACAAAAAACCGCACAACAATACCAGAATTAACTTACGCATTCCGCTCCTCCTAAAATATAGAAATTTTTTTGTATTTGTTATCGGAAAGATTCTTAATTAAATACAATATCGCTAATTCCAATTATTAAATAAAAATTCCAGCTGTTCTGAAGTTTTGTATTTATTAATTGAAGCAATATGATAGTTTTATTGTATTAGGCAGATACTTTTAATGGAGTAAAAGTACCATCATATTGCCCTAAAATTTTGAAATGATTATAAGCCTGAAATTTAAAAAAAAGAACAACTCGTTCAATTAATTTATTTTAACTTATTTTAATAAAAAAAACAATAAGAAATTCATAATTTTAATAATATTAACAAAAAATTAAATTAAATTTGCGTCGCAGTTAAATCCTCAAAATTTTCCCTGCGGCGGACCAGCCTGGCGGTTCCTTCCCTGACCATCACTTCGGCGGGACGCGGGCGTGAATTATAGTTAGAAGACATTGAATAACCGTAGGCGCCGGCATTAAGGATGGCAAGAATATCTCCAGGCTGCGGATTTGAAATTTCTCTCGCTTCAATCCCTTCTTCAGATCGTGTAAAAGTATCGCCGCTTTCACAAAGATAACCGGCAATAACAACATTTTTTTTAACATCCTCAATTCTGGAGGCATTGATAATATGATGATAGCTACCGTAAGCCATAGGTCTGATTAAATGGTTAAAACCAGAGTCAACTCCGGCAAAAGAGAATTTAGGGTTATTTTTTATATCGGTGACTGTTGTTAGAAGGAAGCCTGATTCGGCGGAAAGAAATTTCCCTGGTTCCAGAGCCAGATAAGGCCTGCTTCCATATTTTTTGGTAAAAGAACTCATCATATCTCCAATAAATATGCCCAATTTCACAAGATCAAAATCCTTTTCTTCCGGACGGTAAGGCACGCCAATTCCACCTCCGACATCTATAAATTCAAGTCCGGGAAAACCTCCGGCTAATTTAAGAATTATCTCCATCAATTCAACATATTTTTCTACTTCCAGAATACCGGAGCCGATATGGGCATGCACACCGGTTAATTTTAGATTAAAATCTTTTATGATCTTTTTGGTTTCAATCAAATCAATCGGATTAATTTCATCGTAAAAAATTCCGAATTTACTGTTTCTTCCCCCTGTTACAACATGGCTGTGATGACCGGCGCCAAAATCAGGGTTAATTCTGATTGACATGGATGTACCTTTAAAATTTTCAGCATAGATTTGTAAGTTGTATAACGATCCTATATTTATAATTATCTTATTTTCAACGGCAAACCTCATCTCTTCCAGGGTTAAATTTGCAGTTGTAAACAATACCCTGTCCGGTGAAAAACCGGCTTTTAATGCAATCAGGGCTTCTTCTTTCGATACTGCATCGATAAAGCTCCCCTCTTTTTCCAATACCTGTAAAAAACGAAGATTGCTGTTCGCTTTCATGGCATAATGTATCCTTTTTTTATCATAATTTATGGAATTATAAAGTTTTTGATATTTTTCAATAATTATGGACTCATCATATACATATAAGGGACTCCCGAATTCAGCCACTAATTCCCTTGCCGAAATTCCACCTATAATAAGCTCGTTATTCTTTACCGAGATAGACTGCATGCAAATCCTCCAATTTGTTAAGTGCAAAGAAATACTTTAACTTTATTTTATGAGCTGGAATTTATTCTGTCAAGATTAATTGTAATTAAGCCCAAATTTCCACGATTCAACTTGAGGGTGAGCAAAACGCTTCCTCTGGAAGCAAAACGCTTCCTTGACTATAATCTCAATATCTTTTATAATTTTTCTTCAAAAGCATAAAGCATATGTCTAAACACAACATATACTTTCTGGAGGTTGTTATGTTAAAAGGATCAATGGTAGCACTAATAACTCCGTTTAACAATAATAAAGTGGATTATGAAGGGCTTGAAAAACTTATAGAATACCATATTCTAAAGGGTACTGACGGAATAGTTCCATGCGGGACCACCGGGGAATCGGCTACCCTTAATCACAAGGAGCATATCGATTTAATCCGTTTTGTTGTTAGCAAGGTAAATAAAAGAATCCCGGTTATTGCAGGTACCGGGTCTAATTCCACAATGGAGGCGATTGACCTCGCAAAGGGGGCCAAAAACGCCGGAGCAGATTACCATCTTTCAATAACTCCTTATTATAACAAACCAACACAGGAAGGGCTATATCAGCACTTTAAAGCCATCGCCGATTCAACGGATCTTCCTATGATTCTCTATAATGTTCCCGGAAGAACAGGAGTAAATATGCTTCCGGAAACAACCGGCAGGCTTTCAAAAATAAATAATATTGTGGGATTGAAAGAAGCAACAGGCGATTTGAAGCAGGCAGCGGAAATTATGGAAAATGCCAAATCCGGATTTATACTTCTTTCCGGAGATGATTTTACAAATCTTCCTCTGTTATCAATCGGTGCTGTCGGTGCAATATCAGTTACGGCAAATATTTTACCTGCAGAATTAAGCGAAATGTTTAAAGCTTATGAAAACGGCGATTATGAAAAAGCCAGAAGGCTTCATATTGAAACAATGCCTGTCCACAGGATTATGTTTATTGAAACAAACCCTATTCCTGTTAAAACTGCGTCCTTTATGATGGGATTGATTGACAATCTTGAATTCAGACTTCCACTTTGCCCGATGAAGAAAGAAAATGAACAAAAGCTCAGAGATATTTTAAAAATAAAGGCCTTATTAAATAAATAGAATTCTTGATAAAGAATTTTTATAAAGGAATTTTTTATAAAAGAATTTTATACAGTACATTGAAATAGCGATTTTTTGGAAGTATAATACATGTGCAATTATTGATTGATCTTTCCGGTGTGGAGGTTTTATTATGAAATGGCGGCTCCTGTTACTGGGTTCAATATTGTTGATTTCAGTATCAAATTCTGTTTTCAGCGCAGAAACAGGCGCTACAAATAAATATAAAATGGCTGTTTTAACTTTTGAAGCCATCGGAGACAGCAGTCTTGATACCGAAACATTGACGGAATCCTTTCAAACGGAATTGGTCAATATCCAGAATAAAGATTTCACTCTGGTTGAAAGAACGCAGCTTGCAAAAATTATTGAAGAACAAAAGCTTCAGTTATCCGGCCTGACCGAGGCCGACGCCGCAAAAGTCGGGAACCTTGCCGGTGCCTCAAAAATCATAGTCGGCAAAATTTCATTATATGAAGGAAAATATATAATAAATATTAAAGGCATAGATACGACAACCGCGGAGATCGTTTTTGCAGATAAGCTTGAAACAGCGGATAAAACAGGCCTTATGGATATACTTCCTGACGCCGCGGACAGACTGGTAAAAAAAACAAAGGGTGAAAATGTTCCTCCTTATAAACAGGAACAATCCGGAATAAATACAACAAATAATAAAATACAGCCGGTAAATCCGGTTAATTCTGAAAATACCCCGGCAAAAGTCAATAAGCCTGAAGCCTGGAAACCCGCATCTTATTCAGCCTTCGAATTGGGGTATATGTTTACATCCGTAAAGCCTCAAAATAATTCCACCATTCAATTTACAAATAACATTTATGCGTTTAAAGGAGCTTTTAAATTCCCCGGCGAGGGCTTTTTCCAGTTTGTCATAGGCGGAGACTTTATAGCCGGCAATCTCGATAGTGAAACATCAATAAGTATGTTTACGCTATATCCGTCATTCTTATGGAATTTTATTACAACCAAATATTTCATGCTTGGTGCCGGAGTCGGTTATGGATTCAGCTGGGGTAATTTTAATTATTCATTGACCAATAATTCTACGCTTTATTCATATCCCTTTACGCAGAACGGTTTCAGATTAAATATTGAGGCCGGGCTGCACCTTACAAGAACACTGGTATTTAAACTGGAATGGGGGTCCCAGCGCCACAAGAAGTTTTACATTCGGAAGTATTACATCACCCTATAAAGCGGGAAATAATACTGTAAATGATAAGGATAATAATCCTGTCGCCGCTCCGTCCAGCATTTACCAGATGCGTGACGGCGCAGGTTATTCATACTGGGCATTCAAGCTTGAATTTCTTTTTGATTAATACGGGAATTTATGGCTAATAGACTTATATCTTACCGGCATACTTTGATAAATTCCATCGGGACTTTTTTTTCCAGGGTTACCGGTATCTTAAAGAATCCGCTGATCAGCTATCTTTTTGGAGCAAGCGCAGACCCATTTGTTCTGGCCTTCAGAATTACAAACACTCTACGCAGGTATATCGGTGAAGGCGCGTTCAGCAATGCTTTCATACCTGTATATAAAAAAAAACTGGATTCCGACAGTAAAGAATCTTCAGCTTTATTCGCCAATAATGTCCTCAATCTTTTTTTAATCCTTTCCACATTATTGACAGTTGCCGGCATTTTGCTGGCCCCTTTTTACTACCCTCCGCTTGTTCCCGGATTTAAAAAAGGCACTGTCGAGCTTAAGCAGTCAATCATTATGATTATGATTATGATGCCTTTTACAATATTCATATTTCTGTTCTCACTTGGTATGGGCATTTTAAATTCGCATAAAAGGTTTTCAACTCCGGCTTTTGCACCGGTGTTATTCAATATAATGTTTGTACTGAGTCCCCTGGTTTTAGGCCGGAAGATCGGCGTTTATTCACTGGCCGTCGGAGTGGCAGCAGGCGGTCTTGGCATGTTTTTATTCGAACTCATAGAACTTTATAAGATTAAATTTAAATACAAATTTTACCTGAATTTAAAAGATGAAAGTCTTAAGAGCTTTTTCAATCTATTCATCCCTACATCTATAAATATGGCAGTCCTGACTGTAAAAAACCTTACCACGACAATATTTTTGTCTTTTTTCAAAGGGGCTTCGATTGTATTTTTTAACATCATAACCATTATTGAGGCGCCTCTCGGAATAATTGGAATTGCAATCGGAACAGTACTTCTTCCGCTTTTGTCCAGATTTAACGCAAAAAAAGAAAACGAGAACTTTGAAAAAGCCCTGACTGAAAGTTTTACTCTTTTATTCTACTTCATCATTCCTGTGGCTCTTTTTTTTATAATTTATCCGGATACTATTGTGAATGTAACATTCAGGGACACCATGCGCCTTTTAACAGGAAATACCGGAAAATATGGGGAATTACTTCAGAAAACATATACTGCCAATTCGCTTTATTCAATAGCTTTGTTTCCGATGTCCTGCACCGTAATCTTTGAACGGATATTTTATTCGATACATAATGCAAAGATCCCTTTAAGGGCAAATATTGTAGTATTTATTTTCAGTTTCGTATTTTATTTCAGTTCCTTAATCCCATCGATCGGTTTTTATGGCGTTTTTCTGGGCGACGTAATAGCCTCCTGGATGATCTTTGTCTTTTATCTGATTCAGCTTCGAAAAATTATCAAAGTCAGGCCTTTATATAAAAAATTGTCGCTTAAAATTATTGAATTTTTTCTGATATCGGTAATTGCTGTATCCATTATTTATCCTTATCACAGGCATGTTTATCTTTCCGCTCTTAAGCCTTTTACCGCTATATTATACGGATGCCTTGAATTTGTCTTATTTTCAGGAATTTATTATATTTTAACATCAATATTTAAACTTGATGAAATTTTTAAGAATAAGGACTAATATGCATATTTATCAGAATCTTGATCAACTGCCTGAAATGGATGAGGCATTTATCACTATCGGAAATTTTGACGGTTTACACCTGGGACATCAGAAGATAATTAATACCATGATCCATGATGCCAACGGTAAAACAACAATTGTAATTACATTTCAAAAATCCCCTATAGAGATTTTATATCCTGATAAATTCGGCGGTTATATATTCCCATATGGTTATAAAATAAAATTTATCGAGAAAACAGGATTGGAACATATCTTCTTGCTGGATTTTGAAAAAGTTGCGATGATAGAAGCTCTTGATTTTATAAATTTAATCAGGAATAAAATACATAATCCTTCACTGTTTGTAGGATTCAATTTTAGATTCGGTAAAGACAATAAGGGAAATATAGAACTTCTCCAGAGAGAAGCGCTCCTGAACAAATTTTCAGTTAAAGTAATAGATCAGTTATCATATAATGAAATGAATCAAGCTAAAATTATCAGCTCCAGTTTAATCCGAAATTGTATATCAAAGGGAGAAATGAATACAGTAACAGCAATGCTTGGCAGGCCTTATATTTATTCATCGAAAGTCATTAAAGGCAATGGTATTGGGAGGCATATCGGTTTTCCGACCATTAATCTTTCAAAAAATAATCAGATATTGCCGCAAAACGGGGTATATTATACTTTAACATTTATTAACTGTAGTTTTTATCCGGCAATGACTTATATCGGAAACAGGCCGACTTTTCCGGACAATCAACTTAGGATAGAAACAAACATTATAAATTATAACGGACCGTTAAATGGCGATACCTTTGCTATTTTTTTCATTCAACGGGTTAGAAAAGAAAATAAGTTTAATAATCTTGAAGAATTACAAAAATACCTTTATAATGATAAGGAGATGGTTTTAAATCTTCATAAAAGCTATAAAATACCGCCTGATTTTTATAAAATCTGGAATATTATTATTGGAGGAACATAGATATGCCGTTAACGAGAGCGGAAAAAAAGACCGTAATACAGGAATATGCCAAGCATGAAAAAGATACGGGTTCTACTGAAGTTCAAATAGCCATTATGAGCCAGAAAATAGCACATTTAACAGAGCATTTTAAAGTATTTAAAAAAGACAATAACTCAAAAAGAGGATTAATGCGTTTGATAGGCAGAAGGCGCAGGCTGCTCCGTTACTTGCAGAAAGTGAGTCCTGAAAGATACCATAACCTGGCCAAAAAGCTTGGAATTAAATAATTCAATTTATATCTGATCCATGATTTAAAATCATGGATCAGATTATTTGAAGAAAGTCTATTATTGATAAAAGACAATTGTTTTTTTAACATAAATTACTCCGTAAAAATATTCGAAAATTTAAGTTAAAGAGATTAAAGAGAAAATGGAGTTTTATAAGGAGAAAATATGAGTTTTATAAGCGTATCAAGGCAGATTGGCGGTAAAGAAATTATTATCGAAACAGGGAAAATGGCCAAGCTGGCCGACGGCGCTGTGGTAGTAAAATATGGCAGGAACGCGGTACTGGTTACAGCCTGTATGTCAAAAGAAATTCCTCTGGGGATTGATTTTTTCCCATTAACCGTAAATTATATTCAGAAATTTTATGCTGCGGGAAAAATACCGGGAGGATATATTAAAAGGGAAGGCAAGCCTAGCGAAAAAGAGGTTCTGGTTTCAAGGCTGATTGATAGGCCTATCAGACCGTTATTTCCGAAAAATTTTTATAATGAAGTACAGGTTATTGCTACAACATTATCCGCAGATCAGATATATTCAACCGATATCCTTGGCATTATTGGTGCATCGGCAGCTTTATCGATTTCCTCCATTCCTTTTCTGGAACCGGCCGGAGGGGTAAGGATTGTCTATAAAGACGGTGAATTTATCGTAAACCCATCGATGATAGAAGTTGACAATTCTCAGCTGGATATAGTAGCCGCAGGTACAAAAAGCGGGTTGACTATGGTTGAAGGCGGAGCGAAAGAGGTTGATAAAGAGATTCTTTTAAAAGCTCTTGAAATAGCCCAAAAGTACATAAACGAAGAAATTGAGTTAATTGAAGAGCTTGTCGATAAAATTAAGCCTGTTAAGATCGAGTTTGATGAATCGAAAACCCTATTGACGGAAGAAATGAAAAGTAGGATTAAAGAATTCGGCTATCCTCTTATTGAACAATACAGTGTTAATCCTGATAAAAAGCTAAGGTCAAAAAACATATCCGAAGCTTATGAATCGATCCTGAAACATTTTGACATCAATAAAGACAGCGATGTCTATCCGGAAGCCAATAAGTTCCTTGAAGAACTGGAAATAGAAATTATGAGAAAGGGGATAATTGAAAAAGGAATCCGCCCTGATGGCAGAAAACCTGATGAAATCCGTCAGATTTCCATTGAACTGGATGTACTGGAAAGCGTTCATGGCTCTGCTCTTTTTACTCGTGGTCAAACTCAGAGCCTTGGAGTAGTAACCCTTGGCTCATCCAGCGATGTTCAATATGTTGACACACTTGAAGAAGACGAACCCAAGCGTTTTATGCTCCACTATAATTTCCCCCCCTTTAGTACCGGCGAGGTAAAAAAGACATTGATGACCTCTAGAAGGGAAATCGGTCATGGCCATCTTGCCGAGCGCGCAATTACGGTTGTACTCCCCGATGAATCAGTCTTTCCTTACACGATCCGAATGGTTTCGGAGGTTCTGGAATCGAACGGATCTTCTTCAATGGCGACAGTATGCAGTTCCAGCCTTGCCCTGATGGCTACAGGCGTCCCGATTAAAAAGCCTGTTGCCGGAATAGCTATGGGTCTTGTCTGGGATAAGGAAAGCGGGAAATATAAAGTCTTATCAGATATTCAGGGGCTTGAGGATCATTATGGGGACATGGATTTTAAGGTTGCCGGAACAGATATAGGCATAACAGCTTTTCAGATGGATGTAAAAACCATAGGTTTAACTGGTGAAATTATGAAAAATGCCCTGGAACAGGCATGGGAAGGCAAACAATTTATTTTAAATAAAATGAATGAAGCTATCTCATCACCAAGGGATTCCTTATCCGATAATGCTCCAAAGATTAAGACTATGATTATTCCCGAAAAAGAAATCGGTTCCGTTATCGGAGGGGGAGGCAGAACAATAAAAAGAATTATGGCAGAAACTGAGGTTAATATTTCGATTGAAGATGACGGAAAAGTAATGATTTCATCCAAGGATTTAGGCCAGATTGATAAGGCCGCTTATATAATTGACCGTATAGTAAACGGTTTTAAGAAAGGCGAAGTCGTTATTGGAACAGTTATCCGCATCGAGGATTATGGGGTTTTTGTAGATCTAGCGCCGGGCCAATCTGCGCTCTTACACAGATCCAACTTTATTATTAAAAAGAATCCCAGAGATGCATACAAGCTGGGTGATAAGATTAAAGTTAAAGTCCTTGATATGGATGAGAAAAGAAGACTTTCGGTGGCGGAAGAACAATAGGTAATAATAAGATGAATAATATTTTTAAATATATATTACCGGTAATAACATTCCTTATATTTACAGCCTGCGGAGTTGAAAGTTTTGAACCTGAAATAAAACTGAATCCACCTCTGGATTTATCTGCAACAAATAATAGCCCGGGGCAGATTCTGGTTAACTTTGAAGGATTTAATAGTGAAGATTATTTCAGCGGTTATGATATCTATATAGCTACAAGTGTGGATGATTTGAATAACAACAGAGGGTACCTTGTCTATAGACCTGATGGAAGCTCGAGTACCAATCAGCCGACACTTGATGCAACACCTGTGAATTCAGAAACTCCCTTCACATATGTTATAAATAAAAGAACTTTTCCCACTAATTATAATTTAACGACTGGGTCTATTCAGATAAGCAGTACTTATTTTATTTATGTAAAAGCTTACAGCGTTTTATATAATTTATACAGTAACCCATGTTTTTATACAAATGGGGTGACCATTTTTCAATAAGACGCCTCATTGCTGAATATTGGGATGTTATAATAAAAGTTCAGAATAATAGCTTCAGTAAGAGTTTTGGGTTAGTAAAGCATCATAAATATACAGCCGCAAGAAATTTCACCGGGGGCAAGATAGCCTGCCCTTAGCTTGCAGGCTGTGTGAAAACTATTTTTCATTAAGTATTTTTTGAAGTTACAAAACGGAAAATATAGAATTACGCTTCAAAAAGCCGAGTTTTCACACAGTCTGTTGCCAAAGGGAATCAAAGGGGTAAAATTGTTAATTGAAGCGGGGAATTTATTTAATGATAACAATAAAAAAAATATTTTTGATATTTATAGTTTTGATTATTTTTTCATCCTGTCCTATAGAGAATCTAGGGAACCAGGTTAAACTTGCACCTCCACTTGGTTTAACGGCAATAAATACAAATGGTGCAATTTTTATAACTTTCCATGGCTTCAATACTGAGAACTTTTTCAGCGGTTACAATGTTTATATTACAACCAACTTACCTGATGTGATTAATACTAATGCATACCTTGTGTTTAATCCAAACGGCGTAACAAATCAGCCTACTATCCCCGCATCTACCGTGAATTCGGAAACACTTTATTCTACATATATTGCCTCCGGTTTAAATTTACCGGCTATTATTAACAATGGCATACTGCAAATCAGTAATATATATTACATTTATGTTGAAGCATATAGCTTGCAATTTAATGTAAATAGTGAACCTTGTGAATATACCGGAATAATGTATTTATCAAACACAAATTGATTTTTTTAATAGGAAGTAATATGGATATAACCAGCAAAATCTATGTTGCAGGCCATAAAGGTCTGGTTGGATCGGCAATTGTCAGACAATTGAAAAATTCAGGATATTCAAACATTATAAGCAGGGAATATCAGGATTTAAATCTGATAGATCAAACAGATACATTGAAATTCTTTCAAAAGGAAAAGCCGGAATATGTTTTTTTAGCAGCGGCAAAAGTCGGTGGTATTTATGCAAATTCAGCTTACTCTGGGGATTTCATTTATGAAAATTTAATGATAGAATGCAATGTTATAAACGCATCAAGAATAAGCGGAGTGAAAAAACTTCTGTTCCTGGGAAGTTCCTGCATTTATCCAAAATTATGCCGCCAGCCTATAAAAGAAGAATATCTTCTGTCTGGTTATCTTGAGCCTACAAATGAAGCATATGCCATTGCAAAGATTGCCGGATTAAAACTTTGCCAGTATTTTAACCAGCAATACCATACAAATTTCATAAGCGTTATGCCGACAAATTTATACGGACCAAATGATAATTATGATCTCGAGAAATCACATGTCCTGGCTGCTTTTATCAGAAAAATGCATCTGGCAAATGCTTTGAAAAATAACGATTGGGAAACAATAAAAAAAGATTTAAGAAAAAGACCTATTGATGGAATCGATAATAAAACAGGTGAAAATCACATACTTGAATTTTTAGAAAAACGGAGCGGAATCATCCGGAGGGATTCGAATGTAATAATTTCACTCTGGGGTAGCGGAAATCCAAGAAGGGAATTCCTTCATGTTGATGATCTTGCCGGTGCATGCGTATATTTAATGGAAAATTATTCGAAAAATGATTTTATAAACATCGGCACAGGCGAAGATTTAAAAATAAAAGAACTGGCGGGCATGATAAAAAAAATAACAGGATTCGACGGAAAGATCATATTTGACAGGACAAAACCGGATGGTACACCGAGAAAACTTCTTGATGTTTCAAGGCTTCATAATCTTGGATGGAAGCATAAAATCAGCCTTGAAGAAGGCATTCGTAATGTTTATCAATCTTATCTCACGAATTGATGATAATCATCTCTTTTCAATGTGTTTTAAATCTTTGCCTGTATTTGACCAGCTTGAATTAAACCAGCCGCTGCCTTTTATTTGCAGAACTTTAATAACATCCAAATAATCGCTTTCCAAATATCCCTTCCAGGTATAATCCATAAAAACACGTATCCTGTTATTTGTAATATTTGATTTTAAAGCATCCACGCCATAAAAATCGGATTTTAATGAAAGTTCGTCAGCAATGGTTTTTGGAGTATCAAGAGTAGATATACGGACTGTGGAAATTCTCAGCTTTCCCCTGTTTAATAAAGGTTTGACAAGGAAAAGCGGCAAAGCCCTCGTAGGATTGTTATAAGAAATATTGGTTAAAATACCATCATGTAATATCGAATCTTGTTTCTTTGAAATGAATTCATAATATGTCTTTTCATGAATCAGCATATCCTCTGAACGGGCTGAACCATGATCTCCCATTATTAAAATTAATGAATTATCATAGACATTCATTTTTTTTAATCCGCTTATAAACCAGCCCAGTATTTTTAATAATGCTTTTGCCTGATTCTTATATGTTACCCTATTATAATCAAAGCCTTTTACATTAATATTCTCATCAAGGTTAAGATATGGATGCATGCCCTCGATATGATAAAATTTGAAACATTTATTGTCTTTAACTTCCGATTCGGTCCAGAAACGGTAAATAAACCTGATATTGTCGCTTCGTTCAATTTCTTCACGCGTAAACTGAACAGGCATATCCCTTACAAACCGCACTTTATGAAAATTAATTTTATCGGCAATTGAAGTCAAAAACCACTGGTTGTCCCTGTAAATGCTTTTTTTTAAAAAGTGCGGCATATAGCGGAATAAAACCGAATCATAAAGATATGCAAGCTCTTTTAATACTATCCCGGTATCATTTCTCTTTTTGATGTTGCTGATTATTTTATCGCTGTAAACAATAGTTCCACTGTCCATCGGGTAAACATCAACATTAAAACCATTTTCTTTCATTGTTTTCAATATAGAATTACTTAAATAAGACCGGTTTAAAAATTTATCCCTTGTTTCATTGTTATTATATAATTCTCCGGTCAGAATAGCTGGAACCGCCATAGCCGTAGCCGGATACGCCGATATAGTATCAGGGAAATAAGTGAAACCGTCAAAAACATTATAATACTCGGGTTTTTCTTTGATAATTTCCCAGAAAATATCCGTCTGGAATTCATCTGTAATTAATACAATAACATTTGTTTCCTTTGAAAAAACAAATTTTTTATTTTCATCGACGGTGTAATTCCTAAAACTGGAATTATTCGTATTAATGATAATGGAATATTGCTGTATTGTCAGAAATAAACTTAAAAAAAACTGAAACAAGATAAATATCAGGCAAATCCAGATGCCGTTTTTTTTAAGATTTGAATAAATAAAGTCTTGCATTAAAACAGGCGAAATTATTAAAACACACCATACAAAACCATCAATCAACCCGAAAATAAAATAATTGCCCCAGTCTATCTTACTACCGTTAAGCGATCCATAATGCCAAACAAAAAAGTTTCCCTGAATCAATAAACATAATCCCAGTGCAAATGTTATCAATAGAAATAATTTATAACCTTTGGATTCAAAATTAAATAATAGAAAAATTCTATAAATAATAATAAAAACAAGAATAGAAATAATAAAAAAATTCCGTATCAAATCAGTAAATTGGAAAAAGAATTCACCGGGATTAGTTAAAAAAATTTGAACCGGTGCAAAGAAAAGCAAAGTTAAAACAAAAAAACAAATTATTAAAATACTTTCTCTTAGTTTGTTTTTCAAGTTAATTAAAGTAACAGGAATTAGAATATTGATTTCCAGAAGTATATAGTAAACAAGAATGGAGCCGTAAAATATTATGCAGTTCACAAGATTCTGGTACCCAATTTCAATTCGGAAGGGTAGTAAAAGGAGAAATATTAAAGGAATATGCGATATTGCCAGTTTTTTTAATAAAATACTGCATCTAGCTTCGGAATAACTTTTTATTATGTTGAATATAAAACCGGAATATAATAATCCGATTATTGATCCTGCTAGAATTGTAATAATTATCCGGAAAGGAAGCCTGTCAAAGACTGTTAAGTATGGATTGCTTTTATTATCCTGAATCCAGACAATTTGTGGCATTAATAATAAAATAATTATGGAACATATTATCCAGATTATCATCATATAATTCTTTTTTAGGAATTGAATGAATGCGCCCATAATTTTCCCCTTGGACCTTAATGTTTAAGGATTATTTTAATCGGTAAAGTCATTTATTGCAAAAATTTATAATTCAGGATAAAATATTGATGTCTATGATTTATCGATTCGATAGAGCCACTCTTATTTTTCCAACAATCCGAATAAAATGGACGGTTATTGATGTTCCACAAATATTTGAATTTTATAAAAAATGTTACTTTTGTTTTATCATTTATTTTAGTTATGATTCTGATTTTGTCAGGAATTATGCTGATCACAAACCATTATTTACAAAACTATTTGCTCAATTTGATATCTGTGATTAAAGATAAACCCCTGAATGCTCTTTTTGACAATTTAACTATGGCAGAAATCTGGTTGAAAAATATCCATAAGCTTGGTTTAGGCTGTATCTTTTACGGAATCTTTTTTTCTCTTTTATTCATATCCATTTTTATACTAAATCGATTCAAACGGTTATCGCAAAAAAAAATGTCCTTATTTATAGCATCTTTATTGCTTTTCATTATCACTTTGAATCTATTTTTTCATATATTCCGAATTAGGGACAATCAGTTTGATCAGGGTTATTCCATAACCCTCATTAAGGATAAGCCCAGCGGTTTTGATTTTAATGTAGTCTATCAGCAAGCAAATACATTGAAAAAAGGAATTAATCAATATTTAAAAATAGGGAATATATACCCTCCTTTTGTGCCGGTATTCGCATTACCTCTTTCTTTTATCAATTTTGATGTTGCTTATAGAATACAGACCCTATTAATCCTTATATCATTATTTCTTATTATTTATTATTCTCTGATTATTAATTTAAATACCGAACTCAGATTTTATAATAAATTCGGAATAATCATAGTTGCCATTCTTTTATTCACTTTGTTTTATAATACCTATCCGGTGCTTTTCTCTTTAGAAAGAGGTAATTACGATATCATAGCCGGTTTATTTTCTATAATTTCCCTTTATTCAATAACCAGGAATAATATGCTTCTTTCAATAATAACATTGACTATTGCAGTAAATTTTAAAATTTACCCATTAATACTTTTTGCATTCATATTACTGAAATTCGGGTGGAAAACAATACCCATTTTTCTATTAACCAATATAGCCGCTTTATTTATTATCGGTTATAAGCCCGTTGTATATTTTTTTATAAGAATGTCTGATTTTATTAGCGTTCCTTATCAATGGGAAGGAGACCACTCCTTATTCAGCTTTATATATAATTTTTTAGGTAAAGGAAATGTTCATTCTATAAGTTATATTATTTCATTAATTTTCATAATTCTATTTATTATAGTATGGCTTAAATATTTTATTAATTATAACAAAAAAGAAAACGCAAACTTCACTTTGAAAGATATCGGACTGATAGGTATGGCTTTCCAGCTTATGTCTCTTCTGCCAAGTGTAAGCCATGATTATCAACTTCCGGTTCAAATCATTCCATATTTATTATTGATTAACTCTGATCCTGAAGAATTTCAATTACACAATAACTTTTCAATGAGGCTGGTAATAATATTATCAATATCGATGGGAATTCTATTTTCTCCCCGTTTTGATTTATACCTAGGTGAAAAAACACCATTCATTGTTTTAAATTTCATTATTTATATGATTATAGCCTTGAAGAAAAAAAACAGTGAGATTGATTTGAGGGTTTCATGAAAATAGTACCGGTAATATTAAAATATGATTATGGTCAAAAAGAAAGGGGATATAGCGGGGAGAAAATGTTTTTTCTGCCAGCACTTAGTCAAATAGCCGATGAGGTAAAGCCATTCTGGCTGGAGGAAAATGGTTATCCGGATGAAATATTCAGTTTACAATCTAGAATTTTAGATTTTATTAGTCTGGAAAAGCCAGACATTGTTTTTTTTATGCTGATGAACAACGAAATATCTCTTGATACAATAGAGAAAATTAGCAGCAAGTATTTTACAATTAATTGGTTTTGTGACGATCAATGGCGCTTTGAAGATTTCACACGTTATGTAGCTCCGAAATTGACATACTCTATTACTGTTGATAAATACAGCGTTCCAAAATATCATAAAATGGGCTGTAATGTAATATTATCTCAATGGGCAACCTTTGATTATACTGAGAATATTAATTTTGATAATAATGAATATAATTATGACATCTCATTTGTCGGCGGAATTAATACAAACAGGGAATGGCATATAAATGAATTGGTAAAAAGCGGCTATCAAGTCAATTGCTTTGGACAGGGTTGGAAAAATGGAAGAATGGAACCGGAAGATATCAAGCATATATTTTTAACTTCAAAAATAAACCTTAATTTATCCAACAGCGTATCGTATGATAAGAGATACAGAAGATACCTTCTTAGATCTTTTTTCAAATCTTTCATTGAAATAAAAACTAGGAATCCATATCAGTATTTAAAATCGGTAAAAAGAAATATCAGAGATTATTTATTTATTGATTATAATCCGAAAAGAATAGAACAAATAAAGGCAAGAAACTTTGAAATACCCGGCTGCGGTGGATTCCAGCTCAGCCAATATGCTTTAGAAATCGAAGACTATTATGATATCGGCAGGGAAATAGCAGTTTTCAGCAATATTGACGATTTAAAAAGGCAGCTGGATTATTATTTACAAAATAATGAAATAAGGGAAAGAATTAAAATTGCCGGTTATAAAAAAACAAAAAGTTATACCTATGTGGAAAGACTGACAAAAGTTTTTAATGAAATAAAAATGAAATTCTGACATTTTCTTCAGGAGATAATTATGGGGTTTATAAAAAAAAGCTTTTTTTACAAAATACCCAGGCGCATTTATCATTTTATTACAAATTTCATTACTTATATACATTTTATTGCAGACTTTTTGAACTTTAAAAAATCACATAAAATTACCGGAAAACGTTTTCTATTAAGATGGAAAGACCGATATCCCTGCCTCAGGGATAGAACTTCAACATTATCATTTGATACTCATTATATTTATCACACCGCTTGGGCCGCAAGGGTTTTAGCAAAGGAAAAACCGGCGATGCATTACGATATTTCATCTTCACTGATGTTTGTTGCTATCGCTTCGGCAATTGTACCAATAAAGTATTTTGATTACAGACCGGCTGAAATCAATCTAAGCGGATTGACTTCGGGAAAAGCTGATTTACTGCAACTTCCCTTTGAAAATCTATCAATATCTTCATTATCATGTATGCATGTCATCGAACATGTAGGACTAGGCAGATATGGTGAAGAAATAAAACCTGATGGAGATTTAACTGCCATATCGGAGTTAAAACGTGTGATATCTCATAACGGTATAATTTTATTTGTCGTACCAATTGCAGGAAAACCAAAAATTATGTTCAATGCTCATCGCATCTATAGTTATGATCAGATTATAAGCTATTTCAATAATTTTGAGCTGGTTGAATTTTCATTAATCCCGGATGACGCTGATAAAAGAGGTATGATTGAAAACGCCGGAAAAGAAGATGCAGATAAACAGGAATACGGATGCGGGTGTTTTTATTTCAGGAAGATAAAATGAAAAAAATTGGGATATTTGTTGATAAATTATATAAGAATAATAGATATTTTAATGAAAAATCCAGGGATGATTGTCTTTATCCAATGGTAGTATTAAGGGATAAATTCAAAACAAAAGGTTATGAGTTATCTACTTATGATATGTATCCAGCGGATAAATTCGATCTTTTTCTTTTTAGCGACATGCCTGATTTTCGTAATAAAGACTTTCAAAATATAATTCATTTGAGAAAGCCTCTTTATTTAATCCTTACAGAATCCGAGATTATTAAGCCCGAAAATTGGGATATAAAAAAGCATATTTTATTTGAAAAGATTTTTACATGGAACGATAGTAAGGTTGACGGCCGGAAATATATTAAGTTTTTCCTTGCCAATAAAATCCCGGACATCTTTGAAATAGATTTATCAACCAAAAAAAAACTTTGTGTAATGATTACGGCAAATAAAATGAATTATGATAAAAGGGAACTTTATAGTGAAAGGCTGAATGCTGTGGAATGGTTTAATAATAACCATACAGAAGACTTTGATCTATACGGCATTGATTGGGAAAAAGGAGTATGGATTAAACAGATAAGAAAGTTTTTGCGGAATAAAATAATCAGGAAAATTTTTAAAATAATTGAGAAAATAAATTTTTTCAGAGGATTATTTAAAAAAAATTTAATTGTTTACAGAGGTACTATACCTGAAAAAAGAGCTATTCTTTCGCGATATAAATTCTCTATATGCTTCGAGAATGCCAGGAATATTCCGGGGTATATTACTGAAAAGATATTTGATAGTTTTTTCGCCGGCTGTATTCCAATTTACTTGGGTGCACCGAATATTAAAAATTTCATACCGGAAAATACATTTATTGATTGGTCCAGGTTTAAAAATTATGCTGAATTATATAATTATATAAAACAATTAAGCGACAATGAATATGAAAATTATCTCAGGAATATTCAGAGTTTTATAAAAAGCAAACAGATGAGATTTTTTTCCGCAGAGTTTTTTGCGGAAACTATAATAAAAAATATTATTCCAGGAAATGAAAAAGATGAAAAGTAATAAAGCTAACTATTTATTGAATTTAATCTCAAATTATGGAAATATTTTTGTCACTATAATTCTTGGCTTTATTGTTCCTCCTCTCAGCCTGAACTATTGGAAAATTGAGAAATACGGCGTATGGGCTCTTATAACTTCGGTAGTATTATACCTTAGCATATCGGGGTTTGGAATTGATACTTCGGCTTCAATATTAATGGCTAAGAATAAAAGTTTTCAGGATAAAACCAGGATTTTACTGAAAGCATTCAAATTAATGACTATAACAATAATTATCGGAATCACAATTTTTACACTTCTTAATATTTTTTACAGTGATTGGATATTTATTCTGGGTAAAATTCCAAAAATTTTAATGCATGAAACTTATATTGCCGTCCTGGTATTTGCAGCATTTTACTTTATTAACCTGCCATTTTCTTTAATTTCATCATCTTACAGCGGATTTCAAAAACTCTATATTGATAATTTTTTCAAAATTTTCGGTTCAGCAATATCTTTTATCAGTCTTATGATTGTAATATATTTAAAAGGATCACTAATTACTTTTGCTATAATAATAGGTTTTATAACCCTTATATTTAATGTGGTAAAAATGGTTTTCTTTTATTTTGCCGTTTACAGAAAAGAAAAAAAGGCAAACAAGAACAATTTTACAGAACAGGAATCAGGCCTGGTTAATCCTGACATCAGATATAGTAAGATCCTCTCAACAGGGATCAGACTTGCCATATTTGGTATTGCATCAATGATCATCAACATCGCCGATAACTTTGTCATTTCAAATTTTATAGATGTTTCGCATGTAACCCCATATTCAATAACATATAAGCTTTTCTTTATAATGATAAATATAGTAACTATGTTTTATGGCTCCATCCAGCCGATTCTAGGCAAAGAATTCTCGGAAGGCAATTGGGAATGGATCAATAAAACATACAGAAATTTTCTAGCCTTCACCTGTATAATCGGAGGAAGCATGTGGCTTGGAGGAATATTCTTTATAAAGGATTTTATAATTCATTTCTGGGTGGGAAAAGATGGTTTTGCCGGTATAATGGCTGTATTTTTCCTGGGGGCATTCTGCTATCTGCAAAGCCTTATAAATTTAAATAATGTTATGATTATAGCTTTCAATTATACTAAAGGTTTCGCAATTATAGGCTGGATTGAGGCTTTTCTTCATGTCGGATTTGCGATATTTTTTTCAAGAATTTTCGGGCTTGGCGGAATAGCTTTTGGGGCATTCCTTGGATCTCTTTTCGGACAGGCCTGGCTTTCACCATTTTTACTGTTAAAAAGAAGCAAAAATAAATTAAGGCTGGATATATTGCTCCCGATAAAAAATCTATTAATATTAATTCCTTTCATTTTTTTTGGAGTATTGATTCAGTATTATATCAATGATTTGTTATTCAGATTGTTATCTGGTATTTTATTCTTTGTTATTTATTTGATTATAAATTATCTGATCCTCCCGGTAACAGTTAAACTATTTTTTGTTGAAAATGTTAATATATTATTAAAGAAATTCCATGTTGAAATTCCGGTTAAGGATTTAAAATGATAGAAAATTTACAAGTTTCCGTTTGTATGCCGGTTTTCAATACCGGTAAATATATTGGAACTACACTAAGAAGTATTATGAATCAAACATATAGGCAAATCGAAATTCTCGTTTCCGATAATGCATCAACTGATAATTCGGAAGTAATTGTAAAACAGTGCATGAAAGAAGATAATAGAATAAAATACTTTAAAAATGAAAAAAACATAGGATTCGCTGGCAATGTAAACAAACTGATTGGAATGGCTTCTTCTGATATTCTGGCTATCTACCATGCCGACGACATTTATGAACCTAGTATTGTTGAAAAAGAATTAAAAGTTTTGTTAAACCATGAAAATACCAGGGGTGTTTTTACTAAAAGAAAAGAGTTTTTTAAAGAGCCCGGACAATTTAAGCTTTTGGATTACCGGCAATACGATGCTGTATTAAAAAAGAAAGATAATTTTTATTTTGGCGGATTAAGCAAATATCTCCCCTTATTTATGGCAAACGATAATCTGATTTCTTGCCCGACATTTATGACCAGGAAAGATATTTTCGCAAAGGCCGGATATTTCAGCGATAAATACCGGTCAAATGAAGACCTTGATATGTGGCTGCGGATTCTGCACAATGGCTATGATCTTTGCATTATTGATGAATATCTCTTAAATTACCGAAGGGAAAGTGTAATCGGTTCCGGTATGTGGAGGAAAAATCAGGAATTGCCGGTAGTTTTTCATGTGATTGATGATTATTTATTAAATTATCCGAAAGATATTGATAAAAGTACCTTGAAAGAATATCATAAAAGAAAATCCAATGGATATCTAACGGCCGCTTTTAATAGTTTTTCATCCGGGAACCTTGAAAATTATAAAAATAACCTGATATTATCAAAAAAAGAATTTATATTTAAATTTATTTCAAAGGAAGGCCTTTATCAAAATTTCTCAAATATTTTTTTCAATATAAAAATAATTTGGCTTTTCTTGAAAAATTTATGGATAAAAATAATATGAATATTGCTATAATCGGCGGTTATAGAAATTCAGCGGGTGGAGCCGAAACGATATCCAAAACCCTAAAAGATATTCTGGAAAGTGAAAAGCACCGGGTAGATTGGATTACAATTGAAGACGGACTAACAATAAATGGAAATAATCTCCTTAAAAAAATAATTGGAACACCATACCTCACTTCTTTATATTTTAATTCTTTAAGAAAAAAATACGACCTTTTGATATGTAATGGCGAATGGGGTTGGGGAATCCGGCATCCGAAGTGCATAATTTTATTTCATTATTCCTCGCTTGGTTATAGAAATTATACCAGGAAGGGCTTGAGCCTTAGAGAATTACGCTGGTTTTACCAAAGGCATGTTTATCCAGAATGCGGCTTCTAAAGGAAAATATGTCGTATCTGTATCCGAATTTTTAAGACCTTTCCTGGATAAGCAGGGAATTAAGGTAGATTATGTTATAGATAACTGTATAAATCAGGAATTATTTAAACCGATACCAGGCATTAAGATAAATAACAAATATCTTTTTGTTGGAAGATATGAATTTTACGCCAAAGGTTTTGACATATTGAAAAAGCTTTCAGAAAAAGGAATAAAAATTGATTGTGTGACAAATCAAAACCCGGGTTCAATCTTCGGATGGACCCCTGAAACTCCATATTCAAAACTACCCGAGATTTATAATTCTTATAAAGCCCTTATTTTCCCCAGCCGTTTCGAAAGCTGCGGGCTTGTTGCTCTTGAAGCGATGGCCTGCGGACTTCCGGTTTTGATGAGCAATGTCGGCATCGGGCCGGATTTAAAAAAAGAGATCCCGGAATTTGTTGTTGAAGGATGGAGTAGTTCTTCAATAGAAAATTATATTAAAGCAATAAATATAGTTGATAAAGATAGAGATAACTTTTCAAAAAGAGCGGTTCAATATGTTTCTGATCATCATTCATTTAAGAATTTTAAAAATAAATGGTTGAATCTGATTAATAGCATAAAAATAAAATAATTTAGTGAGGCCATGCCCGTTACCATTCCAAATAATTATTACCAAATTAATTTACAACATTAGAAAAATCAGTCATAATTTTCGGAACTTCGATGTCAAGTTCAAATCTCGATTAAGGTTTCTGATATGCTTAAGAAAAAGAATTTATATTATTGTTTATTATCATTTATTTTTTTGTTAATATTTTCCAGAGGATTGTTCCAGCTTTTTTTTATTGGAAAATATCTGCCATATATTATTCAGACTATGGCAGTTATTTTCTTTTTAATATTTCTGATAACACAGTCTCAATTGTCATTCAAAAAAGAAAATAAAACATTCATTTTATTATTAGTTATTTTTTATATTTCCGTCATTATCAGCAGTATGATCACAATCATTAAATTTCATTCATATAATGAAACGGTTATTTTTTCATTAGTCATAGTTTTTCTTTTTTCAATATTTATTCTGATGAATATTATACGGATAAAAAATATCGATATAATTAATTCTATGGTCTGGGCATTGTTTTCAATCGGTTTAATCCTTTTTATTACTGGAGTCATAGAACAATTCGATCTCCTTCATTTTAAATTCTTTTACAGGAACTTTCATGATATGATATACGATTATGGATTACCCGGGCACAGCCATCATTATGGAAGTATAAGTTTAATAAGGCCTGCTTCGATTACCGGAAGTATGCTCCACTATCCTATTTTAATGCCGATTTTTGGTGTAATAACAATACGTTTTATTAAAAACCATGTTATTCAAATCATAGGCTTGATTTTCCTCTGTGTCCCATTTTTTGCTTTTTCACGATCAGGTATTGTAATCACTTTAACTATTTTACTATTGTATATTTATAATTACTTTATATTATTAATTAATTCTAGAAAATCCAATAATGAATCCTCTGGAAATATCAATGAAGTATTAAAGCCTGAACACTTCGATCAAAATTTCAAAAGGCTAGATACATTGCCAGAATCAATCGGAAAGAAAGTTAAAATTATTAATTGGAAAAAGATTGTAATAGTATACATACCAATATTAATGATTGCTTTCATCATATTTATTGCTATAATTTTTTCTTCAAAGAATATATCTTTTTTTCTCAAAGCATTATTTGAAAGAATTTTTGCTTTTAAGGATACTGGTAATTTAGGAAGGTTACAAGTCTGGAACACCATAATTAAATTATATTTTAAGACAAATATGATCTTTGGCGAATATACCGGCGCTTTTACAAATATCACACTTAATATCCTTCATTCGGGGAATATTTTCAATATGGGAATCGTAAGGGTACCGGAATCCGGATTTCTTCAGATACTTACCGGTTATGGCATATTGGGCTTAATAAGCTATTATTGTGCGCTATTTTTCAGCTTTTTTAGAATTTGTTTTATTTACAAAGAAAAACTCCTTTCTTTCGCATTATTGGGAGTTATAATACAAACTTTATTTTATCAATCTACAGAAGTGCTCCCTTTTGTATTTCTCTTTTCTCTGCTTCCGTTATTAGCGAAAAAAGAAATTTAATCTATGGCTTAAGAAAAATCAGCAATTTGTTTTATCCGGTATCCGGCAAAATACCGGATTATCCAGAGATCATAAATAAAAAAATTATCAATGAAACGGATTATTATACTAGAATAGATAAGGGAATAATTCTTTATAAATTTAATTATAATCAAAATTAAAAATAGCAATGACCATATTTATTTACAACATATAAAAAATCAGTCATAATTTATTTGGCACTAGAAGCATCAGGAGCTAATTTTTTATGGATAAGAAAAATTTGCTTTATATATCAGCGCATCTTCCTTCTTATAAAGTCCCTCAGGCAGGCCAGAAGACCGCCAGAGACATTCTGGAAAGCTATAAAGATGAGTATAATATTTATTTCATTACTTTTGTTAATGAAATTGAAAATAAATATTTTGATAAAGAAGATTTTAAATTTTGTATGGAAACATATCATTTTAAGGTTGATAATATTAAAAGATTTATCGGCCTGATAAAAAATTTATTTTTTCCCTTAAATACGGTCTTCAGGGCAAATTTACAGGTAGTAAAGATAGTAAAGGATCTTCAAAACAGAATTAAATTCGATCTGATACATTTCGAGTACACATCATCTGCATATTATATCGATTTTATTCATCAAAATTGTTTAAAAGTAATAAGCGAACATGATATTACTTACCAATCTTCGGAAAGAAAGTACCTTTTATCTAAAGGAATTAATAAAATTTTTTTGAAAATGGAATATCTCCGGCAAAAGAAATGGGAACTGCATGTTCTTGCACTATCCGATAAGATTCTTGTTCATAATTCCAAGGATAAAAAACTGCTTTTAAAAGAAGGTGTAGCGGATTCCAAAATAACAGTTATTAATCCTTATGTTAATCCGTTTTTAAAATATGTAAAAAGAAATAAAGTCCAGAAAAACAGTATATTATTCTGGGGCGCTATGAATCGAAGGGAAAATATTGATGCGATTTTATGGTTTTCAAAAAAGATTTTTATACATGTTTTAAGCGTTCAGCCTGATTCTATTTTATATGTCGTCGGTACAACTCCATCCAGGAAAATTTCGGATTTAAAATCGGAACATATCTTTATTACCGGTTATGTTGAAAATCCGATGGAGTATTTCGAAAAATGCGAGGTAGCAATTGCTCCATTGCGATTTGGAGCCGGAATTAAAGTAAAAGTTCTGGAATATCTTGAGGCTGGATTACCGGTTGTTTCGACATCAGTTGGCGCCGAAGGTATCGATGACAAGAACCTTTTTATCACTGATGATCCGAAAATATTTTCAAATCAGATAATAGAAATTTTTAAAAATTCTTCGCTTTAATGGTAAATTTTTTAAAGGCTGTTTTTATGCTTTAAAAAAGTATTCTTTTACTCAATTGATATTTTCAATATGGGAATAATAAGGGTACCTGAATCAGGTTTTTTACAGATCCTCTCGGCATTTGGAATAACAGGGCTATTCGTATATTATGGAAGTTTATTTTTAAGCTTTTATAGAATATTGTTTAAATATAAAAAAAGGTTTCTATCGCAGAAGTACTGCCGTTTGTATTTCTATTTTCCGTCAAACCTCTTTTATCAAGGTCAAATGCTTCCAACACTGATAAAACATAAAAGGAACTTCGTACAATTATTTTTCCGGTTTAATTTTTATACCGATTATATCGAGAATTTCCGGCTTAGTTTCTCTGGAATTGTTTAAAACTTTTGTAATAAATTTATCGGGAATAAAGTATATTATATTCCCGGATCGGTATTGGCCGAATGAAACAATGGTTGAACTCAATATATCTTTGCCCAGCAAATAATCCACTCTTATAATCTGATTATTTTTTGAATTTATGTATAACAGGAGAGCATTTTCAGCCTGCTTAACGTTTAATTTTAAAACAACAGTCGATTCATTGTTATTGTTATATGATACATCATATTTATCCAGAAAAGAATCGTTGCTTTGGGACGATAAAATCAAATCAAAAGCAAAAAACTGCTTGGAAAGGTCTTTATACAAATCCCTGTACAATTCATCAACATTCTGGACAATTATGGATATTCCGCTGACTTTATCATACCGAATCTCAACAAATATTTTTTTATTTTTATCCAAATACGAATCTTTCGGTATGCTTGCCAATTTATTCGTTATATTAACACCGAACAATACACCGGTGAAGTTATCAGGAAGATTGCCCAGTGTTTTAATCCTTATATCCTTCAAATAATCCAACGGCGGTAACTGCGGTTTATCTTCCGGAACAGCAGCCGAAATCGCGATGAAAAATATAATAATAGATATAGTTCCGGTAAAAAATATTCTATTCATAGATATCCCCTTTTAATAGCATTATTAATATTATAACCGGAAGTACAACAATTATTCAAGAAACAAACTTATTTATAAATCTGAAATTGAATAAATAACCCGATTTTAACCGCAAATTTCCCTTAAATAAACATTATTGCTATAATTATAACCTTTCTAGATTAAGGAAAATATATGAGCCGGATCCGGTGGAACAAAATTGTCCGTTTGATTATTTCCGATGTTGATGAAACTATAGCTGGATTATATATTAAAGCTGATAGTGAAATGATTAGCGAACTTCAAAAACTTCTTGAGGAAGGCATAAGGTTGTTTTTGATATCGGGACAGAGTGTCAGCAATATTACACAGAGAGTTGCAGGATATATCGATAGTAAATTGAGAAACAGAATCCTGATCGGGCATTGCAGCGGAGCCGAAGTCTGGGGATTTGACAAAGGCGGCGATCTTTTTGAAAAACCATTTTACAGCCTTTATGATAAAATTCTTAATGCCCGGCAGAAAAATACCTGGCGTGAAATAATACAAAAGTTGATACAGGAATTTAAGTTAAATGTTTTTCCTATTATGGAAATCCCTGAATTCATAAAAATATCAGGAGGAAATCCTCAATCCATTATGCTCGAGGACAGGGGCCCTCAGATCACTTTTGAGTTTGTGAATTCTTATAAATTAACAACCGGGCAGGCAGCATCATTAAAACTGCATTTTCCAGCCATTGAAGTATTGAATGACTTCAGAATTCCTGTCCTGAAAAGAGCCGAGGCTCTGTTTAAAGAATTAAGGGTGCCAATAACTCCCAGGCTTGCCGGAGAATTCGCCCTGGATTTTGCGCTGGAAGGAGTATCAAAAGAAACGGCAATCCGGTATGTCTTTAATAACAGGGAAGCATCAGGTTATCTCAGTTTTGAGTTTGATGAAATGTTAAGCGGCACACTTATTGAAATCTGGGGGGACAAATTTTCAATTTCAAAAGGCGGTACCGACAGGCATATGAGCGAGGCTTTGCCGAAGGATGTCCGTTCAATTTCGTTCAGGGGAGAAGATCCTGCGGATTTTCCGGCAGGATATAATATACAGGTCTGGGATGGTAAGGAACATCTTCAGAAAGGCTTACTGGAATATTTGAAAACAAGGGGTTAATATGAAATTATTGCCGGAATCAAATTATTTAAACGAATACCTTAAGAACACAGATATTATCGATTTTACAAACAAAAATATAATGAGTTTTGCGGATTCATTGATGAAAGAATCAAGGGGGAAAACAGAGTTCACCGTAAAAGCCTTCGAGTTTGTTCGCGATAGAATTCCTCATATCCTCGACTGCCATGGAAATAATGTGGTTTGCAGGGCTTCCGATGTTCTCAAAACCGGGTACGGGTTCTGTTACGCCAAATCACATCTTCTGGCGGCAATCCTGCGCTGCAAAGGCGTACCGGCCGGTTTTTGCTATCAAAAATTATGGTTTTCAGTCTCGCTTTTTCCAAAACTTGTGCTTCATGGCTTAAACGCCGTTTATCTTGAAAAAGAAGAAAAATGGATAAGAATTGATGCAAGGGGAAATAAACCCGGGGTAAACGCTCAATTTTCTATCGGCAAGGAAAAACTTGCTTTTCCGGTCAGGAAATTACTTGGAGAAAAAGATTACCCGTTAATTTACGCCAATCCCGGAAGTAAAGTTATCGAGTTATTAATGAAATATTATAACGTTAAAGAAATGATCAATAATTTACCGGGAGAATTATAAATTTATAAAACAGATCAAGCGGCACGCTTGTTGGGAGTGACAAAAATGGATGGCAGGAATAGAAATGATATTAAACCAGGAACCGATGTCAATATTGTGCTGAAAAAGGACCAGAGAAGCGGTAAACTCACAAGAGGAACGGTTAAGGATATTCTGACAAGCTCGCCGTTTCATTCAAGGGGAATCAAAGTAAGGCTCCAGGACGGCCAGATCGGAAGAGTCCAGGAGATTCTTTGAATTAATTATTTTCCGGCAGTCTTCAACCCTCTGGATTGAAACTGCCGGATCAAAATGATTTACTTATTTCCGCTCATTTGTTCAGACTT
This sequence comes from uncultured Spirochaetota bacterium, assembly GCA_963783575.1. Taxonomy (GTDB): domain Bacteria; phylum Spirochaetota; class Brevinematia; order Brevinematales; family JAOACQ01; genus CAWEAK01. The sequence continues at coordinate 266,979 of CAWAOD010000011.1, read as the reverse complement.
TTTAACAAGGTTTAAAAACTCAACCCTGTAGCCTTCCTCATCTTTGCCCAGCGCGTCCTTAGCCAGATCAAACACCTGGCTGTAGCCGGCTTTTGCTTTAAACTCCGAATTCCTCAGGATTAGCCCCCATTCCGCTACGGCGGCCGCAAACCTGAAATCGCCGCTTGTGCCGGTAATGGGCATGGGATCATATTTTACAGGATATGTTAAAAGCCTGCTTACATCTTCACCGGGCTTTTTATAGCGGAATTTGATTGTCATTAATTCTTTGTTTTCAAGCGCTTCTTTTTTGACTTCCACTTTTTGATATTTCAACTCGTTTCCGGAAGTTTTTCCATCGGATAAAACAAGCTCATACAGCGCGGTTACAGTATGCCCGGCTCCAAGTTCCCCGGCGTCCTTTTTATCATTGCTGAAATCCTCATTAGGCATAATTCTGTCTTCATATCCAATCAGGCGGTATTCTTTAATAATTCCGGGATTAAACTCAATCTGCAGTTTAACGTCTTTTGCCACGGTAAACAGCGTTCCGCCCATCTGGCTCACCAGAACCTTCCTGGCTTCAAGAAGCGAGTCTATGTAAGCGTAATTTCCGTTGCCTTTGTCGGCTATACTTTCCATTTTCGAATCCTTGTAATTGCCCATTCCGAATCCGAGCACGGTTATATAAATCCCTTTGTCCCGTTCTTTTTCAACCAGCCTTGTCATATCTGCATCGGAAGAAGCCCCGACATTAAAATCCCCGTCCGTTGCAAGTATGATCCTGTTATTTACCCCGGAATGATAATTTTTTTCTGCGGTTTTATAAGCAAGTGCCAGGCCTTCGCCGCCGGCAGTCGATCCGCCGGCCTCAAGATTTTCCAGAGCATCCAGGATCTTTTTCTTATTGCTGCCCGGTGTAGGTTCCAGAACTATGCCTGCGGCCCCTGCATAGACAACAATCGAAATCCTGTCCTGAGGCCTCATTTCATTGACCAGAAGCTTCAAGCCAGATTTGATAAGCGGCAGTTTATTCGGTTCATCCATCGAACCCGATACATCGATCAAAAATACCAGGTTATTCGGCGGCAGATCTTTTAAATCGACCTTTTTTGCCTGCATTCCAATCAAAAGAAGCTGATTCGACGGGTTCCATGGACAACCGGAAAGCTCGGTATGGAATGAGAAGGGGTCGCTCCCTTTGGGTTCATCATAATGATATGTGAAATAATTAACCATCTCTTCAATCCTAACTGCATCAGGGTTCGGCAAAGAACCTTCCTGAATAAAACGGCGGATATTCGCGTAGGAAGCAGTGTCAACATCGATCGATAAAGTCGAAAGAGGCTCTTTAATAACTTCTTTGAAATTATTCTCCGTAATTCTATTGTAAGATTCGGTATTCCAATCATTTGAATTGTAACGGGCATTGATGGATAAGCCTGAAGGCGGTGCTTCTTTCGGATAAACTTCCGAATCCTTTTTCCCGGCTGCCGCAGAGTTCACAACCTGTTCTTCCTGTAAAATCTCTTTTTGCTTCATATCTCCGGCTTCATTTTCTTTAATACTCATATCCAAAGTGTTGCGCTTTATGTTTACCGGCTGTTTGGCGCTTATCGCCGGTTTTTGTTCCGATTTTTGCATTTCGGGTACCGGTCTGGGAGGCTGGTATTTTTCCCCGGCTGATTTTACCTTATATGGATTAAAATAAACGAAAAGAACCGCCGCAATCATACCGGCGAGCAATACACCGAGAACCCTTCTAACAGCGATGTTTGATATCCAGGCGAGAGCAAAAAGTCTCCTCTTCTTTACCGTCTGCCCTAACCTGTTTAATAGTTCCGCCTTCAATTTTGCTTTAAAATTTTTATCAATCTTTACATCCGGCTTATTGGCCAGTATTTCTGCAATTGCGTTTTTCAAATCTTCCTCCCTGTCTCTCAACCCGGGATCAATTTCATACAAATCAGCCAGTATTGACATGATTATTTTTTCCATAATCAACTCCTCAGTGAAACAGCGAATCTTTGAGGAGAACAAACATTATAAACATCGCGGCCAGCATTTCCTTTCTGATACATGCTATTGTCCTTGAAAACACCATCCTGCAGGAAGCCTCGCTTTTCCCGATTATAACCGCGATCTCCTGATACGGCAATTCGTCCCAGACCCTCATAAAAAGAATATCCCTTTCAACGGCAGACAGCCTTGAAAGATAAGGCTGAAGATTTTCCCAGTTTGACCTGTTTTCGGCGTCAATCTCAACATCATCGCAGGCCGCAAGATCCCAGACACTCATCAGATCGGCCGTTTTACTTTTCTGCCTATAATAATCGGCCAGGCAATTCCTAGCGATCCCATAAAGCCAGGCCGAAAAATTTCCCTTTTCCCGGCTGAAGCTTTGAAGGTTTTCAAGGGCTTTTAAAAATGTAAGGCTTGTAATATCTTCCGCAGCATCTTTTCGATAACTACGGTAATAAGCAAACCTGTATATTTTAACGAATAAACAGTCATAGAGCCTTCCGAACGCTTCACGGTTCCCTTTTTTACTCAATTCGGCAAGCCTTTCAATATCAACTGCGTCAATGTCTTTTGGCATCGGTAAACCTCCGAAACTTCTCAAAGAATTCGCTTTATAATATCTACGGAAAAGTATATGATTTGCAACAGAAAATATGAAATATTTTGTTATTTTATAACCTGTCAAAATATGTTTTTAATTATTATTTTTTACAGGTAGTCGGGAAGCTTCCCGTATATTTTATTTTAATAATATTCAAAGGATTTATCAAAGATAGCCTGTATAACAATCGAAAAGTTCTCTCGCTTGAAGTTTTAACCGCAGAAAAGTATAATATTGATTATGAATAATAAAGCATCTATATTATTGATTATCTGCCCGCCCGCCTGGGAGAAGCTACCACCGCAAGGCCCCGCAATTCTATCCGAATATCTTCAGGAAAGAGGGCACGGGGTACTTTTTTTTGATTTAAACCTAAAAATGAACCTAAAGCTGGGCAAAGTTTTTCAAAAAGACTGGACTATAAACCGGAATTATACATCCGAAGGTTTTTATAATCATTGTTTTCAAAAATTCCCGGAGCTTTTTGAAGAAATAATTTCCATAATAAAAAAAGAAAGCATCCAATATATCGGATTCACAGTTTTAAACAGTAACCGTAAATTCTCATTAAAATTATCAGAATTAATCAAATCAAAAATTCCACAAAGTAAGATAATTTTCGGAGGGCCTGAAGTTTTTTCAATGGAAATTGAAGGCTTTGCAGGAATGAATCATGTGGATTTTTTTGTTACAGGCGAAGGCGAAAAGGCCCTGCAAAAAATTATTGAAGGCAAGTCCAAAGACAGGATTATCAAATTCATGATTCCTGAAATAATTGATTTCTACCCGTCTTATAAAAACTTTGATATAAAAGGTTATCCTGATACAAAGCGGATCCCCATCATAGCCAGCCGCGGCTGTTATAATAAATGCAGTTTCTGTTCCGAAAGGCTCCTTTATCCGTCGTACCGCTTTCGAAACCCACTGAATATAATTGAAGAAATCCGGCATCATTTTATCAATAACCGGATTAACTCTTTTATTTTTTATGATTCCATTTTTAACGGAAATTTGAAGCTGTTTGACATTCTGCTTGACTTAATTATACAAAGCGGTGTGAATATAAGCTGGGAAGCACAGGCAGCCGTAAGGGATGATATGTCCCCTGAAATTTTTGAGAAAATGAAGAGGTCCGGCTGTGTAAATCTTTTCATCGGCCTTGAAAGCGGATCGGATAAAATCCTGAGACTAATGAATAAACCATTTGATTCTGCTAATGCAATGAAATTCTTTGAAAAATTAAAACGAGCCGGACTGAGGTTTGAAGTGAGCCTTATAGCTAATTATCCCGGGGAAACAGAAAAGGAATTCCTGGAAACAATGGATTTCATTAAAAGTACCGGTCATATTATCAACAAAATAGCGCAGATAAGCCTTTACAGGAAATATCCCGGAACAAACACCATTATTCCGGTTGATTATTCCGAAGAGGAAGGCTATATAAAAATAAACCGGCTTACCGGACTCCTCAAAGAAAATAATATCCGGTACACGCCAAGTTATATAAATAATTTAATTTGAGAGGTAAAATGAATATTCTTATCCAGTCGGCATTGAAAAGCGAGATCGGGGATTTAATTAATTTTTGCAAACCTTTAATCATTTTTCAAAATAAGAGATCAGCTTTATATTCAAAAAACACCGGAAAGAATACGGTATATTTCGGGATAACCGGCATCGGCCCGAAAAATATCCGCCGCTTTTTCGAACAAGCTATGCCTGAAATAAAGGATGCCGGTCTGGTGATATCAACAGGATACGCCGGAGCGGTAAAACCACATCTCCGGGTTGGGGATATCGCAATCGCATCCAGTATATCCGGCCCCGGAAATTCTGAAATCGTCTGTCCGGATCAGTCATCGGTCTTAGACAACCTTCGGATTGATTATTTAAAAGGCAATTGTTATACATCAAACGGCATTCTAGGTAAAAAAGAGAAGTATCAATTAAGAATTGACAATCCAGGCATCGATTTTGTCGATATGGAAAGCAGGGAAACGGCGGTTTGCTGTAATAAATACAGCCTGCTATATCTTATTATCAGGGCAATCAGCGATATGCTTGATTTTGATTTCCCGGACCTGGAATTTATTCAGGATTCATGGAACAGGATTGATAAAGCAAAACTGGTTTTTCACCTGGTCAAAAAGCCGGTTGACATTATAAGGATCATTAAATTTTTAATGAATATTTCAATTGCGAAAAAGAGGATTTTTAAGACTTTGAAGTTGATTGTTGAGAAAATTGTGATTGACAATTAAAGGCAATGAGATGCCTGTTCCCTTTTGGCAAAAGGGAAGAAAGCTCTTCCTTTCTTTCCTGAGCCCGTCAGGAATGTGCCGCCCGAGAGGGCGGGTTATTGACGGGAAGAACGCTCCGGAAGAATGTGACTTTTGCGTCCCTCCGTAACTCGCATCCTCCTGTTAGCTCGCAAAAGTGACTTTCTTTCTCCGCTTTGCTTTCCCGTGAATCTTTGCAACATCGTGTTGCTGCCGAACTATCGTTCGGCTATCTCTAATGTGAAATTATGCGAAATAACCTGAAACTACAGAAATGATTAAATTTGTTAATGGAATTAATACTATTATATTTGTTAGATTTTGAATAAGCAAATAATATTTTGGCAACAAATATCAATTCAATTATTGAATTAATAGCGGAACACCTGTATTTGTTGATGTTGATGCGGGATTGCCTTTAGGTTTTTCTGAAAAGAAGTAGATCCTGCCTTTTGCAAATTTAGTCCATAATGATGAAGGATATTCCTTAATAAGCCTGTTGTAAATGTCAAGCGCTGTATTTACATCACCCAGCATTTCTTTAGAGCGAGCCATTCCAATCAATGCGAGCGGCGAGAACCCTTCGGATGGATATTTAACTACTATCTGGTTATAAAAATCAAATGACTTGTTGAAGTCATTCTTCTGTTCATAGCATTGGCCCAGGCCTATCAAAGCAAGAGATTTATAAAAGCCGGTTTTAGTATTGTCTAATGCAGTAGAATAATAATTAACGGCAGTATTCATTGAGTCAACCTTACCGGACCTGAAAGAATCTTCATAGAAAAATTTACCAAGGAATAAACGCGCCCGGATTGCCGCAACTGTTTTAGGATAAATCTGTACAAGAGTATTCAGGTTGTTAATCTGCTCCTGGTAAATCTTTGTTCTGTCGGCTTCATTTGTTATGTAATTAATATTATTAATGTAATTCAGGGAAGTGTCATACATACGGCTGGCTTTTTCTATGTTGGATGCCGTAATGTAATTTACGAACATAAAAATAGCTATCAAAGCCAGAACGGCTCCGGAAGTGATACTGAGTATCCATTTATACTTTATACCAAAATCAATCGCCTGATCAAGAAAACTATTTTGCTTTTGAACTTTTTGCTGCATTATTGCTCTCCAAATTGATATTAGCAAGCTGGTCTTTCAGCAGCGAGCCTATTGTTACAGTATTGCCATCCTGTTTATTGCCCGCCATATACTTTGATACTTCAAATTTTTCTTCATTAAATAAATAATCTTTAATGCTGATTTCTATTTTATTCTTATTCTGATCGACAAACTTAACCAATCCCTTGACTTCATCGCCGATTTTAATAACATCATCTATCTTATCAACCTTTTCCTTGGATATTTGAGAAATGTGTATGAAACCTTCGAGATTGTTTTCCAGCGATACAATAATACCATTTTCCAGGATTTCCTTTACAACAGCCGATATCGGTGATCCTGCAGGGTAATTCATTGAAAAGGCTTTAAAAGGATTGTCCGATAACTGTTTATAACCCAGCCTTAATTTTTCCCTTTCTTTATCAAGAGCCAGAACCATTGCCTGAACAGCCTGGCCTTTTTTGAATTTCTTTTTCAAATCAACTTTGGGGTCAAGCCAATCGACATCTTCCTTACGCATTAAACCTTCGATTTTATCTTCGAATTTGATGAAAACGCCGAAATCTACAATCGATGTAACAACACCCTCAACTTTCTTGCCGTAGCTGTAATTTTTATCGGCGTTATCCCATGGGTTATCCTGAATATCCCTGAGAGAAACATCCATCCTTCTTCTATCGGCTTCTATATTCCTGATTTTAACTTCTACAATAGAACCGGGTTTAAGATATTTTTTCGGATCTCTTATTTTTTCCGTCCAGGACATTTCATCAACCGGGAGAAACGCCTCGATTCCGTCTTCAACTTCTACAATAGCCCCATCCTTCCTGTAATTCACGACCTTGCCCTGTATTACAGCTCCGATAGTGTATTTACTGTCTATAGATGTCCATGGATCCGGAGATAATTGCTTTTTACCGATTTTTACCGAATTTTTACTGCGTTCCATTTTTATTATAATAACTTCCATTTCATCGCCGATCTTAACAACTTTTTTCATATCTGAAAGAAACTTCCAGGAAAAATCGGATACATGCATAAACGCGCGGATGCCTTCAACTGAAAGGACGATAAAATCTTCCTCAACCCTTTCGACGATTCCCTGTACTATATCGCCAATATTATGTTTTTCAAAAAAATTATTATAAAGCTTTTTTATGGTTTTTTGTAAAAATTCCCTTCTGGAAATAGTAATATTATTCCTTTTATATTCAATAACTGCAAAATCAGTGGATATTCCTTTCATATTTTCTAATTTTTCTTCTTTTTTTGTGTCAATTTGCGATAATGGCAGAAAAGCCTTGATGTCAAAGCCGAGGCTGACGACAAAACCCTTTGGCTGTCCGTCTTTATAAACTGCTTCTTCAATAATACCATTGATTGGAAGGCCGTTTTCAAACGCTTTTTTAATTTCATCCATTTTTAAATATTTATCGGCTTCAAGTTTTGATGCGATATTTACGCCATCCTTCATATCTTTCATTACTACATTGACTGTTTCTCCGTAAGAAGGGGGCTGGGAAAATTCCGATAATGGGACTACGCATTCGGATTTGCTTCCCAGGTCAAGAAAAATATCGGATTCATTTACAGCGACAACTTTTCCTTTTTTTACAAGCCCATGAGATTCCTGTTCCGGCTTTTTGGCGTCGTCAAGCTTCATTGCCTCAAGAAAAATATCGCCCATTACTTCAACACTCATACAAACCTCATCTATTAAAATGTAGCTATATATTTTAATACTTTTATTCGGTTTGTCAATTTTTTCGCATTCGTTTACTTTCATTTAGAATAAAATCATCATAAAATTTAATTTGACATTTTTATTAAAATAATTTATTATAACACAACTTTGTTTTAGGAAATTTATCATGAAAAGCGTTTGTGTAAGTAAGTTTTATTTTTACTTCTGGTGGTGGTTTAGAAGTTTGTCTATGTTTGGTGTAAAGCCTTGTAACAGGGTTTAGAATAATTTTGTTATTTAATAACAAAAAGCCCGCAGGTGAATCACCTGCGGGCTTTTTGTTTTATATGCCTTTTTTATAAAAAATACGGGGATTTTATGGAAGATATTAAAATTGAAGAAGCCTTTATAAATGAAGCTGAAATATTATTAATACTGCAGAAAGAGGCTTATAAAAGCGAGGCCGAGATTACGGGTGATATTAGGATTCCACCGATGGCTGAATCAATTGACGATATATTAAAAGATTTTCATGATTATACAATTTTAAAGGCTGTTCATAATGATAAAATTATAGGTTCCGTACGAGCAAAAATCAATGAGGGAAATATTTGTTATATCGGAAGGCTGATGGTTCATCCGGATTTTCAAAACAGGGGTTTGGGAAAACGTCTAATGAAGAAAATAGAAAATATCTTTAGTGAATGTAATAAATACGAATTGTTTACTGGCGAAAAAAGTACAAAAAACATAAGCCTGTATCAAAAATTAGGTTATACAGTCAAATATTCAGAAAAAATGAATGATAAAGTAAACCTTGTTTATATGGAAAAAAAGAGGAGGATTGTCAATGAATAAAAATTATACCCTGTACCCGGTTTATCATGAGATTTCTGCTGATATAGAGACACCGGTATCAGCTTTTATTGCGCTTAAAGAGGGTAATGAAAAAGGATTTCTTCTTGAAAGCGTTGAAATGGGTGAAAAAATCGGAAGATATTCGTTTCTCGGATTTGAACCGGAACTTGAATTTATATCAAAAAAGAATAAAGTAACACTGAATTTTCAGGATAAATCTGATGAATATGTTTGTGATAACCCGGTTAATGAGATAAAGAGGATAGTCGGTTCATTTAAGGAACATAAAGTCGAGGGGTTACCTCCATTTACAGCCGGTCTTGTGGGATATTTCAGCTATGATTCCGTGCGCTACTTTGAGAATCTGCCGGATGTGAAGCCGGATAAGCTTAATATGCCGGACATATACCTGGTTCTACCAAAAATACTTATAGCTTTCGATCATATTCGACAGAAGCTTATTCTTATCAGCCATTCATTTGAAAAGGACAATAATGAAGAGGCACTACGGTTAATAAAAAAATATGAGGATAAACTTTTTCATGCGAAAGCCCCTTCAAGAATTGAAGAATCCGAGGGGCAAACTGTAAGATTACAGTCTAACTTTAATAAAGACGCGTTTATAAAAGCTGTTGAGAAAGCAAAGGAATATATTGTTGCCGGTGATATTTTCCAGGTTCTTGTTTCCCAGAAATTCTCAGCCAGGGTCGATTCCAGGCCTTTCGATATTTATAGAAAGCTCAGGATGATAAATCCTTCACCATATATGTTTTATATTGATTACAAGGATTTTCAGCTTATTGGAACATCTCCTGAAGTTATGGTTAAAAGGGTTTTTAGTGATGGAAAAGATGAAGTGATATTGCGCCCTATTGCCGGAACAAGAAAACGCGGCAGGAATTTTCAGGAAGACAATATGCTTGAAAAAGAACTGCTGTCGGATAAAAAAGAACTGGCGGAACATACAATGCTTCTTGATCTAGCAAGAAACGATATCGGCAGGATATCGGAATATTCAACCGTCAGGGTTGAGAGGCCTTTTCACATAGAGAGATATTCGCATGTTATGCATCTTGTTTCGGATGTGATAGGCAAGCCGAAAAAGGATATTGATGCCGTTGATATTATCGGGGCTGCCCTGCCGGCCGGAACAGTTACCGGCGCGCCTAAAGTCAGGTCGATGGAGATCATCGAGGAGCTGGAACCTGAAAAAAGGGGTATTTACGCCGGATTGGTCGGTTACATTGACTTTCAGGGCAATACCGATACCTGCATTACGATCAGAACGATAATTCACAGGGATAATACGGTTTATATACAGGCGGGCGCCGGGATTGTATATGACTCTGTCCCTGAAAGGGAATACGAGGAAACAATTAATAAGGCAAAAGCCCTGATGAAGGCCATAGTTTAACCCTTCGACAGCAGACTGTGTGAAAACACAGTAAATATGCTATAATTATTAGAACAAAAATAATCGGAGTAAAAGATGAAGCATATTGAGGGAGAATCAAGGGATCAGATAGTTCTGTTCAATGAAACACTGGAAGATCTGTTAGGAGAAGAAGATCCGGTAAGGTTTATAGATATTTTTGTTGATAAGCTAAATATGAAAGGAGTTGGTTTTAAAGTAAAAGAAGCATCAACCGGCAGAAGTTCATATAAATCCGAAATACTTTTAAAAATCTATATTTACGGATATTTGAATAAAATCAGGACAAGCAGGAAATTAGAGAGAGAGTGCCGAAGAAACACAGAGTTGATGTGGCTGACTGGACGACTAGCGCCGGATTTCAAGACGATTGCCGACTTCAGGAAAGATAATAAGAAGGGAATACAGTCGATATTCAGAGAATTTTTGAAGATATGTCATAAAGCCGGGCTTTTATCATTTGACGTTGTTGGAATTGATGGAACCAAGATCAGTGCGCAAAACCACAATAACAATGTTTATCATAGGAAAAACATAGAAGAAATCATACATAGAATAGATCAAAAGATCGAAGAATATTTGAATGAGATGGATAAGAACGATAAGGAAGAAAAGAATGAATTTGAATTTCTTTCCGGAAAGATAGCGGAACGTTTAAAGAAAATGAAAACAAAAAAGGATAAAGTTGAGGCTATTAAAAAGATTTTTGAGGGAAATCCTGAAATGGAGAAATATTATTCAAATGACCCGGAAAGTCGGTTTATGAATGATAAAGGGAAATCCGACATTGCATATAATCTGCAGATGGCAGTAGATGATGCGAATAAACTGATTGTGGTGATTGATGTGACGAATGAAAACAATGATATCAAACAGATGGCAGGAATGTGTGACCGAGTAGAAGAAATAAAGGACGAGCTTAAGGTAGAGACTGAAACGGTCAAAGTATCGGATGCCGGTTATTACAGCGAACCGCAGATACTGGAATGTATAGATAAGGGACATAACGTATATATGCCGAATCCGGATGACGGACATAAGGCAAGGATTCGAGGCAAAGAAGATAATAAAGGAGTACCTGCTGAAGAATACCAGGTTGATAAATTCAAATATGATCCGGGACAAAATGTTTATTATTGTCCGGAGGGAAACCCATTAGTGAGAAATGGGAAAAAAGTAGAGAAGGTCAATGGAGGAAAAGAGATAGTCAGGTACAAGTGCGGCTTATACAGCCAATGTGAAGTAAGAAATAAGTGTACTGAAAGCGTGGAAGGACGAAGTATCAAAGTACCAGTTAGAAAAGAAGAAATTGAGAACTTCAAGAGGAAAATTCGTTCTGAAGCCGGGAAAAAGATCATAGAGAAAAGGAAAGAGATATGTGAACATCCATTTGGATCGATAAAAAGGAATATGGGTTACAGTTATTTTTTAATGAAGGGAAAGGATGGCGTTCTGACGGAATCCAGTTTGGCAGGATTCATTCATAATTTAATAAAAGTATTGAATATATTGGGAATAAAGAGACTTATGACTCTGGTTTGATGCTAATAAACCATCGTTTATCGTATTCGGATAGATTTTTTAAACTAAGATTTTTTTAGCTTGAAAAATATATCAAAAAATGGAGTTTTTGTATAATTAATCGATTTTACTATAAAATTTTACTGAGTTTTCACACAGTCTGCAGGCTCAGGGCAGACAATTATAGGAGTGAATTTGATCATGATTTCGGAATACGGATCGCTGGATAAAATAAGGCAGAAAATCGACGGTATTGATAAAGAAATTATCCGGCTTTTAGCGGAAAGAAGCGTATATGTTTTTCAGGCGGCTGAATTTAAAAAAAACTCCGAAGAGGTTAAAGCGCCGGACAGGGTAAAAATTGTGATGGAAAAAGTGAGGGAAGAATCTCTTGAATACGGTTTGAACCCGGAAATCGCCGAAAAAATATACCGGACTATTATAGATTGTTTTATCAGGCAGGAAACCATGAATATAAAAGGAATAAATTAATTCAGGCTGGAGTAAAATATGGCATTCCATTACAAAAATGTTGTACCATGGGGAAGATCATTCGAAGAATACTGCAGTATGTTCGATTTGAAGGATAATGACTTTAATAAAAAGATCCTGGGATGCGGCGACGGACCCGCAGGTTTTAATTCCGAAATGACATTAAGAGGCTGCAATGTCATATCTATAGACCCGATTTATTGTATGAACGCTGATGATATTGAATACAGGATTCATGAAACTTACGAGGAAGTGATCAGCCAGACTTACAGAAACCAGGAAAAATTTATATGGGAAAAAATCAGGTCGGTTGAGGAATTGGGAAAAACCAGGATGAGGGCAATGCGTCAGTTTTTAATGGATTTTGAAAAGGGAAAATCCGAGGGGAGGTATATTCCGGCCGAATTGCCGGTTCTGCCTTTCAAGGATGAGGAATTCGATATTGCTTTAAGCTCTCATTTTTTGTTTTTGCATGCAGAAAATTTATCTCTTGATTTCCATATTCAATCCGTCAGGGAAATGCTGAGAGTAGCGAAAGAAGTGAGGATTTTTCCTTTACTGAATGTAAACGGGATAGAGTCGTCTTATGTTGATAATATACGCACTACATTTAAAAATGAAGGCAAAACGGTTGAGATTACAATTGTTCCTTATGAGTTCCAGATAGACGGAAATAAAATGCTTAGAATTTTTTAATTTGATAAAACAGGGGTAAATTTTTATGAATGAAAAAACTTCTGAAAAAGATAATACAACGGCACATACATCAACGGCTTACGACAGTGACGTCAGGAAAACAATTCCATACTACGAAGCATTTCATCAGGAAACGATAAATCTGGTTAAGTCAATGGAAATGGAACCCGGTTTATGGCTGGATACAGGCTGCGGAACCGGGACATTTGTTGAGAAAGCTGCTATGGAGTTCCGCAAAACCAGGTTTATTCTTGCCGATCCTTCTTCCTCAATGCTCGAGATAGCAAAAAATAAGCTTCTTCATTTACCTCGAAACCTTATAACCTTTCTTGATCCCATAGGTACTGACAGTTTGATTCCTGCGCCGTCAGGACTTCCTATGGACAGGATTGATGTAATTACTGCGATACAATCGCACCACTATTATTCTACCGAAAAAAGAAAATCGGCAATTGGGGTTTGCTGGGAATTATTGAGAACTGGCGGGGTATTTATTACATTTGAGAATATAAGGCCGTTTACAGAAGCCGGTTTAAAAACCGGCAGGGATTACTGGAAAAGTTTTCAGGTTTCAAAAGGAAAAAGCGTCGAAGAGGCGAATAAACATTTAAGCAGACTCGATAAGGAATTTTTCCCGATAACTGTTCCTGAGCACATGGAAATATTAACAAAAGCCGGCTTTAAAACAGTTGAAATTCTCTGGTATTCCTATATGCAGGCCGGTTTTTACGCGATTAAATAAGGATTAATTTGAGGTTGATATGACAGACTCTATGAAACCCTTAGGGAAAGCCATAAAAGATTATTTCGATGGAAATAGAAACGCCGTTTATACAACTTACAGGGATGACGGCAAAGTTGAAAATACTGAAGTCAGCATGTATTTCAGAAGTCCTGAACAGTATTTTTTGGCTGAAAAACCGGCATTGGATTATTGCTATGGAAATATTCTGGTTGTTGGAGCGGGCGCCGGCGCGCATAGCCTGGTTCTGCAGGGTAAAGGCTTCAATGTCCTGGCTATTGATATTTCAAGGGACATTTGCAATGTTTTAAAAAAGAGGGGCCAGAAAAATGTTCTCTGTAAGGATTTTATTGATTACAACGGCGGCCTGTTCGATACGGTCTGCTTTTTGGGCAGGAATATAGGAATGGCGGGTACTCTTGATAATCTGAATCATTATTTAAACCGTATGGATGCGTTATTGAAGCCGGGAGGCCTTATATTAATGAATTCTTATGATTTAAGAATCTCAAAAGACCCGCTTGATATTGAATATGTAAAAAAGAATGAAGAGTCGGGAAAATATTCCGGTGAAGTTAAATACAGACTGGAATATAAAAAGATCCTGGGCAATGAATTCAACTGGCTTTATATTGATTTCGATACGTTGAAAAATTATACGGAAAAATCCGGCTGGAATTGTGAAATTATTGTAAAGGACAATGAAGGAGACTATCTGGCGAGAATTTTTAGGCATTAGTTATACATTATTTGCCACGAATTTCACGAATTGATTCGACCCTGAGGAATCGAAAGGGCTCACTACAGGTTTTCACTAATTTATAATAATTTATAAGTTATGGCGGTTGGATATGCAGATGAAAGAGAATATCGATAACGGAAAACAGTTTGATTGGGGTTTGACTTCAAAAGATTATCTTTTGTACAGGCCAGGTTATCCCGAAAACTTTTTTTCATTGCTTCAAATGCTGGGAATCGGCTTAAGAGGCCAGGAAATTCTTGATATAGGGACAGGGACAGGAGCTCTGGCCATTCCTTTCAACAGGCAGGGTTCCAATGTGACGGCGCTGGATATTTCCGAGGAGCAGATTTCCGCGGCAAGGAGCCTGGCGGATAAAGAAAAACTGAATATAAAATTTGTAGTAAGCAGCGCTGAAAGTACAATGCTGCCTGATCATAGTTTTGATGCTTTAACCGCGAGTATGTGCTGGATGTATTTTGATAAAGAAAAAATAATTCCTGAAGTAATCAGATTATTGAGAAAAGACGGGTTGTTAATGGTCAGTTCATTGATCTGGCTGCCATTAGAGGATAATATCGCGCAAAAAACGGAAGAATTGATTTTAAAATATAATCCTGACTGGAAAGGCGGGGGTTTTACAGATAATGTCAATCCTGTGCCCAATTGGTCAAAAGAGAAGTTTTCCTTAAAATCATTTCATAAATATAAAGAGAACATTCCTTTTAATTATGAATCATGGAGGGGAAGAATAAGAGCGTCCAGGGGAATCGGCGCTTCACTGGCAAAGGATAAAATCGAAAAATTCGATAACGAGCATCAAAAGCTGCTGGAAAAAATTACGCCGGAGAATTTTAATATAAGGCATCTGATTCAATTTTATATTTTTGAGATAAAACAGGTAAATCATAACAATAAATAATAAAAGGAGGTTGCGGTATGATTTTAGTAATCGACAATTATGACTCGTTTATCTACAACATTGTGCAGTATGTTGGGGAATTTTACAGCGACATCAAGGTTTTCCGGAATGATAAGATCACTCTGGACAAAGCCCTTGCGATGAACCCGGACGGAATCATCATTTCACCAGGCCCGGGAAGGCCCGAAGATTCAAAGGTTTCGATGGACCTGATTAAAAACTGCAATGATATTCCGCTATTAGGAGTATGCCTCGGGCACCAGGGAATAGCTTACGCTTACGGCGGTGAAGTTGTCGGCGCCGGGCATATCCTGCATGGCAAATCCTCGGTTATCAATCATAACGGGAAGGATTTGTTTGAGGGAGTAAAAAATCCGCTTAACGGGATACGCTATCATTCTCTGGCGGCAAAAAAAGAAAACCTGCCTGAAAATCTTGAAATCACGGCAGAGAGCGATGACGGGGAAATAATGGGTTTGAAAGTTAAGGGCAGGGATATTTATGGGATACAGTTCCATCCTGAATCGATCCTGACCGAGGATGGAAAAGCTATTATCAAGAATTTTGTAAACCTTGTCGCCAAAAAGAAAGAAATACAGCAGAGCGACAGGACTTCGGCAAGGATAAAAACCTTTATCAACATTGTCTTTGAAAGAAAAGATTTAAAACAGGAAGAAGCCCATGAAATGATGGATTACA
The DNA here is from genome assembly GCA_963783575.1 of uncultured Spirochaetota bacterium. Classification (GTDB taxonomy): domain Bacteria; phylum Spirochaetota; class Brevinematia; order Brevinematales; family JAOACQ01; genus CAWEAK01. The sequence continues at coordinate 251,194 of CAWAOD010000011.1, read as the reverse complement.
TAATGAAAGGCCATGCAACGGTTTCCCAGATCGGGGCCTATCTTATGGGAATGAGTATGAAGGGAGAAAAAGCCGAGGAAATCTCAGGAAGCGCGGCATCAATGTTCAATGCCTGCGTAAAGATCGACTCCGCTCTGTATCCCATGGCAGATACCTGCGGCAGTGGCGGCGATAAATCCGGAACATTCAATATTTCAACGGCCAGCGCCTTTGTTGCGGCAGGGTGCGGCGTTTATATCGCCAAGCATGGCAACCGTTCGGTTACCAGCAAGAGCGGATCGGCGGATGTCCTTGAAAAACTCGGCGTTAATATTCAGTTGAGCAGGGAAGAAGCAAAGGAATGCATTGAAAAAGCCGGCATCGGGTTTATGTTTGCACCGCTGTTTCATCCTGCGATGAAGCATGTCGGGCCTTCAAGGCGTGAAATAGGCGTCAGGACCATCTTCAATATCCTCGGGCCGATCGTAAACCCGGCGGGAGTAAAGCATCATGTGATGGGAGTTTATTCAAAGGAACTCCTTGAATTGATACCGCCTGTTTTTGCCAGTCTCGGCCACAAACATTCGCTTGTGGTTTACGGCGATGCCGGCATTGATGAGGCCAGCATCGAAGGGAAGACTTACTTGAAAGACATCAGGGATGGGAAAATTACCGATGCCGTTCTTGAGGCGAAAGATTACGGCCTGGACGGCAAAATAAAGAACCTCAAAGTTGAAAGTTCTCAGGAAAGCGCGGATTTGATAAAAAGAATTCTTAAAGGCGAAGAGAAGGGTGATGCCAGGAAAGCGGTTGTCTTAAACTCGGGCCTGACCCTGTATGTCACAAAGAACCTGGATATGCGGCAGGCGTTTTTATCGGCGGAACAGGCTATTGACAATGGCAAGGCATATCAGGCGCTGGAAAAACTTGTTGAAGTTTCAAACCACCGGGCATAGAAATTGTAAAGGAGGCTGGCAATGAATCAAAATAAGATGGAAGATATTCTGGAAAATAAACGCCGCGAGGTAAAGGAATTCAAAGACCTTCATGGGGAGCATATATTCTCGGGAACGGGCCATGAAGTACCTTCATTTGAGAACGCGGTTAAAAAAGTGGATTTTTTGTCAGTCATAGCGGAAATTAAGAGGATGTCGCCGTCGCATGGAGTGATGGATATGAATGAATCTCCCCTCGCGATAGCAAAAGTTTATGATGAGGTTGGCGCTGACGCTATTTCGGTATTAACGGATGAGAAATTCTTCGGCGGCAGTTTCGAATTTTTGACCGATATTTCAAAAACAGTCTCAGCGCCGCTCCTGTGTAAAGATTTTGTCATCGACAAAATCCAGATCGATCTGGCAAAACTTTCCGGGGCTAGCGCTGTTCTCCTAATCACAGATATCCTGGACGACAGGCTGCTGTTTGATTTGTATGAATACACATATCGGCAGGGCCTGCATGCGCATTGTCGAAGCCCATCTCCCCGAAAATATCAAAAGGGCCGTCGGGCTGGACGCTAAGATAATAGGTATTAACAACAGGAATCTTTTTACTTTTGAGGAGGATTTGAACCATTCTTTGAGAGAAGTTTACCTGATTCCCGAAGATACAGTTAAGATCAGCCTTTCGTCCATCCGGAGCCGCGAGGACGCAATTAAAACAGCAAGATGCGGGTTTGATGGAGTACTTTTAGGCGCGGTGTTGATGAAGGCTTTTAATAAAAAAGCCGCTTTGAACAGCTTCTTAAAAATCCCGAAGTCGATGAAAGAACTGGCGAATATCAAAACCGGCGAGGACTTGGAGGAAGAAGCCGGGTTCTGGCGTTAACAAGCGTGCCCTGCGACATCGTGTCGCTGCCGAACTAGCGTTCGGCTGTCTCTGTTGTTAAACAGAAAATTTTATGGCACATCCCTTCGGCAACAGACTGTGTGAAAACTCAGTAAAATTTTATAGTAAAATCGATTAATTATACAAAAACTCCATTTTTTGATATATTTTTCAAGCTAAAAAAATCTTAGTTTAAAAAATCTATCCGAAAACGATAAACGATGGTTTATTAGCATCAAACCAGAGTCATAAGTCTCTTTATTCCCAATATATTCAATACTTTTATTAAATTATGAATGAATCCTGCCAAACTGGATTCCGTCAGAACGCCATCCTTTCCCTTCATTAAAAAATAACTGTAACCCATATTCCTTTTTATCGATCCAAATGGATGTTCACATATCTCTTTCCTTTTCTCTATGATCTTTTTCCCGGCTTCAGAACGAATTTTCCTCTTGAAGTTCTCAATTTCTTCTTTTCTAACTGGTACTTTGATACTTCGTCCTTCCACGCTTTCAGTACACTTATTTCTTACTTCACATTGGCTGCATAAGCCGCACTTGTACCTGACTATCTCTTTTCCTCCATTGACCTTCTCTACTTTTTTCCCATTTCTCACTAATGGGTTTCCCTCCGGACAATAATAAACATTTTGTCCCGGATCATATTTGAATTTATCAACCTGGTATTCTTCAGCAGGTACTCCTTTATTATCTTCTTTGCCTCGAATCCTTGCCTTATGTCCGTCATCCGGATTCGGCATATATACGTTATGTCCCTTATCTATACATTCCAGTATCTGCGGTTCGCTGTAATAACCGGCATCCGATACTTTGACCGTTTCAGTCTCTACCTTAAGCTCGTCCTTTATTTCTTCTACTCGGTCACACATTCCTGCCATCTGTTTGATATCATTGTTTTCATTCGTCACATCAATCGCCACAATCAGTTTATTAGCATCATCTACTGCCATCTGCAGATTATATGCAATGTCGGATTTCCCTTTATCATTCATAAACCGGCTTTCCGGGTCATTTGAATAATATTTCTCCATTTCAGGATTTCCCTCAAAAATCTTTTTAATAGCCTCAACTTTATCCTTTTTTGTTTTCATTTTCTTTAAACGTTCCGCTATCTTTCCGGAAAGAAATTCAAATTCATTCTTTTCTTCCTTATCGTTCTTATCCATCTCATTCAAATATTCTTCGATCTTTTGATCTATTCTATGTATGATTTCTTCTATGTTTTTCCTATGATAAACATTGTTATTGTGGTTTTGCGCACTGATCTTGGTTCCATCAATTCCAACAACGTCAAATGATAAAAGCCCGGCTTTATGACATATCTTCAAAAATTCTCTGAATATCGACTGTATTCCCTTCTTATTATCTTTCCTGAAGTCGGCAATCGTCTTGAAATCCGGCGCTAGTCGTCCAGTCAGCCACATCAACTCTGTGTTTCTTCGGCACTCTCTCTCTAATTTCCTGCTTGTCCTGATTTTATTCAAATATCCGTAAATATAGATTTTTAAAAGTATTTCGGATTTATATGAACTTCTGCCGGTTGATGCTTCTTTTACTTTAAAACCAACTCCTTTCATATTTAGCTTATCAACAAAAATATCTATAAACCTTACCGGATCTTCTTCTCCTAACAGATCTTCCAGTGTTTCATTGAACAGAACTATCTGATCCCTTGATTCTCCCTCAATATGCTTCATCTCTTACTCCGATTATTTTTGTTCTAATAATTATAGCATATTTACTGTGTTTTCACACAGTCTGCAAGCTCAGGGCAGGCTCTTGTGCCCATTGTGTTTGGGCTTGCCGAACTGTCCAACATCCTGCTGCTTGGCAAACTAGCGTTCAACAGTATCTTTATGTTGCCTGGAGAGACTTATTGGAACACCCGTCTTTAAATCTGGCTTTTGCGCGTCCCTATAAGTGTAACTTATTTTAAAGTCTCTTTTTAACCGATAGCGCATGGGCGGTTAAATTCTCAAACTCGGCCATTTTTTCAATTTCAGGGCCTTTTGCTTTGATATAATTTTCCGATAATGATAAAAAGCTGGTTCTTTTTATAAAATCATAGACTCCAAGCGGCGAGGAAAAGACGGCCGTTCCATATGTCGGAAGGACATGGTTGGTGCCTGCGTAATAATCGCCTGCGGCAACCGGCGTCCATCTTCCTATGAACAGGGCCCCGGCATTGTATATTTTCCCAAGGATTTCTTTTGTATCTACGTTAATCTGAATTTCAGCATGCTCGGGAGCCAGGCGGTTTATAAGCTCGAATCCCTGGTCATAATCATCGGTAATAACGGCCATCGCGTTTTCATTAATGGATTTTTCTATAATTTCTTTCCTGGTTAATTGGGGGATCATTTTATTCAATTCATCATTGACTTTTGCAATCAAATCCTTTGAATTTGAGATCAAAATCGCCGTGGCATCGCTGTCGTGCTCGGCCTGAGCGCATAAATCAGCGGCTAACCAGTCCGGTTCAGCCGAATCGTCTGCGAAAACTACTACTTCGCTTGGCCCGGCAATGGAATCTATCCCAACCTGCCCCATAACAAGCCTTTTCGCGGCCGCCACATAAATATTTCCCGGACCTGTGATTTTTGAGACAGGTTCTATCGTTTCAGTTCCGAACGCAAGCGCCGCTATCGCCTGCGCACCGCCGGCTTTCAGTATTTTATCGGCTCCAAGGCTGTCCGCAAGAGCGATCAGGAAGGGATTACACCCGCCTTTCTCGTCCGGCGGGGTTGAAAGGGTGATTTCTTTGACCCCGGCTATTTTAGCAGGGATTATATTCATCAGAACCGTGGATGGATAAAAAGCCCTTCCGCCGGGCACGTATACACCAACTTTTTCAAGTGGCTTGACCATCTGTCCGTATAAATTCCCTTCTTTTGTATAAAACCAGGATTCCTCCTTCTGCCTCCGGTGATATTCCCTGATATTCGAGGAGGCGTTTATGAAATATTCAAATATATCTTTATACTCCTTTTTTACAATATCGGCGGCTTTTTCTCTTTCCTCATCCGTGACAAAAAGTGAAAAATTTTCCGGTTGAACCCTGTCGTATTTGCGCGCGTATTCGACAAGCACTTTATCGCCGTTTTTTCTGACATTTCCAATGATCTCTGCGGCAGTATTGAAATATTTGTCATCGATTTCGGATAAATTTCTCCTGTAGTTTTTTAATTCGGAATACTTCAGTATTTTCATTAAAGATCCCCTTAAAACTTTATAAAGTGTTATATTCTAAAACAAAAACAGGATGGAATCAATTATTTTGATCTTTATTGAAACAATCCTTATAATTATAACTTATAGAAGTTATCAGGAGAAACAATATGAACAGCACAATCGTCCGGATAAATGGAGAAGATATTACCGAAATACTGCTGGAAAGCGCTGTTTCGCGTTATATAATACAGATGGAAGAAGATGAAGATTCCGATTTTGAGCCGACTAAGGATAACATGAAATTCATCAAGACCGAGGTATTGAACCGCCTTATCGAAAGAACTCTTCTGCTTCAGAAAGCTGCCGTTGAAAAAATCGAAGTCGAAGCATGAAACGGTTCATCAAAATATAGACAGGATGAGGTCCAATTTCACAACCGAGGAAGAATGGAAAGAAAATTTGATATCGCTCCATATTCAGGAAGAAAATTTGTTTGATGAATTAAAAAAAGATATGACAATTGAAAAATTTCTGAATGAGCATTATATTTCGGATACAAACTTTAGTGAAAAGGAATTACAAGAATATTACAATAATAATGAAAAGCTTATGAAGGAACCCGATTTATTCTCATTTTATGAGATCTATTGCGATAACGCGGATATTGTTAAAAGTGTTTATAATATTCTGCAGGAAAAAGATATTTATCAGATAACCGAAGCACTTGAAAAAGCAGGGCTGGAATTTCATAATCATACCGATATTCCGGCTTATCAACTTCCGGAGGAAGTATACAATGTCATGTCCGATCTGGAAATCGGAAAAGTCGCGACAATGCAGGCACCTGAGTGCGGTATGCTTGTTTATAAACTGAACGGTAAAATAATCGGTAAAAAATTGATCTATGATGAAATAAAGGAAAAACTCGCACAATACCTTGTTCAATCCGCCAGGGCCGAAGAGACTGATAAAATCATCAAAGAAGAAATGGACAAAGCGGTGATTAAATATGTCGATTCTTCATATCTTGAAAAGTAGAGACCGGCGCATACGGTATTTATGCCGGCGCGTTTATTTAAAAAGCGGCTGTGTTTTTTTATGAAGTTAGCGGATATTCTTATAATTCTGCTTGTTACGTCTGCCGGAATAAGCGGAATCTTGTTCGGCATCGGCTCTTCCGGCGGAAAATCCGTCATCATTAAAACGCCTTACGGCGATTACCGGTATTCGCTGGAAAAAGACCGCGAAATCAATGTAAAAGGTTTATTGGGAAATTATGTTGTTGAGATAAAAAACGGCAGAGTACGCGCGAAAGAATCAAACTGCCCGGAGCAGATCTGTGTAAAACGCGGCTGGATTCATCTTTCCGGGGACAGTATAATTTGTCTGCCGAACCGAATTATTATTAAAATTGATAACCAAGAGCAATCAATCGATGCAATTACTGAATGATATCCGGGAATATAAGGATCTGGTAAATATCAGAAAAGTTTATTTGATAGCTTTTCTGACAGCGTTATCGGGAATATTGTCAGTTATCGACACAATGATTCCCAAACCCATACCTATGGCAAAGATCGGAGTGGCAAATCTTGTTACACTGGTTCTCATAATCGAGAACCGGCCCGGGCTGGCTTTTACAGTCGCTTTCCTGAGGACTTTGATCGCATCGTTGATGATCGGTTCATTTCTTACATATACCTATCTTCTAAGTTTGACAGGGGCAATGTTTTCAGTAATTTTTACAATGCTTTTTTTCATGCTGCTTAAGGGAGCGGTTTCGGAAATAGGGCTTTCGGTCATAGGCGCATTTTTTAACACAATTTCCCAGGGAATTGTTGTTATGGTTTTCTTCGGGTTTGACCGGGGAACGGTCTTCCTTATATCTGTCCTAATTCTCATAAGCATTGCCAATGGAATAATAATCGGATTTATTGTCAGGTATTTTTATAAAAATGCATATAAACAGTAACGGTTGAAAATAAATGATTATTGTTCAATCTGCTGATAAACGCTTTTGATTTTGTTAAGAATCTCAGTCTTATTTTTCGGAGACGGGTCTTTTATAACCATCATTTTGACATATCTGTCGTAAGATTTAATCTGCATAAGAGCTTCTTTATATTCATTGTTGAGGTCTTCACCCATAATTATGAGAGAGGCTTTTGTTTTGTCATAGGTTTCCAATAGCTTTGATTTATCATTGACCGTGTAAATGTCCTTTTCAAGGTTCAATTCAGGCGCAATGGTTATTCCCGAAGATTTGCTTTCAACAATAATGGAAACCAGATCGGTAAATTTCATAAATTTCTGCATATATAAAGGATCGCTTGCATTCAAAATGTAAAAAATTATAATTCCGCCCTCATCATAGGTATAATCGATCAACGTGCTCCTGTTTATATGGACTTTAACCTGGTTCCAGCGGGCATAATCAAGCTTCTCACCATAGAACAGGATAGGTGTATTACCGATATTTGACGATTTATATATTTCAGAAAGCGATATTATACAGCGCTTTCTTTTAGAGAGTGAATTCAGTTTATTCAGTTCATCGACAATTTTATCAAGCTCGATAATATTTCCTTTTCCTGCCGGTTTCCTGTAACAATTTGGAAAAGTGCTTAGTAACTTTTGATGCAAATTTTCATTATATACCACGTCGAATTTCATAATCCCGGCATCTGATAGAAGATCATACTGGGATTGATCGAATTTCAGGCCTTTTGAAATCCTGAGGCTATTGGATCTGTTAACAAGATTTATATCATTAAGATAGATTATAGGAACATTTTCCTGTCCATACTTTTCAATTAATTTTTTTGCCTCTTCTAATTTAATTTCCATTATTTTCATCCTTCTACTTCATAACTATAACCTTTTTAATATTATTGCAGGGAACAGTTATATGAACAGGTTGTATTGAACATTTTTAATATATGAATTGTATTTTAATTATAATATAAATAAATAATTTTGACAAATCTGCTCGACCAAGCAATTTATTAGATAATGCTTAAATTGAGCGATTTTAAATCCGGTAATAATATGAATCGTAATTATAAATGTAAAATTTAAGTTTATAACCATATGCGCTGTTAAGAGAGTTTACAGATGAGACAAATCCATTCCAATAAGCGTAATATTCGTTTTCATTAAAAAATATTCTCTCGTATTCGGAAATAATTCCGTCATCTGCCGCGTCAAAATCTTCAATTTTTTTCCTGATATCAAACCAATTCCCCATTTTTATGTTATAAGCCTCAAAAAAAACATTGTCAGTTATGCCCTGAAGCTCTTCAAATATCTTCTTAACATCGGTTAAAAAAGGAAATGCCGGACTGACATACGCGGCCAGGTTTATGTTATTTTTACGTAAAGCCGCGATCGCATCGCGTCTCTGGGATTGCGAGTCGCCTCTCTTCTCAAAAAGATCCCGGACTTTTTCAGAGTTATATGTAAAATATACTGTATTGCCCTTTGAGTATTTCAGTAAATCAATATACTCAATTATAAGTTTCATTTTAGTCAAAATCACTACAGGGATTTCCCTGTCTTTCAAAATTTCCAAAATTCTACGGGTAATTCCGTGATTTTCCTCGGCGGGCTGAAAAACCTCGGTTGTCGATCCCAGGAGGATTTTTTTTATTTTTTTAGATTCAAGGCAATCAAGCTCTTTATTAAGAAGCTCTGGAAGATTCTGTTTGATATAGACGTAATCTCCCCACTCGAGGTTTATTTTTGAGATGCCCTTATTCCGGCGGGAGTAGCAGTATGTGCAGCCGATGGTACAGCCTTTGTAGGGGTTGATGACATAATCGGCGAGGTCTATGCTTGTGGGCGAAAGCGCCCTTTCGGCGTTATTGTCGATGATTTCCATATAGTCTCCATTATTGCTCTAATGATAAGCCGGTGCAAATCATTGCGAGGCGCTTTAACGGTTGTGCTTTACCGAAGCAATCTATCTGATTCATCTTTTTGGCTTATTTTATAATAACATTTATTTTTGTTTTTTAAAAGAAATTTGCCGTAAAGCCACGGCATGGGGCTTTATTACTCTCTTTCTGAACGATCAGAAAGAGAGTAATCAGAGAAAGAATCGCCCCTTCGCATGAGCGCCATTTCTGCAACATCGTGTTGCTACCGAACTAGCGTTCGGCTATCTTCATAGTCTATGAAAAGTTCCATTGAACATCCTGTTCTCAAGGTTAAAGTAAATAATAGATTATTTATTAAGGGGGAATGATATATTAAATAAAAGCTTTTAGAATTTTACTGTTGTTATTCCAGGTTTTATTAACAATCCTTTTATTATTAAAGAGCCTCACTCCGCAGTCCTGCTGCGTTCGGGTCGCGGCCCTCCGTGGCCGCGAAATACGAACAGATCGATTGATCATTATAGGGGAATAACAACGATTTTATTACCGACTTTGCTTCAAGCCACACTAAAGCTCAATCAGAAATGGCGCTCATGCTGCGGGGCGCACTTAAGCAGGCTAATTTCTTTTATCCTAAGATTGGGGGAAAATCGCTTCGGGATTTTAAACTATTGGTTTTTATACTAAAGAATTATTAACTTTGAAATAAAAAAACTAGAATATGAAATTTATGTATAAATTTGCTATAATTAGAGTCTATTAATTTTATGAGGCTTATATGCATTTATTTATTGTTTCAGAAACAACTTTACCAATTCATTTAAAATATTTGTTTGCAGGTGTAACAAAGAAAAATGATTGTTCATGGAATAATATTAATGTCAATGCCTCTTCTGAAAGAGCACAAGCCGGGTTGTTTGCAGATATATGCAGAGTCCATAAAGGTGATGAGATATTATTTTATCTGGAATCTCCTGAAAGCGATAAAAGCAGAGAAGGCGGAAGGTTTTTCGGAATATTTGAAATAATAAGTGGAAATCCAATTTATGAGCCGTCAGGTGAATATTTAAATGAATTAATAGGAATGCCTTTGGTATACAGGCAGTTAATAAAAGCAAAGAAAGTATATAAAACCGGCTTAACAGAATGGCAAGCAATGGATGAAATGTCTGATTTTAAATCAATTTATGATATTCCTTGGTCAATTATATACAGAAAAATGACAGCCCGGAGAGGGTGTACGCCATTGCTGCCGCATGAAGGAAATATAATAAAAAAAATGCTTGATTTAATTAATGCAGGACAAACTTTGAATTTCCAATACATTGATTTTGATACTGAAAACATAAGACTGAAAGAAAACTCTCAAATTAATAATTATTCCGGAAAAAAAAATAATTTTGATAAGATTGATAATCATTTAATGAAATTGATGGATGAAAATGAGAGAAAATGGGAACTTCAATTACAGGCTTATTTAATGCAGGAAATAGGAAGAAATATAAAGTTTTCAAACTATTTATTCCCAAATGTTGAGATAACCTGGATTGGCAATGAAATATACGCGGGCGCCGGCATGCAAAGTATCGATATTTTGATTTATGCAAAAAATGAACTGAATAACTTTATCCATCTTATTGAATTAAAATCGGTTGAGGCCGGTTCGGAAGCGGCCAGTCAATTAAATAGATATATTAAATGGCTTAAAGCGCATATTCCGGATATATCGGTTCATCAAATTATACCAACAATTATAGCTCCTTCTACAAATAATGACTTTCATCAAGAAATTAAAACATATTTAAGAGGCCATGGCATTAATCAATATAGGGTTGTATCTGTAAATCATAATCTTGAATTTAATCAGGATATCATAACTTTTTAATGAGAGATCAACATGAATTATATAGGTTCCAAGTATAGTTTATTGAATAAAATGACTAAGATAATTGAAGATTTTAATGTTCCAAAAGAAGGCATTGCTTTTGATCTATTCTCGGGAACAGGTGTAGTTTCTCAATTATTCAAATCGATGGGTTATGTTTCTTATGCCAATGACTGGCAATATTATTCTTATTGCCTGACAGCGTCTTCTATTTTGTTAAATGAATTCCCAAAATTTAATAATCTTCTTAAAAGTGAAGAAGGCTTGTTGATTAAAAACACAAAAAAAGAAGATATTAAAATATTTTCCTTAAAAGTCCGGAATCAGAAAATTCAAAACGAGCCGTTTATAAAAGTATTGTCCTATTTACAGGATTTAGAAGAAAAAAAAGGGCAATTTTATAATTTTTATTGTGAAGGCGGAACAAAAAAACGCATGTATTTTTCGAAAGAGAATGGTAAAAAGATTCAGGCAATCAGAGATAAAATTGAAGAATGGTTTATAAATAAATTGATAAGTTTAAATGAGAAAACCTGGCTGATAGCATGTTTATTGGAATCAGCGGATAGAATCGCAAACACGACTTCGGTCTATGGAGCATATTTAAAAAAAATTAAAAAATCAGCTGATAAACCTATGGAGCTTATCGGGATCAAACCTATTTATTCCGAGCATAGACCGGATTTGAATAAAGTGTTTTGTAACGACGCTCTTGAAATTGTAAAAAAATTAAAGAAAAAAGATATATTATTAACTTACATTGACCCGCCGTATAATCACCGGCAATATTCGGCAAACTATCATATCCTTGAAACTATTGCGAAATGGGATATAAATAATTTTTCACCAAGGGGTGTAACCGGGTTGAGAGATAGTAAAGAATTAATTTCGGATTACAGTAAAAGGACAAAAGCCGAAAATTCTTTTGAGAAATTATTCTCAAATATAAAGTCAAAGTATATTATGTTTTCTTATAATAACGAAGGAATAATTTCGGAAGAGTTTATTATGAATTTATTTGACAGCTATTGCCAAAATTATAAAATTGAAAAAATTGAATACCAGAGATACAGAGCGGATGTTGACCATTCTAAAAGAAATTATAAGGCTGATAAAACAATTGAGTATTTAATAATTGGTGAGATGAAAAAGTAACCAAGAGTATTCTTTAAACCAAAAATATATTCATTTTTTATATGATAAAGCCCCGAATGTCACTCGGAGTTAGTTCATAATCTCACACTAATTCCAGAGTTTGGGCCTGGTGGAATACCAAGGGCTGTATCGACACCAATATTAGTGCGTAAGTCGTTCAAAAGATTAGAAGCATCGAACTGATGATTTTCAACGGCTAATGATTCTGGCCGCGGATTATTAGAAGGTCTGGCTCTATACGCTGTTACAAATTGTTTGCCCAAAGAAATAGCTTTTAAACATACTGCACGAATATAGAATCTGTTAAACTCACCTTCACAAAGCATACAATTAGCATCTCTTGGCATCGTTACTTGTGTAAATCCTCCGGTCGGCTTTCGACGTTGGAAGTGGCTGTTAAAGTAATTCATACCTAATGATTGAATAAATCCATCAATATCAGAAGATTTTGCAGATTGTAACAATTTTGAAGGATATTCGCGGATGCCATCTGTGTTAAGTCTTTCGGATAGGTACAACTTCTTGTTATCAATATCTGATTGAATCTCAGCAAGCATTTCTTCTCGAACCTCGTTAAGATTAACTAGGTTAAACATAAAACCTCCTATCTTTTTTAAATAGATGATAATGTTAAAAGTTTTGTTTTAATAATCCTTAAACTCTGGGATGAATTTATTAAAAAAACATAGCTAAAAGTGCAAAGGCTTTCCTTCGTTATTTCTTAAAACCATATTTATTTTCTCTTTTTTCAAAAGCCTCTTTCCCGCCTTCTAATATTTCACAAACATGCTCTCTTATACCTTGTGATTCCAAAATAATTTTATTAGATTTATCTTTTTCTATTGTATTTTCTAAACTACCTGAAACATATTGGAATCTTAAAGAATTTTTATTTTTAGAATCCTTCCCATGCTGATTCGCAACAATTACTTGTTCAGCATCTGAACCTACAACAACATTTGGATTATGTGTTACAATTATTATTTGTCTTTCTTTTTTCTTATCTTTCAAATATGTTACTAACTCATTATAAATTGCCCGATTGTCTAAACTATCTTCTGGTTGATCAATTAAAATAGGACATTTTTTATTACTAAATTCTAATAATAATTTTAGAATTACAAAAGCTTGCTTGCCTTGAGACATTTCTGAAAAAACATCTTTTTGATAAGTTAAATTATAAGTAATATCAAACCAATTGGTTGAAAGTAATTCAGAAGCAACAGTTGGTTGTGATTTGTTAGAATACATCCCTTTAAAATCAATTTCTTTATTAAGAGCAAGTTGAAGAAATTCAACACAACGAGCAAACATATTAGTTTCATAATCATTAATAAAATCCAAAATAAAATTTTGCCTTTCTGTTCCCCGAAGATTTAATCTTTCATTAAAAAATGATAACATGGGATCTTTTTTAAAGACAACACTTGTCTCTATTGAAATACCTCCGCAATTAAATTTTAAAGATTTAGATAATTCATGTACATTTATGTAATAATTTAAATGAGATATAATAATCTCATTTAATAATATTTGTTTTTGATTCTCCAGATTATTTAAACTTATCTCAATTTCTGATATTTCTGATAATTTCAGACGTTCATATTTAAGCTTACCTTGCAATTCCTGATATTGTGTATTTTCTTGGAAATACTTGATCCCCTCTTTAAATGTTTCTTTTTCTTTCTCTAATTTAATTCCATGAAATAAAGATTCTTTTAATATTTTTAGGCCTGAATCTTGTTTTGCAAGTTCTTCTTCCCATCTTGTTTTCGCTTCTTCCTTAACTTTATTTAATGCATTAGTAATCGCAAGTCTTGTCTTTTCTGATAATGAGTTAAACTCATATTCAATTGATGGATTAAAAATGTTTTTTGTTTTTAAACTTTCTATTACTCTTAAATCCCTTTCAATAATCTGTAAAAGTTGTTCTTTTTCTGAAATATTTTTATTGATAGTTTCATATTCTATAAGAATATCTTGGGTTACAATTTTGCCATCATGAATTTTGTTTATTTTTTCTTCTAATAGTTTGATTTCCTTTTCAACCCCTAATTTATCCCCTTTTTCTTTAATTTCTATGTTTCGCTTATCAATCTCAGATTGAAGTTGAAATAACGTATTAATTTTATTTATTAATTGAGTTCTATTATTATCACAAAAGTTATAATAAGCTATTAGTAATTTTTTTTCATCTTTATCTTTAATTATATCTTCAATTAATTCATCAGTTTTTTTTTGGTCATTAGCTATTTCATACATATAACTTTGAGGAAAGAAATCAATATCTCTATTAGATGTTTGTTCTTCATCTTGCCATATAATATCAATATGTTCGTTTGTAAATATTTTATTGTATATTTCATCTATAGATGAGACTATCTTTTTTGAAATACTTCCAATTAATAAAGATTTACCTGTTGAACGTCCACCAATTATGGTAACAAGATTCGAATTAAGAGGAATTGTTTGTTTCCAAAATTTATCTTCCTCTAGTTTTATTGAATCAATTACATAATACCTTGCTTTTTCCTCAGGTTTTGTTTGTTGTATTTTTACCCTTTCATCCGGTTCATAAATGATTTGTTTTAATCCCTCAAAAGTTGGGTCAGCTTTTATCCAGCAAAAATTACCACTATCATCTGCTTTGCCAATATCTTTTAGAGATCTTGCGTCGCTAGCAATAGTAGAAGAAACTTTAGCTGATAAATTAGGTTTTGTTTTAATATAATCAATAGTATTATCAATCATTTCTTTCTGCTTAGATTGGATAATTATAAATTTATTGAAATTATAAATGTTTGATAGATGTGTCCTATCTGTTCTAGTTCGTTCTTGGAAAAGTCCATTATCAGAATTACAATGTGGAAATATAGGAATTGCTTCGCATTCTTTTATTTCCTTTAATACATTTTCACAACTGCCTGTACTTAAAGTATAAGAGTTGTCAGTTTTTTGTCTATCAATTCCAATTTTCGATAGAAAAGTTTTTATTGTTTCTGAATATGTTGTTTTTCCATATGACTTTTTACCAAATACTACAAGTATATGTATACCACAAACATTAATTTCAACACCTGCTAAAATTTTACAATTTTTATCCTGACTCATCTCAATCATAATATCTATTAATATATCATCATAATAATTATGGTCTGTAAGAACAATACAGGAAAGATCAGGTTGATAAATTTGTATAAACGATAAAAATATTCGGACATAATTTGTTGCTCTTTCATTTTTGCTTATTCTTGAATCATTGTAATATTCTTTTGAATCATATAGAAGTGCATTATTTTCACCACCAATAAGTGAGACAAAAGCTTCCCATTTAGTATTATCTGAAGATTTTAATGATTCATAATAATCCTTTAATTGTAAATAACCATTATCAAGAATTGTTTGAACCTGTAAATCCCATTTTCCCCATTCGGAACCTCTTTCAAAATTTCCCATAAATAGCCTCTATTATTTTAATGAAAATGATAAACACTTTATATCAGATAAAATTATCTTAAAAATAAGCAACCAAAACTCCTGTCCCTTTATTACATTCACAATATAGAATTTCAAAATTACTCAAAGTATCTCCTCTATTCGAGTTAATGTTATTTGATTCACTCCCCGAGTTCATGGCTTCCCGCTTTGCCGCACTATCGAGGGGAGCAGAATAATAAATGCGCTTTTTCTCATTTTCATCCTCGGTTTCGATTCTAAAAAAGTCTAATACTCTCTCAAAGTAACTGATTTCGGCCTCCCGGGGAAACGGACAGAAAGTCTTGAAATATTGGACTTTGCCCCGATTCAGACTTTATGTTTATCAAATGTCGCACCAGTGCGACAATCATAATTTGCTTACAATATCTTCAATATATGATTCTATTTCTGTTGAAGCCATACTGGGTTTTACATGTTCCAATATTTCTATTTTCTTTGTTTCTTTTATATTATCATCAGCCGATTTTCCATTAATCGCATTTACTCCTTCAGTTATATAACGCATTTTTTTGTGGCCGAATTCAATTGCTTTTTCTTTAGGAAAATATTTCGGATATGCTACAATCAGTTTTAAAATAGAGATATAGACATAAACCGTTTGCCTTGAAAAACCAAGTTCTTCTTCGCAGAATTCATTGAATGTATTGTATTTCAAACGGTAGAGTTTCTTTTTATGAATATCAAAAATACTTTCCGCCAGTTCAATAAAGCCTGTTTCAATTTTCCTTCTGGCCTGTAAAGCTTTATTAATAAGGCTATCAAATTCCGCTAAATCCCTGCTATCTTCCTTTTCTAAAACAATGTCATTCCTGGCCATTTTTACCTCCGGAATGTCGCACCGGTGCGACAATTTTTTTATATTTCAACAGTTTTGCTTAATAAATAATTATCTCCGACAAGAATATGATTGAAAGTATTTATTGTATTAATTGAGGCAAGTATTTCGAAGTGTTCGACAACGGCTTTTATGCGATTTATATGATGGATTATTCTGCCTGGATTCTCATTCCGATCCATTTTTTAACCTGGCAAACTTTTTTAATTTTATACTCTATTATATACCTAACGATTTATTTCTGCAAGACCATGTAGCTAATTATTTAAAAATAATGCCAGTTAACTTGACAACTGAATTATAAATAAATATTCAATAAAAAGAAATACTCACACTTTCTTTTCAGAGGATGAAAATTCCATAGTTTTCATGACAGTCACTTCGATACGCGTCTAGTTCCATCTTTTAAGAAAAGCTTCGGTCACTGAGTAGAGGCTCTGCCACGTATCGAAGTGACCATAAACATGCCCGCTACTCTGTGACCGAACAATATCATCAACAACTAACTTCAAATTTTACATTCCTCTCAATCCATCACCAGCCTGCTTAATCGCCCCCCGCAGCATTAGCGCCATTTCTGATTGATCTTCCCTGTGGTCAAAAACGATCTTGGTATAACTTTCGTTGTTATTCCCGTTTCATGATTAATTGATCTGTTCGTATTTCGCAGCCAGGACAGCTGCGACCCGAACGCAGCAGGACTGCATAGTGAGGCTCTTTAATAAAAATAGAGCTTTTAATAAAACCTGGAATAACAACACCTCTGAATAAACAAATATCTTCACATGAAATGGCGCTAATGCGAAGGGGCCGTTCCTTTTGTTAATTGAGTTACAGGCTTAAAATAATCATTCCAAGAAGTTAAATAAAACACATGAACAGCCGGCCAATAGACAAAAAGAACTGATAATTTCCGATCATTATTAATCATAAAAGGAATCGTTTATAACTTTCCCGGCTGTTCTTTTTTACAAAATTCACGGGAAAGCAAAGCGGAGAAAGAAAGTCACTTTTGCGAGCCAACAGACGTTGGCGTGCCCGCAGATCTGTCCGAAGCACGGACGCAAGTTACGGAGGGACGCAAAAGTTACTTTCTTTCGCAGCGTTCTTCCCGTCAATAACCCGCCCTCTCGGGCGGCACCTTCCTGACGGGCGTTGTCTGTCGAAAAATCCGAAAATATGATATAATAGTTAGTTGCAAAATTAAAGAGGGGAAAGACAATGGCGAGATATAAGAGAGGAAATCTAGACCAGGGAGAATTGTTAGCCATCAATTTGCAGGAACAATTCGATGAATACAGCCGTGAAGTCCTTCTAAAAAAGTTTGTGGCGAAATACATTGATATACAAAGGTTTGATAAATATTATTCCAATGATGAAACAGGGCGGAAAGGGAAACATCCTCAAGATGTTATATCTGCGATTCTCTATGGTTATTTGCAAGGAATCCATTCCAGCCGCAAGGTAGAAAATCTTCTCAGAACCCACATAGGATTTATGTATGTATCAAACCGTCTTAGCATAGATCATTCAAAGCTTTGCGATTTTAAAATCCAGTTTGATGACGAAATTACAAATCTGTTTGCGACAATTCTTTTTTTATTAAATAACATAGGAGAGATTGATTGGGATGTAGTTGTGGGGGACGGAACGAAAATCAAAGCCAATGCATCAAAGTCAAAGACGATGACCAGGGAAAGAGCCGACAAAGTGATGAGAACTTACCGCAAAATGGCAACCAAAGTAGTTAAAAGGAGTTTGGAGACAGATGAGAAACTAAATCGTGGTGAATTGGAAGAAGAAAAGTATATGGCTGAAAAAAAGCGTATAGAACGTCAGGAAAAGCTTTACAACAGAGTGATGGAACAGGTGGAAGTTTATCAAAAGATGCTTGAAGAAGAAAGATTAAAAGAAGGAGACAAAACCATTACAGGCAAAGATCATTATAATTTAACCGATCCCGACAGCTCTCTTACATTGGGGCCTGACAAGAGCGGATATATTCAGGGATATAATATAAGAATGATGATCAGTAACAATGACATAATACTAAGCTGTGAAAACGATAAATTGAATGAGAAATACAGTGCGAAACCCATGATTGAGGAAGTGGAAAAGCTTAAAGAGGAATTGGGGGTAAAGCAGGAAAGTAAGTACCTGCTGGATTCGGGATTTCAAAATATGACAGACATTCTGGAAATGGAAGAAAAAGGATTGGATTGCTATATTGATATAAAAGAGAGAGATTTTGGGAAAGAGGTACAAAAGAGAAAGAATTTTGAAATCATAAAAGGTGATAACAGAGAGTATCGGTTAAAGTGCTGTGGTGGATTAAATACCAAAGGATACATTGATGATAAAAGAGGCAAAATCCACTTTTTCTATAATCGATCACAATGTAAGGAATGTGAAAATAATAAGGAATGTTATACGAACATAAATCCCAGCAGAAACCAAAAGACTGTAAATTTCAATCTGTTTGAGTTAGAGAACAGAAAGGAAATCGACAGTTATCTTAATAAATTGAGAAGTGATGAAGGGCAAAAGATATACAGCAAGAGAATTGGAAAGGAACACAATTTTGCCAACCTTAAAACGCAGAAAGATTTTTCTCAAACCTATTATCGTGGAAAAGAAAAAGTAGAAATGGATTGGCTCTGGAATTCCACTTCACATAATTTGGGAAAATATTTTCAGGCTGTAATATGCAAAGGATTGAGTATATGAGAATGATATAAAATGGTACAGGAGTGTAATTATGTAATTTAAGCTATAATAAATTGTATATGAGATTAATTTTCGGATATCCTAGAAATCAAATGTGATATCCGAATGTTATAGAAAATCGCTTTTTCTCTTTTTATAGTTTTTCGACAGACAAGGCGAACAGAAAGAAAGGAAAGAGCTTTCTCCCTTTTGCCAAAAGGGAACATGCATCTCATTGCCTTTAATTGTCAATCACAATTACCTCAACACTCAACTTCAAAGTCTTAAAAAGCCTTTTTTTCGCGATTGAAATATTGATTAAAAAATTATCCTGTATTGGTAGACAATATTTAAATTTGTTTTTATATTATAGGCGGTTAAATTTTATTATGAGGTTATTATTATGTGTCAAAATGAAAAAAATTTAATTCTTATGGATATGATTAAAAAGTATCCGGATTATTTTTTGATAACAAATCCCAGGCGTAATTTATATCTTAAAAAGATCAGTAAAGAATATAATATTGATATTCGCAAAATAATAAGAGAAAAGAAGATTGCTTTACTCGCTTTAAGCCTGACAGAAGACCGTAAAGATATAACAATTAAGGACATTGAAAAAGCGCGGGAAAAAAATAGAATTATAAATAGAGACGAGAAGATCTCATTAAATAAATTATACTATTTACTTCGTTCCAAAAATAGAATACTTGCGAATAAAGTAATGAATATTATTGAGAAAGAAAGAAATAAAGATAATGCGATTATTCAGATGCAAGACTAAATTCCGGTAAATCCAAATACATTATTAGTGAATGTCTTAATTTTAAACCTTGTTGCAGGGTTGTTCCCAATAATCAAAGCGAATACCTATCATTTTTGATAGTTTTCCCAATATCATAACTGATATGAGGGCAGTTCGAAAATCTCATAAAAACCGGTTTTTTATAAAACGGAATTGTGGGCAGTTTCCACTGCCAATAAGATTTTGTAACAAATATATAAAATTTTTTAAATCGGCTTTTTGGCAAGTTATTTGCTATTAAAATATTCGTATGGAGGGTATACCTTTGCGAATATTATTGATATTGTTTATTATAATACCGGTCTCAGCTTTTTGTTATCAAATCAGAGGCAGGGTATTCAGATCGGATTCGAGAAGCGCGGTTCCATCGGCTACCGTCATTCTCAAATCGGGGACAAATGTCTTAACCGCGGCTCAGGCAGAAGACAACGGTTCTTTTATTCTGGAAACAGCGGCCGGGATGTATTCACTTTCAGCGGGCGCAGTAGGATATTATCAGGAAACGAAAGATATAAACTTAAAATCGGATATCAGCATCAATTTTTACATTATTCCGCAAAGCTCCTTGTCCCTTGGTGAAGTTCAGGTTACGGGTGAAAAACTGAAAGGAACGGAATCTAAAAATGTAATATCGAAAGATTTACGCAATAAAGCCCCGGATTCGATCACTGGCGATCCTGTTCACTCATTGACCCTGATGCCCGGAGTAAGCGATCTTGGTATTGGCAACACTTTTAATAACACAAAACTGTCTGTCAGGGGAGGCACCGGTAATGAAAACGCCGCGCTCCTTGATGACGCTTTAATCCAATACCCCTACCACCACTTTATAGGCGACTCGGTTTTTATAGATGAAATTGTTGATGGAATCGACATTTACAAGGGTGTTCTTCCGGCACGATACGGACAGTCAATGTCGTCGCTTCTTCAGGTCAATATGATCGAAGGCGAACCTGGCTTTCATGGCAAAGTGGACCTCGGGCTAATAAACACATATGCGGCAGTCTCCGGAGCCTCCGAAGACCAGAAATGGAATTTTGCCGGCGGCATCAGAAGGACTCAGTATGATCTTATCCTGCCTTTTTTTGTTCAGGGTGTAAATGGAATCGGCACGAATTTTCATGCTCCCTATTATCTTGACTCACATGGCAGGATTCAGTATAAAGACGGCGGTGATGTTGTTTCGCTTGTCTGGCTTTTTTCGGAAGAACCGACATTCTGGACAAATTCATCATTTACCGGCAGGAATGCGACAAATTCCGGCATTATGGATTATTATGACGGTTTGATCAATCTTAACTGGAAACATTCATTTTCAAGGGAATGGTCGATTGATCAGTCAATCGGTTTTATGGGAAGCTACCAGGATCTGGAAATGAATGAACCGGACAACACAACTCTAATGAGGGATTCTGCGTATAACCTGAGATACAAAGGGTTAGTCAGCTATACTCTATCCGAAAACATATCATTTGATGTTGGCGGCGAAGTCATATATTTTCCCGGCCTTTTTTATACGAATTACTGTGTCGGCCTTGTAACAAACCAGGTCACAGGCCATCAGGAATGGCTGACTTTCGGGAACAATTCGTATAATGGAGCACTCGGAATATACTCGCCTTTTATTGAAAACGAATCGGATTTTTTTGATAAAAAATTTTACATACAGGACGGAATCAGGTTTAATTATGTAGATTATATAAAGAAATACTCTTTTGATCCGAGGCTCACCATAGGTTACAGGTTTGCTGAGAGTAAAATTTACGCAAGCGCCGGTCTCCTTTCCGAATTTCCTTCGGACTCTTTTGATGTCTCAATTCTCGACACAAACTCAAGCCTTAACATTCCCGGCTGCTGGCATTATATTCTTGGTACAGAGTTAAACTTTAACAGGGTTTATTGTATCAGTTTAGAGGGATATTTTAAAAATTATATAAATTATTTATCCGAGGAATCGAATACCCAATTTCTTCTGCAGACCACAGGAGAAAAGCATCAGGTTTTCGGAATCGACCTTCTTCTTACAAAGAAAAAAGACGGTTTCCCGGTTTACGGATGGATTAGCATATCCGGTTACTATGCCCGCGGATACCGTGATTACGGCGTCGATCCCAATACTCTCTGCAACCTTAATCCAGGTTCGGTTATGGGCGGGCCATCGGTAACAGTTTTAGGCCAGTATGCCAATCCTCCGATGAATGAGTGGTTTGAAGCAGGTTCCCTTCCATACAAGGTAGATCTTACGGCAATATGGGAAATAAATAAGAACTGGTCTCTGACATCGGAATTTCAGTGGCAGTCAGGCGGCCAATATACGCCGCTTGTGTCTGTACGGACAAATATTATGGGTAACAATACTTTATACACTCCGGTTTGGGGCAGGTATAATTCAGCCTGGCTTCCCGATGTGCACTCATTGAACCTGAAGCTTGAATACACCGGAAAGCTTTGGGACTTTCCCGCGGGGATTGATTTACAGGTTAATAATGTTTATAATTACAGGCCGGTGACATATATAAGTTATGCTGACAATTATAGTACAAAAGTTGAAAATCAAAGCCCGATAGGCATATACCCTTCACTTGACGTATGGATGAAATGGTGAGTCATTATCAATTTAGTATAATAGTTTATTTTGATATATGTTTGATTCTTTCACGGACAAAATCGATATGTTCACGCAAAATATAAAATGATTCGGCGAATGAAACCGGCACATTTTTATTTACCTGGTCTTCTATACTGTCAAGTTCTTCATAAAGCAGGGTAAGTTCTCCAGGCCGGTTTATCCTGACATTGTGTTCGATATTGAGCAGCTGGCGGTAAAAACGGTAGATACGTGTCTTGATCCGCCACTGGAAGAAAGCGGGAACGCCACGGATAATCGAAGGAAATAAAACTATAAGCGGCAGGATCAAAAATAAAATCCTATCGAACAGGCTAGCCAGCCAGAATGGGAAAATCTTATAAAGAAAACCCTCACCCGACTTATAGTAGCGTTTGGCATCTGAGCTTATTTTAATATCGATTACCATCGGAGCCGGAAACTCACCCCTTTGTTTGAGAAGGCCCGGTTTTGAATGTACTTCTTCCGCGGCTTGAAGGATTAAATCCGACAGGGCTGGATGCAGGCTTTTTCTTGCGATAATCTGAATAGCCGGGCCAATGAGATTAATGTCAGAAGGCGGAATATTTTTTGCATAATCAAAGCACCCCATCGGAAGAACTATCTTATGCAGATAGTTTATATGCCTCGTATAGGCATCTGCCTGCTTGAAACTATAAAGATGGATCGCCGGATCTTTGAGCAAAAAATTTATTTTGGCGGAAGAAGCCGAATCTCCCATAAGAAACACCGCATCGATATTTCCTTTCAGTAAATCCGTAACTGCTTCATCCGAATCAGTTTCAAGGAACGCAGTAGAACCGCCTGTTACTATGCCGTTATTGGAAAGTAGTAATTGCGAAAACTTAAGAGTACCGCTTCCGGGCTCGCCGACTGCAAGGCGTTTCCCTTTAAAATCGGAAATAAAATCGAGAGGAGCCGGATTTCTATAGAAAATATAAATTGGTTCATAAGTTATACTGCCTAGCGAAACAAGATTTCCAGTATTACTGTTCTGGATACCTCCCTGAACAAAACCTATATCAACCGTGTTGGATAAGTCAGACAGACGTTTTAAATTTTCAACAGAACCATCAGATGATAAAATGGTTAGCTTGACTCCGCTGCGTTTGAGAATTTTCTGATATTCCTCGGCAAAATGCCAGAGTGAACTATTCTCAGGACCTGCTGTAATTATCAGATTATTCGGCGGGGCATTATGAAAAAACCAGAAAATCGCAAGAATCGAAACTAAAGCAAGAAGTATTACGGATATATAAATTACCGAACGGTTCCGTTCAAACCTGATGTTTTTAAATTTACTTATTTTCATATTAGCTCCCAAGGCTTAACATTTTATCATTTTCTTCCGCTGATGATGAGCATCGTTCTACCAGTTTGGCATGCTGCACCTGACAAAACAATTATACAACATTTTTTCTACATTTTCAAATCTGATAATTGCAAAACATTAATAGGATCGAGGCTATGCATATACTGAAAAAAGGACAGGTCTAATAAATTGATGTCAAAAACTGGAAATCCTGTCGAAGCGATCCGCGTTCATCACCTTGTTCCATGCCGCCACGAAGTCATGCACGAATTTTTTCTGAGAGTCGTCACAGGCATAGACTTCTGCGAGCGCGCGGAGCTGTGAGTTAGAACCAAAAATAAGATCGACACGGGTACCGGTCCACTTCAGTTCGCCTGTTGTGCGATCGCGCCCTTCGAACACGTCTTTGTCTTCCGATGTCGGCTTCCATGCCGTGCTCATGTCGAGCAGATTCACGAAGAAGTCATTGGTGAGTGTCTCCGGCCGTTTGGTGAAAACACCGTGGCGGGATTGGCCGTAGTTGGCATTCAAGACGCGCAGGCCGCCGATAAGAACGGTCATCTCAGGGGCGGTCAGTGTCAGCAATTGCGCACGATCAATCAACAGTTCCTCTGCCGAAACTGTGTATTTGGTTTTAAGATAGTTACGGAATCCGTCCGCAACCGGTTCGAGCACGGCAAATGATTCCACATCAGTTTGCTCCTGCAATGCATCCATTCGTCCCGGCATGAAGGGAACTGTTACATCGTGACCGGCATTCTTCGCCGCCTTCTCAACAGCAGCGCAACCGCCAAGGACAATCAGATCGGCGAGCGATACCTTTTTCCCGCCTGACTGCGCCTTGTTGAACTCCATTTGGATTCCTTCAAGAGTCTGCAGCACCTTTTTTAGTTGAGCAGGCTGGTTAACCTCCCAATCCTTCTGCGGCGCAAGACGGATGCGTGCGCCATTCGCCCCGCCGCGTTTGTCAGATCCGCGGAAAGTCGACGCTGAAGCCCAGGCGGTTGAGACCAGTTCTGAGATTGACAGGCCTGAAGCGAGAATCTTGCTCTTTGAGATCTGCGATGTCCTGAGCGTTGATCAATTCGTGATCCACGGCCGGAATCGGATCTTGCCAGATCAGTTGCTCCTGCCGGGACTTCCGGGCCAAGATAACGCGAACGCGGCCCCATGTCGCGGTGAGTCAATTTGAACCAGGCGCGGGCAAATGCGTCGGCAAAAGCCTGCTGGATCTTTGTGGAAACGGCGGGCGATTGGTTCGTAGATCGGGTCGAATCGCAGCGAAAGGTCGGCAGTGGTCATCATTGGCCGGTGTTTTCTTCGAAGGGTTGTGGGCATCCGGAATCATGTCCTCCTCCCTGACATTTTTAGCCAGCCATTGATTGGCCCCGGCAGGGCTTTTGACCAGCTCCCACTCGTAGCCGAAAGAGCATATCGAAATAACCATTGTCCCATTTTGTCGGGTTCGGCTTCCAGGCGCCTTCAATACCGCTTGATGGTGGTGTGCTCACCTTTGCCTGTGCCGAACCTGTTGATCCAGCCCAGCCCTTGTTCTTCGATGGGGGCGGCCTCAGGTTCCGGGCCCACCAGCTTCGGGTCTCCCGCGCCATGCGCCTTACCGAAAGTATGTCCGCCGGCAACGAGAGCGACCGTCTCTTCATCGTTCATGCCCATACGGGCGAAGGTTTCGCGCACATCGCGGCCCGAAGCCACAGGGTCGGGATTGCCGTTCGGTCCTTCAGGGTTCACATAGATCAGCCCCATCTGCACGGCTGCCAAAGGGTTCTCAAGTTCGCGGTCACCGCTATAGCGCTTGTCGCCAAGCCAGGTATCTTCCTTTCCCCAGTAGATGTCCTCTTCAGGCTGCCAGATGTCCACGCGGCCGCCGCCAAATCCGAAAGTTTTGAAGCCCATCGACTCCAGTGCGCAGTTGCCGGCCAGGATCATAAGGTCGGCCCAGGAGATCTTGTTTCCATATTTCTGCTTTATAGGCCAGAGCAGGCGGCGCGCCTTGTCCAGGTTGACGTTATCGGGCCAGCTGTTGATCGGCGCAAAACGCTGGTTGCCTGTGCCGCCGCCGCCACGGCCGTCAGATGTGCGGTAGGTGCCGGCACTGTGCCAGGCCATACGGATAAAAAGGCCGCCATAGTGGCCCCAGTCGGCAGGCCACCATTCCTGTGAGTCGGTCATTAGCTTATAAAGGTCCTTCTTCAAGGCGGCCAGATCAAGCTTCTTGAATTCTTCGGCATAGTTGAAGTCAGGGTCCATCGGATTGGAGGCCTGTGTGTGCTGGTGAAGGACGCCCAGGTTCAACTGGTTTGGCCACCAGTCACGGTTCGATGTACCGTGACTTGCCGGGATTTTGCTTGTTGCGCCCGTTACCGGGCACTTGCTCTCTTTACCCATAAAGTTTCCTCCTTATTGCTAACTTTTGTTTCACTTGATCAAGCGCGTTTCTTGAGATTAGCTTGAACTATTTCATTTTTCTTACCAATTATCACATGATTTTTTTATACGGCATTGATCCAATACTTCATAATATTGCTCTTCATTTAATTAGAATATATATAGATTATATATAAAAAGTCAATCAAAAATGATGCTTTTGTATAGAGGTCACAATTTGTGACATCAAACCTATGCAATAAGAAAACATTATTACCTGAAACTTTTTCCATAAGGCAGCTAACTATATGAATAACTTTTCGAAAAACCAACTAATCGGCCGGGTAGAGAGGAGGCTGATAAGTACTTTCGGGGTCACTTGCGTGGATTTATTTTTAGATTAACTTATTATTATCGGAGAGGAAGGGATACGTACCATCTTCGATGGTTTGTCGAATCCCTACTCCGTTTATTTAAGTTCTCTTGGGGTCACTTGCGTGAACTTATTTTATAGATTTGCTTTTATTATTCGGAGAGGAAGGGATTCGAACCCCCGGTGCACTCACGTGCACATCTGATTTCGAGTCAGACCCGATCGACCACTCTGGCACCTCTCCATACTAATATTTGCGCCCAGGAGGAGTCGAACCTCCGGCCCCCAGATCCGCAATCTGATGCTCTATCCATCTGAGCTATGAGCGCTGGATATATTGTTAATATATTTTAAAAGGTCTTTTAAATTATATCAAAAAAGTTTAAAACCGGATATTAGAAATAAATTTCCATATTACATTGATTACAGTTAAAAACAAGGCGAAAACTATGTCTGCCGTTTGATAAAAACAGAGGTTCTTTAATTGTCTTTAATAAAATCGGTTTTTCTTTAGTTAAATCATCTTTTTTAACCGGTTTATTTGCACATAAGCCCAATTGAAATTTAATGCAATACTTTGTAACCATAACCCTTTTACCGATCATATTAATACCGCTCTCGGCGGCCGGCTCGGTTTTTTCCACGCCATGACGCCTGTAAAAAGCCTCAGCCGCTCTATTAAGCACATTCCCGGAATAATCAATATGCTTTTCCGTATATGGAAAATTATTCTTCTCAATTTTTATTGATTCTCTAAAAAATTGTTTTGCCCTTTCAAAATCCAGCTTTTGTATCGCGATACGCCTGATTTCGTTTAAAATTCCAACCGGCAGAAAATAATTAACAGGCAGATTTATTACTAAATTTCTGCAAACATAAATCGTATTGCCCAATTTTAACAACTGTTTTTGAATTGTTTTCAAGGTTTGTTCTGAATTTTTCGCCGGGATTTTTTCATATGCCATATTATATTTAATTTTAATTTCATCCTCGTCGGTAATTCCTAAATTAAATCCATTTAAGGCTTCCGTGAATTCCATATCAATCAGGATTTTTCTTTCTGCCGCGGAGCCCTTCAGCATTTTCATAAATTTGTGATTATAATTACGGTATATATATAATCCGGGATTTATCCACCTGATATCATGCGGAAAAATCTTCTCTCCTTCAACACGGTCTATATTCATACCGCAAAGTTTCCAGTCTTTATCAAAGAAGCAGATTCCATCGCCGTTCGATAAGAGATTATCATTATTCCTGTTTTCGTAATCCATAATAAAATAATCATTACCAATAAATTTTACAATACCCATGGGTTCGCCGGTAGATTTTTGAGTATATATTGATGCAGAATCGATTTTTCTTTCATTCAAAAAATAATCCGTGTAACCCCTGTTAAAGGTTTTGAAAAGATCCGGTACAAAAAAGAAACTGATTTTTCCACTGGAAGATTTTACGGCACCAGAACCATCCAAAATTTTATCCAGTTTCTGCCTGTAAAAACGACTACATTTTTAACATACCCGGTATCCTTGAGCCTGCCTTCGATTTTGAAGCTTGTTATACCTGAATTGATTAAATTTTCCAGTTCATTTGAAAGGTTTAAATCCTTGAGGGATAATAAATGCTTCTCTTTAACAATTATATTGTTATTTGAATCCATTAAATTATAAGACATACGGCAGGGTTGAGCGCATTCGCCCCGGTTTCCGCTCCTTCCTTCATTAGCATAGCTTAAGTAACACTGCCCGCTGTAGCTAACACAAAGCGCACCATGTACAAAAAACTCAAGCTCGATACCGGTTTTTTCAGAAATTTCCCTGATCTGGTTTAATGATAGTTCCCTTGCCAGAATTACACGGGAAAACCCTGTTTCTTCCAAAAATTTTACTTTTTCCGGGGTTGAATTATTCATTTGTGTACTGGCGATTAGAGGAACCGGGGGGATATCCAGCTCCAGCAAACCCAAATCCTGGATGATGAGACCATCAATCCCCGCGTTATATAGATCCCGGATTATTTTTTCAGTTTCAGGAAGCTCATTATCAAATAATATTGTATTCAATGCGATATATAATTTTGAACGGAATCCATGAGCAAACGCTGCGGATTTTTCTATATCCGAAACACTGTTGCCTGCGGCAATCCTGGCTCCGAATTTCGGGGCGCCCATATAAACGGCATCAGCGCCGCATTCAATTGCGGCAATCGCGCATTCCAGATCTTTTGCCGGAGCAAGGAGTTCAATCAATTTATTCTTTTTTTGCATATTATTCATAAATTTTCAGCGGCGGATCATCATCCCGCCGCTGTTTAATTCGCGCCTAGGAGGATTCGAACCTCTGACTTTCGGCTCCGGAGGCCGACGCTCTATCCAGCTGAGCTATAGGCGCTGGTTAATTCTATATACCAATATTACATATCAAATAAACAAAATAGCTGTTTCTTTTATGCGCCAATAATTTTAGCGGTATTACTTTTTTGCTTAATTATTCTTATAGATTATAAAATAAAGTACAAATATTGTACAAAAAATAAAGCCTGCCCTATCCGGACAGCTTTTATCAGGTATGCTACAGTCGGATGGATGGCAGCAAATAAGACAAAAAGGAAGCCACAGACAATTCCGGCACAGCTGATTTATGAGGTAATAGAATTTCACATCGAAAGCCTGGCTGAAGGCGGTATACCTATACCCGAACCAACTACAAAAGCCGAAGTCATGGGAATACGGCCTCAGGAATTAACACACATAAGCTATTTTTTTAATTTCAACATTCAACCGCTTCAATTGTTATAAGCGGATTCGCTTTTTGTCCTTAATTAGTATGATATCCGCACTTCGTTTTTTATAATTAAATTGGGATGGTTATAAAATTAAGTGGAATTAAACCGTTCCTTTATCCTCCAGCATGAATTTGTCGACCAGCCCCCTAAGAACATTGGCCTGATTTTTATTCTCTTCAATGAGTTCTTTGGATTTTTCCATCACGGACAGAAGATTATGCAGATTTTCGACATGCTCTTTAATGCTTCCCCGGTTGGAAAGAGTCTGGTCCCGGATTTCCCGGAGCGATCCCGCAAATTCGGAAGTCGCTTTCTTCTGTTCAGCCATCGCCAGCTTTACTTCTTCCGTTATCCTGACCAGTTCCTCCGTGGCTCTTAAAATATCTTTCGACCCATTATCCTGTTCCACCATTGCGATATTAAGCTGTTTTACAATCTCTTCATTCTGCCGGGAGTAATCAATAATGGACTCCAGGCCGGAACCCGCTTTTTCCGCGAGCTTAACCGATTCATCAATTCTGGAAAGAATAGAATGAACCGCATCGTTGATGTCTTTGGTATTTTTATTGGTATCTTCGGAGAGTGTTCGTATCTCGGAAGCCACTATTGAGAAGCCTTTACCGGCTTCACCTGCATGAGCGGATTCTATTGCCGCGTTCATTGCCAGCATATTGGTTTGTTCGGCAATATTTGTGATGATTTTGAGAAGTTCCAGGATCCGGTTGGAATTCTCAGCCGCCTCTTTAATTGAAAGTACGGAATTTTTCACGGCTGTTCCTCC
This sequence comes from uncultured Spirochaetota bacterium, assembly GCA_963783575.1. Lineage (GTDB taxonomy): Bacteria > Spirochaetota > Brevinematia > Brevinematales > JAOACQ01 > CAWEAK01. The sequence continues at coordinate 221,168 of CAWAOD010000011.1, read as the reverse complement.
TTCCAGTGCCAGCTGATTCAGGCTGTTCGATATTTCATGGCTTTTGTTAGACATGGAAGCCGTTTTTTGGATATTCCGAACCATTTCCTCAATGGAACTCGCCTCCTCTTCGACCGAGGAGGACTGGCGGATCATATTGGCCGTTATCTCATCTATATTCCTGGAAATTTCTTCAAGGGTACTCATTAATACTTCGACTCCGGAAGTTGACCTGTCTACATGGATTTCTATGTCCCGGACATTCGATCCGACAGCTTCAATAAGTTTTACGCTTTGGTTTACAATCTCTGTGGATTGGCCGGAGGTCTCCTGGATTTTTTCCGATGACTTTTCCACCCGGATTAAATCCCCGTTCAGCTGGACCAGCAGTTTATTGAAAGCTTCCGACAGAATTCCGGTCTCATCCCTGGAATGGATTTCGATTTTTTTTGTAAAATCCCCGCCGGTAATGGCTGGTAATGCATTGGTTAATTTCCGCAGCGGGCTTATGATGGTCCAAGCGATTAAGAAAGAAAAGGCTATCACAAAAACAAAAATAATCCCCCCGGTCAGAATCATCCTGACAGTGTTTCCGGATACATAATCGGCGGCTTCAGTTTCAATCTTTTTACTTTCGGTGGATAACAGAGTAATCACCTGATTGATCTTTGCCCAGTGCGCCAGATATTTCGACTTGAGTATTCCCGAGATGAATAAGTGGGCATTTTCTTTATCACCGGCCTGAATCAATGGAATAACCTTCTTCTCCAGGATATCAAAAAAATCTTCCGCTTGTTGGAAGGAATCCCTGATTAAAATTGTTTTAATCGTCCCTTCCGGAAGGTTCTTTTCCCAGAACTTGTGATTATCTTCATAAACTTTCCGGTAGTGTCTTTCATTATCCACGAAATATTGTATTTTTTCCGGATCATTATCCGCTTCAATTTCTAAAACTGACAAATATGGTTCGATAATAAATTCCGGAGGAGGCAGAATATCGGCCATCAGATCCTTTCCCTGGGCGATTTTTTCATAAACAGGGCCATTGACTTTCACTGTATTCATAACTTGAAAAAGCGAAACAGCGAAAATCAGAAACCCGATAATAAACGGAATCAGAAGCATCAAAAGCCTAAATTGAATTCTTAGATTCATAAAAGCTTTTAACATATTTACCTCTAAACAACTACGATATTTTAGTTAGAGAATTCCTTCCCCAACAACTAATACTAATAAAGAACCAAGAAAAGATCAAACAAGTGAAAGGTTCTAACGAAAAGAAAACATTTTTACTTAAGAAAATTAAAGGGAAAAAAGTATAAAATAATATTAAAATGTGGTTTCTTCTCTTTTGTATACAAAGGGCGCCAGATAGAAGAAAACTATTCCTATAATAACATTATAACCGATCTCTCCTGCCATTTTCAATAAAATATACCAGTCCAGGAGTCCTGACTTTTTAAATATCCAGTAAAATAAAATATAAAAAATATATTTTATTATTGTTGCTAAAATAATATAAATTATGAAAGCAACGATATCTGAAATAAAAATATATCTTTTATAAACGCCGGTCAGCCAGCTGATAAGTGTGAAAATAAAAGCATTCAAGCCAAATAATGTTCCGGATAAAGCATCTTCAAGAAGTCCTATTATAAAACCGAACCAAACACCTTTATATTCGCCATAATTTAAGCTATGAAGAATAATAATAATCAAAAGAAAATCCGGGTTGATATCAAATATTGCCATAACGTTCGAAGACTGTAAAGCCATAAAAATAAAGACAAATATTCCATAAATTACATTTCGTAAAATCTTGTTTTTCATATTAATGATCTTCCGCGTTTTCTATCAAATCTTTTATTTCAATACCGGGTTTCCATTCAATAATAAAAACATCATTGATTTTATTATATTTATATTCCGGTTTGACATAAAGCTTTTTAAAGAAATCTTCAGTTGAACCGGTATCAATAGCAATAATATTACCGATTAAAATTCCTGCCGGAAATATATCACTTTCCCCGGAAGTAACCACTTCCTCTCCAACTTCTACATTTGCTTCAAACGGAATATATTCAACATCCGTATTCTGGTTCCAGGAACCGTTACCCTTCAGTATACCCACATATCCGCTATTTTTTAATGTAACACCGACATAAGAATCGGCGGCAGTTATAAGTTTAACTTTTGAAGCGGAAACATTCGCTTCGGAAATCCTTCCCACTAAATATATTTTGCCATCGGAATTATACGAGACTGCAGGCATATTCTGCTTGATGCCATCAAAAACTCCCTTATCAATTATAAAATAATCTCCCGTTAAACTTGGATCCCTGAATATAATCCTGGCATATCTGGTAATCTGGTTGATCCTGGATTTCATACTAAGCGCATTTCTCAATTCTTCATTTTCTTTATTTATTTGAGAAGATAAAAGGAGCGCTTCCTGGTATTTGATAAGCCTCTCTTTTGTAAATTTCAGTTCGTTTTCCAACTGCTGGATCTTTGAGATGCTTGTCGCCGAATTTACAAAAAAACTACCTACCGATGATACTGAATACTGAATCGGATATGTTAAAAAGAAAAAAATAGACCTGATATTAAATGTGGGAAAGCGGACATTAAAAAACATCAGAGATAATGACACCACTAAAAACAAAATAAGAGCAACAAACGATTTATTTTTATAAAGGAATAGGTTTTGCATTAATCAGCTCGATTATTATCCAAAATACTGGTTTTCATATTTTTTAATATGCTCAAGATATTTTCCGGCGCCTAAAACATCGCACGTAAGAGGATTTTCAGCCAGAAAGACCGGAACTCCGGTATTTTTAGAAATAAACTTTGAAAGGCCGCGCAGTAGTGATCCGCCGCCGGCCATTACGATTCCTCGTTCGATAATATCAGAAGAAAGTTCCGGTGGCGTCTGATCAAGAGTCTGACGGACGGCATCCAGAACCTTATTTACGGTTTCCTGTAAAGCTTCCCGGACTTCAACGCTGTCGATTTTTAAAATCCTGGGAAGTCCGCTGATTGCATCACGGCCTTTAATTTCCATTGTTTCAACCGTTTTCAAAGGATATGCGCTTCCAATTTTTATCTTTAATTCTTCTGCTGTCTTTTCCCCGACTATAAGGTTGTGATACTTCTTTAAATGACCCATAATCGCTTCATCGAATTTATCACCGCCTACCCTTATCGAATTGCTAATTACAATACCGCCAAGAGATAATACCGCTACTTCGGTTGTTCCGCCGCCAATATCTATAACCATGTGCCCGGCGGGTTCATCTATCGGAATATTGGCGCCCAGAGCGGCTGCTTTAGGGGCTTCAATCAAGTGTATTTTGGTCGCCCCCGCCTGTTCTGCGGCTTCTCTTACAGCTCTTCTCTCAACTTCAGTTACCCCTGAAGGAACACCGATTACAACCCTTGGATGAACTAACTTTTTATGTATCTGGCTTTTTGAAATGAAATATTTCATCATTTTACCGACAACTTCAAAATCCGCTATAACACCTTCACGCATAGGACGTATGGCTACTATATCCCCCGGTGTTTTTCCAAGCATGTTCTTGGCTTCCCTTCCCACTGCCATAACTTTACCCGTTCCTGTTTGTATCGCAACTACTGAAGGTTCGGAAAGCACAATGCCCTCACCTTTAACATAAATCAATGTATTGGCCGTACCAAGATCAATAGCAAGATCATTAATAAATGCGTCCTTTATTACAGTAAAGATATTCATAATTTCTCCCTTTATTAAATTGCAAAAATCAATGTATATTTTAACAATACTGCTAAAATTACTCAAGTATAATACTTTATTTATTCCTTGGTATAATAGCCGAGATAAATAGCACCGCCAATATAAAAATTATAGCTTCCGTTTAAATAATTAATCATACAGCCTGCGGAAATCGATGAAAATCCGGAAAAATAATAATTCAGCCTGATATCTACATAGTTCAATGGATTATTTATCAGATATGTCACGTTTGTATTCGTTGTCACATTGGTATCGGAAGCATTCACACCGCCGGGATTATACCATGCCCACTCTATTGACAATGATAAATCATTTATTTTATCATATTCAGGCTGAATATATATCGGAATATATACCTGAATAGGTAATATTGTTCCTGTAGTATTTGTATACCCCGGAAAATTCAAATAAAGTTTCGCAAGCTGGCTTCCAATTCCTATACCGATATGCCAATCAGGTTTAAACCAAATATTGAAAGCTTGAATCACCCCCAATTGCGCCCCGGTATTATAAAAATACCCGAAGTTTGCAAGAGAAATCTGTTTGACAACTCCTGGAAGCCTTTTTTTCTCGGAACCCTCGGAATTAATATTATCGGGTTCCTGATCGGTTTCATCTTTATCTGTTCTATAAATATCAGGGGTCTCGCCATGCATCCTTTTTGTAATCCTGTCCGATAATTGGACAACGGCATACTTAAGACCTTTTTCTCCCGAAAGATCATAAGTATAAACGCCATCCTCGAATACCAGGTTGCTTGCAGAAATATCAGTCATAACTATATTTACAACAATTTCTTCATCATAATAAAATACCATGCCTTTTAATACATAGATCGGGCCGTTCTGAATATCAATATTATCTTTATTCGGATTTTTATCTGCACTGCTTTTTGAATAATGCGAATAATCCCCTGGAATGATCTGCAAATTCCAGTTGGATGACAAACTATCGGCCAGCCAGTGATTGACATTTTCTGCGGCGTCATAAAACAGCATATTAGTTTCAATATCTGATATTTTAAAAGACTCAACAATTATTTTTGAAGGGCTTGTTGAAAGAGCACTATTATAAAAAACAAATAATAGACTTAGAAGGAGGTTAAGAATAGAAACAATTTTTATCATAAATAACCATCATTCAAAAGGCTTTTTTCATGGTAATCGTCTTATGTATGAAAATAATCAAATTTTATATAATTTATAATATTATTCGATAAAAACAATTCTTAATCTAATGGATCTGGATTTAAAATAAATCATATTATTTTTTTGATTTGAATAAAGTGCATAATAATCACCGGGATTAAATTCAATTACTTCACTGTCTTTAACGCTTTGCGGTATTAGAAAATTAATTTTTTCAATAGTTTTAATAAATCCGCTTCCTTTGCATCTATAGCAGGTTGTATTACTTCCCCTGCATACAGGGCATGGCAGTTTAACCGGAAGTTCAAGAATCGCAACAGCACCGATTTTTACCTCAAACGGTCTCACAGATATAACTATATCCTGGCCCATATGATCTATCAGATCATTGTGTTTATAAGATTTGCCGATTCTTATGCCTTCCTTCAGAATATTTCCCAGGGAAAACGTATATTCAATCCGGTTTACAGGAAGTATAAACAAATTGGATTCAAGATTCTCTTTTAAAAGCTTTTTCTTAAGAATTTCCTTTCTGTGAAGAAGATCGAACTCATCTCTTTTCCTGCTGTCAGCAAGAATCTTATAAGAATCGATAATTTCAACATAATCAACCGTCGGTTCTTTTGAAATATCAGGGTGGTATTTTTTGGATAAACTGCGGAATCTATCTTTTATTTCTTCAATTGTTGCGTCATAAGGCACACCAAGTACTTCATAGGGATTCATATCCCTCCTCTTTTTTTTGAAATGTATTCATTAATATTTATTGTATCTATTCAGCCGTTTGTCATTCCTTACAAACTTAGTCAGAATTTATTAATATAATTACATTGTAAAATCTCTTCCGAGATAAATTCTTCGGGTCTCTTCATGACCGATCAGGTCTGTCGAAGTACCGCTTACTAAAATCTTTCCTTCATGAATAATATACGCTCTGTCGGTAATTTTCAAAGTTTCTCTGACATTATGATCTGTTATTAAAATACCCAGCCCTCTTGAATCTCTCAACTGCAGGATGATCTTTTGTATATCCGCGATAGCAATCGGGTCGATCCCTGTAAATGGCTCATCAAGAAGAAGAAAATTCGGCTGGATAGCTAATATGCGGGCTACTTCAGTTCTTCTTTTCTCGCCTCCGGAAAGTGTATAAGCCATTTGATGTTTGATTTTATCAAGGCCAAGCTCTTTCATAAGCTGGTTGGTGGTATCGTTTATATCCTCTTTGCTCTTCCCCTCCAATTCCAGAACCGCTTTTATATTATCCTCAACGGTAAGCTTTCTGAAAATCGACATTTCCTGGGGAAGGTAGCCTATTCCCATACGAGCCCTTTTATACATCGGAAAAGCCGCAATATTCTCATTGTTAAGCATAACCTTACCATTATTGGGCTTTATAAGCCCGACAATCATATAAAAAGTAGTCGTTTTACCGGCGCCGTTCGGACCTAACAAACCGACAATCTCTCCCTTTTTAATATGAAAACTGACGCCGTTGACAACTTTTCTTTTCTTGTAAATTTTCTCAAGATTATTGACAACAATTCCGCTTCCGGAATATTGCTCTACATCTTCGTTGCCGATTATTTCCATCCAGATGCTCCTTATTGAGTATAATCAATCAGCCTGGAAATGGTATTCTTCAGGTCTTTTCTTTCAAGCACTATATCAATAAATCCATGTTCGGCAACAAATTCGGAATGCTGAAATTCAGGGGGTAATTTCTGCCTTATTGCCTGCTCGATTACAATAGGCCCGGCAAAACCGATAAAAGCCTCCTTTTCCGCCAGGATAAAATCGCCCAGCATTGCAAAGGAAGCCGTAACCCCGCCTGAAGTCGGATCGGTAATCACCGATATATAAAGTCCGCCATTCTGGCTGAATCTCTTCAACGCCACGGAAGTTTTTGCCATCTGCATAAGCGAAAGGATGCCTTCATGCATTCTTGCCCCGCCTGATGCAGATACGATAATAAGCGGTCTTTTATTACGGTCGGCGGATTCAATCGTCCTTGTTATTTTTTCACCGACAACCGAACCCATGCCGCCGCCTTGAAAAGCAAACTCCATTACTGCTATATCTACCGTCTTTCCGCTTAATTCACCGTATCCTGTAATTACGGCTTCGTTAAGTTTTGTTTTTTCCATTTCTTTTCTTATTTTTTCCACGTATGTAACTTTACCGTCATGAAAGTTTAATGGATCCGATGAAGTAATTTCCATTTCAGTTTCAACAAAGGTTCCGGCATCAATCAATGTTTGTATCCTCTCTGGAGCGCTTAAGCGGTCGTGATACCCGCAATGAATGCAGACATGTAAATTTTCCTCCCAATCCTTGTTGTAGATGATTGTATTGCATTTATGGCATTTCCGCCATAATCCTTCATTCAATTTAATCCCGCTGTTACTTTTTACATTATATTTAGGTTTTACAAACCAAGCCATATTTCCGTACCTACCCTTATTAATTATTATTTTGCTTCATTAAAATTCGTTAAAGGCTTTTTATAATCTTTATAATGCTCAAGTACCTCAAGAGCTTTATCAAGCTGGTTATCAAATTCGGCATCATAAATTTCAGGCAGGGAATTTTCGGTTGTCTTCATTTTTATTAGCCATTTTAAGGACTTTGTTCCGATTTTATAATTTTTTTCTTCAAGAGATTTCTGGAAATTACTGAGTTTTTGCGAATCATAATTTGTATTTTCTGCAAGAAACTCCTTTATAAAATTGGTATTCTGTATTTTTATCAATGAATTCTTCTCATCATCGGCCAGTGTTTCATACCACATTTTTTCTTCTACATTCGGGGTTAATCCGACTTTATCAATACTTCGCCCGGATGGGGTAAAATATTTCGCTACCGTATATTTAATTAAAGAACCGTCATCCGGAAAAGTAAATGTTTTTTGTACAGAACCTTTTCCATAACTCTTCATACCTATGAGTACAGCTCTGCCGGTATCCTGCATAGCGCCGGCAAATATTTCGCTGGCGCTTGCACTCCCCTGGTTGATCATAACTACTACCGGCAGGTCCACCGGCACAAATCCATTTCCCGCCGATGCTCTGAAATCGGTATTATTTTCCGCTAATCTTCCCCTTGTATAAACAATTAATCCTTCTTTCTGAAAGTAATTTACACAGCTCACTACTATGTTAAGATATCCGCCGGGGTTATTCCTCAAATCTATAATAAGCCCATCCGGTTTTTTATTCAGTGTTCCGGTCAATTGATCCTTGAGTTCTTCGGCTGTTGTAATACTGAATTCATCAACCTTAATATATCCGATTTTTTTATTATGGCTTTCGATAATATCAGACTTTACTCTTTTGAGTTTAATTTCTTCCCTTTTCATTGTAACCTGGAAGGGATCTTTTATACCTTCTCTTACAATTGTAATTGTAATCGATGTTCCTGGCTTACCTCTCATTTTATCCACCGCTTCTTTTACCGATATACCTTTAGTGGATTTTCCTTCTATTTCAACAATTTTATCACCCGATTTAAGACCGGCTTTCCATGCCGGCGTATCCTCAATCGGAGAAATTATAGTAAGCCAATTGTCCCTGATATCTATTTGTATTCCCAAACCGCCGAATGAAGCCGTCATATCGATACTGAACTCTTTTGAAACAGTGGGATCCATAAAAGTAGTATAAGGATCATCAACGCTTTCCATCATACCCTTCACAGCGCCATAGATCAGCTTTTTTGAAACCACCATATTTTTATCGTAGTATTCCCTTTTGAGGATATTAAAAGCTTCCTTGAACATCGGAAAGAATTTAAAATAGTTATCATCATCAGGATTTGCAACGTTTTCAGCGTTTGTTGAGTTTGTATCGGCGTAAAGAGGCGCCCCGGTAAAAAAGAATTTACTTACGGTTAATAAGCCGAGTCCAAAAAGGAAGCCTGTCAAAAATATGATCAAAATAAAGAACTTCTTAGAATTATTCATTTACTTACTCCAATATTTTTTTTGCTCTGTCTAAAAACAACATCTTATATTATAGGCTATTCTTTCATTCTATACAAAAAAAAGACCGGAAATATTTATTCAGTATTGCCCTTTCTTTAGTACTATTATATTATTTTGCTAAAAAAACCCCCGCATAAAGCGGGGGATAAACTATCCAGTAGCAAGACTGCGAGGGATTAAACCTGGTCAAGAAGCCTGTCCTGAGCTTGTCGAAAGAAACCAAAGGATCACTCTTGTTAAAAAATCATCAGATCAATATCAGCCACAATCTTTTGTTCGGGATTATTCCCCGGATATATTCCAAGTTCATCCGTATAATAGGCAAGGTTGATTTTCAAAATCGGAATTTCAAGGCCAAGCCCGATAGAAGGCCACCCTGCGTTTATTCCCAGGCGGATTGGAATTACCTTAAACAGACGAACCTCAATGCCGTATTTGATCTTATTCAAGAAATTCATATTAGCTGTCAGGTTTGCAAAATCCAGGTAAAAGAAATTATCTGATAAAATAAAGCTTAAGTCGGGAAATTTATAGCTGAAGCCAATATCAAAAGCTGGGGCAAATGACGATACATTGGTAACCGTATTTGTCATTTTCTGCAGAAAAGGATTCACACTTTCCTCTTCCCAGCTGAATGGCAGAAATAAATCTCTCAGTACAATTCCCACGCCTAGATCGCCGATGCCAAGCTGGTAGCTTTTTGCCAGAATTCCCAGGTCCATACCAATTGAGTTTCCCGCCAATATCCCTTGATTACTGTTATTTAATTCATCTCCTAAATTAGCCGCAGTCAAAACATCCATTGTATGGTTTTCCAATTTGTAACGCCTGACAAACTTAAAATTAGCCCCCACGGATAATTGCGATAAATATATCGCTGTCAGGACATCCTGAGGAATAAAAGCCGTCAGATCTTTAGAATAACCGGCTATAATACCTAAATCTTCATACGCCCCAAAATCAATATAAGGCAAGCCGACAAACGGCACAACATCTGCATTAAGATCAAAATTATTATATAGGAGGATTGTTATTCCATTGCCGTCAATATTTTTCACAAAACCTGTTTGAAACGGGCCTTGAATCCCGGCATTAGCTTGCAGATTTAGGAGAGAGTTCCATGGTATATCACCGCCGTTTTTAGTATTATTCAATTGCTGATAAAGCTGAAAGAGCCCGGATTAACGCTTGCACCGATTTGAAGTATAGGAATCTTCGAAAAATCCGGAGACGCGGCGACTGAAGCCGGATTCATATAAACCATACTGAGCTTTCCATAGCTTGCCACGCCTGCTCCGCCTTCGCCCATTATATCTACAGGATAATCCAGTTTCTTTTCATCGGTTCCGAAAACAAATCCTGCAAAAAATAATAAAACCAGATTTATTAAAAATATCTTCTTAATCATAAAACCTCCTATTTAATGCATTCAATCTTGTAATCATTAATTAGTCATATACCAAAATAATTTGTCACACTCAGATATATGCCGCCAACATTTGTACTCAAATCCGGGAAGGTGTTTGTCATTAGACTCACAAAATCGCTAACATTTGTGCCGCCGGTATTAACAGTGGTATCGCTGAGAAAATTCGAATAACCCGGATGATCCGGAGTATATTTTAATGCAAGATAATTTGAGATAGTAGCATCCACATTACTAGGGCTAACGTTCGTTACACCCATATTTGACAGGAAAGAACCGTATGAAAGAGTGTAATCCGTACTTTTAGTAATATTTGACAGCGTATCATCCAGGCTTTCTTTAATACTTAATATATTAGATGTTATAGTGTGAAAATACTGCCTGACATTGGTACTGCTGAGCTGAGATTCGATATAGCCATCGCTTCTTAATGTTAAGGCAAAATCATTATCGAAGTTTCGCATATTGTTAATCAATATATTATATGTTTTTAAAGCCTGGATAATATTATTTGTAAAATTACCGTTCCCAAGGTTATTAATAGTGTTCATGTTATTGTCAAAAGTCAAAATATCTTTCGGATCATTTATTATAATACCATTTTGGTCAAAATCGGAAATTCTGAAAACGGCATATATGGTGTTAAAGATATAAAAATTAAGATTAACATTTATATTCTTATAATCCACAACACCATCGGCATTTTGATCTATTATCGTCCTGAGGTTATTTTTGATAAACCCTGAAATCCTGTAAAGGTCGTTAGCCATTGGTGCCAAACCGGCTTTGCCATTTGCCCCAATATTAGAAATAAAATCCGCTGCATTTATCTCTTTGTAGAAATACGCCGTACAGAGTCCTTCAATCGCCACGGAATTTTTTGGGTCATTTTGAACTACTTTATTATATGCATCATATGCTTTTTGATAATTCCCAGCCCTCATAAACTGTTGGGCCATGGCAATGAGAGTAGTATTGTCACTTACTGAATTAATATCGGAAGGAGCCAGACCGCTATATATATTGCAGCTTGTAATTACAAGCGCCAGAAAAAATATTATAAATCCCACAAATATTATTCTTAACATAAAAACCTCCTTTAAAACCATTTTAACACATAATATTCAGAATAAAAAGCGTCTTATGATGATTAATTCTCTTTATATATTACCTTTTAAGTTTATTAATACGGCAATATTTTGTCAATTATTTTAAAACTATATTCACCATTTGGTTTTTAGACAACCTGATTTGATTAATAAGCGTTGCCAGGGTAAGCGACTTACTTATTAATTATTCCCAAAAGATTTGATTTGTTGATATAATTTGTTTCCAGGGACCGGATGGTACTTTATTATTATCAATAAACTGCCAATCGATACGATCCATCCCGTTCAATCCCAGATAATCCCTGACAGCCGGGGAAACATCCAGACCTGCAGAATTATTAAGTTTATTAACCGGTTTTGCCATACCGAAAACATAACCGGCATCATTCATTTTGAAAGGACCTACATCTTCCCATTGCGCATAAGCTATATTCGATCCTCTGGTTATTTTTATCCACCGATTTTTACACATAGATTCTGTGTTATTCCAATTTTTCTCTTTTATCCATGGAATTTTACTATAAACTTTGTTTTTACGTTTTCCGGACAGGTCAAAATCACTATATGGAAGTGCAAAATAAAAAGGATTTTCCAGGGGTTTAAATCCAGCCGGATAGAATCCATTCCTCTTATCCGGATAATCTATACCTCCGTAATGCTCAATCCATTTATTATCCCATGCGCTTACATCATTCCTTGTATACCTGTTATTTTCGTTTAGATTTTCCCCAATCCAGAATATTGTAACTGTAATATTCTTGTGGACTGTATAATCTTGGGATTGTATAGAATTAATTCCAGATAATATAAATGCGGCTATTAATACTAATATATTCGATAGAAATAATAGTTTTTTCATATGAATTGCAAAACCCATCAATATATTATAGATCCGGTATAAACCGGTATTGATAATCCGTTATCATTACAAAATTAAAACTGCTTTAGGTTGAATCGGCGGACAGACTCCGTATTAACCTGAAGAAAGCTCAATCACCAAGTCCATTTGGGGAATTGAGGTAAATTTTTGATCAGAAGGCTTATATTAATAAAAAAAAGGCTCTCAGGTAATACATCCCCAAGAGCCTGATATTTTAAAATGTTATTTCAGCCTTACCGGAATGGAGACAGCCCATACATATCTTAATACTTTTAACTTCCCCATTCACTTTTGCTTTGATTTTCTTCAAATTCGGTTCCCATCTGGTTCTGGTCTTTCTATTGGAATGGGATACATTATTTCCATACATAGGACCCTTTCCACAAATATCACATTTTCTGGACATCGAATTCCTCCAAAAGTGTCTTTGAGTATTTAAGGAAAAAATTATATCAGAAAGAAGAAAAAAAATCAAATCCTGATTTATTCGAAATTAACTGAACCTAATACACAGGAAAGAAATCAGAAATTTTCAGCTAGCAACCAGTGATTAGCGGCTGACAGCTAGCCTATATCATCCACGTTTGTGACAAAATTCACATTCGATAGGATAAAGCGTTTCCTGTCACCCGTATTATTATCCTCACCCATTAAAACCTTAATCATATTTTCCGCTTCATCAAAATCCGTAATTGAAATCTTAAGCATTTTTCTGGACATCGGGTTCATTGTGGTTTCCCATAGCTGTTCCGGATTCATTTCCCCAAGGCCTTTATAACGCTGAACCTCGCATTTCCCACTTTTAAATTTTGTTTTTATAACTTTGTCTCTTTCAGAATCGGAAAAAGCGTATTCAACTGTTTTACCACCGGCAATCCTGTAAAGAGGGGGCTGCGCGATATATACATTCCCATTTTCAATAAGTTGTCTCATAAACCTGTAAAAAAATGTGAGCAGAAGAGTCTTTATATGAGCGCCGTCAACATCAGCATCGGTCATAATTATAATTTTATGGTAATTCAGTTTATCCAATTCAAAATTTGTATAATATCCGGTTCCAAGAACTGCAATCATTGTTTTAATTTCTTCATTGGCCAGAACTGTATTCAGGGAATTCTTTTCCATCTTTTTTTCAACATTGAGGATTTTACCGCGAAGCGGTAGAATTGCCTGGAACTCCCTGTCCCTGCCCTGTTTGGCGGAACCGCCGGCCGAATCACCCTCAACTATAAAAAGCTCGCGGAGTTCTTTTTTCTTTGTAGAGCAATCTGCAAGTTTCCCGGCAATGATCGCGGCGCTGCCTCTCTTTCCCCTGCCAAGCCCGGTTCTAATGCCTTCTCTTGTTTTTTCGGCTTCCTGTAGGGCTTTAAGTTCCATAATTGCTTTTTTGATAATCTCTTCGGACAGGGAGATGTTTTTTTCAAAATAGATGGATAGCGCTTTTTCCACAATATTCCGGATTGTTGTCCGCGCTTCCACCGGCTCGGTAAGTTTGTCTTTTGTTTGCCCTTTAAATTCGGCATTAGGTATTTTGGTATTTATTACACAGGTAAGACCAAATGAAAGAGTTTTTTTGTCCACTTTTTCTACTTTTTTATCAAGGTTTAAACGGACGGCGAACTTCTGCATTACTTTTTCATAAGCCAGCCAGAAACCATCCACATGAATTCCATGATTTTTTGTATGAATACTGTTAACATAGCTGTAAATTTCCGGCTCATCTCCGGTATTCCTGTATTGAAAAACAATCTCGACATCGATATCATCCAGTGAGCCTTCTATTTTGATTGGATCATCAAAAATAACCTCAAACTCTTTGTTTAACTCATTTTTGATGAATTCGACAATACCGTTATCGTATTTATATACCCTTTTGACAAAAGTTTCGGGATTATCCGGATCCTCGGTCATTCTGTCTTCAAAAATAACGGTAAGGCCGGGATTGAGGAATGCTATTTCGCGCAATCTGGAAGAAATTGCGCTGGTACTGAATTTATCTACCTGAAATATTGAAAGGTCCGGTTTAAAACGGACTAAAGTCCCGATTTTATCTGATGAACCCATTATTTTTAGATTTGAGGATTTTACCCCCTTTTCATAACGGATATAATATTGTTTACTGCCTGTAAACACTTCAACTTCAAGAAAATCCGATAATGCGTTCACTACCGAAAGGCCGACTCCATGAAGCCCTCCGGAAACCTTATAAGAATTCCTGTCAAATTTACCACCGGCATGCAGCTTTGACAAAACAACTTCTATAGCCGGTATTTTCTCGGTAGGATGCATATCCACAGGTATCCCCCTGCCGTCATCCTCGATCTCGATAACTGAATTATCAAGTAAAGAAACCCTGATATTCCTGGCGTAACCGGCAAGGTGTTCATCCACAGAGTTATCAATAATTTCATAAGCGAGATGATGGTATCCGTCCATCCCTCTGTCGCCGATATACATATCCGGTCTTTTTCTTATACCGTCCGGATAATTTAGAGCCACAATCGATTCTGCCGAATATTCTCTCCCCTTGCTCATAATGTCCCCTCCGATTAAGCTTAAATATAGTATAATTATTATAGCATTTTTTATCAGAAAAATAAAGAAACCCTGCTTTATTAAATAGATTAACCCCAATTAATTTTAGCTTTTGATTCATTATAGTATGGATAAATTTATTTTATTTAAAAAAGTATTGACTTTTCTCAGCCATAAACTATAATTTAAATAATCTTCCGATTCTTCTACACATCATAATGAATAATATGCGCGTTTAATTTTGAGGTGTCTTTATAATGAAAAAAATCAGTGTTTTGGTCGTTGAGGATGAATCGATAGTTGCTAAAGATATTGAAAATAACTTGAAAAATTTAGGTTATGACGTTACTGAATGTGTAAGATCAGGAGAAAGCGCCATCATTTCGGTCGAGAAGAAAAAGCCAGACCTGGTTTTGATGGATATTATGCTTCAGGGAAGTCAAAGCGGGATAGATACTGCGGAGAAAGTATTTAAATTCTATAATATCCCCGTCATTTTTATGACAGCATATAGCGATAGTAAAACATTAAAGAATGCCGTCAAAGCAGAACCTTTCGGTTATCTGATTAAACCCTTCGAAAACACCGATTTGCGCAATGTTATTGAAGTTGCCCATCATAAACATAAAATAAGCCAGAACATTATTAAAACCAATATTGAACTTGAAAAAAAGGTCAAAGAAAGAACCATGGAATTGGAAAAAACCAATCAGAAGCTGGAAATGGAAATAGCAATAAGGGAAAAACAGGAACAATCAATGGAGAAAACCCTCCTGAAACTCAATGAAAAGATTAAAGAACTCACATCGGTCAGCTACAGCGCTCAAATAATGAGAAGTGAAATGCTCCGGTCTCACCTTGAGCATGACCAGATGAAAGAAGCCAAGCAGAAAGTATTTGACGCTTTACGAGTCCGCGTAAAAGAGCTTTCATTAATTAATAATATTACCGGCTTACTGCAGAATTACAGCCGTCCTGTTGATGAATTGATGGATGAATTGGTATCTTTTATACCTTACGGATTTCAATATCCGAATATTACTACTGCGAGGCTTATAATAAATAAAAAAGAATATAAAAATATCAGCTTTTCTAAAAGCCCTCATGTTCTTGAGGCTAAATTCAAAACTAAAAATTATACAGAGGGACGTCTTGAAGTATATTATCTTGATGATAAACCGGTTGCCTATGAAGGACCATTTATACAGGAAGAAAAGAATCTGCTCAATTCAATAACCGATCTGATAAAAACATATTTTGAGCACAAAGAAGCCGAAGAAAAAATACAGCAGCAGCTCTATCTATTTCAGCAATTAATAGATGTCATTCCGAACCCGGTATTTTATAAAGATAAGAATGGAATCTTTTTAGGATGCAATAAGGCTTTTGAGTCATTTTTCAATATTTCTAATGACAAAATTATCGGGAAAGATATTTTCAATGTGTTTAATTTGAAGAGAGCCGAAGAAGAAAAAAAAATGGACCAGGTACTCCTGGAACATCCGGGTGTTCAAATTTATGAAACCACAACGGAACATCAGGATCAATCGATTAGAAAGGTTGTCTTTAATAAGGCTACTTTTGTTAATATGGACAATAGTCTGGCAGGTATTGTCGACGTTATAATCGATATAACCGAGCATAAAAAAGCCGAAGATTACTTCTTAAAGAGAAATATAGACTTAATGCTAATCCTTGATAAATTATGCGTTTATTCTTGGACTTTAACCTCTCCCGAAACTTTCGGCATTTTAAATCAAACATATCTGGATTTCCTAGGTAAAAACAGATATGAAATGGAATCCAAGAATTTTTATGATATATTCTCAAAGCGTGAAGCAAATTTATTTTCATCGGCCAATAAAAAGGCATTTGAAATGAAAACCATTACAATCTCTAAAGAAACCATGAAGAATTTCAAAAAAGAAAAAAAAACATTTTCCATAATGAGAATCCCTAAACTGGATGATAATGATGAAGTTGAATTCGTTATTTGTATAGCAAGAGAATTATAGAAATATAGAATGGATTATAAAAGGAGGATTTTTTATGTTAAGGAGCGGTCTTTTGATAATGCTTTTCATATTTGTTCTGGCGGGTTTTGCTTTTGCCATTGATGACAGTTACTGGAGCAACAGGAACACGGCGGATGGGGCTAAAGCAGCTTATGATTATTACAAAGCTCAATTTCAATCCGGATCAAGTTATGAAACTGCATGGAAATTTGCCAGAGCAGCACATTTTTACGCGGACCAGTTTCAGAGTAATCCCGATATAAAAAAAACAATTTTTACAGAAGCCAAGAAAGCTGCGGAATCGGCAACAAATATGGAAAATAATAAACCTGAAGGACATTATTATCTGGGAATAAGCCTCGGTTCCTGGGCAGAAGCAAACGGGATTTTTAAAAGTCTTTTTACCGCCCCCGATATATTAAAAGAAGCGACAAAAACAATAAATATTGACCCTGTGTATGAAAACGGATCAGCCTATATGCTGCGAGGCAGGGTTTATCATAAAGCCCCGGGTGGAATCAGTGTCGGCGACAGTAAAAAAGCCGAAGCGGATTATCTGAAAGCTATAGAATATGGCCCTAATCAGCGTGTCACATTCAGATTTTATGCCGAATTCCTGATGGATAAAGATAAGGTAAAAGCAAAAGATATTATTGAAAAAGGTCTTGCAATACCTGTCGATGAAAGCGACATCTTTTCTGAAAATAAAGAAATTGGCGAATTAAAAGATCTTCAAAAAAAGCTTTCAAAATAATGGCGGTTGAAAAACCCTTCATTCAATTGAAGGGTTTTTCTATATAATTCTATTAATTTTGACAAAATCAATCCTCTGTATTACTATATTTGTCTTGATTATTTATGTTTTAACCATGATAAACTTAATTTTATGAGTGTTCTTTAAAAGTTTCCCGCAAAAAACTGCACCCGTATCTTTAGTTTCAACAATGACAACAGTCATTCTTGAAAGTAAAGATTAAGGAGAGATGCCCGAGTGGCCGAAGGGGGCACCCTGCTAAGGTGTTGTGCAAGTAATTGCACCGAGGGTTCGAATCCCTCTCTCTCCGATAATAAAAAGACAATCTGTAATCAAAAGCCTCGCATTTTACTCCAAAATTTCTTTGAGAAACAGAGCCGGGATTCGACATAGCGACGAAGACGCTACGGATCCCTTTTCTCCGGTGTTTATTTAGCCAATCAAGCCAAACCTACCATTTAAATCTATATTATTCTGGCACATTATTAAACTAATTTAAAGCGGGTGAAACTCAAATTTTTTTATGATCATTTCACCACCGGTGCCGTTAATCGGAGGATTACCTTTTATGAGCCATAAGTTGATATGCACCTTTTCCTGGGCTGGTACCGGATCACAGGGCCAGAAAATAAGTCCAATTATTTATAATATTTGTAGTCTCAGCAGGGAAAGTACTGCCATATGCACTTGTAAACTCAATGTAATTGGTATTCCAGGTAAAATAACTAACTGTAAGCGAATCCACCGAATTATCTATATTAAAGCGGTGAATATTTGAAATGGTCAAATCTGATGGCTGAACAACAAACTGAAAATTGTTATTTGTTGGTTTATTCCAACGGGAGAACTCAAAATCAATCTCATTATTGTAGTTGATCTGGGCATTGGAATTATCATCCCAGGTAAAAAGCCCCAGGACTATATTCTGATCCAGTGTGTCTCCCCGGCTTCCCAGGTAAAATACATAAGTTCCATAACCGAAAGACTGTTCCGTAATTACTTCCGTTGAATACCACTTTAAATCCCTATTTTTCACATTCATGTGAAGATAACCATTTCCATCGATCCAAATATCATTTGTTTGTGCAGAGAAATAATTTGGACCAGGACCAAATACTTCATTTTCATCTTGTTTTATTATCCAATTATAATCAGAAAAAACAATATATCCCGGATTATTGCTCCAGCAGGCATAAACTGTGATATTTGACCTTATTTCTGTACTGGCAGTAAACTGTGTACCGCCTCCGTTTTTGACAGTGAACCAGCCGCTAAATATAAAGCCTGTTTTAGTAGGTGATGAAGGAAGGTTGCTGACAATCATCGCAGGAAAAATAACATATAGAGTATTTGTTGCGGGATTACCACCCTGATTATCAAATGTAACTATGTTAGTATAATAAGAACTGTTTGATGCTATTGAACTATTATTCGAAATACTAGGCGAATTGGAAGAAGAACTACTAGACCCTGGATTCGGATTATAACAGCCGGATAAAACTACAAATATACTTCCCAAGCATAGCATAACAGTTGTACATAGGATTTGTGATCCTAACTTCATAAAACCACTTCCCTTAAGTGTTTCGTTTATAAGGGGTTATCGCCAACATTTCCGACAAAAATCCTTAAGATAACAAAACCATTGTAAAATAAGGGTTTATCAATTATAATATTATTTACATTATAGTTTTAATTACTAAATTTATCAAATATTACAATTATAGAATATATAAGAAGTTAATCACTTTCAACGATTTTTTAGCATGACTTGTGTTGGTAATGTTGTCGGTACCCCTAAGTAAAGTAACTTCTTTGTCCAGTTATTTCAACATAAGCACACTTTAATCAAATGAATTTTAAAGATCGTTTTATTTACTATAATTATCTTTTGAAGAGGTATATATGAATTCTGGAAACTTAAAATGGTTGTATCCGGTTTACAAGAATTCCCGGGCTTATATAATTTTTTTCATACAGTTATCCGCACTGGTTTTATTGACTTCTTGCCAAGAAAACCGAAAGGATAATGCAATTAAACCTGCTGTTCAATTGGAAACCATCACAAACACAGAAAAGGAATTTATTAAAGAAGAAGGTAAAGCAAAACTTCTGATTATGCCATTCATAAATCTTTCCGATACAAACACATTTAAAAACAGTGGCATAACCCGGTCTATTTTATTTAAATCTATGACCTGTTTTATCGGTATTATTCCCACGATAAATGTTCCCGATGATAAAACCCTGCTTGAGTTAAACGCTACAACCTTTAACATTGAAGATCTGGCAAAAAGTCAGAAAGCGGATTATATAATTAATGGATATTATACCTATTCCGGACCCAGAACAGAACCTCTGGCCGAATTAACCCTTCTCATATGGAGCCGGGAATCGGGTGATATTTTTTCGAATACATATAAATCCACGATTGACGCTGATTTTTTTGATACAATCGATGTTATAATTTCCGATATAGTCAAATCGGTCTTTCATGAGGAAATGAATGTTGCCGTTCTGAACATCCAAGCCGATACTCAGGGAGAGCCGTCAGAACTAATTATCAATAAACGTTTGATTGAACATTCTGAAAAAGGATCGATATACAAAATCCTGAAAGTTCTTCCGAACCGGAATTACCGCGTCTCCGTCCGGCGTTTATCAGACAGCAAACTTGTGATAGATAGCGAGTCTTTCTTGAAAGAAAACTCAACCAATCAATTGGAATACAAGGCATCAGGAACTTTAAGGTTTAAGGATTTCGCATCCTTGAACAAGGATGATTTTGAAGCATTTTTGGATGGAGTTCCAATAAAAGAGGAGACAAACAGCAGCCTGACCCTGGGAATTCCGCATACCCTTATTAAAATTCGTAAAAAAGACGACAAAACAAACACGTCACTGATAACCCTTAATGACGGCGATTTCAAAGATATTGAACTGACCAGCTTCTTTGACAATATTATCATAGAAGCGGTAAAGATGAAATGGAGAGGTAGGATTGAAGATAGCTACGATAAAAAAGCTTCAACGGGAAAAGTAAGGGAGTTGCCTCATCTAGATGACGCTACTTTTGATGTGTTCAATATTCCGAATAATGGATTATATAAGATAATAATTACCGGAAAAGAAGATTATTATCAGGGACATGCCAAATTATCAGTTAGTATTGATTCAAAAAATTATATACTCGAATTAACAAACAGCCAGTATCAAGAATACTCTCATGATATCTATCTAACATCCGGCCAGCATGATTTAGATATATCTTTTATAAATGATTATTATTTAAAGCCTGGCTTTGATCGTAATGCTTATATTGATAAAATTGTAATATCACAAACAGGAAAATAAACCCAAAACTAAGCTGAAATTGTAGAACTAGGAAGTTTTACTGAAAACCAAAAATCCTGGAAATAGAATACTCGGCGTTTTTTTGAGTTTTTATAAATAGCTGCTTATAATTTTTTCCTATCATTAACAACAAGCAATACATATTCAAATCAGGAAAATCCGCAAAAATATTTTTTTAATATTTCCGGAATTATTAATTTTTTTGAGTATTATATAAGAATAACTGATGTTATTTTTAATTACAAAGATAAAAGGGAGGACCGATGAAAAAATTTAAGCATTATATTTGTCTGCTTGTAACTCTTGGAGCTTTTATTACAGCCTGCACTACAACTCCGGGTTCCGAAACTTCCGGAGATTCTACATCTTCAAGCATTAGCTCATTTTCATCATCTTATAATTTATCATCTGCTTCATCATTATCAAATTCTTCTTCATTTTCAAGTGCCAGTTTATCCTTCTCCTCCAGCTCATCTCTAGTCAGTTCAAGCGGTATTTCAAGTTCCAAATCGGCTTCACAGGCCGGTTCGTCATCATCCTCCATTAAAGCGATTCAATATACTATCACGGCAAGCGCAGGTGCTAACGGTTCGATCAGCCCTTCGGGCAATGTGAATGCAACCTGTGGGACAAACCAGGGCTTTTCAATTACACCGAATACAGGATACCAGGTCAGCAATGTGACTGTCGACGGAGCAAACCAGGGCTCGATAACTTCGTATTCATTCACAAATATTCAGACAAACCACACTATCAGCGCATCATTCCTGCCAATCCAATATACTATCACGGCAAGCACAGGAACTAACGGCTCGATCAGCCCTTCGGGCAGTGTGACTGTAAACTATGGGACAAACCAGGGCTTTTCAATTACGCCGAACACAGGATACCTGATCAGCAATGTGACTGTCGACGGAGCGAACCAGGGCTCGATAACATCATATACATTCAGCAATGTCCAAGCAAACCACACTATCAGCACGACATTTATGCCTTCTGGTAATATCGATATTTCATTTACGATAAGCAATCCGGATTACCAGGCAATAACATTCGCTACAAATAATATAACCGTTGAACTCGGACAAACCCTTACATTAACTGACACTAATCCGAATTTAAGCGGGGCTGGCTGGCAATGGCTGGTCGATTATGTGCAGGATTCTTCTCAAACGGCTTCCACTTACATTTTTAATTCTGCGGCTTTACAGCCGGGACAATATATTATCAATGTTTATGTTACATATAATGGTATACAATATTCCGGATCATTAATGATTACTGTTGAGAACTGATGGAGTGTAAAATGAATAAGAGAATTTTTTTATTGCCTGCGATAGTTTTTGTATTATTTTCATGCTCATTATTAAATCCCCAGGGAAAAAACGAGAATAACAAGAGTAATAGCGGCAATGTCAATACTAAAGATACTGGAAGTATTACCGTATGCATTCCCGGACTCGGCCGTTCCTTGAGCGGAATCAGTAAAACAGTAGTTCCGGATTTTACGAACGAAGCCGATACCTTCCGCATTGTATTAACCAGCCATAATGGGTTCGCTACGATATCCAATTCAATATCAGCATCCACAAATTTAATAACTATTTCAAATATAGAAGTGGGTACCTGGGATATATGGGTTACGGCGACATTATCCGGTTCAGTGACCGGGACAGGCGTTTTATCCAATCAGGTTATTACCGCCAATACGACGCTGAATATCTCAATACCAATTATCTTTTCACAAAGCGGCGGGACTGGAAATATATATCTTACAGTCCAATTCCCGGTATCGGCAGGAATAAATTATATATCCGGAACAATTACGGGTACAAGTTCATCGAATTTAACCCCCGCAATAAAAGTTTGTCCGACAAATACAAATTATAACCAGGCAACATTCGGCGCGACAAACATAAAAAGCGGAATTAATAACCTTGTAATGACATTTATGAGAGGAGGCCCTTCGGGAACTGTCGCCGGGGTTTTCGGGGAAGCAGTAAATATATGGAATAATGTAACCAGCGACCAGTGGATCGACCAGAACGGTAATCTTCAGCAAGTAAGGGTTTTCAGCGCAGGTGAGTTTTATAGCTCCAATGCTAATCTTTCAGGACTGGCAATATCCGCCGGAACCAATACAATAGCATTCGGTTCTTCAATAACAAATTACAATGCCGGGGCAGTTATAATATCGAATGTTACGATTACCCCGGCTCAATCGGTCGCCGGCCAGTTTATTCAATACAATATTAATAATGGAAATTATAGCACAATAAAATCAGGGAATACATCCGGAAATTTAACATTATTATCAGGCATAAATAATATATCAGTAAAGGTTACCGCACCTGACAAGGTTACCGTGAAGAGTTATAACATAGGTATAGCTATGCTTGATGGGGTTTATGTAGCTACAAATGGGATGGATAGTAATTCGGGCAGCAGATCGTCGCCGATAAAATCCATACAGTTTGCCCTGAAGCTGGCATCCGAGTATGGCTTAAATAATATAAGGATAACGGCGGGGACTTATCTCCCCGGCTCAGGACTTAATAATAACGGCAATTGCGGTTTAATAATTTCAAATTCAAGCAATTTGAATATTTCCGGCGGCTGGGACCAGGTATTCAGCAACCAAACCGGCATAAGCATTTTGAATGTTAATAAAGGCCAATACAGCACGATTAATTATCATGTTATTATTATGACAAATGTTTACAACGTTACTTTAAATAGCTTCCAGATAACCGGCGGTTATGCAGATAGTATGGACCAAACAGGCGGCGCTGACAGTTTTGATAATAACGGGGGCGGGATATTGATGATAAATGTCACAGGCTCATTAATAACGAATTGCACAATCTCAAACAATTTTGCCGGCTGCAGCAGTGGTAAATCCACTAACTATGGATCAGGTGGCGGGCTGTATCTTTTGAATTCAAGCTACAATACAATAAATGCGAATATTTTCTTCAATTCGGCAGATTTTGGGGCGGGGCTGGAACTTGATTATTCCATTTATAACAATATAAATGGAAATATATCCAATAATGAGGCGCCTATCGGGGCATTCGGCGGTTCAAACCCCTGGGTGGAATATTCCGCTGGCGAAGGCGGCGGTTTATATCTGTATTGTTCTTCTAATAATACTATATCCGGTTCGGTTTGCTGTAATGGGGCATATTCTTTAGCAGGCGGAATTGAGTTCGACACATCGGCCAACAATAATATAAGTACCGCTGTTTTTAGTAATACAGTACTTAATATGGGTTCCGGCGGAGGTCTTGAGTTCGACAACTCAAGCTATAATACTGTATCCGGCAATATTTACAGCAATTCAGGTGTCGGCATCGATCTTGATAATTCAGGGAATAACACTATCACAGGCTCAATTTTTAATAATGGGGACGAGTTTGGCGGAGGGGTTGAAATTGTTTTTTCAATCAATAATACCTTTAGCGGCGACATTCATAACAATAAAGCCGGCTGGGGTGGCGGATTATTTATTGAAAATTCCTGTAATAATCAAATAACGGGTAATATTTACAGCAATAGCGTATATGGCGCCGGTGGAGGTGTTTTATTAGAATACGCGAGCAATAACACCATTAGCGGCGATGTTTATGGCAATTCGGATTATGCCAACGGATCATTCCCCTCAGGCGGGGGCGGTTTGTATATCGGGGATTCCGGTAATAATACTATAAGCGGTGATGTTTTTAGTAATTATTCGGATAACAACGGCGGTGGTTTAAGCATTGCCAGATCAAGCTCTGACACTATCAGCGGGCATGTGTATAATAATACCAGTTACCGTGCCGGAGGATTGTACTTTGATTCCTGTATTAGTGAAAACATAATTCATGATATTACTGGCAATTATGCGGGTTTAGGCGGAGGAGGCGGGGTTTATTTTTATCATATGACGAATTATACTTTAAATATCGGCATTTACAGCAATTCGGCGGTAAATGGCGGAGGAGGGATTTATATAGATAGTTCCGGTTGTAATATAATCAATAGTATAATTATGAGTAATTATTCGGAACGTTTGGGCGGCGGCGGCGTTTATATTATTACATCCTCTTCAAACACAATAAGCAGTAATGTTTCTGGAAATTCATCCGCTTCGCTTTATGGAGGAGGAGTATATTTAGGTTCATCATATTTCAACACAATAAGCGGCTCCGTTATCGGGAATAATGGCGGCGGCCTATATCTTTACAATTCAATAAGTAATATTATAACCGGCAAGGTTTCGTGTAATACCAACATCGGAAGCGGAGGCGGATTATGGCTTGCACAATATTCGGAATATAATACAATCAGCAGCCCTATCCTAAGTAATATTTCAGCCAGCAATGGCGGCGGTTTGTATCTTAATTTATCGGGATACAATAACATAACTTCAACCCTAAGCGGTAATAATGCCGGAATAATGGGCGGCGGTATCTGTATCGATGCAGAAGGTTATAACAGTATTAACGGCATAATCTCCAACAATTCTGCAGTAATGGGCGGCGGGATTGCTATTACAGACTATTCGTACTACAGCACAATTTATGGTTCGGGAGTTGTTACCTGTAACAGCAACTGGGGAATATATTATGATTCAAGCAGCAAATTGGGGACTATTTACGGCAGTGTCATTAACAATATGCCAGGAAATATTACTAACTACTAATAATTACAGATTGAGTGTCCTGGAGTGTTTTTTCTTTTTTTTGCGCCTGACTGAGTAGTTACGAATAAATATTTCATTGAGAAACAAATAGTATATTTAAAAAACCATCAATCTATTCCAGGACCTGAACATATTGGGCAAAGTATGCCAATGATAAAATGTATTATTTGGAAAGAGTCTTGATAAAATACCCAAGGAAAATGGTTTTTTATTAAATACTGACTTTATGGCGGAGGAATCAAGTCGTTATTATTGGCAGTCAAATAAGGATATTTATAACAAAAGTATGACAGAATATATGTTTCTAACAAGCTGAATATTCACTTAAGATTACATAAAATTCTTCGAAAGTCTTAGAACTACCACTCATTGTAATATAATAGCCAATAGGCAGGACTCGTTTAGATATTTATTCAACATTTTGCAGTGCCTTCTGCTGGTTATTCCCGGCTTATACATTGGCATAAACAGTTATTGCCCATTCGCGATTATACCTATTGACGGTTACCCTTGTATTCTTTTCCTCAATATTGACAAGATTGTATAAAGGTATCCTTTGACCACGATGACCCCCCGAGGATAAGTTCCGACTATAACGCTCCTATCATTGCATTTACTGTTTGATCAATACCGGCAATGCTTTAACTAAGATTGGATTTCTCCAAGCCTCGCCCCGCGTGGGCAGGGTTATGACTTATGACTGAAATATAATATGAGATTAATCTCGTCCTTTTATGATTTTACGGCTTGGAGTTCCAATTCCGGGCATCTGAATATAAAATTCGGTAAAAAACCTTTTTTGCATTAAAAAGAAGAAAAAGGCCAAAAACAGCATGGGAATGAGACTAAAAATATATCCTATAAATTTTACCGAAATCTGATTATTGAAAGAAACTAATACATTTTTAATGTAGAAATTGATAAAAGGGAGCATATTGGTATCGTTTATCAGTACATGAGCCACTATAAACTCATTCAAAACCATGAGGGTGGCAATAATCCCATAAAAGGCCAGCATCTTCCATGTGTTGATTGATATCTTTCGCTTTAAGCTTTTTTTAACGGATTCATCTTTGAGCATAATTATTTGAGCAATATCTGACCGTGTTCCTTCAAAATAGAGCTTGAACAGAACTATACCAAGAGGACAGCCAAGCCATGCCAATATCAGCGGTATATAATTAT
Organism: uncultured Spirochaetota bacterium; assembly: GCA_963783575.1. Taxonomy (GTDB): domain Bacteria; phylum Spirochaetota; class Brevinematia; order Brevinematales; family JAOACQ01; genus CAWEAK01. The sequence continues at coordinate 194,339 of CAWAOD010000011.1, read as the reverse complement.
TCAATAGATTTAATTTTTGCGCATTAAGATATAACGTTGGAAGAAAAACTGTAGGGCTGATGAACATAACCAGGCAGATCAGGAAGAAAATGAATTTTCTTCCTGCAAATCGCAGCCGGCCGAGAGCGTAACCGCCGATGATGGAAACTCCGAGCTGAATAATTAGAATGGGGATCAAATAGATCAGATAATTGAGAAACAGAATTCTGATATTAAGATTTTTAGTAAATTCATTATAATTCCACAACGTAAAATGCTCCGGAAAGAAAGACAGCGGATTCTTCACTAAATCGGAGATTGTCTTAAAAGAGTTCATTAATGCAAGGAATAAAGGGAATATAAGTAAAGCGAGAATGAAAAGTAGCGATATTAACAAACCGGCCCATCCAATAACAGATAGCAGCTTATTCTTTCTTTCATTCACAGTTGTTCTAGCATTTACTTCGATAAAATAGAATCTCATGCCGCTATGTTTCAGCAGCAGCCATGCAAGAAAACCGCAGATAAAAAGAAGAATCATATCGAAAAAAGAACCGGCCAGACCGACTCCAAACTGCATTCTAGAAAAAAAAGATTGAAAGCTGTTCATCAGAAGTGTTAATGAACTATATCCAGGTCCCCCATTTGTTGTGACAAAAGTAGTTGGGAACTCCTTCAATGAAAACGCTAGAGAGAAAACAAAAAACAGCCCGATTGAAGTCCAAATCTTAATGCCTGAAATGGGTAGAGGTGGGAATTTTCGCGTCCCGTGAAGCATTCCTAAGTAAAATAAAACACCGAGCGGCAAGGAAATTGAAAGGTTTTGAGCAGTAATAAAGATCGAAATTATGGGTTTTACAAGTAAAGCATCGTGTAATGCAATAGGTTGAAAACCTTCGATTCCCAGAAGCGCGTTTACGGGACCTATTGATGGATTAAACAAATAAGCCAGTATTACCGCAAGTAAAGGAGTAATGCCGAAAAAGAACAAAAGACTGAAAAACCTGCGGAAATTCATTTCGGATACCGCAGGCAAGCGGTAAAGAGCGAATGCTATGCATACCGGTAGAAATATTGTAAAAATGCCTGAACCGCCCATGAATGCCAGTGTTAGAGTGTTTATAAGGGAAGGTAGAAACAATTCATTCCCGAAAAACCGCACATAATTTATAACACCGGTAAAAATGGCTGGTTGCATCAGATTTATTTTTAGAAATGAAAAGATAAGTGTCTGCAATATTGGTAATAAAATAAAAGATAGGAGAAAGACAAGCGGTATTGATAAAAGCGTCCAGGCTTTGGCTTGTTCTCCCGGTTGCGGCACTTCCTGTAAAGTTGCCTCACCTTCTGCGTTATAAATAACTTCACCTTCCATTCCTTTTTTTGCGATAATAACTGAGCTTCCGCATATTTTATCATGCCAGGTCTGTTTATTTTTGTCCCAAGCCGCCCATAAAAACCCCAGCCCAAGCGGCAAGACTGATATGAGATATAAAATGTTTCTCAGAAGGTGCTCTCCAAAAACCTATACCGCATTTACGATTCGATCCCGGCAGAACCACCCTTAGGCCAAGTAAAAGTTTTCCAGGTGTCGCCCCGAAATAGGCTACTGAAAAAATGGCATATGCGAAAAGCATTGCTGATTGAATTAGTTGAAAAAATAGCGATAGAATGCGGGCTAATAAACTCTTGTCAATAACCGTTCCCATACAAAACAAACCGTATAAATTGACGGTTAACATAATGTTAATAGCTAATCCGTCTATTAGATATGCAGCAAACCTTCGCCAGAAACCCGCTCTTAAAGTTTCTTCCATATATTTCTCCTATGTAAAATTGATTAATTTACAATAACAAACAAATGAGTTTACTCCGATGAAAAACCTAAACCGGAAAATTGTTCCTTCAGAACAAGTTTATCATATCTCTTAACCTCGATATAAGCCGGATCTACTTTCTGAATCGAAAGATAAAATGCCTTGTCAATAGCAAATTCTAACTTTCAACCTATAATTTTCCTGCATGTTAATCAATTTATCTGCAGTCAGGGTATTATCCCAACCCTCTATTTTGAATGACGCTTGCTAGTCTCAATCTGTGGAATCGCATTGGAATCTCTGAAAAGCCGACGTATTCACTTTATCCCGAGTTTTGAATAAAGTTCTTTTCCCCGATTGCGCCACTCTGGTCCTGGCTTTATCTCCCCGAGGAGATTTCCCGCGTCCATAAAGGTGTGTGCCACCTCAACATCTGTACCGAGACGCTCTCCTTCCCTAATCGATCTATTCCAATATTCGAGAGCTCGTCGGAATGAGCCGGCATGCCACCAATAGCTCCCTTCAAATTTCAAAGCTTCCGTGCGATCAGGCGCGAATTTCCTCGAGTTCTTCAGGTTACGATTCAGGGCAAAAAGGCATTTCCTTCGTGTTTGACGATTCAATTTTCCTTGTTTGGCGGCTTGGAGCGCTTTTTCCACAGCCATCGCAGCATAAGTACAACAAAAAACTCCATTACGCCAAGGACCTCTTGGGGAAACCGCAACGGCATAAGGTATAGCGTTGAGGTTTTTTACAGCTGATTCGAAATCTCCACGAAGGATATTGATCCTAGCCAGACTGGCGTGTGCTGAGAATGGCTGGGTTTCGCCCAGGCTTGACGACACTCTGGAAAAAAAAATTAATAGACCTGGCATAGAGGCAGTAGCTTCTTTTATCATACGCCGTTTTATATAATACCTGTGTATCAACAAATGCAGGAACATTCTTCCCATGTTATTATCAAAACGATCCGAAATCATTTCGACCATATCCCGAGCTTCGAAATAGGTTTCCCAATCTCCGCACTCGATGCAGGAAAGTCCGGAAAATGCAAATAGATTCAGGACTTCGAAAGCGCTCCCTTGCTCCGCTTGTCCTCCTACCATTGGATCGCGGAAGATTCTACGCTCATTCCATTCGCCAGTGAGATAGGAATAAAACGACTTGCACGATAGGTAATTTATTAATACGCCGGGTTGATCATGTCGTATGATTCTACTCATCTTTTCAATCACTCTTCGACACACTGAAAGCGAAATGCCTGAGAAGGAGAAAAGCGTGGAGATTCCAACCAACATCCTAAGTCCTGGGTCGCAATCGCTTAGATCATAGCGAAGCATTATTTTGGCAAGAGCCAGGGTCTGAAGAAAAAATCCGGGAGGATCGTAGGCTACGAGCATCTCGGATTTTTCCATGCTCAACGCGATACCTTCACGGAAATTCGAAGATAAGGGTTTCAGCTTACTCTGCTTTGGACCATAGAGCCACAACAACACTTCCACCAGTCCGGCCGCCGCAGAGAAGAGAAGTGCAAGCCTGCTCTTTGGGATCTGGATACCATGATATCTTAGTACAAAATCATATATGGGAATTGCCTCGTCATATCGTCCTCTAAAATAGAGTGATCGTGCGATGTTTTTCTTCAGCATTACAACATCTGCGGGATCAGCGTTACTGCCTTGTTTTTTCAAATACAACTCCAGAGCATCACGATAATAGTTCAATGCTTCCGCCGACCCTGCGGCTTTAAGGGCTTCTTCCCCCGCCCTGATCATGTACTTCTCAGCCTTGTCGTAGTCCTCCCCACGTGTATAATGTAATGCCAGCATCCCAGTGAACTCTCCCAGGCGCTCCGCAAATATCGACTCAATTGCATTCGCTACGCTTATGTGCAGATTCTTTCTGGCCTGTATGAGAATCGAATCGTAGATTGTCTCTTGCACCAGGGCGTGCTTGAACAGAAACTCAATCTCATCCACTCTGTTGCGCTCTAGGATAATTTGCATTTCCTTCAAGGTATTGATTTTTTCATCGATCTTATCAATTCCCTGTACGATATTTACCAACAGCCTGTAAAAGAAACTCCTTCCGATAACCGAGGCGGCCCTTAGTAATTCTCCCGATACCTCGTCCAGCCTGTCGAAACGCGACATGATCACTTCGTTCACTGTCGATGGAACAATGAACGACTGAAGTTTTTCCGTCACCCGGAAGCCATCCTTCTCTACCTCCAGTGCCTCATTGTCGATGCATGCTCTCATAATCTCCTCGACAAAGAATGGGTTCCCACCAGTTCGGCTAACGATCGATTCCATGATAGCAGGTGGAACGTTACTATTCTTTATCAGGTTGCCTACAAGCTCTGTGCAACTTTCTTCATTAAGATGATATAACATTATCTCAGTATAAAGGCTCCCATGGTTTTCTCGAGCCGTTTTAGAAAGCCTCTCACCTTTCTCCTCGCTCGGTCGAAACAAATTGATAAAAAGTACGTGATTTCTATCCGCCAGACTGTAAAGGTACTCCACGAATTCGACCGTGCTTTCATCCGCCCAATGCATGTCATCCAGTACTATCACCAAGGGCTGGTATTGCGCGGCACAGCTTAAAAGATCATGCGTGGTTCTCATCATCAATTTCACAAGGATGTCTCCGACTATACCCTCCATTCTCTGCGCGTACTTTCCCGTAAGGGGGATGCCCATCAGAGTCGCGATAAACGGCAGAGTCTCATCGATATCTTCCGGACTGACGGAACGGATCGCCTTTTCGAGCTTCCGGGAAGCTTCCGCTCCACTGTCGTCCTCATGAATCGCAGTCCACTCTTTTAAGAGGTTAATTATAGGATAAAAGCTTAGATTCATTCCGAAGGACTGTGCGCGTCCCTCTAAAAGAATCACCTTCTCAATGCATTCCTTATTCCGCAGCTCCGCAATCAATCGTGATTTACCAAGTCCTGCTTCCCCGATCACATGTACTATCGAACCTTCTCCGCTTATTACATTCAGGACCTTAGATTCCAAGAGATTGAGTTCCTCCTGTCTGGCCACAAGGGGGGAAAATATCATTCGACCTCGAGCCACACCCAACTTCCTGGAAAGGAGTTCGTATACGGGAACAGGATTCTTTTTGCCCTTAAGCTTGATCGACTCCATTATTTTATATTCATACATTTCACTGGTCTTATGATGCGTTTGTAACCCGACATAAATTCTTCCCTTTGGAGCAGCATCTTTAAGTCGTGATGCGATGTTCACCACATCCCCCATCACAGTGAATTCTTTTTTCTGTTCCGAACCAACCTCACCCGAGATGACCTCTCCCGTATTGATTCCGATGTGGATATCCAGTTTTGCTTCCACGATCAACAAATGCTGTGATTCTCGGATGGCTTCCCGCATCTCCAGACCGGTCTGAACAGCGCGTCGAGCAGAATCCTCCAAAGCTTTGGGCACACCGAATAGAACCATGATGCAGTCACCAATGTATTTGTCGATGATACCCCCGTTACGTTGAACGATGGTCCCAAGCATATTAAAGCACTCGTTCATGGTACGTGTAACAAGTTCGGCATCCATCTTCTCGGACATGGAGGTAAAGCCCGAAATGTCGGCGAAGAGGATAGTCGCGAGCCGGCGCTCGCTCCTTGTATGGGCCTTGACTCGTGTTTCCATTCGAGGATCTCCTATTACAGAAGTGATAGTCTATCCGGGCTATCGCCATAAATCTCCCGAATACCATGCAATTCTTCCCAGTGACAAAGCTTCTCAGGAAAAATTATAATCAGCAATGTGCAAAAACACAAAAAAAGACGAGAAAAACGAAGAACCACCAAATATTCTACCCGGTAATCTCTGTTAACCGCAGAATACAGTTAACGGCTATAGGTTCCGTTATAATAGTTATGATTTTCATATCACCTATATAAGTGTTCCTGTTGATCAAATCGGCATAAGCGTCACAACCCAAACAAAGCTCATAAACTCGAAGAAAGAAGTGCTCGTATCCGCCGGGGTTATTGAATCTGCACTAATGATGTTCGACTTTGAATCAGACGATGAGCATCCTATCATAGCCGCTAATGGCTTGCCAGAGAGGAGGTCTGACTTTCCTAGGGGAATTCCGAGCAAGTCGGGAAGCCCATACAACATCCTGTTAACAATGCAACAAAAAGGACAATTGATAATAATTGTATTTTGTAATAATTCATAAATGTTTCCTATATTGAATTGTTCCGAAATTAGGATTGCCAAAACCGTATTGGACAGCCTTACTCTTGCAGCTATCAACACATTCACCGCAAAGGATACATTCGCTGTTATTCATTGAACCGTCTTTCACCATCTGTTCAACTTCAAGGCTCATCGGGCAGTTCCTGGTACAATTATGGCAGAAGGACTTTTTACCTGCAGTCAATGAAAGTATTATCGTTAGAAAAACTATGAAATAATATATTATATATGCATAAATATTACTTACAGATATTCCATGATCCGTCATATAAAAAGGGCTCATTTTTTTAAAACCTCAGGATTGTATAAAAGATTTAACGAAATCAGTATCTCTCCAAGGCCGGATAAAGGGCATATCCCGGCACAGAAAGATCTACCTGTATCCTGTCCAGTTAAATTCCCAAAGTAAATTACGGACAAAAGGAAATGTAACCAAATGTCTTTTAATATTGAGTTAGAAGACGAGAGGAATATCATACCGGAAAGGCGTTTTTCCAAAAAAGTATGGGAATAAAGCCGGATTATTCATTAAAAAATTTCACCTAGGAAACTTGTTGAACAAGACCATGGATGTAATCAACCGCTGGAATCAGTATTTATCGGGAAGAGGAGCTAAAGGATAAAACTTTTACTTCTATACAAACTAATTTAACAGGGGCAATACATCCACCAATTCAATTAATTAATCCCCCACCACTTCATTGACCTTAATATCTTTAAATTTAGCATCAAGCTTTTGTTTAATAAGTTCATCGGTCGCTTGGGATTTTGAATTGATGGAAGTGACAATAATGTCATTATCAAGAATTTCAGTTACATAGCCATTTGATATTTTATTAGTTTGCACCTGGTACAACTTGCCATTATATTCAAGATAACGAGAATCCATATAATCTCCTGGTGAAAAGGTTGATGTAATTTACTAATGAAATTGTGGGAAAGTCAAATGATTCAAAGAAATTTCTACTTCTCTACCCTCCAAAATTATGATTTAACTTGCAAGTATGATATAATAATCGGTTACATATTAGGAAGGCGGTCTATAAATGACATTTGATTTTATAATTAAGTTACTTTTTACGAAGAATAATAATCCTGATAAAAGGCTGTTTATGTCCAGCGACTGGATGAGCAGAAACCAGAACAAGATAAACCGCGGCAAGGAAAGGTTTGTTACTAAAAGGCGATAAGGACATAATTAAATATTACTCTATAATTATAAATCAAACTTTCATTTTAAATCTAGCTTTCTTTTTTCTTCAATAGGGAATCATTCTCCTGGATGAAATGGCGAATATTGTCGCCATAATCAAGCACCTTAATCCACTGCTCTTTATAAAGGGTAACTGGAAATCTTCCAATCCCATAAAGTGAAACACCCCCTTTTTCACTTACTTTAAGGGTAATAGAGCGAGGCCCTTTATTTTTTAATGCCGCATTCTCTGCTTCTAATGCCGCAATCTTGGCTTTTAATTCTTCCTCTGAACTCATAAAACATCTCCTTTAGAAATTTTAGTTTTATTCTATTATTTATCAATTCAACAGTATTTAAATTTCTTTCAGTTGCCGCAAGGACACAATTGCTTCGTTACTTTTATATTTTGTTTCAATTAAATACCATGCAATTTTATTTCTTATTTCAGTTTCATATGTTAAAAAGTTTATCAAATATTCGGATTGTTATAGCATTAATTCTCCATATTATTTTAGCAATATTATAACAAGATATAAGTTTTTTTCAAAATATTTTATTAGTAATTATACCAGGTGACCCGGTAGCAGAGACAGCGATGAAATATTTATCCTCCAATTAGTGATGATGAAGAAAAAAAACTAATCCGGTCCGGAATCAGTTATGAAGCTGATTGTATCTGACAATAAAAAATAATCTGAATTATCAATAATTCTCTTTTAATGTTGAATTTAAAAAAATTTATTGTTAACCACAACAATTATATCTTTAAAATTCAGTGGATCAGTATAATATTTATTTTATTAAAAAATTTCACATATTTTATTGTTCAATGTTAAAATATTATATTGATTATATTAATCAGGCTGTTTTTAATTATTTTTCCATTCAATAACAATATAGGAATTTAATATGAATGAAAAAGAGGAAAAATTTTCCAGAATCGATTTATATGTAAACTGCATGTATCCTGGCATGATATTGAAGGGTGACCTGTTTACCGAACAGGGAATTATGATTTACCCGGCTAACCAACCTATTGCGCAGGAAATCATAAATAGCCTGATTTCACGAAATATAAAAAAAGTCTTTTATAAGAAGCCGCTGATAGTATCAGGTTATGAAAAGAATCCGATGATGCCGTCAGAGGTTCTTGAAAAAGCATTTTCGGTATCAGAACAGATCGGTTACGCTATCATTAAAAAAACGCCTTTGCCGGAGAAGGATATTGAGGAGACTGTTGAAAAATTCATCGAAAAAGTTTCTGATGCAGAAAGCGGTACCCTTCTAAACATTATAGAAATAAAGGATTACGACGAACAGACGTATGTCCATTCGGTGAATTCCGCCATGATCGCCGTGCTATATAGTAAATTAATTGGATGGAAAAGAGACAAGATAAGGGTGTTGGGTATCGGTGCCCTTCTTCATGACATCGGGAAAATCATGGTACCTGCAGAGATATTAATAAAAAAGGAACCGCTTACAAAAGAGGAACTTGAGATAATTAAAAAGCATCCCGTTTACAGTTATAATATCCTGAAAGGTCAGTCCCACTTTGAGGATCAGATAATGAATATCGCATTAATGCACCATGAATGCTACGACGGAAGCGGCTATCCTCTGGGCGTTACCGTCGATAAAATTGATGATATGTCTCAAATCTTCTCGATCTGCGATTTTTATGAAGCGGTTACGACCAGTAAAAGCTATCGCGACAAAATTGCTTTCTGGAGGGCATTTTTACTGATCCGTAAAAATATGGCAGTAAAATTTAATCCCAGGTTCGCAATAGAATTCATAAACAAAATGCCTGAATATTTAATTGAAAAAACCATCTTTTCAGAAGGACAATATGTTCTTTTAAACACAGGTGAAAAGGCAGAAGTGAACAAGCTTTCTAAATTGGAAGCACTGAAGCCTTTAGTCGCGATCTATTACAACTCAAGGGGTGATTTATTAAAATACCCGATCCAGATCGATCTGATCAATGATGATAAAAGATGGATTGAAACAATCATTGAAGATAAGGAAACGATTGATTCTCTTGACGCCATCAAAAAGGGTGGAAGATAGAAAGCCCTGTCTCATTTATTTCATCCAAATTATTTTAATATGAGCATCATTTTAACAAAGGTTTTTCTCGAGAGCTCTAATTTACCGCAATTGATTTCAGCGCTAAACCAAAAAAATCACAGAATCTTTTGGTAGAACCGGTTATACTTTCTTTTGAAATATTAATTCCAGGGAAGGGATTTAGGAGAATTTCGACGGAGTTTTTTCTAATTGTACTTTTCCATGTTCCGACTACCTGACCGTCGACAACAATCATTGGCAGGAACATACCGTTACCGCCAGGGGCAACTTTGAAGGCATTTTCTTTAGCCAGAACATCACTCCGGTTTTTGTAGCCGATCAAGTATTCGTCAAAACCGGGAAGCATGTATGTGACGGTTGTATCGGCTGCCTTACCGGATGTGTTTTTAGATTGCCAAAATTCTATTTCATTATTCTTTTCTGAAACCAGATTAAGTTTTACAGATTCCAGACCGGCCCGGGCATCTGTAAGCGTTAGCCCTGTCCAGTTCGCAAAATCATAGACGGTCGCAGGCCCATGACCTTTAAAATATATTCCGGCCAGCTCGGCCAATGCTTCATCCCGGAAAAGCGTCCGGGAGAACGGCACCCATTCGTCTAAAAGCACGAAGGTCTGCTCCTTATCCTGCATCGGGCCGAAACAAATGAGGCCTTCAAGGGCAAAGTTCCAGAGGATGTGATATCCACGCTGTCCTTTAGGGTTGATCCCCCCAACCTCCAGCAGTTTCATCATACCGGAGCGAGTAACCCGTTTTCCGCCTGTTAATGCTTTTTGAAATAAATACCTGCTTTGTTCAAGGATTTTGTCGCTGATTTCCAGCTGTTTCTGACGTGTTTTATCCGCTGCCAGCCTCCTGGGGGACAAAAGTGACAGCATCCATTTCACATTCTCTGCCGGCACAAAATGAAGTGTACCGCGCATCGGCCAGGTCTGGACAATTTCTCTGCCGGCTATTGCTTGTTCTATATCGGCAATGCGTGCGGATTTCATGCGCAGGCCGACCGCCCATAATGCCTGCCGGTAAAATTGAGCCTGAATGGCGCCCATCCATTGAACTACTTCTACGGGACGATCGAAACTATTAGCGGCAATATGATGATTTATCAAACGCAGATGTGCTATTTCTTTTTTTGTCATTGCAGTCCTTCAGTCATTCTTGCACTGTTTTTAGCTATCGATTCAAGAGAATCTTTCTTCATCTAGACAGGGTTATCCTGTTTCTGATGAGCCATCGAATAGGTTAAATATCCTCCGGTAAGATTATAGACATCTTCAAACCCTTTCTGGGTAAGTATTCTGGCCGCAATATAACCGCGCTGGCCGACCCTGCAGAAAACTGCGATATTTTTATCTTTAGGTAACTCTTTAATCCTTTCTCGAAGCGATTCGACCGGGATATTCACCGCGTCCTTTATTGTTCCCATCCTGTATTCTTCAGGCGTTCGTACATCGAGAATAAAATATTCACTCCGATTAAGACCGTCAATCTGGTTCCAATATATGATTTTAACTTTACCGGTCAGGGCATTTTCAGCCGCAAACCCGGCCATATTAACTGGGTCTTTTGCCGAGGAATAAGGCGGAGCATATGAATGTTCTATTTCCTCAAGATCATAAATAGTATTGTGATTCATTATAGCCGTGGAGATCACGTCTATTCTTTTGTCAACCCCCTCAAAACCGACGGCCTGGGCGCCGAAAAGCCTTCCATCTTCGGGTGAGAATACAAGCTTAAGGCTGAACTGAAGGTTTCCGGGATAATAAGAAGCATGCGACGAAGGGTGAATTATGAGTGCCTGATAAGGAATATTCTCTGATTTCAGCATTTTCTCCGCCGCTCCGGTAACTCCTACTGCGAGATCGAAAACTTTGGCAATTGCCGTTCCCATTGTGCCCCTATATTTGTGTTTATTCCCTTTGATGATATTGTCCGCAGCAATTCTTCCCTGTTTGTTCGCAGGACCGGCAAGAGGAAATATTCCCGGTTTCCCGGTTACCAGGTTTATTGTCTCAACGGCATCGCCGACTGCGTAAATATTCTCGTCCGATGTCTGCAAATAATCGTTCACAGCTATTCCGTTTTTATCTCCAATCTTGATTCCGGCTTCTTTTGCAAGCTTTATGTCCGGTTTGACTCCTATTGATAAAATCACCATTTCCGAAACGATTTCTTTTCCGCCGGTCAAAATTGTTTTAATCTTAGATCCCAAATCCTCGAAGCTTTTAACGGCATCACTAAGGTAAAACTCTATCTTTTTTGCTCTTAAATGCTGATGTACGATTGAAGCCATTTCAAAATCTATCGCATTCATAACCTGTTCCGCCATTTCGACAATTGTTACGAAAATTCCCCTGTTGAACAGATTTTCGGCCATTTCCAGACCGATGAATCCCGCACCGATTATTAATGCCCTTTTGGGTTTCTGAGTATCTATAAATGCTTTTATTTTATCGGTATCTGCAATGCTCCGCAGCGTAAAAATCTTCGGATTGTCAATCCCGGGAAGCCTGGGTATAAAAGGCTCAGCGCCCGGGGATAGAATCAATTTATCATAGATTTCAGAATATTCCTCACCGGTAATAAGGTTTTTAACCGAAAGCGTTTTATTAACCCTGCCAATTTTCTTCACTTCACTTAGGATCCTGATATCCACCCGGAATCTTTTTTTGAATGAATTGATAGTCTGTACCAGAAGTTTTTCCCTATCCCTGATCACACCGCCGATGTAATAGGGCAGTCCGCAATTTGCGTAAGAAATATATTCGCCTTTCTCGAATACAATTATCTCCGCTTCTTCATCCAGCCTTCTAAGCCTTGCGGCCGCGGACATACCTCCCGCAACGCCGCCAACAATCAGAACTTTCGGCATATAAATGCCCTCCTTTATATCCATGAAAATTATAATCCTGATCATAGGAAAAGTCAAAATGAAATTTGACGGCCTTTTATTACTCATTCATGGCGAAAAGTTATTTCCGGAATAATTTTTTCTGTTGACGAATCTTAAGAATATGTCTATACTTATTTTATGTGCTTCTTCCCGATATGGATGGATATCAATTATAAGCCCTTTAACCATAACATTTCTCCTGTTGTTTGTATCCGGTGTACCGCTTCTGGAAAAGAAATACGCCGGAAGGGCAGATTTCGAGGAATACAAAAAAAGTAAACCGCTATTTTTCCCGTGGTTCCCTGAAAAAGCATAAGGAGGTGGTATGATAAAAAAGGTTGAAAAATAAAAGAGCCCGCATCAAAATAGATGAGGACTCTGAATAGGACAAAGATCGAATCAATTTGTGGGGATAAACCCCGTTAGGAGTATGATCGAATCCTTGTCCGAACCACCATTTTGAGGATAAACCTCGTATTGGAGTATGGTAATTTTTCAACCGGATTAATATACCACTAAAAGATTCAGGCCTCCCAAATAAATTAGGGAGGAAAACGATGGACGCAAAAAAGTGGATCGGAATTGATATCCACAAAAAGCAAATTACCGTTTGCATTATTATAGAAAACGGTAAAAAATCAATCAAGCAATATGAGAGAAATGAAAAAGAATTAGCGGAATTTGAGAAAGAGATTGACAAAGAAACGATAATCGGGATTGAATCGACAAACTGGACATGGGATTTAATCAAACGGTTAAAAGATAAAGCAAAAGATGCGGTTATTTTCAATACTATTGATTTAAAAAGATTAATGGAAAACAGACAAGGAAGATGCAGAAAGAATGGCGATTATATTACAAAGATTTGAAAAAGAAGAGCTAAGTACCTGTCAGATAAGAAGCGACGAAGACGCTGAAATAAGAGGATTATTATCTGTGAGGGAAGAAATGGTTAGCAATAAGAAAAGCTATAAGACAAAGATAATAGCGATGATGGAGTATTGGGGGATTAAAACCGGAGACAAAATGTTCAACAATTTTGAAAAGAACACAAACTGGGTCAAAGAACAAAACATACCTGAGAGTATAAAGAGAGCCGTAATCCAGATGTATGTTATGTTAGAAAATCTCAAAGAAGACATTAAGGTACTGGATAAAGAAACAGAAGCCTTAAGCATAAAGAGACCCGGATATAATGAGATTAAAGAATTAACGGGAATAGGCACAACAACCGGCGCATACATCATAACGAAGGTAGGCAATATAGACCGCTTTAGTACCTCAAAAAAATTTGTATCATATATGGGATTAGCACCAAGAGTTAGTGAAAGTGACGGAAAAGGAACAAATGGTCAAATTACACGAAAAGTAGACGGTGCTTTTTTAAGGGTCATAGTACAAGCAGCCTGGGTTCGTGTGAGATATGATAAAGAAATGAAATCGTTTTATGAGAATATTCGAACAAGAAGAGGAAAACAAAAAGCGATCATTGCAGTAGCGAGAAAAATTATTGTGGAAGTATATTATAAGTTGTTGAATCTGAAATCTGAGGCTTGAATCTTAAAATAAAACTTGACAAATTACATAGGAGAATGTATGTTCACAAAAAAATCTGTTTTATTGTTTTCAATGGTTTTTTGCGCGTTCTCCGCACTGCCGGCTGAAAACAAAAGTACTGCGGATATTAAACCGGTAGATAATTTTGATGTGAATAAGTATATGGGAAAATGGTACGAGATCGCAAGGCTGCCCACATCTTTCGAAGAAGGACTTAATTATGTCACTGCCACATATACTTTAAAGAATAACGGGCAGGTGGACGTTCTGAATGAAGGTATTAAAAGCGAAAAGCGTTCAAGTGCGCACGGAAACGCGAGGGTACAGGATCAGAAACTCCCCTCAAAACTTTTTGTAAGCTTTTTTCTATGGTTTGGCAGTGATTATATTGTTTTTGAGCTCGATCGCACAAATTATCAGTATGCAATGGTCACCAGTGCCACTAAGGATTATCTATGGATTCTCAGCCGAACACCACAACTCGATGATTCTGTATACCAATTTCTCCTGGATTCGGCGGTAAGCAACGGATTTAATCTCTCCAATTTGATAAAAGTCCGGCAGGCTGACCAATAGGAAAGATTTCATCTTTTAAATCTGCCGGTCTTACTTGATATTCGCGCACCAGAGTAAGGCGTTAGTTATAAATTTTCCAAAAAAAGGGTTCCGCATCTGGTCGGGGCCATGGCCAAGAGCTAGATAGCAGACCCTGCCCAGTCCGTAAGGCTTTACCCATGCAAGCGGTCTTGAAAAACCCAGGTACTCCGTCTCCAAAAGCGTTTCAAACGGCGGGTAGGTATCCATCAAATACAATTCATCGTTTATCTCAAAATCCGTGATTCCTTTCAATACAGGGTGCTCCGGATTTTTTACATGAATCCGGTATGGGCCTCCCATTGGCGGATGGGTAAGAAACTTTCCGCCCAGCATTTTTAAATAATCCCTGTTATTTATAAAGCTCGCAGACGCTCCATGAACGCCGAGATAACCCTTCGGAACGCCTGTTCTGCCCCATGGATTTCCGATTACAGCCTCAAGAAGCCCTTCAGCCTGTCTGGCATTCAGGTAGGGTTTAAGTGAAAAGCATAATATAACTTTATATGGCATAATATTTTCAGGCAGAAAATAATTAAAGTCGTCTGTGAGAGTGACATCAAAACCATTACCGGATAATATCCTGCTGAATAAAGGCCCTATTATTGAAAATTCATGATAATGCTTTTTATCGCCGCCGATTATGAGAATTTTAATATTTTCCATATTAATCCTCTACCAGGTTAAGGGGTTGCCCAGGTTATCCATGTAAATGGGATCGTCCTTCTTCCATTTCCTGAGGGCGAGGGCTGTTATTCTTTCGGCGCAGACTTCGGGATAATCGGAGGCTTCCGGCCCGCCCATATCGGTTTTCATCCATCCGGGGTGGACAGCGATGACTTTCAGATCGAATTCCAAAAGCCTGTTCTGAAGGATTTTTGACTGCATATTCAGGGCGGCTTTCGACATACAGTATCCGAACTCATCTTTTCTGTAACACTGCGCTATGCTGCCTGCTTCGGAAGAAATATTGACGATAAGCTTTTGCCGCCCATTTTTCAAAAAAGGCAGGCAATGCTTTACTACAAGCAGGGGTCCATATGCATTGACCGATAAATTAAGTTTTACAGTATCCAGGATGACATCGGACAGGTCATCGATATGCTTCCATTTGTGATTTGACGGTTCCGGATGAATCCCGGCATTGTTAATCAGAATATCAATTTTCTCCGATATCTTTTTTAATCCTTTGCAGGCCTTTATCACGGATTGTTCGTCGCTTATATCAGCGATAAATTCAGCGGTTTTACCGGGGTGATCTGCGGCGAGTTTATCGAAATCCGCGCTTTTTATCTTGTTCAGAGCGATCAAAAAATATTTATTTTCAAGAAACTTCTTTGAGAGCCAGTAACCGAGCCCCCTGCCGGCACCAGTGATAAGAACAGTATCAGGCATATTATTCTCCTAAAATATCTAAAATTACTATTTCCAGTTTAACCGGACTTGAACATCTGACACAATAAGACTTTCTCATTTTCTATAGTAAAAAATTATAATAAACCTGATAAAAAAACACAAAAATCAAAATAAACCGGAAAACACATTAAAGTTTAATATTTGAGTTTTGCGGGCTTCTGAATTAGAATATTCCCTCATGAATAAAGTTATGAAAATCCGGATATTTAAATGAATAAATCTTCAGAAAGCGGGCAGTTCGATGAATCCCTGGCCCGAAACAGCTCTTTCGTTTTTTTATTGACTGTAAGAACTGCCGCCTCTCTCGCATCTCAGATGACCGCCGTTGCTGTGGGCTGGCAGATATACGCAATTACAGGAAGCGCCTTTATCCTCGGTATGGTAGGTCTTGTACAATTCCTGCCCATGTTCATTCTAACACTTTTAATCGGCCATACAGCGGACCGTTTCAACAGGCGGTCAATAATTCTTGTTTGCCAGGCTGTGGAAGGCATGGGATTATTTATTCTTGCCGCAGGCAGTTTTTCAGGCTGGCTCAATACTGAAATCATATTAATAGTTCTGACCTTTTTAGGCGCGGCAAGGGCCTTCGAGGGACCGTCGATGCAGGCGATTCTGCCCGGGATTGTGCCGGCTAAAAGTTTTCCGCGGGCCGCAGCACTTTCCTCGTCGGCATTTCAGACAGCGTCAATTATCGGTCCAGCACTGGGTGGAATTCTTTATACTTTCGGCCCATTAACGATCTATTCAATCATTTGCCTTTTATATTTGACTTCTTGTTTTCTAACAAGCCGGATTCATTTGGTACTAAAACACGCAAATAAAGAACCTTTCAGCTATATGGCTTTATTCGGAGGCATACATTTCATTTTTAACAGACCTGTTATTCTAGGTGCAATCTCCTTAGACCTTTTCGCGGTTTTGCTCGGAGGGGCAACAGCTTTGTTGCCGATTTACGCGCGGGATATTCTCTCAACCGGCCCCTGGGGATTGGGCTTTTAAGAGCCGCTCCAGCAGCAGGGGCTCTCCTTATATCGCTCTATCTGTCAAGAAAACCCATTCGTAGGCATATAGGGCGTTCTATGTTTACCGCGGTTATTATTTTCGGAATTGCCACTCTAATTTTTGCGCTTTCGAGGTCATTTATCCTGTCTATTGCATCGCTTGCTGTTCTGGGAGGCGCTGACGTAATCAGCGTTGTAATAAGACAAACACTGGTTCAGATTAAGACTCCTGATAATATGAGGGGAAGGGTGAGCGCTGTTAATTCTCTCTTTATAGGAACGTCCAACCAGCTTGGAGAATTTGAATCCGGAATCACGGCCGCCTGGTTTGGAACCATACCCTCCGTAGTAATCGGAGGGATCGGTACTATAGCTGTGGTTCTTGCCTGGACAAAGCTTTTTCCCGATCTCTTCAAAGCGGATAGTTTTGATCATTGAAATAATCAATAAATTAACCCGTAAGTTTAGCCTGACCTCAGCGGATAAAATTGGTCCTTACTTTTTGGCTTTGTACCGGTTCAGTAATTTCATTTCTTCCGGAATGAAGTGATTTTAACAGCCATCCCATGTTTTTCCCAAGAGTCCGCAATATTTGAACTCCCTCTTCATCCTTTATCACTTCTTCGGAATTCGTGCCATGAATGACATTCCAGTATTGTGACGGCGCGATTATCATTTGAGCCAGATTAAAGTAATTGTTTATTTGCTGGAAAGCGGAAACGCCGCCTGAACGCCTTAAGGCTAATACAGCTGCCCCGACTTTATACCGCAAATCTGGACCGGCAAAAAATAATCTGTCAAGGAAACATTTCATTGTTCCCGCTATACCGGAATAATAAACAGGCGAGCCTAAGATCAATCCGTCGGCATCCTGAATATTAGCCAGATTCTCATTTACAATATCATCATTATAAAAGCATTTTTTAAGTTCCCTGCATTTGTAGCAGCCAATACAGCCTCTTATAATTTTACTCCCAACCTGGACAATTTCAACATTAATATCAAAATTTTTAAGTTCCTCGGATACAATATTTATAGCCGTGTATGTACTTCCGTCTTTATGCGGACTTCCGTTAAATGCCAGTACTTTCATTTTATGCTCCTTCCTATCCCCGATTTTAAACAAATTTATTTATTCAGGTTCTTCCCTATTTCAAAGGCTTTTTCACAATCTTTTGGAAATTCGGTATTTCTTCTTTCCCATTTTTTATCAATATCCATACCGTATTCAATGTTTGTATAATCATCCATCTGATAAGTATCAAAACAATGCAATGTTTCGATATTTCCGAAGATTCTTATGATTGTTGATTCAATGCCTTCAGTATGAGCTTTTAGCTGGCTATTCTCAAACCGTTCTTTATTCATACCCATAGTGTAAATAAAACTTACCCTTAATTTTCCCTTAAAAGAAGTCCCTGACGGGCTGGAATAGAGCAGATGCTGAAACAACAGCCGTTCCATAAATGATTTCATTTCACCGGTCACAGAACCAATGTAAATTGGCGAGCCCATTATTAGCGCATCAGACTTTTCAATTTTTCTCAAGACTGGAGTTAATCCGTCTTTCACAGCGCATTTCCCGTAATTTTTACTTCCGTTTTTTTTACATTTAAAACAGCTTATACAGCCCTTAAAATTCAGGTCATATAAATTAATTAATTCTGTTTTACTTCCCGCCAGGGCCGCTCCCCTAAGAGCGCTTTCCAGTAAAATTGCAGTGTTCCAGTCTTTTCTGGGACTTCCGTTAATGGCGATTGTTTTCATAGAATACCTCTGAATATAATTATAACATTAATTGTAACCCCAATTATAAAAATTCTCAATTCATATAATAAATCGATATTTCAAGACTTGCCCATTTACTAACTATTTTTTTAATTGTTCTTTAAAATAATACAGAATTATTATGATTTAATTTAATTGATAAAATTTATCAATTTTGGGGAATATATGAAAATAAAATTACTTATTCTATTTCTTCTTGTTCCTTGTTCATTACTTTTTCCCTGGGCAAAAGGCGGCCATAAATTAATAGGCTATATTGCCGGTGAATATCTAACGGATACAGCCTGCACAAATATTTATAAATTAATAAAGAGTCATCTTAATAGTGATTCCAAATTATCAATGAAACAAAAAGTTAAATTATGGATTAAGAATCATGCACCGGACGCTGATTCTATAAGAAATAAATACAGGAATACCGCGCCCTGGCACTTTATTGATTTACCCGAAGATAAGAATTACACCAGAAAAGATATCTTGGCCTATCTGCCCGCTAATAATGATAATGTTATTTCCCAGTTATCAAATGAAATAGTCTTCTTAATAAATAATAAAAATACTAAAAGCCCGATAGCTTACACAAACCTATTGTTTTTGATACATTTTGCGGGTGATATTACGCAGCCCCTTCATAATATTGATTTGAACGGCGACAGGGGAGGCAATGGCCGAATTTTTACCAATTTATTTAATACTTACAGAGGTAAAAATAAATATATAAATCTCCATATCTTATGGGATTTAGAGGCTAATACCAATGATATCACTGCCATTAATAAAAAAGGAAAAGAATTGGTTTCAAAGATTAATTTAACGCCTTTAAAAGAAAAAGTTAATTGGACAAACAGCTCATTGATTGACTGGTCATATAAGAGCTATTTAATTGGGATTCAAATTTATAATTATTTTTCCATTACTAATGGTAAAAAATCATATCTTACAATGGTTAATTTTTCAGATTATAAGAAAAAGAATGAAAAGACAGCTTATTTACAGATTGAAAAAGGAGGATTAAGATTGGCTTATTTACTGAATACTATATATGGAAAATAATGAAATAGCCGGGTATAATTATATTTGCGCAGTGATATTTTAAAAATAAATGAAGGGAAAACCCATATAGGAAGAGTCTGTCAACTAAAGAAAAAGTATTGTTTATTTACCGACTTCGATAATACAAAAAGATTCCGGGATCATTGGTCCATGTTGAGGCCGTTTCCCCTGCTTCTGCGCTTCGGGCGGAGGGGCAAACTCCGCGGCAATTAGGATTATTTTATCTGTTTTGGAATCAAGAGTCAGAGTTTTTGCGTTCTGCATGGTGATCAGGTTTTGTTCAACAGCAAAACTGTTTGGGCTGTTCTCTTTGATTACAGTCAGAGTACCGTCACTCTGCGAACTGAAAACTTCCATGGTATTTGAATTAAAAGCGGCTCCGTCCGTACCCTTACCGATTGGCAATACAGAGATGATCATTCCATCTGCTGCGCTCAGAATTACCATGGTTTGCGGATCACGGCAGGCAACAAAAAGTATTTGATTCTTCATATCAATTGCCAGGCCTGCGCAGGTTCCACCTTTTCCGGCCAGATCGTAATGAGCGGTTACAGAAGAATTTGCATCAATAACTGCAATATTATCCCTGTCTTCAATGTCAACATAAATATGTCCCTTTCCATCGGAAACTGCCTGCTCCGGGGCGCCTCCAAGATCAACCTTGCCCGCAACCGATCCGTCTGAAGCGTTAATCACAGTCACATTAGGAACTTTATGACTGAAAATATAAACCCGGTCATTAAATCCGTCATAGAGAATTCCATCAGGACTACCGTCAACTTCAATCGTTTTTATAAGATTAAACGTTTTTGTATCCCACATTGCAACCGGTTTACTGGTGGCAAAACCATGGCCCGATTTTGCCGAAACAGCGACTCCATGGGCATTTATGTTGGAAATTTCATCTATTAATACCAGGGTGTCCAGATCAAATACCGTAATCCTATTTTGTATTCCAGTTCGAGCAATATATAATTTCCGGCCATCTGAATCGGCATAGACATAGTCGTATCCTCCTGCGCCTCCTGCTTTTACAATCTTCTGAACTTTGTATATATTATCTTGTGATGTCCCCATAGTAAGAAATACTAGAATAAATCCGGTACAAATTAATCCGAATTTTCGCATTGATGACTCCTTCAAAATATACTTTATTGAGGAAAATTGTAATATATAGAATCAAAAACAGCAAAGAAAACAGGGTATAAATGGTGGAATAATGAACCGGCGCAGATAACTTGAATCAAATGAAGGATTATTATGTATAGAAAGTTAAAATTTCCCTCCCGTCTGTGGTCTTGACAATTTAACTGATTTTCGATAAAATAAATGCATTCGATACGATTTTTTTTGGGGAGGACAAATTTTATGATCAGGAAACTTTTTGTTCCAATTTTCTTTATGGTTATCTTTTTCTTCACAGCAAGCTGCAGTACTAACCCGGGAAGCAGCGGCAGTGGAGGCAATTCCAGCAATCCAACAAGTTCGACTCCGGCCACCTCCATTTTTACATATACCATTTCCGGCAATACATGTACAATTACAGGGCTTTCCAGTTTATGGTCCAACCAGAATGATTCACAAAAAGCCTCTATTGTAATACCCGGCTCAATAAACAGTAATATCGTTACGTCAATCGGGAATGGCGCATTCAAGAATTGTTCTATTTTGAGGGATATAACAATATCGACAAGTGTAACTTCCCTTGAGGATAGCGCATTCCAGGGCTGTACAGGCCTGACAAACATTACTATCCCCAACAGCGTCACATCCATTGGGAATGATACGTTTGCGTACTGTTCCAGCCTTACAGACATTATAATTCCTAACAGTGTTATATCCATCGGAAATGAAGTGTTTTTATATTGCACTAGCTTAATAAGCGTGTCAATCCCTAACAGCATTATGGTTCAGAACTGGGAAAATAATTTGTTTGCCTACTGTTCCAGCCTGGCAAGTATAACTCTCCCAAACAATTTTACTTTCATAGGGAATAACTGGTTCCAAAACTGTACAAGTCTAACAAATATAACAATCCCGAACACCGTTAGTTATATCGGAAACAGCGCATTTCAAAACTGCACGGGGCTGAAGAATATTACTTTTCCGGGCAGTGTCACTGCCATTCAGGATAATGCGTTCCAGAATTCGGGTCTGGTGAATTTGACGATCTCAACCAATATTGCATCCATCGGGAATGGAACGTTTCAAAACTGTACCGGACTAACAAACGCAACAATCGTCAGCGGTACTGCGTATATCGGGAATAATTTGTTTCAAGGCTGCACAGGACTGGTAAGCGTAACGATTCCTAATAGCGTCACAGCGATAGGATATTCCGCTTTTCAAAATTGCAGCAGTCTGAGGAGCCTGAGTATCCCGAACAACGTTACAACGATAGGATATTCTGCGTTCCAAAACAGCGGCCTGACGAGCATTACAATTCCCAACGGCGTTTCGACAATCTATAATAATACATTCCAGAGCTGCAGTGGGCTGACAAATGTAACAATCCCTAACAGTGTCACTTCCATCGGTGATCAGGCCTTCCAGAACTGCGGAAGCCTGAAGAGCGTGACTATCCCAAACAGCGTTACATCTATCGGAAATGATGTTTTCTCGCAATGTGGCAGCCTGGTAAGCATAGCAATTCCAAACAGCGTTACTTCTATGGGAACATTTTCATTCCAGGGCTGCAACGGACTTACAAATGTAACACTTCCAAATTGCATCACAACAATAGGAGGTTGGGACTTCCAGAATTGCGGAAGCCTGAAGAGCGTGACTATCCCGAACAGTGTTACTTCCATCGGTGACCAGGCTTTCCAGAACTGCGGAAGCCTCACAAATATAACAATCCCTGGCAATGTCACTACAATTGGAAATAATGCATTCGCAAATTGTGTAGGTTTGCAGAGCGTAACAATCCCTACAAGTGTTATATCTATCGGAAACGGTGCATTCAATGGATGTGTCAGCCTTTTAATTGTAACAAATCTTGGCAGTATAACATCTATTGGAAATGAAGTGTTTTCGGGCTGCTCCAGCCTAACAAATATCAATATTCCCGGCAGTGTTACATCTATCGGGAATAGTGCATTCAATGGATGCGGCAGTCTTATAAGTTTGACAATCCCTACCAGTGTCACGAATGTAGGGAATAATGCATTCCAGGGCTGTAGTGGCCTTGCAAGTGTTACGATCCCTGGCAGTGTCATAACTGTTGGATATTCAGCATTCCAATACTGCGGCAGCCTGGCTAATGTGACGATTCAAAGCGGCGTCACAACGATTGAGTATTCTGCTTTCCAGAATTGCGGAAGCCTGGTATATGTGACAATAGCCGACAGCGTTACGTCTATTGGATACGATGCATTCCAGAGCTGTGTAAACCTGAAGAGCGTGACTATCCCTAACAATATTACAGTCATACAATACGGTATGTTCCAGAACTGCAATAATCTGGCAATCGTTATAATTCCAAACAGCGTCACATCTATCGGTGACGAAGCTTTTGAATACTGCAGTGTAACAAATGTGGCAATACCTGCCGGCGTCACGAATATCGGGATTGACGCTTTTGGCTTCTGCGGCAACCTGACGAATGTAATACTAAATCCCATTGCACCGCCTGTAGCCGATGGGTCGCAATTCCAGAGCTGCGGTAATTTGAAAGCCATCAGAGTTTCGAACATATATGTAAGTGTTTATGCAAATACTGCTGGGTGGTCTTCTTACTCCAACATTATTATATCAGAATAAATTGGTAATAAAGATCCTCGAGGCAGAGCTTCTAGGTAATAAACATTGCAGAAAGCTGTGAGGTATTATGTAAGAACTCTAAAGGAATCCCCTCGACCCTTCGATAACAGACTGTGTGAAAACTCAGTAAAATTTTATAGTAAAATCGATTAATTATACAAAGACTCCATTTTTTGATATATTTTTCAAGCTAAAAAAATCTTAGTTTAAAAAATCTATCCGAATACGATAAACGATGGTTTATTAGCATCAAACCAGAGTCATAAGTCTCTTTATTCCCAATATATTCAATACTTTTATTAAATTATGAATGAATCCTGCCAAACTGGATTCCGTCAGAACGCCATCCTTTCCCTTCATTAAAAAATAACTGTAACCCATATTCCTTTTTATCGATCCAAATGGATGTTCACATATCTCTTTCCTTTTCTCTATGATCTTTTTCCCGGCTTCAGAACGAATTTTCCTCTTGAAGTTCTCAATTTCTTCTTTTCTAACTGGTACTTTGATACTTCGTCCTTCCACGCTTTCAGTACACTTATTTCTTACTTCACATTGGCTGCATAAGCCGCACTTGTACCTGACTATCTCTTTTCCTCCATTGACCTTCTCTACTTTTTTCCCATTTCTCACTAATGGGTTTCCCTCCGGACAATAATAAACATTTTGTCCCGGATCATATTTGAATTTATCAACCTGGTATTCTTCAGCAGGTACTCCTTTATTATCTTCTTTGCCTCGAATCCTTGCCTTATGTCCGTCATCCGGATTCGGCATATATACGTTATGTCCCTTATCTATACATTCCAGTATCTGCGGTTCGCTGTAATAACCGGCATCCGATACTTTGACCGTTTCAGTCTCTACCTTAAGCTCGTCCTTTATTTCTTCTACTCGGTCACACATTCCTGCCATCTGTTTGATATCATTGTTTTCATTCGTCACATCAATCACCACAATCAGTTTATTCGCATCATCTACTGCCATCTGCAGATTATATGCAATGTCGGATTTCCCTTTATCATTCATAAACCGGCTTTCCGGGTCATTTGAATAATATTTCTCCATTTCAGGATTTCCCTCAAAAATCTTTTTAATAGCCTCAACTTTATCCTTTTTTGTTTTCATTTTCTTTAAACGTTCCGCTATCTTTCCGGAAAGAAATTCAAATTCATTCTTTTCTTCCTTATCGTTCTTATCCATCTCATTCAAATATTCTTCGATCTTTTGATCTATTCTATGTATGATTTCTTCTATGTTTTTCCTATGATAAACATTGTTATTGTGGTTTTGCGCACTGATCTTGGTTCCATCAATTCCAACAACGTCAAATGATAAAAGCCCGGCTTTATGACATATCTTCAAAAATTCTCTGAATATCGACTGTATTCCCTTCTTATTATCTTTCCTGAAGTCGGCAATCGTCTTGAAATCCGGCGCTAGTCGTCCAGTCAGCCACATCAACTCTGTGTTTCTTCGGCACTCTCTCTCTAATTTCCTGCTTGTCCTGATTTTATTCAAATATCCGTAAATATAGATTTTTAAAAGTATTTCGGATTTATATGAACTTCTGCCGGTTGATGCTTCTTTTACTTTAAAACCAACTCCTTTCATATTTAGCTTATCAACAAAAATATCTATAAACCTTACCGGATCTTCTTCTCCTAACAGATCTTCCAGTGTTTCATTGAACAGAACTATCTGATCCCTTGATTCTCCCTCAATATGCTTCATCTTTTACTCCGATTATTTTTGTTCTAATAATTATAGCATATTTACTGTGTTTTCACACAGTCTGTAATCTCAGGGCAGGCTTTGCTAGGAATAAACTCCGCAAAGCTATACGCAACTTTGTTGCGTAAGAAATCTAAACCGGGTCAAGCAGCCTGCCCTGAGCTTGCAGGCTGTGTGAAAACAATTTTTCATTATGTATTTATAGAAGTTACAAAACGGAAAATATAGAATTACGCTTCAAAAAGCCGAGTTTTCACACAGTCTGTTGCCGAAGAGAAGCAAAGGGGCCTGGGTAGATGGACATTAATACCCTTTATTTAAACCGGATATGAAATAAAAAAACGTAAATCAACATATAAATAAAGATTTTCTTTTTTTTTGCTCCGGAAATTTTGAATTAAATTAGATAATTCATTCCCTTTTCCATGAGATTTCAAGATCGCAATAGCCTTTATTTTCTTTAATTGAAGTTAAATATTCAGCCTGAACATTTTTCGCTCCCGAAAGTTCCAGGGCTTTTTTGTAAAATCCGATAATACTGTATTCTATCAGTTTGTGTTGTTTTTCAAAACCGATATATCTTATTAATACTTTATCCGGCCCTTCCATTTTTTTTTCAATCGTAACACCATTGAAATAACTTTTATGCATAATTGAAACACAATTATCGAGAACAAATTCTGGTGATCCTTCTTTCACAAATGACTTAAAAATGCCTTTTAATTGTTTTCCAAGTAAATCTTCCGATCGATCAATTAATTCATTTTCATTACCGTTTGTGGTTAATTTTATATCAAATTCAAGAAATTTTATAAAGGAATCTAACGGATACCATTCCGCCGCTAATATCATATTCTCAAATAAATGTTTTGATTGTTTGTCTAAATGGCCGATAATATCATTAAATATTTGGTCTCCGCTTCTTTTCCTCACGGCTTCAATAGTTTCGTTGATAACCGACCCTTTAATTCCTACCATAATTATTACCTCCATAATCACTAAATTGTTTTTAATATAAATATCCGACATTATCCAATTAACCCCATTATTATTACATCCTCATACCGGCCTTTGATTTTTTTGCCTTTCCGTTTAACACCCTCTTTTTGAAAACCGGTTTTTTCATAAAGTTTTTGTGCTATTGAATTATCCGCACACACTTCCAGCTCGATTCTTTCAATCCCATGCGACCTTGCATGGCTTATCGTGCGGATGATCAGTTCCGTCCCGATTCCTCTACCGCGGAATCCTGGAATTATACCCATTCCCAGAACACCAATGTGCCTATGGAGCTTCCTGTTCTCTCGGAATAATATCGCACCATCCGATTACACGGCCGTTTTCAATGGCATAAAACTGTGAAAAATTATTTGATATAATCTTTTCTACAAAAGATTTTGTCTGCTCTTCAGAAAAGCCGGTTGTATTAGCTAAATATTTTTCTTCTTCGCAGACTGATTTAACAGCCTCACAATATGATTTGTAAAGGTCAATTGATGCGTATTCGATTTTCATTTTTGCCCCTTTGCATCTATATAAACCCGATTGATACAAGAAAAAGTATAATCCTAATTTTGAAAACTTTCAAATATTAATAAATGGTATTCATCATACCCAAACTGAGCGATTTTTTAATAAATACCAAAAACAGGTTTATAAAAGCCAAAATTTATAAAAATTTGGATATATTTTTTTGTCACCGGTTAATTTGCCGAATTTATGCGTTTGAAAGCACTAAAATCATCAATCTCTGAGATATTTTCAATTTTTGGCGCAATACCCCCTTATTAATCCATGAAAACAGAGCGCATCTTTAAATCGGGGTAACCGTTCCGCATTTCTCCCACAAATCTAACAATTTAAACCTGTCAACTACTTCTTCCCTGAATTTTAAAATAGCCCGCCCGCCTGTTTTAACAATCTTTCCCGCAATATCAATAAATATTCGCCTGACCGTATCCGGATAACTTTCCACTGGTATTTCCGGTATATCCATATCCGCCTGATAAGCCGACAGCAGATTATACGCTATTATCGATAAAAAATAATATACACCGTTTGATACAAAACTCTTAAACGGCAGTGTTTCATCCACGAATTCTTTTATTCCACGGTTCACCAGTTCATCTTTTGCCCTCAGATGATAGAGCCTCACTATTTCCTCTGCCGTCATATATTTCACAAGCCCCTTTTCTTTCAATACTTCCGCTTCTTCAAGATTTGTATAAATAATATTTTCAGGCCTGTCGAACGCTAATCTGAAAACCCCGTCTTCACATTCATATTTGGTATAAATGGCACGGTATCCCTTTTCCCAGCTATCCCGTCTGTCCCGAAAGTCCAGGTATTCAATTACATCTCCTTTTTTCTCAAACCTTCTCCATTCTTCCGGCAATCGCTTCATCAAATCGAGTTTGATTGAATCCAGTATTCTCCCGCCGCATATAAAGAACAGTTTCAGGTCTTCCAGCTTCTTAAAATACTTTTGGTCAAAAAACCCGCTATCAGACACAACGATAATCGGCACCTCTTTGTCATAGCATTTCCGGATTTCCTTCACTGTTTCTTCCAGCATTGTAAACAGATCGTCACCGTGATTCGGGGATTCGCTTCCTTCGTGGAACGCCAGGTTCACGATAAAACCATTCCAATACATATGCAGCG
Source organism: uncultured Spirochaetota bacterium (assembly GCA_963783575.1). Lineage (GTDB taxonomy): Bacteria > Spirochaetota > Brevinematia > Brevinematales > JAOACQ01 > CAWEAK01. Next base: position 166,558 of record CAWAOD010000011.1, on the reverse strand, counting down.
GATGATACCCGTTAACCTTTTTGTAGGTATAAGTCACGCCGTTTCGCTTTTTAGCGTCATCATTATTCAGTACCATCGTATCAAGTCCGAGAATAATAACTTTCGGGTTCTTTATCTTGAGACGCCAGACAAAAAGCTTAATTAGAATCTTTTGAAGCTCTTTAAACATTGTCTTTTTTACCACTGAAAAAATCTCTTTATCACATGGGATGAGCACATATTGTCTTTGCTGCATTCAATGGCCTTTCTGTGCCCGATATCATTTGCCAATTCATCAAACCGGGTCATGGTAAATTTGCTTCCATCTATGAAAAACAGCATCAATTGAGAAATAATTTTTTCTATATCTTTACCTTTGCGGCTCTTGCGAATTCCCTGAAATACTTCGCTGATCAGGGGAATAACTTTAATATTCTTGAGATATCTCAGGACAAACGTAAGCCCGCCGCGGCTGGTAAGACAATCTTTCGTTATGCCGATTTTTTGAATCTCATTTCCCTGAATTTTGCGATTTTTATTTTTTTCAGTCATAATTTACCTGCTTTTGCACCCAATGGGTGTTATTCCGGGGTAAGGATGGCTGTAACCATTTCCTTACCCCATTTTATTTTAGCATGGTTCTATTTTTATGGATAGTTAAGAATCGCTCAGTTTAGGTCATAGCAAATGATTAAATAGTGTCTGAACGGAAATACAGATAATGCAGTACTAGCAAGGGAATTATGGCATAAAATAAAATTGAAGATTTGAATAAAAAAGCAATACAAAACCGAATAAAAATGCTATAATATATTATCAGATATGGACATGCATCAACCCGACAAAAATATAATTTTTTAAATCTTCGAGGAAAAATTTATGAGACAAAACGAAGAAGTACAGAAAAAGATCGGTGAAGTTGATATCAGTGAAATAGTGATTGATTTAACTTGCCGTGACGAGGTTCCAAAGCTGCTTATGGGCCTGAAATATATATATTGCAATCCTGAAATCAAGGACAAAATATTCAAGATATTTGAGGAAATGATACCAGATAAAAAAGAAAAGAATCGGAAGAAAGGGGATGAGTATATGGGAAATCTTTGTGATGGGAATGCTGCGATTGAATTGCAACTGGGACTATGACAAACTCCAGGATCAGGCGAATAATCACAAAGCTATAAGGCAGATGCTTGGCAAAACTGAGTTTACTGTCGATAGATATGCTTTGCAGACACTCAGGGAGAACATTTCTCTATTCACTCCTGAAATACTATCAAAGATTAATGAAGTGGTTGTTAAAGCCGGCCACGATCTTATTGGGGAAAAAGCAAAAAAAGGTTTAAAAGTGAAGGTTGATTCCTTTGTTGTTGAAACAGACGTTCATTTCCCGACAGATATCAGTCTTCTGTTTGATGCCATGAGAAAGGTAATTACAGGTATAGTCGGATTCTTTAAAAATGCAGGTCTAACAGGTTTTCGCCAGGGGAAACATACTATCGGGAAGCTTAAAAAAAAGTTATGAGCATACAAAGGCTGAAACGATCGACTTCAAAAGATCAAGTAAAGATAGGTAAAAGTGACAAACGGATAAAAAAGGAATACAGGAATTATCTCAAGGATATCGAAAATATTCTCTTGAAAGTAACAGATTCTCTAAAGATGGTTACAAATATACCATTGGAAATGACATTAGAACATTATATTAGGCTGGCTCTAAAGCTGATGGATCAAGTCAACAGACGGGTACTGAAAGGTGAGGTTATCCATCACGAAGAGAAAATATTTTCGATTTTCGAGCCTCATACAGAGTGGATCAGTAAAGGAAAAGCCGGAGTACCACAGGAACTTGGAGTCCGGGTTTGTGTGGTGCAGGATCAGTTTGGTTTTATGCTTAATCACATGGTTATGGAAAAGAAGACTGACGAAGCGGTGGCAGTTAGTATTATGGAAGAAACTATTTCTGTATTTAATAACATCAGACAGGTGAGCTATGATAAAGGATTTTACAGTCCTGAAAACAAGAGCAAACTGGGAAAAATGGTGGATAAACTGATTATGACAAGGAAAGGCAAGCTAACGATTGATGAAAAGGAGCGGGAAAAAACAGAGGAGTACCGGGTGGCAAAACGGGCACATAGAGCTGTGGAGTCAGGGATCAGCGCCATGGAAAATCATGGTTTGGACAGATGCCTTGACCATGGAATAGTTGGGTTTAAGAGGTATGTCAGTTTGTCTTTTGTCGCCAGGAACATTCAGATTATGGGACATATCCTTGTGCAGAAAGAGATAAAGAGGCAGGAAAGAGAGGCACGCCTCCCGGGAAAAAAGAAAATTATGAAGGCAGCATAGATTTTCCGGCTAATTTGATATCTAAGGGTATAGTCTGCCCATAAGCTTTTAAAATGTTATATTTTGGTTTTTTTTGTATTAATTCTTAGATACGGTGCAAAGTATTTAATAAGTTTTGTTTCAGGAAAAATTTTTGTAATCAGGAAAATAGCATAACTGAGCTTTTGATTTAGAAATTTTTTAAAATTGGAGTTTCCGTTCAGGCACTAAATATATGATTATTGAATACAAAAAAATTCTGGCCTTTTATTTTTCCTTGAGTTTTGATTTTGCCCTTGTCGCAATGACTTCAAGTATGAAAGCAAAAGCCAGAATGAAATAAGTGATAAGTCCCACTTCGTGCAGGTCGAAATAAAAAGTGCTTGCCATGAAAAGATCGAAGCCTATACCTGCTGCACCGGCAGCAGCACCCATAGCAACTGTGTTGGAGAAATTCAACTCGAACCGTAGGAATGTCCAGGATAAAAGGTAGGTAGCCGATGACGGGATGACTGCCTGGAAGACAATCTGCCACCAATTAGCTCCAGTGGCTTTCAGGGCATCTATTGCCCCGCGGTCCAGTTCCTCATAACACTCGGCGTAAGCTTTGGTTAAATAACCGATGGAATGAAAAGAAAGTCCTATAACCGCCGCGGTGCTTCCCAATCCTGCCGATACAGCAAAAATCAGAACCCAGAGGATGGAAGGGACAGCCCGTATAAATGCCACAAAAACTTTTACAACGGTAGTTACTTTTTTCGGGACAAGATTCTGCGCGCCCAGAAGGCCTAATATTAAGGCAATAACCGCGCTGAAAACGGTAATAAGAACTGATAATCCGATTGTTATGACAATTTCAGCCAGAGCGTTGAGAATAGAAAGACGGTGAGAGTATGGATGGATAAAAATGGCCTTGAAATTATTCAGAGTTTCCACAATCGCGTTGGAAATATTAATGCTTCCGTAATCCAGGGTCAAAATTCCATAAAGCGCAGTAGCCGCGAGTATTCCCAGTGTAATACGGATAATAATAGCAGCACGGTTCGCCGGTTTTTCCGGCATCCTGTGATCTTTATTTTCTGTGCTGTCGGAATTGACAACTGCTATAAGGTCCATCATAATATTTCCCTACGCACTTTATTGGAAATGAATTCCACGGCAATTACAGTGATGACGGTGACGATAACAACAAGACTTGCAACATGGTAATTGAAGGATTTATAATAAACATCGAATAAAAAACCTATGCCTGTCCCGGTAAGAAATCCTACAAGGGTGGCGTCCCGGATATTTGTTTCAATCATGAATAAAAGCCAGCTTACAATCTGAGGCAGGCTTGAAGGTAAAACAGCCTGGAATATAATATGATGATAGGCCGCTCCGGTAGCTTTCAGGGCTTCAACATTGCTTTCTCCAACTTCATCAAGAGTCTCCATAAAAGCCCGTGTAAGAAATCCAAACGATCCGAAGAATAGCGCGAGAAAACCGGTGAGGGAACTCTGGCTGAAAGCAAGCATAAGCACCATAGCCCATGCCACCAGCGGAATATTCCGAAAAAATGAGGCTAATCCCCTGGCAATGATTGTAAAAAAGACATGTACCCTTGTACTGCGCGAACCCATTATAGATAATACCATAGCGAATACCGAAGCTGCCACACTTGAAGCTATAGCCATAAGGACCGTATCAAGGAGTTTTTTTAAAATATCACCTAAGCGGGTCAGTGAAGGGCCGTCGGGATAGAAATTAGACACACCCCATAAAAAAGCTTTTAAAATACTAATGAAACCCCTTGCGGGGTCGTATTGGGTAATAATCATCGAACCTACGGTTATAATTGCTATTAGACTGAAAAACAGAAATGTACTTTTTCTTTTTTTGACAAAGACATCTTCCTGCATAGCTTATCCTATGGCTTCGCTAAGGATGCAGTCAGGCTGATGTTCAAAGCTTTCCTCGATCTGTTCTGTACCATAAATTTCAGAAATCCTCTTTCGCGTGAATTGCAGAGGTGTCCCATCAAAGTGAATGGAGCCTTTGCTGAACCCGATAATACGATGGGAATAGTTCAAGGCCACATTTACCTGGTGAAGGCTGATAATCATGGTAATGCCGCGGTCCAGGCAGATATTTTTGAGATAATCCATTATAATTTTTGATGAACCCGGATCAAGAGATGCTATTGGTTCATCACAGAGTATCATTTTTGGGTTCTGTACCAATGCCCTTGCAATACCTACCCTTTGTTTCTGGCCACCGCTGAGCTGATCGCACCGCTTATAAACATGTTCTTCCAGACCGAGTATTTCCAGAATTTTCCAGGCCTGTTTTTTTTCCTCATGAGTATAGCTCCCCAGGATACCGGCAATGGTTGATTTATAGCCAAGCCTTCCATGAAGCACGTTTTCAATGACAGTCAGACGTTCTACGAGATTGTGGTGCTGAAATATCATTCCGATCTTGGTTCTAATCTTCCTCAGGTCATGTTTCTCAGCCTGGAAACCACAACACCGTTAAAAAATATTTCCCCATGAGTCGGCTCAATCATCCGGTTGATACAGCGTAAAAGAGTAGTTTTTCCGGAACCGGATGAACCGATAACCGAGACAAATTCACCCTCATTGACCGAAAAGCTGACATTTGACAGGGCCGGTTTTGTCCCAATATAACATTTAGTGACGTTTTTAAGTTCTAACAATGCCATGCAGCTACCCTCCTGAAAAAAGGATGAGGGGCGCTAAAAAGGCAGCACCCCTCATAGATTTATCTTGCCTTATCCCCGTGAAGTAAAGTATTTATCAAATACCCAGAACCTGCCGCATCTCGTTATAATCCGTGTCCGAGATTTTAACAAAGCGGTGCGGCAGCATAAAAAGTCCGGCCATGGAGGACCCAACAGTCCGAAACAGATTTTGATTATCCTTCACCTTGTCGTCCGTCAGCGCAGCAATTATTTTGTTTATAGTATCCTGGCTAAGGAATGCATCATTGGCCTCAATAGGAGTATTCAATACCGGAATAGACTTAACAATAACAAATTGCATACCGGCGAGATCGGTAAAAGGCGCATCGGCGTCTTTTTTAACGGTATAAACAGCGCCTGGCTGTTCATCGGCACCCGAAGTCAACTCAAGATAGTTTTTTACATCAATGTCATCAACGGCTGAAATATCCGCTTTGCCTTTCAGCAGATTGACCAGCGACAATTGATGCGAACCTGAAAACATAACCTGGCTGAAGAATTTCCCTTCACCGCCCTGCATAAGATCATCTTTTTTCAGATCCTTCCATTTTGGCATACTATGAAAATAAGCCAGAATAGCCGCGGAAGGCATATTAAAGCCTGAAGTCGAACTCGTGGAAACAAATGAAATTTTCTTTCCAGCTATGTTGTCGATGGCATAAGTATTTCCTGTCATATATTTGCCTTCGTTGCCCTTTTTAACGAGAAGGCGGCTGAAATACATCGCGTCTGTCAATGTGCCCGAATTTCCGCTTTCCACTACCAGGGGCACAATGTGTGAATTCTTCGCATGACCGGTAATATACTCAAAAGGACCGAAAAAGCCCAATTGAGCATCGCCTGAATCTAGTGCCGCCATTGCGATATTGTAGTCAGTGGTCAGCTTATCCTTTACTTTAAAGCCCGTCGCGTTTTCAATGATTTTTCCAAACTCGGTACGCATAACTTTTTCATTATCACCCGAATTGTTGGGCAGCCAGGCCATCGTAATGAATTTCTGTTGAGCGCAGCCGCCGAGCAACACAATAATCAAAAGAGACGCGGCAGATACAGCTTTCGAAATCCCCATGATTTTTTTAATAACCATTTTTATCCTCCAATAATGCTATTGAATTTATTCAAATTCTCTTTTTTTTATTATAGAATCTTATTATTTGCATAAAACCAATTTTATATTAATTTTCAGTGAATTATTAAATATTAACTTTGAATAATCGATATCGCGGTATTTAATTATATTTTTTTAAAAATATACGGATATCTTTGAAATCATCAATGCGCTCCCTTATAGTTTCATGCGGCCAGTCCCACCAGGCGGTTTTCTCGACAGCATCGGCTATATCTTTCTGAAAGCGCCGCCGAACCACCCGCGCAGGAGCACCTACCACGATACAATATGGGGGAACATCATGCGTAACAACCGAATTACTTCCGACAATCGCGCCGTTTCCTACGTTGATGCCAGGCATAATTACAACCCCATGGCCGATCCATGTGTCATGCCCAATGCGAACCTTTTGGATACGGCGCCAGTTAAAAAACTCGTCATCGTCTTCATCCCTGAAGCCGTACTGCTTCATCCGGTATGTGAAATGATGAAGGCTTGGCCTTTCTAATGGGTGGTTGCCCGGGTTAATTCTGCAATGTGCCGCGATATTGGAGAATTTCCCGATTTCGGTATAAATTAAACAACCATATTCGCAGATATAGCTATAATCATCCATAACGCTTTCCGCGATACTGGTGAATTCACCTATAGAAGTGTAGCTTCCGATTGAACATTTATGAATAATCGCGGTAGAAGCAATGGCCGGTTCTGCTGAAAGTTTTTTCCCCTGAAGAACATTGAAATTTTCAATATAAGTCATGTTGAATACCCTCTTTTATAAAGCATTTCCGAATTGATAGCTATGCGTTGTTTCCCAGAAACCATTGGAGAAATACAAGAGTGAAACATTATTCAGATTAAATTCAAATGTCCGTTCATAATCGCTTTCGTGCGCTTCAATATGCCGGCAGACTTTTTCATAGCCTTGAAGAGATAGATCTTCATAAGCAAGCGATATATGGGGCTGAAATACTTTCTTTCCGCTTTTCCTGTATTTCTCATAAGTCAAACAATCCCTATTAAGCCGAACAAGCCGCTCCGTTTTTTCAACCGAATACAAAACAATGTATTTCTTTAATCCGCTTTCCATATATTCAGTTTTCACCAGCCCGCCGGTCTTCACATTGACCGGGGAACGTATGCCGATAATTTCTCCGAATTCGCAGATAAAGCCGGGCATTTTATCAGCCGGCACAATTACCCCTGTTCTTATCGTAATATGGGGCGGATAAGAAAGGGCTTCAACTGATCTGCAGATTTCGGATAATTCCGACTGAATTTTATGAATTTCAGCGCAGACCGGTTCCGGCAGAATTGAAACAATCACAAGGCGGATAGCGGAGGAACCATTTATCATCATTTATTATTAAACCCCCGATTTTTTTATTTCTGAAAAAATCTTCTCAATATATTGAAACGACTCCCTGATTTTAGCCGGATAAAACCAATGATTTGTCAATTCAATCACGGCACTGCCTCCAAATTCCGGAATTGATTTAAAAAACCGTGAAAAATCGATCATTCCATAACCCGGCGGTACATGCTCATCCCCCCTGCCGAAAGGAAGCTGGGCCTTTTTATCTTTTTCAGTATAAAAAGTTGGTATTCCATTATTATCATTGATGTGAATGTGTTCCATTTTTAAACCTGTGTCCAGAACTGACCGGAGTGCTTCAAACTTATGATAGGATGCCGAAAGGTTAAGGTGCCCGGTATCGATCATCATTCCGACATTCGGAAGGCCTACCGCTTTAACAACTGAGGCAATTTCACCCGGGAATTCACCGTAAGAATAGGGAGAATGCTCAAGGTAAGGCCGGTGGTTTTCCACAGCGATCATTATTTCCGGAAATTTATTTCCCGCCTTGCGGAGGAGTTCAACTTCTTTTGAATTAAAAGCTGTTTTTTCCGAATCGGAAAGAACCGCCTTCCCGTAACGGGCGAATTCGATATTATCGACATACCGGGAGGGATGAAAAACCAGCAGCCGGCCTCCGACGCAGCCGGTAAACTCCAGACAGCTAAGTAAAACAGCGAAATGTAATTCCGGAAACTCGCGGTTCATCAAGTTCAGTGCGATAGGTACATGAACACTGACGTCAAAACTATAACGGCTAAGTATTCCTGCCACTTTCTTTGTCGCCGCCTGGTCCAGTATGCCCATATGAATAGCGTCAAAGTCCTCGGGGCAGATTTCTACTGCCCGGTAACCTGTATCGGCAGCCAGTTCGAGGTTTTGGATAAACGGCAGTGAGTCCCTGTCCAGCTGAGCACCCGGTATGCGCAGCCCTATTCGAGGCATACTGAATAAACCTCTCTTCCACGGACGAATGTTTTTATAATCCTGGGAAGCTCTCCTCTGTCATTGACCAGAAACAGATCGGCGTCTTTTCCGGCTTCAATGGTTCCTGTTTCCCGATCAATACCAAGAGCTCGGGCGGGATTAGCGCTGAAAAGCTTCACAGCATCAGGAAGATCAAAAATGTTGTTTTGAACCAGTACAAAAAGCGCATATAGAAGCGTGGAAGGAATATAATCCGAGCAGACAATATCGCCGTATCCCTGAATCAAAAGATCGCGGGAGCTGAGGTTGTTATTATGAGAATGCCCTCGAAGAATATTTGGAGAGCCTAGCGCGATATATGTGCCCAAATCTTTTGCCGCTTTCACTGCCTCAAGGTTAACCGGGAATTCTGATATAATTGCGCCATATTTTTTCATTTTCAGGACCTTTTCAGAACTGTCATCATCATGGCTCGCCAGCGGTATATCTTTTTTCCTGCAGATCTCCTCGATCTCGCGGGCGTTTATATCTCCGACTTCCTCACGGAAACTCTGCCGGTCAATAACCAGTTTTTCGATTTCCTTATCCCCAATCCCGAAACGGCTGCCGTAATATTTATAGATCTGGTCCTTATCCTTAAACTGTCCCTGCCCCGGTGTATGGTCCATCAGGGACATCAGATCGATCAGGCCTTCTTCCGCCAGCTCTTCTATCCCCTTTAAATCATTGGAATTTGTAATCTCATAGCGGGCATGGACTTTTGTTTTTACGCAAAACTGTCCCGAAAGCCTCTTGATTTCCCGTATAACTTTTCCAACGATATCAAGTGAGCGGACAAGAATCACTCCTTCCTGTGCGAATGAAAGCGAATGATAAATTGTTGTTACCCCGGATGCGGCCAGCTTTTTGTCAAGCTCAAAGAGAGCTATCCGGGTCTCAAGATACGTTCCCGGTCGGGCTTCGATTTCCTTCTCAATCGCATCGCTGTGAACATCTATAAAACCGGGCAAAAGCAGCGCTTTACCCGCATCTATATAATGAACATTCCGCCCGGAATAGTTTTCAGAAATCTCCTTAATTATGCCGTCTTCAATCAGGACCGCCCCGTTATCCAGAATGCCTTCCGGTGTAACAACCCTTGTGTTGATGATTGAAAAGGGGGGTTTCATACATTGCATAACATAACCTCAAATAAATTTATTTCAATTTCTTTATAAAATACTTCGGGGATTCTTCATACCCATGTTTTTTATAAAACCTGTGCGCGTCAACGCGCCTCGAATGGCTGTGAAGTTCTATCCGGTCGCAGCCCCTCCTGCGTGACTCTTCAACGCAGTAATTTTCCATTGCTTCGCCGATTTTCCGTCCCCGGTATTTTTCATCCACGCAGAAATAGCTGATCCTGGCAAAACTCCCTTCGAGTGCTATCTGTGGAATAAAAAACAGGGAAATAAATGCCGCTACAGCGCCATCCACCAGATAAACCAGCAGGAGCGCGTTTTCATCCCGGCTGAAATTTTCAATTTTTTTACGGATTGATTCCAAGGTTATATCATAGTCTAACTGGCCGATAAGACCGGCGACTGCTCTGGCATCCGAAGGTACAGCTTTCCGGATTGTCATAAATACTCCATAGCCGTCTCCGGTCTAAGAAGGAATTCCATTTTGTCTTTGTTCAGGTGCAATTCATATTTTTTGTCGGCGAATTCATTAAGAGTATCCGGGTCGTGAAAAATGCCGATCATCGTTGTGCCGCGGGTGCGAAGCTCCTTCAGTATATCAAGAACAATCCCGGTTGATTTGACATCAAGAGACGCGGTCGGCTCATCGAGGAGCAGAAGCCTAGGCCTCCGAATGACCGCGCGGGCTATATTAACCCTCTGCTGTTCACCCCCGCTGAAAGTCGATGGATAGGCCCCGAAGAGCTTTTCCGGAATTTGGAGACGCGTCAGGATTTCAGCCGCTTTTAACCTCGCCTGTTCGATATCCTCACCATCATTAACCAGCGGTTCAGTTACTACATCGAGCGCCGGTATCCTCGGAATAACCTTCAGGAATTGGGTAGTATAGCCGATTTCATGCGCACGGATTCGGATTATCACATGTTCCGGCGCACAAGCCAGATCGACATTGCCGAACTGCGATGACTCATAGAGTATGCTCCCGGAGGACGCAATATAAGTACGGTATATACACTTAAGAATAGAGCTTTTACCCGCGCCGCTCGGCCCGGAAATCCCCAGGGAAGAGCCTTCCCTCAATGTAAAATTCACATTATTAAAACTTTCGATCACCTTATCGTTCAAAATATGAATATAAAATACCTTGCTCAGATTTTCTATTTTAAGCATTAAAAAAATCCTCTTGCCGTTTCTTTTGTAAATCTCTTTCCCGGACATAATCACGGTATTCCGGAGGGGTCATTTCTTTTTCAATTGTAACCAATTCCGCGATTTGAGCGATTAACGCGATTTTATCCCTTATAAACGGCTGGAAACACTTCGGGACATGGTCTTTGTAATAACGGTGCAGTGCGGCACATTCAACGCATCTTCCATGCCACTCGCATTTTACTTTCGGGCATGAGCATTTAAGGTTTTCCGCATCTGAAACTATGCTCCTGTTCTTTAATACCTGTTCATAATATTCTTCTTTTGTTCTCATAAAATTAATCCTCTTAAAGCGTGGAATTAACCAGAAGCTGGGTATAGGCATGCTGAGGATCTTCAAGTATCTGGTCGGTCAAACCTTTTTCAACCACCCTTCCGTTTTTCATAACCATTGTCCGCGTGGTGAGATGCCGGATAATACCGAGATCATGGGAAACAACTATTATGGTAAGCCTCATTTCTTTCTGCAGTTTGCGGATCAGGTCAAGCACGCGTGCCTGAACGGAAAGATCAAGACCGGTTGTCGGCTCGTCTAAAAAAAGCACGAGCGGGTTGTTTGAAAGAGCGCGGGCAATCTGTACCCGCTGCTGCATACCACCGCTGAAATTCTCGGGGGCTTCATCCATCCTTTGAACAAGCACTTCTGTTTTTTCAAGCAATTCTGCCGCCCGTCCGCGTATTTTTTCCACATTCCGCCAGTTAGCCATTAACAGCCTTTCTCCAATATTTCCTCCGGCCGATACCTGCATTTTCAATCCCAGATGGGGATTCTGATAAACCATACCCATAAAGTGATTCCTGAGAAGACGTTTGTGGAAGGAATTGATCTTGAACAAATCCGCATCCGTAACAAAATCGGTATTAACGCCGGGGATGGTAAAATAATTCTTTCGCCCGGAATAAATACGCATTTCGCCGGATGAAGGCACCTCCTCAAAGTAAAGGATTTTAACAAGGGTCGATTTGCCGGAACCGCTTTCCCCAACTATTCCCAGCACTTCATCCTCATAAAGCTCGAAACTGACGTCATTGCATGCTATGATAGAGCCGCATGAAGAACATATATTTGATGCCGATTCCACCGTTGATGTAAGACAGTCCGGACATGAAGCCCCGTATATTTTAGAAAGATTCTTCACTTCCAGAATGGGTCTCATTTTAATAGTCCTTCTTTTATTTTCTTACAGTAAGATGTATCTGAACAGCTGTAAGTCCTATTTCCGGTTTTGTCGTCCACAATCTCATTTAAATAAGTGTCTGTGCTCCTGCACTCAGAGCAGAAATGCCCCTCGAAATCCTCTACCCGGAAACGGTAATCCTCAAATTCAATCGGTTCAACAATTGTATAGGGCGGAATGGCATAAATCCTTTTTTCCCTTCCCGCCCCGAAAAGAAAAAGCGCATCCGCATAGGATAATGCGGGTACGTCCCATCTCGGTATGGGCGAAGGCGACATGAGATGTCGGCGGTTAACCATCACCGGATAATCCGCTCCTCTTGTGATCTCTTTAAATTTTACAATACTTTCGTAAAGGTAGAGCCACATTCTGGAATAATCCGCCTCCCCATGCATCCTGCGGGTTTCCCGTTCGGAATGTTCGACAAGCCGGAGAGGCTCCGGAAGAGGAACCTGGAAAACCAGGATCTGTCCGTCCCGGAGCGGCTCTTCAGGTATCCTATGGCGTGTCTGGATTATTGTCGCCGATGTTGTGTCGGTAGCAGTTTTAATACCTGTTACCTGTTCAATAAATTTCCGGATATTGACTGCGTTGACGCTGTTATCGCTTCCCTGGTCAATCACTTTGAGCACATCCTTTAAGCCGATAATCGACAGGGTTATCTGCAGTCCGCCGGTGCCCCAGCCCCTCGCGATAGGCAGTTCCCTCGAACCGAAAGGAACCTGACAGCCGGGAATCGCAACCGCCTTTAAAATTTTACGCCTTATTTCGCGCTTGGCAGTTTCGTCAAGGAAGGCAAAATTATATTGTTTATTTCTTTCCATTATTTTTAACCTTTTGGCCGGTATTTTTGATGGAACATCTCAAACGGTCAAGCGAGGATTGAAAAGTCACATAATGCGGAAGCTTGAAATGGTTGGCAAAGCCCATCGATTCAATCCCGTCGATATGGGACAGCACAAATTCCTGATCTTCCGAAGGATACTTCGGCCGCCTGTTCTGCATTGCGCGGTCCAGTACCGCCATTGAGATTGCCTTGGTTTCGTTATGGCCAAAGCATAGCCCATAGCCAAGCGCGAATTTCGGCGAGCCTTCATCCACCGTAATGGAGGATATGATCTCGGCCTCTGTCACTTTGATCTCTCCGATAGAAACCGCTTCCTTCCGGTATGGGTGCTCCATTATAACGGGAAGGTAGCCGACCCGCAGTTCTCCGATTGTCGGATGAGCGCTTCCATAACCGCGCATATTGGAATACGCCAGCGCCAGCATTCCCCCGGTTTCTCCCCTGGCCATACTTTGCAGAGCGGCGCTTCTCGGCGCGGGAAACACCATGGATTCCCGGGTAATATCAAAACAATCCGTTTCCGTGTTTCCGGTATTGAACTTAGAAACAAGTAGATTTTCTTTCCTCAGGATTTCGACCATTTTCGGGAAAGTGTCAGGGATTTCTCCCCGGTACTCAAGGTTCTCAAAAAAATGATTTATACTTTCTTCCACTGATTCCGGCGTTTCTTCAGCCAGGCTGAAATCGAGCAGGCGTAAAGTATAGTCCGGCGTAGGACCGAGAATCTGTCCGCCGGGAATATCCTTGAACGCCGAGGAAATCCTGCGGATGACGCGCATATTTTCCGTCGAGCGGGGCAGGGAATATCCCAGTCTTGGTAGAGTGGTTCTATAACCTCGTACCATAAATGCCGCCTCGAATGTGTCGCCTGCCGACTGTTTCAAAGCAAGTGCCGCGAGGTCGGGAGCGTAAAGAGAACCTTCCCCCATAACCCTGTCCACCAGAAAATACATTTGATCCCTTATCTGTTCTATACTGATAGGGGCTGATTGCCCCTTTATCCTGTTATAATTCAGGAAGCTTCCGGCGTTTTCAATCGCCTCTCGCCCTCCTGAAACAGCGACATATCCCATTAATTACTCCCCCATGAGGCTGATTCGTGAAGACCGCGGAATACTGGCTATGTTCATCGAACGATCGATAAATATAATATCGATACCCAGCGGATACTCTGTATTGATCTCGTTAATCATTGACAGGTCGTTATTGTCTATACCGAAAACATTTAATTCTATCAAATCTATAACGCCCGGGCCCATCAATTGAATTTTGCTCCCCTGATTTCCGCCCAGTTCACCCACTTCGTAAAATACTGTGGCGCCTCGATCGGGGAATTCCAGTTCGCCTCTTCTGACATGCGCAAGCATATCTCCGCTAGAACCTCCGCATACCACCACATAATCCGCTTCATCGATACCGGAATAGGGCGATTTGGTCATCTGGTAAATCCGGTGTATAAATTCCTCACTAGCCCCAGGACCTATCACAGTGAATGAGACTTCATGATCAAGAAGCGTATAAAGTACCGCAGGAAAATCATCCGGAAGTTTTAATATCCTTCCTGGGTGTGACATAGAATCAAGTAGAACCCGGAAATTTTCCTGAGTCAATTGAAAACCGCTTCTTTCCGGATTCATTTAAACCTCCGCCATCAGTCCGAATTGAACTTTTGTACTTTCAATAAATATTTTTTCCTGTTTGGTTTTTCTTTCCATTTCCAGTTTCTTTTCTTCCATCAGCGGCTGAATTTCATTCAGAATATTTTCGTCCCCCGCCTGAAACAATGCGTCGATAGCGGCAAGAACAAGCGATTTGTTCCCGTCGCTTCCGGCAAGCATACCGTATCCGCGAAAAGATTTATATTCCACTTCCGAAGATGTCACCAAGACTTCGCCGATATAAAAAGGATTCCCAAACGAGTCGATAGTGCGTATCATTATCATACCCGTTTCTTTTTCATGGATAATTTTAACCGGCAATTTTTTGACAATGACAGCGAGCTTTTCAGCTTCAAAAGAATCGATAGATTGCAAAATAGCCGCATATTCATTTATATTAAACAAATCTATCTCCTATAACATAAAAAAGTTTATTTTTTACCGGACAGGTTCAGGTTAAATTTTTACGTAAAGTTTAGAACAGATTTATGTAATAAATGTGTTTTTAAAGTTAATTATTAATTAATTATTGGAAGAAATATCTGTGAGAATTTATTGCAGACTTTTTGTAAGCGTATCTTTTTGACTTAATGGTTGATAAATGATTATTTTTATAAAGAATTTTATAGGATTTTGCCTATGTTTTATTGGAATATACAGAGTATAATCAGGAGCAATTATGGATCAAAAACAGACAAGAGTGGCGCTGGTTGTTATTGTTTTCACAGTTTTTCTTGACTTGTTGGGGCTGACGCTTGCCATCCCTGTTTTTACACCGCTCTGCCTGGATCAGACAGGCGGTATTCTTTCTCCGGGTACATCAATGCCCATAAGAACAATTATTCTTGGATTACTTCTTGGAATTTATCCACTGTTTCAATTTTTCTCATCACCCATACTTGGGGTTCTTTCTGACCGGCATGGCCGTAAAACAGTTCTTTCCTATTCAATTCTGGGTATGTTCGCAGGGTATATTCTCATGGCAGTCGGCATCAGGATTGGAAGCCTTGCGCTTGCTTTATTAAGCAGAATGATTATGGGAGGGCTCAGCGGAAATCTGTCGGTTAATCAATCCGCAATCTCTGATATAAGCGACGAAAAAAGCCGGCCCGGGAATTTCGGGCTTATAGGAGCGGCATTCGGGGCCAGTTTCTTTATAGGACCGGCGCTCGGAGGATTTCTTTCAGATCCGAAAATTGTGTCATGGTTTAATTATGACATCCCTTTCTGGCTCGCTTCAATTTTAACTCTGGTCAATTTTATCCAGGTTTCGCTTCAATTCCCGGAAACACTTCCTGTGGAAAAGCGCAAACTGAGAGATTTCCATCCATTAACAGGCCCGGTGAATATTATCAAAGCCTTTCAGGACCCTGTTCATAGAAATCTTTTTCTTGTGGTTTTTTTTCTCGGTTTCGGATTTAATTTTTTTACTCAATTCTTTCAGGTTTATCTTATTGACCGTTTTTCAATAACCCGTTCTCAGATCGGAATTCTCTTTTCCTTCATCGGTATATCTTCAATCCTGGTACAAGCATTTGTAATTCGTCCTGTGACCAGGCGTTTCCGGCCTTCTCAAATACTCAGTTTCACTTTCATTTTACTAGCGGCTGTATTTCCCCTCATTCTCCTAATGCCTTCATTTGTCTTGATATTTCCGGTTGTATTTTTAGTTCCTCTGTTCAATGGGCTATCAAACCCAAATTTGACCGCAGTTATATCCGGGCTTGGCAGCGAACATTCGCAGGGTGAAATACTTGGCGTCAACCAATCCATACAGGCAGCGGCTCAATTCATACCTCCGCTTATTGGAGGATTTATCGTAGGTTATAACACCACACTTCCGATCTGGATTACATCGGCAATGATTCTAATAGCATGGCTGCTATTTATTTGGTGCAGAAAAAAACAATGCATATATTAATATAATATTGAAATTTAATTTTTACCGATAATTTTTTATAAGCAATCCCATTTTAAATGGTTTTCTATGGCCCGTATATACCTTTTTTATATTTAAATTCTTTAGCCTGTTTAAGCTTGATTTAAATCACTGAATTTTCAACAGACATTGAGACCACAGGCCTGCCTGAATTGCTGAAAATATCGCCGCAAAAGAAGTCACCTTCCGAAGTAAGTACTCCTATCGAACCCAGCGTATGGTCCTGTAGATATAAAACTTTTGCATTTAATCCATAAGGTGAAAAATCAAAATCCTCATAGATTGTAAAATTAAAGACTTAATTTTCACGTTTGACATCACTCTGTCTTTAACGAGAATCAAATCGCCTCTATGCATAGTGATTTTTGTTTTGTATTTCTCACGCAGATAAGCGTAATTGCCTGCATTATCCGGGTCTCCATGGGTTAAAATAATAAGTTTGAGGACTCGAACTTCGGGCAGATTTAAATCAAATACGGTGCAGCCGCCGATATCTTATTATCTCACATTGGAAATTTCCTCTATAAAGGCTACATATCCCGCCATCTCTGCTTTAATTAAAATCCTTCTGTCAGAATCCTCAACCCACATTGCGGTTCCTTTTAATAAAGGTTCCATAAGTTTGCTGATAAAGGCATCGGCAAAGATTATTACCGCTTTAGAAGTACGGAAGGTTCCGGCTTTTGTCCGAATCGTATCGGCTGATAAATGCTTAAATGAAACCGGCAAAGGTTCTTTGAAAAAAGCAGGATTTATCAAATACATAATTCCCCCGCTCCGGTTATCAAGAAAACACGGCGCGTAATACATAGAAAAATTATCCCAGGCAGGAAAATCCGGATTTACTTTAACACGGTATTTACTTTCAGATAAAACTTTATTCTTTATAGTTTTCGATACAAAATCGACATAGCCCTTTTCGGGATATAACCTGTAATTATAGTTTGCGGTTCCTGAATCACCCTCGCGGTCATAACCAAGGTTTTCAGAGGCTTCAAGAACGGACCCGCGTTTCGGGTCTATAAGGAAAGATGACTGCCAGTCTTTATAATTTTCCGGAAGCTTTTTCCCGCCCGATATGCGTATATCGTCCTTATAAATACGGTAATTAAAATCCCCGCTTTCATTTGCTTCCTTTTTAATAACCATATAGGTGTCACCATACTTTTCACTATGCGAATAGTTTCCGTAATGGAGAAACTCCCCGTCCGGGATGTCAATAACCGGATAGGGCTTTAATGGTATTTTTTCATTTTTCGCTCCCATCGGAAAAGCACAAGTCAGAAAAATTAAAAATAAAATCGCTACCAAAAAGAAAAACCTTAAAAAACCGGTCATATTATTCCTCCATTTTTTACTATTATAATTTGGAATCCTTTTAAGGCAAATCCTGCCTTAACATATCTAAATATTGCTTCCTCCAGGTACCATTGCAGGTCTCATTTCTATTATTTACGGGATAAATCTTCGAGCATATGCCACAGCCATTACAGTTCTCATTGTAACGGTAGCTCCTGTCCATAAAGGGCAAGATTTCATTAAAAGAAAGACCCGGATCTTTCTTGAAATTGGCTTTCAATTATAATGAGATTTGGCATTTTTCCTTAAACCGATCAAACCTAACAAAGCTTCGCTGATATTAGAACTTGTTTCAAATTTACTTTCTCTTTTAGGTTAACGATTTCATGAATCATATCAAGCTTTATCTTCCAGTTATCGAACATTCTAACCAGTCAGTATAGTTATAGGGCATCTGTACTGCAAATCATGCCGAAAGCTTATCGCCATACTTCCGGATCATTTTATTCTATTGATTGATTGCCGTACCCCGTAAAAAGCAGTTTTGCATACAGCGAATATTTATTTTAAATCAATGTTTTTCAGGTTTTTAACAAATCGTTCTATGATAAGCGGTTTTCCCCCGTTGAAAAGATAATAAACCGGGAATATAATTCCAATTATACCGGCATCGGTACTTATGCTTTCTTTATTCGTCACGGAGGCCAAAGGTATAAGTTTTCCGTTTGTTTTCCAGTACCTGAAAAATAATAAATTTCGATTTCATTCATAGTAAACCTCCCAGTTTAATGAAAGAATAAAATTTATTTCCATACCCCGGATAAACGGTTTTTATTTTTAATTTTTTCAGATTTTCCCTTTCTTTTGCCCATTGTATCGCCTAAACCGATAAGAAGTTGCCATTCTATCAGGTATGATTCAAAACAGGATCTCGATCTTATTAGTCGGTATTGTAATATCGTCGTCTATCTCTTGTTTATATTTGAAATCTCTTCAAGTTCAACATAGCCTCCGGGAATATCGGATTTAACTACAAGTCTTCTTTCTGAAACCTCAATCATTATTATCGAATTTTTCATAACGGATTCGACAAGTTTTCCAACAAAGGGATCGGCCATTACAATGCTATATTTATTCACCCGGAAAGTTCCAGCTTTAACCTTAATTGTTTCTTTTGATAAAAATTTCATAGTAACAGGCATTGCATCCTTCATAAATTCCGGAATGATTTTATAATAAACACCTGTATTTAGGGGATCCAGAAAACGAGGCTGGAAATACACGCCGGAAACATCCCCGCTTGGAATATCAGTATTGAACCTTACAATGTACCTTGTCTCATTGGTTCCATAATCCGTCTTTTTTTTTGAAAAATACTCGACATAACCTTTATCGTGGAATAATTTATAATGCCCGTATATTAAATATCCCAGCCCGCCTTTTGCCCATTTTATCGAATCATTGGGATTGAGTTTGAATTCCGATTCAATAATGGAACCGGTTTTTGGGTCAATTACAAAAAATGAAGGCCAGTTTGAATAATTCTCCGGCGGCTTTTTTCCCTCAGATACCGGAATGGTTATGTAGTATACCCGGTAATATAATCCACCTTTTCCATTCGTTTCAGTTCTCGTTACATAATAATAATCCGAATCCCTTTCTCCGCCAAAATACTGACAGTAATGGAGAAACTCTGCTTCGGTAATTTCCGTACCTGTATAAGTCTTCATCGGAAGCGTTTTATTTCCCATTGAAAATGCTGAAGCAGTATGAATCAGTATTATTATTAAAATTTCAGCGGCGAATTTCCAACTTTTGATCATAATTTATCAACCTTCCGGATAAAGTTTTTGTCTCACATAGCTACTATGATGCCCTCTTATATATTTTCTTTTCAGTATTAATATGTGCCACAAATTGCACAAATTATACCAATTCTTGCTAATTAGTAAAATTAGTTGGTCTGAATTGAATTACAATATTTTACATTATTATCATATTTAAAACAATAGGGATTTTATCCCATATACCGAATTTAATTTAAAATATTGAAATTTACTGCTTATCAAGGCAGCGTGGAATATGCTGGAAATGAGTATGACCCATAATAAAATCCATTAATTTTACAATTTAAGCCTCCATCTGTCGAATCGAAAAAAGATTTTATTGAAAAACAATGACATTAAAAATAAAATTAAGGCTGAATCCAAGAAAAATGAATAAAGTACTCAAGTTTAATTTAAACTCGTATTTCAGAAGCAGAAGAATTAACAGGCTGATTAATAAAAGTGATAATCTGCCGTGTATGTCGTTAGAAGTCAGCAGATAACTCTTTGTTTTATTAACTGTTGACTATCTCAAATTCACATTAGAAATCTCCTCAAGCACCCATTCAGAGGATGGAGTATGAGTTTTTACCATAATTCTCCTGTCAGATTCATCCACATATGAGTATACATCTTTTGCCATCCAGCCCATCAGCTTCATAAGAAAAGGATCCGAAACCATAAAACCTACCTTATTAACCCGGAATGTTCCCGCTTTAGTCGAAATGGTTTCCTTTGAAATAAACGTAAATGTACAGGATAAAGGTGTTTTTAAGACCTCCGGGACAATCAAAAACACTACCCCTACGCTTTTAAAGTCCATAAATCGCGTAGAAAACATCCACATCGATCCTCTATCCCACACAGGGGAACCGGATTGAACATTTACCCTGCTGTGCGTTGTTGATATGACATCCTCCTTGCTTTTTGTTTTCGATACAAAATCCACATAACCTCTGTCATCATTTAACTGATAATGATAATAGAAGATATTACCCCCGACAGCGCTGAAATCTGCTAGAGAGTTAGTGTCGAAGTACTTCTCCGCTTCAATAACCGCCCCCTGTTTTGGATCAATAATGGAAAATCCCGGCCAGTTCGTGTAATTTTTCCGGATCAGTTTATTATTCGTAATAGATATTGTATCAGTATAAATACGGTAATAAATACCTCCTTTGGCATTAGTTTCCTTTTTTATAACATAATAAATATCCTCTTTCTTTACTCCGCCAGTATAAACCCCATAATCGAGAAATTCACCATCGGGAATATTGATATAGGAATATGTTTTCATAGGAAATATTTTAACTTTACCACCCATCGGATAAACCGTTGTCAGCGAACCGATCATAAGTGAAAATAATCCTGTAACAAAAACGAATCTAATATTCATAAAACTGCCTCCCCGAAACCTGCATTAATTATAATTTCTGAGAGTCTCGAAAATCAATGGGACTTTGGTATGTTACTGATAGGACAATAGTCCTTTTTTTATTTTATCTATTTATTATTTCATGTTTTTAATCAGATAAGCCAGTTCAATACGGCTCTTTACACCTGTTTTCCGGTAAATTTTATAAATATGGTTTTTAACGGTTTTAATCGATAAAAACAGTTTTTCACCGATGGATGGATTGGTTTTTCCCTGAATCAGCATATTCACAATTTCACTTTCCCGATCCGTCAGGTTGTATCTTTTTATAAAAGAATGTTCAAGGTTGATACCCATTAAATTATCAGGAATTCTGATAAAACCCTGAATGAGATAACGGAAAAAGACGATATTCCAGGTGACATAAAACAGAATGTTGAAACAGCTCATAATGATATTTAATGGATTGAAAAACAGCCGCAATAAAATAAAAAAGTGGTCAATCAAGAAAAACATAAATAGAGCGAGAAGGCTTACGGCAGACCGTTTCTGTTCAGAAAGTTTGATTTTTCCGTAATTAAAGAGAAATATTATAAAATTATATATGGCGGAAAGGAAAAGTAAAATGTTATCCAGGTAAGGAATTGAAAAGAAGTATGAGTCAGGCCCGTATATCAATTGTACCAGATAAGGATTCATTTCTATAAGAGCAATCAATATCAAAAATATGCCGCAGATTCTGTTCAGTATTTTCCTGCCCGGAACATCCGTCAAAGTTTGAAATAGAATTGGAAAAGACAGGCATAAAAGTAAAGACACATCGGAATGAATTCCAAACCAGTAAATTTGGGAAATATTTTCAAGAGGAAGGCTGGATTTTAAATAAATCTGGATTAAATGAAAAAATATTTTAATATTCAGATAGACATAGAATATTGAATAAAATTTCCATATCCGGTTCCCGGTTTTATAAGAAAAAAATAGCGAAAAAGATAGAGCAACCGCGCATAAAATCCACAAAATCAGAAAAGCCGCGGTAAACAGATATTCCATTATTATTAATCCTTCTTAAGAGATGATTTATGCGAGTATGAACCTTCACATTATTTTTTTTAGGGCAATTCTAAAACTCATTTATTACTGCCATCGTCATACTGAGCCTGACGAAGTATGGTTACAATTACCTGTCCTGAGTAGCTTTCCCTGAGCGATAGTCGAAGGGAAGGGGCTCAGGGTGACTTTTATTACGGCCGGTTTACATTCACGTTTGAAATCTCTTCAAGAACAGTCCCCCCTCCCGGAACCTCCCGTTTTATTATACGCCTTCTGTCCGAGTCCTCAACCAGGTGGCTGGTGTTTTTTAAAACAGGGCCCACAAGCGCGTTGATAAAAGCGTCCCCGACAATTGTATTTATTATATTTACCTTAAATGTTCCCGCTTTAGTCGTTACAATTTCTTTTTTTTCAATCCCGGTTGAAATAGGCAAAGGTTCCTTAAAAAAATTCGGGATAATCCGAGTACATGATTCCCGGGCTGTCCGGATCGATAAGCCGGTTTGAAAATATATTGATTGAAAAAGCGTCAAAAAGCGGAAAACCGGGTTTTACATAAATCTTGAATCTCTTTGTTACCGTTTCTTCGCCCTTTAAAGATTTTGAGGTATAATCAACATATCCTTTATTCTGGAATAATTGATAATGCCAGTAGACCAGGCCCCTGATTCCGGCTTCTTCAAATGCCTGCAACTGCAAGGTGTTTGTGCTTAATTTTCCTTCCGATTCAATAACGGAACCGCTTGCCGCATCGATTATCATTACCATCGGCCAGTTAGTAAAATATCCTGGATTATTTTTAGTATCCGAAACGGATATAAAATTACAGTAAATTCTGAAATTAATGCCTCCGTTTAAATTTGTTTCTATCTTTGTAACAAAATATTGATCAAGGATTTTATCTCCGCCGAAATAAGTGCCATAATGAAGGAACTCACCATCGGGGATATTAATAACTGAAAATACTTTCTTGGGAATAAAGTTTATGCCTTTCTTTGAACAGGAATCGAACATAAAAACCGTTATTAATAATGATAAGACAAATAATACTCGCAATCCTTGTTTCATACTATAACCGCCTGATTTTATTTGATTTACTGAGTTGACCGATTGGTTTATTGCAAACTATATATATTGTAATGAAGAGAAACATTAAACTCAAAATATCGAATATAACAGCTTACCTGGGTTATTTTACATTTGAAATTTCTTCAAGTATAACACCGGCCCCCACCATCTCATCTTTTACAAGAAGTCTCCTTTTTGAATCCTCAATCCAGTATCCTGAAGTCTTCATCATCGGTTCCAGAAGTTTTTCCAAGAAATGGGTCTCCGGGTAGGTTATTCAATTTGTCTACACGGAAAGTCCCGGCTTTCGTTTCAATGGTTTCTGTAGAAATATATTTTATGGTAAACGGCATTGGCTCCTTCATATACATCGCGGTAATTACATAATATACGCCGCCGCTTCGGGGGTCTAATAGACGGAATAATGTTGATCCCCCCCACTGGTCGGTGCTGGGAAAACCGGTGCTGAATTTCACAAGGGATTTACTCTCGTTTGTTTCTTTGCCTTTTAGCATTTTTGAACTGTATTCCACTGTGCCTTTATCATTGTCCAGCCGGTAATTCCAGGATAAAAAGATTTCTCCGGAGGGGGCTTTGGGCCAATCTTTAGTGTCTTCAGCGGTCAAATTTCCCACCGAGCTTATAACCGAACCGAGTTTAGGGTCAATATCATAATAAATTGGCCAGCTGGTATAATTTTTATCGGGTTTCCTGCGGCTTGAAATTGAAATTATGTCCTCATAACAACGGTAAAAAAAACCTCCTTTCCCGTCAGTTATCTTTCTGGTAACAAAATAATAGTCCGAAGACTTTTCTCCTGCGGATAAAAATCCGTAATGAAGGAACTCCCCGTCGGGAATATCAACTGCCGGATATAACTTCATTGGAACAAGCTTGTTGTTTCCCATCGAAAAAGCGCCGGCTGTGAAAAACAAAATTAAAAAAAGGCCCCCGATAAAAATTTTTAATAGCCGGTTCATAAAATTTCCTCCATTTGCCATCTCATCAACTGTATTCTCCAGTCTTCTAACACAAGGTTGCATTTAAAAACACAACCTTGTGTTAGAAACTCTTTTTATATATTGCCGTTTTTATTATGAAATGCCTTTTCTATCAATATGCCCTAATTGTAAAAGCCTCCAGGCTAACAGCGGAAACCAGGCAAGATATAGCGTACCGGAGATGGCCATAAGAACAGAGCCGATACCCGGCTGGAAAACGTTTACAATAATATGTATCAGGTCGAGACCGTTAGTAATAATTCCAACATAAGCCGTCAATTTCCCAAAAACCTTGCTCCGAAACATAACAAATGATATAAACAGGGCGGCACTTTCAATGATAAAACCGCCGATGCGAGCCCCGGTGCCATGCCACATATCTGAAGCCATTACGGCTTCTCCCGCCGCCAGGAGCTGTGATCTTTGTGAATCGGTGATAGCCGCAGCATATTGATCACTTAAGTATGCCATAGAAAAAACGGAAGGTGTAGCAAGGAAAAGTGTAACCCCTATGAATATAAAAATCGTACCCAGAGCTGTAAGCGCTCCCTCGGTTTTCCTGAGCGCAGCGTAGATCCCAAAAAATAGCAGGTAATACAGCGGCATGCATATAGCGGTCAGTATATCGAGCTTTAAAAGGCCCTCAATTCTATTATTATGCAACAAAGTATAATACTCCAAAACGGTATCGGTGCCTGCGCCTAATTTAAATAAAACTATGAAAGTGACAAGGGAATAAACAATAAAAATAATAGCAGCTATCCCCCCGATCCTGCATATAACCTTCCATGGTGAATCAACTATATCAGAATTAAGTTCATTCTTTTTTGCATTCATATTTTTCCTTTAAGTAGCATGTTTGTTAAAATAATCCGCTTAACCGGTCGACTACTTCAACTATTTGATGATCGCGGTCTTTTTTTGACCAATTCACTATCCCTGTTCCCAGGACTTCAATGCCTTTGGATACACAGAAATTTTTCATCCAGCCGATCGCCTGCCTGCCGCCCATCCAGGAAAATGGAAAATATTGTGTTACCAGGCAGGCAGCCTTCTTGCCCTTCAGTGAACCGGACCGTTCAAAATATTTTTTCATAACCGGTGACAGAGAAAAAGCCTGCACGGGGGCCGTAAAAACAATCGCATCATACCGTCCGGCATCGGGCACATCGGTAAATTGAAAATTGCCAATTTTCCGCGGATTATAACCCGAAACCTTAATCTGTTCCAGGACTGCGGTATGACCAATTGATGATAATTTTTCTTTAAGCTTTTGTGCAACAGAAAGGGTATTTCCTGTTCCTGAAAAAACGATAATACCTATATTCATATTAAAGCTCCTGCATCACAAAAACCTTCCGATAAACTCTTTCGCATTATTCAGATCTACTTTGTCGGGATGTCCAAAATTAAAAAGAAGAAATTTACCTTTACAGGTAAAACTTTCCTTCTCCACTGGAATGCCTCTTTTTTCTAACAGGTTCTTCATAATATTATTTGCCGCTTCCTGAAAACCGGTACAGAAAACCGCCGCCCTTTTAATTTTTCGGGAATCAAGGCTGCCGATAAACCGCTTTAAATCCGGATGGATATCATGGTCATAGATTGCGTAAACCGCCCCTCCAATAAGCAATAAATCAGCTTCGACCGGTTGATGGGCATTAGCCGTCGGCAGGGCTTCACAACCCGCTGCTGCAGCCATCGCATCAGCCACCTTTTTTGTATTTCCAGTCTTTGATTGATAAAACACCTTTATGTTCATATAATGCCTCCAATCAGCAAATTCTCATTTTTATATCTTTCCAAAGCCTTGTAAATCATAATTGAATTATTTACTCAGATGGCAGCTTTTGAGTTTATAGCAATATAACTTTCTTTTTTATTTATAATTTTCAAGAAACTTTTCCCATGCAAACGGTTTACCATGCCCCGGGTAAACAGTTTTGATATTTTGCTGCTTCAGTCTTTCAATGCTTAAAATGAGTTTCTTTTCATCTTCGAAGATCTGGGCAAAAACCGGTTTCCCTTTTTTTAAATAAGAATCCTGGATTATATCGCCGCAAAAGAGATCGCTATTTCCAGTTAAAACTGCGATTGATCCTTTTGTATGACCGGGGAGATGGAGTATTTCGGCATCGAAACCATAATCCAAGAGGCTCATACCATCTTCCAGAAACAAATCCGTTTCAAACCGTTCAAGGGGATATTCCCGTATTTTCGGTAAAATTTTCATAATCTTAGGTATCATTAATATCATCAGGTAAAACGGCTTCATTTTCCTTTTTATGAGCTGTTCACCGCCGGCGTCGGCTTTATGTATGGCTATTCTGGTTTTATATTTTTCCTTAAGATAAGCGGCGCTGCCGGTGTGATCCCAATCGCGGTGAGTTAAAACAACAAGTTTGAGGGTACCCGGTAAACAGCCTTCCTTTTCAAGTTCTTTTAATAGATTATCACGGTTAAATGGAAAGCCTGTATCAATCAAAATAAATCCATCGGCAGTTTTTATCAGGTAGCAGTTTACTCCACCCAAATTGATTGTTTTAATTTCATTAAACATTTACTTCTCCAATCATTAAAAGAGTTTAACACGGAATTTATAAATAATAATTATTAATGGAAAATTATTTCTTATTATTTTTCTTATGATAATTTTTCAGAAATTTCTCCCAGATGAATGGCCTGCCATGCCCGGGGTAGACGGTATCAATTTTAAATTTTGATAGTTTTTCAATGCTTGATTTTGCATCGGCCATACTGTCAATATAAAAATGAAAACCCGGCTTAATGAAATTAATAAGCAGATCACCGCAAAACAGACTTCCCTCGGCTGTCAGAATGCCGATTGAACCTTTTGAGTGCCCTGGAATATGAATTATTCTTGCATTGTAGCCAAATTCGGAAAGATCCTGCCCGCCCTCAATAATAATGTCCGGTTTAAATTTATCATATTTTATAGAACCGCCGAAAAAAACTCCAATTAATCTGAAAATTATAGAGACTTTATCCGGCTTATTTTTCCTGTTTAAACTCATATCGCCGTTTTCCGCCATTCCGGTATCATCATTATGCATTACTATTTTTGTGCCGTATTTTTCCCTTAAATAAGCGCAATTGCCTGTATGATCAATATCGCCATGAGTTAAAATGATAAGTTTAAGGTTGCCCGGATTGCAGCCGGCGTTCTCAAGTTCATTGACTAACAATGCTTTTTTTGAGGAAAAACCGGTATCAATCAGGAAAAAATCTAATCCGGTTTTAAGAAGATAGCAATTCACTCCTGTATTAATTGTCTTGATTTCAATAGCCATATTTTACTCCATAAATTAATTATTCTAAATTATATTATTTAACGTTTGAAATATCCTCTAAAATTGTATCATTTCCCATCAATTGTACTTTTAAAAGAATCCTTCTATCGGAATCTTCGATCCAGAGCGCCGAGGTTTTCATCACCTGCTCCATAAGTTTACCAATGAAAGCGTCCGCAACAACAATATTGATTTTATTTGCACGGAAAACCCCGGCTTTTGTTTTAATTGTTTCGGTTGAAATATATTTGAAAGTGACCGGTGCAGGATCTTTTATCATAAAAGGAGCAATCATATACGCAATGCCTCCGCTCTTTGCATCTATAAAGCGCGCAGAATGAAATCCGAATGAAATTTGATCCCATATCGGAAAATCAGGATTCACTTTCACATGATATTTTACATCGGAAGTTTGATTCCCTTTTATTGATTTTATAAACTCATCAACATAACCTTTTTCGGGAAAATATTTATATTGAAAATAGTAAGGATAGTAAGCATTTTCATTATTTTTATAAATCGATGCATTCGTATCGTAAGTTTCTTCCCATTCCATAACGGAGCCTCGCTTTGGATCTATTCTGGTAAATGACGGCCAGTCAGTAAAATTTACAGGAAGCTTTTTTGTACTAGTGCTTAATTGCAATAATAAGCGTTATTAATTATAATCTTAGACATAAAAAAGGAGGTTGTATGTCTAAGAAAACGCAAGTTATAACATGCACCAAAGCGGATGAAATTATTCTTGATAGTTGGGTGAGAAGCCGAACTATGGAAGCGCGACTTGTAGAGAGGGCGAAAATAATTGTCAATAGCCTGAAAGGACAAAATGTATCTGAGATTGCGGCTGACCTTCACATAAGACCAAATACGGTTATTGATTGGAAAAAAAGATTTCAGCAAAAAGGAATTGATGGATTGTATGATCTGCCCAGGTCAGGAAAGCCAAAAATATATGGGCAGAATTTCAGGGACAAAGTTTTAGAAACTCTGGAAAAAACACCGCCTATCGGGCAGGCAATTTGGGATGGTCCGGCTTTAGCAAAACATTTAAACACATCAACGCATGCGGTATGGAGGGTTTTAAGAAAAGAAGGAATTTGCTTATCCCGACAGCGAAGTTGGTGTGTCAGCACTGATCCTGAATTTTCGACAAAAGCCACAAATATTATTGGGTTGTATTTAAATCCGCCGATGAATGCATTGGTTATATCTGTAGACGAAAAACCTGGTATTCAAGCGTTGGAAAGGACAACCGGCTATGTAGAGACGGATAATGGAAAAATTGTAAGAGGATACAAAAGTACATATAAAAGAAATGGAACGCTGAACCTATTTGCTGCGCTGGAAGTAGCTACAGGGTTAATACACACCCAAACTACTGAATACAAAAGACGTATTGAATTTCTTGAGTTTATGGATAGAGTGGTGGTAGATGTTTCAAAAGATAAAGAAATTCATGTAATTTTAGACAATTATTGTATTCACAAAAAGAACGATGAATGGTTATCCCGGAATAAGAATGTTTTTTTTCATTACACGCCTACTTCGGCAAGTTGGTTAAATCAGGTGGAAATATGGTTTGGTATTATGAGCCGAAAAGCTCTTAGAGGCGCCAGTTTTAAAAACACGGAAGAATTGAGAGAAGCAATAGATGCATTTGTTAAAGCATACACTGAAACCGCAAAACCTTTTGTGTGGAGAAAACGGGAAGTGAAAGGTTCTCAATTAAGAAATACTATCGTTAACTTACGCAATTAAGCACTAGATAGCGATATCTGGTCAAAATAAATACGGTAAACGGTTTCTCCATTTTTGCCCGTTTCTATAGTTGTAACCATATAGGTATCACTGTCCTTTTCACCGCCGGTATAATTAACATAGTGAAGAAATTCTCCGTCTGGAATTTTAATAACCTCATAGGGCTTCATTGGTATTTTTTCTTTAATGCCCACCGGGAAGCCCCTCTCTGCAAAAAATATCAGTAGGATCAATATCCCAAAATCAAACCGCAGAGCTTTATTCATAATTATCCTCTTTAAATAATCTGAGTATTGTCAAAAGTTTTATAAATATAAGTTGATAATTTAATACTATATTTACAAATAAAACCTTGTTCTGTAAACTCCCCTCCTACGGAGCGATGCACTGAGACCTTCGGCAGACTCAAGAACCGGATTTAGGATATTTCAATGAGCTTGTCGAACCACGACGACCGATTCCTGATTCCTCGGCTTCATGCTCAACAGCACTATCGAAGGAACCCACCCCTAGCCCATCCGTAGGAGGGGAAATTATTAAACACTTTTTAATTTTATTTTATATCTCCTTTATTTTATTTCATTATTCTCACCTGAATTCCTGTATCAACCAGCTTTTTGAATGTTTCAGCCTGGTTTGTTCCCGGCACATAATGCATTGGTATGGCAATCAAAGGTTTGATTATATTTATTGCCTCCGCGGCCTCCGCCGGCCCCGTAGTTAGATTTCCTCCTCCGATGGGAACCAGTGCCGCGGTTATATTCTTAATCCCCTTCATTTCCGGTATTAAATCCGTATCCCCCGCATGATAAATTCTTATGCCGCTAATGGTCAGTATATAACCTACGTTCTTATCCGTCCTTGGATGAGCGGTCAATCCGAAAAGTCCTGAGTTAATATTATATGCCGCAACGGCCTCGCACTTAATATCTCCAAAATCAATTATATCCCCCGGTTTTATTACTCTTATCTTATAATCCGAAAGTCTATCTGCGGCCATTTCCGGACAAATTATCAGAGTATTGTTTTTCGACAGCTTTTTTATGTCAGGCAGAGAAAGATGATCGCCATGCGCATGGGTAATGAATATGTAATCCGCAAATGCTTGTCCGTCTACCTCCACAGGATCAATATAAATAACTTTTCCGGAAGCATCAATCCTGAAACTGGAAGGATAAAAATCCGTATTGACTAGACCGGCGACAAATATATGAACTTCTCCGGTCGGTGTCAGGGTTACATCCGGCGACAGCCGGATACTATCCGGCATAGGATTTCTATAATTGCTTCTCGTTATGGAAATTGGTGCACAACCTTGAAGAACGAACGCTAAAACGATAAATAATAACAAAATTCTTATCATATAACCTCACTGGAATTTATTCCTAAGGAAATATCCATATCAATTCAATAAAAAGTTAAGTATCATCTGCTCTTGGCTTCTTAAATGCGATTCTCTTTAATAAGATTCAACAGCTCCATTTTACTGTTGACATTTGTTTTCCGGTAAATATTATAGATATGATTATTTACGGTTTTAAAAGAGCGTATCAATTTTCCGCTGATTTCCTTTATGGATAATCCGCTCAAAAGAAGCTCTATCACCTCTTTTTCCCTTTTTGTTACCGAAAATATCTTCATAAAATGACCTGAAATTTCTATGTGTTCCATTATTGAAGGCGTATTCATAAAAAAGTATCTGGCAGCAAAAATGACACTAATCGTGTTAACCAAAAAGTAAAAGATATTGCGTGAAAGAAAGATAATAACCGTCTGCTTTATAAATGCTATCACAACGGCCTGTAGAGGTATATAAATAATGAATAAAAAAGCCAGGACTTTTAACGTAGCCTTTAAATCAGGATTTTCTATATTTTTTAAATTCATATAAATTTGTATGCTGTATATGACAAATGACAGAAACAGATTTATCAGTATTAATCCGGTAAACATATTGATTACAGATAGAAACGGCAAGCTTACTTTTACGAAGTTAAAATAAATAATTGTTATTATTGATAAAGCAGTTATCAACCAGGGAATTCCAATAAACAATTTATTAAAAAAAGAAACAGGCTTATTCATTATACCCAGAGCTAACATGGAAAAAGCATAATTGATCAGCGATAAAAATATACCGAAAACCAGCATTCCTATTGCAATGGAAAAAGAATTCGGACTGAAATTCATAAAATAGGAAACATAGCTGTAATAAGTTGTCACGGCTACGGTTAAAGTAGTCGTAAAAATAAATAAAGAGTAATTCCATATCACTTTCAATTTATATTTCAGGTAGAGCAAAAACACCAGAAGCGCAGCTAACATCCCGGAGAATAAGCACAAAATATGAATTAAAATATCTATATGTTTCACCGGTTTCCCTCTTTTTAATTTGTATAAGCTATAATATACCATAATGAAGCACGTGCTTCAATATTAATATATAATTTTATACTTCTTCATAAAATGTTGCAAAGAAGAAGAGGAAAAATACTGGTTTAATTATCTTATATTTATGTTTGAAATTTCATCCAGTTCCACACGGCCGCCGGGAATATCAGATTTGACGACCAGGTGCCTGACCGAATTTTCGACCATCATAATAGAATCCCCCATCATTTGTCCTATCAGTTTACTTATGAAAGTATCTGCGATGATGATATGGTATTTATCGACATTAAAAGACCCCGCTTTTGTCCGGACCGTATCCTTAGAAATATATTTCGCGGTACTGGGCATTGCTCCTTTCATAACTTCGGGAATGATGGAATAGCAAATGCCTCCATTTTTAAAATTTAAAAACCTCTGCGTAATATAAGCTCCTGCCGGACTATCACTTGGAATGCCGGTATCGAATTTCACAATGTATGTCCTTTCATTCGTTCCGTAATCATTCACTGTTTTTGAATGGTATTCCGCAAAGCCCTTATCCCGAAAAAGCTTATAATGGACGTAAACTTTGTATCCTACTCCGAATTTATCCCACTACCGAGTCATTGGGATTGATCCTGACTTCCGATTCTATGAGCGAACCCCGCGCCGGATCGATCATGAAAGTCGAGGGCCAGTTTGAATAATTTTCAGGCGGCTTTTTGCCCTCCGTTACCGGAATTGCTATATAGTATATCCGGTAGTATAATGCCCCATTTTCATCCGTTTCCTTTCTGGTCACGTAATAATAATCCGAGTCCTTTTCCCCGCCGAAGTAGACAATGTAATGAAGAAACTCCCCGTCGGGAATCACAGTATCGCCGTATGTTTTCATTGGGATCTTTTCTATTTTATTGGCCATAGGATAAAGCAAAACAGCCTGCATGCTGAATATGAATAATATCAAAAATACTTCCATGGAAAAACACTCCTCATTTAATATTCATATTCGAAATTTCTTCCAGCTTAAAAAAACCGGCGGGAAGCTGTATCTGCACTATAAGCTTTCTGTCCGAGTCCTCAACCCATAAGTACATCATCCTGGAAAAAGGTTCGATAAGCCTGGCTAAAAAAGGATCGGCGGCATTCATCCCCATTTTAACCGTTTTGAATGTCCCGGCTTTTGTGGTAAGGGTTTCCTTTTTGATTGTTTTAAAAGTTAAAGGTATGGGATCTTTCAGGGCTTCCGGTAAAATAAAGTAGAAAACGCCCGGGCATTTGATATCCATA
This sequence comes from uncultured Spirochaetota bacterium, assembly GCA_963783575.1. Taxonomy (GTDB): domain Bacteria; phylum Spirochaetota; class Brevinematia; order Brevinematales; family JAOACQ01; genus CAWEAK01. Next base: position 133,750 of record CAWAOD010000011.1, on the reverse strand, counting down.
AACCTGGCGGAGAAGAACATCCCGGACATCCAGTCCCGGCATGGAAAACCGGGATGAACCGGAATCCGGCTTTTTCGAGATTTTACTTCATAACCGTCCCAGATTTTATTTTCATAATCGATCTGCTCTTTTTCGGTGTTCAGGTTATAATGCCAGGAAAATAAACCGGCATATCCCGATGGTATATTTTCCAGCTTATGATTGTTTGTATCGATTTTCTCTTCACCGTCAGCCTCAAGCAGAGTACACCGGTCAATCGAAACTAGAAACCTGGAAGAAAAATTAGTATAGTTTCCAGGCATTTCTTTCCCGGAGTTAATTTTGGCAGCTTGATAATAGATTTGAGCCAGTTTATTTTTTGATTCGTCCTGTATAATTCTGGTAATAAAGTAATTGTCCCCGGCTTTTTCCCCGCCGGCGTAAAATCCGTACCGCAATAATTCGCCGTCCTGAATTGTCAGACGGGGTGCTATTTTCATCGGCACCTGTTCAATCTTATTAGCCAATGGAAATAATAAAACGGATTGAATTATAAATAATATAATCACTGAAAATACTTTCATAAAAAACTCCTCTTTACTTCATTTTAGTATATTCGAAATCTCTTCCAGAAATGTTTCATTTTCATCCGATCTATGGATTTTGATTAGGAGCCTTCTGTCGGAATCCTCAACCCAGGTACTGCCTTCTTTTGTAAACGGCTCCATCAGCTTGCCGATAAAAGGATCGGCTATTACCGTTGCCATCTTTTTTACACGGAAGGTTCCGGCCTTTGTCCCGATAGAAGCTTTCGCTTCATATTTCAGGGTTACCGGGACAGGTTCTTTAAAGAATGCCGGCCCAACTAAGTAGAATATTCCGCCGCTCTTTACATCCATAAAGCGCGGCGACAGCATAAAGAAGGCTCCGCCATCCCAGGAGGGAAAACCGGGATTAATGTCCACCTTGTATCTGCTTTCCGATACTCCATTTTCCTTAAGCGATTTTTCAGTATATTCCACATATTTTTTGTCCCGGTGTAGGATATAGTGAATAAAAAAGGTATTGACAATCCCATATTTAGCGTTTTCCCGCATATATTCCTGATTCGTGCTTAAATGTTCGCATGATTCCAGAACCGTTCCCTGTTTCGGATCAATCAGATAATATGAAATCCAGTTGGTATAATCGGCGGTGTAATTTGAATTTGCGTAGATTCTATATAAGACACCATTCTCATTAGTAATCAATCTTGTAACATAATATGTATCAGAATTTTTCTCTCCGCGGATATAATTCCCGTAGCGAAGCAGTTCCCCATCCGGGATATTGACCACAGGATAGGTTTTCATAGGTATCTTTTCTATTTTATTTGCCAGGGAAAATAATAAAATGGCTTGAATAGTAAAAAATAAGCATATCAGTGAAAATTTCATAACTATTCCTTATTTTATATTTACGTTTGAAATTTCATCAAGTGTCGATTCATTATCCGCCGATCTCTTTATTTTTATCAACAGTTTCCGGTCCGAATCCTCAATCCAATATCCGCTGCTCTTGATGATCGGTTCCATCAGTTTACCAATGAACGGGTCCGCCATTATCGTATTCACTTTAATAACATTAAAAGTTCCAGCAGTTGTTTCTATAATTTCTTTAGCGGCAGACATGATCGTTATTGGTACCGGGTCTTTCAGAAAAGCGGGAGCAACCAAGTACATAATACCACCGCTCTTAGGGTCCATAAAACGCGGGGAAAACATAAAATAGGCTCCTCCTTCCCAGGCAGAATATCCGGGTTTGATATAGGCCTTGTATGAACTTTCGATAATGCCGTTATCCTTAAAGCCTTTGGTTTTATATTCCACATTTCCTGTGTCCTGATGGAGAATATAATGAGTATAAAAGGTATCTCCCATTCCATAAATCGTATTGTTTTTCATTTCTTCCGAGTTGGTGCTTAAGTATTGTTCCACTTCCAGGACAAGACCCTTCTGCGGATCAATCAGATAATAGGACGGCCATTTTGTATAATCTTTCTGCGGTTTTTTCCCTCCGGGATAAGCTATCATATCTGAATAGATGCGGTATAAAACATTACCGTTTTCATTAGTGATTATTTTTGCGACAAACACCACATCATAAGTTTTTTCTCCCCTTGTATAATTACCATATCGCAGGAATTCTCCATCAGGGATGTTGATAACCGGGTAGGCCTTCATCGGGACCTTTTCAATCCTGTTGGCCATTGGATAAAGCAATATGAACGGTAACATTATTGCATAGACTATTAGAAATACTTTCATGAGATTCTCCTCACTTTTCAGTATTATTGAGTATAACAGCAAAAATGATAGAAATCCATAGGTCCGTGGTCACTTTTTAGATAGGACTGGAGTCCTTTTTTTGAGATTCCTGATTGTTCGAACCGACCAATAAAGTAAGCTCCAGGCGGTTTTTCACCCCGGTTTTTTGAAATATTTTATAGATGTGGTTTTTTATGGTTTTTATGGAAAGAAAATTATGCTCAGCAATTTCCTGATTGGATTTTCCTGTAATGACCCATTTTACAATCTCGGCTTCTTTTGAAGTAAGGGAATATTTCCCGACAAAAGCATCACTTATTGAATCCATAAAAGCAGGAACTGTTTTTGAACTGATTGTATTATTTGAAAAAACGGTTAAAAACACGATCCAGAAAACATACAGCGCAAAACCTGGCCATATCATCCTGGAATAATAACTGTTCATAAAAATAGCATAAAATATAAAATAAGTATCCAACAAAACAAATATATAAAAAAATAATCCCAGAATCGCGATTTTTCTTAAAATAGGCTGTTTCAGACTGCGGAAATGTATTAAAATAGCGGCCGGGATATAAATAGTCACCATGCCGACAAGAATTTCCGGTAATTGAAACGTATTAATTGAAAAATATTCCTGCGGGAAAACGGCTTTATAAAAATACGGCATAATGCGTATTATGAATGCGGCCAATAGAACCAAAATGGCTATCCTGTCGAAAAATTTTTTCCAGGGAATTGATAAAATCGAATGAAAAACCGGCGGAAACAGAAAAATCAGCAGATATGAAACATCTTCGCTGACAGTATACAGTATAAACTGGAAGCTTGAATTAAAAGTAAGGTTGATTTTAAAATAAAGCAGTATATAATTAAGCAGAAGTTTCAAATCAAGCACGGCCAGGAAAAAAAATATGTATTTTAAATGACGGTTTTTTGATTTGAACTGCCTGTATCCTGTAAAAAAAAGCGCACAAATACCGAATAAGAAAACCAGAAGAATTAAAAATAATATTATATGAGACATTTTATACCATCCGAAAGCAGGCTGTTTTTATATACAGGGATATTTTATCCGCAGCATCATTAAATCTCAAATTAATTGAATTAAATTTACACTTCAGTTTATCTGGGTTTTTTATTTATATCTTATAAAAATTATAATTATTTTCTGTAAGATATTATAATATTTATAAAATTAACATTACAGCAAATTTTCGGAGGTAAATATGAAAACAAGATTTCTTGTTGAAATATTCCTATGCTGTATTTGTTTGTCTTTAATATTATCCTGCGGCCAGAAAACAGCGGTTAAAGAGGAGAAGCCCATTCAGGAAGAATTTATTAACATTAAGACAAACGAGGTCTTTACTACGGAAGAAACGGTTGAAATCTCAAATAAAATAAGGGTATTGATTCTGCCGTTTCAGAACAAGTCAAATCAAACAAATTATCCTAATTCAAAAATCGTAAATACTATTCTTTTGAATGAATTATACTCTTTTCTCTACATTGTCCCTTCTTTCGACGTACCTGAAAAAACTAACCTCGCCGATATGAATTCGGAATTTTTAAACCGGAAGGATTTAACAACCCAGGATATTTACAGCAATTATCAGGCAGATATTGTTATTTACGGAGATTACAGCCTGCAGGGCAATAAATCAGATTCAAAGGCTCAAATCCGCCTTAACATCTGGGAAAAAGCAACCGGAAAAACCGAAACCAATGAATACAAAACTCCCATTGACGCCGATATTTTTGACGCAATCGATGCTATGCTTTCCCAAATAATAAAGTCGACAATGAATGAAGATCTTAAAATCGCGCATCTCAATATTGGAAATTTCAAGATTGGAAACGGCACATATTCGCTTTTGATTAATAATAAAATTGCAGCAAAAATAACGAATGATAATTTTTCTCTGAATTTGAAAATATTACCAAACGCAATTTATTCGGTCAAATTAAGAAATCTTTCTAATAAAAGCATTGTTTTAAACACGCCTGTAATGTTAAAGCCCGGTGAAACAACAAATATAAGCCATACAGCTCTAGGAAGCATACGGTGTTCCATTAATAACAAAGCCATCGATGAAAATTTTCAAATTTTTCTGGACGGGAGTAAAATACAGCTCGATGAAGTCCTGTCAAACCTTCCTGCTGAAATGGAATATCAAATAAAAGTGATTAGCAAAAATAAAAGTGAATATATCGAAACTTTCTATCTTTCTGATGGTGAATTCACAAATCTTATCCTGCCTAAAAAGAAAATTGTTTTATTGGATTTCACTACTGATAATATGATACATTTCAAATTAGATCAAAGTGGCGGCAGCATTGTAACAATAACTACTTATACAAATAATATTACTTACGGTGAAAAATGCTGTTCCTTGGATTTTATAGTACATTACCCGGGAAGTGCAGGTATCCGTTTAAATTTCGGATATGATAAAATGGATTGGTCTAATATTAAAACTTTTAAATTTTGGATTTATGGTACACAAACTTATACATCATATTTTCTCGATCTAATTGATAACTTGAATGGTCACTACTGGTATTGGCTAACGGATGATTGGAAAGGTTGGAAGCAGATATCAATTCTCCTGGATACTTTTAAATTCCATACCCCAAAGCAGAGGAGAAATAAGGAAATAAATAAAATAAAGGTTTATCCTTTAAAATCTATTGATATTAATATGAATTCATTGATTAATTTTTCCAGTAGTGGCAATTTCAGGCTTACTATCGGAGAAATGGAAGTTACCAGCGAGTGAAATAATTTTTTAATTTTCCATTGACTTTTTTAAAATAATGTATTATTCTATAAGTATGGAACTATCAAACCTGGCAAAAATATTCAAGGCTTTATCCAGCGAACAGAGATTGAAAATCTTCGGAATGCTCTACAAATTGGGGAAAACAGACACTTGCTGCATCGCGGTTGAAAAGGGTTTTTCCAAGGCTTGCAGTCTGATTAATATTTCACCGTCAACTGTTTCCCATCATTTTAAAGAACTGGCAAACGCCGGTTTGATCTCCTGTTCGAGAAACGGGCAGTCGATTTCGTGTAAAGTAAATGATGATGCTTTGAAGTTGATCAGAGAATTTATCGGCTAGTTTTTTTTGTCTAATAGTTCGATTATTATATAACTATACAATATTAGATATCACTTTTTAAGATATTTATATCTTTTAGGAGTTATTAAGATGAAATATGAGGATTGGATCGGCCTGTTTCATAAAAAAGATAATTATGAGCTTCTTTTAAAAGGTAACTGGGGACTTGAGAAAGAGTCGATGCGGATTGACGGCTGCGGTAATCTGGTATTGACCCCGCATCCTGCAATATTCGGGGATAAGCTGGAAAATCCTAATATAACAACAGACTTTTCGGAAAGCCAGATTGAAATGGTTACCGATCCCTTCGATTCAATAGAGAAAGTATTATTTTCTTTGAGTGAAATACAGGGCTTTATTCTGGAAAATCTTGACGGAGAATTCCTATGGCCTCTCAGTATGCCGCCGCATCTGCCGGATAAGGATAAAATACCCATAGCAAAGTTTAACGGAACAGCACAGGGCAGAATAAACGAAATATACAGAAACGGTTTGTCACTGCGATATGGGAAAAAAATGCAGATGATTTCCGGGATTCATTATAATTTTTCTTTCCCCGGCGAGTTCTGGGATTTTTTAATTGATGCCTTAAATCCGGGTATTGAGAGACAAGTTTTCATTGATAAAAGCTATTTTTCTATCGCGAGGAATTTTCTCCGCTACCGCTGGCTTTTGATTTATCTTTTCGGAGCATCGCCTACCGCTGATATAAGTTTTATTGATATTCCGGGCGGATTCAAAAAAATTCAAAATCTCAAATATTTCACAGCTTCTTTAAGAATGAGCAGTTTCGGATATTCATCGGGCAAGCAGGAAGAAGTTAGAGTATCGTATAACAGCCTGGATGAATATACCGAGGATCTGGAAAAATCATTAATTACCGATTCTAAAGAATATAAAAAAATCGGCGTTTGCAGAGGAGGCAGGCAGATCCAGCTGAACCCTCATGTTTTACAGAAAGAAAGCGAGTTTTATTCCCCGGTCAGGATTAAATCGGCAGCTCATAAAGGTGAGTCCCATCTGGATAATCTCAAATCCGGCGGTGTCAGCTATATAGAAATTCGATCTGTCGATTTGAACCCGTTTTACCGGGAGGGTATAAGTCTTGATCAGCTCTATTTTTATCACATGTTTCTTCTTTATTGCTTGTTTATGGAAAGCGGCTATTTATCCGGCGGAGATTTGAAGATAATCAAAGAAAATGATGAATTGACGGCCCTTTATGGAAGGAAAAACGGGATTGAGCTTATAAAAGACAATGGGATTAAAGCCGGTTTGACCGATTGGGCCGAAGAAATACTTACCAGGATGATACTTGTTGCAGATTTACTTGACAGTAATAATGACTCAAACAGGTTTTTGAACATCATCTTATCCCAGAAATTAAAAATTCATGACAAAACGCTCCTTCCATCCTCAAGGATTGTTAAAGAAATGACCCTTAATAATGAATCTCATGCCGATTTCGGCACCAGGCTGGCAAAATCTTTTATGAATGGAGTGGATTATGAATACACTCGAAAAAAAATTTCGTAACCTTGAGCTGTCGACGCAGGTTCTTATCAGGGAAGCTATTAGCAGGAATATTGAAACGGAAATCCTGGATGCAGAAGATAATTTTATCCGGTTGACCAAAGGGACAAAAACCGAATATGTAAAACAGGCAACAAGAACTTCAGCGGATTCTTATATAGTTCCTTTGATTATGGAAAATAAATATGTTACAAAGAAAATTTTGGAGGAAAATAGCGTCAGGGTTCCTCATGGAAAATTATATACAACCCTGAAAAAGGCATTAAAGGATTTTGAATTTTTCAGAAATATGGAAATTGTCATTAAACCCAATAAAACAAACTTTGGAATCGGTGTAAACATTTTAAAGAAGGGATTTTCATTTGAAGAATATCATAAAGGACTAGAAAATGCATTCAAAAATGACTCATCGGTGATTGCGGAAGAATATATACCGGGAAGGGAATACAGGTTCCTTGTAATCGGAGAAAAAGTTCCCGGTATTCTTCACAGGGTACCGGCAAATGTTACAGGCGACGGTGTTCATAATATTAAAGAACTGGCCGTCATTAAAAACAGCAATCCTCTCAGGGGAAAAGGATATAAAACACCGCTGGAAAAGATTAGGCTCGGCAGGGTTGAAAAAGATTTTATTAAGAATCAGGGAAAAAGCATCCTTACAGTTCCGGACAAAAATGAACAGGTTTTTTTAAGAAATAATTCCAATATCAGCACCGGAGGGGACAGTATCGATTTTACTGATAAAATTCGGGAAGAGTACAAGGAAATTGCGTTAAAAGCGACAAAAGCCGTTAGAGCTATAATCTGCGGAGCGGATATAATAATCAGGGACATCAATGAAAAACCCGATGAAAATAATTATGCCGTAATAGAACTGAATTTCAACCCGGCGCTTCATATCCATTGTTACCCTTATCAGGGAATAAACCGTCACCCGGAAAAAGATGTACTTAATTTGCTGGGGTTTTGACAATATGAATAAAAATTAGAGGAGGTGGTATGATAAAAAAGGTTGAAAAATAAAAGAGCCCGCATCAAAATAGATGAGGGCTCTGAATAGGACAAAGATCGAATCAATTTGTGGGGATAAACCCCGTTAGGAGTATGATCGAATCCTTGTCCGAACCACCATTTTGAGGATAAACCTCGTATTGGAGTATGGTAATTTTTCAACCGGATTAATATACCACTAAAAGATTCAGGCCTCCCAAATAAATTAGGGAGGAAAACGATGGACGCAAAAAAGTGGATCGGAATTGATATCCACAAAAAGCAAATTACCGTTTGCATTATTATAGAAAACGGTAAAAAATCAATCAAGCAATATGAGAGAAATTAAAAAGAATTAGCGGAATTTGAGAAAGAGATTGACAAAGAAACGATAATCAGGATTGAATCGACAAACTGGACATGGGATTTAATCAAACGGTTAAAAGATAAAGCAAAAGATGCGGTTATTTTCAATACTATTGATTTAAAAAGATTAATGGATCGATTTAAAAAAACAGACAAGGAAGATGCAGAAAGAATGGCGATTATATTACAAAGATTTGAAAAAGAAGAGCTAAGTACCTGTCAGATAAGAAGCGACGAAGACGCTGAAATAAGAGGATTATTATCTGTGAGGGAAGAAATGGTTAGCAATAAGAAAAGCTATAAGACAAAGATAATAGCGATGATGGAGTATTGGGGGATTAAAACCGGAGACAAAATGTTCAACAATTTTGAAAAGAACACAAACTGGGTCAAAGAACAAAACATACCTGAGAGTATAAAGAGAGCCGTAATCCAGATGTATGTTATGTTAGAAAATCTCAAAGAAGACATTAAGGTACTGGATAAAGAAACAGAAGCCTTAAGCATAAAGAGACCCGGATATAATGAGATTAAAGAATTAACGGGAATAGGCACAACAACCGGCGCATACATCATAACGAAGGTAGGCAATATAGACCGCTTTAGTACCTCAAAAAAATTTGTATCATATATGGGATTAGCACCAAGAGTTAGTGAAAGTGACGGAAAAGGAACAAATGGTCAAATTACACGAAAAGTAGACGGTGCTTTTTTAAGGGTCATAGTACAAGCAGCCTGGGTTCGTGTGAGATATGATAAAGAAATGAAATCGTTTTATGAGAATATTCGAACAAGAAGAGGAAAACAAAAAGCGATCATTGCAGTAGCGAGAAAAATTATTGTGGAAGTATATTATAAGTTGTTGAATCTGAAATCTGAGGCTTGAATCTTAAAATAAAACTTGACAAATTACATAGGAGAGTTTTATGAATGATAGTTCTTTAAATTGCTGCACCTTTTACTCAACTAAAAAAGTCTTGCAATCAGCTAAAAACGGATATTTTGAGAGATTGAAATTCGGATTCGGCCAATTGGGTTACATATTTTCAGACATAGCAGCCGCCTACAAAAAAGACCCTGCTTTAAGGGGAAAAATCCTTAGTTTTCTCGAATTGGCAACCTATGCCGGAATCTGGGCTGTTTTTTTCCACAGGATTGCTTATTTTTTAAATAGTTTAGAAATTCCTTTGATTCCAAGAATAATTTCACAATTATCCCGGTTTTTAACTGGAATTGAAATCCACCCGGGAGCAAAAATAGGCGGTGGATTTTTTATTGACCATGGAAACGGTGTGGTGATAGGTGAAACGGCTGAAATCGGAGAGGATGTGCTGATTTTCCATCAGGTTACTCTTGGGAGCAAAGGCGGAATACTGGCAGGAAAACGTCATCCGACAGTAGGCAGCCATACGGTCATCGGAGCCGGTGCCAAAATACTGGTCTCTGTAACACTGGGAGAATACTCAATAATTGGAGCCGGATCAATTGTAACAAAAGATGTGCCCTCCAATTCAACAGTTGCCGGCAACCCCGGTAAAATCATCGGTAAAAGATGAAAAGTTATACCTCGTTCGCCATCATCTCCGTCATACACTTTTTCGCATCCTTTACAACATGGGATGTGTTATTCTTGTCATCTGTCAGTTCATATATAGCTCGGGCAAAACCAATTTTTACATCAATTGCCAGGGATTTATCTTTGGATAATTGCCGCACTGCGCTTATAAAATCCAAAAGAACCCTCTCATTATCCTTTTTACTGCCGATCTGGTTGTATGCGGTAACAATAGCAATAGAAACCTTATAATTATCATCATCCCCCAGTTTTGACAGGGATAAAAAGCAGGTACTGTAAACATAGCTATTTCCACCGTTTTTATCCTTATTCTCATTCAACAAGATTTTTATAATGCTGTCCCTGGCTTTGCCGCCACCGATTGCCGCTAACATTCTTACACTCTCCGCGCGTATGGTATATCCACCGTTAGTCGATATTATTTGGCTGACAGTTCCGCTGCCCCCAAGGTATTCCAGAATTCCAATGATATTGGTATCATCCTTCGAGACTTTAGCGATTATTGTGCTTACACTATCCAGTGCTTTCTGCTTGTTTTCAATTTCAGGTTTTTGCGCTAGAAATGTCCATTGCGATATCGAAGCCGAATCGATAGCGCCGTTATTATTTTGAGTGTAGATGCTGTTCGTTATTATAAAAAGAATGATTAAAAAGATTGTTTTTCTCATTTTGCAACTCCGGCTATTTTTGATCTGATTTTATTGGCATAAAGAATATAACTGCAGAGAAGGATTACAATATTAGCTATAAGAAAAAGTTCCTGAACCCTGAGGAGACTTATCTGCGGTTTGATCGATACTAAGGCCACTGCCCCGGAATCCATATATACCGACAGAATTTCATCTTTCCTGAAGTTTTTACGGATATCTTCGTCAGACATTTTTCTTTTTATTGCTAAATCCTTATCAATACCGGTTAAAAGTAAAATAAAATTCTGGTTCATTTTAAAAACCTGTTCAATATTATCAGATGTTAAAGTATTAAGCAGAATTTTAGTATTTGCCGTTTCTTTGCTGACAATAGTAGTCTCCTGGAATAAAATTGCCGAATAGGATATCAGGACAACAATAAGTATAGTAACAGCGGGAATATTCAGGGAAGGTCCCGTATACTCTCCGGACGGGGCATTTTTCTTCTCAATATGATGTATAAGCTTAAGTAGACGTACAATACGAAGTATTCTGACCACCCGAATAATTCTGATTATCCTGACTACCCGGAATGTCTGCAGGATATCAACAGTTCCTTTGTTGATTATAAAAGCGGCGCTCAACTGGAGGACAATAAAGTTGGTAACCGGAAGAAGAATGGGGATAGTCGCCAGTAAATCAATCCAGCCATAGTTTTTAATAAAATACTTGCCCCCGTCCAGAAAAAGCTTGGTTAAAAATTCCAAGAGGAAAATACATAATATAAATAAGTCGATTCTATCGAGTATATTTCTTACTCCCGGTGTAAAATTAAAAGCCAGTTCAATAATTAGAAAAAGAGTTGAAAAGATGATGATCAGAACCATGATTAAATCCGCAATTTCGTGGTAAACGATCTTTCTAATACGGTCTTTTAAAGACATAAAAATCTCCTTACCGATTTATTTTATCGCATCCCTTATTATATGGCTTATGATTCCGCCTGCCGGAAAGTACGATTTTGTTTATCTGAATTAGTGAGAATTATAATAAATGGCAGGTAAAAACGCAATAAATTAGAAAAATATTAATAAAAAATCCTCAAGGCAGGTTCTGCTCGGAATAAACTCCACAGAGCTATACGCAACTTTGTTGCGTAAGGAATCTACACCCGGGTCAAGCAGCCTGCCCTGAGCTAGTTTATAGTGAGCCTGCCGAACTAAAGGGGCACGCTTGAAAAGCTTAAAAAGAAAATAAAGTAAATTTAATAATATATATTGACATTAATCCTGTTATTTAGTAATATATTTTAATTCGAATCTAATCAGCCGCTATATATTATGAACAGATAAACTTTATTCGCCGCAAATTACAATAATTAATATATTCCGGATTAATTAGTGTAATTAGTGGTTAAAAATAAACGAAATATCTGTTTATGCGGTTGAGTATTTACTTCAATTTTTATAATCCATATTTCTCAATTATGATAATATAATATTTCGGAGGCTGGTAATGATAGATGACTTATACAGGTTTTTGGCAAATATCGGTTTTGACGAACCCCTGCATCCCCCAATCACACATATGCCTATAGGCCTTGTTACCGGGGCCTTGATATTTTTCCTGGTAGCCGTAATTTTCAAACGTAAGAATCTAATTCTTACAGCCCGGCATGTGTCAATCCTTGCTTTTATTTTCGCTTTCCCGACGATCATACTCGGCGTTCTGGACTGGATTCATTTCTATCATGCGGCGCTGATAACGCCGATTAAAATTAAAATGGTACTTGCAACTGCTGTAATAATTATTCTCGGGGCCGGTATCATTCTCGGAAGCGAGATAAAAATCCACTCAATGACAATGACGGTTCTATTGGTCCTGGCCTTCATCTGCGCAATCGGCCTGGGTTATTTCGGCGCGGGGCTGATCTACGGAAGGGGCCTGAAGAAACTTCCCCCAATGCTTCAAAAACTGCTCCGCCCGATCTCAATTCAGGAGGACAGGCTGTTTTTACAGCCGATTGCCAGGCTTGCCATCCAAAGGGAGGCAACTTAATAGTTCATAAGCTGCCTTTAAAAACATCGGAAAAGTTGTCCGATAAGACTTTATTCGTCAGCTTCATTAGAAATCCGAAAATGCCGGACGGTTCGGCCGGACAAATGCCCCCGTTTTCAACCCGGGAAATCAGCGACACACAGGCAGAGGCTCTATACAATTATGTAAAAGCTATGGCTAAAAATTGGTAAAAATTGTTCCATCCTGAATACAAGAACAACAAGTAGAAGGAATCGGAATGACACGGGGGTTAGAGGAATATTGAATATATTTTGGAATATGAAGAAAAATCCCCCCGTCCCCAAAGGGGGAGTTTAATAACAGGAGGAAATGATATGAAAAATATTCTCAAAAATAATAAAAATAACTTATCGATTTACGGAATGGCAATCTTAATCCTGATAATATCGGCCGTACAGCTGCCTGCCGAAAAAATTACAAATCAAGTAAATAGAATTGATTCTGTTCAAACAGATAGTTCACAGGAACCTGGATTCGATGAAAAGCCCGGAGTTTATGTTCCTCTTGACCTTGTTTTTACCGGTGAAAACGGTTCTTCAACGAAATTAAAAGATTTCATCATTGGGCCGACAATTTTATCGCTTGTTTATTATAAATGCCCGAACGCCTGCGACTATCTTTTAACCGGTATCGCAAGTGTGCTGAGGTCTTATAATGACAAGCAAGGTTCGGAACCAAACCTTCTCACAATTACAATAGACGAAACGGAAACAACCAATGATGCGATAAAAGCGAAGAATATAGCCTTTGAAGCAATTCAAACACCGTTTCCGGCCGATAAATGGCATTTCCTGACAGGAAGCAAGGAAAGCATCAAAAAACTAACCGAAGCTGTCGGATTCCATTTTGTTAAAAAAGGCGATGATTTCGACCATCCGATCGGACTGATCATCCTTTCACCTCAGGGAAAAGTTGTCCGCTACATTATGGGCACCGATTTTCTCCCTGATCGATCTGACGATGTCGCTTATGGAGGCTTCATCCGGAACAGTGCATGCCGACAATCGCCAGAGTACTGCGCTTCTGCTTCAGCTATAACCCTAAAAGCCACCAGTATCGTTTTCAATACCCTGCGGGTCAGTGCGACCGTGATTTTTACGCTTGTGGGAATCTTTGTTATATATCTAATTATTTCCGGGAAAAAACGCCGTGTAAGAGGAGGAAGCTGATGGCCGGACAAGTCGATACTGAAGCTACGCATGAATATATCCCTTATTTTGCCGATAAAGGTAAATATCCCGGGTATTTTCGGATGGATCCTTTCAACCGATCACAAACGGATCGGCATTCTCTATCTTGTTTCAGTTCTTACCTTTTTCACCGCAGCGGTTATCCTCGGCGTGCTGATGCGGATCAATATGATTCCCGGAATCAAGATCATGACGGCGCAGCAGTACAATGCGATGTTCACGCTCCATGGGATCATCCAGATTTTTCTTGTTGTTATCCCGGCTGTACCAACCATTTTCGGAAATTTTTTTCTGCCGATCCTTATCGGCAGCCGGGACATGGCTTTCCCGCGGCTCAATCTTTTCACCTGGTATCTGTATATTACCGGCGCGGTGCTGGCCCTGATCTCCATTTTTTCGGCGGCGGCGCGGTCGATACGGGCTGGACTTTTTATGTGCCGTTCAGCCTCAAGACAACTGTCAATGTTCCGCTCGCGACTTTCTGCCGTTTTCATCCTTGGTATGTCCTCGATCCTTACCGGAATCAATATTGTCACGACGGTTCACCAGCTGCGGGCGCCCGGTATGGGCTTTTTCAAAATGCCTCTTTCGGTCTGGGGCTTTTATTGCCACAGCATGGGTGCAGATCCTTGCGACGCCGATCATCGGCATCACAATGCTCCTTGTAGTCATGGAACGGATCTTCGGAATCGGCGTTTTTGATCCGGCAAAGGGAGGCGACCCGCTTCTTGTACCAGCATCTTTTCTGGATCTACTCCCATCCGGCCGTTTACATTATGATCCTTCCGGCAATGGGCGTGATTTCGGATATTTTCCCCGTATTCTCGAGAAAAAACATTTACGGTTATAAAATGATCGCCTTTTCGAGCCTTGCGATAGCAAGCGTCGGCTCTCTTGTCTGGGGGCACCATATGTATCGTGAGCGGCCAGAGCGATACTGGCAGGAATCATATTTTCATTTCTCACATTTCTTGTCGCCGTTCCCAGCGCGATCAAGGTGTTCAACTGGCTCGCCACAATGTATAAGGGTTCGATCCAGGTAGAGCCGCCGTTTCTCTATGCGCTTTCGTTCATCTTTCTCTTTTCCATCGGCGGCCTTACCGGGCTTTTCCTCGGAGCGCTTTCGCCCAATGTGCAGCTCCATAACACCTATTTTGTTGTCGGGCATTTTCATTATGTGATCTTCGGCGGAATGGGTTTCGGCCTGTTCGCGGCATTCCATTACTGGCTTCCCAAGATGACCGGGAAAATGTACGATAAAACGACGCGCGGTCGTGGCCTGGCTGATACTTGTTTATCGGATTCAATCTTTTCTATTTTCCGATGTTCATTCTAGGATGGCAGGGAATGCCGCGGCGATATTATCGATTATCTGCCGCAGTACAATGACCTGCACCTGCTCGCGAGCATCGGATCGTTTATCATGGTCACGGGACTTTTTTTGATGGCGGCCAATCTTATCCGCGGCGTATTTAAAGGCAAAAAGGCTCCCTCCAATCCCATGGGGAGGCGCAACGCTTGAATGGACTCTGCCGTCGCCTCCGGCATCGGAAGATTTTATTGAAATCCCTGTTATAACAAAAGGCCCATATGATTTCGGAAATAAAGGAGAAATATAATGAGCGCCGAAAATAATGAACCTCGTTCCGACGGGAAAGTAGGAATATGGCTGTTTATCTCAACCGAAGTTCTTCTTTTCGGCGGGCTTTTTCTGCTTTATTCCATGTACCGGTTTAAAAACCCGGCGGACTTCCATAATGCCTCAATGAAGCTTTCACGCTTCGACGGCACTCTAAATACCTGTATTCTAATTACGAGCAGCCTCTTTGCGGCGCTTTCAATACTTTCAAATAAGGAAAAAAAACCGGTCAGATCTCAAATATTTCTGCTTGCAACTATAGGTTTTGCCCTCGCTTTTCTTGTTGTAAAGGCATTCGAGTGGACCGAGAAATTTCGAGCATGGCCTATATCCGGGCGCCTCGTCGCTCCTCTCAGGACCGAAAGGTGAGATTTTATACTTCGGGCTGTATTTTATGATGACAGGACTCCACGCATTGCATGTAATAGTTGGAATAGGCGTACTTTCGGTTATTTATACATGGCTGAGGAAAGGAAAAATTAATTCACAGCGTCCTATATTCCTTGAAAACGCTGGACTTTACTGGCATCTGGTTGATATAATCTGGATATTTTTATTCCCGCTTTTTTACCTAATAACATCAGGAGGATCGATGGAAATTAAAGATGCTGCAATAAATGAAAAAAAAGCCGCCGGGCATAAGGAACCGGGCTTTGGAACTTACATCTCAGTCTGGACGGCTCTGATAATTTTCACTTTTATTACTGTAACAGCGGCAAGTCTCAACCTGGGAAGGATCGCCATCATCATATGCCTCGCGATAGCGGCAGTAAAATCCACGCTTGTACTTCTCTATTTTATGCATTTGCGCTATGAGAAAAGGATTCTTATACTAATTCTTATACCGCTGACAATAATACTGCTGGCAATATTCATCGGCCTCACTTATTCCGATGTAATTACCCGCTGATATAATAAGCCGGTAAGGAGGAAAATAAGTTATGTCCACGTCAACCTCGGTTGTAAACGGCGCATTAATTTATATACTTGCTTTTTCTGTACTCTTTTTATTTCTCATTGTTTTTTTTATGATTTACTTTGCCATACGTTACCGTAAATCGAGAAACCCTGTTCCCGTTGAAGTAAGATCAAGTAATATTCTCGAAGCAATATGGGTAATCGTCCCTACTCTTCTTGCTTTGACGATGTTTCTTTATGGGCTTACCGGTTTCCGGTTTCTCCGAAGTACTCCGGCTGACTCAATCCTGGTGAAGGTACATGCCAGGCAGTGGTCCTGGCTTTTTGAGTATAATAACGGCAAAAAGAGTCCGGATCTTGTCGTTCCCCTTGGAAAGGATGTCAGATGCGATCTCACTTCGGATGATGTAATCCATGGCTTTTATGTCCCGGCCTTCCGTATCCAGCAGGATGTTGTGCCGGGAATCAAAACACAGGCATGGTTCAATGCTGTAACCACAGGAAGTTACGACATTTTATGTTCCCAATATTGCGGGCTTAGGCATTCGGATATGAGGGCGTTACTTATTGTTGTGCCTCCGGATCAATTCGACAGCTGGCTTAAAGGGGGAAATATCAGCCTTCCGGGAAAAGTGCAGACTGCAAGTATGCCCGATGAACAAAAACTTCTTATAGAGCGAGGCTGTATGTCCTGTCACTCTATCGACGGTTCACGGATGAGCGGCCCGACATTCCTTAATTTATACGGTTCAAAAGTAAGGGTTAGGACAGCCGGAAAAGAGCGTACAATAACAGCGGATAGTAATTATATTAAGGAATCAATTATTAACCCGGGTGCCGACATTGTTGACGGTTATCCGAATATAATGCCGCCGGGAAAGGATATTCTTTCTGACAAAGAAATAAATGAAATTATCGAGTATTTAAAAAAGTTGAAATAACAATAAAAATGGATACAAAAATGACAATAAATGGTTTAATAATTTCACCTCCTTGGAGGGGAGGTATAGAAAGGTGAAGATTATGGCAAGATTAAAATCATATTTCAAAGTATTATTTATGCTGACCCGCCTGCCGCTATCCATTGCAGTCTCTTTTTCCGCACTGGCCGGCTTTCTGATTTACAGGTCATGGCTTAAACAGGAAGGCTTTTTTTATGCTTACCGGAATATTCTTGCTGTCGTCAGCAGCCTCAACGCTGAACCAGTATCAGGAGAGGGATCAGGATGCCCTTATGAATAGAACAATGAAACGGCCTCTTCCATCAGGAATGATTAAACCCGGAACAGCTCTTTTATTAACATTTTTGTTCGGATTGACAGGCTTTTTTCTCCTTTTTTTTGGCAATACGTTTTTATCGGCGATTCTTGGAACGGTCAACATTATTTGCTACAATGCAGTTTATACGCCATTAAAAAAGAAGACCGGATATGCTGTTCTGGCCGGAGCGCTGACTGGCTCCATTCCCCCGATGATAGGCTGGACAGCAGCGGGAGGAAATTTGTTTGAGCCGGTAATCCTGTTTATTGCATTATTCATATATCTATGGCAGATACCTCATTTCCTTCTTATTTTACAGCGGTTTAAAGATGAGTATAATACCGCGGGTTTTCCGTCATTTTTTAAAACATCGAATGAAAAGTGGGTTAAAACAATTATTTTTTTATGGTTATTAAGTTCTTCAATAAGCACATTGGTTTTTCCTTTATTTCATATCATAACCGGCATTATCGGAATCGGAACACTTATTACATTAAACGGGTTCATCATAATTTATTTCTGCCGTATTATTTATCGAAAGAATAATAACATTAACTTCGGTTCCGCATTCCGGTCGATATATATTTATCAGGCCCTGATCCTGTCAATGCTTGTAATTGATTCGCTGAAATAACATGATAATAATGAAAGTATATTGGAGGTAAAAATGACACAAAAGAAATATTTGAAGATTACCCTTATTGTTAGCCTTGTTTCGATATCATTGGGCGGATTTTTACTGCATTACAGGACTCACCCGTTACAGAGCGGCATTGTGAATTATGTGCCTTTCATCGCAGGGATTATAAGCATAATAATCATCCCGGCTTTGTTCTGTTCCAAAAGGCTTACTCCTTACGCCTACCTGGCGAATGGAGTAATCGCGATAATCGGTACTATAAGTATGGCGCAATTTTCTCTTGCCCACCTGCCGAAACAGATGAATATTGTAACACTGTTCTCCGGCACTCTTTTATCGGATATTTTTATACTGTGGACGGCCTTTTTCATAGGTAAACTTATTTTTGAACTGGATTTGACCAATATTAATAATATGGATACACCCAGGCATAAAGGCAGGTTTTTAAGATACCCGAATTTAGGTTTCTGGGGAGTGCATCTTATAGTTATCGGTATTGTTTATTCCATCGGCCATTTTTTATGGAAATAACGGAGGCTTAAAGTGAAAAGAATATTATTATTTAAACCGGGATGGTGGATCCTGCATATCATCGTTATCATATTCGTGTTCTGGCTAGGACATTTTGTAAGGTTCTAGGCGCAACCGTTGCGCTGCCGAATCGAAGATTCGGCAGCCTGTGTAGTAAAACAGAAGCTATCAAGGAGCATCCGTGCTCCCAAGGTTACCTGGGCTTGGCGAATGAAGTTCGCATTGCTTTAAAAAAAAAGTAAAGTAATTATAGGACATCTTAAGACTACTCTCAATTAATCATCTAACATATATAATGTATGAAAAAGTTTGTAACTGGAAAATGCTAATCACGCTAAATAATTTTAAACTTGCATAATATTACCAGATTTAATATAATATTCTAAATCCTATGCTTTTTAGTATTTCTCTTTTTAAGATGACTCCATATAATCATTCTTTAAAGTCATGAAAATATGGTAGTGTCAAAAGTTTTATGAAAAAAATATAGAATTCTAAATTTTCTGATTATAGATACAAATTTGTATTTCCTTACAATCCTTGAAATTGGGGACTGTTCAGAAACACAAATTATACTGGAAGCATGCCAAAAATGGTGGGAGGTCGTTTTGAATACTATACTTGCTTTGATTTGATATAGATAAAGTATTATTAAATCAAAACTTTTGACAATACGTTAAATTTTAAGGAGGATTTCTATGAAAAGAATTCTGATTTTTCTTCTACTCACGGTCCCGGTTTTGACTTTTGCTGAGAATTTGCTAGATGCCGCCACAGATGGTGATGTTACGTTTATTGAAAATTACAAGGGGGATTTAAACCAGCCGTTGGAAAATGATGGAAGCACTGCATTGATGGAAGCGGCCTACTATGGTCAAATAAAGGCGGTTAATGCATTGATTACTGCAAAAGCTGATGTTAATGCCAAGACTAAAGACGGCTGGACAGCTTTGATGGTTGCGGTATACAATGAAAATACAAACTCATTAGAAATTCAAACCGAGGAAATTAAAAGGTTGATCGCAGCAAAAGCTGATGTCAATGCTGTAGCAGAGGATGAAAGTACGGCTTTATCATTAGCCGAAGATTCCACAATCATTGATATTTTAAAAAAAGCCGGCGCTAAAGATGAAGATGATGATGATGACTAATATAATATTAAATAACGGTAGGGTATTACATCACTATCAAAGAATATTTTTGTGCTGACTGAAAAAATCCATTATTCAGTATATTCCACGGGCAATTTTGTTTTTCGAGCCATGTATCAATAATTTCTGATTTGACAGCTTATTAGAAAATGTGTTTTTGATAAACTTTAATAAAGCTGGACAAGCATTTAATTCATAATTTGAAAGAATAAATCTTGTATGCTATATTTATTGTCAATATTAAAAAATACTGCAAATTATATTGATAATATTTTGGAAAAAACTTTATGAATGAAATTATTAGTATTTATATAAAAATTAAAGACAGGATAGACGAAAGACTGGCTGTATTCGATAAAATCAAATCGGAAACGGAAGAAGAACATTTTACTGAACTGGTATTCTGCCTTTTAACCCCACAGACAAAAGCAAGGCAGGCAGAAAAAGCGGTTAACCTGCTTAAATCAAAAAACCTTATATTTTCAGGGAACGCGGAAGATCTTTCGAAAGTGCTGAATATTGTGAGATTCAGAAATCATAAAGCAAATTATATTATTGAAGCCAGGAAAACCTGCGCAATTAACGGAAAACCGGCTGTAAAAGCTATTCTGTCTAATATTCCTACGGTTTATGAAAAAAGAGAATGGCTTATTGATAATGTCAAAGGTATGGGTTTTAAAGAGGCAAGCCATTTTTTAAGAAACACCGGTTATGGAAATGACATTGCGATCCTTGACAGGCATATTGTCAGGAATCTTGTACGGACCGGAGTGCTTCCGGAAGAAACGATGAATTTATCGGGAAAAAATTATTATGAAATAGAGAAAAAGATGGCCGTTTTCTCTGATAAGATAGGCATACCGATGATTTACCTCGATTTTGTACTCTGGTATAAAGAAACCGGAGATATTTTTAAATAATTGTTAAAAGTCAATATTCAAATTTCCTTCATCAGCCGGAAATTATAAAAACACCATTCTTACCAGGAGAATCCTTAATGCCGGGATTGAATAAAGAATCCTTAAGGCAAAGCCTTGAGGTATTAAAGTCAGAACACTTCGATAAACTCAGTGCATCGCAACTGGAAGCATCTTCTAGAGGAAACCCCTCAACGGTGCTCGGGATAAACTCCGCAGAGCTATACGCAACTTTGTTGCGTAAGGAATCTACACCTGGGTCAAGCAGCCTGCCTACGCCGGATCTCCGGCAGGTAGACGGCAAACAGGGCACGCTTGTTAAAATTATTATTATAGAATCTATTTTATTTATTCTTTTTTCAGGAGCAATATTCGGAAAGGAATATATTATAAGAAAAATCAGCGTCATCAGCAATACAAGAACAAAAGATTTTATAATAAGGCAGGAATTTCCCTTAAATGAGGGAGATAATGTTTCGAAAGACGTATTGGAATCGGCCGTATCCAATTGTATGCAGAATCTGAAAAATATAGGCAATTTCTCGCAGGTTCTTGTTCAATATACAATAGTAACGGATACTAATTATCAATCATCAGAACCGATTCCAGCTGATATTGCAATTACAGCAGTTGATAAATGGACATTGTTCCCCGTGCCGTATTATTATTACGATAATAAGGATGGGAACGGTTTTGTTTTTATCCTTGAGGAAAGTAATCTTTTCGGATTGAATCAATGGCTTGAGCTGAATGCTAAATATGTTTCCGGGCCCGATCTCAAATATATATCTGTAAATTATCAATATCCAAAGTTATTCGGCAGTTTATATTTCATTAATCTGAATTTTTCCTACCAGGATTTTATAGATTCGCAATTTGATGGTATTAATGTAACATACCGGGCAAGGACAATTGATTTAATTAATGAAAATCAGGTGGGTAAGAAATTTCCACATTATGGTACCGATTTATCGGTTTATATCGACTCTACTTTAAATTTACAGACCAACACAGTTGAACTTAACACAGCCGGTAAACAGCCTCAAAATATTACGGCCTGGTATATAGGCCCGGGAATCGAATTAGGCACAATAAACTATGATGCAGGAGAAATATGGGGAAACCGAAGCCGTATCAAAGTTGGAATTTCTCCATTGAACGGAACACCGCAGGTGGAGATTATTAACGAAAATTTATTTAAACTCTGGAGCAGAACGGATTGGGGTTATATTATAACGGCATTCATAAGTCCAGGATTTGAGAAACCTTTAAGTTCAAGCGACGTCAGGGGGATTCAGCTCGGTGAAATACGCGGCAACTACCTGATTTTCGGTAATTCCGAGTTCAGGCCGTATATTTTCAAGCTTACCTGGCCGACCGGTTTGTATATTTATACGCCCATTTTTTTCGATTTCGGCAACGGCACCGAAGATGGGGGGCAGTTTTCCATAACAAACACAATATATACCCTTGGAACCGGCCTCAGGCTTTATCCCGAAAGCTTCGGCGGCAACGGGGCCGTAATCAGGTTCGACATTGGAATAAAGCTGTCGTCACTGCTCAGGAGCAATCCATCAAGCGATTATTTGTATATCGGCTTTGATTTCAAGGACGTTTTTTAACAAACATGATGTTTGATCCTTGTTTAATTTGACAAACTGAGCCGGTTTTGCCGCAAAAATGCTACTTGAAGCTCATGAGATGCTGAGGATAAATCTAACATTTGTTTGCCCCCCCACCCGCAGCATGAGTACCATCTCTGATTGAGTTTTTGTTAGGTTAAAAAATAATCTTATTACTAAAATCGTTGTTATTCATGTAAAATAACAAGTAATGTTTAAGTCATTTCACGGCAGGGACACCGTGACCGACACATAAAGCCAGGGCCTGCCCTGAGATATTTCTGACCAATTCAGAAAGAAGGAAGAAAGCCCCATTACCGTGGCTTTACGGTAAAACAAATAATAAAAGGGAGATATCTCATGAATATTGAATTAACCCCTGATTTCGAGAAATGTTTCAATAAAATGGAATATACTGATAAAAATATTTTTATCACGGGAAAAGCCGGTACCGGAAAATCCACGCTACTACGTTATTTTTGTGAAAACACAAAAAAAACTGTTGCCGTTCTCGCACCCACAGGTGTTGCGGCCCTTAATATCGGAGGACAGACTTTTCATTCATTTTTTCATTTCAAGCCTGATATAACTGAGGAAACCGCAAAAAAAACTGCTGTAAAAATCAGCAAAAAAGAAAAACAGATTTACAACAGTCTGGATATAATAATTATCGACGAAATATCAATGCTGAGGGCCGATCTTCTTGATTATGCCGACGGTTTTCTAAGAACCGCCTGCTCACCGGATAAACCCTTCGGAGGGAAACAGATTGTTTTCTTCGGTGATCTCTACCAGCTTCCTCCGGTCCTGACATCAGCGGAAAAGGAAAGTTTCGAGGAAATTTATATTTCACCATACTTTTTCTCATCCGAATCATTTCAATCGCTTGAAATGGAAATCTTAGAACTGGAAAAAATATTCCGCCAGACCGATAGCGATTTTATTAATATTCTCAATGCCATCAGAAATAATACCGTTACTGAAAAAGACCTTGAACTTTTAAACGAAAAGGTTAATACGGACTTCAACCCATCCGGATCGGATTATACAATAACTTTAACTCCGCGTAATGACCGGGCTTCAAAGCTTAATCTGGAGATGCTTTCAAATATTTCCGGACGAACATATGTTTTTGAAGGAAAATTATCCGGTGATTTCAGCGAAAATAATCTCCCTACCGAAAAGAATCTTGAATTGAAAAAAAATGCCCAGGTTATGCTGCTTACAAACGATTCCCGCGGACGGTGGGTGAACGGCAGCATCGGCCGTATTGTTAAATTCGGCAGGGATAAAGATTCGATAAGTATTGAGCTTCGTGAAGGAGACATTATTGAAGTCGAACCTTTCGAATGGGATATTTTCAAATACAAATATGATGAAGAATCCCAAAAAGTTACAACGGAAATCATCGGGTCTTTTATCCAGTATCCGATTAAACTTGCCTGGGCCCTGACAATACATAAATCCCAGGGTAAAACCTTTGATAAAATGGTCCTTGATATAGGAAGGGGGGCTTTTTCACCGGGACAGGTTTATGTTGCTTTAAGCCGCGTGCGCTCGCTCGAAGGGCTTATTTTAATAAAGCCTCTTAAGAAAAATCATATATTTATGGATTGGGAAGTAGTGAAATTCATGACCGAATACCGGTATTTACGATCACAAAAAGAACTTACCTTGGAATCAAGACGTAAAATAATTAAAGACGCCATCAGAAATCGTAAACGGCTTGAAATTGTATATTTAAAGGCCTCGGATGAAAAATCCTGCAGGATCATCCGTCCGCTTGCAATAGGCCGGATGGAATACCTGGGAAAACCGTTCGAGGGAATAAAGGCATACTGTGAAAACCGGCATGAAAACAGAACGTTCAGGCTCGACAGAATACTTGAAATAAAGGAAGTTTGAGAAAAAACATTTTAATGCCTTAATCTTGCCGATTTTATTTTATTTTAATATATTTAAAATGTAAGAGAAATTTCATGAAATATAAATCATCGCTTCAATGCCGAATGTTCCGAAGGGAATTTTTACAGAATTACGGTAAGCGATGAGAGGAGAGTTTATGAATAAATTTACAGTACCGGATTTACCGTACGCATACAATGCCCTGGAACCATATATTGATGCAAAGACCATGGAAATACACCATGACAAACACCACGCGGCATATGTTAGCAAACTGAATGCAGCTCTTGATAAATATCCTGCTCTTTACGATGAAACTATCGAAAAGCTGCTTATGAACCTGCGAAGTGTTCCTGAAGACATTAGGGATGAAGTCAGAAATAATGGAGGAGGTCATTTCAATCATTCGCTTTTCTGGAAACTTCTTGGAAGTGAGTTTGAAAGTTCCCCAAGTTCAGATTTCGAAGAGATTCTAGCATCAAGTTTCGGTTCTTTGGACGGATTCAAAAAACTTTTCGAAGATGCCGCTGTTAAGCGTTTTGGTTCGGGATGGGCCTGGCTGTCTCTAAATGCTTTCGGTAAACTGACAGTCCATTCAACTCCAAATCAGGATAGTCCTTTATTGGAAGAATTGTTCCCCGTTATCGGATTGGATGTGTGGGAACATGCCTACTATTTGAGCTATCAAAACCGGAGGGCCGACTATATAACGGCTTTCTGGAAAGTAATCAACTGGAAACAGGCCGAGATAAATTACCGGAATGCCCTAAAAGACAAAGAAGAATGCTTTTCACCTGGGAGAACAAAAAGAGCGGCATGACTGAGTGCCGGGTTTTTCCATTGCCGGATCAGCATTAATGAGTATCTCGAATCTTTTTATATGAGTTTATAAGGCCGTTTGTAGAGGAATCATGGGTGGTTATTTTTCCCCCTTCTGCCAGGTCGTGAAGTATCTTATTGGCGAGTTGCTTACCAAGTTCCACACCCCACTGGTCGAAAGAGAAAATATTCCAAATCGTACCCTGTACAAATATTTTATGCTCATACATTGCAATAAGACTTCCAAGGACTCTGGGAGTTAGTTTTTTGAATAAAATCGAGTTTGACGGCTTGTTGCCTGAAAATACCTTAAAGGGAACCAGTTTTTTTATTTCTTCCGCACTTTTTCCGGATATTTTAAGCTCATCATAAACCTCATCTTCAGTTTTTCCATTCATTAAAGCTTCCGTCTGGGCGAAAAAGTTTGATAACAATTTAAGGTGGTGGTCCCCGATAGGATTATGGCTTACAGCCGGGGCTAAAAAATCACAGGGAATCAATTTTGTTCCCTGATGGATCAATTGATAAAAGGCATGCTGGCCGTTTGTTCCCGGTTCTCCCCAGATAATAGGGCCTGTTTCATAAGTTACCTTTTTGCCTGATTTATCAACGGATTTACCGTTAGATTCCATGTCACCCTGCTGGAAGTAAGCGGCGAAGCGGTGCATATACTGGTCATAAGGCAGGATGGCATGCGTTTGAGCTCCGAAAAAGTTATTGTACCATATTCCGATCAAAGCCAGAATCACAGGAATGTTATTCTCAAAAGAAGTTTCCCTGAAGTGATTATCCATTGCTTCGGCTCCTTCCAGAAGCTCTTTAAAACCTTCAAAACCTATTGCGCAGGCAATTGAAAGGCCGATCGCTGACCACAGAGAATAACGCCCGCCAACCCAATCCCAGAATACAAACATATTTTCAGGATCGATCCCGAATTTCACCACTTCTTTTTCATTGGTTGAAATGGCAACAAAGTGTTTTTTGATAAAATCCTCATTTTTAGAGGTCTTAAGGAACCATTCCCTTGCTGTCATTGCATTAGTCATTGTTTCCTGAGTTGTAAAGGTTTTGGATGCAACCATAAAAAGAGTTGTTTCGGGATTTAATTTCCGCAGAGTTTCGGATATATGCGTACCGTCAACATTTGAAACAAAATGGGGGTTGATGTTCGGCTTTGCATAAGGCTTTAATGCTTCTGTTACCATAACCGGACCGAGATCGGAACCCCCGATTCCTATATTCACAATATCCGTAATCGCTTTGCCGGTAAAGCCCTTCCATTCACCGCTTATTATTTTGCCGGAAAAAGCCTCCATCTGGTTCAGGACCTTTTTTATACCTGGCATTACATCTTTTCCATCGACAAAGACCGGTTTACCGGCAGTATTTCTCAATGCGGTATGCAGAACCGCCCGGTTTTCAGTCTCATTAATCTTTTCGCCTTTAAACATCTTTTCAATGGAATCTTTCAATTCCATCTCTTCGGCAAGATTGAAAAGATAACCCATAGTCTTTTTTGTTATTACATTCTTTGAATAGTCGACCAGGATATCCTCAAACCGGGCTGAAAAATTCTCAAACCTATTCCCTGATTTTTTGAAAAGATCTTTCATATTCCTTTTCTTCATTACTTTGTAATGCTTTTTCAGTTTTCCCCAGGCCTCGGTATTAAGTGGATTAATTTTAAAGATCATAAATCCTCCGTAAATATTTGTTTTGTATATGCCAATTATCAGTTAATGACCGATAATAATTAGTGACAACACTGATTTTAACAAGTTGCCCGGTATTTTGCAAGACTATGCTGAATTGATTGACATATAATTTTCATTGCATTAATATTAAACATAGCGGAGGTTTATATGCAGGAACAAAATTATAAACTGAGTCTTGATGAACTGGCTAGGATAGAAAAGCCCGGTATTTCCAAGAATTTAATTAATCTGCTGATACAGGTCAGCCCTGTTTTAGTTATAATTATGTCAGTTGCAATTATTACAATAATAATTCTGCTAAGCGTTGTTTTACCTATAAAAGAAAGAATAGCACTGATACAAAAAACAGATGATGCCTGCAAAGCTGCTGCACTCGGCTTGAGCAGTATTTCTGTAGAAGGGATAACAGAAAATAAGCGGGACAAGATAAATGATTATTTAAATAATTTAAAATTAATGAATATTAATGGCATATCCTCGGCGCAGGTCATAGAATACAGAAAGGACGAAGCTTCCTCAAAAGATATAAAATTCGGCTGGATAATCGGCTCGCTTGATTATAAAGACCTTGATAATATTATACCCGCCGATAAGCTTAATTATTTATTGAATATAAAAGATTTCAGTAAAAGAACCATACAAAGCGCTAATGAAGTATATTATGAATATTCCTATCCGGTAGCTGTCAAGGTAAAAGATACGGAAACAAAGACATTATTGGGTGCAGTCAGCATTTTATTCCCTGAAAAAGATATTCTTAAAACTTATTATGAATCGATTAAATACACAAATCAGATTCTATATGGTTCGATAACGGCCGGAATCCTGATTGTAATTTTTTATCTAATACTTACTCATTTACTCAAGGGAAAAATAGAAGAAGTTAATCTTCTTAACTTTATCGATTCATTGACCAAGATTTTTAACAGAAAAAAATTCAATGAAATTGTTGATTATGAAGTTTCCCGTGTGAAACGATATGGAAACACGCTTTCGCTTGTAATGTTTGATATCGATAACTTTAAGACAATAAATGAAACATGCGGGCATGATGCCGGGAACATAATATTAGCAAATATTGCGCAGCTTGTTAAAAAACTTATCAGAAACACCGATTTTTTCGCCCGGTGGGGCGGAGAGGAGTTTATGATATTAACCCCCAGCACCAGTAAAAATGAAGCCGCCGATTTAAGCGAAAGAATCCGGGTAGCCGTACAGGAATTTAATTTTCCTCAGGTTGAGAAGGTAACCTGCAGTTTCGGAGTATCTACGTTCCAGGATAAGCCTTCAAAAGACCATTTAACTGATATTGTCGGATTTTTTACAAAAGAACCAGATCTTGATGATACCATTGAAGATTTTTTAAAGAGAGCCGATACAGCTCTTCATTACGCGAAAGAGGGCGGCCGTAACAGGGTAATATTGCAGTAATTTTATGACAGAAATCTACATTAAGAATCCTTCAATTTAGGGTCCCCATATATCACTTGTTGAAAATATAAATGAAGTATGTTATATTATATGTAGAGAAATTATGAATATTTATATAAGTGCAGATATTGAAGGAGTAGCCGGCATTGCTCACTGGGATGAAACCGATAAAAGCATGCCTGATTTTGCCGGGTTTGCCGAACAGATGACCCGGGAGGTTAATGCTGCATGCGAGGGTGCAAATAGTGCAGGAGCTGAAGAGATCTGGATTAAAGACGCGCATGAGAGCGGAAGAAATTTAATAGCGGCGAACCTCCCAAAAAATACAAAGCTTATTCGCGGTTGGAGCGGACATCCTTTATCAATGTTGCAGGAATTGAACAGATCATTTTACGCTGTAATTTTTATAGGCTATCATTCAGCTGCCGGTTCAATATGCAGTCCGATTTCCCATACTTATTCAAAAGAACTGGCTATGATAAAAATAAACGGCGAGGTTGCCGGGGAATGCATGATAAACGCATATGCGGCGTCAATGGCCGGAGTACCGGTTTTCTTTGTCAGCGGCGACCAGGGGGCTTGCGATGAAGCCCTGGAATTGAATAAAAATATAAAAACTGCCGCAGTAAATCAGGGTATAGGCGGTTCTGTCATCGGCATCCATCCTTCGGCATCCGTTAAAAAGATTAGGGAGGGTGTAAAATCCGCTTTAAAAAAAAATCCCGAAATATATAAAATACCGCTTCCTGAAAATTTTCAGGTGGAAATGATTTTTAAAAACCATATAATGGCTTATAAAGCCTCATTTTATCCGGGTATGAAGAAGGCCGGCAATGAAAGTACAATTTTTGAGTCAGCAGATTATATGGAAATTCTAAGGATGTTTTTATTTGTTTTAAATCCATAAAACATTTATTTGCAAGTTAAGATTTAAGGAGTAGCAAATGAAATACTTTAAATATTTAGTTTTATCAATATCTTTAATCATACTTTCTTCCTGCACCTCATCAAACAACAATACTTCGCAAGGGATTTTTAGTTTTGTAGCCGCGGCTAATACCGGAAGCACGGGAATAACACCTACGCATGGCGGGTTTTTAACTTCGCCGGCGAGCTTCAATATAAATATCAGGACCGTTCAAATCAGAAGCGATCTTTCAAGCTGGGTTAGCCTAGAAGATAATTCTTTCGGCGGAACACCTCAGGATATTACCGGTTCTCCAACTTTATTTTCCGGAGTTTCTGTCCCCGCCGATGAATATACGGCTTTCCTTTTCGGTTTTGACGAAGGCTGGTCCGTGAGCGGAAGTTATAACGGTACACCATATACTCTCGCTTACACAAATATAACCGGGCAGAACATTTATTGCCTTGCCGCAACCGCCAGTATGCTGAGTAAAATCACAAACAACGAGCGCAATTATACAAATAATACCTGGTATACAACTTTAGGCGCGAATTCTTATTCTGTCTTCGGCGGGACAAGTTACACCCTTACACTAAAATTTAACAGTTCGGACATTGTTGAAATAGTTACTAATTCAGATGGAAGCTATCGTGGCGCTTATCTGTACAATCCTTCTTTTTCCATAAACCTTAATTAATCCGGTTCGAATTAATGCCGAAACGAAGCTTCTCAATAAACAACCCCGCACAAGCTGAGAGGTATAACATAAGAACTCTAAAGGAATCGAAGCAAAGCTATACGCAACTTTGTTGCGTAAGGAATCTAAACAGGGTCAAGCGTCACGCTTGTTAAAATTCAGGGTTAATATCTTCACATCGATAATTCTTTGAAAAAGGAGGGGCGCAATGAGATTAAAAAGATTTGAAAAAAAACCGCCGGGAATAGATATGACTCCAATTACCGATGTTGTGCTCCAGCTTTTGACATTTTTTATGCTTACATCCACATTCATAAGAGCTTCGGCCATTAATGTAGACCTGCCTGCAAGTAAAACATCCGATATCCAGCCGGTACGCGAAGTAACCATTACTTTATACAAGAATGGAGAAACCGCCATAAATTCGGAACCTGTGACAGCAGATAATCTAGGCATTAAAATTAAAGATTATTACATCAAAGATAATTCAATTGTTGTTACGATCCAGGGCGATAAAGGAGTACCATACGGCAAACTTATAGAAACAATGGATATAGTACGCCTGACAGGTGTTAAGAAGCTTAGCCTTGCCACTGTTGAAGAAAAATAATCAATCGGGTATAGTAATATGGAAAATATCGGGATGGGTAAAAGTTTTTTAATTGCCGTATTAATACATCTTACTGTTTTTATTGTTTTCGGTATATGGATCACAACAAATCCTTTGACTTCAACCGCTCAGCCGATGTCTGTTGAATTTCAATCCGATACGGTCAGCCTTTCTGCCGGAGTTGGAGATCAATTATACACCCCTGTAAAGAAAATGTCTCCGCATATGACTTCAAGAGTCACGGCTGCAATTGAAAAAAATGCGGTGCCGGAAAAAATCAATCCTCAAAAAAATACCGTTAATAATTTAACTCATCTTAAGGAAACTTTAAAGCAGGATTTTAATGAGAAAAATCAAAAAAGCGAATTGGCAAAAGACCTAATCAAACAACCTGTTATCCGGGAAGATAAAATTTTAACTCCTGATCACAGCCTGGTAAAATCAATAATTGAAGAAGGCGTTACCGCGCCTGCGCAGGAAGAGAAACCTTCCCCGGAAAACAGCAAAATAAACAAAGAATTAAGTGCTATCTCCGGAAATATCGATAAGGTTCTTGAGGAAAACACAGTTCAATCGGATCAGCAAGCCGGTTATACGGCAGGCAGCGGAACAGGTCAAGGCGGATTCGGCACCGGATATGGAAGCAATCCATACGGTTCTAACGATCCGTTAGGAGGCGCAAAATGGAGCCTTAAGCCCAGAAAGACAGTATTTTTCCCAGATATTCAATCAAAAATACCGGATGAGTATAAAAAAAAGGGGATGAGTTATTCCATTACTGCGAGAATGGTATTTGATAATAATGGGCTAGCAATACGTGTTGATATTATAAGATCTTCAGGCGATCCTGATATCGACCGCATCTTTTTTTCAGAATTGAAGAAAATAAGGGTTGAGCCAGTCAATGATTATAAAACAGATGAAATTACCAAGACATTTTCAATAAATTTGAAATAACCGGCTCCTACCTGTATAATTATAATAACTTCATATTATTTTAATACATAATTAATTTTAGTATAAAATTAAAGATAAAAACAATACTTTTTCTATTTGATTTTTAAATAAATAAAAATGGGAGGAATTTATGTTTGGTGTTATATTATTTTCTATAATAATCCTGTTTTACGGTTTTATTCTTTCAACCGAGTTCTTTTCCAAAACTTTTCCGCAAGGGAAAAATTTTTTTGCAAGTATTGATAAAATATCTGAAAATACAGCGGCTAAGGTTATTCTTTCACTTGGGGGCATTGTTATAGGACTCTGGAATTTCTTCGCACCGGATTTTGGGGCAATGTATTCCCCAACAATAATAGGAGCGTTGATTCCTTCCGTTTTGCTGATTCTCGACAGTACGATCATTTATCCGAATATTATGGAATTGTTAAACATACCAAAGGAAAGTAAGGATAAGTATTATGCCTTTATTGATAAGTTCAAAGGTATTGCCGGGATAATCACAATTTTATCGGGACTGCTTCATCTGTTTTTATTTAGAATAATTTTATTTTAATAAATTGACAAATCGACTATCTTTTTTTATAATTATTCCCTGACGCGGCCATCATACAGTGGTAGTATCTTAGCCTTCCAAGCTAATGGCGCGGGTTCGATTCCCGCTGGCCGCTATTTTTCCCGGCATACCTAAAGACCAATCATTCATTTTAATTAAATTTCCTATGGCAATCCTTTTTAATATAATCCGGAAAAGCGTTTCCGGAAGGATAAATTTATGATAAAATGGAATCCTGAGGAATACAGCAAAAATTCCTCACAAATTGAAATTTGGGCAATGGAGATGCTCCAAAAATTTATTGTTAACGGCAGTGAATGTATTCTTGATATCGGCAGCGGGGATGGAAGAATTACCGCCGCAATTTCAAAGCTTCTGCCGAAAGGAAAAGTTACCGGGATCGACTCTTCAATGGAAATGATTTCTTTTTCGAAGGATAAATTCGGCGGCAGGGAATTTCCCAATCTTGAATTTATACAACTGGATGTCAGGGAACTTGATTTTATAAACAGGTTCGATATTGTCTTTTCCAACGCAACTCTCCACTGGCTGACGGATCATAAACCGATCCTGAAGCTGATTTATAGAAGTTTAAAACCGGATGGGAAGATAATTTTTCAGATGGGAGGTAAAGGCAACCAGGAAGACCTTGTTAAGCTTGTCGAAAAAACGGTGCAAAACGATAAATGGGAACCTTTATTAAAAGGATATATATTTAAGTACGGTTATTATGATACCGTGGAATATTCAGAGTGGCTGAAAGAAGCTGGATACAATAAGATTAGCGTAAATTTGATCAATAAAGAAAACATAATTAATGGGCCAGGCGGGCTGAAAAACTGGATAAGACTGGCTTTTTCTCCTTATACTGCAAAAATTCCCGAAGATAGAAAATCCGAATTTATCGATGAAATAGCTGAAAACTACCTTCGAAAATATCAGCTTGATGAACACGGTATTTGCCGAATTCCCATGAAAAGGCTTGTTGTTGAAGCATCAAAATAATTACTTTTTCTTTTCTTTTTTTGCCCACGAGTCCGCTAACCCGGCTGTGCGGTTAAATACTGGCCCATTCTCTCCGGAATCGGGGTCGGCACAGAAATAGCCCTGTCTTAAGAATTGAAAAATATCGCCGGGTTTAGAATTGGCCAGGCCGGGTTCCGCTTTGCATCCGGTTAAGCGGCTTAATGAAGCGGGATTTATATATTCCTTATAATCATGCCCTTCTTCTACATCGTCAGGATTTTCTTTTGTAAAGAGCCTTTCATACAGCCTGACTTCGATATCAACAGCATCCGCGATCGATACCCAATGCGACGTACCCATCACTTTACGTCCGTCGTTTGTCCAGCCTCCCCTTGATTCCGGATCGTAAGTGCAATGCAATTCTGTTATTTCTCCGCCGGAATTTTTTATAACATCAACACATTTTATATAATAAGCATGTTTGAGCCTGATTTCCCGTCCCGGGGCAAGGCGGAAGAAATCCTTCGGCGGGTTCTCCCTGAAATCTTCCTTTTCAATATATATTTCTCCAGAGAAAGGAATTTTCCTTTTCCCCGCTTCAGGATTTTCAGGATTATTATCGGCTTCCATTTCTTCCGTTTTTCCTTTCGGATAATTCACTATGACAACTTTCAGCGGATTTAAAACAACCATCGCCCTGGAGGCATTTTTGTTAAGATCCTCGCGGAGGCAATGTTCCAAAAGCGCTATATCGACAATACTATCGGCTTTTGCAACGCCGATACGCGCGCAAAAGGCCTTTATCGACTCCGGCGTATAACCCCGTCGCCTTAACCCCGAAAGAGTCGGCATTCTCGGATCATCCCATCCTGAAACAATACCAGCCTTTACCAGTTCCAGAAGCTTTCTTTTGCTCATAACCGTATAACTGAGATTCAGCCTTGCAAACTCTATCTGCCGGGGATGGTAAATTCCAAGCTCATCAAGAAACCAGTCATACAGAGGACGGTGTATTTCATATTCAAGCGAGCAGAGTGAATGAGTAATTCCCTCAATGGAGTCTTCAAGCCCATGCGCCCAGTCATACATAGGGTAAATGCACCAATTATCCCCGGTCCTGTGGTGCGGCGTGTGAAGAATGCGGTACATTACAGGATCGCGCAGGTTCATATTCGGTGAAGCCATATCAATCTTTGCCCTTAGAACTTTTGAACCGTCAGGATAATCACCATTCCGCATCCGGGTGAAAATATCTATGTTTTCCTCAACGCTTCTATCACGATAAGGACTGTTTTTCCCGGGTACGGTCAATGTACCCCTGTACTGCCTTATTTCATCCGCAGTCAGGTCATCGACATAAGCCTTCCCTTTTTTTATCAAATCCACCGCATATTGGTATGTTTGTTCAAAATAATCGGAGGCATAAAAGACTTTATCGCCGAAATCAAAACCAAGCCATTTCACATCACTGATAATGGCATTTACATATTCATCCTCTTCCTTTGCGGGATTTGTATCATCAAAGCGAAGATTGCATTTACCGTTATATTCCTTCGCAACAGCGAAATCAATCGTCATTGCTTTTGCATGCCCGATATGGAGGTAACCGTTGGGTTCCGGAGGAAAGCGGGTATGCACTATGCCGCTGAACCTGTTACTTTTAATATCCTCATTTACGGCAGCCTGAATAAAATTGATGCCGGCAGGGTTGTCAACACTTCCCACCGGAGTTAAGTTTTTAGTATTATTATTCTTGTTTTTCTCATAATCACCCATCTCTAAACTCCCGATTGATAAATTTCTGCCTGAAATGTATATAAATAAGAAATTGCATATGAATAATTTTTAACCTAATATTTTAATTTAAATCCGGTTTTTCTACAATTTTTAATTGTAATATATACTGCCGGTGGAATATCGCCTGCGAAAAATTAATTTATTATAAATTATTAGACAAAATTATTTATTTTTTTTACACTATTGTATAACTGAAAAAAATCTATTTATTTGATAAATGATTGCCCAAGTGATTTATACAGGAGGAAATTAAACTTATTACAGTTTCGGACAAATTCGGGGGGTACTATTATATGTCAAGGCTGGCTGAAACAAGACTCAAAAGTGGGAAAAAGGTTCTGATAATCGATGATCAGAATGATTATTTAATGACTACCGCCGCGCTTCTTGAACATGAAGGCCATGAAGTAATGACGGCGCTAAACGGAAAGGAAGGCCTGGAAATACTTCGTAAAGGTAATATTGATCTTCTTTTGCTTGATTATTATATGCCGGGAAATATGACCGGAGAGGAAGTGGTTAAAGAACTTCGTAAATTTAATCCATTAATACAGGTTATTCTGCAGACCGGATACTCGGGGGATTATCCGCCGAGAGATATGCTCAAGCGCCTTGACATTCAGGGATACCATGATAAATCCGACGGTCCGATGAAAATGCTGATGTGGGTCGATGTGGGGCTTAAGGTTGCCAATACAGTGCAATTGCTGAATAAAAACCGCCTTGGCTTGAATTATATCCTTAATATCGCGCCTGATATGTATAAAATCCAGCCGCTTACAGATCTCCTCCAGGAGGTTTTGATAGAAATCTCAGGATTATTGGGGATCCAGGCAGATGCTTTTCTGGCGATTTTGGAAGAAGAAGAAAGGCTGGTCGTCAGGGCAGCCACGGGACGCTTTAACGACCATGCTAAATCAAGCGAATATATTGAAACCATTGCACCGGAATTGAATTTAAAAAAGATTTATGAGGTAATCGGGAAAAAACAGACGGAAATAAGCGATAATTCTATAATATTTCCTTTAATAGTTGGGAATCAGGTACTTGGAATAATATATCTCGATCATTCCGTGGAAAATGAACCGGAGATTAACCTTATTAAGATATTTGCAAATCAGGCTGCCATGGCTATACAGAACAGCCGATTATACGAAATGGCCACTCTTGATCCGTTGACAGGGGTTTATGTCCGCAGAGTATTCAATCAATGGTTTAAGCGGGAATTGAGATCGGCTTTCCGGTCAAGATATCAAATTGCATTTCTGATTGTCGATCTTGACGGCCTGAAATCGATAAATGATACGGAGGGCCACACAGCAGGCGACCAGGCGCTTGCGGCTCTGGGTAAAATATTGAGGCAGGCGGTCAGGTCAACGGATTTTGTCTGCCGGTATGGGGGGGACGAATTTGTTCTCATTCTATCGCCGTCAACATCGGAAGGAATAGATGCGGTATCCGGCAGGATATTTGATTTTCTGAATAAAATCACAATAACTGGCGAAAAATGCGATTTTCAAATAAAAGTCAGCATCGGCGGAGTAATTACAAGAAATATCAAATTTGAATCTTCTGATATTCCCCGCCCGGTACCTGAAGATTACTTTGAGGAAATGGGACAATTATTGATTAAACAAGCTGACAAAAACCTTTCCAAGGTAAAAAAGGACGGAGGCAGAAATATTATCATAGAACCTGCCGCCGAATGGCCGCCTTTTGACTCATATCGTCCGGTTAAAGATAATTGATATATTATTTTATCCGCCTTGAATAAAATCACGTTTTACTTTAAAATATTTGCGGCTTAATATTGATCAATATGATATGGGTAGTTCTAAAATCTTCTTTAAACTACACTTTTTATCCAATGGAACTGCCCATGAAGTTTTTGTAAGCGCATATGAAAGAAGAACAAAAACTTCATCAATAATTTAACAATATTCAATTATAACCCAACGATCAAGCAGTACGCTTGAAGGAGATTTATGATGATCAGGACAAGATTCGCGCCTTCCCCAACCGGGAAGCTTCATGTTGGAAATGTCAGAACCGCCTTATTCGCTTATCTTTATGCCAGACATATGAACGGCAGGTTTGTTTTAAGGATAGAAGATACGGATTTAGAGCGGTCAAATTCAGTTTTCACTGATCATTTGATGGAAGATCTTCGCTGGCTTGGCCTTGAGTGGGATGAAGGCCCGAATAAAGGCGGTCCTTCGGAACCTTATCTTCAAAGCGAAAGGCTCGAAATTTACAAAGAATTCGGAAACAAACTGATCGGCGAAGGCAGGGCATACCACTGCTACTGCACGCCGGAAGAAGTCGAGCAAAGAAAAGCAAAGCAGATAGAACTCGGCCTGCCGCCCTATTATGACGGTCACTGCAGGCGCCTGACCGAATCTGAGAAACATCAGTATGAATCCGAAGGGCGGAAACCTGTCATTAGATTTATGGCTTATGAGGAAGATTTCAGTTTTATCGACAGGGTCAAGGGAAATATAGTTTTCCCGAAAGGAATGGTAGGGGATTTTGTAATCATCAGGGCGAACGGTGTACCGGTTTACAACTATGCAGTTGTAGTCGACGACGCTTTGATGCAGATTACACATGTCCTCAGGGCCGATGAGCATCTGTCAAATACAGTAAGACAGCTTATGATCTACAGGGCTCACGGTTTTTCGGTCCCGGAATTCGCTCATATGGCGCTTGTCCTTGGTACCGACAGGCAGAAACTGTCGAAAAGGCATGGCGCTACCAGCGTGGATGAATTCAGGAACCTTGGTTATCTGCCGGATGCGCTTGTCAATTACCTTTCTCTCCTCGGATGGTCAAGCCCCGACGGCAGGGAAATTCTAACCCGTGAAGAACTGATAAAGCTATTTGACATCGGCCGCCTTTCGCCCAGCCCCGCAATTTTCGACACTGCGAAGCTCGACTGGATAGCCAAGCATTATATAATAAATGAGGATAAGAATAAGATATTCGAACTTGCGCTTCCTTTCATTAAAGAAACCGGATTGATCGGCGAAGATTATCTGAAACGGGAAGAAAACATCAGGTTTTTAAAAGGTGTTGTTGAATTAACTAAAGGTTACTGTTCGCATCTTTCAGAGATAAAAAATCATATCGGTTATTTTTTAACCGACGATTATGAAATCGATCCTGAAGGCTTGAAATACCTTCGGAAAGAAGAATCAAAAATAGTTATCGGTAAATTCGGAGAAGCCGTTAAGTCAGAAACCCGGCCGGTTAACGAAGGGATTTTCGGTGAAATCGCCATAAGGATTATAAAGGAGACAGGGATAAAAGGCAAGAACTTTTTTATGCCGCTCAGGGTGGCCTTAACAGGGCGTCTTAACGGCCCGGAAATTTACATTCTTCTCCCCGTAATCGGCAAAGAAAGGACATTAAAGCGCTTAAACAGGGCTTTATCCTTATAATACTGTTTACGCCTTCATACTCAAGGAAAATTTATGGATTACGACAAGAAATCTCTTTATCTCTCATATTTGATCAGGTTCAGTGTCAAAGACGACGATACCGGAAGAAAAATCGGCAGGGTATCGGATGTTTCTGCCAGCCTTCAGCAGGCTTACCCGAAAGTATCCGGTTTATTGGTCAGCAAAAATGATGAACAGGGAAAAAAGATGTATATCCCCTGGAGAAACATTAAAAAGATCAGCCCCGAAAACAGTACTATTTACCTTAGAAACACATTGCTTGAATCAGGCATTCCCGAAAATTTGTCCGAAAACGAGATTATGATAAAAGAAACCTTTTTTGACAAACAGATTGTTGACATATCAGGTTTAAAAGTAGTTCGGGTAAACGATCTTCATTTTTTTCTCGAAAATGATAACCTCTGGCTGATCCATATTGATGTCGGAGTAAAGGGCCTATTAAGAAGGCTCGGATGGCTAAAATTCTTCAATGGTATCTGCAAATGGCTTATGTCAAGGGAAATAAGGGATAATTTCATACCCTGGAAGTATGCTCAACCTGTAAGTACTACAAATGTTCATGGATCGCTGTCTTTGAAAATATCATCTTCGGGATTATCCGAAATACATCCCGCCGACCTTGCCGATATCCTTGAAGACCTTGGCTATGATGAAAGGCTTTTGCTATTTCAGTCGCTCGACTACCCTACTGCGGCAAAAACACTCCAGGAACTTCCGCTTTCAATGCGCGTGCAGATTTTTGAAGATCTTGACCTTGAAAGGATCGTAAAAATCATTGACGAGATGCAGATGGATGAAGTTGTCGACCTTCTCGACAAGATCCCGCATGAAAAACTTGAGGAATTGTTCCAGCTCATTCCGCTCGATAAAGTTGTTGAGATTGAGGAACTTCTAGCCCAATCGGGAGGAGGTGCAGGGAGCCTTATGAACACAGAGTTCATAACAATCAACCAGCACAAGCCGGTTGAGGAAGCCCTCAATCTGATTAAAACCGAATGCAGTAAGGTTGAATCGATCTATTATATCTATGCCGTCGATGACGAAGATATTCCAACCGGCGTCGTAACTTTACGGGACCTTTTGACATCAGCGCCAGAAACCGTTATATCAGATATAATGAGAGAAAATATAGTTAAAGTCAACATCCATGAAAAAGTAAGGAGAGTAGCCCAGATCTTTTTCAAATACGATTTCACCGTAGTTCCGGTCGTCGATAAATCGGGCTCGATCAAAGGAATAATATCGATAAAAGACGCGCTTGAAAGGGTTTTCCCCGAGATGCAGGAAGAGAGCTAATACATAAGACTCCACTCGAAACTTTCCTTTTTTATTTAACATTAGAAATCTCCTCAAGTACCAGCACCTGTCCAAAGCCGTCGACTTTTACTAAAAGCCTCCTGTCCGAATCCTCAAACCATAAATCGGCTTTCTTCAATATAGGTTCCATAAGCTTACCGAGGAAAGGATCGCCCAGAACGGTTTTTGCCCTGTTAACACGGAATTTTCCAACTTTTGTTAACATAGTTTCCTTTGCTACATACCTGTAAGTAAAAGGAATGGGATCTTTCAAGCCTCCCGGGCTGATTATATACATAATTCCCGGGCTGCTTACATCCATAAACCGCATGGATAAATAACCCGCCGAATTCCCGTCCCAGGAAGGAAAATCAGGATTTATCCTCACCCTGTTTTTATATTCATTTGTTTTATTATCCTTAACCTTTTTTGACCTGTATTCCACATAGCCCTCGTTCAGGTACAATTGATAGTGAGAGTATATCATGCCCTTAAGATCGTCCGGGGAATTACCCTGAAAATCATTGGTGCTGTAGCTGACTTTCGCTTCGATTAATGAACCCCGGGCTGGGTCTACCAGATAAAATGACGGCCAATTTGAGTAATTTTCCGGCAGCTTTTTTTCGCCCGAAACTGTAATCTCATCGGAATAAACAAGGTAAAACAACTTTCCGTTTCCATCCGTAACCTTTTTCGCAACCATATAAAGATCAGAACTTTTTTCATCACCGATATAAATACCGTAATGAAGAAACTCTCCATCGGGGATGCCTATTACTGAATAAGTTTTCATAGGCACAAGCTGCTTACTACCCATAGTAAAAACCACCCCAACTGAAAGCGCCATGAATAGAATTACTATAACAATATACCTCAAGTAAAACATTTTTAATCCTCCGGATATTTATCAATAAATCTCAATCAATGCTAAGTGCTTGAAGCAGCCTGTCCACCGTGGACGGGGGAGTTCCAGTCGCACGCTCCACAGTATCTGAAACCCTCACGTCAAATAACCGAAACATTTCGCAGTAACTAGCAATTCCATGCGCCGATTCCAAAAGCATACCGTTCGAAGCCAATCTTTCAATCACTTCCCTGCCGGGCAGGATTTGAACCTCAAGCTTGCGGCTATGAAGGTCTGACCAGCGGCGGGCTATATCGTCAATACCGAGAGATTCCGGGCCGGTTACATCCACAGCGCCGCTGAACAAAGCCTTACCGGTCAGTACGGATACCGCCGTACTGGCATAATCTTCATGAGTAATCCAGCAAGGTTTGCCCGAACCTTCCTGAACAAGTACCTGTTCTCCAATGCGCAAAGCGTTAAGAAAGTACGGTACTCCGGCCATCCAGATATTCATATTAAGCACAGTCCATTCCGCGCCGGACCCCGCAAGCGTTTCCATGGTTTGCCGGCGGCCCCGCAGCCAGGGATTTTCATCATCTTCATCCGCCGCCTTCGACAGGGAAAAAGAAGTAATCGTGATATGCCTTATCCCGGCTTTGACAGCAGCTGATATCGCCGCCCTATCCTGAGCGGAGCGTTTTTCCATAGGATATTCATTTGTGCTGATAATAAGCAGTCTTGCCGCGCCTGAAAACGCTTCCGGCAATGATGACGGATCGTTAAAATCCGCCCTTCGTACGGCAACACCTTGAGCCGTAAAATCGGCCAATAGCTCAGGGCACCGTGTTGCCGCGATAATTTGTTTAGCCGGAACCTGATCCAGCAAATAATTAAGAACCAGCCCGCCGAGATGGCCGCCCGCGCCTGTGAGGGTATAAACGGGTAATGAACCGTCCGGATTGTTTTGTCCGTTGTTATTGATCATAAAATATCCTCCGATATTCATTATACACCCTGTAGTATAGAACAGTGTCAAGCTTTTTTTTAAAAGAATGGTTAATTAAATTGAACAGATCTTAAAATGTTCCCCTCGTAGTGCTGTAAAATGAAGAAGCAGTGGACTCGGGGAACGGTCATCGAGTTCACCGCTACTTGCTTTACAGCACTACCGAGATGACCTCTTCATAAAAAAAGTATAAAGAATCGCATAGTTTAGTAAAAAATCTTATTACTCATTTGGGTTGAATAAAATTCAGAAGAAGTTTTTTGAGATTGTTCAATTCGCTGATCTGACTATCTATATCATTGATTTTGTTGCGGAATAAAAGCTCAAAATCTTCATTTTGCAATTCGGAATTTTCCGCCTTATCTATCATTGCCTTAATTTCTTTTAATGAAAATCCATATTTTTTTGCCGCTAAAAGATGATTGATTTTAGAAGCATCATCCTCGGTATAAATCCGGTAGCCATTAGCCGCTCTTTGAGGGGCCGGTATTAATTCCATTTTTTCATAATACCGCAATGTTTCTATCCCGATATTCAACTTATTTGCAAGGCTTTTTCTGGTATAATTCATAAAAATCCTCTGAACACGATTAACTTAACACTATATTTTATAATATTTATCCATAAATAACAATAGGGATTTTATCCTAAAATAAAGAACCGCAAAGCCGCGGTAATAGGCTTTATTCCTTTTCTTTTGAACGATCAAAAGAAAAGGAATCGAAAAGAAAAATCGCCCCTTCACATTAGCGCCATTTCTTGTGAAGCAATCTGATCATTCCGAGGTGTTGTTATTCAAGTTTTTGAATTAAAGAAATCTTATTATAATAGCCTCCTTATGTCGCCGTCCCTGGCTTTATGCGTCGGTCACGGCATCCCTGCCGTGAGATAAGTTATACATTTATTATTTTATTTGACATGAATAACAACAGTTATTAATCCGAATTCTCTTTTAACCATACTAAGGCTCAATCAGAAATGGTGCTAATGCTGCGGGGTGCGTTTAAGCAAGCTTATTTTATTATGCTAAAGATTATTGGAAAAAGCTACAGGAAAGAGAATCACTGGTATAAACCAACAAATCAAATAATCAATTGGAGCAGGATGCTCCATAACATTCTTCCAATAGTTAAAAGTAGCCGAACGCTAGTTCGGCAGCGATGTCGCACAGGGATGGCGTTCATACTCCGGGGGACGGGGACGGAAAAAAATATTTGGCCAGTACCAGATTGAATCGACGGCAATATTCAGAACCAGGCAGACACCATTGCCGGCCAGTTAACGGAACTAAAAATCATTTGAGCCTCTGTCGGCAAAATTCTGAACTTTTTGTGCCGGTTAATAATATATAATGAAAGGGGGATGGATTGAGTAAGAAAATTGAAGTGAGTGATGTTGTGGAAAAATGACATAGCAGATGGTTTTGAGAGTAAAGAGTTAAAGGTTATTATTTCTTTTTATAAATATTGAATTTTGGTTTTTTTATTAGTTTTTCAGCTAAATCTTGAAAACCAGTTGATGGGATAATTTTCATGTTGATATTTTTTAAAATATTTTTGAACTTTCTTTATATATTGACGAACAACTTTATTCTCATAAACTGTCAACAATTCAACAGCGACAAATTCCACTTCATCATCAGAGATTATTTTTTTCCTGTGATAATACTCCATACTATCAAAAAAACTAATCAATTCATCTAAATCTTTTTCATCCTCGGATTCATCTAAAATAGGGTCAAGATGGTTATATTCAATTTTATAATAGAGCTTGCTGATATTAGGTCTTTCAAAGACACCGCAAAGTCTTTCAATAAATTCAGATTCTCGAATAATATTTCCTTTTTGAAGCGTATAAATAGTAGCTCCAAAACCAAAAAAACCAATTAATAAACCTGATATTGCAAATCCTTTTTCATGACATAGTATAAAAGCAATGATGCAGAGTATTATTAAACTTAACAAAAAGAATAACCATTTTAGGTACATCTTTTTACCATTTACCTTAATTAGTTGATTATTATCATTGTTCATTTATTTAAACTTTTCAGCTTCTTTTCTTAATAATAATGCTTTTTTATTTGTTGGTGACATTTTTAATATTTTATCTGTATATTTATAAACTAAGTTTTTATTACTTAAATATATGAATGCTTCTTCTGCTTGTATAAACAGACTTAAAATATCATTTGTATCATTTATAGTAACGAAATCCAATTCTTTTATTGCTTCTTTATGTTTTTCCATTTTTGATAGTATGCGTCCTTTGACAGAATGATTAAAAAGAGAATTATTGTTAGTTGTGTTGTTCATTAATATTAGTTTATTTATAGATAACAATGCATTAGTAAGATCATTCTTACCATCATAATTAATAGTTAAATTAAGATACGCAAGTTCATTAGTAGGATCTTTTTCGATAATTTTTTTTGAGTATAAGATAGCATCATCATAATTTTTTAAATTATAATACTGGATAATCAATTTATTAGCTATGGAAATATCAAAATTATTACTTAAAAAGTTTTCTCTTAAAAGAATTAAATTTGAATCATCTTTATTATTTTCATATATCATATTTAGATTACTATAAGCTTCTAATAAAAAAGGATTAATTTTTAATGCTTTTTTATAGTATCCTATTGCCTTATTAGTATTTTGTAATTCTTTATAATTACTTCCCATAGAGTAATAAACTTGTTCACTGAAAGGAGATATGAATAATGCTTTTTCCAAGTATGTTAAACTGGAATAATAATTTTTCTCTTTATATTTTACATAGCCAAGTCCATAATAAGCTAAAAATGAGTTTGAATCATATTTAAGCATCAATAAATAATTTGAGCTTGCGGCTTTGATATTTGTTTCACATAAATAAGATAAAGAAATATTATTTAACGTGTTTTGATTTGAAGGGCTAAGTTTCAAAGCTTTATAAAAATAATTTCTGGACTCTTTATAATTTGTTTGAACCATATAGTTCATTCCAATGCCATTGTATCCATTATCATTTGAGGGATTATCTATTAATAAATTTGAAAAAGATTGAATTGATTTATAATATTGATTTTCATAAAGATAAAGCAAACCTAAATAAAGATTAATAGATTTATCTTTATTGGCTAATTTTTCAGCTTTTTTAATTACTGGTTTTATATTGTCTGTTTGCATTAAATATGATGAGCCCCAGTAAAATAAAGTAAATAAATCCTGTTTAATTTTTATTGCTTTATTAAAATAGTAGGTTCCATTTTTATTATCATGTAAGTAAAAATAATATATCAGGCCGAGATTCATTAAATTATCATAATTATTATTATTTAGATTATAAGACTTTTTAAAATCTTC
Source organism: uncultured Spirochaetota bacterium (assembly GCA_963783575.1). GTDB lineage: Bacteria > Spirochaetota > Brevinematia > Brevinematales > JAOACQ01 > CAWEAK01. The sequence continues at coordinate 88,981 of CAWAOD010000011.1, read as the reverse complement.
TATAGATTCCAGAATTTTTTGTTTAAATAAATCATAATCATTGGTTAAATATTTTTTTGTAGCATAAAAAATTTTTATACAACCTAATAAATTATAAATTTTGTATGGTTTGTCCTCATATTGAATACCATTTTGGATAGTATTAGAAAATTCAATTATTTCCTGAATATTAGTATCAGGTGGTGTTTTATGAAATAAATATAGAGCATAATCATAAGGATAACTATAATTATAAATTTTTTCTGCCGCATTTGATATCAGTTCTTCAATATTATCTCGAAAAATTATTTCTTCATAAATTCTTTTTTTTGTAGATATTCTTAATTTTAATTCATAGGATTTATTATTTTCTACAATTTCTCCACCAATTTTAATTTTATAGAGTCCTAAAATATCACTAATTAGACTATACAAATCATTAATAGATAATGAAAACTCTGGTAAACCATAATTTATTGATAAATCAGATGGATTCATTTGAAATTTTTGGTCATTTATATCAAAAGATTTTGTTAATTTGTTATTATGATTGTTTACCTGGAAAACATTAAAAAACATTGAATTAGTATAAAACTTAGCAGTTTCATTTAATTCGATAAGTTTGTCAAATATTTTCCGGGTTAAAACTTTTGAGTTATCCCTTTTTTTCCAAACTATCAACTATTTCAAATCTCTCAAATAGTAATAAATCTTTTTTTATATTATTAAGAGTTATAATAATTATGCAAAGTATTATTATAAAGAAAATTATATTTGCAAAAATAGTTTTAATTTTATTTTCAGTAAATAAACTAATAATCCAAGACTTTATATCTTTAACAAACGTATATTTTTTCTTTTTTTTGTTTTTGTTAATTTTCGAAAGCTTTTGCATATTTATATCCAATTTTATTTAATAATATAGGTATAACCACAGTAAACAGTATTACAAGTGTATGTCATATGCCGGGAAAATCATAATACTTATATTCAAACAAGTCAACTTATTATTATTGAATTGTATAAAAGTGGCTTCGGTCGCCGAGTGATTTTTGCGAAGCAAAAATTGTATCGAGGCGATCACTATGACACTCCCCTCGATACAATCGCTATCACGATCACTCGGGGAGCGAAGAAGGCTTTTCAAATACTTTTTTGCTGATTCAGATAATTTAAGTTTATTACCTTCTATCAATGCTTTTTTCTTTACATGTCCCCAATTTTGTACCTGCTTTTCCCTCTTATAAGCATCATCAATACGGTTGTATTCCTCATAATAAACCAGTTTGACAGGCAGCCGCTTTCTAGTATAATTCGCTCCCAATCCGGCATTATGCTCCTCAATCCGTTGTTCCAGATGCCATGTGCTTCCGGTATAATAACTTTGATCCGAGCATTCAATGATATACATATAGGGCATTGCAATATTTCCTTATTTTTTATAATTACCAAGCGGTTTCGAAGTCTTCCCACAAAAAAAGGCGACAGCCTTCGCTATCGCCCATATATACGCATTACCGCAGAAAATTACCTAAAAGATTATGTCTCGTGCTGGGAAATTATAATACTTATGGTAAAACAAGTCAACTTATTATTATTGAATCGTATAAAACATGCTTCGGTCGCCGAGTGATTTTTGCATCAGCAAAAATTGTATCGAGGCGATCGTCATCACGCTCGCCTCGGCTTGTAACGAATAATTTAAGACTTCAAGATCCCTGACTGGCAAAGCAAATCATTAAATTTCAAAATAGGTTTTATTATTATTGATCCGCAGGTAAAACAACTAAATCCCCGTGCATCCCAAAGTGGCCTGTCCCGCAAAAAACAGAGCAGCGGAAAGGAATTCTCCCTTCCTCCTGAGCCTTAAAAGTTATTACTTCGGTTTTCCCGGGTTCAAGCCTGCAGTCAATCTTATAAGCGGGAATGTTGATCCCATGAGTCGTATCCTGGCTGGTAACCTCTAATTGCACCTGTTCTCCGCTTTTAACGACAATAGGATTGGGGGTGAATTCATACATAACAGCCTTGACCTTTATTATCCGTACTCCGTTTTCAACCTGGCCTGAAGGAACAAGAGAGCTTATTTCAGCTTTTGTCAGCTTTTTATTTTCACCCGCGCAGCCTAAAAGCGAGATGGCGAGGAAAAATACAAACGGAACAGCGGATAAAAAACCATTCGAATTTTTATCTTTCATTATGAAGCCTCCTTAACTTTATCAAGATAATACCAAAAGATACAATTTTATCAGTCAAATGTCAATGCTAAAATTTTTGATATTTTAACAAGAGTTTCGATTTTCTTATTGTGATAATTAAGCGGCTTATAATATAAGAAGCTCATTTCTATTTTGACTTTTTTCTTATAAAATTATATACTTGAATCCAAATATCGAGAATATCCTAAAAAACTTTTCTGTAATTCTCTGAATCATCATTTTGTAAATATCGATTTATAGAAAATTGTATAAGGAATAAATAAAATCATTATGCCGATAATAAGTTTGTTATTTGCTATGACATTAAATACCTCCCCAGATTCTAACCTGACCCTGAATGACTGCTTCCTGAAAGCGGTAGAAAAGAGTTATGTCATTGCTAACCAGGGTGAGTCATTGAAACAGGCAGAGGAAGTTTACCTGCAGGCTAGACAGAATTTCATGCCGGCCCTTTCCGTAAACGGAAGCGGCTATTCTTCGCAAACCCAGTCCGCGCCACTCAACGGCGGTCTTGAACTTTCACTGTCGCAGCCTATATTTCGCGGCTTTAAAAGCATTGCAATACTTGAGCAGTCTAAGTCGCTGATTAAGGAGCAGAAAGAGGCCTGGAATTGGGCTTACGATCAGCTATACCTGGATTCGGCAATAGTTTTTTATAATCTGGTAAATATCCGGAAACAACTGGAGCATATCCGGAATCAGGTTGGGCTTTATAATGAACAAACAAAAGAAATTGAGTCCTGGGTAAAGATAGGCAGAAGCCGGGCAAGCGATTTGTCAAGCGCTAAGGCTGCCTGGGCACTTTCCTATTCCCAGCAGGCGCAAATGGAAGGAGAACTATCAAATGTCTTTGAGTTATTTCAATTTTTGACAGGCGTTTCAAATTTTACTACACTGGTTTCAGAAACAAATCTGCCTGGGAATCTCCCGGAAATTAATCAATTTCTTAAATCCATGGAGGAACGCCCCGACTTAAAAGCGGCAAAAGCTCAAAGCTTCAGTACCAAAAAGGCGATTGATATAGAAAAGAGCGAACAGTACCCCTGGGCCGACCTGGCAATATCAGCGGGTAATTCCCAGTTAATAAACAATATATCCTGGAATTGGAATATTCAGCTATCCCTTACATACAGCCTTTTTTCAGGTACTTACATTCAATCAAGAATCCGGCAGGCTGAATCATTGAATAGACAGTCAGATTCCGCTTATCAATACCTTTATAACGGTATCCAGCGTGATATCCGTATTTCATACGCGTCTCTTTTGTCCGATATTAACCAGATCAACACAATTCAGGAAGCCCTTCAATATCTTAAAACTAATTATCAGCTAATGGAAAAAGATTACAAGGTTGGAGCCGTAAAAATTACCGATGTTCTTTCAGCATACAGTTCTTATGAAGATTCATTCCGTACGCTGGACTCCCTAATATATTCAGCTCAACTGGAATGGTTGCGCTTGCGCATTTATTCCGGTGAGTTCCAGCTCCCGGAGGATATTAAATTATGACATTGCCTGAACTGTCTATAAAACGCCCTTTATTTGCCTGGATGTTGATGACAGGTCTCATTGTGCTGGGCGGGATTTCTTTTATGAGGATGGGAATCAGCCAGCTTCCGGATGTTGATTTTCCGGTAGTATCGGTAAATATCAGACTGGAAGGCGCCGCGCCTGAAATCATAGAGACAGAGATCGTGGACACCGTGGAAGACGCGGTGATGAGCATCCAGGGTGTCCGTCATGTTACTTCCCAATCGGAAAATAGTGAAGGGACTGTTACTATTGAATTTGATCTTAGCCGTAATATCGATATCGCGGTCCAGGATGTACAGGCCAAGGTAGCTCAAATTCAGCAGCGGCTTCCAAAGGACGCCAAGCTTCCGACTATTTCAAAAGTTAACCCTGAAGACCAGCCTATTATGTTACTGACTTTGGACAGCGCCCGGTACCCGCTAAGGTATCTGATGGAATTTGTCAACGACCGTTTGAAAAATCAGTTTGCCATGGTTACGGGAGTGGGCGATATCACTCTAGGCGGATATGTTGATCCGAACCTGCGGATCTGGCTGTCCGCGAAAAAGCTTAACGATTATGATTTGACGGTATCTGATATTATCGATGCCATTCAGAAAGGGCATACGGAATCACCGGCTGGCATCATCAACAAGGACAATAAGCAGCTTTTCGTACGTATAATGGGTGAAGCGACATCTGTTAAACAATTTGAGAATTTAAATATTGATCAGCGTAACGGACAGCCAAACTATGCCCTTCTTTCTCTTAAAAATGTGGCAAAAGTCGACGAAGGCCTTGCAGATATTACAAGAATGAGCCGTGGAAACGGTGTCCCAGGTGTCGGACTGAGTATTAGAAAACAGCGCGGCGCAAATGCGGTTAATGTAGCCAGGGCAATCCGCGCCAAGGTTGATGAGATACAGAAAACTCTTCCGGAGGGAATGCATCTGGCAATTAATTTCGACAGTACACGTTATATTGAACAGTCTGTCAAAGAACTGAATTTCATACTCATTCTTTCCATACTTCTTACCGCTTTCGTCTGTTTTATATTTCTCGGTTCATGGTCATCAACTCTGAATGTGTTATTATCCATGCCGACTTCGGTAATCGGGACTTTCATCGTGCTATATTTTTCCGGATTTACATTAAATACATTTACTTTAATGGGATTGAGCCTATCTGTCGGAATAGTTGTCGACGATGCCATAATAGTGCTGGAAAATATTGTCCGGCACCAGGAAAAGGGAAAAAACAGGCTTAATGCGGCAATTGATGGTTCCAGAGAGATAAGTTTCGCCGCTATCGCGGCGACTATTTCAATTGTGGCTATTTTTCTGCCTGTCGCGTTTATGAGCGGTGTGATAGGGAAATATTTTTTCCAGTTCGGGGTAACAATAACTGTAGCGGTATTATTATCCCTGGTAAATGCCTTAACACTAACCCCAATGTTCTGCTCCCAGTTTGTCGATGCCGGGAAAAGGAAGACAATTATAGGCAGGTTTATGGACTGGCTCCTTTCCGGATTGACAAATATTTATAAAATCTCACTATTATGGGTATTGAAACACCGGTTGATCGTTATTATTCTGTCATTCGCTTTCTTCGGTTTGAGTTTCCTGACCATACGCTACATCAATAAAGAATTTCTTCCCGCTGAGGACCAGAGCCGTTTTAACATCCGCCTGAAGACGCCCATAGGATCATCACTTGATTATTCCGATACAAGATTTTCCGAGGTTGAAAAATTCCTTGCGACAAGGAAGGAAATTGACAGATATGTCCTTCAAGTTGGGGGAGGTTCCCCGGGCGACGCAAACAGCGGGCAGGTGTTGGTTACTATGAAAGACCGCAGGCATCGTGGTATTGATCCGGATGCAGGGCATGAGCTGAGCCAGCAGGAATTTATGGCGCTATGCCGCAGCCGTTTCAATAAGCTGCATAATGTCCGGGCAGTTCTTCAGGATCTTTCGATGAAAAGTTTCGTGGCTTCCAGGGGTTTCCCTGTCGAATTTACGGTGCAGGGCCCTGATTGGGACAAACTCGCCGGGTATTCACGCCAGATTATGACTGAACTGGATAAAACCGGCCTTGTCAATGATCTGGACTCGGATTATCAGGAAGGGGCTCCCGAACTTCATATCATTCCGGACCGAAAAAAAGCCATAGAGTATGGGGTTAGCATTGCCGGTATTGATCAAACAGTGAACGCGATGATAGGAGGCATTATAATCGGAACATATCCCCAGGGCGGCCACCGTTATGATATTAATGTAAAACTTGAAGACACAAAGCAATTTCCTGAAGATAAGATAAAAAGCCTCTATGTATGGAACAATCATGGTCAAAGGATACCACTATACAATCTTGTCAATATTGAGGAAAAGAATACAAAGGTTACCGTAAATCGATATAATCGCGAACGCGCAATAACCGTTTATGCCAATGTAAAAGCCGGGAGTTTTCAGCAGAAGGCCCTGCAAGCTGTTGAAGAAATATCCAAACGGGTCCTGCCTGTCGGCTATTATATTACTATGAGCGGCAGTTCCAAGACATTCGATGAATCTTATCAAAGTCTTATATTCGCCTTGATTCTGGGTGTCTTTATCGCATATATGGTACTCGCGGTACAGTTCAATAGTTTCATTGACCCCGTCACAGTTTTAATGGCTCTACCATTCAGCGCCTCAGGCGCTTTAATTGCCCTGTACGCCACCGGCCGTTCTATCAATATTTACAGTATGATTGGACTCATCCTTCTAATGGGAATTGTAAAGAAAAATTCAATTCTGCTGATTGATTTTACAAAACGGGTCAGGACGGAGGGGAAAAAATCCGTCAAAGATGCCCTGTTGGAAGCATGTCCTATACGTTTACGTCCGATTTTGATGACTTCGCTTGCGACAATAGCTGGAGCAGTTCCCCCCGCGCTTTCAATCGGTCCGTCGGCGGAAAGCCGGATCCCAATGGCGATTGCCCTGATCGGGGGTGTAATAGTTTCTACTTTATTAACTATTTTTGTAGTACCCTGTGTCTATAGCGCGCTCAGTAGGTTTGAGAACCGCCGGATGGATAATATCTCTTCGAAACTAACAAATTTCATGTGAAAATATACTCTCCCAGCTTTCGGGGATGATTCCCCCGAATCAAAACACTGCCTCCCCGAACTTGTTTACCATTTCCCCGTCTTTGGGGAAACATCCCCCCGGAGTATTTCTTAATTGGAATTACTTTGATATTTATCATACTTGGAACAGCCGGCGAATAACCAAAAAGAATTGGTAATTTTAGATTTTTATTAATGATAAAAGAATTGTTTATAAATTTCCCGGCTGTTCTTTTTTACAAGGCTTTCGGAAAGATAAGCGGAGGCAAAACATACTCACAGAGATAGGCCGCATCGGCGTGAGTGTGTTTTGCCGCAGCGAGCTTCCGATAGCAACCCGCCCTCTCGGGCGGCACCTTCCCTGGCTGCCCAGGAAAGAAAAGTCACTGTTGAGAGCGACTCGGAAAAGCGACCTACCGATCTATAAGGAATGAAATTCCGTATGAAACAGGATGTGAGCTAAATCGGGAAAAACCAAGTAATAAAGGGAGCAGGATGCTCCATGATATCCGCCTAAAAGTTAACATCCAGCCGAACGCTAGTTCTTCAGTAACACAATGTTGCATGGCAGTGCACTGATTGCATATGTTGCATGAAAAAATATTTTTTATTTTATCTTGACAAAAATTGACTACAATTGTAATATGTATGACTTCATTTGTAGTCATTAACAGGAGGTTTATGTGAAAACTATACCGCATATTTCAGATACGGAATGGACGGTTATGAGGGAAATTTGGTCGAAAGGGCCAATGACTGCCAGCCAGGTTGTGAATGAATTGTCTGAGAAGACGAGCTGGAATCACCGTACGATAAAAACATTCCTAAGCAGGCTTGTGAAGAAAGGGGCCTTAGGGGTTGATAAAAAAAACCGTACTTTTACTTATTACGCGATAGTTCCTGAAGCCGAATGCGTACGGATTGAGAATGAAACTTTCCTGGATAGGGTCCATGGCGGGGCTCTTCAGGCTATGCTTGCAAGCTTCCTGGACGCGAGAAAGTTTTCTCCGGAAGAGATCGCTGAACTCAAACGCATACTGGATAAAAAAAAGGAGTAATTTATGAATATCAATATATTTTTTAACTGGATCCTTATTTCTTCATTTATGGCCTGTATATTGATACTATTGATTCTTGGAATCCAGCTTGTTTTTCGAAATTATTTAAGCCCTTTCTGGCAGTATGCGCTCTGGTTCATTTTTATTCTGAAACTGGCGGTGCCTTTTGGACCAGGCAGCATCGCAAGTATTTTCAACCTGGTAAAGATTAACGGAAACCAGTTCAGCAGCTATAGCCTGGATATCCCCGGTTTGAACGAAAACTTTACCAATATTTTTTCCTCTATGATAACCGGCCGGAACAATGGTTTGCCGCTTGAAAACAAACCTCTTCAAAATACCTCAGGAAATACATCCGGTTCAAATTCGAATATGAATTTTATAGGTCATTTTGGTTTAATCTGGTTTACGGGAGTCATTCTCCTGGTTTTTTATACGGTCTGGATTCATATTTTCTATGGTTTTAAAATCAAAAAAAACTTTATTTATATTAACAGTGGTAAGATTTTAGAAATCTGGAATGAATGTAAAAAAGAATTAAAAATAAATAAAGCAATAGGGATATATTACGGTAATGCAATAAATATTCCCTCTATTTACGGATTATTTCATCCGAAGCTGCTGATGCCGGCTGACCTGGAAAATAATTTTAATTATAATGAATTGCGTTACATTTTTATGCATGAGATTTTTCATTATAAAAGAAAAGACATTCTTATCAATTGGCTGATCAATTTATTCCAGATTCTGCACTGGTTTAACCCTCTTATCTGGTACGCATTTTACCGGATGAAGAATGATGCGGAGGCGGCATGCGATTCAAGGGTTCTTTCCCGCATAGAACCTGTGGAAAGAAGGAATTACGCGCTTATTATCATACGCATGCTGGAAAGAATATCCGGTTCATTTTTGCCGAATCCAGCCATGGCTTCAATTGCAGTCGGCCCTGGACAGATCAAATGGCGGCTGAAAAAGATCATGTTTTTCAAAGCGCATAACCGAATTATCAATCTTATTTTATTGGGAATATTTATGATTCTTTCTTTTGTGACGCTTACCAGCGCATTAGCGCCGGGCCAGAAATTAGCTTCAGAGATTGAAAGCTATTACAGTACGTCAAAGTCGCGAAATGATGCGATGAAACGCCTGCTGGCTGCAGCCCGAATCGCCAGGTATAACAGGGATGTAATCAGAACCGCGGGCCGGATTATTCCCCGCGCTGATTATAAATCGATGCCGGTTACATGGATCGCGGAGATTGCAGCAAAGGCGGATCATGAAGTTCCCCGCTTAAAAGATCTTCTGGAAATATCGGTTACATATGGAGGCGACGTTACGGAAATAATTTCATTGGCCTCAAGAGCGGCCAGTAATACCATCTGTGATAAGGATCTTATCAAACGAATTGATTATTATAAAGATGAATCGGAAACAATATCAATAGAAGATGCGCTTTACCTGATGTCGACAAGATCACAACAAAAAGAGGAGAGTAAAGACTTATTGATAAAAAATGAATCCAAGTTTTATATGAAATTTTAAAGGAGGAATATTATATGAAAAAAATCATGTTCCCGCTCGCTTTCCTGATATTTTTGACTGTATTATTTACCGGCAGCGCTTTTGCCGCAGTAAAATGGAAAATAAAGCTTAGTTCCCCTTATAATACCAACGCTGTTTACATAGCCGGTTTTTACGACCTGACAAACGGGATTACAGCCGGATATGCAGGTGAAGTTCATTATACATCCGATGGCGGCAAAAGCTGGCCGAATGGTGTAAATGTTTCCGCGTGCCGTTTCGGGCTGGAAATTCTTGATCCGAATAACGCATGGACGAGCGGAAACAATGGTAATGTCCGCGTATCCCATGACAGCGGAGTGACATGGGTCGAAGCGGCAGATTTCGGTAATTTTGAACCCAATGAATGCAGGTATTTAAGTTTCATAGATCCCGAGTCAGGCTGGATAGCTTCGCAAAGCAGACTGGCCGTCACCTATGACGGCGCAAAAAGCTGGACGGAGATTACACTCCCCCCGCAGATAAAAAATATTATGGCAATCCACATGCTTTCCAAAGATCAGGGATTTCTTTTCACATTGAGCGGTGATCTTTTTATAACAAAGGATGGTTGTAAGACCTGGGATTCGCATAAAATAGACTTTAAAGGCAGACAACTGCTTATCATGGTTCCAACGGCTCCAAAAGCAGCACTCCGCTTTACCGATGAAAGTAAAGGCACCCTTATAACAGCTATCTTAGAACAGAAACAAAAATGGATGATTCTTCAAACCGCAGACGGAGGAAAAACGTGGAAGGAAGAAAGCCTGCCCGCCCAATTAAATAATATAAATGTCGGCACCGTTTTTTTGAGCAGGGACGCCTCGGTATTAACTGTCCATGATAAATTAAACAAAGTAATATATGTTCTTAAAAAGATATAGATTTTTGAATCAAATATAAAAGCCGGATTATTTTTAGGTCCGGCTTTTTTATTTTAATTATACAATCGGTGAAACGGAAATCCTCATTTTTACAAGACTTTCATCCCCGCAGTATGAGCGCCATTTCTGTGCGACATAGTGTCGCTCGCAGAATATCAATACTTAATTGTAGGGTAATGTCATAAAGGTATTAATTGCCGACTTGCTACTTATTAAATAAATAATTTGTATTAATACAATTAAGTATTGATATTCTGCACTGCTTGATTGGTAAAAGTAAAGCTGTCATGGCGCATCCTGCGCCCGTAGTTACTTGGTATCCGGGTTTTACGGTGATCTTTCCAATACTCGCGGTGTTTCTCCGATCTTAGCATAACTAAAAAAGCCCAGTATAATATATGCTGCGGGGGCAGCTCCTTTCTTTTGGTTCCTTTCTATCCTGGCTGTCCAGGAAAGAAAGGAACAGGCTTTTGCTTCCCTTTTCCCAAAAGGGAGAACGGCATTTCAGCCCCATTTCCGATCAAACAAAAGCCTTTGGAAAAGTTTCCGTTCTGATATTTTTTAATTATTATTATAACAGAGGCACTTCTAATTTTTGGACAATCCATAGAGTATTTTTAAGGAGGGTTCCTGTCATGAGAAAAATTATTTTTCAAAATCTGATAACCCTTGACGGTTATTATGAAGGCCCTAACAGGGAAATTGACTGGCATAATGTGGATGCCGAATTTAACGAATATGCGGTTGATTTTCTGAACAGGCTGGAAACCCTTATTTTCGGACGGGTTACTTACCAGCTCATGGCCAGTTACTGGCCGACCGGGCAGGCCATTAATGATGATTCTGTCGTTGCAGAAAGAATGAATAACCTGCCTAAAATCGTTTTTTCAAAAACTCTCGAAAAGGCGGAATGGCATAATACAAGGCTTGTAAAAAACTTTAATGCCGGTGAAATAAATAAACTTAAAGAAATGCCGGGCAAGGATATGGCAATATTCGGCAGTTCCGATCTTGCATTGAGCTTTATTCAATTCGGCTTGATAGATGAATTCGTGATTTTTTTGAACCCGCTTTTCCTGGGTGGGGGCAAGCCTTTATTAAAAGGCATCAATGAAAGGTTTAAGCTGAAACTGATAAATGTTAAGCAAATGAAATCGGGAAACGTGATCCTTAATTACGAGCCCTTAAAATAAAAAAGAAGCTTGATTAAAAAATATAAAGGCTATTACAATAGCCTTTAATAAGGAGATATATTTTGAAAACTAAAAATTTGAAAAAGCTGGTCCCCTGGATAATTTATTTAATATTTTTCTCGGTTTTAAACGAGACCGTGTTCAATGTTTCAACGCCCAGGATAGCCGAACAGTTCGCCCTCAGCCACTCGGGTGTAAGCTGGATGATGACTATCTTCCTTGTCTTTTTCGGCATCGGGTCCGTGATTTATGGAAAACTGTCCGATATATACAGCCTTCGCCATTTGATAGTCATAGGGATTGTTTTATACAACACGGGGTCAATCATGGGCTTTGTTCTTCAGTTTTCCTATCCGCTTGTTATATTGGCCAGGGCCATTCAGGGGATCGGGGCTTCTGCAATCCCTTCGCTTATTTTTGTTGTTGTTGCCCGCTACTTTTCCGATCAGGAAAGGGGAAAGATTTTTGGCGTTATAACTTCAACAGTTTCATTCGCAATCGGTGTCGGACCGGTCATCGGAGGATTCGTGTCGGGATCACTTCATTGGTCGTACCTGTTCCTTATTCCACTCCTCATGCTTGTTTCGATCGGATTTCTCGTCAGGGAACTTCCTGAAGAACCACGCAGGGCAGGGAGTGTCGACATTACCGGTGCTGCATTGATTGCATTGGCGGTCGGTAGTTTTGTCGTTTACCTGAACTTCAGCGAATGGTATTTCTTGGCGGCATTCGGTTTCTTCCTTGTCGCATTCATATACCGCATACTTACGGCTTCCGAACCGTTCATTAAACCGGAGCTGTTCAAAAACGCCAGGTTTCGAAGCGGGGTTATTGTCGGTTTCAGCCTGTTCTCAATAGTTATCGGTATCCTGTTCATTATTCCACTAATGCTGCATGAAATCCATGGTCTGAGTACCGGCCAGATCGGCCTGATACTTTTTCCCGGTGCAATAAGCTCTGTTATATTCGGCCCTATCGCCGGTTCACTAGCCGACCGCAAAGGCAATAATTTTGTTGTAGCCATCGGTCTGATCCTTCTGATTGCAAGCATGATATTGATGTCGTTCCTGCTGAGCTTTTCATCCCTGATCATTGCCGCCGCTTTGCTGCTGACATATACAGGTTTTTCACTCTTCCAGACGGCCATGATAAACAGCGTTTCCCAGACCCTTCCCGAACAGGAAACCGGTATCGGTATGGGGCTGTTTAATCTTGTTTCCATAATTTCCGGCGCTGTCGGAACCGCGCTGGCAGGAAAAATTCTCGACGGAAGGTGGCTTGAATTTCAGCTCCTCCCCGTCGTTACGATGCCGGGGAGCTATGGTTACAGCAATCTTTTGCTCCTGTTTTCACTGGTCACTTTTCTCGGGGGTATGTTTTATCTCTTCAGCTTCCGTAAAACGGTATCCTGCATCCGCCTGTGCGAGGAGGTACCTTGCCCCGAAATCTTAAACTGAGGTTTAACCGGTTTAAAATAGGAGTTTTTAATATGAGAAAAATAATAGCAACCGAGTACCTGACGCTTGACGGTGTAATGGAAGACCCTGGCGGTTCGGAAAAAACAGTGAATGGCGGCTGGAGCTTTAAATTCTGGGGCGCTGATGCTGCTAAGTTCAAATATGATGAGCTTTTCTCAAGCGGAGCTCTTCTTCTCGGGCGGATAACCTACCAGGGTTTTGCAAAAGCATGGCCGTCTATGAAAGATGATGCTGGGTTTGCAGACAGAATGAACGGCATTCCAAAATTTGTCGTATCGAAGACGCTTGAAAAAGCCGAATGGAACAATTCAACTATCATCAGGGAAAATATTGAAGCGGTAATAAAAAAGATGAAAGAAATGCCGGGACAGGATATCCTTGTTGCAGGCAGCGGTGAACTCGTGAAATTTCTGATGAAACTTGACCTTGTCGATGAGTATCGTCTTATGGTCCATCCGGTCATTTTAGGAAGCGGCAGGAAGCTGTTTACAGACGGAAACATTATGAAAGCTTTTAAACTTAAGGATGCAAAATCGTTCGATAAAGGCATTGTCGTTCTTACATATGAACCGGCAGGAAATATGATTTAATTGAAAAATATGGAGGAAAGGTTATGACAAAAGAAAAATTAAATACTGCCGAAGTTAATACGGAATTCATGCAGATTCCGTCCCCCGATCCGGCTCTCAAACGCCTTGATAAACTTGTCGGCACCTGGGAATTATCCGGCCGAACTCTTGACTCAAAGGAGGATAATATAAGCGGATGGACAACTTTTGAGTGGATGCCGGGTGGATTCTTTCTTAAAGCGGCAGGCGAGATAAACTACAAAGGCTTTAAAATTCAAAGCCTTGAAATAATTTCGTATGATCCTGCGGGCCATACTTTCCGCTCAAATGTTTATTCAAGCATATCCGGGAATGTTTTTCCTTACTGGTGGGATGTGCGGGGTGATGAAGTGACTCATTGGATGAAAACGGCAAAATACATGGGGACATTCAGCATGGATGGGAAAAGTCTTACAGGCGGCTGGAGACCGGTTGAAGGAAGTGAGAATTCCGAAAATGTATCTTACGATGCAGTAATGATCCGCGTGAAGTAGAATTTCCAGGGGAAAATCAAATGGCAAGAAAAGTCATTTATGGCATGAATGTGACGCTCGACGGTTTTATCGAAGGACCTGGCAGAAATCTCGACTGGGCTGTCATTGACGGGGAATACCACCGGTACATTAACGGCCGTCTGAGTGAGGCGGGAGCCTTCCTTTACGGGCGGAGAGTCTATGAGGCAATGGCAGGCTACTGGCCGGTTGCCGGTTTTGATTCGGCGAACCCGGATTACGTCATCGATTTTGCACGTATCTGGAAGGATATGCCCAAAATCGTTTTTTCAAGGACGCTCGAAAAAGCCGCAGCAAATACAAGAATCATCAGGGAGAATATTGCGGAAGAGATAACAAAACTTAAAGAACAGCCGGGCGGCGACCTAATGCTCGGCGGAGCCGGAATCGCATCGGCTTTTTTCGGACTTGGCCTGATCGATGAAATCAGGATTTTCATTCATCCCGTTATTATCGGTGGAGGAAATCCATTGTTTAAAGACATCAATGAGAGGCTGAATCTGAAACTTGTAAAATCCAGGACTTTTAAATCAGGAGTAATTGAGCTTGACTATCTGGTTGAAAAAAAATAACCGGCATTTGGCGGAAAATGCTTCTATGCTTACATTATTACAATTTACAGCTAAATTGTCAATTATGGCATTTTAATTTATAATATTTAGGCAGTTCAAAAATATCATTAAAACAAAGTTTTTTAATAATATGTTTGATGAATAAAAAGCAAGGAGAAAATATGGATTTTATTGATCTGAAACAGCAGTATAAACTTTATAAGGAAGAAATCGACAAAAAGGTTTTTGAAAATATGTCAAACGCCACTTTTATCCTTGGAAAAGATGTTAAGGAACTTGAAGAAAAACTCTCGCAATATGTCGGAACCAATTATGCAATCGGCGCCGGATCCGGCACGGACGCGCTTATCATTCCTCTTCTTGCTTACGGAGTGAAGCCCGGGGATGAGATTATCACCACGCCTTTTACATTCGTCGCCACAGCTGAAGTTATAGCTTTTATAGGAGCAACGCCTGTTTTTGTTGATATTGATGAGAGAAATTACAATATCGATATAGGTCAGATTGAGAAGAAAATCACGAAAAAAACAAAAGGCATTATACCGGTTTCATTATACGGACAAACACCCGATATGGATGAGATCAACAAAATCGCCAGGAAACATGGCCTGTTTGTGATTGAAGACGGAGCGCAGTCTTTCGGTGCTGTTTATAAAGGCAAAAAATCATGCCGGTCTCTCCGATGTTGGCACGGCTTCCTTTTATCCCTCAAAACCCCTCGGATGTTACGGTGACGGTGGTATGATCTTTACAAACAACGCAGGGCTTGCTGAAAAAATGCGGTGCATTATGAATCATGGCCAGACAAAAAGTTATGTCCATAAATATATCGGGCTAAACTTCCGGCTTGATTCCATTCAGGCGGGTGTAATGCTGGCAAAATTCGCCCATTTTGAAAATGAGGCCGAAAAAAGGTTTGAAATCGGAAAAAAGTACAACGCATTATTTAAAGGCACGAATGTTAAGGCTCCTTACTTAGAAAGCTACACCGGCCGGAGCGTATTTGCCCAGTATTCGGTGCGGATTAAAAACAGGGATGCCGCGGCGCAGAAATTAAAATCAGACGGCGTGCCTACAGCGATCCATTATCCGGTGCCGATACATCTTCAGGAAGCATACTCATATCTTGGTTATAAAAAAGGGGATTTTCCGGTATCGGAAGCTGTAGCCCAGGAAATTATAAGTCTGCCTATGCATCCTTTTTTAACCGATGATCAGGTAGAATTTGTAGCGGATAAGGTTATAAAAGCTCTGGAATAACCGGGAGGCGGTTTAATTAATGGAATACCATTGGTTGAATCTCATTATAATAATATTTTTATTGCTGCTTTCCGCTTTCTTTTCCTCATCGGAAACGGCTCTTTTTGCCATGGACGAGATCAGGCTTAAAAAAATGAAAAGCAAAAACGCCAGAAGCCGGATCAAATTTCTTTTAAAGAGAACATCATTGCTGCTGATCACGGTATTACTGGGAAATACCGCGGCAAATACAGCAGTTTCATCGCTTCTGAGCGAAAGGCTCGGCATTTCTCATGCATTATTGTCAATTGTAATTGTTACGGCGATTCTGCTGTTTTTTAGTGAAATATCCCCGAAAACCATCGCCATACTAAGGATAGAACCGGTTTCAAGGTTTAATTCAAGGTTATTAATGCCTGTATTTAAACTTGTTAAGCCCTTATCTGTTCTTATAGACTCCCTGGTCAGCCGGATTATTAATTTGATCAGCCATATTAAAAAAGATGAGAATGAGATCGACAGCGGCCATATTTCAGCGCTTATGAACATTGTTTCCAGGGAAGGCATATTTGAGAAGGATGAAAAAGAACTTATTGAGAGCGTGCTTAACTTTGCCGGCCGTGAAGTCTGGAATATAATGACGCCGCGCACAAAAGTCATTTCAATCGAAAAAGATAAACCTGTTAAAGATTTAATCCGTCTTTTCAAAAGGACAAGGCTTACCAAAATCCCGGTTTATTCCGGAACCGATGATAATATTACCGGCGTTGTCAATTTGAGGGCTATTTTTCAGTTTGTTCATAATCCCGAAAAGGATAAAGGGATGAAAGTCTCTGATATTCAGGAACAGATATATTTTGTACCGGAGACAAAAAAACTTTCCGAAATGCTGGAGGACTTTCTTAAGAAAAAGCTCGGCATTGCAGCGGTTGTTGATGAATACGGGAGCAGCCTTGGAATTGTTACTATAGCGGATGTCCTGGGCGAAATTGTCGGCGAGATTATGGACGAAAGCTTCAAAATGGAGCGGAAGATCATCCGTACGGGGAAAAAGCGCTTCCTGGTAAGCGGCGATATTAGCCTTGACGATTTCAACGGCTTTTTTGAATGCGGCTTATCGAGCAGTGATTATGAAACCCTTGCCGGTTATATGATAGAACTGGCCGGCGATATCCCGGAAAGCGGGTATACCTTTGATACCGAGAAATACAGGATTATAATAAAAGACAGAAGTGAAATGCACATTGAATGGTTTACAGTGATAGAGAAGTAGGAGAGGGAATGGAATTATTATATGTATGTCTCTTTATCCTTCTAGCCGCATTTTTCAACGGCAGTGAAACGGCTTTTATTTCAATAAGCCGCATTAAGCTGCACTCAAGATTGGAGCTTAAGGATAAAAGAGCGAGAATCCTGGAAAAATTATTAAAGAATTCCGAGAATGTGATCGGTACTTTTATAATTGGAACCAGTGTTTTTGAGGTGGCGATAGTAGTCAATTTTACAAAATTCCTTTCCGGAATCCTTGGACCGAGTCCGCTGATACCGCTTTACGCTACCCTTATACTTACTCCGGTAATATTGATCATAGCGACTTTGATTCCTAAAGTCATATTCAGGGAATTCGCCGATGAACTGATGTTTCCACTGGCATCTTTTTACCGGGTCATTTATATTTTGCTGTACCCGGTCCAGATAATATTCGTGAGGATTGTTAAGTCAATTTTGTGGGTTCTTGGTATAAAAAAGAAAAAGAGCCTTTATACTAAAGAGGATTTCAATATTCTCCTCGATATGACCGCTGATAAAGGTATTTTGAAAGAAAATGAGAAGAAATTCATCGAAAGTATAATGAATTTTAAGAATATCAAGGCGAAGGAAATAATGGTTCCGCTTATCCGGATGACCTGCGTTGAAGAAAATGATTCCGTTGAGCTGGCTTCGGCTCTTATGCTTACTACAAGGCATTCCAGGATCCCGGTTTTCAGAATGAGGGTCGATAATATGATCGGCTTTGTTGAAAATAAAGACCTGCTTGATGCAAATAAGCATGATAAAATAGGCAAATATGTAAAGGAAGCAGTTTTTGTGCCCGACCTTATGACGATCAATAAAGTTCTTGTCAGGATGCAGAATAAAATGGTCCAGATGGCTTTTGTCGCCGATGAATACGGCGGTGTTGCCGGGGTCATTACCAATCAGGATATTATAACGGAGATCATCGGCGGATTTGTTGAGATACATGAAAACTGGATCGAAAAGGAAGGCGACGCCTACCTGGTTAACGGAATGCTGAATATAGATGAAATCAATGATGAATTAAAACTTCACATAAAGAAGATTGACTTTGAAACAGTTGCCGGATTTGTGCTTTATAAACTCGGCAGGATACCTGAAGCCGGGGATAGTTTCGATGAAGGCAGATTTACTTTTGAGGTAATTTCAGCCACAAATATCAGGGTGAAACGCGTTAAAATTTCACCGAAAAAAAGAAAAGAAAAAAGGAAAGGTATAAATTTAAATGGAAAGCAGCCTAAAAAAACAATCCCCAAATGAATCATTTCATTCCGTTGATATGAATAATGACTCTTTATCAACAAATATAAACGGACCGGATAATGATAAAACCATATTTGACGGTTTAAATCCCCGCCGGACCAAATCGGTAAAAAGGGAAGCTATTCTTAAGATTGAAAAATATGCGGGCGAAGGGGCATGTATCGCCCGTGAAAATGAGAAGGTTATTTTTGTAAGATATGTTATTCCCGGAGAAACCGTCAAAGCGAATATTTATAAAGAAACAAAAGATTATGCCATGGCAGAGCCTGCGGAAATAATCGAACCATCCCCCGGCAGAATTAAACCTAAATGCCCTTATTTCTCAATCTGCGGCGGTTGCGATTACCAGATGCTGGATTATGATAAACAGCTCGAGTTAAAAAAACAGACTGTGCTTGAAACCATCCGCAGAATCGGTAAGATGGAAATTAACGGCCTGACCGGGCTGATAAAAAGCCCGAATCCTTACAATTACAGGAATACCGAGACTTTTAAAGTCGGGAATAAAAGCAGGCATATCGGTTTTTTCCGCAAAGACTCCAAATCAATAGTGGATATAAATGAATGCCTTTTAGCCATGCCCGAAATTAACAAGGCATTAAACCTAATCAGATCACAATCAGTTTTTCCACCGCATAATTTTAAGGTAAGGACAACTGATTCGGGCGATACGGTAGTAAACTGGATTCTGACCGATAGATACCGGGACAGTGAAGTTTACGAAACGGTTTCTGCCGCCGGGAAATCTATTTCGTTTAAAATATCCAAAGATAGCTTCTTCCAGGTGAATAATGGAGTCATCCCTCTCTGGCTCGAAAAAATAATAAGTCTTCTTGATCCCGCCGGGCATGAAAGGATTTTTGACCTTTATTGCGGAATAGGATTGATAACACTTTTTGTGAGCTTTTTTGCGAAGGAAACTATTGGCGTAGAGATAGCGAAAAGCTCGGTTCTTGACGCTCAACAGAATGTTATAAGAAATAAAATCGGCACAAATTTGAGGTTTATCCAGGCTGCGGTCGAGGAAAAGCTTCCGGAACTTGGTTATGCGGATGTTATGATAATCGACCCGCCGCGAAGGGGTATGGACAAAGCATGTCTTGATGTGCTCTTAAAAATGCAGCCCAAAAAGATCATCTATTCATCATGCAAGCCTTCAACCATGGCAAGGGATATACATTTGCTTTCGGAAAAATATCAACTCAAAGAATTGGTTCTTGTAGATATGTTTCCCCAGACTCAGCACGTCGAAATGCTGGCGCTGCTTATATTGAGTACTGTAGAAATATAAAATAGTTGGAAACTGAATAATAATGTTGGAAACTAGATAAAAAAGTTGGAAACTATAATATTCTGCTCCGGGTATATCCGATCATGAAATAGCATCAAGAATAACAGAGGACGGAAGGATGGCAAAAACAAGATCAATACCCAGTGAAAATAATATAGCTGAGAAAATAAAGAAAGGGTACGGGAGCGGAGAAGGTAAAAATTATAAACCCTGGATTAGTATTCATGATTTCCCGTCACTCGGTAGAGTATCACGTGTATTCGGATGGAAAACCAGCAGAACCCATCATTTTATGTCCGACCAGGAAACAAAATTATTTTATCTTTTAGAATGGTCCGATCGTGTTGTCGATATAAGGGAACAGTTTCCGTTGCTGGATAGGAATAGAACTAAAGAAATAGCTAAGGAAAAAGATATCAAATATCCTATCAACAGGCAGAGTCAAACCCCTGTTATTCTAACATCGGATTTTATGATAACTGTACGTGATTCCTGCAGTGTAATGAATATTGTAAGAACAGTAAAACTGTCAGAGGATCTTAACAGATCAAGAAAAATTGAAAATCTGGAGATTGAAAGGTGTTATTGGGAGGAAAAGGGAATCGATTGGGGAATTGTCACTGATGGACTTTTACCTTCACAACTTACTGAAAATATCGAGAGGATTCATTTTTTCAGAAATCCTGTTGACCTGGGATATAAAGACCAGGATAATTTAAGTGAAATGATTCATATTCTAAAACAAAACCTTTTCCATAAAACCGATACTATCCAGAATATTTTGGATACTCTTGATCTAAACATTTCTTAAAATCTTCAAACACTTAATTGCATCTAAGCAAGTAATCATTGATATGAATGTAAAATTTGAACTTAATCAAAAAGCTGAAAATATGATTTTAAATTTTAATAATTTGAATTTAGATATCTCTGAGCAAAACTAGAGGTTAGCATGAAAATTCCTATAGTGAATGAAATTTTAAAATTGATAAATGAAAAGGGCATAGTAAATTTTGAAAGAATTTTATGGGTTGACAATAGTATAATTGTTACCATAGATATCCAATCCAATAAAGCCCTCCCCGAAATAAAAGACCATGATTTTATACTTGAAGAAATTGAGAAAAAAATGATTCAGATTACTGTGGACGATCCATTTTCCATTGCAATATTAGAAGAATCAATCAATTCGAAATCAAAAACTATCCGTGATAAATCCTGGAAAATAATTGAGAATGCAGTGTCAAACGAACCTGAAATATATTTCCGTGAAAAAAGAGGCTCTATTATTAATGAAATAAAAAATGAACATGGTATCCAGAAAAAATATATTTATAAATACCTTCGAAGGTACTGGCAGAGGGGAAAGAATAAAAATGCACTTCTACCGGATTATTGGAAATCCGGAGGAAAAGGAAAAGATAAAGTTCTAGGCGAAAAGAAAATAGGAAGACCCAGAAAGACCCAAAATCTCAACATCCATGGAACAAATGTTGATGAAGCTGCAAAGAGAAATTTTAGAGTTGCTATAAGTAATTTTTATAATACCCCGAAAAAAAATTCCCTGGTTGACGCTTATCATATGATGGTAAAGAAATTTTATACCGATGGATTCGTAATGGAGAATGGCATAAAAAAGGCACTATTGTACCCAATAAAAGAAATTCCGTCATTTACGCAATTTAAATACTGGTTTCAAAAAGAGCAGAATATTAAAAAAATATTGTCTTCAAGACTAGGAGCGAAAAAATATTAACTTCAGCACAGAGCAATATTGGGAAAATCCGATAAAGGTAATCTGGGACCAGGGGCTAAGTACCAAATAGACGCGACTGTAGGTGATATTTATTTGGTTTCAAGTATTAACAGGGAATGGATAATAGGGCGCCCTGTAATTTATGTTATTATTGATGTTTTTTCGAGAATGGTAGCAGGAATTTATGTGGGCCTGGAAGGACCATCATGGATTGGAGCGATGATGGCACTTGCAAACGCAGCTTCAGATAAGGTTGAGTTCTGCAGGGACTATGGAATTAATATTACAGAAGAAGATTGGCCATGCAGTGGTATTCCGGAATCGATCCTGGCTGACAGGGGCGAGATGGAAGGGAAAAACATTGATACCTTGATCAATACCCTCCATGTAAAAATAGAAAATACCCCTCCTTACAGGGCTGATTGGAAAGGTATTGTAGAACAGTATTTCAGGACTCTTAATATAAAAGTCAAACCGTTGGCGCCCGGATATATAGACACTGATTTCAGGGAAAGGGGCGGCCAGGATTACCGACTGGACGCAAAGATGGATATCAGCGAGTTTACAGAAATGGTAATACGCTGTGTCCTTTATCATAATAATCATAACTGGATGGATAGTTATAGCAGGGATGAGGAATTAGCAGCAGGAAATGTTGATCCTATTCCAATTCAAATATGGAACTGGGGTATTATCCATAGGTCCGGCAGCCTCCGGTCAACTCCAGATGAAATTGTAAAGCTCAGTTTAATGCCTGCTGCTTCGGCAACTGTAACAGAGAAGGGAATAAAATTTAAAACAAGGTATTACAAAAGTGACAGGGCAATTTCAGAACACTGGTTTGAAAAAGCAAGAAGCAGAGGAAGCTGGAAGATTGATATATCATATGATCCCAGGATTTTAGACCGTATTTATGCTAGGTTAGAAGACGGACGGAATTATGATGTCTGTTACCTAATTGAAGGCCAGGGGTTTATTGGGAAAACGGCTGAAGAACTTGATTATCTGGAAGCGTATGAAAAATTAAACAGACAGAAAAATGCAGGTGTAATAATACAGTCAAAGGTTGATCTGATTTCGGAACTTGAGAATATTGTAAAGAAATCAAAGAAGAAAACAGAAAAAAATATTTTTCCAGAGGCCAGTAAAGCTTCGCGCATAAGAGGTATCAGAGAGAACAGAGCAAATGAAAAACTGGTCAATAGAAAAAAAGAATCGTTTATTCTGGGAAAAGAAGATAAAAAACCGAACTCCATTGATAATGTCAGCATAGAGGAAGAGGATAATACATCAACGAATATTATCAATATTGAATATATAAGAAAAATGCAGGAAGAAGGTTTAAAAAGGAAAAATGAATAATGAATCCCGCTTTGAACCAGAAGAAGCGATATATACTGAACAGGTTCTGCCTGAATTCAATTCTAATCCGCTGATAAAAGCCCTTCCACCTATGATGTCTTTTCAAGAAGCAGTAAAGCATCTACAGTATTATCCAGATTTCAATGAATCTGAAAGATTGCTTGAACCCCATTTCCGTTTAGAATGTGTCAAGAGACTGTGTAATTTCTTTCAACCCTGGGATATTCATCTTAAAATAGAAAATAAAATATCATCTGCTATACGGCAGGGATACATATCCAGAAATCCGATCAAACCGGCTTATGCTGCCGATATGCATCAGCTTTATAAAGCCTTAAAGGAAAAGGACAGCAGGTTTGAAGGGGTAAATCTTTCGCCTTCATCCGCTTCCGGATTTACAATTATTGGTTATTCAGGTGTGGGAAAGTCAAGAGCAATTGAAAAGATTTTGGCTTTATATCCCCGTGTTATTGTCCACAATTTATATGAGGATCAGCCTTTACAGCATTATCAATTGGTCTGGATGAAGCTTGAATGCCCGCTTGACGGTAGTATTAAAGGTTTGTGTTCAAGTTTTTTTATGCAGTTTGACGAACTTCTTGGAGAAAATACATATAACAAATTCGCTTCAGGACATAATACAACAACTGATTTGATGATCCCCCGGATGGCACAGTTAGCAAAAAGACAAAGTCTTGGGCTTCTTGTAATTGATGAAATCCAGCACTTAAGTGCGGCAAAAAGCAGGGGTTCTGAGAAAATGCTGAATTTTTTTGTCAATTTAGTGAATACTATTGGTGTTCCTATTATATTGATTGGGACAAATAAAGCGCTGCCAATACTCCAGGGCGAGTTCAGACAGGCAAGGCGCAGTACCGGACAACAGGGAAGCGTGATCTGGGAGAATATGAAGAAAAATGAATGGTGGGATTTACTTTTAAAAGGATTCTGGAAATTTCAATGGTCCAAAGATTCTATACCATTAACTGAAGGAATGTCTGATCTATTCTATGAATTAAGCCAAGGCATTGTAGATGTAACAGTAAAGCTTTTTATTCTTTCGCAGGTCGAGGCGATTATTTCCGGCAAAGAAAAACTTACTCCAAGTGTTGTCAGAAGTGCTTCAAGGGAAAGTCTTAGCTTTCTTGAACCTATGTTAAAAGCGATTAAATCAGGAGATTATAGGACCATTTCCAATTTTGAAGATCTACTTCCGCTGGATATAAATAAGCTGTGTGAAAATAGAATAAACAGTACTGCATCACAAATAATTTTAACCGACAATATCAAATCAAGAGGGAGTATAAATAAAAACAGGAACTGTAAAACAAGTAAAGAAAAACAGATAAAAGCTTATGACAACAGTAATCCTATAAATAAAAGTCCTAAAATCGATAATAATGATCTAAGGATCATAATAAAGCAAGCAAAAAAAGAAGGGTTAAGTGCTTATGAAGCATTAAAACAAGCTGGATTTATAAAAGATCCTGTAAAAGAGTTTATCAAAGCAGGCTGAGATATGCTGTGTTATTTTCCACAACCTTACAAAGGAGAGTTGTTATATAGTATCGTAGCGAGAGCTCATATCCGAAGCGGAAATATCTTTTTCAGGACAACAACCCGGGAATTGTTTGGAAATCCAAGGTTTATTGCTTCTGTCGATCCGCCCTGCCATATTGATTATCTCGTCCGGAATTTACCATTTTACAATCAATTAACAAAGAAAGATTTGATAATAAACCATACTCTTTATCCATTTTATACAGCCTTTTTGCCTGCCATCAGAGCAAAATCAGTATACAAAACCATGGGAAAGCCCTATAGAGGGAATATCTACATAAAAACAGGTATCACGGTAAGTTCAGTCCATATATTTCCCTTTTTTCAATTCTGCCCGGATTGTTGCAGGGAAGATCTTTTAAATCATGGGGAATATTACTGGCACCGGATCCAAAATACTCCCGGAGTACTGATTTGCCCGGACCATAAGAAAGTCCTTCATTATAGTTCTTTTAGGATTCACCCGGATCAAAAGAATGAATTTTCAGAAGCAAGCCCGGATAATTATCCGGATAATACCCAAAATGTGTTGTTTGGGGATAAAATTATTGAGAAACTTGATGGATTAGCGGCTGATATACAATGGGTCTATGATAACTATGAAATAATCAGGAGATCGCAGGATATTGAAGAGGGTTTCAGGCGCAAGTACCTTTATTTACTTGCGGATCGAGGTTTAATAAAAAAGAAAGACAGGAGACATTTCCTAAACGAGTTTATAAATGATCTCCATAATTATTATGGAAGCGAGTTTCTCAGAATGGTTCAATCGGATTTCTCAATTGCCGATCTTCACAGCTGGCCGATAAAAATAATAAGAAAACATGAGAAATCATTCCATCCTGTCCGCCATCTTCTTATGATGCGCTATTTGTGCGGGGATTCCAGGAATTTTTTTAAAATAAAATGGCTTAAATTAAACGAGATAAAAACCGAACAACGCTTTCATGAAACACAATCCTGTAACATTCCGGAACAGGAAAAATACAGGAATGAATGGGTAGACATAATAAATAAATATCCCGGTGTAAATAGAACAATCCTGGCAAACAAAAAACATAAAACATTCTCCTGGCTTATCAGGAACGACAAAGCCTGGCTGGATAATATTTCCCCATGCTCTGTTATAAATAAATATAATCCACATAGAATCGACTGGACCCGGAGGGATAGGGAAACCCTTGTAAAAGCAAAACTTATTACAAAAGCGATGCTTGAAAGTAAGTTAAAACCGGAAAGAATAACGGTAAATGTAATCGGGAGAAAATCCGGAGCACGGGTCTGGCTTAATAGACATCCCGATAAAATGCCAGATACAATGGTATATATAAAAAAAGTTACAGAATCAGTGGAAAAATTCAGGATAAGAAGGATCAGGTGGGTTGCCGCAGAATTAAATTCTGATGGAAAATGTTTACAAAAATGGGAAATCATACGTAAAGCAGGGATCAGACCGGGTTATTCTTCAAAGATTAATGAAGAAATAGAAGAAGAAATAAAAAGATATTCCAATCATACTTATTCTATAGATAAGGTAGGCTGAGAAAATGAGTGGTTTTAGGATAACTCCTTGGAATTTCGATCCTGGTGATAAAGTGGAATTATACTGGCTTGGCTCACCGGTCTTGAACAGTGAGCAGCAATGGGATATCAGGGTTCTCTTTAGAAGACAGGACGGGAGTTTCAGTGATGAAAGACTACCCATTGGTTATTTGCCAATACTTCGCACAGGGTGTAAATATATGGACGGAACTGCTATATCTGAAGCTTCCGGTTCAGGAGGAATTCTGATATTCCCAGGTGATGTTGATTTCAGCAAAAATTCAGGATTAGATATTCCAAAGGAATTGTACCCATTTTATAATAATACATTTTACAGGAACCAGTTACTTTGCAGTTTTAAAATATCTTCAATTAATTATTATATTCCTTATATGGAAATAGTCCGCAAAATTCTAACTCCTTACCGGCTTCTTGCAAACCGGATACTTGAAACAAGCGGATTGGATTTTTTCATCGAATCTTATAATATTAATAATAAAAATCTGGAAATAACATTAACCCCTGATTTTCCTAAAATTTTACTCAGGGATGATGCCATTTCATATTTTACCTGGCTGCGTTTTTATGAAAAAGGGTATAATGCCTGGTGTTCTGTTTATAGGAACATTTATATTGAGGCAATAAGGAGATACGGTGACCCTAGGAAAGGTTTTTCTTATGGAATACCTGTTGTAACAGATCCTCCAGTGATTCCTGGTGAAATCTGGCGATACCGGGGATTGAAATATAATGACATTTTCCTTATATTAGAACTAATTGAAAGAAAGCGGTTAGTGCATCCTTTCAGTGAAATAAAATACAAATCCCCTAATCTTATTCAACCGGTATTTGAAGATGTCCCGGATGGAAATAATAAAAATGGATCTGTTTCTGATGGTTTTCCGGAAATATTTCCTGACGAGACCGGAGAAGACGCGAACAGGTGGGAAAAAACTGTCAAAGTAACATCCGGTCATTTAGGAGCAAGTTTTAAACGAGCACCTATCGTTATAAAAATACGGGATCGGGATAATAAATATAAAGCCAGAAAAACATCACAAGAGGGACCTTCAAATGTATCGCCTGAATTGATTGGAACTGTCAGGGATTGGACAAGGGGCGGGCAGATCAGGTCGATTGAGTTTTTATCATTTGACCGATTGGCGGATAAAACTTTTCCAGGTCTGGAAGACTTTTTAGATGTTATTGATTATATCCGGAAAAAACACAAAAACTGGGAAATATCCATTACTTTCATTAATCTTTATAGTAAAAAAAGGATTTCCAGTGACGGCAGGATCTGCACTGTTGTCCGAATTGATGGTAGTGATATAGGTACATGTTATCTTGTTGAGATCAATCGAATAAATGGTGAATCAGCATCTACCTTGGTTTTTCAATTCAGATTTGAAATTAATGATTATAGTAATGTAATTATTGATAATCTGAATATGTTAGCAGATAAATATTTTCACTGGAATACTGCTTTTCTAAATAGGCAGGAAGGTCTTAAATATAAATTTGTTAAGCATGTCAAAGGACAAAGTATTGAAGATTGGGGAAGAAGGATTGAGGAAATAATTATTAATTATTTTTCTATAATTTAATAAAATAGTGATTATATGGAGAGTTAATATCATATTCGACTAAACTTAAACTGACATAAAATAATTCTATAAATTCGTTTAATAATTAAGTTGAGATACAATAAATTGACAAGTATTTATAATCTAATTATAATATCAATAATAAGATACATGATTTTTTTGTTTAATTTGAAGTTTTTATTACATATGTAAAATCAAAAGGATGTTGAATATTTATGATATTAAATTTAATGCGCGATAAATACATAAGGGATGGTCGAGCACCTATTCCTGAAAAAGAAATAACATCAAGAATAATGAGTACAATAAAGAATAAAAACACTAAACCAGAAATAATATTAAGAAAGAGCCTTTTTGTTAATAAAATGAAAGGTTATAGATTGCATTGGGGAAAAGTGCCGGGTAAACCAGATATTTGCTATCCTGGCAGAAAGATTGCCATATTTGTAAATGGCTGTTTTTGGCACAGATGTCCTTTTTGCAATCCTTCTATTCCAAAATCTCATACAGATTTTTGGATTTCTAAGTTTAAAAAAAACGTTGAACGAGATAATTTTAAAATACAACAACTCAAAGATAAAGGATGGAAAGTATTGGTGATGTGGGAGTGTAAGATTAATAATAATATACAGTTGTATATTGATCAAGTAAAAAAAATTTATGGATGATGTCATCTTGGGAGAAATACTTTGAGGGTAGTTGATCTTTTTTGTGGAGCTGGAGGTTTTTCTGAGGGTTTTCGAAATGCTGGTTTCGAGATAATCTGGGCTATAGATATATCACCAACAGCTGTAAAAACTCATAGAGCTAATCACCCTACGTGTTATACTTATCAGGGAGATGTTGTTAAACTATCAATGCTTCCAGAAAAGGAATTTAATGATATAATCCCTGACTCTGAAATAATAATTGGTTCCCCTCCTTGTGTCGCTTTTTCAAATTCTAATAAATCTGGTAAAGCAGATAAATCTAAAGGAGTCAGTCTTGTCAAGGCATTTTTGCGTATTATTGCAAGAAAGAAATATAAAAAAGATTCAATTTTAAAGTATTGGATTATGGAAAATGTTCCAAATATCCAAAATTTCGTTCAAGATAACTATACTGCTGCAGAACTTGACTGTGATGGAAATTTTATTTTAACTGTTAAGAATGATAACAGTCATGTTTATTATGCAGAATATTTTGGTGTACCATCCAGAAGAAAACGGTTTATTTGTGGAGAATTTCCTAAACCTTCATATATTATTCAATGTGATCAAGAACTTATTCCTTTAAAAAAGATTCTTGATTCTTTAGGTAATCCAAATCAAAATTTGGATAATATTGTCAATGATCCTAATTACAAAAACCTTTCAATTTTATCATCAAATATGACAGACCATCATTATATCCATGAGATTGCGAAATATCAATGGAGAAAAGCTGAAAGGCTTAAAAAAAGATAAGGGTTATATGGGAAGGATGTCTTTCCCTGAAAACACTAACAAACCTGCAAGAACCGTGATGGCAACATTGACATTTAGTTCTAGAGAATCAATGATATTAGGATTTAATATTAGTAAATATCGAGCTCCTACAATTCGAGAAGTGGCTAGTTTAATGAGCTTCCCGATCGATTATTTATTCTATGGTGAAAGCATCAGTATTAAATATAAACAAGTTGGTAATGCAGTTCCTCCAAAAATGGCTTACGCATTTGCATCTGCAATAGTACAAGAAGAAAAAACTATGTTGGCAAATGATAGGTATATTCCAATTAAAAGATATAATGATCAAGATTTTATTAATCTAAACTATAAAACATTAAAAATAACTAAAGAAAAACCAAGATTGCCTAATAGTAGGTTCAAATATCATATCCCTTATTTGAAATTAAAAACATTTCGCGTTGAATTAACTAATCATCATTCTGATTTTTTAAATAAAGTGTTTAAATGGGATGTCGAAATACATCGAAGTCAAGGAAAGAAAGCAACACAATATACTCCAGAAATTGAATCATCAGCTTTCACAGACACTGAATTTCAATTGATCAATTCCTTTAGCAAAAGAATCCTTTGTAAGGATTATAACTTTAGTAAATTTCAAGAAGTATATTGTATGATAGCAAAAGATCGTAAGAAAAATAATTTAATGGGACCAAATGAATTACTAGAAGAAGTAAAGAAATTTATAAAGATATCTTTTTTAAATAAAGAAAATTTAAGAGAAATCATGATCACTGATATCCCTTATCCTGTTCCAAAATCAATCATAATTGGTTATTATACTATGAAACTGATTATTTCAAATATGGAATTAGGAGGAATAAATGACAAAAGAGTCAGGGTAAAAAAGCTGGCTGAAATTCAAGCAAATGATACACCATACATGACCGGTGTCAGGATTAATTATAAAGGTGTTAGTCCTTTTAATGTTTTTAAAATCCCTCTTGAATATTTGATATATAATAAATACAACGGTCGTATTGGCAGCCTCGTGAAATCATTTGAAAAACAAGATCATCCTTTGGATGCTGAAAAAGATGATGATAAAAAGATCATTGAAAAATTCTTATGGGATTCGAAATTAGATAGAAATAAAAACACTGAGGATAGTCTTATAAGAGATGGACAGAGAATATATGGTATTGTCACTAATGACGGAATGATCATTGATGGAAATCGGAGAGCAATGCTTCTCAATAAAATATATCTTGCAAGAGAAATTCATAATAAAAATAATAATAATGTTGAAAATTGTAAATATTTTATCGCTGCAATACTTCCTGAAGGAGCAGAAACCAAAGAGATAGTAAAATTAGAGACCGAATATCAAATGGGGGAAGACGAGAAGGTTGATTACAATCCAATCGAAAAATATTTAAGGTGCAAAGATCTCAAGATAGTATTTGGTTTCGAAGAATCAGATATTGCCAAAATGATGGCCACGGACAAAAATCAAATAAAAGAATGGTTAAAGATCATGGAAATGATGAACGATTATCTTTCCTATTTGAAATATGAAGGCATTTATACAAGGCTTGATAAAAGAGAAGGCCAGTTTGTTAATCTAAGTGGTTATATGGAACGATATGAGAATAAAAGTACTCCTATCGAATGGCCCTATAGTGAGTTAGATTTATCCGTTTTGAAATCAATCTGTTATGATTATATTCGTGCTCAGTATGAAGGAAAAGAGTTTCGGAACATAGCTAAACCAAGTAAAAATGAAAGTATATTTAGTCGCGAAGAAGTTTGGAAAGAATTTGAAGAAAATCATAAGAATAATATTGAGACAATTCAAGAAAAACCGATTGAAGAATTACGTGAAGAAAACCCTAAAGCCGATCTTTCAAAAATACTTTCAGGTAGAGATGAGGATTGGGAAAAATTAGTAGAAGATAAGCTTAAAGAGAATTTGGGTAAAGCTAAAAGCAGACTAGATGACTTAAATAAATCAGACCAACCTATGGAACTACTAGTAAAAGCATTAAATGCATTGAATTCTTTAAATACTGATACCGAATCTTTTTATTCTTCTGATGTAGAAAGTAAAATATGTGAAATTAATAGTATTACTTATGAGTTTAAAAAAATGATAGCAAAGAGAAGAAAAAGTGCCAGTAATTGAAATTGATATTGATACTCAGAAGAATCTTTATATTCTTTCAGGAGATATTATTAATCTTATATCGAATCGAAGATCTTTGATATATTTACGGGATTATTTACATGTTATTGAAGTAAAAGATCATCTTAAAATTCCTTTTGAAACCGAGGAAAAAGAAGTTGTCTTACAAAATATTCAGAAATTATTGCAAAAATTTGGTTTTACAGAAAGTACAACGTCAACAATAAAGGAAATTCTTCGGGATTATTATCAAGAGGAAGAAAATTTTAAGTTATTCTCCAAGCAAGCTTTTGATATTCGAAACAATCAGTTGGACGATTTACAACTGAATCAATTTAAAAAGTTTACAGATAGTCTAATCATAAATTTACCCTCTAGAAGATTATATCCACTTCAGTTACTATCATCTTACCATTTGGCTTTCTCTCAAAATGCTTGTAATTTTTCGGTACCAGGATCTGGTAAGACAAGTATAGTTTATGGAGCATATTCATATCTAAAAACATTGCCTGATAATGACCCGAAAAAGATTGACAGACTGTTGATCATAGGACCATTAAGTTCTTTTGGACCTTGGGAGAATGAATATTTTGAATGCTTTGGTCATAAGCCATCCTCAAAGAGAATATCAGGAGGGGTCCCTAAATCAGAACGTATAAAGCACTTATATTCTTCTTATCCTGCTGAATTAACATTATTATCATATCTAGGCGTACCTGGAATATTAGATGATATAATTTTTTTCTTGAAAAAATATCGAACAATGGTCATACTTGACGAAGCACACAAAATAAAAAATATTGAAGGTGGAATAATTGCTAATTCTGTGTTGACTTTATCAAAATATTGTGAGTCAAGGGTTGTTTTGACCGGTACCCCTGCGCCAAATGGGTATGAGGATATGGATAATCTTTTTCAATTTATTTGGCCAACAAAAAATATTATAAATTTTTATCCTTATCAGCTTAAGGATATGTCTCAAAATACAAATGATCCTCGTATATCAAAACTTTTATCTAATATTTCCCCTTTTTTCTTACGTATTCGTAAAAGTGATTTAAAGATACCCGAACCTATTGAAAATGAACCGATAATTGTGTCTATGGGGCCAGTTCAAAGAGAAATCTACAACTTTATTGAAAATAAATATATGAATTTTTTAAAGCTAAAAATTCCACAAAAAATCTAATGAACGCTCTTACAAAAGCTCGTCTTATAAGACTAATGCAAGTATCAACAAATCCAGCATTATTGCAAAAACCAATAGATACTTTTTTTGATGAAGAAGAGATTAGTATGGAAACCTTTATTGATGATTCATTAATAATACAAAAGATCATATCGTATGATCAATTAGAAGTACCTAGGAAATTCATATATTTAGGTGAGATGTTAAAAAAATTGATTGAGAAAGGAGAGAAGATAATTGTTTGGGCTATATTCATAAAAAATATTCTTGATCTATCAGAATATTTATCATCTATTGGGATCGAGAATCAGACTTTATATGGAGCTACACCTGTTGAACAAGATGATGATAACAATTCTGAATCTACGCGTGAAAGTATAGTTAAATAATTTCATAATCCGCAAAGTAAATTTAAAGTGATCATTGCAAATCCCTTCGCTATTTCAGAGTCAATCTCATTACATAAAGCTTGTCATACTGCAATTTACATTGAAAGAACTTTTAATGCTGCACATTTCATTCAATCAAAAGATCGTATCCATCGTTATGGGCTAGAAAAAGGAGATAAAATAAACTATTATTATTTACTATCAGATAACAATACAGATAGAACAATCCATAATAGATTGATATTTAAAGAGGAGCGTATGATAAAAATTATCGAACATTAACCAATACCATTATTTAATAGGTTAAATGAAAATACAGATTTGGATGATATTATGGCATTAATAAACAATTATGTTTCACAAAATTCAACAAAACAATAATTTTGGTTCTTTTGAATCTATTGTTTTTCTCTTTAAATATCTTTTATCATCTCGATCAATGAAAGTTGTTGATATTGAAAGATATTGTATAGGGCAATCAGTAGAACTAGCCTATTGTTATAAAGGTGTGTTAGATTTGCTTGAGTTTTTAACTTGGGTGATCATAGACTCGAATGGAGAAGTTTATTTAAGTGAATTTGGATTATATGCACAAGAAAAAAATGATGATGATCTAAAAATAATTTTATTGAAGATATTATTTCAGAAATTCATTGATAACAATGTTCTTGATAGGTTCCTTGATATTAATAAGATTAAATTTGATGTAATAGCTTCAACGGCTTCTATTGGTATGAATTTAATACCCCTTGATTTTTCAGGAATAAGAAATTTATTAATTAGTATCGGTTTTTTTGTTTATAATAGAACTTCAAGTACTTTATTGATCAGTATCCAGTATCTTAAGTACTTTGTAGAAGAAATCATTCCAATTTTAATACTTTATTCTAAAAATAATAAAACTACTATTTCATTAGAACGTCTTAGAGAGTTACAATTATACAAATCAGAACTTGGAGATGATGCCGAAGATTTTGTACTAACTTATGAACTTCAAAGATTGAATGATCATAATTTTATTGATCAGATTAAAATCATCAGTAAAATAGATGTAAATGCTGGATATGATATTGTTTCATTTCTAAATAAAGAATCAAAATTGATCGACAAATATATTGAAGTAAAATCATTTGCTGAAAGGCTAAATTTTTATTGGTCAAGAAATGAGGTAGATGTTGCTAAACTTAAAAAAGATCAATATTTTTTGTATTTAGTTGATAGAATTCATTTAGAAACACCAAATTATGAACCAATTATTATTCAAAATCCCTATGATAAGATTATTAATCCCTCTTGGATAATAGAAGTCGAAAGTTGGCATATTAGACCAAGTGATAAAATGGTGGTGTGAGTTTATAA
The DNA here is from genome assembly GCA_963783575.1 of uncultured Spirochaetota bacterium. GTDB lineage: Bacteria > Spirochaetota > Brevinematia > Brevinematales > JAOACQ01 > CAWEAK01. The sequence goes on along the minus strand of CAWAOD010000011.1, from coordinate 54,832 downwards.
AATAGTTGTGAACTGAATAAGATAGTTGTGAAGTATATAAAAAAGTTATGAACTGATGTCAGAGGACAAAAAAGTTGTTCCCTGACCAAAAAAGTTGTTTACAGAACAAAAAAGTTGTGTACTGAATTAGTCATCTTGAATTTTGAAGGTTCATGGGCTTTTACGCGAGGAAACTTAACTTATTGTATATGAGAGTGCCCGATGATTTTTTAATATTAATTCATTCTACTGAATTTACCAGTGCACAACTTTATTTCACATGATATTAAGAAATTGCTTTATAATCGATTGATATTTGCCTGATCCAGTGCAAAACTATTTTATCCGTCAACATTTGTTTTACATGAAAATAACAACTATTACGGTAAAAACTTTATCATCAATTGTCCATTAGACTATATTTTTAAATCTCAACAGCATGATAATTCTCCTTTTTTGCATGATTAGGTTACAACATATTATAGCAGAAATTGATGTTTCATTCAGATTTTAACTTATTAATATATATACATTTATCCTATTTTTATTGGGGCACGAAACTCGAGTAATAACTTATTTGTTTAAGGCGAAACTATTATATTCGAATACGAACTCCACCCGGTCGCCGTCTGATAAGCGGAAACACATCCAGAAGGGACATGGAGCTGCAATCCACCGGCGCAATTGTTAAATGCCCCTGCTGTTCCCCCTGAGCCTAATTGCAAAGCCGGAGGAGTAGTCTCTTGAACAGTGACGCTGGTCAGGCTTGAACAGCCAAAAAATGCCAGCATGTTGATGTTAGTAACACTAGATGGGATGGTTATGCCGGGAAAGCCGCTGCACGAAGAAAAAGCCTCCGTGCCAATGCTTGTAACGCCGGTGGAAATAATGAAGCCGGTAACACCGGAACATCCCTGGAATGTTCCGTCTGCGATATTTTTAACGCCTGAAGGTATGATTATAGTTCCAGTCATACCGGAACATCCCCAGAATGCGTCATACTCAATATTTGTGGCGGCTGAGGGGATGGTTATGCCGGTTGCGTTTGAACATGCAAAAAATGCACAGTAACCTATGCTCATAACGTCAGTGGGGATGATGATATTGGTAAAACCGGTACATCCTGAAAATGCTTCGTTTCCAATGCTTGTAACACTGGATGGAATGGCTATACCGGTCAGGCCGGAACATCCATAAAATGCGAAGTCGCCGATGCTTAAAACGCCAGAGGGAATGTTGACACTATTTAAACCGGAACATTCCTGAAATGTTCCGGCTCCGATATATTTGACTCCGGAGGGAATGTTTATTGTTCCACTAAGACTTGAACAGTATGTAAACGCATAATTACCTATACTGGCAACGCCGGAGGGGATGACAATATTTGTAAGACTGGTGCAGGAATTAAATGCGTAGCTGCCAATGTTTGCAATACTGGAGGGGATGACTATCCCGGTTAAGTTGGTGCAATTCCAAAATGTGTTATTACCTATGCTTGTAACGCCTGATGGGATGGTAATGCTTGTAAGACTTGAACAGTACGCAAATGCGTAATCGCCGATGTTAGTAACACCGGTCGGTATTTCAGCATTTATAAGATTGTTGCAGGAATAAAATGCGCTGTTGCCGATGCTTTTTATGCCGGAGGGTATGATTATTCCGCTAAGACCGGAACAATAAGCAAATGCTTCATAACCGATGCTTATAATACTGGGAGGAATATTAATGTTTGTAAGTCTAGTACAAACGCAAAATGCGTAGTCACCAATGCTGTTTACAGGAATCCCATTGATATTTGATAGAATTGTAATATTTCCGCTTGTGATGGCGCCCGATGATAAAATCCAATAAGTCCCTGTATTAGTATAGATAACACCATCGCTATTAGTGTATGAGCTAAAGCTGTTGGTTGTGATACTGCTGCTGCTGCCGCCTATATTGCTGCTACTTCCACTTCCTCCACTCTGCGCTAATGAACAGCATGACAAAAGCACTAATAAAATAAGGGCAATAAAAAAGCCAGAAAATCTTGTTTTCATATAAAACCCCTAAAATAACGATTGTTAACAAAATTCTAATTAATAGAATATTTATTATCAAACAGCCGTAAAACAAGATGTTAATTGGAAGATATCGCAGCCAATGAGCTTCCGTCTGCAACCGCAACAAATTTGCCGTTCCCGTATGTAACCGATGTCCAGTCGGCGCTTGTTGGAAGAGTCCGGAACGTCCAGCTTATCCCGTCGGTTGAAGTCACCGCTTCCGAACTTCCGTCTGCAATACTTACAAAAATACCGTTCCCGTATGCTAAGGATATCCAGCCGTAATCTATCGGATAGAAGCTGACTGCCGAAATGTTTTGGGATATCCAGTTTATACCATTGGATGATATAGTCCAGGTCGGGTTGCCTCCAATTGCTAAATAAACACCGTTCCCGTAGACGCCCGAAGCCCAAGAGTTAAAGGCCGGAAGCGTCTGGGATGTCCAGTTTGACCCGTCCGGGGAGGTTGCCGTAATATTTCCCATACCTGTACCGGTATTGGCAAGAGCGACAAAAATTCCGTTCCCATAGAAGACCGAACTCCACCCGGTATTTGTTGAAAGTGTCTGGGCCGTCCAGTTTGACCCGTCCGGGGAGATTGCCGCTAAATTGCCTCCAAATTCATTTACAACTGCGACAAAAATACCATTTCCGTACGCGACTGAAATCCATCCGGCATATTCTGGAAGAAAGGGCATTTTCTGTACCGTCCAGTTTATCCCGTCAGGCGATGTCGCCGCCGCATTTGTCACCCCGATATATGTACTGCTATTGGCAACAGCAACGAAAAGGCCGTTCCCGTATGTAACCGAACTCCAGTTGGCAGATTCAGGAATTGTTCTTGCCGTCCAGTTTATCCCGTCGGGAGAGGTTGCTGCTGTTGAACTCCCATTTGCAACCGCGACAAAAATACCATTGCCATAAGTAACAGAACTCCAGCCGGCATAACATGGAAGCGTCTGAGGCGTCCAGGTCGAACCAGGCATAGATATAACGGACGAAGAACTTGATGAAGAACTGGTGGAAGAACTTGATGAAGATCCTGGCGAATTTGAACATCCCGATAAAATTCCACCGTATATTATAAAGACATATATTATCAGAACTGCACAAAAACCAGCCCCGCACTTTTCCATAAAAAACACTCCAAAATATAATTTTAGGCTATCAGTTTATCGAAATTCAGGAACCGCCTTATCTAATGTGAAATCGCCGCTACTACATTACCGTCCGGAACGGCGACGAATGTTCCGTTTCCATAGGCCACGGATTTCCAGTAAATATAGTCCGGCATGGCGTGTAAAGCCCAGTTTTCTCCATCGGATGAGGTAGCCGCTCCCATGCCGCAGCCGACCGCAACAAAAACACCCTTTCCGTATGCTATTGCTTGCCAGGAACCTAATCCGGGAAGAACCCTTGCCGTCCAGTTTATCCCGTCGGGCGAAGTCGCGGCCGATGTACCGTAGGCAACTGCGACAAAAATGCCGTTTCCATATGCTACCGCTTGCCAAGAGTCTGAGCCGGGTAGTGTCCCGGCCGTCCAGTTTATACCATCGGGTGAGGTAGCCGCTCCTGCTTCGCAGGCAACCGCGACAAAAATGCCGTTTCCGTAAGTGACTGCCTTCCAGTTGTGTGAGCCGGGAAGTGCCCTTGCCGTCCAGTTTATCCCGTCGGGCGAAGTCGCGGCCGATGTACCGCAGGTAACCGCGACAAAAACGCCGTTACCGTATGTTACAGCCTGCCAAGAGTCTGAGCCGGGTAGTGTCCCGGCCGTCCAGTTTATACCATCGGGTGATGTCGCGGCCGCCGTTGGTAATTGTGCAATTGCGACAAATGTACCGTTTCCAAATGTAACTGACTGCCAGTTGCTAGTACCTGTTGGCATGGTTTGCGCTGTCCAGTTTATACCGTCAGGTGAAGTATTAGCTAAATTTGTATCACGGCCGACAGCGACAAATGTTCCATTTCCATAAGTTATTGAATTCCAGCGGTTGGTAGGAAGAATTATTTCGGCAGTCCAGACAGATCCCGAGATTGAAGAACTGGATGAACTGGAAGAACTGGAAGAAGAACCTGGCGAATTCGAACATCCTGAAAAAATCGCCGATGAAATCACTATGTAAAATAATAAAAAGGAGCAAAAACCAGTTGTGTTTTTTTTCATAAAAAAACTCCTAAAAATTATAATTGGCGATTTTATTGAATATTTTTATAAGATGAAATAGAATTATAAATTAACTATTTCATCTTGTCAATAAGTAAGATCGGAGGGGAATTATGAAGATACGCTTTTTCTTCCTTTTTGTACTGCTCGTTCCAGCGATTTATATATCATCTTGTGCTTCCATGCCCGGATTATCCTCTCAGGGTTCTTCATCCCAGGGATCTTCGGCTTCTTCTTCAACGTCCGCGCCTAAGTATCCGGCGTATCAGGTTACAAACACCCTTTCAATTATCATACCTTCGACCGTTATCAGTACTATTAACCCGCTTTTTTTTGGAGAAATGTTCTCGACATTGAAGGCGAGTTATGGAACGGAATCGTTGATAAAGCCGCTTAATGTCAAATTTCTCCGTGCGGGGGCGGACTGGGATTCCGATAACAGTGTTGATTCGGAATTTATGGATAATCTGGCTTATTACAGCTCCTATATCGGGGCGACGCCCTGGTTTTCACTGCCGTTTTCAAGCTTACCAAACGTAGCCGCAAGGGTTGCAAGGGCGACTAATATACTTTCTTATTATATCGATATAATGCATTATCCTCTCTCATGGGTCGAAATAGGGGCTGAGCCTGATGATTATTATAATATCGATGTGGCTGACTTTAATGTTTATATTGACAGCTATACCAATGTCGCCGTCGCGATAAAAGGCAGGTACCCATGGATTAAAATCGCCGGCCCAAGCGTTTATCAAAGCTATGGTTTTATAAAACCATTTTTACAATACTGCGGCCAATATGTTGATGCTGTTTCAGTTCACTACTACCCTTCAGACGATCTGTCAGCTACATATGATTTTGTAACGAATCAATTCGATTACATCTTATATATTGAATCCGCTGTAATCAGCATTATAGAAAGCTCCGGTCAGCCACGGCCTTTAATCATAGGAGAATGCAATGTTTGCGCGGATGGCAGCCCTAATAAAGCTACCGCCGAAGCTTCCATGGGAACTTATGAAGGGGGATTGTGGATGGCCGATCTTCTTGGAGCGTCAACTTCCCAGCCAGGAATGCAGGGGGTAGTTCCATTTGATATCTGCGAAGTCGGAAGCGTGATGGGTTTCCTGGATTCCAGTCCTGTAAGGAGACCCAGGCCGATTTATTATATCTACGAATTATTCGCCAGTCATGTCCTCGCAAATATGGTTCTCTGCGCAGAACCTGAAAATGATATACGCATTTACGCTTATAATAACACGGCAGGCGATGCCAGCGTTTTTTGTGTAAACTGGAATAAAACGGCCCCTTATTCCGTGACTTTAAATTTTGCTGGAGGGCTCCTCGGCAACACGAATATCACATATTCTTTCGCTCCCTTATCGCTGACCTGTCTTTATATTTCAGCAGACCTTTCCCGGTTGACCGCTTATTCTTACAGTTCAGTCGACGCATCGGCGGATTATGGTATTGAGACAAACAATTTTTAAATTTGTTTTTATTTCTCTTTTATCATCTCGTAACCGTTGAAAAATATTTTCTCTCCATCTATGGTATTCGTAGCTTGTATTATATCACCCAGTTCCCTGCCCAGCCCCATAATCACCGCTTCATTATCATTAATAGGCTGCAGCGGTGCGCCGTTAAAGCAGAAGAACCCGCTGCTCCTGTTATATTGCATAATTGAGCCGTCCAAAGAATACCGGGGATCTTTCTCTTTATTCAGAACCTTGTATTTCCCGGTGCGCTTCATCCACGCCTCCAGGATCTTAACCGGCGCAACTTTTTCCGCCGATCCGACTTCCTCACCGGAAATAATTAAGTCCGGTATTTGATTCCCAATAATCTTCCGGGGCTTGAAATGAATAGTATTGTTTATGGCAAACAGCCCGAAGAGCTTGAATTGAAGTGAATAAACCCCCGAATTACTTTATAATTAAAGTAGTCGAAAACGTTTCGTTGTCTCATATTAAAAAATGTACTCGAAAAATGTACGAAAAAATCCCGGTGAGTTAAACTGGGAAGAAATATGGTACTAACTTGTCCACAGATAAAAAAGTAGTAGAATGAAAAATAAAGTTGCAGATAGCATTGATTTTACAAGGTTTTCATAATTACAGCCGATTATATATCTCAACACCACACCATATATTTAATACAAAATTTCACCCGTATCACCCCTCATGGGTGATACGATTTCAAATTAATTGTGCTATAATATTAAGCTGTTTCAAAAATCTCTTAAAATTCATTAGTATTATTTTGTTGAATCCGATCGGCAGCAGACTGGCCAGATAGCGATAAAACAATATTGTAAAGCCTACCACTGCTAACTGTTTATGGCTTTTAAAAAAATTATTGAGTAAAGTTTCCAACTTTTTTGTCCGTCAACAATTGTCCCTTTCATCGCAGCACTCTATTCCATAGGCTACCCGGAGACGAAGGGTATTGATCCTAGTTACCTGAAAATGAACATACTTCAGAGTATAATTAGTCTTGTTGGAAAAATAGCGAGATGTAGATAGAAAAAAAAGTTGGGATCTGAACAAAATAGTTTGAAACTGCTAAGTGTTTATGGCTTTTAAATAATTTATTGAGTAAAGTTTCCAACTTTTTTATTCGTTTTATGAGTATATTTGGATGTTGAAGTTCTAATAGTTTCCAACTTTATATTTAGATTAAAAATAATAAAATACCCAAAAACATTGATAAATCAAGACATCTAGTTTCCAACTTTTTTATCTTTTAACAAGTACTACTAGAATTTTGCCAAATATTTTAGAGTCTGGTAACACTGTCACACCACTTATATTACCGACCCCGAGCATCTTTTCCGACTGCTCCATTGCGGAAATATAGGGGTTCAAAGCTGCCTTAGCGTAAATACGTAAAACATATGCAGATAAATCACCAAGTTGACCATAACTGTTATAAGAAATTCCAGCTGGGTCATCGAGATAAGGAAAAGATTTAAATGTGACACGTATCATGCTTCGGCTATAATTTGGATTAGTTTGTACATTCAGGATGGAAATACTGCTTATAGTCAAAAGCAGAATGGTTGATAATATTTTTATTTTTGACATATACAATAACCCTCCTATCTTTATTGAAAAATCTATATACTACCATTAACATAAAATATGAACAATATTTTTAAGTTTAATTATTGAATTAGTCTGTTACGTTTTAGTTATTCATTTAGCTTATACTTGTAAAACACCCACCCTCCGTCATTATATTTCGATTTTAAACTCATCGAAAAATAATACTTATCTTTTATAATGTGTACGATATAACGCTGTGCGGGTACTTTATCACTTGACCACTGTACGACTCCTGCCGGCCCCGTTTCGTCTGAAAAGATAACTTGTTCATTCTGGGGTGAACGCAGAATTCGGGAAAAATAGCACGCTAAGGTTTCTCAGTAGTCCGGAGCGGCCGTAAATTTTCCTTCTCCAGCTTCTTTTCTTGTGACCAAATATAATCACCGGTCAGGTTTATATGCTCCCACCCCAGAGGAGAAAGGTATTGAAGTAAATCATTATCTACGGCGCCTCCGTTTTCCATTAGTGAATCTGTTGCACGTTCAAGATAAACAGTATTCCACAACACAATAGCAGCGGTTACAAGATTCAGGCCGCTTGCTCGATATCGTTGCTGTTCAAAACTTCGATCGCGGATTTCTCCCAATCGGTTGAAGAAAACGGCCCTTGACAAGGCATTCCGGGCTTCTCCCTTATTCAAGCCGGCGTGAACACGCCTTCTTAATTCGACACTTTGGAGCCAATCGAGTATAAATAGAGTGCGCTCGATGCGGCCCAGCTCCCGGAGGGCAATTGCAAGCCCATTCTGGCGAGGAAAACTACCCAATTTACGGATCATCAACGAGGCGGTTACGGTCCCATGTTTGATCGATGCCGCCAGACGAAGAACATCATCCAAATGGTTGCGGATATGCTTAATGTTAATGCTGCCGCCAATCATTGGTCCCAGGGCCTCATATTTTTTATTATAATCCGGGACATACAATTTGGTGTCCTTCAGATCGCGGATCCTTGGTGCAAATCGAAACCCGAGTAAATGCAAGAGAGCGAATACATGATCAGTGAAACCGGCAGTATCTGTATAGTGCTCTTTGATCCTTAAATCCGACTCATGATAGAGAAGCCCATCGAGCACGCAAGTGGAATCCCGGATACCGACATTGACCACCCTGGAGCTGAACGGCACGTATTGATCGGAGATGTGAGTATAAAACAGCCTGCCCGGTTCGCTTCCGTACTTAGGGTTAATGTGCCCGCTCGTTTCCGCTTTCCCACTGGCACGGAAGCGCTGCCCATCTGAGGAAGAAGTTGTTCCATCCCCCCAGTTCCCGGCAAAAGAGCGCCTGAACTGCGCATTGACCAGTTCGGCCAAAGCCGCGGAATATGTGTCATCGCGAATGTGCCAAGCTTGAAGCCAGGATAACTTTGAATAGGTAACACCAGGGCATGACTCAGCCATTTTTGTCAGCCCTAAATTGATGGCATCGGCCAGGATTACGGTCAGAAGTAATGTCCTGTCTTTTGCGGCTTCTCCATCCTTTAAATGGACGAAATACCGGGTGAATCCCGTCCAGTCGTCGACGTCCATAAGCAGTTCGGTGATCTTGATTCGAGGCAACAACATTCCAGTCTGATCAATTAATACCTGAGCAGCATCGGGTACCACAGTATCCTGCGGAGTAATTTTAAGCCCCGATTCGGTAATAATCGCGTCAGGCAGTTCATTGACCGCTGCTAACCGGCTGACCGTGGATAGTTGATCTTCCAATAATTCCATTCGGGTTTTTATATATTTATCAAATTTGGATTCGATTTCAATCGGTAATTCTCCAGCCTTTTGAAGAACCCGAAATTTCTCCATTGGCATCAGATATTCATCGAAGTCCCTGAACTGGCGGGATCCTTTAACCCATATGTCTCCCGACCTGAGGGAGTTTTTCAATTCAGAAAGAGCGCATATTTCATAGAAACGGCGGTCTATCCCATCATCCGTGAAAATCAGGGATTTCCACCGGGGCTTAATAAAATCAGTTGTCGCGCCCAGCGGGATCCTCCGGGAATTACTCCGGTTCATCCCTTTTAAACCTCGATCGCGTCCAGAACACATTGAGCAGCCGGAACAGCGCGGAACTGAATGACTTCCAGTAACTCCGGCGTGTAGCGGCGCAAGGTGCTGAATTGTTCGCCGATCAGATACAGATGATCGAAAGCTTCTGGTTCCGCGAGAGTCTCGGCCTCTACGACGCTTCGGGTAAAATCATCCCACGGGATGACCGCCTCGATTGCAGTATAAGGATCCTCACCCTTATATTTGGCTTCCAGGATCGCATGGCCAATTTTCGAATACAGCCTAACTTTATCGTTTATCGCCCTTCCCTGGCTTTGGAAATGCTTGTTGTGCTTGTTCCTGGCGGTACTGAAGAGCTTCATCATCACCCTGTCATGGAGGTCGATTAGCTCATCCGTGACCGTGGCGGTTCCTTCCAGGACCAGCGCAACAAGGGTTGCAAACCGCCTGTCATCCGAGAATTTAGCCAGGTCCTGTGGAGTCATTTGAGCACCTTCCCGAGCGATCTTCAAGAGACGATTTTGATGGATAAGACGGCCTATCCCTTCCGGAAGTGGAAAAGACTGAAAGGTTTTTAACCTCTCGATGTGTTCCAGAATATGGTAAGAATTCGGTTTGAACGGTGACTGCCTCAGCCAGACCAGCCAGGTAATGCTGCTTTCCGGCTTTAACTTTAACAGCCCGTCAAGATTTTCTTTTTGAGATAGAGACAATAGTTCCACCAAGATCCGGTAGATTCGCCGGTTCACGTTCACAATGGCTTTTACACAAATTCGTTCGATCACATTTAATGACGGTAGGATAATCCGCTTTTCCCGAAGGATATCCATCGTATGCGAAGCAAGCAGTAACCCCTTGTCTGTCTGCATGGCCAGATCAGTTATTGCACTCACCAAATACCGGAAATGAGTTATCCCAAAGTATCCAATAGGAGATAGGTTCGAAGTTCCTGGTAGTGTTCTCGGCGAGTCTGATCCCTGAGGGCGTAATTCGGCCACTCGGAAGGATCGACGCCAATCTGTTGACCGATCCACTGAAGGACCGGCTCAGTGACATTCAACTCGTCGGATAAGGCAACTCCAGGGTAACGGAATAGGGCTAATTGTACTGCAAATCCTATCCGGTTTGGGTTTCCCCTACGCTGCCGGATCAGCGACAGGTCGGTTTCATTAAAAGTGTAGTAACGTATTAAGTCGTCCTGATTATCCGGAAAAGCGAGAAGCCCGGAGCGTTCCGTATCGGATAAAATCGGTTGATAAGTCATTGTCTATTCTCCTATCTTAGACCCAATTTCAAATTTGCCCTCTGTACGGCCTCGTTTACATGCTTGTTTGAGAATTTGACGTAGACGAGGATTGAAGCGAGGCTACGATGACCCAGAAAGTCTTTCAGGCGCACCACGTCCACCTCTCCGGATTCAAGGAGCTGGATCGCCCTGGTATGCCTCCAGGTATGGGGGGAAACCTTGTCTCTCTCTATACCGAGTTTTTTACAGTGCCGGATCATGTCTTGCATGGATCACCTGCCGTGAAATGGGGTTCAGACCCGGCTTCCTTGCAAGAACAAAATCTTCGGAAGTCAGGCCGTCAGCAACCTGGTGCATGAGGATCATTGATTTGAGCCGGTCGGAGATAGGAATAATCCGAAAGGCTTCTTTTCTTTGCTTAAGGGTATTCGCACGGAGAGTGTTGTTTCGAAAATCGATGTCCCGAATCCGGACTGCTCTGGCCTCCTGGATACGGGTCGCTGTTTCGAACAGGAAGAGATAGATAAGTTGATACCACTCGGAGACCAAGGAGAGGATCTTGTCCGCTTCATCAATGGAAAAATATTTGATTGTTTCCCCGTCGTACCAGTCGCCGTGTTCCTGGTCCTGGGAATCGGTTTCTGTGGAGGGTAATTTTTCGGGGTATTGGCTCATGGTTACCTCTTGCCATTTCATTATTATAGCAACATATTAACCGGTTTTGGCCCTCCTGTCAATATTTTTTATTGGGGTGCAATGCCTTTTAAGACCCCTCATGTTGCTATTTTAGTATGTTTTAGCAACGTGATTTTTTGGTTAATGAAATATTTTTACCTTACTAATTCTTCCTTCAATATTTTCATCGTATTTCATTGACACATTTATTTAAGTGTATTATTATATAGATAAGTATATATTTAATCAAAATGAGGTGTATTTAGTGGATCAATTACTTGAAGTTTTAAAGGCTTTATCTGATGAAACACGTATGAAAATCCTGAATCTTCTGTTGACCAATGACCTTTGTGTAGGTGCCCTGGCAAATAATCTTGGTATTTCAGAAGCAGCCGTTTCCCAGCACCTTCAAGTGCTGAGAAAAGCCGGTGTCATCAAAGGCGAGAAAAGAGGATATTTTACACATTATTATGCGGACAAGGATGTGTTAAAAGATACTGCTGATAAAATCATAAAGACCGCATCACAGGATCGACAATGTAATGGTTCTTGTTCAGATAAGCGAGACGAAAATAAACCCTGTCATAAAAAGGAGGAAACTAATGGAAAAATGTAATTGTGATTGCAACTGCAAACAACCTGAATCAAGACCTGAAAATACGGAATGCGATGAAAAGCAAATTGCAGAATGTCATGGCGATGTAAAAGAACATCCATGCGATACTAATAAAATAATTTAAAGGAGGCTATTTGTGGAAAACATGAATAGGGACAAAGAAATTATTTCCAAAATTGAAATGGAAAACGGCTGGGTTTCCAATCCCTTGAAACTTATGGAAAAGAGATCTGGAACAGTTGAAAAATTCATATCTTATAACCATCTGGTTTTTGAAAATGGAACCCTTAATGAAAGAGAAAAAGCTTTGATTTCTCTTACTGCGACAGTAGTGCTTAAAGCGGACCATTGTATTCACACAAAAATTGAAGAGGCAAAAAAAACGGGCGTCAGCGAAGATGAAATTATACAAACGATGCTGATAGCCGGCATTATAACCGGAAATACCATGCTTCATACCGCTTATGAGTCGTTTTATGAATTTTAATCAATATATTTTATTAATTTTGATCGGTATTGCTTCAGGTGCTACGACCGGTTTCTTCGGCCTCGTGGGAGGGTTAATTGTTATTCCGGCTTTGGTATATTTTATCGGTTTTTCACAGCAGACGGCTGTAGGAACCAACCTCTTTGTACTTCTATTACCAGTCAGTATCGCATCGGTTATTGAATACTATAATAACGGTCATGTCGATATCAAAGCCGGCATTATAATAGCGGTTTCACTCCTTATTTCAGCATGGATATGTTCAAAAATTGCTTTAAAGATCAATACTACTTATTTAAGGTTTGCATTCGGCTTATTTGTAATAGTTATGGGCGCCTATATTTCCTGGACATCTTTTATTAAACTTTCAAGATAAGCCTTGATAATGATTATCAAATATCAGGAGGATTCATATGAATAACAAGGGAATTATCGCCAGGATTTTCGCCGACGGTGGGATAGTAGTATTTTTTATCATGGCTTTTGAATTCATGGATCATGATAAGCCCTTTTGCGTTTTTCTTTTACTCTGTTTTCAATCCAATATTTAATTTCCTGGGCCAATACTCTTCGACAAGGTGGCTGACATCTTTCTTTTTACCGCATATGATATTGCCCCCGACTATTTTCCTGAAATCAGTCCGGATTGCGGGTTCTTTTTTATTTGTCCTCGGTCTTTTATCTTTTATTATATGCGCGCTGCAGGTTTATTTGGGAAAGATATTTAAATGGGGTATAGCGGACAAGGGAATATATAAAATAATACGTCATCCTCAATACCTTTCGCTCGCGTTGTGGGGGATAGGAATGAGCATATTGTGGCCGAGATTTATTGTCCTGTCGACTTTATCGATTATGTTTATTATTTATTATTTCCTTGCCAAAGACGAAGAAAGGAGGATGTTGAATCAATATGGCGACAGTTATAAAAAATACATGGGAAAAACAGGCATGTTTTTCCCGATATTCATTGATAAATGGTTCAGGCCTATTGACACATTAATCCCGAATAAAATCCTTAAAAATATAATAATCCCATTATCGCTTGTAATTGTCGTTATGATTTCAGGTTTTGCCCTTTACAATATTACATTGAATTCCCTGAAAATAGCATCAATGAACAATTTTAGCCTTGTATCGATGCTGCCCGAAGATTCCAGATTAATGACGATAGTGGCAGATGAACTGGAAAAAGACCATACAAAGGGCAAGATTGATCAATTAGAAGAAAATAAAGAATATCTTGGTTATCTGATGCCCGTCGATTACATCATGCAGGGAATGATAGCCGATACCGAGGAAAATTTTCATTTATATAAACAGCATCACACTGTTTCTTTAATTAACGATTGGATTTTACATCCTTTTCAGCACTTGCGGGCAACGCCTGCTTTAAACATGGCTCTGATAAACCATGTCGATCCCGCAGTCGCCAGGAGACATCATTGCCCTTTGGGAATCAACGATCAATCTCTTAATTGCAATGCATGTCCTTACAGGAGAGTAATATTCACTGAAATACAAAACATCGATACAAACCATATTCAGGGTAAACAATTAATGTCTTTTAATACGATCAAAACACCTTCGTTTTATGCCGATATTGATACAAGGACCGGTGAAATAGTAAACCTGAAAATTGTAAAAAAATCCACTGCCTGGGAAAATGTCCCAACGCCGGCTTATTGATCAATCATATTGGAATACTGTCAACAAGGATACATCTTATTTTATAATAATCAAAGGAGAAAAGTATGAAGTTTGGAATAATTCTTGAAACAAAAGAATTTGAAAAAGCCTGGAATGCTTTTCGTTTTGCGGTAGCATCAAAAAAGAATGGACATGAAGTCAAGGTATTTCTTATGGGTGAAGCTTTAGAATGTGAAGGTTTAATCGATGAAAAATATAATGTCGATGAGCAGTTAAAAATATTTGTCCGGGAGGGTGGTGAAATACTTGCTTGCGGTACATGTTTAAAATTAAGAAATAAAGAAGGGTCGGAAGCCTGCCCTTTGTCAACGATGGTTGATTGTGTAAAAATGGTTGAATGGGCAGATAAAGTTCTAACGTTTTAATAAAAATTGCTCACCATGTATAAGTTAGTGTTTATAAATTTTCCTTAGCGTGCTATTTTTCCCGAATTCTGCGGTCCCCCCATTCTTCACAAGTTGAATGCTAACATCAGACACGGGATTGCTGTTATGATCGGTAATTTTTAATTCTGCAAAACCAACCGTAAAGGCATTTACAACGCCAATTACAACGATGAGGATAATTGTGAGAATTCCAGCCTTTAAAAATTCCATAACTCTTCCTCCTTTATTCTATGCTATATGATTTACTCATTTCTAACTCCTTATATTATTTCAAAATGAGTTGAAAATTAAATTCTGAATATTTATTCAACAATTTTCAGATGTAAATTCATTTCGTAATATAATTTATAACATAGTTGATCTGAGATCGTATCACCCATAAGGGGTGATATGTACAATTTATTTTTATATTATTATAGTGAAATAAAATTTAAAATGGCAGCTCAAGCACAAGGTTATTTTGATAATATGAAGTTTTATCAATAGATTTAGTGGTACCGCTAACATTTCCGACAAAAGTCACGCTAAAGGAATAAAAGGGCCGTGCTATGAAAAATTTGTACCTTTAAGCTAACACATATTATTTTTTCCATAAAAAATAAATATGAGTAATTACGTTAATTAGATTATGGTATTAGTTTTGGGATTGAAATAAGGCTTAAATTGCTATAATTTCCATAAGATATAATTCTTCCCAAAAACGAGGGTTTATGGTACTGCTGCAGATAATCTCTAACTAATTGCAATAATATCAGTTACAGAAACATGTCCAAGCTTAGAGGTACTTTTGTCGGTTTCGTTGGCGATACCCCTCTTGATCATTTACCTATCAATTTTTTTATTGCACTCTTAAAACCAGCTGGAAGTATAGTCCTTCCATTATCTTTCTTCAGTTCTCCAAGAGGTCCAATCATCATTCCTTGCTTCACAAGATAATCCTGATCTATAGCTTTCTGAAGGGCTTCCCATTCCATCTCGGCCTAGACCCACCATAGCTGCAACCAGGGGCGATATATTCTTGTAATTGATTTATTAACAATACATTACAGTATTTTCAAAACATCCAAAAATAAGCAAAAATTCCCCAAAGCAATAATAGGATCTTGTTGATTTTATTGGAATTAAAATTTTACTTTGCACCTGGTGACTGCTATGTCGGGTTTAGGCCTACTAGGGTGATTCTATTTTCAATAGATGATATGTTAATATAGTTGTGTTCTCTATCTGCTTCAAATATGTAGACTGTACCGAGATCATTTCAGGTAAATTTTTTTGCAAATATAATATGTTACAATTATAATGAATATACACTTAAAGTAAGACGTAATGCTTCCACAATATTAACCTGTATTCATTCAAATATAATAGATGGAAAATTAATAAATTGAATCGGAGTGTTCTTATGTCAGTGCAAACACATGGTCAAATGGCTAACTTCATCTGGAGTATCTGTAATTTACTTCGCGGGCCTTATAAAAGAAATGAATACCGGAAAGTAATACTGCCATTGACCGTATTGCGTCGGTTTGATTCTATTCTTGAACCATCAAAAGATAAAGTCTTAGCGGAAATCAAAAACCTGAAAGGCAAGTCCGATAATATTGTAAGCGCTAAATTAAGGACAATAACAGGCGTACCATTCTATAACCTTTTAAATTGAACTTTAAAAAATTACTCGACGACCCCAATTAAATTGCCCTGAACTTGAATAGCAATATCAATGCTTTTTCCTCGAATGTCCGGCAGATATTCGAGAGGTTTGAGTTTGGCGTACAAATAAATAAAATGAATGAAAAGAATTTACTTTTCAATGTCATCAAGAAATTTGCTTCCGATGAGATTGACCTTTCTCCGTCAAATATAGAAAATATGCAAATGGGCTATGTTTTTGAAGAACTTATACGGATAGGGGCAGAACAAGCAAACGAGGAAGCCGGGGAGCACTTTACTCTGCACGAAGTCATCAAGCTCATGGTCAACCTGCTTCTTTCGCCAGAAACCGACTTGCGGAAAAGTCATGTAGTGAAAACAATCTATGATCCGGCCTGCGGAACCGGGGGAATGCTTTCAGTCGCTGAAAACTACATCAGAACATTAAATTCCGAGGCTCAACCGCACCTTTTCGGGCAAGACTGGAATGATGAAGCGTATGCCATCTGCCGGGCTGATATGCTGATTAAAGGAGAAGATTCCGACAACATAAAGCCCGATGACACCTTTGAAAAAGACGGCTTTCCTAAAGACAAATTCGATTACATGCTGGCCAATCCTCCTTTCGGAGTAGAATGGAAACAGCAGCAAAGGTTTATTGAAAATGAGCATGATTCCCTCGGTTATGACGGCCGCTTTGGCGCAGGCCTACCCAGGATTAATGACGGCTCGTTATTGTTCCTTCAACACATGATTTCTAAAATGCGTAATCCCGAGGATGGAGGCAGTCGTATCAGCATTGTCTTCAATGGCTCACCGCTCTTTACCGGCGACGCGGGAAGTGGAGAATCCAATATCCGACAGTGGATTATTGAAAATGACTGGCTCGAAGCGATTATCGCAATGCCTGACCAGCTATTTTACAATACCGGTATTTCAACCTATATATGGATCATCACCAACCGTAAGGAAAAAAGACGCAATGGTAAAATCCACCTGATCGACTCTCGTGAATTCTATGTCAAAATGCGCAAGAGCCTTGGTAATAAACGCAATCAGATCGGCGATGGTGAAGAAAACAGGCCGAATAAGATAGCAGTCATCAGTAAAATATACGGCAATTTTCAGCATGATGAAACCCGGACACTGGAAATCGAAGGTGTGAAGAAGAAGGTTATTGTTTCAAAAATCTTTGATAATGCCGATTTCGGTTATAACAAAATCACTGTGGAACGCCCTCTCAGGCTGAAAGTTTCATTAAATACGGAAAGATTGGATTATTTTACAAATTATTGCGAAGAAAACGATGCTTCCCCTCTCGCTACTCTGGTAAAGCGGGTTGCGGAAATAATAGGGGAAGAACCGCATTATGATTACAATGAATTTTTAAAAACATGTAAAGAAAACGCGTTTGAACATCAAAACGTTTTAACACCTAAACGTTTGAAGATATTAATGACAATCTTAGCGGAAAAGGATGAAAACGCCATGAAGGTGATCAAATACAAACTCAAGGATAATCCTGATCCTATATACGGTCTTTTCGAGATTGAAGATGAAAGGAAAAATCAAACCGTTGAATATGAGCCTGATCCCGATTTACACGACACCGAGAATGTGCCGCTCAAAGAAAACATCGAAGAATACTTCAAACGCGAGGTTTTGCCCCACGTACCGGATGCCTGGATCGATAAAAGTAAAACCAAAGTAGGCTATGAAATACCGCTCAACCGCCATTTTTTCCGTTACGAGCCTCACCGGCCGCTAGAAGCCATTGAAGCCGATATTAAAAAGCTTGAAAAGGATATCGTGATATTAGTTCTATATAGATTGCTACTTAGTATTAGGTATCAATCACCATAATGTTTTTATCTGGCTCATACTTTTATCCCACCAATCATCATCTATTATAGGGCACTTGATGCCTGTATTTTCTAGTGCATTTTGCAATTTCATATTACTGAAATTAAAATTTACAAAATGATATTGAAATAATCTTTGGCCTGTTTTATTTTTTTCAAAATAACCCATTAAAATATTTTTCTCATCGCTTTCCGGAAATTTCCCAATATATTTAACACAAGAATCAGCCCATACATCAAAAGCAATTTTTGATAATGCCGGATTTTGTTTTTGTAAATAATTGAAATAATTTTGTATTGGAATTGATCGATTATTGATTAAGTTATATATATTTCCAAAACATCGCGTCTGTCGGCTCAATGTAAATATTACTTGGCAAGCATAATCAATTGGTACAATATTGATAGTGCCTTCTTCCCAATCGGGGACACTTCCAATTTTTGAAAATAAATTTAAAAAGTTATGCATTAAATCAGCTGTAATCCCATAACCATTTTGACTGGAACCAGTCACCTGTCCTAATCGAAAAATAATAACCGGAATCCCCAATTCATAAGCTTGTATAAGGTGATGTTCAGAAACCCATTTTGTCTGCCCATAACCTCCGAATATATATTTTCCATTTTCTAATAAAGTTTCGGATAGATGTATTTGTATGGAATCAAAACTTTTGGCTTGCATACATAACGCTATAGAAGAAATAAATTGTATGGGTTTTATTTTATCTTTCCCGGCAAATTCAATAATTGACAATGTCCCATCAACGTTTGGCGCTTTTAACATATCATAACCGAGGACATGGTTTACATTCGCTGCGCAATGATATATTGTATCAATAGATTGACTCAATTCTTTGTAAACCTTATTTTCAATTCCAAGTCCAGGCTTTGTGATATCCCCCCTTATCGGTATTATACGTGAATGATAATCATTATTCCATAATTTGAATCTTTTTAAATTATTTTGAATACGTGTTTTTAAATGAATCAAATCAAGTTCAGCACGGACAAGACAATATAGATTCGCTGAAGTATTTTTTAATAATTCATTACATAAAAATGCTCCTACGGTTCCTGTCACTCCAGTTAATAAAATTCTTTTAGGTGATGCTTCGTGTCTATATAATATAATATCATTTTTCCGGATGACTCCTAAAGGCATCATTTTATCTTTTTCCCAAGGATATAATGATTCGATATCAGTATCGTCTTTTTTTGCATTAATAACTTCATTCTCAGCTTTATCTGCTAATAATTCTGCCTCTGTTCCAACTAATTTTATTAATGATTTTCTTTGTGTTTTTATAAAATAGTCAACCAATGCCTCAATATTTGGATTATTAACAAAAATAGAATAGGAAATATTTTCAAATACTTTCCCTAATAAATTTGTTAGTTGTATCATCCCAATGGAATTAATTCCATAATTATTGATAGATTCCATTGTATCTATTTTATTTTCAGGAATTTTTAATATTTCAGCCAGGATCTTCTTAAAGTATTCCTTACCTTTTTCTTTTAATTCTTCTGTCTTTATTTCTTTTGGTTGCACATTGTTTACCAAATCATTATTGTTTTTTTGAGCTATGGGCTTCAGAAATTCCAATTGTACTGAATTATCCCGGTTTATCCCGTTCTTTCCCGCTGTCAACCAATAACTTTCTCTTGCAAAAGGATATGTTGGAAGGCTTATTCTTTGAAGTTTTTGTCCCTTGTATATACAATTCCAATCAAAAAATAATCCATTAACCCATAAATCCAATAATTTCCCATACTTCTTTTTTTCAATCCATGCATTTATTGTTTTTGCCATATCTTCATCAATTGCTAATATTGATAAAATTTCCTTATTCTTTTTTGCCTGTCCTTTATAGACGTTTTCTAATCCATCCTCACCATCCAAATAACCCTTCAATTTCTCTTTTAGTTCTTTCACTGTACCTGCGGTAAAACCCAGTCTCTCCTCCATCCCTTCACGGCCTACCTGCAAAGTATAGGCTATTTCTGCCAACATTTCATCCCCATAGCTTTCTCTTTCTATACAGCTAATGAGATCCTTTGCCCTCTCCTTCAGCCTTTCCTCTTCCCTCGCAGACAGTACTATGATCGCCGGATTATCACTATCAACTTTGATAAAATTAACTTTTTCTTTGACATCAACATATTCCTCTATTATGATATGCGCGTTCGATCCTCCAGCTCCAAACGCCGATATTCCCGCTATTCTCGCCTGTCCCTCCGGAACTTTCCATTCTGATAGCTGATGCTGTAATACAAATGGAGTCTCTCTGAAATCTATGTTCGGGTTTATTTCTTCAGAATGCAGACTCGGTACCAGTTCCCTGTGTTTCATCTGAAGTAATACTTTTGTTATGGCCGACATTCCAGCCGCACTCTCACTATGTCCTATATTTGACTTTACCGAGCCAATCGCACAATATTGCTTATCGTCTGTAAAATGTCGAAAGGCCCTTGTTAATCCAACTATCTCTATTGGATCACCCAGTGGAGTCCCCGTACCCTGAGCCTCTATATAACTAATCGATCGCGCATTTATTCCAGCCTTTTCTATAGCTTCCTTTATCACTTCGCCCTGCGCTACAGGATTTGGAACCATATAATTATTTGTTTTTCCCCCGGCATTTAGCATAGATCCCTTAATGACCCCATAAATATGATCGCCATCCTCTATAGCCCTCGATAATGGCTTGAGGAGCATTGCTCCCACTCCCTCACTATCAACAAAGCCATCCGCTCGACTTCCAAATGACTTACAATAATCACTCGACGAGAGCATACCCATCGCTGACAATTTTATGAAATGGATTGGAGATACGATCAAATTAACACCTCCGGCGATTGCACACTCACTGGAACCAGTTTGCAGGCTTTCTACAGCTAAATATAAGGCCGTTAATGAAGAAGAACAGGCGGAATCTACAACCATACTAGGCCCTTTAAAATTAAATACATAGGACAGTCGGTTCGCTATCGACCAATAGTTTGTAGTCATTGGATAATTTATATTCATGACACCAACGAATACACCCACTTTTTTATTATTACAGATTTTATCAGGTGTATATCCTGCGTCTTCAATACTAGCATAAGCCTCTTCTAAAAACAATCTCTCCTGCGGATCCATAAATTCCGCATCCTTAGGGGATATTTTAAAAAATAATGGATCGAATTTATCGATGTCATCAATAAATCCCCCCCATTTTGTATATATTTTTCCAAGTTTACTCTTATCTTCATCAAAATATTCCCTCCAATCCCATCTGTCTTTAGGAATCTCTGTGATACTATTCATACCATTCCTCAGATTATCCCAGAATTCATTCAAATTCCTCGCTCCGGGATACCTCCCTGATATCCCTATGATTGCTATGTCGTCTCCCTTTGTTATTTTCTTTTGCCCTCTGACTATATTACCAAAACGTGTCCGCCTCCGATCTTTGATCGGCGTTTTTATATCCGATCCGCCTGCTTCCCAATTTCTTGTATCTTCGATCGTTAACCTCTTTTTTTCAACTTCTCCTAATATTTCAATCATCTTTCTGTGGTATGATTTTAGGAAATAATCGGTAAGGCTCTCTATATCCTGGTATTCAAAAAACAATGTTTTTGACAAGGAACCGAACACTATTTCTAATTTATTGGTTAATTCCATACCTATTATAGAATCTATACCATACTTGTCTAATGATGCATCTGTTTCGATTTGATTCATCGGTAACTTCAATGTTGTCGAAATAAGTTTTCTAAAGTAATTGACCCCTTTCTCACGGAGTATTACGTTATCAGCCCCCGATAATACTGGCTTTTCATTTCTTACTTTAGTCTCCTCTCTCTTTTCTCCAGAACCTATCTGCCTTGAAAGCATTTTCTCTCGTATCCTGTTTATGTATCCTGCCATTACCATTACCTGGTCCTTCCTAGACCCCATACTCCGGTATAATGCGTGTATCCCTGTTTCCGTTTTCATCGCTATCAATCCTATCTGCCGTAGCATCATTTTTTCTTTTTCCTCATCCACTCTCATCCCGCCTTCTTTCCACAGCGGCCAGTTTATTGATAACATTCGACCATATCTATCACCCGACTCACCAAGTCCATTCCTATACCTTGAATAAGTATCCATAAACCCATTCGCCGCCGCGTAATCAGCCTGTCCCACATTCCCCAGCGCACCTGCCATCGATGAAAATAGTATGAAGATATCTAACTTCAATCCCCTGCTTGCTTCATCCAGATTTACCACTCCCTTTACTTTGGGTCTAAGAACCTCTTCCACTTCCTCTATGCTCTTTTTCAGAAAAAAGTTATCCCTGGTCACTCCCGCGCTGTGGATGATCCCGTCCAGCTTGCCGTATTTCTCTTTAATCAATTTAATCAGTCCTTCAACCTCTTCCCGGACTGTGATGTCGGTCTGACTATATTTAACCTGACTCCCCTTCTGTTCCAGTTCTTTTATCCAATCCTTTTTTTCTTCGCTCAACTCCGACCGTCCCGTTAATATCAATACGGTTTCCTTCGCTTTCTCCGTTATCTCTTCCGCAAATATCCTTCCCAATCCCCCGGTTCCCCCTGTGATCAGGTACACTCCTCCATCTTTCCACGGTATTTCTTCCGTATCTTTACCCTGTTCTATTTCCTTATATTCCTCAAGCCATCTCTTTCCCTCACTATACCTTATTCTCCCTCCTGCCGCCTCTCTCGCGTTTTCTTCCAGCTTCAACGCCACCACTTCCGTAATTTCATTCCCTTCCAACTCTATCATTTGTCCAGTTATCTTCGGGTTCTCCTGCTCCGCTGTCTTCAATATTCCCATCAACCCGCCGAATAAACTCTTTTCTTCTCCCGGCGACATTATTGCCTGCACCAACACCCGGCCTTCAGGCTTCTTCCTGATTATCCCCCGGATTTCTTCTATCATCCTCTTCGCGTATGCCTCATATCTGTCATCTATTCTTTCCTTGCCTTTTTTCCCGGGTTTTAAGTTTACAAACCGCACTTCATTCATTCGGGCTGCTATTTCCTCTTCATTTACTCCATCAATTTCACACAGGAATACTACTCGATCTGCATATTCCTCTGTCATAGAATCTGTTTTTACCGTTTCTTCCTTCCACACCGGCTCAAGCATCATTAACCCCGAGCTTTCTATGCCGCCTATCGATCGTAATGACAGACCTTTCATCCGGACACATATTTTCCCTTCTTCATCACATAGATCTATATCGAATTTCTTATCATTCCCGCCTTCACTGTTCCTTATTACCGCCCACATTGACTCTACGCAGCTTCCCCTGATCTCCACCTCATCTATGGCGAACGGCAGCGCCGCTCCTCCTCCGGAGCCTCCAAGCCCTATCACAGACTGAAACGCACTGTCCATCATCGATGGATGCAGGACATACTCCCCGGCTTCTTCCTTTACCTCTGACGGCATCGCCAGTTTCGCCAATACCTCTCCTTCCCCGCAATATATCATTTCTATCCCGCGATGACCCGGCCCATACTCTATCCCCATCCCGCTGAATTTTTTGTAACATTCTTCCGCCCTCAGCTCTCTGTCCCATTTCCGTCCGCGAAGCCCTTCTATATCTATCTTTGACTCTTCCTTCACTTCCGTTACCTCTGCCGTTCCCTGGCTATGTACCACCGCCTCTCCTTCCCCGCTTTCGCTGTACACCTCGTACTCTATTTCCCCGTTCCCGTTCGGATACAGCCCGATATTTACCTTTACCGGGCTATCTTCCACCACTACAGGCCTCGCCCATGCCACGTTCTTCAGCCTTATTCCCTCTTTCCCACCTCCTTCAACCTCCGCAGCGCATTCCATCGCCTCCCTCGCCATCTCAAGGTACGCCACACCCGGCAATACATTCCGCCCATTCACCTTATGGTCTTTCAGGAATATCTCTTCGCCCGTAAATACCGAACTGAACCTCTGCTCCATCAGACTCGACGTGTTCTCATGCACCATCGGGTGCAGCTTCTTCATACCAGTTCCACTGGCCACTACCTTATTTCCCGTCTCTTCTACCCAGTACCTTTCCCTCGCAAATGGATATGTCGGCAGGCTTATCCTTTGCGGTGTCTCTTCCCCATACAGCCTGTTCCAGTTAAACACCATTCCCTTCACCCATAGGTCCAGTATCTTGATGTATTTCCCCTTACCGATCCAGTTTTCCACCGCTTTCTGCAAATCCTCATCCACCGTGAACAGTGACAACGCCTCCTTATTCATCTTCACCGACCCCCGGTATATGTCCGCTATCCCTTCCTCTCCTTTCAAGTATCCCGCCAGTTTCTCCTTAAGCTCCTGTTTTGTACACGCAGTAAAACCTAATCTCTCTTCCATTCCTTCACGGCCTACCTGCAATGTATAAGCTATGTCTACCAGTTCCTCATCACCATGGCTTTCTCTTTCTATCCAATTTATAAGATCCCTCGCCCTTTCTTTCAGTCTTTCCTCGTTTCTCGCCGACAGCACAATGACCGCCGGGGTATCGCTGTTTGCTTTGACAGACTTTCCTTTTCCTCTGCCGTCAATATATTCCTCTATTATAATATGCGCGTTCGCTCCTCCAGCCCCAAACGCTGATATTCCCGCTATCCTAGGTTTTCCCTCAGGGCTTTCCCATTCCGACAATCTCCTCTGCACTATAAACGGTGTCTCACCAAAATCTATATTCGGGTTCAATTCCTCGGAATGCAGGCTTGGAACAAGCTCTCTGTGTTTCATCTGCAGCAGTACCTTTGTGACCGCCGCTATTCCCGCCGCGCTCTCACAATGTCCGATGTTCGATTTTACAGACCCTATCGCGCAAAATTGCTTATCATCCGTATACTGACGGAACGCTCTCGTCAATCCAGCTATCTCGATCGGATCGCCCAGCGATGTCCCGGTCCCATGCGCCTCTATATAGCTGATCGATCGCGCGTTCACCCCCGACTTCTCTATAGCTTCCTTTATCACTTCACCCTGCGCTATAGGGTTCGGTACGGTATATCCGTTCGTCTTGCCCCCGGAGTTGATCATGCTGCCCCGTATCACACCGTAGATATGGTCGCCATCCTCTACCGCTTTCGATAACGGCTTGAGCAGAACTGCTCCTACTCCCTCTCCGGGCACATATCCGTCTCCGCCCTGCCCGAAACTTTCACACCTTCCTTTACTAGACGCAAACTTTCCCTGCGAGAGCATGAGATACTTATTCGGATGTATGGATACGTTCACTCCTCCAGCTATCGCAGTATCACATTCCCCTCTCTCTATGCCTTGACACGCCAGGTGGATAGCCGTCAACGACGAAGAACACATAGTATTCAGCGCTATGCTAGGACCATGAAAATTAAATATATATGAGACCCGATTTGCAATAGAAGAGGAATTTCCCCCGACTGATAACATCCTACCTTTCACTTGTTCTTGAGCTCCATATAATTGATATTCATCATACATCACTCCTGTATAGACCCCAATTCTGTTTCCTGGTTTTAGGCCTTTTTTTTCTTCAACTATATTTTCTCTTGTATATCCCGCATCCTCTATAGTCTGATATGTACACTCTAAAAATAGCCTCTCCTGCGGATCCATTATTTCCGCTTCTCGCGGTGATATATTGAAAAACAATGGATCGAATTCATCTACTCCTTCAATAAATCCGCCCCATTTCGTATATATTTTCCCAAGCTTATTTTTATCTTCATCAAAATATTTTTTCCAGTTCCATCTGTTTTCAGGAATCTCCTTAATGCTGTCCCTGCCGTTCCTCAGGTTTTCCCAAAACTCATTCAAATTCCTTGCTCCGGGATACCTCCCTGATATCCCTATGATTACTATGTCCTCTCCCCTTTTTATTTCCTTTTGCCCTGTAATTATATTACCAAAATGTGTCCGCCTCCTATTTCTGATCGAATCTTTTATCGTTACCCCATTTTCTTCCCGATTTTTTGTACTTTCAATATATTTATCCTTTTTTTCTCCACCATCCAATATTTCAATCATCTTTTCGTGGTATGATTTTAGAAAATAATCGGTTAGACTTCCTATATCCTGATATTCAAAAAATAAAGTCTTTGATAACGACCCAAACACCCCCTCTAATTTATTAGTTAATTCCATAATCATAACTGAATCTATACCATATTTTTCCAATGGAGCATCAGCTTCAATTTGATTCACCGGCAGTTTTAATGTTGTTGAAAGAAGCTTTTTAAAGTATTCTATAGCCTTTCCACGTAGATCTACTGTCATTACAGTTTCTATCTCATTGATTTCATTTCTGATAAATGCTCTTTTTGAAAGATTCTCATTAAATAAATTATCAAATATTTTTGGATATTCTTTTGCAATGAACTCTGAAAAACTGCGAATATTTGGATATTTTATAAAATCTTCCATTTTCAGTTTAAAACCGTATTTATTATTGAGATTATTAATAATTTCCTCTATTTTAATTTTATCAAGAGTATAAACTTTATTTTTCATATTTAATCTCCCAATAATCACTATCAACATCCATAGTTTCATCATTCATTTTTATTAATTCTGATATATCTTTTTTAAGAGTCATTAATACTTTCTCCAAAATTTTATTCCCTTTTATATCATTATATGTTTTGATTTGTAGCATTTTCTCTCGTATCCTGTTTATGTATCCTGCCATTACCATTACCTGGTCCTTCCTAGACCCCATACTCCGGTATAATGCGTGTATCCCTGTTTCCGTTTTCATCGCTATCAATCCTATCTGCCGTAGCATCATTTTTTCTTTTTCCTCATCCACTCTCATCCCGCCTTCTTTCCACAGCGGCCAGTTTATTGATAACATTCGACCATATCTATCACCCGACTCACCAAGTCCATTCCTATACCTTGAATAAGTATCCATAAACCCATTCGCCGCCGCGTAATCAGCCTGTCCCACATTCCCCAGCGCACCTGCCATCGATGAAAATAGTATGAAGATATCTAACTTCAATCCCCTGCTTGCTTCATCCAGATTTACCACTCCCTTTACTTTGGGTCTAAGAACCTCTTCCACTTCCTCTATGCTCTTTTTCAGAAAAAAGTTATCCCTGGTCACTCCCGCGCTGTGGATGATCCCGTCCAGCTTGCCGTATTTCTCTTTAATCAATTTAATCAGTCCTTCAACCTCTTCCCGGACTGTGATGTCGGTCTGACTATATTTAACCTGAGCTCCCTTCTGTTCCAGTTCTTTTATCCAATCCTTTTTTTCTTCACTCAACTCCGACCGTCCCGTTAATATCAATACGGTTTCCTTCGCTTTCTCCGTTATCTCTTCCGCAAATATCCTTCCCAATCCCCCGGTTCCCCCTGTGATCAGGTACACTCCTCCATCTTTCCACGGTATTTCTTCCGTATCTTTACCCTGTTCTATTTCCTTATATTCCTCAAGCCATCTCTTTCCCTCACTATACCTTATTCTCCCTCCTGCCGCCTCTCTCGCGTTTTCTTCCAGCTTCAACGCCACCACTTCCGTAATTTCATTCCCTTCCAACTCTATCATTTGTCCAGTTATCTTCGGGTTCTCCTGCTCCGCTGTCTTCAATATTCCCATCAACCCGCCGAATAAACTCTTTTCTTCTCCCGGCGACATTATTGCCTGCACCAACACCCGGCCTTCAGGCTTCTTCCTGATTATCCCCCGGATTTCTTCTATCATCCTCTTCGCGTATGCCTCATATCTGTCATCTATTCTTTCCTTGCCTTTTTTCCCGGGTTTTAAGTTTACAAACCGCACTTCATTCATTCGGGCTGCTATTTCCTCTTCATTTACTCCATCAATTTCACACAGGAATACTACTCGATCTGCATATTCCTCTGTCATAGAATCTGTTTTTACCGTTTCTTCCTTCCACACCGGCTCAAGCATCATTAACCCCGAGCTTTCTATGCCGCCTATCGATCGTAATGACAGACCTTTCATCCGGACACATATTTTCCCTTCTTCATCACATAGATCTATATCGAATTTCTTATCATTCCCGCCTTCACTGTTCCTTATTACCGCCCACATTGACTCTACGCAGCTTCCCCTGATCTCCACCTCATCTATGGCGAACGGCAGCGCCGCTCCTCCTCCGGAGCCTCCAAGCCCTATCACAGACTGAAACGCACTGTCCATCATCGATGGATGCAGGACATACTCCCCGGCTTCTTCCTTTACCTCTGACGGCATCGCCAGTTTCGCCAATACCTCTCCTTCCCCGCAATATATCATTTCTATCCCGCGATGACCCGGCCCATACTCTATCCCCATCCCGCTGAATTTTTTGTAACATTCTTCCGCCCTCAGCTCTCTGTCCCATTTCCGTCCGCGAAGCCCTTCTATATCTATCTTTGACTCTTCCTTCACTTCCGTTACCTCTGCCGTTCCCTGGCTATGTACCACCGCCTCTCCTTCCCCGCTTTCGCTGTACACCTCGTACTCTATTTCCCCGTTCCCGTTCGGATACAGCCCGATATTTACCTTTACCGGGCTATCTTCCACCACTACAGGCCTCGCCCATGCCACGTTCTTCAGCCTTATTCCCTCTTTCCCACCTCCTTCAACCTCCGCAGCGCATTCCATCGCCTCCCTCGCCATCTCAAGGTACGCCACACCCGGCAATACATTCCGCCCATTCACCTTATGGTCTTTCAGGAATATCTCTTCGCCCGTAAATACCGAACTGAACCTCTGCTCCATCAGACTCGACGTGTTCTCATGCACCATCGGGTGCAGCTTCTTCATACCAGTTCCACTGGC
The DNA here is from genome assembly GCA_963783575.1 of uncultured Spirochaetota bacterium. Taxonomy (GTDB): domain Bacteria; phylum Spirochaetota; class Brevinematia; order Brevinematales; family JAOACQ01; genus CAWEAK01. Next base: position 26,113 of record CAWAOD010000011.1, on the reverse strand, counting down.
CACTACCTTATTTCCCGTCTCTTCTACCCAGTACCTTTCCCTCGCAAATGGATATGTCGGCAGGCTTATCCTTTGCGGTGTCTCTTCCCCATACAGCCTGTTCCAGTTAAACACCATTCCCTTCACCCATAGGTCCAGTATCTTGATGTATTTCCCCTTACCGATCCAGTTTTCCACCGCTTTCTGCAAATCCTCATCCACCGTGAACAGTGACAACGCCTCCTTATTCATCTTCACCGACCCCCGGTATATGTCCGCTATCCCTTCCTCTCCTTTCAAGTATCCCGCCAGTTTCTCCTTAAGCTCCTGTTTTGTACACGCAGTAAAACCTAATCTCTCTTCCATTCCTTCACGGCCTACCTGCAATGTATAAGCTATGTCTACCAGTTCCTCATCACCATGGCTTTCTCTTTCTATCCAATTTATAAGATCCCTCGCCCTTTCTTTCAGTCTTTCCTCGTTTCTCGCCGACAGCACAATGACCGCCGGGGTATCGCTGTTTGCTTTGACAGACTTTCCTTTTCCTCTGCCGTCAATATATTCCTCTATTATAATATGCGCGTTCGCTCCTCCAGCCCCAAACGCTGATATTCCCGCTATCCTAGGTTTTCCCTCAGGGCTTTCCCATTCCGACAATCTCCTCTGCACTATAAACGGTGTCTCACCAAAATCTATATTCGGGTTCAATTCCTCGGAATGCAGGCTTGGAACAAGCTCTCTGTGTTTCATCTGCAGCAGTACCTTTGTGACCGCCGCTATTCCCGCCGCGCTCTCACAATGTCCGATGTTCGATTTTACAGACCCTATCGCGCAAAATTGCTTATCATCCGTATACTGACGGAACGCTCTCGTCAATCCAGCTATCTCGATCGGATCGCCCAGCGATGTCCCGGTCCCATGCGCCTCTATATAGCTGATCGATCGCGCGTTCACCCCCGACTTCTCTATAGCTTCCTTTATCACTTCACCCTGCGCTATAGGGTTCGGTACGGTATATCCGTTCGTCTTGCCCCCGGAGTTGATCATGCTGCCCCGTATCACACCGTAGATATGGTCGCCATCCTCTACCGCTTTCGATAACGGCTTGAGCAGAACTGCTCCTACTCCCTCTCCGGGCACAAAACCATCCGCATTATCCCCGAATGACCTGCATTGATCTCCTGTTGAGAGCATTGTCATCGATGACAATTCTATATAATGGTTTGGAGAGAAAATCAAATTAACACCTCCGGCCACCGCACATTCACATTCTTCTCTATTTAAACTTTCTACGGCCAAATGAATTGCTGTCAATGAAGATGAGCATGCCGTATCCACCGCCATACTTGGGCCTTTTAAATCTAATAGAAACGAAATCCGGTTTGCTATCGACCAATAGCTTGAACCGATAGGATAACTCCAATTCATTACCCCAACAAATACTCCAACCTTTTTACTCTTACAAATCGTATCAGTAGTATACCCCGCATCTTCAATTCCCGCATATACTTCTTCTAAAAATAATCTCTCCTGCGGTTCCATTCTCTCAGCTTCTCGTGGTGATATATTAAAAAATAACGGATCGAATTTATCACCATCTTCAATAAATCCGCCCCACTTTGTATATATTCTTCCAACTCTCCCCTTCTCTTCATCAAAATATTTCATCCAATCCCAACGTTCTTTCGGTATTTCTGTAATGCAATTTTTTCTTTCTTTTAAATTATTCCAGAATTCTCCTATTTTTTTTGCACCGGGATACTTCCCCGATATTCCTATAATAGCTATTTTTTGATATCTATTTTGCTGAACATCAGTTTTTTCATTTTCTTTTTGCAAAAAACGTCTGTTTTTTTGTATCAAAGAATGTTCTGATAATAATTTCGTTGATATTATTGGTAATTTATTTGATGATGTATCTTCATTAGGTCCTAGCAGTTTTACCAATGATTCTCTTCTGGTTTTTAGAAAATTATCTGCCAGGGCGTCTATAGTTTGATACTCAAAAAATAAAGTACTATTAATATTATCAAATACTTTTTTTAAATTATTTGTCAATTGTACAACCAGGATCGAATCAATCCCATACTTCTCCAATGATTCCGATGAATCAATTTTGTTTACAGGTATTTTCAGCGTTTCTGCCACTAATTTCTTAAAATATTCAATGCTTTTTTCCCTCAATTCATTATCTGTATCCGCTCCTGCCGAACGTGTTGAAGATTGTTGCATTGAATATCGCTCTTTTTTTACCTCTGTTCCCTTCATCGCTTTTTCTTTTTCTGAAATATCTAATCGCTTCCGTCTTTGTCTTACCGCACCATCACTCTTTGCTCCTATAATCTGCTGGCCCAATTCATGCGCAGATTCTGCAAGGTAGTTTACCGGCTGAAAACCCTCCAATTCCAGAACTTCTCTCCACATCTCCTGATATAGACCGGGACTTCCGGGTATCCTGTATTCTCCGTCTTCATATAACCACCAACCTTCCAGTAACCCGAATGTCAGATGCGTAAATAGCGATTCTTTCGATATTTCGTTTAATAATAAGATTCCATTCTTCCGTAATAAGGCCTTTACGTTCCTCAATGTTTCCCGGATATTCTTCGTCGCATGCAGGACATTCGCCGCTATTACTACATCATAACTTCCCGCTTCGATCCCCTGTCCTGCCAACGCTTCTTCCACATTGAATATTTTATAGGTCAAATACGCGTTTTCCTTTCCATACTCTCTTTCTCCATGCATCAAGAACGCCTTGGATACATCCGTATAACAATATTCCTCTACATGGTCCTGATAACTCTTCAGATTCCGGAATACCGCGCCGCTGGTCCCTCCCGTTCCCGCTCCTATCTCTATTATCTTTATTCTGGTTTTTATATCTTGTCTAATACGGCTTTCGATGTACCCCGCTATAGCCCCACCGATTACTCCATTAAAATAATCCGCTACCTCAGTGTTCTTGTATACCCCTTCCACCAGCTTCATAGATGAATCCGGAAACATAATATCAGTCGCTAACTCTTTTCCTTGAAGAATTTTCCCCAGTTTCTTCATCGTCGCTTCCGCTAAAACCGCCTGCGCTTCCATACCCGGTCCTGTCATCCATTCCCCTTTTTCTCTTTCCCATTCCTTCCATCTTTCATTTCTATCTATCGGGGACATATTATTCACAATATATCTCTCTCTATCCACCTTCAGATAATGATTCTTCTCTAAAAACCGGATGCTCGCCTCAAGCCATCTTCCGTATTTCTCAACCAATCCCATCTTTTTTCTGCTAACCGCTATTTCTTCATTCTTCTCACCAAACCATCCTATAGATTGCAGCTCAACCCACAGCAGACTGCAGAGTATTTCCTCCATCTTCTTCTGCCGCGGTAATCCATCTTTAATTATTTCTTCAAGCCGGGTCTTTTCTTCCATAATACGGCTCTGTACTTCCATCAGATCAATGGAAGGGGTCTCACGACTGATCTCTATCAATTCGTTCCCTGACATCCCTTCCATAACTAACGGCTTCGTCGTCTTCAATAACGCAATTTGATCCAGCGGCCCCGACAATAGTTCTTCCAAAGCTTCCATAGCTTCCGCCGGTTCTATAGAACCTATCCCAACCTTTTCCATTCTCTCCTGGTACTTTTCCGAAGCTACGATCCCAACGCTTCCCCAATACCCCCAATTCATCACTTTCACGGCACAGCCCCATTCCCATGAAAGCCTCTTCGCAAATGCGTCCTCAAACGTGCAGCCGGATGCATAATTACTCTGCCCTGCTGCTTTCATAAATGATTGCATCGATGAGAAAAACATTACAAAATCTAATTTCTCTTTTTTAAATACCTGCGCTATTCTCACACTTACATCCACCTTCGCCGTCAACCCATCACGAAACCTTTCCTCTTCCATATTCGCAAGGCTTTGATCATGCAGCACTATCGCCGAATGTATCACTCCATGAATCTCAGGATATTTCTCCTTTATCCCTTTATAGGCTTTCTCCAATGTCTTTTTATTCCTCGCGTCCGCGCTGATATACCACGGCGCTTCTCCTAATTTCCCAAGCTTGTCTATCTTATTTTGTATAAGCTCATCCTTTTCCCGGCGTCCTATCCAGATGATTTTCGCATGGTAGCCGCGTATCATGTACTCGCTCCACACTTCCCCGATCCCTCCAGCTCCTCCTATTACTATATATACACCCCCTTCACGGTAAACAGTCCCGCTTAACGCGGGATATCTTACCGGTAATAACTCCTGAGTATACCATTCCCCGCCCTTGTATGTTATTTGATCCCCAAGTAACTCACAAGGCAGCTTGAATATATCTTTTAGAGGCCATTCTACTCCCGTTTCCAGGTCAATAAACCGGATCTTCCAGTTCGGATACTCCTTTGCCAACGATCCTATTAAACCCTGGACACCTGCATGCTCCGGGTTTATCTCTTCGCCTTTCCTTATGCTTTGCATCCCAACTGTAATTATACTCCATCCCAGATCCCTTAAACCATATCCCAGGCCAAGTAACGCTTTGATTATCCGGAATAGCTGAATAATTCCCCCTTCCTGTCCCTCTATTATTGACTCATCTTCAATATTCTTAATTTTATTCTGAGCTGCTATCCATATAATATGGTCAATCTCTCCTATCTTCGCTATCTTTTCTGTTATCGATTCTATGCTGCCGCCATTTTTAATCTCCAGTTTACACGCTCCAGGATAATACTTTTCTATAGCTCTTAGGTTTTCTTCCGTACCCCCAGCTATAATAACCCGATTCGATATGGCCGGAAATCTCTCTATTTTATTATTTGCTTTTATACTCCATACGGGGGTTAGCATAATCTTCCCATTTAATATCCCATTGGAATCCCCGGATATATCCTCTTGCAATATATTACCTGCCTCAACTCTTCCTTCCATTATCCTCACTGTCAACCCTTTCACTCGGACACTGACCCTGCCCTCTTCATCGCATACATCTATGTCGATTTTCTTTCCTTTGCCCCCTTCCCCATACCTTAACACCGCCCACATCGTTTGTCCGCATTCTCCCTTGATCTCTATGGAATCCATAGCAAACGGAACCATCGCTCCACTCTCTCCTTTTCCTCCCAACAGGCCTATTACCCCCTGAAATGCCGAGTCCATAATCGACGGATGCAGCACATACTCCTCCGCCTTTTCCACGACCGCTACAGGCATTTTTATCCTCGCCAATGCCTCGCCTTTCCCGCCATATACCTCTTCAAGACCACGATGCCCCGCACCATACTCTATTCCCATTCCTCTGAATGCTTCATAACATTCTTTTCCTGATAACTCCCTTTCCCATTTCCGTTCCTGAAGTCCTTTTATATCTATCGCTGTCTCTCCCTTACTTTCTCCTATCTCTACCTTTCCCTCGCTGTGTACCACCGCCTCTCCTTCACCGATTTCACTATATATCTCATACTCTATTTCTCCCTTTTCATTTGGGTATAACCCGATGTTTACCTTTACCGCTTTTTCTCCCACCACCACTGGCCTCGCCCATACCACATCCTTCAGCCGTATCTCCTCGTTCCCGCCTTTTTCAACCCTGGCTGCCCATTCTACCGCCGCCCTCGCCATTTCTAAATATGCCACTCCAGGCAACATCTTCTTCCCATTTACCTTATGGTCCTCAAGATAAAACTCTTCCCCGGTAAATACGCTGCTAAACCTCTGCTCCATTAAGTCTGACGTGTTCTCATGCAACATCGGGTGAAGCTTCTTTACTGAATTTCCGCTCCCTTTCCAACTTTCTCCTTTCGTCTCTACCCAATACCTCTCCCTCGCAAATGGATACGTCGGCAGGCTTATCTTTAATGGCTTTTCTTCTCCATATATCCTGTTCCAGTCAAATACCAACCCCTTCACCCATGTATCCAGCAATTTCTCATATTTCCTCTTGCCTATCCAGCTGTCTATCGCCTTTTGTAAATCTTCATCCGCTGTAAACAGACTTAATGCCTCCTTATTCCTCTTCACCGAACCTCGGTATACCTCTTCTTTCCCTCCTCCGTTTATATAATCATTCAGTTTCCCTTTCATCTCTTCCAATGTCCCCGCGGTGAAACCTACCCTTTCTTCCATCCCTTCCCGCCCTGCCTGCAGCGTGTATGCTATATTTGCCAGTTCCTCTTCACCATAGCCGTCTTTCTCTATCGCTTTGATAAGATCTTTCGCCCTTTCCTTCAATCTTTCCTCATCCCTTGCCGACAGTACTATGATCGCAGGATTGTTCACTTTCACTCTTGCTCCCACGATTTTTTCTCTGTTGTCAACATATTCTTCTATTATGATATGCGCGTTCGCTCCTCCCGCTCCAAACGACGATATCCCCGCTATCCTTGGTTTTCCTCCCTCTCTCTTCCATTCTGCCAGTTCCTGCTGCACTACGAACGGCGTCTCACTGAAATTTATATTCGGATTCAATTCCTCGGAATGCAGGCTTGCCACCAATTCCCCATACTTCATCTGCAGCAGCACCTTCGTCAACGCCGCTATCCCCGCCGCACTCTCACAATGTCCTATGTTCGACTTCACCGAGCCTATCGCACAATATTGCTTTTCCTCCGTATATTGCCGGAACGCCCTCGTTAACCCAGCTATCTCAATTGGGTCTCCAAGCGATGTCCCTGTTCCATGCGCTTCTATATAACTGATCGATCGCGCGTCCACTCCAGCCCTCTCCATCGCTGCTCTAATCACTTCCCCCTGCGCCGCTGGGCTAGGTACCGTATATCCGTTCGTCTTTCCTCCCGCGTTTATCATGCTCCCCCTGATCACTCCATAAATATGATCTCCCTCATCCTCTGCTTTTATCAAGGGTTTAAGTAACACCGCTCCTACTCCCTCACCGGGTACATACCCGTCCCCACCTTTCCCAAAACTTTCACACCTCCCCTTGCTCGATACAAACTTGCCCTGCGAAAGAAACAGGTACTTATTCGGATGCACTGAAACATTCACTCCCCCTGCTATCGCGACTTCGCACTCCCCTCTCTCTATACTTTGACATGCCAGATGGATCGCCGTCAGCGATGATGAACACATCGTATCCACCGCCATGCTAGGTCCTTGAAAATTGAAAAGATAGGACACCCGGTTCGCTATCGAGGAGGCATTCCCACTAAGTGCAACCATGCTCCCATGTGTCTGTTCCTGCGCCCCATACAACTGATACTCCTCATACATCACCCCGGCATATACACCTACTTTGCTCCCCAGTCCATCTCCCCCCTTCTTTACAACATTTTCCCGCGTATATCCCGCATCCTCCATTGTCTTATACACACATTCTAAGAATAATCTCTCCTGCGGATCCATTATCTCCGCTTCACGAGGCGATATATTGAAAAATAACGGATCGAATTTATCTACTCCTTCAAGAAACCCACCCCATTTACTATATGTTTTACCAAGCTTATTCTTATCCTCATTATAATATTCCTTCCAATCCCACCTGCTTTCCGGTATCTCTGTTATACAATCTCTCCCGTTCCTCAGGTTTTCCCAGAATTCCTCTACATCTCTCGCTCCGGGATACCGCCCCGATATCCCTATGATCGCTATTTCCCTTTCCCTCTTGACTTCCTTTTTATCTATGCCGCTACTCAGAAACCGTGCTTGTCTCCGCTCTCTGATCGTCTTTTTTACCTGTCCTGTCGCCGAACTTATCGTATCTTCTACCGCCATCGCCTCCTTTTCACCGCTTCCCAATAGTTCAATCAACTTACCTCGATAGTTTTTTATAAAATATTCCGTTAAGCTCCTTATATCACCATATTCGAAAAACAGCGTTTTCGATAGCGGGCCGAATACCTCCTCCAATTCATTGGTTATCTGCATTATCATAATAGAATCAATGCCGTATCGTTCTAACGCCGCTTCCGCTTCTATTTTCTGCGCAGGCAGTTTTAACACTGACGATAGCACTTTCTTGAAATATCTAATTGCCTTTTCACGGACTTCTTCAATCTCTACCATAGGTATTGCTTTTTCTTCTTCTTTTCCGGCTGACGCTAACTTTTCTTCACCGGTAGTTCCTGCTGCCGAAATCATCATTCTTCTCATACGCCCTATATCGCCTTCCAGTACCATAACCTGGTCTTTATCCATCGTCATAATCCGGTACAAGGCCTTTATTCCGCTTTCCGTCTCCATAGCATTCATTCCCGTCTGCCTCATCACCATCTTCTCTCTTTCCCCGTCAACTTTCATCCCTCCATCTTTCCATAACGGCCAGTCGATCGATACCGTCCTGCCTTCTTTCCGCTTTTCTCTTACTTCCTCATTTCGATACTTCGCATAGGCATCCATAAATCCATTCGCGGCCGCATAATCCGCCTGCCCAACATTCCCTGTCACTCCCGCTATCGATGAAAACATTATGAATATCCCTGGGTTCATACCAGCGCTCGCTTCCGCCAGGTTTACTACTCCTTTTACCTTCGGACTCATCACCTCTTCCGCTTCCTTCATACTCTTCTTCAAAAGAAAACTATCCCGCGTCACTCCAGCACTGTGTATGATCCCATCAAGTTTTCCATACTTCTCTTCTATGCACCTCATCAATCCTTCCGCTTCCTCTTTCCGGCTCACATCTGCCTGTATATATTCCGCTTTCGTTCCTTTCTCCCCTAATTCCTCCAGCCAGGCACATTTCTCATCGCTTAAAGCTGACCTGCCCGTTAATACCAAAACCGCTCCCTTCGTTTTTTTCGCTATCTCCCCGGTAAATATTTGCCCCAGCCCACCCATCCCTCCAGTTATCAGGTAGACTCCGCCTTCTTTCCACGGTATCACTGCTTCTTCTCCGCTTCCTTCTACTTCCTTTAATTCCTCTACCCATCTCTTCCCTTCTCTATACCTGATATGCGACATCTCTGCTAATTCAGCATTCTCTTCCAGCTTTGCCGCTACCCCTTCTCCGTTTTCTCCCTCTTCCACTTCTATCATCTGACACTTTATCCTCGAGTTCTCCTGGTTTGCAGTCTTCATTATTCCCATTAGTCCCGAAAACAGCCGCTTCTCTCCTTCTCCGGTTATTACTCCCTGTAACATTATCCGCCCTTCCCTTTTCCTCCCAATTATCCCCTGGATCTCTTCCATCATCCCCTTCGCGTATCTCTGGTACCTCTCGTCTATTCCTTCTTTCTTCTTTCCCTCACTCATCACTATGCATCTTACACCCTTTACCCGGGCTTCTATATCCTCTGCCTTCACTCCCTCCGGCTCGTACAGGAACACCACTCGTTCCGCATACTCTTCCACCGCCGTTTCCCCTGCCGCAGCCTCTTCCTTCCATACCGATTCCAGCATCAGTAATCCATTTCTCTCTTTTCCTTCAATCGCCATCATCGTCAACCCTTTCACTCGGACACTGACCCTGCCCTCTTCATCGCATACATCTATGTCGATTTTCTTTCCTTTGCCCCCTTCCCCATACCTTAACACCGCCCACATCGTTTGTCCGCATTCTCCCTTGATCTCTATGGAATCCATAGCAAACGGAACCATCGCTCCACTCTCTCCTTTTCCTCCCAACAGGCCTATTACCCCCTGAAATGCCGAGTCCATAATCGACGGATGCAGCACATACTCCTCCGCCTTTTCCACGACCGCTACAGGCATTTTTATCCTCGCCAATGCCTCGCCTTTCCCGCCATATACCTCTTCAAGACCACGATGCCCCGCACCATACTCTATTCCCATTCCTCTGAATGCTTCATAACATTCTTTTCCTGATAACTCCCTTTCCCATTTCCGTTCCTGAAGTCCTTTTATATCTATCGCTGTCTCTCCCTTACTTTCTCCTATCTCTACCTTTCCCTCGCTGTGTACCACCGCCTCTCCTTCACCGATTTCACTATATATCTCATACTCTATTTCTCCCTTTTCATTTGGGTATAACCCGATGTTTACCTTTACCGCTTTTTCTCCCACCACCACTGGCCTCGCCCATACCACATCCTTCAGCCGTATCTCCTCGTTCCCGCCTTTTTCAACCCTGGCTGCCCATTCTACCGCCGCCCTCGCCATTTCTAAATATGCCACTCCAGGCAACATCTTCTTCCCATTTACCTTATGGTCCTCAAGATAAAACTCTTCCCCGGTAAATACGCTGCTAAACTTCTGCTCCATTAAGTCTGACGTGTTCTCATGCAACATCGGGTGAAGCTTCTTTACTGAATTTCCGCTCCCTTTCCAACTTTCTCCTTTCGTCTCTACCCAATACCTCTCCCTCGCAAATGGATACGTCGGCAGGGAAAGCCGGCAATATTCTTCTTTTGAAAATAATTGTTTATAATCTAACTTATATCCCTGTACATATAAATCTGCAATTGAAGTTAAATTCTCTAAATACTCATAGGATACGTCAATTGTGCTACATTTCAAAATACAATCATTTCCATAACGCTTAAAAGATGGTTGTTCACGACAATCCTTTTTAGTTAAATCAGAAATATATATTTGCATTACTTTGTCATTACTCAGCCATTTCCTTAATAATTTTATAAGTTCTTCCATATTTCGTACAACACAAGCAAATCGATGATCAAAATGCTTCCTTCCTATAAGTAAGGTATAACTCAGGTTTCCGCAGTCAACCTCTAATTCCTTTTCACAATATTCTAGTATCTGCTCAACTTGCCGCCGTAATTGCTCCCTAGTATAAGCTGATAATACAATTAAATATCCTTCTTTAAATCCATGCCGCCGATCGACCTTAGGTGCTTCTTCAATCAATATATGTGCATTTGTTCCACAGAACCCAAAAGAACTAACGGCAGCACAGCGTTTCTCATTTTCGCCAATATCCCAATCTTTAAGTATCGTATTCACATAAAACGGACTATCTTCAAAGTTAATATATGAGTTGCCTTTATGAAAATGTAATGACGGTAATATTTTTTTATACTGCAATGACAGCAGGATCTTAATCACACCGGCAACTCCAGCAGCAAATAAAGTATGCCCGATATTTGTTTTTATTGAACCGAGTGCGCAGTATCTTTTCCTATTCGTATAATGACTGAATGATCGTGTTAAAGCCTCAAACTCGATTGGATCGCCAAGCTTAGTCCCAGTTCCATGCGCTTCTACTATCTGAATCTGTTCTGGATTAATATTAAATGTATCATACACATACCTTTCCAATTGCTCCTGTGAATTGACACTTGGCGCAGTAATTCCATTTGTAGCACCATCCTGATTAATCCCAGTGCCCTTAATCACTCCATAGATGTGATCACCATCCTTTATAGCATCATCCAATCTCTTAAGCACAATCACTCCGGCTCCCTCCCCAGGTATAAATCCATCAGCCATCTCATCAAATGTGTGACAGGCTCCAGTTTGAGAAAGCATCTGAGCTTTTTCGGATAACGAATAAAATTGAGGAGTACATTGAACAAAAACTCCTCCCGCCAATGCCAAATCAGTCTCCCTGTTCCACAAACCCTGGCAGGCAAAATGAATGGCTACCAGTGAACTGGAACATGCGGTATCAATAGCCACTGCGGGTCCCTGAAGATTCAAAAAGTATGCTATTCTTGCGGGGATAATGGAACTCGAATTTCCCCAAAACGCCTGTGCAGGAGAAGTTTTATCAAATAACAACTGATAATCTCCATTACCACATCCGACATATACACCATACAGATGTCTGTTGGCTCCATCCTCGGCATACCCGGCGTCCTCCAATGCCTTCCAACTCTCTTCCAGAAATATTCTCTGCTGAGGATCCATATAGGTTGCTTCAAGTCCTGAAATATTAAAAAAAAGTGAATCAAACAGATCAATATCATCTAAAAAACTGCCATAATTACAGTATTCTTTCCTATCAAGTAAAGAATCTGAATAATATTTTGATAGATCCCATCGTGTAACTTCTTCAATTAAATCTGTGCCATTTGATAAATTATTCCATAATTCTATAATTGTTTTTGATTTTGCAAATCTCCCACTCATCCCGATAATCGCAATTGAAGTATGTCTCTTTAAATCATCATTATTTTTCTCTTTTTTGATATATTCTTCCCGTAGTCCTCTCCTTTTGAAAAAATGTTTTCTTTGCTTATAATTATTAACATTATTTTTCAAATCCATACCAGTAACTTCTTCTTTTTCATCCTGTTTAATATTAAGTCCTTGATTCAGATCAAGTTCTTTCTTAAATTTTGACAATATATATTTTGTTAGTTGATTTACTGTACTATTATCAAATAGACTTATGGTTTCTATTTCTATCATCAGAGCTTGATTAATAGATTGAATTAACTGAATCCCTATAATCGAGTCAATACCATATTCTGAAAAAGGGTCATCAGCATCAATAAGATTATTATCCACCTTTAATGATTCCGATATTTTTCCTATAATTGTTTCTCTAACGTGGTCTTCAATTATTCGATCTTTCAATTGAATACTTCCATGCTTTATATCTCTCTCCTTTAATTTATGAGTATTATCATTTAACTTATTTTCATTTTTTATCTTTGACAGTTCATCTTGATAATCTGCAATAGTAACTTCTTCTTTTTCATCCTGCTTTATATTAAATCCTTGATTCAGATCAAGTTCTTTCTTAAATTTTGACAATATATATTTTGTTAGTTGATTTACTGTGCTATTATCAAATAGACTTATGGTTTCTATTTCTATCATCAGAGCTTGATTAATAGATTGAATTAACTGAATCCCTATAATTGAGTCAATACCATATTCTGAAAAGTGGTCATCAGCATCAATAAGATTATTATCCACCTTTAATGATTCCGATATTTTTCCAATAATTGTTTCTCTAATGTGGTCTTCAATTATTCGATCTTTCAATTGAATATTTCCATGCTTTGTATCTCTCTCCTTTAATTCATGAGTATTATCATTTAACTTATTTTCATTTTTTATCTCTGAAATATTCAAAATAGATTTTAATTGTTTTTGCCGCACTACACCATCACTAACAGCAAAAATTATTTGCTGTCCTAATTCATGTGAATTATAAACTGGATATTTCACATGCCTAAATCCTTCCCATTCCACACTTTTCCCCAAACTTCAGTATAATCCCGTCTCCCTGGAATACGCAATTCCTCATCTTCATACGACCACCACCCTTCCATAAGCCCAAATGTCAGATGTGTAAATATTTTATTCCCTGTTATCTCGTTTAATTGAATAACTCCATTTTTCCTTAGTAATGCTTTCACATTCCTTAACGTTTGCCGAATATTTTTCGGTTGCATGTAGAACATTTGCTGCTATAGCAATATCATAGCTCCCTGTATAGATTCCTTGCCCATTTACAGCTTCTTCCACATTAAATATTTTATAGGTTAAATACGGATTCTCCACCCAGAATTCTTTTTCTCCATATATTAAAAAAGCCTTTGATATATCTGTATAGCAATATTCCTCAATATGATCCTTATACCCCTTTAACTTTCGGAATACCGCTTTACTGGTCCCGCCTGTTCCAGCCCCAATCTCAATAATTCTTACTTTTGCTCTTGGATCTTGTTTTATTCGTTCTTCAATATAACCTGCTACAGCTCCACTGATAACCTCATTAAAGTAATCCGCTACCGCATTGTTCCTATATACCCCTTCAACCAATTCCATTGATGAACCCGGAAACATTATTGATGTCGCAGCTACTTCTCCCTTTAGAATATTTACTAATTTTTTCAACATTGCTTCCACTAATACCACCTGGGCTTTCATGCCTGCTATTAAATTCCAATCAGCTTTTCCCTTATTCCAATCGCTCCATGCTTCCTCTATGTCCATCGGGTTGGAAACTCTCACTATACAAGACGTTCCTTCAATCTTAAGATAATTTATTCCTCTCTAGAATCCTAATGCTTTCATCAAGCCATCTTTCATATTTTTCAATTAACCCTGTTTTTTTCTTGAATTCATTTATATCCATAATACTTTCTTTAAACCAACCCATTGTCTGTAACTCATACCATAACAATTTACAAAGTACTTCCTCTAAATTCTTTTGCTTTGGTATACCTTCGTCCCTTATATGCTTAAGTAACTCCTCCTGCTTATCAATATAATCTTGAATTTTCTCTACATCAACCTCTGGTCCCACAGGTTTTATATCTATGAATTCTTCACTTGCCTTTCCATCTAGAGTCAGCGGTATCTTCGTTTTTAATAAAGCAATTTGATCTATCTGACCATACAACAGCTTTTCTAATGCAGCCATAGCTTCCGGAGGTTCTATTGAAGCCACCCCAGTTTTGTCCATCCTATCCTGATATTCTTTCGATGATACTATACCAACACTTCCCCAATACCCCCAATTCATAACTTTTACGGCACAGTTCCATTCCTTAGCAAGCCTTTTAGCAAAGGCATCTTCGAATGTACAGCCAGATGCATAATTGCTCTGCCCGGCAGCTTTCAAAAATGATTGCATTGATGAAAAAAACATCACAAAATCTAATTTTTCATTTTTAAATATCTGAGCCAACCTAACACTCACGTCTACCTTTACTGACAGTCCATTATGGAATTGCTTTTCTTCCATTCGAGCCAAACTTTGATCATGCAATACTATCGCCGAATGGATCACCCCATGAATTTCCTTGTATCTACTTTTTATTTCTTTATATACCTCCTCCATTTCTTTCCTATTCTTTGCATCTGCGCTAATATACCAAGGTGCCTCTCCTATCACTCCAAGTTTATCAAGTTTCGATTGTATGTCCTCATTTTTCTTCCTCCGACCTATCCACACAATCTTCGCATGATAGTTCCGTATCATATATTCACTCCATACTTCACCGATACCTCCGGCACCTCCAATAATTACATATATACCTTCTTTTCGATACAATGTCCCGCTAAATTCCGGATAATTTACCACGGCTAATTTCTGCCGATACCACTTTCCACCCCTATATGCTAATTGGTTCCCTTGGGGATTACTTACCAATCTGAAAATTTCTTCTACCGGCCATTCACACTCACTTTCCAAATCAATTAAACTAACCTTCCAGTAGGGATACTCCTTTGCCATAGACCCGACCAAGCCTTCTAAGCTAGCTTGTAGAGGATTCACCTTATCTCCTCTTTCAATACTCTGAGTATTTTCAGTTATTATTGTCCAGCTCAGATCCTTCATCCCATAACCAAGGTTAAGCATTGCCTTTATAAAGCGAAATAATTGAATTACCCCTTCTTCCTGACCATTTATCAAAATATCATCTCCTACACTGTCTAATTTATACTGCGGCGCTATCCACACTATATGTTCGAATTTATTTTCTTTCTTTATCTTTTCAGTTATCGTACTTATCTCTTCCCCTGTCCCAATTTCCACTTTACACAAACCCGATATATATGCCTCAATCGCTCTATAATTTTTCTCTGTCCCACCAATAATGAGAACTCTATTCGTATTGCTGGTTAAAACCCCTGCACTTTTTAATTTCTCCACTTCCCATATAACAGTTAATATGTTGTTTATTACAGCCGGGCCATCTTTTAATTTCACATGTTCTTTATCAATTTTTTTTATTGAGTTATTATCATGAATTATTTTGTATTCTTCTTCTGCATCATTAATACTTATCTCTCCATTTTTAAGCGCATGTAAAATCTCAAATAAATCCATAAAGATCCCCTTTAGATTACGTATTTTTCAAACACCATTACATTAAACTAAGTTATATACAGTAATTACTTATAAGACAAACTATTATTTAATTATTCTTTGATATGCAAAATGAACATCATATCTCTCAATTTTCCATATTCTTTATTCATATTTAATTAATTTAATATATTATATGCACTATTAACATCTAAGATACCTTTTTGTACTTGGGAAAATACTTCATTTATTGAAAGTTTTGAATTATGCTTTATTGGAAAAGCATTTTCTAATTCAATAATCCGTAGCGACAATCCTTTCATTCTTACACAGACCTTACCTGTATCATCGCAAAGATCTATATCAATTTTCTTCTCCTCACCCCCTTCTCCAACCCTCAAAACAGCCCACATCATTTGTCCGCAGCCTTCCTTGATATCCATGTAATCAAGGGAAAAAGGCATAATTACCCCCCTTTCTTCGCCTCTCGTCAGCAGACCTATCATAGCCTGCAACGCAGAATCCATCATTGAGGGATGCAACATATAATCACCAACATTTCCCGCAACCATCTCAGGCATTTTTATCCTAGCTAATACCTCACCCTTACCTGCATAAACCACATCAAGCCCGCGATGCTCTGGTCCATATTCTATCCCCATTCTACTAAAGGTTTCATAACAATCTTTTGGACTTAATACCCTATCCCATTTCCGATCCAAAAATCCATTTATATCTATAAAAGCCTCTTCCTCCGCTTCTATTACCTCAGCCATACCCTTACTGTATATCTCTTTCTCTCCATTGCTGTTTTCACTATAGACTTCATACTCGATAGTTTCGTTCTCATCGGGGAACAGCCCGATATTTACTTTTATCGGATCATCCATCACAATAACAGGTCTCGCCCATACCACATCCTTTAAGTGTATTTCCTCATTTGTGCCTTTTTTTACTTCAACTGCATATGCCACTGCTGCCCTAGCTATCTCCAGATGCGCTACACCAGGCAGCACCTTCCTACCATTTATTCTGTGGTTCTCAAAGAAAAATTCTTTGCCAGTAAATACTGAACAAAATCTGAATTCAAGTAAACTCGAAATGTTTTCATGTAGCATCGGATGCAAATGTTTCAATGAACTATTATCTTTTTGTCTATCCATGTCACTCTTTATCCAGTACCTCTTTTTTGCGAATGGATACCCCGGAAGGCTTAATTTATAGGGTTTATTAGCCTCATATAACTTATTCCAATCAAAATTAATTCCCTTTACCCACAGATCTACAATTTTTCTATAATCTTTACTTTGGATCCATTTCTCTATCGATTCCTGCGTTTCTTCATTCACTGCCAACATAGATAATGCTTCTTTATTCCCTTTCACTTGTCCTCGATATATTTCAGCAATCTCTTCTGTTCCCTTCACATATCTTTCAAGCTTCTCTTTCATTTGTTTCATCGAATTAGCTATAAAACCAAGCCTTTCATTCATTCCTTCACGCCCTACTTGAAGGGTGTATGCTATATCCGCAAGCCGAGCGTCCTCATATCCTTCAATCTCAATATGTTCCAATAATTCTCTCGCATACACTTTGAGTCTTTCAGCGTCCTTGGCAGATAAAAGAATAATTACGGGGGTCTGTTCACTCATACTGGCAGGTTTCCTTTCTTGCTTCTTCATATATTCCTCGATTACAATATGTGCATTAACTCCTCCAAAACCAAAAGAACTAACTCCAGCTTTGCGTGGTAGATCATTTCCTTTTTCATCCCGCAAAGCCTTCCAGTCTCTATTATCTCGCACAATATAAAATGGACTGTCATTAAGCTGAATGTATGGATTAAGCGTTTCACAATGAAGGCTTTTCACCAGTGTTTTATGTTTTAACTGTAATAAGACTTTAATCACCCCTGCCACCCCTGCGGCCAATTCTAAATGACCAATATTACTCTTAACAGTTCCCAATCCGCAATGAACATTGTTATTATT
The DNA here is from genome assembly GCA_963783575.1 of uncultured Spirochaetota bacterium. GTDB lineage: Bacteria > Spirochaetota > Brevinematia > Brevinematales > JAOACQ01 > CAWEAK01. Next base: position 8,497 of record CAWAOD010000011.1, on the reverse strand, counting down.
ACTACTTCCATTCGTCTTAAAAAGTTCTTTGAATGCCATTTTCAATCCGTTAATCTCTATCGGATCACCCAACGGTGTTCCAGTCCCATGCGCCTCAATGTAAGAGACTGTTCTAGGATCTATACCAGCTTTACTATAAGCTGCTATCAAAACATCCGCCTGTGCTTTCGGATTTGGAGCTGTTAATGATTTAGAACGCCCCCCATGATTTTCTGCAGTACTTTGAATTAATCCATAAATATGATCCCGATTCCTCTCAGCTTCACTCAATTTTTTCAGAAAAAGCATCCCTACTCCTTCACCTCTTACATAACCATTAGCTTTATCTGAAAAAGTTTTACATCTTCCATCTATACTAAGCATCCCGGCTTTATTGAAACTAATATGCATATCTGGGCTGATTATTGTATTAATTCCTCCTGCTATCGCCATATTGCAACTTCCATCCCTTATAGCATTCACAGCACGATGAATTGCCACTAAAGAGCTTGAACATGCTGTCTCAATAGGTTCACTAGGTCCATGAATATCAAGAAAAAAACTCATCCGATTTGGACCCACTGAAGGAACAATCCCTGTGGTTGAATATCCTTCTATTATGTTAGCTTGTCGTAATAAATCTCCATAACCGTTACTGCCACCCGTACCCACAAAAATTCCTGTTAAGGTTCCTGACAAACTTTCAGCTGAATATCCAGCATCCTCTATAACTTTCCATACATATATCATTAATAAACGCTGTTGAGGATCCATCAATTCGGCTTCTTTTGGAGATATTCCAAAGAATAAAGGATCAAACTCATAGACTCCTTCAATAAATCCTCCCCATTTTATATTCGTCTTATTTGCTTCTTTTTGGGGATCTCCATAGTATTTCTTCCAATCCCATCTATCTTCCGGTATTTCTGTAATACAATCCTTTCCTTGTATTAAAATATTCCAAAACTCATTCAAATTTTTAGCCCCGGGAAATATTCCACTTATTCCCACAATAGCAATAGGCTCATCTATGGTTTTATACTGTCTTAATATAGATGATGTCCCTGTTCTCATAATCTGCGTGTGGAGTTTTCTGCTCTCTTGTACCACCGGCTGTTCTGTTTTCTTTTTTGCATTTTTCTGCTCAAATACCTCATAATGTTCGATTATTAAATGTTCTGCAATACTTCTTAGATTATGATATTCAAAAAACAAATCTGGACTAAGTTCAAGACCATATTCATTGTTAAGTAAACTGGAAAAATTAGTTAAAGTGATAGAATCGAATCCAAATTCATTGAGTTCACTGTCAATATCTATATCTTCAATCTTAACTTTAAGAAGTCCTGATAACATTAACATTAAATCATTCTGTATGTTTTCAAGAAGTTCATGCTTGATGACTTTTATATTCTTTTCCATTTTATTTACTACCGTTTTCTTTTTTGAAAATATTTTACCTTTGATTTGGCTTATATCGCCTTCCAGTACCATAACCTGGTCTTTATCCATCGTCATAATCCGGTACAAGGCCTTTATTCCGCTTTCCGTCTCCATAGCATTCATTCCCGTCTGCCTCATCACCATCTTCTCTCTTTCCCCGTCAACTTTCATCCCTCCATCTTTCCATAACGGCCAGTCGATCGATACCGTCCTGCCTTCTTTCCGCTTTTCTCTTACTTCCTCATTTCGATACTTCGCATAGGCATCCATAAATCCATTCGCGGCCGCATAATCCGCCTGCCCAACATTCCCTGTCACTCCCGCTATCGATGAAAACATTATGAATATCCCTGGGTTCATACCAGCGCTCGCTTCCGCCAGGTTTACTACTCCTTTTACCTTCGGACTCATCACCTCTTCCGCTTCCTTCATACTCTTCTTCAAAAGAAAACTATCCCGCGTCACTCCAGCACTGTGTATGATCCCATCAAGTTTTCCATACTTCTCTTCTATGCACCTCATCAATCCTTCCGCTTCCTCTTTCCGGCTCACATCTGCCTGTATATATTCCGCTTTCGTTCCTTTCTCCCCTAATTCCTCCAGCCAGGCACATTTCTCATCGCTTAAAGCTGACCTGCCCGTTAATACCAAAACCGCTCCCTTCGTTTTTTTCGCTATCTCCCCGGTAAATATTTGCCCCAGCCCACCCATCCCTCCAGTTATCAGGTAGACTCCGCCTTCTTTCCACGGTATCACTGCTTCTTCTCCGCTTCCTTCTACTTCCTTTAATTCCTCTACCCATCTCTTCCCTTCTCTATACCTGATATGCGACATCTCTGCTAATTCAGCATTCTCTTCCAGCTTTGCCGCTACCCCTTCTCCGTTTTCTCCCTCTTCCACTTCTATCATCTGACACTTTATCCTCGAGTTCTCCTGGTTTGCAGTCTTCATTATTCCCATTAGTCCCGAAAACAGCCGCTTCTCTCCTTCTCCGGTTATTACTCCCTGTAACATTATCCGCCCTTCCCTTTTCCTCCCAATTATCCCCTGGATCTCTTCCATCATCCCCTTCGCGTATCTCTGGTACCTCTCGTCTATTCCTTCTTTCTTCTTTCCCTCACTCATCACTATGCATCTTACACCCTTTACCCGGGCTTCTATATCCTCTGCCTTCACTCCCTCCGGCTCGTACAGGAACACCACTCGTTCCGCATACTCTTCCACCGCCGTTTCCCCTGCCGCAGCCTCTTCCTTCCATACCGATTCCAGCATCAGTAATCCATTTCTCTCTTTTCCTTCAATCGCCATCATCGTCAACCCTTTCACTCGGACACTGACCCTGCCCTCTTCATCGCATACATCTATGTCGATTTTCTTTCCTTTGCCCCCTTCCCCATACCTTAACACCGCCCACATCGTTTGTCCGCATTCTCCCTTGATCTCTATGGAATCCATAGCAAACGGAACCATCGCTCCACTCTCTCCTTTTCCTCCCAACAGGCCTATTACCCCCTGAAATGCCGAGTCCATAATCGACGGATGCAGCACATACTCCTCCGCCTTTTCCACGACCGCTACAGGCATTTTTATCCTCGCCAATGCCTCGCCTTTCCCGCCATATACCTCTTCAAGACCACGATGCCCCGCACCATACTCTATTCCCATTCCTCTGAATGCTTCATAACATTCTTTTCCTGATAACTCCCTTTCCCATTTCCGTTCCTGAAGTCCTTTTATATCTATCGCTGTCTCTCCCTTACTTTCTCCTATCTCTACCTTTCCCTCGCTGTGTACCACCGCCTCTCCTTCACCGATTTCACTATATATCTCATACTCTATTTCTCCCTTTTCATTTGGGTATAACCCGATGTTTACCTTTACCGCTTTTTCTCCCACCACCACTGGCCTCGCCCATACCACATCCTTCAGCCGTATCTCCTCGTTCCCGCCTTTTTCAACCCTGGCTGCCCATTCTACCGCCGCCCTCGCCATTTCTAAATATGCCACTCCAGGCAACATCTTCTTCCCATTTACCTTATGGTCCTCAAGATAAAACTCTTCCCCGGTAAATACGCTGCTAAACCTCTGCTCCATTAAGTCTGACGTGTTCTCATGCAACATCGGGTGAAGCTTCTTTACTGAATTTCCGCTCCCTTCCCAACTTTCTCCTTTCGTCTCTACCCAATACCTCTCCCTCGCAAATGGATACGTCGGCAGGCTTATCTTTAATGGCTTTTCTTCTCCATATATCCTGTTCCAGTCAAATACCAACCCCTTCACCCATATATCCAGCAATTTCTCATATTTCCTCTTGCCTATCCAGCTGTCTATCGCCTTTTGTAAATCTTCATCCGCTGTAAACAGACTTAATGCCTCCTTATTCCTCTTCACCGAACCTCGGTATACCTCTTCTTTCCCTCCTCCGTTTATATAATCATTCAGTTTCCCTTTCATCTCTTCCAATGTCCCCGCGGTGAAACCTACCCTTTCTTCCATCCCTTCCCGCCCTGCCTGCAGCGTGTATGCTATATTTGCCAGTTCCTCTTCACCATAGCCGTCTTTCTCTATCGCTTTGATAAGATCTTTCGCCCTTTCCTTCAATCTTTCCTCATCCCTTGCCGACAGTACTATGATCGCAGGATTGTTCACTTTCACTCTTGCTCCCACGATTTTTTCTCTGTTGTCAACATATTCTTCTATTATGATATGCGCGTTCGCTCCTCCCGCTCCAAACGACGATATCCCCGCTATCCTTGGTTTTCCTCCCTCTCTCTTCCATTCTGCCAGTTCCTGCTGCACTACGAACGGCGTCTCACTGAAATTTATATTCGGATTCAATTCCTCGGAATGCAGGCTTGCCACCAATTCCCCATACTTCATCTGCAGCAGCACCTTCGTCAACGCCGCTATCCCCGCCGCACTCTCACAATGTCCTATGTTCGACTTCACCGAGCCTATCGCACAATATTGCTTTTCCTCCGTATATTGCCGGAACGCCCTCGTTAACCCAGCTATCTCAATTGGGTCTCCAAGCGATGTCCCTGTTCCATGCGCTTCTATATAACTGATCGATCGCGCGTCCACTCCAGCCCTCTCCATCGCTGCTCTAATCACTTCCCCCTGCGCCGCTGGGCTAGGTACCGTATATCCGTTCGTCTTTCCTCCCGCGTTTATCATGCTCCCCCTGATCACTCCATAAATATGATCTCCCTCATCCTCTGCTTTTATCAAGGGTTTAAGTAACACCGCTCCTACTCCCTCACCGGGTACATACCCGTCCCCACCTTTCCCAAAACTTTCACACCTCCCCTTGCTCGATACAAACTTGCCCTGCGAAAGAAACAGGTACTTATTCGGATGCACTGAAACATTCACTCCCCCTGCTATCGCGACTTCGCACTCCCCTCTCTCTATACTTTGACATGCCAGATGGATCGCCGTCAGCGATGATGAACACATCGTATCCACCGCCATGCTAGGTCCTTGAAAATTGAAAAGATAGGACACCCGGTTCGCTATCGAGGAGGCATTCCCACTAAGTGCAACCATGCTCCCATGTGTCTGTTCCTGCGCCCCATACAACTGATACTCCTCATACATCACCCCGGCATATACACCTACTTTGCTCCCCAGTCCATCTCCCCCCTTCTTTACAACATTTTCCCGCGTATATCCCGCATCCTCCATTGTCTTATACACACATTCTAAGAATAATCTCTCCTGCGGATCCATTATCTCCGCTTCACGAGGCGATATATTGAAAAATAACGGATCGAATTTATCTACTCCTTCAAGAAACCCACCCCATTTACTATATGTTTTACCAAGCTTATTCTTATCCTCATTATAATATTCCTTCCAATCCCACCTGCTTTCCGGTATCTCTGTTATACAATCTCTCCCGTTCCTCAGGTTTTCCCAGAATTCCTCTACATCTCTCGCTCCGGGATACCGCCCCGATATCCCTATGATCGCTATTTCCCTTTCCCTCTTGACTTCCTTTTTATCTATGCCGCTACTCAGAAACCGTGCTTGTCTCCGCTCTCTGATCGTCTTTTTTACCTGTCCTGTCGCCGAACTTATCGTATCTTCTACCGCCATCGCCTCCTTTTCACCGCTTCCCAATAGTTCAATCAACTTACCTCGATAGTTTTTTATAAAATATTCCGTTAAGCTCCTTATATCACCATATTCGAAAAACAGCGTTTTCGATAGCGGGCCGAATACCTCCTCCAATTCATTGGTTATCTGCATTATCATAATAGAATCAATGCCGTATCGTTCTAACGCCGCTTCCGCTTCTATTTTCTGCGCAGGCAGTTTTAACACTGACGATAGCACTTTCTTGAAATATCTAATTGCCTTTTCACGGACTTCTTCAATCTCTACCATAGGTATTGCTTTTTCTTCTTCTTTTCCGGCTGACGCTAACTTTTCTTCACCGGTAGTTCCTGCTGCCGAAATCATCATTCTTCTCATACGCCCTATATCGCCTTCCAGTACCATAACCTGGTCTTTATCCATCGTCATAATCCGGTACAAGGCCTTTATTCCGCTTTCCGTCTCCATAGCATTCATTCCCGTCTGCCTCATCACCATCTTCTCTCTTTCCCCGTCAACTTTCATCCCTCCATCTTTCCATAACGGCCAGTCGATCGATACCGTCCTGCCTTCTTTCCGCTTTTCTCTTACTTCCTCATTTCGATACTTCGCATAGGCATCCATAAATCCATTCGCGGCCGCATAATCCGCCTGCCCAACATTCCCTGTCACTCCCGCTATCGATGAAAACATTATGAATATCCCTGGGTTCATACCAGCGCTCGCTTCCGCCAGGTTTACTACTCCTTTTACCTTCGGACTCATCACCTCTTCCGCTTCCTTCATACTCTTCTTCAAAAGAAAACTATCCCGCGTCACTCCAGCACTGTGTATGATCCCATCAAGTTTTCCATACTTCTCTTCTATGCACCTCATCAATCCTTCCGCTTCCTCTTTCCGGCTCACATCTGCCTGTATATATTCCGCTTTCGTTCCTTTCTCCCCTAATTCCTCCAGCCAGGCACATTTCTCATCGCTTAAAGCTGACCTGCCCGTTAATACCAAAACCGCTCCCTTCGTTTTTTTCGCTATCTCCCCGGTAAATATTTGCCCCAGCCCACCCATCCCTCCAGTTATCAGGTAGACTCCGCCTTCTTTCCACGGTATCACTGCTTCTTCTCCGCTTCCTTCTACTTCCTTTAATTCCTCTACCCATCTCTTCCCTTCTCTATACCTGATATGCGACATCTCTGCTAATTCAGCATTCTCTTCCAGCTTTGCCGCTACCCCTTCTCCGTTTTCTCCCTCTTCCACTTCTATCATCTGACACTTTATCCTCGAGTTCTCCTGGTTTGCAGTCTTCATTATTCCCATTAGTCCCGAAAACAGCCGCTTCTCTCCTTCTCCGGTTATTACTCCCTGTAACATTATCCGCCCTTCCCTTTTCCTCCCAATTATCCCCTGGATCTCTTCCATCATCCCCTTCGCGTATCTCTGGTACCTCTCGTCTATTCCTTCTTTCTTCTTTCCCTCACTCATCACTATGCATCTTACACCCTTTACCCGGGCTCTATATCCTCTGCCTTCACTCCCTCCGGCTCGTACAGGAACACCACTCGTTCCGCATACTCTTCCACCGCCGTTTCCCCTGCCGCAGCCTCTTCCTTCCATACCGATTCCAGCATCAGTAATCCATTTCTCTCTTTTCCTTCAATCGCCATCATCGTCAACCCTTTCACTCGGACACTGACCCTGCCCTCTTCATCGCATACATCTATGTCGATTTTCTTTCCTTTGCCCCCTTCCCCATACCTTAACACCGCCCACATCGTTTGTCCGCATTCTCCCTTGATCTCTATGGAATCCATAGCAAACGGAACCATCGCTCCACTCTCTCCTTTTCCTCCCAACAGGCCTATTACCCCCTGAAATGCCGAGTCCATAATCGACGGATGCAGCACATACTCCTCCGCCTTTTCCACGACCGCTACAGGCATTTTTATCCTCGCCAATGCCTCGCCTTTCCCGCCATATACCTCTTCAAGACCACGATGCCCCGCACCATACTCTATTCCCATTCCTCTGAATGCTACATAACATTCTTTTCCTGATAACTCCCTTTCCCATTTCCGTTCCTGAAGTCCTTTTATATCTATCGCTGTCTCTCCCTTACTTTCTCCTATCTCTACCTTTCCCTCGCTGTGTACCACCGCCTCTCCTTCACCGATTTCACTATATATCTCATACTCTATTTCTCCCTTTTCATTTGGGTATAACCCGATGTTTACCTTTACCGCTTTTTCTCCCACCACCACTGGCCTCGCCCATGCCCCATCCTTCAGCCGTATCTCCTCGTTCCCGCCTTTTTCAACCCTGGCTGCCCATTCTACCGCCGCCCTCGCCATTTCTCAATTTGCCACTCCAGGCAACATCTTCTTCCCATTTACCTTATGGTCCTCAAGATAAAACTCTTCCCCGGTAAATACGCTGCTAAACCTCTGCTCCATTAAGTCTGACGTGTTCCATGCAACATCGGGTGAAGCTTCTTTACTGAATTTCCGCTCCCTTCCCAACTTTCTCCTTTCGTCTCTACCCAATACCTCTCCCTCGCAAATGGATACGTCGGCAGGCTTATCTTTAATGGCTTTTCTTCTCCATATATCCTGTTCCAGTCAAATACCAACCCCTTCACCCATATATCCAGCAATTTCTCATATTTCCTCTTGCCTATCCAGCTGTCTATCGCCTTTTGTAAATCTTCATCCGCTGTAAACAGACTTAATGCCTCCTTATCCTCTTCACCGAACCTCGGTATACCTCTTCTTTCCCTCCTCCGTTTATATAATCATTCAGTTTCCCTTTCATCTCTTCCAATGTCCCCGCGGTGAAACCTACCCTTTCTTCCATCCCTTCCCGCCCTGCCTGCAGCGTGTATGCTATATTTGCCAGTTCCTCTTCACCATAGCCGTCTTTCTCTATCGCTTTGATAAGATCTTTCGCCCTTTCCTTCAATCTTTCCTCATCCCTTGCCGAC
>CAWAOD010000010.1:0-232806 GCA_963783575.1 uncultured Spirochaetota bacterium | reverse complement strand
GACTGTGTGAAAACTCAGTAAAATTTTATAGTAAAATCGATTAATTATACAAAAACTCCATTTTTTGATATATTTTTCAAGCTAAAAAAATCTTAGTTTAAAAAATCTATCCGAATACGATAAACGATGGTTTATTAGCATCAAACCAGAGTCATAAGTCTCTTTATTCCCAATATATTCAATACTTTTATTAAATTATGAATGAATCCTGCCAAACTGGATTCCGTCAGAACGCCATCCTTTCCCTTCATTAAAAAATAACTGTAACCCATATTCCTTTTTATCGATCCAAATGGATGTTCACATATCTCTTTCCTTTTCTCTATGATCTTTTTCCCGGCTTCAGAACGAATTTTCCTCTTGAAGTTCTCAATTTCTTCTTTTCTAACTGGTACTTTGATACTTCGTCCTTCCACGCTTTCAGTACACTTATTTCTTACTTCACATTGGCTGTATAAGCCGCACTTGTACCTGACTATCTCTTTTCCTCCATTGACCTTCTCTACTTTTTTCCCATTTCTCACTAATGGGTTTCCCTCCGGACAATAATAAACATTTTGTCCCGGATCATATTTGAATTTATCAACCTGGTATTCTTCAGCAGGTACTCCTTTATTATCTTCTTTGCCTCGAATCCTTGCCTTATGTCCGTCATCCGGATTCGGCATATATACGTTATGTCCCTTATCTATACATTCCAGTATCTGCGGTTCGCTGTAATAACCGGCATCCGATACTTTGACCGTTTCAGTCTCTACCTTAAGCTCGTCCTTTATTTCTTCTACTCGGTCACACATTCCTGCCATCTGTTTGATATCATTGTTTTCATTCGTCACATCAATCACCACAATCAGTTTATTCGCATCATCTACTGCCATCTGCAGATTATATGCAATGTCGGATTTCCCTTTATCATTCATAAACCGGCTTTCCGGGTCATTTGAATAATATTTCTCCATTTCAGGATTTCCCTCAAAAATCTTTTTAATAGCCTCAACTTTATCCTTTTTTGTTTTCATTTTCTTTAAACGTTCCGCTATCTTTCCGGAAAGAAATTCAAATTCATTCTTTTCTTCCTTATCGTTCTTATCCATCTCATTCAAATATTCTTCGATCTTTTGATCTATTCTATGTATGATTTCTTCTATGTTTTTCCTATGATAAACATTGTTATTGTGGTTTTGCGCACTGATCTTGGTTCCATCAATTCCAACAACGTCAAATGATAAAAGCCCGGCTTTATGACATATCTTCAAAAATTCTCTGAATATCGACTGTATTCCCTTCTTATTATCTTTCCTGAAGTCGGCAATCGTCTTGAAATCCGGCGCTAGTCGTCCAGTCAGCCACATCAACTCTGTGTTTCTTCGGCACTCTCTCTCTAATTTCCTGCTTGTCCTGATTTTATTCAAATATCCGTAAATATAGATTTTTAAAAGTATTTCGGATTTATATGAACTTCTGCCGGTTGATGCTTCTTTTACTTTAAAACCAACTCCTTTCATATTTAGCTTATCAACAAAAATATCTATAAACCTTACCGGATCTTCTTCTCCTAACAGATCTTCCAGTGTTTCATTGAACAGAACTATCTGATCCCTTGATTCTCCCTCAATATGCTTCATCTCTTACTCCGATTATTTTTGTTCTAATAATTATAGCATATTTACTGTGTTTTCACACAGTCTGCCGACTCACGGCAGATTAAATAATCTCGCCGGCGACCTTCGCATATTCTTTAAGAGCTTCTTTTTCTTTGGGCTTTAGAATCTTTGGAACATCGATTACAATTTCATAATAAATATCGCCGCGAATTTTTGTACGAATATCCGGAATGCCCTCGTTTTTAAGGCGGATTTGATGAGCTGACTGAACTCCCGATGGGATATTAACTTTTTTTATTCCTTCCAGGGTATCAACGTCAATCTGCCCCCCGAATACAGCTCTTGGAAAACTTATTTTTAATTTTCCATATAAATCGTTGCTTTTACGTTCAAAGTTAGTATCATTTTTAATATGTATGAGAACGTATAAATCCCCTCTGGGACCGCCGTGTTTTCCCGCATCACCTTCTTCCGAAACACGAAGCCGCATTTCATCATCAACACCCGCGGGAATTTTTACAGTAATATAAGAATCCTTATCGATAATGCCTTCCCCCCGGCAGGTATAGCATGGGTCGCTAATAACGGTACCAGCTCCATGGCAGGCAGGACAAGTTGTCGAAATGCTAAAAAAACCCTGGGTTGTTCTGACGGTTCCCCTTCCTCCGCAGGTTGGGCATACTGCGGCTTTTTGACCTCCCCTGCTGCCTGTACCATGACAGACATCGCAAACTTCATTCCGGCGGACTTTAATTTTTAAATTTTTATCCGATAAAATATCGTTTAAATTCAAGGTAATATCTGCACGTATGTCTGAACCTCTGGCTGCTGCGGTTCTATTTCCGGTACTGCTTCTCCGGGTTGTATTCCCACCGAAAAATGTATTGAAAATATCCTCAAAACCGCTGCCGCCGAACATATCACCGAAATCAAAACCAGCGCCGCCGGGGTTCTGTCCGCCGAAACCCGGTTGATTGAAAGCGGAATGTCCGAATTGATCGTACATTTTCCTTTTTTCCGGATCGGAAAGAATTTCGTATGCTTCATTTATTTCTTTGAATTTTTCTTCTGAAACCTTATCACCCGAATTACGATCGGGGTGATATTTCATAGCCATTTTTCTAAATGCTTTCTTTATTTCTTCATCCGAAGAGTTTTTTGGTATACCCAACAAATCGTAATAATCCTTTTCTGTAGCCATAATTACCTCGTAAAAATTGTATAGATGTGAGTATTACTCATCTACACTCCCCATTTTATTCTTTCTTATTGTCATCCACAACTTCCGCGTCTACGACTTTTTCCCCACCTGGCGTGCTGCCGTCTCCTGAAGACGTTTCACCGCCAGGGCCGCCTGAAGGACCTGCATTTTGCTGTTGTGAATATGCTGTATTTTTATATAATGCTTCCGAAATTTTATGTGATATCTTATTTAAGGTTTCCATTGCCGTTTTCATTTTGGATTCATTATCTTCCTTGATTGCTTCCCTCATCTCCTTGATACTGCTTTCGGCTTCAACTTTATCTTTCGGATCAATTTTATCTCCATATTCCTTCATGGTTTTTTCAAGGGAATAAGCAATATTATCTCCTTGATTTTTCAATTCTATCAATTCTTTAGCTTTTTTATCAACTTCAGCGTTTCTTTCAGCGTCTTCCTGCATCTTTTTGATTTCCTGTTCATTTAAACCGCTTGATGCCTCAATTCTTATTTTTTGTTCTTTGCCTGTACCAAGATCTTTAGCTGATACATGAAGAATACCGTTTGCATCGATATCGAATGTTACTTCAATCTGAGGAATTCCCCGGGGTGCCGGTGGTATTCCGTCAAGCATAAACATTCCTAGTGTTCTGTTGTCTTTAGCTAGAGGTCTTTCCCCCTGAAGAACATGAATCTGAACACCGGGCTGGTTATCCTCGGCAGTAGAAAAAGTCTGGGATTTTTTAGTAGGAATTGTAGTATTCCTAGGAATTAAAACAGTACAAACATTCCCAAGAGTTTCGATACCAAGTGATAACGGTGTTACATCAAGAAGAAGAAGATCCTTAACTTCTCCCGTCAAAACTGCACCCTGGATGGCAGCACCCACAGCGACAACTTCATCCGGATTAACGCCCTTCGAAGGCTCTTTACCGAAAATATTCTTGACTGTCTGAACAATCATCGGCATTCTTGTCTGTCCCCCGACTAGTATGACCTCGTCAATTTTTTCTTTTGCTATATTAGCATCACGCATAACATTCAGACAGGGCTGAATGGATCTATCAACAAAAGAACGCGAAATATTTTCAAGCTGGGTCCTTGTAATATTCATCTGAAGGTGTTTCGGCCCGCTTGCGTCTGCTGTAATGTAAGGAAGGTTTACCTGTGTTTCCATTTTGGAAGACAGCTCAATTTTCGCTTTCTCGGCAGAATCTTTGAGTCTCTGTACCGCCATCGGATCTTTTGAAAGATCGACACCGGTATCTTTCTTGAATTCCTGCATAATATATTCCATTAATGCATGATCGATATCATCCCCGCCAAGATGCGTATCGCCATTAGTGGCCTTAACTTCAAAAACCCCGTCCCCGATTTCCAGAATCGAAATATCAAATGTTCCGCCGCCGAAATCGTAAACTGCGATGGTACCTTCTTTTTTCTTATCCAGACCGTAAGCCAGAGCGGCCGCGGTCGGTTCGTTTATGATCCTTTCGACTTTCAAGCCTGCAATTGTCCCCGCATCCTTTGTTGCCTGTCTCTGGGAATCATTGAAATACGCCGGTACTGTAATGACAGCCCTGTCAACTTTTTCACCAAGATAATCCTCCGCTGCCTGTTTCAGTTTCATCAAAACCCTTGCGGAAATCTCCTGAGGGCTGAAATCACCGGCCCTTGTAGCAAATCTTACATCACTGTGAGGTCCGGACTTCACTTTAAAAGGAACCATCTTGGTTTCTTTTTCAGTTTCTTCAAGCCTTCGACCGATGAACCTTTTGGCCGAATAGATTGTATTGTCATGATTTGTTATCATTTGATTTTTCGCAGGTTGGCCGACTACAACTTCGCCTTTTTCCGTATAGGCTACTATTGAGGGCGTTGTTCTGGCTCCTTCCTGATTTGGTATTACTACCGGCTGTCCGTTTTCTACAATTGAAACTACTGAATTTGTTGTTCCAAGATCAATTCCTATTATTTTCCCTGGCATAATTGTCTCCTTCCTCTTTTAATTTATTTTCTTTTTAGCGACTTTTACTTTGCTGGTTCTCAATACGCTATCACCCAGTTGATAACCTTTTTCAAGCTCTTCGATAACCGTTTTCTCATGTTCTATATCTTCTCTTTCTTCCATCATCAATGCCTCGTGATAATTATGATCGAACTCCTTACCCACAGCATCGATAGGTTTTACGCCGATTTTTTCAAAGAAAGCGCCGATCTGCGAATAAGTTATTTTTAATCCGTTATACAATGTGCTGAAATCGTGATTCTTATCGGCGTCAATCATTGCCCTTCCAAAATTATCAAAAATGGGCAGAATATCGACAATTAATTTTTTTGTCGAATCGATTTCAGTATCCTCAATCTGCTTAAGCGTTCTTTTTCTATAATTATCAAACTCAGCAACTTTTCTTTTATAGGAGTCCATTAATTCGCATTTTTCCGCGTTCAATTTCTCATTTTCAGTTTTCTGCTTGTGAAGTTCTTCCTTTAGTTTTTTACATTCCTTACATTCCTTTTTTGAGTGTTCTCCAGCATAATCGGGAGATTCCTGAGGCTGATTTTCTTTTGTTTCCTGATTTTCATTTTCCGGGGGCTGTGATTTTAAATTCTCCTCTTTTGCTTCAAGTTCATCATACATTTAATCATCTCCAATTGCACCAATTTTCACATAAATTTAATCAATTCCAAAACAAATGTCAAGTTACCGCCTATTTCTTAAAATTGATATAATCAGCTATTAATGATATAATAAAATCGGATTTAGTGCCAGATTTGAATAAAAGATTTTGTTAATTCAGAATCAAAAGGAGAAAATTATGGCTGTTTTAGTTGCCGGCGGTGCCGGTTATATCGGAAGTCATGTTTGTAAGAACCTTTTTAAAAGAGGCTATGATGTAATAGTTTATGACAATCTTTCCCATGGCTACAGGGATTTCGTAAAATGGGGAGAGTTTGTACTTGGCGATACTTCCGACTCAAAACAGCTTGATCTTTTATTTTCACATCATAAAATTGACGCAGTTATGCATTTTTGCGCATTTATTGAGGTTGGTGAATCTGTTATCGATCCTGAAAAGTATTATGTAAATAATTTAAAAAATACAATTAATCTTCTTGAAGCAATGCGGCGGCATAAAGTGAATAAACTGATATTTTCTTCCACAGCTGCGACCTACGGTATGCCTGAGAAGATTCCTATAGAGGAAGACGACATAAAGATTCCGATAAATCCTTACGGAAGGACAAAATTGATGATAGAACAGATTATTGAGGATTACATGGCTGCATACGGTTTAAAATCAATCCGGTTCCGTTATTTTAACGCCGCCGGCTGCGATCCCGATAAAGAAATCGGAGAAGCCCATGTGCCGGAATCACATCTGATACCGCTGGTTTTGGATGCGGCGATCGGTAAAAGAGACAGTATTAAAATATTCGGAACGGATTATGAAACAAAGGATGGGACTGCGATCCGGGATTATGTTCATGTATATGACCTGGCGGATGCCCATATAAAAGGCTTGCAGTACCTTTTAGATGGCGGGGGATCGAATTATTTTAACCTTGGTGTTGGAGATGGGTTTTCCGTTAGAGAAGTAATTGATACGGTCAGGAAAGTTACAAAAAAAGATTTCAAAGTTATTGAGACCGAAAGAAGAGCAGGCGATCCTCCGTATCTTATCGCGAAAAGCGATAAGGCAAAGAAAGTTCTCGGCTGGAAGATCGATTTTTCACTTGAAGATATGGTAAGAACATCTTGGGAATGGCATAAAATCCTGCAAGATAAAAAATTAAAATAGTCTCCGGTTAATTAAAAAAATAGCTTCTAAATAAAAAAAATTCTTTCAGATTTTAAAAAATTTATTGTTAAGTCTTGAATAGCCCTATTTAAGTTCCTATAAGAAAATGTATTAACAATTGAGGTTTCAATGAGGAAAGTTTCCGTTGATTTGAAATATAAGGCTGATTTTTCCTATCCGATTTATATTGGGAATGATGTTCTCAAAGATAAAATTCTCAAAGTAATAAATGCCTTATCTCCCTCTCAGATTGCCGTAATTTCAGATACGAATGTTGTTGGTTTTTACAGTAAAAAAATATCCGGAATGTTAGATGGCTATCCTTATAGTATAATTACTTTTAATGCAGGCGAAGCCAGTAAGAATCTTAACGTTTTCCAGGATTTATTTTCAAATTTAACAATGAATAGATTTGACAGGAAATCATTGATAATTGCTATTGGAGGCGGTGTTACCGGCGATATGGCTGGATTTTTAGCTTCGGTGTATATGAGGGGTATTAATTTTATACAGGTTCCGACAAGCTTATTATCGATGGTGGACAGTTCGGTAGGCGGTAAGACCGGTATTGATACGGAAGAAGGTAAAAACCTGATGGGAAGCTTTTATCAGCCTAAAGCTGTTATTATTGATGTAGATTTTATTAAAACCCTTCCTACATCGGAATTCAGTAATGGTATGGCTGAAGTTATCAAACATGCTGTAATCCTGGATAGGTCATATTTTGATTTTTTGAAGAATAATAAAAAACTTATAAGGAACCAAGATCCTGAAACAATAATTGAGATGCTATATATCAGTTGCAGATTAAAAAGTAAAGTGGTTCATAAAGATCAAAAAGAATCGGGTCTAAGGCAGATTTTAAATTTTGGACATACGGCAGGTCATGCAATTGAAAAGGCCTCGGATTATGAAGTTCCTCATGGCTATGCCGTCGCATTGGGTATGCTTATTGAAGCCTGTATTTCGATGCATAAGAAATTGCTGGCTGAGACGGATTATTATTTGATTGTTAATTTATTAAAAGATTACGGCTTACTGGAATATACCGGAAGGCTTGAGAAAATTGCTCCTGGGGCTTTAATCGAAGCGGCTAAAATGGATAAAAAGAACAGTCAAAATAACATTAAGGCGGTTATGTGTACAAAAATCGGTAAAGTACATCTGGAAAAAGGTAAGTATTCCGTATCAATAAGTCAGGATGAAATAATAAATGCATATAAACGGGTAATTAATATTTAACAAATTTAATCCTGTGGATCAATTATGGGGGTTTGTTAATGAAATTAAACGGGAGAAGATTTTTGATCGCTTTTTTAATATGAAATGAAATAGAATTTCTAAAATGTTCAGTACTCTTTTGCGGTTGTTTTTTCTTCCGATGTTCTGGACGCGAATTCTCCAAATATATAGGTTATCTCTAACTTTGCAGATTCAATAGAATCAGAACCATGAATTGCATTATTCGGCAGTCCTTTTCCAAAAAGCTTTCTTATGCTATTGTTTTCTGCTTCAGAGGGTTGTGTTTTACCGATTAATTTTCTAAAATCATCTATTGCATTTTCTTTCTCAAGAACAATCCCCATGACTTTATCCGAAATAGTAAATTGAATCAAACGATTATAGTATGGCTGTCCAAGGTGGATTTCATAAAACTGAGCCGCAGATTTTTCGGTAAATTTAAACAATCTTGCATGAATTATTTTATAACCTTTATCTTCAATGATTGAAATTATTTTACCTAAATTACCGGCTTTATAAGCGTCGGGTTTTATCATAGCGAATGTCCTTTGAATTGACATTAACCGCTCCTTAATAGAATATATCCAATTTTCGGTATCAAAAGGAAATATATTAGAATATTTCAATTTAATTTATGGAAATGTTATACTTTTAAGTAATTTTCACTACAAAAGCTTAAGGGCAGCTACATGATAATCTAAATGCCCAAATATCTTTTGTTTTTTGGAGAAATTTCATATGATAGATATCTTAAACTTGGATATTAAGGAATTTCCAGGACTCCTGTTTGAATGCGAATGCGGTAGGACACATTCTGTAAATATAAAAAACATTGTAGTTGAAAGTAATGCTGAAAATAGTTTATTAAACCTCTTAAATCAATATAATCCAGTTAAATTATTTTTAATGGATGATATTAATACGGATAAGATATTAGGACATAAGATTAGTGAAAAAATAAAACAATCGGGTTATAATTTAAATGTATTTACTTTTACCAGGAAAGAAGCCCTGGTTCCCGATGAAAAAGCTGTCGGAAGGCTTTTTATTGAGATAGATAAGGATATTGATTTGATAATATCGGTAGGATCCGGTACATTGAATGATCTTGCCAGGTACTTGAGCTATAAATTAAATATTTCCTATATAATAATTGCCACGGCGCCTTCTATGGATGGTTATGCATCTGTTGTTTCACCGCTTATTATTGATGGTTTTAAAAAAACATTTGATGCATGTTTCCCGGCTGCAATAATCGCGGACACTGAAATAATAAAGAATTCTCCGCAAAATATGATTCGAGCCGGATTCGGAGATATGCTGGGCAAATATACTGCTCTTGCTGATTGGAAATTATCAAGAAACATTAATGGGGAATATTTCTGTTCTGCATCTGCATCTCTGGTGGAAAAGGCTTTATCTAATTGCGTTGAAGTATCAGGGAAAATACCTTCCCGTGACGAAAAAGCTATCCTGAGTATTTTTAACGGATTGATATTATCGGGCATATCAATGGGGCTGGTTGGTAACTCAAGGCCGGCTTCAGGCGCCGAACATCATCTTGCTCATTTCTGGGAAATGGAAGCATTGAAAAATAAGGAAGATCATCCTCTTCATGGCAATATGGTGGGTGTCGGGACTGTTATTTCGGCTATATTATATGAAATGGCGGCTAAAGATCTTAACCTAAACCTTGAGATGCCAAGTTCAGAAACATTGCAAGATATTTTAAAATCTGCCGGCTGTGTTAATCATCCGGCTGAACTTGGAATAAGTATGGAAGTTTTTTATCAAAGCATAATCCATGCTATGGAGATAAGACCCAGATATACCATATTCCATTTTATTAATGATAGAGATTTGCTTTATAAATATGCGGATAAAATTGTTGAAATGTTTTATTGATAAATGAAATGGTTTGTATCAATAGTTATTATTATGGGATAATCTATGCGGCATTATTTCTTTTATCCAGCCAAACCTGATAAAAGAGATAGCGGAAGCAATGAGGACACTGGTATAATTCAATGTTTTCCTTGGCTAGTTCTTCTCCAAGTTCACCCTGAAGTACTGTCGGGAGAATCGTGTAACATCCGGCACAGGCATCCTGATCAACCTCAACAATTGCAGTACCTTTTGTTTTCTTTAAAAGAGATTCAAAATACTCAATAAATTGTATATCGAAATCTATCCGTATTTGTTTTTTCTTATTTTCAATATCATCCAATTCCTTTTTATGTTGTTCCATAATGGAATTTATATGATTATTCAGTTCGGATATTTTATTATTGTTTTCATCAATCTTTGCCTTGATTTTATCCAATTCATTATCCATTTCGACCTGTTTGGATGTGTCATAATCGATCTGAGCTTGTATAAGGCTGAGTTCCTGCTGTTGTTTTTCCATTTCTTTTTCCCAGGATTTTATCTGCCTTGCAATCTTAATTTTATCTTTACCATCATTTAGACTTGTAATACGCCTGTTGATCTCATCTCTTTTTATTAGCTCTTCGGTGATCTTTTTATTCATTTCCTCAATATTAATTGACATATCGTTATTAACAGAATCCAAAGATTCATTCTCTAATTTTACTTTTTCAAGTTTTTTCTCTTCTTCAATGTAAAGATTTCGTATCTCTTTTTCTCTATTGTAAAGATTCTGAAAATCAACAAGTTTTTCGATTCTTTCTATATTTTCCATATTATCTCCTTTTTAACAAGCGTGCCGCTTGATTAAAACAATTCCTCGTAATTAATGAGTCTATCTCAAACATTCTCGAAGTGCTGACAGCAATCCGGCTTCCCGCTTATCTACATTTATGTGGGCCCACCTGGGATCGAACCAGGGACCCACTGATTATGAGTCAGTTGCTCTAACCGACTGAGCTATGGGCCCTAAAAGTACATGTATTTTAATGAAAAGTATAGTTTAAGTCAAGTTAATCATATTTATTATAACCCCAAACTGAGCGATTTTTTAATAAATACCAAAAACAGGTTTATAAAAGCCAAAATTTATAAAAATTTGGATATATTTTTTTGTCACCGGTTAATTTGCCGAATTTATGCGTTTGAAAGCACTAAAATCATCAATCTCTGAGATATTTTCAATTTTTGGCGCAATACCCCCTTATTAATCCATGAAAACAGAGCGCATCTTTAAATCGGGGTAACCGTTCCGCATTTCTCCCACAAATCTAACAATTTAAACCTGTCAACTACTTCTTCCCTGAATTTTAAAATAGCCCGCCCGCCTGTTTTAACAATCTTTCCCGCAATATCAATAAATATTCGCCTGACCGTATCCGGATAACTTTCCACTGGTATTTCCGGTATATCCATATCCGCCTGATAAGCCGACAGCAGATTATACGCTATTATCGATAAAAAATAATATACACCGTTTGATACAAAACTCTTAAACGGCAGTGTTTCATCCACGAATTCTTTTATTCCACGGTTCACCAGTTCATCTTTTGCCCTCAGATGATAGAGCCTCACTATTTCCTCTGCCGTCATATATTTCACAAGCCCCTTTTCTTTCAATACTTCCGCTTCTTCAAGATTTGTATAAATAATATTTTCAGGCCTGTCGAACGCTAATCTGAAAACCCCGTCTTCACATTCATATTTGGTATAAATGGCACGGTATCCCTTTTCCCAGCTATCCCGTCTGTCCCGAAAGTCCAGGTATTCAATTACATCTCCTTTTTTCTCAAACCTTCTCCATTCTTCCGGCAATCGCTTCATCAAATCGAGTTTGATTGAATCCAGTATTCTCCCGCCGCATATAAAGAACAGTTTCAGGTCTTCCAGCTTCTTAAAATACTTTTGGTCAAAAAACCCGCTATCAGACACAACGATAATCGGCACCTCTTTGTCATAGCATTTCCGGATTTCCTTCACTGTTTCTTCCAGCATTGTAAACAGATCGTCACCGTGATTCGGGGATTCGCTTCCTTCGTGGAACGCCAGGTTCACGATAAAACCATTCCAATACATATGCAGCGGATGATACCCGTTAACCTTTTTGTAGGTATAAGTCACGCCGTTTCGCTTTTTAGCGTCATCATTATTCAGTACCATCGTATCAAGTCCGAGAATAATAACTTTCGGGTTCTTTATCTTGAGACGCCAGACAAAAAGCTTAATTAGAATCTTTTGAAGCTCTTTAAACATTGTCTTTTTTACCACTGAAAAAATCTCTTTATCACATGGGATGAGCACATATTGTCTTTGCTGCATTCAATGGCCTTTCTGTGCCCGATATCATTTGCCAATTCATCAAACCGGGTCATGGTAAATTTGCTTCCATCTATGAAAAACAGCATCAATTGAGAAATAATTTTTTCTATATCTTTACCTTTGCGGCTCTTGCGAATTCCCTGAAATACTTCGCTGATCAGGGGAATAACTTTAATATTCTTGAGATATCTCAGGACAAACGTAAGCCCGCCGCGGCTGGTAAGACAATCTTTCGTTATGCCGATTTTTTGAATCTCATTTCCCTGAATTTTGCGATTTTTATTTTTTTCAGTCATAATTTACCTGCTTTTGCACCCAATGGGTGTTATTCCGGGGTAAGGATGGCTGTAACCATTTCCTTACCCCATTTTATTTTAGCATGGTTTTATTTTTATGGATAGTTAAGAATCGCTCAGTTTAGGATAACCTAAAGTGAGATTCTAATAAATGTTTATATTTAAAAATTAGCAAGCCTATATTTTGTTGCATTATAAAGTGTAAAGTTAAAAGAAACATTTGATAAGTTTTTTATTGAATGGTTTGACAGAGCCTGCCCTGAGGAATCGAATGGGCTCACCGAATCACTTTAAAACTTTATGCTTTTAACTTCTATAATCAATAGAAATTAGAGAAATAATAAACTAAGGTTAATATAAGAAGTTCTCAATTTAGTTTATTAAAATCAATTTATAAAATTCAGCACTCTGTCAAGAACTCTGTATTGTAAAGCTTCACTGATATGATAGTCTTGAATTTGCTTCTCTCCGTCAAGATCGGCAATTGTTCTTGATATTTTCAATAATTTATCATATACCCTAATGCTTAGAATAAATTTTTCCATAGCGAGTTTTAAAAGGCTGTTTCCGCCAGAAGTAAGACAACAATATGCTTCGACTTGTTTATGGTTCATCTGCGAATTACTATATATTTTTTGATTTTCAAATCTTTTGTATTGGATATGTTTAGCTTTTTCTACCCGGTTACGGATTTCTTCCGAAGACTCCTGCCTGATCTTTGAGTTTATCTGATCGTATTTAATTCTTGAAACCTGAATCTGGATGTCAATTCTGTCAAGGAGAGGGCCTGATAATTTATTCAAAACAGTTTTCATCTCCTTTACATCCCATTGATTTATGTCGATATTTCTTTTGGAAGGGTTGAGAGCTGCTATAAGCATAAAGTTGGCAGGAAATTCAACAGAACCTTCAGCCCTGGAGATTGTTATTTTTTCTTCCTCCAGGGGCTGTCTTAAAACCTGAAGAACATTACTTCTGAAGAGTTGGATTTCATCAAGAAATAGAACTCCGTTATGAGCCAGACTAACTTCTCCCGGTTTTGGAAATTTGCCACCACCGATAATTGAGATATCTGATGCGGTATGATGGGGAGTACGGAACGGTCTTTCAGTCAATAAAGGTTTCTTTGGATCGACCATACCTGCCACACTGTAAATCATAGTAGTTTCAAGCGCCTCCTCAACCGTCATTTTTGGCAAAATTGTCGGGATACGTTTTGCAAGCATTGTTTTACCTGTCCCGGGCGGTCCGATCATAAGAGCGTTATGCCCCCCAGCCGCGCTTATCTCAAGCGCTCTTTTTGCCGATTCCTGCCCTTTAATATCCGACATATCCAATAGGTTCTGAGTAGACTGAAAATTATCATTGTTTATTTTTGTTTGACAAAATGGAGATATTAAATTTTCACCATTAAAATATTCGACAACTTCCTTAATAGATGAAACCGGAATTACATCCAATCCTTTGACCAGAGCCATTTCTTCGGCATTTTTTCCCGGGCAGAGAATTTTTTTAAACCCTAACTTCTCAGATTTGTGAGCAATTGGTAAAGCCCCTGGAATTGAACGAATTTGTCCGTCAAGTGATAATTCTCCGACAATAATATATTCATTGAGGTTTTGAAATTCAAAGGCTTCATTCATTATACCAATAGCAATTGGCAGGTCAAATAGCGCCCCGACTTTTCTTATCCCTGCCGGGGCTAAATTTACAATAATCCTTTTTCCCGGAAAATGATAACCGGAATTCTGAATTGCAGTTTCAATTCTTTTAACCGATTCCTTTACCGAAACATCTGCCATACCTACTATTTCAAATTCATAAACCTTAGTTTGTATGTCAACTTCAATCTCTATTGGAATTGTTTGAAGTCCGTAATATGAAATGGATGAAAGCTTTGTTACCATAATAATCTCCTCTTTTATATTCCATAATCAAATTTATTTGTAAATTATTGTTATAATATTGTATTAATAGTATTAATAATATTTAACAATAAATTAATAAGTCAATCTTATTGATTTTACAGGTGATTAAGATAAGCTTTAACTTGAAATTACCTTAATTTCTCTGCATGCCCTCTAAAGACTTTTTAATGAATAGTTGAGTCCGGATAAATTTGATATTATAATAATATTTGTTTTTTGCAGCAGCACTGTGCCGAAATAATCATCAAAATCTAGTTCAAGATAAATAATTCATTGTTAAGAAAGGGGTTAAATTTGGATTCAAAGACATATTTCAAAGGGATTTCAAAAACACTTTCTGATGAATGCCGGATTGGGATGAGACATTTTATTATATGGAAAGAATTGGAGAATAACAAATCAGGTGAAATAAATAATATTGATGAGCAATACCTTACAAAAAAAGCCCATTTTGATTCGGCTTTAATGCATTTATTCAGGTTGATCGATGAACATCCCGATTCAAAGGGAATTGAAAAATATCTGGGTTTTGTTGGAAATCATCCTAGAATTTTCAGGAAAATCGAACCGGAGATTGTAAATAAATTTATAAATGACGATAAAGCATCGCTAAAAATTATGCATAAAGCTGTTAAAAATATCCTGGGTTTGCGCGATAAATATTATGCTCATATTGACAGAAAATATTTCATGAATAAAGACAAGGCTTTTAACGATTATCCTGTTACTCCTGAGGATATTGAGAATTTATTTATTTTAATCGGCGGTATTCTGGGTAAATATAACGAATTCTTTTGTGATGATTATAAAAGAAAATAAAGATATTTAAAATTAGGTATGTTGCTTATAAAATAAAAAATTATAAGAATATTAATGGCTGGAATTAATGGAGTTTTTAACAGTCGTTAATATTATGAAAAATGACAACTTGGAAATAAAAGATATCGAATTGAACATTAATTATAAGGATAGCTCAATGGATTTGAAAAGAAGTAGTGTTTTACCTGGTGGCATCTATGGTATTATTACAGAAAGTTTTTCAAAAGGCAGAAAAAGTATTTTTGTCGCCGGTGAATTGATTAGAGGAGGAATCAAGATTATACAATACCGGGAAAAAGAAGAAAAAACAATTCGAGAGAAATTCCTGGAATGTAAGGAAATCCGTAAAATGACTAAAGATGCCGGGGTTATGTTTATTGTAAATGATTTTATTGATATTGCAATGCTGACTGATGCAGACGGTGTTCATATTGGCCAGGATGACATTCCGATAAATGAAGTCAGGAAGCTTATCGGGAACAGGATAATTGGATTGTCTACAAGTTCTCCAATTCAGGCAATGGCCGCTTTAAAAGAAGGGGCTGATTACATTGGAGTGGGGCCTATTTACCGTACCAACACGAAGAAAGATGTATGCGATCCCGTCGGTCTGGAATACCTTGATTATGTGGTCAAAAATATTCCTTTGCCTTTTGTTGCAATCGGCGGCATTAAGGAAAATAATATTTCTGAAGTCTTAAATAGGGGAGCCAGAACAATTGCTCTGATTAGCGGGATTATAGGGGAAGATGATATTGCTGGAATGGTAAGAAAGCTTTCAGAAAAGATTATTACTTGAGGGCAGTGCAGATTTATTTAACATAGCTCTCTTGACCAGATTTTTGAACTTCATCAATTATTTGTTTAATTTTGAATTTGTTTTTCCTGAAGTTCTGTTGCTAACCGTATTAGTAGAAGAATTTATTCCCGCTATTTCCTGATTCAGGTTAATTGCCCTGAAAAGTACATACCCGCCCTGTGTTGATGTTGCAGAATCTTTATTTTCAGTCCAGGAAATTCTAATTCCGATAAAGCTTTTTTTCCTGATAAATTGTGATGAATTTGTCTCTATTTGAAGCGGTATTTCTAAAGAGGTTTCTTTACCGGGAGGGAGGATACTGATGGTCGAATTTTTTTGTACACTTTTTCCATGAATTGGAAGAACATCAATTTTAAAGTTTCCAATTGGTTTTGCGGAAGTATTTATTAGTTTTATCTTAATAGGAAATTCTTCACCATAATTTACATTTTCCGGTGCACTAAAATCAACATTTACCGGTAAAACTTTATTCATATCTTTGAAGCGGTAAATAGTTTCTCCGATTCCCAGCATCCACTCATATGGAGAATATGGCCCTCTTTTACCGAACATGGCCTTGTATAAGTCATTGATCATTATACCGTTTGCATTAAGCGTTAACGAACCGAATTTTGTTAATTGAAGGTTTGCATTTACATAGTTATCGATGGCACTGATTTCAAAGTCTTTCATATCAATGTTTTGATAATCGATATAATATGAAACAACCAGCCGGTTATAATATTTTGATATTTTATTAATATTACTTATCCTGTCAAGACTTTCCATAATATTATCATAACTTGTATTAAAAACCAATACAACAAAGTCAATTCCGGAATTAAAAACAATCGAGATCAAATCAGGATTATCAATTGCATCTTTATAATCCATATAGTAAAAAATAGGTTTTTTATGCCCGGAATTATTAATTATATCTTTAATATATTCCGTAATTACATATTGCTTCCAGGTTACAAAGTTTTGAAACATTTGCTTGTCAGCAATTTTTCCGGCAAAATAATCGAATTTGCTGTCAAAATCCATATCAGACCAATCATCGGGAACGTTTATCTGAAATTCCTGAACGAACTTATCCAGCAGTTCGATACCGCTTTCAGGCGGAAGAAACATATCTGAAATACCGACATAGGAAATATTATCATTATCCATAAACGATGTAAAAAGCTTGGATATACTTTTTTTCCTGTTTTCATCAAGTATTGAAATTGTTGAGTTATCTTCTACATACTTATCATCTTTGATACTTAAAGCGGGTCTATACCCCATTTTTTTTGCATAAATACCCTCTACTTTGAGCGTTCTCATCCATATGCCGATACTTTTCGATTTTTGTTTAAGTTTCTCAGCCAGAATAATCGATTCATTAATTTTATCATTGTCCCATGGGGAGTCAAGAGTAATATCTTCCTGAAAAGTTTTTGTTATTCCGCCAAGCATCAGGATACCATCTGCCGAAATAAAATTCAGCCACTCGGGAATATAATTCCAGTCAACTTCCTTACTATCCGCAGATAAAATATTTCTTTTGGAAATTCTTTCAAGGGAATCGATGCCCATAAAGGCCATACCCTTATTCAGTGTAAATTTTGGAGTTACTTCTGTTATATAAAAACTGGTTTTGGCAATTATGGGAGCTTCCGGTTTATCGGGGTATCCGGATGCATTGACATCTATGTTCCCGGATAAATCCTGATTCTGAGGATACCAGAAACCGGCCCAAATTTTATTATCTTTATTATAAATAAGCTTAATACGCTCCGATCCGTTCAGACCGCTTAATTTATTTCCATTATTATAAAATTCTGCCTCGATAACCGAATTTTCAGGAATGCTTCCGTTTTTTTTATTGATTATTTGTGCAAAAATCTTTATTTTTTCATATTTATTATAAACATTTTTATCGGTATAAATCGCAAGGTTATAATCAGGATTTTTCTGTTTATTAAACCGGGAAATTTCCTCCTCGTTCAATTCTATCATAACATTGGTTTTATCTATAAACTTTCGAGCCTGCAGATAAAAAATATTTCCCAGTAGCAGTATAATTACCAATATGCTTAAAATTATATATGAAATTATCCTCAAAATTTTCATTTATTTCTCCTGATGATTATTTTTCTAAAAAATATTTAATTGGAAGATAGAACAGCAGGCCGAAGATTATTCCAAGAGCAAGAGAACCAGGAAAAACCAGTTCCATTTTCTGAGGAAAAATCCTGAAGTAAAAAATTACAAATAAAGCCGCAATAACAAAAGATAAACCGGTTTGTATCAATAAAATAATCAATAGCCGTTTTCCTGTTTTCAACTTAAACCTCCGGATCTATTATTTTGATCGAATATATATTATAATGCTAATATCCAAAAAAATAAAATTATGACTTTGATAATGATTATTTATAGAGAAAATCCTCTCTTTTTTGTATAATCCGTTCTTTTTCCTTATAATAACAGGTTATATACCGGAATCAATATATAAAATTACCCGGCATATTTCGGAGAAGTTTCAGATGACAGAATACCCGTTTAAATATGATGTTATTGTAATAGGAGGAGGTCATGCGGGGATTGAGGCAAGTCTTGCATCCGCCAGAATTGGGGCAAAAACCCTGCTTTTATCATCTAATCCTGATCTTATCGGGCAGATGCCTTGCAATCCTTCAATCGGTGGTATTGGAAAGGGCCAGCTTGTCAAAGAGATCGATGCTTTAGGCGGCGAGATGGGAAGAGCAATAGATAAAACCGGGGTTCAATTCAGGACTCTTAACACACGTAAAGGACCAGCGGTGCGTTCTTCCAGGGCGCAGGCAGATAAATCATTATACAGGATTTATATGCAGAATACGGTTCAAAATCAGCAAAACCTGGATGTTAAGCAGGACATGGCCGAAGACATAATTGTTGAGAATGGGAAAATTATCGGTATCATAACGGCATTTAATGTATTTTATCATTCTGTTTGCGTGGTTATTACTCCGGGAACTTTCCTGAACGGCATAATACATATCGGAGGTGAAACTTATCCGGCAGGAAGAATGGGTGAGATGCCTTCAGTCAAGCTTTCCGACACTCTTAAAAAACTTGGTTTTAAAACAGGCCGCTTCAAGACCGGAACACCGGCTCGCTTGGACAAAAGGACTATTGATTTTAAGTCTATGGAAGTGCAGAACGGCGATATACCAATTAAACCATTTTCTTTTTGGACCGATCCGGATGAAGGCTTTACACATATTGATCAAATGCCCTGCTTTTTAACCTATACATCGGCAAAAACGCATGAGATCATTCGAAATAATATAAATCTGGCCCCGATGTATTCCGGTAAAATTAAGGCAACCGGTGTACGTTACTGTCCATCTGTGGAAGATAAAGTTATGAAGTTCCCGGACCGTGAGCGCCACCATGTTTTTATTGAGCCTGAAGGCAGGGAAACTATTGAATATTATCCCAATGGATTATCAAATGGATTCCCTGTAGATATTCAGCTTGATATTATCCGCAGCGTACCGGGCCTGGAAAAAGCGGTTATGACCAGGCCGGCATATGCCATTGAGCATGATTATGTCGATCCTATGGAATTACTTCCGACACTTGAGGCAAAAAAGGTTAAGAACCTGTTTATGGCCGGCCAGATAAATGGGACCACCGGTTATGAGGAAGCCGGGGCGCAGGGGCTTATAGCCGGTATCAATGCCGCCAATAATTCATTGGGCAGGTCGGAATTTATAATTGACAGAAGCGACGGTTATATCGGAGTCTTGATTGATGATTTAACGACAAAGGGTACAAATGAGCCATATCGTATGTTTACATCGAGGGTTGAGTACAGATTGATCCTAAGGGAAGATAATGCGGACAGGAGACTGTCGAAAAAAGGCTATGAACTTGGGCTTCTACCTGAAAATCTATACCGGAAAACTGCCGAAAAAGAGAGATTAATAAATGAAGAATTGGAAAGATTGACCAGTTTAAACATCACACCTACAGAGGAGTCGCAAAGTCTTCTCCATAAAATGGGAACTTCCGAAATAAACAGGCCGTATAAATTACTTGAAATACTTCGAAGGCCTGAAGTAAGCTATCTTGATATTGATCGATTTTTCCCCTCAAAAAAAATTAAGTTAATAAAAGACAGAAATTTATTAAATCAGGTGATGGAGGAAGTAGAAATTGAGGTAAAATATGAGGGATATATTTCTGAAGAAAAAAATCTTGTAAATAGTTTTAAGAAACTTGAACATATTAAAATTCCTTCTGATATGGATTATAATTCCCTTTCCGGTTTAAAGAAGGAAGAAATGGAAAAACTCGGCACTGTTAAACCGGTTAACCTGGGCCAGGCTTCAAGAATTTCAGGCGTCAGACCCGCCGCCATTCAAATTATGATGATATACCTGAAAGGCAGGTAGAAAAGATGAATCTTTCAGAAAGTACTAACTACTTAATATGCCATATTCGAGACGTTTTCTTAAAATAAAGAGCTGCCTTTGACTTTCAATAAAATCTAGTTTTATATTTATTGAATCGTCAAAACGGGTAATTAATTTATATAAATCAATCTTTTTGGATTTATATAACTTATAATAGGATGAATTATAATCCTGATTTCTTTTTATTGTTTCCTTTAAAATAGCGATCTTAGATTTTAATGTTTCAATTCTTCTTTCTATGAGGTTGCTGATGCTTCTATTCTCAAATATTTCATAAGGTATTTTTTCATCTATGTTTCTGTTTTCCAATTCAAGTATTTTATTATAATTAATTCTTCTGAATATATCTGAAAATGAAAAATCAAGGCTTGAACCTGCCGCTAAAGCGGGTTCACCGGATATTAAATAATTACTTGTATCGATTGATAAATCCAGATAGGGAAGGTAATTCTGGAGATTTTGCCTTCTTATGGTTTGCTTATTATTTCCCTGCTCCGCTTTCAAATTTTGATATTCAAGAGTGATTTCCGATGTTTTATCATTATTTGAAAATAATAGGTCCATATTTATATTTTTCTGACTTAATCCTGTATATTCAAGGAAATTACTCAGATGACTCGAGTATATTTCATCCATAAGAAGCAGATCCTGCTTTTCAATGTATATGTTGTTGGATAAGTAAGTATATTCTTCAAGGCGATATTTCAACTTATTGTGATTTGTGCTTATATCTATGAATAAATTCTGATAAATCCTGATCTGCTCTTCTTTAATTTTTATTTCAGAGGGATAATATGATAATTCCGCATAATCGGTTATAATCGAGTCTATATAATTTTTTTTGTCGATCGATGCTTGTATTGCCGAAATAGGATAGGTTAGTTTAGATTGCTGAAGAATTGTATCAAAATCGGCTAAAGATTTTTCAACATTCGCTCCGATTTCTACACCATTAACCATATAACCGCTCGAATTAAATATGGGATTTGCGTTTGCCTGAACATCATGATACAATCCGCATCCGGAAATAAATATTAAAATAATTATTGTTAAATAAATAATTATACGATTCATTTTATTAATCCTTTAATCCTGTACCAGAATGCCGTACTGCAATCGCTTGTGTAATCTGAACAGTAAAGCTTTTGAATGGATTAATTCCAGTTCATCTAAAATCAATTCCTGTTTTCTCTTTTTAAAATCATAAAAATCAATTTTACCCATTTGATAGTCATTAAAATATCCGTTTTGAAGTTCACTTTCAATTTTTATTTCAGTATCTAAAAAACTAATTTTCTGCTGTAGAGTTTTTTCCTCATTATCCACAAGACGAATATTATTCCTGACTTCTTTAATTTTATTTGAAATATCTATGTTTATATTAGAAATCTGTAAAGCATATATTTTAATATCATCAAATTTTTTGAATAAATCAAATATCGGGTAACTGAGGCTGGTTCCATAACCATAGTTGAATCTGCCTGCCAGAAAGTCAAATCCCAGGCTTGCAGATAAACCCAGAGTCGGTAATAATATTTCCCTGTTTTTTTTCGAAAGCAGTATCAAATTATTACTTATCTCAATATTTTTTTTAGAAATGGATGAAAACAATTGATTGCTTATTTTTATATAACTAACAATGTTATTATAATCGGATTCAGTCAAATTGTTCAGTTGGTAAAGCACAGGATTAGTTGCAGTAATCTGGGTAAATTTATCAATTCTGCTGCTGAAATCGTATTTATCAAGTTCCAGATCATCAGACTTTAAATGGATTTCATTTGAGTACTGAACTAAAGCTGAAGGATCTTCAGAGCCTGTCTTTACTTTAAATAAAACAATATTATAAATGTAAAAGTCGTTGGAAATTTCCTGTTCATAGATTTCTTTCTGGTGTATAATTTCAGAAAGATCGATATAATTAACAATTATTGAATTTATAAAATTTATTTTATCCAGTTCCTGATCAATTTTACTGGATTTATAATCGTTCTCTGCAATACGAAATTGCTGTATTGAACTGTCAATATCACCAAAATTCTTTGATATTCCAAGCGTTATGGAATAATTTGTGTTGGGTTCGTTATTCTGATAAGTATAGTTTGCGCTTATGGAAGCTTCGGGAATTATAGAAAACCAGATCTGGTCATGTCTCAATTTCGCGATCTCAATATTATTTGTTAAACTATGGCTCATTATCGAATTTGATAAGGCGAATCGTATTATATCATCCAGTTCATCGGAATAGAATACAACTGGAAAAAGGGCAAATGTTAATATTAAACTGAATTTTGAATAAATTAATATTTTTAATATCTGCAAAACAATTACTCCCAATAATTCAAGCTTAAAATCATTCTATCTTTATTTTATCTGATTGTCAATCAATTAAAACTATTATGTTATTTTGTAACTATAAATTAAATCAAATCATGCGGGTTTTGTTGAAGAAATTATTTTTATCCTTAAAGCGGAAAAAAGGTTAACAAAAGCCAGAACTGCCCCGATCAGAAATACAAACTGATATCCGAATTTAAGCCACACAAGGCCGCTGATCATTGCTATTGATATTGAGAATGTATGATCGATTGTAACTCCCATGGTTAATGTTTGAGACACATCATCGGGATTTACAGCGATTTTTTTCAGATAAGTAGCCCTGGCCATACTGACGGACATCAACAGCTGGTCAATTATATAACAGGAAAAAGTTATCAATAATGCTGTTCCCTCTGAAAATAACATTCTTGAGAAACCGTATCCTATGCAGATAATAATCAAGACCAAAGCCTCCCCGGCCAGAATGACCTTTTCACCGAGTTTATCAATCGCATGGCCCAGAAGCGGTTTAAAAACAATACCGATAATTCCGCCGATTGTTAGAAGGGTGGCTATAACCTGAGTCTTTTGATGAAACACTGTTACCAGAACCCATGGCGCAAAGGTTATAAATATCTGCTTTCTTGTCCCATAAAGGATGGAAAGCCAGTAAAAAAGCCTGTATTCTTTTTTTAAAACAAATTTCGATTTCATCGGCATAGGCTTGTTAGGTTTCATTAGTAATATAAATAAGGCCGCAATAAGAAATCCTGTGGAAGCTAGAATAAATGAAATCCTAAAATTGAAATTAAAAAATTTAAAGCCTATAAATATCACAAAACTCCCGGCTATGGCAAAAATATTGCCTGCTCCGCTTAACTGCCCCAGAATTTTTCCGGTTTTACCGTCTTTCGCGAGTTCCATGCCTATGCTCGAATTCAACGGCAGGAAAAGGTGCTGTCCGATACTGAATATAAAAAGGCATATTAAAAGAAAAGGCAGTTTTAAAGTAAAAAGTCCGATCAGGAATATGCCGATTGCGCCGATTACATTTGCCAGAGAGGCAAGTCTTCTGCTGCAGAGGAAAAAAAGGAGCGCCGATACAAAAATTACAAGAAATCCCGGAAGTTCCCGCGGCAATTCCAGCATGCCCCTTGCAAAATTGGTTAATTTGTAAGTTTCATTTAAAAAATTGTTGAATGTCGCATCGACAATACTTTGAGCAAAGCTGTAAATCGAGATTGCAATAAAAAACAACAGCAAATCAGCCGGTATTAAAGCGATTTTTTTTCTTATTATATCTATCATAATATCCTGCTTATAATCAAAACAGTTATTATAAAACAATCAACCGGATTAATCAATAATAGATTAAGGCAGAACAATCTGAACAAAACCTCTGTCAATCATAATGCTTGTGGTTTTACCGGCCTGTCTTTAAAATTACTGTTTTGAATTCAAAGCTATCAAATATTTATAATATCCCGGAATAAGGAAGGCATTTTAAAATTATGAAAAAGACAATTTTTCAGCCTGCTTTTTTAATTATTTTCCTGCTTAATTTCCTCTTTTTTACAAGCCATGCATCGCTTAATTTACTGCCGCCATATTTATCCGATCTGGGAGCGTCGAAAGGGTTTATAGGATTCTTTATGAATGTCAATTCATTGACGCTGGTTCTTTTTGTAATATTTTTCAGCAGTAAAATCGGAAGGATAAATATAAAGCATATCCTTTTGAGTGGATTTATACTGCAATTAATTTCACTTATTGCAATGTACTTTTTCCCCGGAGATCTTCTCATGCTTCTTTTTTTCAGATCGATGGCTTCATTTTCATACGCATTCGGCTTTACCTTAAATTCGCTGCTTGCTTTTGAAATACTTCCGAAAGGAAGCAGGGTAAGCGGGATTGCTTTTTATGGAATATCAGGGGTGATCGCCAATCCTGCCGGTTCCTACCTTGGCGAATTAGCCCTGAAGTTCCATCATCCCCGGTATCTTTTTCTTCTGGGCGCTTTATTCTGCATAGCGTCTATAATCATAGTACCGTTTATTCATGAGCAAAAAAGGAGCGAAGGCCATAACCGGACTTTCTTCAGTGTTCTCAGGCAGAAGGAATTGATAATACTGATGGCGGCATCAATAATCCTCGGGGGTGCATGGAGTACTCTGTCCACATTCATACCGAATTTATCAAAAGAAAGGCTGGGGATAGCCAATATTTCATCATATTTTATATCATTATCAGTTATCGCGATCCTTTCAAGATTTTTCTTTTCAGGTTTTATCGACAGGTTGTCGAAGAAAATTCTGATAATCTTTTCATTGTCATTAATGGCCGTTGCAATGGCTTTTACCGCGTCGCTTTTTTCCTTCTGGCAGCTTTATATTACCGGAATAATATACGGGATTGCACATTCCATTCTTTACCCGGTTCTTAACACCGCATATGTTGAAAGCGGCGGTGAAAACGATAAGCTGATTATGAATAATTCATTTTTAGCTTTTTATACATTCGGTAATGTCGGAATCTCTTCCCTGCTTGGAATAATCGGTGATTATTTCGGTACAATGGCAATCTTTATAGGCATGGCAATATTAGCGGCATCGGTAATACCGGCTGTAAAAATATTCCTTAAGGAAAGAGCGTTACAGGATTTAATTGATTAATTAATGTTGATTAATTAATCTTGATTAATACAGATCTTTTTTGCAAATAAACAATTTACATATTAAAATAATCGCAAAATAATTTAAATAATTATGAAATAATTATAAGGATTTTTCTATGAAGGATAAAATGCCGTTAAAAGGGAATGCTGAATTGAAAATTGACGGGCAAAAGGTAAAATTACCTCTTTATGAAGGTTCAAAATATGAGAAGGCAATAGATATAACCGTTTTAAGAAAAGAAACAGGTTATGTCACTTATGATCCGGGCCTCGCGAATACAGGTATCACATCAAGCGATATTACATTTGTCGACGGTGAAAAGGGAATTCTGCTTCACAGGGGTTATAAAATCGACGAGCTTGCGGAAAATTGTATGTTTCTTGAAGTCGCTTATTTATTGATATTCGGGAAACTGCCCAACATGACTGAAAGGAAGAAATTTTCCGATCTGATGAACGAGCATTCGCTGATTCATGAAGATATGCAGCGTTTTTTCATCAACTTTCCTGAAAATTCCCACCCTATGGCAGTTCTTTCAGCTATGGTCGTTTCGCTTTCATCTTTTTATCCCGAACTTGAGAAAGAGCCCGTTGAAGAATCAATAGATAAAACGGTTACCCGCCTGCTTTCAAAAATGAGGACAATAGCCGCTTTTTCTTACAAAAAATCGATCGGCGAACCTTTTATTTACCCGAGTTATAAATACCGGTATTGCGAGAATTTTCTCAATATGATGTTCTCTTCGCCGGTAAATAACTACAGGATTGACCAGGTTGTGGAACGCGTGCTTAACATCTTTCTTATTCTTCATGCCGATCATGAGCAGAACTGTTCCACTACCGTAGTCAGGACAGTCGGAAGTTCAGGCGCCAATCTATATGCCTCGATAGCCGCCGGCATATGCGCGCTCTGGGGCCTGTCTGCATGGCGGGGCGAACCAGGCCGTTATAGAGATGCTTGAAGGAATTTACAGAGGTGGAATGAAGGTGAATGATGTGATCGAAATGGCTAAGCGCAAAGATTCCAAAATGAGATTGATGGGTTTCGGGCACAGGGTTTATAAATCCTACGACCCGAGGGCAAAAATCGCCAAACAAACCTGCCGTCAGTTTCTGGATTACCTGGGAATGAAAAACGACCCTCTGCTTGAAATAGCAATGGAACTTGAGGAAAAAGCCCTTGCGGATTCGTATTTTCAGGATAAAAACCTATATCCCAACGTGGATTATTATACCGGGATAGCATACCGGGCCATGGGAATCCCGACAAACATGTTCACAGTAATGTTCGCTATAGGCAGGCTTCCCGGATGGATAGCCCACTGGCTTGAAATGAAAGCCGATCCCGAACAGAAGATAATGCGGCCTCGCCAGATTTATACCGGTGAAGATGAAAAGCCATTCATTTCCGTGAAACAACGCTAGGCGCAGTCGTTGCGCTGCCGAACGCAGTTCGGCGGCCTTTGTGATTAAAGAGAAATTATCATGGCGCATCCTTGCTACATCGTGTCGCTTGGCGAACTGATGTTCGCCACTATATGATTATTAGAGTAAAGCTCCCATGGAGCGTCCGTGCTCCCAAGGTTACTTGGATTTGGCGAATAAAATTTTGCCGGTGAATTCAACCCGGTGGTTTGGTAACCTTTTATTTTTCAAGTATTTTTTCAAAGATAATATCTTCTATATTTCTTCTTCCATCTATAACTACCAAAATAATTATTTCATCATTTTGAACACGATATATTATTCTCCATGGATTTTCAATTATTTCTCTATATATATCAATACCATAAATTTTCAATTCTGGTACTATTCGACCTTTTAATGGCATATTAGATAATGAAGATGCTTTGTCCTTAAGTTTATGATAAATAGATTTTGCTGTGTCTATTTTGTCCTGGGCAATATAATCAATTATATCCAGTAAATCCTTTTTTGCAGAGTCAATCCATATTACAGAATAATTTTCCATTTAGGCTACCAACTATATTTACTTTCAATCTCTGCAAAAACATCTTCCTGCTTTGTATATTTCCCTTCTTTATATTCTTTTTCTCCAAAAGTGATTATTTTTAAAATTGATATTGCTTTTTTCATATTATCAAAACTATCAGGATCAACAATTACTGCTTTTGCTTTGCCATTTTGAGTTACATATAATGGCCTGTGTGTTTGATTAATTTGAGTCAAAATTTCCGTGGCATGTGCTTTTACAAAAGATATGGGCTGAATGTCTTCTTTGATATTCATAAGATACTCCTAACAATCAATTCCAGACTAAATATAATACCAAATATAGACAATATTGTCAAATAATTATTTAAACATGGCTGTAACCTTGCGCAGTCGCTGCGCTGCCGAGCTGACGCTCGGCTGTCTGAATGGTTGCAGAGTAGTCCTCATGGAACATCCTGTTCCCAGGGTTACTTGGGCTTGGCGAATTGAGTTTTTATCAAATCCCCATGCTTTTCTTAATAACATCGGCGGCTATTGTTGTTCCTATGCTTGTCGCCGCATCAAGCGCCCATTTGCCGGCATTTTTCAAAAACTCCAGAACCTTCGGGCCGTCTTTCTTTTGCGCGGCTTCTTCGGCTTTTGCTACTTCTGCGATTGCTGAATAATGCTGGGGGGTTTTGGCTTGTTTGACAAGATTTTCTTTCAGCAATTTTAATTCTTCGATTAACTTTTCAATATCGATCCGGGATTGGATTTCTTCCCATTGAGACTGATAAAAATTCGCGGTATTGACTGATACGTTTTTCCCGGCTATACCTTGAGTTACATTATAGCTATCTCCCATATTTAAATCACCTCCATCAGTATGAAAATGAAATTCAGTTTTATCGCTGAATTTTCCCGCACCTATTACTTGTGCTTTTTCATTATATGTAAAGACTGCATCTATCAATTCTATCACCTTTACCATCTTCCGGCTTCTATGGCATTGTATTTCAAAGTCGCCCGTACTCAAGCAATCCATGAGTAAATTATATCTGAAAAATTCCGGTTCCTCATTTATACTGCATTTTTCGCAATTGCATGGGACCATTTCATAATATGGCAAATTTGGAAAAGAGCTTTCCTGAATCTTTTTTACCTCTTCCCGGATCAGGGTCAATAGTGTTTTACGATTTTCGGGCTCGCCTGAAAGTTTTATTTCGATTATCTTGAGCCCCTCCCTTGTAGTGGCTTTTTCAACGACAAGGGCTTTAGCGCCTTCTTTTTGAAAGATGACCCCTTCATTCCAAACGATGTTGTTTTCTATATATTCGTTAAGTCGTACAATAAGGCGACTAACAATACCTTTCGGGCATGAAAGGGTATTGGAAGCGGAAAGTTAGATTGCCAGTTTCATTCCATATTAAATTTTGTGGCTTAATCTTCGGCAGAAGTGAAGGCACGATATAAAATCTTTTATCCGTAGGACAGACATAGCAGAGTTCAAAGGCGTCTTTAAGCATCAACGAGAGGATTTTCGCCTGTTCTCCGGCAGTATAGCCATTCTTGTCCCATATTTTCTTAATGAAAGCGTATTCAACACGGCCGTCATAAGGCTCTATCGTTTTATCCGAAAGAATGGAATAAACTGCATTTACTGTCCAGTTCGGGTCAAGAAAGAGGGTGTCGTTAATCTGAGGATCGTCCTTAAAGTAAAGAGCAATTCCAAGAAGGTGGAAATAGTTCAGGATCAATTCCTGGTCTTCCCTTCGGTTAATCTGGAACTTTTTACAGATTCCATAATATTCTTCGACCGATATGCGTTTCTCGCCTTTTCTTTTCTCAAGTTCCAATCTGATGTCTTTCCAGCGTGCAGGCACGGTCTGACCGACATGAGGAAGGTTTTTCAAAAATCCGCGGATGTTATTAATCAGTGTGTCGAACCTGCCGTCCCTGATTTCCGCAAGGTTGATGTCAAGCCTGGTAATGTTCATATCCGGGAAAAGATATTTGTATTTCTTCTCATCATAAATGAAAGTAGCTACATTGTCCCGGTCAATTTCATTAAAAAGAATGATGATAGGGCTGTCTTTCCCGAGGATGTGGAGGATATTGAGCCAGTAGTCAAAATTGGCCAGCTCTTTCCTCTTTTCAGCCATAAGGACATAGAGACAGTCCGAAGTCAGAAAAAATTGATGGAGGACATGGGCGCTGAAATTAATTTTGTCATTAACGGTGAATTCCCAGCCCGAACGGACTTTGATGCCGGTTGTCGACTTTAATCCGGGATCGCGAATATCGTAGCCGCGGTCAAAAAGCATGCGGGAAAGGCATGTTTTTCCAACACCCGGTTCTCCCACGATCATCAGCTTGGCTTCGTAAATCAGGTCTTCACCCTGAAGTTTCAATTGTTCGAAATAGTTCTTTACCGCTTCTTTCCCCTGTTTCACGATTTCCAGTGGTGGGCTTTCGAGGGGATTGCCAAATAAGTTAATTCCATCAGTATAATATGTTCCTTCAATTATATTAACCATATCGAACTTAATAATCCATTCAGGTAGAATTTTAAGTTTATTTTCACATAAATCTAATATTCTAAGGTTGGTCAAACCTTTTAGTTCACAAATATCAAAGATTTGATTGCCGCTTAAATCTAATTCTGTAAGGTTGGTCAAACCTTGAAGAGCACTGATGTCAAAGATTTGATTGTTGTTTAAATTTAATTTTGTCAGGTTGGTCAAACCTTGAAGAGCACTGATGTCACTGATTCGATTGTTGCTCAAATTTAATTTTGTCAGTCTAGTTAAACCTTGAAGTGCATTGATGTCGCTGATTTGATTGATGTTTAAATCTAATTTTGTCAGGTTTGTCAAACCTTGAAGTACATTGATATTGCTGATTCGATTTTCAATTAAATATAATTCTGCTAGGCTAGTCAAACCTTGAAGCGCTTTAATATCGCTGATTAGATTACCGCTTAAATCTAATTTTGTTAGACTGATCAAACCTTGAAGTGCATTTATATCATTGATTCGATTAATAATCAAAAATAATTCATTAAGATTATTTAAGCTGATTAGAAACTCTGAAATTTTGTGCAAATCATTTATTATTAAATCAACCAGACTTATTCCTTTTACCCGTTCATATTGGTCTAAAGTATAGCATTTGCTATTAATATACAGTTTATCAACTAAATTGAGTTTAATCTTCAATTCTTTCTCAATCTCCCTGATTATTTCCATATCGTTCATACCGGTACTCCCAATTTCCAGAGATTTATTAAATGTACGTTGGATGAAAATTCTTAATTTATTGTATCATAAAATCGGATTCAAGTGAAATATAAGATTAATCTTGATATATCTTATCAATTAATTCTTTAACTACAGTATTTTCTAAGTCATTATCTCCTTTATCAAATACAATCATTAATCTCAGTATAGGTATATATAAATTATCAGAACTATATATTTTTGATTTAAAAAAACAAATATGATCTTTAGCATGTTTCCAGTAATCTTTTATGGAAAAAAGTTTATAAATCTGATCCACATCAATATCAATAAACTTTTCTCCAAGTTCATATTCCATAAGCATCCTCTTTTTAATTTTTGTTTTCTTTTTATCATCTTTTACTTTTATATATATTCTAGTTTCAATTGGATTTAATCCTCTGCTTGTTGCTTCAAGAAACAATTCCGCAATATCCAGTGCGTCCTCAACATCTTCTTTTTTTGGAATAACATAATTATGTTCAAGATTATTCCTTGGTTCATCAATACGTTTTAAAATATTCGGAGAGGGCAAACCCAATTGTCTTAGTAATTGTATTTTTTTCTTAATATTCATTTTTTTGGCTTCAAAACCCAAACTATTCAATATTCGATCTACTTGAGCGCGGACAGCCCTCCTGGAATTAAGAATTGAATTAAAATATTCACTATTATTAGCATTAATCAAATCTTTTCTTGCCTGGATTATAAAGGGTTTGGGATCCGGATCTATAGAATGATAAGATAATAAATCAGGACCATCTCCTTCGATATAAATATTATCTTTTCTAAGATTGATATATGTTAATGCATCTGATAATTTTGAAAAATTTTGTTTCTCCATAGAATTTTATCCTCAATGATTAATATTATGTTTTTTAATTTATGATTTACAAATTTAACTAAGAATATTATTTTAAACTATAGATCATCTTAGCAAAAATAAATTAATCTGTCAATGTACATTAGCGCCATTTCCGATTGAGTTATTTAGGTTGAAATATTAGTATAAAAACAGTTTTTCTTTAACTGAACTTCTAAAAAATTATCCTTAAATAAATCTTAAAATCATTCATTTCCCTCAGCAGTTTCCCGGTGATCTTAAGATAAAGGAATCAATCTTGCTATGTTGAAAAGCGCATTATCTGCTTTTATTATATAGAATTGTAAAGATGGAAAGCGCAGGACGCGCGTCAGCGGTGAATCAAAACAGGATGTTTTAATGAGCCGCTATTTAAGAAAAAAGGAATTGAAAATTAAATTGGATAATGCAACTTTAAACAAAAGATGTCTACGCTATGGAAACTGCGGAGGGCGCTTTCTTTTTGATTACTTTTTCTTTGGCGCCAAAGAAAAAGTAATAAAGCCCCATTGCCGGCTTCTGGCAAAAATTCTTTTTCCCTTTCAGATAATTCAAAAAAAAATAAAACCGATATATTTAGATATGGAATCATATGAATAAAGACAGATTCCTTTGGAGATATTATGAAAAATCTCTTGATTATCGGCGCCGGAAGCGCTGGAATAATGGTTGCTCTTGAAGTTCTTCATAAACAAAATATATCCGCAAAATACCATATTTCCGGCTTTATAGACGATGACCCGGCAAAGAAAGGCGGTGTTTCTGTCAATTCAGCATTAATACCTGTTCTTGGTAAAATTGATGAAATTCCAGGAGTAATACAGCGTAATAATATTAATGAGGTCATTATTGCTATTCCTTCCGCCGGCAGCGATGTTATCCGGAGAATTGTATCCATTCTCGCCGGCTGTATGGTTCCTGTTAAAATCGTGCCGGGTATTTATGAGATTA
Organism: uncultured Spirochaetota bacterium; assembly: GCA_963783575.1. Classification (GTDB taxonomy): domain Bacteria; phylum Spirochaetota; class Brevinematia; order Brevinematales; family JAOACQ01; genus CAWEAK01. The sequence goes on along the minus strand of CAWAOD010000010.1, from coordinate 200,396 downwards.
TTGAAGGCAAAGTAAATTTCAACCAGATACGGCAGATAAAACCGCAGGACTTATTGGGAAGGGAAGAGGTCGGTTTTGACAGCGAAAAAATATCGCCTTTTTACAAGGATAAAACCATATTCGTTTCGGGAGCCGGAGGCTCTATCGGCCAGGAGATTTTCAGGCAAATACTAAAACTTCCCATAAAGAAGGTTATTGCTTTCGGGCATGGTGAAAATTCGATTCATTCTTTAATAACCACGTTGGGAAATGATAAAAGATTTTCATACTGCATAGGTGATGTCAGGGATTTACCGAAATTGATGCATGAAATCGGAAGATATAAGCCGGATATCATTTTCCATGCCGCTGCTCATAAGCATGTCCCGCTGATGGAGGATTACCCGGATGAGGCTGTGAAAACAAATGTGGTAGGTACTTACAACATTGCCATTGCCGCTATAGAGAACCATGCAAGTAATTTTGTTTTTATTTCAACGGATAAAGCCGTGAATCCGTCATCCGTAATGGGAGCCACGAAAAGAATTGCTGAAAAGATTATAATGTCCCTGAACCGGATACAGAAAAACACCGAATTTTCTGTCACAAGGTTCGGCAATGTCCTTGGATCGAGGGGCAGTGTTATTCCGGTATTTACTCAGCAGATTGAGAACGGAGGCCCGGTAACAATAACTCATCCCGAAATAACCCGGTATTTTATGTCAATTCCGGAGGCGGCAAGGCTTGTTATCAAAGCGGGCGCCCTGGACCGTGGAAGGATTTTCGTTCTGGACATGGGTCAGCCGGTTAAGATTCTTGATCTTGCAAAAAATCTTATAAAATTATACGGCTACAATGAAGATGAAATAATTATAAATTTCACAGGCTTGAGAAAAGGTGAGAAAATGCATGAAGAGCTTATTTACTCAAAAGATAACCTTACCCCCTCGGAATATGAAAAACTTTTCATTTCCATGGAGGATTCTGAATTATTAAGTATGCAGGAAATAAAAAATATTTTCCGGGATTTAAATGAAGCGGTTAATACTTATGATCCCGGTCTTATAAAAAAGGCCATTAAAAAACATTTAAATGAATATCGGGGAGATTTTTCACAATGTCTTACAAAGCAATTCCATTCTCGCCGCCGGATATCACGCAGCTTGAAATTGACGAAGTTGTCGACACTCTCAAATCAGGCTGGATAACCACCGGCCCGAAAACAAAAACTTTTGAGCGGCAGATTGCCGGTTACTGTAATACCGAAACCGCTGTTTGTTTAAATTCAGCGACAGCCGGTCTTGAACTGGTTTTAAGGCTTCTGGATATCGGCCCTGGCGATGAGGTTATCACGACCCCATACTCTTATTCCGCCACGGCAAATGTGATTCTGCATACAGGCGCTAAACCGGTTTTTGCGGATATTAAGAAAGATGAATTCAATATCGATCCATCTTCAATTGAAAAAGCCATAACAAAAAAAACAAAGGCCGTTATACCTGTGGATGTAGGCGGATATCCCTGCGATTATGACGAAATCCATGAAATTTTAGTCAGGAATAAAAAAAAGTACAAACCTAAAAAAGGTACCTTGCAGGAGTTTTTTGAGAAGCCTGTAATTCTTGCGGATTGCGCGCATTCCTTCGGGGCTTCCTATAAAGGCATAAAATCCGGAGGGCTGGCCGATTTCTCGGTATTTTCCTTTCATGCGGTAAAAAACCTGACAACAGCCGAAGGCGGGGCCGTTGTATTCAATTCGTTTGATGGTCTATCCGCTGAAGACTGCTATAAAAAGTTTCAGCTTTTATCGCTTCACGGGCAGAATAAGGACGCATTATCAAAAGTGCAGGCCGGAAGCTGGAGGTATTCCATTGATCTTCTGGGCTATAAATTCAATATGACCGATATACAGGCCGCAATGGGAATCGCGCAATTAAAGAGATATGATGCGGAAATACTCCCCAAACGTAAAATAATTTATGAAACGTACCTGAAGCTTCTGGATAATGAGGAAATTACTCTTCCGCCGTTTAACGGGGAAGACAGGATTTTATCATACCACCTTTTTCCTGTACGGATCAGAAATGCCGATGAACATTTCAGAGACGTTATAATCGATAAAATGTCCGAAAGGAAAATCGCTTTGAATGTCCATTATATTCCTATAGTAATGCATCCGGCTTATACAAAACTCGGGTATAAAATCAGGGATTATCAAAATTCATATATAGCCTACAGCAATGAAATAACCCTTCCGCTTTTTTCGAAGATGACCCTGGAAGAAGTTGAAATAGTATGCGCCGAATTAATGGAAGTAATAAATAATCTCAAGAAAAAAATTTAAACAATTCAAATTTGAATCGATAAGAAAACAGGAAGGCCCATTTGTCCTATCTGATCCTGAAGGTTCTCAATATCGTCAATATGCCGGTCTTCATCATTCAGAATTGACTCAAGGATTTCACGTGTAGCATAATCCAAAACTTCGCCGGCCAATTTAATGGCTTCATTATAAGCTTTTACGGCGCCGTCTTCAAGAGTATGATCGTTTTCAAGCTGTTTGGGAACTTCGGAACCTATAGTTATTTTCCGGTATTCCGAAACGATGGGAATTCCCTCCAAGAAAATTATTCTTCCTATAAGCTTCTCGGCATGGCGCATTTCATCAATGGCGCGTTTTTCAAAATGATCATGAAGCTTTTTATAGCCCCAGTTTTCAGCGATCTCTGCATGCACAATATACTGGTTAATTGCGGACAACTCATCGGCAAGCAGAGAATTTAAAGTTTCGATCAGTTTCGTGTTTCCTTTCATAAAATTACTCCTTATAATTTAATTATTTAAAATGTTTGAATCATTTCGATTTATTAAAGATTAATTTGTATTTCGAATATATTATTTCCAGATTCCCAGGATGATACCGATTATTACCGCGCCGATTCCCTGATATCCCCATTCTATAAAAAATAGAACCGGTTTGCTTTTGAAAAACCAGGTTGATAAGTTGATCGGAAGGGCGAACAAAACAGTCACAAACAATCCTGTTGCAAGACCGGTTAAGGCGCCGCTTCCATTCATCAGCTTGATTGTTGCGGCAATGCCTATTGTATAAATCAAGCTGCCTATAAATTGCCCGATCATAGGCATAACCGGCATTGACTTCCCGCCGCCCATTGTGACTCCCGATTGTTTAACCCATTCTTTAGCGAAAAGGACGTTGCTGTACCATATTGCTCCGATGATAAAGTAAACGAAAGCCGATACAACAATCGCCAGCCAGTTCATACCTGCAAAAAAATTCATATTGGCCTCCTGTTTTTATAAAATATTAAATCAATTTTAAAACATGCATTTAAATTTGTTTTTAAACTAATCATTTATTTTGAATAAATCAAGTTATTATCTAAAATATACAATCAATGAAGATTTTCAACCCTATTGGATTAAAATTGTAAAATAATAATTTGCCGTTTTTGCCGGCTATGCTTAACATTTTCTAATTATCGATTTCTTTAATATAAATTTAAGGAGACTGAGATGGAAAAAAAGAGACTGATCGTTATTACCGGATGCGATTCGGGTATCGGCAAGAGTATCTGTAAAATACTTCATAATAAGGGTTATTCTATGGCAATTTCTTACCTGAATGAAAATCCTTTTACCGGGGAAAATGAAATTTTTGCCCAAAAAATGGATTTGAGAAATGAGGGGGAAATATCAGAATTTGCGTCATTTGTAAAAAAACTATGCGGATATGATTATGTTTTATATGGTCTGGTAAGCAATGCCGGTATTGCTCTTGGAGGACCGGTTGAAAACATTCCGATGAAATTGGTCAGGGAAGTTCTCGAGGTGAATTTTTTCGGTGCTTTCTCGCTGATCCAGAAACTCATACCATTGCTTATCGAAAGCAAAGGCGGGATTTATTTGATTGGATCGACTGGCGGACGAGTGGCGCTTCCGTTCCTCTCTCCATATACCGCTTCAAAATTTGCCATCGAAGGTTTCGGAGAATCTCTGCGCAGGGAATTGAAGCCCTTCGGAATAAGAACTGTAATTCTTGAACCCGGCGGTATTGCCACTCCGATCTGGAATAAAGGAAAAGAACAGGACAGTTCTTTTATAGATGAGAAATATATGAAAAGCATGACAGCGCTAAGAGACACGATTATTGACGGCGGAAACTACGGGCTGGATCCGGACCTTGCCGCGGAAATGATCCTCAAGATTATGCTTAAGAAAAATCCTAAGCCCAGGTATATCATAGCAAAAAAGAATCTTTCCAATTACGCGCCGGTATATCTTCCTAAAAGACTTATGGACAGAATAATAGCCGGTCTTTTAAAAATGGATTACGGAAAAGACTGATTAGAGCTTGAACGGAAACCCATTGATTTATCTTTATGGATTAGAGGAGATTTAATGATAATTCGTGATTATATAATCAGAGATTATAAAGAACAGGATACATTTGAAATAGCCGAATTATTTACCTGGACAGTGCGTAAGATCAATTCTAAAGATTACGATGAAAAGCAAATTGATGCCTGGGCGCCTGTTCAAATAGATTATGAAAATTGGTTAAACCGTTTAAGAATAAAAAAGCCTCTGGTTGTCCTGGATATTGATAAAATAATAGGCTTTGCTGAATTCGAACAGAATGGGCATATTGATTGTTTTTATGTTCATTTTAAATATCAGAATAGGGGAGCCGGGAAATTATTATTGAAAACAATTGAAAATAAAGCAGGAATGTTAAAATTAAAGAAAATTTATGCTGAAGTCAGTAAAACGGCTATTTATTTTTTCGAAAAACATGGTTTTACATTAATTAAAGAACAAAGGGTTGAAATAAGAGGAATTTCATTAACTAATTATAGAATGGAAAAGAGTATTTGAAAATTTTTATGCGATATTTCAAAATTTCGGAAATATAAATCGGAGGATTTTATGAAACCAAGAGGATTATTGATGATCGAACACCGTTTAATTGAAAAAATGCTGGCTTTGATTGACCTAGAGATTAAAAAGTCATTGAATGAAAGTAAAATCGATTCTTTATTCATTGATTCGGCGGTTGATTTCATAAGGACTTATGCTGACAGAACTCATCATGGAAAAGAAGAGGATATTTTATTCAAGGAACTTGAGAAAAAAAATATCTCGGCACCTGATATGAAAATGATGCTTGAACTTATAGAAGATCATAAAAAAGCAAGAAAAACCGTCAGGGAATTGGTTGAATCGAATGAAAAATACCTGAAGGGTGCAAAGGATGAATTTGATATTATTATTCAAAAGTTGAAATGGCTTATAGAATTCTATCCCAGGCATATTAAAAAAGAAGATGCAAGCTTTTTCCCGGATACTGAAAAGTATTTCAGCCAGGCAGAACTGGATATTCTGCTGAAAAAATATGAGGATTTTGACAGGAATATGATTCATGAAAAATATTCCAATTTGATAAGCCAATTGAAAGAAAGATTTTTGTAGAAGATTGGGAAATTATCAATAAACCATTTATTCCATCGATTGAAAAAAAGACCGGTACATTCTGAATAGATCGGTATTTTTATAATTGACTTTTTGTATCGGCATTGAATTAAAATTGTAGATCAATGCGCCGGGGCATGATATCAATATCGGAGAATGTGTAGCTATAATAAACTGCGCATGGCCGGCTTTACTTTCACTCTGTATGACTTTGAGAAGTTCGAACTGGCGGGCCGGCGACAGCGCGGTTTCAGGCTCATCCAGAAAGTATAAGCCCCTGATTTTATACCTTGTGTTAAAATAAGTCATAAGTGATTGCCCATGAGATTGCGTAATCAGCGATTTGCCTCCGTAACACTCGAGGATGCCGGGGTCGGATGCAGCCCAATCATCAAGGAACCTTGAAAAGTCCCTGAATATATCAGAAGAGAAATATGATCCTGGAACTGGGTCATTACTCCATTTCGCTTCCACATACTGATAAAATCTTTCTTCATAAGGGTTGTTTTGAAAACGCCGTCCGTCAATATCTTTCCATATGTTTATTTTGCATCTTTTGGCAATTGCATAGAGTAATGTTGATTTACCTGTGCCGTTCTCTCCGACAAAAAAAGTAACCGGAGCCTGAAAATCAAGATGCCTGCTTTTGTGGAAAATTTCAAGATTGAATGGATAGACATTATTAGCAGGAAAATTTTCTTTTAATATAGTAACGGCGGTTAAGTGCATAAAAAACTCCGTTTATTCTTTCAGTAATTCGAGAAACTCTTTATCGGTTAGAATTTTGACCCCAAACTGCCTGGCTTTTTCAAGTTTTGAACCGGGGTTTTCACCGGCAACCAGAAAATCGGTATTTCCGGAAACACTGTCGGAAGGCAGGCCGCCGAATTTTCGCACAAGTTCTCCAAATTCTTCCCTGGTAAAACCTTCAGCTTTACCTGTAAATACTATCCTTTTGCCTTTGATCGGGGAAGATATTTCGTTAACGGGTTCAGGATATTGTATATTGATTCCGGTTTTCATCAAAGATTGAATCAGCCTGATGTTGTCTTCATTTCGAAAAAACCCGTAAATACTTGAAGCGACTACCTCTCCGATTCCTTCTTTTTTTAAGAGATCATCTATGCCGGCTTCCATTAATTTTTGAAGCGGGTTAAAGCCTTCGGCAAGAATCCTGGATGTTTCTTCTCCAACATAAGCGATTCCAAGGGCATTTATAAATTTCCAGTATTCTATTTTCTTCGAGTTTTCAATTGATTGGATCAGATTCTCAACACTTTTCTTACCGAACCTTTCAAGATTCATCAGCTCATCTTTTCTTTCATCAAGCTTGAAAATATCGGAGAAATTGCTAATGTAACCTAATTCGTAAAAACGGTTTACAATCTCTTCCCCCAAACCTTCAATATCAAAAGCATTACGTGAAACAAAATGCCTAATACCTCCCTTAACCTGAGCAGGACAGCTTATATTAACACACCGGTATGCCACTTCTCCTTCCGATTGAAGAACCTTTGACCGGCATACCGGGCATTCTTCGGGAGGCAGAATCGGCTTTGCAGAAGACGGCCGTTTATCTTTTCGAACCTCAATTACTTTTGGGATAACTTCTCCGGACCTTTCGACAATAATTGTATCGCCGACCATGAGATCCAGCCTTTTTATTTCATCGAAGTTGTGAAGAGTTGCTCGCGTTATCTTTGCTCCTGCAAGGTAAACCGGGTCAAAAAGAGCTGTTGGGGTTATTGTGCCCTGCCTGCCTACACTGAATTCAACATTCCTTAAAACAGTTTCCGCAAATTCGGGCTTAAACTTCCAGGCTACCGCCCATTTCGGAGTTTTAGCGTCAAATCCAAGTTCTTCCTGTAATGCAATGCTGTCAACCTTAACAACGATGCCATCAATATCATACGGCAGGTTTTTCCTGTTTTCTTCCCAATTCTTGTGGAACTCTATAATCTCTTCCGGCATAATCGTTCTGATGCGATATTCTGAAATGGGGAATCCTGTTTCTTTAAGAAAATTCATCCTTTCAAATTGAGATACAATATTTTTTACAAGTCTATCATCAGGATTTGTCCTTACACCATAAGCTAAGAATTTCAGGTTTCGCGAGGCTGTGATTTTCGAATCGAGCTGGCGTATACTTCCCGCAGCCGCATTCCTTGGATTGGCAAAAAGCGCTTCTCCTGCTATTTCTCTTTCCCTATTTAACTTGAGAAAATCATCCTTGAACATCAAGGCTTCACCGTAAACAGCCATAAAATCGGGGAAATTGCCGTTAAGCCTGAGCGGTATACTTTTAATTGTCCTCGCATTTACAGTTATCAATTCACCAATTTCACCATTGCCTCTTGTGGAAGCATGTGTTAAAATACCGTTTTCGTATATTAACTCGATTGCCAGGCCGTCAAATTTATGCTCGCAGCAAAAATCAACGAAATCGAATAAACTGTTATTTTGTAATTTTTTAATTTTAATGTAAAAGTCCTCAAATTCCTCAATATTCATTGCGTTTGAGAGGCTGTACATTCTGAAAGGATGGGTAAAGTTTTCGAAATTTTTTAGTGATTCGCTACCTACACGTTGTGTCGGAGAATCCGGCAATATGAATTCCGGAAAAGATTTTTCAAGTACCTGCAGTTCTCTCATTAAATTATCATATTGATAATCTTCAATTTCAGGTGAGTCTAATGTATAATAAAGATAGTCATGGTGATGTATGGTTCTGCTAAGCTCATCAATTCTCTTTTTAGCTTTAATTCTGTCGGTCTCAGGCATTTCATACTCCGTAAAAAAATTGATTAATGATTATAAGCAATCATAATGCTTACATCAAATATTTATTGTTTATTAATTTTTTCCGATCCTTAAAACAGCGAAAGAATAAACAAAGGAGATTCTAAGTATGAGAAAATGGCTTATATTTATTTTTCTGACTTGCCTGATTACTTTTATCTATTCCACAGATCAAAAGACCCTGGAATACTGGCAAAAAACAATGAAATATGGTATTTCGTCCCAGAGATCGGGAGTTATAAAATCGATTGAAGATAATAAAGTCACCGATGCATATAGTTTTATTGAAGATGCTTTGAAAAATGATCCGAACCCTGATATTCGAGGGGAAGCAGCTTATACGCTTATAAGTTTAAAGGTTAGTAATGAGTCATCCTGGCTTTCAGTATTATCTTCCGAAAGTAATTCGGATGTCTTGAGAAGGATTGTTTTCGGTATCAGTGAACTTGGTATCAAAACAGCCGGACCAAAATTATTTGATATTCTAACAAATAAGGTTAAGAATCCGAAAGAAACAGCTCTTACGGCTACAATAATTCGGACACTCGGCAATATCGGGTATAAACCTGCTGGAGACATAATACTTGGTTCGCTGACCAATACCGACAATCCGGCCGAATTACGAGGAGCTTCGGCTATAGCCCTTGGAGATATAGGAGAAGTTAAGTATATCCCGGTTTTACAATCCCTTCTGCAGAATACCGGCGAAATTAAGGAAGTAAGGATGTACTCGGCTTATGCAATAGGAAAAACAGGCGATCCTCAGGCGCTAATTATATTATCACCTTTTGTTGAAAATGAAAATGAGGATTTAAATATACGTCTCTGGTCAATTGCCGGGTTCGGATATTTAAGTGGAGATGCGGTTCTTCAAAAACTAATCGGATTTACAAAAGTTGACAATGTAAGAATCCGCTTAGAAGCCGTGAAAGCGCTGGGAATTCTTAAAAACAATACTTCTGCCGAAATTCTGACATACAAAGCCCTTTATGATCCGGACCTGACTGTTGTAAAAGAATCTAAAAAAGCCTTACAGAATATGGGAATCGATGTTGAAAATCTGGGAAAAAGCAACACAAATACAAGTACGCAGTCTTTGAAAACTATAGCTACTAATACTGTTAATACAAATAAGCAGCCGGTAAATACTAATATTATTAATACAAATAAACCTGCGTTAAAATCTAAATAAATAAAATATTAAAAAAGAGCTGTCCCCACGGTCACCGGGCAAAAGCGGGATGATCGTTAAGGACAACTCCAAATCTTTAAGGAGGCGGCCCGGTATTAAAATCAATGGTTTTCCGGGCTGGAATTTGTAAATAATAACATCCTGCGGGATCTTAAATTAATATATTCCAGGTAATTTTCCAATTCCTTATCATCTTTTGCAAGTTTTTTAATCCAGGCATCGTTGGCTGCCTCGATTTCTTTTTCCCTGCTTATAATTAAAGTCTCTATTTTCTTCATAGCATCCTGATCTATGCCATGAATCTGATTTTGTATGGCATTTAAATCCTTAATAGTATTAATCACATCATTTGTTAAAGTTTTATCGGATTTATATTTTTCGGCAAACTCATTAAGCCTAATGTATAGATCAATCCTTTTAGTATCAAGGCTGATTTTTGATTGTCCTGCATCAAGGTAAATTTTTTGAATTTTAATCCTGTAATTTTCAATTATTGTAAATAAATCCGGATTAAAATAACCTTCGCGCAGTCCATATCCTCCCATCATCATTGACCCGCTGAAATGGTTCCCATTATCCGTACCCATCATCCGGAAACTATTATATCTTAAAAACATTTTATTGGATGTGCTTTCATTCTCTTCATCCCGGCTTCTTTTTTCCTGTGCTGAAATAATCCCTGAAAATAATGCCAGTATGGCAAATATCATAATAAAAAATAAAAAATTTTTCATTATAAACTCCTTAACAAGCATGCCCCTTCGTCAAGCTCAGGACAAGGCTGCTTGATTATTATAAAAAAACCAACAATAACCGTCAAAAATCTTACATCTGCATCGATATATCATAATAGTAATCCAGATCGCTTGTTTCATAATAATAACCTGCGTCCGAAATCACGGAGTTGCCATAATTACCGCTTTTATTATAAATATTTGCAGGCGTGTTATTTTTAAATCCGTTATTTACAAAGTTGCTGTTGTTCATATTGAAATTATCAGTATTCTTTACATTAAGATTGAAATTATAAATCCCAATAAAAACACCCGCAACAAGAATAAAGCTTAAAACAGCACCGGCAAGTTTTAAGCGGGATCTTCTGACAGCAGAATATTTTTCTTTTTCCTCTGCCAGCGGCCATAAATCCTCAAATTCCTGCCAGATTTCAATTTTTTCACTCTGTAAAGAATTTTTGTTTAATTTTAATGAAACCATACGATAATAATAGCAATCGCGGCAGATTTTTATATGATCTTCCATAACTTTCGGCATATTATTTATTTCGTTTTCACCGGAATGATCGATCCATTCCATAAATTGATCGCATTTAATTGAATTATTCATATATTTCCTCCAATTTTTTGGATAATTTGATTTTTCCCCTTCTGTAATGTGATTTTACAGTAGAAAGTTTTTGGTTGAAAATTCCAGCGATCTCTTCGAATTTTTTTTTATCTATATCTTTTAAGATTATAACATTTCTTTCAATTTCTTTTAATTTATAAAGTTCCTGCTCAAGCCATGTATCTTCTTCATCTTTTAGGACACTGTTTTCAGGATTATAAGTATTGGAAGCAAGATTTTGATTGCCATCATCTCCCAGAATTGGTAAAAATGATTTTAATTTGTTTTCCATTAAATTTTTCTTGGCCATATTAATACCTATTCTTACAGCATATCCTACACTATTTTCAAAGTATTGAACATTTTCCCATCGCTCATATATTTTCATCATGGTTTCAAGAACAATATCCTTTGCTGTGTCAGGAGATTTTACATAACTTCTGATTATCTTATAAAGCGTATTTTCATTCTCTTTAAAAAAAAGTTCAAAGGTGTCGCCGGCCATGCGATTTCTCCTGCAGTAAAAAGAGCAAATAATAAAAAAAATATTAATATTTCTTACATTCATTAAAATAAGTATAATAATACCTGAAAAGATGCAAATTATCAATAATAATTATCTATTCAGGAAAAATTCCGATAAGAGAAATAACCATCTGTGTTTTAAAAATCTTTTTTTTTGAAGTGGATTATGGATTTTGAACAAGCATAAAGCTTGTTCCAGACGGGGGACTTTTGAACATTCAATTAAATCATGTTGAATTTTTAGATAAGAATATCCTGTAGCCATTAACAATTGTTAATGTTAAGATTATTGAAAGAAAAGATAATTCTGCTGTAATTGAAATTAATGGTTTTAAAACTGAGGCAAATATTGAAACCGAAGTACCGGATAATTTTCTTGCTTTAATAGAGATTTCAGGTGAGCAGGAAAGAAAATCGATCCGGCTGAGAGTTTTAAGTTCTCTTAAAAATTCAAAAGATTTTGATGAAATCGGTAAAAAAAAGTTTATTGATCAAACCAGGTTATTTCTGCTTGATAACAACATGCCTTTATCAGAAGAAAATATCCGGTCTGCTGTTAAGCTGCATTCAATAGGCAGTAAACTGGATATTTCAATGATAAAACTGCTCAATCTGGCAGTATTGAAATATGGTGAGGTTTTTTGTGATATAATGCTTAATTTTATTGAAAAGGGTTATGTAATTGATATTGATTTCCCGGATTTTTTTTTCAATCTAAATTCAATTTATAAAAAGATTATTAAAAACAAATCTGAGAAAAAGAATATTTTGAATTTAATTGATATATTTAATGAAAAAAAATCCGGTGAAGAAAGAATCCTTGATAATGTTTTTTATAAATATTTTGGCGAGGAGAGTTCTTTTAAAACATATAATGTTTTTTATGAGGGAAAGGATTTGATTATTCAACAAAGAATCTCAAATGAAAATGATTCCCGGAAGTTTTATTTTAATATTGACAATGAAGAATTTGGAAAAGTATTAATAGTAATAGATCTTCAAAAAATGGAGTGCCTGGTTAATGTTTTTATTAATAAAAACCTGTATAATGAGTATTTAAACAAAAAAATAGATTATGAAATTCTAAATAAAAAGATCGGCAGATTATTGCCAGATAAAAGAGTATCGCTGAGAATCTGCGAATTAAAAAATCAATTTCTTTTCTGGCAGAAAGAAGATTTATTTCAGATAAAGGATGATTTCAGCGGTATATTTAACATAGATATTTCAGTTTGAATTATATAAAAAAATGAAACTCAAAAGGAGGATGCTATGCAGAACAAGTATGCTATGCAGAACAGAGCTGTAGCTTTAAAATACGATAATGCGATTAATGAAGCCCCTTATATACTTGCAAAAGGGGTTGGAGCTTTAGGAGATTATATTGTTTCACTGGCAAGGAAAAATAATATTCCGGTTTATAGAAATGATAAATTGGCGGAATCATTGTACCGGTTAAAACAAAATGAAGAAATTCCGGTTGAATTATATACAATTGTTGCTGAAATTTTCAGTTTTATTTATTCTTTAAAAGGTTGAAATTTAAAATTTAAATTGCGGGAGAATTATTATGCCCATGCACAAGATTATAATTGATGATTTAAAGCCTGGTATTAGATTTTCCAAATCGCTTTTTGACATCAATTTAAATATAGTGCTGCCTGCGGGAAAAGTATTGGATGAATTTACGCTGAGTAATTTGAAATCAAGACACATAACACATGTTGAAACCGCAGGAGAAATAATGGAAGAAAAGGCCCTTTCCATTGAATATGAAAATAAGGGGATTGAGAAAAAAAAGATTGTCGTTGATAAAGAAACGGCAAAATATGTGGATTTTTATCAGGAATGCCTGAATATCATTGGAGTTCAGTATAATAAATTCAGGAACGGCCAGGGATTTGATCCTGATAAGATACAAACACTTGCTACTAAAATGGCAAATTCTATAATGGCTGAAAAAAGACCAGAGATTTTTATAAACCTTGTTAACATAGCAGGTAAGGGCGATTATCTGGCCAATCACATTATTAATACCGCGATTCTTTCGGTTATATTGGGGCAGAGGCTTGGTTATTCAATGGTTAAACTGGTAAATCTTGCTTTGGCGGCACTGGTTTATGATGTGGGGATGATAAAAATACCAGCTTATATTACTGAAAAAGAAGAGAAACTCAGCCCTGATGAATATAATCAGGTTAAAACTCATCCGGTTCACAGTTATCAGGTAATAGCAAAAGATTTGAATTTCCCCATTGAAATTGCCAGAGTAGGGCTTGAACACCATGAGAGGTTTGACGGCACAGGGTATCCCCGTAAAATTAAGGGTTATGAAATGTCCGAAATGAGTAAAATTATTGCTGTTGTTGATACTTATGAAGCACTCACAAAGGATAGGGTTTACCGCGAAGGGAAAGAGTCCTATGACGCGATGAAAATGGTTTTGGGTGAGGGTTCAAAAAAACTGGATCCGGAAATTTTGAAAGTATTTCTAGGGCTTATGTCAATTTATCCGGTTGGATGCTTTGTTCAACTTAATACCAATGCAATTGCAAAAGTTGTTGCTGCCGATCCTGTTTCTCCTTTCCGCCCGACAGTGAAAGTAATGAGGGATGAATTCGGAGATGAAGTTGAAAACGGTCAAGTAATCAAACTGTCCAGGGAAACGGATATTTATATAGTTAAAGCCATACAATCAAAATTAGTCAGTAATGAAAATAAAAGTTGATAAAATAAATCTGGGCCGTAAAGGGGAAACAATAGGTAAAGAATACCTGGTTTCTCGGGGATATGAATTTCTTGCTTCAAATTATCATACAAAATTTGGAGAAATCGATCTTATTTTTAAGGATGAGGGATGCTTGGTCCTTGTTGAGGTGAAAACAAGAAGAGGTGATCAGCTGCTTGAGATTGAAAGGACAATAAATAAAATAAAAATTAAAAAGATTTTAAAAAGTGCCGAAATTTATATCAGTGAAAGCGGAATTAATTTTAAGGAAATTAGGGTTGATGCAATTTTTATAAAATGCGGCAGAAAGGATAAAGAAGATGTTGATGATTGTTTTGAAATGAAACATATAAAAGGCTTTTATTAGTTTTTTCCATAAGAGATTGAGGGAGAAAAAAGTGATTGAAGAAGTATTATTGGAAAAAAAACGGAATTTTCATCGGATTATTGTTAAAACAAATTCCAGTTCTTTATCTGATGCTAGAATGGAAGTATTACGTAAAAAAATTAATGACCCGAAATATATATCCTTTGCAATAGAAAAATTAGCGGAAAATATAAGTAAAGCTATGCTTGAAGGTTATATAGACCAGAAAGATCTATAATTCCAGTTAGTATTTCAAAAATACAATCCTTTCTTTAAAATTCTCTCATGTCATTCCGGTTCCTTTCGATTTGTTAATCACTTCATTTTTCATTTAAATAGATAAGTTGTTTAAGAACTACAAAATTGATTGTTTTTATTTGTGGCCTTATAATGATGACCTGTGAATGCCGGGCAAATCCGTGGTTTACTTAACGGTCTTTTGTTGCAGTTAATAAAAAAACAGCGTTTCGCCGGTTCATCATTAAATTGAAGTAGTCCAGATAAAATTATCTATAAAATTTCTTATAGTTTTTTATGTAAATAAAGTTTGAAAAAAAGCATTATACCTGATAAATTATTCATTGGAGATTTCCATTGATCTTGAAAATGAAAATTTTAATAACCGTTCTTTTTCTTTTTTTCTTCTATCATGCATATTCAGCAACTAATATTATTAATACAAATATAAATAACACCAATATTAATAATACAAATTTAATTTTATCTAATTCAAACAATATAAACATATCCAATCAATTTGTAAGTGAAATTAATATATCAAACGCGAACCCAAACAACAATATTATTTTTGATAATTATGACGAAGTGGTTATTCAGAATTTTGAGAAGGATAATGTAACGCATATAAAATTTCTCGGGAACGTTAAAATACGTTTTGAAGGTAATATACTTAAAGCCAGAACAGTTATCATCACTTCAAGCGGTAATAAAATACTGGAAATTGCCGCATATGAAAAGGTTGAGTTTCATTACGGCGACAGCATCTATCTGGCGGATTATATGAATTTCAATCCCGAGACAAAAAAGGGGACATTGAAAAATGTCCGGTCATATATCAAACAATCGGGCGGCTCTATTGGACTTTTAAGCGCGTCTAACGGCTGGTATTATCATGCCAAAAAAGTTACGATACTCTCGGATGACAGGGTTGTTCTGGAAGATGTCAATCTGACTTTTACACCTGCGGAGTTACCGCAATACCAATTTTTTGCACAAAAACTATGGTATTTTAAGGGAGATATCATATTTGCTCTTCATGATACATATACGGTTGGCCAGGGAGATTTTTTTTATATGCCGTTTTATTTCAGATGGGAAAAATTTACAGGAATAAAAACTTCTTTCGGCCAGGAAATCAGGATTGGATGGTATTTGATGAATACTGCTTATTTCGATTTTGGCAACTTTAATTCATCTGTAGGCCTGGATGTTTATGAAAGACTGGGACAGTATTCTCAATTGAAGTTGAACAGTAACAATAAAATCGGATTATTCAAAAGCATAAGTTTTTTCGGTGAAGCGGCGAACGACGTTCGTGTTATGTATGATTCGGTTAATGACAGGTATTCCCAGCAGGTTCTGGTAAATGATACTATAAACGGTCAGCCGACAAACTATTATACCAATATTCAGCAGCTTGCCTGGCATTATAAGGTCCAAACAGTAATTGAAACAAATGATATCAACCTTGCAATTAGCTGGGAAGATCTTAATGATCCATTTTTCAGCAGAAAATATAATACGCGAAGAGAATCATTTGATCCCGTTAAAGAAGCAATTTTAAATTCCGACAATAATTTTTATGGGGCCGGCAGGGATGATTCCGGAATTTCTTTTACTACTTATTCAAGAAGCTTTTTACTCCAATACAAAAATTTTCAATTATCGGGAAACTGGCAGTATAATTATTGGGTTGACCCTTCCGTTTCAAATGTTTATTTGAACGATAGGTATAAATTCTATTTATATAATGTGAATTTTCCAAATATGTCTTATACACTTGGGAATATTGACATATTCAAGGATGTCAATTACACGTTCCCTGTTTCAAAAACACTTAAGGCTTCTAACACAAATATCAGCCTCAGACTGAATGAAGACGCGAATGCCTATCTTGAAAAAAATCATACTATCGAAAGTAATAAACTTACAAACGAATCCGATGGAACAAATCAAATTTTTACGAATGAAGGCAAATCACCTCAGGACGATTTTAAATCAAATAAAATTGAAAGCAATTTAAATACTTCCGGCAACGATATCAGCAGTCAATATATAAACCAGACGGGAGGATTTAATACCAGTATACAGACAGGTACATCAAAATTATCTTCCGGATCGCAGGATACAAATAATCAAAGTGTACAGCAGGATAAAACCAATCAGCCTCAACAAAATATAGATCAGAAGGACACAAATCAAAAACCGGCTCCATCCGCCGCTGTTTACCAGATAACCACAAACAACTTTGAGCTGTATAGTTTTTCTTCATCTCTTAATGCCAATGTCAATTATACGCCTTCTGAAACGCTTGATACCAATCTGCAGTCGACTCCTGTTTCCGACCTGTATCATCATGTTGAGACAGGCACCTATGCCATTAACGGGAGGCTTTTTAACAGCTTTATAAATTGGAACAACACTTTTACTTTTAATAATAATAAATACTGGTCTACTTTCACAAATGAAGATTATAATAACCTCAATCAATCAGGTTATGAATTGGATTTTACAAGCGATGCATCGATTAATAAAACATATATAATTAACAGCAATTCAATCTGGCAGGTTGATTTCCCTTATACTATTGACCATACATTTAATTACCAGATTTTTCGTACGACATACGCAGCGACACCCCTCGAATATACGCATAATACAAGCCTGAGAACCGGGTTCAATATGTTTAAGGATAATCTGGATTACAGTATAAGCGGCTCGCATTTTATTAAGTACAGGATTACAAATGATGTAGACGATATAATCCTGAATAATATCACTCAAAGACAATTGACTGCCAATACTGCTTTAAAAATAACATGGCTTTCTGCTTCAACAGGATTTACATTGGATATCATGGAAACGAAAACGAATTATTTTGCATTAACAATGGATAATTTTACAAACAGGTTAACCCCAATCGGAACAATCCCATTGACGCTGGCTTTTAGTCCTCCGAATCAATTCAATCCGCTCCCGGTAATTACTTATAATTATGATTTGATTAAACAAACAAATTTAACATTAGACGTGAATTCTCAATATTCAATTGTGAAAACTTATGGGCTTGTGGTTTATGAAATCTCAAATTTAACCTTTGCCAGTTCGTTTCATTGGGACTTTTTGAACCCGATAAATTCAATATTCAATCTAAATGTGAATTTGTCCATGTTATTTAATCCATATTGGAGCTTAAGTTTTCAAACTGTTGTTCAAAACACAAGGCTTTACCAATATTTTAAGGATAACGTGGCAAGGTATCAGCAGCCTTACATCGAATTCTGGGGAAACCTGCTGGACAGCGTCAATATTCTGGATTATGATGCGTTAAAGCGAGGAAATTTTAAAATCCAGAAATACCAATTTGAACTTGATCATTATTTGAATGAATGGGTGATGAGCTTGAGTTTCTCTTTAACCAGGCAAGAAGATCCAACTGCGCAGATTTTGTTCTGGGAACCACAAATAACTATTACATTTAAAACATCAGAATTAAACGGGATAGGGTTCCCCGACTATAACAAGAAATTTGTCCCTGCAAGATACCAGTAATAAAATAAAAGGTTAATTATCAAAATGACATTTGAAATTATTGCCTTTGATAAAAATGCAAGGGCCGGAATACTTTGTCTTCCACATGGCGAAGTCCATACCCCTGCTTTTATGCCTGTCGGAACCAAGGCAACCGTTAAAACGCTTTCCGTTGAAGAATTATACAGCTGCAATGCCGAAATAATTCTTGCCAATGCTTATCATCTTTATCTAAGGCCGGGTGTTGAGGTTATTCATAATGCCGGAGGGCTTAATAGATTCATGAACTGGGGGCGTAATACACTTACTGACAGTGGCGGTTTCCAGATATTCTCTTTAGCTACACTTAATAAAATAAGCGATGACGGTGTATTATTTCAATCCCATATTGACGGTTCCTATCATTTTCTTACTCCGGAAAAATCCATAAATATTCAGCGTATAATCGGCGCCGATATTTTAATGTGTTTTGATCATTGCATAAAAGCAGGGGTTTCAATTGAGGAAACTGAAGATTCTATTAATAGAACAACGGAATGGGCATTAAGGTGTAAAAATGAATTCAATAAGCCTGACAACGGAGGATTTAATAAGGATCCGGGAAATCAATACCTCTTCGGGATTATTCAAGGAGGAATGCTTGAAAAGCTTCGTCAGATAAGCGCAAAAGAGATAACAGGAATTGGTTTTGACGGTTACGCAATCGGCGGCCTTTCTGTTGGAGAAGAAAAGCCTGTAATGTATAGAATGATTGATATTGTTAATACTGAACTTCCTGTTGATAAGCCGCGCTACTTGATGGGTGTGGGTGTTCCGGAAGACATTCTTTATGGGATCGAGCTTGGTGTGGATATGTTTGACTGTGTTTTTCCGACAAGGGCCGCAAGAAATTCGACTGTTTTTACCAGAAAAGGAAAACAAAGCTTAAGAAACAAATCACTTGAATTTGATCTTTCACCTCTGGATGAAGAATGCTCATGTTATACCTGTAGTAATTACACTCGCTCATATATAAGGCATCTGTTTAAAGCGAATGAAATCCTCGGCTTAAGACTTGCTTCAATACATAATGTGCATTTTCTAATTCAGCTTGCAAGTGAATCCAGAGAAGCTATAATTAAAGGCAGTTTCAGTGAATATAAAGAAAGGTTTTTATCTATTTATATGAATGGCCAATATGCTGAATTGTATTGAAATTCATAAGATCAATGGCTTTGATCATCAATTAATCTTTTTATCTGATCCGATTGATTTTTATCATTAATACTGACCGCCGCATTTAGAGCCCTGTTGTAATATTCAAGGGAAACATCTTTATTTCCCATTCTTGAATAGACCGAAGCGATACGTTTAAGATCTTCAATTATTCCGCTCAGATGTTCGCTAATTTTATCGTTTTTTAAAGCAAGATTGTAATTTGTCAGCGATTCGGCATAATTGCCTTTCTTCTCATAAATATCACCGATATTGTAATAATTATCTGCAAGTGAATCATAAATATTCTTTGACTCATTGATATTTTTCGATTTAATAAACCATTCCAGTGCTTCATCCGGTTGATTCAGCTCGATTTTGACCGTACCTATATTATTATATGCCTGAGCTTTCTCTTCATCTTTTTTTGCAGATTCGGATGCTTTAATATAATATTGATAAGATTTGTTGTAATCTTCCTGAGTTTTCGCGGTTTTTTCATAATATTTGCCGATTGTTTTTTGGATTAAGAAATTGTTGTCATTATTATTTTCCATACCGATGAGCGACTCTGCCTGGAAAATATAATTTGAAGCCAGAGAATAATTTTCATTTTTCAAATTAACTTCGGTCAGGCTTTGCAGAACAAGAATTATATCATCAATACTGTCAATGGAATAAGCGTCTTTTAAAGCCTGCTGAAGAAAGAGTGTTGCAGACTCCAGGTTTCCACTTTTGTAGCTTTCAATACCCACAGATAAATTATCCGAAATATTCTTTTTTATATTATTTCTTATAGTTGGATTTTTACTGCCGCAAGATGAAAATAATAAAATAAATATAATAAATATAATAAATATAAAAATTTGTTTCATTGATTTCTATCCCCTGCATTAATATTTTTCTCAACAACCTTATCGCCGCCGACGATATTTTTAATCCCTGCTAAAACCTTCTTCAGTTCAATAAGATTATCCTGCAAAAGGAATGTTAGTTTCTTCACATCCTCAGGAGTATTAACGAGCTTATCACTGATTGTTTTGACATTTTTTAGTGATGCATCAATAGAATTCATCATGCTGTCAATTTTATTGTAAAGTGTTTTGTTATCCATAACAACAGCGCCGATTGTATTATTTGTTGATATTATCTGGGTAGAAAAATCGTTTATTGTTTTAGCTATTGATTTTACATTCTCAATTGTAGACATTGTGCTGTCTATAGTCGCAAGGAGTTTATCGGATACAACTGTCCTTTCATCTCCCTTCAATCCGCCGAGAATTGACTTTACGCTTGCAGTAGAGTCCCTGACATTGGCCAGGGTGCCGCTTATCACCGGTTTAAGCGATGCGATATAATCAAGAATTTCCTTTGCCTTTGCCTGAAGGTCATCTTTTTTCTGTACCTGTTCCGAAGCTTTTGCAATAATTTCTCTTCCTTTCTCTGTATCGGAGGATAGGATCTCATTACCGGGCGGTATAAGCACCGCATCGGTTAACATAGTCGGACCCAGTTCCAGATTTGCCGAACCTAAAAGGCTTGTCTGTACTTTCATAACACAGCCTTCTTTGACTACTCTTGTATAATCGGCGTCTATCCATAAATCAACCCTGATTTTATCCATTTCAGTAAGGGTAATTTTTCTAACCTTTCCGATGTTAATACCTTTATATTTTATGATCGATCCGCCTCCGATTCCGTAACCTTCATCATAATTTGAATAATAATTGTCCTTGAAGGTGAATAAATCGCTGCCTTTACCGACTAAAAACAAAATCGCAAAAAATAAAAAAATTCCTATTAAAAAAAACGCGGCTACGGCTTTTTGGGTGTTCTTGAATGTAAAAGGCATTTTAATCCCCCTTATTCATCAGTTTCCTGGTGATTTCTTGTGTAGAGTTTTGAATATCAGCAGGTGTTCCGCTTTCAATTATTGATCCTTTGTGTAGTATACAAATTCTGTCCGCGTTAGAAAGGGCGAAGTCAAAATCATTTGTTACCAGGAGTAAAGTTTTACCCTGTTTTTTCAGATCAGAAATAATTTTCTTAACCCTTTTCTGGTATATCGCATCAAGATTCGCAAAAGGATTATCCCAGAAAACAAACTCCGGGTCATGAGAGATAGCTCTTACAATATTTACAAGCATTTTTTCACCTGTGCTGATGAAGTTCGGCCTGTATGAAAGATTTTCAGAAAACCCTACGTAATCCAGGAACTTTTTTATCTTATCATATATTTCAATTTCCTTCATACTCGTATGATA
Source organism: uncultured Spirochaetota bacterium (assembly GCA_963783575.1). Lineage (GTDB taxonomy): Bacteria > Spirochaetota > Brevinematia > Brevinematales > JAOACQ01 > CAWEAK01. The sequence continues at coordinate 178,740 of CAWAOD010000010.1, read as the reverse complement.
ATTATAATATATTGAAAGATTTTCGTAAATACTCATATTGCTTATCAAGGCGGAATTCTGGAACACAAAACCGCAATTTTTATGATAACTCAGCATCTGTTTTTGAGAAAATTTTACAATATTTTTTCCTTTGACATCGACTATTCCGCTATTTATAAGAGCTAATCCCGCTATTACCTTAAGCAAGGCGGTTTTGCCGCTTCCTGAAGAACCGATGACTGCATAAATTTCTCCGTCATAAATATTCTCACTTATATCGTTTATTACCGTTTCTTTTTCATATTTTAATATAACATTTTTCAACGAGATATTTCCCATATCATACCTACAAATAAATAACTAAAGTTATTAAAACATCAAAGAAAAACATTGCAAATATCGTGCTTACAACTGCTTTTGTTGTTACCTGGGGGATCTGTGTTGACACAAACGCCTGAAAACCATAATAAATTGCTATAGTTGAAATAAAAACGCCGAAAACGGCGCTTTTAATTATACTGGTCAATATATCCAGATAGGTGATCGAGTTCATAACATATGTGATGAACATATCATAGCTAATATTAGCATAGATACTTCCCACAATAAATCCGCCAATGATACCGATGGCATTGAAATACATTGTTAAAAGAACCATAGCGATTACCATTCCGGCTATTCTAGGGAACACTATATATTTGAGCGTGTTTATCCCAAGCATTTCAAGGGCATTGATCTCATCATTAACCATCATTGTGCCGATTTCTGCGGCAATTGCAGTACCGGAACGGCTGATCACAATAAATGCAGTAATAATTGGTCCCAATTCACGAATTATAACAATGCTTAGAATTTTTCCCACGTAATCCAGGGCTCCGACGTTACTGAGCTGTGTAAAAAGTTGTATTACAGTTATGGCTCCAAGAGCTAAAGCGACGAGGCCGATGATCTTTAATGCCAGGTTTCCTGTAAAATAAATCTGCATTATTATGACTTTATTAATGCTCTTTCTTCCTTTATTATCACTAATATAATTTGAAATTGAATAAACAATTAGAGATGCTATTCCTCCGTAATATTTAAATTTCAATGCGAAGGATTTTGTTATGTTTTTTATTAAATTCTTCAGCGTTTCCATTATAAGATAATCCTATTTTTTTGTCTTAGGAATAAAAAGATTATAAAGTGAACCGAAAATGATTCCAATGATTATGCCATCTATAAAAGTAAAAAGACTTAGAAGAAAAATAGATAAAAAGTTTGAAGATAGATTAGTCCCAAACGATAATAAGGGATTGAACCTAAACTGTACGATATTAGCATAAAATGAAGACAGCAAGTCAAGCACAAGCTTTCCATAACCGGTTGCGCTGAACCAAATCCCGATGACAAAACTTAAACAAAACCCTAAAATAGAAAATGATAATGATAAAGCCTTAATATTTAACTTCATTTACTGTCCCCCTTTTTCAGCGAATCTTTTAATGATTTTGTGGTTTTCCCCTTGTTTTTTTGAAGCCGGTATAATATTCTGGCTTTCATTCAGGTATCTGGTTAGTTTTAACTTAATCTTCATTAAGATATTATCAACTTTTTTTGTAGAAATTTCAAGCTCTGATGCAATATTTTTATAACTCATATTATTCAGGTATTTCTCAATTATTTTCTGTTCAAGTTCGCTTAAATGCGATATCGCGTTTTCGATATTAACTGAAAGTTCGGACTTTATTGTGTCGCTTTCAGGATTATTCCCGGATACGATCTCTTCAATATCTTTTTCTTCATCGATCTTTTTTTTATGCTTCCAAATTGAATTAAGGGAATTGTAAATTCTGTTTTTTATGCATACCATAGAATATGTTGAGAATTTTACCCCTTTTTGTTTATCGAAGGATTCTATTGCCTGGAACAATCCGATCATTCCTTCCTGGATAAGGTCTTCACGTTCAAGGGAATTTAATCTATAATTCTTTATCAATCCCTTAACTTTAATTTTATATCTTCTGTAAAATTCATTTTCTGCAAGATGATTATTTTTTATTAAAAGAAAAAGTTCATTATCTGTTAATATTTTATAAAAACTTTTTTTTGGCATATTTGTAATCCTTTGTCAGTTAGTCTTCTAGTCAATTAGTCGGTTAGTCGAAAGTTAATTAGCCTGTTAGTAATTATATGTTATTTTCATCTCCCGACTATGACTTTCGACTAATTATCGTCAAAAGATAATGAGAAATTGAAGTAAAATAATGTATTGGATATTTTAACTAAATTCTCATAATATATTATAATAATCATTGATTAATATGGGGAGAATATTATGCAGACCAAACTTATCGTTGCTCTGGATGTAAAGGATTTTATTGAGGCCGAGAAAATAATTGAAGAATTGTCGCCAATGGTAGATATATTTAAGGTCGGAAGTATCCTTTATACTTTAGCTGGAAATAAAATAATAGATTATCTCCATTCAAAAGATAAAAAGGTTTTTCTTGATTTGAAATTTTATGATATACCCAATACGGTAAAAGGAATCTGTTCCGTAGCAGCAGAATTGGGAATAGAAATGTTAACAATTCATCTTCTTGGCGGGAGAGAAATGATTAAAGCCTCACTTGAAGGAGTAAAAGAAGTCATAATAAAGAAAAAACCGGGATACAAAGAACCTTTGATACTCGGCGTAACAGTATTAACAAGTATGAATGACGGTATTTTAAAAAATGACCTTAAAATAAATCTGTCCGCCGGTGAATTGGTAAAACACCTTGCCGGATTGGGATATAATGAAGGAATAAGAGGATTTGTCTGCTCTCCGTATGAAATTGAGATTTTAAGGAAAGAGTTCGGCAATGATATAACTCTTGTAACACCCGGCGTTAGAATGCCCGGCGAATCCAATGGCGATCAGAAACGAGTAATGGATCCAAAAACAGCAAAAAAACTCGGGGCTGATTATATTGTAATGGGCCGTTCCGTACTGGAAGCAGAAAGCAAGATTAAATCTGTTGAAACAATATTAAATGAATTAATTTAATTGGCATTTAACCCATTTTTCTTTTTCTTAAAAAAGCCGGAGTTTCATAATCTTCTTCTATTCTTGAGTGCCCTTCGGTTTTAAGAATATTTTTTGGTATTTCATTCCGGCTGTTTTTTAATCTTGATCTTTCCTGCCTGATCTCTGCCAGTGAAACGACTTTTCTTTCTTCAAATATGCTTTCTGCAGGTATAGGTACCGTTTCATTTTCAATGGTAGTGTTTGCCGGTAAAAAATCCGTTGCAATTATAATTATCTTTATCTTATCTTTTAAATTCTCATCTACATTCAACCCAACAATGATTTCGGCGTCCTCTCTGCAGTATTCCGCTATCGTTTTAGCTGCTTCATCATACTCCGACATTGCGAAATCAGGGCCCCCTATTATATTGACAAGCATTGCCCCCGCATTCTTGAACGATGAATTCTCAATAAGCGGATTTTCCAGGGCCATTTTTGCTGCATCGATAGCCCTGTTCTCGCCATGTGCTATTCCAATCCCCATAATTGCTTCGCCGCGGTTTGAAAGAACGGTTTTGACATCGGCAAAATCAACATTTATAATTCCAACATCTGTTATGATGCTTGATATTCCCTGGACAGCCTGTTTTAATACTTCGTCAATCTTGTGAAAAGCCTGCTTAACCCCGGCTTTTCTCTCAATTACTTTAAATATCCTGGAATTTGAGATGACCAGCATCGTATCGACATGTTCCTTTAATTTAGAAATACCCTGATAAGCAACCTCAATCCTTCTTTTTCCCTCAAAATCAAAAGGTATGGTGACAACAGCAACCGTTAAGACTCCCATATCCTTTGCCACTTTTGCGAAAACCGGTGCGGCTCCGGTTCCTGTTCCTCCGCCCATTCCGGCTGTTATAAAAACCATATTGCTCTTATCCAGAAGCTTTTTAATTTCTTCCACATCTTCCTGGGCGGCTTTTTCTCCCACATCGGGTTTTGCACCGGCTCCCAGTCCTTTGGTCGATCTGGCGCCGATCTGTAATGTTGTTTTTGCCAGGGTGTTTTTAAGTACCTGCGCATCGGTGTTGACGGCGACAAACTCCACGTTGCTGATGCCGTCTTCGATCATACGGTTGATAGCATTACAACCTGCTCCACCGATACCGACGACTTTGATCTTTGTAATTACTTCATCTTCGACAATCAATCCCGGAATGTTATTAGCGATTGATTCCGCATATCTTTCAACCATCATAAAGACTTCCCTCCCAAAATAAATCTTAATATATTAACTAATTACTTTGCTATCAAAAAAATTCGTTGAACCATTGCCTCATTCTATCAATTATTGATTTAAAATTCTTTTCATCATCCCTGGAATTTGTTGGACCCAGTTTCGGCTGGTTATCTTTTGCATATAAAGCCAATCCCACCGCCGTAGAAAAAACAGGGCTGTCGACTATATCCTTAAGCCCTTTAATACCTAAAGGCCTTCCGATTCTCACAGGCAGGTTGAATATCTCTCCAGCTAGGTCCACTATATAAGGTGTCAATGCAACACCGCCTGTTAATACGATACCGGCCGCAAGAAATTCTTTTTTCCCTGTTTTTTCTATTTCACTGTTAACAAGTGACAATATCTCTTCAATACGTGGCTCAATAATATCAATTAATGTTTTTCTTTTCTCAAAAGTAGGCTGCCTCCCGCCTAATCCCGGGACTTCGATTTCATCTTCACCGGAAACATAATCTGCAATTGCGGCGCCGTACTTTCTTTTAATTTCCTCGGCGGCAAGCGGAGGCGTTTTAAGCCCGAAGGCTATATCGTTGGTAATATGGTTCCCCCCGATTGAAAAAATACCGGTTTTTCTCAAACTTCCCTCTTCAAAAATAACATAATCCGTTGTTCCACCGCCGATATCCACCAGGGCAACGCCTAATTCTTTTTCTTCTTCCGTAAGTATTGCCTGCGCGGAAGCAAGCGGTTCAAGAACAATGTCCGCAGTTTCCAGGCCGGCTTTATTTACACTTTTTACAATATTATTTACAGAAGTCGCGGCGGCCGTTATGACATTTACAACAGCTTCAAGTCGGATTCCGGACATACCGATAGGGTCTTTTATCCCATCCTGGTCGTCAACAATAAATTCTTGAGGGATAATATGAATCACTTCTCTGTCAACCGGTATAACAATTGCTGTCGCGGCATCGATAACTCTTCTGACATCAGCTTCCCCGATTTCTTTGTTTTTATCTGAAACCGCAATCACTCCTTTACTGTTAATGCCTTCAACATGACCGCCTGATATTCCGATATAAACTCCTTTGACTTCGATGCCGGCCTGAATTTCAGATTTTTCAACTGAGGCGGCAATTGATGAAGCAGTACTGTCTATATTAATAACAACTCCTTTCCTTAAACCCTTTGAAGGTACAAGTCCGACTCCAAGGATCTCAAGCTCATCAATTTCGTTGATTTTTGCAACCACGGTACAAACTTTTGTTGTGCCAATATCCATACCAACAACAATTCGCGGATCCAAGCTATCCTCCTGTACTATTATAAAATCAATCGCAGCGGCAAAAAACCTAAATAACGAATTTATTTAAATCCGATAGCATTTTCTTTATTAATATCAATGAACTTAATTTTTAAATTGTCGCTTATTATTTTGTCTGCAACACTGAATATTTTATTGAATATATCATTATCAGATATATTTTTTCCTATAAAAAACAATGTTCCGTCAAGATTTTTTAATGTAATATAAATTCCTTCTATTTTTTTTATATAAATTTTATTTATTCTATTTAAATTTGCAACATTATATAGTTTATTAAGTACTAATTTTATATACTCATCTTTTATTTCATCATTCTTATATGAAAAATCGAAATCCGGGATTATAACAGGGAATCCGTTATAATATCCGTTCATTAATATGTGTCCATTTTTATCACACATATAAAAATTATTAAATATTGAAACAGCGCATACCGGCTGTCTTTCTTTAATTTTTATTTCAAGGCTGTCCGGAGGATATCTTTTCACTTCAGCGAATTCTACAAGCCTGTTTGTGCAGATATTTGCCGCCAGCTCCTGCAGTGAAAAATCAAAAATACCAATCCCTCTGGAAATGCCTGATGATTCAATAATATTACCGGTTTGTAATAAACGGTTGCCGGAAACATAAATACCCTTTAAGCTTCATGACTCCTTGATTAACTAAAATTTTATATATTACGAAATGTAATCCTAATATTACTGCTCCAAAAAAAAGCAATATGAAAAAGTTTGAAATAATCTTTTCCATAAAAATTCCTAATTATGAGGGTTTGGTGATTTATGTGAAATATATCTAATAAATATAATATCTGTTATATATCCAGTTATAGCAGAAATTGTATTTTTTATTAATCTTATAATTTGAAATATAATGGATTCTGTTCTGGAATTATATATGTTAATGCTGTAAAATCGATCAAGTAATTTAAAGGAAGGGATTTCATCAAGTCTACTTTTAGAAATAAAATTTATGAAGTGTTTTTTTGGCTTATTATTAAATATCCTTGGGCTTTTTTTATAAGTTTTTAAAGTAGTATTAATTTCAAATCCGTAAAATCCTGCCGCCGGTAAATTCAAACGGTCGGTTAATTCTGCCACAAGATTCCCCTCAAATTTTTTAATTCCCAATCTTAATTAGGAAAACGGATTAATATTTTTTTAAATAAAATATCTCATATTATTAGCTATTTCACATCTTTATAACATTATCTCACTTTTTATAAATTATGTCAATAGTTTTTAAATTTTATTTTAAAATAGTAGTAATATATTACCTACTATAATATGTTTGTAATAAACTCCCACTTTTCAAAGAGGGTGGGGAGATTCTTCTAATATTTTAAATCCGCCTAGCCCCCTTTGAAAAGGGGAATGGTAACAATAGTTAATTAACTTCCAAGATAACTGACCGATCACCTTTGAATTTGTGATAAAGCTGATATTATGGTAAAATATCTATATTATATTTAAAGTAAATAGAGGAATTATTTATGGATAAAGCTGTTCTGCTTCTGGAAAATGGTGAAATGTTCATCGGGCGGAATTTCGGTTATAAGGGCGAGGCGATGGGTGAGGTAGTTTTCAATACATCAATGACAGGATACCAGGAGATTTTAACAGATCCCTCATATACAGGGCAGATTATAACGATGACTTATCCTTTGATTGGAAATTACGGTGTGAATGATCAAAATACAGAATCTGGAAAAATACAGGCAGCGGGGTTTATTGTTAGAGAAGCTTCGAAAATTGATTCTAGCTGGAATCGCCATGGTTGTTTGGCGGATTACCTCTTAAATAATAAGGTTACAGGAATTGAAGGAATAGATACAAGAAAATTAACCAGGATAATAAGGATCGCAGGTGCGATGAACGGAATATTATCCGCTGTTGATTATGACCGGAATAGTTTAATAGCCAAACTGGAAAAAGTTCCTGATATGACAGGCCTTGATCTGGTTCCAAGGGTAACTTTACATGAACCCAAACGCTGGAAAGAGTTTCAATCCGGAAGAAAACATATCGTGGCGATGGATACCGGTATTAAAGAAAATATTTTGCGGCTTCTTGACTTAAGAGATGCAAATATTACCATTGTACCGGCGACATATTCCGGCAGTCAGATTCTTGATCTTAAGCCGGACGGAGTATTCATTTCTAACGGTCCTGGCGATCCGGCGGCTGTTACATATGTTATAAATACTATTAAGAACCTGCTCGGCAGGATTCCTATATTCGGGATATGCCTGGGGCATCAAATGCTTGGACTTGCCCTTGGGGCAAAAACATACAAACTGAAGTTCGGACACCGCGGGGCTAACCAGCCTGTTATGAATTTAAAAACAGGAAGAGTAGAGATCACATCACAAAACCATGGATTTTCTATTGTTGAAAATAATATTCCGGTTGGAATGGAAGTTACTCATATCAATTTAAACGATCATACTGTCGAGGGAATCAGGCATAAAACTTTTCCGGCCTTCTCTGTTCAATATCATCCGGAAGCATCGCCCGGGCCTCATGATTCCAATTATTTATTCGATGAGTTTATGAAATTGATGGAAAAATAAATGGAGCTTTTTCAATCAAAAAACCTTCCACTATCAAAAAGAATGATGCCAAGGAAACTTGATGAATTTGTAGGTCAAATCCATCTTGTGTCGGAAGGAAAACCCATTTTTACCATGATCAGGAATAAATCCATTCATTCAATGATTTTTTACGGTCCTCCCGCAACGGGAAAAACAAGCCTTGCGGAGATTATTTCAAATGAGCTTCAATATGACTTTATCACTACAAATGCGTTAACACTTGATACAGAAGCTATTAAAAACATTTTAAAAACTGCTTTTCAAAAATCCTTATCGGGAATTAAGACAATAGTATTTATAGATGAAATCCACCGTCTTATCAAGCCCAAACAGGACGCATTTCTTTCAAGCCTGGAAAACGGTGAGGTAGTAATAATCGGTGCTACAACTGAAAATCCTTATTTTATTATGCAGCCCGCTCTCCGCTCGAGGGTTTTTATTTATGAATTCAAGCCTCACTCAAAAAATGAGCTTGAAAAAATCCTTATGAATGCTTTAAAAAAAGATTCTTTTCTTTCAAAGATTAATGTGGAATTGGATAATGAGGCAAAAGACTTTCTTTTGCGTTTAACCAATGATGCCAGACGGATTCTCAACACTCTTGAGATGGCAATATTATCGAAGCCTGCTTCCGAAAAAATTATAATTTCATATAAAGATATAGCGGATATCATACAAAAAACCGACACAAAATATTCAGAAACGGAAGGCCATTTTGATGTAATTTCAGCTTTTATCAAATCGGTACGTGGCAGTGATATTGATGCTGCAATTTATTATCTTGCTTTTATGATACACAGCGGTGAAGATCCCTTGTTCATTGCAAGAAGGCTGATCATACTTGCATCTGAGGATATTGGCCTCGCTTACCCTGAAGCACTTCCGGTTGCCGTAAGCTGCTATAATGCGATTGAAAAAATAGGAATGCCTGAGGGTAGAATTATTCTGGCAGAAACAACCGCACTTTTAGCCGGGGTACCTAAAAGTAATTCAGCAATTATTGCTATTGACAAAGCGCTTTCGGATATCCAGAATGGAAATTTAATGAATGTTCCGCCATATTTAAGAGAAGCCGGGTTTTATGGAGCGGAAAATCTTGGAAGAGGGATCGGATATAAATATCCGCATGATTTTCATAATCATTATACCGAACAAAAATACACAGAAAAGCCTGTTTCATATTATCAACCCGGTGAGCTTGGTTTTGAGAAAAAAATCGCCGATTGGATGAAAAAGCTTCATAAGAAGGATGGTGATGAGTAATTTAACTTTTCTTGGCACAGGGACATCCAGTGGTGTGCCTGTTCTAGGCTGCGACTGCGATGTATGTAATTCAAAAGATCCTAAGGATAAAAGGTTCAGAAGCAGCGCTTTATTTGTCACGGACAAAAATACTAGAATTTTGATAGATATAGGTCCCGATTTTCGGCTTCAATCATTGGCAAACGGAATCAGATGGATTGACGGGATTTTAATAACACATCCGCATTATGATCATATCGGCGGCCTGGATGAAATCAGGCAGATAAATTTTATTATGAGGCAAAAAATTCAGGTATATGGAAATAGTTTAACTCTGGATGAAATCAGTAATCGTTTTGATTATATTTTTAAACCTACACAGATAGGTGGAGGAAAACCTCAAATAGAGCTTATTAATATTATTGGAGATTTCCATATTAAAGAGCAGAAAATAACACCGATCGAGGTTTTACATGGCGAAATACCGATAACATGTTTCAGAATCGGCAATCTTGTTTACATTACAGACGCAAGTTTTATTTCCAATGAAAGCCTTGACATAATGAAAGGTGCGAAAATATTAGTAATTAATGCCCTCAGGGTGGAACCTCACCCGACACATTTCAGCCTTGGCCAATCGCTGGAAGTAGCTTCAAAGATAAAACCAGATAAAACGTTTCTAATTCATTTGACTCACCATTTCAAGCATAAGAGGGACACTATAAGGCTTCCTGAAAATGTTTATTTTGCTTATGACGGATTAAAGATAGAAATTTCCATTTGATTGGATATAAGTTTCTTGATAAAAATCATCAACTCAATTAGGATTAATGTTATTAACTTTTTATCTATTTTTGAGGTTTTAACATGAAGTTTGAAAGATGCAGTGGTGTTTTGATGCATCCGACATCATTGCCGGGAAAATTCGGGATCGGTACTTTAGGAACAGAAGCGTATGACTTTGTTAATTTCTTGGTTCTGTCCGGGCAAAAACTCTGGCAGGTTTTGCCGCTTGGACCGACAGGATACGGTGATTCGCCATATCAGTGTTTTTCGGCATTTGCAGGAAATCCCCTTTTAATAAACCTGGAGATTTTAAAAAAAGAAGGCCTTTTAGAAAAAAAAGATTTACCTTATGGCGTTAAATTTAATGATAAAGGTGTAGATTATGGAAAATTATTCCTGGAAAAATATCCGATTTTAAAAAAGGCTTTTGAAAATTTTAAAATTTCAGCGTCAAACGAACAGAAAGGTGATTTTAATGAATTCTCAAAGCGAAAATTCGAATGGCTTCCGGATTATGGGCTTTTTATGGCTTTAAAAGATCATTTTGGGGGCATAGCTTGGAGCGATTGGCCTGAGGATATTCGTTTCAGGAAGTCTTCGTCTTTAAATCATTACCGAAAGTTATTAAATGATAATATAGAATTTCAATATTTTATGCAGTATCAGTTTTTTAAACAATGGCTTGACTTAAAAAATTATACAAATTCCAGATCAATAAAAATCATAGGAGATATTCCGATTTTTATTGCTTATGACAGTTCAGATGCCTGGGCTCATTCAGAATTGTTTTGCTTCGATGATAATAAAATTCCGGTCAAGGTAGCCGGTGTTCCGCCGGATTATTTCAGTAAAACAGGGCAACTTTGGGGAAATCCTATTTACAACTGGAAAAAACTTGAAGAATTGGATTATCAATGGTGGATAAGCCGGTTTAATGCCATGTTTGAACTTGTTGATATTACGCGTGTTGATCATTTTCGCGGATTTGCTGGTTACTGGGCAGTTCCGTTCGGTGAAGAAACTGCTGTTAAAGGTAAGTGGGAATCAGGTCCCGGTAAAAAGTTCTTTGCCGCAGTGGAAAAGTCTTTGGGGAACCTTCCGATCATAGCTGAAGATCTGGGTTTTATAACACCCGATGTTATAGAATTAAGGGAGGCTTTTGATTATCCGGGTATGAAGGTTCTTCAATTCGCTTTCGACTCCGATGAAAATAATGATTATTTGCCTCATCATTATAAAGAAAATTGCGTTGTTTATACGGGAACTCATGACAATGATACTATAATCGGTTGGTATAATAAAAGAGATGAAAATGTAATTAAATTTATTCTTGAATATACTCATATTACGGGGAAAGAGATAAACTGGGACCTAATAATTCTTGCTATGTCCTCAAAGGCGGTATTTTCAATTGTGCCTTTACAGGATTTATTATCACTTGGCAGTGAAGCAAGAATGAATACCCCCGGTACATCATTCGGAAATTGGCAGTGGCGATTTAAAAAAAGCAGTTTAACAAAATCTATTGCAAAAAGATTAAACACAATTATAAGAAAATTTGACCGTTAAATAGAACGAAAAATCGCTCAGTTTAGGTTTAAGTCGAAACATGTTTCAACAAACATGTTTTAAACATTGACTTTTATTATAATATATGATAGAATTATTTTGATTACTTTTAAATCATATAAATAAAAGAAAGTAGTGTTCCCTTCATTTATTTTATTGTATCAATTAAAGTTGCCAAGGTCAGCTAACTTCACCACCGAGAAAATCACTTAGTTTGAGCCAAAAATATTTTTTAATTCGCAAATTTTCTCTTGACAAAAAAAAGTTTTTAAGCTAGAATTATTTACCTTTAGTGAAACGTTTCGATGTATACACTTGCTGCATAATAGAGCACATTTGTATTTGAGTATGCTGATTTGGTCCGATATATTGGTTTTGAGGATTAGTTTATGGCTAATATTAAAGAAGTGGCCAAAAAGGCAGGTGTTTCGATCTCAACCGTTTCATATGCAATGAATAACAGTCCAAAAGTAAATATTAATACCAAAGAAAAAATTATACATATAGCGCAAGAACTTGGGTATCACCCAAACGGATCGGCTCGCAGCCTTAAAATGAGAAAAAACAACATTATTGGTTTGTTTTTAAAAGATTTTAGCGGACCATATAATAGTGATATAATTGAGGGAGTCGAAAAAGCGGTATCCAGGCGTGGTTATGAGATGATCATAGCAAGTGTGCATGATGGTATTTTGGGTAATTCTTATAATCTGTTAAGGGAAGGCAGAGTTGATGGCGCAATCATTTTTGGTACCAGTGTTATTTCAGATGATTTTATTAATGAAATCTCAACAAGAATTCCAATTGTTTTATCCGACAAAGATTCCGATTTTGATTTTAATCGCAAAAATTATGTCTGTGTTATTGTAATAGACAATTATAACGGTGCAGCGGAAGCTGTAAAACATCTTATAAGTCAAGGTTATAGGAAAATAGGTTATGTAAGCGGCAGCGAAGGCTCATTTGATAATAAAAAAAGGTTTCAGGCCTATAAGGATATTTTGGAAGATTATAATATACCTATTAATAAAAAATGGATTATACATGGAGATTATAAAGAAGATACAGCATACAATGCAATGAAAGAATTAATAAAAAGAGGCGACATCCCGGAGGCTTTTTTTTCGGCTAATGATCAAATGGCGATCGGAGTGATGCATGCTTTTGAGATCTTTGATTTAAAAGTTCCGAAAGATATTGCTATTGTAGGGTTTGATGATATAAGTCTGGCTTCCATTGTAAGACCGCCTTTAACTACAGTACATTACGAAAGATATGAAATGGGTAAAATGGCTGTAGATCTAATATTTGATATGCTTGAAGGCAATGTAAACCGCAGATTTGTTACTATGTCTACTAAACTTGTTGTAAGAGAATCATGTGGTGAGAGAAAAACGACTGTAGTTATTTGATTAGTTTAAATAAATGAAATTAATAAGGGAAGTTTTGGGTATTTAATTTAAGGCTTAATACCCGGAGGGGAAACAGATAAGTTGATTTTGTGATATTATCTGTTTAGTAATCAAAACCAAATTTTCATAGGAGGATAAATATGAGAAAACTAGTGATCCTGGTCACTCTAGTTGTGTTGGCTTTTGGAGTATCTTTTAGTGCTCCAAGAAAAATCGTGATGTGGAGCTTTGCTGCTAACAACCTTGAAGAATGGAAAGGCAGACAGGCTGAAATCGAAAAGAAATTCGGTGTCGAAATGGATCTTGAACTGGTAGCTCAGAATGCTTTTGTTCAGAGATTACAGGCTGTTATGATGGACGGCAAAAATGTTCCGGATATCATTGAATGGCTGATTGAAAACAACAGAATCCTGAATGCTGATCCTAAGAAGAGTCTGGTTTACCCTTTGGACAAATATGTTAAAGCATCTCCTGTTATGAAAGATGTTATCCCTGGGCGTGTTGCATGGTCGATTTATGGTGGACATACTTACGGTTTACCGCATGACTGCCATCCAGTAGTTCTTATTTACAATGACACTCTCTGGAAATCAGTAGGCGTTGATGTTGCTACAATCAAAACATGGGACGAATTTTTTGATGCCGGTAAGAAATTGATTGCAGAACAGAAAGATGGGAAACCGGTTCATTATGCATTACCTTATGATTTCGGCGGACTGGGAACAACCATGTGGATGTTGTGGGTAGAATCAGGTGCCAACTTCCTTGCTAAAGACGGCAAACCGCAATTTACCGATCCCGCTTTTAAAGCTTTTGTTGCTAAATGGCTTGATTATGTAAAGACCGGCGAATTACTGACCTGGGATTGGGGTAACTTTGCTGCTCTGTTAAAGGGCGGAACGCTTGCTTCTTACTGCTCTCCTGACTGGTGGGTTCCTCAGGTTAATGATGCTGCTACCAATAATGGCGGTATCTATCAGTTTAAAGCCAGACCGCTTCCTCAAATTATGAGCAGCAAACATGACACATCAACATGGGGCGGTTCTTTCCTTGCTATTCCTAAATTAGCAAAAGATCCTGATTTCCTGTGGAAAATGCTTGAATATATGCAGTATGACGCTGATGGTGTTAGAAGTGCTTATAAGATGACCGGAATGCTCAAACCTCTTCCTACTGCTTGGACAGGTGAAGCTTTTGACCAGCCGGATCCTCGCTTCGGCGGATTCAAACTGGCACAGCTGCAGATTCAACTTGCTAAGAGAATACCTCAGATGCAGGCTGGAGACATATTCTGGGATGCTATTAATGATTTCAACTCTGAATATACTGAAATTGCAGCCGGAAAAGAAAGTCTTGATGATGGTTTAAAGAATGCACAAGAAAAAGCTATGCAGAGAATAAAGTAAGTATTTAAAAACGATGGGGGAGCTTTAATAGCTTCCCCATTTTATCTATTATTTGTTTCATTAAGGAGAGTTATATGAAAGAACAAGCCAAAGAAAAGCCCATAAAATTTAATAAAGCCAAAAGTAATTATACGGCGTTTTTGTTTATAGCCCCGTTTATAGTTTTATTGTTTACTTTTAATATTCTTCTATTTATCTGGGGTGCTAAAATGAGTTTCACCGATATGCAGGGAATTAACCCCGGTGATTTTATTGGATTTGCTAATTATGTAGAAATTTTTAAAGACGAACAGCATAACTTTTCTCATGCTGTAATATCTACTTTAATTATAGCGTTTGGAAGTCTTATTACTCAGGTTCCGGTTGCGTTTGTTCTTGCTTATATTCTTAATAATGTTCCAAAAAAAATGCAGGGTTTTTTAAGAGCGTCATTTTTCTTTCCGGTTTTAATGAGCAGTATTGGATTAGCTCTTCTTTTCAGAATGTTATTCAATAAAGATACCGGTATTATTAATTGGATTTGTGGGCTTGTTGGTTTACCCAATAAGATTGATTGGATCAATAATTCATCTTATACGTTTCCACTCATACTTATTGTATTATTCTGGCAGTGGATGGGCTATCATATGGTATATTTTCTTGCCAGCCTCCAATCGATCGATAATAGTTTATTTGAAGTTGCAAAAATTGACGGAGCTTCTGCTCCAAGGGTTTTGTTTCAAATTGTAATGCCTTTAATGCGTCCGGCTTTTACTTTTGTTATGGTTACTTCAGCCATTGGAGGACTTCAGGTCTTTGATATTGTATTTATGCTGTTTCCAAATAACACATATGGACCTGGAGGTATTGCTAGAACATTAGTAGGTCATATATTGGACCAGGGTTTTTATCAGAATTTGCGGCTTGGATATGCAACATCAATAGGATGGATAACGTTTTTTATCATTCTGGCAGTAAGTTTGCTGCAACTTCGCTTCCTTGGCCTGGGTAATTCAGGTGAAGAATAGCTATTATAAAACAATTTTAGTAATACGATATTTTAATTAATTTAGGAGGATAAATAAAATGGCATCAAATAAAATAAAAGTAATAATACATAGAAAACCGTTCAGGTTTTTTAGTTTTTTAGGATTAGTGCTTTTGCTTGTCATAGCTATTGTGATTTACTTCTATCCCATGATATGGCTTACAGATTCCGCTTTTAGACCCGCAATTGATATATTCAGGGTTCCTCCGGTTTTTCTATCGCAGCCGATTATGAAATCAATAAAAGGCTATACTTTAAGTTCGCTTTTGAAATCTTTCGGTGTTGGTACTACACAATTCGGAGTTACATGGCAAATCGGCCGGGCATTTTTTAATTCAGTGCTTGTGACAATCTCGGCGATAGCAGTTGTTTTAATCGTATGTTCGCTGTGCGCATATGCTTTTTCTTATATGAATTTTCCCGGGAAAAATATTATATTCGTATTAATCCTTGCTACAATGATGCTGCCAACGGTAACCATGATTGTGCCTTTTTATCGCATTCTTCGAATTATAAATATAACAGACAACCTCCTTGGACTGATTATTCCAGCCGGGGCTTCGGCAACTGCGGTGTTTCTGCTCAGGCAATATTTTATAAAAATTCCATTATCTTACATTGAAGCGGCAAGGATAGACGGAGCCAATAATTTTCAAATATGGTGGCAGATTACCATACCGCTTGGAAGGCCTGTACTTGCCGCTATGGCGATTTACCAGTTCAGAGCGACATGGAATGACTTTTTAATGCCTCTTATCATATTAAGAACACCCACAAAGTTTACTATGCCGATGATGCTTCAATTTATGGATAGCGTTAATATGGCAAAGCCTTATGATGTCATGATCTTTACAATCTTCATTTCAGCCGTGATCCCTATAATATTCTTCTTAATATTCCAGAGACAGTTTATTGAAGGGTTGTCCGGTGGTATTAGAGGATAATTCCGGTATTAATTTAATATGATATGTCTGCTGTTATTTGATTGAAGGGCTTGTTTATGGATTATGGCTATTTTAATGATTTGAATAAAGAATATATAATAACCACGCCTATGACACCGGTAAAATGGATTAATTATATCGGCCAGCTTTCGTTTGGCGGATTTATTGATAATACCGGCGGCTCATTAATATGTAAAAAAGACCCTTCTTTAAACAGAATCGTAAAGTATTTCGCTCAGCTTCCGGCTTCCGATTTTAAAGGTGAGACAATGTACATAAGGTATAAAGAAGAATCGGAAGATTATAAATTCTTTTCGCCGTATTTTGTTCCGACTTTAAATAAATATGAAAAATATGAATGCCATGTGGGCTTGGGATATTCAAGATATATAACGGAATTTAATGAGATACTTTCTGATATAACTGTTTTTATTCCAATGAATGAATCAAGAATGATTCGTGATATTAAAATAACCAATAAATCAGGTAAAACTATTGATTTAGATTTAATACCGGTTATTGAATATACCCATTTTGATGCTTTAAAACAGCTTACTAATGCAGATTGGGTACCGCAAACCATGCAGAGCCGGATTTATCCGGAGAAAGATGGAAAAAAAATATTAATACAATATGCGTTTATGAATCGAGATACTAAAATTAATTATTTTACCAGCAATCATCCGGTCTCCTCATTTGAATCCGATAGAAAACGTTTTTTAGGCAATAATGAATACGGATCCTGGGCTAATCCGGTAGCTTTAAATAATATCGAGTTGGATAATTATGAAGCAAACCGTGGGGATAATATCGGAGCTATTCTTCACCATTTCGGAAAAATCAAACCCGGTGAATCTATTCGTTTAATTACTCAGCTCGGGCAGGAAGAAAATATTAATAAGGCTATTGATGGAATTAATAAATATAGAAATGAAAATGTAGTTGACGATGCTTTTAGAAATTTAAAATTATTCTGGGAAGATTATCTTTCAATGATGCGGGTTGAGACACCTGATCCTGATATGAACACGATGCTTAATATTCATAATCCAAGGCAATGCTACACAACAAAAAATTGGTCCAGATATTTATCGCTATATCAGCTTGGTTTCGGTGGCGATCGTGGAATGGGCTTTAGAGACAGTTCTCAGGATGTAATGGGAATAATGGGTAACGTTCCGGAAGAAGGATTGGATTTAATACGGAAGCTTCTTCATGTACAACGGAAAAATGGTTCGGCGATGCATCAATTCAATCCTTTAACAATGGTTGGAACTGTCGGAGATTCAAAAGAATATGCAGACAGGCCTAAATATTACAGTGATGATCATCTCTGGATTGTTCTGGCAGTGTGTTCTTATCTTAAGGAAACCGGTAACTTAGATTTTCTAAAAGAAGTCATACCCTATTATGAAAAAGATAAAAATGATAAACCTATTGAATCGGGAACCGCCCTGGATCATTTAATGAGGGCCATTGATTTTACAAAGAATGATGTCGGTATGCATGGTCTTCCTCATGCAGGTTTTGCCGACTGGAATGATACTGTAAATTTAAAAACAGGCGCTGAATCAGTTTTTACAGCGGATTTATACGGGAAAGCCCTTATTGAAATAATTGAATTAATGGAATATTTGGGAGATTCGGATTCAAAAAAACTTTATATTTCATATTATGAAGAAATGAAAGAAATTGTTAATAAAAATGCTTGGGATGGCGAATGGTACACCAGGTATTTTGATTTTGACGGCAGTCCTTTAGGTTCCAAAATTAATCAATATGGTAAAATTTATATAAATTCTCAATCATGGGCCGTTATTTCAGGTTTTGCAAATGCAGATAGAGCAAAAAAAGCATTAAATTCAGTCAATAAGCTGCTCAATACCAAAAATGGTCTTAAATTAAGCTACCCTGGTTTTAACGGTTATGATTCGTTAAAAGGCGGTATTTCTACTTACCCGCCGGGAGCTAAAGAAAACGGCGGTATATTTTTACATACAAATCCATGGGTGATGATTGCTGAAACAATTGCCGGAAATGGCGACAGGGCTTATCAATATTATTCTCAGATAAACCCTGCAACGAAAAACAAAAAGCTTGATGAATATGAATGTGAGCCGTATTGCTATCCGCAGAATATTCTTGGTGACGAACATCCGCAATTCGGTCTGGCAAGGAATAGCTGGCTTTCTGGAACCGCCTCATGGGTTTATCAGGCGGCTACCAAATATATTCTGGGTATTATGCCGTCATATAAGGGACTTAAAATCGATCCATGCATACCAAGAAATTGGGAAAATTTTAAAGTCAAAAGGCATTTCAGGAATTCTACTTATGATATAGAAGTTCGGAATCCAGACCATATTTCAAAAGGAGTTAAATCAGTGATTGTTGATGGAAAAGAAAATAGTGGTTCCATTATTCCTGATTTTAAAGATAATAAAATTCATAAAATTGAAATAATCCTTGGATTATAAGATAATCCTTGGATTATAACTGATCATTAAAACAATTCTATATTGAAAAGTTGTCTTTTGCTGAACTGTAATTATTATATTTTTATTATGTAAATTGTATACAATTCAGGAAGACGTTTTATTTAGAATAAGGAGAAAATTTATGAAATACGGTTATTTTAATGATATCGGAAAAGAATATGTTATTACGACACCGCAAACCCCATATCCATGGATTAATTATCTGGGCACCCGGAATTTCTTTTCGATAATATCAAATACTGCCGGTGGTTATAGTTTTTATAAGGACGCAAGATTAAGAAGAATTACGAGATACAGATATAACAATGTGCCTCTTGATAGCGGCGGAAGATATTTCTATGTCCGCGATGATAAAACAGGAGATTTCTGGTCGCCTGGTTGGAAACCTGTTAAAAAAGACCTCTCTTTTTATGAATGCCGCCATGGATTGGGGTATACGTCAATTACCGGTGAAAGGAATGGAATTAGGATTAATCAATTGGTATTTGTTCCTTTACATGATGATTGTGAAATTAATAAAATAACTATTCGAAATGTTTCAGTTGAAACCAAATCATTTTCATTATTTTCTTTTGTTGAGTTTTGTTTATGGAATGCTCTTGATGATATGACCAATTTTCAGAGGAACTTAAACACGGGAGAAGTTGAAATAGAAGATTCAACAATTTATCATAAAACTGAGTATAGGGAAAGGCGTAATCACTTTGCATTTTACTCGGTAAATGAGAAAATTGACGGATTTGATTCGGACCGCGACAGTTTTATTGGAATGAATAATGGATTTGGTGAACCGCAGGCTGTAATTGCCGGGGCATCAAAAAATTCAGTGGCAAGCGGGTGGTCGCCTATAGCATCGCATTGCCTGAAATTGACTCTAAAACCGGGTGAGGAAAAGATATTAATTTTTAATTTAGGCTATATTGAAAATCCAAAGGATCAAAAATGGGCTGGACAGGATGTAATAAATAAGACCAAAGCAAAAGCCCTTATAAAAAAATTTAATGATGTAATATCAGTTGATAATGCATTAAAGGAATTAAAGGCTTATTGGGATAGTCTTCTCAATAATTATCAGGTGAAAACTTCGGATGAAAAATTGAACAGGATGGTAAATATCTGGAACCCTTATCAATGTATGATTACTTTTAATATGTCAAGAAGCGCTTCATATTTTGAATCAGGGATCGGAAGAGGGATGGGGTTCAGGGATTCCAATCAGGATTTGCTGGGATTTGTTCATCAAATTCCTGATCGGGCAAAAGAAAGAATTTTGGATTTGGCCGCTACTCAGTTCGCGGATGGCAGCGCATACCACCAATATCAGCCTTTGACGAAAAAAGGGAATAATGATGTGGGCAGCGGTTTTAATGATGACCCTCTATGGCTGATTGCCGGGACTACCGCATATATCAAAGAAACCGGGGACTTTTCAATTCTTGACGAGCAGGTACCGTTCGACAATAATGAATCAAATAAGGCATCATTATTCGAGCATTTGAAAAGATCGTTTTACCATGTTGTTGAACATAAAGGTCCTCATGGCTTACCATTGATCGGCAGAGCTGATTGGAACGATTGTCTTAACCTGAACTGTTTTTCTGAAGAACCGAATGAACCATATCAGACATGCGATAATGTTAAAGACGGTAATGTTGCCGAATCGGTATTTATCGCGGGATTATTTGTTTTAACCGGGTATGATTTTGTTAAACTCTGCAAAATCAGGAAATTAAGCGATGAGGCTGTGATGGCTGAAAAAGAAATGGGAATAATGATAGATACAACTATGAAATACGGTAATGACGGTGACTGGTTCTTAAGAGCTTATGATGCTTTCGGAAAGAAAATCGGCAGTAAGGAATGCAAGGAAGGCCAGATATTTATAGAAACTCAGGGCATTTGTGTTATGGCCGGTATCGGAATAAAGGAAGGGCTCGCAAAGAAATCACTTGATTCAGTTAAAGAAAGGCTTGATACCAAATACGGCATTGTACTGCAGAATCCGGCATATCATACATATTATCTCAATCTTGGAGAAATTTCTTCTTATCCTCCGGGATATAAAGAAAACGCTGGAATTTTCTGCCATACAAACCCCTGGATAGCAATTGCGGAAACTATGATAGGAAGGGGTGATAGGGCATTCGAAGTTTATAGTAAAATAGCCCCGTCATATCTTGAAGATATAAGTGAAATTCATAAAATGGAACCCTATATTTATTCTCAGATGATTGCCGGAAAAGATGCCGTAAGGCATGGAGAAGCAAAGAATTCATGGTTATCGGGAACTGCTTCTCTTAATTATGTTGCCGTCTCGCAATTTATATTGGGTGTACAGCCCGGTTTTGAGGGTTTGAAGATTGATCCATGCATACCAGAAGATTGGGATGGTTTTACAATAACCCGTAAGTTCAGAAAAGCGACATTTATAATTGAAGTGAAGAATCCTAATCATGTTTCAAAGGGGGTAAAATCGATTTCTGTTGATAATACAACTGTTGAAGGGAATATTATACCTGTTTTTGAGGATAATAAAGAACATAAAGTTAAGGTAATATTAGGTTAAAAAAACAAATTAAATTTAAACGGTTCTAATAACACAGGTTTTTATCCCAAAAAGTTATTGGAACCGTTTTTTTATTGTCAAAATGTTAAAAATTTTATTTTTTTTATTATTTATTATAAAATTATTGTTTATGTCTTTTAGGAGGTTGCGAATGTCGTATAGGATTGCCGTCATCGGCGGAGACGGCACTGGACCGGAAGTTATTGCCGAAGGATTAAAAGTTTTAAAGACTGCTTCATCCAAGTTCAATATCAACATTGATTATCACCATTATGATTTTGGAGGAGAAAGATATCTTAAAACCGGTAAAATCATTTCAAAAGAAGAGATTGAAGAATTAAAAGGATTCAACGCGATATATCTGGGAGCAATCGGGCACCCTGATGTAAAACCTGGCATTCTTGAAAAGGGCCTGCTTTTAAGAATCAGGTTTGATTTGGACCAGTATATTAATTTAAGACCTGTTAAGCTATATCCCGGTGTTGAAACACCAATAAAAGATAAGACACCTGAAGATATAGATTTTGTTGTTATTAGGGAAAATTCAAGCGGTATTTACACAGGGCATGGCGGAGTAACCAGAGAAGGTACTCAGGATGAAATTGCTACTCAATTGATGGTTTATGATAGACGTACCGTAGACCGGTGTTTAAGGTATTCATTTAAGTTAAAGCGGAAAAGGAATAATGAAAACAATAAATACGTTGAAAAGCCTATTCATCTTGTGCATAAAAGGAATGTTTTGACATTTTGCGGGGATTTATGGTATAGGGCTTTTGAGGAAATAGGAGAGAAAGAATTTAAAGAACTGAAGAGGGACTATGCTCATGTCGATGCTTCAACAATGTGGTTTGTAAAGAATCCCGAGTGGTTTGATGTTATTGTTACTGAAAATCTTTTTGGTGATATTATCACAGACCTTGGCGCAATGATTCAGGGCGGCATGGGTATTGCAGCGGGAGGAAATATAAACCCCGAAGGTGTATCTATGTTTGAACCGATCGGCGGATCGGCTCCTAAATATACCGGTTTACACAAAATAAATCCTCTCGCGGCGATTGAAGCCGGCAGAATGATGCTTGACGAACTTGGCGAAGCTAAGGCCGCTAAGGCTATCCAAAACGCCGTTTCACATGTTTGTACAAAGATGAAGAGTCAATCTGCAGGAAAAATGGGGTATAATACCGAAGAAATTGGAGACCTTGTTGCAAGCTCTATTTAATTAAGGTTATAATAAAGTATTACTTAGGCGAGGATGTTTATCCTCGCTTTTTTTATAATTTATTAATGAGGTGTAAGATGAATCCTTTGGAAAGATATGACATTCCTGTGGAAATTAGAAAAAACAAGAAATTGTCAATTCTTATGCCGTTTTATAATGAAGAAAAAGTTATTGTAAAAAATATTTATGAAGTAATTAAAGCAATGGAGTATCTTGATTTTAATTACGAGATTGTTTTAATAAATGACGGATCTTCCGATTGTTCATATGAATTTGTCATTCAGGAATTCAGAAACTATGATAAAATAAAAATCGCTCGTAATTATCAAAATTTCGGCAAGGGATGGGCTATCAAAACGGGATATGAGTACTCTTCGGGCGATTATATACTTTTTTTAGATTCCGATCTGGAACTATCTCCTTATCATATTCCTAATTTTTATAGAATTATGATCGAATCCGGAGCAGATGCAGTTATAGGAAGCAAGCTTCACCCTGATTCCAGATTATTTTATCCTTTAAAACGGCGTATTATAAGTTTTGTTTATTATTCAATAATTAAACTGTTTTTTGGGCTTCCGGTAATGGACTCGCAAACCGGGATAAAGCTCTTTAAAAGGGAAGCGCTGGAAACTTCTTTGCCTAAAGTTTTGGTGAAAAAGTTTGCCTTTGATATTGAATTATTAATTGTTCTTTATAAAAATTATAAAACCATTTGTCCCGCCCCGATTGAGCTGAATTTTAAAAGAGGTGCGTTTGGGAATATAAAATTTAAAACAATAAAAAATACTTTTTTTGATACGCTTGCAGTTTTTTATAGGGATAAAATATTGAGGTTTTATAACAGGCCTTTGGGTGAAAATATAAAATATTTTTATACAATTATTCTTTTTTCTGAATTAAATGATGATTATGAAAGGGATTCATTAATTAAATACTTGAATATAAACTATGATTCATATGATGTAATTCTTTCGGGAAAAAGCAATTTTGATATTGTCGATCCAAGGCTAATATTCATTAAATCGGATAAAATATCTTTTACCGATAGACTGAAAGAGATCCTGGATAATAACATAGTTCAAGGTGAATACGCGGTTTTTTCGAAGCTGGATGCATATCCGGACGAAAGATTTTTGTTTAATGTGGGAAGAATACTATCTCTTGAAAATGTTGGTTCGGCAGGCGGATATGTAGAATTAAGGGCGGATTATACTCCTTTTGAGTTCATTTCTTATACTGTAATAAAAAGTTTCTTCCTGAATTTGAATTTAATGTACCGTTATAAACCAATGAATTTTATAAAAGTTGATGAACTTCAGCTTTATGGTTTATTTATTAATAAGAAATTGCTTGAAAATTTTGGCTGTTCAAGCAATTCAAATTTGAAAGTTGAATTTATTCTATCAAAGCTGGTACAGCAGAATAAGTTATCAATGGTGTATTCACCGGATATAATGCTTTATAAAAAATTTCCAATTTCTCCCGGTACTTTAATAAATTTTATAAAAAATGAGGCCTTTTTACGTTCAATACAAATCAGGGAAAAAACATACCATACATCAAAATATATTCATGATCTTAAATTTATTGTCTCAGTATTTTTTATATTATTTTTAATGATTTCGATTATTTTTACCATTATATTAAAAAATCTATATTATTTTCTTCCGCTGATTTGTTATCTGGGATTTGTTTTTTTAACAAGGATTTATCTATATGGATTTAGAAAAGGAATTATAAGCTCCTTTTTCTTACTTCTCAGCCAGGTATTGTATGGACTGGATTTTATCAGGGGAATATTAGGATTTAAAAAGGCGGCGTTTAAACGCCGCCTTTAGAAAATCATTTAATGATAAATCATTTAATGATAAAGCTCAAGAAACGATTGCCAGGATTTCATCACTGGATAGAATAAGAAAATCAACATCATCGATTTTAATCTGAGTGCCTGCATATTTGTCATAAATAATCTCATCACCGGGCTTAACATCAATTACTATCAGTTCACCCTTATCATTCTTTTTTCCAGGACCGACAGCTTCCACAACTCCTCTTTGAGTTTTTTCCTGTGCGGTTTGCGGAATAAAAATGCCGCCTTTAGTTTTTTCTTCGGTTTCTTTGACTTTGATGAGTACTCTGTTACCTAAAGGTTTTACTTTCATGTATTTCCTCCATTTATATAATTTATTATCATTTAATTTAATTAAAAATATCAAAAACGTCAAGATTATAGAGTATATTTCAACAAAGTTTTTGTTGAATCTGATACCTCATTTTAAGTTTGAAGGATAATTCAAAAGACAATCTGAAATAAAGGATTGGGAGATAGCAGTATTGTTCAAACATTTAAGCAATAAAAAAAAGATTCGGATAAAATGCTTTAAATTCCTATAAAATTAGGGGGCATAAGACTTGACAATTAATGTAATATTGATTATATTTTTATGTTAAAAATTTTAATTAAATAAGGAGAGGTAAATATGTCGAAGGAATTACTTTTTTCCAGTGCCGCACATCAAAAAATCTTGTTGGGAGTAGAAAAATTATCCAATGCAGTTGGAGCAACTCTAGGACCAAGAGGAAGAAATGTTGTTATTGACAAGAAATTCGGAGCCCCGACCATTACTAAAGACGGTGTTACGGTAGCAAAGGAAATTGAACTTGAAGACCGTTTTGAGAATATGGGAGCTCAATTAGTGAAAGAAGTTGCCACGAAGACAAACGATATAGCCGGTGACGGAACTACTACGGCAACTGTTCTTGCACATGCTATTATCAGGGAAGGATTTAAGAATGTAACCGCCGGAAGCAATCCTACATTAATTAAAAAAGGTATTGACAAGGCTGTTGCAAAAGTTGTTGAAGAAATCAAGAAGATTTCTAAAGCGGTTTCCGGGGAAGAAATAAAGGACGTTGCCGCAATATCAGCCAATAACGATACCGATATTGGTGGATATATTGCTGAGGCAATGGAAAAAGTTGGAAAAGACGGTGTAATCACAGTTGAAGAATCAAAAACACTTGATACCGTCGTTGAGGTTGTTGAAGGTATGCAGTTTGACAGAGGTTATCTGTCGGCATATATGGTCACTAACGCTGAAAATATGGTCGCCGAACTTGAAGATCCATATATTTTAATTTATGATAAAAAGATTTCAGCTTTAAAAGAACTTGTTCCAATGCTGGAAAAGATTGCCCAGAGCGGTAAGCCTCTTTTAATAATTGCTGAGGATGTTGAAGGAGAAGCGCTGGCTACATTGATAGTTAATAAATTAAGGGGAACATTGAATTGTGTTGCAGTAAAAGCTCCTGCTTTTGGCGATAGAAGAAAGGCCATGCTTGAAGATATTGCCGTATTGACTAAAGCACAGGTTATTTCTGATGAAAAAGGAATGAAACTTGAAAATACAACAATAAATGATCTGGGACGGGCAAAAAAGATTAAAGTTGACAAAGAAAATACTACCATAGTTGACGGAGCCGGTTCAAAGGAGAACATTCAGTCAAGGATAAAGCAGATTAAAAAGCAGATTGATGATACTACCTCCGATTATGATAAAGAAAAGCTTCAGGAAAGGCTTGCTAAAATATCGGGTGGAGTCGCTGTTATAAAAGTAGGGGCTGCTACTGAAGTTGAATTAAAAGAAAAGAAAGGCCGTGTTGAAGATGCTTTATCTGCAACAAAAGCAGCTGTTGAAGAAGGCATTGTTCCCGGTGGCGGTCTGGCTCTTTTAATGGCACAAAAGTCATTGCAGGGTTTAAAAGTAAGTAATGATGAAGAACAGGTTGGTGTTGATATAGTGATAAAGGCTCTTGAATCTCCGATGAGGTTAATTGCCGATAATGCAGGTATCGATGGATCGGTTGTTGTATATAAGGCTAAGGAATCAAAAGAAGGATTCGGATATAACGCTTTGACCGATGAATGGGTTGATCTTGTTAAAGCAGGAATCATTGATCCCGCTAAGGTTGAGCGTTCTGCCCTTCAGAATGCTGCAAGCATTGCCGGACTTCTTTTAATTACCGAAGTCCTTGTTACAGATAAACCCGAAAAAGAAAAAAATCCTCCAATGCCTGGTGGCGGTGGAATGGGTGGAATGGGTGATATGTACTGATAAATATTAAATTATTTCTTAGAAGGTGTATTGGATTAAATTTCAATACACCTTTTTTATTTAAAAATATTTTATCGATATTGTAACTTTGTTTCGTTATAGATAGTATATCTATTATTATAACTAATGTTTGTTATTTTATTTTAATAATATTTTGTTGCCTTTTTTATACAGAAGTTCAATTTCTGTAAATCCCTATCCCTAAGTTTACCCCTCATTCAATCTTGAATGGGGGGTTTATTTTGAATAATTTTATAATTATTATAATTAATTGTAACTTTATTAATTAAATTATAGTATTTTTATTAAAAGGGAAATTATACCCATAAAATTAATTATACTTTTTTATTGAAAAGAATTTGAAATATATTTATATTATTATAATAAAGGTTCTAAGAAAAGTTAATGGCATAACATAATAAGAGGCACAAATAATTAAACGAGAATAGGGTTGGGATAAAAATTAATGGAAGAGTTTGATCTTGTTTCAAAGGCTCAAAAAGGAGACTTTCAAGCTTTTGAAGAATTGGTTTTAATTTATAAGAAAAGGGTATTTTCTTTTGCATATTATCATGTAAGAAATAAAGCCGATGCCGAGGATATATCACAGGAAGTTTTCTGGCGGTTATTTAATTATATTAAAAAATATGATGTGAAAAGAAAATTCTTCAGTTGGATTTATGCGATTGAAATGAATGTAATTAAGAGTTTCTTTCAAAAGAATAAAAATAGAACTGTTGAATTAACAGAGAATTTTATTAATTCAATAATTTTTAACGATAATAGTTTATTATCGGTTGATGATAAATTGTTTTTATTTAAAGCTATGGAAGAAATAAGCGAGGATGAGAAGAATATTCTCTTTTTAAAATATATGGATGATTTATCAATTAAAGAAATTTCAGAAACACTTGAAATAACTGAAGAAAATGTTAAAGTCAGGATATACAGGGCAAAGGAGAAATTACAGAAAATTATCGGAGGTCAAAATGAATAAACCAAGCTTAGCTCATGTTAATTTAATTAGATTTTTACAAAAAGATGATAGATGGCTGGAGATTAATGAACCGGAAGATTTGCAGAATAAAATCTTAAATTATATAGATAGAAATATTTATAATAGATTTTTATTATTAAAGATATTTAAATATGCTTCGGTTTCATTATTTTCTCTTTCAATTCTTTTATCCACAATATTGATATTAAATCAAATAAAACCGATGAAAGTAATATTTATTTATCCCCATTCGGATAGAATCAACAATGTTGAAATTATTGGAAATTTTAACAATCCGCGTGAAAGGGTTAAAATGGAGCTGGATCCTGAAAATGGTATCTGGATGGGAGTAATACATGTCAGGAATAAAAAATTAAATGATTATGAGATAAATGTGGAAGAAAAAGATGATGCTCTACCTGATACGCCCGGCAATGAACACTCGGAAGCCCCGGCTTATTAAATTTTTAAAGTTCATTAAATTATATTTCAATTTCTGATCACCCAATTACCAAAGTACCATTCTTTATTTGATATTAATTACTTAATCATGTAAAATATCCGCTGTTTTATTTATATTTCTTATTTTGAAGTTGTATTAAAAAAAATAATCTTATTTTAGCAATAAATATAATATTTTATTGTTACTCAAAAACTTAAAGAATATTGTGAAGTTTACAATGTTATTTTATTTAATTAATTCGACTAATATATAATGAATATCTAACATTATTATAAATGAGAGGTTTTATGAGTTATAAAAAAATCATTATTCCAAAAGACGGCGAAAAGATAATTATTAAAGAAGATATGTTAAAAGTGCCGGATAATCCGATTATCCCCTTCATTGAAGGTGATGGTACAGGAGCGGATATTTGGAAGGCTTCGAAGATTGTTTTTGAAGCTGCTGTAGAAAAGGCATATGGCGGAAAAAGAAAAATTTCCTGGATGGAAATATATGCGGGTGAAAAAGCCAACTCGATTTATAATTCTTATCTCCCTGATGAAACTCTTGAAGCAATAAAAGATTATATTGTAGCAATAAAGGGCCCTCTCACAACGCCAGTAGGAGGCGGAATTAGAAGCCTGAACGTTGCTTTGAGGCAATTATTGGATTTATATGCCTGCATCCGTCCGGTAAGATATTATTCAGGGACACCGTCACCGGTTAAAAGGCCTGAAGCGGTTGATATGATAATTTTCAGAGAAAATACGGAGGATGTTTACAGCGGGATTGAATGGGCTAAAGGCAGTAATGAAGCTAAACTGCTAATTGAATTCCTGAATAATAAACTTTTAAAATCTGTAAGAGAGGATTCCGGGATTGGAATTAAACCAATCAGTGAATTCGGCAGCGAAAGAATAGCCAGGAAAGCCTTTAGGTTTGCAGTTGATCACAAAAGAAAAAGTGTTACTATTGTTCATAAAGGCAACATTATGAAATACACAGAAGGCGCATTTAAAAACTGGGCTTATAATGTGGCTGTAACAGAATTCAGAGACAGAATCATCCTAGAATCCGAGTTATCGGAAAGTAACAAACCGGACGGCAGAATAATAGTTAAGGACAGAATTGCCGATAACATGTTCCAGCAAGTTTTAACTAAGCCTGAAGAATACGATGTTGTTGTTACAACAAATCTTAACGGCGATTACTTATCGGATGCGATTGCGGCACAGGTTGGCGGTCTGGGTATGGCTCCGGGTTCAAATATAGGTGATTTTTATGCTGTTTTTGAGGCGACCCATGGTACGGCTCCGAAATATGCCAATCTGGATAAAGTCAATCCCGGTTCTCTAATTCTTTCGGGGGTAATGATGCTTGAATACCTGGGATGGCAGGAAGCCGGGAGTATTATACAACAGGCTATTGAAAAAACAATCAAAAGCAAAGTTGTTACTTACGACCTCGCACGCCAGATCGGAGGATCAAAAGAAGTTAAAACCAGTGAGTTTGCCCTTGAAATCTGCAAAAACATGTAATATTATTAATTATGCACTCTGATTTTTAACTTTATTAATTTTATCCAAGCAAGTAATTTAATATGGAGATAATCGGAAACCTTTTCTTAAATAGGAATTTTAAAATTTTACCTGCAGAATTGGAAAATTTTCATATTTACCATAAAAATGGCTTTATTATCAGAATATTTTGTAAACAGGACCGGATCGACAGTTCAATTCTTGTTTTTCTGGATCAGTCTCCTCATCCATTGCAGAGTAGATTAATTGAAGATATTGAGAATTATAAAATATTGCAAGGTTTAAGCCGGAAAAGGGTCTTTCTACAGATAAAAAAATTCTTTGAAAATTCAGAATCAAAATCTGCATATGATATAATTCTTAAAATACCTTTCATAACAGGGCATAATCCATCTATTAACGGATTGCTAATTTTAACCGAAAAAAACCTGAGAGAATTGTTTCTTTTATTGAATGTTAAAAACGGCAATGATGAAGCTGTTGAAAGTATTATGAAAGAAGAGAATTTGAGATTACTTGATAAAGCGATTTATCAAAGGCTCTCTACACCGCCCGATAATTTTGCCCAAATTATATTGTCATTATCAGACCATAGCATTCAGACTTTACTGAATCACTTTCTTCATAAAGGAATCGCATCAACAGATATGCTTGCTTCATATATCTATGACCTGGGGGATAAAGGAAAAATCTTAATTGAAAATTTATCAAGGTCTGTCAAACAGGAAATAATCGAAAAGGTTAAAACCACCAGATTGACTTCAACGTATCGCTGGGCTGATGAAGTTAGCTATATTATAAACAGAAATATCTTCATATCAGCAAGGGAACTGGAAATCCCCATTCGGGAAATGAAAGTAATTGATTTTATACGCAAAAGTTATGAAATAACTGTTTTAAAACATCAACTTCAAAAAAAAGGAATAGAAGAGTGGCTTCTTGAATTTGGTAAAAGCGGGCGGGTTCGTGAGATTATCAATAATGTAAAGCGAAGGGTTTTAACGGAAGCTTTAAGCTTTGCGCAATTCCCGATTATAAAAAATGTTTTTTCCATGATAATCTCAAGGGATGGTATAAAACTGCTTATTGAGGATATAGAAAGTTCAAAGATTAAATCCGAAGATAAAAGAATGGATTCCCTGATATTATTTTTCAGGGAGATCAAGAATATATATTTTACTCCTTTTATTGAGAAACTGGATTTTGAAAATGAAGTTTTAAACAGCGGTTTATACAGTGGAGCAATCGATTTGATCATTGATGAAATAGGATTTGCTAAGGTTGTTTTTGCACTTAAAAATATGCCGGTTTCCTGGATCGATTCTGTGCTGAAAGGAGTTATTAAAGATATTTATGAGGATGTTCTGAAAAAAAAGATCCGGATAATTAAATATGATGATTACCGCATCAGAGAATGCCGTTTGGAGTTCCTGAAAGCCCTTTATATCCTATCTGATGAAGAAAAAATTTGATAATTATTTCTATTAAGTTTATTATAAATTTTGAAATAGAAGCCTTTTTTCAATTCTGCTCTTTGTCCATTCTGCCGTACATCTTATTATAGATTGTGTAGCCGGCGTCCAGAGCTTTCAAATTTGGGGCGATGAGCTTGGGTTTTTTTGCAAAGGTTTCTTCTATAGCTTTCGCGAAAACTTCACCCGGCAATCCGGCGGAACCAAGGGCTTTTAAAACTCCGAGTATCACGTTATTGGCTGCCTTCTCATTGCCTGCCTCCCTGGCAGTCTGAACAGCCGGTATGCTAACTGCTTTTATTCCTGCGGAGAATGAAAATTCACCTATAGTCGTATCGTAAATCACTACCCCTCCGGGTTTGACATCTTTAGCAAACCTTTCCAGGGATGGACGGTTCATAGCGATGAGAATGTCCGGCTCATATACAGCCGGAGAGCCGATTTCTTTTCCCGATATAATAACCCCGCAATTGGAAGTTCCGCCCCGCTGTTCCGGACCGTAAGAAGGATACCATGAACAAAACGCCCCGCTTTCTGGGCTGCAGAAGCGATCATAAGACCAAGGCTCAAAACTCCCTGCCCGCCGAAACCGGCTACTTTGATCTCAACTGGTTTGAATGCAGGATCTTCCTTAGTTGAATGAGAGGAATTTCTATTAAGATTAAAAAGATTGTCGATATTCTTTTTACTGAAATCACTTTCCGGACGGTGTACAGGAACAGCTTCATCAGTATGGTCCCTCAAACA
The DNA here is from genome assembly GCA_963783575.1 of uncultured Spirochaetota bacterium. Lineage (GTDB taxonomy): Bacteria > Spirochaetota > Brevinematia > Brevinematales > JAOACQ01 > CAWEAK01. The sequence continues at coordinate 146,620 of CAWAOD010000010.1, read as the reverse complement.
TTGAAGCGGATATTCTTTCTCCATTTCATTATTTACAAATTCGGCGGCTTTTAAACTGTCAAGGCCAAGGTTCGTAGGGCATGGAGATAAAACCTCAACAAAAGTATAACCTTTACCTTCTTTCTGGATTTTAAGGGCTTTTTTAACGGCAGTTTTTGCTTTACGTATATGCTGAATATCGGAAACGGAAACCCTTTCGATATAAACCGGGGCTTTGAGGGTATTTATGATCTCGCACATATGCAGCGGATAACCGGCATAAAGCGGATCACGTCCTTCAAGGCATGTTGTTGTCGATTCTCCGATCAGAGTGGTCGGGGCCATCTGTCCGCCGGTCATACCATAAACGGTATTATTCACAAAGAAAACTGCAATTTTTTCACCACGGTTTGCAGCCTGCATTGTTTCATTCAATCCGATTGAAGCAAGATCGCCATCTCCCTGGTAAGAAATAACGACTGCATTATCCTGTGCACGTGAAATGCCTGTTGCTACGGCGGGAGCCCTTTCCATGAGCAACCTGAATGTTGCCACATTTAAAGTAATAATAAGCGAAAACCGCACATCCGACAGGACTTATAAGAACTGTTCTGTCGGTAATTTCAAGCTCAGTAAGTGCTTCCCCGATTAATTTATGAAGAATGCCATGACCACACCCGGGACAATAATGAGTGGCAGTCATTGCCGAACCGCCTTTCCTTTCATACTTTTCGAACATAGATTCCGGTCTGGATATTATCTTTTCCTTCATTTATTTCCTCCGATTGCCACCGCATCTTTGATCTTATTCATTACTGCGTCAAGTGTTATGATATTTCCACCCATACGGTTGACAAGTTCGACAGGCCTTTTACATTCGATCTGCAGGCGTATGTCATCCATCAACTGCCCGTTGCTCATTTCCACCGATAAAAATCTTACATCCCTTTCCGCTATCTTTCTGATGGCATCTTTTGGAAATGGGAAAAGAGTTTTAGGACGGAACAGACCTGCTTTTATACCAATTTTCCTGGATTCCTCAACTGCAGAACGGCAGATGCGGCTGCTAATGCCGTATGATACCAGAATGATATCGGCATCATCCGTTAAATATTCTTCCGAGGATTGTTCTTTTTCCTCAACTTTTTTATATTTTTCCTGAATTTTATAATTAAATTTCTCAAGAAGATCAAAGTCTAAAAATATTGAAGTGAGTAGATTAAGGCTGGTATCTTTTGTGCCATTCACTGCCCATGAAGTATCTGTAACCGGAGATATGGCAGTTTCTGGGAATTCAAGAGGCTCGACCATTTGCCCAAGAGCGCCGTCCGTTAAAACTACTACGGGGTTTCTGTATTTAAAAGCGAGATCGAAAGCCTTTATTGTAAAATCACACATTTCCTGAACAGAATTCGGTGCGAGCACTATATTTTTATAGTTTCCATGACCGCCGCCCTTGACTATTTGATTATAATCGCCCTGTTCAGGGCCTATATTCCCGAGTCCTGGTCCGGCACGCATTACGTCCACAAGCACGCAGGGAAGCTCGGTTCCTGCAATATACGATATTCCCTCCTGCTTAAGGCTGATTCCCGGGCCTGAAGAAGCGCCGAGGACCCTATGACCTGCCGCAGAGGCACCGTAAACCATATTGATCGCTGCTTCCTCGGATTCAGCCTGGACAAATTTCCTTCCAAGCTTCGGGAAATAATATGAAGCTTCATGGAGGATTTCACTTGCCGGGGTTATAGGATAACCGAAATAACAATCGCATCCGGCATAAAGCGCCCCGATTATCACCGCTGAATTTCCTTTTATGAGTTGTTTTGCCATTTAAATATCACCTCCAAACCTTTGTTGACATGTTAGTAAAAGTATCATTATCCGATTTTTACCTTCAATGGAATATGCACTTCTATGGCATTTGGCTCCGGGCAGGTATAGTAGCAGTTTGCACAGCCATTACAGCCTTCGCCTGAATATTCTGCGAAATTGTACCCGCGTTCGTTTAATTCATTGCTCATTGTTAATACATTTTTTGGACATTCCGCAATACAGCGTCCGCAGGCCTTGCATTCTATTTTATGAATAACCGGATACGGTTTGATCTCCTGTTCCATAACTTAGTTCTCCTTGATTATTTTCCACATATTCTATTACCTGGACATGTAATCTTTCAAAGTAGAAATTATAAATCTTAAAATAATTTTATGCAAAAAAAATTATTTAAATTCCATTCAGCGGTAGGTTACCATCTGGCAGATTACCATCTGATTGCGGCTCCAGCCCAGCTCAAACCTCCGCCGAATCCAATCAGCATAAGATAATCGCCTTTTTTAAACCTTTCAGTCCGCCAAGCTTCTTCAAGGGCAAGTCCTATTGAAGCCGATGAAGTATTACCGTATTTTTCGATATTTAATATGATGTGATCCATCGGTATTTTATTTTTCTTAGAGACGGTCTCATAAATTCTCTTATTTGCCTGGTGGGGTATAATATAAAATTCGTCATTATTTTTCAGGCCTATCTTTTTTTTTAATTTTTCTATTATTTCACTGACTTTAGTGACTGCAAACTTGAAAACTTTCTGGCCGTCCTGCCGGAAATAATATTCATCTCCCTTGCCTCCCATTGTTACCATATCGCTTCCGGTTGGGTCTATACCAAGCTCCGTAGCCAGTATCTCATGTTCGCAGTCTTCCGAAGATACCATAACAGCCGAAGCCCCGTCGCCGAATAAAATACATGTGGCTCTATCGGTGTAATCCGTTAATGATGACATTTTTTCACTAGCTGTAATCAGTGCGTTCTTAAACCCATTTGTCTTAAGCAGACTGAAAGCAGTAGTGATACTGTATACCAGGCCCGAACATGCAGCATTAAGATCAAAAGCAGCCAGTCCGGAAAGATTTAATCTTTTAGCGACTATGCTTGCCTGGTATGGACAATTTTTTTCCGGTGTACTGGTAGATGATATCAGCAGGTCGGGTTTTATCTTTTTTTTTGACATACAGTCTCTTGCTGCATTCTCAGCCATATCCGATGAAGACATTTCTTTTGAGGCTATTCTTCTTTCCTTGATACCTGTTCTTGTAACTATCCATTCATCTGTGGTATCGACCATTTTTTCAAGATCGGCGTTAGTCAGTACCTTTTCGGGCACATATGTCCCGATTGCCGATAATCCTATTTTTTTCATTTTTTTTCTCCTGTTACTTCCTCGTCGGAAAATTTATTTAGATGGGCAGCCAGTTCCGGAGTGAGACAATAAATGGTAAAAGTGCCCTCAAAAACCAGTTTTTTCTTTGTCTTCATAATGACATGCACCTCCTTTCTCCTGTGCTTTTCACTGATTATGCGGGCCTTAGCCAGAACTCTCTCTCCGACGAAAACCGGCGCCATAAATTTTATTTCGGCTTCTCCAGTAAGCGCGATTTCGGCATCCACAATAGCATTTGCCAAAGAGTTTGCCTGTGCGAAAAGAATATGGCCCCTTATAATTTTAGATTTGTACAGCCCCATCTGTTCGTTTGTATCGAGAAGGGAAAGCCCCTCTTTATCAAGGTCTATCTCAAGAAGGTCTCCGATTATTTCCTGATTGGACAATGCTTTGGCCTGAGCAAAAAGGCTGTCAGAAAACTCGCCCCTTTTTCTGACTTCAGGAATACCGGTCTTCCTGCGATCGGCGCGAATTGTATGAATGCTTACTTTTAAAAGGCATGCCAGCTCATCGTCAGGGATAAAAGGATTATTTTCAATTATAGACTTCATATTAACCAGTCTTTCGTCACGGGCATTCATTTTTTCTTCCATCATATCACCTACTGATATTACTAAATGGTATTAGATTATTATATCACCTTTTATTATGAATTGCAAAATATGATGCATATAATTTATTGTTTCCTAATTCTTTACTTTTTAATGAATTATATGTGTAAACAAATAAAATATTAAAAAAGTTTTAATAGTGGCGACTAAAAAATGGAATTATGAAATTATATAAAAATTAAGCCGATTAGAATTGATGCTTTGATATAGATATATAAGTAAAGAACAAGGGGCTTAAGCCCCTTGTTCTTTTATTCCCCTATAATTTTTATAAGGACACGTTTTTTTCTCATCCCGTCGAACTCACCGTAAAAAATCTGCTCCCATGGGCCGAAATCAAGCATACCGTTTGTAACGGCAACAACAACTTCCCTTCCCATTACCTGCCGTTTGAGGTGAGCGTCACCATTGCTTTCTCCGGTTCGGTTATGCCTGTAATGAGATATAGGTTCATGCGGAGCAAGGGTTTCCAGCCAATCAGCGTAATCCTGATGCAGGCCTCTTTCATCATCGTTTATGAAAACGCTTGAAGTGATATGCATACTATTAACAAGGCATAATCCTTCTCTAATGCCGCTTTCTTTGACCGCCTTCTCCACTTCGGAAGTAATATTTAAAAATTCCACCCTGTTGGGGACATTGAACCATAATTCAAGGCGATATGATTTCATAATTCTCTCCTTTTTAATACAATTAATGGTAATTACAATTTTAATTTTATTTTCAGAAAAAAGCAAAACAGAATACTTTCAATTTATTTTGGTAAATGTTATAATTACAATAATAGGTATTAATTACCTTAAAATGGGATTATATGAAATGTGCCGTATAGCACTTTAAATGATTATTGTGCCATATCAGGTTAATTTAAAAAAGAAAATAAAAGTTAAAAATGGCCATCCAATATTGATTTGTTATGTTTCAATTATATTTGTCTTTGATGAAACCGTGAATATATACCGTTTTTAGTAATAAGTATCAATATAAAGAGCGGTTTTTATAGTTAGCTTTATAAAATTCCGAAACATATGATAAGTAAAATTAAAGATTTATTTTATAATTAAAATATGCCGTAATTGCCAATTAACTCCGGGAGAGATGAAGATGGATATTAAAATTAACGGGCAAACTCTTGATGTTACTCTTGAAAATGAAAAAACGGCTTATGATATAATAGATTCAATAATTCATGAATTGAACGGAAAAGATTCTATTATATCTTCAATAGAGATTGATGGTCATTTTTATTCTCTCGATGATGAAGGATTAAAATCCATAAGCATTGATAATATTAAATTCATTAATATAGAAATAGCAAAAAAAGAGGAATTGGTCATAAGTTTGTTGGATGAATGCAAGAACATGCTTTTTAATATTTCCGGAGATATGAAAAAAAATGGTTTTTCACATAGTAAAGAATTTAATGACCTTTTTCAATGGGTCATAGAAACCATAGATTCTATTAACCAGATTTCCCAATTCAAAATGGTGGAAGCTAAATTGTTAATAAGCACTATCAATCAGATTATTGATTATTTAAACGGTGACCAGAAAGAATTAAGCAAGATAGAAACTCTTACTTCAATTATTGAGAATCTTGTTACTTATCTTGATGCAATACAATTAAAAATAAGCACAAATTTTTCCGTAAGTAAAGATCAGGTTACTGAATCGATCAACGGATGCGTAGAATTGCTGCCGGAAATTTCTGAGGCTTTTCAAATGGGCAGGGATAAAGAGGCTTTGTCAAAAATTAATACGGTAATAAGTGTTCTGGAAATGTGCTGTATTTATTTAAGGAAGAATCTTTCCGGCTTCTCCAGCAGTGAAAGGGATGAGATTGACGGCTTGTATAATGAGATTAATGCCCTTCTTTCCCGGATAGTTGAAGCTTTTGAAAATGGCGATGTAGTCCTTCTCGGTGACTTGCTTGAATATGAGCTTCCTGATAAACTGGAAAGTTATAAGAATATTATTCTTAGCTAAATATAGCAAGCTGTTGATTTTAATTGATTAATATATCTGCTTGTAAAAATAGAGGATACTTTATGGAACAAATATTACCTGATAGTCCTGATTTAAAACTCATCGCTGATATGGTATATAACGTAAGTGGGATAGTTTTTAAAGATTCAAACCTGTCGGTACTTATAAGCAGACTTTCCAGCAAACTTAAAGAAAAATCGGTATCTGCAAATGAATATATAAGCCTTTTAAAGAAAGATAAACAGGAATTGACTTCTTTTATTGATTTTGTAACGACAAATTTCACCAGTTTTTTTAGAAACCTGCGTCAATTTGAAATTCTCAAAGAAGATATTCTGCCTGATGTTATTAAAAAGAATGCTTCTCAAAAAATAATCAGGATCTGGAGCGCTGCCTGTTCAACCGGAGAAGAACCTTATACAATAGCAATGGTTACAAATGATTTTTTTGAAGAAAATAAGCTCTATGAGGACGGCTGGAGTTTTAATATCATAGGTTCGGATATAAGCCTGGAAAGTCTTTTTATAGCGAAAGAAGGAAAATTCCCGGAAAAGAGCGTTCAAAAAATAGAAAAAAGTTATCTGGATAAGTATTTTGTCAGTGTTGATGATACTTATATTATTAATGAAGAAATCAAAAAAAAGGTGAAATTCGATTACCATAATCTGATTTATGATAATGGCATTAGAGAAATTGATATTACATTCTGCAGGAATGTGCTGATATACTTCGATGAAGATATTCAAAAGAAAGTTGTATTGAATATATACGAATCGATGAAGCCGAATACTTACCTCTTTATCGGGCATTCTGAGAGTCTTATAGGATTATTCAGCGGATTTAAGCCTGTGAATCTAAGTAAAGGTATTATTTATGTCAGGCAATGAAAAAGTTAAGGTCCTTATAATAGATGATTCTGTACTTGTAAGAAAATATCTGTCTCAAATTCTTGGCGAACTTGATAATATTGAAGTTTTGGCAACGGCGCCTAATGGTAAAATCGGTCTTCAAAAAATTTTTATGTTAAAACCTGATATAGTAATTTTAGATATTGAAATGCCTGAAATGAACGGATTGGAACTTCTGAAATATCTCTGGGATAATGTCCCTGCTGAAAACAGGCCTTTTGTAATAATGTTTAGTTCCCTTGTTGAAGAAGGTTCAGCTGAAACTTTCGAAGCTTTATCTTACGGGGCTGAGGATTTTATAAAGAAACCCGAAGGCCAGGTTTATGAAAACATAGATTTTTTGAAAAAGGAATTTGACATTAAAATTAAGGCTCTTTATGAAACGAGGATAGAAAAACAAATCGTTATTCCTGAAAAGGAAATCTATATAAAAAAAGAAGAACAGCCTGTTCAACCGAAGGAAGCTGTTTTTTATGGAATTGAAAATCTGGATAAAGTGCTTGCAAAAAAGCCGATTAGACCGGAGTTGATTGCTATCGGCTCCTCAACAGGAGGTCCTGTAGCGGTAAGGAAAATATTTGACCATCTGGATAACATTAAAGTGCCAGTTGTTGTTGCACAACATATGCCAGCCGGTTTTACAAATGAATTTGCAAAAAATTTAAGCTCGATATATAAAAGAGAAGTATATGAATTAGCCGAAGGTAATGTATTAAAAAAAGGTGTTGTTTATATTTGTCCCGGTGGAAGCCATTCTAAAATAATCAAACTGGATGGAGAACTTATTTATAAGTCAGATAACAATAATTATGAAGGTTTTTTTTTCCGGCCTTCCGTGGATATCTTTTTCAGATCCATTCATGAAGCTGTGGGGAGAAATGTTGTTGCTGTAATTTTAAGCGGGATGGGAAGGGATGGATCAATTGAATCTGTTATATTAAGGAGATCCGGCGCGATAGTGATAGCACAGGATAAAGAGAGTTCCGTTGTATGGGGGATGCCTGGAAATTCGGTTAAAAACGGTGGTATTGATATTGTAATTGACATTAAGGATATTGGCACAGCTATCAATAAGATATCACAAAGGAATTAATTTTAGCCGCCGGATATTAATTTATAGTTTATTGATATAAAATGTCTTTTAAAATATAATGTAAATATCTGTCATGAGTGAGCAATTTAACTTTTTTATAAAATTTAATTTTAGGGGACTGGAATGACTGATTTTTCTCAGGAATTGAAAAAAGATTTCCTGGATGAAGCTTTTGACCTTCTGGACAACCTTGAAAAATGCCTTCTTGAATTGGAAAAAAATCCGAATGATGATAAAGCTATAAATGAAGTTTTCAGGGTAGCTCATACTATCAAGGGGGGGGCCGGTACGGTCGGCTTCGATGAAATTCAGTCGTTGACACATATTATGGAAGATGTTCTTGATATGGTTCGAAAAAAGAAGGTGGCACTAAAAACGGAGAATATCTCACTCTTATTAAAATGCAGGGATGAACTTGAACATATGCTTACCAGCAGGGAAAAAGACGAGGTTTACGCTGAAGGAGAAAGTGAGGAAATAAAAAAGAATTTGCTTGAAATTAAAAATTCAGTAGTCACTGTTAATAAGGAAGAACCGGTATCGGCAGATATTAATAAAATTCATTCAGATCTTAAGCTGAATAAAAAAATAAGCTACAGCCTGGATAATATACAACAGATTATTTTGCAGATTCAATTAACAAATTATGACCTTTCTTTATTGAATGAGTTTATTGAACAGGGTAAGAATGTTTACTTATTATGTTATAATCTTGATGATAGTTATGAAATGAAAGATGTTTCCGGATTCCAGATATACGCTCTTCTTAATGATTTTTCTGAAATTATTAAAATCTATCCTTCGATTCAGGAACTTGAGACAAAATTTTACAATAATCTTACATTTATCATTAACACGGAAAAGGATGAACAGTTTATCCGGGATAAGACATACTTGAAAGATATGGTAGAAGATGTGATAATAACAAAAATCATACCGGAAAAACTTAAAGAATTTGAGAATATTATTAGTGAAAATCTTGTCCGGCAGAAGGGTTTAATATCAAGAACAGAAGCGCCTGTTTCACAAAATAATGCCGAAATTTCATCGGGAAAAATTGTAATCGGTGAAAAAATAGACGAAATTGAAACGGCTAATAATGAACCTATCCAGGCTCAGGTATTAAAAAATGGCGGTATTGATAAAAATACAATTGAGAATGAGAATATACAAAAAAGAAATATAGCCACATTAAGGGTCGAAAGCTGGAAAATCGATGAATTGATAAACCTGCTCGGTGAAATGGTTATAACAAAAGCGAATTTTATGCAGATTAACGCTGAGTTCGACAGGATTACCGGAGATATTAAAACTAACCTCAAAGATTTTATTAGCGGGATTGTAAAGTTAAACCTTACAGGCGATAATGATACGGTTGCAAGGAAGAATTCGATTCTTTTCAATACTTTCAATGATCTTTTCTCATCATTCGATATTTTTTCCGAAAGTATACAGCGTCTGAACAGGATTTCATCTTCCCTCCAGGAAAACGTAATGAATATGAGGATGGTGCCGATCCAGATGGTGTTTTCTCGATTTCCGAGGTTAATCCGCGATATGGCCGACAAACTGGGTAAGAAGATCGAACTTGTTATTGAGGGTGTAGAAACTGAGATTGATAAAGGTATGGTTGATGACATCTTCGATCCGCTGATTCATCTGCTCAGGAATGCCGTTGATCATGGAATAGAACTTCCGCAGGACAGGAAAAGGCTTGGTAAGCAGGAAATCGGGAAAATCGTACTAAAAGCGGTACATGAAGGAGACAGTATAGCCATTGAAGTTTCAGATGATGGTAAGGGCATTGATGTAGAAACAATCAAAAAAGAAGCCATAAAAAGCGGTTTTATATCAAGGGATAACGCCGATAAGTTATCTCAAAAGGAATTATTAAGCCTGATTTTTTTACCAGGTTTATCAACGGCAAAAAAAGTGTCCGATCTTTCCGGACGAGGCGTCGGTATGGATGTAGTTAAGAAAAAAATTGAAGAAATCGGCGGCAACGTAGGAGTTTCAACTGTAAAGGGAAAAGGTACAAGAATCGTTATCAGGCTTCCGCTTACACTGGCGATAATTCAGGGTCTGCTTATCGTTGTTAATAATATGCACTATGTTATACCGGTGGCATCTGTTGAGGAAACTGTAATTATAAACCTGAAGGAGTTAAAAGAGATTAATAGCCGGCTGAATATAGAGCTGCGTGGGAAATATATTCCCGTAATGTCGCTCAAGAAGTATTTCTATAATGAAGTGGTCAAAGCCGGCGAAGATGTAAAAGAATATTGTATTATCGCCAAATACGGAGATAGCTTTATCGGTATTCTGGTAAATGAGGTGATCGGCGAGCAGGACATTGTGATTAAATCTCTTAATACCAAACTGATCAAAAGCCCTGGAATATCGGCAGCTACCATCATTGGTAACGGTGATATAGGATATATTATTGATACGTCACAAATTATCAATCAGTACTTCAAAGGTAAAAGTTGAATGATGATAACCGGATTTTTATTTATTTTAAATAATGCCTGAAATTTAAACCTATGCTTCAATTTTATTATCCATTGATTTCTGTTAAATTATATTGGATAATGATAAAAATAAGGAGGCAATCTCTTGGAAGAAAAGATTTTAAATAGAAAAGTTGAAGAAACAATTGAGGTTGAGAAAAAGGCAAAAATTATTTTTCAATCCATAGCTTTTCGTCTTGAATCAAGCATTTATTCAATGGATGTTATGAATATCCAGGAAATCATTTTTGCAAGAAAAATATACCGTGTTCCAAACACCAATGAAACTCTTCTGGGTGTTTTAAACCTGCGGGGAAACATTCTCCCGACTTATAGCCTTAAGCTGATACTTGGTATGAAGGACGCGATGAAAGGTCTTAATGTTGTCAATGAAGAAGATAAGTTCATCATAATGATTAAAAAGGATAAGGATGTATTCGGAATTTTAATCGACAGCATCTATAAAAATATTCCTGCCACCGAAGAAAATTTCAAAACCGGAAATAATATCGAAAGATGGTCTAAAAACTCCCTTTTTAGCGGAGTTATTCTTGACGGCTCGAAAGAGATACTGATGATAAATATTGATAATCTATTGAAGTACATAATTTCACTAAAATAATTGGGAGGATACTATGCGGATTGAGTACATTAATCCTTTTGTTGAAGCATCCTTTGACATATTGAATGAAGTTCTGCAAACCACGGTTAAGAGAGGCCAGCTTTACCTTAAAAAATTGGGTGAGTCTATGAAGGGAGTTGCTGTTGTTATCGGTGTAATTGGTAGTATTAAGGGGAGGCTTGTATTCGATATGACAGAAGAAACGTCTTTAAAAATTGCAAGCAAACTCAATGGCGGTGAGGAATTCAAGTCTTTTAACGAAATGGCAAGGAGTACAATCGGTGAACTTGCAAACATGATAACCGGCAGATCAGTAACAAAACTGGAAAAAGAAAAGCTCGCATTCAATTTTACTCCGCCGACTATAATCACCGGAACAAATTTGAATATTTATGAGTTCTCTGATATGGAAGCTCTAATAATACCGATAGATACCGGTGTCGGTATTGTTGAAATAAATATTGCTTTTAAGGAATAGAGGAGGATATTATGGGTATTATTTTTGATGAAAATGGTCTTCCTACTGGCAGAAAACCGGGGGGCGGGAATATTAAGGTCATAATTATAGATGATTCTCAGTTTATCATAAAGCATTTAAGCCAGATTTTTATGTCCAGGGATTTTGAGATAATCGGTACGGCAGAAAATGGAAAAGCTGGGATTGAATTATTTAAAAAATTGCATTCGGATGTAGATCTAATAACACTTGATATTACAATGCCGGAAATGGACGGTCTGGAAGCCCTGAAACAGATAAAATTATTTGATCCGAATGCAGTGGTTATAATGATTACCGCCATTGGAACAGCCGAATCTGTTAAAGAAGCGATCAAACTTGGCGCAAAAGGCTATATTGTCAAGCCTTTAGACAGGGAAAAGGTGATCGAGCGGATCGGTCAGATTCTTAAATAGAGCTTGAGGTTGAGGAAGAATATGGATTATAATATAGGCGTTGATCTTGGCGGAACATCAATTAAAGCCGGGTTGATCGATGCCAGCGGAAAAGTTGCGGATTCATATGAAATACCGACGGGGGTCGAAGCAAATTCAGCGAAAGTTGTTGTTGAAAATATAAAAAATGTCATATCCAGAATAGCTGAGAATAACAGGAAATATGATATCAAAGCAATCGGGATAGGCGTTCCCGGAATCGCAATGGAAAATGGGAATATTACAATCTTTGCCAATATACGTGTATTTGATAATTATCCTATAGCTAAAGAAATGGAAAAAGCCTTCAATATTCCGGTTTTTGTTGATAATGATGCCAATAACGCCGCGAGAGGAGAGTTTGTCTTCGGAGTTGGTAAAGGGAAAAAAAATTTCATTTTGATTACACTGGGAACAGGTATTGGAGGCGGAATATTCATTAATGGTGATATATATAGCGGCGCGAACGGATGCGCCGGGGAAATCGGCCACATGGTTATTGTACCTGAAGGGAGGCAATGCGGCTGCGGTAATTTCGGATGCTGGGAAACTTACGGCTCCGCGTCCGCAATGATTAAAAGAGCTAAATGTTTAATTGGAAGGGGAGTTGAAACCGCATTGACTAAATATTATCCGGATAATATAAATGCAAAAGTTATTGTTGATGAAGCGAAAAATAATGATCCTGCCGCTTTGGGAATCTTTGAAGAAATGTCGCGGTATATCGGCATCGGAGTGGGGAGCCTTATCAACTGTTTTAATCCGGAGTTGTGTATACTTGGAGGAGGATTATCTCATTCAGGCGAAATGTTATTGGATAAAGTTAAATATTATGCAAGATTAAATGCTGCGCCGAAAGCCTGGGAAGCTGTTGAAATATGCTTCGCCAGACTTGGAAATCAGGCCGGAATAATGGGTTCCGCAGCGCTTGCTTATATGAAATTAAAATAAAAACAAACATATTAACTTAATAATTTGAGAATATAAAAAATGAATCATAATTTTATAAAAAATCTTTCGATCATTTTTGCTAAAAATATTATTTTTATAACCGGTTCATTGATTTTATTTATAATATTTTTTTTCTCGGATGCCTACTCCGGAATAATTCTGGATTATCAGGGTTTGCCATATTTCGACATCATTCAGGACCTTTCAAATTCAGGCATAACCAATATTGATGCGGTTATAATCAGTGCTCCATTTAAGGGTTATGATGGAAGTCTGAAAACTGAAGATGATGATGTTTATGATTTTAATGATTTGGGAAATAAATTTCAACGTGGCTCATATTCGACATTTTACGGTGATTTTAGCTCATTCCAGGCCGTCTCTAAATATCTTAAAACTAGAAAAATATCTCTTTATTCCAGAGTGAATTTGTTTAAACAAAAGGCGGGTTATAATAAAAACGAATGGAATATAGAGGACTTTACGCCGGATAGCCTTTCATACTCCGGGCAATATATAGTGGATATTAAAAATTTGCAAACATATAAAAAAATCGAAGAAATTATTAAAAATATTAGAGATTTGCCTGTTGAACGCTGGGTAATTGACTTAAGGGATCTGCCGGATAATATCAGGGAGGATTATTCGCAATTCGTAAGAGATCATTTCGGCATATCGGCCCTGCTTTTTTCCGGGTCAACAAATTCTGATATTTCATCGGATATTTACTGGGAATTACGGGAAAGAGCATTTATGATGCCGGTCCCGGATTTTTATTATCTGGATCAAATTGCAATTGATAAGAACGAAATTTATTATATTGAAAGCGGCGGCACTTCTGTTAATAATTGCTCTGCTTTCGTCTTTCTTTATGCCGGCGGGGCAAAACTTGCTGTTCCATATAATTTTTTTAATAATTTTAACGCAGACTTAATGGATTTTTTAGCTGATTTTTCATTAGATAAGAAGATATTGATTTCAAAGGAAAAAATGATCTGGTATAATGGAAAAAAAGTTATTGCTTTCAATTTCAGCGATACTTTTTCAATCTTTAAGTTTGATAATATATATGAAATAAGCGGGACATTCAAAAGCAAAGAGGGCAGTTCTATATTAAATATAAACGGACGGAATATTAAAATTTTCATGTTTCCGGAGAGTTTTTCTTTCTGGGATTTAAGCGCTAAGTGAGGGTTAAATGAATCAAAAATATCTTTTATTTCTTTTATCATTATTAATTCTGACTTCCTGCTCAAAGTATTATAAATTCGATGAATTGTATGATAAGGGTGATTATTTAAGGGCATATCATTTGCTGGATGATATTAAAAATAAAAACAATTTACATTACCAGAGAAGGCAATACAGGATTGTTCTTAAGCTTGCCCTTGATGGAGATACTGATTTTATACAGAAATTGAAATCTCTTGCTGAAGACGGGCATTATTCTGAAGTTGAAGGCTACGCACAGCTTGCGAAGACTTATCAGACATTTTTAGAAGCGAAGAATCCCCAACAGTTCGGAATTGTATTATCTAATTTATCCGATATTCATGTGGTACCGGAAGAATTCCAGGTTTACGCTTATAAAATCAGAGGAATTTCCAACTATAAAAGCGGAAAATATAATGAAGCGATAGCCGATTTGAGCCATAGCTATAAGATCATTCCATTTATGGATGATATATATTTTATCGGTATGTCATACTATTACCTGGAAGATTATAAACAAGCCGAAAGCTATTTCAACAAAGTAATCGGCGAATCGCAGAATGATTTTATTAAATCCCTGGCATTTTTTCAGGTTGGTGAAATTTATTATTACCAGAGTAAATATCGTGATGCGCTGGAAAAATATGTTGACGCGGTAAATATTTATTGTAATTCGGCGGATTTTAACAATAAAATAGGTATGTGTTTAAGAAAAATGAAATATCCGCGATTAAGCAGGAAATTTTTTATGACATCACTCAGATTGCAAAGCAATAACGCGAACGCCTGGTTTTATCTTAACATCAATTAATATTTTTAAGGGAGTATTGAAATGGCAGAGCAGAAAAAGTACAGTTTTCTTGTCGCGGATGATGAATTTCCGATTGTTAAAATAATTTCGGATATTTTAGCGATTAACCCGCATACAAGTGCCGTTTTCACGGCAAATGACGGGGATAGGGCATTGTATCTTTACGAAAACAATCCGATTAATATCGTAATTACAGATATTTTGATGCCGAGGCTTTCAGGAATAGATCTTATTAGAAAGCTTAAAAGCATTAATAATGATGTTCATATTATAGTGGTTTCGGCTTACAGCAATATTGATCTGGTTAGAGAGGCTATGCGGAACGGCGCTTATGATTATATTTTAAAGCCTTTTTCAATTGATGAAATGATGTTTTCAGTCAACAGGGTCATTGACCGCCTTAAGCTGATTGATGAAAGAAACAGCTATATAATATCACTTGAAAATAAAGTGAAAGAAGCGACTGAAAAAATTCAGGCATCCTTCTTTGAAACTCTCAATGTTTTGCTGAATATTCTTGAGGCTAAAAGCAAAACCACTCTTGAGCATTCCCAGCTTGTTTCCGATTATTCGGTAAAAATTGCCGAAGCGGCTGGTCTGGGTCCTCAGAAAATTGAAAATATAAGAATCAGCGCCAAACTTCATGACATCGGTAAAATCGGAATACCCGACGCGGTTCTTCTTAAACCGGGCAAATTAACAGAGGAGGAATTCAATCTTGTCAAAACGCATCCGGTTATCGGTAAAAAAATTGTAATGCCTATTTTAATAAATAATCAGGATATACTGGATTTGATTTATTATCATCATGAAAGGTTTGACGGTGAAGGATATCCTGAAAAGCTAAAAGGCGAAGATATTCCCCTGGTTGCAAGAATCGGGAATCTTGCTAATTCTTATGTTTCAATGACTACAAAATTAATATTCAGGAATGAATTGTCCGCTGAAGAAGCAAAGAATGAAATTATAAATAATTCCGGAACTCAATTTGATCCGGAACTGGCCAGGATTTTTATCGAAAAAGTATTAAAATGAACTGATTGAAGTTATTGCTTAAATCAGGGAGCATAATTTGAAAAAAATAATACTCCTTATAATATACTCTTTATTGCTGTCAGCATTCATTTCCTGCATAAAAAACACATCTACTATCGCTGATCAAAATAAAGGCGCCCTTAATTATGAAGAATCCGGTAAAAGCCCTGCTGAAGGCTTAAAAATCATTGAATCGACTAATGGTATGATTGATCGGTCTTCATTGATATCGGTATCTTCCTTTGGCATTGGATACAGTGATGAGTCAGCCTTCAAGGATGCCGTTTCGGTATATTATTCTGTAGAAAAGGGTGTAAATTTTAGTATTTCCAAGAATTCACTGAAATTAAATCTTGATTATTCTAATATAGGAGGACTCAGTCTAAATAAAGCCGCCGGATCGAATATTAAAAAAATCGGCAATGGTTTTTTCATATATGAGTATCCTTATAAAGGAGTGAATCCATATCTATATTCCAGTGCAGGCTCCGGCTCAAATAATATGACACTCAAAGTTTCGATGAAAGTTAATAAACCTTTCAGTTATATCGCTAAATTACTTGCCAGGGGTTTAATTAAAGCTTATGAAAAATCCGCCAGAACTGTAAACGGTATAATCTATATTACATCTCTGCATTATTCTGAAACTGAAAACCAATTATTAAATGTCGATAGTGAACTTCTTATTATCGAAAAACCTACTTTAAGGAAATATGATGAATAAAGTACATTCATATCTCAGGGAACTTGAAGCCGAAGACTTGATTGCCGTGAAAAAATATAAAGAAGCCCTGGATTTATTGCTTGAAGCTTTGAAAGAAAATGATTTTATAAATAAGGAAAGCGTTTTCAGCAATATTTCAATATGTTACCTGTATTTCCAGGATTTTAAAAATGCAAGGTCATATCTTGAAAAACTGATATCTATAAATCCGGATAATGTTACAGGTCTGTATAATCTGGGTTTCTGCTGCCTGTCATTGAAATTATATAGAGAGGCCATTGGGCATTTTGAAAAACTCAAAAGTAAAAAAGAATTTTCTTTTGATCTCTCATACAATCTTGGTTTTGCGTATCTTGGAATTAATGAAATAATAAAAGCAATGGAAAACTTTCATTCCCTGATTACACATCAAACACCTCCTGAATTAATCTATAATATAGGCATAAGTCTAATACATTTCAAATTTTCAAGCGAGGCGAGAGACTATTTTATTAAGTATTTATCTTTAAGAAATAATGATATCGACGCTACTTTCGGTCTCGGTATCGCTTACAGCCAGCTTCAGGAATTCAGAAAGGCAATAGAATGTTTCCAGAGAGTGATCGGCTGGGATGGGAAACGCTATATTAGCGCTTATGTGAGCCTTTCAGTCGCTTATTTAGAGATAGGAAACGGGGGTAAAGCCCTTGAATTTCTTAATACGGCTGTTGAAATTGATCCTTTGATGCCTGAAGCATGGTATTATCTTGGCGTTGTTTATGAATCAATGGAACAAATGAGCCGGGCCTTGGACGCTTATAAAAAGGCCGGCGATCTGAACCATGCTATGCCGGATGTCTGGGAAAAGCTTGGAAATCTAAACCTCAAACTCGGTAATCGTAATGAAGCCCGGATTAGTTTTAAAAAGGCTTTTAAACTGACCTGTAATGATGAAAGCCGCGGTCAAAAAAATACCGAATATGCCTATAAAATTGGGTTATTATTTATGGCAGAAAAAGAATATCAATACGCCCTTGATTATTTTCTACTCTGTCTTGAAAAATTAAAACTGAGTATAAAAAACTCCTTTATTGAGATATCAAATAAACAAGGTTTTAAAGATATATATGAAAACCTTGCAATTTGTTATTATTATAAAGAAGAATATTTAAATGCTATTGAATACAGCAAAATAGTAATTGAAAAAGATAAATATAATGCATTTATCTATTACATAACCGGCTGTTCTTACATGAAACTTGATAATATTTTGAAAGCCAGGGAATACCTTACATTGGGGCTGGAAATTAGTCCGGAGGATATTAATATTCTTTATAGTATTGGTATTCTTGAAGGGTATGAGGAAAGGTTTGAAGAAGCGGAAAGGTTTTTGAATAAAGCTTTGATTATTCAGAGAAGTCCTGATATAATTTATGCGCTTGCCTTAACAAAAATTAAATTGAATGAAATTTCATCAGCGGTAGTGTTGTTATCGGAATATCAGAAGTATTTTAGGAATAATCCTGAAATATTGTATAAACTGGGATTGATGTTTATCGAGCTGCATCATTATGGTGAAGCTAAAAATGCTTTCCAGGAGGTACTTGTCATACATCCCGATAATAAAAAGGCAATGGAGTATATAAATTATCTAAAGGATCAATAGATCCTAAGGAATCTGTTGATTCTATGAATCGTTAGATCCTTAGGATAGAAAATTTGGGGGAATTTGTTAATGCTCTTCAGCCGTTTAAAAAAAACATTATTATTTTTGATGATACTTTTACAGGCTTGTTTTACGCAGGAACATCTGATTTTTTTTAGGAATTTGAATCATGTCAGCCTGTTTTCAATAGACCAGTTATTAAAGGAAAGCGGTTTAAAAATCAACAAATCCGAAGGCCAGAAAAAAACAGAAACGAATATCGTAGTCAATAAACCTGTTATTACTGAAACGGCGGTTAAAAAAATCGCCGAGATCCATAAACAGCTCCAGATTCCGGAAAATAATGATTTTTCCATAAACCTGCCTCAAAATAATAATTTTGTCGTATTAAAATCGATTCAGGGAGATACAAAATATTTAAAAGATAATTCCAGACAGGATAAGGGTTTTTTTCTTTTTCACAGCGGGAAGACCGACAGTAAAATACAATTTCAAATAATTAATGTTGACGGGAACATGCAGACTAATATATATTATTATATTCAGCTGCAAACCGTGCAAAAACAGTCCATATCTTCATCTTCAGTTGTAGAATTATCAACAAATCAAGCATCATCAGCTCCAGAGACCCAGCCTCAGATGGAACAGGGGACAAATCAATCTATATTTCCATCTATGGTCATTACTTCTACCGAAGGACTCTCACAGGAGAGCGCGGCCGGCGAGTACAGGAAAATGCTTAATTCTGCAAATGTTACTCCTGAAGAAAAAGAAAAAATCCGGTATAAGCTGATCGATACTCTTATAGGAATGAAAAGTCTTACGGAAGCCCAGTCACAGATAGATCAGGTCATTCAGCCCGCGAAAAAATTGTATTATACCGCAAAAATCCAGCAAAGACAGCTGAATAATAAAGAATCACTCAGGAATTATCTTAATATCCTTACCGGAACTGCGGTGCCGGGTGATGAATCTACCATTAAAGACACCTTGCTTGGCCTGGAAGATCTTATACTTGGTATGAACAGTATTGATAAGAGTTTACTTGATACGATTATCAGCCGGACTAAAATATATAACAGCGATAAAAAATTTTTCGGTACTTCAATGATCAATATTGCAAGAATATATCAATTTGTTCCTGACGCTTATGCGGCGAAGGATATTTTTGAGTCAATCATTAACGGCGATTATGATGCCGGAATTAAAGATTCAGCCGGGAAATATTATAAAGAACTGAAAAATGACATCCTGGATTATAAGTGACGGTAAAGTATGGATTATATTAATGTCATCAGCAGTTTTGTGGCAAAATCCGATCCCGGCAGCCGGGAAATTATCAATCAAATGAACAGGCTTGGAATAATAGGCCAGTCACAGGCAATCGTCCAGGCTTTCAGGAAGGTTCAAAAAGCGGCGAACAGCTATGCTAACGTTTTAATAGAAGGGGAAAGCGGCACGGGAAAGGAACTCTTCGCACAGGCAGTTCATAATCTGGGTCCAAGAAAAAGCGGGCCTCTAGTAAAGCTCAACTGCGCCGAAATACCTGAAACTCTTCTGGAAAGCGAGTCTCTTCGGTTATGAAAGAGGGGCTTTTACCGGCGCAAATAAAAGAAAAATCGGTAAATTCGAGCTCGCCAATACCGGCACCATATTCCTGGATGAGATAAGCGAAATGTCTTTATCATTGCAATCCAAAATGCTGAGGGTTATTGAGGATAAAGTAATTACACGTGTCGGAGGGCTTGAGAATATCCCCATCGATGTTAGAATAGTTGCGGCTACCAACAGGGACTTATGGCAGCATGTTACAAAAGCGCGTTTTCGTGAAGACCTCTATTACCGTTTAAATGTGATTTATCTCCGGCTTCCCCCACTCCGTGAAAGAAGAGAGGATATTCCGATCCTTATCAATCATTTTATAAATTACTACATGAATGCGGAAAATGTTAGAATCGATTCCATAGATGAGGATGTAATAAAGGTCCTGCTTGCAAGCGGCTGGTCGGGAAACGTACGCCAGCTTGAAAATGCAATACACCATGCAATCATTATGACTTATGACAGCAAGATTTCCCTTGAGGATATTCCCGAAAATATCTTTGCTTCTCTTTCAAGCGGTAATATTCATACTATTACTGATTTCATAAAGAAGGACAATGTTGTAATCACAAATCTTGAGCTTAATGAAATGGAAAAGTCGCAGATTATTAACGCTCTGGAAATATCCCACTGGAAAATCTCGGAAGCCGCTTCAATACTGGGAGTTCACCGGAATACTCTTTCTCAGAAGATGAAAAGATTCGGAATTAAATAAGTTTTGTTTTTCAGCCGTTTTTTAACTCTTCATAGCGAAAGCACGAGATTAAATGATCATTGACAATACCGATAGCCTGTAAATGTGCGTAAACTGTTGTTGTACCAATGAACCGGAAGCCTCTTTTTTTTAAATCCGCGGATATCCTATCGGACAGGGCTGTAAATACCGGAAGTTCATTTATTTTTTCCCATTGGTTATGAATTGTTTTGTTTCCGGTAAATGACCAGATATAACTGTCAAAGCTGCCGAATTCTTCCGCAGCCTTCAGGAACATACGGGCGTTATTAATTGCGGCTTCTATTTTTCTGATATTTCTGATGATGCCCGGATTATTCATTAGATCCCGGATCTTATCTTCTGAATATTCCGCTATCAAAGCAGGGTTAAAATTATCAAAGGAATGTTTGAATTCTTGCCTCTTTCTCAAAACAGTCATCCAGCTAAGACCTGCCTGCATTGCCTCTAGTAGCAGAAACTCAAAATGTTTTGTTTCATTATGTACAGGAACGCCCCATTCCTCATCATGGTATTTTAATAGAAGAGGATCTTTAAATCCCCAGGGGCATCTCTCCATTATTAAACTCCGGAACAATATTTAAAAATTAATCTCTGTAATAATATTACTGTAATAATATTACTGTAATATTATTATTTATAAACAGATTGTTGTCAACTTCAAATTGAAATAACGATTTGTTCATTTCAAAGTTTTATTTTTCCGCCGTTAAAAGTACAAGAAATATCCTTATTTTGTGATTATCAGGCTTGCCGAAAGAACAAAACATTATTATTATATTGGCTATGTTAAAATGATTTTAAATAAGGAGGATCAAAATGAGAAGTAACTTTGTCCCAATTTTTATCGGTATTATTTTAATCCTTAATTTATCGGTTGTCTTTGGAGCGAAAAAGAATATGTTTGTGTTCAACGGAAAGATCGGTTTTTTTACGGGAGATGTAACTGTTAACGGTCAGCCGGCAAAAATTGATGCTCCGGTTCTTTCCGGAAGCATTGTGAAAACAGGCAAAGACTCTGAATGTGAAATCATTTTTAATGAAAAAAATATAATCCATATTATCGAAAACAGCGAGATTACGCTTGACATAACAGAAACTCATAAAATCCTCAATATTAATTCCGGGGGCATTGCCTGTATCCTGAAAAACCTTAATCCGTTCAAGAAGAAGAATAATTCGGCTTTCATTGTTGAAACAGCGGTTTCTGTCGCTTCGGTAAGAGGTACAACTTTCTTTATAAAAGCCGAAGATGAAACCAATACCTATATCTGTGACTGTAACGGCATAGTGAATTTGTCCGGAAAGAACGGTACAAATATTACACAGATAAAATCATCTCATCATAAGGCTTTCCGCTATACTAAAACAGACAGCGGAATAACTTATGAGCCGGCAGGCTTGCTTTATCATAATGATCAAACTTTGGATCAAATTGCCGGGAAAATCGGGGTGAAGATAGACTGGGCAAAGGTCGATAAAGGGAAATGATTTTATAACATTTCCCGGGATTTATTACTCCGGCGGATAGTGATTATCAGTACACCGCAAAATATCAATAGAATTCCGATCCATTGGAATATATTTAATATTTCATGATAACAAATTACTCCGCCGAGCACAGGTATAATTATAAAATTTGCTGAAAATGATGGTACAATGCGGATAGCTTTATCTTTATTATAAGAAAACTGGAGGATAAAAAAAGAAAAGAGTGAAACGATTATCCATGTATAAAAAAAAGGATTGGTAAAAATGGAAACGGCACCTGCCGGGTTTGAAGTTGTCACTTTCTGGAACAGTGTAACAAACCCTCCGACAGCGCCTGCGAATCCCCCTATTATAATGCCTGCCATCCTGTTTGTTTTTAATGAAATAATAGTAAATAATATATAAATAAAAGTAACGACAGCGACGAAAACATATAACTGCAATAAATCAATTGTGGATTTTACAGCCGCACCGGTGGAAAAAATACCGATAAAAACTGAGGCTGTAAGAATTACAGCAACTCCGGCTAATTCATTGGGTTTTATCTTCTCTTTCATTACAAAGTGAGAAAATAAAGTCAAAGTTGCAAGGCCGGTCCCGCTCATCGCCCCGACCAGGGTTGCCCCGCCGAATGAAGTGGCGTATTGTATAACCAGAGGACCGGTCATCATTAATGCTGTTCCGATGAGCCATATTCCCCATTTTTTCATTTTTCTTTCTTCGGATATATCTAACCCGATTTTTTGCACAGCCTGCGCAAGATTAATTATGGAACTTCCTGCAAAAGCAAGAATGATTGATAGGATTTGATTATTCATAATTTCCCCCAAACTTTTTATTCAAATATAAAAAGCTTTTTAATCCAGCAATTACAAGTAATTATGGGCGCCATAAGAGCTACCCTAAAATCCGCAGGACGCCGAACTTTATTCGTCAAGCGACACGGCGTCGTAAACCAGCTCAAGCAACCAAGGGAATAGGAACTTCCATAAAAGCTTTTATTTTATTATAATATTGCCGAGCGTAAGTTCGACAGCGACACGATGCCGCCTATATCATAATACAGGTCATATCCAGAATATGCCTTCCCAATGATTCATCGCCTGATATTTTAATCATTTCAAAATGTTTTTTTATATCGCCCCATTTTACAAATATCTTCCAGGCAGCCTCATTTTCTATTGTAACAATTGTATGAGGAATCTCATCATTTTGATTATGAAGTATCCAGGTTTGATTTTTTCTTTTTAAATACCACCTGCCTCCCGCTTCTCCGTTTATTGAAACACAAAGAATATGCCCCTCATCTGCGCTAATGTCCCGGTAATGATATGGAAGGGCACGCATGAACGTATCAATAACCGGATAGTATATATTTCTGTCATATAATGGGGGCTTATTTAAAACATCCCTTATCTGCATTTGATGGTGCCATCGTTCCGTGTATTCCCGCGCAATATCAAACCAGTTGAACGACTTTTCTTCGCCGGCCCATGCTATGCTGAAAGGAGCTGTACCATATGGATCGATGGTCTTCAGAAACCCGGCCAGTTGGTTTTGATATTCTTCAATCAGTTGAATTAAAATAACCGTACTTACCCGGCTTAAGGCTGAGGCCCATTCATCGGCAATATCCGTAAGGTATTTTGTCAGATCGATGTATGTGGAAATTGTTCTTCCGGGTTCAAGAACATAATTATCTCTTTGAAATGACAATCTTCTTATTGACGTATCCAATAAATGAGCAGCAATATCCTTAACTTTCCATTTCGGAAAAAGCGTCGGGCTGTTCCATTCGCCAGGATTTAATTCTTGTAAAAGTCCGATAAGCCTCCTGTTTAATTCCGGAAATAACGAGGCAGTTTCAATCATTTGACCCATAATACAATCTCCGTTCAAGTTAATTAATTTAATTTTGTAACCTATTTATTTTGTGTTAATATTTTGATTTAATCAAGTAATTTTTATCTGTAGCCGGAATATTTTAACAAGGAAATTTGTTGTTATTTTTTTTGGATTATTTTATTATTTCATAGGCATATTTTTATAAGCTAAAGTTTTGGGAGAGTGTTATGGCTTCTATTGAATTGAAGAATGATATTTACTGGATCGGAGTTAATGACAGAACAACCGATTTATTTGAAGGCCTATGGCCTATTACTAAAGAAGGCGTCTCTTATAATTCTTATCTTATCAATGATGAAAAAAAAGTTATCATCGATCTTGCAAAATCAATAAAATCGGACAATTACTTTGACCAGATAGACCAGGTCTTAAAACTACCTGAAGTGGATTATGTTATTTTAAACCACATGGAACCCGATCACACCGGAGTACTGCATTTGTTAAGGAAGATTGCGCCGAATATAACCATACTCACAACTCCTAAAGCAAGAAAAATGCTTCAGGATTTTTACCAAATAAATACGAATATTCGCGAAGTTCAAGATGGTGAGGAAATCTCCCTTGGGAAAAAAACTCTTAAGTTCGTTCATGTCCCTTTTGTCCATTGGCCGGAAACGATGTTTACTTATGAAAAAAGCGAAAAAATACTTTTTTCCTGCGATGCGTTCGGAGGTTTCGGCGCGTTAAGCGGAGCTATTTTCGATGATGAGTATGAGGACTTAAGTTTTTATCAGAGGGAATCACTCCGGTATTTTGTAAATATTGTCGCTAAATTTACCCGCCCTGTATTAAATGCAATTGAAAAAGTCAAAGACCTGCCTGTTAATATTATTGCCCCTTCGCATGGACTAATCTGGAGGAAACATCCGGAACTTATCTTAAATCTCTATAAAAAATGGTCGGAATATGCAACTAATCCGGCTGAGACAGGCATAACCCTGATCTATGGAAGTATGTACGGTAACACCGAAATGATGATGAACGCGGTTGCCCAGGGGATTTCAAGCGAAGGAGTAGCGGTAAATATTTTTGATGCGGCACGCACGCATCCTAGCTATATTCTGCCTTCGCTCTGGACTCAGAAAGGAGTATTGATAGGTGCTCCGACATATGAGGTTAGCCTTTTCCCGCCTATAGCCCAGGTCCTTGAAATGGCGGCTTTAAAAAGGGTTATGAATAAAAAGACGGCCATGTTCGGCAGTTATGGATGGAGTAAGGGAGCTTTAAATGAAATTAAAAAGATTATTGAGCCGTTAAACTGGGATATGGCCATGAGTTTTGAATTCCCGGGCGGCCCGGATAGCGAGGAATTAAAAAAAGGCAAGGAATTCGGTGCTGAATTTGGAAGGTTGATAAAGACACAGTAAGACCTGCGAATAAATTTTCAGCATATTATTACCGATAAAATAGTGGTTGTATTAAATGAAAAATCTGGGATAATAATATTATCGGAGATTAAAATGGGAAAAAATAGTGATATTTTAATTATGGCTATTGATGACGAACCGGCTATATTAAATGAGATTAAAATGAATATCGTTGATTATGACATACAAACTTATACGGACTCGTCTTTGGCACTCGATGAACTGATAAAAAATCATTACGATATTATTATAATCGATCATAATATGCCGAAACTAAGCGGTACGGATGTTCTTTCAACAGTTAAGAAAAAATACAGCGATTTTGTAAGTATTCTTATATCTTCCTATGTTTCAAGAGAACTTGCGGAAGTATTGACCATAAAAGAACTTGTGGACTATATAATGAACAAACCGATTGATTTCAAAGTTTTAAAAGAATTAATAGAAAAATCGGCAATTCGAATAAGATCCGCCAGGATTGAATTTGCAAGAATCGAATCTATATTTAACATGAAAATTGAGAATTGAAAAAGTCTCCCTATTAACTTTTAAATTTTTATTTCGAGCTTATATTTTTAACATTTCTCAAATCAACCCAAAAAAATATAACAATTTTAATAATTCTAACTTGACAATAATTTCTATATATCACATAATAAATAGAAATAATATTTAAAAATCAAAAATCCAAATCTATATTTAAAAAACAATTAAAAATTACAGAATAATTTTATAAAACCGGGGGTTATATGAAAGGGATAATGAAATTATATATTGTAATTGTTATAATGATTTTAATAATATCTGCCTGCCAGCTCTTTTATCCCCCTGATATTTACGAAGAAATCGTACAGAAGCAGTCATCGTCAAGTGTGGAATCTTCGTCAAGCGCGGCCATATCAACAAACGATATGCCGGTTATTACGGTCAATTATCCGTCAAACAATATGGCGGTCAGTAATAATATAATGAACATAAGCGGAACTGCAGTAATCGGCAGCGGGTTTACAATATCTCAGATTGAATTGAATATAAATAACGGGGTTTATTTCAATATTGGGACAAATTTTACTAACATCAACTGGTCAACCAATGCTGTGGTATTTCTTTCAAATCAGACAAACACCCTTCAGGCCATGGCAGTCGGCAATACCGGTAAAACCAGTGTCTCCCCGGTAGTGACAGTGATAGTGGACAGCGTGCCTCCTGTTATAAGCGGGATAACACCCGCGAGCGGAAGTACTAATGGCAGCGGGTACACATTCGGGGGAACTGTAATTGATGCGATGAGCGGTATCAGTAATGTAGAAGTACAGCAGGACGGGGGATCATTCGGTTTGGCCGCATTGTCGGGGAATACCTGGTTAACGAATTTCAGCGGTCTGACATCGGGAAGCCATACGAATATAGTATGCGCCTATGATAATGCTGGGAATAAGTCGGCAAATTATACGAATATAGTGGTGACATTGAGCGATGTGCCATCGGTGACTGTAAACGCACAGTTTATCAATCTTATAACGAATACCGCGGCTATTAATCTGAGCGGGCTGGCATATATAGACACGTTCTATAGTATAGCAAGCACAAATGTCGCGGTGAGCATAAATGGCGGGGCATACCAGGCAGCGGTTTATACGCCGGTATCGTCAAACTGGACATTTCTTGCTACGCTGACGGCAAATTTGTCTAACACAGTTATGGTGAGGGCAATAGGCTCAAGCGATAAAACAAATTATTCATCTACAAATTACATAATCATGGATACCATCAGTCCGGTAATATTCAATGTCCTGGCAACAAACGGTGAAGATGTCGGCAGTAATTTTACATTTACAATCAGCGTTACCGATAATCTTGCCGGGGTGGATAAGGCGTATGCCAGTATCGGAGGGGGGAGCTATGCCCAGATGGGTATGAACGGAAATACCTGTTCGAATATCGCGACTCTTGGATATGGAATATATACGAACTATTATTACGCTGTCGATAAGGCTGGAAATTCCACACCGACAAATAGTATATGGGTAGTATGCCCCGCTATACCGACAGGATCAATAATCATTCCGGCGGATAATACCGCTACCAACTTTAATTATATAATGCCGAACGTGGCCTGCACAGCAAGTGTGGCTTCTCCTTTTACCGTTACATTGGTATTTATAATTACAAACAACGCGATGAACTCTCCATTATCCTGCAATAATACAGGCGGAAATAATTGGGGAACGGCTTCATCGGTCGGGCCTTTGCCGGAAGGAACCAATACTTTAATTCTTAAAGTAGTTAGTGATAATGGGAAAACAAATTACCCGGCGACAAACACATTTATAGTTGATACAATAAAGCCTCTAATAAATGTCAGTACGGTGATTCCAGTATTAACCAATATTAGCAGCATTGCAATTAATGTGACCGGTTCAGATTCAGGATCGGGTATATTGCAGGAATTATACCAGGCTGACGGCGGAGTAAATAATGTATTTTCAACAACAGCAAACGGAACGATTAATTTGAACGGTTTTACAGATGGTGCTCATACTATAAACATCTGGGCGCTGGATAAAGCCGGAAATTCAAGTATAATTACTAACATTAATTTTACGGTTGATACGACTCCGCCGGATGTTGAAATTACGAGCTTTACCGACGGATATTTAACAAGCAGCATCTTTCCGCCTCTTTCAGGCACTACGAATGAAACCGGCAGCGGGGTTAAGACATTCTGGGTAACATTGAACGGAATTAATCAGAATACCTCGATGGGAAGCTGGGGGGTTAACGCACCTATGTTTACAGCAAACTTCACAAATATAGTGATTGCCTACATACAGGACAACGCTGGCAACTCGAAAACGATCACTGACAGGGTGATTGTCGATACCAATGCGCCGTTGCTGGATGTATTCAATCTTGCCGATTATGACCAGGTAACAAACTTTACTCTGGCGGGCAGCGCTGAAGATGACCTGTCGGGAATCAGCAACATAACAATCATAACAAATGGAGGAAATTTTGACAGCCCAACCCTTACAGGAACAAACTGGACTGCTACAAAGCCTCTATCGGTGGGATTTTACAATGTTATTTATGTTAACGTCATGAATAAAGTGTTCAATAACTGTACGTTTACTGTTTCAAACATTACGGTGGTGAATCCCGGCGGTTCTTCACCCTCCATTTCTATACTTACTCCGGTTTCCGGTACAACGCTGAATGCCCCGGCGAATATCATTTTAACGGCTTCGACGAACGGCAGTCCGGTACTGGTCACTAACGTCAGCTATTACAACAACGGCACACTGATCGGAAACTCAACGAACGCACCTTACAACGTACTGTGGCCTTCTTTGGCAACAGGTAGTTATTCTGTTGCGGCAGTAGCTTTCGGCGACGATGGAGCAACCGCGACCAATATCACCAATATTACCGTTGGCGCACCAACCGCCGCAGATACCAACAATGGACTGATTCTTTATTATCCATTTACAGCAGGCAGTATCAACGATCAGAGCAGTAGCGGTCTCAACGGAATCTTGAGCGGAAGTGTAACGCCTACGACAGATAGATTTGGAGTAGCTAATAACGCATATTCATTTATAAACGGATATATCGATCCTTCACCTTCAACGTCGGTTATTCTACAGCCTTCACAAAGTGTTAGTGTGTCTGTCTGGTTTTATACTACTGCCAGCACTACCGGAGGAACTTATATCATCAATGAAGGTATAGACAATACGGATTCATGGGGTTACCACTTACTTATGGCAGACAATCATTCGCTTCAGGCATGGATATCCGCATACCCTGCCAGTGGTGTTTATTTAATCTACACCAATATTCAGCAGAATACCTGGTACCATGCCGTAATGATTTATCAGACAGGTGTGGGTCTTTCGCTTTATATAAACGATACTTTAGTTGCGGCCGCTGCGGATTATTCCGGTCCGCTAGTTTATTATACGTCTTACGGTTTCAACGTAGGTATACTTGCCGATACCTGGTATCCTTTCAATGGTTATATTGATGATATCCGCGTCTATAATCGGGCGATTTCTTCTCAGGAGGTCGATATGTTGTACCACGAAGGCGGGTGGTAAAAAACAAAAAAAACGTTTGGGGAAAAGAATACAATCTTTTGGATAAAACCTTCATAGTTTTGCCGTGATTTCTAATTGAAAGGATTTAGTAGTGGAGCTATAAGGTTCTCCAGTTTGTTTTCAAATCCTATCTGCAAGAGAATAAAATCGTTTGTAAAAATGGTTTATTTTCACGAATAAGGCCGTTTTGACTTCTTACTTTTGTTATGTTTGGATAAATCTTTACCAAGACATTTTATCCGGGAGTTGATTTCAAAAGGGTTTTATCTAAAAAGACATGCATATCAATAAAAGACTTCGGCTGGATTCTATGCCAAAGAATCATGTCACCCTTCGTCTCCCAGACTGTGTGAAAACTATTTTTCATTACCTATTTATTGAAGTTATAAAACGGAAAATATAGAATTACGCTTCAAAAAGCCAAGTTTTCACACAGTCTGTCCGCTCAGGGTGACTTTATGCCGTACATTTCTGTTTTAAATCAGTCCATCCTAAGTGGCTCAACCAGCTCAGTGTAGACTCCGACGATTGTCATCCTGAGTGGAGACGAATATAATCAAAAACAAGGCGGGGCCATCAGCCCCGCTCTTTTTATCGATTACGAATGGTTTGTTTCAATATGCCGCAAATGGTATGCTGTGAGCAGTACAGTAACTTTGTACAGTCCCGTTTGCGGGCGCCCTCACGGTAACCTTTGTATCGCCATCAAACACGGTTGAAGAAGGCGGCAAAATACCCAGAGAGCAATTTGAACTTTCAAATGTAACATTGGTTAAATTTGTGCATACCCCAAATGCCGGCGCACCTATAGTTGTGACTGATTTGGGAATAAAGATACTATTTAAGCTATAACAGTAACAAAAAGCGCCGGGTCCAATATAAGTGACTGTATTTGGTATATTAATATTGGTAAGTTTGATACAAGACAGGAATGCAGAACCTCCAATGGATGATATTGAGTTCCCAAGAATAGCGCTGGTGAGATTGGAGCAATTAACAAACGCATTCTGACCCAAATTAGTGACTGAATCCGGAATAGTTATACTGGCCAGGTTGGAACAGTTTTGAAATGCGGAATTACCAATGCTTACTACAGGATATCCGTTAATCGTAGAGGGAATAACAACATTCCCGGCCGAATTTCCGAAATTGGTGATAGTGATCTTACCGCCTGAAAGGGAATATGAATTTGGTGCTGATCCAGCATGCGTACAGTGTTACATTGGCGGTTCCCATAGTATAACTGGCAGTATCCGCGTATGAAACACCGCTCGAATTGCTCCATCCCGCGAATGTATAGCCTGTATAAGTGAAAGAATTAGAAGTCAGATTTGCCGTTGAACCGACGGGAATTATTTGAGCTCTGCATTGTCCCGCTTCCGCCGCCAGGATTAAATGTTATGGAATAACCGGATACAACGGTTACTATCAAAGAGCCGGAATAATCGATGCTGTTATAGACAACATCCATATTGATTATGTATTGGCCCGGCTGTTTACCTGTCGAATTCCAGCTGTAAGTCGAGGTTGTTTGAGCGCTATCCTGCACATTATCAACATACCAGTTCCAGCCGCTTAAACCGGTTAAGTTCTGGTTTGTGGTAGATAAAGTAAGGGTCTGACCTCGCGCAATGGTTATGCTGTTTGTAGCAAATGTTACTGCCTGGTAATTCGGGTTGGATATTGTAAATCCTATTATAACAGTGCCGGTGAGCGGTTTGAATCCGGCGCTAATCGTATGGTTTGCCTGAACATTTGTGAATGTATATGATGTTATTATACCCTGGCTTACCCCATCGACTGCTACATTGCTGATCTGGTACCCTGTATTCGGCGTGATAGTGAAACTCTGGCTTGAATCGTAGTTTACCGCCACACTGCCGGAAGGGCTGATTGATCCGTTCGCTCCGGCGTTTGCCGTTATTGTGTATGGGATTAACATGAACGTAACGCTGATTGTATGGTTTGCCTGAACATTGGTGAACGTATAAGATGTGACCGCGCCCTGGCTTACTCCATCGACCGTTACGTTGCTTACCTGGAACCCGGTATTCGGCGTTATTGTGTAGCCCTGGTTTGCTCCCGGATTCACGGCGACATTTCCGGATGGAGTGATCGAACCGTTTACATCGGCGCTCGAATTAATTGTATATGCATTAGAAATAAGGATAGAGTAGGTCATCACATTCTGTTTGTCCGGGGCGGTAACTTTTACCGATATATTGTTTAATCCCGGGTTGAGCGGTAAAATTCCCGATGTTGTCCCGGATTCGATATAGTTCCAGCTTCCGCTGTTGACACTGTACTGGATATACTGTCCGCTGATCGAACCGGTCGGGGTGACGGTCGTACCGGAAATGTTAACATTCCCGGTATTGTAATTTGTTGTTGATGAACTGAAGAGCAGAGTTCCGGCAGATAAACTGAGTCCCGACAAGCTCGCGTTAGCGTTATAGAACTCGTTCGCGCTGAAAACACGGACAGGGACAAGGTTGCCGTTCGGGTCAATCCATTGGTCGCTGGTCACATTGTTCCAGATATTGACCGATTCCCTGAAAATACCCGCCGTGGTTCCTGAAGCTCCCCCTCTCATGAACGTCATTACCAGTGATTGATAACCGCTATTGATGCTTGCCAGGCTGAATGCCGCCTGATAATAATTTGAGTTGGTCGAGCAGGTAGTGATTACCGGTATTAAATTCGTCCCGGCTATTGTGCCGGAAATATAATTAATGCCCGTCGATACCGGGAACTGAACTGTAAGAGACATATTCCCTGTCCCGGCGGTTTGTGAAAAGATGATCGGTATTGTGAGGTTCAATGTCGCCCCGGATGTCAGGTTCTGGTTGGATAAACTCCCGGTTCCGGCCGATAAGCCGCTTTTCAAGGCGTTAACGGATATATCCCAGGTCCCGACCTCAACATTGGAAAAAGTAATTGAGTTTGAAGCCGCCGATACCGTTGCGGTTTTTGTTGAAAAACCGTTCTGGCTGGCCAGCGAAACGCTGTAAGTATCGACAGCGTTTGAGAAATTAGCCACCACCGTTTTACTGATACTTGTGTTGACATAGCTTCCGGAGTTGCCGGAAATACCGAAATGGATTGTTATACTGCCTTTACTGATCGATGATGAAGAAGAATTTCCGCCGTTTGAACCCGGTTGTGCGGAACAGGAATAAATAATAAGAAAAACAAAACCCAAAAATACCGAAAGAGCTGCTTTCATAAACATTTTCACGATATACCTCCAATTATTAAAGTGATAGGTTATATTTAGAAATATTGTACCTTATGGCAGCAAAAACAGCAAAAAATTGCCGTGATTTTCCTGAAGCCCTGTTCTTACTATGCAATAATTCTCCGGGAAAACATATAAAAATAAAATTTTGATTATTCACAAGTTTGCTCAAAGTGATAAGAATTTGTAAATTTAAAAAATTAAAGACTATAAGAGAAAAGAATGAAAGATAAAACTTTAATTATACCTTTAATTATACCACCCGTTGACTCTTTTCATTGTTTTATTTATAATTTATTAACAGTATAATGAGGTATATATGAAATATTTTTATATTATTGGCGGAATATTGGGTTTAACTGCAGGCATTTATTTCTTTATTGTTTCAATAATTGATATTACAGTTGAGAAAACTGCAAAAGAAATCAAGAAAATATTGGCTGCACAAAAATGAAATTTTTCCATTTAATAATTGGGCTTTTATTAATATCAACCTTTGTTGTATATTTAGCCGCTTTTGATCCAAGTGGAATTATCCTGAATACAATTCTTTCAATATTAGGTGTTTTTGCTTTTCTTTATGCTATTTTTGAAATAATAAAACGTTATAAGTAGTTTTCAAAAAATTGATTATATTGAGAAAAAATGTGTCCAATAAAGAACGACTAGATACCATTCTTTACAGGCTCGGGCTGGTTGATTCACGCCGGAAGGCTCAGGCAGAAATAATAGCCGGTAATGTGCTTGTTAATGAAAATCCGGTTACAAAACCGGGAACAATGGTTGATAGTTCAGCTCCATTAAGAATCAGGGAAAAATCTCCATATGTCGGCCGTGGGGCGCTAAAATTAATCCATGCCCTGGATATTTTTCATATCGATGTTAAAGGCAGGATCGCTGCGGATATCGGTTCTTCAACTGGCGGGTTTACACAGGTTCTTCTGGAAAGGGGTGCGCGCCTTGTTTATGCTGTTGACGCGGGAACAAATCAGCTCGATTGGAAGTTGAGGAGTGACACACGAGTGGTTACTATGGAAAATACTAACGCACGTTATATAGATCAAATTACATTTAATCCTTTGCCCGAACTTGCAGTAGTCGATGTATCTTTCATTTCTCTGACAAAAATTCTGGACCCGCTTATAAAAGTGTTGAAAAAAGGTTTTGAAATCATTACACTACTTAAGCCGCAGTTTGAGCTTGATAGGACGAAAATAGGAAGAAGAGGACTGGTTAAAGAAGAGTTCAGGAAGATTGCAGTCGAGTCTGTTATAAAATTTGCCGGATCGATAGGACTTGATTCGATAGGAATAATAGAGTCGCCGATTACCGGGGCAAAAAGTGGAAATGTGGAATACCTTGTTTTGTTTAAAGAGAAATCAAAAGTTTTGGAAGACAAAAGGAGTGTTTAATGTCAAAAAAAATCTTAACAATATTTTTATTGTTTTTAATATTCATGTTTACCGGATGTGCAGTGAAAAAAGAGGTGCGGAAGATTGAAAAGACGGAGCTGATGATGCATACTGTCTTTCAGATTGTAATTTACACCGATTTATCTGATGCTTCTGCCGATTTAATTTTTGAAGGCGCCTTTAAAATTGTACGAAATTATGAGGTAAAATACAGCACAACAAGCAACGATTCTATTGTCTCAAAGCTCAATTTTTCCCGTTCTGCGGATTGGGATACGGATTCAATAGCGGTTTTAAAAGATGCGCTGGATTTATCCGCCATATCAGGCGGCCGTTTTGATGTTACAGTTTATCCGTTGATGAAAGTATGGGGATTTTATGATGATAACGGCCATATTCCAGCCGCGTCAGAGATTAATGAAATACTGAAACATGTCGGTTACCGGAATATCAAAATTAAAGGAAGCAGGGTAACTTTGTCCGATGATGTGAAAATCGATCTTGGCGGGATCGTCAAAGGGTATACCGTAAATCAGGTTGTTAAGTATCTTCAGGATTCAGGAATAAAAGCTGGTTTTGCAGATGCCGGAGGCAATTTAAAGGTATTCGGCAGGAAACCCGACGGTTCTGACTGGCTGATCGGAATAAGGCATCCCAGAAAATCCGGAGATCTTTTCGGGACAATTGTTCTTGAATCTGGAAAATCCGTGGCGACATCAGGAGATTATGAACAGTATTTTATTACTAACGGAATACGTTATTTTCACATTATGAATCCGTTTTCCGGCTATCCGGTCCGGAACGGAGTGGTTAGCGCGAGTGTTATATCAGAATCCCGTGAGGCTTCCGACGGATTATCCAGTATGTTTTTTACTATTGGGCCGGATAAAGGGCTGGAGTTAGCCGAAAAAATGAAACTGCCGGTTTTATATATAATTGAAACGAACGGATTATTAACATACACAAATTCAAGTCTCTGGAATGGAAAGTTTAATTGACAAACCTGCCGCGCTTGTTATTGGATTACTTTCAGCGTCATTTTATAACTGAAACGGTCATAATACTGATTTATTCCGCCGATTTCCAGCTCCGGGCGCTGGAAATCCACCGGGTCCGAACGCGGTGATATCTTCGGAGGATCAAATTCCCGGTTATTATCCCGGTTTATAACCAGCCGGAGGTTATCGATCCCGCCGAAATAAAAATCCCTCAATTCTTTCCTTTTTTCAATTGAAAGATCATGCTCTCCCGACATTGCAAAGACGGCCATGTATGGATCGACAGGAACCCAGCCGTAAGGCTCCAGATAAATCTCAGCCCAGTCATGCATCCCGGTCGCGCCTCCATTTTTAATGCGCCAGCCGGATTCCCAGCGGGCTGGTATTCCGTTCAGACGGCACAGGGTTATGAACAATAAGGCCTCCATTCCGCAATCGCCGGCTTTTTTTTCGAGTAGCAGTTCCGGAATATTTTGAATTGTGGAATATTCCCTGGCCAGGCTGTAATACGTGTTTTCAGAGATCCAATAATAAATTTTTCTTGCTGCCAGGTAAGGATTATTTTCATTGCCGACTATTATTTTTGATACTGCATTTATCTTTGATGTAAATAAAATATGAGGGGGCTGTTGTTTTAAAAACCTTTGAATCTCGGGCGTTTGAGAAAATTGAGAATAAACTTTATCGGGATCAATTTCCTGGTAATAGGCATAAGAAATATACCGGTAGGATAAAATAATCGAATTTGAGCCGTCCGCCGCAGGGAAATTTTCGAAATAGGCTGACCGGATGAGGCTGTCCGGCTGGCTGAGAAGTTTTATTTCAGGAATGGAAGATAGAGTTTGAACTTCCGGCTGACGGTAAAATACAGGCGGATAGGGAAGCCATACTTTGAGCTGAGAATTAGGTTTATCAGGTTTTGCTATTATTGTTAAATTCATCTGTCCCATAATTGTGACCGGTAATACGATATTAGTTTTATGTTTTAGCGATTCTGCTTTTATGGTCCTCAGGTTTTTCAATAATGATTCCGCATAAACAGTATTGCTGGCTTTAAAATTCTTATCAATCCTTAATTCCCGGAATTCCGGATGAGCAAAAAAAAGATTTGCAACGCTTCCGTTAAAATAATAGTTTGTTCCATTTTTTATCACATAATCAAAATAACCTGATTTTTTCCAGCTATCATATTGTTCAATTGATATTGGCCACATTGAATCTGTTAATCTTTTATAAAGCATTTGACCGGTTAATTTATAATCAAGTAAAATGCGATGAAGCCTTTCAATCTCATCCTGTAATTGATATTTATCTTTGGAATCAGACAATTTCTGCTCATCGAACCTGATTCTTATTCCGATATCTTCAGTTGCGGGTTGTGCATCAGCATTTTCGGTGAAAAACATAAGAAAGCACAAAGATAGAATAAGGAACAAACTTACTTTCATAATGCCGCCTGAACTAGTAGGTTTCATCTTCGACTTTATTAGGTGTAAAATCAAGTTGTTTTTCAATGATATTTAATGACTTGCCGAATTCTATGGCTTCTCTCCAGGCATTCTTATCGGTTGTGACATTGAAAACTTTGTCTTTAAAGACAATGATCAATTCATTGTTTCTATAAAAATGGGCATAATATTCCTGTTTCAAGATAAATAATCTTGATGCCATATTTTCCCGGACGCTTTTAATTAACTCATTTAAACTATCACTTTCCACGCTTATTTTGTATAAGATTACCAGGCCGAATAAGACTTTTTTCCTGCCTATGATTTTCAGTTTTTTGAAAATCGATTTATTTTTTTGACTCTGATTGATGATTATTCCATGATAATCGTTTGAATTCATATGATCCTCCAGGTTAATTGTTCTCTATCATTTTAATTCGGAACTGACTTTTCCAATATCTTTTTGAAGTGTCCTATAATCATAATGCAATATTTTCCATCCATTTGCCTGCCAGAACTCCATTGCGCTTTTATTTGCATCATAAACGAATAAATTGCATTTTTTAATCCCTTGTCTTTCAAGAGATTCCAGGCATTTACCGTATAATGATTTCCCTATGCCATTTTGCCTGTACTCCTTTTCCACCGCAAGATGATGTAAATACCCTCTCCTGCCGTCCTGGGTTCACTGAAAATCAGCATAAATCTTAAAATGTTTAATAAACAGTATTTTATTAGCGTCCTATCCTATTTTATAACAATGAGTTATAAATGCATTAGAAACGGTTGGTTATAGTTTTCAAATTTTAACTCATTTTTCAGTAAACCCCGTCCTGCCCGCATTTTACGGCGCCAACAATTTTATTTCCGATTATTGCGATATAACATAGTTCCGGATTTCTTTTTAAATATATTTCAAAGTTATCATAGGAATCCGATTCATCAACATTTAATCCTTCAAATTTTTTCCAGAATGATAATACTTCTACATAATCTTTCATAGTAATTTCTCGAATAAAATAATCCATTTTGATCCTCATTATTCTTCTTGCCTGGGCTAAGGAATTTTATATTTATTTTTTTGTATAATATCCCATTATATAATTCCAATAAGCGTGATGTCCGTTTCAATACAACTTTATTTCACCTTCAAAATTATTTCCTTTTTCAATTAAGGGGCCTTTTACTCCCATAACAAATGCAATATCACTTCCACGTATTGAAAGAAGCTTGTCGCCTTTTTTTAATGAAAGATCATTTAATATTTTGTCAGTTAATTTTAATAGACCTTCATTTGTTATAGTCAACCAACAATAAAGCCTGCCTTTGTATTTTATAAATTCGCCTTCATTTGTTTTATAATCCCTCAATGAAGGATTTGCAGTAAAAAGTCCGTTAATATTTGAGTTTTCGATAAATTCTTTACGAGAAACACAGAAGCCTCCTGTTTTCTTACTACCAGATATTAGAATGACTTTTTCTTCAGATGATATTTTATATTCTTCAACAGCCATTTTTGGTAATTGAATAGTATAATCTTCATTTATTAAGGACCATCCAAATACAAATTTTCCGCCTTTATTCATCTGTGGCATATCTTTCTCCTTTTAACATAGGCATGGTAAATGACGTCTAACTCAAAATATTTGCAATTTACGCAAGATTATAATTAATGCCGGGTAAAAATTCAATAATCAAATTGAAAAAACAAATAAGACCTGGAATAATTGCAATTTTCCGGCATGGGATATAGAATTTTTGATTAATATTTAAGGAAAAATTTTATGAAGAAAGTTGTTTTCGAACCTTCGGTTTATCTCGGGTTTATTGCCGGGCATGCTTTTATGCTGATTTCAGGGGCCGCTTATATCACAGCCTGGATATTGAATTACGGCGAGCAGCTCTATATGAATTCGGATATTTCCAGGACTTTCTTCAGCATATCCGCGGCCGCTGGTTTAATCGGCGCGATATGGCTCTTTTTTTCGACGAGGAGCCTGGCAAGATTTGTACAAAATACCGGATTAAAAATATATCATATAATTTTAATTGGGAGCGCTGTTTTTGCAATGGTTTGGGCGGGTACTTATTGGGGGCTTCACAGGGTTTTTACCTCTGAATTGTTTCTGGTAATATTCTGGGGTGTCCTTGAATACAGCGCGGTATTTGTCTGCTTTAATTTTATGTGGTTCAGCAGATTTCAGACCCGGATGATTGTGTCTCTAATCAGTATCTGCGTATTTATTGGATTGGTCTGCTATGCAATTCATTACAAAATAAATGGAATGGCCCGGTTCATAAACGGATTGATTCCTTACGGTATAATATCGATTACTTTTATAGTCATTCTTACCGTTTTTTTATATAATCTCCCGGCACTCTCGAGGAATCTCGATGAAAAGTGATTTTAAGCAGGAATAAAAAAAGGGCGGGTTTAACCCGCCCTGAATTATGCTTTCTGGTTTATGCATTTGGAACCTGCACTTTATTTTGTAATTTTATAAGCTTTCTCTTTTCAAGAGCCTTTTCCACCCACTCATATACAACCGGCACAACTACAAGCGTCAGAACTGTTGATGTTAAAATTCCGCCGATAACGGAAATCGGAAGCGCCTGCCTGCCCCTCGACCCTTCGTTTAAACCCAGCGCCATCGGAAGCATCCCGAATATAATGGCGAAGCTGGTCATCAGTATCGGCCTGAGCCTTAAAGGGCCGGAATGCAGTAAAGCCTCCCGGATAGACATTCCTTCCTCGCGTTTTTTGTTAGTAAAATCTATAAGAAGGATTGCATTCTTGGCAACAAGGCCGAATACCATCAGCAAGCCGATATACCCGTATATGTCAAGGTCAGTCCCAGTGATTAAAAGCGCCAGGAATGCGCCGATTATTGCAAGCGGTATGGACAGCATCAATATCAGCGGTTGTAAGAAATTATTATATAGCGAAGCCAGGATCATATACATAAAAAGCAAAGCCAGGATCAATGCCAAAACCATCTGGGTTGCCAGGTCCTTAAACTGCTTCTGCTGGCCTGCGAAATAATAACTGTATCCCGGAGGAAAAGCGATATTTCTGTCTATGGCCTTTGTCATATTGGCGATCACTTCCGAAAGCGAATGACCGGCTTCTATATTACCGAATATTCTTACTACGCGCTGCTTGTTTTCCCTTACAATTGCTAAAGGAGCCGATGAGTAGGTAAAATTTGCGATCGCCGATAGAGGGACTTTCTGGCCGGTTCTTGTTGTAAGCTCGATACTTCGTATATCATCGATGGTTTTTCTGTCATTTTCGTCCATCCGGATAACAACATCATAATTTCTGTCGCCAAGTGTAAATTCCGAAATGATGTTGCCAGCTATCAGGTCCCTTAGAGTAAGCCCTAATGTCTGGGCTGATATTCCCATTTGTTCGGCCTTTATATTGTCTGCCGTAACAACAAATTCCGGGGCGCCGGGTTTATATGTGGACGCCAGGTCCACAGCTCCCGGCGTCTGCTGGGCAATCCTGAAGATTGTTTGAGATAATCCCGCAAGGACAGTAAGATCAGGACCCGCGATGTTTAAATAAATAGGCGAATTATAAGCGCCTCCTCCGCCGATACCGCCGCCGGTTCCGCCGTAAAATGAAGTCTGGGTCAATCTGTACCTGATATCCCTGTCATATTTAGCCCTTATATATTTCCTCAAAACCGACATCAGGCCTTCTGTTGATATTTTTCTCAGCTTTAAATCCTTCATATCTACATAGATCTGTGCGACCTGGCTTTGTCCCTGTGCTCCGATCTGGCTGTAAAAAGTTTCAACATCTTTCTGCCCGGATAGGAATTTCTCCACATCGGTTATATAAAAGTCAATTTTATCGAGTGGGGCACCCGGGTATGTTTCCAGGTTCACATTAAAAGATCCGGTGTCAGTCGCAGACATAAAGTTCTGGCCTATATACCTTGAAACAAAAATACTCATAATGAATAATACAAGTACCGCACTTAGCACCGGGGCTTTATGGTTCAGGCTCCAGCCGAGAACATCCTGGTAAAGGCTGTTAAGCCAGTTATAGAATTTATTCCACCCGATGCTCATATTGTTTAATAATCTGCTCAAGCCTATCGCATGCTCAGGGTCGGATTTCTTATACCAGTAAGCCGAAAGCATCGGGGCGGATGTAAAAGCGTCTACCAGTGAAACCATCAGGGCAAATGCAACCGTCAAACCGAATTCACGGAAGAATTGCCCTACCACTCCCGAAAGGAATGAGATCGGGATGAATACCGCCAGAATGGAAAGAGTGGTTGATAAAACTGCCAGGGCAACTTCATTCGTTCCTTTTTGAGCCGCTACTTTCGGTTCTTCGCCCTCCTCAATATGCCTGAAAATATTTTCACGTAC
The DNA here is from genome assembly GCA_963783575.1 of uncultured Spirochaetota bacterium. GTDB lineage: Bacteria > Spirochaetota > Brevinematia > Brevinematales > JAOACQ01 > CAWEAK01. Next base: position 105,700 of record CAWAOD010000010.1, on the reverse strand, counting down.
TACAATCGAATCGTCTATTAACAGCCCGACTGCCAGCGATAATGACAGAAGTGTCATTGTGTTGATTGTAAAACCCGCAATGTAAACCAGGAAAAATGCCCCGAGAAGCGAGTTGGGGAGGGCAATTGCCGTTATGATGGTCGAACGGAAATTTCCCAGGAAAAGCCAGACAATTACTATCGCGAGAATAGCTCCCAAAACTATATCTTCTTCCACTCCATTAACGCTTCTGGTTATAAATTTAGATGAGTCGCTTACCATCTGGAGTGAAATTCCCTTGGGGAGGACTTTCTGGATGCCCGGCAGGGCTTTTCTCAGATTGTCGGACACTCCGACCGTATTTCCGCCGCTTTCTTTATAAATAACAATCATACAAGCATTCTCGCTGTTCACCTTTGCCCGGGTCACTTCATCGTCAAGTTTTACGTCGACTTTTGCAATATCTTTAATTCGCAGGATTCTTCCTGTGGATGTGGTCAGGGAGATATTGCCGAACTGGTCGACATCTTCCGCCAGGCCCAGTACCCTGACATTTATCCATTTTTGTGTCTCGTAAATCTGGCCGGCCGGGAAACTGATGTTTCTCTGGGAAAGTGCGTTAACAAGCTCATTGTATGTGAGTCCGTTTGCCGCCAGAAGAGTTTTGTCCACCGTAAGGTTTATAACCTTATTGCGTGCGCCAACAACATCAACTTCTCCGACCCCATCAACAGCCTGCAGCCGCGGCTGGGCAATATCCTCGAATATCTCCCGCAAGTTCGCAAGATCGCGGTTGCCCTTTATTGCCATATAGATTATAGGCGTGTCTTCCGTTGAAGCACGGTTGATTACGGGTTGGGATATTGACGCGAGAACCTCCGGCGGTAATGTGCTCATGGCCTGCCCGACTTTTTCCCTCACAGTCAATTCTGCGTATTTAATATCTGCCGATGAAGTAAAGGTAATGATTACCAGGGAAGAGCCTTCCCTGGATATCGATGCGAGGGTATCCAGGTCCTCCACGCCCGCAAGTGCGTTTTCCATCGGCTTTGTTATTAGCTGTTCAATTTCATCCGAGGACGCTCCGGGATATTGAGTAATCACAAACAGGTTTGGGAAATCAACATTCGGGAGCAGGTCCACCGGAAGACGGCTGTAGCCGACAAGCCCGAGCGTAAGGATTGATAATACAATCATTACTACAAATACCGGTCTTTTTATCGCTAATCCTGCTATATTCATAAACTTTCTCCTTGTTATTTTTTTAAAAAAACATTAAACAAGCATGCCGCTTGACCCAATTACCTCAGTTTTAAGGAGTTATAATGCCTCACAGTATACTGCGGGGTACTTTATCGGGTTGTATTTATCATATCGCCGTCATTAATCTTGAAGGCGCCTTTTGTAATTACCGCATCTCCTTCCTGCAGGTCGCCTTTAATTTCGACCAGGCCGTTATAGGCATATCCTTTCGTTATAGTTACCTGCCTTGCTTTTCCATGGTCATTGACAAATATATTAATCTCATCCAATGCAGAGACTATGGATTCTTCCGGAACAACAAAAGCGAAGATTTTTCCTATGGTAATTTCCACTATTACAGACATACCGATTTTAATGATTGAACTATTATTGATTGTTCTTACCGTCACATTCCCGGATAAAGTGTCGCTGTCGACAAAGGGGGTTACCGTATAAACCGATCCTTCCAATGAGATACTTTTATCGTTTGCATAATATATTTTTGCCGGCATGCCCTCTTTAATCTTTAAAAGGTCGTTTTCCCCGACATTCAAAACAACTTTTATTTTGTTCGTATCTGCTACTACGGCTACCGGATTATCAGTTCCAACCGGTGCGCCTTTATCCATATAATAAAGCTTGGTAACTATTCCGTTGATTGTGGAGCTTACAGGAGCCAGTTTAAAGTCCTGTCCGACGAGATTGCGGTCGATAAAAGAGATCGGCTGATCATTGGTTACATAAGCGCCTTCCAGCACTGTATTGTAATCGAAGATTCCGCTAACCTGCGGATAGATTTTAACCTGCGGGTCACCCTCAATCAGACCTTCAAAAGAAAGAGTCTGTATCAACCATTGTTTTTTCAATATTATTGATTCCACGTTATAAACTGTAGCGGAATTTCTTTTAGAATTTTGAATAAGATTCTGATTAACCCTGTAATAGGCAAATCCCCCGATTGCTGCCAGAATTAAAACCACTACTATCAAATTTCTTTTCCCGTTATTGTTTTGTTTGTTACTCATATAAATACTCCTTAATATTTTGATTTATGATTAAATATTTAAATAATATTACTTTAAGGAAACCGGGCCATTTTATAGGCTGTATTTTTGTTATCCGATCAGATGTTTTTGGGAATAAATAAGATGCTTTGGATTCGGAAATTACTGAGCCGGATGGTTTTTCCCCCAACCGGTATTGATGAAGATTTAATATCTTTAATGAATGATTTGTCAAGCTGTAAATGAACTTATCTGTTTTAACCAATTTTACATTAACGGTTAAAATCAAAATGAAAACTTTTCGTTTCATATTGCCCCCTTCGAAAAGTTTCTTTTGATTTAAATTAAACTATAATAATTATAAATCCGTCTTATAAATATAAGTTTATTGAATTTAATAAAGTTGCAATTGATTTAATTCTACTTATTGCATTAAAATTTATCATCTTACTGTTAAGCTAATACTTTTTATTTTAATTGTCAAGTACATTATTTCTAATTAATTGTCTTTTCAAATGCTTCAAAGTATCATTATAACTATTCGGCCGTATGAATCTGCTATAAAAGTCTCGGTTTTTTAGCCGCTAATTACACTAATTAACGCGAATTATTGAATTAGTGAAATTAGTGGCAAATAATATATAGCTGATTATGATAAATAGTGACTGATTAATTATGCTTCACTTTTTGAAATGCTTGTGTTTTATGATGTGGCTGTAAATCGAAAAAGATATTGGTGAGAGATAATTGATTTGCAAATAAAAAAAGGGGCGGGATTAACCCGCCCCTGCTTAAATTATATGGTTTGATGCGATTCTTTATTCTCTAATTTTCTCAATTTTCTGTTTTCCAGGGCTTTCTCAACCCATTCATAAACCACAGGTACAACAACAAGCGTCAAGAAGGTCGAAGTCAAAATACCGCCGATTACAGTAATGGGAAGAGCCTGCCTGCCTCTCGAACCTTCGTTCAAACCCAGAGCCATCGGGAGCATTCCAAAGATAATTGCGAAACTTGTCATCAGAATAGGCCGCAGTCTCAAAGGACCGGAATGCAATAACGCCTCCCGGATCGACATGCCTTCCTCACGCTTTTTGTTAGTAAAGTCAATAAGCAAAATTGCGTTTTTGGCAACCAGGCCGAATACCATCAGTAAACCGATGTAACCGTATATGTCAAGGTCGGTACCTGTAATAATCAAGGCCAGGAAAGCGCCTATGATTGCGAGCGGAATGGAAAGCATAAGAATCAAAGGCTGTAAGAAATTGTTATAGAGAGAAGCGAGAATCATATACATAAACAGCAATGCCAGACCCATTGCCAGAACCATTTGAACGGCCAGGTCTTTAAACTGTTTCTGCTGACCCGCAAAGTAATAGCTGTACCCGGGCGGGAAAGGTACACTCTTATCGATGGATTTTGTCAAATTTGCAATTACCTCGGAAAGAGAATGCCCGGGCTCAATATTCCCGACTATTCTAACAATACGCTGCTTATTCTCACGGTTAATGCTGAGCGGCGCTGAAGAATAGGTAAAATTTGCGATTGCCGATAATGGGACTTTCTGACCGGTTCTTGTTGTAAGTTGAATGCTACGAATATCATCAATGGTTTTTCTATCATTTTCATCCATTCGGATGATGACATCATAATTCCTATCTCCAAGGGTAAATTCCGAAATAATGTTACCTGCGATCAGATCCCTTAAAGTAAGCCCCAATGTCTGGGCGGATATCCCCATCTGTTCCGCCTTCATGTTATCTACTTTAACAACAAATTCAGGGGCGCCTGGTTTATATGTGGATGCCAGATCGACGGCCCCCGGAGTCTGCTGCGCAATCCTGTAAATAGTCTGAGACAACCCGGCAAGAACTGAAAGATCGGGGCCGGCTATATTTAAATAAATGGGGGAGTTTCCGCCTCCGCCCCCGCCCAAACCTCCGCCCGTACCGCCGTAAAATGCGGATTGCGTCAATCTGTATTTTATGTCCCTGTCATATTTTCCCCTGATATATTTCCTCACGATCGATATTAAACCTTCGGTAGATAATTTTCTCTGTTTTAAATCCTTCATATCCACGTAAACTGAAGCTATCTGGCTTTGCCCCTGCGCTCCAACCTGGCTGTAATAAGTTTCGACATCTTTCTGCCTGGATAAAAAATTCTCCACATCGGAGATATAATAATCAATTTTGTCCAGGGGCGCCCCCGGGTATGTTTCCAGATTAATATTAAAAGAACCGCTGTCTGTAGAAGACATAAAGTTCTGGCCGATGAACCTCGATACATATATGCTGAAAGCAAAAAGCAGGATAACCCCGATTAATACCGGCGCTTTATGTCTCAAACTCCAGTTTAAAATATCCTTGTAAAGGCTGTTTAGCCAATCGTAGAATTTATTCCATCCCGAACTCAGATTATTAAAAAACCTGCTGATCCCTCTCGCGTTCTTCGGATCGGATTTTTTATACCAGTAAGCTGAAAGCATCGGAGCCGATGTAAAAGCGTCTACCAGCGATACCATAAGGGCGAATGCTACAGTCAAACCGAATTCGCGGAAGAATTGCCCGACAACCCCGGAAAGGAAAGATATCGGTATAAATACCGCAAGGATGGAAAGAGTTGTTGAGATAACTGCAAGCGCAACTTCATTAGTCCCTTTCTCTGCAGCCACCTTCGGCTCTTCACCTTCCTCAATATGCCTGAATATATTTTCACGTACAACTATGGAATCATCTATTAATAACCCTACTGCCAGTGATAGGGAAAGTAAAGTCATAGTGTTGATCGTGAAACCAGCGATATAAACAAGGAAGAATGCTCCGAGAAGCGAGTTTGGAAGAGCGATTGCCGTAATGATTGTTGAACGGAAGTTACCCAAAAATAGCCATACAATAACAATTGCGAGAAAAGCGCCGAAAAGGATGTCCTGCTGAACGCCGTTAACGCTTCTTTTGATGAATTTTGAGGAGTCGCTTACCATCTTCAGTGAAACTCCTTTTGGAAGGACCTTCTGGATATCGGGTAAGGCGTTTTTCAGGTTTTCAGACACCCCAACGGTATTCCCCCCGCTCTGTTTATAAATTACTACCATACAGGCGTTTTCTTTATTTACTTTTGCCCTTGTTGCCTCATCTTCCAGCTTAACTTCCACTTTTGCAATATCCTTTATACGCAGGATTCTGCCTGTTGAGGTTGTTAAGGATATATCGCCAAAATCCTTATAATTTTCAGCCAAACCCAATACCCTTACATTAATCCATTTCTCCGATTCATAGATCTGACCTGAAGGGAAGCTGACATTCCTTAAAGAAAGGGCATTAACAACTTGGTTATACGTGAGGCCGTTGGCCGCCAGTAATGTTTTGTCTACGGTAAGGTTAATAACTTTTAAACGTGCGCCGATAACAGTAACCTGTCCGACACCATCAACAGCCTGAATTCTAGGCTGGGCAATATCCTCGAATATTTCCCTCAAATCCGCAAGATCGCGGTTCCCTTTTAAAGCCATATAGATAATCGGCATATCTTCCGTTGAAGCGCGGCCGATAACCGGCTGCGAAATAGAAGACAGAACCGCAGGTGTAAGCGTACTCATGGCCTGCCCGACTTTTTCTCTTACTGTTAACTCGGCGTATTTAATGTCCGCAGAAGATGTAAAAGTTACAATAACAAGCGACATCCCCTCTCTTGAAATTGATGCAAGCGTATCCAGGTCTTCCACGCCGGCAAGTGCGTTTTCCATAGGTTTGGTAATGAGCTGTTCGATTTCGTCAGATGATGCCCCGGGATATTGAGTTACCACGAAAATATTCGGGAAATCAATATTCGGAAGAAGGTCCACAGGCAGGCGGCTGTAACCGACAAGCCCGAGTGTAAGGATTGATAATACGATCATTACTACAAATACAGGTCTTTTTATCGCTAAACCAGCTATATTCATAAATTTTCTCCTTTTTTTACCTATTTCATAAAAGCATTTAAAATTACTGAGAAGTTTTTATAGGATCTCCGTCATTGATTTTAAAGGCTCCCTTTGTTAAAACTTCATCACCTTCATTGAGATTACCGTTGATTTCGACCATACCGTTATAGGAATATCCTCTTGTTATATTTACCTGCTTGGCTTTTCCATGATCATTGATGAATATATAAATCTCATCCAGTGATGCAACTACGGATTCTTCGGGAACGACAAATGCAAATATTTTTCCAATTGTGATATCGACTAAAACAGACATGCCTAATTTAAGAATTGACTTTTTATTAACATTCCTAACGGTTACGTTCCCTGACAGGGTATCGCTGTCAACAAAAGGAGTGACTGTATAAACAGTTCCGTTTATTGAAATACTTTTATCATTTGCATAATATATTGTTGCAGGCATACCCTCTTTGATCTTCAAAAGATCATTTTCGCCTACATTCAGGACAACTTTTATGTTGTTTGTGTCGGCAACAACTGCTATAGGTTTATCGGTTCCGACCGGGATCCCTTATCAATATAATACAATTTAGTCACAATGCCGTTAATGGTTGAATTGACAGGGGCAAGTTTATAATCCTGGCCAATTATATTCCGGTCGATAAATGATACGGGCTGGTTATTTGTAACATAAGCGCCTTCCAGCACAGTATTGTATTCAAATATCCCGCCGACCTGCGGATAAATCTTGACCTGGGGATCGCCCTGGATCAGGCCCTGAAAAGATAGAGTTTGAGTTAACCATTGCTTTTTTAATATCATAGAACCGACATTATATACAATGGCGGTTGTTTTTTTAGAATTTTGAATGATCTTCAGGTTAATTCTATAATAAGTTAATCCCCCGATTGCAACAACCAGAATTAAAGCGACTATGATCAAATTTCTTTTTCTGCCCTTAGTCTTTTTACTATCCATATTTAAACTCCTATTAAATTTATTTAAACTCTATTTAATTTTCACCGATTAAGCGTTTTAATCTTAAAATACTTGAGAAATAACCGTAAACGGCTTGCAGGTAGTTCTGCATGGCTTGCGTATACGAGGCCTGAGCATCGGAAAGATTTAATGATGAAGCCTGGCCTGCCTGGTATTGGTCATTAGCCAGCTTTAACCCGAGCTGGGCCTGTTTTAAGCCCTTTTGCTGGCTTGAAATACTTTGTTTTGACTGGTCGAGCTGTAGCAGTAGAGTTTTAACCTGAAGTATAAGACCATCGGAAATTTCCTGACGGGCTAATTTATTTTTTGTTATTGTTTCATCAAATTCCTGGCTTGTTTTTACCGTTTTCGAAATTGGGATAAAAGTGTCTAAAGCGTATGAAAGTTGCAGACCGGCCGTCCAGCTGGGCCACCAATTTCTATTGGTATCAGTGAACTGCCTTTTATAAGCGTCCTGGAAATTGAAAGAGGCCGAAAGAGTAGGGTAATAATTCCCCTCATTGACCTTTTTATTCAAATCAATGATCCTTAAAGCATAATCAATACTCAGCAGGTCGATACTGTTTGATAATGCCATATTAATGACATCGGTTTCATTATTATTGGTAAAAACCACATTTGTGTAGTCCATTAAATCTCCCAGGAATACTACTGTCGAATAATCTTTAACTCCAATCAGGTTGCAGAGGGCGATGCTTGACTGGATGTAAGAATTTGTAGCCTGTAGCAGGAAAGGCATATTGTTTTCATAAAGGACTTCGGCCCGAACCCTGTCCAGTTCCGAGACAATTCCGTTATTATAACCGATAATAGCGGACTGGAGCTGGTTTGAAAGCTGGCGGTCAAGGTCCTGGGTAAGTTTAATGTTTTCCCTGAGTACCATTATATTATAAAAGGAAACAGCCGTGTTATATGTAATTAAGCTCTTTGTGTCATCATATTTTTTCTTTGCAAGATCAAGGTTCATCTGCTTGATCTCAAGAAGGTTCCATAACTTGAAACCGGTGAATAAAGCCTTGCTTATTGTTACACCTCCGGAATAGTTATCAGGGTAGACATTTGATATCGTACTGAAGCCGGTGGGATATACGACATTCCCCTTTACACCATAGCCGCTGGGGCTATTAACTATACCGTTACTGACAGTCAAAGGGTCTAAAAGGGTAAAACTCCCGTTCAAAGCCACACCAGGAAGGGAAAAGTCGGCAAAGCTTTCACCATACTGGGCCTGGGCTATTGTCACGTCTTTTTCGGCCTGCCTGAGATCCAGGTTGTTTTTTAATGCCAGATCAATTGCATTACTGATAGTTATAGTTTGAATATCGCCTGCATAAATGATTTGCGACAAAGCTATAAGAATTATCAATATTATAAATTGTTTCATAATATTCTCCTGTTTCTAAAAATTTAATAAATATAATACAGTATCCCGTCCCTGGAAAAAAGTTACTACCAGGATAAGATAAAATATCAAAAAAAGATGCAAAATCCGTAATAATTCAGAATAAATTATTCTATCTTAAACCTATACTGCGAAATAAGAATTTCTTTAATTCCGGCAAACCCTCTTCGATCGAAAAATTGCTTTTATAAGCCAGGTCTTTGTTTAAACCTCTGTGGGATATCATTTTCCTTATAAAGCCGTTCAAAGCGGTATAAATGATTTCCGCCTGTATTTGAGTTTGGATATCGGGGTAGATTACTCCCGTCTTCTTTCCTCTTTCCAGAATTTCTTTCAAGACTAAAATGCTGGATTCCTGTTTGCACATCACGGTTTTAAAAATAGTACGGGATTCCTCGTCATTTGTCAATTCTTTACTGAATTCTATGCTGTTTTCTTCAAGATTGACGCTTGAGATAAGTTTTCCAAGCCTTTGATTCGCTTCGATCACTTTATCTATAAATTTTGAGTATGCCTCGTTGAAATCGGAAATTTGAACCACTTCGTTAATCTGGTCAATTAGCTTACTTAGGATTTCAAATATAACCGAAATAAATAGCTTAAACTTTGTCCCGAAATGGCGGTAAATAGTACCCTTTCCGATCTGGAGATTTTTTGCGATCTCATCAACACTGGCTTTATGATACCCCATATTTTCGAATTCTATTTTTGATGCATCCAGAATTTTTTTTTCAATATCAGTAAGTTGGTTAAATTTTTCAGTATAATCCATTAAAATTCCTTATGAATGCTTTCTCTTGCGGACGGACAAGTCCGTCCGCATATTAATATACAGTGGGTTAAATATTTTGTCAAGCAAAAAATAAATTAAAAAATAATTATTTCGGCTTGCAGTCATAAAGCGGCATATTTACCAATAGCCTGAAGGTTTGAGAAGAATTAATGACGGCATTGTTTGAACCGTTTTGAATATACAGCCATAATTCAGTTTAACCATCCTTCCTTATTTTAAGGATCACACAAAAAAGAAATTATACCTGTTTGTTAGCACACTTTTTAAAGCCGCGGCATAATAACTGTTCCCATAACCTATATCATTGAATTTTAAGAAATTCAAGAAATGAAAGCGACATTATTATAAAAATTGCTGTATAAAATAAAATAACCCGGTTTATAATAATGGTATTAATTTATATAAGGAATATTTTTGTAAAAAGGATTCAAAAATAAAAAATATTTTTTATGATTTGATTATTAAAGTAAGAAACTAAAGCTTACATTGATTTGCTCGTTCGGAATGTTGTCAGGATAAAAAAGGCCAAAAAGGAGAGAATCTATAATTGAAGCCCTGTAGATAACATTCTGCCCATAGGCCCGAATACCTGCGGTTATGAGGTATTGATTAACGCTTCCGCTTTCATAATAAGAGCTGTTAAACATAAAGCCAAGGCTGATATGGGCACCGGTATTTTCCTCAAGGAATCTGATTCCCAGGTGGGGATGCAGTCTTGAAAAAATATTGTTGTCGAAATGAGGGGAATAATCATTGCCGTCAAGAATATATTTTATACTGTCAATATCCGTATAATCAAAATCGGAATAGAAAAAGAGCCTGTCGTTAACAAGATAGCTCATTCCAATCTCGGCGATGAAGGGGTAGTTTTCCTTTAATGAAGTTCCGGCTATGGTTTTTGTCCATGTAATGTTTATCGGCGAATTATAATTTATTCCGAACTGGATTTTATCGAAAGCCTTCCAGAGAAGCCCGATATTATAATCATAGGAATATCCGCTACCGCTGCTTTCCGTTGCGATAACCGGCCCGATTCCGAATCCTATGGCCAGGTTATCCAGTAATGGATATGCGAATGTCGCCTTCACCGAACGTACCGAAAGATCGCTTAGTATTCCGTCTGAATCGAAAACCGTCGAAACGGATGCTCCGACCTTGATTTTGCCGAGAGAGTAAGCTATGCCGAAAAACGGGAAATAATTGAATTTGAAAGAAACATTCCATGCCAGGATATCAAGAATCCGGACGCTTGATGAAACTTCATACATTAAGAAACAGTTATGGTTCGAAGGTGATTTTGTTGTCAGACGGCTGTCAATCCAGTTATTATCAAGCTGTACAAGCCCGGCCGGATTGTAATTCATAGCTATCTCGGAGGAGGAATCTCCGACATAAGCCCCTCCGACTCCGTCGGCATCGGCTCCCAGGTTATAACGTGAAAAGCTTCTCCATCCGAAAAGTTTAGCATCAGCGGTGATTAGAAAACTTATAATAAACAAATAATAAAGCCATTTTCCATTTTTCAAATTTAGAAATTTCACATTTACTCCCGTTTGCCCACCATACAATAAATCATATTTTAATATATGAGACTACGGCGGATAAGTAGCCACTTATTACACGAATTATCGCTAATTTAGTTTTATTCGTGTTAAGTAGTACAGCTTGTGGTGAGTTATGCCGAATCCATTCGTGTCAAGGCTCCTTCCTGCCTTCCAGTAAAAAACACGCATACTCGCAACTGAAAATATTCTCTTAAAAGTTGCAAAAAGTATGCAAAAACCGGAAGGATCTAAATACTTTACAATAGTTACAATTTATTTGAGCACAGCATTATGCTGTTCCTGATTCCAATGCTAATCAAAAATTACTGTCTTATTTCCAAAGATCAGGGTTTTGTTTTCAAGATGGTATTTGACCGCTCTTGTAAGTACGATCTTTTCAAGCTCTTTTCCTTTCCTGATCAGGTCTTCAAGCGAATCCCTGTGGCTTATTCTTATTACATCCTGTTCTATAATGGGCCCGTTATCAAGCTCGGCGGTGACATAATGACTGGTTGCGCCAATCAGCTTTACTCCGCGATTATAAGCCTGGTGGTAAGGCTTCGCGCCGACGAAGGCCGGAAGAAAGGAATGGTGTATATTTATGATTCGGTTGGAGAATTCGTTAATAAAACCGGTGCTAAGGATCTGCATATATCTTGCAAGTATAACTGCATCAATCCTGTATTTCTTTAAAAGTTCGATTTCCTGATTTTCAATATCGGCTTTGTTTTGTTTATTGACCGGAAGATAAATAAAATCCGTTTGAAAATAATCGGCAACAGGCTTAAGCGAGTCATGATTGCTTATTATAACCGGAATTTCGGCCTTCAACTCGCCTGCTTTAACCTTCAGCATAATTTCAAAAAGACAGTGGTCAAGCTGTGAAACCATAACCGCTAAACGCGGAATTGTTGTTGAAAAATGGAGTGACCAGTCCATTTTAAATTTTCCGGCTATTAAACTGAAAGCATCGCCGATTTTATTTGACGGGATTTGAAAACCCTCAAGTTCCCATTCTATTCGCATAAAAAAAGTGTTGGTTTCAAAGTCGGTGTGCTGGTCGGAATGAATGATATTTCCATTATATTGATATATAAAGCTTGATATTTCCGCCACAATTCCCTTTTGATCGGGACATGAAAGAAGAAGAGCCGCGGTTTCTTTTTTTGGAGTAAGCATAATTCTATCCTTTAATATAATTACTTAAGACTCAAAATTTATCTTCATAGAAATAAGATTCGTAAATATCGGGGAAATTCTTTTTTAAATCGATTTTCAAGATTTCCTCAATTTCCGAAGCGCTGGTTTTTGTCCTAACGGTCTTCCAAATTTCTTTTGTATCCGAAGTCTTAGATTTTACAAGGATTGATTTTACAAGAGGAATATATGTCGGATTGACGCTGAAATTCCTTAAACCCAATCCAAGCAGAAGCCTGATATAAAGGGGGTTTCTTGCAATTTCACCGCATACCGAAACAGGGATATGGTTGCTGCTGGCGTTTCGAACGGTATATTTTATAAGTGAAAGCACTGCGGGATTCAGAGGCTGATAAAATTCGGCGACTGCCTGGTTGTTCCTGTCGACGGCAAGTGTATACTGTACAAGGTCATTTGTTCCCAGGCTGAAAAAATTTACTTCTTTAGCGAGCTGGTTTGACATTATAGCAGCTGAAGGTATTTCTACCATAATTCCTATCGGTATGTTGTATTTAAAAGGCTTGCCTTCCTTCTTGATTTCCAGCTTGCATTCCTCATAAATCTCTTTGACCCTTCTTACTTCATCAATGCTTGATATCATTGGGATCATAATCTTAACATTATCATTGAATACGCTTGCTCTTATTATAGCGCGAAGCTGCTGCTTGAATTTCTCTATTTCCTTCAAAAGCACCCGTATGGAACGCCATCCCAGGAAAGGATTGGGATCGGAACTTGTCTTGTTTCCCGTTATGAATTTATCTCCACCCATATCCAGTGTTCTGATTACAACTTCCTTATCCTGGAAGAGAAGCAGATATTCTTTATATACCTCGAATTGTTCATTTTCGTTTAAAAATTTCTCATTGGCAATAAAAATCAGTTCGGTCCTGAGCAATCCGATTCCCTCAGCACCATGGCGCCGGGCAATATTGAGTTCCATAGAGTTGGAAACATTCGCATAGATTTTTATGTCAACATCGTCTTCGGTTTTGGAAGGAAGTCCGACAACACTGAAAATCTCCTGTTCCCTGAGATTATAGTTTTTCTGCAGATGGATATAATCGTTAACCGTACTTTCATCGGGGTTTACTATGACAATTCCTTTATACCCGTCTACAATTACCTTGTCGTCTTTTTTGATGTAATTGAACAGGTCTTTGAGGCCGAATACGGCCGGGATTTCCAGTGATTCCACGATGATAGCGGCATGGGATGTTGTGCTCCCCGATTCGGTCGCTATACCGAGAACAAAGTCTTTCGGGATATGAAGAACTTCGGCGGGAGAAACTTCCTCAGATACGATAACAACCGGTTCATTTACCGATGAAAGGTCGATGTCGCCGTAAATTTTTCTTATGATCCTGTCGGCAATTGCTTTAAAATCAAGAAATCGGCTTTGAAAATAATCGCCTTCCAGTTTATCGAACTGCTTTTTTATGATATCCAGTTCATAAACCAGTGCGACATCAGCCGGATAAAAATCGCTGTTAATACGGTTAATTACGTTTTTTACAAAAAAATCCTCATTTAAAAGCATGTTAAGATAGTTCACGATTTTTTCATGTTCGGCGCTAAGGGGATTATGTGAATTATTCTTGAGTATCTCTATTTCATTTTTTACATCATTAATCGCCTTGAGATATTTATTAATTTCATTTTCCTTCTGGTTTTCTTCTATCCTGTAGTACCTTATCATTTTTGTTACGTCATATCTTATTAAAATACTGCCTACCGCTATGCCGCGCGATATGGGAATTCCTCTTAAAAGATACATAATTCCCTCCAATAAATTATTTATATTATTGATTAAAATTATATAGATAAAAATGTTTTATTTCAAATAATTGTCTTTCCTGCTGGAAATTAAAGCAGGAAATAGTTGACGCCGGTTGAAAATTCTTTTATCCTATTACCAATTTTATCAAAGGCTGCCTGAAGGCTGTTGAAATCAGTTATTATAAATTTTACAATTTTTTATTTATATCCATATAATATTTAATTGGTTTTTTTATCTATGGAGGTGAAGTAATATGGCTGGTGAATCTAAAATTTATGATATTCACGATATCATGAATGCGCTGCCGCACAGGTACCCTTTTTTACTGATCGATAGGGTCACTGAAGTAACCGAGGAAGGCGGGAAAGGTTATAAAAACATAACTATGAATGAAGAGTTCTTTCAGGGGCATTTTCCCGGAAAACCGATCATGCCTGGAGTTTTAATCATTGAAGGTATGGCGCAATGTTCAGGATTTATCGCTCTAAAAGTACTTGAAATGAAAGGCGGCATTGATTATGATGCGACTAAGGGAAAAATCATTCTTTTTATGATGATCGATAAAGCCAAGTTCAGAAGACAGGTTTTACCGGGCGACAGGCTTGATTATGAAATAAAGATCATCAAGCTAAGTTCCAAAGTGGCAAAATTTGCCGGAACCGCAAGGGTTGACGGAGAGGCCGCAGCAGAGGCCGAGATGACAGCAATGATGACTGATAGATAGGAAAAAAGGAGCCGGGATTGCAGTTAAATATTGGGGGTGTTTCTTTTAGAAACCCTGTCATTACAGCATCGGGAACTTTCGGGATGGGGGATTTGTTTGAAGATTTTATCGATTATTCAAAACTTGGGGGGATAACCCTGAAAACTGTCACACGTTCTCCCAGAAAGGGAAATCCTCCTCCCAGGATTCTTGAAACGCCTGCCGGGCTTCTTAATTCAATTGGATTGGAAAACGAGGGTTTTGAAAAAATATTTACCTCGCTTAAAAAATCGGACCATTTGAAAAAATATGACACAAGGGTAATTTTCAGCATAGCAGGTGACTATCCTGAAGATTTTACAAATATGGCGGAAGCTTTTTCTGAAATTGAGGGCATTTCTATGTTTGAACTTAATTTGAGCTGTCCTAATATCCATGAATGCGGCGCCACTTTCGATTCAAACCAGGATGTAATCAGTAAAGTAATCAAGGGTGTTTCCAGGGTAAGTAAAAAGCCGTTTTCAGTTAAATTAAGCCCTTCACAGGACATTACAGGAAATGCAAAACTCGCCGAAGACATGGGTAGCCATGCTGTTACAATTTCAAACACTTTTATAGGTATGGCAATTAACATAAAAACCGGAAAATTTGTTTTTAAGAATAAAACCGCGGGATATTCCGGTCCCGCAGTTAAGCCGGTTGCCCTTTACAATACATACCGCATTTCCCAGGCGGTTAAAATACCTGTTATTGCATCAGGAGGGATTTCAAGCGCAGAAGACGCTATTGAATTTATTATAGCAGGGGCAAAATTTGTAAGTATCGGAACTATGAACTTTGTTGAACCGGATATAACAATGGAAATCGTTAAGGGAATAGAGGCTTATTTCGCTGTGAAATCCTGCCTTTAACCCGGAAGCAATGGCACTTGAATTGCGTCGATTTTTTGTTTTACAGTAAATATAAAACGGTACAACTTGATTATATTATTGATATAGGAAAATCAGTTTGTTCAACAATCAAACCATTTCTAAGTTTAAAGAACGAAACTATTTTCATATTAATTTTCTCACCGATCTTATAATTTCCAGTTAAAATTGCTATCGTTCCTTTCCATTCTTGTTCAAATACAACATAGTCCTCTTCAGCTACACATCTATTTACAATTAAAGTTCGATCTGGAAATATTCTCAATACTTGATCGGCAGTATTTCGAAATGACTCAAATCCACCTGTTCTGCCCTTCGGAAAACTTCGTGTTGGGAGTTCATTCCAAACTAATTCTTTTGAATAGCATGTATCAACCCATTCTAGAGTGCACTTATTGAATAATTCAATACATCGAAATACCGCTTTTTTATTTTCTGCTATACTCATGATAAATTCCTCCTTTAGTCGATTATTATATTATAGATTACACTGAACAACTATTAAAATAATAATAAAATTTTCTTGAATATTTAGAAACTATATTCATTGTAAGCCGGGTATGTTTAATGTCATTATTTTATATAAAGTTTTATGATAAAGTTTGTATAGTCATATAAAGAAGCATCAGACCGCAAACATTCCATAGTGCCGTTCTAATCCAATGTGTCTTCAATATTTTAATAAGATATTGGCTTTTACCTCCAGAATCATCTTTTGAAAGTTTATACTGCCATTGCCCCCAAA
This sequence comes from uncultured Spirochaetota bacterium, assembly GCA_963783575.1. Classification (GTDB taxonomy): domain Bacteria; phylum Spirochaetota; class Brevinematia; order Brevinematales; family JAOACQ01; genus CAWEAK01. The sequence continues at coordinate 89,458 of CAWAOD010000010.1, read as the reverse complement.
AAATTGCAGTAAGAATATGTGAGATAAATTGAAATCCGAACGGGAAAAAAATTTCCCAATTGGGAATTTTGTCAGGATGGTACCAAAATAATACTATTGAGCCAATTAATGCAAGTGCAATAGGAATAAAGATCCAAAAGGGAAGTTTTTTCCAATGAACATCCTGTATTGAATGAAAATTCTTTGGGTCAAGGACTTTCCAATTCCGGAAAATATCAATTTCCATTGCCCAAATAGTACCGATATTATAAAATGCAAGTACCAGATTTAAAAGAAGGAATATTTCTTTTGTCATAGTATTACCTCACTTTAATAATCTATTCTATTCAGCTTAAAAATGTGAATTTCATGGGCCTCTCATTCAAGTAACCGTATAGCTGTCCGGCACATTGACTACGTAATTTAAAATGAATTAATTTGCTTAAAACAATCCCCGATCCCTGCAGTACCTCAAAACTGCTTCTTCAACAGAGGGAAGATCTCCGAAAAGTTCTTTTTGTTTCCGGGGATTCTTACTCACATAGTCACCTTTTTTAATCCACCGAATCATGGCTGTCATATCCCTAAATCCCGGAACAAATAATCCAAAGAAGGGCATTATAAAATTAGTTAAAAAAGGGGGAAAAGCAGGCTTTGTTATTATCGGTTTATTCAGGATTCGTGAAAATGCATGGGCCAAGTGTTATTCCGTTGGCTGAAGTTTCCCAGCCGACATCTACCGAGCTCCATAGGGCGCTATCCGGAAGGTTTAATGCGGCAATAGCCATGTAACGAGCAAGGTCCGGAGTGTAAATCATCCCCAGTGATACTCCGGGAAAAAATGCAGGATAAAACCCTTTATTTAACTCCGGCAGCACAAAGTCCCTCGGCTGGTCGAGAAATGCTCCGGCACGCAGGGCAATGTAAGGTTGTTTTTTCTCCTTTAAATATTCTTCAATGAGATATTTATTGTGAAAATGCGGGACAGATTTTGCTATATCACATTCCAGAATTGATAAGAGAACAAACCTTTGAATCCCTGCTTCCTTTGCGGCGTCAACAAGGTTTCTGTAACCTATTGTATCTGTTTTGGAAGAATCCCCTTTTGTATGCCCGGTATAACCTGCGGCACTTGCAACTATTGCATCGGCTTTTGGACCATAAGCGAATGCGGCCTTCAGAGATTCCGGATCCATCATGTCGCCTGCGACAAAATCATTGACACCCAAAGATTCAAGATTAGCGCGGTTACTGCCGGACCTGACCAGAGCCCTTACATTAGCCCCCTGGTCAATGAGGGCTTTAACAATTTTCAAACCCAGGGTGCCTGTGCCACCTACAACAAGGACTGTTTTCTTTTCCATAGATTTCCTCCTTGTTAAATAATATTAAATTTTATGAATTAAGGGAAATATTATATTATACTGTAATTGTAAATTTTAAAAAGCAAATCCAGTAAATATATTTAAGATTGTGGCATTATTAAAATCTTTAAATATATACCAACTACCGCCAATATCCAAAACAAAATTATTAAAAATAAATTGGTAACCAATATTTAACCTATAATAAATATTAAGATTATGAGGGCATAAAAAATCAGCTCCAATATACAAACCATCTGGTGCTTTGCCAAAAGGAAATAAGCTAATACCGCTTCCAGGTGTAGGATCATATAAATCCATATTGTTACTTTGATAATTATGATAATAAAAATTCCAAATATTAAAATTTATTGTAGTGTATCTGGTAAATGCCCATTGGTATTCTATTGGAACTATTATAGAAAAATCTGTTCTGTCTTGACTTACTGAGTTCTTTAAAATTAAAAACATAGATGATGCTGGAAATATTAAATCAATTTTTACAACACTGAATGGCCGTTGGTTAGTATCGGAATAAATATAAGTAAAACAATTGAAAATAATAAATAAGCATATCAAGATCTTATTTATCATTTATAACTCCATTAAGTTAAGATTGTTATACTAACAAATTCACATATTATTAAAAATTATTTTATATTTATCGGTTCATTAATTTCACTAATACGCGCCATAAGATATTGTAGATAATCAATAATCATTTCTTTTAACGACACTTTACGTGTCCATCGAATCCTTCCCCAACCTCTCAGCGGTCAATCAAAGTCATCGGTATATAGGCGTAACGCTTCCCCGAAACTTTTCCGGGAGCCAAAGCTTCATCAAGCGCCTTCATCTGAAAGGAATCAAGCCGGACGGTATCGGCGGCCAGATTCTCTTCAAGATATTTCCGTTGCTTGGTGCCCGGGATCGGTACGATGAAACCGCCCTTATGCAGTAGCCATGCAAGTGCTATCTGTGCAGGCTTGATATTCATATTGGCGGCGATCTCGAATACAGCTCCAGCCGCTTTCATATTGGCATCGAAATTCGCGCCCTTGTAACGCGGATCACCATGCCGGTAATCGCCTATCGGATACTCTTCCGCCCGCCTTACCTCGCCGGTCAAAAAACCCCGGCCGAGAGGACAAAAGGGTACGAGGCCGATACCCAACTGGTGCAGAACCGGGATTATATCCGGCTCCAGATTCCTTTCCCATAACGAGTATTCACTCTGCAGCGCCGAAACCGGGTGGACGGCATGGGCGCGGCGGATATTGTCGATACCGGCCTCGGAAAGGCCGAAAAATCGCACTTTGCCTTCCCTGACTAGATCGCTTACCAAGCCAGCCACATCCTCTATTGGCACTGCACGATCTACGCGGTGCTGATATAGCAGGTCAATATAGTCGGTACCCAACCGGCGCAGTGAGCCTTCAACAGTCTTACGGATATGTTTGGGCCGGCTGTCTGTTCCAATTATCTTCTTACCCAGTAAACGATTGCCAAACTTCGTGGCGATGACCACCTCATGACGCCGTCCCTTAAACGCCCGGCCTAAAAGTTCCTCGTTGGCGAAGTGACCATAACTCTGTGCCGTGTCGAAGAAGTTGCATCCGATCTCGATTGCCCTGTGAAGCGTAGCTATAGATTCTTTTTCATCCGCAGGACCATAAGATTGACTCATGGGCATACATCCGAGACCTATTGATGATACCTCCAGTCCCTGACCGCCAAGTTTGCGTTTACTCAAAGCCTTATTGTTTCCTCCAAGATATAATTAAATACCGCATAACAGCAAGAATACAAGATATTTATGAGCGTTATAGCCGCTGTTGAGACTGTAGAAAAAGTCCGTCATGCATGTACGGAATATCGTGTATACTTTAAAATATATTGTAAATAAAATCAAGAGGTAAAAGCAATTATGGCAAGGTTTAAGAAAGTCAATTACAAACAATTGGAGTTGGGAAAAGTTATATTCAGTGGATGATCTATAATACTATGTATAATACTTTTGGTGAGCCTGCCGAATCCATTGGTAAAATCAGGTCTATGGAGGGATGGTTGTTGGCGGCGTGCAATATATAATATTATCGAATAAATATTATCATAATAATTCCACATAAAATAAAAGAAATAAAAGTAATGATACTGCTCTTTAGGTAAGTTACATTTTCCGATACTCTGATTCCAATTACTGAAATAAACATCGGCCATAACACACCTAATATTTGTCGAATAAAATCAATATAAGCAGGTAATATTTTAAAACCGTCAAGCGGAGTTGCCCGTAAATCCGGAAAAAAGACAATCAATAATGTTTCTGGTAACCATAGAGTTAAAAGAGTTGGAATAAATGCTGAAGTACAATAAATAACAAAATTATTCTCAAAAGAACCTTCGCCGCCTAATAATGTTGATAACAATCTACTTGTTCCGGCAAAAACTATTGATATTAGAAAAAAAACAGGAATTCCGAAAAATATTTCATAAAAATAATATTTATTACTTGGAATTGATAAGATAGGTTTAACTATCGCACCAAAACCATTTTTATAACCAAATATTACAGTTATAGTATAGAGAATCCCTAATACCATTAGCATTGAGAAGGATATTAGTACCTTTCTTTTATCATGAAATAAATTAACATAAATAGATGATGGTTTAAATATTGAAACGGCGATATATTCTTTCAACATTATTTTTCTCCTTTTATATTATTTGTATAGCATGCCGTGCGACGGTATAGCTTGGCAATGTACCGTTCGTGCCAGCGATTATTGTCTTTTTTGCAATTCCAGAACCAGCTTTCATTTAGATTAAAGTATTCCATTTTATATCATTTTTTATAAAATAACAAAACCTGCAATAACTGTTACAAAGGCAAATATGGCACAATGCCGAGGCGCGGAAGGCGCCTTCTATAACTCATTATTAATCTCTTTAATAATTTCATACTCACTTAATTGAAATACTTTCATTCCATTTTGTTGATACATTTTTTTTATTAATTTATAACCAAAATAATATCCAATTCTTGGAGGCCAAGGTTTAGAAAAATTCATATTTCCTGAAAATAAATGTCTATCCACCTCAATATCTTTACTATACAAATTTGTTAATATATATTCTTTTGCTTCCCCCTCATATTTTTCAAATGCTATGAACTCTTTATTATCATTTCTAAAAGGTGATATATATTTCCAATCTTCCATCCCACTGATAATTAATGATGGAGCAAAACAAGCCGAACCTTCTTCATATAATCTTCGAACAATTGTATAATTCCATTTTTCAGGTTGTATTTTATTATTTTGATAAATATGAAAATATTCATGCGAAAGAGTTATTGCTAACTCAGTGTCTAAATAATTTTTAATATATTTATCATTAAGAAGTATTCCTTCCTTACCATCTATTATTTTTATGCATGCATCTGTTTCATTCTGTTTAACTAATTCAATTGTAAATTGTAATCTTGTTTTAAATATAGTATTAAATGTTTCTTCGATATCATTTATCTTTTTTGTTATTCTTTCTACTTCTTGCTTGTCAATTAAATCCGTCTCTTTGATACTAATGCCTGTCTTATCCATTTTAATAAATTTGCTACTGCACGAAATTAATACATTGATAAAAAATAGCGTTAATAATATAAATCTCATACTATTTTTAAATAACATAACTTTACTGTCACCTAATATATGAACTTTTTAATTTTTGAAACAATATAATAGGTTAAAAAGCCTACCTATTAATTTGTGAGAAAGCAAAACTTGACATAATACTCATTACAATAATCCCAACAAAAAATATGACCCTTGGCCAGCTCCACCACTTATCCGGCTTGTTAACCTTGCCAATATTAAAAAGAATATATCCAACCACAAGATTTACAAGTGCCCAAAGAATATTTATTGTTGGTGATGAAAGCCCCTTCCCTGGTGGATTTGCGAATGGTGTAGGAAATAACTCGCCTGATACCCCATGAATAAAATGCGGTACGGTATTCACAAGAAACATACCTGCAAAGAAACAAGCTAAATAATGGTACCATTTCATGGTTCTTCCTCCTCATTTTATCTGATATTTCCCAAATGGCTTTTCATTTTGATGCATTTGGGGCATCTTTTACATCCAAATTCATTATATCCCGTCCCAATAGGTATGTCAAACTAAAATTTGATTGAAGAATTATAAAAACACTCCGAAATTCTCCTTTTATAAGCTGACAAGGCAGTATTCCACCCTTTTTATCGGCAAAATGCGGTAAATTAAGCCCGATTTTATATAAAAAAGTGATTCCGGACAGATCGATAAAAAACATACTGTTTGGAAAGGGAGGATTATTACCTGAAATTAACTTTTTCTACAAGGCCGTTGTACGATGGGCGGGGCATTTTCATAATAATACTTTTAAATTCCTCGATAAGACATTATAGTATACATCCATATTCAATTTTATTAATTTGAACCTTATATTTATATCCAATTTCTCAAATTCTTTTATATTCATAATTGCTATTAATTCTCTTTCACTGAAGAATTCACATTCATTTATATTATTTATAACTTTTTTATTTTGTGGACACTTATCCTGGCAGAATAAACAACCAACCAGACAGTGATGAGCTGAATTATCTATCCATTTAGGAAATTCCCCTGGTCTTTCATTAAAAAATGTCAGGCATTTATAGCCATCGATTAAGTATCTATCTTCTCTAATCGCACCAGTTGGGCATCTTTTTAAGCAGATATTACATTTGCTGCATGATTCCATAATATTAATATCATCCCAATCAGAATTAATCTCTTGAATATTACTTATAAATGAGACTAATCTGAAAAAACTACCCATCCCTTCAATATAGCATATATTATTTTTACCATATTTTCCCAAACCACTATGAACTGCTAATAATTTTTCAGGTATTGCAACTCTTTTTATACTATGATTATTTTTATTTAATATATTCGATAATAATATCTCCGCTTCTTCAATTGCCGAACGCATATTGATATATGCTGGTGGAATAATTATTTTTTTCTCAATATTATTCCAAATTACAGTGATAGATATTATTGGGCTCGGTATCGCAATAATAATTAGTGACTTTGCATAATTTACTATTTCTTTGGAATTAAAACTAAAACATTTACTGATATAATCAACAAACTCTTTATTTTCCAGTACCTTGAAATTTTTTTCCAAATTATCTTTTAAATTATTTAAATATTAAATAGATAAAATTTTAATTTTCCAATTTTTATTAAACATTAAAGTTTTTATTTCATCAATAACTTCCATATATTTACCCCTTGCTTTATTCTTTCGTACAACGGTGCGGCTATACGAAGCCCGTGAGGCTTAGTGCAGCCTCTTTTACCAAAGTATTCTCTTTAATTATAATCATAAATAATTTTAACCCCATTTTACTTTTTATACAAAAAACTAGCTGCACCCGAGGAGCACAGACGTAGTGCCAGGGGAGTCGAGCACCGCAGCGGTATAGCTGTTGTTGAGCCTGTAGAAAAAGTCCGTCATTCATGTACAGAATATCGTATATACTTTAAAATATATTGTAAATAAAATCAAGTCGGAGAAGAAAATATGGCAAGATATAAGAAAGTTAATTACGATCAAATGGAACTCATACCTGTCTCATTCGATGAGCAGATTATACCGGGAACATTTGAATATACACTCAGTTTTCTTGTTGACAGCAGAATTGATCTTAAAATCTTTGAGAATAAGTATAAGAACGATGCTACCGGTGCCCCGGCTTATAATCCGCGGGTTATGCTGAAGATAATACTCTACAGCTATTCCCGCGGCATTTTTACATCACGTGAAATCGAATATTTGTGTAAAACGAATATTATAGCCAAAGCCATTTCCGCCAATTCAATACCGCAATTTACTTCAATCGCCGATTTTGTTTCTTCGATGAAAAATGAGATAAATACCGTATTCCTGAATATATTGATGGTTTGTGACGAACTGAATCTCATAGGCGGGGATATGTTCGCGCTGGACGGGTGCAAACTATCGTCAAATGCATCAAAGGAATGGAGCGGAACATTTAAGGATTTGAAGAAGAAAAAAGAGAAGCTGGAAAACCTGGTTAAGGAAATGCTTGATGAACATGAAAAGCGTGATCAGGACGGCGGTTTTCCTGAGAAGGATAAGGAAAAAGATCTGGCACGGATCGAGAAGATTTTAAAGAAAGCTGAAAAGATAGAAAAGTTTCTGGAAAGTGAAAAACCGAAAGATAAATCAAGGCATGGTGAAAAGCAGTCCAATGTCACTGATAACCAGAGCGCGAAAATAAAATCATCGCACGGTGTAATCCAGGGATACAATGGCTTATCGGTCGTGGATTCGAAATATCAGGTTGTGGTATATCCCGAAGCTTTTGGGAGCGGGTCTGAGGGGGAATTCCTGAAAGGGATGATCCGTAAAGCAAAAGTAGAATTGGGAAAAGATTTAAAGGATAAAATAATCACTGCGGACACCAATTATTTCAGCGAAAAGAACCTGAAATATATTTCGCAAAACGGTATGAAACCGGTCATCCCGGATACGAATTTCAGGAAGCGCGATTGCAGGTTTGAAACCGCTGACAGACATAAGCCTGCGAAGAAAGGGCAGTATACAATCGATGATTTTCAATATGACCCAATAAGGAATGTCTATATATGCAAGAAAGGAGAGGAACTCCGGTTCAGAAATAACCATACGGTGAATCATATTACATACGCGAAGTATATCTGCCGGTTATCGGCCTGCCGTAATTGTCCATTCCAGAAAGACTTCCTGAAGAATTAAAATAAAATCAAACAACCTTGGGAACACGGAGGTTCCATAAGAGCTACTATATAGCCAAAAAGGCCGTCGAACGTTAGTTCGACAGCAACACGATGTTGCAAAGGCCGTTGAATGCGGATAACAGACATTACTCGGACGAAATGAGAAAGTTCATAGATACGCCTGAAGGCAGAAAGCTTTATGCGAAAAGAATGGCTATAGTTGAGCCTGTATTCGGGAATATAAGGGCATGTAAAGGTATGGATCGATTTACGCTGAGGGGAAAGGGAAAAGTGAATATTCAATGGGTATTATATAATACTGTGCATAATATCGGGAAAATTCAGGTCTATGGAGGGATATAATGGCATAGTGATGGAATAAAAACAGTTTTGCCGGTAAATTCAGCCCGGTTTTATAAAAATAAAGTAATTCCAGACAGATCAAAAAAAACATACTGTTTGGAAAGGGAGGATTATTACCTGAAATTAACTTTTTCTACATGGCCGTTAGGCGATGGCGGTGCAGCAAGTTCTAGAATTAGGCATTAACTAAATGTAAGTCTTTTATTGAATGAATATTATCCAATTCTTTTTTTATATGGATTTCTTCCTCTTCTAGATCATAATCATCTTGAAGACCTAACCAAAATTGAGGAGTAGTACCAAAAAATTTTGAGAATTTTAAGGCTACAGGTGCAGTGATTCTTCTTTTTTCTTTTACTATTTCAGATATTGCCGTTTGCGGTATGCCTGTTTCTTTTGATAGTCTATAAGCTGTAATATTTAAAGGCAATAAAAATTCTTCTTTTAAGATTTCACCAGGATGTATGTTTTTTAATCTTTCAGTCATATTTTACCTCTTTAATATTTAATGATAATCAATAATTTCAACACTATAGGCATCATTAGATTTCCAAATGAAACAAATTCTATATTTATCATTTATTCTAATGCTATGTTGACCTTTTCTATTTCCTTTTAAAGATTCTAATTTATTTGATGGTGGTATTAATAAATCAGATAAAGCATGAGCATTATTAAGCATTCTTAATTTTCGTCGAGCAACATCTTGAATATTTGGTGGTAATTTTCTTGATTTAATACCAAACCAAATTAAACTCGTTTCGTCATCTTTAAAAGACTTTATCATATATAATACTAACATATATAGTTACTAATGTCAATAGTTAGTATAAATAAAAGCTGCGGCCAGACTTGCGTACAACGGTGTGGCTATACGACGTTTTCGGACCTTAGAGCTAGCCCCGCGCTCTTAGGCCCGAAAATGTGGTGAGCCCGTAAATAATGACCTTTATTTTATTAATCATCATAGTCAATTTGAACTCCTTTCTCTTTTTACCAAAATCTAAAACGGGCGAACCCGAGGAGCGCAGGAAAAACTTTTTCTTCTTCTTCGTTATGCCCTGAAAAGTTTTTTCGAGCACCGGAGCGATATAGCCGCTGATATACGCAGTTTGGCTGCACTCTTTAATTGTATTTATAATAATCTGAATATTTATCAAGAATTTCTTTAATCATTTGTTGATATGAAACATGATTTTTTTTAGCAGAATTTTTGAAAAAAATTAAACTTTTTTCACTTAAATTAATAGTAATTTTTTTTGTTTTTTCTTTAAGTATCAGTTCTTTAGGAGATGGTAAGAAATCCTTTATTATTATTGAATTGTTAATGGCATCAGATATTTCTTTTGGTGCTTTAGTATATTTAATTGTTTTCTTGTTCATATATCCTCCTTCCTTCTCGCCATGCACCAGCTCCGAATATTCTTATTCTATTTTTTCTGTAAGTAAATCTAACAGTAATGATTGTATCATCTATTTTTCCAAAGCAAAAGTAACGTTTTTCATCAGTATCACTATGTTTCAAGTCTTCCGCAATAATTCTTTTATCATCAAGAAATGCAAGCTGGGCATAATCAAAAGAAATATTATGTTTTTCAATGTTAGTTTTGTTTTTATTTTCATCCCATTCAAATATCATACATATAATAATACATACAATCAGCCATATTGTCAAGAATAATCCGTGCAGCCAGCATTGCATATAACGGTGAGGCTATACGAAGCCCGCAAACCTTAGCGCCAGCCCCGCGCGCTTAGGTTTACGGGTTTGGTGAGCCCGTAAATAATGACCTTTATTTTATTAATCATCATAGTCAATTTGAACTCCTTTCTCTTTTTACCAAAATCTAAAACGGGCGAACCCGAGGAGCGCAGGAAAAACTCTTGACATTTCCATACGCCCTGAAAAGTTTTTTCGAGCACCGGAGCGATATAGCCACGGTTAAACGAAGGGCCTGGCAGTATCAAACATTAAGTGGCTAAAATAAATCACCATATAAATTGAATATTTTTATTATAGAAATTTTATTCTCATATAATTTCCATAAAATTGAATAAGCACCAGCACCATCTGAGAAATCACCAAGAATATAAAAATCATCTTTAATTTTAAGAAATTTAATACAATTTTTTCCATTAATTGAAAAAGGATTATATAAATTCTTAGTAGGAATTGTAAATTTTTTATTGTCATAAAACAAGTCTGCTGATTTAAATTCATGAAAAGGTTTATCTAAGTTACAACCGAAAATACGCTCACCATTTACAAAATCTTTATAATCATGATCATTTGTATATACTTTATTTTTTGAATCAAAAGGTTCTATTTCAATTCTTACATATACACTTTTACTAAAATATGCTTCATATACATTATTAACAGGTAATTTATTATGAAAGTTAAAATTTGATGTTGAGGAAATTATTTCTTCTATTGGTTTGATGATATTTACATAATTTTTACAAGAATATAATGCTATTTCATCATTATTCTTGAAATACTTTTGCTCTTTTGATTTTACTATATAAAATTCTCCACTTTTTGAATTAAAATCAATATTTATTTTGTTAGTTTTAAATGCAAGATATAGCTCTGACCAATCATAATTTCTTTGGGTTGTTAATTCACTTATTTCAATATTTGCTTCAATCTTTGTTCCAAACCTAGGCAATTTATAGAAAATTTTATCATTTGGTATATTTGAAAGATACTTACCTTTCATGTCGAAATCATCAAAAAACATAGAATATTCTATTCTTGGAAATACAGCTTTTGTTACATCTATGAAATTATTATTTGTGAATTGATAAATAATAAAAGTATTGGAAATAATATAGCCTGGAAATTCAGCATCGTTCATCCTAAAAACACAAGCTATGTATTTTAAATTTTTAGTTGTAAATAAAGCATATTCATTCAATATAAAATAATTATGATTGATTTCAGATCTCATTGAAATAAATCCATTTTTTATATCAATTATTATTGGTGAATAAGAATCATGGTTATTATTATTAGTTAAATAATCAATTCTATTTTGAATATCTGTACCTACATCACCTAATAAAGGTTCATTAGGGAGGTTAAGATAAAAATCTAAAATATTTGAAGGAAATTTGTTAGTTTGATTCAGGATATCATTTGAATAAATGAAATTAGAAAAAATTGATATCATAAGTAGTGCATAAATAATCATAAAATTTTTCATAAAATACCTCTTTATAATTAAAGTCTGCCATGCCTTTCGTTTAACGGCAGGCATAGCTGACGTTTGCCGGTCGCGTTAGCGATTGGTGTCTTTTTTGCAATTCCAGAACCAGACTTTAAATATAATAAAGTATTTCATTTTTATAACCCTTTTCATTAAATTTCAAATTCTGCAAAAAAGATGACAAAGGCAAATGTGCCGAAGGCTGAGCACCGCCCGGAACGCTAGTGAGGACGGAGCGCAACAGCTATGCCTTGTTGAGCCTGTAGAAAAAGTCCGTCATTCATGTACAGAATATCGTATATACTTTAAAATATATTGGAAATAAAATCAAGAGGTAAAAGCAATTATGGCAAGATATAAGAAAGTTAATTACGATCAAATGGAACTCATACCTGTCTCATTCGATGAGCAGATTATACCGGGAACATTCGAATATACACTCAGTTTTCTTGTTGACAACAGAATTGATCTTAAAATCTTTGAGAATAAGTATAAGAACGATGCTACCGGTGCCCCGGCTTATAATCCGCGGGTTATGCTCAAAATAATACTCTACAGCTATTCCCGCGGTATTTTTACATCACGTGAAATCGAGTATTTGTGTAAAACGAATATTATAGCCAAAGCCCTTTCCGCCAATTCAATACCGCACTTTACTTCAATCGCCGATTTTGTTTCTTCGATGAAAAATGAGATAAATACCGTATTCCTGAATACATTGATGGTTTGTGACGAACTGAATCTCATAGGCGGGGATATGTTCGCGCTGGACGGGTGCAAACTATCGTCAAATGCATCAAAGGAATGGAGCGGAACATTTAAGGATTTGAAGAAGAAAAAAGAGAAGCTGGAAAACCTGGTTAAGGAAATGCTTGATGAACATGAAAAGCGTGATCAGGACGGCGATTTTCCTGAGAAGGATAAGGAAAAAGATCTGGCACGGATCGAGAAGATTTTAAAGAAAGCTGAAAAGATAGAAAAGTTTCTGGAAAGTGAAAAACCGAAAGATAAATCAAGGCATGGTGAAAAGCAGTCCAATGTCACTGATAACCAGAGCGCGAAAATAAAATCATCGCACGGTGTAATCCAGGGATACAATGGCTTATCGGTCGTGGATTCGAAATATCAGGTTGTGGTATATCCCGAAGCTTTTGGGAGCGGGTCTGAGGGGGAATTCCTGAAAGGGATGATCCGTAAAGCAAAAGTAGAATTGGGAAAAGATTTAAAGGATAAAATAATCACCGCGGACACCAATTATTTCAGCGAAAAGAACCTGAAATATATTTCGCAAAACGGTATGAAACCGGTCATCCCGGATACGAATTTCAGGAAGCGCGATTGCAGGTTTGAAACCGCTGACAGACATAAGCCTGCGAAGAAAGGGCAGTATACAATCGATGATTTTCAATATGACCCAATAAGGAATGTCTATATATGCAAGAAAGGAGAGGAACTCCGGTTCAGAAATAACCATACGGTGAATCATATTACATACGCGAAGTATATCTGCCGGTTATTGTCCTGCCGTAATTGTCCATTCCGGAAAGACTTCCTGAAGAATTAAAATAAAATCAAACAACCTTGGGAACACGGAGGTTCCATAAGAGCTACTATATAGCCAAAAAGGCCGTCGAACGTTAGTTCGACAGCAACACGATGTTGCAAAGGCCATTGAATGCGGATAACAGACATTACTCGGACGAAATGAGAAAGTTCATAGATACACCTGAAGGCAGAAAGCTTTATGCGAAAAGAATGGCTATAGTTGAGCCTGTATTCGGGAATATAAGGGCATGTAAAGGTATGGATCGATTTACGCTGAGGGGAAAGGTAAAAGTGAATATTCAATGGGTATTATATAATACTGTGCACAATATCGGGAAAATTCAGGTCTATGGAGGTATATAATGGCATAGTGATGGAATAAAAGCAGTTTTGCCGGTAAATTCAGCCCGGTTTTATATAAAAAAGTGATTCCAGACAGATCAAAAAAAACAAACTGTTTGGGAATGGAGGATTATTACCTGAAATTAACTTTTTCTACATGGCCGTTCTGCGCCGTTACGGGCACAATGTTTAATCATAAATTGTTATGCAACCATAATCCTTTTTTTGTAATAATTCATTTATTTCATTTATATTAAAATGTTCAGGATCAAAATTATCAGGTAACCAATTCATCATATCTTCATATTCTTCATTTTTTGGATCTTTAATAATTTTAAGTAAGTCTTCAAAACCACCTGTCCCACCACAATCTTCTGGTGGACATCTTCTTTTTCCAGCTATACATATAGGATATTTTCTAGCAGAATCATATGGCAATATTTCTTCAAGTTCAATTTTGTGGTTCCAATCATCACCAAAATCATAAATATAGTTGAATTTTGCACCTTCATTTTCAATTAGTTTATTTAATTTTATTTTTCTGTAATCTATATATTCCAATTCATTGTCTTCATCAGGCAATGTGTAAGTCATTCCATTAATGATAAAATCATGCAAATGTGAGTTCGTCCAGCCCATTGTTGATTGAATAATTTTATGTAAATCAGGTAATTTTACATTTGATTCAACTAAAATTCTTCTCCAAATTGGTGGTTTTGTATCCATTAAATTGATTTTCAATTGATAGATATTCTTCTTTTTTTCCATATTATTTAACCTCACTTTTTTTTTAAAACAAGCTTGTGCCCGTAATGGCGTAGAACGGTGCGGCTATACGACGTTTTCGGGCCTTAGAGCTAGCCCCGCGCTCTTAGGCCCGAAAATGTGGTGAGCCCGTAAATAATGACTTCTATTTTAATAATCATCATAGTCAAGTTGAACTCCTTTCTCTTTTTACAAAATCAAAAACGGGCGAACCCGAGGAGCGCAGGAAAAACTTTTCTCTTCTCCTCCGTTACGCCCTGAAAAGTTTTTTCGAGCACCGGAGCGATATAGCCGCTGTTAGCTGAAGGGTGCGGGAAGTCGGCACAACTAGCAAAGCCAAGGATGGCGTTGTTATAACACAGTTATTTTTTAAATAATTCATTGAAATCAACTTCTGTAATGGCAGGCCGTCTACTGATATCATAACTGTCTAATAAATGTGGATTACTCTTTACAAATTGCTCCAATTCCTCTAATAAAGTTTTTTGCCCACAAGCTAATAAACCTTTTTTAAGATAAAACAGAAGATAACCGGTCCTAACTAATCTATCAAATACAATAGAAAATAAATTTAATTTTGAATAATATGTGAATAATTGCTCATGATATTCAGGATATAAATTTTGATTTCCAATTTCTTTCAAAGAACATAAAGAATAAATTACTTTTTTAGGTAATAATTTAATTATTTTGTTTGAAATTTCATTTTGAACTTTATTAAATGACTCATTTTCAATTCTCTTAATAAAATCCGAGTATAATCCCAAATAATTGTTGAATTCTGAACTTGATATAGTTTTTATTTTATTTTCAATTCCAATATTTAATGAAAAATAAGTATGTTTTTGTATAATATTTAAAACTTTTGAAAATTTATTTGAGCTAATTTTGAATTTTTCCATAATCTGTTTCTTTATAACCAAAAATTCAGGTTTACCCCAATCATATCTTTGAGGAAGCATTTTTGAAATTTCAAAAATATCATTTCTTGATACACCATCAATAAAAGTTTTTTGTATGTATTCTTCAATTAAAAATTCAATCATAACTCTAAATTTTTCACAATATGCACTAAAAGGAATGTATATTTTTTCAAAGTCAATAATATTAATACATGATAAATCTATTAAATGTTGAGTATTTTCTGTACTTTCTGGATATCTAAATGTTTGTCCTGTTGGATCAATATCATGAAAATCTTTCACAAATTTTTCTATTATAGTTATATCTTTTTGGCATCTTGAATCAATAAGAGTCAATTCTGAAAACTTTTGAAATAATTTATCTAATTCATGTTTTAACTTTAAGTTTTCTTTCTCACAGTTATTTATAAGATATTTAATATAGCCTAAATGTTTAATCATATCTTTTAAAAATAATTCAAGCTTTTGTCTGGCACAAAATGCAATAGGATAAATAATAGCATCAACTGGAATATGGCTAGACTTAGTCGAATTAATTAATTGCTTTACTGCAATATCATATCCAATTTCATATGTTTCAAGATCGTTTGTTCCATTATATCCAACGCATGCGTTATAACTGACGAAATCACCTGTATGAAAAGTACCATTTTCTTTGTTATTATACATATTCGCTCCTTTTTCGCAGCAAGGATGCTGCGATTTATAAATATTCATTTTCCCGCACATTTCAGCTAACGGTGCGGCTTGGCGACGTTTGCCGTTCGCGTTAACGATTGGCGTCTTTTTTGCAATTCCAGAACCGGCTTTTAAATATTTGAAAGCATTTCATTTCATAACCCTTTTCATTAATTTTCAAAATTAGCAAAAAAGATGCCAAAGGCAAATGTGGCGAAGCCTGAGCACCGCAGCCGTAGCTTTTCTCCTTGCTGTTCTTGGGCGAACCCGAGGAGCGCAGGAAAAACTTTTTCTTCTTCTCCGTTTACGTGGAAATGATAAACTAATTTACCAGGGTAGCAATAAATGAAATTCCCATACCTGTCACAAACAGATTTCCCATAGGGGGAAATAGAAGTTAAACTTTAATGAAAATTCATTAAAGGAAGGCAGGAATGGTGAAAAATATTATGTATCAGGACATAAAAAAACTGAAACTTTTGGGGAAAAGTAAAAATGGTGTATCCCGGGAACTGTCAATAGATATTAAGACAGTCCGAAAATATTGGGCTATGAACGATTCCGAATACCAGAAAAGCCTGATGGAATTCTCTTTCCGTGAAAAAGAATTCGAAGGAATAAAAACAGACATATTGAAAGTATATGCAAAGAATGATTACATCCGGCTGAATATGTCTGCTTTGTATGACTATTTATTGGAGGTAAAAGGCAAACTACCGGCGAATGAAAATACGATGAGGAATTTCGTACATTACCTGATTGAAAGCGGGCAGCTTACCTTGAATGAAAAGCGACGGTATTACACAAAAGTGCCTGACATGCCATATGGAAAGCAGCTCCAGCTTGATTTCGGTCAATATACCGACAGATATGGCAGAAGGTATTACATATTTGCCGCGGTGTTATCCGCCAGTCGTTTTAAGTATGCGGCCCTCCAGGAGAGGCCATTCCGGACAGAAGACCTTATCAATCATCTGTTGGACTGTTTCGCATATATGGGCGGGATACCGCATGAACTTGTCATCGATCAGGACTGCACGATGGTTGCGAGTGAGAACTCAGGCGATATCATCTACACGAAAGACTTTCAGTATTTCATCGGGGAAATGGGTCTTAAAATGTATGTGTGCCGACCTGCTGACCCGGAAAGTAAGGGAAAGATTGAAAACGTAGTCAAATTCATCAAGCACGGTTTCTTCTCAGTCCGGGAGTTCAACAGTTTAATGGAAGCGGAAGAAAGCCTGATGAAATGGCTGGAAAGAAAAGCCAACGGGAGAATATCCCAGGCTACAATGAAAATACCACTGATAGAGATTGAAACGGAAAGACCATATCTCCAATCTGTCAGGAATTCGATATTCCGTAAAGACAGGATAGGAGCAAGGGAAGAGCGCAGTGTAAGCGATAAATGCCGGATCGCAGTTGATGCAAGCCAGTATGATATTCCCGAAAAATACAGGAACGGTTCGGTGGACATCTACAAGACGGGCAGTCGGCTTTTTGTCTTTGACAGGATAACGGGAGAGCAAATCGCCGAATACCGGCTTTCAGTGATTCCGGGGCAGATTGTAACCAACAGGGCAATGATCCGGGAAATGGGAAAGAGTGTGCAGTTATTGAAAGAAGAAGTAAGCGGGTACTTTGATATTCCCGGCTGGAAGGATTTTCTTGAATGTAATTTCAGGAAGTTCAATCGTTATGTAAGGGACCAATGTCTTTCCGGAAGAAAATACTTCAGGGACAAGATAATTGATACCGGGAAGCTTACACAAGCGATCTCAAACTGCCTGGAGAGTGATAGTTATTCCATGAAGGATTTGTGGGATAATTACCTGAACTGTTTTATAACAGAAAAGGCAGAAATACCCTTGAATGTTGAAAAGATTGTCAGGCCTTCAGTGAATCCTGAACACTATCTTGAAGTAGCTAAATCAGACATCGGGAAATACCAGAGTTTCTGTGACTCCATCGGGGGCCGGCAATGTTGAAGATAAGAGAACAAATCATAACTGCGCTTACAACTCTCGGGTTGAAGGGTATGATAAAACGGATTGATGAGGAAATTGGTGAGGCTGAAAAGGCAAAAGAGTCTTATCTGAGTTTTCTGCAGAGGCTGCTTTCTCTGGAATTGAATTATAGAGTGGAAAAACGTTTTCAGCGGAATATGGCAGGAGCACACTTCCCGGTCCGCAAAGATGTGGAAGGTTTTAATTTTGAAAAAGTGAATGGAATATCTAAAATGGATGTTTCACAGCTATTGGATTTCTGCTGGATTGATAATCATCATAACCTGTTGTTCTTTGGGTCTCCGGGGCTGGGGAAAACGCATCTGGCAATTAGTATCGGAATCCGGGCAGTTGAAAAGGGATATATTGTCTGCTTTGAAAGGATGACTACTCTCATTAAGTTTCTGAAAACGGCGGACATCCAGAGAAGCTCTGCTTTCAGGCTGAACCGGATGATGAAGTCACACTTATTAATCATTGATGAGATAGGTTACACACCTATCGAAAAGAAGGAGGCAAATCTATTCTTTAGTCTTGTAAGTGAATTGTATGAAAAGACATCAATTGTGATAACATCGAATAAGGGATTTCAGGATTGGGCTGAAATGATGGGAGACCCGATTATGACAACCGCTCTTCTGGATAGGCTTTTACATCATTCAAATATTTATAACTTGAGCGGAGAATCTTACAGAATACAAAATTTGAATAAGGAGGTTGAGTAACCATTCTTTGCCTCCTCACTATGGGAAATACTCACGTGGAAGGTATGGGGAAAACTCTTGTGAAGCATATGGGAAATACTCTTGTGGAAGGGGTGGGAAATTACCCGAGCGCAGATATGGGAAAAACTCTTGACATTTCCACAGGGTTAGTTCTCCGCATATTTTAAGCGCAACAATAATATCGGCATGAGAAGTAACGAGATTCTTCATCCCTCTCTTTTTTAATTCTTTTTCAAGAAAAGCCTTATAATGTTCCTTTATTCTTCCAATGAGAAAAAATGTATTATCAATTTTCATACAATAATATAGTTTGATATCTAATTATTTTCAAGTTATTTCTCAAAATTTTTTACTATTTCTAGCAAGGAATAAAAATAACCACTTTTAAGTGATTACTATAGAGTAATAACTTAGAAAGGTCAAAACAGCCATGCACTGAATCGGCAAAGCATGAATACCACCGCAGGAATTGGAATAAATTAAAGATTTAAATAATTTCTTCTATCGCCTTGCAAGCCTCTTGATTCCTTCCTCGATCGTTGCTTCATTCTCGCATGAATAATTCAGCCTCAAAGTGTTGACATTCTCCTCGTCACATAAAAGGAATCACCCGGAACAAATGCGACATTTTCACGTATGGCTATATTGAATAATTTCAATGAAGAGACGCCGATGGGTAATATGATTCAGAGGAACATCCCACCTTCAATAGACTCCACCATTTTATCCAAGTGACCTCATTCAGCGATGTTTCAATAATCTGTTCCGCTGTTATTTTATTTATAACCACTGGTTATTATAAATTATACCTTTGTCAATAATATTCTTTTTTGGTTTTGGCGTAAAAATAGATTTTTTACACAATTGCCGGGAAAACCTTAAAAATGAAAATTTAGATTCCCCATATTTACACTGGCTGTGATTGACATTTTTCCTTCACCGCCGTTATAAATATATTCGCCATTTATCAAGTGGAAATCATCCGGAATTTCTATGCGGGAAAATGTCCCTTCGGCTTTGATCCTTATCTGGACGTTTCTGGGAAGCCCGATTTTGGTATTTCCGGCATTTCCTTCAATTTCTGCCTCTCTTGTTTTATCACTAATCCTGAGTGATGTGCTTCCTCCGCTTACAGAAACTCTTAAGTTCCGGATGTCTATATTTTCGAGATTGCCGTCAAGGTTTCCGGCAGAGACATATAATTCAATATTTGAGATCTTTTCCCGGCTGACAAAGAGTTTTGTATTTGCTGCATGGCTTGCAAAATCGACAATTAATGAAGTTCCGTTATAATTCGTGGAAATTTCGGGGGCGATTCCCTCTCCGTTGTATTCGGCAAGTTTACCTGAATCGCCCACAGTCAGATTTCCACCCGAATTTCTTATATTAAAATTGATGTTTGAAATATTTTTAGGTATATCGTAAGAACCTGAAAAATTCATGAAATTCCATCTGTTCCGTTTATGAAGCCTGTAACCATGCCAGGTCCAGGGATTAAATCCCTCATTGAAAATTCTATTGAAAAACCATCCGGGCTTACAGTTGCCTCTTGTGTATGAATATGCGCCGATTAAGATAAATATCAGTATGCCAAGTATTATAGCCGGTAATTTATTTGATATTTTTTTAAAAATTATGTCTATACCGATCAGAATCAGCAATGCAGGAACAAGGTTCTTGGCATATTCGAAGTAAATCCCAGCGCCGATAATTTGAAACCTGTTTAATATAATAAAAATTCCATATGTAATTGTAATAAAAACCAGGCTTAGTTTAATTAATGAATGATCATTCTCATTTATCATATCGAAACCGGCTTTTCCGCCTATCAAAATGAGGATTAACGCAGCAGCAAAGAAAGTGATATCCCATACGCCGAAAACCGAACCGGGAACAAGAAACAAAATTCCCGCAATTATCAATACCAGTGCGGCGGCAATTGATGCGAAGATTGAAACCGGTTGATCTTTTTTTTCCTCAGGAGGTTTCTGTATAGTTACAGTTTTGTCAGTTTCAACCCCTTCGTTAGGTTCTACTGGAAGAACAACACATAGTACGATATAAGCTGTAAAAGCTATAATATGAAGAAGCAAAAGCGACACAGCAAAAATTATCCTTACAACAACCGGATCTACATTGTAATATTCTGCAATCCCGCCGCAAACCCCCGAAATAACCTTGTTCCTTCTTGAACGATAAATTCTCTTTCCCATTGAAGTCTCCCGGCAATATTTTTGTATGATCTTTAGAAATAAATCTTTAGAAATCATTCTTAAAAAATCATAGAGATAAAATACCACAAATTTTTCAAAAAATAAATGATTAACTTTAATCTATTTATTGATCGGAGAAAGATTGTAAAATAACATTTAGTAAATGAAAAGTCTTTCAGAAATGTTGGCCTCTGTTCAGGATGACAAAAGTTTTGATTAACTGATTTCAAGTATTTTTATCACGATTATTTATATAATGAACAATTCAATATTTATGGTTGCAGCATTCCTTCTATAAAATTTACAAGAAATCTCATGATAAGATTCTACATAATATTATAAAACTCATCTATCGGGGAAAACACCGGCGAACTCCTTTCGTTCCGCCGGTGTTGCCTTGCTTTATATATTGGTCTCATCATTCCTGCCGGCAACTCCTGCCCCGGATTTTTTATTAATTTATAAATTTGTCATTATATTTCCTCCGGCGGCTGCCGCGCCGGTGAAACCGGCAACATTGATATTGGTCCAGTCGGCTCCAGTCGATATAGAACCGTTATTAACGTCATGATAAAGATAAGATGGAATAGTATTGGTAAGGAAGATATTGTTCAGCAGGGTCTGGCCGGTTGAATCGCCGCCGGTCTCGAATATCCCGAAACCGTTATAATTATTGGTTCCGCCTATCATGCAGTTCGAAAGCATAATATATCCTGTCGTATAAAGACAGATTATTCCGGCGTTTCCGTCCGCGTTATTCGTGATAACAGAATCCCTGACCTGGATATTTGTATCACAATAATGATAAATCGCGCCTCCATAACTGGTGACAGCGGAATTGCCGATAATTTGCCCTCCGATGACGGTGCAGTTTGAGGCCTGGCTGTCGAAATATAAACCGCCACCGCGGGCCTGCGCAATGTTGTATAAGATTGCCGTATTGGTAACGAACAGGCTCCGGCTGTTGCAGTATATCCCGCCGCCGTTGCCGCTATCTGCGGTATTGCTGGCGATCGTCCCGCCGTAAACCATGCAGTTATTGGCGCCCGTATCGAAGTATATTCCACCTCCGTAACCTGCGCTGTTTCCCTGTATGACCACGTTGGAGACAGTATTATTGTTCCCGTAGCAATAGATTCCGCCGCCGGTATAAGAACCCGTGCCTCCGTTATTGCCGATGAAAGTGCCGCAGATGACGTTATTGACGCCAGTATTCAGAAAGAGGCCGCCGGCTCCCTGCTGGCCGATATTCGATATGAAATCGCAATCGATAAAATTGCCCGAACCATTGTTAATGAACATGCCGCCGCCGTAACCGTTGACATTGTTACCAGCTATTACGGCGATGATGCTGTTTTGGTATGAACCGTCGAGAGTAACCCCTCCTCCCCAGCCGCCTGTTCCGTAATTATTGCTGATCACAGTATTGCTTATTATGCAGTTACCGGCATTATTCATATATAAACCGCCGGCGAGGCCATTCGGCCCGACGCCGACCGATTTTCCGTTTTCCAGGATAAACCCGTCGATCCTGACATACTGCGCGTTCGAGATCATGATAATATGATAAATGCCGTTGGTGCCGTTCAATTCGCTTTTTCCGGTGCGGCTTGTGAAACCGGGTGAAAAACCGCCGAGGAGATTGATGTTATTGTTCGATATCAGCAAGCCGTTTACGGTCGAATTCAAGCCACTGCCCGGCAGGTAAACACCGGCGGCGACATAGATGTTGGTTGAGCCCAGAGCCGCGGCCTCGCTGACGCCGGCCTGGATGGTCATAAGCGGACCGGAAGCATTCGTTCCGCTGTTCGTATCGTTGCCGGTCGCTGCTACATAAATTACGGGAGCCAGGGAAGCGATGCTGCTGCTTGAACTTGCCTGGCTTGACATGCTGCCAGTTGAGCTTACCTGGCTTGACGTGCTGCTACTTTTGCTGTTATTGGAACTGTTGCTGCTATTGCTGGCTGGTGTTGTGGAACATGAATAGAGCAAAAAGCCCAGCATAAAAACCATACCCGATACTAATACTATTTTTTTTCCGTTCATAATTCTCCTCCTATCCAAAAAATCATTTTTAAATTCTATGAAAATATACTGAAGTTTAATTTTTCAAAAGAGTATAACTTTTTTTATCCGATTTTGTCATCGGGGAAAACCCTAAGTTTTGAATTTTTTTGTAAAAGATCTATTTTATTGACAAGGCTTGATATTGAAATCGCCGGATATTCTGATAAGATCGATTTTATTATTGATGTTAAGTTTATTATAAATATTGGTTAAATGGGCTTCTATCGTTTTTTCGGTTACATTCAATTTACTGGAAGTATCTTTGTAAGTGAAACCGGAAATAATCAATTCAATGATTTCCAATTCCTTGTTCGTTATCTTGAAATATTTTTGAAATTGTTTAACCTCTTTTATTTCAGTGGATATTACCAAAAAACCGGTTAAATCACCGAACCTGTCTTTAATCTCCGAAAAATATGATTTTGTAATAATATATTCATTGTCTTTTTTATAATTTATATTCAGGCTAAAATTACCAATCCGTTTTTCTATGATATCATTGATTCTACTTTTTAAATATTCATTCTCAACAATCAGGTCGAAAAAGCTTTTCTTCCTTATTTCTTTAATTGTTGTTGATAGAACCTCAGTATATTTATTATTTATATCTATCACTTTCATTTCAGTATCAAGCAGTATCACGATATCATTGATTTTGGATATAATTTCTTCCGCCATCAAGGAATAATTGATATTCAAGAACCGTAATTTGACGATAATATAAAATAATGCAATGACATATAAATAAAAAAAGGAAACACCCACGGCCTGGTAATCATAAATTCGCAAAATTGGCAAAACAAGTGTCATTAAGAATGAAGTGAGATTCGCAAACATGTATGAAATTAGTATAAATCTTGAATATTTTTTTTCTTTATTTATGGTTGTCCGTCTGCCCCATTTGTAGAGCGCAATAACAGAAATTACCAGGCAGAATAAAATATATAAACAATAGAGATAAAGTACGACATTATTAGGGTCAACTATTCCTACCCATTCGCCTTTATATTTAATGAACTTTGTAATAAACGAATAACCCAGTACATGGTATACATTTAGTAATACTGCCGGCATGTAATAGAGGATGATTAGACGAATATTTGTTTTTATTTTGCTCAGTATTAAATGAAAATGCAGATTTAACGGGAAATAAAAAAATATGCCGACATAACCAATCTTCCCGATTATAAAAAGATGTTCATTGTTTTTTTGTGAATAAATTAACCCGGCTGATAAAGTCCAGATTACCATTGCAAAGCAGATCAAACTGAATAATATATTCAATTTATTCCCGCGGTCATTCAGAAGAGTTTTTAATCCCAAATAAAGATATAACAATAAGATGATAAATGCAATCACTGCATACGTACTCATTTTATCTTTAACCTGAATTTCCGGAGTATTTTACATATTGTAGATTACATCATTAAAATAGTAAAATTATTTTTACAACTGAATTCAGATTAAATCTTAGGCTGGGTCCGGAAGAAAAAAGGACCGGCGCTCCAAGATGAGCGCCGGCGTTATGGATTTATAAATTGGTATCTATATTTCCGCTGGCTGTCTTGGCGCCGGAGTAGCTCGCAATATTGACCTTAGTATTGATTTCCGTTACGGCTGCATCGTTACTGAGAGAATCATGGTAAAGGTAGCCCAATTTGTTTGTAATGAAAATATTGTTTATCAAGATATGATTGGAGACTAAACCATCTTCATAAATACCGTAAACACTTGAGCCGTTATTCGGACCGCCTATCAGGTTGTTTGAAATCACGAGATTGGCTGTTTCTACATCAGAAAAGTAAATGGCGGCATTCATCCCGGATGTGGTAGTATTGTTGGTAATAATGGAATTGATGATCCTGGGGGAAATAACAGTTTGATAAAAAGAAACTCCACCGCTCTTATTGCCGGCCGTGTTATTGTAAACAGTGGCACTAACAGTATCGAATCCTCCTGCACCGTTTGCTAATACTATGCCGCCTCCTGAATTGCCGGCAGTATTTTTATAAATATTTCCTGTGATAAAATTTGAAGTCCCCACGATATATATTCCCGCCCCATTAATTGAATAATTGCTATAGATATCACAACTGATTAAGTCGTTAACGTCGCCGCAAGTATATAATCCGCCCCCCAAGCTGGGTGAGTAATTGCTGGCAATCGTACCGGAAATATGATTGGAGGAAGAGTTGTTTAAGTTAATACCCCCGCCCCCTGCGCTACCATAGCTACTGCCAGGATCGATAGTGTTATTTATGATTACAGCGTTGATGGTATTGCTGTAAAAGTTATTTAAACAAATTCCTCCTCCATTATAATAAGCATAGTTATTGGAAATTATGCAGTTCGTAATAACAATGTACGAAACAGGGTCGCCGCCGCCATGGCTATAGATTCCGCCTCCAGATGACTGATTGGCATATCCGTTTTCGATAATCAGCCCGGACAGGGTAATGTTCGAGATAGCACCGACATTGTTATTGGTCGGGCTCGATCCGAAGAGCAGGATGTGTATAAGAATCCACTGTCCATTGAGCTCGCTGTAGCCGGTATGAGCTGTAAAGCTGCTGTCCCATCCGCCGGTCAGGTTGATTCCGTTGTAGCTGTTGGACAAGATAATTCCCGCTTCATTCGATTGGTCGAGAAGTCCGTTATCCGGTGTATATGGTCCTGCTCCGACGTAAACATTGGAAGCATTCACCATTGCAGCCCTGTCCAATGCTATCTGTATTGTTTTCAAAGGAGCGGATTTTATACCGGAATTTGCATCGCTGCCTGTTGTTGAAACATAAACCGTATTGGATATTATGGTCACATTATCATTGCTTATTTCAGCGCTCACATTACCGACATTATCCTCGATTTTAACCCTCAGGAGATAACTCCCCTCATGTAATTTAATATTTGTTGAGGGATAATTGAATGTGATGAATGGGCCGGTATTTGTCGCCAGCCAGCAGCGCCTGATGCCGCTGCCGCTTCCGTCGCTTCCTGTTACCGTCACTGCTAATCCCGATCCTAAACCGCTCTGGAATGTATTGCTCAAGCTTGGCTGGAATGAAAGACTGGGAGGTGTCGTGTCCACAGTGATCGTCTTGCTGATATTAGAACTATTTCCGGCGTTGTCTTCTATGTATACGCTGATGGTATATGCTCCATCCGCACCGAAACTGAATACAGTTCCATTCCAGTACGAGTTTGAGATCAGCGTGCCGTTTGTCTTGATCCAGAATGTCTTGATCCCGGACGAAGGAAGCGCGTCGTTTGTCGTGCCGCCGATGACAAAGCTATTTACGTTAGTAAAAGCACCGTCCGAAATATTAAGAGTTAATGCAGGAGCTATGGAATCCACAAAGTTGGTGTAAGCATTTGTGAGACCGATGTTACCTAGGGAGTCGACGCCGTAAACCGAAATGGTATTCCAGCCGTTTGTTAAACTGGCGATAAAGCTTAAGCCCGTGATCGCAGTATAAGAACCGCCGTTTATTTTATAATATGCTGAAGCCATCGATGATTGATTGTCATTGGTCAATATATTGTAGGTTATAGATGTACTGTTGTTCGTTGAGCCGTTTACAGGAGATGTGACGGTAACCGATGGACCGGCAGTATCAACAATGAATTTATCCGGACCAGCCCAGCTTCCGGGTATGCCGAATGCATCGAATACACGGACACGCCAGTAATTTGTTGAGTTGTTGGCAACCGAAGTATGCGTCAGATTCGCGGAAGGCGTTGAATTGGTGGTATCCATTATGATAGAAATAAAGTTGCTGTCACCGGCAAGAACGAATTCATATGTCGCACCTGCTAAACTCGTCGCTGTCCAAGAGAATGAGGGCTGAACCTTTGATATAACAGCATTATTCACCGGATTAGTCAGCGAGACAGCGCTCAAATCGATGATAAAGCTCTGCGGGGATGTGTAGTTCCAGTTTGTACCGTCAGGTCCGACTATGGCAACCCTGTAATAGTTGGTTGTATTGTTGCTCAAGGCGAAAGACGTAAGCGCGAAGCTGTTTGTTGTGAGGTAGTTTGTGCTTACAATGGTCGACGCAAAAGACGAATAGCCCGAAAGTTGGAATTTGTATGTTGAATTCTTTAAGGGTGTCGCCGTCCAGTCGAATACCGGCTTTGTGTCATTGATGGTGCCTGTCGGTGTGTTCAGGATTACAAGGGGATTGGTGTCAATGGTGATTGAGGCCTGAACAGGCGAACTTGACAATCCGTTGATATCATTGAACTCAACATACAGTGTTCTACTGCCGGGGGCATTAAACGTATAGTCGAATGAAGACTGAAGAGCAGACCAGGAAATTGCTGATGCATTGGTAAAGTTGACATTGTCATCCACTTTCATCAATACTGCGTTTGATGAAGCCGCGAGTGCCACATGAACTTTAAGGTAGGGAGTGTAGGTATCGCCGCCGTTAATAACAACACTGCCGCTTGCCCCCGACGAGAGGAGCAGGTACATGCTTTGGACTTGCATAGTGGTGTCCGCAGTCACGGTTATGCCTGACAGCATCCCATAATTATAGGCGTCTTTTTCTGCACGCAGATAATCATAATTGCCCTCTGGTATTCCGGAAATGGTATAGGTTCCATCAGCCGCAGTATTGGCCATGAAGGATGTCCCCGGTATACCGACCAGAATAAAACTATTATCATTACTGGGAGCATTCTGCAGCGTTATTTTACCCGAAATCAATCCCATTTTTTTAACCGTCAGGGGCCCTAAAGAAGTAGTCTGGCCATTGTTTACAATAATCCCGTCATGCTTGATCCCGAATGTTTTACTGCGTGTTATAACAACTAATTGAAGGTTTGAAACCGCGGTGACTGTTACTTTTGTTGACATGCTTTTCAAACCGAGCTTCAAACTCGAATTTAAATCCACTTTGAGATTATAATTTCCGTTCGGGTCGGTAGTTGTTCCGCTGCTTTCCTGACCGATAACATATACCGTTGCACTGTTATTGTCGCCATCTGGAGCACCGTTTGGTAAATTTACAGAGCCGCTTATTCCGGCCAAAGATCCACTTCCGCCTCCACTGCTGCTTGTACTATTACTATCATTACTGCGGTTCCCGGTCGGCGCCGTGGAACAGGCATAAATGATAAGGCCCAGAATAAAAATGATCCCCGATACTACTACAATATTTCCCCTTTTCATAATTTTGCCTCCCGGTTAATAGGATATTTTGAAAAATTTAATAAGGAATCATGAAAGTTTAACTTTTTTCAAAGTTTTTGTCATCGGGGAAAACCCTAAGTTTTGATTTTTTTTGTAAAAGGTCAATTTTAATGATAAGGCTTAATATTGAAAACGCCGGATATTCTGATAAGATCGATTTTATTTTTGATGTTGAGTTTATTATAAATATTATTTAAATGGGCTTCTATTGTTTTTTCGGTTACATTCAATTTTCTTGAAGTATCTATGTAGGTGAAACCTGAAATAATCAATTCGATGATTTCCAACTCCTTGTTTGTTATCTTAAAGTATTTTTGAAATTGTTTTACCTCTTTTATTTCTGTGGATATTACCAAAAATCCGGTTAAATCTCCAAACCTGTCTTTTATCTCTGAAAAATATGATTTTGTGATAATATATTCCTTATCTTTTTTATAATTTATATTCAGGTTAAAATTCCCAATCCTGCATTCAATGACATCCCTTATTTTACTTTTTAAATATTCATTTTCAGTAATCAGGTCAAAAAAGCTTTTCTTCCTTATTTCTTTAATTTTTGTTGATAAAATCTCAGTATATTTATTATTTATATCTATCACTTTCAGTTCGGTATCCAGTAGTATCACGATATCATTGATTTTGGATATGATTTCGTTCGCCATCAAGGAATAATTGATATTCATAAATCTTAATCTGACAATAATGTAAAATAATCCGATTATATAAAGACTGAATAAGACTCCGCCGATGCCCTGGTAATCATAAATCTTAAAATAAAGCAGCAGGATCGTTAATATTAAGGAACCCACGGTTGTTATGAAATATGATATGAGAATAAAAATCGAATATATTTTTTCTTTATTTATTCCTGACCGCTTGCCCCAATTGAAAATGATCAAAAATACAATGGTCAGATAGAACAATATGAAAAAAATAAATAAATATACCCAAATGCTGTTAAAATCAATGAGCCCAAGCCATTCATCCTTATAAATAATAAAATACGATACGTATGTATACCCGAAAAAGCATGCTATTATTAGAATTAATGCCGGTATATAATTGAGTACGAGTATCCATAATCTTGTTTTCGTTTTGCTGAGGGTTAAATAAAAATGAAGGCTGATAGGGTAATAAAGGTACGCGCCTATATACGCGAATTTAAGAAAATTAAAAATCATTTCTTTGTTTTTTTGCGAATACCCTAAACCACCCAATAAAGTCCAGATTAATATGGACAGGCAGATGAGACTGAATAGGATATTCAATTTATTCCTGTGGTCATTCAAGAGGGTTTTTATTCCCAGATATATGTATAAAAATGAGATAAAGAATGAAATAATCGTATATTTACTCATAGCTTCTTCTTATCATTTTTAAATATTTTAAATGTAAAGATAATCCGGTAAATAATAAACCTTCTGAAAAATAAAATCAAAAAATTAATCTTATCAAAAATATAACCGCGCATTATACTAATTATTTGGTAGGTTCTACCACAAGTAGCCGTAGCTTTTACAGTTTGGAATTGCTTGCGGGTAGTCAGCAGGTGTTTAATTGTTACCGACTGCTTATTCCGATCCATGTATCTCCCAGATCGGAACTCACTTTAACCGGCTTATCGGAGTGCCTTTCATCTCAGTTTCTTCTCGATAAAAAGCGGAAAAATATTTTGCCATATATCCCAATAAAGACGCAATTGCAGTAAATTTTTCAGGGTGTTCCAGCGCAAAGCGATAACTTGTCTCACCGCCTATATTAATCCCTGTCAGATAAACCCTCTTATCATCAACCTTATAATTGTCAATGACTTCATCAAGCACGTCTTCGAGATAATGTCCGGGAAACAACGATAAATCTTTTGATAGCTTTAAAAGCGGGACAATAATAATAAAGGGGAGCGGGCCTTTTTCCAGGATCATCATATATGGGCTTTCCTTTGCCAGCAGCAATACATTTGTTCCATGATTACCCGTCCCATGTAGGAATAAGATTAAAGACCATTTTTCAACATTATAGAGAAACAAAAAATTAAGAATAAGAGAAAAAGCCGTATCCAGGTCCGGTTAGAGTATATTTTTGGTTTTGTTGAAAACAGTATGAATGAAAGTGCGATATGGACGATAGGAATAGAAAGGGCAAAAGGACAAATCAGCATAAAGAATCTGGTTTATAATCTTTCTCGCAACGAAACGATTCAGACTCAAATTGCGTCCAGTAAGGCTTAATATGCTGAAAATGCGGATAAAATTGCTCGTGTTTTGATAGATTTTGGTGATAGAGCCAGATTTTTTAACTTAATGACAGGAAAATTTCGCAATTTTTCCTGATTTTTAGGAAGCGTTTTTAAAATCGGCGGTTTTTGGAACTGCCCTTAAATGTTTAATGTAGTGATTATCTATTTAATTCCAAAAAGAACCTAGTCCTGCCTCGATATCAATTTTCTCCAACAATTCCTTTGTTATATCCGTTACGGAATTTAGAATGTATGGTACTTTTGATTCTATTATATCTTGTTTCTGGAAACCCCAGGGAAAAGAAGCCGGTATCCCTATAAAAGAGACATTCAGCTTTTTTGCATTTTCAGCAAAAGTATTTACATCATCCAGAAATAAAACTTGATTATAATCAAGTTTATAGATATCTTTAACAATTTTTTTTATTCCTAGTCTAATATCTCTGGTACAAACATAGCGATCAAAATATTTCATATATTTCTTTCTAAATTCTTTTATTATCATTGATTTAGGCATTCCCCCATAACAGATTAATTTAACTTTGAGTGAGGTTAATAATTCTAGAAAATCCGGAACCCCTTGAATTACTGCACAATCGTTTTCTTTCTTTTATAAAATCCCGCCATAGTTTTAATTTATTAATTTTAACATTAAAGTTTTTTTTAATGTATTCTGCTGTTTCAGCAAGTCCTCGTGAAAATACATTTCTTTCAAGTTCCCTGGTGTATTCTACGCCATTTTTTATTGCGATATTACGAAGTACTGGACTGAATGAATCTTTTAATAATACTTTAAAATAATTATAAAGATACATATAATAATTTACAATAAAAAACAAATAAGAGGGAAGTATCAATTATAATTCCTAAAACCCAAACTGAGCGATTTTTTAATAAATACCAAAAACAGGTTTATAAAAGCCAAAATTTATAAAAATTTGGATATATTTTTTTGTCACCGGTTAATTTGCCGAATTTATGCGTTTGAAAGCACTAAAATCATCAATCTCTGAGATATTTTCAATTTTTGGCGCAATACCCCCTTATTAATCCATGAAAACAGAGCGCATCTTTAAATCGGGGTAACCGTTCCGCATTTCTCCCACAAATCTAACAATTTAAACCTGTCAACTACTTCTTCCCTGAATTTTAAAATAGCCCGCCCGCCTGTTTTAACAATCTTTCCCGCAATATCAATAAATATTCGCCTGACCGTATCCGGATAACTTTCCACTGGTATTTCCGGTATATCCATATCCGCCTGATAAGCCGACAGCAGATTATACGCTATTATCGATAAAAAATAATATACACCGTTTGATACAAAACTCTTAAACGGCAGTGTTTCATCCACGAATTCTTTTATTCCACGGTTCACCAGTTCATCTTTTGCCCTCAGATGATAGAGCCTCACTATTTCCTCTGCCGTCATATATTTCACAAGCCCCTTTTCTTTCAATACTTCCGCTTCTTCAAGATTTGTATAAATAATATTTTCAGGCCTGTCGAACGCTAATCTGAAAACCCCGTCTTCACATTCATATTTGGTATAAATGGCACGGTATCCCTTTTCCCAGCTATCCCGTCTGTCCCGAAAGTCCAGGTATTCAATTACATCTCCTTTTTTCTCAAACCTTCTCCATTCTTCCGGCAATCGCTTCATCAAATCGAGTTTGATTGAATCCAGTATTCTCCCGCCGCATATAAAGAACAGTTTCAGGTCTTCCAGCTTCTTAAAATACTTTTGGTCAAAAAACCCGCTATCAGACACAACGATAATCGGCACCTCTTTGTCATAGCATTTCCGGATTTCCTTCACTGTTTCTTCCAGCATTGTAAACAGATCGTCACCGTGATTCGGGGATTCGCTTCCTTCGTGGAACGCCAGGTTCACGATAAAACCATTCCAATACATATGCAGCGGATGATACCCGTTAACCTTTTTGTAGGTATAAGTCACGCCGTTTCGCTTTTTAGCGTCATCATTATTCAGTACCATCGTATCAAGTCCGAGAATAATAACTTTCGGGTTCTTTATCTTGAGACGCCAGACAAAAAGCTTAATTAGAATCTTTTGAAGCTCTTTAAACATTGTCTTTTTTACCACTGAAAAAAATCTCTTTATCACATGGGATGAGCACATATTGTCTTTGCTGCATTCAATGGCCTTTCTGTGCCCGATATCATTTGCCAATTCATCAAACCGGGTCATGGTAAATTTGCTTCCATCTATGAAAAACAGCATCAATTGAGAAATAATTTTTTCTATATCTTTACCTTTGCGGCTCTTGCGAATTCCCTGAAATACTTCGCTGATCAGGGGAATAACTTTAATATTCTTGAGATATCTCAGGACAAACGTAAGCCCGCCGCGGCTGGTAAGACAATCTTTCGTTATGCCGATTTTTTGAATCTCATTTCCCTGAATTTTGCGATTTTTATTTTTTTCAGTCATAATTTACCTGCTTTTGCACCCAATGGGTGTTATTCCGGGGTAAGGATGGCTGTAACCATTTCCTTACCCCATTTTATTTTAGCATGGTTTTATTTTTATGGATAGTTAAGAATCGCTCAGTTTAGGTAAAAAGTACCAAATTCTAACCTTTTATGAATTGAACCTACTTTCCACCGTTTCGGAATAGGTTTTTCTTTTACGAGGTCATCTTCCGGATGAAATGATTAATGGTGAATGAAATGATAGAATTAAATTTTTAAGAGAGCTGTCATCTTCTTATTTATTTAAAGATATTCTGTAGTTATCTCATATCAAACATTCTTCAAAACTAAAAGATTTATTAATATAAAGCAAATAATTTTATGATAACATGTTAATTCCTACGTACAGCCTGTGGATATTTCAAGCATAAGCTTTTTTAGATATTTTGTGTATTTTCATGAAAAGTAATCTTTTTTACTGACTTTACAAATAGTAATATAATGCTTTGGCGACAGAAAGCATCAAAAGTTGCTTAATAAAAGGGACATTTTAAAATAAATAAAAAAGGGGACATTTTAATTTGCTTGACACATAATCAAATTTGTTCAAATTTGTTCTATTGACAAATTGATTAATAAATGATAGAATAATGAAAAAAGTTAATAATGATATCTGTCCGCCTTTCTTACTTTCTCGAATTATTCTATTGCTTTTTTTACCTCTGAAACAGGAAAGTTGGGTAAATATTAAACACTGTATTTTGTTTTATAAATAGGTATGCCATAAAAAAAGTAGAATTACAAATGGAAAGAGTGTTCAGAAATTATTATCAAAAAAGAATTCATATTAGTGATGACAATGTTCATATTTGGTTATTCAATATGGATAAAGTTATACATGACAAGCCATTATTACTGAACATCTTATCAAGGCAAGAAATTGGCAAGGTGAATCAGTTTATTTTTGATATTAAACGGTTTGCAAATAAAAAAGAAATAGAGGAATACCTAAAAGTACCTGCTGATAAAAGAA
The DNA here is from genome assembly GCA_963783575.1 of uncultured Spirochaetota bacterium. Lineage (GTDB taxonomy): Bacteria > Spirochaetota > Brevinematia > Brevinematales > JAOACQ01 > CAWEAK01. Next base: position 55,555 of record CAWAOD010000010.1, on the reverse strand, counting down.
AAAGAGTGTTTAATACTTGGTGAACATGGAAAGAAGCCTTTATTAAGCAACTGGTGAAGGGTTGTATATGTCCTTTGACTACTTTTCTGTATCGCCTAATCCAAATATGAAGCCGATAGAAGCTCGTAACGATAGTTTAAATGGTGAACATTGGATTTTAGAAGACGTTCATATAAAAGATGGAAATTATGTATTATCAATAGTTTCAAGCATAAAAGGAGGGATGAATCCCGATTGCCTACCAATACTAGAAAAAATGGAATGCGTTAATTATCGGTCTTTCTTGGAATTATGATAATGTCGAAAAAATCTGATCGGCTAAAAATTGGAGGTGATATTCTTTATGAAAGTTATCAGGATTCCAAATTTTGATGCTGTTCCTTACTGAGGGAAGGGATGGATGCTGGTCTTTTAGGGAGAAATCTGGCCAGAGATTTTACATATATTAGATTAGGCAGATAAATTTATGGATGAAAAAAATAAAGAAATCAAATGAGTAGTTTGGGATTTGTATTTTAAATTCCATCCAATAAAAATGATTTCTCCACTGCTATGGAATTAAGGAGTTTGGTATTCATGAGAATTTTCTTTATCCGGAAATTGATTGGAATTATGTCGGCCCAAAGGAATCTTTTTTAGCTTCTTTAAATATGAAATTTATTATTAAAGAAGCTGAGGAGGGGGATTTAAAAAGAGAGGAAGAGTTAACTATCAGGACCAATCAGGGCTGATTTTTAATATGATCTTCCGGTTATCAAATTTTAAAGAGATTTCATCGAATGGGCAGGGTAATTATATATTTGGAAATTAGTTAACTCATAATTTGGAATTTCCAAGTCATATTGAAGTAAAAATTATAATTAGGAATGGAGAATAAAAATGGAACAAAGAGAAAAAATTAGGGAATTTATTAAGAATAATTTTATTATAGCAGATGATAATATAGAATTTTCAGATGGTGATAATTTCTTTGCCCTTGGATTTGTAAATTCATTATTTGCTATGAAATTAGTAAATTTTCTTGAGAAAGAATTTAATATTGCAATTGAAAATGATGACCTGGACATTAATAATTTTAATACTGTGAATAATATTATCAGTTTAATCAACAGGAAATAAGTAAGAAGATTGATATCGGATTGATGTATTATTGGGCATGTAATTAGGAGATAGTGTGGTAAAGGATGAAAGGCAAGAAAGGATTATTAACGAAGTAAAATTGTTTTCTGACTGTGAAATAAGGCCGTTTGTTCAGGAGTTTGAAAAAAATGGAGGAGTTTCAAGAAGTTTAATTAATAAATTGGCATCTAACGGGTATTTAGGCGCTCCTATACCTTCGAAATACGGTGGGTTAGGTTTGGATCCAGTATACTATGGATTATTTACGAAAGAGATTGGGAAAGCATGTGTTGCAACTAGAAGCCTATTAACTGTGCACACTTCATTGGTTGGAGAAACTTTATTAAGATGGGGTAATGAGGAACAAAAGAATAAATGGCTTCCTTTAATAGTGAAAGGAGAGGTGATAGCGGCATTTGCTTTGTCGGAACCTCTAGTTGGTTCGAATACAAAAAGTGTAAAAACAACCTATATAAAAAAAGGAGACAAATTCATTATTAATGGAACAAAAAAATGGATTACCTTTGGGCATATTGCTGAATTGTTTATTGTGATAGCGGCAAATAATGGGAAAGCGACTGCATTCCTGGTTGAAAGAAAATCCATTGGTTTAAAAACAAAGCAAATCGAAGGTTTGATGGCGGGAAGGGCGACCTATCTTGCGGAGATCGAATTGAATCATGTTGAAGTTCCGGAAGAGAATATCCTGGGTAAGATTGATAATGGTTTTGAATATGTAGTCAATACCGCGCTTGATAATGGAAGGTACAGTGTAGCCTGGGGCGGTGCCGCGATTGCTGAAGAAGCGATGGAAGCTATGGTTTCCTATTCTAGAAACCGGGAACAATTTGGGGAAAAACTGAGGTCTTTTCAATTGATCAGGGGTATAATCGGCGACGCTGTCACAAAAGTACACGCGGCCAAGGCGATTTGTTTGAGGGCTGGCGAGTTAAGGAAAGAAAAAGATCCGGAAAATATTATGGAAACCAATATCGCGAAGTATTTTACTTCGAAGATAGCGGTTGAAGTGGCTAATGATGCGCTGCAGGTATATGGAGCAAATGGTTTTACAGACCATTATACGGTAGAGCGATTGTATCGGGAGGCAAAGGTACTGGAAATTATAGAAGGAACATCTCAAATTCAGCAGGAAATGATTGCGGCTTTTGGGTTAAACAAATATTATATAAGGAAAAAATAAATTGAAGATCGCTATGCTTTTTCCCGGGCAGGGAGCGCAATATATTGGTATGTGTAAAGACATGGTTAAAAATTATCCTGCGGCGGCGCAGGTTTTTAAAGAAGCGAATGATTCTCTCGGATATAACATCCAAAAAATGATCAATGATGGGGACATGCAGGAATTGACGCATTTGGCAAATGCCCAGCCGGCTGTGGTTACCGCGAGTTATGCTTTATATAAAGTGCTCACTGAAGAAACGGGTTTTTTACCGGACTACGGTACCGGACATAGCCTAGGTGAAATATCTGCTTTAATCGCAGCAGGAGGAATAGCATTTTACGATGGGGTTAGGTTTGCGAGGGAAAGGGGTTCGATTATGCAGAGGGCATACAGTGAAAAAAAAGGAAGGACGGCGTTAATTTTGGACATTACAGAGGAAATTGTCGAGAAGACAGTGAAGGAAGTGAATGACCAAATAGGTTTTGCCTCAATTTGCTGTTATAATTCACCCAGGCAGTTCGTCGTTTCAGGAGATGAAAATGCCCTGAAGGCTTTAGATAAATCTGTTAAAAAAGTTAACGGAGAATTTGTGCCCTTTAGTATGATGCCGATGAAAGTTGACGCGCCTTTTCATAGTACTTTAATGAGTTTTATCGAAGAAGACATTAAAAAAGAATTAACAGCGTTTGTTTATCATCCTTTAAAATGGGATGTTGTATCTACAGTAACCGGGCTTCCCTATAATTCCCATAATGAAATCGAGAAAAACCTGATGGTTCAATTAGTAACTCCGGTGAGATGGCGGCAAGCAGTTTCCTATTTTGAAAGACAGGATGTTTCTTTTGCATTTGAGATCGGACCGCAAAGTTCTATGAAAGGGTTGTTTAACGAAAACACAAAAAAGATAAGATGTTATTCGTTTGATGATAAAGAAGATAGAGAAAAAATTATCCGGTTTCTCCTGGCGAAACAGTTAATTCATGATTTGTTTTAAAGAAAGTATTAGAGGTTTTCATGTATATCACCAAAGACTTTTTGGAATTGCAAGACGGATTTAATTGGCCACAGTATTTTAACGAGAATAGGCAGCGTGAATTTTCAGCTCAAATCAATATAGAAGAAATCTATCAAAAGGTAAGACTGTTTCTCAAAGAAGATAATTTTAAAATGGGCGGGGTTTTATATAAGGTTTTAAAAGAAGTATTTGCCGGTGAACAGATTGTATCTCTTTCTGTTTTAGAGCTAGGGGCAGGGTCCGGTTTTCTTACCCGGAGCGTTTTAAGCCTTTATAAAGGGTCAGGAGTTCTGGTGGATAAAAACGAGGAGTCTTATCATCAATTTGATAAATTGAATGATAAGGAAAAAACGAATATTAAATATATCATCCGGGATTTATTTCAACTGGATATCAAAGATAGATTTGATATTGTATGCAGTTTTGGTTTAATAGAGCATTTTTCGGATAAAAAAGAGGTGATCAACTGCCATATAAAATTCATGAAACCGGATGGGAAGCTGTTGATTATTGTGCCTTTAGATACGCCGTTAACCAGGGCGTATTTTGAAATAAATCCGGAATTGAATTTGGGTTACAGAGAGCTTTTAAATAAAAACGAATTCATAAAAGTTTTAGATGAACGTAAATTAAAAATTAAAAAATTGGCTTCCAGCTATGGTTATTCATACGATTTTATAGCGGCTTTGTGTGTTTTGTAATGGGATATGATAAAAAAAGATAAGGATTGAAGATTTTATAATAATAGTGAGGGTATTAATTGTGAATGAAATAAATCCTTTAGATATTGCCGTCATTGGAATGGCTTGTTATTTTCCGGAAGCGGATAACATAGATGAGTATTGGAATAACCTGTCTAAAGGTATCTGCTCGGTTAAGCTTTATTCTGATGAAGAGTTATTGAATCGGGGCATTGATAAAGAAATGATTAACCATCCGAATTATGTCAAAGCTTCACCTTATTTTTCCAGAAGTAAATATTTCGATGCTTCTTTTTTTAATGTGAATCCAAGCGAAGCAAGTATTTTAGACCCACAACGCAGGTTGTTTATAGAAAACTGCTGGCAGGCGCTGGAAGACGCCGGGTATGTCCCGGAAAAGTATAATGGTAAGATTGGGGTATTCGGCAGCGCGGGTATCAACTTTTATATCAAAAATCTTTATAATAATCCGGATATAGTCAATATGGTAGGACCTCTTCAAATTATCACAGGCAATGAAAAAGACGGTCTCCCTACTCAAACATCTTATCTTTTAAATTTGACCGGCCCAAGCATTAACGTAAACACCGCATGCTCATCCAGTTTGGTTGCGATTCATCTGGCCAGGCAGGCGCTTCTTTTTGGAGATGCGGATATGGTTTTAGCCGGAGGAGCAGCAATAATAATTCCTGAAAATGTTGGATATTTTTATGAAAGAGATAGTATTTTATCCCGCGATGGTTATTGCAGGGCTTTTGATGATGATTCGGATGGGACTATATGGGGCAGTGGGAGCGGTGTAGTCCTTTTAAAGAGATTGAGCGATGCTGTTGCGGATGGGGACCATATCAGGGCTGTGATTAAAGGGTCCGCATTAAATAATGATGGTTCAAACAAAGCAGGTTATACAGCGCCGAGTATTGAAGGCCAATCTGAAGTGATTGTACAGGCTTATGCTTCTTCCGGAGTGTCTCCTGAAACAATAGATTATATTGAAGCCCATGGCACCGGTACAAAAATTGGCGATCCGATCGAAGTCGCAGCTTTAACAAAGGCTTTCAGGGAATTTACAACGAAGGATAGATTTTGCGGATTAGGTTCGGTAAAAACTAACTTTGGGCACCTGGGAGCGGCAGCAGGGATAGCTAGTTTTATAAAAACTGTTTTAGCCTTAGAAAAAAAACAGGTTCCGGCCAGCCTTCATTTTAAAAAGGGAAATAAAAATATAAATTTCGAGAATTCGCCGTTTTATGTGAATACGGAACTTTGTGATATGCAGTCAAAATCTTCTCCGTTAAGAATGGGAGTGAGTTCTCTTGGGGTCGGAGGAACCAATGCCCATATCATTTTGGAAGAATATTGTGATGATAGTGTTGGAGAAAAAACGGAAAAAGAATCGGTTATTATTTTGTCTGCAAAAAATGATAAACAATTGAATGAAGTTAAAAACAATTTACTGAAATATATGGAAGAACACAGAAATTCTTCTGTACAGGATATTGCATATACCCTGCAGGTTGGAAGGCGTGATTTTAAAAACAAGCTTGCATTTTATACAAATTCTATTGAAAATGCCATTGATATATTAAAAGGCAAGAACCCGGAAAAAATGATTGACAACCATAACTACCAAGAAAAAATTGTAAACAATGGCAATGAACCAAACAATAAGCTGAGAGATTGGTTTAAAGAAGGAATTGCCGATTGGAAAAATATTAATAAAGATGAAAAAAGGAAACGGGTAAGCCTTCCGACTTATCCGTTGGAAAAAGATTATTATTGGATTGAATCAAAAAATAAAGACAAAATTCAAGAGGACAATTCAATTGCTCATAAAATTAATAATATGGATGAATGGTTTTATTATAATAAATGGAATCAAACCGCCCTTCCTTTTATTATCCAATCTGATAATAAAACCGTATTGAAGAGACTGATATTTGTAGACCATCTAAACTTTGGGTATTCTATTGGAGAGGAATTAAAAAATAGGGGAGAAAAGGCCTTTTATGTATATGCCGGTAAGGAATACTTGAAAACCAGTAGCAATACTTACGAAATTGATTTGGAAAACCCGGAATCCTATCTATTATTATTTAATGACTTGGAATTGAATCATAATATACCGGATTCAATCTTACATTTTTTTAGTTTATTTGATTTAAAAAATGAGAATTTTGTTCAACAAATAGATTCTATTTTATCCTTTCAGAAATTTGGACTATATTCATTTTTATATTTAATTAAAGCAGTTAATACGCATAATATCACAAGAAACATTCAATTATTTTCTTTTGTAAATAATGTTTTTGATATTTATGGAAATGAAAAAGTATATCCTGAAAAATCAACCATTGTAAGCGCGTTGAAAGTAATTCAGCAGGAATATCCGAATTTCCGGAATCGGTTAATAGAAATAAATAAAGAATTTCTAGCCTATAAAGACAGGGTTAATCTTGTTGTAAATGAAATTCTATCGGACAATAAAGATATTGTTTGTTCCTATCGTAGTAATAAACGCTGGGTTCTGAATTTTAACCAGATTAAATTGAATGAAAATATAAAACAAAATAGTGTATTTAAGCAAAAAGGCGTTTATTTTGCTTTTGGGGGTTTAACCGGCGGGATACCCGCAATATATGAATATATTATTGGGAAATATCAAGCTCAGCTGATTATAATGGATGATCCTACTCTTCCGAAAGAAAAAGATTGGGAAGATTGGCTGAAAAATCATGGTCCGAATGAAATTAAAAGCTTGAAGATTAAAACAGTAAAAAAACTAAAAGCTTTAGGTGCGGAATTTATAGATGAGCTGGATATTATCAACGATAAAGATAAACTTGAAAAGAAGATAGAATATCTTGAAAAACAGTTTGGCCCTATTAACGGAGTTGTACATGCCGCCGGAGGATACGCGGCTGGCAGAATAGCTACTCTTTCTTATCCTGCTGATATGATAAAAAAATTATGCCATTATAATCTCTCTTCCATCGGAGGATCATTTGTTATCATAAATGAGATTTTTAAGAATAAGGAGCTGGATTTCAGATATTTATGGACATCTATAAGTACAGTCCTGGCTGGTCCGGGTTTCTTCGCCTACTGTTCGGCAGATTCTATCGCGGTAAGTGCTGCCCTCGATGCAAACAATTATTTACAAAAGCCCTGGGCCGTATTCAATTGGGATTCCCTTGAATCAGAATGGTTTGAAGACCTGGTAGAAGAAAACATGGCTGCCGGTTTTCAATTAGGTTCGGAAAGAATATTGGAAGGCTTGATAACTACCTATGAGGGAAATATATGTTTGGAAAAATTGTCAGGTGTTGAAGCGCAGTTTAATCCTATGATTATTTCCTGTTCAGACCTCTACAAACGTTATGATATATGGATAAAAATGGATCCCGGGCAGGTCGATAGTAATTCGCATGAAAGCGATAAATTAAAACCGCGTCCGGAATTGGCAACACCATATGAGGCTCCAATATCTGAAAATGAAAAAAAGATCATAGCTATGATGGAAAAGCTTTTAAATATTCAACCAATCGGAAGAAAGGATAGTTTTTTTGATTTAGGAGGCCATTCTTTACTGGCAATACAGCTTGTAACAAAAATTAGAGAAACTGCTCAAATAGATATAGGGCTTGATTTCTTAATGAACCATCAAAACAGCGCAGATATATCAGAATATATTAGTTTAAATAAAAACTAGAGATATAGTATAATCCGTTTTTTAATAACATAAGAAGATGGGGTAGTTTATAAATAATTTTGTGAAGGAGACTCGGATGTATATGTATCAAAATTTAAAAAATACTCCGGCATCAAACTCTCAGTTTGAAGATGATAAAAAATATTGGCATGAAAAGCTTCAAGGGGAGATTGTTATCAGTACTTTCCCAGCCAGTCGAAACAAAAATACAATTTATGATTATGAATACATATCCCGGTTCTTTCATCTTAATAGAAAAGAAGATGAACCGTTATTCGATTTAAATAAAAATTCTTTACAGGATATCTTTATCGTTTTATTGGCGGCAGTGAACTATTTGTTATTTCGGTATACTGGTAATCAAGATATCAATATAGGTATGCCTGTTTTAAATAGTAAATCCGACATTAAAACTAATGACAATCTCATTTTATTAAGAAGTTTAATTCATGAGAATATTTCTATTCAAGACTACCTTACAGAAATTGAAAATAATGTCACTGAATCTGGAATATATTCTCATTTTTCATATAAAAATCTTCCTGTATTGTTAAATCTTGAGGATTCTTCAGATCCGTTATCTTTTTTCAAAACTATTATATTGCTCGAGCAAATGCATACCAAGGTAAATTTTGACGATTTGAAATGTGATATGTGCTTTTTCTTTTCAATTCAGGAAAACATACAAGTTCTAAACCTTAAATACAATAAGAATAAATATGAAAGCCAGTTTGTTAGCCAGATAGTTGAACATATATTGAGATTTATTGAGATGGCTATAATGAATCCAATTATGAAATTATCAGAGATTGATATTTTAACAAATAGTGAAAAAGAAGAGCTGCTTAGTACATTCAATAATACGAAAGAAGATTACCCAAGGGACAAGACCGTAGTTGAATTATTTGAAGAACAAGTCCAGAGAACGCCAGAAAATATTGCGGTTGTTTTTGAAGACAGGAAACTGACATATCAGGAATTAAATGAAAAAGTTAATAAATTAGCTGGTTTTTTAAGTGATAAAAATGGGATAAAACCGGAATCGCTTGTCGGTTTATTTATGAGAAGATCGGAAAATATGATTGTAGGAATACTCAGTATACTCAAAGCGGGAGGGGCTTACGTGCCGATAGACCCGGAGTTTCCCATTGAGCGGATAAAATCTATTATAGATAATGCGGGAATTGAAGTTGTTGTGATTGATAAAAAAGATATTAATAAAATTAATAAATTGCAATGGGAGTGCAGTGCTTTTAATTCATTTATTTGTATAGATAGTACGGATATATACCAGCCTGAAGAAGCAGAGGAATTCGGTTTGATGGATGAAAAGCTTTGGGATTCTATAGGGAAGGAAGCATCCAATGAAATCGGTGAAGGGGGATGGAAAAGCAGTTATACGGGAGAAGAATTCTCAAAACTAGAGATGGAAGAATACGCACAAAATACATACGAGAAGCTGAAGCCTTACCTGAATAATAAGACAAGAGTACTTGAAATAGGATGCGCATCAGGTATAACGATGTATAGGGTTGCGCAAGATGTTGAGATGTATTATGGGACCGATTTATCAAAGGTAATGATTGAAAATAATAGAATTAAAATAAAAGAAAATGGTATAAATAATATAGAATTAGAATACCTCGCAGCGCATGATATCGATAAAATCCGTGAAAAAGATTTTGATATAGTCATTATTAATAGTGTGATACAATTATTTCCAGGATATAACTACCTGAGAGATGTTGTATCGAAAATTGTTTCTCTTTTACGAGATAAAGGTATTATATATGTTGGCGATATAATGGACCTCGATCGAAAAGCAGAGCTTATTAATTCAATCATCGATTTTAAGAAGAATAACCCTGGATTAAGAACAAAGACAGAATTTAACAATGAATTATTCTATTCAAAAGGTTTTTTTGAGGATTTGGCTTTAGATTTGAAGGTAGTAAAAGAGGTGACTTTTTCTAAAAAAATCCATACCATAGTAAATGAATTAACAACTTATAGATATGATTGTATTATGGAAATGGACCAATCAATTAAAGAGAAAGAAACAACTAAAAGACATAAATTCCAGTATGGTTCCGACAGCTTTGAAAATTACGTCAGCAATAAATCCCTAGAAAAAGCTGGGCCTAGGAATTTGGCGTATGTAATCTATACGTCCGGTTCTACTGGGAATCCCAAGGGTGTTATGATTGAACATTATTCATTGATAAACAGGCTCAATTGGATGCAAAAAAAATATCCTATCAGGGATACTGATATTATTCTTCAAAAAACACCGTATACTTTTGATGTGTCGGTCTGGGAATTGATATGGTGGTCGCTCACCGGGGCAGGGGTTTGGATGCCTACAGCCGGGAGGAGAAAAGGACCCGATAATGATTGTGGAAGCGATAGAGAAGAATAGCGTCACTACTATACATTTTGTCCCGTCGATGCTGGGGGCTTTCTTAGAGCAAATGGAAGAAAAGAAAGCAATAGATCAGCTCGGCAGTTTAAAACAGGTATTTTCGAGCGGAGAACCGCTGACTCCAAAACATGTAAATCTGTTTAATAAGCTACTAAAAAGAAAAGCCGTAAGATTAATTAATTTATACGGCCCTACAGAAGCAGCAATCGACGTTACATATTACAATTGTGAAAAAGATAACGAAACGGAAATAGTGCCAATAGGGAAACCGATAGATAATATCCGGCTTTATATCTTAGATCAATCGGGGAATCTTTTGCCTAAAAGCGTCAGCGGAGAATTATGCATAGCTGGAGATGGGTTGGCACGAGGGTATTTGAATAGTCCGGTAATAACGGCAGAGAAATTTGTAGATAACCCGTATGAAAAAGGGGAAAAAATGTACCGGACAGGAGATCTTGCAAGGTGGATGCCGGATGGGAATATCGAGTATTTAGGAAGAATTGACCAACAGGTGAAAATCAGAGGCTTCAGAATTGAACTGGGAGATATAGAGAGCCAGATGTTAAAGCATGAGGATATTTGGGAAGCGGTTGTACTCACGAGGGAAGATAGTGAAGGGAATAAATTCCTAACGGCATACTATGTGTCGGATATGGATATTCCGAACAAAGAATTGAGGGATTTTCTATCTTTAAAGCTGCCGGTTTATATGGTTCCTTCTTATTTTATCCATTTAGAAAAACTTCCATTAAACCGGAATGGAAAAATTGATAGAAAAATGCTTCCGGATCCATTAACTTTATATATTTATAATGAAAAAATTAAGCTGCCTGAAACCGAATTGCATAAAATTATTAATCAGGTTTTTGAAGAATCCTTAAATTTTAAACCGATTAGTATAGACCAATCCGTAATTGAATTGGGGTTGAACTCATTGCATAATATTAAAATTGTAAATAAGTTACAGAAACACGGATTTAAAATATCATTTAGCGATATATTTAACCATCCGTCTACTGTTGAGTTGAGCAATTTTATTGAAAGTAATAAAATAATCGAAAAAAATAATCCATATTCAAATGATTTAATCAGTTTAATCCATGAAAACTGTCATTTCACTTCAAAAGAATTAAGATTGAAGCTTGAAAATAATAACAAAAAAATCCATTTATTATTTGCGGATGAGCCTTTAATAGATTCAATCATTGAAACACTCAAAGATAAGATATCAAATAATAATTTTCCAAATTATATACTGCCGTTATCTTATTATCCTGAAGCATTAACTGATAATCAGGAGATAAGTTATACGATTTTAAAAGATATCATTGGATGTAAAAATGTAGATAGTATAGCAACCTATAATGTGATAAGGCAAGAAATAGAGTTACATAAAAAAGAGTTTAATGGATATTTTAAAAAAAACGATATTGTCCTTGAATACCCTGTTACTCCTTGTCAAAAGCAGCTTTTTGACTCTTTAACTATGTGCAGTGTATTTTCTTTCGATTATTTTGTTGATGTTAAAATTCTTGAACAGACCTTACTAATCATTATTTCAGAACAGCTTGTTTTTCGAAGTATGCTAAATAAGGAAGGGAATCAATGGGCTGTATTTTCTCCTCCTGCTTCCATTAAAATTCCGGTAATCGATATTTCCATGTATGACAGCAACAGGCAGTCATTTTTTATTTACAATATCATTGAAGATGTATTTAAGAGAATGTATGAAAGTAATGAGCTTTTATACCAGTTTATTTTAATTAAAAAGAATCTAAAGGATTATTGTTTATTTTTATCTATATCTCATTTGATATTTGATGTACTTAGCGAAAATGTACTGAGGGGATATATTGTTAAATATTATAATGCTTACCTGAATCATAAAGAAATAATTAACGAGAAAATAAACACTTATGACGAATATGTTTTCAGTATACAGAATGACAATAGATTATCAGATTTTAATGAATTAAATAAATTATTTAATCTTTATGAAATTTATCAATACCAGGTTAAAATTAAGCAATTTATTAAAAATAATATTGTCCTTCCCAATCAGGATAAGGCTTTCAAAGTGGAATATAATTTAAAATATAAAAACAGCATGGAAGAAGATGTTTTATGGAAGCATTCATTGATTTTTTATATGCTGTTTTTATCTCAATATTTCCAGATAGATAAAATCCCTGTTGAAATAGTTAATTTTGGAAGATATTATCAAAATAAATACTATTTTAAGACAATAGGGCTTTTCCTTGATTTCATACCGTTTCTCATTCCAATTAATAGAGAAGACCCTATGAAAATGGCAGAAGACGCTTTTGCGAAAATAAATTATTTATTTAAAGAAGGATTAGTTTTCATCAATAATGCGTATGCCAGGTTAAATGCTGATAAAATTCAACAACAGCATACGAAACAACCTGCTTTAATGGCATTCAACTATTTAGGGAATTATCGTATTTATTCTATAGAAGAATCCATCTTAGATGATGAAAGAAGAAAAGAATCGGCTATAGATGCGCAAAAGCTTTTATTTTATGTGGATATTAGAACTACAGATAAGAATATTAATTTTTCAATCTATTCCATGTGTGAAAACAGCAACAATAAAATTCTGGAAATTTTTGAAGAATTAAAAAAGGAAATGTGTGATAAAATCAGGGATATAGTCTAAATTCATTATTTTGAATGAAATAAAAAAAGATTTGAAAAAAATACCACAGTTTAATAAATTGGAGATGTTTTATGGAAGATTTTAATCAAAATTATTCCGCTGCAATTTTAGGGGATAAAGAAAAAATTTTTAATGATATTGTTTTAATAATGGAACAAAAGACTGGTATGAAAATAGACCCAAAGGCAAATTTTTTAGAATTAGGAGGGAATTCCATCGCGGCAGCCTTGATAATTGGGGAAATTAATCAGAAATTTACGATAGAGATCAATGCGGGTAAACTGGTTGATACCAGCAGTATAGCTGAGTTTATTGAATATGCGACCCATAAAATTTTAAGTAAAGGAAATAATGCCAGTTACGGATCAATAATTCAAAATACAAAACCGATGATGCAAGATAATAAAAAATGGCCCATATCATCCGACCAGGAAAGGATTTTTTTCTTGGACCGGTTGTATCCAGGGACCCCTATATTTAATATCTATTCCGCTATGAGGATAAAAGGGAAATTTAAAATAGATTTACTAAATGTAAGCTACAATTTTCTTTTAAACAGACATGAATTGTTAAGAGCTTACTTTGTTATTGAAAACAACAAAATGTTTCAAATGATAAAAGATGCCGAACCTGTTATTGTCCCTATTGAGGAAATTAAAGAAAGCGAAATTGAAATAAAAGTAAAAACTGAAGCCAAAAAAGGAATGAACCTTTTTGAAGGTGATTTGATCAAAATTAAAATCTTTAGGATCAATGAAAATGATCAAATTTTATTTGTTAATATCCACCATATTATCTCTGATTTCTGGTCGATTGAAATAATTTTGTCTGATTTAATTAAAACATATTTTAAGCTTTGCGGAAAACAGGGAATGGAACTGGTTCCATTAAAAAGCAATTTTCTGGAATATATTAATTATCATAATGCATTAATGGGAAAAACTGAAAAACAGCTGGTTGAATATTGGATAGAAACACTTAAAAATGTCCCAACTACTATTAGTTTGCCTTATGATTTTGATAGGCCGAAAACTTTAACCTATCAGGCCGAAGAAATTGTATTTGATTTAAATAAAGAAACGGTTCAAGCTATAATAAAACTGACCATGGAATTAAAAGTTACCATATTTAATTTTCTCTATTCGGCATTTGCCAGTTTGCTTTACATTATTAGCAGGCAGAATGAATTTTTAATCGGCTGTGCTATGGCAAATCGTAAATTACCGGATTTTCAGAAAATAATTGGTAATTTTGCCAATGCCCTGGTTCTAAAGAATCAATTTTTCCCAGATCAAAATATTGTGAATCTCATGAAAGTTAATTTAGATATCAGCAATAATGCGTTTAATCATTCTGATATACCGTTCTTTAATTTAGTTCAAAATCTAACAAATAAGAATGAATTTAATATGAATCCATTGTTTCAAGTTATGTTTAATTTGATACAAATCCGCGAATATCCTGTTGTAGATGATATTTCTGTTGAAGATTTATATTTGTTTTCCGGGTATTCCGATTATGATATCTTTTTATCAATGGGGGTGAATAATCAAAGGATTGTCGGCGCATTTGATTATTCAAAAGAATTATTTCTGGACAGCACCGCACAAGCCATAATATCGGGGTATGTATCCATAATCGAGCAAATTGTAAAAAAACCGGATATAAAAATAAAAGAATTAGTGATTCCGGATGACTTACAAAAGAAAGTTGATGATTATAGCATAAAGAATTATAAACAGAGGATCATTATTTCTTCAACATTTTCCGATCAACCGGTTAAAGAAATCTTATCATTCTGGATGAATAAGCTGAAAATGCCTTCCTCCATTGAACTCGCTGATTATAATCAAGTGTTTAACCAGCTTTTAGACCCCTCTCAACTTATGATGATGAATAAGGATGGAATTAATGTTTTATTGATTAGGTTGGAAGATTGGATCAGATATAGCACGGATGATAGGAATAATTCAGATATTAAGGAAAAGATATTTAGTATATGTGATGATTTTATTAAGTCCCTGCAGAAAGCTGCAAATAGCTTTACAGTCCCGGTTATATTAAGTATTTTACCTTCGAGAAATGAAGCAAACTTAATAGCAGAGGAAGATGTTGAAATTCTAAAAGAAAAAATAATTAAAGGAATCATGCCACTAAGTAATATATATTTATTAAAAGATGAGGAAGTACTTACCCCATTTCCAATCACCCATATTTTCGATGAGTTGACTGATAAAGAAGGGCATTTACCCTATACTGTGGACTTTTATAAAACCCTGGGGACAGCTATTTCCAGGAAAATCTATGCAATAAAAAGAAAACCGTTTAAAGTGATTGTATTAGATTGTGATAATACTCTCTGGAAAGGTGTTATCGGTGAAGACGGAATCGATAAAATTGAGATCGATCCCGAAAGGGCAGAATTTCAAAAATGGATGGCTGAACAGAAGGGAAATGGTATGGTCCTTTGTTTGGTTAGCAAAAATGAAGAATCGGATATATTAAAAGCATTACAGGAAAAATCCGGAATGATTTTAACTGCTGACCATATCACGTTAATCAAAGCTAACTGGGAATCTAAGTCTGAAAATATAATAAAGATTTCAAAAGAACTGAATCTTGGCCTGGACAGTTTTATTTTTATTGATGATAATCCTCTGGAATGCGCGGAAGTATCCGGCGCTATTCCGGAAGTGCTTACATTACAATTTCCGCAGGAACCGGAAAGCATTCATAATTTAATTAAACATGGCTGGTTCTGGGACCATCTGAAGATCACTGAAGAGGACAGGGCTAGGACTGTTATGTATAAACAGGATATCTTACGCAATAAGGAAATCGAAAAACACATCTCGTTTGAAGAGTTTGTAAATTCGCTACAACTGAAAATCGATATTGAGGAAATCAAAAATGAAGATCTGTTAAGGGTTAGCCAGCTGACTTTGAGGACCAATCAATTTAATACAACCACTTTGCGCCGTACGGAACAAGAGATTAGCGAATTTATATCAAATAAGCAGAATAAATGTTTAACTGTAAAAGTGAGCGACCGGTTTGGTTCATACGGGTTGGTTGGGGCGGTTTTCTATATTCTAATTGGCAAATATTTAAAAGTTGAATCCTTTATCCTAAGCTGCAGGACTTTGGGGAAAGGGGTTGAGCATAGAATTATGAGCGGAATCGCGGAACTGGCAAAAAAGAGTAATATTGAAGATATTATGATACCCTATCACTCCACATCAAAAAATATTCCTGTATATAATTTCTTGAATAGTATTGAGTATTTAAAAAATGACAAGGTGAATGATAGTGAAATATTTTATTACTCTTCTGGAAAAATGATTGATTTAAAATTTAATCCAACCTCTTTAAACAAAGAAGAAAATTTAGAGCTTAAAGATAAGAAAACAATAAGTAGCACCAAAAGACATGATCAGGAAATATTACTGGATATATTAAATAATTACAATAGTATTGATAAAATTAATATTAAAGGACCTGTGATCGCAGAAATTCCCTCATCCAGTGCTGAACCGGCAAATGATGTTCAGGAAAAAATTGTAGGATTGATCAAGGAAGTTTTAAATAAAGATTCAATCGGGATTGACGACAACTTTTTCGATCTTGGTGGGCATTCTATTCAATTGGTTCAATTTTTAAGCAAAATACAAAATGAGTTTGATCAGGCGCTGCAAATAACAGATTTATTTCAATATACCACCATCAGGAAACTCGCGGAATTCTTAACAAAAGGCGAGGTTGATAATAAATTAAAGAAAATGAAAGAAAGAGGGGAACTTCAGAGGCAACGTATCATGGGTTTAAGAAAATAAGATTTAATAATTATCTGTATGAAAATGGAGAAATAAATATGGAATTGGTTCTGGTAAATATCTACCCTGTAAACACGATAGCACAATATCTTATTTCTTCCTATATTTTAAAAGGATATTTAGAAAAAAACATCGGTAACGAAGAATTAAATGTGGATGTTCTTAATTTTAATGAAACATATCCTCTAAAAAAAATGATGGAAAAAATCGCATATCTTGATCCAGATTTTATTGGGTATAGTTCCTATATCTGGAATATTGAAACCATTTTAAAGCTTATTGAAGAATTAAAGGGTATGACAAACGCATTACATCTTCTAGGGGGCCCGGAAATCTATCCGACAAGGGTAGAAAAATTTGAAAAAAAACAGAGGGGCGATTTCTATGTTATCGGTGAGGGCGAAAGGACATTATTAAGGCTAATGCAGTATTTGATGAATCATCAAAATGAAGAAATATTAAAAGAGATAAAAGGCCTTGCGTATTGGAAAGATGAAAAATTAATTTATAATGGAAATGGCGGCCAGATAACCAATTTGGATGATATTCCATCAATATACCTGGATAATATTATTGAAGACAGATTATATTCAAGGCAGCAGGCATTTTTGGAAACTCAAAGGGGATGCCGTTTTAAATGCAAGTATTGCCTGTATCATAAAGGCGTCCAAAAAATCGCTTATAATTCTCTGGATAGAGTCAAAAGAGAAATAGATCATCTCATTATTCAGAAACAGATTTCTGCATTAAGAATATTTGATTCAGATTTTATGTCTGATGTTACCAGAGCAAAAGAAATAATGAAGCATTTGATACATATTAAAAAGAGCGGTATAAAACTTCCCTGGATTTATTGGGAAATTACATGCTATGATTGTGACGAGGAGTTTATCCAATTAACTGCAGAATTAAAAAACCGTGAAGTGATTATTAATACCAACAATACCATACCTTTGGATTTGGCACAACATTACTCAGATTTACTTAAAGATTATAATGTCATTAATTGTATCGGATTACAGTCTTTTCATAAAGAAGCATTAAATGCTGTCAGTAGATATAAGATAGATGATAATAAATTTAAACTGTTCATGTCGAATATTAATAAATATAATATCGTATTAAAAATTGACCTGATTTTGGGTTTGCCTTTGGAGACATTTGGATCTTATTTTAATGGATTGGGGATTATTTTACCTTACCTGAGGAATACAGACCATATTTTAAATATCCACCGTCTTCAAATATTGCCTGGTTCCGATCTTGAGAGATTGTGTGAAAAATATGAAATAAAATATTCATTCAATGCGCCTCATACCGTTTATTCAACAAGTACAATCGATGAAGAGGAATTGAATTATTTATCAAAACTAACATCGGTATTATTTAGAATCATCAACTCTCCTCTCCGGGAATATTTTTTTCTATCATTGGAACGTTCAAATACCTGCCTTTGCGAATTTATGCAAAACATTTTGAATAAAATTTTAGAAGCTCCTGTTTTTGCAAATACTAAAATAGTCAAAAAACAAGTGGTGGACGAAGATTATTGGAATGATGAGATTTTTCAAGACATAACCTCACAGTTTTTGTCCGAATTATTGATATAAAAATTAATGGAGGATTGAATATGAAATCATTTTTAAACTCAGTAGTAGTTGGAAGCACTATTTTGTATATTTTATTGTTTCCCTGGCCTATCTATATGTTTTTGTTTGTATATATTGGGTATACTTCTGAAAAGTTTCTATTGACCATATTATTAATGCTCACTTTTGCAATAGAAATTGTGATCGGTGTTTTTCTTAGTTTAAGACAGTTCAATAAGCAGAAAGAAGCGAAAAAAATCAGCCAGAAAACTGTTTCTTGGATACTTTTCAGCTTGACGTCATTAAGCGTTTGCGTTTACGCAATTTCTGTTCTACCCTATGTCGTAAAAGTATTACCGGTTCTGGTGACTTATGTTAAAAAATAAGGAAAACTAATATTTGATAGGCAGTATGAAGGAGAATTATCATGAAAAAAATCTCATTCTTCTGTAAAAAAGGCGGGGTAGGTAAAACAAGCCTTACAGTGACCGTCGCACATTACATTGCGACAAAATTTAAAAAGAAAACGGTTTTAATTGACGCTGACCCTCAAGGGAATGCGACGGATGGCCTATATAAAGGCGCGGATATCAGCCAATACCAGCTACTGGATATCATTAATGATAAGGCGAGTCCGGCGGAGTCTTTATCCCGTTATAATGAGTATTTATTTTTTATAAAAACAGAGGGAAAAGGCTCTGAACTGAGGGAAGATTCGGATATAGTGATTAATAAACAACGGTATTTCTTTGAGGAATTAAATGAGGACCTCGAGAAACAAGGTTTTGAGTATGTGTTTTACGATTTATCCCCAAATTTCGGAATTCTTGAGAAGGGGATAGCGATCACTTTGGATGAAATTATAAGCCCATTTATACCAGAAAAATATGGTATTTCCGGTTTATCCGCTCTTTCAATTGATATTAAAAATCTGAATAAATATGAAAGGCGAAATGTGAAACATGAGAAGGTTATCATCAATAATAAAAATTCTTCAATGAGTTCGCATGATATAGTGAGCGAGTTGTTTAATGAAATGAATTATAAATTATATACTATTCCGCAAGACAGTAAGATAAAAGATTCTCAGCTTCTTGGAAAACCGCTTTATGATGTTTTTCCAAAATCAAAATCAATTCCTGTTTTTGCTGAAATTTCAAAAGGGATTATGGAGGAATAAAATGAAACGGTCAGAAATTCTGAAGGATATGATAGAAGGCGCTAAAAAAGAAATGAGAAATATCCAAGATATTAATGATGTTAATTCCGAATCCGTGAAAATAAAACAGAATGTTACGGATGTTGTAGAAAAAAATCAGGACAAACAATTCATGCAAAGTGAAATGATACCAGTTCCCAAAGTAATGGGTATAACAGCTGCTTCTCTGGGTGATCAAGACTTTAAGAATGAATACTGTCTGAAATATCCCTATATTACCGGGAGCATGGTTCGCGGAATAGCATCAAAGCAAATGGTTGTAAAAATGGGTAAAGCCGGTATGATGGGTTTCCTTGGGACAGGCGGTATGAATCTATCCGAGATTGAAGATGCAATTCAATATTTACAGAAAGAACTTGCCGGCGGTCAGTCCTATGGATTGAACTTATTGCATAATCCAAATAATCCCAGTATGGAAGAAAAAACAGTTGACCTTTATCTAAAATATGGGGTAAAGAATGTTGAAGCTTCTGCTTATTTAATGGTTACTCCGGCTTTAGTCAAATATCATGCAAAGGGGTTATCAAAAGATCAATCTGGAAGGATAACTTCTTCGAATAAGATTATTGCAAAATTGTCAAGGCCGGAAGTGGCAGAATTTTTTTTAAACCCTGCGTCCGAGCAGATTCTGAATAAACTCTTAACTGAAAATAAAATAACAAAGGAAGAAGCCGAGTTGTCAAAAGAAATTCCCATTGCGGATGATATTTGTGTTGAGGCTGATTCAGGAGGGCATACAGACGGTGGTATCGCTTATGTATTAATGCCAGCTATGATTAAACTGCGCGATGATATGATGAAAAAATATCCGAATCAAAAAAAAGTTCACATTGGAGCGGCTGGAGGGATTGGAACTCCCGAGGCTGCTGCGGCAGCTTTTATTCTGGGAGCCGACTTTATTACCACTGGATCAATAAACCAATGTACCGTTGAGGCAGGGACGAGCGATGCAGCAAAAGATTTACTTCAGCAGATGAACGTTCAAGATACAGACTATGCTCCGGCTGGAGATATGTTTGAAATCGGGGCTAAAGTCCAGGTTTTAAAAAAAGGTTTGTTTTTTCCGGCTAGGGCAAACAAGTTGTATGATCTTTACAGACAATACAATTCACTGGAAGAGATTGATGAAAAGACGAAAACGCAGATACAAGAAAAGTACTTTAAAAAAAGTTTTAGCAGTATATATGAAGATTGTAAAGCCTATTTTAAATCTCAAGATTCCAATGAAATTGAAAAAGCGGAAAAGAATCCAAAGATGAAAATGGCTATCATTTTTAGATGGTATTTTGGATATTCTACTCAACTTGCACTTACCGGCAGCGAGGAAAGTAAAGTCGATTATCAAATCCATTGCGGACCTTCTTTAGGGGCATTTAATCAATGGGTTAAAGGAACTGATTTAGAAAACTGGAGGAATAGGCATGTGGATGAAATAGCGTTAAAGCTATTAAATGAAACCGCAGATATTCTCAATCAACGATTTAACCGTTTCCATAATGAAATCGTTTAGATTAAAGAAGTAGTGATTAATTATCCTTTTGTAAATTTAAAAATTCTCCAGTGTATGATGAAAAAGGGTTGGGAATATATGGGATTGGAAGTAATAAAAGATTTACCCAAGAAAGAATCGAAGAAATCTTCTTTATTATTCATCCATGGTATCAATCATGGGGCATGGTGCTGGAAGGAGAATTTTCTTCCCTATTTCTCATCTAAAGGTTTTCCATCCTATGCTCTCAGTTTACGGGGTCATGGAAACAGCACCGGGTATAATGATCTTCATTCTTATACAATCAATCATTATATGCTGGATGTTCTTAATGTTATGAAAAGTATGAACGAAAAACCGGTTTTAATTGGGCATTCTCTGGGCGGAGGGATTGTTCAAAAGCTATTACAATTTCATCAGGATAAGATAAAGGCGATTGTTTTAATGGCACCTCTTCCACCTGAAGGTATGATGAAAGATTTTATTCGGTTATTTTTTATTCATTTTAAGAAGATCGTACAAGCCTATTTATTTAATCAGGGTAAAAATATTAGTTTTCCGACAGGAGTTTTTTTTCTAAAAAACTGTCGGTTGAAAAAAGAGAAAAATATACCTGGCAGCTACAACCTGAATCCAACCTTGTCATAATGGAATCTTTGAAAAGAATAGTGCCTGAGGCTTTAATTACAACATTACCAATATTAATTCTTGGGAGCAGAAAAGACTGGCTACTGCCAGAAAAAAGAATCATCGGAATAGGGCGAGTTTACAATACAAATCCGGTTATTTTTCCTGATATTTCCCATGATATGATGCTGGATCCCAATTGGATTATAGCGGCCGATCAAATTCTTTCTTTTTTAAATGGAAATATGAATTAAAACGAGGGGATGAATAAAAATGAATAATCCGGGTTCGTACCAAATTAAAACAATCGCTAGTAGTATTAATAAGGAAATTGAGAGGCTAAAGTCCCAGGTGGATTTATTTTGGGGTAAAGAATTAAAGCATTATATCGAGTATGGGTTAAAGGATGGTATGGTTTTAGTTGAGCTTGGGTCCGGTCCTGGTTTTATTACTAAGAATTTGATGGATAAGTTTAAAAACATGAATATAACCTCAGTCGAGATAGAGCCGATACTCGTTGATTACGCTAACAACTATTTGAAAGAAAAGAAATATGATAGATTTAAAATTATTCAGAAATCGATTATGGAAACAGGTTTAGAGGATAATACCTTTGATTTTGCTATTATTCGGTTATTATTGGAACACTTGCCTGATCCGGTTGGCGCAATCCGGGAAGTATACCGGATATTGAAACCGGGTGGGAAAGCCATTTTTATTGATAATGATTTTGAAATGCATATTATGACCTATCCTCAAATTTTAATGTTGAGAGATCTCTATGATGCTTATTGTGAGTCGAGATATGCTGAAGGTGGAAACCCAAAAATTGGAAGGGAACTGCCCGTTATCCTAAAAAAGGGCGGTTTTTCTCATATTGATTTTGAAATTATTAGCGCTCATAGCGAGATTTTGGGAGAAGAAATATTCCAGAAATCTGAAGGGATAGGCATACCCTCAAAATTGGTTAAGGATGGTTATTTGTCCAGTAAAGCCCTGGCTAAAATATCTATAGAATGGCGAGATATGCTGAAAAGCGGGACACATGCGATCGTCCGGCAATTGTTTATGTGTTATGGTGAAAAGATAATGTAATTGGAGAAATTGTATATGATATTTCATGATGTTAAGGATATTGAAAATGCGATAAAAGCGATTATTGCCGGTTTATTAAATGTTCAGGATAACTCATTGATAGAAGAAGCGAGTTTCTTAGAATTGGGCATCAACTCAGTTTTATCGGTTGACCTGATAGAAGCTGTCAATCAAAAATTGGGTATTGATTTAGGAGTGGATGCGGTTTTCGATTATAAAGGGGCGAAGGAATTAGCAGAACAAATAGCTAGTCAATATGGGATCATCAAAAGTGAAGAAAAAACAATGAGCAATTCCGGTTCAAAAGAATGGTCTTCTGCAAAAAAAACGAATAATAATTCCGAGACAGAAAATGTAATAAAGAATGAGATACCTGGAGTAGCTGTAATCGGTATTTCAGGCAGGTTTGCCGGTTCGAATACTATGGAAGAATTCTGGAGCCACTTGCAATCTGGTGATAGCTGTATAAAGGAAATCAACCGGAAGGGCTGGAAAGAATCGGATTATTATAGTTCCGATCCTATGAAGAAAAACAAATCGATTAGCAAATGGGGCGGGATGCTTGAGAATATTGATAAATTTGACGCTTTATTTTTTAATATTTCTCCCATTGAAGCGGAAAGAATGGACCCCCAGCAGAGGTTATTCCTTGAAGAAGCATATAAAGCACTGGAAGACGCGGGATATTCTTCAGAGCAGTTATCTGGCAAAAAGGTGGGGGTATTTGTT
The DNA here is from genome assembly GCA_963783575.1 of uncultured Spirochaetota bacterium. Taxonomy (GTDB): domain Bacteria; phylum Spirochaetota; class Brevinematia; order Brevinematales; family JAOACQ01; genus CAWEAK01. The sequence continues at coordinate 32,139 of CAWAOD010000010.1, read as the reverse complement.
GGGGGACGGTCTTCTGATTATAAAGAAATGACATTATCAGAGCAGGAGATTAATTCGCAGACATTTTTAGGCACTGATATGTCGATTTTGGCCGCAAGGTTATCTTATTATTTAAATCTGAAGGGGCCAAGCCTGGCTGTTGACACGGCCTGTTCCTCATCATTAGTTGCACTGCATCTTGCTTGTGAATGCATTAACAGCGGTGAATCTGATATCTCTATTGCGGGCGGTGTTTTTGTGATCTGCTCCCCTGAATTTCTAATTATGGCGACAAAGACTGAAATGCTTTCACCGGATGGAAAATGTAAATCTTTTGATAATGATGCAAATGGCATTGTTGTTGGGGAAGGTGTTGGCGCTTTAGTTTTAAAACATCTGGAATCCGCCATTGAAGACGGGGACCATATCTATGGGATCATAAAAGGCTCATCAATTAATCAAGACGGAAGGACAAAGGGTATAACTGCACCGAGTATGTTGTCACAAAAAGAATTGATTTATCAAACATATACAAAGGTCGGGATTAATCCGGAAACGGTGTCTTATATCGAAGCTCATGGTACAGGAACTAAACTTGGCGATCCGATTGAATTTAAAGCGTTATCTGAATCATTTCGAATGTTTACGAATAAAAAACAATTTTGTGTAATTGGGTCGCACAAGCCAAACTTCGGGCATACTATTATGACAGCTGGTATTGCTGGTGTTTTCAAAATCTTAATGTCAATGAAATATCGGCAGATTCCTCCCTCCATTCCTGTGAATCTTATTAATGAACATATTGATTTAAAAGATAGCCCTTTTTTCCTCAATTTTGAGTTGAAAAAATGGGAAACTAATGATGGTATACCCTTAAGGGCCGGTGTGAGTTCCTTCGGATTTAGCGGTACAAATTGCCATGTCATCATCGAAGAACCGCCGGCAAAGAAGATATTGAATAACAATGAGTTAAAACCCTATTATTTATTTTATTTTTCAGCAAGGACTAAAAAAGACCTGAAACAAAAATTAATTGATTTCAATGGCTGGTTGGATAAAAACAGTCATTCCTGTTCAGCAAAAGATGTTGCATATACATTATCAACAGGTCGTGATCATTTTTCTTTCAGATGTTCTTTTATTGCGAAGGATTTAGATGAATTAAAACAAAGTATTTTAGATGTAATGAATAATACTTCGGAAAATGCATTTCTTAATGAGAGGGTGAATTCTAGTAAAAATGAACCTATATTGAATGGATTAAAAGAATATGGTGAAAAAATTATTGAGGATTTAGCCTTAACAGAGAATTTCACATCGGAAGAATATAAAGAAAAATTATTAATATTATCCAATTTATATATTTCTGGCTATAATCTGAACTGGAATAAGCTATTTAAAGATCAAAAATATTATCGTGTATCTTTACCGGCATATCCATTTGATGGAGAAAGTTACTGGATTTATGGAAATAGAAACTATTCTTGTGAATCGTATCATAACAATGCTGGTTTTGATGGAGATTTTATTCATCCTTTACTGCATAAGAATACCTCTGATTTCTTGGAGCAGAAGTACAGTTCTATATTTACCGGTGAGGAGTTTTTCTTAAGCGATCATCAGATAAATGGAAGGAAGGTGCTTCCGGGAGTTGCTTATCTAGAAATGGCAAGAGCGGCGGTAGAAAATGCGGCAGTGTCCAATAAAGAAAAGAAGCCAGGGATAGTGTTGAAGAACGTGGTTTGGGCTAGGCCGGTTGTAGTTGAGAATGAGCCCGTGAAGGTAAATATTGGATTAATTCCCGGTGAGAAGGGAGAAATCATGTACGAGGTTTACAGTGGGGGGGAAGAGGAGGAGAGCATTGTTCATAGCCAGGGAACAGTGGAGTTCAGAGATGTTAATGAAAAAGTTATCATAGATTTAAAAACTGTGCAAAAAAGGAAATGGGTACGGAAATTATCATCGGAAGAATGTTACAAAGATTTCAAGGGTTTTGGTATAGATTATGGCCCAGGGCATCGCGGGATTGACTTGCTGTTTGTCGCGGATAATGAGGCATTGGCAAAGATTACGATGCCGGAGATAGTTACGGTCAACGCCGGAAAATATAATCTTCACCCTTCAATGCTGGATTCAGCTTTTCAGGCGGTTATGGGCCTTTTAAGCATTGATGGGGGCGGAGCGGTTGTTCCCTTTGCTTTAGATGGGCTTGAGATAATGGAAAACTGTATTCAATCGATGTGGGCTGTTGTAAAGTCGGTTCAGGGCGGTAAAGGCAGTAAGTTTGATATAGACATATGTGACGATAAAGGAAAAGTATATGTCCGGGTTAAAGGTCTTGCGGTGAGGGTGATGGAGAAATTTGAAAGCTCCGGGATTCTCATTCTGGAACCGGTTTGGAAGGAAACAAACTTGGATAAGGAAAAGGAGATTGCAGAGTATGTTGAACATCTAGTATTTCTTTGTGAACTGGATGGGATTACCTCGGAAGATATCGACGCCCGCATAAAAACGGCGAATTGTATCATATTGAAACCTAATAAAAAGGGACAGAAAATTGGGGAACGTTATCAGAACTATGCCTTGAGAATGATAGAGGAAATCCAGCAAGTGATTAAAAGAAAACCCGGTGGAAAGGTGCTAATCCAGGCGGTTGTGACCGTTGAAGGAGAGAAACAGATGTTTGCCGGGTTATCGGGGATATTGAAAACGGCACATCTGGAGAATCAAAAGATAATTGGTCAGTTGATTGAATTGGATGGAAATAAAAACACAGAAGTGATCTTGAAAATCCTGGAAGATAACGCGGTAAGAACAGGAGAAAACCGGATAAGATATCAAAAGGGAAAAAGACTTGTAGAGGAATTGAAGGAAGTTGAGATTACAAAAGATAAATCAGTTATTCCCTGGAAACGGGGGGGAGTTTACCTGATCACCGGAGGGTTAGGCGGACTCGGTAGAACATTCGCAAAGGAAATATCGGTTAAAACGAAGGAATCCACTATAATACTAACAGGCCGTTCCGGTATAAGTACTGAGAAAGAATCGTGGATAAAAGAATTGGAAAACAACGGGGCTAAAGTAGAATACCGGAAAGTTGATTGTAGAGTAAAGAGCGAGGTGGAAGATTTAATGCGTTGGATAGAGGAAAAGTATGAAAAACTGAATGGTATTATTCATATAGCGGGAGTTCTTCGGGACAGTTATTTATTGAAAAAAGGAAGGGAAGAGGCAGAAGAGGTGTTAAGCCCAAAGGTAAAAGGCTTAGTAAACCTCGATATCGCCAGCAGGAATATGAAGTTGGATATATTTATTCTGTTTTCATCAATAGCCGGGGTTTTGGGAAATCCTGGACAGGCGGATTACTCTGCTGCAAATGGTTTTATGGATGCATACGCGAAGTTTAGAAATGAAGAAACAGCAAAGAGCCGGGGATTTGGTAAAACGATAACAATGAATTGGCCTCTTTGGAAAAACGGGGGAATGCAGGCTGGTATTGAAGGTGAAAAAATATTGCGTAATATGATGGGAATTTCACCGATGGATACTGAGCATGGGATTGATACCTTGTATAAAAGCATTTTACTGGATAAAGATCAGTTAATTGTGCTTGCGGGTAATATTGCTTTGATCAGAAAGAAACTGATTATCAAACAGTTACCTGAAAATTTAAAAACAGGAAAAAGTAAGTATGAGACAATTTCAGCCGGGACGTTTAATGATCAAGAACTGATAGAGAGGGTTCATACAGTTTTGATAAAAGACGTATCCAAAATTTTAAAGGTAAAGCCTGGCGACATTGATATAGATACCGAAATTGGCGAATATGGATTTGATTCCATCACATTTACAGCATTCGCGAACGAGATCAATCATGAATTTGGGATTGAACTCAATCCTACGATATTCTTTGAATATCCTACAATCCATGGTATTTCGCAATATTTACGGACGGAATATCAGGAAATGTTTTCAATACAAACTGTTGATAAAAATAAGGTTCAGGATGTTATAATTGAGAATGAAGAAGTGAATACCAGGAAGAGTTTGCGACAGAAATTCATTAGTGGGGCTTCTTTATCATCTCAGAAACCAGATAAAACCTTACCGGAAAAGATAGCGATAATTGGGATGAGTGGAATATTTCCAGGAGCGAGGGATATTAAAGAATTTTGGAATAATCTGGTAGAGGAAAAAGACAGTATTATTGAAATTTCTGAAGATCGGTGGGATTGGAAGAAGTATTATGGTGATCCAGTTAGGGAAAAAAATAAGTCTAATATAAAATGGGGCGGATTAATTGATGGTGTTTATGAGTTTGATCCGCTATTCTTTGGAATATCGCCGAGAGAAGCCGAATTGATGGACCCTCAGCAGAGATTGTTGATGACATATGTCTGGAAGGTGATTGAGGACGCAGGATATTCAGCGGAGAGCCTCTCCGGCAGTAGGACTGGAATGTTTATTGGAACGACGGAAAGCGGTTATGGGGAAATGTTATCCAAAGCTGACAAGGTTATAGAAGGGTATACCTCCACAGGCATTGTTCCTTCGGTAGGACCGAACCGGATGAGCTATTTTCTCAACCTGCATGGCCCAAGTGAACCAATAGAGACCGCTTGCTCAAGCTCCTTGGTTGCTATTCACCGCGCGGTTTGCGCAATTGAAAATGAAGGTTGCACAATGGCGATAGCAGGAGGGATTAATACGATAATCAATCCAGATCTGCATATCAGTTTTAATAAAGCCGGTATGCTTTGTGAGGATGGGCATTGCAAGACATTTTCAGATCAAGCTAACGGTTATGTAAGAGGGGAGGGCGTGGGAATGCTTTTCCTAAAAAAGTTAAAAGCAGCAGAAGAGGATGGTGACCATATTTATGGTGTTATCAGGGGTACGGCAGAGAATCATGGCGGGCGGACCAATTCTTTAACAGCGCCCAATCCAAACGCTCAGGCGGAATTGCTGAAAACCGCTTACCTGAAAGCGGGGATTGATCCAAGGACGGTAACCTACATAGAAGCTCATGGGACAGGGACTCAGTTGGGAGATCCAATTGAAATCACAGGATTGAAGACGGCTTTCAAGGAACTTTACGAGACTACAGGGAATATGGAAACTATTGAAGGACATTGCGGAATAGGGGCAGTAAAAAGTAATATCGGGCATCTGGAATTGGCGGCTGGGGCAGCCGGTGTGATTAAAGTTTTACTTCAGTTACAACATAAAACACTGGTGAAAAGCTTGCATTGTGAAAGTATTAATCCTTATATTGAGCTTAAAGGAAGCCCGTTCTATATTGTTAGTGAGAAAAGAGAATGGACTGCATTAAAGGACTCGAATGAAAATGAAATTCCGCGCCGTGCTGGTGTCAGCTCTTTTGGTTTCGGTGGTGTAAATGCTCATATCGTGATAGAAGAGTATAAAGTTAAAGAAGAAAATAAGCAGCTAAAAGCTGTTCTTGATAATCCAGCGCTGATAGTTTTATCTGCAAAAAATGAGGAAAAGCTGAAGGAAATGGTGAAAAGCCTGGCAGAGGCGATTGAATCGGAAGATTTTAGCGATAACAGGCTAATTGAGATAGCCTACACACTGCAGGTTGGGCGGGAGGCTATGGAAGACAGGCTTGGGTTCACAGCGGGAACAATACAAGAACTGAAAGAAAAGCTTACCCTGTATCTAAAGGGAGACCATGAGGCAGAAAATATTTATATTGGACAGGTAAAAAAGAATAAAGAAACCATTAGTATGCTTATGGCGGATGAGGATATCCAAAAGGCGATAGAAAGTTGGATAGGTAAAAAGAAATATATAAAAATATTAGAATTATGGGTGAAGGGTTTGAACTTTGATTGGAACAGATTGTATGAAGGGAAAAAACCCGATAGGATTAGCCTTCCATCCTATCCATTCTCCAGGGAGATTTACCGTATAGATGTAAGCGGGGAAAATAACCGTTACGCCGCTTCCCAAATAAAGTATATCCATCCATTAGTGCAGGAGAATACATCGGATCTTACTGAACAGCGCTTTAGTTCTGTATTTAACGGTGATGAAATATTTTTTTCCGGCAATAGGGTAAATGGGAATAAGGTACTACTTGAAGCGGCTTATCTTGAAATGGCTAGGGCCGCGGTGACATTTGCATCAAAGCCTATGATTGGAGATAAAAAAGGTATTCGGTTGAAAAATTATTTTTGGGCTAATCCTTTAACTGTAGGAGATAAGGCCATAAAGGTTAATATCAGCTTAATTCCAGAAGAGGATAGGGGGTTATCGTTCGAAATATATAGTGAAAAAGAGGGGGGCGAGTTTGTTGTATATGGGCATGGAATGGCTGAGATTAATGGAAGTAATGAAGAAAAAATAATTGACTTGAAAGCTTTACAGGAAAAGAAATGGGATAAAACGCTTTCATTGGAAAAGTGTAATGAAGCATTACTAAACGTGAGGATCACTTACGATCCGGGTAATTGCGGAATTGAGACGGTTTATATTGGGGATAGCGAGGCTTTGGTAAAACTCACAATACCTGCTCCTTTTACTAATAATACGGGAGAATCCGTTGCGCAGACATTGATGCTTGATGCTGCGTTCTATGCTGTTATTTATTGGCAGAAAGGGGAAAGCAGAGCGGATGGAATGCATCCCTTTGTTATGGAAGAAATGGAATTGATGAGAGACTGCTTAAAATCCATGTGGGCTGTATTAAAAAAGAGGGTTGAAAATGGATCCAATCAATTCGATATTGATTTATGTGATAATAATGGTAGGATTTATATCAGCTTGAGAGGATTGCAGCTGAGAGAAAGTATGGAAGTCTTGCCTAATTTGAGCATAGGAAATAGTATTCAAACTATTATAAAAAATGATAAAGATGAGAATGATAGCATTATGACTTTTGAAGAAGTATGGCAGGAATCGGAAATACAGGAAACAACAAATAAAGAAATTAAAAGGATTGTTTGTTTTCTATCGAAAGATGAGAATCAACAGGAAGCTATGGATTTTATCCGGATGCTGGGTCAAAATACAGATGTGATATTTATAAATGATGGAAAAGCATTTCAAAGAAAAAATAAGGTCGAATATTCTGTTAAAGCAAATGATCCAGGAGCTTTTAAAGAAGCGTTTGAGAATATCCGGAAAGAATCTGGTGAAGTTGACGTTATTATATATTTATGGCCAATTGAGAAAAGGTCTTATATCAAGGACTATTCCTGTATTGTGTATATTCTCCAGGGAGCTGCCGCTGCTGGGCTAAGGCCGGAGCGTTATATATTGGGGGGAAGAATAAAGAATGGGTTGGATCGGTGCTTCCTGGAATCCTGGATAGGTTTTGAAAGATCTATCGGTATTATGATGCCCTCAGTTCGAATTACTGGCGTTTTTGAAGATTCAAACAGCCAGGCAGGTGAACTTAGCATAAAAGGCTGGATGGAAAGAGTATGGCAAGAACTAAAGGCGGCAAAAGGCAGGAGTGCATTCTATAGTCATGGAAAAAGGCAGGTTTGCTGTATACGGCAGATAAATGTTAATTCCGGGAATGATATAATCAAAAGAAAAGGGACCTATCTGATAACAGGCGGTTGCGGAGGCCTGGGATTTTTATTTGCCGAATATCTGGCGAAAACAAAGAGTGTCAATCTCATTTTAACAGGCCGGTCAAAGATTAACGAAAATATTAAGAAAAAGATTCGTTTATTGGAAGAGTCTGGGAGTCAAGTATTATATCGGGATGCAGATGTTTGTGATGCTGCCCGGATGAAAGAAGTATACAGTGAAGCAAATAATCTTTTTGGAGGAATACAGGGAATTATCCATGCGGCCGGTATTCCTGGCGCTGACAATATTCTTTCAAAAGACATGAAAGATTTCCAAAAGGTTATTGATCCAAAAGTTAAGGGTACTCTGGTACTGGATGAAATAATTCAGGATGATTCGATTGATTTTATTTGTTATTTCTCATCATCAGCTGCGGTTTTAGGAGACTTTGGATCTTGCGACTACGCAATTGGGAATAGATATCAAATGAGTTATGCCGGATATAGAAATCAACTGAAGAAAAAAGGCAGAAGAAAAGGGGATGCTATCGTAATTAATTGGCCTCTCTGGAGGGAAGGCGGAATGAGGCTCGGTAAACCTGAGACAACTAGTATGTATATAAAATCAAGCGGCCAGCGTTTATTAGAAAAGGAAGAAGGAATAGCCCTATTTGAAAAATTATTGGCACAAAAGAATGCACACTATCTGGTTTTAGCGGGGCAAAAAGAACGCGTTTTAAGTTTTATCAGCAATATTGAGGATCCAAGCAAGCCTATTTTGAATAAAGTTGAACATTTAGAATTGAAAAAGATTGGGACGGGAATTCTGTCTTTGAGCCTTGAGAGAAATTTAGAATGGGAATTAATAGAACAAATCAGTCAAATACTTAAAATTAATCGGGAAAATATCGGGAAAGAAGAAAATTTAGCGGAATTTGGATTTGATTCCATCAGCCTGGGAGAATTTGCGCATGTTTTAAACAGGCATTTTAATTTAGAAATAACTCCGGCTGTATTTTTCGGATATTCTACAGTGTCGAAATTGACTGGGTATTTACTACAGGAATATAGAGAACAGATAAATACATTCTACAGTAGTTATGCTGTTGAAGAAATAAAAAATACAAATAACTCCGGGAAAAATACAAAAAATCTTCTGGAGAAAAGAAGACCTAGATTCGCATTCAACAATCCGGGCAGGAAAGACCAGGAATCAATTGCAATTATAGGAATGAGCGGCAGGTTTCCAGATTCTTGGAATATTGAAGATATGTGGCATATTCTTTCGGAAGGTATCAATACGGTAAAGGAATACCCTCAGAATCGTTTGAATGAGGTGGATAAATTTAAATGGAAATGCGGATGTATACCAGGTGTCGATGAATTTGATCCTTTGTTTTTTGAGATATCCCCTAGGGAAGCTGAAGTGATGGATCCAAGACAGAGGCTACTGCTTGAAGAATCGTGGAAGGCATTAGAGGATGCCGGATACGGCCTCAATCAGATAAAAAAGAATAAAATGGGAATGTTTGTCGGCGTCGAGCATGATGAAATCCTAAACCATCAGCAATATCCCTCAGACGAAACAAATATGACATCCAATCATGAAGGGGTATTAGCGGCGAGATTAGCCTATTTTTTAGATTTTAATGGGCCTGTAATGGCGATTAATACCGCTTGTTCATCGGGACTTGTTGCTGCTCATCAAGCGTGCTTAAGCTTAAACAGCGGAGAATGTGATACCGCAATAGCCGCGGGAATACATTTAATGCTGAGAAAGGATTTATTTGAATCCATGAACCAGGCGGATGTATTGTCTCAAGACGCAAAATGCTATACTTTTGATAAACGTGCCAATGGATTGGCCGCCGGAGAAGCAGTAGTCGCGGTGGTTTTAAAGAAATTGTCCCGGGCGGAAAGGGATGGCGATCCTATTTACGCTGTTATCAGAAGTAGCGGAATTAACTATGATGGTAAGACAAACGGGATTATGGCACCCAGCGGAGTCGCCCAGGGCGAACTTCTGAAAACAGTATATGAGAAAGGGAAAGTAAATCCTGAAGATATTGAATATGTAATTACTCATGGAACGGGAACCAAGCTGGGCGATCCTGTAGAAGTAAACGCTTTAAATAAAGTATTTAAAACCTATACAAAAAAACAAGAATATTGCGCACTGACATCAAATAAAACAAATTTCGGGCATACATTTGCGGCTTCCGGCCTGGTTAGTTTAATCAATATGGTTCAGGCTTTTCGATATAAAACAATACCAGCCAGCCTTCACTTTGAACAGGAAAACGAATTTATACAATGGGTTGAGAGTCCTTTTTATGTGAATAAATCAAATAAACTTTGGACGGATAGAAATGGGAAAAGGCGTATTGGGGCGATTAGCGCCTTTGGGATGAGCGGCACAAATGCCCATATGGTATTGGAAAGCTATTCGGAAGAACATAGTTATGATGATGAATTGCCATATTATCTCATGGTTCTTTCGGCAAAGAATCTGGAATCACTTAAAACAAAAATAACGGATATGGCCATTTTTCTTGAAAAGAAAGACTGGAATATAAAGAATATGGGACGATTATGTTATACGCTGTTTGAAGGTCGCCAGCATTTTAATGAAAGAATTGCAATTGTTGTAAGGGACTGTGCTGAAGCTATCAATACTTTAAAAAAGTACATTGAGAATCACAAGCTACCCAATCTGTTTTATGGGAAAATTTCCTTTAATTTTAACGGACAAAAAGCGATTGAGCAATATATAAATGAATTAATTCTCCAGGTGAGAAGTATGCGGAATAATACTGAAAGCTGTCAGGAAAAGCTCTTTGCTTTGGCTGAGTTTTATTGCCAGGGATATAATATACCTTGGAGTGGAATGTATATAGAAAAAGAGCCGGAAAGAATGAACCTGCCTACATATCCATTTTCTAAAGAAAAGTATCAGGTGATAGGAGAAGAAAGAAAACAGATTGGACATACTGCATTCAGCAGGTGCATTCATCCGCTGCTCCATGAAAACACATCGGTTTTAAAGGAACAGCGATATAATACAGAATTTACCGGCAGGGAATTTTTTTTAACCGATCATTTGGTCAAAGGCCAAAAAGTACTACCCGGTGCAGTATATCTAGAAATGGCAAGGGCTGCCGTAGAAGCCGCCGCAGAAAAAACAGCCGGGTATGTAGTCTGTCTGAAAAACATTGTTTGGATTAGGCCTTTTATAGTGGAAGAAAAACCTGTAAAAATCAATATCAGATTGGTACCTGGGGAGAATAGTGAAATCTTGTTTGAGTTTTATAGCGGGAATAATCCAGCAGAAACAGTAATTCATAGCCAAGGGACAGCGGAGATTATTCAGGTGAAAGAAGAATTCTTAATTAACATAGATGATTTACAAAACAGGCAATGGCAGGAAGTAATATCGGCTGAAGAATGTTATGAAGAGTTTTGTAAAACCGGGATAGTATATGGTATTGGGCATCAAGGGATAAAGATTATCTATATATCCGAAGGAATTTTACTAGCGAAACTGGAAATGCCGCCAACGGTTATACATAGCTCCGACGGATTTATACTTCATCCGTCCATATTGGATTCTGCAATGCAGGCGGCAATTGGTTTAAAAATAATCGAAGGGGAAATTGAAGCGATTATGCAGTTTTCCATTGACAGGGTAGAGATTATTAGCACCTGTGTGCCTTCAATGTGGGCAATTCTGAAATATAATGAAAGCGAAAAGATAAAGAAGTTTGATATTGATTTATGTGATGATAAAGGAAGGGGCTGTGTCCGAATAAAAGGATTGTCTTTAAGAAGCATTAACGCAGAAGGAAAGCATACAAATCAGTTTTTCAATTCCGAAGATGTGAGAGATATAACATTACCAGTGCGGGATTCAGAAATGTCCATAAATTCCTTGCTTTCTTTGGTAAAGAATGGCAGTATAGATATTCAAAGCGCTGACCAGTTATTGAATGAACTTAGCATTTTTGAAGAAATACATGGAAATAATATTGAATCATTATGATATGGTTATAAGGGAGATCGTTTATGAATTCACAAGAGATTTTGCTTGCTTTGCAAAAAGGTAAAATAAGCCTGGAAGAAGCAAAAGATGAATTGATAAAGTTAAAGAAGAAGGATGATAACTCTGAAAGGGACATAATTACGGCATCTTCGATGGAACTGCCGGTTGGAAATATGATAATGTGCCCGGTATGGGATTCTTTAGAAATCAGGAATTCAACTGTGTTTCCTTTAAAAACAGAAAGGGTTGTTATTATAGGAGGGACAGACGAGAACCGAGCAAGCCTTCTAGAATATAATCCAGGGGCGCGTTTTTTAAAGATTAAAAAGGGAGAAAGCATTGATATCATATCGGAAAAGGTGGATAAAAACGGTGAAATAAATCATATTATATGGATATTGCCGAAGAAAAAAACGGATAATATAGAAAATGATGCATTAATAGACGCACAGGAGGAAGGTTTAATACTTTTATTCCGGACTATTAAGGCATTGTTGAAACTCGGTTATGGAGTAAAAAATTTATGCTGGAGTGTAATTATAGATCAGACTCAAAGTTTATGGAAAGATGATGTATCAAACCCAGCGCATGCAGGTGTTGACGGATTGATGGGTTCGACAGCAAATGAGTATTCGACCTGGAAGGTAAGGGTGATAGACCTGGAATCAGGTTGTAAATGGCCTGTGGATACTCTATTCGGGGTTTCTAATAATGTGCAATGCGAGTTTTTAGCTTATAGGGGAGGGGTATGGTATAAAGAAAAGCTTATTCCGGTAAATTATCCTGCTCAAATTAAATCAAAGTACCGTGAAGGCGGAGTCTATGTAGTGATCGGCGGAAGCGGAGGAATAGGGGAAGTTTGGAGCGAGTACATGATCCGATCCTATCATGCAAAGATCATCTGGATAGGCCGGAGGACAATAGATGAGGGTATACAAAAGAAACTGGACAGGCTTGGAGAAATAGGTGAAGCTCCATTGTATATTGCCGCGGATGCGAAAAATAGGAATGCTTTAGAAGGAGCTTATAAAGAAATAAAGGAGAAATATAACGAAATCAATGGTGTTGTTCATTCTGCGATAGTCCTGCAGGACCGAAGTCTTGCAATGATGGAAGAGGATAGTTTCCGTGCGTGTCTATCGGCTAAAGTTGATATTAGTGTTAGATTAGCTCAGGTATATAAAAAAGAGAAACTTGATTTTGTATTGTTTTTTTCTTCCATGCAATCTTTCTTGAAGTCGGCAGGGCAGGGTAATTATGCGTCCGGCAGTACATTTGAGGATGCCTTTGCTGAAAAGCTGTCTCACATTTGGGACTGTTGTATTAAGGTAATTAATTGGGGGTATTGGGGTAGTGTAGGTGTAGTTGCTTCGGAAGATTACAGGGAAAGGATGGAAAGGTATGGCGCAGGTTCCATTGAACCTCCGGAAGCTATGGATGCACTGGAAAAACTGCTATCCGGACCGTTTGACCAGATTGTATTTTTTAAGACTTTAAAACCGTTAATTATAAAAAATGTTGATGCAGATGAAATGATTGGTATAAATCCAGAAGGACCTTTCATAGATACAGAAAAAATAAAACGCCATATAACATTACGGGAACCACTGCTGGAGCCGTTAAGGAAAGAAATATCAGAGGTTCAGATGAAGATGGAGAATCTTCTCTGCAAATTGCTCTGGATAGAAATGAAGAAAATGGGATTTTTTTCAGAAAAAGCTGTTGACACATCAAGTTTGTTGATAGATAAATACAAGGCTTGGATTAATGAGAGTATCGGTATTCTAAAGAGGAATGGTTATCTGAATGATGATAAAATGGATACAGTAAAAGGAATAGATTTAATTGATGGAGAAGAAGTTTGGAAGGAATGGAAAAGCCTAAAGGAGGAATTGGGGGAAAACCCGGAAGTGAAAACCCGTATAATATTGGCGGAAGCGGCATTGCAGTCTTTATCATTAATAATCAGAGGAAAAGCTCAAGCGGCTGATCTCGTTTTCCCCGATTTATCCGTTGAGCTTGTAGAAGATATATACAAGTATAACAAAGTGAGAGATTATTTTAATGAGGTGATCGCGGATGCATTAATTGGGTATATAGAGCAGCGAATACAATTGGATCCATCGGCACTTTTCAGAATCCTGGAAGTTGGGGCGAGATTCGGTGACACCAGTGCTGCAGTATTTAGAAAGATAAAAGATTTTAAAAGACATATAAAGGAATATTGCTATACGGATGCTTCCGGAGCTTTCTTGAAACATGGAGGAATAGAGTTTGGGATTGATCATCCGTATATAACCTTTAAAATGCTTAATGTTGAAGAACCAGTGAAACAACAGGGCATAGATGGCGGGAAGTACGACATAGTTATAGCGGCGAATATTTTACACAGAGTGAAAGATATCAGTATGGTTTTAAGGAATATAAAAACCCTTCTTAAAAAGAATGGTATAGCTTTATTTAACGAGATTGCGGGTAAGTCGGTATTTATGCATTTAACTTTTGGGCTACTGGAAAGTTTTGGGGGAAATCAGGAAAAATGTATTCAAAATTCCAGTAATCCTGGATTTAATACTGATATATTAAAAAAGGCGATCGAGAGAGAAGGGTTTCTGTCACTAATCTTTCCAGTTGAACAAGGGATTGATTTTGGACGGATTATCATGATTGCACGGAGCGACGGTGTTATCAGATATAAAAAAGAAACGAAAGCAACTCGAAATATAAAATTAGAGGCAATTAGCAGAATTAAGAGCAGATCTTTTAATCAAAAGTTATTTTCAAATCAAACTGCGAATATAAAAGACGAAGGATTAAGAGAAAAAAGTATCGGGTTTATCAAAAATTTAATAGCGGATACACTCAAAATGCCATCAGGTAGGATAGGCGTATTAGAACCATTGGAAAAATATGGAATTGATTCGATCCTGGTGGTTCGATTGAACAATAGTTTGAGGAAAGTATTCGGTGAAAATATCAGCAGTACATTGTTTTATGAATACCAAACAATAAGTGCCCTTGTGAATTACTTTTTAAAAACACGGAAGAATGAAATGATAAAACTAACGGGGCATTCAGAAAAAAAATCTGTAAAAGAGGAAGCGCTAATGCCTTCTGTGATAAGCTTTAGAAGAAGTATTAGCGTTTTAAAAAGATATGAAACAGAGCCGGTAAAAAAAGAACATAAACATTGTATGGAACAGGATATAGCAATCATTGGGCTTTCTGGCCGTTATGCATGTGCTAAAAATGTGAGGGAATTTTGGAATAATTTAAAAGAAGGAAGGAATTGCATTACGGAAATACCTAAAGAACGGTGGGATTGGAAAGCGTATTTTGATGAAAAGGGAAAACCTGGGAAAATATATACAAAATGGGGCGGATTTATTGAGGATTTTGATAAATTCGACCCCTTATTTTTTAAAATTTCACCACGGGAAGCCGAGGGAATGGATCCACAGGAAAGATTATTCATGGAAGAAGCCTATTCCTGTATTGAAGATGCAGGACATACTCCGGAAACCATCTGCGATAATAAAAAAGTGGGTGTCTATGTCGGAGTGATGAATGGCAACTATCCAACAGGAGCAAGCTATTGGTCGATAGCAAACCGGTTGTCTTATTTGTTTGATTTTCAAGGCCCAAGCATGGCTGTTGATACAGCATGTTCATCCTCATTAACAGCAATACACCTTGCTGTGGAAGGCCTGCACGGAGGTCTGTGCGATTGTGCAATTGCCGGCGGAGTTAGCTTAATTGTAACGCCGGATCATTATATCAGACTCTCTTCTATGACAATGCTTACGCCAGGCGAACGCTGCAAAGCCTTTGGGGATCAAGCGGATGGATTTGTAGATGGAGAGGGAGTGGGAGCGATACTGTTGAAGCCTTTAGCAAAGGCTGTGGCGGATGGAGATCATATCTATGGTGTGATAAAGGGGAGTATGCTTAATTCAGGAGGAAAGACAAACGGCTACACGGTCCCAAATCCTGTTGTGCAGGGTGAATTGATTAAAGAAGCAATTGATAAGGCAGGAGTGAACGCGAGGTCGATTAGCTATATAGAGGCGCATGGGACAGGGACTGTACTAGGGGATCCTATAGAGATAGCTGGTTTAACAAGGGCTTTCCGACTATTTACTGAAGATAAGCAATTTTGCGCAATAGGTTCGGTTAAATCGAACATTGGCCATTGTGAGAGTGCTGCCGGGATAGCCTCGGTAACAAAGGTACTTCTACAGCTTAAACACCGGAAATTAGTACCAAGCCTTCATACTACTGAATTAAATCCGAACATAAATTTTTGTGAAACTCCCTTTGTTGTGCAAAACAAACTGTCGGAATGGGAAAGTGATACCCCAAGGATTACCGGAATTTCGTCTTTTGGTGCTGGAGGGGCGAATGCACATTTGGTGATAGAAGAATACATCGATGAAAGATTAAGGGATCCAACCGTCGTAAATGCTGAATATCCGGCTGTTATTGTTTTATCAGCTAAAGATATAACGAGTTTGAGAGGAAGGGCGAAAAGCCTTTTAGAAGCAATAGATAGTGATGGATATGGAAATGATAGTCTGGCGGATATTGCATATACCCTGCAGATTGGACGTGAGGATATGGAAGAGAGATTAGGTTTTACTTCATCTTCAATTGAGGAGTTGAAAAAGAAACTGATAGGTTTTCTTGATGGTGAGAATGGGATTGTGGGAATATACCAGGGGCAGGTTAAGAAAAATAAAGAGGCGTTAAGTCTATTTACGGTAGATGAAGATTTTCAAAAAGCGATTGATAATTGGATTAGCAAAGGAAAATATGAAAAGATGATAGACCTTTGGGTAAAGGGATTAAATTTCAATTGGAAGAGGTTGTATGCGGATAAAAAACCCATTAGGATTAGCCTGCCCACTTATCCTTTTGCAAAGGATAGATATTGGGTAGAAAATGACAGCCGTAAACTCTTCCATAAAACGACTTGTGTAAAGGTTATTCATCCTTTGCTCCAAGAAAATAATTCGGATTTAATGGAACAGCGTTTCAGTACTGTATTTTCTGGCGAAGAATTCTTTTTAAACGATCATAGAATCAACGGGAAGAAGATATTACCAGGTGCTGTGTATTTGGAGATGGCGAGGGCCGCTGTTGCAACAGCGACTGGCAATTTAAACAACGGAAATAAATCGATTTTACTAAAGAATGTAGTATGGCAAACGCCTGTAGTAGTTGAGAATGATCCTGTTAAAGTAAATATCGGGCTGATTCCGGGTGCGAACAGAGAGATCTTGTTTGAAGTATACAGCGAAGATGAGGTTGTTCATAGCCAGGGAATAGTGGAGTTTGTAGATAAGATTGAAAAAGTGGAAATAGATTTACAAACGATGTTCGATAGGAAATGGTCTAGAGAAATAACAGCAGAAGAATGTTATGAAGCATTTATAAAAGCTGGAGTAGATTATGGGCAGGGGCACCGCGGGATTGAACGCATTTATGCCGGGGATACTGAGGCAATAGCAAAGCTTTCGCTTCCTGTTTCGGTTAAAGTTGGCCAAGAAGATTATTTACTCCATCCATCACTGATGGATGCCGCCTTTCAGGCTATTTTCGGTTTGATGGATTGGAATAGCGGCAGTGCGGTGGTGCCATATCTTATAGATAGGCTAGAAATTATGGGAGACTGCAGCCAATCTATGTGGGCATTAGTGAAACTGAATCAAAATAAAGATATAAAGAAGTATGATATAGATGTTTGCGGTGAAAGTGGGGAGGTATGCATACGGGTAAAAGGGTTAACAGTACGGGAGATGCATAAAGAAGATAGTATTGGAATCTTGATGCTTGAACCGGTATGGGAGGAAGAAAAGATTACGGAAGGAATCGTCGGGGAAGAGTATACAGAAAGATTGGTATTCCTATGTGAACTTGATGATATAACTGCTGCGGATGTTGAACCCTATCTTAAAGCTGTAAAATGTATTGAATTAAAGTTTAAAAATAAAGGGAATGGTATTGAGGATAGATATCAAGATTATACCATCAGGATGATTGAAGAACTCCGGAGTATTATCGAGAGGAAGCCTGACGGGAAAGTTTTAATACAGATTTTAGGATCAGGGAAAGGAGAAGCACAACTGAATAGAGGACTCTTAGGAATTTTGAAATCAGCGAATCTGGAAAACCCGAAAATCATTGGTCATTTGATAGTATTGGAAGGCAAAGAAGGAAGTAAAACAATATTAAAAATATTGGAAGAAAACAGCCTGAACAACAGGATTTATATCACAAAATATTCAGAAGGAAAGAGGCTTGTAGAAAAGTGGAAGGAAGTAAAAAAAGAAATTAATAAACCGGATATTCCCTGGAAAAATGGCGGGGTGTATTTGATCACCGGCGGTATGGGCGGCCTTGGACGTTTATTCGCCCTGGATATCGCTGAAAAAGTAAATAAAGCTACATTGATTTTGACTGGAAGGTCGGACCTGAATCAAGAAATGAAGTTATGGATAAAGGGGCTTGAAGAAAAAGGGGCAAGGGTAGAATACTGTAAGGCGGATATTGCAGTAAAGGCCGATGTGGAATTGCTATTTCAAGGTTTAGAAGAGAAATATGGAAAACTGAATGGGATTATCCATAGCGCAGGTATGATTAAAGATAATTACTTGTTTAAGAAGAATAGAGAAGAAGTAAAAGAAGTATTGGATCCTAAAGTAAATGGATTGATATATCTGGATGAAGCAAGCAGGAAAATAAAACTCGATATATTCATTTTGTTTTCATCCATAACCGGTGTAATGGGAAACGCGGGACAAGCGGACTATGCAGCGGCGAACGGGTTTATGGATGCCTTTGCGCACTACCGGAATGAGGATGTGAAATTAAAAAAAAGATATGGGATGACAATATCGGTTGATTGGCCTATGTGGAAAGATGGTGGAATGAAAATCGATATTGAAACTGAAAAGATGCTTTATCAGCAGACAGGAATATCTGCAATGGAAACGGAGAATGGCATCCAAGCTCTGTATAAAGGGTTATCGTTGGATTTAAATCAAGCTATGGTTATCGAAGGGGACATGGTAAAGATAAGGAAGAAATTACTCTTAAATGATTATCTTGATAAGAAAAAAATAGTGCAGCACAGAGCGGTATCTGACTCTATTATTAAGAATAATGATAAGTTTCTACTGGAGAAAATACAAACAGTTTTAAGAAAAAAGGTATCGGGATTGCTCAAGGTAAAAATTGAAGATATAGATGTAGACAGCGAGCTCAACGAGTATGGGTTTGATTCAATTACATTAACAGCCTTTGCGAATGAACTTAATGATAAATTCAAGCTGGAACTAACCCCTGCGATTTTCTTTGAGCATGCAAATCTGAAGAGTTTATCGGAATATATGCTGAAGGAACACCGCAGAGCGTTTGATCAGGAAAAAGCCGAAGAAAGAAAGGATGAAACGGTAGAAATCGGTGCAGAAACACCGGAAAAGAGAGAGAGCATCCACCCAAGGTTTATCAGGGGTGGCCAGACAGCGAATACGGAGAAGGAACCCATTGCGATAGTGGGGATGAGCGGGGCATTCCCCGAAGCGAAGGATATAGAAGAATTCTGGAAGAATTTAGTAGAAGAGAAGGACTGCATCAGAGAGATCCCGGAAAAAAGATGGGACTGGCGGAAATATTACGGAGACCCGAATAGAGAGAATAACAAGACGAACATCAAGTGGGGCGGGTTTATCGAAGGGGTAGACGAGTTTGACCCTTTGTTCTTCGGGATATCGCCGAGGGAAGCGGAATTGATGGACCCTCAGCAGAGATTATTGATGGAATATGTGTGGAAGGCGATAGAAGACGCGGGATATTCGGCGGATACCCTTTCCGGCAGCAAGAGTGGTATATTTGTCGGTACTGCTAGCAACGGTTATAGTGAATTAATATTTAAGACAAAGCGAGGAATAGAAGGGTATTCTTCTACCGGTATTGTTCCATCAGTAGGGCCGAACCGGATGAGTTATTTTCTCAACCTGCATGGGCCAAGCGAACCGGTAGAGACGGCATGCTCAAGCTCGCTGGTAGCGATACACCGGGCGGTGAGCGCAATACATGATGGCAGCTGTGAGATGGCGATAGCTGGAGGGATTAATACGATCATCAGCCCGGAAATACACATCAGTTTTTATAAAGCGGGAATGCTTTGTGAAGATGGGCGATGCAAAACTTTTTCGGATAAAGCGAATGGATATGTAAGAGGAGAAGGGGTCGGAATGCTTTTTCTGAAAAAGTTGAGAACTGCGGAAGAGGATGGAGACCACATTTATGGTATTATCAGGAGCACAGTGGAGAACCATGGGGGGCGGGCAAATTCACTAACAGCACCCAACCCGAAAGCTCAGGCGGAATTGCTGGTATCGGCATACGTAAAAGCGGGAATTGATCCTAGAACTGTAACCTATGTAGAAGCGCATGGGACTGGGACACCCCTGGGAGACCCAATAGAAATTAACGGTTTGAAGATGGCGTTCGAAACGTTATTCAAGACGGTTGGAAATGGAAATGCTGCAAATCATTATTGCGGGCTTGGGACGGTGAAGAGCAATATCGGGCACCTGGAACTGGCAGCGGGAGTGGCTGGAGTAATCAAGGTTTTATTACAGCTTAAGTATAAAACCCTAGTGAAAAGCCTTCATTGCGAAAATATTAATCCATATATTGAACTGGAAGGTAGTCCATTTTATATTTTACAGGAAAAAAAAGAATGGGCACCACTAAAGGACATAAGGGGATATGATATTCCCCGCCGTGCGGGAGTGAGTTCATTCGGGTTCGGAGGGGTAAACGCTCATGTGGTAATAGAAGAGTATATAGGAAAAGAAGTATATAAACAAGCCATAACAAGCTTTGATAATCCTTCCCTTATAGTTTTATCTGCAAAGAACGAGGAAAGATTAAAAGAAATCGCAAAAAATCTATTAGAGACAATAGAAAAAGAAGCGTTTGGAGATGAAAAACTGATGGAAATCGCCTATACACTCCAGGTTGGGCGGGAGGAAATGGAAGAAAGGTTGGGGTTTACTGCTGGAACAATAGTTGAATTGAAAGAAAAGCTCAACAGATATTTAAATGGAGATATTTTAATAGAAAATATTTATAGAGGACATATCAAACAGAATAAAGAGACTATATCAGTATTAGCTATAGATGAAGATATGGCAAGAACAATTGAAGCCTGGATTGAAAAAAGAAAGTATGGCAAGCTTATAGAATTATGGGTAAACGGTTTTATTTTTAACTGGGATAAATTGTATCAGGGACAGAAGCCTCGAAGGATAAGCCTGCCGACATATCCGTTTGCAAAAGATAGATTTTGGATTGAAGAAAGAAGTGAAAATTATCAGGATATGAATGCATCAGTTCATTATCTGCATCCTTTAATACACAGAAACACATCTACTTTACAGGAAATAAAATTTAGTTCTAAATTCTCCGGAAAAGAGCCCTTTCTAGTTGATCATAAAGTTAAAGGACATAATATTTTCACCAACGCGGTTTATCTTGAAGCGGCAAGAGCCGCGATTGAATATGCTGTGGGAGAATTGATTAATAAAAACAGCAGAATTTGTTTAAAGAATGTTGAGTTTTTGAAACCAGTTGAAACAGATAAAAAATATATTTATATTAATATCAGGCTTTTTATTGGTGAAAATAATGAAATCATTTATGAGATATATAGTTTGGGAGAGGGTAAAAAAGAAATTCCTTGCTGTTTTGGTACGGCCGAGATAATAGAGGGAAAAGAAATATCAATATTAAATTTAAAAGAATATTATGATAAAAAATGGATTAAAGTCCTTACATCGGAAGAATGTTACGCATTGCTCAATAAATTAGATATAGAATATGGCCCAACGTATCGTGGAATAGAAGTTTTACAAATTGGAGAAATTGAAGCACAAGCGAAAATATCGACACCTGCATCAACCTTGGGTAGCAGCGGTGAATACGTATTACATCCAGCCATAGTAGATTCAGCTTTTCAAGCAATGCGATGCCTGGTTGATACGCAGGGTGAAAATTTATCTGTGGAGCCATTTTTCATTGATAGGCTGGATATTATAGGCAGATTTTCCCATACTATGTGGGCCTTATTAAAATATAAAAAAGATGAGGAAGAGTATAAATTTAATATAGATTTATGTGATGAAGAAGGTAAACTTTACATAAAGATTAAGGGACATGGCAATAGAATAAACATGAATTTGCTGGTACTCAATAGTAATACAGCAGCAATCAATACACAAAACGTAATAACAGATGAAACTTTACTGGAATATTTGACAGGAAGTTTGGCAGATACATTATATATGGATCGAAGCGATATCGATCCGGACAAGAAATTTATAGAAATGGGAATGGATTCGATCATAGCCGTGGAATGGATAAAGACAATTAATAAGAAATACGGAACTCAAATTAGCGCGACAAAGGTTTATGATTATCCCAGTGTTCGTGAGTTTGCAATTTATTTAGGAAATGAATTAAATAAAAATACTGCAGAAACCAAGGATAATTCTATATTCAATATTCCTTCACCTATATCCCTGGATTTTTCATCAGATGATCAAAGCTTTCAAAATATTTCTTTAAATAAACCGGAAGAAATTTCATTAAGCTCATTTCAAGATAAAACAAACATCTCTAAAAGTGAGAGGGCACAATCAAAACCAGCAATATCCTTATCAGAGAATGTTAATTTGTTTTTTTATAATAAAGATAGAAGTAATATTTTAAAATCCCGCCGAGTAGGAATGAGCCGAATTGCAATAGGGCAGAGGCAGGAGGAACGGAGGCATAGCAAAGGAGGGGAAAGAGAAGGGATAGCGGTCATAGGGATGTCGGGGAGGTATCCTGGGGCGGAGGACATAGAGCAGTATTGGGAGAATTTAGAGGGAGGTAAGAATTCGATCAGGGAAATACCGGGCAAAAGATGGGAAATGAAAAAGTATTACCATCCGGATCCAAGGCAGTATATGGAGGGGAAAATATATTGTAAATGGCTGGGAATGCTGGAAGAGATAGAATATTTCGATCCCTTATTTTTTAATATATCACCGGTGGAAGCGGAAGGGATGGATCCGCAGCACCGGATATTCATACAAGAGGGGTATAAAGCGTTTGAAGACGCCGGGTATAGTCCGCGGATGTTAAGTGATCAAAAGTGTGGAGTCTATTTAGGAATAATGAGTAACGAGTATGGAATGATGCTGTATCAAAACCAGAGGGTAGTAACGAATGCGACCGGGAACAGCTATTCAATAGGAGCGGCGCGGATTCCGTATTTTCTCAACCTGAAAGGGCCTGCGATACCGATAGACACAGCGTGTTCGTCGTCATTGGTTGCGGGGTATTTAGGGATGCAGGCATTAGCGGATCATGAAATCGATATGGCGCTGATAGGGGGAGTTACGTTATACCTCACGCCGCAGACATATATAGGGATGTGCGCTGCGGGGATGCTGTCGCCGGAAGGGCAATGTAAAACCTTTGATAACGGAGCGAACGGATTTGTGCCCGGAGAGGGAGTCGGCGCGATAGTATTGAAGCGGCTGACGGACGCGGAGAGGGACCGGGACCATATTTACGGAGTGATCATAGGGGGAGGGATCAACCAGGATGGAAAAACGAACGGGATCACGGCGCCGAGCGTAAACAGCCAGATAGAGCTGGAAAGGGAAATCTATAACAAATATCATATAGAGCCGGAAAGCATCGGGTATGTAGAGATGCATGGGACCGGGACAAAGCTGGGGGACCCGATTGAATTGGAGGCATTGTCTACGGTGTACAGAGAAAGAACAAACCGGAAGAAATATTGTGCGATAGGGTCGGTAAAAAGCAATATCGGGCATACATCGGCGGCATCCGGGATAGCGAGTATACAAAAAGTATTGTTGTGCATGAACATGAAAAGCTTGTACCGACGCTGAATTATAAAACGCCGAACGAGCACTTCAATTTCGAGGAATCGCCGTTTTATGTTAATACGGAGTTAAAGGACTGGGAAAGCGGAAAAGAAAGACCGCGACGGGCAGGCGTGAGCGCCTTTGGATACAGCGGAACGAACGCACATATCGTGATAGAAGAGTACAAAGAGGAGACAAGGAAAAATCCTGCGGAGTTAGAAAAAGTATTAATCGTGCTGTCGGCTAAAAGGGAGGAGCAGTTAAGAAGGTATGCCGAAAGTATAAAAAAGCGGCTGGAGAAGCAAGAAGGGATAAATCTGGCGGATGTGGCGTATACACTGCAGACGGGAAGGGAAGAGATGGAATACAGGCTGGCATTCTGGGCGGAAACGAGGGAAACCGCGATAAGCGGCTTTGGACAATATCTATCTGGGGTATATAGCGCGGAAATAAAGGTAGGAGAAGTAAAGAATAGCAGGGAAGGGATAAAGATATTAGATAACGAGGAAGACATCAAGTCATTAATGGAGGAGTGGCTCCGTGGAGGGCGGTTGAATAAAATAGCGGAAGCTTGGGTAAAAGGCTTGAGGATAGATTGGGATAGATTGTATGAAGGATATAAGCCGTACCGGGTGAGCCTGCCTTCATATCCGTTTGCGAAGGAAAGGTACTGGATAGGACAGAATGAAAAGAAAGAGGAGAGAGAAACAGCGGAGAGGGAAAAAGTAATACTGAAGAAAGAATGGGAGAGGAAAGAGTTAAAGGAAAATGACGCTAAGCTGAAAGGGACAGTCGTTATTTTAGGAACGGAAACGACATTGAAAACGGCGATGAAAATATTTAAGGCAAGGAAAGGGATAGAGGTCATTCCGGCAGTGCATGGGGATGTGAAAAAAGGAGGGGTAATCAGCGCCGATTTTTATACGGTAAGCAGGGGGGAAAGGCTTTACGAGGAGATAAAGAGAAAGGTTGGGAAGGGCAAATTGCTGGGAGTAATTGATATCACGGCATTGGATAAAGAATATGAAGAATCGCTGGAAATAGAAAAGGGGAAGATAAAATTCCTGCAGGAAATAATTGAAAAAGACAGGGAAGAAGGATATAAGCTATTGCAGGTGACATATAGATTAAACAATTTTCAGATCAATACAACGACGATGCAGGGAGCGAGGACGGCTGGATTGTACCGGATGCTGGGAGCGGAGTATCGGCAGATAGAATCGTCGGTGATGGACAGTGACGCCGGGTTGGAAAAAGAAGATGAAATGATAAGGCAGGTAGAAAAGGAGTTTGAAAACGCGGGAAGGGAGAATTTAACGGAAAGCTGTTACCGGAAGGGAGAAAGATATGAGCCGCGGATGACAATGGAGAAGGCGGAAGAATGGATGCCAGTGCCGCAGATGGAAGAGAAATATGAAAGCAATGAAGCGGTGGTCATAACGGGAGGAACACGGGGGATAGGGGCGGAGATAGCTGGGAGGCTGGTGGGCAGGGGGATAAAAAACGTGGTGTTGATGGGCAGGGAAGAATTACCCGGAGAAGAAGAATGGAAGAAAATCCTGGAAAGCGGGGAAAGGCCTGAGATCAGGGAAAAGATAAAGAGGCTGCGGGGATATAGGGATAAAGGGGTAAACGTACTTTATTACCATACGGATTTAACGGACGAAGAAGGATTGAAAAAGATGGCGGAAGAAATCCGCCTGAAAGCCTGGAAGATAAAGGGGGTCTATCATTGTGCGGGGCTGGTAAGCAAGGACCCGGCATTTATTAAAAAAGAAATGAAGGACATAGAAGAGGTCTGTGAACCGAAGATAAAAGGGACGGTGCTGCTACATAAAGCGCTTGAGAAGGAGCCGTTATCATTCTATCTATTATTCTCATCGATATCGAGCGTCGTCCCGGTGTTATCGGTAGGACAAAGCGATTACGCGATGGCGAACAGCTATATGGATTACTATGCTGAGAAAGAAGCGGGAGAGGGGAAGAGTTACATGAAGTCGGTGCAGTGGCCGTCGTGGGGAGAGTCAGGGATGGCGGCGGGAGCAGGCGGGAAGCAGAGCCCGGCATATAACAACACAGGCATAGAGGTATTGACAACGAAGGAAGGGCTGGATTATATAGATGTGATAAGGAGAATACCGGATACAGTCATGATGGCATGTATCGTGATGCCGGAAGAATTTGAAACAGAGGGATTGCTGAAACGGGAAATTCAGAGGTTGAATAAAAGGGGAACTGAAAGAGCCAAAACAGTTGTAAAAAAAGCGGCGGTAAAAACGGCAAACTTGCCCGGATCCATCAGGGAATGGTTGAAAGGGATCATTAAGAGGGAATTGAAATTAACGCAGGAACAAGTAGATGAAGATAAGCCGTTTGATGAATATGGAGTGGATTCGATAGTAATAGCGCAATTGGCGCAGACATTGCAAAAGGAAATAAAGACGGAGGTATCCCCGTCAATCTTTATAGAAAACCGTACGATCAATGATCTAACGAAATATTTTATAGCGAACCATGAAAAGGAAATAGAGGAAATATTGGGGATGGGGCAAGGCCAGGTGACAGAAGAATATCCGGATGAGAAAGAGAGCGAAAGTAAAGAGGAAGAGAATGAGGGAGTAAAAACGATTGAAGGGGAAGAAATAGCGGTGGTAGGGATATCCTGCCGTTTACCTGGATCGCCGGACAAAGAAGGATATTGGAAGCTGTTAATCGAAGGGAAAAAGGCGATAAGACCGGTACCGGAAAGCCGGTGGCAGAGAAGGGAAAACCGTGCGGATTATGGTGGCTGGATAGAAGATATAGAGATGTTTGACCCGGAGATATTTGAACTCAAGGACAATGATGCGGCGATTATGGATCCGCAGGCAAGAATCATCTTGGAAGAGGGTTTGAAAGCGGCCTATGACGCGGGATATGAGAAAAGGGATTTATCCGGGAAAAAGGTAGGGGTGTATATTGGGGGGAGGCTGCAGTACGGCGGGAATGTTAAGGAAGCCTTGCAGTCGAGCAATCCGATACTGGGATTTGGGCAGAACTATCTGGCATCGAATCTATCGAGGATTTTCAATTTGACGGGGCCGAGTATGGTGGTAGATACGGCGTGTTCGTCGGGATTGGCCGCGATGTCGATGGCGTCTGATTTATTAAAATCGGGGCGGATAGAAATGGCGATGGTTGGATCAGTGAGTTTGATTATGAACCCGCTGGCACATGAAATGTTTGAGGCGAGGAATATATTGAGCAAAAACGGGGAATTCCATATATTTGACAGGCGGTCCGTGGGAGAGGTATTGGGCGAAGGGGCCGGGATGGTGGTGTTGAAACGGTTGAAAGAGGCAGTGAGGGACGGGAATAAAATTTACGGAGTCATAAAAGCGATAGCAGTAAACAATGACGGAAGGACGTTAGGGCCGGGCTCGCCGAACTTGAGCGCGCAGAAGCAGGTAATAGGAGAAGCGTTGGAAAGGAGCGGGAAGAGGATAGAGGATATAGGTTATATCGAGGTAAACGGGGGTGGGTCTCCGTTGATAG
Organism: uncultured Spirochaetota bacterium; assembly: GCA_963783575.1. Taxonomy (GTDB): domain Bacteria; phylum Spirochaetota; class Brevinematia; order Brevinematales; family JAOACQ01; genus CAWEAK01. Next base: position 5,089 of record CAWAOD010000010.1, on the reverse strand, counting down.
ATTCAGTAGAAATAAAAGCGTTGTCGGAAGTATATCAATTAAGCGGCAAAGGAATCGGCAGATGCTCGATAGGTTCAATAAAGCCGAATATCGGGCACGTATTATTAACATCAGGGCTTGCGGGGTTTATACGCTGTGCGTTAAGCCTGTATCATAAACAGATCCCTCCGTTTTTATCGGCTGAAGAAACGCCTTTGTATTATGATTTCAAAGGGTCGCGGATTGAGTTTAACCGGGAGGCGGCCGAATGGAAGGTAGAGTCCGGAAAGAAACGCGCGACTGCACAGAATTCCTTTCCCGATGGAGGGACGAATTGCCATGTGGTGATGGAAGAATTTACTGCGGGTGATGATTATGTACAGCGCTATTTCTCTCTCCCTGTACCAGTTATGAATAAAAAAAGATTTGAATTAACGCAGAAAACTCTGCCGGAAAAGAGCAAAACACCATTTAATAATAAAGAAGTTGATATGAGCGATTTCATTAATAAATTCAGAAAAAAGCAGAATAAGGAGAGTACGAGAAGTTTTACATCAACTTATCAAAATATTTGGGGGATAACACAATGAATAGAAATATTTTACTCTGACTTAACCATAGAACAGCCGATCATCAAGAACCATGAGGTCCAAGGGAAGAGCTTGCTGCCGGGGTTAGCCTATATTGATATGCTTTTTCAGCTGGTGAAAGACGGATTGAAGCTGGAATACAGGGAGTATAGTTTAAAGAAACTGATGATATTCAATCCATTAATAGTCGGGAAAGAAAAAGGGATAAGGATAAAGATCACATTTGAGAAGAAGCAGAAATATTGGGCGATTAAAGTGGAAGACGGGGAAGAAGATAAAAAAGGGGAACTGTATATCACGGTGGAATTGCATAAGGAAGCGCCGCGGTTAGAAGAGAAGATAGATATAGAGGCAATGAAGCAGGATGTACTGCAGAAAACCGATATCGAGGCACTGTATGCGGAAGCCAGGAAGTCGGGTTTAATCCACAGGGAAATAATCAAAGCCGAAGGCATCATCTATGAAACGGAAACGGAGAGTATGTCGGAAATCAGGGTAAACCATGCATACCGGAAAGGGGGTGAGGAATTTCTATTTCACCCGGCCCTCATCGACGGAGCGGGAATGGCGTCTATGGCGATCGTAAGCCGGTCCAATCCGGAGCAGATCAAAGGCAAACTGTTCCTGCCGTTATCCTACGAATCGTTTTACGGAAGAGAACCATTGCAGGATAGCTGCTATGTCAGGATAAAGAGGGCGTCTATCCGTCATATTAATGATATTTTTACAGTGGACATGGAATTTTTCAATGCGGAAGGGAAACAAGCAGCGTTGTTGAAGGGGCTGACAGCGAAGCGGGTCAGGCATCCGGGGCAAAAACTCCCGGAGAGAAGTGATTTGAGGGAAGGAAAAGAGTTGAAAGAAACGGAGCAGGGTGAAAGAAACAATACGGAAAGTTTGGGACGAGCTGCAATAGAGGAAACGTTAAAGAAGATATTTTCAAAATATATCCATAGGGAATTTGACCAGGCGGCAATGGAAAGGGGCTTTTTTGAATTAGGTCTGGAATCATCGCAGTTATTGGGATTGGTAAAGGATATAGAGGACGGATTTCAAATGTCGTTAAGCCCAAGTTTATTGTTTGAATACAGCAATCTGAAAGAATTGGGCGGATATCTGGAAGGAAGAGCGGAGAAGGAGGGAGATTGGGGCTATTCGGAAAAGGGAAAGATACCGGAGAGAGTGGAAGCTGTATTAACCGCGGGGAGCTATGAATTTTATGAAAATGAGCCGTATCTGAGGGACCATCGGGTGTACGGCAGGCCTGCGTTAATGGGAATAACCCACCCCTGCCTTGTGCTGGAGAGTTATCTTCGGAACAATCCGGAGAGCTATCCTGTGGAGATGAGAAATATCCAGTTTGTCGGAGGGCCTGTAGGGTTGAATAAAAATGAAGCGGTACAGATACGGGTCAAATTCAATGGTGTGGAAAAGCAAACCGGATTTGAAACGACGTATGATGTGAAAGGATACAATGGATCCGGGGAAGAGAAAACCGGGTGTACGGGAGAATATATCGGGCCTGTAAGTGCGGATCCGGAAGAAATAGATATAGAAGCGATCATCAAAGAGTCTAAACCGCTGGAAAGGGAGATCATCGAGAAGAGTTATCATACGATCAAGGGATTTACCATCGGAGCGATGCTGCAGACGATTGAATCCGCGTATGAGTATGATAAAAGCACATTGATCGGCAGGGTCGATATAACAGGGAAGCGAAAGAAAGGGAATGTGACGGAAATGGCCTTTGATCCGCTGTTGCTGAATTCCTGTTATGCGTTAACCAATCCGGAAACGGTAAATCAGGGAATGCTGGAAAAGATGAATGAAAAAATATATATCCCGCTGATCATAGAAAAGATAGTATTGTACCGGGTAATGACAGAAAAAGCGTATCTGATTAAAAAGATAAGAAGCGGGAAGGAAGATTTCTTGTCATTTGATGTAGTAGTCTTGACAGAAAGCGGTGAGATGATAGCAGAAATCATAAACGCATCCATAAAATCAGTGAGAACGGCCGGGCAATTGAGTAATCTGGCGGAAACACAGACAGCCGAGAAAGAAGAAGGGGATAAGATAGCGATCATAGGGTTGAGCGGAAGGTATGCGGGTTCCAGGAACTTGGAAGAACCTGGAAAACTTAAAGAAAGGGAAGGACTGCATAACGGAGATACCGGAAGAAAGGTGGGATTGGAAGGAATATTATGATGAAGATAGAAACAAAGCTGGCAAAACCTACAGTAAATGGGGTGGATTCTTAGATGGAGTGGAAGAATTCGATCCGTTGTTTTTTAATATATCGCCTAGGGAAGCGGAGTTTATGGATCCGCAGGAGAGGCTGTTTTTAGAATGCGCGTATCAAACGTTGGAGGATGCTGGATATACGGGTGAAAAGCTGGGGAAGGATGAAAACGGAGGGCTGGGCGGAAGAGTGGGAGTATATGCCGGAGTAATGTATGAGGAATATCAATTGTATGCGGCGCAGGAACAGGCCAGGGGAAGGAATTTTGCGCTGGGAGGAAATCCGTCATTGGTAGCGAACCGGGTCTCATATATCTTTAATTTCGATGGCCCCAGTATGGCAGTGGATACGATGTGCTCATCGTCGTTAACGGCGATTCATCTGGCCTGCCAGAGTATAGAGAAGGAGGAATGCGGTGCGGCGATAGCGGGGGGAGTAAACGTATCGATCCATCCGAATAAATACCTGCTGCTGTCGCAGGGAAAGTTCGCGTCGAGCAAGGGAATATGCGAGAGTTTCGGCAAGGGTGGGGATGGGTATGTCCCCGGAGAAGGAGTTGGAGCTGTACTTCTGAAACGGTTGTCCAAGGCGGCAGCGGATGGAGACCATATTTATGGAGTGATCAGGGGGAAGCATGCTGAATTCCGGAGGAAAGACGAGTGGGTATACGGTGCCGAATCCGGCGGCGCAGGGAGAATTGATACGGGAAGCGATAGAAAAGGCAGGGGTGAATGCGAGGTCGATTAGTTACATCGAGGCGCATGGGACCGGGACATCGCTGGGGGACCCGATAGAGATAGCGGGATTGACGAAGGCGTTCCGGCATATACAGAGGACAGGCAATTCTGCGCGATAGGGTCTGTAAAGTCGAACATAGGACATTGTGAAAGCGCGGCAGGGATAGCTGCTGTAGCGAAGGTTCTGCTGCAGATGAAGCACCGTAAACTGGTGCCGAGCCTTCATTGCGAGGAATTAAATCCGAATATAGATTTTGGTGAAACCCCGTTTGTAGTGCAGAGGGAGTTGTCGGAATGGAAGAGCGAAACCCCCAGGATTGCGGGAATATCATCATTAGGAGCGGGAGGGTCGAACGCGCATATCGTGATAGAGGAATATATTGGTGAAGCGGTAGAGTCGAGGGCAGTGAAGCCGGCAGTCATAGTATTGTCAGCAAAAGATAAGGCAAGATTGAAGGAAAAGGCGGAAAGCCTTCTGAAGGCGATAGAAGCGGAGGGGTATGGGGACGTGAAACTGGCTGAGATAGCGTACACCCTGCAGATAGGGCGGGAAGAAATGGAAGAGAGACTGGGGTTCACAGCGGGTACGGTGGAGGAGTTGAAAGAAAGGATGGCGGGGTATTTAAGGAGCGAAGAAAAGAATAACGAGATATATTCCGGGCGTGTGAAGCGTGATAAGAATGAAATGTCTTTATTTACAATAGATGAAGAAATGAGGGAAGCGATAGAGAAATGGATCAAGAGGAAGAAATACGGGAAGCTATTGGAAGTCTGGGTAAAGGGAGTGGATATGATGGAATAGGCTGTATGAGGGAAAGAAGCCGGGGAAGATAAGCCTTCCGGGCTATCCGTTTGCGGGGGAGAAGTATTGGATAAAGAAATGCGGAGAAAGGAATAAGGGAAGCACAGCCTTAAGGTATGTTCATCCGTTATTGCATGAAAACACATCGGATTTAATGGAACAGAGATACAGCAGTATATTTACAGGGGAAGAGTTCTTTCTTGCCGACCATAAGATTAATGGAAGGAAGATATTACCGGGAGCGGCATACCTTGAGATGGCAAGGGCTGCGGTAGAGAAAGCGGGTGGAGTTGAAAAAGAGAGTAAAACAGGGATAAGGATAAGGAATGTGGTATGGTCGAGGCCGGTGGAAGCGGGTATAGAACCGGTGAAGGTGAATATCGGGTTAATCCCCAAAGAAGGCGGCGTGATAGCATACGAAGTGTATAGCGAGGGCGTGGAAGGGGAGACGGTTGTGCACAGCCAGGGGATAGCGGAGATAGTAGAAGTGCAGGAGGAAAGCAAGATAGATATAAAGGGTAAGCAGGAAAGGAAATGGGAGAGAGTGTTATCGCCGGAAGAATGTTATGATGCGTTCAAAACAAAAGGGATAGAATACGGCCCTGGTCATCGCGGGATCGAGGCGCTGTATGTTGGGGAAGGGGAAGCGCTGGCAAGGCTAAAGATGCCGGATGTAGTGTTGGGGAATGCAGTGGAATACAAACTTCATCCATCGATGCTGGATTCCGCGTTTCAGTCG
>CAWAOD010000009.1:0-743190 GCA_963783575.1 uncultured Spirochaetota bacterium | reverse complement strand
AATTATACAAAAACTCCATTTTTTGATATATTTTTCAAGCTAAAAAAATCTTAGTTTAAAAAATCTATCCGAATACGATAAACGATGGTTTGTTAGCATCAAACCAGAGTCATAAGTCTCTTTATTCCCAATATATTCAATACTTTTATTAAATTATGAATGAATCCTGCCAAACTGGATTCCGTCAGAACGCCATCCTTTCCCTTCATTAAAAAATAACTGTAACCCATATTCCTTTTTATCGATCCAAATGGATGTTCACATATCTCTTTCCTTTTCTCTATGATCTTTTTCCCGGCTTCAGAACGAATTTTCCTCTTGAAGTTCTCAATTTCTTCTTTTCTAACTGGTACTTTGATACTTCGTCCTTCCACGCTTTCAGTACACTTATTTCTTACTTCACATTGGCTGCATAAGCCGCACTTGTACCTGACTATCTCTTTTCCTCCATTGACCTTCTCTACTTTTTTCCCATTTCTCACTAATGGGTTTCCCTCCGGACAATAATAAACATTTTGTCCCGGATCATATTTGAATTTATCAACCTGGTATTCTTCAGCAGGTACTCCTTTATTATCTTCTTTGCCTCGAATCCTTGCCTTATGTCCGTCATCCGGATTCGGCATATATACGTTATGTCCCTTATCTATACATTCCAGTATCTGCGGTTCGCTGTAATAACCGGCATCCGATACTTTGACCGTTTCAGTCTCTACCTTAAGCTCGTCCTTTATTTCTTCTACTCGGTCACACATTCCTGCCATCTGTTTGATATCATTGTTTTCATTCGTCACATCAATCACCACAATCAGTTTATTCGCATCATCTACTGCCATCTGCAGATTATATGCAATGTCGGATTTCCCTTTATCATTCATAAACCGGCTTTCCGGGTCATTTGAATAATATTTCTCCATTTCAGGATTTCCCTCAAAAATCTTTTTAATAGCCTCAACTTTATCCTTTTTTGTTTTCATTTTCTTTAAACGTTCCGCTATCTTTCCGGAAAGAAATTCAAATTCATTCTTTTCTTCCTTATCGTTCTTATCCATCTCATTCAAATATTCTTCGATCTTTTGATCTATTCTATGTATGATTTCTTCTATGTTTTTCCTATGATAAACATTGTTATTGTGGTTTTGCGCACTGATCTTGGTTCCATCTATTCCAACAACGTCAAATGATAAAAGCCCGGCTTTATGACATATCTTCAAAAATTCTCTGAATATCGACTGTATTCCCTTCTTATTATCTTTCCTGAAGTCGGCAATCGTCTTGAAATCCGGCGCTAGTCGTCCAGTCAGCCACATCAACTCTGTGTTTCTTCGGCACTCTCTCTCTAATTTCCTGCTTGTCCTGATTTTATTCAAATATCCGTAAATATAGATTTTTAAAAGTATTTCGGATTTATATGAACTTCTGCCGGTTGATGCTTCTTTTACTTTAAAACCAACTCCTTTCATATTTAGCTTATCAACAAAAATATCTATAAACCTTACCGGATCTTCTTCTCCTAACAGATCTTCCAGTGTTTCATTGAACAGAACTATCTGATCCCTTGATTCTCCCTCAATATGCTTCATCTCTTACTCCGATTATTTTTGTTCTAATAATTATAGCATATTTACTGTGTTTTCACACAGTCTGATAACGAAGGGCGGGCTATTATGTTGTCTTTTTTTCTTCACCATTATATTGCCAAGCTCCGTTAACAAGGCTCCTGTAAAAACAGCTCACATAACCGGTATGACAGGCCGCGCCGATTCCGGCCTGCTTAACCTTGTAGATTAAAGCGTCTTCGTCGCAGTCGATCAAAATTTCAATAACATCCTGATAATTACCGGATTCCTCGCCCTTACACCAGAGCTTATTCCTTGATCGTGACCAATATGTTGCCTTACCGGTTTTCAGTGTGTTTTCAAAAGCTTCACTATTGGCATAGGCAAGCATTAATACCTTTCCGGATTCAACATCCTGAGCGATAACCGGGACAAGACCGCCTGCTTTATTGAAATTTATACCGTTCATACATTTCCTCTCATCAATAATGGGGAAAATAATAAATCATATTAATAAAAAAGTCAAGGGGAGCCACTGTCGCCATAAAAATTAAAGAAAAATTAAAGAAAATTGAAATACAAATTTATTGTTCCCTATCTTAAGGGACAGCCTTATAATAACTTGATAATTTTATGAAAAATGTTTATAATCCTCTGTAATTAATAAAGTATATTCAAGAAAAACCCCGGGAATTATATTCAAAGAATTTTCAATTGTTTTACTGCATCGATAGTATTAAAATTGAATTAATTTTCCGGTAGGATACAAAGCCGCAATGTATTTAATTGGTCAAGCGGCACGCTTGTTAAATATATTATTAGGAGTTGAAAATGAAGTTTGTAGTAAATAAGGAAGAATTCATAAGAAATTTAAGCACTGCCGATTCAATAATAAATATAAAATCTCCGCTTGCGATGTTGCTAAATGTCTATATTGAAGCAATGAATGACGGTTCAATAATTATGCTATCATATAATGGAGAAAATGGGGTCAAAATAGAATCATCGGGAACAGTTGAAGAAGTAGGAAAGATAAGCCTTTTATCAAAGAAACTGCTTGAAGCTGTACGAAAAATTCCAGGCGATAAAATAATATTCAGGACAAAAAATGAAAGCGAACATGAAATAATAATACACCCGGAAGCTTCTGAAAATCCTATTTTTAACCTTAATGGTGTTTCGGGCGATGCTTATCCTATATTTAATGAATTTAACTGGAACAGCTACATTAAAATAGCGCAGGAAACCCTGCTTGAGCAGATAATATCTACAGAATTCTCAGTTTCTTCCGACACATCAAAACCGGCATTTACAGGCACATATTTCGAAGAAGCTGTCGAAGGCTATCTCTCATTTGTGACTAGTGATGGTAAAAGGCTTGCTGTTATAACACGCGAATATGAAGAAAAAAAAGGCGAAGTAGAATTAGGTGTAATAATACCGGAGCGAATTTTTAAAACTATACAGAATATTCTTTCTACCGGTGATGTATTATTCTCAATCCAAAATAATCAGGCTTTCTTTAAGATCGGAAATGTATATATGTTTTCAAACCTTGTGGACGGTAAGTTCCCGAATTATAAGGACGTAATACCCGCTGACAGGATCAATACCGCTCAGCTGGACAGTGCTTTATTCCTGCAAGCCCTTGATACGGTATCTGTTATGAGCGATCCGGATTCCGGGAAAACAAAGATCGAAATTGGTGATAATAAAATGACAATTATTACAACCCATCCTATTTACGGAGTCGCTAAAGAGGAAATTTCAATCGATTATAAAGGCAGCTCATTAACTATCGCATTCAATAATAAATCTATTTCTGACTTCCTTAAAGTGGCGGGAGGGAAAGAGATCGAATTTGTTATCAATTCCCAGAGTAGTCCATTGATGATGAAAGTTCTCGGTGATGATAATTATACATACATAGCTATGCCGCTGAAACTTTACGAATAAATCTTTTATTGCAATCCAATATTAAGACAGTCAAAAAACATAAAACACATGCTGCTGCGCGAGATCAATAAAACCGTACTCTTTTACCTTATCTTCGAAATCTTCCCAATCGTCGCCATAATGGGTAAGATACATTTTTGATTTCAACTGTTCCGGAAGTGTTTTCAATTCCTCCAGCGAGGCATGGACACCTCCCGTAAAAAACTGGCAGTCATGAAATATTTTATCAAAATGAAATATTTTATCAAAAGGCTCTACAAGATCAATATCAAAACGGGTATCGCTAGTAAACATTACTTTATCATCTATAATAATACCGCAGCTCCAAAAAGAGGTTTCCCAGCTGTCAGAGTTGTCCGGGATATGTTTTGTCCTGAACATCTTAACATTAATACTCCCGACATTCGCCTCAAGTGTTTCACGCGGATAATTTATAAGCCATTTCGGGCGAATGATGTTCCAGAAGTCTGAAAATGTTAAAACAGCTCCGGCTTTTTCCTCACTGAAGGCGCATCCTCCGCGCAGCGACATGTCCCAGAGTATATGCTGGTAAGTCTCATTAATAACCATAGTCCCCTTTTTTCTTAAAGAATAACGGTCGATAAGGGATGCTTCTTCCAGACCGCCGATGTGATCGGCATGAGAATGTGTTATTAAAAAATTATCAACATTGGTTATGGAATGGCCAAGCTCATATAGCGCTTGAGGGCATTTTGTGCCGCAATCTATAAGAAGATGATCATTGCCTTTTACTATCAATAGATTGGTTTGATAATGTCTTTTTGTAAAAGCGCTGCCGATTCCAACAAAAAAAAGCGCTAAATGCCCGTCATTTTTTAACGTGAGTTTTTTATCTTTTAATTTCTGAATCTTCATTTTAACCTCCTATCAAGGAATACAAGGCTAAAGATATAAACTTATCGACAAATGCCTATTAATATCTTGATTATAAATTCATTTTATTTAATTTTCCAGTTGATTTTATTCAAAAAGGTGTGAAGATGAAAATTTTATCTTGCAGGTTAAAATAATTTCTGATAAAGTATCTTTAAGTCTTCTTAAGATATTACCCTAAATTAAGAGAAACGCTTGTTTAAAATATTTTAAGGTTTTCATATCCGGGATAGAGGGATTTTTTAAGAACCGGCAGGCGGGATAAAAAGAGCATTCCGGCAATTAGTTAAGAAATACAGCATTTAACGGGCCAGATATAGTTTTTCTGGATGCAAGAATCAAAGCATCAATAAAAGCCCAAATTCCAATTACTCCCATAAGAAAACTGAGAGTATATACTCCTCCGCCCAGATCGCACTGGCGCATCAATAGAATTAAACAATACCAAGAAGAAAACTCAAGATAGAAATGTTCCAGAAACGCGTATGGCCGGTAAAAATTAATCAAAAGTTTACAAATGAATTACTTAATAATCACGTATTATAAAGATATATAAAATAATAAATGAATTTCCGGTATTATATAAAAAATAATATGAATATTATATCTACTATATATTGACTTACAAATCTTTAATCGGTATAATATAACTATCTTTATAATGCTTTATTACAAAGAATAAAAGAAGAATCGAAGTAAGAGACCGGGCCACAGGCATATAAATAAAAATTATAAAGGGTGTGGCTTCCCATAAATCAGGAATTAAAGAATGGCAGTAAAAAGCGGAAAGAACAATTTATACTTAAAAAATTTTAACCAGGCTGTAATATTGAACCTGATTAGGACTAATAAATCAATATCAAAAGCCCAGCTGTCTCTATTAACCGGTCTTACACCTACTGCTATAGGTAAAATTACCGCTAAACTGATCGAGCTTGGCTATATTTATGAAAAAGGCATAGGTTATTCCAAGGGCGGAAGAAAACCTATTCTTTTGGAATTAAAAGAAGGTTCATATTTTTCTATAGGTATGGCTGTTGATCTAAATTATTTTCATTTAATCATTATGGATATTACAGGTAAAGTTAAATATGAAAAGGAGCAAAGTCTCCCAAATAATATAACATTTGAAGAATACATCATTAAAGCTGAAAAAACGGCAGAATCATCTCTAAAAAATCTGTCAATAAGGTCTGATAGGCTTTTAGGGATAGGCTTTTCAATCCCGGGTATAATTGATAATAAAGCCCAAAAACTAATTTTTGCACCGAATATGGGATGGGAAAATATTGATTTGAATCCATATTATAATTATTTTTTGCCTGTGCCGGTTTACTTTGAAAATGAAGCTAATGCATCGGCAATATGCGAGCATTGGCTGGGACTATGTCAGAAGGATGAGAATTTTGTATGTTTGAACATCAAATCAGGGCTTGGTGCCGGGATTTTTGCAAATGGGAAAATTTATAACGGGAACAACGGTTTTGCAGGTGAGATCGGGCATACAGTCGCGGATGAATCAGGCCCAAAATGCAGGTGTGGAAATACCGGTTGTTTTGAAACTTTTGTTTCGGTGCGTCATATTGTTGAAAATTATAAAACTCAGTTTAAAAATAAAACAAAATCGGTTTCTGGTAAAATTATGAATATCGATGATTTAAATATCAATCATATCATTGCAGCCGCAAGGGAAGGGGACAATCTATCAGCCAGAGTTTTACTTGATTCGGCAAAATATCTTGGAACCATAATTGCACAGATAATAAATACTTTAAATCCGGCAAAGATAGTTATTGGTAAGGAGTTTATCAAATATGCCGATCTAGTCATTGATCAAATTAAAATTACGGTTGCAAGAAAATCATTAAAATATTTGAATTCGAGTGTTGAAATTATTTCATCGGAAACAGGAGAGAAATCTTCAACATTGGGTGCTGCCATAATACCGCTTAAGATATTGTTTGGGAAAGAATAAAATATTATAAGGAGGAAAACAATGATAGAAAAAAAATCACTTCACAGCATTTGTGTCTGGACATTTAACCCCGGAAAAGGGGGGTTTACACCGGGGGATATGAGACCGGCCTGGGGAAAAGACAAATTTGATACTGTCGGTGTAATTAAACTTATTAAAGAAAAAATTGCTCCCCGGCTGCCTGCAAATGTTGTTCTTGGTCTGGAAGCTCATTACGATAATGAGTATAATGAAAAGAATGCAGCCGATATTGCCGATGCCCTTGTTCAATCAAAGATTTATCTTGCAATGGCAACTCCGGGAGCACATGGGCATTTCGGTTACGGCGGAATAAGTTCAATGGATTCGGATGAAAGAAAGAGGGCAAATGAATTCGGTATTAAAGCTGTAGAGTTAGCTTATGGCCCTTTAAAAAAAGCATGGCATAATGATGAAGATAAGTATCCTACAATAGTATTATGGAATGGTTCTTTCGGATATGATGTCGCTTCGGTTGGAATAAAAAATATGTATGGATACTTAAAAGAGAGTATTGCATCATTATGTAAGTTTGAGGAGAAAAAAGGAGGCAAGCTTTATTTTGCAATTGAACCTAAACCGAACGAAGGCCATCCGGCAATGCTTATACCGACAGTAGCAAGCGCAATTGTTTTCTGGAACAAGCTTGAAGAAGAATTTGGGGTTAAAAGAGCTAAAAAAGGTGTTAATAAAGAGTTCGGACATTCCGAAATGATAGGCCTTGACCTGGTATATGACACAGTAGAAGAAATTGATAATAGCATGCTGGTTCATATGCATTTGAATAGCCAGGGGTATAATGATGGGATCATTCTTGGCGGACCCGGGAAATACGATATTGATCATGGAACAAGAATCAACGGTATGAATATTGCGATAGCAGGTTTGATCCAGGAGAATAATTACAATAGATGGAAAGGACATGACATGGTACCCAGAGCGTATGACAATGAAGCCCAGGGAATTGACCGCGTAATAAGAAGCATATTAAGCTGGGAAGCTTGTGAAAGCGCAGCAAAGGAGTTGAGCGTTAAAGAATTACTTAAGCACCTTGAAAACAGAGAAACGGCAAAAGCTGAGGATATGATCAGGCATGCCGTTGTTAATGCACAAAAGAAATTTGACGATATGTATAAATAGCTTTATTAAAAATAGCATTATTAAGATTTTTGAACAAAGGCTGTTTATATTTTACTCTTTTTATTAAATATATTATTATAAATTCAGTGTAATATGATAATATGAAAAAAGCACACTTGTTCATAAACATTTCCAGGCAAAGAAGCCACAATTTGCCTGGAACGCAAAAGGGCTGTTCCTTATGGAACAGCCCTTGTTTATCTGAATTAATAAGTTTTATTTAATAAGATAAATTTATTTAATAAGTCTCATCATCGAATTTGGAGAAACCGCGTATATCCCGTCATTATCACCAACAACCATCATTATATTATTCCCGCTGGATTTATATGTCCATTCATTATTTTTCAGTGATAAATTATAGGAATATACTTTTCCGGATGCTGTCCCCATATAAATTGAGTTGCCGATTAAAAATGGTGAACTGATGACTTCATTCAGGATTGATTTGGCAATTAAAGTCCCTGTCTCAGCTTCTAAAACTATAACTGTTGAAGTCTCAGTATTATTAGCAATAATAACCTTTCCGGATACAAATTGAGGATTGATTCTTGTCTTCTGAATTTCAGTGAACTGTCCGCTCCATTTAACGGATCCATTGGCAGCATCAATACCAGTAACTTTACCACTCGTTCTCGATAATGTAATTATGATGGAATCATCACCTACCAACGGATATAGGAACCTGTCATTAAAATTCTTTGACCACTTTTTTGTTTTATTAATCAGATCATAACTGACAACATCACCGCTTTCAGTTGCATAAACAACCGTATTACCATAGTTTATTATCATCGGGGCAGAGTATATTGGAACAGAGACATCTATATTGCCTTTCAGTTCACCTTCTTTCGAATAAATTTGAATTCCCTTATCTATTGATGGAATAGCAACAATACCATACGCGGCAATAGGCGCGGCTCCATACTTCTGGCTTCCCGCTTCATTCTTCCATAGTAATTCCCCTGAAGTCGAATAAGCGTAAATACCTCCGTTATCAGAACCAACATAAACATTCCCGTCACTGACCGAAGGCTTTGTTAACTTAAACCCGTCTTCAATAACATCAACTGATTTAATTATTTTGCCTTCAAGTGAGAGAATTAATAGTTTATTTTGAGTGGTTGAAAAGATTCTGCCTTTGTATAATACAGGTTCGTTTTCTATCGAAACAATGTTAAGCATAACCGGCTTTTCCCATTCCAGATTGCCGGGAAGCTTTTTAACTTCAGGTATTTTAACTTCAGGTATTTTAACAACCGGAGCCGGTTTTTTTATTTCCGGTGGTTTTGGAAGATTAGAAACTACAGGAGTATTGGTATTTGTCTCAAGCAGAGCAACGGTATTTGTATTTGTTTCAACAGCAACGATAACCTCTTTCAATTCAATATTTAAATTCAAGCCGGAAGCGACATCAATATCCTTTGAAAATGTTTCATACCCATCTTTTGAATATACAATATTAATCTTTTTGCCTTTTTCGAGAATTTTTTCCAGCGGGGTGACTCCAATTTTAACTCCGTCAACAGCGATATCTGCACCGGCTGGTTTTGTATCAAACTTAATCTTTACCATATCTATGACATTTTTAATTATATTCTCCTCGGTTATATTATCCATTGATTTCTTTGCATCTTCGGAAATTTCCTGCTTTTGTACAATTGACGCTGTTATAGAAGTATTAGATTGAATTGTAATACCTGCAATTACCGGAATTTCTTCCTTCACTTTTGATAATAAATATGAGGATAACGCGGATGGCTGAGGGGCTTCTTTATTTTCAGTGCTTTTGTTTTCCTCAGAAGTATTTTCCTCCGGTTTAGACAGTTTATCGCCGGTAAGTTTTCCGCCTTCTGCAATTGCAACTTTTTCTATTGCATTGCCAATAGCTTTATTCATTGATTCAACATTCTTCTGCTCGAGCGTTGCTTCTTCACCGGGTTTTACCTCAATGGATTTTACAAATTCCTTACTGATATAGTCAGCGCCTTTTTTATCTACAAGGCCTTTATTTTCAGCATCAGAGATGGAATTTATAACAGGTTTTACAGCAACCATTCCCTCATTAACTGCTATTTTAGTATTCCCGCTATCATCTACATTCACAACAAACTTTGTTCCTCTCACAGCAGCAACTGCCGTTGATGTTTCAACCTCAAAGTTTTCACCCTCTTTCAATTTATTTGGCTTAAGTGCAATAGAGCCTTTTTCCAGCTTCATCCTTGAATTGACTTTTTCATCTTCATTTACCAGTTTAGTAAGAAAAAGCTCTGTGGCGCTTTCTACCCTAAAAATTCCGCGCTTCACCATTTGAAGTTCACAGTAAGAATCTGCGCCGGTTTTGATTGAATCACCCATTTGAAGGTTATCTTCAATTAAAACCTTGCGCCAGTTTCCGGAACCCATCTTTTTTACTTCAACATCACCGACAACCAATGTAACAACAATGGCTTCACCCTTTTCTATTTTTTCTGCCATTTTGATTTGTGAAAATTTTGTCAGACCGAACCAACCTATAGCAAGAATAACCATAAAACTGACAATCCAACCAAAGATTTTTAAACCACCCTTTTTTTCCTCCATATAATCCTCCTTCAGGGTTATTTTATGATATAAATTTCCCCAAAAACTATCGAAATCAGGAATGCTATCATTAAATGGGTATTTTTTTAAGCTGTTCTCCAGCTCTGTTATAATCTTAATATCCATTAACGCTTATCCTCTAAATCATTTTTAATCATCGAATATGCTTTTGAAAGCCGGTTATGTAATTGACGAACACTCAAGCCTACAACCGATGAAATAGCTTCCAGATTCATATCTGTATAATTTCTTAAAACTACGACCGATTTTAATTTCTCTGGTAGCTTAATAATAATACTATGAAAAACATCCCGCATATGAAATTCTTCAAAAATATTTTCTTGCTCATTACTTGCAAAATCTTCAATATAATCTATATTTGTATAACTATGCTTTTTATTATCATTATACTTATCTTTGACAGAGTTTAGTACAACTTTAAAAAACCAGGGTTTAAAAGGCCGGCTATTGTCAAATCCCTTGATACTTTTTAAAAGCTTAATAAAAGACTCCTGGACTGCGTCTTCGGAATCCTGTTTATTCAATCCGTAATACCTTGAGATATTATAGCATTGAAAATAATAACGCAGATAAATTTCCTGAAAATACTGCTTGACTACATCCGAATATAGACCATTTTTTTTCATTAATTCTATGATCTTTTTTATTATTTCGGATTCTGTCATTTCTTTAAACGACATTCTCCTCTCCAGTAAATACTTAGCTAGAAAAGGGTATATTAATCAGTAAACTTTTATAATAATAAAATTAAATATTAATAATTAATAAATTTATTATAAAATATATTATATATTATTAAAAATAAATTCCTAATTGTACCGAAAATAAATACTTATCTATAGCATTTTCAACGCTTAAAGGTAATGAATAAATTAGTTTTAACCGCCAGAGGTTTTCAATTTTTATATTATTTTCCATCGAAAGATAAAATCCTGTTGGTATTATCGGCGAATCGGACAGATTATATTTATATTCAAGATAAATAACCGGACGGATAAAGAGATGCAGGTTATTAAGGATAGAATATTTTAAAAGATAGTCAGCTGATACTTGAAAATCTAACCTGTCATGTGAGAGTGAAAAATCAAATAACCCATCCCCCGGGTCATTTTCAGATTGGTACGTTACTACGGCATTAACAACAAACTCGTAGATTAAAATACTTGCAATAACTGATGGTGCAAACTCTGGTGCCTCTGTGGAAAAAGGGTAATAACTCAGGATATTGCCGTTGACTTCCCTGTAAGAATCTTCTTGTATTACTCCTGTTGGAAAGCGGAAATAAAATTCCGTTAGAATTCTCCATGACAATTGTTCGGATTGGGCCAGCGAAAGTTTTATAGAAGCGGCAACATCACCGAAACATCCTCCGTCATTTGCATCAATAATTGTGTAATATGGAAAATAAAGATTAATTAGGACATTTTCATTAACGTCGTAATCAACACAAAGCTCATACAAGTTTAATAATCCGCCGTTTAAAGCTATATCCTCATAATCCAGACTTAACAATACTGAATTAGGTTTTAAAAAATAAGAATCTATCAAACGTAAGGATGGATTCTCAGCTTCGACTTTCGAAAATAAAAAAAAAATTAGCAATGGTAAAACTAATAGAAAATTGCTTTTCATTTACCTGCATTTTCTTTTGCAATATCAACATACTTTTTTATAACATCCGGGTCTTGAATGGATAGATTGGATAAAATCTTTCGATTTATGTTAATCTTTGCTTTTGATAATCCTTCTATGAATTTGCTATAAGTCATTCCATAGGATCTAACCGCCGCATTTATTCTGATGATCCATAAACTTCTGAAATCCCTCTTTCTATTTCTTCTATCGCGGTATTCATAACGCATTGCGTGCATAACCGCTTCTCTTGCAGTCTTTATCCTGAGTTTTCTAGCTCCATGAAATCCCTTTGCTCTTTGTAAGACTTTCTTTCTTCTTTTTCTGCTTGCAACTGTATATCTTGTTCTCATGAACAACCTCCAAAATAATAGCTTTATACCCGCTTATTTACTGTTTTACTTAAACATTGGCTTCCTTTATATTAGAAAAATTTTAATTATATGGTTACCATAGTTTTTAAATATAAGGTATAAGCTTTTCAATTCTTGATTTGTCGCCGGAAAAAACAACAGCTTTTTTCCCCAGATTCCGTTTTGTTTTTCTGCTCTTATGGGTAAGAATATGTCTTTTAAACGCTTTGTTTCTCATCAGCTTGCCTGTTCCGGATTTAGTAAACCTTTTTGCTGCGGATTTATTTGTTTTTATCTTTGGCATGAATTCCTCCAATTCAATCTTCATTATTTTTTATGCAGTGATGAAATAATTACCGCGATATTTTTTCCCTCTAATTTCGGTTTCTTTTCTGGAATGCCCAGGTCTTTTATATTATCAATAACACGGTCCATAAGCACAAACCCCAGCTGTGCATGAACCATTTCCCTCCCCCTGAACCGGATTGTAATTTTGACTTTATCGCCTTCATCCAAAAATTTCCTGATTTGTTTTATTCTATAATCAAAATCATGATCATCGATCTTCGGGCGGAACTTCATTTCTTTAATTTCAACTACTTTTTGTTTTTTCTTCGCTTCTTTAAGCTTCTTTTCCTTTTGATAAAGAAACTTACCGTAATCGATCAATTTACAGACCGGAGGAGACGCATCCGGTGATATCTCAACCAGATCAACCTGCATTTCTTCCGCTTTCTTTAACGCTTCCTCAAGTGTTAAAATACCAACCTGCCCTCCGTCTTCACTAACCACCCGGACTTCTTTTGCCCGAATGTTCTCATTAATCCTGAGACTGTCATCTTTTGTAGCGATATTGGCCTCCTTAATTCAGTCGCTGGAAGAATGTTCCCGTTAAACATTTTACTGAAAATATTAACAAGGACATAATTCTACATTCTATTTTTATTTTCATCAAGAATCTGTTTAATAAATTCTTCGAAATTTTGACTTCCAAGGTCTCCTTTATCACGATGCCTGACAGATAACTGACCTGATTCTATTTCTTTTTCACCTATAACAATCATATAGGGGATTTTTTCCAATTGAGCTTTTCTGATTTTAAATCCTAATTTTTCCGGGCTTGAATCTATTTCCACCCTTATATTTTCTTTCTTTAACGAGGCTGTGATTTTTTCCGCGTAATCATTGAATTTATCGGAAACGGGGAGAATAGAAACCTGGACCGGCGAAAGCCATAAAGGAAATTTACCGCTGTAATGCTCTATCAAAACTCCAAAAAATCTTTCAATTGATCCCAGTAAAGCCCTATGGATCATATAGGGCTGATGATCTGCGCCGTCGCTTCCTGTATATGTCATATTGAATCTTTCGGGTTCGTTGAAGTCAAACTGGATTGTAGAACATTGCCATTCCCTTCCTAGGGCATCATTGATCTTCAAATCAATTTTCGGCCCGTAAAAAGCTCCCCCTCCATCATCCATCTCGCTGGGAAGGCCTGTTCTATTTATTGCGGCTCTTAGCGCCTCAGTCGCAGCTATCCATCGATCATCGCTTCCAACCGATTTTTCAGGTTTTGTAGCAAGATAAAGTTTAAAATCCTTGAAACCGAATGAACGGATCATATTCAGGCAGAAATTAAGAACCCGGTCTATCTCTTCGGGCATCTGGTCGGGTCTGCAGAAAATATGGGCATCATCCTGTGTGAACCCGCGAACCCTCATTAGGCCATGCAGAACGCCGCTGCGTTCAAAGCGGTAAACAGTTCCCAATTCAGCCCATCTGAAAGGTAATTCCCTGTAAGAATGGGCCTTTGTTTTATAAATTGCTATATGAAAAGGACAGTTCATAGGCTTTACATAAAACGGCTGGCCTTCAATATCCATCGGAGAATACATATTTTCATTATAAAAACCAAGATGCCCGCTGGTTTCCCAAAGGTTGCTTCTTCCAATGTGCGGTGTAAATACCAGTTCATAACCGTTTTTATAATGTTCTTCCCTCCAGAATTGCTCAATTTCATACCGGATTCTGGAACCTTTAGGATGCCATAAGACAAGGCCTCCGCCGATCTGGTCATCAATCGAATATAGATCGAGTTCTTTCCCTAATTTCCTGTGATCTCTTTTTTTTGCCTCTTCAAGAAGATCCAGATGAGCTTTCAGTGATTTTTTATCCGGAAAAGCTGTTCCATAAATCCTGGTAAGCATTGGATTTTTTTCGCTACCTCTCCAGTAAGCTCCCGAAACGCTTAGTAATTTAAAGGCCCTTAGGTGTTTTGTCGAAGGTATATGCGGGCCGCGGCAGAGATCAGTAAAATCTCCCTGCCTATAAACGCTTATGTGATCGGCTTCCAGGCTATTTAATAAATCTACTTTAAAAGGCTGGTTCATTTTTTTAAATAGTTTTATACCTTCTTCTTTTGATATCTCTTCCCTTGAAAATTCATAATTTGCATCCACTATTTTTTCCATTTCTTCTTCAATCATTTTGAGTTCAGTTTCATTTATCTGAGAAGGGATTTCAAAATCATAATAAAATCCGTCTTTTATCGAAGGGCCGATCCCAAGTTTTGTTCCCGGGAATAAATGCATAACTGCCTGTGCCATAATATGGGAAGCGCTGTGCCTAAGCGTATCCAGACCTTTTTCTGAACCGGAATTAATAAAAGATAAAATCCCGTCTTTATCGATTTTATCTGATAAATCGGTAGTTTTACCGTTATAATCAGCGATTAAGGCGCTGTCAAGAGTACTATTAATTCCATACTCTTTAGCCTTATCACGATTTTCCTTTAAATAAACCAGAACATCTTTTATTTGTTTGCCGGGTTCCATATCCAGGGAACCGCTACCGATTTGGACATGCGGCATTGAAAACTCCATAAATAAAAAATTTAGCCATATATTATAACAGATAGGTGAAAAATAACAAAAAAACAATATGAAGTATTAAATAATTGAAATAAATAATTGTATTCAGTAAAATATCCGGATGAAAAGAGGAGTCCGGTGATGGATAAATGCTTATGTACTTATCCGGGATGCGAAAGGCATGGTATCTGTAGCGAATGTCTGGATTACCACAGGGACAACGGCGAATTTCCCGCCTGTTTCTTTACAAAAGAAGGAGAAAAAACTTACGACCGTTCCTGGAAGAACCTTCAAAAGTATTATCGATTCAGCAAGTGTGACCCTTCGTTTGATTCACAGTAGGTTTCTTGACCCAATTTAGCATGTTTTTGAAGGCTCGCTAACAAAACCGGTAAAACTTCGTAATTTATTGTAGTTCAAATATGGATTTCTACAATACAGCCCCGTTCGAGCCCTGTAATTTTATATTGAGATGGTTTAAGCCGTTTTAATTCTTTATCAACCGTTTCCATTCTTCCCTTTAATAAATAAAACCCCCTATTATTCTTTAAATGAGAATCAGCCCAGGTTATAATATTATCAATTTTTGAAAATGCCCGGCTGATAACGGCGTTTTCTTCATCAAATAAAAACCCTTTATTGATATTGACAACTATAGAATTGGGAAGATTTAGCTTTTTTACAATGAATTCCAGGAAGGCCAGTTTTTTGGAATCGACTTCCGTAAGATAAAAATATTTTTCAGGTAAAAGTAAAGCCAGCGGAATTGATGGAAATCCACCACCGCTGCCGATATCTATTATATTGTTTAAGGTTAATTTCTTCAGAAAAGGGTAGAGTTCAAAGCTGTTTTTAATATGAACTTCCCATATCGCACTTTCCGTCGATTTACCGATGAGATTGATCCCTTTGTTCCAATTTATGAGTTCACCCGCATATTCTATCAACTTTTCATTTATTTGCTCTGTAATGATATATTCTGTCATATGGAAATATTATTATAAAAATCGGCTGAAACGTTCTTTTTTTGCCTTGCAGATGGGGCAAACCTCCGGCGGGTTGTCCCTAGCGCAGATATATCCGCAGACATCACACCTCCATATAGGATATGGCAGGCTTGCCCCCTGTGTGAGTGACATTCCCTTATCAGCTGCAAGTATTTTTTCCTCTTTTAAACGCTTTCTTATTTCACTAGGCGGACGTCTTTCGGGTATAGTGCGGGGTTTAACTTTTCCGTTTAAAACATCAAGAGATACATAAAGAGCGCAGAAGCATACTCCATACTCCAGAACATCAGCGTCACGGTAATCACAGGGGCAGATAATATCCAGATCATCGGCTTTAACGCCGGTTGAAAGTCTGCAGGGACAACTAGGATAGCCATAGCGGTTTTCATTTACCATTAATCCCTCTATCAGGTCAAGAGTAAAATCCAGATCGGGATTTAAATGATACCCCCCGGCTTCAATAGACTTTTTTAAATCCTCATAATATTTTTTAATAGTTTCAGGATTTATTTCCATCATCCCAGCATCTCCTTTATTTTCTCTTCATCATAACCGCATATACATTCTTCGTTGTTTATCACAATTGTCGGAAAAGATACATCTGGGTTCCAACGGCTTATTTCCTTTTGTACACACTTCTTGCCATCAATATCATCTATAAGATCAACTTCTATTAGATTATACTCGACCCCGATTTCATCAAGCAATTTGCGCGTTTTTTTGCACCATACACAGGTACTGAGAGCGTAAAGAAGAACATCACCTTTATCCTTTCCTTTAATAAGTTTTTTTTGAACCATAAAATCTCCTTTTTAAACTTAGAATAATCTATAATAATTCTACTGTGAATATTGAAAATAAGTATTTGCTAGCAGCCATTTCCCTGCTTTTCCGTAAGCCCACGGAAAATATATTCCGAGTGTAATTATGCATAAAAGGAATTGCCCCCAGAATAAAAGAAAACCTTCTAAAAGTCTTCCGGTAAAACCAAAAACTCCGATTTGATTATTTTCTTTAAGGATAGCCGATCTGTTTGTAAAATACCGGAACAGGATTAAAAATCCAGCGGGCCAGTAAAGTCCAACTGTTATTATTGTAAGGAATAATTGAAGAAAGATAATACCGATGGATTTCCAGAATTTTGTGTTCCAGTGAAAAGAAAATACATCATAATTTATGTTATTGCAGATCCACTGGTAAAGCTTGTAGACCATGGGAATAATAAATATATAGACAAGAACAGCGGTAAGCTCAGTGAAAGAAATCTTATTTATCATTCGGCTTCCCATAGTTATTATTAAAGCGGTAATAATTATTACCAGTAAAACCATTGGCAGCAATAAGGTCAATAAAATGATTCCAAGTAGGATAATACCTCTCCCGGTATGTTTAAGATTTTTTTGTTTATAAGAAGTTTTTTCAATTAGATAGCTTATTATTTTTGAATAATACCATGGTGTATAAATAAATAGAGTGATCATTGATAATAGTATTCCCTTGATATTGAGCCAAAAAAACTCCATAACTTTGCCGCTAAAACCGAAAGGTTCATTGTCGAATGAAACTGAGGGAACAAGTATCCGGGCGAATAGTATTGTGTAAATAAAATTGATTATAAAAGTTCCGGTTATTCCAACAGAATTTAGTATTAAAAAAAATGTTATATTTATCTGTTTTGATAAAAATAAAGAATTTGATTTGAAAATAACAAAAAATAAAATAATTGTTAATATCCAGAAAGGAAGGAATAGCTTAAATAATTTTGCGGCTTTTACCTCAAAATCAAAATAGACTTTCATCTTCATACCTCCGGTCTATACCGGGTAAATAATATTTGTTTCTACTGAAAAGTATAAAATTATTTTTATCAAAAAGCAAACATAAACTTATATTATAAAAAAAATATTATAAATCTTGAAATATTATAAATTACTTTGTAATATAAAGTATTGTTTATGAGGAGATATTTATTATGAAAGAAGAATCCATAGATAAATTACGGCAGCTTGTTGAAAAGAGGCGGTCAAGGGGAATAGCGGGCGGCGAAATCTTTGCGATGTGGGGCTTTTTAAATTTAATCTCATTTACAATTCATTATTTCTTTATAAATTCAATTATTATTTGGATCGTAATGCTGGGAATAGGAATTATCCTGCAAATATTTTATGTTAAATTTTTCTTAAACAATAAAGGCTATCAACTATTCTGGTTTGGAAAAATTAATAACCTTTGGATATTCATGCTTGTTCTTCTACCTTTTATTTTTATTGTTTTCCCTTTTTTATTAAAATTATATACTTCTTATTGTATTTATCCGCTTATCCTTCTATGGCTGTCAATCGGTATGTTTGTGTCCGGCTTGATTGTTGAACAATGGAGCATGAAAATCGCGGGTATGATTTTCCTTGCATCTTCTATTTTATTGTCATTCTTTATGGATAAATGGAATATTATCTATCCCTTATCGATTATATTCGGATTGATAATTCCGGGTATATGGAGCAAATATGAAGAAAAAAAACGAGGATAAGCAAATACCCTCAAATTATGCTCTAGATAGTCTATTAACCGCAGAAATAAGGTTTTTTTTAATGACCATTCTCGCAATGTATGATGAAGTTGATTTTAATTTCTTAAAAAATGAACTTAATGCCAGTGATGGTAATCTTAGTGTTAATCTGACAAAATTAGAAGATGCCGGTTATTTAAATTCAAGAAAGGAATTTATCGGGAAAAAACCGAAGACTACCTATAAAATTTCACCGCTTGGCCTGGAAAGATTATCCCAGTATATAAATAAAATTGATAGTTTCAGGCGGACAATAACAGTTAAGGAGAAGAATAATGGACAATAATTCCATAGAAAAACTTCAGAATATTATTGAAAATAGAAAAAGAAGAGTGAATTATTCAGGTGGAGCAATCTTTATCATCTGGGGTTTGCTGATTTTATCAAGCATGTTTATTCATAAGTATTTATTGCATTATGAATGGATATTTTTTATAGTCGTTGTAATTGGAATTATATTTCAAGTATTGTTTCTCAGGTATTTAAGAATTAAAGCCGGCTATAAAACATTATGGAGAAACACTGTAAATTATATGTGGTTTATTATTCTTTTAATAATTATTATTGTTGGATTACTTTTTACTTCTGTTATAAAACTTTATTCAATAAATGCGGGAAACACTCTGATTTTTTTCTACCTGGCACCTGGAATGTATCTATCCGGTTTGATTCTGGATAATTGGAGCCTGAAAACCGGGGGATTTATTTTTATAATTTTTTCCATCCTGATTGCTATGGATAATTCAAAAAATTCCATTACTCTTCAGATGCTTGGAATGATTTTCGGACAAATAATTCCGGGAATCTTTAGCATTCTGGAAGATAAGTATTTTCCAAAAAAAAACATTTGATCATATAACATGCCGGTCAAAAAATCCCCAATTTATCTGCTAAAAATAAATTCATCAAATAAGGAATTGCGTTTTTGTATTATTCAAATCATATTTTCGTATCCGGATTTTTTTTAGCAGATCAAAAAATATTTTTAAAAACTCTTGACAAATATTAAAGAACTTTATATACTAATATAACTTTATAATATAAAGTACTTTTGAAGGAATATTATGAAAATAATTATGATGATATTTTTCTGCCTTTTTATTTTTTCCGTCATTTGGTCTTTAAAAATAGGGAATATTAAGGTTATAGGGAATATTCATACGCAAACTGATACAATTTTAGCTTTTGCTCCGGAATTAAACAGCGTCAGTGAATATACTGACGAAGAATTAACGGCACTATTAAAACGTATTAAGGAAAGGATGGATAATACCAGCTGGTTTTATCAGGTTAATATATTTACAACAGATTCAAAAGAAAACACAAATATCAGAAACATAATTATCGAAGTTTCTGAGGGTTTTCTATACAGATTCGGCGGAGGCTCCATTTACGGATTATACGGTAAGGAAAACGTTTGGGGAGGCGGTGAATATTACTATACAAGCCTTGGTTATGACATGCAAGCCGTTCAATTCGGTTCAAGGCTCCTTGCCGGGCACTATTTTTTTGATGTTAACGGGGGTAATAATCCATCTTTCTACTATACAAATAATAATAAAAACGCTTATGACACAGTCTATATCCAAAATGCCGGCGGTGAAGGGAAATTCGGTTATCTGTTAAATTATGATAATCGCATTTCCGCTTTAATTAATTACCGGACTGTTTTTAATACTGCTTATAATTCAATTGGAGGTTATTATTCCGGTGGTTTTACAATCGAATCAGACAAAAAGACTGGGATTTTTACAAGCCCTGAAGGCCATTATATATTCACGGAATATGAATATATAATACCTGTTGAAAAAAGTTCATCTGCCATTAATCGCGTTGAAATCAATGCGGCAAAATATTTGCCGTTAATTTTGCATTATGATTCATTCAATAACCTGTATTTTGCCGGAAAAATAGGGGTAAAATTCCAGAACGGGGAAAACATACCGGATTATCTTAAGATATCACTAGTGGGCATTGATGGAATAAGGAGCTGGAATATCCCTGACCTGACAGGAAATTCTTTGGTGGAAAGCCATCTGGAACTTCGCTGGGATTTTTTAAACACGGTATTATTAGATATTTTTAACCTGGAACTGGAAGCATTGATATTTAGTGATGCCGGCGGGGCTTTTAATAAAATTCAGGATTCGGCATTTGACAGGATTGAATACGCATACGGCATAGGTCTCCGCGCATTCTTCGGTGTACCGGTTTTTATACCGCTAAGACTTGAAGGAGGCTGGGACAAAAACGGCGCGTTTTCATTATTTTTCTGCACCGATGCGCCATTTTAGTATTACAGAATTTATTTTAAAAGGAGATATATATGAAAAGACTAATGTTTGTGTTAATTGCAGCATTAACCTGCTTTACCGCAGGTTTTTCAACGACATTCGATGAATGCTATGATTTAGGTCAATTTTTCAGTAAGGACAGTACAAATGTCCATCAAAAAATCACACATTATGAAGATTTATTGAAGGCCGACCCTTCGGATTATTATGCGGACCTTGCAATCGGGATTTTATATACTTCACTTGCAAGATTAGCTGATTCGCCTGAAAAAGGGGCAAATAAAAAAGCCCTCGAATATACAGATAAATTTCTGAAAAAAGAGGGCGATAATTCTCTTGGTTTGATTTATAACGGCCTCGCAAATGGATTGGTCGCTAGAGACTCAATAAACCCAATAACCAAAATGAGCGGTGTATCTAAAAGCTCGGCAATGTGTGATAAAGCTGTTAAATTATCGGAAGGTAAACCGCTTGAGTGGTATATTCGGTTTATGCGGGCAAATTATTATGTAAATCTGCCCGATTTTTTCAAGAAAAGAAAAATTGCCAATGAAGACTATCTGTTCATCGTGGATGAGTTTAATAAAAATCCTGCAATAGAAGGTTTTATGGGTACTGTTTATTTCTACCTGGGGGAAATGGAAAAATCGGCAGGGAACCTGGATAAAGCCGTTGAATACTGGAAAAAATCCGATGCTCTTAATAAGAAGTACTCAAGCAGTTCCTATGAAGCAAAGATGACGGAAAAAAGACTCGATACTTTTGCCGATTGAAATTATGGTTATATTTATCAAATATGGAGAGAATTTATGTTTATAAGCATTAAAAATGTTTCAAAGGTTTATAAAATGGATAAAGTTGAAATCGAAGCCTTGAAAAATGTAAGCATTGACATTGAAAAAGGGGATTTTATCTCGCTAATGGGCCCAAGCGGAGCCGGTAAGTCGACATTACTCCATATTATCGGATGCATTGAGAATCCTACAATGGGAGATGTGGTTATACATGATGAAAATATTAAAAAAATGAAGGATAATAAGCTTTCACTGTTCAGGAACAGACATATAGGTTTCATATTTCAAAGCTTCAACCTTCTGTCTGTTCTGAGTGTTTATGAGAATGTCGAATACCCGCTGATGATAAGAGGAAAAAAGGTTGATAAAGACCATGTAATTTCAGTCATCGAATCCGTAGGATTAATAGATTATTTGAAGCACAGGCCGGATGAGCTTTCCGGCGGCCAGCGCCAGCGGGTTGCAATTGCGAGAGCACTTGTCACCGATCCTGATATTATAATCGCCGACGAACCGACCGCAAACCTCGATTCAAAAACGGGTGATAAAATCATTGATCTTCTTTTGAATTTGAACAAAAAATCTAATACATCTTTCCTTTTTTCAACCCATAATGAAAATGTATCAAAATATGCGGGAAGAATTGTCAGGATACTTGACGGTGAAATTGTTCAATAGGAGACGGATATGTTCTATTTTAAAATCGGTCTGAGAAATATTATAAAAAATTTGAGGAAAACCTCGCTGACAATGGCGACCCTTGTTTTCGGAATGGCCAGCCTTGTGGTTTACAGCGGTTCCAATACTTACCTTTTCAGGGTTTTCAGGGAAGGAATTATACATTCACAGTATGGGCATTTTCAGATTTACAGAAGCGGCTATATCAAAAACGGAAAGGATTATCCCTTTGATTATCTCATTGATAATTATAAGGAAGTAATCGAAGAAATCAAAAAAATCCCTGAAGTTAAATTCATTGCGCCGCGTTTATCTTTCAGCGGATTGATATCGGGAGATAAAATGAGCACCGTTATAATGGGTATTGCCGGCAGTCCTGATGAAGAGACTATTATGAATTCATCTAAAAAAATTACGGGTGAATTTATTAAAAACAATGATCCATCGGCTATTGTTGCCGGTGACGGTCTGCTTAAAAAACTCTCGGGTTCTCCCGGGGATAATTATACAATAATGTCAACAATGAAAGGAGGCGGACTAAACGGAATCAACGCCGTTGTAAAGGGCGTCAGAAAAGGTTACGGCGAATCGGACCAGATGAGTAAAATGTATGTCCTGGCGAATCTTCAAAGCGTGCAGACCCTTCTTAACTTAAGTAATTCGGTTGACACACTGATTGTAATGCTGGAAAAAACTGAGGACATATCCAGGGTTGAACCGGAGATTAAAAGCATCTGCAATAAATTGGGACTGGAATATAAAAAATGGAATGACCTGGCCGTTTATTATAAAAGCGTTAAGGGAATGTTTGATATGAACATGTTTGTATTGAGCTTGATAATACTGGCTATTCTTATTTTCATCATCGCAAATACGATGTCAATGAATCTGATGGAGAGAATCCGTGAAATAGGTACCATACGCGCCCTGGGAACTACCAGAATTCAGGTGGCCGGAATATTCCTGGCCGAGAGTTTTTTAATAGGCATAATAGGAAGCGCAGCGGGTATTACCCTGGGATATATTATTGCTGCCGTTATAAACATTAAAGGCGGGATCTATAATCCCCCGTCTGTTTTTCAACCGGATGGTTTTACAACTTACATTAAACCGGAATTTTCAGTGATATTGGTTTATTTATTTTTCTTTATAGTTGTTGCAGTATTTTCAGCGGTTTTTACGGCAAGGAAAGCTGCGAAAATGGATATTGCCGATGCTTTAAGATGGATTTAGCAGGAGAAGATTATGATGTATTTAAAGATAGGTTACAGGAACCTGATAAAGAATAAAAGACGTACGATTCTGACAATGCTCACAATCATTATCGGGATGTGCTCGCTGATTCTGGCGAATGGTTTTGTGAAATTCAGCCTTTGGGGACTTAGAGAGTCAATCATTAACGGAGGAATAGGGCATTTCCAGATTCATAAGAAAGGCTTTATGGAACATGGCGATGAAAATCCCTACGATTTTATGATGACCGGCTACAAAAAGACCGTAAGAGAATTAATGAGGATTCCAGGAATCAAATTGATAGCTCCAAGGCTTAAATTCCAGGGTATCGTTTCAAGCGCCGATAAAAGTACTGTAATTTTTGGAACAGCCGGTTTGTCAGAAGAGGAAGGGCAGCTCAGCACATTTTCCGGAATAAAAGAAGGACAGGCACTTAAAGATGAGGATACTGAAGGAATAATGATTGGAAGCGGGGTAGCGAAATCCATTTCCGGAAAAGCAGGCGATCCATGTACCGTTATGATTACAATGAAGGACGGTGGGGTTAATGCCCTTGATTTCAACATATCCGGCGTTATCCAGAACCAGCTTCAGGAGCTTGACAACGTTTATGTGCTTGCTAATCTTAATACAATCCAGAAACTTCTTAATACGCCAGGATCAATTGATACACTTGTCGTTCTGCTTACAAGTACCGAAGATTTACCGGCGGCAGAAATAAAAATCAAGGAAACCTGCGAAAAATTAGGTCTGGAATACAGGAGATGGGATCAGTTGGCGCCATATTATTACGGGGCAAGGGACTTTTATTATTCCGCTATGAGGATTGCATTAATCATAATCTTTGCGATAGTAATTTTCGCGGTCGCAAATACCATGTCAATGAGTCTTTTTGAAAGAATCCGCGAAATAGGTACAATCCGTTCAATAGGAACCACCAGATTTATGGTTATGAAAATATTTGTTTCCGAAAGTATACTTTTAGGTATTGCGGGCGGAATAGCCGGTATTATCGCGGGAGTCGCAATTTCGCAGATAATAAATTCCGCAGGAGGTATCCAGATACCGCCGCCTCCGGGCAGCGCAAAGGGTTACCAGGCTTTGATAAATCCGGATTTAGCGGATTGTTTGTATTATTTTTTATTATTCATAGGGGTTTCAATAATCGCGGTTATATATCCCGCGTTGAAAGCGGCAAGAATGTCTATTGCCGATGCGCTGAGGTGGATATAGATTGCTATAGCGATTATGTCGCATATTTGACCTATAAAAGAGGCATTATGAAACAGGAAATTACTGCCCGGAAAAATCTGGAAAGTTTATCAAAGTACATTATTGATGCTTATGATTCAGCCCAGGTAAAGGAAAAAGGCTGTATTCAATTTGAATTGAGATATAAAGATGAAGATATCTCATGCTATTTTCAATCCAACGGGGAAAAAATGATTTTTGATTTTGGCAAAAAGGAAAATTATAACGTGAAGCTGACCGCGGGGCTTTACGACTGGCTCGATCTTGCAAATAACAGGCTGAATCCAGTTTTGGGAATTATCACAAAAAAACTAAAATTTGAAGGGGATACCAGGTTTTTTGATAAATTGATCAAAAAAGAACTTATTTTTAAAATTAGTACAGATATATCCGATTCTCTTACTGAACTTGAAATCAATCCAATCAAAAACTGGAAGCAGCCTGAAAAAATAATGGTCATAAACGGATCGCCAAGAGGCCGTAACGGCTATACATTTCATTATTTAAACAGATTCATTAAAGGTCTGGAAGACAGTGATGCTTCCGTTGAAATAATTGAGCTTGGGCAGAAAAAGATAAATCCCTGCATTGGCTGTTTTCACTGCTGGAAAAATAATACCGGCAGGTGCGTCCAGAATGATGATGTAAATGCTTTGTATGATATTTATCATAAATCCGACCTCATTATTTATGCTTTCACACTTTATTGGGATACAATTCCAGGTATTTTAAAAAATTTTATCGAACGGGCATTTTGTCTTGAACATCCTTATATGATACCGGGAATATATAAAACAAGACATCCCAGAAGAGAAAAAAGGGATCAATCATTTTTTGTGTTTTCAGTTTGCGGGTTTCCCGAAGAATCTCATTTTGATTCCATAAAAGAGTATTTCAAGAATATAAGCCATAATGCTCATATTCCTTTTATAGGTGGAATATACCGCTCTGCCTGCATGTTTCTGCCAAATGACCCGATGTACTATAAGAAATACAATCTTGTTCTGGATTCTATTCAGAAAGCAGGAGAATCTGTTTATAAAAGCGGTAAGATAAATAAAAAAACAATTGAAAAAATACAAACAAAAATAGATCCAGAGGAGTTCCGGCCGCATACAAATAAATTCTGGGAAAATGTGGTATTAAAAAAGGAGTTTTTTGTTAAAAGCGTTTAACGGGCATGTCCGGATGTCCCTCTCAATTGTTAAGTTTGAAAAAGTTCAGAATTGAATATAAGGGGTGTTTTATGAAGAAAATCATTATTTTATTATCCGGGTTATTGATTGCAAATTTATGCTATTCCCTCACTGCGGAAGAGATTCTGCAGAAAGCCGATGACAACCGGTCTCTTGGAACCAACTTCGATATGCTGATCAAAATGGAGGATTACCGTAAAGGCCAAATGTCCGATAATACAACACTGAAAGGGTTTGTAAAAGGACAGGATAAATCTATGGTTGTATTTACCGAACCGGCCAATATGAAGGGAAGAAAAATTCTTATGATAAATGATGATATGTGGATTTTTATACCTAACACGCAAAAACCAGTGCGTTTAACCGCATCTCAAAGACTACTGGGCCAGGCTTCAAACGGCGATGTTGTTAAAGTGCAGTTTTCATATGATTACAGCTCAGTATTGTCGGGAGAAGAAACAATACAGGACATTGATTCGCAAAGCATAAAATGCTTCAGGCTTAATCTTACAGCTAAGAGAAGCGGCGCAACCTATAATAAGCTTACTCTATGGGTTGGGCAAGGAACTTATTACCCGGTAAAAGCTGAGTTTTTCGCATTAAGCGGAAAGAAGCTAAAAACGGCTTTTTATAGCGACCCTAAAGAAATGGAAGGTCATATTGTTATCACAAAAATGACTATCTATGATGAAATAATAAAGGACAATTATACGACAATGGAATATATGGATTTAAAAATAGCAGATGTACCCGACAAATATTTTAATAAGGAATATCTGCAAAGAATGTAAAATTGTCACTCCCCGGGAAAAAAATAATAAAAGGAGAATTTATGAAGCAATTATTAATTTTAGTATGTTTTTTAATGATTACATCAAATCTTTTCTACGGGGAAGATACCAATAATGCCGTATCATATGGGATAAAGTTGTTTAATGATGAAACCTTTACAAGTTTTAAAAGCGCTTTAAATCCCGGTAATATTTTTGGAATAAATGAAGATTTATCGGGTATTTTAAAATATTATTCCGAAATCAACTGGAAATACGATCCGGCTTCGTTCACCGCTGAAGATATAGGATATCTCAATGCAGTAACAAATTCTGGCTATACAAACCGGCTGACGGAAGCATTTTTATCATATCATCTTTTTTCAGGCTTTATAGACATCGGTAAAAAGAAAGTTATCCAAAGCGTATCTTTTCTTATGTCGCCTATTGATTTTATTTTGAATGATTCAAAAGATTACTCAAAGAATCAATCTTATAATCTTCTTTTCGCAGAAGGCAAATTTATGGCTAATCTTGATTGGTTCAGCGATTACGGCGTTTTTGGAATCTGTTATATCCCGGAACTGGATTTTACAAACGAAGGTCTTGATTATTTTTCAGGTGCACAGGCACAACAGGCGGAAGCTCGCTATTCGGTCAATCTTTCCGGAATTGATACCGGCCTTGCTGTATCCCACAGTGATATATGGCAAGCTGGAGCCTCTGTTTCGGCAACAATAGGTGATTATATTGAGGTTCATGGAGAGGCTGCATATTTTGAAAGCAAAACCAGGAGCCGGTTGGCCACAAATTCAGTTATGACAGGGTTTGATATGAAAAATATGAAAAAAATGTATGAAGATTTGTTAACCAATCAAAGTGAAAAAATCGATAATCCTTTTGAGATAATTATCGGAGGAAGCTACAATACCGATCTCTTTGATTTGATGATCGAATATTATTATAATCAAAGCGGATTCGGTTTTAACGAGTGGAATGAGATCAGAAAAACCGCCGGAAATTATAGGAATAATTACAATGATAATCCTTCGGGGAATTTTAGCACGGCAAATCTTGGAATAATTCAAAATACGATCGGGGGAAACGGTGCAATAAATCTCTGCCAGCATTACGGAATGGTGCGTTTGTCAAATCCTCCTTCTGAAAAACTCAGCCTTACCGCAACAACTGTCCTGAATATCCAGGATTTGAGCGGACTGGAGATCCTTTCGGCCGGGTACAGCGGATGGGATCATGAGTCTCTAACAGGCAATTTAACCCTTGGTTTCGGTGATGAATATTCCGAGTTCAGGCTGGACGGACAGGATTGGTCAATTAATATAGAACTCGAAATCGATCTTTGACAAGCATGATGCTTGACCCAAATAATAATGATAACAATCAAATATTTCTTTTGAAATTTACCCCAGTCAAAT
Organism: uncultured Spirochaetota bacterium; assembly: GCA_963783575.1. Classification (GTDB taxonomy): domain Bacteria; phylum Spirochaetota; class Brevinematia; order Brevinematales; family JAOACQ01; genus CAWEAK01. The sequence goes on along the minus strand of CAWAOD010000009.1, from coordinate 714,961 downwards.
GTCTGCTTTTCAATTATGCAATTAATATTAATTTTACATATTTCTTTTTTTTATATATATTAATAATAATTTTGGAGTTATATTATTAATTATGAAGGATCAATCTAAAGAATTTTTCTTTCTCACGATATTTGCCGTCGCATTCGGTTATATCGAGGGAGCCGTCGCGCATTATCTCAGGATGCATTATTATCCCGGTGGATTTTCAAATGTGATAATCGGCATGGATATAAAAACGCTTTTCATTGAATGCGGACGTGAATTCGCCACTCTTATAGTCCTGGTTTCTGTTGCGGGTTTGACAGGCGGAAGATTGATAAAAATAATTGCCGATTTTGTATATATATTTGCGATATGGGACATTATTTACTATGGGGCATTATATGTCTTTGAAGGCTGGCCTTCGACATTCCTGGACTGGGATATTCTTTTCCTGATCCCGTTACCATGGCTCGCCCCGGTTCTGGCTCCGATATTAATATCAATTCTGGGAATCTTCGGCGCGCTTATAATACGCCGGATTTATTTCAAAAACAATAGTTTGATAATTAACCGGACTATAGTTTTATTACTTATAATAGCGCTTATTCTATGGCTGATTTCTTTTCTGATCAATACGCCATTTAACTTTCCGGCTGAACGTTTCCCTGTAAACTACAACTGGCTGTTATTTTTTTCAGGAGTCTCATTTACAACTGCAGGTTTTATTTTTATAATTAGGAATAATTGTTCTAAACAACATAAAGTACATAGCAGTAAAACTACCGGACATTAAACTCGGGCAAAGGAGGTTTATGATGAGCCGAAAGTCAAAAACCGGTTTGACTTGATGTTTAAGTCATTGTATAATTGTTGAGGTAATAAGGCGACTTAAGAAAACAATAAAAATATTGAGCCTTTTGGTAAATATCGATTAATATGACTTTTTATTGAATTATATTTTCAGGAACATATGGAAAAGACATTAATATTTGTAGTATTTACAGTGTTTGTAAGTCTTTTTATAATGGGCTGTAATAAAATGATTGGACCTGTCGGATTAAAAAAGCCGAACATAAAAAATATGGAATATGAGAAATTCGCCATTTATTCAGGAAATGAAGTTACAGGATACCAATATTTTGTGAATGAATTCAGTGGAAACGGGGAAATTCTCAAGCTATATTCTTATATGCACGAAAATAAAAGATTTTATTCAAATTTACCGGCGAAATTAAGCGATTTTCAAAGGTGCTATTTATTTGATATTAAAAACTATAGAATGCTTAAATCAATCGAAAATTTTTCAAATTATCATTTCACGGATAATATTTATGGAAATTTCTATACAGAGATCAATTTCGACTATACGAATTTTCAACTTGAAATTCAAACCCTTTCCTGGGACGGATATAAAATAACTAGGTAAAAATCAAGGCAAACCATTAAGAAGGGTTACACCTATTTGTATTTCCCGGCTTTGTACGGTTTGTTGAGAATGATGGATTTTATGAAACCGGGTATATTTTACGGCGTACTGCCGGGCTATCTGAAAGACCCTATACAGGAATCCGGCTGGGTCGATAATAATACAGAGAATATCAGAACACCCGCCGGCAATTTCAGGATCGCCAGGCTTCATGTTCGGGTTGGAGATCCATTCATGGCGAAACTCCTTCAAAGCGCCCTGGATGAAATAAATGTATCGGTCGATACTTCTTCCAACAGTTTAGGAATCGTTAAAAGTTCATTTTTTGGAACATCCAGGGAGATTATCAAAACAGGTATCTGGACCGACAGATAAGCCTGTATTATTATAAAATTTTACTTTGCATATTATTTGCCACGAATTAGCACTAATTTGTGAGATTAGTGAAATTAGTGGCTAAAAACAAAGCAATAATAAACAAGCTTTTGTCAAACATGTATGTTAAATTATATGATCGCTTGGCAGGATCATTAATCTTGGAATCCTTACATGTTCAGGCTGGTTTAATAAATAAACAATCTGGCCGGCGATGTCTTCTGGCTGCAATGGATGCTGAATATTCATACTCACACTGGGATGTACTTCCCAATCCTTGTGCAGGCCAGTCATAACAAGTCCCGGTTCTATGCAGGAAATTTTTACGTTTGTCCCTGCAAGTTCCATCCGTAAAGATTCGGACAGGGCTTCAACGGCGTATTTTGTCCCTGCGTATGCTCCGTTCGTGGGCCTGACTTTGGTTCCCATCACGCTGGAAATATTGATCAAATAACCGCTGTCAACCGATTTAAAATATTTCAAAAAAGTATAAATAATCCTGAAGGAGGCTTCAACATTAATCCTGACCATCGCGGCGACTTTTTCAATATCGATTTTCCCGATCTCGCCGACCTCAATAATTCCGGCATTATTTATAATGATATCGCATTTTCCGAAATTCGATAACGCAGTATCGAGAAGCTTTCCCGACATATCAAGCTCCGTAATATCCCCGGTCACCGGAATTCCGCCGGTTTCTTCAGAAAGTTCCATGATTTCCTTTCCCCGCCTGGCATTCAGGATCATCCTGATATTTAAACCAGCAAATGCTCTTGCCGAAGCCTTCCCAATGCCGCTGCTTGCGCCTGTTATAACGGCGACTTTTCCTTCAAGTGAGTTTTCCATAACAATTCTCCTAAAAATCAATCATCTTGATTAAATAAAACACTGGCATTATAATTAATCATTCCAGTACAGTCAAACAGGAGGCTGCATGTTTATCGGCGTATTATCGGTCGATCTTTTAATACCAATCAGGGAAACCATAAAGGAAAGAAGGAATGTTTTAAGAAGCATAAAAGATATGATAAGGAAAAAATTTAACGTGAGCGTCTCCGAAATTACCGACGGGGAAGATGTCACTCCCCGCGCCAGATTAGCTGTTGTAGGTGTATCGGGAGATTCCTCATACCTTCAGAGCGTTCTTTCGAATGTTCTCAATCTGATTGAAAATTTTCATGGGGATAAAATTACCTTTTTTAAAACCGATTTCCTGATGCATGAATAAACTACTAATCCAGACCTGTTCCTTCTTCAAGACCGAGCATAATATTCATATTCTGCACTGCGGCGCCGGAAGACCCCTTGCCGAGATTATCAAACCTGGCAAGGATTAAAACCCGTTCATCGCCTCCGGTAACTGATATTTCTATCCTGTTCGATTGCATTCAGTGGCGCCAAAAAATCCATCACCGGGGTCGCAATCTTTTTGAAAAATCAAGAACTTTTACAAACCTTTCCGAAGAATACCAGGATTTTAGTATTTGCTGAATTCCTGATGCCCGGGTTTTTTTATTAAGAAGCCTGGAATGAAGCGGTATTGAAACAACCTCCCCATTGTAAAAATTACCCACAACCGGAGTAAAAATCGGGGGATAATTAAGGCCTGTTACAGCCTGCATCTCTGGAAGATGTTTATGGTTCAATTCAAGCGAGTAATATCTCGGTATTTTAAGCAATTCATCACCGCTTGTTTCGTATTCTTTGATCATTTTCTTTCCGCCCCCGCTGTAACCGGCAGCGGTAGAACAAGCTACCGGATAATCTTTCGGAACAATGCCCTCGCTGATCAAAGGATAAAGGATTATAACAAAGCCCGTGGCATGGCATCCCGGTACGGAGACTCGCGATGAATTCTTTATTTTTGTCCTCTGTTCTTTATTTAATTCAGGCAGTCCGTAAGTCCAGCCGGGATCGGTCCTGAACGCGGTGCTGGTGTCTATTACCCGTGTTTTACCGTTATCGACCAGAGATACGGATTCTCTGGAAGCGGAATCCGGGAGGCATAGAAACGCAATATCGGATTCGTTTAATAATTTCCGCCTTTCCTCAGGGTTCTTCCGCTTTTCGGGATCGATCTCAAGAATATTAAGGTCTTTCCTGATACTTAACCTTTCATTTATTTTTAATCCTGTTGTTCCTTCCTGTCCGTCAACAAAAATCTTGAATTTCATTTTTATTTCACCTCAAATAGTAAACAGCCTTATAACCATAACTTAACTTTCTGGATCAACTGATCCTTTACCCGGTCGCAGGCATTTTTTCCTTCGGCAAGGGCTTCAGGGCCTCTGTTAAAATCAAGCGATTTCAGGTACAGGAGATCCGGTTCGATCAAAACTGAAGGCGGGTCGTATTTCAGCATTAAAGTTGTGGCATTATAACCCATAATATCTATTGATTGAAAAAGGATTTCGAAAATATTAGGCAATTTTTTCTTATCAATTATCTTCTCATTATTCATAAAATTATTCATATATTTTAACCATGTATTTTTACCCAGAAGAGCGATATTCCGGGCTTTTTCAATAATAAATCCAAGATATGGGTTTTTGTCTTCGATCTCATCATCTTCAATCTTTTCTTTCACCGGTATTATGGGGCTTCCTTTTTCTTTTCTCAATGGTAATGATGGATGAAGATTTACCGCTAAAGTAATGCCCGCTCCCATAGATTTTACAATATCGACCGGCAGGGGGTTGGCAACGCCTCCATCAATTAAGAAGGTGTCCCGGTACGGCACAGGTGTAAAAATACCTGGAATTGAAATGCTTGCCCTTATCGCGTCGATGATTTTTCCGGAACGGAATAGAACCGGCTGACCTGTCTTATAATCGGTTGCGACAATTCCGATAGGGATTTTCAAATCTTCAATTAACATGCCGCCGGGTATATATTTTTTAATAAATTCCATAAACGTATCAGCATTTAATAATCCCGAAATAGGAAAAATCGGATCAAAAAAATCGCTGTAACTTTTCCTGTCCATACTGAGCAGATCGTTTTTAAAAGCATTAAGGCTGCCTGAGCAGTACAGCGCACCGATTAGTGCGCCGATGCTTGCGCCGGCCACATAATGGACCGGGATATTCATGGATTTGAGATATTCAATCACTGCAATGTGGGCTATTCCTTTTGCTCCGCCGCTTCCAAGCGCCAGACCGACTTTGCGGTTGATAAAATACTTTAATGGATTAAGCATTTTTTTACCCTCAATCCGAGAATTCTTTCCAGATTCCCAGTTTTTTTTCCTTAGCGAAATCTTCGGCCTCAATAAACTTTTTCTTATAATACCGCACTGTTTCCGCATTCCCTTCATTCAGGAAATAAACCGGGGCATAGCCGTCCCTGACCTGCAGATAATTCAGATTGGTACCGTTGATAAAAACGATCCCCAGGAACCTTCCGTATTTATCCTTGATAACCGGAAGCGGAAATTCAACAAAAGCGAAATCATCGTCATGGAGATTTTCTTTAAGATGCCCGGTTGCCATTTTACCCATTTCAATGATCTTTTCTTTTCTAAAATACATCCCGTTTTTTTTGAGTTTGATTATTATTCTGTTAAGCCTTGAATTCTCGGAACTCTCCATCGAATCGATAAATAAAAACCTTATGGAATTTGTCTCAAACGGATATATAGCATCTCCATTCTCAAATTTTAATAGGGCATCATTCTGTGTTTCAACCTTGATTGTATCTCCGTCAATCACATTTAGGACTCTGACTTTCAATCCTTTAATGTCTCTGGTAGTGTTTTTTATGTTGTAAACATTGAAAGAACAGGAAGTCAAAAACAAAAGGATAATAACTGTCAGTAAGAATACTTTTATATTTTCCCATTTAATATCTTGAATAAGATTGGGGACGGAGTAAGGCTTGAAATAAAACTGATAGCTAAAGACCATGCCGGGGCAACCTCCTGCCGCAAAATATATCAAGGGCAGTTTCTTTGCAAACACCTTGATCTGTGTGTCATGATAATTAAGGAGTTTTTTTTGTCAATAGGGATAAAGTGCTGATTGCAATAAAGCCAGATGTGATTGGATGATACTTAAGCCAGTTTGATTTATTATTTCATGAATCCTGACAATAAAGGGTGGCGGGGAAATGAAAAGGCATCGATTGTGCATAATTTGACTAAAATCAGACAGTCAAATAAAATATAATTTATACGGGAAAATCATTCCGATAAAATCTTATCAGGCAGAATTTAATTAAAGAGGTTTGTATGAAAAAGAATTTATATTCATTGGGGCTGGAATTCAGTACACAGTCTGCGAAAATGATCGTTTTAGACTTGAACGAAAAATCTGTTGTTTATACCGGCAAGTTTGAATTTGATGAAAACTTTCCCAAGTATGGAACAAAAGGCGGTGTTCTGTCTTCAGACAGGCTGGGCTTACGTCACACTTCACCTTATCTTATGCTTGAAGCCCTGGATTTTGTTTTCGATAAGCTCAAAAAAGACGGCGTTGACCTTGCGGCTGTGGGGGTAATAAAACTTGACGGAATGCAGCATTGTACAGTTTATACGGACACTACTTTTTCCAATCGGTTAAAATCGCTAAGCAATGCTAAAAACCTTCTTGAGGCCTTAAAAGATTCGATATCCAGAAAAACTTCCCCGATCTGGGAAGACCGCAGTACCGAAAAAGAGGCCGGGGCAATCACAAAAGCGCTTGAAACAAGCGGCAGTATTAGCAATATTACAGGTAATAAGGCAGAGCTTCGTTTCCCGGCATCACAAATCCTCAGGTGGGCAAAAGAAAGTCCTTTAGAATACAAAAACACCGAAAATATACAATTGTTAAGCGCTTTCCTTACATCAATACTTACGGGAAAGATCGCCCCGGTTGATACCGGAGACGGATGGGGATCAAATCTCAATAACCTGGATATAAAAAAACCAGGCTGGAGCAAAGAAGTTATTAAAGTAATGGATATGCTTCTTGCTAAGGAAGGTATAAAAGATTCCGTGGGCGGGAAAATCGGGGGGATCAGCCATTACGATGAACCGGTCGGAAAAATTAACCCGTATTTCATTAATAAATATGGAGTCGGCAGAGATGCGGTCATACTGGCCGGCACAGGAGATAATCCCGCAACGCTTCTTGGCTGCGGCGGGCATATTGTGATTTCGCTGGGATCCAGTTACACCGTTAACGGACTTATGAAACTTATAAAGCCTTCCATAAACGGCGAATATAATATATTCGGCTATACAAAAGGTACAGCGATGGCGTTAACCTGCTACACCAACGGTTCAAAACTCCATGACACTTTTGTACGTAGATATATACTCAAGTCCGAAAACGGCAGCCTAACAAAAGAAGCTTTTGACAGCTATATGAAAAAATTCGGGGATCAGAAAATCAGCGGAAATGAAAAGCTTATGCTTCCCTATTTGCTTGATGAATCTGTTCCGGTAAAAAAAGCGGGCATAATCCGGGATGGATTTACAGAGGATGATGCGGAGGCAAACATTCGATCGCTCCACATTTCCCAGGTACTGTCGCTGAAACTGCACTCGAGCCATCTAAGCGATGTAAAGTCGATATGCGTGGTAGGCGGAGGCTCTAAAAATCATATCCTGCGGCAAACCATTGCCGACATATTTAAAGCGGAAATTTTCAGCATCAAAAATTCCGATTTTGCCGCTCCTTTGGGATGCGCGATCTCAGGAGCAAAAACCCTGCTCAAAATCAGTTATGAAAAGGCGGCGGAATTTTTTGTCCAGCGCGCTGAAGGAACTTCTTCAGCACCTATAGCGGAAAACACGCCGATATATGAAAAATTACTTAAAAAGTATGAAGATCTGGAAAAACGCTCTATTTAAACCGCGTTATAGGAGAAGTGTTGATTTATTCAGGTCAAGCGGCACGCTTGAAAATATTCTATTGTTTTTAAAAGGCCTTCTTTAACTGTGACTACAGGTTTCCAGCCAAGTTTTTTTCCGGCAAGCGTAATATCAGGTTTTCTGCGCTTAGGATCATCCGACGGTAAATCCTGAAATAGAATTTTTGATCCGGAACCTGTCATTTTAATAATCATTTTCGCAAAGTCAAGTATCGAATATTCTTCAGGATTTCCAAGATTCACTGGGCCGGTGAAGTTTTCGGTATTCATCATAAGAATCATACCCAAAACAAGGTCATCAATATAGCAAAAGCTCCTGGTCTGGCTGCCATTGCCATAAACCGTTATATCTTCGTTCTTCAATGCCTGTACTATAAAATTGGAAACAACTCTTCCATCATTTTGAAGCATCCTTGGCCCGTAAGTATTAAAAATACGCACAATCCTTATGTCCACATTGTTTTTCCTGTGATATTCCATAAAAAGGGTTTCTGCTATCCTTTTTCCTTCGTCATAACAGCTCCGTATGCCGACCGGGTTAACAAAACCCCAGTAATCTTCTTTCTGGGGGTGAACTTCGGGATCGCCGTAAACTTCGCTTGTCGAAGCCTGAAGGATTCTTGCCTTCACTCTCTTGGCAAGTCCAAGCATATTCAAAGCACCAAGGATATTGGTTTTGACAGTTTTGATCGGATTAAACTGGTAATGAATGGGTGATGCGGGACAGGCCAGATTGAAAATCCAGTCTACCTCAACCAGGATAGGTTCTATAATATCGTGTCTTATTACTTCAAAATTTTTATTATCCATCAAATGAAGGATGTTATCTTTCCTGCCCGTAAAAAAATTATCAATGCAGATAACCGAATGTCCAAGTTCGAGAAGCTTTTCACAGAGGTGGCTTCCTATAAAACCTGCGCCTCCGGTAACCAGGATGTTTTTCATAAGATCCTTCATTTTGAATCTTTCATTATTTCCAAAATTTTTCCTTTTCCGATTGGAAAATAACGGAAGCCTTTGGCCCGCATCTCATTCGAATTAAAAATATTCCTTCCGTCAACAACAACTGGAAGTTTCATTGATTTATAGATTTCATCCGGTTTTATGCCGTAAAATTCTTTCCAATCGGTTAAAATAACCAGTGCTTCGGCATCGATGAGTGCTTCAAGCGGAGAATTATAGTATAAAATTTTATCATTCTCAGGAAATATGGATTTAAAATTATCCTCCGCCTCCGGATCGTATAATCTTAAATTAACATCTTTATTAAGTAGATCGTTTACAATCTTTATCGACGGTGCCTCGCGTATGTCATCGGTTTCGGGCTTAAAAGCCAATCCCCACACGGCAATATTTTTATTTTTAAGAATCCAGAGCTCCTCTTCAAGGGTTTTAATTACCTTTTTATACCTGAAGGTGTTGAAATCATCAGTTGATTTTAATATTGAACTGTCGACGGCGTAATCGCTTAAAACTTTGATAAAAGCCTTAACATCTTTAGGAAAACAGCTACCGCCATAACCTATGCCTGCGTTTAAAAAAGCCCTGCCAATCCTTTTATCAAATCCAATCCCATCCGCGACATATCCGATATCACCCCCGCTTTTCTCGCAAAGGTCGGCGATCATATTTATAAAAGATATTTTAATTGCCAGGAAAGAGTTGGATGCATATTTAATAATTTCAGCGCTGTTTGGATCGACAATAACCTTCTCATTTTTTATATTTTCATAAAGTTTGATCATTATTTCTTTTGATTTATCGGTTTCAACTCCAATCACAATGCGGTCGGGATTGAGAAAATCCTGAATTGCCGTGCCTTCTTTAAGAAATTCCGAGTTAACGACAAAATCAAAATTGGCTTTCCCTTTATTATATAATTTCATTATAGTTTTAAGGCGTTTATGAGTTCCTACAGGAACTGTGCTTTTTTCAACGATAACTTTATACGTATCACTGGGTGTATTCTCCGCAATGCTTCTTACAGCCGACTCAACCTGTGAAAGATCGGCAGAACCATCAGGTAACGGAGGGGTTCCAACACAGATAAATATCACATCGGAATTATTGACCAGATCAAGAATCTCACCTGTAAAGAATAATCTTTTTTTATCAATATTGGTTTTTAGTAAATCTTCCAGCCCGGGTTCATAAATTGCCGATTTCCCCTTTGAATACTGAGTGATTTTCTTTTCATCAACATCGAAACAGGTGACATGGTTGCCCATTTCAGCAAAACAGCTTCCGCTCACTATACCTACATAACCAGTTCCAATAATCCCAATATTCATAAAATCCCCATATTATATCGCCGGTTGTATTTATTTTATTTCCTTTAATAAATCTTTAACCTTATCGGTTTTTTCCCATGAAAATTCACTTCTTCCAAAATGACCGTATGCCGCGGTATTCTGGTATATTGGTTTTCTCAGATCGAGTGTTTTAATAATCCCCGCTGGAGTCAAATCGAAAACTTTCTTTATTGCTTCCTCAATGCTGCACTCATCAATTTTTCCGGTATCAAAAGTCTGTACCAATACCGAAACCGGGAAAGGTACACCAATCGCATAAGCAATCTGGACTTCACATCTTTCACAAAAACCGGCAGCGACAATATTTTTAGCTACGTATCTCGCCATATAAGCTGCGCTTCTATCCACCTTGGACGGGTCTTTCCCGCTGAATGCTCCGCCGCCATGCCTGCCCATTCCACCGTAGGTATCAACAATAATTTTTCTTCCGGTAAGTCCCGTATCTCCATGGGGTCCTCCGATAACAAACCGCCCGGTAGGGTTAATATAATATTTTGTGTTTTTATCAAGCAATCCGGTAGGTTCCATAACTGGTTTAATAATTTTAGCTATAATTTCCGATTTCAATTCTTCATATCCGATATTATCATCATGCTGATGTGAAACTACGATTGTATCTGCCCTTACAGGCTTATTTCCACTGTATTCAATTGTAATCTGGCTTTTAGAATCAGGGCGGAGCCAAGTTAAAATCCCGTCTTTCCTAAGTTTTGAAGCATAAAGAAGAAGTTTATGGGCATACATTATCGGAGCAGGCATCAATTCAGGAGTCTCATTGCATGCAAAACCGAACATCATCCCCTGGTCCCCCGCTCCCTGTTGTCCCTTAAAAAGACCGTCACCCGAAACGCCCTGGGATATATCGGGCGATTGGGAATGAACGGTATTTAACACTGCCATTGATTCAAAATCAAGACCGTATTCAGGCCTGTCATAACCGATTTTTTTTGCAACACCCCTGGCGACTTCCTGGAAATCTACATGAGCCGTTGTTGTGATTTCGCCGCCGATGAGAACCATCCCGGTTGTTGTGAATGTTTCACAGGCTACACGCGAATATGGATCAATCATAAAACAAGCGTCTAAAACCGCATCGGAAATCTGATCGGCCAGTTTATCGGGATGCCCTTCACTGACTGATTCCGATGTAAACAAATAGTCTTTCTTTCTCATTTACTTCTCCTTATAATAAATCATCATAGATTATAACAATCAATAAAAATAAAATCAAAATACTTTTAATAAAACCATAGAAATTTATAATCCCAAACTGAGCGATTTTTTAATAAATACCAAAAACAGGTTTATAAAAGCCAAAATTTATAAAAATTTGGATATATTTTTTTGTCACCGGTTAATTTGCCGAATTTATGCGTTTGAAAGCACTAAAATCATCAATCTCTGAGATATTTTCAATTTTTGGCGCAATACCCCCTTATTAATCCATGAAAACAGAGCGCATCTTTAAATCGGGGTAACCGTTCCGCATTTCTCCCACAAATCTAACAATTTAAACCTGTCAACTACTTCTTCCCTGAATTTTAAAATAGCCCGCCCGCCTGTTTTAACAATCTTTCCCGCAATATCAATAAATATTCGCCTGACCGTATCCGGATAACTTTCCACTGGTATTTCCGGTATATCCATATCCGCCTGATAAGCCGACAGCAGATTATACGCTATTATCGATAAAAAATAATATACACCGTTTGATACAAAACTCTTAAACGGCAGTGTTTCATCCACGAATTCTTTTATTCCACGGTTCACCAGTTCATCTTTTGCCCTCAGATGATAGAGCCTCACTATTTCCTCTGCCGTCATATATTTCACAAGCCCCTTTTCTTTCAATACTTCCGCTTCTTCAAGATTTGTATAAATAATATTTTCAGGCCTGTCGAACGCTAATCTGAAAACCCCGTCTTCACATTCATATTTGGTATAAATGGCACGGTATCCCTTTTCCCAGCTATCCCGTCTGTCCCGAAAGTCCAGGTATTCAATTACATCTCCTTTTTTCTCAAACCTTCTCCATTCTTCCGGCAATCGCTTCATCAAATCGAGTTTGATTGAATCCAGTATTCTCCCGCCGCATATAAAGAACAGTTTCAGGTCTTCCAGCTTCTTAAAATACTTTTGGTCAAAAAACCCGCTATCAGACACAACGATAATCGGCACCTCTTTGTCATAGCATTTCCGGATTTCCTTCACTGTTTCTTCCAGCATTGTAAACAGATCGTCACCGTGATTCGGGGATTCGCTTCCTTCGTGGAACGCCAGGTTCACGATAAAACCATTCCAATACATATGCAGCGGATGATACCCGTTAACCTTTTTGTAGGTATAAGTCACGCCGTTTCGCTTTTTAGCGTCATCATTATTCAGTACCATCGTATCAAGTCCGAGAATAATAACTTTCGGGTTCTTTATCTTGAGACGCCAGACAAAAAGCTTAATTAGAATCTTTTGAAGCTCTTTAAACATTGTCTTTTTTACCACTGAAAAAAATCTCTTTATCACATGGGATGAGCACATATTGTCTTTGCTGCATTCAATGGCCTTTCTGTGCCCGATATCATTTGCCAATTCATCAAACCGGGTCATGGTAAATTTGCTTCCATCTATGAAAAACAGCATCAATTGAGAAATAATTTTTTCTATATCTTTACCTTTGCGGCTCTTGCGAATTCCCTGAAATACTTCGCTGATCAGGGGAATAACTTTAATATTCTTGAGATATCTCAGGACAAACGTAAGCCCGCCGCGGCTGGTAAGACAATCTTTCGTTATGCCGATTTTTTGAATCTCATTTCCCTGAATTTTGCGATTTTTATTTTTTTCAGTCATAATTTACCTGCTTTTGCACCCAATGGGTGTTATTCCGGGGTAAGGATGGCTGTAACCATTTCCTTACCCCATTTTATTTTAGCATGGTTTTATTTTTATGGATAGTTAAGAATCGCTCAGTTTAGGTATAATAATAATTGTTAAAATAATTTATGTAATATTTTAATGCTTGTTATCTTAATAAATAAATTTTAAAATAGTGAAATTTGACTATGAGAAATAATGTTAGATTATTAATCGCACCTATTGTGAAAGGATTATATTATGAATGAATTTAATCTGTTTTTCGAAAACCTTTTCCCTGTCTTTGCATATTGTCATTGAATCGGGAATATCGAATTCTTGAAGGTGTTTATGAACGGTATTTATCCTGGAAAAGATTGATTTTGCAGAATGAATGCCTATTGTTTTTGAAACTTTGGATAACTGCATCAAAACCGGTATCCTGATTTTCCCGGCTTCAGCTTTCAGTTCAACCGTTGCCCTGATCATTGCCCACCAGAACCGGGCAGTAATCGCTTTTACTTTTTGAATATCATCTCTTAAAAAATGGAGCATTTTTTCATCGTCGCTGATATCTTCCGGTTTTATAGGAATTGTAAAATATTTGCCTGGAAGAATGAAACTGCATATTGTTAGAAAAAATCTTGCCAATAATGGGAAAGGGTGTTTTGTTTCTGTGACAGGATTTATTAATATCAAACCGTCAATTTCTTTTTGATGGCTGATTGAAAACTGCATAGCGATAAGCCCGCCGATGTTTTCCCCGAGCAGAATTATTTTATAGTCCGAATGATTCTTCTTCAATTCTTTAACATAGTTTTCCACTTCGAGGATATATTCATCAAAGCTTTCAATGTCTCCCCTGCTTGTTGGAGTTGTGTGGCCGAAACCGAGTAGATCGATTGCTTTAACATCAATTTCTTTTGACAGATAGTAATTTACCAACCCCGATAGATGATGAAGGTTTCCTCCAATACCATGGAGGGCAATCACAAAAACATTTTTCATAAGAATCTCTAATATATTATCGGCATTGCAGCGTGATGTTGCACCCAAAGCATAAGAAATATTTTCTAATAAAGTAAATACTCAGCCGCACAAATTTGTAATATTTAGAAACAACATTTTTGTTTCTTTTTGCCAATAATGGATTCAGCTGGCTCACCACAAGTTACAATAATTAACGTGAATTATAGCGAACCTGCCGGATTATTTTATACCGGTCAAGCGGTCGTGACCGAACGGCACGCTTGTTCAATCATTTCACGAGCTTTTGCGACGGCATCATCGATCCTTGAAGGGTCTTTTCCTCCCGCCTGGGCCATATCCGGCCTTCCTCCTCCACCTCCCCCGACTATTTTAGCTGTCTCGCGCGCAAGATCGCCGGCTTTGATTTTATTTATAAGCGTCTTTGTAACACCCGCAGTAATTGCCACTTTATCGGCAGATGGAGAACCAATCAGGTAAATTACCCCGGTTTCGGTGTTTTTCTTGAATTCATCAACAATTGACAGCATCATTTGAGAATCCATATCCACCCTTGTGATTACAACCTGTGAATTCCCTACCATAACAGGTTTTTTTAATAATTCATCCATATTCGATTTCGCGAGATTATTTTTCAATTCCTCAATTTCTTTGTCCTTAATTTTAATAGTATCGAGAATCTGCCTGAATCTCGGCAAAAGCTTTTCATCATCTATGTTTAATAAACCCGAAAGCTCTTTTATTTTGTAAAATTCTCTCCTGTACTCTTCCAGTGAATTCAAACCTGTAAAGGCTTCAAGCCTTCTGGTCCCGGCCGAGATCGAAAAATCCGCGGTAATTTTTATAAGGCCGATATCGCCGCTTTGCTTCACATGTGTTCCTCCGCAAAGTTCTTTCGAATAACCTTCTACCTCGACAACCCTGACTACTTCCCCATACTTTTCCTCAAAAATCGCCACAGCGCCGCTTTTAACGGCTTCACCCTTTGACATTTTTGTAATTTTGACCGGAATATTACGCAGGACAACTTCATTGACTTCATTTTCAATTTTTTCAATTTCCTCTTTTGTTAAAGCCTTTGGATGGGTAAAATCAAACCTCAGCCTTTCCGGCCCAACAAGCGACCCGGCCTGGGCCGCATGCTCGCCCGCGATGTGCCTTAAAGCTTTGTGAATCAAATGAGTGGCGGTGTGGTTGCGGGCTGTGGCATTCTTTTTATCTTTATCGACCTTCATTGTTATTCTTTCATTTGTTTTAAATGAGCCGTTCTGAACAGTGCCGAAATGGAGCGTAACGTCATTGAATGTCCTTGTATCGTTAACAATAAATCTGCTTTGATCCTTTTTGATAATTCCCGTATCGCCGACCTGTCCGCCCTTCTCTGCGTAAAAAGGCGTTCTTCTGGCAATTATCACCGCGTTATCATTTTCCGATGCTGCATCTACAATTTTATTATCCTTAACAATAATTTGAATTTCTTCTTCCGATTCAAAACAGTCCTCTCCGATGTATTCAGTCGGCTTGACTATGCCTTTCAATGCCACGAATTCAAAGGCTTCACCCTTCCAGTTTGCCCTCGCCCTTTCCTTCTGCTCTTCCATTAATTCACGAAACCTTTCCATATCAACTTTAAGTCCCTCATCTTCCGCAACATTCTGTGTAAAATCAACCGGGAAACCGAGGGAATCATATAGCATGAAGATATGCTCACCGCTTATTTTATTTAAATTATTCCCTTTGATTTCAGAAACAATTTCATCCAGTTTTTCCAACCCCCTGTTAAGCGTTTTGAAGAAGGATTCTTCTTCGGATAAAATCAATGATTTAACCATACCGGCTTTCTCGGAAATTTCGGGAAACGCGTTTCCCATTATATCAATAACTGTATCTACAATTTTAAAGAGAAAAGGAGAATTAAAGCCAAGATATTTTCCATAGCGGATAGCCCGCCTTAATATTTTGCGTATGACATAACCCCTTCCTTCATTTGAAGGCATAACACCGTCGGCCATTGCGAAAGTCAGGGAGCGGATATGATCGGCGATAACCCGTACCGGCATATCAGAATTTTTTGTTCCTGCAGTTTGTCCGTTATACTTACTTCCGCTCATATCCTCGATTTTATGTATAAGCGGCATGAATAAATCGGTATCATAATTTGAATGCCTGCCCTGAATAACCGACACGATCCTCTCAAAACCCATACCGGTATCGACATGACAGCTTGGAAGGCGGACCAGTGTTCCATCTTCAAGCCGGTTGTACTGAATGAAAACAAGGTTCCAGAGTTCGATATACCGGGAGCATCCGGCGTTCACAGAACACACATGATCCTTTATATGTTTTCTGTTGCATGTACCTTCTCCCTGGTCGATATGGATTTCCGAACAGGGGCCGCAGGGCCCGGTCGTCCCCATTTCCCAGAAATTATCCTTATCACCGAAACGAATAATATGATTTTTATCGATATTTGTGTTATTTTCCCATATTTTAAAAGCCTCGTCATCGGTATGATGCACCGTCGCGTAAAGTCTTTCTTTCGGAAGCTTCCATATCTGTGTTAAAAGTTCCCAGGCCCACTCAATGGCTTCTTTCTTGTAATAATCCCCGAACGACCAGTTTCCCAGCATTTCAAAAAATGTGTGATGATACGTATCTTTACCGACATCTTCAAGGTCGTTGTGTTTGCCGGAAACCCTCATACACTTCTGGGTATCCGCGGCCCGGGAATAATCCCGCTTTCCGGTTCCCAGGAAAATATCTTTAAACTGGTTCATCCCCGCGTTGGTAAAAAGCAGTGTCGGGTCATTATCCGGTACTAAAGAAGCGCTTTTAACAATGGTATGCCCTTTTCCCGCAAAAAAATCCAGAAAACCTTTTCTTATATCATTTGAATTCATAGGGTAAGCTCCTAAATTATTTATTGTAAAATAAACGGTAATTATTTTAGCAGTTCCGGCGGGAATAATCAAAAGTATATAATATTTCATTTTATAGTGAAAAATTGTTATAATTAATATGGACGGATTATGTGTATAATAAATTAAGCATTATGATGATCATCCTGATTGTTTTCATTACAGCAGGGTGTACAACAAAAAAAATAGCGCATGTGCCTTTACAGGCAACCGATAAAACCATTCCAGACGGTGAAAAGCTTAAGTACGAGGTTCTGAACGACCGCGGGCAAAAATATTCATTTACAATCGTCACAAAAATAAGCGATGATATTGCCGAAGTTTATGCGCATTATCTAAAAGACGGATCTGGATTGAAATTTCCAGACGATTACAAAAACTACCAGACCATTATGTTCGTTTCTCTTAAGAACGGCTCGCTTTTACATTACTTCGATGACAACCGTACCAATGCCGTCCTTGAGAATTCGGATGAACCGGCGATGACCGAAATTTCAGTTGACTATAAAAACGGAATGGCAATCTGTACCGAACAAATCTGGAATGGATTTAAATTCAACACAAGGACGAGCCATATCAAAGTAGACCCGGATTATCCGGTCTGGAACTGGAATTTTATAATGTTCATGGGTATCCGGTTTCTGAAAGCCGGCAGCCCGGGAATTATTTACCTGGTTGTGCCTCAATATATAAAGACCAGCTTTTTCGGCAGTTTTATTGTAAAGGGAAAAGAGATACTTAATACGAAAGCCGGGCAGTTCAATACAATCAAGCTTGGTTTTGCCCTCGGAGATCCATTCCTGGGGAGACTGACGGATCAATATGTCAGGGATTTTTATTTCTGGGTGGATGAAGACAGCGGCATTCTTGTTAAAGAGGTTGGATTTGAAACCACTGCCGTTCTTAAAGAAAAAGGTGTCTGGTAAAATGCCTTTAAAAATTTATATAGAAACCATCGGCTGCAAGCTAAACCAGTTCGAATCAAGAGCTATTGCGGAGAACCTGCTTTTAAAAGGGTATGAAATTTCAAACAATATCGACAATTCGGATTATGTAATCGTCAACACCTGCTCGGTAACCAACAATGCCGATGTTAAATCAAGGCAGGTCATGCGGAAGGCAAAAATAAAAGGCAAAAAAGTCATCGCGACCGGATGCTATGCCACGACCGGTTTTGATGAATTAAACACAGCCGAATACGCGGATATAGTTGTAAAAAACGACTCAAAATTCAATATAGCTGATTTGATTGAATTGAGACCCGAGTTTGATAAAAATCATCCTGAAAATATTATTTGCGATCATAATATTAATAGTAATAATGATCGAGCGGAACGCTCGTTCCCGGTTGTGAAGGAATTCGAGAGGACACGCGCCTTCGTGAAAATTCAGGACGGCTGCGATAAGTTCTGCTCATACTGCAAAATACCTGCCGCGAGAGGCCGAAGCAGAAGTGTTGAACCGCAAGCGGCTCTTGAATTTATAAGGAACCTTGTTAAATCAGGCTACAAAGAAATTGTTCTCACCGGGGTAAATATAAGCGATTATAATTATAGCGGTGTTATGCTTTACGATTTATTAAAAGATGCTATCCTTATTCCAGGGGATTTCCGGATACGTTTGTCTTCATTGCAGCCGGATGAATTCGACATAAAGCTTATCGATTTGGCAGGAAAAGGTTCTGCCGCCGCAAAACTAACACCGCATTTTCATTTATCGGTACAGAGCGGAAGCGACAGTGTATTAAAAAGAATGAACCGAAATTATTCTTCAAAATATTTCCTAGAATTGACCAAAATAATCAGGGAAAGAATTCCTGATTGCGGGATCACGACCGATATAATTACCGGGTTTCCTGAGGAGACCGAAGAAGAATTCCTTGAAACCATTGATCTGGTAAAAAAAGCTTTTTTCACCCGGGTGCACATTTTCTCTTACTCTCAACGTTCGCATACAAAAGCGGCATTGATGAAAGATATTGACGGAAATATCAAAAAAGAGCGGTACAGACGCCTGGAAGAAGCGGCCGTTGAATCTGGAATGGAATTTGTTAAAAGAATTATACTTTGTAAAAAATACAGGGTTTTAATTGAAACCAGAGAGGAAGGCTTCTGGACAGGCTATACTCCGAATTATCTGAAAATTTATACAAAAAAAGAATGCAGGGAAAACGAATTTTTTGAAGTAAAGGCCGGCAATGCCAGGGTAAGGAAAGGCGCTGTTGAATTAACGGAAGATTAACTTTCAGGAAATAAGCCTCACATCCCTGATCACTCCGCTGGCATAGACTAAATCGTCCCTGTAAAAAACGGCAAACTGCCCGGGGGAGATGATCTCCTGCGGCTCTATCAGGAAAACTTCGGCCCCATCTCCTTCAATTTTTACAGACCCTTCAATGATATTGCTTCTGTAGCGAATCTGCACCGAAAATCTTCCATTTGTAAAATCTCCGGTAAATATATTCAATCCGCGGACTGTAAATTCCCTGGATAACGGCTTATCACCAAGCATAATGCGGTTATTTTCAAGATCGAACTCGCGGATAAAAGCCCTGTTCCCCACAGATATGTTCAAACCCCTGCGCTGTCCCAGGCTGTAAAAAGGTATTCCCTTATGGAAACCTGCGGTCTTATTTAAATATATGAAATCACCGGGATTTTCTTCAACGCCTCTTTTTATTAAGAAATCCCTGTAATCGCCGTTGATAAAACATACATCCTGGCTTTCCGGTTTATGGGGATTAACCGGGAGTCCGGACTCTTTTATTATTTCACGAACATCCTGTTTTTTGTAAGCGCCAAGCGGGAGTTTGATATAAGGAAGTTTTTCTTTTTCTATGTATGAAAGGAAATATGACTGGTCTTTTTCTTTATCCGTACCTTTCTTAATGAATGAATTCCCGTTGATCTCTTCTATTCCGGCGTAATGGCCTGTCGCAAAATAGTCCGCGCCTTCGGAAAGCGCGTATTCAAGCATTGCGCCGAACTTAACAAATCTGTTACAGTAAACGCAAGGATTGGGGGTAAGTCCTGAACGGTAACTGTCAATGAAGTATTTTATTATTTTCGCTTCAAAAATGTCCCTTATATCGATAATTTTATGTTTTATCCCTAAAAATCGGCACACATCCTTTGCCGCGGCAATTTCTTCAATGCTGCAGCATTTTTTGAGCCCTTCTTTGTTTAAAGCCGTAAAAGTAACGCCGGTAACGTTAAAACCATTTCTCTTCAGGATGTATGCCGCGGCGGAACTGTCAATACCGCCGCTCATTCCAACATAAACCGCCGGCATATTATAATTTTTTAAGCCTGTTTTTCTGATTTTTAAGGAATTCCATTTTATCAGTTTTTTTCGACAGAGGTAAATATGACAGGATATCTAAAAACTTGGTTTCTTTCGGTTTGATTTTTTCTTTATTCAGTTCTATGTAATCGATTGTTTCCTGGTCCTGAATTTTATCGATCATCCGTAATCCTTCATTTGAAAGTCCCAGAATATAGTAGCTTGCCCCGACTTTAACAATCTGCAGATAACTGCCCATTCCCATCGGTTTTGTCATCAGGGTTTCTATGATATTCGCATCACCGGTAAAAGGAAGTGAACTTTTAGAAACAATGAATCTTACGACAAAATATGCCGCTACGCCGAAAACGGCTGTATATAGTATAATTTTAACGGTTGTCCAGAACGGGCTGGGCGGCTGGATTTTCTTAACGGTTTCCTGGTTTGATTTTTCCTGATCGTAAAACTCCTGAAGGAAAGCTCCGTTAGCAATTGTATTCGTATTCATATTTGTCTGTGTCTGTGCTGAAAAAATCGGTGCTGATATCTGCGCAATAAAGATAAATATAATTATATTCTTTATTTTCATTGGTTTTCTCCGGAAAATGAAATTCAGTCCAGAATAATATATTAGAACAAATCATATAATGAGTCAATATTCAGCTATGATTATACCGGCCGGCTTTCGATTGATTTATCAACCGGCTGATATATTTCCCATTTTATTTTTATTATAAGCCCCGCATTTTCAAACGCCGAGTAATATCGGATTCCTTAATATTATAAAGGATATCCAGGAAATTTACCTGAAAACTTCCCGGCCCGGCCGAACATACGGCAGCTATCTCACCGGCGATCCCCATAACAGCCATGGCAAAAGCGGCGGCATCGAAAGGTGAAGGATTTACCGCTGCAAATGCGCCGGTTATCGCGCTGGCCGTACAGCCCATGCCAGTTACTCTGGCCATCATCGGGTGCCCATTCTCGATCCGGGCAACTTTATCATCTTTGACAATCAAATCAACCGCGCCGCTTACCGAAACTACACATCCAGCGGACCTGGAGAGCTCACGGGCTTCATTCAGAACCTCATCGGGTGTGTTCCGGCTGTCCACTCCTTTGGTTCCCCGCCCGGACTGGAGAAGAGAACTGATTTCAGAAGCGTTTCCGCGTATAATCTCAGGATGGATCTCTTTAATAAGTTTTAGCGCTGTTTCAGTACGAAACTTTGTGGCGCCGCTGCCGACCGGATCCAGTATTACCGGAATCTTTAACATTTGGGCCTTCTTACCCGCCCTTATCATTGAATCAATCCATGGTACGCTTAAAGTTCCTATGTTTATAACCAGCGCACGGGATAAACCGGCCATCTCTTCCACTTCCTCTATTGCATGGGACATAACGGGAGACGCGCCGATGGACAGAAGCGCGTTTGCTGTCGTGTTCATTACAACATAATTGGTTATATTATGCACAAGCGGCGCTTCCGAACGGATAAGCTGAATATCCTGCCATATCATATATTTTCTCCTGTTATTTTTAATAATAAAAATTTCTATTGGAAATTATTATCATTTTTTCTGTAATCCTGGAAGACAATTTCTTCGCCTAATAATCTTGAGAATTTGATCATTTCATTTTTTAAAACCATTCCGGGAACCAGGGTTGTCCTGAATTGATGCCTGACATCGCTTTTTTTAATGATATCTATGGATTTTTTTATCAGCGATATATCAAGGGATTCTATATCCGTTGTAATCCTGTATTTATCAAAAGTGTTCTTTATATCCATCGCTATAAAATCCAGGAGGTTTTGCCCGATATAATTTTGAAGAACGCCGGGATTATATCCATTTGTATCCAGTTTTACCAGGAACCCATTGCCTTTCGCCCAATGCATAAAACCTGCAAGCTTCCCGCCCCACAATGTTGGTTCACCGCCGCTGACGCATATTCCCTGGATTTTTCCCTTCCTTTTTGCCAGATAGGTTTTTATTTGATCTTCCTGTATATCGGGCAGGCCTTTTAATATGGAAGCATCAACCAATTGCAGGTTGTGGCACCAGGAGCAGCGGAAATTGCACCCCCCAGTGAATAAAGTTGTGCATATTATTCCGGGATAATCGATCAAAGAAACTTTCTGTATACCTTTGAACATAAGCTCCGCTAATCTTGCAATGCCAGTTTTTTCTCATAGGTATTTCTCTCGCTGAATTCCTGCTGTTTGCCGGTATTCCAGTGCTGTACCGGCCTGTAATAGCCGACAACCCTTGAATAAACCTCAGTTGGAATAACGAGCTTCTTGTTTTCATTTTTTTCCAGCATAATTCCCCTCCGATATATTAGCCGCCAGTCATTAGCTGCTAGCGACCAGCAGCTAATGACTAACAACTAGTGCTTAATTGCGTAAGTTAACGATAGTATTTCTTAATTGAGAACCTTTCACTTCCCGTTTTCTCCACACAAAAGGTTTTGCGGTTTCAGTGTATGCTTTAACAAATGCATCTATTGCTTCTCTCAATTCTTCCGTGTTTTTAAAACTGGCGCCTCTAAGAGCTTTTCGGCTCATAATACCAAACCATATTTCCACCTGATTTAACCAACTTGCCGAAGTAGGCGTGTAATGAAAAAAAACATTCTTATTCCGGGATAACCATTCATCGTTCTTTTTGTGAATACAATAATTGTCTAAAATTACATGAATTTCTTTATCTTTTGAAACATCTACCACCACTCTATCCATAAACTCAAGAAATTCAATACGTCTTTTGTATTCAGTAGTTTGGGTGTGTATTAACCCTGTAGCTACTTCCAGCGCAGCAAATAGGTTCAGCGTTCCATTTCTTTTATATGTACTTTTGTATCCTCTTACAATTTTTCCATTATCCGTCTCTACATAGCCGGTTGTCCTTTCCAACGCTTGAATACCAGGTTTTTCGTCTACAGATATAACCAATGCATTCATCGGCGGATTTAAATACAACCCAATAATATTTGTGGCTTTTGTCGAAAATTCAGGATCAGTGCTGACACACCAACTTCGCTGTCGGGATAAGCAAATTCCTTCTTTTCTTAAAACCCTCCATACCGCATGCGTTGATGTGTTTAAATGTTTTGCTAAAGCCGGACCATCCCAAATTGCCTGCCCGATAGGCGGTGTTTTTTCCAGAGTTTCTAAAACTTTGTCCCTGAAATTCTGCCCATATATTTTTGGCTTTCCTGACCTGGGCAGATCATACAATCCATCAATTCCTTTTTGCTGAAATCTTTTTTTCCAATCAATAACCGTATTTGGTCTTATGTGAAGGTCAGCCGCAATCTCAGATACATTTTGTCCTTTCAGGCTATTGACAATTATTTTCGCCCTCTCTACAAGTCGCGCTTCCATAGTTCGGCTTCTCACCCAACTATCAAGAATAATTTCATCCGCTTTGGTGCATGTTATAACTTGCGTTTTCTTAGACATACAACCTCCTTTTTTATGTCTAAGATTATAATTAATAACGCTTATTATTGCAATTAAGCACTAGTTAAATACTTTCTATGTACTTCCCGTATTTTTTCAGCTCTTCTTCCGTATGCGGATATGGGCAGGTCCAATGCTCTCCTGAAATATAGCCATGTATTGGGCATACGGAAAAAGTCGGTGTTATTGAAAAATACGGAAGACGGTATTGGCTTGATATAGTCTTGACAATTTCTGCGATTGCCCGATAATTGTTGATTTTCTCTCCCAGGAAAATATGGATTACCGTGCCTCCTGTAAACTTAGCTTGCAGTTCATCCTGGTGATCCAGTACTTCGAAAATATCATCGGTAATATTTACCGGCAGATGTACGGAATTTGTGTAATAAGGCGCCTCTTCCGTTCCCGAGGACAATATGTCGGGAAACCTCTTTTTATCTGCCTTCGCTAGGCGGTAGCTGGCTCCTTCGGCAGGCGATGCTTCGAGGTTATAAAGATTTCCGGTTTCGGACTTGAACAATTCCATTGTTTCAAGCATAAAATCCAGGACTTTTATGGCAAACGCCTTTCCTTTATCTGAATGATAAGGCATTTTCAGAAAATTCATAACGGCTTCATTCATACCGATCAATGCAATTGTTGAAAAATGGTTTGTCCAGTATCTGCCGCTTCTTTTTTTAATGTCCTCAAGATAAATCCGGGTATATGGATATAATCCGATATCTGTCAATTCTTCGATTATTTTTCTTTTCATTTCAAGGGATGTCCTGGATATTTCCATCATCTGCTTTAAGTTGGCGAAAAACTCAGCATCATTTTGAGATATGTATGCGATACGCGGAAGATTGATCGTAACTACCCCGATTGAACCGGTCATGGGATTTGCCGCGAAAAGCCCTCCTCTTTTAAAATGATCGGTTTCTTCAGCATAATTCCCTGCGATAGTCATTTTATCAAGCTGAGCGCGAACTTCCCGGTTGTCAAGCTTCAGCCGACAGCACATACTTCTGGCGTCTTCCACATTCATGTCGGAATTTATAAAATTGCTGAAATATGGAGTGCCATATTTTGCCGTCATTTCCCAGATGGCTTCGTAAGCAGGGTTTCCCCAGTCAAAGTCTCTTGTTATATTGTAAGTCGGAATCGGGAACGTGAAAGGCCTGTTTTTTGCGTCGCCGGACAGCATAACTTCTGCAAATGCCCTGTTGATGTATTCCATCTCGGTTTTAAATTCCGAATAGCTCTCATCGCGGATTTCACCGCCGATTATGACTCCTTTATCCTTAAGATAGCTAGGGCAGACAAGGTCGAATGTAATATTTGTAAAAGGTGTCTGAAAACCGGTCCTGGTCGGCACATTAAGGTTGAATACAAACTCCTGAAGAGCCTGCCGGACTTCTTCATACGAAAGTTTGTCGTACCTGATAAAAGGTGCGAGAAGCGTGTCAAAGTTGGCAAAAGCCTGTGCACCCGCGGCTTCTCCCTGAAGAGTATAAAAAAAATTTACAATCTGTCCCAGAAGCGACCGGAAGTGTTTTGCGGGCTTGCTTTCAACCTTGCCGCTGACGCCGCCGAAACCCATTATAAGAAGCTGTTCCAGATCCCAGCCTACACAGTAAGCCGATAAAGAACCGAGATCATGAACATGCAGAGCGCCACTCCTGTGAGCTTCGCCTATTTCGGGAGTATAGATCTTTGAAAGCCAGTAATTGGCAGTGATTGTTGAAGAAACATGGGCATTGAGCCCCTGAAGAGAATAGCTCATATTGCTGTTTTCGTTGACCCGCCAGTCTCTTAAATGAACATAATCTTCGATTATATTCAGGCTCTCATTAAGGGTTTTGTTGATATTACGGATTTCATTCCTTTTGGCGCGATAAAGGATATAGGCCTTTGCGGCTTTTCTATGGCCCATGTTCATCAGCGTGTCTTCAACCATGTCCTGAATATGCTCGATTTCAACAACTTTCGTATCCAGTTTACTCACAACCATCGCGGTGATTTCCCAGGCCTGATTGTAATTGCCTTCGCCTGTCGCATCAAAAGCCTTACTTACTGCTGAAGCGATCTTTGATGCGTCAAAATCAGCAACCCTTCCGTCTCTTTTAGTGACAAAAGCGGCTTGATTTAAAGTTTTTTTTGATTGGACCAATTCCTTTACCAATTGCTCCATAGATTCCCCTCCCAATCCGCCTATAAAAACATTTGTTTAACCGGGCAGCAAAATGTAAATATGTGATTTAATTTTTTTCAAAATTGATAATATGATGAATTTTTCGAATTGAGCCATTAAATAATAGATTTCTATGATTAATTTTTTAATATTGAATTGCAGGATTGATGATCGAACCATGCTAAAAAAACAGATCATAAAAACACCTTTAGAATTTATTAAATAAATTACCAATATACTTATTATATTTTATTTCCTCTTAAAAATCCAAAATTATCAAAATACTATTATTTCAATTTAGGTTTGTATTTCTTTATAATATATACAAATAAAAAGATAATAAATATATTTTTCTTCAAGCCTATTGTATTGATATATCTGTAATTATAAGAAGAAAATAAATATTTTATAAATTTTATGTTATTAAAAATATTTTTTATCCGGAAGTTTCATCTGAAAGTTGACCCGTTGACAAGTCTGTACCTGTTAATTATAATGTTTATTATAATCTGACCTGGAGGTCATTATGAAGTCTATTTTTATAATACCGGTATTGGCTATTATTTTCATTCTCTCATCCCGCTGTTCCAGAGAATCAGTGAAAGAAGATAATATTGTAACAAATACAGGTTATATTGAAATATCAGGTGAAAAAAAAACTGTTGGAACACACAGGATCATTATTGCTCCTTTCGATTACAAAAAAAGCAGCTCGATATATCCAAACCCATTAATATTTAGAACAATAGTTTTTAATTCATTCTACAGCTTCTTTTCACTCATCCCAAAAATAGATATACCGGACAAAACGGTTCTGAATGATATTTCGGTAAGAGAAGAAAGTATTGCAGAGATTTCGGAACGTTACAATTGTGATTTTATAATATTCGGAGATTATGAACTTAATGGAATGAAAGAAAATCCGAATGCAGCAGTAAGTATGAAAATCTGGAGCAGAATTACAGGTGAAATTTTGACAAATGAGTCAAATATTCCGACGGATGTTGATATTTTTGATTCGATCGATAATTTGAGACTCTCGGATTGTTAAAACAGTTCTGGATGAAGAAATGAAGCTTGCTTATCTTAATTTCAACAATACAAAACTCGGGGGGCAGGAAGCAGACCTTTCGATCAATGGCAAACAGGTCGCGAAAGTAACCAATGACAATTTCTCAATCAGCCTGAAAATACTGGCGGATACGGAATACAATGTTAATATCAGAAATATAAGCGGCGGGAAATATTCATTCAGCGATATGGTGAAGTTAGGCCCGGGCGAGACTGCAAATATGGTCATAAATCAATATTATGTCAGTAATATTAATGTAATGGGAATTAATGAGGAAGGCAGCAGGTTCACGGTGGATTCCGACGGGACATACCGGTTCGTTATAACAGGAGGAGCCTACAGTATAACTAAAAGCGCTGGTCTGTCTTATTCAGGGTATACCACCTCGTTGATGATTTATGTAAACAGAGATATAACCTGGGATAGCAAAGGAAGACTTATAATATATAATTACAATATCGGCAGCCCTTCATTCCAGGATTCGATTAAGGAAGCGGAAGAAATGATAAAAAACGTAAAATTATATAATTCTCTTGATCTTAATTTAACAAAAGGCGATAGAATAATTTTTATAGCGGCTGACACAAGGAATAAATTTATTGATAACTCAGGAACAGTTTATATCTCCGTTTATAAATTGCTGAAATAGGCTGTAATTGGAAAAATTATTCATAAATTATTATTTATTTTATTTCATATATTGACAAAAATAAATTTGTAATTTAAACTATATCAAGATATCTTGATATAGTGATGTATTAAATGATTAATTTTTTCAAAGCTCTTGCAGATGAAACAAGATTAAGGGTTTTAAATTTACTGATTGATAATGAGCTCAATGTTAATGAGATTATGTCAGTATTAAGCATGGGCCAATCCCGTATTTCAAGGCATCTCAAAATTCTTACAGACTGCAATCTGTTGAAATTCAGAAGGGACGGGCTTGGGTTTTTTATAAAACAGTTGAAACAGGAGAAGGATTCGATTTTATTCAGGCTATCAGGCCTTTTATTAAAAATGATGAAATTACTGCCAGGGATTTATCTAAAATAAAGGAAGTGAGGAAACAAACCCTTGAAGAAACGAGCCGCTTTTTTGACAGTGTCGCACAGGACTGGGAACTCCTGAAAAAAGATATTCTCGGAGATTTTGACCTAAATAGATTGATCCTGGAAATTATGGACAAGTGCAGGATTGCATCTGATTTAGGTTGCGGAACCGGTGATTTATTGCCGGTATTGAAGAAAAAGGCAGATATAGTAATCGGAGTGGATAATTCCCCCAATATGCTAAAATCGGCTAAAGAAAGGTTTGCTAAAAATGACGGTTTTGATTTGAGAATCGGCGAACTTGAACATCTTCCGCTGAAGGATGAAGAAGCGGATTTCGCATTGATCAATATGGCACTCCATCACCTGGCTTCTCCTTTTGAAGGAATTACAGAGGCTTACAGGATATTGAAAAAAGGTAAAAAGGCCGTTATAGTCGAATTTGATAAGCATAATAATGAAACATTAAGAAAAAAATACAATGACCGATGGCTTGGTTTTGAAGAAGTTGAATTGAAAGGATGGCTTAATGCTGTGGGTTTTGTGGTTAAGAAAACGGAATTTTATGAATTAAAAAAGGGGTTAAAAGCTGTTCTTTACCTTGCAGTTAAGGATAAAACACAGCCAAAA
Source organism: uncultured Spirochaetota bacterium (assembly GCA_963783575.1). Taxonomy (GTDB): domain Bacteria; phylum Spirochaetota; class Brevinematia; order Brevinematales; family JAOACQ01; genus CAWEAK01. Next base: position 686,583 of record CAWAOD010000009.1, on the reverse strand, counting down.
ATTAAATAATGATCCAGAACGCTTATGGAGGTATATATGGATTACAAAGTGAAGGACATCTCTCTTGCCGAATGGGGCAGGAAGGAGATTGAGATTGCCGAAAAAGAAATGCCGGGATTAATGGCGATTCGCGAAAAATATTCAAAGGAAAAACCGCTTTCCGGGGTCAGAATCAGCGGCTCACTGCATATGACAATTCAAACCGCCGTATTGATAGAAACCCTTGTTAAGCTTGGAGCAGAAGTTCGCTGGTGCAGCTGTAATATTTTCTCGACACAGGATCATGCCGCCTCTGCTATTGCAAAATCAGGGGTTCCGGTTTTTGCCTGGAAGGGTGAAACACTGGAAGAATATTGGTGGTGTACGAAACAGGCTTTAAATTATCCTGGAGGAAAAGGTCCTCAGCTTATTGTTGATGACGGCGGTGACGCAACTTTGATGATTCATCTGGGCTTCCAGGCCGAAAATAATGCCTTGGTGCTTGACTCAAAAAGCAGCGGAAAGGATGAGGATGAGCTTAAGAAAATATTGAAATCAATCCTGAAAGAAGATCCTCAGAGATGGCATAAAATTATTAAGGATTGGAAGGGTGTTTCGGAGGAAACAACAACAGGAGTTCACAGGCTCTACCAGATGATGGAAAAAGGAGAATTATTGGTTCCTGCAATCAATGTCAACGATTCTGTAACAAAATCAAAATTCGACAATCTTTATGGCTGCCGAGAATCATTGGTTGATGGAATAAAAAGAGCGACCGACGTTATGATTGCGGGAAAAGTCGCCGTGGTCTGCGGTTATGGCGATGTGGGAAAGGGTTCCGCAAAAGCCCTGAAAGGCATGGGAGCCCGCGTAATTATTACAGAGATCGACCCAATTTGCGCGCTTCAGGCCGCTATGGAAGGTTATGAAATCAAAACGGTTGAAGATACCCTTGGCACCGGCGATATTTATGTAACGGCAACGGGCAACTGCGATATTATAACAATCGGTCATATGGAAAAGATGAAGGATGAAGCGATTGTATGTAACATCGGTCATTTTGATAATGAAATCCAGATGGATAAGCTGGAAAATTATAAAGGAATTAAAAAGATAAATATCAAACCGCAATATGATAAATATATCTTCCCCGACGGACACACAATCTATATCCTTGCCGAGGGAAGGCTTGTCAATCTGGGCTGTGCTACCGGGCATCCCTCGTTTGTAATGTCGAATTCATTTACGAACCAGACTCTTGCTCAAATCGACCTCTGGAAGAACAGGGACAGTTATAAAATCGGTGTATACCGCCTACCGAAGTACCTCGATGAGGAAGTCGCAAGACTTCATCTTGAAAAAATCGGTGTCAAACTGACGAAACTCTCAAAAAATCAGGCTGATTATATCGGCGTGAAAGAGGAAGGGCCGTTCAAAGCCGACCATTACCGCTACTAGTCGACTGCCTGCCGATTAATAAATTTTATTCAATAAAAAGAGCGGGATTTTATGTCCCGCTCTTTTTTCCGCTAAAAATAAATTATTTTCTATAGATATCACTATATTGATATTACTGTCTGGATAAATATTGAAAATTAAAATCTATTGATACCGGACTTTTAGCTTTTAATTCATCCGGGAGAGGGCCGAAATTCTTTGAGTAAATAACTGCATTGAGGCAGGATTCGTCAATTATGCTGTAACCGTAAGATTTTATCACGGCCGCCCCGCTTATATCTCCGTTAGTTTCGATATTGAAATGGATTATTACGTTTCCGCTTTTTATTATGCCCTGATAATATTGAAATACCGGAAAGAATGTCCCCCACTTATCAGCTATTTTTTTTTGTACGGCTAGAAAATAATCGGCATACTTTGTAGGTATTGTGGCAAGCGACAAGTCACCCTGATTATTCATAGTTATATCAACCGGTTTATACACATCAAAAAATGAAGTATGATAATCATCACCACCGCGGTTTGAATTTAATGTATTTTTTTCCGGCTGGACTCCTGCTACAGGGTTTTTATCTTCCTGTACAGGCTGCCCCTGTTTTGTATCCGGTACCGCTGTTTTATTTTCAGGAATATTAACGGGATTAATTTGAATCTGTTTATTTCCAGGACTGAAATTAATATAATTATAGTTATCGCTGTTTCCTTTCACACCGCTGTTTAGATTGGGTTTATCAGATATTTTCCCTTTCTCAGGGGTTTTTTCCGAGGATGTCATCGTTTCAACGATAACATCTTCAAGAACGGGTTCAATATTTTTATCAGCTTTTTGTTCCGCCGTTTGTGTCTTATGGTTTTTAAAAAAATTGAAAAATTGATCGAGAGCTCTTTTATCAACGGTATAAAGCAAAGCAAGTATCAGATAAAAATGAAAGATGAGAGAAATAAAAAAGAACATAGTTATTTTTTTTACTGTTTCCATAAATTCGCCTTAATCCTTTGAAAAATCATTTCCAGGCAAGGACCACCATAGAACTTGTCAAATGAATATCAAAAATAATAATTTTACTTAAATAATGATAAAAAATGATCCTTGCCCATTTTAAATAATCGAGTGTTTTCCTGAAGCTGGAACTGGATTTTAAAAGTTTCGGGAATATTCCAAACTCCACCCCGCCGTAAATTTTAATCTTCTTAAAACCTGTTTTAATCAAAGTATTCCGAAGATTTTTCCTTGTAAAATATGAAAGATGCCCGGGAAGATAGTAATGGTAAGTATTTCCCTGCAGAACAGCCTGAAGACCTGCCATATCTGCAGTTTGTATTAAAAGTACCCCGCCTTTTTTCATGGTTTTATAAATATTATTCAGCGCTTTTACCGGCGAATAAAGGTGTTCTATTACTTCAATCATTGTCACTATTGAAAAAAAGCTTCCGGGCAGTTCCAGGTTTTCGATGTTGCCGATCCAGACACTGCCGCTTCCGAAACGTTCCTGAGCGTATTTTCCCGAATATTTCGAAATTTCCATACCATATGGCACATATCCGGCTTCGCCAGCCGTCTGCAGCAATCCTCCGAATGAACAGCCGATATCCAGAAAATTTTTTACTTTATCACGGCTTTTATCCTTAGATTTTAATATTGCAATTCTTTTTTTCCAGATATTCCTGGACGCTTCTTCGATTTTTCTCTCATCAATATATGAAAAAGAAGCGCTTCCATTGTAATAACCTTCGTTATAAAAATCATAGGCTTCATTTTCTGAAATATCCCGGAATTGAAAGCCGCATTCCATGCATTCCATAATATCAAAATTAACATCAAAATTCTTTATTGTAAACTTTTTTCTCAAATTATCGCTCAGACATAGCTTGCACTGCATACTCGATCCCCGGATAAAACATCTTAGAAAATTTTATCATCAAACTGATTATTAATCAATAAACCCTTCATGAAATAAAGAAGATATACCTTAATATAATAAGCCGGGATAACATAAAAGGATGCAATATTTTTATTGTGTTAATTTTCTGCCCGGGAATTTATTTTTTAATATAGGAAGATATATATCATCAGAAACGACCATCCCTTTCAATACAAGATAATTAATTGTTTCATTTTTAAAACAAAGAGCTTTAATCAAATCCAGAGAAGATTCAGTAGAATTTGTATTATCAGTAAAACTGAAATTTTTTATAGATTGATTAATCTTCAGCATATTTACCAATTTGTTCATAATAAAATCAGAAAAAACACAGTTTTGCATTGCCAATGATTCAACATGATCATCCTTTCCCAATGCAGCGAAAAATATGCCGGCATTGGCGTCATCAAAACAGCATTTTTTGATAGTTATATTAATTATATTTTCATTATTTAAAATAATGTTAAGTAAATCCCCTGTGACAGTATTTGTTAAATTCAAACCCGATAAAAAACAGTATTTGATAGATTTAGAATAATTCAATACACCCGATAAAACTTTTAATTCCTCTGTCAAATCATAATTTGTAAGTAAATCGGCATTAATTTTTACCGGTCCTTCCGTCAATTTAATATTTTGATCGATGATGTACGGTATTACAATTGCGTTTTTATCAGTTTCGAAATATATAATATATCTTTCCTGAGGATAAACTTGATACTTATAGCAGGTGTTTAGATATAAATATAAATTTAGTTTGTCATCATCGACCGGACTTAGATTGATGATTTTTATATCCGATATTTTTTTTGTCATTTGAATGGATAATAATGATTTTATTCCTGCTTCCCCGATGCAGCAATTGTTCAGCTCTATTGTTTTCAAGGTATTGTTTTCCAGGATCATATTTGCAAGGCTTAGGGCACCCGCATCTCCGAGAAAATTATCATTCATCGCAATGTATGTTACAGTTCTATTTATTTTTAAAGCGAAAGCGATCGCTTGAGTTTCTTTATAAGTGAGTTTTTCGCCGTTCAAATATATTTTTGTCTTTCCATCTTTTATCTGTTTCTCAAAATTATCAACTGTTCTAATATTAAAACTATTACAATAGCCCGAATAGGCGCTTAATGTCAGGCTGATGTTTCTCATTACTTCAGGATTGTGTTTATCGGCAGGTGGAAACGCATAAGAATCAATTATTTCCCTGGTATCAAAACTTATTGAAAAGATATCGAATGCCGGCAAATTGATAAGGAAAGATATAATAAGACAAATAACAATTTTTCTCATATTCTCTATTTTCCCTTCTTAAAATAAAGATCAAATATTTTAAGTGCAATATTTATACCAATACTGTAATTTAAACTTCTCAAATAAAACTATTTTTGAACTTTATTATTTAGTGCAGAATAACCAGCATTTCTTTTGTGTAGAATCTGTGCAAAACTAAGTGCAAACCTGTGCGTAATTAGTGTTTTCTTTTGCAAATCTGCAACTATTTATAAACCGGCAAATTTCACATAAAGGTTTTTTTCTGCAAATTGATTTTCCCATTTCAACAATCAAAGCATGAAATTCCTGGTAAACAAGGGTTTCTTCGGGTAATGACTTCTGAAAAAATTTCCTTATTATTTCATAACCCGAATTATTATCAAAAAAACCCAGTCTTGAGAAAATTCTTCCTGCGTATGCGTCGGCAACAAAGACTAATTTTCTGTAAGCATAGAGTAATATGGAATCTGCGGTTTCAAACCCGATGCCCCATATATCCAATAATAACCTTCTTGCCGCTTCAACCGGATATTTATCAAGCACATTTATGTCATCTCCATAAAAATTTATAAATTTCATAAAAGCCTTTATTTTTTTTGCCTTTTGATTATAATATCCCGAAGTTTTTATTAATCCGGCAAGTTTTTCACAATCAATTTTATTTAAAAATTCTATACTTAAGTAATTTTTCTTTTTTATATTACAGATAGCCTTTACTGCATTGTTCCATGATGTATTCTGGGTGAGTATTGCCCCTATTATTATCTCGAGCTTCTCTTCCGGGGACCTTTCTCTCTGTGTAAATTCTTCAAGATATACACAGCGGCCGTTTCTTATTACAGGCCACCAATTTTGTAAACCGAATTCATTTTTCAAAGTCAGGTATACTTCAAATAATGTTAAGCTCATTTTTACCTCGATATAAAATTTTGATTAATGGAATAATTGTCAATACTCAACAATTTGTGAATACTTTGACATTATATGTAAAATCTTATTAATCTTGTCTATATCAGGAGAAACATATATAATAATACAATTAGTTTTTTATCCTTTCAATATCTTGTATAAATTGAGCTATTTTTGTTTGTAATTATTTAAACAGAAAACATATTAATAAAAGTAAATTAAAAAAGCAAATCAATTGTACCGGAGTTATAATATCTAAAAGTTGTTTTCAAATCTGTTATATTTTTGAATGAAAATACAGGGAAATAGAAAATGAATCAAGTAAAATTGGATCAAGCGGCACGCTTGTTAAAAAGGAGAATTAAATGAATATAGAAAGTTATATTGATCATACGATATTAAAACCGGATGCAGGTATTAAAGATATTGAGAGGATCTGCACCGAAGCGGTTAAATATAAGTTTTTTGCCGTTTGCATCAATCCATGCCGGATTAAAAACGCCGCAGCTTTTCTAAAAAATACAAGTGTAAGTATTGTGGCTGTGGCAGGCTTTCCTCTCGGCGCCAATACCATGGAAATAAAAGTCTTTGAGGCTGAAAAAGCACTTAACGATGGGGCAGATGAAGTGGATATGGTAATTTCAATAGGGAAGATTAAAGACGGGGACACAAACTATGTCTCCGGTGAGATTAGCCGGTTAAAAAAATCATGTGGGGAACACATACTAAAGGTCATTGTTGAAACATGCCTGCTCAGTGATGAGGAAAAAGAAACTGTATGCAGGATCGTAATGGATAGCGGGGCCGATTTTATTAAAACATCAACAGGTTTCAGCTCAGCAGGCGCCGCAGTTGAGGATATCAGGCTGTTTAAGTCGATTGCCGGAGGGCAGATTGGTATAAAGGCAAGCGGCGGCATTGGCGATTATGAGACTGCAATAAAAATGATAGAAGCCGGAGCAACAAGGATAGGGACATCCAGATCAATTGCGATTATTGAAGGGAAAATAGAAATAAATAATAAACAAATATATTAAGGAGTCCTTAATGGTTACAAAAAAAGTTTTAAAAAATGAGATATTGTTTGCCGAGGGATCAGAAGGAACCGATATCTTTTTCATCATTTCAGGTAAAGTCAGGGTTTATAAAACTATCAACTCCGAATCGGTTGAACTGGCGACTTTTGAAAAAGGGGATTTTATCGGCGAAATGAGTATGTTTCTAAATGAACCAAGAACTGCAACAATTGAGGCAATTGAAGATACCGAAGTCCAGGTTTTCAATAAGCAGACCATTCTTGAACAGATTAAGCAAAATCCTCAGTTTGCTTACGGAATGATCAGTATGCTTACACGAAGGATTAAAAACCTTCATGCAATTATTTCCAAATATCAGGGAATCAAGAAAAGTTATGAACTTATGTATAAGAAGTAGCCAATGAATTATCTGATAGCATTTCTAGGTGGGATCATTACATTCATCTCACCCTGCGTACTGCCTATGATACCAATGTATATAGCTTACGCATCGGGGTTATCCGTGAGCGAATTGAAAAACGAAATGCCGGACTCTCATTATAAACCTTATTTTAAAATTTTTGTTTATTCGCTTTTTTTTGTAATTGGCTTCGCGGTGATTTTCTCTCTGTTTGCGGCATTGTTTTATTTTTTTGTCCAGTCTCTCGGGAAATATAAAATATGGTTCGACAGGGTTGCAGGCCTTATTATTATAGTTTTCGGCCTGCACACAATGGGAATTTTTACCCTGAGATTTTTGAATTATGAGGCGAAAATTAAAACAGATTTTCGAAAAACTTCATTTTTTTCCTCTTTTATCATGGGAGCTGCTTTTGGGGCCAGCTGGACTCCCTGTATCGGTCCGGTTTTAAGCGGTATATTATTTACATCGACAGCCGCCGAAACACCTTTTATTTCAATTACGCTTTTACTGACTTTCTCACTCGGGCTCGGAATTCCCTTTGTACTGACCGGGCTTTTAACCGGAAGGCTCCTGTCACTTTTTGACTTCATCAAAAGACACTTTAATACCGTTAAAATAATAAGCGGGATATTCCTAATTTTAATTGGTACAACATTATTCTTCGGTTGGATGGGATATCTTTCGGGACTTTTTTCGCAGGTGATACCTCAGAATAGCCTTGAAAATAAATTAATAAAGTAGGTTTTCTTTTAAAAAATCGTTTATTGTCCGGACAACAAAATCTGTTGTCCAAGGAGACAAAATATCGCCCGCAATTACATGCTGCCGGGCGCCTGGAACATTTACAAGCTTTTTTTGCTTTGATGAAAGTTTTTGAAAGGACATTTTCATCTGTGATAAATCAATGACTTCATCATTTTCAGAATATAGAAACAAGGCAGGTAATGTAATTTTTGAATAATCGGCATTTCGCCCATATTCAACCAGCGCCATCATAGGCTGAAGCCCTTCAATACGGTATTTTGATGTCCAGTATTTTTCATGCAGAGGATTTACGGATTTATAGCCGTAGTAATCACCAACCATGATATGAGATATTAGATTTCCCCAGGGCCATAATATAATACCGGCTTCTTTATTTGCGACTCCAAAATTTGGCGACATCAATACAACTGCCGCGATGTTTGTTTCCATCTGTACAGCCCAAATTACAAGCGGGGCGCCAGTCGACATTCCTATTAAAATCAGCCTATTCCCCATTTTTTTACCGATTTCCAGGGCCTCATTCACATCATTAAACCAGTCGTTTACACTTACATTCGAAAAAGCCTCGGCTCCAAGGCCATGCGCGGTTAGCCTAGTATAGAAGAGGTTCGCATGCAGTTTTTGCGCCACTTTATCGCTGACAGGGGCCGTTTCCTGACGGGAAGCTGTAAATCCATGGATGTAAATGATGGAATATTTCGTCTTTCTTTTATCTGAATTTGCCCAGATTATTTTTTTTTCAGTCCCCGGAATTTAATTTGGATATTTTTGCTCACTTGCGTTTAAATAATTGTCTAGGTCACCCGGAAGATTCACCGCTCGAATATCTTCAGATATTTTTACCCTGGGCCCAAGGGAAATGAATGCCATAATAGCTAGGATGATGAAAATAATAACTGGTAACTTATTTCGCATATTTAATCCCTAATTATCATTCCCACTCGATCGTTGCGGGCGGTTTCGATGTTATGTCATAAACGACCCGGTTGATTTCCCTGATCTGCCTGACGATTTTATTTGCAGCCTCATCAAGCACTTCGTATGGTATGTGCGCCCAGTTCGCCGTCATGCCGTCAATGCTTGTAATAGCCCTGAGAGCTATAACATTTCCATAAGCCCTCTCATCCCCCATAACTCCTACGCTTTTTACAGGCAGAAATACGGCAAAAGCCTGCCAGGTTTTCTCGTACCAGCCGCTTTTCCGCAGCTCATCTATAAATATTTGATCTGCTGCGCGGAGAATATCAAGCTTTTCCTTTGTTACTGCGCCGAGGATCCTTACCGCGATCCCGGGACCCGGAAAAGGATGCCGGTTCAGTATATCCTCTGGAATACTCAATATTGAAGCAACTTCCCTTACTTCGTCCTTGAATAAAAACTTGAAAGGCTCGATCACTTTTCCTTCCCTCTCTAGTTTCTGAACTTCCTTAACACGGTTATGGTGGGTTTTTATGGTTTGCGACGGCCCTTTTACAGGATTGCTCTCAATTACATCTGGATATAATGTTCCTTGGATCAGGTAATCGAAATCCCTGAGCCTTCCGTAAAACACATCTATAAAAGCCCTGCCGATGATCTTCCTTTTTTCCTCAGGAGATTCAACATTTTCAAGATTTTTCAGGAATTCTTCGCTTGCGTCAATGTAATCGATCCTCAAACCCAGCCTTTCCCTGAGGTTGCGCAGAACTTCAGCTTCTTCATTCTGCCTGAGAAGGCCGTTATTTACGAAAATCGATGTTACCGAATCTCCGAGGGCTTTCTGTACAAGCACAGCCAGGGTTGTTGAATCAACTCCGCCGCTTACCCCCAGCACAACCTTCTTCCCGCTGCACTGACCCCGGAGCTTTTCGATTTCATTCGCCACAAAGTCTTTCATGCTCCAGTTTTTTTCAGAGCCGGCAATCAGGAACACGAAATTTGAGAGGATCTTTTTTCCTTCCTCGGTATGAGCCACTTCGGGATGAAACTGGACCGCGTAAATATTTTCACTTTTATTTTCAATCGCGGCATAATTGTTATCATTTGAACGGGCAGTAATATCAAACCCTGCTGGTAATTTAACCACTGAATCACCATGGCTCATCCAGGCGGTTTTATTGTTGATTACATCTTTAAAAAGAACGCTGTCATTTATAATATCAAGCACAGCTCTGCCGTATTCCCTATTGGTTGAGCGTTCAACAACGCCTCCGAGAAGCTTTGTTATCAGATGAAGTCCATAGCAAATCCCCAGAATCGGCTTACCGATCTTGAAAATTTCACCTGAGATCATTGGAGCGTTAGTATCGGTGACGCTGGATGGGCCGCCTGAAAGAATTATTCCGAATGGATCCATTTCTTTCACTTTTTTGATATCAAGATTGTATGGATAAATCTCGGAATAAACACCGAATTCACGAATTCTCCTTGCTATCAATTGAGTATACTGCGAACCGAAATCAAGAATTAAAATTCCCCTTTCCATATTATAAAAACTCCTTTACTGGTGCTTATGAAATCCATGATTTCTTATCCGATTTCTGCCGACATATTTGCCACTAGGCAGCCTCAACAATAGCTTCTGGATACCTAATATGAGCTTTACTGTGAGAACACAACACCTCACAATGCTAGTTCTTCAAGCGGTATGATATTACTGAAGCTTCATAATTAAAAGTGTAATATCATCGCTTTGAGGTTCTTCCCCGGTAAATTTTTTAACATCAGATATAATGCAGTCCCGCATATCATCAAGCTTTGCGGCTGCATATTTTTTAATCGCCGCGTAAAGCCTTTCTTCGCCGTACTCTTCTTTCGATACGGATTTAGCCTCAGTAATACCATCTGTGTATTGTATGAAAATATCTCCCCGGTTTAAATGCACTTTGAATAGTTCGACAGCGGGATCAAAGACTTCGCTTTCGACCATACCTACAGGCATGCCTCCTGCTTTCATAATCTTTATCAAACCTTCCTGCGAATTGTAGATCAAACCCTGATTATGCCCGGCTATCGAATAATACATGTCATGCTTTATAAAATCGACCACTCCGTAAAACACGGTTGCAAACATTGTTGGAAGTGTATCCCTGAATAGAATGGGATTTATGTCCTTTATTACCCTTGAGGCATCTATCCGTTTTACAGCATAAGTCCTAAGGGCCGATCTCAGCATTGCCATAACAATACCCGCACCTACTCCATGACCTGTAACATCTGCGACAACAATTCCGAAATGGCTGTCATCAACGGGGATGAAATCGTAATAATCACCGCCGGATTCTGTCTGCGGCTTATAATAGGCAGAAAAGACATAATTTTCGATCTTTGGTAATTCCTTCGGAAGTATTGATTCCTGGATTTCTTTCGCTGTTTTGAGCTCCTCTTCCATCCTTGATTTATCCCGGACTTCCTCAAAGGCTTTTTTCAAACTCCTCGACATAATATTGAATTTATCGGCAAACTGGCCTATTTCGTCTTTCGTCTTGATATCCAGGAACTTATCCAGATTCCCCTTAGTAATTTCATCCGTACCTTCCGAAAGAATATTTATCGGTGAAATAATACCCGCAACAATTAAGAATGTTATAACCAATATCCTCATAATTACCATCAAAGCTATATCGATTGTGCTGTTTACGACAATTTTCTGATCGACCAGGATTTTCTCCATATCCAGATCGATTCTTACAGTTCCGATACGGTAAATCTTTCTCAATAAAATAAATGTTTTTTCAATATCCGCCCTGTCCATAGATAAACCCTCATATCTGTAATCAAGAAATTTCTGGTACAATTTCAATAATCCGTTGAAAATTTCAAGGTATTCGTCCCTGCTGAAGGTCAGTTCCGGCTTAATATTATTTGAAGAATTACCGGGCTTAGATAATGAAGTATCTGAGCCGTTTAAAATTTCGATCAACCTATCGAATTCCGGTGATGGATTCCCAAAATTATCTACATATTTCAAAACATATCGCTCAAGGAAATATATAAATTGAAGATTCGACCTGACATTGGCATTCATCAATTCAATATGATTAAAAAGGATTCCTTTATCCCGGTAAGTCAGATAACCAGCCGCTTTTTCCTTGCTTAAGCCCATTTTTTTCATTAATTCTACTGTTTGTATAATAGATTCATTTGTCAATGCAATCTCATTGCCGTCTTTATAATTTTCAAAATCATTGTTCATCTTTTTTAAAAATGACACTTCGCTTGAATCCGGTAAGCTTACATTATGCAGAACTGATTCCCCGGGTTTAACCGCAAAATACTCGGAAAATAAAATGTCGAAATCACTGATAAATTTAAGATTATTCATTAATTCATCATTTAATTGATCATTTTTAAATAACCTGCCACTTTTGTATAGATCGATAAAATTTTCGATCTTCATATTATCGTTTGTCTGAATCGACATATAGGGAAGATAAACGGGCATAAAACCTTCATAGCTACCGATTTTTTTACCCGAACCCTCAACAATATATATTTTATCTTCATAAATATTTTGAAATGCCTGTTGATTTTCCTTTTCAACATTATTTCCGATATTTTTATTTTCAGTTCCGATCATAATGACGCCGTTATTATTTACATACATTGCCATTTTGAAATTCCGGATATTCTGGTAAGACTGTATGAACCTTTTCAAACCCTCTTTATCTCCGTTTTTGAATAAAAATAATTCAACATTTCTTCTAAAAGTTTCCAGATAAACCTGCAATGTGTCCAAAAGCTGATTTTTAAGTATAGTATTTTCATAATTTATTATAAAATTGGAAATGCTTCCTACGGTAAAAAGTATTAGAATAAAAACAAGTATTGTCATTTTCAGTTTTAAACTGAAACGAACCGGCCTTATAGCGGGTTTTTTCTTTTTTTTCTTTTTAAAAAAGCCTGGAATGCTCATATCCCATACTCCTGTTCTTAAACATGCTATTTTTCCAGACCGATATACCGGACCTTTTTTATTTATAAGATATTGAAAGCGGGATTTTCAAATAATAAATATTTTCAATGCAATATTTTATAATGAAATACTTATCATTTCAATATAATGAAATATATATTATTATTTTTGAATATTTAATTATTTTTATATCAAGGTGGGCTCATTTCATAGCTTTAATACTTTGTAACTTTCAACTTTTAAATTGCTCAATTTGTTAATGCGGAACACATTTCATCAATTCATTTGCATAGCCACGAATACTCTTTTATAATTAATATCCTTGTTTTTAATTGGGAATAGATTTATTATTTTAATATTATTCAACATATTAATATATTAATAGATGAGGTTTATATATGCAGAAATATATCGAAAAAGCTCGGATCATAATGGAAGCTCTACCATATATCAAGGAATTTAACAATAAAATAGTTGTCATTAAATACGGCGGTAACGCAATGGATGAACCGGAATTGAAAAAGAAGGCGATCCAGGATTTTGTACTGCTGAAACTTATCGGTATAAAAATAATCGTTGTTCACGGAGGAGGGCCTCATATAACAAATCTGCATGGAAAGGCTGGGAAAAGAGGCAATCTTTCTGGAAGGCCACAGGGTAACTGACAGGGAAACTATGGAAATAACCGAGATGGTTTTAAGCGGGCTTCTAAATAAGGAGCTAGTCGCTTTGATAAATGTCAATGGCGGCAGTGCCGTCGGGCTTTCCGGCAAGGACAGCAATCTGATTGTTGCGAAAAAAAAAGAGGATAAAAGCGGTAAAGGCCTAGACCTGGGACAGGTCGGAACTATAGTTCGTATAAATCCTGGACTCCTTCTGTCCCTGGCCGGAGACGGCTATATTCCCGTTGTTTCACCGGTCGCGATCGGTGAAGACGGAGAGACATATAATATTAACGCCGATACTGCCGCTGGTGAAATCGCATTAAGCGTAAAAGCGGCAAAGCTAATTTATATGACTGATATAAAAGGCATCTACCGGGATGTAAATGATGAGGCATCATTTTATACAAGCATCAGCGAAGAAGAGGTTATTAAGCTGAAGGAAGCCGGTATTATTACAAAAGGAATGCTTCCAAAAATCGATTCCGCGATAAAAGCCATCAAAAGCGGCGTTGAAAAAGTGCATATTATTGACGGAAGGGTTGAGCATTCAGTATTGCTTGAACTTCTAACCGATGCGGGTATCGGGACAGAGATCAAAGCTTAGGTTATTTTATATGAACAGCCCTGGATTCCCCGTTTCATTCGATCTTAAGGTAATAATGGAAACAATGCCGGATATTGCCGACAATAAGAAAATTCTCGGTGATATCCTTAACGGTATTGGAATAACAAATTCAAATTGGTATCATAAATTCAGCGCGGAGCATAATTATATAAGTTTTACGGTCAGTATGTATTGTCCGATAGGGAACAATATGATTTATTGTATTTTAAACTCAAAGCCGAAAAAATTATAAAGATGGCTATTTAAATTTTATCAGAAACCCTGATTTGACTTATTAATATTATATTTATATAATTTATAAAATATTTATTGATTTTTCGAGTATATACATGAAAATAGTAGATAATAATATGCTGGAGATTATAAAAAACCGCTTAATCAATGTTTATCATCCTGCTGTAATTTATCTTTTTGGTTCATATGCCTGGGGTCAGCCAACCAAAGACAGTGATCTGGATTTATTGATTATTGTGGACAAATCCGATGAGAAAAATTATTAAAGACTAATTATAGGAATTGACTCACTCAGAGGGCTTTTACTTAGAAAAGATATTTTAGTTTATACCAGGCATGAATTTGAAGAAATGGCAGAAGATGTTTCTTCACTTTGCTATAAAATTAAATCTGAAGGCAAAAAAATTTATGAAAATGTACGAAAAATGGTTATATAAAGCCAGAAATGATCTTGAAGTATCAATAGTTCTAATTGGAAACAAAAAGCCATTACTTGATACTGCCATTTATCATGCCCAGCAAAGCGGAGAAAAAGCTTTAAAAGCTTTTTTGTCTTATAAAAAAAAACCACTGATTAAAACTCAAGATGTTGTTGAATTGACAGAAATTTATGAAAAAATAGACCTATCATTTTCTATTATTTTTGAATATGCTAAAAATATTTCTCCTGTATTTCGATATCCTGATGATATTCTGGATCCTGATTTGGAAGACGTCAAACAGGCAATAGTAAACGCCAAAAAAATTCTTGTATTTGTAGAAAATAAGATAAATGAATAAAAATTATTTTGACACTGGAGTTAACGATGCATGACAAAATCATTATAAAGGGCGCAAAAGAGCATAATTTAAAAAACATCAGCCTTGAAATACCAAGGAATAAACTGGTTGTTATAACAGGGGTATCGGGAAGCGGTAAATCATCCCTTGCTTTCGATACTATATACGCCGAGGGTGAAAGAAGGTACCTCGAGTCCCTGTCTACTTATGCCAGACAATTTTTGGGCGATATGCGCAAACCAAATGTGGATTTTATCGAAGGGCTTTCTCCCGCGATATCTATCCAGCAGCAGGGGGTGCATGGAAACCCAAGGTCAATAGTCGGAACCGTTACGGAGATTTACGATTATTTCAGGCTCCTTTGGGGAACTGTTGGTACGCCGACCTGTCCCGTATGCGGAAAAGTTCTCACTTCGGCTACAGTTGATGAGATAATGGATTCGATCATGGCTATTCCAAAAGGAACAAAGTTCCTGATAATCTCGCCGAAAGTAAGGGGAAGGAAGGGGACGCACGCTGATGTTCTGGAGGAATTGAAGAAGGAGGGTTTTGCGCGCGTGCGTGTTGACGGTGAGCTGCTTGATCTTGATTCGGAAATAAACCTTGAAAAGAACAAAAAGCATACAATCGATATTGTGGTCGACAGGCTTGTGCTTGAAGAAAAAGACCGTGCAAGGATCGCTGATTCCGTTGAAACGGCGCTGCATTACGGAGACGGTCTTTTAAGCATATTTAATGTTGATTCGAAAGAGGAGAAGATATATTCCGAAAAGTATTTTTGTCCCGATGACAATATCAGCTTTGAGGATATCGAACCAAGAATGTTTTCTTTCAACGCTCCTTACGGGGCATGCCCCGAATGCAGCGGACTTGGAGAAAAGCTTGAATTCGACGAGGAGCTTCTTGTCCATTTCGATAAAAGCATAAATGACGGTGCCTTACGTTCCCATCCGCCCTCTCAGGTTCACTGGATGTCTTTTTTAAAAGCGATTTCGAAAAAGTACAAATTCTCGCTTGATACCCCTTATCAGGAATTGCCTCAGGGAATAAGGAAAATCATAATGTATGGAGATGATGAAAAAATCGATATTCATTATGAAAGCGAAAAGTTTAATTTTAATACTACGGCTCAGTATGAAGGCGTCATACCAAACCTCAAACGCCGGTATTTTGAGACGCAGTCTCCTGAAATGAGGGAATGGCTGGAAGTCTATATGAAATCCGTGGACTGCCCGGTCTGTCATGGAGAAAGGCTTAATAAAGCGAGCCTTGCCGTAAAAGTGGATAACCGGAATATAATGGAAGTTACAAAGATGAATGTCCGGGAATCATTTAAATTTTTCCTGGATTTATGCGACAGGCTTAATCCAAGCCAGATTAAGATAACGGAAAGGATCTTAAAGGAAATAGATAAACGTCTTAAGTTTATCATCGATGTCGGGCTCGATTATTTGACGCTCGACCGCAAGGTTAGCACCATTTCCGGCGGTGAATTCCAGAGGATAAGGCTCGCGACCCAGATCGGTTCGGGATTGATGGGAGTACTTTATGTCCTTGACGAACCTACAATCGGGCTTCATTCAAGGGACACGGATAAACTGATCCATACCCTTGAAAGACTGAGGGATGCAGGCAATACCGTGCTTGTTGTCGAGCATGACGAAGAGACTATCAGCCGCGCGGACTGGATCATCGACATCGGGCCTGGAGCCGGGATTTACGGAGGTAAACTTGTCGCGGAAGGCACTTTTGAAGACATCAAAAATAACAAAAATTCATTGACCGGAAAATATCTTTCAGGTAAGCTGAGGGTTGAAATCCCCGAAACAAGGCGTCCGGGAAACGGGAAATTTATCGAGGTGACCGGTGCGGAAGAGCATAATTTAAAGAATATAAATGTTAAGTTCCCGATGGGCGAGTTTATTGTCGTTACAGGCGTCAGCGGATCCGGTAAATCAACGCTTGTCAATGATATATTATTCAATGCAGTCAGTAAGGTGCTTTACAGATCAAAATATCCCGTAGGAAAACATAAGGAAATCAAAGGCATATCTTTGATCGATAAGATCATAGATATCGATCAAAGCCCTATCGGAAGGACTCCAAGATCGAACCCCGCAACATACACCGGGGTTTTTACAGAGATCAGGGACCTGTTTACAGGGCTTCCCGAAGCGAGAGCGCGCGGATATAAAGCCGGAAGGTTCAGCTTTAACGTCAAGGGCGGCCGCTGCGAGGCCTGCGAAGGCGATGGATTCATCAAAGTGGAAATGCACTTCCTTCCCGATGTTTACCTGACCTGTGATGTCTGCGGAGGGAAACGTTATAATAAGGAAACCCTCCAGATAAAATATAAAGGCAAATCCATCGCGGATGTTCTTGAGCAGACTGTAGACGAGGCTCTAATATTCTTTGAGCATATCCCGAATATCAAAAGAAAGGTTGAGGTTCTTAAAAATGTCGGACTCGGATATATCCACCTCGGACAGGCCGCGACGACACTCAGCGGCGGTGAGGCGCAGAGGATTAAACTTGCCAAGGAGCTGTCGAAAATCGGCACCGGAAAAACATTGTATATCCTTGATGAGCCGACAGTCGGCCTCCATTTTGACGATGTGAAAAAGCTTATCCATGTCCTTCAGACACTTGTCGATAAAGGCAATACAATAATTGTAATCGAGCACAACATGGACGTAATCAAGGTCGCTGACTGGGTCATTGACCTGGGGCCCGAAGGCGGTGAAAAGGGTGGCAGGATTATCTTCGAGGGTACGCCGGAAGAAATATATAAAAACACCGAATCCTATACCGGAGAGTTTTTAAGGAAATATCTGACTGAACTGGGTGGTAAAATGTAAAAGAATTATTTATGACTATCAAGTTCATTTAGGTAGAATTTTTATGAATATATAAATAGAGGAGTATTATAAATATAATTTGATTATTAAACAAATTTAGTTTAAATTTAAAATGAAAAAGTATTGAAAGTATTTTTATTTCGTGTTATCCTGTATACCTCGTAGGAGGTATTTATGGATGCTATCGAGAAACAAATATATTACACTAATTCGGTTAGTGTTGGATTAAGTTTTACAGATATAATAATGAAGATTGGTATTAATATTGATAATAGTGTTACTTCAGAAGCTATTATTTTTATGAGTCCTCAACATGCAAAATTATTAAATCAAGTATTAAATGAAACTTTAATTACATATGAGAAGCAGTTTGGTGAAATTAAAATACCTCCAAAACCAGAAGTTATAGATAAAGAAATAAAGTGAAATTACTATTATGATATTTTTAACTACCGATATATTTAATAAACAAGTTGGACTTAAAAAAAGCACGTGGGAAGAGCATATTTTACCTGGACATCCAGATTTAGAAACAAAAGTTCATGTGATAAAGCAAGCAATTGAAGACCCAATCTTGGTATTACCTAACGAACATTATGATACAAGATTAAATTATTTTGGTATGTTATATAATTATGGTAAATATAGAATAAAAGTAATAGTTGAAATGAGTTATACAAGTGAACCAAGTTATATTGTTACTAGTCATATAATTGATAAAAAAGCAATAAAAATTAACCAAGGAATAATATATGAAAAGAAGTAATTTCAAATATATATGCAATTATAACCCGGAATACGATATTCTGGGTATATTAATCGATAAATGTAATGATTGTTATTCTGTTGAAAAAGATTTTAATGGACTAGATATTTATATTATGAAAGAAATGAAAACTAATAGAATTGTTGGAATTGAAATAATGGGTTATTCAAAAGCCGATAAATTATTGTTAAAAAACATGTTACCTAAAAAATTTCATAATATAGATTTCAATTCTATTTCTTGTTCTTAAATAAATACCTTATTTAATCAAACCTTTATAAGTAATTATATTACAATCAGTGCAAGCTGTTAAAAGTCTATTGAATAATTGTCTTTCCCAAAATCTTTTATTAGATCTATAACAAAGCTCATTAAAATATTTTTGAATGTGTTCATTACAAGCTCCATGATAAGTTCCTTTTATAAAAGTATTTGCATTAGAAATTACAATATTTAGTTGTTGAAACCTGCACTAATACTTTAGCTTTCTTTGACCCTCTTTCTCTTTTATTATCTTCATCTTTGCCGTCAAAATAAGAATCATCAATTTCAATTAATCCAGCCAATTGATATTCAGCATCTCTTGCTTTCATAGCTTCTCTGATTTTATGTAACATTAACCAAGCTGTCGGATAAGAAACTAAAATGCTCTTTTTTAATGTCATTGCAGATATTCCGCCTTTATCAGTGGAAGATAAATATATTGCCCAAAACCATTTTTTCAATGATATTCTACTACCATGCATAATAGTTCCTGCTATTAATGAAGTTTGATGATGACATTTAGAACATTCATATTGTTTTCTTGTTTTTATGAAATAATAATCTTTATTACCACAAGCAGGACAAATAAAACCTTCAGGCCATCTTTGTTTAAAAAGATACTTTTCACATTTAATTACTGAATCAAATTTACTTTGAAGTGTAAGTAACGATAATTCTTTTTTCTGCATATATTTCTCCTATTATTCAATAATACATAATTATATAACAATAAATGAATTATGTCATGTTTTACCTGAAAGAACTTATAATATTTTTAAGAGTTAATATTGACAATTAAATATAAACAGGATAAACTTTTATAGAATTATAAATAAGGAGTTTAAAAAATGGAAACATTAAAAGTCGGAGATGTTATTCAATTGAAAAGTTATGGCCCTAAAATGACAATTGATTCTTTAGTAAACGGTATAGCAACTTGTATCTGGTTTAATTATAATAAAACAGATGGAACATGGGCATTATGTTCAGGTGACTTTTCTGAAGATACCATTCAAAAACCAGTTGATTAAATTATTAAATCTACAATAAAAAAGAAGAATTATTTATGTTTTCACAAATGATTTAATTATAACTAAAGAAGATCATGAATTTAAATATGAAGATTTTGAAACACGTAAAAAAAACATTTAAAATTTTTAAAGACAAAATTTATTTAATAAAACAAACATTTAACTACTAATTTTCAGGAGGTTTAATATATGCCAATAAGTACTGTAGATATTGGATTTTCCAATATAATAGTAGCTTATGATATAAGTGATTCAGATAAACAAAAAACTGTTCGGGACTTTTTAAGAGAAACTCTTAAAGCAATAGAAAGAACAGAATCAGTTTATGAAATTACTTATAATGAAGCAATAATGACATGGGATGAAATTCCAAAAACAATAGAAAATATGATTGATTTAAGAACCGATACCGTTTATTTTTGGTATGTATTAGAAAGCGAAAAAGGCCCTCAATTTACAAGTACAAAAATATCCAGATAATTAATTGCAAGAGACAGGCTTCATTTTTTCCGTGTCATAATAGAAACCATCCAAAAAAAGAGGAATAATTTTACCGTTTTCAAAAGTAATTAGTGCAAAAGGACAAAAAACAGAGAGTTAGCCTTCATATTACATGAATGAACTTGATAGGTATATAATTATTTTTTATAATTACAAAAAATCGAGGTTTTTATGTTTAAATCGAATAACCTTTCTCATGATGATGCCATGAAAATCATTGCCCTTATCAGGGGTGAGCTGGAAAAGTCAAACAGGAAAGCCGCGATAGCTGTGACCGACTCACATGGAGAGTTACTTGCTTTTTTAAGAATAGACGGCTGTCCCTTTTCATCAATTTATGTCGCGATGAATAAGGCATTTACTGCAGCCCGCGAACGCAAGGATTCGAAAGAGGTCGGCGAAGCCTCAAAAAACGACGGCTTTCCAATGACAAATTTCGGCAATCTCCGCTATACTGCATGGGGCGGCGGTGTTCCTGTCCGTTATAACGGGGAAGTGATCGGGGGCTCTTGGCATTAGCGGGCTTCCGGAAAACGAGGATATGGAACTTGCCGGGAAGGCCGTTACAATGATCGAATCAACTTTCTGACAAGCGTGCCGCTTGAATTCATTTAAGTAATAATTAACAGGGTTTTGTTTATGAAACATTTGGTTTTGTACTTCTTTTATTTTACTTTAGTCATTTGTATATGTTCTTGCCTTTTTGCTGTTTATTTTTATTATAAGAGCCGCTTCAGATTATGGCTGTATTATATTTTTTTCTTTGCCTTCATTGGAATAAAGGTATTTTTAAACAGCCTCCTGTTTTATGTTAAATTGAATATTACTCAGCAAACTTCCTTTGAGGCTGTACTTTATAATTTCAGCATGAACGCCTCTTATATTATTATTTTTATTTTACCTTTTCTTTTCCATTCGGTTTTGGGCATACCGGGTAAGAAAAAAGCAAATCTGTTGTCAGCGGTTTTCGCAGGTATAGGAATAATTATAAAAATTATCCCGTATTTTTTAAATATCAATAATAAAGATAACATTCTTTATTATTCAGTAATCATACAGCACATTTTAACGATATTAATTCTTTTATATTGCATTATAATAACTTTCCTGGCATACAGGAAAATTAATATCAGGGAAAATAAGAATATTGCCTTATTGTCACTGGTTTTCAGCTGTTTTATCATATTAGACACGGAATTTTTCCTGTGGTTTTACCGTTACAGCGCAGCCGATTCCTTCCATTACTGGCTTAATGCATTTTATTATTTTATCTGGTGCGTCCTTATACTTCTTCATGGGAGAAATTTACAGGAGAATTATTCCGACTCTTCCCCTTCCCTGGATTTAAAAGAAAGTTTTATAAAAGAATATAACCTCACTGAAAAAGAATGTGAAATAATCCGTATGATATTGACCGGAAAATCCAACCGGGAAATCGGAGAAACCCTTTTCATATCAATAAAAACCGTAAAGAACCATATCTACAATATTTATCAAAAAATCAATGTAAAAAACCGTATGGAGCTTTCCTTTCAAATCAGGAAAAAATAAAAAAGGACTGTATTCCCAGTCCGAAAAGGACCAAAGGCCTATTCTGCATTTTTAAGATTTATGCTAAATTATTATTGATTTTGATTTTTGAAAGGAGCAGAATATGTTTTTAAGAAAGTTATTTTTAGCAGGATTACTTATTATTAATTCCACGTTTTGCTATCCAATGACCGGAAAACCAGTAAATATCCCGATGAAACCATATGCAAAACTTGATATCCGGAATGGTGAAGTCCTCAGGTATAAAATCGCTTCCGGAGGGGAAGATATATCCGAATTTAAATTTATTATTAAAATAACCAATGAAAATAATGTCCAGTTTGCATATATTTACCATGACGGCATAAACTATTCAAAAAATGAAAGATATCCCGAACAATATTCCGATTACAAAGCAAGATTTTTGATTTCACTGGACAACGGCTCGCTCTATGAAAGCAGGATTGGAAATAAAAATAATATTACTTTTGAAGTCAACAAGGATAAGAATAAAATAATATTTAAGGATAAGATTGCCGACTATGAACACTCAATTGTAAATATTGAATCAAAAACATGGGATGGATTTAAAGTACAGACAAGTAAAAGCAGAATTACCATAAAGAAGTATTATCCGATTCTAGACCTTGGTTCCGGGATGGTCATCGGGGTCCGGTTCCTTGATATTACCAATCCGGGATTAGCCACTTTTATAATACCGGAGATAGTAAAAGAACCCCTGCCGATTTATTTCCGGGTTGAGGGAAGGGAAAAAATCACTTTAAAATCAGGCACTTTTAATACTTTAAAGCTCAGTATTGTAATTGCCGACAGTTTTCTGAGCCAGCTCATGCAGAGTTATATTAAAGAAACAATGCTTTGGATGGAAGACTCCGACAGGCGGCTTGTAATTAAAATGAACAGTCCGATCGGTAATTTTTATCTGGATGAAATAAGCAACATAACAATCTTTTAACCCGGCCATTTATGTGACAATTTGTTATAAGTATTATTTTCTGTAATTATCGCACTAGCGTTATCGTAATGATTTATTCGTGAGATGTTATGAATTTATTTTGCCATAATCAATTCAAAATAATATAATATTCCAGTAAATAAACTGGAGGCCGAACGATGAAACTATTTGTACCCGGGCGCATATGTTTATTCGGGGAGCATACCGATTGGGCTGGAGGATACCGGCGTATCAATGCCGGGCTTGAAAAAGGTTATACCATAATATCCGGTACAAATCAGGGAATTCATGCCGAAGTTAAGCCGCATCCGTCCAGATTAATCATAAAATCAACCCTGAATGAAGGCTCAGGTATAAGTCCTTATGAGATTCCTATGAATCTTGAAACACTGCTTGAGGAAGCGGAGAAAGGCGGGTATTTCAGCTATGCGGCCGGGGTTGCCTATCAGGTATTAACCCATTATCGGGTGCATGGGCTTGAAATTGAAAATACATTTACCGATCTGCCGATAAAAAAAGGCCTTTCATCAAGTGCCGCAATCTCTGTCCTTGTTGCTAGGGCCTTTAACAGGATCTATGATTTGAAAATGACAACCAGGGGTGAAATGGAATTTGCTTATCTTGGAGAAATCACCACTCCTTCAAGATGCGGAAGGATGGATCAGGGATGCGCTTACGGAAATCGCCCAATATTGATGACTTTTGATGGAGAAAGGATTGATGTTAAAGAATTAAAAGTTCCAAATAATTTGTATTTTGTAATAGTTGATCTTTGTGCAAGCAAGGATACAAAAGAAATATTAAGCAAGCTCAATCACTGCTACCCGTTTGCAGAAAACAGCATTCAGGAAGGCGTGCAGAACTATCTTGGGCCGATCAGCGCCGGTATAACAAAAAGCGCTGCAGAAGCTCTTGAGGCAGGCGACGCCTCTTTGATAGGGCTTCTTATGAGAAAAGCCCAGGAAGGGTTTGACAATTACTGTGGGCCTGCATGCCCTTCGCAGTTGGCGGCTCCTGTTTTACACAGGGTATTGAATTATGCCCCTCTGCAGTCTTTTATTCTCGGCGGCAAGGGTGTTGGTTCCCAGGGAGACGGTTCGGCTCAATTTATTGCAAAAGATACCGCAAGCCAGGAGAAAGTGATAGAAATCATTGAAAAAGACCTGAAATTACCATGTCTCAAACTTGTTCTGCAGACAGGAAAAAGGGTAAGGAAAGCCGTTATTCCAGCTGCCGGATACGGCACAAGGCTCTTTCCGGCCTCAAAGGCAGTGAAAAAGGAGCTGTTTCCAGTCATAGGCCGTGACGGTATGATAAAACCCGCGATATTAACAATTATTGAAGAAGCTCTAAGCGCAGGTATAGAAGAAATCGGGATTATCATACAGCCCGATGATAAAAGAATTTTTGAGGAGTTCTTTTTCTCACCACCAACGATAGAAAATTTCAACAAGCTTTCAAAAGAAAATCAGAAATTCAGCGATTACATTCTTGAAATAGGTAATCATATCACATTAATCGAGCAAACATCCCAGGACGGTTTCGGGCATGCCGTTTATTGTACTAAAGATTGGGCGGATAACGAACCTTTTCTCCTGATGCTCGGGGATCATATTTACTCTACGGATACTGATGATTCCTGCGCCCGCCAGATTATGGACGTTTATGAGAGAGTCGGCCATAGCGTACTGGGTTTAAGGGCCACACCGGAGGATGAGATACTTCATTATGGCTGTGTAACGGGTATATGGAACAACGAAAATTCGGAAATTACAATAACTGAATTCTCCGAAAAGCCTGATGTAGAATATGCAAAAAAGCACCTGCATGTTGAAGGTATGGAGGATAATACTTATCTTACGGTATTCGGTCAATATGTTTTATCCCCGAAGATTTTTGAATATATTAAAGAGCACATTACCCATAATATCCGTGAGAACGGGGAATTTCAGCTTACGTCATGCCTTGATAAACTGAGGCTGGAAGAAGGATTTACAGGTTATATAGTAAAAGGCCGCCGGTTTGACATCGGTTTACCGGACGCGTACCGGCAGACCTTAATAGATTTCAGAAGCGCTTAGTCAACAGGCAATACGCGGATTGTATCATCGACCTTTTCGTTCAAATAATTCTGAATCGCGAAAAGCGTTCCATTTTTTGAGGCGGGACAACCCCGGCATGCGCCGATATAGTTGATATAAACATCGGCGTATCCTTCACTATCCTTTATATCGACAACTTCAAGGCTGCCGCCGTCATTGGCAAGCATAGGCTTTATTTCCTGTTCAAGGACTTTTTCGATAGCCTTCAGCTTCTGTACAAGACTCATGGATTTAAAATCCTTTGTTTCCATGCTTTTCTGAACCGTTTCTTTTTCCATTTCAGCTCTTACCTCTCTTAATATATCTACTAAATGATATTTTCTCTGTTCATGACCGCCCGGCCTGATGCAGGATTTACAGAAAGCGCCCGCTTTTGTGTATTGGGTGATCTCTTCTACTGTTTTTAAATTATTTATCCTTATAACATCTTTTATTGTACCAAGCGAGACCCTTGCGCATTCACAGACGATTTCCTCGTTTTCAAAATGCGACATGTCTACACCCTTATAAATTGACGCGGCTTTTTTTATTACATCGTAAGCCATAACGCTGCAGTGCATTTTCTGCGGCGGTATTGACGGCATATCTTTTGTGTCCCGCAATGCCTTTTCAACGTCTATGTTTGTGATTTTTACCGCTTCGTCAACGGTTTTTCCAGTGCACATCTCGGCCATAACATCACTGGAAGCAATTGCAGTGCCGCAGCCGAAGCTTTTAAACCTGGCTTTTAAAATCCTGTTTGAGGCTTTATCAACAGCCCAGTAAAGCCTTACAGCGTCCCCGCAGGCTTCGGCGCCCCAATCCGCCACAACAAGCTTGGCTCCCATGGCGGATGCTTCTTCCTCGGTTATTTCACCCCGGTTTACAGGGTTATCCATTCTATCGCTGACTTTCTGGGAATATTGCTCCCAGAGAGCACCGCCTATAAGATCGTTTTTAGCCATATATCTTCCATCCTTTATTATTGCTATTTATAGCTTGAAGAAATATTTCTTAATCTCAGAACTGTTTTGTTTATTATATCAATCGCAAAATCGATTTCCTCTTCCGTTGTAAAACGCGACAAACTAAGCCTGATTCCCGTATGAACTAGCTCCTTGTCGACACCTATGGCAACCAGGGCGGGATTGGGTTCAAGCGACTCCGAAGCGCAGGCGCTTCCCGTTGAAGCCGCTATACTGTTTTTATTCAAATCCCAGATCATAGCTTCCCCTTCAATACCTCGGAAGCTTGCCAGTATTGTGTTAGGGATACGTAATTCCCTTCTGCCGATGATTGCCGTATCTTTAATTGTGCTGATGGCATCTTCGAGCTTGTCCCTTAACCGGCGGACTTCTTTACTCTCAAATTCAAGATTCTGATTTGCCATTTCCATAGCGAGGCCGATCCCTATCAATCCGACAGTATTAATCGTGCCCGCTCTTTTCCCGGCCATCTGTTCCCCGCCATGCAGAAGAGGCGTGATTTTTAAACCTTTCCGGATATACAATCCGCCGACACCCTTCGGCCCGTGAAATTTATGAGCGCTGAAAGTAAGGAAATCCACAGGGGTTTGCTTAACGTCAACTTTTATCTTACCTATAGCCTGAACTGCATCCGTATGGAAAAGCACCCCGTTTTCCCTGCATAATTCCGACAGTTCCTTTATCGGCAGAATGAGACCGGTCTCGTTATTAGCCCACATTAAGGAAACAAGGGCTGTTTTATCCGGCTCAAGATATTTCTTGAGAATTTCAGTGTCCACAATACCGTCTTTATTAACGGGCAGGTATATTACTTCAACTCCTAGGGATTCCAGAAACTTGCAGGTGTTTAAAACTGCGGGATGCTCAATCTGGCTTGTAATAATCCTGTTTTTTTTGCCGTTTCGTATGATATCGAAGTATACAGCTTTGAGAACCGTATTATTCCCTTCGCTTGCGCAGCTGTTCAAAATAATGTCGTCTTCATCTCCAGCTTTGATCCCGGCGTAAAGCCTGTCCATTGCAATCCTCATGTAAGGATGTACTTCTGTTCCAAAGCTGTGCAGTGAATTCGGATTGCCGTACATCTGCGTAAAAAAAGGTTCCATTGCTTCTTTTACAAGAGGATCCACAAGCGTTGTAGCGTTATTGTCCAGGTAAATTCTTTCCATAATAAATCTCTCAATTATTTAATCTTTATGAAGCCTTTTGCGCTTTCCTTCCGCATGAGCATTGCTTCGGGTTTAATGCGTGGATTTCTTTCATTATCGATTTAAGGGTATAATTCTTCAACTGCATCAAAAGGCTGTTTTCCGCCTTTGTAAATACCGATGTCAAAACCTCGCCGATACTGCTGTCAACCGGACATAAGGAACTATATAAGTTCTTTGACGGTATTTTTATAATGTTAGGTTCGGTAAGTGAATATATCTGTTCCAGTGTTATTTTTTCCGGTTCCTTTGCCAGTGAGAAACCTCCGTTTGAACCCTCCCTTGAGGAGATAAAACCTGATTTTTTTAATAAGCCGAGAGCCTTCCTTACCCGCACAGGATGTACTGTAAGCTGGCTTGCTATACGACTGCTGGTTAAAACTGAAGAGGGCTCGCATGCAAGAAGCAGCAGGCAATGCATCGATAGATAAAAGTCGCTATTCACTTATTTTCAAATCTCCTGATTTTTAATACTGTAATTATAATTAATACAGTTCTAAAAGTCAAAAATAAATTGATAATATTTCGTAAAAGGGTTAAAATTCTATATGATTGAGAAAGTTTTATGGAAATAAAATATTATCCTGAAGAAGCAAGCGTTAAAAAATCTTTTATTGATGACGATCCATTGTTAATGCTTGTGTCTTTCGACAAAATAGAGATGCTTATATCAAACATAGATGCTGCAGTGGAGCATAATATTCTGTTAAAAAAATTGAATTACAGCGAATTGGATATTGACAAGTTTTTCAGAGTAGTTGTTAATAAAGACGGCGCGGACTGGACATTCGTATGTCCTGAAAATTATAAAAACATTAAGGATAAAGTCAGGAGAATAGAAACATTCTATAACGATGGATTTGAGGCCATATCCGAAGCATTAAAATTAATAAATTACAATGTTAATATTGATATTCCAAAAAGGTATAAACGGCATCTCGATACAATCAAGGATAATGGTTTTACTTATTAACCGATTACTTGTCGAAATTCAAAGGCCGCTTTAAAAAACTTCCCAAAGAGCCTGCCGCGGGTTGTTTTTTAACCGGCTGAGGTGAATAATCATGTCTTTTTTCCTCAGCTTTTGATCCCTTTTTATCATTACCGCTTTCCATTTTTTTAGAGTTTTCCTTCGATACCGTCGGTTTTTCCGGGTTGCTCTTCAAAGATAACGAAATCCGCTTGCGTACGGTGTCAATTTCGATAATTTTAAACTCTTTCACATCCCCGAGCTTAAGAATTTCCGATGGATTTTTGATATAATTGTCGCTTATCTGCGACACGTGAATTAAAGCGGTTTCCTTTATTCCGATATCGACAAAAGCCCCAAAGTCAACCACATTTTTAACCTTTCCTTTGACTCTCATACCGGTTTTTAAATCTTCAAAATTCACAACACCTTTCTGTAATATCGGTGCCGGAAAATCTTCCCTGGGGTCACGGTTGGGTCTTTTCAATTCCTCTATGATATCGTTAACTGTTGTGGAACCGATGCCGTATTTTGCAATTATTTCCTCTTTGACTTTTTTTGTGATTTCATCGCCTTTTTTTATTATGGTAAGAATGTCCCTTGCCGCCTGGTAATTCTCGGGATGAACCCAGGTGTTGTCAAGCATATCTTTACTTTCAGGCACCTTTAAAAAACCGGCCGCCTGCTCAAAGGTCTTATCACCGAATCCGGCTATTTTTCTGAAATCGTCCCTCGAGCGGATGATGCCGTATTTGTCCCTGAATTCGACGATGTTTTTCGCTAGAGAGAATGTTATTCCGGAAACATAGCGGAGAAGCGCGTAAGACGCCGTATTAACATTAACGCCGACATTGTTGACAACGGATTCAACAACCTCGTCCAGCTTTTCCGAAAGGGATTTCTGGTTGACGTCATGCTGGTACAATCCTACACCGATTGACCTGGGGTCGATTTTAACAAACTCGGCAAGAGGGTCCTGGATTCGCCGCCCGATTGATATCGCTCCCCGAATTGTCAGATCCAGTTTGGGAAATTCTTCTCCCGCGAGTTCGGATGCGGAGTAAACGGAAGCCCCGTCTTCATCGACAACGGTATATTGAACTGGCAGATTATAATCGCTTATCGACTCCGCGACAACCTCCTGTACTTCATGAGAGCCTGTTCCATTTCCGACCGCAATCAGTTCAACCTTATATTTCTTAACCGCTTCAGCTATGGCGTTTTTTGACACCTCCTTTTTATCCTGGAAAAAGAGAAAATATCCCAGGTATTTCCCGTTTTCATCCAGCGCGGCGGATTTAGTACCTGTGCGTATTCCGGGATCAACTCCCAGAACCCTTGTACGCCTGATAGGCGGCTGCATCAAAAGACCCTTGAGGTTTTCCGCAAACACGCCGATTCCATGCTGATCAGCATCGTCAGACTGGGTTCCGCGGATTTCACGAAGA
Organism: uncultured Spirochaetota bacterium; assembly: GCA_963783575.1. Taxonomy (GTDB): domain Bacteria; phylum Spirochaetota; class Brevinematia; order Brevinematales; family JAOACQ01; genus CAWEAK01. Next base: position 657,018 of record CAWAOD010000009.1, on the reverse strand, counting down.
ATTGAAGGAAGAAGGAGCCGCTTTAATCCGTCTTCTATGGCGGATTTCTGGAAGCTGTTCATAATATTATACCTGGATAAAAGAAGTTCGGATGCTTTTTCATTGTCAAATTCTATTTTTACGGAGAGCTCTTCCTCTTTCTCGCCGCGGTTAATAGCAAGAACCCTGTGCGCTTTCAAAAGCTTAACGGGTTCTCTGTAATCGTAATACATTTTGTAAACGCTTGTTGATTCGTCTTTTAATCCTTTTATAACAACCTCGCCGCTTCCGTTTATGTATTCCCTGACCAGTTTACGGTTATCGACATCCTGCGCGGTTTTTTCGGCAATAATGTCCATAGCCCCCTGCAATGCCTCTTCAGCGCTGTTAACGCCCTTATCTGGATTGATAAACCTGGCGGCTTCCTTTTCAATATCCTTTATTGTCATCATAAGGCCCGCAAGCTCTTCCAGCCCTTTTTCAATAGCTATCATTGCCCGGGTTTTTTTCTTTTTCTTATAAGGCGCGTAAAGGTCTTCGAGTTCCGTGAGCGTGGAGCATTTTAAAATATTCAGGTAAAGCTCATCGGTAAGTTTTCCCTGTGCAAAAATGCCTTTTATTATTTCTATTCTTCTTGTTTCCAGATTTTCAAGATATGATAATTTATGCGATATATCCCTTACTTGGATCTCATCAAGCGATCCTGTAACTTCCTTTCTATAACGCGATATAAAAGGAATTGTGTTTCCTTCCTTAAAGAGATTTACCGTTGCATTCACCTGCCTGACCGGTATATTAAGCTCCTGTGAAATATTTTTTATTATATCAACAGGATTTATTTCAAGACCATTAATAAAATCTTCATTCAGTTCCATAGTTTCCTCCCTCAGCAAACCATAATATCCTTCCGGAGCACAATAATTTCAACAAGCGTGACCTGTCTGCCGTCTACCTGCCGGAGATCCCGGCATAGGCAGGCCAGGCAGGCGCTTGACCCGGGTATTATTCCCCACAATTTACTGCGAGGATAGTTTATTTCAAGTATATTGTAAAGCAAACCCCCTTTTTTGTAAAAAACAATCACACTCCGTGGTTGTATGAGACATTTATTAACCATTTCCTATTTTAAGCATTCGCTATTCTGTAAAACCTAAACTGAGCGATTCTTAACTATCCATAAAAATAAAACCATGCCAAAATAAAATGGGGTAAGGAAATGGTTACAGCCATCCTTACCCCGGAATAACACCCATTGGGTGCAAAAGCAGGTAAATTATGACTGAAAAAAATAAAAATCGCAAAATTCAGGGAAATGAGATTCAAAAAATCGGCATAACGAAAGATTGTCTTACCAGCCGCGGCGGGCTTACGTTTGTCCTGAGATATCTCAAGAATATTAAAGTTATTCCCCTGATCAGCGAAGTATTTCAGGGAATTCGCAAGAGCCGCAAAGGTAAAGATATAGAAAAAATTATTTCTCAATTGATGCTGTTTTTCATAGATGGAAGCAAATTTACCATGACCCGGTTTGATGAATTGGCAAATGATATCGGGCACAGAAAGGCCATTGAATGCAGCAAAGACAATATGTGCTCATCCCATGTGATAAAGAGATTTTTTTCAGTGGTAAAAAAGACAATGTTTAAAGAGCTTCAAAAGATTCTAATTAAGCTTTTTGTCTGGCGTCTCAAGATAAAGAACCCGAAAGTTATTATTCTCGGACTTGATACGATGGTACTGAATAATGATGACGCTAAAAAGCGAAACGGCGTGACTTATACCTACAAAAAGGTTAACGGGTATCATCCGCTGCATATGTATTGGAATGGTTTTATCGTGAACCTGGCGTTCCACGAAGGAAGCGAATCCCCGAATCACGGTGACGATCTGTTTACAATGCTGGAAGAAACAGTGAAGGAAATCCGGAAATGCTATGACAAAGAGGTGCCGATTATCGTTGTGTCTGATAGCGGGTTTTTTGACCAAAAGTATTTTAAGAAGCTGGAAGACCTGAAACTGTTCTTTATATGCGGCGGGAGAATACTGGATTCAATCAAACTCGATTTGATGAAGCGATTGCCGGAAGAATGGAGAAGGTTTGAGAAAAAAGGAGATGTAATTGAATACCTGGACTTTCGGGACAGACGGGATAGCTGGGAAAAGGGATACCGTGCCATTTATACCAAATATGAATGTGAAGACGGGGTTTTCAGATTAGCGTTCGACAGGCCTGAAAATATTATTTATACAAATCTTGAAGAAGCGGAAGTATTGAAAGAAAAGGGGCTTGTGAAATATATGACGGCAGAGGAAATAGTGAGGCTCTATCATCTGAGGGCAAAAGATGAACTGGTGAACCGTGGAATAAAAGAATTCGTGGATGAAACACTGCCGTTTAAGAGTTTTGTATCAAACGGTGTATATTATTTTTTATCGATAATAGCGTATAATCTGCTGTCGGCTTATCAGGCGGATATGGATATACCGGAAATACCAGTGGAAAGTTATCCGGATACGGTCAGGCGAATATTTATTGATATTGCGGGAAAGATTGTTAAAACAGGCGGGCGGGCTATTTTAAAATTCAGGGAAGAAGTAGTTGACAGGTTTAAATTGTTAGATTTGTGGGAGAAATGCGGAACGGTTACCCCGATTTAAAGATGCGCTCTGTTTTCATGGATTAATAAGGGGGTATTGCGCCAAAAATTGAAAATATCTCAGAGATTGATGATTTTAGTGCTTTCAAACGCATAAATTCGGCAAATTAACCGGTGACAAAAAAATATATCCAAATTTTTATAAATTTTGGCTTTTATAAACCTGTTTTTGGTATTTATTAAAAAATCGCTCAGTTTGGGTAAAAGCCTTCATAAAATTAGATTCAAATATTTTGATGATACTCATGAATTGATCTATAATAATTCAAGCGGATTATAGCTTTTATTTTTGAAATTAAATCAAAGTTTGAAGATTTTCTCGTTAATAGTCGAAAATTATATATCGGGAGAATTCGATGGATAACAGTGAAAGGGTAGCATTTATCAGAAAAGGGAACGAATTATTCAACCAGGGTGATTATAAAAACTCTCTGAAGATTTTTCTTGCGACTGATTATAAGGACGGCATTATAAGAGTTGCTGATTATTTATATTTTGACAGGCATGATAAAATCGGAGCAGTTAAGTTATATAAAAAAGCCGGTCATAAAAAAGTACTTGATGATTTTGTCGAAAAAGCGGCTGCAATAATAAGGATGTATCTCTCTGAAGATAAATGGATACCGGAGGCGGGAAATCAGGAAACAGGCGTGGAAGTTAAAGAATGGAAACCGGTTGTACTCAGCATAGAGGAAATAGCCAATCTAAAAGGGGATAATACAGGCAATTCCATAAACAAACCTTCCGGTAATGACGGAAAAAATAATCGGGAGCAGGTGTAAATGAGTCCTGACGGTAAGCTTTATGTTGTGGCAACCCCGATAGGCAATCTTTCCGATATAACATTCAGGGCAATCGATACATTGAAAAGTGTTGATATTATTGCCTGTGAGAATAAAGACAGGCATATCAAATTGTTAAATCACTACGAAATAAAAAAACATCTTATTGAATATTCTCCAGCGAATGAAAAAAACAGTACAAAGGGAATTATTCAACTGTTAAAGCAGGGGAAAAATGTTGCTCTTGTATCCGATGCCGGGGTTCCCGCGCTTTCCGATCCCGGGAAAATTTTGGTAGACGAAGCCGTCCGAAATAATATAACAGTTATACCAATACCTGGACCTTCCGCTTTAACCTCATTATTATCTGTGAGCGGTTTTTCTACCGATAGAGTCGTTTTTCTTGGTTTTCTGTCGAAATCCCCGGGGAAACAGTCCAGAGAGCTTGGACTGTTTAAAAATATCAATTCGGTTATTGTTTTGTTTGTTTCACAATATCAGCTAAAAAAAATTTTAATTCTGATTAATAAACTGTTCGGAAATGTCGAAATTATAATTGCAAGGGAAATGACAAAATTGAATGAAGAATTTATCCGGGGTAAAATAGAAAATATAATTAAAAATGATATTACCGAAAGGGGCGAATTTACTCTGGCTATTATGAACAGGGTTTAATAACAGAAAAATTATTCTGAAAGATAAAATTTTCATGCTAAAAATTGGAAATAGCAAATAAAAGTCATTATACTGTATGTATTGAAAACGGGAAAATACCTTTTTAATAAATGAAACTTAATGATTGGGCGTTAACAAAAATTTGCTAAAGATTGTTTCGGTTGATTCCGAAAATAATGCTGAGAGTTTAGGAGGACTTATATGGAGATTCGTGGTATTGATGGATTAAGGGGAATTGATAATAACAGTAAGATAAACAATCCGGTTAAAAAAAGTGGATCAACCGCCACGAGCGCTGACAGCGCGGAGATTTCCAGTGAAGCCAAACAATTGGCGGAAGAGGCTAAACTTAGAAGTATTTTAGACAAAACACCTGATGTCAGGCAGGATAAAATTGATGAAGTAAAAGCCAAACTTCAAAACGGCGCTTATAATAATGATGAAGTCATGAATGTGGTTGCGGAAAAACTGATGAAGGTGTTGGGTTTATAATTTATATAAAAGATGATAAATAAAAGGAGCCTTTATCGGCTCCTTTTTTTATTTGACTTTTTATCAATCTTTCATATAATTATATAAGGTAAAAAGTAGGATAATTAAATGCAGGATTTGTTAAAAAGGAAGTTAATAATCTATTTTGGTATTTTCGGAGCCGGTTTTGCATTGCTGCTAAGCGTTTTTTCGGGATCATCTTTTTTTTTAATTTTTACCCGTACATTACTTGGCGCGATCCTTATGGGGATTCTAGGATTCGGTCTTGATTTTTTCTTAAAACAGACATTACCTGAAAATGATTATAATAATTTATTCTCTTCAAATTCAACTTCTTTATCCGGTACAAATCCTTCACGACAGGGCAGCAAAAATATTGATGTAATAGAAGACAGTGATACATTGCCCGGGAAAAGCTACGATCATATATATACGGGCAGTCTAGAGAGTGAAGGGAATGAAATTACGGCGCCAGTTAATGATAAATCAGAACTCAATCGAACGGAAAATAAAACGGCTGATAATGTTGTCAATGAAATCAATACAAAGAATTTTACAACTTCAGAAAATTCTCAGCAGAATGATGTAAAATCATCTCTAAAAACTAATAAAATCGAAATTAATTCAAAAAAAGTTTCATCCGATAAATCAGAAACCGGCCCTTCCGAAGAATTTTCTCCGATTACTTATGAGGAAAATATTGTAAAAGAAGATGAAAACTATGCTATTAAGGATGATCTTGGCCGGTTGAAGGAAGCCAAACAGGAAGAAAAACTTAAAAAAAGCGCTTCGACACCAGCCATGGTCGGTAGTGTTAAATTTAGATCCGGTAATAAAAATATCACAGCCGATCCAAAAGTAATTGCCCAGGCCATTAGAACAGTTTTAAGCCGTGACGAATAAAAGAATGAAATCGTAACTGCTTTTAAAGAGATTGAATTTTAAGGGTATTTCTATATATTCCGGGGTTAAAATGGCTTTAGAAGCTGAAATATTAGTTACTAATTATGGCATTCCGATAGATTTTGCGCAGAATTTATTAATATTTACAAAGAACGATATTGAAGCGGCCATTAAAATTATAGAATCGGCTGATAAGGACATTATTGTTTTAAAAAGTAAATTTATATCCAGCAAAAAAATGAATTATGGAGCCTTTGTATATTTCTATAATACCCAGACTAATTTACCGGAATATATATTCGCAGTGGTTTCCTCCGATATTAACCTTTCCAGAATAAAAATAGAAAGCGGCTGGAAGGATCTTCTTGAGGAACTTATTAACTATATCGATAATGAGAATTCACTTCCTCAATACTTTTCAAAGTTAGAATCGCAGATTATGAGCGATGAAATAACATCAAACCTATCAAATTGTTTTACCGATAAATCCAAAATTGATTTAGCAAATATTAAAAGAACTATGCTGAACGAAATCAGTAATATTTTTATGGATACCGCAATTATCCTGAAGCTAGTTCAGGAAGAAACCGAAATATTTAAGTTTAAACTATATAGCGGAAATATTAAATATGGGTATAAACATCCTTCCAGCATTGATGACAATGAAATTATACTGTTAAATTTGAAAATAGAGCCGGTTTTGGCGCCGCTGGGCGGAATTGATATTGAAAATATAAGGGTTAACGATGAAATTTTGGCAAAAATAATCGATACCAGGGAAATAGTACAATTTGTCTTAAGCTTTGCAAATCATGAGTATGAGGACAGCCTTTATGGAAGGGTGGTTTTTATACAAAAATCGCAGGGGACTAATAACATAATAGTGTTCCTTGAATTCGGGACCGGTATATTGGGCAAGTTTGTTATCGGCGGGAGGATCCGTGTGCAGGCTAAAGAGAAAAAAAAAGAGCAGATGAAGGAAACACCTGGCGGTAATGTTGTCAATACAAATCCTGCTCATTACGAGACAGTTGTACGGCAGAGCGATAAAGATAATAAGGATGATGAAAAATCAGACAAAGATGATAATTTTGATGAAATAAATGATGAAATTGAGCCGGTAATAAAAATCGGCCCTGTTAAAATAAAGATATTAACACTATTTGTTATTGCTTCTGCTGTTTTTATGGGTATTTTATTGCTTATATTATGGCTGTTTAGCTGAAGCAACTGATGTATTTAATTATGGATTATGTTAGGGCGGCAAATATAAATATTTACATATATTGTAAAAAAAAATATATTGCTTTATAATTTTATAATATTTTAATATACTGTTTGAATTTAGGATTGCAGTATAAAACATTGTTCTTACATTTAATGATAAACCTTGGGAGTATTATATGAGAGGTTATGAGGAATTTGACCAGCGCTCAGAAGAAGAACTCTGGGATGATTACGTCAAAAACCACGACCAGAAGTTACGAAATTATTTTATAGAAAAATACGCTCCTCTTGTAAAATACGTAGCCGGGCGAGTTGCGATGAATGTACCCAGTTCCGTGGAATTTTTTGATCTTGTCAGTTATGGGATTCTCGGTTTAATTGATGCAATTGATAAATTTGACCCAAAGAGGGAAATTAAATTTAAAACCTATGCCGTTACAAGAATCCGAGGATCGATATTTGATCAGCTTCGTGCTATTGATTGGCTCCCTCGTTCGGTAAGGCAGAAGGCAAAGGAAATTGAGAGGGCGATTGCCGACCTTGAGGCAAAATTAGGAAGATCGGCTACCGATGAAGAGATCTCAGAGGAATTGGGGATCAGCGTTCAGGAATTTCATAACCTGTTGTTAAGAGTGAGCGGTAATTCTCTTGTATCAATGGATGAGAATTGGTTTATGAATGACGGAAGCGATAATGCCCCTATGTCAATCGAAGATACCCTGGAAAGTTCAGATACTTATAATCCCGATGTCGCAGCCGAAAAAGAAGAAATAAAAAAAATGATCGCCCGTACGCTTATGGATTTACCTGAAAGGGAAAAACAGGTTCTTATCTTATACTATTATGAAGGCCTTACCTTAAAAGAAATCGGATCCATTCTAAATGTTACCGAATCAAGGGTTTCTCAGCTTCACACCAAAGCCATAATGATTCTCAGGGGCAAACTGGCAAAAATAAAAGACGGCTTCCTGAAATAACGCAGAATCTTTTAATGAATAAAATCGGAGGATATATATGGTTGTGTCTTACACGTCAAAGCATTGTGAAATTAATGATGAAATGAAAGACTATCTGGAAAAAAAGCTACAGAAGTTTAAATTTTATTATGAACAAATTATAAACATCAATGTAATACTGGATCTTCAAAGAGGGAAATATCTCACGGAATTAAAGGTCAGTGCTAACCGCGATACATATTTTGCCAAAGAGGCAGAATCGACCTGGCAGGAAGTTTTTGATAAAGTTACCGATAAAATTGAAAAAGAAATATTAAAGAAAAAAGAAAAAGTAAAAAATCATCATAAATAAGCGGTATTTATATGGATGAGGTATCCAGTCCGTCAAGTATTCCGGTATCTGAACTATTAAAGTTTGACGAGGAGCAGGGGTTTTCCCTTGAGCTTGAAGTTTTGGCAGGTTTCGAAGGCCTTGATAAACAGATTATAAGCGAGGAAATTAACCGGCCCGGTCTTCCGTTAGCGGGTTTTTTCGATTGCTTTGCCAGCGATAGAATACAGATTTTCGGAAGGGGCGAAGTGGCTTACATTGAACAGCTTGTCCAGGAAGGAAAAACAGAGAATATTGACCGGTTTTTTTCTTATAATATACCAGTTTGTATTATCACGCATAACTTTTCCGTGCCGGATTATATTCTGCAACAGAGTAACCGCTTCGGAATACCATTCATTAGAACAAAACTCAGCAGTAAAAGGTTTATTGCACTTATTTCCACAATATTGCTGGATGTATTTGCGCCGACCCTAACAGTGCATGGAAATTTTATTTCAATTTATAATATAGGAGTATTGATAACAGGGAAAAGCGGGATCGGGAAAAGTGAAAGTATACTCGGTCTTATCGAAAGGGGACATAAATTTATCAGCGATGATATTGTAAAAATCAAAAAGATTAGAACCGCGCATGGATTTGAATTGAAAGGCGAACCTTTTTTGAATTACGGGCCTTTCCTCGAAATACGCGGCATCGGTATAATAAATGTTTCTCAGTATTACGGAGAAGGCAGGATACTGAAAACTGAGAAACTTGGTTTGATAATTAACCTGCATGAATGGGACAGTTCTTACAGTTATGATAGGCTTGGAATGGAAGAAAAATATGACAATATTCTGGGTATTGATGTTCCAAAAAAAGAAATACCGGTCAGTCCGGGAAGAAATGTTCCTCTTTTGATAGAAGTTGCGGCATACAGGGAGATTATGAGAAGATTGGGCTATAATTCCGCTGAGGAACTGGATAGTAAAATCCTGAATTTCATGAAAAAGGAAAAAGAAGTTGTATAAATTGGTAAAATAATGTAGAATAGATTATTATTTCTTTGAGGTTTAACAATTCGATGAAAGAAATTAAAGTAACAGTGAAAAATGAGTATGGTCTTCATGCCAGACCTTCTTCTTTGATGGCAAATACCGCAAGTCAATATAACAGTGAAATAAAAGTAATTAAAGATGATAGCGAAGTTAACTGTAAAAGTATAATGAACCTGCTCCTTCTTGCGGCCGGGAAAGGCACTATATTAAGAATCATAGCTAATGGAGAAGATGAAATTGAGGCTATTAATGCTATCAGAGATTTAGTGGAAATTAGAAAATTCGATGAAGATTAAATTCATAGTATCTTATCCTTTTTTTATTATTAAAAATAAAAATAATCTTACGTTCAATTCAATTGCTTAATCCTCGTTTTGTCTTGAAAATATTGCTTTATTATATATAAATGGATAATTAAATGAGTAAAAGGTTTACGTTTTTAATCTTACTTCTTATTTTTTTCCTGTCTTTTTCGGCCGCATTTGGTATCTACTATTGGTTATATTCGATTCAAGCCAATACAACTTTGAAAACAGCGGTTCCAGCGATTTTTTTTATTGTGACTTTTCTTGGCTTATGGCTTTTATTCAATTTTATTAAGCTTTTCTTTTTTCAAAAAAAAGGCATAAGGGGATATAAATTAAGGGGCAGGATAACAGCATATTTTTTATTGACCACACTGGGTTTTATTCTAGTTTTCGGAACAATGATGTTTACATTGATATTACTGATCGAAAATATATTTATTGACAGGGAACGAAAGGTCGCGGATAACCTTCTGAACAGCTACCAGAATATGATAAATATGAATAAGAAAGAATACGAACTGAATATGAACTACCTCCTTAATAATGAATCCGGTAAATTTCCGGTAGTTTTTATAATTCATAAAAACACAATAATTTTTAAAAAAAGTGATATTGATGATATCCGGAAAAATATACAGGAATCCGGGGAAAATATAATAAATTATTTCTCGGATTTAAAAGAAAAATACTTTTATCTTGGTGAAATTCCGAAGATTATAATAGTAAAGAAAGGCGGAGAATATTATGCCGAACTTATGCCCAGGGAGTTAACCGAGGCTTTTATCAACCTTAAAAATATTTCAGATACATTATACCAGCTAAGGTTTTTAAAGCAGTATATTCTGCCTGTTTCCGTATTGTCAATATCTATGCTTACAGTGCCGATCCTGATCGGCGTTTTTTTTGTGAGTTTATATGTTGCGAAGAATATTACAGTTCCTATTGAGGCAATAGCTAATGGGACTAAGATCATCGCGGGGGGCAACCTGGATTATAAAGTTCAGGTTCATACCCATGATGAGATCGGCGATCTGGCATATCATTTTAATTCTATGGCGACCAAGCTGAAAACCGCTTATAAGCAAATTAAAAGAATGGAAAGGCTCGAAGCCTGGCAGGAAATGGCCAGGAAACTTGCGCATGAAGTAAAGAACCCTTTGACCCCGATAAAATTATCCGCCGAAAGGCTTCTCTATGCTTATGATACAAAGCCTGGCGAATTCAAGGAAATTCTTAATAAAACAACTTCAACAATTATAAATGAAACCAAAAGGCTTGAAAATCTTGTTAATGAATATTCACAATTTGCCAGGCTTCCGAATCCAAAGATGGAAAAAAAGGATATCATTTCTATTTTAAATGATACAATGGATTTCTTTCAGGGGGCTTATCCTGATTTTAAGATTATTAGAAAAATGGAACCGGAGGAGTCTTTTCTAACTATCGATGAAAATCAGATACGCCAGGTTATTATTAACCTCGTCAATAATGCTATAGAAGCAAGTGATAATATGGAGAAAGTGGTCACTGTTGCAGCTCGCCCTTTGGAAAATAATTTCATCATATCGATTGCAGATAAAGGTAAAGGGATACCGAAAGATATTCAGGAAAAAATGTTTGAGCCTTATTTAACGACCAAACAAAACGGCAGTGGAATCGGGCTGGCTATTGCCGAAAGGATTGTCCTTGAACATAATGGAAACTTATGGTTTGAAACAGGAGAAAAGGGAACAGTTTTTTATATACAGCTACCGGGTTAAACATAAAGGAGTTTTTAATGAAAAGCACCATTTTGGTGGTGGACGATGAGGAAAGCATTCGGGAAACGATAACAGATATTCTTCATGATGAGAATTATTCGGTTATTACTTCACCTGATGGCGAAGATGCCCAAAAAAAAGTAATGCTGGAAGATATTGACACCGTAATTCTTGACGTAATGCTGCCGAAAAAAGGTGGTATGGAAGTGCTCAATTATATTCATAATGAATTTCCACTGATACCTGTTGTAATCATCTCGGGACATGGGGATATCAAAATGGCGGTTGAAGCTATGAAGAGGGGTGCCTTTGATTTTATTGAAAAACCTTTGTCGATAGAAAGAATTTTGAGTTCGGTGCGAAATGCGGTGAAGCTTAAAGAACTTCAGATGGAAAACCTGAATTTAAGATCCAGGCTTGAAAAACCGGCCAGCTTTATCGGTGAAAGCCGGATTATTAGGGTTATACTTGACAGCCTTCCCCAGATTTCACAGAGCGAGGCATCGGTTTTAATTACAGGTGAAAATGGAACAGGGAAAGAATTGATTGCCAGGATGATTCACAATTACAGTGGAAGAAAACACTACCCGTTTATTGGAGTAAACTGCGCTGCTATACCTGAAAACCTTATAGAATCAGAACTTTTTGGATTTGAGAAGGGGGCTTTTACCGGGGCTGTCAAACAAAAAAAAGGTAAATTTGAACTGGCTCACAGGGGAACGATCTTTCTGGATGAGGTTGCGGATTTAAGCCAGTCCGCACAGGCCAAGGTTTTAAGGGTGATCCAGGAAAGAGAGATTGAAAGGGTTGGCGGAAGTGAGATAATTAAGATTGATGTACGAATACTTGCCGCGACAAATAAGGATCTTGCCGGTGAAATTAAAGCCGGAAACTTCAGGCAGGATCTATTTTACAGGCTGAATGTTATTCCGATCCAGATTCCACCGCTCAGGGAAAGAAGAGATGACGTTGAACTATTGGTTAATTTTTTTATCGGTGAAATTTCTGAGAAAAGCGGCAAATCAATATCAATAACTAAAAATGCCATACATGTTCTTATGAGCAGGAAATGGGCGGGTAACGTTCGTGAGCTTCGTAATTTTGTAGAAAGGCTTACTATTTTAACCAATAAATCCGTTATCGATTCGGAGGATGTATTAAAACAATGCTATCCGGAAGAAGCCAATATAGATTCGAAGTATGAGAATAAAAATCTAAAAAATGCAAAAAAGGATTTTGAAAAGAATCTGATAATTAACCGGCTTATTAAATACAACAATAATATTACAAAAACAGCCGAATCGCTGGCTATTGAAAGGACTTATCTTCATAAAAAAATCAAGGAACTAAATATTGAATATGATCCGGAAATATTTTAACAATAAAAGATTAGCCGCCGTTTGCCAGAAATTAAGGAAATCCTTATGGATCAGGTTAAGAAAACCAGAATACTTATCGTGGAAGATGAAATAATAATCGGAATGGGCCTACAGATGAATCTTGAAAACATGGGCTACGATATTATTGGTCTGGTTGATTCCAGGGATGAAGCTATGGGTATAATAGAAATTAATAAACCAGATCTGGTTTTAATGGATATAGTTTTAAAGATGGACGGGGATGGCATTGGCGTAGCAGAAGAAATCCGGCGGAAATTCGATATTCCTGTCGTCTACATTACGGCATATTCCGATGAGACAACGGTACATCGGGCTAAAATATCCGAGCCGTATGGATATATTATGAAACCATATAAAAACAGGGAATTGTCAATTATAATTGAATTCGCTCTTTACAGACATAAGGCAGATAACGCTCTGAGGATCAAACAGGCTCAACTGGAAGATTTAAATAAAAATCTTGAAATAAAAGTTATAGAAAGGACAGGTGAACTATTGGATGAGGTGGAAAGGCGGAAAAAAGCGGAAAATGAAATAAAGATTTTTAAGCGTGTAATGGATAATGCCAATTATGGTGTTGTTTTTCTCGATTCAATGGCTTATATTATATACATTAACAGCGCATATTCAAAAATACTCGGATACAAACCGGAGGATTTGACAGGGAATAATCTGCAAAATTATTTTTCTGATGATGAAAAGGGAAAATTGGCTGAACTTTTAAGAATAGAAAATGAATTCTGCAGTAAGGAAATCTTGCACAGAAATATTTCCGGGTTGGAAATTCCGATGTTATTAAATGGAACGCTAATACGAGATGGAAAATCCAGGCTGCTTGCAATAACCGCTGTTGATATTACAGAATTAAAGCAGATGGAAACCGCTTTAAGGCATGATGGGGAAGTATTCCGGGAGATGGCGGATTTTCTTCCGGCTTCAATTGTCGAAACAGATAATAAGATGAAAGTCCATTATATTAATAAGAATTTTTTAAATACTTACGGTTACGATAAAGAAGAAGTGAATCCGGATATTTTCCATCCCGCCGATCGTGAAAGGATAAAAAATGATTATCTGGCAGTCTTAAACGGAAAAAGCCTAATACTCAGACAATACAGGATCAAAAAAAAGGGCGGAAACTATATTAATACACTATTGAGTGCAACACCTATTTTTAAAAACGGGCTGGTCTGCGGCTTAAGAGCTTTGGCCATCGATATAAAACCATTCTTTTTATCTACAATACTTCCTGACGATTCATTTTTTAAACAATACTCTTTTACATCGAGGGAAAAGGAGATAATGAACCTTCTTGCTCAGGGATATAAGTATAAAGAGATCGCGAAAAAATTAAAATTCTCTGAAAATACCCTGAAATCCCATATGTCGAATATTTATGACAAAATGGGGGCGGCGTCCAGGGATGAGATTGTTGATATTATAAAGGAATTTCAGGTTAAATACCTGGGAAAGGACAGGCTTTTCTTTTCAATCCTCAGTATGCTTATGCAGGATTAACAAGCGTTCCGCTTGACCGGGATATAAAATAAGATTTATTTAAACATTTGGATGCAACCCTTCGTCTACAGACTGTGTGAAAACACAGTAAATATGCTATAATTATTAGAACAAAAATAATCGGAGTAAAAGATGAAGCATATTGAGGGAGAATCAAGGGATCAGATAGTTCTGTTCAATGAAACACTGGAAGATCTGTTAGGAGAAGAAGATCCGGTAAGGTTTATAGATATTTTTGTTGATAAGCTAAATATGAAAGGAGTTGGTTTTAAAGTAAAAGAAGCATCAACCGGCAGAAGTTCATATAAATCCGAAATACTTTTAAAAATCTATATTTACGGATATTTGAATAAAATCAGGACAAGCAGGAAATTAGAGAGAGAGTGCCGAAGAAACACAGAGTTGATGTGGCTGACTGGACGACTAGCGCCGGATTTCAAGACGATTGCCGACTTCAGGAAAGATAATAAGAAGGGAATACAGTCGATATTCAGAGAATTTTTGAAGATATGTCATAAAGCCGGGCTTTTATCATTTGACGTTGTTGGAATAGATGGAACCAAGATCAGTGCGCAAAACCACAATAACAATGTTTATCATAGGAAAAACATAGAAGAAATCATACATAGAATAGATCAAAAGATCGAAGAATATTTGAATGAGATGGATAAGAACGATAAGGAAGAAAAGAATGAATTTGAATTTCTTTCCGGAAAGATAGCGGAACGTTTAAAGAAAATGAAAACAAAAAAGGATAAAGTTGAGGCTATTAAAAAGATTTTTGAGGGAAATCCTGAAATGGAGAAATATTATTCAAATGACCCGGAAAGCCGGTTTATGAATGATAAAGGGAAATCCGACATTGCATATAATCTGCAGATGGCAGTAGATGATGCGAATAAACTGATTGTGGTGATTGATGTGACGAATGAAAACAATGATATCAAACAGATGGCAGGAATGTGTGACCGAGTAGAAGAAATAAAGGACGAGCTTAAGGTAGAGACTGAAACGGTCAAAGTATCGGATGCCGGTTATTACAGCGAACCGCAGATACTGGAATGTATAGATAAGGGACATAACGTATATATGCCGAATCCGGATGACGGACATAAGGCAAGGATTCGAGGCAAAGAAGATAATAAAGGAGTACCTGCTGAAGAATACCAGGTTGATAAATTCAAATATGATCCGGGACAAAATGTTTATTATTGTCCGGAGGGAAACCCATTAGTGAGAAATGGGAAAAAAGTAGAGAAGGTCAATGGAGGAAAAGAGATAGTCAGGTACAAGTGCGGCTTATGCAGCCAATGTGAAGTAAGAAATAAGTGTACTGAAAGCGTGGAAGGACGAAGTATCAAAGTACCAGTTAGAAAAGAAGAAATTGAGAACTTCAAGAGGAAAATTCGTTCTGAAGCCGGGAAAAAGATCATAGAGAAAAGGAAAGAGATATGTGAACATCCATTTGGATCGATAAAAAGGAATATGGGTTACAGTTATTTTTTAATGAAGGGAAAGGATGGCGTTCTGACGGAATCCAGTTTGGCAGGATTCATTCATAATTTAATAAAAGTATTGAATATATTGGGAATAAAGAGACTTATGACTCTGGTTTGATGCTAATAAACCATCGTTTATCGTTTTCGGATAGATTTTTTAAACTAAGATTTTTTTAGCTTGAAAAATATATCAAAAAATGGAGTTTTTGTATAATTAATCGATTTTACTATAAAATTTTACTGAGTTTTCACACAGTCTGTTAGCTCAGGGCAGGCCATCATGCTGCCGATTATTTTATCAAAATCTATTTCTGAAAATTTCCTTGAATATAAATCAATGACTTTTTCCCTGAATTTGAAACGAGTGAGAGAATATTTTTCCATCCTATTAACAAATTTATCTGAAAAAAAAACCCTATTTCTTGAAACAGCATCCATTATCAAAAACCCGCAGCATGATTCTATAAGGTTCAGGATATTGAAAGACGAAGGAGATTTTGTACAGACATTTGCCAGAACTTTTGTAATAAACCGGTTTAGCTTATTTACAAGTTCATCCGGTCTTTTATCCTTGTGTATATTTGTAAATATGGTTTGATGTTGATTTTCCAAATCTTCGGTCATATCCTGAAGGTCATCGGCAAATTGAAGTAAAACGCCGTATCCGAAAGCAAAATCAGCCTTTGAATAATCCATTTCTCCAAGAACCAGGTAACCGTCCGCAAGTACCGAAGTTCCACCCTTTTCAATGCTTATTTTCAGTATTTCTTCGGGATCAGATGGAATACCGGTTTTATGATGAAGCTGCAGGCTTTTCTCCTGGGCGTCATGAATAGCCAGAAGACCTTCATATACACCGGGATATTTTATTCTGTCGAAGCATGCTTCAATTTTATAAATTAGATCAAACACTTTATTTTCATATAAATTTAAAGGCTCTGTTTTAATTCCATTCAGAATATTTCGGAGTCTCATATTAAAAATATTCTTATCTTTCATTGGGACATACGGATTGTCGAGAATAATTATCTGTATAGGGATAAAGCATGCTGTATGCAAAAATCGGTGGAGTAAGCTCTATCTTTTTACCAGCAAAAATCTGGATACTGTTGGCAATCCAGACGTTCCTGATAGCCTGGTAAATGTCCCGGACCTTGATATCCTTATCGAAATTTTTGGCTTCCCTGATAAAATCCTCTGTTGAAGAAATATAACCTTTGGAAAAAAGCAAATTCAAATGATCTTCGCTGAAATCCAGGGTTTTCTTTCCAAAATTTCTGACTTTATCCAATAAACCTTTCCGGTCTTCTTCATCACTGGTTCCAAGTCCATTCAGTAAATTAAGCTTTTCACTAAATTGATCGATAAAATTTATTGTTTCAATTTCCTTTTTCTTTTTAACTGGTATTGAATATTTTGTATTCATATCGGTGAAATTCGTCCCTGTTTCTTTCCAGAGATTGAAATATCTTTCTACAAAATCGGAAATAGGATATTTATTTACCTGATCTACCCTATTTAATGAATTGATCATATGATATTCCTTGGTTATGATTTTTAATGCTTAATTATCGGTAAAAATAGGCAAAATATTCTACTGTTGACTTCAGAACATTTTCCATGCAATTTGTCCATATTAGATTTTTTATGCTTTACAGTTTATAATTTATGTAAAAAAATGGTGCGGCGGTATGATACAGGTTACAAATTTAAGCAAATCTTATGGCGGCCAGCTTCTTCTTGATAGTGTCAGTTTTAATGTAAACTCCGGTGAAAGAATCGGGCTTACAGGCCGGAACGGGCATGGAAAAACAACGCTTTTCAGGCTTCTGACCGGCGAAGAGGAAGCTGATTCGGGGATCATTTCTATTCCAAAAAAATACACAATCGGTTATCTTGAGCAGAATATCAGGTTTACACAGGGTACGGTTTTAGAAGAAGCATGCCTAGGACTGCGCGATGAACACCACAATGATCACTGGCGTGCTGAAAAGATACTGTCGGGGCTTGGATTCTCAACTGATGATTTTGACAGGCATCCGTCCGAATTTTCCGGGGGTTACCAGGTGCGGCTCAATCTTACGAAAGTTCTTTCAGGAACTCCGAATCTTTTACTACTCGATGAGCCGACAAATTACCTCGATATTGTTTCCATACGATGGCTTATCAGGTTTCTCAATGCCTGGAAAGATGAACTCATACTCATCACTCACGACAGGAGCTTTATGGACAGCGTAACAACTCATACAATGGGAATCCACCGGAAAAAGATACGCAAGATAGAAGGCGGCACCGATAAGCTTTACGGCCAGATTATAAAGGAAGAAGAGGTCTATGAGAAGACACGTGTTAATGATGAGAAGAAACGCAAGGAAGTCGAACTTTTCATAACCCGCTTCAGGGCAAAGGCAAGACTCGGGGGGCTGGTACAATCAAGAGTAAAGCTTCTTGAAAAGAATCAGAAAATGGATAAGCTGGAAAAGATTAAAACACTGGAATTTTCCTTCAGGGAGGGGTTTTTCCAGGGAAAATGGACTCTTGAATGCAATAATGTATCATTTTCATATGACCGGAAAACAATAGATATTATCCATAATTTCAGTATAGTTGTCGGGAAAAACGACCGAATCGGAATAATCGGTAAAAACGGAAAAGGGAAGACCACACTTCTAAAACTGATGGCAGGAATCCTGGAACCCGCAGCAGGTGAAGTGCGGTATCATCCTCAAATGAATATGGGATATTTCGGCCAGACAAATATCGAACAGCTTTATGAAGGGAACACAGTGGAAGAAGAAATAATGTCGGCTCACCCGGATCGGAACAGGCAGGCAGCAAGAGACATCGCAGGTTCGATGATGTTCGAAGGGGATATGGCGTTGAAGAAAGTTTCCGTTCTTTCAGGGGGTGAAAAAAGCCGGGTGCTTCTTGGAAAACTTCTCGTTACACCGAACCATCTGCTGCTTCTTGACGAACCGACCAACCATCTTGATATGGAATCCTGCGATTCGCTGATCGCGGCGATAGATTCTTTTGATGGCGCAGTTGTAATCGTGACTCATAATGAAATGTATCTGAATGCCCTTGTAAACCGCCTTATTGTTTTCGATAAAGGCAAAATAACTGTTTTTGAAGGCAGTTATAAAGATTTTTTAGAGGAAGTCGGATGGGAAAATGAGGATTTAAAAGATGGCAATGAAACATCCGCTGTTAACAGTAAAAAAGCGATCAGAAAAGCCCGAGCAGGGATAAATGAGGAAAAATCAAAAATTTTAAAGCCCCTGTCAAAAAAGATCAAAGAGATAGAATCGGCTATCAATGATATGGAAACGGAAATAAACAATGATAATCAATTACTGATTGAAGCTTCTGTAAAGAGCGACGGAAACACTATCGGCGAACTCTCAAAGAAAATTCACCATATTAAATCTGAAATCGATAAACTTTACGAAGAACTCTTTCAAGTTACCGAAGAATTTGAGAAGGAATCGGAGAAATTCTTTGAAGACCTATAATCTTAGCCCTTTCTTTTTGATCCGCTATGCATGAAAGAGCTGAATAGAATTGCCGCTCCTCCAAGAATAAAGCATGCCGCAATCGCGATCTTAGAATTAAACATAACGCCGTAGAAGACCAGCGCGATCGTTGTCAAAATAAAAACCGGAATCAGAAGAGCTTTGCGTCTGTTTGCCAGGTAAAACAAAAACAATCCGACAGCTGGCGCAAGTATGAAATTAGGCCAGGTAAATTCAACATAATGCCAGCCGGCAAAATTCAGCCATAAAAAGTATACGGTCAGAAAAGTAAGAATGCCTGTCGGCACCAGAACACCGTTGCTGCCGTTAAAATCCTGCATTAAGAGCGGAACAAATATAACCACAGGTATCATCATAAAAAGAGGCCAGAGCTTTGATATTGAAAGGAAGTTAAAAAAATTACCAAGAAGAAGGATAGCTCCGATAACAATAAGTGAAAAACCGAACACTGAAAAAGTAATATCACGGCCTGTTTCTTTCTTTTCATCAGACATAAATTACCCCTTAAATCATTGAATCGTTTTCTCCATCGATTGGTATTATCCCGATTTGATCAGTCTCTTCCACGGGATAACAGCAAAAGACGGATGAGCTGCACAATGGCCATCAAGGCGGCTGCTATGTAGGTCATTGCGGCCGCGGTTAATACTGCCCGTGCCCCGTGAAGTTCCTCCCTGTTTAAAAACGAACCGTTCCTGAGAACTTTCATAGCCCTGTTGCTCGCGTCAAATTCTACAGGCAGCGTGATAAAATGGAATGCCACGACCCCAGTAAAGAAATAGATTCCCAACCTCAACAGTATCGGTATGCTGAAAATTAAGCCTATCATAAATAGCGGTATGGCAAGGTTTGAGGCAATACCGGCAACCGGTACAATCGCATTACGGATCGAAATGGGCGCGTATCCGCGCGCATGCTGAATGGCATGCCCTGATTCATGCGCGGCTACTCCGATTGCGGCGATTGATGAACTGCCGTAAACCGCTTCCGAAAGCCTCAGAACGCCTTTTGAAGGGTCGTAATGATCGGTCAGCATCCCGGGCACTCTTTCTATCTGGACATTATGAATACCATATGTATTTAATATCAAACCGGCAACCTTTTCCGCCGTCACACCCCTTCCGGCTTCAATTTCCGAATATTTTCTGAAAGTTGATTTCATTCTGGACTGCGCCCAAAAAGTTAAAATCAACGGCAGAATCAAAAGAAGCATTGTCCAGTCATGCCAGAAAAACATATATTTCCTCCGTTAATGCAAAATTGAATATTGTAAAACATATATACATATAAATATAATTAAAGATTGCATTTTTGTAAAGAAGAAGTATTTCTCTTAATAAGCTTGATACTTAACCCTAAAATAAAAGGTATAAACTTAAAATGATTTCCTTCAACAAGCTATCATATGACCTGATTGTCATCCGATTTAAACAGCAGTTCGGCTTCGTCAAAAGCGACATTTATAATCTTAGATACTCCAAGCTCTTCCATTGTTACTCCGTAAAGAGCGTCGCAGATTTCAAGCGTTGATTTCGAATGCGACACAATTATGAACTGGCTTGAAAGTTTAAAATCTTTGACGATGGCTTTAAACCTCTCGATATTATCATCATCGAGCGGCGCGTCCATTTCATCGAGGACTACAAAAGGCGTCGGTTTAAGATATAAAATCGAGAATATCACCGCGATCGCCACAAGCGCCCTTTCGCCTCCAGACAGCAGGGAAATGCTCTGGAATTTTTTGCCTGGCGGTTCGGCGAAAATATTAATTCCCGTATTAAGAATATCTTTTTCATTTTCAAGAACCAGGTCGGCCTTGCCTCCGTCGAAGAGCCTCGCGAATATCTTCTTAAATGCCTTCCGGATATCCTCAAAAGCTGCGGTAAATTGCTCAATACACTTTGCGTTTGTTTCTTTAATCAAAGCCTCAATGTCAGCCATAGCCTTCTCGCTGTCAAGCTTCTGCGCGATTAAAAAATCCATTCTTTCTTTCGCGTTCTGATATTGCTCGATAGCCAGCAAGTTTACATCGCCCAGGTTCTGAAGCTCCATCCTGAAGCGGTTGATTTCCGCTGATATGGTATCGAAATTATCTTCCTTCAATATCTCAACTTTACGGATGTCCATGGAATAATTTTTTTGAGCATTTTCGACAATGGATTCAAGAAAGCCTTTTCTTTCGGATATTGCATTTTCAAGATTCACCAGGACTTTTTCCATCTTTATAATATTTTCTTCGATTTCCTTTCGCTGAAGATCGATCACTTTTCTTGATTTTTGTATTGCCTCTATCATGGATTTCCTGTTTTCAATGTCATTTTGAAATTCTCTTATCTTTTCATTTATTACTTTTTGATTATTGGCATCATCAACTATTCTTTTATCAAGTTCAGCGATTACCTCAGCCGAATTCTTTATGTCGGTATCATATGTATTATGCATTTTTTCAATATCCGATATCTGGTTCTTGATCCTGCGGATTTCATTGTCGAGAGATTTGTACTTTTCCTCAGCTCTTGCGTATTCGACCTTTTTCTTATTTAAATCATCGAACAGGTTATTTCTATCTGCTTTCAGATCACGGATGTTTTCGTCATAATCCTCGACCGCAAGCATCATATTTTCAATGAGAATCTGCTTCTTTTTTATGGTTTCCGAAGCCGCATTAATCTGATTTTCAAGGTTCTTCGATGATTCCTGAACTGAAGATAACTGCTCGCTGATTTTACCGGTCTCGGTTTCAAGGTTTTGAATTTCAAAATCATTTTTATTGTAATTATTCTGTATGCTTTCCCTGAGAGTCTGCAGTTCCCTTGTCTTACTGCGGACAGTTTCAATCTCAATCTCGGTTTGATAAATTTTATCCGTAAATTCCTCAATTGATTTCTGGACATTTTCCTTATGAGTATAGGTACCTTCATCGCTGTACAAAATCCCAAGAATATTTTCATAATAATTTTTGTAATCCTTAAAATGGTTCTTTAATCTCTCGATCGATTCTCTTGTCTCTTCCCAGGGCCGGTTTTCCTGGATGCATTCTGTTATAAGATTGATGGCATTATCAATATTCGATTCAAGAAGCGGCTTTTGATCCATGAATTTTTTGAGCATTCCGGATTGTTTTTCAAGGGAATCCATAATGATTTTGTCCATGGATTTGAGTTTATACTGGAGGGATTTTATTTCATCACCGTTTAAATTATTCATCTGTTTTAATTCCGACTCTTTTTTATGCAGTCCTTCTATGTCAGAAATTACATTTTCAAGTTCGGTTTTAAGATGATTTTTATCTTTTAGCGCAATTTCGAGCTGATCATTTTTTTCTTTTAATTCGGATTGTATGTTTTTCCTATTTTCCCATTTTTCTTCGAGTGAAGCCCTGTAATTTTCAAGCCTGGTCTGGTAAGCTACAAGCTCATGTTTCTGCTTATCAATATCATCCTTGCTTATAATTTTCTCAAACCCGAGTTCTTTCGACTTCTTCAATATTTCAGAGTCAAGATTCTTTATCTCTTTATGAATGACATCTATTTTATTCTGTATTTCCGACATTTCGTCATAAACAGCTTCTTTATCGCCGGTTACCAGATCCATCTCATCCATTTTCTGCTGAAGTTCGCCTTTCAAGGTCTTTTCCCTTTCTCCGCCCTCGACAAGACGCGATTCCATGTTTTTTATCTGGTTGATAAGGATAGTCTTCCTTTCCTTATTATTTTCGAGCCTCGATTTAATCTCCCCGTATTCTCTTTCCGCCTTTGTATAATCATCCCGGATTGCATTAAATTCTGTTTCCTTAATTTGTATTTCCTCTTCCGCCAGGATTAAGTCTTTCTCTTTTTTCTTAATTTCTTCCAGAAGAGGCTTAAGGCGATCTTCGGTATTTTTTTTCTGGGAATATTTGTTCATAATCTCATTTTCAAAGTTATGAACCCTTAGTGCTTCGAATTTCAATTCAAGCTGCCGGAGTTCACTCCGGAAATCATTGTACTTTGAGGCATTATCCGATTGTTCCTTAAGACTTGCGACCTCTTTTTCAAGCTCAATAAGCACATCATTGACCCTTTCAATATTTAACCTTGAATTTTCAAGCTTTTTCTCCGCTTCTTCCTTCCGGAATTTGAACTTTGAGATACCCGCAAAGTCCTCGAATAGTGAACGCCTTTCTATGGCGCTCTCACTGAGCAAACGGTCGATTTTTCCCTGCTCAAAAATGGCATAACTGTCACGCCCTATCCCAGTATCCAGGAAAAGTTCGACAACATCCTTTAGGCGCACCCTTGATTTGTTTATGCTGTACTGGCCCTCGCCGGAACGGAATATTCTTCTCGAAATGCAGACTTCGCTGAATTCTATCGGCAGCCAGTGGCTTTCATTGTCGAATGTCAGGCTGACTTCGCCCATGCTCATTGACGACCTGTCTTTTGTCCCGTTGAAAATAACATCCTCCATCTTGTCTTCCGCGGAGGCTTTTAGCGCTTTGCTCACCGAGCACCCATTTTAAAGCCTCGACAACATTGGACTTACCGGAGCCATTTGCACCGACAATACCGGTTATTCCATCGACAAGTTCGATATTTGTTTTTATCGGGAATGACTTGAATCCCTGAAGGTAGATATTTTTCAAGTATTTTGCCATTATTTCTCCACAAGCGTGCCGCTTGACTGCAATTATAGTTTATTAAAAATCCGTTCTTATATAAGAAAAAACGTGCAGTTTTGTAAGCTTTCATTTATTCTCTTCAAGAACTGCATGTTGAGTAAAAATTCTTAAAGAATTTTTACTCAACAAATATTATATAGTTTAATCGACTGTTTATCAATTTTACGAAAACTTGTCGGAAATAAAAATGTTTCTCCGTGACAGACGAAAACGACTAAGAGTTTGAATATTAATTGCAGATAATATAGAAAATTTAATTTAATAAATTAACTGGTTGACAAGTGGCAAAATAAAATGTTATAATTAAATTATTTCTATACGTTGATCGGCAGATCTCTAACTTAAAATAACTTAATATTGAAGTTTTGAAATAATTGCCTATTTTACTACATTATTCAAATGATATATACAATTCGTGTATCGAGTTGTACGCAATGCCGAAAAAAGCTTGGAGTATTAATGATTATTAATTATTTATTATCAGCAATTATATTAGGGATTATTGTTGCTATTCCTCCAGGTTCTGTAACTATTATAGCTTGTCAAAGAGCAATAATGTATGGATTTAAGAATAGTATTTTCTTTTCAATAGGTTCTTGTGTTTCAGATGTTTTTTACATAATTCTTGTTTATATTGGTATATCGAATCTAATAACAAATAATCATTACTTAAAAATAGTATCATTGGTAATCTGTGGATTAATTTTAATTTTTCTGGGAATATTATCAATAATATCTTTAAGTAATAAACAAAAAGTTGATAGTGAAGTAATAAAATTTCAAACTAACCTATTTGCAACATTTATTTCAGGGATTTTAATTACTTTAACAAATCCTATGACTATAGTTGGTTGGATTGCAATAGCTGGAAATTATTTTCTCATTTGGAATGAAAAATATCCTATTTCTAAAAATTATATGATAATAACTATTTTTCTAATTATGGTTGGTGTAATGATATGGTTTATTCCACTTACTTTTATAATTAGTAAATTAAAAAAAGTAATAAATGAGAAAATTAAAATATTATTTATAACTTTTTCAAATATGTGTTTAATTATATTTGGTTTTATAGCATTATATTATGCTTATACGAGCATTAAAAGTTAAACATTTTTTTGCCACTGCTAACAACAACAAGGCATAACTGTTCCGTTCCATGCTTGCAAGCTCCGGGCTGTACTCGCTCTTGTCAGGCTCAGGGCATATTTTGCTTTAGCAAGGATTTTTGCATTATTATAAATTAATTAAATATGATATATAGAATTATTAATATAATATTATTTAGTAAGTAACAATAAGGTAACAATTTTATATAAATCAAAGGTAAAAAATAAGGAATGAATTATACAAAAGTCTTGACTTTCGGCTGGACGGTAGTATAATAGTGAATACAAAAATAACCGTTATCTGGAAGTCTTATTTTAGAAAGGTTTTGAGGATTCATTGGAAAGTTTACCGGGTGGGTTCATTGGTATAGATATTAAATAAATTTGGGGGTTATGAGGAAATAATATGAAATATTTGATAGGAATTATTTTTGTTATTTTATTTTTAACAAGTTGTGATTTATCAAATCAATCATCATCATCGTCAAAAGCAAGTAGTTATTTGATTAAATATGAAGTTGTCGGGTCGGGTCAATGCACGGCTGCAAGTCTAACTTATGAAAACAGTTCAGACGGTACTTCTCAAATATCTGCTTCCGCTTTACCCTGGACATATTCTTTTACAGTCAATGATATTTCACAGTTTTTATATATTTCTGCTCAAAATAACTTTGATAGCGGTAGTGTAACCACAAGAATTTATGTTAATGGAAGTGTAAAAAAGGAATCCACCTCAACCGGGGCTTATGTAATAGCAACATGTAGCGGATCAATAGAAACATTTTAAAAAAGGAAGGTAAATATGAAAAACATAGCTGTAATAATTATGTCAGTATGGATAATGAGTTTATTTATTATTTTTTGTTATGGCGATACAGAATCAAATACAAATACAATAATTTCAACAAACGATTTATTTACAAACGATACACATATCACAAAATCAGACGATCAGAGAATAACTTTAATTTATGAAGTTGAAATGAATCAAAAGCAGATTTATGATAAATTAATAGAATGGATTGCAGTAAATTATATTAACTCAAAATCTGTGATTCAAAATAAAGACCCGGATAACGGTCAAATTATTGGAAAAGGTGTTATTTATTATAAATATGATTTTATTTTTGGTATTCAATATCCTTCTGAATATACAATGATTATAGATATTAAAGACAATAAATATCGAATTCAGTATAATAATTATACATTTCTTTCAAGAAATTCTAATTATAGAAGGCCTTTTTATATTCCTCAAGAAAGAAATTTAATATATGAAATCGATAAAGATTTAATAAAACAATCAAGAAAAATGTATAATTCAATTATCAGCAATACAAACAATAAGGATTTTTAAATAAAATATTATTGCAAGAAATGATTATTGTTTATTTAACAAAAATATTGAAAGATACAAATAAGGTTAAAAAGAATCAATGCAAATTTATAATTAAATTGATTCTTTATTTTCTTCTCTCTCAAAACTTTCTTTCATAAAAGGAATTCTTTTTAATATATCTTTTTTACTGCAAACATTATTTTTTAGTAAAAAAATAGGCAGGGAAAAGTAAAATCCCTACCTGAATTTTGTATAATTTTTGTAAAGTTTTATAAATCAATTGTGGTTTCTGTCTGCATTGAATTTTCAAAAATGTCTTTCATTTCACCTGTATGGTATTTAATATTCTGGATTTCCTTATTAAAATCTTGTTGTAATTCTGTTTTTAATAGTAATAAATCCTTGATTGTAAATGTGGTTAACTCCCTGCTTACAAGCTCTTTATTGATTTTTTCTAACAGCTCTGTAAACCCTTGTACTCTTTTTTCCCTACCTTTTTTATAAGATTCAATCAAGCCCTGATAAATAGCATATTCAAAATTTTTAATTTCTCTCTTTAATTCAGTTTGCCATTTTATCAAAGTCGGCTTTGATACTTCAATCTCTTTTACAATACTGTCAAAACTATAACCCTTTGCCCTTAACTCAATGAATTTTTCTTGCTTGTCTTTACTAATCATATTTTATTCTCCCTTTTATCTGTAATACATGACCGCTTGCTTGACCTTTTTATCAAGTTCTTGAATAGTTTCCAAAGGTTCCGTAAAGCTTTTTGTATTCTCTAATTCTTTAAGCCTTCCTTTCAATCTGGAATATTGAAGTCTGGAAATGTTGCCTTTTGATAATTCAATCATTTTCTTAACTTCAGGCATACCCATTGATTGAATTCCGATTAATGCTAATTGATTTATAAAACTTTTTGTATCTAACATGGCCGCTTCTCCATTGAATACAATTCTTTTTCTTTTTTCAATCTGAAAATAAAAGTATTTCCATAGATTCAAAGCGTTGATATAAAAAGCCTCATTGTACAAATTTTCTGCTTTCACTTCCGGCATTTTAAAAGCCGCTGATAACCTTTTCTGAATCTTAACTTCATACCTTAAAACATTCCGGCCTTGAAATATTTCCGGGATAACCTGTTTCTTGCTTTTCATCTCAATAATTTTATCATAAAACTTTATACATTTATTTTTATTAAAATAATTCTTTGTTTGACCTGCTATTATCATTGGCTTAAAATATCTCATATCACCTAAGCAATCAAGATAATTATTTACAGGGTATTTCATAATAAAACTATCAGCTATTTCAAGGCTAAAAACATTGGCTTTTATTACAGGTATTTCCAGGGTATCGCTTAAATATTCAATTGCCCTCATTGTATCTTGTCTGCTGAACCTTGAAATATTATTACCATACAAAAGCTTAGGCAGACTCCCAGCAAAAGCAATACCTAAAATATCCTGTTTAACTCTTATATTGCCAGCATAACCCTGATAAGAAATAAGTCCTGTCTCTTTGACGGTCTTCTCATTAACCCTGTCCAATTTATTATAAACTGGTTTATTTGTTTCTAATCTCATATAGATTGAATCATACATTATAACCTCAACAATGTATCAAAAAGTGATATAAGAAACCCTTTATTAATTAAGCATTTTTTATTTTAACCGCTTCCTTTTTTAATCTCTGAATTTCACTTTCAAGTTCATTATCAATAAAAAGATTAAACAAAGCCTGAACATTATTTTTTTTCCCTTTGGATATATAAAGCTGAATATCATTTTCTTGAATATTCATAAGGATAGCGTCCTGAGTTCCCCGGCAGTCTCCAAAAGCAAATTGAGCCTTGCTAATATTAGGAATATAAACACTGGAAATATTACTGCCTGCCTGTGTGATTGCTTTATCAGTTTTCCTTGCTGAATCTTTTACACAATGATTTTCACATAGATATATTACAATATCACCGGTTCTTTTCAATGGGTTATGAAGTGGTTCATATTCATTGGAATATTCAATTAAATCAAACCTTGTTTTACTGGTAATATCCGGCAATTTCTTAAAGTGATAAAATGAATCTAACATCATAAAGCCCCCTTTTTTGTTACAAAATCAAGGGCTTTCTGGTCAATGGCTTCATTTGATTCAACCCTATTCCTTAAAAGGAAGTTGTCGAGGTCTTGTTTAGTGAAATAAATCATTTTACCATTAGGCTTATAATGAGGGATTTCACCCTTGAATGTAAGCTTATACATATAGCTTTTAGATAAGCCTGTATATTTACAAGCTTCAAGAAAGGATAAAGGCTTTTCTTTTTGGTCTTTCAGTATTGCTTCAATTCTAGTAAGTTGATCTTGGATTTGTTCTTGCATATATTTCTCCATAATAAGATTTCTTTCTTTTTTTTCTTATTAAGAATATTATATATCAAGATGTTTGTCGATTATGGTACATGAACATACATGAATGTTATTCAATGATATTAAAATAATTGAAAAGTTTACATATGATTCTTAAATAGATTCAAGATTATTAATTATATCAATTATAACCATACCGTGTCTTGTCATTCTTCTGCCTGCCTTTTTTGTCATTGTACTTTGATTAATATTATCATTAGTTGTCTTTAAGCCATGTATTGTATATGGCTTATGTTTGTTAAATTCATCCTGGCTTGGTTTAAAATTATTGAGAATGATATCGGCAAAACCAGAGCCATTTTCAATATAATGTTTATCAATCAATTCTGTTATTAGTAATACCAAATCAGTATCGTCTTTTCTCCAAATAATTTGCTTTGGTTCTGAGATACTCTCAGTAAATGGTTTATTGTTATAATCTTCAAAATGACATAATGTAATATTTGGATTACTAATTCGATCATTAATAAAATCTTTTTCTTGCAAATTATTGATTAAGTTTTCTAAGCTTTTCCTGTCTATTCCGCCCCATATTATTCTATTCTGATTATACATGTTTTGCTTCAAACTCATACTACTTTTTAAATATTCTAATTCATTTTCAATCCACTTAATCATAAAATCAAATTTCATTACTAAATCATCCATAATAATTGGTTCTGGCTTAATTAAAGCAGTATTGTATATTATTGGGGTTCTTTTACTTATATTAAAATATAATTCCCTATCAGTTTTGCATTCTTTTAGAGCCACGCTTAAAAAATCTATTTTTTCATCGATGTTTTTTATAGCATGATAAAATGCCTCAATATAATGTTCACTAAAACTAATTAAATTACCATTGTTATGAAATTCCTTAAGAATGTCTTCATCAAGAGATACTAAATTACCGTTATAATGAAAGAAATATCTTTGAATAAACTTTAAGTTACCATTATTATTATAAATTCTTTCCATAATCTTTTCTTTTCCCTTTTTTGTTTTGCTAATTATAAAGGATTTTATTGTTTTCAGATAATAATATTATCACAAATTATAATTTTAAAGCTTTACAGGGCAGGAAAACAGGGTTATTTTAAATCTTTTAAGCCTGTTCGGCGAGCAATACGATGTTGCCCAGCTGCCCAAGCAACCCATGAAATCTCCCTTTTACCGGTAGCCATAGGCGAACGTAAGTTCGCTAAGCGGCACGATGCCGCAAGGTTAAGCTTTTTTAAACTGATAGTACAATGATAGCATCTTTTCAACCCGGTTATGATAGGTGTGTTCCTTCATCACTTTCTCTTTTCCAGCTTTAATTATTTGCTCCCGTTTTTCGGGATTTTTTATATAGTAATCTATTTTCTCAAACCAATCTTTTTCATCTTTGGCTATGATTATTTCTTTATCCTCCTTAAAATATTTCCTAATACAGGCTACATTATCGCAAATTTCAAAACCACCTGAAAATGGTATTTTAAAAGTCCTCTCATTGCAGTCCCCTCCGAATTTCCTCTGGTAATCCTCATGGACATTAATTGATACAAGACTTGAGCAATATATTTTTGCTTCATCCTCCAGATTAAATTTCGGCTTCCTGAAAGATTTCAAATATGGGATATTAAAGTACTGGCCAATTTTCTGTATAAAACCCAGGGAACGGTCAAAAAATGTCCAGTCCTGGCCGTACAATTTCAGTTTGTATTTTTTAGACAGAGGGAATACATACTTATTAAAAAAATCTTTTTTTTGCGGAAGGTAAGTTCCTAAAAAAGAAATATCAGCCTTATATTTTTCATCAATGCCTTCCTTGAGTACTAATTTATCTGCTGCTAGAGGAATTGTATGATAAGGGTAACCGGTTTCTTTCTCAAACCCCTCCATCCGGTAATCATCTTTTTCTGTGACGTGAAAGAAAATGTCGCCGTATAATCCCTTTTTTATCAAACCGACAGTGTCTTTATCATCTTTCAGGCTTTTCGCTTCATTGATTCTTAGTGTGTTATCAAAGGGTGAGTTCCAGAAATCAATTTTAACAAAAACCAGCATTCCTTTTTTTCTATAATTATAGAGAATATCAAAATTCAGAAATTTTTTATGGTAAAAATGAGTGGCGGTTAAAAACAAATCGGGTGAATATTTTTCTAAAAAGACTTCCAAACGGTCATCTGAAGTAAATGGATAAAATTCATGCCCCATATCAAGAAAAGCGTTTTTAAAGCCGTTATAAATAGTCCGGGAAGCATAAATAGTTTGTAGTGATGGTATATGATATGCTATTTTCATATTATAATGACCGTGAATTTCTTAATTTGTTGAATATATAAATTTTGAGCTGAGGGGGCAATATAAATATTGAAATAAACTGAAACAGATTATAAATTCGGTCTATGGCAGACATTTTGTATCCATAGCGGTGAGAATATTTATTCCTGATTTCAAATGTAGACAACTCGATTTTTTTTAACCTCCGGTATGTAGCGGAATTCAAATGCTCCCTGTACCTGATCACAATTTCCTGAAGATTTGCGAATTTATACCTGCTTCCTATCCGGAAAGACATGTCCAAATCTTCAGCCGGTGGAAATCTTAAATCATAATTCCCTGATTCGTCCAGGCACTTCTTTCTGATCATTGATCCCGGCTGAGCAACGGGAGAAAACTTGAAAATATTCTTTCTTAAATACGTATCATCAGGAAAATATTTTCTGATATCCTTATTACCATTTTCATCAAAAAATTGTAAAAAGCCGCCTACAATTCCAACTTCAAGATGGGATTCCATAAAATTAAGTTGATGTTCAATCCGAAAAGGCATTGATATATCATCCGCATCCTGCCAGGCAATATATTCCCCGCTGGCCATCGTGATGAGTTTATTACGGTTACCTGCGATTCCTAGATTTTTTTCATTTTTTGCAATTTTTATTCTGGTGTCTTTTTTGGAAAATTCTGTCAAAATATTCCATGTATTATCTGTGGAGCAATCGTCGCAAATAATATATTCAAAATCTTTATAACTCTGGTTTAAAATACTTTCAATCGCTTCTCCAACAAATTTCTCGGTATTATACACCGGAGTTAATACAGAAACTTTTACACTCATAATCACACCTGATTGTCTTTTCGATACGTATGCCCCTTTAGTTCGGCAAACTCACTAGGCTACAGCTTAGTGCAGGTTCCATGACCGTTATATTAATCAACAAAGATAATTTACTTTTTCAATAATCGATTTTATTTTATACAAACTGAGGTTTTTTGTCAAAGATGAAACAATTATTCATTCCCTTGTTTTGGCCAGAACCGCTCGTTTATCCTGATTTAGCTCCATTTTACGCATACGGAAAGCTGTCGGAGTTACTTCAACTAATTCATCATCCTCAATAAACTCGATTGCCTCATCCAGTGATAGAATACGCGGCACTTTTAGCACAACTGTCTGATCGGAAGTGGAACTCCGCATATTGGTCAGTTTCTTTTCCTTGGTTATATTCACATCTATATCGCGGTCACGGTTGCATTCTCCTACAATCATCCCCTCGTAAACATCAGTCCCAACCTGAATAAACAACTCACCCCTGTCTTCCATGGCAAGATGAGCATAAGAATGAGACTGCCCCATGCGGTCGGCAACCAGAACCCCGCTTGTTCTCCGGCGTAGGTTCCCAGCCCATTCCTGATAACCTTCGAAAAGAGTGTTCATAACTCCAAGTCCGCGCGTGTCTGTTAAAAACTGGCTTCTGAAGCCGATCATCCCGCGGGTGGCGCATAGATATTCCACTGAAACTCTACCGGAACCGTTTGATTTCATATTCATCATTTTGCCTTTGCACTGGGACATCTTTTCTGTAATAACACCGACAAATTCCTGGGGAATATCAAAAAAGACTCGTTCCATTGGTTCGCAAAGTTTTCCGTCAATCGTTTTAGTTATAATTGTCGGTTTGGAAACCATTAGCTCATAATCCTCACGCCGCATGGTTTCGATTAATATGCCCAGTTGAAGCTCGCCGCGTCCAGATACCTTAAAAGCATCAGCACGGTCTGTGTCTGATACCTTGATGGAAACATTTCGTAAGGCCTCCAATTCGAGCCTTGCCCGGAGATGCCTGGTTGTCAGATATTTTCCTTCACGCCCGGCGAAGGGGCTGGAATTTACATAAAAAATCATTGAAACCGTTGGTTCATCCACCTGGATGCCCGGCAGAGGTTTAGGATTTTCCAGGGAAGTAATCGTATCTCCGATATTGATATTCTCAATACCTGAAATCGCAACGATATCACCGGCTTCAGCTTGCTCAACCTGCTTTTTCTGCAAGCCATGGAAGGTGAATAATGAAGTAAGACGGACAGTACGAGGTGGATTAACCGGACTGATCAGCGAGTAAGGCGTCGCGGCATCAAGTTTGCCGTTAAACATCCTGCCCAGTGCGACTTGGCCTATATAAAAATCATAATCCAGATTTGTCACAAGAAATTGAGGAATAGAATTGTCATCAGCTTCGGGAGCTGGTATGGCTTTAAGAATTGTATCAAAGAGCGGGATCAGGTTCTTTGATTCATCGCCAATTTTATAATAAGCTGCTCCAACACGGGCAACGGTATAAATCACCGGGAAGTCAATCTGCTTTTCATTGGCTCCAAGCTCGATAAAAAGATCATAGACGTCATTTAATACCTCTGCAGCACGGGCATCCTT
The DNA here is from genome assembly GCA_963783575.1 of uncultured Spirochaetota bacterium. GTDB lineage: Bacteria > Spirochaetota > Brevinematia > Brevinematales > JAOACQ01 > CAWEAK01. Next base: position 623,740 of record CAWAOD010000009.1, on the reverse strand, counting down.
GCGGTCTATTTTATTTATAACAAGTATAACGGGCAGTTTTTTTGCCAGGGCCTTTCTTAGCACAAAACGTGTTTGCGGCAGAGGGCCTTCGCTTGCATCCACGAGCAAAAGAACTCCTTCAACCATGTTCAGACCCCGTTCAACCTCACCGCCGAAATCGGCATGGCCTGGAGTATCAATAATGTTGATTTTAATATCATGATAATAAACCGCCGTATTCTTGGCGACGATTGTAATCCCGCGTTCCCTCTCCAGATCCAGGTTATCCATTACACGGTCTTTAATTTCCTGGTGTTCATTGAAAATACCGCTTTGGCGAAGCATAGCATCAACTAGAGTAGTTTTACCATGGTCAACATGGGCAATGATGGCAATATTTCTAAAATTTTCTTTATACATATTTAACTCCCGAATAGCTGGCCGAATCAAATGTTTTTTTAATTATCTGTACAGATGTGAGTCATCCATACAGATGTGAATCATCTGTATGGATAGGAATATCAGAATCGGCCGATTATAATTATAAAGCGCGTTTTATTAAATAGCATGATTTATAATGCTATTGTTTTTAGAGTTACATGTTATTGTTTGAAAGTTCCGGATTATAATTAATTCTATTAGAGATTCAGCTTCAGTTTGATTAAATTTACCGGTTGGATTATAATATTAACCGGCTTAATTTCGATTGTCTCTGTTTTATTTAATTTATTATCTGGTAATAATATGAGCTGAACCAGTCCCTTTTAATTGTTAATTTTTGATTAAGAAGCAACAATTTATAAATAAGATAATATCTGAGGAGACTTTCTATGGCATTCAGCCTTTTCCCGAAAGAGGAGAAGTTTTTTGATTTATTCGATAAACAGGCAAACAGTATTTTAGAAGCTTCGAAATATTTTAAAGAAATCGTGAAAGGCGGTGTCTTTGATGAAGTTATAGTTTTGAAGATGCATGAATTTGAACATGAATGTGACACTAATACACACGATATTATTGAACTTTTAAACCGTACTTTTATCACTCCTTTTGACCGGGAGGATATTCATGAACTGGCTCAGGAATTGGATAATATCGCGGATATGCTTTATTCCATTACAAATCGGATAAAGATTTACAAAATTAAAGAAATTGATAGTGATCTCATAATATTCACCGATTATATCGAGCAATCCGTAACGGCTCTTGCAAAAGCGTTGCATGGCCTTAGAAAATCTAAAATGACACGGCCAATAACTGAAAACTATATTGAAGTCCATAAACTTGAAAATCTGGGTGATCAATTAAAAGATGCTCTGGTAGGTAAACTTCTTGATACAAATCCCGATCCGATCTTTTTTATCAAATGGAAGGAAATTTATGAGGGAGCTGAGACAGTCCTGGACATCTGTGAGGATGTAGCCAATGTTATTGAATCGATTCTTGTTAAACAGGGATAAATATGGAATTTTTCATCGCTTTTCTTATTTTATTGGCGCTTTCATTTGATTTTATTAACGGATTCCATGATTCCGCAAACTCAATCGCAACTATTGTATCAACAAAAGTACTTTCTCCAAAATATGCTTTGTTATGGGCGGCTGTATTTAATACTATAGCAATTCTCTTTTTCGGAGTGCATGTAGCAGGAACAATCGGAAAAGGCATAGTAGATCTTTCTGTTATAGATTCCGGTATTATTTTTGCAACCCTGCTTGGCGCGATAATATGGAACCTTGTTACATGGTATTTCGGAATTCCTTCAAGCTCATCTCATGCCTTAATGGGTGGATTGATCGGTTCGGCGTTGATAAAATCCGGTAGTACTCATATTCTTGTCTGGAATGGAATAATTAAAACCGTAATCTTTCTTGTTATATCACCTATTCTTGGTCTTTTTCTTGGATTAACGATCGGCTGGGCCGTTTACTGGTTATTCAGGAAGAAATCTCCGGCTCAGGTAGATAATTTCTTTAGATACGGGCAGCTAATTTCCGCGGCTTTTTTCAGTATAAATCATGGGGGTAATGACGCTCAAAAAACCATGGGTATTATCGCGAGCCTCCTTTTCAGCGCCGGAATGCTGGGAAAGAATTTTTACATACCACTCTGGGTCATAATTGCATGTTATATATCGATGGGTTTGGGAACATTGTTCGGTGGATGGCGTATAATTAAAACAGTGGGGCAAAAAGTTGCAAAACTTCATCCTATAGACGGTTTCTGTGCTGAAATGGGTGCTGCGATAACCATTTTTATTTCAACCGTCTCCGGAATTCCAGTGAGCACAACGCAAACTATCACCGGTTCTATTATGGGTATCGGGACATTAAAACGTTTTACTGCGGTTCGCTGGAAAGTAGCCAGACAGATCGGATGGGCCTGGATACTTACTATACCCTGCTCGTCCTTAATGTCTGCTTTAATTTATTATCTTGTACGTTATTTTATTCATTGATAAAATTTATTATCAGTCTTAATCAGGGGTTCAAGTATGAAAAAGAAGTTAAAAGTGGCGGTTATTTTCGGCGGAAGATCGGCAGAACATGAGGTCTCTTTGCAGTCCGCAAAAAATGTAATAGCATCACTGGATAAAGAAAAATATGAGCCTGTTCTTATAGGCATAAACCGTGAAGGCAGATGGTTCCTGAATGAAAATTCCCATGAATTTGCTTAATACAGATGATCCCAGGCTTATTCAGCTTAAAGCTTCTCAAATGGAAATCGTATTGACGCCAAATGGCGTAAACCGCAAGCTTATCCGGCTTAACAATGATAATAATCCGGTAAGCGACATTGATGTTATTTTTCCGGTGCTTCATGGCCCATACGGGGAGGATGGAACTATTCAGGGATTGGCAAAGCTTGCCGATCTGCCCTGTGTCGGTGCGGGAATTGCCGGTTCCGCCGTAGGTATGGATAAAGACATAATGAAACGCCTTCTTAGAGACGCCGGAATCCCGATTGCCGATTTTTTTGTTATTAACCGGATAAACAGGGATCAAATTAATTTTAAAACAATAAAGGAAAAACTGGGACTTCCGCTTTTCATCAAACCTGCAAACCTCGGCTCGTCAGTCGGCATAAGCAGGGTTACTGATGAAGGTGAATATAAAAAAGCCCTGGAAGAAGCCTTTGAGTATGATTTGAAAGTAATTGTGGAAGAATGCATTTCCGGACGTGAAATCGAATGCGCCGTCCTTGGCAATGATATCCTCCTGGCCTCTGTTCCCGGAGAGATCGTTCCCAAAGGTGGATTTTATTCTTATGAAGCAAAGTACATAGATGAAGACGGTGCAGTATTAAAAATACCGGCTGATTTGTCCCGAGAGATAGTTAAAAAAATACAGGAACTGGCAGTTAAAACATTCAGGTTTTATCCTGTACCGGCATGGGCCACGTGGACATGTTTCTTTCAGATAACGGCTGTATCTATGTTAATGAAATCAACACCATTCCGGGATTTACAAAGATAAGTATGTATCCAAAACTTTGGGAATACAGCGGGATCGGTTATATGGAACTGGTGGACCGCTTGATTACACTTGCTATTGAAGATTTTGAAAATAGAAAAAAACTTAAAACTACTGTAATATGAAAAATTGCAAGTTTGTTAAAAAATGTCTTATATTTGTTATTTTCATTCAAATATTTCAATTAACAATTAATTATTCTCCGGCTTTTCCTGAAGAAGCCAAAATTATTAATAATTTATCCGATGATAATAAGCAATTAGTCCGGAAACAATTGGTTGATCAAATTATTGCAAATTACAGCCAAAATAAGATTTTTATTAGAATTTCCGAATATCTTGCTTATAAATCGATTGAATTAGAGCATCCGCTAAATAGAGAACCAGTTGATTATTTATTTAAAAAAACTTCCGATAAATTATTATTTTTATTCGGCATTATAAATCCTTTAATAGGTAGAAAAACTGTTGATTTCTATGATACAGGCCGGTTTATGGGAAAAATTATCAATTATTTATGGCTGAAGGATCTATGCTTTCTGTTTTTAGGGATAGGAGAAGAACATAAGGAAATCCTGACTTTTTTCTTTCTTCCTCAAAACAATGATTTGAAACAGGAATTAAAAATTAATATAGTAAAATATTTATATCCAGAGGTTCCCGAGATTCCTGAAAATAAATTATGGTTCCTGGAAATGTCAGTTTTGATTGAAAAACTTGGTATTATCGCAGTAAATATTAGCAATAATTAAGATTTAATACTTCTCTTTGAGTATAATTCATTTCTGTATTATAATTATTTAAATGAGGTTCTTTTATGATAAGACTATATCAGTTTATTGTATTAATAATTATGTTTTCAGTAAAATGTTTTTCTTTTTCGGGAAATATCCAGATGGATTTCGTTCAGAAAAAGATAATCAATAATTCAATTGACATAGTTGAAGGAAAAATATACATTTCCGGAACAGAATATTTTGTAATGCAGGTCTTGAAACCAATAAATCAATGGATTTATTATGAGGGTTTGACAAATTTAATATATTACCCCGATGAAAATAAAGTCCTAAGAATGATTAATAAAAAAAATAGTGCGAAAGCGATGCAGTTTCAACTTGATAGTTTGACAAAAAGCGACCTTGGCTTATCGGCTTCTGGTTTTGTACTAAAGGAGAGCTTGTTGTCTAACAAAGTTCTTATTACGGACTGGGACCCTCCCGCACAATTTAAGAATACCATCCTGAAAGCAGAGCTTACAACCAGCAATAAAAATATCATTCTTTACAGGATCTTCGATAAGAAAAAAAATGAAATGCTTGCGACATATTTTGATGAATACACTGTTCTTAATAAAAACTACCGTTTCCCAAAAATAATTATAATTGAATCGCATATGGGGACGAATTTTATCAGGCAGGAAATCCATTATTCCAACATAATTCAAAATTCTATTTTCCCTGAAATTGCTGATGCTGCGAAAATCCCATCAAAAGCTTCGTTTCAGGATGTCTTATGGTAAAATTGATTATCGGATTTATTTATTTCTTGATCTTAACCGGTTATTTTATTAGCAGTGCATTTGGAGAGCAGTTAAACAATGATTTTCAGGAAAAAAGGTTTATAATTGATAGTTACGGAAATGAAAACCTGAATCATGATGAACGGCAATCTTCCATTATTCCACGTACAAGTAATGACTGGGAATTGGTATCCATAATGGCGATTCATCTATATCAGGCATGTATTTCATCACAGGATAAACCCTCCTGTCAGTTTCAGCTAAGTTGTTCCCATTATAGCGAACAGGCCATAAAAAAATTCGGACTTTTGAGGGGAATCTTGATGTCATCCGACAGACTTCAGAGATGCCATCCAAAATCAAAAGAATACTATCCGGTGGATGAGAAAACTGACCTGTGCATTGATCCTTTACCCTAGGAAGTTTTATGATAAAACCATCGCTTTTATTATTTTTATTACTAATTTCAAATATTAAAATCTTTGGAGAAACAGATTATTTCTCGGCGGATTCCATTAACCGTTTTGCTGAAAGTCTTTATGCCGAGGGTGATTATTCAGGAGCATCATTGGAATTTCAGCGGCTTATTGCCTTATATCCTATTGAGCCTTACTTTTCGGGAAGCGTTTATAAAATCGGAAGATGTTATCAAAAATCAGGACTTCCTCAAAAGGCTTCAGCATTTTATATCACATTTCTCAATAAATTCCCCGGCTCTTCGCTTGAAGAAAATGCAAAACTAAATCTGGCTGTTTGTTTTGCAGAATCCAGCAATTATAATTCTTCATTGGACATTATTAATAAGAATTATGATACTTTTCCATTTTTAAACGACTGGTCATTTCTTGCCGGGTTGGATTATTTCCGGTTGGGGGTTAAAGAGCAGGGTGATAAGCTGTTTTCACTTCCCACGGAGATACTTCCGGTTGATAGAAACCTGATTTTTTCCGAATTTCAGGAATTTTATAAGAATCATAAGAGGATTCAATCGAAAAATCCGGTATTGGCATCAATTTTTTCGGTAATTATTCCCGGAAGCGGAAAATTTTATACCGACAGGCCTTTTGACGGCCTTTTTTCCTTTGTAACTGTCGCGTCATTTGCTCTTTTTTCCGCTTATTATTTCTCCCAGGAAAATATTTCATCTGTCAGGGGATGGGTAACAGCTTCGCTTGGATTTGTTTTCTATACCGGTGATATATATGGTTCATATATTGCAGCCGATGACTATAATAACCACATGAAAAAAGAACTGGATGAAAAAATGGATAAGGTTCTGAATAGCTATGATAAATAAAATCATTATAAACATTTTGTTAATGATTGTATTTTTCAATTTTGTTTATACTGAAGATTCCGAACTTATACTGGCGAGAGAACTCAACCGCAATGGAAATTTTGAAAACGCGGCGCATGAATATAAGCGCTATCTTTTTTTTCATCCGGATAGCTATACAAATACATCACTTATTATAGAAATAGCCGGAACTTACCGTAAATCAGGCAAGAAAGACTTGTGCCTGTCTCTTCTTGAAGCTGCCAGAACAGCAGTTGAAGATGAAAAGATTAAAAATATTTATACCCTTGAAATACAATATACCAGAATTAATGATTACAATAAAAGCGAAGTTCGGATGGAATTACTGGAGCTTGAGAATTTCCAGGATGATCCGGATATAAAAAAACAGGCTGCTTTCCTTTTATTCCTATCTTATATTATAAATTCCGAATGGACCAGTGCGGATCAGGCATTTAACCGTTACCTGGATTATTGGAATCAGGTAAATCCTCAGACTTTCCAGAGAACAGGATTAAAAATGGCCTCTTTTATACGTTTAAAACTCAAAGAAGCTGAAAAAGCGGATTATAAATCGCCGGAATTGGCAGGATGGTTATCAACTTTTATAATAGGCTCAGGCCAGATTTATGCCGGAAACTTTTTGAGCGGTTTGAACGCACTGGCTTTGAACAGCGCTATTATTGTTTACATCTATTCAAGTATTCTTTCAGGAAATTATGCCGATGCGATTCTTGTCGGAATGTTTGTTATGGACCGCTATTATTCCGGGAATATTCAAAATGCAAGAAAGATAGCCGAAGACCATAATGAAAAAATAAACACAAAATTCCTTAACGATATTTTAATAGAAATGAATTATTAGATCTTTTTAAGGATTGAGCTTGGGCTTTCAGTTTTTCTGATTTTAATACCTTGAGGCTTTGCCTTGAGGATCTTTATTAACGGAGAATTTCAGAATGGGATTATTAAAAAGGACTTTGTCTTCCATAATAACCTTCAATTTATTGATTCTGCCGCTATTGGTTTTTTCAGAAACCAATATTTTAGCATACAATGCTGAACTATCCATGGATGATTTTGTAAAAGGCAAAATGGAGGGGATGATCAAGGGCTCCAATTCAGGCGATAGATATTGGTTTTTTAGCGGGTTTTTATTGAGTGTAATTGGTTTAATTCTGCCCTGCGCTATAGATCCATCAGTTCCAAACAACGATCTTATAGGTAAACCTTCCTCTTACGTTTTAAGGTTATACTGAAGGGTTTATTGAAAAGGCAAAGGCTTCTAGCTTAAAATACGCCCTATACGGGTGCGGCGTAAATGCGGCGGCGGATGTCGCTATATATTTCATCATTGTTTTTGCGGCTTATTCTTCCGGCGGTCCCCTTATGTGATTTTATAATTTTGGCTTAATATGGGCACCTCTAAAAACTCATTTTTAGAGGTGTTTGTTTAAATATTGATGAAGTTTTTATCTTTCTTTTATATATATTTATAAAAACTTAAGGGCAATAATAAAAGCCCACAGTTCCGTTTTATAAAAACTGATTTTAATGAGATTTTCGAACTGCCCATATAGGATTTTAAACCGGCAATATTGACAAATCAGGAATATTATTAAATAATATTTAAAATTATTTTAATTTAGGGGAGGATTTCAGTATGGGAGTATTAAAAAAAATTCTGTCGGCTGTTTTGATATATAACATTTTGTTTGTACCGTTATTTGTTTATTCAGATACGAATACTGTTTCAACTAATACGGCAAATGTTATGATTAAAGACAATAAATCAGGCAGCGGATCTTTATCAACTTTAGAAGATAAACAGACCCTTGCCGTTATCGGTTTTATTAATATGGGCGATAAGCCGGATAAAGATATAAATCTTGTCATCAGTAAGTCTATGATAATTTTTCTCTCGAAAGTACCCGGTGTGAAGATTATAGAATTTGATGATGTGGAAAAACATGCCAAACAGAACAATTTCTGGGAATCAAAAAAACTAGATATTAACACAGCTCTCGACATGGGGCTTTTGATGAAAGCCAAACACATCATCGTTGGGGATTATAAGGTCAACAAGCAAAAAGATACCATTCTGATTAATGTTTATGTGTATGATGTCACTACGGGAGACCTTATTCTGAAAAGAAAGTACGAAGATAAAGCCGGGGTTGATATTTTCGATACTATTGATAAGTTGATAAAGAACATCAGTTCCTTAATCCTGGGTAGAACAATAACAACTGGAAAGCTTAAGGTCGATATTGAGTCTGAGAATAGGGACTATAAGCTTTTTATAAATGGAAATTTTCAGAAAGAAATCAATAAAAACGCAGGTTATATGGACAGTATAGTAGCTGATTCGGCAAACGAAATCTCATTGAGGATTCCCGGCCAGGGCGTCGAAAAAGAAGTTTATCGCAATTTTATTACAGTTAAAGAGGGAGAGGTTTATGCACTTGATTATTTTCCTTCCGGTTCTTTATCAGTTAAAACAAAGCCAATGTCAGAGATATTTATTAATAATGTATCTTCAGGCAAAGCCGACATAAACGGTGAATTGAACCTTAGTAATGTCCGTGCCGGAGTTTCTAACCTTATCAGGATTGAAAACAGCGGTAAAGTTCTGGGTATAAAAGCAATAAACATTGAAGAAGGTAAGAATTATGAATTAGTGTTTGATGCCGGAAAAGAAAACACTCTTACAAATGTAATTACAAACAGTATAGTTACAAATACTACCGTACCTTCAGCATCTGCCAAAACAGATGATTACGTCAAAGGTAAAATGGATGGTATGATTAAAGGCGCTAAATCAGGGAATGGGGCCTGGTTTTTCAGCGGATGCTTACTGAGTGTTATTGGGCTAATTCTGCCCTATATGATTGATCCGACTTTACCGACCGAGGATTTGATCGGGAAATCTTCCTCTTATGTATTAGGATTCACTGACGGTTTCAATGAAAAAGCTAAGTCGGCTAACTTTAATTATGCCCTTATAGGCTGCGGCGTTGGTGCTGCTGTCGGGATTATAATTTTAATAATTTAATATGCTTAACTCTTTATTTTGAACGGAAGTAAAATTACTTCATTTTGTTGCCGGTTTATTTGTTGGTTTTATATGACAATAAAGCGTGTATCTATATTTAGTTAAATACTTTGAAATAATAATGTTTTACAATTATGAATTTATTTTATTATACCACATTAAATATTGACAAATCAAAAATAATAATTAATAATAATATATATTTTTTATTTTAGGAGGATTACAGAATGGGATTATCAAAAAGAATTTTAGCCGTTGTATTGGCAGGTAATCTGCTGCTTCTGCCATTAGTTGTATTTTCAGATACCAATACTGTTTCCACAAATGTTGCTCCTGTAGAAACATCGACAAATGCATCAACATCCTCAACCGATGATTTCGTAAAAGGCAAAATTGAAGGGATGGCTAAAGGCGCTAAAGCAGGAAATGGAGCTTGGTTTTTCAGTGGTTGTTTGCTCGGTGTTTTAGGAATAATCCTCCCATATGTTATTGATCCGACTGTACCGGTCGAAGATTTGATGGGAAAATCTTCCTCTTATGTTTTAGGATACACAGATGGATTTAAAGAAAGTGCAAAGGGAGCTAATTTTAAATATGCCATGTATGGATGTGGTGTAAGCGCCGCAGCTGAAGTAATTTTGTATGTAATTATCATTGGTGCATCAGCTTCAAGCAGCAGATAATAAACTATATTAGTATTTAATTTTAGTCACTTCTAATAACTCATTATTAAAATGCCTATTTAAATACTGATGAAGTTTTTGATTTTCTTTCATATATATTTACAAAAAATTAAGGACAGTTCCATTTTTTAGAATATTGGTTCAATGAGATTTTCGAACCATCTTTAAATTAATTTATATATAAGATATTGTCTTGAAGGAGTTGAAGGTAGTGGTTTGCTTTTTGAACAATTTTCGTGTATATTTCGAGGCAATGAATTCATTTTCGATTAGATTTATTATAAGGCAATTTGATTCTCAATTTTATATTATGTTTTTTGGAGGGTGTTTATGTGTGGTAAGTTTAAGTATTTAATTATTTTAATGACAGGTTTTATCGCTTTTTCTTTAAGCGGTTGTTCGCTAACATTACATTATACAAGGCCTTCAGAGCAAGTATCAGGGAAAAAACCAATAGTTCTGATAATAAAAGATTTAAGATCCCAGGATAAGGGAAGAAATAACCCATCTCAGGTAGGCGTTGTCAGGAATACATATGGTATGCCTTTCGCATTGGAAGTAAAATCCCCGTTGCCTTTAACTACTATTAAAAATATGATCAGTGATTGTTTGAGATCAGTCGGTTATGAACCGATTGATGATTCTCAAAATATTCCTCAGCTGAATATTGGCATTGTCTACTTTTGGTGTGACGGATATATGGCCTATAATATTGAAATGAAGTTATTGATGGAACTTAAAAAATCTTCTGATTTACCGGCTTTATGGAGTGAAGTTGCCTATTCCGAAAAAACAACAGTACCATTAGTAGGTATGAACGAAATTGAAGATGGCTATAAATATGTTCTTGATCTAATTCAGATTCAAATAGCTGAAAAATTAAAGGAACAAAAATTTATTGATGCTTACAATTCAATTTCTATGTAATGTTTAATTAGAAAATTTATTTCAATTCATAAGTAATATCATTATCATACCTAATAAAGCATGGATATAATATACTTGTAAATGTCAAGCTCTTCGCTCTTTATTTTGCCTGAGAAGCTATTCTTATTAACTAAAAAAGTTATTTGATGTCAGAAAATTAGTTATTATTAGAGAACCGTTTTGAGATTCAGCTATTAGGTCTTATATATTGATATCGTCGATGTCGTTGTTGCGGCTTTAGTTCCGGCAAACGCACCCATGGAAGCACTAATAGGAAAATCAGCCGATTATGTTATGGGATTTAATGAAGGATATAAAGATAAGGCAAAGATGAATAATCTATTATATGCTTCAGGAGGATGCTGTCTTGGAGCGGCTGCAGGTTTTGGCGCATTTTACTTAATTGTGTCGTCAGCGAAATAATATATACAGTAATATTAAACATTTCAACAAAGTTATATCTATGGGAATGAGTATACGCTCTTTCCCTTTTTTACAGTTATTTAGTTTATTCACTTACCATTCCGGATGTTTTTTCACCCCATCCGATCCCTGTTTATCCTTGAATAAACCTTGTTTATCCTGAAATAATAGGGCGAGATCGACAATGACAAGATTGAAAAAACATCCGGCATCGCCGTCGTTCAATCGATAAAAAACTTCAAAGCATGGGGTTACACCGCCTGAATAATTCGGATGTCCGAAATTTAGGCTCATCCTTATAAAAATCGAATTCAAATAAGTATCAGCCAGATAAGCATATCTATAGCCGGCAGTAAAATAGAGCCTATTAAAATACAAATGCCAGAATCCGTTCTGAATTTCCCAGCTGTATAATAGATTGTTCCATTCGCCTCCAAAATAATAATTGGAGTATTTCGGAAAGTTGTAATATTCCCAGTAAGCAGGATAGTGGTCCTGCCCGAAAGTCAGGCTCTGGGAAGAAGGATTGAAAACCGCTGAGGGACTATAAGCTGCGGACAGCAGGAAATAATCCGGCCAGGGTAATCCGGGATAAAATTGCAGAAGCGTCTCAGATTTATAAGTTCTGCTTTCAAACTGATAATCCAGATATGTTACCGTTTGAAGACCTTCGGCCTCGTAAAATCTGGATGGTTTAATGTATAGGCTTGAATATCCAAGGTACCCTTCGGCAACTGTATTTTGATATTGATAATGCCAGTAATATGGTATCTGGCCTGTTCCCGGATCGACAGCAGCAATACCGTAGCTTGCAGCCAATCCTGCAAAAATCGCGGAATCATTAAAAAAATACCAGACAGAACTTACAGAAGCAAGAGCGGTGGTTTCACGGACATATCTGTCCAATGATCCGTAATATACGGCCTGATCGGAAAAAACCAGCCCGGGATGATAAGGAAGGGATGTATTCTGCCAGTCTAATAAGATATCGGGGTGAAGCGCCATATAATTAAATGAAGCTTCAATATTAACACTGTTTTCTTCCATTGCATCACCGAAAATAAAACCCAAACCCAGGCTGTCAGGAACCAGGTTCCTGCCAAGAGAAGTTACCGGATAGCGGGAATCAAGAAATGCATAGTTCCATGGAGAATATTCTGTATTTTTGATTGAATTTACTTGAGATTCAGCCGTCAAAAAGGGTTCGTCAATTTTACTTGAGTATTCTTTTAATGCAACCTCATATCGAATTCCGGTTAAATCAGCTTCAGCTTCCGGATATTTTGCGATTTTCTGACCTTCGGAGAAATTTGCTATATAATAAATCGATCCGTCAATGCTGACGGGATTGAAAACTCCTCCGCTATATATATTTGTACATAATATCGCTTGATCTCCTTTAATCATTCCCAGTTTGTAAAGCGACCCTGTATTCTCATAAACAAAAAACAGATTGCCGTTGTCTAATGAAAGACCTCTTATAAATTTTACCGAATCGGGAAGCCCTTCAAAAGAAAATAATTTACCGGATTCAATATCCAGAATTTTGATACTTCTTTTCCCATGATCATCCATCAGAAAAGCAATTTTTCCTGATCCATAGGATGTTAGGTCGCTTAAGTTCAGCGCATTGTTTCCGCTGATTAAAACATTCTCAGAACCATCCTTTGAAATCATGACCAGATCGGTAAAATGTAGCCGGTGCCGTATTTCCAGAATATTGCCGTTTGAAAGAGGCAGGATTTCCATAGCGTTAGTATATTCTCGTGAATTAAGTCTCTGCTTTTCAAGGTTGTAAATACGGCCGATCCTGTATGGAAACTGGCCTTTCATCACAGTAAAAGTTATCCCAAGGCTTTTTGCATCCTCCGAAGGAGATATTGTTTCAGCATTAAAGTCTAAAAGGGTTGATGTCTTCCGGCTGGATAATTCATACTTCCTGACCTTTCCGTCCGTTTCATCATTATAATACAAATTTTTACCAGCTGCGCAAAGCGAATACAATATCCGGTAGTCATGCGTAATTACTGCGACATTTCTTGTCACGCCTGCAGGCTGGGCTGCATTACCTAATTCCTGAAGGAAGAGCATCCACTCCCAGTCAAGGGAAGTTCCGTAAATACTCTGGAAAATACTTGAAAAGCCGAAAATATATTCGATTGAAAGGCTTCCCGTAACATGCCAGAGTTGAGAAAACTTGTCCATGCCATATTTCCTCTGTATATACTGGCAGAAAACCCCTCCATAAAAATAATAGATATTTCCCTCACCGTAAAGGTCATATGCATAAGATGCCTGAATAGGATTTTTTTCTTTTCCCTCAAGAATGTCCTGCTGGATTGTGTTCCTGACAATCGGGTCGTTGGCTCTGCCGAAGCCTTCTGAACTTTCACTGCTGACAGCGGCTCCCTCGATAAGGAAACCCGGGCGGACAGGCTGCATTAATGAATCCATTACCCATTCGCCGAAAAGAATGCGCAATACATCGCCTGTACCGTCACCGCAGCTCAAACTTACTGTATGGGTCAATTCATGCGTAAAAACATCGATAATCCAGTTTGATTGGTTGCCAAGGCTGTTATCTGCCGAATATGGAAAATCAAGAATCACGATTTTCGGGAAAGGGGCTATTTCGTAAGCACTGTTCAAAAAGCCTATATCCGGAGTTATTACAACCGGTACCCTGAATTGACGTGGCATATGATATTCACCTGCAAGACGGTTATAAATATTATCCGCTTTTGATGCCAGATATTCAGCAGTTTCCCGGGATGATTCGGGAAAAATAAAATCAAAATTTTCTGTTTTTATTACAGAAATCTTCTGGCCGGGCTTAGCAAGTGAATCGCCGAATATCCCTGCATTAAGGCATATAGGTAAAATTAAAAGAAATAAACAAAATAAATATTTCATATTAACAGTCCTTAATTTATTATGTTAACTTTGAATATATTTATTAAAGTGATATGAAAGCTTCAAATAGACATATATTTTATATTACCGGGTAATTTAGGTCAAAAAAGCAATATTAATATTATTTAAGTTTATTTAAAATAGTGTTAATGAGATTTTGAGCTGCTAAAAGTATAATAATTGGAATTTATTTAGAGATTTAGTTAATATAATTATTACCATCAAATTGATATTTTTAAAAGTTGAATAATAAATCACCCGGATTTGAGTTATGAAAAATAAATATTTTAATTCGATATTATTATTATTAACAATCATTATTCCATTTTTCACGCTATTTTATAACAGTCCATATTCCTGGCTTTTACTCATACCTTGTCTTGTAATAGAGATTTATTTTTTCCGGAATCAATTTCAACTTTTCAGCGTCTCTTTTTTCTGGGTAATTTTTTTTATTGGGATTTGTATCAGTTTACCTTGGCCTTTTTCATTTTTAGCACCTTTACTAATCTATTTCATTATATTCGGCTTTTCAAAACCGGTAAGGGACGAAACAACCTGGCTAAAAATCGGGAGATTTAACAAAATTACCCTTTTATTAATGATTCCTACAATTGTTTTGAGTTCCATCGGCCTTACACTCTGGTTTATTTTCTCAAAACCGGATGTCGGAGATCTCACAAAAATGCTTCCCCACAACAATATTATACTGATTATTATTGCCGGGGTATTGTTTTCAATTTTTAACACAATATGCGAAGAGTTCATTTTAAGAGGTATTTTGTGGAATGAACTGGAAATGATTTTTATTAATTTAATTCTGATCAATATAATCCAATCAGTATTCTTCGGACTAATCCATTACCATGGATTTCCCAGGGGAATCAGCGGTATGATGCTGGCAGGGATATATGGATTTTTCATAGGATTGATCCGGAGTGCTTCCGGCGGTATGCTGGCACCGGTTGTTACACACATTTTTGCTGATATGACGATATATTTTTTATTATTGAGTGCTTGACAAAAAGCATGTATTTAATATAGAGGAGTTTTTATGTCCGGCTTTACAATCCGGGAGATGACAATTCTTGATTATGAGGTATCATATGAATTATTGAGTATTACATCCGGCATAAGATTGAATGAATCCGACAATAAAGAAAACATAAAAATATTTCTGGACAGAAATCCCGGGATGAGTTTTGTATCAGAAACCGGAGGAAAAGTCATTGGAACTGTACTTTGTGGTCATGATGGAAGACGCGGGTTTATATATCACCTTGCTGTAGATCCGGCTTTCAGAATGAAAGGAGTAGGGAAAAAGCTTATCGATAAGGCAATTAAAAATTTGGGAAAAAAAGGAATATTAAGATGCCATCTATTTGTCGTAAAAGATAATGAGTTGGGACAAACTTTCTGGAATAAAACAGGCTGGACTAAGCGAAATGATATTCTTGTTTTTACTAAAGACCTGAACCAAAAATAAATATTATTTTGTGAGTTTTATTATATTATTCATAAATTCAGGATACAATTTAATTAATTTATCTCTTTTCCCATTCTCATAATCATCGTATTCAAAACCGGGGGCTACTGTTGTCCCTAAAAGTGCAAAATCTCCTCCGATAAGTCTCGAACCCTGCCAGACACCCATTGGAACGATAATCTGAGGTCTCATTCCCCCGGATAAATCCGGGCCAAGAATATGAATACCCCCGCTACCGTCGGGATAAAGTAGAGTTATTTCAATGGGATCACCCAGATAAAAATGAAAAATCTCGTCGCTATTCAATTTATGCATCGCCGAGATTGAATCCTTTGTCAGAAGATAATAAATACAAGTTCCGAAACTGCGGCCGCTATTATATCTTTCAGGCAGCGATCTGCCGGAAATATTTTCATCAGACCTGTAGGTTTCGCTGAAATAACCGCCTTCCTCAGGATGCGGTTTCAGGTTGAGGAGGTTAATAATTTCTTGATATTTCATTTAAAATCTCCTTTCATTGCGTAATTCGGTTATTATTATATTGTATTAAACAAAAAAGGAAAAATTAATATATTGTAATATCTTAGGAATCCAATTAAAATATAGATTCGGGAGACAGGTATGATCGAGATCGGCAAATATTATGATCTTAAAGTCGTTAAGGAATTGAATTTCGGGATTTATCTCAACACAGGAGACAGTGAAATTTTACTACCGGCAAAATATGTGGCTAAAGGGACAAAAATCGGTGATACCCTGCATGTTTTTATTTATAAAGATTCAGAAAATAGGCCAATCGCTACAACACAGAAGCCTGAATTTATTCTTGAAGGATACGCTTTTCTTGAAGTGAAAGATATCAATAAATACGGGGCTTTTCTGGACTGGGGGATTGATAACCAGCTTCTTCTGCCTTACAGTGAACAGCCGAAATTCATTGAAAAAGGAAAGCGTTATGTTGTAAAACTCTGTCTTGATAAATTGACGGACAGGCTTTTCGCTTCCGCAAAGATCGATAAATTTCTTGAAAGGGAAATCCTGGATGAAGACAGGGATCTTTTAAAAACTGGAGTAATTGTAAACCTTCTTATTTATGCAATTACTGATCTGGGATATAAATCGATTATCAATCAAAAATATGCCGGGATACTTTATCAGAACGATGTTTACAAAAAAATTAACATCGGGGACAATCTTCAGGGCTATATAAAAACAATTCGCGATGACGGTAAAATCGATGTCACTATAAGAAAAAACGGTCTTGAAGAAATCAATGCATGTAAAGCCCGATTATTTAAGGCCTTGAAAGACAGTAAAGGCTTCCTGCCTTTGAATGACAATAGCCCGCCTGAAACCATACAGTCTGCTCTTGAGATGAGTAAAAAATCTTTTAAAAAAGCCGCCGGAATGCTTTATAAGGAAGGAAAAATCCAAATTTTTGATAATGGAATTAAACTACTGTAACTTGGAATTACCAATTATTTGGAATGGTTATTATAATTTTTTATTACTAAGGTTTTTCGCCATTCTTTTTAAATAATTAAGGTAAACAACAGATTCGGAAGTTTTTTCAGGCGGGGCCCAGGCTGCGAAATCCTTGTCGGTTAATGGTATATAAGGTCCATCCTTTACCTCAAAGAAAACGCTTCCGGATTCCAAACTTATTATTGTATGCCAGACGCCCGGATTTATATCAACTCAGCGGTTTCCCTTTTCGCTCAATTCTTTGATATAGAGAATTCTTCCTTCATCATCGAAAATAAAAATCAGGCATTTTCCTTTCAAAATTACAAAACATTCGGTTTTCGGAGGATTTTCATGCCGGAGCGGCCGGATATAAGAACCAGGCTCGATAGCGTTTAAAAAACGCTGGACCTGATCCTGGAGTTCTTGCAGATTATAATTCATACGAAGCCGTTCTGAATTCTTTGCTTTTACAATTAATTCTGAAAGCAGATCAATTGTAATAAGCTGGAATGGTATTACTTCACTTTTATCCTATTAAACCGCCTTTATTTATTATACTAAATTACCTGATATTTGAAAAGAAATTCTATAAATAGGGAAATTGAAGCATTCTTTGACTTTCAAACCGGAACTTATTATAATATAATGAATTAATACCAAAGCTATATTATAATAAGGATGGAATTATGGAGTATAACCTTGACAAACCATTGATAAAAAAAGAAAAAACCGGGAGGTTGAAAGCCGCACCGGACACTTATATCCTTGAGGATGTTCAGGAAGGTCAGTATTACCGCAATATTTTTCCCTACACGGAAGTTCCGAAAATACCTTTCAATGACCGTTTTGTCCCGATGCAGACTCCGAAAGATGTCTGGATTACCGATACTTCTTTCCGGGACGGACAGCAATCCAGGCCGCCATACGAAATTGATCATATCGTGCAGCTTTTCAAATATCTGAATGAGCTTGGCGGGCCAAAAGGAATGATACGGCAGACCGAGTTTTTTCTTTACAGTAAAAGGGACCGAGACTCTGTTGAAAAATGTTTGGAACTGGATTTTAAATATCCGGAAATCACTTCCTGGGTAAGAGCATCGAAATCTGACTTTGAATTAGTCAAAAGTCTTGGTATGAAAGAAACCGGTATTCTGACGTCCGTCTCAGATTATCATATTTTCAAAAAAATGAAAAGGAACAGAAGAGAGGTATTGGATCTCTATCTCGGGATAGTTAAGGATGCCATTGCAGCAGGGGTAATACCTCGATGCCATTTTGAGGACATAACAAGGGCTGACTTTTACGGGTTTGTTGTTCCTTTTGCCACGGAATTAATGAAAATTGCGGAAGAATCAAAGATACCGGTAAAAATTCGTGCCTGCGATACCCTTGGCCTAGGCGTCAATTATCCTGGTAGCGCCCTGCCGCGTTCTGTTCAGGGAATAATTTATGGTTTGCGTGAATACGCCGGGGTTCCTTCGGAAAATCTTGAATGGCATGGCCATAACGATTTTTACAAGGCTCTGGTTAATGGAGCCACAGCCTGGCTTTACGGCTGCTGTGCAGTAAATACAACGCTGTTAGGGTTCGGAGAAAGAACTGGAAACACCCCGCTTGAAGGCATGGCGGTTGAATATACGCAGTTATTCGGAACATCTAATGGTATGGATTTAAGCGTCATAACAAAAATAAGGAATTTTCTGGAAATGCATACAAATACGGTTATTCCTGTCAATATGCCCTTTGTTGGTAAGGATTTCAATACCACCAGAGCCGGAATACATGCCGATGGGCTTCTAAAGGATGAGGAGATTTATAATATTTTTGACACAAAAGCCATACTTAACAGGTCTCCCGAAGTAATAATAACGGATAAATCAGGGGCATCCGGTATTTGCGCCTGGATTAACGTATATTTCAATCTTGATAAAAAGGATGAAATCCATAAAGACCATGCAGGAGTTAAAGAAATTTACTCCTGGGTTGTAAAAGAATATGATGAAGGAAGAGTTACATCAATATCTGAGGATGAATTGATAGCAATGGTAAAAAAATATCTGCCAGAAATTTATAAAGATAAAGTTGTTTCAAAGAACCTTTTAAAGATCAAAACGGCAGAAAATAAAGGGTAAAAGGGATGATTCATATCATCCCTTTACCGATTTGCACACTTAATCATTTAGTCTTTTCTTAAGATTATTGAGTTCTATATTGAGTTCTTCAGGTAAACGGCTGCCGAATTGCTTGAAATGATCATGAATCCCTTGGATCTCATTTTTCCACTCTTCATTATCTACGCTTAAAAGGATTTTCAAGTCATTGTTATCTATTTTCAAGCCTGATAGATCAAGGCCGTCTATCGATGGAACATAACCAATGGCCGTTTTTTCTGCTTTAGAGCCACCGTTAATCCTCTCAATCACCCATTTGAGCACACGGCTGTTCTCGCCGTAACCGGGCCACAGCCATTTTCCATCAGGGGATTTTCTGAACCAGTTTACATAAAATATCTTTGGCAGTTTATCCTCAGTGCTTTTCTTCCCAATTTTAATCCAATGTGAAAAATAATCCCCCATATGATATCCGCAGAAAGGAAGCATTGCAAATGGGTCGCGTCGTAATTTCCCGACTGCCCCTGCTGCCGCTGCGGTTGTTTCGCTTGCCATAATGGAGCCTAAGAAAGTTCCATGCTGCCAGTTGAAAGATTGGTGTACAAGCGGAACCACGGAAGATCTTCTCCCTCCGAAAAGTATCGCGGAAATAGGGACTCCTTTAGGGTCTTCCCAGGCAGGGTCAATCGCCGGGCATTGGGATGCCGGAGATGTAAAGCGGGCGTTGGGATGAGCCGCCTTTTTCCCGGATTCTGGAACCCATTCATTCCCATTCCAGTCGATCAATTTATCGGGGGGTTTATCTGTCATTTCCTCCCACCAGATATCTCCATCCAGGGTAAGGGCTGTATTAGTAAAAATGGAATTCCTTTTTAACGAAAACATAGCATTTGGATTTGACTTCATTGAAGTTCCGGGCGCGACGCCAAAAAAGCCCGATTCAGGGTTTATTGCGTAAAGCCTTCCGTCTTTTCCGAACTTCATCCAGGCAATATCATCACCAATGCAGTCAACCTTCCATCCTGGGATCGTAGGGATAAGCATGGCCAGATTGGTCTTACCGCAGGCGCTTGGAAATGCCGCTGCTACATAATATTTTTCTCCTTTAGGATTAGTTATTCCAAGGATCAGCATATGCTCAGCCAGCCAGCCTTCTTCTTTTGCCATAACCGATGCGATCCTTAAAGCAAAGCATTTTTTCCCGAGCAACGCATTACCGCCGTACCCCGATCCATATGACCATATAGTTTTTTCCTCTGGGAAATGTACAATGTATTTATTATCGGGATTGCACGGCCATGGAACGTCTTTTTGGCCGGGTTTCAGAGGCGCGCCAACCGAATGAAGACATGGCACGAATTCACCATCGCCAAGTACGTCAAGGACTTTCTGCCCCATTCTGGTCATAATTTTCATATTACAAACTACATAGGGAGAATCGGTCAACTCTACTCCAATATGCGAGATATTAGAACCGAGAGGTCCCATGCTGAAAGGGATTACAAACATTGTTCTTCCAATCATACAACCTTTATATAAGTCTAGCATTTTTTTCTTCATTTCAACTGGATCAACCCAGTTATTAGTTGGACCGGCGTCTTCTTTATTTTTTGAGCAGATGAAAGTCCTGTCTTCCACGCGAGCGACATCCCCGGCATCCGATCTTGCATAGTAACTGTTGGGCCGCTTATGTTCATTTAACTTTATAAATGTTCCGTTTTTTACAAGATCTTCAGCCATTTTGTTGTACTCTTCCTCTGTGCCGTCGCACCAGTGAATCTTTTCGGGTTTGCAAACGGATGCCATTTCTTCAACCCATTTTAAAAGTATTTTGTTCTTAGTCATGCAAGACCTCCAAAATCAATCAATGAATAAAACCGTAATAACAGCTTCTTTCATATTCATCCAAACTTTAATTATAAAACAGATGAATTTCTTTGGCAAATACTTTATAAATATTTTTATGATATACAGATTTTGAAAAATTTCCTGATGAAATCAATACTTGAATCCAATAATCGTATGTCTGAAATCAATGTTATAACGCCCTTCATATTAAATATTTTTCTAAACTAAATATTTACCCCGATGACAAAATATTTTTAAAAATATAAAATATCATTATTATAAGAGAATAATTTACGATTAAAAATTTTCATAGCTGTTATTTAAAAAATTGTTTTCCGTTGTCTTTGCTTTTATCGCCATGAATTAAATTGATGAAAAGGTAATGTCCTGAGCTAAGGTTGGAATTTGAAAAGTGTTGATAATCTATTGCATAGAAAATTTCGGGAGCGAGGAATATGGATAGATAGGGTTATGAATGATGTAGCCGTCTCCACCGAGGTATTCCACAGGCTTACCTTCCATATAAAAATAAACCGCTTTCACCTGGGGAAATTGTGTGGCCGTATAAACAACCTGATAGATCTGAATTTTATAGCCGATTATACCATAAGAGTTATAGGAAAAATCCTCACTGAAGTCAATGTAAGCCACATCATTTTTTATCCAGACTTTTCTGATTTTTGTGTTTAAAGGAACAAGGTTTAAAAGAGGATCCTCCCTGTAATTGATAAGAGACTCCAAAGTATCTTTGAGCTGTGCAGGTCCCTTTGTAATATTGACGGTTTTCTCAACAAGATTGATTTCATTCCCGTTCTGGGAAGCCAGAAAAATCTTAACGGCTGAAGGGATTGCAGATAGCTGCTCTTCTTTTTCGGTATTAGTGTTTTGATTTGTCAAAATTAATGATGCGGATTTTTTTGATTTGAAGAGAAAATCCAGCGGCGAAATATTTGTGGAATCGGATGGGCTATTCTTCGATTTCTGCAAAATATTTATCTTTGCCAGATTGCCTGAATACGATATAAAAAAAGCGATCAATGCCCCAGTGACAATCCATATCAAAGGAGTGAACTTTCCGCTTTTTTTCCGTTTTTTTTTAACAGCCATTTTATTTACCAAATTATAGGAATTTTATTCCTTTTAAATTTGTTTCATCAGGAAATCTCTTCTTCCTTTTTTAGAAGAAGCTCAAACAGTTCTTCTGGTGTTTTTACATTTTGAACACTTGAACTTATATCTGTTTTTTCATAAATTTCTGCAATGATCCTGAGAACTTCAAGCTGTTCATGAGGACTATAATCATCGGATGTAATCGCTGCAAAAAACATATGCGAAGGCTTTTTGTCATAAGCCTCAAAGTCTTTGCCGTCACGGTCATAAATAACAACAAGATGCATACCGTCAACTTTCGGGCTTCTGCCATGCGGAATAGCCAGGCCATTACCAAGACCTGTCGATCCTTTTTTCTCTCTATCGGCAATTGCTTTATGAGCATCTTTTTTATCTATCGTTGGATGAGCTTTTGATATAAAACCGGCAATATTCTGCAATATTTCATCTTTTGATTTCCCATTTAAACCGATTTCTACAAATTCCACCTTTAATAACTCGACTAATTTCATAAGATAATCCTCCTCGCGGGAAATAATCCTTACTTATGATTTCTATATATTATTTTATAGACTTGAACATGATTATAATGAACTTAAATACAAAAAACAACTTTGTTAATAAAATATTTAATTAAAAACCATTATCAATCTTTAAATTTACACCTACCGGTTCGCTTCCATAAAAATCAAAAAAATCCTTCATAGTATGAAGATGTTTGATATTATGCGCAAGAGAATTTGGGAGGAGTGAAATACCGTATTTATCGCTAAGGAAATCATTCACATATTTGATTATTATACGCTGAGCTTTACAGAATTCTTCAATTCTTTTCAATACATCGGAGTTAAAGACCAGGAATGTATGAGGTTCAACTTCTATTACCTGATTTTTAAAGTTATCCTTAATTATAAAAGAAAAATGCGCGCTTATCTGTATTATTTTATAATAGTCGATCTTTTCCATTGACAAATTATTGACAAAACTCCTGATCGCTTCAGCAACATTATTCGGAATCGGGTGTCTTGAATTTTGAACCAAAAATTCAAGAACTTCCTCTTTTTTAATTCCATAAGCCAGAGAACGGTAAATTGATTCCTTTGTGATTTTAAAAATCGATATCGTTTGGATTGTAAGCGGTTCCGTAATGAGCGATAATTTGAACAGTATGTCAGGTCTTGTGTAAGGGTCAACAATAACCTCGAAGTTTGCTTCTACAACAAATTTATCTTCGGTAAACCTGTTTTCAAAATTTACATTGTTTAAGAGAGATGCATGCGGTTCATTTATGATAGCATAGTCGGAAGCTATTGAAATTTTTTCCGGGTCTTTTCTTTTTAACATAACAATATTTTCAGCCTCAAGGTTTTTAACAAAAAATATGAATTTTAATTCTTCCTGTTGAATAAGAAGTTTCAAATTTTTCGCGTCATTTTTTAAAGATATATAGATTTCATTATTTAAATAATAAAAAAACAATTCCCTTAGCGGAACACATTTCATGTGATTGTTTGATCTTACGGCAAGAATTTTTAATGTCATAAAAGCGCTTTTCCGGAAATCAAACTTATCCATAAAATCATATAAAAACAGGACAAAAAGCTGTTCGTTGATGGATAAATTTAAAATCGCGTCGAATAAAGATTTATTAATTATAATCCTGTTATTGAATTTATGAAAAAAACCGAATCTGGTCAATTTTTTTATTATTTGTTCAAGATAATCTCTTTCTGTAAAATCCGAAAAGAAATCAAGCATTTTTGTGAGATCTATTTTATGAATTTCATTATTTTCGGAGCTTCTCGGCGAATAAGTGACCACATATGAAATCAGACCTGCGATAAGCGGTATATAATCCTTGGATAGGAGATCGACCGGTTCTTCAAAAAAATCATAATTCTCGTCAAATATTTCTGCGGAACTCATGTAAATTTGTTGATACTTTTTAAGAAAAATGGTGGGGAAAAGAAAAAGCTGTATCTTTTGATACGTTCATACTTGAAAATCAGAAACTTTTTAAAAAGCGAATCTACCGCCTGAGACAAATCATTATAATCAAAGTGAAAAATTTTTGATATGATTCTTAGCGTCGATTCGATATTTTCATAGACAATCCAGCCGAATCCGTTTTTCATAATATAAAGTAAAAGCTTTTCATTTTTATTTAAAGAACTATAAATAATCTCGGAATTTTTCTCGAAATAATTCCTTACTTTTTCAAGACGTTTCGTGTTTTCTTCACTGTCAAAAGATAACTCGGAGTTAATATTAAAAAAATAATCATAAATCATTTTAACCAGTTTCGGTTCTTCCTTAATCATCCAGTCCATAACAGTTTTGCTGTTCAAACTGCTCGCTTCTCTGCCTTCAAGCATAATTTCCCCCTGTAAAATAAACGCTAAACCACATTATCCGCAATAACTTCAGTAATTTCCTGCGAACCGTTTTTATCAGAACAATCGATTATTGTGTACTGGTATCCCTGTTCCAGTAAAAACATCTGTCTTTTCCTTGCAAATTCCTCCTCAATTGTGTCTTTAGAAACCAGTGTATAAAAATAGGATTTCCCGATCTGAGGCCTTAAAATTCGTCCAAGTCTCTGAGCTTCCTCCTGCCTGGAACCGAATATTCCAGAAACCTGAATAGCAACATCAGCAACCGGCAAATCAATTGAAAAATTGCCCACCCGTGATATTGCCAGAGCCCCGATCAGACCTTTCCTGAAATCATGATACATAACTTCACGGTCTTGATTGGGCGTTTCTCCCGTAATAAGCGGAATACCGAATAATTTTGATATTTCTTCAAGCTGGCTGATATAATGCCCGATAACCAGTACATGATGATTTCGATATTTCTGTAGAAGGTTTTTAATAACCTTTAATTTATTAATATTTTCTGAAGAAATCCTGAATTTCATCCTCTGACCGGCATTAAGATATAATAAATCATCTTCCTTACTCAACGGTATTTCTATTTCAAAACAGATAGCCTGGGCAATCCACCCCTCTTTTTCAAGAGCCTTCCATGAGTATTCATATATCTTCGGACCGATTAAAGTAAAGACCTCGCTTTCCAGGTTGTCTTCCCTGACAAGGGTCGCTGTTAATCCAAGCCGGCGTTTGCTTTGTATGAATGTTGTCATTCGAAAAATGGGGGCGGGTAAAATATGAACTTCGTCATAAATAATCAACCCCCAGTTCTGATCCGTGAAAATATTGATATTCCGCATTTCTTCACTTTTATTATTTTTATGTATAAGCATATTGTAAGTGGTAATTGTGATCGGCTTAATTTCTTTTTTTTGTGCCGTATATTCCCCGATATCATCCGGATTAAGAGTTGTTTTGTCAAGAATCTCCCTTTTCCATTGCCTGATTGCCTCAACACTTGTAGTAATTATTAGGGTATATTCCTTAATATCATGCATAATCCCGATTCCGACAATAGTTTTGCCCGCTCCGCATGGAAGTACAATTACGCCGCTTCCTTCTTTCCATTTTGAGAAGCTATAAACCGATTCGGACTGATAATATCTTAATGCAAATTCTTTTTCATCAAGTGTAATCTTCTTGATTGAAAATTCCATTGTATTACCGCTGTCAAAACCTGCAATATCCTTAACTGGAATCAGATGTTTGATCAGGTCGCTTTTAATCTGGCCTCTCAACTTTTTATCTACGACAAGAAATTCATTATCCGCATATTCGATATATTTTTCTGTTAACGACCTGACTTTTTCAAGAAGTTTATCATCAAGTACACGAATAATCATTTTACCCTGATCGCCGCTTTCAAAAAGGACTTTCCCATAAATGGAATAATGCCGCTTTATATATTCAAAAACATTTTTTGGTATTTCATATTTTTTATATTTATCAAGGATGGATAAGATTTCTTCCAGAGGAACTCCATTTGCTGCGGAATTCCACAATGATATTGGAGTAATGCGGTAGAAGTGAATGTGTTCCGGTGTTTTAATAAGTTCGGAAAAACTAATGATTTTTTTCCTTACATTTTCAAACTGAGGGTGATGCGTATCAAGAAGAAGCGTTTTATCAGCCTGGACAATGATCACTTTATCCTGTTCCATTTATCCTCACAACCCTTAAAGAAAAAAAGATATTAATTTTAATTAATAGTTTAATTTAAGTCAAATCCGGGAAAGTAATCGTAAAAATACTGGCTCTCCAAGACTTGAATGTACACTCCTCCCCGTAATATAGTGTTATAATCATAATTTGCCGAATACAGACATTTTGATTATAATTAACATTCTATTATATTAATACTGGAGATACATATGCCGAAAACAAAAATTGATTTTATCCTTTCCGAAGATCAAATGGAGTTGATTGATTTTGATCTTTCAATCCGGCGTCTTGGGGATTGCATATATGATACAACATCTAAATTCTCCTTAAATAAAAAAGATGATAGAATCAGGTATGTACCCGATGACGAAAGGGTGCTGGCAATAATCGATAAAACCAAAGTAGATTGTTTTATTAAAAATAAAATCCCTGTTCCGTCATTTGAAAAAGCCGGGGAAAGGAACAAGCTTTATTTTGAACCGGGCTTTACAGTTTCGGCGATTGTAACCTGCGGCGGTTTGTGCCCGGGCTCAATTCCGTGATACGGGGCCTTGTGATGATGAATTACTACCGTTATAACAATCAGATAACATTCGGCATCAAATACGGATACGCCGGTTTTATCAAAGAAAATAATTATGAAGTCCAGCTTTTAACGCCTGAAATAGTTGAAGGGATACAGACCCAGGGCGGAACAATCCTTGGTTCCTCACGTGGGGAACAGAGTATTGTAAAGATAGTAGACAGGCTTGTTGAATTGAATGTTAAAGTCCTTTATACAATCGGCGGCGACGGTACTTTGCGGGGAGCGCTTGCCGTTAATAATGAAATTCTGAAAAGAGGATTGAAGATTTCTGTTATCGGTATTCCTAAAACCATAGACAACGATATAAATTATATCGACAAATCTTTCGGTATGGAAACCGCATTTTCGGAAGCCTGTAAATCGATATATTCCGCGCATACGGAAGCACTGGCATCAGTTAACGGTGTTGGCATTGTAAATGTTATGGGCAGGGAATCCGGTTTTATAGCTGCGAACGCTACTCTTGCAACCAATGAGGTTAATTTTCTCCTTGTTCCTGAGCTTGATTTCGATATGGATGGTGAAAACGGCCTGCTTAAACACCTTGAAAGAAGGCTGCAAAGAAGAAAGCATGCAGTAATCGTTATAGCTGAAGGCGCAGGGCAGAAATATGTTAGCGATCCTGATAATCTAAGGTATGACGCTTCGGGAAATTTAAAGTTAGGAAATATCGGGCTATATCTGAAGGACAGGATAAAGGAATACTTTGCTAAAAGGGAAATGCCGGTAGCATTAAAGTATCTGGACCCCAGTTACAGCATCAGGAGCCGTGAACCTACCCCGAACGATTCAATATTTTGTTCACAACTTGCAGAAATGGCCGTATATGCCGGAATGTCAGGCAGGACGGGGCTGTTAGTGGGCTACTTCAACGGGCAATTCACACATATACCGATGGAACTTGCAACCAGTAAAAGAAAAACAATCGATCTTGGAGCCCAGCTCTGGCATTCCATCCTTGAATCAACCGGCCAGCCTTTGTCGATGAAAAACGAGTGATTGCAATTATTTAAAAAACGGAGGGAAAAATGAATTATCGAGAGTTGGGAAAAACGGGGTGGAAGATCAGCGAGATAAGTTTTGGGGCTTGGGCAATAGGAAGCGCCTGGGGGGAAGTCAAAGATGATGAGTCGCTTGACGCGTTGCGGTGCGCGATTGACCTCGGGGTAAATTTTATTGATACCGCCGATGTTTATGGCGACGGACACAGTGAAAAATTGATTGCAAAAATTCTAAAAGAAAGAAAAGAGAATCTTATTGTGGCGACAAAAGCCGGCCGAAGGCTTAATCCCCATAATTCCGAAGGTTATAACAGGAAAAATCTGACTTCTTTTATTGAAAGAAGCCTTAAAAATCTTGATACGGATTCGCTCGATCTTGTTCAACTGCACTGCCCGCCAACTGAAGTTTATTACCGGCCTGAAGTTTTTGAAATTCTGGACGATCTGGTAAAACAAGGGAAAATAAAACATTATGGAGTCAGCGTTGAGAAGGTTGAGGAGGGTTTGAAAGCCATAGAATACCCGGGTGTACAAAGCGTTCAGATAATTTTCAATCTTTTCCGGCGTCGTCCGGCCGAATTGTTTTTTAACGAATGCAGAAAGAAAAATGTCGGGATTATCGCCCGCGTTCCCCTTGCCAGCGGATTATTAACAGGCAAAATGAACAGCGATACAGGTTTTTCAGCGGACGATCACAGGAATTTCAACCGTCATGGCGAAGCTTTTGACCGCGGTGAAACCTTTTCAGGAGTGGATTTTGAAAAAGGCCTTCAAACTGTTGAAGAATTAAAGAAATTAATTCCGTCAGGATTTACAATGGCGCAATTTGCGCTCAGGTGGATTCTTATGTTTCCGGAAATTACCTGCGCTATTCCAGGTGCAAAAAGGCCGGCACAGGTTAATGATAATCTTGCGGCTGAAAAAATGCCTGTTTTAAGTACGGAAGTTATGAGGAAAGCATCGGATATTTATGACCGGTATATCAGGAGTGATGTTCACCAGCTCTGGTGAATTTAGCGACAAAATTAAAAGAAAATTATTTTCTGTAAGAGATTATCTGAATAATTCCCAGCAAAACCGCCGTTAAAATAATAAGGATCCATATTAACTGATTTAATGTTAAGGATTTTATTTTTTTCATTAGATTAAGGTTGCTGTTTTTTTTATATATTATTCTTTCAGGGTTTATTATGCTTATTTCCTTTCCTCTTTCTATAATTGGATTATTTTCAGTAATAGCGACATTTTTATTCTGTTTAATTATTTCCTTTATCCCGGTAGAAGAAGAGCCTGATTTATTATTGTTTAATACAGCAGATTTTTTTTGAATCTTTTGCTCCGGTTTGACATTATTTCCGGCTGTTTTTGAACATCCCAGATCAAAAATAATCAGACATATGATTATCGTTATTATCGGTTTGATAATTTTCATAAAACCTTTTATCAATTAAAAGTATTTTAGATTTTTCTTTAATATTTTCGGTTCAACAAAGTACTTATCTTAAAGTATATTTCAAAAAGAAGATATTGCATTTATAAATAAATTATTTTTAATTCCGATATAATAAGGTAAAATAAAAATTATTTTTCTAAGTTGTTATTTTGTAAAACATTACTTCACTATCATGAATTTATTATATAACATGTATCCGGAGGATGGAAATGAAAAGAGGCCTCATATTAATAATTGCATTTTGTTTATTTTTTGTTTATTATGGATATTCTCAATTTCCGAAATATCTTTACGGGATCGTTTCATGGTATGGGGATGATTTTGCCGGTAGAAAGACGGCAAGCGGGGAAATGTATAATCCTGATGATCTGACAGCCGCTCATCGAACCCTTCCTTTTGGAACAATACTTGATATAGAAAATCTGGAAAACGGGAGAAAAATAAGAATAAGAATTAATGACAGAGGGCCATTTGTTGAAAGCAGGATTCTTGACATCTCTAAAAAAGCCGCAGAAAGTCTTGACATACTAAAAAAAGGAACAGTTTATGCCAAAATAACATTGATAAAAATCGGAGACAACAAGGTTGTTGAGAATTCTAACCAGACTGACACAAACATTATTAAGCCGGAGACAGCAAACGCAGGCTCCAATACAAACACGCCTAATCAACAGACAAGCACTTCCGCAGGAATTCCTGATGTTAATCCGCAGATAAACCAGAAGGCAGCCGTTACACCTATAACGGTTGTAACACCGCCTTCTGTTATTACTCCCTCCGCTTCCGTTTCATTGAATAAGACTGATTCAAGCACTGAACCAAAAAAGATCATTATAACTAATGTTATGGAAGTTTATGTAACAAATTCCGTAGTTTTAACAAATATGATACCGATATCCGTGACAAACATAGAAACCATTCCCCCATATGAAGAAAAAATCCTTGAGAAAGATCTTAGCGATAGCAATAAAACGGCATTTAATGCAGGTAAAATCAAGGATGAAGAAGACTTTATCCTGGATGAACCGCTTGATCTAACATCACTTAACGCGCTACCACCGGCAGATAATAAGTTTTCTTCTAATATACCCGCCCCATCCGCTCCATCTAACAATATCAAATCGACAAATAAAGATTTGTTTAACGAATCTGAAGTTACTCCTGATTCTTTATTATCCAACGAAATCGAAATAAATATCGATGAGAAAGGGTTAAAAGGAGAAACATTTATTAATACAAATTTAAATAAAAATCCCGAAAAGAAAGAAGTGAAATATGCCATACAAGCCGGTGCCTTTACATCGGAGGAAAGCGCTCTTAAACTTTATGACCTCCTGAAAAAAAATGGATATACAGTTTTTACCACAGAATCCAGTGTTAAAGGGAAAAGATGGATCAAGGTAAGAATAGGTTATTTTGATAGTCCTGTGAAAGCCAGAGAAGCGCTGGAAAAACTAAAAAAAATTAAGATAAAAGGATTGGTTGTCGAATCAAAATAAAACAAAAAGCGGTATTGGATAATATAACGGCATCGATCGATACCGTTTTTTATTTGTATAATATAAAAACTTGAAACTTTTATACATAGATGTTATTTTATAGAGAAGAAAGAGGTAATAATGAAAATCAAATTAGCTCTCCTTCTATTTATCTTCATTATATACGGTCTATCCTTTTGCGAAGACCTGGTACCTCAAAAAGTCGGCATAATGGTCGACAGGAACAGTGAAAACTACAGTATTGATCTGATTCTTCAAAAAAGTATATTAAGTGGGGCGGATGGCTTAAAAAATATATACATTTTTCCGGGAGATAAAGAGGATCTTGAAATAACGGGAATTAAAGAACTTAATGTTAACCTGCTTCTCCTGACAGAATTTAAAGACGGCTTCTATACCGTGAATTTTTATGATGCTGATAATAAACCGGTTCTAATGGGAGACTCAATAGTATTCCCAAAAGATAATCTGACAGGGTATATTGATAATGTTTCCAGATTAATCTTATCAAACCTTATAAAGCAATATCCTGAAAAGCCTAAAAAAGAACTCAAAACCATTGAAACAATCAAAATAAAACTCAGCGAGTTTGAGAGCCTGAAACCCTCATACAGTATTCGTATAATTCCAAATTTTATCAGTATTAATCAAATTGAGTTGCGTATTAAATACAATTCTTCAGACGGCAATAATTACGATAATGATATGAAGCTGTCAGGCAACCCCATGTCCGCTATAGCCGAGCTATTGTTCAAATACAGGCAATGGAACCTGAATGCAGGGTTCGGCGGATCAACAGATACGGGCACTACTCTTCCATCATACAGTTCTACAATATATGGGGGTTTTGGTTACGGATTATTCGGAAGTCTTATTATCCTGGGAGCAAACGCTTATTATCAAAACGCCAATTTTAAGAATAAAACAAATACTACAATTTCATATAGTGATTACGGCACTAATCACTCCAATTCCATAAACATTCCCGATGTTACATATCAGGCGTTTCTGATTGCTCTTACTCTGCAGCTGAATATAACAAAAGATTACTATATTATGGTTACAGGCGCTTTTCCTACAATCTGGAATAGTGTTTCGTTCGATTTTAAGGATACGGCGAATTCAGCGCCTTCCGGCTTTAGCTTAAACAGTTCCAGTGGTCCACCGTATATAGATATTTTATTTAATTTTACTATTTTTAAAAAATGGAAACTATT
Organism: uncultured Spirochaetota bacterium; assembly: GCA_963783575.1. GTDB lineage: Bacteria > Spirochaetota > Brevinematia > Brevinematales > JAOACQ01 > CAWEAK01. The sequence goes on along the minus strand of CAWAOD010000009.1, from coordinate 591,603 downwards.
GCTGGATTATTCATTTATGTCCGCCGCCTTTAACTCCGACGATCAGGGAAATAACGGGCAGCCCAAACCTGCAGATATCGGTAATAACTTCTATTTGAGGAATTTCAGCATAAATCAAATCCATCTGGGCGCGGGGCTTGAATATGAATTTTAAAAGGACACCGCTATTATCCTGTATAATTTTCTGCTTATTATCAGTCAACCGGGGAATATTATTTCCCGCAGAAAAATGGAATGTCCTGCTTGAAAACTGGAAGGATTTATCCGTAAAAAAAGACAAATCGATCGGCCTGACGCTTAAAAGTTCATTCGCTACCCAGTTAAGTAAAACCGAAAACTTTAATCTCAGAATATCAACTAATACTGATTATTATATTGAGAATTATCAGGACGCGCTGGATGCCGGACGCACAAATCAATCGGATGTGATAATCTATGGCGAATATTATATTGAAGGGGAAAAGCTTATTGTGATCACCGAAATTTATGATGTTCTGGAGAATAAGCTAAAAATGCGGAAATACTATACCGGGGTCGTTACAGCAGATATTTTTGATACGATTGATTCAATTTCGGCGGATATGCTTATAAAAATAAAGGAAGTGCTCCCGGAATTTACTATGGAAAGCGAGGTAAAGATTAAAAAAGAAAGACAAACCGTATACGAAACTCAGAATATAAAAGTTAAAAGAATGTTTTATACAAGAATCGGGGCATTCGCCGATTTCGGGAATAAAAACTTGCAGTGGTATAACAACCAATTTATCGGTAACACTACAAATACTTTACAGGGTCCATTACCGTATGGAGCTCTCTGCATGGGTTTCGCTTTCCGATACTGGGATTTCAGGCTGGATGTACTGTTTTCAAATTTACCCGGCCTGCCGTCTTATGGTTTTAATGAGCATTCTCTTGCTTTGCGCGATGGAATACCCGGATTGACACAGGTTTTTATAAGCTATTATCTCCCCTGGTTCGGCAATACCGTAGCTATTGGGATCGGAGTCAAAATATAAACCAGTTAACAGAAATTTCCACTAATAGCAGCCAGGTTCTTAATTATGATACAACAAGCATACCTGCTTTTCCTTTATCAATAAACCTGATCTGGAACCCATTGTCAAATCTTGAACTCTCGGCATCAATTCTTGTATTGGGTTATGGTTTAAGTACCAGTACTTCTCCGGGTGAAAATAATTCCACAAAGATGAATTATAATGAAGTTCGCTATACTATTCCTACAATTAATACATCGATCATTTATTTCTTCGGAAGCCTTGGAATCGAAGGAAAATTTTTCTTCGATTCGGGCAGCGGGGGCAGCGGCACTGTTTCAAATAGCCAATATGTTGCAGATCAAAATTATTATGAATTTACAACGCTCGGGTTTTACCTAGGCATGGTTTACAAAGTGGATTTCCTAAACAGATAGTATCTGTACAGATAGTATCTGTACAGGTAGCTTTAATCCAGGATTTAGTATTATGATTGAACTTATCGAACGGTTTCTATCCTATCTTCTGTATGAAAAAGGTTACTCTAAAAATACAATAGAATCTTACAAAAACGACTATATTGAATTTTTGAGTTTTTTGTCAGGGGCTAATATAAACAATATTCAGGATGTTAACTATAGAATCCTTCATCGTTATATTTCCTCTCTGGGGAAAATTAACTTAAAACCCGCCAGTATAGAAAGGAAAGCGGCATCAATAAAATCATTTTTCAAATATCTTATTAAAAATGGAATTATCACTTCAAATCCGGCGGCCCTTATTTCTTCGCCGAAAAAGGAAAAACGCCTGCCGAATATTCTTGAAAAGGATGAAATATTATCCCTGATATCATCAATTCCGGAAGGAGACGCTTTATCATTCAGGAATAAAACCATGATATTACTGCTTTATGCAAGCGGGATACGTATATCGGAATTAACAGGGTTGAATACACCGGACGCGGATTATAAAGAGGGTGTGATAAGAGTTATTGGGAAGGGTAATAAAGAGAGAATCGTCCCGGTAGGTGAAAAAACGCGGCTTATGATTTTGAAATATCTTTCTTACAGAAAAGAACTGATTGGAAATGCTACCGATAAGCTACCGCTTTTCCTTACAAAAAACGGAAAAAGGATGCAGGACAGGATGGTCCGTTATATCATCGAAAGGTATATTGATGGATTATCCATTCAAAAGCATGTCTCGCCTCATACTTTAAGGCACACATTTGCCACGCATCTTCTGCAAAACGGCGCGAATATAAGGGTAATCCAGGAAATCCTGGGGCATGCCAGTCTTTCAACTACGCAGATCTATACTCATTTAACCATTGATAAGCTTAAAGAAAGCTATAACAAACACCATCCTCATGCTTAACAAGCGTGACCCGGTTTGATTTCCTTCGACAACAGACTGTGTGAAAACTCAGTAAAATTTTATAGTAAAATCGATTAATTATACAAAAACTCCATTTTTTGATATATTTTTCAAGCTAAAAAAATCTTAGTTTAAAAAATCTATCCGAATACGATAAACGATGGTTTATTAGCATCAAACCAGAGTCATAAGTCTCTTTATTCCCAATATATTCAATACTTTTATTAAATTATGAATGAATCCTGCCAAACTGGATTCCGTCAGAACGCCATCCTTTCCCTTCATTAAAAAATAACTGTAACCCATATTCCTTTTTATCGATCCAAATGGATGTTCACATATCTCTTTCCTTTTCTCTATGATCTTTTTCCCGGCTTCAGAACGAATTTTCCTCTTGAAGTTCTCAATTTCTTCTTTTCTAACTGGTACTTTGATACTTCGTCCTTCCACGCTTTCAGTACACTTATTTCTTACTTCACATTGGCTGCATAAGCCGCACTTGTACCTGACTATCTCTTTTCCTCCATTGACCTTCTCTACTTTTTTCCCATTTCTCACTAATGGGTTTCCCTCCGGACAATAATAAACATCTTGTCCCGGATCATATTTGAATTTATCAACCTGGTATTCTTCAGCAGGTACTCCTTTATTATCTTCTTTGCCTCGAATCCTTGCCTTATGTTCGTCATCCGGATTCGGCATATATACGTTATGTCCCTTATCTATACATTCCAGTATCTGCGGTTCGCTGTAATAACCGGCATCCGATACTTTGACCGTTTCAGTCTCTACCTTAAGCTCGTCCTTTATTTCTTCTACTCGGTCACACATTCCTGCCATCTGCAGATTATATGCAATGTCGGATTTCCCTTTATCATTCATAAACCGGCTTTCCGGGTCATTTGAATAATATTTCTCCATTTCAGGATTTCCCTCAAAAATCTTTTTAATAGCCTCAACTTTATCCTTTTTTGTTTTCATTTTCTTTAAACGTTCCGCTATCTTTCCGGAAAGAAATTCAAATTCATTCTTTTCTTCCTTATCGTTCTTATCCATCTCATTCAAATATTCTTCGATCTTTTGATCTATTCTATGTATGATTTCTTCTATGTTTTTCCTATGATAAACATTGTTATTGTGGTTTTGCGCACTGATCTTGGTTCCATCAATTCCAACAACGTCAAATGATAAAAGCCCGGCTTTATGACATATCTTCAAAAATTCTCTGAATATCGACTGTATTCCCTTCTTATTATCTTTCCTGAAGTCGGCAATCGTCTTGAAATCCGGCGCTAGTCGTCCAGTCAGCCACATCAACTCTGTGTTTCTTCGGCACTCTCTCTCTAATTTCCTGCTTGTCCTGATTTTATTCAAATATCCGTAAATATAGATTTTTAAAAGTATTTCGGATTTATATGAACTTCTGCCGGTTGATGCTTCTTTTACTTTAAAACCAACTCCTTTCATATTTAGCTTATCAACAAAAATATCTATAAACCTTACCGGATCTTCTTCTCCTAACAGATCTTCCAGTGTTTCATTGAACAGAACTATCTGATCCCTTGATTCTCCCTCAATATGCTTCATCTTTTACTCCGATTATTTTTGTTCTAATAATTATAGCATATTTACTGTGTTTTCACACAGTCTGTTATCGAAGGGCAGGCTGCATTACCCGGGTGTAGATTCCTTACGCAACAAAGTTGAGTATAGCTCTATAGAGTTTATCCCGAGCTCTGCCGAGAGAATTCCATTAGAAGATGCTCCCAGTTGTTCCGACTTTAATACCTTAAGGCTCTGCCTTGAGGATTCTTTATTAATATTCACCTTGCACTGTTAAACCTGGCAGATCACGGTTCAGGCTGGAAATCAGAGTGTCCTGTCTGCCAGAGCAGAAATGCATACTGATCGGCAAAATTCTTAAAAGTGACGGTCTTCTCTTCGGTAAAGTGGCCGTTATCGTAATTGACCTTCATCAGGACTGGTTTCCCGGATGCACTTGAATTCTGCAAAACCGCAGCGAATTTTCCCGGCTGCCAGGATGGTACCCGGGGATCATTCCATCCACCGACGCAGAGAACTGCTGGATATTTCACACCTTGTTGAACATGCTGAACACCGTCCATTTCATATAAAGCCAGGCATTCGACAGGATCCTTAACTGTGCCGAATTCGGGCGTATTGACCGGTCCGTTCGGCGAGAACTCCAGGCGCATTGCATTGGCGCATCCTACATTGCAGACAGCAGCCGCGAATAGATCCGGCCGCTCGGTTATTGCCCGGCTGATAAGAATCCCGCCTGCACTGGTTCCAGTTCCCCCAAGTTTTCCGGGACTTGTATAACCTTTCTTCACAAGGTATTCCGCGCAGGAAATAAAATCCTTCCAGGTATTCGGCTTGGTTGTCTTAAAACCTGTTTTATGCCAGTCCTCACCTTTTTCGCCTCCGCCCCGTGTATGCGCATATGCCACAACAACACCCTTAAGAGCGATCGAAGAATGTATAATGCTGAAATACGGCGTATAGCTTATTCCGTAAGCTCCGTATCCCTCTAGAATGCAGCTGTTGCTCCCGTCAAGATGTATGCCTTTTTTATAGATGATTGAAAGTGGTACCATAACACCATCCTGGCCTGGAACTTCTACTTCTTCGGTGACAAGATCATCGAATCCGGGATATAAAACTTCCGTATTGAAGACGCTCTTCACGAACGTTTCCTTATCCGCATCATAATCGTATAGAGTCTGCGGGTTTATCCATGAGGTTATGCTCACAAGGCATTTATCGGATCGCCAATCCGGGCATTCAATATCAACTGTTCCGGAGAGAGGCAGTTTAACTCCGGATGATTTACCGGAAGCAAGGTCGTATTTCACTATATTTCTGAGAATTCCATTGGAAAAGACAATGAAAAGATAGTCTTTGCTCTTAGTAATGTATTCTATGGAATTCGTCCCTTCAGGAATAACAATCTCGGCATGGCCCCAGTCCGGATGCTTTATACTCGTCCGGATGACCTTATATTTCGGCGCATTCGTATGAGTAACTGCATATACATAATCTCCGGAAAACGCCAAACCTTTGACAAGATTGTCCGAAGGTTTGCACAATACATCCCATTTGATTTTTTCATTACCCAATTCGGAATTTGGCACATAGAAGACCTTCATCTCATTCTGAACGGTGCTGACATCACCGAAGATATAATCGGGGTAGGATTCATCGATATAGGCCGACGGCATCTCCTCGGGGGCGATTCCAAGTTCCGGACTGCTTTCATCGCTGAAAAAGTCGATGTCCGAAGCAACATCTGTTCCGAGCTTGTGGAGCCTGGTTTTACGGTTCAGCTCAATGTCAAGGCTCTTGATATCCGTTTCCTTCCCGGCATCATAAAAGAAAGACCTGCTGTCAAGTGTCCATCCGATAGGCCCATATGACGGATAGATACTTTCGGGCAAAAGAATGCCCTTATCCACATCCAGAACACGAACTTCGGAGTATTCCGCTCCTCCCGCTGAAAACCCCAGAACGACATACTGCCCGTCAAATGATGGAATAAAACTCTGAATTGTTGTAATAACACCGGCTTTGTAACCGGCCGCGTCAAAGAGTAATTTCTCGCTTCCGTTCCAGCCTTCGCGGAAGAAAAGTCTGCCGACATTCTCACCGCCCAGTGTCTTCTTGTAAAAGACCCTGCCGTTCTTATATATGATTGAGGAATACTTCACAGGTTTAAGTTTATCAAGAGATGTCCATTCCTGAACCAAGGAATCCCTTCCGGGGATCTTAGCCATAAGGTTATCCGTATATTCAGCCTGCGCTTTGAACCATGCTTCAACTTCATTATCCTTGAGGTTTTCCAGCCAGCGATAAGGATCCTTGTAAATCTTACCGAAATAATTATCAGATACATCGACAGTTTTTGTCTGGGGATAATTCCACTGTGAGGATGTTACACTCAGCAGGAGTGGAAGAATAAGGAAAACAAGCCATTTCATAAACAAGCCTCCGATGATATGTTATAGAATTATTAATAGGCACTTCTAAAAACTCATTTTAGAAGTGCCTGTTTAAATATTGATGAAGTTTTTGTCTTTCTTTCATATACAATTACAAAAACTTAAAGGCAGTTCCGTTTTATAAAAAACTGGTTTTTAATAAGATTTTCGAACTGCCCAAATATCACAACTTGATAAAATTATTAAAATATTGAATATTTGTCAAGAAAACCGGATTTTTTAATATGCAAAAGGTTCTTTCTGTTTAAAAGCGGTCATAAAGGGCGAAGGGGGTTCTTTATCGGGTTCGATTTTATCAGCGGCGAACATATAATCATCCTTGATTTCTGTATTGGGCGAGCTTTCGATTTCAATGGAATCTACAATATGATCGGGTTTCAATTTTATAATATGTCCGTATACTTTTACCCATTCAAAGTTTTTATACCGGCTTAAATCATCAAGTTGTATACAGAAGCCGTAAGCGCAGGTATCGGCAAAACAGCAGACCATAGCAACTCTTGCGACTATAATATTGCTTATATTGTCAAGTTTATTATTTCTGTAAATAAAAGCGCTGAAAACATAGTTATTACTGCCGATGATTTCAGTTACTTTTTTCGGAGGGTTATTGTAAAGGATCATAAACATTTCACCCAGGTTAATCGGAATGTATTCTATGCCGTTTATGGTTTCCCTGGTGTATTTGCGGTTTCCGGCATGCAGTTTAAGTGCCGGAGAAACCAGGCAAAGAATGATAAACACGAATATGATTATTATTGCCGACAATTTTATTTCAAAATTGCGAAAGATCGTAACAAATCCCATAATTATCAATAAAGCTCCACAGGAACCGGTCAGCCAGGTAAACACCGGATTCAGCAGATGACTGTAAAATCCGCTGATTATGAGAAAAAAAATAAATCCGCCTAAAATTAATAATGAAATACTTCCCAAAATCGATAAAATCTTTTTCATACTTTTACCTCATTCCAAATCCCAGTATATTGCAGACTGTAAAAATGACAATAAACGGGATAACTGTTATCAAAATTATTGCCTTTTTCTTAAATGTTCCGGAATACATAAAGAGAAGCTTAAGGTCAACTACAGGCCCGATGGTTACAAACGCAAGCTGGGAGAAAGGTGAAAACCTTCCGAAAGATGAAGCGACAAAAGCATCGGCCTCCGAACAGATGGAAAGCAATACTGCCATGATCATCATAAATAATATGGAAAATAATGGGTTCGGCAGAAAAAGCATTATGATACTTTTCGGTACGAGAACCCGGAACGCTGAAGCAAGCAGAGCGCCTAAAATCAAATACTTTGACATTTCAAGCAATTCTTCCGAGGCATGCCTAATAATGAAAATAATTTTATCGGGTATTGTTAGAAGTTCCTGTTCATCACAGCAATTTTGATCTACATGATGATTGTGCTCAATATCAGACACTTTCAAGGAATCCTTTTCCAGAAATATATTTTTCTGGCCGGAAAGAACCAGGCCCACTATAAAAGCTGTGAGAGCCGATATTCCTACCCTGCCCGCAGTCATCCAGATGTTATATCGGAATGCGACAAAAGTTGCTATAATTACAATAGGATTTATAACAGGGGCCGAAAACATATAAACAACTGCCAGATAAGCTGGTAGTCCCTTTTTTGCCATTTTTTTCGCGATTGGAATAACCCCGCATTCGCAGGTCGGCAATAAAAAACCCAGAAACAGGCTGATAAGTAAACCGGTGCTTTTTTTCTGAAAAATCTTCTTCTGAAACAGCTTTTCGGGAAGAAATACTTCAATGACCGTTCCCAATATAGAACCGATCAGTAAAAACGGAAAAGCTTCCAGTACAGTTGCTACAACATCTAAAATGAATATATTGAATTTCAATAATTCCCCTCTATGATTCCAAGCATAAAATTTGTTCTTGAGTAAATCTTCTTAACTATCAAACTTTAAATACAATAATAGATATATCATAATTCTCAGAAAATAGTTACAGGCTATTTATTTTAAGATAAAATAAAGAAATAATCAAATATATAAATTTGCCAATCTTTACCGCTAGCGCCTTGCGGTAAGTATTTTCAGATCGCCGGCGATATCGCCAGGCTCTATAGTACCAGGCCATATCAGGCATAATCTTCCCTGTCTGTCCAGAACCAGTATGCTCGTTGTATGGTCGATCAGGTAACCGGCGGCGGAATTCACCTGATTCTTTTTATAGTAAATTCCGTACTTTTTCGCGGCGTCATCTATCTCAGCAGGGGTTCCGGTTAATCCTATGAAATCCGAACGGAAAGCATGCACATAATCCGTGATTTTTTTGACTTTATCGCGTTCCGGGTCTACCGAAACCATAACAAAACGAATTTGGCTTACTTCCTGTGCGGTTAACACGGATAATGCGCTATTGATCTTCGAAAGTGTCAGGGGACAATGATCCGGACAGAATGTTTAACCGAAATACAGCATTACTAATTTTCCATTAAAATCAGCAAGATGAACCATTCCGGAATCGGATTGCAGACTGAAATCAGCAGCCAATTTTGGAGGCGAAATCCAGGTCCCATGAAACTGAGATGGTGAAAAATTGATAAAACCCCAGATAATCACGCCGATTACCGCTATGGTTATAAGACTTAAAACACCCAGAAGAACGCCCAATAATATTTTTATACTTTTAGGCATATAGTTATTATTGTTTTCGAACTTCGGCTTGTAGCTCAACTCTGCCTGCTTTTGCAAAAGTGAGAATTATGTTGATCCTGTCTCCTGGAGAAAGTTTTTTTATCAGGTTCATAAGCATGATATGATAACCATCAGGTTTGAGTTCGGCTTTGCCTTTTGAGGGAACCGCGATCTCGTCCACCGGCGACATAGTCATAATATTGCTGATCATCGTGGTTTGATGTATTTCTACCATTTCGGCCGCTTGCGATTCCGCTTTGACCAGGCTGTCGTTTTCTTTCCCATTGTTCTGAATTACCAGGTATACGGCGCTGTTTTCACCCTGCTCCGCAGGCCGTCCCCAGGGACCGAAAATCCGGATAGAACCGATGGAAGCTGCCGGTTTAGCGCACCCCGTAAAAGAAACAAGAAAGATAAAACAAATCGCCAGGAAAAGAAATACGCTTTTTTTCGTATTACTCTCCTAATTTTAACTTCAAACTTTTATTCTAATATAATAAATCGAACTAAAAAACGGCAACTGTTAATAGAGCGAAATTATAATAAACCGGTTAGTATTGATAAGTTTTCTCATAAACCGAAAAAAGGCAATCTTATTCACCTGCATTGTTCACAAAGTCCTGTAAAATAAAGGGTATGATGGCGGATTTCATATTTGTACTTATCCTCAATTTTTGTTTGAATATCTTCTATGAAACAATCGTCAAAACGCTTGAACTGGTGGCATTTTTCACAGTGCAGGAAATGCGCATGGTTTTTCCCGGTTCCGAAATAATAGCGCATTTTTTCATGGGAACAGCAGAATATCGAAAATCCCTCTATCATTTCCTCCGTTTCAAGATAGCGTATTGCCCTGTAAACTGTTGATAAATCGGCTTTTTTACCGTATTTTTCATAAATATCGGCAGCGCTCAAAGGGCTTTCCGATCGATTGATGATATCCAGCAATTCCTTACGGATGGAAGTAAACGGCAAACGCATAAAAACCGTCCTTATAATCTATTATAGTTTAATGAAAGAAAAATAAAAAATCAACTTTAAAATGCAAGTCATTTGCGTATTCTTTGACATTTTATTTTTTTTGTTTTATTCTATACGCTAATTATTTGCATTTTGGATGAAGGAGTTTACTATGAAACGTCTATTACCAGTGTCTGCAGCTTTTTTATTATTAATTGCTGTTTTTACCCAAAGAATTTATTCCTATTCATACGATGCTTTCAACGGTATGACGGGGAAAGGGGTCGTATCATTTGACCCCACATTGTCTTTTCCCATCTCACAGAAATTCGGCACGGCGGCCGACATTATCGGTTCCTATGGTTTTACTCCCAATTTCGACCTCTTTGCGGACGCTGCGGACTTCGCTCTTGCGCCGGAAGCGGGTTATGCCTATTCCTAGATTATGCCGCGTTTTGAGTTTTTGCCGAACAACATTATTGCCCTGCAGCTGCAGTTTAATAACACACAGCCTATGAACTACAACATTGCGCCGCAGTATCACCTGTTTTATGAAAATGATTTTATGGCGTTTGAATTCAACGGTATCGTCACGATTCCCATAAATAACCCTGATTCTTCAACTGCCGTGAGCGGAATTATCGCTCCCGTTTGGAAGGCTGTCAAAGGAATTCTTTATCCTTTCATCGAAATTGATCCATCTTACGTTTTTGGTGACAACGGCGGTTTTCATCTGAATATTGTGCCGGGGGTCTCGCTGGGCATACCGGACACCCCGCATCAGTTTTGTCTCGCGTTTACCCTGGCAGATGTTACTTCAGGGGCTTTAGGCTATGGAATTGGTTTCTGGTATTCCGTATCGTTTTCTGTTGTACCGGATACAACTAACAAATAAAACGGAGGAAATATATGAAAAGATTACTTATCACTTTACTCGGCGCGGGTTTAATTCTGCTTGCCGGTCAGTCGTTTGCGGAAGCTCAAAAAAAGACGATTGTCGTCACCTACACGGTTCTGGGTTCGCTGGTTAAAGAACTCGTCGGTGATTCCTTTACAGTTAAAACATCCATCCCCAATGGACTAGACGTCCATGACTGGGAGCCTTCGGCAAAGGACATCGAAACTATCACTAAAGCCGATCTCATAGTACAGAACGGTCTTGACCTGGAGGGCGGATTGCATAAAGCTCTCAAACAGGCCGGCGATGCGGGGGTTAAATTTTTCACGGCATCGAACTATATTACCGTCAGGCATGTCGGACAGGGAGAAGGCATACCCGGAGACGATCCCGACCAGGCACTTGGGGCTGCGGACCCGCATATCTGGCTGGATCCTATCAATATGAAATCTGTAATCCTGGGTCTGGCAAAATACATAAAGGACAACTATTCCATCGACCTTTCTAAAAACTCATCAAAACTTGCCGCAAAGCTTGATTCTCTTGATGATTCTATTAAAAAGAAAGTGGCGTCAATTCCCCCGGAAAAAAGGAAACTGGTTACGGGGCATGAATCAATGGGATATTTCGCCCAGCGGTACGGTTTTAAACTGGTGGGAGCGGTTATTCCCAGCCTTTCCACTGAAGGAAATGTGTCGGCCTCAGATATGGCGGCCCTGAAAAAGCTCATCGCGGGAAACAATGTGTCAGTCATCTTCATTGAATTGGGAACTCCCGATAAAGTAGTTAAAATACTCGCCGGCGAGGCGCATGTAAAATCCATGGCTTTGATTACTCATTATTTGCTTCCCGATCTTAATTATTTTACATTTATGAATACAATGGTCGATAATATAACACAAAACTTAAAATAAAACCCAAACACGGCTAATTTCCTTATGAAAGAATTAGCCGTGTTTTTCTTGCAATTAAAAAGGCCACGTCCGATACTATTACAGGGAGTTTGAAGTAAAATGAAAGAACTGATCACACCGTTTTTATCCAATCAATTTATGATTAACGCGCTTCTTGGAGGAGCTTTAGTTTCAATAGCATGCGGCATAGTGGGAACATTTATGGTTCTACGCGGCCTTGCCTTCATCGGCGATGCGCTGTCTCATGGAGTTCTGCCGGGCGTCGCCTGTGCCTTAATTCTGGGTATCCCCGGTATTATCGGCGCCGCCGCAGGAAGCCTTGTTATGATCGGAGGCATCGGGCTCATTACACGGAAGTCACAATTATCTTCGGATACTGCCATAGGCCTGTCATTTGTCGGTATGCTGGCGCTGGGCGTTGTCATTGTCTCCAGGTCAAATTCCTTTTCCGGAGATTTGATCAACGTCCTTTTTGGAGAAATACTGGGAATTTCTCCCAGCGATATTTACATTCAATTGGGAGCCACGGTCATACTGGGCATAGCGGCCTTTATATTTCACAGGCCTTTTCTGCTTCTCTGCTTCAGTAATGAGCAGGCGCAGGTTTCGGGTTTTTCAGCAAGGCTTTATCATGGCATAATGCTTCTGATGATTGCGGTTACAGTAATTGTGTCGTTTCAGACTGTAGGAACCTTACTGGTTTTCGGCATGCTCCTGGCACCGGCAGGGACAAGCGCTTTGTTTTCCAGGCGTATGGGTACTATGATGATCCTGGCATCGGTAATTGGAATGATTTCGGTCTACTTCGGGCTACTTGCAAGCTATCACTTCAATTTCGCAGCAGGAGCTTCCATAACCCTTACTGCAACTATAATCTTTTTTATATCACTGATCATAACCAGGATTTTTCGTTCAGGAAATCCGGACTCATCTGAAAAGGAAATTAATCGGTTGCAGAATGACAACGGGGGTATAAAAAAATGAAAACCCCATATATCATTGCAAAAGGGCTGTCAATCGGTTATGACCGGCATATTATAGTCCCGGATATCACAATGACTCTGGAACCGGGGAAGACATTAGCTTTAGTAGGTGTCAACGGTTCGGGTAAATCGACATTTTTGAAAACCATGGCAGGCCTTTTACCTCCGATTAACGGAAGCCTCCAGGTTTTAGGCCGGGAACCTGGCAAGTTTCCTTCCAGGATGGCTTATTTGAGCCAATTCAATCCAACAAGTTTTCTTCTGCCACTTAGGACCATTGATGTAGTGCGGATGGGACGCTTTCCGTCGCTTGGACTTCTAAGACGATTAACCGGGGATGATGAAAATCTTATCAGGGAATCCATGGACTATATGGGCGTTCTTAATTTATCAGACAAGCCATTGAACTCGTTATCGGGAGGACAGAGGCAGAGAATATTTCTTGCACACATATTAGCTCACAATGCCGATTTAATCCTGCTTGACGAACCGACTTCCAATCTTGACGTACCTGGAATCGAACTCTACAAAAAGTCTATTGACAGGCTTCTTGATCGCGGGGTTTCTCTGGTTATCGCCACGCATAATATTAAGGAAGCCGGTCTTTGCGATCAGGCGATGCTTTTGGCACAGCGTGTTGTGGCATACGGCCCTGGCAGCTCTGTTTTAACCCCAGAAGCGCTCTTATCCACATTCGGTATTATTGCCAGGTTTGAGGAAGGCCATGTTGTTGTCGTCGAAAAAGAGCATGGCTGTTATGATGAGACAGAGCACAGGCATTAAACCAAAATGATTATTATATTTCAGATATTTGTTGTAATATTACTGCCGCTGATGCGGACTGCCTCAATTATATCGGAATTTGTTCCCCAGTTAGGATTATTAAAAATTATCTTATAGTTTGCCCATACATACCCGTTGGTAGCCATTGAATTGCTCATTGTAACAGAGAAACCCGACTGGGAAGAAACTCCGGCATCAACATTGTAAGCTGTTCCGCTTCCTATAAATGAAAGATAACTTCCGTTAACTACAGCAGTTCCGCCGGTAAAAGGACAGGAAGTAGTTCCCAAATATGAACTGGAATTAGTCCAGGTTCCGCTTACTGATGTGGTACCGTCACTCTTTTTTGCAAGTGTAAAAGAGCCGGTTGTACCTGAATAATAAAAAATATTCGTCAGTTTCCATACTTCACTGGAAACAACCGTTCCTCCGCCGGATGATGAACTATTCGATCCATTCTGAGAATTTCCGGTCAGCCTTCCGAAGGGTCAGCGTTCATACCGGTAATAATTATCCGGATTATAAATATAATAACAGTCAACCGGTTCAAGCCTTGGAAGAAGTTTGAAGCGCCTACCTTCGGAATCTGTCTGCTCGTGAATTTCATTGGCGCGTGGATGTACCGAAGCCATGGCTGCAGAATCGGGGTTTTTAACGTATGATTCCTCGTTTATTGTATCGACAACCTGGTCGACCCATTTGAGCTTATTAGCGTTGTCGCCGAATTCCATCCAGTCTCCGGTACTCCGGTGTTTATACATTTCCTTGATGAAATCGTCAAGAGTTAAACCCATTTTTAAGGCAACCGGAGCGGCTAACCTCTTCCACCATTCCTCAACCTCTTTAACGGATTCCTTTTGTTCCGTCAGGTTTCCGGTATTGGCGCTCAATATCTGGTGATGCAGTATAATGGCGTTCGGATAGGCAAACGATTTTTTCGCCTGTGTGGTAATATTGGCGGCCATGCTTGCAGCAAATGATTTAACAACAACATAAACAGGAGCCGGGCTTCCGTTCATCGCTTTTAGAATTTTATAACCGGCCATTACCGACCCCCCGGGGGAACTATCGATAACAATGAAGATCGGGTAAACGCTATTCTGATTATTAAAATAGCTTATCCGTTCGACAACATAATCGGCGGTTTCCATTGTAATAACATCATTAAGCGCTATCCGGCGGTCGCTGATTGATAGAATACCGTTTTTATAGGGTTCTGTCGTATATTGAATATCATGGTTAACACGGTTGTTCAATTGGTCCTGTTTATCCCGGAGCATCCAGTTCACTATTTAATAAAACAAGCTTATTGTCAAGTTCCATCTTCTGAAGCTCAAGTTCGGTCATCCTGAGCTGATATTGATTTTTCTTTAATCCTAGCCTGCTTATATCTCCGGCGTTTTTAGCTTCCGCAAGATCATTGGAAAGCTTTATTTTTTCAACCGTGAACTTCATATCCGCGAGTTCTTCATCCTCTTTTTCCTTTCTTTCTGTGTCTTTTAAGGCTGCGCGTTTTGATGACAGTTCGAGTTTTTTTGTGATTTCCTCAATCTCTGTCTGAATTGCCGAGAGTTTATTTTGAAGCATCTGTTCGGCTATTTCATTTTCAAGAGCAAGTTTATCATGCTGATTGCGGAGTTCAGCCAGCGGGTTCGTATTTACGGAGTTGGTGTCCTGATTTGTATCTCCAAAAGCTTTTGACATTATGCAAACTAAGGATACTAAAAGCACCGGAATTATGATTATTCCAGGATTGATAATGGATTTTCTCATATGATACTCCTTGAAGCGGTAATTTGTATTTAATTAAGTTTAATTATAATCAAAACCGGCAGTTTTTGTCAAACTCTTTATTTCCGTTAAATTGATGTTTATGGATTAATTGTTATGTTTTTTTCGATTTAGTAAGCCCTAAGTCTTAGAAAAATCATCCGTAAAACTTATTGTTTTTATCAAGCCTGTCTGTTATATTTTATTATCCTTTATATTTAAGAATAATATTTTAGAATTTTAATTGGTGGGAGGATAAAAGTGAAAGTTAAATTAATTGAAATAATAGTTTGTTTAGCTGCAATTATCCGTGTATGTTACCCCATATCAGTCAGCGTGGAAAATATACCGTTGAAACCGGCCGCTAAGCTGGTGATTCAGGATGGCGAATTTCTTCGATACGGAAAATACAAAGCCGGAGAGAAATATGCCGACGAATACATTGTATCCAGAATTATTGAAGATAAGAATGGACAAACCTATGTAAAAATATATATTGAGGAAATTGCGGCAGATGGTAATCAGAAACTTCCGGTATTTTATATGGATTATTCCAGGTATCTTTTAATATCGGTTGATAAAGCTTCAATAATCGAATCGGTTAAATCAAGCAGTACAAATGAAGTTGGTGGCAGTGCTTTAGAAGCAGTTAATAATGAATTTTTCTGGCGGTATTATATTGGAAAAGATAAAGATTTCATTGAATTTGAAAGTAAAGTTTGGAATGGATATGAAGTGAAAATCAGAAAAAATAAAGTAAAATTCAAAACGGGGTTTCCGATATGGGACTTAAAGTCCGGTGTATATTTTGCTCCCAGATTTCTTGATACGGCTTCACCCGGTGTTTCTTATTTTGTCGTGCCTGAGATTTTGAAAGAGCCGGTTCCCGTTACTTATAAATTCTATGCAAAAGAAACTCTGCAGACAAAAATAGGTCAATTTAATGCGATAAAGTTGAGTTTTTTAGTGGCAGACCCTTTCCTGGGACAGTTAATGGAATCATATACAAAAGAAACTTTTTTTTGTCTTGAAAATTCGGAAAGAAGGCTAATTTTAAGAATACAAGGTATCGGTATAGTAAATCAACTTGAAGAAGTATCTAATATTCTGGTTCATTAATTTATGGCTAGGTTGCCTAACTTATTCTAAGGAGATATTATATGATTAAGAACATACCCATATTTTTAATTGTCATTTTATTTCAAACTTTTATTTCTGGTTTTGTTTACTCCATGGCTGGAAAGGTTGAAAATATACCACTCAAACCGGTACAAAATCCACTTATTCAGAATGGAGAATTTTTAAAATATGGAAGGTATAAGAACGGTGAAAAATTTGCTGATTTGTATTTTGTGACAATACTCACAAACACTAAAAAATACGGCAGGTGTGCCTGGATTTATAATGAGACAATTTTTACTGACAGAGACAGAGAGCTTCCAATAAATTACACAAATTATAACGGATTCGCGATAATATCCCTGGATACGGGATCTTTGCTTGAGTTAAAATATTATTGGCCGGATATAACAAACGAAAAAGACGGCGGTGAATATTACCGGTATTACCGGATTAACAAGAATAATAATAGGATTGAATTGGAAAGTAAAAGCTGGAACGGTTATGAATTTAAAGGTAAAAGTACGAAAATTATGATGAAACCGGATTTCCCTGTCCTTGATGTTTTTTATGGGCCAATTTTTACACCATGTTTTCTGGATGTTGATAAACCTGGCATTTTGTATTGGTCAGTCCCTGAAATATTGAAAGAATTGATGCCGGGCTTTTTAAAGGCGATAAAAGAAGAAAATATTAAAACAAAAGCCGGGGATTTTATAACTATAAAATACTCAATGATTGTAGCTGATCCGTTTATTGGCCAACTCATAGATTCTTATTCAAGGCAGGCGTACTTATCAGTTGAAAAATCCGGCAGGCGGCTTACCGTCTGGGTTCATAGCGCCGTCGGAGAGGATATCGGCCTGGAAGAAATTTCCAATGTTATTAAATATTGAATTTTTCAGCCTAAACCTTTTTTTGACATAAATTGTATTACTGGATAGAATGTCAGCATTAGTTTTAAAGGAGCTTAGCATGCGGAAAAAATCAGGCCGATTATTGCTTATGTTTTTATTATGTTTTATGATTTTAAGCGTCGTATTGAACCCGGCGCATATGCATGCGTCGATTTTAATTCCTGAGACTGCATGGAGCCGCGATGTTGCGGCGCCCGGATATAAAGACGGGGCGCCCGCCGGAGGCTTCGGAGCCGGAACAATAACCTGGCGGAATGACGGAATGTTTTATAAAAGATTCCTTACCGGACAGAACACCCTTGAAGTTGACGATAAATGCGGATTTTATTTTTATCAAAAACCTCAAAGCGGAAAACCGGTTACACTTAAACTAAATGCTGATTCATTGGGAAAAGACCAGGCGATGTATTATTCACTTTTTCCAAAGTCCTGGGTCGATTATTACGGCGATAAATTTTTATGTAAAGCAAAGGTTTGCCAGTTCAGCCCTATAATTGCCGGGGATTACCGGCTTTCAAGTTATCCGGCTGCTGTATACGAATGGGAAATCACCAATACATTCAGTGAAGCTGTTGAAGTGAGCGTTATGTTTATCTGGAATAATTCTTCGGGGCATCATACGCAAGTAACAAATATTGACGGCAAAACATATTTAATACTCAGGAGGGATGGAACACAAGCAGCTAAAAGCCAGTCCGAAACTGAATTTATAATGGCGGCAGACAATAGCGATAAAACCCTTGTAACATATGCTTCGGCCTCCAACCTCAACACCTTTGAATCGGATTTTTCTGCTGACGGAAAATTGGGTAATAAGACAGGCCAGGATAAAACCGGAGCCATTGCGGTTAAAGCCGTTTTACAGCCCGGCGAATCTGTGGATATTCCCATAATACTTGCCTGGGATAATCCTATCTGCCTTACCGATTTATATTTTCCTCATAAATACTTCAGGGAATATACAAGGTATTTCGGAAGATCGGGCCTGAACTCAATGTCAATTGCCGTTGAAGCCCTGGACAACCGGCAGAAATGGGAAGATTATGTCGATAAATGGCAGTCTGAAATATTAAATAATTCAAAATACCCCAAATGGCTTAAAACAACAGCTTTTAATGAACTTTATTATTATTTCGCCGGAGGGACTATCTGGGAAGCTGGCGCGGCTTCCGGCCAGATCGATAATCCCGATGAGGATATGTTCAGTCATCTTGAATCATTTACTTATCTGTTTTACGGAACTTCAGATGTGCGTTTTTACGGATCCTGGCCGCTGGTTATGTTCTGGCCTGAGATCGACAAGCAATGCGTAAGGCAGTTCAGCGACAGCATCACAACTGAAAGAAAAGACAGGCCTGCGCCTATAGGAACCTGCGCTCATGATTTCGGAGGAATCAATACCGTTTTTACAAAATGGAATGAGTATAATTACCAGGATTCTACACAATGGAAGGACCTCAACTCAAAATTTGTCCTGATGGTTTATAGAGACTGGGCATTGACCGGTAAAAGCGATACTAATTTTCTTAAATACTGCTGGCCTTCAATTATCAAAGCCCTTGACAAAGTTAAAAGCCAGGATTCCGATAATGATGGGTTGCCTAACAGTTTAGGAGCCGATCAGACTTATGATAATATGAGTCTGATGGGAAATACATCCTACTGCGGCGGTTTGCTTCTTGCGGCCTGCGAAGCGGCGCAGGAGATAGCAAAGGTTATGGGAGATACCACAAAAGCAAAAGAATACAGGGATTGGTTCATTAAATCACGGAATAGTTTTGAAAAAAAGCTCTGGACAGGCAATTATTATAAAATGGATACTGGTTCTGAAAATACACGGATTATGCTTGACCAGCTTTGCGGGCAATGGTACGCGAAGGCCTGCGGTCTGCCGGATATCTTGCAAAAAGATCATGTGAAAAAGGCGTTCAAGACCGTATATAAGAAAAATTTTAAAAGTTTTGGAAATGGAAAATTCGGCCCTGTAAATGTTATTTATTCAGATGGTAAAATGGATTATTCCTCGGAGCAGACAAGCGAAGTATGGGGCGGGGTGGCATGGTCTGTCGCGGCCGGTATGGTACAGGAAGGGATGACTAACGAGGCCGAAGAGATCGGCAGCAGCCTTTATAACGGAATCTGGTTAAACGAAAAACCCCAGTTCTGGTTTAATGCGCCTGAAGCATGGACATCCAATTTTTCTAAAGCCCGGGCCAATTATTATATGCGAGAAAACGCCGTCTGGGCAATGATTCATGCTTATGATATTGAAAATGGTAATGTTTCCAACAAATAGTCCTGTGAATTTCTTTTATTAATTTTTGTCTTCTGCACCTGCTTCTTTCAACATATTTACTATACCGGTATGGCCGAATTCAGAAGCCCGGCCTAAAGCGGTTTTACCCTCATTATCCCTTGCGTTTATATCTGCTCCCGCTTCGATAAGCAATTCTACAATATCTGCCGAACCTGATCCTGCCGCAAGCATTAAAGCCGTTGTACCGGCCATATTGCTTGTGATATATTTCGCGTTAACATCGGCCCCGGCTCCGATTAAAAGTTTCACAGTATCAAGGTTTCCCATTAATGACATTGCCCACATTAAGGCAGTCATACCGTCATAGTTAACGGCGTTAACATTAGCGCCCGCGCCTATAAGGATTTTAACGGTTTCAGACTGCCCGTATGTAGCCGCCACCATTAAAAGTGTGCTGCCGGTAATATTGGTTTCGTTAATATTTCCGCCGTATTTTATATAATTCTTTATCATGCTTAAATCGCCTGTATAAGCGGCTTCAAAAATATTCACTTTTTCTCCTGGATGAATATCCCTTTTTTGGTTTAGGATCCGGAAGTTCATCAGCGGTTATTCTTATTAATTGGCTTATCCATTCACTGTCTTCGAATTTGTCTTCAATCAGAAAGCTCTTTTTCGCTCCAGGGTAAGCCGGAGCCTCAACAACGTTCCCGATAAATGATCTTCCGCCTTCCGTAGGCTTTACAAAAAGCTGGTTATCGCTAACAAGCGCGACAACCTTACCGTCATAATAAATCGCATATTCGCCAAACATTTTTTTACTGGTTATTGTACCTTTATTTCCCATTTGATCGACCAGGAAATCAACAAAACTTTTATCGGATGACATTGTTTTTCTCCTTTCCGGAAGAAGCAGCCGGAAACTTTTTTAACTCTGCGCCAATTCTTTTCCAAAGTTGTAAGCGGATTCCATAAATCCAGTATTCCGTGCCGCATCGCCCGCGTCTCTCAATCCCGAACCAATCAGGATTTTTGACCTGCCGGCAAAATACAGGTTTAAATAATACATTACAATTTTGACATAATTTGAATAAGCCGAAGTATCCGGCTGTCGCTGGGGCATAATAAGCCCTGCTTTTTTATCCTTTGGATTATATAATGTTATTTTATCATCTTTTCCGGTATAAGCATATAATCTATCATAAACAATTTTCAACTGGCCGGTCATCTGTCCCAGATAATTGGGGGAAGCGAAAATAATAACATCCGATTTGTTTATCTTTTCATAAACCTGCCGCATGTCGTCTTTTAATATGCATTGTCCAGTCTGAAAATGCGCATTACAGCGCTGGCATCCGCGGATATTTAAATCATTCACAAAAATAATATCCGTATCCGCGCCGGTTTCTCTGGCCCCTTCAAGAGCCCGGTTAAGAAAGGTAAAAGTGTTTCCATTTTTCCGCGGACTTCCCATTAAACCTAAAACTTTCATTTTTTAGCCTCCATTTTCATTTTAATAGGATAATACATCAAATAAAAAGTTTTATTTTCTTCCAGAACTCCTTCAAATTTCCATGCAGTCCCTTGCATAGATAAACGGGATTATTCTCCTGCGGCATGGCGTATTTATTGTAAATCCTGTCCGCCTCCGTCACGCTGTCAAAATTTTGTACAAGAGTGTCTTTATCCTTTTCATATATTCCGACCACTATTACAATCTCGCCGGTATAATTACCCGGCCCCCAGAAATAAAAGATGTTATGGCTGCAGATAGGATCGGGATAACCGTATTTCTGCCTGTAATAATGCAGCGCCCCGGCTTCGCCGTAATTCCTTGCGTAAATGCAGGCCTTCTTTTTATCTTCATTACTAAGCGACTGATAAACTCCGGCAACTTTCTGCGCCATTTCCTCCCAGCCGAACTGGTCGGCAAAATATTGGGGAAGATCGCTTGTTTTGTAAATTTCACCTTTTGACACACCGTTTCCTATCCCTATTGCCCGGGAATATTTGATATAAACTTCCGGTGGAAGGATGGGCCGTGCCAGGGGTATCGATACCACGCCGCATATTATTACTGAGTAAATCAGGGGTTGCTTAAGCCACTCCATTTTATATTTTTCAATTATCCCTGTTAAGTAAACCGCCCCGCCTGCAAACAATACCGAATAATAAGGATCGATCAGGTAATATTTCGCTTTCTGAATAACAAAAATTGCCGCGATAATGATATATCCCAGGCCGAAGACCCGGTATTTTTTACCTTCTTTATTGAATAAAAAATAGTATAATCCCGGTATCCATACAAGGATTGAAAAAAGATTCATATTAATTATCTGTGATGTAAAATATTCCAGCGGGGATGCCTGGTAAAGCTTGGTTTTATAGTTTGCTAAATATTCGATAATGGGAAAGCCGTAATAAGCCTGCCACAAAATAAACGGAAGAAATATGGCGAGGGCAATCAAACCTCCGAAAATAAACCTTTTATCGAATAAATATTTCCTGTCCCTGGCCGCTAAAAAAGCCAGAAAAAGCCCGAAACCCAGGTAAAGCATGGTGATTTTCGAAAGAAGCCCGAATCCCGCGGCTATTCCGAAGTAAATCCAGTATTTTCTATTTTCTGATGCCAGTAACAGCAAAATCGAATATAATGCCAGCGCCCAGAATAACCTGTTGAATGTGTTATAGTCGAAATTTGCATCGCTGCCGATGTACTGGGGTGCAAACGTGGTGCAGGCAAGGGTTATCAGAACGGCAATTTTACCTCCGCCCATTTTTTTAGCCATTAAGGCGGTAATTATGATAAATGCAGAACCGAGGATTGCCTGAATGATGTGCATCGAAAAATATGAAGTATCGACAAAATACCTCACAATTGCGAGGACAAATGGAGAAATTGGTGGAACTTCAAGATAACCCAATCCAAGATGTTCACTCATCGAAATATACAAAAATACATCACGGAATATGCCGTATTGATACGGATATAAAGTAATGATAATTTTGATCAAAACAAAATAAGCGATAATGGCATTTTCACTTAACAAATTTTCTTTTGTAAAATATTTAGTCATCGATAACTCCGTTTAAAATAATATTTTTGCCACAGAGACACTTTATAAAACTCCTTGTTTCTGAGGCAATCATTGTAAATCAATAATTAATAGTTTAGCCCATAACCGAATGGAAATAACGGCTGGTTTCCGGAATCTATTTTTCCAACCGGTATCTGGCTTTCATCCTTCGGCCAGGAAAATGAAAGCCTGCCTGTAGGATTGTAATCCCCGAAAATTACATCCGCGACACCCTGTCCTTCAGTTCCCGGAAGCCATGCGGCGATGAAGGCATCGCTCTTATCAAGAACGTCGTTAATCAGTAAAGGCCGTCCCGATATCAGGATTATAACAAGAGGAATACCGGCTTTTTTAACATTATCTATAGTCCGCAAGTCTTCATCGCTAAGCTTTAGTGATTTACTATAATTTATAATCCAGAGAGCTGATGGGCTGGATTTGTAAATATCCCCGAAAAACTCAGCGTAAGGTTTTTCACCGGCCACAACAATCGCCGCGTCGGCTCCTGAGGCGCCATTCCCTGATTTATCATAAACAACCTTAGTGCTGGAATCAACTGTTTTTTTAATTGCCTGCAGAATCGTGGTTCCGGATGTTGTATTACCGCTGCCGCCCTGCCAGGTTACCGTCCATCCTCCGCACTGATTGCCGATATCGTCGGCGCTTTTTCCGGCCACAAAAATCTTTCTCACTTTTTTAGACAGCGGTAAAATCCCATTTTGATTCTTTAACAGCACCATCGACTCTCTGACGCATTCCCTCGCCGCTTCCCTGTGCTCTTTAGATCCGACATCCTTTAAAAGGTTTTTATCGGCAAAGGGTTTTTCAAACAGTCCCATTTCCAACTTTACCTTAATGATACGGCTGACAGCATCATCAATCCTGGAAACCGGTATTTTTCCATCTTTGACAAGGGCTTTCACGGTATTGATAAAATCCATGTAATTTTTAGAAAGCATAAACATATCTATCCCGGCATTTACCGACGCGTTTATTTGATCCGCGGAATTCCCCGGTAATTCAAGAAGGGCGTCATAATCGGACACAACAAATCCCTGAAATTTTAATTCGCCTTTTAAAATATCTGTAATCAGGTACTTCTGCATATGCATCTTAACCCCATTCCAGCCGGAATACGAAACCATAATTGTTTTAACGCCGGCTTTAACTGCTTCGCTGTATGGCGGGAGAAACTTATTTCTTAATACTTCTTCCGTGATTTTTGCGTCCCCCTGGTCAATCGCCCCGAAAGACCCTGTTCCGTATTCTGTTGCGCCGTCCCCGATATAATGCTTGGCGCATGCCGCAATATTCCATGAATTCGTAAGTTCTCCCTGAAGCCCTTTAACAGTAGCCGCTCCCAATGATGAAACCAATTTCGTGTTTTCACCAAAGCTTTCATATGTCCTCCCCCATCGTATGTCCTGGACAACTGCGATGCAGGGCGCAAAAGCCCAGCGTATTCCCGTTGCTGCTGTTTCATCGGCTGTTATAACAGCCTTTTTCTCTGTAAGTGTGGGGTTATGCGTTGCGCCCATGCCTATATTATGAGGGAAAACAACTGTTCCAACTATAGAACTAAATCCATGAACGGAGTCGATACCGTAAATAAGCGGTATTTTAAGCCTTGTGTTCATGGCCTGCTTGAAGTAAGGATCAATCATATCTGCTAACTTCTCGGCTGTTATTCCGGCAGGCACGTCATTTCCACCGCTTAATACCGAACCGATGAAATAATTTCCAACTTCTGCCGCACTAATCGCAGACCTTTCAATTTGAACCATCTGGCCAACTTTTTCATCCATCGTCATTTGATTAAGTATCGACTCAACTCTTGTTTCGATACTTTCCTGCGCACCGATAGCGCTGAATATTGAAATAACAAACATAACAAAAAACAGCAAACAAATTTTCCTCATAATTAATCTCCTGAATTATAATTTGATATATTTTTTCATACATATTGATGATTTTAAATATAATTATGATAAGACGGCATAATAAATTGTCAAGTGGTTTATATCAGGCAGTGAAATAAAATTATTAAAACTCCGATCCATAAAGGAAAAGGAATGGCTTTTTAAATTTATTCTCACCTCATTTTTTTCATTGACGACATTACTTTAATTGATTATTATTAATTAATATTTATTAGGAAAAGACAAAAGCATGAAGGTTTTAAAATTACCTATTATATTATTTATAATATCATTTGGAATGTTAAGTTACGGCAAAAATAAAACCAATGATTCACGATATGATCCGGAGGATTTATTTTCAAATAAAATATCAATGCCTATACTTCCCAATTTTGAAACAAACGCCTGGATAAATGGCAGTCCGGAAGTTCTCAGCAATCTTAAAGGCAAGGTCGTAATGATCGATTTCTGGGAATATACCAGTATAAATTTTATTCGTACAATTCCTTATATGAAGGAGTGGTATAAGAGATATAGTGATAAAGGATTAATGATTATTGGAGTTCATACACCGGAGTTTTCATTCGGAGAGGAAAGGGAAAATATTGTAAATGCTGTCCGTGAAATGGGGATCCTTTATCCCGTTGTAATGGATAATGATTATATTTTTTGGTATATCTTCAGAAATCATGCCTGGCCAGCAAAGTATATTTTCGATAAAAACGGGATTTTACGTTACATATCTTATGGCGAAAGGAATTACGGCAATGTCGAGACAATGATCCAGAAACTTCTTCAGGAGAAAGATCCCAAAGTCGATCTTCCCGAAATAATGGAGCCTATCCGTAATGCAGATAAGGAGGGCGCAATTTGCTACCGTATCACACCTGTAACATATCTTGGCTATAGCCGGGGTATTATTGGAAATGCCGATGGATTCATAAAAGACGATACCGCTAATTATAAACAACCTAATAAAGTTTTGCCTGATAATTTTTATCTTCATGGAAAATGGGATGCGCGGTATGATAGTGTAAAATTTTCCGGTTCACCAGGCAGCGGTAAGCTTATAATGAATTATATAGCCGCAGAAGCAAATCTTGTTATTAAACCTGCCGGAGAAACAAACTTTAAAGTTTATATTTATCAGGACGCAAAGCCTGTCGATATTGATGACAGGGGTGAAGATATTAAAACCGAATCAAATGGTAAAACATATATTTTAATAGACGAGGCTCGAATGTATAAAATCACAAAGAATTCAAACCTTAAAAGGCATATATTAACCCTGGAGCCTGGATCGGATTCATTCACAGCGTATGTTTTTTCATTTGTAACAGTCTGTAAAAGCCGTACCGATATTGCCCTG
Organism: uncultured Spirochaetota bacterium; assembly: GCA_963783575.1. Taxonomy (GTDB): domain Bacteria; phylum Spirochaetota; class Brevinematia; order Brevinematales; family JAOACQ01; genus CAWEAK01. The sequence continues at coordinate 565,569 of CAWAOD010000009.1, read as the reverse complement.
GATGAATTGATCAAAAAAACATGATTCAACATTAAAATTACAAATCAATTTAGATTTCACTTTTTCAGTATTTCAATTATAATATGAGCAGTTCTAAAAACTAATTTATGCCATAAGTGTCATACTGAGCTTGACGAAGTATGACTATAATTACATCAAAACTTGTCACCCATTCGTCAAGCTTAGGGTGACTTATGCGGAGTTTTTGGAACTGCCCATATTTAAAATAATAAGCAGAGAAAATTAATGAATATAATTCTTCTAGTCTTATTTCTCATTTCTATAATTATTGGGTTTGCCATAACCGGGGTCCTCCTTTTTACTTATCTTCAAAAAAAAGTAAGAATGATTCTTGACCAGGTTTTTGTTTCAATTTTTCTCTTTATTATTATGGTGCTAATGATGGCTGTTTATTATGTCTGGATAAATTATCCTTTCTTTTACATCAGCTATTTGAAAGCTCTTTATTATTATATATATATCTTGACTATATTTTTCTATATTTATTTTATCCAGATTACACTGATCCGTTCACTCAAAAACGATCCGGGAAAAAAAATATTTATTTTTCCGCTAACTGTTGCGATAATAGCTCTAGCTGTATATCTGCTTCCTTATTTGTTAATATTTTTCAAACCATTAAAAACTTTAGTTCTTAGAAATGAATTAATCCTGCAGATAACCGAGATAATTATGTTCATTTATTTATCCGTTCTTCTCTGGTCCATCCGTGCAAAAATTACATCCTTTGAATGGTTTATAACGCTTACAATCAGCATTTCAGGAATAATCATCCCAGGATTTTTAGGAGAAATTTATCTAAATCGAACACTTTTTTATAATTTTTATTCTAATCTCACTATACCTGTACTGATTTATTACCTTTTATATAATCTATGTTTGATTTTTTTGATTAGAAAAGAATTGCGTCTGAAGGCAGAAATGATTTTACCTATTGAAATCCCAGAAAATTTCTTTCTGAAATATGAAATTTCATCAAGGGAAAAAGAGATAATTTTCAGGATAATACGGGGCCAGACAAGCGGAATTATAGCACAGGAACTATTTATTTCCATAAAAACTGTAAAAAATCATATTTACAATATTTATAAAAAATTACACATCAAGAACCGAATCGGTCTTATTAATAAAATAAGAGAATAATAAATAAGGCCATTTACCCAATTATATTCAAGTATTTTGAGGCGATAGTCCTATTGAAAAAATTACCGCAAGTTTGTATGATTTATCCGAAGCAAAAAGAAATTTTTGCATTTTGTTTTAAAGAGGTTTATTATGAAAAGTAAATCTTTATTGAGGATTTTTTCAATACTGGCATTCACTGCCTTTGCCGCTATTGTATCAGGAAAGACACATCCTATGACATTGAGAAGCAATGTGGAAATCCCGGACGGTGAAAACCTTCATTATACTATTTATATTGGCAGGGAAAAATACGGGGAATTCAATATGATCACCCGGTTTGTCACAAAAAACAAGGTTAAAGCCTATCTAAATCGTTATATTTTCACATCAAAGGAAAAAAGGCCTTCAAATTATACCAATTATACCTGGTACGCCATCGTTGACCTTAATACAGCTTCTATGACAAAGTACCATCTGGATGATACTGATGAATTTGTAAATAAAAATGATAACAAAGGTCTTTACTTCTACGATATGACATTTGGTTCAAATTATACGACGGTCGCCCGCTTTTGGGACGGGTATGAATCAAGGGAACAGCGTTTTACAACCAAAAATATCGACACATCATACCCTCTCTGGTACTATGACGCATTTGTATTCTGGGGCGGACGGCTTCTCAACTGGGACGGAGGAGGAGCATTTAACCTTTTCAATCCGGCGACAAAAGAACCTGTCATCGGAACATTGACCAAAATCGGTGAAGAAAAGATAGAAACTCCGCTCGGCGTTTTTAACACTGACAAAGTTGTCATGGTATGCGCCGATCCTTTCCTTGCTGCTTTATTAAAGCAGTTTACCGAATCTATGATTTTTTATATTGAAAAATCCCCGAAAAGGCGTCTAATTAAGTTGGAAAGCCAAGCCAACGACCAGATCTGGATTCTGGACGGTGAAACAATTGAAAAAGGGCTAATACTTGAACCCAAAACAAGAAACTGATTTTTAGAAAATCCGGTCAAGTTTTTGAGTTTTTAAAACCGGTCATATATAATATCATCTAATTAATTATTAAAAAGGATGAAAATTATGGATAAGAATTGGGAGATGCTGAAAAATAACGATCCTGAAGTATTTAATGCAATTCTTGGGGAAGAAATTAGGGAAAAAAAGGGAATTGAACTTATCCCGTCTGAAAATTATACCTACCCTGAAGTACTTGCCGCAAACGGCTCAGTTTTCACAAACAAATATTCGGAAGGATATCCAGGCAGGAGATATTACGGGGGCCAGGAATTTACCGACAAAATCGAGCTTCTGGCAATTGAAAGGGCAAAAAGGCTTTTCCGCTGTGAACACGTCAATGTTCAGGCCTTGTCGGGTTCACCGATGAACCAGGCTGTTTACCTCGCCTTTCTGAAGCCCGGTGACACAGTTCTGGGAATGGATCTTTCCCATGGAGGACATTTAACCCATGGAGCACCCGTATCACATATGGGAAAAATATTCAATTTTGTCCGCTATAAAACAGACCCGGAAAATAAGGGAAAAATCGATTTTGACCATCTCATGAAAATTGCGAGGGAAACAAAACCCAAAATCGTTCTTTGTGGCTATACATCCTACCCCAGGGATTACGATTATAAGGATTTTAAAGCCGTTGCTGATGAGGTTGGGGCTTTAACCATGGCAGATGTTGCTCACATAGGCGGTTTAATAGCCGGAGGGGTTATGAAAAACCCCTTTGATTACGGATTCGATATAGTTACGGCAACGACCCATAAAAGCCTCAGAGGGCCAAGAGGTGCACTGATTATGTGCAGACAGCAGTACTCCGGCATCATTGATAAATCTGTGTTCCCAGGCCTGCAGGGAGGTCCGCATATGCATACGGTCGCGGCTATTGCAGTTACCTTAGGCAAGGCCCTTGAACCCGGGTTTAAAGATTATGCCGTACAGATATTGAATAATGCAAAAGTACTTTCACAAACTCTAATGGAAAAAGGTGCCAGACTTGTTACGAACGGTACGGATAACCATATGATGGTTCTTGATACAGTAAAGAGTTTCGGTATTGACGGTAAACTGGCTGAACAGGTACTTGACAGGGTTTCAATAACTACAAATAAACAGGTTATACCAGATGACCCAAATCCGCCTCTAAAACCAAGCGGTATCAGGCTTGGAACTCCGGCTGCCACAACACGGGGAATGAAGGAATCCGAAATGATAAAAATCGGCGGATGGATTATCCGGGCGCTCAAAAGTTATAAGAATGAAACTGAACTGGAAATCGTAAAAAAAGAAGTTGAAGAGATGTGCCTGAAGTTTCCGGTACCAGGGTTGATTTTATCTTAACAAGCGTGCCGCTTGACCAGTTTAATTCCTCAAAGCTATGCGGAGTTTATCCCGAGCTCTACCGAGGGAATTCCAATATAAGATACTTTCAGTTTTTCTGATTTTAATACCTCGAGGATCTTTATTTATACACCGGACCAATTATAAAAAATAAAGAAGCCTTCATATAAAAATAATCAAAATATCTTATCAGTATTATCAATAAATAATTCACAATAATTGACGAAAATATTTATTGTTTCTACAATAATAATTATTACTATCAATAAGAAGGGTAAATTGCCATTAAAAGAAAAATTGGTTGTTTTAAATGCCTACATCACTAAAAATCATTTAAGGTTCAGCAAGCAGAGGGAAGAAATTCTTGAAATTCTGTATCAAACCGGCAAACATCAATCCGCTGAAGAACTGCACAGGCTGATTTCTGAAAAATACCCGGGAATTGGGATTGCCACAGTATACCGTTCGCTTAAACTGTTTACAAAGTGCGGTATTTGTAATGAACTTCACCTGGAGGACGGTAAAGTAAGGTATGAACTCAGGGATGAATATCTCCACCACGATCATATGGTCTGTATAAAATGCGGTAAATTGATAGAAGTGAGCAGTCCCGAGATTGAAAAGCTCCAGGAAGGTATCGCTTTAAAATACGGTTTTAAATTAATACGACACCGCCTGGATCTTTACGGTATCTGTAAAGAATGCAGTATGGCCTAAAGAAAAGTTTGAGGTCTTAATGGAAAATAATAAATTATGGAATCTGGCATTAGTGCTTGCGGTAATAACCGTATTTTACAATATTCTGGAGGGGCTGGCATCGGTCTATTTCGGCGCAGCCGATGAGTCCCTGACGTTGTTCGGATTCGGCCTGGATTCTTTTATCGAAGTATTGTCAGGTATTGGAATCTGGCGTATGATTGTTCGCCTGAACCGGAATAATGAAGAAAAGAATGATAAATTTGAAAAAACGGCTCTTAGGATAACAGGAATTTCTTTTTATATATTAACCGCAGGTTTAATGCTGACAGTTATTTACAATTTGTATCTGGGTCATAAACCTTCTACAACTTTTTGGGGAATAATAATTTCGATAGTATCGATCGTATCGATGGTGTTCCTGATGAATTTAAAGAAATACGCCGGCAAGAGATTAAATTCCGATGCTATTCTTGCCGATGCCGATTGCACAAAAAACATGCATTTATTTATCCGCTATACTTCTTTTATCAAGTGTGTTATACTCTTTTTTCAGAATCGGTTATATTGATTCCATCGGGGCACTGGGCATCGCATATTATTCTTTTATTGAAGGCAAAGAATCTTTTGAGAAGGCTAAAGGAAAGTTTTGCATTAATTGCACGGGAAAAGAAGATTGAAATCACACTCTGTTTAATTGGCGGTGTTTAATTATGGAGAGATGGGCATTTATTATCAATCCTGTAGCTGGGAACGGTTACGCCGGTCAATTTGCTGAAACGGTTAAAGAAATGATAAAACTGCATCATCTTGAAGCCGAAATTACTTTTACGCAAAGAAAAGGTCATGCTACAGAAATAGCAAGAGTTTATGCCGATAAGGGATACCGTTATATTATTGCGGTCGGCGGGGATGGAACATTTAATGAGGCCGCGCAGGCTCTTGTTGACAGGGAGAATATTACATTCGGTACTGTTTCAGCGGGTACTGGAAATGATTTTATTCATATTCTGGGGTTTTCAGAACATTTCACAAGCAGGGACTGGGATATATTTTTTGAATTGCATACCGTAAAACTGGATGTCGGTTTATGTAATGACCGTTATTTTATAAATGGAATCGGGTTCGGTTTTGATGCGCAGGTGGCTTCCGAAAATTTCAATGATATGCAGGCAAATAGCGGGAAAAAATCAAGTTACTGGCGGCAGGTGTTTAAGAATTTACTCTTTTATAAAGAGAAAAAGATGCGTATTTCTGCAAACGGAAAGATAAGCGATGCCAGATATTTTATCACAACCATTGGAAACGGAAGGAGATTCGGAGGCGGTTTTGCTTTAACCCCACTGGCAGTAGCGAATGACGGGTTATTTGATATCTGTTCCGTAAAGAAACTATCTTTGCTTGTCCGGATTAAGGAACTTTTAGCAGTTCTAAAAGGCAGTCATATATACGATAAGGTTGTAGAGTATTTTCAGGTTGATAAAATACTTATTGAAACCGATGAGGATGTCGTCGTTCATATGGATGGGGAGCTTTTTTACGGCAAAAGATTCGATGTAAGGATTTTCCCATCTAAGATCAATTTAATATACAATCCATACGGAACAAACTATTTATCTGCAGCTTCCGGATGATGTCTCATATGAAGTTTCCGTTTTTGACAGAATTCAGCCAATAATATAAAATATACATATTTTAAAAGAGGCGTATAATGGGTATAAGCTGGGGTCACATCCTGGTCATAGTTCTGATCATTCTGATACTTTTCGGAGCAAACAGGATACCTGAATTGGCCCGGTCTTTCGGTAAAGGCGTCCGCGAATTCAAAAAAGGCCTTGAAGGCCTTGATGAGGAACCAGAGAAAAAAACTGATTCTGTAAAAAAAACATCCGCTCCAAGAAAAAAAAATGCAGTAAAAAAGAACGTTAAAAGAAATATAAATAAAAGTAAACAATAAAAATTATGGCCGGGAAAAATAAATTGACCTATCTTGATCATCTGGAGGTTCTGCGACATAAAATCATATCGGTTCTGGCGGTTTTCTTCGCGTGTTTTATCATTTCCCTTTTTTTTACGGAAAAAGCTGTTTTCTTTTTTCAGGAACCGCTTTCAAGGCTCAGTATTCACTTAAATTATTTCAAACCTTTTGAGAAGTTCCTTGTATATATGAAGCTGGCTTTTCTCATGGGCGCTGTATTATCCACACCTTTCACTCTTTTCCAGGTAACATCTTTTGTATTTCCAGCGCTTCAAAAAAGTGAAAAAGCGCCGTTTGTTATAGGAATAATAATAATACCAGTAATTTTTACAGGCGGGGCGCTTTTTGCTTACCGGCTTATCATTCCCGCAGCCATACATTTTTTTATAACATTCGGCTCCGGAGACAATATTATGCCCTTATGGGGAATGAAGGATTACTATGATTTATTGATTAATTTTCTGGTAATTTTGGGGTTTTTATTTCAGACGCCGTTGTTTTTACTTATATTGATAAGATTTGGAGTTCTAACGGTAAAAACATTATCAAAGTATAGAAAGCATATTATTGTCCTGATAGCAGTAATTTCAGGCATATTTTCTCCTCCCGACATTTTATCCCAGATGCTTGTCGGTATACCGCTATACCTTCTTTTTGAACTGACACTTATAATCGGCAGGTTTATTGAAAAAAAGGTTTAAATTTTATTATCAATCGGCAGCATTGAAAATGAGCTGAAAGGACTATTGTAATTTGTAATTCTGAAATTATAAAATATAACATTAAAATAGGAGGTTTGTATGGATCGAAGGGAATTCTTCAGAAAGACCGTACGAATCGGTGCGGCAGCCGGAGCAGCCGCAATATTAAGTAAAACAGATTTTCTATTCGGGCTGGATAAACCTGCATCAGCGCTTGAAATGGCCGCTGTTCGGGGGGGAGAACCCGAAGCGATGTTTGACGCGGGAATTGCGGCTTTCGGAGGAATGGGTAATTTTGTAAAAAAAGGCCAGACTGTGCTGGTTAAACCGAATATCGGCTGGGCGGTTGAACCGGAAATGGCGGCGACAACAAATCCCGGACTGATAACCAGGATTATTGAACATTGCCTTGAAGCGGGTGCAAAAAAGGTTACCGTTTTCGACCATTCCTGTGATAATAACCAGGAAAGCTACAAGAAAAGCGGTATCGAGAAAGCCGCCAGAGACGCAGGAGCAATAATAATACCGGGAGAAGAAAGAAAATATTATCAAAAAGTAAAAATTCCCGGGGCTTCTTCATTGCCGGATGCGGAAGTACACGAAGCCTTTATGGAAGCTGATGTATTCATAAATGTACCGGTTTTAAAAAGCCATTCGTCTACCCAGCTTACAATAGGGATGAAAAATTTAATGGGAGTTGTTTACAACAGAAACTACTGGCATGGCGATCTTGACGGTTGTATTGTCGATTTCGCAAAATTCCGCAAACCGGACCTTACTGTTGTCGATGCTTATGCTGTAATGAAACAATACGGCCCGCGAGGCCTACAGGGTAATAAACCGGATATTTTAAAAAATCTTTTGATCTCTACCGATATTGTTCTAGCTGATGCCGCTGCGGCTAAAATTTTCGGCTTCAGCGATCCGGCAGATATCAGCCACATTAGGCTCGCACATGAACGGCATGTCGGAAATATGTCAACAGAAGGCCGGAATATTAAAAGAATTTCTCTTTAACCGGGTATTTGATTGAAAATTATACGGATTATTATAAGCATTATTTTTTTTACCCTATATTTTTTTCTGTTTCTCCGCCTGCTTGAAATATCGAACATTTTAAGCAATATTTTACCTGTATTGCAGATTTTTCCTGGAATTTTTAAATTTATCACCGCTTTTTCCATCTCATCAATAATTATTCTTTTTATTCTGGCTCTATCGGCTTTTTTCGGAAGATGGTACTGTTCATTAATCTGCCCTCTAGGGACACTGCAGGACTTTTTTATCTTCATAAAGAAAAAATTTTTCAAGAAAATGATTTTCCGTTATCATAAACCGCTATTTTACTTTCATTATGGATTTTTTGCCATATATATAATTATTTTCATACTGGGTATGAATTTTTTCTTTATTTACTTTGAGCCTTTCAGTGTATTCGGCAGGATAACAACCAATCTTTTCAGGCCGGTTCTAAACCTGATTAACAACAACATTTCATATATTTTCAACCACGCCGGACTTACATTCTTAAAACCTATGACGGATTATTATCCGGGAATTCCGGTATTAGTTTATTCGGCAGTATTTTTTGCCTTAATAGGTTTTCTTTCTTTTTTCCGGGGCAGGATTTATTGTAATCTTTTGTGTCCTACCGGAGCAGTGCTTAGCATTTTATCAAGGACACAGATTTTTAAGTTCCGGATAAATAAAGAGCATTGTTTGAAATGCGGGCTTTGCACCGGGATTTGCCGCTCTGAGTGCATTGATACGGTAAATAAATCAATCGATTCTTACCGCTGTGTCTCCTGTATGGATTGTATGGATGTTTGCCCAGTAAAAGCAATCACCTATGGTTTTCCGCAAAAAATTAAAAATTTTCAGCCTGAAAATAAAAGCACAAATTCGAGGCGGGAATTTATAAAAACCTCAATTAAAACGAGTTCAATAATTATTCTTATTTTGCTGTTACCGCGTTTTATAAACGCTTCGGTTTACAGCAAATTCCTTCCATTCAAAAAAAAAGAAGCGGTAATGCCTCCCGGAGCAAAGGCCCGAAGGCTTTTTACGGAACGCTGTACAGCCTGTAATCTATGCACGGCTGTATGCCCGAATCAGATAATCCGGCCTTCCGTTCTTGAATATGGGATATTTTCAATTCTTCAGCCAAGGCTTGATTATGATAGGGGTTATTGTCTTTATGAATGTACCAGATGTACCGAGGTTTGCCCCACTGGAGCGCTGAATAAATTGACAGAGATTGAAAAAAGTCTTAAGCAGATAGGCCAGGCAAATCTATTAAAAGATAACTGCATAGTATACCAGAAGGAGAAACCCTGTACGGCATGCTCGGAACACTGCCCCACCAAAGCTGTTGATGTGATTCCTTATAAAAAAAAGGGACTTTTTGCTCCCATTGTCGACCAGGCGGTATGCGTGGGCTGCGGCGCATGCGAGTATGCCTGCCCTGTCAATCCGAAGGCCATTTATGTAGAAGGGCTGGTCATACAATCCATAGCCAGAAAAAAGGAAATAATGCCACCAAGCAGAGAATTGAATGATAAATCCGGTTTAATGAAGAATCAGGATGATTTTCCCTTTTAACGATCATATTATTTCTGCATTTGCTTGAAAAAAATGGTAATAAAATATATCCTAATATTAAAATTAGAAAGGAACCTAAAATGACCGTTGATCTGCTATGCTCGGAATTGAATAAAAGAATTCTGGTTGAACTGCTTCAGGCAAGGAATATTGATATTTCAACCGGTTCAAATTTCCATATCGCCGATAAAAATTTTCCAGTCTCGGAAAATGGCATTACTATTGTTTTCGATGAAAAGGAAATAAATTCCCTTTTGGATTTTCTTGACAGCATCCAGGCTCAGGGAACAACCAGGATGAACACGATCCTTGCCGGCAGGAAGGGGGAATCATATAATCTTATTAATATTAATGAAATAAATTATTTTTTAGCGGATGGAAACACCGTGTTCTGCCAATCCGGGGATAACCGTTTTGAGATTTCGAAAAAACTCTATGAAATAGAAAAAGAATACATTGAAGCCGGATTTATAAGGATTAGTAAATCATATATTATTAATATCATTCAGGTTCAAGAGGTTTACCCCTGGTTTGGCGGAAGACTTCTCCTGAAAATGAAAAACAGAAAGGAAGAGATCGAAGTATCCAGAAATTATGTGCGGGAATTCAAGGAATTCCTGGGAATATGACGGGAGAAGTTTATGGCGTGGTTTGAGATCATAATTGTATTGATTTGCTCGTTTATATTAGGAAGTATCGCAGGACTCCCGATAATTTTTATAGAAAAATCGCCTATGCTTGATTTTATGCTGAAAGGCGGGTTTATAGGAATCTGCATCGGCTGTTCCAACATTGCGGCATCACTCTTTTTTTATAAAATTCTGAAAACCCATAAACTGTTCTTCTCTTACCTGGCATTAATAATAATAAGCGCAGTTGGAACTTTTACCGGCGCATATGCTTTTGGGCTTAAAAAAATACAATATTTAACTTTTCTGGTAATTTTATCGGAAATAATTAGTATTCTTTTTTCAATTTCAATCCACCGGTATAAAGAAAAATTGAATTCAAAACTACGCGATAAACAAAAAGATATATCCAATCAATTGAAAGAACTTTTATGATAAATATACGGTTTTAGAACCAGCAGCTTACATTAAGGAATAAGCGAATGTCGTATCCTGATAAAGTTTCTTTCGGCTGGACTCCCTGCGTTAAATCGGGTTCATCCGTTTGGCTGTAAATCCCAATCGAAAAAAAACTATTCATTCCGGCTTCTATTAATAAATTCTCAACCGGCATGTAACCCAACCCCGCGCTTAAAGTTATATTATTGAAAAAAGTATACTGGGACGTTCTATTTGAAACCGTTGTTGTGTCCTGAACTTGTAACGCCGAATCGCTGTAGCTGTCGACGACCGAATTCTGATTAAAGGTATAATCGAATAAATTAAGATTAATACCAACCCTTGGAATGAAAACAGATATCACTCTGCCTTCGAACCCAGTTGATATTGAGCTGCTGATTTCCTGATTATTAGCATACGAAATATATTTCTGGCCGCTTTGAACAGGGTTCTGATTTATGTTAAAGCTATATGTATAGCTTCCTGCAGTACCCATAATGTTGATTCCTGCAAACCAAAGATTGAATTGCGGCTCTCCCTTAAAAATACTCATTGAAATTTTACCGTAATATTCATTATCCACTGCCTGAATTTTATAGTTATTCAGCATATCCTGTGAATTTGGATAAATCTGAAGGTAATTATCTTTATTAAAAAACGTATCTTTTGTATAGGTTGAATATCTGCCATCCAGAACAAACCTGATTGTGGAATAATCATCAAATTTATACTGCATAAATAGTGTCGGAAAGATATTATAACCTGTCGAATTATCCTGGGCAAGAAAGAAATTGTTCGGCGCATAATAATATGAAGGATCATTTATAATTACTGAGCTATAATTGAAACCAAGGCTCGCTCCTAAATCGATATTCCCGAGATTCAATAAGGCTCCCGCTTTTCCTCCATATGAGGATAAACTTGAATCGCCGATTTGATAGGCATTTGTATCCAATATTCCGTTGTCCCTGGGTTCATTTGTAGATCCGTTATACATAATAATCATTGAGTATTCAATGCAGGCTTTTATATTACCGAGTTTAACGCCGAGAAATAAATCCATTGAAAGCGGCATTATAATGGAATTATTATAAGTATTCTCATAAGTATAAGGGTAATTTTGATTAGAACCACTGAAATAATATGAATATTCAATATTAATATTAGGATTATAATATAATCCGATTTCTAAATTTGTTAATATTGGTATGTTAATAAAGAATGAAGGGTTCATATTCAAATAGGATACATTATTACTATCCATTGAAGAAATATTGGTTGATGAATTCATATATTCGTTGCTTGTTGTTGAAGATCTTTTATAATTTTCAAATCCTGTATATACTGATATGCCGATTTTATCGGAATCCAGCAAAAAAGCGGGATTTATATTGATCGTGTCATACTCGTAATCGGGAATATATCCCTCAGCGTTAAAGGAATCCAGCCTGGTTTGAGATGCATAATCAAAAGATGATGTTAGAATTACAAGAATAAAAGAGATAAAAATTTTCACATTTTTCATTTGATTCTCCAAAACCAATGATTCATACAATAATATCTTATTTTATAGTAAATTTCTTATTTAATCCCTCTTTTTATATGGATATTGATTAATATTCGGGTTGAATTATGTCTAATTTTAATTGGTTTAATAATCTAATAAAATATATACGGATTTTATATTAAAATCCGGCGTCAGAAAACTAAATTTCGGCCTTGGTGGTGAAATAATACTGGCATCACAAAGATGAGATATTCATTAAATAATCGAAAAATATTTTTAAATTCATAAAAATCTGTTTATTATATATATGCAGTTTAGAAATTTTTTAAACATCCTTTTTTTATTGAACCGATACTTTATGAAATTAAGTATGGATAAAGCTATGAATATGCAATTATTATTAACCAATTTTGATCGGTTTCCATATTTCTTAAAAAAAAATGACATCATTATCAAACCGGATCTTGAGATTTTACTAAAAGATAGAGAAAAAGTTGAGGAAAACAAAAAAGACATTCTTTGCGCTTTTTGCGGAAAAAAAATTACGAAATTAATATACTCCATAAGTATGAACGGAAAAATAAACCAGACATTCAAAAATCCAGCCGGAATTTCTTATGAAATAAGCTGTTTTTATTCTGCTCCCGGCTGTATAGTACGGGGAGAACCGGCAGAAGAATTCACATGGTTCCCGGGTTTTACCTGGAGTTTTGCTTTCTGCTCAAGCTGCTTTTCACAGATGGGATGGTATTATCAATCGGGAGAAAAAAGCTTTTACGGCCTGATAGTAAAGAATCTTTTGTTCCCTTAATATTTACAGCACATCAGAACAGGTCTTTAAGCCCCTGGGAAGCTGTGTAAACACTTCCGACACCGCTTAATTGATAAGCGACCCTTAGAGTCTCCATAATTTCTTCCTTTGTAGCGCCGGCTTTAAGCGCCGATTGAGCGAGGCTTTTCACGCCTTGAACAGCGCCGTTTGCCGCGTCGAAAGCCATTGCAATAAGCAGTTTGAATTTTTTAGGCAAGGCTCCGTCACTATAGATCAAATCATCGCTTTTCTTGATTAATTCCATTAAAGCCGGGTCATTATTCATTATTGTACTAAGTGGATGTTCCGCCATAATAAACCTCCGTTCGGCAAAAATAATCTTATTTTTTATTCCAGTTTAAAACGAAAAACCATCTGCATACTAACCGCCCTTGCCATTCCGTTTAGCCTGGCGGGCTTAAATTTGGCGTTGTATATAGCTTTCTTTGAAGCCTCGGACAGTTTCTCATCAGGTGACTTTGAAACCTCGACATTCCTTACAATGCCTTTATCGTCAATATAAATCTGCATTACTACCTTGCCTTCAATCCCAAGCCTTCTGGCTTCTTCCGGATACGGAGGCACTTCTATCGGCGAGAGTGGCTGAGGAAGCTCCTCTACCAGATAGAACGGGACATAATTTGTAAGCGAGGCTCCAAGAACTCCTCCGACAACCCCTCCGGGTACTCCGCCTTCCACGCCTCCCTCAACACCAGCGTTGGCTTTTGTATCGGCGGCCTTGTTTGTCTGGTCCTGGTTATTTGTCTGTACCGAGGTTTTATTGGAAACCTGGGCCGGTTCGCTTTCAGTGTTTGCGGCAAATGTTTTAACATCCTTTACTTTCAAAGGTGGCGGAGGAGGCGGAGCCTCCTGGATCTGAATATATGAAGTATCGATATCATCCTTTTTTATTATATTCAGCTTTAAGGTTGAAACATAAAAGACCAGCAGATGAAGAATAAGAGAAGCGACAAAAAATATTTTAATTCTCATAATCTATTTCTTTACCTCAGCTCCCAGCATTATTCTTTTAATTCCTAAATCTTTAACCAGGTCAATAACCTGGATAATGTAATCATATTTGCAGTTTTTATCGCCGTTCACCATAACCGTGGAATCCTGGCTGGTACCCGCGGCAGCTATAATTTTGGATCTTATTTTTTCAATATCATTACTTATATTATATTTTACATTATCAATATATACTTCACCCAGATCATTTATAGACACAATTACCTTCTGAGGTTTTTCGTCGGATTTCGCGGCTTTTGCCTGAGGCAGGTTTATCTTTAAATTCTTCTGGTAGATCACAGGAGTTGCAACCATAAAAATAATGAGCAGAACCAATACCACATCGGTAAAAGGAGTGATATTGATGTCTACCATTAGTCTCTTTTTATCCGATCTCGTTTTCATCTTATTCATCCCTCAGCAGATCTTTGACTTCCGATGCGCATAGTTCCATATCATTGGTGATATTGCTTATTCTCTTCATAAGCATATTATATGCTATAACCGCAGGAACGGCAACGCTTATACCCGTCGCGGTAGAAACCAGGGCTTCTGCAATCCCTGTAATAACCGTATTCATACCGCCTCCGGCGTTTGCGCTTGTGGCTATATCCTGGAAAGCCTTTATGATTCCAATAACCGTGCCAAACAACCCGATATAAACAACCGTACCGCCTATGGTTCCGAGAATATTTGTAAATTTTTCCATTTCATTAACCTCAATGCTGATCTGGCGTTCCATGGCGTTGTTTATTTTGACCTCTCCCTTTCCAAACATATTTAATCCGGAACGGACAACCCTTGAGTAAGGATTTTTAACCTTATTACAAATTTCTGCCGCTTCCTCCACTTTCTTATTTTCGAGAACAGTTCTTAACTTATCCATAAAATGTATTCTTTTTATTCTTGTTCCCCTGTTTAAATAAACGACTCTTTCCAGAATAACAGCCAGTGAAAGCACCGAACAGAACAGCATAACATACATTGTAAGTCCGCCCATCTGCAGTACTTCCAGAATACTTTTACCTTCAAACATCTCTTTTCCTCCATTTTTATTAAAACGTAAGCATGGTTAATTATTTGTATTCTCAACCTGTTTACCTTTCGATATCTTTTCTATGAATTCATTTCCAGCCGATAATGTGAACCGGTAAATATTTTCCGCATTCCTCAGCAGAAAATAATAACAAATTCCAAAAATCAAACCTGAAATCAGGCCTAACTGTAAAGGTATAAATGCATCCATTAACCCATTTGATATTAATTTAATTGTGATTTGATCGATAAATCCAAATTTATGCAATATAAACATAAAATTCACTACTGTTCCAAGAAAGCCGGTAAGTATGATAAAAAAGATTATGGATTTTATGCTTGTGAATTCTTTCTTTAATCCCAGACTTAACAATTCGGTTTCCATTTTCACAAATATTTTCATTTCCAGATTCGAATACCCCTCTTTCAATAAACTGTAAATATTTTGTAATATAATACCAAAACTGGAACTGTTATTTTCTATATATTCCAGAATATCCGGTAGACTGGTATTACCGATCAGCCGAATTAATTTTTCATCTGTTATTTTTATCCTGTATTGAGCTTTCATTATATTAATAATAATAAAAATTCCGGCGATAATCAAAGCATAAACGGCGTATAACAATATCCCGCCCTGAATAGTATATTCAATAAAAGATCCTATAAAGGTTTTAGAAACAGTTTTCTCAACCGATGTCAGAAGTATCAAGCTTCCCTGATTGATCTGATTATTACTGTCAATTTTAATATCATTACAATAGAGTAAGTTAGAAAAGCAAAATAAAGTTGCAATTAAGAGGATTGATTTAAGATTCATAATTTCTCCAGTTTAACAAGTGTTCCGCGTGATCCTTTAATTCATCTCAGTTTTGCGGAATTAATCCCAAAAAATACCCGCATTGACGATTCTTAATTAATAAAATAATTAGCAATTTTTATGCCAGAATGAAAATATTATAAATAATGAAATTTTCTAGTACTTTGTTTTACAACTATTTATTATAAAATAATTTACATCCTGTGAGAAGACAATTTACTAGGGATGAAATAGCAGAGTAATCGAAAACCTCGGATATTATTGTTACCTCATATTAAGTGAGTTTTATCCAAACAATATCAATATCGATATATCGTATTGGATAACAAATTAATTTTAGGATAAAGAAAGATATTTTGCAATAAAAATAATTATATTATCATTGTAATTAACTATCATACTTCAAAATATTTAATTATTACATGATAACATGTCTTGACATCTTTACATAATTAATATATAATAACTATATAATAATCGCGGAGGATTTATGCTTAATCCGGATTCACCGGTACCTCTTTATCATCAATTGGCTTTGATAATCCAAGGAAAGATCGAATCTAAGGAGTTTTTGCCCGGATCGAAAATCCCATCTGAAAATGAATTATCAAAAAAATACGGTATCGGCCGGCCAACAGTCAGGCAGGCAATAGAAAGCCTTGTAAGAAAAAACATTATTGAAAAAAAGAAAGGATCAGGAAGTTTTGTAAATGCAGTCCGCATTGAGGTAGACCTTTTCTCCCTGGCTGGAACCAGCGCGGCATTTTTTAACAAGGGAATATCAATAAAAACTGAATATTTAACAGATATTAAGTTAATAACACTTCCGTTAAAAAAGCAGTCTAAAGATAATCCGTTCCTTGGAAGAAAAGCATATTTTTTGTCACGTATACATAAAATTGGAGAAAATCCTTTCCTTTTTGAAGATATATATCTGGATGAAGCCGTTTTGCCAGGAATCGACAAATACGATCTTAAAACAAAACACCTTTCCGAAATTGTCAGGGATTATTATTATATGAAGCCGGTTGGAGGAAAACAGACTTTTGAGATTTATTACCCGGAATTAAGAATAAAGGAACTTATGATGTTATCAAAAGAAACTCCGGTATTAATGGTGAAGAGATTCATTCATTTCAAGCAGGCATCGAATGTAATTTATTCAGAAATAATCTGTAGGACAGATCAATTCGTGTTTTCTCAAACTCTTTGTATCAGTTAATTATATGATAAATAATTCCAGGAGTCTAAAATGACAAATAGAGGGTATTATGGAAATTTCGGCGGGATTTTTGTTCCTGAGATACTGGTTTCGACCATTGAGGATTTGATTGCCGAATTCACTCGGGCAAAAAACGATCCTTCTTTCTGGGAGGAATATGTAAGAATTATGTCGAATTATTCCTGCCGCCCGACGCCTTTGACTTTTGCAGAAAATCTTACGGATTATTTCGGAGGTGCCAGGATATATGTCAAACGTGAAGATTTAAACCATACAGGTGCGCATAAAGCCAACAATGTTATGGGACAGGGGCTTCTTGTCAAACGTATGGGCAAAAAAAGGGTTATTGCAGAAACCGGAGCCGGCCAGCATGGTGTAGCCACCGCAACAATGGCGGCAAAATTCGGGTTCGAATGCACTGTATATATGGGAGAGGTCGATGTAATGCGCCAGCGGCCGAATGTATTCTGGATGGAACGTCTTGGGGCAACCGTTGTTGCTGTAAAAAACGGCACAAGGATTTTAAAGGACGCCATCAATGCGGCGATGCGCGATTGGGTGACAAATATGGACAGCACTCACTATGTTTTGGGTACGGCCTGCGGCCCCCATCCCTTCCCCGAAATGGTAACTTATTTCCAATCAATAATCGGTAAAGAAGCCAGAAAACAGATTCTGGAAATCGAGGGGAAACTGCCGGACAGGATTTATGCTTGCGTCGGGGGAGGATCAAACGCCATGGGAATTTTCAGCGGATTCTTCAATGACCCGGTTGAATTAATAGGCGTTGAGGCGGCAGGCTACGGACTCAATACAAAAAAGCATGCCGTAAGGCTTACCTCAAACGACGCAAGTCCCGGAGTGGCGCAGGGATATAAGACATTGTTCCTTCAGGATAACGATGGACAGATGAAGGAAACTCACAGTGTTGCAGCCGGTCTGGATTATGTCGGAGTGTCGCCAATTCTGGCCGATCTAAAAGATAACCGGCGTACAATAGCTTCAGTACGTTTTGAATCCGCTACCGACAGGGAAGTTATCGACGCAATGTCCTTAACAATCAGGAAGGAGGGGCTAATACCCGCGCTTGAATCCTCACATGCTTTTGCAGGGGCTTTCAGAGAAATTCCTGGAATGAGTAAAGACGATATTGTTATTATTAATCAATCCGGCCGGGGAGACAAGGATATCTTCACTGTCGCCGATGCTTTCGGCGATCCGGAATGGAAGGAATTCATTAAGAAAAAAGCGGAGGAATACAATGGATAATAAAGCATTATCAATGGATAATAAAGCATTGTTGAGAAAAACATCTCTTGAAGAATATATCAGATCTGCTCTTAAAAAGAAAGATATACTTATAATGACTCATATTGTGATCGGCTATCCGACGCTTGAGGAATCTTACGAAATTGTAAGAATAATGGTCGAAGCCGGTGTCGACCTAATGGAGCTTCAGATACCTTTTTCAGAACCGGTTGCGGACGGGCCGGTAATCCTTAACGCTAATCAATTATCCCTTTCAAAGGGAATTACAGTTCAGAACTGCCTTGATTTCGCGGAAAAAGCCGCTTCCGAATTTAATATTCCTTTCCTTTTTATGAGCTACTACAATATCCTGTACAAATTCGGCGTGGAAAGATTCGCCGGGATTATTGACGGTTACGGCTTAAAAGGGGCCATAGTACCTGATCTGCCTTTTGAGGAAGGCGGGGAATATATCGGTGCAATGAAAAAACATGGCCTTTCTCCGGTATTTCTTTATTCCCCTACTACTCCGGATGAAAGGATGAAAAATATATCAAATTTAGCCGATGGCTTTATCTATTGCGTCGCCCGGAGAGGTATTACAGGCATGCAAACGAGTTTCTCAATCGGGCTCGATAAATATCTTGAAAGATGCCGCAAATCTACAAATTTACCGTTGGCCCTTGGTTTCGGCGTTAAGGGAAAAAGTGATATCGATTTTCTTAAGGGTAAAGTCGAGATTGCGATTATCGGCACGCAATCGATTAAAGCAATGGATGAAGGAGGAATCCCCGGCGTAGATACTTTCATACGATCGCTTGCCGTATGATATTGAACTTATTTCGTACAGGGCGGCTTTGATATTTCTTCATGCATAACGGTAATAGTGATTGTTTTAATACTTCGAGACAGGATTATCAATACGGCCCTCGAAGATCATGAATTATTCCCAATCGGTATGATCCGGCAAGCTTATTTTATCTTTTTTTTAATAACCCGCTGCAGCCATCTAATAATATCCCTCGCTGTTATTATCTTATCCGCGATTGTCACCATCCATGCCGCGCCGGTGTGCGGAGGTACAATGGAAAGTGGCCACATATGATGCCTGATCGCGTCTTTTTCAGCTTTCGAAAGAGGTCCGAAATGCAGTTCAGCATTTTCCATAGCTATCCTGCCATGCTCGAAAGGCATGGAACCTAGGAAAGGGAAATTTCTTTTTTCTCCAGTCATAATGGAAAAAATCATGAAGCAGGGCTCCCCGAACGCTGGGTATTGGTTTTATATGAAAAAACCCGGAAAGTGAATAGGCTTTAATCGCGACATCGATAGAATGTACGTAAAGGCTTTCATTGTGATGAATTATGCTCTTTTGTTTTAGAAATTCCGGATGGGTTATTACAGGATTTGCTATTTTCCAAAAGTCGGGACAGGAATTATTTTTTATCAGATCTACCCTCCTTTGTAAAATAAGGGTCAATTGTTCTTTTTAACAAATTTATAAACTGTGCGGGGAAAACCTGCATATTGGCATTAATTTCTTTCCGCAGGAATGAAAATGTTTTCAGCGGCTTTAAAAAACGCTTTAATTCGGATGGGATATCCCTGCCTGACATATTGCCGATTATAAGTTTAAACTGGGGTATCACTACCTTTTCCCTGATCTTTTTAAGGACTTCCACATAATTGAAATAAAGTTTTCCTGAATAGTAAATATCGGTAGCCAGATACATAACACCCATTCCCCCCATAAAATAAATTGTAGAATCCTTCCAGGCATTAAACCAGCCGATAAAAAGCGGTTGTATAAAAAATACCGTAATTAAAGTCAAAACAGCCCAGATTAAACTGAATTTGAGGCAAATTCTTCCTTTAATATTCAATTTTTCACCGGAATAGTCCCATAATTTGATGGAAAGGATTTTTTCCATCAAAAAAGATGTAATATATTCCAGAATTGCCGGAATAATCATACTGATGATAATAAGAATCCAGAAAGGCAGCAATGTGGAAATCATTAATGATAAGATATATATTAAAACAGCCCCGAACCCATATATAGGAATAATTGGACCCGATAGAAAACCTGAATTTACTATCCGTTTTTCAATCATCGACCTAAAACCGGATTCAACAATCCATCCTAAAAACGAACAGCTTAAAAAATAAAAAAATATGACTAAAAGAAAATGATCCATATTAATTGCTATCTCCTTTCAAAAATAATTATTAAAAACCGGATGTAAAATAAAGGCCGCCATATTAAGGCGGCCTTTTATTACCCTTATTTAAAACTATTATTTCTCAACACTTTTGTAGTACATAAATCCATTGTATACAATAAGAAATGTAAATGATTTAGTGTTTTTATTATTACCGGCGAACGCTTTTAAATCCTCAAGATTCTTGATCTCGGTTCCGTTGATCGATGATACGATGACTCCACTGTCAAGAACTCCCGATAATATACTGTCATCTTTTATATCCTTGACGATTACGCCATGATCCGCGCCGTTATCATCCAAAATCGATTGGGCAGCCGGCCCGAATGTGGCGCCCAGGTATTCATAAGATTCAGTACTTGGATTTTCTTCTCCCTGCTGTTTCGGATTAATGTTTGTCGTTTCCGAAGGTCTTTCACTTAATTTGGCATTCAATTCCATTTTCTTTTTATCCCTGAATATCTCCAGATTTACAACGGTTCCAGGCTTAATTCCGCCGATATCGGACTGCAAATCATCGGGATTATTGACTAATTCACCGTTCACTTTTGTAACAATATCACCTTTTTTAATACCTGCTTTTTCTGCTGAACTTCCCTTTTCCACTTTGGAAACCATTACTCCCTCGTTTTCTTGAAGTCCTAGCATCTTACGCGTCGGAGAATCAACAGGCATAATATTTATTCCCAGATAACCGCGCTGAATCTTACCCGTTGATAAGAGCTGCTCTGCTATATTTTTAGCAATATTGATAGGTATGGCAAAACTTATTCCCTCGTAACCGCCGGATTGCGTTTTGATCGCTGCATTAATGGCTACAACCTGGCCTTTAAGATTAACAAGCGGTCCCCCTGAATTACCCGGGTTAACAGCAGCATCAGTCTGGATGAATTTCTGGAACCCGGAAGTCATACCCTGTCTTCCGACAGCGCTGACAACTCCCGCTGTAAAAGTACCGCTTAATCCAAACGGATTGCCTATTGCCATAACAGAATCGCCTACCTGAACTTCTCCGGAATCACCGAGGTAAACAACAGGCAGATTATTGGCGTTGATCTTTAAGAGGGCAATATCCGTCTCCGGATCTAAGCCGATGAGTTTCGCAGTGAACTGACGGTTGTCAGCCAGAATAACGACAATTTTTGTTGCATCTTTCACGACGTGAGCGTTGCTGAACAGGTACCCGTCTTTTGTTATTATAAAACCGGATCCAAGAGCCTGTAGTTTCTGCTTGAATTCCTTCGGCATATTATTTCCTCCGCCGCCCTGGTCTCCGAAAAACTGTCTGAAAAAAGGATCGTTAAAAAACTGGCTGTAAGGATTCTGTACAACCTGAACACTTTCAACATTAATACTTACCACAGCCGGCATTACCGATTTTGCGATATTCCTGTAAACATTCTGAAGCTTAACCGCAATGTCCATACCATCGATATTCGCGACTTGTGTATTATTAGTTTCAAAATTCAGACTTTTTGAAAATATTCCATTATAGGAAATGAATATCACACCTCCGGTAGTAAAGAGGAAAACCGCCAGAAATAGAGCCCATTTAATCCTGATTTTCATAAAAATACCTCCAATAATTTCTTTAAAATATAATGCATTTATCTTAAAAAATCAAATTGATTTTAAGTGCTTTGTCCCATCATTTCCTATTTTTATAATATTATTTTGATAAAAAAAGATGCAATTTATGATAAATATAAGTAATTATGTCAAATATTATAATTATTACAAGTAATTATAAATTATAGAAATATTCCGGTTAAACTTTATAAAAGGGAAAACTTGACGAATCACTATTTGTTTAGTATATTATGTAAGTGAACATTTACTAACATTGCTAGTGCTTAATTGCAATAATAAGCGTTATTAATTATAATCTTAGACATAAAAAAGGAGGTTGTATGTCTAAGAAAACGCAAGTTATAACATGCACCAAAGCGGATGAAATTATTCTTGATAGTTGGGTGAGAAGCCGAACTATGGAAGCGCGACTTGTAGAGAGGGCGAAAATAATTGTCAATAGCCTGAAAGGACAAAATGTATCTGAGATTGCGGCTGACCTTCACATAAGACCAAATACGGTTATTGATTGGAAAAAAAGATTTCAGCAAAAAGGAATTGATGGATTGTATGATCTGCCCAGGTCAGGAAAGCCAAAAATATATGGGCAGAATTTCAGGGACAAAGTTTTAGAAACTCTGGAAAAAACACCGCCTATCGGGCAGGCAATTTGGGATGGTCCGGCTTTAGCAAAACATTTAAACACATCAACGCATGCGGTATGGAGGGTTTTAAGAAAAGAAGGAATTTGCTTATCCCGACAGCGAAGTTGGTGTGTCAGCACTGATCCTGAATTTTCGACAAAAGCCACAAATATTATTGGGTTGTATTTAAATCCGCCGATGAATGCATTGGTTATATCTGTAGACGAAAAACCTGGTATTCAAGCGTTGGAAAGGACAACCGGCTATGTAGAGACGGATAATGGAAAAATTGTAAGAGGATACAAAAGTACATATAAAAGAAATGGAACGCTGAACCTATTTGCTGCGCTGGAAGTAGCTACAGGGTTAATACACACCCAAACTACTGAATACAAAAGACGTATTGAATTTCTTGAGTTTATGGATAGAGTGGTGGTAGATGTTTCAAAAGATAAAGAAATTCATGTAATTTTAGACAATTATTGTATTCACAAAAAGAACGATGAATGGTTATCCCGGAATAAGAATGTTTTTTTTCATTACACGCCTACTTCGGCAAGTTGGTTAAATCAGGTGGAAATATGGTTTGGTATTATGAGCCGAAAAGCTCTTAGAGGCGCCAGTTTTAAAAACACGGAAGAATTGAGAGAAGCAATAGATGCATTTGTTAAAGCATACACTGAAACCGCAAAACCTTTTGTGTGGAGAAAACGGGAAGTGAAAGGTTCTCAATTAAGAAATACTATCGTTAACTTACGCATTTAAGCACTAGGAGTCATTATGGGGCTCACTAAAAGGCAGGATGAAATAGTTGAAGCATCGATGAGAATAATTGCAAAATCCGGCATTGAAAGTTTGACTACAAAAAGTATAGCAAAAAGTGTCGGTATTTCAGAAGCGGCAATATACCGGCATTTTAAAAGTAAATCGGATATTCTATTGTCGGTACTGGAATATTTTGAAAACAGGGCATCAGGACTTTTAAATTTGGTTTCAAAAGAGAATATATGCGGTCTTGATAAAATTTACCGCATTCTTAAAACAAGATGTGATGATTTCGTCGATAATCCGGCATTGATGGTAGTAATTTTTTCCGAGGAGCTTTTTCCCAATGATTCTAGGCTTTCAAATAAAGTCTATGAAATTATGTCAATGAATCAAAGGGTAATTACCGAAATCATAGACGGATGCATTAATTCAGGGGAGGTACGCAATGATATAGGAAAAGACATTCTTTTTTATATGATTGCCGGTACTTTCCGGTTTATGGTAACGCACTGGAGGCTTTCCAATTACGGCACCAACCTGAAGGATGATTTTAAGAGCTTCTGGGAAGCATTGACAAAACTGATTAAAAAATATTAAGGAATATACTTTTATAGGCCTGTGGTCCCTGAGCCTGGCGAAGGGGAACTCTTGTTGAAGGAGGGAAACATGGAGCAGATACTTAGAGATGAGAAGAAATTGACATTTGAAGAGACAAAGAATCAGGTTAAAGAGCTAATGAAAAAATTAAGCGGAAAAGCATGCATGGAAAACCTGGATAAAATTAAAACCGAATTCAAGGATATTATAGCCGTGGCCAACCCCCTTGTAATAGCAATGGCAGAAAACGAGCTTGTTAAGGAAGGATACAGCCAGGATGACCTTATGAACGCATGCGATATTCACCTTCTTCTTTTCAAAGATGCTATTGAAAATCCTAATTTAAAAGTTCCGGATTGGCATCCGATTCATCGATTCCAGGAAGAGCACAGGTTTATCCTGAAGATAATGGAGGAATTGAGATTTGCTGTAATAAGGGCAAAACAGAAGGCGGGTTATAATGAAGCTGAAGAGGAACTGATTATTATTCGAAAATTTGCGCAGAGATTGATGGAAGCCGAAAATCATAATGTCAGGCAGGAAAACACGCTCTTTCCTGTTCTTGAAAAACATGGAATTGAACAGCCTCCGGCGATTATGTGGGCAGAGCATACGGAAATGAAGGAGCAAAAAAAAGAGATACTTAGATTATTGGATAAGAATAACGGAATGACGTATTCCGAGCTTTTACGTGTGTTAGAAAATACAGTAACGCGCCTTCTCGAAAAGTTTTCCGTACATACCCAGAAAGAAGAGCATATTCTTTATGTAACGGCTCTCAAAGTTATTCCGGACGAGGAATGGAAGGAAATCAAGGAAGAATGCGACAATCTCGGTTATTTTGATTTAAAATAGCGCTGTAAAATCAATTTTTATTATTATAAGGAGCTTTATTATGAATTTAAGAGACTTATCGTTTGAAACAATTGAATCCGTGATGGATAGCCTTCCCGTTGATGTGTCTTTTGTTGACGCCGAAGACAGGGTTAAGTTTTTTAATACACCGGCAAAAGGGAGAATATTCCCAAGGACAAAGATGGATCTTGGCAGGCAGGTCCAGAAATGCCATCCTCCGAAAAGCATGCACATTGTACAGAAAATCCTTGATGATTTTCGCGGCGGCATCAGGAATGAAGCTTCTTTCTGGATAAATCTGGGCGGAAAAACAATTCTAATAGAGTATTTCCCTGTCAGGGATTCAAACGGAGCATATCTTGGGACGCTGGAAACAAACGGGATATAACCGGGATTATGAATATTAAGGGAGAGAAAAGACTGCTTGATTGATAATCATAAATTTAAATTTTTTAGGAGAAATCTTATGAGTACAAAAAGAATAGCTTTTTATGATGCTAAGCCTTACGACATTATTTTTTTTGAAAAAGCAAATAAGAAATTCGGATATGAACTGAAGTTTTTCAACGGTCATTTAACAGTGGACACAATAACTCTTGCAAAGGGTTTTGATACTGTCTGCCTTTTTGTGAATGATATTGCCACTGCTGAAGTTATTAAAACGCTTAAAGATTATGGAATCAAGCTTATTGCCCTAAGAAGCGCCGGATACAATAATATTGACCTCAAATCGGCATATGAAAACATACACGTAGTAAGGGTTCCGGCATATTCCCCTTACGCGGTAGCCGAGCATGCCGTGGCGATGATGCTAACTCTTAACCGCCGTACTCATAAAGCTTATTATAGGACACAGGATAATAATTTTACAATTACAGGCCTTCTCGGTTTTGATATGTACGGTAAAACAGCCGGTATTATAGGTACAGGGCAGATCGGGAAAGTTTTAATCAATATTTTAAAAGGCTTTGGCATGAAAGTACTGGCTAATGATGCATTTCCAAATAAAGAACTTGCTGAAAAAACCGGTTTTGAATATACTGATCTTGGGACTCTTTATAAAAATTCCGATATAATTTCGCTGCACTGCCCATTGACACCGGAAACTCAATATTTAATAAATAAGGAAAGCATCGGCGCAATGAAAGACGGGGTAATGCTTATCAATACAAGCCGAGGTAAATTGATTGATACAAAAGCGCTTATCGCCGGGCTGAAGAGCGGGAAAATAGGATATGCCGGGCTAGATGTATATGAAGAGGAAAGTGAGTATTTCTTTGAGGATTTTTCAAGCCAGAACATCAATGATGATATTCTGGCGAGGCTTCTCACATTCAATAATGTGCTTATAACCTCGCATCAGGCTTTCTTTACAAAGGAAGCCCTGACAAATATCGCAAGCACAACTCTTCAGAACATAAAAGATTTTTTTGACAATAAAGAATTGAAAAATGAAATCTGCTATCGTTGCGGGCAGGTAACGGGACAATGCAGTAAAAAAGAAAAAGGTAAGTGTTTTGAAATAAAATAACTGCTGAGTTCAAAAATGCTTAAGGAATTGTATATGGATAAAGAAAATTTAAAATCTGAAAAATTGCCTTTTGATTTAAAGAATTCAATTGAATACTCGATTGAGTCTATCGTAAGCAGGACAATTTACGAAAATAAATCGGGAACCATCACACTCTTTTCCTTTGATGAAGGTCAGAATTTAAGCGAACATACTGCCCCATTCGATGCTTTTGCGCTGATTGCCGAGGGACAGGCTAAAATTACAATCGGGGGAAAAAGCATCGAAGTCAAAGAGGGTGAGATGCTCATGATTCCTGCAGAAATACCACATGCCGTCAAAGCTGAAAAGCGTTTTAAAATGCTTCTCTCAATGTTCAGGGAATAGATTCAATTTATATCCGGCGGTTGTTATATAATAACTGATTTGAGAATCGGGAAAAAAAGGGAATCTGGCAAAATCTTTCTTAACAGGAGAATGATTTTAGCTCCCGATCCGCCCGAATAACGTAACTTATTGCTTTTATCCATTGCGGCTTTATAAATTAATTTTGCAATAACCCTGGGATGTGAACCTGTTTTCATCATATCATTGCTTTTTTTATTCGCCCTTTCTAAAATGATATTATAGGGTTGCAGTTTTTCAGCCCTGACCATGGAGCGATTATAAAAATCAGTTAGTATCAATCCAGGCTCAATTATTTTAACTTTTATATTTAAAGGCTCCAATTCATAATGAAGAGCGTCTGAAAATCCCTCCACCGCCCATTTCGAGCTGTTGTAAATGCTGTAAAATGGAAAACCTATACGCCCGCCGATTGAAGCCACGTTAATAATTAAACCGCTTTTCTGTTCCCTGTATACTGGGATTATTTCACGGACGGCATCCATAAGCCCAAGAACATTTGTTTTAAACTGTTTTTCGGCTTCACCTGAAGTTGATGCTTCAAATATGCCTTCTACGGCATATCCGGCATTATTAACCAGCGCATCGATTCTTCCGTATTTCTCAACCGTAAATTTTATAGCGTTTCTAATTGATGATATATCGGTAACATCCAGCGGAAGCAATTCTATATTTTCTGACGGAAAATCAGGCTTTCTTCCTGAAGGATTGCGCATTGTTGCGATAACATTCCACCCTTTTTCGGAAAAGTACAGTGCCGTTTCCTTACCGATCCCCGAAGATGAGCCTGTTATTAGTATTGTTTTTTCCGATTTCTGCCGGTTCATTTTACCCTCCTGACTATCAATATTAAACTTTCTTCATGATAATTATCAAAAATTCAATTGTCAAGGGGGAAGCACTTTGCCGTAAAGCCACATATAACATCGTGTTATTTGGCGAACTGGCGTTCGCCACTGGCTTATATATTGAAGAGTGGATATAATGGCGCATCCTTGGGTTCACTGAAAATCAGCATAAATCTTAAAATGTTTAATAAACAGTATTTTATTGGTATCATATCCTATTTTATAACAATGAATTATAAATGCAATTAGAAAAGGTTGATTATAGTTTTCAAAATTTAACTCATTTTTCAGTGAACCCATCCTTGATTTTGCTGAAAAATGTAGAGGGCAATCATCGCTATTTATATAGATACGTGTTATAATATTAATAATAATTTACAAATGAGGACTTATATGTCTTTACCAAAAGAAAAAGAAGAAAGTCTCTATTCGGCACATATAGTGATGAAAGATTTCCTGAAGCCTTCCGATCCAATGCAAGTGTTCAGTAAAGAGCTTTTCCCAATATTTAATAACGAGCCTTTTAAAGATTGTTATTCAGACGTTGGAAGAAATTGCAGATCACCTTCATTCCTTGCTATGGTAACATTACTTCAATGGAAAGAATCACTGTCCGACGATGAAACGGTAAAAGCCGTTAACACAAGACTTGACTGGAAAATTGGCCTGCATCTTGAAGTTGCCGCTAAGGATATCTTTGAAGCCAGCACACTTTGCGTATTCAGGAAAAGACTTATAGAAAACGATAAAATGTGCATCATATTTGACACTCTATTAAATCAAATCAAGAAAAAGGGTTTCATTAGAGACCATGCCAAGCAAAGGATTGATGCGACTCATGTTGTAAAGCATTTAAACAGAATATCCACTACTGATCTTCTGTTTCGGGCAGTAAAATGGGTTGTTATAGAGATAGGAAAAATTGACCCTGAATATTATAACAAGATGATTCCGGATGATATACAGGAACGTTACAGTAAAGATTTCAGTTCCTTCGGATTATCAAAAGAAAAACGGGGAGACAGGCAGGCAGAGATTGTTGAAGACGGTTTCAGGATTAAGAGGGGCATTATGGATAATCCGGCAGAAAGCCTTAAAGAATTGAGGCAATTAGAGATTATGGAAACTATTTTTTCTGAGAATGTGATCATCCGGACAAAGGAAGTGGGGAATAAAGAATTCATTGAAGTGGAAGAAATAGTAACCCCGAAGCAAACGATTTTCACGCCTGACGATCCGACATTGAAACTGGGCAAAAAGGGTAAAACAAGTTGGGTAGGAGAAAAGTGCCATGTTGTTGAAACCGCGGAGAAAGGGGAAATCAATTTTATAGTCGGTATGATACAACAGCCTGCGAATGAGAATGATAATAAAATTCTTCCTAAGCTCAAAGAGATGAATGATGAAAGGGGCTTGAAGCCTGATAAGACATATGCAGATACAAATTATTTAAGCGGAACGGCAATAAGGGAATTCGAAGAACGTGGAGAAAATCTGATGGGTTATGTACAGAAAGACACTTCATTAAAGCCAAAGAATTTTAAATTAGAAAATTTCAAGATTGATATGAAAAACCTG
The DNA here is from genome assembly GCA_963783575.1 of uncultured Spirochaetota bacterium. GTDB lineage: Bacteria > Spirochaetota > Brevinematia > Brevinematales > JAOACQ01 > CAWEAK01. Next base: position 536,372 of record CAWAOD010000009.1, on the reverse strand, counting down.
ACAGCTACCTGTCCGAAGGGCGTTAGAAGTGAAAGACATAAAAAAAATGGTGATAATGCTTATTGTATAATATTTCCAAAGAATGAATGTATGGCCTGCGCCTTCTTCAAAGATTGTGTAGCCGGAAGGGAAAAGATGCGCATAATAAGAGTCGGGATGGATTACGATCATTTGAGAAAACGGAGGGAAGAACAAAAAACCGCTAAATTTAAAAGCGAAATGAGTGTAAGGGCGCAGGTAGAAGGCACAATCAGCGAATCGGTAAGATTTCATGGACTCAGGAAAATAAAATATAAAGGAACAGAAGGCAGACAATTCCAGTATTTAATGACAGGGGCAGCGGTGAACTTCAAAAGATATATTAAGAAAATATTGTCATTACAACAAAAGTTGCCAATATCTGAAGGAATATTGGCTTAATAGAGTAACATAGAGGGTATAATGCTCAAAGAATCCGGGAAAAAAGAGGTAAATAATGACGTAAGGCAAAATTGATCTGTGTCTTAGGTAAAAATTAAAAAATATTTAAAATTTGGAAAAGACGGTTGTTTTTTTACATTATTTTTCAGCAAAATCATCCGTGCGCCCGGAGTTTATGCTGAGCTTGCCGAGCATGGTTTCCATAGCGTAGATATATTTTATGTAATGGAGCATCCAATTTTCATGAAACATATTTTTTATTAAAAAGCAACTCAATAAAACATCACTTCGACAGGCTCAGTGCATCGCCTGTTTTGATTCACTGCTGACGCACATCCTGTGCTGCCATATTCACGATTCTATTTTTATAAAAGTGGATAATGTGCTTAACATTTTCAGCATGGTTTATTCCTTTATCCTAAGCTAACTGGGAAACCGCTACGGGACAATTACAATTGCTGGATTTGAGTCCTGTTTTAAAGAAATTCAATGCTATCCGGCTAATAAAATATTTTTGGAACGGATGGAGAGGAAAACTGCTTTCGTAATTAGACTTTTTCTACATAGCTGTTGTGCAAGTATTCCGGGTCGAATGTATTACTAAAAAACTGTAGCCACGGGGGTTGAGTCTTTTACTTCAACATTACTTATTTAAAATGGTGTTCCGCAATTTGGGCATTTATCTGAGTTTATTAACCCAAAACTACTATTACAATTTTTACAATGAACATTTGTCCCAACTGATCTACCATTTTTATTTGGCACCATTTCTGTTTTACAAGTAGGGCATAGTATTTTACTGCTTCCTACAATTGCACCAATATCAATAGTTGATTTACAATTAGGGCAAATATAACCAAAATAACTTGTAACTTCCATAATTATCCTCCAATTTTTGTTCCTGTTATATTACCAATACCTTCTGCTGTAACTTTAGTGCCCGGTTTTATGATAGTTGGACTTTTAATTTCCAAGCCAGTAATTGTTCCAATGCCACTTGCATTATGCTCTCCATTTACGATATGTAACTTTGCAGATACTGATTTGTTTAATTGTGATCTTACCCAGATTTCATGATCATTTTTCCACTTTTTTAAAACTTCAATTGGAAAATCAAGACCATTATTTTTATCAATCATATTACTGCAAGTAGAGCAAAGAAATATGGCATTTTCAATTGAACTACGCTGTTCTGGGCTAAGTGATGGATTATATCCTGGGGCCACCTGATGCTGCTGCCGAAATATGAGAAGCAACACCAACATAAATATATTTTGAAGTATCAATTCCAGATGGTGCTATTGGGCTCTACAATAAGGATTGGAGCACACATAAGACGATCTTTTAGCTAAAGCTTCTAATACTGTTTTATCAAAATCATCCCTTGAGTTTGCCATACATTTACTCCATATCTTTAGCCCACCACGGACGGTGGGCAGATTTAACCGCCAGTTTCGATCCGCAATATTTCGTACAACTGTATATCTATACGGTGTTTGCAGCCTTAGCGCTAGCACCGTGCGCTTAGGCTTGCAAACATGGTGAGCCCGAACATAATCTTGTTTCGTACCTTAAAGCTATTGTATATCATAGTTCTTCCTCCAAAATAATAAGGCCTGTCGGGCGAACTCGAGGAGCGCAGACCGGAGCCGCAACGCAGGTCGAACACCGCAGCATATTTCAGATATTTCTCAAAAATCCACTTTTTCTATAGTCTCGTTGTGCGAATAGAATAGCAATCGTCAGTACAAAAACGCCACGGATGCCGTTTGAATCGTTAATTAAAATATTTCATTTAGTCTAAATCAAACAAATATTTAAATCAATTATTGTAATTTATTCAAACTTTTCAATTTTTAGATCATCAAAAAATAATTTATGCTGATTTTGATTACCGCTAATGACTATTTTACTAGGATTAATATTAGTATAAGTTATTGTTGATACAGAACATAAAATATTACTATTAGGCAAATCTTTGTGTATGACATTTAAATTGGTACTATCAATAATGAACTCAATAAGATAGTAAGTATTTAATGTAATTGTATAATTGGTACTTGAGATATTAGTAAACCCTGTTGCATTATTATAAGTGCATGATGTATAAATATCCCCTAAACCTACAGCTTGACCAATACCACAAGAAAAATTTTCTGAAAGGTTATTATTCCATGCCGCAATACAAAAGAAATTTCCAGTTGATGAATCTGTTTTAAATTTTGTTGAAATTTTTACTATTTTATTAGTAAAATTTACTGATTGCTTATAAACAGCACAAGGCATGGTTGAAAAACTAACACCCGTTTCTTGAATTTCAGAATAAACCTCATTATTAGATATTTTCATCATCCCATTATTTGTATATTGAAAATTATTAGTTATAATATACCAATTATTTCCAATATCTCCCCAAGCTGTATCTGCTCTATTAAAATCATCAAAAAACACAGTCTGCCAAATTGGTGCTGTGCCAGTTCCAGTAAGATTTGTCAGTACATTAGTGATTACATTTGATGTATAGTTATTTGTCCAGAAATGAGCTAATTGAGAATTAGTAAGCATATTGGATAAAGTAAGATAGAATGAAGCTATAATCTGATTACTTATATTAAAATTACTAACAACATAACTATTAGTGGTTGAAAAATTGTTCAACCAAGAATAATTTGTTGTTGCATTTGTAGAACAGGAAAGAGTATAATTTGTTGTGATAACAAATATAGAAGAACTTGAATTTGCTGAAGAAACTGAGCTTGAAGAAATTGAAGAACTTAAACTACTAGTTGTAGAAGAAGAAGTAATAGAACTAGTGCTTAATTGCAATAATAAGCGTTATTAATTATAATCTTAGACATAAAAAAGGAGGTTGTATGTCTAAGAAAACGCAAGTTATAACATGCACCAAAGCGGATGAAATTATTCTTGATAGTTGGGTGAGAAGCCGAACTATGGAAGCGCGACTTGTAGAGAGGGCGAAAATAATTGTCAATAGCCTGAAAGGACAAAATGTATCTGAGATTGCGGCTGACCTTCACATAAGACCAAATACGGTTATTGATTGGAAAAAAAGATTTCAGCAAAAAGGAATTGATGGATTGTATGATCTGCCCAGGTCAGGAAAGCCAAAAATATATGGGCAGAATTTCAGGGACAAAGTTTTAGAAACTCTGGAAAAAACACCGCCTATCGGGCAGGCAATTTGGGATGGTCCGGCTTTAGCAAAACATTTAAACACATCAACGCATGCGGTATGGAGGGTTTTAAGAAAAGAAGGAATTTGCTTATCCCGACAGCGAAGTTGGTGTGTCAGCACTGATCCTGAATTTTCGACAAAAGCCACAAATATTATTGGGTTGTATTTAAATCCGCCGATGAATGCATTGGTTATATCTGTAGACGAAAAACCTGGTATTCAAGCGTTGGAAAGGACAACCGGCTATGTAGAGACGGATAATGGAAAAATTGTAAGAGGATACAAAAGTACATATAAAAGAAATGGAACGCTGAACCTATTTGCTGCGCTGGAAGTAGCTACAGGGTTAATACACACCCAAACTACTGAATACAAAAGACGTATTGAATTTCTTGAGTTTATGGATAGAGTGGTGGTAGATGTTTCAAAAGATAAAGAAATTCATGTAATTTTAGACAATTATTGTATTCACAAAAAGAACGATGAATGGTTATCCCGGAATAAGAATGTTTTTTTTCATTACACGCCTACTTCGGCAAGTTGGTTAAATCAGGTGGAAATATGGTTTGGTATTATGAGCCGAAAAGCTCTTAGAGGCGCCAGTTTTAAAAACACGGAAGAATTGAGAGAAGCAATAGATGCATTTGTTAAAGCATACACTGAAACCGCAAAACCTTTTGTGTGGAGAAAACGGGAAGTGAAAGGTTCTCAATTAAGAAATACTATCGTTAACTTACGCAATTAAGCACTAGTTATCGAATTTGTATTGCTTGTAGAATTTGAACTACTTGAAGTATCAGGCGTTGTTGAACAAGAATAAAACACAAACAATATTCCAACCAAAACCATAAAAATCCAAGATACTATTTTTTTCATTTTATATATCCTCCTTTAAACATAACTCTATAATTTATAATTAGTTAAGCTTAAAGACACGTTGTTAATTAAGTTCGGTAGGACGCTGAACATTTGGAGTAAAATTAGTATGCTGTGACTTTTCACCTAACTCAATATAAGTGAAGTTTACTCGTATTTCCCTGCGATTCAGAGATAATATACGAACTTCTTATATTATCCTTAAATCAGGTATAAATACGAACTTTTTTAAAATTTAGTAAATACGTGCATTATTTACCAATTAGCTTACGATCAACGATAGAAACATTTTTATTATAGCATTTTAAATTAATGAATGTCAATAATAATAATCTCCCGAAAAGCCGGCCAATAACCAAAAAGAACCGATGATTATAAGTTAATATTGAGCATAAAAGAATTGTTTTAATTAGGAATGAAGCCAAATAACCATGGGAGCAAGAGCCTGCCCTGAGTATGCAGACTGTGTGAAAACACAGTAAATATGCTATAATTATTAGAACAAAAATAATCGGAGTAAAAGATGAAGCATATTGAGGGAGAATCAAGGGATCAGATAGTTCTGTTCAATGAAACACTGGAAGATCTGTTAGGAGAAGAAGATCCGGTAAGGTTTATAGATATTTTTGTTGATAAGCTAAATATGAAAGGAGTTGGTTTTAAAGTAAAAGAAGCATCAACCGGCAGAAGTTCATATAAATCCGAAATACTTTTAAAAATCTATATTTACGGATATTTGAATAAAATCAGGACAAGCAGGAAATTAGAGAGAGAGTGCCGAAGAAACACAGAGTTGATGTGGCTGACTGGACGACTAGCGCCGGATTTCAAGACGATTGAATACCAGGTTGATAAATTCAAATATGATCCGGGACAAGATGTTTATTATTGTCCGGAGGGAAACCCATTAGTGAGAAATGGGAAAAAAGTAGAGAAGGTCAATGGAGGAAAAGAGATAGTCAGGTACAAGTGCGGCTTATGCAGCCAATGTGAAGTAAGAAATAAGTGTACTGAAAGCGTGGAAGGACGAAGTATCAAAGTACCAGTTAGAAAAGAAGAAATTGAGAACTTCAAGAGGAAAATTCGTTCTGAAGCCGGGAAAAAGATCATAGAGAAAAGGAAAGAGATATGTGAACATCCATTTGGATCGATAAAAAGGAATATGGGTTACAGTTATTTTTTAATGAAGGGAAAGGATGGCGTTCTGACGGAATCCAGTTTGGCAGGATTCATTCATAATTTAATAAAAGTATTGAATATATTGGGAATAAAGAGACTTATGACTCTGGTTTGATGCTAATAAACCATCGTTTATCGTATTCGGATAGATTTTTGAAACTAAGATTTTTTTAGCTTGAAAAATATATCAAAAAATGGAGTTTTTGTATAATTAATCGATTTTACTATAAAATTTTACTGAGTTTTCACACAGTCTGTTGCCGAAGGGACGCTTATTGAGTCAACCCTATAATCACATAGCCAGCCGTACGTTAGTTCGGTAGCGCAACGATTGCGCATAGATTTACGGGTAAGAATAGCAGAGATGGAATGTCCTTTTTGAGAGCAACTCGGAGGAGTGTCCCGCCAATCTGTACGGAATGAAATTCCGGTTGAAACAGGAGGTGAGTTAAAGGCGGGCTCAAAAAGGACATTACGTCGGCGCGTTCTGCCCGTTAATAGCCCGCCCTCTAGCGGTACATAATTTTAAAATATTTTATTTTTTACTGGCCAACTGTGTATCAAACGATTAATATTACATATAATAACTTTGATCAGTAAAATTTAAAAATAAAACTATTTTCTGTTGCAAGATTCCCAAGCCGGGTATATAATTGAATAAAGAATCTACCAGGCGGAGTGCCGGTTTATTGACCCGGTTTGCAAATTTAGTAAATTATTCGGGAGGCTTTATGGGTAAATTCGAGTTAATGGATTTGAAAGAACGTCTTTCGATCAGGACATATTTTTTAGATGCATATTACCGTCTTGTTGAGCACTGCGAGGGAGTGGATTATCAGATTATCATAGATGATGGGATCAAAACCTATGTGCGGGTGATGACTGCCGATCCCGGCCAGAAAATTGTTTATATCACAAATTATCTTGAGGATTATTCGGAATTTCTGGAAGAAGCCGGGGTATCTATACTGATTGACAAGATGAGCACCCGCTATAATATTGTAAAAAATGATTTCCTTAAAAGCTATAATATTTCGGATTATTCCCTGATTTATGATATCTGGGAACTGGGAGCCGAAAAGAAAAAATGGATTTTTATGAGCGCTCTTGAAGAAATTGGTAAAAAATATCCCAATCAGAAGATCCGCTTCAATTCAAGGAAAGCGCTCGGTGAAGCGGCGCTTAGGATGTATTCGCTGATACCGGTTTATAATGGAAGCTACGAATATAATAAATATATGATCGCTTTATCTCTGCATAAAATAAATGAAGAAAAAGCGGTTTCAAATTTTGACTGAAAATCACAAATATTCGATAATTACTCAGTCACTATGTATCATAAGCAGCTACATTATTGCTACTAATATCAAGAATGGATTCGACAAATCCTGCCCTGTGGAATCGAATGGGCTTGCCACAGAAAACTATCCGTTATTTGAAAAAACATCGTTAGGTAATATACTATGATAAAAAATATAAACTCCGGAGATCATATTATAATTGTAAAAAACGGCCTGGTTTTCGATTATAAAAATAAAATCAACGGGGAAAAACTTGATCTTCTTATAAAAGAGGGAATAATAGTTAAAATTGCCCGGAATATCGAAATGTCAGGCAGGAAAGTCATCGATGCAGAATCTTTTTATATAATTCCTGGTCTTGTGGATATGCATTCCCACCTGAGAGAGCCGGGACAGACTAATAAAGAGACGATAGAATCAGGCACTTTATCCGCGGCCAAAGGCGGCATAGCAACCGTTGTCGCAATGCCTAATACCGAGCCTGCCATTGATAATCCGGATATTATCAGGAAATTAAAGGAAATAATTGACGTAAAAGCCGTTATTGAAGTCCTTATAGCCTCTTCCATGACAAAAGGCCGCAAAGGAATTGATCCCGTTGATTTTATAAAAAACACTGCGGCAGGCTGCGCCTGTTTTAGTGACGACGGCAGCGCCATCCAGAATTATAAAACAATAACCGAAGTTTGCCGGCTGGCTAAAGAATCTTCGGCCCTACTGATCGAACACCCGGAGACCGATTTTCTTGCTAAGGATAATCAGGGTATCCCTTTCCGCGTTAGTTATGGAAAGATTGAACAAAAATTCGGTATAAAAGGCCAGCCTGCGGAAAGCGAGAGCCTTGACATTCTGAGGCTGGGAAACATAGCAGGAATGATTGGTGAGAAAGTACATTTTACTCATATTTCAACTGAAAAATCGGCCGAAGCAATAAGATATTTGAAAAAAACTTATCCGGGCCTTTTTACCTGCGATTGTACTCCGCATCATCTGACTTTATCTGAAAGCGACATTATTTCATTTTCCGATACCGATAAAAAGATAAACCCTCCGCTCAGGCCCGAATCTGACAGAAGAGCGATAGAATCCGTTGTTATTGAAGGCCTGATAGATGCAATAGCAACCGATCATGCCCCGCATACCGAAGAGGAAAAAGGCCTGGGATTCGACAAAGCGCCTTTCGGGACAGTCGGATTCGAGACATTTCTTCCCGTAACATTTTCCGAACTGGTAAAGAAAGGGAAAATCACAATGATTGACTGGATCAATCTTGTGTCATACAAACCCTCGCAAATTCTAGGTATTGCCCGGGGCGTTATTGAAGAAGGTAAATATGCGGACTTGACAATCTTTAATCCGGACGAACCGGTAACTATCACAAAATCATCCTTTATTTCAAAAGGTAAAAACAGCGCTTTTACAGGCAGAACATTCCATGGTGCGGTAAAATATACTCTATCCCGGGGAAAGATTGTTTACAACGCTGAAGATTAATTAATTTTTCATCAAAACATCTCTTTCGATTCAATTCATAAAAATATTGTAGAAATCCTTTTATAGTTTCGTAAAGCCTCTTATCATTAAAAAAAAACCTCTTGTCATATTTTGATATTATTCAATGAAAATTTCTGATATAATATGAATAAATAATTTAAGGAGAGAATTATATGACTAAAAAATTTCCAGCCATTTTATGCTGCCTGATTTTTATAACAGGGTTTGCATTTTGTACCGATTATGAAGAATGTTTCAAGTTAAACGTTTATTTTGGACAGGATTATGATATTATTCATAATAAAATTGATGAATACAGAAATAAGATTTTAAATGAACCGGATGATTATTATGCCGATCTTGCCGTTGGAATTTTATACGGCGCTCTTTCTTCACCCAATAAAAACCCGGAAAAGGGGGCTTCTGAAAAAATACTTGAATACACGGAAAAATTTTTAAAGAAGGACCCCACAAATTCACTGGGCCTTATTTATAACGCGCTCGGTTATTCATTGGCCGTAAGGGATTCATCAAATTCTTTTGTGCAATTCTTAAAAGTGAATACCTCTTCCGGTATTTTTGACAGGGCCGTAAAACTTTCCAAAGGAGCTGGAATGGAATGGTATGCCCATTATATGAGGGCAAATTATTTTGCAAATTTACCTGGTTTTTTCAATAAATCAAAAATTGCAGAAGAAGACTATGGTTTTGTCGAATCTTATTACATGAATAATCCGGATATTGAGGGATATATGATAGTTGCATATTATTACCTTGGAAATATGGAAAAAAATAAAGGCAATATTGAAAACGCAGTTAATTACTGGAAAAAATCGGTTGAATTACAGGGTAAACTGGGAACAAATCTTCCGGAAGGAAAATCGGCTGCCGAAAATCTTGAAAATTATAAAGGCTGAATGGAGGGTTTATGTTTAAAATTGCGTATTTGCCTCTGCTCATTTTTTTAATCTTCACTACAGTAACATCCTTTTTTTTCATTCCTCGTGAACCCGGTATGATAATTAGCTTTGCATCCTACCTTTTCTGGTTTTCATTTACAACTATCTCTGCTTTAAAGGAATCAATAAAAAACCGGTATGCAATTTTAAAATTGAATAAAAAAACTCCATATTTACTTCCATTCATATTTTTTTCCATTCCGACAATAATCATTACTTCTGTATGCATACCCAGGCGTGCCGATGCTGTCATATCTTTCTCCATATGCTTTTTCCTGAGTCTTTTGATCTATATCTTATCGATATTTCTTATTCTGAGAAAGATCCGCCGGGAAGATAAAAAACATGAAGAAAATAAGAATATTGATAAGATCAATATTCTTTTAAACAGTAAAAAAAAGCTCGTTTTGATTAATCCTGTAAATCTTACTAAATCCGGGCTTACAATTAATAATTCATCCAGATTCCCGCCGCTTGGCCTTGGAATAATTGCCTCTTTAACGCCGGATGATTACGAAATTAAGCTTATTGACGAAAACATCAATCCGTTTGTATTTGAGGAAGCCGATCTTGCCGGCATAACAGCTTTTACATCTTCGGCTGCAAGGGCCTATGAGATCGCCGGACAATACAAACAAAAAGGAATACCTGTTGTTATGGGCGGAATTCATGCGTCCATGTGCCCGGAGGAAGCCGGCAAATTTGTTGATGCCGTGGTTATAGGAGAAGCAGAAACGGTATGGAAAGATGTAATCATAGATTTTGAATCGAAGCGGCTGAAACCTTTATACAGAGGAGGCTATCCGGAATTGTCTGGCTCAGCCGTTCCCCGCAGGGATATTTTCAGTCCGGAATATGCTTTCGCGGCGGTGCAGACATCCCGCGGCTGTCCTATGGACTGTTATTTCTGCAGCGTTTCCGCCTTCAACGGCAGAAAATACAGGCAGCGCCCGGTAAATGAAGTTCTTGAGGAGATTGTAAATATAGAAACATCTCTTTTATTCTTTGCTGATGATAATATACTTGGCTATGGGAAGGAAGCCGAAGAAAGGGCCATTGCTATTTTCAGGGGAATGGCGGAAAGAAAAATGGGGAAATCATGGTTCTGCCAGGCTTCGATTAATTTCGGCTTAAATGATGAGATGCTTTATTGGGCGCAGAAAAGCGGCTGTAAGATGGTTTTTATCGGACTGGAATCTTCAAATCCGGCGGAACTTGAATCGATGAATAAACACTTGAATATTAATACCGATTATAAAAAGGCTTTTGAAAAAATCCATCACCATGGAATCGCTGTTCTGGGCGCATTCATTTTCGGTTCCGACTCAGAAACTCTAGACAGCATGGAAAATAAATCAAAATATATCTGCAGAGAAGCAATCGACTCCATTCAAACCACCATTCTAACTCCCCTGCCCGGAACCCGGTTATTTGAACAGTACAGTCGGGAAAAAAGGCTGAAATATCCTCTGGAAAAAGCTAACTGGGTGCACTATGATATGTCGGAATTAACTTACCGTCTTAAAAACATTACGGATGAAGAATTCAACAGAAAACTTGAAAAATGCAGCTGGAGAATTTACTCTAATAGAACTTTAAAAAGAAAATTTCTTATTACACTTTGGAAAACCTGGAGCCTTGAAACGGCATTATGGGCTTATAATTCAAACCAGGTTTATAGAAATGTAGGTAAATCTATTTCGAAAGAAGATAAACGGAGGCAGAATGCCAGGAATTAAAATTCTAGCCGAAAAAAATATTAAGGATTTTATTGAACGCTTAATCGAAGGTAGTGGATGGACAATAAGCGATGATTCTGCCCTGGTTCTTGCGGAAAGAGGACAACCCCTGCCGGAAACGGGTGTTGTTATCCTTTTCGGGCCGGGCATCAACGAAGATATAGCCGGTCTTATTGGATCGCTTCTATTCCAAGATGGGATACTATCGGAAGATGGGAATATCTCAGCCAAAAAATACATAACCGGTAAGAAAAACGATAGATACAAAGTGTTTGATTTTAATATGATCCGTTATTTCCATTCGGATGGTAATACTGTTTATGCCTCAACTATGGAAGGGTCTTTCGAAGTTGAAGGCAAGCTTTATGAAATAGAACATGAATTAAGAAACAATGGATTTGTCCGTATCGGAAAATCATGCATAGTAAACCTTTTCTGGATTTCCGAGATCATACCATGGTTCGGCGGTAGGCTGCTTCTGAAACTTAAAGAAAAGCCTGAAGAACTTGAGGTCGCAAGGATTTATGCGCCGGGTTTTAAAGAAATCCTGAGCATGTGAGGAAAGTATGAAAATGACGAAAGAAATATTAAGAACATTATTAATCTCGATTCTGATCGGAGCGATTATCGGTACTTTAGTGGGATCCAGTGCTGTTTTGTTAATGAGAGCCAGCCTTTACCCATATTCATTATATGGCGGTATTGCCGGAGTGTGTATCGGTCTATTTGCAAGCGCCGCCTCTGTAATCTTTATGGTTTATGCCGGAAAGCTGCCTTTACCGGCTTTTTTGACAGTATGTTTAATAATTGCGGCAGGGACTGTCCTTGGCTCCTGGCTTTCAGGATTAAGAATAATATCAATTTATTTATGGCTTCTTATTATTTCCGAAATAATCGGGCTTTCAATTATGATTTTCTGGTACAGAACATACATTAAATTGAACAAGCGGCTCAGGGAATTCCAGCAAAAAAATAAGATGTAAGGAATTAATTATAATTGAGCACATCAGCGCACTGGAAACCATGGTCTTTTCGGCTATTAAAAACGGTGCACATTAGAACGCCTGTTTATTGCTGATAGATTGAATGGGTATAAAATTATATTCAGGCCCATTTATTAAGAAAATTCTGCAACGATAAAGCATTGGACGTTCCGATTAATATTCCATTTTTATAATATCGTACATATGGTATAAGGCCGTTCTTCCAGCAATTTTCCTTGAAACTCATAAATTCTTCAAAATAGCATTCTCTATTATATTTAACGAGATATAAGTCCAGATCGTCCCTATTCGGCATAGCTTGAATCCATCGTTCCATATAAGTCCATTGAGGGCACCAATCCTGTGTGAGGATAACGCCTACATTTCGATTAGATGATGTGATAGATGAAGAAAACTCGCCATTAAACATTGTATCACGAATTTCTGATTCTGAAATTCGTAAAATTTCTGCCACTAATTACTCCACAAAAAATAGTGACGGCCTAGGCTGCCGGGGCCGTATTAAAAGCTCTGTTATTTAGCCGCTTCTTTTTTCTTTGTTGAAATACCAAAAGGAAAATACAGCGGGCAGAAACCAAAGATGCTCGTCAGTATGAATATTATAGCAATGATACCAAGAATTATAACGGCGATTCCTGAAATCTGTTTTGTGAAAAACAGGATAGCCACAACAATTGCCAGTATGACCCGGATTATACGATCAATCATTCCCATGTTCTTTGGCATAAAATACCTCCATAATTTTTTAAAAATAAGTTATAAATTAATAATCAAATCTTACCAATAATATAGTAAAAATAGTCATTGTAAATTTTACTCTGTAAAATTGTAAAACCTGTGGATTTCAAAAGTTCTTCAACTTCTTCCAGAGATACCCTGTCAAGTATCGGCGGGCCTTTTTCCATAGTTTTTCGCAGCCACTCTATGATTATGATTCTCCCATTTAGATTTAGTGAAGACTTTACTCCTGTAATAAATCTATTTTTGTCTTCTATCTATCATGTAGAACAAGGCTCATAAAAGCGATATCAGCTTTTTCATTTTTCAAATTTAATTCATATTCTTGAGACAATCGAATATCAATATTATGATAACCTTTTGCAATAGCTTTCCGCTTTAATTCTTCTATCATAACTGAAGACGAATCTATCGATATTATCCTGCCCTGATTTCCCAAAATCCCGGCGGCAGGGAAAGTAAAATAACCGCTGCCTGCTCCGATATCAAGAAATACATCGCCTTCTTTCAATCCAATTTTCCTCAATAATTCTTCTGCCGGCAGGATTTTTTTCTTTCAGGTACATCCAGACTTTCCATATTCTTTGGATTAAAGTTATTAGCCATTATTTCAACTCCTTATTATATTCAGACAAGACTTTAATAGCATCAATATTAATTGCATTATCTTAATAATACGATAAAGTTATCAATAAGTCAAAATTAATTTAATGTTTTTTCAAACAATAAATTCAATTAAATAAAATTTCATTTCCTCTCTGATTTGATTAATTCATCAATAACATTTCCAGTAAAGCTATAAAATGCTTTATTCTTAAAAACTTCCTTAATTTCCGGATATTTTTCAATTCCAGTGCAATGACAAACACCAATTCTTTCGATATCGTATTTTAATAGTTCATGTATTAATCTGCAAGTAAGATCGTTATCAGCGTCTTTCAGATGAAAACCGCCCAGAACAAAATTAATGGGAAGTTGAAAAATTTCCACTGCCGACTGAATAATATTTGAAATTCCTCTGTGTGAGCAGCCGCTGATTATATTCATTTTATTATTATTTACAAATACAATAAATTGTTCATCCTCAAAATTATCTTCAAGAAATATTTTATCCGGCTTGATGAAAAATTCATTAAAATGTGTATCCCAGGTATTTTCTATATTAATAATAGGCATAATGAAAAAATTTGGGTATAATTCGATTTTCTTTTTTACAATCCGGATTCTATTGTCAAATAAAGAATTATTATATTTTGTACCGATAAAGTCTGTTTTATTTTTATATTTTGAAACAAATAAACCTTCTTTGGCATAAATCATTGCTTTATGGTTTATCCTGCAAAAAGCCTCAAGGCCGCCCGTGTGGTCATAATGGCCATGACTTAAAATAAGTGAATCTACTTTTGAAATATCTATTCCAAGAATTTGCGCGTTTTTAATAAAATTATCACTTTGCCCGGTATCAAATAATACCTTATTTTCATCTGATTCAATATAAAAAGAAAGGCCATGTTCAGCACATAGACGGTTTCCATAAACAACATTATCAAGTAAGGTAACTATTTTCATAAAACCACCTTATGGGAAATCACTTAAATGCTCTTATCATTATTGTATTTTTTTCAATATCTATGATAATTTCCCTGAAACCGCATTTTGTTAAAAAAGACCTGTATTCATTGTCATTCTTAAATTTCACAATATCATACCATTTTGTCCCCACTTTAGGGTATCCATTAACTATAAAAAGCATTCCATCTTTTTTTAGCACCCGTTTAATTTCGTTTATTTTTTTGCGATTACCAAAAAATGTTCAACTTCCTTTTTTTGCCAAGGGCTGTATTCCATAATATTTTTAACTGATACATCCTGATAATTTCTTAATAAATGTCTGACTTCTTCTTCAGTAAAAAAATGGTGAATTATATCGCCGTCTGGAGCATTAATATGTAAAAAAGAGTTTTTTTCAACCTCTATAGTATCTGGTCCAGCTACATATTTATAAAATTCAACAGGAGTTATTATCAAAAAAAGTATTCCATTATTTTTAATTATTCGCTCGATTTCATAAAACATTTTTTCAATTTCATTATATTTGCCGTGACTTAAAACATTTATACATACAGCAAAATCAAACTTTTCTTGAATGGTGGAAAGGTCTTGTAAATCTAATTGTGAAATCTGAATATCATAATTAGGTTTAATGTTTTGTTTTAAAATTTCAAGCGCATTTACAGATGAATCAACAGCATGGACTTTATAACCTTTTTCGGCGAAACAAACAGAGTGTCTGCCAGTTCCACAACCAAGATCAATAATATTTTGTGGGAAATCTATTTTTTTTATTGTTTCAAAGTATTCTACCAGTTTTACATTAGGCTCATTAATAACCAAGTCTTGATTTTTAAATAAATCGTTCCAGTCAGTCATAACTTTCTCCTAGAATTAATATTCCGAATATTTTATGAAAAACAGTAAATGGATCATATGTTTTTATATCTAATCCTTTAGAAAATCAAGAAGATAGGAAACAAAATAATTGGGGGATTCCAAATGCACATCATGCCCAACTCCAGGCGCAATCCACAATTTTGCCTTTCTTTTTAACATTTCATAAATTTCAAGAGGTTGAAAGACATTAAAATAATAATCCCTATCCCCGTTAACAATGAAAACAGGACAATCAATTTGTTTTATTTCTTCTCGAATATCATATGTTTCCGACATGATATAACTATTCTTTGAATGGCGTATTTTATTAAAAAATTCCTCTGCATAATTTTTGTCACCATGAGCCTGATATAACAAGGGATTTTACGATTGGATTGAGATCATCAAATGATCTAAAGGTAAGTCCGGTTTTTAATATGGACGTTTCATCACCATAATACCCAACAGATACGGGTACTAATTTTTTGACCTTACCAGGATTTCGAACTGCATATAAAAAAGAGATGGCCCCACCAATACAATGTCCCACTATTTTCACAGTATCCAAATTTAAAGCCTTGATAACCTCTGATAATTCTAGTACTCCTGCTTCAACAATGTCAGCATGTGTACCAGTATCGGTAGTTTCGCCGGAAAACCTTGACTTGCCATATCCATAACGGTCATAATCAATCACCATAAAGTGCTTTGCGAACTGTTCTCTTATACCATCCCAAGTTGCGGTGCTGTAAAACCCATTATGAAGCAAAAGCAACGGAGAACCTTTTCCTGTAATGTTATAAAATATTTTTTTATTATAAAATTGCAAATAGGGCATAATGTTCTCCATTAAATATTTTAGTTTAGGAACTTTTTCAGACCACTTTGCTGGTTTTCCAATATGCTGCCGTTTTTGATAATTTAAGCTTATTATAAACCTGCTCTGGAACATATCGTTTTTTTTGTTTCTTTAGTTAAAAAACAATGTTCGGTATAACCATAACAAAGCCGTTCTTTTTCATTCCTGAAAATTAAATAATCTACACGAATTTAGCATGAGAGATTTTTGTAAAAGCCGCATGAATATAAACTTCATTATCAAAGTAAGCCGGAGAAGCATATTTTGTAATAACTTGAGTAACAGGTAAAAGAATACCGTTTGTTTCAAGCTCACGACAACTTACGCCACATTCACGAAATAAATTCATTCTTGCAAGTTCCATCCAGACTATGTGTTTTGAATGATGGATAAATCCCATTTGGTCGTTTTCTTCATAACGCGCCCGGATTTTTGTAATATTTACCATAAATTTACCTCTAAAATATCAGCACAGGGAAGAAACATGGGTAATGCTATCCTTGTGCTGACTATGGGGAAATTGGTTGAATAGACTAATCAATGGCAATTATGGTGCTGGCAAGCATTAGCGGAAAGAAGCTCTTTTAATTCACCATTTTTAAACATCGTTACAATTTCACCAACATTAAGGGCATTGTCGGCAAAATAAACTTTGATGCTAAGTGAATTAAGATTATTGATAGCACGAAGTCCCATTCCATTGCAAATAACTGCTTCAACCTTCTTTTCCATCAATTCATCTACCGGCTGGCACTGGCCATGCTCATGCTCTTTATTGCCGTTGTCAACAAAATCTAATTTTTCATTAGATGAATTGTAAAAAGCATAAAAGGGTGCGCTACCAAAGTGTCCATAAACAACAGAAAGATCTCCGCTCATGTTTTCCGTTGGGATAGCTAAAATCATATACATTCCTCCAAAAATATTTATTTAAAAAACATTCTGATCGATATTAGCATTAAAGAACAGGCAAATATTTTTCTGATAATATCGGGATTCAATTTGACCGCAAATTTACTGGAAATCCAACTTCCAATTATGAAAAATATAGCAATAAAAATTCCTGCTTTAATATTGGTAAAACCTGCTTTATGATATTCAAGCGCCGCAAAAAGGCCAATGGGCGGAAGCATCAGTAAAAGAGTTGTACACTGTGCCGTTTTCTGATCGAAACCAAAAATATAAACTAAAACAGGTATAATAATCATTGCACCGCCTATTCCTAAAAAGCCGCTCAAAGTGCCGTTAATAGCTCCAAGAATACTAAAGCCTATGATTTCCATAAATTTCTTCTATTTATTGATTTCCATTATTTTGATGTCTGCAACCTCTGCCATGATGAGATTGCCCACGATCTTCAGGATTACGGTGTACATTAACGCCTTGACACTCGGGACATTTGGCTGGATGACCTGTTCCAAAGGGTAAAGTCCATTCATGTTTGCAGTCATAACAAATAAATTTTCTTTCAACTATATCAACAAAACCTCCTTCAATTTTTATGGCTTTCCCATTAATAAGCGCATCCGCAATTTTACTTCTTGCTGATGATATAATATTTCCAAATGTTTGTCTTGAGATATTCATTTTTTGAGCAGCTTCCTCCTGATATAAACATTGGAAATCAGCAAGACGAACTGCTTCAAGTTCATCCAGAGTTAAGGTGATTATTTCCAATTCTCTTAAAGGAATGCCAGCGGGCTTAAAAAAAAGGGTTGTCGGGCTGAAGTCGATTTTTCTGCATTTCATGGGACGCGGCATATATCCTCCAAATATCTGTATATGCTTAGCTATAAAAAAACATTGTTTTTATCAAAGTGAATATCAAAATAAAGAGTCAATAAAATCCCTTTCACGCAACATGCTTTTTTTCCAGGCGGATATTTGAGAAACAAAATAAGGCAGAAAGCGAATACTATAATATGACGGCATGATCGGTATGCCGAGCAAATCGCCTATGGTTACAAGCATGAGCATATGTTCCATTTTTCTTCTGGTTGTCAGTGCAAAATTGGCTGTATCAAAGCCTACTATTTCGTATAGAAAACCTTTTATGAAACCTATAAACCTGATAAAAGCGTTTGTTGCAGGCACTTTAAACCTCCTTAAAAGGGGGTAATTTGACCGGGTTACTCCAGGTCTTTTTTCATTACCTCAAAAATCAATGTCTTTTCGGCGATCCGCTTAAGATTTTTGCCGCCGCATCCACGGGGCAAAAGCCAGCACACAGCCCTTTCACCCTTAAAATACTTAAAGGCCGAAGCAAGGACTTCGCGGATGGAAAACGGTTTGGCAGAAACAATGTTAATTAGGATCATAAGCCAGTTTTCTGAATAATGACTGATATTGGAGCCGTGTTTCAGAAACTGGGTAACAGAAGGCCCGGAGGTTTTTTTCTTGGCATGGCCGAAATCAGGGGCGTCCGCTTTTCCTAACGGTTTCAGCCCGGCTGCCTTACATAGATCGAGCGAAGCCCATTTGGCTACTGCTGTTGAGGAAGAAATAGTTCTATAATCGCAGTTATAAAGATCAATAATCAATTCAAAAGCAGGCGAAAAACCCTCTTCTACAGAAAGTTTGAAATTTCCCGTTAGCACTTCCATACAATTAATGAGTTTTGCCCTGTATATTTTATCAGTGTGTTTCAGATTATTCCCGTTCTGTGATAACTCTGCCATATAAATAAGACTGTGTTTACGGATCTCGCTTAGTCCTGCAAATGAACCCCTGGGAATATGCCAAAAAGCCCCTTTAATGGCCCCGAAATAACCAAGCGAATATTTAACGGCATCATTCACAGGCAGATAAGCGCATCCGTTTGAACCATACTGCCGGTAATTAATGGCGCTGGTCTCAACGTACTGTACCAGAGTATCACCTTCACCGAATTCTTGTTTAGATACTAATGGTGTACCGAATGCCCTCATATTAATGGCTTCACAAGTTTGTCTGCTCCATTCGGTAACTTTTTCCACCGGCGGGATTTTATTATTTCTCAATTCTATATCCATAATAACTTCTTCACCGTATTTATCCTGTTCCATACGTTTCTGAAACTCAGGGTAAACAATCGCTGGAATATTTGGAGAATACCAGCTGCATTTTATGCCTGATTTTTTATAGACTTTTTTCGAGTTTTGTACAGCTTTTTGAAAAACATTCCTGCCTTTTGAACCGGCTGTCAGGCTGAAAGGGCCGCCCATATAACTTACATTGCTGAATTGCATGACGAGGATATCATCAAAAGAACGTTCTATCTGACGCCAGCTTCCAGGACATTCGGAAGGCTGTAAAATCAAAGAACCGGTTTGATGAACCGCTATACCACCGTCTTTGAGAGAATCATAAACGCTTTGATAAAATTCGGTACTGAAGAAACTTTTGGCAGGTCCTATAGGATCGATAGAGTCTATAATAATCACATCAAATTTATCTTTTAGAGACCGTAAAGCTTCAGCGCCGTCGCCAATCAGAAGTTTAAAACGCGGATCATCCCAGACGCCTTCCGATAAAGAGTGCAAGTATTCCCTGCATTTATCCACAACCATTCTGTCAATTTCAACCATTGTTAAATTTTTGACCGACCTGTGCCGCAGAACTTCACGGGCGACACCGCCGTCCCCGCCTCCGATTATCAGCACGTTCTTGCCAGTCTTGTCCAGTGAAAACAGCGGCCAGTGAGTAATCCATTCATGATAAATTCCCTCGTCCTCCTCAGTAAGCTGGACTATACCATCCAGAATAAGAACGCGGCCCAGCCTTTCGGTATCCAGAATCATAATTTTTTGAATGCCGGTATTGGCCTCGGGAACCAATACTTTTGAAACCTTAAAACCATAAGTCACATCATTATAAAGATCTTCAAAAACCACAATTCATTCTGCTTTTTGATCAGCCCCATTCCATTCTCCTATTTTAGCATATGCCAATTATAAATGAAAAAATAATTATTGTCAAATGCCAACAACTATTTTATATTGAATGTTAATTTAAGAATGGTTTATTTCGAATTGTCATAATTTTTTGAAAGGCGGGGACGATGGGCAACTTATTAGAAATATATATTCAATAGATTAAGGATTTTCCCTTAATATTGATACTCCATCATTAATTTTTTTATTTTCCCTGATTACCGATGCCGGAATAAAACTGTCGAGGTAGCAATTTGCCCCTATTTTTGTGCTGGCGGGAAGTCTGGCGTCTTTACCGATAAGGGTAACTCCAAAATTAAGAATATCGGGGAATTTTTCATTTATTCCTGAAGGTTTATCATTCCCGATTACCGAATACGGCTCAATATTAGGAAGAGTATTATCTTCAGAGAATTCGTCAATAATTGAATTAATAATCTGTACATTGCTCCCGATATGGTTCCCCGGAAATATAAGAGAATTTTTTATATAAGCATTTCGGCCGACTTTTACATTTGAGAAAATGACTGAATTCTCAATTTTACCTGAAATCTCAACATTTTCACCCATTATTGAATTAATGATATGTGAACCGCGGCCCAGGTTTGACGTTATATTCATTGCAAGATCGCCTCTGATCGGAACATAAGCATTAAAACGGTCAAATACAAGGTAATCATCAAGCATGTCGATATGAATATTGTAGTATTCTTTTAAACTTCTGAAAGGCATAATATATCCACTGGCATCAATAGTATGCATTTTGAATTCATCGGTGATTTTTTGTATAATGTCAACATCCAGATTTGATTCATCAAAAATAAGATTTTCATATTTTTTAATAAAGATATTCTTTTCAACAACAATACCGGAAAATACATATTCCTTCTCATATTTGGTTCTAATCGCAATATTTTCAGACTTCTCCATCACTTCTTTTAAAAACTTCATATCAAACCAGACCGGGAAGTTTCCTTTCATAATAACTATTAGTTCAAGGGAATGTTCCTGAGTATATTCCGATACAAACTGAAGAAATTTTTCTTTTATATCAATATAATCGAAGACAAAAAAATTGATCGACGGCCAGCCTTTTACAACATAATTAAGTATGATATCTTTATCCCGCTTTGCCAGAATTACAATATTTTTTATGTCGATTGATGATAGGGAACTTACGGCAAAATCTATATTTGTAAAACGCGGTGAGAACGGCAGAAGAAAATGTTCCGTATATTCGTCAAAAGATAAATAATTATGCCTGTTTTCTCCGATTAAAATACCAAGATCCAATTTTTTTTTCATACCGAACATGGTTTTATCCTTTTATCATATCATTTTCGGGTTAACCCGGAAATTTTCATTAAATTTGATTTTAATGGCGGGTAAATGACCCCAAATTCAGTAATTATTCCTGTAACAAGGCTTCCGGGAGTCACGTCAAATGCCGGATTATAAGCATCCGCATCAATTGGGGCTATTCTTACGCCATTAAAGCTCAATAATTCATCTTTATCCCTTTCTTCTATGGGTATTTCATTTCCGCAATTTATTGTAAAATCGAATGTTGAAACCGGGGCAGCAGTATAGAATGGAATTCCATGATAATGAGCAAGTACAGCCAGGGGATAAGTACCTATCTTATTTGCAAAATCACCGTTTGCGGCAATTCTGTCGGCTCCGACCAGCACCAGATCAACAAGATTTTTTTGCATTAATAAGCCTGCCATACTGTCGGAAATAATCTTATATTTTATACCGGCTTTGCTTAATTCCCAGGCGGTTAGTCTTGACCCCTGGAGTAAAGGCCTTGTTTCATCAACATAAACGAATATATCTTTTTTTTCCTGAAAAGCCCTGTAAATTACGGCAAGCGATGTTCCAAGGCCGCCAGTCGCAAGCCCGCCCGCATTACAGTGGCTGATGATCCTTGCTTTATCCGGGATCACGCTTAACCCGAAATCCGCGATTTTTATCGATTTTTCAATATCCTCATTATGGATCGCCTCAGCCTCCGCTTTAATCATACTGAGAATTTCAGTATTGGTCATATAGGGATTTAATAACTTTTTCATCCTGTCCATTGCATAAAAAAGATTAAATGCCGTTGGACGGCTAAGTGAAATTCGCTCGATGATCTCTATGGCCTTTTCTATAAACACTGTTTTATTAGAAATACTCTTATTCTTAAGTGAAATATAAACTCCATATGCCGCAGCAATTCCGATTGCCGGGGCACCTCTTACAGAGAGGGTTTTGATCGCGCTATAAACTTCATCCTCATTTCTAAGTTCAATTATTTTTTCTTCATTAGGAAGAAGTCTCTGATCTATTATATATAGCCTGTCATCATGAAGAAATACAGGTTTGATTACTGGGTTCATTAACTTATTCCTGCTTTTTTGAAAATATTTTTTTATAAATAGTAATAAAGAATAATACGGTTAACCGGAATAATCTTAAAACATTATAAGGACGCGTTAAAAATAAAAAGAATCCGTTCCAGCCCTTTTTTTGGAACCATAATGGAGGCATTTTTTGTTTGCCTGCTATAATATGAAACGCGCTGTCCAGACCAACTACGATGGAATTTTGAAAATAACCTGCATTGCCGGTAAGCCATTTTTCCTGTTTATAACCACCGCCATAACTTGCAAAAAATATCTGGGGAGAACTCTTTCGGATTGTTGTAAGAACGTCTTCCAGTTCTTTGTTTTTAATGTTGGAACGGTAATTTCCCACGATCCTTGCCTGAGAAAATGATTTTCTTATTCTTTTAATCGTTTCTAAAGATGTTGATTTATTCCCTCCGAATAAAAATACCGTATAATTCATTTCATCCGAGGCCCTCATAAAATCAAGGAATATTGTTACCGGCATAATTATCGGGATGACTTTCCCGGTCAGAACTTTTATCATCCAGGCTACAGTTTGTGATGAACAAAGCACAATTTCACTATTATTAATGATATTTTGAAACTCTTTATTGAATATGCTTACAAACATCTTTCTTTCATCAATAAAAAGTACTCTGAACCTTTCTTTATCGTAAATTGTTTGAATTAGAAATTCCTTTAATTCATCTCTGGTCATTGATGTTATTTTAATGCCAAGGAATTTAACTGAGACTGGAATCATAATAAGTCTCCTATAAACCAAATAACCCATTCATTTTATATTAAAGGAAGAAAATTATCAAAATTAGCGGGCTAATAAGCTCAGCGCATTTGATCTGGCAAGACGGTCTGCTTCCAGTATTTCCTCTATAGTTAGCGTTAATGCCGGTCGGTTAATAAACATTTCAACTATTTTTTGAATAATTGATGCTAATGAATAGAAATCCGCCCTATTATCCAAAAACGCATCCACCACAACTTCGTTTGCCGCATTTAAAACAGCCGGTAAAAGCCCTCCTTCCCTGCCGGCCTCATATGCAAGTTTCAATAATGGAAACTTCTTATAATCGGGTTCAAAAAATTCAAAAGGCTTATTTGTTAAATCCAGCGGCGGAAACTTTTGAGAAGGAATTTCCGGATAAAATAATGAAAGCGCTATGGGGTAACGCATATCACTTGGGGATGCGGCAATAAAATAAGTCCCGTCAATAGTCTCAACAATTCCATGAGCCAGCGACTGGGGATGGATAAGTACCTTTATCTGTTTATAATCCAGATGGAAGAGATGGTGGGCTTCAATAACTTCAAAGCCTTTATTCATCATAGTCGCACTGTTTACCGTTATGCAGCTGCCCATTTCCCAGGTTGGATGATCTAAAACATCTTCAACTTTAACATCTTTTGTAATTTCCCTGTTTAAAAATGGCCCTCCCGAAGCGGTAAGAATAATGTTTTTTACAAAATTTTTCTGCATCCTGCTGAAAATGTTAAATATCGCATTATGTTCGCTGTCGATCGGAATTATGGAAGCTTGATTTTCGGATAAAAGCCTGTTTATTATCTCGCCTGCTGCAACAATCGATTCCTTATTTGCCGATAGAATTCTTTTTTTGCTTTTTATCGCCGATATAGTCGGGTAGAGGCCAGCTATGCCAGAAACAGCTATTATGATGGTATCTGCGCCCGGAAGTGAGGCTAATTCGGACAAACCACTTTCCCCATGAAAGAATTCAATACCGGGGAATTTTTTCATAAAATCATAATCCTCTTTTTTAAGACAGACATACCGGGGTTGAAATTCAGAAATTATTTTCTCAAGCCTGGCTTGATTTCTATAGCTGCTGACACCTATTAAATTAAAATCCTCTTTGTAATTCCTTATAACATCAAGAACAGATTTTCCTACAGAACCTGTCGCTCCAAGAAGGGCAATATTCTGCATATCAGACTTCCCAAAGAATAAATTTTCTTAAAATATCATTGTAAAAAATAACGCCATGGGTATGGAAAACCCTGCTGTAAGAAAAAAAAAGCATAAGAAACTCTTTTTCTTCAAGTTCGCCGGCATAAAGTCCAATATATCTTTTACCTTTTCTTTTTACAAGAAAATCCGCTTTAAGTGAATAGCTTTTTACTACTCCGCCCACGCAAAGAGAATATTTTTTGAAGAGATTTTGCGAAATTACTTCAAAACCGCTTTTTCTGAGCCTATACCAAAAAAACCTTCTTCCCTTAGGCAGGGAAAGAAGGTTTTGCAGTAACTTCTTTTTTAATAAAATATTATAATACAGCCACATCGATCCGGAACCCACTACGATTATTAAACCGGTGAGCGCCATCAGAAAACGATAACTCATTCGGGCTTCATTACCTTCACTGCATCATCGGCATTGTTGATAATTTCAAAAAGACCGTCAAGTTCCACGATCTTCAGGGTTTTAATAACATTCGAACTTAAATTACTTAGAATCATTCTCCCTTTTAAATCCTTCAACTGCCTTAATGTAGCTATAAAAACACGTATCCCGCTGCTGCTCAGGTAATGTACGTCGCCCAGATCGAATACAAAATATTTACTGCCGTTATTTATATGATTATTTATAATTTCTTCCAGTTCAAGAGCCTGGTTTATCTCCAGCCTGCCTGACACTTTCAGTAAAACTACATCACCCTTTTTTGTTACATCCACCATATTTACTCTCCTTTTCAATTAACAGCAGTCAGAATCATTCAAATTATATTTTAATTCAACAGACATTTTAAATACAAAATAGCATTCTGTCAATAAGTTAAACGGTTTTATTGTTTTGTCTGAAGCATTTCGCATTTACCTTCAAAAACAACACCATCGGCAATTTTAAGTTTCGTTGTTTTAATATCGCCGTAAAGTTTAGCAGTTTCAAGCAATTCAAGTCTTTTACGTGCGTATACATTCCCGTGGACCTCTCCGCCTATTATCACTTCATCACAGACAATATCACCCTTAAGTTTTGAGGCGGGTCCTAAAACAAGAATACCTATAGCATCCACCTTGCCGTTATAATCTCCGTTTATTCGTAAAGAATTTTTAAACTTCATAACTCCATCGAATAAAGTCGTACCGCTGAGTGTTGTGGTTGTGGGATAATCCCTGTAAGGATCAATATTTTGAGGCATAAAAGAACTCCTTAAATTATTTACTTGTCATAACAAAAACACCGTCCCAATCCTCAGGAGGCGGTGAAGAAATAAATACATCGCATCTTTCAATATATATCTGCGAGGGGCCGTCATCGGGAACAAGTTCCAGGCATTTCCGGAATAAATCCCTGGCTTCTGTAAATTTTCTATTCCTGTAAAGATCCAATCCTTTATTATAGTACTTAAGCATTTCCATTTTTTCCCTGCTGATCATATTACCCCCTTATTTATTTTCCTTTTTGGATAAAGCATCCTTTAGATCGCCAATTTTCAAAGTAGTTCCGGCGGCGGCAATATTTGCTTTTTGAATTTCCTCATAAATTTCCTTCCTGAATATTTTAACATCTTTTGGGGCAACAATGCCAATTTTTACCTGATCTTGTTTGATACCTATTATTTTTATTTCAATATTATCATTTATAATAATGGATTCATCTTCTTTTCTTGATAAAACCAGCACTTTTTTTTCTCCCCGATTAAATTTTTATCCCGCTTTTGCCTGTTCTTTTTGAAACGCTTCATTTTCTGCGCTAAAAATAAGAACTTTTGTCCCGTATTCATTATTTGTTGATATTCCCTGTATAGCAATCCTCTTCTTAACATTGATTACTATAGGTCCCAAAAGGTTCATCGTCATTTTATTGATGTCTTCTGGAATATTAACGATTGCGAAATCAACCATTTCATCGCCTTCATCCAATTCCAGAAGGCCAATATCAATATCATCTATGTTCAAAATGTAATTTGAAATAAAAAGCCTTGGATTTACGACAATAAAAGCCAATTCAGGCTCTTCTTTCGACTGCAGCCAATAAAAATTCGGTAGATCTCCCATCTCGATTAAATAATAGTAACGGTTGTTCTCAAAACCGAGAATCTCCCTTTTAAAATAGATCGCACTGTCCTCTGCAACAGTAATCTCTCCGTAAGCTTTGGTCTTAATCGTTTCCACAGGTGCCTCCATTTTTACCCTAATAATTTAGTATCTTTACAGAAATTTTTCAAGGTTTTCACTTATTTATTTTATTAACAGACAAAAATTTAATAATTATTTATTCTTATATAAATCTATCAACGAAGAAAATCAAGCAAAGTCTTGGGCAAAATCCTTGCGCCTATATTAAGTGCAATATCATGGGAAAATTCAAACATTTTCAACTCCATCATAGCCTTTGCTATATCGGTCCCTATGGAATTCTGCTTTGCATCTGTAAGGTAAGTTTCATCGCTCATAAATCTTTCAGTAATCGTGTCAAGCCTTTGAGAAACAGAGCCAATATGCGCCCTGAATTTAAGAATGTTTGACAGCGAGTTATCTATCCCGGCAAGGGCCGTTCCTCCAATCTGGAAGGTATCATCTTTCTGAAGTGATTTTCTGAATCCGATCATCACATCGAAAATGCTGCCCGTGTATACTCTGGCAGCAGGAGAATAATTATAGGGAGGATACATTCCATGATCAACCATGCCTAAATCCTGCAGAACTGAACTTCCTTCATAGTCCATAAGCGAAATTTGATGCGGCGATGTTGATTCGAGGGTGAAATAGCTCGCTCCGTTTTCAGTCATAATTGTAGCGCTCACTGCTGCGCCCGAATGATTTATTTTATTGGCTATTACATCCAGATTATCCCCTGCATTAATTGCAACCTCGACTCCATCCACTAATATTTTTGAGTCCGAAGGTGCGGTATATCCGGAAACGGATAAAGTTGAATTTATTGTCATATTATCTGCCCAGAACACCTGGTTTCCCGGCTGAGTAACTTCAACCTTTTCTCCTCTGTCTACTTCTGAAATCTGGGTCTGATTATTGCCAATATAACGAACATCCTCCAGAAACTCCTGGCCCGTTTCCCTGTTCATTTGAATATTGGCTTTAAACGGGGTCTCATCGGTCATTGTCCCACCGAAAAGAGCGTTCCCCTTGTAATTTGAGTTGGCGATCTGTAGCAATTCTCTCAGAAGCTGATCAACTTCAGTCGCCATATTTGTCCTGTCTTCTTTTGTGTAAGTCCCGTTTGCTCCCTGGACCGCCAGTTCACGAAGTCTTTGTATGATTGATGTCGCATTGTCCAGAGCGGAATCAGTCAGATCGATTTTACTTTTCATTGTATTTACAATGTTTTTATATGTACCTATTTCTTTCAGCCTGCTGTCATAATCCATATAATTGATGGCCGCAACAGGATCTTCACTTGGAAGATTGACCCTGTATCCGCTTGAAAGCTGTTTCTGGACATTCTGCAAGTCGGATTCCCTTGCATTTAAATTGGAATTAAAATCATTAACCATGTATCCCTGTGTTATTCTACCTATCATAAAACCTCCGTATAGTCGCTAGCTAAAGATTAGTGACTAGCAACTAGCGACTTATTTGATATTGAATTAATTAAACCACTCAATAACTTTCCAACTTCCTCACATTGTGATGAAATTATAAGATAATCTTTTTCTTCTATGAATCCAATTTCTTTAGATAAAAATAACTTGTTTCAACTTCCGCTGATGATCCTCTTGTAATATAAAGAAACTGTAAGAATTCCTTATTTGTATTTCTTGATTTCCCTTCAGCTATCAGGCTGTGTGAAAACTCAGTAAAATTTTATAGTAAAATCGATTAATTATACAAAAACTCCATTTTTTGATATATTTTTCAAGCTAAAAAAATCTTAGTTTAAAAAATCTATCCGAAAACGATAAACGATGGTTTATTAGCATCAAACCAGAGTCATAAGTCTCTTTATTCCCAATATATTCAATACTTTTATTAAATTATGAATGAATCCTGCCAAACTGGATTCCGTCAGAACGCCATCCTTTCCCTTCATTAAAAAATAACTGTAACCCATATTCCTTTTTATCGATCCAAATGGATGTTCACATATCTCTTTCCTTTTCTCTATGATCTTTTTCCCGGCTTCAGAACGAATTTTCCTCTTGAAGTTCTCAATTTCTTCTTTTCTAACTGGTACTTTGATACTTCGTCCTTCCACGCTTTCAGTACACTTATTTCTTACTTCACATTGGCTGCATAAGCCGCACTTGTACCTGACTATCTCTTTTCCTCCATTGACCTTCTCTACTTTTTTCCCATTTCTCACTAATTGGTTTCCCTCCGGACAATAATAAACATTTTGTCCCGGATCATATTTGAATTTATCAACCTGGTATTCTTCAGCAGGTACTCCTTTATTATCTTCTTTGCCTCGAATCCTTGCCTTATGTCCGTCATCCGGATTCGGCATATATACGTTATGTCCCTTATCTATACATTCCAGTATCTGCGGTTCGCTGTAATAACCGGCATCCGATACTTTGACCGTTTCAGTCTCTACCTTAAGCTCGTCCTTTATTTCTTCTACTCGGTCACACATTCCTGCCATCTGTTTGATATCATTGTTTTCATTCGTCACATCAATCACCACAATCAGTTTATTCGCATCATCTACTGCCATCTGCAGATTATATGCAATGTCGGATTTCCCTTTATCATTCATAAACCGGCTTTCCGGGTCATTTGAATAATATTTCTCCATTTCAGGATTTCCCTCAAAAATCTTTTTAATAGCCTCAACTTTATCCTTTTTTGTTTTCAATTTTTTAAAACGTTCCGCTATCTTTCCGGAAAGAAATTCAAATTCATTCTTTTCTTCCTTATCGTTCTTATCCATCTCATTCAAATATTCTTCGATCTTTTGATCTATTCTATGTATGATTTCTTCTATGTTTTTCCTATGATAAACATTGTTATTGTGGTTTTGCGCACTGATCTTGGTTCCATCAATTCCAACAACGTCAAATGATAAAAGCCCGGCTTTATGACATATCTTCAAAAATTCTCTGAATATCGACTGTATTCCCTTCTTATTATCTTTCCTGAAGTCGGCAATCGTCTTGAAATCCGGCGCTAGTCGTCCAGTCAGCCACATCAACTCTGTGTTTCTTCGGCACTCTCTCTCTAATTTCCTGCTTGTCCTGATTTTATTCAAATATCCGTAAATATAGATTTTTAAAAGTATTTCGGATTTATATGAACTTCTGCCGGTTGATGCTTCTTTTACTTTAAAACCAACTCCTTTCATATTTAGCTTATCAACAAAAATATCTATAAACCTTACCGGATCTTCTTCTCCTAACAGATCTTCCAGTGTTTCATTGAACAGAACTATCTGATCCCTTGATTCTCCCTCAATATGCTTCATCTTTTACTCCGATTATTTTTGTTCTAATAATTATAGCATATTTACTGTGTTTTCACACAGTCTGTATATTCAAGGGCATCGAAACAGCTGCCCTTCTCATTTGATTGAATAAACCGAATTTCTCATTGTCCGGAAATTTTTTTGTAATTTCATAAATCAATTTTACCAGTTCTATCGATTTTTTCCAAACCAATAAGTCTTATAACTTCTCATTATTTTCTCTAGCTCCTTGTCAATCCTCACCTAGCGACTAGAGCCTAACAACTAGAGACTATCTTACGCTCCCATCCTTATTACTGTTTCAATCATTCTATCAATTGTCGAAACCAGCCTCGCAGATGCGTTATAACCATGCTGGAACATGATCATTTTTGTCATTTCTTCATCAACGTTAACTCCGCTGATCTCTTTTCTTAAATTCACAAGACTGTCGACCACAGCCTGATTTTTATCCATATTTACCTTGGCCGATTCCGAACGCGTCCCGAAATCGCCTACCATGGCCTTTGTAAATTCACCGAATGTGGAAGAACTTTCCACCATGATTTTTTTATTTCTTAATTCGGCTATAGCCAGCGCGTTTCTGTTGTCACCAAGGCCGTTGACTCGGTCAGGTTTTCCATCCCCTGCTGTATCAATGGCACCCGCGGCTGCAATAGAATCGGGGTTGGACTTTATTTTATCGTCCAGCGCCATCCATACCGATGGATGATTTTCGGGAGTAAATGTCACATTAAAACCGGGTACATTGAATTTTACAAGATTACCCGCTGTTCTGTAATCAAAAGCGCCCTGTGCCCCGGATTGATGGAGCAGACCGGCTATTCCGACAAGGAAATTTCCGCTATCTTCAATATGCCGGATGACAAACGGATGAAACCTGTCGTCGGAAGGGTATTTTGCTTTGAATGACAACTGGCCTCTTTGATTTAAATAAGCAGAGACTCCGGCATCGGATTGATTTATTTTATCGATCACATCTTTTACTTTATCAATTGAGTTATACTGGATAGTTATATCATTTCCCCCGGGTACTGCCGGACCGAAATTAAGAAATCCGCCGTTTCCGATCACTGTATTTTCATCAATTTTTTCGGTTCCGCTTACCTTGAAAATTGCCGTCCCGTTAGGAATGCCGTTATTATTAAAATCATAGTCACCATTAGCATAAGGCGTTACCGACATTTCTTTAAAAAATTTATTATCGGTTGTCATATTCAACCCAAATCCATCCTTATGAATTTCATTTGTGGAATCCACAATATTGGCTGATAAGGAATCTATATTTTGTATAGCTATTTTGATATCGTCGTCCCTTGCGGAAACAAGCCCCGCCAATTCGCCATTCCCAAGAGCCACAGACCTTCCGTCCCTCCATTTCACATCGAGAAAACCGTCATTCCCCGTATTTCCGACGCCATTGATTTTATTGACAAGGTCCCCCTGGACAAGATTTTCCATACCAATGTAAACAATCAGTTCATGCTTATTGTTCCTTTCAACACGTATATCTACATTCTTCGCGAGTTTATCGACCAGCAAATCCCTTCTGTCGTAAAGATCGTTCGGCTTGTCGCCCATAGCTTCAGACTTAACTATCTGCAGGTTGAGATTCGCAATTTCCGATGCCATGTTGTTTATTTCATTGATCCTCTGATCCACAAGATTATCCGCGTTTTTTCTTAAGTCATACAAAGAATTGAAGCTGTGGTTAAAAGTTTCAGTCATTGCCTGAGTTCGCTGAACAAGTTCTTCACGGGAAGCCCTTTCCGTCGGATCTGAGGCGACCTTCTGCCAGCTTTCCCAGTATTCATCCATTACAGTGCGGATATTCGGCTTTCCAGGCTCATTCTGAATCATTTCAATCTGGTGCAGAAACTGCTGTTTCATCCCCCAGAATCCAAGCCCGCCTTTCTCGAAATTGATACGGTCGTCTATCGCCTGGTCCCGGACCCGTTGAATATCCTCAACGGCAACACCTGTACCGATCTGGCCTGCCATTTCAACGCGGTTTGCGCCCGGTTCGTAAAGTGGGCTTGTCGCTGTAAGATTTACTTTCTGGCGGGAATAACCTTCGGTATCTATATTTGACAGGTTATGGCCCGTAGTATCAAGGCCCATATTGTTTGCCATCAGTCCTTTTTTCCCGACTTCAATCCCATGAAATGTTGAAAGCATTCTTTTCTCCTAAAACGTGCCATCGGCACGGTAAAGCCCGAGGCTTGACCCACAATTATTTATCTTATAAAACTGCTAAAAGCCAGCGATTATTACGCTATTTGATTAACCAGGTAAATATTTTCACGGCTTTCTTTTTTATCCCGGTATCCGTATGTCTCTTTCTGGGAATTCCGATTTGCAAAATTAAGCGTCAGGTTTATGATATCGAGATTTGTTCTTATCATTTCCGAATTTTCATGCATCGTGACTTGCAATTTTTCGGTAAATCCCTTTATAGTATTTCTCAGTTCAGATAACTCATTTTTATATGATTTATATTCTTCATCGGGAAGGTAGGTAAAAAGCTCGGAAAGTGAAACACAGGGATCAAAACTGAAAGCTTCTGAAAGGAGAAGAATAAGATTTTTCCTCTTCTTTTCAATAACTTCAAGCTTGTGCAGCATTTCCTCCTCATCGGAATTGATGCGCATCAACTTTTTGATATCAACCTGTTTAAGCGCGTCAAACTTTTGATTCTCAAGCTTCTCCAGGTATGATAAGGCATCAGCCTCATGAGAAAGCAAATCCTTAAATGTTTTCATGTGATTCATAATGCTTTCTTCCATAATTACCCTCCTTGGTATAGAATAAACATCCTTGTTCTTTTATGTATATCGGATCAGCAAAAAAAAACTAAACGATTTTTGTTTTTTCTTAATGGTTAAAATAAAATATATTCATAGGTCATGCTTTGAAAAGGAAAAAATTTCTTTGAGTTGGCCGGAATAAGATTAAATCCTGTTTTTATAATCTTGAAATTCAATATAAATCATGTTATACTCAAGAAACGGTTATGGTTTAAAGTTACTTTGAGAAATTATTTTTTTCAGGGGGATATTGTGAGAAATTTATATATAGTTTTTATCATCGGATTATTTATTATTTCCGGAGTAAGGGCTGAGAAGCTATTTGCCGTAGCTGAAGTTTCAAAAAAAAATGAAATAGCGGTATTTCCCGTTTATTCGGCTTATGAAATTCCTGATTCAGCCCATCAGTATTTCGATGACAAATTGATCGGGCTTTTAAGCGGGATGAAACGGTTTCAGGTAATCGGTTATCAATATCATCTTGATAACCGTTCTGCCGATGAATTCATTAAAAAAATCCAGGAATTAAAAAAAGAAGCGATTGTTACAAATCCCCAATATATAGACGCCGATCTTGGCATCACGGTTATTCCAGCGGCAGAGATGCAGAAACTTGTTAATGCGTTTTTTATTTTTATGCCTTCAATAAACGGATATAGTGTTGAAGAATATCAGGTTGAAGTTAAGGAAACTCGCTCTGACGGTAAGATTGTGATCCGTCTTGTTAAGGAATATAAGGTTAATGTCAATATTTCGGTCAAGATAATTACTGCGGAAGGTAATCTGCTTGATACTTATAACGCTTCAAGCGCGCAAACATCACGGACAAGCTCAATTGATGCTTATCAGAAGGGGGTTGATGACGCGATTTCAGGATTAGGCTTCTTTTTACGTAATGTAGAAGAGTTTAAAATCAAGACACAGGTTCTTGAAATCAATCCGAAGGGAGTATATATTGAGCTTGGTAAGGACCTTGGAGTCCGCCCGGGTTATGAGTTTGCCATTCAGAAAGAAACAAAAATATTAAATAAATTCACTGAGAAAGTTAATACAGGTATTCTCCGGGTTAAAGAAATCGGGGAACAATGGTCAGTCGCATCTACTATATTCGGAAAGCCGGAAGTCGGCGACCAGCTGCTTGAACTCCCGATGCTTGGTGGCCGCTTTAATGTCTTTGCCGGGGCTCTTCCAATGGCAGTAACTGGTAAAAATTTCACCATAATATCCTCAACTTCAGATTCCAAAACTGTCTTTACCAATTCCGGAACTATGTCGCCGTCCTCTTATGTACCGACATTCGGCATTGAGGGTGAATATGAATTGGGCTACGCGGGGCTTGTGGATTTAAGCGGCGGTATTTTATTTAACAACCCGTTTGCTTTTTATGGACAGCTTGGGGGCGGATATGAATTTTACTTATGGAACATGAGTTTTGTTATTGGAGCTGATTTATCTATCATAGGTTTAAGCGAGTCTCTCGGTGTAATCAATAATTCGTCACAAATAACAATTAACAATACATCATTCAGTAATAATATTAGCGTAGATTTAAGCGGCGTTACTGTAGGGATAAAACCCAGGCTCTCATTCAGCTATCAATTCAATCAGCGCATGAAGCTAAGGATTACAGGGGGATACGCCCTTTATCTACTTCCGAACTTCAGTATAACATATACCGATTCCAGTGACTCAAAAAATACAACCTCGGTAAGCGTTGGAACAACAAGTGTCGTCAATCTTACTGTTGATGGGAATACCCAGAGCACCCTGCCGGTTAATTTCAGCGGACCCTTCGGTGAAATGGAATTAGTATTCAGGTTCTGATTTCGGCGGTTAAAAGTTCAATCCAACGCAACCCCCAACTTAAGACGGGGTGCCGAATCCTATGCCAGACAATAATTTTTCAGGTCACTGCATTTTTGCAAAAAAAAACAACAGAGTATAAAATAATAATCATTATAATTTTACAGGAGCTTGAGAATGGATGATGAGATTAAAAAATTGACCGAAGAAGCGGCCGAACAGGTTAAAATAATCGAAAGAATTAAAGCGGAGTTTCAGAAGGTAATTGTCGGGCAGGACAACCTCTTGAATAAAATGATATCGGCTATTATATCAGGCGGGCATATTTTACTTGAAGGGGTACCGGGTCTTGCAAAAACACTCTCAATCAGAACTCTTGCCAGAATTTTGGAAGTTGACTTTAAAAGGATCCAGTTTACTCCGGATATGCTTCCTGCGGATATCAGGGGAACTTTGATTTATAACCAGCATAACGGAAGTTTTGAGATTAAAAAGGGACCGGTATTTACAAATTTTATCCTTGCCGATGAAATAAACAGGGCTCCATCCAAAGTACAATCAGCGCTTCTTGAATCTATGCAGGAAAAAACGGCAACTATCGGTGAAACTACATATCAGCTTCCCGATCCTTTTTTTGTTATGGCAACCCAGAATCCAATCGAACAGGAGGGGACTTACCCTCTGCCCGAGGCTCAGACAGACCGTTTTTACATGAAGGTTTTCGTAGATTACCCGAATCAGAAAGAGGAAAAACGTATAATCCACCGGATGAGCGGGATGTTTTCCCCTGAACCGAAAACAGTCGCTTCGAAAGATGAAATTATTAATCTCCAAAAATTTGTAGAAAGGATTTATGTTGACGAGAAAATATATGATTATGTAGTAAATATTGTTTTTGCAACACGGAATTTCGAGAAAGGCTATGTTAAATACGGCGCTTCACCCAGGGCTTCTATTAATTTTATAAAAGCAGCACGCTGTGAGGCCTTTTTCGACGGACGCGGCTATGTGATTCCCGAGGATATAAAACTTGTCGCTTATGAAATTTTACGGCACAGGATAATTCTGAGTTTTGAGGCAGAAGCCGAAGGAATAACAACCGAAAAGGTTATTGAGGATATTTTAAATACCGTCGAAATCCCCTAATTTATTTAAATCCTAACTAATTCTTATATAATAGTCTAATTGATAACAATACATTTCCTTATATATTTTCAGTCGAAAGTCTGTTGGTCGGCTAGTCATATCGAAATAAAATACTAATTGTCTAAAAGACTAACCAATTAACCAACTGATAATGCGAAGTATTAGCATTGATGATTGAATAAATTTTGAAAATTGCCCAATTTAGATTAATATATTTGCCCCGTTTGAGGCTATCACTCCCTTATACCAGTGAGCGGAATCTTTGAGTATACGTTTTTGTGTGGGATAATCCACGTACACTATACCGAAACGCTGGCGGTAGGATTCCGCCCATTCGAAGTTATCCATTATTGACCAGAGGAAATATCCCCTCACATCAACTCCTTCAACTACCGCTTGGTGGAGCATTATTAGATACCTCGATAAAAAGTCTATTCTTTGAGGATCGTGCACTTTCCCGTCAAGTGATATCAAATCTGTGTTTGACATCCCGTTTTCTGTTATGAATATTGGCAAATGGTAGCGCTCATAAAAAAATTTTGCTCCCCAGTAAATTATTTCCGGTGTTACCTGCCAGTAATCACCATCCTTAAAAGCCGTATGGGGATAACCCATATGATACGGCTCTATTTCAGGCTCACCGTTTGTTCCGGCTCGGTATGTGTCGCATCTGTAACAGTTAAATCCGAAAAAATCCAGCGGCTGGCAGATAGTTTTCATATCATCCTGTTTAACCTCGGGGGCATCGCTGCCTAAAACATCCAGGTAATCACCGGGATAATGCCCTTCAAAAATCGGGTCCATCCAGAAGGAATTCTCCCACAGGCTTTTTCTTCCCGATGAAAACATTTCTTTTCTTGAAGCGTCTATGTCCTCACTGCTTATAGTAGCTGGGATACAAATTTTTACCGAAGGTGCGAATCCGACAAGGCTTTTTGATTTTGAAATTTCCCGGATCGTCCGGACCGACTTTCCATGTGAAAGCAGGATATTATGCATCGCCCTTGCCGCCTGCGCGAAACCGAGCTTATCGCCGGGAGCGTGCACCCCTTCAAGATACCCAAGATTAATTACACAGCTTGGCTCATTAAAAGTAAACCAGTTCCTGACCCTGTCCGATAGGCTTTCAACAACAATCCTGGTGAATTCAGCAAACCAGTCCGGACTTTCCGTACTGAGCCATCCGCCTCTGCAGTAAAGTTCATAAGGTAAATCCCAGTGAAACAGTGTGACATATGGAACAATGCCCGCTTCAAGAAGTGCGTCGATCAGTTTGTTGTAAAAATCAAGGCCTTTCCTGTTTATTGAACCTGTTCCCGAAGGCAATATCCTCGGCCAGGAAACTGACAACCTGTAAGCAGACAAGCCGATTTCCTTCATTATTTCAACATCTTCGCGGTAGCGGTGATAATGATCGCAGGCAGGATCGCCGGAATATTCTCCATAGACAGCCCCCGGTTTTCTGCAGAACATATCCCAGACAGACATTCCCCGGCCATCTTCCTCTGTTGCTCCCTCGATCTGGTAAGCCGCCGTGGCGGCGCCCCATACAAAATTTTTAGGAAAACTCATGATCAGCTCCGATATAAAAAATAATTGTAATTATTTTAACCGGTTTTCTTCCTTTTAACAACAAAATACAATCCTGCGTAAATCTTGGGATCAACAAGAAAGCCTTTTCCTCTCATTTGATCAAGCCAGTATTCGATGCCTTCCAGGGGTACCTTATGGACGATGATTGATTCGGTTCCGTCTCCGCCTCCTTCCGAAACTTTTATTAAGTTTCTTGCAAGGATCAGTGTCTGCAATTCGGATGTAAGGCCGCTTGATGTAGGGCCTTCGATGATAACTTCAGTTTCTCCTGCAGAGTAACCTGTTTCTTCTATCAACTCACGGTTTGCGGCCTGTTCTATTGTTTCAAATACGGGCATTGACTTATCAATAGCAGTTAATGCTGAGTTGTTCCTATCGTTCACTAGGCCGGCGGGAAGTTCAATCACGCTTTTATTCAAAGGAATTCGGAATTGTTCAGTTAGAAGGAGTTCATTTTCCGGAGTAACGGCGATAATCGCGACCGTTGCCGTGCAGTTATTTCTCTCAACATATTCCCAGCCGTTTTTTATAACAAAACTTATAAAGCTTCCCTTAGCCAGTATCTTTTCATTCTCAGGCATCACTCGCCTCTTTTATAATATTTACACCGGCTTTTTTCATTTCATCAACGGCTTTATCGACATCACCCGGATTTATATTTACACCTCTGCAAGCTTCAAGAATGATATTCGTTTTAAAGCCCAATTCTACAGCATCAAGGGCCGTGTATTTAACACAGTAATCTGTTGCAAGACCGGTAATATAAACCTCTTTTACATCCTTTCTATGGAGATAAATTCCAAGGCCTGTAGCCTTTTTATGGCCATTGTCAAAAAAACCGCTGTAGCTGTCGATATTTTTGTCGGTTCCCTTATGGAATATCTTTGTGATTTTATTTTTGTCCAGATCGGCCCTCAATTCTGCCCCCGGGCTTTTCTGAACACAATGATCGGGCCATAAAGTCTGCAGAAGGCCATCAATGTCTATGACATCATAAATATTTTTACCATGTGTACTGGCAAAACTGCTGTGCTTTTTCGGATGCCAGTCCTGGGTCGCTACGACCAAATCGAATTTGTCCATAAGGCTGTTCACAACAGGAACGATTTTATCGCCGTCATTCACAGCCAGTGCGCCTCCGGGACAGAAATCATTCTGCACATCGACTATTATCAATGCTTTCATTTTTTTACTCCTGTATTTGTACTTTTTTTCCTTTCCTTTATGATTAATTCCATTCTGAGATCATTCAATGATTTTTCCAAACCTACCGGGTACCGGTGAGGGTTGATAAAGCGCTTGATCCCGCTGTAAAAAGACCGCAGGCTTGTTTTTGTGCTTTCGCGTATTTCATTGATATTTCTTTCTGGGTAAATATTCTGTCCATTACGGAAGACAGGAATTAATAAATCGGTATATTCAGTATTTTCAGGTATCAATTTATGTTTTGTTATATCGAAAGGATCTATAATAGAACATCCTTTTGAAAGATCGGTTTCAGTCTGGTAAATGGCATCGGCTATATTTTCACCCTTTTCCCTAAAACGCCTCACCTGGAGTATCCCCGGAGTCGAAATTTTAACGGCCTGCTCGGAAAGTTTTAATTTATACTCCCAATCAGCTCCAGGGTTCCTGATCGCTGACAATTTATAAACGCCCCCGAGAGCCGGATATTTATCAGCAGTGACAAGTTTTGTACCAACACCCCAGACAGTAATTTCCGCCCCTTGTTCCTTCAGGCTGGCGATGATGTCCTCATCAAGATCGTTGCTAGCGAAAATTTTTGTATTCTCAAAACCTGCATCATCAAGAATTTTACGCGCCTGTTTGCTCAGATAAGCCAGGTCTCCCGAATCAAGGCGTATTCCATAAAGATTGCTCCCATTTTGCCTTAGCTGCTTACCGGTCTCTATTGCATGCTTTACGCCTTCAAGAGAATTGTAAGTGTCGACAAGCATAACGCAGTTATTTGGCATAGCCAGAGCGTATGCCTGAAACGCTTCCTGCTCGCTGTCGAAAGTCATAACCCAGCTATGTGCATGAGTGCCTTTTACCGGAATACCGAACATTTTTCCAGCAAGAACGTTTGACGTACCTGCACATCCTCCGATGTAAGCCGCTCTGCTTGCGGCAAGCGCACCGTCAAAACCCTGGGCCCTGCGAAGGCCGAACTCTAAAACCGGGTCATCTTTTGCCGCGATACATATTCTCGCGGCTTTTGTAGCGATAAGTGATTGAAAATTTATCATATTAAGGATCGCCGATTCGACTATCTGACATTGGATAACCGAGCCCCGAACCCTCAAAATAGGCTCATGAGGAAATATGACCGTTCCTTCCGGTACAGCATCAATATCGCACTCAAATTTCATTGATTCAAGATAATGTAAAAATTCATGATCGAATAAATTTTTTGAATCATATCCCTTCAGGGTATCGAGATAATCGAGATCACTCCGGTCGAACTTCAAATTCTTTAAATAATCTATTAAATATTCAAGACCGCACATTATTGTAAATCCGCCCTGAAACGGATTTTCCCTGAAGGTCATATGAAATACAGATTCTTTGTTGCCGGCGCCGGATTTCCAGTAACTGTATGCCATTGTTAATTCATAA
This sequence comes from uncultured Spirochaetota bacterium, assembly GCA_963783575.1. Taxonomy (GTDB): domain Bacteria; phylum Spirochaetota; class Brevinematia; order Brevinematales; family JAOACQ01; genus CAWEAK01. Next base: position 496,517 of record CAWAOD010000009.1, on the reverse strand, counting down.
AGATCGGTTAGAAGAGAAAGTGATTGAGCATATTTCATAAGCATATCCTTAACAACAAATTATTTCGATTAAGGTTCAAATAGGGTTAAAATCGGAATTATCTACTCAGCGTTTAGATATTTTAATTTACAGCCGGATATATTACAAAATTAATAACGTAAAACCTCTTTGTCAATAATTATACTATATTTTCATCATGCTTGTAATCCAATAGTTTTGAATAGAAGCATTTTATCAATTATTATAATCTTTTCATAATGACATTTTATAATAATCTTTAGTAAAATATGTTTCTCCCATGACTAGGGATTAATCAGTTTTTAAATTAAGTGTTGCATTATTTTTTCAATACATCTATAATTATTAAAAGCTGGATATTATAACTTTTACCGGAGGAAAGGAATGACAGCAGAAAAGTTAAGTCAAAATAATAGAGAATATTCTTTTAAAACGAATAGAATCGAAAGAGTTATATCAATAATATCGATTGTATTTTTTGTATTCACGTTTGTATATCCGAAAAATATAATTTTGATGATCGGATTTTACGCCTATGCCTCGGTCATTTTATTATATTATTTCGTTTGGTTCAGAAAAAAGCCGCCTTATGTGGAATTCAGCGATAACGAAGTTGTTGTTAGGCTGGGATTGTTCTTCAAGCCTGTCTCAATCAGTAGAGGGAGGATAAAGGAAATTAAAAAGACAAGCCCGGGTTTAATAATAAAGCTTTTATCAGGGAGTAAAGTCAGGGTTATTAAAATTTTCAGTTTATTAGCCGGTGAAAATGAGATCAATGAAATAGCAGAACAATTATCAGGGTTTTTAAATTGAAATTTTAATTTATCAAGATAGGAGGTTTAAAATGAAGCCTTTAAAATTAGGGATTATGGGGGTTTCCGGTCATTTTGAAAAAAGGGTTATTTCACCTCTTAAAAAGGCAGAATCGGTTGAAGTCTACGCAATAGCTTCCCGTTCAAAAGAAAAAGCACAGAATTTTGCTGAAAAATACGGTGTCCCTATATATTATTCTTCTTATGAAGGGCTTTTAAAAGACAAAAATATTGATTTTGTATACATTCCTTTGCCTAACCACCTGCATCTTGAATGGATAAAAAAATCCTCGGACGCGGGCAAGCATATCATCTGTGAAAAACCAATAACTCTCAATGCAAAAGATGCTGTTGAATGTGTCAATTACGCGAAATTGAAGGGCGTAAAGCTTATGGAAGCCTTTATGTATAGATTCCATCCCCAATGGAAGCATGTTTATGAGCTTATAAAAACCGGGGAAATCGGAAAAGTCCTTTCGGTTCATACCTTCTTCGGATATAACAATACCGATCCGGAAAATATCCGCAATATTACGGACATTGGGGGAGGCGCAATTTTAGACATCGGATGCTATGCCGTTTCAACAGCGCGCTACCTTATTGACCATGAGCCTGAAAGGGTAATAAGCCTTGTCAACAGGGATAAAAATTTCGGTACCGATGTGCTAACTTCGGGCATAATTGATTTCGGTGAGGCGAGATCGGTCTTTACGGTCAGCACGCAGATATTTTCAGGCCAGAAAGTTTATGTTTACGGAAACGGCGGCCAGATAACGGTAGAAATCCCGTTTAATATGCCGTCCGATGTACCGGCCAGGATCACGGTAAAAACAGATGTGGAAACACGAGAAATTCTGCTCGGGCCAGCAGACCAGTATGGCCTTGAATTTGAAGCTTTTGCGGCATCCATCAGGGATAATAAACCGGTTCCGACTCCTCCGGAAGATGCCGTTAACAATATGAAAGCGCTTGATGCGTTATTTGCTTCCGAAAAAAGCGGCGGATGGGAGAAAATTGTATAATTTTATGCCCTTATTTCCCGTCATTTTTCCCGAATGATTCCCCTGAGAAAATTCCAAGAAAAATTGCCCAAAAACTGAAACCAAGAAACACGAATAATGCCGGCAGGCTCGGCCCGAATTGATATTTTCTTTAAATCACGCATGCCCTGTCTTCCAGGATTTCCCTCGCCGCTTCAGCGCCCGAATCTGCTATTTTGAAATCCTTGCAGATCTTTCCGTCAACAAGCTCTATGATCCTGTCTGCCTTGAGTGCTATCTCGCGGGCGAGCGTTGCACCTCTTTCCCTGACCATTTTTGTCATAACATCCAGAACGGCTCCGCCGGTTTCACGGTCGAGGTTTCCTGTCAATATCAATCTGCCTGACTTTATAGTACTCCACACCGGTTTTTTTAACCATATTCCAAACTATAAAGAATAATATAATTAATCCCGCTGTTATAAGGATTATTCTGCCCATTTTATTCATAAATTTACCTTATAATTAATTATTGAACTGTATTTTTAAGATTTTAATATAACCGTTGTAAAAAATTAAAGAAATTTTAAATATAAGTCAATTATTTTAAACAGATCTTTCTTACTGCTTTAGAAAAATTTGACTTGAAGTATTGATAGCACACTAATTTGAAAACAGTCAAAATATTGAGTTTTAAACATTCAATGTTTCTGTGTTAAAAGCGCCGGTTCTTTCAGTTAATTTTGATAGTGCGCCATATTTCTCTACCAATAAACAGCCCGCATGCCCGCTTATACATCCGGAAAAATCATTTCTTACTTTCTGGAAAAACTCTGACTGAAGGATTTCCGGTATGGATTTATCCCGGATATTATCGCAGGCGAAGTGGCTGAATGGGCATGGCTCCGCAAATCCGTTGGCATTGATATGAAAAAATCCCTTTCCCGCGGATTGGCAGCCGCCCATTCTATATTCGTCAGCAGGAAAATGAAAGAAAAATGGTCTGCATTCCTTTCTTCGCTTATCCAGTTCATTTTCAAGGATAACGCTTTCATCATCCGATAAAAGCAGCGCTTCATCATTTCTTCCGGGCATGGGAACATAATCGATCATAAATCCGAAAAGAGCGCCTGATTTCCATAGATTGTCAAAATAATCCCTGGAAGAAATTTCACGATAGTTTTCTTTTGATATCATTGAGGAAAATGCAAAGGGCATACCCAGATTTTTGAATTTAATTATATTTTCCTCGGTTTTTTTACCCGAACCATTTCCCCTCCTTGCATCTGTCTGGTTTATACTGCCTTCAATTGACAAAACAGGTAGTATATTTCCGGAATTTTTAATAAGTCCGATTTTTTCATCATTCAACAAATATCCGTTTGTAAATAGAAAAAAGAACCCATCCTTCTGCTTTGCCAGAGATTCTATCAATCCGGGCACGGCAAGCGGTTCGCCTCCCACTATAATAAAAAAAGAATTCCCCAGTAAGATCAATTCGGAAATAGCGTTGATAATTTCATTCAATTTCAACTGCCCTTCCTGAGGATAATTCCGCGCGTAGCACCCTTTACAGGAGAGATTGCATTTCCAGGTTACGGAAAACATGCAGAATGTCGGTATCGGGCCTCCGAATTTTTTCAAGGCCTTTTTTTTCCTTTTCTCCGCTTTTTGATAAATTTGAATAATATTTCCCGCTAATTTTTGATTTATACCTTTTTCCTCAAGAAAAATCCTTCGTATGCTAGACTGAAAATAATTCAGGGTCTCATGAATTTGATCCATAACAATCTCCTTACCTTGATTAATAGAGTATATGATTTTTAATATCAGATTTCAATAGACATACGGATACATTTGAATATGATTTCGGATACATTTTAATCTAAATTGGTTCAATTCCTCGAAGCTTGCTATGGGATCATTTTTCCAGGACCGGAGCTTTTTTTGTTTGCCGTAATTTGTAAAAAACGCTTGTAGATTGGATAATAGGGCAATGATTCATTTTTATATAAAGGACCTTAAGCGGACAAGGCAGTTTCCTTGAAATTAGTTTCATATTGCCTGGCTCAATCAGCGCAACTTTTATTCCAACATTGCCAAGTAACTCCCGTTTATCAGGGTTGATACTCTGCCGCCAATGGAGCCGATATTAATTATCATTCCAGATTTCCTTTCTAGCATATGCGGGGCAATAGCGCAAACCATGCGGATTACCCCGAAAATATTCACATTAACATCTTTGTACCGAATTATTATCCGAAACGTCCAGACTCAGCTTTCTGCGGTTTGAGGATACTGGAAGGAACCTACAGGAACATCAAAATTGAATCCTTTTTCTTTGAATAATTTGATACAGCAGTCGACAATGACCTCATCATATAACTTTCCTCTGTTTCTGGATATTTCTTCCAGGGCCTTATCAATGCCAGGAGCGGGACGATAAGGACGATGTGATGCCATTGCTTCAACTACGTCAGCTACACAGATAATCTGCGCTTCAATTAATATCTGTTTTCCTTTTAAGCCAGCCGGATATCCGGACCCGTCAATACGCTCATGATGTTGTAAAACAATTTTATCAATAGGCCAGGGGAAATCAACCGATTTTAAAATATTATAGCCGATTTGAGGGTGTATCTTTATGAGGCTGAATTCTTCATCCAGCAGACGGCCCGGTTTATTAAGTATTTGACTTGGAATATATAACTTTCCAAGATCATGCAGGACACCGGAAACCCGGATACCTTCTATTTGGTCCTTGGGCAATCCCATTTCAGTTGCAATTGCACGTGCCAGGTTCGCCACCCGTACCTGATGACCGGCTGTATAGGGATCACGAGCCTCTACCACAAGGGACATGGCATTAATAAATCCTCCCATAATTGCGCGTAAATTTTTCAGGCTTTTACTTTGCTCATCTTTCTGAATATAAAGGTCTTCGGATTGCTTCTTAACGGTTTCCAGTAAAATCGCACTTTTCAGAGAAGCACTAATATGTCCCTGGAGAGTCTCATATATAATAGGATCCCTTTTGTGATCATAATTAAAGGCTATAAATCCAAAATGGTCATTTTCGGTTACAAGTGGAAAGACAGCTAAACAATACCTTTTTTTTACATCCAATAATTCATCAGGGATAAGCTGTCGCGAATCAAATAATAGATTTTTCTGATAATCATAATTTTGATGACCATTCTGGAAATTTAAAAATACGCTTGACTGAGTTGTTGGTAATACGGATTCATTAGAAGTCTCATAAAGAGCAATGAAACAAAAAGATATATTTAATGTCGGTAAAAGTTTAAGAATAACATCCCGTAAACTTTTTAGATCATAAGTTGTACTGAGTGTTTTTGTCACATTAATCATCGCCCAGTTATAATCTCTTGATTGAACCAATCTATTTTGATTATAGCGTGATATTGACTCCAACAGCATGGATAGAGAGTCATTAAATAACTCATTTGCTCTGGATGTCAGTTCAAGGGAATTTATCAAAAAAGGAGAAACATTTTTATAAATTTTGGAAATAAGAATTTTAAAAAATTCAAAGTCAAAATTATTTTCCTGAGAATTATTTGTCAATTTAGAAACACTATCAATGAATTTATGATTATTTCGATTTTCCAGATCTTCAATAAAAGAATTGAAATAAATCCTTATCAAATCCTGATTTTCTTTATAATCTTTGGGAGTACTTGATTGGAGTTCAGCATCCTTTATTAGTTGCTCTATAATAATATCACGTTGCACTTTATTTATAATAATATCCTGTTTTTTATTTGCCAATAAATCGGGATCCTTTCCCAAATTACCACTGTAATTAAAAAGTTGGCAGCCGCAGGATTGCCTGATAATTAACCGGGATGGAAATGTGAACAATTCCGGTACGGATTTACCTTCAATAATATCTGCCAGTATTTCTAATGCTTTTATGCCTTCTTCATAAAGCGGCTGTGATACTGTGGTGATTTGAGGAGTTATAATCCTGGTTTCGTTAATATCATCAAATCCGCCTAAAGCAACTTCTTCAGGAATTCTGATACCACGGCTGATCAGTTCCCGATAAACACCAACCAGCATTTCATCATTAGCGGCCAGTACGGCGTCAAACTTGGCTTTTCTTTTATCCAATATGGTTTTAATTCCTTCTCTCCCGGAAAACCAAATAAAATCTCCCTCGAAAATTAATTTCGGAATGACAGGAATATTATTTTCAGAAAGCACTTCTGTGAATACTTTATAACGTATTTCAGCCTCAGGATTATTTGATGGCCCCCGGATAAATGCAATTCTCTTATAATTATGATCCTTGACAAAATGGGTTACAAGCTCTCGCATTCCACTTTTATTGTCAACCCAAACGGAGGGAATACCTTCTATTGGGGTAGAAACACAAACAATGGGAAGGGAATTATATTGCTGGCAGAAGTTCTTTAATTCGTTTAATTCAATATTATTACCGATTGCTCCGGTCATTATTAAAAGTCCATCAATATTGTTTTCACACGCTAATTTATAAATCACATTTTCCTGAGTTTCAAATATTGAAGGAGAATTCAGTGATTTGCCTACGAAGGCGATTAAATTATAATCCCGCTTTATAGCTCCATCCATGATTCCAGGGCAGATCATACTTTGATATCGATGATGCAGAAAATTGATGATAAAACCGATTGTTTTCCTTCTCCTTTGTCTTTTGGAAGAATTAGATTTAAACAAATTTATACCTCACAAATTTACTAGATATAAGCGTTACTTGAAAAGTCTGGACGCTTCATCGAAATGGTCAAAAAGACGTTTGGAACCGTCATCCATAAGAGTCTCGATTGCATGATTCTGCCCTTCCTCAATTTCCAGACTGACCCGTAGTCCCTTTGCCTTCATTTGATCGTACTGCTGTTTTTCCATAGACAGCCAAGTTAAGTCGTTTCCCCCGGCAAACATAAAGATCGGTAAGAATTTTAAAGCTTCGAAGTCGGCGTCCGTGGCATTCAGAAGAAAACCCGGGAAACCTGTTACGGAGAGAAAATATTTTGGAAATAGCGCCGCGATATGAAAGGCACTCAATCCCCCGTTGGAGCGGCCGGCCACATGAAATTTCCGGGCTTCGATTTTGTAGTCCTTAAGAAGTTGATCCAGAAAGGCGGGGAAAATCCGATCTCCATTTGCATAAAATAGATCACCGTTAGGGGCTTCAGGCATAAAGACAAGATAATTGCGTTTCTGAGATTGGCCGATCCAGTTCCTATTCAGGGTGTCTCTCATCGTAGGCATGTCCTGGCCACCGCCTGCAAATGCTAGGACTGCCGGATATGTGCGGGCTGGGCTGAAATTCTGAGGGAGAACGATTATGTAATTTACTAAAGTTCCATTGAAAGTGCCGCTTTTTGTGATAACCTCGCAGTATGCATCGGCTCCAATGGAAGCCATAACAATTGCTAAAATTAATATTTTACATAAGTAATTCATAATCCATCTCCTTACTGAAAATGGGGCGGCCGTAATAATAATGCTCCATACGTTATTAGACAAAAATATTTGAAAGGAATGATAATTTTATAAATATATAAATCCTAATATAGAATTATAATGTCTCTATAATATTTGTCAAGTGAATGCTGAGGATCTTCAATAAAACAAAGTATGGTTTTTAGAACATAAGAAATAGATTGTTTTGTTCTAAAAAAATATTATCCGGTTTAGATATTTTGTTCTTTTTTGACTTATATTATTCATCTGGTTAGAATAAAATTAATGATTAAAAATTGAAGATTTTCTTGCATCGTTAATTCAGGAGAAATTATGGATATTATTAATGAAAATAAAAAGATATTAATAATTGAAAATGAAATAGATGTATCTAAAGATATCATCAATAAAATCAATAATGAGCTTGGTATTGAGTGCATATTATGCAGAAATTTTTCAGACAAAAAATATATTAGAAAACAGCAAAGTTGAATTTATTGTTTCCATAATTGATTTGTTTTTACCGGACACAATAGAAGATGAAATTATAAATTATTTAAAGGCTAAAAAAATTCCAATGATTGTTTTAACTTCCTATTTAAATGATGATATCAGGGAAAGAATTCTGAAAAAAGATATTTTTGATTATATAATAAAAAAAGTGAATGGAGCATATGATCATTTGATCAAATTGATCTGTTATCTCGAACGAAACATTAAAACAAAAGTATTGGTAATTGACGATTCACTTATTTCCAGAAAATTAATTTCCCGTTTATTGAAAACACAATGTTTGATAGTACTGGAGGCCGAATCTACCGTTGAAGCTCTCGATTTAATAAAAACAAACCCTGATATTAAATTGGTCATTACCGATTATAATATGCCTGAAATGAATGGATTTGAATTGGTAAACTGCCTCTGCGCGGATCACCCGATCGATAAGCTGGCAATAATTGGTATTTCAGCTTACGGAAATTCATTAATATCCACAAATTTTTTAAAAGAAGGCGCTAATGATTTTATATATAAACCTTTTTCAGATGAAGAATTCAAATGGCGTATAAATCAGAATTTGGAATTTATAGATACAATCAGTAAATTACGGAATATCGCAATAAAAGATTCCCTAACCGGTCTTTATAACCGTCATGCTATTTTTGACCTTGGTGTTAAGCTTTTTGAAAATTCGAAAAGAGGGAATATTGAATTAACCATCTCCATAATTGATATTGACAATTTTAAAACGATTAATGACACTTATGGCCACTTTACCGGCGATATTGTAATCAAAAGGGTAGCCGGGATTCTGAATTCAAATTCAAGAACATCCGATATAATGGCCAGGTATGGCGGTGATGAATTCTGTGTAATTTCCGTTAATCTTAGAAAAGAAAATTCATTCACATATTTTGAAAGAATAAGAAATCTAATTGCAAATGAAAAGATAAAAATCAAAGATAAAGAAATTAGTGTAACAATATCGATCGGTGTTGCCAATTTACTTATGGAAAATCTGGAATCCTCAATAAATAAAGCAGACAATCTTCTTTATAAAGCAAAAAACGGTGGTCGAAACTGTATAATTACCGATAGATGAGCAATTCCAACCTTTTATAATAAGTGATTTATTCGTTCTGATTGTTTTTATTATCCGGATTGCCTTCTTTTTTCCTTAATGTTCTCCCATATATATACAGAGTTGCCGCAATAATAAAAAGAACGATAGTTGCTATCTTTTCTATTCTCGGATCAACGGAAACACCGAATTGAGTTTTTATTACCTCGTAAAAAATCAGAAAGACGGCTATTGCAAAAGCGGCGGAACGGAAATGACTTTCTTTGAGTTTCATATGATATCCTTATTTTTATATTAAAGTGAGAAATCCGGTGAAATCCAGCTATGCTTAGTCCGTCTATGCTTAAATCATACTCGCATGGGCCAAATTTGAAATCCCCAAAATTGATGTGAGTAATTTTAACCTTTTCGAGGGATTTTCTTTAATTATGAATGTATTTGCCGGGGTTTCATTTTTTAATTTCTTTTCCGCTCGGAAAATTTTATAAATATATATGATTAATTATTTTATTATAATTTCATTCAAAATAATTTAAATGGAAAAAAATAAAAATGCAAATTAAATAATAAGGATTTTATCCGCAGCAGGCATTTTCTTTTTTATCTCCGGAAGAGCATCCGCAATCCGGCACTGTCCTATGTAGTATCCCATTTATTATCGCCGCGGCGCATCCTACTCCAACGTTAACATTTATAGCCCCAACTGGACAATTCATTTTACAGGCACCGCATTCCATGCAAAAATCCCTGTTATTAATAAAAGCCTTTCCATCCTCCATAAGGAACACATTATGCGGACAGACCTCCAGGCACATCCCGCAGCCGAAACATTTGGCCTCATCAATAACAAGACTCCTGCCGTTCATAAGATATTTATAATCCATAATAAGACCTCTTTATAATGAAATTATTTTAAAACGCAAAAGAATGTTTAATATAAAACCTAAAGCAAGCATAGTTATCATAATCGGCGTTCCGATTTTTACTTCAAGCTCAGCTCCAGACTGCGAGGTAAAAGTGCTTGTTCCGGTAAAATTCATCGCTATGAATGATGTAATTGGGGTAAGGAGCAGGAATATACTTAAGGCGGGAACAAAAGTCATTTTATAAAAAAATGTGATAAAAACTGCCCAAATGCCACCCAGAATAAAACCTTTTAAGGAGAAAGCCCTGAAGGGAAGCCAGGGAAGAAGGGCGGGAAATAAAACAGTGGCCGTAAGTATAGCGCCAAAAAACGGAACAATATCCATAATAATTTTATCAAGCGTAAATCGGCCTGTAAGTACGTTAAGGCCTATTATTAGCAATAATATTACTGCCAGCCATTTCAATCCGGTTACAAACTCAATACCTATAACTGCAAGCCTGTCGATAAGATAAAAATTAACCCGGCGCATTTCATAAGTTTTGACAAAGTTATCCGCTATGAATTTCCGAATATCTGATGCTCTCACCGGGCCATAAACTACCTCAAATTTTGTGAAGCTCTTTATCTTATGCGCCGCTACACCGACTGCTCCAAGCTGAGGAAGGATTATTTTTTTATGAGAAACAACGGAGTTTAAATTAATGGATATTATTCTTTCAACCAGTTCTTTAGTCCCGAAAGTGCCTTTGCCGGCGGCGCACCATACATTAATGCCTTTCGTGTCAAGTACAAGTATCCAGACATTTAAGCCGCCCAATTCCTTTCTCAGTTTGTCAAAAGTCAATTTATAGTTTGCAGTTGCAAGCACCGGAGAATTATCGTCCGGTATTCCCACGGCATATAATCCCGGCCGGATTCTGTAATTGTTTCTCCGGATGCCCCAGCGTACCATCCATCCGCCAATTATGTCTACAAGAGTCAATCTTGTAGAAACAACTGGAATGCTGATATCATTGATTTTGATTATATTTTCCATCCATTTTTCTTTTTCCAATACAGGCGGATTTGTTTCACATCCGCAGGAATTTGCTCTATTCATCATTAACCTCCATAAACTGGTATTAACAGCAGCTATTATTTTTTTTACTTGATTTTCTCATATTGCGCATAGCCTGTGCAAGATATTCAATCCCGCCGGTTATCATTGAAAGCTTTTCTTCAGGGATATTATTCAATAATTCAAGGTAATACTCATTGCATCTGTCATTTATTCCATCAACAATTTTTATGCCTTCCCGTGTTAACTGAAGAGAAGTAAACCGCCTGTCATTTTTGTTTTCGATCCTGTTCACCCATCCTTTATTCACCATATTTTCTATTGACCTGCTCAGGGTGCTTTTATCAAGTTCAAGGATTTCAGATAAATCCTTTATTGATATTTCATTTTGACTGTTTTTTTCAAGCTCGATAAGGATGTGGCATTGAGATAAAGTAACACCGCAACAGCCGGTTTCCGACCCGAGCTGTTCCTCTATTTCACGCTCAAGTATGCGGATATAACCCCTGAAAATTTTTACCGATGATAAATCCATACTTTCTCCATAATTGTTGTATAATACAACTATTGTAATATACAATTTATAATCTGTCAATAGCTTTAATAATTTTGACAATATTTATTATATCTATTACCATTCTTGTTCAGGAGACAAAATGCCGGTTAAAATTGATTTTACTTTTGAACAGGGAAATAATTCCAGGCGGCTTGATTCCGCCTTTGCCGATTACTGCTCAAAGAACGGGATTGAGTTGACTAGAAGCTCGATTAAGGCCAGGAATCTGGTCATTTTTGTTAATGAAAAGCCTGAAAAACCAAGCTATGTTGTAAAAATCGGCGATAGAATCCATTTAGAGTTACCCGAAATAGAACCAGCCGGATTAATTCCCCAGGATTTAGATTTTGAGATCGTTTACTCTGATAATGATATCGCGGTCATAAACAAACCCTATGGTCTTACCGTACATCCATCAAAAGGGCATCCCGATAAAACCCTTGTTAACGGATTACTTTACAGGCTGAAATGCATAGAAGGAACTGGTTTCGGGAAGCCCCGGCTCTCTTCCATCGGCGGTGAGGAAAGGCCCGGAATTGTGCACAGACTTGATAAGGACACCGCCGGTTTAATGGTAGTAGCATTGAATGATAAGGCTCATCACGGGCTCGCAGATGACTTTAAAGCCCGCCGGATAAAAAAAACCTACCATGCCATTGTAAAGGGCAGAGTTGACCAGTCAGGCAGGATAGAAGCCCCGATCGGGCGCTCAAAACACGACAGGAAAAAGATGGCTGTTACAACAGGCGGAAAACCAGCCGTTACAGAATACAGGGTTATTGAGTACCTGAATGGACATAGTTATATCGAGATTAATCTGCTTACCGGAAGGACTCACCAGATAAGGGTTCATTTTTCCCACATCGGACATACTGTAGCCGGTGACCCGGTCTATTCCAGAAATGCAAAATCTTATGGCCTCACAGGCATAGCGCTTTGCGCAAAGAAGCTTGAATTTATTCATCCTGTATTGGAAAAACCAATGCTTTTTGAAATCAATTTGCCTGAGGAATTTAAGGAACTTCTTGAAAAATTGAGAAATGGGTAAAATATCCTGTAAACCCAAACTTATTTGCGGAAATTCTTTTCATTCACTAAAATTATTCTGTCTTAATTGGAGGTATAATATGACTGAACAGTCACTGTATATTGTTTTCGGAACCGGTGCCGATTCCGTGGGTCTTATCGGAAAGATTACAGGAGAGATTTCAGGCATTAACGGAAACATTGTAGATATGAAACAGGATGTTATGCATGGGCTTTTTACAATATTTTTGGTCGTTGATCTATCGGATTCCGGAATAAACATAGGTGAATTTACCAGACTTATAGAAAAAATTTCTATGCAAACCAACCTGCGGCTGCAGGTTGATAAATATTATCCGATACCGAGGAAACCTGATAAAAAGAATATGCTCCTGATCCTTCTGGGAAGCGATAAACCCGGCATCATTGCGGCAATATCCGAAAAAATCAGCAAATATAAAATCAATATTGAATTTTCTCAAAATATCGCCAGGGAAGGTATTTTTTTAATGGAGCTTCTAACAGATGTGAGCAACTGCACTTTACCGATGACAAATCTCAAAACAGAGCTATGCGATATTATGCATAAGATGAATATAAACACAATGTTCCAGACGGAAGATGTCTTTAATAAAAAAAAGAGAATAATTGTCTTCAACATTAAACATAGCTTTATTCCATCACCTTTTATAGAAGAAATTTTAAAACAAACCGGCATTAAGACAAAAGAAATATCATCTGTTTTTTCCGATAATTGGATAACTTCAATAAATAATACTTTATCTAAGCTTGATGAACTTCCTGAAGATGTTTTGAATTCAATAATTGAATCCGTAATACCGGCTCCGGCAACCATGGAATTGATCCAGACCCTGAAGATTATGGGATATAAAATAGCTCTTGTTTCGAATGCCCTGAGTTATTTTACGGATTCACTCAAACAAAAACTCGGCCTTGATTTCAGTACCGGTTTTAAAATTTCCGTAAACAGCGATACAATGGCATTGATTGGGACACAGAATGCCGCTGAGAATAAAATTTCCATAGATGCGCTTGATATCGACAAAATAATCAACCGGCTTATTAAAATCGAAAATGTAAATAAAGATGAGATAACGATTATAAATGACATTGAGAATCCGGCATCAACACCTCCCGGTTTCGGCTTGGAATTCAATATGAAGCAGATCCTGGATTTTTACAACCAGCATGTGCTGAGCAGGGAAAATCTCATCGGGATTCTGGGCAGCTTCGGCATCCCAATATTAAAGTAAAGGGCGGAAATTATGATACCTGATATTGAGATTGCTCAAAAATCAAAAATGCGGCCTATCGGTGAGATTGCAGAACAGCTCGGACTGATGGAAAACGACCTGATCCATTATGGGAAATACATAGCAAAAGTTCCGAACACAATGCTTGAGTGTTACTACGATAAGCCGGATGCTAAATTAATACTTGTTACTGCTATGACACCGACTTCAATGGGAGAAGGCAAAACCACAAATACCATAGGCCTTGGACAGGCGCTGTCTAAAATCGGCAAAAAAGCGATGATTGCCATACGGGAACCCTCACTGGGCCCGATGCATGGGTGTAAAAGGCGGCGCGGCCGGCGGAGGTTATTCGCAGGTTTTACCGATGGAGGAAATTAATCTTCATTTTACCGGCGATCTACATGCCGTAACAACAGCTCATAATCTTCTTTCATCAATAATAGACAACCATCTGCACCAGAAAAACCTTCCCGAAATGAATCCGCGGCAGGTTATCTGGAGGCGGGCCATAGACATGAACGACAGGTCTCTCCGAAGCATCCTGGTCGGTCTTGACGAACGAGGCCAGAATGGCGTAATGAGGGAGGACGGATTTGATATTACCGCATCATCAGAAATCATGGCAATTCTCTGCCTTTCCAATAATCTGAAAGAACTGAAGGAAAAGATTGGGAAGATCATTGTAGGCTACGATTATTTAAAAAAACCGGTTTTTACCGGCGATCTTGGCGTACAGGGGGCCATGGCCGCCCTGTTAAAAAATGCGGTACACCCTAATCTTGTCCAGACGATTGAAGGAACACCTGTCTTTGTCCACGGCGGGCCTTTTGCCAATATTGCGCATGGCTGTAACACCATAATAGCGACAAGAATGGCTATGAAGCTGTCGGACTATACGGTAACAGAAGCCGGATTCGGTGCCGATCTTGGAGCTGAGAAATTTTTTGATATTAAATGCAGGTTGGGGAATCTTCATCCGGCCGCCGCCGTACTGGTTGTTACTAGAAGGGCTGATGTACTCCATGGGATGGAAAATATCCTCAAGCATGTCGAAAACATTCGAAAATTCAATATCCCTGTTGTAATTTCAATCAATAAATTCGAGGACGACAACCTGGATGAACTGAAAAACATTCTATCAAAATGTGAAGATGCCGGTGTTGAAGCGATGATCACCGATTTCCGTGAAAAAGGCGGAGAAGGCGGCCTTGAGCTGGCTGAAAGGATATGCACGATCACATCCCCGGATAATTCTTCAAATAAAGAAGATTTTAAGTTTTTATATGAATTAAACCAAAGTATCAGGCAGAAAATAGAAACCATTGCCAGTGAAATTTACGGCGCTGACGGTGTTGAATATTCATCCGAAGCCAGGAACCAGATTGAAAGGATCGAAAACCTGGGTTACGGCAATCTCCCGGTCTGTATGGCAAAAACTCAGTCTTCTTTATCGGATAATCCCAAACTTACCGGCCGTCCGAAGGGCTTCAGAATCAATGTAAGCAGTGCCCGCGTATCAGCCGGGGCTGGATTTGTAGTTATTCAGACGGGAAAAATAATGACTATGCCCGGATTACCTAAAACTCCGGCAGCTATGAACATTGATATCGATGATAGCGGCAACATCAGCGGTTTGTTTTAAAAAAAATTTTGCGGGACGTAATATTAATTGAGGTATGAGTATGAAATTTGATTCATACGTTTTTCCGGCGGGTAAAAAAGATTATATTCATGGGAAAAAGCCCGATGTTGATTGTATTCTTTGCTCGATTGTCAAAAAGGATAACCGTGTTATTTCACTGAAAATCGCCGAAACTTCTAATATATTCATCTCTGTGAATTTGTATCCATATAATAGCGGGCATATAATTATGTTTCCGAAAAGGCATCTTGAAGACATAAGGGAAATGAACGATGACGAAGAGAAAGAAATACTTTTTTTAACAAAACTTTTCATGAATTTTATAGATGATTTATATCAGCCTTTCGGATATAATATCGGTTATAATGTCGGCAGAATTTCCGGCGCATCAATAGAGCATATTCACCAGCACATAATCCCGCGCTTTCCAAATGAACTTGGAATTATTGACCTTATAGGCGGTGCAAAAGTGATTATTGAAAATCCGCTTGATACTCAAAAAAGGCTCTGTGAAAAAGTTCTGGATTACACTGAAAAATATCCGGATAATAATTTAATTTTATCTGGAGATGAGGGGATTTGAACCCCCGACCCCTGCAATGCGAATGCAATGCTCTCCCGCTGAGCTACATCCCCGTATTTATTGAAACAAAAGCTTCAATCGGTATTCTATTCTACAATTTATCTGTTTAATAGTCAATTATTTATTAAATCGGTGTGTTTTTCATAAATCTCTTCAAAAACATTGGAATATTTTATAAATATTTCCAGAATTTTCGGATCGAAATCCTCCGGTTTAACCCGGTTATCTCCGTTTGTAATGATATCAATCGCTTTGTTATGCGGTATATCTTGTTTATAAGGCCTCCTGCTTCGCAAAGCGTCATAAACATCGGCCATTGCCATCAGCCGGCCCGAAAGCGGTATATTGAATTGCTTCAATCCATAAGGATATCCGCCGCCGTTCCATTTTTCATGGTGGCTTAAAGCGATTTCCCTGGCGAATTTCAATACTGCGGATTGAGCGCCCTCAAAAATTTTTCCGCCAATAGTTGTGTGAGTTTTCATTATCTGCCATTCACTGGAGTTCAGAGGCCCGTTCTTAAAAAGAATGCTGTCTGGGATTCCTACTTTCCCGGCATCATGAAGAGGTGAAGCATATGTGACATATTCTATAAAATTCTTATCCAGTTCTAATTTTTCCGCCAATAGTTTTACATAAAGGCTTACCCTTTTAATATGACCGCTTGTTTCGGTATCTCTCAGTTCCGCCATAACAGCGAGCCTTTGTAAAGCTTCAACATAAGCAAAATCTATTTGTTCGAAGGCCTGATCTCTTTCTTTTAAAGCTATCTGCAGATCGAAAGACTTGATTTCAACTTCTTTTAATAGTTGAATGAAATCATTTGATAGAATAAATGCTATACAGATAATAAAAACTAGAAATCCATATGCGGTAAGCATCCCAAATGGTATCAATGCCGGCAGTTCGAGAATATTCCTTAAATGAAGAACATCATATATCAAGGAAAATATCATCACAATAAATGAAAAGAAAATAAGTTTAGCCGCGGATTTGTGAAACTCCTTAATCAATATTATAAATATGGTCACAATTCCGATAAGCCATGTGTATTGGAAATAATTAATGTTTATGAAATTCCAGACAACGGGTTCTCCTGTGATTAGGACAATAATAAAACATACAGCCGAAGATGCATAAAAAAAATACTGGACTATACCGGTTTTTTGATTGAAATATAACATAAAAAAGTAGAGAAAGATTGGCATTAATGCTATCAGATCAAGATATTCAATTTTTTTCAATATAAGAAAATTATCAAAAAGAAAATATTTTATATCGGTTTGAAGGAAAAAATAAACAGAAACCATAAAACAAAATAAACTGAAGACATGATATTCATTCCATTTCCTTTTTCTTGAATAATTTAGAAAATAATTTGCACCGATTAAGATAAAAGAAATTACAAAGAAAAGTTTTATATAATCTATTGAATAATGATTGATAAGAAGTTTGTCATACCTTTCGATAAAATACTGGCCGTCAATCATTCCGCTTTCTTCAGGAAAATAGTTTCTTACCCTTACTGCAACAACATTATTCTTACCGGGTTTAATCAATTCTGTCGGTATTTCATAAATCCTGTACTTATCATAAGCATGTCCGGATGAATTTGTAACACTTCCGCAGCTGCCAATCAGGGTTCCGTTAAAATAAGTCTCATCGGCGTCATATATCTCGCCCAGATTTATACCCAATGCTCTTCCGGGCAGACTATCCGGAAATTTAATGCGAATCCTGTACCAGCAGATACCGCTATAATGATGAAAAGGATAAACATTCCAGCTGGAAGGTAATGAGACAATATTCCATCCGGAATCATCATAATCCGTTTCCTTATAGCCTGGATTATCGCCTTTTTGTATTAATACCGAATATACTCCGCTAAAATCAGTCCGTTTTTCATAATCATGAATAATTATTGAATTGCTTGCTGAGATAAAAGAAAAAAATGGAGATAAGAGAAAAATGAATGACAGGAAAACAACTCTATTCATACAAGAATCCACTCATATTTATAATATAAAATATCCATTAACATCCTGATCATATTAAGGTAAACAATAAAGCCTGCTTTATATTCTATTTTTTTTGCCGTCCGAATCGGCCTATAAATATTGCTTTGTAATCTGATCAAGAATCTGCTTTTCAGCGGGGTCGATTTTTCCATCAGCCATAGCGGCTTTATTCATCAATTCAAGAATCTTTCTTGTCTTTATTTTATCAGAGGGCATCCTGATCGACAGCCTTCCTGACATTGCGGCTTCAACAATCCTGGCAATAAATTCTTTTTTATAGCCCCATTTTTTTGCCAACCCCTCGGCCATGGCTTTTTCTTCATCGGCAAAAATCCCGTCTGCGCCGAAGATAACCATCATATTATTGAAGGCGTAATCCCTTACTTCATACAGGGAATCATCAAGGCCGGATGGAATTTTTGCGCCGATTTGCGGTTGAACATCCTTGATATGGGAATCATAATCTTCCCTGGCCAGAATATCCGTAATGATCCATTCATGAACTGAGCTGTTCAATAATGTTCCGCAATAGGCGCATTTTAACTCCAGTGAATCGGAAACTGGGGCTCCGCAGCCAGGACAGAGGTGTGCATATACAGAACCCTTTGAAATTCCTGCCAAACGGCCGCGTTCAATCCGGACAACCTCAAAATCAGTCATTAAAACATGGTCCTTCAGCCTAGCCATGCCGTTTTCAAGAATCACCCTCTGAAAAGTTGACTTTACACCGACATACATAATGTTCGTGTTTTCAGTTTGCCTGATTGCCATTAGCGAGACATCATTAAGGTAGAGGCGGTTATATACTATATTTTCCGAGGGTAGACGGACTTTAAGCTTTTCAAATAATTCATCGGAAACAAACCTGCGGAACCACTGAGGGTCATGAAACGCCATTGCGGTCTGTATCTGCAGATAGCCGTTGGAAACTTTATCCTCAAGTAATTGAATGCAGAAATCAGGATTATCTTTATGCATCTCGTAAGCAGAATCAAAAAGACCCTCTGATTTGTCAGACTTTCCTGCACTTAGATGGTAATCGTCTGTTTGGGATATTTCCGATAGGACCCAGTCATATTCGGCATTATTGATAAAAGTTTTGCAGTATGGGCATTGCCCGGCGTCGCCTAGGTTTTCGGGCAGCGGTGCGGAACATTGAGGACAATTATTACTTGAAAAAATATCCTTCCCGCCTTTACCGCGCTTTCTTATAAAAGACCAGACTTCTGTAAAATCATCGGTATCTCCGGGAGAATCAAGTGAGTGGTCTGTTTCACTCACAAACTGGTCATCCATTTCAGCTTCTATCATTGTATGAATTATATCATATTGACCGTCAATTTCAGCGCAGATAATATTGACACTGGAAACGTCTATATCAGTAATAATGTCTTTCTGTTTTAAAAGCCCCATCATTTGAAGCTGGCTGGAAAACCGCTGATAGACTCCATCCGTCATAAATCTGCGGGAAGCGCCTATGTTCCCTTTACTCCAAGCTTCCTGAATTTCAACAAAAGCCGATTTGACCTTTTTTTGAAATTCTTCGGCATTAAAATCGGGATTGCTTTCGATAAATTCATTGTATCCGGGAACATCTTCAAGTTTTTCGGGCATAACTGCTGATATTGATTTAAATCCGGTTTTTTTAGGTTTAAATGCGACGATTAATATCATAATAATAACAAAAAGCGGTATTCCGAAAAAAAATAACATAAAAATAATAGACACTGCATTAAATTCTAATGGTCCGCTGTTTCTACCTCCGGAAAATGACCCGGTATGCGATCCGAAACTGCCGAAATGTCCGCCCCCACTATGACTATGTCCTCCGCTGAAATGGCCGTGCCCGCCTCCTGATCCTCCGGCCCTGGGAAAAAGCGGAGAGACTGCTATAAGAAAAATAAAAGAAAGTATTGCAATAAATTTTCTAAGATTACGGTGCATGATACCCCCCATAATTATTTATATTTGAGATAATATTTCCTTTTTCTTTGCTTCATATTCCTGATTGTTGATGAGCCCCCTGGTCAAGCAGGCCTTTAAGTTTTTTAAGCTTTACCGCCGGATCCTCTGCCGGCTGCTGTATTGCTATATTGCCGGCTAACTGGCCAAAGCCCATCCCGACGCCCATTGCCATGCCGAATCCGGCTGTACCTTCATTTTTAGCTGCGTCTCGCATCGCTTCGAGCTGTTGAAGCTGGGCAAAACTTACACCGGCTTTATCCGCAGCCTGCGCTTCAGCCGACATGTCAGCAATACGGTTAATCCTGCGCATAGTATCTTCATCGAAGCTTGTCCCCTCAATCCTGAAATCCGATAATTCAAATCCCAGTTTATTAAATTCATCAGTAAATTTTGCGGAAAGGTCATGGGCGATTATTTCCCTGTTTGAATCGATATCGGCATATGAAAATTTTGAAGATGCAAGGTATTCTGTTAACGGCTGGACCAGCCTTGAATTTATCGGTTCGCGGATCTGACTAATTTTGTATTCTTCGGAAGCGCCGGTTACATTAACAAAGAAAAATCCACCGTCAGATATCCGTAAAGTATAATTGCCAAAAGCCCTAAGACTTACAGGGAATTTATATTTCGGGTCTTCGTATTTAATAGTAGCGGGTGTGCCCCATTTCTGATCCAGAATCTGGGTTGTCCTGAAAAAATAGATGCCGACTTTATGCTCGCTGACAAAATCCTGCATGAATTTGATAATTGTTGTTATAAACGGAATATTCGAGGTTTTTAATTCAACTAATCCAGGTTTTACGTATACACCTTCTACCCTGCCTTCATAAACAAAAATACAACCCTGACCCGGCCCAACTATTAACTTTGAAGCATTTTTAATTTCATCACCGTTATCGGACCAGCGGTAAAAAAGAGCATCAGGATTCGGGTTTTCCCACTGAATTACAGATTTGAGCTGTTTCTTCATTCCGTCAAACATTCCCATAATTACCCCCGGAAATTAAAATATTGCGATTATTATTTAGAAATATTAAAGGCTGGAAATTTTTTATTTCAAACATTGTTAAGTTTATTAATATGATGGATTTTTGTCAAAAAAAGTTACTTCTCCAAAATAAATGAATTTTTTCATATTTTCAAAAATGATATATCAAACCGGATTTATAATGATAATTGGACTATTAGAATATAAAGGATAATTATTATTTATAAATTTTTATTTTACCTTATTCATTTAATATCCTGCAATTATTTTGAACAAAGGTATTATTGATCTTAATTGTGGCATAAGAATTGCGATATTTAATAAGAAAGAATTTATTTTTGGAGGAAGAAAATGAAACGACTATACATAATTATAATTTTAGTTATGTTTGCGGTTCTTATTTTCGCAGAAGATAATCTTAACAGCAGGTATGAACCGAATACCTTATTTGACAATAAAGATTTATCTCTGGGCGGATACGGAGGACCCATTTTTCAGGGTATTTATATGAACAACCAGGTTTGTTATATTTCCGGAGGTGAAGGAGGAATGATTATTAACCATCAGTTTATTATCGGCGGTGAAGGGAAAGGAGTTGTAACTCCATTAAACTCCACTAATAACAGCCGTATTTATATGGGATGGGGAGGTCTATTACTGGGTTATATATATGCTCCCGAAAATGTTATTCACCCCTATATTAAAACGATCATCGGGGCAGGAGGCGCCAGTGAAGTTACAAACGGAAGTTATTATAGTCATGATAATCATAATATTAATATGATGTCATTTTTCTCGCTTGAGGGTGAAATTGGAGCAGAAATCAACATTATAAAATGGATGAGAGTGGCAATTTTCAGCGGTTATCATTACATTTACGGACCGGTAAGTTTTAACGGTATCACGGATTCCAATCTTTACGGCTTTGACTTTGGAGTAAGATTTGAATTCGGAAAATTCTAATATATTCCCCCAAAAACCGGCGTCAGATAAAGAATCCTCGAGGCAGAGCCTCGAGGTATTAAAGTCAGAAAAACTGAAAGCATTTTCTACTGGAACCGCAGCGAGTTGCAAGGAATTGACCTGGATCAAGCGGCACGCTTGTTAAAAGACGCCGGTTTTCTGAATTATTCAACGGAACTAATTCGGCACCGGTTCCTGTCAAAAATTATTCATCACTATAAAGATCATAAACTACCGTTTTTTATAAATATTATAATATAATAATCAGTTAAGGAATATTTAAAAAATAAAAACATAATCATTATTTTTTATTCCACTTTATAGTAAAATATTATATAATATTTGTTGAGTAATCATAAAAATCATTGATGATTTCATGATTATTCAATTTAGAAGTTTGGATTAAGGACAGACAAAACTTCAAGCTTATTTTTTTATATATAAAACTGATTTCGTTTATTATCAATGTATTACAAAATTAAAAATAAGGCGGGGATTATGGCAGATTTAGCGGATAAGGAAAAGGAAAAGGCTTTACAGGTCGCGATTGCGCAAATTGAAAAGGAATATGGCAAGGGATCGATTATGAAACTCGGGGATAAGCCTGCAGTTAGTGATATTCCGGTAATATCGACAGGGGCATTAACCCTTGATCTGGCTCTTGGAATCGGAGGCATACCTTACGGCCGTGTAACTGAGATTTATGGACCAGAGTCTTCCGGTAAAACAACCCTTACTTTGAGTATCATCGCCGAGGCCCAAAAAAAAGGCGGGGTTTGTGCTTTTATCGATGCTGAGCATGCCCTAGATCCGGTTTATGCAGAAAATATTGGGATTGATGTCAAGAATCTTCTTATTTCTCAGCCGGACACAGGCGAACAGGCCCTTGAGATTGTTGAGAGCCTTGTAAGAAGCGGTGCCGTGGATTTGATTGTTATTGATTCGGTTGCAGCTCTTGTCCCAAAATCGGAGATTGATGGAAATATGGGTGATTCCGTTATGGGCATGCAGGCAAGGCTGATGTCTCAGGCTTTAAGAAAGCTCACTGCTATTATCAGCAAAACCAAAACATCTGTGATTTTTATTAACCAGATAAGGATGAAGATCGGCGTGGTGTATGGAAATCCCGAAACTACAACAGGCGGTATGGCATTAAAATTTTATTCTTCCATAAGAATAGAAATCAGAAAGGTTGAAGCCCTTAAAAAAGGCGAGGATAATTATGGAAACAGGGTCAGGGCAAAAGTTGTTAAAAATAAAATGGCCGCTCCTTTCAAACAGGCGGAATTTGATATTATTTTCGGGAAAGGCATTTCGAAGGTCGGATGCCTGATTGATGCGGCCATAGAATGCGGTGTGATCCAGAGGAAAGGCACATGGTATTTTTACGGTGAGGACAGGATTTCCCAGGGAAGAGATAACCTAATCAAAGAAGTAGAAGACAAACAGCCGTTTTTAAAAAAGATTGACGAGCAGGTCCGGAAAAAACTTGCAGAAGGAGCTATTCCGGCGACATTCGGAGGCTCAACGGCATCTGGAGGCATAGCCGGGAAAATTGGAGAAGGAATTGGGGCTGTTGAATGAAAAAATTGAAGGTGGGTGTCTGCGGAGCGAGCGGGTACGCCGGTCTGGAACTTCTTAATATACTTAAAAAACACCCTGATGTGGAAGTTTCTTATATCACATCGGAGTCTCATGAAAATGTAAAAGTCAGGGATTTCGAACCATCGTTAATTGATTATCATGATTATGCTTATTTATCTATGAAAGATGATTCAATCTATAACAATATTGACGCGGTTTTCCTGGCTCTTCCTCATGAAGCATCTGCAATTTCGGCACCAAAGTATTTAAAGAACGGCGTTAAAGTAATAGATCTTAGTGCAGCTTTCAGGATCAAGGACATTAAAACTTTTGAAAAGACTTATAAATTTACGCATCCTTCTCCTGAGCTTATTCCGGAAGCGGTATACGGCCTGACGGAAATATACAGGGAATCTATAAGAAACGCCCGTCTGATAGCCAATCCGGGATGCTATCCGACAAGCGCTTTGATTCCTCTTATTCCTTTATTGAAGAAAAAAATAATAAAGCCGGAAAATATAATTATAGATTCAAAATCGGGATTTACAGGAAGGGGAAGGAAAGCTGATATTCCATCGGTTTTTTCCGAGTTGAATGAAAATTTTTATGCATACGGAATAGGCACCCACAGGCATAAGCCGGAAATATTACAGGAGTTGAACTTTGCCTGGGGGAATAATGTTGCTGCCGCTTTTACACCGCATATTATGCCCATTGACCGGGGAATTTTAAGTACAATTTATATACATTCAGATAAAAATATAATAGAAAATGTTTTAGAAACCCTAATCAAATTTTATCAAAATGAACAATTTATTAAAGTTTTTAAAAACACCCTTCCCCAGATGAAATGGGTAGCGCATACTAATTATAATTACATTGGAGCCGCTTACGATAGCGATTCGCGGAACTTGATAATAGTTTCTGTTATTGATAACCTGGTTAAAGGCGCAGCCGGCTCCGCAGTACAGAATTTTAATGTGATGTCCGGTATTGAGGAAACAGAGGGCTTGATTTAAAAGGAGATATTTATGGAGCTGCAATTGAGGATTCTGGAAGGGGGAATTACTGAACCGCATGGTTTCAGGGCAACCGGGATTTCTTGCGGACTTAAGGATGGCGGCTATAAAGACCTGGGTTTGATTCTTTCCGAAACACCATGTGAAATAGCGTGTGCGTTTACAAAAAATAAAGTCAAAGCTGCTCCGGTTTCTTTTGATATTTCGAGGTGCGGAAATAATATATCCGCGATTGTGGTAAACAGCGGCAACGCCAATTGCCTTACCGGTAAAACCGGCGATGAAAATACTGATGAAATGGCCGGGATGGTAGAAAAAAACCTCTCTCTTTCCGAGGGCTCTGTTATGGTGGCATCAACGGGAGTTATAGGAAAAAAACTCATTATGGACAGGGTATTGTATGGAATTGAAAAAGCATGTAAACTTATCCATACTGAAAATGATTACAGAAATTTTTCTAATGCCATTATGACTACCGATAAAAAAATGAAAAATGTTGCGTACGAGTTTGAGCTTAACGGGAAAAAGGTAAGGATTGGCGCCACTGCTAAAGGCGCAGGTATGATAAAACCGGATATGGAAACAATATCTCCGGGCGGCTTGCATGCTACAATGCTTGTATTTATAACCACGGATGTTTCCATATCAAGTAAAATGCTTATTCTGGCACTGGACGAGGCTGTTGGACTTTCATTCAATCGGATAAGTGTGGATAACGACACCAGCACGAACGACAGTGTATTTCTAATGTCGAACGGCCTGGCGGAGAATGTCAAGATTGATTCGGAAAATGAGTTGTACATGATTTTTAAGCAGGTCCTTGTCAAGGTCTGCCAGAACATTGCCAAGATGATTGTCAAAGATGGCGAGGGAGCAAGTAAACTGATCCACATTGAAATAAAAGAAGCTCTTACCGCGAATGATGCGGAAAAAATTGCAAGGGCTGTTGCGGATTCATATCTTGTCAAAACCGCGGTTTTCGGTCAAAGCCCGAATTGGGGCAGGATTCTTGCTGCTCTCGGTTATTCCGGCGCCAAATTTGAATTATCTAAAATCAAACTCCAAATCAACGGGCTGGTTATTTTTGAAAACGGCGATGTAAACCATGCCAATGAAAGCAAGGCTGGCAGCGAGATGCTATCTCCGGAAATCGAAATCATTATAAATCTTGGGATCGGACGAAAAGATTATTTTATGTGGACTTCAGATCTCACATGCGATTATGTGAAAATAAACGCAAATTACCTCAGTTAACAAGCAGGTTGCTTGATCTAGAATGAAGTCATATAACCCATTGTAATAATCCTGTTTAATGTTGAGGAATAAATCTCATACTGCCCTATTATAGACACTTTAAATTGCTGTACCGGGGTAAAAGAGATTATAAGCGATGGAAATATCAGATTGGAATTTTTACCGACATACCAATTTTCAAGGGTTAGTCCCAGGGTAAAGTAGCTGGAAACCCAGGCGGAAGCTCCTGCAAAAATCGATGTGTTAGCGAAATCTCTGAAATCGGAGGGAAGAAGAGGGAACCTCAGTCCGAAGGTAAATGTATCGTTTCCGCCAAGCAGGCTGTAATGCCAACCGGCCGAAGTATAAAAACCATAAATAGTCGATGATGTTCCGTTTGTTGAAAAATATGTGCCGTCCTTACCGTATGCGAAGCTGTCGAAACCGGCTGCCAAATCGAAATTATGGTAATTTTTAAGAAGTGTAAATTTTATATATGCGCTTGGAATATTTACATTAATTTTATCATATCCGATCATACCGTCAAAGTTTTCCGATATTCCGATATCAAGAATATCAAGGATTCCTACAATCAGCCTGGTATTGATTCCCCCATTATCGTACATAGCAATTTCGGATGAAAATTTATTTTTCCCGATTGTATCTGGTGTGGGAACCGATCCGATGGCCGATTGAGAATAACTGGCCGGATTGACAGGCACACTATTCAATGATGACTGTGACTGCTGATTTTGTGATTGTCCGGGTGATGAAGGCTCGTCGATTACAAAATCGTCTCCGAAAACAATGCCTGAAAACATTATAAATAATATTACAAACCATTTTTTCATGAAAAACTCCTGCCTGTAGGAACAAAGCTCCTCTTTCATTAGTCTATCGGAATATTTTTCAAAAACATCATTTTTTATTAGAAAAATAAAATTGTATCGCATACTTGACATAATGTATGATATATGTTACAATATGTAAAATTGGAGTTACTTTGTTTATGAAGAAAAAATTCATATTCAATATTTTTTTGATAATTATATTCATAATTGTGCTTGGCGGGATGATTTTATCTCTGTTGATTAAAAACTATTACCTGGCTTTAATACCAGCTTTTACGGGATTAATCTGCCTTTTTATCCTGGAAAATAAATTTAAAAATGTGATCGAAGATGAAAGGAGCAAATTCATAAATGAGAAAGTCGATTCTGCAACACTCAATATATTTTTCATATCTTCAATCGCCATTTTTCTTATTCTGCTGGTAATTGCCAGGAATACCGGTAACCGCGAACTTGAGAAAACCGGTATGATATTAATTTACCCCGTCATATTTCTCCTTCTTGTCAACCTTGCAGTGCAATTCTATTACAGTATTAAATACGGGGAGTATGACAAAAATGACAAATAAGATTAAGGTTTACAGGGCAATTAACAACCTCACCCAGGAATCCCTTGCTGAAAAAGCCGGTGTGACCCGCCAGACAATAATTGCCATTGAAGGCGGGAAGTATGTCCCTTCGCTGGAGCTAGCATTTAAAATTTCACGT
Source organism: uncultured Spirochaetota bacterium (assembly GCA_963783575.1). Classification (GTDB taxonomy): domain Bacteria; phylum Spirochaetota; class Brevinematia; order Brevinematales; family JAOACQ01; genus CAWEAK01. The sequence goes on along the minus strand of CAWAOD010000009.1, from coordinate 469,316 downwards.
ATATTTAAAGTCAATGTGGAAGATGTATTTATTTACGAAAAATCTATATAACTAAATTGTAATTTTAGGAGTAAATTATGTTCAAAACAAAAAAAGAAAAGAAAAAGCCGGAAACTTTTAAAGAAAAAGTAATCGATAATATCAAGGTCTTCTTTTCAGCCTACGCGATCGCTTTTGTGATAAGGCTTTTCATAATTGAAGCTTATATGATACCATCGCAGTCGATGGTTCCAAGCCTCAATATTCCCGATATTATGATGATCGAGAAAGTGACAATGGGATCAAGGATTCCAATTATAAACCAGAAAATTCCGGGCTTTTTAAGCCCGCAAAGAAACGATATCATCACCTTTGTTTCCCCTGCATGGAAAAAGCAGGGTTTTGCCAGGGAAATAATTTCCCTTCTTACACTCTCGCTGATCAATCTTGACAATACTTTTGACAACCCGAAAAACCTTGTCAAGCGGCTGATAGGCTTACCGGGAGATACAATTTCAATGTCAAACCAGATTTTAATTATAAACCGTAAGCCGGTCGATACGGAATATGTAACGACAGCCAGGGAAGCGGTCTATGAAAGATCGGCGATCCAGGGATATATGGACTTCGATATGTTTAACGAAAAGTACGATGGGAAAAACAGGATCGTACAGCATTTGATCCGCCTGAACAGGGTCAATGCCCCGGAGGTCTATAACTTTGATGAAATTTATATACCAAAAAAGGGGGATGTAATCCCTCTGACAAACCGGAACTATTATTACACCGGTTTACTGAAGCTTCTTGTCGAAAGAGAGTCCGGCAAATCAGCAACGCTTGAAAACGGAAAAATTTATCTTGACGGAAAAGAAATTGATGAATGGAAAGTAAATGACAATTACTATTTCGGAATGGGTGACAACCGTGATTTAAGCGAAGATTGCCGTTATTTTGGCTTTATTCCCGGGAAAAACATTTTCGGAAGACCGCTTTTCCGGTATTACCCGTTCAACAGGATGGGTGTTAATCTAAATGATGATGTGAATTCTGTAAGAAGAAAAATATTTTATTAAGGTATAGATTTATTTTATTATCTCAAAATTGACAAAGAGTCTTAGATACACCTTTTTTACCGGGAACGATATAAGATTATCCGGCGCGATATATTCCGCGGAAGGTTCTGGAATAGAAGATTTTCCTACTGAAAAATTCCTCATAACAGGAGTATTAAAACCTATATCCGATGAGACTTCATTTAATGAATATAATTGGAGCTTAATGAAAAACGATTCTTCGTAAATAATTTTTTTTTCAAGTATTTTTTTAGAGGCTTCCCGAACCATATTATTCTTTAATTTGTCAGGATCTTCGATAATATATTCAATCGAATTGACCCTGATTTGCGGATCGGTTATATCTGAAATACCCTGGAAAATAATCATAATATTATTTTTATCCCTGACTTTTATATCAATATAGCCTGTTACCGAATATTCCTTTCCGAAAAAATTGAAATCCGGATAGCCTTTGAAATTTCTGATTACTATATCTTTTTCATCAACTCCGGCTTTTTTCATTTTTTCCTTAATTAAATTCAGAACTTTTCCACACTCTGAAGAAGCAGTTGAAAAATTCCTGTCTTTCTTTTCAACCTGAATTTTAATAACTGCAATGTCTGCCTCAACTTCTTTTTCAACAATAGTTTCAAAACTTATTAAAGAGGGATTATTTTCCGCATAAACGGAAATAAAGAAGAACAAAAGAAAAAAAATAATTATAAATCTGTAATTCATTTGATCTCCAAAATATTAAAAAGGAAGCGTAAAGGATGATAATACCGTGGTGTTGCCGGTTTCATCAATACCGACTTCAGCTCTAACACAGAAAGCATCGAGATAAATCCTAAGGCCTGCGCCATAAACGTAATGGGGATTTCCCATGTTCCCTATACTGTCGCGGGCTTCCCCGAAGTCAAACAATGCTAAGGCTTCAAGCTGCATATCGAATATAATAAAGGGTATTACATCCCAGAATGCCCATCTAATTTCACCATGCATATCGTAACAATCGTTGCCGATCATTCCACTGAATTGTGAAAGAGTCCTTAAACCGTCGATTGTCCTCAGATCAAATTTTGCATAAACAGGAACATCTCCCGAGGTATAACCTGCATGCAATTTGGCTGCCAGCACCCAATTCTTGATGAACTCATAGTAGTACTGGACGGATCCTTCAATCTGCACCATATTGTAAGGGTAGATGTAATTAATTCCGATATCGGTATTCTCACCATTTTTTGCGGAGGGATAACCGGCTCTTCTGTCATAAGCGAACTTCAAACCAGCGGTATGATATGAAGTTATACTGGTTCCATTGGTATTTTCGATCCAATAATTCCTGGTATTAATATCTATAAAAGTATCAGGAAACAAGAGAGTGCCTACTGTGGCGTTTCCTACATTCCTTACCAATTCCTGCTGGTTATATGCATTTGTTATATATGTATAAGTATAATAATCCTCAGCGCCAAGCGCAACCGAAAAAAACACATCCGAATAATTAAACATCCAGTCTTGAATTGTAATCTTTTTTTCTATCGGTCCTGCTTCAAATTCTATGACTTTCCCTTTTCCCCATAGATCATATTTGGATAAGCCGAGATATAAGTTGCCGGCCCATATTGAATAAGAAGATTTTTCCTTTAAACTGACCTGAATTTCAGCATTGTCACCGTTAATGGTTTTTCCGATTTCAATTGCGCTATACCATCCCGTCCTTTCAAGCCTTTCTTTAAAGCGTTTAAGAGCGGAGTCCAATTCAGTTTCGGTCCAGATTTTGTTGGTTTGATTTTCATAAAAAAAATGAAGTATTGTTTCCTGCTGTGATCTGTCATTTCCTGTGATATCTATTTGCTTTATAGTGATCGGATAACTTGTGGAATAGAATATTATTACCAGAATAAATACCAAAGTTTTTTTCATTAATGCTCCTGATGCTGTCAGGTATGTATAAAAAAATGCCGAGAGCGGGACTCGAACCCGCACAGGCTAAACGCCCGAGGGATTTTAAGTCCCTTGTGTCTACCAATTCCACCATCTCGGCATTATACAGTATAAAGATAAAAGTTAAAAGTACTAATTGATAAGATGTTTAAAGAAGAGCCCAGCAAGCTTATTTAGTAAGCCTATAGAACCAAACCGCATCGTCTTAATACTATATTACTTTTAACTTTTATCTTAATAGGGGATGGTCGGAATCGAACCGACTCAATAGCGGTTTTGCAGACCGCAGCCTTCCCACTTGGCTACATCCCCATATATGAGCCATAATTATAATTGGCGGATTAATGTCTGTCAATTTATATTTATCAAAATAGTTTATTTGGAAGTAAAAATAATTGCAATAATTTATTTTGACTTTTAACAATTTGACTTTGTAGGCATTATCTCTTACAATTTTTGATATGATTTATTGACGTGCCTCTAAACTAATATATTTATTCCGGAGTATCTTGAAAACATATCAAGCTTTTAATAAACTTTTATTAAATTTTATATAGGAGCAGGAAATGGCCGCAGAACTTCCAGGAACATATAATCCCGCCGATTTTGAAGACGAAATATACAGCTACTGGATTGATAACAAAATTTTTAAAAGCAGCGTAAATCCAGGTAAAAAAGCTTATACAATCGTAATTCCGCCACCGAATGTTACGGGAATGCTGCATATGGGGCATATTTTGAATAATACGATCCAGGATATCCTGATCAGATATTTCAGAATGAATGGTTTTGAAGCTTGCTGGATACCGGGAACAGACCACGCATCAATAGCTACGGAAGCAAAGGTTGTAAAGTATTTAAGTGAAATGGGGATTAACAAATACGAGATCGGCCGGGAGAAATTTCTGGAATATGCAAGGGAATGGAAAGAAAAATATGGCGGCATAATAATCAGCCAGCTAAAAAAACTTGGGGCAAGCTGCGACTGGGGCAGGGAGCGCTTTACAATGGATGAAAGGTATTATAAAGCCGTCATCCATAGTTTTGTTGAATTATATAAGAAAGGATATATATATAAAGGTTACCGGCTTGTCAATTGGTGCCCGGTATCAAAGTCGGCAATTTCCGATGAGGAAGTCTATTATAGAGAAGTGGAAGGTAAGCTTTACTATTTTAAATATCCTTTAAAGGATTCTCATGAATTTATAACGATAGCTACCACAAGACCCGAGACTATGCTCGGCGATACGGCTGTTGCAGTTAATCCTAAGGATAAAAGATATGCAAAATATGTCGGTAAAAAAGTTATACTGCCGATTGTGGATAAAGAAATCCCGATAATCGCTGACGATTTTGTCGATATGGAATTCGGTACTGGAGCTTTAAAAATAACTCCCGCCCATGATCCGAATGACTATGCAATAGGAAATAAATATAACCTGGAATTTTTGAATATTCTAAATGACGATGCTTCGTTGAATAATAACGTTCCTGAAGATTACCGCGGAATGGACCGTTTTGAGGCAAGGGAAGCCGTTGTTGAAAAGATAAAGGAACTGAAGCTTCTTGAAAAAATTGAAAATTATACTCATAAAGTCGGCTACAGCGAACGCGGTCATGTTCCGATAGAGCCTTACCTTTCAGACCAATGGTTTATGAAGATGGATGAACTTGTCAAGCCTTCGATTGATGTTGTAAAACAGGGCAAAGTCACATTTTATCCGGAAAGATGGACAAAGACTTATTTCCACTGGCTTGATAACATCAAGGACTGGTGCATATCAAGACAGCTCTGGTGGGGGCACAGGATCCCGGTTTATTACTGCAAGGAATGCGGTTATTATTACTCTTACGAACAATCACCTGGAAAATGCGATCAATGTGGAAGCACAAATATTTATCAGGACCCTGATGTGCTGGATACCTGGGCCTCTTCCTGGCTCTGGCCTTTCGCGGTTCATAAATGGCCAGAGATCGATGACGAACTGAAATACTACTACCCGACAGATACACTGGTCACTGCCCCCGATATAATTTTCTTCTGGGTTGCCAGGATGATTATTGCGGGCATGGAGTTTCTGAACGATATTCCTTTTAAGAAAGTTTACTTCACGGGATTAATTCGCGACGAGCTTGGAAGGAAGATGAGTAAATCCCTTGGAAATTCACCTGACCCTCTTGATGTTATCAGGGAATTCGGAGCAGATGCTCTCAGGTATACAATCACAAGGCTTGCGCCTTTAGGCAACGATATTTTATATAGCAATGAAAAATGCGAATTGGGAAGAAATTTTGCAAATAAAATATGGAACGCATCAAAATTCATTTTTCAAAACATACAAAATATATCTATAAAAGATATAACCGATGTTGAAACGGATACGTTTGACAAGTGGATACTGTCAAAATATAATAAAACAATAACAAAAGTCCGGAAAGAGATAGAGGATTTCGATTTTAACAATGCCACTGTGAGCCTTTATGATTTTATATGGAGCGAATTCTGTGACTGGTACATTGAAATCTCAAAAGTTGGCCTTTATAAAGGGAATACCGGCATAAAAGAAGCTAAAATTGCGGTTCTTTTATTCATTCTTGAGGGCAGCCTGAAACTTCTCCATCCGATTATGCCATTCATCACAGAAAAAATATACGTAAGTCTTCCTGGAAAATCCAATACGATAATGCAATCTGATTATCCGGTTTATAATGAAAAACATAATTATAACACCGAGGAAGAAAATGCCGTTATGGTCCAGAATATAGTTTATACAATTCGGAATATCCGGGGAGAGAATAAGATTCAGCCGAACGTTTTTGTTAAAGCGGTATTGGTAATTGAAAATCCTGCCCAAACAGAATTTATGGAACAGGTATCCGAAGTTATAAAAAAACTCGCTAAGGTTGAAAATCTTGAGATTAAATCTGGCCACAAAAAAGATGATGATGAGGTTACAGGTGCCGGTAAAGGTTTTGAAATTTTTATTTCTAAGATAGGAGAGATTGATACCGGAAAGGAACTTGATAGGCTTGAAAAGGAAAAGGAAAGGCTTCAGAACAGTATAATTTCTGTTCAAAATAAACTAAACAATGAAAAGTTTCTTGAAAAAGCCCCAAAAGAAATTATTAACAAAGAAAATGAAAAATTGGCATTTTTAAAAGGCGAGGTTTTAAAAATTCAAAAAAATATAGAAAGGATGAAATAATAGTTATATATCCGGGGTTTATATGTTAGATATGGAAAAACTCGAAAAGGTCGATGTTAACTTTTTAAATTCCGGGGATATTCTTTCCGGAATATTATATGATGATAAAGGAAACATGTTCTGGCCAGCATCGACACCTGTAAATACTTCTTTTATAAATGAACTTAAAGAAAACAACATTAAATTTGTTTATTATTCTCCTCCAAAATTTAAGACTTCAATTTTAAAAGAACCGATATTTTCAACTGAAACCCAGGAATTCGCGAAGAACGCGATTGAGGAAATTGCCAATCAAATAACAAATGGTAAGCTTCCCGACGTAAAACCTGCAAAAACGGCAATTGAGAAATTTTTTGGAGAGATGCAGAGATACATTACGGGATTTCTTAACCTTCTTGTTTTGAGGGAATACGATTCTTACACTTATTATCATTCAATTAATGTTGGAATTTTATCTATGTACCTTACAAAAAAATTGGGCTTTAACAATATTTACTCTGAAGAAGCAGGGCTTGGCGGATTCCTGCATGATATAGGCAAAATTAAAATATCTCAGGCAATTGTTAATAAAAGATCGGCCTTGACACCGGAAGAATTTAAGATTATGAAAAACCATCCGATTCTCGGGTTCGAATTACTAAAAGATGATAAATCACTTACAAATTATTCCAAGAAGATGGTTCTTTTCCATCATGAAAGATGGGATGGAAGCGGGTATCCTTTGCAGCTTAAATCGGAATCGATAGGTAATTTTGCCGGTATTATAGCTGTTTGTGATGTTTATGATGCTTTGACAACGGAAAGAGCGTATAGGAAACCCCTTTCCGTGAATGAAGCGCTGATATATATAATGAGAAATACATTAACCCATTTTAATCCATATGCATCTCAGCGTTTTATAAATGAAATGGCGCTTATGTATGATCTTGGATCATTTTATCCCGTAGGCTCATTTGTTATTCTGAATACCGGTGAAATCGGTTATATTACTTCAAAAGAAACGGAATATACAATGCGTCCTGAAATTGCGATTATAAAGAATTTTGAGGGAGTGCCGCTCAGAAACCCAATAGAGGCAGACTTAAGGAGGGATGATACACGTCTTATCTCTAAGACAATAGATAACCCTTCAGAAATTGAAGGACTCAAAAAATTTCTTTAATTTTTCCATTATTTCAAAAAGCATTATTCAAAATATTTATAAATGATTTGACCGACTGATATCCCGCTGTCATCAACAGGTATATTCCTGGGAATATAGACTTCAAACCCCTTATTTATCAATTCCTGATGAATTAAAGACAAAAAATGCGGATGTTTGAAAAACTCGCCCGATAAAATTATCTTTTTTTCATTATAAACTTTTGAAAGTTTTTCAATTAGTAGCCCTGTTGCTGCAGCTATACTTACAAGTGCATTACAGATCAAATTAGAAGGATCAGTTTTTAATAAAAGATCTGAAATAATCCTTTTAAAAAGATCGTAAGTATCGATTAAATACCTGCCGTCTTCTTCAATTATTCTGATTGGGTAATGTTCATATGGGCAGCTGTTTATAAAAAATTTATCCATTTTATTTTCAAAAAAATCAAAATCGAATGTCGATTCTTCATAAAATATAATTTCGCCAAGCGCCGCTACAATATGATGCATACTTGAAGATAATGAATAGTTAATATTTTTATTGTTAATAGCTTCGAAAATATAACTGTAATTCGGATTTTTCCTCAAATTGGTAATCATCGGAAGGTTTACATCATTCACATCCTCATTTAAAGTTTCTTTAATTATGGCAAGCGCAATTCTCCAGGGTTCGATATTCGCTATATCGCCACCAGGCAACGGAACTGGTTTCCAGCCTCCGACAACCTGGTAACTGCCAATGTTTCCATACAGTATTTCACCCCCGAGAATCTGATCTCCTATATCATAACTGATGCTATCGTAGACAATTCCAAGTCCTTTTTCTTTTATCATGCCATTGTCAAACATAACACTGGCCGTATGAGCAAATATATGACTTACATTTTTAACTTTTAAAAATCTTCTGGTATATTCTGAAATCATGGAATAATTGTTATAATCTTTTAATAACGTAACATTTTTGAAATGCAAATGCCCCATTATTGAATTAATCATAATATCCATAGCGTCTATCTCATATAAACTTTCAAGCTCACCGAAATTCGGGGAAACTGTAATTGTATTATCCGATAGGTAAGCTATTGTGAAATCACCTTCATTACCAAGGGAAAGTATTTCCTGGTTGGGTTCATTCTGCTTGAATTCAACTTTATGATAAGAAAATGGGGAATACGCTACGGGGAAATTCTCATTTAAAACAAACAGATAAAAAACAGGACAAAAACTTTCCTCGATTGCTAAAATTTTGTTTTTACCGGAAGGTTCTTCCGATAAAATCAAGTAATCATTTTGTTTCTCTTCAACATTAAGAGAATGATTGCCGTTTCCGGCCTTCTCATCTTTTGAATCATTCCCGTTAATTAAATTAAAAACATTATCATTGAAAAATTTTTTAATTGATGGTTTTTCACAAAGGAAAGTATAAAAATTCCCTTCCTTCTTGGTAATATTTTTCACACCGATTTTGCTGGGGGTCGCGTAAAAGCAATTACAACCTTTATTTAAGGATTGAAGGTCAATTTCGAAATTTCTTTTCAACGCTTCGACATTAAAAAATAGAATATATGTTCTTTTTATGTTCCTTGCTTTTTCTATTTTATCGACAATCAGGAATGTTCTGCCGGAAGGAAATTTTATAAACAGGTGTTTCATCATTACGCCCCTTAATAAAATAAAGTTTTCACAAAGTTTAAGCTTTTACTTCAATATATTCATCTATTATCCGGATTATATAAATTTCATCAATACATTTTAATGGGTAATTTTATTTAATCAAGATTTTGGTTAATTGTTATCCTTGATTTTTAAACCGAGAAGGATTATATTATTATTCCGTTTTATTTTTGTACCATGGTATGCTTGTTATAAAGGCGGTTTTCTAATGGAAATATTTGTATCGCTTTTGATTTTCGGCACTGCAGTTTATCTGTTTTTTCTTACTAACAATAAAATCAAAAATATTAAAGAAAACATCATCATTGATGATTCCAAAAAAGAGCTTGAAGGCCTTATTACTGAATTTAACAGCGCCGCTGCAAGGAATATCGAGCTAATTGAAGGTAAAATTAATGAACTGCAGGAAATAATGAAAAAAGCAAACAATAAAATATTGCAGCTTGATGAAAAAATCGACAGAGCTAATAAACCCATTGTTATTGAAAAATTAGTTGAAAAAAAGACAGCCGCAAAACAGGATAAAAAGCATAAAGAAGAATCTGCCAGAGCTCCTAATATTGGAATAAGGATTAATGATCTTAAGCAAAGAGCCTCAAAAACAAACATTCCTCATGGTAATGAAGCCGAGCGATATACTGATGCAGCACCAAGTTTGATGAAAGAAGGAGTTAAGGAAGGTCAGGATCGAAAAATTAATAAAGAGGAAATATTTCCTAAAAATGCTCTGTATGAACATATTGAGGAATCCGAAACCGTAAATCTGGATGAATTACCCAGAAGCGAGCGGTTAAAAACCCTTATTAAAAGGGGAAAAACAAAAGAAGAGCTTTTAAGCCTGGGATTCCTGGAAAACGAAATCAATCTGTTAAGTTTTTTAATTGGGAAAAATAACTTAAAGGATAGATAATGAAAAAAATTTTAATTACTATTAGTGCAGTCCTAATATCAATTGTTATATTATTTGTGATTTGCCATCAATTTATTTTTCATTATATTACCGAATGGCTCTGGTTTAGCAGCGTGGGATATACCGGTATATTTTACAGGCTAATTTTTATCAAATCTATATACTTTTTGTTGCCATTTCTTATTTTTTTATTTATGTTTTTTATCTGGTTTTATGTTATAAGAAGGATTAGGTTGAATCTGATTTTAAGCATCATATTTCTTTTAATAGCCGCCGGATATGGTTTCTGGGGATTATCGGGGTGGAAATACCTGATCTACAAACCCCTGCATATCGAATCCGGATATAGCGATCCCTTTTTTCATCTGAACGCATTTTTTTATATGTTCGAACTTCCCTTAATCAGGCAAATTCTCCTGATGATTTTTACTTTTTTTATATTAGTACTGGCGCTTAACTTAATTCTCCATAAAGAAGGCGGAAAGGCTCAAATCCGCGGCGGAAAAATTTTTCTTGCCTCTTCATCAATCATAAGTTACGTATTGGCATTAATTTCAGGTTTATTATATTATGCCAGCCTGATACTGGAAAAACTTATTGTCCAGCCGAATCCAAGACTAGGAGTCGATTATGTAGTCTTTTTCGGAAATTTTTACGGTAATTTCATATGGATAGGTTTAGTTATTATTTTTTCGATAATTGCTTTACTAAGGAAGAATTCCGGTTTAAGTATCCTTAACCTGGTAGTTTTCCCGGGATTATTGATCCTGTTTTATTTCGGATTAACAGGACTTTACCCATATTTGCTGGATAACCTTTATGTAAAACCCAATGAAATAATGGTACAGAGAAGCTTTATAAAAGACCGGATTGAAGCGACAAGATACGGTTTTGGAATTAGTTTTTCTCCGCTGTACTATCCGGAATATAATAATTTGAAAAAACAGATAGGCGATATTTTCAGCACACTCCGCATCTGGGACAGCGATCCTTATAAAAGGGTCATTAACCAGGTTCAGAGCATCAAAACATATTTTACATTCAATGATGTTGATATAGATGCTTATTCGGCGGAATCAGGCTCTGACGAAAAGGGGCGTGAAAAACTTTCCCAGGTTGTGTTATCCGCAAGAGAATTGAATATCGGGGCCATTCCTGCCGATTCATTGAACTGGGATAATATCCACCTCAGGTATACCCATGGCTTTGGAGTAGTTATATCGCCGTCTTTTCTTGCCGATAATGAGGGCAATCCAGTTTTTTGGTTTGAAAATCTTGATCAAAAACCAATATACAATGATTTTAACGTAATGGAAAACCGGATTTATTTTGGGGAGCTTACCAGTAATTATATAATTATAAACACAAAAGCCGATGAATTTGACTATACCGCATCTACAAACAGAATTACAACAAGATATGACCTGAAAAGGGGCGTAAAACTTGACGGATTTTTCAAAAAATTATTTTATTCAGCCGAGTTTAATGAAAAAAATATTCTCCTCAGCAGTTATATAACAAAAGATTCCGCAATAATATACCACAGGCAGATTCTGGACAGGGTTAAAAAGATTTTTCCTTTCCTGGAATATGACAATGATCCTTACATAACTATTATAAATGGCGGATTGTACTGGATTATCGATGCATATACAGTATCGGACAGATTTCCCATATCAGAAAAGTTTAAGTCCGGATTTGGGTTTTTAAATTATATCCGGAATTCTGTAAAAGTGGTTATAAACGCTTATTCTGGCGATACTGATTATTACCTTACCGATCCCGATGATCCGGTTGCGCTTGCTTATAAATCCCTTTTCCCGGGATTCTTTAAAAATAATGCTCCCGAAGGGACAAAAAAGCATTACCGTTATCCGTATAACCTTTTAAAAATCCAAGCGGATGTTTTATGCAAATACCATGTTGAAAATGAGGATAGTTTTTACAGCGGTGACGATATTTGGGAAATTCCCAAACAAATTTACGGTGATAAACCTGAAAATTTCGAACCGTATTATCAGATCGCCGTTTTTGAAACAAATAATACAGGTGATATTTCTAACAGCGAGCCCATTTTTCAGTTATTCAGCCATTTATTCCAAGGGGTAAGGAAAATCTTGCCGGTTGGGCCCTGGCATATTATGATAAAAGCCTCAAACTGTCCCTGCATTTAGCTGACCCGTCCGCCAGTTATCTTGGGCCAATGCAGGTCGAATCAAAAATCAATCAGGATGATAAACTCTCCGGTATGTTTACTCTCTGGAGTCAAAAAGGATCAAAAATATTCAGGGGAAACATTAAATTTCTTCCTATAAATAATAGCAAAACCAGAGTTGAAAGCCTGCTCTATATTATCCCTTTATTTCTGGAATCTGAAAATATGAGCATCCCTCAACTTGTGCGGATTGCTGCAATATACGGAAATGCAGTTTATACGGGTAAAAATTATCAGGAATTGATCGGCGATATTACAAATAAACCGGAGATTTCAAATTGACAAGCGTGTCGCTTGATCCTGATATATTTTAACATAATTTATTATTCTATTTCGATTTTATAGTCTTAAAAATGGTACCCAAATTTTTTATTCCATAGACTAATGCGGTCAAAAGCCCTAAAATTATAGTAAAAAGGGAAATACTCAAAGGTATTTTGTCCGGCTCATACTTGAATTCAACCGTATGCAATCCTTTAGTAACAAATATTCCCATTTCAAGATAATTGGCCTGATATATCTTCTCTTTTTTCCCGTCTACATATGCTTTCCAATCCGGTTCATACTTTGATATAAACAGCAGAGCTCCGTCATTCGGGGCTGTAAAGCTTGTTTTAATTCTCCAGGACAAGTAATTCGAACTATTCAGAGGTACAACTGCATTTGTTGAAACCAGTCTTTCCTCATTCGTTACATTTAATATAAGGATATTTCGGACATCGATAGATCTATCTCCAATATATTTGAGGGCATCCTCGTTACTTTTTACCGTAAGATAGTTATCATAGAATCCCAATCTCGGCAGGTATCCGGGATTATAGTAAATATAATGATCCCTGTTATCATAACCCTTCACAATATTTGTCAGGAGAATATTCGAATTGCCGGACATACCATCCAGAATAAGATACTTTATATTCGCCAGATTTAACAACCGGAGATTGAGATCTATCAAATCGTCCAGATTTTTTACCGGTTTTGTTATGGAACCTTCAATAGATTTTAAAAAGAAATTATCGTATTCCGTTATCACACCTGAAATTGCGGTTATATCCATCGATTGGATATTATAATAAGGGAACATATATGTAAGATAATAGCCTTTAAGGCCAGTGACCGGATAAGACTGGGCCTGACCGTTATTTGCAGGATACATAAGCGATGTTCCAACTCTGAATAAGTCATTCTTATTTTCATTTACCAGAAATTGAACGGTCCCGTCAGGCCGGTAAAATTCTTTTTCCTTAAAATATGCTTTATCCATATAAAACCAGTCGATACTCAACAGGTCGATAATAGACAGCAAAATAAATGTCCCGGCAATAATATTTTTAACCTTGACATTATCTTTATATTTGAACAATATAAACAACAAACCGAAGGCTAATAAGGTAAAAATAATCATTCTAAAGAGAGAGAAAATCATATTATTTGCCGCTATACTTCCCATTGCCTGATTTTGCAGCTTCTGGCCGAGATTAAAAGCCAAATCGTTTGATGCCAGAACGGTAAAGAAAATCCAGATTATTCCAATCCCTAGAAAAATCGCGATTGCTTTAAGACAATTATTCAAAATCTTTTTATATCTTTCATTTTCACTGTCTATTAAATTTAATACATATTGTATACCGAAAGACGATAAAACGGCAAGGGCAAACGAGGCGATGCTTACATATTTTACCGGCGCCCTGAAATTCTTCATTAATGGCAGCTGGTAAAACAGCCAGTAAAAGGGTGTACCGGGCAAAAATTTTCCGAAAGAAAGCAATATGGTTAATAAGCCTGTCCAGAAGAAAAATTTAACAAAATTGTTCTTCCTGTAAAAAGCGAATATTCCGATAATGGAAAACAAAATTGTGAAATAACCGAAAGCCTCGCTGTTGCCGCAATATTCTTTCGAACCCCAGTAAGGCGCTTCCTGGTCTCCCGTAAGCTTACCATGGAATCCGAAAGCAAAAGAGTCTATCAATTCCGCCGGGTCAAGCGACCACATTGTTGAAAGTTTCCATTTTGCATCGGCAGCTTCCTGGGATGTCTGCGAATATTGAGTTTGAGCGCTTCTAAGCGCAATTGTCGCCTGCCAGCTTTTTAATCCATTAGCGAAAGCTAAAACTAAAAAAATCAGAATAATTAAAACTTTACCGGCATCAAAAAGAAAATTTCTGCTTTTCAGTATCGTAAAAATATTTTTTATTTCTATCTCATTGTTGATGATGACTTTATATAAAATATAGCAAGCTGCCGCGATAGAAAAGTAAAGGCCCCGTTGAGGATCGTCAGTCATCATTATTCCCCAGGCGGTTCCCGCAAGAATTAATGATAAAAATATTTTAAAACGGTCTTTTTCAGTTTTATCGAAGATTATTGAAAGGAAGAAAAATATTGCCGGAGGATAAAACAGCATATCCATCTGGTTTATCTGGGAGTTAAAAATCGTTGTAATAAAATGCGGTACAAAAGAATAGGCTATGGATCCGAATAATGAAGCGACAACCGATAAATTCAATTTTCTGAGGAAAAGGTAACAGAAAATGAGCGATAAAAGAACTGAGATCAAAAAAGCAAACCATTCAACCATAGCCGGATTAAATATATTAAGAATTAAAGTAAAAACACTTGTCGGAAGTGCCAGTTTATTCCCAAGCCATACATCATTCCTCATGATATTGATATGATCAGGGCTTCCTGATGAAATAAGTTTTAGCCATCCTAATGTACCGTCGGCTCCCTGAAGGGAATATCCAAGAAATCCTTTATAAAACAAAAGACAGGATAGTATTATAAAGAAAATAGATAACAGAAGAATATTCGAATATTTTTTCATATTTTTACTCCCGGATTGTTTTTAAGGAAACTGATCGATATTTTAACAATAATCCGGAAATAAAGCAATGATTTAAAAAGCTCGTCTGGCGGCATTGCGCCGCTTGGCGAACTTGCGTTAGCCATTGTCTTCGCATCGCTTGAAAAGTCTTCATGAAGTATCTCTCACTCAGGTATTGATTCGGTAATCTTTAGATGAATAAATACAACCGCAATAATTCTGCCGGTAAATTCCATACTGTCTGCATAGTTCTATCGATTTCCTATAACCGTTATTTTTTTTAAAATCCGAAGTAAGGTAGGCAGTTTTATACTTTTTAGATAAATTCAGACCGATTTCATTGATTTTTTGAGTATCTTTATAAGGACTTAATGTTAAGGTCGTGGCAATATAATCAAAACCCTGTTCGCTTGCTGTTTTCATTGCCTCTTCAAGCCTGAATTCGTAGCAAAAAAAGCAGCGCTTTCCTCTTTCAGGTTCATTTTTATTCTGCCCGGCGTAGGAATTCCATTCTTCTCTCCTTTTTTCAGAAAAATCATCGACAATTTTAATTTGCCTGAAATTTATAGAATATATATCAATCAATCGCAAAACTTCTTTTTTACGTTTATTGTATTCTTCGGGAGGGGAAATATTTGGATTATCATAGAAAATTGAAATATCGAATTCCGGTTTTTGAATAAGCGCCCCGGCCCATTTGTCAAGGCCCACTAACACATTCAGACATTGTGTTAAACATGGTGCACAGCAGGTATGAAGAAGCAAAGTTTTAATCATAAATGATTAAATATGCTGCATCCTGTTCATAATATACCTTGTAAACAGACTGTAGCATAATATAACCATAAACAGGATAATAAAAGAAATCTTAACAATATCGAAAATGCTTGCGATTGGGACAAGAGAATAATTTAACCCTGATATAGCTTTAATCAGCAAAATATTCTCAGCGGCATCACATATTACTGCAAAAAAAGGTATAACACCCAGAATTGTCGATTTCAGCAACAATGCAAGGCTGAACATCATCAATCCGTAACCAAAAAAGATGAAGAAGAAATCGATATAGAGGTTTTGCCTTGCTATAAATTTTAGCGAATTATCCCAGCTCTCTATAATCGTTTTGGCTTTTACGGTATTTACAGTGGACTGAAGTTTAACAACCCCATAACCGCTCTTTGTAATTAATTCTTTATCCATAATTTCTAATTTTATAAATAAACCTATAGAAAGAACTAAAGAAAGGACAAATAAATATTTTAACATAATTCACCCCAATTAATATTTATACTTATAATATACATCGGTTTTTATAAAAATAAAGTAAAAAATTCAATAAATTAATTAATTTTTCAAAGGAAAATTTACAAATATTTTGCAAACAAATTATTTTGTTTTTTTATTGTAACTGTATTGACTTAATGATTTAAAGAAGTTATAATACGATTTATAATGGTTATTATTTGTAAATTTATAAAAAATGGCGGAGTGAGTTTGTTCACTTGTATTATTTCCCCGCATTTCGAAATAACATTATCAAATAGAGGCATAAAGATTATAGGGGTTTATAAAACCAGCTTAAGGTTATACAATTTTGGATTGGATTTTAAATAGTATATAAATTTGGGGGAAATATGAAGAAATATGGTTTTGTTATAATAATTGCGGTGTTTGTTTCAATTCTGATCTTATTCTCCTGTACAAGTTATCTCAATAACCTGGGGTCGAATCCCCAGAATAACAATGCAAATAGCCCAGCGGATTCTTATAAGCGGCTTGCTGTTTTAGGCGGAGGCTATCTAAGTACAGATGAATTTAATGAAAAATCGCCTTTTTTATTTAGGTATAATAACAATGCTTATCTTTTCTTCGATTCTGATAGAACCGGTAATTACGATATTTATTTCGCTCAGATGAATTCTGACGGCATATTCAACCCGCCGGTCAGTCTGACAAACATAATAAATACAACCAATAATGAGGAATCACCTATATTATTTCAATCCGGGGGAAACACCTATATTTCGCTGATCAGGCGTAATCCCGGCAGGATTGTGACCTATCAATTGAATAATAATTTTGATGTTATATCCTCAACACCGATCCAGGAAATGACCAATATAAACGTTTCAAATATAGGCCTTTCAGTATTGCAAAACACAAATTATTTGTTTTTACTTTATGGTACCAGTAATGTCGTTTCTTTTGTGTTTACAACAAACTGGAACACCAATATGTTAATGACAGGCGCTAAAACGGTATTTGCGGCGAACGCTTATGAGTACCAGGCGAATTTGTCCGCTGTAATTTATCAAAACTTTGCCGGAGGAGTTTACCAGATTACAGGCGCGGTTTCAATCACTAATAAATATCTTTTACCATTTGCAATTACTAATTATAACAGTACATTCAATGATATTACACCTTTTGTCGATGTCACGGGCGGTTATAAGGTGTATTTTGCTTCCGACAGGTTCGGTAAAGGCAATTATGATCTGTACAGGTACAATGATATAACATTCGATAAAATAATTAATGGAATTAATATAAATCAGCTTACAAATCAGCTAACTAATTTAATTGATACGACACCTCCGGAAGTCTTAATATTCACACCGACAAACAATCAGAGCGTAGGTTCAACTTACGCTTTCAGCGGTAGTGTTACAGATACCGGATCGGGTCTTTCCAATCTTTATGTTGAACTCGACACAAATGGCTTCCTGGCAATAACCGTTGCTGGTACAAACTGGTTGACAAATTTCTCTGTATCATTACCGGGCTTGCATACCAACTATGTTTATGCCGTGGATAATTCGGGTAACATTTCCGCTATACTTACAAACTATGTTAATGTGGCGGCTGATTTGCCGTTTATCGGTATTCTATCGCCCTTAACCGGTTTAATTACAAACGCTACATCTATTAATTTCAGCGGCACAAATTCCATCAGTAGTTATTATTCCATTACCAATGTCTTACTGGTAAAAAATGATACCGTTACAAATACCATGTCCTTTACTGCAAATACCTGGAACTCGCCTGTGGCAATCGGTTTAAATGAGGGCAGCAACACATTCCAGGCAATTGCTTACGGCATAACCGGGAAAACGGGTTTATCCGGCGCCATAACTGTCATACTGGATACAACCCCTCCTGTTTTGACGATTACCTCAGCGGGCAGCAATACAAACGGGCTTTATACCTTCAGCGGCGCCGTAACGGATGCGGTATCGGGCGTATCAAATGTTTATGTGAAAATGAATACAAATACTTTTACTCCTTTAAATATAAACGTGAATGGGCCATGGAGCACAAATTTCAGCCTTGTAACTTTCGGAACTAATGTTTTTTACGCTTATGCTGTTGATAAAGCGGGAAATATAACGGTCACGAATTCCATTATTGTGATTTATTCCGATGTGATTCCGCCTACTGTAAGCATTGCAACTATTCCAGCATACACAAATACTGCATCATTTACTGTCAATACAACTATCACAGATACCGGCACAGGAGTCAGCAACAAATACTATAAGCTCGGCAGCGGAAGCGCTCTAACATTTACCGGAAGTATAATAAGTCTATCCAATCTTACGGAATCTAACTATACAATCTATGTATGGGCGCAGGATTCTGCGGGCAATACCAGCCTGACGCAGAGCGCTTCGTTTACGGTTGATACAATGAGTCCTTTTTTAATCCCGAATGACTCCTCTCCAATTACAATCAATGGCACTGTTTATTCTTTTATCGGTACCGCTTCCGATTCAGAGGGTATTATCAATTCAGGAATCGCGAGCGTTAACGTCTCAACAGACGATATAAGTTTTATAAAAATCACAGGGACCACAAACTGGACAAATATATTTACATTTAGCGATAATAGCAGCAATAACATATGGTTTTATTGCATGGACGGCGCGGGGAATTCAAGTTATACGAACCAAAGCGCTGTTTATGTTGTCGCATCGGTAGTTTATGTTGCCACGAACGGTAATGACGGCAACCCCGGAATCAGCGCCAGCCCTCTGCTGACGATACAGAACGCTTTAGATACCGCTGTCACGTATGGCCTGACCAATGTTTACGTACAGGCAGGTGTATATATCACAAATGTCGGCCTTTCAGGAAACTGGAATAATGGTTTATCTATAACCAGCAGCAGAATTAACCTGGCTGGAGGCTGGGATAGCTCTTTCAGTATAGTTAGTGGTAAAAGCGAACTGAATGGACAAAATTATCAGGGCAATATCATCAGCGTACAGAATGCTACTAATATACATATAACGGGCTTTGTGTTAGAGAATGGACATGCAAATAGTGACAATGGGACGATCGGCGCAGGAATTTATTTAGAGAATGTTGTAAACAGTGTATTCAATCTGGTAATCACAAATAATACAGCCTATGATTCCGGTGGTGGCGTTTATATGATCAATTCCTCAAGTAACAATATTTCCGGTTTGATATCTGTCAATACGGCTCAAAATTGCGGTGGCGGTATCTTCATTACTAACGGAATCAGCAATATCATCTCAGCAGATATAATCTCCAATTCCGTAACGGGTAACAATGTCGGCTGCGGAGGAGGAATTTATATTACAGGAGGCGGAAATAATACCGTCAATTCAAAAATTTTAATGAATTCAGCAAACTCCGGTGTATTTAACGGAGGCGGTGGCGGAATCTACATGATGAATTCGGATCATAATTCAATTGGCGGCAGTGTTTCTACCAACGCCTATTCGGTATCAAGCGCCGGTCCAGAAAATGGCGGCGGCGGGATTTACCTTTCCAACTGCTCAGGGAATACGATTACCGCGGACATAGTTTCCAATGGAATATTCTGTAACAATTTCAGTGGAACAGTTTTAGGCGGAGGAGGCCTCCGGATGGATTACGGCAGCAACAATACTATAACCGCAAAAATTTCCAATAATAGCGCTAACGGTATGGGAGGGGGTATATACATTTATTACAGCGGCAGCAACTTTATCAATTCAATAATCCTGAATAATTACCTCAATACCGGCTATCCGCCATCAGGCGGCGGCGGTGGAATTATTTTAATCGGTGCGAATGATTCGATCATCAGCGGAAATATCTCGGTTAACAATGTTGTTGGAATGTCGGCTTTCGGCGGTGGTGTCAGCATATTTCAAAGCACAAATATTAATATTACCGCAACAATTGCCAATAATACCTCCCTTAATTACGGCGGAGGTTTATATATCAACTATGCAAGTAATATCAGTGTAAGTTCGGATATCATGAGTAATAATTCTTTGTACGATGGCGGCGGAATTTATATAATCAACAGCTTATTCGGCAATATCTCGGGGAATATAGCATGGAATACTGCAGCCATCTATGGAGGCGGTATTTACATTAATTATTCGACAAATTTCATCTTTAATTCTTTAATTATGACAAACAGCACTTATAATGGCGGCGGAATTTACGTTGACTCGTGGGTAGCTTTTATTACTAATAACGGAACTATCACCAGCAATACCGCGGCAAATTACGGTGGAGGTCTTTTCTATTATATGCCAATTGTAAACAACGGAACCATTATTAATAATACAGCAGTGACTAATCCTAGTTCTTCAGATACTTATGCCGGAGGATGATTGAAGGGCATGCTTTATATTTGAATGCTGGAAATAATAATTTTAGCAGATTTTTACTCAAAAGTAATAATATGTTCATTTATGATAAATTATCCGTTTCAATATTAAAAATGGAGGCAGAGTTGATCATAAATCATAAAAACGCTTACCGGTACTGCAACTGTATTAGCTTTCAGATTTAAAAAATTTTAATATGGTTAATAATGGGCAAAAAGACGCAATTTGATATTGCCTGTCAAATGGATCATTCTTAGATTTAACAGGGGGGTTGATTTATAAGCATAAAGAAATATTTATTACATCAAGTATAAAAAGAAATTGATTTTGAAAAAATTATTTTGACTAAACTTAAGAAATTTTATATATTTAAGCAATGTTATAGCGGATATTTCTAGTAAAATAGTAACAAACTTACTTTTTTGCCGGATGCGGCAATATTTCGAAAGATTAAAGGAAGGAGGGTTTTTATGAGTAAACTTCTTTATGTATTGATTTTTATTCTTTTGGTAGCAGGCTGCGCGGGCTACTTTTTTAATAATATTAATAATCCCGGTGGTAATACAGGGCAGTCAGGCGGCGGTAAAGAATCCTTAAAAAGGCTCGCGATATCAGGTACAGGCGGCTATTTAAGCGATGATACGGCAAATGACAGGTCGCCGTTTTTATACAGGAACGGCAATAACGCTACTATCTTCTTCGCTTCCGACAGGTCGGGAGGCGGCGGATATGACATTTATTACGCCGATATGAACAGCGATGAGACTTTTACTGCCCCCGCGAATCTGGGCACACCTGTAAATACATCCGATAACGAGATTTCTCCCGTTATTTTCAATACAAATTCTTCAACCGCGTTCATTTCTTTCATCAGGTATAATTCGACATCGACAAATATTTATACATACCTTTATAATCCAAGTAATCATTCCATCGGGGGCCTAATTTCTTCGGTTTCTGTGAATGCCACACAGATATCACTGGATGATCACACGAATTATCAGAGTCCCCTGATTGTATCCACTGGAAGCACCAATTGTTTGTTATATATTTGGGACGTAGGCTGGTTCTCAAACACAAACACCCCAGGGCAAAATGTTTTTTATTCTTTGGATTCTATAGATAGATATAATCATATTGTAGATTCTATTTATTCAAACGGAAAACATCAACTTTTTATCAGTCTTTCTAATTTTGTTTATAAACCGGTTAATCTTGGTTCCGATTTTGATGATGCCGAACCTTTTATTGATTATTCTTCAAGGAAAATTTATTTTGCTTCAACCCGGTTCGGAAATGGTAATTATGATCTTTACCGTTTTAATTCAAATGATAATAAGATCGATGCCGTACTGGCTGACGCGGCGGCTCATATTCCTTCTTCATCTTCCAGCTCTTCGTCATCTTCGTCCTCTTCATCATCGTCCTCATCGGCAGGTGTTACCGCTATATATGTTGCCCCTAGTCCGATCGGGAATGACACAAACAGCGGAACTACTCCGTTAGCGCCGATTTTAACCATTCAAACGGCTTTATCCAAGGCTTCCTCACTGGGAATAACAAACATATTCCTGCAGATGGGTGTATACACACCTGGCAGCGGGCTGTCCTCCGGCTCCAACGGCGTAAACATCAATCTCAGCGGCATTAATATTTCCGGCGGATGGGACTCGGTCTATACTTCCCCTGTCGCTTTCAGCGAACTGGACGGTCTGAATAGCAATCAGCATGTAATATATGCCGGAAACATCAGCAACTTAAATATGAATAATTTTACCATACGCGGAGGGAATGCATATAAATCACTTTCAGCTAACATAGCAGACTTTTGCGGCGGCGGAATCTTAATGACCAATGTAAGAAATTCCACATTCGGATATATGTTTGTCAGCAACAATACCGCAACTATAGGCGGAGGGGTCTTCATGGTAAACTGCTCGAGTAATAATTTTTCCGTATTAGTTTACATTGTCAGCAATGCAGCAAATAACACAACCATTCCAATAATAAACTCGAATATTCCGGGCGAAGGCGGCGGAATGGTTCTGGTTGGCGGCGGTTCTAACATTATAAACTGCTATATAACAAACAACGCAGCTTCATCAGGCGGCGGATTGTTTCTTATCAATGGTAAGGCTAATTTTATAAACGGTTTCTTAATGAATAACACCGGTTACTCAAACGGCGGCGGTTTGTATATCGGCGGCGAATCGGGCGATGCAGTATTTGCTTCAATAGAAAGAAACGTTTCGCTTTCCGGAGGCGGAGTTGAAATGATAGGCTCTACAAACTGCACAATAAACGCCTCTATTTTTAATAATATGGCCGGGCAAGGCGGCGGTGTAAGGATGGAATTCGGTACGAACAATTTCCTTTTCGGAATCGTATCTAATAATTATGCGACAAATTTAGGCGCAGGTGTTTTCCTCAACTCGGAAAATGGGATCAGTATTAACGTATTATTTAACGGCAACATAGCTGCCAATTACGGCGGCGGAATATATGCGACCGGGTGCAATAACAGCCAGTTTGCCGGAGTAATCTATAATAATGTGGCCACTAACGGTGGTGCCGGTATAGATATGGTCTATGGGAATAACAACTCGATTTCGGCAACAATATTCAGCAACCAGGTGTTTGACCAGTCTGCAGGAAGTGGCGGCGGTATATTTATGGAATCGACCACAAACAGCTTTATTGACGGGCCTGTTTACCTGAATATAGCAAAGTACGGCGGCGGTATGGAATTGTCGAAATGTGCTTTCAACTCAATAAACGGCGCTGTCTATATCAATTATGCCACAAACGGAAACGGCGGCGGGATCTATATGAATAGCAGCAGTTTTAACACGATTTCTTCCCTGACTTATATCACGAATAATTTCGCCGAAGTTAATGGCGGCGGGGTATTTATGGATTTGGGATCAACATATAATACAAACTTGGGCATTATAAGCAATAATGGCGCAGGGATTAATGGCGGAGGGTTGTATGAATACAGCGGTAATAATAATACAAATATAGGAACTGTTATTAGCAACCAGCCGAATGATATTGTGGATACGGTATCATAAGTAATTTGGGACCGGTTTTGAAGTATAAATATTGAAAATATAAGATATTGAAAACAAAAGATATCGGAGGTTTATAATGAAATGGTTATTTGGAGGAGCTTTGATTTTCCTTCTATTTACGTTTTCACAGGGATTTTCCATATCGACAAGCGATGTCAGGGATATTATGGATAAAGATATTGCTTCGGTTGAGGATGCCGTTATGATGCTTTCTTCCCTGGACAACCCTGATGTGGAAAAAGATAGCGTTGACCTGAAAGGCAACGGCAGGCTTATGTCTTTGAAAATGGAAGACCCGCTTAACGCCGGCAGGTTCTCGATCATAGCAATCGAGATGAAAAAAGTTCGGGGCGGGATAATTTACAGCTTAACAGGTTTTTCGAAGTATGCCGCGGAGAGCCTTATCTACCAGAATATATTGCCGAGTTATTATTTCTGGAACAGAAATATAAGCGGCATGGAACTTATTGAATTTGTTTCGTTGATAAAAGAAAAACAGAAATAATATTAAAGTGTTTTAATCCAGGAGGATTATATGAAGATAATTATATTTGGTTTAATAATTACCGGGTTATACGGCTTTTTGTATGCGGGGAAGATTATAGAAATGCAGGGTAAAGTCGACTTACTGCTTGACGGTAAATGGCAACCGGCCGCTGTTGATATGGGTATTCAGGATAATACGAAAATAATGACAGGAATCGGTTCATCGATGAAAGTGGAAACAAAGGGAGGGTTCTTTACCGTTAATGAACTGTCTATGGTAACATTTAAGGAAAAAACAACCGAAACGTCTTCCGATCAGCAGCTTTCGGTCGATATCGGGAAGGTTAGTGTTCATTTTACTAAAATTCAAGGGATAAAATCAAGTTTTAAAGTCCAATCTCCAAAAGGAACGGCTTCCGTCAGAGGAACATGGGAGGATTTCAGTTTCGGCCCGGCGCGAGGAATGAAGGTTGATGTAATTGAGGGTTCTATTGATATTGCCGATAATTCCGGCAGCCATTTTACAGCTTCCCAGGGAGAACAGGGCGGTGTAAAAGGAAACGGGCAGACTTTCAGCCAGACGGGAATCGTTCAGCAAAATGTCGGTACAACCGAGCAATTCAGTGATAACGATACGCATAATAACGTTATTCAGAATGTAATACAACAGAATATACCAAGCAATATAGTACCAAAAATACCAGAAACACCGAAGGTTTCAGAACCGGAAAGACTTTAGGGGGAAGTAATGAAAAAGATAACATTAATAATAATTCCATTTCTTCTGCTGATAATTTCAAATGCCTACGGTTTTTATTATACATTCGGCATTGAAGATATTCCGATCCAGCTTATCACGGCAGATATCAGCAATAATCCTTATGGCGGATTAATAAATATCGCGAACGCTTCCGCAGATTTATACTTATCGGATAATTTAAGCTTAAAGTTCCGGTTTAAAGATGTATTTATGAACGCGCCGCCAGCAGGAGTGACAAATACAAACTACTTTTATGCCGACCGCTTAAGCGTCGAATACAACGGCGAAAACTTTGGGGCGCTTGTGGGAAGGGATTTATACCTTGAAAATAACGGTATTTTGATTGGGAATATGGCTGACGGAGCAAGGCTCAGCGCAAATTTTCTTGGGTTAAAGGAGAGAATTTACGCATATGATTCCGGCATACCGGGAACAATGCCAACTGGTGTAAATCAATTCTATATTCAAAGCGTTGACAGCGTTCTTTCAAATGGGCCGCAGAGATTCGTGGCCGGAGGCGTGGTAGAAGCCCTGGGTTTATTGAACAAATCCGTTTCAGGAACTATTTTATATAGTATGGACCTGTCCACAAATAAGCTTTTTAATCCCCTTTATATAGGTTTGAACGCGGAAGGCACGATTATACCAAGCCTTACATTTACAATCGCCGGGATTTATGAACTGGGCAGCTATGATACAAATATTTCCCTTTCAGGGTGGGCAATCGATGCCGGGCTTCAATACCTGACCGGGGACGATATCAAATTCGGATTAACCGGGGAGCTTGCAATAGCAAGCGGGGACAACACCAATTCCACGAATGTATATGAAGGCTTTAAAGCCTACGGGAAATACAGCACGGGATTAGTTGAGGGGCTTGATTTTTCTAATCTATTCCTGATACGGGTAGGTATAATATCAAGACTTTTTGAAGATCACCTTTCTTTGAAAATTGATTATATTTATAGTATAAGGATGTCGACCAACAATGAATCGGATATTGTTTCGATGAATTCCTATTCAAGCAACGGACAGGTTGTTGGAAATGAAGTTGACGGTACATTAAATTGGGATTTTGATCCCAATATTTCTCTGTTTGCGAATATCGGTTATTTTATCCCCGGGAATGCCTATATTTCAACAACCAATCAATATAAACTTCTGGCCGGGATAAGCCTTAAGATTTAGATATTTTCATTTTATATTAAGGCGGCATGATTCATGTCGCCTTTGTTTTTATAAGGAGGCAGCCTTTGAAATGGAATAAGGAAACTACCACAGGTTTGATTATTGTAATAGTAAGTATTTTTGTAGCTTTGTTCATATCATACAGTCCTCCCGGGCGGCTGCTGGATTTAAAGCTTTACGATATTTTTTCCATGATCAAGCCGAGGCCTGCCGAATGGAATAAGATTCTTTACGTGGATATAGACGACCAGACAATCGATCTTCTCGGGAATTATCCTCCTCCTCGTTACAGGATTGCCAATGGAATCAGCGTACTGAAGAAATTCGGGGCGGATAAAATACTACTTGACATTGAATATATCGATCCGGCTCCCATAGTATTGAACCAGGAAAATTTTAAACAGCTTATCGATTCGCAGAATGCCGCGGTCCCAATGCAGTATATTCAGGATGATCTCGTCATTCAGCCCGACAGGGAACTCGCGAAAGCATTCGGAATTAGCCCGATCAATGTATATCTTCCATGCCGGGGCGTCGATCAAAGCGCAAAAGAAAGGACAGATATTTCAAAGGATCAGAACCAAGAACTACAGATTGTGGAAAAGTTTTTTATACCCTTAAAAGACAAAAAACTGACCAATACAATACCCTCCGATAAATTAATGGAAAGCCCCGCTTTTCCAATCTACCTCTCGGCTAAAAGCTTGGGTTTTACAACATCCATTAAGGATATCGACGGGTCTCTGAGGAAAATCGGTCTTTTCAGCATTTATAAAGATTATCTTGTCCCGCAATTATCTATGCCTATTATTTTTGATGAATTTGATATCGACAGGGATAAAATAGAAATAAAACCCGGCAATTATGTAAAACTTGTTTCCAGGGATGGAAAAACAACTTTTAAAATACCTATCCTTGAAAACGGTGAGATGTATATAAACTGGACAAAAAAATGGGCGCAAAATCCTTTCGGAAGACATCTGCCGTTCAGTTTTCTGGTTGAATATTATGACGACAATAAAGTATATGAACAGTATCAATCGTATTTGACAAATAAAAACGTAAGCGAGGAAGATAAAAAAGCCATTCGCGAGCAGATCAAGGTTCTTGAACCGATCTTAAGCGAACTCTCAAATAAAATATCAGTCGTTAACGGTAAAATAACCATTACAGGATGGACTGCCGAAGCCAGCACGGACAGGGGTATGATAACTATCGATCCTGTGGCACCGCTGGTTCTTCTTCAGGGTACTCTTATCAATACAATTTATCAAAAGGCGTTTTTAACAAAAGTTCCCGATTATATGGATATAAGTCTTATAATACTTCTTGGTTTTATGATTTTCATTGTCAGCTTAAGGCTTACTTCGGCATTAAGAGAAATAGTATTCTCGGGATTAATAATCGCCTTCATTTTAATATTGGATTATGTTTTGTTAGCGTTATTCGGGCAGATTTTGAACTATATCCTGATACTATTGCATGCATTTATCAGCTTGATAGCTTTCATCATTTATAAATTCATGCTTTATGACAGGCAGAAAAATTATATTAAAAAGGCATTTATGCAGTACCTTTCACCCGATGTTGTAAAGCAGGTGATCGATAACCCGAGCCTGCTCAAACTCGGAGGAGAAAGAAGAGAGATAACGGCATACTTCTCTGATGTTGCCGGCTTCACCTCAATTTCGGAAAAATTATCCCCTGAAGATCTGGTAGGGTTGTTGAATAAATATCTAACCGCAATGACAGACATTATTCTTGCAAACGGCGGAACTGTAGATAAATATGAGGGGGATGCCATTGTGGCATTTTTTGGAGCGCCTATACCGCATCCGGATCATGCCATCCGCTGCTGCAACGCAGCAGTGGATATGCAGGCGACACTGCAAAGACTCAGGAGTGATTGGGAAAAAGAAGGACTTCCGTCATTGAACGCCAGAATGGGCATCAATACAGGCCAGGCTGTCATCGGCAATATGGGATCCCAGCAGAGAATGGACTATACAATGATGGGCGATACTGTAAACTCGGCATCACGTTTTGAAGGAGCGAATAAAGCATATGGTACTTATACGATGATTTCGGACAGCACATACGAATATGTAAAAGATAAATTTATTGTTAGAAAACTCGATTTGCTCCGGGTGGTCGGTAAAACCAAGCCGGTTGCTGTATATGAACTTGTCGGAAGGACCGGCGAGGTTGAAGAAAATTTATTAAAAACCATAAAACTTTATGAAGAAGCCCTGCAGGAATATAACAACCGCAATTGGCAGACAGCGATAAACATGTTCCAGGATATTATCAAAAACAGCAATGATGCCCCTTCTCAAACATATCTCGGCCGCTGTACTAACTTTAAGAAAAATCCTCCTCCTGATGACTGGGATGGTGTATTCGTATTGAAAACAAAATAATTTAAAAGCGGCGGAATATTTCGCCGCTTTTTTTATGATTACCCGGGATTGACTGTACAGGAATAACTTGCTAAAATTCTAACTCCCCTATAAAATATTTTTATTTTAACAAGCGTTCCGCTTGATCGGTATTTATAATTCAATATTATTATTATCGCAAGCTAATAATCGAGTAAAGTGATTAAAAATTTATATTGTGGAGAAGTTTGATTTATGGGAAAACATTCACATTGGGCGCTTTTCGCGGGAATATTTATTATTTCTCTTTCCGTTCTGGCTCTGGAGACAGTCTTAAACCGTATGTTTGCTCTGACATTCTGGTACCATTTCGCATTTATTATTCTTTCCGTGGCTCTTTTCGGAATCGGACTTGGCGGGCTTCTTGTTTTCTTTACCAACCGCTTTGTTAAAAAGTTTCTGCCCCTGTTCCTGGCAATTATTTCCGCCCTGCTTGCATTCAGTATTCCCTGGGTACTTCTCCATATAAATTCAATTCCTCTTCAAATGAATGATATCGCAACCGATCCGGTACAGCAGGGTTATTTCAGGGATTTTTTTCTGACACTTATAATCCCCTTTGTACTTGCAGGATATATCTTTTCATCGCTTTTTTCAAATTTAAGCGAAAAAATAAATCAATTGTATTTTTTTGACTTACTGGGTGGCGGTATCGGATGCTTTTTCGCCCTTGCAGTATTTCCCCACCATGGTCCGATGTTTACTGCATATATAATTTCCATTGCAGTGATCGTAGGCGCGGCTTTCTTTGCGTTTAGGCAAAATGCTTTTATAGCAATTCCGGTTCTTCTTTTAATAATTCCCGATATTTTATTTGTTTATCCTCTGGTTAAAGATGTGGAAGTCCGTGTTGATAAAGAAAAAAGGAATGTGGAAATATTCGGCAAAAAGTTATTTTCCGATTGGGATAATTTCGGGTATGTAGCCGTTTTTGAAAGCGCTAATGGTTCAAGGGTCGCTACAGCAGACTTTACCTGCTTTACTTATATGTATAATGCCCAGTATACAAAAGATTTTTCCGAATTCAAAAAAATATTAAAGAGCCATTATTATCCTTATGTTGTTAAAAAAGACCCTGACGATGTCGGTGTTATTGGAGTCGGGGAAGGTAAAGATATTCAGCTTGCGCTCGGCTGCGGAGCTGGAAATGTTTACGGAGCGGAATTCAATTCCACAATATACAGGACATTAAAAGAAGTTTATACAAATTTTACTGGAAATATTGCCAATCTTCCGAATGTACATGTAGAGTTTCAGGAAGGAAGGTTTTTTATCCGTTCAACAGCGAGAAAATATGATGTCTTGGTTTTTGATAATTCCATTTCTCAGGTTGCTGTCTCGTCGGGTTCTTTCACTTTAGCCGAAAGTTATCTCTTTACCGTTGAGGCAATGATAGATTATCTTAATAAACTAAAACCGGGCGGAGTTATTTACTTAAGCAATCCAATTCCCCATGCCGAAAGATTCGCGTGCCTACTTAAAGAAGCTTTTCACCGTCTGGGAAGGGATAATGAATTCAAACATTCAATCATTATGGGCGATGAGGAAAATTCGAATTATAGGAAGTGTAAATTACTGGTTAAGAACGGTGTTTTTTCTCCGGAGGAAGTCCAAAATGTAGTTAAATATATGACATTGGCCGGCCATAAAGTCCTCTATGCCCCAGGATTAAAAACTGGTTCTATTGTTGAGGACCTGATTCTTGCAAAAAATATGGATAACAAATATTTTTTAAGCGATCAGGAATTACGGCCATCGACGGACAACTGGCCTTTCTTCAGCCAGCATATGAAACCCGATTCCGTTGAATTCACACGCGATATTTATGCGATCAAGCATTATTATCCCCAGCCTTTTTTAATGCTCAGGCAGATTACTTCACAGGTTGCATTATACAGCGTTATTTTCATGCTTCTGCCTCTTCTTTTCCTAAACCTCGGAGGTTTAAGAAAGTTGCCTAATAAAGCCGGATCCATATTATATTTCGCTTCACTGGGCCTGGGGTTTATGATGATGGAAGTTGTCCTTATGCAGAAATATACTCTTATACTTGGGCATCCGGTTTACTCGTTCTCGGTAGTACTTTCAGCGCTACTTATAAGCACCGGCATAGGTAGTTTTCTTTCCGAAAGAATTAAAAATCCTTACCGTGCCATATTTATCGGGCTTTGCGGTATTATCACAACAACCATCCTTTCATATTTAATTACGCAATATCTGGATTCTTTTTTGATAGGTTTTATTTTTGTGTGGAGAGTTATAATTGTGGCTTTACTTGTTAGCCTTACCGGCGTATTCATGGGGTTCATGATGCCTTCGGGAATAAGGGTCATTTCTTCCGTCCAGAGTTCCATTCCCTGGATGTGGTCTATAAACGGCATCTTTTCAGTTGTAGCCAGCTTTATCGCAGTTTTTATAGCGATATTATATGGCTTCACAGCAGTATTCATAATCGGTCTGGCGGTTTATACTGTTGGAACCCTGTTCTTTACATTTCGCCTTGTTCTTAAAGAATAAGCATTATTCGTTTGTAAGGTAATTATGAAATTTGAAATATTTCTTATAATGATTATTTTTACTTTAGGTTATGCTTATTCATCAGTAACAATAATACCAGGCCCCGGTCAAAAAAACAAAATATTTATTGTAAATAAAGACGGTGAAGATATTCAAAAAATAATCTGGATTTTTCCCGGATTTCAGGCCGAATCCGATCCCTACCGCCAGAACCCTGTTTGGATAATAAGATACTGGGAACTTGAGAAAATATCCGGAAGAATCCATGCTATGATAATCCTTCCTGATATCCCCGGCACGGTTTACCCTCTATATGAAAAGGGAACAACAAAAATCCACCCTGATATGTTATGGTTATCAGGAATCCATCGCGGCATTATTAATAAATATGGCTTGAGCGCCAGAATTATTTTTTCAGGCATCTCAACAGGAGTTGAAGGGGTTTTGAAGTTTGCGTCAATTATCACAAACAGGGCTGAAATTATCGCTATTTCCGGGACTTTTGATTACTCTAAACTCGATAAGTTCAGCGGAGAATACCGCATTCATTTGAAGCAATTCGGCGGCGATAAAGAATCCTGGCACAATGAAAACCCGGTTGAAATAATTAAAAAATTCGATCGACTTAAAATTTATCTTTTCTGTGAGGAAAAGTCCGTTTATTCAACTCAAGCCAAAAATCTGACTCAAAATAATCCTGATAATGTCGAAATAATCAATTTCCTTGATCTCGGTACAGACCAGATTCATGGCTGGAAATTCTGGAAGAGAGAATCTGTTTTGAATAAACTGGAAGATATATTTATGGGGATATAAGGTTATTTTATGAAATGGTTTTTTAAGAAGGAAATATTACTCAATGAAAAAGCGATTATTGGTTTTATTATTCTGCTGGTCATGCTTTATGTTGAGCTTACAATTATGGGAATTATTACTCCAGGAAATATGATTTTACATTCCATCCTTGTAATATTGCTGTCAATAATAAATATTACTCTTTATTATTTTTTTGTCAGGCCTGTTAATTTAGTAAAATTCAATATCATTCAGGTTATAATCATATTGCCAATAGTTATATTGCTGACAGTAATTAATCATACTTTTATTCATCATGATTTAAAAATAATACAACTGATTTTATTGCCGCTTTTTATTTTTATTTCAATTATAATCTCTTCCATTATTTATAAGTTAGTTTTGAATAAGGAAAGCAAATAAAACTTCCGCAAATAGGCATTGAAATCATTATCCGTATGGATTGCCATTACCAGAATGGCTTGCCATTGTTTGACTTTTACGGTTTACCGCTCTATATTATTATTCTGTAAAAATGATATTTGCCGAAAAAAGGAGTATTCCGGATGAAAATCCATACTTTCCGCGGAGGCCTTCGGCTGAAAGAAAATAAGTTAACCGGGGCGCATCCCATCATAAAATCCCATATGCCGAAAATTGTAAGGCTTCCAATGTCTCAGCATATAGGAAACCCTGCAAAACTTCTGGTAAAAATCGGGGATCTTGTTGAAGAAGGGCAGGTCATCGGTGAGGCTGACGGAGAAATCTCCTCGAATATCCATTCCAGCGTTTCCGGAAGAGTCACGGCGGTTGAAAAAATCGATACACCGACATGCAGGGCTGTTGAAACCGCGGTTATTGAAACTGGAGGAATAATAAAAAACTGGTATAAGGAAAAGTTTGTTTATACTTCCCTAAAAAATCATGAACTGTTGAAAATGATCAAAGATGCCGGAATTGTCGGGTTGGGCGGAAATGCTTTTCCTTCTCATATTAAACTTTCACTTCCGAAAGAAAAAAAAATAAACGTACTGATAATCAATGGCGCTGAAAGCGAGCCTTATTTAACCTCCGATCATAGCTTAATGATTGAGAAAACGGATGAAATTATAGAAGGTATTCGAATAATTATGAAAATTATCTCGACGGATAAGGCTTTTATTGTACTTGAAAAAAACAAAACAGATGTAATAGATATGTTTGAATCGAAATTGAAAGGCGACGGCTCTTTTAAGATTTTATCACTGGGGCTGAAATATCCTGGGGGCTGTGAAAATCAGATAATAGAGACCGTAACGGGCCGGCAGATACCAAGCAAGGGTTCTCCGGAGGATCTGGGAATTATTGTTGAAAATACCGCAACAACATATGCAATTTATGAAGCAATCGTATTTAGAAAGCCTTTAATTGAGAGAATAATGACCTATACAGGTGATCAGGTAAAAAACAGGGGAAATTATAAAGTACGGATCGGCAGTTTAGCCGGACAAATCTTTGACGATTACGATCTGCCGGATAATTTCTATTCAATATTGGCCGGTGGGCCGATGATGGGATATGAAATCAATGATAAGAATACGCCTGTTTTGAAAAATACCTCGGGTATTGTAGTTCTTCCCGGGAAAAACAACTACAGGGTTAGAAACAAACCCTGCATCAGATGTTCAAAGTGTTTGGAAGCATGTCCCGTAAGGCTTCAGCCTTCAGAGCTGGTAAAATTATGTGAAGGCTCTTTTTTTAATGAAGCTGCTGAAACTTTTGGTCTATATGATTGCATTGAATGCGGCGCTTGTTCATATATCTGCCCTTCGTCAATTCCTATAACAGGGTTGATCCGTTACGGCAAGCAAAAAATGGGGGAAGCAAATGGCCAAAGCTGAAGGTAAAGCAGGTTCTCCATTTTTTTCTCCGCATATCCACAGCCGTTTTTCCATAGAAAGTATGATGTGGGATACCGTTATCGCCCTCTTACCTGCGGGGGCCGCTGCTATTATTTTCTTCGGTATGAACTCGGTTCGTATAATACTAATAAGTTTATTAACCGGTATATTGACTGAACTATTGATGAACATTCTTTCTAAACGGGGATTTACAGCTTTTGATGGAAGTGCAGTCATAACATCGCTGCTATTTGCATATTGCCTTCCCCCAGGAATACCATGGTTTGTTGTCATTGCCGGATGCTTTTTTGCCATAGCCATCGTTAAATGGGCTTTCGGCGGTCTGGGAAAGAATTTTATGAACCCTGCGCTTGGCGGACGGATTTTTGTGGCTGCGGTCTGGCCGGTGTTGTTTATAGGGAAATGGTCTCCTTCAATGTTGGATTTAATTGTAAAGGGGATAAGTTTTAAGGAGGCTTCGCGTATTATCATCGGGCCGGATGCAGTAAGCAGTGCTTCTCCACTAAGCCTGCTGAAAACCGGCGGCTGGGAATCTGTTCATAATATGAACATTGACAACTACTTTAATTTATTTATTGGGAACAGGCCCGGATGTATTGGTGAAACTTCTGTCATAGCGCTTCTTATAGGTTTTATATATTTATTATTCAGAAAAGTTATTAACCCGGTAATACCTGTGACATATACAGCGGTAACTGTGCTTCTCGTATGGGTTTTCGGTGGGTTACCTTATAGAACCGGGTTTTTTACCGGCAACGCTCTTTTTCATATTATAACAGGAGGCTTTATTCTTGGTTCCCTATTTATGGCCTCAGATCCTGTTACTACGCCGATAAGCCTTTACGGTAAAATAATCTTCGGAATTTTCCTTGGAATTCTTACAGTCGCAATACGTCTCTGGAGCATATTCCCGGATGGCGTTTGCTATGCCATTATTATAATGAATATTTTTGTACCGGTTATCGATAAATTCACAAGGGAAAAGATATACGGATATGGGAAAAGAGCTTCAATAAAAAGCAGGATAGTAAAATAAATAAGATATATCTTATTAAAAAGGTTTGTTTGAAACTTATTTAAACCGTTGATTAGCTTATTTTTGCGCCGCTCTCGACATCGGATTCGGGGGTTAAAAAGATAACCCTGGATTTGTCCGCGTTACTCGCAGCAAGCATCATACCCTCGGAGGTTTCCCCCATAAGTTTCGCAGGCTCAAGGTTATTTATTATGACAATCTTTCTGCCTTTCAATTGATCTGGGGTATAAAACTGCTTTATCCCGGCCAAAATCTGTTTTTCCGTATCTCCGATTTTGATCTTAAGTTTTAGAAGTTTATTTGATTTTTCCACAGGTAAAGCTTCAAGGATTTCCGCGACGCGAAGATCAAATTTCTTGAAATCATCAATTGTAACTTTTGTATTTATACTGTGTTCCATCTCAATATTTTCACCGGATTTCTGTTTCGATTTACTGATTAATCTGTCTATCTGTTTTTGAATAAGAGGATTGTCATATTTAGTAAAAAGAATTTCCAGTTTCCCGATTTTCTGCCCTGGGTTGATTCTCTGAGCTGCAAGGCTATTCCATCTTTCTTTTAAAATATCACCTTCCTCCCCGATCATCCTCCAGAGTTTTTCTGAGGAGAACGGAATTATGGGGTACATCGCAACAGTAAGTATTCTGAGTATATTCATGCACATATTCATTACTTTTTTAAGGCGTTCCGGGTCATTTTTATTTAAGAACCAGGGCTTGGTATCATCAAAATACTTATTTCCTATCCTGGCAATATCCATCATAAGTTTTGAGGCTTCACGAACTTTATAAGTTTCATAACATTTAACAAGCTCGCTTACTTTTTCTTCTAGGGATTTGAAAATCTCATTTTCTTCCGGGCCGTAAACTCCTTCAGGTACCTTACCCTCGCAGAAATTATTGATAAAAGTGAGGGTACGGTTTGCAAAGTTGCCGAGAATATTGGCGATTTCTTCATTATTTCTAGTCTGGAATGCTTTCCATGAAAAATCCGCATCCTTACTCTCTGGAGCATTCGAGGCAAGAAAATACCTCAGGGGATCCGGCGGAAAATTTTCAAGATATTCATCAACCCAGACCGCCCAGTTTTGAGAAGTGGAAAATTTTTCGCCTTCCAGGGTTAAATACTCGTTAGCGGGAATATCATAAGGTAAAACAAAAGGTGAGTTCTGGCCCATCAGCATTGCCGGCCATATTATTGCATGAAACGGAATATTATCCTTTCCGATAAAATGAACAAGCCTAGTTTCACTGTCAAGCCAGTAATCTTTCCATTTGTCCGGTCTTCCGATCCTTTCGGCCCATTCTACTGTCGAGGAAATATAACCTATCGGGGCGTCAAACCAGACATAGAGAACCTTGCCTACGGCGCCTTCAAGAGGAACAGGAACACCCCAATCTATATCCCGGGTAATCGCCCTTTCCTTCAAACCCTCTTTACCGATCCATCCAAGAACAAAATTCCGAACATTGTCTTTCCAGTTTTCTTTTTTATTTAGCCAATTGGTAAGCTTTTTTTCAAAATCCTGCAGTTTCAAATACCAGTGCTTTGTTTTTTTTATTACCGGCTTTTCTCCGGATAATGCGCTGCGCGGATTGATTAATTCAATGGGATTCAGAAGTTTACCACATTTATCACATTGATCGCCCCTGGCCTTGTCATAACCGCAGTGCGGACAGGTTCCTTCTATATAACGGTCAGGCAGAAAGCGCTTACGCTTTTCATCATAAAATTGCTCTTCTGTTTTTTCCGTTATGTAATTGTTTTTGTAAAGATCGGTAAAAAACTGCTGTGAAAGTTCATAATGCTTTTGCCTTGAAGTCCCTGAAAAATTATCAAAATTTATCCCCATTTTATAAAAGCTTTCCTTGATTTCACGGTGATATTTATCCACTACATCCCTGGGAGTAATGCCTTCTTTATCCGCACGGAGCGTTATAGGTACGCCATGCTCGTCTGTTCCGCACATATATACAACATCATCCCCGTTTAATTTTCTGTACCTGACAAAAATATCAGCCGGAAGATACGCCCCGGCCAGGTGGCCGAGATGAACAGGGCCATTCGCATACGGCAGAGCAGAAGTCACAAGATATTTTCCCATTCTAAACTCCTGGGCAACATTATGTTGCATCCATTTAATAATTTACTGTTAATGTTGATTTTAAGCTTGATGTTTCTGTTGCGAGAACTTTATTTTTATTCAAACGCTACTGAAATTAAATCTCTTATTTTACATTTTATCACGGACGAAGACTGCAATATCAGTAAGGCTGATTTTTCCGTAAAGATTATCCTTTTCATCAAGGACGGGCAAAGCCCGAATATTTTTATTTATCATCAGATCAAGAGCGTCTCTAAGAGTAACTTCTGTGTAAACAAAGACCATTTTCTGACCCTCTATCAGCTTTGATACCGGCAGTTCCCTGCCAGACTCCGAAAGGAAAGCAATTTTCAATACATCCCAGGCCGATATAACTCCAACAGCTTTATTATCTTTATCGGTCACCACAAGATTATGAACCTTTTCTCTCAGCATTCTTTCAGCAGCTTTCGATACGGGCATATCCGCTCTTACGGTAAAAGGAGACCGTGTTGCTATTGTACCAACCTTTACTTCATCCAATTCATTAGCCATATATTTCTCCCTCAAATAAAAAATTATTGATGCGCCAATTTTGAAAATAACCAGATAAGTAAAAACGCCCCAAAAAATGTCGCAACAAAATCAACAGTTAACGGATTCTGTACAAGAAAGCCTATAATCCTGTCCAGGAAAAAGCCCCCTAGAACGCTGCCGATAACTCCGACAATTATTGACCCCCATAAATTTCCAAAAACAGGCCTTTTTATTATTCTAACATAATAAAATCCTGCAATACCCCCGACGATAATCTGTATTAATATAGGAAACGGCTGCGGCAGCATGTGCCCCTCCTTAAATATTTTTCATGGCTAAATCTTTCCAAATGAAAAACTTTATATAGTAATCTATCAAGTTTAATCAATCATTCAAAATCCGCAAGGGCGATCTCACTTATTTCAAATTTCTTTATCTCGCCGTTAAATTCAAAGTTTATAGTATCACCGACTTTTTTATCAAGCAGGGCTTTCCCAAGCGGCGAATGGTAAGAAATAATATTTTTCTTAAAATCAACATCCCACTGGCCGAGTATTTGATAAATTTCTTTATCATTTTTCCCTGTTTTCACAACCACCCTAGTGCCGACATCAACTATCGATGTATTCACAAGGGATTTATCAAGAACTTTTGCCTGGTTAATATCCGCCTCAAGCTTTGATGCGCCGGCTTTAAGCTGGTCCTGCTTTTCCAGAGCCGCTTTATACTCGGCGTTTTCCCTTAAATCGCCTTTTTCCATCGCTTCCCCGATGGCCTTGCTGTTTTCCGGTATTTCTGCCGTCATAAGGCGGGATAATTCCCTTTTTTTAGCTTCCAGAGAGCTTTTAGTTACAAGGAACGGATGCCTTATCTTGATTTTTTCCTGTTTATCAAGCTTTTTCAGGTTAGGGTAAAGAGCAATAATTTTATTTACATATTCTTCTTTAATGCCTTCTTCCAAAGTCATTGTTGAATAAACGAGAGATAGCAGAGATTTAACAGTGGTTTCATCCGAGTGGTCAATTACATCTGCAAGTATTTTCTTTTTAAATAAAATATCATAAATACCCGAAATAATTTTCTTGTTCCTGCCCACATTTGTTTTGGATTCAATCTCGGTATTGAGGATATCCAGTAATGACAGCAGCCTGAATATCACTTCGCTTTCTTTGATCCCGATGGTATTTTTTAGGGATGATTCGCTTTCATCAAGAATTACCTTGGAAAACCATACAAAAAGCTCAGGATTTTCCTGAAAACCGTTCATAGAAGATACGAATATCCCGTTAATCACATCGAATTTTTCAAAAATCTCCAGTTCGTTCAGCATAAACCTGTCTAATTTTGTGAAATTTGAGTGGGTGATAAAATCTGCGAATTTAATTTCCCAGTCTTTTAATTTTTTCATAAGGATCTGCAGAAAAGGTTTTTTAAGATCAATTTCCAGGGCAATATAAAAATCAAGCAGGTTTTTTATTCCGAAAATAATGGATGTATCGACCATATTATCGCTGTATTCCTGATAGTTCGCGAATTTTAAAGCAACAAGCGAGATAAGCTTTTTTTCGTTGGATTCACTCAGGGCATTAATAATTTCCGTAAAATACGACAGCATCGCCGAAGCGGATACGGAATTAATATCGCCTCCCCGGTTAATAAAATCGATTAAAAGCTTAACTTTATTCTCAAAGTTCGTGGTCTTCTTGAACTTGCTTATTATTTCTTCAGACATAGTCAGTTCACTGTCGCGAAGCTCAATGATATTTCTTCTTGAAAAATTCTGGACAAGGGTATTACTGCCTTCCATCTGTTTTTTAACAAATACCCACCATTTATTCCACTCGGAATCCTTTATCAGATCCGGAACAAGATAATTCTTTATTTCTGAAGTCGCGGCAGACCCATTCTGGCTGCGCAGTATTATTTCAATAACATTTAAAGGCTCTTCTTTAAGAGTATACTCCAGTTCTTCTGTCTTGAATTTTTTCCAGACTATTATATTATCGCCGTTTAAAATGTTAAGAGCCCGGAGCGCAACTTCAAGCGACATTTCATGATCCTTTTTATTCTCGAAATCAATGATTACCTTTTCATTCTGAATTTCCTTAACAACACCGATGCCCCAGCTTTTATGAGAAACGTAAATACCTTTATCGAAGGCTATATGCGTTTCAAAAAGCCTTATGGCTTCTTTGTGAGGTTTCCAGCTCTGTCCGATAGCAGAAAGCTTTAAATATTTATCCAGCTGGGTATGATCGGAATATACATTTTTATAACAGTCTTCAATCGCTTTACGGAGCTGTTTATCAGCCTGTTTGAAATCGATGATCACCTTTAGCACCTTGATCGCATCCGTGAAATTTTCATTCTTCATTGCCGGCCTTATAAAATCATTGTAAACCATATCGGCCACGCGTTCATCGCCCAGTACTTCGCGAATCTTCCTGGACATGCTAATTACAAGATTCGGATCTTCGGGATAGAGCTTGATAACTTTATTCCAGAGTTTCTTCCACCATTTTTACGCTCTTTAATGAGATATATCTTTCAATTGCAAGCCGGTAATAAAACATCGCCTGGTCTTTATCGCCTTCCTTTTCGTAATATTCGCCGAGGAATTTCGCGTTGCTTGCGTCCCTGTTGTCAATAAGTACAAGCCTTTTTTTGATATTAAAGAGTTCGTCCTGGTTACCATATCCTTCATAAACCATTTCAAGAGTTTTAAGCGCAAATTTATTTTCTCTGTAAGAAAGTATTTTCTCGGCAAGGAATTCGGCGATTTTATATTTTTTATTATCGATAAAAAGTTTGATTATCTGGGGGATATGAGTATCGTCAACAGCCGATTCTTCGAGCGATAATACTCCGATAAGATAAAGCCCGACAACGCTGTTCTGGTAATGCTTCAAATTTTCCCGGCAAAGATTCTTCAGTTCATCTTTAAAATTCTCATCGATCGCGATACGGATATAGCTGTCCAGTTCTATAAAATTTTTAACGCTGTAGCTTTCAATGGCTGCTCGTGTCCATTTTTCCTCTTTTAGTTTTTCTTCAATGTCAAGCAATATATCTTCTTTTTTCTTTATAACATTATCCGCCATGATTAATTCCTCTCCTCCTAAAATATCTTTTCATTAAAAAACCACCATTTTTCTAAATTCTCTCAGTCTATTTTTAATATCTCTCATTGTTATTTTATTGATGCCATCAAGGCCGAAATCTTCAACGGCATAAGAAGCTACAACCGACGCATAAGCTGCAGCTTTTTTCATATTCTCCCGGGTAAATTTTGTTATGTTATAAACATCGATAAAACTCATAAAGGCACCGGCAAAACTGTCGCCAGCCCCGGTAGGATCTACGATTTTTTTCAACGGAAAAGACGGTAGCGTTATCGTGAAATCCTCACCGAAAACCATAACGCCATTGGACCCTTTTTTCAAAATTATCAGTTTGAAATGTGATAAAAACAGCTTTTCTACTGCTTTTAAAAGATTTTTTTCACCGGTTAAAAGCAGCGCTTCTCCCTCATTGATAGTTATCCCATCAACAGCTTCAAATGCTTTTTCAAGGTCTTCCCGTGTATTGTTTATCCAGTAATTCATAGTATCAAGGATTTTAAACCGGCAATTAGTGCATTGATCGGCGACCTGCCTCTGTATTACCGGGTCGATATTTGCAAGAAAAAGAATGCC
Organism: uncultured Spirochaetota bacterium; assembly: GCA_963783575.1. Classification (GTDB taxonomy): domain Bacteria; phylum Spirochaetota; class Brevinematia; order Brevinematales; family JAOACQ01; genus CAWEAK01. The sequence continues at coordinate 428,220 of CAWAOD010000009.1, read as the reverse complement.
GGTTTCTTTTTTATAACTTTCCGGAACAACCGGGGCAAATTTGGCAAAGGCGTTCAATTCAGTCTTTATTGTATCGGCGCGGTCAAAATCCTCACTGTAGCAGCCTTCCCAATAAAAACATTTTTCATTGGAAAGTACTTCGATACCGGAAATATCGGATGATTTTGATTTGACAAAATCCCATTCTTTTTCGGTAAAATCACTGCCAACCACGGCTATGAGTTTAGGTTTGGATAAAAAACTCGATGCATTTATAAAATGTGTTAGTGAACCGCCTAATATCCTGTGCCTTTCACCCTCAACGGTTTTAATACTGTCAAACGCCAGCGAACCTACTGCTATTATTGGCATAACAACTCCCGATTAAACCTGTTTATTTTCCTTACCGGTGAATATCACCGCCTTATCGGTGGATAAATCCGTCTTACTGACTGATTGTACGATCTTACTGGCGGAAATCCTGCTTTCCATAAGATTTTTAAATAATACGGATGCCTTTCCCTTAATTTTATCTTTGATCCTAATATCTCCGGGAAAATTTCCAATCAAATCCAGAATCCTTGTAATAACATTCTGCGCAGGACCAAATGCATTCACCTGATACAAAAAATAATCCAGAATCCAAAGATAATAATTAATAAGCCTTGGAATTATAATGTTAGCTGCCTTTTTATCAACTTTAAGGGTCTTTTCGTAATCGGTTACCCTTTCTTTAAGTTCCATATAATCTTTGTATTCCATCTTTCTTTTTACTGTAAGCCCTTCATAAAGATAACCGTAAACAGGGATCCATTCTGGTACTTCATGTTCATTAAATCCGTCATCGCATACCATCTGCCTGATTTTAACAATGTATGGAAAATCTATATTATCTAAATTCACTAACTGAGGGAATTTTAAAAAAGCATCATTAAACATGACCATCGCCAGATCGTTTTCACCGCATTCGCTGTATAAATTCCCCAAAAGTGTAAATATACGGGCGTCTTCATCATCAGTATTAATTGACATTGCATATTCAAGAGTTTCGATTGCCCTGTCAAGAATCCCGATCTCATAAAAAGATTGGCCTAAAAGTATTAAAGTCTCTCTTTCAGGGACAGGTGAAAGCCTGTAAGAATCGATTAATAGATCGATTATATTACGGAAAATAAAATCTTTAATCGATATAAATGCTTTTTTGCAGTCAACTTTATTTTCTATGCAGAATTTAAGAAATTTATCCCATTCGGAAATTAATTTTTCTGCACTGCTTTCTTTATATTCAAATAAATCCTGCCTGTTTTGCCAGAATTTTATCAGTTTTAAATATTTTTCATATTCCGGATTCTGATAATCTTCTTCCAACCCGCGAAGAGCAATCTCTTCGGCTTTATTAAGATCGCCTTCACGGAGTGATTGATATATGCTTTTTTTAAGTTCAATTGCCTGGGACATTTCCAGGGTATTGTTATCCGGCACTGTCCCCCTCCGATAAAAACATAGAACAATTGAATATTTGTATTTTTATTAAAAAAGGGTTCTATAAAGAAGCAACTTTATTATATTTTAACTGAAAAATTAAAATAAATCAATACAATGGCAGGGACTAGTTTAGAATTTAGGTATTCTGAGTAAAAAATTATAATAAATAGCTAATTTTCGGTCTTATAATTTATTTAATTAATTAATAATGATATAATAAATAAATCTAAAATTTGAGGATTTATTTATGTCTGTTTATAAAAACCCGCTAGAAACCCGTTATGCTTCAAAAGAAATGCTTGAGCTGTTTTCAGAGGAAACCAAATTTCTTTGCTGGCGTGACTGCTGGATTGCCCTTGCTCAGGCTGAAAAAGAGTCGGCCTTCCTATAACGGATGAACAGATCGAAGATCTTATAAAAAACAGGGGAAATCTCAATCTTGAGCGTGCCCGTGAAATAGAAAGAGAAATACACCATGATGTAATGAGCCATATCCGGACTTACGGCGAAGTTGCCGTTAAAGCAAAGGGCATTATTCATCTTGGCGCAACATCGGCTTATGTTGATGACAATACAGATATGATCATAGCTAAAAAAGCGCTGACCCTTGTAAAGAGCCGTCTTGTTACCCTTATTAATTCTCTTAAAGAAAAATGTCTGCAATATAAAGATATGCCGGTACTTGCTTACACCCACCTCCAGCCGGCTCAGCCGACGACTCTGGGAAAGAGAATCAGTATATGGCTATATGATCTGGTGCTTGATTACATCGATCTTGATTCAAGATTGTCTTCGCTGACAACACTTGGAGTTAAAGCAACAACAGGTACGCAGGCAAGTTTTATGGAGGCTCTTCGAAGGTGACGGATTGAAAGTTAAAAAACTTGACCAGCTTGTTGCTGAAAAGCTTGGGTTCGGATCAAGCGTTCCTGTGAGCGGCCAGACGCTTACACGCAAAATAGACGTTCAGGTGCTTGAAGTACTTTCGGGTATCGCCCAATCAGCGCACAGGGCAGCGAACGATATCAGGCTGATGCAGCATTCATGGCAGGTTGAGGAGCCATTTGATAAAAACCAGGTCGGTTCATCGGCGATGCCTTACAAGAGGAACCCGATTCTGGCCGAGAGAATGACTTCTCTTGCCCGGTATGTTATAAATGATGTAATGAACGCGGTCTATACTTATGCTTTCCAGTTCCTTGAAAGAACGCTTGATGATTCCGCCAATCGCCGTTTATCCATAGCCGAGGGATTTCTTGCCGCCGATTCGATACTGATCATATATCAGAAACTCATCGAAGGGCTTAATGTTTACCCGGAGGTTATCAGGACAAATCTCCTGAATAATCTCCCTTTTTTTGCAACCGAGAATATCCTGATGGAAGCGGTAAAACACTGGAGGGAATAGGCAAGAACTGCACGAGGAAATCCGCCGGTATGCGATGAAACAGGTAGAGGCAATCCGTAAAGGTGAAGCCTATGATATGCTTTCGGAAATGAAAAAAAGCGGTAAATTTAATATAACTGATTCCTCATGGGATAAGGTCGGAAACCTGTCGACTTATACAGGGCGGGCTTCGGAACAGACTGAGGAAATGATCAAGGAATTTGTCGATCCGATTCTTGAAAAGAACAAAGAGTTTATCGGTGTCAAATCGGAAATCCGGGTATAATCAGGTAAAAAGTTTGAAAATAAAACATTATACAATTCCAATATTTATCCCGCACCTGGGTTGTCCTTTCAATTGTGTTTTTTGCGATCAGGATAAAATAACAGGGAAAATTTTGAGCCATTCCCAGGATAATATTACAGATATTATAGAAAAATATCTGCAAACTGTCAGAAAGGAAAACAGTATAATCGAGGTTGGATTTTTTGGGGGAAGTTTTACCGGACTTTCCTTGGAAATTCAGGAAGAATACCTTCAAGTGGTTTTACCTTTTATAAAAAAACAATTTGTCCAATCCGTAAGAATATCGACCAGGCCTGATTTTATTAATAAAGATGGGTTAAAACTTCTTAAGAAATACGGTGTTAAAACCGTTGAACTGGGTGCCCAGTCATTTGACAATGAAGTTTTACTTTTGTCCGGACGCGGCCATACAGCAGAGGACATAATTAAGGCATCATTATTGATTAAAGAATCCTGTTTAAATCTCGGTCTCCAAATGATGATAGGCCTTCCGGGTGACAGCCTTGAAAAAGCAATATACACCGCCGAAAAAATAACCGAATTAAAAGCGGACTGCACCAGGATTTATCCCGCTGTTGTCATAAAACGGACGGAACTTGAAGAAATATACCTCAGGGGAGAGTATAAACCACTGGATTTGTCCGAAGCCATCCGCTGGGCATCCGAAATCTTCCGGATTTTCGAGAAGGCAGGCATACCGGTTATCCGGATGGGGCTTCACCCTTCCGAGGGGCTTCTAACAGGTGAAAATCTGGCAGCGGGACCATTCCATCCTTCATTCCGGGAGCTTGTCCGGACTGAAATCTGGAAGAAAAATTTCAGCAGTCTTATTGAAAAAAAATCGGAAGGCGGGATTACTATTTTTATCAACCCCGATGAAATAAACCATGCCGTCGGTTATAACTCAGATAACAGGAAACTACTGGAAAAGTCATTCAAAAAAGTAATATTTAAAACAGATTCAAATCTTTCAGGAAGAGAATACCGTGTTGATTATTATTGACAGTAGAATTCCTTTAAAAGCCATGGATAATCTTTCTAAATACGGTGAATTAATAGAGTTTTCAACCGAGGGAATCACATATGATGCTATTTCCTGCCACCCGGATATTTTTTTCTGCAAGATCGGCGATACTCTTGTAATCCCTCCCAATCTTCCCGATAATTATATAAAAATTCTTAAGGATCATAATATTAAATATCATTGCGGGAAATCTTTCATAGGAAAGGAATACCCATCAAGCGCCTGTTACAACGCGGCAGTATCCGTCAATTTCTTTGTACATAAGCTGGAAATAACCGATCGGACACTTATCAATCTGGCCGAAAATTGCGAGAAGATAAATGTCTCACAGGGTTATGCAAGGTGCAGCCTTCTGCCATTAGGAGGGAAATATTTTTTAACATCGGATTATGGAATATTCGATGCTCTTAATAAAAAAGGATTGAAATCATTATATATAAACCCGGTTCAAATCAAAATACCGGGGAAGCATAACTTTAAAAACGGATTATTAGGCGGAACTTGCGGTGTTTATGAAGATAAGGTTTTTTTTATAGGAAATATTGATTCGATTAAGGATAAAGCTGAAGCTTGCAGTTTTATCAAAAAAGCGGGATTTGAAATTGTAACTTTATATGACGGTCCTCTTGTTGACGGAGGGAGTATTATTTTTATTGACAGGCCGGAATAATTCTTAAATAAGTTGTTTGGAGTGCTTGGTGATGGTTTTATGAAATCTGAATCTAAATCAACGAAAAGATTGACAATCGGTATTTTGATCAGCTATTTCGATGGTTTGTACCAATACCAGATCTGGAAAAGTATAACCGATTATGCCGAGGAAAACGGCATAAATATTGTTTTTCTGACCGGGAAAATATATAATTCACCAAACGAGTTTGACAATCAATTTAATATTGTATACAAACTTGCCGATTTAAAAGTTTTTGACGGAATTGTTGTGGCTTCCGGGACAATAGCAGTCTTATCCGGTATGGTGGAATTGGACAGGCTTATCAAACCTTTTAATAAAATCCCGGCCGTAAGTTTATCTATGCCAATAGCAGGCATACCAAGCCTGTTGATTGATAACAAAAAAGGGATGAAGGAAGCCGTCCGGCATCTCATAGATGTGCATGGACGCCGAAAAATAGCTTTTATCCGGGGGCCCGAAAATAATTTTGAGGCAGAAGAGAGATTTGACGCATATCGCGAAGCGCTTTCGGAATGCAATATCCGTTTTGATCCTGATCTTGTAATAACGGGGGACTTTACAAACCCGTCGGGGAAAAAATGTACGGAAATTCTGCTTAAAGAAAGAAATGCTGACTTTAATGCAATTGTTGCTTCTAATGATATGATGGCAGATGCAGCGATAAATGTTTTAAAATCAAACGGCATAAAAGTTCCTGATGATGTTTCTATTACGGGATTCGATGATATGGCACAGTCGCAATATTTAACACCGCCTCTGACAACGGTTGCTCAGCCGCTTAACGATCAATCCTTTCTGGCAATGAAACTGCTTATAGATAAAATCAACGGTAAACCGGTTCCCGGTATTACCCATTTAAAGGCGGGATTAGTCATCAGGGAATCCTGCGGCTGTAAAAAATTTACGGGTCATGACTTCCGCATAAGCCGGAAATCTTGAATTATCATGAAATGAAAACTGTAATCAAAAACAAAGATTCGATACTCGAATATGATAATAAAAAAAATCTTATTAAGCAAATTTTGGAAGCCGTAAGCCATTATAATATGGGTTTGAATATTAAGAATAATAAAATATACCTGAGTTTAATAGAAGCCCTTGAATTTGATATAATGAATGCAAAGTCGGAAAAATTTCCGGATCTTCTTGACATCACAATGTCCGAAAGGGTTATCTTTGAGGATAAAGCAGATTTCTGGCCGGAAATGCTATTACTGATCAGAAATTATTATGTCAATTTATTGACAAATAAAAAGGAAATAACCAGGTTAGAATTGATAATGCAAAAAGCCCAGGTAGTTGTTTTTCAAAGGCTTTTCCTTATTACCGCAAATCATTCGACAAAAATGGATATTCTGTTTTTTGAATTGAGAAATATATTACAGGTTTTGAACTCAGCCATATCAAGAGAAAAATTAATTGACATAATATCGGAAAGTTTTCCTCTTATAGGCATTAAAGAATGCTTTATACTGCTTTATGAAAATGAAATTACCGATAAGAAGGTCGGGATTATGCCCGAGTTTGCCAGACTGGTTCTATCGATAAAAGAAAACATCATTATTACTAAAAATACTGACAACCCGCTTATGCCGACCCGTAAAATTCTAACTGATAATATGAATCTTTCAAGAAAAAGAAATACCTGGATTGTTATGCCGCTACTTGACAAAGATGTTGATTTCGGTCTTATAGTTTTCGGTTTAAATAGAAAAGAAGCTATTATTTATGAGACCCTCCGTGCACAGATAAGCAATTCGCTTTTGAAAGCTAAATTATTCCATGAAAGGCAGATGGCCGAAGATAAATTAAGGATAGCCCTTTCCGAACTTGAAAAATCAAACATTGAACTTCACAGCCTCTCCCTGAAAGACGAGCTTACCGGGCTTTATAACAGGCGGGGAGTATCAATACTCGGTGAACAGCATTACCAGATTGCCAAAAGAAACGGCGGCAGGTTCCTGCTGATTTTTGCCGATATGGACGGTTTAAAACTCATAAATGATATGTATGGACATAGCGAAGGAGACTTTGCACTTATTACAGCGGCTGAAATATTAAAGAAAAATTTCAGACAATCAGATATTATTGGCAGAATTGGCGGCGATGAGTTTACAATTATTGCGGCCGATTCAGTAAAGAATGATGTGAAATTTATAAAAACACGGATAAATGAAATGCTGGGAGCAATAAATAATAATTTAAGAAAGCCTTTTAAAGTTTCTTTAAGTTTTGGATTTGCAGTTTTCGATCCTCAAAATAATACAAAATCATTTTCGGAAATGATTGCTGAAGCTGATAAAATGCTTTACCGGGAAAAAAGGAAGAAAAAGGGTTAATCGAAAAATCTTCCCGCTAATTTATAAAACAATGATTTCGGTATAATCCTGGTAAATAATACAAGTAACTTATTCCAGAAACCCGGAATATAAACGACTTTGCCTTTTTGGACGGCACGGACAGACAGTTTAACAACTTTTTCCGGCGTCATCCACCTGGCCGGCCCGGTGTTTTTCAGATCATCTTCAGGGATATCCAGTTTTTTATGAAAATCAGTCCTGGTAAATCCGGGACAAAGAGCTTGAATATATATGTCTTTATCTTTTAGTTCAATCGATAATGACTCGGAAAAATTAATTAAAAAAGCCTTGCTCCCGCCATAAACGGTATTTTTCGGTAAAGGGATTAATGCCGACAGAGAAGAAACATTAATTATAATTCCGCTATAACCACTCAGTACCATTTTCGGCAAAACGGCATAGGTAAGTATCATCGGAACAATGTCATGAACCATCACCATGTCAGTATACTTTTTAATGTCACCTTTATAAAAATATTCATTTGTTCCAAATCCGGCATTGTTAACAAGAATTTCAATATTGTCTATCAGCATAATTTTATTAATCAATTTTTCCACCTGAATTGAATCTGTTAATTCAACCTCAATTTCCTCCACACGAATAGAATAAGTCGATTCAAGTTCCACTGCCAGAGCATGCAGGAGGTCTTTCCTTCTTCCGGTAATGACAAGATCATACCCTTCACCCGCGAAATGCCTTGCGAAAGCGGCGCCAATACCGCTGCTGGCTCCTGTAATAACGGCATATTTGTTTTTTTTCATAAACAACTCCAAATTTTGAAACTGATAAATGATAGTTAATCATTTCTGATATATCAATTTTACAAAAAAATGAATATTATTATTTAATATTGATAATGTAGAATTCTTATAACCAGACATTTCTTTATTAGTTATAGAAGGGCAGTTTTAAAAACTCAATAAAAGTAACCCTGAGCCCCTTCGGTTCCTCAGGGCAGGCACTGACCCAATGGGTGACAAGTTTTGAGGCAATTGTAACCATACTTCGTCAAGCTCAGTATGACGATGCCGGTAATAAATGAGTTTTTAGAACTGCCCAGAATTAAATTTTTGATAAATATTTATTTCATGTTGGTATAGATATTGCCAATATATTTATATATTTTAAAAGTGGAGTATTTTATGAGGAAATGTATAGTTGTATTTCTGCTGGCTGCTGTAGTTTCATTATCATATGGAAGAGACTGGATGAAGATTTTCAGTCAGGAAGGATTCGATCAGCAAACATTATTAGATTCATCAAATAATTCAATAGGAGGTTACTTTTCTTTATCATCACATGCTACTCTTGTTGACAGCAATGTGTATCCTGTAGCAGGTGCCGAGTTTGGGGCTATAATTAACCATTCCCTGATTATAGGTTTTGCAGGAAGAGGCATGCCGCTTTCATATACAATGCATTATAGTCCGCATGCGACAAATGATGCAAGCGGAGCCGGATGGGGCGGACTTATGCTCGGATATATATTTTTGCCGCAATCCATTATTCATCCTTTTATTAAAGTTTTGATCGGCTCCGGAAGCATAGGCTATGTATCACAAAAAGACGATTACGGCGGATGGGCGTTTTTTGCTTCGGAAGCAACTGCTGGAGTTGATTTCAATATTACCAGGTGGTGCAGAGTATCACCATACATCGGATACAGGTATGTTTATGGAAATATCAATATCCTTAATCTGACTGACAGCAAGCTTTCAGGTTTTAATGCCGGACTATCCTTAAGCTTCGGCTGGTTCTAAAAAATCAATCCCCCCCATATCTATTGAAGCGCAAGCTTCAATATAATTTATATAGAGGTGCCTCCGTTTTTCGATGAAGAAACGGGGGCATATTTTATTTTGCCATTTCCATTTTCAAATCTAAAATATAATTCATCTGCTTTTCGGTTAAACTATTGAATTTAATTCCTACAAAAGTGCCGTCAACATGTGCAACAATTGCATTTATCATTTCCATCCCTATCATAAGGGTAATATTATCATTCACGGCAAGGCATCCTTTTACCCTCATTCCTACCCCTTGAACCGATACATCAACAATAAAGCAAGGACAAACACATCCGTTCCAATCATATTCCGCATCGATTTCCAGCAATTTCCTTTCAAATTGCCTTCTTTCTATCATGATTTTCCTCTATTCGGTTTTTTTGATCTCTTCGAAAATATTTTTTGAAACCAGTACTTCATTCAAATCCAGCGTATTTTTAATTTTTACGATTCTTGCATCTTCATTTTTATCAATTCCGGAAACCTTTAAAGCCATAATTATCGCTTCATTTTCGCTTTTAGTGATTACAGGAATCTTAACTCTTTCAGTAAAAGTTGATGTTATTGCATTTGTATATGTGGATTTATAATCGATACTTTTAAATAAATCCCGGGTGATAAAATCTGCAAGGCCCATTCCATATGCGTTCCCATTTGTTTTCCGCGAAAGGCCAAGCGCTATAATAGTTTTGATTGCCGGGGAAGAGGGCTCTTTCTCGCCCCTTATTTTTATCCTTCCTATAATATTGGTATCCATACCTGTTCCGCTTATATCTTTTCCAATTTCTTCAACAATCAATACATCGATATCTTTTGCAGGTAATGAAGGCATATTTTTCCTTGCTGTTATCAGAAGATTTTTATCTCCTGACTCAATTTCTTCAGAGCGAAAAGCTTTCATTACCAATGCTTTATCGTAAGCATTTTCAACAATACCGATCCCGGCGATAATCTTTCCGGTTTCTATCGCCTTATTAGCCAGAGGTTTAATTAGATTCTTTAAGCCTTCTGTTCCAAACTGATGAATGATTCCAGCCTGTACAGCCTTTCCCAATCCTATTGAAATCATTTTGAGCAATCCGCTTTCCGAATCGCTATGAAAAGAAGTATGAGGCTTCACCCTGTTTATAACAATAATCCCATCCGACTCAAAGGCGAATTTGTCCATCCATACATTGATGGTATTAGTTCCTTTGTCTGTTAATATCAGGTTCTTCAAATTATCATCATTCCGAATATTTATTTCTCCGGCTTCAACAACTTCCATGGAAGATAAAACCGGGGCACCGGTACTTTCTTTTGAAATTCCAAGTTCTTTTAAAACCGCAGTCTGACCTTCGGCTGTTGCGCCGCCATGACTGCCCATCGCCGGTACAATAAACGGTTCGCCGCCTGATTTTTTTACAAATTCAACAACCGACTTGATTATTCTATCAATCCTATCAATTCCCCTGCTTCCTGCGGTTATGGCTATCCTGGACCCCGGCCTGATTGTTAGCTTTATTCTTTCCAATTCATCGAAAACCGCTTTTTCGACATCGATAATTTCAGTTTTATCGAATTCCCGGCGGATTTTTATAAGTTCCGGAAGCATATTCCGCTCCTTTTAATTAATTTATTTTAAATTTATTTTTTGAATTTAAAATAATTTCACTAATTTCCTTTTGTAAAACTCCATTTGAAGCAATAAAACCGGTATCGCGATACGTAAGTTCATACCCGTCCAGCGAGTTTATCTTTCCTCCCGCCTCTTCAATTATGGTAACACTACCGGCAAAATCCCATGGCTTGTCATGCAGCTCTATATCCGCGTCAATTTTGCCTTCCGCGATGTAGCTCAGATGCCTGACAGATGAACCAAGCATACGGATGTTGAATACACTTCCCGCAAGTTCTTTCAATATTTTCAGTTTGAGATTGGGATCATTTCTAATTTCGGAATCGAAGATTATTGTACTTTCAATTAATTTGCCGGTATCGGATACGTGAATTATTTTGTTGTTTTTAAAAGCGCCGTTATTTTTTTCTCCCGTATAAAATTCATTCGAAACAGGCAGATACACGGCACCGGCAACAAAACGGCCATGAAATGCAACGCCAACCGATACGCCGAATAAGCCTATTCCCCTGATATAATTATGTGTCCCATCCAGCGGATCTATAATCCATAGGTATTCGTCCGATGATCCGGTCAAACCGCTTTCTTCGCCGAGAATGCCATGCCCGGGGAAAAATCCCTTTATTCTATCAGTTATCATTCTTTCTGCTTCCCGGTCCAGATTTGTTGCAAGGCTTTTATCGGGTTTTTTTTCAATTGAAAGAATCTTTTTCTCGAAATTATCAAGAAGAAAATCACCCGCTTCCCGCGCAACCCGAATACAAACTGTCAGGATATCATTCATTGCAGCCTCTGATAATTATTTAATTACCGTCATTATTTCCATATATTCCAATATCTTAAGAGCTTCATCCCTGTTACTGCCGCAGTATTCTATGGAAGGGGCAAAATCCCTGCAAACCCAGGGCCTGAAAGGATAAATAGCGCAGGTATACAAATCGGTTAAATGTACGCATGGAGTTCCGGCTGGTTTCCCATAAGACATACCGTTTTCACCCGGAATCGGCGATGATATTGAAGCCGCTATGCAGCAGGCGCCGCATTCTTTCCTGCATTCCATAAATTAGAAAAAGAAACCTATCATTTTAACGAATTTATTATCCATATTCCTGAGTCTTGAGCTGAATTCCTTAACCATATTTAGCAGGATCTGGGAATATACTTCCGGGTTATTAAACCTTAGTTGAAGAAAAGAATTCTGCGATAAAATCGCAACTTTTGTCTCAATTATTGATTCTACACTTGCCGAACGGGGGAGGCTGTCTATAAGAGACATTTCCCCAAAACAGGCTCCGGTTTTTAGATTGGCCAGGATATGTTCTTTCTTTTTTTCGCCTTCTTTAAATACCTGGACTTCACCGGAAATTATTACAAAAAATTCCGAACCTGTCTCTCCTTCGCGGAAAATTATTGTTTCTGCAGGATAATTTTTTATTTCCAGATAATCCGATATGAATCCCAATTCACTGCTTGTAAAGTCTTTGAACAGACGAACACTGGCCAAAACTACTTCAATATTTTCTTCCAGAAAAACCTCCGGTAATATAATATTTTTAGAAAATTTTATTTTGATTATTTTATATTTTACTGATAAAACATGTTTTATGCAAAATTATAATGATAATTTATAATCCGCAACATTCAGCTTTGTATTTTAATTTTTTTAATATTTTCCGCAATCTGCGGTAATGCTTTCATGCTTTCAATATAAAGGCAGCGTGCCGCGAAGATATCCGAAATAAAAAAAGAACAGTTAAGGTTTGCCGTTTCATTCGCGTTTTGCGAAAGAGGATCGCATTGTGATCCGTTTAACGGGCAGATTTTTGCTGAATTTGCCATAGACAAGCTCCTAAAAATTATATTTTTTATAACCATACAATGTTATCGTTTTTTGATTGCTGTTTTTACAGGAAGTATGGAAGACTAGAAGAGCGGGAATTTGAAATAATCAATATTATTGCGGCAGAATATATTTTTTCAAGAATCTTGAGAATACTAAATTAATCCGCTGTTAATAACTTCGTGTCTTCTTGTCTTTCTGTAAATTAAAATTTTCGTTTTTTCGCTTAATTGTGCCGGGTTTAATCAGGACAACGTTCTTTAAAGAACATTCCATTCCTTTTTCAATACAAAACCTTATTCTCTTTCCGGAATGAAATGCTGACCCGAACCCCGCGGTAAAAGCATCTCCGCTGCCTGTCGTATTTACCGGGACAATTGCCGGAACCTGCATACTACAGGCTAATCCATCCTCAAGATAAAGAATATCGAGTCCGCCATGTGTAAGGATCGTAGAAATTCCGTAATCCCGGTATATCTCAACCATTTTATTCCTGACAATAAAGTCTAAATCAATATTATTGTATGATTTTTCAAAACCCGGGAAGAAGGTTGAGCAGAACTCGCTAAAATTAGGCTTGATAATATCTGGCCTTAAAGACAGTGAATTAATCAGGTCTTCACCGCGGAAATCCAGTATTACGACTTTTCCGGCATTCTTCGCTTCTTTTACCATTCCGGGAAAAATATTTTTAGAAAATCCGTCCGCTTTTGTTCCTGAAATGATCAAAGTATGACAATCAGGAAGGATCTTATAAAACTTTTTCATTATTTTATCTTCCGTTTCCGGATTAACGGGTTTTGATTCCTCAATAATCTCCGTTGTGGTGTTTTTTGATTTGTTTAAGATCGTATAACAAAACCTGATATCCGAACCCGATTCAACGGTTTCCATCTTTATTCCATCATTTTCAGCAAGAGCCGAAAAAAGCTTTTTATCTCTGCCGCCGGTTTGAGTCAGATGGAGAACATTTTCACAAAGCTGAGCGAGAACCCTGCTTACATTTATACCTTTACCTGAAGCATCGAGATAATATTCGCGGCTTCTGTTAACTTTATCCTCTTTTAAATCCTTGAGAATTATGGTTTTCTGGAGTGTAGGATTGAGGCAGACAGTTAAAAAAAATGGCTTTGATCCTGTGGAAAAAAATTTCATTTATTTCGTCCTATATTTACATTTGAGATTTCCTCAAGCTGAATATCCTCTCCCAGCCCCTGTCCTTTAACAATCAGTCTTCTGTCCGAATCCTCGACCCAGTAGCTTGAATTTTTCAGGAAAGGCTCCGCCAGTTTTGCTATAAACCTGTCGGCCGCGATCATAATTACCTCATTAACACTGAAAGTCCCCGCTTTGACTTTTACGGTTTCCTTTTTACCCAACCTGAGCGAAATTGATAAAGGGTCTTTCATAAAATCCGGCATTACAAAATAAATGATCCCCGGGCTTTTCGGATCTATCAGGCGATAGGTAATAAAGTCCTGTGATATCATATCCATTATCGGGTAAGTTGTATTAATATTAATCCTGTAATTTTTCGTGTTTGTCGAGATATCATTTATTGATTTTGAAACATACCTTATTTCACCCTTCTCACGGTTCAATTTATAGTTCCAGTAAATGAGTCCCCCGACACCCAGATTTCCAAAATCCTTCAGGATATTGGTATTCAAATTTCCTGTCGATTCAATGGTCTGTCCGCGGGCAGGATCAATCAGCACAATAACCGGCCAATCGGCATAATTTTCAGGTAGTCTTTTACCGGCAGGCTCGGAAATTATATCATAATGTACCCGGTAACAAATTCCGTCGCTTTCGTTTGTTTCTTTTTTTTTAACATAATAATAGTTCATATTCTTTTCACCGCCGGAGTAAACGCCGTAATGAAGAAACTCACCGTCGGGGATGCTTGTAACCGGATATGTTTTCATGGGTAAAATCTTACCGCCGTCCTTTGTGCAGGCGGCTACTGAGAAAAATACAATGAATAGCAATATTGCTTTAAGTAAAACGAAATGTCTGATCATAATTTACCTCTTTCCAACATTGTGAAAACATTATCCTGGGGGCCGCAGCCTGCTTTTTGCTGCTATTATATCATGACTTAAGATTAAATTCAAAAAAACATTTTTTTATCTTGACAATACTATATTATTATGGTAATATTACTGTAATAATATTCAGGAGAAATTTTATGTTTGATATCCGGCTTGACAGGGAATCGGATATTCCGCTGTATGCTCAAATACGTGACGGCATAATCAAGGCAATTAAAGATAATAAACTTGATGCCGGGAGCCGTCTGCCGGCTGTCGCTGTTTTTTCCAAACAGCTTGGGGTCACTCAAACCACAATTCTCAGGGCGTTTGAGGATTTGATCGAAGCGGGTTATATGGCTTCTCATGTCGGCAGGGGTTCTTTTGTAACCGATCCTTCCGATAATTCCGCCAACCGTAATATCAAGGATACCTTATTACTGAGATCGCCCCTCGAACCTTTCGATCCTGAACTAACTATCGCCGCTAGGAGGCTCCGGATGGGAGCGGCAAAGAGCCTTGAGGCTCTTCAGGTTTTATCCAGGCGTCCCGGCCTGATCCAATTTTCCCAGGGTGTTCCGGATATCTCCATTCTTCAGCCGGGTTTACTCTCTGAGATGACTCTTGAAGCGCTGAAAAGAGACCAGGCTATGTACCAGGATTACGGCGATCCCATGGGCATGCTTGAATTAAGGGAAATAATCTCTCAAAAATACAAAAGTGAAGGCGTTGATATATCACCGGAAGAGATATTGATTACAAGCGGATCTCAGCAGGCGATTTCATTGATCGCTCAGTATGCACTTGAGAATAATTACAGAACAATCTGTGAATCGCCCTGCTACCAGGGTGTTCCAAACGCTTTCGGCGCGATCGGGCATTGGGTTGAGACAATCCCGAGGGACAGGTATGGACCAATTCCTGAAAAGCTTAAAGCAGTTTCAAATAACCGTAATTCTTTATTATACTTTTGTCCCGAAATGCATAATCCGATGGGTACTGACATATCTGTTGAACGGATGAAAATTTTTGTCAATTGGGCAAAAGAGAATAAAATCTTATTGATTGCTGATGAGATTTACCATGATCTTAGAATTGAAGGAGAAGCGCCTGTCAGTATTTTATCGAATTACGGGAAGGATAATTCAATTGTTGTCGGGTCATTATCAAAATCATTCATTTGCGGACTGCGGATCGGATGGCTTATTACCGGAAAAGATAGAATTAATTCACTCATAGGATTAAAAAGGGCAATGGACATTGCCTGTCCTCCGCTGATGCAGGGTATTGCTCTTGCATCGCTGGCTACCGGGAAATATGGTGAACATATTATCAGGGCAAGGGAACATTACAAAATCAGGATGGATGCCACGCATCAGGCTCTAAAAAAGAACATGCCCGCCGGCGTTTCGTGGACAATACCAAACGGCGGTTTCCAGTTATGGGTGGAAATGCCGTCAGGCTACTCAAGCATTACGCTTTATTTACTGGCGATCGAGAAAGGCGTTGTAATCATTCCCGGGCCTCAGATGGATGTTGATCACCGTTTCACAAACGGATTCAGGCTTGCTTACGGGTCTCTTGAGGTGCATCAAATCGTTGAAGGTATAGAACTTTTGGCGGCGGCCGTTAAGGATCTGCTTAAAGGAACGCCGGGTGAACCGGGTCTCAGCGGATTGGGTGATTTTTTGTACTAGAAGGAGTGCATTTATGGAAATAAAATTAAATTCAGGATACATAATAGGCGATGAAATAAAAAAAATGGATTTCGAACGAATCACCGAAATGCTTAAAGAAGCATACTGGAGTAAGGGCATCGGCAGGGAAGAAGTTGTTAAAGGCGCCGAAAACTCGGCACTGGTTGTGGGGGCGTTTACACAGGAAGGTTTGCAGACCGGCTATTCAAGGGTGATATCCGATAAAATCCGTTTCGCGTATATTCTGGATGTTTATGTGGATGAGAAACACAGGGAAAAAGGGATTGGAAAAGGCATGATAGATTTTATCCTGAACCATCCCGGAATGAAAGATATTTACCAATGGCTGTTGATAACATCCGACGCCCATTATTTATACTCGAAATCCGGGTTTAAACCGGTTCAGAACCCCGAAAAGTGGATGGAAATAAGGAACCCGCGTCCTCAAAGATAAATTTAAACAAGAGGTTTAAATTATGCAGATTGGAATTATCGGGCTTGGAAGGCTGGGGCTGGCACTGGCGCGCGGCCTTGACAGGTCGAAAAAAGTGGAATTAATCTATGGTTTCAGCCGCGATAAAGAAAAAGGCAAGACTGCAGTCAGACAGGCGGGCAGTTTGAGTCTTCGCGATTCCGAAACCGAAATATTCGAGCTTTGCGATATAATATTTCTCTGGACAAAAGGCAGTGATGCACAGGAAGTTCTGGAA
Source organism: uncultured Spirochaetota bacterium (assembly GCA_963783575.1). Taxonomy (GTDB): domain Bacteria; phylum Spirochaetota; class Brevinematia; order Brevinematales; family JAOACQ01; genus CAWEAK01. The sequence goes on along the minus strand of CAWAOD010000009.1, from coordinate 411,299 downwards.
CGCAACTCAGGCATTATAGGCAGGCGGCTGCCAGTTATTGTAAGCTGTACAACAGGCGTTCCCCTTGCCGGCTACACGCCGCGATGGGCCGAATGCCTTCCAAATGTCAACATGGCCGCCGGTTTTGGCGCTACCATTATTCATTACGCTTCAAATCTGAGTGAAAGTGACAGGCAAATTATTAATGATATTTTAAGACTGACCGGAACCATCCATGAAGTTTCCGGTGAAGACCTGCACTTATATTCTGCAATTTCGAGCTGCGGCCCGGCCTTATACTCGACTATGCTTGAATTGTTTGCCGATACCCTCGGCAGGCGGCATGACTTCGGCATTGAATTTTGCCGCAAATTGATGATGGAAACGGTTCTGGGGACAATACATCTTCAGGAACTTGATAAAATAGATTCCATTGAAATAGTTCAAAGGGTGGCCCACCCGGGAGGTTCGAGCGAAGCCGGTGTGAATTATTTAAATTCCGTTTTACCGGAAATTTACAAAGAAATGTTGAAAGCAATGAAAAAATGGTAAAAGGAGTGTTAATTATGAATTTTTCCAATGTCTATGAAGACCCATTCCGAGCCGATTCTTACTCAAAACTTGAATTTCCTAATACCTATTATCTGGCTTACAGAGACATTCCCGAAATTTTGCAAAAACATGCCAGGGGAAGAAAAGCGATAGATTTCGGCTGCGGGGCGGGAAGATCGACAAGGTTTATTAAAAGATCAGGTTTTGATGCGGCCGGTATCGATATTTCTCCGGAAATGATTAATAAAGCCAGAAAAATTGATCCTTCCGGCGAATATTATCAAATAAGCGACGGTGATTACAGTCAATTTGAAATAAATGGTTTTGATCTGGTAACGTCGATTTTTACTTTCGATAATATACCAGGCAGGGAAAATAGGATCAAAATATTAAATGGTCTTGGGAATTTAATTAATAATGGCGGTATGATTCTGCTTCTTGACTCAACGCCGGAAAGTTACTGTAATGAATGGGCATCCTTCTCCACAATAGATTTTCCCGAAAATAAAAAAGCAAAAAGCGGGGATAAAGTAAGGGTTATTATGAAAGATGTTGAGGATAAAAGACCGGTGGAGGATGTTATCTGGTTCCATAACGATTACCTGGAATTATTCCGGAAATCCGGGCTTGAATTGGAGGAAACTTACAGGCCACTTGGGAGATCAAATGAACCATATAACTGGATTAAAGAAACTGAAATTTCCCCCTGGGTGATATATATTTTAAAAAGATAGAGGTGGAAAAATGATTAACCAGAATCTTGTTTCGGGAATTATATATGGTCCGGTTCAATCCAGGCGGTTCGGTCTATCCCTGGGAATAAACATCTCCGGAAACGGTAAATACTGTTCGTTTAACTGCCCATACTGTTTTCGCGGCGGAAACCAGGGTAATGGTTATCAAAAAGAAATTATAAACAGTTTACCTGATGCCGAAATGGTTAAAATCGCTTTGATCAAAAGACTTCTTGAATACCACCTTAATAATATTGCAGACTGGACAATAGCCGGAAACGGCGAACCGACGGATAATCCTGATTTTCCCGGGATAATTGAATCTCTTATCGAGTTGAGAAACGGCTGTTTAAGCAATAAAGATATTAAAGAAACAAAAATCACTGTTTTAACCAATGGTATGGGACTTCTGCCTGTAATTAATTCAAATCACATTGAATTTCAAAAAGCGCTGGAAAAGACCGACAGGCCCTGCCTTAAACTTGATTCCGGAGTTAATGAAACATGGAAAAAAATAGCAAGGCCGGGGTTCGACGTAAATCTGCGGGAATGGCTTGAGGCGGCTCGCGGCCTCAGGAATAAGACAATCCAGACAATGCTTGTAAAGGGAAGAATTAATAATTCTTCTTTGGAAGAACTAACGGCATTAAAGGCATGCTATAAAAAATTAGCCCCTGAAAGAATAGACATCCTTACTATCAATAAACCGCCGCGGGATTCGGGATTACTGCCATTAAGCGAAGAAGAGCTGAATAATGCTAAAAATTTTTTATTAAATTAAATGGCAGTATGATGCTGGATCCATATATTAATAGCCTTGAACAGTATTCAATTAATGATATATCTTGCATTGATTTTCATAACGGTCAAGCGGAACGCTTGTTAATGCATTAAAAAACTTATGGTGAATTTGCTTCCTTCCTGATAAACGCTGCTAACCGAGATTTTTCCTCCATAATGCCTGATTGATTCTTTCACCATAAATAATCCAAGCCCTGCGCCGTTTTCGTTCAAATATGCAGAATTTGCTGTTCTGTAAAATTTTTCGAATATTTTATCAATATCTTCATTTTTTATCCCGTAACCGGTATCAATAATATCAATCGATAAATATTGATCATTAACCTCGCCTATTATATCGATCTTTCCCCCGGGTCTGTTATAATAAACGGCGTTACTTATCAATTCATCAAGAATTACTTTAATAACCAGGCTATTGGCTTTGAAAGAATTGAATTCCGGCTGCATTTTTATTGAGATGGTTAAATTTTTTTGTTTAATGACGCTGTTATGCTTATTAAATATATGCGAAATGGTCTCATTAAAATTAATATTATCTTTAAATAACCTTTCCACTTCCTCTTCCAGCGATATTGTCGTCAATACTTTAGATATGGTATTCTGAATCCTGCTAAGTTTAGATACCGTAAGGGCAATTAAGCCGTTCCTTTCATCAGGGTCGTCTTTTTTATCGTTAATGGCTTTTTCAAGCTGATCGCGGATATTTACCAGAGGACGGCTCAAATCATCGGAGAGGTGCATAATAAATTGATCCCGGAAATTGATCAATTTTAAAAGCTGATTGTTCTTTTTTTTAATTTCTTTGTATAAAATCGAATTATTAATAGAAATAGAAGCTTGCGAACAGAAAATTTCAACTAGGGAAAGGTCACGCTCTTTGAAATTTTCTGAATTTGACAGAATATCAATATATAAAATTCCTAGGATATTGTCTTTATAAATAAGGGGGGAGCTGATTATAGAAATATTGACAGGCTGATTGGTGATTGTATTATCATCCTGCAGCTCTATTTTTTGATTAACAACCAGACAGCTTTTTCTTTTCTGGATAGTATCCTTTATTATTTTAAAAGAATCCAGAAAATAATCCTTTTTTAATTCATCCCTGCTCATATTTAAAAGAAGTCTTGGAATTAATAGATTTTTTTCCCTGAGGAATAAAATCCCTCTTTGAGCATGGACAATGCCGGCAAGACTATACAATATATTCTTCAGTAAAATATTCTCTTCAAGAAACATACTTATGTTCTTATTAACTTCCAGAATATGAGAAAGAGCCTTGTCTCTTTCTACCAGTTCCTCCATTGATAACTTATTTGTAATTTCCTGTGCTTTTAACATACGGTCCATTTCTATTTTTTCCTGTATGCTGTATTCTTCAAGGTTTTCATGAGCCTTAATTATCTGGTCAGCCTGGATTTTTTCATAGGTTGTCAATAATTCAAGATTTTCATGAGCTTTGATTGTTTGATCAGCTTCAATTCTTTCCTTGATCATTAAATCCTGCAAAATTTCCTGTGCCTTTAATATACGGTCAGCTTCCTTTAATTCATTATTGAACATATCTGAAAGGATGCTGTAAGCATTATTCATTTTTTCAAGATGAACAATATAATTGTTCTTTTCAGTTAAGTCTTTTTCCAGATCAATAATTTTTTGCTTCAATTCCTCTTCACTCATAACCTTCCCCTTTTAACAAGTGTAAGGCTTAATCCGATCATAATTCCTCTCAATTTATCCATGCCTAGTACTCACTTCAGATCATCCCCATCGATTCCAAGCGTGGTATGAAGAATCTTTTCAATCAGACGTATGATCGAGATGGCATCAAGCCCATATTGTTTTATTAAATTCCTACTGCCGGAATTATTGATAAAAACATCAGGTAAACCTAACCTGTAAAGTCTTTTACCAATACCTGATTCTGCCATTAATTCGGCGACAATACTTCCAAGACCGCCGGTTATGGGATGATTTTCAACTGTAATTACTCCATATTTTACATTATTTATAATATCAAGCAATTTCTTTTTCTGATCATTGTCTGCTGGAAAAGGCTTCAATGTGCTGATGTGCAGATGAAATGCAAATATCCCGGTTTTTTTAAGTTCATTGACAGCCGTCATAGCTTCACCCGTGCAGATACCGCAGGAAAAGACAGCTATATCATTGCCTTCTGATAGAAAACGCGGTTCACCGATGCACATCGGAATATTTCTTGGAAAGAGCCTTGGAATATCGCCGGAGATCATTCTTATGTATACTGGGCCTTTAACCGTATGAGCGACATGCAGAACACACTCAATATCGGTAGCATCGCAGCATTCGATCACAGTCATATCCGGTATTGTCCGTATTACTGAAATATCAAATTCCGCCTCTTTGGAGCCGCCATTATCGGGAGGGAAACCAATTATTCTTAACGGTACTTTTGAACCGGCGGCGGATGCCGCCAGCTCCCCAAATGCATTGTGGAATATTATATTCGTTGAGGTATGAATAATTGGAATATATCCTTCTCCGGCAATACCATAGGCAATCGAAATCAAATTTTTCCCGGTGATTTTAAGTTCGAGAAAACGATCCGGATATTCCTTGCTGAAAAGACCGGTTTCCTTAAAACCATTTATTCCATAAGATAATACGACTACTTCCGGTTTATCTCTTGCCCAATCCAGCAGATTAACGGCATATGTCATAGGAAAGGTTTCCATAAGCATACTCACTTAAAATGCTTAAGCAGATTGCGGTACAAATTCTTTTCATCTTCATTATTGAAACAAAAATAATGAAAATCAGGATACCTTGAACGCAGCATATCAAGTCCATGACAGGGATCGGTATCGGCAATGACAAATACAGGCCTGCCTTCCGGCGAATATTCAGCCGTTTCCGCTAAAATATTCAAATTATGACCATAAATACGGTAGACCTTTGCGCCAAACGAAGCAAGCTTTATTTCAAGCGATTCTATATCTACTGCTGATGTATTATTATCTTTAATTTGATAACCGTTCATATCTATGAAAATGAGCATATTTTCAAGGTTGTGAAAAGCCATAGTTTGAACTGAATCCCAGGTTTCCCCATTCCCGAATTCCCCGCTATGCATAAAAAGAATTACCCGTCCATTTTCGCCTTTAAGCTTCCGGATCATAGCTACGCCACAAGCCTGGCCTAAATCCTTATATAATTTCCCTGTAAAATCAGCTATCTCCCGTATATTTCCATAAGAGGCAGTTTCAATACCGGAACTCGATTTCCCGAACGGATCAAAAGAATCTTTATTTATTATTCCGGCCTCAAGAACAGCGTTGTAAATTACCTGTCCATAGTGCCTGGAAGAAAAGAAAAAACGGTCACTATCAAACTTTACAATTTTCACAAAAAGGGTGGCAATAATTTCTGCTGAAGAGCAGGCCTGGCTCAAGTAACCGCAGTTATTATTGATAGTCTGCTCAAGCACATTCCGCCTGATGCCGGCTGCCATCCGTTTGGCTTCGACTTTCCATTTCCCCGGCTTAAGGTTCTTATTTATTAAATTCATGACATTATCCGGATAAAAAATTGAATTTAAGAATAATAGATTTTAGATAATGACCAAGATAATTGCAAAATTAGCTACAGATAATTGAAAATTAGCTACAGATAATTGAAAATTAGCTACAGATAATTGAAAATTAGCTACAGATAATTGAAAATTAGCTACAGATAATTGCAAAATTTCAATCATAACTCAGGAATTATAAAAATTTTATTATAATCAAGTTTCATATTATAATATGGTCAGTTCAAAAACCTTCTTTAAACTACACTTTTTATCCAATGGAACTGCCTATATTTGATTCTTTAAAATAAATCGGATTTTATTATATAATTGGAGGATTGAGCGGTTATGCGGATTTACAATACATTATCCAGAAGGCTGGAAGATTTTATTCCTATAAAACCCGGGGAGGTGTCAATCTATACATGTGGTCCAACTGTTTACAATTATCCTCATATCGGGAATTACAGGCCTCCGCTGGTTACCGACCTGCTTTGCCGATGGCTGAAGTATAGGGGCTTAAATGTCCATCACATTATGAACCTGACGGATGTTGATGATAAAATAATTTCGAATTCTATCAAGCAGAATAAAAATATCCAAGAATATACTGATTTTTACAAAAAAATTTACTTTGAAGGCCTCATGATACTCAATATCCGTCCGGCGGAACATTATCCGGCGGCAACGGATCACATACCGGAAATGACCTCGCTTATCCGGACTCTTCTGGATAAAGGCTTTGCATATGAAACCGGCGACGGGATTTACTTTAAAATTTCGGCTTTTAAAAACTATGGTGAACTGGCCAATCTGGAGCATGATTCACTTAAAGCCGGGGCTGGGGGAAGGCATGCAAGCGACGAATATACGAAGGAAAACATTGCTGATTTTGCCCTGTGGAAAAAATGGGACACGGCAGACGGCGATGTAAAATGGGAAGCCCCATTCGGCGCCGGAAGGCCGGGATGGCATATCGAATGCTCGGCAATGACATGAAATACCTGGGTGAAACGCTTGACATTCATTCGGGCGGAGTGGATTTGATCTTCCCGCATCATACTAACGAAATAGCGCAGAGCGAGGCCGCGACAGGGAAAAAATTTGTAAATTATTGGATTCATAATGAATTTTTAATAGTAAACGGTGAGAAGATGTCGAAATCAAAGGGAAATTACTTTACGCTTCAGGATTTAATTGAAAAAGGATTTTCGCCGCGTTCCCTGAGATATGCCCTGCTTACAACACATTACAGAAAAATATTGAATTTTTCATTCGATCTTTTGAAGCAGGCTGATTCTTCCTTAAAAAGGCTGGATGAGTTTGTTTTCGCATTAAAAAACAATAAAAAAAATGGTAAAAAAGACATTGTAGTATCAAATAAGTTCCGGGGACTCTCTGAAAAGTTCGAAGCCTCAATGGATGAAGATTTGAATATTGCCGAAGCAATTGCCGCAATTTTTGAAATTATTAATCTTTATTATGAAAGATGGGATTCAATCACGCAGGAAAACGCAAGTGAGACCCTTGATTTTATTGATAATATAGATTCCGTGCTGGGATTTGTAATAGACAAAAAAATGGATGAATTATCTAAAGAAGAAAAAAAATTTATCGAAGAAAGAACGAAAGCGAAACTTAATAAGGATTACAAAAGGGCTGACGAGATCAGGGCAAAACTGCTTTCCGGAGGAGTTGAGATAAGGGACACCAAAGATGGGGTTGTATGGAAAAGAGTATAAGAAAGTAAGATAAAAAAGTTGAAAATTTTAATTTTTGGTTGACCTTAAAGTTTCTATATGGATCAACTTACGAAATGATCTATTTTGTGAGGTGATCCCTGTACCCTGAGCCTGCAGACTGTGTGAAAACTCAGTAAAATTTTATAGTAAAATCGATTAATTATACAAAAACTCCATTTTTTGATATATTTTTCAAGCTAAAAAAATCTTAGTTTAAAAAATCTATCCGAATACGATAAACGATGGTTTATTAGCATCAAACCAGAGTCATAAGTCTCTTTATTCCCAATATATTCAATACTTTTATTAAATTATGAATGAATCCTGCCAAACTGGATTCCGTCAGAACGCCATCCTTTCCCTTCATTAAAAAATAACTGTAACCCATATTCCTTTTTATCGATCCAAATGGATGTTCACATATCTCTTTCCTTTTCTCTATGATCTTTTTCCCGGCTTCAGAACGAATTTTCCTCTTGAAGTTCTCAATTTCTTCTTTTCTAACTGGTACTTTGATACTTCGTCCTTCCACGCTTTCAGTACACTTATTTTTTACTTCACATTGGCTGCATAAGCCGCACTTGTACCTGACTATCTCTTTTCCTCCATTGACCTTCTCTACTTTTTTCCCATTTCTCACTAATGGGTTTCCCTCCGGACAATAATAAACATTTTGTCCCGGATCATATTTGAATTTATCAACCTGGTATTCTTCAGCAGGTACTCCTTTATTATCTTCTTTGCCTCGAATCCTTGCCTTATGTCCGTCATCCGGATTCGGCATATATACGTTATGTCCCTTATCTATACATTCCAGTATCTGCGGTTCGCTGTAATAACCGGCATCCGATACTTTGACCGTTTCAGTCTCTACCTTAAGCTCGTCCTTTATTTCTTCTACTCGGTCACACATTCCTGCCATCTGTTTGATATCATTGTTTTCATTCGTCACATCAATCACCACAATCAGTTTATTCGCATCATCTACTGCCATCTGCAGATTATATGCAATGTCGGATTTCCCTTTATCATTCATAAACCGGCTTTCCGGGTCATTTGAATAATATTTCTCCATTTCAGGATTTCCCTCAAAAATCTTTTTAATAGCCTCAACTTTATCCTTTTTTGTTTTCATTTTCTTTAAACGTTCCGCTATCTTTCCGGAAAGAAATTCAAATTCATTCTTTTCTTCCTTATCGTTCTTATCCATCTCATTCAAATATTCTTCGATCTTTTGATCTATTCTATGTATGATTTCTTCTATGTTTTTCCTATGATAAACATTGTTATTGTGGTTTTGCGCACTGATCTTGGTTCCATCAATTCCAACAACGTCAAATGATAAAAGCCCGGCTTTATGACATATCTTCAAAAATTCTCTGAATATCGACTGTATTCCCTTCTTATTATCTTTCCTGAAGTCGGCAATCGTCTTGAAATCCGGCGCTAGTCGTCCAGTCAGCCACATCAACTCTGTGTTTCTTCGGCACTCTCTCTCTAATTTCCTGCTTGTCCTGATTTTATTCAAATATCCGTAAATATAGATTTTTAAAAGTATTTCGGATTTATATGAACTTCTGCCGGTTGATGCTTCTTTTACTTTAAAACCAACTCCTTTCATATTTAGCTTATCAACAAAAATATCTATAAACCTTACCGGATCTTCTTCTCCTAACAGATCTTCCAGTGTTTCATTGAACAGAACTATCTGATCCCTTGATTCTCCCTCAATATGCTTCATCTTTTACTCCGATTATTTTGTTCTAATAATTATAGCATATTTACTGTGTTTTCACACAGTCTGCTGACGAAAGGACTGAGCACAGCTCGTAACACTATTGAGACTGGGCAAAACAGCTATACCGTATTAAACGTTGGCCCGGTCGAAAATCGGCGCATAAAGTAAAGCCAGGACGGCGATTTATAATTATACTTCTGCTCTATTAACAAGGTTAACAATGAGCTTCGCAAACTCCTTCCACAGAGGTTGAGGGAAACCATGACCCATTCCTTCAAATATAACGATTTCAGCTCCTGGAATGGCGGCTGCAGTCGCTTTACCGCCGCTGACATCGATCATCTTGTCGTCAGCGCCATGGATTACTAATGTGGGCACATGAAGTTTTCGGAGTTGCTTTGTACGGTCACCAGATTTAAGAACAGCTACTGATTGGCGTAACATGCCTAACGGATCGTGATCACGATCCCAGGCCCGGCCTGCATTTTCTGCTGTAATAACCTCATCAAGCGGGTATTTCGGCGAACCGATAGCCTTAAGAGATCGTACTTGCCAATCAATGGCACCCTGGCGATCATCGCGCGGAGGGGCACCTAAGTTGGCAATTGTTTTGTTGTCAGGCTGTCCTACAGAAGGGTTTCCCGTGGTAGACATCATTGATGTTAGTGAGCGCACCTTTTCCGGGTATTCAATAGCGACGGTCTGAGCAATCATACCTCCCATCGAAGCTCCAAGAAGATGCGCACTTTCAAACCCTAGTGCGCTCATAAGTCCGACGGTATCAGCTGCCATATCGGAAAGTGTGTAAGACACCGATGAAAAATTACCGGCTCTGGCCGCTTTCAAGTCTGGGATCGGCGCGTCGGTAATGTGAGTGGTCAATCCGGTATCTCGATTATCAAAACGAATCGGCTGCAGGCCCTGGCTAGCAAGTTCTTCACAGAAACCTTCCGGCCAAGCAATCATCTGAGCACCACCGCCCATAATGAGCAGGATAGGTGGCGACGCAGGACTACCAAAACGCTGATAAACTATATTGAGCTTTGAAGGACCAACATTTAATGCTTTCTCTTCAAACATATTAAACTCCTCAATAAATTTGGATAATATTATAGCAAAAAAAAATGGAGAAAACAAATCATAATATTTTTTAATATTTAATAACTTATTACAATACATATAATTATAACACTGTGTCACATATGTAATTATTGTATTTAAATTTTATAAATTCTATAATAAATTAGATAATTCAATAAAATCAATTTTCCGGTAAGGATGCCGAAATCACTTCTTAACGCAAAGATCCGACATTGCTTGCATATAACGGCATGTTTGGTGACGTTTGCCTTACCCGTCAGCGATTGTCGCAGTTGTTGCATCTTTCTTTAAAAGCTTTAATATTATGAATTGTTTCCAAATCTTTTTGAATTAAAATACGGACAGAGCAGAAGCAGAGGAATGGGCATAGGGTAGAGAGTTTGAATTTTCCCCAATGAGGATCTGTTTCTCTGCTAGCTATCGTGCAAATATTTGTTTTATTTATTTCAGATTTTATTATTTTCAAAAGTATTATATATAAAGTTAAGTTAAATATTTATAAAAAGTCAATAATACGGATAACTCCGTATTGACTTTTTATACAGTTATTTCTAAAATAAGCTTAATATATTTGGAGGTATATTTTTATGATCAGAAAATTGTCAGCCCCAATCCTATTTACTTTTATTATTATAAGTATGCTTGTTTCGTGTAGTTCACTGTCTTCTTCCGGCAGTAGCAGTGGAGGAAATTCGTCTTCGAGTGGAGGGAGAGAAAGTTATACCAATAGTGATAATGTTGTCTATACCAATACAGGAACTACATGGATTGTTTTAACAGGTACTAACGCAAGCGGAAATATTACGATATTATCAAATATTGATGGAGTTCCTGTAACGGAAATTGGTGATAATGCATTTGATGGTAGTTACTGTGCTATAACTACCGTCACTATCCCCTCTAGTATCACTAATATAGCCCGGTGGTATTTTAAGGATTGCGGCATCCTTGCCAATTTTTTCGTTGATTCTGCAAATCAGTATTATGAATCAATAGATGGTGTTCTGTTCGATAAAACCGGAACTATCTTGTTATCTTTCCCCAGAGGTAAAGCTGGAAACTACAGTATCCCATCTGGCGTTACCAACATAAATCTTTGGGCATTAGGAGGAACATGTTTGAGCAATATAACTATTCCTTCTAGTGTTACCAGTATTGGGCTAGGCGCATTCAATGGTTGTTCCTACGTTTTTTCCCCAGTCCTTACTAATATTTCCGTCGACTCAGCAAACCTGTATTACGAATCAATAGCCGGTGTTTTGTTTGATAAAACCGGAACTATCTTGTTATCTTTCCCAGGCGGTATAGCTGGAAGTTACACTATCCCATCTGGTGTTACTAACATAGGAGGCGATACGTTTAGTGGTATTACTTTAAACAGTGTCATCATCCCCTCTAGCGTTAACAGTATTGGTTCCAGTATTGCTGGATCGTTTTTTAACTGCTCCAGTCTGACCAGCATTACAGTTCAGGGAACTACACCTCCAGACTTGCCTACAGGATCACAGGCATTTATAAATTGTAATTCTAGTCTGCAAATCCATGTTCCCTCGGGTAGTTTGTCCGCATATAAAGCGGCAACAGGATGGAGCAATTATGTATCTATAATAGTTACACCATAGATTTCTACAGTGCCTTATAACCATTAAGTGTTTGATCCTTTTTCAGGAGGATTGGTAGTTTGCAGACGATCTGAAGGACACACAAAAGATAAAAGAATGTCATACAAAAGTTGTTGACGAAGCCTGAAGTCAGGGAAATACGCCAGTTATTTACCACTTATCATTTTTTAGAAAGCAGGTTGTAATGCTCAAAAACCGTATGCATTCCCTATTGAAGCAGAATGGATATAAATATCCAAAAGAAAGCCTGGAAAGAAAAGAGATCAAAGAATCTATATTAAATTTGGAATTACATTTGAGTGTTAAAATGGAAATCACATTACTTTATCAGAATTTAGAGACGGTTTCAAATTCACTAAAGGAAGTAAAATCTGAAATCTTGATCAAAGGTATTTCCGACATAAGATAGAAATATTAACCAGCATCAAAGGTATCAGTCCATTTTGTGCAATCGGAATTATGTCTGATGTTGCGGATATCAATCGGTTTGCTGATGCAAAATGCTTTTGCTCATATTTAAGGTCAGCGCCAAGAGTAGATTCTTCAAACCAAACAACCAGAATTGGAAGAATAAATAAACAGGGAAGAATATTATCTGTCAATCTATTAATTGGATCCATAGTCCATTTTAAAACATATGATAAATTCAGATTGTTCTATGAAAAGAAAAGAAATGGTAAAAGCTCTGTCAAGGTAAGGATTGCTATTGTAAGAAAAGTTTTAGTGGCAATATATCATATGCTGAAGAAAAATGAATATTTTTATTATATGGATAAAGAATTTCACTTATATAAATTGAAAGATTATAATAACTTTTTGAAAAAAGTAGTTTAAAATTTTACTAAAACTAGACTTTTATCATAGACGGAGCGGAACAGGTATGCCGTGTTTGTACGAAGTTTTCCGCGCGTGTTTAACTTTTCAAATATTTTATAACATTCCTTAATTCTAAAATTACTAAAGTACATTCTTGCCAATCATGAACCCAATATACTATAATATCACATTCATCCGGATTATGACCGTGATTTACAAAATTTTTACTATTGAATTCAAATTCAATTTTAACTGATATAATTAATGATGAAATGATTTTAATATCTTTAACAGAAATGCATCAGGCAAAAATTATAACCTCGCTAATTTTACAAAACTAAGCAAGTTATCTGACAATTATTTTACTTACTAGAAGTTATTTAATAGAAGGTTTGCTTTTTATTTGTCAGCCATTAGGTCCTGGATTAGTATTATAAAATTTAACTGACTCCAGGAATTTTTCATATTCATTTTTTTGTTTGGTTATCCAGTCTTGTAATGCCTTCTCTTCTTTTGGATGCAGGTTGCGGGGCATATCGCCTCCTTCTGTTGCAAAATCATATATATCATATGCCAACGTTTGTACAAATAAAAAGCAATGATTGTTTTGAATAGTAATATAAGTAAATACTGTACTTCTATGGCCGCCCATGGCTGCTGGACCCTCTTCATCCGGGCTTAAATAATATTTAATCTTATTTATTGATTTCGATTGCAGTTTCGGATCTAAATCTTTAACAGTCTTAACATTATTCACATCCAGAAATTTATCAATAGGACAAATGTAGGTACAAAACCAACCATTCATATTAATTTCTACTAATTTTTCCAACTGTAATTTGTCATGGGTTTGCATAAATTCATCTGGGCCAAGATCATTAAAGTTTTGGAGTTTAAAATTTGCCGGATATTTAAAATCAAAGCCATAATCCAAATTATCGTATATTTTTAATTTGTTTGTTAAACCAGTTGTAGTCTTTTCATTATTTTTTCCATTTAATATTTGTTTATTATAAATGATTATTGACAAAACAACTAATAAAATTAATAAACTCTTATTAAACACAAATTACCTCCTTCTTTTTTAAATGCATTATTAATATTTTTCCAACGATGTTCATAAGGTCTGGTACTATATTTACCCTTAGAATTAATAAGACTTCCTGTTGGAATAATATTATTTTCTTTATTAAGTCTGATTAATTCAGTTAGTAAATCAACTTCATCAATTCCGCGTTCTATATTATTGAATATTTTAGTACTATCTATAGGTGTTAATCCAGCTTCATTAACTGCTTAATTCCAAGTATTAAAATGATAACAAACTGTACTCAAAGATATTATTGATTTCATTTGAAAATCTCTTCATTTTAATGATGAAACCCCTAACTGAAATGCAATACGCTTAATTTCATCAATTATTTGTTCTTTTTAAATACATTTTTTTCTCCACAAAAAAGCTGGCCCAGGTCCGACTTCAAGACATGGGTAAGGTTTTAACGTCAGGACATAAGTAATACTAATGTATTTTTCTTTTGTGTCTGGAAAACAACTCTTTTATTATAGATTTAAAAATAAAAATTTTCAAGTCCAGGTTTCCCATTAAATTATTCTCAGACCATACTTCAGCCATTAGTTTACTTTTCAGCCTCAGACCAATATTAAAGCCACGGACGGCGATGTATGTAAATAATATTTCAGTTATTTAAAAGATAATTAAATTTATTGTTCCATTTTTCCTGTAAAATGCCGCCACCATTCTCCAACCGTTGATTCTTGTGCCATTTTGAGCTTATCCTGATCGAATTGAAAAGTAAATTGAATTTTACTACCGTCAACACAAGGTCTGTAATATTCTGCTACAAAAGTATTTTCACCTGTCCATTTACCACGCCAGAACTCCTTATAATATAAAAAATTTTCATATCTATTTTCACGGTATTTCCCGTCCAATCCGATTATTATTTTAAAATGGTTATCCGGATATTCTGCATCGAAAATACATTCGTTGGAACCATTGAAATTCACCATAATAGATTTTAAGTTACCCGGATTTGAATCAAGAATATATTTTTTCCCTGAAATTATTTTCGCCATTTCCGGAATAACTAAATCTGTATCATTTGTTGGATTCCCAAAATTCCGGATGGCGGCCGCAAGTTCCGCCTGTTTTTCTGGATTTTCGGGGAGACTGCTGCTGGAAACATAGGATTGGTTTGTGAATTGTTCAGCTAAATAAATTAATGGTGTTTGAAAATCTTGAGGGGGAAAACCGGAGGTAACTACAACTACCATATCATTTTCAGGCATGACCATTATAAATTGTCCACCAGCGCCCATCGCTGTAAAACCACCAAACTGAAGCCCCCACCACAGGAAACCGTATCCTTTATTTGTAGAAATCGCAAAAGGGCACATTGATGTATCAATATTGTTGGACATGGATATTTCAACCCAATCGGCGGGTATTATCTGTTTTCCATTCCAATTTCCTTTTTTTAAATATAGATAACCGAACCTGGCCATATCCATTGGAGTTAAAGCCAATCCAAAGCCTCCGAGATAATCTCCCTGCGGATCAGTCCGCCAATAATAATTGGTAATACCGATCGGCTTGAAAAGAAATTTATCGGCAAAATCCGAATTTTTCATACCGCTGGTTTTTTGTAAAATAGCCATAAGAAGGTTTACCCCTGAGGAATCATAAGCAAATAATTTACCTGGTTGTGTTGCCATTGGGAGATCAAGATAATATTGGTTCCATTTGGAGGCTTTAAAATAATTTTCCGGGGGGTGCCCATCTACATCCGGTTGGTTGATTCCCGAACTCATGGTCAGCAGATGTTCAATTGTTATCTGCCGTTTATTATCATCCATATTTTTTATATTCTGATTGGAAAATATATCAACGACCCTTTGATCAATGCTTTTGATATAGCCTTCTCTTAAAGCAATACCGATCAAAGATGATACGACACTTTTAGTGCATGAATTAAGGGTATGGATAACGTTCTTTCCGAAAGGTTCTGCGTAAGCTTCCATGACAATATATCCATGACGGATAATTATAATACTGTGGAAATTTATATCATACGATTGTATATAATCCAGCATCCTGACCAGATGTCCCGAATCAATACCCTGCGCTTCCGGAGTTGAAGTCCGCCATGTAGTACTGGGGTAATAATCATTGGTATCATTAGCTATAACCGGTACCGTGAAGCAGAAAAAAATAATAAGAATAATCCAGAATCTTCTCCATAAGTCTAACATTATGAATCCTCCAATTAATTTATAACGAACAACTGGTTCCTTATTTTACCGGCAAGGATGCCGCCAGGAATTCATTATAATTCTTCCATGTTTTTAATTAATAATTTCTGCTTTCGAATCCGTTTTGATATCAGCCAACTTTACGCGCCATTTTTGAAGTTCCTCAGGCGTTGGTCTCACCCAATCTGTTAATTCGCCGACGATTTTCAAAGGCGCTTTAGTGCGATATGAGCGTGTTGGATTACCAGGAAATTTTTTGTCCGTAACATTCGGGTCATTTTCAAAGCTACCCGTCGGTTCAACTATATATACACGTTCACGTCCATCACCTTTGGCCAAGGCTGCGGCAAGTCCTGCCCCATTAGCCAAGGCTGTAAAATAAATGTGATTCATAATGACTTCGGGTTTGTAATTTGACCGAAACCCAGCAGTCAACAAATCGCCAACCCGCAAATCCGCTTTCGTCCCGTGATAAAAGGGGCCGTTGTCTAAAACTTCACTCCCACCTAATACGTTAATTTCCCTTTTCATCCTTAAATGAGTCCTCCACTATAAGTTGGTAAGGTACTGTCCATCACTGATTAGGTCCGACTTCAAGATATGGGTAACGTTTTAACGTCAGGACATAGGTAACACTAATGTATTTTTCTTTTGTGTCTGGGAAAAACCTCTTTCATTATAGATTTAAAAATAAAAGTTTTCAAGTCCAGGTTTCCCATTAAATTATTCTCAAACCATACTTCAGCCATTAGTTTACTTTTCAGCCTCAGACCAATATTAAAACCACAGAGGCATTAGTAATAAAGATTCTTCTGCCTTTGTGATTGATATATCCACGGTCATTCAAACAGAGGCTGATATACCCTTCAGGATAAACCAGCCAATCTTCTGTCCCATCATACTTTCTCTGGGATAAACAATAAATCATAGCAGGAGTCTTCATTTCAAGGCCCTCATGAGGCCTCTCTTCATTTCTCGGACCGCCAGAGGTTCACAGCGTTCCTGTTCCGAAGTATACCACCAGCCTTTAAAGTCTACTAAACGTTGTGATATTTTGCAGTTTTTCCTTTTTTTTTGCTTTATTTTCAATCGTTGATTATAATTTCCCTATCATTCAGATAGAATTATATTTTTTCCTATCAATTATCAATAGGAGGATAATATGGTTGAAGTTAAAGGTTCAGTGATTAATGATTCACTTGAAAATCTCAAAAAAAGAAGCGGAGAACAGGTGTTTAATAGCATTATTTCAAGCCTGGACAATGAATCTAGAGCTATATTTCAAAAAATGATATTATCATTAGGATGGTATTCATTGGATCATTTTTCAAAATTTTTGGAATCTGATATAAAAATAACTGCAAATGGTAATGAATCTGAATTAATAGCTAGAACAGAAATAATAATTGAAAAACAGTTAAGAGGTATTTATAAAATATTCGTTAAATTAGGTTCCCCTGAATTCGTTCTTAATAAAATGTCAGCTATACATCAAAGTTATTTTAGAGGTGTTTCAATTGAGGTTAAAATGACAGGTCCTAATGGAGCTATAATAAAATATACCGGTTTTGAAAAACAGCATAGGATTATTGGATTTTCTATTATAGGGTTTTATAAAAAAGCACTGGAAATATCGGGAGCAAAACAAGTTGATGCAAAATATACTGTGTTGATTGAAGAAGGTAAAGGATATTGTGAGTTAGTTATTACCTGGATTGGAAAATAATAATGCCAAAAAATATCAAAATATTATCTGTGAATCTTATAAAAAGTAATATTTTTGATTAATTATATGGAATATATGGAAAAATACTCAGTATTTATTATTTCTATAACAATATTTACAATTTTAGCATTTTATATTACTAAAATGTTTTTTAAGAAAAAATTAGTTATAATAAAAGTTTTTGTTTATATTATTCCGTATTCAATACTTATGGTATTATTCGGAGCCTTATTTAATAATAGCAGTATAAGTAATTTATTATGGGAGATTCCTTTATTTATAACACTTATACTTATTTTTTTATTGATTTTATATAAACTTATTTTATCTCCTCTAAAAGAATTAAAAAGTAAATTGGGAGATGCTAAAAATTTCAATCTGATAGATACAATTAATAAAAAATATTCAAATGAATTTAGTGAAATATCAGAAAACTATAACAATTATTTATCGACCCTAAATTCTGCTATTAAAGAAATTAAAAAAACAAAAGAAAATTCTGTATTAACTAATATTGAGTTAACAGCTTCATTTGGAGAAGTCTCACTATCAATTGAAGAAATTCAAAATAACATTTCCAATATATTTACAATGATGAATACACTTGATACTGAAATACAAAAATGTAATACTCTTTCAGAGGATATGCGTATTACAATAAATGATTCTGTTGACAAAATTACTAATCAGGCAGTTGAAATAACCGAATCTTCTTCAGTAATAGAAGTTATGATTTCTTTAATAAAAACTATTGAGAATACATTAATAGAAAAACTTAAAATCGTTGATGATTTAGTTGTTATAGCAAAAGATAGCGCCGTGAAAATTAATAATAATAATGAAATAATGAAGAAGGTTGTTGCCTCAACAAGGAATATTCTCAATTTTATCGATATCATTAACGATATTTCGGAAATGACTAATTTGCTGGCAATGAATGCTGCGATTCAAGCATCACATGCCGGAGAACAAGGTAAAGGATTTTTAATTATTGCAACCGAAATAAGAAAACTCGCTGAAAGTACATCATTGAATTCAAAATCTGTACATACTTCCTTAAAAAATATACTTGATAATATACATGATTCTGAAAAATCAACAACTGAAATTAATGAAGTATTTCAAAAAATCTCAATCACTGTTTCGGATATATCAGATAGCATGATTGATATAAAAACTTCAATGAATAATTTAACATCACATAGTAAAGAAATAATTCTATCATTATCAAAACAAATGGCAAGTTTTGAAAAATTAAAAGATCAAAGCCATGATGTTGATTCAAAAAGTGATAATATTACTTTATCAATGTCAAATATTAGTTTGATTTCAAGTGATACTAAAAACAAATTTGAAGAAATAAATACAGGATTTATTCAGATACTAAATTCAATCGAAATCTTATCACAATCAAATCAAAAAAATAGTGATAATCTTGAATTATTAGATAAACTGGTTAGCAAATTCAAAACTGAAGAAAATAATTACGAGCAATAAAATCTTTATACTGACAATCAGTAAGCGTCTAATTGGCCCATATTCCTAACGAACAAATTGTCATCATCTCAATCGGAAATGGCGTTAATGTTGCGGGGCGCACATAAGCAGGCTTTGTTCTTTACAGGAAAAATTCAGGTCTATGGTGGAAATGATAAACTAATTTACCAGGGTAGCAATAAATGAAATTCCCATACCTGTCACAAACAGATTTCCCATAGAGAGGCTTGAAGATTACCTTTAATGAAAATTCATTAAAGGAAGGCAGGAATGGTGAAAAATATTATGTATCAGGACATAAAAAAACTGAAACTTTTGGGGAAAAGTAAAAATGGTGTATCCCGGGAACTGTCAATAGATATTAAGACAGTCCGAAAATATTGGGCTATGAACGATTCCGAATACCAGAAAAGCCTGATGGAATTCTCTTTCCGTGAAAAAGAATTCGAAGGAATAAAAACAGACATATTGAAAGTATATGAAAAGAATGATTACATCCGGCTGAATATGTCTGCTTTGTATGACTATTTATTGGAGGTAAAAGGCAAACTACCGGCGAATGAAAATACGATGAGGAATTTCGTACATTACCTGATTGAAAGCGGGCAGCTTACCTTGAATGAAA
Organism: uncultured Spirochaetota bacterium; assembly: GCA_963783575.1. Lineage (GTDB taxonomy): Bacteria > Spirochaetota > Brevinematia > Brevinematales > JAOACQ01 > CAWEAK01. The sequence goes on along the minus strand of CAWAOD010000009.1, from coordinate 391,546 downwards.
AGCGACGGTATTACACAAAAGTGCCTGACATGCCATATGGAAAGCAGCTCCAGCTTGATTTCGGTCAATATACCGACAGATATGGCAGAAGGTATTACATATTTGCCGCGGTGTTATCCGCCAGTCGTTTTAAGTATGCGGCCCTCCAGGAGAGGCCATTCCGGACAGAAGACCTTATCAATCATCTGTTGGACTGTTTCGCATATATGGGCGGGATACCGCATGAACTTGTCATCGATCAGGACTGCACGATGGTTGCGAGTGAGAACTCAGGCGATATCATCTACACGAAAGACTTTCAGTATTTCATCGGGGAAATGGGTCTTAAAATGTATGTGTGCCGACCTGCTGACCCGGAAAGTAAGGGAAAGATTGAAAACGTAGTCAAATTCATCAAGCACGGTTTCTTCTCAGTCCGGGAGTTCAACAGTTTAATGGAAGCGGAAGAAAGCCTGATGAAATGGCTGGAAAGAAAAGCCAACGGGAGAATATCCCAGGCTACAATGAAAATACCACTGATAGAGATTGAAACGGAAAGACCATATCTCCAATCTGTCAGGAATTCGATATTCCGTAAAGACAGGATAGGAGCAAGGGAAGAGCGCAGTGTAAGCGATAAATGCCGGATCGCAGTTGATGCAAGCCAGTATGATATTCCCGAAAAATACAGGAACGGTTCGGTGGACATCTACAAGACGGGCAGTCGGCTTTTTGTCTTTGACAGGATAACGGGAGAGCAAATCGCCGAATACCGGCTTTCAGTGATTCCGGGGCAGATTGTAACCAACAGGTCAATGATCCGGGAAATGGGAAAGACTGTGCAGTTATTGAAAGAAGAAGTAAGCGGGTACTTTGATATTCCCGGCTGGAAGGATTTTCTTGAATGTAATTTCAGGAAGTTCAATCGTTATGTAAGGGACCAATGTCTTTCCGGAAGAAAATACTTCAGGGACAAGATAATTGATACCGGGAAGCTTACACAAGCGATCTCAAACTGCCTGGAGAGTGATAGTTATTCCATGAAGGATTTGTGGGATAATTACCTGAACTGTTTTATAACAGAAAAGGCAGAAATACCCTTGAATGTTGAAAAGATTGTCAGGCCTTCAGTGAATCCTGAACACTATCTTGAAGTAGCTAAATCAGACATCGGGAAATACCAGAGTTTCTGTGACTCCATCGGGGGCCGGCAATGTTGAAGATAAGAGAACAAATCATAACTGCGCTTACAACTCTCGGGTTGAAGGGTATGATAAAACGGATTGATGAGGAAATTGGTGAGGCTGAAAAGGCAAAAGAGTCTTATCTGAGTTTTCTGCAGAGGCTGCTTTCTCTGGAATTGAATTATAGAGTGGAAAAACGTTTTCAGCGGAATATGGCAGGAGCACACTTCCCGGTCCGCAAAGATGTGGAAGGTTTTAATTTTGAAAAAGTGAATGGAATATCTAAAATGGATGTTTCACAGCTATTGGATTTCTGCTGGATTGATAATCATCATAACCTGTTGTTCTTTGGGTCTCCGGGGCTGGGGAAAACGCATCTGGCAATTAGTATCGGAATCCGGGCAGTTGAAAAGGGATATATTGTCTGCTTTGAAAGGATGACTACTCTCATTAAGTTTCTGAAAACGGCGGACATCCAGAGAAGCTCTGCTTTCAGGCTGAACCGGATGATGAAGTCACACTTATTAATCATTGATGAGATAGGTTACACACCTATCGAAAAGAAGGAGGCAAATCTATTCTTTAGTCTTGTAAGTGAATTGTATGAAAAGACATCAATTGTGATAACATCGAATAAGGGATTTCAGGATTGGGCTGAAATGATGGGAGACCCGATTATGACAACCGCTCTTCTGGATAGGCTTTTACATCATTCAAATATTTATAACTTGAGCGGAGAATCTTACAGAATACAAAATTTGAATAAGGAGGTTGAGTAACCATTCTTTGCCTCCTCACTATGGGAAATACTCACGTGGAAGGTATGGGGAAAACTCTTGTGAAGCATATGGGAAATACTCTTGTGGAAGGGGTGGGAAATTACCCGAGCGCAGATATGGGAAAAACTCTTGACATTTCCATATGGTGGTATATAATGGCATAGTGATGGAATAAAAGCAGTTTTGCCGGTAAATTCAGCCCGGTTTTATATAAAAAAGTGATTCCGGACAGATCAAAAAAAACATGCTGTTTGGAAAGGGAGGATTATTACCTGAAATTAACTTTTTCTACAAGGCCGTTATGTGCTGTACTCGCGTTGTTTTTTCATCATCGAATAAATCAAATCAAAATCATGTTTTGTTATTTCAAATAATCCAAATCTAAACATATAACCCCAAGATTTTTTATTCTTAATAAAATTTAAACTTTCTATCAGAGGTTCAATTTTAACTTCATTGCAATCCAAATATTTAGCATTTATTCTATATGGTTTAAAGTCATCACTTAATTCTATTTGATATATTTTTTCATCGATTATTTCTGCAATTGCTGTAAATGCTTTTAAAGGTTCACCATTTTCGAATGAGGTTTTCGGCGAATAATAAATTATTTGATCTCCAACTTTTAATCGTTTCAATGGTGATAATTTTCCATGATTGGCTTGAACTATTCCATTTTTTTTACCAATCATAACATGATCTTTTGAAACTGTATTAATCCAATATTTCATATTAATACCTCTTTTATAAATCTTCTAGATTACTCTAATTATAGTGCAAATAAATTATAACTTATATGCAGCTTGAATTTGATTTTTTACATCTTCCGGAAGATGTTCAACTAATTCCTTCATAACTATTTTATACCATAAAAAGGACAGAATACCTTTTATAGTCATCGTTACAGTAATTTTTACGCCATCAGACGTTTCCTCATACCAATGTTCTCCAAACATTTTAGCCAAAGGAAATATAGTACAGTCTTTAAAATAATTATTTGGTTTTACTTCAATTAATTTTATTTTTACTTTTGGTCCTTCTTTAGGTTTTAAAATAAATGTTGATCCAGTTTTAAAGTCTCCTTGAAGTTCAGAATATTCAACTGTGTTATCCCACTTTTTCCAATCATTGATGTGGGACATAAGCTTCCAAAGTTGCTCTTTTGAAACCTTCTTAGTTGTTGTTGAAAATGATTTACTTATCATAATAATATCCTCCTTACTTTACAATTAACTTATTTTTATAATTATATTTTAATTTTAATCTGTCAAATATTCTATATGAGAAAGTAGAATAAAGTCAAAAAAAAGTTGAAATTTATAAGTATTATTTTATATCAAAAAAAATTTAGAAGCAAAATTAAATCGCCCTATAAATATTTATTAAATCGAACGCGAGTATTGCACATAACGGTATAGCTTGGCGACGTTTGACGTTCGTGTCAGCGATTGGCGCAGTTTTTGCCTTTTTGTGTAAATGCTTCCTTAAAGTGTAAAATTTTATTATTTCTCATAAAACTTTCCTTCAAATATTATAACGCAAAAACTGTGTCAAAGGCAAATGTGGGCGCAGCCCTGAGTACCGCAGGCGTCGCAACGCCGAGGAACGGAACGCTAAGCTGTTGTTGAGCCTGTAGAAAAAGTCCGTCATTCATGTACAAAATAACGGTTATACTTTAAAATATATTGTAAATAAAATCAAGAGGGGAAATCAATTATGGCAAGACATAAGAAAGTTAATTACGATCAAATGGAACTCATACCTGTCTCATTCGATGAGCAGATTATACCGGGAACATTTGAATATACACTCAGTTTTCTTGTTGACAGCAGAATTGATCTTAAAATCTTTGAGAATAAGTATAAGAACGATGCTACCGGTGCCCCGGCCTATAATCCGCGGGTTATGCTGAAGATAATACTCTACAGCTATTCCCGCGGTATTTTTACATCACGTGAAATCGAATATTTGTGTAAAACGAATATTATAGCCAAAGCCATTTCCGCCAATTCAATACCGCACTTTACTTCAATCGCCGATTTTGTTTCTTCGATGAAAAATGAGATAAATACCGTATTCCTGAATATATTGATGGTTTGTGACGAACTGAATCTCATAGGCGGGGATATGTTCGCGCTGGACGGGTGCAAACTATCGTCAAATGCATCAAAGGAATGGAGCGGAACATTTAAGGATTTGAAGAAGAAAAAAGAGAAGCTGGAAAACCTGGTTAAGGAAATGCTTGATGAACATGAAAAGCGTGATCAGGACGGCGGTTTTCCTGAGAAGGATAAGGAAAAAGATCTGGCACGGATCGAGAAGATTTTAAAGAAAGCTGAAAAGATAGAAAAGTTTCTGGAAAGTGAAAAACCCAAAAACAAGGCACGGCATGGTGAAAAGCAGTCCAATGTCACTGACAACGAGAGTGCGAAAATAAAGAGTTCACATGGTGTTATCCAGGGCTACAACGGACTTTCTGTAGTGGATTCGAAGTATCAGGTTGTGGTATATCCCGAAGCTTTTGGGAGCGGGTCTGAGGGGGAATTCCTGAAAGGGATGATCCGTAAAGCAAAAGTAGAATTGGGAAAAGATTTAAAGGATAAAATAATCACCGCGGACACCAATTATTTCAGCGAAAAGAACCTGAAATATATTTCGCAAAACGGTATGAAACCGGTCATCCCGGATACGAATTTCAGGAAGCGCGATTGCAGGTTTGAAACCGCTGACAGACATAAGCCTGCGAAGAAAGGGCAGTATACAATTGATGATTTTCAATATGATCCGGAAAATAATGTTTATATATGCAAGAAAGGAGAGGAACTCAGGTTCAGATATAACTATACGGTGAATCATATTACATATGCGAAGTATATGTGCCGGTTATCGGCCTGCCGTAATTGTCCATTCCAGAAAGACTTCCTGAAGAATTAAAATAAAATCAAACAACCTTGGGAACACGGAGGTTCCATAAGAGCTACTATATAGCCAAAAAGGCCGTTAAATGCGGATAACAGACATTACTCGGACGAAATGAGAAAGTTCATAGATACACCTGAAGGCAGAAAGCTTTATGCGAAAAGAATGGCTATAGTTGAGCCTGTATTCGGGAATATAAGGGCATGTAAAGGTATGGATCGATTTACGCTGAGGGGAAAGGGAAAAGTGAATATTCAATGGGTATTATATAATACTGTGCACAATATCGGGAAAATTCAGGTCTATGGAGGGATATAATGGCATAGTGATGGAATAAAAGCAGCTTTGCCGGTAAATTCAGCCCGGTTTTATATAAATAAAGTAATTCCAGACAGATCAAAAAAAACAAACTGTTTGGGAATGGAGGATTATTACCTGAAATTAACTTTTTCTACAAGGCCGTTGTACGATGTTTTCCGGGCCGAATGTTTAAGCAAAAAGCCGGAGCCCAGGACGGCGGAGGCTTTAATCGCCAATAGTTCCATATTTCTTGATATATTCTTTATATACTATCTTAGTTACAACACATGAACCTTTACATAATTTACATACATTACCGACTAATCCTGATAGACCACTTCCCCTACAATGAGGACATTCAACTTCATTGGTTTCATCGGGATCATACTCATCAAACTTTTTATGAGATACTCTACGAGAACCTTTACAATAAGTACATATATCACCGAGTAATCCTGTTAGTCCGCTTCCCCCACAACGAGGGCAATCAACTTCATCGATTTTATCTGGATCATACTGATCAAACTTTTTATGAGATACTCTACGAGAACCTTTACAATAAATACATATATTACCGAGTAATCCTGTTAGTCCGCTTCCTCCACAATGAGGACATTCAACTTCATCAATTTTATTAGAGTCATAACTATTAACCATTTGCTTTGAGACTACACAAGAACCTTTACAATAAACACATATATCACCGAGTAATCCTGTTAGTCCGCTTCCTCCACAATGAGGACAGGGATATTCATCTAAATCAATAAATATTTCGTTAGAAATCTTGATTATTGAGTCAACGGATGTTTTGAACAAAGAAGAATCTTTTATTATTATATTTGAATATTTTATTAAATTTGGTGCATTTTTAGATAATAGTTCTTTTTCATTTACTAAACTTATATCTTTTTTTGCGTCATCATTTGCTTTATCTATATATTCTGGTAAATTCTTCACAATGTTTTGTAATTCAACATTATAAATCTCTAGCATTGTTTTATCACTTTCAAAGGCTAGTTTTTCACTGATTGATTTTATGTTTAATAATGTAACTTTTAATAATTTAACTGTATTAGACTCATATTTCATCACTCTTTGTAAAGCATTTCTTTTTAAAAGTTTTGAAGCACGAATTTCTTCTAATGTAACATTACTATTAGGTTTGTAACCATAATCATATTTTGTATGATGATTTGGACATAAATAAATAAGATTATCTGGACTATTATTTAGTGTTGTTGAAACTGCTTCAATATGTGCTATTTCACCATTATCCATATGACCGCAAATTGAACAGGAATAATGTGATTCAAACTTTATAAAATCTTGGATTGCTTTAGGAATATATGGTCTTTCTCCTTTTTTTGGCATAGGCCACGGACTGTTTAAATATTTATGATAAAATAGAATATCATCTTTTTCAAAATGTTTTATACCTTTTACTATTTTATATTTTAATTTAACATTTTCGCCAGATTTTGGACAATATTTTGTATATGAATTTAATAATTCAACTGTAATTCCAAGCATTAGTGCAGATTCAATTTCTGATAATAATGCCATTTAAAACCTCTACTAATCGATATAAATTCTAATACATTTTAAATAATAAATCATTTTTCCGGCAAGGACGCCGGAAAAGTAATATCATCAGCTTCGGCCCGGAAATTTTCGTACAACGGGTGCAAGTCGGCGAAGTCGCCGGTATTTAATTAAGCTGTAAATATTATATCAAAAAGCATTTATAAAAATTAACATATTTAATTGCTTTCAACCAGCCCGGCGATTTGGGTGGAGCGAGTACTCGAGCGCAACCGCTGACTTGCTGTTGTGCGCAGTGCCTTATTAATATAATTATTGAATTATTTTCCCTGTCCGTAGATAGTAGTCCATTTCCTTTTTTCTATCTTCTAAAAAAATATTAAAAGATTCATTATTTTGATTTTTGTTTTGTTCAATACTATTTTTTGAATAAGATGTATTCATGATTTTCCATTCAAGTTCAGTACTTTTATGAGATATCTCTGTCAAAATAATACTGAATCTCTCGACGGAATTCAGACCGTTTACGATACTAAATTCAATTAAATTGGGTGGATCATATGTGATAACTGTCCAGACAATATTAGAACCGTCCTTTTCTTTGGTTAAAAAGACGGCATCTTTCTCTGCAATCCCTGTTTTGGAATATACCATTATACATTCCCAGCCTGGGAACCATTTATACTCTTCTACTGGGCACAATAAGGGAAATATTTGGAGCGCACTAAAATTAAGCACCATTTTCCCTTGTCGGGTCGAGCGATAACTATCCTTAGAAAATAATGTCAAATTAACATTAGGATTCATTTTAACCTCCTATTATACTAATATTTATAAAACAAGAAAATTTAAGGCATTGCATATAACGGCAGGCGTACACGACGTTTCGCGGCCCGTCAGGGTTGGCACGTGTTTTTGCCACTTTGCCGTAAAGTTTTTCTATAAATACAGTCATTATTAAACATCATATTCCCTCTTTAATAAATTTCAGGCAAAAATCCGTGCCAAAGCGAAATGTGGCGAAGCCTGAGCACCGCCCGGAACGCTAGTGAGGACGGAGCGGAACGTGTACGCCATGTTGTACGAAGGAAACGCCCAGTTGTTTTACTTAATTGCTTAAAAAATATATTTCTGAAATACAGGTATCTTTATAACTTTTTCCAGGATAAACATCTTTTATTGTTAATCTAAATTTTTTAATTGGAAATGGAGAATCTGGGTTTTCATATACTCTTTCTAATACTCTATAAAAATTTGACTTAGAAATATTAAAATAAGGTTTATCTTCAAAGTTAATGTCATAAGATTCATAATTATTAGTATGATATGTTAAATATTGCTGTTGAAAAGTTATGTTATTTGGATCATTATAATTTGTATTATATTCTACATAATAATTTAATTTTTTTATTCTACTGTTGGCATAATATAGCTTTTCATTTATAAAAAGGCCATTGATAATTCCAATATAACCTATTTTCGGATTATCAAATGTGAACTCAACCCAATCGCCGATTCCTTGGCCAGAAGAACCTTCAACCCAAGCAGTAGAAAAATTATTATCAATTAAATTAGAAACTGAATAACTATACTTTTTATCTATAAGAGTAGAAGAAGACTTCATTGAAATAATTTGATTATTAGAAATTCTATTACTTAATGCTATTTGAGAATTATAAATTGAACCCACATCAAATTCCAATTCAATATTTTCTGCATTGTTAAAATTGAAATTATCTGATTTAAAACTATAATAATATTTATTGTTAATTAATGTTTTATTTGGGGAAATAATGTTTATTAATCCCTGGAAAATTCCAAATTTATTTTTACTTCCAGGAAATTTTATATTATTTAGTATTAAATTATTGGTTTTTAAATCATTTAAATCCATATTAATTTCTATATGTTTGGCTAACCCATTTCCCCAATTTTTTGCAGGTGTTAATAAATATTTAAAAGTCCTTGGTGAATATCTAACAAAATAATCTATTGTTGATATACCATCTCCAAAACCGAGACTCATCTTGTATTCAACTTTAATTTCTTTAAGTTCATTTTTTACAAAATTGAGCTTTGCATTATACCATCGAGTTATATTATATTCATCTCTATCTTTATTAAAATTATTTGTTATTGATAATTCATTGCAAACTATTTTTTGATAGTTATCAGCACTTTTTTCATAAGCGTTGAAATAGTCAACCTTATTACTATTATTAAACTCATCAAAATATGGTTCTAATAAATATTCAACTGGGAAACTGACATTAACATCCTGTTTATTTATTGTATTTTTTAATTTATATAATACACTAACAAAAGCACTTTCTTTTTCAATTTTTATTGAAATTGTTTCATTTTCAATAAATATAGACTTATTATTAATTAGCTGCATTGTTCTTGGTTGTTTTAATGACGAACCATCAACTGGAGACCAATTACAATATAAATTGTTAGATAAAAAGATATTAAACAATATTACTAATAATAAAATAATTATTTTATTCATAACACTCTCCAAAAAATAAACTTACTGGGCATTTCTTTCGTACAACTCGATATATACGCATTGCGTATATTACTCTAATTTCGGAGTGATATGCGCACTTCATATATTACTTCAAAATACTTGTAAAATACGAACTTATTAAAAAACTTAGTAATATTATAAAAAAATATTCTGCCGGTCAACGGACATAAATATTTTTATTATAGCATTTTAATTTATTGATTGTCAAGAATCATTTTGTAAACAGATATAACCTCTCTTCCACAAACAGGGGACTTTTGTAAATATTCAGAACAGCCGGCTAATAACCAAAAAGAACTGTCAATTTCAGATTATTATTAATCATAAACTAATTTCCCGGCTGTTCTTTCTTTACTAGATTCACGGGAAAGCACAGCGGAGAAAGAAAGTCACTTTTGCGAGCGCGATAGGACTCGCGCGTGCCCGTAGATCTGTTCGAACAGGACGTGAGTTACGAAGGGCTGCAAAAGTTACTTTCTTTCGCAGCGCTCTTCCCGTTAATGACCCGCCCTCTCGAGCGGCCCCCTAGTCAACCGCCGAACATCAGTTCGGTAAGCCTTATCATCTTTTATATTTATTTATGCAATTGCCGATATGATCCAGCATCTCAAATTCTGACTTTTCGGGATATCGGATATTTCCGCTACGGTTTTCCAGCTTAGTGTAATATAAACCGGAATCAGGCCTGATTTTTTTTATCTTTTTGAAATATTCAAACGGCATTCTGAATGCGCCTGTGCTTATATCATGAATTTCACCGTAAGGCAATTGAGTGAAAATATAATCAATAAATTCCGAATAAATATCTTTCCAGTTTTTAACCATTATCACAGGGTCAAAACAAAGCCTGACTTTCCAGCCTTTATCAACGGCCTGCCGGACGGATGAAATCCTTGATTCAAGCGAGGGAGCGCCATTTTCGAATTCTTCGGCAACGGATTGCGGGGATAATGTCCAGGCAAGATCAATATTTTCAGGGGGGTCAAGCATCGATATCGAATTAAAATTTCCGCTTTTTGTACGGATTTCGACCGTTGCTCTCCGGTTTCTTTTTGCGAATCTTATCCATTCGTAAGCATATGGTACGATGTTTTCCAATGCTATGATATCTGAGTCATAAGAAACTTTCAATTTAATATGATTTTCTTTCGATTCATTGATTTTATTTTCCGCAGCCCCGAAAAAATCATCAATATTGACAAAAACAACAATATTCGCGGATGGGTACATACCCTGTAAAAAACAGTATTCACAGTTATATATGCAGTTTATTACCGCTGAAGAGTAATATATTTCGCTGTTCTGTAAATTTTCCCGGTCATTATCAATGCAGATTTCCGGCACCCTGTAAAGAAACCTATCCTCCTTAACGGCCAGTATAAGCTTTTGAGAAGATTTCTGGGCGGTATAATCCTGATCCGGACGGCAGAAAAAATCCTTGTAATGATCAATTGTTATTCTGACGGAATTTGGAAAACTTTTTAAAATTTTCCGGGTCATTGGATATTCTAAAGCCTTTTTTTCAATATATAGGTGTGAAAACATATTAAAATCATCCTTCCGAAAGTATGTCTACAATGGAATTGAAAATTGAATTTCTTTTTTGTTTTGATTCCGGTTCAATTAACAGGTAAGGTTTTAATACATCCAGCCCGCATTGATGTTTAAATATGTAATGCTCTGCAAGTTCCATAAGTCTATGCTTCATTGTCTCCGTCAGTCGCAGTCTGACAAATATTTGTTCAAGAAATTCGATTTCATCATCGGGAATGGCAATTGGTTTTTCTGTAAAATAAGTTTGAGCGGCAAGAATTAATTTTTCTATTAAAGGATGATTATAATAAATATATTTGTTGCCCAGGCGGTTGACGCTCTTTGAATTGTATTCTTCGGCCGGGATTATAAATTTAATGCATAAAACGCGATGTGGAGGCAGGAAGGCAAGAGCGCTTTCAATAAAGCCGGCCGCTTCGGAATCGAAAAGCCCAGCTTCTTTTATTTCATCCGCATCAATTCCTTTGAAAAACGAATAGCTTGAAATTGATGATTCATTCAATTCATGTTTAAAGATGATGTCGGGGTAAAATGATTTTCCCGATGATTCGTTGATAATTTTGTTGCATATAACAGGGGTTCCTGGAGCGAAATCTGTATTTACGGCAAAACAGAATCCTATATGGATTAAAATATCCGTATCTCTGTAGTTATTTTTGCCGAGAAGAAAAGCAGCCGCGGCTGATGTTCTGACAATTCCTTTACCGCTGATAATAAGGCGGGCGTTATCTCCGGAATAATATTCCATTCTTCTGACGGCAGGATCTTTTTTTAAACGCCAGCTCTTAATTAACGGCTTTGCTTCCGAGTTTCCGGTCATTACGAATAATAACAATCCGTGCTCCCGAAATAATTATTCAACTCCGCCGGTTTCAGCCTTGCCTGAATCATTCTGCTTATTTTCAGGTTGTTCTGTCTGCGGAAGGTCCGGCAGCGGCCCGTCTGATCTCGACTGCTTGTACCATTCGGTAAACAGCTTATCGAAATAAATAGGGTCCTTGAGCATACCAACGGTAATATTGTATTTTCCTGTAATATTCATATAATTAAGAGAGGATGCCCCTTTTAAAAGTTGTTTCAAAGTGTCGGATATCTGAATGCCGTTCTGTCGGGCAAAATTTTCCACATATTCCTGGGCTTCCTGTTCCAGAACCAGCTCGATATTATATTCCTTGTTGAACCTGTCGGTAAAATCGACAAAAGGAGACAGTTCAAGAAGATTTAACAGGGCGTCTTTAGGGCCCTGCATAATTCTTCACTGATAGTCAATTCCTTGAAATGAGAGCCTGGCATTTCATACTGAAAATCCGTGAAAATATTCTCCCAGACGCTTACAAGCGCCCTCGCGCCGGTCTTTTTATTTTCCGAAAGCCCCGCGACAAATTCAATAGCCTCATCGTTAAAATGAATATCTATATCGAAGGCTTTGAATTCGGCGATATACTGGTGAATGATGGAATCCTCCGTATCTCTCATAATTCGGATAAGATCGTTTTTAGAAAGAAGGTTCACGTAGCTTCTGATAGGAATTCTTCCCACAAGTTCGGGTATAAGGCCGAAACGGATATAATCGTCGACATCGGCTTCCTTGTATAAATTCAGCATTGCCTTCGCTCTTCCTTCAGATTCATCCGGGCCGAATCCTGTTACCATAAAGCTTCCGTCATCCCGGACCCTGCCGGATTGATGCTTAATCCGGTCCTTGACTATCTCTTCAAGGCTGTCGTTCACCCGCTGGAAAGAACCGCCGACAATGAACAAAATCTTTTCCGTGCTGATCATGTTTTCCTGCTTTTTTGTCCCGCCGCCGCGCTGGACGTTGATAACTTCCTGAATCTGCGATGCCGGCGACATCGGGTTATCTATGGAAACAAACTTACGTTCTATCAGCTTCAATACAGCTCTCTGGAATCCTTCGCGGGAAATATCATATCCGGCAAGCTGGCCGTCTTTGGCTTTCTTGTCGATTTCGTCAATAAAAATAATTCCGCCGTATTTATTAATGAATTCGCCTTTTTCATTATGTGTGGCCCCGGGGGCCATATCGATCAATTCACGGATCATATCATCGGCGCTTTTACCGACATACCCGGCTTCGGTGTAATCAGTTGCGTCTATAATAAGCGTAGGGACTTCAAGAAGATCCCCCAATACTTCCACGCTGTATGTTTTTCCGCTGCCGGAAGGGCCGGCTATGATTGTGTTTTTCTTGCGGAAGCGTTTTACCATTGTTTCCTGGGGATTCTCGTCAAGGTAGTGCAGTATTGCAAAATGGAATGCCGCCGCGATTGAAAGCCGCTTTTTGTACTCCTCCTGGCCTATAACGTATCGGTCCAGGTGTTCCTTGATCTGCCGGGGGGTAAAAACGGTATTTACCCTTTTACCGTTGCTTCCGTTCTTTTTGGCTCCAAGCTGTTTGCTGAGCACCTGCTGAAAAGCATCCTGGGAAGCCTGTTGTGCGTCCAGAAACGCCTTAACTGCCTCGTTTTCCGTTGATCCGTATTCATTGATAAGCTTGTCGATCTCTTCTTTCGGTACAGTTACTTTCATATAATTTCCTTAAATATATTTTTTATATAATATAACTAGAAAATTTTAAAAAGTAAAAAAATTTAATGTATTAACGTCAATAATAGGTTATAATAAAATCCTGAAAAGTTTAAGGAAGAATAAACCATGAATTATATCGGATCTAAATTCAGCTTGTTAAAACACATAGAAAATATTATTAGAGAATACAATATTCCGGAAGGCGGAACAGTCCTTGATCTGTTCTCCGGAACCGGCGTTGTATCGCAGCTTTTTAAGTCCCTGGGATATGCTGTTTACGCAAATGACTGGCAGTATTACTCATACTGCCTTACGGCATCTTATATTATATTCGATGGCTTCCCGGAATTTAAAAAACTTCTTAACAGCGACGAGGAAAAATCAGTATATGATACAAAACCTTTACCGGTAAAAACCCATTCTTACGGCTGCAGTAATGATTTAATCGAAGATATGCCTTTTATCAAGGTATTAACATATCTTGGAAATTTAAGCGGTAAAAGCGGTGAATTTTATGATTATTACTGCGACGGCGGAAGTCAGGGAAGAAAATATTTTTCAGGCGAAAATGGGCTTAAAATTCAGGCTGTCAGGGATAAAATCGAAGAATGGAACCGGAAAGGCCTTCTCGCCGGCAATGAAAAAACCTGGCTTATAGCCTGTCTTCTGGAATCAGCGGACAGGGCGGCCAACACAGCTTCGGTTTACGGTGCCTTCCTGAAAAAAATTAAAAAAACCGCTGAAAAACCGATGGAAATGATTGCAATAAAACCTGTTAAAAGTAAATCCAATCCTGGAAATCACAAGGTATTTTGCGTTGATTCCTTAAAACTTCTTGAACAATTGAAAAACGATAATATATTATTAACCTACATTGATCCGCCTTACAATCACCGCCAGTACTCGGGAAATTATCATATACTTGAAACAATCGTGAAATGGGATCTTAATAGATTTTTTCCGAGGGGAATAACGGGTTTAAGAGACAGTAAAGAATTGATTTCGGATTACAGCCTCAGGAGCAAATCGGAATCGGCATATTTGGAATTATTTTCAAAAATAAATTCTAGATATGTCATTCTTTCATATAATAACGAGGGGCTTGTTTCGGAAGATTTTATTAAGAGTCTTTTCGAGGCTTATTGTTCAGGTTATAAATTTGTAAAGCTCCCATATCAAAGGTTCCGGGCAGACATCGATCATTCGAAAAGGGTTTATAAAGCCGGTGAAACAACGGAATACCTGGTTGCAGGACGGGTAAAATAATTGTTGAAATTTTTGTCTACTTATATTGCATTTTTATTTGCTGAAAGCTATAATTGGAATGGATGAAAAATGTTTTATTGGGGTATTTAATCATATCATATTCTGATTTATCTGTTATTGGGTAAGGAGATTATGTGAATGATGAATGCGCTTGAAACGAACTCATCCAAGATTAATTTAGGCGATGATGGGATTATTAGGCTTACCTGTATTAAAGAACTCCAATCTGAAGACTGCGTAAAAGAAAACAGCAACGCCATCAAGAAAATAGCCTCCGGTAATTCATATCCTCTTTTACTTGATATGATGCAGTTCAGGGAAATCGATTCAAAAAACTTAAAATATTATGAATCTATGTTTGCGATCGATTCTGTTTTTGCGGTTGCAGTTGTTTTCGGCAATGTATTGACAAACAACATGACAGATTTCCTGAAAAATATAATTAAATATCCCGGCCCCCCTAAAAGACTTTTCAATGAAGATAGTAAAGCAATTGAATGGCTGAAAAATTTTTATAATAAAGATTTTGACCTTCAGCAATACCTGAGTCAAAATAATATTTCCATAATAGAATCTATAGATACAAAAACGTCAAAAATATTACTGGCAGACGATGGTATTATACGGGTAATATGTTTGACAATAATTCAAACTGAAGATAATGCGAAAGAAAACATTAACGCGGTTAATCGTATTGCAAAAGACGCTAAATTTCCTCTATTGATAGATAATTCAAGGGTAATTGAAATGACCCCGGAGAGCAGAAAATATTATGAGGCGGATGAGGCTGTTCAATCGATTTCAGCGATGGCTGTTGTTTTAGGTTCAAAAATTTCAAAAATGATGTCCGATTTCTTTATAGATTTCAGCAAGCAGTCCGGCCCCCCTAAAAGACTTTTCAATGATGAGAGTAAAGCCTTACATTGGCTGAAAAATGTTTTTGAAAGCAGCACCGGAGTACAGCAATATGCAAGTAGAAATAATATTTCAATACTGGAAATGGTAGAAACAAACTCGTCAAATGTCTTCATGGGAGATGATGGGATTGTCAGGATACTTACCGTCAGCGAAATTCATACGGCTGATGACGCCAGGGAAATTATTACGGTTGTCGATAAAATGGTAAAAGGTAGAAAATCGCCTGTTCTAATTGATTCTTCGAAAGTTAAAGATATGACCCCTGAAAGTAGAAAATATTATGAATCGGAAGAAGCCCAGATTTCGGTTGCGGCAATTGCGATTATAATAAAGTCAGGGATTTCAAGGTTTATGGCAAATTTCTTCATGGACTTGCATAGAATGCCCGGCGGCCCTCCCAGAAGACTTTTTAATGACGAGAATACAGCCCTTAATTGGCTGAAAAATTATATTGACAAAACCGATGCCTTTGATAGGCAAATAACAGATCAAATTAATATTTTGGTCTATGAACCAATCAGCCAGATACAAAAACCGATTATCTATACATTTATAAATAATGGGATAAAATGCTTGTGCATTCATGAAAAAAAGGAAATAGCAGGAAAGCTGAAGACAAAAAAATACAATGTGTTCTTATGCTCCTGCACTCCTTTAACAGTTGATATTATTGAAATAATAAGGGGGATCAAGCAGAATGAGGAGTTGAGATTTGTTAAGGTTATACTCTGGGCGCCGCCTTCATCGAAAGATTTTTTTGAAGAAATGATTAGAATAGGAATAAAAGGAATAATCTTAAAGCCTTTTGTTCAGGAAATATTTGAAAAAAACATATTCAAGATGCTGTTCCAGGATAATATGAATATTGAACGCAGGCAATCAATCCGTGTCGAGCCTGACGCCAGCGATAGGATACTGATAGCAATCCGTTCACCAAGTACACATAAAACGGTTGTCGGTAAATTGAAATCAATATCAATGGATGGAATGGTTATAGAATTAACCGGAGATTTTACGGATGAAGACCTGAGAATAAATGATGTTATACTTAACAATAATATCAAAATATCAATTAATGAAACCGATCTAAGTACAAATGGTATTATTCTTACACGGAAACAAAACATTGTATTAATAAAATTTGTTGATATGCAGGAATATTATAAAAATGTACTGAGTTCTTTTATTTATGTGAAAATGAACCTTTAATGCCGCGGAACCACGGCATATGGCTTTATTCCTTTTCTTTTGATCGTTCAAAAGAAAAGGAATCGAAAAGAAAAATCGCCCCTTCGCATTAACACCATTTTTCATGTGAAGTAATCTTTGAGTACTGAGATGTTGTTATTCAGGATTATTTGTAAAAGCTGTCTTTTACTTACCGCTTCGTCATTAGTACGTCCTTGTTCTGATTCCTCGGTCTCAACCTTCCGTGGTTGAAATCCTCAAACTTGTTTAAACAATGTTAATTACGAATAACAATGATTTTGTACCAAGATTCCTTATAAGTATAATATAAGTTCAATCAGAAATTGCGCTTATGCTCCATGGTGTAATTAAGCGAACTTATTTGATAAGTTAAATCAATAAAAAATCGTTTTATATTTATTTAAACATCAATCCTTTCCTGAACAGCCGGTCAAGAACCAGAAAGAACAGATAATTTCAGCTTGTTGATAATCATAAAGAATCGTTTATTTAAATCCCGGCTAGCGGGGGCAAAACACACTCATAGAGATAGGCCGCACGGATGTGTTCACTGAAAATCATCATAAATCTTAAAATGTTTAATAAACAGTATTTTATTGGTGTCATATCCTATTTTATAACAATGAGTTATAAATACAATTAGAAAAGGTTGGTTATAGTTTTCAAATTTTAATTCATTTTTCAGCAAAATCAAGGATGCGGCCGTATTATCCGGGCTAGTGTAATGAATAGCAGACCGGATAATTTGCAGAATTGATAAGAACCAACTTTAGAAAGACAATTCTGCAGTCTCTTTGCAAAAGCTGGGCAGTTTTGTCTTACCCAGACATGTTCTAATCAAAACTGCATAATGCCAGGGATGCTTTCTTGTTTGCTTACCTTGGCATTACCGCATCGGCATGAGTGTGATTCGCCGCAGCGAGCTTCCGATAGCAATCCGCTCTCTCGAGCGGTGCTTCCCTGAAATAACTCAGGATCGTTTTCACCCTTTGCTAAAAAGTAAGTTTTGAAAAATATTTCCAGTTTCATTAATTTAATTTTAATTTATATCGAAAAATATAAAGACGGAGGATTTTATGTTTGGAATAGAAAATCTGCTTTATGATCAGATATTATTATTAAAAAATGAATACAATCTTGTCGCGATAAAATCCGAATTTGAGGCCGAAGGGTCCAGCTACAGCGATATTGTCCGTTTACGGAGGCTTACAAACAAAGCGGATGTTAAGCTTTACCTGAAAATCGGCGGTGTCGAGGCCCTCAGGGATATCAAGGATTCTGTCGAGCTTGGTGTTGACGGGTTGATTGCCCCAATGGTGGAAACAAAATTTGCTCTTAAGAAATTTCTCGAAGCATACCATGCGGTTTATAAAGAGAATAAAATCAAGCTGTCGATCAACATTGAAAGCAGAAACGCCATAAGCCAGGTTGACGATATTTTTGCTCTTGCCCAGGGAAATATAGACAATATCACGCTTGGGCGCACGGATTTGAGTGCGTCTTACATGGATGAAGAAGTTACACCCGACAGTGATTTTGTAATGAACCTTGTTTACTATGCCGGAAGGAAATCCGCAGATTACGGATTTTCATTCACGGTTGGCGGGAGTATCAGCTCAAAAAGCATAGCAAAATTTAACGATAGTCCCGATATTATAGAAAATATCGAATGCATTGAAACACGTAAGGTTGTTCTCCCATGCGAAACCATACTTGGCGATGAAAATTCACTGAATGAAGCGCTGAGATTTGAAGAATTATATATTCTTTCCAAAAAAGAAATGACCGATTTAATGATGGAATCTGAAATCGCAAGGCTTTCAAAATTATCTGCCAGAGCAAAAGAAACAGTTTCAAATGTGGCATAAGCTTTTAATTTCTGGAAACAAATCTTAAACCCAAAATTTAGACAAAATTATATTCATCTTCTATAATTCCTTAATATTAATTTCAAAACTGATAAAAATTCGGGAGAAATAAATGAATATTCATATTCTGCAAAATATTGATTTTGAAGATGAGGCATATATCGGGAAATGGACTGAAAAAAAAGGGCATACTTTATCAAAGACTAAATTATTTCTGGGTGAAGGACTTCCGGATGTCAATAACCAGGATTTCATAATAATTCTTGGCGGCCCGATGAATGTTTATGAAGAGAATCTTTATCCTTTTCTCACCCTTGAAAAAAAATTCATTGAAAAAGCCGTTAAGATGGATAAGAAAGTTCTCGGAATATGCCTTGGCGCTCAGCTTATTTCCGATGTCCTGGGGGGAAAGGTAACAAGGAATAAAGAAAAAGAGATCGGGTGGTTTGATATTGAAATGATATCTCAGAAATCAATTGAAAATCCGTTTTTCGGTTTTCCCGTGAAATTTAAAGCTTTTCTCTGGCATGGGGATATGTTTTCAATTCCACCCGGGGCGGTTCATGTTGCCAAAAGCGAGGCTTGTGAAAACCAGGCATTCGTTTTTAATGGAAATACGGCGGGTTTACAGTTTCACCTTGAATCAATCCCGGCAAGTGTTAATCGGCTGATAAAAAATTGCGGAAATGAACTTACTGCCGGAAAATATATTCAGAAACCGGAATTTATAATTAATCAAAACTCAAATTATAAAATAATTAATGAACTGATGGAAAGGCTTCTTAATAATATGGAATAGCCATCCGGATGAACTTTGGAATTAGCCGATTGACTTCCCTGAAAATATTATTTAATCTATAATAAATGCAAATTTTTCAGGAGTAAAGGGAGGCAGAAAGTCTGGGGATCAAATTTTCCCATACTTTGAAATTTTATATGAAAAGGGTAGTTTTAATTTTAATAATACAATTCATTTTCTTAAACAGCTATGCTTTTATTTCAAAATTTCTGGAACTCGACACAAATTCTATGGAATACCAGCTTTTAATTCATACTGAAAAATTCGACCTGAAAACGGCATCGCTCCTGGTTTCAGGCATAAAACCCGAAAATTTGCAGTTTTACCTGACTCAAATAAATAATTTTGAGGAAAGCGTCAAGCCTTTGATCAATTTTGACAACCAGTTTGAAACTGCGAAGACTCTTTTTAATGAAATGCACCGCAGGCTTTTAAACAGATATGATGTATCTTCAACAACTCTTGATGTCCTGTTAAAGACCGGAAGGTACAACTGCCTTTCATCCACAGTATTATATTCAAGCCTTCTTGAGGACTTCAAAATTCCATACAGGGCTGTAGTGCTGCCGACTCATATCTATTCCATGCTTACTTTCAACGGACGCGAGATCGATGTTGAAAACACAAGCCCTTACGGCTTTGATATAGGAACAAATAAAGAAGCCCAGGACTTTTTCAGAAGGCTTACAGGATTTGCATACAGCCATGAAAGCAGCCAGATCGAAGTTGTCGATAATAAGGGAATAATTGCTTATACTTACGGCAATATCGCATATTTTGCTTCACAGCTTGGGCAAACACAATCAGCCTTTCAGAGCGCGTTAAAATCTCTGGCAGTTTACCAGGGCGGGATTTATGTAAGTACAAATGCAGTTGCAGCATACAGTCAATATGGTATTTATTTAACTGATGTGAAAAGAGATTACCAGAGGGCTTTAAATATTTCAGGCGAGGCAATCTCAAATCTGCCTAACAAAGAAATGTTTGTAAGCAATTATTTTTATAGTCTGGATAAATACCTAAATCAAATTATAGAATCCAACCGGTATGCGGATGCTTTTAACGCTTATGACAATGCCGTAAAAATAGTAGGCCGCAATGAAGATATCGAGGACAATCTTTATACAAGAATACTTTATAAAATGATCAATAAAGACAGGGATTTTACCAACGCATTTCAAACCGGGCAAAAATTTCTAAAAGAGAAACCAGGTTCCCAAAATATAAAGAATCTTATGATAAACGGGATGAATTTACTCGGTGAAAAATTGATATCGGATTGGGAAAATTACCCATATGACGAGGATTTTATTCTCGACTGGCATAGTTTATTTAAAGATGCAAACCTGGATATTATTCTGGAAAATTACTACTCGGATGTCGGAATAAAATTTTACGAATCCGGAAATCCTGACAGAGGTATTGAGATAATTAAAAACGGCTTGAAAACTTTTCCAAAGTCCGGGACTTTGCTGAATAACATTGCTTATGTTGCCGGAAATACGGCAAATAAATATTTTAATAGCGAAGAACTGGAAAAAGGAATATACTATCTGAAAATTGCCCTGGTTTATCAGCCGGAAAATTCCACTTTAAGAGATAATCTGAAAGTCGCTTATCATATGTTAGCAGGCAAAGAAATTGATAACAAAAATTACCGGCATGCCCTTGAAATTGTAAATGAAGGCTTGAAGTTCTTTCCCAAGGATGAGAAACTTCTATATTATAAGGATTATATCAAGCAGCATGATAGCCTGCCCTGAGCCTGCAGACTGTGTGAAAACTCAGTAAAATTTTATAGTAAAATCGATTAATTATACAAAGACTCCATTTTTTGATATATTTTTCAAGCTAAAAAAATCTTAGTTTAAAAAATCTATCCGAATACGATAAACGATGGTTTATTAGCATCAAACCAGAGTCATAAGTCTCTTTATTCCCAATATATTCAATACTTTTATTAAATTATGAATGAATCCTGCCAAACTGGATTCCGTCAGAACGCCATCCTTTCCCTTCATTAAAAAATAACTGTAACCCATATTCCTTTTTATCGATCCAAATGGATGTTCACATATCTCTTTCCTTTTCTCTATGATCTTTTTCCCGGCTTCAGAACGAATTTTCCTCTTGAAGTTCTCAATTTCTTCTTTTCTAACTGGTACTTTGATACTTCGTCCTTCCACGCTTTCAGTACACTTATTTCTTACTTCACATTGGCTGCATAAGCCGCACTTGTACCTGACTATCTCTTTTCCTCCATTGACCTTCTCTACTTTTTTCCCATTTCTCACTAATGGGTTTCCCTCCGGACAATAATAAACATTTTGTCCCGGATCATATTTGAATTTATCAACCTGGTATTCTTCAGCAGGTACTCCTTTATTATCTTCTTTGCCTCGAATCCTTGCCTTATGTCCGTCATCCGGATTCGGCATATATACGTTATGTCCCTTATCTATACATTCCAGTATCTGCGGTTCGCTGTAATAACCGGCATCCGATACTTTGACCGTTTCAGTCTCTACCTTAAGCTCGTCCTTTATTTCTTCTACTCGGTCACACATTCCTGCCATCTGTTTGATATCATTGTTTTCATTCGTCACATCAATCACCACAATCAGTTTATTCGCATCATCTACTGCCATCTGCAGATTATATGCAATGTCGGATTTCCCTTTATCATTCATAAACCGGCTTTCCGGGTCATTTGAATAATATTTCTCCATTTCAGGATTTCCCTCAAAAATCTTTTTAATAGCCTCAACTTTATCCTTTTTTGTTTTCATTTTCTTTAAACGTTCCGCTATCTTTCCGGAAAGAAATTCAAATTCATTCTTTTCTTCCTTATCGTTCTTATCCATCTCATTCAAATATTCTTCGATCTTTTGATCTATTCTATGTATGATTTCTTCTATGTTTTTCCTATGATAAACATTGTTATTGTGGTTTTGCGCACTGATCTTGGTTCCATCAATTCCAACAACGTCAAATGATAAAAGCCCGGCTTTATGACATATCTTCAAAAATTCTCTGAATATCGACTGTATTCCCTTCTTATTATCTTTCCTGAAGTCGGCAATCGTCTTGAAATCCGGCGCTAGTCGTCCAGTCAGCCACATCAACTCTGTGTTTCTTCGGCACTCTCTCTCTAATTTCCTGCTTGTCCTGATTTTATTCAAATATCCGTAAATATAGATTTTTAAAAGTATTTCGGATTTATATGAACTTCTGCCGGTTGATGCTTCTTTTACTTTAAAACCAACTCCTTTCATATTTAGCTTATCAACAAAAATATCTATAAACCTTACCGGATCTTCTTCTCCTAACAGATCTTCCAGTGTTTCATTGAACAGAACTATCTGATCCCTTGATTCTCCCTCAATATGCTTCATCTTTTACTCCGATTATTTTTGTTCTAATAATTATAGCATATTTACTGTGTTTTCACACAGTCTGTTGACGAAGGGGCACGCTTGTTAGTGCCAGTCTTTTAAAATTTCTTTCAATTCATCGATTGTATGAATAAGTGAAATCCTATGCCGGATCTCACGTGAGTTTTTATAATCCCTCACATACTGTATCAATTCGGAACGGATCGGGACAATGCCTCTTTTTCCGTCAATGCCTGTATACAGGCCGGCAAATTCAAGCATTATTTCTTTGATTTCGCCAAAGCTGTAAGTTTTGTAAGTTCCATTTTCAAAATATTCTGTTATTTGTTTGAAAATATATGGTGATCCGACAGCTTTTCTGCCGATCATCAACCCGTCTGCAAGAGTAAGTTCCAAGATTATTTTTGCATCTTCCGGAGACTTGACATCACCGCTTGCTATCAGTACTCTATCAGTTAATTCACCGGCTTTCTTTATCAGATTCCAGTCCGCGGCGCCGTTATAAAATTGAACGGCAAGCCTTGGGTGTACGATGATCATGTCTGCTCCGGCAAGATTTAAAGCCGGTATTGTCTCTTCAATATTGATACAATCAAAGCCGGAGCGTATTTTTGCAGAAACCGAAAGGCCTGAATCTTTGAGGGCCTTTACAATATCCGCCATGGCCCCGGGAGTTTTGAGAAGGAATGATCCGGCTTCGTTGCGGATTACCTTCCTAACCGGGCATCCGAAATTGATATCAACCAGTTTCGCTCCCGATCTTTCTTGAAGGATTTTTCCGGCCCTGTAAAACTTTTCAGGCTCGTTTTTACCGAAGAGCTGTATAACTGTATTTTCATCGTTATTGATATCAATGTATTTGAGGGTTCTCTTATCTCCTCTTATCAAACCTTCAAGGCTTACCATTTCCGTAAAAGTTAATCCTGCCCCGAATATTTTTGCAAATTCTCTTAGGGCTTTACCGGTGTAACCGGCCATCGGGGCAAGCCAAATGTTGTTTGGAATGAAAATATCAATGATCCTTATAGAATGCATTAATTTTCTCGGCGTAGACCTCAAGAGTGTCTCCTGAACGTAATATTTTTTGAAGGTTCTGAAGTATTTTCAATTGTGGAAGCGGCTTTCCCAGAAATTTTATTCTTTCCGGATGAAGGCCAAAATATTCAAATTTTTCGATTTTAAAGCCTGATTTTTTAAACAGAATTTTCAAACCCTTTAATGAAGGTTCAAAATAATGTTCAACCGGACGCGCTTTGAAATAATCTCCGGGATTAAAAAGAGCGAAAGCTCCCCTGCCGTTCGGAATGGCGATGCAAATCAAGCCTCCGTTATTCAGCAATGAATGGCATTTTTGAATCCATAATCCGGGATTTTCAATGTGTTCCAGCGTAAACCATAGAGTAACGCAGTCGAACTTTTCCTCGATATCCATAAAATCGGGGTAGCAATCAATATTAAAGCGGCTTCTGGTATATTCCCTGGCGTATTCCGAAATTTCCGCTCCCTTTGATTCCAGACCTGCTTTTATTGCTTCGGAGCAGAATATTCCCATTGCTGAACCAACATCCAGAAGAGTTTTCCCGGAAGGCAAGAGCTTTTTAATATTTTCAAGGCGTCTTCTTGAAATGGAGCGTATATTTTCCTCATCCCCGATATAACTTGTTCCATAAGCCCGGACATGGTTATCGGAAAAATATTTTTCATCATAAGGCTTATCAATATCCTTAAGCCGGTCCTGAAAATTTGAGCGGCACCGCCGGCAGGAATAAAGGATGAATTGTTCATTCTTAAAGATAATTGATGATTTATTGCCGCCGCAGACCGGGCATGTATGATTTATACCATTTTTCCGCATAATATTTTCCTATCTTTTTCCCTTGATTATCAAAGGCTGGCGTGAAAAAACCTCCGTCCTTAAATCCCCGGTTTTACCCAGAAAAAAATCCTGATAACCCCTTCCGGCAACCATTCCGGCATTATCACCGCAATATTCAACGGGAGCCGTGAATATTTCAATTCCTTCTTTTTTTAGTCCCTCAAATTCGGTGCGAAGAAAGCTGTTTGCAGCAACTCCGCCAGAAATTACAAGCCTATTAAGGTTAAAATCACTTAATGCGTTTTTTGCTTTTCTAATAAGAATTTCCACTGCCGTTTTCTGGAAACTTGCCGATATATCCCTGATATTCTGCTCATTTAAAGAAATATTTTTTAACCTGAATGCGATGGCTGTTTTAAGCCCGCTGTAACTGAAATTATACCTGTCATTTCCCTTATCCGGCAGAATAACCGGCATATTACGGAATTCCGGCATCCTTTCCGTGTCCCCTTCTTTTGCCAAGCGGTCAATAACCGGTCCCCCGGGATATCCCAATCCGAGTAATTTCGCTGTTTTGTCGAAGGCTTCCCCAATAGCGTCATCTATTGTTGAACCGATTATTTTTATTTTACCGAATGATTTCACAATTGTAATAAGGGTGTGACCTCCCGATACGACAAGGGCGATATATGGAAATTCTATTGTTTGAAAAAGATGGGGCGCGTACATATGCGCTTCAATATGGTTGACTGGAATCAGCGGAATATTTTTTGTATAAGAAATTCCTTTTGCCGTTGTCAGACCGACCAGCAGGCTTCCGATAAGTCCGGGGCCATTTGTGACGGCAACCGCGTCAATTTTACCGGAAGGAACATTCTTCACCGCTTCATCGATTACGTCCAGGATTTTAATGATGTGATTGCGTGAAGCTATTTCCGGAACAACGCCGTTAAATTTTTTATGAATTTCTATCTGTGAGTACACTATGTTTGAAATGATATTTTTTCCGTCTTCCACAAGAGCGGCGGAGGTTTCGTCGCAGGAAGTCTCGATTCCCAGTATAAGCATGATTACCGGGCCTCAAAAGTTTTATAACCATTTGTAATCGGCATTCTTCTGTCCCTGCCGAAAGCCCGCGGAGTAATTTTAATTCCGGGAGGAGCCTGTCTTCTTTTATATTCACTTAAATCGATCATGCGGATTACTTTTTTAACAAGCGCACTGTCGCCTATTTCTTCTATGATTTCCAGAACGGTCTTATCCTCTTCGACATATCCGTGAATGATTATGTCCAGAACAGAATATTCCGGCAGGCTGTCGGAATCCTTCTGATCCGGCCTGAGTTCAGCCGAAGGAGGCCTTGTTATTATCCTGTCAGGTATCACTTTCTTAATCGAATTCCTATAACCGGCAAGGTCGTAAACCGTTGTTTTCAGGACGTCTTTTATGACGGCAAAACCGCCCGCCATATCTCCGTAAAGTGTCGCGTATCCAGTGCTCATTTCGCTTTTGTTTCCGGTTGTAAGAACAAGCCACCCGAATTTATTCGATAAGGCCATCACAATATTGCCGCGTATTCTTGACTGCAGGTTTTCTTCGGCAATACCGAAAGGGAGATCTTTAAATACCGGAGCGAGCTCATCCCTTAGCTTTTCAAAGATCCCGGAAATAGGTATTTCAATAAGCTCTATCCCTAAATTGCCGGCAAGTTCTTTGGCATCTATTCCGCTGATACCGGCAGAAAACTGCGAAGGGAGATAAATTCCTTTTACCCGTTCATTCCCCAGTGCATCTACCGCTATTGTTGAAACAAGCGCCGAATCGATGCCACCGCTTATTGCAACAACCACATTGCGGAAACCGTTTTTATCAACATAATCTTTTGTTCCAAGAACCAGCGCCTCATAAACCGATTGTATCTCGCTTTTCAAAACGGTTTTTTCCGGCTGGTAACCAAGCGGCCTGCACATAGATCTATAATTATCGGGCGGCGCTTCCATTATTTTGCTTTGAACGATTTCAATAAATTTAAGATTAAACGGTGAAACCGGTCCGGTTTTCCTTTCCTGTTTTCTCCTGATATCCTTGAGCCTCTTTCTGAAAACCGCATCCAAATCTATATCCATTACTACAAAATCTTCTTCAAAGGATTTAAGTCTTGCGGCCAATTCTCCACTGGAATCATAAACCGTGGAATTTCCATCAAAAACGAAGCTCATCCTGGCCGCCTACAAGGTTACAGTTTATCAGCACGATTGACTCGTCACCTGCGCGCGTAGCATACATCCTTTCACGGTAGTCTTGTTTGCCCGCATGAAATGGAGAAGCGCTTATATTTATTGCGGCTTCGGCATTTCCGACAAGTGCCTGATAATGGAGAGGCCCTCCGGGATACCAAATGTCCTCACAGATGTTTACTCCGAATTTGATGCCTTTAAAAAGATAAACAGGAATTTCATTGCCTGATGAAAAATACCTTTGTTCATCAAAAACCCCATAATTCGGTAAGTAAATTTTGTGATAGACATCTACAAGAGTACCATTGTAAATGATTCCGGCAGAATTATAAATATTATCGTTTTGCCTGTCTATAAATCCTGTAATTATTAATAAATCCTTACTCTTTGAAAAATCTATGATTTCTTCAAGTCCCTTAAGATTTGAATCCAGAAATTGTGGTTTGAATACTAGGTCTTCCGGAGGGTAGCCGGTTATTGTCAATTCGGGAAACGCTATAATATCGGCTTTTTGTTTTAACGCCATGCCGATTTCATCTTTAATCTTTTTCAGATTATTCTCAATATTTCCGACTGTTAGATTTATCTGCGATACTGCAATCTTAGATATTCGCATACCTTTTCCTCTTTTTATGAACAATACGGCTGTTTATGTCAACATTTTTTTTCAGCGTTGAATAAATATTCTTCCAGGTGCTTTTTTCAACTATATACCTTGGTAAATTATATGGGTTTGCATTTTCAGCCAGGGGAACATGAAGCATTCCCTGTTTTAATGAAAAAGCATACTGGAATCCCGCTTTTTTTAAATATTCGATAGTTATGCCGGAAAATGAGCCGTAAGGATAAGCGTAAATATTAATATTTCTTGACAGTCCCTTTTCAAGTTTTGATTTTGATCTGTATATTTCTCTATTAAAAGAACTTCGGCTTTTCTTAAAAAGCTTTTCGGTAACATAAAGATGATAATAACCGTGAGCACCTATTGTGGCGCCATCCTTCATATATTCCTTTAACTTATTGAATGTAAGCGCATAATGCATTTTGTTAATTATTGCCGGATATATAAAAAGTATGGGTTTGATATTATTAGACAACAGTAAATTATTATAGACCGCATCGACCGAATGATTACCGTCATCTATCGTTATTAAAATATTTGTATCACCGGTTACATTAGAATTAACTATATCATTAAAGCTTACAAACCTGTAACCCATATTTTTTAATTTTTCAATCTGATTGCTGAATGTTTCCGGCGGGAAATCGGTATCAAAATTCTTACCCAAAAATGTATGATAGCACAAAACAAATACATTGCCTTCAGTATAAACATTTGAAAATATCAATAGAAATATAATAAAAGTCAAAACATTTTTCATAATAGTCCTCAAATATAATGATCAGCCTTTGATTACATCGGAATTCGATTAAACGAGCTGAAGCATGCAATTTAAATTATGATGTAATTTATAAATTAGGCTTGCGGTGCTGACATTCTCTGTTTTTCAGATGTTAGGAAATCTTTTAGTAAAAAGATTATAATGGCTTTTAAAAATTGACCCGTAGACCAATGCGTATTGAATAACCGATACCTATAGTGGGAAATAGAGGTACCGTTGGAGCTATTTCAGCAAATAATTCCAGTTTCTGAAGCGGATACATCTGAATACCTATCGGAATTCTGCCGCCGGCATCAATTCCGCCATTTGCACCCAGGCCTAAACCTGCATATCCACCGATACCTATATAATAATTTAAAGCTCCTGTAAGGTGGCTGTTAAGTACCCAATAATCACAACTGACACCAACCCTTGCAGTTTGGCCAAAATTATACTCAATGCCTAATACCGGGAAATTTCCGAATTTTAATGTGGCGCCAATGCCTCCCCCGAAAGCGCTGGAGCCGCTTCCTGCAAGATTACCATATAATCCTATACCTGATAATGAATTCATCTCTTTGGCAAAAGCTTCTCCAATAAATAACGCACATAAGATTATAGCAACAAAAATCATCCTTTTCATATAACAAATCCTCCTGAAAAATCAATGTAATATTTTATAATCTTATATGAAAATGTCAATTTTTTCCTATGCTGCCGCTATGACCAAAAGTATTATAAATATAAATATATTTATAATTTTGGGATAAAATTGAGTTTATTCGACCAAATTAGTGATAAATCTAAGTTATTCCAGTTTTTATCCGAAAATGTTATTAGTCGAAATTTCAGGCTATCTTCCATATCAGGAGAAATTTATGTCAAGATTATTCAGTATTATTATTTTTTTAGTGTATAAATCCGCCGAGGTTTATATTTCTTATCAAGCCATACAATATTTTAAACTTCGCACTGACAACCTGATATTATTATTTTACTGTTTTTTATCATTATTCCAATTTCTGTTTGTTTTATTCCAGAGTTTAACTGGGATAAAAAAACGGTTAAAAAATGGGGTTTTCTTCCAATATACGACAATAATTACCATAATAATGGATTTTGTAATACTTCTGATTTCCGGGTACTATTTATTTAACCAGGAAAATGATATTTATAAATTATTTTTGATTTTTACTTTATTCACCCCCCTGCATACAATTTTTTATTTTGTACATGGTCTGATATTTTCTTTATTATTAAGAAAGAAGAAAATTATGATCAGGCATATAAGTATATTGCCTATTTTTTTATTTATGCTTGTCTGCTTCGGTACCCCTGTCGCCTATTTACTTGTAAAAACGATAATACATCATGGTTTATCGCTTCTGGATATTCTAATGTTATCATTTATCTTCTGCATTAATGTCGTGATACTTTTCCTGATATTTGTTTACAAAGCCTTGAAGGCAAGAAAAATTGGATCGCTCATTAAAAGCATGTCTGTTTTTATCCAAAACGATTTGCCGTATCCGGACGATCCGAATGAATTCGGTTTTATCCAGACGGAACTCCTTGAACTGAATAAAAGGATCATGAAAGATAAAGAAAGCATTTCACTTTTCAGCGATTATATTTCGCAAAATATGAGGTCGGAAATTTCGAAGAAAGGGGTGCCGTCAGGAATTGAAGAATTAAATGCCACAGTATCTACTGTTATTTTTCATATTTTAAATACAGATCTTACCCCCGAGGTTTATTTTAAAATCTATAATTCAATCTCCGTTATAATCGGTGAATATGCCGATGAATACGAGGCTTATCCGGTTTTTCAACATCAAAAAGCCGTTGTTGTTTATGGAGCTCCAATTTTTTATGAGCATCATAAATACAATGCAATTGAAGCCTCTCAAAGAACAATTGAGGATATTGAAAAATTGGCCGATGCCGAGAATGTCAGGGTAGATGTTTTTATCGGTATATACAGCGGAAATGTTATGGCTGGAATGCTCAATACAAAGGGGAAAAAGCTTAAGGAATATGCAATCCTCGGAGAAGGCATTATAGAATCCGAATTAATTGCTACCGAAGCTGAAAACTCAAAAAGCAGGATTTTAGTAAGCGATAAAACGCTGGATAATTTGAAAACAAAGTTCAAACCCGATAAATCATACATTGTAAACCTGAAAAGCGGCAGGGAAATAACCGTCCACCAAATCCGTGTCTAGCAAGCGTGCCCCTACACATCAGACTGTGTGAAAACTCAGTAAAATTTTATAGTAAAATCGATTAATTATACAAAAACTCCATTTTTTGATATATTTTTCAAGCTAAAAAAATCTTAGTTTCAAAAATCTATCCGAATACGATAAACGATGGTTTATTAGCATCAAACCAGAGTCATAAGTCTCTTTATTCCCAATATATTCAATACTTTTATTAAATTATGAATGAATCCTGCCAAACTGGATTCCGTCAGAACGCCATCCTTTCCCTTCATTAAAAAATAACTGTAACCCATATTCCTTTTTATCGATCCAAATGGATGTTCACATATCTCTTTCCTTTTCTCTATGATCTTTTTCCCGGCTTCAGAACGAATTTTCCTCTTGAAGTTCTCAATTTCTTCTTTTCTAACTGGTACTTTGATACTTCGTCCTTCCACGCTTTCAGTACACTTATTTCTTACTTCACATTGGCTGCATAAGCCGCACTTGTACCTGACTATCTCTTTTCCTCCATTGACCTTCTCTACTTTTTTCCCATTTCTCACTAATGGGTTTCCCTCCGGACAATAATAAACATTTTGTCCCGGATCATATTTGAATTTATCAACCTGGTATTCTTCAGCAGGTACTCCTTTATTATCTTCTTTGCCTCGAATCCTTGCCTTATGTCCGTCATCCGGATTCGGCATATATACGTTATGTCCCTTATCTATACATTCCAGTATCTGCGGTTCGCTGTAATAACCGGCATCCGATACTTTGACCGTTTCAGTCTCTACCTTAAGCTCGTCCTTTATTTCTTCTACTCGGTCACACATTCCTGCCATCTGTTTGATATCATTGTTTTCATTCGTCACATCAATCACCACAATCAGTTTATTCGCATCATCTACTGCCATCTGCAGATTATATGCAATGTCGGATTTCCCTTTATCATTCATAAACCGGCTTTCCGGGTCATTTGAATAATATTTCTCCATTTCAGGATTTCCCTCAAAAATCTTTTTAATAGCCTCAACTTTATCCTTTTTTGTTTTCATTTTCTTTAAACGTTCCGCTATCTTTCCGGAAAGAAATTCAAATTCATTCTTTTCTTCCTTATCGTTCTTATCCATCTCATTCAAATATTCTTCGATCTTTTGATCTATTCTATGTATGATTTCTTCTATGTTTTTCCTATGATAAACATTGTTATTGTGGTTTTGCGCACTGATCTTGGTTCCATCAATTCCAACAACGTCAAATGATAAAAGCCCGGCTTTATGACATATCTTCAAAAATTCTCTGAATATCGACTGTATTCCCTTCTTATTATCTTTCCTGAAGTCGGCAATCGTCTTGAAATCCGGCGCTAGTCGTCCAGTCAGCCACATCAACTCTGTGTTTCTTCGGCACTCTCTCTCTAATTTCCTGCTTGTCCTGATTTTATTCAAATATCCGTAAATATAGATTTTTAAAAGTATTTCGGATTTATATGAACTTCTGCCGGTTGATGCTTCTTTTACTTTAAAACCAACTCCTTTCATATTTAGCTTATCAACAAAAATATCTATAAACCTTACCGGATCTTCTTCTCCTAACAGATCTTCCAGTGTTTCATTGAACAGAACTATCTGATCCCTTGATTCTCCCTCAATATGCTTCATCTTTTACTCCGATTATTTTTGTTCTAATAATTATAGCATATTTACTGTGTTTTCACACAGTCTGCATGCTCAGGGCAGGCTTCTTGAGCATTATAAGTCAATTATTAATATATTGATTATATTGTAATTTATTGTTTAATATATGGATGCAACCCTTCGTATGCACTCAGGGCAAGCTATTATGTTGCAATATTGATAGTTCCGTCGAAAACTTTTTCTGCTCCGCCGGTCATGTATACATTGCCGTCATTAGACCATTCTACATTAAGAATGCCGCCAGGTAGATTTACAAGGACATCTCTTTTTGTCAAACCGTTTAGAACACATGAAACAACACTTGCACAAGC
This sequence comes from uncultured Spirochaetota bacterium, assembly GCA_963783575.1. GTDB lineage: Bacteria > Spirochaetota > Brevinematia > Brevinematales > JAOACQ01 > CAWEAK01. Next base: position 359,098 of record CAWAOD010000009.1, on the reverse strand, counting down.
ACCTGTCCCGCAGGCAAGCGTTTCACCGCTCCCTCTTTCCCATACCCTCATTTTAATTTCTTTATCCGATATTACTTCAATGAATTCGGCATTGGTTTTCTGCGGAAATACGGCAGTCATATTTTCAATAAATTCACCATATTTCTTAATATCAAATAAATTTAAATTATCAACATATGTTACTGCATGCGGGTTACCCATAGATACAACTGTAAATTCCATTTTTTTATCAATTACCCCCAGAACGATTTTTGCAAATCCGCCGGTATTTAATTCTGCAATAACGGGTATTTTCTTTGGTTCCAGGACGGGTTTCCCCATATTAACCCGAACGGCGAAAGTATTGTCATTGGTTTTAATTTCTTCGATATATTTAATACCTGCCGAGGTCTCTATCTTCATATTTAATGTTGAGATAATTCTATTGCTAATAGCATATAATGCAAGCTGGCGGATTCCATTGCCGCACATTTCGGCTTCGCTTCCATCAGAGTTGAAAATCCTCATTCCGAGATCGGCTTTTTGGGAAGGCAGTAAAAAAATAATCCCATCCCCGCCGATACCGAAATGACGGTCTGATAATCTTACAGATAATTCCGATGCGGTTTTTAATATTTCCGGATATTTAAAACCGTTAATAAATATATAGTCATTGCCAAGTGCTTGCATTTTTGTAAATTCAAATCTCATAAAATTCTCCTATGCGGTTTTCAAATATACTGTTAATGATCAAAAAAAAAAGCGAATTAACGGATATATCCGGTAATTCGCCGAGTTATTTTATTATTGGATTCAATCATCCGTTCTTTAAAACATCGTTTACAATATCCTTGACGATACCGCCTTCAGCTCTTCCCTTCAATCTGACCATTGCTTCTTTCATCACTTTGCCCATGTCCGAAGGCGAATTTGCCCCAAGCTCTACTTTTACTTTCAGTACAATATCCCTTATTTCATTTTCAGAAAGCATCGAAGGCAGAAGCTTTGAAAGAAAATTTATCTCCCCGCTTTCTTTTTCTATAAGATCGGCTCTCTGCGCCTTTTCAAACTCTGCCAGCGCCTCTTTTTTCTGTTTTATAGATTTTTGTATAAAAGCCGTCACTTCATCATCGTCAAGATCTTTCTGCTTATTGATTTTTTCATATTTCAATTCAGAAACCAGCATGCTCAGAACATTAACAAGAAACTTGTCCTGTTTTTTCCTGGCTTCTATATATTGCCTTTGAATATCTTCGAACATTCCCATTTTACCCTCCTCTAAACGCCGTATTGAAAACCTCTTCATGGAGAACTTAACTATGGCATTTAAATAATCAGGGCGCAGGCCGTTTATTAAATGTACCGGCTCATAAGCCGCATTTTGCGTATCTTTTTCTCGATTTTTCTTTGAACAGTGGATATCTTTTTCTTTCTTGCTTCGGACGGCTTTTCATAAAAACGGTGTTTTTTTTCTTCCGTTAATATTCCATCCTTTTCCACTTCCTTTTTAAACCTTTTCAGTGCCGAATCCACTGACTCATTCTCTCTCAAATCGATTAGAAGCATTCAAATCACCTCTTTATAATAATTATCGTAAAAAAACATTTTGTTTTCAAATTATTTGTCTTTATGCCTAACAGCCAGAGACTAGCGGCTAGCCTGGAGGCCAGCGAAAAACCCTTCCGCCAAGCAGATGAAAATGGATATGGAATATAGTCTGGCCGCTGTTACGGTTGCAGTTGGCAACAATCCTGTATCCATTTTCACGGATTCCTTTTTCTTTGGTCAATATAGAAACTGCTTTAAATATATCTGTATAAACGGAGTAATCGTCCACATCATTTAATGTAGCAATATGCTTTTTTGGAATAATAACAATATGAACAGGCGCTTGGGGATTAATGTCATTAAAAGCAATAACTTTTTCGTTTTCGTAGACAATATCTGCCTTCATTTCTTTTGCTGCAATTTTACAAAAAAGACAATCCGACATAACTCCATTCCTTTTGTAAGGGATGTATATTATAATGAGCCTTCAATTTAATTGCAAAAAAAATTATCTAAATTTTCTTGACATATCTGAAATAAAGATAATAATATTAATGTAGAAAAAATAAGGAGCAATTTATGTACATGAAGGATGTGATCGGCAATTCGATATCTGATGACGCGGAGTTTGACGATCTTGATGATTTCGACTATGTGGACCAGTTTATATCGAAAGACGAGGAAGGTGGGGATTCTTCTTATTTGGATGATGATTATGATGATTTAGATGATTTATATGTTGATGAAGCTGACGCTGAAGAGGAAGACCTTGATGATGAGTTAGATGAGCAGGAAGATGATTTTCTGGACGATGATATGAATGAGATCGATGAAGAACTGGAAGCAAGATTTATTTGTGAAGAATGCGGGCATAAATGGGTTGATTTTATTTCAGAAACAGATGAAGAAAATGATCTTTTTGATATAAACTGTCCCCTGTGCGGTTCTCAGAATGTGACCATGGAAAGATAGCCGGCGTCAATTTACCAATCCGCGGCTCGATTTGTGAAGGGATGTTCTTATGTTTTTAACCCGGATCTGGGATCAATCGATATCAAATCAAAAGCAAAAAGAACAAAATAAAATATTTATATTAAAGAAATATGAAGGGTTGATTATGTGAAAAGCTTTTTGAAAAATTTAATAATCAAGTTTACTCAAATATTTTTAAGAATAAAAATTACTTTATTATTTCATATGAGGCTTAAGCCGAAAATCTTGAAAATGAAAGACTTTGTTAAAAAGATAGCCAATATAAGAAGAGAACTCTTCCCTTTTGGTAAAAGCCTGTTTGTGTTTCCGGGTAAGGAAGACACTCTTTATTTTATTATTTTTAAAGAAGAAACTTTCATATCTGTTATGGAAGTTTATGATGAGGTCTTAAACAAAATTCCCGAAAAATATCAATTGCTTCCTCAAATTAAATTTTCTGAAATGCTGACTTCTCAGGAAGCTTGATGCCTGTTCTTCCAGTAGAGGCCGAGCTGTCCGCAGCCTGCCTTGATGCCTCGGCCTTTGCTTTTTCTGAATACATATGGAATATTATACTTCTTCAGGAAATTTTTGAACTGCCTGATGCCTGATTCGGAAGGAGGCCGGAATGATATCTCTTCAACCGGGTTGTATTCAATAACATTTAGGTTGTAATCAAGCCCGTTTAATAAATGTTTTAATTCAGCCGCGTCTTTTTCACTGTCATTCTCCCCCTCGATCAGGACATATTCGAATGTTATCCTTCTTTCAGTTACGGTTTGATAATCCTTTAGCGAAAGAATAAGATTTTTTAAATTATAAGTCACGGCAAGCGGCATTAACGTTTCCCTTTTTGATTGAAAAGCCGAGTGAAGCGAAACAGCAAGCCTTAACTGCAAAGCTTCTTTTTTTAATAGCTCAATACCAGGAATGATGCCTGCCGTAGATATTGTAAAATGCCTGTTGCCAAGGTTGTAACCTCCGGTAAAGTTCAGGATTTCTATAGATTTTAACACATTCTCATAATTTAATAGAGGTTCGCCCATACCCATAAAAACGATATTGGATATTTTCCTTGTGATTTTGTCATGACTCCTTCCAGAAATCTTAAATTGATTTTTATCAATATTTTGTATGAATTGTTCCGTGATAAGAACTTCTGAAATTATCTCACCCGCAGTTAGATTCCTTTTAAATCCCAGAAAACCTGTGGCACAAAACCTGCACCCGATAGGACAGCCTGCCTGCGATGAAACGCATAGAGTCATTCTTGAGCTATCCGGTTCATCAATGTCATCATCGGCGAGGATCAATACCGCTTCAATAAGATTTTTATCCGCGGTTTCAAAAAGGAATTTTATTGTGTCTCCGTTCTTTGATGAAATACTATCAAGAAGCGATAAATTTATTATATTATACCTGGATGATAATTCCGGTCTTAATATTGCCGGAATGTCAGACATGGATTCGAAATTATAAGTGAATTTTTTGTATATCCAGTTGATTATCTGATCGGAACGGAAAGAAGGCAAGCCTTCATCAATAAAACGGCTTTTAATTTCATTGAAAGTTAAATCAAGCAGATTCAACATAATTAATGTAAGTTCCTCATTAAAACTTTTATTCCTTATCCTTTCTTGATTGAAGCTTATAAAGGTCATTCAATTCATCAATAAGGGCTTTCAGTTCAATTTCACTCTTAATGCCGAATATTTCAAGTACCGGTTTTTCAATATCCATAATTGAAAAATCCTGCCTATGAGCCCTTGTCAGCATATTTGCAAGATATGCAATAGATGTAATAATCCGGTGTTCATCTTTGGAAAGTTGCGGCTGATGATGAAATCCGATTGCGGATACGATATTATCGGGGAAATTCCATTTTTGCGCCATCATAGCTCCAATTTTAGCATGGTTACTTCCCAGAGAAATATTTTCAATTATATTTCCCTCAATTCCTTTTTCTTTACTGAATGAGTTGATTCTGCCTATGAGTCCCGGATGTGAGTTATAGATGATGATTTTACCAATATCATGGAGTATTCCGCTGATATATGCGTCATCCATAATGTCTTTCATCTTGTATTTTTTTGCAATATTATAAGCATAAGAAGCGCACAGGTACGAATGAGTCCAGAGTTCGTCGAGCTGCCCGTAATGTTTGATCATAATATTCTGAACGCCGTATGAATAGATCAAATTTTTAAGGCCTTTAATCCCAATCAGGGAAATAGCATTCATAATGTTACCGACTTTTTGAGGAAGCATATATTGAGCGGAGTTTACGATCTTAAGAAGTTCCGCTGTCAGAAGAATATCACTTTGAATGACCCCGGCAACCTTTGAAAAATCAATTTCTTTACTTGATAATACTTTCTGCAGTTCTGTAAGCTTTTCAGGGAATTGCGGGAGGAACTTTATTTCTTTAGCTATGATATCCGATAATTCCTCAAGATGCATTTCTGCAATAGAATTTAAAGGTATATCTATTTTGGTTACCGTTTCATTTCTTGGCCGGTCAATTGAAAAACGGAACGATTTTTCGTCAAGACCAAGACTTCTCAGCATCAAAATTATTGTAATCAATCCGAGTCCCGCGCCTTCGGATGAATCGCCGACTGCCATGTAAGCCTCGGCAACATCCCTGATTGCCTTAGATTTTTCCAATAATTTCTGTACCTTGGCAATTTCCTGTGAAATAGGCAAATTATTATTTTTCACAATAATGGACAGAATATTGTCCTTTATCAGATATTCCACTTCCGTGTAGTACTTATAATTTTCCAATTCCTTGGTATAGACATCGATTTTTTCACGGTAATCATTGGCAAAAGATTTTATGCCTGTATAATAATCGTCCGAATTTTTTATATCAAGATTCATATGGGTAAAATGTATTCTTTTGTAATTTGATTTATCGGCATTATAGACACATTCCCTGACTATATATTCCAGCGGGGCTTTCATAAAAGATTTTCGGGTTTCATTGAGTATTTTATCAAGGGCATTGATCAATATTTCCATATTTTTCTTGCTGCCGTTATTAAATCTGAAAACAATAGGGTTACTATTTAATATTACGCTTTTAATACTGTTTTCGGGATTTGTCATTTCCATTTTATGCCTCGTTGTTAAATATTGATTAAAGCACGCGCTTCAATATGAAATTATAGTTAGAGTTATATAAATAATCAATAAAAAATAGGGTTTTATAATAATTGAAAATTATATGCAAATCCCCATCCATTCATTGTTATAGCGTAATATCCTTCAATGTAAAATGAGGGTGAAACAGCCCCGTATAATATTGATGATCCAAAGCTTAATCTTGAATAAACCGAATGGAAATAATTTTGATTGAGATAAGCGTTTCTATATCCGGCGGTCAGATATATCCGGTTAAAATATAACGGTATTAACCAGGCTCCCTGTTGAATTTCCAAGTCAAAAAGAAGCATATTTAAATCCGATTTTATAAAATAAGCGGAAGCCATTGCAGAATACTGATACTCATAGTAAGATGAGTAATGATTGTTTCCGAAGTAAAAATTATCCGAACCAAGGTTGAATATTTTCCATGGGCTGTAAGCAGCGTTAAAGCTAAAGGATACAGGAATAACTGATGTAAATGCATTTAAATTTATTTCCTCTTTGTACACACCCATGTTGATATTATAATCGAACCATGCCGTTACATTATATCCTTTATTGTAATAAAATTGGTATTTTGATACCGATGTTGAAAAAGCCGCATAAAATGTTGAAATTGTAGAATTATAATCCATGTCCCAATAATATGCCGAAAATTTTCCATTGTCAGGTGACCATTGATAACAGGAAATAGTGCCGCCAATCTTAAAATAACGGCTGTCCGGGAAAAAATAATATATTTTATTAAGGTCCAACGATGTCATTGTTTGCCTGATATAATCGCCTGTTGAATAATAATACGGGAGAGTATCAGAAAAAACTATATTAAAATTTAAAGGTAAGGCGGTGTTATTCCAGTTTAAGTTGATGTTCTGGAATATTTTAAAATAATTATAAGTAGAATAAAGAGAAATCATATTCTGAAACAAAGGATCGATTAGAACAGTATAAAAGCCGAGACTGTTAGGAATAAGATGATTCCCCAAAGTAAAATATGGTATCCAGAAATGAGGTAATAAATAGGGAAGGCTATTATAAGGCTTTTCCTCAAATTGAAAATCTGAATTGTTTGAATTGCCGGAACTAATCATCAAAGTATCCCATTTTATTACAGAACAGTTAGTGATGATAAGGGTATAACCGTTTGACTGATCTTTGTCATATAGTCCGGCCGGATATTTCATCAGCTTATCGCTTTCCGAGAATTTTCCGGTATAATAAATGTTTTCTCCTTTCAGCATCGGGTTGAAAACACCGCCGGAAATATTGTTTGTTTCGATAAGCATGTTTGTACCGTCAATTATTCCCAATTTATAAAAAGAATAATCGTCGTTATAATTAAATAGAATTCTCCCTTCGCAGGCTGAAACACTATTAATATGAATAAATGGAATATCAAGTACGAAGGCTTCTTTAGTTTTGATATTATATATGCCGATTTTTTTATTTCCATTGTCTGAAATTATATATGTGATTTCATTGCCGTTCAATTGAACCGGGGTTCTGTATGATACTGATTCATTGCCGTATAAAAGTGTTTCAGGCTTGCTTCCGTCCGCTTTAATCAATACCAGATCGGACTTATGTCCGTTTGCTCTGATGGCAACAATATATTTTTCATTTTCATCGCCGGTTTCAAAAAAACATGCGTCTCCTATCGGATTCATATCGACAGAACCAACTATTTTATATTTGTATGAATTTTCTACAAACTTTCTTTCTTCGATATCATATATTCTTGTGAAATTTTTTATTACTCCGTCCCTGGCCGTATTCGCTGTAATCAGAAGGAATTTCCCGTCTTCAGATACTGATACATCTCCGGGAAAATCGAGTATCTCTCCGTAATTTTTATTATCCGGATCAAAATATTTTATATCATGGTCAAAGTCATCACAGAAATATATCCTGTTTTTTGACAACCCGGGAGTTCTTATGGATAATTTAACTTGCGAAGACGCAGGAAACAAAATGTTTGTATTATTAAAAATGTAATAAAAAGGCCTGAGATAATCCCTGAACAGATTCCATTCACTAAACAGCGAGCTGCCGTATATATATTTAAAAACTGCCGGGAAGGTATATGGAAAATCTCCGCCGTTCCGGATCCAGAGTTCATTATAATTGGTTATACCGTATTTATCCTGAATGTAATGATTAAAGAGTCCTCCATAATAATAATAAACATTACCAAATGGGTAAAGGTCATAGGGACCGCTTGCCTGGGAGAGGTTTTTAAAGCGGTTCTCAATGATGTCCTGCTTAATCTGCTCCTGAACCGCGGGCTCATTAACCCGGCCGTTTCCTTCGAGACTCTCAAAACTCACAGCGACACCTTCGATCATAAATTCGGGCATTGTAAGGTTTGGAGCCATATAATTGCCAAAAATCCCCGAAAGTTTCTCAAACTCGCCACTTCTGATATTGAGCGAAATTGCATGAGTCAGTTCATGGGTAAAAACATCCTTAAAGTATTCTTTTTCATTGGCCCAAGCAGTATCGATATGATAATCCAGCAGGATAATTTCAGTATAAGGCAGAAGTGTGGTTAAGCCGTTCTCAGTCTGCACATCCGAAGTGATAACTACCGTTATTTTTTCTTTGTGCTTCGATACCAGCAATCCATTAAGACGTTCGTAAATACTGTCCGATATGCCGGCAAGGTAAACAGCGGTGCCTTCGGATTCTTTTGAGAATATTATGTCAAAATATTTAGTAGATATGATCGACATTTTTCTTCCCGGATCATAGAGACCGCCGAAGGGACTGTCGGAATATAGATAACCGTGGAACCACTGAATTATCATAAGGATGATTAAAATAATATATTTTATTTGAATTCTTAAAAGAGAGTTCATAAAGATCCCCGTAATATACACCTTATTAAGTGGTACTTTTAACAGTTCGACAAACTCACTTCAAGCTTTAACTTTGCAATAATCACTCAGATTAGGATCTGATTATAATAACTGAAGGGCAATTTGTCTAATAATAGATTTTTATTAATATTGTGGTTATTAAAATAGTGCTATTTTATAATGAAATGATTTATTTGATATTTTAATCACTTTGCTATACATTATTGACATTAAAATCATACTAAAGGAATTTCTATTGAAATTAAGTTTTATAGAAAAATTATTCTTTTTGGACATTATTTACTGCATTATTGTAGTTTTTTCTACAATACCGAATATATTTAAATGGAAAGAATTACCGGGGTATATTTATAGGATTTGCATATTATTCGTTTTCTTCTATTCCTTAATAAGAGCATTTATAAATATATATTATTTAATAATTAAGAAAAATTCTGATAGTAAAAAAGATTCAGTGCATCTTGTTTTTGAGAAAAAAGTTCCGGTTCTTTCAGGCGTGAAAATAATTAAGCCATTAACGGTAATTATAACAAGAACCCTTTCTGCATCGATTTATTTTATAGCTTTTATTTTGTTTATAGTTTTAATTGTTCAAGGTACTTATTCAATTTTATATATTTTGTGCCTGGTTTTTGCAATAATTAATTTAATTACAATAATTGTAGAATTATACACAATGCTGATTAAAAGAACAAAAGGAGAATTAGTTTCAAAAATGATCGAAAATATCCTTGAGCCGGGGAACGAAATAAAAAGAGTGATATGTAATGGAACAGGACGGTATTGGGTCGCAAATTATAAAGGAAGGCATGGGTATTCTGCTCGATCCTATGTCCCATCGTTATACTATGAGAGTTCTTCTTGACAACAGTGAAACAATAGAACTTTATGGCGATGAGTTTGATTTTGAAAATAAATAGAAAAAGTTTTCCGGGAGCAATCTTCTTTTTTTATACCTTTTTTTGTACAATGAATAAAGCGCTTTTCTTCCAAATTTTGACAATTGGTTCTTTGCCTTATAAAATATAATAGCGTTAATTTTATTTAAGGAGTAAATAATGCCGGTACCGAAACATAAAACAGCGAAAACCAAAAGCAGGATGAGAAAATCAAACGGATATTATAATATGGAAGCCCCGGCTTTATCAGTTTGTCCAAATTGTGGAGCTAAAAAGCTTCCTCACAGGGTCTGCATGAGCTGCGGTTTTTACAAAGAGAAACAAATTATTACAAAAGTAGTGAAAGAAGAATAAATTGATTAGTGGTTGGAACTATCTATGGGAAAAACTATTAGAATCGGTGTTGATCTGATTAGCGGTGAATCTGCAATTGATGAGTTGGTCCATGGATGTATAGACGGTGTTGAAGCTGTTCCAGACATTGAAGTAATTATGATTGGGAAGGGTGATATTTACCGTCCTTTATTGCAAAATAAAAGATTGATCATTAAGAAAAAGTCTATTCAGAGGATTAGCATTTTAGAAGCTTCGGAAATAATTACAATGGAAGATGATCCGCTTACCGTGATCAAGCAGAAAAAAGATTCCAGTATTGTCAGGGGATTACAGGCTCATAAAGCAGGAGAGATCGACGGTTTCTTTTCGCCGGGCAATACCGGTGCAATTGTCGTTGCGGCATCACTAATAATGGGGCGCATTAAAGGCGTCAAAAAGCCCGCACTGGCAGCGTTTATTCCAAATGTTGTTGGAAGTGCGAACCTTGTACTTGATGTTGGGGCCAGCGCCGAGTGTGAATCCGATGATCTGATAAAGTTTGCGGCTATGGGTAAAATTTATATCCAGGAACTTTTAGGTATTAATAATCCAAGAATTGGGCTTTTAAATATCGGTGAAGAATCTCATAAAGGCACATCAACGGCAAAAGCTACCTATAAAAGACTATCGGAGATGGATATCAATTTTATTGGTAATATTGAAGGCGATCAATTATTTTCCGATGATGTCGATGTTGTGGTTTGCGATGGATATATAGGTAATATTGGTTTAAAAATTGCTGAAGGAGCAGGAAAAGCAGTGTCTACAATACTTAAAAGCGCGGTTAAAAAAAGTATTTCTGCCACTCTGTCATTTGTTTTTTATAAAGGGGCAATAAAGACATTAAAAAAGACAATGGACCCGGAAGGACATGGCGGAGCTCCGCTTCTTGGGGTAAACGGCAACATCTTTATAGGTCATGGCAAGTCCGGAAGGGAAGCTGTTAAATGCGGAATAATAAATGCTGCTAACGCTGTCAGAAGCGATATATTAGGTAAAATAAATAGAAAAATCGAGGAGCTTCATCTTACCGAATCGCAATAACAGAAGAATTTCCCTTCAAAATTCGAATTAGTTTACTATTCCAACATACTGAATTATTAATTGTATAAAATTTTAATCAATTGGTGTTTTAGTCGAAAGTCATTTAGTCAAATTGACTAAATGACTTTCGATCAAGCGACTCAGGAGTACCGGAGGTGCATTTTGTTCAGGGCTAAAATTACTGGGGTGGGTAAGTACCTCCCTGAAAAGATATTAACGAATTTCGACCTTGAAAAAATGGTTGAAACAAATGATGAATGGATAACGACAAGGACCGGGATCAAAGAAAGGCGTATCGCCGGTGTTCATTAGACATCATCGACCATGGGTATGGAAGCCGCTAAAGAGGCGATCAGGATGTCCGGAGTTTCTAAAGATGCAATTGATATGATAATATTTTCTACTATGAGTCCGGATTATCTTTTCCCGGCATCGGCATGCCTTGTCCAGGAAAAGCTTAGACTTAATAATGCAGGAACGGTAGATATTGAAGCGGCTTGTTCAGGATTTATTTACGGGATGTCTCTAGCCAATGCATATATTGTTTCCGGCATGTATGAAAATATTCTTGTTATCGGATCGGAAGCTATGTCCAGAATTATTGACTGGAAGGATAGAAATACCTGTGTGCTTTTTGGGGATGGCGCCGGAGCAGTGGTTGTATCGAGGTCTGGTTCGGCAGAATCAGGTTTTCTTGGATTTAAATTGCGGGGGAATGGAAGTTATAAAGACTTTTTATATTTAACCGCAGGAGGCTCATATAAGCCCGCAACTCATGAAACCGTGGAGCAAGGGCTTCATTTTCTCAGAATGAACGGGAAATCTACGTTTAAAATTGCCATTCGGTCTATGTCCGATATTATGGAAGAATTATTAAATGACCTGAATCTGACAGTAAGTGATATTAATCTTCTTATACCTCATCAGGCAAATATTCGTATAATAAATGGATTAGCGGAAAGATTAAATTTACCCGAAGAAAGAATTTTTATAAATATTGCAAAATATGGAAATACTAGTGCAGCCACAATTCCGATAGCATTAACGGAGGCTTTTGAAGACGGTAAAATCAAAAATGGCGGGGTAATTGCTTTTGTGGCTATCGGCGGAGGGTTTACCTGGGGAGCAAGTATTTTAAAATGGTAATAAATTAGTTTGGAGGGCAAAATTGATTAAGGCTAAAATTTCAGGCGTCGGTAAGTATATACCGCAAAAAATATTAACGAATCATGATCTGGAAAAAATGGTTGAAACAAATGACGAATGGATAACTACAAGGACAGGGATTAAAGAAAGGCATATAGCCGCTCCGGAGGAAACATCTTTTACAATGGGCGTTATTGCAGCACAGAAGGCTATTGATATGGCGAAAATTGCAAAAGAGGAAATAGAAATGGTAATCTTTTGCACGGCCACTCCCGATATGTTGTTTCCGGCTTCAGCTTGTCTTCTGCAGGATAAGCTGCAGATTCCAAAAGCCGGTACGGTTGATATTGAGGCGGCATGTTCAGGTTTTATTTACGGTGTTTCGATGGCAAATGCTTATATTGTTTCCGGCATGTATAAAAATGTTCTTGTTGTTGCCTCTGAGACCCTTTCCAGAGTCGCGGACTGGAAAGACAGAAATACCTGTGTTCTTTTCGGAGACGGTGCCGGCGCTGTTGTGGTTACCAGGAATGATTCCGATGATTCGGGTTTTCTTGGATTCCGTCTTCGCGGTGATGGCAATTATAAGGATTTATTATATATAGAAGCCGGCGGATCCTATAAACCTGCAAGTCATGAAACAATTGACCGTGGGCAACATTTTCTTCGGATGAATGGGAATGCTACGTTTAAGGTCGCAGTTAGATTTATGGCGGATGTTATGGATGAATTAATCAGGGAATTGAATATTAAAGTGGAAGATATAAAACTTTTAATTCCTCACCAGGCGAATGAACGTATTATCAAAAGTGTAGCCGAGAGACTTTCATTTCCGCAAGATAAAGTCTTTATGAATTTGGCCAAATATGGCAATATGAGCGCCGCAACAATACCGGTTGCTATAGCTGAAGCCCATTCCGAAGGAAGATTGCAGAAAGGCGATTTAGTTGCAATGGTGGCCTTCGGAGCCGGTTTGACATGGGGAGCCACCATATTAAAATGGTAATATTTTACAAGCATCTTTCTTGATTTTTAAATGAAAATTATTGATAATCTATGGGCAGTTCGAAAATCAAATTAAAACCGGCTTTTAAATAAAATGGAACTGTCCCTGTTATATTAACAATACCTGATAAAATTAGGAGGTTATGATAAATGGGAAAACTTGATAATAAAAATGCGATTGTTACAGGTTCGGCAAGGGGTATTGGGAAAGCCATAGCAATGAAACTTGCGAATGAAGGAGCTAATGTTGCAATTGTAGACGTTATGCTTGAAGCTGCCGAAGAAACAGCTTTAGAGATAAGGAATCTGGGCAGAAAAAGTTTCGCCTTAAAGATTGACGTATCAAAATACAGTGAAGTCGAATCTATGATCAATAAAACAAAGGAAGAATTTGGAAGCGTTGATATACTGGTTAATAATGCCGGGATAACAAGGGACAAACTAATACTGAAAATGACACCGGAAGATTTTGATATTGTCATTAATATAAATATGAAGGGTGTTTTTAATGGTATAAAAGCAGTTTATCCGGTAATGATGAAACAGAGAAGCGGAAAAATTGTTAATATTGCATCTGTTATAGGATTGATGGGTAATGCCGGACAGGCGAATTATGCTGCAAGTAAAGCCGGTGTAATAGCCCTGACAAAAACCGCAGCAAAGGAGCTTGCCGGAAGGAATGTTAATGTTAACGCTGTGGCGCCGGGATACATCCAGACTGCCATGACTGATAAACTTCCGGATAATGTTAAAGAAGAGATGCTTAAATTAATCCCGTTGAAAAAAATGGGACAGCCTGAGGATATCGCGAAGGCGGTATTATTTCTTTCTTCCGCAGAAGCCGATTATATTACCGGGCAGGTTATAACGGTTGATGGCGGTATGGTAATGTCTTAGTATTAACAAACAAGATGGAATTAAAGTTTTTATTGTAAAAATTTTAGGGTGGAATTAATTTATTAGGATCAAGCAACATGCTAGTCAGGAGGAATTGAGATGGAATTACGGAAGATTGTTGTGACCGGAATGGGAACGATAAATCCGGTTGGAATGAATGTCGAGGAATTTTGGGAAGGTTTAAAGAACGGTAAATCCGGAATTAAAAAAGTTACAAATATTGATTTAAAAGACTCTCCTTCTTTAATCGGAGGTCAGGTTAACAATGAGGATTTTAATCCTGAAAATTATATGGGAAAAAAACAGGTTAAAAGAATGGACCGTTATTGTCAGTTTGCTTTTGCGGCGGCAAAAGAAGCGATTAATGATAGCAGGATTTTGAATTCAAATATTGACAGAGAAAGAATCGGTGTGATTATCGGTTCGGGGATCGGCGGTATTCAGACTTTCTATGATAATTCCGTTAAACTTTACACTTCAGGTCATAAAAAAGTGTCACCGCTCTTAATACCCATGCTTATAAGCGACATCGCTTCGGGATATGTTTCGATCGAATACGGTTTCAGGGGGCCGAATTATTCAGTAGTTTCGGCATGCGCTTCGGCTTCTCACAGTATATGCGCGGCATTTAATCATATCCTGCTTGGGGATGCCGATATTGTTATAACAGGTGGCTCAGAAGCTGCAATAACAAACATCGGATATGCAGGTTTTACCCAGGCTCTTGCCCTCTCAACTCATTATAACGATAATCCGGCAAAGGCTTCAAGGCCTTTCGATAAAGGCAGGGATGGGTTTGTTATGGCCGAAGGTTCCGGCATATTGGTTCTTGAGGAATTGGAGCATGCTAAGAAAAGAGGTGCGAAGATACATGCCGAACTTATTTCTTACGGTGTAAGTGGGGATGCCCATCATATTACAGCGCCATGCGGCGATGGAAGCGGCGCTGCTATAGCAATGAAGAACTCACTTAAAAAAGCCGGCTTAAGCCCCCAGGATATTCAGCTTGTAAATACTCACGGCACATCGACGGAACTCGGTGATATTGCAGAGACAAAGGCTTTAAAATCAGTCTTCGGAGATTACGCTTATAAATTAAATATTAATTCAACAAAGTCAATGACCGGGCATTCACTTGGAGCATCGGGGGCGATTGAAGCCATAGCTGTCATTAAGATGATCCAATCCGGAATTGTACATCCAACAATTAATCTGGATAATCCCGATCCGGAATGCGATCTTAATTATACTCCGAATAAACCGGTTAAATGTGATTTGACTTTTGCCCTCAGCAATTCTTTTGGTTTTGGTGGTCATAATGCAACCCTTGTTTTCAAGAAATATGAAGGATAAAGAGAAGATTTCACCCATTCGTATCAAAAAGCTTAAAATATTATGCCGGAAGCTGGATATAAAAATCAAAAAATATTATATGCTGGATAGGGCGCTAACCCATTCGTCATGCCTGGATAAAGCCAATGAATACAATGAAACTTACGAGAGGCTGGAATTTCTTGGAGATTCAATATTGAATGCGTCAGTCGCGTTTATCCTTTTTATAAATAACCCAAAGCTAACAGAGGGCGGTTTATCGGCATTAAGATCAAGCCTGGTTGATGAAAAAACACTCTCGGAAATTGCGATATCATACAATATACTTGCTTATATCAATCTTGGCAAGGGGGAAACCCTTTCCGATACAAGAGCAAAAGAAAAGGTCGCCGCGGATATAATAGAATCGATTATAGGAGTTTTGTTTCTTGAAAAGGGTTTTAAAGGGGCGCTAGCTTTTGTAAAAAAATTGATGGAAGATGAAATTAGCAAAAGGCTTAAAACAGGAACCAGGGATTATAAAACGCAGATTCAAAAATGGTCGATTTCAAAGTTTAAAGAATACCCGGTTTATCAGGTAATCAATGAATCGGGACCCGATCATAATAAAATTTTTGAGGTCAGGGTAAGTATTCATAATGAATATGCTGCAACTGCAACAGGCAGGACAAAAAAAGATGCGGAACAAAAAGCGGCGGAAAAAGTTCTGAATGAAATAAAAAGTAAAGTAAATAGTAAGTATCCTATTGAAGGGGATAGAAATGATCAGAAGCATGACAGGATTTGCTAGTGAGTATATCAATACTGAAAAGTATGATGTCTCAATGGAGATAAAAAGCGTCAATTCTAGATACTTTGAGTTTAAAATGAAATCCAACGCGTCGATTGAAGAATGGGAAAATGATATTAAAAATGCCATTAATAGTAAACTAAAACGCGGTAAAATCGATTTATACCTTAAGATTGTTGAAAAAGATGCTCAGAATTATAATATTATCGTTAATTACGAGCTTGCTGAAAAATATGAGACCGCTCTTGTTTCACTTTCTCAAAAAATCGGTATAGTCTCCGATCTGGCTATGAAAGATTTTATCTCATTTAATAATATTTTACAGATTGAGAGAATCGGAGGATATGAAGATTTATTCGAAACTATAATGAAAACGCTTGATTCTTTGCTTGAAAAAATTATGGAAATGATGCTTTCAGAAGGCGCAAAAACAAGGGAAGATATAGAAAAGTCACTTAATATAATAAAAGAAAGCACGGCTTTTATAGAAAAAATATATCCGGAAAGTCTTGAGAAATACAAAAAATCTTTAAAAGAAAGGCTTTTAGAATTAATGCCCGGATCTTTTGAAGACCAGCTGGCAAATAACCGGCTGCTTCTGGAGCTTGAAATGATAGCTTCAAGAACTGCGATTAATGAGGAAATTGTCCGCTTAAAAAGTCATTTAAGCCAGTTTAAAAAAATTATTGATGGAATAATGACAGGCGACAGTAAAAAATTGGATTTTATAAGCCAGGAAATGAACAGGGAGACAAATACCATTGCTTCAAAATCGAGCGAGTATACTATCATTGAGAATACAATTATGATTAAGGGCGAAATAGAGAAGATCAGGGAACAATTAAGAAATCTGGAGTAATATATGAAGAAGGGCAAGATCATCGTTATATCAGGCCCCTCCGGAGTTGGAAAAACGACATTATACAGGAAAATCCTTGATAAGTACCAGGAATCGATTGCGTTTTCGGTATCAGCAACAACAAGACCTCAAAGATCAGGCGAAAAAGAAGGTAAGGATTATTTCTTTATTAGTAAGGATGAATTTAAAAATAAAATTGAGAATAATGAGTTGGTTGAATGGGCGATTGTTTATAAAAATCTTTATGGGACATTAAAGTCGGAAGTTGAAAGAATTATAAACTCGGGTAAAAACTGCCTGCTGGACGTAGATGTCCAGGGAGGAATGAATATTAAAAGGATTTTCCCCGAAAGTTCATTGATATTTATTTCTCCGCCATCAATTAATGAACTGAAGAAACGAATTAAAAAAAGGAAGTCCGAAAGCCTCGGCAGTATTCATACAAGGATGGAAAATGCCGTTTCGGAGATGAATTACTCCGATAAATATGATTATATTATTATCAATAATATTTTAGAAAAAGCTTATGATGATTTGGAAACGCTTATCATGAAAATTATTAATTAATCCATCACTCAATTATTTTTTATTACTCTATATCCTATATCATAAAACTCCAGCTCATCCCGGTTAATCTTAACAAATATACCGGCAAAAGCATCAAAATTAGTTATATCTGCATTTATTAAAGGCTTTTTTACAGTAACAATTCTAATTATTCCCAATGTTTCATCTGAATTCGGCGAAACTCCGAGAGTATATTTCAATCCGGCTTTTCTTTCTATATCAGTAGGAAGGATGAATATCAGACCCGCCCGGATGATATTATCGGCATCATATTTATTAGGAAAAATCATATCACATATTCCGCTCTCTTCTATATTATAAATGTAAATATAGCCATCGTCTTCCGTTTGAATATGCAATTCCATTTCTTCACCGTTCAGGAAAATATTGCCGGAATAAGAAAGTCTTGTTTTATTATGAATATTGGTGCTTGTATTCATTGCCGCATTAATAAAAAAATGCGGTTCAATTCCGCCCTGAATATTCTCATATTTTATTTTTGAATAAAGTGTTATTAAAAATGAATTGTCTTTTTCATTTGTAACTGCCCAATCTGTAAGTTCAGTAAAAGAAGTTATATAACCGTTATTTTGAATTGTATGAGAACTCTGGAAATACTGGTAAGTACGGAGGCTTTCAAACATTTCATTCAAAAAAAACATGCGGTCGGCTTTTCCACCCTCAAAATTTATAGCGTAAATTTTTGCAAGATTGCGAGTCTGTTCTTTTGCATCCACCATATATATGGACAAATCAAAATTATTAGTTATCTTAATGAAGATTTCCCCGGAACTATTTGTAAAAATCCGCTTTGCAGATAGTTCCAGCCGGTTAATGATTCCTGATAAATCGTCCGAAGCAGAAAAGCAAAGTAGCGGTAGGATAATTAATAGTATATAAAGAATAACTTTACTCAAAAATAAATACTCCTCTGTCATAATAAAATGAATTTGTTAAAAATAATAATTATTTCTGAAGAAAATAGCAATTATATTTGGCCAAGTAATCCAATTATATGGATTTATATGCTATAAAATTAGTATGCAATCAATGACTAAATTGTAAATTTTCTCCAAAGGATGTTATATTATTATATAATTTTTAGGAGAAAACTAATGAATTTATCAAAAATTGCAGAAAAAATAGGCGGAGAGTTTAATGGACCCGATGTGGAAATAACCGGTGTGTCCGACCTTGAATCTCAAAATGAAAATACTATAGCTTATGCCGAAAATAAGAAAAATCTTGAATTATTGGCACTTTCTCAGGTTGCAGCCATTATTACGCTAAAAGGTATGGAAGTAAATGAAAAACCGTACATTACAGTTGATAATCCCAAAATTGCCTTTTCAAAAGTCCTTGAAATTTTCAGTCCTTATAAGAAATATAAAAATCAGGTTTACCCGAATGTTTATATTGAAAAATCGGCAAAAATAGGAGAGAATGTTTCAGTATTGCCTTTTACCAATATAATGGACAATGCAGAGATCGGTGAGGGGACAACAATATATTCGCAGGTTTTCATAGGCAAAAATGTGAAAATAGGTAATGGGTGCCTGATAAAAGCCGGTGTAAAGATTGATGATGAAACGGAAATCGGGGACCGCGTAATTATACATCATAATGCGGTAATAGGCGGAGACGGATTCAGTTATATCCAGAAAGACGGTGAAAACATAAAAATTTCTCATATCGGAAAAATAATCATCGGGGATGATGTGGAAATAGGAGCCTGTGTAACAGTTGACCGCGCAATGATCGGGGCAACGGTTATTAGCAAAGGTGTTAAGGTAGACAATCTTGTACAGATAGCGCATAATGTTAAAATCGGCGAGAATACAATCGTCATTTCACAGACCGGGATTGCCGGCAGTTCTACAATTGGTAAAAATTGTATCCTGACCGGGCAGGTTGGTATAGCAGATCATGCCAAGATTGGAAATAATGTAGTTGTTTTGGCGCAATCAGGTGTGGATAGTAAACCCGTTGAAGATAACAAAATTCTTTTCGGTTCGCCAGCCAGGGATTTTATGGAACAGAAGCGGATACATTTTTCCCTGGCAAAACTGCCTGAACTTATTAAGACCGTCCAGAAAATCAAAAAAAAGCTGGGTATCGATGAATAATGTAATGACAACTTTTATTATAATTGGAAGCATGAATGGAATATAATCCTTATTCCCCTGTTTTTATTAAAAATATTTTAAGCAGAGAGAAACTTCACCTTTCAAAGGATAGAGGGCAGAATTACCTTATCGATAGAAACTCCGCTGAAAAAATAGCCGAAGCGGCTTGTTTGTCCGGAAACGGCAATATGCCTTTTTTTGAAGTGGGCAGCGGGTTGGGCAGCCTTACCATTTTATTAGCCGGGACACGTAAAACGTATTCCCTGGAGATCGATAATGGGATTTCCAGGCTTTTCGGCAGGCTGTATCAAAATAATAATCTTATTTTATTGAATAATGATTTCTTAAAATATGATTTTTCCGGAATACCGGAAAAGGAATTGTTTTTTGTTTCCAACCTGCCTTATTCGATTTCGGGAGAAGCAATTAGAAAATTCATTGATTCGGATAGACTGCAAGCTGGTATTGTAATGCTTCAAAAAGAATTTGCGGACAGAATGATAGCCGAACCGGGTAAAGAAGGATATGGAGTCTTTTCAATTCTTTCTCAATATTATCTTGAAATATATATCCTCTTTGAAATCGGAAGAAATAATTTCTTTCCTGCACCATCCATCGATTCAAGTGTAATAAAGATCATAAAAAGAAGAAAGCCCATCCCACAGAAGGAATTAAATTCATTCCTTAGAAAGGCATTTCAATCGAGAAGAAAAACTATTATAAACAACCTTAAAAATCTGGGCTTTGATTCCGGTAAACTTAATGAAATCGGGGTTGATCCCGGGTTAAGGCCGGAAGAAATCGCCCGGGAAAAATGGATCGACCTGTTTAATTATCATAAAAAAATACTTGGAAGTTAATTCTAAATTATTTATAATTACACATTAAGTGAAATAAGTTAAATTCGGAGGATTGTATTTTTGATTTGATAAAGATTTTATCTTCGGAATATTTTTTAGATGTACTGGAATACCTCAAAAATAATCCCGGTTCAAACGCTTCTTTTCTGGCAGGGAAACTGGGAATACATATTTTTACAATCCAGAGGATTCTTGATATGCTTGAGAAATATGATTTTGTTAGCGGTATGGAAAAAAAGGGCATAGGGCGTCCTTCAAGAATCTATACATATATCGGGGGAAAGCTGTCAATCAATCTGGATGAATTGCTCACACTTTACCTTTTAAGAGTTAAAAAAATCAGGGAAACAGGTAACCCGAAAGTTTCCTTCAGTTATGATGTGGATAAAGAAATAGTCAATGTTATATTAATCGGCGGTAAAACAGGTGAAAAAATCAGGCTTAACGATAAAAACGGGAAATTTCTCTGGCTTTTACCTCCGCCTGATTCAGCAGGTGAAACCGTTGAAAATCTTGCACGGAGGTCCGGCATGCCGGTTACGGATGCAATCCGCTTTGTTCAGGATATGATCGGATTGAATATTATAGAAGAGGTAAAGGTCTAAAAATGATATTCATGATTGTTTTTATTTCATGCTTTATTGTTTTGATTTTAATAATATATTTAATATTCAGCCGCGGGAAATTCCGTTTCCGGAGTATGGTTAAAGATATATTATATGGATTGTCCATTGGTCTGCCTATTATAATTGCGAGTTATTTGAAATGGTTTATTAAAATTCCCGTTAATCCGATTTATTTCATACTTATAACATTAATAGTCCTTTTACCGTATCTCGGCCTTAAATGGCTCAACATTATTAAAGGAAGGGAATCAATTTACCAATCCCTGACTTTTAGTATAGCTATTATACTTTTCTTATTAACATTTGTCCTGAATCCGGTAATTGGCATATTTTTAACGATAATCGGATGGATATTTTTAATATTTTTCTTTGTTGATGTCTATCGTTATCCTTATCTACACAGCAGCTGGCTCTCTGCTGTAATTGAAGAAACTTCCGGCAGTATAAAGAATAAGGGAAAATTCAGCGGCAAGCCCGTTATAATAAATATTGCATTCCACACACGTTTCGTAACGGGAATATTGGGTTTATCATTGTTGATCAAACCGGATAAAGTAATCGGCCGGATGACAAAATCCTTTCATAAAAAAATCGGCGAACCGAATCTTGAAGAATTTTTCTCAAAACTCATAGAAAAAATTCAATTGTATTGTAAATAATCGGGAATCTTTTTCTAATAAATAATATTATATTCACTTGAAATATAATATTATTTATATTATAATTACATTATCAATGAAATAATATTATATATTTATTAAAGAGGTGAATATGAATATAAAATCCAGGATATTGGCAATAATGAAATACTTAATTTTAATGCTTATTTATGCGGTTGTTTTCATTGCTTCTTCTTTTATCTTTCCCGTTTCAAAGGAAATTGCAAATGCTATTCCGGCTTCCGAATCCGGGAGTACAGGATATTTACTGTTTCTTTGCATTTTTATAAATTCTACGATTTTGATATATGCAATAAACCGATCCAGGTGGCATGGTTTGAAATTGATAATTTCAATGATAATTATAATCTGGGGATTTCAAACTTTTATGACTCAGATTGAGACATTTATATTTATTAAGGCGTTTCCTCTTATATCCTTCCATGAACTTATGTTAATATTCATAAGAGGTCTCTTCTCAACTATTATTTTTGTCCCATTAGCGGTTTTAATGACCGGAAAAATGAAAAATTTATCTTTATCAGTCGATAAAGGAGAAATTATTGATTCAAAATCACTAACCTGGAAAATACCCGTATTGTCAGTCTTTTATTGCATATTATACTTTTTATTCGGATTATTCCCAATGTCTTTCCCTGAAGTTAAAGCATTTTATTCTACATGGGCGTCTTCATCAAATCAGTTGTTTTTAATTTTGATCCAGATTATCAGGGGCTTTTTCTGGGTTCTTATCTCACTGCCAGTGATAAAAATGACAAAGGGGAATAAGACAGAAAAAATTATTATATTGGTTCTGCTAATATCCATAGTGCCAATAATCCAACTCATTTTACCAAATCCAGTTATGCCTCCATTAGTAAGGCTTGCGCATTTTATTGAAGTATTTTTATCCAACAGTATTTTTGGTGTCTTGATAGGCTTGATATTGATTTGCGAGAATAAGACTCTTAATAAAGATTAATACTATAAAATAACTGTATGAATATAGGAAAACTAATAATATTTTGTTTTTTACTCATACTTTTATCAGATTTTAATTTTGCATTTCGAATTAAATGCACAATATATCACATCGAAAATAATGAGCTTCTTGAGGGTATTTTTGTATCGGTTCAATCAAATACTAGCGTATTTATCAGCGGACAAAGCGATGATAAAGGCATTATACTTTTTGATGATATCGACGGCGGAAAATATTCCATTATTGCAAAAGCGCCGGGATATTATGATGAAAAACTTGAAGTAAATCTTGATAAGAATTTTTCCTGCAGAATATATCTCAAACCTAAAGTTTATAATCTTGGATTTTATGAAGTCGTGGGAGAAAAAGAAAAAGCGGTTGGCTCTAAATATACATTTATAAAGAAGGATAGGCAGAGGGCAATGACAACCCTGTTCAGGATACCCGACACAGGTCCTTGATAAGATACCTGGTGTTGAATCGGGTGATTTGATGTCAAGCGGTCTTAGTGACAGACTTTCCGTAAGAGGGGGAGGCGACTCGGAGAATCTTGTTCTTTTTGATGGATTTTATGTTGTCAGGCCGTTTCATAATATGTTCGGCGATTCGATATTTTTGAGTGACCTGGTTGGAGATATGACCCTGTATAAGGGAGTTTTACCTTTACAACACGGTCAGGCTTTATCTTCCGTTCTTGATATTGATCCGGCGGAAGCAATGCCGCCTTTTCATGGAAGGTTGGATATTGGTGCCCTCAATGCTTCACTGTCATTGAACGGTTCTCTTCTTGACGGTAAACTGAATTGGTCGGCCGGGTTGAGAAGAATGAATTATGATTTTATACAGCTTATCAACAGTATTTATACCGGGAATTTCCATCCTTCCGGGGATACGAATTTTTCTTATTATGATTTTCAGGGCATAATATCCTATGAGGTTCCGGAAAACAAATTTGACTTTATCTGGCTTTACTCATACGAACCTATGTCAATCTTTTATTCGAATACCTACCTTTCAGAAACTTCCGACGGATATTACTCATTGGGCTTTCGGTGGGATCATTCATTTTCAGGTTTTCTCAACCTTGATCAGAGGATACAATGGTCAAGTTATTCGAGGTCTTTTTCTATTGATGATAAAGAAACACCAATCAATTATGTGGATGTGAATAAAATTGATGTTATTTCATATAAAAATCTTTTAAGTATGAATTTCTCAGATAAATTGGGATGTCGGACAGGTTTTGACATTTTTTATTATCCGCGGGCTTTTTATAGTAATTCCATTGAAAACAGTTCTACCACAAATATTGATGAAGGCACTATTAAAATTGTATCCGGTTCTGTTGAATCAAAAACAAATCTTGGAATTTATTCAATGTTCGCTGAAACTGAAATGTCGCCTTTAAAATCAATGTCAATACTTGCCGGGGGAAGGATAACTTATTGTGATTTTTTAAATAAAGCAAATGTTGATCCTAGGCTCACAGGAAAGTATGATTTTAATTTCTTAACTCTTTCAGCTTCCATTGGGAAGATGACTGAGTTTTTTACCGATCCATTTTTACTCTATTCATATTCCAATCAAATAAAACAAATAGACCTATCTGAATGCTGGATGTCAGATTTAGGCGGCAGAATAAAGTTTTTTGAGAGTTATTCCCTGGATTCGGATGTATATTGCAAATATTATGATAATGTCCCGGTGAAGGGAGAAGACGATCTTTACCATACAGGTATATCATTTGCAAGAGTATATGGCTTTGATATAATGCTGAAAAAACAGCCGGACAATTTTCCTTTTTATGGCTGGCTCTCTTTTTCTTCATTTAAGAGAGAAATTTTCCGTACTGAAGGAATAAATGAAAATTCAAGCTTTACCGGAGGATTCTTCGACACAGGAAGGTCTCACTATGGATTCAGCGATGCCGATCTTATTAATTATCACTTTTATGGAACCATACCAGTTAAGCAATGGTATGAAGGAAATTCTATGGATTATAAAATTAATCTGACAGTTATATATGAGATTAATAAAAAGTTTGTTGTAACGGGGGAATTTAATCTTGTTTCCGGGGATTATTATACCCCGGTTATTGGAGGCGAACCGCATACAGCAGTCAATCAGCAAGGAGTTACAAATATCGTGTATACGCCAATTTATGGGACCTTTCATTCCACGAAACTCCCAGATAAGCATAAACTAAGCTTTAAGCTTGAATGGAACAATGAAACAGTTAATGGTATTCCTTACGGATTTTATTATCAATTGGATAATATATATAATTATCAGGCGGTTATTCGATATGATTATAATTTCGATTTCACAAAAAAAACAGAAGTTAAAGAGTTACTTGGATTTACGCCTATAGTCGGTTTCTGGATGAAATGGTAGACAGCATTTATGCTGTACAGCATCGTGCCTATAGCAGAACTTCCAAGGCGTATTGGCAGGCAAACCGTTCTGCTGCCTGAATGTTTAAAGAAAAGCTCTCAAGGCGCATCCTTGATTTTGCTGAAAAATGTAGAGGGCAATCATCGCTATTTATATAGATACGTGTTATAATATTAATAATAATTTACAAATGAGGACTTATATGTCTTTACCAAAAGAAAAAGAAGAAAGTCTCTATTCGGCACATATAGTGATGAAAGATTTCCTGAAGCCTTCCGATCCAATGCAAGTGTTCAGTAAAGAGCTTTTCCCAATATTTAATAACGAGCCTTTTAAAGATTGTTATTCAGACGTTGGAAGAAATTGCAGATCACCTTCATTCCTTGCTATGGTAACATTACTTCAATGGAAAGAATCACTGTCCGACGATGAAACGGTAAAAGCCGTTAACACAAGACTTGACTGGAAAATTGGCCTGCATCTTGAAGTTGCCGCTAAGGATATCTTTGAAGCCAGCACACTTTGCGTATTCAGGAAAAGACTTATAGAAAACGATAAAATGTGCATCATATTTGACACTCTATTAAATCAAATCAAGAAAAAGGGTTTCATTAGAGACCATGCCAAGCAAAGGATTGATGCGACTCATGTTGTAAAGCATTTAAACAGAATATCCACTACTGATCTTCTGTTTCGGGCAGTAAAATGGGTTGTTATAGAGATAGGAAAAATTGACCCTGAATATTATAACAAGATGATTCCGGATGATATACAGGAACGTTACAGTAAAGATTTCAGTTCCTTCGGATTATCAAAAGAAAAACGGGGAGACAGGCAGGCAGAGATTGTTGAAGACGGTTTCAGGATTAAGAGGGGCATTATGGATAATCCGGCAGAAAGCCTTAAAGAATTGAGGCAATTAGAGATTATGGAAACTATTTTTTCTGAGAATGTGATCATCCGGACAAAGGAAGTGGGGAATAAAGAATTCATTGAAGTGGAAGAAATAGTAACCCCGAAGCAAACGATTTTCACGCCTGACGATCCGACATTGAAACTGGGCAAAAAGGGTAAAACAAGTTGGGTAGGAGAAAAGTGCCATGTTGTTGAAACCGCGGAGAAAGGGGAAATCAATTTTATAGTCGGTATGATACAACAGCCTGCGAATGAGAATGATAATAAAATTCTTCCTAAGCTCAAAGAGATGAATGATGAAAGGGGCTTGAAGCCTGATAAGACATATGCAGATACAAATTATTTAAGCGGAACGGCAATAAGGGAATTCGAAGAACGTGGAGAAAATCTGATGGGTTATGTACAGAAAGACACTTCATTAAAGCCAAAGAATTTTAAATTAGAAAATTTCAAGATTGATATGAAAAACCTGACAGCTACCTGTCCGAAGGGCGTTAGAAGTGAAAGACATAAAAAAAATGGTGATAATGCTTATTGTATAATATTTCCAAAGAATGAATGTATGGCCTGCGCCTTCTTCAAAGATTGTGTAGCCGGAAGGGAAAAGATGCGCATAATAAGAGTCGGGATGGATTACGATCATTTGAGAAAACGGAGGGAAGAACAAAAAACCGCTAAATTTAAAAGCGAAATGAGTGTAAGGGCGCAGGTAGAAGGCACAATCAGCGAATCGGTAAGATTTCATGGACTCAGGAAAATAAAATATAAAGGAACAGAAGGCAGACAATTCCAGTATTTAATGACAGGGGCAGCGGTGAACTTCAAAAGATATATTAAGAAAATATTGTCATTACAACAAAAGTTGCCAATATCTGAAGGAATATTGGCTTAATAGAGTAACATAGAGGGTATAATGCTCAAAGAATCCGGGAAAAAAGAGGTAAATAATGACGTAAGGCAAAATTGATCTGTGTCTTAGGTAAAAATTAAAAAATATTTAAAATTTGGAAAAGACGGTTGTTTTTTTACATTATTTTTCAGCAAAATCATCCTTGCGCCCAGGGTTGCTTGGTACGTTTTCTGTAAAGGTTTTCTATCAGTCATATTCCTGTGAAATAAAAACATATTGTTAAAGTCATTTCACGGCAGGGACGCCGTGACTGATGCATAAAGCCCCATTGCAGGGGTTTTGCGGCAAAATATCCTTTTAATGTACTTAAAACAAACTTTAAACATTAAATAATTTTATTGATTTACTGGACAAATTTGTAAAACAGTCTTACAATACAAATTGGATGAAGAATTTAAACATTGAAGATTTTTCGATGTTTTCAGGATGACTTTTCAAAGCAGGGGACCATTAAAATAGTATTTTTTAGTGGATATTAAACTTCCAATCCGTCTTTTCCGATGATAATGTGGATTCCTTTGTCAATTCAAAAGTTTTACTTATTATAATTATCGGATGGATTAATAATTATTTTAGAATAATTTCAAAAAAATATTGACAAATTTATTAAGTGACTTACAATAAATCTCAGTTTTAAATCTTTTTAAAGGAGTTTATATATGAAGAAAGGAGTATTGTTGGCATTGATCGGATCTCTGTTATTAATTAGTTCCGTGTCTTTCTCGGCTGTAAAGAAGACTCTGATTGATTTTCCTACTTTTGAACCGAATATGAGTATAGTTGTTGAGAAGGATAAAAAAATCCATCAGGATGCGATAGCTTCCAATGAAAGTGAAGATTTAACCCAGTATGGTTATCCGAAAGTTGAGTTCACCGCAGCTGACTGGCAGCTTGATAAGTGGAGAATTATGCTTACTTCATCAGCAAATACGGTGGAAAACAAGGTTAAATCATACTCAAAAAAAGCACAAAGTAAAAGGTTTAATGATGTATTGGGCTCACGCATTCATTTTATCCAGGGAAGATTTTTATCCTGGGCTATGGTTAGACCGCCTTTTGATTTCTTTCCCTATTACGATAACGGTAAAGATGTTAATGTAAATGATTCCGGTGAAGAAAACAGCCTCGTAATGGGAATTTTGATGAATGTCGGCCAGATTAAATCAATTTCCTCCTGGGTTTATGGATTGAATTATCAGATGCAGGTAGCTATAAGATTAAAAGACAGAAACGATTTAATCCAGGATTACTTTATGGGATCAGTTTATTATGATGGTTGGAGAAAGCTGGTATGGTCCAATCCTGAATATACCGACAGCATACAGGATAGAGTTCTCCAGAGACTTCCCCTCTATCCGAAAAGCTATCCTTATATTACTTTTGATTCTTATATTATATATAAGCCCGAAGTTGAAAATGGCGGTAATTTTGTTATTTATTTCAAAGATATTGAAGTGGAATTCGACAGGGCTATTATTAGAGAAGAACTTGATATCGATGATGAAGGCGTTTGGTCAATTCTTGCAAAGGAAAGACTTCAAAAGAGGATGGAAGATATAAAAACTATCGGTGAAAAGATTTATTTAATGCAGCAGGAAGAATCCAAACAGAAAGCGCAGACAAGTCAGCAGAGTACTACTACTCCAAAATAGTAAATATTCTGGTTTTGAAAAAGTAGTACAATACGGCTTGTATTGTTTAAATACAGCGAGAAATCAAAATATAAAAAGAAGGGGTAAGGTTTAACCTTTCCCCTTCGTTGTTTTTTATATCTAATTAAAGATTATTTAGAATGATCAGTTATTTCATATAATGCTTTTTTCAGCAGTATTTTATTATTTAAAAGTCTTTTTATATTTATTAAACCCTCATAAGCTTCAAAATAAAAATCCTTCCATTTTTTTAGAAGTTCTAATGATATTTCATGGCAGATGTCAGTATCCAGAATTCTTTCAATCAGCCTGCATGGTTAATTCTATAAAACGTGCAATCTGATTTTTTATTCGGATGGAACCAAGTAATTCTTGATCAAATTCATTCATTGTTTTAAAAAAACGGTCCATATAATTATTGTTCTTATTCATTTTCGAATTCTGATTTTCATAAAAAATCGCAGCTTCTTTTGATGCCGAGTATGCCTTTTGTGCATATGGTATTAACCTGTTGATCTCTGTTAAAATATTGTCTGTAAATTTTATAAAATTTAAAATTTTATTATATTTCATTGAAATATTTTCATTGTTTATTAATTCATAGGTCTTGCCTATCAATGGTTCTTTCAGGTACCTTTGAATCGCTTCTTCAAAAGTAAGATGATCTGCCCCTTCAAGAAATGCGCCTCCTTCGGTTGAATTAATTACTCTGGCTTTTGTAAATTGGAATTCCCTCTTAAACCATTCAATAAATGTGATGAATTTTCTATCCGTAAATACTTTCATGCTTTTTGTCGGATCTTTTCCCGAAATCCAGGCATTAACTTCAATCTTATCAGAAAAATTCAACATTCTGGTATTATAATTGTCAAATGTTTGAAAACGGTTAATTTTAAAATAAAGGAAATCCTCTAAAATGCTGCCCTTTGAATGGGTTTGTTTTTGGGTAAAAGCCAGATCCTGACCAATAAAAATAATCGGGTCACATTCGAAAAACCTTGCAAGGTCAAAAGCCGTTGTAGAAACTGAACCACCTGAAATAAGGCTGCCTTTCTCTCCCCAGAAACCGGCCATATCGTTGTATAGCGGGAAAGGAGTATCAAATAGAATTGTTTTGTCGGGATTATATTTCAATATGCTTAAAAAAGAAGCCGCCGAATCGATCACTAAAGTACTGTCTTTAAATTTTGAGTAAAGAAGGTAAAGAGTGTTCTTATCCTGAGGATCCACACTGACAACAAAATCTGCATGAATATTATTTTCTTGAAGTATTGACAAGGCTGTATCGGTTGATATTATTATAACACGGTCCTCTGCATCTTTTAATTTGCTTAAGTTTTTTTCAAGGGAAGGACCGGCCCCAACTATTACTGCAGGTTTTCCCTTATAATTATGCCGGATTTGTTTTATTCCCGGAATGGTAAAATAAAAATATGAATTTTTTATGATATTCTTAAGCCATACTTTTTGAAATCTTTTTAAAGTCGCTTTGTTTATCTGGGATTTTGAAAGATATGAAATTAAAATGCCTTCCAGTGTTGAGTATATTTCCGGGAAAATCGTAAAATATGGGCGATGAATATAAAAATTTAATTCCTTGATAGAGTTTACAACAAGGAAATCGATCAGATTTGAAGGTGAATTTTTTATAAAATGAATCCGCCTGTTAGTCAGAATAGAATTTATATCCCTGTTTTTTTTTGCGAATTCAAGGATTTCATCAAAATGTTCAAAGACGATAACTGAGTAATCCGTATTTTTTAAAATATACTCTACGATATAACCAAGGCCGAATCCTGCAATCATAAGCCATTTAATCGATGGGTTGAATTTAGATGCTATTTTTTCTGCTTCTTTATATGGAGAAATCGAATGAAGGGTTATTGATTTCCCATTCCTCAATATTCTTGCATTGGGATTTCCATCGTTACTGATAAATCCTTCTATACTTACTTCATCCATTTTTTTAATTACTCCAGGATGTTTTTTAATTGGAAAAATATGATGTCGAAGAAAGCATTCTTCTTATGATATCGGCAAAAACAGGCGCAGCTATCTGGCCTCCGGTATGTTTTTCTCCTTTCGGTTTATTAATTACAACCACTACAGTAAATTTTGGTTTATTAGCGGGGACATAACCGATAAAGACCGAATTGAAAAGGTCTTTATAATATCCGCCGCCGCCCTCCTTTGCGATCTGACCTGTTCCCGTTTTCCCGGCTATAGGCATTCCCTCGATTTTAGCGGCAATAGCTGTCCCATTTTCGCTTACAACAGTTTCCATCATCTTTAACAAGGAAATTGAAGTACCCGGAGAAATTAATGTTCTTTCATTTAAATCAGGCTTGTAGATATTATTTTGTTTATCGTCCAAAATCGCTTTAACCAATAGCGGTGTCTTATAAATACCATTGCCGGCGATGACGCTGGAAGCAGTGAGCAACTGCACGGTTGTGACTCCTATTTCCTGACCTATTGAAATCCAATACTTGGATATAAAAGACCATTTTGAAACAGGTCTCAAAATTCCAGGTTCAATATCGTTTAATGGAAGATCGATAGCCTCGCCGAATCCGAAACCCCTCAAAAAATTGTAAAAGTCTTCCCTGTTAAAACGGTCAGCCAATTGTATCATACCTATATTGCACGATTTTTGTATTATTTTTGTAAGATCAACGCTTCCATGCGCGACGGGACAATTAAATTCCTGATCCTTTATAGCGGCATTACCAGTGCATTGAAAAACAGGTTTATCCGGTGTAGCGTATCCTTTTTCAAGGGCAAATGCAGCGCTGAACTGCTTCATAACGGAACCCGGCTCAAAAATAACCGATGAAAACCCGGATTTTAAATTATCCGGGGTTATTGTTTTATAATCATTAGGATCAAAGCCCGGGTAATTAACAAGCGCTAATATTTCCCTGTTTTCAACATCCAAAATGGCAGCGCTTCCAGTTTCGGCCTGGCTTATTTGTATACCTCTTTTTAATTCTTCGTAAACTATTGTTAAGAGATCTGAATCTAATGAAGTGTAAACATCGCATCCTTTGTCAAGGTAAGAATCGAGAGAATGTTCCAAACCGGAAAGCCCGTTATTATCGATACCAACTACACCTATACAATTCGCTGCGGCAGTTATGGAATAATATCTGCCCTGTTCCGGGACAATGCCCAGCTCATCTTTTGTAAGCAAATTATTCTTTTTTTGATAATCGATAAAATCTTTTACAGGAGTAATTTCCTGTAAACCGGCTTTTCTCCTTATCCAGACAAAATTCTTTTCCTGATAAATATTTGCCAGGTCGTTTGTTGAAATTGTGCTGTTCTGCCTTAGATAATCGTAAACATTGTTTTTTGAATCAATATTTAACAAGACAGGACGAGCATAAAATGAATAAAATGCAGTAGAAACTGCGAGTTCTTTTTTATTCCTGTCATAAATTGTGCCCCTTTTTGCCTGTTTTGCGTCGATATTTTTCAGCCTTGGGTCAGGGAATAAAGATATTGCGACTATTCTGACTTCAAGAAGGATAAAAAATAGAATGAATAAAAAAATAAGTATTCCCAGCCTTTCCTGTTTCATAATTTATCCTCTGGAACCGATTGCAAGCGTGACCTGTCTGCCGTCTACCTGCCGGAGACCCCCGGCGTAGGCAGGCTGCTTGACCCGGTTTAATACTCGCAGCTTGCTGCTGTTGTTTATTTAAGGCCAATTATTTAATAAACCGGAAGTGCCAATATAATGATTATAAAAAGCGATCCTTCTTCAATCAAATATTTGAGCTGTTCAATACTTAAGTGATTGATTGCATAATAGAATGCTATACTTTAAAATAATATAGATTATGGAGTGTTAAGTCATGATTAGTGTCAGAGTGAAAATATGCGGTATAAAAACCCCGGAGATTGCTGATTCGGTTATTGAAAACGGAGCCGATGCTGTCGGTTTTGTTTTTTATGATAAAAGCCCGCGGTTCATTAAACCTGAAAAAGCAGGCGAAATAATATCTAATCTTCCGCCGTTCATTAACAGGGTTGGTGTTTTTGTTGACAAAGATATAGATGAGATCCTTGAAATTGTAAAAAAAACAGGTATTGATACGATACAGCTCCATGGAGAACCTTTTTTTTATGATATTGATTTTGTTACTAAATTAAAAGAAAGAACCGGCTTGCCGGTTGTACTTGCAGTCCGAACTCAAATTCTCAATGAAGAAACGGTCAGTAATATTATCCTTTCCGATCATGAAGGTGGAAGAATTGTGAACGCTTATCTGATAGACAGATTTGATCCGGAACAATTCGGCGGAACGGGAACAAAAGTATCAATTAGTAATTTATCAAATCCGATATTAAAGGAATTTATAGCTAAAAAAGTTATTTTATCCGGGGGCATTAACGCTTCAAATGTCATGGACATACTGAAATCTATACAGCCTTATGGAATAGATGTTTCGAGCGGTGTAGAAAAAGAAAGAGGTGTTAAGGATCCTGATATGATAAGGAACTTTATGGGAATTGTGAAAAGATTTTAGAGAGACTAAATTAAATTTTTCCCGGTTGATTTATTTGATATTAATCAGGGAATTAATTATATTTAATTCCAATGTTTCTTTTCTGGTAAATTATTGATTTGTTTTTTTAAATATTATTTAGCTAAATTTTATAATTCCTGCATTTATTTTTAATAAAATAGACTTATATATGAAAGACTTATATATGAAAGGAGGTCTTTTATGAAGCTAAGGGTTTTTGTTGCGCTGATAATTTTAACAGGGTTAATAACGGGATGCGGTGTATATACAATGCAAAATTTGAAACCTTCAGATGCACAATCGTTTGTAGGAAAGGATGGCGGGTTTTTATATGGGACATATACTTTTACAGATAATACTTATTTTATGAATGCTAATGTTGTCCTTATTACCGGAATTGAAGGCAAAGATCAAAAGGAATTTTACATTGATATGCGTGAACAAAATGGGTACTTTCTATATTTTTTAAAGCCCGGTACCTATAAAATAAGTATGATGGAATACAGGGATCTCTGGGGCAGGGCTGTTATTGACAATCAATTGCTGCATTCTACCTTCACCATTCAGCCGAATCAGATTACTTATCTTGGTTCATTTTCTACAACGGCCGATTACGACAAAACATATATTCACTGGGGCATTAAATCAGTTGCAGATAATGCCGATGCGGATATTGCAGCCATTAAAAAACTTGATCCTGCTTTAAATGATTTGGCAGTAATGAATGATGCATTGAAAGGCACACATTCCATTGTTGATCTGCTTTATCTGCCGGGTTCTAAACCAACTGATAAAGATAAGAAAATGAATTGATAAAGTGTTCAGTTTTAATTTCAATGTTTAATATTGAAATGAACTATTTGTAAAATCTAAATCATTCGTTTCTTGATTATAAAATCAGCGTTGAGCTCATTCAAAATTTATGATTTTCAGAGTGGTATAAAATCATGCTAAGGTTATTTTTTATTATTATTTTAGCAATAATAATAAACTTGCCCGGTTGTGCCGGAAATTTTAGTAAAAATAGCATTTCTCCGGTTTTAAAACCTTATCAATCGGTTCCTGCGGATGAAGCGGATTTGCTGATAAAATCCGATAAGGAGAAAGGCGGATTAAAAATTATAGACGTGAGAACTCCCGATGAGTATTCCGAAGGCCATATAGAAAACTCAGTCAATATCAATTATAATAATCCTGATTTTAAGGCAAAAATATCGGAACTTAACCGCAATGATACTTACCTGATTTACTGCAGGAGCGGGAGAAGGTCAGGCGAAGCACTAGAAACTTTTAAAGAATTAGGTTTTAAAAAAGTTTACAATCTGTCGAAAGGCTTTGATTCCTGGTTAAGCGAAGGACTGCCGTCAGTTAAATAAACTTGATCAAGGAACAAATTCAACATCTACAGAATCAATAATTTTCAAAGCCGTTGTAATTCCAGTCATATCGGCGGTAATTTCACCGTTTTTTCCCAGCGGGTTTCCATG
This sequence comes from uncultured Spirochaetota bacterium, assembly GCA_963783575.1. Classification (GTDB taxonomy): domain Bacteria; phylum Spirochaetota; class Brevinematia; order Brevinematales; family JAOACQ01; genus CAWEAK01. The sequence continues at coordinate 324,510 of CAWAOD010000009.1, read as the reverse complement.
TCCGACAGGAATCAGGTTAATTTTCATATCATTTTTATCAAGAATAATTTCACCCTGATATAAAACCGACGGCTGTCCGTTTACATCATTATAATTTGAGCTGTCCGCCGGTAAACCTTTTTTATATGTTTCGTTATAATCATAAGAGCTGTTTATTTCGGCATTGATTTTATATTTTCCGGAAGCCAAATCTAAAGGTACCACCCATTCTCTGGTGAACGAAATTTTTGGAGTTGCACCGGTAACCGCATCAGGTAAAGGATGTTTGGGGTCTGGCATGTAGAGTTTGGTTGAATACAAAATTCCCTGATTATGCGACCAGATGGGGAGGGCTGCAGGCCGGTTGACTCCAGGTATGCCCCATTTTGATTTTGCGCTTTTTTCTGTTATGTAAATATTTGTTATAAATTTCCCATTCTCGTCCTCAACCCAGAAAGCCATTTGAGGAATAATATCAAATTTAAGCAGTCCAAATTTAAGCTGATGTGAGTATTCCGTCCCGGTTTTAACATTCAGGATAAGTTTTGATGCTCCGGCTGGGGATGATATGGAAATAACTGCCAGGAAAACAATTGAAATTAACATAAATAATTTAATTTTAAGATTATTCATCTTTTTCTCCTATCTTTTTTTGAAAGTAAAATAAAATCTTATTAAATTTATCATAATATATTTAATAAATCAAATTTTACCATACATTTGCCTGGATTTAAAAGCAGTGTTATAATTAAAGATTATTGATGGAATTAAATAGAATTAATAATGGATTAAGAATTGAATTCAATAAAAAATATTGGAGATGTTGATGGATAGTATAAAGATTGTCAATCTGACAAAAAAATATAATGATCTTATTGCTGTCGATAATATAAACCTGACTATAAAAAAAGGGGAAATCTTCGGCTTACTGGGCCCTAACGGCGCCGGTAAAACCACTACATTGATGATGCTTTCTACATTATTGAAACCTACTTCCGGTACGGCCGTTATCAATGGGTTTGATGTGCTTTCAAATCCGGCGGATGTCAGGGCATCGATCGGAATGGTGTTCCAGGATCCGAGTTCCGATGATATACTTACAGCATATGAAAATCTAAAGCTTCATGCTTATCTTTACAACCTACCCATAAAAGAAATTGATAAAAAAATCAATGAAGTGCTTAACCTTGTTGACCTTCAAAAAAGAAAGAAAGATCTTGTAAAGACATATTCAGGCGGGATGAGGAGAAGAATGGAAATTGCGCGCGGGCTTCTTCATAAACCCGAAATATTTTTCCTGGACGAGCCCACTATCGGGCTTGACCCGCAGACCAGGGAACATATCTGGGATTATATTATTTCGCTTGCGAAAAATACCGGAATGACAATTATTTTAACAACTCATTATATGGAAGAGGCGGAAAAACTCTGCAACAGGGTTGCGATTATCGATCATGGAAAAATAATTGCCCTTGATTCCCCGGAGAATTTAAAAAGTGGGCTTGGCGGGGATATAGTCGTTCTTAAGGGTGAAAATCTCAACCTGACGGAGCTTCGTAAATTGAAGTTTATCAAAAACGTTGAGGAGTGTAACGGTTTTATTCAGCTTTCCGTTGATAACACGAGCGAAAACCTCCAGGAGTTACTGCGCGTAGCCGGTAAAGTGAAATCTGTGGAAGCGCATTCGCCTGATTTAAATGATGTTTTTATCCATTTTACCGGGAAAGAGATCAGGGAAGAGGAAGGAAGTTCCATGGAGTTTGTGAGGGCATTTAATAAAGCGAGGCAGAATAAATGAACCTGAAAAAAAATTTAAAAGGCATTTTTGCGATCTGGTACAGGGAATTTAAGGTTTTTACCAGGGAGAAAACCAGGGTGGTTTCTTCAGTAGTCATGCCTCTTTTCTGGTATTTCATATTCGGTGGTGGAATGAGTTCCATTGCTCAAACCGCCGGCAATTACCAGCATTTCATCTTTCCCGGTTTCCTTGGTATGATGGTTATTTTCAGCTCTTTATTTAACGGTGCCTATATTGTCTGGGATAAAAAGATCGACTTTTTAAAAGAAGTTCTTATAGCTCCTCTTTCCAGAACTGTTATATTCATAGGAAAAGTTGCCGGATGCATGACAGATTCAATGCTCCAGGCAACAATACTTCTCATCATAGGAATATTTCTCGGCATTCCGTTCACACCCGTAAGTGTGCTATTGACAATACTCGTTCTTTTTCTGCTGGCAACAGGTCTTGTAAGCCTTGGCCTGATTATCGGGTCATTTATGGAAAGCCCGGAGGGATATGGAATTATTTCAAGCTTTATTGTTTATCCTTTATTCCTCCTTTCCGGAGCATTGTATCCGCTGGATAAACTTCCTGTATGGCTCAAGGTTTTAACACGGATAGACCCTGCATCCTATGCGGTCGATGCCTTAAGAAACTGCATCTTAGGAAATTCATCAATGCCTTTCTCAGTAAATTTGATGATTATAATAGGATTTGACTTAGCATTGATCCTTTTCGGAACATGGTCTTTCAACAGGATGAAAGTTTGACATGCGCAATCTTTGCGATGCCGAACGTAAGTTCGGCAGTTTGGGATTGATAGGCAAACTATCATGGAACTTCCGCGTTCCCTGCGGCATCGTGCCGCTGGAGGCTAGGGGTGGGTGAGAGAATTATGGAAACCTATATCTCTTTTCTTCGCGGCATAAATGTCGGAGGGAATAAGAAGATAAAAATGGACGATTTATCCGATTTGTATGAATCATTGGGATTAATAAATGTTAAAACTTATATTCAGAGCGGCAATGTTGTATTTAATACTGTGAATTTAAAACCGGATGAGTTGGAGCAAAAAATCGAAACTGCTGTAAGAAATACTTTCGGTTTTGATGTGAAAGTTATGATCAGAACAAAAGGTGAGCTGAAAAAGATTATTAAAAAAAACCCATTTTCAGAAGAATATTTTAACCATCTCCACGTTATGTTTCTTTCAGGAATTCATGCTGATCCTCCGATAAAAGAATTGGACGAAGTAAAGGATGATTTTGAGGAATACTTTATTTCAGGTAAGGAAATTTATATTTATTATCACAATGGTGTTGCAAAAACAAATCTGTCAAACGGCTTTATCGAGAAAAAGCTGAATGTTTCGGCAACAACCAGAAACTGGAATACTGTTAACAGATTGGCGGAAATGTCTGACTGAGCAATTTCAATATTCTGTGATTGAAAGGTTTATGTGGAGTAATTTATGGATAAATACCGGGAACTTAAAAAATTATTGACTTGCGGAGAAACTTTGATTATGCCCGATGCTTATAACGGCATCTCAGCAAGGCTCATCGAATATGCGGGGTTTAAAGCTGTTCAATGCTCCGGCTATAGCTATTCGGTAGCCAGGAAATACAGGACTGAAGATGTGTTGACTATTGATGAAAACATTTCCATAACCAAGGAAATTGTGAATTCTGTTAAAATTCCAGTTATGGCTGACAGTGAAGATGGTTATGGGGAAGAAGAAGTTTTTCATAATAATATTATTAAATTTATCAATACAGGGATCGCTGGGATTAACATCGAAGATCAAAACCTTCGGAATCATGATTTTTCCGGTAAAATCGTACCGTTTAATATGATGGCTCGTAAGATTAACGAAGTTAATAAAATTAAAAAAGAATTGAACATCCCGGATTTTATTTTAAATGCCAGGACAGACGCTTTAAAGAGTCTTGAAAACCGAAATGAAGCAATGAAAATTGCGGTTGATAGGGGAAACAAATATCTTGAACTCGGCGTAGATATTTGTTTTGTGACTAATGTCATAACTAAGGACGAAATAAAATTACTGAAAAAGGAAATTAAAGGTCCTTTAAGCATTGCGGCGGGAATGCCTTACAATATCAATGAATTTGATATAAATTTCTGCATCGAATTTGGCGTTGAGCATGTCAGCCTTCCTTCAATTCTGATTTCTTCAACAATGAAAACTATTCTGCAAATCCTTGATGAAATAAAGAAATCCGGCTCATTCAATGAAATAATTGACAATGATGACCTACTGAGTGAAGATATTTTATCCGAACTGATAAATCATCCCTAATAAAGTCAAAAGATTTTGATAAATAGTTTGTCGATCCCAATTGACCTTGGGGGCATGGAAGTCCCATGAGAACCATCCATAAGTCAAACAGGCCGCCGAACGCCAGTTCGGCAGCGATACGACGTCAAAGCGGCCCAAGTAACCATGGGAACAGGATGTTCCATGAGAGCTTCATTTTTATTATAAAGGTGGTCGAACGCCAGTTCGACAGCGACACGATGTCGCATAGACATAATATGAAATCCATGCCACAATAACCGTTTATCAGGATTATATTGTGAGAAAAATAACGCTTTATTTTGAAAAGGAAAGGGAATTTTACCGGTCTTTTTTTAAGATCGCCGTGCCTGTCGTTCTCCAGAATCTAATGGCGGCATCGTTCAGCCTGATCGATAACATAATGGTCGGACAGCTTGGCGATGCCCCGGTTGCTTCTGTCGGCCTGGCAAACCAGTATTTTTTTATTTTATTCCTTCTTATGCAGGGAGTTTGCGGCGGGACTTCGATTTTTGTATCCCAGTTTTGGGGAAAAAAAGACCTTCATCATATCAAAAGCATTCTGGGATTGGGATTGATCCTGGCCACCGCTTCGTCATTTTTATTTTTTATAACGGCTTTTTTGTTTCCCCAAAGTATAATGAGCTTTTTTTCCAATGATCCGGCTGTAATAAATCTTGGAGTGAAATTTCTGAGAATTTACTCTTTCAGTTATGTTTTGACGGCAGTAAATCTATGTTTTGCCGCTGCTTTAAGAGGAATGCATGAAGTGATCATCCCGATGCAGGCCAATATGATCGGAATAGTAATCAACACATCGCTGAATTATCTGCTGATCTTCGGGAATTTCGGTTTTCCGGCAATGGGTGTGGAAGGAGCCGCTGTTTCAACGGTAATTGCTAATTGCGTGGCATTATTGTTTCAGATTTTCCGTATTTATAAAAAAAGGCCTGAATTGATAAAAGGCATCAGGGAAATTTTTTCAATCTCAAAAGATCTTGTACATAGATTTTTTGTTCAGACCGGAATAATGATCGGCAAAGATATGATCTGGGCAATCGGCGTATCGGTTTATATGGCGATATATGCCAGGATGGGAACTGAAGTTGCCGCTTCAATGAACATTACAACTACGGTCAGGAATTTATCCACAGTACTTTTTATAGGAATAGCCAATGCCTGCCAGATTATGATCGGAAACAGCATCGGCGGAAACAGCAGGGAAAGGGCCTATCAATATGCATCAAGGTATCTAAGGATAACAGTTGTATTGAGCTTAATCCTTGGTTTAATGATTATTGCTTCAAGGCATTTTGTCCTGCTGCCGTATAAGGTCTCGGGAAGTGTTATCCATGGCGCTTCGAATGTTCTTTTTGTTTATGGTCTTTATTTTTTATTTTATGTATTCAATATGGTTGCAGTCATGGGCGTAATGAGGGGCGGGGGCGACAATCTTTTTTGTGGTATAATGGATACGATAGCAGTTTGGTTTATCGGTATGCCTCTGGCTCTTCTTGGAGGATTTGTATGGAAATTACCCATAGAATGGGTTTTTGCTCTTATTTCAATTCAGGAAATATTTAAAGCAATATTATTGACAACCCGGTTTATTTCAGGAAAATGGATCAATAATCTTGTCCACGATATATGAGCAGGGATTATTAATAATAAATTACTCTAAAACCACCTCTGCCTTTTTTAATGAGGATTCATAGCTGTGTTTGCGGTTCAGATGTCTGATTTCCAGGTATAAAAAAATTATTGTGATAATTGCGGAAATAAAATCCGATAAAGGTCCGGATAACCATACTCCTTCCAGTTTAAAAAACAAAGGAAGTATTATGACCAAAGGCATTAAAAGTAAGATATACTTTAAAAGGCTTAATATTATTGCTTCCTTTGGTTTGCCCACTGCCTGGAAATAGCTGATACTTATAATCTGGAATCCTATAACGGGCAGCATCATTAAAAAAACCTTCAAACCATGGGCCCCCATTATGACAACGGAAGGATTATCGTTAACGAATAATTTCATTATTGAAACATTAAAATTTATAATAATTAAAAATCCTGCCATACAGAATACTGTAGCCGCTATTATTGCGGTTTTAAGGGTACTTTTAACCCGTTTATACTGCTTGGCGCCGTAATTGTAGCCGATTATCGGCTGGATTCCCTGATTTATTCCGATAAGCGGCATCATAAATAAATTATATACGCTGAAAGCCACTCCCATTGCAGCAATGCCAGTGTTACCGCCATAAATTCCCACCATATGGTTAATCAATATAAGAATTATTCCCGAAATAAGCTGCATTGAAAATGGGGCTATTCCAATCGATAAAATTCTTGTAACAATATTCATCTTTAGCTTAAGGTTTTTAAAATGAAGTCTTAGTGTACTTTTTTTACCGAGGAAATAAAACAATGTCCAGATTGTAGTGAATATCTGGGCTGTAATAATTCCCGCTGATGCACCGCGGATGCCGAAATGAAATCCGAAGATGAACATAGGGGTAATTAAGCAATAAATGAGAAAGCCTATAATAGTAGTTGATAATGCCATTCTTGGATTCCCTTCTCCCCGGATGAGGTTATTCAATGAATATGTCAAAATTTGAAAGACCGTTCCGAATAACAAAAGGCTTGAAAATTCATAACCAAACTTCATTGATTCATTCCTTGCACCGAAAGCCGATAATATTGGTTTTAAAAAAATAATCCCTGAAACAGTAATTAAAACTGATATTATTATCCCAAGAGTGACGGCATTTCCAACAACAATTTCTGCCTCTGCATTTTTTCCCTCACCCAGCTTAAGTGATGTCAGGGCTGTTGCCCCCATTCCGGAAAGCATTCCAAAAGCCATTATGATGATCATTAGCGCAAATGAAACCGATAGCCCGGACAAAGCCATCGAGCCAACACCTCTTCCGACGAATATTCCGCCTGCGATATTATATAAGCCGCTGACTAGAAGGCCCGCAACTGCCGGTGCCGAAAAATTTATTATCAGTTTCCTGATTTTTTCACTTCCTAATTGGGCGACTCTTTCCACAAATTCCTCCGGATTTTATCAGAAATATATTCGTTGAGTGCTAAGTCTTTGTCCTATTTCTTACTTTATTACTCAGGCATAAATTATAACAATATTTTTATTATTAATGAAATTATTCTTGTATTTACATTGTATAAAAAAAATTGCACAATAGGTAAAACCCGGCTAAATTACATAGATATTATTTTTGATTTACTTCCTATTTATAGGTATAATCATAATCCGGATCAATATTGAATATCGATATTTTGGAGTAAAGTTATGCAGAAAATTAAAAATCCCTATATTAATATTCCCGGCTATAATTGTTTCGGTTGTTCTCCCGTTAATCCTCATGGGCTTAGAATGGAGTTTTTTCTGGAAAATAATGAAGTTATTTGTTTTTGGGAGCCTGATAAAAGTTTCCAGGGTTACAGCGATGTTCTTCATGGTGGAATTCAGGCTGCTTTAATGGATGAAACGGGAGGCTGGGCTGTTTCGATTCTTCTTAAAACAGGCGGTGTGACTTCTAAGCTCGAGTTAAAATACAGAAAGACAGTATTTACTGATCAAGGTAAAATTATTATAAAGGCCTTGTTAAAAGAAATGAAAAAGAACATTGCCGTAATGTCGGTTAAATTGATTAATACAAAGGGTGAAGTCTGCACGGAAGGCGAGATTTTATACTTTACCTTTTCTCCTAATGAAGCCCGGGAAAGGCTCCGTTTTCCCGAATATTCTGAATTTTTCCAAGATGCTTGACCATTTTAATAAAAAATCGGAAATATCAGCTTATAATAGATGAATTTGCAAAATTCATTTCCAGAGGCTGATCGATGCTTTTTTCAAGATATTTAAGCTCCTTTTCCTTCAAATCCATCCTTTTCAATTTATGACGGAAATTGGTGCTTTCATCCATGATTATTTCCTTTAAATAACCTATATGTTTTTCAATGGAATCCATATAAAGATTACGTGGTATCTGATACCTTTCTTTAAAATGGTAAAAAGCATACGTATAAGCCTTTTTAAAAGAACCATCCAGTCTTTTTTTTGTCTGGTCATAGAAAGATAATGTGTTTTTCAGGATATCGAACTGGGTATTGTAACCTGAAATACTTGCTTCTTTAAACTCATAATATAGAAAAAGCAGTTTTTCAAGGTAATTTCTGTCGGCCATCTGTCCAATTAGATCTGCTGTTCCAAGAATAGCGCCTGCTTTTATCTCTTCTTCATTTTGGAAGCACATATTATCGCATTCCGCGTTTAGACCCGTGCATGAAATAATTTTTGATATGAGTCCTGCATCGTCCATATTAATTCCAAATAAAACTCTATTCTTTTGTAAAAATTGTATGCTTCTTCCGACATGGATTCTGGTATATTTTGCACCGGTTCCGGTTTTATCACCATTCTCCTGAATATAGCCTGTATCATGAAAAAGCGAAGCAAGCAATAGATCAACCGCTATTTTAACAGGAAATGGTTTTTCGAATATATTTTTTCCGTCAATTAATCTTACTGCTGCGATAAATGCATCCATAGTATGACATAAATCATGATATTCCGTATTACAAGCCTGATAACCAGGAAACTTTCCGGAAAATAGATTCTTAATCAAATGGAAAGTATTTTTAACTATTTTGAGATAATTTCTTCCATAATAATATGTAAAAATTCTTTTAACCTCGGTAAGAACAGATTCAGGATTCTCCTGGTTTAAGATTAGTGAAATTTGAGCGTTGCTTGGTTTAACCATAAAAATCTCCTTAATCTTGAATTTAACTATATTAAATACTACCGGAGAATAACGATTTTTATGCAATTTTTGTTAAATTATTCAATATTTTTTATTAAGAAATAATCAGTCGAATGATTATATTGAATTGTTTGGTATAACAAAAGCCTGACTTATGAATTTGTAATTCTTAACCGGCGAATCGGGTGTTTATAAACACTTCAAATAACTTGCTATAAAGGCTTTATCTTCACTGGTTAAATCTTCAAACTGTATTCCTGTTTCAAAAGAATCATCTTTTTTATTGCTGTGTATTACCATACCGTCACACTGGATAGTTCTTTCTGTATCGCCATTATTAATTGTAAACATCAGAAACAACCGGTCATAAGGATCGCATTTTTCTTTTGTCCCGCACATTATGCCAAATTCGCTGATGTTAATACCATCAGCCTGGATATATGTCTCCCGGTTATTTGATATATTAATTATCTGCTCGAATGTGCATCTTGGAGACCTTCGTTTTTCTTCAGAATACATTTTAATTACCTCCGAATCCTTATTTATTCTTAATAATAATCTTCAAAGAATAACCATTAGAGTTAGATTAAACGAAATTCCCAGTTAATAATCTATGATCTTTATTCTTTAATTAAAATTATACATTATATTGAAATAATGTCAACATTGAAAATTATTGTTAAATTAAATTTATTTAATAATTTTATTGTTGGATTATTTTATAAATATGAATTCTGCATAATTTTGCCTGATATCTTCATATTTCTGAATAAAAACACTTAATTTTATTACTTTCAGTTAATAGTGAAATTAATTAATGCAAAATATTTTAAAATACTCTTGCTTTTATTAAAACATTATACTATACTTACTAAGTAGGAAATGAAATTTATTTAACTTTGCCTTTTTCTCTGAAAAATTCAATATTTTTTATGTAGGGATTTTTAAAGGATCGAGAATTATATGAATCGACTTTATAGCTTACTTTTAGCGCTTCTGCTGGTTTTTATTATAGGGCAGATTGTATTTTCAAATACGGTCAGATCAAAATATGAACCGCCGGACGGGAAAAAACTAATTATTATAGGGCAGGACAATAAAACCATAGAGGATTATATCATGTCAGAAAAAATGATCCCGGCTGGTTTTATGGTTTATACCTCCATACAAAAAATGGAGGGGCTTGATAGAGAATCACCTGACTACGGAGCGGGCGTAATGAACGCCGCTGAATTGATTAGAAAATATCCCAATACAGTTCTCCAGATAGGCCTCTATATGGTTGACGCCCTTCAGGACACTTATAACGGTAGATATGATGGAAATATCAAGAAGCTTGCGGTATGGATCAATAAAGTAAAAATTCCGGTATATTTGCGGATAGGTTATGAATGTGACGGTCTGCATAATCATTATGATCCGGATAATTATAAAAAGGCATACCGGTATATTGTTGATAAGTTGAGAATATATAATGTAAATAATATAGCTTATGTCTGGCATGTGCATGCACATAATACAAAACCTGAGCTTAATGCCTGGTATCCGGGTGATAATTATACGGACTGGATAGGTTTTAGCTATTTTGACCAGCCGCAGAATCAAATGGAGCCTGTGATTGCATTCGCAAAATCGCACCATAAACCGGTAATGGTAGCCGAAGGCACTCCGAAAGGGATTGGAGCTTGTTTGGGGCCGTCATCCTGGAAAGCCTGGTATGATAATTTTTTTAATTTTATAGATAAAAATGGAATTAAAGCACTTTGCTATATTAATAACAACTGGGAAAAACAGGAAATGTGGAAAGGGCAGGGCTGGCAGGATGCGTGCGTTCAGGATAATAAATATGTTGAACAGCAGTGGTATAAGGAAATAAAAAAAGAAAAATACCTAAACTCATCTAAAGAACTTTTTCTAATGCTTGGAAAGGAAAAATAACGTTTTAATAAAATTGAATATTTTCAATTAATATAGTTCCTGTACCCTGACTTCCCGGAATCGAAATCTCAATATCATTAATTGCCTGAAGATCCAGAATATGATTCCCCGTCTGGTTTCCATATATTGAACGGATGTTAAAATCTTCAAAATTATAAGTATATTCCGTAATTCTGCTATTGCCGAAATCCTCATCAGTAGAATAGCTTTCACCATCGGCACCGTTTGCACCCGGATAATCCTTTTTCCATGGCACATCAGCCCCGCTTTCATTTAGAATGATTATGAATTTCAACTTAGAAGGTAAAGACATCCTTAATTTTATGCCTTTAAAGCCACTGGCGTCAAAGTATCCTATTTTCTGATAATTCGGGGGGAGCAGTGAAATACCGCAGCCCCATCCGTCTCCGGTACCAAATTTAACCTCAAGACCGTTCTTCTTTTTCTGCTGTTCAACCCTGGCCCCATTACCGGTATCTCCCCAGGAATATACTATACTGTTTTGAACTGTATCGGGATCGAGATAGATACTCCCGAAAGCGGGATTCTTTTTGCCGGTTCTCACGATTGTTTTATATATAAATTTTATATTTTCTGCCTGAATAACAATTTTACTTTTACTGTGAATTGATTCAATTTTAGGGTTTGTGTTCTTCATTGCTTCGATAAGTAATGAATACGGCCTGTCGAATTGATCAAAAATACCGTAATCACTGTCCTCTCCGTCAGAAACTCTTCCATCCTGAGGTTCATCAAAAAATTGAAACCAGTGATAGCCGACTATAAAAGGCAACTCCGCAAATGCCATAGCGTATTTTTTAAAATGATCCGCCCTTTCCTGCTGATTAGAGACTGTAGTATCGGGCCCTACAACATTCTTTAATTCGGATGTATTGTCCATTGAACGGAATGTAAATTCCGAAATTATAACTGGTTTGCCGGAGATGAAAGATAGCGCTGCAAGGAATTTTTTGTCAATATCAGGCAAATTCTTGTAATAATTAATTGAAACAATATCGCAGTATTTACTACCGATCTTTAATACTTCTTCCGGCACTGAATTAGCGTAACGATCGCTGAAAATCAGATGGGACGGATCAACAGCACGGATTTTATCATGCAAAACGGAATAAAAGTGCTCAGCAACGATTTTTAGAAATTCGACGCGGAGAGTATTAAGGTCTTTAATTGTATATTGATACAGGCTTGTTCTTGTTATCTGGCTAAATTCAGTAAAATTTGTGCCCCAATTATTATTAAAATTACTGATGTTTTTATAATAATCCTGAAGAAATTCGGCAACCTTTTTTTTCCCCGGTGAAGAAGCCGGGAGATCAAAATATCTGTCAAAAAGATATGAATTATGTCCCGTATAATAGGCATAATCCCCGTACCAGAATAAATCGTTGCCTAAGAAATACCCCATTAAATAAGGATCATCTTTATGAGGAAGACAGAATCTGGTAACAGCCCTATCAATAATTTTTTCAAAATTCGGGCCGAAAATATCAATAAGCTTGAATAATCCGGATTGCGGATCTTCAATGACTATTGTATAGAGTATTTTCTGATTATAAATTAACGGTGACGACCAGCAGCCTATAGTGTTATAACCTATATTTGTCAGCAGATTAATAGTTTCAATTGTCCAGTCCTGTAAATTTTTAAATTTTTTCATAGCATTATAATGCCTTGCTCCAAGCTTCGCTTCGTTATCTTCAGGCAGTATATTATTCATACCAATGGAAAAAAAGGGATTTCCATCCTGATTGATCAGCCACCATTTACCCTGAATATTTTTTACTGTTATATATTTTGATCCGGCTGAAAGGCTTTTCTGATCTCCCCATTCTGAAATAAATATTATTAAAATAGAAAATAAACTTAAAAATAGAAACCGGGGCATTTAATCCTCCGAAATTAAGATTTAGCTAATGGCTTTTTAATTTTTATAGAAATCAAATAGCCGGTTAAATATGACATCAGTAAAATTTGCGTAGCAAACAAAAAGAAAAACCATCCAATGAAAGGATAGGATGACCATAACCTGAAAGTAATATTTTTAAGAGCTAACGCGGTGCACAGGTTATAAATTTCAATAGCAATTATTACTGCTGAAAGTATTATAAAATTAATAAAATGAGTTGTAGCCCTGTTTATTTTTTTATGAGAAGGAATCCAATCCAGGTCGCGGCTTATTATCATAACAATCAGAGTGTATAAATAGGCAAAAGATTGCAGTGTCGCTGTTATAAAAGACCCGATATTTATTTTTTTTAATCTGAATAATGGCTGGACAAGGAACAAATAAAGGAAATATGGTAAAAAGTAATCAAAGTATCTTGTATCGATTACATGGTGCCTTGCCGTCATCAAAACAGTGAATAAAAAAATGACTAAAATGGAAAAACCCTCTGTAAAATAATAGAATATGTTTGAAATATAAGCCACCCGGACAATAAAACCTACCGGAGCTTTGAAAAACTTTCTGGAAAACAATAGTCTAACACAACTATAGCACCAGCGCCTGTGCTGGTTAAAATAAGCTTGCGGATTTTCTGGACAGCGCCCTTTTGCAAGTATCAGCGGGATATACTGGATTTTAAATCCTGCAGCCGTAACGTCAAATCCGGTTTCAAAATCTTCACAATACGGCACATTTGCCACTCCCCCGGAAATTTTAAGCGAAGATCTTCTGTAAATAAGGTTAGTACCCACACAAATCGCACTATGATAAATATTTCTAGAGGGCTGTATTATCTTATAAAAATCTTCCTGTAAAGATGAACATCCCTGCAGCAGAATCTTCCCGAAAAAATTACTGCTTTCATCAATATAATATTGCGGTGATTGAATAATTCCAACTTTTTCATCTGAAAAATAAGGAAGAAGATCCTTTAAAAAATCCGCTTCAGGCATAAAGTCAGTGTCAAAAACAGCCATAAAGTCGCCTTCTGTCCTGTCTATCGCATAATTTAAATTGCCGGCTTTTTTCATATATCCCCTGTCGGGCCTGCTGAAATAACCTATTCCCATCTCCGAGGCTAATTTTCTGACCTCCTCATCGCCGGAATCATCCAGGATATAAATATTTTTATTATTATAATTAATATTTTTAGCTGCCTGGCCGGTCTCTCTAATAATCTCTAAACCTTCTCCGCAGTAAGGTATGAAGATATCCACGGGAGGCTCATTTTTATTTTCACGCCAGAACCGGTCGGCCCATTTCCGGTGGCTTTCAATATTGAATTTTCTATATTTCAGGTTGAAGAGAAAATGGGTGATTAAGTAAAACAGGAATATCAATATAAATGGTGTAAATATTATAAAAAATTCCAGATTTTTTAAACAAAGCATAATTAATCCGTATAACATGACAAGACTTGTAATCAAACCAAGAAAATTTATGGCTTTAACATAAAATTCATTGGAACTCGTATAGTAATATTTTAAAGGCAGTTGCGCGTTTCTTTGATTTTTCATCCTATTCACCGTCTGTAGTTGATAATAATATTTCTTATTTACCATCTAAAATTTATTATAAATTATAATTATTTTTCTGAGTTTATACAATTAAAAATAGAAAAATTTATTCTTGACTAAACGAACTCATTATTTTAAACTATCTTCCATTAATGTTATAAAGAGGCTGGTTGTTGTGGAAAATAATTTATGGTGGAAAAGCGGTGTGATATATCAAATCTATCCCCGCAGCTTTCTTGATACGAATAATGATGGAATAGGTGATATCAACGGGATCATTAAAAAACTGGATTATATTGCCGGTTTGGGTATGGATGGATTCTGGCTTTCACCGGTTTATCAGTCTCCAATGTATGATTTCGGATATGATATATCCGATTACCGAAAGATCGACCCTCAATTCGGGGAAAATTCCGACTTTGAACGGTTAATATCCGAAGCTCACAAACGGAATTTGAAAATTATTATGGATCTTGTGGTCAATCACACATCCCATCTCCATCAATGGTTTGTTGAATCCCGATCCTCTTTAGACAACCCTAAAAGAAACTGGTATATATGGCATGACGGAGAAAAAGGCAGGCCGCCGAATAACTGGAAATCGGTATTCGGAGGAAGTGCCTGGGAGATAGATGAAATTACAGGGCAGTATTATCTTCATAAATTCCTTAAGGAACAACCGGATTTAAATTGGAGGAATCCGGAGGTTAAACTAGCCGTATCCGACGAAATTGTCTTCTGGCTGGATAAAGGGATTGACGGATTCCGCCTTGATGTTGCCAACTGCTACATAAAAGATGATGAATTGAGGGACAATCCTTTTACAATCGGGCCTACGCCCAGGCCTTATGATATGCAGAAACATATTTATGACATTGACCAGCCTGAAACGCATGATATTTTAAGATATTTCAGGAAACTTATAAATTCATGCCCGGGCGTTATGTTGGTAGGCGAGATTATGACCGCTTATCCTGGAGATCCAAAGCTTGCTGCTTCATACCTCGGTGACGGAGAGGATGAACTTCATCTTACATTCGATTTTTCTTTACTTTTCAAAAAGTGGGGGTCAGGCAATATGCTTGAAGCCCTTGAGAATTGGTATTCTGAGATCCCGGAAAAGGGATGGCCTGCAATTGCTCTTTCCAATCACGACGTGTCAAGGCATTTCACTCGATTTAACTACGGTAAGGAAGGGATCAAAAGGGCAAAAATTGCAGCGGCGTTTCTTTTGACTGTTAAGGGAACCCCATTCCTTTATTATGGCGAAGAAATAGGCATGAGCGATACCCCATTAAAAAAATCCGAAATTATCGATCCGGTTGGGAAAAAATATTGGCCTTTTAATAAAGGAAGGGATCCTCAAAGAACACCGATGCAATGGAATTCCGGAGAAAATGCCGGGTTTTCAAAAGTTAAGCCTTGGCTTCCATTAAATGGAAATTATCTTTTAACAAATATCGAAAAAGAATCACAGGACGCAAATTCAATGCTTAATTTTTATAAAAAATTAATTGATTTGCGAAAAAAGAAAGTCGCAATAAACAGCGGGACATGGGAATCTGCGAAGGCAGGGAAAAATATTCTGGCATATTACCGTAAAAAAGACAAACAGAAAATTTTTGTCGCTTTAAATTTCTCAAAAAATACTCAGAGAATCCATGTAAACGATAATGGAAGCTGGAAGGTATTATTTTCAACACATAAAAATCTTCTTGAGGACTATTTCAGTCTCAATTTTAGAATGATGCCGTATGAAGTAAGTATTTTGGAAGAAATAAATCATAATGAACTTTAACAAGGCAGCATGATAGCCTGCCCTGAGTTGAGTTTATGGTGAGCTTGTCGAACCAAAGGGCTGCACCCTGAATATTTTTGGCCAAAATTTTGAAATATCAAGATTCTTATTTGTTCACATTCTGGGATAAATAATGTCGCTAAACGGGAGGTAATATTATGGAATCTTTGTCGTTATCTGCTGTTTTTCCTGCCTCAGCAAGGGAAGTATACGAAGCATGGCTTTCAAGCAAGGAACATACCGCTTTCACAGGAAGCCAGGCTGTGATAGATCCGCGGATTGGAGGAAAATTTGCTGCTTGGGAAGGTTATATCCAGGGAACAACGGTAGAGCTTGAGCCATACAGGAGGATATTACAGGACTGGAGAACCACAGACTTCCCTAAGGAAGCTCCGGATTCAAAGCTTGAAATAATTTTTGAGGATACTGCGGAAGGAGCAAAAATTACTCTTAACCATACTGATATTCCCGGTGGGCAGAGCAACGAATATAGGGAAGGGTGGATAGACTATTATTTTGAGACAATGGCTATCTATTTCAATAAGAAAAAAAACAGGTAAATTTAAATTTCAGATTTTAATTCATTTGATTCCAGTTCAAACAAATTTTTAATATCCTGCCACTTCATATTTTTAATAAAGCTTTGATTGGATGCAATTAGGTTATCAAAAACCTCTTTTTTATAAACCTGAAGGCGTTTAATCTTTTCTTCAATCGTTCCCTTTGTAATCAATCGGTAAACATTAACTGTGCTTACCTGGCCGATGCGGTGCACACGGTCAATAGCCTGATTTTCAACGGCGGGATTCCACCATGGATCGAAAAGGATCACGGAATCGGCACCGATCAAATTAAGTCCGGTTCCTCCGGCTTTAAGAGATATCAGAAACAGCGGGATATCAGACTGATTGAAATGATTAACAAGATCAACCCGGTTTTTTGTCTGGCCGTCAAGATAGAGGTATTCGATCTCGTCATTATGAAGTTCTTTCCTGATAATTTTGAGCATCTCGACAAACTGGCTGAAAACTGCAACTCTATGCCCGCTGTCGATTGACTCGTAGACCAGCTCCATTAATGCCTTGAGCTTGATGGAAATATCCTCAACATTGAAATAATCAGAATTTATCAATCCCGGATGAAGGCAAATCTGGCGAAGTCTTGTCAAAGCCGATAAAAAATCGATATAAGAATTTTCAAGCCCTTTAACCTCGACTATTTTGAACAAATTATTCCTAATCTGTGAAAGTGTATCAAGATATACTGCTTTCTGGGCTTCGGTAAGCTCGAGTTCAACATCCTGTTCGATCTTCGGCGGAAGCTCTTTTAAGACATTAACCTTGATCCTTCTAAGAATAAAAGGTTTGACAAGCTTTTTCAACCTGTCCATTGTTTTATTTTTTTCCTGATTATTGAAGGAATTAAGTGGGTTTTCAATATATTTTTTAAACCAGATATGTGTTCCTAGAAAATCCGGCATTAAAAAATCGAAGATCGACCATAATTCAGCTATATTGTTTTCAATTGGTGTTCCTGTAACGGCAAGCCTATTTGCGGCATGAATCCCTTTGACGCTTAAAGTCCTTTTAGCCTGTTTATTTTTTATATGCTGTGCTTCATCGAGAATGCAGTAAAAAAACTGGACATTTTTATATTCCTCACTGTCATTGTGAACCATCTGATAAGATGTAATGGCAATATCATAATTGTTAATTTCCTTAATTTTTCCCGCACGTTCGGCTTTATTTCCGTCAATAACAATATAAGATAACTGAGTGCCAATAAATTTCTGGATTTCTCCCACCCAATTGTATAAAAGCGCTGTCGGGCATACAATCAAAGCCGTCCTGTATCTGAATAAACCATTATCCAGAGGCCCGGAAATATCTTCACCGCCTGACTTTCTAATTCTTTTATTAATTAATAGATAAGTCAGAACCTGTATGGTTTTACCGAGGCCCATTTCATCAGCCAGAATCCCGCCGAAACCGTACCGGTTTAAAAAGTTTAACCAGTATACACCGGTTTTCTGGTATTCTCTTAGAATTCCGCTTAGACCATCGGGAATAAGAACTTCCTGCAGAGCCTTTTTCCTGTTGAGCGACAGATCCATTTCAGCCGGAAGATTTCTCATATCCTGGGGAAGCTGAAGATTAATGCCTTCCCTGAGTAAATATGGAATATTATATTTACTGATATAAATTTTATCATGATTTTTTTTGAGCCTGGTTTCAAGCAGGAATTCCTTGAGTTCCGTTAAATCTTCATTATTTACCGACAGTATGATATTTCCCTTCTGGACAAAACCGTTCCTGCTCAATTGCGACAGCTCGTTCAAGGTTAATACGATATCCTGTATCTTAAACTGGAATCCGACCTCAAGCCAGTCTATCCTGGGAGTGTCATTATCTTTAGCATATGATAATACAATCTTTTTTTCGTCAAATGTGCCATGAATCATTTTTATATTAGAATTCACACCCCTGATTTCCGCGTATGATTGAATGGCGGGTAAAAACTTCTGAAATAAAGCCTCGTTATCCGGTGTTGAAATTATATTCCCGTTAACCTCGTTTAATATTTCAAAGAAATGATTCTTAACGGCGAATCCTATCTGTGCGACCCTGTTATAAAAATCAGTGCCGGCTTTACATATATAAACAGTGTCCTTATTTATCGGGATAATAATATCCTCATGAAGCAGCGCCGATTTCCTTATTTCATCGAATAAAAATGGATATTCCCTCCATTTACCGTTTGTTTTTACCGAAAAAAAAGCTTTCAAAACAAAATTTTCCTTCTCCCCGTGCTCAAAATAAAAAATGATATTTTCATCTGAAAATTCCTTTACTTCCGGCAGCTTGAACCAATGATTCATCCATTCCTTATTTTCAGATTTTTGAAACAAAAGTTTTAATTTAATTTCATAATCCGCCGGGATAAAACCGTTGACAAATATTTCACGGCTCAGATCTTTGTTAAAAAGCGATAAAACAGGATAAACTTTATGAAGATCAAAAACAAAATCCTGTGCTGTTGTCTGGATCAGGTATAAGTCATTCTTATCATTTAAAACCAGTTTTTCAGCCGAGTCATCCATTTCAATTTTCAGCGGATAATAGGATTGTGAAATCTCAGGGTAAAAACTTTTCCCGTGCAAAATTAACCTCGGCTTTAAGGAAAGAAGCTTGTCAAAAAAAAGAAAATCTACAGGCGATGTAATCCTGATGGTAAAATTATCGATTTTCTGAATAAGGTTTAATTGATATGATTTGTATGACAGCAGGAAATTTTTTATTTCATTAGGTATTGATGAAAAATCGCCGGTAAAATCAAATCCGAAGTGTTCGCCCTCAAGATTTATGGACATTAATTTATTTATAAAAGCGTTATTTGAAGTTACCTGAACATTTATATTCGCTATAAAGCGCCCATTCGTTTCAAGTTCGACAGCAATTTCAATCAAATCTTTCCCGGAGTTTAATGCCATTTCATGTCCTGAATTTGTTTTCCTATCAGGATCAATTGAAAATAACATTTTCCTTTTACCCGGTTTTTTACCATCATCAGGCACTCTGCACTCCGCCGCTTTCCCCTTGATTGAGCTCTATCTTTTTGTCTAGATGATCGACATAATCATTCCAGCTTTTCCCGGTTGCGATGAAATCAAGAGCGGTTCCGGCTTTTAGATTATTTTCCCGGTCGATAACCTGTAGTATTTTAAAATATTTTTCCGCTTCCGCAATGTTTTCAAGAGCATATTGTATCGATGCGTAATCTTCCAGAATATAAAAAATACCGGTTTGATTCGGATCATGAAAATCCAGTTCCTCTTTCTTCAGATCATCAAAAAAAGCCTCGACAAACTGTATGCCGTATTGAAATGCCTGCAGGGCTTTTTCCATATCCTCTTTATCCCAGTAAATCTGGCCTATCATAGATATCGTATCCAGATTATACCCTAAAAATTCATCGGCTGAAAGCATATCACAGTGGATATTTACAAAATCCTGAAGCGCTAAAAATGTATATAAAGCTGATTCAAGATTATCTTCATTATAAAGCTTCATCGAGCTGTTAAAAATATTTTCAAGGTCTCTTACCGAACAGCCTATCAATTTCTTTCTTAAAGGAGCAATTTCATCCATTTTGGAAAC
Organism: uncultured Spirochaetota bacterium; assembly: GCA_963783575.1. GTDB lineage: Bacteria > Spirochaetota > Brevinematia > Brevinematales > JAOACQ01 > CAWEAK01. The sequence goes on along the minus strand of CAWAOD010000009.1, from coordinate 304,262 downwards.
AACCTTCGAGAGTAAAAACCGTTCATCGAATAAAGATATGCCATCCATTACAATATCTTTTTGTTCTTCGATAATTTTCTTATCAACGTTAAAATAAGCTGAAATTTTATCAATATCAATTATATTTTCAAACAACTGGTTGAGCACAAAAAAAGCCCAGACAACCCCGGTTTCAAGCTCTTTTTCTTTTTCTTTTATTCCTATTTTATGATCGAGAAAATATTCTTTTAGATTGGATATTTTTTGAAAATATTCTTTCGGCAGCTGATTTGACTCAACAAAACCCTTTAAATTCGGTTCCATTTAACCCCCAATTCGCTAATTCCCTTATAACAAGGGGATTTATTCATATATAATTATAATGAAAAACCTGTATTTTATCAAACATTCAAAAAATATATTTTATTCTTTCCATATTCCCAGCACATCCAATTCTATAGAATAGTTGTTATTGCCTGTTTCTTTTACAAGAATTCCGGTTTCTTCATCCATCCAGAAAAAGTATTCTTTGTAAAATATCTCCATCAATTTGCTTAGAAACAAATTGCCCATGGCCCACCCGAATTTGACAGTATTGAATTTTCCAGTTTTTGTATAAACTATTTCATGGTTTTCAAAAACAAACCTTCCCAGAAACGGATTTTTAATCCATTCCGGCACAACCATACATACAAATCCCGGATTATCGGCATCAAGGAACCGTAACCCAAGAAACATAACATCGTTCCAATTCCAGGCCGGGTAGCCTTGTATTATATTTAGATTTGCCGAAGATGTTTTTAATACAAATCCATCCCAAATTTTTGATTTGTAATTTGCCGTTCCGCTTTTTTCATAAATCTCCAGATCCATTACTGCCCTGCCTTTTTCTTTAAGCATCTTCATAATTGAAAGCCTGTTTTCATGATAATAGACAAGGGAGCCATTTTCCAGAGAAACTTTCATTAAAGCCGAAAAATTCGTATAATGAGCCGGAAGTGTTTGTAATGAGTCTTCTTTAAGGAATTCCATATATGATAAAACATTCTTTTCCTTTTTGTTAACCTTATTGACAATATAGAAACTGCCTGTCTTTTTGCCGCTGCTGAATATTGAATATCTTAAATATTCACCGTCTTGAATCATTTTTTGCAGAGGCTTCATCGGTATTTCATTCCTATTTCCTGCATAAACCGTAAAAGTTATAAAAAGAACCGCCGCAGTTAAATAAACTGTTTTTTTAATCATTTTTTATTTTCCTCTTCCATTTTTTTATTTATATCCATTTTATAATTCCGGATAAATTTGATATCACCGTTACGGGCTGCATTCATGCAATATATCAGCCTATTATATTTGAACTAATATGTCAAGAAGTTAAAAATACTTTCAGACACATTACACCTGTGTAAGCTGTTTGATAAATTAAGAGAGGATGTTTGCCAAAATGATTATTTCTGCATTTCTTTCAAAAATTCAGAATAATCATTGTACATACGGTCATCGATCAGGATAGAACCGTGGCTCTCATCATATCCATGAATATTTGTAATACCCCATTTCCCTGCAAATTCAAGAACATTTCTTTCGGGTGAAAGCTGATCATATTCTGCGTAAAGTACCTGTATGCGGCCTTCCGGTGTTAATGAGGGATAATTTATCGGGCTGATATAGTTATATGCACTTCGGATAAGTCCGTCTGAAAGCCCCTCTTTTTCATTCCGGTTAAGGACTGTTTTCAAGCCTGGGTTGAAAACTATGGTGTTCCAATCGACAATCGGAATCATCAAAGCCATATGATCGAACTTAATATGAATGGATGTAAGCCAGAGAAGCGCTGCCCCGACTGAACCGCCCCAGCCGCTTATGTTTGTTATACCTTCACTATTCAGATAGGACAGGGCTGTACGGATTTCACAGAGAGATATCCTTACCGTTTCCAGATTTCTTTCCGTGTCCGCCGTAAAAAAGCCTTCCCCCGCTTTTTTACCCGGCTGGATTCTTTCCAGGTGATAGGGGATATTATAGAATAGAATGGAATAGCCGGAATCCAATTCCTCATTAAAGAATTTCCGGATAAATTGAAAAGCGAAATCCGAAACCCCGAAACCGGGAATCCATAGTATAATATTCTGATTGCTCAATTCAGCTTTCCTGTAGAAATAAAAAACCGCCGTATCCGTTTTAACATCATCAAATTTAAGGCATGAAGGGAATTCCAGTCTTTGCTGAGTTATATCCTTTCTTGTCAAATTCCATTTTTTTAACGGCTGGATTTTAATAGATTCCGGGTTATAGGTATTTGTCTCCGAAAGAAAGTTTAAATCGGCCATATAATCTTTCAATTCTTCTTTTGTACCGGTTTTATAGTTATTCATTATGTAACCGGCAATTTCCCGAATGCCGGATTGATCAAGGCAGATTTTAAAAGAAGAACAGGAGAATAAACAATTTACAAGAATTATGGAGGGAATTAATTTAATAGCAAGCTTCTTCAAAAATTGCCACCCAGTATATTTTATTTTATGATGCTCATGTTTTTTTATTATCGCTTGTAACAATACGGTTCTTTCCGCGCGCTTTAGAATCATAGAGTCTTTTGTCGGCTATATGAAGGAGTTTAAATTTATCATTTTCTTCCTCAAAGCTCGCAAACCCGATACTTACAGTAATGTGAAAAACGGCTTTTTCCGAAGAGAAATAAAAAGGGTATTCTTCTATTTTCCGCCTGATTTTCTCAATCGCTGTTAGAGCGCCTTCACGAGGCGTGCTGATAAAGAGTATGGCGAACTCATCGCCGCCGAAACGGCATAGAATATCACGTGAAAAGATGGTCTCTTCCATTATATGGACAACTTCCCTGAGGACATTATCGCCTGCTAAATGGCCGTATAAGTCATTAATAACCTTAAAATCGTCAATGTCCAGCATAGCGATTGCAAAATTGGTCTGGCTGGTTGTATTAAAACGGATCTGGTTCAGCATTCTCCGGCTTTCTATCTCCAGGTTTTCATTAAAAACATGCCGGTTGTAAACCCCGGTTAAACCATCTATTTCAGCCATCTCTTTAAGTTTACCGGTTAATAATGAGTTTCTATCGTTAATAATATACAAACAGAGCAGGATAAACGAAACCATATTAAAGCTTCCAAGAACATTCAGGACAATAGAGTTGATTTTATAAACCGGCTGAATCTGAACTGAAATGAAATAAGAGAGAATACCCAATAAAATAATTACTATTACTTCTGTTAATCTAATCCATCGTTTGAATAATTCAATAAAGAAAATCAACAAAGATATTCCGATAAAGAAAAACCCGAAATTACTCTGCCAGCCCAGGCAGAGAATAGCCAGAAAAGCATGAAAAGAAATTTCAATGTGAGAAAAAAAATAAAATAGTCTGTATTTTCTTCTCTTATTAAAAAAAAGGGCGAGAGAATACAACAGAATGCTTCCTATATTAAAGTAGAAGAGAAGGTTGACCTTCAACAGTATGAACAAGATAAAATATAATGTGTGGATGATAAGGCAGGAGCCGTATAATAACCGGAAAGTATAATAATACCAGTTATCATTCCAATTATCATTGTTCTCTGTGCCGGAAAAGTTCTTTTGTAGTGTATTCGTTCTCATGCCCCCTGACGAATATACTGATAATTATATTAATCAAACTGATAATATGATGATTTAATAATATTTGTTAAAAAATCTATCCCCGGAAGAATTATAATTGAATGTAAAAAAAACCACAAATTTAAATAAAAGTGAGTGATTCGGTTGACACTATTAAAAAGCCCATCCTTGAGTTTTATTATTATTTATTTTATACTCTTCTGGAATAATTAAAAAAAGAGTTTGATATGTCAAAAGAATTAATAAAGATCTTAAAAGCCCTGGCGGATGAAAACAGAATCAGAATCCTTAATCTTTTAAACACAAGAAAGCTATGCGTCTGTGAGATTGAAAAAGTCCTTGGGATGAACCAGTCCAACGCATCCAGGCATCTTATGAAACTAAAAGAAGCAGGCCTCATTGATTCGGAAAAACTCGGCCAGTTTGTCTGCCATAAGATAGATCCCGGCGCACTGATAAGATTCCCTTTCCTTAAAAGCCTCCTAGTACAACTGCCCTCTTTTGATCAATACGGAAAAGATATTGAACTTGCCGCTACCGTGAGTTGTGCCGCCGGAAAATAAAAACCGACATTATTCTTTTAAAGCTTCTTCGATTGCATTTACAAGCTTCGGATCATCAGGCTTTACAGCTGAATCGAACCGGTTGATGATATTTCCTTTTTTATCAATAAGGAATTTATTAAAGTTCCAGCTTATATCACCGCCAAACTTCGGATTCAGCTTTTTATCGGTTAAATAAGAGTAAAGAGGAGCTATGTTTATACCTTTTACATCAATCTTGGAAAACATAGGGAATGTAACACCGTAAGTCAGCGAACAAAAGTTTTTAATCTCTTCATTGCTTCCCGGCTCCTGGCCCATAAAGTTATTAGCCGGAAATCCAAGGATATAAAAGCCTTTATCTTTATACTTGAGGTAAAGCTCTTCCAGGCCCTTATATTGCGGTGTAAAACCGCATTTACTGGCAACATTGACAATAAGAACCACTCTGTTCCGGTATTGAGATAGCTGCACACTTTTTCCATCTATATCATTCATTACAAATTGATAAATTGCTTCCATTAATCGCCTCCTATATTCAATCATAATGACCGCTGCCGGAAAACCGCCACCGGTCTTTTCTAATATACAAATTCTAATCATAAATATTAAATAAGTCAACCTGATTTTCGCTCATTATAAAATCCAGGTGTAAACATAAATTGCAGTTTGTTCTTTGTTCCAAATTAGAATAAAATTATTTTTTCTTGACATTTTATTAATGTTACATTATTATATGTGCATATATGTATATAATCATATATATGGAGGAATCATATGATTGACAGAACTATTGGTTTTATTGGGGGCGGCAGAATTACGCGTATTTTTTTGGAGGCTTTTAAGAAGAAAGGAATTACATTCAGTGAAATATCGGTCAGTGATAATGATCCGGAAGTTTTGGAAAAAATCAAAACAAAATTTCCGGATGTCAAAACCTATCAGAATGATAATAAAACTCCGGCAGCTAAAGACCTGGTTTTTATTTCGCTTCACCCGCCCGTTATCAGTCAGGAGCTTCCTGAAATTGGAGCCTCGCTAAAAAAAGATTCGATTGTCATTTCATTGGCACCGAAATTTACCATAAAAAATTTATCAGAACTTCTGGGAGGTTTCAACAGGATTGCGCGAGTTATTCCGAACGGTCCTTCTGTAATAAATTCGGGATTCAACCCGGTATCTTATTCAAATGCCTTATCAGTAGTTGATAGAAATATGCTATATGCGATCCTGGAGATTTTAGGCGAGTCGCCGGTTGTCCCCGAAGAAAATCTTGAGGCTTACGCTGTTCTAACTGCGATGGGGCCGACTTATTTCTGGTTTCAATGGGAAGAAATTAAAAAAATAAGCCTGGGCATGGGTTTATCAGCGGAAGATTTTAAAGCTGCTTTTAAAAAAATGATCTGCGGAGCGCTGAAAACTTATCTGGACTCGGGGTTGTCTTTTGATGAAACAATCGACCTGATACCGGGTAAACCGATAAAGGAAGATGAAGAAACTATTAAAAGCATCTATCAAACAAGGCTTAAAGGTATATACCAGAAACTAAAGGGATAAAAACGGTCAGGTTAATGAAATTGTTCTTGAATCCATGGTTGTGGAAATATGAAACTTATTATAAAATTATAAAATAGGATCCATAATTAGATTTTAAATATAATTTCTAAGGAGAAAAATATGGATTTAAAAACAGTGAGCAAATTATGGATACTATAGTTTCAAAAAAACTCAGTTTTATTGACCGGTTTCTCACATTGTGGATATTCATTGCTATGGCTTTTGGAATTGCTCTGGGTTATTTTTATCCACCTTTAACTGTGTGGATCGGTAAGCTGCAGGTCGGGACGACCTCCATTCCTATCGCAATAGGATTAATAATTATGATGTATCCGCCACTTGCAAAAGTGAAGTATGAGGAAATGGGAAGAATTTTCAGGAATAAAAAACTGATGTTTCTTTCATTGATCCAGAATTGGCTTATAGGACCTCTAATAATGTTTGCTCTTGCTGTAATATTTTTAAGGGATAATCCGGGATATATGATTGGTGTTATTCTTGTAGGATTGGCGAGATGCATCGCGATGGTTATCGTCTGGAATGACCTTTCTGAAGGCGACAGGGAGCTTGGTGTCGGTATTGTCGCTTTTAACGCTATTTTCCAGGTTATGTTTTACGCACTTTATATTTTTATATTTATTACCGTTTTCCTGAACATATTAGGACTGATAAAAGGGCTGAATGTAAATATATCAATATTAGAATCCGCAAAAACGGTTATGATCTATCTTGGAATACCTTTCATCGCGGGACTATTTACACGGTTTATATTGATAAAGATAAAAAGTAAAGAATGGTTTGATGAGGTTTTCTCGCCTTTTATAAGCCCGCTAACCCTGATCGCATTATTATTTACAATAATAGTTATGTTTTCAATGAAAGGTAAATTTATAGTAGAAACTCCATTTGATGTAATCAGGGTTGCTGTTCCGTATTTAATTTATTTCTTTATAATGTGGTTCGCAACTTTCTTTATTGCAAAAAAATCCGGTGCCGATTATCAGCAATGTGCGGCTGTTTCCTTTTCGGCGGCTTCGAATGATTTTGAGCTTGCTATCGCTGTGGCGGTAGCCATCTTCGGTATTGATTCAAACCAGGCTTTTGCCGCGGTTATCGGGCCGCTTATTGAAGTGCCTGTGATGGTTTTATTGGTAAACATCGCATTAAAATTAAAGAAAAGTTTTATTTAGAGAGGTTGATAATGAAAATTCAAATTCTGGCTCCGGATGCGCTAACTGCAAAAAGCTTGAAGCAAACGCAAAAGAAGCTATCGCGGCAACAGGCATAAATGCGGAAATCGAGAAGATTACTGAAATTGAGAAGATTATGGAATTCGGCGTGATGGCAACACCCGCGCTTGCTATAGATGGAATAGTTAAAAGCGCAGGGAGGGTTCTGGATAAAGATCAGATCATCAGAATCTTAAAAGTTTAAAATATGTGGAAAACTATTGTTAACCGGCTGGTTTATAAAATAATTGGCCTTCAGCCGGATTCACATATCGGGGCTGCGCTGAATTTCTTCATTTACGACACTGTAAAGATATTTTTTCTACTTGCGGTTATTATTTTTGCGATTGCTATTATCAGAAGTTTTTTTCCACCTGAAAGAACAAAGAAAATACTGGAAAAAGTACCGGAGTTTGTAGGCAACATTCTTGCGGCCCTGCTGGGGATAGTAACACCTTTCTGTTCATGCTCGGCTGTGCCCCTCTTCATCGGCTTCATTGAAGCAGGAATCCCTCTGGGTGTGACATTTTCATTTCTGGTATCATCACCGATGGTCAATGAAGTCGCCTTAATCATGCTCTGGGGCCTTTTCGGATGGAAAGTCGCTGTTCTTTATATTGCCAGCGGCATTGTGATCGCTATTGTCAGCGGATTGGCGATTGGAAGAATGAAACTGGAAAAGCATGTTGAGGATTATGTTTATAAAATCAAATACGGGTATGCTAAAATTGAAAAAATGAACTGGAAAGACAGGTTTATTTATGGAAGGGATTATGTTTCCGAAATAATCGGGAAAGTCTGGCCATATGTTCTGGTGGGAATAGCCATCGGCGGCTTTATGCATGGATACGCGCCGGCGGATTTTCTATCAAAAGCCGCGGGGCCTTCAAACTTTTTTGCTGTGCCAATCGCGGTTATAATAGGCATACCGCTATATTCAAATGCCGCCGGAATCATCCCGATTGTAAAAGTTTTAATGGATAAAGGCATGGCAATAGGGACTGCTTTATCCTTTATGATGGCCGTTACGGCATTGTCTTTTCCGGAAGCGATTATTTTGAGGAAGGTCTTAAAGCCTCGCCTGCTGATAATCTATTTCAGCGTGGTAGCGGTTGGAATTATGTTGACGGGGTATTTATTCAATGCGATTCTGTAAGTTAATAATATTATTGAATCTAATAATTTTAGGAAAATAAAATGTTAAAGTTGAACCTAATCCCTCATACCCCTCGGAGGCCGGAAGATACATGCGCGGCAATGATTATTCGCCGGTTGCTTTAGCTGTGATTTTAAACACTGATGAAGACAAAATCCCGGATGATATTCATAATATTGTAAAGCTTGGTATTGAATCAGGGGCCGCTTTATCAGGTACAGTTCAAACCCCGAATATCGGTTTTGAAAAAATGATATGCAATATAATCGGCAATCCGAATATCAGGTATTTAATACTTGCAGGGCCTGAATCTGCAGGGCATTTAACGGGTGAGGCATTGATCGCTTTGTTTGAGCACGGCATTGACGATAGGAAAAAAATTAAAGGAACGAATGCTCTGCATGCATATTTATACAACCTGCCTGTCGAATATATTGAAAGATTCAGGCGGCAGGTCAAGCTGATCAATCTTCAGTTTAAAGACGGACTATTGATTAAAAAGGCGATATGGTCTTCATATCAGGAAACACCAGTAAGTTTTATGGATTATCAATTATTTGATCCCGGAGCTTTTGAAGAACCCTTAATTGATACCAATTTAACCTGGAATATTAAAGAACCATGGATTGGACCTTTAAGCGATAAGGAAATGGAAGCAAGACAGCGCGCGCTGGATTTGATTGAGAAACTGAAGACTGCAAATAAACAGAAAAATTGATGGGCAATAATTATTTTTTCCTTGAGGTAATAATACAATGAGCGCCGTTGATTTTATAAACATCATTACCTTTAAAGAATTTTTCTTTTAATTTGACGGGATCAGATTCATCAACCGGTTCAAAATCATATTTATTCGAGAATTGGTTGCAATTTTGATAGCCATCAATTACAATTTTTCCTCTGTTCTGTTTAATACATTCCAAAAGACCCACGATATAAAAATTATACCTGCCATTGTACCGGACAAAAACAGTTCCTTAGGCTAAAAAAGATTCTCGGCACTCAAATCGAATACTTTCGTACAGGTATATCCGTATCCTTGTAAGATATTTATCAAATTACAAAAATTATGGGAAAATTAATGAATTTCTAACAATTTTTGATTATAATTAATATTATTAGTTTTAATTATTACTTTAAAACAGGGGGTCAATATGGATAAAATAAAAGTCCTTTTCGTCTGTGTCCATAATTCTGCGCGAAGCCAGATGGCCGAAGCTCTTTTGAACCGTCTGGGCGGTGATAGATATTACGCTGAAAGCGCCGGACTTGAACCGGGAAGTCTTAACCAGCTTGCTATAGATGCCATGAAGGATGAAGGAATAGATATTTCAGGAAATAAAACCAAAAGCGTTTTTGACTTTTATAAAAATGGAAATTTATACAGCTATGTCATAACGGTTTGTGACGGCGCAAATGGTGAAAGATGCCCTATATTTCCGGGGATCACAAAAAGGCTCCATTGGGAATTCGAAGACCCGGCGTCCTTTACCGGAAGCTATCAGGAAAAACTTGATAAGACAAGAAAAGTCAGGGATGAAATTAGGGACAGAATCATTTCATTTATAAAGGATGTGGAATGAAGATAATCATTTATTCAACTTTTCCTGTATGAGTTAAGAAATCTATCCAGCCGGTTCGCGAATGCATGGCCGTCCTTTGGTTTGAACACGGGCGGGCCGCCGGTATGAACTTCGCTGTTTCTTAATTCATATAAAAGATCGCGAAGAGACAGTTTCTGTTTGATATTGTTTATTGTTAAGAGTTCACCTCTGGGTGTAATCACAATCCCCCCTTTTTCAATTACCCGGTCGGCGAGGGGAATATCGGAAGTAATAACAAGGTCGCCGGGCTGCGTCAATTCAATTATTTTGTTATCGGCAGCGTCCGGGTCCATATTGACGGAAATGATAGAAACATTAGGGGAATCAGGTTTTTTCAGCGGCAGGTTGGTAACCAGATATAGCGGCAGATTTAAACGGTCAGCCGCCCTATACAGGGTTTCCTGTATCATTCTCGGGTTCGCGTCCGCGTCTACTAATATCTGCATAACCGCTTCCTTCTAACCCACTCAGCCTGCTCCCCCGGTATTAAAAATGTCCATGCCGCGACCCGGCTCACTTTCTGTCCCTGTGCCAGATCAAAAACCCTTATATCCATGGCTTTTGAGTTTTTTAATGCTTTCAATATTCCTGTAAGATTGTCCTTTTTAGATACCAGGGTTGTAAACCAGAGGCAGTGTCCGCCGAATTCAGCGCTTTCCTTTACCATCTGATTAATAAAAGCCTTTTCGCCGCCGTCACACCAGAGTTCTGAATATCCGCCGCCAAAGTTCAGTACTAATGCAGGATTCTTTTTACAGGCCAGGTTCCTCTGTTTACGGGACGTACTTTTACCCGCCTCTTCTTCAGAAGAATGAAATGGCGGGTTACAAACGGTCAGATCAAAGAAATCGCCCGTTTTTACAACTCCCCGAAAAATGGAATGAGCATCTTTTTGAAGACGTAATTCTACCATCCCGGTAAGTAAAGCATTAGCCCGGACAATTTTTCCAGCTGACTCCAGAAAACGCGGATTAATATCCGTCCCTACAAAATTCCAGCCGTATTCATGCCGGCCGATAATGGGATAAACGCAATTCGACCCGACGCCGATATCCAGGACAGAAACCCGGGCTCCGGTGGGGATTTTACTATCCGCCGCAAGCAGGTCGGCAATGGTATGTATATAATCCGCCCGGCCGGGAATAGACGGGCATAGATACCCTTCGGGTATATCCCACCAAACGATGCCGTAATAATGCTTTAAAAGTGCTCCATTGAGGGCTTTGACCGCCCCGGGGTCGGAATAATCGACAGTTTCTTTCCCAAAACGGTTAACATGGACAAAGGCCGCCAATGCGGGACTGGACTCAACAAGAGCTTGAAAATCATAACCGAAACGGTGCAAATTACGCGGGTGCATGTTTACTTTTTCATTTGACTGATATTTTTGTTGATTTTTCGTTATTAACTCCCTGCGACATCATGTCGCTGCCGAACTAGCGTTCGGCAATCTCTTCGATTAAGAGTGGCTATCATGGAACATCCCTTCGTTAACAGACTGTGTGAAAACTCAGTAAAATTTTATAGTAAAATCGATTAATTATACAAAAACTCCATTTTTTGATATATTTTTCAAGCTAAAAAAATCTTAGTTTAAAAAATCTATCCGAATACGATAAACGATGGTTTATTAGCATCAAACCAGAGTCATAAGTCTCTTTATTCCCAATATATTCAATACTTTTATTAAATTATGAATGAATCCTGCCAAACTGGATTCCGTCAGAACGCCATCCTTTCCCTTCATTAAAAAATAACTGTAACCCATATTCCTTTTTATCGATCCAAATGGATGTTCACATATCTCTTTCCTTTTCTCTATGATCTTTTTCCCGGCTTCAGAACGAATTTTCCTCTTGAAGTTCTCAATTTCTTCTTTTCTAACTGGTACTTTGATACTTCGTCCTTCCACGCTTTCAGTACACTTATTTCTTACTTCACATTGGCTGCATAAGCCGCACTTGTACCTGACTATCTCTTTTCCTCCATTGACCTTCTCTACTTTTTTCCCATTTCTCACTAATGGGTTTCCCTCCGGACAATAATAAACATCTTGTCCCGGATCATATTTGAATTTATCAACCTGGTATTCTTCAGCAGGTACTCCTTTATTATCTTCTTTGCCTCGAATCCTTGCCTTATGTCCGTCATCCGGATTCGGCATATATACGTTATGTCCCTTATCTATACATTCCAGTATCTGCGGTTCGCTGTAATAACCGGCATCCGATACTTTGACCGTTTCAGTCTCTACCTTAAGCTCGTCCTTTATTTCTTCTACTCGGTCACACATTCCTGCCATCTGTTTGATATCATTGTTTTCATTCGTCACATCAATCGCCACAATCAGTTTATTCGCATCATCTACTGCCATCTGCAGATTATATGCAATGTCGGATTTCCCTTTATCATTCATAAACCGGCTTTCCGGGTCATTTGAATAATATTTCTCCATTTCAGGATTTCCCTCAAAAATCTTTTTAATAGCCTCAACTTTATCCTTTTTTGTTTTCATTTTCTTTAAACGTTCCGCTATCTTTCCGGAAAGAAATTCAAATTCATTCTTTTCTTCCTTATCGTTCTTATCCATCTCATTCAAATATTCTTCGATCTTTTGATCTATTCTATGTATGATTTCTTCTATGTTTTTCCTATGATAAACATTGTTATTGTGGTTTTGCGCACTGATCTTGGTTCCATCAATTCCAACAACGTCAAATGATAAAAGCCCGGCTTTATGACATATCTTCAAAAATTCTCTGAATATCGACTGTATTCCCTTCTTATTATCTTTCCTGAAGTCGGCAATCGTCTTGAAATCCGGCGCTAGTCGTCCAGTCAGCCACATCAACTCTGTGTTTCTTCGGCACTCTCTCTCTAATTTCCTGCTTGTCCTGATTTTATTCAAATATCCGTAAATATAGATTTTTAAAAGTATTTCGGATTTATATGAACTTCTGCCGGTTGATGCTTCTTTTACTTTAAAACCAACTCCTTTCATATTTAGCTTATCAACAAAAATATCTATAAACCTTACCGGATCTTCTTCTCCTAACAGATCTTCCAGTGTTTCATTGAACAGAACTATCTGATCCCTTGATTCTCCCTCAATATGCTTCATCTTTTACTCCGATTATTTTTGTTCTAATAATTATAGCATATTTACTGTGTTTTCACACAGTCTGCAGGCTCAGGGCAGGCTCTGTTCCCTTCGACGTCGTGTCGCTGCTGAGCTAACGCTCGGCAATCTCTTTAATAATGAGTGGCTGTCATGGAACATCCTGTTCCCTGTGGCATCGTGTTGTTGCCAAACTGGCGTTCGGCATTATTAATTTCTAATTGTGCAGTTCTTATGGAACATCCCTTTCGCTATTGTTCAGGACAGGCTCTGTTCCCTGCGACGTCGTGTCGCTGCTGAGCTAACGCTCGGCAATCTCTTTAATAATGAGTGGCTATCATGGAACATCCTGTTCCCTGGGTTAACTGGTTATATTAAACAAATGCTTCCGTTATAATGAAGCAAGTTTTATGCTTAAATCCCACAGTTTATTTTTCATTTCTTCATTTGTTGCATTTTTCGCATACGGTTTTTCAGAAAATAAATCAAAATACCTGCCGTTTTTGTTTTCCACATCCGGGCTGGTGGCAAGCCAGACAGGTGGTTTTGCGCCTGTTTCAGGCAAATCCAGATTTTTCTTAAGTATCTTTATAATACCGCCTAAAAAACCGTCGCTGATGCCTAAATTTGTACGGATGACTCCCGGGTGAATCGCATTGACGGTAACGCCGCTATTTTGTATTAGTTCGGAAAATTTTTGAGTAAAAAATATATTGCATAATTTGGTATTCATATAAGTCGAGAGCATACCGAAATCTTTTCCATACGGTGTTTTTTCAATATCGATTTTTCCTCTTATATATAAACCCGCGTTAACATTAACAATCCGGGCGGGTTTGTTCTTTTTCAATTGATCAAACAGCATATTGCTTAAAATAAGCGGGGCAAGATGATTGACCATAAATGCAATCTCCAGGCCGTCTTTATTAATTTCCAGTTTAGTCGGCCATATCCCGGCATTATTGATGAGAACAGAAATTCCCGGGTAATCTTGTAAAATATTATTTGCCAAATCTTTGGTTGATTGAATATTGCTTAAATCACCCGTAATTAAATCAACCATAGAATTATTTGATATATTTTTAATCTCTTCTAAAGCTGATTTTCCTTTTTCCAAATTCCGGCTGACTATTATTACATGGAATTTTTGCTTTGATAATTCAATGGCTATGGCCTTGCCTATCCCGGTATTTCCCCCGGTAATAACAATTGATTTACCATTCATTATTTATTCCTCCGCATTTATTTCTATTTTATGAAATACATTTAAAATTTTCTGGCTATCCCGTACGAAAAAATATCTCAACCTCAAAATATTATATCTCTTGAAGGCCAAATAGTCAATTCCAATATTTTGAAAACAAACCTGATACGCAATTGTCGAGCGGGTTGACCGGCTTTATCGAAGGCGAATGTATCGAGGAGTCAATTTTGTGAACAATCCCCCATCATTCCCTGTATCGTAGCGGTTTTCAGTTAACTCATCCATTCCGTTTCGTTTGGAACGGCATCTCTTTTGTAAACAATACTAGAATAAAAGCGGCAATGCAGAAAAAAGCCCCGGCAAGAAAATTACGCTTAACAGAACTGCCGAGTATGCCTATCAGTCTTTGTATGACTGAGTCGAATTCAGGTTTTGCGATTTCCGGAAGATTTTCACGAACCTCTTTTACAAGCATCGGGTTTGTAAAAAAATGAGTGCTTGAAATCTGTGCCCGTCTTTCAACAGGAATTTTCCCCCAATCCATTTTTTGCGTCCCCGCGGTTATGCCGATAGCGAGAAGCGTTCCAAGGATTGCCGCCCCCGCCGCTCCGCCGACATTTCTGAAAAACTGGACGGCTGAGGTTAAAAGCCCAATATATTTGGGTGAAAAGGAGTTTTGAACTGCGATATTAAAAATAGGTATATTTATTCCAAGCCCAAGCCCCATTATAATCATTGAACCTGAAATTATCCAAAATCCGGGCTTTTCCGGCAGGTATGCCAGAATTACCAAACCAAGTGCCGAAATTAAGAGTCCTGCTAGGGATAAAATTTTATATTTCCCCATTCCGGAAACTATCTGACCGCCGGCAACACTCCCAATAACAAACGCGAGGGTCATCGGCATAATTGCCAGTCCTGAGGCCGAGGCTGACGCACCCCGCACTTCCTGCAAATACAACGGGAGAAAGAGTATGCCGCAGAAAAATGCCCCGTTCGAAAAAAAGGCCGCAAGCGAAGTCAGTGTAAAAACCGGTTTTTCGAATAGAAAGAGAGGGAATATCGGTTCCCTGGCCCTTTTTTCTGCAACGACAAACAGGCTGATAAACAGAATAGAGGTAATGAACAGGCCTATTATATTTAACGAAACCCATGAATATTGGCTTCCCCCCCATGAAAGTGCCAGTAAAAGCGGCGCCAGCCCAGCCGTAAGCGTGATGATTCCCGGCCAGTCTACCGGGCGTTTTTCGGTATGCTCAACCGCCCCAGGAAGCCCCGAAATAATCGCTAATATGGAAAATAATCCTACCGGCATATTTACATAAAATATCCAATGCCAGCCCAGGGAATCCGTTATAAACCCGCCTATTCCCGGGCCGATTATACTCGAGATCCCGAACATGGATCCCAATATTCCCATATATTTGCCCCTTTCCTGTAAAGTATAAATTTCTGCTACAATGCCAAAAGCATTAGCGACAAGAATTCCGCCGCCAAGTCCCTGCAGGCCTCGAAATACAATAAGGAATACCATATTTTTAGAAAGTCCGCAAAGCATTGAAGCGGCCATAAACACAACAAGCCCGGTTATATAAATCTTCTTTTGCCCGAATAGATTCGCAAGTTTACCGAAAATAGGGATTGAAATGGTTGAGATAAGCATATATGCCGTGAATGGCCACGCGTAGTATTCCATTCCACGAAGGTCTTTTATGATTTTCGGCATGGATGTGCCGACAATGGTACTGTCCAGCGCGCTCAACAGTACCCCGAGCATCACTCCGAGCATAGTTAAAATATGCTGTCTTTTCGATAATTCTTCTGCTTTCATTTGTTCCTCCAATTATAAAACAAAAAGCCGGTGAAGAACAGATGAGAGAGGATTTCAGACAATTGGTTTTACCAGAATATAGGTGTCAAATTTTATCAATCCGTTTTCACGGAACTCGCCAGGCTTTGTGTTGTAAACCATTAAATCCGGAAAATCCCAGGGTTCGTATCCTTTCGACGGAAGATGGCAGTTATAAATTTCAGTATAAAATTGATAGATCTCTGAAGTTTTTCCTTCGAAAGAAGCAATAAAATATTTTCCGCCAGGTATTTCCAGTTTGCCTATTTCCCCTGATGTTTCAACATCCTTATCCACTGATATGCAGGCATAGGACCGGCATTTTTCCGGCGGCGTCACATTGGGATTGTCTAGGTAAATGCCTATAAATTTTGAATCTTTATGTATCAGTTCCCTTGGTTCCGCCCAGCGGTAAAGCTTTGCAAATGCCTTCGGAATCCCATCATTATATCCCCGGATATGCCTTACATATATAACATGAAATGCCGGTATATATTTTACCGTAATCCCTGTTAAATACTTCCCTTTCTGTTCTTCATCATGAGTATAATGAGAACTTGAAGGAAAATCATGCTCATTATTGCTATTCGCTTGACTATTCTTGCTCATCTTCCATCCGGCGGGTGTAACGCCGAAATGCTTTTTAAAATTCCTACTGAAAAGCGAAGGTGAAGAAAATCCGCATTTCATTGCGATATCCGTAACGGAAAGATTTTTCTTGTTTTGAAGCATATTCGCTGCTTTTTCAAGCCGGAGACGGCGGATATAGCCGTCCGGTGTTTCACCGATAAAAGCGGTAAAGATGCGATGGAAATGAAAAGGCGAGAAGAAAGCCTGGTCGGAAAGCGTTTGAAGATCTAGCGGCTCCGAGATATGGCTTTCGATATAATCCAATACCCTGTGAACACGGTGATTATATTCATTTGAAGCTGATATTACCGGCATGTTTTTGCTCCTGAATCGAACGCCGCGGATGACCGTAGAATATTTTATTCAAACATTTGATTTTAGTCAAAAAAGATCGAAACCTCATTTTTGTTGAATAAAGTTCCTGCCCTGTAATTTCAAATCTCTACCATCTTTGCCTGTGGACTCAAATTACGATTTATGTTATAATTTATCTTGACGACGCTGGAGATAAATAATAAGGAGGTTTGTAATGTTAAGAAGAAATTGGTATTATTGGAGCCTGAATTTAGGTTAATTCCAATAATTAATTATTGTTAAAGGTATATTTCTAAGTTTAGGCTCCATTTAAACATACTTTCCAAAATTTTTTACAGGAGCTTAAAATGAATGATAATAAAATCAAAAGGATTGCCGTAATCGGCGGCTCAGGAAAAGCAGGCGCTTTCCTGGTCAGGCATTGTATTGAAAATGGTTATAAAACCAAACTGCTGCTCAGAAGTCCCGGGAAGTTCTTGGTAAACAGCCCGTGTATCGATATTGTAAAAGGCGATGCAAGAAATCCCGATTCCATCAGGGAATTATTGCAGGGTTGTACTTGCGTAATCAATACTATTGGTACCTCGAAAGGTGAAATTCCTCTCCATACCCAGGTAACGCAATCAATTTTATTGGCTATGAATGAATTCGGCATCAAGCGTTACATAGCAGTAACAGGGCTGACAATTGATGTACCGGGCGATAAGAAGACATTCGGGGTAAAAATTCTCTCAATACTTATGAAGCTAATGTTCCGAAATATCATTGCGGATAAACAAAATTCTTACAAATTGCTGTCGCAATCCCGGGCGGAATGGACATTAGTTCGAATACCGTTTCTTCTTGTTGAGGAGAGTATTCATAAAATCAATACTGATAAAACTGGTTGCAAAGGAAAAAAAATTACAGGCGGAGATTTGGCGGATTTCTTAATTCAACAAATCGAAGATAAAAGTTTGATTGGAGCCGCTCCATTTGTAAGCAACTAAAAGAAATGGCAGGGCAGCCCTGCCATTTAATTAATTTGGCGAACCTCGTTCGCCAAGTAACATTGGAAGCAAGAGCCCGCCCTGAGCCGCTGCACTGAGCCTGCCGAAGCATTGCCGAAGGGATGCTCCATGTTATTCTATATTTTACCATAAGATAGTGGCGAACCCCGTTCGCCAAGTAACACGATGTTACATTGAATGGTAGATTTTCTTCAAAAGCAGCGCGTCGCCTTCGATGTTGGGGCTTTCACAGACAAGAACGCCGTATATATTGTAATCTTTGAGGGCTTTCAAAAACTCCCTCATCCGCATATCGCTCTGGCGAAGGATCGTATGCTTTTGTTCCCCTCTGGATGAGTATTTTATTCCAGAATAATGTATGTGCATATTTTTAACCGCTTTTTCGCCCAGTTTATTTTCAATTTCCTCAAACACTTCCATAAATTCCTCATAAGTGTTGTAATGGCCGTCCGTCCTGGCATGCAGGTGGGCAAAATCTATGCAGGGAAGAATCCTGCCGCCGATTTCTTCCGAGAGCTTGAGGATTTCCTCAAGCGTGCCGAACTGGGATGTTTTACCCATTAATTCGGGCCTGATCCAGACCTTTAAGGCCTCCTTTTCTGCGAACGAAGAAATATGGACAAGATGTTCCTTTACCGTCTGGTAAACCTCCTGGGGTTTTGTACCCAGATAATACGCCGCATGAAAAACAACGCTGTATCCGTTCGCGCAGTCAAGAACGCGCGCCGTATCAAGGATATAGCTGTAACTTTTATCGACCTTATACCTCTCGCGGGCATAAAGATTGATGTAATAAGGGGCATGAGCCGTTAAAACAAGTCCCATTTCTTTTGCGGATTCTCCGATTTTGCGCATTTTTGGAAAATCGGCTATGACTCCCTGGACATATTCAATCTCCATGCCGTCAAGGCCGAGTTCTTTTATTCTCTTCAAACCGTTTTCAATATTCTTTTTCGGTTTTGCAGAATGCGGAATCCCGGCTGTTAGGAAATTAAGTTTATCCATTACGATTTTCCAGAAGATTTATAAAAAATTCCCTGGAAGGGTAAAACATATCCTTTGAATCGGTTATTTCCTGGCTTGAAAAAAACCTGGCTGCTTTGATCGATTCCTGTTCAGTAGTAACGATAAGTTCCTCTTTTTTTATAGAGGGGATTTCCGTCTGGAATCCCGCTTTTACGATATGTCTTTTATCTTCGGAATCGATAAATTCATCCAGGAATAAAAGTTCGTTAATACGAACCGAGGTTAAACCCAATTCTTCCGATAACTCCCTTTTTAATCCGTCTTCAAGCTTTTCGCCGAATTTAAGATGCCCGCCCGGTAAAACCCAGTAGCTTTTCCCGTTTTTTAAGTGCAGGGCAAGCAGGAGTTTATTCTCAGAATTAATAATAACCGCTTCAAGCCTGATTTCAATCTTTCCCACAATAGTTTCCTCAATTCATTCTTTTATTGGCAACTTCAACATGGATCTTCCTGCCTTTAAATTTTGATTTGCCGACCGATTCCAAGAAATCCGCGGCAGAAACAGACGGAATATTGACAAACGAGAATTTTTCAAGGAATGTAATATCGCCGATATCCCGCCCCTGGATTCCCGATGTTTCATATATGAAACTGATGAGTTCTTTTATGCCGATTCCGTCCTTCTTGCCGATTGTCATGAAAAACGGACAAATTCATCGTCCGTCGCCTCAAATAATTCCTCACTTGAACCGGAATCGCTTGTTTTCTTTTCCGTCATCATTTTCATTAGAGCCGCGGCGACTTCAATTGATGTGTAATCCCCCAGCATATCAGAGATCATCGTGATATATTTGTCAAGGCTCCCTGTATCTATGCTTTCTTTAACCGAGGAAATAAAGGACTGATTGCGCATATGCTCCACATCCTTAAGCGTCGGTATGCTTTTCCTTTCAATCCTGGTTTTTATAAAGCGTTCTATATCTTTAAGCTTCCTGAATTCCTTCATACTGACAAAACTTATCGCAAGGCCGTCTTTGCCTGCCCTGGCCGTTCTTCCGATACGGTGAACGTAGTATTCCTCATCCTGCGGGAGGTCGTAATTGAAGACTATATCGATATCGTCAACATCAATTCCCCTTGCCGCGACATCTGTCGCAATCAGGATTTCAAAATCACGCTTCCTGAATCTTTTCATTACAAAATCCCTCTGGGTCTGCTTCATATCGCCATGCAGGCCTTCGACGGAATATCCTGCGGCGTGTATCTTTTCCTTCAAATCCTCGGCGCCAAGTTTGGTTTTTACAAAAACGATGGCGAGCCCCGGATCATAAAAATCTATAAGCCGGGTAAGTATTTCAGGTTTGTCATGCTCCCTTACCTCATAATAATACTGCTTTACCATCGGGACCGTCAGTTCCTTATGCACGATCTTGATAAGCTCAGGATCTTTCTGGAATTTTTTTGCGAGCTGAAGAATTTCCGAAGGCATTGTGGCCGAAAACATAACAACCTGCCTGTCGGGATTGCTGATTCTGCTCAGGATCTCTTTCATATCATCAAGGAACCCCATATCAAGCATTTCATCAGCTTCATCCAGTACCGTAAATTTTACGGAATCAAGGCGCATTGTGCCGCGGTTAAGATGGTCGAGCATTCTTCCCGGGGTACCGATAACCACCTGAACTCCCTGTCTTAAAGCCCTTATCTGCCGGTCTATCGCCTGCCCGCCGTAAATCGGCACTATATTTATGCCCTTGTGATGCTTCGCGATCTTGTTGATCTCTTCCGCGACCTGGATGGCAAGTTCCCTTGTCGGGGTCATCACAACGGCCTGAATCTCGTTTGATTTATAATCCATCATTTCCAGTATCGGTATACCGAACGCGGCGGTCTTTCCGGTCCCGGTCTGCGCCTGTCCAATAACATCCTTCCCCTTCATTATTACAGGAATAGCCATGCTTTGAATCGGTGAAGGCTCAATATAGCCCATTTCTTCAATCGCTTTCAGAGTTTTTACCGAAAGCCCCATTTCCTCGAATGTTTTGATTTCCATCTAATTACCTCAAAATTAATAAATTCAGCAACATGATGTTGCTTCCATAGTTTTTAATTAATATTATTAACATATATAATCGATTATTAATAAGGGCCAAGCTTCACGCTTGCTAAAATAATAATAAATTGTCCAGAGATTGTCTACTCTCAATCGTCAAGCCAATTTCTTCAATAATCATTTTTTTACATATAAGCGCCTGGCTTTTCGGTTCAATAACCGGCGCGGATAAATTACCCTTAATTTTGCTATGGGGGATTTTATTTTTTAATCCCTGGTATTGCTTTCTTGCGCAGTATTTTTTATCACCCGCTACTGGAAAGCCTATTGCCTCGCAAATTGCCCTTATCTGATGATGTCTTCCGGTCCAGATTGTGACCTCGGCTTTTGTCCTGCCGGTGGCAAAAGAAACAGGCCGGATAAGGGTAGCCGATATACTTTTTGATTTGCTGTATTTCATTTCCAGCCATTCCTTTTTAGAAGGGATCTTTTCGGAAATCGAAAGATTTTTAACCTCAACTTTGTTGTATTCATCCTCTTCATTACCGAAACGGATTATATCCGCTTCAATAAATAAAGTCTTTTCAAGTATGCCGTTTAATAAAACATGATATATTTTTGTAATCTTTCCCTCTTTGAAAAGCTGCGAGTATTTTTTTGAGGTCTCGAAATTCCGTGCAAATAAAACAACACCTCTTGTATTCCGGTCTATCCGGTGAAGAGGAATTACAAAATCATAAGGTTCTTTATTATAATAAAGATATGATTTCAGTTTTTCAACAAGCGTATCCCGGTA
Organism: uncultured Spirochaetota bacterium; assembly: GCA_963783575.1. Classification (GTDB taxonomy): domain Bacteria; phylum Spirochaetota; class Brevinematia; order Brevinematales; family JAOACQ01; genus CAWEAK01. The sequence continues at coordinate 282,618 of CAWAOD010000009.1, read as the reverse complement.
TTGGATGCCTTTTGCTCCATGTACTAATGTATCTTCATCTTTATCAATAGCGGCCAAATTCTCATCCAGGTATAAAACCATAATATCCGGTTCCACATTCCTGAATTTATTATTATTGATATTTTCCCGGACTCCCGGCATGTATACAATATCACCGGATTTGGTCAAATAATTTTGATCGGCTGCCAAACCATTAACTTTGACATTCCTCTTTCTAAACATTTTATAAAGAAAAACTTTTGAACCGTCTGTTTTCCGCAGAAGATATTTTAATAACTTCTGGCCGCTTTCGGAACTATTTATTTTTAATTCCATAATTATATCTGTAAAACCTTATAAAACCGGGTCAATAACGGCGATCATATTACATTTATCCTTAAGTTTCCTGCCTTTGAATACCACGTACGAAAAAGGTTTTCCATCCAACATTTTATATGCCTGAAGATAAATTTCATCATCATTTTCCCTTACTTTATCAAACCGGAAGCTGATATTTGTTTTTATTAAAAGGCTTGCTTCCCTATCATCATAAAGGTTCCTCCAGCCCTGCTGATTGGCGGCGGACTTATCGAAAATTACAGCCTTACCGGTTTTCTGACCGTTATAGAAATTGTTTATGTCTTCAATGATTTCATTGGAATTATTTTTTTCAAAGTCAATACGGTTATCGGAAAGATTTTTTTCAAGCATATCATAATGAGATGTGATTTCAACCGATTTCAAATCCTTATCGAAGATAAAATTAGTCTCGGAGTTTTTAGTCATGCTTATTATGTTCGTTACGGTATTGCTTGAAAAATTCTCATACATTGTTACATCAATGTTTATCGGAAAATCATTATTTAAAAAGCAGAGGATTTTGTCTTCTATAATTGTTTTTTTCTTATGGATATTTATTATCTGGATATTTGTTATCTGTATAATTGTATTGGAAAGAGCAAGATTGTAAAGTTCGTATTTACTCCAAAGTTTGAGCGCTTCGTAGTCAATTATATTTTCATTTGAATTGGTTGATTCTGAATTGATTTTTTTTAAAGCCGCATCATTCATTTCCTGGGCGGTAAGAATCAATTCGTCAACTTTTATGTCTGTATATTTGTATTTTTCAATCAGCGTTTTGAGAAATGTGAAAAATAATTCTTCACTAGAATAAAAAGCAGCTGAAAGACAATTTATTCCGTAAATATATTTTATTTGATCGATATGTGAATCTTTTGCAAGGTCTAGATTGATTAGTTCAATCCGGTTTCTTTGAATGAACTTGTTATAGATATTTTTATCATCCTGAGAAATTATATCAAGTCCCATAAATTCGGTCATGGATTCCGATTCAAGATAACTGTCATCATCAAATTTAAGAATACCCCGAATATAGGTATGACTCATCTCATGAGCAAGAGTTTCGAATATTTTCCAGACACTCTTTCTAGGAATATCAGGACTTAAAGATGAGCTAACGGTATTTTCATTCAATAAATCATTAGCTGTCAAATCCGGAGATATTTCTATTATATTCGCCATTGCCTCCCCGTCGATGAATTCCTCCATATCATTATACTGGAACATTTCATTTACTATATGGAGCTGGCTTAGAGCATACGGGCCGAGAAAATTGGATAAAGTGTCCAATACCTTTGCCGAATATTTAAAAATAACATCGGAATAATTGGTAGTTACGGAATATAAGTAGATATTGCCTTCTTTCTGACGGTTGAATTTACTGATAAAAATATTTCCGGTTAAAAGCACATTCGGGGTTTCACTTTCCCAGGAGCTTACTCTCTTCCCGTTTTTAACGGTTTCTTCCTTTATCCTTGCGCCGATTACCGCATAATAATCCTCCGGTGTTTTTATCTTTATCGAGTACAAAAATTCAGGCTTCTGCGCGAAAGGCACCGGTAGCCATATTTTTTCAGCATCGATAAATACATTATCTTTCGTGAGTAAAAAACGGTCTTCTTCCACAGGTCCTTCAAGGCGGAATTTTAATTCCACCCTCGCTTTCTCCCCGCTTTTCAGCTGCGGTATCCTTATCCTGTAAATTCCGCTTCCGTAACCCAGCCCCTGTTCGAATCGCATAACATCACCGTTATAAGTTACATAATCCAGTGAAACAAGATTGTGTGAAATGAAATAAATCTCATGGAGAGTAACGGTTTGATTGTTTTGTATATCATAGGCCAGCCTGCCCGAAATAGAGGCGGTTGAGGGATCATAATTTATCTCGCCTTCAAGGTATTGCACATTTACAGTCTTTTTTAATAAAAAGTCGTCACAGGACAGGAAAAGAAGTGTAAAAATAAGGAAAATAATAAACCTTAAACTTCTATAAATAAATGTCATTAATAAACCTCATAGATTAAAACGTTTTTTTAACTTTTAATATAACATAATTATGTTAAATATATATAAATTTCTTATTTTAGTCCAGGCTGAACCGGAATCTGCATCTCAGACATTTATCTGCAGGCCTATCAGCCTTTTATATATCCCGCCGTTATCAATCAATTCCCTATGATTTCCCGTCTCGATAATTTTTCCTTCTTCCATTACGATAATACTGTCCGCATCCGATATAGTGGCCAGTTTATGCGTAACAATGATTGTGGTTTGTCTGCCTAAAATACGTTTCATAGCTTTTTGAATTAGGTTTTCGGATTCGGCATCAAGCGAACTTGTTGCTTCATCCAGTATCAGAATGCCCGGTTTTCTTAATAAAGCTCTCGCAAGAGCTATCCTCTGTTTTTCTCCGCCGGAAAGCCTGACGCCGCGGTCTCCCAGCATGGTATTGTAGCCTTCAGGCAATTTTGTAACAAAAGAATGGGCAAAAGCCAGCTCCGCAGCTTCTACAACTTCATCCTCACTGGCGCCGGGCTTTGATAATTTGATATTTTCCATTATTGATCCGGAAAATAGAATATTATCCTGGGTAACAAGCCCGATCTGTTTTCTTATTGAAACAGGGTTATAAAGATTAATATCCAGGCCATCAATCAAAACAGTGCCTTTTGTGCATTTATAAAAAGCCGGAATCAATGATATTAACGATGATTTTCCCGCCCCGCTATGGCCGACAATCGCTACAGTTTCGCCGGGTTTTATGCTGAGGCTGATATCCCGGAGTGTTGACATTCCGGTATCGTATTCAAAACTGACGTTTTTAAATTCTATGCCGCCCTGTATTTTGCCGATCCCGGGCCTGGAAACATCCTCTCTTTCCTCATAGTCAATGATCTCAAAAATTCTATGCGCGGCAGAGCTTAATTTTTTTAAGATCATAAAAATATCACTGGTACGGCTGAGAGGTTCGGCAAGAAGAAGAGATAATGCTATAAAACTCAGGATTTCACTTGAAGTGGCGACATGCCTTTGCACACTCACCGCCCCAAGAACAAGAATCAATATAACAGCCATACTCCCAAGGAATTCGGAAGAAGGGGTTCCCAGGAAACGTATCTTTATTTCTCTTTTACTGGATTTTAGATAAATATCATTAGTTCTCGAAAACTTCTCCTTTATGGATGATTCCACCCCATAACCCTTTATTACCTCGATCCCATAAATCGACTCCTGGATATTGGACGTGATCGAGGAAATATTTTTTTGTACGCTCATGCTCAGCCGCTGGACCAGCGAACCTATCCCCCATAGGACAAGTCCTATCACGGGGACTATTGAGAATAAATACAGGGATATTCTCGTGTTTTTCGCGAGCATTACCGAAACTACCATAATAATAATCATAGGCTGCTGCAAAAGTTCCACGGCGATATTCATGAAAAATATCTCTATTATTCCCATATCGTTGAGAAGACGCGAAAGAATTTCACCGGTCCTGTTCTTTTTATAATAAGAAATCGGCAGATCAACCAGTTTTTCAAAAATATCCTTTCTTATATCATGCATCACGCTTGAAGAAAGCGTATTGGAACATATAAAAATAAAGTAGTGAGAGGAAGCCCATAGAAAAACTCCTCCGATTAAAAGAAGAATGGACTGAATTTTTATGTTTTCAATGTTCTTATCGATGAAGTTATCTGAGAAGAAGCTGGTTCCGGCCAGAGTAGTACCTACTTTACTGAGTGCCGATACAACTGCAAATATTACGCAAAAAATTACCAAAAACTTATACTTGAGAGCATATGATAATACTCTCCGATAAACTGCCATTTCATCCTCTGAAATGCAGCCCTTTGCCGCTATAATTTCCCGGCGGCATCAGACTCAATATTCAAACAATTATTGTAACGGCAAGGAATAAAAATAGCAAGATGCCGATAAAAAGTATAAATTTGTAAAATTAAAGATGCTTTGACTTATTTGAACCTGTCTTATAAAATGATTAGTTAAACCATGTACCATAGTAATCTTTATTGAGAACTGAAACTTTTTCAGGAGATATTTAAAATGCATATGCAAATTATTATTGTTATAAGTCTTAATATGATTATTGCCGTGATCGGAACACTTGCTTATGCCGTAAGGATTGTCGGCATTCGTACAGGTAAAATTGCAGTATCATATTCGCTTTTCAATATATTGATCCTTATTTCAAGGACATCAATAACGTTCCAGCTTCCGCTTCTTACGAAATTCGTCGAAAAAAACCCAAAATCAGGCGATTTATATAATATCTTTATTTTAATACTTCTCAGTACATTTGCTGCAACAATTTTAGGAGCTTTTTTGATCCCGACTTTCCAGAGGATTTTTACAAAGATGGTTTCTTCTTTTTCAGTAGACAGATCGATGGGGAAACTTCTTCTCCATATCTTTTCCAAAAACGGTATAAAAAATGTAATCGGCAGCATAACCCTACCTGTTAAAGAAAATATAACAAAACTGAACCTTAAAAACATCTCTTTCAATATTCTTTTCTTTAATATTATCACAGTCGCCCTCCTGACCGTCGGTACGCTTGCACCGATTTATGCGGGAAGCATAGAGCCGAGCCTCAGAGCCACCTGTATAACCCTGTCCGCGATTATTAACGGATTTGCCACCGTTTTAATGACGATTTTCATAGATCCCTACCTTTCCGCAATGACTGACGATGTTGTTCTTGGGAAATGCAGTGAATCCCTATACCGGACAAATGTTGTAGGAATGGTCGTTACAAGAATTATGGGCTCATTTATTTCGATTTTCCTTCTTATACCGGCCGCTCATGTGATAGCTTTAATGGCAAAGATGATATGAAAGAGTTTAGAAATTTATGACATTTATTGGATATAAGAAATTTGAAAAGCATTAATCTTCGATTTTGATTTTACACTCGCAGATTCTTCCAAAGGTCAATCCTTAGATCTACTTCAGTATCACTATCGTCTTTCCCTGCCCGCCTTCTTCCGGCCTGGCAAATTGATAGCTTTTTACAAAATTCTGATGCTTCAGATAATCCCAGACTGCTTTTCTTAAGATGCCTTCACCCTTACCATGAATTATATGCATTGTCTGCATACCTCCGGCTACCGCTGAATCCAGGCTTTTCTCCACGATTTTCAATGCTTCTTCATAGCTTTTACCGCGAATATCTATCAGAAAAGGAGCGGCATTGATTTCTATGGAAGTCCGGTATGTCTTCTTTTCTTGGCTGACGGTTTCCTCATTAGGCTGATAAAGGTCGTCTTTATCGACTATTGCGCTTATTATTCCCAACCGGACTTTCACTTTATCACCGCTTGATTCTTCAATATATCCCATTTTCCTGAGGCTTCCAACATAAACGGTTTGGCCGGCTTTTAATTCAGGTGGATGTTTTTTTTCATCTTTTAAAATCTCTACCTCGGCTGATTTTAAAACTTCCCGGATATCCTCCATCCTGTTGTCTATATTTTTGATGTCCTTATCGCCTTTCTGCCGCATTTCTTTTTTTAGCTGTGAAAGCTCTTTCAAAGCGTCATCAAGCTCTTTCCTGAGAAGGCCCACTCCTTTTCTGTCCATAATTTTTTTCTCTTCGGTGATCTCTTTGAGGATTTTATCGTATTCATCCTTGATCGTTCTTGCTTTCATGATCTGATCCGCAACGATCTCCTTTTGTTTGTATAAAAGATTTTTCTCCTGTTCCAGGTTTTTCAGTAATTTATCGGTATCGGAATAATTACTGTTTAAATAGTCTTCAGCACCGGTGATTACGCTGCCAGGCAGGCCGTATTGTATTGCCGCTTTGAGGGCGAAACTGCTGCCGGTGCCGCCCATATGAAGCTTATAAAGAGGAATGAGCTTTTCCTCATCGAATTCAACGAAAGCGTTTCTTATCCGGTTATCATTGTATGCAAATTCTTTAATTCCCTGATAATGCGTCGTAATGATAAATTTCGCGTCCTTTTCCAGCAGATACCGGATGATTTCCCTTCCGAGCGCCTCACCCTCCTTGGGCTCAGTTGAACTTGCAAGTTCATCTATAAGTACAAGGGAACCGCTTCCGCATTGGCTCAAAATTAAAGCGATATTTTTGATATGCCCGGAGAAACTTGAAAGATTTTCGGAAATGCTTTGCTCATCGCCGATTTCTGCCATAATGCCGGTAAAGATTCCGATTTTAGAATCGCTGTGGGCCGGGATAGGTATACCGCAAAGAACCATCATCAGCAAAAGCCCGGCGGTTTTTAATGCGACGGTTTTACCCCCCGCATTGGGTCCGGAGATAATTATGCCCTGATATGAAAAGCCGGTTTCTATTGAGATAGGAACTGCGATTTTTCCTAAAAGCGGGTGATAGGCATCAATTAATTTAAAAGAAGCAGGTCCATCAATGATTTCCGGAAAACCGCACTTGAATTCAACGGCGAATTTTGCGCGGGCATAGATAAATTCAAGAATTCCAAGGGCTTCCGATAGAATATTAATATCTGCGGCTTGATTCCCAATTTCTGAGGTAACCGCCCTTAGTATTTTTCTAATCTCGATCAGTTCAAGTTCATCTATTTCCACAAGTTCATTATTAAGGTAAAGAACTTCCTGCGGTTCAACATAACTGGTTTCGCCGCTTCCAGAAAATGAGTGAACAATATAATTCAATTCGGAACGTACTTTGTTTTTGAATTGTGAACGCACCGGTATGACAAACCTTCCGTCGCGGACCGTAATGATCCTGTCCCGGATCACACCCCTCATGTTTTCCCTGTCCATGACAGTATTAAGCTTATTTTGTATATCCTGTCTGACGGAGGATTTTCTTTTCCTTATCCTTTTTAATTCCTCCGAAGCGTTGTCAAAGATGTTGCCGTTGTTGTCAATTATTCTTCCAAGCCTCTTCACAAGATCGGCTGGGATTGGAACAAGTTCGATCATATTCAAAAGCTTCGGGTATTTTATTATATGATCGGCCGTTGAGATTGCTCTTAATGAATTCGAATTTGAAATCCAGACTTCCATTGTCTTTTTAATTTCCAGGATTTCGTCAATCCCCAAAATAAAACCTTCAATTCCGGCGTTTTTTAGGGAAGTTCCTATCTCTTCAGTTTCCTCAAAAGAAAGACTGCCGTCAAATTTCAAATATTCAGTCATTTGCTTAACAGTTTCAAGTTCATCCCTTAAAGATTCAGGATCGGTGAAAGGTTTAATGGTATTAAAGCTCTTTTTACCCGTATAAGTTTTCAAATGTTTTTCTAAAATCGGTATTACTTTATCGAATTCCAGAGTATGAAATGAATAATTCAAAGATCCTCTCCAAAAAAGATATTAATCTTTAACTAAAGTTAAATTAATAACTCTATAAAAATTTAATGCCATATTATCCCAGCTAAAATTTGAAGCCCAGACGATTGATTCATTGGACATCCTATCCATTAATTCTTTATTTTCAAGTAATAAAATTGCTTTTCCAGCTAATTCTTCTATATTTCCGTTTTCCGCCAAAAAACCGGAATATCCTTCCTTAATAGAGTCCCTTAATCCCTCCACATCATATCCAATAACCGGTAAGCCGCCTGCGTTTGCTTCAAGTACGGATATTCCCCATCCTTCTTTTTCCGATGCAATCATAAATACTGTCGATTCATGAATTATTTCCGATTTTTGATTATCGCTTATAAAACCCAGGAAATGTACCGATTCATTTAGTTTCAATTCATTAACTAATTCTTTCAATCTTTCTTCATCATCTCCTTTTCCGGCAATTATCAGTTCGGCTTCCGGGATTCTCTTTTTTATAAGCAACAATGCTTGAATAATATGATCAATTCGTTTATATCTCTTTAATCTGCCGAAATATAAAATATTTGATCTTCTTTTAATTAAATGCGGATTATTTTGCTTTAAAAATTCAAATTCTATTCCATTATGAGATACAAATATCTTTTTATAATTATTTATAGAAATCAATTCTTTTTTTGTGCTTTCAGAAACAGCAATTATGGGGATTATTGTATAAAAATTTAAAAAAAATCTTTCCAGAATATATACATAAAAAGCCATTAAAAGCGGTAATTCTTTAAATAAGCTTTTACCATGAATATGATGGTCAACAGCAACGATAGGCGTATTTTTAATATACAGCGGAGTAGCAAGCGGTATTTTAGAAATATCATCAATGATTAAATCGTAATTATTTTTTGAGAATGTCATAAACCAATAGTAAATAAATGTAAAATTAAAAAGGAAATTATTGGGAATACGGATGATATGATAACCGTTAATATCTTCCTCTGCAGGCGCTCCCTTAAAGCTTGCGGATACAAAATCTACTTCCCATTCAGGCGGTTTTCTCTTTAGAATCTCGTCAATATGGATTTCGGCGCCGCCGGCCTCAGGATTTTTTATATCCCGCCAATTAATCACCAGGACTTTCATTAAAGAACTCCAATTCAAAGCTAAAATTTTAATGCGAATAGATTGATCTGGATATCTGGAATTATCTGTTCGTTTTTTTGATATGCGAGCTGTTCCTTCATTTTTTTCTGCTGTTCGACATAAAGATAATCATAATAAGCGATAGCCATTGGAACTACAAATGTGCTGGTGTATATATAATTATAATCAGTATTGTCGAGCTGTCTTCCGCTGTTAGCCCATTGGTTTTTTATTATCAAAAGGCTGAATAACAGATAATATGTAATGGGAATAGCGACAAAGTATACAACATCAAATCTTCTGGCGGGAGTTTCAGGAGGTTCGTATTCGATCTTGCCGGTTCTTAGAAAGAGGTTTGGCAGTTCCGGTTCTATGACTTTATTTAATTCAACATTTGTTACCGAGTTATTTGTCAATATAAGTGTATTTGTATCTATAGTCAGTGAGGTGAAACCCAGGCTGTATGATATCGAAAAAATCAATATTGAACCGATTAATCTCTTCAATGGATCCTCTTTCACAAGCGTATTGTTCTCAGAAATTATTTATTTATAAAGTTAAATATTATATATCATACGGCCGGTATTAACAAATTTATTATTTTTTTCAAAAATAATACGTCTTCCTTTACATCGTCAAGATCATTCTGAGAAGTCTTAACCGATTCATTTGTGATAAGGCTTCCCGGCGGTATCATACCGAGCATATCCTTTATAGGGAAATTTCCTTTACCATACCTGTCATGCCTGTCATATATTCCGTTTATATCGCCGTCGGTAAGATGATACATCGCCGGCTTTAAATCTAGAAATTCCCCGATAAGATTGAATATATCAACTTTTCTTGCATTCGCGGCACAAACACAATGACCGATATCAAGGCAGAAATTTAATCCGGTTTTATTCATTAGAAATCTTATATCCTCAGGAGAATGGCCGTTGCAGACAAACCTTCCATCATTGCTGTAATAAGGTTTGTTTTCAATGACTATCCTATTATCCGCCAGTCTTTTCAGTTGTCCGGCGGTTTCTTCAATATTTCCTTCAACACCGGGATGGAAAATAACAGATCCGCTCATCAAATCATCGGCGTACAAGAAGGCTTCGGCCGCCAGCCTGGAATTTATTTCCCATTTTTCGGCTCTGGCAAGGTTCATTCCGTGACTGAAATGAGGTGCATGAATTATGAAAGGAATATCAAGGTTATTCTTAATTTTGATATCCTTCCAGAAACTGATGAACTCTTCATAAGAACCGGGAATTATATAAAGTTCAATATACTGGCAGATATTCTCTATAAATAGCTTTAATATGCTCCTGCCGTAATTTTTATTGATTGACCAGAGCTTTAGGCCTATTTTATACATAAACTATCCTATGTATTAATATTTACCGGTTATATTGTAAAAAATATTATGCTTTTAAGCAATTATATAAACTGAAGCCGGCCTAAATATCAATATCTTTGATTTTATTTAAATTTAAGATTAAAATATTATTATGTTATGAAAATAAAGTATTTAAGAAAATGTCATAATTCTGCCGATGTTTTGATTAATATTTTTGTATTATGATAAAAGTATATTGAACAGTATTCCGGGGGGGGTAATTAAAGTGAATTATTATCAGGGGGAAAATGCAGCATAGGAAGTATTATGCCCAAAACTCTTGATAAAATTGATAAAAAAGTCACAGGTTGGAAACGGTCACTGTCATTTAAGGTAAATTCCATTCTATTATTTTGTTTTCTGATAATAATGGCTGTTTATGGAATTATAAATATTCTGTCCGAGAGAGATAGAAGGATTAAGGAAATAATCGATAATTCAAATCAGATAGCCGCCCGGATTGCCTTTGATTATTCCGCTTCCATTGAATCTCATAATTTTTCAATTCTTAAAAGCAGGATTTTTCTTGAGATGAATAATAAGGATGTACTGGCCATATTAATTCATATTCCTGCTTTATCTTCAGCCGGTATTGAAGAACCATCCGATACGGGATATATCAGGATAAATGACCTGCGAATTGCCGAATTTAAATGGTCTGAAGCCGTCAGGGAAAAACTGAAAAATTCATTGTTTAATATTAAAAAAGATATTTTAGGAAGTTCAAGTATTGGTAATGCAGGTATTATCGGCCGGATAGAAATATACGGCAACGGTTATTATTTTAACCGTGATATTATTAGCCTGATTATAAGTGTTATTACCCAGAGCCTGCTTTTATCATTTTTTATTTTGCTGGTTATATATTACATACTTAAAAAGACAGTTGTCAATCCGGTTGCCGGTCTTAATAAAGTTATTATTTCATTTACCGATAAAAATTTTTCAATACGTTCTGATATGTCATCAAAGAATGAAATCGGCATTTTAAGCGAGAATATCAATCAGATGGCGGATTCCCTCCAGAATTATAATAATGAGATTTCCAGGCAATTGTTAACAGATTCCCTTACGGATTTGCCTAACCGGCTTAAAATTTTAATTGACATTGAAAATACAGACTGTCCGACACTGGTTTTGATAAATATCGATTTTTTCAAAGAGATAAATGATTTTTACGGAAACAATATCGGAGATCTGGTATTGAAGGAAGCGGCTTACAGGCTTCGATTGCTTCAGGATGATTACAAATATAAGCTCTACAGGATGCCTGCGGATGAATTTGCAATTTTGTTTGACAGGGAAATGGATATAGAAGAATTGGAAAATATTGTTATGAATATCAGCGAAAAGGTAAACGATCAGCCGTTCATTCTTAATAATAATGAGATTAATGTGAGGGTAACTTTTGGAGCCGCGAGAAGCTATGAAATCGGCCGGGATAAAATAGAAGAAAAGAAATGGAGCAATATCGCAACAAGCGCCGATATGGCGTTAAAGAAGGCAAAAAAACTTCAGAAGAATTTTATCATTTACAAAGAATCGATGGAGATTTCCAAAGAGTATGAAAGCAATATTTTATGGAAAAATAAACTCAAGGAAGCAATAAAAAATAATAGGATCATACCGTTCTTCCAGCCGATTGTAAACAATATAAGCAGAAAGCCTGAAAAATATGAAAGTCTTGTAAGGCTTATAGATAGCAAAGGGAATATTGTGACTCCGCATTATTTCCTTGAAATTGCAAAGAAATCACACCTTTATGGGGAAATTACCAAAGTAATGCTTGATAGAACTATATCGGTAATCAGGAATTCCGAATATGAATTTTCAATGAATCTTACCATTCACGATATTCTGGATGAAGAAATGAATATTTATATAAAAAGTATGATCAAGAAAAATATAAATATTGCCGGGCAGCTTGTGTTTGAAATTCTGGAATCCGAAGGCATAGAGAATTACAAAGAGGTTATGCTTTTTATAGAAGAGATAAAAGAATTGGGATGTAAAATAGCCATCGATGATTTCGGTTCCGGCTATTCGAATTTTGAGCATATTCTCAGGCTGAGTGTTGATTATATTAAAATTGACGCCTCCCTGATCAAGAATATAGACATTGACCCTAATGCCCAGGTAATCGCAAAGACGATCGCAAATTTTTCAAAGGAACTGGGATTGAAAACAATTTCAGAGTTTGTACATTCAAGATCGGTATATGAAAAGGGGCGGGAGCTCGGAATTGACTTTTCACAGGGTTATTATTTCGGTGAGCCGAGAGAGTTTATTATCAAATGAGCAAAAAATAATTGCGGGTGAGTCATTTATGGAAATCGGCAGAAGACTTGAATCGATAAATAAACTTGTTAAAAGGGCAGGTTTCTTCCTGATTTTATACAGCTTATTTGCCCTTACTTTTTTTATTATTAATATATTTTTTATAAAAAATGAAAATCCGTATTCCGGAAATCACTTTTCAAATTTAGCTCTTTTTGCTTTACTTGCATTTCCATTTATTATTTATTATATCTATGTTTTTAATAAAAGTAAAAATGAATTCATCAAACTTCTATACATAGATCCGGTAACAGGCCTTCCGAACAGGCAGAAGCTTATTATTGACACACAAACGGCAAAAAATCCCGTACTGGCACTTATAAACATAGATTCATTTAAAGAGATCAATAATGTTTACGGCAATGAAACAGGCGACTTGCTGCTTATTATGCTCGGTGAGAGACTTTTAAACAATTCGACTTTTAAGGATTCAAAATTATACAGGACCCAGGCAGATGAGTTCGCAATTTTGATGGATAGGAAAATAATCCCTGGAGAAATAGAAAAACTTTCCGATGCCTTATGCAGGGAAGTAAACGATAATTTTTTTCTTATTTCCGGGCATGAGATCTATATCCGTATTTCCATGGGTATTGCTTTAGGGAAGGAAGTCTATTCGAGTAAAATTATAAGGATATGGCAGGATATTGCGGCAAATGCCGATATGGCTCTTAAAAGAGCGAAAAAAATACAAAAAAGCTATATTATTTATGATGAACGGATGGAAATTACTAAAGAGTATGCGAACAGTATAATATGGCGCCAGAAATTGAAAGAAGCCATCCGGGATAAGAGAATAGTGCCTTTTTTTCAGCCTATAGTTAATAATATTACCCGCAGGGTGGAAAAGCATGAAAGCCTGGCCAGGCTCATCGATAAAGAGGGGAATATTGTGATCCCTCATTATTTCCTGGGAATAGCAAAAAAATCACGGCTTTACTCGGATATTACGAGGACTATGATAGCCAGTTCTTTTGATGTATTTAAGAATAATTCAAGGGATTTTTCAATCAATTTAACGGTAAATGACATAATGGATGAGGAAATGCGGTCGCATATAAAAAGGACGGTTAAGGAAAATTCTAACCTGGCTAAACGCTTAACCTTTGAAATAGTAGAAACGGAAGATATACATAATTATGATGAGGTTAAAGATTTTATCGATTATATAAGATCATTCGGAAGCAAATTCGCCATTGATGATTTCGGTTCGGGTTATTCCAATTTTATCCATATGATGAAGCTGGATGTGGACTACATAAAGATCGATTCATCACTGATCCAGCATATTGAAAAAGACTCCCATTCCCAGAATATTACCGAAACGATAGTCAATTTTGCAAAGAAACTGAACATAAAAACAATCGCCGAATATGTATGTTCCCGTGAGATTTTTGAAAAAACCAGGGATCTTGGGATTGACTACTCGCAGGGATTTTATTTCGGCGAGCCTCAGCCTTATTTACTAATTGACGATAAATTTGCTTAAAATTTATTATAATTTCCTCAAAGCTTGATATGGCGTGTTTTTTATTAAACAATTTTACATTTGACTCATTTGGAAATTTGGTATAAAATATGATAAATTATTCTATAAGGGGGAAGTTATGAGTTTAAGAAAAATTACGTTTTTTATGCCGGTTTTGGTTGCTGTATTTTTTACCGTCATTGTGTCCTGCAGTACTGCACCCAAATCAAGCAGTTCAAGCAGCGCTGGAAATACGGTAAACAACAATAACAATACGAACGACGCTTCTACCACAATTACCTCTCTGCCGGATTTAAAGCTAAAAGCAGTTCCTAACAGCCTCTCGGCCGGGTCAGACTTAAAGCTGAAATCCATGCCTACCAGGAGGAGACTTACCAGGGCTTATGGGGATGTTACTAATTTTGTTGCTTCCGACCTGCCTGATGTAAAGGCCCAGGGCTGGATTGATATGCGCTCGCAGATAAAAAGCACGCCTGTAATGGATTTTATGAGTTATTTAAAAAGTTATGCGTCTAACCATACCGTTCCATTGGACACGGATATTCGATTGGGAACTAGTACAATTGAGGGATCAATGGTTGATATGGGTGTTGTCAGGTGCACCCAGCCTGTTAGCAACACACTCATTATTTATTGGACTATTAAGATGCAAATGGATCCAGGGTCTGCTGAAATGAGCATATTGCCATGTTATATAAAAGTAGTAAAAGACAATAACGGTAAAGTGGTGATTGACTTTTTAACTACCATATCAACGACTGTTACTGATCCGACGTCTGGAATAATTCCGATTTCAGGAATATATTACTCTTTTTATAATGAGGTTTCAAATGAAACATTGAATTGTTCTATAATGAATGAGACAGTCATGGGTTCTCCAATGAATACTGCGACGATCAATCATATTTATCCCGATAATAACGGCGGTATGGTACTTCTGACCTACGATAAAAATGTGTCTGGCTATAGTGTGATGGGAACTAATTTCTCAGTTATTTCCACCAATTTTTCCATCGCCTGGGGTAATGATCTTCAGGGCGGTCTGGTCAGCGCCGATGATTCTATTTTTTCCGGCGGCGGTTACGGAAATACCATTTCTTCTATCTGGACCGAATATTATAACCAGGACGGGAGCCTTGTGTTCAACAACTCGGGGCAAAACACCCTTCAGGATACAAGCTGGATGGATAGTTATGCGAATAATGGGACCAATTTGAACGATTTGGGAATATTCGGAACTCCTGCCCCGGACTCTTTTGCCGTTATCTATGATTATTCAAACTATCCGGTTGTTACAACTACAATTTCTAATGTTTTGAGCCATGCTACTGCTGTAATACCAAATACTATCTACAGTTTCTATTATAAATCTTCTCCTTCCTCATGGGGCAGCGGGGATTCGATTTACTGGTATGATTCCGGCACTTATAATGGCGGTGTTAGTATCGAAATATTGAAAAAAGGTTATACCGTTCCAAGTTCTCAAAACTTCTTCGATAAACCCTATTATGTCCAGAACACCTGGCCAATGAAATACCTTGCCCTGCAGTCCGCATACTCTAACTATAGTATAATGCGTAAGGAGTATGACACCCAAACCTATAACTATACTAATATCTGGACAAACCTCGATAGCAGTGTGTCGACCAATATCGATAACTGGAGCTGGACTGATTATGCCTGGTGGCTGGCCAAGGTCCCGGATACCGATGTCGATCCAATCAACGATATCCGTTTGCAGAATATTCAATCACAGGATGTTTATATCTGGAACGGGACCAATATGGATAAAGAGAAAGGCTTGTTTGTTTACGGTTCGGACCCAACGCCGATGTATTTTGATTTTATGGCTTCAAGCCTTGTTTCCAGCGTTAATACAATAATCAGCAATATTTATGAAGCCAACAAGAATTTCGACGCGGCCGCCTTCGTCAGCAACAGGATGCCGGCAATGCCTGCCGCAAACCTTTTCCCGGTAATTACAAACTAATAAGCGATAACTAAATTATAATTGCCGGCCTTTAGCAAGGCCGGCAATTTTTTTGCTCACTCATTGATGATAAATTCGCTTAAAATCTTTCTCATTTCCTCAAAGCTTGATTGAAGAGTTGACGAAATCTTTGTCAGGTTAAGGTTCATTTCGATAAGGCTTTCGTTTTTACTGCGCTGGGCTTCTGTGAGGCTTGTAATCCGGTTGGACGTGCTGACTAGCTCTACTGCTATACTTTTCATCTGATTGCTTGAAGCCTCACCCTGCTCGGCAAGTTCAAGGAGGGACATGCTCTGCTGTTTTACATCCCCGGCTGCCCTGATAATCGTTTTTGTACCCGTGTCCTGTTCTTCCATAGCCGACGAAATATTTTCCAGCGACCCGATAAATATCTCAATCTTTGAAAAAACGGATTCGAGGATCTTTGCAGTATCAACGATGAGACCGGTCCCTTCCTTGATCCTGTTCATAGTTTCCCTGATATTCAGGTCAATGTTCTTTACACTCTGGGTACTTGATTCGGAGAGCTTTTTTACTTCCTTCGCTACAACAGCAAAACCCTGGCCAGACTTTCCGGCGCTTGCAGCTTCAATGGACGCGTTAATTGAAAGTATTTTAATTCTCTCCGAGACATCGGAAATAGTTTTATTAAGTTCCAGAAGAGATGAAGATGAATTCTGAATCAATTGAATGGATTCTATCGATTTTTGAACGCTTGATTTTCCCTGGTCGATATTCTCAAGGAGTCCTTTAACGCTTTTTTTGAGGCTTTGAGTAATTGAGTTCACACTTTCGGTACTTTTTACGATCTGTTGAGTGGATGATGCCGAAAACTCAACGGCGCTCATCTGTTTGTCGACTGAATTCCTTATCAGATTTGAGCTTTCCAGGGTTTTACGGACAGAATCATCAAGTTTGACTGTTTGCGAAAATTCAGCCTTTATCTCATCCATTATTTTGTTGATAGAATCGATGAATCCGTCGAAAAGCATTTTATTATTCTCAACCGACTGCATCAAAATATTCTGGGATTCATTCATATTAACCGATATATTCTTGATCCTGCTTATCATATTGTTAAGAAATTCCAGCATCCGGTTGAAATCAGAGGTCAAAAGGCCGATCTCATCATAACTGATAATATTTATCCTTTTTGTAAGATTGCCCTTTCCTTGGATTATACTTTCAAGCGATTCACGCATATACCGGATCATTGACGTTAGATTACCGGTTATAAGAAAAACCTGTAAAATTCCAAATAAAATAAGTATGCCTGCGTGAACGGCCATATTCGTGAAAATTGGCCCTGTATCGGCGTTGATTCCCCTTTTATAATAAAAATAGCCGATATTTTGAGTTACGGCATAAATGAGTCCGCTGCAGGAAATTACGGCAAGAAGAAATTTAACTCTTAGAGGAATTTCTTTCTGTTCTTCCGATAAAATATGCATACCCCATAGTTTTTTTATCCGGAAAAGAATCCTGTCGGTTAGAATTAATGAAAAAGATACGGCATAGAAGCCGCCGAAAAAAGAAACCGGAAAAACAAAAATAAATTCGTTCAATTTGACATTGCTTGGAATTATATATGCGATAATCGGTCCGGATAAAAATCCCAGAATATAAATTACAATTACAACCCATGGGAGACGAATAATCCGTTTCTTGGCTTCAGGGATATGGGAACTGTCTTTCAGGGCTTTTACTACCGGCCTAAGGAAAAAACCGATCAGGACTGCCGCGGGAATTCCAAGTCCAAGGTAAACAAACATAAAGATATTGCTGAAAACCGTGTCTGAATAACGGCTGGTAACAGGAATTGCAGTATATGGATTATAGATGTTTAATATGATCTGGTTGTACATAAACATAATGAATGGGACGATTATATTGATCGCCACAACTTTTTGCAGGATTCCCGACTGAACTTTATTCAAATATCTCTCCTTATCCGGATTCTTCGCGAATTTCAATAATCTTTAATAAATCTCCAGATTTATAAAATTTTAAGCAAAATTGTATTTTTAGTCAAAATTACAAATCATAAATTGCGCTGAAAGGGTCTTCTTCCGGATTTCTGTTCCGGATATATTCAATCTCAATGCTCTGTTGTTCGGCTGTTTTTTCTCCAAGAATATCGCTTATAAAGCCCAATGTCATATCAATCCCCGCGCTTACACCCGAAGATGTGTATATATTGCCATCCTTAACCCATCTTGCTTTTTTTACCCATTTTATATCTTTGCCGTATTGAGTAACCCAGTTATATACTCTTTTATTTGTAGTCGCGCTTCTTCCGGAAAGGACTCCGGATTGCGCCAAAAGTACCGATCCGGTGCAGACTGACAGTATATAACCGGCTTTTGCCGCTTTGTTTTTTATAAAGTCGATTATGGGAATATTATTTAATAATGTGCGGGTTCCTATACCCCCGGGAATTAAAATCAAGAAATCTTCATCGGGCATCTCGGCTATAGGCTTTGTAAGTACGGGGATATTCTGTGAACTCGTGATAATTCCTCCTTTTTCAGAGTATAACCCTACCGTAAAACTATCAGTCAGCCTTCCGAAAATTTCCACCGGGCCGAATGCGTCCAGAGTTTCAAAACTTTCAAATAACAATACGCTGATTTCCATAATTTTTCTCCTGAAACCGGATAATCACAAAGGCTTTCTCCCGCCGAAAACACAGAGCTCGAATATTTTAAAGTAACAATCAACATCCTGATAGCCTATTTTTCTTAACCACCTGCATTGATCCTCAACAGGACTTAGAATATTGGACTGCTTGTCTGCCCGGCCGTAAAATTCTTTTGAAACCGTATCTCTTGAATCTTTTTCCTTTCTGAATTCGAAAAGTGAATCAATAAAATTCTCATTATGAATATGGCCGATCCAATCGCTCGCAGATAGAACATGCTCAATATTTATAAAAATTCCCCCGGGTTTAAGAAGCCGGAATATTTCAAGATAGATCTCCTTTTTTCTGTCATCGGGCTGATGGTGTATGGAATAACCGGACACAACCGCATCGAAAGGCGCCATATGAACGACTTTTGTTGTCCAAGCATGGTTACTGTAATCGAAATATACAATTTCAACCCTGGGCTTGAAGTCTTTAAGTTTTTCCTCCGCCGCAGTGAGCATGTCCCTTGAAAAATCCAGGAATACGCCTTTTGATCCGGGATATTTATCAAGAATACTCGCTCCTAAAAGCCCATCACCACAGCCAAAATCCAAAAATTTTTCGATTTTCCAGGGGCCGGCGTCAATCATCTTAAGCATAATTTCTATCTGCTGTATCGCGCCGGGAAAAGCCAGCCTCGTACCCGAAAGGAAATTTTTTACAATTTCCGGCAGCTTCCATAGTTCGGATTTATTTTCCTGCACCGCTTGTCTCCTTGAATTTTTGAAAATGAATTATTGATACAAATAGACTAAAGAAATTGTGTTGCTAAGTCAAAATATTAAATTATTCCAATTTTACTAGCTAACTGGCTGCTGACAGACTGGTAATAAAAAATCATAAAAAACCCCGGATATTCCAAATGTTATTGACAATGGTGCATAATTAATGCTAAACTATTACTGATTTAAATTAAATAATATTTTTATAGACATTATACGAAATCTGAATTCTATTGCTTAAACTTTTACTCAGCCAGTAAAATTAATTATTTAAAATCCGGTTAAACTGGTAAGGTAGCAGTGTCAAAAGTTTTATGAATGATTGAAGGCGGGGAAATATTGTATGGTAAATATTTTAGGGGGAATTTATGGGATTTGCCTGGCCTGTCTGGATTGCTCTGGGATTGGTTCTGATGGGAGTGGAAATAATCCTGCCGGGTTTTGTTATATTCTGGTTTGGTGTCGGCGGAATAATAACCGGTGTTTTTTGTTTAACAGGGATCGTTAAGACGCCCTTTTATCAGTGGATGGTATTTTTTAGCTCATCAATAGTATTTCTGGCCGTCTGGTTTCTATTTTTCAAAAAACTGATGGGAAAATTGAAACCCGCGGATGCTCGCGACCCAACGCTGATTAACCTGCGAGGGAAAGTGATTTTAAAAATAGAACCGGGGAAACCTGGAAAAATACGTTTATATGACGCTTTTCATGGGCTGAAGGAATGGAAAGCGGAATCATCCGAAACCATAATGGAAAATGAGGAAGTATCGGTAATCGAATCAAGAGGTATAAATCTTGTCGTTCAAAAATTGAAAGCTGAAAACACCCGATAAAATAATTTTAATAGGAGGAAACGGAAATGACTTTTACTTATATTATTATTATCGCGGTTGCATTTGTCGTAATTCTATTGATCTTAAAGGGAGTCCGGGTTGTCCCCCAGGCTGAAAATCATATTGTGGAACAATTTGGGAAGTTTTCTCGTATTCTGACCCCGGGATTAAACTTAATCAACCCTATGTTTGCTAAAATTGCCTTCCGGATTGACATCCGTGAACAGGTGCTCATTCTTCCCACACAGGGGATAATTACCAAGGATAACGCTACGGTTATAGTGGATGCCGTTGTTTTTTACAAAGTGATGGACCCATATAAAGCCTGCTACGGAATTCAGGATTCCACCCTGGCTATTACAAATCTCGCTTTGACAACCCTGCGTTCGCTTATGGGAAAATTGACGCTGGACGAATCCTTCTCATCAAGGGAAAAGATCAATATGGAACTGTTGACAATTCTTGATGAGGCTACCGACGCATGGGGAATCAAAATTACCCGCGTTGAACTTAAAGATGTTTCTCCGCAGGAGCAGCTCGCACAGGCGATGGCCCTCCAGAAAAAGGCCGAACAGGAAAAACGCGCAACTATTTTAAACGCGGAAGCCAAAAGGGAAGCAGCAATGACCGAAGCCGAAGGCTTTAAGCGTGCACAGATACTCCAGGCTGAAGGCAGGAAAGAATCTGCTCTCCGTGATGCCGAGGCCCGCGAAAGACTGGCGCAGGCCGAAGCGAATGCCATAAAATATGTGGGGGAATCGTTAAAAGGAGAGGGCAGCGATCCGATAACCTACCTGCTCGGCCAGGAATATATCAAAGGGCTTATCAGGCTCGGAGATTCCCAGAACTCAAAGTTTGTCGTTCTGCCGGCAGATGTTTTGGAATCCGTGAAAACCATCTTCAAAGATAAAATCAAATAATCTGTTTCAGGACAATAAATTTATATTTCCGGGTTGGGTTGAGAGCCCGGGACAGAGAATTTCAGCGATAGGGTATAACCATTCGCATAATGCTTTGATGAACAGGCAGGAGATATAATGAGCATTCTCCGCCCCGTTCCGGCTCTCGTGCCTTGGTAACAATAAAGAATACTCAAGGTAGAGCCTTGAGGTATTAATGTCAGAACACTTCGATAAACTCAGTGCATCGCAACTGGAAGCATCTTCTGATGGAATTCCCTCGGCAGAGCTCGGGATAAACTCTGCAGAGCTATACGCAACTTTGTTGCGTAAGGAATCTACACCTGGGTCAAGCAGCCTGCCCTGAGCTTACAGACTGTGTGAAAACACAGTAAATATGCTATAATTATTAGAACAAAAATAATCGGAGTAAGAGATGAAGCATATTGAGGGAGAATCAAGGGATCAGATAGTTCTGTTCAATGAAACACTGGAAGATCTGTTAGGAGAAGAAGATCCGGTAAGGTTTATAGATATTTTTGTTGATAAGCTAAATATGAAAGGAGTTGGTTTTAAAGTAAAAGAAGCATCAACCGGCAGAAGTTCATATAAATCCGAAATACTTTTAAAAATCTATATTTACGGATATTTGAATAAAATCAGGACAAGCAGGAAATTAGAGAGAGAGTGCCGAAGAAACACAGAGTTGATGTGGCTGACTGGACGACTAGCGCCGGATTTCAAGACGATTGCCGACTTCAGGAAAGATAATAAGAAGGGAATACAGTCGATATTCAGAGAATTTTTGAAGATATGTCATAAAGCCGGGCTTTTATCATTTGACGTTGTTGGAATTGATGGAACCAAGATCAGTGCGCAAAACCACAATAACAATGTTTATCATAGGAAAAACATAGAAGAAATCATACATAGAATAGATCAAAAGATCGAAGAATATTTGAACGAGATGGATAAGAACGATAAGGAAGAAAAGAATGAATTTGAATTTCTTTCCGGAAAGATAGCGGAACGTTTAAAGAAAATGAAAACAAAAAAGGATAAAGTTGAGGCTATTAAAAAGATTTTTGAGGGAAATCCTGAAATGGAGAAATATTATTCAAATGACCCGGAAAGCCGGTTTATGAATGATAAAGGGAAATCCGACATTGCATATAATCTGCAGATGGCAGTAGATGATGCGAATAAACTGATTGTGGCGATTGATGTGACGAATGAAAACAATGATATCAAACAGATGGCAGGAATGTGTGACCGAGTAGAAGAAATAAAGGACGAGCTTAAGGTAGAGACTGAAACGGTCAAAGTATCGGATGTCGGTTATTACAGCGAACCGCAGATACTGGAATGTATAGATAAGGGACATAACGTATATATGCCGAATCCGGATGACGGACATAAGGCAAGGATTCGAGGCAAAGAAGATAATAAAGGAGTACCTGCTGAAGAATACCAGGTTGATAAATTCAAATATGATCCGGGACAAGATGTTTATTATTGTCCGGAGGGAAACCCATTAGTGAGAAATGGGAAAAAAGTAGAGAAGGTCAATGGAGGAAAAGAGATAGTCAGGTACAAGTGCGGCTTATGCAGCCAATGTGAAGTAAGAAATAAGTGTACTGAAAGCGTGGAAGGACGAAGTATCAAAGTACCAGTTAGAAAAGAAGAAATTGAGAACTTCAAGAGGAAAATTCGTTCTGAAGCCGGGAAAAAGATCATAGAGAAAAGGAAAGAGATATGTGAACATCCATTTGGATCGATAAAAAGGAATATGGGTTACAGTTATTTTTTAATGAAGGGAAAGGATGGCGTTCTGACGGAATCCAGTTTGGCAGGATTCATTCATAATTTAATAAAAGTATTGAATATATTGGGAATAAAGAGACTTATGACTCTGGTTTGATGCTAATAAACCATCGTTTATCGTATTCGGATAGATTTTTTAAACTAAGATTTTTTTAGCTTGAAAAATATATCAAAAAATGGAGTTTTTGTATAATTAATCGATTTTACTATAAAATTTTACTGAGTTTTCACACAGTCTGTTAGCCTGTGGTGAGCTTGCCTGCCTGGCCTGTCTACGCCGGAGGCCGAACCAAAGGGGCACGCTTGTTAAGAAAGGAGGAATGGATGAACAGGCAGAATCAGGATAATCTCACATTTTATTACGGGTTAATACCTGGCGATATCAAATTGGGCGCAAAAATCAGGTTTGCTTTAATTATGGCCTTTTTCTGGCTGGCTGCATACACTGTTGCTGCAATCTTGATCTACAGAGGTTCTACAGGATGGCTGGCTCTTTTTAATAAAACAGATAATACGCGGATTTGGGTAAATTTTGTTCAGCTTTTAAGCGGCAAACATATTACAATAAAACTGGCTGATTGGTGGCAAATGTTTTTTCAGAGCAGTCTAATGCTTTTATTCGGATTAATTGTTTTCTTAATTCCATTGTTGATCGTTGCTTATGGGCGTTCCATAACAAAATTGAGGTTCAAAGAAGGTTATTTTGATCTAACAACAAGGCGTTTTATTCTGAAAGATAAATACCATGAGTCGGGCTTTATTCCATTTGGTGAAATCACATCCTTTCAAATGCGTGTGGAAACTGTTACCAGGCAGGCCGACAGCACTAATAAATATATTTACGACAGATATACTCATTTTTATGTTGTTTATTTCACAAAAAAGGATGGTGCCTGGTGGGACCTGTTCTATGCGGTTAATGAAAAAGACGCCAGGGAAAGGCTGGATTATCTTTTAAAGAATGTTGATCTTTCAGGTAATCTATCGGGGCCTGAGAAAGAAACAATCCTGCCTCGAACCATAAAAAAAGCAATCCGGGAAGGCAAGACAGTCTTTTCATGGAAAAACAATCTCAATATCTTTTTAAATTTGATGGGATTTTTTATGCTGGAAAGCGGCGGTTTGATGTTCCTTTCCCTTACCGGAATCTTCTTATCTAAAATTGCTTCCGGAAGCCATACCCCCTTCCCTGTTCTTTTTATAACAACGTTTATCGCCCTGATTTTAATGTTTTTCGGTTTTTTATTGATATTTAAAAACATACTGGCATCAGGGCAATACTCTTTGGAAATCAGCAGGGAAAAGGTCACCCTGAAGCATGGTAACACACTGGTAAAAAGCCTCGCATTTTCAGAAATCGCCCGTACCCAATTCTCATATGATATCTTTGACAGAGTTTTTAACGGCTGGTCGATTCTGGTCCTTCCCGAAGAACTGGCGAAAAAAGTGGATTCGCTAAAATATATACAGGTTGCGGAAAACAGGGCGTTGGATGAATTGAACACTTTTGCAAAAATTAAGGAATATTATAAAGTAAAAGAGGGGCTGATGCAAATCCCGCTGGACGACCATAAACTAATGGAAATTCTCCGGTTTGAAAAAGTCATTGACATTACTCTCAGCGAATGGGGATCCAAAGTACTTTAGCATGCGTGAAGCTTGACCAATAAATTTTTTGAGTTTAATACATTTAAAAAGATAGTAATTTTTTATATTAAATGTATTTTTCATAGGAGTATACTATGGAAAAACTTTATTCAAATTCATCTTCAAGAGATGATTATTTTGGGAAAGTATTAAGAAAATATGCAGATAATGTTGATATTAATATCGCTTCAGCATTTTTCTCAAATTCAAGTTTTATAATTGAAGCAATAGAGGAATATGAGAATAATGTCGGTTTTATCATTTCCCCTCCCGCGGAGGGGTTTAGGTAGAAATTCTTGAGATTCACAGACAAAGAAGTTGTAAATAATGCTGAGGGAGTTTCTGTTTATATTAAAGATTGTATAAAGAAAAATTATTAAATCGATATAAAAGAAACCCACCCCTAGCCCCTCCGCGGGAGGGGAGAGTATGAAACAGTGTTTAATATTAAACAGAGTAATAAGTTATTAAAAATTTACAATCAAAACTTTTGACATAACGTTTAACTGATTAAGGAGGCGAATATGAAGCCAGTTTATTTTTTAATTTTATTCTTTTCTCTGTCCGCGGGCGGTTTATACTGCCGGGATATTAATGAAGCCTCGGATTACCGCCCGATTCTGGCAAGAAACGGTTTTTCGGACAAAAATATAAATGAAATTACTTTGAACACTTACGGATACCGTCTGTATCTTAAAAAGCAATATTCGGACGCGGTTCAGCTTTTCCGCAATTCCATAAACCTGAATTCATTTTATATCGTTCCTTATTACAACCTGGCCTGTACCCTGTCGCTGCAGTATGAAAACAAGGAGCAGGCCGATTTAAATGAGCTTTTTTATTCCCTGAAAATGTCGCTGCATTTGAATCCTCAAAGGATGTTAAGGAATATTCAAACCGATTCTGACCTGAAAAGCATCAGAAATCTCCGGGAATATTCTGAATTATTGAAAAATTTCGATCAAAATTCCTTTATTATCACTAACGATTCACTTTATTTATCGGAGAACGGCGGTCAAACCTTTCTGGCAAAATTATATAAAACGGATCTGGGGCCAGTTCAGATTGAAAATTATTTTTCTTATTCTTTCGACCAGTTTTATATCGTAATTGCCGGAGTCGAAAACGGCAAACCCTGTCTTTTTGTGGCCTCAAAACCGGGAATAATCACGAAAATAAACGGGGCTGATAACATTTATTCCAGCCCGCCATACGGTCCCGATATTGCCTGGTTTCCAGGAACCTACAAATTTGTTTTCTGCAATGACAATTCGATCTATTCATACAGCATCACCAATAATGAACTGAAAAGGCTTACATTCAGCGAAACGAAAATCGACATTCAGCCTTCAATCGATAAAAAAGGTAAAATCCATTTTATGAGGGGCGGTATTGTCGAGTTTTCATTTTCCGGGACGGAATACATAATGAATCCGGACGGCTCCGTACTTGAAAAAGTACAGGGCGGAAAAAACAAGAACGGTGAAAATCTCCGCGGCGGGGATTAATTAAAGGGGGATTATTTTATGAAAAAGTGGTTAATTTTTATCCTGATTGTAATACCTGTCTTAACTTTTGCAGAAAAGAACTTGTTTACTGCGGCGACCAACAATGATGCTGAGTTTATTAATGGTTTTCAAGGCGATGTCAATATGGGTGATCAATATGGAAGGACGGCTTTGATGCTGGCGTCGGGAATTGGCCGCCTGGATGCCATGAAAGCATTGATCGATAAACATGCCGATGTTAACGCGAAATACAAAGGGTATAATGACAGAACGGCTTTGATGATGGCTGCGGTAGAAGGCAAAACAGAGGCGGTTAAAATATTGATCGTTGCGAAGGCTGATGTAAATGCCAGGGAAACCCGATCCGGTGAGACGGTTTTGATGCTTACGGCAGGAAGCTATGACGATAACAAGGTTGAAATTGTTAAAATTTTAATTGAGGCGGGCGCGGATGTCGGCGTGCAGGATGAAGACGGCAAAACTGTTTTAATGAAAACCGCCGATCAAAGCATACCGGAACCGGTTTTGCTGAAAGCGTTGATTAACGCTCATGCCGATGTCAACACGAAAAACAAGACAGATGGATGGACAGCTTTGATGTATGCCTCCAGAAACTGCAGTAAAGAGGCAGTGAAAGAATTATTATCGGCGAATGCTGATATAACAATGGAAGATAAACATGGAAATACTGCTTTAACGATAGCGGCCAATAGCGGAAAGGCCGACGCGGTTCAGGTATTGATCGCGGCGGGTGCGAAGGTGGATGCTGCGGTTAAGGAAAAATTCAGGATTTTATTGTTTGAAGCTGCAGAAAAAGACGACACGAACGCGATCAAAGTCTGGACAACGCTAGGTGCCGATATCAACGCGGTCAATAAAGACAGTATGACTGCGCTTATGCTAGCGGCTCAAAACGGCAATACTAACGCGCTTAAAGCCCTGATCGAAGCGGATGCCGATCTCAATGCGAAGGATAAAAATTACGGTGATTCGGCCCTGGTATTCGCGGATGAAAAAAACCAGCAGGACGCGGTGAGAGTTTTGATCGCGGCAGGGGCAGATGTCAATACATGCGATAAACAAGGTACTACAGTTTTGATGTTATCGGCCCAAAACAGCCATCCGGAGACGGTAAAAGCTTTAATTGCTGCGGGGGCCGATGTCAATGCAAAAACTGGTGATGGTTTTACAGCTTTGTTCAGCGCGGTGGGTAAAAAAAATGTAATGGATGTATTGATTAAAAACGGTGCTGATGTTAACGTAACGAATGATGAAGGTAAAACGGCTTTAATGGCAGCGGCAGCGCAAGTGGAAACAAACGATATTGAATTATTAATTGGGGCTGGGGCCAATCCCGGCGTAAAAGATCATAAAGGCTTGACGGCAAGGGATTATATCGGTTCAGGGGTTCAATATCCCCCGGCGGATAACGACCCTGTCAAAATTTACATCATCAAACTTTTAAGCCAGGGAAAAATGAAAAAAGATTCTAATATGGATTTATATACGATAACAGGGGATAATATCCGCGTCAGGTCCGGCTCCGGTACGAACAGCCAGGTGCTGCTGACTTTAAGCCGGGGCGCAAAGGTTAGCCTGATAAACCGGTCAAATAACGCTTTCAGCGCGGGCGGTAAAAATGGATCCTGGGTTTACATCGACACAGGCGACCCTGACGGAAAAGGCGGGACCTTGAAGGGCTGGATTGTTGATGTCTATTTGAAAAAATAAATACGGAACAAGGATCATTTTGTAGAATCAATCAGGATCAAATTGAATACCTGTAATATTAATGGAGTGTTTTTTATTAATAAATATTTTATTATTGTGATTTTGATCTCTATCTCAGCCTTAACCCTATTTTCTTCTTGTACCGCTGATTTATATGACGCGGCCAGAAAAGGCGACGTCTGGTTTATTAAACACTACAAAGGAAATCTTAACCAATTATATGAATATGATAAAGAAACAGCATTGATGATCTCGTGGAGTATGAAAAAACCAAAGCGGTTAAAGCGTTAATTGCGGCAGGGACTGAAGTCAGCATTGCGGATAAGGATGGCTATACTGCTTTGATGAAAGCTGTAAATTTAAGTCAAACTGATACGGTAAATGCGCTGATTGAGACAAAAGCAGAAGTAAATGCGGCAAATAACAACGGTTGGACAGTTTTGATGCTTGCGGCCCAGAATAATTTGAATAAATCACAGGAAGTACAGATATATTTGATTAAAGCATTGATTGCGGCAGGGGCAAAAGTCAATGAGGCCAATAAGAAAGGAAATACTGCTTTGATGATAGCGGTCGATTTTGGTCAAAGAAACGCGGTAACAGAATTGATCAAGGTAAAGGCCGATATCAACGCGACAAATAATGAGGGCGAAACAGCCTTAATGAAAGCTGTGCAAAATGAAAAACAAATTCCGCAGAAAGAACTGGAAGCCGCAGTCAAAGAACTGATCACGGCAGGGGCCAGGGTTAATGCGGCGGATAAATATGGCATCACAGCATTGATGAAAGCTTTGTGTTACTTTCAAACGAACGCGGTTAAAGGATTAATAACGGCCGGGGCCGATATTAACGGGAAGGATAATAACGGCAGAACTGCTTTGTCAATGGATTATGATTTATTTGAAGAGGGTAATAATAAGGCATATTTTTATAATCTTTTGAAGTCAGCTGGGGCGAAATAGAGCCGGTTCAAAAAATGATGACAATTTTATTTTAATAGGAGTCGTCATGACTCTGAAGGTACACCTAAAACAATGAAAATTGATTTTATTAGATAGTAATAAATAAACAGGAAGAAGAAATTCGGGAAGTAGAAATATAAATGTTTATATTTTTTTAAATCGGATTATTGTCGTTTCTTCCTTCCTTCGTGTCTTCCTGTTAATTGAAATCGAATTTTCAAGGGAGGATTTTCTATGAAAAATAGTTTATTCTTTATCTTATTCTTAATTCCCGCATTTTTACCGGTAATTTCATGCGCAGCCCCGGATATGGCCCTGTTTCATGCTGCCTTAACCGGCGATGCCGACTCTATTGAGTTTATTAAAAATTACAAAGGTAATATTAACCAGCCGCTTGATAAAGACGGTGATACGGCTTTGATTTGCGCGATTTCCGGAGTGCACCCTGATGTAGTTAAAGCATTGATTGCCGCTGGGGCCAGTGTCAATGCCGTGAATAAAAGCCGAAGGACGGCTTTGATGGAAGCGGTCTTCCGTGGTCAAATGGAATCGGTTAAGTTTTTGATCGAAGCCGGAGCCGATATCAATGCGGCGGATAAATACGGGCAGACGGCGCTGCATGTAGCGACAGACCGCGGATACTCAGAAATAGCGCAGATTTTGGTTTCGGTAAAGGCAAATGTAAACGCTCTGAAAAATAATAAAAAAAGTTCGATTCTTATTGCTGCGGTTAAGAAAGGGCAGACTAAGGTGGTTCAGGATTTAATCAATTCAGGGGCCGACATAAATACCGCTGATGAAGGGGGGTATACGGCCCTTATGTATGCTGTTATGGATAATAACTTAAAAACAGTTGATGCTCTGATAAGAGCAAAGGCTGATATCAACCAGTTAAGTAAAACGGGTGATTCGGCTTTATTGATAGCAGTTCAGGATCATTCTTCCGAAATTATAGATATATTGAAAGAAGCAGGCGCAAATATCGACGCGGCCGATAAAAACGGCGATACGGCTTTAATGAGGGCGGCGGAGGACGGCAAAATAGAGGATTTGAATGCCTTGATTGACGCGGGGGCTAATGTCAACTCCGCTAAAAAAGACGGCTGGACGGCTTTGATGTTTGCCGTCCAGAAAGGACAGACTGAAACCGTTAAGGCGCTGATCGAAGCCGGAGCCAATGTCAACACGGCTGATGAAAACGGAGTAATGGTTTTGAAATGGGCTCAAAATGCTGAAATCACTAATTTATTGAAAAACGCTGCAAAGAATTCCCCGTCCAATCCGGTTAAAGGGTCTTTGTTTGACGCAGTCGGGAAGGGGGATTTATCATTTATAAAGAATTATAAAGGGGACATCAATGCGGTAAATAAAAACGGTTTAACGGCTCTGATAATGGCAATAGAAAATACCAATACAGAAATGGTAAAAGCATTGATTGCAGATAAGGCCGATGTCAATACAGCGGATTCCGGAAGGCCGGCTTTGGTTTTAGCGGCCCAGAACGGCAATACTGAAATTTTAAAAGCATTGATCGAAGCCGGTGCCGATGTCAACACGGAGGATTCCGGAAACGGCTTGACGGCTTTAATGGCTGCGGCCCATAACGGCTCTGCGGAGGAAGTTAAAGCTTTAATCAGGGCAAAGGCAGATTTAAATAAGGGAGCGGGTAAAAATGGCGAGACTGCTTTGATATATGCAGCTTCAGCGGGGGATGCGGAAATTATAAAAGCATTGATCGCGGCAGGGGTAAATGTTAACTCAAAAAATAAAGATGGCGAAACGGCTTTATCATCCGCTAAAGATCCAATTACCATTGATCTGTTGAAAAAAGCCGGCGCAAAATAGTAATCTTTTGCAAATAATAGCTATAACATGGTCGATAATGACATGATGAACAGCCGCGGCTGTCCCGAACCGGATTACTGCATCATTTACAGCTGGAATGGAAACGGCCGGGATGTGAAAGAACAGGCCATTCAATTTCAGTAGCCGGTCAATATTGGTTCTGAATGATGAACTGGCGGAGAATAATAATTTTTCTTGATTAATCTATTTTACATGGAGGAGTATATGAGGTGGTTCGCTTCTTTTGCATTCTGGATCCCCGGTTTACTGGTTTTGGTTATCGGTATTATAATTACAGGCCGAGTTATAAGCGTGGCATTGAAAGGCTCGCAGGTACAGGGTGTCGTCACCGGATTTGAAAAGCGGACTAATAGAGATAGAGACGTAGGCAATATTGGGCCCAGCCGGGGAGGACAAATATCGGTTTATCCTATTATTGAGTTTAATGACGCTGAAGGCAATTCCAGGAAAACAACCGGTCCTTACGGATCTGCTTCGGCCGCGAAAATCGGGCAGAAGGTTAAAGTAAATTATGATCCAAAGGAACCGGGGAATACGGTGATCATGAATTATTTCTGGAATACGTTGTTTCCCTTTCCACTCATACTTGTTTTTTTAGGGATCGTTTCTATTGGTTTCGGGTTATTAATATTCATCGGATTGGGCAGTAATTCGTAGGAGGATTAAAATGGCAAGAGAGGAAATTGTAAAGCAGGGTAAAATATTGAATGAGGGCGGCAGGGTTATTATAAGGCTTGCCGGTAATTTCACTTTTGCAACGGTAATAATCCTGCTTATTATTCTGGGGCTGGGGCTGGTTTTTCTAAAGAACTTCGGCCAGCCATGGGCGACCGGAAAGTTTTCACTTTCAGCTTTCAAAGAAATTTACCTGTCCGGGGAGAGAAGTCTCCCAATACTGATTCCTTTTCTTATAGGCGCTGGTCTCACTTTATTTTCAATCATCTGTTTAATCAATATTTTAAGGAAAATTAACAAACCCAAACCTATCCGCGCCTATATTTTTGACAACAGCCAGCAGCGCTTTTTATTATCGATGCAGCCGTGGAACCGTAAAAATCCGCCGAATGATCTGTCACGTCTCCCCGGGTATAGTTATTCGCAGTTGAGCCGGTTCTTCGTCCGGAGTTATGTAACAACAAATCCCTTTTATGATAGAGATTCGACCATAGGTAGTAATTACACTCAAAATTATGCGGTATCCCTGAAAAAAACCGACGGTGGCTTCTGGGATCTATTTGATGAAGACTTTGAAGAAACAGCAAAGCTCTCCGTCAAGGAACTGGAAAAAGTAGTTTCTCTTGGAGGAGCTGAAAATATATCGATCCCGGCGGCCAGTCCATTGACTGAAAGGATTCGGCGCATTTCTTCAGGCGGGTCTGTCTGGTATTGCTGGAATAGCCTTGTTCATGCCAGCGGAAGCGTTCAAACCATGCCGTTTACGGCTATAATTGGACTGGTGTTATTTTTCAATTATCCAAAAACATTTCCCTTTATCATTGGACCCGGCTTGTTTTTGTTTATCGCCCTGGTTTTTCTGATTTCTATATTATGGAGAATTATGGGCAAGGCACTGAACTATCAATGTATACGGATGAGCGCCGGTTCCCTGCAGTCCGGAACCGTTCCGAAATCCGTTTTAAGCGAAGCGGTAAACGTTGCCTCAAACCAATCCTCTCAGGATAAAAAGTTCAAAATCAAAAAGCAGGTTGATTTAAAGTCGGTCCGGCATGTGCAGTACAACAGGACGACATATATTGATCCACAGACTCATTATTTTACATTCTGGACCGGGAAAGCCGGCGAGGCTGTTGACGCCATGGCTTCTTCAATGGGAGCAGCATCAGGCAGTGTCAGTAAAACCGTAAAAATTACCGAGAACGGACAGGACATTAATATCGCGCTGGATTCCACTGAGGAAAATATGCCGGGATTCAAGGATCTCTGGAAAGATTTAAAAACAACAAGTCAAATGGGGAAGTCCATAGAACAGTCTAATATTAATATCACACTTGAAGGCCTGTCGATTGCAGATGCCATTAATTTTGAGCGCGTTCTCGAAGAAGAAATCAACCGTTTTGGAGGTCATGCGGATTAAGGTTAAACCTTATTTTGGTATTTATATAAAATTAATGAATAATAATTGTACAAAGAGAGAGGGTATTTTATGAAGAAATGTTTCGTATTAATTTTGTTTATCATGTTCACAACCCCGGTCTTTACTTTAGCGCAGGAGACCTTACTCGACGCGGCAACCAACGGTGATATTCCGTTTATCAAAAATTACAAAGGGGATATAAACCAACTTCTGGATAATTCCGGAGAAACGGCTTTGATATTGGCTGTTTATAATGGCCAGACTAATGCTGTTCCGGCATTGATCACAGCGAAGGCAGATGTCAACGCTGCGGACACAAAATACGGCATGACGGCTTTGATGTGGGCGGCCCAGAACGGCTATACCGAAGTTGTAAAAACATTAATCGCGGCGAAGGCGGATGTTAATGCGGCCGGGAAAAGCGGTTGGACGGCTTTGATGGCGGCATCACAGAACGGCTTTATTGAAGTTGTTAAAGCATTGATCGAGGCTAAGGCAGATGTCAACGCGGCGGAAAAAAGCAGCAGGACAGTTTTAATGAACACCGCCGGTAAAGGATACGCTGATATAGTTAAAGTTTTAATCGCGGCTAAGGTCAATGTAAACGCGGCGGATAATGACGGTAAAACAGCCCTGATATACGCGGCAAGAGAAGGTCATGCGGACTCTGTTCAGGCGCTGATCGAGGCGGGGGCCGAAGTCAACAAGGCGGAAACAGGAGACGGAAAAACGGCCCTTGTGCTTGCTGCCCAAAATGGTAATATTGAAGTGGTTAATGCATTGATTACGGCGAAGGCGGACACAAGCCTGGCGGATAAAAGCGGTAAAACAGCTTTGATGTACGCTGTCAGCAGAAAGCATGCTGATGTTGTTAAAGCATTGACCGGACAGCAAGTGAATATTAATGCGGATACTGATAAATACGGCGGGACTCTTTTACTTACTGCGGCCTATAATGGAGATATTGATACGGTAAAAGCTCTGATAGCCAAGAAGGCGGATGTCAACCTGGCTGATAAAAGCGGTAATACTGCTTTGATGTGGGCGGCCGCTAAAGGATATACGGAAATAGTTGAGGCATTAATAGACGCGAAGGCAAATATCAACGCGGTGGATAAACAGGACCGCAGGACGGCCTTAATGGAGGCTTCATATGAAGGCCAGGAAGAAGCGGTCAAAGTCTTGCTTGAAGCCGGGGCTGATTTCAGCGCGAAGGATATAGCGGGCTATACGGCATTATCGATGGCTAAAGACCGCAACATAATCTATCTTTTGAAAAAAGCAGACGAGAATTCCCCCGCCGGACAGGCAAAATTGAGACTGGTTAACGCGGCTGTCCAGGGCGATATCGCATATATTAAGAATTACAAAGGCGATATAAACCAGTCCCTTGATGAACGCGGCGGTACAGCTTTATTATACTCGGCCGGCAGAGGGCATACAGAAGATGTAAAAATAATGATTGAAATGGGGGCAGATGTCAATAAGGCGGATAAAGAAGGTGATACGCCTTTAATGGAGGAGGCCCGGAACGGCAGCACTGAGATGGTTATGGTGTTGATCAAAGCAGGAGCCAATGTAAATGCGGCTCAGAAAAGCGGCTGGACTGCTTTAATGTCGGCGGCTTTTGGAGGGAAAACAGACACAGTTAAAGCATTGATCAAGGCGGGGGCAGATGTTAACGCGAACGTGGGGTACGGCAGGCCGGCTATTGTGATTGCGGCACAAAACGGCGATACCGGGATGGTTAAAGCAATGATAGCGGCGGGAGCCGATGTTAATGCGCCGGATGGAGGAAACGGCTGGACTGCTTTACTGATGGCGGTTCAAAAAAATGATATTGAGATGGTTAAAACATTGCTGGGTGCAAAGGCCGATGTCAACGCGGGGGTGAATAAATCCGGTGATACTGTTTTGAAATTCGCCGAAAATGATGAAATTATCAAGATTTTAAAAAAAGTCGGAGCGAAATAGAATTATTATATCTTAAATCAAAAAAAGGGGGAATCCAATGGCAAAACATCATGAAGAAGCAAAGGTTTTGAAAGACGGCGGCAGGGTTATTATTAATTTGAAAAATAAGGATGACTCTACTCCCGGTAAGATTATAACACGGCTGATTTATCTTGTTCCGGGATTGTTTCTTGTTATATTTTTTTCCCGCCCCTGGGCTATGGGAGGTTATTCTCTTCCAGTTTTCAGAAAAACTTATCTGACCCATGCGAGAGGCATGTTATTTCTGGTTTTTTTGATATCAGGCCTTGGTCTGATCCTGTTTTCTATAATCTCGTTATTAAGGATTTCACGAAAATTGTCAAGGCCCAAACACCCAGGCGCATATATTTTTGATAACTGGCAGCATCGCTTTTTGATTTCGGAGCGGCCCTGGAACCCCAAAAATCCGCTGGAATTAACCAATCTCCCGGGATATAATTATTCACAGTTGAGCGGATTTTTCGTGCGAAGTTTTTCCGCTATAAGCTACACAACTACAAGCTTTAATTCAGAGGCTGTGGAGGGAACCGTAAAGAATTTCTATAATAAATATTTTGCCGTATCTGTAAGAAAAAAAGACGGGGGCTTCTGGGACCTGTTTGAAGGCTCTACGGAAGAAACGGCTCTGCTTTCTGTAAAAGAACTTGAGCAGGCGGTTCCTCTTAAAGATGATAAAAATGCTCAAAAACCGGCAGTTAATCCTTTATCCGGCAGGATAAGGCGTTTTTCTTCCGGTGGTTCTGTCTGGTATTGCTGGAACAACCGGGTAAATTTCAGTGGGAGTGCTCTCGGCCTGCTGATTGTTGCCTTGTGTGGTGCAGGAGGATTTTTCATCGCTCAAAATTTATTTATAGTTGGAGGGATTTCCCTTGTTTTTCTCCTAATTCTCCTGAATGCTTTATGGAATGCATGGGTCAATGATCCATAGCTGTCAGTGTCTTCGGTTACAGCCCGATAATTTACAATCCGGAATGGCCCCTAAAAAACTATTTAAAGGATCGCAGAATGTCATTCCAACCCAGTCTTTCCCGAATAAAAAGTTCAAAGTGCAACAACAGATTGATTTACGGTCGGTACGGTATGTTCAGTACAACAGGGAAGTCTTTGATAATCCTAAAAGCCATCTTTTTACTTTTTGGACATCAAAGGCCTCTGAACTCTTATCTTCTTCTTCGATGGATTCAATATTGAATGAGGACGATTCCGTTAATCAGGGAGAATCTATTGAGAAATTGAATAAAGCGGCAGAAAAATCCATTCTAAGTATAACACTGGAAGGTCTTTCTGTTGGAGAAGCTATAAATTTTGAGGGTGTGCTTGAAGAAGAAATCGGCCGTTTCGGAGGCCATGCGGATTAAAGTTTGTGGATTTCAGGCCGGTAATTTATAATTTTTCCAATCGATAATCCAATGATTGATTATTTGAGTAGGAGTTCGGATAATACCGGACGATTAATTTGAAAATAAACAATGGCTTGGAATTATTTTATGGAATACAGGAGTTGGTTTATGGATGAAAAAGAAAAAATAGGTAGTGAAACATCTGTAAATGGTAAAGCAGATGACGTTTTAAGATTCAAGGCGGAAAATAAGCGGCGGAGTTATATAGGCAGTATTGTATCGAACATTGTGGTTTTCTTTATAATCAATTTGTTTCCATTATGGCTGCCGAAAACTCATGGGGTCGTTACAAATGCCTGGATCAATGCCCTATGGGCTATGGACCTAAATATTATAATTAATGTTTGCGGAAGCATAGTTCTGATCGCATATTCCCCGAGATGGTTTAAGGCTTTGATTGAATTTCTCATCACCGGGACCGCTTTAATTTCGGTTTCGATCTTCCTTGTCGTATTTCCGCTTGACTTCTCAATTATTGTGGGGCCATGGCTCAACACCCTGGTAAGGGTCTTTCTCATTGTCGGAATTGTTGGGGCTTCAATAGGAACATTTGTATGGCTGGTCCGGTTCCTAAAGGCTGTGTCGGAATTTGACGATGAAAAAGGACATTATTAGGAAACAAAATAAAATACGGAGAAAAAGCAGATGGTTAATTATTTTAAATCAGGGTTATTTTGCCTGCTTTTAACAGCTTTTTTTTTATTACCGCTCTTTTCACAGGAAAGAGAAACTGCTTCAATAAATTATAGCGGTACTATCAACGGCAAATATCAGGTTTCAATGGTTTTGTTTTCATACAATAATAATGACCGGGAATTGCTTTTCGGCTATTATTATTATAATAAGCAAAAAATACCGATTTACCTTACCGGCGGAAAAGATGATAAAATAACCCATCTTTATGAGAATCTGGACAATGGAAAGGAAAACGCTGAATTTGAAGGAGTAAAATCCGATATAGGATTTTCCGGAAAATGGAAAATGAAAAAAAAAGAAATGAATTTCGATCTGAAAACCACAAAGGATCCGGTCGAGATTCACATACCGGATCAGAATGCTGTTATTCCTGGAATTTATAAAGTCGATAACGAATATATAACGGGGAATTTGAAAATCACTGTAGAAGGAAAAGTCGGGTTTTTCATCGATATAGATACAAAATCTCAGGCCCCTCATACCGGATCGGCGGACGGGAATCTGGAAAAAGACAAAAATGGCGTATGGAGTTTTGGAGTAAGCGCTGAGAATGAAAAGACAAAGCAAATTGAAGAAAAATATGTCATGTTTGCTCTCCTGTTTGATAAAAAAATATTTATTTTTGAATCCGGCGATTCTTTTTACGCCGGATTCGGCGCACAGGTTTACGC
Source organism: uncultured Spirochaetota bacterium (assembly GCA_963783575.1). Lineage (GTDB taxonomy): Bacteria > Spirochaetota > Brevinematia > Brevinematales > JAOACQ01 > CAWEAK01. The sequence goes on along the minus strand of CAWAOD010000009.1, from coordinate 245,087 downwards.
TTCGGGAATTTATGTGAGAATCGAGAAATAATATAAAAAACCGGAGGCTTTCAATGTTAAAGAAAAAATCACTTTCTATTTCTTTTTTTAGCTTGCTGCTTTTTTTTATGGGAATATCAGCGGTAATTTCCGCCCAGGCTATGCTCGGGTCGGTGAAGAAGGTTGAATTGCATGACCACTTTGACCCTCAGACAATCACTTTTGACGGCAACAAGATTATCTCGGAATCCGAGGAAGGTACAGAAACTCTAACTTTTCAGGTGACCTCAACGGATCCTTTCCAGGTTTTGAAGCTGAACAATGGCGTTGACTGGTATGTCCTGGCAAATCCGGATTTTGGAAATGATAAACCGAGCGTAGCTTTTATATATGCTTTTAAGAAAGGAAAGCAGGTTTATTCAATTTTTGCCGATAACCTGCGGTATCTCGAATCGAGTTACTTTTTGACCCCTTAAGCACTAATAATGACGGTGTTTCAGTCAGTTCTTTTCTGAAAGAGGGAAAGACCAGCTTTGACGTTGAAAATCTGGTCAATTTTATGGCCGTCAAATATCCCTGGGCTGTGAAAGGCGACAATGCGGTCGGAAGCTTCATAAAAATAGGCAGGAGCAGTGAAGAAGCAGGCTATTATGATTTGGAACGGGTTATCACCGGGAAAGGAATCCTGAGGATGGATATGACGGAAATGCAGGGATTTGTTATTTCGAGCGGTTTCGTTTCGGATACCCATCCCGATCTGTATGAAAAAACAGCCGCCCCAAGGTCATACATGTCACCGGATCCGGCGGACGGCTTGATCAGCGCTATACACTTCTCGATACAGCCCGTCCCCAGTTCGTTATATTTCCATTTTCGGTTCCCTGCGTTCTTATCACTATCGAAGATATATACCATGGTACTAAATATGAGGATCTATGCGTAAATTTTATTGTCGAAATAAATACATCCTTTGATTTGACATCGATTGATCTCCGCAAACCGGATACAAATTCCGGGACTTCTTCAGCCATTGTCGTTAAGCCTGTAAAGGACAATATGGTAAAGATTCCCGGGGGATCTTTCACCATGGGCGCCTCCGATGACTGGTCCTGGGTCCGGGATGACGAAAAGCCGGCGAGACTGGTGACAGTAGCCCCGTTTTACCTCTCGGCAATAGATGTTACAGTTGCGCAATTCCGGCATTTTATTGAGGAAACCGGGTATGAACCGTCTAAAAAAACGAAGATTTACGCGGACGGAGGGTCGGCATATGTTTTCCCTGACTCTGCATGGTATAAGCCTTATCTGCATCAAACCGAGGACGATCCTGTGGTATGCGTCAGCTGGTACGATGCTGTGGCTTACTGCAACTGGGCAAGCCAGCGTGACGGGCTAAAGCCGGTTTACACAATAACCAATAAAGCAAAAGATATGCCGATGGTTGGTATGATGCGCTGGACCGAAACGATTGTTGATGCGTCAGCTAACGGTTACCGCCTTCCGGGTGAAGCGGAATGGGAATTCGCCTGCAGGGCCGGGAGTACTTCAATGTTTCCGCAGGGCAAAACAATCAATACAAGCAATGCCAACTTCAACGGATTGCGTCCTCTTATAGACGGGGACCACGATAAACATGGCTGGTTCCTCGGGCAGACAACGCCAGTGGCTTCGTACCCTCCGAACGTTTACGGTATATACGATTTACAGGGCAATGTTTCTCAATGGTGCGGTGACACTGTTAATCTAAAGTATCCTCTTACAGGCGACAGGATTAAAAAAGGCGGGGATTGGTGGAGCGGAATTTCAAGACAGCGCCCGTCAGCCCGCGATCATGGCTTAACCGCGGACAACCGCACAGGCTTCCGCCTCGCCAGAAATGCCGACTGAAAGCAGGGTAAAATCAGATTGAGCTTACCGGAAATACTATCCGCTTAAAAAATGAATTTTATTTTGATGTCCGGAGCCAGGAGAGCTATATTTATGAATGGCTGGAAAAGAAATTTTGACTTTTAATGTCTATCGGAGTATGATTTTATGTTGAAGGAGGTTAGTATGACGCTTGATACTCTGGATAAAACCATGGAAAAACTACCGAATGCAGCTAAAAAAGAGCTTATAGATTTTGCAGAGTTTTTAAAACAAAAATATTCAAGGGAAAGAATCCATAAAAAGCTAAAACTGGATTGGGCTGGTAAGCTTGAACGATACAAGGACAAATTGAATGATCCTGTTATGCTTCAGCATGAAATTACCGATTTATGGGGTGGCTTAAATGTACCTCGTTGATACTAATATATTTCTGCATGTCCTTCTGAAAAATGAAAAGTATGACATTTCTCTATCTTTTCTGCGAAGCGGTAAGAATTTTGTATATTACCGATTTTTCCCTTTATTCTATTTGCATTTTGCTTGGGAAATTAAAAGAGAACAAAGTTTTAAAGGGTTTTCTGGATGATATTTTGACAGGCGAGGGAATTTACCTGATAAAAGCCGAAGCTCAAGAAATCAAAAATATTATCGCAGATTTTGATCATACTACAAAAGGCAGAAAAAAACCGATGATTTGCTGGAATCTGAATAGCATAAATTTCTGGTATAATAAAAGGTTATAGGTAGTAAAAGCGGTATGAAAGGCCGTCTTTATTAAGTTTTACTGCTTCGCATGGGTTTATAGGAGAGTTCATCCATTTCTTCATTTGTGTGGAAAGCAAGCCGGGTAATCTTATAGAAGCCTATTACAACCTGACGCTTTCGGAACAGGCGGGATACAATAGCTTTAAACAGATTGAGAAGGACTCGGATTTGACGAGCTTGAGAGCGGATAAAGAGTGACAAAAGTATTTTGTGTACATAAAGGCCGGGAAAGCTGGATGAGTGGATTGAAAAGATGAAGTCGTGAAGTAAGGAGATTAGAAGCCCTATAGGTCTCACAAAACGCAATAAAACACAATAAGAATTCTAAAAATACAAAATTTTGAAAGAAGTAATATTAAAAATGAAAAGAAAAATTGATTGGATTAAAATCAGTACTCTACTTGGCACTATCACAACTTTGTTTTTAGTTATTCTGGCTTATTTTCAGTTAAAAGAAGGTAATGAAATAGCAAAAGGTGACTTCGCTCATAGATTTAAAACTGATTTTTTCACAGAACAAACAAGAAATTTAATAACGCTTTTTGATAATAATTTACTTGATTTTAAAATTTTATCTAATGCCGATCAAGGAATTGAATTTGGTTATTTCATAATTGATGATTCTAAATTAAAACTCATTTCTAATTCTTCTTTGAATCTCATTGGAAGTATGAAAAAAATTTATACTGCTTACGAAATTGATGACTATTTACTTTCACATTTTGAAGATTTAGGGTTATATAAGAAAAAAGAACTGTTGGATATTGATTATATCTATAATGGTTTTGATTGGTATATTGAATGTATCTATGAAAATAAAGAAATCCAAAAATATTTAAAATGGACAACAAATGATGAAAGTTCAGCCGATTCTTATGATGATTTTATGTATATATATCAGGAATTAAAATCACATGCTATGAAGAAACGAAATCATTGATTATAAAATTATTTTGTGAATTTCATAAAACACGTAAAAACACATCAGGAATTCCAAATATTTGGAATGAATAAAGAAGCCCTTTGGAGAAGAATCCGAGGGGCTTTTTTGTTTGCGGCAGCTGGAGAAAGCTAATGCTTAAAATGCCGGGTGCCGGTGAATACCATCGCTATATTATTTTCATTCGCGGCCATGATTGATTCAGCATCCCTTATTGACCCGCCGGGCTGAATAACGGCTGTGACCCCGTTCTTCGCAGCGCTGTCAACAGAGTCCCGGAATGGAAAATAGGCATCGGATGCCATAACGGAACCTTTAACATCAAATCCAAATTCGGCGGCCTTCATTGTGCCGATCCTTGCCGAGTCGACCCTGGACATCTGGCCTGCGCCCACGCCGATAACCTGGCCGTTCTTTGCATATACAATGGCGTTGGATTTGACATACTTCGCTATTCTCCATGCGAAGCGCAGATCGTTTGCTTCGAAATCCAATGGCTTTCTTGAAGTCGCGATATCCCATTTTTCTATATCCATACCGGGGACATCCCAGTCCTGTGCAAGGAATCCGCTTTCTATCCTGCGGAAATTAAGGCCTTTTTTATTCCAGTCTGAACCGTTGAGTTTTAAGATTCTGAGATTTTTACGGGCTTTAATTATCTCAAGAGCCTTTGGATCATAATCCGGAGCTATTACGATCTCGAAAAATGTTTCCGAGATTTTTTTTGCCGTTGCTTCATCCATTTTTTGAGTTATTCCTATAATACCACCGTAAGCGGAAGCAGGATCACAGGCCTTAGCCCTTTCAAAAGCTTCTTCCTGGGTTTTACCCAGAGATGCCCCGCAAGGGTTTGTATGCTTGATTATAACGGCGAATGGGCCGTCCTTCGAAAATTCCCTTAAAATATCAACACAGGCGTCGGCGTCAAGATAATTGTTATAAGACATTTCTTTTCCCCAGAGAATATCCGCGTTAAGGGTTGATATATTCTGATCAACGTAGCTCCTGTAAAGGTTTGCGTCCTGGTGAGGGTTTTCACCGTACCGAAGCCCCTGTTCCAGTTTTAGAGGAATTGCCATCTCCGCGGGAAATTTTCTTTCCGAAAGCCGGTTGAAATACGCGGAGATCAATCCGTCATAATAGGCTGTATGGCTGTATGCTTTTGCTGCGAGGAGAAGCCTTGTTTCCGGGGTAATTTTGCCCTTAATTTCCATCTCTTCAATTATCAAATCGAAATCACTATTATCCACGATAACTGCAACATCGCTGTAATTTTTACCTGCCGCCCGGATGAGAGCTACTCCGCCGATGTCGATCTGCTCGATTATTTCTTCAAATTTTGATCCGGGATTTTTTATAGTTTCTTCAAAAGGATAGAGGTTAACAATAACAAAATCAATTTCGGATATATTGAGCTTTTTAATCTCATCCATATGTGTTTTTTTGCCGCGCATGGCCAGAATTCCTGTATGAATTGCCGGATGGAGAGTTTTAACACGGCCGTCCAAAACCTCGGGAAATCCTGTCGCCTCGGAAACCTCTTTTACCGGGATGCCTTTCTCTTTAAGATACTTATAAGTTCCCCCGGTTGATAATATTTCATAATTCTTTTTTGATAGAAAGGCCGCCAGTTTCTCGATACCGTCTTTTCTGTAAACGCTGAATAATGCTCTTTTCATAAACTCTCCTTCTTCTTGATTCTTATTTTTAAATGCTTTATTATAATGTAAAGACTGATTTTATTCAATTTTGCAAATATTCGGAGTTCGATATGCATATATCATTTTTATCGATAGGAAATGAGCTTCTGGACGGTATGGTGTCCGAGACAAATTCCTGTTTTGCGGCAAAAGAATTATCTAAAATTGGCCTTTCACTGGCTCAAAAAATATCAATCAGAGACATTAAATCCGATATTAATAGAGTACTTGGTTATTTAAAGGATTCGAGCGATATTATCCTGGTTTGCGGAGGTCTGGGACCGACAAATGATGATATTACAAGGGACTGTATTTCTGAATTTACAGGAAAGAGACTTTCTTTCAGTAAAGAGGCAATGGAAGACATTAAACGGAAATTTCATAAAATGAATTTAGAAATACCCGAAGAAAATAAAAAACAGGCATATATTCTGGAGGATTCAATTATCGTGAACAACCCCAAGGGAACTGCTCCTGGGTTTATATTGCCGGGGACTCCTGTCATTGCAGCTCTTCCCGGAGTACCCTCGGAACTTAAAGCAATGTTTCCCGATATAATCCAGTATCTTATCGATAATTATTATATCAAGCCTGATACAACAAGCGTATTTGCTAAGACTATCGGTATTCCGGAATCCCAGCTTGACGAAAAGATAAAAGTCTTTTCGGCAAAGGGCATAACCGTAGGTACGATTGCCCATTATGGGCAGGTGGACTTCAGAATGGATATACCCAATGGGGATTACGAAGAAGCGCTTGAAATTGCAAGAAAGGAAATAGCCGGGGTTCCTGAGATTGAAAGAAGGATTTTTTCTTTCGATCCTGAAGAAAGTATTGTCAGCATTATTTTAAAAAAACTTATAGAAATGAAAAAAAAGGTGATTTTTGCCGAATCCTGTACTGGTGGCCTTCTGTCTAAAATGATAACCGATATTCCCGGTTCATCAAAGGCTTTTCTGGGAAGCCTGGTAACATACAACAATACATTAAAACATGATATTCTAAAAATAGAAGCGGGAGTATTAAAGGAATTCGGCGCAGTTAGTTTTGAAACGGCTTTTGCCATGATCGATGGCTTAAAAAAATTGATAAAAGCCGATTACTATATTGCGGTAACAGGGATTGCCGGGCCTGATGGCGGAAGCCCGGAAAAGCCTGTCGGGACTGTTTTTATCGGTTTCGGCAAAAAAAATGATGAAACGGCCGCCAGATTTCAGTTTTACGGTTTGCGTGAAAATATCAGGGGGAGAACCGCGGTAAAGGTTTTTGAAATGGTCTGGGAGGATCTTTTCAGGGGCGGAGTCGATTTCAAGGAGCTTGCCTCTATGGTTGAAATGAGAAAAAAATAATGTGGGGAAAATATGGACAATTTAAAATACTTTTTATTGATGGTTCTGTTTATCATTGTTGAAATTGGGTTAACATACGGGCTTTATCAATTTGTAATTTCATATAAATGGCTTTTTGTCGTATTTTCGCTTCTCCTACTGATCGTTAGTATAGCTTATATTGTTTACGGCAGATACAGGGAAAAGATTAAATTAAAGCCGAAAAAAGAAGTGTCCGATGGTTATAAGAGGTTTTTTTTAACTGCCGCGATTATTATGATCGGTGTAACGGCGGTTTTGATACTGTTCCGTGCGGTAGTTTACCTTATTCAATAATTTTTCATCTCACGGTCCATATCCCGCTTTATATCCCTCTCGCGAATCGCTTCGCGCTTATCATGCATTTTTTTACCCTTAGCAACACCGATCAAAAGTTTAGCGTATTTTCCCTTGATATACATTTTCACAGGTATGATTGCTATTCCTTTTTGTGAAACGGTATTTTCCAGCTTTAATATTTCCTTTTTTTTAAGAAGCAACCTTCTGATTCGCAACGGGTCATGGTTGAAGATATTGCCGAAACCGTATGGGCTGATATGGAGATTGTGGACTTTCGCCTCATTTCCGCGGATTATGACAAAACTGTCCTTCAGATTTACTGAATGATCCCTCACGGATTTGATTTCAGTTCCTTTGAGTTCTATTCCGGCTTCGACAGTATCAAGTATTTCATAATCATGGTAAGCTTTTTTATTCTGTGCTATGTCAATAATTTTCTTTTCACCCATTTTTCAATCCCAAATGATATTTTACATCATAAATGATGCTATGTATCATAAATCACTGTACTTCACTGAATTTTTCCATTGGATTTTGGGGTAGTATTATTTCTCCGTATTGCTTTTCATATCCGATTATATTGCTGTTGATTGCTATTAGAAAATTTTTAGCGTTCTTAGGTGTCATAATAACTCGTGTAACTACTTTTGCCTCTTCTTTTCCCGGTAAAATACGGGCAAAATCTATTACAAATTCTTCTATAGAATGAGAGACAATAGCAAAATTTGAATAATGGATTATTCCTTCATTATCAGTTAATTCTATTTTAAGATTGGGCTGCCCGGGTAATTTTGTTTCAGCCATGATTACCTCCGATAAATCGTAATTTTATAACTTAATATAATAATCAGAAAAAGGAAATTAAGCAAGCATCCAACTTCGTAATTGTTTAATTATTGGAGAGTGAAGGGCGCTCCCTAACATTTTCCCTTCGAAACATTTTCAATGCCGGCTCATTGAAATGTTCGGGGATTCCGATTACTGGTCAATTCCTCTTCAATACAGCCAATATGCCTGAATATCCGACATGTTTTCGATTTTGTCCATAAGGCTATTTGAATACCTGATCCTGTATTTATCCGAAGAGTAAACGGTAAAATTTCCCTGATTGCTGAAAATATGGAAAACGAATTGAGTTATTCCTTTATTAATAGGATTATCAAGCATCGTTTTAATTTCATTGAGAAAATTTTTAATTTCCTCCGAAGCCTCCTCTCCTTCAAAACATATGTGAAGCTGGGTAAACCTCTCCTGGCGGAGGTATTCAATTGGCTTAATATTGACAACATCATACTGAATACCTTTATTGCCTTCTACAATATTAAATCGGATCATAATAAAATTATTCTCAACAAGTAAGTTTTTAAATTGATCGTATTTTTCCGAAAACAGAAAGAACTTGAAATTGTCAAAGCCGTTATCCAGTAAAATAATCGCATAATTCTTCTTGTTATTTGCAATTTTTATCTGAACTTCCTGAATAAATCCCCAGATGAGAATTCCCGTTCCCGGTTTTAGCCTGGATGTTATTTGATTTGAACAGCATGAAATCCTGCCGAAATTTTTCATGTGGTGGGAAAAAAGTTTACCGCTTAAATAAAAACCGAAAATCGAAACTTCATTTTCAAATTCTTCCTTTAATGTCAGAGGCGGGAAATTCCTATTTGTATGAATTTCAAAACCATTATTTTCATGGCTTCCGAATAATCCCATTTGTCCGGCTTTTTTATCCTTTTCATGTTTTTGAGCCTGATCTATATATACTTCAAGATTATGCAGGAGTATTGATTTTTCCTGAAGGTAATTTTCTTCGCTGAAAAAATTATCGAAACATCCTGCCTTTATTAAAATTTCCACGGCACCTTTCTTAAATTCCACATACTTCATTATACGGCGGATAAAATCGTCGAAAGAAGCATACAAACCGCCTAATTCTCTTTCATTGATAATCGAGTCCGACACTCCTTCTCCAAGGCCTTTAATTCCGCCGAATCCGAATATTATTCCTTTCTGTCCGTTTTTAATTGTTTCCCGGAATTCCCAGATGCTTTGATTAATATCAGGAGACAGTATTTCAATTTCCCGTGCCGATGCTTCCTGGCAGTATAATTTTACCTGGTCGTTGTTTCCCATATTTAATGTTAATAGCGATGTCATAAATTCAAGGATATAATGGGCTTTGAGATAAGCTATCTGGTAAGCCAGAACGGCATATGCGGCAGAATGGGATTTGTTAAAGGCATAATTTGAAAACGGCACAAGTATTTCAAAAATTCTTTCCGCCAATTCTTTGGTATATCCGTTTTTTATAGAACCCTCAATCCATTCCGGGCGGATTTTATCCAGTTCTTCAGGCTTTTTCTTTGCCATAATCCTGCGTACTACATCGGCTTTTCCAAGTGAAAATCCGGCAAGGACCTGCGCGATCTGCATTACCTGTTCCTGGTAGACAATGACTCCGTAGGTGCTTTTTAAAATCGGTTCAAGATTGGCATGGAAACAGTCGATCGGCTCTTTACCGGTTTTCCTTGCGATAAAAGAAGGGATGTTATCCATTGGGCCTGGACGGTAAAGAGCGTTCATAGCAATAAGATCTTCTATCGAAGTGGGTTTGAGTTTTTTTAAATAATCGGTCATACCGCCAGATTCAAACTGGAATATTCCCATTGTTTCTCCCCTCCAGAAGAGCTGGTAAACAGGCCTGTCATCAAGAAGAATTTTAGAAATATCCAGGGTGAAATTATGATTAATTTTAATTTTTTCAAGGCATATTTTTATCATTGAAAGATTTGAAAGGCCAAGTATGTCCATTTTCAGGAGTCCGTTTTTTTCAAGGTATTCGCCTTCGAATTGTGTTGATACAAGCCCGCTTGAGACATCGCGATAAAGAGGGACAATGTCAGTTAAGTCGGAATCGGATATAATCAAACCGGAAGCATGAGTACCTATGTTCCTTATGGTTCCGTCAAGCTTGATGGAATATTCAATCCATTGTTTTTCAAGAGGGCTTCCTTTTTCCTGGATATTTTTCAGTTCCGGTACCATATTTATTACAATCGACAGGGCTTCGTTCGCAGTTTTATTATCTATCAGCTTGGTCAGCCGGTTAACGTTTTCCAGCGGTATTTCAAGCACCCTGCCCACATCCTTAAGAGATGCGCGTGATTTCATTACGCCGAAGGTAATAATGTCAGCTGTTTTATTATATCCGTATTTCATTCTTATGTATTCTTTTACTTCATCCCGGCGGTCGTCTTGAAAATCCACATCTATATCAGGCATACTTACTCTTTCCGGGTTTAAAAATCTTTCAAAAAGCAGGTTATACTGGAGCGGATCAATGTCAGTTATTCCAAGCGAATAAGATAAAAGAGCTCCCGCAGCGGAACCCCTGCCCGGCCCGACTAAAACCCCCGTATCCCTCGCATATCTTACAAAATCTGATACTATAAGGAAATAATTTGAAAACCCCATCTTTTTAATCAACTCCAGTTCCAGTTCCAATCTTTCTGTATAATTCTGAGGAGGAGACTTTTCTGTAAACCGCTTATTCAATCCGGTTCTGCAGAGTTCCATCAGGTAATCGTCCGCGGTTTTATTATCAGGAAGAGCAAAAAGAGGTGTATGCTTGGCATAATCAATATTCACATTGCACATTTCATTAATTAGAAGCGAATTTGATAATGATTCCTGAATTCCGGAAAAAAGTTCGCTCATAATATCAGGAGATTTTAAGTAAAATTCATCATTGGCAAATTTTTGTCTTTTCGGATCTTTCATAGTTGTCTTGTCCCTGATCGCAAAAACAATCTCCTGCAGGATTGAATCCTCTTTTTGAAGGTAATGGGAATCGTTTGTTGCGACAAGTTTTATGCCTGTTTTGCCGGAGATTTCAATAAATCTTTTAATTACGGTTAATTCTTCCGGAAGGTTATGGTTCTGAATTTCAAGGAAGAAATTTTCTTTTCCGAAAACAGAAGTATACCAATCGATAGCCTGGTTTAACCCCTTTTCATTTTCATTAAGTATCATACTTGGAAGCTCGCCGCCAAGGCAGGCTGTCAGGACAACCAATCCTTTTGAATACTCGGAAAGAACAGCCTTATCAATCCTCGGTTTTGAGTAAAATCCTTCCAGGTATCCTATTGATGTAAGCTTCATAAGATTTTTATAGCCGGTATTATCCTTAGCCAGTAAAACAATATGGTAATATTTTTCATCTTTATCCTTTTCATACCTGTTTTTTGGCGCTATGTAAAGTTCAGCGCCGAAGATAGGCTTAATTTGAAAATTTTTGCATTCCTTCTGGAATTCCATGGCTCCGAACATATTCCCATGATCGGTCAGGGCGACTGCTTTCTGGCTATATAATCTGGTCGTTTCAAGCAGATCCGGAATTTTAGTAATGCCGTCGAGAATGCTGTAATGAGAATGGTTATGGAGATGAATAAATTCGGACATTTTCCCCTCGATTATTATCGTAAATTTAACAATTGAGTTTTGTCTATCCCGGATTTTTTCCAAACAAAACTCCAAACCAAAATAAAACTCTGATAAAAGTTTTACTTTGATAAAGATTATATTTTAAAAAAGTCATTTTTGCAATTTAAAATTTCACGTATGATATTTAACATTCATTTTGGTAACCGGCTGGCCATAAAATCGTTATCAGACATATTTGATGAAGACCAGCCTGTTAACCTGGCAAAAGACTATTTATCCGCTTCAGTTAAGTTCAAATTTAGTTAATCCGAAAATATACTTTCAGAAGGAATTTTTATGAAATCAGTTATACAAAGAGTTATAATGGCCTCGGTATGGGTCAATGGGGAATTAATAGAAGAGATCGGTAAGGGTCTTCTTGTTTTCACAGGTATTGCGAGGGATGATTCGGAAAAAGATATCTCTTATACTGTAGAAAAAATAACAGGGTTAAGGATTTTCCCGGATGATGAAACGGAAAGTGCTTTATCGGTCAGGGATATCGGAGGAGAAATTCTCCTGATTTCACAATTCACTCTATTTGGTGATGTTAAAAAGGGTAAAAGGCCGTCTTTTTCTGAGGCAATGAACGCAGATGATGCAAAGGTAATCTTTGAAAAATTGTATAATACTATGGCTGACTCAGGAATTCCTGTAAAGCGCGGAATATTTCATGCTATGATGAATATCAGGCTTGAAAATGATGGGCCTTATACGATAATTCTGGATTCGAAGTAGTTGTTTTCCAGAAAAAAATACCATAATCAAGGATGAATTATGCTGATAAAATTTTGGGGCGTAAGAGGATCGGTTCCCACACCGGATGCCGATAAAATGCAGGTTGGAGGGAATACAGCCTGTATTGAATTGAATAACGGCAAATCCAGATTGATACTGGATATGGGAACCGGAATCAGGGGTCTTGGTAAAATAGTTGCAAAGGAAATCGGTAAACTTCCCGAAAAAAAGGAAATATTTATTTTATTAAGCCATACACATTGGGATCATATTCAGGGTTTTCCATTCTTTGGACCAATTTTTATGAATAATGCCAATATCAATATATTAGGGCCGGAGAGAGCTAATAGAAAATTGGGCGATTTACTGGCCGGCCAGATGGAATATGATTATTTCCCTGTAAAATTTACCCATGTTCCTGCAAAGATAAATGTATTTGAACTGTCAGAAGGACATCACCGTATTTTTGACGGGCTCCAGATTTCCGCCAAAAGACATATCCATCCGGGAGTTACTTTCGGTTATAGGATTCAATTTGACAATACTTCGATAGTTTATTCAACAGATACTGAGCATTATCAGAATGTAATAGACAAAAGGGTTGTCGATATCGCGGAAGGAGCTGATATTCTGATACATGACGCACAATACACTGATGAAGAAATCGGATTCAGGCTTGGCTGGGGACATAGTACATGGAGACAGTCAATTCAAGTGGCTCAAGAAGCAAAGGTTAAAAAGCTTGTTTTGTTTCATTCCGATCCGGATAGATCTGATGATGACTCATTTAAAATCGAAAATGAAGCTCAAAAAATATTTCCATCGGCTTGCCTTGCCAGAGACAGCCTTGAATTAGAGCTCTAGTCCGGATTGTATAACCAACCTTAAGTTAACTGAAAGATTCTTTTAAAATTCTTTTCAATCTGCGCAGCAAGATTTTCTTCTTCGTCATTTTTTAAGTTAGCCAGGAATTTATATGTATATATTACATTTAGCGGTGTATTTTTACGGCCTCTTACAGGAATAGGCGATAAATAAGGAGAATCGGTTTCGAGAAGTAAATTCTGTAATGGGACAATTAAAGCGGCATTCTGAATATCGTTTGCATTCCTGTAGGTTAGATTACCGGCAAATGATAATGTAAATCCAAGATTTAAGAATCTTTCCGCTTCTTTTTGACCATAACCGAAGCAGTGAATTATTACCGTCTTATTAAATTTATATTCGGAAAGAATACGTAAAGTGTCTTGAAATGCATTCCTCGAATGGACTATCAGTGGTACATCCATATTAATTGACATCTCGATTTGATTGCGGAATAATTTTTCAAGTAGAATTTTGTCGCCGTAATTCCAGTAGTAATCAAGCCCGACCTCGCCGATTGCCGAAGGCCGCATTTTTTTTATAAGAATATTAAATTCTTCATCCATTTCCCGATTGAATTTTTCAGCCTGATCGGGATAAAGCCCAAAAGAAGTCAATAGGTTTTCAGGAACTTTATCCGGTTGTTCAGAACCGCCAAAACCCCGGGATAACAGGCTTATCTTATTTAAGATTTCCGTATTATTAGTCGATATGTCCACTACATAAGCCAGTTGACCGCATAAACTTTTGACCAGGTTAATATAATCGGTATTTTCTGTGCAATGCTGTAAATGACAGTGTGAATCAATATATTTTAACAACGCAATGTTCCTATTTTTCTTGACTTTATTGTAAACTGATATAGAATTATAAGTGTAGTTTTTTCAAAGGTCAATTTATTTTCATAAATTGTTGAATAAGTCAGCACTTAGATGTATAATTACTCTCTTAAAAAATTGATTTTCCATTTTATAACGGTTAAATTTAGAAAAGGAGGCAATTATGGCAAATTACAGTAAAAACAGGCCTGCTTTTAAATCTAAAGCTGAAATGTATAAGAAATCACGATGGATAAAAATAAAAGAAAGCATTTTTCTTTATTTTAGTAATATAAAAAGATGGATGGCCAAATTATCATACAAAATTAATGAGAAAGGTTCTCAAAGATTGACAATAATGATTGTGCCTCATTCCGAGAAAAAAATTATGAATATTCAGGTTTCAAATTATATTTTGTTTTTTTCCGCAATAATATTAACTATTACAGTCACCACATCAGTTATTGCAATTTCAAATAATCAGCAGACATATAAGCAGTATGAGAGATTAAAGACTCAGGATGGATACAAAAAAATTATTATTGAGGAATATAAAAGAAGCATAGAAAGCGTAAACAATAGATTTACTATGTTTAAAGGCGATATAAACAACATTATCAAATCAGCGGCAAAAGATCCTATGGGACAGGACAAAAACATTTATAATTTTAACGAGATAAAGCTACCGGATGAATATACAAATAAAAATCGACCGAAAGAGGTGACAGATCTTGAGAATTTGAAACTGGACCTTGATGTTACCAAGGTAAATGTTAGAAGGATGGGAATGTTTATAGCAGAACAAAAGAATTTGCTCATGGCATTACCCTCATTCTATCCGCTTCCGCAAAGGGCAAGAATCACTTCGGGATTCGGCAAGCGTGTTGATCCTGTATACCGATGGCAGGAAGAATTTCATCCGGGTATTGACATGAGTGCAATACCTTCAACTCCGGTAAGGGCGGCTGCGGATGGAGTCGTTTCTTATGCAAGCTGGATGGGTGGTTATGGGAATCTGGTAGAAATCAAGCATAAATATGGCTTTACTACCCGTTATGGGCATATGAGCAGTTTTGGGCCTAATATATTTGTAGGAAGCGTTGTTAAGCAGGGACAGGTGATCGGATATGTCGGTATGACGGGTAAAACCACGGGTTTTCATCTTCATTATGAAGTACGGATCGGAGATCAACCGGTTAATCCGGAGCCATTTGTCAGTATGTTGCCTTAAAGTATGAGTTTAATAGAATGGGGGCTTTGAATGGAACCGACTGATTTAAAGCATGGTGAGCTAAAGCTAGGAGATGATAAAAGCGTTGAGTTTGTGTCAAAAGGAATCACTTCAAATAGTGTTATAGGAAGGGATAATTTTTTTTCAGGTGAATTCAGATCTGACGGTTTGCTTCGTATCGATGGAGATTTTAAAGGAATAGTTAGGGGTTATGGCGTTGTGCTTGTCGGGGAGTATGGCAGGATAGTCGGCGATATATATGCAAATTCCGTAAGAATAGGCGGAAAGATTAAAGGGAATGTATATGCTTTGGAACGTGTGGATATTCTCTCCACAGGAAAGCTTATAGGAGACTTATGGACAAAAAAATGCCTGGCTGAAGAGGGAATGATATTTACTGGTAAAGGAAAAATCGTATCAAAAAAGGAAATTGATGCGATTTTTGAAAAAGATGTAAAAAATATTAATCCCATCGCTGTTGAAGACTTTTAAGGAGCCAAGATGCAAGACACATCTAGAGTATTGGTTGGTGTAATCGAATCTGGGTATATAATAAAAGTAATCGGTAAAGGAACAATGGAGTTTTGTACGGATTTATTTCAATTTCTTTCAACAAAACTGGAAGAAGAAAATATTGAGAATGTATATTTTGAATTGTCATCTACAACTTATCTGGATAGCTCATTTATCGGTGTTATAGTTTCCGTTCAAAAGAAACTTAAAAAATTGCGCAATTCGAATGTTATTCTATTAAATCCTTCCGAAAGAGTTAAAGAAATTCTAAATACAATGGGACTTCTGGAGATTTTACCGATTCAGGAAGAATCCGTATTAAAAAATATAGACGTAAGCGGAGAAATCAAGAAAAAACTGGAAAAAACATACCGGGATATTCAAGTCCTCTTAGAATCTCATCAGAATTTAATGGAACTCAACAGTGAAAACAGGAAGAAGTTTGTTCTTGTTGAAGAAATGCTGAAAAAAGAATTGGATAGGCAGAAAAATGAATAATATTCACCCCAGTGTGATTCTTGGAAAGAATGTCAAATTAGGTGAAAACGTTGAAATTAAGCCGTACTGCGTGATAGAAGGAGATATTGAAATTTCGGATAATTGTGTAATCGGTCCTTTTTCGCATATAACAGGCTGGGCAAAGATAGGCAAAGGAACAAGGATTTTTTCCGGGGCTGCCATAGGGGAACCTCCGCAGGATTATTCATTTAATGGGGAACCCGGGTTGATTGAAATTGGAGAAAGTTGCATTATTCGTGAAGGAGTTACGATACATACCCCCATTCATGGCGGCAATGGAGAAAAAACTATAGTAGGAGATAATGTTTTTCTGATGGCAAATTCTCATGTCGGACATAATTCTAAAATAGGCAGTAACAGTATTCTGACTAACGGATGTCTCCTGGCCGGATTTGTTGTGCTGGAAGAAAGCACAAACATGTCTGGAAATTCAGCCGTACATCAAAATTGCAGGGTAGGAGCCTTTGCGATGATCGGCGGACTCGGCAAGGTTGTTCAGGATGTACCGCCTTTTATGATTGTGGACGGCAATCCGGCCAAAGTTTACGGATTGAATGTTGTAGGTTTGAGACGTGGCGGATTTAATCAGGAACAAAGAACTATAATCAAGGACGCCTTAAGAATGCTTTACGGGAAAGGACTTTTAAAAGAAAGGCTTGCAGCTATGGAAGAAAAGTATTCCGGCAATAATTCTGTATTAAGATTGATCAGTTTTGTACGGAGCTCAAAAAGGGGCATCGTATCATATCATGGTGAATAATCTTTTTTTTATAGCAGCCGGAGAGGTTTCAGGCGATATTCATGCGGCGGACCTTATGCGCCGGATTAAGGGAAAAAAACCTGATATAAGCTTTACCGGGATGGGCGGGCAGAATATGATTAAAGCCGGCCTGAATTCCATAGATAGCGATATAACTTATTACGGTACAATAGGGCTGTCCGATTCACTCCGCTTTTATAATAAAAATAATCAACTTTACAAAAAATCAATTGAATATTTAAAAAGGAATCCGGTTACTGCCGCGATCCTTGTGGATAATCAGGGTTTGAATATTCCACGGGCTAAGTTTTTGAAAAAAAAAGGCATCAAATGCTTTTATTATTTTCCGCCGCATGTTTCTATCTGGGGGCGGTGGTATGCACCGCTATTGGCAAAAAATGTTGATTATCTTATCGTTCCTCATTTTCCCGACTATCTTGTTTACCGTGAATACACAAAAAATGTTTTATATTCCGGCAATCCTATTCTGGATAAAGTTTATGATTTCAAGATTTCAAAGGATTTCTTTGATAATAACGGATTGGTCAGAGATAAAAAGATTGTTGCTATAATGCCGGGAAGCCGTTTTCAGGAAGTCGAAACGCTTTTGCCGCCTTTTCTGGAAGCATCTGAAATACTAATTAACCGGTATGATATTCAGATTATTCTTCCCGTTTCTCACCCAATTTATGAGGATTATATTATAAATAAAATAAATGAATTCGGTTTATCCGGAAAGATTAAATTGATCAGGGAAGATTCTTATTCTGCAATGAGTGTTTCCGATGTTGTTATTCTATCATCAGGCACGGCCTCTCTGGAGTCCGTGTTATTTGGAAAACCGCCGGTGATTTGCTATAAAGTTTCATCATTATCTTTTTTTATCGGTAAGATGCTTGTCAAATCTGATGTGATAGGATTACCGAATATAATTCTTAATAAAAAAGTATTCCCTGAATTATTACAGAAGGATTGTAATTCCGGTAATATCATACGGGAAACTCTATCTTTTCTTAATTTGACCGGGCAGAAAAAGCTTGAATTTGAATCATATTATGCAAAAATTAAAACAAGCCTTGGTGAAAGGCCTGTGGTAGATAAAGTTGCCGATTTTATTCTTAAAAATACTTTTTCCGGCGGCAATTAAATGGGCAGGATTCTTGGTATTGATTACGGGAAAAAAAGAATCGGTCTGGCAGTTACCGATGATTTGCAAATGATTGCTTCACCCCTGGATGTTTACATCAATGATATCAATATTATGGATAGATTAAAAAAACTTACTGAAAAATACAAATTTGAGAAAATAGTCATAGGGTACCCGCATTCGGATACATATACCGAAGCTGTTAAAAATGTAATTGATTTTGCCGATAAATTAAAATCGAATCTTAACTTGGAAATAATTTATCAGAATGAAGAATTCACAAGCGTCTACGCTGAAAGTTTTTTAAAGTCATTGGGGCTAAATAAAAAAAAAGTAAAGTTGCAAATTGACAGATTATCCGCACAAAAAATCTTATCGAATTATTTACTGGAAAAGGAAAAATAACTGTATAATATTCAAGACAGTTATATGGTTTGATGAAGTTGAAAATGGCGTAACTTATTTATTAATAATAATAAATAGTTTTGAGCATTTGGTATAATATTTGCTATATAATAGTAACATTTATCTGGAGACTTTTGTGAGAAAACAAAATACATTAAAAAGTAATATAGAATTTAAGGGTATAGGTCTTCACAGCGGCAGTGATTGTGCGGTTGTATTAAAACCTGCTCCGGAAGATACTGGAATTGTTTTTGTATCAAGAAGCGGTCAGACCAAACAGTTTATTCCTTATAATGTAGAAAATATAATCGACACGCAAAACAATATATCAGTGAGCAACGGCAAATCCATAGTAAAGACAGTAGAACATCTGGTTGCGGCTCTTTACGCATTTCAAATCGATAATTGCCTTATTGAATGCAGTTCTACGGAAATTCCAATAATGGATGGAAGTACAAAAGAATTTATCAGGCAAATTATTGAATATGGCTTGATCTCTCAAAACAAAACAAGGGATGAATTCAGGATTATTAATCCTATCTGGGTGACCCTTGAAGATAAATTTTTGGTGGCACTTCCGTATGATGGACTTAAGTTCAGTTATACAATTTCTTTTCCAAATTCTCCTATAGGTACTCAAACATATCAAACGGAACTAAACCCTGATATTTTCGTCAATACTCTGTCGGATGCCAGGACATTCGGCTTTATTGAGGATCTGGACAGTTATCAAAAAAGCGGGCTGGTTTTGGGAGTGAATTTCGATAATGTTCAAGTGTTCAGTAAAAAAGAAAATAAGGCATTGAATTATTCCAGGTACGAAGATGAACCTGTCAGGCATAAAGTTGTTGATTTGATTGGGAGCCTTGCCCTTTTAAATTCCGATATTAAAGGTTTTATGATATCATATAAAGGCGGGCATACCCTTGACGTATTATTTGCCAGGAAAGTTATGAATCTTATTTCCGGCAGAAGAGAACCTGCCGAATATCATTACAATTCCGAAAATAATTATTATTATCATGCCGCTGATATGCTTGATATGGATAAAATCCCATCATAATAGAACTTTCTTAAAAATTCACTCAAGAAAAAATCTAAGGCATTTTGATTTTCAATGAATCTGATAATCAGTCTATTAGATTGTTGTAAAATAATGTCTCATTCTTATTATAAATTTACTATTCTAATTCTTTGAATAGTAAATGATTGGAATTTATTATAAGAAATTTTCTTAATAAATTAATTGTTTTTTTTATTAAAATATTTGCGATTGGAAATAAAAAATATTATAATAATCGGTTTTCTTAGATCAACCATTAAAGAACCAGTGGCTTGAGTTTATATTAAAGAGTTATTTATTTTAGAGAATTAAAAATTCTGGAGAAAAAAAATGAAAGAAAAAATTTCAATTGATGGTCTGGACGAATATGAGATTTCAAAAATTATGGCTGATCAGGAACTGATAAGCAATAAAAGCACAGATCAGGAAAAATCTTCTGTCAATAGTGGAATTTATCGTTTTATATTGAATTTATTGGCGCATATCGATATGAATGAAAGTGAGGCTAAGGACCATTATTTTAAAATTTTGGAACATAGGGAGAATCTATCATCAAAGATGAAAAGGGATGTCGGGATAAGAGTAGCTATTCTGGATTATTTTTTGAATCTTATAAAAATTCTGAAAAACCCAAAAATAGTGGAAATTGAATTTTTTGAAGAAATCCTAAAATTGACAAAAGAAGACCCGAAAACAGGTTGTTTTAATTCAAATTTTATGGCAGAAATGGCGGAAAGGGAAATAAAAAGGGCTAAAAGATATAATTATCATTTTTCCATTATTTTGATTGATATTGATGACTTTAAAGCCTTGAATGATAATTACGGGCATTTATTCGGGGACAAGGTATTGAAAAAGTTTTCCGCAGTTCTGAACGCAAGTGTTAGAAAGGAAGATATAATTGGCCGTTTCGGGGGAGACGAGTTTGTTATTCTGCTGCCTCAAACGGGAAGGGTAGGCGCGAGATTTCTTGCCGAAAGAATAAAGCAAAACCTTGAAAATTATAACTGGAATGATAATAATATCAGAAATAATATTAAAGTTACATTCTCAGCCGGTATAGCGACATACCCGATGGATTCGGCAAGTTATGAAGGATTGATGAAGCTGGCGGACTCCTCTTTGTATAAATCGAAGTATCTGGGCAAAAACAGAATCCATGATAAATTAGAAGAAGAGCTTATAAAAGAACAGCAAAAGAATAAACAAAAACACGCCATGCCTGAAAGAAGAAAATTTTTCAGGTTCCCTGTAAAAAAGGACACTGAAATAGAATTGAAAAAGATAAAAGAATCAATGTATGTTAATGGGAAAGTTCTTGACATCAGTCAAAGAGGGCTTCTCCTGGAATGCAGCTGTAATATTAAAGATATTGTGATAAAGGATAATTTAGATTTAGAGATTAAGAAAATTGGCGATATGCCGGTTGAACAATTAAATATCAAAGCGAGTATAGCCCATTTTAAAAAAGAAAATGAAAATTTAAAATTCTATATAGGACTTGAATTTAATCACACTATGGAAACCAGGCAATGGAAGTCTTTAATGCAGTTTGTGGACCTTTCATAATAAATCTGCATATTCCTCATCTTTTCTTTAGGAAATTTTATGAAAATTGTTTTTGATGCCAGAATGATTAGCATGTCTGGTATCGGACGTTATATTCGCTCTATTTTACCTTATATATTGTGGAAATATGAGGTTATTCTCCTCGGCAGCAAAAAAGCTCTTTCAGAATATCAGGCTGAAGTAATTGAAATGAATTCAAAAATTTATTCTCCAATTGAACAATATGAATTTATTAAAAAAATTCCTCCAGCTGATATTTTCTGGTCTCCGCAATTCAATGCGCCGGTTTTTAAAATCCCGGCAAAAAAAAGAATTGTAACAATTCATGATGTTTTTCAGATTACACAAATGTCGAAACTAAATCCCCTTGCAAAATTATATGCGAAGTTTCTATTTAAAAACGCTGTTAAAAATTCGAATTTACTTATTGCGATTTCTCAATTTACAAGAGATGAGATTATCGGCCGGTTAAATCTGGACATCAAACAAATCGGTAAGATAAAAATAATATATCGATCGCCTGAAGTTAAATTTATGAAAAAAGAATACTCATTTCAGGAGAAAATGAGGTTTATGAGTGGATCATGTCTTGAAGAAAATGAAAAATTTATTCTTTTTGTGGGAAATGTCAAACCTCATAAAAATATCATAGGTTTACTTAATGCATTTAAAAAAATAAATAATGATTATAAGAATTATAAATTAATTATTACGGGACAGAAGGAAGATTTTATAACAAGACTTGATAATATTGATTTAATAATTAAAAATCTTCATCTTGAAAATCAGGTAATATTTACCGGTATTGTCGATGATAATAAGCTGATCGATTTATATAATTTTGCGGATCTATTAGTCCTTCCATCTTTTTATGAAGGATTCGGCTTGCCTCCCATTGAAGCAATGGCTTGCGGCTGTCCTGTTGTTGTGTCCGATATTGCCCCGCTCCATGAGATTTGCAGAGAAGCGGCTTATTATGTCAATCCTTATTCATCTAATGGTATTGCTGAAGGCATAATCAGGGTTATAACTGATTCAAATCTGAAAATTGAATTGATAAACAAGGGTTTTGAAAGGGTAAAAAATTTTTCTAATTCAAAAATCGCAGAAGAGTATTGGAATGTTCTTGAAAGTCTGACTAATGGATTATGATATGGAGAAAAAAACAATCATAGTTAAAGACTTATTAAATAATAATGAAGGATTGAAAAAATCTGTTAATATTATCAGGAGCGGTGGAATCCTTGTTTTTCCAACCGAAACCGTTTATGGGCTTGGCGCCAACGCTTTTGATGAAAATGCCGTACAATTGATATTCGCCGCTAAGGGAAGGCCTTCAGACAATCCATTGATAGTGCATATACCTGGTATTACAAAATTGAATGAGGCGGCAAGAGAAATACCTGATATTGCATATAAATTGTTTGAGGCGTTTTCTCCCGGCCCTTTAACTGTAGTTCTACCTAAAAACGAGAAAATACCATATAATGTTACAGCCGGACTTGATACGGTCGCCGTAAGGATTCCTTCCCATCCGGCCGCATTAGCGCTTTTAAAAGAAACCGGTCTTCCAATTGCGGCACCATCCGCAAACCTGTCCGGCAAACCAAGCCCAACAACACTGAACATGGCTTATAACGAAATGAACGGCAGGGTTGACGCCATTATCGACGGCGGAGATTGTGAAGTCGGACTGGAATCAACTGTTTTAAGTATTGAAAATGGCGGGGTCAGGATCCTGCGCCCCGGAGCGGTAACCGAAGAAATGATATATTCCGTATTGGGTTATGACTTTAATATTAATCTTACCGATGATATTATTGAAAATTATCATAAATCACCTTCATCGCCCGGAATAAAATATACTCATTATAAACCACGGGCGGAAGTTTATTTATCAAATAATATTAGCATGGATAGAATAAAAAACAGGTTTCCCGGTAAAAAAGTCGGAATTATTCTTTTAAATGAAATTTTAGATAATTCGGATGGTTTTATGGTAATACAATGCAAAAATCTTGAGGAATATGCGCGGGATCTTTATAAGACTATGGCTTTTTTTGATGATAACAATGCCGATGAAATTGTCGCGCAGAGCGTTGAAGAGAGTGGAATTGGAAGGGCAATAATGAACCGGCTTATAAAAGCAAGCGGCGGTAAGTATATATAAAAAAACGTCCCGCAAACACGGGATGTTTTTTTATATGAAAATAATAATTAACGTTTTGAGTACTGGGGACCTTTTCTCGCTTTTTTGAGCCCGTATTTCTTCCTCTGTACCATTCTTGGGTCTCTTGTCAGATAACCGGCGGATTTTAAAGTTTTGTGGAATTTATCCTTATCCATTTTATCTACGGCCCTTGACAATCCGTGCCTGATTGCTTCTGATTGCCCGGTCATACCGCCACCTTTAACGGTTATAAAAACATCGCATTTATCCAGAATTTCTGTCATTGTGAGGGGCATTTTTACAATTTCCCAATAATTTGCGGGAAAGTATTCTTCCATCTTTTTCCCATTTACAGTAATTTTTCCATTACCCTTCGGGATAAGAAAAACCCTTGCTACGCTTGTTTTCCTTCTGCCTGTCGCGTATATTTTATCTGTCATAATTGTAATCCTCCGATATTTATATCTCGAGCGGTTTCAATTCTTTATTTTTCAGGTTATGTTCGGGACCTTCAAACAAATACAATTTTTTGTACATATCCCTGGCAAGATGATTTTTCGGGAGCATACCTTTGATTGCCTTCTCCAGAGGGAAAAGCGGCTTTTTTGCAAGCATATCTTTGAAAGGGACTTCCCTCAAACCGCCGACATAGCCCGAATAATGATAATATTTCATATTTTTGGCTTTCCGCCCGGTTAACAAAATCTTTTCAGCGTTTATAATAATAACGTAATCTCCATTATCCAGATGCTGAGTATATGTTGGTTTATGTTTGCCCATCAGCACAAAAGCGGCTTTTGACGCAATCCTTCCAAGCGGCTGATTATTAGCGTCTATGATATACCAGTCCCTTTTAATTTCAGAAGCTTTTAACGAAAATGTCTTCATGGAGCTACCACCCAAAAAAATTTCCATATATTATAAATTAAATCTGTATAATGTCAAATTAATGGTTATATATAATGCTAAGCTTTTACTTTCGGCCGCCGATTACACTCCATAAATGATATTTCATAAACAAATCCGCATTATTAAAGCCGATTTCATGAAGCCATTCAAGCTGGTCAAGAAAAGGATCATGTATATCATCTCCCTTTTGTTTTGTGGAACCGGATTGTTTAATGTTTCTTAGCTTCCAGTTTTCAAAATGCTTATTCCAGCTTGGGAGAAAAATTTGTTTCTCCTCCGACAGACTATTTCCAGCTTCAGCCGAATACCGGCCCCAGAATTCCATACTCTGCAGGTAACTGTCCTGATATAAAGTCTTCATTTCATCAATATTAAAGAACCATCCTCCGGGATTCAGAATGTCATAAATTCTCTTATAAAGCCTCTTTTTCTCCTGAGTTTCAAGGTGATGAATTGATGACATAGATACTATAATATCCGGGTTTACTTTTATTTCACTCTCCCAATTGTCTTCAAACTTTGAAAGTATGTATTTAACCCTATCGCTAAATTTGTCGAGCCTTTTTCCGGCAATATCGAGAAAAGCTTTTGAATAATCGACCCAGAAAACTTGTGCATTTTTATAACGTTTGAGAAATTTTTCCAGCCAGATGCCGCTGCCGCCTCCCAAATCAATTATGGATATGGGTTTATCGTTTTCAAACGAGATAATCCTGAAGATTTCATCCTGGAGAAAGTCATATTGCGGAACCATAAATTGTGCAAGATTGTCGAATATTTCCGGCATTTCAAAAAAACGGTTTTTGTCTATCTGATCCATGAGTGACCTCCTGTATAATGTTAATATATACTTAAGTATATTCAGTATAATTTAATATTATTAATATGTCAAGTCTTAAGATGTAAATTTGATAAATTAGCAATTTGGAATACCAATAATTATAATATTTGCTTAAAGGAACATAAGGTAAATCCTTATAAAATCTATAACTTATTTCGAAAATTAAAATACCGGAGTGGTTTAACTGTAATAGCAATAATCCTAAAAAAGGAGGCTGATATGAAGGGATATATAGCATTGACTATATTTATTTTAATACTTGGTAATTCTATTTTCGCCCAGGAAAAAACAAATGATATTGTCTGGGATGGCGCTATTGCTAAAACGGGAAAGCGATATATTTCGACCCGTCAGAACTTCCATCACCTTGTTTATTTCAATGGATTATTTAACCAATCAAAAGAAATATTATCCTGTATTTCCCGGAAGAAATTTGTTTTGGGTTCCAAGTAAGGAAGAATTATTGTATTATTCTGTTCCGGTAAAAAATACTCCCGATTCTATCATTGAATCAGAAAAAAAATCAATTAATTTATAAACCGTGATAGATTTATTTACACCTAACAAAAAACTTTGAGTCTCAGTGCCTCTGTGGTGAAATAAAAAGAAAAGAGAAATCAAAAAGAAAAAGAGATTGTCTTTGTCATCTCAAGTAATAAATTTATAAAATTAAGTAATTTTTTATATACATTGACAATCCAGGTTATTCTATTATAATATTCTTTTATAACAACTGGAGAAAATTAAAATTTTGTATTGGATTTTTTATAAACAGACGATAAGTGTGATTATTATTAACGAAAATTTGCTTGTTAAGTTTGAAATTGGAGATATCAGGAATTAAATATGATTATCCGAATAGAGCCGCATACGCTGGAGCGGGCTGAAGAAAGAGGAACGAACGAAACCGAGATTATTGATGTAATTGAAACAGACTATCCTGTAGAAGCCAGATACAATAGGAAAGGAAAAGCGAAAAGTCTTTAATTACAAAAAAGAACGGTTCGGTAGATACTATGAACAAAAACTGGTCGAAGTATATTACCTTGATGAAAACAATGAAATTATAACTATAACTGTGTATGTTTTTTACGGAAAATGGCGGTAGGAGGCGATCATGGATATAATATATAATCCGGGTACAGACCTTTTATATATTCGCTTGGATGAGAAAAAGCAGGAAGTGATTAATCAGCGCGTCAGCGATGAAATGGTACTGGATGTTGGTGAAGACAGCAAGATTGTTGGTATTGAGATTCTGGACGCTTCGAAGAATGTCGATCTAGAAAAGGTTCTGCCTGTGAAATACAGTTATGAGAAGGTTTGATAAAAGTTATTATCGTGATTAAGTCTTCCCGTCCATTCGTTAAACTCATTGTATCGCTTTATGCCTTAAAAATTTGTTTTAACAAGCGTGACCCTTCATTATACTCATGGCATGCTTCTTGACCCGGATTAGATTCCTTACGCAACAAAGTTGTGTATAGCTTTGCTTCGATTCCTTAAGTGTTCTTAAGTAATACACCAGCTTACTGCGGGGTAGTTTATTAAACCACTAAGAAGCCAAAGTTATGCATAATAAATAAGTGTTAGATGTAATTATAATATAAAAAACTCAGTGTCTTTGTGCCTCTGTGGTGAAATAGAAAGATAGGAGAATTCTTATGAAATCAATTCTTTGTTATGGCGATTCCAATACCTGGGGAGCTTCTCCGCGTGATTGGAGCAGGATGGAAAGAAACAAACGCTGGCCGGGCGTTCTTAGAAATATACTTGGTAATGGATATGAGGTAGTCGAAGAAGGGCTTTGCGGCAGGACAACCGTCTGGGATGATCCGATAGAAGGATATAAAAGCGGGAAAGAATACCTTATCCCCTGTCTTGACAGCCATAATCCGCTTGATCTTGTTATCTTTCTGCTTGGGACAAATGACCTCAAGCACAGGTTTTCACTGACTTCGTTCGATATAGCGAAAGGGGCCGGGGTTCTTATCGATATGGTTAAAAACAGCCGGTACGGCCGCAATGAAAAAGCGCTAGAAGTATTGTTGATTTGCCCCCCGCCTCTCGGTAAACTAAATTATTTCTCGGAAATGTTCAGGGGCGGTGCGGAAAAGTCAAAAGAGTTGTCAAAATTCTTTGAAATTGAAGCGAGAGAATTAAAATGCTATTTTCTTGACGCCGGGAAAGTCATTGTTTCAAGCGATTCGGATGGCATACATTTTGATGAAGCGGAACATGCGAAATTAGGGAAAGTTGTAAGTGAAATTGTCTTAAAAATTTTATAGGTGGTAAGGAAATTTATGTTAAAAGCAGTTATTTTTGATCTTGACGGCGTAATTATCAACAGTGAGCCGCTGCAGTTTAAAGCCGCCAAAACTGTATTAAAAAATAACGGCGGTGAAATAACCGATGAAGAACTGAGCAGGTATGTCGGTGTTGCCAATTTTATTGTCTGGAGTGAATTGAAAGAAAAGTACTCGCTGATAAAAAGCGTAAAAGAGCTGATGAAGATGCAGGCCGATTTAAGGATAATTATGCTTAAGGATTATAATGACGGATTTGTACCCGGTATTGATGAGCTTCTATCGGAACTAAAAGAGAAACGAATTCCAACGGCGATAGCTTCGTCATCGACAAAAGACTTTATAGATGCGGTCCTTGAAAAACTAGGGATTGGTTCCTATTTTAAAATAATAATAAGCGGGGATCAGGTCGAGAAAAGCAAGCCATTTCCGGATATTTTTCTGAAAGCCGCAGAAGTGCTTAAAGTCCAGCCAGAGGAATGCCTGGTAATTGAGGATGCTACCCATGGCGTAGCAGCGGCAATTACCGCTGGTATGAAATGCATAGGATACAGGAATATACATTCAGGAAATCAGGATCTATCAAAAGCAACAATGATCGTTGATTCTATTACCGAAATTAATTATAAGAAGATTTCAAAATTATTTATTTAGTTCCTGAATCAGTCTTGTTTTAATGCTAGGCGGATTACTTCGCGCAAGCTTAGAAGAAAGTTTAACTCGCAATGACCTTACCGATTCTTTTTGTTTCAACAGTGTAGTTTTAATATCATCCGTTCAGGATGATATTAAAACTACAAGTTGCCACGCCATAAGTTATCCTCCGGATAACTTATGGTATGTCAACACAGACCATACACACATCATCGTCAAAATTATTTGTTCCCCTGAATTCTATCAGCCTTTCGGCCATTTTTTTTATAAAAACAGGGGAAGTTTCATTCTTGATATCCTCCATAACATTAATTATACATTGGGTTTCAAAATCCTCCATTTTATCTGTGCTGTATTTATCCTTAATATTTACAGCTTCCACAAGCCCGTCAGTATATAACAGGAGTTTGGAATTGTCCGGAAGGGTTACTTTTTCGTTCCTGTATGATTTTTTCGCCGAGTATAATTCCGAACTATCCATTATAGCAAGAGGGATACTCGATTTTTCAGCCTGCATCATTGAAATTCCATTCCCGGTTATTATATAAGGATGATTATGCCCCGCATTTGAGAAAACAAGCTCTTTGTTTTGTAAATTGTAAATACAATAAAAAGCGGTTACAAAATTACCGCTGGTCTGAGCTATTAAAAAATCATTAAGGTATAATAAAAATTCCGCCGGTTCATAAAGAATGTCTCCGCCCTGTGTTACAGCGCCCTTAATCATAGATGTTATGAAAGCTGCCGGAACGCCATGTCCTGAAACATCACTAATGAAGATCCCAACATAATCAGGGACTTTTTTTTGTTTGCCTCCAGAGTCAAAAAGGACAAAATCGTAATAGTCACCGCCGACTTTGTCCATCGGTTTATAATAAAAAGATATGGAGGGATGCGGGCTTTTACTGGGTATGAGCCTCATCTGGATCTTTCTCGCCATCTCAAGTTCACCCTCCATAATTTCATTCCGGCTCATAAGCTTATTGTTTGTATTAAGAAGAGCTTCTTCAACCCTAATCCTTTCCTCAACCTCTGTCTGCAGTTCTTTATTAAGCTTCTGAAGTTCTCCGGTCCGCTCCTCAACTTTTTGTTCCAATTCTCTATTGAGCACAACCAGATCCTGGTTCAATTTTGTAATTTCCGAAGTATTTTTCTGAATGAATGAAAGCATAATATTGTAGCCTTCCGATAGTTCACCTATTTCATCATTGTTTCTGACAACTGCAAAATTTTGATAATTTCCTATTGAAACATCTTTCATAAGGTTTTGAAGTTCCTTGACCGGCAGGATAATTTCGGCAATAGTCCATCTTGTAATGCAGTACAAATAAAAAAGAGTTATTAATACTCCCATAAAGATGCTTATAAAAAGGAAAAATGTGTCAACTGCGTTAAAATAATTAATACTATTCATATTTTTTATAAAGTCCATATAAGGAATACCCAGGTTGTTAAAAAACTCCTGGTAGCTGGATAAAAATAGGCTCATTTGTTCAGGAGAAAGACTTCCATGAACAGGGAAATAAGTAATAAAAGTAAAAAGATAAAATATTATCAGTATTAAAGGAAGAAATGTTGTCAAAAGGGTTGATATTATCATCTGGCGTTTGATTTTTAGTGATGGACCGTAATGGTGCCTTGTCCTCAGCTCTTCACCGGTAAATACGGATTGAATAAAATGTGTTTTAACTCTGTGGTTTTGCCATAGATATACAAATAAAATTGTCAGAAGAGATGATAACATTTTTATAATCACGAAATTATTGGTTAATTCGGTTAAATTGAAATTGATGAGGTTTTTAGGATTTTGACCGAAGAATAGATATGGAATATAGCTGAGAGCATACCAGAGAAATACTATAATCGCCAGGAAAGCGGCTGAATTAGCGAGCCTTTTTTTTGCCAATTCCCTGTGTTTTTCACTTACGGTTTTTTTTCGTTTCATTTTTCTGAAATATCTATAAACCGGGATATGATATAAGAAAATTATAAAAAAAACCGGAATAATCAGAGCAATGCTTAATTTCTGGTAACTTTCGAAACTTTTATTGATAATGTTTGTCTCATAGATATTATGATTTAAATCTTTCCGGTTCAACTCGTTATTTTTTTTTATTTCGATAATCTTTGATTTATTAAGATTTAAAATTGTTACCAAGGATTTTAGATTAAGAGGCAGCGTACTTATGAACGAGAGCAGTTCGCCCAAAAGTAGGCTTACAATAACAATCCTTAAAACGGTAAATTTTTTTTGCGCTTTGTTTTCTTTGTTTGAACGGGGCACAATATCTCCTTTTATTATTACAAAATTCCATATTATAAAAATACCAGAAAAACCTGAAAGTTTCAAGATTGGTTTATCCGAATTTTTATTCCTTCATTATAACCACTTCAAGTTCGGGAATAAAATTATGTGCTTTATATACCGCATCTTTGATTATTTGTATTAAATATAATACATCCGATGCAGATGCGTGGTTCATATTAAGTATCATATTTCCATGATGAGGTGAAATCATCGCGCCGCCATGAGATTTTCCCTTTAGTCCAAGGTCTTCAATTACCTTTCCCATCGGTTTACCGAAATTATAATTATTTTTAAATACCGAACCGCAGGATGGATATTCAAAATGTTTTTTTTCAAGCCGGTATTGCTCTATTTCGAGATATTCTCCTGATATTTTTCCCGGATTTTGGAGAAGTAAATCCCGGTCAATTGAAAATAATTTATAAAAAATTTTTAATGATGAAAACATTTCAGTTTTTTCTTTTAACTTAATGAATGAATTCTGTATTAATTGCATTTTGTCTCCGTCGATGCCGGGAATTAAAATATCGGTTCCCAGGATCAAAAAATCTGAATTCTGAAAAATGGATTTTTTATAATCGAATCCGCAATCGGCGGTCTTGATTTTTTGAATAATAAGAGAATCCTGTTTTGTATCAACATAATAAACCGAATCGATTATATCGCAAATCTGTGTCCCGCCGTATTTGGCATTGATATATATTCCTGCGCCTAGGCTTCCCGGTAAAAGATATGAAAATGCAAATCGGCCGCTTTCAGCAGTAAGACTTATTATCGATAGGAATGTTATAGGAATTCCTGCAGATAAAAATAGCCTGCCTTCATTTAACTCAAGTTCAATACATTTTTTTAAGGAAATAAATATTTTATCTTTTTGCGGTTTATCCGGGAATAGTATATTAGCACCCAATCCAAAAAAAGAATACGGTATACCTGATTTCTTACAAATATTAAGCAATAGTATTGTTTCTTCAATTGTTTCAGGAAGTGCGAAATAATTGGCTTCTCCTCCTATCTCGTAAGAAGAATGGCCGGAAAGTGATATGTTTCTTGAGCAGATTTGTTCGAGACTTTTTATATTTAAACTTTTTTTTGATCCGGAAATAAATGATATGGGCAATCCAGTCTCCTTATATAAAATCTAAGTATAATAATGCTTATTATAAAAGTAGAAGTAAAAATTGTCTAATTCATTAAACGAGTTAAAACTAAAAAAGTTAGGAAGTATAAAATGCGTTAAATCTGGGCTTGTAATGTTTATGCAAAATTCTTGACACTTTGAGGTAAATTTATTATAATTAATTAGTACACGAAATAATTGTGTACGAAATATTCGCGTAAAAAATATCGCAATTAAGAGGTAAATGCCTGTAATGGAAAATTCCGAAAGTAACCTGGCGGCGGCGGGTCTTTTTAAAGAAGTTCTGTCTCTTTTAAAGCATAATATGGACAAGGCTTTTAAAGCATTTGAAAAAAGCGGTATAACTATGGCACAGGGATTTTTGATAGGATATATAAGAAAGTCCGGTAAAATGAAAATAAATGAATTAAGCCATCAGCTTAATTTAACTAACAGCACAGTTTCGGGAATAATAGACAGGCTTGAAAAAAAACAAATAGTCGAAAGGGTTAGAAGCAATGATGACAAAAGGGTGGTTTATGTCAGTTTAACACCGGAATTTGCGGAAATGCACCAGGATTTTCACAGTATATTTGATAAAAATATAGAAAACATAGTTAAAAATGCCACTCCGGAAGAGATTGTTGCAGTCACAAACGGCTTGAATATCCTGAAAAAGCTTTTGAAAAATTCTGTAAATTGAACTGTGTATTCAAATCTTAATAAATCAAATTATAAAAAACTAAGAAATATTTTTAGTGGGTTAACGTCTTTATAAGTGGAGATTATTTTTTTATGATAAAATTATTCAGGTTTTTAAAGCCATACACAATCCCGACGGCAGCAGTCATTGTTCTGGTATTTTTCAGGTCAATGTCCGACCTGTATCTTCCTACTTTAATGTCTGATATCGTGAATAATGGGATTACAAACGGCGATACAGGCTACATAATGGGTACGGGGGGATTAATGATCGCCGTAGCCCTGGGCGGTTCAATCTGCGCTGTACTGGCGGCATATCTTGCCGCTCATGCTTCCATGGGGTTCGGTGAAATCCTCAGGGGTAAAATATTTACGCATGTTTCGAGTTTTTCCCTGCATGAATTCGATAAACTAAGCACGCCTTCTTTAATAACAAGAACCACAAACGATGTTACCCAGATCCAGAACGTATTGATGATTATGATGCAAATGATGATCAGCGCTCCCATAACATGCATAGGCGGCATAATTATGGCTGTATCCAAAGACGCGGGTTTGTCCTGGGTAATTGTTGTTGTTATACCGGTCCTTACCGGCATAATACTTTTTGTGGCATTAAAGGGATTTCCGCTATTCCAGTCGATCCAGAAAAAAATCGACAAAATCAATCTTGTACTCCGTGAGGGATTGACCGGAATAAGGGTAATCCGGGCTTTCAACCGGATCGAAGACGAGAAAAGACGTTTTCATGAAGCAAACCTTGACCTTATGGAGACATCAATTCAGGTTAACAGGATTATGGCTGTACTGATGCCGGTGATGATGCTTGTCATGAATGTAACAACAGTATGTATAATATGGTTCGGCAGCATCAGAATAGACCGCGGAACTTCAAATGTAGGCAATATGATGGCATTCCTGCAGTACGCCATGCAGATTCTATTTTCACTCCTTATGGCGTCGATTATGTTTATAATGCTTCCGCGCGCACAGGCTTCAGCACAGAGAATAAACGAGGTGCTCGATACGGAACCCGAAATTAAAGACTCTGTGAACACATTCAATCCAAACAGCGATGTCAGGGGATGCATAGAGTTCAGAAATGTGTCTTTCAGCTATCATGGTGCGGAAGAACCGGCTGTTTGCGGTATTTCATTCACGGCTTTGCCCGGAGAAGTAACGGCGATTATCGGAAGCACGGGTTCTGGTAAATCTACTTTGATCAACCTTATTCCTCGTTTTTACGATACAGATCAAGGAAATATATATATTGACGGCGTGGATGTCCGCGATATGTCGCAGGATGATCTGAGGGCAAAGATCGGTTTTGTACCTCAAAAAGCCGTTCTTTTTACCGGAACCATAGCGGAAAACATCCGTTACGGAAATGAAGACGCTTCCGATGAAGAAGTAAAAACGGCCGCCGGAACAGCTCAGGCGGACGAATTTATCTCTGAAATGAAAGACGGGTTCGATTCCATCATTTCTCAGGGAGGCACGAATGTCTCTGGCGGGCAGAAGCAGCGTATATCAATAGCGAGAGCACTTATCAGAAAACCGGAAATTTATGTTTTTGACGACAGCTTTTCCGCGCTGGATTTTAAAACCGACGCTAAACTCCGCGCTGCCCTGAGAAAAGAAACCGTTAATTCGACTGTAATTATCGTTGGGCAAAGAGTCGCCACAATCATGGACTCGGACAGGATAATCGTCCTTGATGAAGGCAGGATAGCAGGGATCGGCACTCATAAGGAACTTTACAAAACCTGCGAAGTTTACAGGGAAATTGTGGCATCCCAGCTTTCTGAGGAGGAAATAGCATGAGTGAAGATAGAAAAGATCAAGGTCCCAGACCCGGAGAGCAGCAGCGGGGAATTATGGGAGGTCGCGGACGCGGCCCGGGCGGTTTCGGCGGAATGATGGGCAGGGGGCCAGCGGAAAAGCCAAAAGATTTTTTCGGAACAATGAAAAGGCTGATCGTTTATTTAAAACCGCATGCCGTACAGATGAGTTTTGTGGTTTTGTTTGCAGTGCTTAGCACAATTTTTAATATAATAGGCCCTAAAATACTGGGACAAGCGACTACAAAGCTTTTTGACGGGCTTATGGCAAAATATGCCGCTTTCTTTTTGAAAAAACCCATGCCTTCAATCGATTTCACTTATATAGGACAAATCATAATACTTTTAATAATTCTTTATCTGATCAGCGCCCTTTTCGGATATATCCAGCAATACCAGATGGCGGGCGTCTCTCAGAAAACTGTTTTCGATATGCGTCGTGATGTTAACGCGAAATTGTCAAGGCTTCCGTTGAAGTTTTTTGATTCCAGGACTCATGGCGAGATTATGAGCAGGGTTACAAACGATATTGACAACATAAGCACAACTCTTCAGCAGAGCCTGACTCAGCTTATTACATCAGTATGTACTATTATAGGCGTGCTTGTTATGATGCTGACGATCAGCCCGCTCCTGACTTTGATTACGTTTGTTACATTACCCCTTTCATTTATCATTACGGCAAATATAGCGAAACTTTCGCAGAAATACTTCGGGGCTCAACAGAAGGAACTCGGCGCCCTTAACGGACACGTCGAGGAGATGTATACCGGCCACAAAATAGTCAAGGTATTCGGGCATGAACATAAGTCCATCAAAGAATTTGATGAAATTAACGGAAGGCTTTATCATGCCGGCATGGAAGGCGCAGTTTGTTTCCGGAATAATTTTTCCTATGATGAACTTTGTCAATAATATAGGTTATGTCCTGGTATGCGTTGTAGGCGGAATATTGACGGCAAAAAAAATAATTAAAATCGGTGATATCCAGGCTTTCATCCAGTACTCAAGACAGTTTATGCAGCCGATTGCCCAGACCGCGAATATCGCAAATGTCCTTCAATCGACAATAGCTTCGGCGGAACGTGTTTTTGAAATCCTTGATGAAACCGAGGAAATCCCCGAAAAAGATGATGCTTTTATTATTACATCTCCAAAAGGCGAGGTTCAATTCCAGAATGTAAAATTTGGTTATAAGGAAGGGTCTGTCCTGATGGAGGATATGAATATCGACGTCAAGCAGGGGCAGACAATCGCTATTGTTGGGCCGACTGGCGCGGGTAAAACCACGCTTGTCAACCTCCTGATGCGTTTTTACGAGATTAACGGCGGGATGATTAAAGTAGACGGCGTTGATATTCGTGAATTGAAACGCGGGGATTTAAGGACAATGTTCGGTATGGTTCTGCAGGACACCTGGCTTTTTAACGGAACTATCAGGGAAAATATCGCGTATGGCCGCGAAGGCGCATCGGAGGAAGAAATTATTCAGGCCGCAAAAGCTGCTCACGCGGACCATTTTATCAGAGCTTTGCCTGAAGGTTACAACACAATCCTGAATGAAGAAGCTTCTAACATCTCCCAGGGCGAGAAACAGCTGCTGACAATAGCAAGGGCTATACTTGCAGATCCGGCGATATTGATTCTTGACGAGGCGACAAGCAGCGTTGATACAAGAACTGAAGTTTACATTCAGAAGGCTATGAAGGAATTGATGAAGGGAAGGACAAGCTTTGTTATAGCTCACAGGCTTTCAACAATACGCGACGCGGAGACAATCCTTGTGATGAATAATGGAAGCATTATTGAAATGGGTAATCACAGTGAATTATTGAGAGCCGGGGGTTTTTACGCAGACCTTTACAACAGCCAGTTTACCGGCGCTTATACGGACGAGGCTGCGTAGAGCAAGTGAAGCCCGTTTTTAATTTTACGAAAAAAGAAAATAATATAAAGGGAGTAAATTATATGGATTCTAAAGAACAACCGAAGAAACAGTCGAAAGAAAGGAAAAGGCCGGTTTTAATAGGCGCGGTTATCCTTATAGTCCTTTCGGCGGCAGGTTTATGGTTTGGCTATGCCTGGTTTATAAATTTTATAAATTTTGTAAGCACGGATGATGCTGCGATTGACGGCAACCATGTAACTATAAGCGCTAAAATGCTTGGAAGGGTAAAAAGCCTTCAGGCTGATGAAGGGGATAAAGTTGAAACAGGACAATTGCTTGTCCAGCTTGATGATTCCGATCTCCGCTCTCAGGAAGCGCAATCTGCATCTTCACTGAATTATGCTAATCAGAATCTGATCCTGGCAAAAGTTAATCTTGAAAAAACCCAGGATGATTATGACCGTACAAGGACGCTGTTCGGTTCAGGGGCATCGACAAAAGAGCAGTTCACTCATGCAGAGAAAGCCCTGGACACGGCAAAAGCTCAATATTCTATAGCTCAAGCGCAGATTGATACGGCAAAAGCGCAATTGGGAGTGATTGAGACCCAGCTTCTTAATACAAGAATAACCGCTCCGATTTCGGGCGTGATAGCAAAAAAATCCGTAATGCCCGGCGATGTTGTCCAGCCGGGTCAGGCTATTTTTTCCGTAAATGATTTGAATAGTATCTGGATTGTGGCCAACTTCGAGGAAACAAAAGTTAGGCATATAAAAATTAACGCACCTGTTGACATAAATGTTGACGCATATCCGAACCACCTGTTTAAAGGCCATGTTGTACGGATAGGCGCGGGTATTGTAGCACCGGCTTTTACGATCGGCGAGTTTACTAAAACCACGCAGAGGGTTCCCATAAAGATTGAGCTGGATAAGATTTCGGATCCATATGTTTTGCTGCCGGGCATGTCAGTTGAAGTGAGTGTTAAGATAATGTGATTTGCATGGGTTCCCTTTGATCCCCCTAGCCCTGGCTTTGGATACTAGGGGAATTCTCTTATTATTAATAAAAGCTTTTCACCGGTGTCACTTTTTAGCCAATGAGTTTAAGCCGGTTTTTGGTATTATTTGACCTCCTATAATACTACTAAGGTGAAACTATTAATGATGCATAATCGCTCCACCCGGTTGCCGTTTGATATGTTAGTACAGTACCAGAGGGGACGTGAATCAGCAAACCGGGGTTACAGTTATCAAATACCTGTGATCCCGAAGGCAATGCTGGAGGTATAGTTGCCTGAACTGTTAAGCTGGTAAGACTTGTACAAGAATAAAATGCTCCATCACCGATATTTGTAACGCTGGAAGGGATAATTACACTGGTAAGGAAACCCCATTGAAATGAGCCGCCGTTTATACTTAAAACACCGGAGGGAATTATATAACTACCAGTCATACTGCCTGGTACAGATATTAATACAGTCCCGCTTTTATTGAATAATACTCCGTTAATGGATTCATAAAAAGTATTGGCAGAATCAACGTTAATACTGAGAAGGTTGCGGCAGTTAAATGGGTCTCCGTAAACACCATTGTTTCCTATATTTGTAACACTGGAAGGGATATTTACACTGACAATGCCGCAGCCATCAAATGCGCCGCCATTGATGCTTAAAACACCGGATGGAATAATATAACTATCTGTCATACTTCCTGGCACTGCCACCAGAGTAGTCCCGTCTTTACCGAACAATATTCCCGAGATGGATTTATAAGAGGTATTTGCTGTATCGACGTTAATACTTATTAGATTATTACAGTACATAAATGGATCGCCCCCTGCGCCTAAGTTAGTGACGCCGGAAGGGATTGTTATACTGGTAAGACTGCAGTTTTGAAATGCGCTGCCGCTGATACTGATGACACCGGAGGGAATAATATAACTTCCATTCATACCATCCGCCATCTCTACAAGGGTAGTCCCATTCT
Organism: uncultured Spirochaetota bacterium; assembly: GCA_963783575.1. Classification (GTDB taxonomy): domain Bacteria; phylum Spirochaetota; class Brevinematia; order Brevinematales; family JAOACQ01; genus CAWEAK01. Next base: position 207,331 of record CAWAOD010000009.1, on the reverse strand, counting down.
TATTGAATAATATTCCTGAGATGGATTCATAAAAAGAATTGGCAGAATCGACGTTAATACTTATAAGGCTTTCACATGTTTGAAATGCATTGATACCAACGCTAATTACGCTTGCAGGAATGGTGACGCTTGTAAAACTAATACAGCAATAAAATGCGCTTCCGCCGATAGTTGTAACACCGCATGGTATAATAAGTATTCCGCCTGGAGATGAGTTAGTTCCCGTTATCGTTATATTAGTTTCCGAACTGTTAAACTTGAGGCTATTGGTTATCCAGACAGCATAAAGTGTTATATTAGACGATCCCATCGATAAAGTTGCCCCGCTGGAATAGCTTGACCCTGGCCCGGTAATACTGGTGGTCCACCCGGCAAAAGCATAGCCGGGGTCAATCAGCCCGCCGGTGTTGCCTTGAATGGATACTGCCGCTCCCTGGTGGTAGAGGTTGCCGTCGGTCGGAACGTTTCCGCTTGCTGCTCCGCCAGAATCGTAGGTTAAAGTGTAGGTATTAGTACTTCCCGAGCTGCTTGTATTCATTTTATCCACTATCTCGGTTTTATACCTCCCGGGATAAAGCTGGCAGGCCGATAAAACGGGTATGATGAATAAGAAAATAATAGCAATCTTTTTCATAAATTGCCTCTAAAATTTAATTCCGGGAGAAATTACAAAGGTAAAATTACCAGAGTCTCCGATTTGGTTGAAATATACTCCTGTTTTTATAAACAGGAATCCATTTTCCGGTGTTATTGTTATACCATAGGAAGTATATGAAGAACCGTCCATCGGTAAAGAGTATGGTGAACTGTTATAATCGTCGATGGGGGTTAAAAAATAATACCTGTAATCGCCGCCCAGATAAATCTTCAAGGGCCTTGAAAATAAAGGTATTTCAAATATTTTATAGGAAAGCTCAAGATAAAGACTGTTGAAAATCAACCGGTTATGATTAAAGTCGGGGTAGGAATAATAAGACTCGCCCCAGCCCCCGGATAGCCTGAAACCGCCTAAATTCCCATCCAATCCGAGGCCCAGCATGCATTCATCCAGGGTGTAGATTCTTATTCCGAAAGAAAAGAAACTTTCTCCCGGGGAAAATTCTTTTAATTCTCCATCTTTAAGATAGAATATTTCTTTTTTGACCGGTACACCGTTTTCAAGGGTCAGGAACGTATGTTTTACACCCGCACTCATATTTGTCAAAATGGAGTTTCCTTCCACTGGTGTATCGTCCAGCATATAGCTTATCCGCCGGTTGGGGGATTGATATTTTCCAGTGTGAATCCTGACAGAGCCGTAAGCCGAATATGATATAATCCTTGTTTCACCGCCTTCAAGCCGGATATTCTCTTCAAGAACACTTTTATTATCGCGGATATGGATTATATTTATATGATTATAATTATTTTCATGCGTCCTGTATTTTGAAAAATATCCGTTTGTGATTATACCCGCCGGTATACCATTTATATCCAACCTGTATTTTTCACCACCAGTCTTAAAATCCCTGAATTGAATGAATCCTGTATAGGTTTTATAACTTATATCGGCCGTCTCATCCCTTTTCAAATTCACTGTCTTATGATAAACTTCCTTTTTATCAACCAGGTTTGTGATGGTGATATCATAAGGTGTATCCGCAAGCACTTTCATCGATAGGGAGAAATCATCGCCGGATGGTGAGGCTATAGGCCTTCCATTCAGGCGGATTTCATGCGTTTCATTCCCAAGAACAAAATCATGGAATTGTATTTTTGCCAGATTTACAGTAAGGTTGAACACCGTTTTCATAAAATCCACGATTGTGGCATCTATAGTATCAAATATGTCTATGCCGGTTGTTCCTTCATATTTCTTCTGAAAAACTATCTTATCTTCATCTTTAAACCAGGTGGAAAGCTTAACCCTAACATCCGGATTCAGCCGGTCTCCGAATAATTCTATGTTTCCGAAGAGAACAATATCCGGGTTAAGCTCCTTTGAAGACTCTTTCAAATTAGATAATTCAGGTACTTTCATCTTGTATTTATCCTCGACTAATTCAATAGATGGCAAAACCAGGATAAAATTATATAAGGATTTATAAATAATTAATTTAACAATATCAGAATTAACATATTTATTAGTGTCTGTTATATTTTCAAGCGGATAGAAAAGGGCTCTCAGCTTCCCGGGTTTTTCATCAGACTGAGTATTAGTATTCTGGGAATATAAATTGAGGGAAATAAGAACAAAAATGACTGCAATTAAATGGTTTTTTCTCATAATTATACTCTCTTATATGAATAATAAAATTAATTATTTACTCAGTTTTTTACAAATAAACAAACCTTTTGGATTGATATTTCTATAAGTCCATGGTAGGCTCTTTTCATACATAAAAAATTATAAATAATAAAAAATTGTAATGAATCGGATAAAAATAATCAATTATAAATATGATTTATATTGTCAAAGTGCACAAATTGATGTCCTGTGCGATGATTTGTTAGATAGTCAAATATGCAAAAACTCTTACTTTATCGAAGGCGGTTATATAAATAAGCATTTAGGGTAATATTAATATGATATATCATCGGGAAGTTCGTTAATATCATCCTTTTGATGGGGGAAATGGGTCTTTAAAGCTTCGCCGATCCGGCCTATTCCAAAAGAGAGGCCGCCTGCAAAATCGTTATTCTTGAAATACTCCTGCATTGCCGATGCGATTGTGTTCCAGGCGGCATCACCCATCTTTTCATGGATGCCTTTGTCGCCGAGGATGGCGAATTTGCGGTCTTTTACGGCAAAGTAAATTAAGATTCCGTTTCTCTCTTTTGTCTCTATCATACCGATTTTTTCAAATACTCTTTTAGCCTCTTGCATAATATCGTGTTGAACTTTTTTTGCAATTTGGACGCGGATTTCGCCTGATGTTTCATTTTCAGCCTGGATGATGGCGTTTTTAATTTCGACTTTTTCCCTTTTGGACAGAAAAAAAGCCGGGTTAAGTGACCTGTTTGCAGAAAACTTTTTTATCTTTTTTTGTTTTTCTTTAACTTTACCAGCTTCCACTTGCACCTCCTCCGCCGAAATTCCCGCCGCCTCCGCTGAAACCGCCGCCTGAACTGCCGAATCCGCCCCTGCCTCCTCCAAACCCGCGTGAAAAAAATATCATCTGCAATATTAATTTCATTATAGCCAGTAAAATTCCGAAATATATCATCCATTCAATGAAACCATAACGGTGACCGTAGTTCCTGTTTTCGGAAACATATCCCCCGTAGCGGAATATGTCAATAATGAATAAAAGCACGATCAGGATAAAAATGACAATTATAGTCGTTTTGATTGCCCGGATGTTCAGCAAATAAGCCATGCTGCCGCTTCTTATTTTATTTTCTTCGGGGATTGCACTATTTTCTCCGGAAATAATCCTGATCATGGTTTGAACCGCCAGGGTTATTCCGCCGTCAAAATCCCCCTTTTGAAAACTTGGCACAATTACCCCGCGTATTATTTGCGATGCAACCGCATCCGGTATAACGCCTTCCAGCCCATAGCCAACTTCAATCCGGACTAGCCTGTCATCCTTAATAATCAGAAGAATAATGCCGCTATCCTTTCCTTTCTGCCCGATTTTCCATTTTTCCGCAAGCCGTATTGAAAAGTCTTCAAGGCTGTCGCCTTCCAGAGTAGTAAAAGTAGCGACCGCAATCTGATTCCCGGTTTTTTCTTCAAAATCTCCAAGTATTTCTTCCAGTCGGCTCTTCGCGTCTTCCGACATAATTCCGGCCCAATCGCTGACCCTTGCTTCGGGACTATCGGGGACTTTTAAGCCGTAAGAAATTAAAGGTAATAAAGATATATTAATAACAGCCATAATTATTATTAATATCTGTGATTGTATAAACAATTTAATTTTATTCATTATTTTAAAACATCCTTAATTATTATCCTGAGATAAAACTTGAGCAGGCCATTATTAAATGATCTGCTCATTATGAATGGAATTCAAAGAAATTAATTGAATTTAACCTTCGGCGCCTTTTCTGCGCCTTCCTCCGCTTCAAAATATGCCTTTTCCTGAAAACCGGACATATTGGCAATAATACTGGCCGGGAACAATCTGCGTTTTGTGTTGAATTCCCTTGCAGCCTCATTATAACGCATTCTTTCCACAGCGATCCTGTTTTCGGTTCCTTCAAGCTGAGACTGGAGAGCCAGAAAGTTTTCATTTGCCTTTAACTGGGGATAATTCTCTGTTACTACAAGCAGCCTTGATAATGCGCCTGACAATTCGCCCTGCATTGATTGAAACTTTTTTAAAGCCTCTGTATTATTAATTACATTCTGGTCAACATTTATTGATCCGACGCGGCTTCGAGCATCAACAACAGCTTGAAGCGTGCTTTTTTCATGGCTTGCATATCCTTTTACCGTCTCCACCAGATTGGGGATTAAATCGGCCCTCCGCTGGTAAACGTTCTGAACCTGAGACCATGAGGCTTTAACACCTTCTTCAAGCCTGACCAGGCTGTTGTAAGTACCTGATATATATCCGTAAATCATTAATACAAGCACAACAATAACACCAACTACAATCAATAAACTTCTTGTCCCTTTACTCATAACTTCTCCTCTTTATTTGTTTATAATTCTGTCAAATGTATATTTCCTTTCCAACTTAATAGAAATTAATGAAAATTATAATCATTATTTCTTTTAAAATCAAGCATTTTATTTTCTAAGACCTGTGCGGGCATCATCGCATGGCTCATCCTCATTGTTCGGCCTTGCAATTTCGGCAGAAAAGGCATATGTGCAGACATCAAGCGGCATCTGTTCCATAGGTTTGCCGCAGCATTCCGGTACATTATCACTGGTTACCGAAACAGTCTTTCCGCACTCTTTACAACTGTATTTCATTTCTTTCATAATACCGCCTCCGGTTTATTTTTTTGAATTACTTAAAATTACACATAAACCGGGGTTTTGTCAATATAATTAACATTAGCATTAAAACATTCTTTGTAAAATGTCAGATATCTTGTCTGGCTATCTGTTGATTAATTTTGGATCAAGCGGTACGCTTGTCAAAAGAAAAAGTTGTCAGGGTCGGGGCCGAAACGCCTGTTTAAGTTCATTCTGTCGATCTTTTCCATTTCTTCAGGTGAAAGCTCAAAATCAAATATATCTATATTTTCTTTGATGCGATTTTCATGAATAGACTTTGGTATTGTTATGACTTCATTTTGCAAATCCCATCGGAGAACAACTTGTGCCGGTGTTTTTTTGTATTTTTTTGCAATATCCATTAATACCTGCTGGTTCAGGTGTCCCTGCATCATTGGACTCCAAGCTTCAAAGCGGATACCGTTTTCTGCACAGAAGCCGCGAAGTTCGGCCTGGGTAAGCAGGGGATGAAATTCCACTTGATTAACCGCCGGAACTGTTTCCGTTTCGGAAAGAATATCCCTAAGGTGATGAATCTGGAAATTGCTTACTCCGATGGCTTGTACCAGCCCTTCTTTATAAATCTTTTCAAGAGCTTTCCAGGTTTCTTTGTATTTTCCCCTCACAGGCCAGTGGATCAGGTAAAGATCGATATATTCAAGCCCTAATTTTTTCCTGCTTGTCTCAAAAGCCCTGAGAGTGTTATTGAATCCATGGTCGGAATTCCAGACTTTTGTTGTTATAAAAAGTTCTTCCCTGGGAATTCCGCATTCTTTTATTGCTTTACCAACGCCCTCTTCATTATAATAAGCGGCAGCGGTATCTATCAGCCGGTAGCCTGCCTGTACAGCCCATTTGATGGAATTGATCACCTCATTTCCATCATTTGTCTGCCATGTGCCCAGACCTAATCCGGGAATTTTTATTCCATTATTCAATGTGATAAAATCATTAATGCCGTTGATCATATTTTTCCTCCAAATATTATTAATTTTACAGCCTTAGATTAAAATTGGCAAAATAATATGAGATATAAAGCAGCAAAGTCATTCGATTGGCAGGTAACAGGGCGATAATCAATAATAGTTTATTAAATCTACCGTCTTTTGACTATTTTAAGACCATTGTTTTTTGATAAAATTCTTGCGCTGGTCTATAATACTGTACACCTGTTTCTAATAAAAATCATGTCAATTTTAATGCAGTCAGAAGGATGGCGATGGTTTTAAAAACCCCTTACTATTTAATTGATGAAAAGAAGTTATTAAAAAATCTTAAAAAGATAAAATATGTCAGAGATCATTCCGGGGCAAAGTCGGTTCTGGCACTGAAGTGTTTTTCCACTTGGTCTGTTTTCGGATTGATGAAGGAATATTTAGACGGTACAACCAGCAGTTCTTTATTTGAAGCAAGGCTTGGAAGGGAAAAGTTCGGGAAGGAAGTCCATGGCTACAGCGTAGCTTATTCAAGGGATGATATCCTTGAGATTAAAAAATATGCCGACAAGATTATATTTAATTCATTATCACAATTAAAAAATTATTATAAAGACGTCAGGGGATTAAAAATAGGTCTTCGGGTAAATCCTGGTTTTAGTTACTCTCATTTCGATCTTGCCGACCCGGCTCGCCGTTACTCAAGGCTTGGAGTTACCAAAACAGGAGATTTATCGGAAGTGTTGCCGATTTTGAGCGGTATTATGATACATTTTAATTGTGAAAATGATGACTTTGATAATTTTTCAGCAAACCTGGATTTAATAGGAAGGAAATATTCGGGAATTTTAAATAAAGTGGATTGGATCAGTCTTGGCGGCGGGCTTTATTTTACAAAGGACGGTTATCCTTTGAAAAGTTTTTGTTCAAAGCTGAAAGAGTTCGGTGAAAAATACAATGTTCAGGTATATCTTGAACCCGGAGAAACTGTCATTACTAAATCCGCCGAACTTGTTACAAAAGTTCTGGATATTGTTCATAATGAAATAAATATAGCGGTTGTTGACGCTTCGACGGAAGCACATATGCTTGATTTGTTGATCTACGGTACAGGCGCTAAAATTGAAATGCCCCGGGGAGGTAATAAATATATGATCGCGGGATGTTCCTGCCTCGCAGGTGACATATTCGGGACTCATGATTTTAAAAATAAATTAAAAGCAGGCAGTATCATTCATATAGCTGATGCTGCAGGCTATACAATGGTTAAAAAGAACTGGTTTAACGGGCTTCAAATGCCCTCGATCGTTGTAAAAAGGCTGGACGGCAGTATCGATACCGTACGTATTTTTAAATATGAAGATTATTTGAATAATTTATCTTAGGGAGGTCTACGGCTATGAGGAAAAATGTTATGATTATAGGAGCCGGCGGGGTTGCTCATGTGGCTGCGCATAAGGCTGCCAGTAATAATGATATATTAGGCGATATCTGCATTGCCTCAAGGTCGCAGAATAAATGCGAAGCGATCATAGAAAGTGTTAACAGAAAAAACAGTCTGAAAGATAAATCAAAGAAACTTTATTCAAGGAAGATTGATGCCCTGGATATTCAGGCAACTGCAAGATTGATTAAAGAAACCGGCTCACAGATCGTCATCAATCTCGGTCAATCCTACATCAATATGTCGGTTCTTGAGGCCTGCATAGAAACCGGCGCTGTCTATATGGACACAGCTATTCATGAGGAACCCGACAAGGTCTGTGAAGACCCGCCGTGGTATGCGAATTATGAATGGAAGAGAAAAGACAGGTGTAAAGAAAAAGGTATAACGGCCATTCTTGGGGTGGGATTCGATCCCGGGGTGGTTAACAGCTACTGCGCGCTGGCTGTAAAGCATTATTTCGATAAGATCGACACAATTGATATTCTGGATGTAAATGCCGGAAATCATGGAAAATACTTTGCAACAAACTTCGATCCTGAGATCAATTTCAGGGAATTTAAGAAAGTATGGACATGGATAGACAGGAAATGGGTCGAAGAAAAGGTCCATTCAATTAAAAAAGTATATAAATTTCCGGTTGTAGGTGAGATGCCGGTCTACCTCAATGGTCATGACGAGCTTCATTCCCTTTCGAATAATATTGATGCGAACAGTATCCGTTTCTGGATGGGTTTCAGCGATCATTACATCAATGTTTTCACGGTTCTCACAAAGCTGGGCCTTACTTCGGAAAAACCGGTCAAAACGGCAGAAGGACTTGAAGTCGTACCGCTTAAGCTTCTTAAAGCCATCCTCCCGGATCCGTCATCCCTGGCCCCCAATTATACCGGCAAAACCTGCATCGGGAATCTTGTCAAAGGGGAAAAAGACGGGAAAGACAAGATGATATTTATCTACAATGTTTGCGATCATGCAGATTGTTATAAAGAGGTCGGATCTCAAGCGATTTCATATACTGCCGGCGTTCCGCCTGTAGCAGGAGCGATTCTTGCCGCTCAGGGCGCCTGGGATGTAAAAACAATGGCAAATGTCGAGGAACTTGATCCCGATCCTTTTATATCATTATTAAATGGTATGGGTCTTCCCACACAAATAGACGAATCGCCCGTCCATCTTTTTTAATATTTATTGATAATAAGATTTATTAATAAATTATATATCAATTCCGAAATTACTTGTATTATTCTTGTTATTTTACCAAGTAATGAATATTATTTATGTGTTATAAAATAATATTACAGGAGTTAGATATGGACAAAAAAATTGATGGTGAAAATTATATCGAACTCGGTAATATATTAAAACGTTCACGTTCTGAGGAAGAAACAGCCAGGGTAAAGGAAATTCTTGAAATGAATATTCCAGTCGATAAAAAGAAAGCAATGATAGAACAGATAGATCGAGAATCCAGGGAGCAAAAGATTAAAGCCCGTTTTCAAAATCTTTTAAAGAGCAGCCTTGATCCTCTTCTAAATATTAATGCAAATTCCATGCAGATAGAAATAGCCGAAAGGCTGAAAGGTATAGTGAAAAATAATATGTTTATTAACATACTGCTCATAGATGACCTTACATATATAACTAAAACCATTTCTTATATGCTTCAAAAGGAGAACTACAGCGTTTATACTGCAAAAAGCGGAGCCGAAGGCCTTATTCTCTTTCAGAACATAGTTCCCGATCTTGTAATTACAGATATCAGACTTCCTGATTTTAATGGGATTGAGCTTGCCGAATTGATAAGGAGGCTGGATGAAACTGTACCGATTCTTTTTATAACAGCTATCGATATGGACTCCGAAATGAAAAGTTACGGTCTTATCAAATCCAGGGCTGCCTATCTTCAGAAACCAATCAGGAAGGAACTGCTTTTAGAAACAATCAAGAATTTATTGAAAGAAACTGATTAGGCCCCTTTCTGCCTTTTTATTAAATTATGCCGAATTTTTTACCTGTATCCTCAAGGACATTCAGGGTTTCGTCAAGGTCCTGCCTTGTGTGGTCTGAAATCAAGCTTAAGCGGATTCTTGAAGATTTCCTCTGAACCGCCGGATAAAATACCGAATTTATAAAGATACCTTTATCATGAATTTCGGAAGACATTTTCCGTAGTTTTATGTCATCGCCTACAATTATTGGGATTATGGCGGAATTGCTTTCCAGAACATTGAAACCCAGCGATTTCAATTGGCTTTTCATATAATGGATATTATCCCAGAGTTTATCGCGAATTTTACCGTCTTTCTCAATCAATTCAAGAGCCTTGAGTACGCAGCCGGCTATGACCGGCGGCAGCGATGCCGAAAAGAAATAAGAACGTGCGTAAAATCTAAGATAATCGATAACCTCACTAGATGAACAGATAAATCCTCCCGAAGCGCCGAGAGATTTGCTGAATGTACCCATAACTATATCAACCTTGCCTTCCAATCCGTGGTGTTCCAGGCTTCCCCTGCCTGTTTTCCCGAGAACACCGGTAGCGTGGGCTTCATCAACCATAACCCTTGCCCCGAATTCCTTTGCCGCATCAACAATTCCCGTAAGGGGGGCGATATCACCGTCCATGCTATAAACACCTTCAATGATGATAAGTTTTCCTGATTTTATCCCGGCTTTGTCAAGCCTTGATAGAACATTGTGCAGGCTCGTAATGCTGTTATGGGCGAAGGGCTTGAAAGTTGCGCCTGAAGCCATACAACCGTCGATTATACTGGCATGATCAAGTCTGTCGACAACAACAGTATCATTTTTTCTTACAAGCGCAGAGATTGTCCCCTGGTTTGTTGAAAATCCTGATGGAAAAAGGATTGCATCCTCACAACTTTTAAATTCAGCAAGCTTGAGCTCAAGTTCCCTGTGAAGATCGGTATAACCGCAGAGAACCGGAGAACCGCAAAGGCCCGCACCATATTTTTTAAGGGCCTGAACTCCGGCTTCGATAACGTCCGGATGATAGGATAAACATAGGTAATTGTTCGAAGCCATCATAATCATCTCTTTGACTTTGTTCTCATAGCGGTCGAATACTTTAACACGGGGTCCGCAGTAACCAAGGGTTTGACGGAAATATGTGTAATATCGTTTGGCAATATAATCTACCTTATATTCCCCGAAAAAACGTGCTTTTGTGAATATATCGCTGTCGTTGTATTCAATAAAATCTACCAATGAATATTTGTCTGAATCCATAAATACTTCCTTAATAAAACCAGCCGTAATAACTGGCCGATTCGAAGAAATGTTTCATTAAATCAGCGGATTTATCATCCATATCAAGAATATGGATGCCGGCTTGATAACTGTCGCTGGTTTCTTCCTTTTTCTGCCAGACAACAGTTCCATGTACTTTAATCTTATCATGCTGATCCGGCAGGGAAAATGTAAGTACAAGTGTAATGTTTTCCGGCAGTTTTTCTGTAGTTTCAAGAAAGAAACCTTCTTTTGAAATATCAATGGTATTGACAAGTATGGTTTTTTTACTATCGGTAAGGCCTTCCTGCAATATGGATATTTCAATTGTCAGGCTAATCCTTGGATCTCTTCTACTAAAAAATCTCTTTTCTTCCATGCTAATTTCCTAAAAATCAATTTATAATATAATCAACCGTTTATTAAATAACAAGATAACAAATTATTAATAAAATATTAATCACAAATTTTATACAATTAATATATCATTTTAATTAAAGGAATAATTTATGTAAAGAAAACTATTTATTGGTTGACAGATGATATCTTACTCATTATAATAAAAAAAGGTAAGAGGAATAAACAAATATAATATGAGTACTTCTAAAAACTCCATGGGTAGTTCCATTGGATAAAAAATGTAGTTTAAAGAAGATTTTAGAACTACCCATATTCATAAAGAATAATCTTTTTTCAGTAATTAATACGATTCATTATTAATTTAAAAACCTTATTGACAGAATTATCAGGAAGACCTATACTATCCATATTATCCGGATAATTATTTTTGGAGAATATTCTATTGTGAGGTAGTTATGGAAACTAAAGTTTATAACTCCCTGAAAGAAGTCGAACCATCACTCTGGAATTCCGTTGTCAGAAAGGATAATATCATCAGTTCCTGGGAACACCTGATCGCTGTTGAAGAATCTCATATTAACGACTGCGATTACCGTTATGTTGTGTTGTATGAAGACGGCAAGCCTATAGCAAATACCTGTTTCTATTATATCAGTTTCGATCTGGATATTTTCAATAGGGGAATCGCAAAGAAAATCATCGATTTTATCAGGAAAATTATCTATCCGCGTTTCCTCCGGCTGCGCGTTATTGAATGCGGGACTCCTACCGCGCTGGGAAATACCGTAAATTGGGTCGATGGGCATGACATCTCACGGATTATGGAAATTATTACGGATCAGATGAAAGTATACGCCCGTGAAAAAAAAGTCAATATACTTATTTTGAGGGATTTCATCGAAAAAGATCTTCCCCATTCCGATAGCCTTCTTAAGTTCGCTTTTAAAAGGGTTGGTATACTGCCCAATGCTTATGTGATCAACAATTGGAAAGATTTTGGGGAATATATGGGGGACCTTGCCAGTAAATACAAAATGTCAGTCAGAAGATATATGCGCATTTTAGAGGAAAACTCGGTCGAAGTAAAAGTTGTGTCCGAATATGGGGATCAGGCGGACAGGCTTCTGGAGCTCTTGGCGGCAATGTTATGATCATTCCAGGGAATATCAGAGAGAAATCCTTACCCGGGAGTATTTTGTCAATATGAGTCATTATATGAAGGGAAAGACGAAGCTCCTGGAATTCTTGAAGGATGGCAAGGTGATCGGTTACTCACTGGCGATTAAGGATGAAAGTACCCTTCACGGGCTTTTTGCCGGTATGGATTATGAATATGTAAGGCAGTATTATTTGCTTTTTAATCTTTACGGTTATACCGTTAAACTGGGTATTGATGAAGGGGCCGGGATTATTGAAATGGGTCTTACTACCACATATGAAAAACTAAGTTTTGGATCCGAAGTTGTGCCGATGTACGCTTATATGAAGCACCTCTCACCCTTTCTGAATCCGATATTGACAAATCTTTTTGTTCTTTTCTCCGAATCGACTAAATTTCATACCAAGCAGGTTTTCAATCGGCGTTTCTGTGAAAGAGTCTATACCGATGCCAGCGTTGTGTTGGAACATAAAAAAGAATTCTTTAGCGGCAATCTGGCAGACATTTCTTTGACCGGAGCCAGGATATCCTTTCCCAAGGTCTTGAAGAAAGGGCGGTGCTTGCTGAGATTTTCCTTCTCCAATCCCCTGAATGATTTTAAAGTACCTGCCAGGGTGGTTTGGTCATTTGACGGCGCTCATGAAAAAGAGATGGGATTTGTTTTTATACTGAATGACCCGGCAATTAACGAAAAAGTTAGACGGTTGGTGCTAAGCTATGAAAATAAAGAAAGGAAGATTCCATGAGCCAAAGGGTTTATGATAGCGAAAAAATTAAAACCGACCTCTCATGTAGGGTTGTGAAACCTATCCTCTTTTATCTTCAGGACCGCTATGACATGAGGACTCTGGAGCTTTTTATCGGTGAGACAGGCCTGGATTTGGAATTTCTCGAAAATGAGAATAATTGGGTATCTTTTGAATATTATAACCAGTTATTGCAGAGACTGGTGGATTTCACTAAGAACCCGAGAGCGCCTTTTGAGGCAGGGTATTATGTTTTATCCAAAGAATCCTACGGTTTTTTTTATTCAATACTCAGTGTCCTGAAACTGTTCGGTTCACCGAAAATTGCTTACAGGAAAATAGCAGAAATGTCCTCGAATTTTTCCGGCGTCGGGAAGATGGAGGTGGTGGAATCTGGTTTCAATACAATTACTATGCGTTGTAAATACTCCAGCGGCTACCAGCAGACCAAGCTGAACTGTCAGGCAATGCAGGGTCAGCTTGCCTACATTCCGGGTTTCTGGGGGCTCCCGCCCGCTGAAATTGAAGAACTTAAATGTCAGGCTGAGGGAGACGATTCCTGCATTTATAGATTAAAATGGAAACCGGTTCAAAGGAAAGAACTATATATATTAGGAGGACTTGTTGTTCTTTTTATAGGGATTTTAATTTTATACTTTTTCCAATCTTTACCCTGGATTGATTTAAAATCTCTTGTGATTACAGCGCTGGGCTTCTTTGGAATATACTCTTTTGTATGGATCAGGAAATACCAGAAAATCATTGAGGTTAACAAAAAATTGAATGTGGAAAGATCAAAGGCCCTGGAAGAATCACTGGAAAGCATTAAAAATGAATACGGTAACCTTCGGACCGCCCATCTGCAGATTCGTGAAGAAGCGGAGAAATTATCCATATTAAAGGATATTGCGGAGCAGATTAACACTCTTGAAAACGAAAAAGATACAATTGTAGCAGTTATTAATTTAATCATAGAAAGGGTCGGATTTGACAGAGGATATTGTTTTATTTTTAATGAACAATATGAACTGATCGAGGAACCGTTGATTCTTTACAGGGATTTATCAAAAAGGGCGGTTGATTTTCCTTATTTTACTCCCCGGCAATGGGAAAAGATGCTGTCAGGCCTGGCAAGTGAAATGAATTTATCAATTGGTAATTACAATCTGCTCAATCCCGAACCCGGGACTTATGAAAGCCTTGTCCTTCATTTGACAGTAAGGAATAAATATCTATATTTTATAATATTCGATAATCCTTATTCGCGCAAAAAAATAAATCCTGATTACAATCAGTTTTTTATAACAATATCAAACCAGTTGAAAGTTGCTCTTAATAAAATATACGCTTCCAATGCCGCAAAGAATATTATATCAAACATACCTTCATCAATTGCGGTTTTTGATCTGGAAACATATAAGATTTCTTTTTACAATGAATCGTTTAAAAACGAAATTCTTCAGAACCGCGGGGATTTGATCGGCAGTGAAGTTCTTAATGTTATAGGGATTGATAGTACTGAATTCAGGGAAAAATTCATAGAGCAGATAAAACTGCTTCCTAAAAATAATTTTCTGGATGATCAGGAGCTTATAACAGGTAAAGAGATTATGGGATACACTCTTTTTCTTCTTCCGGAATTGTCCGGTAGAAAAAAAGAAGCCGGAATTATTATGAAAAATATTACATCTCAGAAAGAAATGAAAGAACAGCTTATCCGTGCGGAGAAGATGGCTGCCCTGGGTACGCTGGTTTCCGGGGTCGCTCACGAAATAAATAATCCGCTCTATGGTATTCTGGGAAACGCTGAAATCATAAGGGATGAGGCGGATTCAAAGGAGATCAGGGATTATGCCGAAACGATTATTAATTTTACGATTCATGCCTCAGATATTGTTAAAGACCTATCTTCATATTCCAGGAGTATGAGAGATGAAAAACCTTCCCGTGTTAATTTAAACGAAATAATGGAAGAGGCTTTAAGGATTGTAAAATACAGTAAAAATTTCATAAATATAAAAGTTGAGAAGAATTTTTCCGAACTGCCTCCGTTTTATGCTCTGGGCGGAGAAATACGCCAGATATATATTAATCTTTTTAACAACGCTGTTGATGCGATGAAAGGTAAGGGGGTTCTGACAATCGATTCTTCTTATAACGGGAATGTAATTCATACATCAGTAAGCGATACGGGCAGCGGGATACCATCCGAGGACATCTCGAAAATATTTGATCCATTTTTTACCACAAAGGATCCTGGACTGGGAACCGGCATGGGATTAAGTATTGTTTACCGACTGGTCACAAAATATGATGGTATTATTTCGGTCCGGAGCAGCAAAGGCTCCGGAACTGTTTTTGATGTAAAATACCTGATAAAATATAAGGAATAAAAAATGCATGAAAGCTCTTTAAAAACAATTTTGATAGTGGACGATGATCCCGGTATCAGAAGCGTGATCCGTAACCAGATAAAATCATTCGGATTCAGGGTTGCGGAAGCATCGAACAAACCGGAGGCCCTGGCTTTTCTGATCGCCGGTTCAATAAATATTGTTGTCTGCGATATCAAAATGAAGGAAGAAAACGGTTTCGATATTTTGCGGGAAATTCATACGGAATATCCCAGTATACCCGTTATTATGCTGACCGGATTTATAGAGAAGGAGTATTATGACAGGGCGAAGGAACTTGGCGCCATTGACCTGATTATCAAACCTGTCAGAAAAGAGAGACTTTTTGAGGTTCTGGAAAAAGCACTAAAAAAATGATTTTTGGACAGTTCGAAATATCATTTAAAACAGAGCTTTAATAAACCGGAACTATCCTTAACCGGAAAACACGGGGTATTTCCGATGGATATTAACAGATTTGGAATAACGGGTAAAGCAAGGGAAAGGCCAACAATCGGCCTATTAAATTATGGCACGAAAGATCCCTGCAGCCTTTTATTATGGGCCGGCGTTAATGACGCAGTCAGGAAAAGGAATGCCAATTTGATATGTTTTCCGGCAAATCCCATCAATTCACATCTCGGTTATGATTATCAAGCTAATGTTCTTTTTGATCTTGCGAACAAGGAATGCATTGACGGCCTTGTTCTTTGGAGTTCTCTGCTCATTTTTTACAGTACGGTTGAAGAAATGAGATATTTTCATATACGTTACAAACAACTGCCAATTGTAAGTATATCATTAAAAATTGAAGGTGTGCCTTCAATTGTTTTTGATAATTATAATGGTATGAAGTATATTATCGAACACTTGATTAAGGTTCATGGCTATAGGAAGATCGCGTTTGTTCAGGGGCCTTCCACGCATCTTGAAGCGCAGGAAAGATACCGAGCGTATGTGGAAGTATTAATTAAAAACGGGATTTCATTCGATCCGGATCTTGTAGCCCCCGGTGATTTTAACAGACCTTCGGGTGAAAATGCAGTTAATCTTTTACTTGATGTTAGAAAACAGAAACCGGATGCAATTGCCGCTGCTAATGATGTTACTGCTTTTGATGTTATTGAGGCTTTAAAAAACAGGGGAATCCGGGTTCCAGGCGATATTGCCGTTACAGGTTTTGATGATCTTGCGGAGTGTGTGTTGTCAACACCTCCTCTTACTACTATTACCCAGCAATTTTACAATCAGGGCATCATTGCCGCAAATATTCTGCTGGATATTTTTGAAGGAAAAGAAGTGCCTGAAATTGTTAATAAAGAGTCCGAGCTGATTATAAGGCAGTCTTGCGGTTGTATTGATACCGAGGTTTTAAAAATTCCAGTCAGTCTCAATTCTCAGGAGGATGATAATATGAGAATTGAAGCCGGAATAGATAAAGATCTATTTATAAATGATATTTCAGGTATAATTACCGGGGTATCCGTTGATGAAAAAAATATTGAACAGCTTCAGGAAAGTTTTATTGACGGGTTGGAAAACCCGGGATCGGTAAGATTCCTTTCAGTAATGAATGAAATCCTCTCAAAGATGGTTATGAATGATATTGATATTATCTCTTGGCAGGAGGTCATAACAACTCTCAGAAAGCATATCCTTCCTTTACTGCCAGGTAAATACATACTGTCTGCTGAAAACCTCTTTCAGCAGATCCGCTTAATGATTAGTAAGGTATCTTTACAGGCTGAGGGGTATAAAAGAATTGTTATTGAAGCACAAAACCAGAAATTGAGTGAAATAGCCCAAAAGTTAATTACTTCTTTCAATTTGAAAGACTTAACCGATATAATGGCTGGAGAATTCCCCTTATTTGGTATTTCAAAATGTTACCTGGCACTTTATGAAGCTCCTCTTAAACCTACGGAATGGTCGCGTATTTTGCTGGCCTATGATGAGAACGGAAGAATAAAAATTGCACCGGAAGGTTTGAGATTTTCTTCTAAGATGCTTTTACCCGAAGGTCTATTAAATCTTGATAAGCGTTTCAGTATGATAGTCGAGCCTTTATATTTCAGGGAAGACCAGCTAGGTTTTGTATTGTTTGAATCAAACCCTCAGAACGGAAAGGTATTTGATTTATTAAGGGTTCAGCTTTCAAGCGCATTGAAGGGGGCGCTTCTTGTAAATAATTTAGAATCGGATGCAGTTCAATTAGCCCAGTCAAAATCAAAGCTTGAAGCAACTTATCAGGATTTAAAAGAAAATCAGGAAAAACTGCTTTTATCTGAAATAATGGCTTCTTTGGGTCGTTTGTCTGCCGAGATTGCCCATGAAATGAGCACACCTATAGCGGCTATCCGTGCTGCATTAATACAGATAAAATCTCTTACTGATGAATATAATCAGTCAATAGACACACCCGAGGTTCTTCCGGCAGATCATCATGCAATTGCCGGAGAAATGAAAAAAAATATAGAAACAGCCATGCGTAGCGCAGAAAAAAGTGCAGGTTTTATCAGGGGTATAAAGGCTCAAACGCCTGATAAAATCGAATCACCGATACAATATTTTAAAGTTGCTCCGATTTTAAAGGATGTTGTCAATTTATTGGAATTTGCTTTTAAGAAGGTAAAATGCAACCTGGTAATGGAACTTGATGAGACATCGGTTTTATACGGTGATCCAAGATGGTTCAGCCAGATTGCCTCTAATTTGATTAAGAATTCCATAGATGCCTGTAATCCGAATGGGGGTCAAATTTCATTAACTTTATCACGGACGAATGACGGACAATTAAGGTTTACGGTTATAGATAACGGAATAGGAATTCCACCGGAAAATATGGATAAGATTTTTGATTCGCTATTTACTACAAAGCCTTTCGGGGAAGGAACCGGACTTGGTTTAAGCCTGGTTAAAAGATTTGTTAACGAATTTAAAGGGACTATAAATGTAGAAAGCAGGCCTGGACATACCATTTTTTCCATTTTATTCCCAAAAGATGGAAAATAGGAAAATTTAAGCGGTTTTTTTAAAATCAATTCTAATAAGTTTTTTATTATCCGGTAAAATAAACTCTTCCTTTTTAATTTTAATTAATCCATTATTTTTCATTATATTTGTTATAAATTCTTCGTTAACATTATGATGTATTTTGTCCAATATGGTAAAGACATCTGAATACTTTGATTTACTGATATAAGCCACGCCTTGATTGACTTGATACACCAATGACAAAACACCGTTTTCAAGCAAAATCCCGGCAATCTTTTTAGCCATAGTATCTTCATTAACATATTCAAAGATCAGATTACAAATTGCAAGGTCAATTTTACCGAAATTATAATTATCTTTTTGAACATCCAATTTGAGAAAACTTATATTTTTATTATGATTAAACCTTTCCTTGCAAATATTCAAATATTTGTCATTAATATCAATGGCATAAACATTTTTTACATTTACCGTATATTCAAGTCCATTTCCGGTAGTTACTCCGAAGATAGCAAGATACTTCGGTTTATAATCTTCAATTTGTGATTTTATAATATCGTTAAGCTTTTGTATTTGTAATATATTTTTATCCGACATATGATGCTCATATATTTCAGCTGGAATTTCCAGCCATGGGTTAGAATTATCCATAAATCCTCCGTCATTTATTAAATATTCAAGATAATTAAATATAATATTTGTTTTAATGGCAGTCAAGTGGCATTTATGGTTAAATTTTATTTACTCTTTGATATTTTTTCACTGAAAAATACCAATTGATAAATCTTCAGCTCATCATAACCGTATTTTCCATTGAAAGCCTCAAAAACTGGCTTCAAGTAGCCGCCGCCGTCTTTTCTAAATTTTTCAAGAATTTGCCTTGATTCATCCTCGCTTCGTGGCATATTGCCCGAAAGATAAGAAGTATTGATTTGAAAACCGCTTTTTAGACATCGGAGAAGATGGTCAATAATTGTGGCTTTTTGAATTTTAAGATCGCCGGCGATACTGTCAAAGGACCGGCCGGAATTAAATAATGTCCCTGTATTAATATGTGCCGGAGGTTTTTTTACCTCCAATATTTTAGAGGCTGTTTGCTTATATATCCCGGTTTTTATTCCATTTAGCTGAGCGTTAATGGAATAATCTTTTCGGTTATTCTCCGGAATTGAAATTGAAGAAATTTTGTTTTCATTGGCATATTGCCTGATCACAGGAATAAAATCCCCGGAATATTTTTCAAGTTTCACCCGGCCGACGCCGGTTATATGCGAGAATTCCTCTTTATTCTTCGGGAAAACCTTTGACATCTGTATGAGAGAAGTATCGGGAAATATTATGTAAGGCGGTACATTTTCATTGTCTGCAAGTTGTTTTCTGAGTTTCCTTAAAATTTCAAATAGGTTTTTATCATAATTTAAGTCAGATTTATGAGTGTTTTGCTGGAATATCTTCACATCTTCCTTCTCAATAAAAGCCATGAATTTTCGCGTGCCGCACAGAACTTCCCGGCCTGCCGGCAGAATTTTAAGCACGCCGAATTGCTCAAGGTCTTTTTTGACAAGCCTGTGCTGTTCCATAGCATCCCTGATTTGCCGCCATTCTTTCTTTGTTTTATCCTTGCCCAGGCCGTATGATGCAAGTTCGTTATGGCTGAATTTCAGAATTTTTTCACTAGAGGAGCCCCGGAGGATTTCGATTATGTGTTCGCTCCCGAATTTTTCATTGACTTCTGTCATTGCTGACAGGAAGTACCTGCCTTCTTTCGTCAAATCCGTTTCGGAACCGGTAGTTTCTTTTTCAACGCAGTTATCGCATCCGCCGCAATTTTCAGGGTGGAATACCTCCCCGAAGTAATTTAAAAGCGGTTTTCTCCGGCAGTCCATGTTTTCGGCGTAAGAAACCATGTCGTTCAGGTGTTTAATTGCCGAGGACTTTAATTCCGGATTTTGTATTTCTTCTATAAAGATCATCTGCTTTCGCATATCGCCGTAATTATAAAGGAGTATGCAGTCGGAAGCAAGGCCGTCCCTCCCGGCCCTGCCGATCTCCTGGTAATATGACTCAAGGTTTTTCGGGAGGTCATAATGGATGACAAAGCGTACGTTCGGCTTATTGATCCCCATTCCGAATGCGATTGTCGCAACAATGATCGATACATTATCGTTTACAAAAAGCCGTTGGTTGTTATGGCGTTCTTCATCGGTCAATCCGGCATGATATGGTTTTACGGAATAGCCTTCTTTAGAAAGCTTCTCAGATAATATATCAACCTGTTTTCTTGAAAAGCAGTAGACTATTCCGGACTCATCTTTGTGCCGGTTTAGAACCTGAATTATTTGATTAAAACCATTTGTTTTTTTTATTACCTCAAGGAACAAATTTTTCCGGTTAAAACTTCCAATGAATACTTTTGCCGATTTCAGGCCCAGGCATTTTTTGATATCATCGCGTACATGACCGGTTGCGGTTGCCGTCAGGGCTATCCAGACAGCTTCAGGGAAAATTGATCGAAGTTTGATCAACTGCCGGTATTCAGGGCGGAAGTCATGTCCCCAGACAGAGACGCAGTGAGCTTCGTCAACAGCGATCAAAGATGGTTTGATGCCGGAAAGCATTGATTGAATATCCGGTTTGAATAGCGATTCCGGGGCAATATAAAGGATGCGGGCTTTTCCTTGGATAAGCAGAGCTTTGTTTTTAAAATATTCGTTTCGTTCAAGTGAGCTGTTAAGCACGACGGCATTTATTCCGGCCTTGATCAGCTGATCGACCTGGTCTTTCATGAGCGAGATAAGCGGCGATATAACAATGGTCAAACCAGGGAGAATGATCGCCGGTATCTGGTAGCAGACTGACTTTCCGCCTCCTGTAGGAAGAACGGCAAGTACATCATCTTTTGAAAGAACGGCGCATATGATTTCTTCCTGGTGTGGAAGAAATGTTTCGTACCCGAATACATTACGCAGAACTTCACCGGCTGATTGATGCATTCTTAAACTCCGTATTTTATAGTGATCATTATTTTAACAGAAAAACGCCGGTTTTAGCAAAATTATTACCGGAATTTAATATGCACCATATACTGCATCTTCAAAGCATCCGAGATAAAAGCTACGATCTTATTTTTAAAAATATTTCGTACATCTTTAAACAGGTCATATTCTTCAAGAATTTTTATCCTTTTATCCCACATTTCCAGGACTGACGCATTTTTAAGCCCCCATTTCAGGAATGACTTTTCATCAAGACCGCTTTTTTTAATGACCATTTTATTAGCCATTTTGATCCCAAGCGTTGACGATGTGTCAAAGACAACCTCGCTTTCAGGGAAAAGGTCTGCGATTTTTCTGAAAAATCCCTTAACCTGATTTTCCTCAAAATAGTAAAATACACCTGCCGCAATGAATAAAATATTGTCGTCCGGTTTCAATGTTTTAAGCCATTCTTCATCAAGAAAAGAAGATGAAATATATTTCTGTATGCCGCTTTCCGGAATGAGATGTTTTCGAACTTCAATTACATCCGGCATATCAAGGTCGAACCACTTCAACAAACCGTTGTCAACTCTATTGAATGTTGTATCAAAGCCGCAACCGATATTGACAATAATTGCTTTAGGATGTTTTTCCAGAAATGCTTTGATTGTTTTATCAATGTGAAGACTCCGCATTATCCAGCCCATCCGGCTTACTTCGTTAATATTTACCGTCATTAATGAAAAATCATAATCGATTTTATCAATGATCTCAACAGCGGTTTTGTCAATCAAAAGCGGTTTATCCTTCCGTGTTTCAACGGCTCTCCCCCATAATGGAAGAAGAAGGGTTTTCTGGACATTTCCAAGTTCCAGTAAAATTTTATCCTGCATACTAATACCTCCGGTACTTTTATTCAGGCTTCTTGCCTATTACAGTTATCATTCCATTATTAATTTCGAAAAACTCGATTTCAAACCCGGCTTTAATGAAAAGTTCCCTGATTTTATCAGAAGAAATCCTTATTTTTTTATAAAAGCTTATTTTTTGTTCCCATTTATCCCCTGATTTTTCTTGTACGATGTCATAAACATTTACATATTCCGGAAAATACTCAAGAAAGCAAGTAAAAATCCTGTTAATGTTACTTTGAACGGGGATAAACCTTTCCGTATCCTTTAATTCGGCGGTCAAATCCCTGAAATTAACGATAAATTTACCACTTCCGGGAAGAATACTGAAAGAATTGACTATAAGCTTTTCAACCGATCCCATACTTTCGATATGTGTCAGGGTATCACCCATACATATAATCAATTCCGGTTTATAATTACCTTGTTCCGTTAATTCAATAAAATCCGCCTGAACAGTTTCAATATCCTGCCCAATACAATTTATTTTTAATTCTTCCAGCATTTTGGCACTTATATCGATAGCTATAACTTTGAAGCCAAGTTTAGCCAGCGCTGTCGATTGAAACCCCGAACCGGCACCGAGATCCAGAGCAATTTTGTTTAGCCCGGGTTTAATATTGTGGAGGCTGAAAAAATCCGAATTATATGACGATTTTGCTTCAAATCCTCCGTAAATCCAGGAATAATATTTCCAGAGATGATTTTCGTAATGATCTTTCACATCCATTCTAAACTCCTTTTTAAGATTCATTTTATTCCGTTTTTATTGCGGTGACGATACAATGGGTTCCATTAACCCTGCCTGCAATGTTTCCCTGTTTATCCTTAAAAAATTTGTTTTCCAGATCATTTGAATCCATATGGTTCAATATTTCAAAACCGTATTCTGCCAGAAAATCACCCGCCCTTCCTTTTTCTATTCCAAAATACCATTTTTCATCTGCTCCTGAAGCAAACTTATATATTTCTTTTTCACCATAATACAAATTTTCTTTTCTCAATACAGACGCATAAATATAATCAAATACTATCATACTTCCAGCGCCTGCGAATTCCTGAATTATTTTAAAGGTTTTGACCGCGGATTCAGGCTGCAGATACATAGTCAACCCTTCCAGGATAAAAAGGCTTTTTTTATTTTTTGCAAAACCTTTTTCATTAAGCCTGTCAATGATATTCTCTTTGTCAAAATTAACCGGAATATAAGTCAGATTATCCGGATTTATAATTCCCAGCTCTTTATACCTTTGCAGCTTGGAGGATTGGGTGATTGGGGCATCGATTTCAAAAATCCTGTTTTTTTTTGAAATATCTTGAAAACGTATAACCCTGGAATCAAATCCGGCGCCAAAAATAAGTATTTGTTCATAATCTTCATGAAGGGCTTTTGCAAATTCATAATCAATGTATTTTGTCCGGGCAACTACATATTCATAACTTCCTTTCGGACTACCTTGAAAATATAAATACCGGGCAAGAGGAAATTTGAGCAAATGCTTTAAAAATGAAGGAATTAATATTGATGAAATATAGTCATCGCTTTTATAGTAATCCCTTGATTCTGAGTATGATACTGCTCTTGCGCCACAGGTCATTTGCGCAGTTCTTGAAGTTTTTGATTCGATTCTTTTAGGCATTATTTCATCTCCTTTATTTTAATACACCTTTACAGCCATGGTAAACAAATCGGACAAATTCGTTAATATGCTTTTCCACCTGTTCCTTTGAAGCGCCGTTAATAATTGTCTGTTCAATACCTGTCATATAAAAAGAGGAAACGCACCGGACAAAAAACCTGCTTATATTCTTATCCGGCGAATTCATTTTAACCCATCCGTATAATATGTCTGTAAATTTATCTATAATTTGATCCTTAAAACTCTCCAGGCTTGAGCCCCTTGATTGAAAAAGCAATAATTTTACTTCAGCCAGGTTTTCATAAACAAAATTCATCACAACGCCGATATTCCTCGACTGCTTTTCCTCGGTATATGAAAGAGCGTCTCCGGATGCTTCGACTTCAGCCTGTTCAAACCCTTTTTGAATCACTGTCAAAGCAGGTTCCAGGATAGAACAAAATAGCCGGTCTTTGCTTTTGAAATAATTGTACAAATTGCTTTTAGATGTTTTGGCCTTAAAACAAATAGTTCTGATGGAAGCCTTCTCAAAACCCTTTTTCAGAAATTCTTCCTTAGCTGCATCGATAATTCTCTGCTTAATTTCATCTTTAATAAACTGCAAATTTCAACCTCTTAATAAAGTACACTGTACTTTATTATAACTGAAAATTATCCATTTGTCAACAGATAATTACCTGTTTATGAAAAAATTTCAGATATCATAAATAAACATGCAGAATAATAATTTTTTTCAAGTTCTAATCCGGGAATGATTGTTAAACTTTTAACTTTTTCAACAGCGGTTCAATCGGCCCGGGGTAGTGACCGGTACCCCTGATATTTTTTGTATAAATTGCTTTCATTAAACAGCGGTTATAACAGGCCCAGCATCCCCAGCATTTATCACTGTTAAAAATGGGTTTCGGGTCCAATTTTATGGCCTGATACGGGCATGCCTGGGCGCAAACACCGCATTCATTGCAGAGTTTTTCATCAAGGAATTTCCTGCCCATCGAAATTTTCCTCGCCAGCCGGCGCGGTAAGGATGGAATAATTATGTCCGGCCATTTTGTCCTGGTTGGGAACCGTTTGATATCTTTCCCGGTTTTTATACTGTCAATTAAATTGCTTAAATAATTAATAAAATTATTGAAATCATTCATCTCTCTCTCATCGGGAGCCTGGCTGTTTGAATTGTCCCCGGCCACCATTACAGGAAAATTCTCCGGCGTATGGAGAGCGAATTCGGCTATAATATCGAAACCCCTCTTTTTAACAATGCCTGCCATAGCCATAAGTGTACGCCCGTTTATACTTCCAAAAGTATTGAATAAAAATGCCGGCTTTTTCTTTTGACGGGGCAGGGATTTGATAAATCTCCGGAAAAGCATCGATGGCCCCCAGAAATCCGCGAATGCCGCAAATCCCGCAAGATCATATTCGGTGAAATCGACCGGGCCGCCTTTTGCGATATTATATAATACGAAATCTATTGAAGAAAGATTTTTCACCATATAGCGGCATGCCGCAAGGGTATTGCCGGTACCGGAATAATAACATAATATGCCTTTCATAGGAGAATCTCCTAATTATTTTTATTATAATTGAAAACCTCAATGGTATTTAATTTCATTTATATTTTAACTTTTTGGCAGGATTTTATCAATAATCCTGTTAAAAAGTTAAGATTAGATTCCGCCCGAGAGGGCGGGTTATTGACGGGAAGAACGCTCCGGAAGAATGTGACTTTTGCGGCCCTTCGTAACTCGCATCCTTGCTTCGGACAGATCTTCGGGCACGCCAACGTCCTGTTGGCTCGCAAAAGTAACATTCTTCCTGCACTGTGCTTTCCCGTGAATCTTGTAGAGAAGAACAGCCGGGAGATTGATTAACGATTCATTTTTAAAATTCAATAATCTGAAATTACCGGTTTTTTAGGTTTATTGGCCGGCTGTTCAGGGGGTTTTGCAACAGACTGTACTGTTATATGATGTTTTTTGCGGATTCTGTAGTGTCAAAATAGTATTCTCTTATTTTTATCTTCAAATTATACAATAAATATTTAATCGTACCTTCTGGTTTGTCCAACAATTCTGCTATTTCTTTGATTTTATAATTCTTTTTATAATATAAATCATATATTGTATTTAATGGTTTCTCCAATTTTTCTATAATTATCTTGAAATCTATTTTTTCAAATTCTTCATTTAAAGAATTATAGTTTTGTTTAATTTTGATATTATTAATTTTTCTCTTTTGATAATAATAATTGTATAACGTATTTCTACAAATACTGTAAATCCAGGTAGATAAGTTAGATTTGTGGCCAAAATTTGGTAATGATTTTATTATCTGATACAGTGACTCCTGGACCAAATCATCAATATCATCACGTTTATCTACTTTTGACAGATAAAAATATCTAATTTTATCTTCATATTGATTAATAATATTATAAAATTCATTATCACTTATCATGAGTTATTGATTCTTTAGAGAATTGAGTTTTTCAATCATAATGTCAGTTGGTAAAGCCATTTGAATACTTTTTATAGCACTTGAAATCATATTTAATTCTGTTAAATATTTACTCATTAAAGATTTAATATAGTTTTCCAATATTTCATCAAGCAGTAAAGGATCATAGCCGTCTAATATCAACTCAATGCCTTTTTTAAACAATTCATTATCTGTAGAATTTTCAATTCCTTCAATAGACATCAAGCCATATTTGCTTGCATAATCATTAATATTTGCAAATGTTTTTATTAAATCATCATATGTATTTAAATTAACAGCAGGAAAATCTTTTTGATAAACTATTGGTTCATTCAATTCCTGTGTCCATTTAATAATCATTTCAGTTACCATTTCTTGTGCTTCTGAAATGCTTATCTTTTCAATTCCGATATAATCATTTTTTAAGTTAATTGATAGTGTTTCTACTTCTTTTTCAATCATTGCAGCAACTCGTTTAGTTGTATTACGATAAAGTATTTCCCGTTTATTGTTATCAATATCCAATAAGCTTAGTGCAAGAATATGAACATCAAGACGTCTCAAAGCTTTTTGAATGCCTCTATTATCATTGGCCCTTTTACTATTTAATACTTCAGATAACGGGTTCATAACTTCCTCCATAAATTTTGTTTATATATTTAGTAAGAGAAGTTCTTAAAAAGGTTGGAAAATCTCTAAATATTTTTTAACAAAAATCTGAATCCCCATAATATATCGCACAATTGTGTGGCTATACAATGCTTCCAAGCCTTAGCGCCAGCCCCGCGCGCTTAGGTTTGCAGATGTGGTGAGCCCGTTAACAATGACTTCTTTATTATCATAGTCAAGTTGAACTCCTTTATCTTTTTTAGAAAAAGCAAAAACGGGCGAACCTGAGGAACACAACCTAAGCGATCGAGATGATGGTGAGTACTGTAATGCTATGGACGCTGTTAATTACCGTTACTTGCCATTTTGTCCAAAAATAATTGATTCATTTATTTCCTTATAAGATTTTCCACTTTTATCTTTCCATTCAATTGTTCCTGCTACTTGTCTTCCCATAACAATTGAAGCAGCTGCACTTAAACTTGAAAATATTGTATCTTCTTTAAAAATATAATTGTCATTATTCTCAATTAAAATTCCTGTATCGATAAATTTTTTTCTTAATTTTACCCAAGATTTCATCATAGATTTTGATGTTTCTCTAAATGCCTGAGAGTCTTGCAAAATAATAAAGCCTTCGCTTGATTCAATCATTTTTGCTTGAATTCCTTTACTATTAATGTAATATATTTCAGAAGTTATCTTGTCTTTATCAATCCTATATTTACTATCTTTTGTAACAGTACTAGATATCAAAAATGTAAAACCTGCAACTGGAAGTATCAATTTTATTTGGTCTATAAAATATTCCATATCTGATACATCTGCTTCGGATAATGATGATTCTGTGGGTATATTACCATTATCTATTTGTGAATTTTTAGCCTCAAATGCCAAATTTACTAATCTTGATTCGATATATTTTATATGTGACTTAGTAAGTAGTTCATCTTTACTCGTAAAAAAAATACATTCTTTAAAATCTTTATCTGGATTATTGATATGTTGTTTTAGTCTTTGACCAACTTTTTCTGCTTCTCCTATATAAATTTTTTCATCATAAGCATCTTCTGTTGGATCAGATTTTAGGACATATATACCAGGTTTATCAAATTCTGGTCGATTCATCAAATTTATTAAACTTGCTCTTGGTGAAAAAATGGCTTTACCTGACCAATTACCAATTTCAATTGTTCTCGGACCATTATCATTCCCATCAATTAAATATACAGTTAATTTTTTCCCCATTCAATAACTCCTTGCGGTAAGTAATGGCTTTTAACTTGAAATAAAGAACTTTGCATATAACCCAAATATACAGCGAATTTCAGGATTTCTTTTATAGTCTTACCAACCAACGGACTGAAATAATTCCATTATAACATTTATAAATATTGCTTGTCAATCTGGCTTTTTAACATTTGGTTTTTAAAACAATCCATCCAATCTGTAACCAGCCTGCTTAATCGCACCCCGCAGCATTAGCGCCATTTCTGATTGAGCCTTTATTTGATTTTAAAGGAATCTTGGTATTAAAAAATCGTTATTATTCCCCTTTGAAAATAATCTGAACAATTATAATTTCGCAGCCAGGGAGGGCTGCGACCCGAACGCAGCAGGATTGCAAAGTGAGGCTCTTTTCTTTAAATTAATCGTTAAATACATTGGAATAACAACACTTCAGTACTTAAAGACTGCTTGACATGAAATGGCGTTAATGCGAAGGTGCGAAAGCCACATTGTAGTGGCTTTACGGCAACAGCATAAACTGTTTGATGAATTGTTTATTACACTTCTTGATCCAAGAATTTATTATAAAATCCCTCTTTCCAGCATTCCTTCCGCTATCTGAATTGCGTTTGTCGCCGCACCTTTTCTCAGGTTGTCGGATACGCACCAGAAATTAATGGTATTAGCCCTGGTCGTATCATTCCGGACGCGGCCCACTAAAACGGCGTCCTTGTATTCATCCGACAGCAAGTCCCTGGTTATAGGATATCTCCTTTCCAGCGGATCTTTGCGGATTTGAACGGCATCGGGGTCTCCGGTAATTCCGTCGATTAAAACTACACCGGGGGATTGTTTTTTATCGGCAAGAATATACATTGCCTTCTGCGCGGTCATCTCCCCCATGAATTCTGCATTGACCGATTCTCCATGGCCGACTAGCACCGGTACTCTGACGGTAGTAGCACTGATCAGAAGGTTCGGTTCATTTAGGATCTTCCTGGTTTCATTGACCATTTTCATTTCTTCTTTATTATAGCCATTTTCCAGAAACTTATCGACCTGCGGGATACAGTCGAAAGCTATAGGATGATTAAAAATGGAAGGGTCATACTTTGGTTCTTTCCCCGCCAGAACCTGCCCGGTTTGTTTTATCAGCTCTTCCATTGCGTTTCCGCCCCAGCCGCTGACCGATTGATAAGTTGAAACAACAATCCTGAAAAGCCTGGAAGCCCTGTGAAGAGGGGCTAAAGCGACCGCCAGCTGGATGGTTGAGCAGTTCGGATTGCAGATGTGCCTGGTTTCCGCGGTTATGGCATCCATATTCACTTCGGGAATGACCAGCGGATAACCCGGAAACATTCTGAAATCGCCTCCGTTATCGATTACCGTACATCCGGAATTGACCGCAGTTTTACTCCACACTACGCTGGCGCCTTTGGCGCCTTCCTTCCCTGCGAAAAATACCAGATCCAATCCTTTAAATAAATCCGCTTTGATTTTTAGGACATGGTAATTTTCACCCGAAAGAATCTCATCCCTTTCACTTGTGGCCATAACAACAAGATCTCCGTCTACCGGGAAGCTTCTTTCTTTCAGCACCCGTACAATCATGTCGCCGACAGGGCCGACACCGACTAAGCCAACTTTTAATCCCATAAATTCCTCCTTTATTTGAATAAAAACAAAAAAAGCCCGCGGGCGTCATCTGCTTTATGCAGACTCAACCTGCGGGCTTTTTATCATATTTTATATGTTTATCATAAAATATAATGCACTGCAAACAGGCTGCACCATTTAAATTGACACTTGAATGTCTGCTTCAATGTAGCTGTTATGGTTTCAAGTCTATCCGCAATGAACATATATAAAATCCTTAAAATTTGATTTAATAAATTCTATATAACTAAAAATTATTTGTCAAAAAATTAATATGCTTTTGACAAAAATATGCTCAGCGGATAAAATTTAATTAAATAAACTATCCTTTTTGAATATAAATTTGAGGAGATATATTTATGGTTTCTCAAAAAAAGTCTTTTATTGTCATGGTTTTTATTAATATTTTACATCTGGTCATATGGCTGGAGTGAAATAAATATTTCAGAAAATAAATATAGATTTAATAACCAATTATCAATAAATGAAATTTTGGGGGAAATATGGCGTATAGTTTATCCAGCGGTGAAAAAGAGTTTATGGAAATATTCCGGCATTATAGAGTAGTTACCGATGATTGTGTCATGATTCAGTCCGTCTTTGTTGATACAAATATTAAAAATTTATGAGTTCCGGAAATTACAGTGAATTGAAGAATATTCTGGATTCACTTGTATCAAAAGGATTCGTTACAAAGAGGGCTGACGATTGCGTTATTCTTACTCAAGACGGTGAAAATTATCTATGGGGTTTCTAACTGATAATATTAAATCCCATATCAGATATTACCAACCCATTTCAGATGGCTGCCAATTGTCATAAGGCTTGTGAATTTTTGAAAATAATACCTGGAGTTTTCCTGATTTTTTTAATTTTATTATAGATTCAGAAAGAATTTTATCGACTTTATTACCATTAGATCCCTTCTGTATCATAATCGCATCATTAAATTCTTTCATTAAAGACCTGTGAATTGTTTTAAATTTTAAACAGGGACACTTGGATCTTCGGAAATAGGAATATGGAAATCTGCTATTCCGGTCATTACATTATTTATTAATCGAGTAAATTAGGTATATATCTATTGTTTCTTCCCTTCTGTATAAACTTCACCAATGGCTTTAACCAGGTCTACATAAGCCCCCATTATTCTCAATAGTTGTTATTCTGTAATCCATTTTTTTGCATCATCGAGAGTCACAAATGTTTTTGCCGCTGGACTTATTACTTTTAGTATTATTGTCTTAAAGCCGGTAAAACCTACTGCTGCTGTTTTAAATATATATGGTTTTATTTTTTGGGCATATTTACTTGCTAAATTCTTAATTTCATCATTAAAAAAAGAATTATTAACAAGACTTATTATCCGAACGGAGTTAATAGGCTGTTTTATTATTTCTGATTCAGCTTCTTCCATTATTTTGGAAATACCCTCTTTTTCTAAAGCAGAATAATCTGTAAACAAATATTTTACGCCATTAAAAACCTCCCATTTTACTCTATCACTCATATAATACCTCCTACGAAAAAGTATGATTTAATTTCATATATTCAAAACAAGTATCTAAAATTAAAGGGAAAGGAGAGACAATAATACCAGAACTTTTAAGTTCATTCGGTATTTCATCGAAGATTAAAATTATTTCATATTAATATGTTATATAACATAATATCTGAGATTTTAATTCAATCTATGAAAAAAATCAATAGAGAATTCTTAAACAATAAAATATATACTCTCTGTAATTAATTTTTGTAACTATTTTACAAGACTAGCCTATTTCATATAAATCCGCCATTTTTCCCGATTTCGAGAAATACCGGCATATTGACATGCAGTTCTTCAGCGGTTTGAATCATCTCCGTGTAGAATTTATTTAAATCCTCAACCGGGGCATTCTCGGCATGGCTTGTGTATCTCTGCATGCTTTCATTGGTGAGGAAGTTTCTTACAAAAATGAAATGATAAGCCATAGCGGTAAATGCAGAAGCATCGAAACATCCGGATAGTTTTTCAAAATAACTCCCCTTTTTTCACAAAGCTTAAGCAATTCCCGTGTTGCCAGGAAAGATTTCTTAAGCAAGTTTTTGTCTTCAAGAAAACGGTCACGGTTTTTGTATTTTGTAAATGCCGCCCAGATCGCTTGAGACGATGCATTGTGAACCCAGAGCCAGTGAAGCATATTGTCCTGCCAGTCGGGTTTTATATTTGCTTTTTGAAATAATGCGGCTATTTGTTCTACGCCCTCTTTGTTTTGCGGTTCCGGTTTTGCGATGTGGATTTCCGGGCCGATGTTCGTCCAATAAACTCCGTCCCGGATAGCGCCTCCCGCATCGGGGTAACCAAGAATATACCTGCCATTTCCAGGGATTCTGTTGAATTTCTCTGCACCTGTCCAATTGGAAGTCATAATAAAAAAGAAGGCATCTTGACATAGTTCCGAGGTTTCTTTAAGAGCGTCTTCGGCCTGATAGGCATTAACCGGAACAAAAACCAGGTCATATTGTCCGGGGATTTCAATAGTTTCGATACAGCGGGCCGGGTAAACTGTCTTTTGATATTTCGGATAGCCTTTTCTTTCATCAAGGATGTCTATTTTCATACCTTCTTTAAATTGCTCAGCTTTGCCTTTTCTGACAAAATGAGTAATATCAACCCCGGCCTTATGGAGTGCCCAGCCGTAAATTGTTCCTATTATTCCCTTGCCGACAATGAGAACTTTCATATAATCTCCTTATGGTTCATAAAACTTTTGATATTATCTAAAATCAATACAATTATTTTGACGGTATAATTTGGTTCATGACAGAAAAAGGATGATACCATTTTCTACCGGATAAAATTTTTATTTTTTATTCGAAGACAGTTTGTTATGAGGGAGAACCAGGTTATGTTGATTTTAAATTATCAATAACTTCTTTAAAACTTTTCATAACCGGCATATTTATTCCAAGATCATCTCCTGTCTTAATCAAATCATAATAGAAAGTCTTTATTTCCCTGGGATCAGCCATAGCATGTGCAGAATTTCTTTGAATATATTTGCTGTAACGAAATATGATTTTCATTGCTATTGTCACGATGACTTGTTTAATAATTGAATTAGTTAAATAAAAATCTGTTTCATTATATTTATTTAGATCAACCTTTCGGGATTTTGCAACTGTAAGACATTCTCTCACAGCTAAAATTGAGGCTTTTACAAGTTGAGGATTCTTTAATAGCGCTTTTATGCTGCCTTCCTTTACAAGTGCCGGCCACTCTCCTCCATTAATTGCATATTGAACCCAAAGATAATGTAATATATTATCCTGTATAGTCGTCTTTATATCTGCGGATAAAAACAAATCATATGCTTTTCTTAAACAATTGTTTTCATTGTTATCAATACTGCCAATATCAATCGCATAAATTGTTGCAATTAATTTATTGTTCCGGAAAGAGCCACCGGCTTTAGCATCACCAAAAATATATTTATCTGCCGGTAAAAATTTATCTATTTCGGAACTGCCTTTCCAATTTTGAGTTAATAATAGATAACCTGTGTTTGGAATCAGCGGAACTATTTGTTTCAAAACATCTTCAATTGAATAATGTCTAACCGGGACAATCACTAATTCATAATCATTTTTTGAATTAAGATTTTCCATTAACCGGATATTGTAATTCCCTGTAAACCATTTTTTATGGCCTTTCCGCCTGTGTACGCCAAGATAAACTGGACTGACCTGATGAGTTGAAATGTACTCATCCAGCCAATTGTTTGTTTAGCTGGTAGTGATGCAAGCGTGAACGGGAGTAATCCTGTTGGCGTAGACTTGCAAAGCGAAGATGTGAGCCGCAACGAAAGTGAACTGGATATGACCTCGTTAGGGAAATCGAGAGCGGATAATCTACATGGGATGATGAAACCTAAAATCTGTGATGAAGCAACAAACAAGAGCAGTCACAGAGCTCTCCGGGGTTTGTAAGGGCAGCACATATCGAAAGGGGAGTCACGGAACTTGGGAGACCCTCCAGGATTGCAAAAGGATATGAGGGAATGCATAACCAAATATCTGTCCTGTGAGGGAGTCGGATAAGCCCATAGTAGCGAAGAAGCGGGTAATGACCGTGGAGCGAAGGGGCTTTACTGTAAGCATTGTTTGGTTGAGATGAAAGGAGGGCTGATTGGTGAAAACACCTACTACAGAAGAAAGCGGGCAGAAGGAACCTCTGGAAAACAGAGGTGGGATTTTGATACCGCCGAAACTCTCTTCTCTGAGACACAAACTGGGTCAAAAGGCAAAACTGGAGCCTAAATTTCGTTTCTACACGCTGTACGATCACATAATGAAAGACGATGTGCTGAGAACTGCATGGCAACTGGTCAAGAAGAACAGAGGAAGCGCCGGAGTAGACGGAGTCAAAATATGGGATGTAGAAGAGTATCCGGAAGGAGCAAACACTCTCCTTAAAGAAATCAAGGAAGAACTACAAACAAGGATGTATGTGCCGAAACCTGTTTTAAGGGTTTACATACCAAAAGCCAATGGAAAACTGAGGCCGCTTGGAATCCCTACAGTAAAAGACAGGGTTGTACAGATGGCCGTACTCCTGATACTTGAACCAATATTTGAAGCAGACTTTCTGGATTGCTCTTATGGATTCCGCCCCAATAAATCAGCACATCTGGCGTTAGAAACACTGCGGCAGGATTTGCAGGCAGGATACACCACAATTTATGATGCAGACTTGAAGGGATACTTTGATACCATACCCCACGACAAGCTGATGAAATGTGTACAAATGAGGGTGACAGACAAAGGAATACTGAACTTGATAAGAATGTGGCTGAAGACACCTATCTGGGAGGAAGACAAGAAAGGTAATCCGCCAAAACGACCGGATAAGGGAACACCGCAGGGCGGAGTGATATCACCATTACTGGCAAACATCTATTTACACTGGTTTGATAAGGCATTTTACCGGACAGATGGGCTTGCAAAGAAAATTGGAGCAAGACTCATCCGGTATGCTGATGATTATGTGGTTCTGATGAAAAAGCATAGCGAATATGCCGGACAGTGGATAGAAGACAAGATAGAAAGATGGCTTGGATTGGAAATCAACCGGGAGAAAACTAAAGTCATCGATCTAAAGGAACCAAAGAGCCGCCTTGACTTTCTTGGATACACATTTCGATGGGACGCCTCAATAGTTCATAAGAACAGCAAATACTTAAATATGTTGCCATCTGACAAAGCAGTTAACCGGGAAAGAGAAAGAATTAAAGAACTGCTTGGCGATCATAACTGCTGTAAGAGACTCGAAACCATCATAAATGAATTGAACATTCAACTTAGGGGATGGAAAAACTATTTCAAATTGGGTTATCCTAAGAAAACTTTCAAGAGATTAAACTGGTATATTGAAAACAAGGTGTACAACCATTTGCAAAGGCGCAGTCAAAGAGGATACAAGATTCCCGAAGGAGAGAAGTTTTATAGCTTCATCAGAGAAAAGGGGCTTGTGTTTCTCTTTAATGATTAGGTCAAATGTGAAAACCCAAGACAAGAGTTTACAGGAAAGCCGGATGCGGGAAATCCGCACGTCCGGTTTGACGAGGGGAAGGTAGGTCGTAGAGATATGATATTCTTATACTAAGGCACAAAAGGGGAAACCCGGAAACGGAGCTAAGAAGAAATCTAAAGATTTATCGCCTATCTTTCTACTCTACCCATCATATCAATTGAAATACCATTTGTAAATAACTTAGATCTACCCGGGCGCACTAAATGTGTTACGGAATGACCGGCTTCTGAAAGTGCCCATCCGTAGATTGAACCTATTACACCAGCACCAACGACCAGTACTTTCATATAATTTTCCTATTCTTGATATAGTATCTTTGTCAATTATTAATTTGTATTATAGTTTGACAGTATTATGGCTTGATGAATGTTAAAACATACAACGCGCCTTTGCAGATTTCCCTGTATTGTACATCCCGGCAATATTCCGGGATAAAATCCTCAGGTTTTTTTGAATCATCAAGCTTAAAGTTTTTCCCGGCAAAAGGGATTTTTTCGAATGATTTCATAATTTTTTCAGGCTCATCGGAAATCATCAATTTTGTCCCGGGTTTTGCAATCCGCAGCATTTCCAGGACCGCCTTTTCCCTGTCGTTAAAATAATTGAATCCTCCGGCTGAAAAAACAACATTGAAAGAATTGTCCCGGAGATGAAGGTTTTCCGCTTCCGCCTGAATAAGTCCGATATTGCGGTTTATTTTTAACATATTTTTTCTGCACTTTTTAAGCATCCCTAAAGAAATGTCAGCGCCAAAATATTCTGCCTTTGGGTTCAAATATTTAATATTTCGCCCGGTACCTATGGATATTTCAATTACTTTATCGCCGTCTTTTATTTCCAGTTCCGAAAGATATTCCATAAGTCTTTGTTTCTCGCCGCCGCTTATTAAGGCAAAAAACCGTGTGAATCCATCATAAAGCCCTGAAAATCCATCATACATTTTCTGAAAATTCTTATTATTTCCGGATAATTCTTTTCCGGACAGAAAGCGAACGATTCCGTCTTCTACCGGAAAAACTGTTCCGTTTTTATCCTGAAACCATTCTTTCCCATCTTTTTCAAGATAGTCCGGAGATTCTTTGGTTTCCGGATTCATTAACAACTGTCTAAGAATTTCGAACATATCAAAACTCCTTACACGATTTTATTAGTCCCTTTCCTTTTTATTCCTGTATTGTGAGCCTTCTTTTTCAGCAAATGATTTCATAAAATCAAAGCTGCCTTTTTCCGCCCCCAGAACCTTTTCCAGAATATCCGCAAGAGTGTGCATTCTTTTTATGTATTCTTCCCGGCTCCATTGAAAAATTGAAGGATCGAACAGAAAATTCATCCCCGCCAGTAAAAACTCAGCCAGTTCAAGCGGATACCCGGCTTGAAATATTTTTTCGGAATTCCCCTGGTTTATTATCTCCGCAAGAACCGGCGCGGAATTTCTGACAGCTGCAACAAGTGTTTTTTGATGCATGGCGCTGTTTTCTGGCTGGTGGAGATAATCCAGCATTTCCTCGTTTTCATTGTTTATTATACTGTTTTGATAAAGGACTTTTTTGATCTTTTCAAGAGCGTTTATTTTTTGTCCGTTGATAATTGTCTTCAAATTCTGAATCTGCCGTTCAATTCTTCTTTCAATCACCGCATCCATAATCTCGTCTTTGGATTTGAAATAATAATATAAAGTGCCGCGTGCGATTCCGGCTTTTTTTATAATATCGCCCGTTGTGGCTGCTTCATAACCTTTAATCTGGAATAATTCCTCGGCTGAATCAAGGATTTCCGTCCGTCTTTCTTCCGGTTCCTTTAATATTCTTGTCAATTCAGTTTACCTCTTATATTATAGACCGACTGTCAGTCTATAATAAGTATAACATATAAGATGACAGTTTGTCAATAATAATTAGAAATTTCTTCGGTTGAGTTATACCTTGAGTATTGAGTTCAAGACTTAGTTTGAGATAAAAATTGGCTTAGATAGAATTACTGATTAATAATAAAATCCTTCAAATCGCGTCGTCTGGTTAAACCTTTTCCATAAACCTTTATATAACCAACCCTGAAGAGCATGGCTATCGGTTTATTTAAGCCGATTTTCTGCATAATTTCAAGCTTCCAGGGGATTTCTTCAAGCAATTGGCTCATGGGTTGAATTGCGATCTTTTTCGATGCCGCCATCAGCCAAATCTTTTCGGAAAGCATACCGGCTGAAATCCAGTCTTTCGGTGAAGTGCCTTCAGCCGTGACAACCAAATACCCGCTGCAATTGCCAACGGCATTTTTAACCATTTCAACACCCTGTTCGCGGAAGATCTTTGACATAACGGTATCTTTATTGAAGAATATTCCTGCAATCCAGCCGCCGATACCCTGAATATCCAGTACCATACCATCTTTTTTCTGATCAATATCCTTTTGTGAAAAACGGAACCATTCAGAAAGTTCAAGCTCTTTATTGTCATCGGCCATCTGCTGACGGTTGGCTTTAATCAGGTTTTGTGAAAGGTACTTTCCCTCATCTGAACTAAACGAATAGTAAAAAACATGATATTGGTCTGAAGACAAAAAATAATTTATTTCGGAAATTGTCAATTCATTTGTCAAATATGCTGTCCGGATTGTATGGCGGGACAAAATATTAGAAAGATAAGAATTGTCAGGAGGAAGCGCATCATCTTTAATGAATTGAATGATAGCAGCACGTTCATCCATCGGATGCTCTTGAATATCGATATTTGCGCGATAACCCAGGGAAAATGCGGCTTCGCCGAGATTCTCAAGGAATGTGCCGATTGAGATGAATGCTTCTCTATTATCTGGATCAACCTGTGGCAGAAGCCGGTTTGTATCTAGAAAAACCTCTATTTCCAAAGGCCCTGTTATCCGGACTTTCCACATTTGAGCATTGTGAGAACTTGGCGCAAGAGTGCCGTAAAAAAGCATTTTCTCCATTTCCGGATTCAAATTGTACATTTTGTTCTCTCCTTGATTATTTGTTATATTGTAACCGGCAATCGGGAATACAAAGATAATTCCCATCAGGATTATATTTTTTAATATTTGCATCATAATTTCTCCTATGTAATTTGTCAAGTTTTATTTTAAGATTCAAGCCTCAGATTTCAGATTCAACAACTTATAATATACTTCCACAATAATTTTTCTCGCTACTGCAATGATCGCTTTTTGTTTTCCTCTTCTTGTTCGAATATTCTCATAAAACGATTTCATTTCTTTATCATATCTCACACGAACCCAGGCTGCTTGTACTATGACCCTTAAAAAAGCACCGTCTACTTTTCGTGTAATTTGACCATTTGTTCCTTTTCCGTCACTTTCACTAACTCTTGGTGCTAATCCCATATATGATACAAATTTTTTTGAGGTACTAAAGCGGTCTATATTGCCTACCTTCGTTATGATGTATACGCCGGTTGTTGTGCCTATTCCCGTTAATTCTTTAATCTCATTATATCCGGGTCTCTTTATGCTTAAGGCTTCTGTTTCTTTATCCAGTACCTTAATGTCTTCTTTGAGATTTTCTAACATAACATACATCTGGATTACGGCTCTCTTTATACTCTCAGGTATGTTTTGTTCTTTGACCCAGTTTGTGTTCTTTTCAAAATTGTTGAACATTTTGTCTCCGGTTTTAATCCCCCAATACTCCATCATCGCTATTATCTTTGTCTTATAGCTTTTCTTATTGCTAACCATTTCTTCCCTCACAGATAATAATCCTCTTATTTCAGCGTCTTCGTCGCTTCTTATCTGACAGGTACTTAGCTCTTCTTTTTCAAATCTTTGTAATATAATCGCCATTCTTTCTGCATCTTCCTTGTCTGTTTTTTTAAATCGATCCATTAATCTTTTTAAATCAATAGTATTGAAAATAACCGCATCTTTTACTTT
This sequence comes from uncultured Spirochaetota bacterium, assembly GCA_963783575.1. GTDB lineage: Bacteria > Spirochaetota > Brevinematia > Brevinematales > JAOACQ01 > CAWEAK01. The sequence goes on along the minus strand of CAWAOD010000009.1, from coordinate 168,129 downwards.
ATCTTTTAACCGTTTGATTAAATCCCATGTCCAGTTTGTCGATTCAATCCCGATTATCGTTTCTTTGTCAATCTCTTTCTCAAATTCCGCTAATTCTTTTTCATTTCTCTCATATTGCTTGATTGATTTTTTACCGTTTTCTATAATAATGCAAACGGTAATTTGCTTTTTGTGGATATCAATTCCGATCCACTTTTTTGCGTCCATCGTTTTTCTCCCTAATTTATTTGGGAGGCCTGAATCTTTTAGTGGTATATTAATCCGGTTGAAAAATTACCATACTCCAATACGAGGTTTATCCTCAAAATGGTGGTTCGGACAAGGATTCGATCATACTCCTAACGGGGTTTATCCCCACAAATTGATTCGATCTTTGTCCTATTCAGAGCCCTCATCTATTTTGATGCGGGCTCTTTTATTTTTCAACCTTTTTTATCATACCACCTCCTTTATAACTTTATAGTAAAGCCACCCTGAATAAGCAGGAAAAACTTGCCGGTGTAGCTGTGATCCTGAAGATAACTGCCGGCAAGAGCAGCAAGGAAAGCATCATAAAAACAACTCAGCCCGGGTTTAAAGACCGCCGCTGCGGAAAGTCTCTGCGAGGCATATCCGGTGCTTGGTACATAGAGATAATAGTGATTAAAACCCAATAGTAATTGCCGGTTAAATTCGTAAAATCCGTATGTATCGTTTTGCAGATTAATATCTTCACCATGAAGGATTGAATCGGTATGGAATTCAATAAAATATCCGGGATAAAACATATTGAAATAGTTAATTGTAAACGAATGTGTGAGAATGATATTCCAGAATTTGATTTTTAATTCCGGGGTAATCATTCCCCATAATCCGGACCGGTTTTCATGGGCAGTTTCACAGCCGATTCCGAATCATAAGGCTCGCCGGGCCCGCTTACCGGCTGAAAACCCACGCCGGTAAAATTAAAAATACCGTCATAACCGCTACGGAACACAAGATCAAAGAATGCGATGGGCTCAAGTTTGCAATATAGGGCCAGAAAATTATCCGTTGGGGTAAGCCAATTTTCAATTCCAATATCCGTATGAGCGGTCTTAAAAAGCATCTCTTCACTTTCACCTGTGGGAATACGGTAATAAACAGCCGTATCACTTTGAATTCCCATTGGATAATCCAATCCGGCCAATCCCTGGTATAAGAAAAATCCTTTTTCTACAGATTGTGTAAAAGTAAATGACGAGAATAAGTTAAATAGAATAATTAACAATGTAATTCTAATCATATTTTCCTCTATTGTTTAAGAATTCTTTCAATTATATCCGATAAAACCCGCATTATTTCTTCGTCATTTTTACGGTAATAAGCTTCTATGTAATGTTTTTTGTGAGCTATGATTGATATGACTCCGTTGAACTGCCCCCATAAAAGAAAGGCCATCATTTTTACATCGATCCCGTTTCGAATACTGCCGTCAAGGATTCCTTCCTCAAGAGCAGTCTTCAGCATGCCGATGCTTTTTTCACCTTCGGTATAGCATTCGCTTATGATTGGATTATCTCCTGAAAAATCCTGTTCACGGTTTTCGTATTCTGCGATCAAGCGAAAATAGTTTGTATATTGCTTGTAAAAAGCGTAATAAGCTTCGCCAAGTTTCCTGACCTTTTCTATTCCTTTTGCCACAGAAGCTCTGTTGACAACTTCTATGCTTATATTTAATATCTTGAAACCCCGGGTAATAATGCTAAGATAGATTTCTTCCTTGCTTTTGAAATAGAAATAAAGAGAACGCTTTGTATAGTTTGCTTCGATTGCAATCTCTTCCATTGTAGTATTTTCAAAACCCGATTGGAAAAGCCTCCGTTCGGCAGCATCTAAAATATCTTTTTCACAGATTTTTTTCTGTTCAATGGTTCTTTCTTTTCTTCCCATATTTACACCTATAATATAATTAATTATACTAATAGTGTAACATATAAAAGAATGTTTGTCAATAGTTGATAAAATAATTTAATCCGGCAACTTTAATTCTTAATTTCAGGATTTGATTTTTATATTTATTTATTGTAAAGTATTGCCGGGTAATTATGATCAAATAAAAAGGATATTTTTTATGAATTGTGAATTCAAAGTTATTGAAAAAATAAAAATTGGTGAAATAAAAGCTCTTTGGGAAAAATTAAATGAAATTCATTTAAAAGATTCCAAATTTTTTAAGGGGCACTATAAAAGTTTTACTTTTGAAAAAAGATGTGAAAAGTTTGATGAACTGGATAGCGGTAATATTAGAATTGAGTTGATTGTTAATAATAATACTCCGGTTGGCTATTGTATTTCAACAATTGAAAAAAATGTTGGCGAGATAGATTCATTATTCATTGATCAGGAATATAGAAAATACGGTTATGGCGGGAAATTGGTTGAAAATAGCATAAATTGGTTAAAAGCCAATAACTGTACAAAAATCATGGTCGCTGTTGCAGAGGGGCATGAATCGGTTTTTAAATTTTATAGTAAATATGGTTTTTTCCCAAGAATTACTTACCTGCAATTAAAAGAATTAGTATAATAAATTATCTTTGGATGAATTCAAATTAATTTTTGCCCGGCAATTTCCTTTGCTGTTATCTCCGGATGATGATACCTTCCAAGAACATTTGTTTTTGATTTTTTTATTTGAATGGATTGAACAGGGCAGAAATTGATACAGGCAAAACAGTACATGCACTTAACATTTTTCTGCCATTCAGGCTTTCTGTCTTTAATGGCAATCTTGCCCGATAAACAGACTTTTTCGCAAATTCCACAACTGCTGCAATTGGAATCGGAGTAAAAAGAGATCATTTTTTCGCCGAATAGCGGAACTACCAGCTTACCCAATATTGAAAATAGGATTTTTTCCTTTATGGAATTGCTTTCAGAACTTTGATCAATGTTTTTTCCCCGGTTCAAAATTGTTTTTTGTATGGATCCCAGTTTTTTCCCTGCTCCCGTTACCAGTCTTTTTATTTCTTCAGGGGTATCTTCCCCATGAAAAATTAAGGAATTATTGGGCATCTCCAGTTCAAAATAGGCATTCAGCTGTTTTCCTTTTCCTGAGATAATTTTGTTTATGTCTTTGCAGACTGTTGACGGGGAACCGCCCGCAGTAACAACCGCAAATACATAGGATGCGGTCTTTAAATTTATTTTTTTAAGGAATTTCCGGACTGGCCCGGGTATTGTACGGACATAATTCGGTAAAACAAATCCGGCTATTTCCGCTTTTGATTCAAAAGTAGAATTTCTTAAAGCTCCCAATATGGGGATTAATTCGCATTCAGGAATATTCCTTTGCAGTTCTTTAGCTGCGTATAATGAATTTCCAGTGCCTGAAAAATAATAAATCTCTGCTTTACTCATAATAAACTCCTTTATTTTGTATTTCAATCAGTTAGAAATGTTTTCTTTTTAAATATTTGAAATCACATTTGAGATCATTTCTATCTCCAGCGTTATCCCGGCAGACTGCATTTTCAAAAGAACCCTTCTATCAGAATCTTCAAACCATAGAAATGTATCCTTGCTATAGGACTCCATAAGCTTTCCAAGGAATGGGTCGGAGGCTACTACACCGAGTTTAACGGCATCAAATTCTTTAAATCCGGTTTTTATTTTCTCTTTACCTATAACCTTGAAATACCCAGGTATTGGATCCTTTATGATAGTTGGCATAACAAGATACAAGATTCCCTCTTTAGATATATCCAGGTACCTGAAAGAAAAAGTCGAGAAACTATAAAGATCCCAGGTGGGATAATCTTTTTTAACAGTCTCCCTGAATGCTGTGTTCATAATCTCATTGCCTTTTAAAATACGGTATTCATAATATATTGTGCCGTCCTTTAGCAGGTAATGATGATAAAATTCCCCTTTGAATTTAGATGGATCATTTAAGTATTTATAATCATTTGTGATTATTGAGTTATCAACAATTTGCTCTGTTAAAGATCCTGTCTGTAAAGAGATTACATCAATTGAAGAATAATCTTTATAATTGTCAGGAAGCTTATCATTACTGTTAACTCTGATCGCTTGACCATAAATCCTGGCTTCAGGTTCATGATTGGAATTATTATCCAGCCGGGTAACATAATAAATTGTTACGTTTTTTTCTCCGCCGATATATTTCCCGTATTGTAAATATTCTCCATCGGGGATCGATATTTTATCGTACAATTTTAAAGGCGGGTATTCAGCTTTTCCAATTCCGCACCCTGTGATAATGAATAACATAAAAATTCCGGTCATTGCTTTCATATTGTTTCCTCCTCCGGTTTAACAAGCGTGACCTGTCTGCCGTCTACCTGCCGGAAATCCCGGCGTAGGCAGGCCAGGCAGGCTGCTTGTCCCAGGCGTAGATTCCTTACGCAACAAAGTTTCGTATAGCTCTGCTGCTTTTCCACTAGAAGATGCTTCCAGTTGTTCTGACTTTAATATCTCAAGGCGCTGCCTTGAGAATACTTTATTAATGGTCATTTTCTCTTGCTTTTCTGTATTATCGCTGTTTACTTTGAGATTTCTCCATTCAATAGCCATCATAAGAGCTGTTATGGCGGTTGTTATTAAATCTGCCAGAGGATATGCGGTTATACCGCCATAAAAACCGAAATATCCGGGAAGAATCAACAGCAGAATTATAATGGCCGCCTGGCGGATTATAATAATAAATAGAGCCTGCTTAAATTTCCCTACGGATGTAAAATAGCCGCTCCCTATTGTCAAAAAACCGAGGAGAGGGAGGGTTATAAGAGCATATTTCAGCCCCGGAGGGCCAAATAATGATAAAACTGTTCTTTGTTCAGTAAATAAAGATATGATTTCGCGGCTGAAAAAGAATATGGGAATAAAACCGATGGAACATATCATTGTAGTGATTATAATGGAGAGTTCCATTGTCTTTTTTACCCGTGTAAAATTTTTTGCCCCGTAATTATAGCCTATAATAGGCTGAATTCCACGCTGCATGCCTGTAACTACCTGGTTAAACAGCATACTGATTACCATAATTATTCCGACAACCGCAAGGCCTTCTCCATTTCCAAATTTCTTAAATACAATGTTCGATATGATCAACATCAGGCTTAAAGCATTTTGTAAAATAAATGGCGCAAGTCCTATGGACAGGATTTCCTTCAAGATAATGGGTTTGAGCCGGAGGTTCCTTATCCTGAGACGCAGCAGGCTTTTTTTATTTGCAAAATAGAAGAATGTCCAGGCTGAAGTTACAATCTGGGATATAAGTGTGGCAAGGGAAGAACCTCTAACTCCAAGGTGCAGGACAAATATGAATAATGGGTTCAAAATCAGGTTGATGGCATTCCCTATTACTAAAGTCAATAATGCAATCATCGCGTTTCCTTCGGAACGGATAGCTCCGTTCAATGTAAAACCGATCATCTGGAAGACAATCGAAAAAAGCGCTACCTGCATAAACTGCTCGGCATAAAGGAGAGGAGTTCCTTCACCGCCAAAAGCAATGAGTACCGGCTTCATAAATACCAGGCAAACCGCCGACAGGATGATTCCCAATGCCATGGACAGGGCAAAAGCATTACCGATAATATCCTCCGCCTCGTCTTTCTTTTTCTGACCTAATTTTATAGAAACCATTGAAGCCGTTCCAACGGAAATTAAAAGCGAAAATCCCAGTATGATCATCATAATCGGAAAGGTCAGCACAACGCCAGATAAGGCGTCGGATCCAACCCCCCGTCCTACAAATATCCTGTCGATAACGTTATAAAGTGCGGTGACGGTCATCCCTGCGACCGCCGGGATTGAAAATTTTACAATGAGCCTGGTTATGCTTTCATTGCCAAGTAAAGAATGCCTATCTTCCATAGATGATCCCTCTTTTATTATTTTTTTTATGTTAGAGCCTTTTATATATCTGAAAAAAAATATTTTTAAGGCTATCCATCCACCCTTTTTCCATACCAAGTGTTTTTTCCATCGAATCTCGCCATGCTAAAATACACCTTTCAAACTCCTCTTTTGTCCTGTGAAACAATCCCGGATCAAAAAGAATGTGCGATGATACCAGCATGGATTCCGCGAATTCCTGCGGATAATCTGTTTTCCAGATTCCCGATTGAATACCTTCTTCGATGATCCGGGCATAAACAGGCGTCAATTTTTTGACCATCACAGTCAGCATACGGGTGTGAATATCCGCCGATTGAATCCTGTGCAGGTAACTATTGTTCTTACTCACTATTTTTATTTCTGAAATAATTATATTCTCCATTTTTTGCTTTATATCCCAATCGGGGTTATTCAAACAGGATTCGGCCTCTACTGTAATTTCATTAATATAGCGGTCAATAATCGCATCTAAGATATCCTCTTTGGTTTTGAAATAATAATAGAATGTTCCCTGGGCAACGCCGATTTCCTTTACAATTTCACTAACCGAAGTTTGAATAAACCCTTTTTCTATAAAAAGCCTTTGAGCCGTATCCAGAATTTCATTCCTTCTTTCCTCAGGATCTTTTGTTGTTCTTGACATAAGAATCTCCTTTTATTGAAAAACTACCATATTTTTGCAAAAACCGATAGGACGATCAATGTTAAGGGAATTATTAAATCCGCAAAAATTATTAGCGGATTACCGGGTTTGAGATTTTTGTTCTTAAACATATCCATTATATGAATGACCTCGGCTCCTATAAACATTGGACAAAGAATTACAATAATTGCAATCCATAAAGTGCTTTTATACCATATTGAAAGAATCCCGGCGAATGCCCACCCTAATTGTGAAAAACCAAGCTCCTTTTGAAACAGGCTGCCTCTGGGCCAACCGTTTTTATCAGCTATTGAATCCGATCTGAAAACATGGCCTGTAAAGCATATCAATCCAGATAAAGTTACGGTAACTGTCATTTGATAGAAAAGTAGATTATATGCAATTGATTGCATTGTTCTTAATGACGGGTTCATAATAGTTGTGACAATCCCTAAAAGTATCCCTAATAACCACAAAACTAAAAAGATCATTTTGTTTCTCCTTTAATTAGAATTATAATGACTGACGATCAGTCAAATATATTATAACATATTGACTGATTATCAGTCAATAGTTTTTAAAAATATTTTTTTAATAACAGCCTGATAATCTATAAATTTTGATAAAATAAGTATTCTGAATTATACTATAAATTCCTTTGGCTGATTTGTTAATATGATACTGCCACTCTAAAGAGGCAGTTATGCTTTGTTATGAATAGAATTTGTTAAAATTTAATTTGAGGGTTTATATGGTTCGGGAATTTAAAAAATCAAACAAGCTCGACAATGTATTTTATGATATCAGGGGACCTGTTTTGCAGGAAGCGAACCGTCTTGAAGAGGAAGGGGCAACCATAATCAAACTTAATACCGGGAATCCGCCCCAATTCGGGATTACCGCTCCCGATGAGATTATCCATGATGTAATTCTTAATATTAAAAACGCAGAAGGATATTGCGATTCAAAGGGTCTTTTTCAGGCCAGGAAGGCCATTATGCAGTACTGCCAGCTTAAGGGCATCGAAGGTGTGGATGTCGGCGATATTTATATAGGCAACGGTGTAAGCGAGCTTATCGTTTTGGCCCTCCAGGGTCTTCTTAATAACGGGGACGAAATTCTTGTACCGATGCCTGACTATCCTCTTTGGACTGGAGCCGCGAACCTTGCCGGAGGAAAGGCCGTTCATTATTTCTGTGACGAGAGCCAGGACTGGATTCCGGACATTGAAGATATCAGAAAGAAAATAAGCGATAAAACAAAAGGTATTGTGGTAATTAATCCTAATAATCCGACAGGTTCGGTCTATCCGGTGGAGATACTTCAAAAAATAGTTGATATTGCAGTAGAAAAAAAGCTTATTGTGTTTTCTGACGAAATATACGATAGAATACTTTATGATGATGCTACACATACTTCTACGGCTTCATTATCCGGTGAAATCCTGTTTATTACAATGAATGGGCTTTCAAAATCTCACAGGATTCCAGGGTTCCGGGCAGGATGGATGGTAATAAGCGGAAAAAAAGAAATGGCGGCCGACTATATTGAAGGGCTTGATATTCTTTCAAATATGCGTCTTTGCAGTAATGTCCCTGCCCAGCTTACGATACAAACGGCTCTTGGCGGACATCAAAGCCTTACGGAATTAATAAAACCGGGCGGAAGGCTGAAGGAACAGAGAGATTTTTCCTACAGTCTTTTCAATGATATACCAGGCTTGTCATGCAATAAACCCAAAGGCGCACTCTATTTATTTCCGAAGATTGATATAAAAAGATTCAATATCAGGGATGATGAGAAATTTGTCCTGGATTTTCTGCGTCAGAAAAAGGTTATGCTAGTCCGTGGAATGGGATTTAACTGGCCTGAACCGGATCACTTCCGCGTTGTATTCCTGCCGCCAGTTGAAGAAATGAAAATTGTCGCCGAAAGGCTGGCGGATTTTCTAAAGGACTATCATCAATAACAAGCGTTCCGCTTGATCGATATTAAATTCAATACAATATATATTGCAGTGGATCAAGCATGCATATTAGCGCTGAATTAATTGATAATAAATGGCTTTATACGGAGGATAAAAACTTGTCGGGAATTAACGAACATTGTTTTGAAACAAAAAAAATTTCCGATGATATCTGGATAATCGATGACCATAAAAGCGTCATCTCCTATCTTGTCTGCGGAAGTAAAAAATGTCTTCTTGTAGATACAGGCTGGGGCATCGGCAATCTTGTAGAAATAATAACCTCAATTACTAACCTTCAGATTGTTGTAGTCAATACACATGTCCATCCCGATCATGCTGGAGGGGATTATCTTTTCCAGGAAGTATATATTGCAACTGAAGATATGAAATTACTGGATAGTTGTTTTTCTAAAAAAAATAGAAGTGATATGATCCGTCATTTTTCCGGTAAAGGATTACCGGCGGGTTTTTCAAAAGATGCCTGGATAAATGCTTCATTTGATGATATACCGACAAAAATATTACCGTTGAAAAACGGCGATATATTTGATCTGGGCGGTAGGATAATAGAGGCTATTGCTTTACCTGGCCATACCGCAGGATGTATTGCACTCATTGATTCAGCATCAGGGATTTTATTTTCAGGCGATACTGTTATCAGCGGAGAAGTATGGCTTCATCTGGAAGAATCGATGCCGTTAAGCATATATTTGAATAGTTTGAAATATCTGGATTCAATTTCCGGCAAATTTGAACAAATTTTTTCCGGTCATGGGAAAAATCCTGTTGATAAAAAAATTATCCGGTCGCTTATATTTTGTGTTGAAAATATATTGGATGGAAAAATTGCAGGTAAGCCTTACAAAACATTTGCCGGTAAGGGTTTGCGAATCAGGTATGAAGATTTTGCCCTGATTTACAATAATGGCAATTTATAGCTTATTTTTCGGAGGGATGTTTTGGGAAGAAGAAGAGTCCGGTTTGTACAAAAAATTTCATATATTCTGGAATATTGTCTTCTAGTACCGGCAGGTAAGTTATTAAGTTTACTGCCGATAAAGACAGCAAGAAGTGTTATTGGTTTTTTAGCAAAGATTCTTTATTATTTTACCGGCAATTATAAATATATAGCGTATAGGAACCTTGATATAATATTTAAGAATAAACCCTTGATTCCGGAGGAAAAGGATAAAATTATCCGCAGGCTTCTGGTTAATGCTGCAATAGGCATGATTGAGTATTTAAAGATCGGATCGCTCAAAAAGGATAATTATCATGATTTTATCGAAATGGATGGCTATGAGAAAATGGATAAAGCTTTAAGCGAAGGAAAGGGCCTTATCGTCGTTTCGGCGCATCTTGGAAACTGGGAATATCTCTGCAGTATAGCCGCTAAATTGGGTAATAATGCCGGTGTAATAATAAACAGGCAATTCAATCCTTATACCGATGCCTGGCTGAGGAAAATCCGTGAAAAAGGGGGACAGGTTAAGTGTTTTTACAATGAGGTGGGAGACCTTATAAGGATTATAAGGCATTTGAAAAGCGGCGGCATTATAGGTACGATGGCTGATCAAACCTATTATTTCAAACCGATCTTTGTGCCTTTTTTCGGAATGCAGAGCGCAGTTGCAGATGGGCCGGCAAAGCTTCATCTGAAATATGGGCTCCGCTGATGATGGCTTTTTCAATACGGCAGCCGGACGGGAAATATTTAATTACTTTCGAGGACGCCGTTAAATTTGAGAATACCGGGGATATGGAGAAAGACTGCGAAAGTGTAATGGCCTGGATAAACAGCCGGTATGAAGAGTATATACGGATGTATCCCGACCAGTGGTTTTCGCTTTTGCATGACCGCTGGGAAAGGACAAAACCCGAGGATTTTGCGGATGTTGAGTGGGACCCCTATTGATTGTGAATATTCTGGCATCGGCCAGAACATTAACAATCAATTTAAGGGAATTTTGATAAGTGTAGGTCTGGACATACAAAACTCCGGACTTGTTAAGTTTGTTATGGATGGAAATATGCAGAAAGTTATTGAAAGAATTTTATTGTCTGAACTTCCAGACCTTTATTATGAATTCGGTTTTGCCGATCTAAAAGGCCTTCTGCCGCCGGATTATAAAGATTTTCAATCCGGTATTGCAATAATCAGAAAACTGGATGATGAAATTATCGATTCAATTTATGGTGGGCCGACTTTAGAATATTATAATCATTATAATGATATAAACAGAGAATTGAATACCTGTATTGACAAAATTTGTTCTCTATTAAAAACGGAAGGAATCTCATCCCGCGGCATTCAGTCCACTGTTGAGGACAGCGAGCTCGGCGATGAATATTTTCAGACGCTTAGGCTTGATTTTTCACATAAAATGGCGGCAACACGGGCCGGTCTTGGCTGGATAGGTAAAACAGCTTTATTTGTCTCCAAGAGATTCGGTCCAAGGGTAAGACTTGCGTCCATCCTTATCGGCGTCCCGGTCATACCGGCAAATGAGCCGGTAGAGGAAAGCATGTGCGGATCATGTTCAGTTTGTGTGGATTGCTGCCCTGCGAAGGCCGCCAGCGGCAGGCTTTGGAATGTAAATATCGACAGGAACGAATTCTTCGATCCATTTAAATGCCGGGAGAATAACCGAAGGTTATCGAGAAAAAATTTCGGAAAGGATATCAGTTTATGCGGGATTTGCGTTTCAGTCTGCCCGAGGGGCAGGAAATAATTGAACACTGAAATTCGCTATAATTACCTTTAAAATATTCAATCAAAACTGATGTGTCAATATTATTGTTATTGAAGGTACCATTCTTCCTGCTTCACATCTGCTCCATTAAGAACAATCCATTTATATTTCCTCCGCTACAATTAATTATAATACTCCTGAATGGCTTTATCAAACCGACCGATTCAGGTTGTCAATATAATTATTCTTTAACTCCTATTTTCCCCAAATTTTGAGCTGACACAATATTTTACTTCTTTCAATTTAAGTAATTATTTCCACTGTATTCATTGTTTATGTTAACAAAAATTCTTTCACAGCACGGAGCATATCCCGGTTAATAAGTATCTTTTGATGACCAGAGCCTTTAGTCAAGATCAGTTTGAATCTTTCATTTGCTTCTTTCAACATCAGCGCATCAGAAACTGGTATTTCCACATCAAGCTTATCATGAATGATTAAAATACTGGTATTCAGATATTTTAATGCTGATGACAGGCTGTAATCTGATACTTTGAAGTTAAATGCTTGCTCCAGACTTTGTGTCAGTTCTGTCATTTTATCCATTTCATTCCTATTCCGGCTGAAATTTTCAATGATCCTTGATATGCTTTCAGGAGCACTAATTAAAATAAGTTTTTCCGTTGCAATCTGGTAATTGTTTAGAAGTCCTGTTCCCGCTAAAGTAAATGCCGCGGCTGTTGCTCCGAGGGAATGGCCGATCACAGCATAAATATTGCCCATGTTTTTTGCAACACATGAAATAGCCCTGCCGAACTCAAACATATTGGACATATCTTTCTGTTCTTTTCTCCTGGAGTCCCCATGAGCTGGTCCGTCAAAAACTAGGACATGAAATTGGTTATTTACAAGGTATCGGGCAAGCAGTGCCATGTGGCTGGCACGGGAACTCCATCCATGAACCAGTAATATATTCTTCCCAATACCCATAGAATAACCTTTCAATATACGATTTTCAAACTTAATATCCAGGATTTTTGCATCAGCAAAAACCTCTTTGTCAAAATCGGTCTCCTCCTGTTGATGAGGAGTGCAGAATTGTTCAACAAGAATATCATGATTCATTTTTCAATGCTCCTATTCACTGTCTTTTGATGCAGCTATTTCTTATTGAAATTTATATCATGTTGATCTATATTTATGTAAAGAAAAAAATGCTTGAATTTTTCCTACTGAGCAGTCCTCCAGAATTAAAAGGCATTTATCATAATGACCCAGTATAGAAAAAGTGTGATAGATCAAAATATTTGTATCGATAAAACAGGTTTTATATTCGGTCGTCATAACACATTCTTCGTGCCTTCTTTTCTTCCAGTAAATTTTTCTATTTTAATTATGATGGCTGAATAATTACAAATTTTCCATTTAATGACAGGCAATCTCATGATTTGCAACCTCAATACCCCTGAATCCAATAAATTTATTATCTAGTTGAATATTTTCATCTTCAATACACAATTCTATAGCTTCTCTGATATTATCCATATCTATTGTTTTACCGTAAGAATGGCAGCCTTTTAATACGGGACAGGATACTATAAACTGGGAAATGTTTCGCATCCATTTGTTCCTCCGTTTTACACTATCATGGAATAATAAATTATACTATTCCGGTAAAACTTTGTCAAACCACTCTACCTTGAATATAATGTTTTAAAACAAACTCCGCGATATTTCTTGCCCCTCCGGGCATTCCCATCCTATCTATTCCTATGCTTACCCTTCTATCCAACTCTTCTTTATTATTGAGAAGGTTTAAAACTTCTTTAACAACCCCGCCGGGATAATTTCTGACAAATTTCATCGCGCCGCCCAAAAGCCTTTCCTGCTCTTCAATTCTCTGCCGGGTTGTCTGGGGGCCTGTCCCGGTAAAAGAAACAACCGGTTTTCCCATTCCGACAGCTTGCTCGTTTGCTGTGCCTGCAAGGCCAATAATTACATCCGACATTTCCAGCACGGCCGGGAAAGCGCCTCCTAAAAGGAAAACCCTCACATTATTTTTTTGCAAAGAGATGAACTCAATATTTGCGTTAAACGACCAGCCTGCTTTTCCCGCTTTTTTTGCTATTGAAGAATTTTCAAGCGTTTTGGGAATAGCTGCAATGAATTCAGTTTCTTTTTCGGAATATATTTTTTCTGTGGTTTTTAAAATCAAAACTAGATTATCATAGGCCTCTTCCCTGCTGCCCGGGAGGATTCCTATTACCGGTATGTTTTTTTTCAGGATTTTCCTGAGGTTATCCGTAATAGTCGGCTCCGGAACCAGACCGTCCATCATTGGATTGCCGAGAAATTTTGCGTTTAGGCCTTTTGAAGACAGATTATCAGCGGTAAATTGATCATGAGCAAAGATATAATCGGCGGTTTTTTTTATATACCATTCTTCAATTTTATAATGGGGTTTTATATAATCCGATTTTGCAGGGGCTAAAAAAAGTGTCGGTGTGTTTTTTTGCAAACCTCGCTTTGTGAGCCAGAGAAGGGGAACATCTCCGACAACAACAGCAAGGTCAATCTGTCCGGTTTCTTTTATTTTTTTGATGAATTTCAAAGTGTTTGAGACCGAGCCTGAAAAAATATCCGATAGAAAACCTGATATGCTTCGTGTTGGGAAGCCGCCGGATGGCGGTACAACTGAAGAAAACAGTATATCTATACCTTCTTTGATGTAATCCTCTCCTCCGCTTATCAGTGATGCGCCCATTATTCTGTAATTTTCTTTATTTTGATTCAGCATTTTTTTTAATTCACTCGCTATCAAAGCGGCGCTTCTGTCCTCTCCGTAACAGTTGCTGGTGAATAAAATTTTTTTTTCTTCCATTAATTTTCCTCAATCCGGATTATTCTTTTATGCCTAAAAGATAACCATCTGCTCTGCTTAAGATTTTAAAATTATTTTCCATATTACTATAATTATTTTTTTCATCTGCCGTAAAGATAAAATCTCCGGTCTCAGACTGACTTATTGCAGTATTTATATCATCCGTCTTTTTAACATTATAACGGTACACAACCTTCGCCAGGAATATTTCTGCCTGGTTCCTTCCGCGATCAACAAAATATACCGATGAAGGCGGGTAAGATTTAAGAATTTTAAAGATTTTCTGGTATGATTCCTTATCCTGTGAATTTATTACAATTACCGAAACGGCTTCAAAGAGCATAACAAAAAAAACTAATAAAACCAGTATTTTTTTTCCTGTAAGGAAAGTTTTTTTTGCATTGATATGATCCGTAAGATACCAGCCGCAGAGGATTGATAGAGGCGGAAATAAAGGTATCATGTACCAATCAACTTTTGTTGTGACAAGACTGAAAAAAGTAAAAGGAATCAAAATCCATAAAATGTAAAGAGGATTTGAAAAAATATTATTCAACTCAAGTTTTATTCCGGTTTTCTTTTCCGAAGTCATTGTATTTATTGAGTTTTTATAAAACGGAATAAATATCAGGAAAACGACCATGGAAAAAAGTGCGATATAACCGAACCGAAATACCAGAGGGAAAAAGTAGGCAGATTATCGGCTATCTGAGTGGTTCTCATAATCAGGTCGTTATCAATCATTTTACTGAAAAATGTGAAACCGTCTGTTGAAAACCGGAGTATTCCCCAAATTAATACTGGAATCATTAATAAAATTGCAAATATGATATAATCCGGAATTTTAATCTTTTTGTATAATCCCGAAAGCCAGACATAAAAAACTATAATCCCGAGGATCTGTATTATTGCGAAACTCTTGGCTAAAAACCCTATGCCGGTAAAAAGCGCGCATAGAAAGAAATAGATTTTATTTTTATCTGCAATCATCAAAAATGCCATGCAGATTAAAACAATCAGCGTGAATAATGAATCGTAGTCTCCTTTTCTGGCGGCATGAAAGTGTATAAAGCCGTATGTTGTTGAAATTATAATACCCGATAAAAATGACGCTGTTTTTCCAAAGCTTTTTTTTGATATTAGCATTGTCAGAGCAATAGAGATCAATCCGGAAAAAGCCGATGGAAACCTAAGAGCGAACGGTGTAAAACCGAATACTTTATAAGAAAGGCTTATTGCCCAGAATAATAAGGGCGGTTTTGTATTCCAGTAATCCGTTTCACCCAGGTAGGTTGTTTTTATAAAATCTTTATGAATGATCATTTCATAAGCTGTGATACCGTTTCTTGCCTCATCCCAGTTTTGTACCGGAAGGCTGTCAAGGAAATAGAATAAGTTAAATATTGATAAAAGAAGCACTATTGAAAACGATAACCAGTATTTCTTTTCAAAAGTATTATAAATTTTATCTGAAAATCCATTCATCATCCGTTTATTTTGAAATGATGGGTATTTATGAATTGGCAAATTCTTCCATCACACTGTCGTCAATTTCCGCATTACTAGCGACATTCTGGACATCGTCATGACCTTCAAGTTCATCCATAAGTCTGAGAAGTGTCATAGCTTTATCCTTTTCAAGCTTTACCGTATTTTGAGGGATTCTTGTTACTTCAGAAGATAAAACATTTATATTTTTGTTCTTTAAACCCTCAAGTACACTTATGTAAGATTCTACAGATGTGTAAACCTCAATTTCATCATCTGACTTTTTAACATCATCAGCGCCTAAATCAAGAGCGATTTCCATAATTTCATCTTCGGAATGTTTTGTGCCATCCACGCCTATATAGCCTTTTTTATCAAACATCCAGCCGACACAACCGGCTTCGCCGAGGTTGCCGTTATGTTTGGAGAAAATCTTCCTGATTTCGGCGGCGGATCGGTTTTTATTATCGGTTGTAATATCCATTATAACTGCGACTCCGCCCGGTCCGTAACCTTCGTATGTCAATTCCTCATAAATTATGCCCTCAATTTCTCCTGTTCCCCTTTTAATATTTTTTTCTATATTATCCTTGGGCATATTGGCTTGTTTTGCTTTTTCAATAATGGCCCGCAGCGTTGCATTTGTATCGGGATTACCGCCGCCATGCCTTGCTGCTAAAATAATTTCTTTTGCAATTTTTGAAAACATGTTGCTCCGTTTTGCATCCTGAGCACCCTTCCTTTGCTTTATATTAGCCCATTTATTATGACCTGACATAACATCCTCCTAAAATTAAAGTAGAAGATTTTATCATGTAAGTAAATTAAAATCAAGTTGCTTTCAAGATTGAGGTTTTATGATTGTTTTATTTTTTGTATGAAGTTGATTTAAAAAAAAGCGGGGTAATTAACCCCGCTTTTTTATTATTGATGATTATTATTTTGTAGCCTTAATTTCTGTTTCCGGTACGTTAACATCAACTGTAACAATAAGTGAAACTTCATCGCTTACATTTCCAAGAAGGTCGGTTGCTTTAGCTTTTATAGTGTGCTGGCCGCCTGTCAGCTTAAATGGGTAAGAATAATTAATTTCATCTCCGCCGTCAATTGTATATTTTATGGAAGATATTCCTGTTTCAGCATCGCTTGCTGTAATTACTATCAGGGAGGATCCTGAAATATAATTAACACCGTCTTTAACGAATGGAGCGGGTGTTGTATCAATCTGCACCGTTGGAGGATTTATGTCAAGGCTAAAGTCATATGCTTTTACTTTTGATTCATTACCAACATTGTCTGTTGATTTATATTCGATTTTATGCATTCCATTTGGACCGGGAATAGCAAAAACAGCTGAATACGCCTGATATTCACCGCCATCAACGCTGTATTCAATGCTTTTTACACCGGAAAGCCTGTCCTGAGCTGTAATACTGAAGTTATAATTGGAATTGACAAAATCTACACCACCGATTTGAATTGCTTTCTGGTCGGATGTTAATACCGCATCCGGGGGCGTTTTATCCAAAGTAAATTCATAATATTTAACCGGGGAAACATTACCGACATTATTTTCTGCTTTATATGCAATTACATGCTGTCCCTCGGAATCGAATCCGATTGGTTTTTCATATACTGAAAAAGACGAATCATCAAGCATTGCTTCAATTTGCTTAACACCGGAAATATCTTCAACAGCCTGGATTTCAAACTGAACATCGCCGGATGCATATGTTGTTGTGCCATCACTGTAAGTAACACCTCCAACCGGGGAAACCTCTTTTTCTTCAGTAATAATCGGCGCGGCATTTGTATTTGAAGATGTTTCCGCCGCTTGTTCCTGAACATTGGAATTATTATCATTAGAGACTGTCTGTACAGCCTGATTGGTATTCTGGTTTGCGGGTTGATCCGGTGCAGTTGTTTGCTGGGAATATCCAGCCAAAATACCGGTAAACAATAAAACTAATGTTAATAAACTAGCTTTTCTCATATATTAAATCCTCCTTTGGGTAATTTTTACAAGCATGCCGCTCGGTTATTGATCCATTCGGCCTGTCTGCCGTCTACCTGCCGGAGATACCGGCGTAGGCAGGCCAGACTCGCATTTCAGCTATATTAATTCAAAGACTAGTTAATATTATCATATTTCCCAAAAAAAAACAACTACAAAAAGATTTAACTTGAAATTCATTTATTTAATAATTCTGATGATGCTTATTTATCTTATAATATTTTTATTCTATAATTTCTTTCTTTATGAAAGTTTTTTCTTCAAAATCAAGAAGTTTTTTAATATCAAGGATCAGGTAAAGCTGCTCTTCCAGCTTTACAACACCATTTATCAATGTTTTATCAATACTGCTGTCTGACAGTCTTTCCGATGCTTGGATCTGTGTGTTGTCGATAGAAAATACCCTATCCAGGCTATCAACAAGGAAACCAATTAAAACTCCTTCAATCATTACTATAATAAGTTTGTTAGATCTGCCTTTAACACCAGTGGTATTATTTCCGGGTTCATCTTTGTCTTTTAAACCCAGTTTCTTTTTAACAGATACTACCGGGATAACTATACCCCTTAAATTCATAATTCCTTCAACAAAAAAAGGAGAATCCGGCAGCACGGTTATATTATTTTCTTTGACTACTTCTTTGACATCCATAATATCTATACAATATTTATTGTGAGCGATCTCAAAACTTACGAATTGTTTTTCCATTACTTACTCCGTTGTGAATATTTCAGTAGAAAATTAAATATGCCCGCATCGGATAACATTTTTGATAATAAATTATTTAATCCATAAATGATAAAACAAAATTATAATAAGTCAAGGCTCACAATATAAATCTTTTCAGTCTGCCAAGCAGTTAGTTAGCCTGTTAGTCGATTAGTCAATAAATTATTCAATTAATATGATTTTGCTTTGCGAACTCATGCTTTCTATAATTTGGCTAACCAACTAATTGACTAGCTAACTAATCGACTGTTATTGATAATAATTAATATCTATAGTAGTGTTCCATCCATATGGTGTACCGTCAAGATCTGGATTTCCATATATGTCGATTTCTTTTATACCGACCAGAAAGTCTTTGTTGATTTCAACACTCGTTTTAATATTGCTGAATAGACTTTGTATATCTATGGATATAAAGTAACCTAGTTTTTTATCGTTGATTGACAACCGAAAAAATTCCGGAAGTTTTGCTGCATATCCGCCTTTATTTTCATAAAGGTTTTTTACCAGTTGAACAAGGCTGTCTTTGTCTGTTGAGAAGACAAATTCATTTTCGATCACTCCATAGTAGATTGAATAATTTGTCGATTGATAATGATAAAATGGTTTTGTAAACATTTCAAAAGAATATAATTTTCCATCTGTCTGTAAAATTGCCGTCTTTACAGAATCCATAAAACTGCCAGCGACCGATGTATCTTTAATACCCAATGAACCGTATACCAGATAATCATTCTGAATGGTATCAAATTTGTCAACTACCATTTTCAGTCTTCCATCAGTATTATTTATAAGATCTCTTTCAATATTAATATTGTATTTTTGCAGCATCTCTGCTACAAAACCTTTAATTCCTAGAATATTGATTGTATCTATATAATTATAATACTTATAAGCCATCGGCACATTAAGGTAAATATTTGCAATTATCGCAGGACTTCCCCAGATATAGTCAAAAATATTATATTTTTCAGAAGCCGAAACATTTCTCATATTTATTATATAATCAGTTTGTTTCGGATCAATAATACCGGAATAAGTTTTAACGGAAATTTTAGATTCCTGATAATCTAAAATTAACGCTGTAAATCCGTATGGTATTTTAATATTGGAGGAAACCCCCAGTGATGATGATACATCACTCAAATAACGGCTTTCAATCCAGGCGAAATTCCTGTCCCAGGCAAAATTCAGTTTCTGGGAAGCTAAATTATATCCTTCATTCTGGGCAAGACGGTTCGTATTCTCTAAGATATCAAGAGCCGTATTTTTTTCCGAAAGACATATGTAATTTCCCATGAATTTATATGGCATAGGTTCACTTAATGTCTTTTTAATAAAATTTTCTATGATTTTTTTAGAGATTATCGGTATTAATAGATAGCCGGTTTGATTTGAAATATGAACATAAGCAATAGGCAGTTTAATATTTATCCCTGCCGATTCCAAATTTTTCAAATCCAGGATATCAAGACCATACAGGCTTTTTGAATCAGTGCTTATCTTCTCAAGCATTTCATTATAATTTCTTCCGTAAAAGCGCTTAAGGACTGACTTTGATGTTGTTATAATATTCTCCAACGAGGGAGAAAAAAGCATAAACTCACATTGAGAAATGTAGTTTCTGATCTCTGGTGAAGTATTCACCAATGAAGTTTTCGCCAATGAAGTATTCACTGTGGAATTTGTGCTTTGAGGAAAAATGTTTATGGATAAGGCAAATATCAGACACAAACCGGCAAACAGGCGTTTCACATAATCACCTCATTGCTGTTGTAAAAATCTCTTTCGATGAATTTGGTGGAAAAAATATTGTTATATACCCTGGAGTACATATTTGAATACTCTGCAAGATCGAATTTATCGGCTTTAACAATATCCTGCGGTACTTCGATATTTTTATTGTATTCCGAAGCCATACGTACGGCATCGACAGTTGAAATTTTAATTCTTCTTATTGCCATTCCTATTTTCAATATGCATTCCGCCGAATCTTCGGAATTAACTTTTTTTAATATCCTGATTTTCTTAATACCTATGCCAAGTTTCTGAAACATCTTTTTGGTGCTTTCGTTTTTAAAAAAAAGATTCGTGAGGACACTCTCATCAAACATATTGCCGATGGTAATGAAAACAGTTTCATTCCTGTATTTGCCTGAAGCTTTCAATATCAGAAAATAACGGTCGGTTTGAGCTTCAAAAAACAGTTTGTCTACTGTCATTAATATCCATTTTCTTTTATTTTTTTGAAAATAAGCTAAAATATCCAGCAATTTATTCTTAATCATGTTAACTCCTTTATTTTACCTAACAATAATTTAATGCTATATTAAAAAAAAATCAAATAGATGATGATTTTAAATAATCAAAGATTTGAAAAATCTAAAGATTATGAAAAATCTAAAGATTATGAAAATACAATTATTTCCTTTTTTTCTTTCCATATTATAAAATAAAAAAGAGGTCTTTTTATGACACTTACTCTGAAAAGAAACCCTGTTCTGCTTTTTAATAGATTTTTTCTATTGGCGATGCTCTGTGTAAGCCTTCTAGCGACTCCGTTTCAGATTTTTTTGTATGCATCATTATTGCTTTATATAATATTTTTAATTATTGCAAATAAATGGGAAAGTCTTTCTTGGGGATATGCCGATTATTTTCTGGCCGCATTTCTAGTTGCATCTATTATCAGCTCGGTTTTTGCAAAGCATAAAACGGAAGCATTCAGCGGAGCAGCTGTTTTTATTCTTTATTTTATTGTTTATTTTTATTTTAAGAATATTTTAATGGATGAGGTGTTTTATAAGAAAATGATAGTGGAGATTGCCGTTTCTTTGATAATTTGGTGCGGATTTGCGCTGATTCATTACTATATTATCCAAAGAACGATTTATATTGGAACCCTTAAAATTATGTCAATCCATCCATGGCTTTCAGATAAACCGCTCATATCGATCTTCGAACATCCCGCGGTCGGTGGTAATTTAATAGCCATTGTTATGACTTTCGTTCTTTCTTTTCTTTCATTCAATTTTAATAATATGAAGATATGGGAGAAAACATTGTTCAGTTTGGCGCTACTCATATCAATCTATACGGCGGTATTAACATTAACTCGTTCGGCTATGATTTTTATTGGAGTGTCAGTGCTGGTAACCGTGATAATTACAAAAAGATACAGAATTCTTGTTGTAATACTTATTCTGGGAATTATTCTTATATTTCTACCCAATAAAAAAATTGGAAATACATTAAAAAATCCAATGAATTCGTTGAATGTCCCTGGAAGAATGCTTCAGTACAAAGCCGGCATTGATAGCTTTTTCAGGAATAACCCTTTATGGGGAATTGGACTTTTAAATTTTCAGTATGATTTCGAAAAAAATTATTCCGGCAGCAGCGATTATGTAAAAGTTCCTTATATTCATAATAATTATCTTTCAATCCTTGCTGAGACCGGACTTCTTGGATTTCTATCGTTTTTCGGTTTTATAATTTTTCTTATTATCAAATTAATTAAAAATAATTCCGGTTCCTGGACACCGAACACTCTCAATGGGGTTGTTCTGCTTGGGGCTTTTCTTGTCAATTCCATTTTTGACGCCGTATTATATACAGTTCCGATTGCTTTGTTTATCTGGATTGCCGCAGGATTATCGCAGAACCGGAATATCGGATATAAAAGTCAAAATCAATTATCTATAGAACAGGAGAATAAATCCAATGCCTGAATATAAAGTTTCGATAATAATGCCGGCTTACAATCGTGGTTTCATATTAAAGTATTCGGCAGGAAGCCTTTTAAACCAGACTTATTCCAATTATGAAATAGTTGTTGTAGATGACGGTTCGACCGATAATACTCCTGAAATAATGAAAGAGCTTGGAGCCGCATCGCCGGGTAAAATCAAATATATCCGCCAGGAAAATGCCGGACCGGCCGGGGCCAGAAACACAGGCATAAAAAATTCCACCGGCGATGTCCTTCTTTTTATCGACAGTGATGTTATTTCACCGCCGGAATTGGTGGAAACACATGTTTATTATCATACAAAATACCCCCGCCGGATAGTTCAGGGACAGCTTGTCAGGATCATTGACCTTAAAGAGGCTTACAGCGCTCCTTTCAACTACTGGCATTATTCACGTTCTTTCTTCGATACGGCAAATGTTTCGGTTTTAAAAAAATTTGTTGAAAAAGCAGGGTATTTTGACGATAAAATATTTAAAAAAGGCTGGGAAGACCTGGATCTTGGACTCAGACTGATAAAGATAGGCCTTAAGCCGAAACGGCTTATTAAGGAGGCTTTTGTCCGGCATTATGAAGGAGATTTCGGCAGGGAAAATATCCTGGAATTTTTTAATGACAGGTTTGTCGAAGGGCAGGCTTCCGTTGTTTTTTACAGGAAATACCCCACTTTTTCCGTTAAAATGATGGCTATGATAGGAAAATCATTTTACTGGCTTTCCGACCGTTTGTTTGATGAAGAATATTTGAAATCCTGGGCGTTCTATGAGAAGATAAAAGCCCTGATTGGTTCGGGACAGGTAGATAAAGCCATAGCAACCGTCCGTTACAACGGCTACTGTTTCCATTTTAAAGGCATCCGCGAAAAAATCAGGCAGGACGGGTATTTATTACCGGCAAAATATTAAATAATATAAAGAAGGATTATATATGAAAAGTCAAGCGTGGGATACATCCGGTTATAATGATAGGCAGGATGATATCCGTGAAATAAGGATCGAACCTGATCTGGAAGTAATAAAAAATATGTATCCGGACAGGGATTATATTGTCGAATTGAAAACGGCCGAATTGTCAACTGTATGTCCGAAAACGGGACTCCCCGATTTTGCCGAACTTATAATAAGATATATCCCGGGGGAATATCTTGTGGAGGAAAAAAGTTTGAAGCTTTACCTGACCGGGTACAGGAACCTGGGGATATTCCAGGAGCATGCCGCGAATAAAATCCTGGATGATTTTGTTTTGGCTGTAAAACCCCGCTGGATAAAAATTATTGCAAACTGGAGCAGCCGCGGGGGTATCGGTGTTCTGGTGGAAGTTGAATGGAACAAAAAAACATAAACTATTTGATTTATTTTTCGATAATAATTATAATAATGCATCAAATTTCAGGAGAGCTTTCATGGGGCTTTTCACCGATTTAACAGGAATAGTCAGAATATAAACGGCTTCTCAAGTTTTACACTTCTTTTATCAAATATTCTAGGGCGGCAGCCCAAATAAATTGAGTTTTTATTGTTGTATAAAGTGTTAGTTTTGCTTAAAGGTTTTCAGTATATATAATATGAAGGAGAATTTTATGAATAATATAGTTATTTTTGATACGACTTTAAGGGACGGGGAACAGTCGCCCGGCGCAAGTATGAGTCAGGCCGACAAGCTGAGGTTTGCAAAACAGCTTGAGCTGCTGAACGTAAATATTATCGAGGCCGGTTTTGCCGTTTCATCGCCTGTTCAGTTCGATGCGATCCGTATGATTGTCAATGAAGTCCGTAAGCCGGTGATCGCCTCTTTAGCGAGGGCAGTGGACGGCGATATTGATGCTGCGGCAAAAGCGCTCAAGGGAGCAGATAGGATGAGGATTCACACTTTCATTGCGACCTCCCCGATTCACAGGGAATTTAAGCTGAAAAAAACGAAGGATGAAGTATTAAAAGCGGCCGTTCACGCCGTGAAATACGCAAGACAATTTGCGGATGATGTGGAATTTTCCGCAGAAGACGCAACAAGAACCGAACTTGAATACCTCTGCGAGGTTGTGGAAGCAGTAATCGAAGCCGGGGCTTCAACTGTCAATATTCCGGATACCGTAGGTTATACCGTACCAAGCGAATTTACAAAGATAATTTCCACAATACGGCGGAAAGTCGCGAATATTGACAAAGCTGTCATAAGCGTGCACTGCCATAACGATCTTGGGCTTGCCGTTGCGAACTCTATTGCCGCGGTTGAAGCGGGAGTCAGGCAGGTTGAGGTTTCTGTAAACGGCATAGGTGAAAGAGCCGGGAATGCTTCTTTTGAAGAATTCATAATGGCACTGGCAATCCGGAAGGATATTTTGAAATATACAACCGATATCAATACCCAGGAAATTTACAAGGCCAGTAAACTCCTCACAGCCATAACCGGCATCCAGGTGCAGCCGAATAAGGCCATTGTCGGGAAAAACGCTTTTTCCCATGAAGCCGGGATTCATCAGGACGGTGTTTTAAAAGAGAGAAGTACTTATGAAATTATGACCCCACAGCAGATAGGCAGGCCTAGCTCTGAAATCGTCTTGGGCAGGCATTCGGGGAAACATGGACTGCTGGCCAGGCTTAAAGAATTGGGATATGAATTGAATAAGGAAGATTTTGACAAGGTTTTTGAAAAATTCACCGAAATTGCCGACAAGAAAAAGGCTGTTTATGACGATGAACTATTCATAATATTAGAAGACAATGTTGGAATTAACATTCCGGATACATATTTTATTTCCAATGTGCAGATTATGAGCGGCAATAACGCAATACCTACGGCAACTGTCGAGATAAAGAAAGCGGGAAGATTGACCCGTGAATCTTCAACAGGCAATGGTCCGGTTGACGCTATTTATAAAGCGATCGATAGGATTGTAGGAATACAGGTAATCCTTGAGGATTATAACATAGCCTCAGTTTCTATCGGAAAGGATGCGATGGGTGAGGTGAATTTAAGCTTAAAGTATAACGACCTGGTTTATTCCGGTCATGCGGCAAGCACCGATATCCTCATTGCAAGCGCCAGGGCTTATATGAACGCACTGAATAAGATTACATATACCGAAAAGAACTTAAAGAAATAAGATACAATTTAAGGGCTGCCTCAAATTTAAGGCAGCCCTTTTCTATATAAGATATTATTTTAAATCAGGGTTTTTTAACTGTGACAGGACATTGTTGGCATTCTGTATCGGTTCTCTCAATTGGATCTGAGCTTTTCTGACGGTTTTGATTTTATCCAGGAATTTATCAAGATATAATAATGTGTCTGCCTTTCTTTTATTATTATAGCTAATCATTCCCATCGTATAATAAAAAGAAGGGTCGGGAATTTCCGAATTAACTTTTTCCAAATCTTTGCCTATTTCATAAGCTTTGTCCAATTTCTGCATCTGTAGGCAGATGCTGAAAGCCCAGATAATAAAATTCTGATCGTCTTTTTTTATTAGTAATAACTGGTTAAATAAATCATCGGCTTTTTTAATATATGGCTGGTAGCCGAATTGGATTCCTCTGGAATAGAGGAGGGCTAAAGCCTGCTGACTCAGGTAGTTGTCTATATTCATTGGCGAAACTTTTATCTGCCTGGAAAGTTCGTCAACCATGCCGTTAAGCTGTGATAATGGGACCTGTTTTAATTGATTGATAAAATTATCCAAACCGGTGAAGTTCCCCCAGTTGCTGTTTTTTGTATAATCATCGCCCGAAGAACGGTAGTGGGTAAGGGTAGATTTAAGCTGGTTCATCCACATGTCGATTTCCTTCATGTTCACCGATTCATTGGCCGGGTTTTTAAAAATTTCGTTTATAAGTAGGCTGAACATCAATGGATAGGTTCCCCATGAATTTGTGTAAAATTTCAATGCCCTGGTAAGAAGCTCCCTGGCTTTATCATCGAGGTTTTCCAGACCGTTCCTCATATATGCCAGGGCCAGATTATTCAGAATGAATATGGAATCATAACCATATATAAGGGCGTCGTCATAAAAACTTTTTGCAAGCGCCCAGTTTTCTTTAATACTTTTATCAATCCCGGTAAGAATCTCCGGTCTTTTTTCCCGGCTTTTTATATCCTGCAATTCGTTGATTTTCTGCCTGTAAAGTTCGCCCATCTGAAAATCATAATTGCTGATTATTCCCCTTGTCATCATATCCCAGTATTTAGCGTTGGGTGCATCATGCCAACGCAGGGGAAATTTTTCAAAATAATCGCCATTATGGGGCTGATCATACATTTTTATGAAAATTACCCTGTCTCCTTCCAGGCTTAGATACCCTTGCTTTGTCATTTCTTGTATTTTTTCAAGGGTGAACTTTAAGCCGACAGAATGATGCAGCCATGCTGAAAGTTGAGATTGCGCATCGGAAATTGATATTTCCTTTTTTAACTTAAGATAATCCACAAGTTCATACTGAATATTCTGCACTTTATACATAATTCCATATCTTTTGTAATAATAATCACCGTAATTATCTTCAATTGAATTTTGCTGTTGAACGGTAACGGGAGGATTGCCTGTTCCAAGGCTTAGGCTCCAGGGATCCGGCCTTTCCCATGTGAGGTATACAGGTTTTCTGCCCTCCCAGTAAGGAATAAAATAGGGATCGGCATTATCCCGGGGGTCCTTATAAAAAGGCTCTTCACCGGCAAAAAGGTGAGAATCCACAAGCTTTTTTCTGGGACTGACTATTTGAGGGTAAAGCTGGCCTACAACCCTGATATCGCCATAGATCAGTTTAAAAATATTCCCCATCTGATCGTAAGGAGTAAGATCAGGTCTGAGTTTTTCGGCATACATAAAATAAAGCGTCGAAAAAACCTGGTTATCATCACCTTCGGTCATAAAAACAGAGTCTTCCTCGGTTGATGACATAAGGTTTTTACCATAATCATGAGTAACCCAGTTCAGATGGATGTCATTATACTTATAATTCCTTATGAAAGGAATGATCGAAAGGATTAGTATCACTACACCTATAATTATAGTTAAATATTGATTTCACCGGCGTCATCTTTTTTGTTCAGGGACCTGTTTTTTTCTATAATATTCATAAACGCTCCCTATCTAAAATTTATTATAGAATATTTATTTTAACCCCGCTTTTTTTAACTGTGACAGTACATTATTAGCATTCTGTACCGGTTCTCTCAATTGAATCTGTGCTTTTCTGTCTGTTTTTATTTTGTCCAGGAATTTAT
Organism: uncultured Spirochaetota bacterium; assembly: GCA_963783575.1. Classification (GTDB taxonomy): domain Bacteria; phylum Spirochaetota; class Brevinematia; order Brevinematales; family JAOACQ01; genus CAWEAK01. The sequence continues at coordinate 140,854 of CAWAOD010000009.1, read as the reverse complement.
TAAGATAAGTTACCGTATCAACCGGTTTCTTAAGATTATAGCTTATCATTCCCATCGAATAATAAAATGAAGGATCGGGGATATCCTTATTTAATCTTTCCATATCTTTGCCTATTTCATAAGCTTTATCCAGCTTTTGTATCTGAAGGCAGATACTGAAAGCCCAAATAATAAAATTCTGGTCGTCTTTTTTTATCATTAACAACTGATCTAATAATTCATCGGCTTTTTTAATATATGGCTGGTATCCGAATGGAATGCCCCTGGAGTAGAGAAGGGTTAAAGCCTGCTGGCTAAGGTTATTATCTATATTTTTAGGTGAAACTTTGATCTGCCTGGAAAGTTCATCGACCATGCCGTTAAGCTGAGATAAAGGGACCTGTCTGAGCTGGTTGATAAAATTATCCAAACCTGAGAAGTTTCCCCAAACGCTGTTTTTTGTATAATCACCGCCTGCAGAGCGGTAATGTGTTAAATTAACTTTAAGCTGGTTCATCCACATGTCGATTTCCTTCATATTCCTGGATTCATCGGCCGGGTTTTTGAACATATCGTTGATTAGAAGGCTGAACATCAGTGAATAGGTTCCCCAGGAGTTTGCGTATAGAGTTAAGGCTCTAGTAAGAAGTTCCCGTGCTTTTTCATCGAGGTTTTCAAGGCCGTTTCTCATATATACCACAGCAAGGTTATGAAGTGTTGATATTGAGTCAAACCCATATATAAGGGAGTCGTTATAAAAGCTTTTAGCCAGTGTCCAATTTTCTTTAATCCTTTTATCAATTTCGGCAAGAATTTCGGGTCTTTTTTCCCTGCTCTTAATATCCTGGAGTTCGCCTACCTTTCCCCTGTATATTTCACCCATTTGATAATCATAATTTATAATTATTTCCCTTGTAAGAACATCCCAGTACATGGCGTTGGGTGCATCGTGCCAGCGCAGCAGGAATTTGTCAAAATAGTCGCCTTTATGCGGCGGATCATACATTTTTATGAATATTACCCTGTCTCCCGCCAGCCTTAGATAACCTTCACGAACCATTTCATTTATTTTATCGATTGTGAACTTTAAATCGACAGTCCTGTGCAGCCATGAAGAAAGCTGCGACTCGGCGTCGGATACTGATATTTCCTTTTTTAATTCAAGATAATCCACAAGCTCGTATTGTATATTCTGCACTTTGTACATTATTCCATATCTTTTATAGTAATAATCGCCATAATTATCTTCTATTGAATTTTGTTTTTGACCTATAATAGGCGGGCTGCCGACGCCAAGGCTTAATGTCCAGGGTTCAGGCCTCTCCCATGTCAAATAAACCGGCCTTCTGCCCTGCCAGTAAGGTATAAAATATGGATCGGCTCTGTCACGGATGTTTACATAAAAAGGCTCTTCTCCCGCGAAGAGGTGCGAATCCACAAGCTGCATTCTCCTTTCAAGGGTTTTTGGATCTATATACCTCATATCACCGTAAATTCTCTTAAAAATATTCCCTTTCTGATCATAAGGGGCAAGATCCGGCCTTAGTTTTTCGGCATACATAAAATATAGAGTCGAAAAAACCTGGTTATCACCGCCCTCGGTCATAAAAACAGAACCTTCTTCGGTTGAGGTCATCAGATTTTTACCATAATCATGATTGAGCCAGGCCAGATGAATGTCATTATACTTATAATTCCTTATAAAAGGGATGATTGACAGAAATAGTATTATTAAAGCTATGATTATAGTATAAATATTGAATTCGCCCGCATCATTTTTTTTGTTTAAAGATCCGCTTTTTTCAATAACAGCCATAAATACACCCCATAAAAAATTTACCACAAAATATTATAGTTTATTTTATAAAAAAAACAAAATATTATCTTCGGTTTTGTGACCAAACATAACTCGGGGGTAACCGTTTGTTGTAATTTTTCATTTTATTTTTTATAATTATAGTTCTATTAAAAGTCTGGAATTGAGTAATAGAATAATAATTTATTTAAGAAATAATTTAGAAAATCGGGGAGCCAATGATGATAATAGTTCTGAAACCAACCGTTACAAAGGAAGAGATTGACCATATTGTCGGAATGATTGAAAAAGCCGGTTTAAAGACAAACATTTCCATGGGCGAACAGCAGACAATAATAGGTGTAATCGGGGATAAAACCAGGCTTGCTGATACGCCGCTTGAATCGCTTGCAAGTGTAGAGTCGATTGTACAGGTTTCAAAACCTTATAAAATTGCCAGCAGGGACTTTCATCCTGATGATACTGTTATCAATGTTAAAGGAGTAAAGGTCGGTGGGGGCAATATCGCTATTATAGCGGGACCCTGCAGTATAGAAAGTGAAGAACAGATGATGACTATCTCTAAAACTGTCAAAGATGCCGGAGCAAATTTTCTAAGAGGCGGAGCATTTAAGCCGAGAACTTCCCCTTACGTATTTCAGGGGATGGGTGAAGACGGATTAAAACTTTTAAAAAAGGCTGGAATTGAATTCGGAATGCCGACAATATCTGAAGTGATGGATACGTCCACTGTTGAATTGATTGCGGAGTACGTTGATGTCCTTCAAATCGGGACTCGGAATGCTCAAAATTTTGCGTTATTGAAGGAAGTAGGAAAATTGAAGCACCCAGTCGTTTTAAAAAGGGGGATGTCCCAGACTATTGAAGAATGGCTTATGTCGGCCGAATATATAATGTCGGAAGGTAATAAGGAAGTGATACTCTGCGAGAGAGGAATCAGAACATTTGAAACAGCGACAAGAAATACCCTGGATTTGATAGCCATTCCGGTTATAAAAGAAAGATCTCATTTGCCGATTATAGTCGATCCGAGCCATGCTTCAGGTAAATGGCAGTATGTTATACCGATGGCTCTTGCAGGTATTGTTGCGGGAGCGGATGGAATTATGGTGGAGGTTCATCATGAACCGGAAAAGGCATTTTCTGATGGGGCTCAGTCTTTAAAGCCTAAAAAATTTGTTACAATGATGTATGAGATTAAAAAAATTGCTCCGGTTATCGGAGTTGGAAAAAATTTATTCGGATAATATTTGGGGCGGTTATGGATAAAAAAATTGTAGGAATATATGGCCTTGGTTTAATCGGCGGATCTATAGCTCTTGCGGTCAAAGCTTTAATACCGGGTTCTAAAATTATCGGTTTCGGCCGGGATAAAGAAAAACTGGAAATGGCAAAAAGACTTGGGATGATTGATAAAATCGCTGATGAAAATTCCGAAATAGTCGGAGAACTTGACATTTTCATAATTGGTACACCTATTGAGACGGTTTCAGATATATTTTTTAAGTATATAAACAACTTGTCTGAAAATGTGATTGTTATGGATGTCGGGAGCGTTAAAAGGCCGGTCATCGCCGGGATTAATAAGATCAATAACAGGGGCATCCATTTTGTCAGCACGCATCCGATGGCTGGAAGTGAAAAGTCCGGCCTGGAATATGCGAGGGCGGATTTGTTCCAGAAAAAAATAGTCGCAGTAATCGGTGAAACCGAGGAAGGCGTCATGGAAGAAGTGCGGGATTTCTGGAAAACTCTTGGAGCACAGATTGTTTTAGTTTCGGCCGATTTTCATGATGAAATAGTGGCTTCTACAAGTCATGTTCCGCATTTGATAGCATTTGCAACATCCCGGTACCTTGAAAAAGACGGATGGTCGGAAGTCAGATTTTTCGGTTTATACGGGAAAGGCCTGCTGGACATTACAAGAATTGCGCAGTCAAACCCGGATATGTGGGCCGATATTATTCTACATAATGCCGATAATGTGGAAAGGGCCCTGATTGATTTTTCCAGGGAGATCGACACTTTAATCCATCTGATAAGGAATAATAAACGTAAGGAACTTGTCGATTATCTCAAAAAAAGTAAGGAATTCAGGGAAAAGTTATAAGTAAGGCATATAATGAAAGTAATAGTGTCAAAAGAGTACGGTTTCTGTCATGGTGTCCGTATAGCGTTGGACAAGCTGGATGCCGCAATTGAGGCTAATCCGGGCAGAAAGATATTTTCCATCGGCGAAATAATACATAACCAGGATATCATCTGTGAATATAAAAAAAAGGGCGTGATAATAAAGGATTCCATATTCGGCATCGGCAGCGGTGTAGGTGTTGTTAGGGCGCATGGCCTTCCTCACAGCGTTATCGATGATGCGGTCAGAAAAGGTTTCAATGTAATAGATGCAACCTGTGTTTATGTGAGGAATATTTCTAAAATAATAAAAAAGGAAATAGATAATAAGGTTCCCGTATTTTTTGTAGGTGAGCCGGAACATCCTGAAGTAATAGCATCGACGCAGGATTTTTCAAAAAATGTCACTATTATTGGTCATAATAGTTTCAATCCAGATAAATTTGCTTTTCCAAAAGAAAAATGTGCCCTGATATCCCAGACGACCATGTCTTTAAAGAGATTCCTTGAAATTAGCGATCATTTTATACGGCACTGTGAGTCGGTTCATATTCATAATACCATCTGCCCGTCAACAAGAAGGCGTCAAAGTTCAGCCCTGGAAACGGCGGGTAAAGTTGAAAGAATGATAATCCTCGGCGGGAAAAACAGTTCCAACACTAAAAGGCTTTTCGAATTATGCAGCGAAATTGTTTCCAGTTTCCATATCGAAAGAATATCCGAACTGGACAGAAATTTACTAATGGGAGTTAAAACGATCGGTGTTACAGCCGGGGCATCTACGCCGGATGGGATTGTTGATGAGGCCGTAATGGAATTGGAAAATATTTAATTTTGGGTATTTATTTTCCGATATTGCCTTTATATAAATTAACATTGCCAAAATAAGGTAAAATTAACTTTTTTTACTTGACATTTGTTGAGATTAAGTTAAAATGACTTGAATTCAATTTAAAATATGTATTTATAACTTTATATCTTGACTTTAATTATGATTGTTTTTATTTTATAATAAATCAAATATGGCGCTACTTTATTTAAGATTATATATGAGAATGTAAATTCATATAAGGAGTAATATATGAAGAAGAGTTATTTGCTGCTGTCTGTCTGTTTCTTCTTATTAGCCATCTCTGTTTCAGCTTATGCTGCTGATAATGATGCATTAAATGCGCTGTTAGGACCGAATGTGCCGATTAAGGCAATTCCGGAAGAATTAAAACTTCCTGATGCAGTATTACCATTTTTGAAAAGTGAATTTTACGATTCAGTAGGGAAACAGGCTAGTTTTGACACGCAGTTTAAAATTGTATTGTTGATAACCAAGGTTACAAATGTTCCTTCGCAGAAATATGATTTATTACAGGAAATTGTAATGGAAGATATAAGGAATGCTAATAAAACCGCGCAGAAAATCACTGCAGTTTCACCTGACGCCAGGGTGATGGCTATAAATGCGATTGCTCAAAGCTCCAACTCAAATTTTGTTCCGACACTATTGACAGTGATTGAAAGGGACGAATCAGTGAACCCAAGGATCGCTGCGGCTAGGGCATTACCGATATTGGGCAATGCGAATTTAATCGTTCCTAAATTACTTGATTTATTAAAAAATCAATATGGTGTAACCAGAGCGAAATTTAACGAACAGGATACAAAACGCTTTGATGATGACAGAGTGGCAGAAGCTATTATTGTAACGCTTGGGGATATAGGCGATCCAAGGGCTTTTCCGGTACTACTGCAGACTGTAATGAATCCGGATCAGCATCGTGATGATACGGTAAAGGCCGGTTGGGATGCAATGAAAAAAATCAAATGGTAGCTTTTAAAATGAAAAGAAATATCAATAATTTAATTCTTAGACTTTTATTTCTACCCATTAGTGCCATCTTTTTGTTTAATATATCAGCTTTTTGCCAGAGCCCTTCTACTGACAACAGCGGTATTAATACGGATAATGAATCAAATACAAAAGCCGCTCATGAATTAAAAAATTTATCCGGTGATGATGAGATCGCTAAAGCTTATAGGACTTTAGTAAAAAATGGTATTTATGAAGATAAAAAGAAGGCCTTAAAATCATTCAGCGATAATTATACAAATGACAGGGTTATTGATATTATTGATAATCTGCTTGAGTATTTTTATACAAACCCGGATTTTAAGGAAGATGATCAGGTTATGTATTATGATGATGTTATTGCTGAGGGCTTGGTAAGAATTTTACTGAAAAACGGCAGCTCAAAAAGCTTCCCGGTACTGCTGAATATTGTACTGGATAACAGGCATCACAGGGATCAGACTGTAAAAGCCGCCTGGGAAACAATTGAAGCCATACACTGGTAATATTAATAATTACAATTAAATCATGGAGGTATTATATGTTTAGAATTTTAACCTTAGCTATTTTAAGTATAACGGCATCGTTTCTGATTGTTTCATGCGGACCGAAAGAACAGGTTAAACCTCAGCCAAAGAATGAAGTTAAAACTGAAACATCTGCGCAGCCCGCGGCTACAAATACGGTAAAAAAGGAAACTCCGAAACCCGCATATGACAGGATGAATGATACAGCTTTCGCTAATGTAATGTCTGTTCTCAGGGAATCTCTTGATGATGAAAAGACTGCAAGCGATTCTTCCACAAAATTGAAAACGGCAAAAGCTTATATACTAGTTATAAAATTTATCCATACCGACAAGGAGAAAGTTGTAAAATCAGGAATGAGTGATGCCGATATCAATGCTTTAATAGATAATGCGAGGGATAATGCTCAAAGCCGGTTAAAAGAAATCGTAACAAGTCCGACTGCTCCAAAAGCCTTAAAAGACGAAGCTCAAAGCAAATTGAACGAGCTACAAAATTTGTGAATAGTTAGTTACTTAATTAAAAAGGCCGGGGCAATATGCCCGGCCTTTTTTTATAAAACAATTAATTTTGCTTTCAGATTACCGTTTTTATACATAAGCTGAAGCAGTTCGATCATATCATCGATTGACGCCCCTGTTTTGTTCAACCCATCCACAAGATCCGATACTGTTGTTGTAGTTTTAAAGTACTGGACGTTATTCCCGGATTGTTGAGAGGCTCCGTTTCCACCCCAGGATGGCGCAGAACCTCCGTTTCCGACTACTAATTTCATTCCTTTGAGAGAAATTGCCGCATCCGTTACAATTACATTTCCGCCGGAAACAATTATGCCTTTTTTGGAATCAATTATCACACTGGGACTGTCTTCCACATCGGCTTTTAACTGGTAAATGTCATTGATAAACTGGAAGAATTCGATATCGGGCGGCAGCGATAATTTGATTTTATTTTGAGTTATGGATTTTATGGAATCGGGATATTTTGCCCTTATGGCATCGGCTACTTTGCTTATAGATGTAAAATGAAGCGTGTCTAAAACTCCAATTGAAAATACCCTGTTACTGCTGACAATTAGATGTTCAATTTCCTTTTGTAATATTCCGCCCATCGGTATGTAGCCTGTAACTCCTTTTGAGGTTTTATCAACTATAATGCTGCCCTGGGCTATCGCATATATATCCTCTCTGTTTTCACCTCCGAAAAGAGGTGTAACGATCAATTCGCCGCCTTCAAGAGATTTTGCATTACAGATAGAGGATATTTTTACATCAAGTCTGGAACCTACCGAAGATGACGGTGAAACAACAGCGCTGACCAATACTGCTGCAGAATTTTTAGGATTTATATCATCCGGATTTACATTAAATCCGAAATGTTTAAAAATTCTTGCGGCAATCTCTTTTGTCTGTGTTCCTTTGTCGTCCCCGGTACCTTTTAAGCCTGTTACAATTCCCATTCCAAGAATTGGATTATCCTGAAAACCGTCGATTGTTATGATATTTTTAAGATCAATCGGAGCCGGGAAAAGAAAGTTAAAAAGGTAAAAATTCAGTAAGAGTAATGCGATCCATTTTATAATCCGCATAATTAACCCCAATGGTTTTACCAACCAGAGTGTAGTTTTGTCTATCCCGAACTTACGCTATTCAAAACTACTTATTAAAAGATAAAAATCATGAAATGATTTTTATCTTTTAATATATTTTCGACAAGTTATATACTGCACTCAAGTAATTTTTAACAGGTATTTTGACAAGCGTGACGCTTGATCCTTTTTTTGATTGAAAAGGTATTGAGCCTATCGATACCGCAGGGCAGGTTCTGCTGAACATTATAAACGTACTTAGTAAATTAAGCTGACTTTTCCCAAATGGTCTGAAGTAAACACAAATCGACGCCGTTTTTATCTGTAATTTTGTGCCGGCAATCCGCAGATGATCCGTTAATGTTTATTTCTGAAATTGATCGGACGGCGTCTCCATATTTTGATTCTTTCTTATAACTGATCTTTATGTTTAAAGGATCATAATTCAGCAATAAATCCATGGGCACCGTTTCCAGTGCCCATTCAACATAGCTGACATTATTAACATGCTGGTTTCCGTCAATATCGCTGTATCGCACAAAAAAATCTTTCTCCATATCATCCCTATCCGGAGAGTTGATTTTATCCATTGCCAGGCTTTCTCCTTCATCCTTAACAATCCCGTAAGCCGTACAAATATTTTCCGGAACTCTCAAGGGACGCATGGTGTTTCTGTCCAGAAATATCCAGGCAGTATCGGCAGTTACAATATTTTCTCCAATCGAATTCCTGATCTCATATTTCCTGTATCCATAGCATTTTTTCATAGAATACGGAAAGGTTCTTACAAGCACTTTATCCTGGTATGACGGTAATTTTATTATTTTTATATCCCAGTTTAATAGAACCCAGATCAAACTGTTCTTTTCAAAAAAATCAAGACCGAAACCTATTAAATTACTCTGTTCAAGGACTATATCGTCAAAATAATTCATCAATCTATAAATCCACACCTTTCTTCTAAAATCCGTTTCATGGTAATGGATTTCGTATTCTTTTTCTGTGATTAATGGTTGCATATTTTGTCCTTCCATTATTTTAATCAAATATAATATCATTTCTTGGGAATCACGTCAAAAATCGATGGTTTATTGTATTTTTTCTCAATAATGAGAAATATTCTGCCGGGTGGCGGTTTACTTTTCCAGAATCAAAAATTCCGTCCTTCTGTTCTTACTTCTTCCCTCTTCAGTTTTGTTATCGGCAACCGGTTTGGTTTCGCCGAATCCCATGGAGTGGAGCCGTTCGGGGCTGATGCCATTCTTAATCAAATATTCCATTACTGCGTCGGCCCGGCGATCGGATAGCTTTTTGTTATATTCCACGGTTCCAGTGTTGTCGGTGTGTCCCTGGATTTCAAGCTTAATTGCTGTGTTTTTCTTAAGCTGATTGACAATATCATCCAATGTTGCTATGGACTCACGCCTGAGATAGGCTTTATCAAACTCAAAATAAATATTATGAACTATAACACTTTCACCAGGTTTGGTTTCTTCCAGGTTCACAGGCTTTTCCGGAGCTTTCGGTAGTTCTTTTTCTTTTTCGGTGAAAGAGGATTGGCTGGAAACAGGGTTTTTTACAAAATTATCATTCAATCCTGATGAGGGCAGGGACGAGGTTGATGAACCGCCGGACGATTCCTGAACAGCAGCGAAAGATGATGATTTGCCCGGGGAACCGGCCTCCGGCTCCAGGATTGAGCTGCCGTCATTTCCATAAACAATCGGCCGTTCATAATAAGTACCTATTGCATAAAGATAATTACCTGCAGGAATGAACAAAGTACCGCGGGAGGCAATCGGCTGTGATGCGCCGCCGGGGAAAGGCGGCAGAAATTCCCAGATTGGCTTATTGTCGCCGAAGGTGTAAGCCCTGACGGATGTGAAGGTTATATCCTTACCGCCGATATTTTTATTATAATTAAAAGCAGTGTAAATCTGATCATTCACAGTCACATAATAAGGTTCGGACCGGCTCCGAAATCCAGTTCATAGCTGACGGAACCGTTATCGGGCGTTAATACGGCAATTTTTTGATTCCCGATCGTCAGAAGCACTTCCCTGTCTGTAAAGCTTGGGTTTGAGGTAATATAATCCCCGTACTCCTTCTGCCAGATTATTGAACCGTCACTTAAAGAAAGGCTGTAAAGCTTTTTTCCCGATGGGATAAAAACTTTACCTTGATATACAACCGGTGAAAATATCTGTAGAGGGTTATCGATCTGTTTCTTCCAAAGAATCTTTCCGGTATACCGGTCCAGGCATAGGACAAAGTAAGAGTTGTTTTTATAATCCCTGGACTGTGCCAGTATTTTATCATCGTAATACGTGGGAAATCCGCTATAGCTTTCTATCTCCTGGCTGGACCAGATAACATGCCCGTTAAATATTTCACGTGCGATAAAATTCTTCCTGGTGCCATAATAAAGATTATCTCCCGATAGAATAGGGTCGGCATAAATACCGTCTATCACAGCTGTTTATTTTTCGTTTTCCTGAAGACCGGACCTAGCCCAAAGTACTCTACCGGTATTTTTATCAAGGCAGTATATTGCCGTGGCATCTGAAAGGAAAATGGAATTTCCCCTGATGATCGGATATTTAACTTTTCCGGGAACTCCTGCATTTCCGCTAAAATGGCTGGATATGTCTTTTAAATCCAATTTCCATTTTATTTTACCGGTTTCTTCATCCACGGAATAGACAATTTTATCCAAATCGGAAAAATAGATTTTGCCGTCGGAAACAACCGGGTTAAAGATATAATTGGATGCCATAAAAAGCCACTTCAGGCTATTGTTCTTTACTATGATCTGGTCATTATTGCCGGTAAAGTAAAGGTTGCCCTTGTATATAGGCCAGTCGGCGGAATAAACGGACACTGAAAGAAAAAGAAAGATGGATATAAAAATAATTTTCATTTTTAGCCTCCGGAGATTCTTTGTATTATCTAATGGATTTTTATAATTAATACCAGGAGATTGTATATGAAAAACATTTTAAACTCAAAAATAACTCTGAATTTTCCATATAATAATTCGATAACGGTAGGTGTTATGATTCTATCCTGACCCTGATTGACAATCAGCAAATTAAAATGCTATAATGAAATTATTTCAAGCCGTTGCCCGGCAAGTTGGTAAAGAAGTTCATTTAATACCCGGGATTTGGGGTAATATATGAACTTCGTATATATCGAGTTAGACATAATTGCATCAGACGCCGTTTAAAAAATATAATGAAGGTAATTATGGAAATAAAAGATAAAATAGCTTTCAATAATACATTTGAATCAACTATTTATGATTGATGATTCACGTTTTAAAAATACAACTAGAGGAGTTAGTAGCCTTCATTTAATGGGTGAAGGAAAAATTGTTGAAGCTGATATTATGGTTGATTATTACCCTAGAGGTCGAAACAATGAACAATGGGATCATTTATGTATTGAAGTTAAATCGACCCCACCTGAAACTGAGCAAAGATTTAAAAATTATATGGATATTATGAAATTGTATCAAAAAGCATTTCCAACACAGCAACCATTAATTACTTTCCCAGGTTTTATCTCAGATAAATTAAGAAAAGAATTTGAAAACAATAATATCATAGTTTGGGCAAAGAATGATTTATATAGAATTTTTCCAAATTTGTCTAAAGCTTTAAATTTTGAAAATAATTATCATCATAAAATGGAGTTAATATGAATAATACAAACCAAAGATTTACAAATGCAATAAAGATTGCAGTAATGTTAGTTAGTATAATTTGTGGCATATCAGGAATAGTTCATGGTTTATTTGAAGTATTTCAAGGAAATAAAGCTATTGAACTTCATTCTGTTGCTGGGAAACTCATGATTTATGCTATTGGTGAATCAAATAGATTTTGGGAATTCGGTTATGCGCCAGCTTTTACAATAATTCCAAATTATCTGATTACAGGAATAATCGCAATTATTATTAGCACAATAGTTATTATTTATTCAGCAAATTTTATTTATTTTAAATATTCCTGGATGATTTTACTTTTATTATCAATATTACAATATTTGAGTGGTGGTGGCGCAGCTCAATTTGGATGTGCTATAATTATAAGTATCTATGCAATGTTAATAAATAGTCGATTAAGATTATGGAGAAAAATTCCTTATAAAATTAGAAATATAATTTCAAAGCCTTGGCTAATATTATTGGTAATATTTTTGATAGTATTTTTACATTCAATTATAACCGAAGTATTTGGCTTTTCATATGGTGTAAATGATCCAAATATTATTTCAAAAAGTCTCTTTGTAATGCTTTATATAATGTTGACAATATTGCCGTTATTAATTATTTCAACTTTATCTTATAATAGTATAATAATGGATGAATTAAAAGAATAATTTGATTACCTATGTTTCGGCCCGGCCATCGCATAACAACGGAATCTGTCGCAAAAGCAGGGTTTCTAAAATATTTCTAGTTGGAATATATAGAGTTAAAACGGCAAAATTGATAAAAATCCGGGTTTTGCGGCAGACTCAGCGGCTCTATGTTGCGCTCCCCGGGTTCACCCGTTTTTGATTTTAATAAAAAGAGAAAGGAGTTCAATCTGACTTTGATGATTATTAAAATAGAAGTCATTATTTACGGGCTCACCACATTTGCAAGCCTAAGCGTGCAGGGCTGGCGCTAAGGCTTGCAAATGCCGTACAGTTGCACCGTTGTACGAAAGATTTGCGGAATTTCGATTACATTATACATACATTATATTGACATTTATTTTTTCAATAATTATTATTTATTATGATTGTTTATGATGAAAATAAAGCAATTAAATTAAAATTTGAACGAGATATTGATGTTGATGAAGTAGCTCAAATCATACTGGATCAAAATTATTTAGATATTTTAGAACACCCAAAAAAAACTAATCAACAGCTTTTTATTATATATTATAAAAAATATACTTATGCAGTTCCTTTTGTTATTGATAAGAATAATAATATTATAATAAAAATTGTTTATCCCAGTAGAAAATTTCATAAGATTTATAAGGAGAAAGAAAAATGAAATATAAATTAGATAATTCAGAACAAATAATTGAAAACGAAGCATTGGAATATAAACCAATTTCATTAGATAAAAAAAAGAAAATCGAAACAATTTTAAAGACAAGTGGAAAGAAAAAAGCTGTTACTTTAAGATTAAATAATTTTGATTTGGAAAAAATAAAAATGATTGCTGAAGATGAAGGTATTCCATATCAAACATTAATTTCAAGCATACTTCATAAATATACAAATAAAAAATATTTTGAAAAAGACGAAGTATTAAAAATAATACATGCAGCTAAGTAATACGCCGCGAAACCTTCGTACGACCGCTGCTATAACGCTCCGGTGCTCGAAAAAACTTTTCCATTCAGGTGGAAATGTCAAGAGTTTTTCCCATATCTGCGCTCGGGTAATTTCCCACCCCTTCCACAAGAGTATTTCCCATATGCTTCACAAGAGTTTTCCCCATACCTTCCACGTGAGTATTTCCCATAGTGAGGAGGCAAAGAATGGTTACTCAACCTCCTTATTCAAATTTTGTATTCTGTAAGATTCTCCGCTCAAGTTATAAATATTTGAATGATGTAAAAGCCTATCCAGAAGAGCGGTTGTCATAATCGGGTCTCCCATCATTTCAGCCCAATCCTGAAATCCCTTATTCGATGTTATCACAATTGATGTCTTTTCATACAATTCACTTACAAGACTAAAGAATAGATTTGCCTCCTTCTTTTCGATAGGTGTGTAACCTATCTCATCAATGATTAATAAGTGTGACTTCATCATCCGGTTCAGCCTGAAAGCAGAGCTTCTCTGGATGTCCGCCGTTTTCAGAAACTTAATGAGAGTAGTCATCCTTTCAAAGCAGACAATATATCCCTTTTCAACTGCCCGGATTCCGATACTAATTGCCAGATGCGTTTTCCCCAGCCCCGGAGACCCAAAGAACAACAGGTTATGATGATTATCAATCCAGCAGAAATCCAATAGCTGTGAAACATCCATTTTAGATATTCCATTCACTTTTTCAAAATTAAAACCTTCCACATCTTTGCGGACCGGGAAGTGTGCTCCTGCCATATTCCGCTGAAAACGTTTTTCCACTCTATAATTCAATTCCAGAGAAAGCAGCCTCTGCAGAAAACTCAGATAAGACTCTTTTGCCTTTTCAGCCTCACCAATTTCCTCATCAATCCGTTTTATCATACCCTTCAACCCGAGAGTTGTAAGCGCAGTTATGATTTGTTCTCTTATCTTCAACATTGCCGGCCCCCGATGGAGTCACAGAAACTCTGGTATTTCCCGATGTCTGATTTAGCTACTTCAAGATAGTGTTCAGGATTCACTGAAGGCCTGACAATCTTTTCAACATTCAAGGGTATTTCTGCCTTTTCTGTTATAAAACAGTTCAGGTAATTATCCCACAAATCCTTCATGGAATAACTATCACTCTCCAGGCAGTTTGAGATCGCTTGTGTAAGCTTCCCGGTATCAATTATCTTGTCCCTGAAGTATTTTCTTCCGGAAAGACATTGGTCCCTTACATAACGATTGAACTTCCTGAAATTACATTCAAGAAAATCCTTCCAGCCGGGAATATCAAAGTACCCGCTTACTTCTTCTTTCAATAACTGCACACTCTTTCCCATTTCCCGGATCATTGCCCTGTTGGTTACAATCTGCCCCGGAATCACTGAAAGCCGGTATTCGGCGATTTGCTCTCCCGTTATCCTGTCAAAGACAAAAAGCCGACTGCCCGTCTTGTAGATGTCCACCGAACCGTTCCTGTATTTTTCGGGAATATCATACTGGCTTGCATCAACTGCGATCCGGCATTTATCGCTTACACTGCGCTCTTCCCTTGCTCCTATCCTGTCTTTACGGAATATCGAATTCCTGACAGATTGGAGATATGGTCTTTCCGTTTCAATCTCTATCAGTGGTATTTTCATTGTAGCCTGGGATATTCTCCCGTTGGCTTTTCTTTCCAGCCATTTCATCAGGCTTTCTTCCGCTTCCATTAAACTGTTGAACTCCCGGACTGAGAAGAAACCGTGCTTGATGAATTTGACTACGTTTTCAATCTTTCCCTTACTTTCCGGGTCAGCAGGTCGGCACACATACATTTTAAGACCCATTTCCCCGATGAAATACTGAAAGTCTTTCGTGTAGATGATATCGCCTGAGTTCTCACTCGCAACCATCGTGCAGTCCTGATCGATGACAAGTTCATGCGGTATCCCGCCCATATATGCGAAACAGTCCAACAGATGATTGATCAGGTCTTCTGTCCGGAATGGCCTCTCCTGGAGGGCCGCATACTTAAAACGACTGGCGGATAACACCGCGGCAAATATGTAATACCTTCTGCCATATCTGTCGGTATATTGACCGAAATCAAGCTGGAGCTGCTTTCCATATGGCATGTCAGGCACTTTTGTGTAATACCGTCGCTTTTCATTCAAGGTAAGCTGCCCGCTTTCAATCAGGTAATGTACGAAATTCCTCATCGTATTTTCATTCGCCGGTAGTTTGCCTTTTACCTCCAATAAATAGTCATACAAAGCAGACATATTCAGCCGGATGTAATCATTCTTTGCATATACTTTCAATATATCTGTTTTTATTCCTTCGAATTCTTTTTCACGGAAAGAGAATTCCATCAGGCTTTTCTGGTATTCAGCATCGTTCATAGTCCAATATTTCCGGACTGTCTTAATATCTATTGACAGTTCCCGGGATACACCATTTTTACTTTTCCCCAAAAGTTTCAGTTTTTTTATGTCCTGATACATAATATTTTTCACCATTCCTGCCATCCTTTAATGAATTTTCATTAAAGGTAATCTTCAAGCTTCTCTATGGGAAATCTGTTTGTGACAGGTATGGGAATTTCATTTATTGCTACCCTGGTAAATTAGTTTATCATTTCCATCAGGACGTAAACGGAGAAGAAGAAAAAGTTTTTCCAGCTCCTCGGGTTCGCCCGTTTTTGTTTTTAGTAAAAAGAGGAAGGGGTTCAATTTTTATATAAATTTGGATTTTTTATGAATATTACTTTTTTGACTGGAGCTGGAGCTAGTGCTTAATTGCAATAATAAGCGTTATTAATTATAATCTTAGACATAAAAAAGGAGGTTGTATGTCTAAGAAAACGCAAGTTATAACATGCACCAAAGCGGATGAAATTATTCTTGATAGTTGGGTGAGAAGCCGAACTATGGAAGCGCGACTTGTAGAGAGGGCGAAAATAATTGTCAATAGCCTGAAAGGACAAAATGTATCTGAGATTGCGGCTGACCTTCACATAAGACCAAATACGGTTATTGATTGGAAAAAAAGATTTCAGCAAAAAGGAATTGATGGATTGTATGATCTGCCCAGGTCAGGAAAGCCAAAAATATATGGGCAGAATTTCAGGGACAAAGTTTTAGAAACTCTGGAAAAAACACCGCCTATCGGGCAGGCAATTTGGGATGGTCCGGCTTTAGCAAAACATTTAAACACATCAACGCATGCGGTATGGAGGGTTTTAAGAAAAGAAGGAATTTGCTTATCCCGACAGCGAAGTTGGTGTGTCAGCACTGATCCTGAATTTTCGACAAAAGCCACAAATATTATTGGGTTGTATTTAAATCCGCCGATGAATGCATTGGTTATATCTGTAGACGAAAAACCTGGTATTCAAGCGTTGGAAAGGACAACCGGCTATGTAGAGACGGATAATGGAAAAATTGTAAGAGGATACAAAAGTACATATAAAAGAAATGGAACGCTGAACCTATTTGCTGCGCTGGAAGTAGCTACAGGGTTAATACACACCCAAACTACTGAATACAAAAGACGTATTGAATTTCTTGAGTTTATGGATAGAGTGGTGGTAGATGTTTCAAAAGATAAAGAAATTCATGTAATTTTAGACAATTATTGTATTCACAAAAAGAACGATGAATGGTTATCCCGGAATAAGAATGTTTTTTTTCATTACACGCCTACTTCGGCAAGTTGGTTAAATCAGGTGGAAATATGGTTTGGTATTATGAGCCGAAAAGCTCTTAGAGGCGCCAGTTTTAAAAACACGGAAGAATTGAGAGAAGCAATAGATGCATTTGTTAAAGCATACACTGAAACCGCAAAACCTTTTGTGTGGAGAAAACGGGAAGTGAAAGGTTCTCAATTAAGAAATACTATCGTTAACTTACGCAATTAAGCACTAGTTGTAATACACTTCCACTTGTCGAAAATTTTCCATCTTTAATGACTGAGTTTTTAAAAATAGTTAATTCAACAGTAATTAATGAAGATGAAATATTTTATGAAAATATAACAGCTCGTACAGTAAAAAAAATGTTCATCAATGATTTAGAATGGTTAATTAATGAATCAAAAAAACATTTTTCTATTGATACATTTGCTAAAAAACTATTTTTAAATAATAAGCCAAATGAACTCGCAAAGCTAAAGTCCATATTATCATGTTTTATAATTGGACAACAAGAAATAGAACGTTTAGATTATCGCTATGATTTATTTTTTGCTTCAATCTTAAATAAAGAAAATAATGAAATTATACTACCAGATAACATAAGAATATTAACATGGAATTATGATACTCAATTTGAAAAATCGTTTGCTAATTTTTATTCAAATTTAATTACCCAGGAGCAATACTTTAAACTTCAATCAATTCCTATATCAAGAGATTATAAAATTGAAATTAATTGTAATAAATTTTCAATAATACATTTAAATGGTATTTGTGAAGTTTATGATGATAATAAATATTTAGATCGATATTCACTAAATTATAGAAATGTTGAAGTTTCAAGCATTGTTACAGAAATACTATATTTATATAGTTTTTATAATCAAAAACGAACTAAAATTACTCCTCACATAAATTATGCCTGGGAAGACAATATTTATAAAAAGATTATATACCCGCAAATTGAAGGCTGTATTAATAAAACAGAAATATTGGTTGTTATTGGTTATTCTTTTCCTTTTTTTAATAGATTAGTTGATAAAGATATTTTATCAAAATTGCCTTCATTAAAACAAGTGTTTATACAATGCAAATCTGATGACCATAAAGCGATGAAAGACCGATTTTGTGCTATTTATAATAAAGATGTTGAAATAAATATGATTAGCGATTTAAAACAATTTTATATTCCATACGAATATAAATAGACTGGCATTTTGCACTTCATTTTACGGCCTTGTAGAAAAAGTCTAGTTTAAATGGTTATTTTCCTTTCCATCCAATTCCAAAAAATTTTATTTACCTAATGTGCATTGGTTTTACTTAAAGCCCATTATCTTATTATTATATCTGACTTTGTCTTTTTCCAGATAGTCGAATTTTTATCACCAATGTTCTCTAAGGTTTCAAAGCAGGCTTTGAGGCCTAGTTTGAAAAGAACCTTAGGATCAAATTGATTTGAAAACTTTTATGTTTAGTTCTATAATGAAACAATGTTTTTAAAATAAAAAGTTTTACCATGTTCTAGTGTCATATGTGTTATGTTTGTCTTGAGGTCGGACCGTGAAAATTTATCAGGAAAAGAACAACCTCTACATAAGCATTTACCAGAACAATGTCACATTATAATTAAAGGTGAAGGTTTAATGACGGTTGACAATGAAAAGCAAAAAGTTAAGACAGGTGATGCTATTTATATTCCTTCTAATTCTGAACATGGAATAATAAGGTAAAACAGTGTTAAAATATATAACTGCAAATTCCCCAGTTTTTGATATTGAATATGAAAATAGATTGTGGCGAAATTAAAATTATAAATAAAAACGATCATGGACTTCGTATATAAAACAGCGTTGTACGCATAATATATGTATCTATTTATTAAAGAGGGGGAGTGAATAATGAATATGAATATTAAATTTAAAATTATTAATGCTGATATTGATCATATTCCTGATTTAGTTAGAATGCGTCTTTTGTTACAAAATCACATGGAGAATTCTAATGATAATATTTTAAAATATACTCCTGAATGGAGAAATAATTTAAATGTGTATTTTAAAAATTAATTGGAAGATGGTAATGTTAGAATACTAATTGCTATAAATTTAAAAAATAATAAAATTGTTGGAATGATAACAGCATATTTGAATAAGCATGATAATTTTACAATAGATAAATCAGTAAAAATTGATGATGTATGGGTTGATTCTGAATATAGAAAACAAGGTATATGTAAATCACTTTTGAAGGAAATTGTAGTGTATTATAGACAGATTAATTCTTTTACTTTAAATTATGTCATAAATAATTCTGAAGCTGAAAAAACGTGGAAAGCATTAGGTTTTAAACCAATAATAACACAAAATATTGCTAAAATAGAAGATCTAAATATATAATATGAGCATCGGCCAGAATTGAACAAATGGGTTCGCCCGTTTAAGATTTTATAAAAAGAGAAAGGAGTTTAAATTGGAATCGGTTGTAAAGCTCTGGCTCTCAAAAAGGTGAGGCGCTAAGCTTTACAAATGCAGTATAGCCTTATGCAAATTGTTTTAAAGGAGTATATTAAATGATTATTGATGCGCATGCCCATGCAGCAAGAGAATATGCAGATATTAACTCTATATTGGAGATAGTAAAAAAATATAGTATAGAAAAAATATTAATTTGCCCAAGCATTAAGAATAATTTAAACTTACCGGATGCACCTAAATTACCGGTTAGAAAAACTCCGGATAGCAATTATTTTCTTAATAAAATAAATAGATTTGCTTATCGAAATTTAATAAAAGATAATGGTGATGGCAATAAATTCGTATTTGATTTATCAAATAAATTTGATTTATCAAAAATTTCTAAGATTTTAATTCAATTCTTATGGGTTAATCCAATTGATTTTGAACATATGAACAATATTGAAAGAAATATTAGAAATTATAATGTGAAAGGAATAAAACTTCATCAAGCATGGAATCCTTTTAAAATAGAAAGCCCTGAATTCAATAAATTAGTTGAAGTAGCTAAATCATATCATTTGCCAATATTTATACATTTGTATTCAAAGAAAGAAACTCATCACTTTGTTCAATTCATAAAAAATAACCAGGATGTGACATTTATTGTGGCACATTTATTAGGAATAAAAATATTTTATGAACATATAAGCTATCTTAAAAATATTTATTTTGATACATCCGGCGGTTATGTGAGTCAAGGAAAAAATATTCAAGAAGCTATAAACTTATTTGGCTTTGAGCATGTGGTTTTTGGCTCAGATATGCCTTTTGAAAAAATCGGAGAACAATTAAAAAAGATAGATCAATTAAATCTATCTGAAAATGTTAAAGAGCATGTTTTTGAATTAAATATTAAAAATATTTTAGCTTTAAATTAGTAGTATCAGTGGATCAATTGATCCCACAGTTCTATGCCGTTTGCCTTTCTCCAAGCTAATGAATTACATCGATACTGCCGGACTTACAAATATTGCTTGACAATTTAAGGATAGTTCGTTATCATAAAATATATCGATGATATCGAACTGATTTATGGAGAATTTATTTATGAAAAGACAAGAAAAATTACCGTTCGACAATTCCCAGGTGTCTGATGTTATTGAACTGCTCCGGGTTTTACTACATGATATCCTAACGGCTTCAGTACCGGCCTGGTTGGATCTTCAACTAACACTGCCTCAATTGAGAACAGTATTTATAATCGCCCACAATAAAACATCTTCAGTAATAAAAATCGCCAAACAACTCAGGATTGGCGAACCTACAGCCAGTCATCTCGTTGATAAGCTGGTACATGAAGGGTTAGTTGACCGCAGCGAAGATCCGTTAGATCGTCGGCGTGTTATAGTTCGGCTCTTGCCGGCGGGTGAAGAAATTATTAAAAAACTCCTTGGATGGGAAAATTTCTTTGGAATATGGCTACAAAAGATTTCAAAGGAAGACTTTTCCCTGTTTCAGCGGGGATTAAATGCAATAATAAACAAAATACATAGTAATGCAATAAGCGATATAAAAACTATTGAAAGTAAAGATAAAGAGGCTTACACATAATGATAATGAACTTAACCTATAATTCAAGTTATCTCTGGCTGCCATTAGTCGGCCTTGCTATCGGTCTTCTGGTAACTATATTCGGCGGAGGCGGAGGCTTTTTTTATGTTCCGATATTGATTCTTTTATTTCATGTACCGCCACAACTTGCAGTTTCTACTTCTCTTGCTGCGACTATCCCCACCGTAATTGTCGGATCTATTGAACACTACCGCAAGGGTAATATTAATATGCCGATAGGTGTTATTTTCGGGATAGCAGGGCTTGCTGGAGCACTTGCGGGCGCATATATATCGCATCTTGTCCCGGCAGTTATTTTACAGAAACTTTTTGGAATCTATGCTTTAGCTTTGACCATCCCAATGATTCTCACAAGTAAAAACAGGCTTAATAATCTTAGTAGCGGGAAAAAAGTTTCAAAACCGCTTTCAGGTTCAAGAATTGCATTATGCTCATTTTTTGGAATATTATCCGGAATTATGGCAGGCCTGTTTGGGACAAGTGGAACGGCATCTATTGTAGCCGGATTGTATATTTTGGGTTTACCGGTAACTGCTGTAGTAGGAACATCGGTATTGGTGGTTTTTTTTAATGCAGTTTCCGGCCTTGCCGGGCATTTGATAGTCGGCCAATTCAATCTTATGTTGCTGTTGCTACTCGGAAGCGGCTCGGTAATCGGCGGGTTTCTTGGGCCAAGGATATTAGCCAAGATAAATGTTCAGACTCTGGAGAAGGTCTACGGCATTATTTTTATCGTTCTGGTTGTCGGCTTTGGTTTAATAATGCTTTTAAAGTAAATTATAATAGTGATGATCAATGCATAAAGTAATAAACTGTTCTTATTTTGCGTCCTTCCATATTCCGATCTCTTCAATTTCACTCGTAGCACCGGGATAAGTTACTTTAATCAGCAGCGCCCTTTCAGAATCCTCTATCCAGATTGAGGAATACTTTACATAATTTTCCAACAGCTTACCCATAAAAGGATCTGCAATTTGAAAATTATATTTCAAAGTGTGGAATTTTCCGGCAATGGTTGTTATATCTTCCTTTCCTTTATAAATAAAAGAAACCGGTACAGCTTCTTTTATGATTCCAGGCTGTACTAGTAAAAGAACTCCCGGTTTTTTGATATCCATAAAACGGCTTGCCACAAATGCAATAGAACTTAACTCCCAAACGGGATAATCCGGTTTTATTTTCACTCTTGTCTTTTGACAAGTCGTCTGGTTTCCATCCCAGGATTTGCTCAAATATTCAGCCTCACCAGTACTATAGTCAATGTTAAGACTTTCTGCAATCACTCCCTTTTCATTATTGGCAATAGTTTCTTTTGTATTATCGCGTGTAAAATACAGAATGGAAGCCTTATCCAAAGATACCTTTACACGCCTGTTATAGTTTGTATAATGATCCGGGACAACAACCTTGCCCTTTACATCCTTACAAAACCAATAAAGGGTGAGTGTGTTGGAAATATTGTCGGTCCTGTATACAAAATAGTCGTCGTCCGATTTTTCGGTTCCAAAATTCCATTTATACTTCAAAAATTCCCCATCCTTTACCAATAGTTTTCTCTTTTGAAGCGGTCCTGTTGCAAATTTAATACCCATAGCAATGCTGATTGCGTGTATAAAAAACATTATGCTCAAGACTGATATTACAACTTTCAAAAATATTTTCTTTCCCATAAATATTTCTCCTGGCTTTTATAATAAATAGTTATATCGGGATATAACGATAAATTGTTAAAAAAAATATTATGGCATACAGCAGTTTAAAATTGATTTTATTTCATCAAGCATCTTAATTATGCCTTCTGTATTCACTTTGTAAAAAACCTCTTTATTGACCTTTCTGGAAACCAATATTCCCGCTCTTTTAAGAAAGGATAGATGCTCTGAGGCTGTTGATTGTGCTATTTGGACTCTTTTTGAAACTTCATTTATATTATGCTCACCATAATCAGCAAACAAAGTCAATAAAATTTCCTGCCTCTTATCGTTTCCAAGCGCCTTAAAAAAGTCTGAAATATTTTGAGGAAATAAATTTTTTGTCATATAGTCACATCCCGATATAACTAATTATAATATATTATCTTTTAAGTGTCAATTATTTTTTGAAAACTATTTTTCTATTTTAGGCTGTTAAGGAATCACTAGAAATTAATGCCGGATAAACTCCTACTAAAATAATTAAATATAAACTATTGAAATGCATCAATTAGTGTGCCAGCCGTTTTATTGTGTTCAATAATCAAATTACCGACGCTTAACTAATGAGGGTAAAAATCCGAAAAATATGATGTAATGTAATGTCGGAGGGATACTATGGGAAAAGTAATCGGTATTGACCTGGGAACAACTTATTCTGCTGTCGCTTACTTGAATAAAGAAGATGCGGAAATTATACCTGATAAAAACGGAAAAAGAACTATGCCTTCAGTAGTTTCTTTTGCTGATGATGTTATCCTTGCGGGAGAAGCGGCAAGAAGCCTGGAATATACCAATCCCGAATTTACAGTTAAAAGGATTAAGAGAAAGATGGGGACCGATTTTAAAGTCAAAATAAATGACAAGGAATATTCACCGGAAGAAATTTCATCATTCATACTTAAAAAATTAAAAGACCAGGCGGAAGAATTCCTCGGGGAGAAAGTCAAAGATGCCATAATTACCGTGCCGGCTTATTTCAATGATAATCAAAGGCAGGCCACAAAAAACGCCGGTAAGCTTGCGGGATTGAATGTCCTCAGGATAATCAACGAACCTACTGCGGCATCCCTGGCATATGTTGTAAATTCTCAGGAAGACCTGAATATTGTTATTTATGATCTTGGCGGGGGAACGCTTGATGTTTCGGTACTGAATGTCGCCGATGGAATATTTGAAGTGATTTCAACTGCCGGAGATAATAATCTCGGCGGAGAGGATTTTAATAAGCGGATTATGGATTCTGTTATAGGAAGGTTTAAGGATGAAACCGGCATCGATCTGAATGAGGACCCTCTTGCCATTGTGAAAATTTATGATGCGGTTGAAAAAGCAAAAATCGAACTTTCTTCTGAAAAATCTGCGAGGATCAAGGTGCCTTTTATTACAGCGGATCAGAATGGACCTAAAAACATTGATTTTGAGTTAACAAGACCGGAATTTGAATCAATGATAGCTGATTATATCCAGAGAAGCATAGATTTATGCAGACAGGCGGTTTCGGATGCCGACTTTAATATCAATGAAATCGACAGGGTTATTCTGGTCGGAGGATCGTCCAGAATACCGATGGTTAGGGAAAGTGTTGGGAAGCTTTTCGGTAAAAGCCCTGATTGTTCAATAAATCCGGATGAAGTAGTAGCGAGGGGTGCTGCATTACAGGGCGGTATTGTTCAGGGAGATGTTAGCGGGGTGGTTTTGGTTGATGTTAATCCGATATCACTTGGCATAGAGGTCGAAAGCGGTTATTTTGTTCCCATTATTGAGAGAAACAGCCCTATTCCAACTTCGGCAAAAAGGATTTTTACTACTGTCGTCAGTGGCCAGAAAAGTGTAGATATCCATATAATGCAGGGCGAAAGTATGTACTGTAAGAACAATGTATCGCTTGGTAAATTCCGCCTTGAGGGAATCAGGAATACCGAAAAGGGTGATCCCAGGATTGAAGTAAACTTTGAACTGGATGTGAACGGTATTTTGAATGTCAGTGCAATGGATGTGGATACTCAAAATGTGCAGGGAATAACGATCGTTGAACAGTCCAGAATGTCCGAAGAAGAGCTTTTAAAGATTCAGCAGGAGCATATGAAAAGATACGAGGGTGAAATAAAACTCCGCGGCAATCTTAATTCCGTCTTGAAACTTAAAACAAGGGCCGAAAGCATTATAACAAAAATTGCCAACTCCATTCCTCCTGCTTATAAAAAAGGTTTAATCCAGGAAGAAATCGATGAGATTATTTATATGATAGACTTATCGGTCAGGGATATGAATCCGGAAGGAATAGAGAAATCGATAGAAAGGCTTGAATTTATGATGACTGAACTTACTGCCGGGACATATAGTTACGGTGAAATGATTGCATGAAAACTTATTATGACATTCTGGGCGTATCAAAAGGCAGCAATAAAAAAGAAATAAAAGCGGCATACAGAAAGCTTGTCAAAAGATTCCATCCCGATCTGAAAGATTCTGCCGCCGGAAGAAAATCATCTGTACAGTCTGATTTTAAAAATAACAATACTGGAAATTCAAAAATATTTGAAGAGATTACTGCGGCTTATAACACATTGATTCACCCGGAAAAGAAAATGGATTATGACAAATCTCTTGCAGCAAAAAAACAAACATCGCAAATCCTTGTGTTCAAGTTCAGGGAACTCAGGGAATGGCTATATTCGGTATCATTTGTAAAAATATTTCTGAGAGGAAAAAATATTGTAAAACATAGGAATGTTATGGATACGGCCATTATGGAGATACCTTTGGATGAGCTTTTAAAAATGGTTATTTTCTCCAGGAATATTTATGTCCAGATAAATGCCGTGAGGGCAATTCTGGCCAGGAACAAGCATTATGCAGTATTTGATCTCCTCCGGCTGCTGTATTCCAGCATTGATGATTCAGTTAAGATAGAGATTATAGAAGGTCTGAAAAATCGCAAAGAATTAAGGGTTAAAAAAGTGATTCGTGAAATTTATGATATCGAAAAGAGCCTTAAGGTTAAACAATTAATCCGCAGTATAATTAAAATATGATTTGGGCAGTTCAAGAATTTCATGAAGTGCCCATTATTAAATCTTGAATGGCATTCTAATTTCCAAAAATTTTCTTTTTCTTCAAATAATCCTTTATAACAAAAAACTAAAAAAATTTAAATTGCCTGATCAATTGAAAAATATTCAGAATTTGTTGCGATTCTATAATTTGATTAAATATCTTATCTTTATTAGAATCAGTAATGAAAAATGAAAAATACGGAGGGTCATTTTGAAAAAATTAATTTTTATCATTTTATTAATTGTTAATTTAATTTCTTTACTTTATTCCGATGATGCAGTTTTTAATATAAGAGGGTATCAAATACATTTTATTTCTAATAGTATTTTTACAAATTCAGATAACACTTTCGGCGGTATATTATCTAAGGAAGAGAAAATAGGCAGTTTTTATTTTAAAAGCGGGAGGGAAATAATTTTTTATCCCGAGGGTATTGTCAAAACCGGTTCTTTTTCCAAATGGACTGTTATTTACGATAAAAATATGAAAAAAAACCTTTTAAAACCCGGTGATATTGTAGAACTATCTCATAACGGTTTTCTTTTGAAAAGGCAGGAAACAGGCCTTTCTCGATACCGTCAGGCATTTATAATCTTATTTACGATCTCTTTACTTGTATTTTCGATTGATTTGATAATAAGACTTATAACAAAGGGACTTGGTTTATTTGATCTGCCCGGACAGTTATTTACAGGATTAACTGTGAATTTATACGGCAGGAAGATTTATTATAGACGATACAGATTAATTGACGAAAAAGGAGGATTACGTTTTGGCATGATTTTATCAAAACCCGAAGAATTTAATTTAAATGATAATAAATTTATTTTTAAAAGAATTTCATTATATGATAGCGGTGAGATCAGGAGCGGGATACTCGTTTTCATTACTAATGTAAATGCCGGAGGGATTCCCTTTGAATTAACCTCCGGTGAAACAGTTTATTTTCATAAAAACGGCTTTATATCCCGGATTTTCTTAATAAGTAAGAAAATAATTCTCATTAATGGTTTGGAATTTCAATTTAAAAATAACAGTGTTATTAATTTTTATTTAAATGGATTTCTAATGAATGGTATACTTGATAATGATACATATGTAAATTTAGGGAATAAAAATTTAATTTTTAAATCGGATTCCATAATTGAATTCTATGATAATGGTAATATCAAGAAGGGTTTTTTACGGAAAGATATCGAATGGATTTGCGGGAAAAATAGAATTATTATCGATTCACATTTTGAGGTTTGTTTTTATCGGGAAGGATTTTTAAAATATTGCAGATCAAAGGAAAAGGATACGGAAATATTGATTAATGACAGAAAAATTTATTTCAAAGGCGGAGAGATTATTGGATTTGATAATAATAGTTCCGTACGAACGCATGATTATACGCTTGAGTTTTATGAAAACGGTGAAATTGCAAGAGGAATTCTGTCAGTTGATACAGAATTTATTGTAGATAATAAACCCGTTTTTTTTATTTCGGGCGATAAGCAACCGATTACTTTTTACAGCAATAATACTGTGAAGAGTGGTTTTTTGAGCGCTGGTAATGAAATCCGTTATAAACAAGATTAAAAGAAGTCCCATAATAGCGAAACCCTTCCCGGGGGTAGGGAAGGGTTTCAAAAAAATAATATATTTTAAGGGGGCTTTGCTTTTATAGGGCAATTTATATGCCAACCTATCTCAATAAAAAGCTTATTTTATTGTTATATATTGAAATAAATTTATTTCAAATAATATTTATTGACAATTTGCACAGTTCATATTGCACAATGCATTTTAATGTTTGTGCATCTTTCTTTTCAAAACCATATTTATTCCGATAATGAAGATCGGAAGCTTAATTATTAAATAATTAACTTAGTAATAAGGATATTGATGGTATGAGTATGAAGGTTTTTATAATAAATGAGTTTGTTTTGAT
This sequence comes from uncultured Spirochaetota bacterium, assembly GCA_963783575.1. GTDB lineage: Bacteria > Spirochaetota > Brevinematia > Brevinematales > JAOACQ01 > CAWEAK01. The sequence continues at coordinate 113,171 of CAWAOD010000009.1, read as the reverse complement.
GTTTTTTATACAGTTAATTTTCGGAGATCAGATTTATCATTTAAAAGAAATAGTTTATACGTCCTCAAGAATAATCCATTTAAATGAATTAATAGATGAAAAAATAAATTTGACAAATTCAATTAATATAAATGATTCCATCTTTTATTCCAACAATGAATTATGTATTAGACTTAAAAATGCCGGTCTTAAAGATTTTGTTTTGATCGGGCAAAAAGTGAAAATCGAATTTGTCAGGCAATTTTCAAAAATTCCCGAGCTGACAGATATGATTATCTCAAATTGCCCGGGAACTGAAATAAATAAAATGCAATTGGAGGAATTTAATTTCGGTAATAATTTTAAAATTAAAGGTCTAAATTCAGTTTTCTCAAATAATACAGCCATTATAAGACTATCATATTTAGGATTTTCAAACACCATTGGAATTTTAACCAATGCGGAATTTAATTTTAAATATGAAAAGCCTGCCGGCAATATTATCAGTAATAATATTAAACCGGTTGACTCAAAAATAAACAACGAGGATTTTTTTCTTCAAAACTTTAAAAATAACAGGGCAGAATTGGTTTACAGGAATGGTGGAATTGTTATTATTACAGATGTGGTAATTAGAAAAAAACTGGATGAAGAAAATTACCTGGTAGAAAATATAAAAAGCGGGAAAATTCTTAAAGTAAAATCTCCCACAAATACTTTTCAATAATTGCATTTCATATCTTATCAACAATATAAACGCAGTTATTTTAATTATCAAAATCATGAATTAATATTGATTTATTTGTAATCAATACTTATTATTTGACAAAATCAAAGTATGGTTTTATTATATTAGACTTTGATTTTATATTGGTAGATATTGAGGGGCATCACTATAAACTCTTGCTTTGTAAGAGCGCTTAGCGATGCCCTATGGTTTTATAACGTATTTTTATAGGCTTTAATTTATTAGTTAAAGGAGAAAGTCATGTATGCAATAGTTGAAATAGGCAGTAAACAGTATAAAGTTGAAAAAGGGAGCGAAATACAAATCGATCTGATGCAGGCAAAAGCCGGCGGAAAAATAAAATTCAATACTGTTACACTTTTTAGAACAGACAAAGACATTCACATTGGAATGCCTTATGTTGAAAAAGCTGTTGTTGAAGGTAAAGTTATTGACCCATTGATCAAGGGCGAAAAACTTGATGTTTTTAAGTATAAACAAAAAGCGAGTTATAGAAGGAAAACCGGGCACAGGCAAAAATACACAAAAATTGAAGTTACAGGGATCAGTTTAGGCACGGCTAAAGCTAAAACAGCGAAAACTGCGGAAGAAACAGAAAAGAACGTTAATGCAGATGCTATTGATAATGCTGGAAAATCCGAATAAATATAAGTTAATTGGATTTTAATGATTAATATTAAATTAAAAGCGGCCGATAAATTCTTATTTATTGAGGCTTTCGGCCATGCACTGTTTGATAGGAAAGGAAGCGATATTGTTTGTTCTTCCGTTTCGGTTCTTATGGAAAGCTGGGTTTTAAGCGAGAAGGAACTTTGTAAAGCCAGGATTGATATTAAAAAAGATGTGGGATATTATTCAGCAAAAGTTACGGATTATAATGAAAAAGATAAACTGCTATTTGATTCCATGTCTTTAAGTCTAATAGTCCTGGAAAAGCAATTTTCAAATAATATAAAAGTAATTATGGAGGCAAATGATGGCTAGCGGGAGTACTGCGAAAAATGGGCGGGATAGTCATTCAAAAAGACTTGGCGTGAAAAAATATTCTAATCAATTTGTTGTTGCAGGGAATATAATAGTCAGGCAAAGGGGAACGAAATTTCATAAAGGCCTGAATGTCGGTTTAGGTACCGATTATACTATTTTTGCCATTAAAGATGGTTATGTCCGGTTTTTTGACAGGAACGGGCATAAAGTTGTTAATGTTGTTGATAATATTTAATGGAGCATAGTATGGATCCTGAAAAATTGAAGTATTATCGTCAAAAGTTGATTGATATGGAAAATGAGATACTTGATAATATAAAAAGTGAAACAAGCGAAGAAGAGAATCCGTTTGAGATTGACGGTGATCTGGTTGACCGGGCAGAGGCTTTCAGTTCTGCTACCATAAACGAAGGCTTATCTGCATCTCAAAAAAAAGTTATTGAGGATATAAGGCGCGCTATACAAAGGGTTAAAGATAATACTTTCGGTAAGTGCATTATTTGCGGAGCAGAAATTGAAGATGAACGTCTTGAAGTCATTCCATATGCTGAAAAATGTAAAAAACATATGCATACTTCCGGCAAATAATTATTAATTATTATTGTTGAAATATTTTATAGGAGTAAGATAAATGCAAGGTAGTAAGTTGTATGTAGGGAATTTAAAGTATGGTATCACCACAGAACAGCTCAATGAATTGTTTGCCGGGTACGGTGAAGTTAAGTATGCAAAAGTGATGGAAGGCAAAGGGTTCGGTTTCGTTGAAATGGGCACTACCCAGGAAGCCGAAAATGCCATGAATGCTTTAAACGGACAGGATTTTCTAGGCAGGCCTCTCAGGATTGATGAAGCCAGGCCGAGAGATGAGAAGAGAAGCTGGAATAATAACAGGGACAGCAGAGATAAAAGGGATTACAACAGATAAATTGCATTAACTTTTTAATAAAATGTTTAATTTATAAACCCCGCAAAAGCGGGGTTTTTTGTCATAGGGGAGGTCTTCGATAATGCTCGGATTTATGAAGGTCTTGTTTATTGTCTTTTTATGCTTCTCAATTGCTGGGTGTGCTACGGAATTGACGGTAAATAAGGATAATGTTCTATTTGAGATAAAGAAAGGCGAATCATTTCATAATATTACTAAAAGACTTAAAAGTGAGAATATAATTAAAAACACAACAAGATTTCAGATTCTTGCAAAACTGATGCGGAAGGACATGAATTTTAAATTCGGCGTTTATCAAATAAAAAAAGGGGAAAGGTATATAGATTTGATTGATAAATTTGCTTCAGGTGATACATTTTCGATTAAAATCACCATCCCTGAAGGATATAATATCTATCAGATTGCTTCCGTTTTGTCTGAAAACGGGCTTATTTCAGAAGAAGAGTTTCTTGAAACATGTAAAGATAAGGAATTAATATCGGAATTTAATTTGAAAAAAAATCCTACGCTTGAAGGGTATCTGTATCCGGATACTTATTATATCCCCCTTAATTATGAGAAAAAAAAAATTATAAGGCTGTTTCTGGATAATTTTAACAGGATAATTGACAACGATTTTCTGACTAAAATCCATCAAAAAGGTCTAACACTGAATAATGTGATGATAATGGCTTCTATTATTGAGAAAGAAGCTAAACAGGAGTTTGAAAAGCCGATCATTGCCGGGGTTTATTACAACCGTTTAAAAAAGGGGATGAGGCTTCAGGCTGATCCTACATTGATTTATGCCCTGACTCTTACCGGTACTTATAACGGCAGCATTGGTTTCAAAGACTTTAATATCGATTCTAAGTATAATACATATAAGTATTATGGTATGCCGCCCGGGCCAATAGCAAACCCAGGCAGAGCATCAATATTAGCGGCTATTTTTCCTACCGATGTCGGATATCTTTATTTTGTTGCCAAACCGGATGGCTCACATTATTTTTCAAGCACTCTTGAAGAACATAATAAGGCTGTATATCTATATCAAAAACTTCCCGCATATGAAAAGAGAAGAAAGATGGAGAAATAATTTATTGTGGTTTCAAGAAATGAGATAACCGGTTTTCTTAACGGCATTCTCAAGCCTGAAAATTACAGCGATATTACTTTTAACGGCCTGCAGATTGAAGGCGGTGATTTGATTGGGAGAATCGCTTTCTCGGTTGACAGCGGATATGATATATTTGTTAAAGCAGTCGAACTCAAGTGTGATATGCTTATAGTCCATCATGGCCTTATCTGGAACGGATTAAAAAAAATCACCGGCATAGATAAAAAACGGATTGATATTCTTTTGAGAAATAATATAAACCTTTACGTTTCTCACCTTCCTCTGGATAAACATCCGCAAATCGGTAATAACATTCAGATTTTAAAATCATTGGGCGCGATTCCGGATTCTGATTTTGGAGAAGCCGCATATATAGGTAAATTTGAAAACCCCCTGAATTTTAATGAATTAATAAACCAAATTAAAGATAAAATAGGAAGGCGGATAGATTTTTTGCAAAATAACCATGATTTAATCGGGAAAATTGCCGTTTCTTCAGGCGGGTTGAAGCTGTCAATTCTTGGCCAGGCCACTGATCTTGGTGTTTCTACGATTATATCCGGAGAGGGAATGGGGAAAGCATGTTCGATTATCCGGCCAGGGAAAACGGTTTAAATCTTATTTTTGCCGGGCACTATCAAACCGAGGTTTTTGGAGTAAAAGCCCTTATGAATGAAACGAAAATGATTTTTGGGGATAAGATAGATACGGTTTTTCTTGATTTTCCTTACAATTATAAGCATCAGGTATAGATAGGGCATTTCAGGCTAAATAGTCGTTTTTTTGAAGCCGGACAACACTCTGAATAAATTCATCGAGTTTATTTTTATCTTTCCAATCGATATTCATGGAAAATTTAACACCGATTACTTTATAACCGTCGATGGTATCGTCATAAACATTGACTATTGTTGCCATGGTTTTAATCACAGTTTCATCCGGGAAATAAAGCTGGAGATAAATACGGCGCATTAGCCTTACATATTTGTATAAATCGGGTTCCGTAATCATAAATTTTGCGCCATTCACGCCCATATCAAGCATTGTCTGAGGTTCTTTTGAAACCACTTCAAAAGAACATTTTGTAAACAGGTTGTCCACCGCGTTCAATGAAAGTGTGTTCAGTCTCATTACATTCGGCTTTAGGATTTGTTCTTTTAAAGAAACTACACGGATTTGACCTATTACTTCTTCCTCAAAAATCAGCGGAACAACCGCTTCACTTTTAATCTTATTTTTCTGGTAGAATTCTTTTATTTTATCAAGCTGTGATAATATATCATTAAAATTGGCTCCTTCCTCACTCAAAAATTTCACATACTCCTCATAACTGAGAATAGTTTCATCTTTAATGGAAAGGTTTGTCGTGTCAAAAACAACAAAAGGTTTCTGATATTTTTTGATTAATTTTGCAACAGTGCTTTTTTCCGTTCCGTCATAAAGAGATATTTTAGCTATATCGTAATTTTCGGATCTAACCAAAGTACTTTCTATTGTATTCATTATAAGATGTATTTTTTTCGACAATTCTTCATCCTGGATTGTAGGATCGACAACCTTAACTGAAACCAAAGCATACATTTTCGAAATGAAAGGATTACCAGATACTTTAATTCTCACATTTTTCCGTTTCGGATGAGACCTTATCTCTTCAGGCATAGAAATAGACTTTGCCGTAACCGGTATTGCCGTAAATAAATAGATGCTGGCTCCAAGATTAACTTCAGCTTCCATCGGCCTCATCATATATGAATCAAGATTCAAGCCGACTTTCGAGGATTCGATATTACCGAGTTGAATTTGTCCGTTTCTATATTCTTTAAACCTCACATTAAATTGAATGTCCCTGTCTTTAAACACACCCATAGCCTGATTTGCGCAAATAATCGAAATGACTTTTATTATTTCTTTTTCGTCTCTATATATCTCTTCAGTTATCATATAATACTCTCTTTAACATCTATGCATCAGGTTAAAATTTACTATTTTGTTTATCGGAAGATATAAATTTATTCTTAAATAAAAAAAGCCTGCTATCAACAGGCTTTTTAATAAGAATTCAATGCTTATAATTCAAAGTAAAAAATTACTAACATAATCAGCTATTCATAATTGTTTGTTTCATTTCCCTTCCGGCTTTAAAAAATGGAGACTTTCTTTCCGGTACTTTAACTTCTTCGCCGGTTTTCGGATTCCTGGCAATTCTTGCTTTTCTTTTCTTTATTCCAAATGTCCCAAATCCTCTAAGTTCTATTCTATCGTCTTCATCCAGATTCTCTATAGCTTCCCTCAGTTTTTCAACAAATTTGGCAATTACTGCCCCAACTTCTTTTCTTGACATCCCGTATTCTTTAATTTCCGAATCTTCAAAAACAACATCCACTATATCGGACTTCGTCATTTTACTTTTACCCATTTTATTCCTCCTACTTTTTTTCAACAGGAAACTTGACTGCAAAAGAAAGATCAATTCTTGATTTTAACCTGGAAGATTTATTCCTTTTATTTATGCCTTGAGCCCAGGCTTTATCCAGCTTAGATTTATAATAATTTAAAGCCGTTATTACATTTTCTTTTTTTGCATTTTCATCATTTAATATAGATAGGGTCTTTTTCTTTAAATTTTTCATAAAACTCTTCAAAGCCTTATTTCTTCCTTTACGTTTACCTTCCTGCCTCATTCTCTTTTTGGCAGATTTAATTAATGGCACAATCTCCTCCTTTTCAATCCATATTAGTAAATATTTTATTCTATATTAAAGAATTAGTCAAATTTTTCTTCTTTACTTTTTGTTAAAAAGAAAGTTCCACTTTATAATGATTATGATTCAAATACATTAAAATCAGGATACAATTCTTATAAAAGGAATTGTTCAGAATTGCTGATGTTATTTTTAATGAAATATTAGCTAAAGATCATTTTTAAAGAAGGCTGATATGATAGAAGAGAAGCTGACAACATCCGATTTTCTTAAGGGTGATATGGACGATACACTCAGGCCTCAGACTTTTGAAGATTTTGTCGGGCAGGATAAAGTGAAAGAGAATATTAAGGTTTTTGTAACGGCTGCAAAAATTAGAGAAACGACTCTTGATCATACAATACTTTACGGTCCACCCGGCCTTGGAAAAACAACGCTGGCAAAAATTATTTCAAACGAACTCGGTAAAACAATAAAAATTACTACCGCCCCCGCAATAGAAAAGCAGGGAGACCTTATGGCCATCCTTACGACACTGGAAGAGGGGGATATACTTTTTATTGACGAAATCCACAGGTTGAAAAAAGTTCTGGAAGAAGTCCTTTATTCCGCCATGGAGGACTTTAAGGTTGATATAATCATCGGAGAAGGAACAGGTGCAAGGACGCTGAGGATCACACTTCCGCATTTTACTCTTATTGGTGCGACTACGCGGATCGGTTCAATTACAGGCCCTTTGCGTTCCAGGTTCGGAATTATAGAGCGCCTTGATTTTTATGATTCTGAAAGCCTCAGGCGTATAATCGATAGAAGCGCAAAAATACTTGATGTAAATATAGATAAAAACGGTATCCTAGAAATTGCCAAGAGGGCGCGCGGCACACCTAGGATAGCAAACCGCCTTCTAAAAAGAGTCAGCGATTACGCGCTTGTTGAAAATAAGATGGAAATAGAAAAATCCTTTGCCGATTATGCTCTTTTAAAACTTGAGGTAGATGAAAAAGGTCTTGATGCCATGGATAGAAGGATTATGAAAGTAATCATCGAACACTATAACGGCGGGCCTGTCGGTGTCTCAGCGCTGGCAGCTGCTGTCAGCGAAGAAGTTGAAACAATTGAGGATGTTTATGAGCCTTTTCTTATTCAGAACGGATTCATCAAAAGGGGCCCGCGCGGACGGCTAGCCTCCAGGCTTGCTTATGAACATCTGGGATATAAAATGAAAGAAGAAGAGATGAATTTATTTTAATGAGCATGATGCTCAACCCATATCAAACAGATATTATTATAGACTCAATATTCCGCTGTAGTATCAAAAATATTCAAATATCATTTAATTCATTTTTATTGACATCATAATATTTGGCTTTAAAATAATGTATATGATTTATTTAGATAATTCAGCGACAAGTTTCCCGAAACCAGAGTCAGTATATAAAGAAATGGATAGGTTTTACCGCAATTACGGCGCTAATCCGGGACGTTCCGGCCATATGCTTTCCATCCATGCAAACCAGATGATGGAAAGTACAAGGAGGGCATTAGCCGATTTATTCAATGCGCCGGTAAGTAAGAACATTGCTTTTACTTATAACGCCACGGATTCACTGAATATTGCTCTTCAGGGAGTACTACTCGACGGCGATGAGGTAATTACAACATCACTCGATCATAATTCGCTATCGCGGCCTCTCAGCCTTCTTTCTTTAAGAAAAAATATCAAAATTGTCAGAATCGATCCGGCCGGGGGGAAAGTCCTGCCGGGTATGATAAAAAGTAAATTGACAAAAAAAACCAAACTTGTTGTTTTGAACCATGCTTCTAATGTTACCGGATGGATCCAGCCCGTTGAAGATATCGGGAATGTTGTGAATGCGAATTCCGGCGCTTTTTTTCTTGTTGATGCGGCTCAGACGGCAGGGATAATTCCAATTGATGTATTAAAAATGAAGATAGACCTTCTTGCTTTTACAGGGCACAAGGCTCTTTACGGACCGACAGGAACAGGCGGGCTTTATGTTTCTGACAGGGTTAACCTTGATTATTACCGGGTTGGCGGGAGTGGAATGGAGTCCGAAACGGAAAGCCACCCTGAAGAAATGCCTTTTAGGCTTGAGGCAGGAACCCCAAATATCGCCGGGATAGCAGGGCTTGCTGAAGGGATTCGGTTTATCAATGATACCGGAATTGGGAAAATACAGGAAAAAGAAAAACTTTTAAAAAATATCATGTATGAAGAAATGCGCAGAATAAAGGGTATTAAAATATATACAACTGAAGACCCCAATGAGGGGATTGGAATAATCAGTTTTAATTTAGCCGGGCTTATACCTGTGGAAACTGCCTCAATTCTAGAGTCGGAAAATATTGCCGTCAGGGCCGGGCTCCATTGCGCCCCGGTAATGCATAAATTTTTGGGTACATTTCCCGAAGGATCGGTCAGAATAAGCATTGGATATTTCAACACGGAAGAAGAAATTGAAAAGACTTTGCGGGTTATCCGGGAAATCTCAGGCTGATTGAAGGAGGAATAAATGGATGAACTTGGACTTAAAAGCAGAGTTGCTTTAATTACCGGAAGCGCCCGTGGTATAGGCCGCGCGATTGCCGAAAGACTGGCTGAAGAAAGTGTGAAAATAATCATAACAGACATTAATGAGGAAATGGCGAGGAAAACCGCTGATGAAATTAGCGAAAAATATCATGTTGAAGCTTTTTCTTTAAGGCATGACGTTTCTTCCGAAGAATCAACACGAGAAGTGATTGATGATATTGTAAAAAAATACTCAAAAATTGATATCCTGGTTAATAATGCAGGTATAACAAAGGATGCAAGATTGATGATAATGCCGAAAGCATCATGGGATTTAGTGATTTCAATCAATTTAACCGGCGCTTTTCTCTGTACAAAATATGTTTCAAAACAAATGCTCAAGCAGAATAGCGGCAGTATCGTAAATATAGCAAGTGTAGTTGGGATAATGGGTAATGTCGGGCAGGCAAATTATTCGGCTTCAAAGGCCGGTTTGATCGGTTTGACAAAAACATCGGCGAAAGAATTGGCAGGAAGGGGGATTAGGGTTAATGCCGTCGCACCCGGATATATCCGTTCGGATATGACCGAAGCCCTGTCTGAGGAAGTATCCGAAAAGATAAAGGAAACAATACCCATGAAAGCTTACGGATCGCCTGATGATGTTGCCGACGCGGTTATGTTCCTGGTTTCTGAAAGGGCAAAATATATTACCGGCCAGGTTCTGAATGTCGACGGCGGTATGGTAATGCAGTGATATGAAGTACGACTCGATTATTTTTGATCTTGACGGGACTTTATGGAATTCGCTGAGAATCAGTTCGGAAGCCTGGACAAAAGGTTTTCAAGCTCTCGGGATAAATATTATTGTGAAAGAAGAAGATTTAAGAAAAGTAATCGGTAATCCCTTTGTTAAATGTCTTGATATTTTATATCCGGGAATTATAAAAAATATCCTGATATTATAGAAAAAATGAATTATTATGAAAAGGGTTTTATTGAAAATATCGGCGGAATAATATATGATTATGTTGAAAAAGGCATTGAATCACTGTCAAAGTTTTACAGGATATTTATTGTCAGCAATTGCGATGACTGGTATCTGGATGCTTTTATAAAGCATTCGAAATTAAGTTTGTATATAACCGGTTCAGATTGTTTTGGGAAGAGCAATCTTTCCAAAGCGGAAATGATAAAGAAACTGGTAGAAAAACACAATCTGCAAAATGCAGTTTATATCGGTGATACAATCTCTGACAAGGAAGCATCCGATGAAGCCGACATAGATTTTATTTTTGCCGCATATGGCTTTGGGAAATTAAATACGGATTGCACAAAAGTTTCCAGTTTTAAGGAATTTACTGCTTTCTACTGACTCCAAGCAACAAAGGGAACAGGATGTTCCATGATAGTTTTACAAGTAAATAAAGATAGTGCAGAACGACAGTTCTGCATGCGCAACGATTGCGCAGAGGTTCAATGTATGGACGAAGTCAGAAAACCGGCCGTTGCAAGTTTGTTTTATCCCGATGATACTATTAATTTAAAAAGGATGATTAATAATTATATTTCGAATGTTCCAAACGAAACGGTTGATTATTTTAAAAAAAATGCTGTTGACAATTACTTCGGGATTATCGTGCCCCATGCGGGATATGTTTACTCCGGGCAAATTGCCGCTTACGCGTATTCGCTGATAAAGCAAAAATCGATAGATACGGTTATTTTAATCGGGCCGAGCCATTTTACATTTTTTGAGGGATTTGCGCTTTCCTATTATAAGTCATTTAAAACGCCGCTCGGTGAGATTCCGGTTGATATTGAATTAATAAAATCCCTTGCCGATATTGGAAAGGGTACATTCGATTATGTCAATACGGCTCATGTTAAGGAACATAGCCTTGAAGTTCAGCTTCCATTTTTACAGACGGTTTTAAACGGTGATTTTAAGATCGTTCCTATTCTTATGGGTGAACAGACTGTAAGGAATGTTAAATTGGGCTGGAAATTCTATTCAGCCTGCTTAAAGATTATGAACGGCAATATATTGTTGTTGTTTCGAGCGATCTATCTCATTATCATAATGATAAGGAAGCCAAAAAATTGGATAATAGGCTGATCGGTATGCTGGAGCAGATGAATTCAAATAAGCTGATCGAAGAAGCGATACAGGGAAGCGTTGAGGCTTGCGGGGCAGGCCCGATCTGCACATTTCTGGAACTGGCTCTGATGCTTAAAAGGAATAATATAAAAACGCTTGTTTATAGAAATTCCGGCGAAACATCGGGAGATTTTTCCAGGGTTGTGGGATACTTGTCTGCGGCGGTATGGTGAGGGTATTTTATGGAAAATCTATTGGATTCTTCTGTAATTCAGATCATTAAAAATATAATAGATATTGTTTGTGTGGCGTATCTTTTATATTTTATCTATAAACTTTTTGAGGATACTAATTCCATTACAATTATAAAAGGCTTTTTTGTTGTTGTAGTAATATATGTTATTGCAAAATTCATAGATTTAAAAACGCTAGCGTGGATATTCAGATATGTTGTGAGTTATTTTGTTATTTTACTTGTTGTTTTGTTTCAGCCGGAAATTAGGAGGGTGCTATCCAGGATCGGGCAGAGTGGTATTGCCGGGATAAGTGGGAAGGTTTCCATGGAAACCCTCAATGAAATTTCCGAAGCGATTTATAGAATGAGTGAAAAAAGGATCGGAGGGCTTATAATACTTGAAAGAAAAGTGGGGCTTAAGCAGCTTCTGGATGAGGCTGTGCAGCTTGATTCCGCAGTAAAAGCCGAACTTCTACTGTCGATATTTTATAAGGGGAGCATTTTGCATGACGGGGCTGTCCTTATTCAGGGAGACAGAATCAGTGCGGCTCAGGTAATCATTCCCTCGGTGAAGGTCGAAGCTATGCTGAAAAGCAAGAGCGGACTGGGAACAAGGCACAGGGCCGGCATTGCCGTTACAACCGACAGCGATGCTATAAGTATTATTGTTTCGGAGGAAACAGGGAAGGTTTCCATCGCGTATAAGGGAAAAATTGAACAGGAAATAGCTTATGAGAATTTTACAGAAAGAATCAATGAAATCTGGGGTATGGAATAAGATCCTGAATTTTATAATTGAAGAATGGCAGATAAAGCTGATATCATTGTTTATAGCAATTTTGCTATGGTTTTATGTCAATTCCTTATCATATATCGAACAGAGCTTTACAATCCCCATCCAATATTTAAATCTTCCGGCCGATCTAATAATGCTTGAAAGTTCGGATACGGCTGCTTCATTTATAATTAAAGGCAGGATTGAAAAATTAAAAAATATCTCAATATCGAAAATCATTAAGCCTGTGGTTAATCTTGAAAATGCAATTCCAGGGACAAAATATTATAAAATAGAGATTGTCATTAATGAGCCTCAATCCGACTTGATCATTAATCTTCAGAAAGAAAGGGTAAGCGTAAAAATCGACAGGATTGTCAGTAAAATAGTTTTTATTCAGCCTATTATATCCGGTAATCCGAAAGAAGGATATAAGATTGAGGACATCATAATGGATAAAAATCTGGCTTATATAAAAGGCCCTTCGGAAGTCCTTACGCAACTGAATTATGTTGAAACAAAGCCGCTGTTTATTGCCGGCGCCTCAAACGATATTTTACTGCAGGCCGCCTTGAATCTACCGAAATTTGTATTCGAGGTTAGCAATGAAACATATAATGTGTCTGTAAAAATCACCGCAAAAGGAAATATTCCTTCAAAATAGGTTATTATATAAAATTGAATCCAAGATTTCTGTATTATTGGGGGTTTACAATGCCGGGATTTTTTTCGGATGACTTTATCAGGCGGATACCGAAAACGGATTTGCATGTTCACCTGGATGGGTCACTCAGACTGTCAACATTGATCGAACTGGCTAAGGAAAGGAGAGTTACCCTCCCTTCATATACCGAAGAAGGGCTTAATGAACTAGTCTTTAAGAAAAGCTATTCCTCGCTTGAGGAATATTTACAGGGCTTTGCATTTACAACCGCAGTACTGCAGGACAGGGAATCACTGGAAAGGGTTTCTTATGAGCTTGCCGTTGACAATTTTGATGAAGGCGTCAGATATATAGAAGTCAGGTTTGCTCCGCAGCTTCATATGAATGGGAAAAATTCATTCGAGGACGTTATGGCCGCTGTCGACAGTGGTTTAAGATCGGCCAGAAGCTCTATAAATTCCAAAATACCTGCGGATGAACCACCTTTTGATTATGGGATTATTGCCTGCGCTATGCGGTATTGCAATGAGAATTTTTCGGAATATTACAAAAATTTGTTCTCACTTCATAAATATTCATCAACACTTGAGAAAATCCAGTTTGCTTCGCTGGAACTCGCAAAAGCTATAGTTGAATTAAAAAATAATTCCGACATCCAGGTTGTGGCTTTTGATCTTGCCGGGAGCGAATTCGGATACCCGGCTGACGATCATAAGCTTTCTTACGATTATATCCATAAGCACTTTATTAAAAAAACGGTTCATGCCGGAGAGGCTTTTGGGCCGGAATCGATATTCCTTGCAATTACTGAACTTCATGCCGACAGGATTGGACATGGTCTGTTTCTTTTTGATGAGGATATGATTTTCTCAAAAGAAAATAAGGACAAAAAGAAATATATCCGGAACCTCACTAATTATATCGCCGACAAGCGCATTACCATTGAAGTTTGCCTTACAAGCAACCTCCAGACCGTACCGAAACTGCAGAATATTAAGAATCATTCATTTAAAAAGATGCTTGAGAATAAGCTGTCGATTTCGATCTGTACGGACAACAGGCTTATTTCGCATACAAATGTAAGCAATGAAATCAAGCTTGCCGTTACACATTTTTCAATAACGCCGGGACAGCTTAAAGACATTATTGTTTACGGCTTCAAAAGATCGTTTTTTTACCGGCCATATTCCGAAAAAAGGGTTTATGTCAGGAAAGCGATCGATTATTACGAAAAACTGGAAAGAGAATTTTACAAGTTAGATTCTTAACTTGTTTAAAGAAATTTCAGCAAATCCGAAGGTTTTTCAATAAGTTCTTTTGCTCCGGCCGCCAGGAGTTTCTCCGGCGGTTCTGAAACCCCAAAGAGCGCCGGCGGGAAACATCCCTGCCGTGATTGCTGTCTGCATATCGGTATTTGTATCTCCAAGGTAAATAAAATCACCCGGTGGAATTTCCATTTGAGAGGCAATCTCTAAAGCCCCGGCCGGATTGGGTTTTTTCGGACGCCTTTTTTCTGGCCTCTAACGACATCAAATTTCCATTCCGGCAGAAGCTTCGACACTACGGCCTTCGTAAAATCATCGGGTTTGTTTGAAAGCACTGCTTTTTTCAAATCCCGGTTTTCCAGCTCATCCAGTAATTCCGGAATTCCATTATATGGATGTGTTTTATTCGACCATCTTTTACCATATTCTTCCCGCATTAGATTTAAGAATTCTTTTATTCTGCCGCCGGTTTTTAAGCCTTCAGGCAGAGTTCGTTCGACAAGAGTTTCCATTCCGCCTCCTACAAAATATTTGTATGATTCCACAGGATATGTATTGAACCCGGCTTTTAAAAGGACGCTGTTCATTGATTCTGCAAGATCTTCCAATGTATCAAGAAGTGTCCCGTCCAGGTCGAATATTATTGCTTTGAATTGCATTTTATTTCCCCGCTATTTATGATTTTCAACCTATAAATTATAAATTAATATCATTAAATTACAAAGAATAGCATATTATTTTCTAAAATCTTTCAAATTGAGAATATCAACAATTCAAATTTTATAAGTTAAAATTACCTGTGAGTGAATCGAGAACAGCTTTTAAGTATCTGAAAAAGATAGGCTGTTATGCTCATGAAGGCACTTTTTTGCTTGACTGGCTTTTGTTTGAAACAAACAAAGCGGGATTGAGGATTAAATCTTTAAGATTGTCATCTTTTTGATTAAACTTAAGAATTATGTTAGAATCTATATGATAGCGTAAATTATTAAGCTTCATTTATTAGCAATTAATAGAGAGAAATATGGAAATCAGTATTCAGCATAATTCTGTCGAAAAAAAGTTTTTCTGTGTGCTTGGTGAAAAAGAAGCAGTTCTGGAGTATGAAATTACGGGTAAAAATGAATTAAATTTTTATCATACTTATGTTCCGCCTGAATATAGAGATCAGGGTATCGCAAATGAAATTCTTTCATTCGCGGTAAACTATGCAAAAAGTAACGGGTTTAAAGTTAATGCAAGCTGTTCATATGCATACCGGTATTTTATGAGCCATAAGGATCTTGAAGATATATGGATAAAATAATAAACTTATTCAGGAGCTTGAAGTGTTAAGAATTGGAGTTGTTGGAACTGGGCATATGGGCCGTTACCATATAAATACCATATCAACTGTAAATAATGTAGCCTTCGTATCGATTTGCGACTCTAATGAGGATCTGGTAAAAAAACTTGCATCCCAATACGGAGTAAAAGCTTATACGAATTTCCAACAGTTCTTATCATCGGTTGATGCGATCATTATTGCGGTTCCAACCTATCTGCATTATAAATTCGCATCCGAGGCGATGATGGCGGGAAAACATATCCTGCTTGAGAAACCGATGACAAAAACAGTGTATTTTGCCGAGAAACTTGTTGAACTTGCCGAAAAGAAAAATCTTTTTATGCAGGTGGGGCATGTTGAAAGATTTAATGCCGCGGTTCAGGAACTCAAACATATTGTCAACAAACCTTATCTTATCCAGGCCCAGAGGATGGGACCTAGAAGCAGAATCAAAGATATCGGTGTGGTTCTTGATTTAATGATCCATGACATCGATATTGTTCTCTCAATAGCGCAATCTAAAGTTGTTGATATTGCCGCTCATGGGCAGAGGATTTATTCTGATTTTGAGGATGTTGCAAATGCTTCTTTGTTTTTTGAAAATGGGGTTGTCGCTAACATAACGGCAAGCCGTGTTTCCGAAAACAAAACAAGAACACTGGCTATTTCCCAGGAAGGTGCATACGTTTCGTTAAATTATGACACGCAGGAAATTACCATAACCCGACAGCCGCAGGAAGATTATCTTGTGCTTAAAGAAGAGATAAAATATAAACAGGAAAATGTTGTGGAAAGGGTTTTCATACATAAAGATAACGCTCTCCGGCTGGAACAAATTCATTTTATAGAATGCATTAACGAGGACAGGGAGCCGATTCATAAACCTGAAGCTGATATTACCGCTTTAAAAATCGCTAAAGAAATTATAAATAAAATATACAAGATACAAAAATTAATACAAAAATAATTAACCGGTTTGAAGATATTTGAAGGAAGCGAGGTGCGGTTTGAAGAGAGTTATGGCTATTACTGCTTTACTTCTCTTCAGATTTGATTTAGGAGGTTAGCATGTCATTGTGGTTACTATTTTTCAGCCTGCTTCCCATTTTAGTTTTACTTTGTGTCCTGATTATCTGGAAAAAACCGGCGGATTTCAGCGGCATAATCGGCTGGCTGGTTATCTGTATTACCGCATTTTTCGTTTTTCAAACATCCGCAGAAGTTCTCCTCAGATCAACCGCATCGGGCTTCATACGTTCATTCCCTGTTTCACTTATCGTGGCTACATCGCTTCTGCAAATGGCTTATATGGAAAAATGCGGAGCCTTGAAAAGAATCATCATTTTCATTAAATCCATTGCCTGTGAGAACAGGGGCGTACAAATCATGATGATCAATATCGGGTTCGGTACGCTTATGGTCGCTGTCGGAGCAACACCTGTTTCTTTACTGCCGCCGATTTTAATTGCCATGGGTTATTCCACATATGTCGCTATCGCACTTCCGGCCATTGGGTATGATTCGCTCTGCACTTACGCCCTTCTGGGAGCGCCGATTGTGGCGTTTGTCGATATTGCGAACGGTTTTCTGGGTAAAGGCCATGAAATATCACTTTCTCAGGCCGGGAGTATATTTTTTTATTTTCTTCCCCTGGTTTCAACCCTTATAGGATTGTGTATGCTCTGGATAACAGGGAAATGGAAAGGCATTAAAGAAGGCTGGCTGCCCTGCTTATTTACTGGCCTGGTCATAGGAATAGTCTCTTATTTTACAAACCGCTATGATAATTTTGTAATATTGACCGGTGTACTTTGCGGTATCGCAGTTATCCTGGCAATGGTGATTTACCTTATAGCCACAGGTAAAAAAGTAATTGATAAAACCATGCTTTCCGCTGAAGAATTGGAATACGAGAAGAGATATCCGCTTTGGAAGGCCTTGATGCCTTGGCTAATATTGATTGTTATTATTCTTGCACTTAATATCCCGAAACCTTTCTTTAATTTCCTGTATTATAATTATAAACTTCCTGTAAACGGACTAACTGCCAACAGTGCGCCTCTCGATACGAGAGCTTTGTGGCAGGCATATACATGGATATTGGTCAGTATTTTGATATCAATTCCTATAATGAAGCCGAAAGCCGCAGAATTAAAGGAATCTCTGGCCGTCTGGCTGAAGAGGCTCCAAGGCCTGTTTTCTCGGCTGCAATCTTTTTTGCCATCGGTGAAGTAATGAATATGTCCGGATACAATATGGCGGTAAAAAATTTTGCTGTTCCGAGTATGGTAAAAGTACTGGCGGATTATTCCTCAATGTTTTTTCATAACGCTTATGGTGGAGTAGCAGTTTTTATAGGGTTATTAGGCGGATTTATTACCGGAAGCGAAGCATCTACAATCAGCATGTTCGCCAAATATACTATGACAACCGCTCAGAATCTGAAAATGGGACTTGAAGGCATTATCATCATAACTGCCGGTCTTGCTTTCGGCGGCGGCCTCGCAAGTGTAATATCGCCTGCGAAATTGCAGAACGCGGCGGCCTCAATTGGAAAACTCGGTGAAGAGAATAAAGTTATACGAGTAGCTTTTGTATTTTCGCTTTTGCTTACATTTATAACTTCGATTTTTGTTATTTGCTTGCTAAAAATCAAACTGGGTTAAAAACTGATTAATAAATAAAATTTCAGGCGGGTTTTACCCGCCTTACTTTTTTATTAATAATATTGTGTTTATTGACTATGGAAATTTTTGTTCATATACTTATTGTGCTAATCGAAAGTATGAATTATTAGGAGGGTGTTATTATGAATCAAACTAAATTTTTTATAATAATATTTCTTATTTTTTCATTATGGGGAGTTATATTTTCTAATTCGCCGGTTAAGAAAACAGGATGGGAAGAGGATAAAATTGTTGTTCCAACTGCTGAAATGAAAATAAACAGATATAAGGTGGATAATACCAATAATCAGATTATGAATATACTTCAAGACGTTACTGAAAACAAGTATGATAAACGTGGAAATAAAATAGAAACGAAGCTTTTTAATAATGACGAATTGCTTATTTATCGCTGGAATTATTGGTATGACGATAATAATAACCTGATCAGCTCCGAGCTGTTTTTTAAAGATGGGGTTATTCATTCATCGAATTCGTATAATTATAATGAAAATAATTGTAAGGTGCAGAAAATAAGTTTTGACGGGCTTTCTACACGCCGGACGGTTTACAGCTATGACGGAGGAAATAATTTAATTGAAGAAAAAACTTTTAATCTCAATGGGGGACTGTTTGAAAAGATCAGCAACACATATGATAATCAGGGTAAAATTTTGCAGTCAAGCGCTTATGATTCCCGGGGAGATTTGAAGCTGAAATCGGCTTTTCAATATAATTCAGATTCCAGATTGATTGAACAGAGCGATGTTTATTTAAACGAGGCGGTTATAAACAAAACCACTTATCAATATAATGCTGATGGACGGGTTATAAAAGAGGATTTATATACTTCAAGCGAAACGCCTACAACCAGCATCACCTATAAATATGATAATAACGGCAGATTAATAGAGAAAATCACTGCTGATGTACAGTATAGAACAAAGACCGGCTATATATATGATTACAGGGGCAATTTGAAAGAAGAAAATGAATATAATATAACTAAAGAAAATGGAGGCGGAGAGTATTTATTCCTTCATATAGAATACATATACAATTTCTGGTAAAATGATTCCGCCTGAGTTGCTAAAGAATAGAAGTTATATTATCTTTCCAAAATCCTCGCTTTTAGAATCCTGGTTATAATTACAAAAATAAGACTGTATAGTATGGAAATCAGGCTCATTGCGACTGCCGGTCCAAGGTTTTCTGGTTTCCCGGCGTTTTCCAGAATAACAACAAGTCCTATTAAAAATCCTATAATACCGGCTTTGTAAGTTGTTTTTTCGAAAAAGTCCCATATCAAAATTGAACTTTCAATAGAACCGGTAACCGCATCAGGTTTTAAATATGATGAATACGCGTTTTTAAAGCCAATTATCAATCGGCCCATATTACCGTCTCCGCTTTTTTAGTTTCCTATGGATATAAAAATTAATAAATAAGATTTTATAATATTAAAGCATGATATTTTAGAAGAAATGAAGTGATTATACAATAAATAAGATTTATCAGGCCTTTTACAAATTATTATTTTGACTAACCCCATTTGATTGGATATAATAATCAAATTTAAAATTATAATGTAAGGAAGGCTCAGATGGAAAAAGAAGATCATGCAAAAAGGCGGAAAAAAAATCCTATTGCCGGATTCATCATTCGGTTATTATTATTCATTTTTATACTGCTTTTTGCCGGAATTGCAGGGCTTACCGTCCACTATTTTTTTACAATCAAACAGCCGCTTTCTTACATTCCTGAAAAATTCCTGATATTCGCGGAGATTCCATCTCTAAAAATCGTTTATGAAGACTGGATTAATCTTGAAGCCGCCGATATCATTCTTTCAAGCCAGGAATTTCTGCCTATTCGTAAAGTTTTGACCGATTTCCGGGGAAAAAGCTTATCAAAAAATAATCTTTTTCATGAACTATTGAATGTGCGGCTGGATTCAGCAGTACTCGAGAATAAAAAGATCATCGCCGTTTTTGACCTGGGGTGGAGATCGGTTGTCACAAGAGTTTTCCCCGCATTAGGGATCAATATGAACCTGAAAAACATTACTTCTATCAGAAAAAACGGAAAGATTGTTTTTAAATATGGGATGGGAAATAATAATTCATTATATTTCAGCTTTGAAGATAATCTTTTAATACTTTCAACCGATGATGCCTTGCTGGAGGATGTTCTTGAAAAAGCGGGTTCGGATAATAACCTGTTAAAAAAAGGAGAGAAGGAACTGCTAGATAAGCTTAAATCCGCTCCGTTCGGAACCCTGAGGATCCTTGTCGATACAAAGGAACTTCTAAAACCGGCGGCTGAATCGAATCCAACTGTAAAACAGGTTCTTGATAAAATTGATTTTTCAAAAGAAACAATTATTACGATAAAATTGGATAATACTAATTTCCGAATGGAATTATCGGCGTTCCCGGATTCTACAGATGAAATAATTAAAAAGGTAATTTCAAGCAATCCTGAAAAAATCGATATAATTTCAAGACTTCCTTCAAACACGTCATTTTTCTCGATTATTAATTTGTGTTCCATAAAAGATATCGCTTCTCTTGCTGTTGGCCTTCAGGGCAAATCCGCCGTGGAACTTATGAATAAAGCCGATGAAGATTGCAAGCTTCTATTTGGAATGGGTCTGGACGGGCTTTTTTTCGATTGGGCAGGTAATGATGCTGGAATTTTAATGCTTAGCAATTCAAATGAACCGGTCATTTTCTGCCGTGTCAGGGATCAGAGTAAATTCGGCCAGGCGATTGATAAAATTCAAAATTCCATAATACTCCAGGGCGATAAGTCTCTGGTTCTGGATAATATTCAACTGACAAAAATCCTGGTCCCCGATATCCTGCAGCCAATTATTGCAATGTTCGGGGTAAAACTTCCCACGCCTTATTATATTGAAGAATCCGGTTATCTGTTCATTTCACTCAATCCTGAAACGCTCGCGGATACTGTGAATTCGGCCAGGAAAGGTAAAACCCTTGCGAACTGGAATTATTACAATAAATTGTCGAAAGAGCTTCCGGACAATCCGGGCCTTTTTCTTTATTATAATCTGGATCAGAACACTCCATTTTTTATCAACAATGAATCTTCACTTTCGAGGGTGCTTAAGCTTTACGGCCTGGGTACAGCGAGTATGACCTCTTATTCCGGGAAATGGAATATCATTCTTACAGCCATAAAAACCGAAAGAGAAGTTATTAAACCATTTCCGGGTTTTCCGGTAAATGCTGGCGGCAGTGTTAGCGGAGATATTTGGGTTAGGGCTTTTTCGGGGAGTTATGTACCCAGCTTGATTTTTATCAGAAATAAAAATGAGCTTGTTTCCTCCGATCTTACTATGACTGAAACTTTTACGGCTGAGATTGATGAAAATTCTTCGATAATTCCGGCGATATTCAGGGACAGTTTCTTTGTCTATTCTCCGCAGGGAACATTCTACCGCTTTGATAAAAAAGTAAAGGCAATATCTCCTTTCCCAAAACTCACGGAATATAAACAATCTTTTATCCCCACCGTCTCGGGTGATAAATTATTGTTTTTCTCAAGACCGGACAAAAAGCTCTTCCTTATGGATCACCAGGGCAATGTTTCACCCTTTGCCTTTGAAATGCCTAATCCATTACTAGCGGAACCTGCCTTACGCGACGGATTATGGGCCCTATATCCGAAAAGTTTTGACGGCAAGGTTTATTTAGCTGATGATTCCGGCACTGCAATGTCCGGCTGGCCTCTGTCCATAGATGGGATTAGCTTCGGCTCACCAGTAATTGTCCGTCATAATGATGATGTTGTGATTGCCTGCCTGACCCAATCGGGGCTTTTATACGCCTGGAATAGCCTTGGAAAAAGCCTGAAGGGTTTTCCCTTCCAGGTTGACGGTATTTTTTATCATAATCCTGTGATGATTCCATTATCAGAAAATAATGACGAAGGGCTTTTAATACTTTCGGAAGACGGGAAAGTAAGGATTTTAAGCCTTGAACCGAAAATTTTATCGGAACGCAAAATAGAAGGGCTTGATGGTAAAGAAGCACGCATTGAATTGTATTACGGCAGTCATAATACCGAACCCAAAATTATGATTTATGGATGCAGAAACTCAATTTACTGTTTGACATCAAAGCTTATTGATTTACCAGGATTTCCGCTTAAAGGAAACACACGCCCGCAGTTTTATGACCTCAATCAGGATGGTAAAGCCGAACTTGTAACGGGAAGTATTGACGATAAGATTTATGCATACACTCTGCCATTCTAAGGAGATATTTAATGAAAAATATTTTGCTATTATTGTTTATTTGCATAATTTTCACTTCATGCCAGAATATGGTCAAGCCGAAATCAGTATCAAGCGCCGGTGAACTTGAGAACAATCAAATACTTGATCTTGAAGAAAAAATATATGCTTTAAGGTATGATCAACAGGCAGATTCAAGACAAAAAATAATAACGGAACTAAGGAAATATGCGGAAAACCTGCGCAGGTATATGACTTTGAATAAAGATTATAATGCTTCCGTTTATGCGCTGTCAGGCGAAATCGAACTTCTTGATAAGAAAAACGATATTGCTCTTGAATTTCTTAAAACTGCAGAAAATGAAAATCCGGCCAGTTATAGGGTTACTATTTTAAAAATTCATGTGGAAAACGATTTAAAGAAAAAACAGGCTCTTATTAATAAAGCCTTAAAATCTAATTCCGGTTCCGGTCAATTGATTCTTGAAAAAGGGCTTGCGGATTATGAGGCCAAAAGATACCGTGAAGCTGCCGCCGGACTGGACGAGGCTTTGCAAAAACTTTCCCCGGGATACAGGGATATTTTTGGGAAAATACTTGATTATTCATTTAAGATGAAGGATGTTTCTCCGGATCAAACGGTTATGGAATGGCTGAATCATCCGGTTCTGACAATAGAGGGTATGATTGCCCTTACATCTTCAGAAACCTCATGGCTAGAATTAACCGCTGGTGATTCTTATGAAATTATATTTGCAAAAGCAAAGGATAAAGGTTTTCTGCCTCAATTCCTGATTGATATTAACCGGCCGGCCGAAAGGAAATTTGCCGCTTATTTCCTTTATCATATCCTTTCCTTCAAAGAAAATAACAGCGATATGCTCACTGAATACAGCAGCCGGTACAAAACAAATGCTCAGGAAGGCAATGCGGCTAAAAGCCCTGTACCTGATCTGAATCTGGATGATCCCTGGTTTGATTCGGCGTTGGGGCTTGTTGAAAGGGAAGTTTTTGACCTTCCGGACGGTATCAACTTTAAACCTGACAAGACTCTTTCGGGAGTGGAATATAATGAGATTCTCGGCAGAATGAAAAAGATTGCACCGAAATAGAAAATCTTAATTTTATACTTTCAGAAAATATTTATTAATGGAAAAAAGAATTTCTAATATGTTAAGCAATTGTTAGTCTAACTAAAAATGAGAGCTAAATAGTAGATGGAGGAAAATTATATTGAGTAAAGAATCTGGATGGCGAGTTGACGGTACGGTTCCGGATGCTTACGAACGATATATTGTTTCAGCTTGGATGGGAGAATGGGTCAGGCGCTTGTAGAAAGCGCTAAAGTTGGGCGGGGTGATAGGGTGCTTGATGTTGCTTGTGGTACTGGTGTTGTTGCCAGAAAGGCCTCTCGTTTAATTGGAACAAGCGGCAATATTGCCGGGCTTGATGCAGATAGAGCGATGCTTAGCGCGGCAAAAAAGTTTGCTGACCGGGAGGATATACATCCTATCGAATGGTATCAGGGCGATGCTGCATCTATGCCATTTAAAGAATCTGAATATGATATTGTTTTATGTCAACAGGGCCTTCAGTTTTTTTCTGACAGACTGGCGGCTTTGTATGAAATGTTTAGGGTAATGGTACCAAGCGGAATTATTGCGATTAGTGTTTGGAGATCGATTGACCGTTGCCCATTTTTAGCTGTTTTATCAGATGTAATTGGCGCATATCTTGGTGTAAATTTAACGGCCGGTTTCTATGCATCCTGTTCACTATACGATCGTGAGGAAATTCGAGATATTCTAAACAATACAGGATTCCATGACATTTACATCCGTCTTGAATCGCGAGTTGCACGGTATCCTTCATTAAAAGAATTTCTTCCGGGGTATCTTTCGGTTTTCCCATTTGTTGCGAATAAAATTGATGAAATGGCAAATGAGGAACGTACAAAAATGTTCGGTGATATAATTAGATCTTTGAAGATTTATATTGACGATTACGGTTTAGCTGTTCCTATGGAAAGTCATATCATAACGGCAAAAAAGTAGAAGATCTTCCGGCACATGGTAAAATCCAGAGCAGAGCCGTATAAAAACACTTCCTTCTTTTTTGACAATAAATATCCGGTTTTATAAAATAAGTATCTAAAGTTTAATGTTGTATTATAGCGGCCGGCATCGGGAATCCCGTGAAAACCGGGAGCTGACCCGCAGCTGTAATCCCCGTATAATGATTCAGGCAAGTTTGCCATTGCCCGCTCTATTGGGTGAGAAGGCAGTCTGAATCGGGGAGAGCCAGAAGACCGGCAGGCCGCAAACTGCAAAAAATCCTTCGAGGATTGAGGAGAAATTTATGGCTAAAACAACATGATTTTCCTGGTTTGAATTGATCTATGGGTTTTTGGTGTTTTTTGCTTATTTAAATCAGGAGAAGAATTATGAAAAGATTATATAACTTATTTTCATTATTGATGAATTACAAACTTTACAGACCATTCATTTTAGTCATCATCTTCCAGGCAGGCCAAATTCACGGCCAGGAAACAAATACTAATATCACGGCAATATTACCCGAAATTGTAGTAAGCGCCGCAAAAATAGAACAGCCTGCCGCGCAGGTAGGAGCTTCCGTTACGGTTATCAGCAGTGAAGATATAGAAAAACAAAGCGGCAGGACTGTTGCAGACCTTCTGAAAAATGTTCCGGGAATTACTTTTTACGAAGTTGGAGGCCGCGGCGGTATAGCAGATGTATATCTGCGCGGTTCGAAGCCCGGTGATACACTGGTTTTACTTGACGGTGCTCCTTTAAATGATCCTATGATGACGGATGAATCTTTTAATTTTGCCAATCTTAATCTTGATAATGTCGAAAGGATTGAAATTATCCGGGGCCCGCATAGCGCTCTTTACGGTTCTGAAGCCATGGGCGGAGTGATTAATATAATAACTAAAAAAGGTAAAAAGGATTTTGACTTCTTTCTTGACTCAGGAGCAGGCAGTTTTAATACCTTCAAAATCGGAACGGGAGCGGAAGGAAGGACTGAATATTCGGATTTTTCCATTTCCGTTTCTCATGAAAAAAGTGATGGATTTTCACAGGCTTATCTTACAAATACAACTCAGGATCCCGAAAAAGACGGTTATGAGTCAACCTTTGCTTCCGGCGGTTTTGGCTATGATTTGTTTGATAATGCAAAGATACGTTTTACCGGAAGATACGGTTATACATCTGCCGATATAGATACCGGAGCATTCCAGGATGACGATTTCCACAAAATGATTAATGATGATATGACTTTACATGGGGAGTTCTTGCAAAAGCCTTTTGACTGGTGGAATTATCAGTTGGATTTATCTTATAATCTTGCCAACAGAAACGAATCCAGGATTCCTCTGCCTTCACAGAGCGAATTGGACAGCTGGTATAAAGGTGAGACCATCCAGGGGGAAATTATAAACCGGTTTAGTTACAAAACATTGGATACTTTGACTGCAGGCCTTGAAGGACAGCTGGAAAGCGGGTCGTCCCATTATCAGGATACTACATATGGTTTGTATGTGAGCGATATTACAAATGTCGGCAAGACTAATACGGCAATTTACCTGCAGAATCAATTAAATCTCAATGAGTTCTTTAACAATACCACAGGAATCCGTGCGGACTTTACATCTTCATCAGGGGCTGTCCTGAGCTACCAGACATCCGTGCTTATACCTCTTGCCGATATCGGTCTTTCTCTTAAGGGAAATGCCGGAACAGGGTTTAAGGACCCACTTTATATCAGCTTTATTCTCCTTACGGGTCAACCAACCTTAAACCCGAAGTAAGCAGCGGGTTTGACGCCGGATTAATCCAGAATTATCTTAATATAATAGATTTTGAGTTAACTTTTTTCCAGAATGATTTCAAAAACATGGTGACTTATGATTTCGAAAGCTTTCTGTATACCAATCTGGGAAGCGTAAAAAGTACAGGCATTGAATCTTCTTTGAAAATAAGGCCTTTAAAAATGCTTGAATTCGAGGTTGAATACACTTATACTTATGCCGTCAATCAAGTCAGCGGACTTATGATGTTTCAAATTCCAATGCATAAAGGAAATATTTCAGCGGAATTTCAGCCTGTTTCAAACTTCAGCCTGAATCTGAACGCTGTTTATACCGGGACAAAATATGATTTTGGTGGAGCTGTAATTCCCGAACACTGGGTTACCGGAGTATCGCTTCTATACCGCTGGAAGAAGGCTGATTTTTATGGAAACATAGACAACCTGTTTAATGTAAAATATATTGAGACAGAAGGATATAATACTTCCGGGATTAATTTTACGGCCGGAATCCGTTATCACCTCTAAAGGAAGGCAATATGGCAAAGTCCATAATGATCCAGGGAACGGCTTCGAGTGTGGGAAAATCGTTAATTACAGCCGGGTTATGCAGGATATTTTACAAAAACGGTTTGAAGACAGCTCCATTTAAGTCCCAGAATATGGCACTTAATTCTTATGTTACTGCTGACAGACTTGAAATGGGAAGAGCACAAGCTATGCAAGCCCAAACTGCTGGAATAAGCCGATGTCCGGATGAACCCGGTTTTATTAAAGCCTGTGACAAATTATATGTCTCAGGTCATTGTGATGGGTAAAGTCTTTGACCGGTTGGACTTCTATGATTATATGGGACGCAGGGAATACCTGAAAAAGGTTATATCAGGCGCATACAGGTCATTAGATGCAGAATATGACATAATTGTAATTGAAGGAGCCGGGTCGCCGGCAGAAATCAATCTGAAAAAAGAAGAGCTTGCAAATATGAGTATTGCTAAAATGGCTAATGCACCCGTAATTCTTGTCGGAGACATAGACCGTGGAGGAGTATTTGCAAGCCTGGTCGGAACTCTTGAACTTCTCGAACCGGAAGAGAGGAATAGGATCAAAGGCTTCATCATAAATAAATTCCGAGGTGATTTAAGCCTATTAAAGCCTGGGCTTGATTTTCTGGAAGAAAAAACATGCAAACCTGTTCTTGGAGTAATTCCAATGATCACCAGTCTTAATCTACCCGAGGAAGATTCCGCAGGGACTGTTTTCCGGGACCAGCCGTTTAATCAGCAGAAAACAAAGGAAATTACGATCGGGATTGTCGATATGCCCCACATTTCCAACATCTCCGATTACAATCCTTTCCTTGCCGAGCCGGATGTGCAAATTTTCATGACCCGAAAACCTCAGGACCTTGATAATGCTGATATTGTAATTCTTCCCGGGTCAAAAAATGTTTCATACGATATTAATGTCTTAAAAAAGGAAGGTTTTGGGGAAAAAATACAGGAGTTAAACCAGTGGAATAAAATGATTGTAGGGATTTGCGGAGGATATCAAATGCTCGGTAAAACGATTCAGTATCCCAAAAATGTAGAATCCCCAGCTATAAAAATTGACGGTTTCGGACTTCTGGATATGGAGACGGTTTTTAATGAAGAAAAATATTTATCTCAGACCCGGGCGGTTTTTATCTGGGAAAATATGACGGTTAACGGTTATGAAATCCATCATGGGAAGAGCGATTACATGTGAAAACAGCTTATTTGTTGATAATCCAGGCCTCGGCAGCATCAGCGATAGCGGTAATGTCTGGGGGAGCTATCTTCATGGTATTTTTGACAGTGATATCTTCCGCCGTTTTCTGCTTAATAAAGTCCGTGAAAAAAAGGGATTGAAACCGCTGCCGGACACTCACCCCTATAATATGCTGTCCGAATTTGACCGCCTGGAAGCTGTGATGAGGGAAAATCTGAATTTAAAAATAATTGGAGAAATATTATGGCAAAATATATAGTTTTGATCCTCGGCGGAGCGCGTTCCGGAAAAAGCGGTTTTGCGGAAAAACTGGCTTTACGGCTCCGAAGCGGAGATGAAACAATCGGATACCTCGCGACCGCCGAAGAAACAGGCGATGATTTTGAACAGAGGATCCTCGTTCATAAGACAAACCGGGGCATGTGTTTTAAAACCATCGAAACTCCGCTTGACATTTCAGGGAAAATTGAAGAAATGGAAGCTCAATACCGGATCATAATGCTTGAATGCCTGACTGTCTGGCTTGGGAATTTATTTTATTACCGTAAATCGGATCAAATAGAAATGGAGGTGGAAAGAAACCTTGATAAAATAACCTCCATTTGGGGTAAAGACTTTCTAAAGGATGATGCGGAATTTCAATCGGTTCTCGATGAAGGACAGCCCGGGTTTAAAATTGAAGCACGGGGATTATTAAATCCTGAAAGCAGGATTTTAATTGTTGTTTCAAATGAACTGGGCATGGGCATTGTTCCGGCTGATGAGGAGACCAGATTATACAGGGATATTCATGGTAGGATGAACAGGAAAATAGCTTCGCTTGCAGATTTTGTTTACTTTGTCTGCGCCGGAATGCCTCGGAGGCTGAAATGAGTTTTAAAACCGGTATTTCAAAAATGTACCGCGCACTTCTTTTTACATTCGGCTTGCTCACCAGGCTCCATCTTCCCGGTAATAGCCGTATCGGTAATCCAAATGAAATTATTCATTTTACGGCGGCTTTCTTCCCCATCGCCGGTTTGTTTTACGGCATATTGTGGTATCTAGCGGCGATGGGCTGTAATAAAATTCATACCGAACCTGAGATATCAGCGTTGATACTTCTGTGCCTGCCTTATTTTTTTAACGGGTTTTTTCACCTTGACGGCCTTTCCGATACATTTGACGCCTTTCTAGCCGACAGGACAAAAACCGAACGTCTGATGATTATGAAAGACAGCCGCATAGGTAGTTTTGCGCTTGCAGGTTTAGTAATTTATTTCCTGGCAAAATGGATTTTTTTAAAAAAAATAATTTTTGTTCCGGATTCGGTACCATTACTTCTGATCATACCGGTATTATCAAGGTTTTCCATGGCGGCTCTTGGCTTCGTTTCCAATTATCCCCGGGAGAATGGAACCGGTAAAGCTTTTGTTGGACGGATTCCGGCTTCTGTTTTTACGGCTGGCCTTGTAGTTACTCTGTTTTTATCCGGTCTTTTATTATTATTCTTTGGCTTGAAATTTCTGGTTCCGGTTTTAACATGCTTCATTACAGCCGGAATCTGTACTGTGGCGGTTAAATTTTATTCCGGTTATAAAATAGGCGGAGTCACCGGTGATGTTCTGGGTGCGCTTAATGAAACTGTGGAACTGGCCTTATTGATTATTGTTGTTATTTTGAAATAAGCGGGCAATATGGATTTAAAATCATACAGAAATAGATTTTCGTATAAATTGGGGGCTACATCCTACATTTTACCTGTCGAAGAGGATAATCTTATCCAAAATGTGACTTTCCTTAAAGATGTTTTTGATACGGTTCAGCTTCTTGTTTTTGGGAAAGATTATATAAATGAAACAGCATCTCCTTCCATCATCGGAAGATTGAAAGGAATTCAGGAAGAATCGGGGATTATCTATACGGTCCATTTACCGCTTGATCTTCATCTTTTATCGTCTTCCGATAATGAGCTTCTGGAAAATACCGGGTTAATATGTTCACTGATGAACCGGATGCTTTTATTGAAAACAGGAAAATTCATCCTTCACATTGATAAAAATGATTATGCGGAAACGGTAAAAACCGGGACCGGGGCTTCTCCTGACCGGGACCGTTTTCAGAAAATCCTGGAACTGTTAATTAAAGAAACAGGCGGGCAGGCCTCAAAAATCGCTATAGAGAATACATTCGTCGATTTGACTGAACTCAGTGATGTTATTCTTGAGTCTCCGTTTAATATTTGTATGGACTTCGGGCATCTTTTTATCAGGAAACAGGATCCTGAAAAATTCAGGAAAGTTTTTAAGAATAAAATCAGTATAATTCATATCCATGGTATTGATAAAGGACAGGACCACAAGGCGTTGAATGTGACTGCTCCGTTTGAATTGAATATGATGCTGGAAAGCTTAAAGGGATTTGAAGGAACCGTCATAATCGAGGTCTTCAATGAAGCCGATCTTGAAGCCTCGCTTCAGGTTATTGAGAACTTTGAATTAAATAATAAGGAGAATTTATGAGACTTCTACAGAAAACTATTAATGAAATTTTGCCTTTGAGCAGGACTCTTGAAAAAAATGCAAGGCATAAAATGGATTTAAAAACTAAACCAGCCGGCTCGCTTGGCAGGCTGGAAGAAATGGCGGTTCGAATGTCTTTAATCCAAAATAGCTTAACCCCAAAAATAGCTGTGAAAAAGATGTTTGTTTTTGCCGGCGATCATGGAATTGCCGCCGAAGGAGTATCCGCTTATCCAGCCGAAGTGACGCCTCAAATGGTATTGAATTTTCTCCATGGAGGAGCAGCTATAAATGTACTATGCAGGCAGGCCGGAGCCGGTATAAGCGTGATCGATATGGGAGTTAATTATGAATTCGGATCGGAGCCTGGATTGATTAACAAAAAGGTACGGAAAGGAACCCGCAATTTTTTAATAGAGGACTCTATGACGGTGGGCGAAGCAATCCGATCAATTGAGTTGGGGATTGAAGTTTTTGATGATGCTTATAAAACCGAAAAATTCAATATCGCCGGCGTAGGAGAAATGGGGATTGGAAACAGCACTTCGGCCGCCGCGATAATTTCTGCCGCTACCGGTCTTAGCCCTGAAAAAACCGCCGGCCGTGGAACCGGGTTGAATGATACCGGATTTAAAAATAAAGTTGAAATAATTGCAAGAGCCCTTGGACAGAGAAAGCCTGACCCGAAAAACGGCCTTGATATTCTGCAGAAAGTTGGGGGTTTTGAAATCGGCGGAATAGCCGGAGCATGTCTCGCCGCTGCCGCGGTAAAAATCCCCGTTGTACTGGATGGGCTGATCTCAACCGCCGGAGGGCTTATCGCATATCTTATCAAACCTTATGTAAAAGACTACTTTTTTTCAGGCCATAAATCAGTTGAAGCCGGGCAAAAAGCCGCCCTTAAAATGCTTGAGCTTGAACCAATCCTTGATCTTGGGATGCGTCTTGGCGAAGGAACAGGCGCTGTTCTGGCTATTAATCTTATCGAAGCCTCATGCCGGATTATGTGCGAAATGTCTTCTTTTGAGGAGGCAGGTGTAAGCGGTAGTTTATGACTATAATTTGCAGGAGTTAACAAAAAAGACAAAACCCTGCATCTTTTTGTCTTATCGATGCCTTATAGTTTTATCCCGAGCGCATTAACAAGCTATGAATTAACTCCATCGAAGGAGGTGAAATATGGAAAAATTAAAAATTATATTTTTTACAGAACCATGGAATATTGTCATTGAAATTGGGCTTTTTGTTTTGATAATAATTCTTATCATATTTCAGAATTCTTTTGAAAAGCTCAGATAATATTCCAAAATACCTGGCGCCGATGAGGAGTTTTTGAATGAAATTTTATAATCCGTTGTTTGTACGGTATATTTTTTTGATTTCCGGATTATTAATAACTTTATTATTCTTTACAGCCTGTGAGAATTACCGCATTAAAAGCGGTTGGAGAGACCGCGAAATAAAGATTGACGGTAATATTGATAACTGGACAAATAATATGCAGTATCTGGAAAATGAAAATTTGAATATTGGTATAGCAAACGACAATGATTTTCTCTATTTATGCATCAGTATGAGCAATAAAAGTTTAGCCAGGCAGATAATTATGCAGGGTTTAACGGCATGGTTTAATTCCGCAGGAATCAATAAGGGAACCCTTGGGATTCATTATCCTATCGGTATCATAAATATGTATTCCAATGTCATAAAGGTGTTGTTCGGGAAAAATACCGACAGATCACTGAATGACGCATTGAAAAATGATTTTTTCAGGCAGCAGTTTGATGAACTGGAAATATTCAAATCCAGAAATGGAAAACCAGCTGTTTATAATGTGGCTGGAGTTATGGGAACGGAGGTTTATATTACTAATTATGATGAAATCCTTACCTATGAGTTAAAATTACCCTTATCAAAAAGCACAAATTACATCGCATCCATAGCGAAAAATCCTGGCGAATCTGTCAGACTTATTTTTCAAACCCGGGAAAATAATATTTTTGAAAATATGAACAGTGATAACGGCGGTGGCGGAGATCCGGGCAGAACTTCCGGCGGCAGGGGAAGAGGGATGAGAGGAGGCGGATCATCCGGGGGTTATAAAAAACAAAAAGCGGAACCTTTGAGCCTTGAGATTTCCGTTCAATTGGCAAAAGAAACATTAAAATCTTCATTATAAAGAATTAGTTCACAATATTTTTTGCGGATAATGGGCAATCTATTTATAATTATCGATTAAAATATGGAGGTTTAAGCCCATAATGAAGCGTGTTTTTATTTTTGTTTTTATATTACTTATTTCAGCGCCTGTTTTCAGCGAGGTTCAATTCCGGCTTTATAATTCGGGTTATGCTTATAATGACGAACAGGGCCACGACTGGGAATATACGCAGGGAACACTGACATATTTTGAAGACCTGGTCCAGCCATACTTTTATATCAGTGAAATCCCGGGAGTTGAGTTCCGCCTGGGTTCCGGTTTCCTGATTCCATTCAACCAGAATGAAAAAATTCTGGATTATTATCCTTATGTTCAGAGCAAGTTCCTTCTTGGAAATTATTCGCTTATTGTCGGAAGCCTTGAAAATAATCATGATTTTGCTCCTTTTATGATGGACCCGATTGTCAATATTACGCCTCAGAACCGTGTTCCCATAAGTGAAAATATTCCATCAATGAACCCTACAAATACAATGAGCTTTTATGAATACGGCGGACAGTTGAAATACAAAGACGATAATCAAAAGGCCGATTTTTATATGAACTGGCAGAACCCGGATACCGAAAGTTTCCGGGAACGGTTCGATGTCGGGGTTATATATTCCTATGACATGTTTTATGTCGCCGGCCATTACTGGCATAACGGCGGCCATGAACATACGCATGTTGTGAATATTACTGAAAATTATAACGGCGCGGCGGGTTTGAAAAACGAAACTTTCAGCCTCTTATATACGGCGTCATACTGGCTTCCCGACAGGGACTCAAATCCTCAGCTTAACGTTTTCGGACAGGCGTTTTACGGGGAATATAATTTTAAGATGTGGGAATTTTTGTTTACCGTGCAGGCTTTTGTATCCGACCAGTTTATAATCACAAATCATCAGTACATTTCAATTGAGGGCGATCCCTTTTACCGCCCGCCGCTTTATATCGGTTTCAATATTCACAGGACAATTAAATTCACTGATGAAATTGCTTTAACATTTGGATTTGTGAACGGAACATTTCTTCCCGCGCCGGATGTGCCCTGGAATATGGATATACGCTATGACCAGGAGCTTAAAGCCGATATGGAATACCGTTTTGACCTGATAAAATAATAAAAATTTTGGAGAAACATTTATGAAGAGATTTTATTTATTTATGCTGCTTCTATTTATGGCAATGCCTGTTTTTGCCGTTGATTACATTAACGATGACTATACTGAAACAAACATAAATGTGTTTCATTCATTCGGTCTGATGACATATGGGTTTCACTCGAATACCTTTAATATCAGGGATATATTTCTCCGGTATAATTTTACGCCTTCAATAGGAAACCTCGGAGATCTTCAGTTTTTCTCGACGCTTAACGCTTACCGCGACACTCATGTTCCGGAAACCAATTATCAGTTTATATTAAACAATATCTATCTTTATGACTACGGCGTAACTTACCGTTTTTTTAATCTCATGTTCATTTCGATGAGGGGAGCGGCAACATACCGGCAGAATTACGACACTCTGCTTTTAGTTTATCCCTATTCCGTCACGAATAACCCGGCTTATTTCGATTCTCCGGCCCAGTTCATACCGGTTTTTAAAACAGCCGCCGGAATCCGCGCCGGGTTTTTCTTCGATCATTTCGAGGCCGGTTATTCCCAGGGCGATTACAGGCATAACATACCCGCCGCCGCAATGGTCAAGTACGAAACAGAAGACTATTATGTCCGCGGTGTTTTTCAGTTTGAGCATGTCAACCCTTTCGTTTATGAACCGACAAATTTCAATACATGCGCTCAGGTATCATTAGGCGGCAATTACAGTCTCGGCGATTTTATTTTGCGCGGGATTGCCGAAACTACCCTGATGTCTACAAATACTATTGAAGTGAGGTTCGAAGAAGCCGTAGAGTATCAGAAAATAACTTTTGCGATACGTGAGCTGATACTTAATAACCAGTCGCCTCTTTTTGAAGCCTCAATAAAGAAAAATTTTTACGATGTCGCGTCGCTTGGCTTGTACGGAGCCTCCGACGGCAGGACTTATGTGGGCACAGAAATTAAATTTTAACAGGCAGGCTGATTGACCTGTTTGTTCGAATCGTGGGTTATTAAGCTCAAATAAAAACCAGCGGCTTATATACCGCTGGTTTTAAAGATGCCTGCAAATTATTTAACTTTTTTTCTATTTAAGAAAAGAATTATTATTCCTATAGCAATAAGAATAATCGGTCCGGATATATGCGGAAATAATGGGCTATGGGTTAAAAACAGCAAGATAATCAGACTGATACCGGCCAAAATAAGCATTATTCCTGTGACTTTTCTGATCATTAGAATCTCCTTTTTATAATTTTAGTAAAATAATATATATAACAATGACTATTCATACGAAAGTGCTTCCCGCGTCGAAACTTTAATTGCATTACGAGCAGGAATCCTGCTGGCTACCCAGCCGAAAATAATAGTGGTAATGAGCGTTATTACAAGACCAGCCTTACTAAAGGTAGGTTGAAGTACGACATCCAGCATTAAAGCGCCGAAAAACCTTGCGGAGACTATGCTGAGGGGCCACGATAATAACAATCCCAGAATAATGCTGACAACACTTACTATTATACCTTCGGTAACAAAAAGGTTGTAGATTATCTTTGGAGTGGCGCCAACCGCTCTTAACACACCGATTTCACGGGTTCTTTCCATAATATTGATGCTTGTGGCGGATGCCATTCCCATCGCGCTTACTACGAGTACAAGTGAGGCAAAGAAAATAAGCGTCACCAGAATTATTTTTAAATGATCATAGATAATTTTAACCCTTTCCGCCTGCAGCAGAACATAGAGTATTTGCAGATTGGTCGGCGCGATTGCCTTTTCGATATCCCGCTTCAAGGCTATAACCTTATCGTAACTTCTATCTTTGGCAACGAACATCAGGCTATTGACATAATGATTGGGGTTAGCAACTTTGTCGTATAGATGTTCATCCATATAAACCATCGGCTTTTCAGCTTCATCAACTATTCCTACCAGTTTTGCAGTAAGTTTTTTCCCTTTGATACTTATTGTTTGATAGCTGCCTATTGCAGGATTGTAATAAAGAATTGCCGCTTCCTGGTTCATAACTATCTCCGGTTCTGTTGGATTATTCAGCCAGCGACCTTTGACGGATCTGAAACCGATCAAATCTGTATTATAAGGCAGAGAGATAATTCCTACGCCTTCATCCGAAGCAATGACCATGGATTGCATCCCACCGCGTCCGCCATTCCAGGTTTCTATCCGGCTTATATTATCAATACCGTTGAAATATTTCAATAT
Source organism: uncultured Spirochaetota bacterium (assembly GCA_963783575.1). Taxonomy (GTDB): domain Bacteria; phylum Spirochaetota; class Brevinematia; order Brevinematales; family JAOACQ01; genus CAWEAK01. The sequence goes on along the minus strand of CAWAOD010000009.1, from coordinate 77,268 downwards.
CTCCTCTTTTGGCATTTGATTAATAAGTACCACCTGCACGTCATGCTTCATACTATTGTTTACGTCCAGCAAGAGATGTTTTACTGATTGTTGCACGTTAAATCCTGCGTTAAAAATTGCCACTCCGAGCGCCATAGAAATCACTGTAACTATGAGGCGGTTTTTGCGCCGCAGGGTATTTCTAAAAGCCATAGCAAATTTAGCAGGGAAGAATCTGTGAACCACCATAGTCTTCTTGGTGGATGAAGATTCCTGCCGGATACCATAATCGCTTAATGCATCGAGAACAGATATTCTTGTTCCTCTTAAAATTGCCGGGAGAGACAATAAGATAGGTAATAAAAAGCTGGCGGAAATAAGATATACATATACCTGAATCGGGAGAGACACGGTAAGAATTTCGAAGTTAATAATATCCGCCACAAAGTAAGAATAAGCATAACCAAATTTGATTGCCAGCGGTATCGCGATCGCACCTGACATGACTCCCAGAGCGAGCACCATTGCAACATAAATCAGAAATACCTGGGATCGTGATGTGCCAATTGCTTTAAGAATACCTATTTGACGTATTTGTCTTGCCAGAATAGCCGCCATAAGTTGGGAAACTATAACAGCGCCCATTAAAAATGCGAGAAACCCGATGCTGCCCACGAGAAAAAGCAGGGTATTCAGCTGCCACTGGTGAGGATGTGAGTTAAACTTGGGAATCGTAATCTTGTCTATGGTAATGCCCAGTGATTTAAAATAATCGGTGAGATTATTGCTTTTCGCCTGCACATCTTCTCTCGATGCCACGTTTCTAAAACGAATCACTAGCTGTTGATTAGCCGATTCGCCGGTAATTTCCGAAAATGTCTTTTTATTCACATATGCATAAATCAAATGATCCTGTGTCCCGGGTGACTGAGCAGGATCAAAAACGATACCGGCAACTGGAATATTAAGAACTCTGCCTCCGGAGCGTATACGTGCGCTGAAACCGGCTTTCAAATCGGAAAATTTGAGTCCATCGCGTTCTATTACCATTTCTCCATCTTTTGGACCTATGGGTGGTATACCTTTTCCATAACGGTCATAAATTCTAGCAAGATTGAAATTATTAAAATCTTCCACGCCAAATAACCATAGAGGTATCCAATCATTTGGACGTGTCTCGATCCTTAGTGATGAAAAATCTCTGAATTCGGCTTTTTCAATTTCCGGCCGGCTTCTTAAGTCAGCCAATTTTAACCGGTCAAAATCCTTTGACCTTATGAGGACATGGGGAGGATCGGTTTTCTGAAAATTCCTATTCAGATCATTACTCAAAATAGCATATGAATACCAAAACGGATCCGACGCCCCAGAGTCCAATTACCAGAGCAAAAATAATAAGCGCTGTACGGCCGGGATTTATCAACAAATCACTGATAACCTTCTTTATTTTTGTGTTCATAATTGTTCTCCATAATTAGATTTATTGTCATATTTATCATCGATAATCATACCATCCTTGAGATTAATAATCCGGTCATATTCGGAACTCAAAATTTTCTCGTGAGTCACTACAATAACGGTTTTACCGTTTATAACGAGTTCTGTGAATAAGTTAAAAATTATTTCGGTGGTTTTACTATCAAGGTTTCCGGTGGGTTCATCCGCCACGATAATGGGAGGATCATTGGCCAGAGCCCTTGCGATAGCGGCACGCTGTTGTTCACCGCCTGATAAGGAAGCCGGCAATTTATTGGCATGAGATGAAATTCCGGTTTGGAAAAGCAGCTCTTTCGCCCGCTTAGGTCTTTCTTTTTTGGGAATGACATTTACAAAATCCATTGCTATCAAAAGATTTTCCAGGATGCTGAGAGTAGGGATAAGCTGAAAAAACTGAAAGACTATACCGATATTTTTTCCACGCCAGGTTGCCAGGCTGCTTTCACTTAATATATGGACTTTAGTCCCATTGATGGTAACCGTTCCCCGGCTCGGATGATCGATACCAGTCAGAATATTGAGCAGTGTCGATTTGCCGCTACCGGATTTGCCTATAATAGCAACATGTTCACCCTGATTAATAACGAAATTAATGTTTTTCAGCGCGTCAAACCGGCTGGAAGATGGGCCAAACGACCTGGACACCTGTTCCAATTGAATGAAATTAGTTGAGTTCTTCATGATTTTCCTCCTTTATAATATCACGAATAAATTTATAACCATAATAAGCCGCGAACATACTGGCCGCAAAAATGAGTATGCCCATTGTCTCATAAATAAAACTTCCAATTTGCGGATTTAAGAAAAGTTTTGATAACAATGGGGGTAAGCCATTATGTAAATAAGTTAGAAATATCTTAAAAGCATGGTTCCAGAAGCCGTTTATAAGTCCGAAGCCGATGATGATAAAAGCATTAATAATACCATAGGCTAAAATGAAAAATTTGTTTTTTGTCCGCCTGTACATAAAGAATAAAACACAAATTAACAGGATTATGCCAGCCCCGGCAATAAAAGCGCGATAACCAAACTCATAGAAGTGAACGATGGATGCCGGAATAACCGTTATAATAACGCTTAATAACGACATCCGGGCATAGAATTTTGTTTGTTCTGTTTTCATAAAATTTCCTCCTTAGTTTTCGATTGTATTAAGATAAGGAGGAAAAAAGAAAAAATCGTCTTAAGAGATAGCTTTAGACCACTAATTCAGATTTTTTTGTATTCGGAGGGGGTCTTACCGGTTATTTTTTTGAAAATGGAGTTGAAAGCGGGTTTGGAATTGAAGCCGGCTTCAAACGCCAGCGTTAAAATCTTGTAATGACCTTTCGCCAGTTGACGCATCAAACGAATCACTTCCAGTACTCTGTAGTTATTTATAAAATCGTAAAAATTTTTACCAAATCCTTCGTTAATCAGCCTGGAAAGGGTATTTCTTGGCATTCCGGCCATTTCAGCCAGTTGGGGAAGCTTAAGTTCAGGGTCCAGGTAAGGTTTCTTTTCTTCTATAAGTTTTAAAAGATCCTCACGAAGGCCGGGCAGCATATCATCAGAAAATTGTTTTTTTTCGAAATAAGCCTGGGCTTTCTCAATAGACGGTTCCAATTCGGTATCGTCATGAAAAAAAGACGCGTAACCAATTCCAAAAACAGCCAGACTCTGAAGTAATGAAAGGAGCCTTTCAAAGTGCTGCATTGTCCCATGGCGGAAAAGAATGATTATGAGAAAAAAATATCCGGTATATATGATTAGCAGTACTCCCATGAAGATATGGAACCAATTCATATTCTTTTTTCCGATTGCGGAATAAAAATCGGCAATTCCTTCATCATACTTTCGTATAAGAATAACACAAAATATGAGATAAACGCTGATCTGCAGGAGCAGGAATCCCCAGAATAAAAGGACTAATGAATAAATGTCCTTAGATACGAAATTAATTCCTGAAAGTGAGATACGCTGGTATATAGGAAGAAGAATAAATATGGCAATGCCGGGCAAAAAATGCGGCCACTCTTCGATACTAATATTTTTCCTTTCAGTCCGGGTACGAACAAAGAAATAGAGAAGTGGTCCTAATAAAAACTGGAATGGTTCGAATGCCCCCATTGCTCTCAAGCCCAAAGCAGGAACCATACCGATCCTGAAAAGGGAATGGAGTAGATTTAAGGAAAAAGCGAATACTAATAATGCCAGAATACGGTTTGAAGGTATTTTTTTCTTTCCTGTAAACCATAAATAAGAAGCCTGGAACAATCCCTGCAAAATTCCGGCGCCAATAATGAAATCCATAATTCGCTGCATAATATTAGCATAAAATAAAAAAAGTTATATTACAATTTTATGAGAAAGATGGCAAAACTATTATCAAACATTTTGAAGATTTCTATTTAATACATTTTTCAAATAAAGCTAAATTTGCCATGCTTCTCAGATAATCCTCTAATCTTTCAATATTTCACTTATCAATGACGAATACTTTCCCTTCTTGCTTCCTGCGGCAATTGTCATTGCTATAGCCAGAGCCTCATGAATTTCTTCTTTTGTCGCGTCGGCCTCAACAGCCTTTTTACAGTGATGTTCAATGCAGGGCACACAATCAGCCATTACAGAACAGGCCACCGCGATCATCTCTTTTACTTTATTCTCCAGGCTGGGTGAGTTATAAATATTTTCTGTAAAATTTTGATACAGCCTGTCAGCTTCTTTTTCCAGATACATAATTTTTTCTCCTATAATTTATTTATGACGCTGAAATCATCTGTCCAATTGCCCCCCCCCTTTTTTGGGATTTTATCCTAAATAAACCAGCATTTCATCGAGGGGGTCTTTTCCCTGCCGGGGATCCATTATTCTTTCATCCGGTTTTGAAAGCGGGTAACCGAGCTGAAAAAAGGTTGCCGGGACATAAACCTCGCCTCTTTTTAATGCTACAAGCAGTTGTTCGCGCATGGGAGTTTTTTCTTCCCCGCACCGCATCGCTTCAAGACCGAATTTGAGGCCCTTATACAAAAGCTCGGTTTTTTTAATTTCTTTTGTTATTAAATTGATTCTATCATCAACCATATCTTCTTTGTGCTTGAGTAAATCTTGAAGGGATTCTAGCTGGCTGTGCAAATCTTCAATAAATAACTCAGTCAGATCGTCTTTAGCCAGATCCATAGGGCCTGTTTTTACGACTCCCGAGAGGCCGAAACCTCTTGTCGCAAGCGCCAGATGATCCGTGTAAAATCCTGCATCGATAAATTCTTCGCCCACATCGGGAAGTTTTATTCCATATTTATAAAGAGTTTCCGTCATAAGAGATGTGTAATGCCATTTCCTGAACACAACAATTAAATAAGGGTGAGTATTTTTAAATTTCAGGAAAAACTTCCCCATACCGGCCGTAAAAACCTTATCATTTTGAAGTAAATCTTTTAAAGTGTATTCCCTTTCTTTTTTATTCTGGTTATTTTTAACATAATATTTCCCGTTTTCGATTATTATTTTGTCTCTTTCAAGCAATTTTGCGGTTGTCTGCGGTAATTCATTCAAGGGAGCGGGCATTTCTTCAAACTTATAATCATTAAACATTTTTTCGTCCATATCAATAAGATCCTGAAGCGACAGGTCTGGAAGGAAATCGGGGTTTTCGGTCTTTTTTGTTATTATGCAATTCTTGATATTAATTTTTGGGATCATCTTTTTTTCCAGGGCATTATGCATCAAAGTCCCAATCTTTTCCATTGATGGGTGATCTTTCTTATAAATCATAATTCTGTTAGGCTGTTCGTTTGTCGCATTCGGCGCCCATTGGGCGTATGAAAGAATGTGTATGAGAGTTTCGACTCGATATCTTTATCAGAATCGGCAACCCTTTCCGTCCTTCTTTGCAGGATTCCTTCGAGAAGCCCTTCATTCTTTTCAAATTTTCTTGTTAAATTTCCTTCCTTATCAACGACCCAAAAATCGCCCGATTTGACCCCCGATAATCTGGAACCGTCAATCTCAACCGGTTCTTGAGTTTCTTTAGCTTTAATCCTGGCTTTTTCAATATTTTTATGAAAATCCCGGATTGATCTTTTTGCTAGCTCCCTGGTTTCCGATGGGACAGGGCTTATCGGGGGCCTGTCCTTTAAGCTGACGCTGCAAAAGAAATTAATCTTTTCTAAATCCGATATTGGAAGGGTTGGTGTTTTTTTTTCATCCATATTAAACTCCATTTATTAGGTTTTTAAATTCATTTATTGGAAACCCGGAAAAATTAACTAAAAATTATAAGTAATGTCAATAAAAAAAGCAAAGACAATATGGGCATAGATTTAAAAATCAAATATTCATAGATAAAATAATAAATAACACCTGGAAATTTTCCGGTGTTATTTATATTATAGCGATTTCTGCTGTATTGATTTCAATTGATACGGTTATTCTACTGAATAGTTTCATTGGACTGGCTGTCTTCGGCAGGTACAGGACTATAGGGGTTGCCATTGCTGTCAAATATATCAAAAGAAAGGTCACTGAGTTTTAAGATAATCTCAAGTGGCTTTCCATTCCTTGGATCTGAAAACATTACATCCTGAACTCCGGATGCCAGGTAAAAAGGCTTAAATGCCGGCGGATTTGAAGTATCGTAGAGAAAAGCGTCCTCTGTATCGGCTACCACTTTAACTATACGAGAATTATCAGGACTTGCGAATGTTCGAATATTGTTATTATCAGGTACTGTAACAGCGACATTATCGTCTGCCGAGTTGCATGGTATATAATCGGAGTCATTGTAACAGTAAAGGTCTCCCATGTGATAGGGATCCTGCCACCACCAGAAGCCGTCATTCCAGAAACACCAGCGGTCATAGTCCACGTCATACCACCACCAGCGGTTGTTAAAATAGCGTGTCCAGAAATAATTATTTTCCACATACCAACCATACCAGTGATAACCCGAATTATCGATGAAATGGCAATAGTTAAAATTATTTTCTTTATGCCAGTAATAAAAGTTGGGTCGGGTTTCGGTCTGATTGAAACCGTGGATCCTGTCCTGCCAATCGATGCCGTCAATCAGCGACATATGTGACCGGATCATGGTATCATTGAAACGTCTGGCAGAAAACGCAGCAGCGTTTAGAGGGCGCTTATCAAAACCTTCTTTTGGAAAGGCAATTATGGAATGTGCCCTGTCGGTATTAATTACCTCTTCCCTGTTAACAATATAACCGGGTTCAGATACCACACCGATTTTTTTTAATTTCTTTCTTATATAATTCGGTTCGAAAGCATGATGGTGTTTTACACTGGCGGTATTGACATTCTGCTGCTGGTTTAATTTATTGTCAGTTTTTACTTCACTCTGATCGTTCTTTGAATGAAAGGGTTTGCTTACAGGCTGTGGCTGGGGGTTATTCCGAATCTGCTGTTTTGCCTGATTTTCAGGCATCAATTGAGGCTTACCGATAGCGGGTTTATTGTTTACCTGCGGCTGGGGGTTATTCCGAATATGTTGTTTGACCTGGTTTTCAGGCGTCAATTGAAGTTTACCATAAGCGGGCATATTGTTTATTTTCAGCAGAGCTGGATGCTGCTGTGATGGATAATTCCGGTTATGCTCGCCGCTCGAAGGGCGGTTCATATTAATTATCATCTGTTGATGCGCGGGGTTAATTTGTTTTACCTGGCTGTTTACCTGTTTTGAAGTTTTAGCCGGTGCAGTTGTTTTATTTTTATTATTATCCTGGGAAATGAGCGGATTATGCGATATAACAAGAATTAAAATTACAGGAAGAATCAATGATATTAACTTTTTCATTTTTCACCTCTTTCTTAAACCGGAATTTAAAATGCTTCCGGGATAATGTATTCTGCGAAAACTCATGAAATAAAATTTTTCTTTTCTTCAATCAATGTACTAAGTTACATATAATCTTAAAAGTTGCAAAATATTTATTAATTCAGACATAATTTTATTGTATGATGAAAAATATAATTAATATTGTTTAATAAATCAATAAAATCCAAATTATAAGCTATTAAAAACCTCAGTTCTTTCCGGTATCGAATCAGCCGCTCCTTTTCTGGTTACACAAATTGATGCCGCTTTCGAGGCGGTTTCCATACTTTTCTTAAAAGTATCGCCTTTTATAATTCCTGTAATAAGATATCCGATAAATGTATCTCCGGCCGCTGTAGTATCAACTGGAACTATGGGAACTGCCGGGATACAAGTGGTAATGTGCCGGTCGTCATAAATCGACCCCTGTTCTCCCAGAGTCAAAATTATAAGGGCATTCGGGTATTCTCTCCGCATTGCCTGAATAATTTTATTCGGTTCATTCTCTTTTGTTAATTCAGAGCCTTCAACCTCATTTATAATAAAATAATCTACCAGATCCAGGGGGTAACTTAAAACCCTGTTATTCATCGGCGCCGGATTAAAGAAGATTGTCATGCCTCTTTTCTTCGCGTTTCTCATCATAACGGGAATGGAACTCACTTCGTTCTGAAGAAGTATGCAGTCGCCTGATGAAAAATGCCCTATTGTTTTTTCCACCTGTTCTTCGGCAATACTTTGATTAGCGCCGCCCAGAAGTATGATTGAATTCTGGCCTGAAAGATCGACCTGAATTATAGCCTGTCCGGTCGGTTCGCTATCGCTGATCTCTATAAGCGAGGTATCCGCCGATGCTTTCTTCAATCGCTCGATCAGAAAAATCCCATCTCTTCCGATTTTGCCGGCATGGTAAACTTCCGCGCCGGCCTGGGCCAGGGCGACGGATTGGTTCAGGCCTTTTCCACCGCAGAACTGGCGGTAATCATAGGAATCAATGGTTTCACCTTCCCTTACAATATGATCGACACCGTAAACCTGGTCAATATTCAGCGAGCCGAAATTCAGAACTTTCATACTCAATCACCTATTATGAAAAGTTTACGCCGGACTGAAGGATCACATTCGCGTAGGGAGTAATTTCGCCTGTCCGAATAACCGCTTTTGTTTCTTTGCTCAGTTTTTTAAACTCCTCATGGCTTACCATTTCTATAGGGATACTCCCTGCCAGCTCCCGAATCTGCCGGTACATATCAGGGCTTCTCTTTACAATTTCTTCCGCAAGGATGATTTTCTCAACAACAATTTCTTCCATGAGCGGTTTTAAGACTTCCATAAACCTGACAACTCCTTTGGTTACGGCAAGGTCTATCCGCTCCACATTTTTATCGATGGGCAAGCCGGCGTCGCATACCACAAAACGGTCCGTATGCCCGAGCGAACCGATCAGCCTTAAAATACTCTCATTTAATATCCCGTTTTTTCTCATACATTAATCTCCTTCAACTAATCCAAAAGCTTTTGATAAGGCAAGATGCATTTCTTTCACAGGTGCGTCCAGGCCGGTCCAGAGTTTGAAACCAATAGCGCCCTGGTATACCAGCATTCCAAGCCCGTCAACAATCTTTGCCCCTCTAATCCTGGCCTCATTTAAAAATGGAGTTATCGGAGTATGAATAACGTCGCAGACTACCATGCCGGATTTAATGGAGCCGTAATTGATATCCGGTTTATCGTTGATATTCGGGAAAAGCCCTATGGAAGTCGCGTTAACAAGGATATCCGTGCTTACTGGAACAGAAAAGCCGCTTTTCCATTCCACAAATTCCGATTTTACCGGGGTTTTTGACGAAAGCAATTCCGACAGGACCCGGCCTCTTTCAATGGTACGGTTAACTATAGTTATGCTTTCCACTCCTGCAAGCGCAAGCTCAACGGTAATAGACCTGGCTGCTCCGCCGGCGCCAAGTACAACCACTTTTTTCCCTTTTGGGTCAACATTTGCGTCTATGGTTAATGACCGCATAAAGCCTTTACCGTCGGTATTCTCACCGATCAATTTATCTCCTGTGCGGATAACGGTATTAACCGCGCCCATTAATGCGGCATCCGGTTTAACTTCATCGAGATATTTTAAGACTTCAACCTTATGGGGAATAGTTAAATTAATCCCTTTCATATTAAAGGCGCGCAAGCCCTTCATCGCGTTTTCCAGGTCCTCAGGATATACCTCAATTGTCAAATACCTCCAGTTCAGGTTCAGGGCTTTAAATCCGGCTTCGTGCATAACTACAGTCGGATTTTCAGAAACAGGATGGCCGAAAACCCCGATCAGTTCGGCTTTGTAATTCGGTCCTTCTGACATAATCTGCCTCCAGAATAATATATGATCCCGTTACTTATAACTATCCTCATATGCGGCCATTAACTTATTATTACGTACTTTTACAGTTCCTTTTTGAAAACCGTCGGCAAGTTCGTAAACTGATATATGGCCGTCAAAATTTCTGTCCAGAATTCTCTTAGCCTCCGGAGTCCTGTCAAGCTCTCTATTGGAAATAATTCCATCGCCGTTATAGTTGTAACTCCGGGCCCTGGCCTATGCCATCCTGTAATCCATGCCGGATGATTTCACTGTATTATTATCTTCGGGCTCTTACTGCGGCCTTCCTGTCATTTGTCCATTCACCGGAAAATAAAATACTGCTGTTTCCTCTGAAATATGTTCCGCGGCCGTTTCTCAAACCGTTATGGAATTCCCCAACATAAACATCACCCGTATCTTTAAATACAAATAATCCTTTTCCTTCCAGCTTTCCTTCACGCCAATCACCCGTATAGCTGTTTCCATTGTCAAAAATGAAAACGCCGAATCCGTTGATACAGTTACCAAGGATTTTCCCTGTACCGGGATAGGTTCCGAAACTGCCTGAATTAATTCCATTGGACCATGCTCCGGAATATGTCACGCTTTCGTTCGATGTTATGTAAACTCCCCAGCCGTTCAACTGGCCGGAAGACCACTCTCCTAACATTCTGGCTCCGTTATATCCCCATTTATAAATCCCAAGCCCCAGCTTATAGCCCTTTTGCCATTGCCCGGTATATTTATTGCCGTTGGTATACTGGTAAATACCGTCACCATCCCTTAAACCGTTAAAAAAATTCCCTGTATATTTCCCGTCTGTGGGTTCACTGAAAAATAAGTTAAAATTTGAAAACTATAATCAACCTTTTATAATTGTATTAATAACTCATTGTTATAAAATAGGATATGACACCAATAAAATACTGTTTATTAAACATTTTAAGATTTATGTTGATTTTCAGTGAACCCATCCGTGCTTATTTGCGTACCCTGACCGTTACTGCAGTCCCCGGAAATACACTGGCAGACTGCAATTGATGTCTGCAGTATGATCATACATGAAACGATGATCCAGATTTTTATCATAGTTCCTCCTTCACAACCGAACTTACGGTGAAACCTTTCCCGCAAGTAAGCCGAATGTGTTGAAAATTACCCTTATAGCTGTTTACTTTAAATCATTCAATTCAACCACTGTATCCCCGCCCTCCCTTTTGCCTTCAAATCTGACATATTGACCGTCTGAAACACGGAACCAGTAATCAACCTTCCAAAATATCGATAATATGCCGGGCAAGGTGACCGTCACTTTCTGTGCTTCCACAGAATTTCCATTGACTTTTATGGCTTCAATATTCTTCCTGTAAGCAACCATCTTATAAGCCTGAAATTTTCCCGATCTAACAAGCCAGAATTCTATTGATGCTAACTTTCCCAAGGCAAAAATTGATAGGGAACTTTCTATAGATTCATACCATGGGCTGTCATCAATTTTATTAGTCATGCAGACTAAATTATTCTTATACTGTCCCGAGATGATGATTAAATTACCATCACGCGTACCTGTGACATCCGCATTGTTTTCCTTATAATTCCAGCTCACGGTTTTATAATCCTGTCCGCAGGTGACTATATTAATCACTTTGAGAGTGTTAGTCGAATAGATTATTAACTGGTCATTTGTCATTATATTCCAAGTGACTGAATATTCAATTTTCGACCCTGTAGTTACTTTAAATAAAAGATCATTTGAATAGGATAGTGAATGAAATTGGATCATACTCATTAAAACCACAAAACCTGCTGCACATTTTAATATACTTCTCATATAATATACCTTCCTCAAAAAATTTATTTTATAAGATTGGAAACAAGTTTCCCGCTTGCCGCTGCTCCCGAGACCCCTGTCGGAATCATAGTCCAGTGGCCTATAGTAAAGAGATTCTTTACAGGGGTATGTATTGAAGGATTTTTAATTTTCGGCATCAATTTTGGATCCCAGGTCCAGCCGATGCTTGAACCCCAGCTGTTCATCGTATAACGTTCCATCGTAATGGGAGAGGCAGTTTCCATCACCTGTATTTCATCTCTGATGCCAGGGATGAACTTCTCAACAACAGAAAGCATGCCTTCTCCCGCAACATTTTTAAGCCTTCTGTATTCGTCCTTCCCGGCCGGGTTATCGCCTGTTCCCCATTTATTCATCCAGCTGTAAGGGGCGAATGTTTGTAAAACCAGTGACGCCTTTCCATCTTTATTCAATCCCGGGTTATGCCATGTCGGCGAAGATATTTCCAATCCAGTTTTATTGAAATAATCCGGATCATCTGATGATAGATCATCCGGTGATAGGTCTATTTTGTAATCCGGGGTTAAGTAAACATGGTCAGCCTTAAGTATTTTATTGATCTTCTCAGCGCTTGTTTTTAATCCCAGAAACATAGTAAAAAGACTTTGATTTGATTTGGATTCAACAAATTCCTTTCGAAGACCGCCTTTGGTATAATGGCCCCCGAGAATTTCCTGGAACAGTTTATGGTAATCACCCGCAGAGATCACATAATCAGAGTTGTAAGTTTTACCTTTCGAAGTAGTTATGCCGCATGCCTTGCCTTTCTCAACAATGATCTTCTCAATTAAAGTCTGATATTGGATTGAACCGCCATTTTTAATAAAATTTTCCGCCAGAAGGTTTGAAAATTCCTGCATGCCTGTCTCTGGATACCAACAGTAGTTAAAGTAACAGTCCCACATGAATGCATAACTGCTCAGCGATGCATTTTTATAACAATTATTGGAAAACATGGATACCATACTTGGATCTTTCAAGTGTTTTGAAACGAATTCAGGATATCTGATTTTGGTGTATTTCCCCAACGATTTCAACCTCTCACGATTGATCTTATCCTTCATCAATGATAGGATGTAACTGGTTTTTTCCCTGCCGCTCATAAACATAAACGACGGCTCACCCATGAAAAGCTTTACAGACTCCGCTACCTCTTTTAATTGATCCACAAAAGCTTTCCACTCAAGAGAAGAACCTGGGAACTCTTTTCCAAAGACCGCTTGCAGGTCATCAAATGATTTTAAGATTGCATCAGAACCGGGAGTAACAAACCTAAAGAAACTCCGGTTGAATTTAATCTTGTCAAAGAGGTTAAGCTCCCGCAAAAGCGGAAAAAGCATACCACAGGAGCAGACACTCTGTGTTCCCGCATCGAAATAAAAGCCATTCCTTTTAAAACCGGAAACATAGCCCCCTGGGGTTATATGTTGCTCGCATATTAACGTTTTAACCCCTTTTTTCGCAAGGAAGTTGCCGGCAAAAAGGCCTGATATCCCGGCCCCGATTATAACCACATCAAAATCGTTTTCCATGAAACATCTCCTTATTTAGAATCTACATTTTTCAGCATTGTTATAATGCCGTTATTATCTTCATACTTGACCATCCTGTGAGAAGTATCCGTTGTATACCAGAAATAAAACCTATAACCGGCGGCAAAAGTTCCCGCGATGCCGCCTATGCCCATTTCCAGTTTCCAGCATTCAAAAATCCCGGCCGGTACTTCGACTTTTTCCATACCGGTCTCCTGGACATACATTTCGAAACTACCCGATGGGCCATTTTTTGATCCATCGGTAACGATACTAAAATTGACTCTGGTTCCGCTGCCGAAGGGATAACCCCTGAAAAGGTAGGTGATCGTATGCATATCATAAAAGCTGTTTTTCAGTTTAATTGTCTTTTGGGATTTATGATCTGGAAGTTCAAAAACGGCAGTATTGGAAGAATATCTAATGTGAAGAACATTCTCACTGTTACCGCTGTAAATCTGTACTGATCTTGGCCGTAGATCATCAGCCCTGGCTGAAATCAGTGTTTTTTCACCTGTCTTTTTATTAATCTCTTCAACTCTCAAGAGTTTTTCACCATTTTCACTGATTTTTCTTATTATTACCATAATAATTGATTTACCATCTGAAGTTTGATAGACTAGAGTTTCGTCTGAAAAGACCGGTTTAAAACCAGCAGATTGGAATGTATCGTTTTCATCGATCATTACCGGACCATTACGCAATAGTCGCAGTAAAACCTCAGGAGATGGGTCAGGAATAGATTTCCCCCCCTGGATCTTCAAAATCGCAAGGCCCTGTATCAGTGCAAAGTAGGCTATTGATAACTGCTTAGGATCACCGGGAGCTATCTCCCCTGATTGCTGGCTTTCCCTGATCAGGGGGAGCATCATTTCATTATAGGCAAGGGATTGTCTGGTGGAAAGTTCCTTAACCTCTGGAGGAACAGCGTCCGATGTGAATGCCTGGATCATGATCAAAATATAATAAGGCGCTATGCCCTGGTAAGCCCCATTTACTATTGTCTCGGTTATACTTTGAATACGTTCCCATGCAGTACCCTGCATCTTAACAGCAGCGGCTATTATACCCAAGGAGTAATCCAGGGCCTCTTTAACCAGTTCTGTGAAAATTTCATCCTTTGATTCGAAATAATTATAAACCAATCCGTGGCTGAATCCAGCTTCGGTTGCTATATCACTGATTTTTGCCGCCGCCAGTCCTCTCCTACCGAAGACTTTCAGTGCGGCCTGAAGTATTTGATTACGCCGGTCGCTACGGATCTGCTCATTAATTTCTTTCCTTCTTGGTGACATTATTTCACTCTCTCAATAAAATTATATAATGACTGAATATTCAGTCATTATATAATAGATTATTTAAAAAGAATTGTCAATATAACTACAAAAGATTGTGTCAAGCAAATTAAAATGTCCCCTTTCTATTTATTTTAAAATATCCCTTTTTCTTTAAGCTATTCTCTTTTTGTTTTGATCCTCTATCACTTTATAATTTAATTCTTCTTCTCTTTTGAATATATGTATAGAACCATCAAGCCAGGTTTGGGTACCTTTATTTGAAAAAGGGCAAATGGGGTGATGTATCGGTTGTGCCGGAAGAGTGGGTCAATGAATCTACCAAAGTAGCTTCAATAACCGGGTGGGGGGAAGGCTTTTACGGTTATCATTGCTGGATTCCGAATTTTGGGGGATTTGCCACTCGCGGCCATGAGGGACAAATGATGTATGTTTTCCCGGAAAAAGATCTGATAGTTGTTTTTACCGCCGATATACCGACTGAAAGTGTTACCAGCATCGAGGATTCTATAGTTAAAAATTACATTCTTTCCGCATGCCGGTAATCGAAATCAGTAGCGTTTCGAAAAACCTTAGCGATAAGGCGCTGCTGCTCCTGGAGGCTGTTTCGCAGCCTAGCGCGGTATGGTCTTTGTCCTGCAACCTGACCGGGACGAAGCTTGCACCAGCCCATGGAAGGAATTACGGCAAGGCGTATGGCTGTCCAGATGCTTTTTTAATAAAACTATATCTTGGTTTGAAGAGTGCCGAAAATGAGTAAAGAATTAATTTGGAAATGTATAAAAATATTATCAATAAAGTTTGTTTTACAGAAATGATAAGAAATTAAATGAAAAGGAGCTATTTTATGGGTAGCGCTATGATTTTTGAAAGATTTTCCGGGCAAATTAAAAAGCCATTGTTCGGATTGTCTCAATTTACTTTATTGGTGATATTTTTCGCCGCCATAAAATTTACAATTCATATGCTTACAGCTCAAAATTATGGTTATTTCTGCGATGAACTATATACAATAGCTCTCAGCAAGCACCTGGCTTTCGGTTATGTAGACCTCCCGCCGATAGTACCCGCCCTGGTGGCATTGAGCCGCCTGATATTCGGCGAATCCCTGATCGGGTATCATATATTTCCGGCGCTGGCCGGTTCGGCGACACTTGTCTTTGTATGCCTTATAACAAAGGAATTAACCGGCAAACTACTTGCAACTGCGATCAGTTCGTTGGGGTTCATCACAGCTCCCGTATGGCTTATACTGGATTCTTTTTTCTGTTACGACAGCATCGACCAGCTGGTACTTTCCATATTTCTTTTTATTCTTATAAAATTTATTAAGACCGGTAATTTAAAACTCTGGTTATCGCTGGGTCTTGTAGCAGGTATTGCCTGTATGACCAAAACAAAAATTTTATATTTAGCACCAGGACTTTTTATTGCTATTCTTATTTCAAAATACAACAGGCATTTTTCAACCCCCTGGCCATGGCTTGCCGCCGGAATATTCCTGGCCATAATATCGCCCTATGCAATCTGGGAACAAATCAATCACTGGCCCACCCTCGAATACTGGACGAATTATAGTAAAAATCTGTTATTTCAATATTCAATCCCTGAGTATTTTATAAATATAGCCTTGACAATGAACCCGTTGCTTATTCCTCTGCTGGGCATCGGATTGTACAGGATTTTCAGACGTTTCGGGGAGACAAATTACGGCATTTTCGGTATTTTGTTCCTGGTTACTTTTATATTAGTATTCTTTTTACATGCAAGAAGCTTTATGCTGGCAGAGCTTTTCATACCTCTAATAGCTTCAGGCGCAATCTTTATCGAAGAAAAGTTTTCCGGATTACAAAGAAAAAGAAGTTTGCAGATCGCGGCTATTTCATACCTTATAGCCGGGGGCATCCTGGTAGCACCTTCATCCCTTCCTATACTGCCGCAGGATCTTTTACCCGCGTACTCAAAAGTTTTCGGATTTCTTTATAAACCTGTCAGGGATTTCAAATTTCCTAAATCGGACTATCCCCAGGAATTTTCAAACAGGATCGGCTGGGATGATCTGGTCAAAACCGTTGCCGGGGTTTATAACGGCCTTTCTCAGGAAGACCGTGCAAAATGCGGAATTCTTGCAGACTGGTACGGCCCGGCGGGCGCGGTAGATCTTTTAGGATCAAAATACGGTTTGCCTCATGCCGGTGAGCGGGCATTTGAATTATTTTCTGTGGGGACCGGGAGAAAATTCATGGGAAGTTATGTTAGTTGTAACCAAAAGCATACAATACTTTGCCCCTTTTTTTGAGGATGTTACTCTTGCCACTGTTATCAGGAACAATTACACAATGCCTTCCAATACTGACCTTCCGGTATATGTATGCAGAAAAGTAAAATACCCAATGAAAGAAGCATGGAAGTATCTTAAATATTACGATTAAGAATATAAATAGAGACTTGTATGAATAAAAACCAAAAAAATCAACCGGTAAAAAGTGATTCAATAAAAAATTATATTTCTTAAAGACTGAATTCACGGTGGATATAACCGCTGTAGTCTTCCATTATTGGGGTATACTTTTCGTTCATTAAGGAAGAAGAAATCAAAGGAAGAAGAAATCAGATAATCCGCCGTTGAACGGTTGCAGGCAGTCGGGATATTATATACTACGGCAATACGAAGCAGGGCTTTGACATCCACATCATGCGGCTGAGGCTCCATAGGGTCCCATAAAAATATTATCATATCAATCAGTCCTTCCGCTATCATAGATCCAAGCTGTTGATCTCCACCCAGCGGGCCTGATTTCAGTTTGACAATATCATAGTGCTCGTGGGTATTGTTTTCCTCTTTAAGCTTTTTTTTAAGAGCCTCTTCCACCAGCATTCCGGTCGTTCCGGTGCAGATCAGTTTATGCTGAATCAGGTTCTTCCAGTTAAATTCAAGCCATTCGATAAGTCCCTTTTTCTTATTGTCATGAGCTACAAGGGCGATCTTCTTATAAATATTCATACTAACCTCTTATTTATAAAGTCTTCTTTAGTTATTCTAAACTTTGCCGAAACTATCGGACATATTATCCTTAGAGAGGGATTCCGGGAGATTAAATTTATCCTGCAAACACCTCACAATGAATTCTGCCTGATTCTTGGAAAGGTTGATGTTCCAATCGGTTTTTTTGTCAGTACCGAAGAAAAACCGGAGTATATAATCGAAACGTTCAAATGCTAATCCCAGGTTTTGCTCTCTTCTTAGTGAAGATCTTTGATATGTTCGAACTATACATTGCGCATTAGTCAATCCTTCCAATAAAAGATGATACCGGCTGGGCCATGGAAGTGATCTTTTCAAGTGAGTAATCCGGTCATTGGTGATAAATATCGACTGATGATTGAACAGAGAACCAAAGCCAATAAAGAATACAATAAACCCCGGTGAGGAAATAACAAGCCATATAATAGCAAGAATTTTTAAATCAGATGGGTGATATCCTGTAGAACATATTTTAAACATCAATCCCATCCAGAATATTGAGAAAGGAATCATGAAAAATGATCTAACAGGTACGGATTTCAGCCGGCATTCCACACGGTCCTTTTGTTCAATAAAACGAATGTCCCTGGGCGGTGTCAATTCAGCCATAAATTCTCTCCAAAAATATGTTTTCGATATTATTTAAAGTCCAGAACTTCAACTCCGTCCCAATCGGCGGGAGGTGGGTTTTTCAAATAACCTTCGCAGCGCTTGATATAAATTTTTGATCATCTGGTATTTTTTATAACGTCTCCTTAAAATTCTGCGGAAGCCTGGCTACGGCTTGGGGACGAGCAGAACATGAAGCTGGAAGATCACGGCCATTATTTGTGTAATATATTTTCTGAACTTGCCGCAAATTCAATAATTTTCCGTATACAGCCGTTTAACACCTTTACTTCGAAGCAGTTTGGAGACATCCATAATCATATTGGAATTTCCGGAAATATAATATTCAAAATCTATCTGCTTTCCCTGTATATTGTTCAGCGGGCCGGTAACCCGGCCTTTGATGAAATTTCCGCTCCTTTCCTCCCGGCTCAGACAAATTATTTCATGGAAGTCTAATTTATTTTTTAATTTATCAATATATCGGGAAATAAAATAATCTTTCCGGGACCTGCATCCGAAATAAAGATAAACCTTATCATGAAAATCCCGGTCGGCCAGCTCTTGAAACATGGGTATAAAAGGGGTAATGCCTGTACCGGTTGCGATGAAAACCTTGCCTGTTTCTTCGGCATGAAGAATAAATTCTCCTGATGGAAGTCTGATTTGGCTTATGTCCCCGGGTTTTAATGACAGTATATACTTCGAGCCGGGACCGTCCGTTCTTGTTTCGATTATGAATTTTAGCAGCTGTTTTTGAAGTTCTACAATGGAATATTCTCTCCAGATAGTTTCGTCAACCTGTATTTTAGCATATTGGCCCGGATAAAAAAGGACATCCCGTTCCAGCTGATATATTATTTCATAGACTGTATCAGTCAATTGTTCTATAGAATCAACACATCCTTCAACCTGGGTCCGATTAGTTGGATGCAATGGCTGAATAATATTCAATGAACTTTCACCATAGATCTTTTTTGATCTTCTGACTTCCGACAATATCCTGAAAAAACCTCGCATTCCCATTATATGGCTTACGGTTGCCACTCCTCCCATCAATGCGCCGACAATGCCCACTGAAAGAATATCGGAACCGCAAAGAAATATGTTTTGAACGGGAGTTCTTATCTTTAGAAAGTTAAGTTTATAACGATCTGGAGTCGCCGGGATTCCATACATTACCCCATTAATCCGGTTCGTGAAATGTTCCATTGTCAAAGGGGTGGACAATTCCTGGTATTCAATCAACCCCTTTATTCCCGGTATATACTTCTCCGCCAGTTTTATAAGACCACCGGCTATTTTTTCTTTAAGTTCGTAGTAAACTGTTTCCCGTCTTTTCCATGGTTGGCTTTGCCAGGAAGCAAAATCCTCATAGTCGCAAAGCGCAATGATTTCCGCAGTATGATTTTCTGTTGTCGTATCCTTTATTGAAGGAAAGGATACATAGCATTTTACAGGATTTCCTTCCAATAAACGGCGGGTTTGTCCGGACAGTCCGTTATGATCAAAAATATCGTTAATCCAGTAATTTTCACCTTTAACTCCCAGGCTCACCGGAGAACCCTTTAGTCTCAAAAACAGTATAACTGCGCTATGACCGTGATTCATATGTTTTAAACGTTTGATTACCGATTCCGAATATTTATCCGGAATAAGGGTTGCATAGGTATTCCATGCACCGGAATCCGATATTACAATAGGAGCATAAAAAGTTTCTTCTATCGGTATAGGACCATTCCTGTCAAGAACCCGGACACCAACGGCCTTCTTGTTTTCGATAATAACTCCTTGTACTTCCTGATTTACCAGGCATTCACCGCCCTGTTTTTCCACGATCATTTCAATATTTTGCACAATTCGGGAAGAACCGCCATTCGGGTAATAACCTCCTTTAAGATAATGAGTGACAATTAACGAATGGATTGCGAATGCGCTTTCTTCGGGGGGAAGGCCGTAATCACCCCACTGGCTGGCAAGTACAGCTTTTAATTTATTATCTTTAAAGCGGTTTTTAAAATAATTTTCAGTGGTTGTAAGAGCCAGTTTTTGTCCGGGCAGATTTATCATCCGGATCCAGGCATTAATAATAAACGGAAGAAATTTAATGACATAGTTCCTGATGTGCCAGCCTGCTGCCTTTCGTATATCCCGGAAATATCGTTTAATTGCTTTTTCCTCGTCCGGAAAAAGCGCTATTAGATTATTCCGATATCTTTCAGGATTATCCGGTACTTCAAAAGTGAAATCAGGATAAATAAATTTCTCAAAAGGTGAAGGCATCTTATTCCAGGACAATTTACCGTCGGTCAGAAAATCGAAAAGAAGTCTCGGGATTTCCCCATTGCCCATTTCCCCGACATAATGGAGTCCCACATCCCAGGAATAATTCCCTCTTCTGAAAATATGCGTCAATCCGCCAAGTTCAAAATGCCTTTCCAGTACCAATACTTTTTTCTTTAATAATTTTGCCAATAAACCCGCTGCAGCCATACCCCCAATACCTGATCCGATCACAACAACATCAAAATTATTATTCATAAATCCCGCCCAAACTGTTAAAGTTTACAGTTTAATTTCTAATCTTTGAGAAATATATTCAAGAGTAGAATTTTTGTCAAAAAAAGACAACAGTTCATTTTTATCAAAATATCGAATAATAATGGCTAACTGGGAGGAAAAATTATACTGTTACCTTTCCACTATTCAACCGGTAAATTATTTAAAATCCAGAACTTCAACCCCGTCCCAATCGGCGGAGGGCGGGTTTTTCATATAACCTTCGCAGCGTTCGATATAAATTTTAGAAATACTGGTAAATGAACGGATATCGGGAAATAAAACGGCTACATTTCTTTTTTCACCCTTAAACAATGAGGATCCAGTTAGTACATATTGGAGATTTAAAAAAAGCCTTCTTCGATTCCCGAGCGGTGCACTGAGTTTATCGAAGTGTGATCGCGGTAGCGATTGTATCGATGGGAGCTTAGTGACGGCCTCCTCGAGCAATTTTTTACTTCGCAAAAATCACCCGGCGACCGGATAAGACGGAACCACTACAAGTAGGTTCTGATTATATAGGTTTTTGGAAGATTATTGATTTAATTGAAGAAATAAAGATTTTATTCATTTTAACCCTCGTATATTTGTACAATCAACTTTGCATATTGTTTTAGATTTTGCCGTCAAGAAATGTTTCTTTTGCTCCTGCATCAATTAGCATCTTCCTTATTTCGTGGGCATCCGGCGGTACATCGTCGAGTACGCTCCTGTAATTTTTATCGATTTCCAGATTATAAACTTCCGTTTGATTAAACCTGTCATCGGAACAATATGTTGCGTTGACATTGGCGCCCTTTTGGATAAGAAGATTAACGGCTTCGGCGTTTTTCCGGCGTACCGCATGCCAGAGTACCGTTTTTCCCAAATTATCGGTAATTTCTGTATCAGCATGGACGTCAAGCAATACTTTCATTATTTCTATTAATTCATGTCCGCTGCAATATTCAACTGCCGCGAGGAGCGGAGTTTTGTGTTCGACATCATAAATATCGACGGAGGCCCCCTTTGAAATAAGATATTCAAGGGTTTCCCTTCGGCCGTTCATAGCGGCATAAATAATCGCAGTATCTCCCAGAAGGGTTTTTGCGTCAATTTTAGCCCCGTTTTCAATGAGTTCACTGCATTTCCGGGTATCTCCGTCGGCTGCCGCTCTGGATAATGATGACATGCTTGCTTTGTTTATCCGGTAAAATATATACCAGATGATAATACATATTGCCACAACCGGCAGGACTAATAATAAACCGTAATGTGGTATCCCGGCCAATTCGTCTTTCGGCAGAAAAGGATATGCAAGAAAAAGAATAACATCAAGCAAAAATATGCCGATTAATGTTAAAAGGACCTTGTTCATGAATGATACGCTTGCGAACTTAAAGATACGATGGAATATTTCGATACCATCTAATAATTCAAAAAGCCTGTTCATTATTTGCCCCCTAAATTGCATTTTACCGGAAACAACCTTGCCGACAGCGACTGATAGGAAGAATTATAATTAACTGAATAAAAAACTGCAATAAAACGAAATTTCGAGTAGAAAAATATTTGACGTAACGGGGATATTTTCGGT
This sequence comes from uncultured Spirochaetota bacterium, assembly GCA_963783575.1. GTDB lineage: Bacteria > Spirochaetota > Brevinematia > Brevinematales > JAOACQ01 > CAWEAK01. Next base: position 55,167 of record CAWAOD010000009.1, on the reverse strand, counting down.
ACTTATTTTAAAGTTTGACCATCATCTCGGGCTGTGCCAGGTAGACCAGGCGGAGGAACTGGCGGGGCGAGATCCGCCCCGGTTCGGCGCACTGATCTGCGCAAATGAGCGGCGACTATCTGTCAGACCATCTTAAATTGAATTTAAAGTATTTCCGCCAAGATAGCATAGGTCAACTATCGGGTTAATACTAAACCTGTTCATATATTACTGCCGTTAAATTTTTGGCTTATTTATTCCATTGATTCTTCAACATGAACATTGGAGAGCCAGAAATTGCCCTTATTGCCGTTCAAGTTAAATTCAAGTCTATAATTATCCTGAGCAGAATCGACCATTTTAAAAATTAATGAGTATGTTCTTTTTTCAGAATCTATATCAAAACTTCTTTCGGTTACACGTTTCCAATTCTTTTCAATCTTGTGAATTCCAACTTTAATTTTATAATTGTTGTCACAATTAGCATCAAATTTTAGCCTGTATGTTTTCCCATTTTCAAGAATTATTGGCAAAATACACAATTGTACTCTCCAAGGATCATTAAATTTACTCCAATTGATAATTACATGCGCCTCACCATTTTTTATTTCAGCCTGGGCATCGGCACATAATGAACCGCCAGCTTCAGCAACTATCAAATGCCATTTATCTTTGAGATTAGGGATGTAGGAATCATAGCGAGGATTAATTATTATTTCCTGAGATGTAAAATCGCCGTTAGGACAATAATTAGGCAGTAACGTCTAAGTTTTATTACTAAGCGAACTTTGTATTATTTTTAATTTTTGGACAGGGGTGTTCTCGTTGGTTGTTTGTCCTACTTTATTCGTTACAGCCAGGCTATCACTCTGAATGTAGGTGTTATTTGAGGTCCATGTTTTCCCGCTATCTGTTGAAATATAAATATAGCCATGACTATCACCTCCCGCAATAAAGCTTCCATTGGAGGAGCATGTTATACAACATAATAACGGAGCTTTTTGTTCGGACCAGCTGGTTCCTCCGTCGGTTGAAATATCGATATAACCACCGATATCATGGGTAATAAATCCATCTCCAATCTGTCCGCTAAATACGAATATATTGCTGCCATCGTAAGAACAAGTACTTGATAATACAGTTTGCTTAAGTATTTTTTTTGTCCAGTTTAGTCCTTCATCAGTAGAGATATAAACGTTTATGTTTCTTTTATTATTATTATCACTATTATTATTATCTGTGCCTGCAAAGGCGCTGCTGTAAACAATGAGACTTGCATTATAAGAACATGATATATGCAAAAAACTCTCATAATCAGTTGTCAAAGGAGGTTTTTTGTTCCAGTTAACACCATAGTCTTCAGATAATAAGACGTTAGAAAAAGCATCACAAACGACTAATTTGCTCCCATCAGTTGAACATGCTATTGATTTCCAGCGACTATATCCAACCGACTTATGCTCGGTCCAAGTATTACCACCATCTTCAGATGTCCAAACATCGGGTGAACTCATTACAGAATTGTCAAGACAGGCCGCAAGATGACTACCATCAGCCGAACTGGTTACTGATGACCATAGTCTAGAACCTGATAACTTATGTTTAATAAAGTGTTCACCCCCATCACTCGAAGTAAAAACTCCGGCATGTCCAAAAGCACCTCCCTCGCTAAAGCAACCTGCTATAAGACTTCCATCATCGGAACAGGTAACAGCCATCACGTATTTAGCATCGATCTCATGCCTCTTCCAGGTAGCCCCTTTGTCGGATGATATATATATCGTGTAACCGCCATCCTCCTGAAGGGCCACTATATGGTTGCCGTCAGTCGAACAGGCTATTGATATCCAGGGACCCGCAAAAAATTTTTCAGAATTGGTGGTATAACCTGTCGAAAAATAAAACATAGCAAAACAAAAAAATAGCATTAATAATGATTTCATAAAGTTCTCCTTGTCAATATAACTGACTGATAGGAAGAATTATAATAAACCGAATAAAAAGCTACAATAAAATAATCAAAAAAAACAAAAAAAAGGCAATCCAAAACTCACACATTCGACCTGTCTGCTGTCTACCTGCCGGAGATCCCGGCGTAGGCAGGCCAGGCAGGCCAGGCAGGCGGGTAAATTATTTAAAATCCAGGACTTCTATCCCGTCCCAGTCATCGGGAGGCGGGTTTTTCAAATAACCTTCGCAGCGTTCAATATATATTCTGGAAATACTGTCATCAGGTATTTTAGATAGTGTTTCCTGAAAATATTCAATTGCCGTTTTCCAGTTTTTAATTTTATACATGGATAAACCCTTTGAATAATTTTTAAGAGCTTCTTCATAATTAGCCTCAATATTTTCCGGTTCCACAGAATAAATTGTCGTGGATTCATCCTTTCCCTTTACTTTTACCGTATCGATTTCCCTTGTCAGAACAAGTCCTTTAACTTTTTCCATGACCGTATCGGAAATTATAATTTTTTGTTTATAATGTTTGGTCAATCCTTCCAGGCGCGAGGCCAGATTTACGGTGTCCCCGATTACCGTATAATCAAATTTATCCCTTGACCCGATGTTACCGACAATAGCATCGCCTCCGTTAATTCCGACTCCTATTCCGAAACCGTTCGGCGGAAGTTTTATTTTAGAGTAAGAAACCTCTTTTACTGATTTAATCATTTCAATAGCGGATTTTACAGCCCTGTAATCATTGTCTTCATAGCTTTTCGGAGCCCCGAAAACTGCGAGTATTGCATCGCCTATGAATTTATCAATTGTCCCGCCGTTTTTTAGAATAATTTTGCACATAATTTCAAAATAGATGTTTAAAAAAGCGACGACATCCTCCGGTTTGTTATATTCCGAAATACTGGTAAAAGAACGGATATCAGAAAATAAAACGGCGACATTTCTTTTTTCTCCCATCAGCAGAGAGGATGTGGATTTTCTTTTTACAAGGTCGTCTATGATATCAGCAGGCACAAATTTTGAAAAAACACTTCGGATGTTCTTTTCCATTGATGTTATCTGCTGTAATAGCAGTGAATTTTCAAGGATGATGCCAGCCCCCTTGGTAAAAACCGAGAGATTCGCAAGGATTGATTCCGAAAAATAGTTATTATTAAAATGACCTATGTGAATTGTTCCGATATTTACGCTGCCTTTTCCCTTTAATTCAAGGCAGGTATAAGAACTGATTTTATTCTGATCAAGCCTGATTTTATGATAATCTTTCCGGCCATTGATACCGAATATCGTTTCCTTTTCTTCACTAACAGCTTTTTTATCAAAAAAATGATAGAAGTCACCCAGACATATTTTATAAAAATCTTCTACATCATGTTCAAACAAGTTTAAGGAAGGCAGTATAAATGGAATAAAGTTTTTATTGTTTATTAAGAACATTACTATTATGTGGTGTTCGCACACTTTATCGAGAAGCTTCATAATTTCATAAACTGTATCCTATAAATTGAGTTTGAAAATTTATCTGAAGCAAACAAAGTTATAATCCCAACTCTTACTCCCTGAAGATGCTCGATAACCTATCGTTACTGGGGGGTAATACTACAATTGAATGAAAACCCATCAATAACACCTGCGAATCCAGACCAAGATGCCTTAATTCCCACGTTCAGGGGAGCGTTAGGTACTATTGCTAGACCACCGTCTTTATCACAGTACCACGCTTGTCTTGTAGCGTCATATTTAAAGTCATACTCTACAGTTGGTGCATCGCCGCCAGCATAATCCATGAAACTTGCTAGAAATGACAAAGTATCATTCCCGTCATTCCTTAAATAAACAGTGGTCTGAAAAGGCGACGAAACATCTTTTGTCTGTTTGTCACTATACCATCCATCAACCCAATAATCCATATTGCCGGTCGCACCGGTTGCCTGATTCGGTAATAACACGCCGTTTGTTACCAGTCTCAGATGGCACAGGAAATCGCCGTTAAGCCATCCATCTGTGGCGTATGTCGATACAAATTGCACTTCAAAGCCGGACATTGTATACGAATTGCCAAGAGAGTACGGGGTAGCCTGATTGACAGTATAGCTCGTAGTGCTGTTCATGGCTACAAGGCTGTTGTCCTTAAGGTAGCGGACGGTGTACGAGACCGGCACCCCGACGTTGTTTGAAGAAAAAGTGACATTGTTGCCGAGGATGCTTAAAATCCCGCTTATGGATTTGGCCTGTGCGACACTGAACCCGAGCGAGGAATCCCCGCCCATGGCGTAGAATTGGACATTGACGTTGCTCATGGCGCTATTGAACTGTGTGTTATTGGTGACTGAACCTGTTACGACCCCGCCGTTATATCCGAAGCCGATGGCGTCGGCAAGGTTAAGAGATGTAGAGGAAGTCGTATAGATAAGATAGAAAAGTCTTCCATAGGTGACGCTGTCAATATAGCACATGGGGTTGCCTGGCCCGGTATATGGGCTGATCTCGGCAACGGTGGTGCCAGGCCCGAAGCAGCCCCCGATACCTTGCGGGGGAGTGACGGCCATGGTGAAGAAGTTCTGGGACAATTTAACGACTACCACCTGGGAAACCGCACTCCAGTCGATATTGAACTGGGCGGCCAGGGAATAAGTCCCGCCGCTGTAAGCCCCGCCGAGCATAAAGTTCAGGCTGCTCGCGTTATAGACCTGGCTGACGCTGAACGAGATGTTCGCGGGTGTACCTCCGCCATATGAAGCCAGAATATCATTTTCTGCCTGGTTGATCGAAGCCAGTGTCGGGATAACGGTTCGTGAATAGGTGTTGGATCCGCCGCCTACTATCGCCAGGGTGACTGTCATCGGCGCCCTGTTTGTCACAGGCACGGGGTTGGGGACGGCGGAAAGCGAATTGCCCTGGACAAGGTCGCCGGGCCATAAGACGCTGGCCAGGGGGTTGAAGAGGACGAAAGTGCTCGGGTCAGCCGACAGGCTGTAATTCACGGCGTTGGTAACCCATAGTGTGTCCGCTATGGCGGTGCCGTTTGTCGTAGTATTGGTGCTGCATCCGATATTAGTGTTGGTTGAGATGTTTGTAGCAGGGGTGCTAAGCGAAAATTCGGGCACGCTGTTTATGAGGGCCGATATATTTGTGTCGCCGGATGACGAGCTACTCCCCGATGAGGGAGATGAAGGCGACATACTGCAGCAAACGAGCAGAATAATGAAGGCAACTGGAAAAACTAATTCACATAATTTTATTAACATAAATACCCTCCAAAAATACTTTTTTAGAGATATTAATCAAACTGACTGATAGGAAGAATTGTAATTAACTGAATAAAAAATTGCAATAAAATAATCAAAAAAAACAAAAAAAATGCAATCCAAAACTCACACATTCGACCTGTCTGCTGTCTACCTGCCGGAGATCCCGGCGTCGGCAGGCCAGCTCAGTGCAAGCTTCGGGCAAATCATAGGATCGATGGTTCGGCAAGCTCACCACAGGCTTCAAAGACTTTTGTATAAGTTTGGCCCATGTCTGATTCGAATTTTTCTTTTCGGCTTTGGTATCTTCCGGGCTTTTTTCTTCCACGGGAACATCTTGAGCTGTATCCGCCGCCTTGAATTTCTCCAGTTTACCTTCCGCATCATTTTTCCTGCTTTCCATTCGGCGGGATATGTTGAGTCAATTCCGCAATGAAATCCAAAGCTTGAAACAGCTTTATATTCTCACCCTAATATTCGTTAACAAATGAGAGTAAATGGAGAAAATATTTTTATCAATCTAAATTCCATCGCTTATTCTTCTACTCGACCGGTTAATTATTTAAAATCCAGAACTTCTATCCCGTCCCAATCGGCGGGAGGCGGGTTTTTCAAATAACCTTCGCAGCGTTCGATGTATATTCTGGAAATACTATCATCAGGCTTTTTTGACAATGTCTCCTGAAAATATTCAATCGCGGTTTTCCAGTTTTTGATTTTATACATTGATAAACCTTTTGAGTAATTTTTAAGAGCGTCTTCATTAACCGCCGGATTGTTTTCGGTTTCCACAGAATAAATTGTTGTGGATTCATCCTTTCCCTTGACTTTTACGGTATCGATTTCTCTCGTCAAGACAAGCCCTTTAACTTTTTCCATAACAGTATCGGAAATTATTATTTTTTGTTTATAATGTTTTGTTAATCCTTCCAGGCGTGATGCCAGATTTACGGTATCCCCGATTACGGTATAATCGAATTTATCCCTTGACCCGATGTTTCCGACAATAGCATCGCCTCCGTTAATTCCGACTCCTATTTCAAAGCCGTTAGGGGGAAGTTTGACTTTCGGGTATACGACTTTTTTTATCGATTGAATCATTTCTACTGCGGACTTCACAGCCCTGTAATCATTGTCTTCATAGCTTTTCGGCGCTCCGAAAACTGCAAGTATTGCGTCGCCGATGAATTTATCAATGGTTCCGCCGTTCCTGACAATTATTTTGCACATAATTTCAAAATAGATGTTTAAAAAGGCTACTACATCCTCCGGTTTGTTATATTCCGAAATACTGGTAAAAGAACGGATATCAGAAAATAAAACGGCGACATTTCTTTTTTCTCCCATCAGCAGAGAGGATGTGGATTTTCTTTTTACAAGGTCGTCTATGATATCAGCAGGCACAAATTTTGAAAAAACACTTCGGATGTTCTTTTCCATTGATGTTATCTGCTGTAATAGCAGTGAATTTTCAAGGATGATGCCAGCCCCCTTGGTAAAAACCGAGAGATTCGCAAGGATTGATTCCGAAAAATAGTTATTATTAAAATGACCTATGTGAATTGTTCCGATATTTACGCTGCCTTTTCCCTTTAATTCAAGGCAGGTATAAGAACTGATTTTATTCTGATCAAGCCTGATTTTATGATAATCTTTCCGGCCATTGATACCGAATATCGTTTCCTTTTCTTCACTAACAGCTTTTTTATCAAAAAAATGATAGAAGTCACCCAGACATATTTTATAAAAATCTTCTACATCATGTTCAAACAAGTTTAAGGAAGGCAGTATAAATGGAACAAAGTTTTTATTGTTTATTAAGAACATTACTATTATGTGGTGTTCGCACACTTTATCGAGAAGCTTCATAATTTCATAGACGGTATCCTTCAAAGATTCTATATTTTTCCCGATATCCGCAAGTTCATTTAAAATTATTGACTGAAAGAGCTGAGTGTCCAGAAGATTGCTTAGCATTTCAAAGATTGAATTCTGATTTATCTTTGGAGCATCTTCTTTAATCATTTCAATTTGGTAAGGAGGATGATTGCTTAGTTCTTTAGATTTTGCGATTATTATATCCAGATGGTTGAAATCCTTTACAACATAATCGTCCGCTCCAGCGGAAATTCCCCAAAACTGGTCTTTATCCTCGGAAAGAGACGTGTGCATGATGATAGGTATATCTTTTACACCTCTTCTGTTTTTTAAAAGACGGCTTGCCTGATAGCCCTTTAAAAGCGGCATTTCCACATCGGTAATAATTAAATCAGGAATCTCATTATATACTTTTATGATTCCATCGACTCCATTTACAGCCCTGATAATCTCAAAACCTTCTTCGTTCAGTGTTTCAGTCATTATTCCTGCAACTACGTCCGAATCATCCACCAAAAGGATTTTTTTTCCCATTATATAATCACCTCGCTTTACCTATTAATTTCTGGACCGTTGAAATAAGGTTATTTTGGTCAAAACTCGATTTTATGATATATCCTTCAACACCTAAAGGTCTGCCTTTCTGCTTATATTCTTCATTATTATATGTAGAGACGATAATTATTGGGATATTTCTGTAATCGGTTATTTTTTTCAGGTTTTCGATAAAGGTAAATCCGTCCATACGAGGCATATTGATATCCGTTATTATCAAATCAACATTCTGCTGGCGCAGCCTTTCCAGTCCCTCAATTCCGTCCGAGGCTGTTAATACTTTGTAATCCTCCAGCTCCAGCATCGATTTCTCAATTTCCAGCGTATTAATTGAATCATCGACAACAAGAATGGTTTTATCCTCATGTTTCCTTTCCACCACTCTTTTCTTTATGTCTATATCTTTGAGGGAGTTGAACTTATCGATTAATGACGTTATATGAAGGATCGATATCAGGTTGAAGTTTTCATCAAAAACAACGCCCTGTAAATAATTAAGTTTCTGAAGATTCTTCGGCAGAGGCTTTGATACCAGAGCATCGTAATAGCCCAGAATCAGATTGACTTTTATGCCGATATTATCACGTATGCCGCCTATTACAATAACAAAATCGCTGCTTTCTTCCTCTTCCATCGGTAACTGCAATAATGAAGATAAATCATAAAGAGGGATAAGATTTTCCCTTAATCTAAACATTTCTCTGTTGTTAATATTTACTTTATCATCCTGGTTTATCAGAAAAGTTTCTTTTATAAAGTTCGAAGGGATCAAAAATTTTTTCCCTGCGGATAAGACTAAAAGGCCGTCAATTGTCGCAAGAGAATGAGGCAAAACAAGGGTGAAGCATGTCCCTTTGTCCTTTTCGCTTTCCAGAAGGATTTTACCCTTAACTTTTTCAATATTCAGCTTAACTATATCCAGGCCTATTCCTCTGCCGGATAATTCGGTTACGTTATCCTTTGTGGAAAAATTCGGCATAAATAAAAAGCGAATCAAATCCGAATCTTTGCAGTTTTTAATTTCCTCTTCCTGCATGGGAAAATTTTCTATTGCCTTTTGTCTAATTTTATCATAATCGAATCCTCTTCCGTCATCCTTTAACTGGATTATGATATGCCCCCCTTCCGAAAAGCAGTTTATCTCAATCGTACCCTTTCCGGGTTTGCCTTTTTTTTCTCTTTCCTCGGGCGGTTCAATGCCATGATCAATGGAATTACGAAGGAGGTGCAGAATAGGGTCATTGATTTTTTCAAGAATCACCTTATCCAGCTTAATATTCATTTTTGAGATTTTTAAATCAATATCTTTTGATAGAGAAATTGCGGTTTCTTCGACCATCTTCGGTAATGATCCCAGTATGATTTCGATCGGAAGCATTCTCAGATTCACAATATTTTCCTGAAGATCAATAACATTACTTTCAATTTCACCGGCGTTTTCCAGGAAATCCATTTTACTCTTCTTGATTTCTTTAAGAAATTCTTTGGCCTTTATTTGATACTCTTTTGGGTTTTGAGAATAGAGCCCGATCAATTCCTGGGACATTTCCTCAATAGTATTGATCATGTCATAATTTTTTCTCAAATGAAGCTGTTTTATTGACAGGGTGTTCGCCAGCTGAATTATTGTATCAATCTGATTCACTTCTATTCTTATTGTACTGTCACCTAAAGTACTTCCGTCAACGCGCGGCTGAGGCTCATTTCCCCGGCCTTGATTTGATATTGAAACTTTTTCTGTTTCTAAAGTTTTTTCGGCGGGAATCATCATTTGTTTTTGATTTTTAATCGCATCCAGCTCAATTTTAATTTCATCAAAATTATACGGTTCGTTAGCGCATATTTTTTCGCAAATTTCTACTATTTTTTCGGTATGTTGAAATTCGTCTTCCTCAGTTTCCTTAATTTGATTTCCAATAATTCTCAGGATATCCCCGGATATAAAGATCCATTGCACAAGGTTATTGTTAATCAGGAAACGTTTTTCTTTTAACCCTTTAATTATATTTTCAAGCGCATGAGCTATCTTTTCCAGATTTGGAAAATTCATCATCCGGGAGGAACCTTTTATTGTATGTAAAGCCCTTAATAGATTGTTAATCTCCTCAGAGTCATCTGGATTCTTTTTTAAACTGATTATTCCGTTTTCCAGCGATTGAGTATTTTCTTTTAATTCATCTAGAAATTTATTAATAAACTTGCTCTTTGATATGGCCATATTATACCTCGTTATTACCTTTGTAAACTTAATTTATTAATCCATTTTTCACACATTTTGTAAAAGTACATTTCATCAAAATTTTCTATTAAAAAATTATATTTCAAAAAATTCTGACGGCTTTTCCCGGCCTGAACTATCAAGTCCCTGCAGATACTATATTCCATTAAGGCTTTTTGAGGTTTTATATCTTTTAGAACGCCTGCCAGATAGAAATGCGGCAGCCATAACAGGCCGTTTAAAGATATGGATTTTTCAAAGTAAATTGCCGCTTTGCGGCTGTTACCGCCCAATATCTCTATTAATCCCAAAAGATATTGAGTGATATGGTTTTGAGATATTTCATCTTCAATTTTCCACAGCAATTTTTTTGCTTTTTCGAATTCATTGTGGCTGATTATGGAAACGGATCTTAAGATTTGTTTGCTGATTTCAAGATTTCTATCTGTATTTTGTTTTTGTTCATTTTCAGCCTTATCTTTATGTCCGTATTGACAGCATAATTCTATAATCTTATCCAGGCTGATTGAATCTCTTGTGGAAACCGGAATAACCGGGCCGGAGTTTTGCAGATTATTCTTTTGTTCACTGCCCGACATTGCTTCTGTTTTCTCAATTGCTTCCTGGTTTTTATTTTTTTGAAAGTAATAAATCCCGTTTTTTTCAATAATAATCAATTCAGGATGTGACACTGTAGGGATTTCCGAGGATGAAAGGAAAATAAATCCACCGGGGATGATTTTTTTTGTTATAGCTATTAACCCCTTGATTTTTTGCTCCTGCTTCATATAGATCATTGTGTTTCTAAAAAAAGCGATATTAATGCTTTCATCCGGAATAAAATCAATATTATTTTGCAAAAGATTGCAGGGTATAATTTCGATTTTTCCCATTATTTCTTGACCGGCTGTCCAGAAATTGTCTTCATTATAGCCATATTTTTGGAATAAACCGCTGAATGAAGATCCGTCTTTTCTGAAGGAATTTTTAGCATATTTTCCGGATTTTAGAACGCTTAATGAATTTGTGTTAATATCTGTGGCATAGACCCGAAAATTTTTGTTTTTTTCAATATTATAAAATTCTTCCGTAATCATCGCCAAAGATAAAGCCTCTTCACCCGTAGAGCAGGTGACAGACCATAAATTGACAGTTTCTTTTTTTTCTCTGATAACAGGCAGTATTGAGTCTTTTAAAATATTAAAATGTTTTTCTTCCCTGAAAAAATAAGTTTCATTGATCGAAATAAGATTGAAGAAAATTTTTAATTCTTCCGGCTCCGTGCAAAGGACCGAAAAATAATAATCAGGACTTATTTGAAGAACGTCCGCTCTTTCATTTATGGCATTCAGGATTATATCGCCGTGAGATTCCGGAAAAACGGTTCCCTGCCGCGATTCAATCAAATTCAATATTTTTTGATATTGCTGATGATGGATAATATGATTTTCTTTCATTATTCCCTCATACACAACCTATTCATTGTCTTTTCATTAAAACCAGGTTTATAAGCAGGGTTGAAATATCATTAAGCGGGACAACTATAGAAGCTCCGCCTTTTTCAATTGCGACTTTCGGCATACCGAAGATCATTGATGAGCTTTCATCCTGGACAATCGTATAACCGCCACTCTTCTTAATTTTAACGCAGCCATTAGCGCCGTCGGATCCCATCCCGGTCAATAAAACACCGACTAACTCGCTTCCAAAACAGTTGGCGGCGGATTCGAATAAAACATCAACGCTTGGTTTTTGATTGAGCACCTTGGCTCCGTCTTCGAGATGCAATAATTTATTCTTAAAAACAAGATGCTTATCAGTCGGCGCTACTAGCACTTCCCCGGCTTCAGGAGAATCACGGTCTTTTGCCAGTCTTACTTTTAATTTTGATTCGGAAGCAAGCCATTGGGCGTATCCTTCATCAAAGCCGGTTTCTATATGCTGAACCAGGGCGATTCCCACCGGCAAATCTTCGGGTAATCCGCTTAAGACCTTTGCAACGGCGGTTGGCCCTCCCGTAGAGGCTCCCATAACAATCATCTTAACAAAAATACCCGGTTCTTGAGATATCTGCAGATCTTCTGAAACTTTCGGAATATCACGCCTTACTTTTATTTTTGCCAGTGTAATCAATTTGTTGATAAAATCTTTATGATATTGCTGGTCATTAAAAAAACTGAATTCAGGTTTCTGCATACAGTCAACGGCGCCGTACTTCATTGAGTTAAAATTATTGATTGTGTCAGTATTTCTTGAAAAAATCATAATAGGGACAGGCTTTTCTTTCATTATTTTTTTTGTCGCTTCCAGCCCATTCATAATCGGCATATCAATATCCATTACTATTAAATCCGGTGACAATTCCCTGTTTTTTTTAACTGCTTCTTCGCCGTTTGTAGCTTCTCCGACAAGAATGATCTCTTTACTATCTTTGATAACATCTTTTACTATATTTCGAACCAGGGCCGAATCATCAACTATTAGCAGTTTCATTCAAATCTCCCCTTAAAATAATTTTTTAATTATTCTTTCAATATCAATATAATATTGATTTTTACCTTCTGAGAATCTGATTCCCAGAATACCGTTTTCCGAATTATTTTTTCTTAACGATTCCGGCATCAGTTTTATTCCGTAAAGAGGCACTTTAACCAGTTCAAAATTGTTGTTAATTATCAGGCCGATATGATTGGGGCTTAATTCCGGATATCCTTTTTTTTTAATAAAGTATCGGCCAATATTTTTGTATAAACCGGAAGCGGCTGTATCATAAACGATGGCTATTGAATTATCATTATTTTCATTTAATCTGAAGGTTTCCTTTAAATAACTGTCAAAATCCACAGACAGGATATTTTCATTATTAAAATGAATAATTCCGGTCAAATACCTGTTTTTACTTTTTATTTTCTTATAATTATCTATAAAAAGGCTGCTTTGAATTTCAGCTCTATTAATCAGGAAATCAATATTTGAATAATGCAGCAGAAGAAACTCAACCGTTAAATCAGAGGTCATTTTCAAGCCTTTTTAAGATTTTATTTAAATCTACAATGAATACTTTCTCATTATTATATGAGAATAAAGCCCTGAATAAATTCAATTTCATTTTCCTGTGCATCTATTTTAAAAACATCATTTTGAGAAATATCCGCAATTTCAATAATTTCTTTAATTATAAAAGCTATATTATCATCTTTTTCATTCATTATGATTAGCTTGGTAGATTCCTGTTTCTGATTTTCCAGGAGAACACTCAAATCAAAGACCGTATAAGGTTCTCCATGGCGGTTGATCAGGCCGCTGACATACGGAGGACAAAAAGGAATAAAAAATATCTGTGTATTCAATAATATTTCTTTAACCAGTTCGGCATTAAAGCATAATTTCTTATTTTCTATTGAAAAAATGAGAAATTTTTGAACCGCAATTGCTGAAGCCGGATTCTCATCAATCCGGTTTTCTTTTTCTTTTATTGCCTGTAAAATTTCCTTATTATTCATATTTATTAAAACCCCTGTATTATTATACTTTATATTTTTCAATTATTTTATTCAGGTTATCTGCCATAATCTTTAAAGCTTCGGTTGTTTCACTGGTTTGCTTTGTGGAAATCACAAAATTCTCAATGCCATTCGATATTTCTTTTAACGTTAACAGGATCTGTTCGAAGGCCGATACCTGTTGTTTTGTCGATAGTTCGATATTTTCAGAAGAAGTAGCGGAAACTTCCGATGAAGTCAAGATATTTTTAAACACTTCTTCCAGTTTGTGGGATAACTCCCAGCCGGCATTGATTCTTTCGGTTTCATCTTCCGATACTATGATTAAATCGCTTGAAGAATGCTGAATCTCATTTATTTTTGTCTTTATTTCCTGAGTGGATGCCATTGTATTGTCCGCAAGGCGTTTAATTTCGTTAGCAACTATCTGGAAATTCTTGCCGGCTTCTCCCGCGGAAATCGCTTCCAATGCCGCGTTAAAGGCAATGATCCTGGTCTGTTCCACAATACCGTTAATAATAGTGACAATATCCCAGATGCTTTCGATCTTATCAACAAGTGATTTGATTCCGGTTAAGGTTTCATTATTTTTGTCCTTGATTTCAAACATTTTATTCTGGCTGTTTTTTACAATCGATACTCCTATTTCAACATTGTATTTTGTGTTGGTAGCATTTTTTACAACATCGCCTATGGATTTTAAAACCTGTTTGGACAAAAGGTCTGTGTCTTCCATTGTAGAGACTATTTCTTTCACAGACGCAGCCTGTTGGGTTGATGTGGCCGAAATCTCCTTTGATGAAACAGATAGGTTTTGTGTTGACTTATATAATTCCTTTGTTGATTTCTCAATATTCTTTATCAAAATCTCAATGTTTCCGATTACCTTATTTACATTGACAGCCAGTTCGCCGATTTCATCAAAGTTTATCAAAAATATTCTCTTTGAAAGATCAATGTTTCCTTCTGAAATTTCACCGAGCTTTTCTTTTAAGTATTTAAGCTGATAATTGTACTCTTTTTTTGAAAGAATTATAAGTCCAAAACAGACCGCAAAGAAGAAAATGCCTGAAAGAATGGTACCAATGATAAACAGCCCGCCATCCTGGGTTTTTACCGCATTCATTGTGTAATAAGCGCGGTAAGATATATTTATGACCAGATAAAAAGAGATTCCAAATATAATTAAATAATCTTTGACCCTGGTGAACAAATCATTTTCCCCCGGGCGTATGTCCGTCATATTCAACATCGCTTTTGATTTCATTAATATGATGTTGATAACAAGGGATGTATATAAAGAACCGACAATACCCGTGCTTACTTTAAGCAGCAGCTCCCAGCCGTAGGGAATGCCGTTATCTGCATGCCAGTTATTAATAATGTAATATCCCGTTGCCCCAAGGCCCCAGAATATTGTCTGAACAACCAGTGTAATCCATGGAATACTAACGGTCGCAGTTCTTGCTTTATCATACTCTTTTTCTTTTTCCAGGAAAATGAAAAGGTATTTTAAATATTTTAATATAACAAAACTTGTGAAAATAGCCATTACAATAAAAACAGAAAATACCAGCGGATCAAATATATTAAGAAATCTGAATAACAGACTTGCAGTTATGGAATCAAAATAATTGCTGAATAAAGCATCGTAGAATTTACTTGATGCCAGGACGAAGAAGTTGGACAGAAATATCGTCAGAACTATATTGAGTTTAATTTTACTTAAAGATTCTTTTGTAATCATTTCATTCTCCCAAATTTAAATATTTCCTCAGCCTCATCCCCCCGTCCTCCTTCTCCATTTATAGAGAAGGGGTAGTAGCTTCACATTGTATAATTCATTCTGCCTCTTTCTCCCCTCTCCGTGAATGGAGTGGGGTTGGGGGAGAGGCTATTCCAATCTATAATTTTCAACGGTTTTGTTTAAACCGTCGGCTATTTCTTTAAGGGTTTCGGTAGTCTGGCTGGTCTGTTTGGTGGAATAAACAAAATTTTCTATTCCGCTGGAGATTTCTTTAAGCGTCAGCAGGATCTGCTCAAATGCCGATGCCTGCTGTTTGATCGATAATTCTATATTTTCCGATGATTTCGCCGAGATTTCCGCGGAATTTAATATATCCCCGAATACCGCTTCCAAATTTTGAGATAATTCCCATCCTTCTTTTATTCTTTCCGTTCCATCTTCGGAGATTATGATTAAATTATTTGACGAACGCTGAATTTCATTTATTTTCGCTTTTATTTCCTTGGTGGAGGTCATAGTATTATCGGCTAAACGTTTGATCTCGCTTGCTACAATCTGAAAATTCTTACCGCCCTCGCTTGCCGATGATGCTTCCAGAGCAGCGTTAAACGCGATAATTTTTGTCTGGTCGACAATTCCATTGATTATATTAACAATATCCCAGATATTTTCGATTTTTTCACCAAGCAGACGAATGCCATGAATCGTATCCATGTTTTTATTTTTAATTTCTTCCATCTTGGATAGACTGTTCTTAACATATGAAACGCCTATTTCAACATTGCTTTTAGTCTGTAAAGCAATCTTTACTACTTCACTGATGGATTTTGACATTTCATGGCTGAGTATGTTTGAATCCTCCATTGTGGTAACAATCTCCTTTACACCGGCAGACTGCTGGGTTGATGTTGCGGATATTTCTTTTGAGGAAACCGATAATCCCTGTATTGCATTAATCAATACAATCGATGATTCTTTTATTTTTTTTAATAAATCCCTGATCTGTTCTTCTAAAATATTGAAATAACCGGCCATTTCGCCTATTTCATCACCTGTGTCCACTTCGACTTTATTTGTGAAATCCCCTTCAACAATTCTTTTTATTATATTTATTACATTCTGCAGTGGTTTGATGATGATTTTTCCGGTATATAAAGAAATGGACATTAAAACCGCTATAAAAGCCGCGACAACTATTATGAATATTAATATTGACTGCTGGACAGAGGAATTATATTTTGTTTTACTTTGATTGTTTTCAAATATTTTCAATTTTTGTAAAGTCCCTTTTAAGAGTATAAATTTGTCGTTTGCAGTACTCATAAACATTGTGGCCGTGGGAATATCCTTCCCGACCATATCTATTACACTCAAAGCCCAATCTTTATAATCCAGCAGATTGGTTAACAATTCCTGGTATAGCTGCCGCTCCTCCGGGGTTATTTTTCCAAGATTAATATATTCGTTAATTAATTTCTCGGTGTCCTCAATAGATGATTTTTGCTCATTTCCTACTTCTATTATTTGGGAATTTTGATAATTAGCATTAGCCCAGGAAATCATCTGGAATAGATTAACCTGTACATCAAGAATATCATTATGTATTTTTGAATAAGTTTCATAATTATCCAATCTATTATTAAATATTGCTGTGATTTGATGTTCCTGAGAGGTTAATTGCAGAAAGAATGCAAATACAAATATAATAAAAAATATTATTGAAATTGCCAGCATAACCATTAATTTACTGGTTATTTTTAGATTATTAAAGAATTTTTCCATTTATTTCTCCCCTTTATATTATTGGTTGAACAAAGTTCGATCGTTTATTTTAGTTATTTTATGAAAGATTTGCAAATTAATTTCCTATTAGAATCTTGCTTTAAGATGTTTAAAAAAAGTCTAATAATCAATGGCTCGCAACGTTATTATTTGCCACAGGAGGGCGGATATCTTTTTAAAATAATAAATATTTTAACATTCTTAAAAAACCGGTAAAATATTATTAAAAGCAGATTCTTTAATGATACGCTCATTTTATAATGAATTGACAAAACAGGGAAAAGCCGGAGGGTGATATTTTATTAAAACAGTTCAAGTTAGATTATTGGATTCTCATTTTTTTTTGCAATAATTAAATTAATATAGTAATATTACTTATAAAATCAGAACTGAGTGATTCTTATCAAATTTATTATTTAATAATTTGTTAAACCTTTAATAGTATAAGATTAAATGTTTTGCTTGATAATTTTTTATTGAACGTTTTGGCAGGCTTGATTGGTGAGCCTATCGAATATAAAAAGTTTTTGAATGTTCTATCAGGAAAGTAAAATTAAAAATATCAAATCGCGAAGTTTCTTACTCTATATTAGAAAATGTAATTAATCGGGAGCAGATTTGATGGATAATAAAGACTTAATACGGATTCTTCTTGTCGATGATGATAAAGAGGATTATGAACTGATTAAAGATATAATCATGGATATTAAGGAGCAAAAATATTCGGTTGATTGGGCATTGAGTTATGAAAATGCTTTAAACGAAATAGAAAAGGGCATTTATGATTTGTTTCTCATAGATTATAATTTAGGGGCAAGGTCAGGCCTTGACTTGATTAATGAATTATCGGAGAATAATAAGAATATTCCTATTATTATGTTAACTGGGTACAACAATCGTGAAGTAGATCTATTTGCCATGAAGAAAGGGGCTTCGGATTATCTGATTAAAGGCAAGATTGATCAGGACCAGATAGAGCGTTCAATTCGGTATGCAATAGAAAAGAAATCAAGAGAAAACCAGATTAAATATCTGGCTTATTATGATCAGGTGACCGATCTTCCCAATAGAGTATTTTTTAAAGAACAATTAAACTATTCTTTAGCCCATGCAACCAGGTATAATAGAATGATGGCGGTTCTATATCTGGACCTGGATAATTTTAAGCTTATTAATGATTCTTTTGGGCATCATATTGGGGATATGCTTTTAAAAGAAGTGGCCAAACGTCTTTATGCATCTATCAGAAAGAGTGATATTATGGCCAGGAATAATTTAAAAACATTGATAGATACCGTCGCCAGGCAGGGAGGGGATGAATTTACCATTTCTCTCACCGAAATCGGTTCCTTTGAGGACGCTTCCATTGTGGCTGCTAGAATTATTAAATCGGTCAATGAACCATATATTATTGAAAATCATGAGTTATTTACCGGTGTAAGTATCGGCATTGCATTATATCCTTCGGATTCTAATGATGCTGAGAATCTGCTAAAATATGCGGATAATGCAATGTACTTTGCAAAAAAGCAGGGCAAAAACTGCTTTCATTACTATCAAACATCCATGACTGAAAATGTTCTTGAAAAGATAAATATGATTAATAATCTTCGAAAAGCAACAGAAAAGGATGAATTTCTGCTTTACTACCAGCCCAAAATGAATATAAAATCGGGAAAAATAATCGGACTTGAGGCTCTTATAAGATGGAATCAAAGTGAAAGAGGCATTGTTTCCCCGGCTGATTTTATTCCTTTCGCTCAGGAAAACAATTTGCTATCTAATATTACCGACTGGGTGATTAATACCGTATGTATGAAATTAAGTGAATGGGAGCGGGCAAAATTGAAGCTTATTCCCATCTCGATTAATCTGCCTATTAATCAATTTAATAAGCCGGATTTTACACAGCATTTAATGGGGATTATAGAAACATATCATATTTCTTCCAGCTTAATTGAATTGGAAGTAACCGAATCCATATTTATGGACGATATGGAGATAACGAACTCAAAATTGAGTGAATTACGTTCGATTGGGTTTCAAATTTCCATTGATGATTTCGGTACGGGTTTTTCTTCCCTCAACCGATTAAAACAAATACCCTGTAATATATTGAAAATCGATAAATCATTTATTATGCATATGACTGAAAGCCCAGCCGATATTATAATTGTAAATTCGATAATTACGATGGGACATGGTCTGAATATGGAAATCTTGGCTGAAGGAGTTGAAACTATTGAGCAATTTGATATATTAAAAAAACATAACTGCGATAATATCCAGGGTTATATCTTAAGCCGGCCTCTGCCCGAAGAAAAAATATTGAATATATTGATAAAAGAAACGGGAAAAGATGGCATAGGAATTGAACTTATTAAGAAGATCAGCGGTGAAAATTAATCATTTCCAGGTATTAATAAAAACTTAATTTCCCGGAATAGGGGACAGGCAGGTGAACACTAAAGTATTAATCCCTTTATTTACTATTATCATTGGACTAATAATTGCTGATATAGTTTACCACAGTAATAAGCAAAAGCGTCTTAATAAAATTTTTGCATTGTTTAATCTGTTAATAGTTTATTGGATGTTTACTTTAGAATTTATGTACTACCAGGGAAATAATATAAATACAACTTATGCCTGGGCCAAAATCGGTTCTTTCTGGTTTTTTTCAATACCGGCTTTTGTTCATTTTATTTTAGTTTTTACTGAAGAAAAAAAGCTGTTAAATAATAAATTTATTTATGTCTTTTTATATTTTCCCGCATTTATTTTTTCTGTTTTAACTCTCACAACGAATTTTTTAACCGGAAATCCGGAATTGTATTATTCGGGTAACGCACCGGCCATACTGATAAAAACATCTCTGTTTTATCAAATATTCATTATTTGGAGTCTTTTATCGGCCTTCTCGGCATTGTTTCTTCTCATTCGATTTTATTTTATCAATAAAGATAAAACAAAAAAAAATCAGACAAAGTATATCTTTATAGGCCTTTTTATTGTTTTTCTCATCGCAATTGGTGAAGTAACACTGCCATTGCTTGGAATTAAATATCAGAAAATCGATTCGGTTTCAACTACCTTATTAAATATTTGTATTGGGTACGCAATCTGGAAATACGACTTATTTCAGGTAGACCCGATGAAAGCCGCTGAAAATATAATTGCAACAATGCCGGGATCTTTAATCTTAACTGATTTGGATAATAAAATTGTGGAGGTAAATCCCTCATTTATAAAACTATTCGGGCACCAAGAGGAGGAAGTCATAGGAAAATCAATGGGTATATTGTTTACAAATGTAGAAATAATAAATACTATAATGGACGAACTGCTATCGGGTAAAGAAATCTTTGATCTTGAGACGGAGCTTGTAGCAAAAGCCGGGAGTATAATTCCGGTATTATTTTACGGATCGGTTATCAAAAATAAAACAGGGCAAAAAATCGGTATGGTCTGTATTATCAGGGATATTACAGATAGAAAGAAGTCGGAGAAAGAATTGCTGTCTTTTAATAATAAGCTTCAGCAGAGTAACCGGGCGCTTCAGGAATTTGCTTTTATAGCGTCCCATGACCTCCAGGAGCCTCTTCGAAAGATAAATTCATACTGCGAGCGGCTGCAGTATAAATATCAAACTGTTATTGACGGCAAGGGCAGCGAATATATGGAGAAAATGCAAAATGCCGCTGTAAGGATGCAGACTTTAATCAATGATCTGTTGACTTATTCCAGGGTAACAACTCATGCGGAACCATATACCTCTGTTGATCTTTTTCAAATAGTGAAAGAAGTTCTAACTGATCTTGAAGTTCAGATAGAAAAGACTGCCGGAAGGGTTGAGTTAAGCTTGCTGCCTGTAATCAATGCCGATCCGACCCAGATGCGGCAGCTCTTTCAAAATCTTATCGGCAACTCATTGAAGTTTCACAAACCAGGGGAGCCGCCTGCAGTAAAAATTTATGCGGCGAAAGAAGTCCCGGATGGGTATTGCAGTATAGTTATAGAAGATAATGGCATCGGTATAGATGAGATTTATTATGATAAAATATTTGGAGTATTCCAGCGTCTTCATGGAAAAAGCGAGTATGAAGGGAGCGGGATAGGGCTTGCGGTGTGTAAAAAAATAGCTGAAAAACATGGAGGAACCATCCGGGTGGAAAGTAAGCCTGGAGTTGGGACAAAATTTATTGTAAATTTGCCGCTGAGAATGATCATTTAAAAAGGTTGCTATAATAGAGCAGATAAATAAATTAATGAAAACCTTCCGAAAAACAATAGATTTTTGGGAGGTACATAGTGATAAATGTAGGAATTGATGTCAGTAAAGATTTTCATGAAATTCATATTTTGGAGATCAGAAAAATCCGGGAAATTTCAGGATTGATAATAACAAATTCGGATTTGATATTCTGGAAATGAAGCTTATAGGCTAACTGAAAGAAACAGGTCATTAATTGCTGGCGAACAGCTTGAAATATGCCTTTCCCGGAGGTAAACCGGGGGTTATTGAGGTGAAATTTTAGAAAAGTGATACGGTGATAATATTCAGGATTTCCCTGTGGAGCAGGGAACGAGGGTGAAAATAGAGTTTTCTCAGTAGAATAGATGGATTTTGCAGGGAAGGTAATAAATGCATATATTGTCTGTTCCTTGTATAGCAATGGCGGCAATAAATTTTTATGTGGGTTTTTATCACCTGTTTTTGTATTTAAAACGGCCGAAAATGAAAGAAAATCTTCCATTCGCCCTTTTATGTTTTAGTACCGGATCTTATGATATATTTTGTGCCGGGCTGTACAATTCCAACACATTACAGGATGGAATTTTCTGGCAGAGGCTTCAGCTTGACAATTTATTTCTCGAGACTATTTTTCTTATGTGGTTCGCTTCGATTTTTATTGAAAAAAGAATCAATAAAATTATTAAGATTTTTATAACATGGTTTATCCTGCTATTTTTAATAGCTCTCTTTTTAACTCCGTTTATAAGTCCGGAGCTGTCATTAACTTCTTCCAGGCCGGCCATAAAAAATATTAATATTTCAAATCTGTTAAAAATCACTTATTTTGAAGGCGAAGCGGGAATCGTTTATTCACTTGGTATGTTATCCAGCATCATAGTTTATTTATATTTTTTATATCTTTTAATAAGACAATATCTTAAAAATAAAGAAAAAATGCTGACTGTTCTTATAATAAGCCTGATTGTTTATTTCTTTGGAGTTGTCAACGATATAATGGTATCTTCAAGAATATATGCGTCCATTTATATCGCCGAATATAGTTTTTTGTTTATTATATTATCTATGGCTTATACTCTACTCACTAAATTTACCGGTTTACAAACTGAATTTGAAGAATTGAACCAGAATTTGGAGCAAAAGATTGAAGAAAGAACCGGTGAAATAATCAAACTCAATAAAGAACTGAAACGTTCCAATACCGAACTGGAGGAATTTGCTTTTATAGCATCCCATGACCTCCAGGAGCCTCTTCGAAAGATAAATTCATACTGCGAGCGGCTGCTGTATAAATATCAAACTGTTATTGACGGTAAGGGCAGCGAATATATGGAGAAAATGCAAAATGCCGCTGTAAGGATGCAGGCATTGATTAATGATCTGTTGACTTATTCCAGGGTAACAACTCATGCGGAGCCATATACCTCTGTTGATCTTTTTCAAATAGTGAAAGAAGTTCTAACTGATCTTGAAGTTCAGATAGAAAAGACTGCCGGAAGCGTTGAGTTAAGCTTGCTGCCTGTAATCAATGCCGATCCGACCCAGATGCGGCAGCTCTTTCAAAATCTTATCGGCAACTCATTGAAGTTTCACAAACCAGGGGAGCCGCCTGCAGTAAAAATTTATGCGGCGGAAGAAGTCCCGGATGGGTATTGCAGTATAGTTATAGAAGATAATGGCATCGGTATAGATGAGATTTATTATGATAAAATATTTGGAGTATTCCAGCGTCTTCATGGAAAAAGCGAGTATGAAGGGAGCGGGATAGGGCTTGCGGTGTGTAAAAAAATAGCTGAAAAACATGTAGGAACCATCCGGGTGGAAAGTAAGCCTGGAGTTGGGACAAAATTTATTGTAAATTTGCCATTAAAAAATAATGCGATAATTGCATAAAAAACAATAGCCAATAAGTAAAGTAAAATTCAGTATAAAAATATTATTTTTTGGCTGATTTTAAATAATGATTCAGCAGGCAATCGATGTAGGCCTTTTGACTTTCGGGGTTTTTCAGGTCTCCGGTGAATTCATCAAACATTCCGGGAAAAATTGAAGGGAAAAGCATAGCCGACAGCATTTGAGTAACGATTAATTTGATTTCGCTAACTTCTATTTCCGGCCGGAATATTTTAATATTATTTGAAATTTCCTCAAGAAATTTATTAAGCCAGTTTATGGTTTCCCTGTCATATATTTTCTTTGTAAAAGGAATATACAAATAGGCTTTTGTTATTTCAGGGTAATTGGCTATGCCTTCAAAATTGTGAAGGAAAAAGGATTGTAAAATTTCAAAAGGACTTTTCCCTTTTTCATCGAACATTTCAATATTGGCCATAGCGTTATTTCTTGCCTTCAGCAGAGCGGCCCTGACTAGTTTTTTCTTAGAGCCGAAGTAATAATTTATTGCCGCGCTGTTGACTTTCGCTTCCTTTGCTATGCTTCTTATTGTAACAGAATGAATTCCCACTTTTTCGATGCATGTATATTGTTGAAAGAATAAGCCTGTCGCGCATGGATTGTTCTTCATTAGCCATTCTCCAGCCCTCCAACTGCTAATTGTAAAATTATAATTCATCGGACGGATATTTGCAATATAAGCAAACCGTTCTGCCGGGTTTCTCCATTATCAATATTTATTCTGCCTTTTCATCATAATGGAATCAACAAAGGATTGCGGAAATAACTCAAGCATAGCGGATTTTCCTGACATATAACCGATCCTGTATCTGTTTTTTGGTTTTTGAGCAGTAAGCACCTTATAAACTATTTTTGCTACTTCAGCAGGATCGGTCCTTTTTTTATCAAAATCATGCCATTTTTTTACTACTTCATCGAGAATTTTTTTATAAAGTTTTGATATTTCTTCCGGCCAGTTTTTTATATTGGATTCAAGTTCCCCGTAAGATCTTTCAACGGATTCTGTCTTAATCATGCCGCAGCGGACCATAACGACCGGAATATTCCAGGGTTTCAATTCTATGTTCAGCGTCCTGGCCAGGTTATTTACGGCAAAATCACAGGCATGTAGACTTGAGTCAAATGGAATGGGCATTAATGCCGGCGTTACGATCCAGAGAATTCTGCCCTGAGTCTTACGGAGCATCGGGAGAAATGTCTGCAATAAACCAATTGGGCCGGTCAATCTTGTTTCGAGTTCGGTTCTGAATTTATTTAAATCCATTAGTTCTATCGGGGATATAAAACCGCCTCCGGCGTTATTTATAATCGCGAAAAGACCTTCCTGGCCAAGTTTATTCAATTCCACACATACTTTTTCAAATATTTGCGGTAAATGTTCCGGCCTGGAAAGGTCTAAAGGGCATAAAGGAATCAGGTTTTCTAAATTGAGTCTTCTCAGGTTTTGTGCGTCAGTTTCTTTTCGGACAGCGGCAAATACCGTAAAGCCTCTGTCTGCCAGAAGAACAGCGCAAGCCCGGCCTATACCGCTTGAACACCCGGTTACCAGGATACTCTTACCATTAATATTCATATTAACCTCCAAATTAAATCAATTGATTAAATCAATTGATTAAAGTATAATACATGGGATAATAAAAGTCAATAGTTTTATTAATATTTATATTGAAACAGAAAGCCGGGTTTTTGACGAAAATTGAGGGGCAGGTTAAAATAAACATCAAAAAATAATTTTTCCTGCTAATTGAGATGTTAAGGGAGTCTTTTTTGAAAAAAGATAAAATATCCGGAAATACCAGTGTGGATCAGGATTACTGGTACAGGCTGGATAATGTCGGGAAAATTTTTCCCTCCATCGTTTCTTCAAAATTAACCACTATTTTCAGGGTTTCGGTTTATCTGAAAAGTCCGGTTAAAATCAAATTTATTCAAAAGGCTCTTGAAAACACAATTAAACGTTTTCCTTACTTCAGGGTCTTTCTTCATAAGGGATTTTTCTGGTATTATCTGGAGCAGACAGGCGCTGTTCCTAAAATTCTTCCGGATTCAAGGTTTCCATGCGAGAAAATGCCGGTCAAGAGGAAAGGATCGTTCTTATTCCGGATAAGGGTTTTTAAAAACAGGATCGCCGCTGAATTTTCACATATCCTGACTGATGGATCAGGAGCTTTGACTTTTTTAAAAACTTTAACAGCGGAATATATAAATCTGGATTCCGGTCCCATCGATGATTGGGGTGATATTTTAAAGCCCGGACAGAAACCCGATCCCGAAGAATCCGGGGATTCGTTTTTGAAATATTATAATAAAAATGCCCCGCCGCCGGCAAAGCAAAGTAAAGCCTTTCATCTGCCTTATAATTTGCTTAATCCTGGTGAATATCATATCATAACCGGGATTGTGCCTCTGGATAAATTAAGCGGCCTGGCAAAAGAAAAAAAAGTAACTGTGAATGACATACTGGTAGCATTATTCATCGAGTCTTTTCAGGAAGTATATTTCCGGTTATACGAATCAAACCGAAAGAGAGCAGCCGGGCCCATAAGGATTATTGTACCAATTAATTTAAGGAATTTATTTCCTTCAAAGACTTTGAGAAATTTTATTCTGTATATCACTCCCGAAATTAACCCTGTACTTGGAAAATACAGTTTTGATGAAATACTAAATCAGGTTTATCATTATATCCGGATGATGGCTAACGCGAAATCCATACAGCCGGATATGGCGCGGAATGTCCGCGGTGAAAAATATATCGCGGTGAGGCTTGTACCCCGTTTTATTAAAGATATTTATTTGAATTATATTCACAGCAAGGTCGGCGGTAAGCCTTCGTCCGGCAGCCTTTCCAACCTTGGCCTGGCTGCCATGCCGGATAAAATAGCGGAATACATCGAAGGATTTGACTTTATACCCGGACCTGATCCGGAAACAAAATGCAATTGCGGAGTTATAGGCTTTAAAAATAATGTGTTTATTTCATTCGGGAGAGTTATCCGGGAAACTGAAATTGAAATGTATTTTTTCAGAAGCCTGGTAAAACTGGGGATTCCTGTTAAAATAATGACTAATTGAGGGGTTGTATATGCCGTATTGTTCACATTGCGGAGTCGAAGTGGATGAATTTGTCGAATTATGTCCGTTGTGCAATAGCCCGATCCGGAAGTTTTCCGGAAGGGAAGAAATTCCAAAAAATCAATACCCGGAAACAAATCCTGAAACTGTAACTGAGAAATCCATAGAGGATAAACGCAATCTTTACCTTACCTGGATGATTTTTTCCATTCTGCTTTTTACGCCATTCTTTGTCATACTGACGATCGGCATTCAATTGAACGGGCTAAAAACCTGGGCGGGATATCCCTTATCTTCACTGGTAGCCGCCTGGATTTGCAGCACATTGTTTTTAATTTTTATAAGAAAACCCCTGGTTCTTTCAACCGGAATTATGATCACGGTAGGGGTTTTATTATTTATATTCGATAATCTGGGAGGGAAAATAAAATGGTTTTTTCCGCTGGGCCTGCCTTTATTAATTTTGCTCTATGTTTTATCCATACTGGTGATAATATTGTCTATAAATATTAAAGATAAAGGGTTGAATATTGGAGGTTTTATTCTTATTGCCGCCGGTATATTCAATTTTGGACTGGATATAATGCTGTCAAGGTTTTATACGGGGAAAATTGCTCCCAGCTGGTCTTTTGTTGCAATATCTTTATTCTTTCCGCTAGCGTTATTTTTTCTTGCTCTTCATTATATTTTGAAAAGGAAAATCAAGTTTAAACGATTTTTTCATTTATAAGGAAATGATATGTTATTATGGACGATTGAGGATTTATTGGGGAGCTCTTCCCTTCCAATCCGGGCATTAAGGAAAAATTTGAAAGGCATGAAAGAAATAAGTAAAGATAAAATTTCATATGGCGGATCCGATAACCAGTATTTACTTGTATTCTCTCCGAAAACAGGCAACAGGAAAGATGGAATTGTGTTTTTTATTCATGGGGGCGGGTGGAGGATGTTCAATCCCGAAATCATGCAATTTATCGGATTTTCTCTTGCTGAATACGGGTTTCCCACTGTTATGCCCGGGTACAGGCTTGCGCCACGTTATCAATTCCCAGCGCAGATGGAGGATGTATTTTCAGCCTTTAAAAAATGTATGGAAATTTCAGACAGGTTCGGGCTGAATTATAAAAAAACAATAGCCGCAGGTCAGTCAGCCGGGGGTGAACTTGCGGGACTGCTGGTTTTTAACCGCAAGATGCAGAAAATGTATGACATTGATCAGGAATATTTCCGCGGAATGATTTCTATAAGCGGACCTCTGGATATTACATTCCACAGTAAAAACAGAAATAACGAAAAGATGTACTACGACTTTGCCCCGACGGAAGAAAGCCGTAAAGAAGCAAGCCCTATCGGATATATAACAGGAAGCGAAAATATACCGGTTTTGTGCCTTCATGGCAATAGAGATCCGATTGTAGAAATAAACCGATCCGAATCGTTTGTTAACAGGATAAATGAGAAAAAAAAGGGTTTGGCTGTTCTCCGCGTGATAAAAAACAGGCACCATTCCGATATCTCAGAGATCTATTTTAACCGCCTTCAGGAAACAGAAATCCTCATCCGTTGGATAGAAGAAAAATTATTTGATAAAATTTAGTTTATTTCTCAATCACCTTTAACATCTGGATTTTCAATTTCCATAATTATTATAATAACCTGCACGTTCATTCAACCTAATCTGATCGGGGTTGACATAAAACTGCTTTTTTAATAAAATAATGTATGTTATTTAATATTACATCATATTTCATGATTTTCCTCGCCGTTTTATGCATGATGCTTGGGTTTAATATTTTATTAAAAAACAGAAAAAATTCACTGCATATATTATTTTTTATACAAACAGTTATTATTGCTCTTTATATCATTTGTAAATTCTTACTCCAATATTCGGATTCTATCGGGCAATTGATATTCTTCCAGAAAATCGCGTTTTTTTTATTGCTTATTTTTTTCCTGTTTTTATTTCATTTCGTAATTATATTGACCAGAACAAGAGTACCTAAAATAATCATTATTTTGTCTTATCTTGTTTCTTTTATTATTTCCATATTTATAATATCGGCGGATAAAGTATTAATGAACACAAGGAAAGTGTACGGATTCTGGATTTTTAAAGATGCGTCCAATACCCTCTGGTTTGCTGCATATACTCTATTTATCAGTATATTTTACCTGGTAATTTCTTACTTTTTATTTAGGTGGATTAAAAAAACTTCTTCTAAAAAGGAAAAGAAGCAGGGCATAATAATTTTATCCTTTTCTACAATCTCTTTCTTGATCGAATATGTTATTGATATTGTTATGCCGGTTTTTTTCACAAACTTCAGCCCTCATTTAACCCCAATCATTATATCCTTTTACATTTTTGGACTCTATTACGCTTTCGTAAAATATAAATTCCTGAATTTTGAGATAAAAGACTTATTTTATGAAGTTTTAACAAATATCAGCGATATGATCCTTATCTTAGACACTGAAGGCAAAATAATAGAAGCAAACTCTGAAGCACGCGATACTCTACAGGACAGAATGGATGACCTGGTGAATAAAGAAATTTATAGTATCCTGGAATTAAAGCCCTTATTAAAAATTGACCTGCAGAATTTATTTTCGGGTAAGATAAATTACTTGAGAGACATAGTGAATTATAGGAGAAAGAATGAAACTGTAAACGCTTTTTCCTATTTTTCACGTATAACGGATAAATTCGGCGATTTTATGGGTGTATTGTTGATTATAAAAGAATATAAGGAAATCAAAAGGTTTAAGGAAGAATATCATCTCACCGATAGACAGCTTGAGATCATTATTCTTGGGATAAACGGTACTTCCAATAGTGAAATATGCGAAAAACTGAAAATAAAACGGCGTACAGTTGAAAATCATTTTTTTACCATTTACAATAAGCTCAGCATTAAAAATAGATACGAACTTATTAAGCTTGCCTCAGCCTTCAATATCAAATAAATTTAGCACATGAGTATTCACCACCTTGTTTATTTTTTTTTATTATGCCATAATTTGCGCGAGATAAATATTGATAATAATGTTTATTCCAATACTATAATTAAATATCTATATGTTCCATTATGTAATTCGGTATTATTTATTACTTTGACAAGAAAAACAAAATAATAAAATGAGAAATTTCGTAATATAATGTCACGCTAGTTTTTTAATATATTCAGAATTAAAATATAAAAGTTCCATGCCTTGTCCAATAATAACAGGGTTGTAAATTACCGATTAAGATAGAGGAGGCTTATATGGTCAGGATTCTATCTTCATTAATAATGATTATACCTGCTATCTTTTTGATTTATTCCTGTCAGCTCAATCCCAATGCAAATTCTTCGCAGGCTAATCAACCGGGTCAAGTAAAATCATCTGTACCTGTAATTCCATCCATACAGGGCCTTGATGATTTACTGCAGGGTGCTTATGTAGGCGGAAGCATGATCTATTCAACGAACGAAACTTTTTGTAATCTCTTAGCAGGTACGAGAATCCAGATACGTATGGACAGGATACAGTATTATTATGATCCTGTATTGAAAGAGAATACGGGAACCCCCATCGAAAGCTCGGCAAAGTACGGCTATGTATATATTATCAGTGCTGATGAGTCACAAGTGACTTTTCAATATATTCTTTACAACAACGACGGCAGCATTTACCAGGATGTTAAAAATGTCACCTTAAAGGCAAATGAAAGCTATAATCTGGATAATGACGGAACGGATGATGTTGCTTACATTCCTTATAAAAATACGGGCTATCCGGCAAGGGAAGGATTAGAGGACTCCGTTCTATTCATGTTTTTATCTTCGCAAAAAGAAGGAACAAGGACTCTTTATTATTTGAAGCCTGATAATTATAAGGATTATGCCTATCCGGGAGGGATACTTAATATCAAGCCGAACGGAAAATTAATTATAGGCAAGGATATGTCTGGCACGGCCGTCGGGCAGACATCTGGTTCCGTTTCTTTTGACAAGAGCAAGTCGCCTCAGTTAGTAGCGGGCGACTTCATTATCGGCCAGAAAGAAAGCATTCTGGGTGAGGTTTATTCTGTAAGCCGCACTATCAGTACCATACAGGCTTCCTACACGAATGTTATCGGGAAAGATGCGTTCGATACTATGTATTTTCGGATAAAGGGAAGTGTCAGCGAACTGAATACGATGTATAATCAAAATCGGTCGCCGACCAGATCATATGATCTTCAATTCCTTCATCATAGGCTGTCATTCAGCATGGAATTCGACTACAATACTAGTACTCATAAATTTGACTCTCCGAAAATAAGCGCCAGCTTCAAAAGTTTGTCCGGCAATAACCCGATTAATAACAACCTGAAAGTGATATCAAATAAAACGTTGTTGGATGAATATGCCGATCTCAGCAACAAAAGCGAAGCCGGGGGCCAGTTTACCATATCTGTTGATGATGATGTTTACGGGGATTTTTACATTGACGTAAAAGTTGATACCGGGTGGATATATCTGAAAGGCTTTTTCGAGTCTTATATTTCCTTATCCAATACCACCACATTAGGGTTAGTGGGAGCAATTACCTATTCATACAATAGAGAACAGCAAATTTTTGCCCCTGGCTTTAGTTTTGCAATAGGTTGGGTTCCGGTATATGTCAGTTTTCCTCTGTATCTGGGTGTTAACTTCTCCGCTACAGGACAGGTAGCCTTATCGACAAGTGTTATGATTTACGGAAAGATAGGATTTCACGTAGATTACAACGTATATTACTCCTGGTTTAAGATACATGATAACACATCCGCAAGACCGATATCCGATTTTCAACTGAAACCGAATTATCCTACCATAATTGGGGATATAAGCGCTACACTCAAACCATACCTGGCGTTGAGGCCGAATATGTCAATAGCCTATCTTATAGGGCCTGCGCTAAACGCGGTGGGTTATATGTCGGGGACGGCACTGGCGAGAGCGGCCCTGTCTACCGCCAACGGTATAGCGCTTTATTTTGATACATCATTGCATGCCGGATTCTCGCTGGATGGGGGAATAAGTCTAGGTATTAGTGGTGTGTGGAGCAGATATTATTCTCTCGGTACTATATATAGTCATGACTGGACATTGCTCAGATATACAAATTCGCATTTTTACTCATGGAGTACAAATTGCGGCGATTTATACAACAGCACAAAGCCCGATGGATGGTAAGAATAGTAATGAAATGAAGAATTTGTAAAAATAAGTATTTCTCCTCAATTGTAGAGGATGAGGAAAAAGGAGGGAAAAATGACTAAAATCAGGATATTTATATTCATTATTCCTTTTTTAATTTTATTCTTATTTTCAGGCTGCCAGAATCAGCCTGCTTCAACTACTACAGCATTAAATGCAAGCATAAGCCAAAGCCGGTTATCCGATATGCAATCTCTTCAAGGCGAATGGCTTGTATTGTATGAAACCTATGAAGTTTTGAATGACAATGGAGAATTGGTTCAGATTGTGACAAACATGAGCAGTTCAATTACAGATTCTGCCTGTTATACGCTTCTTTTTAAAACTAACTTTACAGCGGATATTATTGATTATACAAACGGGGCTGTTTCCAACTGGGCTACAAATTATTACTATTATACTCTGCATGAAGATACAATGACCATAGATCTGATATCTCCGATCGATGTGGAAGAAACTATATATTATGAGCCGATAGGAGGGATTTACATACCTTCAACCAATATTGACTATACCAATACCAATTTTACAACAAATTACGATTCTTCCAGTAATATTGTTTCCATCGATACAAATGTTTACGATACTTTTTCGAATTATCAAACGGTTGTATATACCAATTTTACCTCTGATTACCAGGTGACAAATGTCTCAACGGATCAGATCGCTGTCTTTACTGTACCTGAACAAGTCTACGATACGGCAAAAGTCAGTAAAAAAACTATAAGTGTTTTTACATATAAGTTTACTATTGATACAAACGGCAGGATGTATTGGAGGCCAAGCCTGGAAGTTTCTCATACGCCTGAAAGCGATAATCGCAGCCATACTACATATACTACTATTGAATCAAAAGGAACGAACGGTTACTACGAATTGTCAGAGTCCTATGAGCATTATCCTGAATTTAATTCTATTGTAAATTTTCAGAAGCAGAATTAATCCCGGGAGGTTAGGATTATGAAAAAAATAATATATTTATTCCCGATGTTGCTTTTAATTTTATCTGCTACAGGCTGTATGAATCAAATTCCGCAATTATCGGGAGGTGGTAATAATTCATCGAATACTGATAATTCGAAAATACTGGGAGAATGGCTTGTTACATTCGAATCTTATGAGGATCCGTACCAGAGTAATGCAGTGGTAACAAATACCGCTCAAACCATTACAGATACCGATGTATACACGTTGAAGTTTAAACAGGATAATTCCGTTGATATCATTTCTTATTCCAACGGTGTAGTTTATAATTATGCCACCAATTATTACTTCAGATATTATATCAATGAATCAAACCAATCTATTGATTTGATCGCACCGGTGGATTATACGGTAAGCGTATCGCATTACCCATACGGGTCCGGATTTGCGACAAACCAGGATGCGGTTACCAATATCAGGATTTACACCAATTATACTTACGATTATACGGTCACAGATACTAACATGGAATACGTCGCAGGAAATACGGTTCTTACACAAACAAATGATTATATTACGGAAACAACGACTATGGTCACAATATTCAGTTATTATTACAACTTTGACGCTGCGGGCCAAATGCATTGGCTAACAAAAGATACAATAGCAGAATTGCCGCCCGATTTAACAAATACCAGGAGTTTTACGGCATATACAATTACAACAATGGATGGGACTAACGGTACTCATTCAGGCAATATGTTTATCAATTTCAATCTGGACAGGTATGCGAAAGTGAATTTCGTAAAAATAAGATAAATGATTATCAGGCTGCTGTTTATAATTTTACTTTTTTCAGCGTGCAGTTATAATCCTGCGATTGTATCTTATGAGGATAACAATAATCAGCGGCATTTTGTTAAAACAAGTGATGTTCATAGTTTTTTCAAAGGCTATGCCTTAGCCGATAAAAATATAAAAACAAATGGAATAGAATGGTACAAAGAAGTCATTACCGATCATTTTGTCGTTGCAGATCTTATATATTTTGAAGTGATTTCATCGGATTATACAAATAGTGAAGAATTTATCAATGAATCCGGCCTTTATTCGAATAAGGCATATTATTTAACCTTGTATGACAAGGGAAAGGGATTATACAGCCATGATGCTGAAAAGTATGCCTTTGATGTCGTCCAGTTAAGGCAAATCCTGATAAAAATTTACAATTATCCCGATCAGGATATTATAAGGGAAAACTCGGGAAAATTATTATCTCATCTTTCCGGTTCTAAAAACATTAAGGCAGAATTCTGCAAGGCGGCGGCAGAATATTCGGATGATAAAGCTACCGCTTCATCGGGAGGGTATATAGGATATATACCGCGCGGTGTTACTGCCAGGCCGTTTGATGATGCGGTATTCTCGGCAAAAAAACCGGGCCTTATTACCAATCTTATTGAAACTCCTTACGGAATATATATTATCTATGTTGAATCGACGTCGGAGAAAAAAACAATACCTGAGCTTCGTAAACTTGAGAGGAATGTCAGTTTTTTCCCGCTAACATTGAATCTTTGTGACCAGTCATATAACGTTTATGAGTTCCCCGGGTTTTATTCCAATCTGTTTGAAATAAATATTGCCGGGCAGGGCATAAAAGTCAGCAATCAAACATATAATATTGGAAATATACCCGGCGATTTACCTTTATTGAAAATATACGATTCAATCTATAATTGGTCACAGATCCTGGCTTATTTAAATATATTTAACCGGGAGTTAAAACCTTCTCAGAATATTCAGGAATTTGAAAACAAGATTGATGCTTTTTCCAACACCATGATTTTTACTTCCAGGGCGCAAAAAGATAAATATGAAAGAACGGCTCAATTTCGTAAAGACATGGATAAGGCCGCTGAAAAACTTTTAAAGATTGACCTTGCAGTTTCTATGGAACAGGAAATTCAAAATGCCGCAAAATCTAGCATTACCGAATTGGATATTTCAAATTATTATATAAGCAATCCAGATTCATTTATAATTACCAATAGTAAAGGGAAAAAGTTTTCCATAGATTATAAACCGGCCTCAAAAAGTATCTATGAAATACTTCAGAGGGAACAAATGAAGGCAATTTATAAAAAGTGGAAAGAAGCAAAACTAAAAAAATATAGGGCTCAATACAATGATCAGGCGATTTTTACTTTAATGCAAAATTTAACAAATTCATAAAAGACTATTTGATTCTGGCCCGTATTCTCCGCACCAGAATTTCTATCATACTCCGGGCTACGGTACGGTGTTCCCAGATTAAAGAATAGAGTGAATCTCCGGTTATTTTAAATAACAGGCCGTATGATAAAGCGGTTATGGAAGCCGACCGTCTTTCCATGGATAATGCCGCCAATTCGCCGATTATCTGGCCAGACCCCAGCCGCGCGATGAAGATATCCCCGTCATGAACTTTCATAGATCCTTCAACTATAATATACATGGAGTGTCCAAAATCATTTTTTTTAAATAACGTTTGACCCTGATATAAATTATATTCTTTGACTAAAGCCGATAATTCAAGCAGGATATCATCCGGAAGACCGGAAAATAAATTTACAGATTTTAATATCATCATCTTATCCAGTTGAGACATATTTTTATTTTCATAAGACAGTCTTTCATTGGAATTCTCATCTTCCTGATCAATTTTTTTTTCTTTTAAAGGAATATCAAGGTCTTTGAATTTCCTGCAAAGAGCCGAAATAATGGACTTCGTGATTTCCATATTATCTTCAATTATTTGATATAACTTGCTTCGATTAATACAAATTAGTGAAGTGTCCGTCAGACAGGTGACATCTGTAATATTTGGTTCCGGAATAAGCGCGGACAGCTCGCCGAACATACCATCATCCACTAATTCCAGAATAGTTTTTTGGCCGATATGTGAATATACTTTTCCTTTAGCGATAAAATACATAGAATCGCCAATTTCGCCGTAAGAAAACACTTTCTCTCCGGCTTTGAAATGTTTTTTTTCAGTGTACCTGGTTATTTCCATTAAATCTTCATGGGCAATATCTTTAAAAATATCCGCTTTCTTCAAGACCATAGTAGATTCAATTACATACAATAAATTATCATAATTAATTTCATTCAATACCTTGTTTTTATCAATTAAACTCAGATAGTTAAATGCTGTGATTTTAAGCCAGTTATTCTGCAGAAACGTTTCATCCTGAATTATTTCCCGAATTACGGCGTCTTTTTCCATAGATTGATTTTTGTTTAATGATATCAAAATCAATAGTTTCTCTTTCAGTGGAATATCTTCCATTACAGGAAGAATTAAAGGTCCATGTGCCCTGGATAATAAATTTCCAAGAAGCTCAACGGCTAAATCTTTCTTATCCTCATTTTCTTTATTAAAATAATTAAATTGAATATTTCTGATTTCACTTTGATCGTATAAAAATGATAGGATCAGAAATAACAGTTTTTTATATTTTGTCATTTCTTCCTCAAGAGCTTCCACAATCCGGAAGTCATTTTTATCATCGCTTAGTATAACCATAACCTTAATTATCCTTACTATATAAGAATGGGTCTCATTTAAGAGTTTTTCAATAGCTTCTTTGTCATTCTGATCAGGCTCATAGCCGCACAATAATAACGCGGCAAGGGATTCATAAATAATTGGATAGCCGGTAAAAATTAGCTTTTTCTTTAATAAAGCGATAGCTAGATTTCCCTTTTTTCGTCCATAAATATTGATAATTAGAATCCGGATTTTTTGGGTTTGGTTTTTCTTGTAGAACAGTTCTTCCAAAGCCGGGAATACTGTATCCCCAAATTGCACAAGGGTATTGATAATAACTCCCTGTAAAGGCTCAATCATAATATTTTCTATGATCCCTGGTAATAATTTCTGGTTTAATAAAATACCTGCCGATTGTATCGCTGCTTTTCTGACAGAATAATCATCGTCCTTTAAGAGAGGAATCAGCATACTGTATATGTTTGTTAATTCCGTATTACCGATGCATTCCGCCGCGAAAACACGGTCCTCTTTGCTTTCTGAAAGGGATAAATTTTTTATCTCCGATCCTGCATGAATAATACCTTCTATTCCGCAATAGCGGATCAAACCGTTAATTGCAGCCATCCTGATATCTTTATTTATTGCATTTGTCAATGAAGCCAAAATATCATAGGAATCCAATTCATTGGTAAATGCCAGCGCTTTTATAACAGATGCTTTGACTTCAATATCGGCTTCTTTTTTAAACCATCT
Organism: uncultured Spirochaetota bacterium; assembly: GCA_963783575.1. Classification (GTDB taxonomy): domain Bacteria; phylum Spirochaetota; class Brevinematia; order Brevinematales; family JAOACQ01; genus CAWEAK01. The sequence goes on along the minus strand of CAWAOD010000009.1, from coordinate 18,605 downwards.
GTACAAATAATCATAATCCTCATATTTTCCGATCTTTTCGTATTCCTCAGCCACTTTTTTCCTTACCAGAGAATCAGGATGAGTTGACAGCTGTTGAAGATGCTTGTATAATTCCATAGAATTGATTTTATTAAGCAGATCAATGGAATAAACAACAATCAAAGGATTAGAATGGCTTAAATTCCCAAGAAGAATCTTTTCTAAATTTGGATCATTTACCGGAAGGCTTTCACCGGATAATCTTTTCCGTTCCAGGCTTTCACTCAGATTTTTTTGATACTTTTTACCAGTATATACAGAAATAACAATCCAGAAAATCATTATGCATTCCAATACAATGCAGATTCCAACCGGTCCAAAATGAAAAATCTGGTTGATTATCAATAACAGTCCCCCGGAAATTCCGCCGAAAATAGGAGAAATTAAAGTTTCGGAAAAAATACTAACAGTATTTTTTTCCTGGCTGGGAAGGGTCTGTAAAAGATTGAAAAATACATTAATATTAACTGTTTCCATTAAGACGGTCTGGAAAATTTTAACCAGAATTATTATGGATAAAATAATATTGGAAGTAAGATTGAGCAACGAAGAAATAATAAATAATAAAACCACGACCCCCATAATAACAGGTGTAATTAGTAATCCGCCTGAGATTCCCGTTTTTTTTATTATTCTACCGGTAATAAATCCGTTCGTTAAAATGGTTACAAAAGAAATTGCTGCCAGTAATTTACCGATAAGACCGGCTAAATCATCGGTACCCGAGATGTTTATCTGTGCTTCCCTATAAAAAGCGTTGTCGGTAAAATAATAATTTATGGTAGAAAATACCGCAACCGCTGCAATCCCAAAAATAAATTTATTGTTGATAATAAGCCGGAAGAGATTGATCTGTAAATCCTCATCCTCTTCTGCGATTTTTTCTTTTTCATAGGCAGTATTAAGTCTTTTACCGTAAGTTCTAAAAATTATATAAAATACTAAGATTGCTGAAAAATGCGTGAACAATGTAATCAGGACAAAATTATTTATTCCTGCACTTTTCGACAGAATGGACGTTAATAAACCGAATATTATAACCGCAATATCAGAGCCTATTGTGATAGGAGAATAAAGCCGCTTTGATTGCCTGACGGTAAATAATCTGCCGACAACACCCCAGATCAAAATACCGGTTAATGTAAACTCAATTTCATACCAAATTAAAAGTAAAATACCTGCCGATTTTTCCTGCTGATAGAATAGCAGAAGCCGGAAAAAAACAAGGCATATGATAAAAAATAAGCATACAAAAAAGAAAAATTTAACAAAACTGATTCTTTTACTGATCCTTATGAATATAAGACCGATTACCGGAATTAATACAGCGTTGAAGATGTAAATATATGGAAGCTGGGCTGCGGAAAAATTATTCAGAAATAATGTATTGGCGGCAGTCAGCGTTAAGACCTGAGTAATACCCCAAATGAATGAAAGCAAAAAACAAAAAAGAGCCGGTTTTATTTCCTCATATTCTATCCCGAATAGAATGTGGGCTAAACGAAACATCTTTTCCTCAACATATTATAAATAAAAGCTGCTTAAAAGATAAATAATTTACCGGGCTATACAGCCTTTCTATAATCAACAAATAAATCAGTAATAAGATATTTTGCTTGTATTTATATATTTTCAGTATAAATATTATGAATTCATTTGTTATTTTTGACAAAAATCAGTAGAATTATTAGTATGTTCAGCAGAACCCAAACTCAAACAAGGGGCAGTAAATGTCGGAGAATTTAAATAACGCCGAGAAAGAGTTTTTGGAAATATTCAAGCATTATAAAACTATTACTGATAACGGCATTTCAATGAAGGATATATCAGATGCGCAGCGTAAGCAAAATTATATGAGCCTGCTCAATTATAAAGATCTGAAAAATATTTTAAAATCCCTTGAATCAAAAGGTTTTATTAAAATAGGGGAAGATAACTACATTTTTCTAACACAATTAGGTGAAGATTATTTATGGAGAAGCTGAGAATTTATCTGCTGTTTTGGCTTTTAGAGTTATGCTAATTCTAATTCCCCAGAAGTTTAGCTTTGATATATTTACCGGATTCGGTTAAATCCGCATCTGTCCAGCCGCCGTTTGCGCTTGCCCCAGGGATAAGTATTGAAGCTGTTTCATCCTTATCGTTCAAAGCCCAATTGCACCATGATATTTTATATTTATCCATAAAGGCAATCCATAAGTCGCTTTCCTTCGGATCAAAGCCTCCGTTTCCGGGAAGTGTTGCATGTACCCCATTCCGTGACAAAAATCGCGACGCCCCGGCCCATGGCAAATTCAGCTTTTTCACGCACATCCTGCTTATGGAATCCGGCATAAAAATGAAGACTGTAAGCTATATTTTCATAGTCTTTTATCGGGTCAAGAGAAGCTGAATCGACATCAAGCGACCATGTCGGAGAACCGATTATTATGATGTTATTAACCCCTTCAGTCCGGATTATTTTAACTATTTTTTCCGAATAATCTTTTACACTATCCCAGGTTTCATTAACAAGCGGTTCATTATAAGGTTCATACAAAACGTTGGGAGTATTTTTATATAGTTTTGCCATTTCTTTAAAGAACATGGAGGCTTCTTTCAGATGACTTGAGGCATGATGATCATGCCAATCGATAATGACATATATTCCAAGTTTTACGGCAATGTCCACTGCATTTTTAACTTTTACGGTTTCAGCGTCTTTGTTTGTGAGATAACCGCCGCTTTCAATCCCCATCGCGGCTCTGATTACAGTCACGTTCCAGTTGCTGACTATATATGAAATAGCGTCATAATTCCAGTATTTGTCACCAAACTGGCTCCAGAATAAACTTACCCCTTTAAGCTGAACGGCATTGCCATTTTTATCGATAATCTGTGTTCCTTTTACGGATAGCAAACCATACTTTTCAACAGGTGTTGAATCCTCAGAAAAAAGAGAATTAAAACAAATAAACAAAACGGTTAAAATTAAAGTTATCTTATGATACATGATGATCCTCCGTTTAAAACAAATTAACAAAACATCCTTACCAAATAAATTGTACCTTATTGCCGGGAAATATTCAAAATTATTGCCTTTGATAAATTTGAATAAATTAATTTGAATCAATTAAGCCGGCTGGAAAAAAATCAACTGGAGAATGGAAAATCTCGAAATATAATCGAAAGAATATACGATATGTTCCTTAAAATAAAAGAGAAAAAGCTGATCAAAGTGAAAGATAGTTAATAATGGTTCTAAAATTTATTTTTTAGTGCATTTTAGATAAACTGATGAAGTTTTGTCTTTCTTCCATAATGTAATTTTAAAACTTTAGGGTAGTTCCGATTTATTGGAAAAACTGGTTTTAATGAGATTTTTCAAATTATATAAAATATTAAAAAAGGTAAAACAAATACACAAGGATAAGCTGGAAACTGCAAATAGTCTTAAGTATTATACTTAAAAATGATCGGCTTCAAATTATTGTTTTTATTAATAGTCTTAAATTATCATATGATTTTTCAAAAAATGATCTTTTTAGACTATAGATTTTTCATTTCGGTGATATTAGAATCTATATTCATGATAGAATAATCAAAAGTTTTATGCAAGGAGAAAAATATGAAAGTAAAATCATTTTGTTTGATTTTTGGACTGTTGTTTATTGTAAGTTGTATGAAAGCACCGGTAAAAGAATCTTTTGACAAAAATAATTTAGAATTAGACAGCCAGCTATTAACGGCTGTCGAGGATGGAAATCCGGATGAAGTAAATAAATTGCTTAAGCTGGGAGCCAATGTTAACGCTGCCGATCCCAATTTCGCAACCTCATTAATAATTGCTTCCCGAAGCGGTAATGTTGAATTGTAAATTCATTAGTAATAAATAAAGCTGATTTGAACATACAGGATACGATGGGTTTAACTGCAGTACATTACGCAATTCGAAAGGGAAACTATCAGATTGTTGAAATATTGGTAAATGCAGGTGCAGATATAAAATCTAAACTAAACAATAATGATTTGCTGGCATTTGCGGTTGAAGCCGGTAATCCTAAAACGATTAAAATATTGATCAAAGCGGGATTAGACCCTTTAAAAAAAATAAACGGCTATCAGAATGTCAACGCCAACAATGTCACAATGTTAATGGTTGCAGCCAGTGTCGGAGCCGTTGAGACAGGTAAAATATTGATAGAATACGGGGTCGACGTGAACGCGGTTGACAGCTTTGGAGACCATGCTTTAAATTGGGCGGCTTATTATAATCAGCCTGATTTCATTCGGCTATTAATCGAGAATAATAGTAAATTAAATGTTATCGGGTTTGATAAACGAACTGCATTAGATTATGCCATCAATAATGGTAATAATCCGGAAGTTGTAAACTTGCTTAAAAAAGCCGGGGTTTTATCGGCAAAAGACCTTAAATAGTACCTGAAAGAAAATAATAATGTAATCCTGATAGGTATGCTTTATACAATGCCGATGAGTGGAATTAATGATAGAGGCTCTGGAAAAAAGCGCCCTCGATACAGAAACAAAATATATTATACCTATGCATTATTATCCTAATAATGCCACACAAAAAGATATAGAAAAAATCCGGAAATTTCTAGACAGTAAAGCTAAAGTGCTTATTCTTCCTCTGCTGGCGGAATAAACAAATTACGCAAGAAATCTAAAGGAATCGAAGCAAGCTTTAAGATAAACTAATAGTTTTTAATAGTAAATCCATGCCGTATTTGGTATATCAGAAGTATTATTACCTGAAATAGAAATATCTGAAGTTGCATAGTAATCACCGGTATCGGGCTGTGAGCCGCCGCTATTATTCATATCAATAAAAGCCCATCCGGTATATGTGCCTGCAGCAATCCCAGAAATTGAATAATTAGCGGTGTTTCCGGAAAAAACGGCTGAAACAGAATATAGAGCAGTAGCTGTAGATGAACCGCCATGTGTTACAAGCTTTAATTGAGCCGTATGTCCGTTTGGGCTTACTGTAGTAAATGTTAATGTTCCGGATAAAGTGAAACTACTTGACCCCGAACTACCAGATCCTGAATTAACTGTAGATGCTTGACATGATAGCAAAAGTAAAGTTGCTGAACAGAGTAAAAAGGCTAAAGCGATTTTTTTCATTTTTCCCTCCTAACATATTTAATACCAAGTCGCATGCAAAATGCAAGTTGATATCTTAAATTACAGAAAAGAAATATCTAAATTATAATTTCAATAAGTTTGTAAGTCAATGATAAAAATAAATATTAATTAATTATTTTTTTATTTTCCATTTATTCCATATTATTATTACTAAAATCCTATGCAGTAAAAAGTTCCAGGGAAAATATTGACGGTTTAAAACCCAAGTATTCTCTATTTAACTTGAACGGTATTTGATAGGAGTTTACATAAAAATCCCGATTTGAAACAATCCGTCAGTTCTTGAAAATAAATCTATAAGATAATAAAATAATGAATTACATTTAATTTAAGGGGTCTTTTATGTCTTATTTAAATGTTGAAATCAAGGCTAGAATTAAATATCCTGAAGCCATAAAGTCTGTTTTAACCGGTTTAAAGGCTGATTTTAAAGGGCTGGATTATCAGACAGATACTTATTTTAATGTTCAAAACGGTAGGCTGAAATTAAGGGAAGGGAATATTGAAAATAACCTGATATTCTATCAAAGGGATGATCAAAAGGGGCCTAAAGAATGCAGCTATATGCTGTACAAAACGGAACCATCCTCCATAATAAAGGAAATGCTGAGTTCATCTTTAGGAATATTAAAGGTTGTGGATAAAGAAAGAGAAATTTATTATATCGGAAATGTTAAATTTCATATCGACCGCGTAGGTGATCTTGGCGATTTTTTTGAGATTGAGGCGGTTGACCAGACCGGGAATATCGGCAGGGAAAAGCTTCTTGAACAATGCAATTATTATCTAAAATTATGCAATATTGAGGAAAGTGATTTGGTAACTTGCTCATATAGTGATTTGATTTGACAAGGGGCTAGTGCCCCTTGCCGTAAGTAGCGGACTCGAGTATTATTTTGTTCCCGTTATTGTTATCCCAAAAGCGTTTTCTGATACTATGAAATTTGCAAGGGTGCTGTTCAATAATATCTCTGAAATCTCGTTCTTAAGGTAAGACGATTGAACAGAAGTGTAAAGCCCTTTTTTCATCGATTTTGCCTTAATCATTGTGCTCATAAGAAACTCAAGCGCGGGGTTTATATTTCTTTTTAAATCGCTTATAAAATATTTTCCGCCCTTTTTTAATACCCTTCCGATTTCATTAAAGACCTCAATAGGCTTAGCCCATTCATGGAGTGAACCGTTTGTAAAGACGGCGTCAAAATAATCTTCTTCGAACGGGAACTTTTTTGTCGCATCCGAAATGGTATAATTAATCCTGCCGTTTAATCCGTATTCTTCGGCGTTTTTTTTCGCTATATTCTTCATATCCTCACTAATTTCCAGCCAGAAAAGTGTAGTTTCTTGCGTCTTTTTCAGCCATTCCAGCCCGAGATAGCCTGGCCCCGGGCCGATTTCCAGTACTTTACCTTTTATAATGCCGGATTGAATAATATAGTCGGTTTCGATTATTTTACGGTCTCTCATGTTTCTTTGCATGGCATCGTAATCTCTGACATTGAACTCTCCCTGGATTCCCTCGTTAGTTTCCGGAATTCTTTTTTTACCCATAAATTTACCTCCTAATATATTATATTGAATATACAATCTTGTATATTTAACAAAAAATTTAAGATAATTCTCCACTGTCAAAACTCTCTAAAACACTTATCAGCCAGTCCCTTTCAGCCTTTGAATGATATTCGGTGTGAGCAAATATGATTTTAACCGTTTTTGGTATATCCTGCTGCGTTAATTGCTCTCTTTTATGCACTTCTACATAATTCAAAGCGGAATCCAGATAATCAATGCGTTTTTTTATGTAGCCTTTTATTTCATTTGCCGGCAGGGAATCTGAAAAAGCCAGCGCTATGTCAAGAGGATAATACTGCCGGTCGTTGTTCAGCCAGATTTCCTTGAGTATTCTAGTAAATTCCCCATTCCCTCTTTCTGTTATTTGAAAAATGCTTCTTGATGGCCTGTTGCCTGACTTTTCCTCGCTTACTCTTTCAACAAAACCTTCCTCATTAAGCTTGTTCAGTGCGAAGTAGATTGATCCGAACGCTATGGAAGTCCAATCCCCCATATGCTCCTCAATAACCTGTTTTAATTCATAACCGTAAAGGGGTTTGCTTTTCAATAAACCAAGAATAACCAATCTTGTGGACATTATTAAACCTCGTATATACAAGCTTGTATATTATAAATTAAATATTTTTATTTGTCAATACTTTTATTAAAAGGAAGAATGTTTATAAATTCTTCCGGTTAAATTGTTTGAGTAAGTGCATTGGCTATCAATTCCAGCCCGCCTTGGAATCTGCGGGGTAGTTTATTTGAGTTTTTTCAACTTCAGGCATAAAATTTTAAATTGAGTTAAAAATATTTTATATGTTGATCTTTTTTTTATATTAATTGTATTATAATTAAAGGAAAAATCTGATGGAATATATTTATTCTGCTGTCTTTTTTATCATATGGATTATGTGTATTATTGCCTTTGCCTTTTCTGTTTTTTTATCCCGTAAGGATAAAAATCGAAAATGGAATAACTTCTCATATTTTTATCTGGTTCTGAACATTATGCTGTTTTTTCAATTTATCCAATTTTATCTGCAATCAAGCCTTCCTCTTGATAGCTTAATGCAATTATACTGGTTTGGAATTCATTCGGACGTATCTTTCCTTCTTTGCTTATCGCTATCTGTAGCATTTCATACAATGCTGGAAGTACCGTTCAGAAAAACTGGCAATAAAATTCTGGTTTTTCTTATTTTATTTTTAACATTATTTAAACTGAATCCGTATATGGTAAGATTATTCTACGGACAATTTTCATATTCTATATCTTTGCCTTTCCCGGATGATACTTTTCTGGTACTTTCAGCCCCATATAATATAGTCATATTTCTTATATTTTACGGCAGGCTAAAAACAATTGAAAAAAAACAAACGGGAATCAGCCTGATTATCCTGATGCTATTTCTTTACCTGGATCATTTTTTTATATTGTGGAGGCTGTACTTTAATCCCCTTAATACAATAATGAACTGGTTAAATTTGTTTTTTTACATAATCTGGAATACCTTTTTTCTTGTTTTTTTTGTCCGAAGCGTTAGTAAATTACCGGATAGTTTATTGAATATAAGTTTGGAACCCTCGTTCATTCAAAAGTATAATCTTACAGGACGTGAGGTTGAAATTGTAGAAATGCTGATTCAGGGTAAGTCAAATGGTTTTATAAGTGAAAAACTGTTTCTTTCCGTCAGAACGGTTAAAAACCATATCTATAAAATTTATCAGAAAACCGGGGTAAAAAGCCGCATTTCACTGGCCTATCTGATTAAAAAAGCAGGTTAATTTTGTGGGCCATTGTCGTCGCTTTTTTCAGCCATTTCTTGCTATTTTTATCAAACATGCGTGTATTCGGTACATTAATTATTCCGATAGTTTGGATCCCTCCAGCTTTCAATATATTCAATATGGAATTGACAGCGCCCTGACTTTGAGATTTTATTAGATTAAAAGGAAATGGAGCGTTTGAAGCTATTACAAGAATTGCTTTCTTTCCTGATAAAACGGGTTTTGGAATTCCGACATCTGCATATTCAAAAGTGGTAACATTTCTGTCAAACAATATTTTTAATTCCCCGCTCATATTTCCCCAATAACAGGGAGAACCAATAATCAAAATATCACTCTCTTTAATTAACTCCCCGATTCTATGGGCATCGTCCCTGGATTGTACGCATTTTTTATCAGGCCGGCATTTCAGGCAGCCGATGCACGGCTTAATTGAGGTGCCCGTCATATTAATCCAGCTGACTTGATGACAGTCATGCAGATTGCTTCTAATACCTTCCAAAATAGTTGAGGTAACACCATTTTTCCTCGGGCTTGAATTAATAAATAAAACTTTCATACAATCTTCTTTTATCATTATTTACTTTCAAATTCAAAAAAATTAAATATTATTCTTCCTATGATAAGCCATATGGGTCTGCTGAAAAATTTTCAAATAAATATCTCTCAGTTCTTTTTTTGAAAGATTATAATACCCGGCCCAAAATTGCTGAAAACATAAAAAAGCAAGATTGGGAATGATATTAGTGAAAAATTCCGCTATCAGCCGTTCATCCTTGTCTCTTTTATCATCCAGTCCTGTGCCCAAAACATTGCCTTCATCTTTTAGTAAAATTTCCACAACTTTGAATAAACCTGGTTTTTTGTTGGATTTTTTCAATGATTCAATAAAAATAATCCGAATAAGATCGATATTTTTTTCCATAAATTCCATGTAGGGGCTTTCAGTATCCGCAGTATCATTTACTTTGGATGTTTGATCTTCACTGGATGCGATTTGTTTATGGATTAGTTTTTCATATTCCGAAAGAAGTCTTTTGTTGATTACATCCAGTATCTCATCTTTACTTCGGAAATGATAATAAATCAGAGATTTTGGAATACCTGCTTCTTTTGCTATCTCATCCACACGGGAACCTTCAAATCCATTTTTAGCGAAAGTTTTAATTGCTGCGGATATAATTCTGTTTTTCGCACTTTTAACAATCATAAACATCACCTTATACTGACCAGTCAGTACTATATTTGCATATAACTATATATATATCAAGTCAATATGTGTGTAATATAATATAAATAATACTTTATTTCTAATAAATAGTAAAATATATCTGACTGAATAGACTTATATGAAAAAAAGTACCGGAGTCTCATCAATATGGTACCATTGTCCTATTGTTTTTAAGTTCGGATGATGCTAAAATTTATTATCTCTTATCGCTGGAGGTAATGTTATGATCCGATTTATAAAATTATTCATGGAATTTTTAGTTTTTATTTTATTTATGGGTAGTTTCGCTTTTCCACTTGGAGGTAAAATTCCTGAAATTCCCATGAAGCCCTATCCGGTAACTGAAATTAAGGATGGCGAATTCCTTCATTACGGCATGTATCAGGGCGGGGAAAAAACTATTGATGAGTATTTTGTTACTATAAAAGAAAAAAAGGCCGATGGAGGATTTTATTACAGGGTTTATGAGGATATTATTTCCCCGATGGGAGGCAGAAAGCTTCCTGAAAATTATACAAAATGGCCGGTATCGGTCCTGATCGATCCGGTTCGATGCTCTGCGATTATATCGGAAGCAAACTTAAGTACCAACGAATTGAAAGATTTCGCCAATTTCGGCGTTGGAGGTATGATCTATTCACACTATCAATTTTATCCGGATAAAGGCATTGTGAAATATACTTCAAAATCTATAAGGAGCGATGAAATATTTACAAAAAGCTACACGATTAATGTCAACCCCAATTTTCCAACAGTGGATGCTTTTTCAACAAGTTTCGTTTATCGCTTAATCGACCCTCATAGCCCTGGAATTTTTTACTATGTAATTCCGGATTTTATGAAGGAACCTTTTCCACTTACTTTCCGGTATGACAGAAAAGAAACAGTAACAACAAAGGCCGGAAAATTTCACGTCACTATACTTATTGTCGCAATGGGAGATCCTTTTATAGGCAAGCTGATGGAGCCATTTTTAAAGAATTTAAGCCTTATGATTGAGGATTCAGATAGAAGGGTTGCTGTAAAACAAATAATGTCCGGATCGGAAACAGTACTTGAGGAGATTTCAAACGTAATTATAAGATAGCGTATATTAATCGGCACTTAAGGGACAATAAAACAAAAATTCATCAAGCGGTTTTCTTTATTGGGTTTGGCGGCTTTATCCAGTGTGGAAAAGACCATGCTATTTAATTTTGGAATGTCCGTTTCAATACTATTATGAAAGTGCTTTAATCTTTAAACATAAGGATCTTCGGTTCCTTAGTGTTCTTGCGAAATATCTCACATCTTGCTTCGAGGTCGTTTATTGTTTTTTTGAATTATATTTTTACTTGAAGTATAATTATCTATTAAGTTATATTGTTGAAAAAATAGAATCATTTATTACCTTTAACAAGTTTGCCCATTGATCCACTATAAATATTCGAAAAATTGATACAGAAGCCTTGTGGTGAGCCTGTCGAACCATCAGGGCAGTCTGCTTGACCAGGTTCAGATTCCTTACGCAACAAAGTTGCGTATAGATATGTGGAGATTATCCCTAGCTCTGCCGAGGGAATTCCAATAGAAGATGCTTTAAGTTTTTCTGATTTTAATCATATGAGGATCTTATGAATTTGAAAAGGGATAATGAAAAAAAAGAAAATACAGATATAGCGATAATCGGAATGGCATGCAGATTTCCGTGCGCAAATCATTATGAAGAATATTGGCAAAACTTAATAACAGGTAAAGATTGCATCAGTGAAGTCCCAAAAGACAGGTGGGATATAAAAAAATATTATTCACGGGACATCAATGAACCGAATAAAAGCATCAGCAAATGGGGCGGATTTTTAGATCAAATAGATTGTTTTGATAACGTTTTTTTCAATATATCGCCAAGAGAATCGGAAAACATTGATCCTCAGCAAAGGATTCTGCTGGAAGAAAGTTGGCATTGTATTGAAGATGCCTATATCAAATTAAAAGAACTTCAAAAAGTCAAAACAAGCGTTTTTATCGGCGTAATGGCCCTGGATTACCAATTAAACATATCATCCTCAAATAACATAGACAGCTATTCATGCGTAGGGAACTATGCTTCCATCCTGGCAAACAGAATATCCTATTTTTTAGGGCTGGAGGGTGTAAGTAAATCCATTGACGCCGCATGCGCCTCTTCGCTGGTTGCGTTGCATGATGCCTGCAATAGCATAAAAGAAGGTGAGAGCGTTTACGCTTTTGCCGGAGGTGTTAGTGTTATATGCCATCCTTTCAGATATATTTCTTTTTCCAAGGCAAGAATGCTGAGTCCCGACGGCAAATGCAAGCCTTTTGATTATAAAGCCAACGGATATGTGCCGGGTGAAGGCGCCGGTGTTGTTTTGCTTACATCTTTAGCCAATGCGCTGAATAAAGGGCATAAGATACTGGGAATAGTAAAAGGCACGGCTGTGAACCACATAATTCATCCCAGTCGATTAGCGCTCCCAATATCAGATTACAAAAGGAAGTAATTCAAAAAGCGATCGAAATGGCTGGTGTAATGCCGGAGGAAATAAGCTATGTCGAAGCTCATGGAACGGGGACAAGTTTAGGAGATCCTATAGAAATAGAGGCGTTAAAGCAGGCATTCGATACTGAAAAAAGGAATTACTGTTCCATAGGATCGGTTAAGTCAAATATCGGGCATTTGGAAGCGGCATCCGGGATGGCGGGGCTGATAAAAGTGCTTTTGATGATGCGAAAAGGCTTAATTGCGCCGACTATCAATATTGAAAAGATAAACAGAATAATAGATTTTGAAAACAGCCCCTTTAGAGTGGCTCTTAAAAAACAGGATTGGGAAAAATTGGAAGAAAGACCATATATTGCCGGAATAAGCTCGTTCGGATTTGGGGGTGTTAACAGCCATGTTATTTTAACAAGCTACAAACAGAAAATAAAAGAATTAAAAGAGCAAAAATCCTATCCATTTACCGTATCGGCTAAAGATGAAGAGGGCCTGCAAAACCTGATAAAAAAGTATCAAAACTATGTTCATCTGGAAGAGTCAAAAAAAATAGATATCGGGGAGCTCTGCCAAAAAGCAATACAGGGAAGAGAAATGTTCGGGCATAGATACGGAGGAATGGTCGGGAATACTGAGGAGCTTGGACTGCTGCTGGATAATTATGAAAATATAAGCCGGACCAGCGATAAAGGCGCCATGATTCTGGAAATCGGCAGCATAAAAGTTACCCGGGAAATAATTAACCAGGCCAGGGATTTATATGAAAATAATGAATTTTTCAAGGAATCGGTGGATGGGTTGAGTTATTTGGCCGGAAATATTTTTCAAAATAATAAGATAAATGCGAACCGATATAAACAGATTGAATTTATTTTGCTTTATGGCTTAAGCGAGTTATTTATAAAGCTGGGCTTAAAACCAGATGTTATAAAGGGCGAGAAGGCCGGGTTTTTAATAAGTGCGGTCATAGCAGGGAAATTAAGCCTGGAGGAGGCTTATGGCTGGCTGACAGGACAGCCGGAGCCAAAGGACCGAATGCAAAAAATAAAGGAAGAAAGAGGAATCCTATTTTATGATTCTATTACAAAAAACATAATTCCGGATTATTATATTAAAAAGGATTATCTGAAAAGTCTGAGGGCAAAAATTAAAATAACTGAAGATGAATATGAAAAAATAGCAGGCAAGGCTGGATTATTATTGAATGAGCAATATACATTTAAGAATAATGTGGATGAATGGGGAAGTTTGCTTAATAAGGAAGAATGGGAAATAATAAAGAGCAATAAGGCAGTGAGCAAGGAGCAAAAGCTTATATGGGCTTTGATAGTCGAGGTAAGCCTGAATAAAGTGAACCGGAAATGGAATTTGAGCGGCCGGGAGGAGATAAAAAATGAAAGTTTCAGCGAACTGCAAAATCTTGTTTTGGATGGAATAATTACACTTCAGGAAGCCTTATCACTTATTTTCAATCCCTCTCAAGGCTTATTTAAGAACATATCGGATTCGATGGAGAGCAGAATTAATTTTAATAATATCAGGAAATATCCTTTTTTAGTAAAGAGAAAGGATTTGGATATCGAGTTGAAAAGCGAATGGCAAAAAAGCTGGATGAATAGCCAAATATCTGCTCAAGACAAAGAAAATGCTTTTGTGCTTAGAGCCGGCAGAGCGGAAAAAGAAACCCTCCGGGGAATACAAATAGGCGGCCATTCAGGCTCAACAATAAAAGAGGATATTCAAAACGGCATCATGCAGGCATTTATGAACGGCGGCGATATAAATATGGATTTTTATTTCAAGGCTGAAGAAGAGAATGCAAATTTGAAATATTACACATCGAAGATAAAAGGCTGTTTTATAGAGGAATGCCTGATGATCTTTTCGGCGGAGACGGAAGAGGAATTGCATAAAAAAATCAAGGAAGCGGAAAAAAGGATAAATAATGATATTGAGGATAGGAAAGGCAGAATAACCGAACGGCAGCTGCTTGAAAGGATTTGTTATAGCCTGCAGCATGAAGATCAAAAGGGAAAAATCAGAAATGCGGTAATAGTAAAAGATATCAAAGAATTGCGGGAAAGGCTTAATGATAGCGGAAATTCATACTGGTTTAAGGGGGATATCAAGAAGAATGATGCAGCTCATAATCGCGTTAAATAATTTAGAGGATAATATTATCAATAAAGCAATAGAAGAGGCTAGTTTATTAAAGCCGGCTCAATTATGGGTCAAGGGATTGAATTTTAATTGGGATAAATTGTATGAAAAAACGAAAAGCATTTATGAATACAGCCTGCCGGGCTATCCGTTCGCCAGGAAAAGGCATTGGATAGAGAATAAGAATGAGGAGCCGGGAAATAGAGGTTTAAAAAAGCTGCATCCGTTGCTTCATGAAAACACATCCAGCATCGAAAAGCAGTGCTTTACAAGCGTTTTTACTGGTGAGGAGCCCTTCCTTAGAGATCATGTGATAAAAGGGCGGAAGGTGCTGCCAGCGTCAGCTTATATGGAGATGGCCAGGGCTGCCATAGAAAAAGCTTCTGTAGCATGTGGCCAAGCGGTTCTATTGGAAGATATGGTCTGGCAGCAGCCGTTCATTGCGGATGATGGACCGAAGGAGATAAATATCTCTCTTTATCCTGAAGATGATGGCAGTATGGAATATATAGTATACGGTAATAGCGGAGCATCAAAGGAAGAGATAATCTACTGCCGGGGAACTGGAAGAATAACAAATAAATCAAAAGAAGCGGAAAGAATTGATATGGAAAGCGTCAGGAAGAGAATTTGGGAAGAAAATAACCCGGGAAGAGTGTTATAGAGCGTTTGAAAAGACTGGATTAAATTACGGAGAGGCTCATAGAGCGATAAGGGAATTGTACACGGATGGGGACCGGGCGCTGGCGTGGCTTGAGCTGCCGAAAACGTTAGAAGAAATAGGTCGGTATATATTGCATCCGGGCATAATAGACGGCGCGCTGCAGGCGGCGCTGGCGTTATTGCAGGGGAAAAACAGCCTTCAGCTCAGCCTGCCGTATGCTTTGGAGAGTCTTGAGATTTTAAATGAATGCACGGAAAAAATGTGGGCGTTAGCTAGGCGTTCAAAAGGCGTTCATGGAGAAGGCAAAACTCAAAAATTGGATATGGAAGTTTGCAGTGAGGATGGAATAGTATGCGTAAGAATGAAGGGTTTTGTTTTCAGGGAATTGGAAGGAAACTTTGATCCCGATAAAAAATCCGCAAATCTTAATGTTATTCTTCTCGAGCCAGTTTGGCAGGAAAAAGAAATTAAGGCAATACAGAATTCAATCCATTATGAGAAACGCTTGGTAATACTCTGTGAAATAAGCGGAGTAGAAAAAGAGGATCCGGCATCAAACTATCTTCATCTGGATTCTAAAGAGAAAAAACCGTCAAAAAGATATGAAGAATACGCGGTTTGCGTTTTCAATGAGATTCAGAAGATATTGAGATCAAAGCCGGAAGGCGATGTTTTAATTCAGGTATTGATGGAAAACAAAGAGGAAAAGGGTATCTTCAGCGGAATGTCGGGTTTATTAAAGACCGCAAGACAGGAGAACCCAAGGATAAAATGGCAGATAATCACCGTGAATGAAAGCAATGATTTATCGAGGATAATAGAGGAGAATGCCGGGCAAATCGACGATGAAGAGATAAGATATGATGAGGATAATAAAAGGCGGGTTTTAAGATTATTAAAAATTGAGAGCATGCAAAAGGAAGCGCCGCCAATCTGGAAGAATGAAGGAGTCTACCTGATTACCGGAGGGCTGGGCGGATTGGGGTTGATCCTTGCTAAAGAGATAGGAATAAAAACAAAGGGAGTAAGGCTTATTCTGGCAGGACGCTCAAAAATAACGGAAAATAAAGAGAATTTTATAAAAGAATTGGAAAGCATGGGCGTAAAAGCTGAATATAGGGCTATGGATGCCGCCAATAAAAAAGAAGCAGCATCATTGATAGGAAATATCCGGGAGGAGTATGGATGTCTAAATGGAATTATACATTGCGCAGGGATCATAAAAGACAGCTTCATTATTAAAAAAACCATAGAAGAGTTCCTGGAAGTCTTGGCTCCGAAAGTTGAAGGTTTAATAAATCTGGACGAAATGACAAAGGATATGAACCTGGATTTCGTAATACTGTTTTCATCGATTGCAGGAGCCTTTGGCAATATAGGACAGGCTGATTACGCCTGCGGAAACGCGTTTATGGATAGATATGCGGAGTATAGAAATCTTCTGGTAAGCCAAAAGAAAAGAAGAGGAAAAACCGTCTCCATAAATTGGCCGCTATGGGCGGAAGGCGGCATGAAGCTTGACGATGAAACTAAAAAAATGATGCTGGGAAAATGGGCATTGGTTCCGTTGAAGACAGAAAATGGAATTAAAGCGATGTATCGGAGTTATGATTTAAATAAATCGGAAATAATTGTTTTGGAAGGTGATATAAATAAAATTGATAATATATTCATTAAAAATGAAACAAATGATATACCGGAGGATTTATCCTATCCGGAAACGAAAGAGAGTTTTGTCATTGATAAGGAGATTCCGGAAGAAAAAGCGATAAATTACTTTAAAAGACGGCTATCGGAAGTAATGAAGCTATCTTTCGACAAAATTAGAGATGAAGAGGAATTCGAGAAATACGGGATTGATTCCGTCATGGTAATGCAATTAACCAGTAAACTGGAAGAGAGTTTTGGCGTATTGTCAAAGACACTGTTTTTTGAATATCGGACCTTAAAGGAAATCACGGGATATTTTTTGAAAAATTACAAAGACAAACTTCATGGGATTATTGGGCTTGGAGGAAAATGGGAAAAGATCAGCCGGGGGAAAAATTGAGACGAAAGAGTTTTTTTCCGGGACACCGGCTTTAAAAAGAAGGATCAGATTTCATGATATGAATAATCAATCTTCGGCTGGCACCCCATTGAATATAGCGGTAATAGGGGTATCGGGAAGATATCCTGAAGCCGGAAATATTAAAGAATATTGGGAGAATTTGAAAAAAGGAAAAGACTGCATCAAAGAAATACCGGGAGACAGATGGGATTGGCGTAAATCTTATACGGAAGACAGGACAAAATCCGGACATCATTTCAGCAAATACGGCGGTTTTATAAATGATGTGGATAAGTTTGACCCGTTGTTTTTCAATATATCCCCGAAGGAAGCGGCAATAATCGACCCGCAGGAAAGGCTGTTTCTTGAGCAAGTATGGCTGGCGCTGGAGGATGCGGGATATACAAGAAAAGATCTGCAGAAGGAAAGAACGGGACGACTCGCGGGGCAGGTGGGCGTTTATGCGGGAGTAATGTATGGGGAATACCAGTTATTCGGGGCTGAGGCAAGCTTAAGTGGGAAGAAAACGGGTATTGCCAGCATCCATGCGAGTATAGCCAACAGGGTATCATATTTTTTAAATCTTCATGGGCCAAGCATGGCAATAGACACTATGTGCTCATCGTCCCTGACAGCGATACATATCGCCTGTCAGGATTTAAAGCAGGGAAGAACGGATATGGGAATAGCCGGAGGGGTTAATATCAGCATTCATCCGAATAAGTATTTAATGCTGAGCGCCGGGCAGTTTATATCCGGCAAGGGGCATTGCGAAAGTTTCGGTATAGGAGGAGACGGCTATATACCGGGAGAAGGGGTTGGCGTTGTTATTTTAAAAAGGCTTGAAGAAGCAATAAGGGATAAAGATAATATCTATGGAATCATTAAGGGAAGCGCAATAAATCATGGGGGTAAAACGAACGGATACTCGGTTCCGAATCCCAATTCTCAGGCCAGT
This sequence comes from uncultured Spirochaetota bacterium, assembly GCA_963783575.1. Lineage (GTDB taxonomy): Bacteria > Spirochaetota > Brevinematia > Brevinematales > JAOACQ01 > CAWEAK01. Next base: position 513 of record CAWAOD010000009.1, on the reverse strand, counting down.
GTAATAGGAATAGCGATAGAAGAGGCGAAAGTAAAATTAAGAAGTATAAGTTATATAGAAGCGCATGGGACAGGGACGAATCTAGGAGACCCGATAGAGATAACCGGGTTAGCGCAGGCGTTTATAAAAGATAGTCAGGATAAACAATATTGCTATATAGGGTCAGCCAAATCGAATATAGGGCATTGCGAAACTGCAGCGGGGATACTGGCATAACCAAGGTACTATTTCAGATGAAATATAAAAAGCTGGTTCCATCGCTGCATTCAAATGTATTAAATCCGAATATAGATTTTGTTAATACTCCTTTTATAGTAAATCAGGAATTAAGGGAATGGGTGAGGCCAAGGATTAAAGAGGGGGGAGAGGAAAAAGAATATCCGAGGATAGCCGGAATAAGTTCATTTGGAGCTGGCGGATCCAATGCGCACATGGTGATAGAGGAATATGTACCCGGAGAGAGCTGGCAGGGAATCATATCGAATGATCGGGAACCGGCCATAATAGTGCTTT
>CAWAOD010000008.1:0-54144 GCA_963783575.1 uncultured Spirochaetota bacterium | reverse complement strand
GAGTCCACATCGTACAACCGAGAATGTAGAAAAAGCCATTTATTGACGTGGTGGTTTGGTTTGAATGAGAAAGTAGGGTAGGGGAAATCGCTCGTCTTGCTTTTAATGAAAAAATGGAATGTTTAACGAGGTTTGGATATTACCTGAAATTTAGGGTGGTTGACGAAGTTCGTATATTACAAGATTACAAAACTGGTGGCCAATCCAATTTTAAAAGGGAAGTTAAAATGAAATTAGGCTTAATATCTTTTTGTATCTGTTTTTTCATTATTAATATATGTATTTCAATGCAAAAAAACGAATTAGGGTTTGCTGAAAAACGCAAGTTCAACTCTACGCACAGGCAAAGCTGCTTTTTCTCCAAAAAAATATCTGGATAAAAATTTGGCGCAAAAGAAGCCGAAGCTTCTTTTCGATGTTTAACAAAAAGAAATTCACAGCTATCACCGATTCACTCGTGTTTGTAAGCTTTGTCATTATCAGGCTTAAACCGTATTTCCTTTTCCCGGTACCAAATTCTCCTTCCACCGCGTTCCGGATCGATATATCTTTCCGTTCCTGAGCTTTTACTTTTTCCCTTTCCTTCAGGTCAATCTTCGGCCTTCCCAATGGCGGCCCGCTTAATCTGATTCCTTTTCCCCTGCAATATTTCTGATTTGCCCTTGTCCGGTATATCTTATCCACTATAACCGCTTTTGGATAATATCCAAACCGTTTCCGGTATTTTTCCACCTGTTCCTGCAATATCGTTCCTTCGTTGAAGTTTTCCCAACTGATTTTATCTGTAAACGCATATCCATTCACCAGACTGATTGATACTTTCGCTCCAAACTCCACTTTGGCTCCAGCTTTACCTCTCACTATCGGCCTGACATGCGGCTGTGATATGCTCACTATTCTTCCTGAAATACTGTGTTTTCCCGTTTCAAACATCTCTTTCTGCTGTTCGTAAAGTCTTTTGATGATAATCAACCTTGCGTATTGTGTTACCGACAATTCCGTAGGATGTATCTTTTCCAGATATCTTAGGTCTCGGCTTACATAATTCAACTGTTTCCGTAGCGCTTGCCTCAGCTTCTGCTCGCTTAATTTCTTGTTCTTTGCTGCCAATAAATAATCTTTCCGGGCCTTTCGGGGATATGTCCTTGGTTTGACTGGCCAAAATTTCCCCTTTGCATAACCTTCGTCAATCATCTGTTCCAGTTTCATCCGCGCGTCATTCAATAAATTCAAGTCTGTCGGAAACTTGATGTCTGCGGGGACACAGGTCGCGTCCATCAACAGCTTCCCTTTGTTTTTCGGTTCATGGTCATCATCATCGTCGTTGCCTTTTTTCTTTTTCTTTTTTTCTTTCTTTTCAGCAAACAGGGCATTATTCACTTCTTCCAGCATTTCAGGTTTTACTCGTTTCCTAAAATATACCATCATTGTAGAATCAAACGGCTGCTTTCCCTGATATTCATTCAAGCCAATGAAATATTGATAATACGGGTTTTCAATAATCTGCGCTACGGTCTCCTCATCGGTAAAGCCAAACCGCTGCTGGATGATTAACGCTCCAACCGCCATCCTTACTTTCTTTGCACCTCGCCCGATGGCTTTGAATTGACTCGCATATTTTTCTTCAAGTATATCCCAGGGTATCAAATCCGCCATTTTTATCCATCGGTTGCCGGTATTCATCTTACCGCCAAATGGCTGATAAAAGTTTACGAACTTACATTCTTCCTTATTTTCTCTGTCGTACATTTTTCACCTCAAAATGCAAGGTTTTTATTGGCTTTCCCACTTTTTCCTTGCATTATTTTAAGGTAAAATCTAAAATATTTCATTATATTTCAACCAATTGGGAGTTTTTCAGCAAACCCGAATTACTTGAAAAGATTTATTCTGATTGGTATTTACAATTTAATAATGAATTATGGATTTTAAAAATTGATAATAATAAAATTATCGATGGTCCTTTCCCAGGTGGAAATATAACAACTTATTTTTATAAATTTGTTTATATTAATGAAAATGAAAATTTTATAAATGAGGATAAAAATCAAACAACAAATGTAAATTATTTGGATAAAATAATTTATCTAACAAATAAAATTATCTATATTCATAATTATAAAATGATTGGCGCTACAAATAACTTAAGAAAAACTATTTGGTATAAAGAAACAAATAATAAATAATAATATTCAAATATTTTTCTTCCGGCTGTTCTTTTTAACAAGACTTATTAAAATATTAAGCTATGATACACATTCCGGTGTTTCCTCCCCGCTACGCTAAGCCTGCTACGAGGGCAGGCGCAGAGGGCAAAGTGTTGCTTTTACCATTGAGAACATTGATTTTTGACGGGGTGCCCGCTTGAGGGTCGGAAAAAATCAATGTTCGATTCTTGGAAAAATCAAGGATTTTTCCCATAGCCGTCACAAGGTAATTTCCCACCCCTGTCACAAGGGTAATTCCCATATCCATCACAAGAGTTTTTCCCATACCCATACCGGTAGTATTTCCCAGGGGGTAGGCAGAAATTGGCTACTGAACCTCCTTCTTTAAATTTTGTATTCTGTAAGATTCTCCAATCAGATTGAATATACTGGAATGATGTAATAGCCTGTCGAGAAGAGCGGTTGTCATAATCGGATCTCCCATCATTTCAGCCCAGTCCTGAAATCCTTTATTCGATGTAATCAATATCGATGTCTTTTCATACATTTCACTCACCAGGTTAAAGAACAGGTTTGCCTCCTTCTTTTCAATCGGTGTATAACCGATTTCATCGATGATGATAAGATCGGCTTTCATCATCCGATTCAGGCGGAAAACAGAACTTCTCTGGATATCTGCTGTCTTCAAGAGTTTTATCAGTGTAGTCATCCGCTCAAAACACACAATATAACCCTTTTCGACAGCTTTAACTCCGATTCCTATCGCCAGATGCGTTTTTCCAAGGCCTGGAGGGCCAAATAACAAAACATTATGATGATTATCCAACCACCGGAAATCCAGAAGCTCCGATATCTCCTTTTTAGAAATTCCTTTCACTTTCCCGAACTCAAAAGCATCGATATTCTTACGGACTGGGAAATGCGCTCCTGCCATATTCCTCTGGAACCGTTTATCCACCCGATAATTCAATTCCGATGCAAGCAGCCTTTCCAAAAACCCGGTATAGGATTCTTTCGACTTTTCCGCTTCACTGAGTTCCTCATCAAGGCGTTTAATCATCCCTTTGAGACCAAGAGTCGTCAGTTGTGAAACAATTTTAATCATTGCCGGCCCCCCATTGTTTTAAAGAGGCTCCGGTACATTCCCATATCCGGTTTTTCTACTTCCAGAACGTGCCTCGGGTTAATGATTTTCTCTATCTTTAATGGAATTTCATCCCGGTCCATATTTAATTGATTCCGGTAATTATCCCATAAATCCTTCATCGAATAACTTCCAATTTCTATGCACGTTTTCAGAGCTTGAACCAGTTTTTCCCTATCGATTTCCTGCCCTTTAAAATATTTCCTCCCGGCAAGACACTGGTCCCGGACATATCGTGGAAACTGTTTGAAATTTATTTCCAGAAATACTTTCCAATCCGGTATTTCAAAGTATTCACTTACTTCATCCTTCAGCTTCTGAACCGTCGTTCCCATTTCCCGGATCATTGTCCGGTTGCTGATGATCTGTCCCGGAATCGCTGATAATGGGTATTTTGCGATTTCCAGGCCGCTGTGACGGTCAAAGACAAAGAGTTTATCTCCCGTTTTGTAAATATCCACCGAACCGTTCCGGTATATCTCCGGCACATCATATTGGCTTGTATCCACCGCTATCCGGCATTTATCGCTTACACTTCGTTCTTCCCTGGCGCCGATCCTGTCTTTACGAAATATCGAATTCCGGAGCGGTCTCAAGGATAATCTTTCCGTTTCTATCTCGATCAGCGGGATTTTCATCGTTGCCTGGGAAATCTTCCCATTGGCTTTCCTTTTCAGCCATTTCATCAGGCTTTCACTTGCTTCCACTATGCTGTTAAATTCCCTTACCGGAAAGAAACTATACTTGATGAATTTAACTACATTCTCAATTTTACCTTTGCTTTCCGGGTCTGCACCGCGACAAACATACATCTTTAAATCCATCTCTTCGATGAAATACTGAAAGTCTTTCGTGTAAATTATATCCCCGGAGTTCTCGCTTACCACCATCGTACAATCCTGGTCGATGACGAGTTCCTCCGGTATTCCTCCCAGATATCCGAAACAATCCAGAAGATGGCCGATCAAATCTTCTGTCCGGAACGGCCCTTCTTGTAGCGCCGCGTATTTATACCGGCTGGCTGACAGTACCGCGGCAAAAATGTAATATTTCCTTCCATATCGGTCGGTATATTGCCCGAAATCAAGCTGCAGCTGCCTTCCGTAAGGCAGTTCCGATACTTTTGTGTAATACCGCTGCCTCCCATTGAGTATGAGCTGTCTGGTTTCGATCAGATAGTTCACGAAATTTCTCAATGTGTTCTCGTTCGCCGGTAGTTCTCCTTTTATTTCCAGAAGATAATCATGAACCGATGATACATTCAAGTGGATGAAATCATTCTTTTCATACACTTCCAAAATATCTTTCTTTAACCTGTCAAATTCTTTTTCCCGGTATGAAAACTCATTCAGGCTTTTCTGGTATTCCTGATCGTTCATTCCCCAATACTTCCGCACCGTTTTAATGTCAATCATTAGTTCCCGGGATACCTGATTCTTACTTCGTCCCAAAAGTTTCAACTTTTTTATTTCCTGGTACATAATATTGTTCACCATTCCTGCCATCCTTTAATGTATTTTCATTAAAGGTAAACCTTATTTCCCACTATGGGAAATACTCTTGTGACAGGTATGGGATTTCTATTTGTGGCGGCCATGGGAATTCTGTTTGTAACTACCCTGGGAAATTAGTTTAACGTTTCCAATTCTTGCTACCGAAGGCAGGAGGCCGAGTTTTGCCCGATTGAGAGAACACCGGAATGTGTATCCGAACATTACTTTAATAAGTAACCCGCCCTTCCGGGCGGTTCTTTTTCTGTAATTGGCAGGATAGACGTGGTTTGGTTTGAATGAGAAAGCGGGGGTGGAAGGATGGATGGAGCAAGGTGGATGAAATCGATTGCTTTGCTTTAAATGACAAAATTAAATGTTTAACGAAGATTGGATATGAGTAGCCGGGCGAATAAACTTGAAAAATTAAAAAAGAATAAACAAGGACAATTTAGCATTAGAATAAATGACCAATGGAGAATTTGTTTTCGTTGGATAGAAAACAATGCTCATGATGTTGAAATAGCAGATTATCATTAAAAGAGGTTTATTATGAATAAATTACCGAATATCCACCCTGGTGAAATCTTAGACGAAGAGTTTTTAAAACCTTTTCATATTACTGCATATAGACTTGCAAAAGAGACTCATATGCCTGTCACTAGAATTGCAGAAATTCTCAAGTTTAGAAGAAGAATATCACCGGATACAGCTTTAAGATTATCAAAATTTTTTGGTAATTCTGCTGAATTCTGGCTTGGATTACAAATGGAATATGATTTAAGAGAAGAAAAAATTGAAATCAAGAAGATTCTTGAGTCAATTCATAACATTAAAGAATTAGAACTGGCTTAAATTTGGCCGTCCGCATCGCATAACAGTCAAGTCTGTCATAAAATAGCCCGAGGGGGTTAGCATAATAGATGTGGTTTGGTTTGTGTTAGAAAGCGGGGGAGCGAGTTTACGAAGGCCGAATTTCCCGGCGGATGAAAAAAGGCAGGTGCTGAACCAGGATGCAAATTTTGTACACCACAGGTTACAAAGCGGCCTGGCCCTTCGACTCCGCTCAGGAACCAAGCCGCGAAGGTTGCGCTGTTGCTTTTTCAGCTCCGTTCCCTGCCCCGCAGCGGTTTCCTGTGATTTTGTATAAAGGAAACAAATATACTTAAATAATAAAGCGCATTATCTGCTTTTTAAAAATAAGAGGTTGTAAATTAAGTTAGCACAGGATGTGCGTCAGCGCCGAATCAAAACAGGATGTTTTGGTGAGACGCTATTGTAATAATAAAAGAGGATTTATCAATAAATCGGATAATGCAACATCTTACAATATTATATCTACGATATGGAAACCGCGTAGGGCGATTCTTTCTTCGCCTACCTTCTTTCTGATCGTCCAGAAAGAAGGTAGGAAAGCCACTATTGCCGCGGCTCTGCGGCAAAAAGAGGCTTTGATTTCTTTTTCCTGTAAAAAAGATTATAGAGGTTTTTGTGACGGAAATTATAACGGCAAAAAACGGTGGAAAGACCATAAAAAAAGACGGCGTCTTCCTGCTGAGCCCCTCTCATCCTGAGGATGTTAATAAAAATCTTGAAAGGAATAATATTGCCCCGGAAAATCATTTCTTTATTTTATTCAGCGCCTGTCTCGGCTATCAGATCGAAGCCTTGAAAAATAAGGGAGTTGCTCAGGAAGATATATTTATATTTGAGCCTGATAAAATTCTAGAAGAATATTTGTTAAAGAACTATTCCGATGTTAAGATTTTTCATTTAAGTTCAAGCATATCCGAAGCATTCGAAAAGAAGCTTTTCTCAAGGAAAAAGCCCATTATTATTGCCCTGGAATCCTTTAAAAGAGCATATCCGGATATTTATCAGAACTTTATTGAACGCATCAAAAGTGAGCTTGCGGCATCAGTTGAAAATCTCAAGGTCAGCGCCTATTTTTCAAAGGTCTGGTTTATTAATTTCATAAGAAATCTATCCTCTTCTTCAGACCAAAGTAATAGATTTTTTCTTGACAATAAAATTGAAAACTATTTAGGTAATAAAGATTTGAATCTGCCGGTTGTAATAGCCGCGTCAGGCCCTTCATTAAACAGCGCTGCTGCGGACATTAAAAAGAATCAAGGCAGGATGATAATATTCAGCGTCCTTTCTGCGACGCAAACACTTATTAACTACGGTATCAAGCCTGATTTTATAGTAATAAGCGATGCCGGCGCCGCCAATAAGCTTCATGGCTTTTGTTTGCCGGCTGATATTCCGGTTTTTGCAAGCGTTTATTCAAGCAGCGCTTTTCTTTCTTCAATTAGAAATCCTGTAATATTTTACGACCTTAATGATGAAATTGATAGACCTGCTTTACAGTTAAAATTTCCTTCGGTGACTATTGACGCAGGTTTACTGGCAAATAGATTTTCAACAGGACCCGTAATATTCTGCGGATTTGATCTCTCCTATTCTATAAAACATGGCTCTCACAGCTCCGGAAATGCCCTTATCTACTATAGGGAGAATATTATTAACAGGTTAAACCCGCTTTTAAACCATTTATCCTCATTTCTTAAAAGAAGAGACATCATGCCGCTTGATGAAGGTCTTTTTACAAATAAACAATTCTTAATGGTTAAGGAAACGGCTGAAAATATGTTTGGGGGAAATTATTACATAGGAAATGACGGGTCTTTCAAAAATATAAAAAGGTTAACTTTTGATCATCCTGAATTTCTTTTTTCAGGAAGAGATAAAATTAAATCCACTGATATGATAAAAAATAGCTTTATAAAAATCGATGGATTAAAATCAAAGATCGCGCGGTTATTGAAATCAATTGAAGGAGAAATTAAGAACCCGGATTCTGATATTTGCCGAAAGGTTTTCACAAGGGAAAATATTTCAGATATAAACCCTGAAACGGCCCGAAATTATTATTTGAATAAAATAGCAGGAATATTTTGCAGTTTTCTGATAGATAAAAATATTTGACAAAATTAAAAGCTCCTTATATTCTTTAATTAATAAAGTAAAGGAATCTTATCATAAAAATCAATCCTGATACTGAGTTGTAATCAAAATAATACTAATAAATAACTCAGTATAAGTATTTAATAGTTCGTTAACTCTCGTTTTAAATGCGGCCTAGTATAAGAAAAGTATATTTCCCATGAGAATTTGCCAATGATAATATTGAGGACAAAATTCTATGAATTTCCGGCAATTCTTGTTTAAACTTTTCACGTTTATTCCCTTCAAGATTATTATTATTTTATTGATCGCGGCCTGCTTTATCGGATTTTTTCAATTGTTTTTTACAACGGCCGGATATCTCACGGCATTATTTGCCTTAATACCAATCGCGGTTTCCGGCCTGTTTTTCGGCTTAATAACCGGCGCTTTTACCGGTTTTTTATTCTATATAATCACGATTTTTTTACTTATCACAAATAGAGAATTCAATTGGGATCAGTTTATAAAAAGCATCCCTTTCGGTATCGTTCAGGTTATCATTGGATACACTGCCGGTTTAATAAAAGAACTCCTCGATAAGATAAAGCGGCAATCGGAAGAATTGATATATGAAAAGGAAGTTTCCATAAGCAAGATTAATGAGCTGGTAAAAACTGAAAAAGCCCTTTTCGATTCAAAGGAATATCTAAATAAGATAATCAATACTATAGCTGATCCGGTCTGCGTTAAGGACAGTCAGCATCAATGGGTGCTGTCAAACGACGCGCATTGTACTTTCATCGGTTACAGCAGGGAAGAGCTGCTCGGAAAATCGGATTATGACTTCTTTCCAAAATACCAGGCCGATATTTTCTGGGAAAAGGATGAAATAGTTTTTGATACAGGAAAGGAAAATATCAATGAAGAGGAATTTACCGATGCGGGCGGTAAAACACATATCATTCTCACTAAAAAAAATCTTTATACCAATAGTATTGGTGAAAAGTTTATAGTTGTAGTTTTTTCTGATATTTCTGAGAGAAAGCAGAGTGAAAATAAAATCCAGAAGCTGAACCTGGAGCTTGAAAAAAGCGTCCGGGAAAGAACGGAACAGTTAATAACAACAAATATAGAGCTTACGGAAGATATTGCCAAGCGCAAACTCACTGAAAATGCTCTGCGTGAGAGTGAAAATCTCTTCCGGGCTATATTTGAATGTTCGGCTTTGGGAATAGCGCTTACAGATCCGGGCACCAGGCGTTTTATCCGGGCAAACCGGACTTTCCAGGATCTGGTAGCTTATTCTGAAAATGAACTGATGGAATTAACATTTGATGAAATGACCCATCCCGATGATGTAGAGGAAAATTTAAAAATATATAAAGAGATCATTGAAGGAAGAACTGAGATAATCCGTTTTGAGAAAAGATATATCCGTAAAGATGGAAAACCTTTATGGGTTCATATTACCGGATCATTTGCCAGGGATGTTTTCAACAACCCGAAATTTATGATTATTATGGTAGAGAATATAGAACCGAGAAAGATTGCCGAACAGAATCTGGCTACTGAAAAAGAGCGGTTATCTGTAACTCTTAAAAGTATAGGCGACGGAGTTATTGCCACAGATATAAACGGAAGAATTGTTTTGATGAACAATGTGGCCGAAGATTTAACGGGCTGGAGCCTTGCAGAATCCGAAGGAAAACAACTGACTGAGGTTTTCAAAATAATTAATGAAAAAACCCGGAAAAAAAGTGAGAACCCAATTGAAAAAGTTATATATACGGGAGAAATAGTCGGCCTTTCCAGCCATACCCTTCTTATTTCCAAAGAAGGCAGGGAAATGAGTATTTCAGATAGCGGAGCCCCTATCCGGGATAGTAAAAACAATATTATCGGTGTTGTACTTGTTTTCCGTGATATTACGGATAAAAAGAGACTTGAAGAAAAAATTTTTAATGCTCAGAAACTCGAGTCCATTGGAATGCTTGCCGGAGGCATCGCTCATGATTTCAACAATCTTTTAACAGGGATTTTCGGTTACATAGAAATGGCACGGGAATATCTTACTTCGAATGACGAGGCATCGGAAATGCTTTCTCATGCATTAAATGTGTGGAATATGGCAAAAGACCTTACTCATCAGCTTTTGACTTTTTCCAAGGGTGGAATGCCGGTTAAAAGGATTTTAACCATAACAAAATTTATCAAAGACAATGTCTTCTTTGTCTTAAGCGGAACAAATATCAAATGCGAATTTGATGTTCCTGAAGACCTCTGGTCATGCGATATCGATGAGAATCAGATCGGACAGGTTATTGACAACATTGTAATCAATGCAAAACAGGCCATGCCTGACGGAGGAACTATTAATATCAAGGTAGAAAATGTAGTGATAACTTCAGGAATAAATATACCTCTCGAATCCGGTAATTATGTCAAAATATCAATTAAGGATAATGGTTTTGGTATTTCATTAGAAAATCAAAAAAAAATATACGACCCGTTCTTTACTACAAAGCAAAATGGAAGCGGACTTGGCCTTACATCTACATATTCCATTATTAAGAAGCATGAGGGTTTTATAGATCTGGATTCTGAAGTGGGAAAGGGAACCACCTTTTATATTTATCTGCCGGCAGTTAAGAAATCAAAGCCGGGTATTGAAAAATCAACATCGGTAGTATTCAGCGGACATGGAAAGATACTCGTTATGGATGATATGGATTTTTTACGAAATCTGACTATAAAAATGCTGACAAATATGGGATATACGGCTGACACTGCTTCTGACGGAAAGGAAGCCATTGAACTCTATAAAAAAGCTCTAACAGACGGATTCCCTTATGATTTGGTGATCCTGGACCTCACAATACAGGGCGGAATGAGCGGCGTGGAAGCTCTGTCAAGATTATTGGAAATAAACCCCGGCATCAGGGCGATAGCAACAAGCGGTTACTCCGATGACCCCGTTATGTCCAATCCAAAACTATACGGATTTTCAGGCACTTTATTTAAACCATACACTTATATGAAATTAGGCGAAACCATACAAAAAATAAATGAGTTACGGAAATGATCTGGCTTATCTGAAATCGATAAGCTTGTTTATATTTTCTTTCAGCCAGCCTGCGCTCATCCAGGAGGAAGGATTTACATACCTGCCCTGTATGATTATACTGAAATGAAGATGATCTCCTAATGCGTATCCCGTCTCTCCTGTTTTTGCTATTCTACTGCCGCTATTTACAAATTCCCCTTTTTTAACCAATAAATGGGAACAATGCGCATAGAGAGAATAAATACCAAGGCCATGACTTATAAGAAGCATATTTCCATCCGCGCCGTTATAACCGGAATAAACAACAATTCCGTCGTTTGAAACATAAATATCAGATTCTTTTTTTTTCGCAAGAATCTACCCCAAGATGATAGGAATCGCGAACTACTTTCTTATTCAATATGAAATAACGGTGATCGCCGTAAGGTGATGTTATTCTGGCGCCGGGTAAGGGGTTAAACGGTTTAAAACGAACAGGTTTTACTGAATTTGCTAAAATTCCCGAAGTCAATTCAACTATATTTATTTCCCTCTTTTGATTAAAACCTTCCATTACAAAAGCATAACGCTCCAATGGATTTTCCGGAACATTTTTTCCGCCTTTTGACAATTCATTAACCTTTTCATAAGAAAAACTGTTTCCTAAACTGAGTCTCGATACAGTGAAGGAAGCATTTTCAGTTTTTATCGGGATTTTATTTGTTGCCGAATTTCCCGCTTTGTCAAGTGCTATAATTTCAGCCACAAAATTATTGAGATAGACAGGCCAGGCAAGAAAACACACATATTCATTCTTACCATCAACAGGCTGCGGATAAAAAATCCCTTTTTCGTTATCCCGGATGATAATTGTCTTTAAATTATCATCAATGATTCTGAAAAAAACAATTGCGCTTCCGCCCTTTTTTATATTCGGGGAAGAAGCGATCACCTCAATCTCCGGAGGATTTGAATCGATTACCATAGGAAAAGTAATGATTTCATTATCTCCGTTTATAATTTTTACTAAGGGTTTTGAAAAAGGAGAAATACCCGTTACAGGAAAGAAGGTAAGACGAATAGCATTTTCCTTTGATCCGGTTTCCTGTTCTATGGATTTTATATCAAGAGGAATTTTATTTACTCCATCCTCAAGCGTGCATTCAATTATTTTCGTATTTGTAATTCCCTTTATTTCCACAATAAGAGGAAATTGAGGGTTCCAATAGATTGTTTCCCCTGTTTTACCGGAATCCCGGAATTCTGATATTAAAAGCGTTTTCAAGTATTGAGGCGATTCCTGGGCTTGATTCGTGTCTGCAGAAAAACCCGAACAGACCGGTATAAAAATAAAAATAAACAAACAGCATTTCAGTAAATTTTTTTTCATTCGATCGTCCAAAAATCCTGATTATGTAACTAATTTTATTAAAGTCATTCAGATATTATCTATTTGAAAATATCCCCTGTCTCTTTATACCAGAGAACGAAATCCAGGGATTCTATCGGTATATCTATTTCAAGAGCAAAAGAGTTCATTCTTTTCTCAATATCAAGGTATTTCTTCTCAGATAAACTGCCCGGAAGTTCGTTTATAATTCCAAAACCATGAAGATTCCTGAGAATATGTCTGTCTAAAATAGCTATTCCTTCACCAAGACCTGTATTTCTTAAAAAATGACTGGCTTCTTTGAATCCAATTCCCTTAACATTTTCAACAAGCCAGGCTCTCTTCTCTTCCACTCCTCCGGCTTCTTTTAATAATTTCCTTAATGATAATTTTTCATTACTCAAACACAAATTTCTTGCAAGAACGATATATCCGGCCTTATGATTTTTAAATCTCACAAGATTAAGCTCATTTGAAATCTCCTGCTTACCGGCTTTGAATAATAAATCTTTACAATAGAGAGCATTCATAACCTTTTCCGCCTGCCTGGCTTTTGACTGCGGCGTTAAAATGCAGAATACAAGCTCTGAAAAAAAATCCTCTTCACTGCCCTCGTTGAATATCCTTTTAAAATCAAGCAGTCGGCTGTCGATTCTATCCTTAATATCCCTGTAAATATTCAATAAAAGTTCAGCTTGACCTTGACTCTGATTTGATTTCCTGACAAGTATATCCACATCAACCTTCCAATTTAATTCACTTCATAAATATCTTTGTCAAAATGACAACAACTACCAGACCCGGCATTAAATTCCCGGTATTTATTTTTTTTATCTGCAATAAATTAAACCCGATTCCTATTATTAAAATCCCTCCCATAGCCGTTAACTGTGAAATGACAGTTTGCGAAAAAAATGACTGCGCCCAGGCAGATAATAAAGTCAAAAGTCCCTGATAAATCAGGATTCCAAAAACCGAAAAGAAAACGCCGCTTCCATAAGTAGCCGCAAGCGCTATTGAGGCAAAGCCGTCCAATATGGATTTTGCGAACAGGAGAGTGTGGTCGTTCCTGATTCCCTCTTCGATGCAGCCCATTATTGTCATTGACCCGACACAAAACACGAGAAACGCCGTAATCAAACCTTCTGTAAAACGGTCATTACCCGATTTCAGTCTTTTTTTTAAAAGTGCTCCCAGATTATCAAAATGTGTCTGCAAACGAATTAACTCGCCGGCAATACCGCCGATCAGTACACTGAAAACAAGTATCAGAACATTTTCAGTCTTGATTACCATTAATATCCCAATAGTTAAAGTCGAAAGACCCAGCCCCTGAAAAATGATTTCTTTAATATTTTCCGGAAAACTCTTTTTTAAAAAAATCCCGGCAAGGCTTCCGCAGGCAACAGCCAAAGCATTCACAACTGTTCCAAGAAACATAGATATATCCTGATTAAAGCCTGTTAAATGGTTTGTTGCCGGCTTCTTGATATCTGCCAGGCTATTTCCCTGGCAAGGGTTTTTACGGAAGCCTCAAGTCCATTTTGAACAACAGCCAATTGATCGGCTTTTTCACCGCTCTTTATACTGCCGACGGATGAAAACACATTTGTTGTTGATATGGAAGATTTTGATGCCGCAAGTATTTCTCCGGTCTCAACAGTTACGAGTCTTGAATCCATCAATATTTCAAAAGTCTCAGTTTCAGTCTTAATGGCTCCAACCTCTTTTTTATCGGTAGAGTAATTTACAGACGCGAGATTTATAAAAAGTATTGCATCCACTCCAAGAATTTTTCCAATTTCTTTAGATTTTGCCGGGTCCACAAGGCCGGCCATGCCAAGTTTATATTCCTCAAGAAGGGACTTTAATCTCTGCCTTTCAATTAACCTGAAGCATTCAGTTTCATGAAGCTCGTAAATAAAATTACCGGTCATTCTCTCCATTAATGGATTATAGTCTGGATTGCCCGATTGATTTTGAATATCGCCGACTGCTACCAGAAGCCTCTTCTCAAAAGGAACAGGCTTGACGAATTTCATTAATGTTTGAGAACAACCCGACAGAATTAAGCAGGTTAAAAAAACAATGAGCCCCTTTTTCATAATTGTCCTCTTAAAAAACAAGGGTTAATATAACATAAAAGTGATTTTTTATCAAAAATTATATCGTCACCAAACGGCGGTCGAAAGGCTGTTTTTGATTTATAAAATTTGAAGGGGGGTATGATTTAAAAATCTTTAACATGAAATAGCCGGAATATTTCATTTTTGTTTTTCATCATCGCCTTTTAATGAAAATTTATTATCAAGCAAATTTATGGAGTGTAAAATTACAAAAGTTTCATCATTTGTTTTTATATCAAATACGATTCCCATTTTTGCCAGTAATTCTTTCATTTTATCCGATAAATAGGATATTGAATTAGAAATATAAAAAGGAAAATACCAGAAATATCCGAACGCTAAAATAACACAAAATGATCCGACTACAGCCATAATCATAATAATTTTATTTGATTCATTTTTTACCGTTTGATTTTTTCTGACAACGGCCTGCATATTGACATCATTGATGTCATTAATAGAATGCCTCAGCTCTTCATAAACCGACTGAAATTCATTAAAGTACTGCGGATTGATATTTGATTCTTTTTTTATCAGAACGCAGAGATTCAAAAATATTTCGTAATTTTTATTAAGTGTATCAACATATTCATTTTCATGTATCTCCGTTATATTATTATTTTCAGCTTTTAAATTAATTTCAAAATCGTTTTTTCCCGAATTAAAAAGCCGGGTATAATATTCTGTTAATTTATTATCCTTAGGATTTAATATGCCGCTTATTACAGAATCTCTTATGTCATCCATGGCAGAAATCATGTTTTTTGAATAGATTATAGAATTGTAATTATCCTTTAATATATTATCTGATTCCTGAGATAATTTTCCGATACTGTATGAAAAAAAGATCGCCAGAGCAAAAATAATAACGAATAAAAAGCCCAGGCCTAAGGACAGTTTGGTTTTAAGCAGCATATTTTCTCCAGGATTTTAAACTTGCTTCTAAAAAATATTTTATCGTACCGAATAAAAAAATGCAAACTAATATAAATAATCCAATTCATCAGACACATCGGAAGTTTTGTAATTGAATATTTTAATTTTTCGGTCTATAATAAAACAATAAAAATGATTGAATAATAAAGAAAAGATGATTGGAGGATGAAAATGCCAACTATATTTAATCATAAAAGGGAAAAGTTTGAAATTCATAAATCGCCAATTCCTGAATTTGTTTGGCACACTACCAAAGGACTGTCAGAAAAGCTTAAATCAAAGCATCTGAAATTTGATATCCGGTCGCTTGATCCGGGTAAGTTTTCATACCCTTATCATTTTCATAGAAATGCTGAAGAAATATTTGTATTTCTATCAGGTCATGCAATTTTACGAACACCTGAAGGATTCCAGGAAGTGAAGGAAGGGGATATTATTTTTATGGAAATGGGACCAACGGGAGCACATCAATTATTCAATAATTCAGATAATCCCTGCTGCTATCTTGATATTAGAACAACATCGGATATCGATGTCTGTGAATATCCCGACTCCGGTAAGATAAATATTGAACCATATCATGAAATTTATGAAACCATTGACAGTGTTGATTATTATAAGGGTGAAGATAAGGTTCAAGAAAAATGGCCGGATGAAATTATTAATAAGAACAAGTATTACTCTATTTGGAAGAAAAACAAATGCTGATTATTTATCGGGAGAATATATGGAATATAAAATAAGAGAAATTACAATGAATGATCATACTGATCTGATTAACTTCTGGAAAAATTCAGAAGGGCTAAATTTAGATGAATCAGATGATTATGAGAACTTTGAGATATATTTAAAAAGAAATCCGGATTTATGTTTTATAGCATTATCCGATGATAAAATAATCGGCGCAGTCAAATGCGGGCAGGATGGAAGAAGAGGATATTTACATCATTTATCTGCAAAAAAAGAATTTAGAAATCAGGGAATAGGAAAGGCATTATATCTTAAATGCATCAACTCTCTTAAAAATCAGGGAATAAAAAAATGCAACTTATTTGTTCAGGATGATAATAAATCTGCATTGAAATTCTGGCAGGTGAATGGCTGGAAAATACTGAATTATGACTATCGTACATTACAAAGAAATTTGATGATTGATATTGAATAAAAAATTATGTCTGTTAAGATAAATCAGGAAGAAGAAAACTGTCATCGAGTATCTGCCAAATACTTTATCCAATTATCGAGATGACCGGAAGAGGCCTTCCACCTCGATACAATTTCCTTCGGAAATTAATGGATATAAATAAAATAAGAATGTTTTGAGGTTTAAATGGCAAATAAAACGGGCTATCAATAAAGGATAACCAGGGAAATGATGATAAAGGTGAATATAATCCTTCATCATTTTTTTAATATTCTCAACAAAAACAACTGAACATTTTCAGCCTTTTTTCTACCAATATTTTTTACATACAATAGTCTATTTTGAGATTTTATCTTGACTCAATAAATACCGGTAAACCGGCATAATGTAAATTTTTACCCCGTCTTCCACCATCTCCATTTCCTCATCAAAGGTCAATATGAATCCTTCCCGGATATCTAGAGCTTTACAGAAGGCGGCCAGGCCGATAATTTCCCGCTTTTTGGTATCGTTGTCGGACAATGTATAGCAAACCTGGATCAGACGGACGGGCACATTGTTCTCCGTCAGGACAAAATCGCATTCTTTACCGTTCTTGATAAATGCGATATTCTTTCCGGATTTCCGGAGTTCCAAAAAGACTAGGTTTTCCAGCAATTTTCCGTAGTCGTTCCTGTAGTCATAGGATGTCGCGCAGAGAAGGCCGTTATCGATGCAATAGGCTTTCTTCTCCGACAATTCCTGTTTTAACACTGATGGAGCGAATTTCTTAAGGAGCAGGACCAGATAAACCGCTTCGGCTGCTTCCAGAAATTCATAGAGCATATTTTTCCCGATTTTATAACCCTGGGATTTGAGTTCGTTGTAAACCTTGTTGACGGACAAAGGCTTTGTTACCGATTCGAAAACGCGCTTCAGGAAGTATTTTAAAGTCGCCAAATTAGTGATTTTGAACCTCTCCACAATGTCCCGGTAAATCATTACGTTGAAATATTCTTGGAGAGTTTTGTCCTGCAGTTCTTGCGAGAGGTTAAGAATTTCTGGAAAACCGCCATGCCATAGGAAGTTTTCAAAATGACGAACAATTTTTGCTTTTGCTGCGGGACTGTAAAGATCGCCCTTCATTTCATTAAAAGCCAGGTACTCTACGAAAGCTAAGGGATAAACTTCATAATTTATCGATCGGCCTCGCAGGGTTGTGGCAATTTCAGAACTGAGAAGGTGCGCGTTCGAACCGGTTATGTAAACATTACTGGATATGGTATCAACTATTCTGCGGATGAATTTTTCCCAGTCGGGGATATTTTGAACTTCGTCAAAAAAGAAATAAACATCATTTAAATGGATATCCGGGTATAGCTCACGGTAAGCCTGGAGGAGCATATCCAGCTCATCCGTTTTAAGGTCCAGTCGTTCGTCCTCGAAATTGACGTAAACTATTTTATTCCGATCAGTACCTTTGTCTATGAGCCGTTGAACCGTCTCGTACATAAGATAAGTCTTTCCGCATCTTCTGACTCCGGTAATGGACACTATTTTCCCGGCCTCCAGGGGAAGTGAAACAATCCTCTTATGGACAATAGGCAGATCACGGGTCTGAAAGTCACGTATTATTTCTTTTATGGTTTCTTTCTTCATAACGAAGATATTATAAATAATAGTTTCTTTATTGTAAAGAAAGAATATGAATTGTTTGTCTTTAATAGAAAGAAAATATCCGAAAAAAGCCAGCTAATAGACAAATTATCGGCTCCGTCCTTATACTGGATGCGCCTTCCACTTCTGGTCATACGAAACCCCTGAAATCCTAACATATGTATTGAAGAAAATCAATTTGATTAATATAATGGGTGTTTTTGTGATCATTATTGGAATAATCTTATTGACAGGATAAATTATTCTTTTCAGGCACTGCAATAATATAATTGTTTTGACGTCATTATAAGTGAAGGAGTTTAATAATGAAAGAATCAAAACACTTACAATTGAATCAGGCAAAATGGGATAAATGGTCAGAATCAATGGATGGAAAAGGCTTTAGATATGATTATTTAAGAAAGGCTCAAAAGAGCTTGATTTCCATGCTGGATATTAAAGAAAATATTAAATTTCTTGATATAGGCTGCGGAACAGGCTGGGCAATAGGCCAGGCGGCAAAATCAGCCGATAACAAAGGTTCATTTTACGGAGTTGATTTATCCCCTAAAATGATTGAAAAAGCAAAAGAAAACTTTAGAGACAGGAATAATTTTTATTTTATTGTTGCAAACTCAGAATCTATTCCGATTGATGATAATTTATTCGATATAATAATTTGTACAAATTCGTTTCATCATTATCTAAATCCCGGCAAGGCATTGAAGGAAATGCGACGTCTTCTCAAAATAGGCGGAAAATTATATATACTTGACCCAACTGCCGATTTTTGGTATATAAAGGCTGCCGATAAACTGATAAAATTGCTTGAACCAGGGCATGTGAAAATTTACAGCACAAAAGAGTTTAAAAGTATGATAATAGAGTCAGGATTAAAATATGCAGGTTGTCAAATAATAAATTTTCATCAGAAAGTTCATATCGGGGAAAAGTAAAGCTTTGCTTGCCGGTATTGAATTTTTGATTAATCTACAGAGTAGAATTAAAATAGATTTATAAAGCATTTAAGGAGGCGGCAGGTTGTACAATGATTATATAACAATAAAATTAAAAGAAAATGGAGCGACTCTGGTTGGTTTTGCCGATTTAACCGTAATTCCCGAGGATATCAGGCATTCATTTCTATATGGAATTATAATCGCTATAGCTTTAGACAAGAAGATAGTCTCCGGAATTCCAACCGGTCCTCATATGGATTATTATAATGAATATAAGAATGTCACCGATAAATTGGATGAAATATGCGAGTATTCCGCTGAAGTCATCAAACAAAAAGGCTTTGACGCATTTCCTCAATCAAGAAAATTTGTTAAGCAGGATGAAAATTATAGAACTTTGCTTCCCCATAAGACTATCGCCACTTTAGCCGGAACCGGCTGGATCGGTAAATCGGCAGTTATGGTTAATAAAGATTACGGTTCTGCCGTCAGAATAACATCGGTTTTAACGAATATGCCTTTCAAGACAGGGAATCCAATTACCGAATCATCATGCGGGAATTGCAATGTTTGTACGTTTAATTGTCCCGGTAAAGCTATTAAAGGCAATTTATGGCACGCCGGGATTGACAGAGATGTGCTTGTGGATGCTAAAATATGCAAAAAAACAGTTGCTGACAGAGGAAAGATATTTAATCTAACCGAGGGAATGTGCGGAATTTGTTTTTCGGTGTGTCCATATACAATAAAATACGTTAATTCAGATTGAGTTCATTACCTTCCCCTACTCTGCTTTGCCTGGTAAATATTGAATTTTTGATAAATTCTTGAGTTATTTTTAGAATATGAGCTATCCAAATTTGGAGAAAGTATGATCAGGGAAGCTGTATCAAACGATGTTAATTCAATAGCAAAAATAATAGTAAAAGCATGGAAAACAGCCTGGGATGGAATAATTGATATAACTTATATAAGAGAAATGAAAGAGGAAAAGTATGTAAAAAATTTCACTAACAATATCAATAATAATTTGGAAAAGATTTTTATTTATGAAGAGGATGGAAATATATTAGGTTTTATCTCAGGCAAATTAAGAAATGATGAATATGATTCTGAAATAATCGGTTTTTATGTTGACCCTGATTTCCATAATAAAGGCATTGGAACAAAATTATTCAACGCAATGATTTCATACTTTAAAGATAATAATCATAATAAATTAATTATATGGACTTTGAAAAACGCAAAAAACAATAAATTTTATCAAAAACTCGGCGGAATTGAAAAAGAATATAAAGAATTAGATTATGGAAATAAAAAATACAACGGAGTTGGTTTTAGTTTTAATTTACATAGGAGCCATGAAATATCTCATCTAAAAGAAAATCAATATAAAGATTCGGCAAAATTTAATGCCCGTATTAATTTGCATCATAAATTCAGCACAAATAAATATCAATGGCTTTTATGGGTTTTTGATAATATCAGGAAAGGGGATAATTTAAAAGTATTAGAAATAGGTTGCGGTAATGGATTGTTATGGAAATTAAATGCAGATAGAATTCCAAAAAATTGGAATATTACATTATCTGACTTTTCTAAAGGTATGCTTGATGAAGCAAAGAATGAAATAGGAAATAGATTAAGGAATATCAGATATGAAGTTATTGATATTGAAAGCATTCCGCATGAAAAAAATAGCTATGATATAATAATAGCAAATCATATGTTGTACCATGTTCCAGATAGAGATAAAGCAATATCGGAAATACATAGAGTTCTGAAGAAAGATGGAATATTTTATGCAACAACACTCAGTAAAGATTACATGAAGGAAATGAAGGAATTAATTTTTGAGTATAAATCTAAGCCTTCTAAAGGAAATAAAACAAATGCTCTTATAAATAATTTTTCAATTGAAAATGGTGAAGAACAATTAAAACATTTTTTTAATGAAGTAATATTAAAAATATATGAAAATTCATTAATAATCAATGAAGCTGAACCCTTCATTAATTATGTTTATTCATGTAATGGCATTAACCAAGAAAGAGTGATTTTAGATGAAAATGAGAAAGAATTATTTTTAGAATTTGTAAAAATTAAAATGGAAAGCAATGGGAATATTATTATTCCATCAAATTCTGGAATATTTATCAGCAGAAATATTTGACATAACACACAGTAAAATGAGTCCAAACAAAAAGTAACATGTTGAATATGATAATATAAATTTTAACAGTTGCATATTTTAAAAGAGGTTAAAATGACCATAAGAAAAGCTAATGAAAACGATTCTTCTGCGATTGTAAAATTGCTTGTCCAACTTGATTATAAAAATACAGAAGAGTTTATTAAACGCAAAATTAAACAATTTTCCTATGATGAGAATGAGATGTTGCTTGTTGCCGAAGAAAATGAAATTATTTACGGTTTCATATCTGTTCACTTTGTCCCTCAATTAGCTCTGGAGGGTGATATTGCAAGAATAAGCTATTTTTGTGTTGATAAAAATAGCAGGAGTAAAGGTATCGGAAATCTTTTAGAAAAACAGTGCGCATTAATTGCGTCGGAAAGAAAATGTTACAGTATTGAGGTTCATTGCCATTCAAGAAGGAATGATGCTCACAGATTTTATCTAAGACAAGGTTTTGTTGAAGAACCTAAATACTTTGTAAAAATAATATGAGGTTTCTGCATTAATATAAGGAAAAATATGAAAGTAGTTATTATTATTGCACAAGAGAAATTCAATAATACCGAATTTACTGCAGTTATTAATACTTTGCAGGGAAATAAAATATTATATGAAACGGCATCGGTTTCAAAATCAAAAGCATTCGGTTATAAGTCTTTTTCAATTATACCGGATATTTCTATTCAGGAATTAATTGTAACTGATTATGATTGTTTTATAATTATTGGCGGTTCGGGAAGTAAGAAATATTTATGGAAAAATGATATTCTTCACGAAAAAATTAAAGCCGCTTATAAAAACAATAAAATATTAGCGGCGATTTGTTTAGCTCCAATTTGTTTTATATATTCCGGAATAATAAAAAACTCATATATTACCGCATATAAAACTGAAGAGACATTGAAGATTATAAAAGAAAGCGATAATATTTATAACGATAATGATGTTTGTATTAATGGAAATATCATAACTGCGAATGGACCGATAGCATCAACTAAATTTAGTAATGAAATAATCCTGAAATTATTGAAATTGAGTTAAAATAAAACAAGTAATTCGAAGACCCGAAGGTTTTATGACAATTAAAAAATTTTTCCTGAAATCAAATCTTCCTAATAAAATCATTTTAATCATTTACATCTTTTCATTTACCGGAGCTGCTTGTAATCATATAATCGACTTAATAAAAGGCGGATTATTCCCTTATACCAGAGGTAATGTCCCTTTTATATTAAATCTTTACTGGACATCATTGACTTTACTGGATCCTCTTTCAATTGGAATATTATTTCTAAATATAAGAACTGGTTTATGGTTCTATTTATTAATAATGATATCGGATGTGGCGATTAACCTATTTTCTAATACTTTCTATTGGAAAGTTTTTCTGATTTACCAACCGGCTTTGCTCATGCAGATGGTATTCCTATTATTTTTTATCATTACTTTTAAAAGAATTTATAAGAGTTCTTGATAAAATGCACTGTACAAACTTTGTATAATATCTTAACATTTAGCCGAAATTTTTGATAAAGTGGTTATCATTTTTAATAATGAATAGTATAATAAAAACATATTTTGAATTAAAAGTATCTAAAAGGTAACTTTATGAAACATTTCGAAATGAAAATTTCTGCATCACTTATTTTTTTAGCTTTATTAACAGGTTGTGAGCCGGCAGGTGTAAAGAGTAATGAGCCTTTTTCTTTTAAAGAGCTGATGAGTGAGCCTTATCTGAACATAATAGAACCTGATTATTTCAAGACAACAGATGGTATTAAATTGGCATTTTATAAATATAAACCGGTTTCAAATGAAAATAAAATTGTTGTTTTTATTCATGGCGGAGGAGCATATAGCGGCGCAGGTTATCAATATATAGCTGAAGGGTTACCAAAGAAATATAATATTACAACATATTTATTAGATATTAGAGGGCATGGATTATCCGGGGGGAATCGCGGTGATTCACCAACAACAGAAAGAATTTGGCAGGATTTAACAGAATTTGTAACTTTTGTTACAATACAGAATAGAAATTTGCCCGTTTATTTGGGAGGACATTCTTCTGGTGGAGGTTTAGTTATAAACTATGCAACCTGGAAAAAAAGGTGTCCGGTTTCAGGATATATTTTTTTATCGCCGAAATTGGGATATTTTTCAAATGCTGACAGATATCCATTTGATAGAGACCCTTTTGCAAAACCTAATTTATTACCAATTATAATCAATAAAATAAGTTTCGGTGCTCTTTGCGGGAATTGTACCGCGGTTAAGCTGAATTATCCAAAAGAAATAAAAGAAAATATGCCATTATTCGTCGATACTTATACATGTAATATGATTAACGCTACAACTCCAACCGATTTAAAAAAACATTTTTCGGCTATTGATAAACCATTTTGTTTATTTATCGGTCAGGATGATGAACTATTTATTCCAGAAAATACCACCAATTATTTTCAATATGTCAGGGAAAATATCCGGCAGGAAAGTTTAGTCCGGATAATCCCGGGGCAGAAACATCTTTCAATAATAAGAATTGCCGATGATTTGATTGGGGAGTACTTGTCGAATATAAAAATAGCATAAAGATGGATTTGGTTAAAATGGAAATGATGATATTAGGGCAGTTCTAAAAACCAAGCCTACCGGTCGTCTCGATACATTTTCGGCACAGCCGAAAATGTATCGAGACGACAATACAATACGTCCCTTCGATAAAATTTTTGCTAACGCAAAAATCACTCAGGGACCATCAAAGTTTGGGTTTTTAGAACTGCCCATTATAACCGATATCTTGACTTACATGATTAATATTATTATATTGGTAATACTATAGATCAATAAAAGAATTTTAATTCTTAAATATTCAATTTAAGCATCCGCAGCGAAATTAAATTGGGGGAAAAAGTGATTAAATTCGATTTTTCTGATTATGAAAAAAATATATTATTAAATTATGCCGAAAAAGATATTCAGCAGGGACATTGGGGAGACGGTGAAGTAACTACTTTTGAGGATAAAATTTTAGTAAATAAATTGAAAAATAGCAGTAGTGAAATTAACTTATCAATTATCGAATTACAAATGATCTGTAATAATATTCAGGTTGAAACTCAAAATGGCAAATACTTATCCCAGGAAGATATACTTATAATTCATAAAATAAATTCAATTTTGGAAAATTATTCTAAAGACGATAAGAATGATGAATTTGATATTAATGAAGTCAAAAAGTTAATTGTTGATTTAAATCATATCAGCCCTGATAAAAAAAAATAGATAATATTTATAAATTTATTTAGCTTATATTTATACGATACAATAATTAATACAAAATAAATTTTTATAGGAAGTATATTCTATGATTTCATTAATGAAATTTTCAGGTTACACTTATATTTTAGCCGCAATAACACTGGCAATCTGGTGGTTTTCAGCCATGTTTCTTTTTTTCTTCTTTGAAAAAAAATTAAACAAGCATTTCGGAAATTATTATTTATCTTATGGTTCAATTATCAGTAATATTTTTCAATTGCTGGCCATCATTTTAATCGCAATTTCATTCGGAACAACCTACTTTGCGTTTATGGATAAATTGAAAAATTTTGGTTTATTTTTATTTAGTTTATTAATAACCGGAACTATACTAATGGGTGGAATTGGTTTTTATGAAACTTTTATCTGGCCCATATTAGCTAAAATCGATCCGCAGATTTTAAATTTAGCAAAAGGCCCGATTTATACAAATTATTTATTTATAATAGGAATTTCTATTCCATTATTACTCTTTACTTTAAATTTTATTCTCTTTGGTTTTGCATTTTGGGATTTAGGGGTTTTTGCGGCTACGGCATTGTTAT
The DNA here is from genome assembly GCA_963783575.1 of uncultured Spirochaetota bacterium. GTDB lineage: Bacteria > Spirochaetota > Brevinematia > Brevinematales > JAOACQ01 > CAWEAK01. The sequence goes on along the minus strand of CAWAOD010000008.1, from coordinate 29,094 downwards.
CCTTTATTGCCGGGGCTGTAATATATTCATTGGGTATATTAATAAAACCATTCCGATATTATATATCAAGCGCAGGTATAATTTTATTGATTTACGGTTTAATCCAGACCGGTTTGAGGAATCTGCACTGAATTACGTTATTTTGATGAAGGCTTATTCTTTTTCTCATTCGGCAATTGATAAGCAAGCAGGTAAAACCCTCCCTACTTTTTAAATAAAATAGTTTATCTTTAAATATAAGTCCGGATCAATTGATTTATTGTATGATTTGAGAATTTTAATAATTGGAATTAAAATAAACCCGGATACAAGAAGAGAAGGGTTAAAAAAGGCTGGATTTGCGGCATAGAGCCAAAGCCATAGATTATTTACTGGCTTTAAGAATTAATATAATATCTAAAACTTTAGGAGGTTTTTTAAATGAAAGTATTAGCTTTTAATGGAAGTCCGCATAAAGACGGCAGTATATTCACAAGTTTAAATATTGTTTCTGAAGAAATAAAGAAATTTGATATTGATGTTGAAATTGTTCAGGTCGGTAATAAGAATATCAGGGGTTGTAACGGCTGCTACAAATGCAGGGAACTTAAAAAGTGTGTTTTTAATAATGATATTGTAAATGAATATCTTGAAGAAATTCAAAAGGTTGATGGATTAATTATTGGTTCGCCTGTTTATTATTCCGGGATAGCAGGAACATTGAAATGTTTTCTTGATAGATTATTTTTTATTGGGCCTGATATGCGGTATAAAGTCGGCGCCGCTGTAGTTTCATTACGGCGTTCGGGCGGAGTTTCCACTTTTCAGCAAATAAACAATTATTTCAATTTATCTCAAATGATAATAGCGCCGTCACAATATTGGAATGTTATTCATGGTACAAATTCCGAAGAAGTGATGAAAGATGAAGAGGGTGTCCAAATTATGCAGACTCTGGGTAAAAACATGGGGTGGCTTTTAAAAACGATTCATTCCGGAAAAAAAGAAATAAATGAACCGGTACAAAGTCAAAAAGTCAGAACGAATTTTATACGGTGAAAAAATCTTTCGGACCGTGGAGGTTTGAGATGAAAGAAATACTTAAATTAATTACAATCGTTTTATATTTCATTGTTGGTGTCATCAGCTTGGTTATGGCAATTAAAAGTCTGTTTTCTAATACATACTTACCTTTTCAAGAAAAAGCCGCCGGTAAACCATGGGATGAAATTGAAAATCCACTTAAGCTTGTAATCCTATCATTAATGCGGCTGTCTGGATTGGGTTTTCTTATATTATCGATTTTATTAATAATTTTTCCGATAGTTAATTATTTTATACCAGATTTAATTTACAAATATTCAATTCCAGTTATAGCAATAATATATTGTACAGGACTTTTTATAAATAATTTCATATTATATAAGAATACAAAAGCAGATACACCCTGGAAAGGATCACTTTACGCTGTTTTAATAATCATAGCTGGAATTATCATTTCTATTTTTAATTAAATGTTCTTCTAATGTTAATGGTTTTCAATAATCCTATAAATTCAGTGTTAAGGCTAGGAGTTTCTTCGGCGCCAAATAATAAAAAGATTGTTTTGATATGAAAAGTATGATAAAATCAAATACTCTTTAGCTTAAAAACTAATTTGTTCAGTAATAAACTGTTTGATTCTGTTTTAGAGAAAGCATTTTAAAATCTTAAATTCAGGAAAATTATGAATATTATATTTGTAATTCAATATACAGCTTCCCTGCTTTTTTTATGGCTGATTTTTTTTGTGCTGTATAAAAATCCAAAGGCAGTACTGAATAGAACTTGCGCATTACTTTTAGGCTGTTTTGTTATATGGAATTTCTTTACAGCATATCATTATACTGCCAAAACTGAAGAAATAGCCATGTTATTGTTAAACATCTCTTCTATCGGCTGGTGCAGCTTCCCTTCTTTCGCTTTATGGTTTGCGCTTGTTTTTACCGGGAAAGAAAAATTATTGAGGAAATGGTATTTTTATTTCTTTATTTTGATAATTCCGGCATTTTTTATTTATAAACAATGGACAGGGTATCTGTACAACCATAATATTAAAGAATATTACGGATGGACTGACATCTGGTCAAATTCAATCTGGAACAATATTTTTTATGTTTATTACTTTTCATTTATGTTAATTTCTATTTCTTTGTGTTACTTTTTTATTTTAAAAGCTAAAAACAGCTTTGAAAAAAAACAGGCAAGAATAATTGTTATTACCGGTATCACACCTATTGTTTTGGGTTCAATTACAGATATACTGCTTCCAATTTTAAATATAAATTTCCTTCCTCAGTTAGGTGGTATTTTTACTCTTATCTGGGCAGGTGGAATTGTATATGCTATAACCAAATACGGGTTAATGGTACTGACCCCTGCTTATGCAGCTTCAGATATTCTTGCTACAATGAGCGATTCATTGATTCTAATAAGTCCGGAGAATACTATTATCGAGATGAATAACGCTGCTCTCAAAATGCTGGGTTACAAAAGCAATGAGATTACCGGCAATTCCGTAGAGATACTTTTTCCAGAAAGTTATAAAACATTTATTGAAAATGAAAGTGAAAAGTTTTTTAAAGAAAATTCGTTCAGAAACTGCCAGGATTTCCTCCGCACAAAAAATGGTGAAGACATTCCTGTAAGTTTTTCAATCTCGGAAATGAGAGATAAAGAAGGTAATATATTAGGCTTTGTCGGAATAGCAAGGGATATGAGGAAGATTTTAATGCTTCAGAATAGAGAGAAGGAGCTTGCGACTGAAAAAGTCCGTACCGAAGCTTTGCAGGAAAGAGAGAATGAATTAAAGGAAGCCTATGATAAATTAAAGGCTGCTCAGACTATGCTGTTTCAGTCTGAGAAGATTGCGGCTGTTGGACAATTAGCAGGGGGCGTAGCTCATGAGATAAACAATCCAATGGGTGTTATCCTGGGTTTTGCACAAAGCATCGTCAAAAGAATTAAAGAAGATGACCCGCTTTATAAGCCTTTAAAATCGATAGAGCGAGAGGCTGTGAGGTGCAGGAAAATGATTGTGGATTTATTAACATTTTCCAGGACTGGAAAGACTGAGGTTGAATTAATAAATATAAACCAGGCCATAGATGAAACATTGTCTTTAATAGAAGCACAGGCAAAAATAAAGAATATAGAAATAATAAAAGCATATAATAAAGATTTGCCCAATACTTTGGCAAATAAGAATCAGATACAGCAGGTTGTAGTAAATTTATTCAATAATGCCATCGACGCTATGCAGGATGGCGGCAGAATCACTATCGATACTAAACGAGAAGGAAAGCTGATTGAAATTGATATATCCGATAATGGCACAGGAATGAGTGAAGAAGTAAAGAAGCATATATTTGAACCTTTTTTCACCACAAAGGAAGCAGGCAAAGGAACAGGATTGGGATTGAGCTTATGTTATGAAATTATCAAAAAACATAATGGAGAAATTGAAGTCTCAAGCGAAATAAATAAGGGAACTAAATTTTCAATAAGACTCCCTTTAATAGATGGCGATAATGAATAAGAAAATATTAATACAACCTGGAATCAGTTTATAGAGGTAAACACTCCATTTACATTGATTTATAATATTTAATAGAGATAATGAGGATTTATTTATGATTGGGAAATATAAAATCATCACACTCTGCGGCAGTACAAAATTCAAGGAACAATTTATTTCTGAACAAAAGAGATTGACACTGGAAGGCAACATAGTTATCAGCGTAGGATTGTTTGGCCATTCGGGCGATAACAAAGTTTGGACAGAGGATACAAAAGAAATGCTGGACGATATGCATAAACGAAAAATAGATTTATCTGATGAAATATTTGTAATTAATTATAATGGATATATTGGGGCTTCTACTAAAAGCGAAATAGAATATGCAGTTTCAACAAACAAAATGGTAAGATATCTTGAGAAATTTTAGTGTAAAATACAAACCAAGAAGTTTAATGAGATGATTCATTTGATATAGCTAATAATTTAAGGAGTATAAAAATGATTAACAATTATGAAGAAATTGCTGTTAATAAATTTAAAGAAGGCTTTAATTGTTCTCAGTCAGTTTTATTTGCGTTTGCTAATACGTTTAATTTGGATGAAAAAACAGCTTTAAAAATTTCCTGCGGGTTTGGGGCTGGTATGGGAAGGCATCAAGAAACTTGCGGCGCAGTGACAGGTGCATATATGGTAATTGGCTTAAAATATGGCAAATCCAGTAAAGATGAAGAGCATCTAAAAGAAAAAACGTATTCAAAAATTCGTGAATTTACAAAAGTTTTTAAAGAGAAATATAAAACAACAAATTGTAAGATATTATTAAATGGTTGCGATTTATTAACGGAAGAAGGTAAGAAAAGATTTAAAAAAGAATCGCTTACTGAAAAAATATGCACATCATATGTAAGAGATTCTGTTAAGATATTAAATGACATACTTTAAACTATTAAAGAACAGATAGGCCTTTATCAACAATATTGTAAAGTTTTTTTGATGCGATTAATAAGAAGGAGTAAATATTGAATACAATTAAGATTGTTCTATTGATTGCCGGATTCATAACTATTGCGAGAAACAATATTTTTTTATGCACGCTTTGGAGCGCAAATGGAAATTCGACTAAAGATAATATCACTTTGATCGCAAAAAATTATGACTGGTTCTCGGATCATAAAACTTTTCTAAAACAAATACCGGCATCAACAAACACTTTTGCTTATTTTGGAGTATATGCCGAACACGTAAAGCCTGCTAACCGTGGATTCGTAGCCGGTATAAATGAAAAAGGCCTTGTTATCGTGACGGCGGATGCAAGCAGTATTCCTTATAAAATAATAGATGCGATTAAGGATAGAAAAAAATTATTAGTATATTTACTATCTAATTATGCGGATATTCCATCTATTATAAAGAATGGGGATATTTTCAAAACTTCTATGCCTGAAACGTATTTGATAGCCGATAAAGAAAATATTATGTATGTTGAAGTCGCGATTGACGGTAAATATTCCATTAAAACCGAAAATAATGGAATTTTATTTCATACAAATCATTATATCGATAAAAAGCTTTTATATTCCAATATAAAAATCAGGAAAAGCAGCCAATTAAGATATGAAAGAATCGGTTCGCTTTTATCAAAAAATACCTCCAAATTTACTATTGATGATTTTATAACATTCAGTAATGATAAAAATGATGGGCCCGACAACAGTATCTGCAGAACCGGAAGTAATGAAAAATCTGTAAGAACACTTACATCCTGGGTTGTTGAACTGCAAAAAAAAGATTATCCTGTTATATATATAAAATTGGTAAATCCGGGTGAACAAATAAAAGAATATAGATTCAGAACCGATGATAAATTCTGGAAAAATAATTTTATTAATTAATTCAATGGAGAAGGAATTTAAAATAATGAAGAAAAAGCATATTATATTTTTTTTGTTATCATTGATAATATTTTTACTTACAATTTATCTATGTTTTATAAAATATTATTATTTATTTAAACATATTACACCAAATCTGTTATTGTTATTTTTCATATCGAATAATATTTACTTATTTTTATTCTTTTTTAGTTTAATTGGCATAACTTTATTTTTTAAGAACTTAGAAATTATTAATTGGCATCACATTATAAACTTGTGCTGCATATTTTTATTTTTAGGAAGTATTTTAATAATAAAAAAAGGAGTTGTCAGTTTAATAAATAAACAAATCTTTTTAAAACAAACCTATTACGGTAAATTTAGCGGTCATTTGATGTCGGTATTGACAATATTAATCGGTTTATTCTGTATATATCTGAGCATTAGAGAATTAATTAAACAATATAAAATAAATAAAGAAAATAAATCAACCGTATTTCAAAATATAATTTACTATTTTTTTGTATTATTTGAAGTATTGATATTTATTGACAATATATTAATATATAATAATTTGCTAAGATAATATCAGTATTTGTCCTGCAACTTTACCTTATAACAAATTGGATTTGCAACTCAGTATTAACTGTTATTTTTTCCATCTCATTTCTTACAGTAAAATTCTAAAAAAAAATGGGCGTGTACACACACGCCCCATGGGAAAAAACTCTTTTTTAGGAGGTAAATTATAAAAAGAATTTATTTGCTATCCTGTTCTTTTTCACCTCTATTATGTCTCCATTTACCCATTCTTTCGCCCATCGCAATAATTGCTTTTGCCTGTTGTGCAGGGGTTAAAATAGCCTTAATCTGTTCCATTTCATTCTTTCTGACATCCATAATCTTTTGCTGGTCTGATTTCAATGTTTCTATTAAGGCTGTTAAATCATTATCGGAAGCCCCGGCATTAACTTTTTCCTTGAGAGATTCAAAATCTGCTTTTCTCTGTTTCATCAATGGTTCAATATTCTTCCAGGTATCGGTAAAAACATCTTTAATACTTGAAACCTGAGCATCGCTTAAACCAAGCGTTTCCTGCATTTTTGCTAATCTTCCGCCTTCTTTCTCTCCCTTTTTACCTTCATCCGCAAATGAAAATAATGTAATACAAAATACAGCGGCAATAATTAAACCCGCGAATACAAATTTGATAGATTTTCTTTTCATACAAACCTTCCTCCATAATTTTGTAATAACATAAGTCAAATACAGCCAGTTTAGATTCAATATTTTAATAAATATTTCTGACTTTATAAATTTGCCTGGTTTTTTATTGAATACAGAGTTATTTTATTATATAATATTTCCAATAAAACTAAGGAGTTAAATTTATGCCGGTTATTAAAGTTGAGATGACTCATCAATCGAAGGAAAAGAAAAAAGAAATAATTGAGAAATTAACACAGACGATGGTTGAAATTACTAATATTCCTGCTCAGGCATTTACCGTATTTATTAACGAATATGACGCCGAAAGTATAGGAATTGGAGGGATACCATTATCTGAGCGTAAATGATAACCGAGTTATTTCGTCAATTTACTGACTGAGAAATTAAATGTGAATCTTGACACTTGTAATTTGTTAAGTCTTAAAAAGAATATATATAAATAATAAGGCTCCGCCATTAATAATTCTAATAGTAAACAACAATCATTTCAATTTCTTCTGAAATACTATGTAACTTACTTTAAATCCCAAATATAAAGTTTGAAATGTTTAATTTTTGAAATTGCATCTTTTTTGTAAATTTAAGCCTTGATAAAATAATAAATTATTATATGGAAAATGGTCACACTTGTTAAAATAATGGTAATATAGTATGGGTTTAGAAAACAACTTAAGATTTATAATTGCGGTTATGTACGATTCCGCAAAAAAAATGGATAATAATAATCCCATGTTTGATCTGGTATCTTTAGTATTTGGTAAAGAAATCAGCTACTTACAAAGTATCCATTTATCCCCAATCTGGCTGGCATTCTTTCTTGCAATAATATTTATATATATAAGAGATATTCAATTTGTAATATTTAATAAACTACACCGCAGTAAACAAAGGGATATTACAAAGGAATGATAAAGAAAACTCAGCATCTACCATTAAACTGAAACCGGTCATCACAAATGAACTTCTTCTTTTCTTAATTAAAAATAATAATATTGTTTGACAAACTATCAAAATGACCTTAAAATTATTTAAACGTTTAAACATTTTGGAATTATTATGCCGAAAGTAACAATCGAAACCGTTGCAGAAAAAGCGGGAGTGTCCACGGCTGCTGTTTCTTATTCGTTATCCGGAAAAAGAAAAATCAGTCCTGCGGTAACAAAAAAGATCAAAAAGGCTATTGAAGAACTGGGTTATAAACCGAGTATTGTCGCCAGAAATCTCAGCCAGCAGTAAAACCTGGACAGTCGGCTTATATACTTCTCCAACCAAAAATATTAAGGAAGATTATTTTTTCAATACTTTTTTGGCTGGAATTCTGGACGAGCTTCATCAAAAAAAATATCAATTGCATCTCTATGCGGATTATCTAAATGAAAATCATGAAGAACACCCTGATTTAAGTATGACTCAGCCTATTGACGGCGCACTGATTATGAACCCTCGTGTCAGCGATGTTTATCTGGATTATATCAAAAAACAGGGTATTCCTTTTGTCGTCATCGGAACTCCTGCCGATCCGGGAAAAATATTTTATATTGATGTTGAAACAACGGCAGGGGCTTATTCGGCTACTAAATATCTGATTTCAAAAGGGCATCGAAAGATACTTTTTATTGACAGCCTGTCCGAATATATGCATAGTATTCAGCATTTACAGGGAAGCAGGATGGCTTTTGAGGAAAACAGGCTCGAATGGGATTTAAATAATGTTATACATATCAATATGACGGAAGAAGATGCTTATAATATTCTTGCATCAAAAGGAACCCTTGTGAATAATTATACTGCGATCCTGGCTTATCATGATGTTTTCAGTATAGGAATTATGCGGTATCTAAAAGAAAAGAAAATTTTTGTACCGGATGATATTGCTTATATTTCTATAGGGAATTCTCTGTTTTGCCGCATTCATTCACCTGCATTGACGTCTATAGATATGGCGCCTTATGAGATGGGTTATCAGGCCGCTGAAATGCTGATTGATGTAATCGAAAAGAGGAGAATTCAGCCTTCTCATACAATTATACCGGTCAAACTGATCGAACGGGATTCGGCTTAAAAGCAAAGATAAATTATTTTTAAAAAGAATGTTTTTTTCTATTGACAGAGGGATTGAAATCAATTATAATTTAAGCGATTAAACAAATAATATTAAATAGAAAGTTTAAACGATAATCAAATTCAATAAGGATGGTAAATCTTGGATAGAGGATTTACCTGTTGCTTTTCAATATCTGGAAACGATTAAATCAAAATTTTATAGGAGGATAGTTTATGAAGAAAACTCTCAGCTTGCTGACGCTGGCAGCCATTCTGATCTTAACTGTTGCAGCGTTTGCAAAGGACCCCGTAACGATTACAGTCTGGGACTTCAAGTACGGCGATGTAAAAGGCGTTCAGCCCGCCATGATTAAGATTGATAATCTGATCATGCAGAATAACCCCGGCATCAAAATCGTGCATGTCGCTCAGCCCAATGATACTTATTATCAGGTAGTACGTGCAGCCGTTCAGGCAGGTGAAGGTCCGGATGTTGTTATGATGCATGCAGGCGTACAGGCTTATGAATTTGATCCTTATACTTTACCGTTGGACAAGTATGTAAGCCCATGGAGAAAAGAGATTTCTGAATTCAGCTGGGCATTCTGTTCTGAAGGCGGCGATGTCAAAAAACCGGTACATATGGTACCTTTGACGACCCAGGGTTTCGGAATTTATTACAACAAAGCTTTATTTAAAAAAGCAGGGTTGGACCCGAACAAAGCTCCTTCCGACTACGCTTCGTTTATGGCAGCCTGCGAAAAGCTGAAAAATGCCGGTATTACTCCAATTGTGGCCGGTTTACAGGGCAATCCCTACACACTTGATTTTCTCTTCCGCTGCTTAATAGCTAACATTTATGGCCCGGATACAAAAGCCCTCGTCACCGGAGGACAGAATTTTAAAGGAAACGCCGCTTTCAAGAGAGCCGCTCAGATAGTACAGGAATTGTTTAAAAAAGGTTATATGGATCCTGCAGGCACATCTACCCCTTATTTTATGGATGCCGGAAATAATTTTGCAGCAGGAAAAGGTGCTATGTTTGTCGGCCTTTTATCCGATGTGCAACATTGGAAAAGATTTGGCGATGCTCTGGGAAATGAAAATGTCGGCTACTTCCCTACAATCAATTTCCCTGAAGCTAAATACAAAAACCAGCAGGTCGGACAGCCCGCAGGTATCGGCTGGGAAATCATGAAATGGACGAAAAACCCTGATGAAGCCGCTAAAGTTGTTGAAGGTTATGCAAGAGGCGAAGGCAATGCTATATGGATGGGCATGACCGGCGCTTTATCACCGAATAAGATGGTTGATATCAAAAAACTTGGCTATCCTCTAGTTGCTGAAATCTTGAAGAGACCTTTTATTCTCGATTATAACACACTTTTATTAAACGATGATGCTAATGTCAATTTCGAAAGATATTTATCACAGGCTTATGTTTCCGAAGAAATCAATCTGGACAAATTCATTGATTCTGCACAGGGTATGCTGGACAACAAAAAGAATGCAAAATAAAAGATAGTTTGATTAGCCGTACGGAAATTGAAATTTCCGTACGGTTTTTTATATTCAATCTTCGTTAATTTGAGGAGGTTCCTTTGAAAACCAAAAAAGTTCTGATAAAGAGGGAAACACTGGATTCTTATTCTTTAATATTGCCGCTATTACTGCTTTTAGCTGTTTTTATCCTATATCCCGTATTAGCCAATATTTATCTCAGTTTTTTTAAATGGAAAGGAATGGGAACCGCTGCCTATATCGGATGGGACAATTATAAAACTCTTATTAAAGATGAAAGATTCTGGGTTTCTCTGAAGAATACATCCTTTTTATTATTGTATATTCCGCTTGGCTTAATTGTTCCATTGTTTCTTTCTGCCTTTTTGCGTGAAGGAATTAAAGGCTGGCCCATTTTCAGGGCATTGATATACCTGCCGAATATTCTGGGTTATGTAATCATTGGTCTGATATTCAGCATTATTTTAAGAAAGATCGGCCCGTTAAACACCTTATTAAACTATATTCATCTGGGAAATTATGCCCTGGATTGGCTTAGTAAATCCGTACTGGCTATTAATGCCGTCGGAATTGTCTATGGAGTATGGGTAAAACTTGGTTTCGGTTGTATTTATTTTCTTGCGGCGATGAGCGGAATTGATGAAAATCTTTATGACGCTGCTCAAATCGACGGTGCCAACTGGCTGCAGTCTTTCTTGAATGTTACCATACCATCCATCCGTTTTTCTATTGAATTCTGGATCGTCTTTTTATTTATAGAAACCCTGGCGAGAGCTTTTCCCTTTATCTATGCCTTTACCCGCGGAGGTCCCGGATTCGGAACCTTTACTCTGGAATATGGGATTTATGATGCCGGTTTCCTGGCATTCAATATGGGCTATGCCTGTACATGGGCAAGTATTCTGTTTATTTTCTGCGCCGTTCTGGCTGTTTTTCAAGTCCGGTTAATGAGGAGAAATGCAAATGTATAAATTATCATATAAGATATTTGTTTATGCGATCCTGATATTTTGTGTATTAATAGCGCTATATCCTATCTATCATACCCTAATAACCAGCTTTAAATCGGCAAGTGAATATGTAAATAATAAAATCTACTGGCCGGAGAATTTTACACTTGAAAATTATAATTATGTTCTTTTCAAGGCAAATATGATTAAATATTTTATCAACAGCTGTATATTGATGCCTGCGGCTCTTTTGGTATATCTGTTTGTCTGTTTATCGGCCGCATTTGCCTTCGGAAGGCTCCGCTTTCCTTTCCGGCTTCCAATTTTTCTGACAGTACTTTTTCTTATGATCTTTCCCCAGATGCTTCTCTCTATTCAGATATTTCAGGTTTGCCACAATCTGCATCTGATTAATAATTATATCGGACTGATCATTGTCTGGGTGGCCTATTTCGCTCCTTTTGGGACCTATATCATGACAACTTATTATTCGACTGTTCCGATGGAATTGATCGAATCCGCCAGAATGGACGGGGCGGGTACCTGGCAGGTCCTTTTCAATATTATGGTACCACTGGCTAAACCTATGATTGTCATAATCATTATTATAGGTTTTCAATCCATGTGGAACGAGCTTCCGTTTTCCCTCCTTTTGCTGCAGAAAGATGGGCTTCGGACGATCACACAGGGAATCGTAATGATGAAGGGTGAGTTCGGCCTGGATGATACGATTTTAACGGCTGGGATTATGGCGACCGCGTCGGTTCCAATTCTTTTGTTTTTATTCTTTCAGAAATACATCACCATGGGCGCTTATACCGGCGCTGTGAAAGGATAAATACATATATTAAAAATCTGTCATTCAGTTTGGCATCTTGATAGCCAGGAACAGATAAGACATCTTGATGTAATCCTGTCTGTAAGAAAATTTAATATGATCAACGGCGGCAGGGTAGCCTTCGGCTTCAAATTATATTTTGATTTTCTTTATTCATTTTGAATGCTAATGTATTGAATAATTTTTGTTTTATTGTTTGGAACTGCAATAACTATTAATAAGAACTGGAGGATAACATTAATGGATAAAGGGAAATCTGTATTTAAAATAATACCTTATCCATTTCAGCAGGTCAAGCTCAATAAAAGCGTTTTTCATTCGGCTATGGAACTGAATCGGGAATATCTATATGAAATACCCGAAGATAGGCTGCTGTATTCATTTATGGTAAATGCCGGGATTGAAACAAATGCGGAGCCTTTAGGCGGTTGGGAAAAGCCGGACTGTAAGATAAGAGGCCATTTTTTGGGGCATTTTCTTTCAGCATGCGCCCGGTATTTCGCGATTGAAAATGATACAGTATTAAAAGAAAAAGCGGACAGGATTATAGATTCCCTGGCTCATTGCCAGGAAAAGCTTGGAGGAAGTTATTTAAGCGCTTTTCCTGCATCGGAGCTTGATTTATTGGAAAAAAATGAAGATCATGATGTCTGGGCGCCGTACTATACTATTCATAAAATCATGCAGGGCTTGCTTGACTGCTATCTGTTATGCGATAGCCTCAAAGCCCTTGAAATAGTTAAAAAAATGGCTGACTATATAATCGTCCGTTTTTCAAAGCTGTCTTTCTGGAAGATTGACGGTATTTTACGGTGTACCAGGGTCAATCCTAAAAACGAATTCGGCGGAATGAGCGATGTTCTGCATAAACTTTATTTAGTGACCGGAGAAGATAAACACCTGGAAATTTCTCATCTGTTTGACCGCCCGTATTTTTTAGAAAATCTTAAAAATGGGAAAGACATTTTAACCGATCTTCACGCAAATACACATATACCAATTGTTATAGGCGCTGCAGTTCATTATGAAACAACCGGCGATATTAATTATAAAGTTTCCATTGAAAACTTTTATAATTATCTGGCTGGAAGAACCTATGTCAATGGAAACTCCAGCGGCCCTGCCGCCCGGCCGGATGGGGGAACTTCCGATAAATCGGAACATTGGGGCGAATATGGAAAATTATCTGGGGCTCTGGCTGGCGGCGAATGTGAATCCTGCTGCGGACATAATACTCAAAAAGTGCTTGAGCATCTTTTAGAATGGACGGGAGATGCCGGGTATGGGGATCATATTGAAAGGCTTATGTATAGTTCAGTCCTGAATGCGACAAGCAGAAAAAGCGGTATGACTCAGTACCATCAGCCTCTTGGGATAGGCGCTCGCAAGAATTTCGGGTCAAAATATAACGATTTCTGGTGTTGTACCGGTACAGGCGTAGAAGCGATGAGCAAGCTTTCAAAGGATGTATACTATCATAACGAAGATACCCTTTTTATTAACCTATACATTCCTTCCAGTGTTCGCTGGCCTGAAAAAGGTCTACTGCTGGAACAGAAAACAGATTTTCCGGTATCTGAACAAAGCATAATAATATTAAAGCTGGAAAAACAGGCAAACTTTACCATTAAACTAAGAATAGGTTACTGGATGCGTCAGGGAATAAAAGTAAGAATTAATGGGGAATCTGTTCCAATTGAATGTAAAGCGCCGGCGTTCGCGGCAATTAACCGTTTATGGAACAATAATGACAGAATAGAAATAGAAATGCCGATGGATTTCCACATCCATCGAATGCCTGATAACAATGATATCGGCGCAATCATGTTCGGTCCGGTTGTTTTAGCAGTATTAACCGCTCATGAGCCTGATATCAATCTTGATGAGCAGAACCTCGGGGCCATGATTAAAAGAAATAACCCAAAAAGTCTTGAATTTACAATTTCAAACAACAAAGCATTGACGTTAGTTCCATTATATGAGGTCGAAGAACAATCTTATTGCGTATATATGGATTTAAGCGGTAGAAAGAAAATAAATAGTATATCACAAAATGCTTTGGTTGGGGAAATTGCATATTGATAAATCATATTGGAAAAAAATAGGTCCGGAAAAAATAAACAGGAGAATAGTTTTATGCATTTATTTAAAACTTCGGAAAAATATTTTAAAGTCGATCCCTGGCTGGTAGTGGAGGAAGGCTTCAATCCCGAAAAGCAAAGGCTCTCGGAATCCATTTTCTCACTGGCCAATGAATTTATGTGCGTCCGAGGTTATTTTGAGGAAGGTTATTCCGGCGATCATTTGCTGGGAAGCTACTTCAGCCAATTGTATGATATGATGGATATCAACTATCCGCAGATCTTCAAAGGATTTATTACCGAAGGCGCAACGATGATAAACTCGGTAGATTGGCTTTATACCCTTATCAGCCTGGATGGAGAAGAACTGGACCTGGCTCAAAGCAAAGTTTTCTGATTTCAAGAGGACGCTTGACATGCGCAATGCCGTTCTTTCCAGAGAATTCATCTGGACGACAGCAAGCGGTAAAAAGCTCAAGATAACCTTTAAGCGCTTTACCGATTTTGTGAACACTTCCGCAGGCTTTCAGCGCGTGTCGTTTGAGCCACTGAATTTTTCCGGCGAAGTAAAAATCACCGCAGGACTGGATTTTGATACCATATACGAACTGGCTGCCGGTTGGGACCAGACCAGGGGAACGGGATCCAGCAGTGAAATAAAAAATGACTTGAATTTCTGGACCTGTGAAAGAAAGCAAAAAACAGCAGATATTTTCGCAATTCAGGCACACACCAGAAAAAGCGGGATCAGTCTCTTTTCAAGTTTCAGGCTTTCATCCGACCAGAAACTCGATCTGAAAACACTGGAAAGGGAAAAATTCATCGGTACGGAATTTAATTTGAAGCTTCATCAGAACCTAACCGCATCCTTCGATAAGATTGCCGTAAATCATTGGGAACAATCTGAGGATATGGAACAGGTCTGGAAAAACGGCCTTAAGCTTATGGACAAATATTCTGCTTTGAATTATAATAGCGCACTGGAAAAACACATCAATGCCTGGTCTGATTTTTGGTATCGGATGGATGTTGAAATCGACGGTGATCCCGAACTATTACAGGGCATCAGATATTCCCTTTATGTGATGTTTATCAATTACCATGGGGAAAGCGAACACCGGAACGTCATCTGCAAACTTGGAGGAGAGGTATACAACGGCGTCAATTTCTGGGATACGGAAATATACTGTCACAGGATGTTTTTGTTTCTGAACCCTGAAATTGCGAGAAAACTGCTTATGTACCGTTATCACCACCTGCCTAAAGCCCTGGAAAACGCGAAAAGGGTGGACTGGACGGGGCTCGTTACGCTTTTTCCACAATAACCGGCGCTGAGGAAATGGGTACCTGGCAGCATGTCGATCTGGAAATTCACCAGAATGAGGCCATTTATTATGCGATCTGGCATTATGACAAAGTCTGCGGTGATAAACAGTTCCTTTACAACGAAGGGATAGAAATGCTTCTTCAAATGTGCCGCTGTATGGCAAGCTGGGGCGGATGGAGCCCGAAAAACGGCGATTTCGGCTTTTATGGGGTTATGGGCCCGGATGAGTTCCATATGATGGTAAACAACAACTGTTATACCAACTATATGGGCAAAAAGATGTTTCTTTATACTCTGGATGTCCTGGATGAAATGAAGAAAAAAGAGCCCGCTCTTTATAAAAAAGCCCTGGACAAAGTCGGCTGCGTTCTGAAGAACCAATAGAATGGCGCCGGATGGCCGACAAAATGAGGATATTAAAGGATGAAAAGACAGGGATTTATGAACAACATGATGGGTATTTCGATCTTCCTCATGTAGATGTGAAAAGCATTCCAATGTCGCAGGTTCCGATCTACTCACACTGGGCATATATTAAAATATTCCGGTTAATATGATTAAACAGCCGGATTTTCTGAATTTGCCTTTCTTTTTCAGCCGGATTTCACTATGGAGGAAAAAAGGATAAATTATGAATTCTACGAGGCCAGAACAAGCCACGAGTCGTCTTTATCACCGTCCTTACATGCTGTTTTAGCCGCAGAACTTGGAAAAATGGAAGAAGCGTATCAATTCCTGGCCTATGCATCGAGACTTGATCTGGACAATTATAACCGCAACACGGAGCAGGGAATCCATTCTTCCTCAGCCTTTGGCGTCTGGGCAAGTGTGGTTTCAGGGTTCGGCGGACTCAGGACCGATTCCGATACGCTTGATATTTAACCCGTCGATTCCAAAGCAATGGAAGTCTTACAGTTTTAAAATTGCTTATCAGGGAGCTTTACTGTCGGTTTCCGTTTCTCAGGAAAAATGCGGATTTCAAGCTGGAGAGCGGCTCGCCGGTTAAAATAGAGATTTTCGGCAAATTGGAAGAAATAACCGATAAAGGGATCTCTTTAAAGTTGGCGGCACACTAAATCTAATATAGATAATTCTGTAAAGCATAATTTTCTTTTGTCCATCTCCCTCCGGGATTGATGCGAAAAGAAAAATGATGATTCAGTAATAAATATAAATTCCTAGCGGCATTTAGATCTGCCGGAAATTGCTGATAAAGTGGGTTTATAAAAAAAATAATATAACTCAAAGAAAGGTTAAAATGAAATATGTTGCGATTTTTCACGGAAATTTAAATTATGCATACCTTACCCCTGATAAATATGAATTTGTTATCCGTAAGAGCTATGAACTCATTTTCGATACGATGAGAGAAGAATTTCCCGGTACAAAATATGTGTTTGAGGCATCGGGTTATACTCTCGAGCAGATAGCCTTGCTTGCCCCGGATGTGCTGGAAAAATTAAAAGCTGCAATCAAATCGGGACAGTGCGAATTTATGGGTTCGCCGTATGCCCATCCGATGCTGCCGAATTTTCCAAAAGAAGACGGGAAATGGTCCATCCGGTTTTCGAATGAAATTTACAAAAAGTATCTTGGCATCGTTCCGGATAGTTTCTGGAATCCCGAATGCGGATGGAGAAGTTATGTGCCGGAACAGGCTGCCGAAGAGGGCTATAAAAATATAATCGGAGATTTTGAAGCATACAGCCGTTCGCTTGGAGTGGACGGCAAACCGCAAAGGCCGGAAATATACGAGAAGGAATTCAGCAAAGATCCGGCATTTTACAGTTTTACGTTTAAATACGACCTGCCCGGAAATGAAAAAGCAATTCATTTTCCTTTTCAGCATATAGCCGGCATACCTGACGGAAAACTCCGCATGTTTCTACGCACAGACCGTGTGGCGCAATTTGCCGTCAGGTTTTTCATGGGAATGGAAGGTTATTCATTTGAGAAATATATGGGTCTGATCAAGCAGTACTCCGAACAAAAAGCCGGCGAACCGGAAGGCGCTCTGATTATTTTTGCGGATGATGCGGAATATATCGGAACAAACGGATGGTTCCGGCTGAAATTTCAGAATAAACCGGATAATGTGTTTGAAGAAACGCCTAAATCGAAGGAAAATCTGATCAACCTGATTAAGGAAGTAAAAAAACTGGGTGAGTTTATCACCTTTGACGATGCATGCAATAAAATACCGGCTTTACCGGAAACAATAACATTTGACGATGACGCCGCATGGCATGGCGCGAAGGCATCCACCTGGGCAAATACTCCGATGGCAAGGCTTCTGCGTCCCTGGCAGGATCTCGTAAGAGAAAAGCTTCATACCCTGGCTTCTGCTGATGGATCAGGAGATTTTACAGAAAGCATGGTATCATCTGACCAATTCCTACAACTCGGACGGACAATGGCCGCCCACATTACCCAATGCGCCGCATATTATTCACCCGTTTAATTACGGTTACTGTTTTGAAAACCTTTTGAAAGCTGAATTGCTGGTCGGAGGAGTAGACAGGTCGAAACTGAACGCCAATCCTGTTGATACGATGAAGGAGATATTGTCGATTCAGCAGAATCTGGTTGCTGAAAAAGCGGAAAGCCTGCTGCAGAGCGGTTCTGAAGATGAGAAAACCGCTGCGCGGCTTGCAAAAGAACTTATTAATAAAATCAAGGGATCTGACTTCCATAGAACAATCAGGCAGTCATGTCCTATTTTCTGAAGAATACAGGATCAGGGCTGAGCTGTTGGTGGAAGCAAGACGTCTGGTCGGCGGCGTGGTACTGGAAATAGTGGAAAAATAAAATATTTTGAAATAATATTTCAATCAGCGGAGAAGATATTGTGTTGTATTCCGGCGAAAGGAATTACGGCTGCAGGTTTCTGGAGATATCGATTTTCGGATACAGGGCAGTCATCCTTGAAAATGAAAAAATCAGAATAACTATACTGCTGGATAAGGGAACTGAAATCATAGAATTCAACCATAAAGAAACCGACACGGATTTTATTTGGAGGTCGCCGCAGGGATTAAGCTGTCTTGAAAAAATAAAGTTTGCGAAAAAAGACTCACAGATACTGACGGACGGCTATACCGGGGGATGGTTTGAGTGTTTTCCTAATGTCGGGGAAGCCTGTACATATAAAGGCGCGGAAATCCCCCACTATGGAGAGATTTGCTATCTTCCCTGGGAATATACGGTTTTAAAAGATGATCCGGAGGCTGTATCGCTGAAGTGTTTTGTTCAGACAACCAAAACCCCGTTTGTTGTGGAAAAAATTTTTACCGTAAAGTCGGGGATTGCTACCTTATATATAGAAGAAAAAATAACAAATACCGGCAGAGAGGACTTGGCTTTTCAATGGGGACACCATCCGAATTTCGGCGCTCCGTTTATAGACGAGAACTGCGTCATCGATATGCCGGGAGCGGAAGGAACCGTCAGTTATTCCGGGCCGGAATCAAGGTTTATTCCGGGAACGAAAGGTATATGGCCGTTCTTTAAGGATAAGAATGGAAATGAAATAAACGCCGGTCTGGTTCAAAGGAAATATTCAGGAATTTGCGAGGAAATAGATTTATTCGACCTGAAGGAAGGCAGGATCAGCATCAGAAATCAGCGGAAAAAAACAGGGATTGAACTGCTTTGGGACATTCAGGCATTCAAGAATATTACCGTCTGGAACATAGCCAACGGAGATACAGGATATCCCAGATACGGGAATACCTATGTTCTCGGTTTTGTCGTTAAAAACGACGAAATAAGAGGGCTTGAAAAATCTTCCAGCAATGGGAAATGCCCTGTGATCAGGAAGGTGAAACAAAAAATGCATGGTTTTCCGCCTCGGCCGTTCAGTTTTAAGAAATAGTAACTAAGCGTTGAGAAAAGGTATTCAAAATTGATTCAAAAGGATCGGTATCTCGAAAAGAAGCCCTGCCGTCTGTGGATTTACACTGAACATAAACTATCCCTTGCTAAATTAAAGTCGATTTTTTTCGGTTTTATTTGCCCTAATAAACAATATCTCACTGTGAGGATTAAAAATTTTCCTATTAGTTAGATAGCGAACAATATGTTCGTCGCTAAAGCAATATATCGCGCATCAGCTCGGCGAACAACAAGATGTTGTAAAATTCGGTGAGCAATAAGAAGTCGCGAATTGATGCGGATAGGAAACGGATATTATAATTCCTCTAAGTCATAAAATAAAGCATCCTCGAGGCAGAGCCTCGAGGTATTAAAGTCAGAACACTTCGATAAACATTTCGACAATCTCAATGCATCGCTCAGTGCATCGCAACTGAAAGCATTTTCGAGTAGAAACCCCTCGACCCTTCGATAAACTCAGGGCAGGCTCTGCTCGGGATAAACTCCGCAGAGCTGCGAGGTATTACACAGTTCGACAGGCTCACTGCATCGCCTGGGTCAAGCAGCTTGCCCTGGTTAAGGGGCACGCTTGTTAAAAATAGAAATAATAATTCCGGTTATGATGATGAATATTGCTAAAAGAGACCCTTTCCAGGGAGTATCTGCTTTTGTATTCCTGTATAAAGAATAATTGATAATAAAAAGTCCTGTGCAATATATTAAAGCTGCAAAAGGAATTGAAAATTTGTAAAATATATTTGGGATAAAATAATTTATAATAGGAAAAATTATTAATAAGATAGACATAATCAGAAAGCCTAAACCGGATAATCTCAGGAATGACAGAATAACAAGTTTAAGCGGTTTTTCAAGTTCATCCCATTGTTTACCGGCGGCATTTTCCTGGAAAGGTAAAAATCTGGCTGAAAATAAACTTTTAAATGCCATTATTAAACTAATTATTCCTACAATAAAATAAAGTACTATCGGTATTATTTTAAGTGTTTCTTTCATTTCAAACCTCCATGGATATTTTTGCGGTATCGTCAAAAGTTTTCTAACCGAAAAGTTTTATTTCTATATTTTATCTATAATTATCTATCTTTCAGTCTATCTCCCCCTTTTTTAAAGGGGGATGGGAGGATTTTGTCATATTCTGCAATATAACTAAGAATTACATTTTCGGCCGGTTACATATCAAAGTAAAGGGGTTAACCCCCGTGTATCTTTCTTATGGCCTCCAGAATATTTCCATTATTTAATCCATTAACTATCAAGTGCAGAGCAATTGCGGCCACAAATAATATAACCAGTATTATAATTATACGGAAAATCATCTTACGCATAAAATCTCCTTATTTTATTCATAAACAAGAGTATCACGGATTGACATTTTCGAAACCCGCAATGCCGGATAAGCACTGGTTGCAGCTGAGCCCAGGATGATAATTAAGAGCCATATCCAGATGCCCCGGGAGGATACTGCCAGAGCCAGAGGCACCTTAAAGGACATATTGCCCAGGATTCCCCCGACAATATGGGACAGGGGCAGGGAAATAACGAACGCGAAAATTAAACTCAGGCAGCCGGTAAAGACCGCTTCGCTGACGATATTACGCATCAGGACTCCGGGTGTACCCCCAATGGTGCGCATAACACCGAACTCGCGTGTTCTTTCGACAATATTGGTGCCGATGGCGGAAGCAAGACCAAGCAGTCCGACAATTGCCAGCAGAACAGCCATCGCGATCAGTGAAAAGATCAGGATGAAAATGTGTTCGGTTATAGCGTTCCTGAATTCCGCATCGGCTACTACTACCGAAACACCAATATTTGCTTCAGAAAGCGCTTGCTCGATCTGCCTGATGGCCTTTCCCCTGGCTTCTAGTGACCGGTTTTCTATAACTATACGAAAAGACTCTGCGTTACCGGGATGATTAAGGACGCTTTCAAACGCGTTTTCTGCGACATAAGCGGAAGCCGGCCCTATTTCCTGAATTATCCCAACAACATGCCAGACGGTAGAACGGTTATTGACCGTCAGGGATATATCAGCGCCGGGTGAAATATTGGATAACTGAAACTGCGCCAGCTGGTTTAGAACAACCGCATTGCTGTCCCCGGTCTGGAGCCATCGCCCCTTCAGTACAGGGAATTTAACCAGCTCCGAACCGTCAGGAACACCCTTCAGGGTTAAGCTTTCATGCCCGCCGTCCGGATAGGTATGTATGATTTCAATACCGCCGGGCTGGGTTAATGAAACCGGGCTGTATCCCCATGCTTCGGCTTCCTTTACTTCCAGTATGCTTTTAATCTTTTTCAGGACAGTCTCAATAGATTCCGGGCGGTTCAACCGGAGCTCGAAATCATACCTTCGGGTCTTAAATGATTTGTCCAGGTTACTGTCCCAGGCTGTTTGAACATTTAAAGCAGCCATAAACATTCCTCCGCCCGCTGCAAGCAGCGTCAGTGTTAAAATCAGCCGGCTCCAGCGGCGGAAAGTATTGCGGATTGCCAGCATCAGGGTGCGGTCGAATTTTCCGAGCAGAACCATAATCCGGTTGGGTTCACGGATTTTAAAAGATTCCTGCCTTACGCCGTAATCGCTGATCGCCTCGCGGACAGTCTTTCTGCTGATAAGGGTGATGGGTACCAGCGCAATAATAAGGGGCATCATCAGCCCTGCCGCCGCTACTATAGCATAAGCGGCCGGAGGAATTTGCCTGCTGTAAAGCGTGAAGTTCAGCAGATTCGCCATTGTCCCGGCCAGTCCCTCTCCCGCCAGGAAGCCAAGCGGCATTCCAGCCATTACCGCAAGGGAACTGATTAGTAGGATCAAAACTATATAGAATATCCCGATCTGGCGGTTATTCGCGCCGATCACCTTCATCACGCCGATCTGACGGACTTCCCTGGCCATTATTCCGGATATGATCGCGGCCGCCAGAATACCGCTCAAAACGAGGGCAAGGATACTGAAGATCAACAGTAATGTCAGCACTGCCTGCATCTGGCTTTGATGGGGATGTTTTCCCAGAGGCGGTATCTGGATTTCTTTCACCCGGAATCCCTGGTTTTTCAGCAAAACCGCTATTTCCAGGGACTTTTGTTTTACCGAGGCCATTGTCCATTGATCCGGTGAAACCACTATTTTCAGCTCATTAAGGCCTCCTTTTTCTCCAAGCCATTCCATAGTTTCGGGCGTAATGTATCCGGATCCCCATCCTTTCCTGCCAGGCCGGCGCAAGACCCGGATCGTGCACCAGGCCGGAAATAACCGCGCTGCGGCGAGGGCCGTTTGGTGTTTTAATTACTAACTGAATCCCCCTGTTTTATCCCGAAAACCGACGGTACGGTCCGCTCCAGTAGAATTGTCCCTTCCGGAGGAGGCCATGCCCCGGCTTCCGGCCTGAATGTGGCAAGGTTCATCGCGTTAAAATCTTTTATTACAAAAAGAAGAAGGGGCTGCCACACACCGGGCTGTATCTGGATTCTCGACAGGATAGAGGCGCGCGCTTCCGCCCTTTCGATGCCCGGCTGTGCCCGGATTAATTCCACTACGGATTCGGCTGTTTTGTCCAATTCCAGTGTCGCGGACGCTGGGATGGTTCCCAAATAATTACGGCTGATTTCCCGGGTCAGAATCGTATATGTGCTTAATATCGCCCCGACCGCGAACAGGCTTGTCGCGATAGCGGCTGTCATTAAGGCCATCCGCCCCCGTGCCGTCCAGATATCCCGAAGGAGTTTTATCCATCTCGGCCTAAGCATAAACAACCTCCTTCTGTCTTAAACCGGAGGATTTCGTTCTGTCATACTCCGGATGAAGAATACCGTCGGCAAGAGTAATCTCCCTTGTAACGCGGCTGGCAATATCTCTTTCATGGGTTACCATAAGAATTGTTTTTCCTTCATTTTTTAATTCCGAAAAAACATCCAGTATTGCATCCGAGGTGTGAGTATCCAGGTTCCCGGTAGGTTCATCGGCAACAATAACAGGCGGGTCATTAGCAAGGGCACGCGCGATAGCCGCCCTCTGCTGCTCGCCCCCGGATAGCGAAGACGGGAGTTTATCCGCTTGATTGGATATACCGACACGCTTCAGCAGGCTTAAGGCTATTTTACGCCTGTCACGAGCCGGATAGGTGTTACAGAAATCCATCGGCAGCATCACATTTTCAGCTATGGTAAGTGTTGGCAGCAGTTGAAAGAACTGAAAGACAACGCCGATAGTTTTCCCTCTCCATAATGAGAGCAATTTCTGGTTCAGGGAATGCACCGGTGTCCCGGCTACAAAAACCTCACCCGCGGTCGGTTTGTCAATCCCGGTAATAATGTTCATTAGGGTTGATTTCCCGCTGCCTGATTTTCCAACAACAGCGATAAATTCCCCCTTTTGGACCTCAAAGCTGACATCATTAAGCGCCGTAAATGAATTTGGTGAATAGAATGTCTTGATGACATTTTGAACACGGATCATTTTTTCCTCCTTAAGTTTTCAATTGATACATTATGATAAGGAGGGAAAATAATAAAATCGTCTCAAGGGATAACTTAAGACTACTAATTTGGATTTTTTTTGTATTCGGATGGGGTCTTACCGGTTATCTTTTTGAAAACAGCGTTGAAGGCGGGTTTTGAATTGAATCCCGCCTCAAAAGCAAGTGCTAAGATCTTATAATGGCTTTTTGCCGGCTGCTGCATCAAATCAATCACTTCCAGAACCCTGTAGTTGTTGATAAAATCGTAGAAATTTTTATCGAATCCTTCATTAATAAGCCTTGATAGTGTATTTCTTGGCATCCCGGTCATTTCAGCCAGCTGGGGAAGGGAAAGTTCCGGGTCCAGATAGGGTTTCTTCTCGTCTATCAGCTTAAGAAGCTTCTCACAAAGACAGGGCAGTTCCTCATCAGAAAAAAGGGGTTTTTCGTAAGAGGATTGGTTTTCCTTACGAGCCGTATCCGGTTCACTGCTGTCATGAAAAAAAGCCGCATAACCGATACCAAAAACAACAAGACTCTGGAGAACTGAAAGGAGCCTTTCAAAGTGCTGCATTGTGCCATGGTGAAATAGAATGATAAAGAGAACAAAATATCCGGTATACAGAAACAGGAGATTTAACATAAAAATATGGAACCAATTCATATTCCTTTTAGCGATTTCTGAATAAAAATCGGTAATTCTTTTATGATAATTTCGTATCAGAATAATACAAAAAATGAGGTATACGCTAATCTGCATGAGCACTAATCCCCAGAATAATAGACCTAAAAAATAACCGGTCCGGGATACGGTCTCGACCCATAAAAATGAGGTATACTGGCACAAAACAAGAAAGAGAAATATTACAGTAACAGGCAAAAAATGAGGCCACTCTTTGACACTGATATTTTTCCCATCAGTCCTGGCGCGGACAAAAAAGTAGAGAAGCGGCCCTAATAGAAACTGAAACGGCTCAAATGTTCCTGTTATCTTCCAGCCCAGTACCGGCATAATACCTGTCCTGAAAAGAGAGTGGAGCAAATTTAAGGAAAAAGCAAAGACCAATAATGCGAGGATACGGTTTGAAGATTTTTTTTTCTTTACTCTAAACCATAAATAAAAAGCCTGAAACAATCCCTGTAAAATCCCGGCACCAATAATAAAATCCATAATCCGCTGCATACAATAATCATAAAACAAAATAATTTATTTCACAATTTTCAGGAATTAGAAATAGACCCGGAAACGGCAAAAGCTGAGAGGAAGGAATGCAATAGCTCGCCGTTTTATGTATTATGATATTTAGAGAAGAAAAGCTTATCTCTATTAGGTCTGCGAAGGTTAATTCACCCCCGGAATAGAGCGCATATACCCCATAACTGACCGCGCTTTTATACTGACTTTGTCTTTTTTCCTGGAATTTTGTTGTCAACATGTTATCATCCAGAAAAAAATCAACTTTTTTTTGCGGTTTTTATGACTTTCCAATATCCTATCCTTGGCTGGAATTTTAAAAATTCCTATCAATTAAAGAACAGAAATCTAACTAAAGGGGTTTGTATGAAAAAGAATTTATATTCATTGGGACTGGAATTCAGCACACAGTCCGCGAAAATGATCGTTCCTAGACATGAACGAAAAATCGGTCGTTTATACCGGCAAGTTTGAATTTGATGAAAACTTTCCCGGATATGGAACTAAAGGCGGAGTTCTGGAATCGGACAGGCCGGGACTGCGTCATACTTCACCTTATCTTATGCTCGAAGCCCTTGATTTCGTTTTCGGCAAACTTAAAAATGAAGGAGTCGATCTTGCAGCTGTTGGGGCAATAAAACTTGACGCTATGCAGCATTGTACCGTTTATACTGATGCCGCATTTTCCAGCCGTTTAAAATCCCTGGACAATACTAAAAATCTTCTTGATGCCTTAAAAGATTCTATCTCCAGAAAAACATCCCCGATATGGGAAGACCGCACTACAGAAACAGAGGCTGATGCAATCACAAAAGAACTTGAAGCTAACGGAGGAATTTCCAATATTACAGGCAATAAGGCAGAGCTGCGTTTCCCGGCTTCGCAAATTCTCAGGTGGGCTAAAGAAAGTCCGCTGGAATACAAAAACACAGAAAATATACAATTGCTAAGCGCTTTCCTTACATCAATACTTGCGGGAAAGATTGTCCCGGTAGATACCGGTGACGGGTGGGGTTCAAATCTCAACAACCTTAATATCAAAAATCCAGGCTGGAGTAAGGAGGCCGTTAAGGCGATAGATGTGCTTCTTTCAAAAGAGGGTATAAAAGAATCCGTGGGCGGGAAAATCGGCATGATCAGCCATTACGATGAACCGGTCGGAAAGATAAACTCATATTTTATTAATAAATATGGCGTCAGCAGAGATGCGGTCATTTTAGCCGGGACAGGAGACAATCCCGCTACGCTTCTGGGCTGCGGCGGGCATATTGTGATATCGCTGGGATCAAGCTACACCGTTAACGGACTTATGAAACTCATAAAGCCTTCCATAAACGGCGAATATAATGTATTCGGCTATACAAAAGGCACGGCGATGGCGCTGACCTGTTACACAAACGGGTCAAAACTCCACGACACTTTCGTCCGTAAATATATACTAAAATCCGAGACAGGCAGTCTTACAAAAGAAGCATTCGACAACTATATGGAAAAATTCGGGGATCATAAAATCAGAGAAAATGAAAAGCTCATGCTTCCATATCTGCTTGATGAATCCGTGCCGGTAAAAAAAGCCGGTATAATCCGGGATGGATTTTCAGAGGATGATGCGGAGGCAAATATCCGGTCACTCCACATCTCCCAGGTACTGTCGCTGAAACTTCACTCAAATCATTTAAGCGATGTAAAGTCAATATGCGTGGTAGGCGGAGGTTCTAAAAATCATATCCTGCGGCAAGCCATTGCCGATATATTTAAAGCGGAGGTTTTCAGCATAAAAAATTCCGATTTCGCCGCTCCATTGGGCTGCGCGATATCCGGGGCAAAAACACTGCTTAAAACCAATTATGAAAAGGCGGCGGAATTTTTCGTCCAGCGCGCTGAAGGGCCTTCTTCCGTACCGAAAGCGGAAAACGTACCTGTATATGAAAAACTACTTAAAAGGTATGAAGACCTGGAAAAACGTTCCAGTTAAACTAATCTATAGTATTATTGATTTATTTAAGCGGCAGCGTATTTTTTTGGTTACTTTCTTGCATTATTTTGGGTTGTTAATTATCGTAATTCCATTAATTTTTGGGTTGCTAAATTATAATTTTCCAATCAATAAGTGGATATATATTGATATAGCGATATGGCTGCTTATATATGATTACGTTCTTTTGAAGCAACAAGTTGGAGATTATCTTATGGTAAAAAATAGATAATATTTCAAAGTGAAATGTTTCAGAGGAGGTTATAAAATGGCAAATCCGATCGAAAAGTATTTCGGTCTCAAAGAGCATGGAACTAATGTCCGGATCGAATTCATTGCGGGTCTTACCACTTTTCTCACCATGGCTTACATCATTTTTGTGAATCCCGCGATTCTATCCAACACCGGTATGGACAAAGGCGCTGTTTTTGTTGCGACTATCATTGCGGCGGCAATAGGAACCCTGATAATGGGCCTTTTTGCCAACGTTCCTTTTGCTCAGGCTCCCGGGATGGGCATGAACGCATTTTTTACTTTCACTGTCGTGCTGGTTATGGGATATCCCTGGCAACAGGCATTGGGATTTGTTCTGATCAGCGGTTGTATCAACATTATCGTTACAGCAACACGGCTCAGGAAAACTCTGATTCTGGCTATTCCGGAATCTTTGCAGTATGCAATTTCCGGAGGTATCGGTCTTTTTATCGCCTACATAGGTGTTAAGAATGCCCATTTTCTTAATTTTACCGTTGAAAATGTTACAAACGGTATGGCAAAGGATGTTATTCCTTCTCTTGTGAATTTTTCCGATCCTGTATCGCTTCTGGCTATTATAGGCTTAGCGCTGATGTTAATCCTGCTTATTTTAAAGGTTCAGGGAGCAATTCTCTGGGGCATTCTGCTTACAACTATTATCGGCATCTTTATGAAAGTTACCGCTATACCTTCCATTAGTGCGAAGGATTTTGTTCCGCCTTCAATTTTACCGACTTTTTTCAAGCTGGATATCGTGGGACTTTTCAATACACCGGCCAAAGCGATGACATCGCTGACCGTTGTTTTAGCTTTTTGTCTTGCGGATATGTTCGACTGCATTGGAACATTTCTGGGGACAGGAAGAAAAACCGGTATTTTCGACCAGAAAGACGAAAATTCACTTCGTACAGGAAAGGGATTTTCTTCCAAGCTGGATAAAGCGCTCTTTTCCGACGCTATCGCGACTTCAATCGGCGGATTTCTCGGAACAAGCAGTGTAACTACCTATATTGAAAGCGCTTCCGGCATAGCAGTAGGCGGCAAAACCGGCCTGACTTCATTCTTTATCGGAATTTTTTTCCTGGCTTCTCTTTTTTTAGCTCCTTTTGCTCTAATGATTCCAGGCGCAGCAACCGCACCGGCATTGATTGTAGTCGGTATTCTGATGATGGGATCGGTATCCAAGGTTCATTGGGATAATTTTGATGAATCTGCTTCCGCCTTTTTCACGGTTGTAGTAATGCCATTCACTTACAGCATTGCGAATGGGTTGGCCGCCGGGTTTATTTTCTATGTGCTGACTAAAATCGTGAAAGGGAAGTGGAAAGAAGTACATCCGCTGATGTATATAGTAACAGCTCTTTTCCTGCTTAATTTTATCATTGCAGCATTCAAGAAATAATCTTAAGGGGCTGCCTTTCGGCAGCCCTTTTTGCTTCATGCCGGACTTGTTTAATGCCTACCAACTCCCACTTAACAGAACCGGCTGCAAGTGATGATTTCATTATAAGGCCTCTTTTTATCATATTTCAAGTATGACAATTGATTTCGTGAGGGGCAGCTGATGCTCGATGTAAATATGGAGTTCGTACGATAGGTTGTTAAGAACCTCTCGAATTTTTAATAGTGCAAACCCCGCCAAAAATTGAAATTAGACCCCCAAAAAAGGGTTTGGATAGAATTCCTATAGGAGTGGGAACGCTTATGGGGAGTAAGTATATTCCCCAAGATACTAGATAACATCCTCCAATTATGAGGATATGCCCTAAAATAATAAGAGGTATTAATTTCATAGTTAATCCTCTTTTTGTCTCTAATTGATAGAATTTTTTTTAATTCTTAGCTGAAAGCATTGTAATTAAGGAAAGAAAAAAATGCAAAATATTATTGCGATGTATAGATCCTAATTATTC
>CAWAOD010000007.1:0-48955 GCA_963783575.1 uncultured Spirochaetota bacterium | reverse complement strand
GGACAAGCCCCTGGTCCGCCGTAAGGAGTTTTTCTACTGTCAAAAAGCTTCTGGTCCCGATCGATGTCGGCTGGAACATGATATCGCTGAATATTCATCCTGTGGACTCCGCTCGGCGACGATCCTTGGACCGGTCAAAGGATTTGTTATCGCGAAGGATAATGATGGAGCCGTGTACTGGCCTGCACAGGGGATCACGATGATCGCGATTTTTCCACAGGAGAAGGATATCAGCTCTATGCGGATTCAACCGATACGGTACGCATTATGGGCCCGGAAGTTGATGTCGCCACAACGCCCCTTTTACTGTCGGCCGGATGGAACATGATTGGCTACCTGCCGCAATCTGACATGGCAATAGAGACCGCTCTTTCCAGCGTAACCGCTCAGATAACGCTTGTCAAAGATAATGACGGATTGATCTATTGGCCGGACCAAGAGCTCATTAACATGATCGGGAACATGAAGGTCGGTCAAGGCTACCAGATTCATATGAAAACCGGAATGTCCCTGACCTATCCAGCCGGAACGCCCAAGGAACGTGCCAAGGCTCATCTGTTGATCAGCCTGCCGACGGTCAAACATTACCTGTTCAAACTGCACACCGGCAATAATGCGACGGTATTGGCGCCTTCTGTCACGATGCAGGGACAGAACGCTTTCCGGACAGCAGTGAGATTGGTGCATTCGACAGCAAAGGAAAACTCGTGGGTGCGGGCACCGTCATGCACGGCGTTGCGGCCTTTCCGTGTGGGGTAGATGACGCCCAGATAAAAGAGAAAAACGGATGTGCCCCTTCGGAAAAAATAACATTCAAACTCTGGAACAACGGGCAGGAATATCCTCTCGATTTCCAGAGTGGAACCGAACCGCGGTATGTCGCAAACGGAATTTTCCTCGGCGCGTTCTCCGTACCGGAGGGGTTCTGTATCACCAAATTTGCGCTTACCAAGTATATCCCAATCCGTTCCGGGAAGCATTAAAATAGCGTTCGATGTTCCGATGATACAGGGCATTGCCGAACATGCGGTTGAAATCAATATTTATGATATAAAGGAAGTCTTGTGTGCCGGCTTGCAAAAGGCCAATATAAAGCCGGCCATTACAGTATATCGTGGAACGCCGCTACCGGAACGGTGACAGGCACCTGAGCGGTTCGAATATGTTTATCGTCCGGATGAAAGCCGAAAGTTTTGATAAACGACTGAAAGTCATCAGAATCAAATAAAAAGGGGTCTATCGTGTCTTTTTGCAAAAACTGACTCAATCCTGCCATTTTTGTTTTGCTTGTCGCTATTCAGCGCGAACGGCCAGACACACTTTACCTTCACGTCAAAAACCGGCAACTATATGACGGTCGCTATCGACACTCCATTCATCCCTTGTTAATGGAATGCCCTTGTCTAACGGTGATGAAATCGGCGTGTTTTCAGTAGATTCGGCGGACACCCCTAAAGTCCTCTGCGCGGGGGCAGTTGTGTGGAGAGGCGTCAATTGCGCCATTACCGTATGGGGTGATAACGATCAGACCCCGGTTAAAGACGGCATGCATGGAGGAGACACATTGATTTACCGGGTATGGGATTCATCGCTTTCCAAGAAATACCCGCAGCGGTGACCTATGCATCCGGCGGCCCCACGTATATCACCAATGTATTTCCGTCTCGCAAGTTTGATCGCTCCGCCGTTTCCGCAGAAACCCCATCTTGTTTCTCCAGCCAACGCCACGGCCATTAATA
Source organism: uncultured Spirochaetota bacterium (assembly GCA_963783575.1). GTDB lineage: Bacteria > Spirochaetota > Brevinematia > Brevinematales > JAOACQ01 > CAWEAK01. The sequence goes on along the minus strand of CAWAOD010000007.1, from coordinate 47,216 downwards.
CAGACAGTGCAGTTTTTGTCTGGCATAAAGGATCACCGCTTATCGACAGATACTCTCGTGAAATCGCGAACGATTCATTGATGACAGCGATAATTTCCGCTGATTCGTCGATTCACCGATACTACGGATCCGTTTTCAAAGGGCTTACAAGCGGAACACGTATTGGTGGCGTGTCAAGGCGCACAACGGCAGCGGTTGGGGTGTCTACAGCACATCTTTCAAGCTTACGGTCACTACTACCTCAGTGGTTCTTCCGCAACCCAGCTTTTCCTTTGTATACCGTTCGTCAACCGGGTTATATCTTATTCCTTGCCAACCCGCAAAGTCTCCATCCAGCTGTACATCTGCAGGGGAAATGCAGCAGTCATTGTGCGATTCTTTTCAGTCATCCGGTCCTTACCATATCTAATCCGGATTGGCCTGTCAAAAGGATTTTATGTCCTCGCGTTTCATGCGGGAGAAGTTGATCAGGAAGAATATCTTCAATTACTAAACGAAATCTTTCTCGGCCGTTTTAACTTCCAACCCTAAAAATAGAGCTGTTTGTTTTTTTTCGAGAAGCTGATTTTATGAAGAATTATTTTACAAATGGTATTAACAAGATCAAACACCTTCGAATTTTTGTGTCAGCAAAATCTAATTTTACCTATCAGGATGGCCTATCGTGGCGTTCTCCATCGACAATAAAAATTCGGAAAGGTTCCAAGCAAATACTTGCAAAATTAATACTATTTTTTGAATACGGGGGAGCATTCCATGCAAAAGACCATTACGCTTCGAATCAATGACGACGTATATCAGATGTTTAAAAAAGCCGCCCATGGTTCGCGAAGGACCATCTCCAACTTTTTAGAATACGCCACGCTTTCATTTCTTTCGAACGATACGTATGTTTCCGATGACGAAATGAAAGAGGTCCTTAAAGACCATGCTTTACTGGAAGACCTTAAAAACGGCGAGAAAGAGATAAAATCGAGGAGATATAAAATTGTCGCCTGATTTTATAATTGCGGAGACGGAATCGTTCCAGAAGCTTGTCAAGAAATCTCAATTCCGGTCTCTTTATTCAAAAATAGTTGATTATATTTACCCTCAATTACGTCACAATCCTTTCTTCGGAACAAACATAAAAAAACTGAAGGGCGATTTAAGCCATTTCTACAGATATCGTATTGGAAGTTATCGGCTTTTCTACACTATTGATGCGGATAAATCCATGGTTTTTATTGTCACCATTAAAGACCGAAAAGATTCTTATTAGAACATGCGTTCAAGCTGATTCCGTCGTTACCGACAAAAAGGACCTTCTCCATGCCCAACATCACCCTCGTGCCGAGAGGAAGCATCGGAAATAACTTTATACCGCCCGAGTACCTTCCTGCCGGTAAAGACGCGTACTATCTCAGAAACCAGCAGACAGCATCTCGCCAAAACCAATGGCGCGCTTTGCAGCCGGATGAGATCGAACGGCTGAAGAACAACCGTAACAGTGCCGACAATTGGGAAAATGTTCTTGTCTCAAAAGAGTTTGATCCGGACCTTGTCAAAGACTCCTAGTTCTTCGGTCTGGTGCGGATCGGGGCGCTCCGCGACAGCATCCTTGAATATAACGGACTGCGGCTGCCGGCCGGCATCACGAAAAGCCGCATTATCTCCTGCGACGTCGGCGACGACGCGGCGATCCACAGTGTTCGCTGTCTGGCCCATTATATTGTCGGAAACCGCTGCCTTCTGTCCGGAATCGGCGCAATGCACACAACCGATTGTGCGAAATTCGGGAATGGTGTTATAAAAGATGGCGAGGATGAGAGTTCCCTTGTATGGATGGAAATTATGAACGAAGGCGGCGGCCGGAAAGTTTTGCCGTTTGATGGAATGATCCCTGCCGACGCTTTTCTCTGGGCTAAATACCGCGACGATGCGGCGCTCCAGAATAAACTGAAAGAAATCACGCAGAAAAAATTCGACCCCCGGCACGGATTATACGGAACGGTCGGAGAACAGTGCGCAATTATCAATGCCGGTATGCTTAAAGACGTGATGATCGGCGACCACTGTACTATTGACGGCGCCGGGGCAATGCGGAGCGTCACGATCAACTCATCCGCCGAGGAACCGACCCGGATCGGCGAAGGTGTTGAGCTTACAAACGGTATTATCGGCCGCGGTAGTTCTGTGCTCTCCGGCGCAAGGGCCGAACGGTTCATCATCGGCGACTGCGCCTCCCTTAAATATAACGCGGTACTGCTGGACTCGTTTTTCGGCGAAAACTCAACCGTCTCCTGCTGCGAAATCCGGAACAACCTCATGTTCCCGCTTCACGAACAGCACCACAGCAATTCGTTTCTTATTGCATCTATTCTCATGGGCCAGAGCAATCTGGCGGCAGGTGCGGTCATCGGATCGAACCACAACAGCAGGACCAAGGACAACGAAGTCCAGGCGGGCCGCGGGTTCTGGCCGGGTTCATGCACCAGTGTCAAACACTCCAGCCGCTTTGCCTCGTTCACCCTGCTTGCCAAGGCCGATTACCCGGGGAACTCGATATTCCACTCCCCTTCTCGTTGATTAATAACAACGTTTCGAAAAATCAGCTCGAAATCATGCCGGCGTACTGGTGGCTGCACAACATGTATGCGCTTTCGAGAAACTCCTCGAAATTCAAAGACAGAGACAAAAGAAAGAACAAAAACCAGCATATCGAATTCGACCCGCTTGCTCCGGACACTGCGGAAGAGATTCTCGGTGCGCGCCGGCTTCTGGAAATCTGGACCGCCAGGGCCGATCTCCGGAAGCGCGGGAAAAAAATCGATCCGAAAAAAGAGGAAGAACTTGCGCGCATAGGCCGGGACCTTCTTATAAAGAACAAATCACGGTCCAGAAATTGGAAATTCTGGCCGAAGGTATGGAAAAATCGAAACGAAAGACAGTAATCATGAATGCCACCGCAGCATATGACGCCTATGGCGATATGCTTTACTATTATGCGGTAAAAAATTGTCTGGAGTATCTGCAAAAAAATATCGGGAATGTTTTCACGACGCACTGCAAAGCCTTTCAGGGAAAGCAGGAACGCGAATGGACCAATCTGGGAGGACAACTTGTGCCAACGCCTGAAGTCGAACCGGCTTCGCTCCGATATCGGATCGGATAAATTAAACTCATGGGATGACGTTCACCAACGCTACGATATGCTGTGGGAAGCGTATCCTTGTGCAAAACAACATCACGCTTTTGCCGTTCTCTGCCACCTTCTGGGGACAACGACGCCGACAAAAAAGCAGTGGCTGGATGCTCTTGACAAAGCAGTAAAAATACAGGGACACGTCCGCGATCAGGTGTATGCGTCGCGGAAAAAAGACGACGACAACCCGTTCCGGCAGGCGACCTACAGAAACGCTGCGGAGATGAAGGCAACGGTCGGCACAGCGGATGAAGACCCTTTTATCAAACAGGTGCAAAAAGAGACTGAAGCCTTTAAAAAAACGGTCGAGGAAATTAAAAAAAGGGGTACGCTATGAGCACAAGGATGTGCCGATTCATGCTGACAGCGATTCTGATTATCTGCTGTACGGCCATGGGCACAGGAAGAAGATGAACGCGTCTATGTATCTTCATGTTCGCTTTTTGTCAAGATTACGCCCTATACGCCCGATTCCGGCGACCGTTCCGGGAAGGCAACGGTCGAGGCCACGCTCAGTGACAAAAACGGCATTCCGATCCCCGACCAGAAGATAAACATTACCGCTACGTGCGGCACCCCCACCTGCCTGCAGACCGGATCGTGGAGCGACAGCAGCCGGCAGACTTCGGCGAGTTCCTGTTTCGTCACCGGGCACGACGGCAAGGCGCTGGTGTTTCTCGTGGACATACCCTTCAACAAACCGGGCAGAGTAAAAACCTCGTGTACCTATGGTGATTTCAAAGTGCATGCTTCAACGGGTTTCTCGATCACAAGGAAAGTCATAAGAAAAAAGAGACCGGCATAAATTCTGCGTCGAGTATTTTTTCCTTATTGAAAAAATGTTTCCGGTTCATTCACCATTTTTTGAACGATCTTATCATCTGAGGCTTTCTGCAGAAGGGCCTTGCCGACAATTTCCTTGAGGACCTTCAATTCACTCTGCAACCGTCTGATTTCCACCTCATAATTCATTGAACCGACGGCCTCGTCAGCGCTATTGCTGGGCGCATAGCGATCGATCCATTTGGAAAGCATGCCCGCAGTGATACCGAATTGCGTTGCGGAACCCGCCAACGTGCCATGATTTTCAATATAATGAAGCACTGCTTTTCGTTTAAATTCTTCATTATAATGGTTCCTGTTCTGAAGGTCCATGCCGTTTCCTTAAAAAAAAAATATCCGCCACCGCACGAGGCTTATATGCCTGGCGAATATCCTTCATCGTTTAAAATGTTGACGTTGTTGAAAGACTATTCCTTCCCTCCTTATTCGCGTTTTTCTTCCTTTATGTTAGACCTGCGGGCGGTCCGATTCGTTACACTGGTATTTAATAATCAGCGTAGACGCCTGAAGACCGAAGGTGTTTTCGATTCATCTCATAAACGAATCCCGCATTAAGAAATTTAACGATACGGATTTCTCATTGACGATGTTCTTCCCGCACAACATAACGTTAATTTTTCCAGGGTGTTATCTACCCCTGCCAAAATGAAAAAATATTCATCTTTAGAAATTCAGAAGAAACACCGATAAACTGAAAAGCAATTGGAATATCACCATTAACTGCAGAAGAGGGAAGGTCCATGTATGGATATTTCTTCCGTTACCTCCTCACCGGCATATAATTCAACCGTTTCTTCTTCACAGAGTTCAGACGAAAACGGCGCCGATGAAACCGGAAACGCGGATGACAATGCCACCGATGTTCCAGCCATCATCTCGGCGATTGAAGGAGCCGCCTCAAGTAACAATTCCCTTTCGATGCTTGACGCCCTCAAGCTGATAGGCGGCAGCGGAAGCGCAAATGTCGCGGCGCTTGTCCATGTAGCGGAATCGACGATAACCGAAAGCGCCGATCAATCCCTTGTCAATTCTATCGGCAACACTAATCCCGACGATATATTTACCGTAGTCCAGAAAGAATACGCGGCTGCCGGCAATTTATCTCTCTATCAAATGCAGACTGCTTAGCAGAAAACTCAAACGGCCGACTCCGGATAGTAAAACCCGTCCGCTGTTGCATCTTTTACTGTTATTATTTCCACTTCTTCATCGAGTATTTTGCCGGGACTTCATACGTACCAGCAGGCGCGGAGGATTCCTTCACTTCGCGCACTTCAGATGTAGAACGGGTCTCTTTGCCCATGATTGTGCTTGTCGAAACGGAATACACGACGAACCCCTTGATTTTCTCATACTCCTTCATCATTTGCGCGGCAAGGTCTTTGGTGCTTTGCGACCGGAGAAAAAAGGACGCCATGAACTTTCTGATCATGGCGGGATCGACCTTGACGTCCTTGGTCGCCCATAATTCCGACGTGGAGATGGTCCCCATCATTTTCATGGTTTGCAGATACTTGGTGCAGGCCCAGTTGTTAATGGTCTTTGTTTCCGTCGTGGGCTCGATGGTCACCTCCATTTTCATCATGTTCGCGAACATTCCCGGCATTCCGGCAGGCATGGCTTCGCCCTTGGCCGGGCCGTTGCCGATAATCGACATATCGACTCCGGTACAGGTCTTCTTCTTGTTGTCAATAAGATAGATCGAGTCCTTCGAGGCGTTGAGCAGCACCGATTCGTTCCCGCCGTCCATGCGCAGCTTGTCGGCTGCGATCCACAACGTGCTGGTATCGATTTTCGGACTGCCATCGGGCTTCCGTCTTTTATCGCTTCGGTCGTCCTTACCTGTGTCATGGTCATATCGGCGTTTACGGTAAGTGAAACGCCAAGCAGAAGCACTGCAAATGTCCCCGAAATTTTCCGCGCATGATGTCCTCCTGGAAAATGGTGTAAAAAGAAATGGTTGTTGCAGTTACAATATCCCGGTTGAAATTAAAATATTATATGCCCTTTCAGACTGTTTTTATTTGTCTGCTTCACATTTTGTCTACTGGATTATTTTAGTTTTTTTGCTAAAGGCATTTGATTGTAGTTTTAACTCTACTGAAACTGGTGGGTGGGGGTACACCGAAGTTCAGCGCTGCACATGCGGTGCCCACCCCCTACCCCGTATACGGTCTTTGGCCAATGAATAAATTATTGCATTAAGTAAATTTGTTTTGTTTGTATTACCCCCGGCCTCGAATGACAAAATGTAACAGCCTTTTGCCAAGGATGCTGATTTTATCGGCAACGAATAGCTGCCGGCTGCCTGTTCGCTCTTGACAAGGGTGCCGATATACCTTCCGTCAATACTTAAAAGTTTGATATTCACGGATGTTTTATTCGTAAGCGTGTAGTGCACGAAACCGTTCCGGACATCAAACGCGCATGGTTGGTTCAACTTATTGACATGAGGTTTAATGGCCGTGGTGCCGGAATGAAGGGAAAGACGCCATACAGAAGCGCCGTCAGTGCCGGCAAAGAGAGCGGTATCGGCAACCGCAAGCGCCTTGACAACTATTCCCGACAGGCCGGTGTCAGCCTGTTCCATTGTGTCCCATCGTTTGCCGAAAAAAATACGCCATCATTAGTGCCGGCATAGATCGAATCGCCGCCTGCGGCCAAAGCATAAATGGCTGTCGCCGTCAGGCCGGCAGCAGCCGCAGTCCATGTTTTTCCGGTATCGACCGACTTGAATACGCCGCCGTAGGTCCCTGCAAAAACCGCGGTCCCCTTAAAAGCGAACGAAAGGACCCACTTATTTGTCAATCCTGCGTTTGCGGCGTCCCACGAGGTCCCGTTGTTTTTAGAGACAAAAACGCCGGTATCGATTCCCGCAAAAAGCAGGCCGTTGTTCGCGGCCAGAGCATTTAAATGGTCGCTGGATCGGCGTTCATGGTCCAGCCGTTGCCGTCATTCGATGAATGATAGATATAGCCGCCTGAAGTGTACCCCAGGTAATGCCGGCGAAAATATCCGGACCATTGGCCCCATTGACTGCAAGCGCATAGATATCGATATACGTCATCCCGCTATTGACCTGCGTCCATGTCATCAACAGATTCGACGTGCGGAAAACACCTGCATTCGTCCCCGCGAAAAGAAGCGTATCGCACCGAATGGCAAGGCAGCGGACATTGGGGCTTGTCAGGCCGGTGTTGATCGGGGCCCATTGTTACCGCCGTTAACTTTATTAAACGCCCCGGCGCCGTAAGTCCCCGCGACAAGAGCGTTGCCGCTTTTGACAAATGAGGTGACCCTGGCAGCCGATAATCCGGCATTGACCGCGGCCCAGGTCGCCCCGTTATCGGCTGAGCGGAAAACGCCGCCGCCGTAGGTCCCGGCAAAGATTGTGTCGTTTTTTGTCAACAGAGTATATACTACTGTGTTTGTCAAACCCGTATTGACGACCGTCCAAGCCGGGTTTCCCTGCACCCGGCGATAAACGCCCTGTTCGGTACCCGCAAAAACATCTCCGTTATGCAGGGTCAGGGAAGTAATGTATGAAACCGTTAATTCCGAAACAACATTCCACGACGCGCCGTTGTCTGCGGAATGATACAGACCGCCATAGGTTCCGGCATAGACATCGCTGCCGCTTTTAGCCAGCGCGGACCCACAGGTTCGTCAAGCCGGAATTGATTTTCGTCCAGGTTGCGCCATTGTGAGCAGAAATGCTCACGCCGCTGTCGGACGAGCCGGCATACAGCGTATCATTATAAGAAAGAAACGTATTCACTCAGCTGCAATGCCGCGTTGACGTTCGTCCATGTCGCGCCGCCATTAACAGAGCGGTACAGGCCGTCATCGGCGTCCGCGAAAAGCCCCGTCGTTGTTGATGCGAGCGCCCTACCACGAATTGGACAATCCGCTGTTCACTGTCTTCCATGTTTTTCCACTGTCGGTCGACAGGTACACTCCATTGCCGTAGGCGCCGGCAAAAAGGCTGTCGTGACGCGGAGCAAACGAATTAAAACTCTGGCCGAACATGTTGCTGCCCACCCGGTCCATGCGTCGCCGTTATTGAGTGAGCGAAAAACGCCGCCACCGTCGGTTCCGGCAAAAACGATGCCGTTGGAAACAATCATCGATAAAATGCTGCCGCCTTCGGGCCCAGACATTTGGGCCCATTGTGCATGTGCGGATTGTCCTAATAAAATGCAGCACCCCATCACAAAAGAAACCAGACACTTGTTCATACGTTCTCCCTTATATAAAAGTTTAAGAAATCAAAGCCTATCAAACGTCAGCTGCAATCATTTCCTTCTTACTTCATAACCGCGATCATCCGTTCCGTTTTTTCGCTCCGGCCTCGAATGAGAGGATATAACAACCCCGCGCCGGAGAAACCGTTGCTATAGGCACCGCATAACTGCCGGGCGCCTGCGCCTGATTGACAATGGTGCTGATATGTCTTCCGTTAAGGTCTAAAAGTCTGATACTGACCGACGCTTTTCCCACAAGTGTGTAGCGGACGAAACCGTTCCGGAGGGAGAAATTAAGATTGTTTGCGCCGGAAGACAGGGAGATGGGTCGAACCATAGGAGTAATATCATGGTAATCAAACTGGGCAAAACAGGGGCGGCGTATACCCTGTCCGACGTTGGTGAAAATTCCTCCGGCATAGACCGTTGCCCCGCTCACGGCAATGTATAAACCCCGGCATTTGCATCGGGGCCCATGTTGTTGAGTTACCGGTGATCCGCTTATGAGGCATCCGGTTGCGGGTTGACCTCCGATGTTGGCAAAATTGCCGCCGGCATAGACCGCTGTTCCGTTCACGGCAAGCGCATTCACACTGCCATCCGCATTGGGGTCCCATGTTGTCGCGGTGCTGGTATCGGTGGTGTTGAGGCAGGCTATTCGGTTTCGTGCCTTGCCGCGATGGTGGCAACGTTCCCCCGGCGTACACCACAGTGCCGTTTACGGCGAGCGCCATCACATAGCTGGTCCCGGCATTGGGGTTCCATGTCGTTGCGGCGCCGGTAGCGGAATCTATGCAGGCTATTGAATTTCGCGTTTGACCGCCAATGGTGGTAAAGTAGCCGCCGACATAGATTGCAGCTCCGTTGACGGCAAGGGAATACACCGTGGAATTTGCATTGGGAGCCCACGTTGTTGCGGCACCGGTAGCGGAATCTATGCAGGCTATCCGGGTACGGGGTTGACCGCCGATGGTGGCAAAATTGCCGCCGACATAGACAGCGGTTCCGCGTACGGCAAGCGCATTAACCGAAGCATTGGCATCGGGCGTCCAGCTTGTCGGAGCGCCGGTCGTGGCGTCAAGACATGCTATGTAGTTTCGTGTTTGACTGGCGATAGAAGTAAAAAGTCCGCCGCAATAGACCGAGTTCCCGCTCACGGCAAGCGCATAAACATAATTATTTGGAGTGGGCGCCCAGCTTGTTGCGACGCCGGTAGCGGCATCAAGACATGCTGTGTACTTTCGGGGTTGACCGTTAGCGGATGTAAACGTTCCGGCCGCATAAACGGCAGATCCGCCCACAGCAAGCGCAGACACCGTATTATTCGGATAAGGGTCCCAGGTTGTCGCCGCGCCGGTGCCGGTATCTATGCCGGCTAAACAGTTTCGGAGTTGGCCGCCGATAGACCTGAAAGCGCCACCGGCATATACAGCGTTTCCGCTCACGGCAATAGCACTAACACTGCTATTTGCATTGGGGTCCCAGGTTGTCGCCGCGCCGGAGGCGGTGTCCAGACATGCTATTCGATTGCGCGATTGTCCGCCAATAGTGATGAAGTTCCCGCCGGCATAGAGCTTGGCCCCGCTCACAGCAATTGATAAAACAGAACTGCTTGCATTGGGGTTCCATGTTGTAGCAGCGCCGGATGCGGAATCGATGCAGGCAATGTACATCCGCGTTTGACCACCGATATAGGTAAACGCGCCGGCAACATAGACCCGTGTTCCGTTCACAGCGATTGACGAAACGCTCCCGGTTGCCGCCGGGTTCCACGATGTGGCGGCGCCGGAGGCGGAATCGATGCAGGCAATGTACATCCGCGTTTGACCGCCAATATAGGTGAATGCCCCGCCGGCATAGACAGAAGGCCCTTTTACGGCAATCGATGAAACGCTGCCTGTTGCGGCGGGGTTCCACGTTGTCACGGCGCCGGTGACGGCACCGACGCAGGCAATGTAATTTCGGGATTGACCGCCGATCGAGTCAAACGCCCCGCCGACATACAGCGATGTCCCGCTCAGGGCAAGCGCAGAAACCGTATTGGTCGCATGGGGGTCCCATGCGGGGTCAACGCTTCCGCCGGACGTGATATGCGCGATATTGTTCCGCGCCACGCCGTCCACAAGGGTGAAAGCGCCGCCCACGAACCAGCCGCCGCTCCCGTCCGCGCAAACGGCAGACACGGTCCCGTTAATTTTAGGGAATGTCGCTGCCGCCGCTCCCGTAGAAGGATTAAGGGGCAGGCCGCCGCCCGTATACGGTCCCACTAGTAAAATCGCCGACAAGGTAAACCTTGTCGCCGGCAGGAACAATTGCCCGTACCGTTCCGTTGGTTACCCACGTCGCCTGCCTGCACGTGTCCGTAGGGAGCGCGGCCCGTACCGGTATAATAGCCAGCAAGGCAAGAACAACAGACATTCCCGTTCCCGCAAAATGGTTCGTCCATCCTCTAAACATTGCACGTTTCATACCATCTCCCCGGCACTTGAAGAATGAATAGGTTTATGCGGACACGCCACCATGAGCGGCGCCGCAGGAAACGAGTGTAAATGCTATCTATCAACAACCATGCGGCAGCATACCGATTCGTTTCCCGCCCTGAAATGCACGATATACGCGCCTCGCGCCGCACGTCCGGCATTTATTCTCATGGAATGGTCCCCGGCCCCGAAGGCCCCGGATGCGCTCAAGAGCCGACGGCCCGACATCGCGTAAACGGAATAGCTTATTTCCGTGCGCTCCTTTAATTGAAAATGCATCAGCCCGGTATGGGCATCGTATGTTGCAAAGGGGTATGAGAAATCACTGCCGCGTTGCGCATTGACGCCCGTTGTTTGGGGCAAGCACATAGCGGTATATGCCGACACTTTTCCGCCCGCAACGGTGAACGTTCCTCCGGCGAAAAGCGCGCCTTGGTGCAGATATCCCGCGCTGTCAACGGTGATTGTCTTGACCGCGCCGTTCGTCCCGCTTCCGAGGGCGTACCATGCGTTGCCGTTCCATTGGGCGATATAGTTTGCAGGAATGCCGTTCGACTGTCCCGCCATGGTGAAATCCCCGCCTGCGTAAAGGGTCCCTTTGCCGTTGAGCGCAATGGCGGAAACAACATTATTCAAACTGATGCCCAGATTGCTCCATGCACTGCCGTTCCATTTGGCTATGTACCACGCGGCCGTTCCGCCCGCGGTAGTAAATGATCCACCTGCGTAAAGGTTGTTATTGGCCTTATCAACAGCAATGGCGTTGACCGCGGCGTTAGTTCCACTCCGCAACGTGTCCCACGCGACATTGTTCCATTTGGCAATGTGGTTTGCCGTTACGCCGCCCGCCGTAGTGAACGATCCTCCGGCGTAAAGGGTCCCGATTGTGTCAAGGGCAAGGGCATAGACCCGGCCATTCGTTCCGCTGCCAAGAGTGTCCCATGCGCCGTTATGCCATCGGGCGATATTATTTGCCGCAATACCACCCGCCGTGGTAAACTCACCGCCGGCATAGAGGGTTTTTGATGATTTATTGTAGGCAAGGGAATATACGGTGTAATTATTCATGCCGCTGCCCAGCGCGCTCCATGCGCTGCCGTTCCATTTGGCAATACGGTACACGGTTGTACCTCCGGCCACGGTGAACCTTCCCCCCGCATAAATGGTCCCCGTATCGCCAACGGCAAGAGCGTACACCTGCGCATAGCCCGTGCCGACGCTCGTTCCGCTTCCCAGCGCGCTCCACACGCTGCCGTTCCATTTAGCGATATTGTTCGCGGGAACGCCGCCCATCATGGTAAAAACCCCGCCCGCGTAAAGATTTCCCAAGGTGTCAACGGCAACGGCGGAGACCGTGTTAATGGTCCCGCTCCCCAACAGAGCGTTCCATGCGTTGCCGTTCCATTTTGCAATGTACTGCGCGGCTGTTGTGCCGCCTGTAGCGGTAAAATATCCGCCAGCATACGTGTTCCCCGTGTTGTCGTAGGTAATGGCCATAACCGAATTGTTCGTTCCGGTTCCCAGCGCACTCCAGGCACTTCCATTCCATCTGGCGATGCGGCTTACGGCTATTCCGCCTGCCGAGTCGAACTGTCCGCCTGCGTAAAGGGTCCCCGAATAGTCAACTGCCATGGCATAGACTTTAAAACTCATCCCGCTGCCAAGAGCGCTCCATGCGCTGCCGTTCCATCTGGCGATGTACTTCGCGGACGCTCCGCCCGCAGTGTCGAACCCTCCGCCGGCATAAAGGGTGTTGTTGGAATTATTATAAGCAAGGGAATACACAATATTATTCATTCCACTTCCCAGCGTACTCCACACGCTGCCGTTCCATTTTGCGATGCGCTTTGCGGCTATTCCGCCTGCCGTGTCGAACGCTCCGCCTGCATAAAGGGTGTTGTCGGAATTATTATAAACAAGGGCATATACAAAATCATTCGTTCCGCTGCCCAGGGCGCTCCATGCGCTGCCATTCCATTTGGCATACTTCGCACGATATAATGCTCCCGGCAACCATGCAAAAATTCCCGCCGGCATAAAGATTACCCGAATTGTCAACGGCAAGCGCAAAGACCTCGTTCGGCATCAAAGTGCCCAGCGCGCTCCACGCCGTGCCATTCCATTTAGCGATGCCATACGTTTGTATTCCGCCTGCCGTGTCGAACGTTCCGCCCACATACAGGTTTCCCGAAAAGTCAACAACAAGGGAAAAAACCGTGCTGTTGGTCCCACTGCTTAGGGCGCTCCACGCGCTGCCGTTCCATTTGGCGATGTTGTGTACGGTTATGCCGCCCGCCACGGTGATGGAGCCGCCCGCGTAAAGAATTCCCGAATTATCATACGCAAGCGCCAGACTAGTCCGCTCAAGCCGGTGACCTGTCCGCCGATGCTCACCCAGTCCGCGTCCGAAATCGTGGGGTCGATGCGGACCGGATACGTTGCATTGTTGTCGTCAACAGAAATGGTAATGACGTTATCGTTTGCTTTTAAAAAACTTGACGCAAGCGCATGCCCCGCTGCGTCGGTCGCTTTTAACGCATGATATACAAGCGCCCTGCCCGAATAGAGGCGCACTTCGATGCCGTCCTGTAATTTTTTTGTGGTCACCCCGGCCCCGCCGACAGCCAGGTCCAGCAGAAGCTTTCCCGTGTTTTCGGGTTTGTTGCTGATGACAAAATCCTGACGTATGCCGTCGCCCGAGGTTGTGCATTCCTCCTTAATGTCGCCGCGCCCGGCCGTTACGACTCCTTTTGTCAATGTCATCCATGTCCGCGACAGCCGGAAGGCCCTGCATCGATGTTCCGCGTCCAACCCGTGACGTTTGCAGCGTGAAAGAACCGCCCCCTTCGCTCGCCGACGTTGAGGAAATGGTCGTGCCGTTCATGGTCACCTCGGCGTAGAGCGCCTGCATCCGGCATTCGAGCCGGTATCCGTTCCACTGTTCGGTCACGGAAAACCCCTTGCCGCCCGCCAGCTTCACGGCTTCGGAGCCGAGGTTGTCCATGGGGATCGGCCTGGCGGTACATACAGCTGACGTTGCCAAAACAACTATGGTGCATATTACAGCGGAAAAACGAAAAGTATTAGGGAACACAAATGCCTCCTGTATAGGTGTAAGATGACAAAGTATAATAAAAAATCATTTCACCATGAAAACCATCTTCTCCTGATGATAATCGCCGGCGTTGAATACCACCAGATACGGCCCGGCGGCAACATTGTCCCGCTGCAGACTCAGTGTATAATATCCTGCACTCTGCTGCTGATCCACCGGTTTCGATTGCACCTGCCCCTTGATGCTGAAGAGCCGCAGGAAAACATGTTCGGCCCTGGGCAGCGCATACCGTATGTACCCCGCACGGGCGGAGACGGTAAAGCTGAAGCTCTTGGGAAGAGCAGTTTGTTTTATACCCGTGGACAAACCGGTCGTAAATCTGCTTACCTGCGACCAGCCGCCCGTACCGCCGTTGTTTTTGGCATTAACGCGCCAGCTGTAGTTCATGCTTGTAGAAAGCGGACCGACGCTTTTCGACGGGGAGGTAATCGTGGAGTCGTCCACGACCATGGTCGAAAAACCGTCATTCGCTATCACCTGAAGCCGGTAGCTTGCGGCGCCGGCAACGGCGTTCCAGGTGAGCGTCAACGTAAGCGGCTGGTTGGCGGCATTGTCCGCTGGCGATTCAAGGGTCGGAACGCCCGGCGCCGCCGGTAACGCAACAGTAAAGCCCGCTGCGAGTGTGCCGCTTTTTAAATCGTTATTGGTAACGACCACGTCCCATGCGCCGGGCGCGGCGTTGGTAATATCAACGGTGCAGGTGATCTGCGACGAAGAAACAACAGACACGCCGGTCGCGTTGATGTCGGGTTGCCCGGTCTTTGTCAACTTTACAGTTGCGCCAGACCGGAAATTCGAGCCGCTCAAGCTGGTTATCTGCACGGCTGCGGTGTTTATGCCCGAAGACGGGGTAACGGACACGACCGCGGGAGCGGAATAAAAGTCGCCGAACTGGGCGAAATAGGAGTGGCCTATACCCTTACCGATACTGGTGAAGTACCCGCCCGCATATACCGTTGTCCCGCTCACCGCAATTGTCTCGAGTTCGTTTTGCGCATTCGGGTTCCATGCGGCAGGCGCCCCTGTCGTCGCGTCCAGCGCGGCGATATGGTTACGATTTTGCCCACCTATGGTGGTGAACCGCCCTCCCGCATAGACCGTGGTACCGCTCACGGCGAGTGAAAATATACCATCGTTCGCACTCGAGTTCCAGGAATACAAGGCATTCCCCGTGGTCGTGTCCAATGCGGCAATCTGATTTTGACCTGACCCGCCAATACTTAGTGAAAAACCCACCGGCATATACCGTTGCGCCGTTCACGGCAATGGCGCAGACACTGCCGCCGTAGGCATTTGGGTTCCAGGACGAGGCATTCCCTGTTGCCGTATCCAATGCGGCAATGCTGCCGCGGTACTGCCCGCCGATAGAGGTGAATTCTCCTCCCGCATATACCGTCGCCCCGCTCAGGACAATTGTTATCACCGTGGTGTTCGCATTCGGGTTCCATGCAAGGGCTTTCCCGGTTGTCGCATTCAGCGCTGCAATACGGTTGCGGCTTGAATCGCCGATAGTGGTGAAAAACCCGCCGGTATATACCGTCGTCCCTGTTGCCGCTATTGTTAAGACATCGCTGTTTGCTTGCGGGTTCCATGCCGTGGCATTCCCTGTTGATGTGTCCAATGCGGCGATGCGGCTGCGGGTTTGTCCGCCAATGCGGCTGAAGGACCCGCCTGCATAGACCGTAGTACCTCTCACGGCGAGTGCATTGATTTGATTGTCCGCATTCGGGTCCCAGGCCGTTGCAGTTCCCGTGGTTGCGTCAAACGCGGCGATATTGTTGCGGCTTATGCCGCCAATAAAGGAGAAGTACCCGCCCGCATACACCGTTGTCCCGCTCACCGCAAGCGACTGGACCCCGCCGTTCGCACTCGGGTCCCAGGCCGTCGCCTTCCCGGTTGTCGCATCAAGCGCGGCGATATAGTTGCGGGTTGAATCGCCGATGACGGTGAAGTACCCGCCCGCATACACCGTTGTCCCGCTCACCGCGAGTGAAATGACCCCTCCGTTCGCGTTCGGGTTCCATGAAGCCGAAGCGTTCCCGGTTGTCGCATCGAGCGCGGCGATGTTGTTGCGCGTCTGCCCGCCGATACTGGTGAATTGCCCACCCGCATACACCGTTGTCCCGCTTGTCGCAAGCGACTGGACCCCGCCGTTCGAATTCGGTTTCCAGGCTAATGCTTTTCCGGTTGTAGCATTCAGTGCGGCGATATAGTTGCGGCTTGAATCGCCGATGCTGGTAAAACTCCCGCCGCATAGACCGTTGTACCGCTCACGGCTATCGCTAAAACATTGCCGTTCGTATTCGGCGCCCAGGCCGACAAGGCAAGCCCTGTAGTCGCATCCAGGGCGGCGAAGCCATATACGACTATAATAGAAAGGTATTCGTCCCATCCCGCATATACCGTTGTTCCGCTTACCGCGAGTGAAATAACGGTGCCGCTGATGGACGGGTTCCATGCCGTGGCGCTCCCCGTTGTCATGTCCAGGGCGGCGATATGGTTACGGTACGACCCGCCGATTCCATAGAAATCCCCGCCTGCATATACCGTTCCTCCGCTCACCGTGAGCGCATACACTATACTGTCGGGACTCGGTTCAGGCATCCACGCTCCCGCCGGAGATGATATGCGCTAAATTTCTGCGCGCCACTCCTCCAACGAGTGAAAAGCTTCCGCCGATAAACCAGCCGCCGCTGCCGTCGGCGCAAACGGCGTACACGGTCCCATTGACTTTAGGATAGGTGGCCGCGGGCGCTCCGGTTGAAGCATTAACAGGCACCCCGCAGCCGGTGTAAGGCCCGACACGGGTAAATCTGCCGCCGATGTAAATTTTGTCCCCCGCGGGGACGATGGCGTTTACCAAACCATTTGTGAGCCACGTTTCCTGTTTGCACGTGTCCGTAGGCGGCGCTGCCTGTATCGCCCCCGCAATCCCCAACACCGCAACTGCCGTTCCGACAAACCGATTCGTCCATCCCCTACGCAGTAAACTTTTCATACTTCCTCCTTTAAGGAAACAGCTGTGTGTCTATATTATTATTGTTCTTCTTGAAAAAAAACGTCCGGTTACTATAACCCCTCGGTCAATTGCTTTACGCGACGGGCATTCCGTTCTATACGGATGAAAAGGTCGTTCATGTCCTTCTTGAGTTCCTGAAACGAATAGCCGGCAATGGCAAGGCCGCCGTCTTTCCCCGCCTTTTCGTCAAGAATCGGGGTGACCATGCCCCAGATTTTTACCAGGCTTTGCGAATCGAGGAGAATGGAACTGGCGGGATTGTTGATGTAATGCGCCGCATTGTTCAGGACCGGCGCATCGTTCGCCGCAACCATTGCCGGATCGGGCCGGTCGATACGCGCCGGGGTCCACCGTGGGGCCGGAGAGATATTCTGGTTGATGCTGCTGCTTAAGCGAGTTGTCGATTTTCGGTGTTTTCGCGGCATAATTGCGCCCTGTTTTCCCAGTTAACGACGTTATTGATTAATAACAGAAAGCGAATTGAGGGATTACCTGTGAATGCAATTAGCGTGCCCGGAATATATCTGCGGAATTTAAGCGGAATTATGAGGTCCGGCCATGTCGGCCGATGCACAACGCATTCTTCAAAGCGTTTTGCATGGCGCCGGATAATCAATCTTCGCGGTTCTTGAGCCGCCTGCTGATGGTCGATTGTGAAACGCCAAGTAGCGCCGCGGCGGCGGTATGATTACCGTTTGTCAGTCGCAATGCTTCGGCAATGAAAAAATCCTCGACATCTTCCAGCCGCGGCAAACTTCCCGAATACGAAATAAGGGGCGATCGTGCGGAAGAGTCCGCTTTGCCATGGTCAGTACCATGCCCCTGGAAATAGGTTGATCCAAGGACCGTCCCTTCGCATCGCGCTACCGCATCGAACATTAAAGACTGCAGTTCGCGGATATTGCCGGGGAACGCCTGCCTGCGCAACAGCACAAGCGCATCAACGGCAATCTCAGGACATTTTTTTCCAAGGGATTTCGCCGCTTCCGAGACAAAATGAGCGGCAAGCACGGGAATATCATCCGGCACGTTCGCGCAATGCAGGAAGACGGATATGGTGGGTGTTGAGACGGTAATACAGATCGTTGCGAAAAGCGCCTTCCTTCATCTTGTGTCTGCAGGTTTGCGTTTGTGGCGGCGATAACGACCGCATCAGTCGTTTTTATGATGTCCGAGCCAAGGGAATAATACTCTCCTTCCTGGAGCAAACGAAGGAGCTTGACCTGGGAATTCTTTTCAAGAATCCGATTTCATCAAGGAACAGCGTCCCGTTGGCCGCCTGCTCGATGAGCCCCGCCCGTTCGGCTTTCCGCGCCTGTATACGCGCCCTTGCGATGGCCGAACAGCGTGTCGGAGAACATCGTATCATCGAGTCCGGCCAACATTGACGGCAATGAATTTGCCCGTGCGTCCGCTCGCGGCATGGATCGCGCGCGCAATAAGCTCCTTGCCGGTACCGCTTTCGCCGGTGATAAGGACCGGCCGCGGGCTTGCGGCGATGGCTTCAATATAGCGGAATATGAGCTTCATGTTTTCGTTCACGGTGATGATGTTTGAGAACACCTGGGGAGTTTTTCAATCCCGCCACCATCATCCGTGTCTGCAGCGCAAAGTTTTCCTGACGCAATTCCCCGATCTCAATCGCATTGCGCAGCCCGGCGATCAGCCGGTTTTCTTCGACGGGTTTGACCATATATTCATGAGCGCCGCGTTTCATGCACTCGACGGCAATGTTTACATTATTGGAGCCTGTCACGACGATGACGGGGATTTCGGGATACCGTTCCCTGATTTTATCGAGCAGTTCCTGCCCGGTAATGCGCGGCATGAATAAATCGAGAATAATGGCGGAATGCGGCCCTTTTTCAAGGAGCGGCATCGCTTTCAGGCCGTCATTGCACAGGACGAAGTTATCGATCCGCGCCAGGAGCAAAGCCATTCGATATGATTGCAGGACATCTTCCTCATCATCTATGATAAGAATGGGCGATTGCGGATACGGATTATTTGCCATGAGTCACTCCTTCTGGATACGTTTATTCGGTATCAGGCTTTTAAAGCGGGAAGTATCACCGTAACGACCGTACCTTTCCCGATCTTTGATTTCACCTCGATCCGGCCGCCGTGGTTCTTGATGATATTGTTGCATATCGCAAAGCCCAAGGCCGGTGCCCTCTTTCCCCTTTGTCGTATAAAACGGCGTGAAAATGTTTTTCACCATCTCTTCATCCATGCCTTTGCCTTCGTCGCTGACCGTGATGATGACGTTGTTTTCGACGCACGATGTTGAAATGGAAACGGCCTTGTCGGCGCTTGCAAGGGACTGGCAGGCATTTTTTACGATGTTTATCACGACTTGTTCCAGGTGACGGACGCTGCCCTTGACACAAGGTATCGGTTCGCTCAAGTGCAGGCGCAGGTTCCTGGTGCATTTTCCGGTCACATGCTCGATCACCGAAAGCGATGACCGTATCACCGTATTTACATTCACGTCTTCATTCAGATCGATGTCCTTTTTGGCAAACGACCGCAGGTCTTCCACAATGCGCTTGATGCGCTCGCAGTTACGTTTCATGCGCTCGGACAAAGCGGCAATTTCCTGCTTGAATTTACTGTACGGAAAAACCCCGACCTTGAAATCGCCCTTTTCCTCGGCGCGTTCGCCCAGTATCGGTGCGACCGACTGCCCAGGCTTTTTCGTTGGTCTGCGCGTCAAGAAACAGCGAATGGCTGGGGTTATTGACCTCGTGCGCCACCTCCGCGACAACGGTCCCGAAGCGTAATGAGTTTTTCGGCCTGCAGAAGCATTGCTTGCTGCCGTAGCACTTCGTGCTGGGCTTTGGAAAACATTTTTGCCAGCAAAAACGACTGGCCGACGAAGAACGCACAAACGCAATACATGACTCATTGGAAAAGCGCCGCGGGCTGATGTCAGGCCGTCAATGACCCCGAATATGAAGTCAGAGCCGACGCCGATCATCATGGGAATTGCTCCTTCCCGTTTTTTCCTGATCGCAAGGAAAAGAACAAACTGGCATACAGGAGACAAAGTCTGACATGAATTTGCCATCCAACATCGAGAACATCATATTCGAAAGAAAGCTTTGACGATGGACCAGGACGATGCAACTTAGCACTCGCATATGGGACGATAAGCAGCGCGACGATGGTTCTTGTTTGTTTCTCCTGGGGAACATCGCGCCAACGGAAAGAAGTACAAACATCGATACGCTGAACATTGTCCTATGCTCCATAAAGCGGATGTACAAACCCGGAGAAATGGATGGAATTACAATACTGAAAGCACGCATTCGGGCATCCCGCCGGCGATGTATACTCCAACGGCAGCGCAGAGAACGCACAGATATAGGTAGACCCTTTCTCTGCGAAAATAAAGAAAGAACACGAGTTGATAAATAGTGAAGTATTACGACGCAGCCGAAGAGGAATATGGCAAGGCTGAAAGCCAGCATCTCGCTGTAGAGACCTTCAGCCGTAGAGCAAAGCTTCACATATGGCCAAAAGCCGGCCGACGCATACTTTCACTCTTCAGATGATAATAGTTTTGCATCTGCATGGCGATCGTGAATTCATCGGCCGGCATATGAAAAAACGCCACGCCTGGTTTGCATACGGCCTGAAAAGATCGTTTGTCCGAAGTGAATCTGCCTTCCTGCAACACAAGTTGTGTGTCGACGATATATGCGGTACACTGAAACCGCCTGCCTTATTTCCAATGCCAGCGTTTGATACGGGCGTCCAAGCTTGACATGAAGCAGGTATGTTGCCACGCTGTCGTAGGGAGGTTTCTTGTCCCATCGATGCGGAACATTCGCAAACACTTTCGTGCCTGATGAATCAGCGTATGGCCGGGCTTGCACCAGTTTGCCGCGATAGAATTCCCATTCGCCGGAGAGCTGTATTGCATTGGAGTCAACATTCCAGCCCGACAGGTCAAGAACACCCTTTACCGCTTCAGGCGGTTTTTCCCCGCTATTACTTCTGCACCCGGGAAACAGCGCCATAAACAAGAGCAACACTATGGCTGATAATGCAGAAACCTTTTTCATGGAATTCTCAGGAAGTTTTTTGATCGGTGGACCCACGCCGACATGATCTTGTCATCGAGCGATTTTGAGTATCAGCTCGAGTGGCAATATACGTACTTTAAACCTATCTTGGCAATCTCCGACCGGGTTGGATATTAATTGCATGAATTATTTTTCAAAATATTATGAGACTGCATTATTTACAGCACGAACCCTTCGAAGATCCGGGGACCATCCTCGAATGGGCAGCATGAACGGGGCCATTCGGTTTCCGCCACCATGATATACAAAGGCGAAGCCCTCCCCTCTCCTGTGTCCTTTGACATGCTCGTCATCATGGGCGGCGGCATGTCGGTTTACGAAGAAGATAAATACCCGTGGCTGGTTCCTGAAAAACTATTTATTCGGCGGGCTATTGATGAGACAAAGCGGTCCTGGGCGTCTGCCTGGCGCGCAGCTGATTGCGAGCGCGCTCGACGCAAAGGTTTACAAAAACAACTTTAAAGAGATCGGCTGGTTTCCTGTAACTGTGACCCCGGAAGGAACAAAATCGCCTCTATTCTCCGGATGGCCGCAGGAGCTTCCGGTATTTCAATGGCACGGCGACACCTTTGACATCCCTGCCAATGCAATAAAAATCGCATCAAGCGAAGCCTGCGCAAACCAGGCTTTTGCTTTCGGCCGCAGGACAGTGGCGCTCCAGTTCCATATAGAGTCAAGCGCCGGGAGCGTGGAGCGGCTTTTGACAAATTGTAAAGAAGAACTTGTTGAGGGCAAACCCTGCATCCAGTCTGCCGGTCATATCAGGAACCGGAACGTACTTTCCAAAAATAAGGGAGCTTCTTTTCCGGCTTCTCGATGATATGGCGAAGAATAGGCCCGTCTGCTAAGTGCCGTGTTATTTTTCCAATTTTTCAAGCGGGCGCCGCCGCCCTTTTATCAAGGCCACGACCGTTGCCGAAGCAATCAATAACATTAAAAGGGTCGAAATGATCGACGGACCTGCCGCGCAGTCGAACCGCAGCGACGCTCGAGCCCGGCAACGCAGCCCGCGATGCCGAACAGCCATCCGAAAACAACGCGCCGCGTCGTGCCGGTCACGCATATCACCGCTGAAACTGCAGGTATGATTAATAGTGAAAAAACCAGAAGAACGCCGGCGACCTTGACCGAGGAGGTCACCGCCAGGCCGAAGGTCGCATAAAAAATGATGTCCCACCACCAGAGGCGCACTCCTTTTTTTTCCGCTTCTCTCGGCTGTTCGGAAATAATAAACAACTTTTTTCGTGCCAGCCAATGAATGATTGCCACCACGGAGAACAATGGCCCCCAATTGAAGACTTCGCGCCATGAAACCGTTAGAATGGTGCCCACCAGCATCTCTTTGATGTGTTCCGTGCCGGTTGCCGATTTCTCCAGCACGAGCAGGGAAATCGCTATCGCCCCGGCATAGGCAATGCCGATAAGCGCTTCCATGGGCACCTTCTCCTGGCCCTTCCGCAGAAACGCAAAAGCACCGCACCGCCGAAAGTAAATCCAAGGCTGACGCAGAACGCCTTGAGCGGAGCATCGTCGCCCCACCCGACGACGAGCGCCACGCTCGCGCCGAGCGCCGCGATCTGCGAAAGCGCAAGATCGACGAAAATCACCCCCGCTGCACGATATGGTATCCGAAATAGGTGTGTATGCCGGCAAGGATCAGGCAGACCGACAAGCGCCGGCAGCATGAAAGGATAGTGGAAGAGCATCATGGTTATTTGCCTCCTTGTGCGGTAATCAGTTGATTGACAATATCGTCAAAATGGTCCAGGTACGAGCCGGGCTTGACATCAGCGCACGACGGGGCGACCTTGAACACCCTGATGCCGGTCTGCCGGTTCAGAAAACGGGGCGCGTCATCCGCGAAATAGGGCTCCTGAAGAATCAGCGGCACATGTTCCTTTTTGATGACCTCCACCAGGCGCGCCAGGTGGTTCCCGGTCGGCGGGATGCCGGGGAACGGTTCCACGTGCTCGACGATGGCGCAGTCGAACGCCGCCGCAAAATAGACCCACGACGAGTGGTAGCTGATGAACTTCCCTCCTGCAAAGGGCCTCATTTTTCCCTTCCAGCCGTTATACCGGCTTTCGCATTCGGTCGCGAACCGGCCGAAATTGCTTTCGATACAGAGCGCTGTTCGCGGGGTCGGCCTTTTTCAGGGCCTCGGCGATGTTCTGCGCCGCGATGATGCCGTTCCTCGGATCGAGCCAGTAGTGCGGGTTGCCGAACGGATGGACGTCACCCATCGATGCGTCCACGTGAGAGGGTTTTTCAAGCACAGGCACGCTGTTCGAACAATCGACAACGACTATTTTGCCGTTCCGCGATCCGTCGATGATGGCATCGGACCACTGGTCAAGGCCTAGGCCGCACTTCAGGTACACGGCGGCGCGAGACACCTTGGCCATATACGACGGGAAAACCTCAACGGAATGGGGATTGGCATTGGCTTTGGCGATTGACGAAACCTCCACCTTGTCGCCGCCGATGTACGAGGCAATGGACCCGAGATCAGGCAGCGCCGCCACGATGCGGACCGTCCCGAAGGCAGGAGCGAAGGAAACGAGCAGCAACGCCGAAATTAGGGTTGAAAGGAATTTGACTTTTTGAAACATGGTTATTTCTCCTCTGTTATCTGCGTTTATCGTTTTTCTGCAATAATCACGTCATCGCTTTAATCCTGAGAATCATGGTCAAAACTGGTGCGCTTTGTGCGGCCCCATGCTGAACAGCAGCTGCATCTCGACCGTGTTGTCCGCTTTCCCCACCGCGGGCGTGAACCGTTCGTACGAGAGCCGCAGGAGCGTGCTCTCTTCGAGAACGGCAAAACCGATGAACGGCTTTATGGCCCAGTCGGATTTTGTCCTGTCCGCCGGGTCCTGGTATCGTTCGTACAGAATCCCGCCGTTGTACCGCGTGCGGTACTGTGCGTTGGCGTACCCGTAGAACCCGTACCGGTCGTCATGACTCACCGCACCCGACGAATCGGGCAGGTCGGCCGCTTTGTAAATACCCTCCCCGGCTATCGTTAAAACGGCGAGCGGCGACAGGACGACTTTCGCCTTTGCGTCGGCGCCGAAAACCGCGGTATGGGTACGCCGGGCGACGTCGTTCGTCCCGTCGGTTGCCGACAGGCCGATATCGATGGACGCGGGATCGATGATGAATGAATTGGACAAATGAGAAAGTAAGGCGAGCGCCGTCCCCGGGTCGTCCGGATGGAACGAACTCCCCTGCAGCGCGTCGGCCGACAGGGTCACGCTCCAGTTGTCGGTGACCGGGAAAAGCGTTCGAGGCCTGGACCGCCGGTTCGTCGAAACTCTCTTCTCCGGGCAGGAGCTTTGCGGCGCCCGGATCAAGGACCCGCGGCGTCCGGATAAACGGATACGCATGCGGGTGCGCCTGGTTGAGTTTGCCGAAGTCAAGCCGGAACTTCCCGGCCTTCAGGGCGAGGTTAAGCGGCAGTCCGCGTACCATGGTCGTATACGCCTCTTCAACGTCCAGAACGCCGCTCGCGTTGATCGACAGGACGAACATGCCGTTGAAATACGGGTTGAGTGCGGCGTCCAGCACCAGTTCGGTCTCCCCCAGGGAAAGGGCGGCCTTCCGGGCCGCCGGGGACTGGCCATTGTCGGTATAGGTCCCGAACAGCTGTCCGATAGCGGAGATGTCGGGGTTGGTGACGCCGGCGAATGTTTCTACAGCAGAAAAGCAGAAAAGAAGCAACAAATATTCTCGGTATTTAGTCATGATGATCTCCGGTCTTTTAAATGATGACCTGAAAATAACCGTAGTTAAGCAACGCTAAAAGCGTTCCTGACCGATTTTTTTTGTATGAAAAAAGTGTATTAGACGGAGACCGGCGGAGCGCGGGTCAGGTAAACAGGGGCGCATATCCGGGAAAATGCGGCCTTCTGAGTGTGGAGGGTAGCGCTAAGAGCTACCGCAATAATAATAAGGGTGAACGGCAGTGCAACATCCGCAGGCTGACCCTGCACGGCGCACAGAGCGCACTCTTCATGCTTAGCGCCATCCGCATGGTGGTGCAAAGGTAAAATAAAACCGAGATAGCAACTGAAGAAAACAGCGCAGGCAACGGAAAAAATATTCATCCATTTGCGGAAACTGAAGAAGGCCGATGAAGTTCGCATGGGCATTATCATTAATAAATATGGTTTATTTTTACAAATAACACAAGAAGTCCTCTCATCTTAATAAAATTCCCCTTCTCTCTGCCGCATTAAAAACAAAAACTTATAACTTATTCGTCAAGCAACGGCATCCGGTATCCTACCCCGGACTCGGTTATAAAAGCTTCGGGAAGAGACGGATCGGTTTCAATTTTTTTTCTCAATTGCGCCATGTGGACCCGCAGCGTCTGGGTTTCGTCGCTCCGGTACGGGCCCCACAGTTCTTTCATCAAATGCCGGTGGGTCAGCACCTTTCCGGCATTTTTAACAAATTGGAGCAGGAGATCGTACTCGGTCGCCGTAAGCCGTACAATTTCCTCCCCTTTTTTAACGGTCCGGGTCACCAGGTCAACGTGCAGATGGCCGTTCCGGAATTCCCGCAACTCGTCTTTCGGCTGTTTCGCATGCCGCATGGCCACATGCAGCCGGGCGATAAGTTCGTTGACGCCGAATGGCTTGGTAACATAATCGTCCGCGCCCGCCTCCAGGGCGGCCACCTTTTCCTTCTCCTCGTCGCGGACCGAAAGAATGATGACCGGCACCTTGCTCCATTCGCGGATGCTTCGTCAGCACGGCCATGCCGTCCATGTCGGGCAGTCCCAGGTCGAGGACCACGACGTCCGGCCGCATCGATGCCGCCTGGTAAAGCCCGTCTTTTCCGTTCGCCGCTTCGATAATGTGAAAGCCTTTGGTCTCCAGGGTAAGACGCAGGATGCGCCGGATCTGGATCTCGTCGTCGATAATCAGTATTTTTGCCGATCCGGCCATTATCCGGCCTCTCCGGAAGAGAATGGCTGTGCGGGACGCCGGTAAACGGATCTCGAACCGGGCGCCGCCGCCGTCTCGGTTTTCCGCCTCGAACCGTCCCTCCGTGGAATTCGACGAAGCCTTTTACAATAGAGAGCCCAAGTCCGGTACCCCCGGCCTTGGTGCCCGGAATCCGGTAAAACTTTTCGAAAATATGGCTCAGCGATTCTTCGGGAAAACCCGGCCCCTCGTCTTCAATCGACAGGACGATTTCCTGTTGTTCGCAGGAGGCTGACAGGGTTATCGTGGTGTTCTCCGGCGTGTACTGCGCCGCATTGATGAGAATGTTTGCGATCGCCTGCTCGATGACCGCGGTGTCCAATTGCGCCAGCGGCATGTCTTCCTGCACGTGCACGACGATCTTGTGTTTCGACAGTTCGCTGCGCAGGCGGGTGCACACGGCATTGAAAAGATCGCGGATGTCGCACCATTCCCGGTGGATGGTAAGCGCGCCGGATTCGATCCGCGTCATGTTGAGAAAATTCTCCACAAGGCGGTTCAGGCGGCCCGCGGCCAAGCGGATATCGCTGATAAGGGTGTTCCGCACCGGTCCGTTCGCGAACGTCTGCGGGTCAGAAAGCGCGCTCGATGCGCTGGTGATGACCGAAATCGGGGTCCGCAGTTCGTGCGAGGCCGAGCGCAGGAGCGTTTTGCCGAAACGGTCCGAACGGAGGTGGAGCCGCTCCAGCGCAAGCGCCAGCTGGTGGAGCCATACCTGCAATTGTCCCGATTTGTCAAAAGGCATGATCCGGCCCGGCGGCAAAGCGATGCCGATGACGCCAAGGCAATGTCCCTGCGAAATCAGGGGATAATAGGTCGCGCCGGAAAAAGGCAAAGTTTCCGTGTCGCGGCCGGCCGGTTTTCTGTTCTTGAAGACCCATTCCGCCACGGTCCACTCCTTTTCGGAGCCGGTTTCAAAGAGCTTGACCGGTGCGGTTCGCGGGCAAGGTCGGCGCCGCTTTCCGCAGGATAGAAAGCAACCTCTCCGCCGAATTCCGCGCCTATGCGCCTGACGCCGGTCGCCGCGATATCGTCAACGGTCTCCGCCGACGAAAGGTCCGCTTATCAGCACATTCAGCGCCGCGGTCTGTTGCTCCCGCTGACTCACGGCCATCCGCTGCGTCCGCGCGCGGGAGGTCAGCGCGCCCGTTGCAAGGGCGATGGAAAAAAACAGCAGAAAGTGCAGGATGTCCGACGGCTGCGAAATTGAAAAAGTAAACCGGGGCGGGATAAAGAAAAAATCCCATATCGTCGCGGACAGAACCGCGGAGAGATACACCGGGCCCTTGCCGACAAAAAGGGAGAGAACGACGATGCCGAACAGCATGATCATGCCGATGGAGCGGTAATCGACCGCGGCGGAGACGAAGCTGACAGGCTATCGCCGTCAGAAAAACCGCGGCGGCAGCCACGGCATAATGATACAAAGGCGAACGGACGCCGGGCAGTGTGGGCAGGCGGACTGCGGCGTGCAGCGGCATCACCCTGCACCACATAAATATCGATCCGTCCGCTCTCCCTGATGAGCCGGTTCACGAGCGAACCGCCGTGAAGAAGATTGTCGAAAAGTCCCGTCATGGACTTCCCGACAACGATCTGGGTCACATTGTTCTGCTGCGCGACGCGGACCAGGGCGCTGACGATGTCGTCGTCGGTCGTGGTGACCAGTTCCGCTCCAAGCTCCTGGGCAAGCGTGATGTTCTTTTTAAGCCTTTTTTCAGCCTCGATGGTCAACGGCCGGGTCGTCTGGACGTACACCGCGATCCATGGCGCTTCCATGGTCGACGCAATGCGCCGCGTGGAGCGGATGAGCTTCTCCGAATGCGGGCTGGGACCGATGGCGACCATGAGCCGTTCCGCGGTTTTCCACGGGCCGCTGATCCGGTGTTCCTGCATGTAACTCTTTCAGCTGCGAATCCACGTGCTGCGCGGTGGCGCGGAGCGCGATTTCGCGCAGCGCGGTCAGGTTCCCTTTTTTAAAGAAGTGCTCGATGGCCGCCGCAGAGCGGTCGGGCGCATAGACTTTTCCTTCGGCGAAGCGTTGCAGGAGTTCGTCGGGGGCGATGTCGACCAGCTCTATCTCATAGGCAGTATCGACAACGCTGTCCGGCACGGTCTCGCGGACCGTGATGCCGGTTATCTGCTGGACCGTATCGACCAGGCTTTCGATATGCTGGACGTTGAGCGTGGTAAAAACGTTTATTCCGTTGTCAATAATTTCAACGACGTCCTGATACCGTTTTGCGTGGCGCATGCCTTCGGTATTGGTGTGCGCCAGTTCGTCGACCAGCACATACGCGGGCCTGCGGCGCAGTATCCCGTCGAGGTCAAGCTCCTGCATGTTCATGCCGCGGTACGGAACCGAGGTGCGCGGCAGAAGCGGCAGGCCTTCCAGCAGCGCTTCGGTCTCCTGTCGGCCGTGCGTTTCAACAAGACCGATGACGACATCGATACCCTTGGATTTCAGCGCACGCGCCGCCTCCAGCATGGCGTAGGTCTTGCCCACGCCGGCGGCCATGCCGAAGAAAATTTTAAGGCGGCCGCGGCCCGTTGCCTCTTCGCTGCGCTTTATGGATGCCAAAAGCGCGTCCGGGTCCGGCCGGGGCGGAACGTCCTCTCTCGAAACCGGATCAGTGTGCTTCGATTTACTCATGATTGCATAGATCCCCTAAAAGATGAACCCTTTGCGCTGAGTTTCCTGCAAACAGCCTCAAAATTATCAAAAATGTCCTTGTTGGTGAACCGTTCGACACGAAGGCCATACACCCCCAGAATAGAACTGCGATTTTTATCATACCCTATGGATGATGGCGACAAATGGCCGCCGCCGTCAATCTCTATAACCAATGAGAGTTTCGGACAATAGAAATCCGCGACAAAGTGGTCTATGGGACGTTGACGGAGAACGCGGAACGGGAACGTACGGAGAAAGCCGAACCAGAGCTTCTTCTCCGCCGGCGTCATGTTTGCCCTCATGTTTTTTGCATTGTCAACAAGCGTCGGATTATACGGCAGATGCCTGCCGTTCCAAATCAGGCCGCGTTTCCTGAGGGTTTCCGCGTCAAAAACAACACGGTGCGGCGTTTTCGCCATAGCGGTTTTTCGTGAAGAAATCCCCCCGCCTTTGGCGCCCCCCTTACCAAGGGGGGAAACGGGGGGATCACTTTGCACTGGATACCTCCTCAACAACCCTATGTTCTTCATCGGTTTATCCGTACCATTCATCTTTTCATGCCTTTGGCGCCCCCCTTACCAAGGGGGGAAACGGGGGGATCATTTTGCACTGGATACCTCCTCAACAACCCTATATACTTCATCCGTTTATCCGTACCATTCATCTTTTCATGCCTTTGGCACCCCCCTTCAACTCCTATTGCGCATGAACAATAAAATTCATCGCCAGTTACTTTATCTACAAAGATCGGCAGCAATTTTAGCCTATCTGGCGTTATTTTATTCAGATCAGCCATCAAGCCAATATTTTTTAAAGAGGATGATTTCTGAAATATCCTTAAAAATACTTGCTGGGACGAAAACGCGATTTAATACCGTACGGATATTTCTCTGAGTCTTTAAGATTTTTTTCTATAATTATATACACCAGCATGAACGCCTTGGTAATTTAGATCTTCTTAAATCCAATAGGATTAATATCTAAAAAATGAATGGGGGAAGTCTTTTGACAATTTAGTGTGTATTTCCATATACCAATTATCATATCCCTCTTTTTCTAACCCTTTAAGGCTTAAGCATTTATTTTTGTGGTAAAAACTCATGAACTTTAATTTTAGGTTCACTTACAAGCTCGTCTTCCAAGCCGACAAATTACTTGTTCATAAAGACATTTTCGGAAATAATTATCAATTATTTGTAGCGGAGTATCCGTTGTTTCGGTTAGATTTACCTCTAAATATTTCGAAATAGCTGATGGTTGAATTTCTATACCTATTTCAACAGTAGTATTTTCCATATATCAAATAATGGTTATGATTGAATTTCATTAAAGAACAAGTTCATATCTATCCGGATGGATATTTACTTTAAAAACTTTAAGATGAGATAATAAAGGATTCGAATTTGAATTTTCATTTATATATTATCCTGTTGATCCTTATTCATTTCTGCACCAAATGAGACCGAAAGAAGAGCGCTTTCAGGAATTTTACACATGCAAAAATATTCTTTCGAATGAATATTCGGAGGTTTTCGACCATAAATTCGATTGGATTGATCAATCTTACCCTTATAAAATTCGTCGGCATTGTATAACCCGATTAGAAATCTATGTTCTTTTTCGTAAATCCATTCATCACCCTTATAAATAAACCATTCAAACCAACTTTTTACTTCAAAAGGCCTGTTTCGATCATATCGTACTCTATGATCAGTTGCATTAACGCTCCCTGTATATAATAATCCCCGGCAAAAGAACGTACCACTATTTTTCTTTATTTAATCGGTCAAGAGTTTCGTTGAGCCGGAGCACGTTGACGCGCGGCTCTCCGAGAAACCCCATTTGCGGAAAGATTACGGAATGTTCGACCAGCAAAGCGAGCGCTGCCCTTTCGGCCTTTGAGAACTTCCTTTCCCGGGCGACCCTGGCATTTGCAGCCGCGCCGACTCCGGGCTGATGTCCGGGTCAAGGCCGCTGGCCGAAGCGAAAAGCATGTCTGGCGGCACCTGGGTCTGCCGCGAAAGCCGGTTGACTTTATCGGAACATGCGGCCGCGGGTTTCCACGGAATCCCGGAGATGAAGTGAGGTGCAGCTCAAGTTGCTGCCGCCCGAAGGCAAAGGGTTATAAGCAATGGCCGACGGACGGGGCTGGAAATAGCGGTTATCGGTAAACTGCTGGCCGATGAGCTCCGAACCGACGATTTTATTATGCACGACGACCAGACTGCCCCCTGCCCGGTACGGAAAAATAAGCCGGGCCACGGCGGTGACCGCAAGCGGATACAGCACGCCGGTGAGGAGCGTGAGTACGATAAATATCCGAAAAGAACAGAACTGCTTCATGTCAAGAATCAATTCCCCCCGCCTTTGCCCCCCCTTTTTTAAGGGGGGAAATGGGGGGATTTTTATTCATTTACACAATGTGAAGTACTGAAACCAGCATATCGATCAGTTTGATGCCGACAAACGGCACGACCAGCCCGCCGACCCCGTAGATGAGCAGATTCCGGCGGAGGACCTGCGCGGCAGGCAGCGAACGGTACGAAACCCCTTTGAGCGCCAGCGGAATAAGAAAAACGATGATGAGCGCATTGAATATGACCGCGCTCAGGATCGCGCTCGCCGGCGACGAAAGCCGCATGATGTTCAGCGCGGCAAGCGGGCCGGGATGCCCGCCGCTTGCGAAAAGCCCGGAAAACATGGCCGGAATGATGGCGAAATACTTTGACACGTCATTGGCAATGCTGAACGTGGTGAGCGCGCCGCGCGTCATGAGGAGCTGCTTGCCGATTTCAACGACCTCGATGAGCTTGGTCGGATTGCTGTCGAGGTCCACCATGTTGCCCGCCTCGCGAGCAGCCTGCGTGCCGGTGTTCATCGCCACGCCGACATCGGCCTGCGCAAGCGCCGGAGCGTCGTTGGTGCCGTCGCCGATCATCGCCACCAGATGGCCTTTAGCCTGCTCTTCACGGATGCGGGCAAGCTTCATCTCGGGCGTGGCCTCGGCGATAAAGTCGTCGACGCCGGCCTCCGCCGCGATGGCCGCGGCCGTGACCGCATTGTCGCCGGTGACCATCACGGTTTTTATGCCGCTTGCGCGCAGATGTATGAACCGCTCTTTGATGCCGCCTTTTACCACGTCTTTTAAATTGATCACGCCGAGGGCGAGATTGTTCTCGGCCACCACGAGCGGCGTGCCGCCCTGCTGCGCGACAGTATTGACAATATTGAATATCGCGATCGGATAGGTGCCGTCGTGTTCGAGGATGAAACGAAGGATCGCTTCGGAAGAGCCTTTGCGTATTGACCGCACTCTGCCGGTCGCGGCGTCCGGAATGTCGACGCCGCTCATCCGCGTTTTTGCCGAAAACGGGATGAAATGCGCCTTCAGGTCGATGATGTCGCGCGAACGGAGGTTGTATTCGTTCTTGGCAAGCACCACGATGGAACGTCCTTCCGGCGTTTCATCGGAAAGCGAGGCCAGCTGGGCCGCGTCGGCGAGCCGCTGGCTCGTGACGCTTGGGCCGGGCAGGAACTCGGTCGCCATGCGGTTGCCGATCGTGATCGTGCCGGTCTTGTCCAACAGCAGCACATCCACGTCGCCGGCCGCCTCGATCGCCCTGCCGCTGACGACGAGCACGTTGTGATGCAGCAGCCGGTTCATGCCGCTTATGCCGATGGCGCTGAGCAGACCGCCGATGGTCGTGGGAATAAGACAGACAAGGAGCGCGACAAGGATGGGGACCGACAGGACAATCGCCCCGCTCTGGTTCGTCGACTGCATGACATAACGGGAGAATGCCGGCAGCGTCATCACGACCACGAGAAATACGAGCGTCAGGCTTGACAAAAGTATGGAAAGCGCGATCTCGTTGGGCGTTTTCTGGCGCACCGCGCCTTCAACGAGCGCGATCATCCGGTCTAAAAACGAGCTCCCGGGTTCCGAGGTGACCCTGATGACGATCCGGTCGCTCAGGACCTTGGTGCCGCCGACCACCGCGTTGCGGTCGCCGCCGCTCTCCCGGATCACGGGCGCCGATTCACCGGTCACTGCCGACTCGTCCACGCTGGCGATCCCCTCGATCACCTCGCCGTCGGACGGAATGATATCTCCTGCCTCGCAGACAACCGTGTCCCCGGCCTTCAGTTCCGAGGCGGCCACGGTCGTTTCGCGTCCGTCAATTATTCTGCGGGCCATGGTCCTGGTGCGGCTCCTCCGCAGCTCGGCCGCCTGCGCCTTGCCGCGTCCTTCGGCCATTGCCTCGGCAAAGTTGGCAAAAAGGACGGTAAAGACGAGCCAGAGAGAGATCTGCAGGTTGAATGAAAAGAGGCCGCCGTGATGGATGCCGCGCACCGTGGAAACAACCGAAAGGAGCGCGCCGACCGCGACCACGAAAATGACCGGGTTTTTCATCAGTTGACGCGGGTCGCATTTCCGGAAGGAATCAACCACCGCGGACCGTAGTATGGCGGCATCGAATGGTTTTGCATGAGGTCTGGATTCAGGCATATCAGAACCCTTTCCCGGCAATAAAAAACAGGTGTTCTATGATCGGCCCCAGTGAAAGCACCGGGAAAAAGTTGAGCGCGCCGATGATGATGATCGTACCGAGGAGCAGAAGTACGAAAAGCGCGCCGTCCGTCGGGAAAGTCCCGGCCGACGGCGGCGTAAATTTCTTCTGCGCAAGATGGCCGGCAATGGCGAGCATGGGCACGATCACCGAAAAACGGCCGATAAGCATTGCCGCACCGGTCATGAGATTATAGAACGGCGTATTGGCATTGAGCCCGGCAAAAGCGCTGCCGTTGTTGTTCGCCGTGGAGGCAAAGGCGTACAACACCTCGCCAAGGCCGTGCGTTCCGCTCGCGGAAAGACCGGCCAGTCCGGCAGGTGTGATGCAGGCAAGAGCGGCGAAAAACAGCACCACAATCGAGGAGGCGAGCACCGCGATGACCGACATCTTGATTTCGAACGATTCGATTTTTTTCCCCAGATATTCCGGGGTCCTGCCTACCATGAGACCCGCGATGAAGACCGCCAGAATCACATAGGCGATCATGCCGTACATGCCTGACCCCACGCCGCCGAAGATCACTTCGCCGACCATGAGGTTGAACATGGCGACCAATGCGGCAAGCGGGGAAAGGCTCTCGTGCATGGCATTGACTGACCCGTTCGACGCGGCAGTGGTCGCGGTCGACCAGATGACGCTGTTCGTGATCGCCGAACCTGGTCTCTTTCCCTTCAAGTGAACCGGCAACGCCGAGCAGACGGTTGTCCGCATGCTCGGCGTAAAGGGAAACCGCAAGGCCGCCGATAAACAGTAGTCAGCATCGAGATAAAAAGCATCCAGCCCTGTCTTTTAGAACCGACCATTTTGCCGAAAGTATAGGTCAAGGCCGCAGCAACGAGCAGGATGGCCAGCATCTCGAGGAAATTTGACAGCGGCGTTGGGTTCTCGAACGGGTGCGCGCTGTTCGCGTTGAAAAAACCGCCGCCGTTCGTGCCCAGCTGTTTTATTGCTATCTGGGAAGCGGCCGGGCCGAGCGGGATCGTCTGCTGCCGGCCTTCGATCGTGGTGGCGGTTACATAAGGAGAAAAAGTCTGCACCACGCCCTGGCCCACAAGAATGACGGCTAACACAAGGCATAACGGAAGCAGGATATACACGGTGGATCGGACAAGATCGGCCCAGAAATTCCCGATTGTCCGGGACGAACGGCGGCTGATGCCGCGGCAGAGCGCCGCGAACACTGCAATGCCGGTTGCCGCGCTGACAAAGTTCTGGACAGTGAGCCCGAGAAACTGAGTGAGGTAGGAAAGGGTCGTTTCACCCGCATAGGCCTGCCAGTTAGTATTGGTAACAAAACTTATCGCGGTGTTCAGGGCAAGGTGCCATGGGACCGCAGGCAGATGCTGCGGATTGAACGGCAACATCTTTTGCGCCAGCTGGAAGATAAACACGGCCGCCATTCCCATCCCGCTGAAAATCAGAAGGGCGACGCAATACCGTTTCCAGGTCATCTCCTCTTCAGGATCTATCCTGCTTAAACGATAGATCGCATTTTCGGCAGGTGTGAGCAGCGGTGAAAGAAAACTTCTCTTCTGCGATAATACGTCCGCCATATACGCACCGAGCACGGGCGTCAGAAACGTGAGTGCGACGATATAAACAATGACCTGTAAAAAATCCATCTGATGCACGGATCGCCCTCCTTAAAATTTTTCAGGACGGATGATGGTGTAAATCAAATAGACAAAGAGCAGCACTGCCGCGCCCACGCAGAGTATGGTTTCGAAATCCATAATGGTCCCTGTCACCCTTTCATGATGATGCTTAACTGTACGCCGATCATGCTGGCGATGGCCCCCAGGGTCTCGGCGGCCAGCGTTTTACTTTTGACAACGAGCAATGCCTGCGTTGCCGTTCCCTTTTTGATCTGCATGTACTGGACGCCCAGCATATTCTCGTCCGCCAGTTCCATTAAATCCGTCGGATAGTGCGGCAAAGTGTCCACTTTTTTTTCAACCATCCGGAAAATTCCAGTGAATGCTTTTCCGGAATAATGCTGCCATTTTCCCTCGCCATAGACATGAATCGAGCAGTATTCCAGCGAGAAGCTGTTCAGGGCCGCTTGGGCAATTCCAGACAGCGTTAGCTGGTCTTTGGGTATGGACAAAAGATTCTCGCCAAATGCCTTTAACTGCACCATTGTTTTATTCAGTACATATGCTTTTACTTTGTTTTCAGCAGCCGAAGCGGTAAGACGGCTTATAATCACGGAGGCAAGCAGAAATGCGAATAGTGAAATCCAATCGGAAAAAGAAGAAATGTTGATGGTCCCGACTGGCGGCAAATAGAAATAATCGAAGCAAAGCGTGGCCACCAAAGAGGTGATGATGGCCACAAGGAGATCACCGAAAAAAGCGGACATAAGAACTATAATAAGGAAGAAAAATGCGGCTGTTGATGAGTTGGTGATCGCGCCGAACTCCAGCGTGAGCTTGGTCGTGACCAGAATAACTGCGCAAAACGCGAGTATCTTCCCTCCTCTGATGAGTACGGCCTGGTGCATAGTTGTCCAACTCATGATAGCTCACCTCCCTTAAAAGCTGTCGACATTTCCTTCATATCATCTATAGCAAAAATTAATCCACAAAAAATACGGAAATTGTTAATAATGAGAGGGGAAGTATAAAGAAATGATAAAGAAATATCTATTTAAAGTAATTTTTTTAGCTAAAGGCCTCTGATTGGGTGTGGGGTGGGCACCGATATTATAACTTTGAGCTTCAGTGTACCCCCACCCATAAGTTTCTGTGGAGTTGAAATCAAAACCAGCTCGCGAACGCGAGAGCCTGGAACCACGCCGACCCTTGGCCGGAAAACG
Source organism: uncultured Spirochaetota bacterium (assembly GCA_963783575.1). GTDB lineage: Bacteria > Spirochaetota > Brevinematia > Brevinematales > JAOACQ01 > CAWEAK01. The sequence continues at coordinate 11,180 of CAWAOD010000007.1, read as the reverse complement.
GCCGAGGGGAACGCCTAAAAATATTAATTATTCTGAAAAATGGTAGTGTCTCAGTTTGAAAGCGGGGTTTCCGGTTAATGCTTGACCGGATAAGCACACTGTGTTATATTTCAGGGTATGAAAACACCAAAACGCCCCCGCGATCAGAACCAGTTAGCAAAAATGATTGTTGACATTGCAACCGGGCAAGCTGAAGAGGCACACGAAACCACAAAGAATCCTCACGCCGTTGAATTGGGGCGATTAGGGGGGCTTAAAGGGGGTAAGGCAAGGGCTAAAGCTCTAACAGCTAAGAAACGAAAAGAAATAGCGAAAATAGCGGCAAAAAGTCGTTGGAACAATAATTAATGTTTTAATCGAATTATTGTTTTTTTGATTTTTTAATTCCGTTTTTTATTAATTCTTTTTCTTCACTTATCAGTCTTCTTGAAAGTTTTTTTACATCCTCTGCTGCTGGTAAACTTTCCGGTTTGATTCCACGGTCACCAAGTGTTTTTCGAACCGCTTTATTATTATCAATATGCTCTCTCGAAATAGATACTTCCCCATGAAGATTTTTTTCAACGACATTATGACTTGTAAGCTCTGTCGCAAAATCTTTTGCTTTGATTGTAAGTGTTGGCAAGAAATCAGCCAGAGGACGACCTTCTGGAACAGCTAATTTCTTTTTCATGTCTTGAGTTGAATTTCCTCCAAAAAGAGCATTGTCACCTTGAGATCGAATTAATGCAAAACCCTTATCGTTGACTCCTCGTTCATATATAATACCAGAAAGTTTTTTCTCTGATCCGCTCAATTTTTCTCGTGCTTGAACCCTTGCAATGTCACGAAGTCTTTGTTCTATTAATTCTTGTTTCCTGGTTTGAACAGCAAAGTAGGTCTGAGCGAAAGCTATTTCACTCTTATTGGGATCACCGTTTTGAGCTATTAAATAACAAGCAAATCGTGAAAGAATTATGTCTTCAATTTCACGCTTTGCGTCGCTTCCCACCATGACCATTTTGTTAGTATCAACAAAATGGTCATTAATGACACCACCTGATTTTGCACAAGCAATTTTTGCCTTTTCAATTACTTCAAAAAAATTTCGCCATTCAGCATATCCTAAGTGTTCTTGCAAATCTCTTGCACTCCAAAATTCTGTTTCTTCGATAATTTGTTTTGCCATTTCAAATTTACTAAACAATTCGGCAACTAACTCATGATTCATAACAACACCTTCTTCCTAATGTTTGTAAGGTTAAAACTATACGGACACATCAAGATTTATATAATCAATCTTTACTTAAGTTGCTTCAACAATGCTTACTTTAAAGATACTAAATAACCATACAATACAAATATACTTTTTATGCTTTATCATAGCATAAAAACCGAACTTTTTTCAGACACAGTAAATATAATTTGACATTGATGTGATTGCAAACTATATTTTGTCACGTCAATCAATATCACCTCAAAAGGGGCGTACAATGGGACTTCGACAAGATTTAGAACGCAAGGTAGAAAAGAAAAAAAATGAGATTGAAAAGATTAGGGCAGAAATACAGGGCCGATTGTTAGAAATAGAAAAAATACAGGGTTATATTTCAGGCTTGCAGGATGCAATAAAATCTGCTGGTACGATAGGTATTATTTCTTCTGAAAAAGAAGATGTTCCTGTTGAATCAAAGGAAAGAGGGTTAAGAATAGATAGCTTGCCCTACAAAGCAAGAATGTTTTTACAAAAACATGGGAAACCAGCGCATATATCAGAAATTTTAAATGGCATAAGCGTTGATAATACACGATCTCATCGGGTATCATTGGGATGGTCGTTGAATACTTATTCTTTACAAAATCAAATATTTGTTAAGTCCGGGCCTAATGTATTTGGCTTGAAAGAATATCCTATACCACAAAAACCGCCAGAAAATAGTGAAGAAAATTTACCTTATTAATTAGGAGAGAAATGATTATGAAATAAAAAAGGCTTGTTCTGTTAGTGCAGAACAAGCCTCAACACTGGTTCCCCTTTATCCAATGAAAAGGGGTGGCCCTCAAATGCTTAGACACCTTAAATATACCATTTGGGGCCATTTTATGCAAGTGTCGATAGAGAGGATTGGCCTCAGATGGAGAAGATATTGCCTCGGACGCGAGCGCGTCGGATGGTAACACATTTCCGTCATTGGCGCAGTAAAAAATTAATTTTTGCTGCGGCATACGGGAAGAAGTGCTTTCCGATAACATTCAAGAAGTAAGCAGAAGGGGGAAGCTAAAAACTTCCCCTTTTTAATTAATTTATTCAAACTGAATTTTATGCTTGACTCCTTAAGCATAATATGTTATATTATAAGTAAGAAGAAAAAGGAGTCAATATGAATAGACTATCTCTCGAAAAACAGATTCAGATTATCGGCCTTCTCGTAGAGGGTAACAGTCTCCGCGCCACCTCTCGCCTTGCGGATGTTTCTATAAACACAGTGACGAAGCTCCTTGTTAATCTTGGAACCGCCTGTCAAAAATTCCATGATGAGAATGTCCGCAATATCTCTACGAAGCGTATTCAGTGTGATGAGATATGGTCATTCATCTATGCGAAAGAAAAGAACCTTCCTGAACATATGCGCGGTCAATTCGGTGTTGGAAGTATCTGGACATGGGTAGCTCTTGATTCTGATTCAAAGCTCGCCGTTTCGTGGCTTGTTGGAAACAGGGATGCGGAATACGCAAAGATACTGATGCGTGACGTTGCGGCACGGCTTAAGAATCGAGTCCAACTTACCACAGACGGCCTAAAAGCCTACTTGGAAGCGGTCGAAGATAGTTTCGGTGCCGATATAGACTTCGCTCGTTTAGTGAAGCTCTACGGCCCTTCCGTTGATCCTGAACACCGCTATAGTCCGGCAGTATGCACCGGATCGAATAAGGAAATAGTAATGGGCAAACCGGAAGCAGAGCATATTTCCACGAGCCACGTTGAGCGTCAGAATCTTACTATGAGAATGTCGATGCGGAGATTCACCAGACTGACGAATGCCTTTTCAAAGAAGATCGAAAACCATAAACACGCAATAGCCCTGCACTTCATGTATTATAACTTTGTTCGGCTTCATAAGACGCTTCGCGTTACTCCGGCTATGGCGGCAGGAATTACAAATAAGCTCTGGACTATTCAGGATTTGGCGGGTTTGTTGAATAAGAAGTCAAACTGAGACACTACCTGAAAAATTGTTGAATATTACGTTCCAACCATTATATATTAATTGCACCTACATGCCTCACAGCATGTTCTCTGCGGGGAGTGGTAACCGGTAGCCATATCGGTCCACTCCCTTTTTATTTTAGCTTACTTCGCACTACCCACGACCTCAATAACATCATTAAAAAGAACGCCGACGGGAAAAACTGTTCCGGTTGATAATCAGCCATTTTTATTTTTGACAAAAGATACCCGTTATGTGTATATTTTTAATTGTGTTCCCTTCGGCCCATGACCACTCTTAATAGAACCATGTTGCAGGAAAAAGGAGGCCCCATCAACCGCCAATTTTTTTTAATCCCGGTCCTTGTTGTTTCGCTCGCGGCAGCCGGACTGGCGCAGACGACGGTGACCAAAACTTTTACCGTTAACGGAACTACGCACAGTTGTGTCTGGCATGTTCCGAGCGGAATAAACAAACCCGCGCTTGTCTTTTTTGTCCATGGCGCCAACGGAAGCGGCCCGGCTTTTGAGACTGAAACCAAAGGAGATGCTACCGCGGACAGGGAAAAATTCATTTCCGTCTATCCCAGCGCTTCCAGCAACGGGACCGCCGGGACATGGGCTGATATGCAGGGCACGACGAATTTTCCCTTTTTCCTGGCGGTCATCGATACGATTGACGCAATGTACCATATCGATAGAAACAGGGTCTACATGACGGGATTTTCCCAGGGCGGGATGATTAGCTTCGTTGCCTCATGCAGCTACGCCAATGTTTTTGCCGCGGTAGCTCCGGTGTCCGGCCATTCCAACACGACATGCCCTCTCAAACGTCCGATTTCCGTATTTATGACATTCGGAACACAAGATATAACGGTTCCATCCACATTTATCGATGATCTCAATATCTGGTTGAAATTGGATACCTGTCCTTCCACGCCAAAGATAACGCGGCCGTATCCTCCGACCAGTCCGAATTCCGGAGTGACCAGAATCACCTACGGGCCATGCGCCCAAGGAACCTACGTGATAGCGGATTCGATACAGGGGGAGGGACATCAATGGCCTGCGGCGACCAGGTTAAACCAAGCCGATGAAGTGTGGGCGTTTTTCAAGCAGTTCTCCCTGACAGGCCCTACGGGAATCTCACGGCAATCGATTCCGGGCTATCAGGCCACTCGCGATTATCTTTCAGCAACCTACTGCGCCGGTATCGTCCGCCTGCAAGGCGCCGGAGAAAACAGCCGGGTGCGGGTGATTGACACCCGGGGCAGAGTGGTCGCCACCGCCGTCGCGGCGCAGCGCCAGTTTGCGTTTAAGAACAAGCCCAGCGGCGTGTATGTGGTCATGGTGAGCGGAAAGGAAAGGGCTGTTGCGCTCAGGATCGCGGTTCCTTGATGTTCTTGTAACCTGCGCAATCACGCAGGGCACCCAGGGGCGCATGTAATGAAAATAAACCGCACATGGTTTAATCTGCAATCAGGGGCTCCTGCTACTGCACAGGCAGCGAGACGATGACGCCCTTGCCGGATGCGACGCAGACCCGGGAGCCGCGGCTGTCGATCGTACGTCCCCGGAAATCAAAGAAACGGAGCGGCCTTGCCGCAGGCGCAGCCATGCGTCTGAAGGGTTTTGACGAGGCGAAGACAGTCGGCTGATACTCATATGCGCCCCGGTCGATCCGGCCGTTCATATAACGCGGCAGGCCGGCGAGGTCAAACGGCGGCACCCGATCCGAGAGTATCAACACGTCCCGAGTCGATGCAGGGAGACGGTGCGACCAGCCGGTAATCACCGGACAGTGTGTCGCTGAAAAGCGGATTAAGGAGCGACAGGGCCGTGTCGTTCCGCACATTATACGCGCTGCCGCCGATTGTATTCCAGCCTCCCTGGATCGTGGAATACTTTATGTAAAGGTTGGTGTTGTCGTACCCATATGTCCCGCCCGCGCTGAACTGCGGGCCGCTTCCCGTTGCACTGTTTCCCCAGAGGATTGAGTTGATGATATACACGGTGACCGCGTAGCTCAGCACTCCCCCGCCGGTGGGCGCCTTATTGCCCGTGATCGTACAGTTGATAAACTCCGACGTCATGCCGAGCCCGAAATCGTATATATAGGCTCCGCCTCCTGACGCACCTGCCCTGTTGTTGTCGAACAGACAGCCCGTATAGTAACGGTACGACGAGTACTCGTCGCAGTCATACAGGCCGCCGCCTTGCTGACCCGCGCTGTCGTGGCTGAAGCGGCAGTTATAGAAGTTGGACGGGCCGTTATAGACGTACGCGCCGCCGCCGTAATGCAACGCGAAATTATGAATAAAGTTGCAGCGGTCGAAATTGCCGAACCACCCGTCCAGGTATACCGCGCCGCCGTCGTAAGCCGTGTTGTCGCTGAACGTGCTGTTTGTCACCGTGGGGATGTTGGCCTGATACTTGTAGTACGCCCCGCCCTTGCCCGAAGCGGTATTGCGGGAAAAAAAACAACTGTCAATGAGTACCCCTGCCCCGGGCAATAGAGCGCGCCGCCGTCGGTACCCGGAATCGCAGCGCAGGACAGAGCGGGTGATGCGGATTTTCGCGGAGCCTGCCGCAATGGCGCCGCCCGCGCTTGTTTTCTCGCATATTCGATTATGCAGCAGTTGAATTTCGAGGTATCGCTTGTTGATCCTGAATTGCTGAAAGCAGTCCCATGCCAGCCCGCGGCCGTGTCCTGCGCCGTGAACACGACGGAGTTGCCCGCCGCGCCGGACGCCACGATCCGGCCGTTGACCGCGATCTGGTATTGACGGGCCGCTTGCACGAGCGTGGCCTGCGGCAACGTTCAAAACCACCCCGGTGTTCACCGTGACATCGCCCGTAACAACGACAGTGTCAACATTCCACGTCGTGCCGGAGGAATCGTGCCGCTGACTGAAACAAGGGAAGCAAATGAAGAGAGGCTGCAGGCAAGAAGAACGAACACTATCTTTTTATGGAACATACCGTCCCCTTTCTTATGCCATTATGCAATTAATATAAGCAAATCCGGCGCAGAAAGCAGACTCTTTCTTCCACAATACGGGTTTATCAAATCAGGATAGACATTCCCGGTTTTGACAACATGATAAAATGATAAGTTTATTAAGAGAGACCGAATAGAGGGAAGGTTTTAACAAGAACCGGCCCCGCCCGCCGATGGCAGACAGGGGAAACGCCCGAAATATCTCTTTGTAAATAATTAAAGGTTCGTTTTTTATCCACCACCGCGACCATTCGTCTTATTTTTAAGCTCCCGGCCTCGAATGACAAAACGTAACAGCCTTTTGCCAAGAATGCTGATTATATCGGCAACTAATAGCTGCCGGGCGACTGTTCGCGCTTGACGAGGGCAGTGATATACCTTCAGTCAATACTTAGCAGCTTTATACTGACAGAAGTTTTTTCCTGGAGCGTGTAGCGCATAAAACCGTTCCGGACATCAAACGAGCATGTCTGGTTCAATTTTTCTACATGAGGTTTAATGGCCGTGGTTCCGGAATAAAGGGAAAGACGCCAGACAGAAGCACCGTCCGTGCCGGCAAAGAGCGCAGTGTCGGCTATCGCAAGTGATTTAACAGCTATTCCCGACAAACCAGTGCTGAGACTGTTCCAATTCCCGGTATGTTTTGACAATTACACTTTCCGGAATGTAGGTTTTTAATGAATACCCCGAAGCAAAGCCTGTTCGCGCCCCAGAATCTCCCTCGTCAGGGAGACTTCAAAATGCCCTTCCCCCTGCGGGGAAGGAACGGACGGGGGCGTAAAAAAAATCGGAAGCACCGCGACTTCTGGAGCAGCCGCGTGATTTCAACTTTTCCCTATGAACGAACGACATCCTCATCTTCTCCGGCTCAAGAACCTGCCGCTTGAACAGGCGCGGAAAGCCATTGCTGCTTCCGGTGAACCGGCATTCCGCTCCCCAGGTCATCAAATGGGTCTACCAGAAACGGGTCGACTCGTTTGATGCCATGCGCAATGTCGCGAGTGCATCACAAGAGAAACTTGCCGGGATATTCTCCCTTGAAAAGCTCGTGCCCGACGCCGTCGTCACGTCGCGCAATAACGACGCGGTCAAATTCGGTTTCGGCCTGATCGACACCCCCTACATCATCGAAAGCGTCCTGCTTATCGACGGCGACCGGCGTACCGCCTGCCTTTCGAGCCAGCTCGGCTGCGGTCTGGGCTGCACCTTCTGCGCAACCGGCCGCCTGGGGTTTATCCGCAACCTGTCCCAGGAAGAGATCATCGGCCAGCTCATCGGCATCAACGATTATTGCGCGGCCAGAGTGACAAACTCGTCACCAATATCGTTTTTATGGGGATGGGCGAAGCGCTCTCCAATCTTCGAGAATTTCCGGTCGAGCGTTGCCATCATCATGGACAACGACTGCTTCGCCATCGGCGGCCGCCGGATCACGGTCTCGACCGCCGGCGTTATTCCCGCCATCGAACGGCTCATGGCCGAGGGTTTAAACATCGGGCTGGCCATTTCGCTCAACGCTACTCAAATGAACAGCGTTACGCGATCATGCCGATCAATAAAAAATATCCGATCGAATCGCTGGTAGAGATTGCGGAGCGGTACTTTGAAAAAACCGGACGCCGCGTCACGTTTGAATACGTTGTCTGTCGAAGGGGAAAATGATACGCCCGAAGCCAGCCGCGGCCCTGAAAAAACTGCTCGGCGGCGCTCACCTGCAAAATCAACCTGATCCCGCTGAACCCGATCTCCTCGGTCGCCCCTGTTGCCCCGTTGTCGCAACGCCGCCTCGCACGTTTGCCGAGCCTGCTGCACGGTCTCGGCCTTTCAGCGACCGTACGCACCAGCCGCGGCCAGGACATCGCCGGCGCCTGCGGACAGTTGACGGCCGCGATGATCGGCGGTGGAGACACGGCCCGCCCTGTCCGACCTTTTTTGTAAAAAAGAATATCACATTCTCTGTGGAGAACGACAAGCGGATCAGCAGGGCGCGGTAAAGTTATTGATCCAGAACTCACGGAAAGAAAACTCGAATAATATCGGCAAAATCCACCCAGTCGCCCCGTTTCTGCGCAGCGAACATATGTTCGAGAAAATCCGCAGCCTGCCCCACGACCGCCGGCGACGTGTCCCCCCTGGCGAGCTCGACCTGAATACGCTGGATGCTCAGGTTGAGCAGCGATGATACGGCCCCGTAATCCCCGGTACGTGCTTGACGCACAATATCGCTCAACAGGTCGGCAACCGCTTCTGAATTTTTTATCATATGTTGTAATAATATAGCATTTATCGGTAAAATTAAACGGCGAAGTCAATTTATTTCTATCTCCTTGCCGATATTGACGTTAGCATGATTATTCCTGTATAATAATTATAGTGATGGCTATGTTCCAATAAATCATTTTTTTTCTTCAACCGGCAAATCCTCTGATGCCTTCTTCGGCTGTTCAGAGCCAAAAAATATTTTCGCTGGTTTTATTTGCCGGTATCCTGATCGTGGGTAATATTGTCGCCTTCAGGATCGTGCACCTGCCCAGCCAGTTCCTACTTGTCGTCCTTCTCGGCCTGCTCATGTTTTATCCGGTGCTGCGCTATCCGCTCATAGGCGTTTACTGTATGTTCATCCTCCTGCCGTTTATTCCCTTTATCCGACGGCTCTATTACCTCGCCTACACACGGCCCACGGCAGACCCGCTGATCGTGATCGGCGACCTGACCCTTGCAATCATGATGCTCGGCCTTTTTTTCGTTTTCCGTGACCATATCCAGCAGGGAACGTTCAGAAAGAAAATAACGTTCCTTGTTCTGCTCTATTTTTTGTATATGGTCCTCCGTACGTTCGTCTACAATGAACAGCCTCTTAAAATAGCGCTTTTGCATTTCCGGTATTACGGACCGCAGGTCCTGCTTTTTTTCGTCGGCATACTCTATGCGTTTGAAGAAAAACATATGAAGCGCCTGTGGGGAATAACGATCGCGATCGGCGTGATCGCCATGACCTACGGCCTCAAGCAGTCGCTTTTCGGGTATAGCGAAGCGGAGAAAATATGGTTCTCCTCGATTGATTTCTCCTCGCTTTTCATTAAAGGCATTGCGCGGCCGTTTTCTTTTTTCACCTCACCCGCTTCGTTTGCCGATTATATGCAGGTGGGCGTCATCGGCATCATAGTATTTACAGAATGGAAAAAATATTCAGGGAAAACAGCCGTGCTGCTGCTTCCGATCTTCTGGATCGGCGCGCTCATCACGTCGGTCCGTTCCAACTGGATCTGGCATGGCGCTCTCACTTTTCTATGGCTGTTCGTGGTTGTAGGGGTGAAAGGGAACGCGGCAGCGCCTTGTTTTCCTCGGGCTCATGGCAGGTTCTTTCGTGCTGTTTGATGCCCTGGAAATGGTTGTGCGGACCGGGCATCGGGTCGGCTCCTTTGTCGCAAACGTCAGCGGTAACGAGCACGCCAACCAGACGCTCACCATGCTTGTGACCGAAAGGGCGAACGCGATCGAGCAATCCGTTCCAGGAGTATTCACTCCTTTCCCGGGATCGCCCTGTGGAAAATTATATTTCAAATGTCAATTGATCCGCAGCTTGCCGTGTTCGGGCGCGGAACAGGCGCGCTGAACGCCGATTCGCTCTATATAACGTATCTTTCGGTATTCGGTTACCCGGCATGATCATGATCATCGTGCTCCTGTTTTTTTATCAGAAACGGGTTCACCGTGATCGACCGCTCCCGTTCCGATTACGCCGTGACCATTGCCAAGGCCGTCGTGACAATGGACATCGTTTTTGCCATTATCAGCATTACCGGGTCGCATATTCACGCCTTCCCGGGAAACAACCGCTCTATTTCTGGTTCTGGAACGGCGTGCTCACGGGCCTGTGGGGCCGCCAGACCGGGGAGACGCATGAAACTGCTGTTGACACTTGATTTCCCCCCGGAACAGGGAGGAATCGAAGAGATCCTCTTCGAAAAAGCGGCGCAGGTTCCCGGGAAAGACGATCGATCGCCTGTGGCGCGCGTCGGCGGATAAGAGGCGCTACGCCGAACTGCGCTGCGCCGTTACCTGGCATGCGAACATTTTATCGCCCACTAAAACAAAATGGTCCATAGTCAATCTGTTTTTCCATCTGCTGTCGATGAAGAAAAAAGGCATGTCTTCGGTCGACATCGAATGCGGCAATGTATCTGCCGCGATCGCCCCCTGGCTGCTTTCCCTCGTCAGACCCGTGCATTATTGCGTCTATGCCCATGGGACCGAACTGCTGGGCATGCGCAAACCGTCGCTGCGCGGATTAGTCCTCAGACGTGTTCTCCGCGGCGCCGGAAAAATCTTTTGCGACTCCGGCCTGTGTGGCGGAGCTGCTTCGGACCGCCGGTTTTACCGGGAAGCATCGTTATTGACCCGCCGCGCATTAAACTTTCCCCGGAACCGTTCCGGCAAAGCTCATGCGACGGTACGGCGGGCTTTTGTCTGTCGGCAGACTTCTTCCGATAAAGGCCACGCCGTGTTCTTCATTGAGGCGTGGCCGCGCTCCCTGCCGCGCTTGAATGGCAGGCGCTCATTGTCGGCGCGGGTCCGGAGGAGCGACGGCTCAGAATGCTTGTTGACAAATTCAGACTTTCCGGCAGGATTGCGATCAAGACCGACGCCGACGATGCCGCTCTGGCCGCCGAGTATCCGCGCGCCGGTGTTTTTGTCCGCACTTTTTCTCCGGCCTTGACAAAATTCACAGGATTTTACAGGCTACAGCATGAGCAAACATAAAATGGATGAAGATTATATAAGATCCGTCATTGAGAAAGTGTTGGCTGAGAAACAGCCTCCACCGCCAGTTCCAACAGGAGAGTTAGCCTAACCCCGGAACCTGAGAGGTGAACAGGAGTTACACTCGCACTACAATTAAGTTCACGATAATATGGAGCTAGTTCAAGAAAGAATGCGATAAACTTCATATATTACCGCCAAGGCTCATCGATAGCCTACTGTGGCGGG
>CAWAOD010000006.1:0-159757 GCA_963783575.1 uncultured Spirochaetota bacterium | reverse complement strand
GCCCAGAGGGTGACATGATGATTGTTTTTAAGCGCCTGAATGGCAAGGGCCGTTCCCCAACCGCCCGCGCCGATTATTGATATGTCCATTAGCAAACCTCCCTACGACATCGTGTCGTTTGGCGAACTGATGTTCGCCATTGTTTACTTTGTAAAAGTAAAACTCTGATGGAACATCTGTGTGCCCATGGTTACTTAATTCTTAATACTCATGGAGCATCAACTTCTGGCTTTAGTGCATTGAACTTTATATTGTTTTATCAGGATTACCTGTAAAAATGCTTGTTAAAACCAGAATAAAAGTCCCGGTCATAACGAAAAAGTCCGCAAAATTGAAAATACCGGTCCTCAAACTGCCGATTCCTCGATTCATTAAAATCGATAACCAGCCTGTGATGAGCTATCCTATCAATAAGGTTGCCTATGCCGCCGCCGGCAATCAGGGAAAAAGCTATGGTTACCTGCAACGGCAATCTTTTCGATAGAACAATATAGATCAGCAAAACTGCCATCATTATAAGCGGAAAAGCAATAAAAATCCAGCAGCCGAAGCTATCGGGGAAATTCGCCCCAAAGCTGAGGAAAGCCCCGGTATTCTCGACATAGATCAGACGGACGGTATCATAAAAATATGAATAAACCGGTCCACCGGATAGCTTAATTTTTGCTATTCTTTTTGTTACCTGGTCACAGCTTACGGTAAGCGTCAAAATTATAAAAACTAAAACAAGGGTTTTAAATTTTTTCATCCTAATTTTTTCCTCAAAATCTCATTGACCGATTTCGGATTAGCCTGTCCGCCGGTAAGTTTCATAACCTCTCCAACAAAAAATACAATAAGATTTGTTTTACCGGATTTATATTTTTCTACAGCTTCCGGGTTTGATGTGATAACTTTATCAACCATATTATCAAGTTCTCCGGTATCGTTAATCTGCTTCATCCCTTTTTTCATCTATGAGCTGCCTGGAACTTTTCCCCGTTTTAAACATTTCGGGAAGAAGTTCTTTCAATTGCTTTCCGCTGATCATTCCCATCACCTACAAAATCCACAAGCTCTTTTAAAGCATTAGGCGGAACTTTTGCCGATGCTTTTGTTATATCCATATTTCTCAAATTTACCTGTCCCATAAATTCCGTTAACAGGACATTGGCAATCATTTTCGGTTCCGATTTAGCGTTTTTTAAGGATTCTTCAAAATACTCCGCCAGCTCTGAATCATCAGTCAATGTCCCGGCATCAATTAAAGTAATCTTATATTCTTTCATAAACCGTATTTTCTTTTTTCTCGGTAGTTCGGGAAGATTGTCATGAATTTCCTTGACAATGTTTTTATCTGGAATAATGGGCGGAAGATCGCTCGGCAAATACCTGTAATCTTTAGCCTTTTCCTTGCTGCCAGTGAAATGTTCTATTCTGCTTTGAATCGAAGCTCCTTGTCTCCTGGACTATCTGCTGTCCGCTCTCAGAACATGAAATCTGGCGCTCAACCTCATAATCAATGGCCTTTTTAACGCCATTAAATGAGTTCATATTTTTTATTTCAACTTTAACGCCAAGTTTTTTCTCCCCCCTGGGTCGGATTGAGACATTCGCGTCGCATCTGAGACTTCCCTCTTCCATATTAACATCGCTGACCCCGATGCATTTCATTATATTCCGGAGTCTCCAAATAATAATAAGCCTCATCGCTTGAACGCATATCCGGCTCCGAAACAATCTCCAGGAGCGGCGTACCGGCGCGGTTCAGATCAACATAGCTTACCGGTATTCCTTCGGTATGGACAAGTTTCCCGGCATCCTCTTCGATATGCGCTCGCATTATGCCGATTCTTTTGACAACATCTCCGGGAAGGTCTATATCAAGATATCCCTTCTGTGCAATCGGGTAATCGAATTGTGATATCTGATAACCTTTTGGAGAGTCCGGGTAAAAATAGTTTTTCCTGTCAAATTTTGAATAATCCGAAATATTGCAATTTAAAGCAAGTCCGGCTTTTATAGCTTTGTATAATGCTTCTTCATTCATAACAGGAAGCACACCCGGCTGGCCCATGCAGACCTGGCAGACATGCGTATTCGGTTCTGCGCCGAATTCAGTGGAACAATTGCAGAATATTTTTGTTCTGGTATTCAGCTGTACATGAACTCCCAGACCTATAACAACCTCATAATCCATATAAATCCTCCGATAACCGATGACACTATGTCTTTTGATTTCCGGTAAAACAGTCCGGTTTTTGCCGGAATTTTAAGAATTATTATTTTACATTATTTATGGCGATACTGCAAAAACTCAAATTATAATTTATGCTTACAAAATAGTCCATGGAAGATCGGGAAGACCTCTTCAAACCGCCGATAACAATTAACCATAACTACCGATCGGACAATAAATAAATACATATCTATCTGGACATTTATTTGAATTAAACTTACAATTTTACTCTATTAAATTAAAGGCGGCATCACATGAAGAAAAATTCTTCTGTAATTACTCAGGTTCTGAAAGACAATCCCCGGATGGCAATAAAGCTTGCGCAGGCATTTACGGATGTCACCAGAGCCAGATTGTTCGATTATAATTTTAATAAAGGAAAAAGCGGTCATATCCCTCTAATCACCTTCAAAATTACACCGGTCTGCAACCTCCACTGCGTTATGTGCGGACAGAACGGAATAAATGGAACACTTAAGGACAGGGTAAAGGAAGAAGCCGGTAAGATTGTTCCCATAGAAAGATATAGAAATTAACCGATGAAGTAGCAGGAAAAACCAAGGTTTTTTACGTATGGGGAGGCGAACCGTTTTTATACCCGAATTTTATGGATCTGGCGGGGTATATGTCAAAAAAAATTATGTTCACGATAAATACAAATGGGACATTCCTGGCTGAAAATGCCGAAAGGATAGTACGGGATAAATGGACGGCAATTTTTATTTCTCTCGACGGATTTGAAGATGTAAACGATTCGATAAGGGGAAAAGGAACATATCAGCGTGTTATGGCGGGAATTGACGCTCTGAAAAAAGAAAAAAAATCACGGGGTTCAAAATTGCCTTATGTCGGAATAGTAACAACCATAAGTAATATGAACTATATGTATCTTGATAAACTTGCGGAAGCTATGGCAGACAAAGGCCTGTCCTGGCATATCATAAACCTCGGCACCTATACGACGAATGAAATCGGTGATACCCATACAAAATGGGTCAGGAAAAAACTAGGGATAGAGCCTGCTTATTGGAAAGGGTTTACAAGCGGCTTTAATGAGGGGATTGATGGGGAAAAATTCGGTAAAATCCTTGAAAAAGTTCATAGTATTGATAACGGCTACCCGATTATAACTGTTCCCGTGATCAGGCATGCAAAAAATCGGGATGTATTATGCGGAACTTGAGGAGCTTGTCCGTTACAGATGCCTTGCGCCCTGGTTCTCCACAAATATTGATTATAACGGCGAAGTTTATTTTTGCGCGGATTACCCTGATTATTCGATCGGCAACATAATGGAAAACGATCTTTTGAAAATTTATAATGACAGTAAGGCTGTCAAATACAGAAAAGCTCTCAAGGAAAGCCCTAACGGTCTTTTCCCTGCCTGTAACCGCTGCTACCAATTAATGCTCTGCGGCCAGCCCTGGCCGGGATTTGCGTAGAAATATATTCCCGGCCGTAATCTATTCCCCATACCAGACGTCGTTACCTGAGCCGCCATTGCCGCCGATAACCCAGATAGTATTATTGAACGGCAGCACAGCATGACCGTCCCTTGTTGAAAATCCTGCACTATTAGTTGCGCAAGTCCAGTTTGTACCTTTTGTAGAACACCATACATCATTGAGACTCATGCTTGAGCTTCCGCCGATCACCCACATTTTATTGTCAAATACTGTTCCTGCCGAAAGATACCTGCCGGAAAAAGACGCTTCATTCGTTGCGCAGGTCCAGTTGGTTCCATCGGATGAATACCAAACATCATTTGTTTTTGTTGTTCCAGAAACCAAACCTCCAATCACCCAAATCTTATTATCATAAACCAGGGAGGTAAAAGAGTCCCTGATTGAAAAAGCCGCGGCAGATGTAGCACGATTCCAGTTGGTCCCGTCCGGAGAATACCATACATCGTTCATATCGACAGCGCTGCCGCCGCCGATCACCCACATATTACCGTTAAATACAACGCTTGCATGACTGCATCTGGCGGAAAAAGCCGCATTATTCGTCGCGCAGAACCAGTTCGTCCCATCGGAAGAATACCATACATCATTAGTCGTACCACTGGCACTGTAACCCCCTATCACCCACATACTGCCTTTAAATAAAACTCCGGATTGAGAGTTTCTTGCAGGAAAAGCAGCGGCATTGGTCGCGCAATTCCAGTTCGTCCCGTCCGAAGAATACCATACGTCATTCGTACCACCGGAGTTCGGACATCCCGCTATTACCCACATCAAATTATTGTTCGTCAGGCTGGTGTGGTATTCCCTCGAATGAAATGCTGCGTTGGGAGTCGCCTCGTAAAATTGGGCCCCGGTGAAGACATTTGAAATGCTGACCGAATTAGTAATGCTGTAATTACCTGCCGTATCGACCGTAAAAGCCTGTATTTTATTTGAAGTGCTTACAGAAAAACCCATCGCTAAATTGACTGAATTTCCCGGGTTAATAATATTTGTGTAAAGTACTCCGTTTGTCAGTATAGATAATTGATATAATCTCATGTTATCGCTGTTCAAAATATTCAATTGAAAATGCTGCCCGACCAATTGATTGTTAGCCGGCGACAGAATCGTGCAGGTGGGGGGCGTAGTATCAACTACAACAAGGTTTGTCGCCCTACTGATATTGCCGGCGTTGTCTTCAATCTCGGCGATGACTGTGTTTGTAATATTTGCGGTAAAATTCGCAACAATTACCAGCCAGTTTCCGGAGATTGTTTCCTGTACCCCGTTTAGCCATACATTAAACGATTTTATACCGCTTGACGGAGAAGCGTCGTTTGTTGTTCCGGTTATAACGGTAATATTCGACGAATTGGTTAACATTCCGCCGGCAGGGCTTGTAATAGCCACCGTCGGTTTCACTGTGTCGACAACAAAGGCCGCGCTTTGCGTTAAACTTGTATTTCCGGCATAATCGACAGCCCAGGCTTCGAGCGTATGGCTGCCATCCGTAAGGCCGTTTAATGTAATACCATTTGTAAAAGGTGATATGCTGCTGTTGTCTTTACGGTAATAACAGTTAGATATCCCAATAAAATTATCGCTAGCAGGCGCGGTTACGGTAAAACTTCCTGAATTTGTATATTGAGGAATTGGCTATACAGTAACTACAGGCTGAACCGTATCGACGAGTATAGTAAACCCTAAGTCCTGGCTTTTCTCGCCGTTATCGGACAAAGCAAAGATGATTATGCTGTTTGTCTGGTTAGCAGCTAGAGAGGCCGCATATGACCAACTATTCGTACCCACTGCGCTATTGGTTGCTCCGTTTATAACCGTTATTACATTTGTAATCGACGCGCCCGTTAAACCTGCCGTCCCGGTGAACGTAATAAGCTGGCTATTGGTAATAATAATTCCGCTGTTGAGCGGGGAAGAAACTGTTATTGATGGAACCTGTGCGGCATTTATCATTATTGCTGCCGATATTCCAGTATTGCCGTTTAAATCCAGCGCTTTCGCGCATAAGTAATAAAAACCGTATGAGGGCAAGTTGAGAGTTGAAGAAAAAGTATTATTTAACCTCGGAGCATTATAAATATTGGTAACACCGCTTCCATTTAATGAAATATATATACAGATATTGGTTACCTCGGAACCCCCGTTTGTAAAGCTTCCTGTCACAGTGAAATTTGTTCCTATTTTTTCGCCATTTGTCGGCGATGTTATATTAATAACCGGCGGGGTATTATTAATTGAAGCTGAACTCTGCCCGCTGCTCGAACTGCTAGTGCTTAATTGCAATAATAAGCGTTATTAATTATAATCTTAGACATAAAAAAGGAGGTTGTATGTCTAAGAAAACGCAAGTTATAACATGCACCAAAGCGGATGAAATTATTCTTGATAGTTGGGTGAGAAGCCGAACTATGGAAGCGCGACTTGTAGAGAGGGCGAAAATAATTGTCAATAGCCTGAAAGGACAAAATGTATCTGAGATTGCGGCTGACCTTCACATAAGACCAAATACGGTTATTGATTGGAAAAAAAGATTTCAGCAAAAAGGAATTGATGGATTGTATGATCTGCCCAGGTCAGGAAAGCCAAAAATATATGGGCAGAATTTCAGGGACAAAGTTTTAGAAACTCTGGAAAAAACACCGCCTATCGGGCAGGCAATTTGGGATGGTCCGGCTTTAGCAAAACATTTAAACACATCAACGCATGCGGTATGGAGGGTTTTAAGAAAAGAAGGAATTTGCTTATCCCGACAGCGAAGTTGGTGTGTCAGCACTGATCCTGAATTTTCGACAAAAGCCACAAATATTATTGGGTTGTATTTAAATCCGCCGATGAATGCATTGGTTATATCTGTAGACGAAAAACCTGGTATTCAAGCGTTGGAAAGGACAACCGGCTATGTAGAGACGGATAATGGAAAAATTGTAAGAGGATACAAAAGTACATATAAAAGAAATGGAACGCTGAACCTATTTGCTGCGCTGGAAGTAGCTACAGGGTTAATACACACCCAAACTACTGAATACAAAAGACGTATTGAATTTCTTGAGTTTATGGATAGAGTGGTGGTAGATGTTTCAAAAGATAAAGAAATTCATGTAATTTTAGACAATTATTGTATTCACAAAAAGAACGATGAATGGTTATCCCGGAATAAGAATGTTTTTTTTCATTACACGCCTACTTCGGCAAGTTGGTTAAATCAGGTGGAAATATGGTTTGGTATTATGAGCCGAAAAGCTCTTAGAGGCGCCAGTTTTAAAAACACGGAAGAATTGAGAGAAGCAATAGATGCATTTGTTAAAGCATACACTGAAACCGCAAAACCTTTTGTGTGGAGAAAACGGGAAGTGAAAGGTTCTCAATTAAGAAATACTATCGTTAACTTACGCAATTAAGCACTAGAATTGTTGTAACTAAATTAAAATTAGGAAGCGATGTCAAGAGAGAAATGGGTTTTAATATTAAAACATTTCGATAATATTATAACATTTATTATTATTTGTCAATATGAAAAGTATACTTGTTTTTTGATTTTGAATTAAAATAATAAAAGCTCCCGCATCATAAAACGGGAGCTTCTTATTCTGCAACGGTATGATGGATAAATTTGGAGATGAAGGGATTTGAACCCTCGGCTCCCACAATGCCATTGTGGTACTCTCCCAGCTGAGTTACATCCCCATTAAGTCGATTATTATATAATAAGTTAATAACTGTTGCAAGAGTTTGCTGTTTTTTACTTAAGCATACCCGATATAAAAGACTTGAATAATCCTGCGATCGTTTTACGCGGCATAGCCGATGATAAAAGACGTAAAATCTTATTCCCGAATCCCGCAACGACAAAGGCTTTCCCGGCAAATAAGGCTTTAACTCCTGTGGCGGCAACTTTTCCCGGCGGGGTAGAATTCGAATTCGAGTATTTTTTGTATTTAGAGCTTGTTATACCGGCATTATCGTCAAAGTTTGTTTTTACAAATCCCGGAAGAAGACAGGTTACAACAATCCCGTAACTTTTAAGCTCGCTTCTTAAAGCAATGGAATAGCTCAATACGTAGCTCTTACTTGCCGCATATGATGAAAACCATGGTACCGGGTAAAATCCGATCAAAGAACCGACATTTAAGATTTTACCTGATCCCCTTTCTTTCATTTTCTTTCCAAAAAGATTGCATAGCGTTGTTAGTGATAATATATTAAGAGTAAGCATGTTCTCAATTTCATGGGTATTTTTCTCAACGCTCTCTCCAATTAAGCCCGAGCCTGCGTTGTTAACAAGAATTTCAACACTTATTCCCATCTTTTCAATTTCAAAATATAATTTTTCAGCAGCATCGGCTTTTGAAAGATCTGCAGAAATAATAAAAACCTTGACCCTGTATAAGGACTCCATCTCCTTTTTGACTTCCTCGAGTTTTTTGAGGTTGCGGCTGGCAAGTATCAATGAATATCCCCTGGCTGAAAAAATCCTTGCCATTTCAAATCCTATCCCTGCTGATGCGCCTGTTATCAGCACAAATTTATTTTGATCCATATTAACCTCCTAAAATGGATTATTCGGATTCAAGGGGGTGAAATTTTCTGTGGGTCTCCTTTAATAGTTCCGATGAAACATGAGTATAAATCTGAGTTGTTGAAATATCGGAATGTCCGAGCATTTCCTGAACGGCGCGGAGGTCGGCGCCTCCGTTAATCAAATGCGTCGCGAAACTGTGCCTGAGGGTATGCGGAGTAATGTCTTTTATAATTCCCGCCGAGCGGGCCCTTTTTTTGATGATCGACCAAACTGAAACTCTTGAAATCTTTTTCCCCAGACGCGAAAGGATTAAATAGTCCGATGAAAAAGCCCTGCCTGTAAACTCTTTTCTATAAATCAAATATTTCTTTACTCTTTCAAGCGCGGCAGTTCCTATAGGGATAATCCTTTCCTTACTTCCTTTTCCGAATACCCTAATAACCCTGTTTTCAAATGATATGTCCCCGATTTTTACCCCGCATAGTTCCGAAACCCTCAATCCGGACGAATACATCAATTCTATGATACAGGAGTCCCTGATTCCCGAAGGAGAATTACCTTCTAGGTTTATCATCGTCTCAACCTCTTCAAGCGAAAGATAATTGGGAAGCTTTTTAAGATACTGGGGAGAATCAATCAGTTCAACCGGATTTTCCGTAATTTTTTCCAATTTTAAAAGATATATAAAAAAGCTTTTAAGGCTGCTTATCTTCCTTGAAATGCTCCGGTTTGATATCTGGTTCTCGTTAAGGTTTATGATGAATTCAAGAAGATCATCCCTGGAAATTTTTTCCGGGTTAACATCTCGCCCTAAAAATAAAAAAAATTCGGTGATATCTGCTTTATAGGCTAAAATTGAATTTTTTGAGAGATGTTTTTCATACGACAGGTAAATCTCAAAATCTTCTACGTAATTCATAATTCCTCTATTTGACAATTAATCCCGCCTGTTTAGCCTTGATCCTTAAATATTCGTTCCACACTAAAAATATTATAATCAGATCAAAGACCGTCAGAATTATCATCCATATGGAATGATGGTAAGCATACCGGTACATCTGGTAGCCAATAAAAAGAATAAAGAAAATAATGGATAATGGATAAGACCATAATATTTTTTTCCAGAGCATAACAAATAGGATTATTTTAACAATCCCGTGAGATATAAGATAAATAACACCGAAATGCTGAGCGCTGACCGAAAAGCCATGACTTAAATGAAGAATAAAATTCGCTAAAAAATTATTAGGATCTATTGCCAGTTCATGCTGGGTTAAAAGCTTGATAATTCTATCCAGTCTCACAGGACTTATGAACATAAGAAGGATCCCCCCTGCAATTTCCAGCAGCCCGTTAATTCCTTTCATAAAAATTCCAAGCTCAAAACTGTCATGAAGAATCCTTGTACCCAGATCTATTTTCTTAATTTCAGGAATAACATTTTTTATTTCGGTAGCGATTGACATATTTTTTCTCTCCATATTTCAAAGGACACTAAAATTCATTTTTAGAAGTGCCTGTTAATAATTGATGAAGTTTTTAACCTTATATTATAATATAATCAAATTATGAAAATCAGGCAATGGCCAATCTGAGACATTCCAGTTCATTATCAGAAAACCATGCGATGAATTTGCTAAAATTAAAATAAATATTTAAAATTATTAAATAATCCAGCCCGGTTAATTATAACGCAGAAACCGGGAAGATTCGAATATTTTATTATTTTTTCAATTTAATAGCTGCAGGCCATCGGCACAAATCGGCGGCTATTTGTTCGATAAAAGGTTCAATGTTCATGGTCTGGATATTTCGGAGAAATGCATCGAGATTGCCGGGTTTATACATCCGGGAATGAAATTTCATCTTGCCGACATGGCTCATACAAATTTACCCGATAATTTTTGCGACGGAATTATCTCTTTTTATTCAATATTCCAAATTCCCAAAGAATACCAGCCTGGAGTTTTCCGGGAGTTCTATAGAATATTGAAGCCGGCGGGTAAACTTTTAACAAAGAACCATAAAGGGATATTGACAAAAACTGTAAAGAAAATATGGAACCACGCAAATATCCGCTTGTTCATGAATTTTTCTATGGAGTCAGAACTCGAAAATTTATTAATTTAATAGTATTACCGAACGCAAGTCCGGCAGCGCAACGATTGCGCATAATTCGTTAGGCCAAAGTTACCTAGGGAACAAGGATGTTCCATGATAACTTTTTTTAATTTAATAGTATTGCCGAACGCAAGTTCGGCAGCGCAACGATTGCGCATAGTTCGCAACGACACGATCTCGCTAAAGGTAGTTTAATATGCCCGAATAATCGTTTTGAACGCCGATCATATCAAGCATTACTGCAATCTGGCCCCTGTGGTGTGTCTGGTGGTTGAAAAGATGGATCAGGCAGAGCCATAATTCCTTTTCTATTTTATCGCCTTTCATATTTGCATATGAAATTACCGATTCAAGATCTTTTTCCTGAATCTCACCGGAAAAAGACTCAAATATTTCATCCAGCTTCCTTCTGACAGGGAAAAGTTCTTTATAATCCTCATTTTCGACTGTTTTTAAATCCGGAATATTGTCTTCGGATAAGCAGGCAATTGCCGGAAACGATTTCCTCAGCCTTTTAAGCCACATAATATCGGTTTTTAATATGTGCTGAAATGTTCCGAGTATCGAATGATAAAAACCGTTCAAATCCTTTTTGATTTGATCGGCAGTCAGGCCTACCAGAATTTGAATCAATTTTTCGTTTGCCGATTTATTATAGAAGGTAAACATTTTGAGAATCTTTTTCATATAAACCTCCGAAACATATTTTTTATTTCTTTGCATACATACCCGGCAGCGTAAATCGGTGCACCATTGGCAGGAAAAGCAATCCCCGCAGGGATGTTTTTTTGTTTCAACATTATCCGGGACATATACTTTCCCGATTAAGCCCGGCAATTTAATAAAAGCCATTATTTACCCGGAGATATTTATTCAGGAATTTACATTCTATTCTTTTTCTGTTCATACATGGATTGATCGGCTTCGACCAGTAAATCTTCAATTGTCTGCATATTTTCGGGTTTATAATAAGCCGTTCCGATGCTTAAAGAAATCCGGTAATTCTTTTTACCGCGATGATTAATCTGCTTTGTATACTTCCCCACTCTTTCACATAATTTACCGAAATCTTTTTCAAGAAGTTCATGCACAAAAACAGCGAATTCGTCGCCGCCTATCCTGCCGACGATATCGGAACCTCGAAAGCTTTCCTTCAGTATGTTTGCGGCATCAATCAAAGCGTTATCACCCGTTTTATGACCGTATTCATCATTAATCGCTTTCAATTTATCCAGGTCAATGAATAAAACAGCCGCGTGCCCTCCGGATCTCCTTTTAATGAGTTTCAAATGATTTTCTGCAAGGGATAAAAAACCCCGGCGATTATAAAGCCCGGTTAATTCATCAATCAGAGAAAGATCTTTCAGGTTTGATATCAGTTTATGCCTTTCAATCGAATACCGGATTACCCGCATAAGCAATTTGTCGTCAAATTCTCCTTTAATAAGATAATCCTGAGCTCCTCTCTGAAGAGCATACACCGCAGTATTGATGTCGCTTGATCCGGTTAAAATAACCACTGGAATTTTGAAGAGAGTTTCCCTCAGCTTATCGATAGTATTAATTCCAATACTATCCGATAACGCCAGATCAAGTAAAATGACATCGACGCAATTTTTTTCAAGATATTGTTTAGCCGGTTTCAAGCTTTCAAAATTTATAAGCGCCAATTCACCGTCATCGCCAAACTTACCATTATTGCAGGAAATCATTGTTTCGATAAGCTTGATGTCATCCGGATTATCCTCAATAAGAATAATATTAAATGCATCTTCCTGTTTCATATTCACCATCTTTTATAAATAATTATCATTTACTTTACCGGCACTGAATTATTATGATTTTTCATTTTCAAATCGTCATAAAGTAGTTTTTCGCATTCTGGGCAAATACCATGAGTAAAGTCGGCCTCAGAATGCGAATGCAGGTAATTCTCCAGCAATTCCCAGTATCCTTTATCATTTCTGATTTTCTTACAGTTTGCACAAATCGGTATAAGCCCGCTCAGGGTTTTAACTTTTGATGCCGAATCCTCGAGTTTTCTGATTAAATCTTCCTTCTCCTTTAAAATGGAAAATCTTTCAACAGCATATCTCATGGATTTATATAAAAGTTCAGGCTGAATGCTTCCTTTTATCAAAAAATCCTGACCCCCATTTTAATTGATTCTATCCCCATACTTTCATCATTATGGCCCGTTAGTATAATTACCGGTATATACCTAAAATAACCGCCGATCTTTGAAAGAGTCTTGATCCCGGTACTATCTGGCAGGTCAAGATCAAGAATAATTATATCGGTATGATTTTTATAAAGATAATCACCGGTATCACGCATGTTTTCCGTATAATTTAATTCATAAGTCGTTAAAATATGTATATTACTGTTAATTTCTTTAATATATTCATTCATCAATGCAACATCATTCGGATTATCCTCAACTAGCAATACATGTATGGGGTTATTCTTTGTCATGGGATTATCCTCTCTAAGTATTTCAGGCTCAGGTCAATTAAATTGACATTAATGTAAAATGAAAAACCGATCCTTCACCTGGTTTTGATTCCACCCAAATTTTACCCCCATGATTTTCCACAATTCTCTTACAAATAGCCAGCCCTATTCCAGTCCCCGTATACTGCTGCTGAGAATTTAATCTATGAAAAATCTCAAAAATATCATCATAAAATTCGCTTTCAATCCCAATCCCATTATCCATGATGGAAAATTGCCATTCCTTTCCTGATATATCATCACAGGTTTTAGTTGAATGATCTCTCTTCTTTGCCGATATATTAATTTCCGGCGGTATATTCCCATGAAATTTAATAGCATTGCCGATCAGATTTTGAAACAGCCGGATCAATTGTGAAATATCGCCGTATATAACCGGAAGATCTTCATATGTAATTTTCGCATCATTTTCTGTTATGGAATTTTTTAGGTTATCAATCGCCCTTTGAATGATTTTACGGCTATCGACTTTCTCAAGCGG
This sequence comes from uncultured Spirochaetota bacterium, assembly GCA_963783575.1. Taxonomy (GTDB): domain Bacteria; phylum Spirochaetota; class Brevinematia; order Brevinematales; family JAOACQ01; genus CAWEAK01. The sequence continues at coordinate 146,435 of CAWAOD010000006.1, read as the reverse complement.
ATGATTTATCTTACCGGCACGTGAATATTCCAGCAGATCATCGATCATATTCTTCATCCGGATTGTACCGCTCACTATCCTTCTGATAAAATCAGTAGAATCGGCATCTAAATTCCCGGAATTTCTTTTTTCAAGAAGCTGGGCAAAACTTGTGACTGTTCTTAAAGGTTCCTGAAGATCATGCGAAATTACATACGCAAACCTCTCCAATTCTTCATTGCTCCTCTTGAGTTCGTTATTCTTTTCAATCAATTTCAGGTATAGATTGATTTTATTGACAAGCTGATATTCTTCTATCGGCTTTGTCAGATAATCGATAGCCCCGATCTTAAATCCTTTTTTTTCAAACTCATCTGTTATATATTCCGCGGTTAAAAAAATAATAGGTATATCAGCCGTTTTTTTCCTCTGTTTTATCAGGGAAGCGGTTTCAAAACCATCAATACCCGTAAGCTGAATATCCAGAATTATTAAGTCAACCGGAAAAACCGAGACTTTCTTCAGGGCTTCCTCTCCTGAAGATGCCTCAACAACATTCACATCGGTATGATCCTGAATAAGTGTCCTCAAGGTAAATAAATTATTTTGATTATCATCAACGATCAGGATGGTCGTTTTGTTCATAAAAACTCCCAAAAATCCTTACCACTATCAATTTATTTTTCTATAAATTTTTGTATCCCTGCAGCAAATTGAAAAATAACGGTTCCCGCTCCCTATATTTATATCCTCTTTATCGCCGAGAATAAGAAAACCGCTGATATCAAGCGAGTCTGAAAATAATTTGAATACTCTTTCCTGAAGACTTTGATTAAAATATATTAAAACATTCCTGCATAGAATAAGCTGGAATTCATTTAATACTCCGCTTCCCACCAGACTATGCTGAAAAAAAAGAATGTTCCTCTTCAGACTATCATTTATTTTAACATATTGTTTGCGGTTTTCAAAGTAATTTTCAAACTTTTTTACACCTCCGGCAATAAAATATTTATTTTGAAGCCGATTAAATATCCCGGCCGGATAAAGTCCGTTTTTTGCTTCTTCCAGAACATATGGATTGAAATCGGTAGCATAAATCTGTGTTTTATTTAACAGCCCGGCTTCCTCAAGAAGGATCGCAAGAGAATAAATCTCCTCACCGGTAGAACAGCCTGCACACCATATCTTGACATAAGGGTAAGATTTGAGATTTGGAAAAACATTTTCTTTAATGCCGCGAAAAACCTCAGGATTTCTGAAAAATTCAGTAACATTAATGGAAAATCCGAGAAACAGGTCTTTAAACAATTCCTGATTATTAAGAATTTCCATCTGAAACGAGATGAAATTTTCAAATTTTTCATCGATCATCACCAAATTTATCCTTCGTTTTATGCTTTCCTTCTGATAATCCCTAAAATCATACCCATAAATGGAATAAAGATTCTTTAGAAACCTTTCAAGATCACTATCGCTGATTTTGTAACGGTTTAACTGGCCGGATATGAAATCCACAATTTGATTCATTTTAAATTTATGATCGAAATTACCCGTATCAATGCAGTTTTTCGGCAGGTCCTTTGCAATACATTCATCAGGATCTTCAACAATAATCTTCGACCGGTTTTTTTTTAATAATCCGAGGCTTTTACACCCGTCCTTCCCGTACCCGGAAAGTATTATAGCAAGTAGTCCATCCCTGTATTCATGCGATAATGACTCAAATAATATTTCAATTGAAGGCCTGGCATAATTGACTGGAGGCTCCTTTGTAAGATAGATGAAGCCGTCGGATACTTTCATATGACATCCGGAAGGAGCGACATAAATCGTATTTTCCTCTATCCGGATTATTTTATTGGGAGTCAAAACATTATAAGATGTCCGTTTTTTTAAAAGCGGCCCAAGAAGATTTGGGACATCATCTTTAATGTGCTGGACAATAAACACTGAAATATTAGCGGAAGGAAGATTTTCAACAATGGTAAATATTTTTTCAAGGCTCTCGGCAGAACCGCCTATAGCAATAGCCTTTATAAAAAATGTGTTTTGCTCTCTAAGTGTTTTAGATGGGACAAAGGTGTTCCTGACACCCAATTTTAAAAGATATGATGAAAGAAACCTCTGGAGGACATAAATTTTAACAAACAGGCTGTTTGATTCATTGATCTTCGAGTTAGCTTTATTCTTCTTCAAGGCCCTATCATTCATCATAAGAGCCAGCTTTTCAAAAATTTTCAAAGGCAGAACCCTTGTGTCAAAGAAAGTTATATGTACCGAATTTACATTCGCTACCGAATTTACATTAGTTTCTTTCCCGGTATTAACATCGATTGAATCAAGGCCCTGCAAAAGTTCTTCAATATCCTCATCGGACTCAAACACTCCGGTTACGGAAATGTGCCATATATGATGTATCAGTTCGGTTTGAATTTTCACAATCACCCCTTATTTTTAACAATCCAGGCCTGTATTAAATGCAGAAGGGCGTCATAATCGATCGGTTTTGTGATATAATCGTTTGCCCCCGCTTCAAGGCACTTTTCTTTATCGTCTTTCAGAGCTTTTGCCGTTAAAGCTATTATCGGAAGATCTTTGTACCTCAAGTCTTTTCGGATTTCTTTAATGGCCTGGTATCCGTCCATCACTGGCATCATTATATCCATCAGAACAAGGTCTGCTTTAATATGGTTGAGCAATTCCAGAGCCTCCCTGCCGTTCTGGGCATCGTATATGCTTGCCCCAAGATTTTCCAGAGCGCTTGTCAGAACAAACACATTTTTTATATCGTCATCCACAATCATTATAGACTTTTTGTTAAGGTTTAAAGATTGAATATCCCCTGAAAACGGCTGTAGCCGAGTTTTTCCTTCCGGCAAGCTTCTGTCCAGAAAATACCGGCTTTCTTTTAAGAGCCTTTCATCTGAATTAACGGTTTTGATAATGATACTTTCGGCATATTTTTTCAGGTTTTTCCCCTGTTGTTCCGTTAAATCCTTACCGGTATATATAATGACGGGAACGGCAATTCCTTTTTCTTTTATATATTTACAGATTTCAAATCCGTCGCCTTTTTCAAGTCCCAGATCAATTATTGTCAGATGTATATTATTATTCCGGATTAATAAGATAGCTTCATCCTCAGAACTTGCTTCAAAAATCTTTCCATACAGACCCGAAAGCAGTTCTTTTATCGCTTCCCGTTGTTCCTTATGGTCTTCAACAAGTAAGATATTCTTTAATCCGGTATTTGAGAGCTGAAGAAGCTGAACAATAGATTTTTCCAGTAATTCAGGTTCGACCGGTTTTTGAAGATACCCCACGGCCCCATTTTTTTCATATTTATCCTCAATTTGCCTGCCTGAAATAATCTGAATAGGGATATTCTTTAATTCACGGGTACTCTTAACCTCGCGTAAGATCTCAAAACCATCAATATCCGGCAGTGTAAGGTCAAGAAATACCCCTTTGGGCCTGTATTTCCTGATTAATGATAATCCATCCTTACCGTTTAGGGCAATCAGAGCTTTTTTACCCATTCTCCAAACAACTTCAGCCGCATTTTCAGCAAATATTTCATCGTCATCAATGATTAGAATTACTTCATCGGTTTCACCGATATTATCCCTATCATCTTTTATAGAACCATTTCCCGGTTTTACCGGCAATACTTCTTTTATAGAAATACTCATTTGCCTGAAATTTTCCATATCCTTTTTCAAAGACAGGGTAAATATACTGCCCTTACCTTCCTCGCTTTCCACCGAAATAATACCGCCGATCAACGCCGCCATATCTTTCGCTATTGATAGGCCAAGGCCAGATCCCCCGAATTGTCTGGATACTGTGCCGTCAATTTGATGAAAAGCCTCAAAAATTTTCTCATGTTTATCTTCCGGTATACCCGCACCGGTATCAGAAACAGATATTTTTACAGGATATTCCTGTCCTCCGGTTTCATAAAATTTAAGTTCAACCTTTCCCTTTTTTGTAAATTTGAAGGCATTTGACAATAAATTTCTTATTATTTGCGAGAGTTTATCCCTGTCAGAAATTAACTTTTCGGAAATCTCATTCTCTATAATAAATTTCAATCCCTTTTCTCTGGCTATTGAATCAAACATACCATGAAATTCATCTGTTAAATCCTGAACAGGGAAGCTTGTAAAATGAACCGGCATTTTACCGGCTTCTATTTTTGAAAGGTCAAGAACATCATTTATCAGCCGCAGGAGTTCATTGCCTGACTGATAGATCACATCGAGTTTCTGAATGTCCCTATCGGTAAAATTTTTACCTTCGTTTCTGCTCATTATTTTCGAAAGCAGAATTATTGAATTAAGCGGTGTCCTGAGCTCATGTGACATATTGGCAAGAAATTGAGTTTTATACTGATTTACCATCTCCAATTCTTTTTTAGCAAGGACCAGACTTTCATTATTTTTCAGAAGTTCATCGGTCTGCATCTGAAGCTGCTGCTGCTGCTCTTCAAGAAGCGCATTGGTCTGCTGAAGTTCTTCACTCTGCTGCTGAAGCTGCTGCTGCTGTTCTTCAAGAAGCGCGTTGGTCTGCTGAAGTTCTTCACTCTGCTGCTGAAGCTGCTGCTGCCGTTCCTCAAGCAATGAGTTGGCTTTCTGGACTTCAGAGGTTTTTCTTTTAGCTTCTTCGGCAGATTCCTCTGCTACTTTAAGTAATTCTTTTATCCTGGTATTCTGTATAACCGAATGAAGGTCGCTGGATATGATTTTATCCGCTTCAAACAGAAATTCCTGCACAATTTTGTTAAACGGTATAAATGAAGCCAATTCTATCACTCCGATCAGTTCATCCTCGAAAATCAGAGGATATGTATAAGTGTTCAAAGATGGTTCGGAAGTTGTACCGGTAATGATTTTAAGGCCTTTTTGTTCGATATTTTTCAGGAGTATCGGTTTTTTCTCAAGTGCCGCCTGGCCGATAACACCTTCACCGATTTTGTAAATATTTGATAATTCCGTTCTTTTTGTAAAAGCATATGTCCCCATGAGTTTTAAATTCTCATTTTCAGCCTCATAAATATATAGAACTCCCATTCCTGCCTGAATATACCTGCAGATGAAGCTAACCGCATGATCGCAAATCCCGCCGGGAGTGAAATCTTCAGTTAATGACATCACAAGTTTATTCAGACCGTCTTTGAGCCAGTTCTGCTCTTCATCTTCAAGTTCATTCCTGTGAAGGTTTTGGGCCATGATTTTCATTGAATTACCAAGAATATCTTTATCGCTTACTGGGATTATTTCAACATTATAATTTCCATCGGCGATTGCGTCTGCCTGAAATACAAGCCTTTTCAGGCTTATAGTCATTTCGTTGAATGATTTCATAAGTGCCCCGACCTCATCATCCCGCTTAAATTCCGGATTAACTATATTAAGATCTCCTTCAGCTATTTGATCGGCAATTTTTGCGGCCATGTCCAGGGGACGAGTTATTGATAATGTCAGAAGCACTCCAATAAATAATGCAAGAATAAAACCGAAAGCGGTTATAATTAGCATCAAAATCGTAGAATTTCTGAGTATAATATCATTATTTGCGGTAATCTCATCTGCCTGTTTGATTTTATATTCCACCATGTTTTCAATTGAAGCCTGATGGGCTTCGGCCGCGGCCAATCCGGTACCATCGGCAATAAGATTTGCTTGCGCAGTTTTATTTTGTTTTACAAGAAAGACGATAAGATTGAGTTGCTCAAGATATTTTTTCTTTGTAAAAAGATAGCTGTTAAAATACTGGCGGCTTTTTTCGGTAAAAATCTGTTTTTCAAAGGCTTCTTCGTGCTTATCGGACAATTTTAAAATATCATTGATATTGCCGCTGTATTTCTGTATTTCCAGATCGGTTTTACCGAGAAGTATTTTGTGCATATTAACCCTTGCAAGCTGGAAAGATTCACTCATATATAAAAGATCGGACATGGGTTTCGTGAGCTTTTCATATAATAGCTCATCGTTTGCATCAAACCTGCTGAAATTGATTATACTGATATATCCGATTATACCCGAAATTAAAGCTACAATTAAAAATCCGCCTATAAATTTTGGACCAAGCTTTATTTTATTCAAAAACATCAAGTCCTCCCACGGTAATATTTTATCATAGATCAGCTATTTGGGTAAAATTTCTGGCGTTATCATCCAAAACAATTTCCAGGCGTCATCATCCGTATTTTCAAGACAGACAACTCCCGAGCAGGGAAATTTAATAAAATCCCCCAACTCTGCTTTCAGCAATTTTTCCGCAAGCTTTTCAATATTGGGCAAATGCCCAACCAGCATTATCCCGTCCGGTTTTTCTTTCTCTTTTATTCGCTTTATTTCTTTTACCCATATACCGGGATCATCTCCAGGTTTTAAACCCGAAACCTCTTTAATACCACCGGTAGGCTTTAAATATTTATCAAAAATCAGAGCGGTTTCTCCAGCCCTTTTTTTTGTACTGTGATAAATTGCTGAAATTTTAATCTTTCCTGATTTTGCTAAAAAAGAGGCGACTGATCCGGATTGCTTCCTGCCAGAATCTGTTAATACCCTGAGATCATCATTTTTATTATCAATCGCCTCTCCATGGCGGATAAGATAAATTTTCATACAATCCTCCCCTTTTCGGACATTTAAATAATTCTATGCCTCCGCGGTCAATAAATCAAGGCAGATCATACAGACATCATCCTCAAATTTATCACTCCCCCTGAATTCTATAAGCCTTTCAACGATCCTGTCAACAAAGTCCTTTGCCGGAAGCCCCCGGTAATCCGATACAGCCTGTTCAAGGCAGGCGCTTTCAAAGTCGGATGTGTTTTCATCAAGTTCCTTATCTTTAATATTTACAGCCTCAACAAGACCGTCGGTATATAAAAATAGTTTACCGTATTCAGATAAAGACGCCGTTGAATTTGAGTATTTCTTATTCAGAGTTTGAAGATCTGCGCTGCTTAAAACTGCCAGAGGAATCCCTTTATTACTGGAACCAAGAAGTTCCATCCCGGAAGAAGTGCCGTTAGCATTCCTAATAAGGTATGGCGGATTGTGCCCTGCGTTGGAATATGTAAATTCCTTTGTTTTATTATTATAAATCCCGTAAAACGCGGTTATAAAATTACCCCCTGTCTGTTTAACCAGCGCATCATTAAGGTATGTGAGGAGCCATGCCGGATCATTTCTCATTTCCATTGATTTTAAAATAAAACTTTTTATCATGGAAGTTATAAAAGCCGCAGGTACTCCATGTCCCGATACATCACTCAGAAATATACCGGTTCTTATGTTATCGCCGAAGTCAATGAAATCGTAAAAATCCCCTCCAACCTGGTCCATTGATTTATAGAAAAATGAAATATTCGGATTTGGACTCTGTGATGGAATCATGGCAAGCTGTATCTCTCTTGCCATCGAAAGTTCATTTTCCATAATTTCGTTTCTGATTTTCAGCTTATTTCTTTCTTGGGAAAGTTCCAGAGTCCTTTCGTTTATTTTGTCCTCAAGATCTTTTGAATAAGCTTCAAGACTATTGTGAGTCTCGACAAAACGGAGCGTGAGTATAAGCGCCAGCGACAGCAGGAAGAAAAACATACCGTATTGAAAAGTAAAATGAATTTCCGTCATTCTCAAAGTTGAAAACATCAAATTGCCGGAAAGATAAAAACGTATTAAGTCAAGCAAGAGGAATAATGCAAAAATTCCCATACCGCTGCTGAATATCAAAGCCTCACGGTTTCCTTTTATCGCATCACGCGCGACCATCATAATATTAAGCGTAAATTGCACAAGCACCAGTATGCAGAAAGGGATATATATGCTGATATTCAAACCGGAAGGATTCTTAATAATCGAGTCAATTGCAAAAATTGAATAAATAATGTTAACAACCCATAAAAACCTTAATATAAAACGGAGCCTGCCGCCAAAAACAAATTCAACAAAAACGGCAATACCCACAGGGTAAAGAAATAAAGATACTGTATTAATGTAAAACCATATTTCAGGTACTGATATGAACAATTGTTTGATTTCCGCCTGGGTAAAAGTGAATAATCCCCCGCAGATCGCGAAAAAAGCCAGGGATAACATTGCCAGTTGTTCGGATCTTCTCATAAAAATAAATAAGAAACAAATGGAAATTCCTATAAGGAAAAAAAATGTTCCCAGAACTATATAATCAATATCTTCACGGATCATTCTCTTGATAAAATCAGTGCTGGCTCCAAGCTCAATACCGGTTATAAACCCGAAGCCGTTTTGATTCTCATAACTTGTCCGGATATAGAGCGTTCTTCCTGCGTTAGCGCTTGAGATGGGAATAAGATACCATTTCAAAAAAGGACTATCAGACTGATTATTAAAAACCAGGCCTTCATCCGTGTAAACTTCAAATTTTTCAGCGGCATTTTTAATAAACAGGCTCGGTGTCTCCCAGGATTGATCCCAATCCCTAGGAGAGGGCAGGATTATTTTAAACCAAACAATTTGATTCACGTTTCCCGGCTTAGGATTAAAAGGTACTTCCAGAGATGCCCATTGAACAGCGGTATTGTTAATTTCTGCTGATCCGGGGAAATCTCCCCGGCTGTATTCCCATCCCTCATTTAATTTAATAAATGAAGAATTATTAGCTGCGTATAAGCATTGCCCCAATGAAATAATTAAAGCGGTTAAAACAAAAACAAAGAAATACCTAACTTTAGTAATTCCAGAATTAATAATCAAAGAATCCTCCCAGGGGTAGAAACTTTTGTCCTAAACCGGTAAATATTTTCGAAAAAAATAATGTGATTTTTGGAAAATTTTCAATCAATTCGATTAATTCTAAATAAAATAAGAATAATTTGCAAAAAAAGCCGAAGTATAAAGAAAAATGAATTATAAGATTTAAATCATTATTGATATATCATTACGGATAAAAACTTAATTGAGAGCCCATTCAATTCCTCGGTTAAGGTTCTGTCAAAACATTCATTGGACAGCTTTTTAGTACTTTTAACTTTACACTTTTTTTGCATTTTATTTAATTCTAATAATAGAATTATCTATATATCTACTCAAAAAATGCGAATTGATCAAACGTAAGGTTTGTTAATGGCATAAGTTTTGCATATTAAATATATTGTCATTAAAATATTAATATTGGAGGACATTGATGGGGAGGATTCAATATACAGCGATATTAATTTCCGGCATAATTTTAATAAATGGATATACATTTTCTCAATCAGCCGATAAAGTAAACATACCCGTTATAGCTGTCCTGGACTTCGAACCGAAAAGCGGTGTTTCAACCGATCTGGCTGATTTTGTAACAGAAAGGATAAGGATCGAGCTTTTTAAAACTCAAAAATATAAGATAGTAGAAAGAAAAGATATGACAACGATACTGGATGAACAAAAGCTCGAGCTGGCAGGATTGACAGGAAGCGAATACGCGGCAAAGGTCGGAAAACTCCTTTCGGCACAAAAAATACTCCTGGGTACAATTTCTAAAATGGAAGATTATTACTATATCAATGCCAGGGTGATTGATGTTGAAACCGGTGTAATGGAATTCGGCGACACCTCGGAATCCCCTTCTCAATCGGGAATATCCGATGCCTGCAGGGAAATAATATCAAGGATGATGGGCAATGATGCCGGAACATCCGGTGTTAATGAAAACAATAAATCCAAACCCGGTGAAAATACAAAACAGGATAAACCTTTTAATCAGAAAATTGCTGGACTTTCAACTGATATCACGGATTTTGTCAACTCAACAGTCAATTATTTCTTAAATAAAATGAATATTAACATTGATAATATTCCTATAATAGGCGGAAAAAAACCCTCAATTATAATAAAAAATTATGATAACCCTACTAATAATTCTGAAAATACAGCTTCAAAAGGCAATCCGGATTCCATAGACCAGCAAACAGGCCAGACTAATTCATCATCGGTCGATGAAAATAAAAACGGTACGGATGAGGAATACCTTGATAACTATGTTGATAATGTGAAGAAAAACAGGGACAATTATATAAAGAATAATAAAGGAAAAAAACCTCCATCTGAAAATAAATCTTCTGAGGAAAACGTCAGTAAAGAAAATAATGAAGGGCAGAAAGAAAATTATATGGGCGGTATGGGTGGCCCACTCATCAAATATGGTTTTAATGAAATCAACTTTTCGGATTATAATCTCCGTGGCAACATGCTTTTTGTCGGTGGAAGGGGAATATGGATGATAAACCGTTTCTTCGGTATTGGAGGAGGCGGCTACGGCGGATTCCTTTTGAACAGCTCAACGGAAGATTATTCGCTTGGAATGGGTTATGGCGGGCTTATACTTGACGTTTACTACAGAATAAAGTGGATCAGGTTTGATATCAATTGTCTGATTGGAGCAGGCGGATACGGAATAACCGATAATAAAGCAATTAAATCCATGCAGGATGGAAATAATACAAATCAAGCCCAGAATATAGTAAAAGATTCCGGTTCTTTTTTTGTAGTCGAACCGACTTTATTGATTGCTTTCCGCGTTGTATCATTTATGGAGATCGGGCTGACGGCAGGCTACACATACACTTCAAGGGTTCACGGTAATCAAAATGATTTTATCAATTATACCGCGGGCTTATCGCTGATGTTCGGGACCGGTGGATAGCATACTTCAATTATTATAACATCTACCCCTATTGACTATTTATAAGAAAATTTATTATAATTTATCATTGCAAATTGTTCTTTAAAAATTATTCGAATTATGGAGGCAAATTATGAAACTTTTGGCAGCTTTAATTATAATAGCCAGTATGGTCCTAACATCTTGCGCTTCATACAGATACCTGGAAAATCCCCGGACAAACAAGGTTGAAAGAGTTGAACCTTATGGTTTATTTAATATGGATACCGGGAAAAATCCCGAAGTCGCTTATGAAGTAAGCGCAGGAACAGTTATCTGCTCCATAATTTTTTTTGAATCTATAGTTATCCCGGTTATCGGCATCGGTTATCAGCTCTTTGAGCCGGTTTATTTTACAAATACAAATATTAAAGGTTCAGCAATTTAATAACCCAATTTCTTTAGCAATTGAAAAGACTTAGATTCATTATAAAGAGTATCTCGTTACCGTCAGAAGAGTAATTGTCCTTTTAAAATAGTCAAGCGCCACGCTTATTAACAATATGATTTTTATCCCGGATTTCTTTCGGTAACGGCCGGAGATTTTTTACGATATGCAGCCATGACAAAGCAACCAGAAGGTAATAAGTAATATCGATTTCCCACCAGTAAAAACCAGCCTTAGCCGTAACCGGATAATGATGGTGGTTATTGTGCCAGCCCTCGCCAAGGGTTAAAATCGCCATAAGAATATTGTTACGGCTTGTATTCGGTAAATTATACCTACGGCTTCCGAACATATGATCTATTGAATTTATCGAAAAAGTAGCATGGCTGCATAAAACAGTGGAAACAAAAAACCCCCAGATTAATAGTTGAAGACCGTTCGTATGCAATACCGGAAAATAATGGTAGAGAAAATCCCCTGTGAAATAAACAAGAAATGCCGTTATAAAAGGAATTGAAAGCGCATATTCATCCAGAAAAACGATTTCGGGATATTTAAGCCAGTCTTTTAAATATTCAATCCTAGTTCTTTTGTTCTCCCTTGCCAGAATCCAGCCGATGTGGCTCCACCAGAATCCTCTAAATAATGGCGAATGAATGTCATCTTTCGTATCCGCAAACCTGTGATGATGCCTGTGTATTGCGGCCCACCATAAAGGCCCTCGCTGCATGACCGAGCACCCTAAAAAAGCGAACAAGAATGAAAAAAAACGGTTGGCTGTAAAAGAGCGGTGTGCAAAATACCGGTGATAAAAACCTGTGATCCCAAACATCCTTATAATATAAAAGATTACGGTAAACCAGATTGCAAGAGGACTCCAGCCGACCCAGATTATTCCAAAGCACATTAAATGGAAAAGTAGAAAAGGTGTGGCCCCAACCCAGTCAATTCCCGTTTTGACATTTACGGATTCTGATTCAATATTATAATCGGCATTGAACCATCTTGAGAAGTATTTTGAGAATGTTTTTACAAATTTAAACATAATAAAACCTCCCGCCTGATTTTCAAGTGTGTCCGCTTGTCGATCCCAGGATGCTTTATTCAAAAATATAAATAGAGTTTATAATAATTTTAACCGATTTCTTATTTAACTACAAGAAATATAGCCCTAACTCTTTTAACAGAAGCCCTGGCTAAAGAGCTGGAAGGCTATATTGAATCTTCGATCAATTAATCCGAATAATCTGGAATTTCAACAAGATTTTTTTTACTATAACATTAATTTTGATAAAAAGTTGACGGTTATCTGGAAACATTATAAAATTATTCCCATTAATAAATGGGCGTTTAGCTCAGTTGGTTTAGAGCATCTGCCTTACAAGCAGAGGGTCATAGGTTCGACTCCTATAACGCCCAATCTAATGACTATTTGCAGCTACCCCTCAAGGTTAATTACCGTGAGGGGTTTTTTATGGGATTAACTATCAGCCATGTTCAAAACTGTAATCAAATCCTGTTTCTTTTGAAACCCTTTAATTATCGCCTATTACCTTTCAATTCAGGATTAAATCCTCGAGGCAGAGTCTCAAGTATTAAAATCAGAAAAACTGAAAGCATCTTCTATTGGAATTCCCTCGGCTGAACTCGGGATAAACTCCACATAGCTGCGAGAACCCGGTCAAGCAGCCTGCCTGGCCTGCCTACGCCGGGATCTCCGGCAGGTAGACGGCAGACAGTTCACGCTTGTTAAATTTGACAGGATAGCAGTATTTGGTATAAAATGAATTTAGTGATAATATCTAAATTTACAGGAGAAGATAATGAAAACAATAATATATGTTGAAATAATCATATGTATAATTTATTTATTATCAATAACGTCTTGCAGACAGAAATCTGTAGTAAAAGAGGAAAATCTCATATCGGAAGAATATATAAACATTGAAACTAATGAAGAAAATCCCATATCGGAAGAATATGTTAATATAGAGACAAACAAAGTTTTTACCACAGAAGAAACGGTTGAAATTTCGAATAAAATGAAATTACTGATACTGCCGTTTGAGAATAAAGCAAATCAAACAAAGTATCCTAACGCTAAAATCGTAAATACAATCATGCTGAGTGAATTATACGCTTTCCTTTACATTGTGCCATCCTTCGAAGTGCCTGAAAAAACCGAAATGGCAGGGATGAATTCCGAATTCTTAAGCCGGGATGGAATAAGCCGGCAGGAGATTTACAGCAACTATCAAGCTGATATAATTATTTTCGGAAATTACATTCTTACTGGCAGTAAAACCGATCCGACGGCACAAATAAACCTCAATATATGGAATAAAGCATCCGGTAAAATGAACACACATGAATATAAAACTTCCATAGATGCCGACATTTTCGACACAATCGATGCTATGCTCTCTCAGATTATCAAGTTAACTCTAAATGAAGAAGTAAAAATCGCATATCTTAATATCGGAAATTTCAAAATAGGGAATGGATCTTATTCACTTGAGATTAATAATAAGCTTGCGGCAAAAATAACAAATGATAATTTTTCACTGAATCTGAAAATATTGCCGAATGCGATTTATTCAGTAAGATTAAAAAACCTATCCGATAACACCATCGTTTTTGATACTCCTTTAATATTGAAGCCGGGAGAAACAACAAATATAACCCATTCAGCTCTTGGGAATATCCGGTGTTCTATCAATAATAAAGCCCCGGGTGAAAATTTTAAGATTTTCCTTGACGATAAAGAAATACCTTTAAATGAAGCCCTTTCAAACCTTCCTGCCGAAAGGGAACATATTATCAAAGTAATTGACAGAAATAAGAGCGGATATACCGATTCTTTCCATTTATCGGATAGAGAATTCAAGAATCTTGTACTTCCTAAAAAGAAATTAATTTTGATCGATTATTCCACAAATTCATATTATTATTATTATTATCATAGTACCAACAGCAGTATAGAAATGACCGCATATACAAATTTTGTAACGGATGGAAAGAAATCCGTTTTCGCTGATTTCAATGTTCCTATTAATACAGCAAATAAAGGAGGATATTCAAGGGTCAGTTTAAATTTCGGCTATGATAAAATGGATTGGTCCGATATGAATACAATCAAAATATGGATTTATGGCACTCAGACTCATAAATCCTATTTTGTTCAGCTTGTTGCCAAACGTAAGGAACAATACCGATACTGGCTGACAGATGACTGGAAAGGCTGGAAACAAATATCAATTCGCCTGAATTCATTTAAATTCCGAAAAAAAGATTATCCCCTATTCAGTCTGGATTTTGAAATGAATTCATCTGAAAGGCCTTCCAGTACAGGCAATTTCAGGCTCATTATTGGTGAAATGGAAGTTACAAGGGAATAAAATAATTTTCAGTGTTTTGTTTATACTGATCCATTAATCTAAGGAGAACGGTATGAAAATTGTAAGATTAATTACCAGTATCTTGCTCGCAATGCTATTTACTTTTTCTATGGTATACTCTAAAACAGGTATTTATAATGCGGTACTAAAGGGAAACATTGAAGATTTATCAAATTATATTTTTATTGAAAAGGGTAATGTCAATACTTTGGATGAATATGGCTGGACAGCTTTGATGTACGCTGCTAATGATGGTAATTCAGAAGTAATTAAAGTATTAATTTCGGCCGGAGCCGATGTGAAAAAGGAAAATTATAATGGATGGACAGCATTGATGTTAGCGGTTACAAGTGAAAAAAACGCTGCGGTTGAAACATTGATCAAGGCAAAGTCTGATGCCAACAAGGCGAATAAAGACGGTATGACGGTTCTGATGCTGGCGGTTAAAAATGGCCGAATCGACATAGTGAAAGATATTATTGCGGCAAAGCCTGATATAAACAAAACGGACTTTTTAGGTTATACGGCTTTGATGTATGCGGCCGATAATGTACAATCCGGTATGGTCGAAGCATTGATAGCGGCAAAGTCTGATGTCAACAAGGCGAATAAAGACGGTATGACAGCTTTGATGTATGCGGCCGACAATGGCCAAACTAATACGGTCGAAGCATTGATAAAAGCGAAGGCTGAAGTAAATTTGGCAGATAAATATGGTATGACGGCTTTGATGTACGCGGCCGACAATGGCCAGCCTAGTGCGGTTGAAGCATTGATAAAAGCCGGGGCAAGTGTCAATACTGTAAATAACAATGGAATGACGGCATTAATATTGGCGGCCGACAATGTTCAAACGGGCTCGGTTGAAGCATTGATTAAGGCAAAGGCTGATTTCAATGATGCAGATAAAGATGGTATGACGGCTTTGATGTATGCGGCAGATAAAGGCTATTTAGATACGGTTAATTCATTGATCACGGCCGGAGCCGATGTCAGCAAAGCGGATAAGGACGGTATGACGGCTTTAATGTACGCGGCCGGCAACGGTTATTCAGATGCGGTTAATGTGCTAATCGCAGCCGGAGCCGATGTCAGCAAGGCGGATAAGGACGGTATAACGGCTTTAATGTACGCGGCCGGCAACGGTTATTCAGATGCGGTTAATGTTTTAATCATCGCCGGAGCCAGTGTCGACACAGTAAATAATAATAGCCTGACGGCTTTAGTTTTAGCTGCTAATAAAGGGCAAACGGGTACAGTTGAAACTTTGATCAAGTCTAAGGCCGAAGTTAACAAGTCTGATAAAAACGGCATGACGGCCTTAATGTTCGCAGCCGGTAAAGGACAAACCGGTACAGTTGAAGCCTTGATTAAGGCTAAGGCCGAAGTTAACAAGTCTGATAAAAACGGTATGACGGCCTTAATGTTCGCAGCCGATAAAGGACAAACCGCTGCCATTGAAGCCTTGATTAAGGCTAAGACCGAAGTTAACAAGTCTGATAAAGATGGTATGACGGCTTTGATGTACGCGGCCGGCAAAGGCCAGCCGGATACAGTTGAAGCTTTGATAAAAGCAGGAGAAAGCATCGATATGACTGATAATAATGGCTTAACCGCCTTAATACTGGCTGCAATAAGTGAACAATCGGGAGCAGTTGAAGAATTAATCTCAGCAAAGTCTGACGTCAATAAAGCAGATAAAGACAACATGACGGCTTTAATGTATGCGGCCGACAAAGGCTATTCGGAAATAATCAATATATTGATCAAAGCAAAGTCCGATGTTAATAAAGCAGATAAAGATGGCAGGACGGCATTGATGTATGCAGCAAATAATGCTCATGCTGACATTGTGAATGTTCTCATCGCGGCAGGGGCAAAATAAATTGTGTTGGGATTTTGAGTTTTACCTTGTTTGGTTTTGATGATAAGGCGGTTTATCCATTGATAATATATGACTATTAAAATTGTAAGTGCCGGCACGAAAAGTCAATAAGTTCGGGTAATATTATTTATTCCGGATCCATAGTGCGGAGATTAGCAAGCAGGGTACGCACCGGGGCGTTGGGATCACCGCTGCCTTCATAGGCGATATCGAGAAACGCGAAATCTAGCTCACTACATAAGCGGTTAAGGATTGCACCCGCCATATTGCCAGGCAAGCATGAAAAGGGTTTTGTATTGATAACTAACGATACATGGTCACGCAAAGCGAAGAGGATGCCGCGGCCAACAACCGGTAAGATTTCATCAGGAACATGTTATATCTACGTACTTCTCGGCCGCCGAATAAACATCGCGCATGTTCGGTTCGTGACGGTCACATAAGAGATCACCACAAAGAGTTATGAGCCTATCCTGCTCTGCCTCGAGCTCTGCAAGCACCTTGGCGGGAGGAATTGCACCATCAGTATCCGTTACTCCTTCACCATATTCGCCATACTCGGGTAACGAGCGTGAGGTACCCCAAATTTGCCATTCTGTCGTGTCGACGAGCCATGCCTCACCGCCGTTCGCCTCAATGCAGCGTACCAAGTCTTGGTTAATGAAGCTGTCGGCCCGAACAAAAAACTCGCCAACAATGCCGACAATAGGCCGTTTCCGGCGATTCACAGGGATCGTGGTAAACTCGGCTGCGGCACGGGCAATAATGACGTCCACGGGGTCACCAATCTCGACAGCTGTGAGGATCTCAGAGCGATATACCTCATACACCCGGTCGGTGTTGCCTGCTATACGCTCATAGGGCCGTGTGCGTTGCACTAGTTTGCCCAGCACATCGAGAGCGGCGAGCCCGCGGAATACCGAGAGCTTGAGATCTACTCCAAAGCTATCCTGTTGATCGATGTTGAGTTTAAATGTAACAAAACGGCTCACACCCTGGCGGTGTTCTTTTAGTATAGTATTGAACTTGTAGATATATTGGCCGAGACGGCAGGGACCACAGGTGCGGGCAAAAAAAACGTTGAAGGGCTGATTATCGGCTTTAAGCGCCTCGTCGAGGATTGCACCGGCGCTGGCAATTGCCGGGCAGCATTCAGTACCCTTCATGTATCTCATACCAAGGGCGTAAGTATCGGCTGAAGCCGGCGGAAGAACATGTGCGCGGTAGCCTGCGTGGCGCAGGGCACTTACGTAAACAGATGGTAGTGGATCTGGATTATTCTGTGCAACAATTTCTTCTTCATCGCTCAAGTTATTAAGCGAAATAATCTCTATACCAGCATGGTACTTTGACACCTTACGGATAGGATTTTTTGCGATGTTGTCGAAGAAAGCTTCTAGACGGGTGATGTAGCCCCCTGCCGAGGAATGTATATCGAGCTCGAGGGTGATCATTGGCTTGTGTCCCATAGCGTTCTCAGCGTAAGAAACAAGGAAAGAGTCCGGGCCACAATTGAAGCTCGTTAGAAAGATGGCGTTTAGCTGCGGGTGTTCGCGTACGAACTCAACAGCATTGAGGATCATTTGACCATTGTGCCAGTACATGTTGTTAAAATTCTCGCGCAGTTCCTCTCGTGTTATATCGTTGAATGGCATGAGATCGACCGGTAAAATTGTGTGTCCGTATGACGCGATGGTCTGGGGAAGATGCAGGTTTATCTCATAGTCGTATAGCAGGTACGGTCGCCCTAAGACGACAAGAGCACGCGATGTAGTGTCAAGAGTCATCAGAAAGTTTTGACCGATCTCTTGGCAGTTTGCTGTAAACTGTTGTTGTGCGGCTATGCCTTCATGGAATGCAGCTTGGAGTTGCCTACGTGAGACATTAAGATTACCACCGAGGTGTTGCTCGAGGAAATTGAGTTGTCTCGTTTCGGGCCAGTTAAAATTAAAGGGAGCAAAGAGAATATGTTTGATGTTTGTGTGGTCGACAAGCGCCGCCTTTGAGTAATATGGCATGTTGATTATCATGGGGCAGAGGTAGCTGCGGCTCGTGGCGTCGTTTTGCTGGTTCTCGAGGAGCGATGGTAAAAAGATGTGGTCTACCTGTGCGTTATCAAGTAAGTCAGCCACATGACCTAAGCTTACCTTCGCAGGAAAGCAAAAGTCCGGAGCTGCAAGATTGTCACCTCGCAACCGCGTCATGCTACTGGAGGGGCGAGAGACCACTAGATTGTAACCAAGTTGATCAAAGAATGCCGACCATAACGGTAAGAACTGGTATGTGGCGAGCGACATCGGAATTCCAATGGTCGGACGCCCTGATTTAATAGGGCGTTTGTAGCTTTGTAAAAGTCGATCACGCTGCCGCATAAGAGCGAGTCCTGGAATCTCACGTTGCCGAACTGCCGATGGCTCACGCCCGCACATGTAACCCCATGACACCTTTTCATGCAGGCTGGGCGTCTGCAACTCGGTAATACGGCAGAAGTTTGTACATAAATTGCAGTCTTGGTCGTAAAGGTTAACTTCTTCTTGCATTGCAGCAAAGCCGCGAAACTTTGATGGTTCACGTGTTTTGAGGCTCACTTCAGCAAGTTCGAGGCACACACCAACCGCACCCATAACATGACAGTATGAAGGGACCACTACCTCGACGCCAAGCAATTGCTCTATTGCTGCCACTAATCCTTTGTTACGTGCAGTCGCGCCGACGAACATTACGCGTTCACCGTCAACCGGCCGATTGCCGACAACCTTGGCGAGATAGTTCTGGATTACTGAGTAGATCGTTGCGGCTAGTACCTCCGCACGAGTTGCTCCTTGCCGCAAGAGTTTGCGGATATCCTGCTCCATGAAGATGGTACATCGATCAGAAGTGATAGGTGGTGAAATACCGAGCACGGCATCACCAATGTCTTCAATTTTATAGCTAAGTTTACGTGCCTGCTCCTCAACAAATGAACCTGTGCCAGCAGCACAAACGTAATTCATATTCGAATCGATGACATGCCCATTCCATAACCGTAGGTACTTAGCGTCTTGACCACCAATCTCAAAGACAGTGGTGATGTCCGGAGAGTGCCACGCTGCACCCAAGGCATGTGCCGACACTTCATTGACCACGAGATCGGCGCCAATTAGCTCCCCAATTAGCTTGCGTCCCGATCCAGTTGTACCAATACCAAGAACTTCAAACATAAGCCCGTGGGCAAGAATTATTCGTTCAAGAATCTCAAATAGTTTCCTTGTGGCGCTCACCGGATCGCCCTGAGTCTTACGATAGAGATCGAGTAGCAACCGACCTTCACAGTCCATAACCACAGCTTTGGTACTCGTTGAGCCTATATCAAGTCCGACATAGGCTTGAAGCCGGCCCGGTACAAGTTTCACAAGTTCACGTACCTCGGTGCCTTCTTCAAGATGACTGGCATATGTCTCCCAAGAGGGATAGTGAGTGCGAGTCATTTTGAGCAATGGCCTTTGTGGTAGTACGCTCTTTGTATTTACCGAAAATACAGTGGCTTTTGCCGACTCTCCCATTATCAGTCCGGCACCCAGGGCACTCACAATAGGACCGAGCGCTATGGCTACTATTCCAACTGGATAGTCATGGTTTAGCCAGCGGACAATCTTCGGATTCTCCACAATGCCACCAACCAAGGCTGTCGGACCATATAGTGTTTTGCTCTTGAGCAGGACGTCGAGACAAGTTCGCAGCATGCTTCGGCATAGGCCTTCTAGAACCTCGTTCTTACTGTGCCCTTCCTGCTGACGGTGTATCATATCCGTCTTAGCAAACACAGCACAACGGCTAGCTATAACTGGTGGTTTGTTTACAACGGGCAACGCTGCAAGATCGGCGTACGATATTCCTAACCGTGCCAACTCCTCGTCGATGAAGGAACCGGTACCGGCGGCACACAAAGTATTCTGGCTGAGCGAGCGGAAACGACCACGGCTATCGAGCTCGATTAAGGTCGCTGAGCTTGCCCCAAGGTCGATGATATTACGAACATCTGGACGCAAATGCAATACCCCTTGAATGGTTGCATTAACGAGATCATGTTGTGGGAAAACCCGGGCAATGTTAAAATCAAGGCTTGATCCAGTGATTGAGATAGACCGGGTCGGATAATGCGCAATGATTCGCTGTAAGTACGCTTCAGGCTCACCGCCGTGGGGCTTGTATTGCGCGCCGATCAAAGCACTATTAGCATCGAGGTAAGCTACTTTCAAGAAGAGAGAACCTATGTCCACACCAATGCGTGAAGCCATTGCCAAAGAGATGTCGCCACGTGATAGATATTCTGCGAACTTCACGATAATCCTCCTGCTATTTTTGAATAAGAGCACAGACGGCGCTTGTCAAAATATTCTAGAACAATTAATAAAGAAATGCAAAATTAAAGAATATTGTTTAAAATCAAAACTTTTTTGAATGCTGTGAGAGGATAATTCAGGTTATGTAACAGCATGAATCACTATTATTTTTTCTTTGACCCTATAGGAGAACCATACTTAACGATCGTTTCTATTCCCCTTGATGAATATTCCATAATATCATCATTAATTATAACAATATCCGATTTTATAAAAAGGATGATTGTCGAACCGCCAAACTCAAAATAACCCTTTTCCTCACCCCTCTTAAAATTATGACCCAGCGGATTATTCTGGACAATCTTTCCCACAGTTAGAGCTCCAACTTCAATTTGGATAATATCCATAAAATTATTAGTATGCATTACACAATAATTACGGAAATTTGTAGGAAAAACCCTGATACCACGATTGAGTGATAGAGGGCTAACGGAGTGAAGTCTGCCCCGAACAAAAGTCACTGGATCTTGTTGTCCATCATCTATATAGCAGAACCTGTGATAATCCGAAGGTGCGAGTCTGAATACAAGACATATACCATTATCAAATTCTTTAGCCAGCTTTTTTTCCGATATTACTTCGATTACGGAAAAATACCTGCCCTTAACTGGTAAAACGACACCGGATTTTAATTGATAAGCTAGTAACCGGCTGTCCGCCGGTGAAATCAGTATATTGTGATCTTGATTGATGGGCCGAGCTTCCGGTTTTAGTTTTCTAATGAAGAATTCGTTGAAATTCCTATACATTTTAACTGGTTTCTCTAGTTCGGAAGTATCAATGTTATATTTTTTTATGAAACTGTCTATATCCCCGGAGGATTTTTTCCTTTTCTGAAGGTAGCCATAGAATTTTGAGAATAAGGGCTGAGATATAAAAATATTAGTTAGTTGATGTCCGAACCATGATCCATATAGGAGATCCATTTTTTTTTGCCCAAAAATCTTTTCTTTCTCCAGTTTCCCGGTTTGAAGATTATACAATGTAATATCTGTCAGATCCGATTTTAGAAGTCTCATAGGTTATTACCTTTTCAGATACAATAGGACCCAAGTAATAATTAAGGCTAATGCTATTATGGGAAAAATTATATAGAATATTCCTTTGACTTTCGGGAAATGGATTTTAAATATAAAAAAGAAAGATATAATGATTATAACCATGTAAATAATGATATGATATATAGTTATATCAATAAAATATTTAGTGGTCATAACAATAGGAAAAATAAGGGCAGTATAAGTTACCGGAAGACCCACATAACCATTCATTGCTTCTTCTTTTATCAAATAATTTTTTTTAACATTGAAATAGGCAAGTCTCATAGCTGCGCAGATGCAATAGATTGAAAAAATAACCAAAGAAATGAAATCGTTGAATCCCGAATTAAGGAGTATTATTACCGGAGTAACTCCGAAACTGACAATATCGATTACAGAATCGATTTGCTCACCAAAAGCTTTCTGTTCAGGATTTATATTTACCTTTCGCGCTAATAAGCCGTCAAATAAATCACTTAAACCGGCAAAAATAAAAAAAACAATCGCGAATTCCAAGTTCTGGTTATAGGAGAGAAAACATGCGGTTATTGATAATACAAGCCCGGCAAGAGTTACAATATTAGGTAGATTAATATAACCTATAAACATACTTTTGCCTCCTTATTCTTTATTCACTTATTAAATTTAAACCGAAAATAGATTGCTTCTTGCACTCGTTTAGATTAAATGTAAACAATAACAAACTTTTTATATTATAAAGATTCAACTACTAATTATCAAATCTAGCCAATAAATTTATAATGAAAGAATAACTATTGAATAACCGATTACCGATTTATATATGATTTATATAATTATTAATTATAACAAAAAACATTGCCTGATAATGTCTCAGATAAAATTTGATTTTTGATTGGAATCATTTTTCATTTTTTCATCTTGCTTTTTTTCTGACTGCTTATTAGAATAAATCCAATTAATTGGAGTTCAATTTAATGTTCAAAGTCTGGAACATCAATTTATGGGAACCGCCTAGTATGTTACATCATTATAGTGCTAGAGACAGCGATTTTACAAACTTGTGGATAAATTATCGGCGACGATTTCTATGGTGTTTCATAACCTAAATAGTAAAGAAGACAACATAGCTTGATTAAAATCGGTATGATGGCGATTGACTACAATTCGGATTATAGCGGGGTATAGCAACGGAATTCAATAAACTACCCCCACAGCAAGCTGCGAGGTATTATAAATGCAGAATAGCAGGAAGCCAACTTGATAGATAGCCCCTTGACCCTTCGATAAACTCAGGGCAGGTTCTGCTCGGGATAAATTCCGTAAACTGCGGGGAATCATACCCGGGTCAAGTTAGCCCGCCCTGAGGAATCGAAGGGGCACGCTTATTGAAACTTTGTGGAATAAGGTAATTAAGGAGAATGTTAATATGTCAAAACTAGCAAATTCAAAAATTAAAATATATAATCGTGAAAGATCTATAATAGAAGAAGAATTAATATATAGTAAAGAGTTAAAAGAGAAGTTATATGGAACTTTCTTGGGTAGAATAGCAATCAACTTAATTTTTAAACGAAAGTTATTTAATAAACTATATGGAATGTTTCAAAGGGGGCAAAAAAGTAGGCATAGGATTAACAACCTTATTAAAAAATATCAAATTAATATTGAAGAAATTGAGCAGCCAATTTCTTCTTATCTTACATTAAACGATTTTTTTATTAGAAAATTAAAACCAACGGCAAGACCGATTAATAAGGATGCTAAGTCATTGATCTCAACAGCTGATAGTCGTCTACTAGTTGGATGTATAGAAAATGAAATACAACTTATGGTGAAAGGTAAGAATTATTATTATTTTGAGCTAATAAATAATAAAGAGCTAATAAGAAATTATTACAATGGATTATGTCTTATTTTTCGACTCGTTCCTTCTGACTATCATAGATTTTGTTATATTGATAATGGAAATCAAGGGCCTATAATAACCATTAAAGGTGATTATCATGCTTCAGCGCCTCAACCATTAATAAATAAATACTTTCCTCTTTATCACCTTAATTATCGGGAATATTGCATATTATATACTGAACAATTTGGAGAAGTAATACAAATTGAAGTTGGTGCGATGACGGTTGGGAAAATAATTCAAAATAAACGATATGGGGGTTATTTTCAAAAAGGAGAAGAAAAAGGTTATTTTGAGTATGGAGGGTCCACTATTATTTTGCTTTTTAAACCCAACACTATTATCATTGATGAAGATATACAGTTTTATTCTCAAAAAGGGATTGAAACGTTAGTAAAAGTTGGTTCTCACATTGGGAAATCATTTAATAAATATTAGAGGTAATACTATGGAAAAAAAGGAAGTTTTTATTATCCGTCTTAATTTAGCTGATTTAATATCGTTGTCAGCATTGTTTTTTTCCAGTTTTGCTCTGGTTCAAATATTTGCCAAAAATTTTTATTTTGCTATTTCATTATTGTTTATAGGTATGTTTGCTGATAATTTTGATGGTATGATAGCCAGAAAATTAAATATTGAATCAGAATTCGGGAGATATTTAGATGGGTTCATCGATTTAATCGGGTATTTGATCGCTCCAGTTCTTTTTTTATATGTTCTTGGTAATAAAGATCCATTATCTCTAATAATTTTCTTCATATTTATTACTTCTGGAATATTAAGGCTCTCTAAATTTAATATTATTGGTAATTTAAAAGAAGGAAGCAAATTATATTATACCGGTCTTCCAGTTTTTTGGAGTCTTTTTCTTCTTTTATTTTTATTTGGTCTTTCTTTCATAACAAAACATTTGGTGTTCATTACTATAAGTAATCTATTGTTAATTACTTTTAGTTTCTTTATGATATTGAATAAACCATTTTTTAAACCACAGAAATACATTTTAATTACTATTATCCTTGTAGTTATTATATTAGCGTTTTTTTATTTACACTTGAAATTTGAATAATTTATCAATGACACAAATAAAGTTCATGTTTTGATGGATGTAAATATAACCATCAGAAATTTTACTATAAGAATTTTTCAATAATTATTATATAAAATAGGGAGAATAAATGAGTCGGATTTTAGAAGTTATATATTTAATGTTACCTTTGATACTTGCAGGTACAACGAATATGATTTTTATTAAAACACCGTATTTTAATTTTTTGAAAAGACCTATAGATTTAAATATTATTCTATCAGATGGACAAAGGTTATTTGGTAATAATAAATCATGGAAATTCTTCATTGGAATGATTGTATTTACATCATTTTGGTTTTTTTTATTTTATATTCTTGCAATTACTTTTCCCTGGGCTGCCAGACTATCATTAATTCCCTTTTATAAATTTCATTCTATTTTCTCCATATTTATTTTCGGGGCGGTATGGGGTTTTTCCTATGTTTTATTTGAACTTCCCAATAGTTTTTTTAAAAGAAGATTACGGATCGCACCCGGCGAACACGGAAAAGGGGCATTAGGATTATTGTTTATTTTTATTGATCAAGCTGATTCAGTGATCGGTTGTTCTTTAGCAATGCTTATATTCTATATTCCAGGTATGACCATTTTTTTATTATTTATTATTATTGGAATTATAGTGCACTTTTTGATGAACATTTTACTATTTATTATTGGAGTAAGAAAAAAGATCGTTTAATGTGGATTGTATTAAAATAAAAAATCCTGAAGGCAGAAACTTGAGGTATTAAAGTCAGAACTACTGGAAACATCTTCTAGTGGAAACGCAAAAATAATTAATGGGGTAGCTTTTTAGTGGGAAAAGTATACCAGATTTTTGAATTTGATGAACAAAAGGGAAATATTAATAATTTTATTTCATTACCCAAGCGATTGTATAAACAATCGGAAAAATGGATAACACCATCTAAAAGCGATCTTGAGAAATTTCTTAATCGAAGCCATCCTTTTAATACATTTTTAGATCATAAAAACTTTTTAATAGAATGTTCTGGTCGAATTATCGGGCGAGCTACGGCTTTTATTAACAAATTATTGATAATTAATGATAAACCTTTAGGCAGTATAGGCTTTTTTGAGTGTGAAAATGACATCAAGGCAGCCTCAATGTTGATTGATAAAGCTTGTAATTGGCTTAAAATGCAAAATATATCCACCGTGTGGGCTCCAATGAATGGTACATTGTGGTATTCATATCGTTTTATGACACAGGGTTTTGAAGATGTCCCATTTTTTAAAGAACCATATAATAAATCTTATTATCCGTTACTCTTCGAGCAAATCGGATTTAAACCTTTAAAAAAATGGTATTCAGGTACTTTTAGTGAGGATTCAATTAACGAATTGATTAACAGGATAGGAAAAATAAACCATCGTCTTTTAAAAAAAGGATATCAATTTCGCAAATTGGACATAAATAATTATGATAATGAACTTTTATTGTTAAATGAGTTGATAAATGATTCATATTCTGATTTTATTGGTTATCATAAATTGGATTCTAGAATATTTATCGAATTATTTAAAAACTTAAAACAGGTTTTAATACCCGACTTCGCATATTTAGCCATAAATCCTGCAGGAAGAACGGTTGGTTTTAATATTTCAATACCAAATTATCATTGGATGGTTAATATGCCTGATAGTAATACCAGTATCTTAAGGTATTTAAAGATAAACCAAAAATTGTTATCAATAGTCAATATATATGTTGGTATTACCCATGATGAAATAAAAAAGAATAATGGACTTGGCACAGCTATGGCATATTCAGGCCTGTTAAAGGTGAGTAAACTAAACATCCCACTAATTATTGCGCTCATTGCTGAAGATGCTTTGTCATTCGGCTATTTAAAATACGCTAAGAAAAATCTTCATGAATATTGTTTGTATTATAAAGATATTAATAATCACTAATTTAAATTATTATATTTTGGATTCAAAGCTGGAAATCAAATGCTATATGTATGGGAGTGACGGCAGTGGAACAAGTTGTTATTAAAGGTCAAAATATCAAGCCTATTCTTGACCAGATTAAACTGGCCGAATCAAAAATAAATAAAATATTAATTATAACTTTTAAAAGTGCAGTGAATAATCAAGATATTTTTAAGTTGATTAAACATTTATCATTTCAGTATCAAATAAAACATATATTATTTTCAACTCAGTTGTTTAGTGTCACAGATTTAGAATTTAAATATAAAGAGATCGGGAAAAATTTTATTCCAGATTTAATTATTGCAATTGGTGGCGGCAGTGTTTTAGATTTAAGTAAATGTTTAAGATATATTTATGCAACACATACCAAGGTTTCTGAAATTATTCATAGTTCTCAAGAAAAAGACTATCTTTATAATAATAACCCGGTTCTTTTTGCAATACCTACTACCGCAGGAACTGGTTCGGAAGCTACTAATTTTAGTGTTATATATCAAAATAAAAAAAAGTATAATATTGAATCTGATTTCTTACTTCCAGAGGTGGTTTTTTTTATTGCAAACTGGCTATTTGACATCAAATTTGATATTCAAGTAATGACAATGTTGGATGCTTTATCTCAGGCAATTGAATCCTTATGGGCAATACATTCTTCAAAAGAATCAATTAGTAATGCCCAGAAGGCAATTCAAGAAATTTATTATTTATTACCTTTTTTTGAAAATCGATCAATGAATTCAATAATATTAATTGAAAAAATGCAAAATGCCGCCTATTTAGCAGGCAAAGCTATTAATATTTCTAAAACTACTTTAGCCCATGCTCTTTCATATCAACTAACCGCAAATCATTCTATCCCCCATGGTTTAGCCGTATTTTTAAATTTACCTATAGTTTGGAAATTTAATCAGCAATGTCATAAGGATGAATGCCTGGATTCCAGGGGTATAGAACCTTTAAACTCAGCTATTAAATATATTTGTTCAATCTTTGAAGTATTGGATAAAGAATCAATGCCGGATCGATTCCAGAATATTCTCCAAAGGTTGAATATTCCGCCATATCTGAGTCATTATATAAAATATAATGATTATAAGAAAATAATTCGGAATGTAACTGTATATTCCCAACGAACTTTCAATAATCCCCGGAAATATGATCTTAAAATACTGCTACAGATTGCAAAAGAAGAATTTTCAATTGATTTAGAGAAAGTTGAGAGGTACATAGATGAATAAAACTTCACAAAACAGTTTATTTAAGAAAATACATATAATGAGTTTATGGTTAATCTATTATATTTATACATTTTATTATATGTTTTCTAAACCGATTATAAAAAGTAAAATTCTTAAAAAAAAGTGGTCTCAATATTACGAAGATTTAATACGATATAACAGTAAGGCATTGAAATTGTTTAATGTTAATGTTATATTAGAGAATCCATATAATATCCCTTTAGATAAAAGTTATATAATTGTAGCAAATCATCGTTCATGGTTTGATCAGCTTTCAATAATAGCTAATTTCCCTCTACTACAAATTCATTTTCTTGCGAAAGAAGGATATTTTAAAATATTATTTTTTGGTTATGGTATGAAACTTTATGAATATATTCCAGTTATCGATAAATCAATTTCAAGTGAAAACTTTTATAAAATCTCTTCTTTTCTAAAAAGAAAAGATTGTGTATTAATTTATGCTGAAGGAACAAGGGGAAGCGGGAAAAATTTACTTCCTTTTGCTCCGGGAACCTTTATCACTGCAGCTCGAACCGGTTCTCCTGTTCTTCCTTTATATATATTGGGGAGTGAAAATATTTTATCGAAGAAAAATTCATTATTAAGCCTGAAATCCGGTACAATAAAAATAGTTATTGACAGCCCGGTATTTTTTTCAAAGAGCAATTGGAAAAAAGAAAGCATTGAATTTGAAGAAGCGTACCGAATTAAATTTACTAAACTATCTGAAGAATTTGAATTTCATTTCTGTCCCTGCAAAGCCTTGAGTAATTGAATGAATATTGGTCAAAGTATAAAATACCATAACACGAAAACTTTGGAAATTGTTTGTTTATTATGGCATTTCGATCTTGTTGAAAACTCCCCGGAATGAACTGACTTTTTTGTGTTTTTATTATACACAAATTATAATTCTAATTAATCATAATTTAAAAACATATCTTGAAAATTTTTCAGGACATTGCATGAAAATATTTATAATATTAATATTACTATTTTTAATTGCTTCATGTAACAGCACGCCCATAAAAAAAGAAAAACCGCTGCAACCGCCTGTTAATGTTAAAGCAGAGGAACCGGATCAGAATACAAATAAATCATCTGGAATAACCAGCCAGTTTACAAATATCTCAAATTATAATGAAACCGCAGCCAATCACATTGAACTGAGAACGGCGATTACCGATATAAGCAAAGAAATTTCTTCTGAAATTAATATCGACTGCACTTCACTCGAGTATAATTATCATATTTTCAGGAATAATCAATGTAAATTAACAAATGAAGAATATACAATATCCAATGATGATTTTTTAAACGCATTAACGAATGAATTCGATGGTTTTCAGCTTTCCAGGGAAAAAAGTTTAAAAAAAGCTATTTCATTATATGAGCAGATGACAAATCAATTTGAAGAAGAGGCAGGCTTTCTGCATCAAAGAATAGGTGAATGTTATTTCAAAATGAAAAATTATCAGCAATCCGATGAATATTTAAATCTGGCAATTCTGGAAAATGTTGAAAATTCAGAACTGTTTTATTATTTAGCAATGATTAAATATTATTATAAAAAAGATTTAAACGGCTCCGAATATTATATCGATAAAATAAACCCGGAAGATTTATACATCGGCAGGCAGGATTTTTTAGTATTCAAAGCAATTCTTGAATGGGAACTGGGCAATAAAGATATCGCATACACAACCTGCCAGATTGCTATAGATATAGATCCGGCTAGGTTTTATAAGAATTATGATCTCCTTCCGGTTTATGTGCATGACGGAGAATTTCAGGAAGCCGAACAATATTTGAAAAAATCGTCAAGCATTTTAATGATGTTAAAACAAAAGAAGTATCATATCAAAGCTTGCAATCAGATGATTTATTTGAACCGGATGTTGAAAAAACCCACTTTCTCAATGGATTTGAAATTAACTTACGGTTTTGATATATATCCGAATATATTATACTTTTCAAAGAATATTCAATCAATAGATAGAAAAAAGAGCGTATCACTACAGATTCCATTATTCGAAAAAAGACAGAGCAGGAGTGATAAGAACGAGAACGCATATTCACCGGTATTTGAAGATTATATGGATTATAATTCAAATTCTTTTATTCTTTTAACGGAATGTATCCTTGGCGTAAGTAATGTTGTGAACCGTTTCCCTGAAATGTCTTTTCCGATGCCGAAATTATACTGCAGTAATACTATATCTTTGATTTTATCGCCGACAAACAGATATATTATTACATCCAATTCAAATGATAATATTCTTTCAAACGATATTATTACAAACCAGTCAAATTTGATCTATTCTCTGAATTCGGATTTTACGTATTTGATTAATATTAATAAATTCAATGAAATCTCAGGTTCCTGGGGATATGTTTTTTACGGGTTTAACAGCACAAATGAAATATGCATTACTGTTTTTTATCCCGATAAAATGTATGCAGAAAAGGTTAATTTTTTTCTAAAAACCGGGGATGCAACTTTTATAATACAGGATGTAAATCAAGACGGAAAAGAAGATTGGATTTTGCTGGATGATGATGTTTATATACTGAACCCAAAAAAATTGTGAAAATTATGTCGCTTATTTTAAATTCATTAAAAAGCTGTTTTTCCCCATTTCGGAAGCCTTTATTTTAGTCAAAGCGGCCAGCGCATCTTCCTTCCCTGAAAATTTCCCGACGCGGACTCTGTAATATGTTACACCGTTTACATCGGCTTCAACAAGATAGGATTGAAAACCCTTTTTCCTCAAAATATCTTCAAGTGAGCGCGCTTTATCCATAGCCGTATATGCCGAAACCTGTATCGCATAATCAGCTCCATTTATTCCCGGCTTTTCAGTTTTTAATTTGACTTCGCCCTTTTTAGCAGAAGCGGTATGAAGCTTGATATTCTTCTCCACTGATTTTGCACCCTGAATCTGAGGGGCCGTAAGAACATTTTCTTTTGGAAGGTTTGCCGTATTTAAAGGGCTGACTGCCGGAGAAGAAACAAGCTGTTTGCTTTCGTTAAGTTTATTGTCGTTTTCCGAAGGAGCAGGCACATTTTCTATTTTTGGCGACTCTCCGGTAACGGGAGCGCTCAGAATCATATTATTCTCAAGTTTCTTCTGATCCAGTTTTTCTTCAACCTTTTGCTGGTATTGCTTATTTATTAAACTTATATCTTTAATCGAAGTTTTACCAAGCCAATATCCCACAAGAAAAACAAAGACCCCGAAAAACACAAAAATAGCTCCGGCCCATACGATTCTTTCATCGCTTACATTCAGGTACTTCTTATTTTCTGAAGATGGAGGCTGTGAGCCGTAAAAATTATTTCCACCGGAACCTGCTCCATGCTGTATTGTTTTACTTGAATGTTTATAATCGTTTATCTTACTTCTGCCCGGATTAAATACTTCTTCATCCAGATTGTATTCCGGGGTATCAGAAGCCGCTTCTTTAGAAGTTGCATTTGAATTCGGAAATAAATCAATAAATTCCGTTTCGCTCATAATTTCCTCCATTTTCAGACTATTCCAATTAATTATTACTTTCAAATTTCAAGATCATAAAAAGAAAGTTATTAGATTTTCGGAAGATTAAAAAAAATGTTAAGTTAAAATTACCAATCTATAAAATTTTCAATTTTTTAAATTTTCAATTTTTTAAATTTTCAATTTTTTAAATTTTCAATTTTTAAATCGATCGGGAGGCATTCCTTGAGATATTTTCATTAATTCTTTAAAATATATGACTAATATTGTATTGCCCGGAGGAATTATGTTTACCAAAGCTTTGCAGAGGTCGCTTTATTGCGGTGAGGTCAGCAGGGATGAACTGGTTGGGAAGAGATTAACCGTCAACGGATGGGTACATAATTACAGGGATCATGGAGACTTAACTTTTCTTGATGTCAGGGATAAAACAGGTATAATTCAGCTCGTATTTGATCCCCAGGCCAACCCGAAGGCTCATGAAACGGCTAAAAAGGCAAGAAGCGAAGATGTTATTTCAGCATCGGGAACCGTTCTTTTAAGAACACAGGAAAATATAAATCCAAAAATTCCAACAGGCAGATTTGAAGTAAAGATCGATACTATTGAAATTTTAAACAAATCAAAAACCCCGCCTTTTCAGATCGATCAGGAAGATATTAATGAGGAAGTCAGGCTTAAATTCCGCTACCTGGATTTCAGACGGCCTGAAATGTATAATAACCTCTATATGAGGCATAAAATTACAAATACCGTAAGGAACTTTCTTGACTCAAACGGATTCCTGGAAATAGAAACCCCTATCCTTAATAAATCAACACCGGAGGGGGCAAGGGACTTTCTTGTACCGTCGCGGCTTTCACATGGAAAGTTCTACGCGCTTCCGCAATCGCCGCAGCTGTTCAAACAGCTTTTAATGGTTGGAGGGGTCGACAGGTATTACCAGATAGCCAAATGTTTCCGTGACGAAGACCTGCGCGCGGACAGGCAGCCTGAATTCACCCAAATCGATGTTGAAATGTCATTTATAACAATGGACGATATAATAGGCATAATGGAAAAAATGATTGCGAAAGTTCTTGATGAAAACTATGGTATTAAAGTAAATCTTCCCATTAACCGCATGACTTATAAAGAAGCTATTGACAAATACGCAACGGACCGGCCCGATCTCCGTTTCGCCATGGAAATTACCGACGTAACAGATATTGTAAAAAACAGCGATTTCTCGGTCTTTAAAAATGTGGCTAAAAGCGGCGGTATGATAAAATGCCTGCCTGTACCGGAAGGAAGCCGCCTTTCAAGGAAAGACCTAGACGATCTGATAGCTTTTGTCGGAAAATACGGCTCCAAAGGAATGGCATGGATGCGGGTTAAAGCAGGAAAACTCGAATCAAATATTGTTAAGTATTTTTCTGAGGAAATTCAGAATAAATTAATCGCATCAACACAGGCTAAAGAAGATTACACACTGTTATTCATCGGCGATGTTAATAAAAAGATCGTCTATGATTCGATTTCAAATTTAAGGCTGAATTTAGGTGAGCGTTTCGGGCTCAGGGACAAATCGAACTTCAGGTTCGTCTGGGTTGTTGATTTTCCACTTTTCGAATGGAATGAAGAAGAGAACCGTTATGACGCTGTACATCACCCGTTTACATCTCCAAAAACCGAGGACATGGAACTTCTGGATAAAAATCCCGGGGAAGTCCGTTCGGATGCCTATGATCTTGTATTGAACGGGATCGAGCTTGGAGGGGGCAGTATCAGAATACACAGCCAGGAAGTTCAGAAAAAAATATTCAGTCTTATAAAAATGACGGATGAGGACGCAAAAATAAAATTCGGATTCCTTCTGGACGCTTTGACATTCGGCGCTCCGCCCCATGGCGGGCTGGCTTTCGGCCTTGACAGGATGGTAATGGAATTCCAGGGACTGTCAAATATACGCGACGTTATTGCCTTCCCGAAGACTCAAAAAGGTACCGATATGATGTGCGACACACCTTCCGAAGTAGTTCAAAAACAGCTTGAAGAATTGGGTATTAAGCTCGCCGAATCTATGGCTAACAAATAGTCTTGTTTTTAACATAAAAATTGCCGGGGTATTGGGTCACAATACCCCTGATTTCAAGCGTTGTCAAAATATGATAGAGATTCTGTACGGAAATACCAGTTAACCCGGCAATCTCGTCAATGCAGGTTTCCACCTCAATAGACTCAAGAACTTTTTTTTCATCCTGGCTGTATGAAGGGCTGCTATCTATGCTCGTTGCAGAAATTTTCCTGGCTTTTCCGCCTAAAACATCAAATATTATATCTTCCGGGTGGCAGGCTATTTTTGCTCCATTCCTTATGAGGTGGTTCGAGCCAGTATTATGAAGATCGGATGGATTGCCCGGTATTGAATATAGTTCCCTGCCCTGGACTTCCGCATACTTTGCGGTAATCAATGCCCCGGATCTTTCCGGCGCCTGAATGACAAGCACCGCATCGGATAAACCACTGATGATGCGGTTCCTTAAAGGAAAATTCCCTTTTAGTGGTATTGAACCGGGAGGGTATTCGGATATGATTGCACCATTAATCTTTATTGAATTATAAAGATCTTTCATTTGCGCAGGGTATGCACGGTCAACTCCGCAGCCGAGAACAGCTATTGTGTAACCGCCGAAATCTATGACGGTTTTTTGGGCAATCGCGTCATGACCCATAGCTAGACCGCTGACGATGCCGATATTATAGCTTACCATTTCTTTAACGAAAAACTCATTGACCGTTTTGGCTTCAGGCGTTGGGTCCCTTGTTCCGACTACAGCGACCATATGCATTGAATAATTAAGATCGCCAAGCTTATAAAGCAGAAACGGAGGATCGGGTATTTCTTTTAGCCTTGGGGGATATGCCGGGTCTTCCATCGTAAGAAGCATAATCGAATTCTTCCTGCAGAAACTTAATATTCTTTCGCCGTTTGCCATCATATTTTTAAAAATATTTAATGCGTCTTCCTGTTTTATGCCAAGAAAGCCTAATTGTTCTTCAGGAGATAAAATAAAAAACTCACTTAATGAGTCAAATGCGTTTCTGATTTTTGAGTATCTTTTCGGTCCTATAAATTTATTCCAGCTCAATCCGGTATAATATATCAAGTTATCCATGCCAACACCCCATGACTTTTAATTTCATGAATTATATTTTTCCTTAACTATATTATCCATACATTTCCGGATAGATTCAATTAAGATTAAGAAATTGACGGGCTTTAAAATAAATTGATCAATGCCTATTTTTGTACATTTATCAATAAAATCCGAGTCGTTATAAGCGGAAGTAATGATTATGGGTGTATTACTGTTATTTTGCTTTATTTCATATGACATTTCTATACCGTTCATAACCGGCATTTTGATATCCGTAATTATTATATCATGTTTTTTTTCTAAGTAAAGATTCAGTCCTTCTTTTCCATTTTTTGCACAGTCAATTTTCTTAATCCAGTATTTCAGGAATTTTACAGTTTCATCCCTGGTCATATCGTCCATCTTCAACATATAAAACAAGCGCATCCAGAATCATATTTCCTTTCATAATTACCTGCCTGCTTAAGTTAGCAGCCAACACCCGCCGGTTTATTATCCTACATTTGCAAAAATATTGCAAATCCAGTTAAAAATCACGTTGAATGATAATTTTTGCAACCTCGGAAAGGTTTGCAGCTTTTTCAGAGAAGCTTTCAATTTCCCGCAGGGCTTCATTTAAAAGGATCTCAGCTTTCTCTCTTGATTTTTCAATTCCGTATAAGGATGAATAAGTAAGTTTGTTCTGTTTTTTATCCTTTCCCGCAGATTTCCCCAGTTTTTCAGAACTTCCGGTTTCATCAAGAATATCATCGGTTATTTGGAAGGAGAGACCGATTTTTTCGGCAAAATTTCCCAGACTTTTTATATCTTCACTCTCGGCTCCGCCCCCCAAAGCGCCCGAAACCACACTGGCGCAAATTAAATCCGCGGTTTTATGAAGATGGATAAATTCCAGAAGCTCAAAACTACTTTTATCAGCGCTATTTATTGATTTAACATCCGATGTTAAGTCGCATGCCTGCCCGCCGACCATTCCAAAAGGGCCGCTTTTCCTGGCAATAAGAGTCAGAATTCCCATAGGTAGGCCGTAATCCTTTACGGCGTTTCCCATCACTTCAAAAGCAAGGGTTAATAGGCCGTCTCCGGCCAGGATCGCCATACCTTCTCCAAAAACTTTATGGTTTGAGGGTTTGCCTCTCCTGAGATCATCGTTATCCATCGCCGGGAGGTCGTCATGAATGAGGGAATATGTATGGATCATTTCGATAGCCGCCGCAACAGGTATGATCCGTTCAATATCGCTTCTGAATATTTCATATGATAAAATAGTTAATAACGGACGAATCCTTTTCCCGCCTATATTCAGGCTATATTTCATCGCATCAAGAAGGTATCCAGAATATGAGCTTTCCTTTTTTAAAATATTATTCAGATATCGGGTCACCTTTTCAATCTTATCATCAAATTTCATATCATATCCTTTTAAATTTATATTTATTTTATGGATAAACAAATTTATCTTTATTATAATTAATTATATAATAATATAACCTTTTTTTAAATTTTTGAATTATTTTTAAAGAATTACCGGAGGCTCTTTTATGAATGATGCAAATATCAAAGAGATTATTAATAAACAAAGGGAGTTTTTTAAAAGCGGCCGGACAAAAGAAATTTCATACAGGTTGATAATGCTTAAACGGCTTAAGGAAGCAGTTCAAAGGTATGAAGACAGAATTGCGAAAGCGTTGTTCGATGATCTCGGCAAGTCGCATTTCGAGTCATACGCTACCGAGATAGGGCTTGTATTAAATGAAATCAGTGTTCACATCCGGCATTTAAGTTCATGGTCAAAACCCAGAAAAGCTTATACACCGATTTTTTTATTCCCGGGTAAAAGCCTGGTTTATCCCGAACCCCATGGAATCGTACTTGTTATATCGCCATGGAATTATCCTTTCATGCTGGCATTATCACCGCTTGTTAGCGTCCTTTCAGCCGGAAACTGCGCCGCATTAAAGCTTTCCAGATATTCACCGGCGGTTTCGAAGGTAATTAATGATATGATAGGTGAATATTTCAGCCAGGAATATATCTCTGTTTTCCAGGGCGGCTCCGATGTAAATCAACAACTGCTCCGGGAAAAATTCGATTTTATAGTTTTTACAGGCAGCCCGGATGTCGGAAAGGAAGTTATGGAAGCCGCCTCAAGAAACCTTACACCGGTTCTTCTTGAGCTTGGCGGAAAAAGCCCGGCTATTGTTGACAGTGAAGCGAATATTGATCTTACGGCAAAAAGGATTGTCTGGGGAAAATTTCTTAATGCCGGCCAAGACCTGTGTCGCTCCGGATTATCTGCTGGTCGATAAAAGCATAAAACAGGATCTTGTTATAAAAATGAAAGAATACTTAAAGCATTTTTACGGGGATGATCCGGAGAAAAGTCCTGATTATTCTAGGATAATAAATGATAAGCATATGGAAAGACTTGCCGGATTATTAAAGAAAGGCAGAACAGTTACAGGAGGTAAGTTCGATAGTGAAAGCCGGTATATAGCTCCTACGATTTTAGATGAAATTTCAGTGGATGATCCGGTTATGCAGGAGGAGATTTTCGGACCGATCCTGCCGGTAATTGATTACAATGCCCTGGACGAGGCCATCCTTTTTATTAACAGCCGTCCTAATCCGCTGGCGCTTTATTTTTTCTCGAACAACCGGCAAAAACAAAAACAAATTATAAACGGTACATCTTCCGGCGGCTGTTCTATAAACGATACACAGGCGCACTTCGGAAATCCCTACCTTCCTTTCGGAGGCATTGGCAATAGCGGTATGGGATCATGTCATGGCTTGGCCGGATTCAACAGCTTAAGCCATTTAAAAGCCATCTACAGGAATTCCTTTATTATTGATTTCCCTTTCCGTTACCCTCCGGCAAAAAGGAAGCTATGGATTTTAAAACTTTTCTTGAGATAATTATGGAAGAATAAAGAATAAATTAAAAAACTTAATTTTGGCTGACTATAATAAAATTGGCAGCAGGTTTCCTGAGTTTTAAAAGCACGCTGCCAACCAGAGGAACACGCTTGTTAAATAAATTTTTTAGTCTTTAATATATTGAATATATATATCCGTCCATCTTCGGGAACAAAACCGCAAGCAAAGCCTTTTCCTCATCACCGGCTTGAAAATCGGGATAAAAGGAGCTTACCTCCTCCGGTGATTTGTAGCCCATAATCATCTGCATGAACTGTCCCGGCGGAATGTAAACGCCAGTAATGCCCGGATTATATGGAATCCCCTTCTCCTCTGAAATTTCAGCGATTCTACCGTTTGAAAACTCAATCCCGATAGTTTCCCCATACAGGTTGATAATTTTGGAACCGGTCAATCCTGCAAAAATCCCTTTCGAAACACGATCTTCAAGAACCGGTTTTATTTTTTGAAGAAAGCGGTAAAATCCATAAATTTTTATCTGGCAGGCATACCG
Source organism: uncultured Spirochaetota bacterium (assembly GCA_963783575.1). Classification (GTDB taxonomy): domain Bacteria; phylum Spirochaetota; class Brevinematia; order Brevinematales; family JAOACQ01; genus CAWEAK01. Next base: position 108,429 of record CAWAOD010000006.1, on the reverse strand, counting down.
GATTTTTATTTTGCAATTGTACCGAATCGCGGTAATCACTATTGGATTATTAACTGGCAGATCAAGACGGATATAAGGTTTCTTCCGTTCAATACAGATCTCTTTAATTTTAGCAAGAGCTGCCGTTATGTCCTGTAAACCGGAAATTGCTCCTTCTGACAGGATTAACCCATCGAAAAGACCTTGCCTGGCAATTCCAAAATAACCCTTTCTTTCATTTTTTTTGTAAACTATCCATCTGTCAATCGCCGTTTCACTCTGCACAGATTGATCGAATAAATAATTCCATACGGATTCATCCCTGATCGCAGAAATTCCATAGGATTTCAATTCCTGCGATTCTGCTTCAATTATATAAGGAATATCACTCATATTCGCCGGGACAAACCTGTATTCGGAATAATCGCCTGGAATTGGAACCGCATCCGGTTCAAGCCGGTTATCATTATCAAGCGGAATAGCATATTCATACCCGAAACGCCTGTAAAAATTGGGAATGCCTTTTATAAGCGAAAGATCAAATCCGTTTTCCACAACCAGTTCATCAAATTTCTCTGTCAATAAACCGCACAAACCAAGGCCGCGGTAATCGGGGCTTGTCCCGACAATTCCCATTTCAGCCGTTTTTAATTTAATACCGCAGTAGTTCAATTCCCAAGGGATCAGACATAATGATGAAACAATCCTGTTTTCCAGGGTATCTTCAAGATAAATAAAATATTCCCTCCTGCACGACGGATGCTTTTCCATTAAACGATGCGTCAAGTCAGATATTCCCTCCCCATGAATACTGCCGTTAAATTCGGCAAGCCTGGCAACATCATTTTTATTATGGGGATAGTTTAATTTCAGATTTCCACTAATTTTGTATTTCAAAATTTTGTTACTCATATTATTTCTCCTGTAAGTAATTTTTTTTTATGCTTTTGGCATATTTTGATATATTTTTCCATTTTTCCTTTATCTCCCGGCGTAGTTCAGCGTCAGTCCTGGATTCCTGGTATCGGACCTCTTTTAATAATTTCAGAAAATTGTTATAATGGGTTGAACTTAGCTCCTCGTTTTTCAATGCTTCCCGGACTGCACAGCCGGGTTCTTCCCGATGCGAACAGTCGCGGAAACGGCATGAACCTGCTATAATGTATATATCTTTAAATGTTCTCGTAAGAATGGAATCGTTTCCCGTTAACCCAATTTCCCGCATACCAGGATTATCTATAATAATAGCTCCATTGGGCAGTATGAACAATTCCCTACCGGTTGTCGCATGCCTGCCGCGGCAGTCATTCCCGCGGACGGGCAGCGTGGTTTGGACCTCAGCGCCTATCAAACTGTTAATAATTGTTGATTTACCAACACCTGAGGAGCCTGCCAGAGCGATTGTCTTACCGGGCTTTAAATAAGGAAAAAGTTCTTCCAGCCCTCCACCGGTAAAAGCGCTCACAGTTACAACAGGTATGCCAGGCGCAGCGGATTCCACCGTCACTTTTTTAATTTCAATATCACCGCATTGATCGGATTTTGACAGAACAATTACCGGATTTGCGCCGCTGTTCCATCCCAGCACAAGATATCTCTCCAGCCTGTTTAAATTGAAATCAAGGTCAAGAGACATTACAATAAATAAATAATCGATATTTGCGGAAACAGCCTGTTCGCCGGGTTTTAGGCCCGCGTTTTCCCTGTAAAAACAGGTTTTTCTCGGTAAAATTGCTTTAATGACAGCCCTATCCATATCCGGTATTTTCCGAACAGCGGCCCAATCCCCGGTCACAGGAAGATCAAGGCCTGTGTTTACATCATTCCTGAATTTTCCGGAAACGGCTCCAAGGAATTCCCCGTCTTCGGCCGAAATACGATATAACCCGCGATTACAGCAGATAATTCTCCCGGGTATACAATCTTAAGTTTTTAAGTTTTGAAAAGCTTTTTCAAAATAATCATCCCAGCCAAGTTTTTTTATTTCCATTATTTTTGCTCCTTAAATATTAGATTTCAGCCTGAAAAAGCTGAAAGACAAACAAATAATACAACGGCAGATTGAAATGAAATGCCGATGTAACCTGAATATATAAATTAGATTATCTCCGGTAAGGGATGTTTTCCTGAAATGAAATTAAATGACAGTTTGGAAAAGGTTAAAAACCTTGATAAATCAATCAAAAAATTTACTATAGTCAAATTATCCAGATTCAAAAAGACTGTCAAACGGTCAGGACAGATAAAATCCCTTTCCGGAATTTAATGCTATCTTCGCCATAACAGGCCTCCATTTTGAATTGAAGAATAATTATAATTATTATTATAAAATTATTCAATAAAAATTTATTCCCTGACACATCGTTGTCAGGAATATCATGTTATAATTATCCAGTTCTTAATAAAAATAAAAGGAGGGATAATGAGCGGAAGCAGAGAGGTTAAAATAGATCCTGTTATTTATAAAAAGGCTATTTCCGATGGAAGCTATTTAATGGAAGCAATTGACGGGATATCCCCGGAAAAGAAGAAAATGGAAGAGAGGGAACTGTTCATCCCGCTTTTAATTGAATTAAGTATTAAGAACCCGGAACTTTTATACGGCAAATGGGAAATTTTTATGGATTATCTTAAAAGCGATAATGGTTTTTCGCAATACGCGGCGCTTTATGTCATAGCAAATCTTACAAAAATTGACCGGGAAAATAAATTCGAAAGGGATTTCCAGGATTACTTCGCGCAGCTTGACTGCGGTTCGGTTATGGTGGCGTCACATATAGCAATAAACGCCGCAGTTATCGCAGAATTTAAGCCCGGGCTTATACCGGATATAATCGGGGCACTGCTGGAAATTGAAAAAACAAATCAAACTCAAAGCCGTAAGAACCTTATCAAGGCTTATGTTATTGAGGCTTTTGAAAAATTATATCCTAAGGCTCTAAATAAGGAAGAAATCGCACGTTTCGTGAAAAAAGGTCTTGAAAGCGGAAGCCCTAAAACACGTAAAACTGCCGATCAGTTTCTTAAAAAATATAAAATTTATTGATTGCCGGAAGCGGCAATGGGGCTCTCTCCTTTTCTTTTTTGAACTGGCCAAAAAAGAAAAGGAGCAAAAGAAAAAAGCCACCCCTACGCATGAACACCATTTCATGTTAAGCTGTCTTTAAGTACTGAGGTGTTGTTATTCGGGTTTTCTTAAACATGTCTTTTAGTAATCGCCTCGTCATCAGTCCGTCCTAGACTGATTCCTCGGTTTCAGACCTCCTGTCTGAAACCCTTAAACTTGTTCAGTTCATGTTAATTTTGAATAACAACGATTGTTATACTGAGATTTCTTTTAGTCAAATGAAGGCTCAATCAGAAATGGCGCTCCTGCTGCGGGGAGCAAAATTATCGGGCATTGGATGAGCTTCCCCCTAAATTTGTTTCTCTATGTCGATTGACTTTATTACAATAGCTGTTTATAATTAATGTATGAAAAATATACCTTTAATCCTATCCAATCCCAACCTGAAAGACCCTGAAAATCTGGAAAAAATGATAATCACAAATGTAGCTTCATCCACCGCCATTGAGACAGGTTCAATCAGTCCCGGACTAATGGAAAAACTGATGGATAAAAACGTTCCGGTTGTTATCTGGGAGCAAAGGAACCTTAGTTTTTTCAAATATAGCTTATTTGTCAACTGACAGGTAATAATAAATCTATTCAAAAATAAAGTGATTCAATTCATAATTATTAAGTATTATACTTATCCCACAAATCTTTCAAAATATGAATCCCACGGCGGCCATAAATTTCACAAATATTATCAGCGACATTTTTTACTTCGGCATCTTTTACGCCAAGCTTATATAATTTTTCAATAGTCTGCTTTATATCTTCTTCCCCGAAAGTAGGTATAAAATATTCAAGAATTTTCAGATATATATTTCCAATATGTTTGATGCTTTCATCGTCTTCAAACTTTGTTAAATATTCAATAAAAAATGAGGAATTTTGGTGAATATTTATATAAGGGGCGCATAACTCAATCCAATCTGATGAGTTATCATCAATTTTATTCAGTACAATTACTAATTGAGAAATGCTGCCCAGAAATAAATGATAATCTTCATTATCCAGCATTTCTTTGATATATTCTCGATTTTCATAAGTCCATCTCCAGAAATCTATTATTTTACTTTTTGTTTCTTCTTCTATTTCATCATTATTTTCAATATCTTTTTTATGGATAGTCCTTCCCGACAAAGACCAGAAAAAATTGACCGTTTCTTCCCATCTTTTCTTTTTCTCCACTCTCACAGCTTCATTGAGCATCTTGTAAAAGAGGCTGGGATTTCCATCCAGATTGTTAGTATCCAATTGATCGTAACCGTATAGATAACCAATGGCGATATGATTGACAAGCCTTGAATCAACATTTTCATCAAACTTGCCATACTCCACGGCTTTATAATAATTCGGCCTCATATAGGAATATATATCTTTATAAACCTGCGACCCGGATAAATATCCGCCCATGAAATTCCGCCAGCTATATTCGTCTATCCGGTTTTCAGCTAAAGTTTTGATCTTTTCACGGGTAAAATCTTCATCCAGATAGTTTATATTCGCCAAAAAGCGGCCGAACCAGATATAGGCTTCGACGCCGATATCAAAATACCTATCATACTTTGTTTTGCCCCAATTTTCAATTCTTACCCCTGTTACTCTTGCACGTCTCAAAGAATATATAATAAAAGACTCAATTGTTTTCCCCAATGTTGTATTTAACGCGTAAGTGATGGCATCCCTTTGAGTGTTGGGCTGTTTTTCGCCTTTCAGGAGTGTGTGGATTAATTCATATATTTGATCAACCTGATTAAAATAGAGCATGATCAAAAGCCCTATGATCATCCCTGGAACCTTCCTCTATTAAATCAACAATAACTTCAACCATCCAAATATATCTTCCATTCCCGAAATCATCACCCTGGGCCTTCAAAGCCTCTTTAAGAATTTCATCCCCACCTTTTTCCATGTATTTAATGATAAAATCAAATAAATTACCCCAAACCAGTTCTTTTTTCGATCTCCATGCATCAATAAAGCCCCTGAAGATATGATAAAGATAGTAATAATCAACTTGTAAAAAAACTGAAATTTCATTACAGAACTTTGAGGGATTTTCCGCAACAGCGGACTGCAGCACTCTGGCCAAACCTTCTCTGTCCGGTTTATTATCAAAAGGATTTTTGTTTGAATCTACTTCTTTAAATTCATTTATGTATTTTATTAATTCAGAAATAGGCATTTGAAGTATCTGTTCTTTTGACAAAGACGATACATGACCTACAAAACCTGCGCTGATTTTCATAGACCTTTCCGGCTCGTATGGCCTGTCTTCTTCAACTTCCGCTTCCTTTCTGGCTTTTGAATATGCTTCTGAAAATTCGGGATGACCGGAAAGAGGCGAAAGCCATCGGTATTGCCAATAAGCTATATATGAAGCTTCCTTTTTATTAAAATAATCAGGGATTTTGAAAATCTGTTTTTTAATATGCTCTTTAAATTCAAATGTAAAATTATCATAGTTGTTATGCAGGATATCATATAGTTCAACATTATAATTCGCTTTTTCCAGGGGATTTGATGTAATATCAAAGAATTTATATAATAATTCCTGATAAGCCCATTGCTTATGGACGAAAAATAGTACAAACTTTCGGAATATCGGGAAACGGTATTTATCAGTTAAAAATATGTTCAAAATTTCTCTTACTATCTCAATGTCAACTTCACACTTTGCGATAAGAATATCTCGTAAAATAATTGATATGACATTTTTGGCATTATTTGTGTTTAATTCATCTATTCCGGATAGGGATTTTGCCCAGAGATTTGAATAATCTTCAAATAATCCATCGAACATTTGGCCGGTTTCCTTTTCAAATTCTCCCGTTTCCAGGTTTTTAATGAAAGAGGATAAATTATCCTTCAATTTTAGAATAAATGTTTCTTTATCCTTTGCGATCATACGGAAATTTTGCAGCCCTGTTTCAGGCTCGATATGGTAAAGCGGCCAGGGGTCTTCCTTTAAATTAATTCCTTCAATTTGTTTAGACGCATATCGGCTAAGATCACTTTCAAAAGTATTTTCAATAAATCCGATCTCATTTTCCCCGATTTTTTCATCTTTAACCCTGCTAACTTTTAACCGGTATATTCCCTGCTCTGTTTCAATAATTCTATCGTAAAAACTCTGTTCATACTCCAGTGCTTTTTCAAGTTTCCCGGCAATATCCACAATTGAGTCTTTGGAACATTTCTTTCCGATGTTGATGCGGTTCTTTTTAAAGGCTTCCAATATCCAGTATGAATTCCACTTCATCACAGCATCATCCCTTCCGGTTATTGAACTCCTATAATTTTTCGGCTGAATCCATGTCATCAATTCCATAATAGCTTCCGCATATTTTATGGTGTTGTCATCCTCAAGGAATTTGCCCAGAAGCAAATCCGCTATATCATTAATAATAAAATCACTATCTCTTGTTGCTTCAGTTAAAGTAAATAACCATGTCCGGAAACCGTATGAAATATTTCCATCCTTTTCACGGTTTTCCATTGGGAAATTTTCCACAATAATAGGGTTTGGGATATTTTTAATGATCTTTACAAAATACTGCCAGATATAAAAATTGTTTATTATCTTTTTTTTATCAATGGAAAATTCAACCGTATTTTTAATAATGTCGATTAGTTCTTTTCCGTATTCGGGATTTTGGGAAACCTGCTCCGAGACTTTTTCAAGATAATCGACAATATCCCAATAAATAGCATAACCTTTGGAATTATATTTAATGTTTTCAGGTTTAAAGAATCCAGAATCTCTTAACCACATAAACCACAAACAAGATTTTAGTCTTCTAAATAATTCAGTTTCTAGTGCATTATCTTGTTGAATAAGCATTAAAATTTTAGCAGCATTATCATTACTAAATTCTATAATAAGTTTCTCTAGATCATTTAATAATTCATAATAACTCATATATTATCAAACTCCTTTTGTTGGATCAAAGCTTTGCTCAAATTTGAGTGTCTTTTTATCTTCACCCTTATGAATTAACAATTTACATATATCTTCTATGAAAATATGATATCCTGTATAAATTATTGGTTTAATTTTTATTCTTGCAAAATTTTCAAAATATTTATTTTCATATTCTTTATATTTATTTTCTTTTTCTTGTTTAGGAATTCCTCTTAAATATTGATTGATATCGATGTCATTATTAATCCAATAATGGGTATTACAAATTAATTTTTTCTCCCTGTTTATTTTTTGATTCATTTGATTTATCTTTTTATTAATAAGATAATTCAAATACTCTTTTATATGTTTTTCTAATGAACAACCTAAAAAAACTACACTTTTTTTTGTGAAAATATCAAATAAACTATTTTCAAGTACATATACTCCAAGATGTTTTTGATATAAAGAAGGATAAAAGTATTCATAATCTTTTTGTCTTAAAATACAGAACCCAATAGCCGAATTACCATGTAAATATGTTAATGTGTGTTTTGAAGGCTGCCCTAATGTTGTTGGAAAAGAAAAATAAAATAATTTCAACTCTGCGGGTGATTCTTGTGCTATAATCTGCTTCTTTTTAAAAGCTTCTTCTATTGGTTCATGATAATTTGTTGTTACAAAACAATTAAAAGCTCGGGTAATATCAATACTTGTCATAGAACCACTTGTATTTTTAGGAGTTATTATATCAAAAACCTTCCTATCAAAATTTTCTATATCATTATAGTTTTCATATAATCTAGAAAAAGAATCTGGATTAATTTTATTATTATCTTTTTCATTATATATTCCATTACATAATTTATTAAAAAGTAGACTATAGTTAGGGATATCGTTTATTGTTGTGTTAATTCCTGATCCGATAAATGCAATGTGTTGATCTGGGTTGTATTCTTTTAATAGCGATGTTAAATTTTCTTTGTTAATTTCATTATTGTATAATCTTTCATGTAAACTGGAATCCATATTTCATATCCACCTATTTAAAAAAACATTAACTAATAGGTAATATTTTTTTGCTTTAAAATTGATGATTTTTTATGTTCAATTAATAAATATTATCCAATATTTTCAACCTTTTTACCAGCCACTGGGCGGAGGCGAAGTTACACCCCCCCAAAAAAACCTCCAGCCCACCATCGCCCAAGTAAACGCATTACCACAAAAAGTTGTCCACAAATACATGTCATATGCCGGGAAATCATAATGCTTATGATAAAACAAGTCAAGTTATCAGTATTGATTTGTATAGAACTGGCTTCGGTCGCCGAGTGATTTTTGCGAAGCAAAAATTGTATCGAGGCGATCGTCATGACACCCCCTCGATACGATCGCTATCGCGATCACTCGGGGAGCGAAGAGGGCTTTGTTTATATTTCTAAAATGTACTATAAAAGCTGTCATGACAGTCACTTCGATACGCGTTTAGCTCCATCTTTTAAGAAATACTTCGGTCACTGAGTAGGGCTTCAGCCCGTATCGAAGTGACCATAAACAAGACGCTACTCAGTGACCGAAGATTGCTTAATTGCCCCCGCAGCATTAACGCCATTTCTGATTGAGCCTTAGTTATTACATTGAAAATGCTCAGTACTAAAATTGTTGTTATTCCCCTTTAATAATAAATCGATACGTTCGTATTTCGCAGCCAGGACGGCTGCGACCCGAACGTAGCAGGACTGCAAAGTGAGGCTCTTTAATAAAAAAGAATGTTAAATCAGATCGGAATAACAACACTTCGGAATAAACAGATAGCTTGACATGAAATGGTGTTAATGCGAAGGGGCGAATCTTTCTTTCGATTCCTTTCTTTCTGTTCGCCTTGTCTGTCGAAAAACTATAAAAAGAGAAAAAGCGATTTTCTATAACATTCGGATATCACATTTGATTTCTAAGATATCCGAAAATTAATCTCATATACAATTTATTATAGCTTAAATTACATAATTACACTCCTATACCATTTTATATCATTCTCATATACTCAATCCTTTGCATATTACAGCCTGAAAATATTTTCCCAAATTATGTGAAGTGGAATTCCAGAGCCAATCCATTTCTACTTTTTCTTTTCCACGATAATAGGTTTGAGAAAAATCTTTCTGCGTTTTAAGGTTGGCAAAATTGTGTTCCTTTCCAATTCTCTTGCTGTATATCTTTTGCCCTTCATCACTTCTCAATTTATTAAGATAACTGTCGATTTCCTTTCTGTTCTCTAACTCAAACAGATTGAAATTTACAGTCTTTTGGTTTTTGCTGGGATTTATGTTCGTATAACATTCCTTATTATTTTCACATTCCTTACATTGTGATCGATTATAGAAAAAGTGGATTTTGCCTCTTTTATCATCAATGTATCCTTTGGTATTTAATCCACCACAGCACTTTAACCGATACTCTCTGTTATCACCTTTTATGATTTCAAAATTCTTTCTCTTTTGTACCTCTTTCCCAAAATCTCTCTCTTTTATATCAATATAGCAATCCAATCCTTTTTCTTCCATTTCCAGAATGTCTGTCATATTTTGAAATCCCGAATCCAGCAGGTACTTACTTTCCTGCTTTACCCCCAATTCCTCTTTAAGCTTTTCCACTTCCTCGATCATGGGTTTCGCACTGTATTTCTCATTCAATTTATCGTTTTCACAGCTTAGTATTATGTCATTGTTACTGATCATCATTCTTATATTATATCCCTGAATATATCCGCTCTTGTCAGGCCCCAATGTAAGAGAGCTGTCGGGATCGGTTAAATTATAATGATCTTTGCCTGTAATGGTTTTGTCTCCTTCTTTTAATCTTTCTTCTTCAAGCATCTTTTGATAAACTTCCACCTGTTCCATCACTCTGTTGTAAAGCTTTTCCTGACGTTCTATACGCTTTTTTTCAGCCATATACTTTTCTTCTTCCAATTCACCACGATTTAGTTTCTCATCTGTCTCCAAACTCCTTTTAACTACTTTGGTTGCCATTTTGCGGTAAGTTCTCATCACTTTGTCGGCTCTTTCCCTGGTCATCGTCTTTGACTTTGATGCATTGGCTTTGATTTTCGTTCCGTCCCCCACAACTACATCCCAATCAATCTCTCCTATGTTATTTAATAAAAAAAGAATTGTCGCAAACAGATTTGTAATTTCGTCATCAAACTGGATTTTAAAATCGCAAAGCTTTGAATGATCTATGCTAAGACGGTTTGATACATACATAAATCCTATGTGGGTTCTGAGAAGATTTTCTACCTTGCGGCTGGAATGGATTCCTTGCAAATAACCATAGAGAATCGCAGATATAACATCTTGAGGATGTTTCCCTTTCCGCCCTGTTTCATCATTGGAATAATATTTATCAAACCTTTGTATATCAATGTATTTCGCCACAAACTTTTTTAGAAGGACTTCACGGCTGTATTCATCGAATTGTTCCTGCAAATTGATGGCTAACAATTCTCCCTGGTCTAGATTTCCTCTCTTATATCTCGCCATTGTCTTTCCCCTCTTTAATTTTGCAACTAACTATTATATCATATTTTCGGATTTTTCGACAGACAACGCCACAGAAAGAAAGGAATAAAGCCATATGCCGTGGCTTTACGGCAAAACAATTATCTTACTATCTTAAACGCCTGGTAGCTTCCTGGCTCAAGCATGACGCTGAAAATAGAATTTTTATCATTGAATAACGCGGGTATTAGTTCTTTTTCATCAGTCAAAGACCTAAGCCTTGCGTCATTAACCCGGACTTTCAGGTTAACAACCGCATTATATGGCAGAAAAGATTCCACGATAAAGGTATCATTATCATAAACAAAAAGGCCGATCCTCGCCCTTCCTTCAATTTGAACGGGAAAATCCGGCGTTATAATATCTCTTAAAACGTTTAATATCTCCGGGGGAAGGTGATAAAGTCCTTCGTAGTTGTCCGGTATGACCAGAATATATATCTTACCGGCCGCGTATGTGTTATAAAGCAGAAGCGGAGCGGAATAATGGCCGTCAATCGCATCGATAAAAGGCCAGGATTCATTTGTGGAATACTCAAGTACCGGCAGTGAAATATCCATGTCGGAATAATGATAATCCTGGTAAGCGCAAATCTGGCGATTAACACCGAATTGCCGGGCTGAAACTTTTCTATTCGTTCTTTTCAAAACAGCAAGATCTTCGATGCCTTTTCCAATAAGTTTCTCAACAAGTCCGGAAGTAATCACAATCTTACCGCCCTTTTTTAGAAAAGTTTTCATTTTGTCCATTATTTTATCATCTTGGGCAGCGCTGGCGGTGAGAAAGACAATATCTTTATCAGCCGGAAATTCGGGATACGGTTCCAGCGGAATTCCAAGCATCCCGATAGAGTCGTAAAGGTGGTCTTCGCCGGAAGAATGATACGGCTTATAGCAGGAAACCCCGGCAGGTTTTCCAAGCTTACCGAGAAAATTATCGGTTTTTCCGAACGCGAAACCCGCGAGAGAGAGATATAAAGAATCCTTAATCAGATGATAGCAGAAAAGCGTCGCTTCTTTCGCCTTTGAAAAAAGCGTCAGGTTTAACTGCTCGATATAATTAACGGGATTATAGCAATCGAAAGTGTCAAACCAGCCGCCGCCGTTTTTTCCGGGCTTGACATTCTCCATATACCGCATTAAAAAATAGCTCAGGTAGCTCTGGAGATGCTGCTGGGTATACTCAGGGTCTCTTGTTTCCGTCCCGGTATAGATCATATCGAATACTGCCGGTTCGTCCTTCAGGTTATAGCCGTCATTCTGGTAATGCTCATACCAGTTCGGGAATTTGATAATCAGGTTAATTCCCGGGTTGATTTCCTTTGCGGGCTTTATCACGCATTCTACGGCCGCATCGTTAAGGAGTTTCACCCGGTATTCGGCCCAGGTTTTTTCGCCCTTGCCGGCAATGCAGGATTCGCATTTGCAATTTGTAAAGAAAAAATCGTCAAGTATAATTTCATCGAAAATCGAAGCGGTCAGTTTTACCACTTCTTTCAATTTTTCCCTGTCCTCGCTGCCGGAATAGCAGAAAGTCTTCCATATCCCTTTTGAAGCGCGCGTTGTGGTTATTGCGCCGGAGGTTTTTATACCTTTACTTTTAAAAAAGTCATTGAGCATAAATATCTGCTTTTTATCAACAGTCTGATCGGATCGGAATGTCTCAAGATAGACCTTCCCCACCCTGATATTCTTTTCAACCCCAGCAAATTCAGTTTCCAGTTGTTGCCTGTCCTTAAACGAAGAGACATCCATTTCCGTGAAAAAGATCGCCGCGTTAAAGTTTCTGTAATTCATACAAAAGTTCCTCTTCCATCAACTATATTTAGAATCATATAATATAATTTTTAAAAATATTTTAGTCAACAAATTTGAAAAGACTGCAGTCTTAAAGACCTCTGTCGAAGACAAATCTTGCTTTTATTCCGGTGTTGGGGTAAAATCAGAATACCGGATAAAATAAGATTTTGGCGGAGGCGGCATATGATCAGATCATTTTTCGTTTTTATCATTTTATTTATGACAATTAATGGACTTATCGCGCAGGAAATAACTCCCGAGAGTATTCTCGCAAAGCTTGACACGGTTTATTCATCGATAAATGACTACCAGTGCAAGGTTGACGAATGGTGTTCAAACGGGCAAAAGTATGAAAAAAGGTTGATGTACTATTTTTTCAAAAAACCGCTAATGATCCGTACGGATATACTGGAAGGAAACAAAGCTATGGACAAAGGCAGTGTTGCTGTCTATACAGGCGGAAATAAAATAACCGGCCGGAAGGGCGGCATTCTGTCAGGCATAGCTCTTGATATGGATAAAAATAATCCTATGGTCACTACCGTTAGGGGGCTGACTATCGATGACGCCGATCTGGAGTCGATAATAAAAAAGCTTCATTTTTATTTAAAGAACGGGGATAATTCGGTTAAAATCCTTGAAAACGGCACTTATAAGCTTACGGGAAAAACCGGCGATCCGGTAAAAAACGGCAGCCTGTCTTCCGAAGAAATTATACTTGATCCCGGCACTTTCCTGCCCATCCAGGCTGACGGTTATGAAAATGATAAACTCGTTCAGCATTCGGTCTGGTCTGAATATTTTCTGAACTCAGGGCTTCCGGATGAATTGTTCAGGGTTAATTTTAACATAAAAAAGCTTAAAGAAATGGGAATTGCCACATTTAAATAAAAGGAGCATTTATGACCCTGCTTGAAACAATCGGTAATACGCCTTTGGCCGAAATCCGAAGAATGTGGGATGCCGATAAAACCGGAGTAAGGATCCTTGCAAAACTTGAAGGCGCCAACCCCGGAGGTTCAATAAAAGACCGCCCGGCTTATTATATGATAAAGTCTGCAATAGAAACAGGAGGATTGACGCATAACAAAACCATCCTCGAGCCAACATCCGGCAATACCGGGATAGGCCTTGCCATGATTGCGTCGGCTCTTGGCTACAAAATCAAACTGACAATGCCGGCATGCGTCAGCGAAGAACGGAAAGCAATTCTTATCGCTCTCGGAGCGGAGCTGGAGCTTACACCCGGCCTGGAAAAAACAGATGGGGCAATCAGGCGCGCACATCATATTATGGAAAAATTCAGCGATCGATACTATATGCCCAACCAGTTCGCAAATCCCGCAAACTGGAAAGCACATTATGAAACTACAGCTCCCGAAATCGACAGGGATACTAAAGGCGAAGTCAGCCTTATCGCCGCTGGTATGGGAACAACAGGGACCCTGATGGGCTGTTCAAGGTATTTCAGGGAGAAGAACCGCAGTACAAAAGTGCTTGGTATTGAACCCGATTTAAACCACAGGATACAGGGCCTAAAGAATATGTCGGAATCGATTGTACCGGAGATTTTTGAACCGAAGCTTCTCGATTTGAAATTAGTCTGCTCTGATGAAAACGCTTTTGATACAGTAAGGAACCTTGCTCTTATGGAAGGATTGTTCTGTGGAATCAGCAGCGGCGCAGCGCTCTGGGGAGCAATGGAAGCGGCTAAAGATTTGCAGAGAGGCTCTACAGTTGTAGTCATTCTGCCGGACAGGGGCGACCGCTACCTTTCAACAGAGGTTTTCCGGTCGGTCTGTGCTCTATGCCCGCCTTAAAAAACTAAAATATGGCTTTTTTGATTCATTACAGTTTTTTTTATAAAGATCCACGAAGCAGAGCCTTGTGGCATCGGCTTTTGTAATCGGTTTAGCCTCTGCATTGCTGGAGTTTTTTGGCTACATACAGGACATCGCTCACAATTGAGAAAATATTTATTTTACTAAAAACACATTATTATTTCTACATTCCACAACTTGAACAATATCCCTTATGAACACAAATTGTACCGCCGCATCGGGAACATGTCCATTTATCCTTTTCGTTTATTAAAAATTTTCTGATACCGGAATTCCTAATATTTTCAAGATTATCAATCATACTCATATTATACTTGGTTCTGTATCTTTTATCCAAATGTTCAAGATTGTTGCAAGGGAATTCTTTACATTCAAAACAATATTTTACTTTTACGTTTTTAAAAATTTCACAGTTTTTAATTTTGCATCTCCTTCGGGTAACAGGTTTATTAATATCATCAACTCTACAGCCAGGACATTTATTTTTTGATCTCAAATAAGCCATGCAAATTCCGCAATTTATTCCGCAGGGCGCTATAAGTGAAGTTTTATTTATTGACGACATAATCTATCCTATTTTTTATTTGCCAGAGCGGTCCCGACTGTAATACTCATCGCCGGGATTACTAGATACCTTAATCCTATTTGTGCAAAATAGTCGGGTATCTGCATTTTCGACATCGGAATCAAAACCAGCAAATCTAACAAAATATTTATTCCAAACCATGTTAATCCGACAATGATACCTTCTTTAAAGTAATTTTCATTGATTTTTTTGAAATAAAAAATCAGAAGAAACGAGGCTGAAATTGAGCCGACAACAATCATTATGGATTTGAATAAAAATACATCGATAGTCAATTTTCCTTCTTTTGTGTAAAAAAAGATTGAAGCAACAAAAGGGATAAGCCAGGATATAAAACCGAACAGGATATTTTTGAGATACCTTTTCATTTTCTTCATAATTATTCTCCTATTAAAATGTGTATGTTATTTTAGAACACCCATAATAAAATTACTTATATTTCCGATAGTAATTCCATTGCCTCTTTTTCTTTTTTTGATAACTCAACAAAAATTCCGGATGCCTGGTTTATATATTCAACATTTTGTGTTTCACTTGTTTTGCTAAACAAATTTGAAACTTTTGTCCACAAATCCGCCGTTTCAGAGAATATTTTATGTGCCTCATCTATTTTCTTTATATTTAACAATTCATAGCTTTCCTTTAAAAAGTCTCTGTATAAATTTCTAAACAAAGCTCCGCCCGTTCCTCCTTTTTCCATGAGCATTGCGGTTGTTTTAAAATCTCTTTCAATATTTTTGCTGATTTTGAACCATTTTTTGATTTCTTCTGCTGCTTTTAATACTCCTTTATATCCGATATTATTTATCGGAGGATTCAAATAATCAGCCGCATTATTTGTTATTGCCATTTTAACGGCTTCCTTAAGGTTATAACCTTTTTTTAAGTTATGAATCGTGTAACTTAAATTCCTTGAAGACATCGGCCCTTTTTCTTTTCTCGACATTTCAAGGTTATTTAATAATGTTTTTACTTTACCGCCTTGTTGCTTGGTATCTACAAGATAAGCGAAGTTCTCATCATATCCGTACATCGCAACATAGTGCCCCGCAAAGTGTATTTTATTTGTGAAATAATCCAGGTGATAACAATCAAGTTTAAGACCGACTGCAATATTTCCATCAATATTATTTTTGATATTTTCCCAGGCTTTTTTTGATGATGAAGTTTCCTCAACTTCCAGTTTTAAATTCAAATTTTTGGTAATGTTCTGAGTTAAAACATCCGGTTTAACTCTCCCGCCGATAAAAGGGAAATCCATTATTTTCATATTCCAGAATATAAATCCTAATCCCTCTCCTAAACCAAAAAGCATAGGTTCGGAAAGTTCGATTCCGATTTGACTAAGAAGCGAACCGGTTGAGGTAGTTTCACAATGCTGACCGATAAATGATTTGAAATCCTTGATTATCTTTGCCATTTTTTACCTCATTTATTTTATTCCAATATAGATATTTATATCCGGATTATCCGTTATCATCGATGATGTATTGTAAACTTCAAAAAATAATCCTCCGAATTTCAACAATTTATTATATCATTTTAATTCTGACAGCATTATGTCAGGTTTATATATTTACAAAATTATTTTTCATATTTTTTAAAGTATTGCGAATAACGGTTTATATATTCATACATTTGTGTGCTATGTTATTTTTTACGCCACTTTATTCGGACTATCAGACTCAGTGACTATTATTCAGCTTTTTCATAATAATCCCGCTGTAGTACAGAATATCATTTGAAACGCTATTTTCAAGCCGGATGGTTTCACCCAGATGTCGCCCGTAACCCATTAAGACAGCTTCATGGTCATTTAATATTTCAAGCGGATAATCAATTGTGCTAATCCCAGCATCAAACATTCTTACTCTAAAAAAGTAAAAGCCTGTTTTTTTATCATAAATAAGATATGCTATGTTTTTCGATAACGGGATCGGAAAAGAGGGGATGTATGTTCCGGCTGATGTCCGGAACCGACCTTGATTTATTGGCCCTCCAGGATGGAACATTCAGTGAACAGTATAAATTATTCGGGCTGATTCCTTTAAAAGTTGAAAAACTTGATCAAATAAGTATTGAGCCTTTTGAATTCGAAGGAAATCCATGTTTTACCGTAAAATTATTCGGAATTCCCATGGCAACTTACAATAAAATTAAACCTGTACCGGTTCCAGAATGCTGGATAAAAGATTTCAGCCAGAAGCCTGGAACCTTTTATTTTAATTCTGGAAAATCCTAACCAGCCCGCGTAATATCCAGGCAAGTTTGAGATTTCGCCTGCTGTAAAATCCCGCTTCGGAGATTCAGCAGGAAGCGTTTCATAAGGTATTCCAGTTTTCATCTCTATCAGTGCAGAGAGGGTTTTGATCGCTATCTGATAGAGATCTAAAGAAGAATCTGTTAAACCGTGAATTGAGTTGACCATTATGACCAGACCTATCTTTCTTTCCGGCATGAAAAGGAGCAATGAATGGAAAGGTGGCAAGTCGCCGTCATGCCCGAAAATAATTTCGTTATGCATCTGTGGGAAGCTGTAATTCCAGTACCCCAGTCCTATTTTAAAGTCCCTGTCTAAAGGAACGTTTTGATTTTGGATCTTCAGCATTTCATACATAGTTTCGGTTTTTAAAAGCATTTTTCCATTCAGACTTCCCCCTGTAATAACCATTTGCAGAAACCTCGCCATATCGGCGACGGAAGCTTTCAATCCCCCCGCAGGGATGTCCCGAATTACTGGAATGATAGTCTCTTTTCCTTCCAGGTATCCTTTTACATAACGGGTTTTGAATTCGTCCCTGAAGATAAATGATGAATCCTTCATTTCAAGCGGAGCCAGAATGTTTTTCTGCATATACTGTTCAAAACCCATCCCGCTCACCCTTATCACGATATCACCTAAAAAACTGTAGCCCAGATTGCTGTATGAAAAAACTTTATTTGGCGGAAAAGCCATAGTTTCATTACTAAACATACCCGGGAGTTTTGTGAATTTGTCAGTATAGTCAATATTATAATTTGTTCCGGTTCCGATATAAACCCCCTCAAACCAATCCGAAGGTAAACCGGAATGATGGAAAAGAAGCGTTCTAACTGTGGGGACAGATTCATTTGTTCCACGCATGCGTATGGAAAATTCAGGAAGATATGCGGTAATAGGTTTATCGAGATCAATGAGCCCTTTTTCATAAAGCTGCATTATGGCTATAGCAGTAAAAAGCTTTGATATAGAACACTGTTCAAAAATGCATTTGTGAGTAACAGGCGTTTTTAAAGAGGAGTCGGCATATCCGAATCCAGCCTGATATAATGTTCTGTGGTCATCTAAAACCGCGATGGCAAGGCCTGTAATACCTTCTTTCGCCATTTCAAAAGTAATGACATTGCTGATATAATTACAAAACTTATCGGGGTTACCTTTAATATCGGATGCGGTCGGTTTTGAAGCTTCTATCTGAGAACAGCCTGAAATGAATAATGCAAAAAACAAAGCAATAAATGATCCTGAAAATCCAAATTCTTCAATTAACATAATAAGCCCATTTATATTTAGATTTAATATATCATTATAAATAATGAAAAACAATAGTAATATTATCCAGGCCAGCATACAATGGCAGGTATAACTTAATATTATCAATTATATCAGCAATTGGTGAGATTTGATATCAGAATCAGTCTTTTTATATAAAAGTAATTCATTTTATACTTTTTCATTAAACATTAAAATTTGTAAGAAAATAATACTGAATAACCTTCTTCTTGTTTATTAATTAATTTAACATACCAGTCTGTTTTTTCAGCCTGATTTTGAAGAAAAACAAAATCAATAAGAAATATTCCAAAATAAGGGCCGAACAAATTATTTGACTGGAATTTCATTTTGTTATTTTCCGAATAATTATTAGGTGATGAACTAATATTCTTAGTATTAATAGAAGTTAATAATATTTGTCCTTCCGGCTTTAACAATTGATAAACTTCTATAAAATATTTGTAGAGATTATCAATACTTTCAATCATACCAAACATGCCAAATTTGTGTCCCATCATTGATATATCGCCGTTTTGATTTTTGTCAAATAGTAATATATCATCATTTTTAGCAATTGAAACACTACTAACGCTTTTAATTATCTCAGAAAAAACACCATCTAAAGACATATCTAATTTTTTAGTCAATAAGAATATGACGGAAAAACCTTTTTGACTTTTTATAAATCCCATTGAAGCATTTTCAATCATATTCATACGCTGGTTATATTCTTGGAAAAGATAGTTTTTCCAATGCTCCCAATTGATTTCACTCATTAATTACCTCAATTAATATATAGATTTTATATTGACGGCTAAGTTTAATATCACAATACTGATACATGAATTAAATAAATAGAGGCATCGACTTTTCTGCCAAAGTACCCTCACGAAGTTTCCAGTCTAAAATTATTGTTTAGAATTCTCTTCATTTTCTATTGTTTTTGATAAAAAATTGGCATAAATAGAATCAAGAGCAAACCTTAAGTATTCATTCATATCAAATTTGAAGCCTTGTGCAAAAACATCCCTGTTTTCAGCCATCTCAGAAAAAAGGTTAAATAAAGAAGAAACCAGGTAGATTGAGCCCATTAATTTGTCAATTTTATTACTGATAGAATTGTCGGCCTTTCCCTGAGCAATAGTATTGCCGTACAACTCAAGCATTCTAATATTTAGTTCAGCAGTCCTCCGGTAATAAACACTTAACTTCTTAGGGGCTTTGATCACCTTACTGGTATGGATCTTCTTGGACATGCTTGAAATGAGGAATTGGTCCGGATATTCGAGAAATATTTTGAGATATGTGTCTCCATACCTTTTTATTTTATAAAACCCTTTTATATTTTCCTGAAATATTCTTTCGAAATCTGAAATAAGATGCTCATAAATACATAAGGCTAGAGCCGATAAAATTTCCTCTTTAGACTGGAAATACTGGTATATTGTCCGCTTGGTATATTCCGAAGATGCAGCGATCTCATCTATGGTAGAACCTTCATACCCCTTTTTAATGAAAATTTTTTCTGCAGCCTTAAGTATATCATTCCGGCGAATTACTTTTTCCTGTTCTTTTCTTTCAATTGAACCCATGTTATATTCCTTTATACTATTATTATAATATAGTATACTATTAGTGTATCTAACCCGAAAATTGTTGTCAATATTTTAAATATTTTCAAACTTTGTAAAAATAGCTAATTTCGAATAAAAAATTCCGTTTTGGTCTTATAGCGGAAGGGATATCAGAAATTAAAATCTGTTTATGGAAATATTATCTCCTTGATAAACTGGAAAGATTTACACCTGCCCCAGCCTTTTTCAGCATATTTGCGACTACATCCTTTCCATTTTCAGCAGCAAATTGATATGCTGTCAAACCGCTTATTGCTTTTATTGTGAGATCAGCTTTAGCTTCAATCAGGTATTTGGCGCAATCCGCATAATTCCTCCCGGCCGCCAGATGGAGAGCAGTCTGCCCCATTTTATCCTTTGCATTAATATCAGCCTTTGCTTTAATAAGAAGTTTAATAATATCTGCTTTACCTTCATCTGCCGCTACGATAATCGGTGTCATATTGTAAAAATCTCTAGCATTAAGATTTCCGCCGCTTTTTATATATGCTGTTACTGAAGCTATGTCACCAGCTTTTACTGCTTTAAAAATATCCATTTCAAAACTCCTTTTTTATTTATAAAAATTATGAAGATATCTGTAAATGTATCATGTAATTATTTTTTGATAAATTCGATAAAAATCCTATTATCCTGTTTTTAAAACTTAAATTCAAACCTTTTATATTGAATGTTTGATAAGTATTCAGTATTTTTATTTTATTGTCCCAGGACTCTAATACTGATTTATCTTTTAACCCCCATTGCCAATGCGGGCTTGAATTCATGCCGGTTTTTTCGAGTAATTCATTTCCAAATTTTACACCAATAGGTGATGCAACATCAAATAACATTTCAAGATTATTAAATGTATTTGCTATATTTTTGAAAAACTCTTCCATCAGGTTTTCTTTAATATACCAGAAAACATTGGCGGAAATGAATAATGCAGAATCATTTATCTTGATCTTTTCAAACCAGGAAGGGTCAAGAAACGATGAAGAAATAAATTCTCTTTTGCTGTTTTCTTCAATGAATATTTGACGCAAATTAATTACATCCGGTAAGTCTAAATCATACCATCTAATTGAGCCATTGTTTAACCGCTCATATGTGGTATCCATACCACAGCCTATATTTACTATTGTTCCATAAGGATGCCTTTTGATAAAATTATTAATAATATCATCAAATCTCTTGCATCGGGCGATCCAGGAAATTTGGACAATTTCAGAAATTGTTTCCATTATTTTTGTGAAATCATAATCAATAATTTCCATAATTTTCACAGCTGTGTTATCAATTAAGAGCGGTTTACTCTTTTGGCTTTCCATAGCCCTTGCCCATACAGGTAGAAACAATGTTTTTTGGACTGGACCCAGATCAATTTTTATCTTTGTTTTCATAATACCTCTTTTACAAATATTTGATTTAGAACAATATTTTTAAGAGTTTGATCCGATTAGCAATATATCGCTCCTTAACCAACATTTTCTTTAACAGCTTTTCTAAGCCAGTTTCCATTATTCCTTTATAACTTCCATAAAGGCTTCACTAATCATGTTACGGCTTCTCTCAATAATCAATTCCCTTGCGTCTCCTTTCTCCAGCCTGGCTACTTTAGGAATAACATAGTTACGAACCCGTTCTGACAAATTCCTGTAAATTGTTTCTTTTATTTTTTTATCTGCTCCAACCAAAGATGTTATCAAATCAGTGCCATTAATCTTTCTTAGAATTCTTTGTATTGTAATATCATCCATAGCTGCTATAGCTTCAAAATCAGGAACTAATGTAGTATCAACGGAACGCCGCAAAGTAATTTTCCCTTCCGTAACCTCCAATTCAACTTCTTCACCAAAAAGAGTTTGCTTCAATATTGCCTGTGGTATTCTGATCCCTTTTGAATTTCCTATATCAATAATAGGTATACGCATAAATTTCCTCCAATATTGTAATTATATTAAGTATATAATGTAATTACATTATAATCAAATCTTTCAGCAGTTCTAAAAATATTATTTCGTTTCAGCTAGATAACAATTTACTAAATACGTTAAGTTCCCGATAAAAAGTTTTTAGAACAACCCTAAATATACCTAGATAAGTTAACAAACGTTATAGATTTTGATTTGACATAAATATCATGTAGAATAATTTTGCTGTTGGATAAGCCAAGGGGGTGATTTTAATTATTTACTTTTTATAATATTGTACAATGACTTTATTCGTAAAATTAAAATTAATCTTCAATTTTTATTTTTTTATTATCACGAAGATTAATAAGAGTTCCAATGACACTTTTAGGAACACCCTTTATTTCAATTTTATTTTTTGAATTTTCGATTCGTATGCCGTATATTGTATTTTCATCAACGGCAGAGTATTCTTGAAATACTGTATAAGTATAACCATTATTATTAAATTTTAAATAATTAAGATCTATTCCTTCATTTGCAGCTCCACCGCCTCGAAAATAAAATGAATATTTAAACTTTGCCCAACTATTATTTTTATCTTCGGGATATTCTAATTCGATTTTGGCTTTAGTCCCATATCTATAAACAATATATGACTCATCTTTAGAAATACAAATTGACATAATTTTATTGTTTTTTGTAATAAAACTAAAAATAACATTTTCATTATCCATGCATAATTCACCATTATCCATGCATAATTTTTCATTATCCTTGCATAATGGTGAATAATTGGTTGAAGAATATAAAGTTAAAGATAAAATAAAAAATAATATAACAATAGCTGTATATTTCATGGCAATTCTCCTTAATAACTAAAAATTTGTACTATATTGCAATAAGTTGAGGACAAGGATTCCCATTACATCCGCCTAATAGCCAACAACCAAGCCTTTTCCGTAAAGCAACGATTTTGAAGAATGTTACTTTCCGTCAATAATCCGTCTTTATTGACGAGGTGAACCCATTAAAACAGAAAACTTGTAATATCCATAATCATATTTTTAAAATCATAATTTATCATATTAATTGAATCTGTAGTAGTTTCCGGGTATTCATAGTTGATGAAATTGGTTTGATCGAATGAAACGGGAGAATCTCCTGTAAAATCACGTGTTTGATTGCAAATGTCCTCAAGGCTAATTTCTATACCTTCCAGGATGAGGTTTTTCTTCATTTCTTCCGCCGGGCGCATAAAAATATCGATCAAATCCCTGTCATAAATAATTACAAATCTGGAATTCTTTCTTATATGAATATATTCCGTATTATCCAGGCGTAGAGCATTAATTATCCTTATCGGAGGGTTATTTGTAATTTGAAAAGAATTCCTTGAAATAATTGTTGGAATATACAAAATATTGGCACTAAAAAATTCAGTCAGGATATTTATATAAAAATCCAGTATTTTTTGTTTTTGAAGGAGATGCTTCAGGTTTGTTCGGAACGGATAGTTTTTCATGCATATTAAAGCCGTGCTTTCCATATTCAGTAAATTGACCACGGGTTCCATATCCGAAAAAAACTGATAGAGAAAAGAGGGCGTTATATTCTTATTAAAAAGGTCGAATGTCATATCGAGGTAAATTCTTTTTGTGATTTTTTGGATTTTTTCGCCAGCTGGGATTATACTTAATTCCTTGAGCATTTCAATTTTTTCTTTAATTGCCCTGATTTCGGTAAAATCAGGCATGATGAGGGTTGAAGACATCTATCTTCTCCTTTTCAATTCTTGATACATGATAACGGGCAAAACCGTATTGTCAATTCTTTATTTGACAGTCAGTTTGGATTTCTCTGTTTTTTGACAAAAACAGGCATTTACAATATTATTGTCTGCAATAACAAGTTTTCCCTTGTCATGGACATAATTTTTCATGGCTCAGTTCCGGGTATGTCTTATAGGAAATCCGGTAAGCCGGGCTTTCAATTTCGGAAAAAGGATTTTAATTCTGATGGAATCTATAAGTATAGGTTTTTTTGATTCAGGAATCGGCGGGATCAATGTTCTAAGGGAATCGCTCAAAATATTACCTTTCGAAAATTATATATATTACGGCGATAGTCTTCATGCTCCTTATGGAACAAAAAACAGGGATGAAGTTAAAGGGTATATACTCAATGCGGTAAAATTTATGGTTCAATCGGGCATAAAAGCTCTGGTTGTGGCCTGTAATACCGCGGCAAGCGCCGCGATAAAGGAATTAAGGGAAACATACAGCTTTCCGGTCATTGGGATGGAACCTGCCGTAAAGCCTGCCGTTGAGAAAAACGGAAGCAATAAAAGAGTGCTTGTACTTGCTACTCCATTAACCTTAAAGGAGGAAAAATTCCAGGATCTTGTTGCAAGGGTCGATAACAGGCATCTTGTAGACTCGCTGGCGCTTCCCGAGCTCGTGGAATATGCCGAAAAATTCATATTTGACGGGGAAATTATATTACCGTATTTCAGAGATAAATTTTCGGATTTTAATCTTGAACTTTATGGTACCGTTGTATTGGGATGCACGCATTATAATTTTTACAAAAGCATTTTGAAAAAATTTCTACCGCCGGATATGGACATTATCGATGGGAGCTTCGGAACGGTGAGGAATCTGAAAAATATTCTGGAAACCCGGGGATTAATCAATAATACGGTTTTACCGGGTACAATAACATATTATATCAGCGGGAATAAAGTAGTCGAACAGGAAATCCTACAGAAATATCAGATACTTTTAGCGGGGAATTTTGAATGAAATATTCGGAAGCAAAACAGGGAAGGATTTTTATAATACGTCTGGAAGACGGGGACATTATCCATGAGGAAATCGAAAAATTCGCGGTTGAAAAGTCCATCACTGCGGCGGCGGTTATCGCCCTGGGCGGAGCCGATAAAGTCAGCAGGCTTGTTGTCGGGCCGGAGGACGGCCGGGCAAAAGTTATTAACCCGATGGAGATAATATTGGATAATGTTCACGAAATGACGGGAACGGGGACAATTTTCCCGGATAAAACAGGAAAACCGGTTTTGCATATGCATGCCGCCTTCGGCAGGGAAAAATCGGCCTTAACCGGCTGTGTAAGAAAAGGAGTTCGGGTCTGGCACATTCTTGAAGTAATTGTTTTTGAGCTGACGGACACCAGGGCTGTAAGGCTTAAAGATAAAATCACGGGTTTTGATCTTCTTGAACCATAAATAAATATTTGAGGATAATAAAATGCGGAGAATCGACAGGGAAATCAAGAACCCTGAAGAAATTTTAGCGATCATTGAAAAAGCGGATACATGCCGCCTTGCTTTCGCGGATAACAATACACCGTATATCGTTGCTTTGAACTTCGGATATACCAGGAATGAAAATCAGCAGAATGGTCTGGCAGTCCTTTATTTCCATTGCGCGAATGCAGGCAGGAAAATTGATCTTATCAGGAAAAATAATTTTGTCTGCTTCCAGATGGATATAGATCATGAGCTGATGATCGAAGGAATTGGATGCAATTGTG
The DNA here is from genome assembly GCA_963783575.1 of uncultured Spirochaetota bacterium. GTDB lineage: Bacteria > Spirochaetota > Brevinematia > Brevinematales > JAOACQ01 > CAWEAK01. Next base: position 83,029 of record CAWAOD010000006.1, on the reverse strand, counting down.
GAATGAACTACCGCAGTGTTACCGGAATGGGTGCAATTGAGATTATAACGGATGAAAATGAAAAACTACTGGGCATGAATAGCATAATGAAGCATTATTCCAGGAGAGAAAGTTTTGTTTATGACTCAAAAATATTTAAAAGCACAATGATACTTAAATTAAATATCTCAGAAATATCCGGCAAAGGGGATATTGAAAAGGAAAAGTAAATGAGTTCAAATATTAAAAAATGCGTCCTCTCCGATATGGATGGGGTTTTATACAGGGGCAGGGAATTAATTGAAGGTGCAAGGATATTCGTGAAGCGGCTAAAAGAAACTGAGACAAAATTCCTTTTTTTAACCAATAATTCGGAATTGACGCCGCTGGAATTAAAAAAAAGGCTGGAATCAATGGGCGTGGACGGATTATCGGAAGAGAATTTTATGACATCGGCTCAATCTACGGCATCATTCCTGCATGCTCAGAAGCCTGACGGCAGCGCCTATGTGATCGGCGAGGAAGGGCTTAAATCCGAAATTGAAAGGATAGGATACAAAATCACCGAAAGCAACCCGGATTATGTGGTTGTGGGCAGAACGACAGGCTTTAATTTTGATATGCTGAAAAAGTCAGCCAATCTGATCAGGAAAGGGGCAAGGTTCCTGGCGACAAATCCGGATACGGTAGATCCTTCGGAAGACGGTCTCGAACCTGCCTGTGGAAGCATTCTGGCGGCTGTTGAAACAGCGTCGGGCAGAAAACCCTATGTGATCGGAAAGCCGAACGCGCTTATGATGATGTTCGCGAGGAAAAGCTGGGCCCACTCATCGGAAACGGTAATGATAGGAGACCGCATGGATACCGATATCGTGGCGGGCCTCGAGGCAGGGATGACAACCTGCCTTGTTCTATCGGGTGTTACGTCACTGGAGACAATCGGGCAATTTCCTTATAGGCCGGATTTTGTTTTTAATAATGTAGGTGAAATTTATCCCGATAAATTATAATGTATCGCATTTAGTTCGGCTGGAATTACAATAAAAAGATCAGGATTATAAAATGATTAAGATTATTTTAATATTTGTGTTCATAATGAGCGGGATTATCAACGCCGAAACGGTTAAGATAAACAAGGATTACCTTAGTAAGGAAGCTGAGCTGCAAAAGCTGACTAAAAATATGGATTACTGGATCAATTCTCCTATTGTTATGGAAGATTCAATAGTTTTTTTCTTCAAGGAAAAAGCCTCAAAGGTCTATGTGTCAGGGAATTTCAATTCCTGGAAGCATTATCTTCCGATGGAGGAAAAAGAAACCAATTTCTGGATATTCGCCTGGGATAAAAGACTTTCAAAGGGAGTATATCAGTATAAGCTTATTGTAGACGAAATCTGGATAAATGACCCTAACAACACGAATTTTACAATTGATGACAGCGGACAGGAGGTTTCTTATTTTGAATTGAAAGATGATTTTATTCCGTATGCGAAGTATCCATTATGGCTGGAAAACGGCACCTACCTTTTCAAATATGACAGTACAACAGCCAGGGATGTTTTTCTGGTCGGTGATTTCAATAACTGGAATCCCTTCAACCTTTCAATGACAAATAAAGGCGCCGGGGAATTCTATATAAAAATAAGCCTCAAACCGGGATTGCACACTTATTGTTTTGTTGTGGACGGGGAATGGAAAACCGATCCGAATAACCGCGATCAATACAGCGATGAAGTCGGCAATATTGTAAATACAATTTACATAAAAAAAATCAGCGTTGGTGAATAGCTGTTTTTTTATTGATCAGCATAATGAATTTTTGCTGCATTCGATTTTCTTGATAAAGTCCTCGATACAATTTTTATTATCCGGGGAATTTATTAAATTGATTTTATTGCCGCCGGTAATTGAAAAAATCAGGTTTAACAGGTCAATTTTACCAGCAACATTATTTAGATCAAGATTCTCCAATTTATGCAGTGGAATATAATTCCATATACCGCCGTATTCTTTATAACCCGAATAATACATTGAACTGTTTTCCTCTATAATAATCAGTTCCTTATCGGTTAATATACTGAAATGCTGGGTTGTAAGCCTTTTATTAAGAAAACGCAGATATTTTATCCTGATTTCAGGCTGCAGCAGCATCCCATTAACATTTTCTCCCGCGATGATGCTGTCCCGCCCGAAATTCATGTATTTATAATTAGTTTTAATAAGAGCCAGAAATTTATCTTTTTCAATTTTAAGTTTCTCATACTGGCCTTCAACAGGGCTTATACCGTTCATTTTAGCCCTGGCCTTTTCGATAACAGGCTGCAAAAACCTATCGCCTACGGTATTATATTCAATATATGAAGTCAATGACTTTCCCTCGGCCAGCCCGTTAAGCTTTATCCAGGAATGCAATAAAAGCATTCCTTTCTGAATATAATTAATATCTTTATAATAAAAATTAAATAACGCTCTTTCCTTCTTTGATTTTTCTGCAACAGCAATTCTGTCTTCCAGAACAATCAATATTTTTGCGGTAGCTAATCTAAACCCCCAGCGGTTTTGAGGAATAAAGATCATATATGGAAAATTGTCTGTATCAATATCCAATGAAACAATCAGGCTTTTAAAAAATTCAGGCATATCTTCCGGACTTCTAATTACCCTTGGGAATGAATCAATTGTCGACATCACTGTAAAACTCCTTGATATTTTGGCTTATAATGATAATCGTATAACAGTTATTTTTCTTTGTCAAGGAAAAATAATTATAGTCATTTTATAAATACTTTACATATCGCTATTGAATTGATAAAATAAAAGACAACTATGTGTCAGTGAAACTCAGGAAAATACGGCGGTATGAACAAATGAATTTAAAAGAAATACAAAAATCAAAGGTCATTATTTATTCACATTACGCGACAACCGGGGCAACCGAGGAATTAAGGGATTGGCTTAACAAAAATGAAGCCGGAGAATTAGTATATATTGCGTTTCCATTCGGGAATACGAAGGAAAAATTTATCAGTACAGAAATATTTAAGAAAGGGAAATTGATTAGAAGAAAAAAATCATTGCTGAGATTCAGTAAACCCGAACCGGTTTCATATATTAAAGACTTTATTTATGGGATATTTTATGGAATTAAGTACGGCGGGAAAACGGATGTTTTTATCGGCGGTGATAATCTTCTTTCTATAATAGGCTTATTATTGAAAAAACTCAGGCTTTTAAAAAAAGTCATATATTATATGATTGACTACACACCGGTGAGATATGCCAATCCATTACTGAATTCGCTCTATTATTCTCTGGACAAATCCGCTTCATATAATAGTGATTATGTCTGGCCTCTAAATGATAGTATAATAAAAGCAAGATTTAATGCAGGCAGGCTTAATCCTGCCCGGGTAAAGTGGTATGTGGTACCATACGGGAATCACTCTTCCGTTCAGCCCGGTACTTTAGAATATAATAAAAACCGGATTGTTTATATGGGGGATATAAATAAAAGTAAAGGAGCGGAGTTATTTATACCAATCGCTGAAGAGTTGATTAAAAATAAATCCGATTTTAAATTTATCATAATCGGAGGAGGAAAATACCTTGAAGAAATTAAATCGGAAATCCTTGAAAAGAATTTACAGAGTTGTTTTGAAATTCATGGATATGTCCGGGACTTTAGAGAAATTATTAAAATTTTATACCGATGCGGTATTGGAATAGCGCCTTACTACCCTGATGACCCGAACAATTTTACATTTTATTCCGATCCCGGGAAAATCAAAACCTATCTGGGCTGTGGGTTACCTATTGTTCTTACAAATGTACCGCCTATCGCAACTGCAATCATAAATAATAAAGCAGGTTTAATAACAGAATATTCCGCTAAAGATTTTGCAGGCAAAATAAGTTTGATTATAAATGATTATAATAGTTTCAGGACAAAAGCGGTTGAAATGGGAAAACAATTTGACTGGAACAGGATTTTTTTGGAAGCTTTTATAAAAATAATTTAAATACTAGGGGCTTCTGATTTTTTTATCAGAAGCCCCTTTGTATAACTTACCACCCACCCTCTTGATAAAGTGCCTGAATTTCATTATCGCTTAATGTATAATTGTAAATTTGGATATTATCTATAGTACAAGCGCCAAAACCATCACTGCCTGTTATGCCCCATCAGTTGGAATATTCTTTACATCGTCCGCTGCTAGATCGTTTTTATAAATATTACACCAGATAGATCTATAAAAGGGGCCGAATAAAACGGCCCCTTGAAATTTAAGTAACGTCACTTTCTTTATATAAACAATAAATATGATCAATTACCCCAGCCGCCCTCGTGATAAAGTGCTTGGATTTCGCTGTCAGTTAATGCCCTGTTATAAACCCGGACATCATCAATATCAACTGGTACTATCTCAAAATTCACGCCAGAAGACCATATTCTTCCAAGCTCAAAATTCGCACAATCCGGGTTTGTCGGTTGCGGTGTATAGTTCAAATTGCCTGTAGTATATGCTGCTCCAACCGTTATTACATCATCAATATAAAGCGCGAAATACCCTATTGACTTATTATAAACCCCAACTATATGATGATAATTATTTAACGAAAAAGGCCCATTGGTATTAGTTAAAAAATGATCCGCTCCATTTGCAACACCAAAGAACACATACCCATTTGAAATTTCGGCAAATCTAAATCCTCCACTTTGATCATTCCCATATTTACCAAGAATAGCCTGATTAGTATATGTGGCTGTTCTGAACCAGAAGGAAACTGTTATTTGATTTGTAAGATAGTTACTGATATTAGCTGAACAATTAATATAACTATTAACATTTCCAGTAAAATGTGCGGCGCTATTTGGATTCCCGAAACGGTCAGAGACAAATGTAATATTATTTAGAACTCCATTGTTTACATAACCACTGTAATCGTTTGCATTGCCGCTTAAGACATATTCGGCTATTAAATTAGAGATAGGAACATTGCTTACCGGATTTATGTAAATCTGACCTCCAAGCTGAACATTTATACTGTAATTATACCCATTTTGTATATTTATTACAGCATTGGCTGTGTTTGTATGTCCGGCATTGTCCCAATCGGTAATTGTTAGCGTGTAAGCGGCGGTAGAAAGCGCTTGGAATACATATGAATATGCTTGGCCTGGTACCCAATTTGTATTATAACTATTGTAGCCGCCGACCAGAGACAGAGTTGCACCGATGATTTGATTGGACTGAACATTAATAACGCTCTTACTTTTAACTGAATCAGAACCTAATAAATTAATTGTTAAGGAAGCTCCATCTTGTGTTGGACTTACTTGTTGCTTAGAACCACTAGATGCACCCGTTGATGATAAATTTAATGAACATCCCGCAAAAAGCAGAACCATGAAACTACAAAATAAGCAACTACGAAAAGATTTTGTCATATATTTCCTCCTAATAAAATTGTATAGTAACGCTACTATTTTATAGAGATACTGAATTTTATGTTGTTCATAATTTTATATAATCTAATTATATAAATTTTATTAATTTCGAATATTATATATATATATAATATTCGAAGTATATGCTTATACTAAAATTATTATTTACAGTAAGATTATCTTTTAATTAAATAACAGTTTAAAACTTACCACCCTCCCTCATGATATAAAGCCTGGATTTCATAATCACTCAATGTGTAATTATAAATTCGAATGTCATCTAAAATTCCGTTAAAAAAATATCCGTTATATGAAGAACCTAAAAAAGTATAAGCGGTTACACCGGGATATTTACCGTTTGAGATTGTAATATTGCTCAATATTATACCATTTAGGTAAACCTTCTGGAAACCATTTATAGGATCCTGAATAGCCACAATATGATACCAGGTGTTTGTTGAAATTGTAATTCCGGCATTCCACAAATTGTATCTTCCCCAGCTTCCGTCAGTATTTCTTATACCTAAATGTATTCTGGTATTATCATAAATTGACATATAATGTGTCGCATTGCTGGCATCCATATCGTTTGTCGCTGACGCCTGGCACAAAACAGCCTGCTGAGATTCAATCTGGCTGAGATTTACCCAGGCTGAATATGTAATTATCTGTGAATCAAGGTTAGTGCCTGCGATGGTAATATTGTTATTTCCATTAAAATAATAAGCCTGATTAGCATTTCCAAACCTGTCATTTGTTAATACCGCGCCATGAACTATCCCGTTATTCCCATTCCCGCTTGTATCATTCACGTTCCCGTTAAATAAATATTCAGCCAAAAGTGTATTGGTTGATATTGAGGCAGCGGATGAAGAATTATATGATGAATTTATAGAACTGGAAGAACTGCTGGAGCTGCTGGCTGAAGCCCAGCCCCCCTCATGATAAAGAGCTTGAATTTCATTGTCAGATAATGCCCTGTTATAAACCCGGACATCATCAATATCAACTGGTACTATCTCAAAATTCACGCCAGAAGACCATATTCTTCCAAGCTCAAAATTTGCACAATCCGGGTTTGTCGGTTGCGGTGTATAGTTCAAATTGCCTGTAGTATAGGCTGTTCCAACCGTTATTACATCATCAATATAAAGCGCGAAATACCCTGTTGACTTATTATAAACCCCAACTATATGATGGTAATTATTTAACGAAAAAGGCCCATTGGTATTAGTTAAAAAATGATCCGCTCCATTTGCAACTCCAAAGAACACCGTCCCATCGGATAATTCGGCAAATCTAAATCCGCCGGATTGATCATTACCGTATTTACCAAGAATTGCCTGACTAGCATATGCGGCTGTCCTGAACCAGAAGGAAATTGTTATTTGATTTGTAAGATAGTTACTAAATATTAGCTGAACAATTGATATAACTATTAACATTTCCGGCAAAATGTGCTGTGCCATTTGGATTCCCGAAACGGTCAGAGACAAATGTAATATTATTCAGAACTCCATTGTTTCCATAACCACTGTAATCGTTTGCATTGCCGTTGAATAGATATTCTGCAACCAGGCTGTTAGATATTGAACTTTGACTGGAGCTCGAAAATGAGCTTGTACTGGAACTGCCCGGAATTGAAGCAGAACTGCTAATATTTCCGGTTGAGGAAGAAGGTTCAGAAATTGATGATGATTGTGATGAAAGTTTTTCCAATTCCGAATCAAATGTTTCCTTTATAAGATCACAGCCTGATATGAATAAAAAAATAATTCCTATTATAATTATTATAAAAAATATTCCAATTGAATTTTTTCTCATTTATTCCTCTATGACCTTTATTTTGCTTCTATGTTCAAAATAATTAACAATTTATAAGTATTATAAAAAAATTCCTGAGTTAGTTGTCAGTAGTTCTTTTGTAAATATTACCACCCACCCTCATGATATAAAGCTTGGATTTCAGAATCGCTTAAAACCCGATTATAAATTCTGATATCATCTTCAAAACCGTTAAAATATGAAATACCAGAACTGGTAAAAGTGCCAATAGTTAATTTAGTATTGAAATAAATACTTCCGGATGTAAAATTAGTTTGATTTACTAAATTACCATTTACATATAACTTTGTCAGACCATCAGTTTTATTATAAGTGAATGCAATATAATACCAGGTATTCAAAGTTATTTCTGTTGGTGTAAATAAATGTTGGCTTGGTTGTATTGTAACTTTCAGCATTTGATTCCCATTCAATAGATCAATAAGCCATCCTGCTGAAAGTTCATTATCAGATTTGCCAATTAATCTTATACCATATGATTTTGGAAACATCCATATCGAAACAGAAATTTGATTATCGAAATTAAGACTAGGAGCGTTTCCGCAATCAATATAATCTCCATCTCCGGAATTGAATGAATAAGCCTTATTAGCATTACCAAACCTGTCATTTGTTAATACCGCGCCATAAACCGTTCCATTATTTCCATTCCCGCTTGTATCGTTTGCATTGCCGCTGAATAGATATTCCGCAACCAGGATATTAGATATTGAACTTTGACTGGAACTGTTCGGAATTGAAGCAGAACTATTCAAGCTCACAGTTGATGATGATTGTAATGAACTTTGACTGGAACTGCCTGGAATTGAAGCAGAACTGCTAATATTGCCGGTTGAGGAAGAAGTTTCAGAAATTGATGATGATTGTGATGAAAGTTTTTCCAATTCCGAATCAAATGTTTCCTTTATAAGATCACAGCCTGATATAAATAAAAAAATAATTCCTATTATAATTATTATAAAAAATATTCCAATTGGATTTTTTCTCAAATTTTTCTCCTTTGAAAATTCCAATTACAAAATTTTCATTCAATGTATATTAATACCGCTAAAATATTAAATTTTTGAAATTTATTAAAAATATTTTTTTATTTAATTACTTGAAATCATTCAAAATTTTAATTATGATATACAACTAATTAATTTAACGCAAGCTTAATGGATATACTTTAAATAATAATGCATATTGAACAGGGATATATAAATGAATTTAATTTTAATAAAATTATTTAATTATTTACAATGCAGTTTATTTTTAATAATAATTTTCAAGCTTGTTATATTTAACTATAATCAATGCTTTGGGCAACCTTTCAGCTCCAGAAAAACCGCCGTACTCGGTTTTATTAATACCGGTGATGATTCCGACGATTCCATCAATACAGTTCTTACAAAATCATTGATTACATTTTTATCAAAATTACCGGATGTTCAGATAGTTATGTATGAAGATCTCGAGAAAGCTGCGTTGGAAACCGGATTCTGGAAATTGAAACAGCCGGATATGGACCTTGCTTTTCAATTAGCACAGAGCCTTGGTTCAAAGGTTATGATACTCGGCGATTATAAGACGGACAGGGTTCTTAAAAAAATATCGATCAATTTATACTCCTATGATGTTGTTTCCGGTGAATTGAATTTAACAAGAAGTTATAAAGGAACAATCGATACCGGGCTTTTTGATATTGTAGATTTAATGAAAAAGAATATTGCCGGCCTCTTGTATGGGAAAGAGGTTTCAATAGGGAAATTATCTGTCCTGATCAAAGACACCCGGAATATCTATAAAATTTATATTAATGCGAAATTATCCGGGGAGATTTCTTCTGAAAACATTTATAATGAAAGTTTCCTTTCAGATGATGATATCGAAATTTCTTTAAAATCATTTGATTCCGGGAAAGAAGTATTCAGAACAAATATCACTCTTACCAATAATGAAAATAATGAGGTGATTTATAAACCAAGCGCTGATGTTATTATCAAATCTTTTATAAAAAAATCAGATATATATTTTAACGGCAGGAATAAGGGTGAGATCAACCCGGAAGGAAGTATTAACCTTTCTTATATTCCGGCGGATCAATCAAATTTGATCGAATTGAAAAATGACAATAAAATTCTCGATTCTACAAATTTCATTGTCCGGGAAGGAGAAACGGTAATTCTGGTATTCAATCCCAAAATGCCTGTATTATCTTCATATGCAAAAACTCAGCCATTAATGAATATAGTTATTCCGGGCTATGCGCAAATCCAGGCGCGGGATTACGGGATGGGATTTATTTTTCTTGTGATCGGTACGAGCGGTTTTGGTTTTTCTGTGTTTTCGGAATATGCTTTCAGTATCAGTTATTCAAAATATGAAAAATCAGTTACGGAATCGGACGCGGCCAAATTTTACCAGGTTTCTGAAATATGGAGAGATTTCAGCATCACGGGATTAAGTGTCTGGGGCGGAACAATCATTTTATCCATAATCCATGCTTATCTTCAACCCACTTTTTATGCTTTTGAGCCTTCATTAAACATTGATACCTCAAAAGGGAACATATCTTTTTCTCTATCCAGGAGGTTTTAATGAGCAGATTTATTTATTATATATATTGTATTTTAATTTTTTTCTTACTTATTCAATCCGGTTGCAGTATTTTTCAGTTAAGCCATTCGAACCCGGTAGACCCTTTGTACAACGGAAGTTCTGCCACTTCTTCCGAAAGCAGCAGTTCATCCTCAAGCTCTTCAAGTATTTATGGTTTTATAGTACTTTCAGATTATCATTTTGGAAATTAAGAATGCCTATTAATGATTTATGCGATGAAGAAATAATAGAACGCCTGAAGACAATTCAAAGTTCTAACGGCATCAGCAGTACTGCCGAACAACAGTATATGGAAGTCTTATATAACAGGCATTATTCAAATGCTTACAACCTTTCCCGTTTTTACGGATTAAAACATAGCGACGCCGAGGATACAGTACAGGATGTGTTTATAAAACTTTTCAGGACGGTCAATGGCTTCCGGAGCGGTTTTAAATTCGGGCCATGGTTTTATAAAATAATATTGAATAAAGTACGTGATAAATATAATTATCTAAAAAAGGTAAAATATAAGGAAATTGACTTTATTAGCGATAAAATCGATGAGGGTGGGGAAATAATTTTTGAAAAATTTCAAATTCGGGAATGCTTGAACGGTATAATTAATAAGATACCTGTTAAATTCAAAAAAATTTTATTATTGCATGTTTACGGCGGCCTTGATATTGAAGAAATCGCAGAAATCGCCGGAATAAGCCAGAGGCAGGTTTATAACCGGCTGAATATGGCATTCAAGATGTTAAAGAGTCAAGCGGAGGGAGAATTATGAATCCCCGGATAAAACAAAAGCATTTTATCATAAATGGTGATATAAAAGATTTTCTACGGAATAACCGGTTTGATGAAAATTTGTCCGATTTTCAAAATTTCTGGAATAAATATCAATCCCAAAAAAATATAAAATCCGGCAGTTTATTTTTGTCTTACTTCGGGAAAATCGGCTGGAAAAGAGCCCTGGTAATTATATTCACAATTTTAATCATCTGTGCTGGAATATCCGCTATAACCATATATAATAAATTTCTACCCTGGTCAGGACGGGCATTCCTTATCACCGGATTATCCGGGCCGGTTGAAATCAGAAAAAACGGTTTACAGGAATGGTCAAAAGCCAAGCTTGACCAAAGTATTAAAGAAGGTTATGCAATAAAAACAAGCGACGGATCAACAGGCGAGATCCAGCTAATAAATAAAGCATTAATAAGGATAGAAAGCTTGAGTGAAGTCTCAATAGACAACCTGAATAATATTCATGTGATTTTAAGATTAAAAAAAGGCAGAATATTTTTAAAACCGGAACCTGTAAAAAAAGGCGAATTATTTGCAGTTGTCACTTCAAGCGCATATATCACTGTTACCGGGACAAAATTCAGCGTCCAGGCCGATGATGAAGGAAACACCAGTGTGTCGGTCAATGAAGGCGAAGTAAGTTTAGAGCCTGTTTTAAAAAATAATCTGAAATCAAAATTAAAAGAATCGGCATATCCTATAACAAATGAACAATTAAAACCGGTTATGGTTGTTCCGGGAGAAAAAGGGGAAATAAAAATTGCCGATGTCCGGGTTTTAAATCAAACAATAGAAAAAGCGATTGATAATAAGACTGGAATTGAAAATATTCAAATAGTCCCAATAACAAAAATCTCAGTTATTGATCCTGATATTAAAGAAAAATTGGACGGATTGAACAGCGAAAGCATTATCAAAAACACCGGCAATATGTCAATTCTGAATATTAATTCAAGCCCTCAGGGCGCGGATGTTTTTGTAAATCAGTCATATCTGGGCCGCACTCCGCTTCAATATTTTTGTGAAAAGGACAGGAACATATCGGTAAAAATCATAAGAGAAGGCTTTTCCGAATATAATCAAAATGATATCAGGGTTAACGGCGGATTATCAATAAATTCAGTTCTGACTCAATTGCAGAAAGTTATTACCAATGAGCTGGACACAAATAATTCCATAAAAACAAATATGATGAAAAATCTGCCGGGAGAATTATTATGGAAAAAAAGTGCCCTATTTGATTTTATAGATAAAGAGGTTTTGTTGATTAATGGAAAAATTTATATTTCAGACGGTAATAGATTAAAAATATATTCTTATGACGGGGAACTTATTAAATCCATACCTGTTGTTGATGAAAAATATTCTTTAACCAGGCCGGTAATTTGCCACTCTGGTTCCGGTTATGACAAAATATTACTCGGTTCCGATTCGGGCGGTTTGTTTGCATATTCGGCTTCAGGAGATATGATATGGAAAAACAATGAAGCCGGCCGGGAAAAATTCGATGCGGCGCCGTCGTCTTACGCCAATTTAATTGCACTGCCGACAATTGACAAAGGTATTCAGATTTTTGACAATTCGGGAAATATTGTTGATGCCATTGCCTTATCTAAAGGAGAAGCTGTTTACTCGATCCCGCTCTTTACTAAAGTGAACAATATGCTTGTTTACGGTACGGAAGCGGGAAATGCAGCCGCATATGATTTAAGATCCAAAAAAATGCTTTGGGTTAAAAATGTCTTTGCCGACAGAATAATCCATCCGATTATCGGAAATGAAAAAACTGCAATAGTTCTATCGAGAGTCGAGGGAAAAATTACAGCATTAAATCCATCGGACGGAAGTATTTTATGGTCACAAACCTTTCCGGAACTTCAAAAGACAGCGCTTCAGCCTTTATTCACAGGCAGTAAAGTAATTTTATCAATCAGCTTTCAAACAAACTCATTAATTATTATTCTTGATATAGCTAATGGAAATGTGATCCGGAAGGAAAATTTTCCTGACCTCCTTATACAGCCCTATTTGGCTGAAGAAAATTTAATTACAGGATCTTCTTCCGGAAAAATATATAATTATGATTTAATTAAAAATAATTTTGTATGGCAATACTCTTCCGATAGCCCAATTTTGTTTGTGGCAGGCGATAGGGATAATGTTTTCGGACTTTCCAAAGATTCTATAATAAAAATTAAAAAATAACCGTATAAATATTTATTTTTATTAATTAATAAAATTATTTCAAAATTTTAAATTTTAACCGGTATATAATAAAGAATGTTTATAACTTGGAGGAATGCTATGTTAAAAAGAAAAATCGCATTCATTTTAGTTTTTTGCTGTTTTATTTTGTGTATAATTATTTCAGGCTGTAATATATTACAGGACAATTCAAAATCCAGCTCTTCTTCAGCTAATAATTCGGGCGATACAACACCGCCTGATATAGCAATTTTAACACCGACAGCCGGTACAATTTATAACGGCCAGGTTCTGATCAGCGGCAATGCCTCCGATGCATCGGGTATAAAGCAAGTTTGGGTAAAAGTCGGTACCAATAATTATTTATCGGCAACCGGGAAAGAAAATTGGAATTATATTTATTACGGAGGACAGGTGATTGACGGTGAAGTTATAAGCATCAATGTTAAAGCTTTCGATAACGCCGGCAATTCCAGGGATACGGGAATTACTTTATATTTTTCAACAACAAATTCAATCACCCTGACAAACTATGTTTTACAGACTAACAATACACTGGTCACCAATTATATTAATGCGACCAACTCTATATATATAACAAATGTTTCAACAAATATATTCAATGTTACAAACATGTCTTATAATTTCAGTGAATTAATGGATGAAGCTATTGATAATCCGGGATTAAATTTTACATACGGCGGTACTGAATTATGGACTCTGGACAGTGCAGTGTTTCATTACGGCGGAAATTCCGCTAAAAGCGGCTTAATCGGCAATTCATTAAGCACATATATTCAAACTGTAATAACCAATAATTTCATCTCATTTTATTGGAAGGTCTCAAGTCAATCCGGTAGCGACTTTTTAAGTTGTTATGTGGACGGAAATTTAAAAGCCAGTATCAGCGGAGAAGTGGATTGGAATTATACAAATTTTGCATTTTTACCAGGTACTCATACCGTTAAATGGATGTATTCAAAAGACGGATCGGGTTCTTCCGGTTCGGACTGCGGCTGGATCGATTATGTTGTTGTGAACAACTACATCGATACGACACCTCCAAATCTTAATGTTTCATTCCCAACGAATAATTATCAGACATATACTAATTTTAAGGCCACAGGCACTGCATCCGATATATCCGGTATAACCGGAGTTTATTTATCCATAGATGGAGGTATGTTTGGATCGGTAAACGGCACATCAAGCTGGAATTCCAATTTGTTATTAACAGCCGGTATTCATACAATATTTGTTTATGCTATGGATATGTTCAGTAATTGTTCTGTGACTAACAGTATTTCAATTACAAAACTTATTGATACAACACCGCCAAGCATAAATATAATATTCCCTACGAATAACTATAAAACATATGGAATTATTACTGTTAACGGTACAGCTAACGATAATGCCGGTTTGTCCGGAATTTATCTGGGGGTAGATGGCGGGGCTTTCGGTTTGGTTCAGGGGACTACTAATTGGATCACAAACCTTTTACTATCGGGCGGCGCTCATACTATAAAAGTTTATGCTATGGATATGTTTTCAAATAACAGTATTACAAACAGCATAACAGTAACAAAACAGTCTATTTCAGGCAATATCGTTTATGTTTCTACAAGCGGCAGTGACGATAATGACGGCAGTATAGCACAGCCGTTTAAAACAATACAATTAGCCATTGATGCAATTAAAGGTAGTGCAGCAACTAATGTCTATGTACAAACCGGGGTTTATATTCTCGGTAGCGGGCTATCAAGCAACAGCAATAGCGGAGTGTATATCGATTCAAACAATATTAATCTTTCCGGAGGATGGGATAGCGGGTTCAGTTCCCAGACTGGCTTCAGTGAGCTTAACGGGGGAGGAACAATCAATCATGTAATATTTGCCGAAAATGTCAGCAATCTGTTAATCAATGGGTTTATCATCCAAAACGGCAATGGGTCTTCAGGTTATGGCGGCGGTATATATTTTAATAATGTTTACAACAGTTTAATAACAAATTCAATTATTACAAATAATACAGCGTCATATAATTCAACCATGGGCGGAGCAGGCTTAAGTATTAGCGGGAATAATAATAAAATTTCAGCAATTGTCTGCAATAATATTAGTTCTGTTGATTTCGGTGGCGGTATTTATATAAGTGGAAAAAGCAATTATATAAATTGTATTGTTTACGGAAATTCTGGAGGTCAATGGGGCGGTGGTATAAATATCAATAATGGGTCATATAATACCATATTGGGAACAATTTCAAATAACAGCTCAACAATGTACGGAGGCGGTATTGCGATCTATAATGGGTATTTTAATAATATTGTAGGAGCAAGCGTTGTCAATAATTCTGCAAATCATCATAGCGGCGGTTTAGAAATCAGATTAGGTAGTAACACAATTATTACTAATACACTTATCGCAAATAATGTTAGACAGGGAATAGATTCCGATGAAGGAGGCGGTGGAATAAAATTGGATGATACTGAAAATGCCTTATTGATTGATTCTGTTATTATTGGAAACAGCTCTTTAAATACAAGCTTTGGTGGCGGTGCAATTGCCGTTGAAAGCTCAATTAATGTAAGTATATTAAACTGTTCTATCACAAGCAATTGGTCTTCACCTTCCAATTCTGTAATTTATTTAAGGGGGTATGAACACCAACTTACAGGATTAATTATATCCAATAATTTAATTGGCAGTATACCAGGATCAACAGGTATTGCTATTAATGAATTGAACAATGACACAACTGGACAGATTATAATGAATAATACTTTTATTACAAACATAATTGGATATCTATATTATGATTATAATGGAGTAAATATAATTACTAATGACGATAGCTGGACAAACATAAATGAAACTAACTTCACAGGTTCAGCTACAGCAGGTAATAATACCGTAATAAACCAATAATAAGTATAAAAAACTATTAATTTTTGGGATTGTTCATAAGCATATTAATTATGGACAATCCCGATTTTTTGTCATTCAAATTTCTCAAATTCAGAAATTTCGATAAATTGAAATATCAAAAGATCTAACATATAATTAATTACTATATTCTTTTAGGAGGCCGCACAATGAAATTCCTACGATTTATTGGTCTTCAAATCAATGGGCTTTTTCCTTTTTTATTTCCTCTACGGAACATTTTCAAAGGGTTCCATATTTTCAGAGGGATTTTTGATTATTGCATAGATTATTTTAAATATAAAAAATTGTTTAAACAAAAAGATATTTCCGGGATTCCTTTTCCTCTTCATCTCATCAACAACTACCCATGTTTATATGACCGTTATGAGGACGCCGGAGATGTGCCCAAGCATTACTTTTTTCAGGATTTATGGGCGGCAAAAAAGGTTTATGATTTTGGAAAAGCAATACATCATGATAGTAGGATCACGCCTTGACGGGTTTATTTCTCATTGCCTCTGTTTTACAAAAGTTGTAATGCTTGATGTGCGGCCTCTTAAGGTTCAAATCCCCAATCTGGAATTTCAAGAATGTGATTGTACTGATATGAAATCTATAAAATCGGATTCTATTGAATCCCTTTCATCACTTCATGCGGTTGAGCATTTCGGATTGGGCAGATATGGAGATCCTGTCGATCCTGCGGGTTATATTAAAGCAATTAATGAAATAAAGCGTGTTATTAAAAAAAACGGGAATATTTTATTTTCTGTACCGATAGGAAAACAGAGATTGGAGTTTAACAGTTATAGAGTATTCGATCCTTTTTATGTCATAAAATTATTTGAAGGATTTGAACTTAAGGAATTCAGTTCAGTCAATGATCAAAATAAACTGATAATTAATGCTAATCCTAAAGATTATGAAAATGCATTTTATTCATGCGGTCTTTTCCACTTTATAAAAAGATAATAAGGCCTACTTAACAGTTGGATATTTTGTTGACATAATATAGTTGATTTAATACTTACCATCCACCCTCATGATATAAAGCTTGAATTTCATTATCGCTTAAAATCCGGTTATAAATTCTTACATCATCTTCAAAACCGTTAAAATATGAAATACCGGAACTGGTAAATGTTCCAATAGTTAATTTAGTATTATAATAAATGCTTCCGGATGTAAAATTAGTTTGATTTACTAAATTACCATTTACATATAGCTTTGTCAACCCATCAGTTTTATTATATGTATATGCGATATGATACCAAGTATTTAAAGCCAATGATGTTGGGGTAAATAAATTTTGACTGGGTTGTATTGTAACTTTCAGCTTTTGATTTCCATTCAATAGATCTATAAGCCATCCTGCTGAAAGATCATTATCAGATTTTCCAATTAATCTAACACCATATGCATTTGGATACATCCAGATTGAAACTGTAATTTGATTATCAAAATTTAGACAGGAACCGTTTCCGCAATCTATATAGTCTTCATTCCCAGAATTAAAATCATATGCTTTATTAGCATTACCTAATCTGTCAGTAGTTAAAGTTGCCCCATTCACGGTGCCATTATTCCCGTTTCCGCTTGTATCATTAGCATTTCCGCTGAAAAGGTACTCAGCAACCAATCCATTGCGGGGAATAGAGGAATTGTTAACTGCAATTTGATTTGTAGTGCTTGATACGTCTCCAATGGCATCTTTTACAAGAAGAGTTATGATGTTGGTTCCGGCAGAATTATAAGAATAACTGTAAGTATTGCTATTAATCCATCCGCTTGTAGCGCCGTTTCCGAAGTCCCAGTTATACTGTAACGAATCGCCGTCAGGATCGGAACTTCCGCTTGCGTCAACTGTAAATGTTGTGTTTGTTGTAATACTTGATGGCGAAATAAAAATCGCAAGTGGATATCGGTTTGTAACAGATACGATCTTTGTAATTGAGTTTTCACCCCCGTCCCCATCAAGAGCCGTTAATGTTATAGTAAAATTGCTGACTTGCGAGTATGTATGATTCGCTGTTTTTGTTGTATTATATCCTAGTACGGAGCCGTCGCCCCAACTCCATTTAACAAGAATATTATTTTGAGCAGTTTCTGCATCGGTAGTACCACTGGCATCGACATTAAATACCGTGCTTCGATCTCCGGATGTTTTATTTATTGTAAATGAAGGCTGGGGAAGCAAATTAACAACAATAACTAAAGGAATATTTCTATTTGTTATATTTCCATAACTGTCTTTTACACTCAGGGTTATACTATAACTTCCTGCAGTAGAAAAATTAGTTGAATAAACATTAACACTTCCAAAACCCTGTCCATTCCAGTTAAATTGAAAGGAGTCACCTTCATTATCGGATGTTCCGCTGGCGTCAATCGTTATAGTTGCATTTGTACGGTTTGTAATGCTGTATGCCAGTAATATTGAAGGAGCCATATTGGATATAATAAAGCTATTCGTTATACTTACACTCTCCTGTGTTGCATTTGTGGCTATCACAAAGCATGAATGCTGGCCATAAGCTATATTCGTCGGTAATGTGTAGTTGGTATTTGTGCCAGTATAAATAAGGCCGTTATCCAGATAGATCTGATAAGCATCGGAACCGACAACCGCAGGCCAGTAAAAATATAATTTATTATAATTTGTACCACCATTAAGCGGTTCAACTATGGCCGCAGGCTGGAGCTGTAGTATTGAAAAATTACCGGATTCATAATATGATCCGTCTTTTTTCGGATTTTTTGATGGGATGATCTTATAATATATAGTTCCAAATGGTAAAATTACATTAATTTTATTGCTTGTATTTGCTGAATTTGTTTCAAATATTAAGCTGCTGAACGAAGAATCGGAAAAAATACTGATATTATAATTGGTAAAAATAGAATCCCCAAGAAATATAATACTAGGTTTACGGTCATATATCGATATGTTCACCGGATAAACAAGCACTACCTTTAAATTAGAAATGGAATGCCCTGTTAAATCTTCAAGCGTTTGGTTTCCGTTTAAAACATCAAACGGTTCATAATCTTTTGTCGTTTCGCAGGATGTAAATAAATATATTGCTGTCGCAATCATTAATCCTGCTATATATAATGCTTTAATCGTCTTCATAACCGTCTCCTTTAAAATATTCCTAAAAATATTCCCGCATTGATTTGAAAACCGCTCATATCCGTCTTGCTTAACTGAATCCCCTCATACATTACTTCGGCATACAAACCGAATGATGTTGTGATCATTCCCTTTATTCCACCTCCCGCCTCAAACCCCCAACCGTTTAATTCTGCATTAAAGCTGTATTTGTCATCCTGGAGGCTTTCCTGGTAATAAGTATAGTTCACCCCACCCTGTACATAAAAATCAACTATGGTGAACATCATTAGGTGAAGACGCAGTCCGCCATTATAAATCATTTCCATGATTGACATTTTCTGAAGGTACGAAGGCAAATCTTTCGGAGTATTTCCCAATAGGCCGATATAACTGAATTTATTATATAATGTAGCATATTTTCCCATCGGCAATTGAAGATTGCCTCCCGCGCCTATAAGCATTGGAAATTGTTCAGCCATAGTTTTATTCAATCCATTGAACTTAGCCGTAAAAATATCCAATCCGCCGTATTTCATGTTTGATCCTCTATTAAGCCAGAAACTCTTACTTTCCTCCTCATTCTTTTTATTATTGAGGGCATTTTGTATTATTACTGAAAAGGCAGCATAATCTTTGTTTTCCGGATCTAATTTTTGAGCTTCTTCAATCACTGTTTTTGCGGTATCCAGATCCCCTTTACCATATGACTCTTTTGACTGATTATATTTATTCTTCGCAAGTCCTTTGTTTATCTTAACTACTAATTCTTGTGATTTTGTATTCTTTCCGGATTGTTTTATATATATTTCAAGTTTTTCTTTTGCTTTTTCAAAATCTTCCGAGGCGATAAGAGTCTCAATATCGGCAGCGTTAATCTGGATCATCTCCAGATTTGCCTTATCGGATATTGCTTTTGCTATATCTTTCATTTCAAATACAACTTTATCTTTTGAGGTATAAAAACTTTGCGGTATGTCAATATTACCCGTTTCCATATTTATAAGGCGAACATTTATTGTTATTGTTCCTTCAATTTCTATTATCGATCCTATAATCGCCCTTTTTATACCCAGGACCTTGCCTAGCTCTATCCTACCATTAATATCAGAATCCGATGTTAAACCGCTTAATTGGAATTTTGCTTCTTCCATTTGTTTTACAATTTGTCCTCTTTCAATAACTTCAAAAACCCCGGTTCCAGCTATTTCAGTCCTGAGAATTTCACTTAGGGCCTGTGCACGGTTGGATGATACTCCTTCCATAGGTTCCAGATCTAAAACAGCAATACGAATCTTCTGATCTATCAGTGCAAATGTAATTGAAGGAATAAACACCAAAAATATTAATCCTTTCAGCATAAGGCTCTCCTTTACCTGCCAATTAGTTATCATATTAAATCAACAGAGTCTGTTCGGAATTTAACAATTTAATTAACTTTTGTTTATATAACATTTTGCTTTTTGGAAATAAAATATAAAAGAAATCAATTAAAACTTTCTTATGGATTCGAATGATTTTTTATTAATATATCGTAACGCATTTCTTTTTAAAAATCAATTGAATGAATATGTTTTATTAATAACACTCAATTTTCAGATTATTTGTCCATTAATTAATAAAATGGATTATTTATTTATTCCTCTCAAAACTTATTATACTTGTCTGAATTCAATTTTATAATTAATTTAACATGAAGAGTAAAAATAGTCTTACATTCCTACGGTGGTAAGGAGGTTTATATGTTAAAAGCCGGTGATAAAGCACCTGATTTCAGCCTTATTTCCCCTGAAGGTAAAACTGTAAGTTTATCGGAATTCAAGGGGAAAAAAGTTGTGGTTTATTTTTATCCGAAAGATGACACACCTGGTTGTACCAAAGAAGCTTGCAGTTTCAGGGACGCTTATGACGATTTTCTGGCTAAAGGGGCAGTTGTTATTGGAATAAGCGCCGATGATTCCGATTCTCATCAAAAATTCAGGAAAAAATACGGTCTGCCATTTTATCTTTTAAGTGATGAGGAGCATAAGGCGCTTGAATCATACGGTGCCTGGGGCGAGAAAAATAATTACGGTAAAATTGTTATGGGGATTATCCGCTCAACATTTGTTGTCGATGAAAATGGATATTTAATTAAGGTTTTTCCAAAAGTAACCCCCGAAAACCATGCTAAAGAAGTACTTGAAATTTTATAAACTCTCAAATTATGACCTCCGTCATATAAAAATGTAACTAAAAGCATATTGATCCGGATGCTTTTTCCGGTGTAACCTATTTATGAAAAAAAATACACCGGAGTAAATTCATGAGAATCATAATATTTCTTCTAATATTTTTATTTTCCATTTCATTAGATTTCGCCAGGGTTTTCCATATAAAAGAAAACCTGGATTATGACTCATTGATATTAAAAATTAAAGAAAATCCTTCAAATACACATTATCTTTCCTATCTTGGAAATTATTACGAAAAAAATAAAAAATGGGATGAAGCAGTCAGACTTTATAAAAATTGTCTTGACCTGGAACCTGATAATTCATTTTTTTATATTCAACTCTCAAAAAACTACAATAGGTCAGGGAGGCCGGATCTCGGCCTCTCCATTATGTCAAATGCCGTTCAATTTTTTGATAAAAACTGCGATGTATTGTCGGAATATGCCGGTCTTGAATATGACATGGGAATGTTCCGCACAGCCCTTCAGGCTTATGAAAAAGTTCTGATTATGGATAAAGATAAAAATGAGCCATATACATATAATGGTATTGCCAAGTGCTGCAGAGAATTAAAAGAATACGAAAAATCAGCGGTATTTTTTCAAAAAAGCCTTCAAGCCAGACAGGATTGCTGGACTTATTATGAATTCGGGAAATTATTTTTTGAAACCGGCAAATTTGAGCAGTCTATCTGGGCCCTTAAGAAGGCAAAGGCGTTGTCTTATAATCAGGATAAAGATGCTCTGGAATTAATATGTAAAAAACTTGCCGCTTCTTATTATTCTTATGGAATGGAATTAAAGGATTCCGGCAGAAAGGATGAAGCCAAAAAGATATTTAAGATTATAATAGAAGATTGGGATTATAAGAAAACAGCATACTGTGAAAAAGCGGAATTCTGGATTAAAAGATTGTAACAAGAGTTCCTTTTGACCTTGATTTGAAATGGTAATGTCAAAAGTTTTACCTGCCTGGCCTGCCTACAACGGGATCTCCGGCAGGTAGGTGGCAGACAGGTGAAAAAAGAGATAAAAGTATGAAAATAATTGGTTTGATCATTTCCCCTCCGCAGGAGTGGAGATCAGGAAATCATGTATTATTTTTAACAGAGTAATAAGTTATTAAATTTTACATTAAAAACTTTTGACATTATGTTTAAAATTTATAGGATGTAAAGATGAAATATTTCATATTCTTATTTCTTATTTTCAATATAAATTACCCTTTGCAGATAACCGAGATATTTTATAAAACAGGTGGATATTTTTGTAATGATGACAGATTTATTGAATTATTTAATGAAACACCGGTGCCGTTTAATTTATCAAATCTTGTTCTTGTTCTTCCCAAAGATAAGAATACGTATACAAATCTAAAGGTTTGTCCCGGAAGTTTTAATTTAGCACAAAACTGGGTGATAACCGACTCAATGATCATTAACCCCGGGCAATATGCCGTTATTCTTTCTGAAGAATACAACAAGAACGACGGACTTATAGTTTTCTCATCGAACTCCTTAATAGTCAAGCCCAGGAATCAGGCATTTACTGCTTATTCCTGGGCGGGACTTATTCCGTTTATTAAAGTAACATCATCTACCGGGAATGATATATTCAGATGCAATCAATATTATATACCTCCGGATAGCCTGGTTGATACCAATGATTCTTTATCATTAACAGGAAATAATTATGAAATAACAAAACCTTCAGCCGGCATAAATAATGAATGTTATATTTATTCCGACAAACAAATATTTCATGAAAACGAACAGACTAAAATTTATTGTAAAAACAAAGAATGTGAAGATAATGTTATATATCTCAAAATCAATTTTATATTTTCGGGAAATCAGGGATTACTACCGTTAACAAAAGATAATCAGGGTAATTATTCCGGAATATTTATTCCGCCGAAGGGATTGCCTCATGGTGAAGATATAATATTTTCATATGGAAATAATAATTTTATGCTCAGGTACCTTGATTCCCGCCCTATTTCAGAATTTTATAGGAAAATTCTTATTAATGAGATTGTAACCGATCCAAAGATTGATTACAGCGGAGGCGGATGGACAGGCATACCCGGCCCGGGAAAGCCGGGTTCATCCGACGATTGGCTGGAACTTATAAACAGAACAGAAGAACATGATTCCAACTACAAATTTTTATTTGATTGTTAAAAACAAAAATAGTGAAAAGATAAAAAAATTAACATTCAAATACAACGGTACTGTAAATTCATTTCACGGCATGATTCCAGGTCTCGGTTATGCTGTTTTTTGTGCAGACGGAGGGCTTGACAATGAAGCTTATCTGGGACTTTATGACGGCTCCCCCTTGATTAACGGTAAAATGATCGATGAGATAGAATACGGAAATAATGATATAACCGGTGACGGAACATTGAATAATGCCCCCTCGGGGAATTCTATTACAGCAGCCGATGAGGCGATAGCAAGAGTTCCCAATGGAGTTTATGACTCAAATTATCATGAGGTTTTTAAGAAACAAAAGGCTTCATTTGCGGCAAGTAATGGCGGTGATTTCCCTCTTTTATGGGTGAAAGATATTTCTGTAACCGGAAGCAATATAATCTATTTGATAAATACTAATAATGCCCGGCCGTATGTTAATATTATTGTCAGGAATGGATCGGATCAGGAAAATTTCACACTTACCAATTATGGAATTTATTTTGAAGCTGTTATCCCGGTGTCCGATTTATCTGCAGTTAAGAATGACGGAATACTGCAGGTTGAGAACGGCCAGAAAAATGAAGTTATTTATTCGGACGATTCAAGCGGTAAACAGGCAATTTCAAGTTTTTATTATATAAAAGAAGGCTGGAAACTTTCAATACAGGGCGATAACTTGAATAATGCTTTGGTTTTTCCAAATCCGGCCTTTGGAGATAATGAAACTCAATTTCATTTTATAAATTTACCGCCGGATGCACAGATATTAGTACTGGACCATTGCGGAAACTTAATAAAAAACTTAAACCAACCTGATAATGGAGAGATTTTATGGAAAACAAGCCTCAAGACCGGGATTTATTTTATTCTATTCCAAAACGGGAAAGAAAATCACATTGTGAAAAAATTGCTTGTATTATAATTACAGCCTTATTAATTTTTGCATTCAAAATTAATCTGTATCCGTTTGATCTTTTGTTTGAACAATTTCCAGATTATGGGAAAAGCTATGCCGGAGTTTATTATCAGCAATATATTGCCGATACCTGGAGTACAATCGGGGCTTTTCAAACTGCTTTAATGTTAAATAAAATCGGGTTATCATTCGGAGGTAAAGCCGGTTATACTTCCCTAGGCAGTTTTGAATTCGTAGAATCGGATAATCAGACATACCATGAAATTAACATTGTGGATGGCAGTCAATATTTTTTTATTCTTCATTCATTAGTTTCGGTTAACAATTTATGGGCCGGCATAGATGGAGGGTCCGATTATCAGATTATCGGAACTGTTAAAAACTGGGATGGGAGTTTTTGGGACGGTTATATGGAATACAACTGCCGTTTAGGCAAGTTATACGGGAAAGCCGGGTATAATGATCAAAAAATAACAGGTGAAATCGGCTACAGTTATGAATTTCACTATGCGAAATCCTGCATTTGCCTGGGCTGTTTTTATTCTGATAATATCAATAGAATATTAAAGGCAAAGGCTGAGTTTGAAAATTATAAAAAAGATCTGAAATTATCGGTTATGTACCGTTTCGGAATATTATATAATGTTTATGACTATATAACGGTATTATTGATAAAAAGAAGCGGACATTTTGAATACAGCGTTTCATTCTCTCCATCATCACTGGATAAAAATCTTTTCAGTGCAGGTTTAGCTTATTATTTTGGTGAAAATAAAAACGATTATAATCTCTATTGAACATAGTTCAATTTATATTGATAATTGTCAATATTGACATCAGTTCAATTTAAACTGTCATTTTTTTTAAAAATACCTTATAATCAATGTAATAAATTTGATATAATGGAAAATTAAAGTCATTTAAAATAGGAAACTTTATGTACAAATATATTATCAAAGGCCAGAAAAAATTAAAGGGGACTGTAACCATTAGTGGCTCTAAAAATGCGACTCTTCCGATTATGGCGGCTTCGCTTCTTACAAAAGAAAATGTTACCCTGAGGAATGTGCCTGATCTGATGGATATACATACGATGAAACAGTTACTTGAAATTCTGGGAAAAAAGATTGAATTCAGCAGCAATACCTTAATTATAAGCGAAGTAAATGCTGAAAAATATGAGGCACCGTATGATGTTGTGCGTAAAATGAGGGCATCGATAGCCGTTATGGGGCCTTTGCTGGCAAGGAAGGGCAAGGCGAAAGTTCCGCCCCCCGGAGGATGCGTTATAGGCCCGCGTCCAATTGATATCCATATCCGCGGAATGAAAGCCCTTGGTACTGAAATGTTGATTGAGCATGGATATATCTGGGCTCAGGCGAAAGAGCTTACCGGGAAAAGGATTAACCTTTTAGGAAATAATGGCCCGAGTGTTCTTGCTACGGAAAATGTCATGATGGCAGCGGTATTGGCCAAAGGAATTACTGTTATTGAAGGATCGGCATGTGAGCCGGAGGTTGAAGATCTTGCAAACTGCCTTAATTCCATGGGGGCTAAAATTAAAGGCGCCGGTAGCAGCATCATTGAAATTGAGGGTATTAATGAAATAAACGGTACAGATTATTCAATCATTCCAGATAGAATAGAAACCGGCACTTTTATAGCCGCCGCGGGTATTACTGCCGGTGAAATTCTTTTAAAAAATGTGAATATCCGCCATCTTGAGGCCCCAATCGAATATTTTTCCAGAGCAGGCGTTGAAATAGAAATTCTCTCAAACGATCAGATAATAGCCAGGGGAAAAACAATCCGGCCGATTGAGGTCGAGACGAGGCCATATCCGTATTTCCCTACAGACCTGCAGGCTCAACTAATGGCCTTGATAAGTATCAGCGATGGGATCAGCATAATTTCAGAAAAGATTTTTCCCGATCGCTTTATGCACGCGGCGGAATTGAATCGTATGGGTGCGGATATAAAAGTTGACGGCCCTACAGCCGTTGTAAAAGGAGTAAAAAACCTTTCTGGCGCCGCTGTTATGGTATCGGATTTGAGGGCAGGGGCAGGGCTTGTTATAGGAGCACTTGCGGCTCACGGTTTGAGCGAAGTGTTGAGGGTCTATCACATTGACAGGGGTTACGAGAAACTCGAAGAAAAGCTTATCAATCTCGGTGCTGAAATCGACCGTGCGAAACAATTTGATGGCAAATAGCCATCAAATTAAGATTTGGGCAGTTTAAAAAATTTTATTAAACCCAACTGTCCTTATGATAACCAATTTTATGAGGTAAAATATGGAAACAACTTTAATGGATAATGTTGAGGCACTTACTGCCAATACAATTAAAATCAATGTCGGTAATAAAGAAATATATATACTCGGTACCGCTCATGTTCTGGAAGAAAGCCGGAAGGAAGTGGAAACCCTTATTGAAAGCGTTAATCCGGATACGGTCTGCATTGAACTATGCGATTCAAGGTATGAATCTCTAAAAAATAAGGAAAGATGGAAGAATCTGGACATTGTAAAGGTTATCCGCGAGGGGAAAGGATTTCTTCTTTTTGCAAATATGGTTTTATCGGCCTTTCAAAAAAGGATTGGGGCCGACATGGAATCCGCCCCAGGTGAGGAAATGGTAACTGCGGCAAGGATTGCAGAGGAAAAAGGAAAGAATATCGTTCTTGCCGACAGGGATGTAAACGTGACTTTAAAAAGGGCCTGGCGGCTTTCATCCTTCGCTGACAGGATGAAGATATTCGAAGTTCTGCTTGAATCTTTTTTTGTTGAAGAAAAGGTTGAAAAGAAAGATATCGATGAACTTTTAAAAGGCGAGGATATGTTTAACCAGATTATGGGAGTCTTTGCTCAAAAACTTCCAAAAGTAAAGCAGGTATTTATTGATGAAAGGGATATGTTTATAGCGCAGAAAATTAAAAATGCACCCGGTAATAAAATAGTTGCCGTTATAGGAAAAGGCCATCAAAAAGGAATAGGTAATTATCTGGAAGGGTCATTCGAATATAATCCTTCGGTAGAGATTGTCCCCAGACCCGGGGTTGCCGGTAAAATAATTCCCTGGGTATTCATAGGAATAATTCTGGCAGTCATTGTTTTCGGGTTCTTTTTTAAGGGCAGAGATGCCGGTTTATCAATGCTCTGGGCCTGGGTAGCCGCTTCAGGAACCTGTACAGCAGTTTTCGCAGCGATAGTTCTTGCTCATCCGCTGACAATTCTTGCTTCCTGGATAGCCGCACCGATCAAGATCATTATTCCGACAACGTCAGCCGGTATTCTTCTGGCTCCTCTTGAAGCGATTCTTAGAAAACCGAGAGTTAAAGATTTTGAAAGCCTGAATGATGATATAATGACTTTTAAAGGATTTCTGAAAAACAGGGTTACAAAAATCCTTGCAGTATTTGTTTCAGTTACAATCGGAGCTATTATTGGCCATACACTGGCACTTATCTGGATAGCAAGGATTTTGGCGTCAAAATAATTTCGTAAAACTTTTATTTATTGATTTATACCTTCGATCTGCTATTTCATAAAACTTTTATTAATAAAAATATTGATTATTACAGCTTCTATTATTATTTTATTAATAATAAATTAATTCTTTTCAATTTAATATTCTCGGTAAAGTAATCAATCATTTTATTTAAAGTATTTTATTATTCTATTAAAAATTTTAAAAAAGCTGATCTTATTTTTAACTCCCGAAATCAGCAAAGGGGTTATCTATGAAGGAACGAAAAAAAACAATTTCACAATTGTTTAATTCGATCAAGGGGTTCAGGGAAAGTACGTCCGGCCAAAAGGCCCTGGAATCAAAACTTAAGTATAATAAGAAAGTTGTTGAAGAAGATACGGAAAAAATTAATAATATTTTTGATAATATCAGCGAGGCTTTGTTCACGCTTGATGAAAACCTTAAGATAACTTACTTTAATCATTCTGCGGAAAAAATGCTGAATAAAAAAAGCAGAGAAGTCGGAAGTAAATATATATTTGATGTTTTTAAGGAGGGAAAGGGATCAGTTTTTGATGAAAAATTCCATCAGGCAATAATAGAAAAAAAGTACATGGCATTTGAGGTTTTTTTTGAAAACGAATTGTATCGAAGCAGGTATGAAGTGCGTATATTTCCGCAAAAGATAGGAATTGCAGTTTGTTTCCAGATTATCAATGAGCGTAAAATAATGCCGGACGCCTTAATGAGCAGTGAAGAAAGGCTGAGCCATTTGCTTGCTTCAATAACAGATTATATATATTCGGTCAAAATAGAATCCGGAAGGCCAGTTGAAACCTACCATGGGGCAGGATGCTTTAACGTTACAGGCTATACAGCCGAAGAGTTTGCTTCCGATCAGTATTTGTGGTACGAGATCGTATATATTGACGACAGGCAGTCCGTAACTGAACAGGCAGCTAATCTTTTGATTGGAAAAACCGCTTCTCCGCTGGAGCACAGGATTATTCATATAGACGGTACCATACGCTGGATCAGAAATACTCCTGTTCTACTTTATGATAGCCAGGGGATTCTTATTGGATATGACGGTATGATTTCCGATATTACAGAAAGGAAAAAAGCCGAAACGATTCACAGCGAATGGGATGAAAAATACAAAATTTTACTTGAAAGCACAGATGAAATAATCACAGTAGCACAGGATGGGGTATTGAAATTTGCCAATTCAAATTTGTTGAAGTTGACCGGATTTACTATGGATGATATAAATACAAGTTCTTTTCTGGAGAAAGTATATCCCAAAGACCGTGATATGGTAAAGGGATATATCTTTAAGCGCCGGGAAGGCCAGAAGGTTCCTGAAAATTATTCTTTCAGGTTTATTGATAAAAATGATAAAGTAAAATGGTTTGAGAGGCATGTTTCCGGAATTTTATGGGAAAAAAAGCCTGCTGTTCTAGTTTTTGATAAAGATATTACGAATCGCAAAAAATTAGACGAGGAGCTGGAAAAAAGCGAGAAACGGTTCAGGATGGTTTTTGAACAGGGCCCTTTCGGTATGGCAATGTCGGACAAGAACTTCTGGTTCATCAGGGTCAATGAAGCATTTTGTTCTTTGTTCGGTTATAAAGAAAGTGAAATGTTGAAACTTTCTTTTAAAGATATAACTCATCCCGAATATATAGAAGCAGATACCGAAAACATTAAAAGATTAACAAACGGTGATATACCTGTTTATCGTACGGAGAAAAGATACATCGCAAAAAACGGCAGTATAATCTGGGGAAAGCTCGATCTTAATATTCTGCGCGATTCGGAGGGGCAGTTCCTGTATTATCTTGCTTTAATAGAGGATATAACAGGCCGTAAATCCGCCGAAGAAAAAATTAAGTTAAATCTTAAGGAAAAGGAAGCGCTTCTACAGGAACTTTACCACAGGACAAAAAATAATATGCAGGTTATCAGCGCCATGCTGGATCTTCAATCTTCCCGCTATAAGAATGATATAATCAAAAGTATTTTTAAGGATATGGAAAACAGGATTCGCTCTATGGCGCTTGTGCATGAGAAACTTTATCAATCCCGGAATCTCTCCAGTATTAACCTTGGTGATTATATAAAAGAATTGTCGGAATTGATCTTAAAAAGTTTTGAAGTTGTGCCCGGTAAAATTACTCCGAGGTTTGAGCTTGAGGATATTTTTGTTTTGATGGATACGGCAGTACCCTGCGGGTTAATTATTAATGAACTATTGTCAAATTGTTTTAAGCATGCTTTTCCCGGCGAAAGGACAGGAGAAATTAAAATAAGGCTTCAAAGAACATGTGATGAGATTGAACTTGAAATATCAGACAACGGTATTGGGACTTCAGAGAATTTTAATTTCAGGACTGATGGAAATCTGGGGATTCAGAGCATTATAGCTATAAGTGAACAGCAGCTTCAAGGGAAAATAGAGTTCTCCGGAAAAACCGGTTCATCTTGCAAAATAAACTTTAAAGATAGTCTCTATAAGAGCAGGGTATAAATCTCAAGATACGATTTTTTATTTTATTTAAAATTCAATGAAGGTCTTATGAAAGATGATATTAAAGTATTAATTGTTGAAGACGAAGTTTTTACTTCAATGATGATCTGCGAACATTTAAAAAGCAATGGATTCAATGCAGTTTCTGTATCTACGGGCGAATCAGCAATTCAAAAAACCGATGAAATAAATCCGGATATTATTTTTATGGATATAAGACTGGCAGGTTTTATGAATGGAATCGAGTCAGCAATGAAAATTCTTTCCAGGTACGAAATTCCCATAGTATTTATGACAGGCTATTCTTCCGAAGAATTGATCGAGGAGACAAAGCAGTTAAAAATCGCAGGTTTTCTGACAAAACCGCTGCTTGTTGAGAATATAGATTCAATGATTCTTTCAATTCTGGATAAGCCGTCTACCTTATAATTTTTACCGGTGTGCCGATTTTTACAAGGCTTTTCAGTTCGGCAATATCCTCATTATGCATACGGATGCATCCTTCCGAAGCCAATGTGCCTATAGAGGCAGGGTCATGTGTGCCATGAATTCCGATGCCTTTCCAGGTTTTACCGGATTTTGTTCTGTCTTTACCGGTGTAAAGCCTTAAAAACCATGGGCCGTATGCACCTTTTATCGGGCCTTTACCATCACCGAAATCATGCTCCCAATTGGCTGATTTTTCAATATTGACGATATAAAAATCCCCCTCAGGCGTCCTATAGTCACCGAATTTTATTTTGTCGCCGGGATTTTTACCTATCGCGACAGGAAAAGTTTTAACAAGATTTGTTCCTCTGTAAAGATTGAGGCTGAATTCATTTTTTACAATAACGATGCTGTAATTATTTGCCGGTTGAGAATAGCTATTCACAACGCAGTAAAATATTACTGTTAACACACAAGAAATAAATTTACGCATATTTTTCCCTCTTAGAATTTTATTCATAAAACATTTTTATATTATCAAACCTCTGCATAACTTTCTGCGATTTCATAGGCTCATATTCCGATACCAGGGATTCGCCCCAGAAAATCCTGATCTTGTATGGCTGCTTTAGAATACAGGTCAAATGATAGAACGTAACCGTTTCCGCGAAGTCCTCGGCCCATGTCTGCGAGGCGTAAAGTGAAGGAAACGGGCTGTTCATCAATTCGGAGTAAACATCCATAACATTAGAAATATCAATCCTCGGGCCTTTGTTAATCCCGTAGAAAGTTATATCTTTTCTGTATATAAAATCGAATTCTTTTACCGGATGATAATAATCCCGCCATATATTATCGGTAAAACCAGACCGGTTTGTTTTTTTAAGAGACATTAAATCAGGCTCGACAAAAGGGGTGACTGAATTGACATAATCTACACAATGGGTTGATTCATGAATCAGGATATAATTAAATCCGTTCAAATTAGTTCCGCAGTCAATTACGACTTTGAAATTCCCGTTATCATTTCTAAAACAGGTGTTTTCCTTATAAGTTAGCCAGTCCGAAATATTTTTACCGAAGACCCTGCTGTTGAAAAACATTATAACATAGATTTTCCTGTTTTTGTCCCATACAAAATCTGTCAGTCCGCTGCCAAGCAAGTTATTTATAAAATAAATTCCAATAAGCCTTTCTTTTAATACTTTTTGTGTAAGAGGAGGCAGAATTTCAAAACCTTCGCTTATAATCCTCAAATCATTTGAATCCGGTTTATAATCCGAATAATCTTTACGGCCGTCCATATCGCGCATATAATCAAGAGCAAAACCCGGCGTCCCGGTAATCCTTGAAATCAGTGCCGATTCAGGATCGAATAAATAATTTTCAAATTTCCTAGCAGGCATATCCGCAAGTTTATCAAGAATACTTTCTTTTTTTATTGCCGCACAGCCTGATAATAATATTATTATAAGTAAATAACCCAAAGAAATAAAACTCCGCTCCGGATACTTATTCATATTAATAACCCTCTTTTTTTAATAAATGAAAGCGGTTTTAACTGCCCGAACCCAGAGAAACGGCATCCAAAATACCTTTCAAATCGCTGTAAGCCTCAAAAAAAGAGCTTTTTACATGCTTTCCATTCCTGACAGCTTCATAAAAATCCTCAAATTCTTCTTTAAATCCAAGGCTATGCTTAAAATTCTCCTTTAAAATTATATTGCTGCCGTTATTTACAGTTAAGTCTTCATCATCGAGAATCAAGCTACCGTTTGTTCCGAGAATTATCAGCCGGTTTTCATTAAAGCCATTCACACTAAAAAAACTGTTGAAAACGCCACTTATATTTTTCTCAGTTTTAAATTGAAAACTCAAAGAATCTATCTCTCCGATTTCGGGATTGAAACTTTTTGAAAAAGACCCGGTTCCTGTTATTTCACCGAAGATGTCCCTGAGTGCGGCTATATTATGTACGCCTCCATCCACAGGAAATCCACCAGGGTATTTATGATGAATCCTCCATTTTGTACGGGCGTATTTGTTGTTATCCGGGTGAACCCTGTCAAAACTATTCCAGAAAACCGTCATTACATCCCCGATAACACCTTCTTCGATGACCGTCTTAACCCTTTGAAAGGCCTCCTTGTAGCGGAAATGCTCGGCAACCATAGTAACAAGAGGATATTTACCGGCCAATTCCACCATTTTCCTTCCTTCGGACAGGCTTGAGGCAAGTGGCTTTTCCGTTATAACATGCTTCCCTGCAGCTAAAGAATCTGCTGAAACCAGATAATTAAGCTCAATCGGCAGGGCAATATCCACCGCTTCAATATCGGGGTTTTTTAATAGTTCATGATAGTCCATAACATAAGGGACCCCACCGGTAACTTCCGCAAAACTCTTAGCCTTATCTTCAGTATGGTTACAGACCATGGTTATTTC
Source organism: uncultured Spirochaetota bacterium (assembly GCA_963783575.1). Lineage (GTDB taxonomy): Bacteria > Spirochaetota > Brevinematia > Brevinematales > JAOACQ01 > CAWEAK01. Next base: position 49,915 of record CAWAOD010000006.1, on the reverse strand, counting down.
GTACTTATCCTTTAATTCTTTCAAAGCCGGCCAGTGCAAATCCCGCGCGGCTATTCCGCAGCCGATTATTCCGAGTTTAATTGGATACATAAATTCCTCCTTTGCGTAACAATTAATAACATGTATTTTCTTCATCTATAATTTAAAATATCTACTTGAAAAATGCAAGCATAATGTTTTTGATAAACCTTATATTTATTGATTTTTACCGGATTATTTGATTTTTAAGGTAATAAATAATATAATGAAAGCCATAAATAATTATATTTTATTAAAAAATAATGGAGGTTGCTATGGCAAAAATCGATTTCGGCGGTGTAGTTGAAACTGTAATCACACGAGAGGAATTCCCGCTCGCAAAAGCCCGTGAAGTTTTGAAAGACGAGGTATTCGCGGTTCTGGGTTATGGCGTTCAAGGGCCTGCGCAGGCATTAAATTTAAAAGATAACGGTTTTAAGGTGATTGTGGGACAATCCAAGCAGTTTAAGAAGGACTGGGAAAGAGCCTTAAATGACGGTTGGGTTCCCGGAAAAGACCTTTTTGAACTAGAAGAAGCGACAAAAAAAGGGACCATCATTATGATGCTGGTAACCGATGCAGCTCAGAGGGCTATTTGGCCTATGGTTAAAAAAAACCTGAAGAAAGGAGATGCCCTTTATTTTTCACATGGATTTTCTATTGTTTACAAGGATCAAACAGAAGTTATCCCGCCTGACTTTGTTGATGTTATAATGGTTGCTCCGAAAGGTTCGGGCACTTCCGTAAGAAGGAATTTTCTTTCCGGCGCGGGAATCAATTCCAGTTATGCGGTTTTTCAGGATGCGACAAAAAAGGCAAAAGATAGAACTCTTGCAATCGGGATCGGTGTCGGCTCAGGTTATCTCTTTCCGACAACGTTCGAACAGGAAGTTTACAGTGACCTGACAGGTGAACGAGGTGTATTGATGGGTGCCTTGGCCGGAATAATGGAAGCTCAGTATGAAGTTTTAAGAGAAAACGGGCATACTCCAAGTGAGGCTTTCAATGAAACGGTTGAGGAATTAACCCAGAGTCTGATCAGGCTTGTTGATGAAAATGGCATGGACTGGATGTATTCCAACTGCTCTGCGACCGCTCAGAGAGGCGCTCTGGACTGGAAGCCGAAGTTTAAAGAAGCCGTTCTTCCTTCATTTAAAGAACTTTATAAGAGAGTAAAGGATGGGACTGAAACACGCAGGGTAATAGCCGAATGCAGTAAACCGGATTATCAGTCAAAGCTTAATTCCGAATTATTGATAATAAAGAATTCCGAAATGTGGAAGGCTGGCGCTGCCGTAAGGAGTCTGAGGCCAAGGGAACCGGAAAGAAAAATTACAAGTGAAACAAAGGGCCTTAAAGGGAGAGGCGAAGATTAATGAGCATGATGCTCAGTTAACTAAATAAGGCCACTCATAATACAATGGGCGACCTTATTTATTGTATAATTATTGAAAACCTTCCGGCCTTACCCCTGAATAAGCTCAGCAGCGTTCGATATTTCACTACGTATGATTACGGGACTACCGGGATAATTATTAGGATTTTAGTTTTACTGAATTGTATTTCCCCCAACAAACTCAGCCCTGGTAAAATTTGTACTATTCAAAACATTGATGTCATTGGTACCGCCGCCATACATAGTAAGTTCAAATAAATTAGATAGACTATTGGTCAGGAATATATTGTTCATCAGCACTTTTAAAAAATTACCAAAAGGACTATTATCAAAAATACAAATTCCCGTCGCTAATGAACCGATTTTTCCACCTATGATATTATTTGAAAGGATTATATCTCCTGAATTGCCGCCTCCTAATTCGAAAGAAATGGAATAATATTTATTCCCTGATGAAGAGTAATTATTTGTGATAACCGAATTAATGACCTGGGCATAGTTTCCCGGAGAGAAATAAAGTGTTGGGCTATAATCATCAACCCCAATATTATTTATTATCACTGCGCTGATTGTATTGAACAGATTTCCATCGGAATAAATCCCGGCTCCTTTTCGCGCTTTATTTCCATTAATAATTCCATTAATCAGATTACTGGTGGAAGATCCACCGATAGAAACTCCTCCCCCGTCTGGTGAATACCAGCTGTAAATATAGGATGAATTTGAATTATAACTTATAGTACCGGATATTGTGTTGTTAGAGGCATTTAAAAGATAAACTCCCGGGTCGCTGTTATATGAAACCAGAGCATTGATGACATTATATTCCCCGATCTCTATTCTTATTCCTGACCAATTACTCTGAATCGAGCCCTGGATTGTATTGCTGAAACTATTTGTCATATATATTGCGTACATATTATTATTTTGGATATCCGCATTAATACTGTTTCCATGACTGCATTGCAGCCAGACTCCGGTATTTAAATTGGAGGAAATAGTACCTGTTATATTATTATTGGTGCTGTGGTCAAGGTAAACTCCTGCAACATTACTGATAACCCGGCAGTTTAATATATTATTGAAGCTGTTTGAAATGGAAACGGCGGAAACGGTATTATTGAATAAATAACAGTTTATATAATTATTGCGGCATTTATAATAAAGAAGAATCCCTCCACCACTCATTTCTGCAATATTATTGCTGACGATTAGATTTGATAGTATGCTATACGAAACCATGTCAAGCCTTATTCCTCCGCCGGATTTTTCAATGCCTTCAGCATCACCGCCCCGGATGACAAAACCGTTAAGAGTAATGTTGGTGACGCCGTTTGCATAAATTACATGAACATGCTTTTCTGCCCGTCCAGTTCGCTATATCCGGTTTGAGAAGTAAATGTGTTATTCCAACCGCCAATAATTTGAAGATTGTTATTGGTTATTGTCATGCCATTCTGCCCGTCATCCAGAAGGCCGTCTCCGTTTTTATAAACTCCTGTCGCGGCATATATTCCGGTAAAACCTGATGCTGCAGCTTTATTTATTGCTTCCTGGATTGTTTTCATCGGGCTTGTTTTTGTTCCCGGGTTATTATCGTCGCCTGTTTTGGCAACATAAATAATACTGCCTGAAAGACCGGAGCCGGATGAAGTGCTGCTTGAAACAGAACTTGAACTTCCGGATGATTGGGAGGATGCCTGTGCTTCCCATGCTTGAACTTCCGGGTTTTGGCTGCTTAAGGAGGAAGCGTTGTTACCACCTCCGGACGAACCGCCGGATGTTCCCGGTTGGCTTGAGCAGCTAATAACTATTGCAAGCAATAAAATATTTAAAAGAGTAATTAATGTTTTCATTTTCAACTCCTTTGATATTTTTAACAAAACTCCAGCAGAAAAGGATAAAATTATTAACATTTAATGCAGAAGTTCTATTTTTATAATAGCACAATCGAATTAATTTGTCATCAGGGAAAACCCTTAGATAAGCTTCATTAATAAAGAAATATCTCTATATTTGATTTAATAATGCGCGGTTGGATTTTTTGCAGATAGAAGAATTTATTTTCGTATGAGTAGATTAAAATCATAAGCTATGTTTATTAACTCTATTTTATTATTAATCCCTATTTTATTGTAAATATTTGAAAGATGGGATTCAACAGTCTTTTCACTTAATGAAAGCTTTTCGGCAATTTGCTTATAAGTCATGCCGGATATAATGTAATCTATAATATTAAACTCACGGTCCGTTATTTTATAAACCGTGCGAAGCTGTTTTTTCCCTTTATTTTCTTTCGAAATGACAAGAAAGCCGGCAAGATCGGAAAATTTATCGGTCACTCTCGAAAGGTAGGAATCTGTAATAATGTTTTCCGGGCTATTTTTATAAATAATCCGGCAATTCATTTTATTTAATGTACCGTCAATAAGTCTGTTGAAATTCTCATTCAAGCTTTGTTCTGATTCAGTAAGTTTTGTAAAGTATATTCCTTTTAGTCCTTCCGGGTTTAATTTTAAAAGTTCCATACTATTTTTATTAGCCGAAATTATCCTGAAATCAGGGCCCAGCAACAAACCATATCGCTTATATTCGAGATAATTTCATCTGCAATAATGGAAGGTTTTATTATCAGGAATTTATAATGAAAGATGGAATAATATAGACCGAAAACAAATATTATGAAAAATGTAGCACCGATATCGGGTACCTGGTCGATATGAAAAAACGGCAATAAATATCTGCTGGATGTGCCGATAATGATCATAGCTGCGACTGTCAGAGTGAGCCACAGCGCTTGTTTCCTTTCTTTCCTGAGGGTGGCATTCTTTCCGTATATCAAAACAAGAGACATCGATATTAAGCTGTAAATGACCGTATATGCCATCATAAAATAAAAGAATATGCTCTGAAATGCCGGGGTAAATTTCCATCGGCCATTAACAGGGATATAATAAAAAAATAGTGAATAACGGTTTATAATTGTAACTAGGATTAATAATGCCGGCAGATAAATGAAGATCAATTTATGGATTTTCAATTTTCTTTTTTGAGTTAAAAAGTAGCAGAAATGCAAACCCAGGGCAAAAAACGGGATAACACAACAGGCGCCGATTTTGAGCCAGAATTCGACATATTGTTTTGATACCGCATGATAACCATAAATTGTGCATAAGTTCCAAAATGATATAGAAACACAAATCAGGAAAAAAAGTATATTTATGGTATTTTTTGAATCCTGAAAAAGAACATAAAACCCAAGAATCAAACAGCTTAGAAAAACTGCAATTGCAATAATTGAGATTATATCCATTATTTCCTTCAATAAAAAACAAAAATTATATATTGGCAGTTCAGGGATCTCATTATAACCAATTTCTTTAAAAAGAATTTTAAGTATTTTGTATGTGTTTATAAAAGAAAGATAAAAACTTCATTAATATTTAAACATACTATAAAATTGAAATTTTAGAAATACCTATACAAAATATTAAGAAAAAACCACAGCAAAATCAAGAAATAGTGAATGAGGAGATTTGATTGCATTAAAAGCAATAAAAAGTTTCAAGAATTTTACCAGAAATAAATCGGGCTCTACCTTAACTGGGTAAAATCAGTGAATAACTTTGCCGTTCAAAATATAAAAGGCGGTCTTTTTATTAAAAATTACAGTATTCATTTAAATGTAATATTAACTTTATTTAAATCTTATCTCAGCTCAGCATTGAAATTCCTCTTTATTTGTTCAATAAGCAGGTCCATTATATCGTTGACTTCCTTATCGGTAAGGGTTTTTTCCATGCTCTGGAAAGTTATTGAATAAGTTAAACTTTTTTTATTGGCACCGATCTGCAAGCCCTTGAAAATATCGATAAATTCAACATTCGATATCCGTTCATGGAAATGTTCAATATCCTTCATAATGTCCCTTGCTAGTACCGAAAGATCTACAACTATTGAAAGGTCTCTTGTTGTAGGAGGAAATTTGCCTATGGTTTTCAGTTCGAATGTTTCATTCAGAATTTCATTTAAAGATGAAATTTCAATCTCCGCAGCAAACGCGGGGTGCTTGAAATCAAGTTTTTCTGAAATATCCGGGAATATTTCACCCGCAAATCCGATATTTTTACCATTGTACAATATGATCGCAGAATTGACGGGATGGAGGAATGGCAGACCACAGGCAGCGAAGCTTATTGGCTTATTTCCGATCTTTTTAAGTATCCACTCAATTATTCCTGAAGCCGTATAATAGTCGTATCCATTTCCATAAATTACAAAGGCCAATTTCTGCTTTTCAAGATAATTTTTACTGTCTTTTATAAATGTCCTGCCAATTTCGTAAAACCTGGCTTCGTCCCTGTATGCATTTTTAATATTGAATTCAATATTTTTTAGGAGCCCGAAAAAAAGATAATTCCTCATTAATGTAGCATCCTGTGTAAGAGGATTTTGAAGCTTAAGCGTACTATTGTCCATAACCATAAATTTTTTCATTTCAAGTTCATTGGTAAAACTAAAATTGTATGCTTCGGTAAAACCCTGGCCGGATAATAATCCCCGCAGTTTATCTTTCAGATCCTTCCTTGGCCGCAGGCTTTCGACATCCACCGGCGGTTTGAACTGATTCTGAGGAATGCTGTTATATCCGTAAATCCTGGCAACTTCTTCAACTATATCGATAGTTTTGGAAATATCGGAACGGAAAGTCGGTACTTTTACCTCGATGGTATCCTCACGCTTGGCGACAATCGCGAACTTCAGCCTTTTAAGTATGGCTTCAATCTCTTTGATCGAAAGCTCGATGCCTAATTTTAATGAAATATAATCCTCTTTAACATTTATTATCTTGTCCTTGAAAATATTAACATATTCATCCCTGATTTTTGATATTTTCGGTTCGCAAGTTAAAAGAATGATCTCCGTTGCTCTTTCTATAGCTCCTGTTGTTACACCCCAGTCGGCGTTCCTTTCGAATCTGTAAGAAGATTCAGTCTTGATTCCAAGTTTTTTTGAAGTTGCCCTGATTGAGACTGGATCAAAATATGCGCTTTCAAGAAGGATATCAACTGTAGAGTCAAGAATTTCGCTATTCTCGCCGCCCATTATCCCGGCTAAAGCGACAGCTTTATTCTTATCACAGATCACAAGCATTTCTTCATTCAATTCATGGGGCTGGCTGTCCAGGGTTTTAAATTCCTCTTTGTTTTCCGCTTTTCTAACGATGATCTGTCCGCCGTCAAGGCTGCTAAGATCAAAAACATGCATCGGATGTCCGTATTCAAGAAGAACATAGTTTGTCGCGTCGACAATATTATTGATCGGCCTGATCCCGCACAATTCAAGCCTCCTTTTTATCCAGCCGGGAGATTCCGTCACTTTGATGTCTCTTAATATCCTGGCAGAATAACGGGGACAAAGATTTTTTTCCAGGATCTGCACGTCAGGCATTTCATCTGTTGTTTCACGAACGCTTGCTTTAGGTACGGCCAATTCTTTATTCAGCATGGCCGCAACTTCACGCGCTATGCCTATTACTGATAAACAGTCCGAGCGGTTTGAAGTAAGCTCGATTTCTATGATATAATCTTCTTTTGTATATTCATCAAATTCGGATTTTGCAGTCTTTTCATCACATCCAAGAATCCAGACATCCTGGCTTTTTTCCTCAAGATTCAAATGCTCTTTTGCCAGGAGCATCCCTTCGGATTTTTCACCTTTTATAAACGTTTCCTTAATTTCCATATCATTTGGAAGCCTTGCTCCGGGGAGGGATAATACCGCAAAGTCGCCTTTTTCAAGTATAAGGCTGTTTGTAACCAGTTCATAATTTCCCTGGCTGGAGTTAACTTTACAAATTCTTAAAGAGTCAGCTTTCGGATGCTTTTCAATCGAGGTTACTTTTACGGGAAATATCAAAGAAATATTTGCCTGATCCACTCCTGTTTTTTTGGTTGAAACAACTTCAGGTCCGACTGAAGTTAATTTATTCGCAAAATCACTAACCGGAAGATCAAATTTAACGAATTCTTTAAGCCAATTGTAAGTCACGATCATTTTTATTCCTCCCGTTCTTGAGGCTATTTATCGAACTGTTCCAGCAGACGCATATCGTTCTCGAAAAACTGCCGGATATCTTTAATACCGTAAACTGTCATAGCCACTCTTTCAATTCCCATACCGAAAGCGAAACCGGAGTATATTTCCGGGTCGATACCGCAGTTTTTAAGAACCGAGGGTTCCACCAAGCCGCAGCCCATGCGACTCTACCCAGCCCGTATGTTTACAGACGCCGCACCCCGGACCATGGCAGACGGGCATGTAACCGCAAGTTCCGCCGAAGGCTCCGTAAAGGGAAAGTAATCGGGACGGAGGCGTATACCTGTCTTCTCGCCGAACATCATTTTTGACCAAAGGAGAAGAGTACCCTTTAAATCCGTAAAAGATATCCCTTTATCCACAGCAAGCCCCTCCATCTGATGAAATGTATGAGAGTGGGTCGCGTCAACCGCATCGCGCCGATAGCATCTTCCCGGCACAACGATTGCAATAGGCGGTTTTTTTGCTTTCATTGTCCTTATTTGTACCGGTGATGTATGAGTCCTTAAAAGCTTTGCTGGTCCGAGATAGAAGGAATCGTGATCGTCGCGGGCAGGATGGTATGACGGAATATTAAGCGCATCAAAATTGTAATATTCATCTTCAAGCTCCGGCCCATCTTCAACAGAATACCCCATGCTTTTAAAAACCTGGACCATTTTATCGGTAACAAGTGTCAGCGGATGATAATATCCTACAGGTGGGACTGATTTTGGTATGGAAATATCATCCACACCGCTTTTAAGCCTTGATTCTTTTAGTTTTTTTTCTATCGAAGCAGCTGTATCTTCTATTAAGAATTCAATCTGATCCTTGACTTCATTGGCCAATTTGCCGGCCTCTTTTCGAAGATCTTCGTTCATGCTGCCGAGCTTGCCTAGAATATCCTTGAGCAGGCCTTTTTTCCCAAGATATTTTACACGGATATCCTCAAGAATTCTGGAATCGTTCACTTTGTGCAGCTCATTTTTCGCTTCTTCAAGAATCCTGTTCAACTCTTCCTTCATATAAAATTCTCCTGCCAAGCATGACCCTTCGATACCCCCGGCTGGGCCGGGGTACTCAGGGCAGGTGCTTGACCCTTATTGAATAATCGATAATTTATTATCATATTTATAAATATGGATGGCCATCATGCTGCTTACCTAATATTCACCGGTATAATTAACAACAAGCTGATATAAATCCTCTTCTTCCCTGCGGAAAAGATGCGCGTTCAACCCGGCTTTAACGGCACCGTTATAATCGCTTGTTTTTATATCACCGATAAAAATGGTGTTTTTCTTATCAGCCCCTAATTTTTTCAGCGCGAGTTCAAATATTACCGGTTCAGGCTTTAAAAATCCAACCTCATCGGAAAAGGTTAAATCATCGAAATAAGCAAGAATATTCAACTGTTTTAACAGCATTCTTATAACATAACCCGGGGTCCTTCCGGTATTGGATATCAATCCGATTTTCTTGTTCCTTTCTTTCAGCAGATCGAGTGATCTTTCCACATTTTTTACAAGCTTGGGTTCGATCTGAAGGATTGCGTCGACGTAGCAGTCATAAACTTTTTTAAAAACCACATTATCGCCGATGTTAAGAAGATTAAGCAGTTTCGCAACCTGGTAAAAAGGGATAAAAGCCCTACGGGTCTTTTTATGGAAATCTTCCATGTATTGGATCATTTCCTTATATTTTTTCTCAATCAGGTTAAATTTAACAGGAAACAATGATTTATCAAGGATAGTATAGATATTGTCAAGAATAAACCTTTCCCTCTCTTTTATCCCGAATGTATCATCTATAATTGTGTTGTAAAGATCAAATATAATGCAATCATAATTCTGCATATTTACTCTCCGGATTTTATTCTGTCACATCTATTGTAGAAATCGATGATACCTCATCGTCTCCCACAATATCTATAAGCTTTAATAAGTTCGACTCGATCGAATCAACCGGGAATGATATCCTTCTGCCGTTCTTTGTGGTGATAATCACGGCATCTCCTGCTTCGCAGAGGGTGTAGCTTGCAAGGAACCTTCTCTTACCTAGCTCAACCAGTTTATGTCCCTTCCCGCCCCTATTGACGAGCTCGGTAAATTCCGAGGGTGAAACCTTTCTACCTTTGCCGTCTTTTGTTATGAAGATTATGGATTTATTCTCATCGGCCAGCTCCATACCTAGCACTTCCTCTTCAGGGGCAGTTACGGATGTGGCTTTTTCACCGCCGACACCACGGTTATGCGCCGGAAACAGGTTTTCATCAAAACGGAAACCCTTCGCATTTCGCTTTACAAGAAAGAGCTTTTTAGTTCCATCTGTAATGATGGCCCTAATAACTGCGTCTCCCGGTTTGAGCTTGATACTGTTTACACCGGTACGGATTATGCTGCTAAAACTGGAAAGCGCAATACGCGCTGCTTTGCCTTTTTTTGTAATGAACAGGATGTAGGAATTACTGCTGAACTCAGCGACCAGAAGAACCGCCGTGATTGCCTCTCCCCTGATCTCGATTTCTCTCAGCCTTTCGATATTCCGGATATGCGAGCGGGTGATCTTTCCATCTACATCACCCCTGATTTCGTAAGCTTTAAGCGAGTAAATCCTTCCCGAATCGGTCACAAAAAGGATTGTGTCTTTCAGGTTACCGGAAACCGTGGCGAAAATATAGTCGTCGGATTCGAGCCTGTCGGTATCGGTAACATCTCCTCTTCTTCCACGGGATCCCCTCGAGCCGGTCTTCAAATAGTTGCCGACTTCACGGATGATGAAGCCTTTTTTGGAAACCGTAAGCAGAATCGGATCATTACTGATCAATTCTTCCGTTTCTATTTTTTCCGTGAAGATCTCTTCGAATTTGGTTTTTCTTTCGTCGCCTATTGCGATTACCATCTCGGCCAGTTCATTGTTGATGATTTCATCTCTTTTTTTAGCGTTGCCGAGGATTTCCCTCAGTTCGCTTATCAATTTCTCCAGTGCCTGTTTTTCTTCTTTAAGTTTATTGGTCTCAAGACCTGTTAATTTCTGGAGCCGCATGTCCAGTATTGCATCAGCCTGTATCTCCGACAGCCTGAATCTTGACATCAGGTTAGTTCTTGCCGTGGGTGTATCTTTAGAGGTCTTGATAGTTTTTATTACTTCATCGATATTTTCAAGCGCAATAAGAAGCCCATCGACAATGTGAATCCTAGCAAGAGCCTTATCAAGATCGAACTGCGTCCTTCTGATAATGACTTCCCTTCTGTGTTCGACGTAGTTGTGGATAAGGTCTTTGAGGTTTAAAACCCTTGGATGGTTCTTCACAAGCCCTGTCATGTTGACTTTCAGCCTGACTTTCAGAGCGGTCTGGCTGTAAAGCGTGGTTTTAATCGCTTCCAGATTGGCGTCCCGGAATAGCTCAACAACGATCCTTATCCCTTCCTTCCCAGATTCATCGCGTACTTCTTTTATCCCGCGGAGGATTATATTATATTTACTCTCGTTATTCAGGTAAAGATTTGTTATCTCTTCAACAAGCTTGGATTTGACAACCCTGTACGGAATCTCGGTTATAATGATATCCTTATGATTGCCTTTTTCTTCGACGGTTATTTTACCGGCAAGCTCAATCGAACCGTAGCCTTTCTCATATGTTTCCCTGAGTGACGAGGTATCGGTTAATAAACCGCAGGTTGGAAAATCGGGTCCTTTGATATGATGCATCAATCCTTCGATTGTTATTGCCGGATTTGCGATATATGCCGAGATCGCATTAGCTACTTCCGTAAAATTATGCGGCGGAATATCGGTCGCCATTCCAACAGCAATACCGGTTGTGCCGTTACAGAGCAGATTGGGAAATTTTCCGGGCAGTACTGACGGTTCCTGCATAGAATCGTCGAAATTAGTTTTGAAGTCAACTGTGTTTTTATCAATATCCGTAAGCATAAATTCGGCGACTTTCGTAAGTTTTGCCTCGGTATATCGCATTGCCGCCGGAGGATCATCGTCTATCGAACCAATATTCCCCTGTCCCTGAACAAGCGGGTATCTCATGTGGAAATCCTGGGCCATTTTAACCATAGCCATATATATGGATGAATCTCCATGAGGATGATATTTTCCCAGAACATCCCCGATGATTCTTGCGCTTTTTTTCGTTTGCTTATCATGCCAGAGCGAAAGTTCGGACATCGTAAATAAAATTCTCCGCTGAACCGGTTTAACTCCGTCCCTGACATCAGGGATCGCGCGGCTTGTAATGACGCTGTAAGCATAGTTCAAATAAGATGTTTTTATTTCATCTTCAAAATAAGAATCAATCATCTGTGATGTATCGAAAATCTCATCTTTTGCCATTTTACTAAAACTCCTCTATAGGTATAAATTTTAGACAGTTTATATTATAATAGAAATATTTGTATCTGTAAAGTATGCAACATCGTGTTGCTGCCGAACTAGCGTTCACAAATTTTTTTCTGATTTTCAACAAACCAATCAATCAGGCTTCTTGCAATGCTAATTCTTTCAGGAATTTGGGGAAACTGATCTGCTTTGTACCATCCGGCATCTAAAATTTCTTTATTATCTATCCTGATTTCGCCTCCTGCGTAATCGGCAATAAACCCGGCCATCAAAGAATCTGGAAACGGCCATGGCTGGCTTCCGAAATACCTTATGTTCTTTACCTCAATACCGGTTTCTTCTTTAACTTCCCTTATTACGCAGTCTTCCATACTTTCACCGGGTTCAACAAACCCTGCGATTACGCTGTAAAAGTTAGATGAAAACCGGTTAGCCCTTGCCAAAAGGATTTTATCTTCATTAATTATTGCAACAATAACAGCCGGTGAGATTCTGGGAAAAATGACATGCCCGCATTTCGAGCATATCTTTGCCCTTTCATCCTTTTTATTGACGGTTACTGAACCGCATTTCCCGCAATACTGGCTGTTTTTATCCCAATTCAAAATATGATACGCGGTTAATGATATTTGAAAAAGCTTATCATCAATTCGGCCGAATAATTTCCGTATATTCTCAGGAGAAAATTTCTCTATTATGGAATTTTTTTCAGAAATCTCAGCCGTAAAGCATGAATAACCGTCAAGGCCTCCAAGATAATGAATATAACGAACTCTGTTATTTTCGATTAATTCTCTATCTAAAACCGGTACAGCAAATTTATCATTGTCTAAAGTCACATATATCTGGTCATTATTAAAAAGGAACCAGTATGATATACCGGAATTCTCAGGCGGACAATACCCTGGAATAAAATTCATTTTAAATACCTCAAAATAATTTTAAGAAAATTAGAAACCTTATCAAATTATATCCAGAATTTAATATTTTATCAATTCCCAGATTTCTCTGATTACAGAATCTGCAACATTGATACCATTACTTGTAAGGTGTAAATTATCAGAAGTTATCTCAAGAAATCCCGAAAGTTTTTGGAGGGAATTACAATCAATTACATCAAAAAACCTGCAATTAAAAAATCTTTGGAAAGACCCGGCGTCCACTCCATTTTTTTTACGCAGACCAAGCATTAAGTATTCTTTTATAGCGGTAACAGCGTCAATTTCTTCGGCAAAACCCTGCGGTAAAAGATTCTTATCAATCTTTATAAAATATTCATTAATGTTCGTTGAATTAGTCCATCTCATTCCTGAAAAGCCATTTATGGAATTTTTTGTTTTTAAAACAGACTGATTTTTATTGTATAAAAATCCCGAAGCCCCCAGCCCTATTCCAATATATTCCCCGTAATCCCAATAATTACCGTTATGAAGTCCGTATGTACAAACTTTATTACCGGCGGTATTTAAAAAAGCATAATTTGAAATTTCATAATGATCATAGCCGTTTTTCTCAAGTATATCGTTTGTTTTCCAGTATCTTTTAATATATTCTTTGTCGCTTAATGGAATGTATTCTTTATTCCTGACTCTCTGAAAGAGAAGTGTTTTTTCTTCAATGGAAAGCTGATACACCGAGATATGCTCCGGATCTAATACGAGAACACCGGAAATAGATTTTATAAAATCTTCGCCGCGGATGGAGCCGATTAAATCGATGCTTATATTTGTAAAACCAGCATTACGTAGTATTTCCATAGATCGCATATTCTGACTGGCCGTATTTCTCCGGCCAAGAAATTTAAGAATGTTGCCCTGCATTGACTGGAAACCCAGACTGACACGGTTTATTCCTGCGTTTTTCCATATATTGGCAATTTCTTTTGTAACATCATCTGGGTTTGCTTCAAAGGTTATTTCATCGCCGTTGAAGTTAAAATTTTTGTAAATATAAGAAAACAACCGTTCAATATTATCCGGTGATAGTAGTGAAGGAGTACCGCCCCCAATATATAGAGTGGATATTTTATTATTCAGGGGATTTGATTTAAGAAACAAATTCATTTCCCTGCAAAGATAACCAACATACTTGTCAAAGCTTTCTTTAATGGGTTTTAAACCGCTTATGAAGCCGCAATAGGGGCATTTGCTTTTACAAAAAGGAATATGAATATATAACGAGGGCATCTAATTAGTCTAACAGATTCTCATCCTTAAGCTTTTCCAGTTTATCCGGATAATATTCCAATACTTTCCGGTATAGTTTTTCCATCCGGTTAACATGTGTTTCAGCCGTGAAGAGCTTTGAAATCTCAAACGCATTCCTGGAAAATTCCTTTGATAGAGCCTCGTCATTTATCAGTTTTTCAATTTTTTCCGTCATTTCCTCATCGGTGTCAACAAGATAGCCGTTTTTCCTAGGATGGACAAGGTCAAGATAACTGTCATCCCTGCGTGCGATGGATGGAAGTCCACACATTGCACCTTCAATCAATGTCATCGGATGCACTTCGCTCAAAGAAGATGTAACAAATATGTTTGCTATTGAATAGAGCCTGTAAACAACATCCCAGCTTATAAAGCCGGTAAATATAAACGAATTTTCAAGCCCCAAACTTTTGGCTTTTTCCTTCAAGGTACCGGAAGATGGACCATCTCCAACGTAAACCATTTTAACATTCGGATATTTCTTTATTACAGGAACAACGGAATTGAAAAGCTCTTCCACCCTCTTTTCCGGCCCAATTCTTCCAACAAAAATTAAAAGTTTGTCGTTTGGCTTTATCCCGTATTTTGTCCTGAGATCATTAATATCATTTTCAGTTAAGGAAGCCGATTTGAATTTCTGCATGTCGATTCCATTCGGAACAATCTGAACAGGTATTTTTGGAACAACCATCTGGTCATATTTCTTAGCTTTAATCGAGGGGGCTACGATAACATTCGTACCTTTTAAATAATACCTTAAATAAGTTCGGAATAAGGTTTTTAATTTTAAAAGGAATGAATAGTTTGTATACTGTTCCCACATGGTATGAGTTGTTGTAATGCGTGGAATTTTTAATTTCAATGCCGCATTACGGCCCGCCAGGCCGAGCGAAAATTCCGTATGGACATGAATCAAATCAATTTTATTATCTTTTAAAAAACCGAGCAGCTTTTTCATATTAACAATAGCGGGGCCAAATCCCTGTTTTGATCCGAAATCAAAGGGTATAAGGGGAAACATAATAACGTTCGGATCGTCGTTAACATAACCCTTTATATGGACGGTAGCAATAACAACATGATGCCCTTTTTTTTCCAAGCCTTCTTTCAACTGCATCGCCGAGGTTATTACTCCATTTTTCATCGGTGCAAAACAATCCAGAAACAGAGCTATATTCATAAAAGCCTCCTATTTTATTATTTTAAAAAATTATTTTTTCCCCGAATGGATACTGAAATCCATTTTATCCTTAGCTAACTCGATTGCCCTGAACCAGAATGAAAGTCTCTTTTCTTTAACATTTTCAGTATTATGCATGTGTTCCATAAGTTTGTCAAAACTTTTTTGAATTTGTGAATACAGATCGAATATTTTCAATTCATCAATGGAAAATATCCTTGTTTTGTTTTCATGAATATATTGAGTAAAAAGCTGATTATATATTTCAAAAGGTTTCTGGTAGATTTGATAGATATGCCGGCAGTATTCAGCAACAAGTTTATCAAAACCTGCGCATCTGTTTATAATATCGCACATCCTGCACAGTTTTTCCATGGCCAGATTAAAATTGTTTATATTGGAATAAATATTCTTGATGTTTGTGAATTCCTGTATTATAAGATTGTTGTTTATTTTTATTTCATGACCTTCAAATTCAATACAGAAATTGAAGGGTTCAATTACCCGCGAAGTAAGGATTACAAGATCACAGAGGCTTGTGAGTACTTTATTATGCCACTGGTTATCCTTGATCATATCCTGGAGTTCTATAAATGCCTTTTCAATTTGTATTTTATAGATATGTTCAGGTACAAATGTAAATACTTCGTAAGTGTTTAGGCTAACGCCTTTGAAATCAATCTCACCGTTATAAAAAAATTGGAGATTGTCAATATAACCCTTTTGATTATGCCCGTTTTTTGTATAATTCAGCATTACATACTGTTCAACCATTATAATAGTTTCATTTGGTGATATCGTATTAGCTCTTCCCTGCAGCCTGGCCGCCGAATTTATCAAAAAGCCGGAAAGATTGCCCCTTTCGGTAATTATTAAAGGGATTGAAGGCTGTCCTCCGGCGATTCCAGCCGATATCTTAAACTCTGGTAAAAAAATATCCGAGGAAATTTCTCCCGCAGAACTTATTTTTTTTGATTTTGAGAATAATTCAATAATTTCAAAAGATGCGCTGAGGATTTCTATTGCGCTGGCGCCAACAAGAACAACTTCATCACCCCGTTCACGGTTAGCCAGAACACCGAAATTGGTAGCACATTTTACTATCTGATTGCTTAAAAAATAATCTAATCTCTGAAGCATTGAAATATTTTTCTTTTTTTCCTGGCAGAATTTTGTGTAGCCATGTATATCAAGTATCGCTATATAAATTTCTGAAACCTGCATATATTTTTTTAAATCGCCGAATTCCGGGAAATCCTGATCCGTTATTATCAATTCTTTCCATAGTTTATTAAATTTATCATGGCTTAAACCGGCGAAAAAGCCCCAGTAAAGTTTTTTTATTACTTGAAATGCATCCGAAATAAATTCTTTATCAAAAAGTATATTTTGATCCTCAATAATTTGTTTTAATTTGGAAAAAGTATCAATTTTCCCATTGACAATATAATTAATGATTTTCAGTTTTAAACTATAATTCTGTTCATTTTTGTTTTGTTCCGTGTTATTAAGCGATCCCCTATATGATTTTTCGTTAGGAGTATTCTGTTTTATCGTTAAATTCATGTCTTTTCCTCTTAACCGGTGAATCATTTATCGGAAAATGCTTCCAATAGATATTAAGGCGGGATTAAAAAGAAGTCAATTGTGAGGGAAAGTATGTAAATATTGCTCCACTGCTGTACTGCCTGAATAAATCCATTTTGCTTCTAATTCAGTTTTATATTCTGGTAAGAATCCTGATAATCAATAAGACTATTTTTTAAAATATTTTTGTTAAACTAATATTATATTCTTTTTTGCTGATCGATATAGGAAAACATCGAATAAATATTAAGAAGGGATTAAAACTAATAAATTTTACATTGATATTGATTATATTTATTTTTATTATTATATTTATTAATCCCTATTAATCAATTTCAATAATTTTTAAGAAAAAACCGGGATAATCGATACGCTTGAAAGGGTGGTTAATATGTTAAAAGATTTAAAATGCAGACATATCGAAAAAACTGAACAGCCGGTATCTTCAAATCAAGCTAAAGTGTACTTGAAAGAAATTCCTGAATGGTCTATTATTAATTCAACAATACACCGCGACTTTCTATTAAAGAATTTTATGGAATCGATGGAATTTGTGAATAAAATTGCCGGCCTTGCCAATTCCGAAGATCATCATCCGGATATTTTTATTTCATACAATAAAGTAAATATAGATCTATCAACACATAAAATCGGCGGTTTATCAATGAATGATTTTATTCTGGCAGCAAAAATCGATAATTTATTATAAGATATCATTGAACACCAAAGATTTTATTAATCCGCCAATCAATGTTAAAATAAATATACATCATTTATTATTCGATAAATTTAATCCAAACGTAATGTATTGAAACATTAAATTAAAAAACAGGTGCAGTAGAATTTTTCAATCAAATTATTATCCATAATGTCTGTTAAGGAAGGTAAAATGTACAAACATATATATGGGCCGGTTCCATCAAGGAGGCTTGGAATTTCCCTCGGTATCGATTTGGTTCCGCTTAAAGTCTGTTCCTATAACTGTGTTTACTGCGAATGCGGTAAAAGCGGTAATTTGTTAATTGACCGGAAAGAATATATTCCATCCGATGAAATTCTTGATGAAATCAGGGATTTTTTAAAAAACAACCCAATGCCCGATTATCTAACACTTTCAGGGTCAGGCGAGCCTACTCTTCATTCTGGCATAGGTTATATTATCAATTCCATAAAAAAGGATTTCCCAGACAGCCATATTGCAGTGATAACTAATGGATGCTTTTTATACCGTAAAGATGTGAGGGATGAATTAATGGAGGCTGATATTATTCTTCCCTCGCTTGATGCCGCCATGCAAAAAGCCTTTATACAAATTGACAGGCCTCACCCCGGACTCAGCCTTCCTGATATTATCGAAGGAATAAAACAGTTTACAAAAGAATTTAAATCGTTGGGAAATCAAAAGCAAATCTGGCTGGAAATATTTATTATTGAAGGGATGAATACAGATGAAGAGAATATAAGAGCATTAAGAGATGCCTGTCTCAGGATTAACCCGGATAAAATTCAGCTTAATACGCTTGACAGGCCAGGTGCAGAATCATGGGTTACTCCGGCCTCTAATGAAACTCTAGAAATGTTTAGTATAAAACTTGATATTAAGAATGTCGAGATTATCACAAGGTTTAAAGAGAGGAAAGAAATCAGGTCATACAGCAATAATCTTGAGAATCTGATACTGGACACACTAAAAAGAAGGCCGTTAACTCTTCAGGATCTTTCAATTATTACAGGACAAAACCCGAACGAGATATCAAAATATATTGACATACTTGAAAATGAAAAAAAGATTGCCGGAGAAATCCATTCAGGAGACACTGACAGAGGTATTTTTTATAAAATTCAATCCGGGGAATATAACTTATCTTAACCGGATTAAATCAAGAGAATTGGAATTGTCATCCATTCTTGAATATGCAAAATTATGCCCGGTATATTTATCTATCAAGGGCGGAGTTCTATATAATCCCGGTGCATTCAGTACAAACTCATTAAATGAATTTCTGTTGATTTCTATTCTTGAAATATTATATGGATTAAATTTTTCATCGTTTGGATTTTTCGCCTGCATTCCCGAAGCATTCAAGGCTGCAATAAACCTGTATTCTTTTCCATTATAATCCACTTTTTTGACAAAATCCCATACATATTTATCTGCGCTGCCGTCAGGATAGCATATTTTATCGATTGAATCGACCCTGTACCCGAGATAGGACTCAAATATTTCCATGGCTCTTCCTATTTCATAAGAAGCTATTTCAGTCTTATCTGGAATATACTTCCTAAGTTTTTTATGATTTTTTGTATGATTTATGATCTCAAATCCATAATCCAGGAGAAGGTTGAGTTTTTTCCCCACAAATTTACTCTGCATAAAAGGTATATGTTCCAATGGAATACTAAATGCGGCATTTAACATAAAATCCGGATGTTTTTTAGCAAATTCAATCATAATACCTATCGCACAATCCGGGTCAATAACAGGATCTCCCTTCGCATCTGTTCCAGAAAATTCAAACTGTCCGAAAGTTGCATCATCAAAGGTCAAAATATAAAGTTTAGAATCCGGCGGTAACCTGTTTAAATCTTTTTTCATTCCTTTCGCAAGGGATATATACTCGTTTAGCGAAATATTTCTGAATTGATTCTGATATAATGTCTCAAGTTGATCCCTAAATTCATCCGAACTAACAAAATATCTTTCGGTTTTTATATTTTTTTTCAATCTGCCGGTCAGAATATAATTAGTGTAAACTTGTGGTGTTTCAATTATATGATATTCAAGAATCGGAATTTTTCCATTAATTCCATTTAAAACTTCTTCCATACTTTCATTTGGAAATTGATTAAAATTATTTCCTTCTTCATTAAAATCCTGTTTTTGAAATCCTGAAATTAATACATCCTGAAAAATAATAAAATTGATAGCCAGAGACACAATTGTCAATAGAATTATTACAAAAAAAAGCAATCTATTTCCATTCTTCTTCTTTTTAATAAATTTTGGGTCAAGATTCCTTAATCTATCCATACCTGTCCAGTCTTTTTTCTTAAACTATCGGCAATAATATCACTATTTCTTTAATAAACGTTCATATATCGATACTTTATGATTTTTAAAATAATTCTTCATTGATAAATCCGGAAATTTCGATTATAATAAGTATAGCACTCACGACTTATATATCTATCAGGAGGATAAAAATGCCTAAAGTTAAAATTGCACTGGCCGGATTTGGGACTATAGGTACTGGTGTTATCGAACTTTTGGAAGGAAATAAAGAAATCATTAAAAACCGGACAGGTTTGGAAATTGAGATAAAGTATATAATAGATATAGACTGGGAAACCCCAAGGAGAGTTGAATCAATAACTGCCTTAAAAATTTCGGATTATAAAACAGCTTTAGCTGATCCGGAAATTGCTATAGTCATAGAATTGATCGGCGGAGTAGATTTTGCTTATAAACTTGTAGAAAAGAGCCTAATAGCCGGTAAAAATGTTGTTACTGCTAATAAGGCCTTATTGGCAGAAAGAGGAATGCCTTTATTTCAGCTTGCTAAAGAAAATTCAAAATCAATAGGCTTCGAGGGGAGCGTATGCGGAGGAATACCAATAATTAGGACGGTTTATGAAGCGCTTTCCGGTGAGAAGATTCAATCTATCTATGGTATAGTAAACGGAACAACCAATTATATTTTAACCAAAATGACCGAGGATGCTCTGGATTTTGATACCGCTCTTAAACAGGCTCAGGAACTTGGTTTTGCAGAAAAGGTTAATCCTTCTCTTGATATCTGCGGTTATGACGCGGCACATAAAATTACTATCCTTGCTTCGCTTGCCTTTAATACTCCAATTGAATATAGCCAGGTTTATACTCAGGGTATTAAGAATATGGAACTTGAAGACATATATAATGCAGATGAATTGGGTTATATTATAAAACTTCTTGCTGTTGCAAAGCTTGACCCGGACAATACTGTAGAAGTCCGTGTTAATCCTACTCTGGTTCCTAAGGATAATCAACTGGCTTTTGTAAGAAATGAATTTAATGCAGTTATGATCGAAAGTGAATTTCTTGGAAATTCTATGTATTTCGGACGTGGAGCAGGTTCTAGACCGACAGCTACTGCAGTAGTCGGCGACGTCATAAATATAGCGAAATCCCTGAACAATCCTGATGGTTATTTAACTTATTCTCAATTCAACAATTATCCTGTTAAAAAAATCGGGGAAATTGAAAGCCGGTATTATGTCCGTTTTAATGTAATAGACAAGCCTGGAGTTCTCAGTAAAATATCGGGAGTTTTCGGAAATTACCAGATAAGCATTGCTTCAGTTATACAAAAAGAAAGAAGTAAGACAGACTATGTCCCATTAATAATGACAACGCATGCAGCCCTGGAAAAAAATATAAATCAGGCATTGGATGAAATAGAAAAGATGGATTTTAATAAAAAACGAGGTATAATGCTAAGAATAATGGAATAATTAGCAGTTAAAAATTGTGATGATCTAAATTTTCCATATTATCATTTATTTTCTTATTATAATTTAAGAGACCTTGTTTATAACTATTATCGATAAAACCAATCATACTTTTTTTCTCTTTCTTTAGTTTGCGAAAATAGCTTAATATATTTGAAAGCATTTCCTGATAAATTGTTATTGATAAAAATAAAATTTCTATTAAATTATTTTTATTATTCATTTCCCGGAATTTTTCCAGAGGAAGAACAATTTTTAAAATTAAATAAGAGCATAATGCCAGTACTAAAACCCGGAATAATGAATTAACACCCATCGATACGGCCGAGGAATAAAAATCAAAAAACATAAAATGAAGCTTTTTTCCTTCTTTTACAGTAAATAATTTTATCAGTACTATCGGAAGAGTGAAAATTATAAGAAAAATCAAGTTTTGAATTGCTCTAAGAACTAATTTTTTTTGAAAAACTGATATATAAACAATTAATGCTAAAATTACTATGAAATTAATTTTCCAATCCCAAAAAAAAAGCCCCTATTGTCAGAAACAATAGGGGGATTATTTTCACTACATATATAATCATTTTTTAGGGACTTCCAGAGATTCCTCTACCAATTCTATCATGGCCATTTCCGATCCATCGTTAGCCCTATATCCGAGCCTTAATATTCTTGTGTAACCGCCGTTTCTGTTTTTATATCTTAAAGCAATATCGCCAAATAATTTAGTTATAATAGACCTGTCTTTTATAGTTTCAGAAACCAAACGTTTTGACTGTATATTGTCTACTTTTGCTTTTGTTATGATTTTCTCGGCAAACGGACGTAAAGCTTTTGCCTTTTGAACAGTTGTAGTAATATTTTCATATTTAAAAAGAGCTATTGCCAGGTTCTTTAACAAAGCTTTTCTATGAGAAGTATTTCTGCTGAGTTTTTTAACTTTATCTCCATGCCTCATAATTATTCTCCCTCTTCAAAATCTTCCATCGTTTCTTTATTAATTTCGCTATTATCAGAATACTCTTTAGTTTTGTCTTCAAGCGAAAGACCATACAATTGAAGCTTTTCAGCTATTTCAGTTAATGATTTCTTTCCGAAATTCTTTATCTTCATCAATGAATCCTTGTCATATTTCATCAATTCACCGATTGTGTTAATATTGGAACTCTTCAAACAATTAAACGAACGAACCGATAAATCAAGTTCAGATATCGGTTTTGAAAGGACATCATTATTTACGGCAATTTCATTGGTTTCGGCGCTGACAGCAACCTCCTCTTCAGCCTCAAAATCTATAAACAGAGAAAAATATTTCCTCAATATGGCAGCAGCCTTTGAAACAGCATCAACAGGAGTAATAACCCCTGAAGTCCATACTTCCAGAACTACTTTCTCACAATCCGTTTTTTCTCCAACCCTATAATCCTCAATAATATAGTTAACACGAACAATCGGTGAAAATATAGCATCGACTGGAATAACGGAAATAACGGAATTTGAATCAAATAAATCTTCCGCCGATCTATAACCTCTGCCGAATTCTATTTGAACGTCAAGCGATAAGTTTGCTTCTTCATTTAAAGTGGCAATTTTTAAATCCTCATTTATTACATTGACAGTGGCATCAACGGCAAAATCCTTAGCAACCAACTCTCCTTTACCTTTCTTTACCACTCTGATAACTTTCTTATCACTGCCGTCATTTAAAGACAACCTAATCTTTTTAATGGCTAATATAATATCCGTTAAATCTTCCTTTACACCCTTAATCGGTTCAAATTCATGATTTATACCTTCAACTTTGATTGATGTAATAGCAAAACCCGGGATATCGCTCATTAGAACTCGCCTTAGCGAATTGGCTATAGTAACACCCACTCCTTTTTCAAAAGGATAAATGTTAAACTTACCATAAAATGAAGAATAAGAATTCTTTTCATATTTTATCTCATAAGGCAGCATGACATCTTTTAAAAGCCCTTTTTGAGTCATTTATACCCTCCAAACTCTCATTTACAAAACGTGCCCTTCTGCAGGCTCAAGGCAGAATTCTGGATCCAGCCCTAAATAAATAATTTATAAAATATTCAATTATTTCGAGTATAATTCTACAATTAACTGTTCCTTAATATCGATTTCAGGATTCATTTCCTGCCTGGTAGGTATAGACAACATCTTTAGCTTTACATTTGTAAAATCAACCTCCAGCCAAGCAGGTATTACTTTATTCTGAGCAGACTCAATCGATTTCACAACCATATCAAGATTTTTTACCTTATCGGACAATGATATTTCTTCCCCCAGTTTAACAATATAAGAAGGAATATCCATTTTTTTCCCGTTAACCTTAACATGCCCGTGTATTACAAGCTGTCTGGCAGTTTTTTTAGAGGGTGCAAAACCAGCTTTATGAATAATAGAATCCAGTCTTCTTTCTAAAAACTGAAGAAGAACTTCACCGGTAACGCCTTTATGTTTGGCAGCCATTTCAAAATATCTTCTAAACTGTCGTTCATACAAACCATAATATCTTTTAACCTTCTGTTTTTCTCTGAGCTGAATAGCGTATTCGGTAGGTTTTTTGTTGAATTTAGATATCTTACCCGGAGGCGTAGCCCTATCGTTTAATGTACAATTCTGAGAATAACACTTGTCCCCCTTTAAAAAAAGCCTTAAACCTTCTCTTCTGCATAACCTGCAGGATGGTCCTATATATCTTCCCATTGTTCATTTACCTCTCTAAACTCTTCTCTTTTTTCTTGGCCGGCAGCCATTGTGCGGTATTGGAGTGATATCGCGCAGGGTTTTAATTTTTAATCCTGCCGCATCAAGCGCTCTTATAGCCGATTCTCTTCCGGGACCCGGCCCTTTCAGCCTTACATTAACATACTGGATTCCATGGAACTTAGCAATTTCCACGGCTTTTTCCGAAGCCAATTGGGCTGCATAAGGAGTTCCTTTTTTTGTACCTTTGAAGCCCACACTTCCTGAACTGGCCCAAGCCAAAGAGTTGCCGTTCAGATCAGTTATATTAATAATTGTATTATTAAAAGTTGCTCTAATATTTGCAATCCCTTCCAATACGTTCTTTTTTTCTTTTCTTTTTTTCGTAGTAGCTGCAGCCTTTTTAGCCATTAAAACAATCCTCCACTCAGTTTATTTCTTTTTTCCGATCGCATTATTCCTCGGACCCTTCCATGATCTCGCATTCGTCCGTGTTCTTTGCCCCCTTACCGGAAGTCCTATTTTGTGCCTGTGCCCTCTATAAGTCCCTGTATCAATCAATCTTTTTATATTCATCGCAATTTCTGTTCTCAAATCGCCTTCTACTTTGAAATTATCTTCAATAGTATCCCTAATTTTTGCCAATTCATCTTCACTCAAATCTTTAACTTTTTTATTCGGTTCAATCTTTGCTTTTTCAATAATACTTAATGAATTGTGTCTTCCAATTCCATAAATATAAGTTAATCCGATAAACACCGCTTTATTGCCCGGTATTTCCCTACCTGCAATTCTTGCCATTCAAAACCTCCGTTTTACTAACTAAATTAAGACCTTTTATTACCCATTTGCCGTTGCTTATGCTTTTGATTTTCACAAACAACCATTACAAGGCCATGTCTTCTTATAATATGGCATTTTTCACACATTTTTTTTACCGAAGATCTCACTTTCATTCGCATGCTCCTATTTATATCTGTATACAATTCTGCCTTTCGTCAAATCATATGGTGACATTTCCAGGGTTACTTTATCACCGGGAATAATCTTAATATAATTCATCCTCATTTTTCCGGATATATGCGCAAGTATCTGCTTTTTACTTTCCAGCTCTACCTTGAACATTGCGTTTGGAAGCTGTTCCAAAACAACACCGTCAAACCGTATTACGTCTTCCTTGTCCATCAAGAGTTGATGACCTCCATAATATCTTTATAAACCCCATCAACAGACTGTTCTCCATTAACTTTAATTAACACTTTCTTGTTCTTGTAATAATCTATCAATGGAAAAGTTTCACTTTTATATACTTCCATCCTCAATTTAACTGTTTCTTCATTATCATCATTCCTGATTGATAATCCTGAATTATCATCATCACAATGATTTTCAACTTTCGGAGGATTATAATAGATATTATATATTTTACCGCACTTCGGACAAAACCTTCTTCCGGTCAGTCTTTTAATTAGCTTTTCCTCATTTACATCTATAAGAAATACTTTATTCAAAGATTTTTCTTTGGCATTATTATCATAAAGTTCGGCCTGGTTCAACGTCCTGGGAAAGCCATCAAGAAGATAACCGTTCTTACAATCATCCTGGCTTAACCGGTCAAGCGCTATCTTAACAACAATCGAATCGGGAATAAGTAATCCTTTATTCATATAACTTAATATTTCATCAACAGGAAAACTTCCTTTATATGTTCCCTTGACAATAGCCCTGAAAATATCACCGGTTGAAATATGAGGTATTTTCAAAGAAACGCAAATTTTTTCCGATTGAGTTCCTTTTCCTCCACCTGGAGGAGCAAGTAATGCAATATTATACATTATCATACCACCTATTTTTTACCGGCTCTTGTCAAAAACCCATCCAGATGATGCATCATTAAATGTGATTCAACCTGCTTTAGTGTATCCAGAGCAACACCAACCATAATTAATAATGAAGTTCCCCCCATCAAATAACCCAGGGCGCTTGGAACATTCAAAGCTCTTATTACAAAATTTGGAGTCAGAGCTATTGCTCCTAAAAAAATAGCGCCTGGCAAAGTTATCCTATTTAATGTAAATTCAATAAATTCTTCTGTTTTCTGTCCTGGCCTTACACCAGGTACAAACCCTCCGGATTTTCTGAGATTTTCTGCAATATCATGCGGGTTCAACTCTATCTGCATATAAAAATAAGCAAAAAATAGTATTAAGGCAAAATATACTATAGAATACCATAGTTGCCCCGGTGAAAGATTCTGACTTATAATTAAAAATAACTCCGATTTTCCACCAAACCATTGAGCCACACTTCCCGGCAAGATTAATAAGCTTGATGCAAAAATAATCGGTATTACTCCTGTTGGATTAACCTTAAAAGGTAAAAACGAAACCTGACCTGACCTGGCTCCTCCGGCAATTGCACGGTTTGCATATTGAATGGGGATTTTTCTTAAACCCTGTTCTTCAAATACAACCAGTCCTATAACTACAACAAACAGACCAAGTACGATAACAAGGTTCATTGGATCGGTTGCGCCTTTCTCAACACCAGTAAACATTGCAAAAATAGAATGCGGCAGACGGGCTATTATACCTGCCATAATTATTAGTGAAATACCATTACCAATGCCTCTCTCGGTAATCTGTTCTCCCATCCACATTAAAATTAATGTACCAGCTGTTGCTGCCAATGTAAAAATAACAATAAAGGAATTATCATTTATTGTTAAAAATTGGCCTGCCATATTTGTATTTATCAATCCCCTGGCGAAAATAACCCCTTGAATCAATGTAACAATTACAGTCCCCATTCTTCCGTACTGTTGAAATTTCTTCCTGGCCTTCCGGTCCCTCTTTAAGCATTCTGTCTACCGCAGGAACGACCGCTTTTAATAGCTGCATAATAATCTGGGATGTTATGTAAGGCATAACGCCAAGAGAAAATATTGAGGCGTTATCTCTCGCTCCACCGGAAAATAGGTTTAAAAAATCAGCAAGTCCGCCGCTACCGGCAGTATGTCTGGTGGTTTCAAGTAAACGTACAAGATCAACCCCAGGAACCGGAATCCATGCTCCAATACGGAATATAACAAGCATACTAATAGTGAACCAAAAACGCTTTCTTAATTCCGGTACTTTAAAAATATTAATAAAGGCCTTTAACATACTTTCTCCCAAACTTTCTCAATTCTAAACCAGTACAACACTTCCGCCTAAAGTTTCAATTTTTTCCTTGGCCGCTTTTGAACATTTATTAACTGTTATTTTTAAACCTTTGACCTCAAGTTTCCCATCAGCCAATAATTTTACAGGAAGACTGTTATCCTTAATAAGCCCTTTTTCTTTCAAAACGCTTATCGTAATTTCTGAATTTTCAGCAAATACACCCAGTGTGTTTATATTGATAATATTATAAACCAGTCTGCTAAAGGGTTTAAAGCCTCTTTTTGGAAGTCTTCTATAAAGAGGCATCTGCCCGCCTTCAAATCTCGGACGGATTGAACCACCTGATCTTGCCTTCTGCCCCTTTGCTCCTCTACCAGAAAACCCGCCTCTTCCACTTCCTATGCCCCTTCCGACCCTTTTTACTTTCTTAACGGAATATTTATTTATTTTAATTACAGACATATTCCCTCCAGATGACTTTTATTACTTCACGCTCCCAAAAATATCGGCCATAGTTTTATCACGTCTTGCGGCTACAATATTTATATCCATCAGGCTATAAAGAGCGTTCAGTGTTGCCTTAACAAGATTTACAGGATTTGTTGACCGCAGCGATTTAGTCAAAACATCCTTTATTCCGGCTAACTCAAGAACCGGCCTTACTGCTCCACCCGCAATCACTCCAGTCCCTTTGGAAGCAGGCCTAAGTAAAATAACGCCGCTTTTAAATTTTCCTATAATTTCATGCGGTATGGTAGTATTTTTCATGCATATCGCCTTCGCTGCCTTAATGGCTTTATCCTTTGATTTTTTAATCGCATCGGCAAGTTCATTCGCTTTACCGTATCCGATACCAACCATTCCTTTACCATTACCAACAATAACTATAGCGTTGAATCTGAATCTTTTTCCACCTGTTGTAACCTTTGCCGCTCTTCTCAAACTGACTACTTTTTCTTCCCATTCACTTTTCACAGCATTTCTGGTATTTTCCCTATTAGCCATTATTCACCTCAATGAAAACTAGAATTTAATCCCTCCGGCCCTGCAGGCATCTGCAAGAGCCTTAATTTTTCCATGATATTTAAAGCCATTTCTATCAAAGCAAATCGATTCAATTTTTAAATCTTTCAATTTTTTTGCCATTTCCTGTCCCAAAACAGACGCACTTTTTATATTCTTTCCCAGTTTTTTTTCTTTCAGTTCTTTTGATATTGAAGACAAGGTACAAACAACTTTTCCATTTAAGTCATCTAAAACCTGAACATAAAGATACTTTTTTGACCTGAAAACAAGCATTCTCGGCCGGTCTATAGAATAAGTCAAATTTCCCTTGCTTCTTTTCTTTGCCTTGGCAAATTTTCTTCTTTTGTCTTTAGTTATATCAATCATTTTAATCCCCTTTCTTATCAGCTATTTAGCCGTCTTGCCTTCTTTCAGCTTAATTCTTTCATTTTGATATCTGATCCCTTTTCCTTTATATGGCTCGGGCGGTCTGACCATTCTTATATTTGCTGCAACCTGGCCAACCAACTGTTTATCACAGCCGCTTATCACTAAAGAAGTTGGCGGAGTTTCAAGTTTTAATGTTACACCGTCAGGAATTTTAAAAACGGCGGGTTTTGAAAAACCGACTGTAAGAATCAATTCCTTCCCTTTTATTTCCCATTTATAACCCAAACCCTGAATTGATAATATCTTGGAAAAACCTTCAGAAACTCCCATTATTAAATTCCTTATCAATCTCCAATATAAGCCCTGGCAGGCTTTAAAATTATTAGTATCTCCTTTCCTTTCGACTCTAATTTCTTTGCCGCTGATGATGATATCAACAAAATTTGTTAAGAACGGCATCTGTAGTTTACCAAGCTTTCCCTCAATAAAAAAAACGCCGTTTTTAACGGATACTTTTACCCCATCGGGAATTATCAAAGTCTTTTTTGCTAACCGTGACATGAATCAACTCCTACCAAATATAACATAAAACTTCACCGCCGACTCCAAGGGACCTTGCTTCTTTGTCGGTTAAAACTCCCTTGGATGTTGTAATCAAAGCAATACCAAAGTTGTTAAAAACACGCGGTAAACTGTCGACACTTGAATAAACTCTTCTGCTGAGTTTGCTTATTCTCTTAAACCCCATAACAGCCGGTTTCCCATTAACATACTTCAGACTTACTGTATAGGAATATTTACTTTCAGAAGAGTCTTTAAAATCTATAATATAACCTTCTTTTTTCATAACGCTTAAAATATCCCCTATCAAACCGGCTTTCTTTACGTCAACCCTAGCCGCCTTTCTGGAAATTGAATTTTTTAATTTGCTTAAAGTATCCGCAACTATATCCATATACTTCTCCAAATAAATACTAAAAAAACACTACCAGCTTGATTTAATAACTCCTGGAATTAAGCCCTGCGATACAAACTTTCTAAAACATTCCCTGCATAATCCGAAATCTCTCATATAAGCCCTGGGACGTCCGCATAGTTTGCATCTATTATATTCTCTTACTTTAAACTTTTTAGGTTTTTTCCATTTAACTACCAACGACTTCTTAGCCATTAAATCCTCCACAAATACATTGATTGAATATTATTTATCCTTAAACGGAAATCCAAGATGTTTAAATAACTGTAAAGCCTCTTCATCATTTTTAGCTGTTGTTACTATTGTAATATCCATTCCCCTGATTTTTTTTATTTTATCGTAATCAATTTCGGGAAATACAAGCTGTTCTTTTAAACCTATAGTATAATTCCCTCTACCATCAAAACTGGAAGGATTAAGACCTTTAAAGTCCCTTACCCGAGGAAGCGCTACAGAGACAAGTTTATCCATAAAATCAAACATTCTGCTGCCTCGTAAAGTTACTCTAACACCAATCGGCATGCCTTCCCTAAGATGAAAATTAGAAATTGACTTTTTTGCATAGGTTTTAATAGCCCTTTGTCCTGCAATTAAAGTTATTTCTTCAACAGAAGGATCTAATATAGCCTTGTCTTGTGTTGCTTCTCCAAGACCTACATTGACAATCACTTTTACAAGCCTTGGGACAGCCATAGGAGTTGTATATTTATAAAGTGCCGTCAAACCTTTAACAGCTTCATTATCATAAACATATTTCATTCTTGGTATATATTTAACAGATTCGACTTTTTTCACAGTCTTTTTTTCTTTTGCTTCTTTTATTTCTTTACCTTCAACCGCAGGTTTGGATTCCATTGGAACCTTTGGTTCCTTTACAACCTTCGGTTCTTTTTCAGTCTTAGTTTTCTTGGCCTCTTTTTCTGTTTTTTCCGCGCTCATTATTAACCTCTCGTCTATTCAAATTTATGCTGACAGCTTTTGCAAATTCTTTTTTTAGCACCTTTATCATCAATTTTCATACCAACACGAACACCTTTCCCACAAGACGGACAAATTACCATCGCATTGGAAATTTGAATCGGCGCTTCAACCTCTATAAAACCACCGGACGGTTTTTCCTTTGATTTTTTTACTGATTTTTTAACAAGATTCACACCTTTAACAATAAGGGCTTTTTGCTTTACAGCTACACGAATAACTTCTCCCTTTTTCCCTTTATCCCTACCCGATATAATCAAGACCTGATCGCCTTTAATAATCTTTTCCATAGAATAAATCTCCTAAAATACTTCAGGCGCTAATGAGACAATTTTCATAAAGTTTTTATCCCTGAGTTCCCTTGCAACAGGCCCAAAAATTCTTGTGCCCCTGGGTTCACTTTGTTTATCGATTAAAACAGCTGAATTCCTATCAAATCTTAAACAGGATCCGTCTTTTCTTCTAAGCTCTTTTTTAGTTCTGACTATTACCGCTCTAACCACTTCCCCTTTTTTTACCGATGAATTCGGAAGGGCCATTTTAACTGCGGCAATGATCGTATCACCAACATAAGCATATCTTCTTTTAGAGCTTCCTTCAACATGAAAACATTCTATTAATTTTGCACCTGTATTATCAGCCACATCCAGCCTGGTACCCAGCATTATCATAGTGTTCCTCCCATCAAGCCATCTTATTCAATATTTCAATGATTTTCCATCTCTTATTCTTACTGATAGGTATTGTTTCCTGTAAGACAACCCTATCGCCAGCTTTGCTTTTATTGTCAGCATCATGAACAAAATATTTCTTTCTTGTTTTTAAAAACTTACCATAAGCCGGATGTTTTTTTACACCTTCAGTAACAATGACTCTGCTTTTATTCATTTTATCACTTAAAACAACTCCAACCATTGTTTTTTTATTACCAGTTTCACTCATAAAAACGCTCCCTAGCTCTTCTTTAATTCACGTTCTTTTAATAATGTATTAATTACAGCAACCTTCTTTTGAAGATTTCTTTTCTCCATCGGATTAGCAGGTTTTTCAATTTTAGCTTTGAACCTGATTAGTCTCATCGCGGCTTCTGTATCTTTTATCATTTTAACCAGTTCTTCATTGGATAATTCCCTTAATTCTTTAAGCTTTTTTTTAATCATAATTTTCCCCTGATTATAATTCGACTCTTCTCACAAACTTAACCTTGATCGGAAGTTTATGGGAAGCTAGACGAAACGCTTCTTTTGCGGAAATTTCATCCACACCGGATATTTCCATTAAAACCCTGCCTGGCTTAATAACGGCAACCCAACCTTCGGGCATTCCTTTACCTTTTCCCATCCTGACGCCTTCTCCTTTTGCAGTAATCGGTTTATCAGGAAATACTTTTACCCAGAGCTTCACGCCACGCTTTAAATATCTGTTAACGGCGACTCTTGCCGCTTCAATCTGGCGGTCTGTAATCCATTTTGGTTCAAGTGAAATAATCCCATATTCACCGAAAGATACCAAATCACCTTTATGTGCGTTTCCTTTTATTGTTCCTCTTTGCTGTTTTCTATATTTGGTTCTACTTGGAAATAGCATTATTTTCTCCTTCCTTCTAGCTCTTCTTTATATATCCAGACTTTGATTCCAATTACGCCCATCTCAGTAAAACTTTCCGATATTTTAAAATCAATAT
Source organism: uncultured Spirochaetota bacterium (assembly GCA_963783575.1). GTDB lineage: Bacteria > Spirochaetota > Brevinematia > Brevinematales > JAOACQ01 > CAWEAK01. The sequence goes on along the minus strand of CAWAOD010000006.1, from coordinate 17,681 downwards.
CTGCGGTCAAAGTACTAAGTGGAAGCCTGCCTTCCTTAAACTCTTCCGTCCTGGCTATTTCAGCGCCATTCAAACGGCCTGATACCCTGATTTTAATTCCTTTTGCCCCTGATTTCATAGCATTCCTGATGGCCTGCTTTATGGCTCTTTTATATGCAATTCTTCTTTCTATCTGACGGGCAATATCCTGACCTACAACGCTTGCATCCAATTCAGGATTTTTAATTTCCCTTACGGATACTGAAACTTTTTTATTATTAACCATCTTTTCAATAGATCTGGAAATATTTTCTATTTCCACGCCTTTTTTACCAATAATAATGCCGGGTTTTGAGGCATTTATCGTAACATTAACAAGTTGAGGAAACCTGCTAATCTCTATTTTCGAAACAAAAGCCTTACCGTAATTTTTATTAATGTAATTTCTGATTTTAAAATCCTCCATTAAATAATTAACATAATCCTTTTCGCTGTACCAAACCGAATCCCAAGTTTTAACAATACCAATTCTGTATGAAACCGGATTTACCTTCTGACCCATGTATTACCTCACTTCAAATCTTTTAATAAAAATTATGATAATTATAAGAATATAAATTCTGTATTAATATCATTTCACCCCATCACTAACAAGAACGTTCAAATGACACGACTGTTTACGTAGAATGTCAGCCCTGCCTCTTGCTCTTGGCATCATCCTTTTAATAACCGGCGCCTGGTCGACAAAGATTGCTTCAAGCTTTAAACCGGTATCGCTAGCTTCGGGAAATCTATTTTTAAAATTTGATTTCGCTGAAAAAATAACTTTATAAGCCATTTTTGATGCTTTATTAGGAAGCAATTTCAGAACACTTAAAGCATAATCTACATCTTTTCCTCTAATTACTTTAACAACCTTTCTCATTTTAAGAGGAGAAATTCTCAAATATCTTGCTTTTGCCAATGCTTTCATATTATAGCTCCATTCAATAAGCGTACCACTTTGGTTCGACAGGCTCAGTGCAGGCTTCTTGACCCAGGAATAAATTCCTTACGCAACAAAGTTACGTATAGTTTACTGCGCTGCCAAACAAACTGGCTTTCCGCTATTTTACTGTTCTTTTTCCACTTTCTTTGTCCCCGAATGTGCACGAAAAATCCTTGTCGGGGAAAATTCACCAAGTTTATGCCCAACCATATTTTCCGATGTATAAACAGGTACAAATATTTTACCATTATAAACCTGGATTGTTAAACCTATCATTTCCGGAATAATTGTCGAACGTCTTGACCAAGTTTTAATAGGTTTTTTATCTAGCGCTTCCTGAGCGTCAATCACTTTTTTATATAACTTCGAATCTACAAAAGGACCTTTTTTTATTGACCTTGACATTCTGCGCTCCATTAATTTATTTCCTCTTGGATAATATCAACTGACTTGATGATTTCCCATGTTTCTTGTTTTATAACCCTTAGCCGGAACACCTGTCGGACTTTGAGGAGTTTTATAACCCTTCTGTTTACCACGTCCGCCGCCATGTGGGTGATCAACTTTATTCATCGCTACACCTCTTACAAAAGGACGGATTCCCATATGCCTGGATACACCGGCTTTACCAAAAAAGACATTCGATGCATCTGCATTACCGACTTCCCCAACTGTACACAACATTCAAGAAGCACCATTCTTATCTCATTTGACGGCAATCTCAAAATCGCGTATCTTCCTTCTTTACTCGTCAAGTTTCGCATAAGTTCCTGCAGAACGGGCAATCTGCCCGCCTTTTCCCGGAAGCATTTCAATATTATGCAGTATTGTTCCTACCGGGATGTTTTTTAAAGGTAATGAATTTCCGATTTTTATTTCAACCCTTTCCCCTGCTTCAATTCTATCTCCAACTTTCAGTCCATTTGGGGCTAATATGTAGCTTTTTTCCCCATCAATATAATGAAGAAGGGCTATTCTAGCCGAGCGGTTAGGGTCATATTCAATCGACATAACTTTTGCCTGAACATCTCGCTTTTCTCTTTTAAAATCGATCAAGCGGTAAAACTTTTTGCTTCCTCCGCCTCTATGCCTTACGGTGATCCTGCCTCCGCTGTTCCTTCCGTAAGGCATAGAGGCGGAGGAAGCAAAAGTTTGCCCGCTTGATCGATTTTAAAAGAGAAAAGCGAGATGTTCAGGCAAAAGTTATGTCGATTGAATATGACCCTAACCGCTCGGCTAGAATAGCCCTTCTTCATTATATTGATGGGGAAAAAAGCTACATATTAGCCCCAAATGGACTGAAAGTTGGAGATATAATTGAAGGAGGGGAAAGGGTTGAAATAAAAATCGGAAATTCATTACCTTTAAAAAACATCCCGGTAGGAACAATACTGCATAATATTGAAATGCTTCCGGGAAAAGGCGGGCAGATTGCCCGTTCTGCAGGAACTTATGCGAAACTTGACGGTAAAGAAGGAAGATACGCGATTTTGAGATTGCCGTCAAATTAGATAAGAATGATACTTCTTGATTGTTGTGCTACAGTTGGGGAAGTCGGTAATGCAGATGCATCGAATGTCTTTTTTGGTAAAGCCGGTGTATCCAGGCATATGGGAATCCGTCCTTTTGTAAGAGGTGTAGCGATGAATAAAGTTGATCACCCACATGGCGGCGGACGTGGTAAACAGAAGGGTTATAAAACTCCTCAAAGTCCGACAGGTGTTCCGGCTAAGGGTTATAAAACAAGAAAACATGGGAAATCATCAAGTCAGTTGATATTATCCAAGAGGAAATAAATTAATGGAGCGGGCAGAATGTCAAGGTCAATAAAAAAAGGTCCTTTTGTCGATTCGAAGTTATATAAAAAAGTGATTGAGCGCTCAGGAAGCGCTAGATAAAAAACCTATTAAAACTTGGTCAAGACGTTCGACAATTATTCCGGAAATGATAGGTTTAACAATCCAGGTTTATAATGGTAAAATATTTGTACCTGTTATACATCGGAAAATATGGTTGGGCATAAACTTGGTGAATTTTCCCCGACAAGGATTTTTCGTGCACATTCGGGGACAAAGAAAGTGGAAAAAGAACAGTAAAATAGCGGAAAGCCAGTTTGTTTGGCAGCGCATAAACTATACGTAACTTTGTTGCGTAAGGAATTTATTCCTGGGTCAAGAAGCCTGCACTGAGCCTGTCGAACCAAAGTGGTACGCTTATTGAATGGAGCAATAATATGAAATCAATTGCTAAAGGAAGATATTTAAGACTTTCTCCTCTTAAAATGAGAAAGGTTGTTAAAGTAATTAGAGGAAAAGATGTAATTAAGCTTTAAGTGTTCTGAAATTGCTTCCTAATAAAGCATCAAAAATGGCTTATAAAGTTATTTTTTCAGCGAAATCAAATTTTAAAAATAGATTTCCCGAAGCAAACGATACGGTTTAAAGCTTGAAGCAATCTTTGTCGACCAGGCGCCGGTTATTAAAAGGATGATGCCAAGAGCAAGAGGCAGGGCTGACATTCTACGTAAACAGTCGTGTCATTTGAACGTTCTTGTTAGTGATGGGGTGAAATGATATTAATACAGAATTTATATTCTTATACATCATAATTTTTATTAAAAGATTTGAAGTGAGGTGAGACATGGGTCAGAAGGTCAATCCGGTTTCATACAGAATTGGTATTGTTAAAACCTGGGATTCGGTTTGGTACAGCGAAAAGGATTATGTTAATTATTTAATGGAGGATTTTAAAATCAGAAATTACATTAATAAAAATTATGGTAAGCTTTTGTTTCGAAAATAGAGATTAGCAGGTTTCCTCAACTTGTTAATGTTACGATAAATGCTCAAAACCCGGCATTATTATTGGTAAAAAAGGCGTGGAAATAGAAAATATTTCCAGATCTATTGAAAAGATGGTTAATGATAAAAAAGTTTCAGTATCCGTAAGGGAAATTAAAAATCCTGAATTGGATGCAAGCGTTGTAGGTCAGGATATAGCCGTCAGATAGAAAGAAGAATTGCATATAAAAGAGCCATAAAGCAGGCCATCAGGAATGCTATGAAATCAGGGGCAAAAGGAATTAAAATCAGGGTTTCAGGCCGTTTGAATGGCGCTGAAATAGCCAGGACCGAAGAGTTTAAGGAAGGCAGGCTTCCACTTAGTACTTTGACCGCAGATATTGATTTTAAAATATCGGAAAGTTTTACTGAGATGGGCGTAATTGGAATCAAAGTCTGGATATATAAAGAAGGCTAGAAGGAAGGAGAAAATAATGCTATTTCCAAGTAGAACCAAATATAGAAAACAGCAAAGAGGAACAATAAAGGAAACGCACATAAAGGTGATTTGGTATCTTTGGTGAATATGGGATTATTTCACTTGAACCAAAATGGATTACAGACCGCCAGATTGAAGCGGCAAGAGTCGCCGTTAACAGATATTTTAAGAGAGGCGTAAAGCTCTGGGTAAAAGTATTTCCTGATAAACCCATTACTGAAAAAGGCGAGGGCGTCAGGATGGGAAAAGGTAAAGGAATGCCCGAAGGTTGGGTTGCCGTTATTAAGCCAGGCAGGGTTTTAATGGAAATATCCGGTGTGGATGAAATTTCCGCAAAAGAAGCGTTTCGTCTAGCTTCCCATAAACTTCCGATCAAGGTTAAGTTTGTGAGAAGAGTCGAATTATAATCAGGGGAAAATTATGATTAAAAAAAAGCTTAAAGAATTAAGGGAATTATCCAATGAAGAACTGGTTAAAATGATAAAAGATACAGAAGCCGCGATGAGACTAATCAGGTTCAAAGCTAAAATTGAAAAACCTGCTAATCCGATGGAGAAAAGAAATCTTCAAAAGAAGGTTGCTGTAATTAATACATTATTAAAAGAACGTGAATTAAAGAAGAGCTAGGGAGCGTTTTTATGAGTGAAACTGGTAATAAAAAAACAATGGTTGGAGTTGTTTTAAGTGATAAAATGAATAAAAGCAGAGTCATTGTTACTGAAGGTGTGAAAAAACATCCGGCTTATGGTAAGTTTTTAAAAACAAGAAAGAAATTTTTTGTTCATGACGCTGACAATAAAAGCAAAGCTGGCGATAGGGTTGTGTTACAGGAAACAATCCCTATCAGTAAGAATAAGAGATGGAAATCATTGAAATATTGAATAAGATGGCTTGATGGGAGGAACACTATGATAATGCTGGGTACCAGGCTGGATGTGGCTGATAATACAGGTGCAAAATTAATAGAATGTTTTCATGTCGAAGGAAGCTCTAAAAGAAGATATGCTTATGTTGGTGATACGATCATTGCCGCAGTTAAAATGGCCCTTCCGAATTCATCGGTAAAAAAAGGGGAAGTGGTTAGAGCGGTAATAGTCAGAACTAAAAAAGAGCTTAGAAGAAAAGACGGATCCTGTTAAGATTTGATAGGAATTCAGCTGTTTTAATCGATAAACAAAGTGAACCCAGGGGCACAAGAATTTTTGGGCCTGTTGCAAGGGAACTCAGGGATAAAAACTTTATGAAAATTGTCTCATTAGCGCCTGAAGTATTTTAGGAGATTTATTCTATGGAAAAGATTATTAAAGGCGATCAGGTCTTGATTATATCGGGTAGGGATAAAGGAAAAAGGGAGAAGTTATTCGTGTAGCTGTAAAGCAAAAAGCCCTTATTGTTAAAGGTGTGAATCTTGTTAAAAAATCAGTAAAAAAATCAAAGGAAAAACCGTCCGGTGGTTTTATAGAGGTTGAAGCGCCGATTCAAATTTCCAATGCGATGGTAATTTGTCCGTCTTGTGGGAAAGGTGTTCGTGTTGGTATGAAAATTGATGATAAAGGTGCTAAAAAAAGAATTTGCAAAAGCTGTCAGCATAAATTTGAATAGACGAGAGGTTAATAATGAGCGCGGAAAAAACAGAAAAAGAGGCCAAGAAAACTAAGACTGAAAAAGAACCGAAGGTTGTAAAGGAACCAAAGGTTCCAATGGAATCCAAACCTGCGGTTGAAGGTAAAGAAATAAAAGAAGCAAAAGAAAAAAAGACTGTGAAAAAAGTCGAATCTGTTAAATATATACCAAGAATGAAATATGTTTATGATAATGAAGCTGTTAAAGGTTTGACGGCACTTTATAAATATACAACTCCTATGGCTGTCCCAAGGCTTGTAAAAGTGATTGTCAATGTAGGTCTTGGAGAAGCAACACAAGACAAGGCTATATTAGATCCTTCTGTTGAAGAAATAACTTTAATTGCAGGACAAAGGGCTATTAAAACCTATGCAAAAAAGTCAATTTCTAATTTTCATCTTAGGGAAGGCATGCCGATTGGTGTTAGAGTAACTTTACGAGGCAGCAGAATGTTTGATTTTATGGATAAACTTGTCTCTGTAGCGCTTCCTCGGGTAAGGGACTTTAAAGGTCTTAATCCTTCCAGTTTTGATGGTAGAGGGAATTATACTATAGGTTTAAAAGAACAGCTTGTATTTCCCGAAATTGATTACGATAAAATAAAAAAAATCAGGGGAATGGATATTACAATAGTAACAACAGCTAAAAATGATGAAGAGGCTTTACAGTTATTTAAACATCTTGGATTTCCGTTTAAGGATAAATAATATTCAATCAATGTATTTGTGGAGGATTTAATGGCTAAGAAGTCGTTGGTAGTTAAATGGAAAAAACCTAAAAAGTTTAAAGTAAGAGAATATAATAGATGCAAACTATGCGGACGTCCCAGGGCTTATATGAGAGATTTCGGATTATGCAGGGAATGTTTTAGAAAGTTTGTATCGCAGGGCTTAATTCCAGGAGTTATTAAATCAAGCTGGTAGTGTTTTTTTAGTATTTATTTGGAGAAGTATATGGATATAGTTGCGGATACTTTAAGCAAATTAAAAAATTCAATTTCCAGAAAGGCGGCTAGGGTTGACGTAAAGAAAGCCGGTTTGATAGGGGATATTTTAAGCGTTATGAAAAAAGAAGGTTATATTATAGATTTTAAAGACTCTTCTGAAAGTAAATATTCCTATACAGTAAGTCTGAAGTATGTTAATGGGAAACCGGCTGTTATGGGGTTTAAGAGAATAAGCAAACTCAGCAGAAGAGTTTATTCAAGTGTCGACAGTTTACCGCGTGTTTTTAACAACTTTGGTATTGCTTTGATTACAACATCCAAGGGAGTTTTAACCGACAAAGAAGCAAGGTCCCTTGGAGTCGGCGGTGAAGTTTTATGTTATATTTGGTAGGAGTTGATTCATGTCACGGTTAGCAAAAAAGACTTTGATAATTCCCGATGGGGTAAAAGTATCCGTTAAAAACGGCGTTTTTTTTATTGAGGGAAAGCTTGGTAAACTACAGATGCCGTTCTTAACAAATTTTGTTGATATCATCATCAGCGGCAAAGAAATTAGAGTCGAAAGGAAAGGAGATACTAATAATTTTAAAGCCTGCCAGGGCTTATATTGGAGATTGATAAGGAATTTAATAATGGGAGTTTCTGAAGGTTTTTCCAAGATATTATCAATTCAGGGTTTGGGTTATAAATGGGAAATAAAAGGGAAGGAATTGATTCTTACAGTCGGTTTTTCAAAACCCGCCGTTTTTAAAATTCCTGACGGTGTAACATTAAAACTTGAAACTCCGCCAACTTCTTTAGTGATAAGCGGCTGTGATAAACAGTTGGTTGGCCAGGTTGCAGCAAATATAAGAATGGTCAGACCGCCCGAGCCATATAAAGGAAAAGGGATCAGATATCAAAATGAAAGAATTAAGCTGAAAGAAGGCAAGACGGCTAAATAGCTGATAAGAAAGGGGATTAAAATGATTGATATAACTAAAGACAAAAGAAGAAAATTTGCCAAGGCAAAGAAAAGAAGCAAGGGAAATTTGACTTATTCTATAGACCGGCCGAGAATGCTTGTTTTCAGGTCAAAAAAGTATCTTTATGTTCAGGTTTTAGATGACTTAAATGGAAAAGTTGTTTGTACCTTGTCTTCAATATCAAAAGAACTGAAAGAAAAAAAACTGGGAAAGAATATAAAAAGTGCGTCTGTTTTGGGACAGGAAATGGCAAAAAAATTGAAAGATTTAAAAATTGAATCGATTTGCTTTGATAGAAATGGCTTTAAATATCATGGAAAAATTAAGGCTCTTGCAGATGCCTGCAGGGCCGGAGGGATTAAATTCTAGTTTTCATTGAGGTGAATAATGGCTAATAGGGAAAATACCAGAAATGCTGTGAAAAGTGAATGGGAAGAAAAAGTAGTCAGTTTGAGAAGAGCGGCAAAGGTTACAACAGGTGGAAAAAGATTCAGATTCAACGCTATAGTTATTGTTGGTAATGGTAAAGGAATGGTTGGTATCGGATACGGTAAAGCGAATGAACTTGCCGATGCGATTAAAAAATCAAAGGATAAAGCCATTAAGGCAGCGAAGGCGATATGCATGAAAAATACTACCATACCGCATGAAATTATAGGAAAATTTAAAAGCGGCGTTATTTTACTTAGGCCTGCTTCCAAAGGGACTGGAGTGATTGCGGGTGGAGCAGTAAGGCCGGTTCTTGAGTTAGCCGGAATAAAGGATGTTTTGACTAAATCGCTGCGGTCAACAAATCCTGTAAATCTTGTTAAGGCAACACTGAACGCTCTTTATAGCCTGATGGATATAAATATTGTAGCCGCAAGACGTGATAAAACTATGGCCGATATTTTTGGGAGCGTGAAGTAATAAAAGTCATCTGGAGGGAATATGTCTGTAATTAAAATAAATAAATATTCCGTTAAGAAAGTAAAAAGGGTCGGAAGGGGCATAGGAAGTGGAAGAGGCGGGTTTTCTGGTAGAGGAGCAAAGGGGCAGAAGGCAAGATCAGGTGGTTCAATCCGTCCGAGATTTGAAGGCGGGCAGATGCCTCTTTATAGAAGACTTCCAAAAAGAGGCTTTAAACCCTTTAGCAGACTGGTTTATAATATTATCAATATAAACACACTGGGTGTATTTGCTGAAAATTCAGAAATTACGATAAGCGTTTTGAAAGAAAAAGGGCTTATTAAGGATAACAGTCTTCCTGTAAAATTATTGGCTGATGGGAAACTTGAGGTCAAAGGTTTAAAAATAACAGTTAATAAATGTTCAAAAGCGGCCAAGGAAAAAATTGAAACTTTAGGCGGAAGTGTTGTACTGGTTTAGAATTGAGAAAGTTTGGGAGAAAGTATGTTAAAGGCCTTTATTAATATTTTTAAAGTACCGGAATTAAGAAAGCGTTTTTGGTTCACTATTAGTATGCTTGTTATATTCCGTATTGGAGCATGGATTCCGGTTCCTGGGGTTGATCTTGTACGTTTACTTGAAACCACCAGACATACTGCCGGTAGCGGCGGACTTGCTGATTTTTTAAACCTATTTTCCGGTGGAGCGAGAGATAACGCCTCAATATTTTCTCTTGGCGTTATGCCTTACATAACATCCCAGATTATTATGCAGCTATTAAAAGCGGTCGTTCCTGCGGTAGACAGAATGCTTAAAGAGGGACCGGAAGGCAGGAAGAAATTTCAACAGTACGGAAGAATGGGGACTGTAATTGTTACATTGATTCAAGGGGTTATTTTCGCCAGGGGATTGATAAATACAAATATGGCAGGCCAATTTTTAACAATAAATGATAATTCCTTTATTGTTATTTTTACATTGGCAGCAACAGCTGGTACATTAATTTTAATGTGGATGGGAGAACAGATTACCGAGAGAGGCATTGGTAATGGTATTTCACTAATAATTATGGCAGGTATAATAGCCCGTCTGCCGCATTCTATTTTTGCAATGTTTACTGGTGTTGAGAAAGGCGCAACCGATCCAATGAACCTTGTTATCGTACTTGGTCTGTTTGTTGTAGTTATAGGACTGGTTGTATTTGAAGAACAGGGTTTAAGAAAAATCCCCATTCAATATGCAAACCGTGCAATTGCCGGAGGAGCCAGGTCAGGTCAGGTTTCGTTTTTACCTTTTAAGGTTAATCCAACAGGAGTAATACCGATTATTTTTGCATCAAGCTTATTAATCTTGCCGGGAAGTGTGGCTCAATGGTTTGGTGGAAAATCGGAGTTATTTTTAATTATAAGTCAGAATCTTTCACCGGGGCAACTATGGTATTCTATAGTATATTTTGCCTTAATACTATTTTTTGCTTATTTTTTATATGCAGATAGAGTTGAACCCGCATGATATTGCAGAAAATCTCAGAAAATCCGGAGGGTTTGTACCTGGTGTAAGGCCAGGACAGAAAACAGAAGAATTTATTGAATTTACATTAAATAGGATAACTTTGCCAGGCGCTATTTTTTTAGGAGCAATAGCTCTGACTCCAAATTTTGTAATAAGAGCTTTGAATGTTCCAAGCGCCCTGGGTTATTTGATGGGGGAACTTCATTATTAATTATGGTTGGTGTTGCTCTGGATACACTAAAGCAGGTTGAATCACATTTAATGATGCATCATCTGGATGGGTTTTTGACAAGAGCCGGTAAAAAATAGGTGGTATGATAATGTATAATATTGCATTACTTGCTCCTCCAGGTGGAGGAAAAGGAACTCAATCGGAAAAAATTTGCGTTTCTTTGAAAATACCTCATATTTCAACCGGTGATATTTTCAGGGCTATTGTCAAGGGAACATATAAAGGAAGTTTTCCTGTTGATGAAATATTAAGTTATATGAATAAAGGATTACTTATTCCCGATTCGATTGTTGTTAAGATAGCGCTTGACCGGTTAAGCCAGGATGATTGTAAGAACGGTTATCTTCTTGATGGCTTTCCCAGGACGTTGAACCAGGCCGAACTTTATGATAATAATGCCAAAGAAAAATCTTTGAATAAAGTATTTCTTATAGATGTAAATGAGGAAAAGCTAATTAAAAGACTGACCGGAAGAAGGTTTTGTCCGAAGTGCGGTAAAATATATAATATCTATTATAATCCTCCGAAAGTTGAAAATCATTGTGATGATGATAATTCAGGATTATCAATCAGGAATGATGATAATGAAGAAACAGTTAAATTGAGGATGGAAGTATATAAAAGTGAAACTTTTCCATTGATAGATTATTACAAGAACAAGAAAGTGTTAATTAAAGTTAATGGAGAACAGTCTGTTGATGGGGTTTATAAAGATATTATGGAGGTCATCAACTCTTGATGGACAAGGAAGACGTAATACGGTTTGACGGTGTTGTTTTGGAACAGCTTCCAAACGCAATGTTCAAGGTAGAGCTGGAAAGTAAAAAGCAGATACTTGCGCATATATCCGGAAAAATGAGGATGAATTATATTAAGATTATTCCCGGTGATAAAGTAACCCTGGAAATGTCACCATATGATTTGACGAAAGGCAGAATTGTATACAGATATAAATAGGAGCATGCGAATGAAAGTGAGATCTTCGGTAAAAAAAATGTGTGAAAAATGCCATATTATAAGAAGACATGGCCTTGTAATGGTTGTTTGTGAAAATCAAAAGCATAAGCAACGGCAAATGGGTAATAAAAGGTCTTAATTTAGTTAGTAAAACGGAGGTTTTGAATGGCAAGAATTGCAGGTAGGGAAATACCGGGCAATAAAGCGGTGTTTATCGGATTAACTTATATTTATGGAATTGGAAGACACAATTCATTAAGTATTATTGAAAAAGCAAAGATTGAACCGAATAAAAAAGTTAAAGATTTGAGTGAAGATGAATTGGCAAAAATTAGGGATACTATTGAAGATAATTTCAAAGTAGAAGGCGATTTGAGAACAGAAATTGCGATGAATATAAAAAGATTGATTGATACAGGGACTTATAGAGGGCACAGGCACAAAATAGGACTTCCGGTAAGGGGGCAAAGAACACGGACGAATGCGAGATCATGGAAGGGTCCGAGGAATAATGCGATCGGAAAAAAGAAATAAACTGAGTGGAGGATTGTTTTAATGGCTAAAAAGGCTGCAGCTACTACGAAAAAAAGAAAAGAAAAAAAGAACGTATTGGAAGGGATTGCAAATATTAGAGCAACTTTTAATAATACAATTATTAATATAACTGATCTGAACGGCAACTCTTTGGCTTGGGCCAGTTCAGGAAGTGTGGGCTTCAAAGGTACAAAAAAAGGAACTCCTTATGCAGCCCAATTGGCTTCGGAAAAAGCCGTGGAAATTGCTAAGTTCCATGGAATCCAGTATGTTAATGTAAGGCTGAAAGGGCCGGGTCCCGGAAGAGAATCGGCTATAAGAGCGCTTGATGCGGCAGGATTAAAAATTAAAACCCTGCGCGATATCACTCCAATACCGCACAATGGCTGCCGGCCAAGAAAAAAGAGAAGAGTTTAGAGAGGTAAATGAACAATGGGAAGATATATAGGACCATCCTGCAGGTTATGCAGAAGAGAAGGTTTAAGGCTTTTTTTAAAGGGGGACAAGTGTTATTCTCAGAATTGTACATTAAACGATAGGGCTACGCCTCCGGGTAAGATATCTAAATTCAACAAAAAACCTACCGAATACGCTATTCAGCTCAGAGAAAAACAGAAGGTTAAAAGATATTATGGCTTGTATGAACGACAGTTTAGAAGATATTTTGAAATGGCTGCCAAACATAAAGGCGTTACCGGTGAAGTTCTTCTTCAGTTTTTAGAAAGAAGACTGGATTCTATTATTCATAAAGCTGGTTTTGCACCCTCTAAAAAAACTGCCAGACAGCTTGTAATACACGGGCATGTTAAGGTTAACGGGAAAAAAATGGATATTCCTTCTTATATTGTTAAACTGGGGGAAGAAATATCATTGTCCGATAAGGTAAAAAATCTTGATATGGTTGTGAAATCGATTGAGTCTGCTCAGAATAAAGTAATACCTGCTTGGCTGGAGGTTGATTTTACAAATGTAAAGCTAAAGATGTTGTCTATACCTACCAGGCAGGAAATGAATCCTGAAATCGATATTAAGGAACAGTTAATTGTAGAATTATACTCGAAATAATTGAATATTTTATAAATTATTTATTTAGGGCTGGATCCAGAATTCTGCCTTGAGCCTGCAGAAGGGCACGTTTTGTAAATGAGAGTTTGGAGGGTATAAATGACTCAAAAAGGGCTTTTAAAAGATGTCATGTCTGCCTTATGAGATAAAATATGAAAAGAATTCTTATTCTTCATTTTATGGTAAGTTTAACATTTATCCTTTTGAAAAAGGAGTGGGTGTTACTATAGCCAATTCGCTAAGGCGAGTTCTAATGAGCGATATCCCGGGTTTTGCTATTACATCAATCAAAGTTGAAGGTATAAATCATGAATTTGAACCGATTAAGGGTGTAAAGGAAGATTTAACGGATATTATATTAGCCATTAAAAAGATTAGGTTGTCTTTAAATGACGGCAGCGATAAGAAAGTTATCAGAGTGGTAAAGAAAGGTAAAGGAGAGTTGGTTGCTAAGGATTTTGCCGTTGATGCCACTGTCAATGTAATAAATGAGGATTTAAAAATTGCCACTTTAAATGAAGAAACAAACTTATCGCTTGACGTTCAAATAGAATTCGGCAGAGGTTATAGATCGGCGGAAGATTTATTTGATTCAAATTCCGTTATTTCCGTTATTCCAGTCGATGCTATATTTTCACCGATTGTTCGTGTTAACTATATTATTGAGGATTATAGGGTTGGAGAAAAAACGGATTGTGAGAAAGTAGTTTGGAGTATGGACTTCAGGGGTTATTACTCCTGTTGATGCTGTTTCAAAGGCTGCTGCCATATTGAGGAAATATTTTTCTCTGTTTATAGATTTTGAGGCTGAAGAGGAGGTTGCTGTCAGCGCCGAAACCAATGAAATTGCCGTAAATAATGATGTGCTTTCAAAACCGATATCTGAACTTGATTTATCGGTTCGTTCGTTTAATTGTTTGAAGAGTTCCAATATTAACACAATCGGTGAATTGATGAAATATGACAAGGATTCATTGATGAAGATAAAGAATTTCGGAAAGAAATCATTAACTGAAATAGCTGAAAAACTTCAATTGTATGGTCTTTCGCTTGAAGACAAAACTAAAGAGTATTCTGATAATAGCGAAATTAATAAAGAAACGATGGAAGATTTTGAAGAGGGAGAATAATTATGAGGCATGGAGATAAAGTTAAAAAACTCAGCAGAAATACTTCCATAGAAAAGCTTTGTTAAAGAACCTGGCAATAGCTCTTTTTAAATATGAAAATATTACTACAACTGTTCAAAAGGCAAAAGCTTTACGTCCGTTTGCCGAGAAAATCATAACAAAAGCAAAAGAGACAATATACAGTCAAAACGTTTGGTTTCTGAAACTATAAAAGACAGGTCTATTATAACTAAATTATTTGGCGATATTGCTTTAAGATATAAAAACAGAAACGGCGGTTACACAAGAATATTAAGGCTCGGATATAGGGCTAACGATGGATCGGAAATGGCGATGATAGAATTGGTAGAGGAATCTCTGGAAGTCCCTAAAAAATGATTATATATGTAGTGAAAATAATCCCCCTATTGTTTCTGACAATAGGGGCTTTTTTTTGGGATTGGAAAATTAATTTCATAGTAATTTTAGCATTAATTGTTTATATATCAGTTTTTCAAAAAAAATTAGTTCTTAGAGCAATTCAAAACTTGATTTTTCTTATAATTTTCACTCTTCCGATAGTACTGATAAAATTATTTACTGTAAAAGAAGGAAAAAAGCTTCATTTTATGTTTTTTGATTTTTATTCCTCGGCCGTATCGATGGGTGTTAATTCATTATTCCGGGTTTTAGTACTGGCATTATGCTCTTATTTAATTTTAAAAATTGTTCTTCCTCTGGAAAAATTCCGGGAAATGAATAATAAAAATAATTTAATAGAAATTTTATTTTTATCAATAACAATTTATCAGGAAATGCTTTCAAATATATTAAGCTATTTTCGCAAACTAAGAAAAGAGAAAAAAAGTATGATTGGTTTTATCGATAATAGTTATAAACAAGGTCTCTTAAATTATAATAAGAAAATAAATGATAATATGGAAAATTTAGATCATCACAATTTTTAACTGCTAATTATTCCATTATTCTTAGCATTATACCTCGTTTTTATTAAAATCCATCTTTTCTATTTCATCCAATGCCTGATTTATATTTTTTTCCAGGGCTGCATGCGTTGTCATTATTAATGGGACATAGTCTGTCTTACTTCTTTCTTTTTGTATAACTGAAGCAATGCTTATCTGGTAATTTCCGAAAACTCCCGATATTTTACTGAGAACTCCAGGCTTGTCTATTACATTAAAACGGACATAATACCGGCTTTCAATTTCCCCGATTTTTTTAACAGGATAATTGTTGAATTGAGAATAAGTTAAATAACCATCAGGATTGTTCAGGGATTTCGCTATATTTATGACGTCGCCGACTACTGCAGTAGCTGTCGGTCTAGAACCTGCTCCACGTCCGAAATACATAGAATTTCCAAGAAATTCACTTTCGATCATAACTGCATTAAATTCATTTCTTACAAAAGCCAGTTGATTATCCTTAGGAACCAGAGTAGGATTAACACGGACTTCTACAGTATTGTCCGGGTCAAGCTTTGCAACAGCAAGAAGTTTTATAATATAACCCAATTCATCTGCATTATATATGTCCTCAAAATTCCATGTTCTTAATACCTTGATTATCAAACAAGCGTTATGCAATTGGAGTATTAAAGGCAAGCGAAGCAAGGATAGTAATTTTATGTGCCGCGTCATAACCGCAGATATCAAGAGAAGGATTAACCTTTTCTGCAAAACCAAGTTCCTGAGCCTGTTTAAGAGCGGTATCAAAATCCAGAGCGTCCTCGGTCATTTTGGTTAAAATATAATTGGTTGTTCCGTTTACTATACCATAGATAGATTAAATCTTCTCACCGGAAAGCGCTTCATAAACCGTCCTAATTATTGGTATTCCTCCGCATACGCTCCCCTCGAAGCCTATTGATTTTGAATTTTTTTTGGCAACTGAAACAAAGGCGTTCCTCTTTCTCCAATAAGGCCTTATTAGCAGTAACAACGTTTTTACCGGCTATTAGGCTCTTTTTACAAGTTTATAAGCAAAATCTACTCCGCCGATCAATTCTATGACTATAGCAATTTCCGGATCAGCTAGAACTGTTTTTATAATCCGAAACTTTTAAGGCAGTTATTGATTCAACTCTCCTTGGGGTTTCCCAGTCTATATCTATTATATACTTTATCTCAATTTCCAAACCTGTCCGGTTTTTAATGATTTCTTTATTTCCTTCCAAAAGTTCGATAACACCGTACCTATAGTCCCAAATCCGGCCAGTGCAATTTTAACTTTAGGCATTTTTATCCTCCTGATAGATATATAAGTCGTCAGTGCTATACTTATTATAATCGAAATTTCCGGATTTATCAATGAAGAATTATTTTTAAAAATCATAAAGTATCGATATATGAACGTTTATTAAAGAAATAGTGATATTATTGCCGATAGTTTAAGAAAAAAGACTGGACAGGTATGGATAGATTAAGGAATATAACCCAAAATTTATTAAAAAGAAGAAGAATGGAAATAGATTGCTTTTTTTTGTAATAATTCTATTGACAATTGTGTCTCTGGCTATCAATTTTATTATTTTTCAGGATATATAAATTTTAGGATTTCAAAAACAGGATTTTAATGAAGAAGGAAATAATTTTAATCAATTTCCAAATGAAAGTATGGAAGAAGTTTTAAATGGAATTAATGGAAAAATTCCGATTCTTGAATATCATATAATTGAAACACCACAAGTTTACACTAATTATATTCTGACCGGCAGATTGAAAAAAAATATAAAACCAAAAGATATTTTGTTAGTTCGGATGAATTTAGGGATCAACTAGAGACATTATATCAGAATCAATTCAGAAATATTTCGCTAAACGAGTATATATCCCTTGCGAAAGGAATGAAAAAAGATTTAAACAGGTTACCGCCGGATTCTAAACTTTATATTTTGACCTTTGATGATGCAACTTTCGGACAGTTTGAATTTTCTGGAACAGATGCGAAGGGAGATCCTGTTATTGACCCGGATTGTGCGATAGGTATTATGATTGAATTTGCTAAAAAACATCCGGATTTTATGTTAAATGCCGCATTTAGTATTCCATTGGAACATATACCTTTTATGCAGAGTAAATTTGTGGGGAAAAAACTCAACCTTCTCCTGGATTATGGATTTGAGATCATAAATCATACAAAAAATCATAAAAAACTTAGGAAGTATATTCCAGATAAGACTGAAATAGCTTCTTATGAAATAGGAAGGGCCATGGAAATATTTGAGTCCTATCTCGGGTACAGGGTCGATTCAATCGATAAAATATGCTATCCTGACGGCAGCGCAGATAAATATGTATGGGATTTTGTCAAAAAAGTGGATTATAATGGAAAAGAATACAGGTTTATTGCAGCCTTGAATGCTTCGGGAATGCAGGCGAAAAATCCAAACGATGAAAAATTTAATCCATATAATATTTCAAGAATAGAAATCAACAGAAATTCATTTAATGAGTTTGTACTGAATGCACCGGGATTATATAGAACTCCGCCCTTGATAGATAAATATACCGGGCATAATTTTGCATATTCAAGAATGGATGACAATTCCAATTCTCTTGATTTAATCCGGTTAAGATAA
>CAWAOD010000005.1:0-650188 GCA_963783575.1 uncultured Spirochaetota bacterium | reverse complement strand
CTTCTTCCTCCCGGCCATTTTCACTAATTCCAAGAATATCGGAAACCCTTTTTAAATAGTCTGCGGACCCGATTTCCTTGAAAAGAATGTAAGCGGATTCAAGGTTTTTTTTGGTTTCCCCGAATTTTCCTGTGTTTTTCAGAAAGAGCGCGTACTCATAATGGCTTTTTCCTGATTCGTATTTTGTGCCCTTATCGGTCTGCAAGTTGGGTACGTCTTTGTAAAAATAGTTTTTCTGCTTTCTGTATTTTTCCGGTCAAAGTGTAATATTTGCCGCTCACTCTCAATGCTTCCGTATAAAGAACCAGCCAGGATTTTGTTTTATGGAGGGCTTTTCTGATGATTTTCCTGATCTCGTTTAGATTCTTTTTCATGTCGCTTTTTTGAAGGTATGATTCTGATTCAACTCTTTTTTTATACTTTTCTATCAGGCTGTCCGCGAGGGAAGAATAAACAAATACAGAGTATTGCCCAAGGAAGTGGTTCTTCTCATAGATATCCCTGGCTTCATTCAGAAAGGTTAGGGACTTGTCATAATCTTTCATTTCCCTGTAAATATTTCCAAGATTTATTTTTACAACATAGTTAAGGTTATCGAATCTGTTTTCCTCTATCATTTTCCATACTTCATCATAGTTTCTAATTGCTGATTGATAATCCCCCTTGATGTAGTCGATTATTATATTAAGTGATATATCACCACATTTTCCAAAACTATCATTTATTTGTCTGCTTATATTGTGACTCAAATGGGCAAATTCCATTGCTTTGTCAATGTTACCTTGGTAATATAATTAAACACCGTGCAGTGATAAACCACGCTTAATTCCCATAAATCGCCAATTTTTTTAAAAATAGCAGAACTTTCTTCGAAATAACGGTTGCTTGTTTCAAACTCACCCTTCCATTGATAGCAAATGCTAAGCCATTGAAGGGATTGGGCATATCCCCAAGTGTCGTCCATCTCTTTCCTGTACTCCAGGGCCTTATTGTGGAACTTTATCGCCTGCTTAAACAGCGGAACGGCCATACAAATAGTAGCATAACCTGCTATGAAAAAGCCGAGCTCAGCGGAATATCCTACCCTGCTTTCAGAAAGATTTAAAGCTCTTAAGGCTGAGCTGACCGCTTTCAATACATCCGTAAGGTAGTACATCCAGGATAGGTTCTTATAAAAGCCGACAATCAGTTTATATTTATCTTCTTCAGGGTTTCTTTTTTTTCTGAAGAAAAGTACAGGGAAAAAGGTGTGTAAAGTATGCAGGAGCAATTCCTTTAAAATTCTCAGAATTACGAAAGCATTCCTGATCGGCAGTTTTTCTCCCAGTATGGATAATCCGATCCTTCCGTACTCTTCGCAATTTCTCCAGTCCCCTTTTTTTAAAAAGGCTTCGCTTGTTTTCTTGTACACATCAGCAATATCAAGTTTAGTGCTGATAAAAGAAAGTAATCTGTTATTGATTTCTATAGCTTCATCGTTTTTTCCTATAATCAGGTAAATTTCACTGATATTTTTATTAGTGTTGACCCATAATTTTCTTTCCTTTTCTATTCTTTCTTCAGCCAAGGTTTTAACTTGTAGAAAATATTTTAATGCCTCATTATAGGCAAAGTTTTCCTTGGCTTTCAGGCCTGCGGGATATCCGTATTCCAGGATCTTGGCATAATTCTTTCCTTCGATATAATGATAGATCAAGTCAAAGACAATTTTATCCTTTTCATTCGGATATAAACTTTCCAGCATCATTCCTATCTGCATATGCAGGGCTTTCTTTTCTTCCTCGCCGCATTTTCTCTCAAAAGCTTCCTTTATTCTGTCATGCGCAAAAAGTATTTTCCCATTTTCCTGCAAATCCTCCTCCAGCAGCTGGAGATGAATAGCCCTGTCCACTATCCCGATAATCTCCGATGCTTCGTAATCCAGAAGACGAAACAGCACTTCCACATCAAACTTTCTTCCGATGACTGCCGCGAAAGACAAAACGCGGGATTCTTTATCACTGAGTAATGAAATCCTCTTCATAACAACATCTAATATCGTGGGAGCTATCTTGGTCTTATCCAGAATTTCCTGATCGATTACCCAGCCTTTCTCTTTGTAATAAATCACTTTTTCATCTACAAATTGCTTTAATATCTCAATCGTAAAGAATGGATTACCTTTACTTTTCTGATAAATAATTCCGGATATTTCATCAATATTTTCTTCTTTTGCGTATAAAAGCGAACTGACAAAACTGTCATTCATAGTTTTGTTAAAAGTTTCCAGGTAAATTTCAGTAAAAAGACGCTTGCTTTCCAGCACTTCCTTCCGATACACGCTTACCCGGTGTTCATAATTAACTTCATCGTTCCGGTATGTCCCGACAATCAGGAGCGGGTATTTGCCCATCTCTTCCGATAGCTCGCTTAAGAGATCCATACTTCCATCGTCAACCCATTGCAGATCGTCCAGCAATAGTACCAACCCATTTTCTACAATGCTCAGGTTCAATATAAACTGGGCTGCAACCATCAAAAACCGTTTCTTCTCCCTTTCCGCCTCCAGCCTAACCAATTCTTCGCTGTTTTCAAAGATTACCGAAAACGAGGCACTCAATTGAAGAATAATTCCGCTCAGATTTCCTGTCATTTCGATGAGTTCATTTTTAATTTTCAGTTTTTTTTCATCAGGGTAGTCCTGGTATATCTTTAAATAGATATTAAGGGCATCTTTTATTGCTCCGTAAGGGGTCTTGCTTTTTCCCGAAAAACATTTGCCATAAATAAAAAGCCCTCCTATGGAATAAACGAAGCTTCTTAATTCCTCTACGAGTCTTGTTTTTCCTTTACCCGCCTCACCGCTGATCAGGCAGACATTACCTTTATTATCCAGCGCTTTGCCATATAAGCTCATTAGATTTTTTAGTTCCGCTTCGCGGGATATCAGCCCGGTTTTAAACGAAAGCCTTATCTGTTTGTCATTCAACCCCAGAGGAAAATTATGCATGCCTTTTTGATATTTTTCCAGATCGTCCATTAGTCCTTTAGCGGACAGGTAACGGTTATCCGGTTCTTTTTCCAGGAGTTTCAATATAATACTTTCAAGTATTTCAGGAATAACCGTATTGTATTTAGAGGGAGGATCGGGAAGCATGGCAATCTGCTGGTGGATAATAGAGCTGATACTCGTTCCCTTAAAAGGCAAAACTCCGGTAAAGAGCTGGTATAAAATAATGCCCAGGGAATATAAGTCGCTTCTCTCATCAATGCTTCTTCTTGTAACACCGAAATGCTCCGGCAACATATAGCTGAAAGTGCCGGCAATCTCTTCCTGTTCCTTTATTGACGAAAACTCTTTTACAAGCGCCATTCCAAAATCAATGATCGTGATATGGTAATGACCCGCTTCCGCTGGATTGACCATAATATTCCCTGGCTTTAAATCCCTGTGGACAATGTTCATAGGATGAATATAGTCCAGTGCCCGGCATATCTGCAGTATAATTTCAATAATTTCGTTTTCCTTAAACCTATTCCCATTTTGGAGCAGTTTACCCAGGCTTTTCCCCGGAACATATTCCATTACAATGTAATTTTCACCCTCGTATTCCCCTGTTTCATAAATTTTAACAATGTTCGGGTGGTCCAAACGCGATAATATTGAGGCCTCATTCCTGAACCGTATAATATCTTCAATCCGGTTGGATATATTTTCTTTCTTTAATGTTCTCAGAACGACTTCCTTTTTATCAACAGAATCAAAAGCAAGATAGACACGAGATATGCCGCCTTCGCCAATCATCTTTGTCACTTCATAGCGGTTTTGAATTACTTTTCTTATCAAATTATTACTCCTTTCAGTAATAAAGTATAACTTGGTTCTGACTCTAAGGCAAAATAATATCAATAATCCATTACTTGTATTTGCTTAGTGTTAACCCACAGTATGTTAAATTATAACCATCTTTCCCCATGTAAGTGCAGGATTTCAGATTTAATTCAAACAAAAGTTTTTTATTATTTTTTATTTTTCAGAATTCTGCATCGTCTGATTAATATTGACTAGAGAATAGCCATTATTAGTCGGGCTAGAGTTAATTTTTAAGTAAATATCCTTTTTCTAAAAATAGTTTCAGGCAGATATCCACAATTTCCTGATCATATTTTGTCCCGCGGTTATCCTGAATTTCCTTTAAAGCGGCGTCAATTCCCTAGGAAGGCCTGTATGGCCGGTGTGAAGCCATCGCTTCCACTACATCTGTGACTGCAATAATGCGTGATTCCACAAGGATTTCATCGCCCTTCAAACCCTGAGGATAACAACTGCCATCGCACCGTTCATGGTGCTGGTAGACTATTTCCGCAAGGGGCCATGGAAACTCAATGCTTTTAAGAATATCAAATGCAATTTTTGGATGTAGTTTAATCAGTGTAAATTCAGCCTACCCATTTTTGAAAGGGTTTCCATTGCCCCGATAGCCATATGATCATTGGTCACAACAATTGAATCTATCTCTTTTATTCTTATATTAAAAAATAATTTATTGCTTCAGTTCCCTAATCTTGTTCAAAGTTATCAGCGTAATATAATTCCGGATCAAATGGAATATTCAGTTCTTTCAGGATTTGTAAAAAAGCCTGATAACGTTCTATTGCATATGTAGTATTTTCAATGCCTCCGATAAAAGCAATTTTTTGGGCATGATGAAATTGAATCAAATGACGCATAATTTGACGGATGCCATCGGAATTATCAATGCTGATATTAGTTATTCCAGGCAAATCAAAGCCAATGTTGACAGCCGGTAATGATTGACCCGTCAGGATACAATCCAAAAAAATTGATTTATCACATATCTTGAATGGTCAGTTTTGAATATCCGACTGCATACAAAATCTTTCGTTTTTTTATTTTTTAAATTGATGTTTATTGAATTTGATTTTAACTAACAACCTTCAATACAAACTATTTCTTAATTCTGAAATTATATTAGGATTGACAAAGAAGAGAAAAATATATTGTAAAATCTTATGACGATTATAGACTCGTTCTTTCTTTCTGTCAATATATATATTGTTTTCATATGTGTGAAATTCAGGAAATTGGAATAACCAACGATATCATAACTGCACGAAGCTGGCTTGTGTTTATTCTATAATATCTGAAAAGTATCAACATCATTTTGATGATCAGTTAAGCGCCCGACTGAAATATTCGCTTAGAAGTTGAAAATATATAGGATCCTGAAGAGCCGAAATTATTATTGATTCAATAAGGAAATGTCCAATATTAAACAAATTAGATAATACACATCTGCGGTTGTTTTGCCATCAAATCAGAATTAATTGGTTGCGATACAAGTAGCTGCGATACTGCTGCCATTAGCTACTGTGACAAATTTACCGTTACCGTAGGCCACCGACTGCCAGCAGGCTGAGCATGGAAGTGTCAGGGCAGTCCAATTTATCCCATCCGGAGATACCGCCGAAATTGCAGTATCATACGCGACTGCGACAAATACTCCATTGCCGTAGGTTACCGAACTCCAATTGGCAGCGTTTGGAAGATTCCGTACTGTCCATTTGATACCATCGGGTGAAGTTGCCGCCGTTGCGACGTCGTTTCCGGAAATCGCTATAAATTGCCCGTTTCCAAATGTTATTGAATCCCAATTTGCATAGGGGATACTTCGCTGTGTCCAGTTAATCCCGTCTTGAGAAGTCACCGCATTAGTACTGCCCCAGGATCCGCATGCAACCGAGACAAATTTACCGTTACCATAAGCTGCTGAATACCACAGATCAGACACTGGAAGTACTGCCATCGTCCAGTTCATCCCATCGGCTGAATATACTATATAAGGATCAGTAATGCAAAATATTACAAAAATGCCGTTACCATAGGTTATTGAAGTCCAAAGATTCTCAAATGGCAGGGTTTGCAACGCCCAATTGATTCCGTCGGGCGAAGTAGCAACAATACCAGAATTACAGGCAACAGCGACAAATTCACCGTTACCGTAGGTCACCGAGTTCCATTCTGCAGAGCATGGAAGGGTTCGCAGAGTCCAATTTATTCCGTCGGATGAAGTAGCAGCATTATTTCCTCCGCTTGCGAGCGCGACAAATTTACCGTTGCCGTAACTTACTGAAGACCACCCGGCATAGCATGGAAGTGTGCTGACAATCCAGTTGGAAACACCGGTATACAAACTTATGGAAGACGTACCGCCTAAAGAAGAACCCGATGATGCCGGCAAATTTGAACAGCCGGATAATATTACAGATGAAATCGATGTTAATAATATTATTATGAAATATATTCTTTTAAAATTCATAAAACGGTCCTCCGGTTTAAAAATTATTGGTTTCAATGCAGTTGCCGGTAACAGAATCAACCGAACTATAGGTATAAGCTGTCCTCTGGGAAAGGTCCGCAGATATTGAAAGGCATGTAAGAGACAATGGGCCGAAAGTATAGGTAAAATTAGTGTTTTGCAAAACACCTTGAGTAAAGGAGAGCTTTACTGAATACGGAACTGTTTTATTCCAGTTTATACAAAAGATGCTGGCATTACCGTATAAATCTTCATAAGTATAGATGCGTATATCGTTTAACTTAACGCATGATATCATATTTGTAAGAAAATGATTCGATAATAAATTGTATATATAAAATATAGGCCTTGGCGAGTCACCCATTTCGAAATTAAGGAAACCTTCCTCGCTTTGTTCACAGAGGGACCAGGGCATTATCGAAAGAATATTGGGCTGTGAACTTGATATTCCGATAAAATCGGCAAACCATAAACCTGCTTCAAAAGTTCCATCGGAGGCTTCGCCATCAAGTTCTGTAGGATTAGGGTTGGCTGAAATCTGGCATTCGTCGATAATAAGCTTCTGTCCCTGCCCGTATTTTGTCATGGCGTCAAAAATCATAGAATACATATTTGATATATAATCGAATTGATTTGTTACCAAATCATATGTAGCGGTGGAATTCGGCCAGCTTGGATAATAGTGAATCGAAACTGCGCTCACATAACTCCCGCAATTTTCCAAAAAATTAATAAGCTCATCTGAAACTGTATTTGTATAATTATAAATCTGACACAACTCCGGACCCACAATTTTGAGAGAAGGATATTGGGTTTTAATCGCTGCGGCCACATTTGTAAAATTATCGATAAAAGAAGACCAGCTGGGAATTATGGAATTAGAAGGGTAAACATCAGGTTCATTGCCTATGCCGATCCATGTGATCGGATAATTTTTTATCCCTATATAGTATGAAAGCATATTAGTTGCCCGGGCTATTCTTGCCGCTATGTTTGATGTGCTGAAAAGCGGCACCTGCAGCAGGGGAGTCGCACCTATAACGGCGCAGTAAGAAGCATAGTTATCCATAAAGCTCGAGTCCAGGGGATCGGGAGATTCCCAGTCGTTATTATCTCCGCCTGCGCGGAGAAATTTAATATTAGAAGACTTAAAGATTGGTCCTGTATTAGAGACCTGATCGCCTATTGTCGGACTCCAGTCCCAATAATTCTGTCCAAAGAAAAGCGGATTAATTGTGTTAATTATATGCGAAGTGATGGTCACAGAAACATTATTAGTAGACTGAGATGACGATGACGAAGACATTGACAATGAGCTATTTGAATTACTTGATGATCCAGGCGAATTGGAACAAGCCGGTATTAAAAAAGCCATACAAATCGCCATGTAAAAAATGAATAGAGATCTTTTCATAACACCCTCCTATCTTTTCAAATTTCTTCTTAATAATTCCTGTTCTACATTTGAACGGAAAAATATTTTCATAGTTCCATTTCACATTAAAACCGGATAATGCTGACGGAACGAGGTTTTAATGTTAATTGGAGTGTTTTTGTCCCTTCACCAAATATTATTTTTATTAGTTTATTGTAAGTCATGCTTTCCGTTCTATTGATCAGCATAATGTAACGGTAATTTGAATCTTTGGAAGCGTATATGGAATAATCAGTCTTACGGTTCCCGGATAACACAATTGTCTGGTCACCCCAGAGGTATTTGTAAAACAGATGGATATAGTACTGTGGTCTGAGCGATAACGCATTGCCGTTTAAGGTATCAACGGCGATTAATGACGGGTTCCAGGGGTCAAAAATTTTGGGATCGGACAGGCCGTAATATTCAATGGTATCAAATCCTGCGTATTTACAGGTTTCCATCACTTCCGCGGCAAAAATAGCCGTGGCTAAGCTCCCATGAATTCCTGCGGATGCCGCACTCCAGCAGGCGCCCCACTCGCCCAGGAATATCTTAGCGCCCGGCATATACTGGTCCCTGGTTTGTTTCATCGTATTGTAAAGATTGAAAAGATGATTGATATTGTTTACGTATTCGTTAGATAGAACCAGATGATCCACCGATGGATAATCGGGATAGGATGGGTCCTGCCCGTAATCTCCCAGCATATACCAGTGGGAAGAATAAGCGCCGGGCTGGTTTGTTCCCAGCCAGGAAAAAACAAGGTCTTTGGATACGGTCTGGTAGACGTCGTTGATATAATTTCCGAACTGCTTGCTGCTTGTTTCAAGAAAGGTGAAAGTCAACCCGGGTTTTATAGTACGCAAGGCTCCTATATACCGGTTGAAACGGTCAACATAATTGGAATAGCTTTGTTCCAGATTAGTCGCGTTCATAAAGGTCCAATTGCTGTAATCATTGGCGTCCGGTTCATTTCCTCCGGATATATATTTCAGATCATACCCCAGTTCATTAACGATCTGGTCGGCCATATTGCTCGCCATAGCGACATTATCAACATAAAGATTGATTTCCGGTTCGGCCTGTATACCCAGATTTCTGCAGAGACTGATATAATTGGCGACATCCAGCCCGGTCATATAAAAACGGTAGGGTTTATAATTGCCGTAATCATTCTCTGTGATATTGCTCGGATCCCTTTCGTATCTGACCCGTCCACCTCCTCCCGGGAAGCGGATAATATCGACCTTGATGTTCCGGATCAGCTCAATATATTCCGGTATAGCCAGAAATGCCTTGCTCGCGATCTGGATATCAGCGCCGTAAAACAATTCCAGAACCGGTTTACCCGCCGCTGTATAGTCGATAGTATAATCCACATTTTTGGAATCAACCTCTGCTACGATTCCATTACTGTCTCCGGAGTTTAAAATCGAGGCCACGGAATTGGAAATGGAATCCACGGATACCGTATCTATGGTTATTCCGTTAACATAAGCGGTTGTTGCGAGAAGATTTGATCCGGTCAGGACATAAGCGCTGTAGTTTGTCGGATGATCGTTCATCACAGTAATCACATTCTTTTCCGGCTCTTTTCCCGTGTTTATCGCACAGGATAAAGGCAAGACCAATAAAACCATTACCGGAATCATATTATTCATTCTCTTAATTTTAAATACAAACACATATTCTCCATTTTATTGTTAATTATTCCAGATAGATATAAAAACATACCGAAATTTAGCTGGATAAAAACTGATAAAATAACATAATGATAAAATTATAGGGTATTATTATAAAAAATTATTATACAAATTGTATAAATTTTAACCCTTTGAAATGGACTCCAGCAAAATCAGGAGTTCTTTACGGTTATGGACATTAAGTTTGGAGTAAATGGAGGAGAAATATTTACGGATGGATATTCCTGAAAGATTGATTTTTTCGGCAATTTCTTTACTATGGTATCCCTTAATAAGTAAAGGCAGAATCTCGCTTTCCCGGTTATTCAATAAATACTTTCTGGAGATCTCTTCATGGATATTTGTCAATAACGGCCAGGATGCGTTAACTTCAATCAGAGTTATCCGGGCTTTCAGTCCGCCCACCATCTGGATTCTTGCCAGGAATGTCATTTCTTTATCCTTTCTTTTTTCAAATTTTAACGGCTGGAGAGGAATATCCTCAGGATTGGTGTGAAACAGTCTGACAATAGATTCCCAGCTTTTCTCACCGAAATAATCCTTAAAATAATCAGACCTTGAATTTTCAATGATATTTGATAGGCCGGTCATTCTTTTAAAAGCAGTATTTGCGAAAATAAAAGTGCCGAAACAATCAACTTCAAACAGAGGAAAAGGAAGATATTCAACTATTGAATAATAACGGTTTTCACTTTCTTTTAATTCAAGAATCAGCTCCTGCTTTTCCTCAATGGATTCTTTCAGAGAACGGTATAACCCTATACTTTTAAGAACAGAGCTCAACTTCCCTGCCAAAGAATTATAATATTTATCATTGGATGCTGTCATACTCATAATCATATACCCATACAAGTCTTTTCCGGAATGAAGGGTCTGAAGAACATAAGAACCGCTTTTATTTAATAATGATTCCGGAAGGATATGCTCCGGAATATTAAAGATACGGCTGGAGCTTTTGATTTCGTGAGATTTTTCGTCTTTAAAATTGAAAACCAGCTCAATTTCTTCTGATTCAATTAAACTGTAATCCGGAAAGTCTCTTACTAATGGTTTCTGGAATAGGAATAAAAACAATTCCTTCACATGGAACAAAGGCAGATCGTTTTCCAGAATCTGAAATACGGATTCAAAATCAAAAACAGAATCCAGGGCCGACATTTCATATCCCAGCAATATTGAATAGTGCTGTTCCTCACACCAATAATGGCTGGTTGATGAAAATGCTGTTTCCAAAAAAACATTTTTCATTAATGAAAAAGAAATGGTATCATCCTCCATACCCTTATACAGGTATTCTGCCTTAAACAGGAAATCTTTCCACAGAGAAACTGTTTCAAAACATTTATCCGGTTCACTCAACAGTTCTTGAAAGAATCCTTGATAGCGGTTTATAGTATCCATTTTAGAAGAAGATGTTCCACCTTTGTTTATTTCCAAAAATTTCCGGATCTGTTCTTTCCGGATAAAACTGTTTTCCATTTCAGACTGGAGATGAATCAAAGGTTTCCCTTTTACTGAATCCAGGATTTTATTTATTGAATTCCGGCTGACGCAACCGCATGAATCACGATGGACAGAACGGACTGGAAGAACTGTTAAAGCAGGAACCCTATTTCCCTTTAAAAGATCCAAGGCTAACCGGCCTGCCAACTCGGCTTGTTCAAATATCGGAAAATGGATTGTCGATATTGGTATAGCCTGGTTCCTGGCTTCAATAACATCATCAAACCCAATTACAGCCACTTCATCCGGCACTGATATTCCCCGCCTTTCCAGTTCCAGACAAGCTCCGATTGCCATATCATCGTTGCAGGCAATAAGGGCTTCAGGTTTCTTTCCATCCCTGTCCCAGATTATATTAACCGCATCATGCCCAAATTTTTCCCAAAATCCACCTCTGATAATCCAGTTACGGTTAACCGGGATATTCAGAAATTCCATCTCTTCCAGAAAACCATCTAAACGCTCAATTGCTTCCGGATTATTATCCGGCCCTTTGATAAACGCAATCCTTTTTCTGCCATGTTCTTCCGCCAGATGCCGGACCGCTTCTTTTATGCCGGTTTTATTATCAATCAGGATGCTGGGAATATTTTCTATCTGAATACCGATACTGATCATTGGAATGGACATATACCTGCTGTAAAATTGTTTCCATTCCGAATCCTGAAGAAAAATGTTAATATTCCCTGATGCCATGATCAGAGCATCCAACTGTCCCCTATCGATATACCGGAAAACTGATGCCGTATGGGGCATTTTCTCAGCCATAAAACCGGGAGGCCCCCCGGAATAAATAACCAGACGAAAATTTTCTTCTTTCGCCATTTTTTGAATAACCGGAATAAAAATACGTTGATAACCTTCTGCAAGGCCGCAGATAGCAAGGCCTATAGTAAAACCTCCAGCGCGTTTCATAATATTGACCGCCGGATCAGAATAATGAAAATTGATTGCATGACTCACCTCAGGGGAAATTCTTTGCAAAACACAGGAAGCACCTGATTGGGACAAGCTTTAATTCTCCTGTCCGAAAACTAAAAAACCTGAAAACAAATTTGTCTCACCCAATCCAAGCGAGGATTACATAAGCCGTAATCCCTGAAACATTCTTAATCCATATTTGTGCAGATATAGTTGTGGTTCGTATTAGATGGTAAATGCAAAACTCCTGTATGGTTTCCCAATTGAAAAGCTGGAAAAGAAAGATCTATGCCGGTGATTCCTGTTGGAACGGAAGGATTCTCCATAATCTGCCAGCTTCCGTCAATGTTGCTAATACAATAAGGAGCATATAATGGCGCTATAGCAAAATGAGAATTATCATCATTATAGTTTGAGAAGAACATTTCCTGCCAATTTACTCCCGCAAGCGATCCGTCAGTATCTTGAATTACCGTCATTTTTATTCCGAAACTTGTAGGATCCCCCCATGAATTATCACCGGCCGCCAGTTGGACCAGATAACGATTAACAGTTGGCTGGCCGTTTCCCGCGTACATCAGGAAGGTTTCATTCTTTCCTATGGCGATATAAGTATTCGACAGCGCCAAACCATTGGTGTTCGTAAGCTGACAGCAATCCGGTCCTGAATTGGCTACCTGGCTGTTGTAAGTCAGATAGACACCGTCGCCAGTATCAAAGTAAACCTGAATGGTGGGGGAACTGTTAGAGTCGATTATAATAGGTGAAGATCTCACAAACATCCTCCCCGCGTTGTTCATAGTGACCGGTATATCGGTAAAATTATAAGTAATACCATTGGCCACAACATTTCCGCTGACAGAATAAGGTATAGGCCCGTGGAACTGAAAGTTAACCACATGGTAGCTACCGAAATTTTCCGGCGGGACAGTGAAACTGAAGGTCATTAGAGTTGAGTCGCTTCCCCCAGCTATGTCCACAGTAAAAGTTGAGTTTGTAACGGTAATTTGTTTACCGGCAGTGACGGCATTGCCCTGGCTGTCGGTGGTTACTGTTTCGTAAAGCGATATAGAGTCAATCGAGCACTTCATGGACGACGGAGTAAAAGCGAAAACATTGCCGTTCGTGAGCCCGCATCCGTTTCCATTTGTAATGGTTTGCCCCGACGGTGCCGGACTGTCCCTGAATAATAGGGATTTTAACTTTAAGTTACTAGTACCAACACACTTGAGCTTTAAATCCACCGGAACTCCATTTAATACCGTGCCGGTTGAACTGGAACTGGTTAAGTTACCTGAAGAAGTTTTGCTGGAACTGGTCCCGGAAGGACTGTTGGCACAGGCGGTCAGACCGGCCATTAATGCTAGACCGATGAGACTGAATATTGCCTTGTTAAATGTTTTACTAAAAATCATAATAACCTCCATTTCTTCAATTGAATTAAACCGGGTCAAGCAGCCTGCCTGGCCTGCCTACGCCGGGATTTCCGGCAGGTAGACGGCAGACAGGTCACGTTTATTAAAGTATATGATTATTAATGTAATAGATAATATAATCTTGGCCTGTCCAGCCTGACAAGCGCTTTTTTTCGGATGGATATACTTTTTCAGGGACTGTCTCCCCAGTTTACCAGGCCGGCATTAACGCCGCGTCACTGCAGATCAATCTCCCGGCCGGATCGGCGCCCTGGACATGCACTTGGACAACATATACAAACGAATATTATAACCGGACATTTTTCTCCAGGAATGGGCAATCAGCCGTCATACAAATGCTTCCCGCAAATCCTGGTTACGCAACAGTCGAGTTATGGGACAGCTGCATAAGCCCCACCAACCTGCTGGCGGCATTCCTTGTTCAGGCGAGCGGCTCTTCGCCTACGCCCGATCCTTTCCCATATGAATACGAGCCTGTTTATTCAGGGGATTTTTCCCTCATGTCACCGCTTCAGGGCGATCTTACAATCGGCTCCAATTACGATTTCGTTTATTCAGCCCCGAATGAATACGCTTCTACGCTTTTTTACTGGGATTCAAATAATAATAACTGCTCCAACAACGGGGTGACAGAATATCCTTCGCAGGGCGGCGCATATAATTTTACAGAGACAGTGACTGCCCCGCCTTCAGGATTCTGCAATGTGTTGTATGTTTATATGGCTACAAACAGTACTACTTATAACGGCCCTTTTTATATCGGGTATAATATCCAGACAAACATCTCGACTAAAATAACTGTTAATTATAAGTCTTTTAACTTTAAACCGCCTAAGATTCCGGAGATAGACAAATATTTTAATGGGCGTAACTAGTTCAAGGAGGGAGGCCGCCATCATTAAAACCGTCCTGTTATTATACCCTTTGTATTTTATGTTGACATCGGCATGCTTATCGATCAATGCTTTTACAGTGCTCAGATTTCCAATTCCACTGCCAGCCATTTCTTCTTAAAAACAGCCTCCTGTCTGATGATTCAATCAGTTTTCTGATTCAAATATATTCTAATTCTTGACAAACTACTCAAAGCTATTTTTTAAAACAATAACCGGCATCCAATAAGAAAACACCCGACTATTAATCTACTGAACTTTTCGATAATAAGACATTTCCCTGGTTGTCCTTAGAAACCTTGATGCCAAGGCTAACGCCCGGTCCTTTTATGACACCGATATTGGTAATGTCCCCGGATGAATCCTTATCAACATTCACATCCACATCCCATTCAAAACCTTCAATTGTTTGTTTATATTGCTTGCTCTCACTTGGATAGGGGTCTTTTTCAAATTGAATCCCCGACACAAGCCTGAGAATCAGAAAACCCTCTTCGATCGAAATGTCCGGTACAACAAGTTCGATTATAGACGAGATACTGCTGTAGTTTTTAGTCAGCTTAGCTCCGTTTTTATAATGCTGAACTGTTATTTCACCGTCTTTGTCTTTTTCCACTGTTTCAAATTTACTTTTTTCGAATAGCCTGTCAGCATAAACGACCAAAGTTTCGTCTTTAACCGGCGGTTTGAGAGTGGTCAGATAACCGTCAAAAAGAAAACCTTTTTTGCCGTTAAAATCGGCTTCAATCCAATTTCCGCTGATGTTGTCAATAACTTCACTTTTTTGCGTTGTATGCGTTAATTTGATAAAACCCCCATAAGGAACTAAAACAACCGCTTTTCCGGTTTTCGACGGCTGATCGCGCATATTCAGCCCTGAAGAAGCCAGGATATAGAGTGTATTTCCATCTTTGAAAGGCATACGCCCCCAGGCTCCCGTAAAAATCAAGATAGTAAATACAAAAATCAGACCACACAGTATTTTTTTCATCTTTTCCCCCAATAAAATATTGCATTTAAAAATCAATATTGGTATTTTTACTCTATTTTATTATAGAATAAGATAATTAACCATGTCAATAAAATTTTATGAATATCCACCTGGCTACTATTGAAGATATCTAAGAATTTGAAATATTATATTTATCCGGGTAATATTATGCAAGCCCAACTGCCTGCTATTTATTCGAAATGCTTAAGGTTTTACAAGGCTTCTTTTAGTGGTGTATGCACGCGTCCCTGCAAAGAAAAACTGCAAGCTGCCGCTTTG
This sequence comes from uncultured Spirochaetota bacterium, assembly GCA_963783575.1. GTDB lineage: Bacteria > Spirochaetota > Brevinematia > Brevinematales > JAOACQ01 > CAWEAK01. The sequence goes on along the minus strand of CAWAOD010000005.1, from coordinate 634,725 downwards.
AGCCGGTTTATATGGGCATGATATTTATGTGGATTGTTGGGGTTGCCGGGGCTTATTTATTGGGCATCAAACTTTGCCTCGGTTTGATGGGAATATGGATTGCGATGGCTACGGATGAATGGATCAGGGGAATCATGCTGGTCCGATGGAGATCGGGAGCCTGGGGGAATAAAGTCCTGATAAAGTTTAATAAATAATCTTATTGCGCTGTAAATAATTAATACACTATATCGACAGCACATGGACCCTGCTCGTTCCGTTGTCCGTTCTGGCGGATATGATATAGGTAAATGCTTTCCTCATAAACAATACTCTATAAAATCCGTTAAAAAATTTAGAAAATACCACTATTTAACAGACGGGCCGGTCAATATAGTCTTACGTGTTGCTTTTCCATGCAGGATGCGGGATTCGCCAAACCAAAGCCAAGCAAATCGAACGATCAAAACCAGTTGCAGCCGAATCCTTTTGGTGATAAAGCAGCCAGTATTCACCGTTTTTGTCCTCAATTACGCAGCAAGAGCCTGTTCCGTAAACATTGCTGTTTTGCCGGCAGCCATTTTCTGCATAAAAAACTTTTCTTTAAATTTGATATTTATGAGGTCAGCATAAGGTCTTCCATCATAAATCAAGATGAAGCCCGGTACCAAACTTACTAAACCCACAATACCCAATACCAACATATTAGCATCATGAGTAGTAGTAATCGTAGGTGCACTTAAGGGACCGTTGTTTTTTATTGTGGTATTACCCACACCATATACAATCAGCCCATATACCCCCACTATAGGCCCACCTAAGGAAAGGCAAAGCCCGAAACCCTGTTCCCAAGATCTTCCATTCCGGACTTTCCAATACTGTGTGCCACCCGCTGCGTTAAGTGAAAAAAACGCGCCGCCGGTATTAAAATCATATATACCGTTAGAAATTTCCAGCACCGCCGGTGCGGTACAAATCGGTTGCATATTGAGCAAATCATCATGGTGATGATGATAATAAACACTATAAATGCTGACACTTTGATTAGTTGGAGTATAAAAAACAATTTTAGTTGTTAAAGAAACAGGATTAAGATTAGTAGACCCATTTTGCTCTAAGACTTTAATATTTTCACCATTCAGGGCAAGCGATAATAAAAGAGCAAAAGATATCAATATAACCCTTAAGACCATCATTTTTCTAAAAATATTTTTCAATTTATACCTCCAAGGTATGTTAATTGATAGGAATTTTTATAATTTCAACCAAAGATAGCGTACCGGAAAGATACAAATATTACAAAAAATATGATTTTTTTACTTATTTGTAAATGGAAAAAATATCTTGTTTAACACAGCCGTCTGCATTTTCTTCTGCTAAAAATGCCCGCTTCCCGTTAAAAATAAAAGAATTTAAAATTTTTATTTTAATATTGACTTTATAAATATTGTCTGTTATATTATATGTATAACAGATAGGACAAGGAGATTATCATGATTATCCGGATTGATTTTCAAAGTGATGTGCCTATTTATTTACAGATAAGATCGGCAGTTATCCAGGCAATTGCTTCTCATGAGCTTAGACCCGGCGAAATGATGCCTTCCATCCGCCAGATGGCTTCAGATCTGGGCATTAATCTACATACAGTCAATAAGGCTTATAATCTTCTGAAGCAAGACGGTTTTGTCCAGGTCCACCGGCAGAAGGGAGTAGTGGTTCAGACGAATATCATTCCGTACAGCGATGAAAAATTTCAGAAAACTCTGAAAGAAAGCCTTCGTCCATTTATCGCAGAAGCCGTATGCCGGAATATGGAGGAAAAAGATTTTATCAAGATATGCCATGAGATATTTCAAGATTACCAAAAGGAATCAAGTAAGTTGAATTAACAAAATCTTGCTGCTCTCGATAGCATTTCATGCATTGGCCGCAGAATGCTTTGTTAGATTTTCAAGTAAAAATTTGGAGTAGTTTATGTTATTTACTTTATTAATTTTATTATTCATGCAATTTATTTCAGTTCTATTTTTCAGCATTATGCCGTATATTATCCGGAAAACGGACAGCTTTGGGGTAAGTATTCCCGAGCAGGTTTTTCATGATGAAGCAATCGCTAAAATGCGCAGGGATTATACATTACAGAGCGTCATTGCTGGTTTAGTGATTACTGTTTTAATGGTACCGGCGGTTTTGAAGCTTCCGGAAAACCTGGGCCTGTATTTATTTCTGGAAGCATACGTTGTTCAGCTATTAATATTTTTTGTAATTTATCTAATTAAGCATTTTCAAATGAAAAAGCTGAAAGCGGAAAAAAATTATACCCGGGAATTCAAACAATTCGTGGTAATAGATACATCATTCCGCTCGAAGATGATCAGAGTTTCTCCGCTGTGGTTCATTCTGTATGCTGTCGTGATTTTCGGCACCTTGATTTTTACTTATTATTTATACCCTTCCCTGCCCCCCAGAATGCCCATGCATTGGGACCTTAACGGTAATGTTAACGGATGGATGGAAAAATCATTAATGGGTGTCCTCTACCTTCCGGGAACACAATTATTTATTTCACTGGTATATATTCTGATTTTTATTGTGATTAAAAAATCAAAACAGCTATTGGATCCTTCAAAAGCAGTTATTTCAATTGAACAAAGCAGGATTTTCCGTTACCGCTGGTCAGCATTCATTGTGTTTAGCGGACTGCTTCTTGTAATACTGTTCGGATTGGTACAGTGGTTTATTTTGACTTCTATGAATAATTTAAAATTAATGACGGTTGTAATTTTAATTCCTGTTTTTGTTATTATTGTCTGGGCTATCGTACTTTCCATCACAACGGGACAGGGCGGAAGCAATGTCAAAATTAAAGACAAAAAAAGCCCTAAAGAAAAAACGATCAGTCGTAATGAAGATCAATTCTGGGTCCTCGGGCAGTATTATTATAATCCTAAAGACCCAGCCCTCTTTGTGGAAAAACGTTTCGGCATCGGCTGGACCTTCAATTTCGGCAGGCCTTTAACATGGGCAATTGTCATCGGATTTCTGGTTTTTATAGCCGCTGTTATGATTTTAGCTTTTGTTATAACCGGCAAACAGACTGTTGGGAAGTAATTAAAAAAGTGCTGGATATTATTTCCTGCCTTTTTTTTAAATGATAGATTCCAACCAAACAAAGTATCCGGAAGAAATATTTCCCAGTTTTATTAGTTAACAATAACAGAGTAATTTTTGATAACCGTTTGTCCAGAACCAATTACAACTTCAGTTCCAAGCTCGACAGTTGCAATATAATCATTTGAGGTAATAATGCCATGATTTACCAAATAGGTTATAAAAATGGTTAAGTTAAAATTTGTAGAGAAATAGATCGGAGTTTGACTACTGAATGCCGCATAAATATGTGTGCCTCCTGGACCGTTCCCATCAGCCTGGTTTGGATAATAGTAATAATCAAAGGTGCATCCGTTTGCAATCAGAGTATCATTTGGCTGTCCTAACCATAGAGGAAGAAGCGAATTCCGGCTGTCAAGCCAGACCATGATCTCGGCTTTGATATCACTGCGTCCGAAATTAGTTGGATTACATGCACTATTCAGCACCCAGATATCATATGCCAGATCCCAAGTGTTCTTCCCATTCACTGGGGAGGTTGCCATCGTGATATCGAATGTAGATTGGAAACCATGCCCGCCAATTATATAGGGATATCCAGGGGTATGGCCATTAGTACCCATCGGTCCAAACGGACTCCAACCACAGAAGACCTCTGGGTATGCAAGTACCGTATAATCGTTGGTATTGTTCCAGTACCATTGCCAACCGAAGAAAGATATGCTATTCGAAACACCCTTAAAGACATTTTGCGCATAGGGCTTGGAAGCTGCTTTTATGTTCCATGGATTGCGGTTCAATACATAACCATCATCGGCCATTATTCCCCAATCATTATCATTGACCTCAGTCACACCGTCAGGCAAATCTGGAAGTACTGCCATCTGTGTGGATGATGTGGATGATGTTGATATGGATTGATTTTGACAGGCTGCCATTAAAACAGCCGCAAATACAAAAAATAATATTTTCATTTTTTACTCCCATTCTTTTTCATCGTAATGTCAAAAGTTCTCGTTTTTATTGTATTTAACCCTATAAAATGTAAGAAAATACAGCATTATGCCGATCTCTCCCTTTTTTGGTACTCTTTAAGTAAAATTTGTATTCCCGAGGAGTCCATCTTCAAGGACTGTGAGGAAATACAATAATCAAAAAATCTAAAATGTCACCGACTAAACCCTATTTTTTTGAGTCGGCGGAATAGAATTTTTTATTAGCAATAAGATTAACACTTACTTCAATTCGGCGACATTGCTTGTTTATCATCTTGATTCCGGTAAACACAAAAAAACTATTTTTACTGTAAAAAAGGTTTAATTTGCTTCAGCGGTTATTCGCGAAGATTAGAAGTCCTGGAATAAGGTGGTGCTATAAGAATATCTACAATGACACTTTGAATTATTAGATTTGTTTGAATTTGTAAACAAAAAAAAATTTTTAATAAGAGGCCATCTAAAAACGATGGCCTCTTTACTTGATTTATTACTTAATTGCAGAAACCTGTGTATTCCACTTCCCAATTAAGGACTTAACTTCATTCAATTTGGCTAGGGCGGTAGCTGGATCGTTAGCATTAGAATCTTTCGCGGCTTTAAGATCATCAGCAATAACTTTACCATCGGCGTTAATACCTTTTAAATCTTCGGCTTTCATCTTTTTGCCAAGTTTTTTGGCAGCAGTAGTAACATCCACCCATTGTTTTCCAATCGTAGCAAGATCAGCATTATTTTGGTCTATCATAGCTTTTTTCCCGGCATCTACACCAGCAGCTGCTTTTTCGAAAGCTGCTTTGGCGTCCTCATAACTTTTTTTAGCATCGGTATACTTTTTCTGAGCCATATTTGCTTCGGCTTGGTCCAATAACTTTTCAGCAGCCCCCATATCATTCAAAGCATACTTATCAGCACCAGCAGTAACCGCAGCACTCATTGCATCAGAGGCCGCTGATTTTTCTTGTAACGGCGGTTTGGCACATCCATTCAATACAACAGCCAAAGCGAACATTGTAATCAATCCAGTCAATATTAACCTTCTTCTCATATATTTATAACCTCCATATTATTCTGAATTTATTTAAAAGCTGAAAATAATTATAATAAAATTTGTAAAAAAAATCAAAAAAAGGATGCTTGTCTCAGCTTAGGATTATGAAGAGGATCTTTATTCATTTTTCCGTCAAATTTATAATTATTTATTTTAGTTTAAATGTAAAGTAAAATAATATTTTGTATATGGGTATTGTATATTTTTAATATTTTCATTATAATTTTTTAACAGTAATTGAATTGCCGGGAAAACACCCATTAATCTATACTTAAGGAGTTTTTAATATGACCGGAAAACAATTCTGCATACTCACCGGATGTGATTCCGGAATCGGAAAAAGTCTGGCGGGATTATTAAATTTGAAAGGCATAATAGTATTAGCCGGATATCTGAATCCTCCGGAATCAAGCCCACAACAAGGAATTATTCCCTGTGCGCTGGACCTGTGTTCTACTGATTCCATTAGATATTTCACAGATCATGCAATTCGCCTGGCCGGTAAATATTCATTAAAATCCCTGATCCACTGTGCCGGAATTGCGGCAATTTCACCGGCGGAAAATTGTACTTCCAGAATGTTCCGGGAAGTATTCTCCGTAAACCTTTTCGGAATGGCCGAAATCAACAGGCTTCTGATTCCGGTCTGCCTGGAAAATCATGCAGGGATCTATATTACCACATCGACAGCCGCGAAAATCGCTATGCCCTATTTCTCATTATATTCCGCCTCCAAAGCGGCTGCAGAATCTTATGCCAATTCTCTCCGGCGGGAATTGTCCCGTTCAGGAATCCCCGTCGTTATTTTAGCTCCCCGGAATGTGGCAACACCCATCTGGAATTCTACCTGGAAAAAAGCCGAATCAGGTCTTTTGGCAGAAATCAGGGAATCATACCGGAAATCCATCGAATCGGGCGCGAAACGGATGATTGACAGTGGAAATCATGGTATCAGCCCGGAGAATGCCGCCCGGCAGATTTTTAAAATCATTAATAAAAAGAAACCGGGACGCCGCTATATTATCGCCAGGAACCGGTTCGCCGTCCGGATAATGCAATTAATTCCTGAAAATATTCAGGATTTAATTCTGGACAAGATTTTCAATTCAATATAAAATAAAAAAAATTATATAGTTAAAGATAGTTCAAAAAGAGAAATTTAAGCAAATTAGCACTTTTGTATACCAAACGGTAAGGATTATTGAATCTATGACTATTAAGATTTTAAATCCGGAATTATTTCAGGGAAACCTTTCAAAAAAGAATTATTTTGAAGGTTGGTATTTTAAGCATGTTTCAAGGGATTTATCGCAGGTCTACTCCTTTATTCCCGGTGTATCTTTATCAAAAAACGATCCGCATGCCTTTATTCAGATTTTTGACGGAATTACCGGCAGGACAGATTATGTCAGATACGGCCTTGAAACATTCAGGACAAATACAGAAAAACTGGATGTAAAGATAGGCACCTCGGAATTTTCTCTCAGCGGTATTAAATTAAATATAGACAGCGGTGAAATTCAAATTAAAGGGGAAATTGAATATAAAGACATGATTAAATACCCGAAATCATTACTGTCTCCCGGAATTATGGGGTTATATACTTTTGTTCCTTTTATGGAATGTAAACATGGTGTGGTTTCTGTTAATCATTCTTTAAATGGAATTTTGAATATAAATAACAGGAAAATTGATTTCAGCGGAGGGAAGGGTTATATTGAAAAAGATTGGGGAAGGTCATTTCCTAAATCATGGATCTGGGCCCAGTGCAATACTTTTTCAAAAAGCGACGCTTCTTTGCATATTTCAATAGCAAATATCCCATGGCTTGGAAGCTATTTTACCGGTTTTATCTCTTATCTTTATATACATGGAAGTTTCCAGCTCTTTTCGACTTATAACCGTTCCAAAATTAAGAATTTAAACTATGATGGGAAAGCCCTTGATATTACATTAGAAAACAATAGTCATATAATGGATGTAAAAATAATAAAAAGCAAATCATCGGACCTCATCGCTCCTGTTCAGGGAAGTATGACCCGAAAAATAAAGGAAAGCATAGATTCTGAAGCTGTTGTCAAATTATATGGTAAAGCAAACAATTTGATTTTCGAAGATACCGGTAAAAGAGCCGGACTGGAAATTATAGAGGCAATTTTTGAGGGATAACAATTTACTGTTTATCTATCTATGTTTTCTTTTGGTTCGCTGAAATAATATCCCTGCGAATAATCGAAGCCGATCTCTTTACACTTCAAAAAAACCGCTTCGGAATGAACAAATTCAGCGATGGTGGAAATACCAAGAGCCCTTGCTGCTTCTGCAATCATCCTGGCTATGATAACTAAATTGGAATCTTGATCGAGATTTTTGATAATAGAGGCATCAATCTTAATATAATCCACATTCAGTTTTATGATGTGGTCAAAATTGGAATATCCGGAACCAAAATCATCAATGGCAAATTTGCATCTATATTCCCTGATCTCATGGATAAAACCGGACATAATATCATAATTGCTGATGCCTTCCGACTCCAGAATTTCAAAAACCACATGCGGGGCAAGAAGTTCATTTTGCTTTAGAATGGTATGAATCAAACGGTTGGTTTCTTCATTAAGGATATCATTGACAGAGAGGTTAATCGAAAATTCATAATCTGTACCGGCAAAGGTATTAAAGGATTTCCTCAGCATGGTCGCGGTTATTTTATTATAAAGCCTGACTTTTTGCGATATACCAAGGAACTGATATGGTCCGATCAGTTTTCCATCTCCATCCAGCATTCTGACCAGACATTCATATTTCTCAATTTTACCGGTAGAATTATTGATTATAGGTTGAAAGAATGGTTTTATACGGTCATTATTAATCGCTTCTTTTATTTTTTTTGTCCAAAAAAGATTGTTTTCAAATTCCTTATGTATTTGCATAGAATTATCATAAACCAGAAAGGATTTCCCCAATTTTTTTGCGTGTTTTAACGCCATATCTGCATTATTTAAAACTTTGCTTTTTAACAATCCGATATCTCCATTTTCATTTATATCTGGATTATAGTAGGAGACTCCAATAGTCACACGTATATTGATTTCAATATCCTGGTATTTAAAATTATGATCGTTGATTTCCTCAAATATATAATGGATTATGCCGAACCATGTTTTTTTCGCGGTTTCTTCCGGAATAATTTCCATATCCATTAATATGGCATATTCATCCCCGTGCATTTTAAAAATCTGGTGCCGATTCTGAAAAGAAAGATTTTTTAGTCGTTTTGATAATTCCATCAATACAAAATCCCCAATATCATTACCATAAAAATCATTAATTTCCTTGAAAGAATCGATATTAATCAGAACAAGAAAAGGATGTTCAGTATTCTCCATTTCAGATAATAGTTTCCGGCGGTTTGGCATAGAAGTCAACATGTCGGTGTACAATTGAATGGATATTTTTTCTTTCAAATCGACATATTTATGCAGCAGATAATCCGCCATGGCCAGAATCATCAGCATAAAAGAGTATTCAGTAGTGTAAAAAAACTTGTAGAATCCGATATAAACCAACGAATCGTTAATAAATGAAACAAAATACAGGATTAAAGATATAAAGATCCATCGGATGTGATTATTTTTATTTTCTTTATAATTCCGTATCAATAAGTAAATAATGAAAATAAAACAGAATAGAATAAATATTAATTCCAGACTTGTTATCGCATTCGGAGCCGTTTCATAATAGGTTATCCGAAATAATTCCAAAAACTTAATATTAGTATTTTGCATTAAAGCGTTCACATTAAAGAATAAAGTAACACTATAGATAAAAAAAGCCGCGAATATAAATGATAAAACCAATATCACCCTTTTTCGGCGCATATTGGTTAGATAATATATAAACCAGAGGCATGGATACAGATATAAGGTTGACTACCGTTAGTTGTAAATTCTGATACAAAACACCAAAATTAATACTTTTTGAAGAATACAGACCGAATGAACAAAAATCGTAAAGAGCGACTGAAAAACATAATAAAGAAAAAGCCAGGCTAAGTTTATCATCTCTTTGGCGAATAAACATGCTGAAATGATAAATTCCGGCATACAAGCAGATAAAAGCCATTATAAGCGGCGCTACAATCAGCGGGTTCATAATGTATCACCCCTTTATACTAAACTGCTCTACCTTTGATAACAAGCCCCAATGAGTTCGATATTTTAACCTTATTCAAAAATTTATGCAATAACAAAATGATTCTAACAGACAGAATTTTATAATTCCAGGCAAAGAAAGTATGGGAGATATTCATATTTATACAGAAGGCGGCATATTATAATAAATTCAGCATCTTCCTGCTGGTAATTTGACAATTTATGGAGCGTGAAATAGAATTTTTAAAGATTTTTGTTTAAGGAGATATAGTTATGTTCAAATTAAAATTATTCTTGCTTTGTTTTTTATTTTATTTAAGTCCTTATTTATATTCTGATGATAGTTTTTTTTATGCCAGCGGAGACAATTTATTTCCTTTACAGAATTACAATATTGCCCTAACTTATGAAAAACTGGAATTTAAATCCGATACAAATAACGGTGTTTTAGTTAAGGCATATCTGGAACTAAGCAACAGCAAAGAAGAACAGGAAGGATTAATTGGATTTGAGACGCCGCCGGAAAAAATAATGAATGAAAACGGGACAATAAGAAATACTTCCGGCATTGAAGATTTCAATGTCACCGTCAATGATGAAGTTGTTAAATATAAAATGGAAATCGGCAAAGACAATAACCCTGTAGTTTATACTTTTACAGCGGATTTCAAAAAAGGATTAAATAATATTGTTCATACTTATAAACTTAAAGGATGGAGTAAATTAATCAATAAAATTTACCCATACCGTCTAAGTACAGGTAAAAGATGGTCAAATAATCAGATCGACGTAATAGATATTAGTGTTGATATGGGAGATAATTCTTATTTTACCCTGCCTGTTTATTTAGAAAATTCAGCCAGGGATATAAAATGGATAATAAATGGTAAAGGGAAACAATTTATAAGCGAAGACAAAAGTAAAAATATATTTCAGAAAAACAATTCTAAAGGAGTCGATTATTTTAATATTCAACATGGGATTGTAAATACCACAATCTTACAATTAAAAGCAGATTATGATTTAAATTTAGTAAATTATAATGATGCTGTAAAAAATGATTATGCCGCATATGACAATTTTTATTCTCAGGCATTGTATTTTCATCAATTAAAAAATGATGATGAGGCTGTTAAAAAGTATGAAGAAGCTATAAAGTTAGGGACGGGAGAAAGATCTGAAATGATGATATACATGGCGGAAATCTATTATGATTATGGAAATAGTTTATCAAATTTAAAGAATAGAATCGGAGATTCAATTATTGCATACCAAAAAGCCATTGATAACGGTTTTGAAAAGAAAGACCTGGCATATTACAATATAGCCTGTTCCTACAGCAAAACAGGAAAGATTAAGGAAGCATACGGTACATTAAAATCAGCGGTAAAAAACGGTTATAAAAACTTTAATTATATGGAAAAAGATCCTGATTTAATAAATCTAAGAAATGATCCGGTATGGAAAAACTGGCTGAATGAGATAAAATAATATCCTTCTACTCCCAGATCCCCGGAATTGATCTTCCGCAGACCGGACAGCACCCATGTTTAATAATATTCTTTTTTATCCAGTACCCTTCCCTTTCTATTAAAAGAGTATGACAATCCGGGCAATAGGTGTTTTCCCCCTTCGCCTCCGGCGCATTGCCGATATATACAAAGTGCAGGCCCGTTTTATCAGCAATGGATTTAGCCCGAAGAAGCGTTTCCAGCGGTGTCGGCGGAAGGTTGTTCAGCTTGTAATCAGGCATAAAGCGGGTGAAGAAAAGCGGAGTATCAGGCCCCAGGCTGTCCATAACCCACAGGCAGAGACTTTTAAAATCATCATCGCTGTCGTTCCTTTGCGGTATTACAAGATTCACTATTTCAACCAGCTTATTCATTTCCTTAATAATTTTCAAGACCTTCAGGACATTGGTCAGATGGCCGCCGACCTCTTCAGTATAGAATTTTTCACTGAACCCTTTAAGGTCAACCTTGATGACATCAAAATACGGCGCAATGTTACTGATAGGCTCCGGATTGAAATACCCGGACGTGACCATTACATTCCGGAGGCCATATTGTTTAGCGAGCTTTGCGATATCCAGCATGTACTCATAGTAAATTACCGGTTCGCTATAAGTAAAGGCTATGGATTTATTGCCGTTCTGTATGGCCGACTGAACGATCTGCTCCGGACTGATAATCATGCCGGTTCCATTATTACCCTCTTTCAGTTCCTCCGGATAGGCCTGCGAAAGAGTCCAGTTCTGGCAGAATGAGCATTTCAAGGGGCACCCGACCGTCGCAATGGAAAAGATCATGCTCCCCGGGAGCATATGGTAAACCGGTTTTTTTTCTATCGGATCGATATGGACAGCGGCCGGTTGTCCATAAACTTCAGTATAAAGCGTGCTGTCCTTATTCATCCGGACTTTGCACTTACCTTTGGCCCCTTCTGTCAGATAGCAGTATGACGGACATAGATTGCATTTCACTCCCGAATCCGCCCTTTCCCAGTACATGGCCTCCCTGGCATATAAATTATTAGCGGTAACGGAAGAAAATATCAAAGGAGTCTTCTGGAAGAAAAATAAAGCCAAAAAGAGGGTTAAAACCAGGAACGATATGGTAAATGAAAATATTTCCATTAATGATAAGTTTTTTGAATTTTTTTCCATTCATGCTCCTTTTCATATATTATTAATAAAAAAAGCAATAAAAGCAAAATTATCGCCATAACTGTAATACTGCCGGTAAACCCTAAATACGGGAACAATACCGAAGCGCTGAGAATAGACCCGGCCGCCGAACCATAAAGGTCGTATGAGTATGTCCTGGCGGCTGTCACAGCGGCGTCCGCTTTTATTTCCTCCATGCCGGCATAATGATTAAAAATCCACCCATTGAGAAAACCGTCTGTAAAAAGAAGAAAAAATATTGGCATTCCCGGTACAAATTCTGTAATATTTTGATTTAAAAGAAAATAGGCGCCGGTTAAAATAAGCCAGGTTATAAATAAAATAATCGGCACATTATCCCCCGTATTGACCTTTTTTTTCCCGGCCATCCATCCGGCGCCCAGGCTCATTCCCAGCATAAATGCAGCTATCAGCAGTGCGAAAACAGAATAAATATAACCATATAGATATTGATAGAGATAAATGAGAAGAAGCTCCCCGGCAATTCCGCAAAAGGCAGTGAAAAATATGATTATTCCCAATTTTCCGGACAGGAAAAAACCTGCCAAATATCTCCTGCCCCGGTATACCGAATAACCGGCAGCAAGAAGGATGACAAAAATGATAATCCACCTGTCTTGAAAACTTATTTTGAGCCATTTTTTCATGGTATTCCGATAAAAACGGAAATCAAAATTATTCCCGGACTCATTCTGAGATGGGCGGTTTGTAATCAATCCGGTTATGCCGGCGGTCCTTTTTTCATTCAAATAATAACTGATATAAGACGGGTTTAACTTTTTGAGATTGAATCTCCCTGAAACTCCTGGAAACAGATTTCTCAAGGAAATTCTCTGATGCTGTCATTTTAGCATCGGAGGCCAGAAGAAAAAAGTGTTCCATTGGCAGCATTTCGGTTTCAAGAAAAACGTTTTTTAATTTATTATACAGCAGGCTGAAATTGTTCAGGGTTTCTTCCGGCAGGTAATTCTCCTCATAGGAAAATGACATGGCAAGTAAACCGGCCAGGGAAAGACAATTTTTCAATTGTTTTAAAAAAGAAAGAGAATAAAAACGGCTGCCGGCAAGTGTATCCGGGAAAGGCAAATTGAGAATGATGAGTTCAAACTTCTCCTGATGCGATTTGACCCAGATAATGGGGTCCATGGATATATTTTTTAAAAGATTTTCTTCTCCGTAATATTTTTGGGAAAAATCAGCCAGTCTTTCATCCAGGAATACATTTACAATTGATTGAGGTTTATATTTAACCAATTCTGTAATAAGACCGGGCTCGGCATACCCGATGATAAGAATATTTTCCAGCCTTCCTTTAATCATTGCGGGTATATGAGCTTTCTCCTCGGTCAGATTGTACGCTTCAGAAGCAAGGACTTTGCCGTTATAATAAAGGGTTTTCCCCCGGTCATCCAGCAGGGCCATATTTCCATATTTCGATTCCCGGCTTTCTATTAACAGTCCGCCCCTCCATTCCATCTGCCTGGAAAAGTCAATAAAATTTCTATTAAAAACTATAAAAATAAAACACAGAAAAAACATCACCGATAAAAGAACGGCTTCTCTTCTCTGAATTTTCCGATTCAGGGACAGAAATACAGATATAATACAAACCAGCAAAACCATACCGGAAGCCGGAAGAGCGTCAAAATTACCGGTAATCAGGAGGGAAAATATAATGCCTCCAACGAAAAAGCCGGATGTCTCCAGAAAATATGAGATTGTTGTTCTGCCCGTTGAAGAACTGCCGGTCAGCGCAGGAAACGCAAGGCCGATTAATAAAGATACGGGCAGCAGAAACACCGCGGATAACAAAAACAAAACAATCAAATCCAATTCCGCCCTGATATAATAAAATCCGGAGGTAATACGGACCGCAAAAATCATTATGATCTGCAGTATTACCGCAATGACAAGCGCCGGATATCCGGAACGTTTAAATTTATCCGGCAGATTTTTATAAAGTACGCTGCCTATACCAGACCCGGCCATCCACCAGAAAAAAAGAATTCCTATCACAATCTCATTATTCCGGAAAAGAACAGCCAGTTCCTTCAATAATACAGACTGTGTGATCACAGAAACAAACCCCAGGACAAAAAGCATCATTGAAAAACTCCTACGTGAAGCAGGAAATTATTCCCTGAATTAAAAACCATATTCCGGCCAGTATTCCGAGATAGGAACCCAGCCTCTTAAAAAAACCCCCTTTCAAAAAAGGAACCGGAATAACCATCGGAACCAGGAACAGTGTTGTGGCCATGAAAAAGCTGATGAAGAAAAAAACGCTTTTCCATACGCTTCCCATCTGAATAACCCTGGCCATTCCGGTAAGAAACGGCGGGCAGAGGTTCAAGCCCAGCAGAACGCCGGCAATAAATGGATAGCTGTTCAGACGACCGCTTTCAATCCAACGCCTGCAGAACGGATTTTTCGGAAACAGGTTGAATATAGAAAAAAACATAAGAATAAGGGATGTGATTATCAAAAGGACAGCGGATATATTTTTATAAACCCCTGTAAGGTAAACCCCAATGAAGCCTGCTATAATTGCGAAGGCTACATAAGCCAGAAACCTGCCGGCGATAAAGCTTAAAAATGCCGATGCCCGCCTTGCCGCCAGGATATAAGGCATGAAAAACGGAACGCATGTCATAAAACAATACCCGCCCGTGGAAAGCCCGAGCACAAAACCCTCAATGACAATCTGCCAGGTTTCTTTTATCATAAGTTCTTACACCTATTACTATTTTTAAAATTTCCATCCTGCCAGCTTTATAGTCCATTCCACAAGATTCATGACCGCTGCCGGAAAAATAAACAGCGATATTCCGCCGCCGATAGCCAGAGATACCGTGGCCATTAAAAAAGATTCCCTTTTATGGAACAGCGTAGTCTTAATAGCCCCGCCGGAGCAGGTTTCCAAACATTTTCCGCAGAGAGTACAGTACCGGTTTATCTTTACCTTATCACCGGCTTCTTCTATCGCAAACGACGGACATGCCGCAAGGCACTTTTTGCATCCCGTGCATTTTGTATCATCGACGCTCATTTTATAGGGATTTATCCGGTACAATAAAGGCGGCAGTGCCCCGAACGGGCATATGATACTGCAGAAGGTCCTTTTTTTTGTCAGCAGAGGGAGGCCAACAAGAAATACCGCGCCGGTTGAAATATAAAGGATGTTTTGAATCAGCCAGGCCGGGGCTTCCGGGTTCAGGATATGGTTTGTAACTTTCAATGGACAAAGCCAGGTACAGAAAACAGCCTCAACTGATGTAAATGAGATAAAAGCGAAAAATAAAAGGGATGCGATCTGAAACTCACGGAACCTTTTTGTTTGCGGAAGCCTTATCAGCGGCTTTTTCAGGATTCCGGAAAAACCCTCGTCTATTCCCCCGAAAAAGCAGGCATAACTGCAGAAACCGCCGCCGTTAATTAAAATAACAGCCAGCCAGAGCAGGCCTGCGCTTAAAGCTCCGAACCTGCCCCAGGATGAATTTGTAATAGCCAGAATCTGGTTATATAAAGTATGAATTAAGTTTCCCGCTATACCTATATGGCAGTAAGGTGTCTGAGTAACCTCAACGGAAGTCAGGCGGAAACCTGCAATAAAGGAAACCGCCAGTATTATAAAATATATTGAGCGGTAGGAATAAACCTTTCCTGTCGAGAGAATCCTGTTGTGGATAAAGCCGATAAACATCGACCATAGAATCGATGGAACCAATAACTGCCACATGTACAGATAAAGCGTGAACGACAAAGCCGTTAAGCAAATCAGTAAAATGATAGAAGAACCGTTTTTCCTGAAGAAGTTCATTTTTCACCGAAGACCTGTGCAGAAAAACGGTAAAGAACCGTATTTCTATCCTTATAGGCATCTGCAGTAAGACCTGCTTTCATCCCGAGTTCCTCAAGATATGTTTTTCTGTCCCAGTTCTGTTCCAGAGGGACCTGCGGCAGAAAGACCCCCGCATTTCCGTTATTTTCCAGATAAAGCCCATCCCTTCCGATCCTTATTTCTTCCGGTGAATTGATCCTTACCATCGGTGTCATAACGGATATTTCTATACTGATATTTTTCAATTCATCGCCAGCGACAGGCGGAAAACGGGGGTCATTCGCGGCCGCATTTATGGTATTGGCAATTACAGCCCTATAAAGCTCATCCCGCCCCGTAATGTATCCTATACAGCCTCTCAAATCACCCTTCTTTGTCAGGGTAACGAATACGCCCAGTTTCTGACTCAGATTTTCAGTAATATTATAATCCTTCAGTTTATCCGGCGGAAAATCCGAGCTGTTTTTTTTCACAAAAGTTTCCAGCACGTTCCTTGAAAGCTTTAACAGGGTTTTTTCGTCATCATCGCCGATCAGCTTCCGGTCTATCGACGGCTTATCGGACTTTATATCCTGAATAGACCTGACATCCCCGAAAAGGATGGCGGAATAGCTCACATTATTTGAATAATCCCCTGTCAATTCACCGCTCATAGTATATTTCAGCAGATTGCCTTTGAAGGGATAATTTCTTTCCTCCAGAATCCGCAAAAGCAGGGCTATCGGATGAGCGCCGCAGATAGTTGCGCTGACTTTTTTAATATATTCCACAAATCCCCTGTAATCGCGGTTAGTTATTAACCCGATGGCTTTTCCATCCAGTTCAGTCACACCGTCTTTTATACTTTTCCCGCCGAAGTCCGGCGTATATTCAAATCGTTCACCGTAATGGGTAAAATCAGAGCTCACCACGATTACTGTTTTATCATCAATAATTTTATTCAATGCCTTTGCGGCATTTGTATATTCATCTTCAAATAATTCTCCAACGATAAGAGGTACAAGTTTAGCATCCGGCAGAACCTCCTGCAGAAAAGGGATCTGGACTTCATCACTGTGCTCACGGGTGGATTCAATCTCATTTTTAACATGATCGAAATCCTCCCTTTTTAATATATCAATTGCCTGTCTGTCCATATTATAAACCCCGAGAGGGGTCTCATAAGCCTTCTCATTGATTACAATCCCGTTCACATAGGCATAATGCGATGTCGCCAGCAGTATGACCCTTTTAATATTCTTCCCTTTAAGCGTATTATAAGCATACGCGGCCGTTCCGCCGCTGTATTCATAGCCCGCATGCGGTACGATAATTGCGTCAGGTTTCACATCTGTATTAACAGTCACATGGCTGAAGAAATAATCCAGCATCTTCCTCAGCTCTATCTTATCGGAGGGATAAAAAGATCCGGCATTGGCAGCATGCCTGTAATCCCCCTTTAAACTGCAGCTGAACAGGGCATAAATAATTAATGCTGATAAAAACCAGAATCTGTTGATTTTATTTTTCATACCATTTCCTCTGTCATTAATGACTCCTTGAGGATCTTTTTTTATTATATAACCATACCCGTCATAAAGTCAAGATACCGAATTGCATATTAAAAAATGCATAAAATTTTAAATATGTTTATTGAATTATTATGAATTCTTCTGTATAATTTTTCTGGTTCGAACATCCTCAAACCCTGAACAAATCCGGAAGGAGCCTGAATATGAAAAGAATACACCCTCTTTTATTGTATATTATAATAATATCCTTTTTTATTTTATACGCCTGTTCCACGGTTCAACCAGGTTCAGGAGGTGGAGGAACCAATTCGACTTCCGGAGGCCTGCCAGCCGGAGTTACCGCTTTCAAAACCAATAATAACGATCAAATAATCATTAACAGCCGATATCAGGTAAATAATAACGAATGGAATGTTCAGTACGCCAAGACGCCATTCAGTGAAACCATCTTTTACGGCAGCACCAACGGAACCGGTTTCTTCGGCTGGCAGTGGTCCTGGAATAATAACAATCAGTATACAGTACTCGCATATCCTGAAGTTTTCTGCGGAGATAGTCCCTGGGCACCCTTAACAAACCACCCGATGGACTTTCCCTTCATAATTGCCGGCCATCAGTTGACTTCCTCATTTAATATCAGCCAGACAACTTCACAGGCTTTCGGAGGAAACACTTACGACCTTGCATACGACATCTGGATAATATCCAATAACAGCAACCCGGCGGCATTCACATCTACGGATATCAAATGTGAAGTCATGATATGGCTCGCAAGTGCTAACGCTATCCCCGACGGGATTAGTCCTACCGGTTCACTGAGCGCCAACGGTTACAACTTTAATTATTATTATGCTACAAACCAGGGGGGATCGCCCCACTATTGGATTTACGCCGCATTCAGCGCGGGGTCCGGTACTCAGATTTTTAACGCGGCAGCTTTCGATATCACGCCTTTTCTGTCGTATCTTACTAATAAGGGAGTACTGAATCCCTCTGATTATGTATGTACTGTTGAGCTTGGTACTGAAGTCGCTATCGGCGCCGGAATTACAGTTATTTCAAATTATTCTGTAGTTGTATCTACAAATTAAACTACATATTCCATCTATCCTTATCAACAAAATACAGAAATTAAACAACCTGAATTTTGTTCATTAATCGTTTGTGCTGGATTTCCAAACTCAAGTCATCTTTTATTATTAATTTGATACAGTGCGCTTAACTATTGGAAGATCATTTTATTATTAGATGAAAACTATTGTTTAAGTTGATAAAGATTTATTTAATTGGTATACTTATCATCATTTTAAGGCGGTTTGTAAAAATAGATTTATAATTTACCAGGATATTAAGAGTATGATATGATTAAAGTTAAAAGAATTTCTATGATCAAAGTCAGAAAAGCAGCCTTTGCCGATAATTTCCGTATTCCTGCATTATCTGCTCTTTTAACAGCGACAGTTATGTTCTTCTATGAATTACTTAAGGAGTATCAGTTTTCTTATTTTACAAAGTGGCAATCTCATATTATGACTATTTGTGTTACCTCTTTTCTTTCAGTTGTAATAACATTTATTATAATGAAACGCCGTGAATATTACATTAACATGATAATTGATGAAAATATCATGCTCATCAGCGCAAACAAAAATATAAAAATTCTTCTTCAGGAAAAGGAAATATTAATTAAAGAGGTTCATCATCGTGTCAAGAACAATTTGAACACTGTTTACTCTCTTTTAAGATTGCAAGCCAGAAACATAAATGATCCTTTTACGGCAGGAGTGATAAATGATGCCGCAGGACGAATTCAGACTATGACTCATCTCTATGACAGGCTGTACAGGTCAAAGGATATTAGTAATTTATCAGTCAAAGATTATCTAATACCTCTGATTGATGAGATTTTCTCTATTTTCCCAAATAAAGATCATATAGAAGTTGTTAAAAAGATAGATGATTTTGTTCTTGATATTGGAAAAATGTATCCGATCGGTATAATCATTAATGAGCTTATTACAAATGCTATGAAATATGCGTTTACGATTGGAAATGTGGGAATAATAATAGTTTCTGCTGCATTAAACGGTAAAACTGCAGTATTTTCTGTTCAAGATAACGGAATCAGTATTCCAGAATCCATAGAATTTGAAAAATCAAGCGGTTTTGGACTTTCACTTGTAAAAATGTTGATGATACAGATCGATGGATCTGTTTGCATTGAACGTGACAACGGAACAAAAGTTATCCTGGAATTTAATTTATAAATCCTTGGATTATTAATCCTTGGATTTATTAATCCTTGGATTTATTAATCCTTTTAGTCAAGAGGCTTTCGTTTATATAAAAATATTCTCAATTTTATTTAACAAATTCAATAACATTAAGGAATTCATTATAACTGAAGTTAAAACCAAGAAGAGATTTTAACGCCCCTGCAGAAACAAGGGTTATTTTCTTACTATTGACCTGTACTTTATCCGCAGGTACTTCCAGCGTTTTATCCTTGAGTATTAAGTATTCCTTATTATTACTGACCGCTATAGAACCGCCAATATAGTTCATAAAAGGAGAAACATCAATATACCATTCACCGTTTGTATTTTTAGTAATGGATGGGCTGTTAATGGACTGCCCGATAAGAAAATTCCCGTAAACCGCCGCCCGGACTATATTAAACCGGAAAGGCGCGGGTGTTAGGGAACTGTTAGAGTCATTCTGTTTATCAATTGTATAAGAATCGATCAATGTTCCATCCTGTTTAAAAGCTTTAATCGTTAATACGTTTTTTTGTACGGAAACAAACTCATAACAGGGTTGATCCTGCGGGTCATAGAAATATGCATCCCAGATCTTTTGCGTCAGATCACTGTAATACTTCGCACCGCTTCTTCCAGTAACATAATAAACCGTTCCGTCTTTAGGGCTGGAATAAAACTTATTATTTTTTATAGGAAATGTCCTTGAAAGTGTATGATCATGCCCATTGAACACAATATCAACATGGTATTTTTCAATTACAGGGCAAAATATTGCTTTTACCACTTCATTCGCCCTTGCGCCTTTATTATAATAAGGAGTTTTATGGAAAAATACCAGTTTCCAGTCGGCCTTTGCAGAAGACAGGTCATTATCGAGCCATTCAGCCTGGTTACTAAGAATGTCGCCGTATTTAGGGGATTCTTCATCTTCCTGGCTGTCGAGAACGATAATATGAGCATTTTCATAGTCATAGGAATAAACCTGGCCTTTCAGCCCATCGGGGCCATCCTGGAAAACAGGAAACTGCTCGGTAAAATAGATAGGTTTTGATGAGTCATTAGCCGGAGAGACCAAATAGGTTTCATGGTTTCCCTCAACAGTCATTTCGGGAATATTTTCTATAACATCTTTCGCAGCATCAAACCAGTTATTCCAGTGGATATAATCCTGCCCGACTTCAACAAGATCCCCCATATTAATTAAAAACCTGGCGTCCGGATTTCTTGCATATGCTTTTGTAATTGTCTCATGCCATGGGGCATAATTCGGATTATCCGCTTCGCCGCTCTGACTATCCCCAAATATAAGAAATTTAAAAGAATCAGTATTTTCAGGCTCTGTTGTAAAATGCAATAAAGGGCTTTCAATATTTCCGGAAACGGCTATATACTCATATTGTGTACCGGGTTTTAGGCCTGTCAATGTTACTGAAAAGAGATTAAAACTTCCGGTGCTGTCACCGTAAACTGCAGTAAACTTTTTAACAGAAGCGCCGATTGTTTTATAAACTGCGTTTGAATTATCGGCTTCTCTGAATTTTATCAGGCCGTTTTCTACCCTAATACTGCTGCGCCATGAAATTGTCTGGGTTGTCATCGGGTTGCCGGACCAGGTTAATAGAATATGATCTGGCTTTTCGGTCGCATTTAAATCCGCATTTATTTGTTTTCCATCAAAATCCGCGAACAAAATACCGGTAGAAACTGCAAAAAATAATACCAAAAGTGTATAAAGATATCTCTTTTTTAACATCATATAATCCTCCATTTTAAGTATGACGCTAAATGATTAAAAAACACTGAATTTTAAGTTAATTTTCAATTAATTTTGATTTTTTTAACAGAATTCTCTTAAAGAAGATCGGAAGCCAATTCGGCCAGGTATGAACGCTCGCCTTTTTCCAGGGTTATATGCGCGTAAACATCCTGTCCCTTCATTTTGTCAATAAGATATGTCAATCCGTTGCTTCTGGAATCAAGATACGGCGTATCGATTTGATAAGGGTCGCCTGTAAAGACAACTTTTGTCCCCTCCCCGGCCCTTGTGATGATTGTTTTTACCTCATGGGGAGTTAGGTTTTGCGCTTCGTCTATAATAAAATAAACCTTTGACAGGCTTCTTCCCCTTATAAAGGCAAGCGCCATAATTAAAAGTTTTTCAGAGCCGAGCATATCGGTTATTTTTTTTGATTCGGGAGAGCTTTCATCATACTGATGCCTTATTACCGAAAGATTGTCATAAAGCGGCTGCATATATGGGTCTATCTTGCTTATTATATCGCCGGGAAGATACCCGATGTCCCTGTTTGACAGTGGGATAATCGGCCTTGCAAGCAAAATCTGGGCATAGTCCCTGTTTTTTTCCAGCGCTGCGGCGAGAGCCATCAATGTTTTACCGGTTCCGGCCTTTCCGGACAGAGTGACTAGGCTGATATTATGATTAGTTAAAGCATCCAGGGAAAAAACCTGCTCGGCGTTGCGCGGCTGTATTCCGAACGCCTTCTTTTTCTCGACAAGTTTTAATACATTTCTGTCTTTTTGAAAGCAGGTCAGGACGCTTTTATTTCCATTCCTGAGTATAAAGTATTCATTTGGATAGGGATTGATATTTATATTCGAATCTTCCAGGTTAATCGAACCCTGCCTATAGATTATGTCAATTTTTGCGCTTTCAACATTTTCAATTAAATTTTTACCTGTATAAAGGTCATCAATATTTTTAATTTTTCCAGTTTCATAATCTTCGGCGAAGATTCCCACACTTTTTGCCTTCATCCTTAGATTAATGTCTTTTGAAACAAGAATAACCCTTTCCCTGCCATACTCATTTGCCAGTTTAAAAGCCACGGAAAGGATGCGATGGTCGGGCTTATCTTCCCAGAATATTTCTTTTAAATATGGATCAACCTGAGTGTTTGTCATTACGATGATGACTCCTCCGTCATCAAGAATAATCCCCTCGTTTAAGAGCCTGTTTCCCATTAAACAGTCCAGTTCCCTTGAAAATTCCCTGGCATTAAAGTTTATGATCTCATTACCTCTTTTAAAATTATCAATTTCTTCAAGCAAAGTAATCGGTATGATAACATTATGTTCCTGAAAAGAATAAATGGCGCGGTAGTCGTAAAGAACAACATTCGTATCCAAAACAAAGATTTTATTGTTATTAATATTAATAATAATATGCCCCGGTAGTTTTTTAAAATAATTTTTATGAGCCGGTCAAACTGCACAGCCAGTTAACATTAATAAATTATAAGAAAACTATCAGACAAATGCAAATTTTTATTAATCAAAGACTAAATTTCAATTTAAATAATCGCATTTTCAATTGCATGTTCATGATATATTCTGAATGAAGGAATTATTTCATCGGCTTTTATAATACCTTTATAACGAATCATCAATAAAGTAATATCATCCCCCTGTGATCGATCTCCCTTGAAATGATTTAAGTCATACAGGATCATGTCCCTGATGGCTGATAGACCGTTTTTGCTTTCTTTTTTAGTTATATTTGCAAATCGGTTTATCTGATATTCTTTTCCCGAAGTGTTTCTCTGTTCGCAAAGGCCGTCAGTCATAAGCATAATCGTCTCATCTTTTTTTAGATGAAGGCGGTTGAACACCACATCCTGTTCCGGAATAATTCCTATGGGCAAATTGATATCATTCGTATGAAGTCTAATAATCTGTCCATTTCTTTCAATAAAGACCTGTTTATGCCCCATATCACACAGCAGAAGTTCTCCGGTTTCTTCATATAATTCCATTATCACAGCCGTGGCATATTTTTCCATATAAAATGTCTCAATGAAAAATTGGTTGACATTATTAACAAAAGATTTAATACCTCGGTTAAAATCAAAAGTGCTGAATATGCCACTCAGGGCTGTTGTAATAAGAGAAGCAGAGATTCCCTTGCCGCTGACATCGCATATTGCTATAATCCATCTGCCGGGTTTATATTCCCGTATGTAATAAAAATCACCCCCAACTTCTTTTGCCATACGTGAAACAGCTAATAATTCAAAACAATCCCGATTGATGTGGGTCTGTTCCTTAACGATACTTGTCTGAACTTTCTTGGCAAGATGAATATCCCTCTGTGTTATATCTGAAAGATAACCAAGGATTCTGCGGGTTGAAACTATTCCCTGTATCTTTCCTGTCGAATCAACAACAAGATAAAAGGTATTTGAAGGTTTTTGAAGTTCTGAGCTTACATGATCGATAACAGTAAAAATACTGTTATTATCCTGAAAAATCTCAGCCTTTTTCATGAGTTTATTGATATGTTTACGATGGTAAGCATCCCTGCAGTAGGGTTTCCCCAGAATATCAAAAAGATCTTTCCGGAGTATGATTCCCTTAGGATGAAGTGTACTGTCAACAACTGCCACAGCAAAAATCTCTTCATCATGACTAATTGCGTCGGCAACTTCATTAACAAAAGCATTCTCATAAACACAGGAAGTACTTGTTATAAGTTTTGAAATCATCTCTCCCCTCTCTTTAACAGGCGCAACTTGAAATATCAAAGATTCTTTTAAGGCCTCAGGCAGTTTTGCAGTGTTTTCATTTATATTCTTTTCGGTATGCAAATATTTTGACAAATATGCCGGATGTTTTACTATAGCCATTTTTAACTCCTTTCTTAATTTAATGCTGAACCACCGCTGTACCAGCGTACAACGCCAACCTTATTCTTTTTTTTATTATAAATCATTCCGCCGTTCCAATATTCGAGAGCCGCAATTAAAGAGTTACCGCCGTCATTAGAATCGCTTTTAGGTCCATGGTAAGAAGCCAGCTCCAGGAAATGTTCAAATTTTTCTTCATATAAGGCTGTTTGCCTTTGATAATAATATTTATTCCATTCATCAAGGTTACTAAAGCCCTCCCCTTCATCCTCAACAATAAACTTTGCTTTTTTGTGGAATGAATACCAGACATGGACTTTTTTATTCTCATCCAGCAGATTTCCATGCTTCATCGCGTTTTTAATTATTTCAGAGAATTGTTGTGAAAGGAGATTTCCTTCCTTAAATTTAACAGGAGCTTTGTCTATAATCAAATTTGTATATTCCCTGATTTTATTATAATTAGAGTTGAATACAATGTATTCCATCTCATCAGTCTGAAAAATATCATTAAACTCATCGACTACAAGTTTTTTAATAATATACATTTTATTCCCCTTCCGGTTACAAATAAATTAATCATATAATCATTGCTTCTTCCTCATTATTAAATACGGAAAAAAGCCTGATCGCATTTGAAAGTTCCAGTATATGCTTAGGGCTTCCATTGAGATTGCACAGACGGATAAAACCATTTTTCTTTCTTACATATTGAAGGTTCCATATCAATGCCCCCAATCCAGAACTATCCAGATAAGTGAGGTCTTTCAGATTTAAAAGAATATGAATCTCGCCGGCATCAATATGTTTTCTTATCATCTCTTTTACATCTTCAGAACAATATAGGTCCAGTTCTCCTATCAAATCAAAGATGAGCATGGCATCTTTTTTCCGGGCATTTATTTCCATTAGAAATTCTCCGAAATAATAACTTAATATGAAAAAACAGGAAAGAAATCACTTCAGACATCTTAAAAAAAACAGAAATTATTTCAACAAATTGAGAGCTCTTATCGTTAATCACTTTTAATAAATTCTCAAAAATATTACTGCAATTAATATTTCATTCAAATTTTCATATAACCTTATAATTTTACCTGAAATCTTGCCGCTTGTGGATAAACTATTAAAATCAAATTCGGCCTGTTTTCCGACATCATCCCCGGTTATTATCTGTGCATCCTTATTTTCTATCCTTAAAAGAGCGCCACCTGCAGATATATTCACAGATGTGCTATCAATTTTTTTATTGTTAATAATCACACTAACTGAGATATTAAATTCTTCTCTTTTATACTTTCTATAGTCCATTATTCCATATTACCCCAAATAATTTCCGTAATTATAAAATTTTATTATTAAGAAATTATAAATAATTGGTTAGAAATCTAGTCTCTTTGCAAATGAATGGGAATAAATTTTTATCAAAAGCAAATAAAATATTTGGTTAATTTCAAAAATAAATCTATAATATTTTCAAATGGAGGGTTTCTCGAAACTATGGATAGTGGAACGGATGTATATTTGAACGGGACTTTACCGGTAAATCGGACAGTACCGTAGAATTGAAAATACCTGCGTAGAAGCCGGTAAAAGTCAGATGATCTCATTAAAGAATGGGAATGATCTTGTATCAACAACAAAAATTGTGATAAACGAAGCATAATAGAGCAAATAATATTGACAATTTCGATATCAGCAATATAAATATAAATAATGAAGACTCATTCCTGGAATTGAAGTTATTATACCACGCATTCGATATCCTGGCAGCCGGTTTTTCGATGTCAATTCCCATTGGATGACCAGTTATTTGTTCCCGGCGGAAGCGCAATTATAAGGATCATACCATTATCTTCCGGCAAATGGATAATTACTCTGAATGGTCCATCCTTGTCATGTCATATTCCGTTTTATCAACGATACTTATCTGAATACGTCGGTTTTTAGCTTTTCCGGATTCAGTGATATTAGATGCTAACGGCCTGTATTTTGAATAACTCACGACAGCAAGCCGGCTACCAGGAATGCCGGTAATTTCCTGAAGATATTGGACAACGCTGATTGCCCTAGCCGCACCAAGATCCCAGTTTGATGTAAAAGCCGCGTCGCCGATCGGAACATTATCCGTATGTCCTTCGACAAAAAAGAATTTATCATTCATTTTATATAAAATTTTACCCAGTTTTTTCAGGAATACACGGCCATTCGATTTAACGGCAGCCTTACCTGAATCAAAGAACACCTCTTCCTGAATTGAAAAACAGATCAGATTATAAATTTTACTTATTTTCAAGTTTCCTGCATCAATATCCCTTTTGAAGGAAGCTTTAAGATCCTGATAAATTTTTTCAGTACGGTCCGATTTTTCTTCTAATGTTTTGGTATCATTGCTATATTTGATCTTTAGGAGTTCCAGTTCATTTGATATTGATGAATTTTCAACCATTAATCCGGCAATTGTTTTATTAAGTTCGTCGTTATTGGTTTCAATAGCAGTGTTGGTCAACACTTCTATATTGGTGAAATAAATATTTGAGATTTCCACATTGGTCGCAAAATCAGTCTGGATAGTATTGGAGATAATTATATCAGTTATATACGGCGGATTATTTGACAGAAAAGCATAAGCATTGCTTAAATTATCAAATTCCATAATTTTATTGCTGTAATCGGATTCAAGATTCTGATTTTTGCCTTCCAGAATCCGGATATCATTGGTTGCCAAGGCGTATTCTTCAGGTTTAACGCCGCATCCGGCAAAACTCATGACAATTATTATAATAGATGGAATAATAATATTTTTCATAAACCCGCCTCCGTCAATTTTTATATTAATAAGATTCTTCTAAAAAATCAAATCAAATAAAATAAGGAATAATTATTATCATAATAATTTTATTAATCAGTCATATTCGTGTCAATTATAAGCATAGTAATTATTTCCGTCAAATCATAATAATAAATTTCTACTGCTATCAGAGGAAATCCCTGATGTTTGAAATTAAATTAAGTGAATTTTCCCGATACTGAATTTTCAAAATTCAGTGATTTAACCTGATGTCGATTTATTTCTTTTTAATTAACTTTTTTTATCGTATTAAAATAAAAAAGGTTTTTAAGATGAATCCGAATAAAATTATTATTTTAATCTTATCTGTATTCTTATTAACTATTGCTATGATTCTTCGAGATTATTTCCTGCTGAATTCAATTTTATTTTTAATAGGAATAATTGGAATACTGTATATTATAAGAAATGTATTGATTCATTGAGGAGCTGTTATGATTATCAATTATTTATTATCAGATATTAAGGGATGGATAAATATATTATATTTCATATTACTTACTTGCCTTTCTGACAAGTTTTTAATAATATTAAAAATAGATTATTGGAAAGGCAGTAATCTATGGAAACTGATAAAGAATATAATCAAATAATACAAAAATAATTTGGAGGTAATTGATTATGAAGAAGTATTTAGTTCTAGTTGCCGGTATTATAGGAATACTGACATTCGCAGGATGCGGAACGCAGAAACCCGAGGTTAAACCGGTTGTAACCGCAAATCCGCCTGCGGCAAATGAGGACACAAAGGCGCAGGAAAGGATCGCCGATCTCGAGGCTTACACTCAAAAACTTGAAACTGATCTGAGCAACAGCCAGGCTGAGCTTGACCGGCTTACCAAGTCAGGGGCTGCTGCCGCTGATCTGGAAAGGTTGTCAAAAGCTAATGCTTCTCTTATTGACCAGATCAAAAGGTTAAAAGACGCGGATCAGGCGGAAAAAGATATTTTAATGAAGAAAGCCTACCGCGGAGATGTTGTTTACAATGACCTGAAAAATAAAATGAAGGATGAAATAGCCTCCGGAGATATCCAGCTTGATGTGATAAATAACGCTATTACAGTTTACATTAAAGAAAAGATATTTTTTGATTCCGGTGAAGCGGTCATAAAACCAGCCGGGGAAACATTTCTTCATAAAATTGCCCCTGTTTTCAAACAGCTGACCGGTAAGGTCATAAGAATAGAAGGGCATACTGACAATGTGCCGATAAGATCGGAACTGAGGGCTAAATATCCTACAAACTGGGAATTAGGCGCGGCAAGGGCTATTAATGTTGTAAGGTACCTGCAGGAAAAAGAGGGCCTGAATCCCAGCGGACTTTCAGCAATCTCTTACAGTGAATACAGGCCGATTGCTCCAAATGATACAGATGAAGGAAAGTCAAGGAACAGAAGGATACAGATTGTAATAGTTGATAAAGAGGTTTATCAATTGAGTGAGATCGAGAATAAATAATTGGAACAATATTTAATTTGGAAATGAGATTATAATGAACAAAACATGATTTTTATATGAAATTTTTATCATAGGAGGTTTATATGATAAGATCATTGTATATTATTATTGTAACTTTAATACTTATACTATTTATAGGATGTTCAAAGGCCGCTGTGAAGCCTGATGAATCGGCAAAACTGCAGGAAGAAAACGCCAGCCTGGCCTCACAGAACAAGGACCTGAGCTCGAAGCTTGCCGGTCTTCAGAGCGACTATTCTAATTCACTGATTCAGAACGCCGGGCTTAAAGATCAGCTTGCCAAGCTTCAGGATGATTATTCCAATTCGGCTGCTGAAATTGACAGCCTGAATAAAGACAGGGATCTGGATAAGGAGCAGCTTGGCACGCTGCAGGTTCAGAATAATGCTTTAATGAAAACAATATCAAAGCTGAGTAACGATTATTTAAGTATGAAAAACACTGTTAATAACGAAAAAGGCGTACTCGGAAAACAGATCGACAGCCTGAATGCAACCATGAAGGATAACGATCAGAAGATGAAAGCCCTGCAGGATCAGATCAATTCAAAAGACAATGAGATAGCAGGGCTGGAAAAAAGATTGGAATCCATTTCGACTGAAAATTCCAATATCACGGCGCAGAAGGACGCCGAAATAGCAAGATTAACAGCAACATCAAGCAATCTAACGGCGGAATTTAAAGATGAAATCGCTAACGGCGATGTCAAGATCAAACAGTTGAGCGACCAGCTCAGCATCGATTTTCTCGATAAAATATTCTTTGATTCGGGGAGAGCCGATATCAAGAAAAACGGAGAAAAAGTACTGCAGAGAATTTCAAAAGATTTGAAGAACATCACAGATAAACAGATCAGGGTGGAAGGATACACTGACAATGTGCCGATTGCGGATAAATATAAATGGAAATATCCATCCAACTGGGAATTGTCAACAGCCAGGGCAACGACCATTGTCCGGTTCCTGGAATCGCAGGGTGTAAATCCTTCACTTATGAAAGCGACGGGGTATGGGAAATACAACCCGATCGCTTCAAATGATACTGAGGAAGGCAGGGCACAGAACAGGAGAATTGTAATACTGCTTGTGCCTCTTGATGAAAGGGCAAGGTTCAGCAAATAATATATTTCTTCAGGTATAAAAAAACAATAAAATACACCACACTGTTTTTAGTGACAGTGTGGTGTATTAATAGATTTTTTTGAATAGCATCAATTATCAGATAATAAAAAAGAAACGTGTCTGATAGTTTTTTCTTATAATTTTATTTTCTGCATGAAGCGTTTCCTGACATCTTCCATTCTTTTACGGTTTGTGCCCATATCCCCGTAACCTATGCGGGAAGCGGAACGGAAATAGATCACAGGCTCATTCTCGGGAAAATAAAATTCCACATCATCGGTAAAATTCATCAGGGCCGTCCGGAATTCAGCGTAAATGTAGTCATCGGTGTTTGTTATGACGGTGACTTTTTTTATTTCCATAATTGCCGATAAAAGGGTTTCTTTCGCCTGCTGACGGGCTGTTGCATAATGTATAGGCTGAATATAATGCTCCTTGTCCGAAGGATCGGCCTGTGTGGAAACGCAGTTCGGTGAAGCAGGACAGGGGGCAAGTTTTCCGTCAACAACACCAAGGGTTATCTTACCCTGGCTTTGAGATGTGACCGCCACCCCAACTAAAATATTAAACAAAATTTTACGCATACAAACCTCCTCAATTACTCCTTAAATTATTTTTTCGGAAAATCTTTTTTAAAAAACCTGGAAGTATCGAGAAAACCCCAAGCAGGATGAGAACGGATAATATTTTCCATGAAAATATGCCTGAAACCGATTTCAATTCGGCCAGGTTGCTGCCCGTGTAAGTATAGACCAGTGAAGCGGGTAAAATGCCTGCCGATGTTGTCCAGAAAAATGTAAAAAATCGGACCTTTGTCAATCCGGCAAGAAGATTGATAAGAAAGAATGGAAAAACCGGTATAAAACGTAATGTCAGAAGATAGCCTGCCCCGTTTGACTTTATCTCTGAGTTAAAACCGGATAATTTATCAGCATATTTTTCCTGAACAAAATCCCCAAGAAAATAGCGTGAGGCAAGAAAAGCGTTGCAGGCCCCGATTGTCGCTCCGACATTCACAAATAAAGCACCGGGAACGGTGCTGAAAAGAAATCCTCCGGACAATGTCAGAATAAGCGCGCCGGGTATGGAAAAACTCGTTACGATAATGTATATGGCAATGAAAATTAAAACCGAAATTAAGTAGTGAAAAGAAACGAAATTTTTAACAGCTTCTCTTGAATGCATTAGATTTTCAAAGGTCAGGATAGCGCCGATTTTTGTAAAACGGATTAAGATAAAAATCACAATTAAAATACCGAAAAAGATCAGGGGTTTTGCCCAGCGTTTCATTTATTTCTCCTTTTTTGCGGAAAAGAGACCTGCCAGCCGGACTGCCAGTTTTACAACCGGGTTGCTGCGGATTCTATACAGGTAAGCGTCCCTAGAGGCCTGCCGTATGATATCAGAATAAGACGGGTAGGCATGCATAACGGATTGAAGGCGGGTAAAATTGAATTTCAAAACGCGGGCCAATTGCGCCTCGTGGATCAATTCACCGGCAAGATGGCCAAAAATGTGGGCCCCGATCAGCCTGCCTTTTTTATTGAGGATGTATTTGGCAAGACCTTCTTCCCTGCTTTCGGTTTTAGCCCTGTCGAGTTTGGAGTAAGGCACCCTGTATACCCTAACGGATTTTCCAAATTTTTCTTTAGCCTCGGCTTCAGTCAACCCGGCCCTTGCCAATTCAGGATCGGAATAAGTAGTCCAGAGAACCTGGCTGTAGTCGGCCTTCCTGCGGAAGGGGATCGAAACGTTTATTCCGGCCGTAATGCCCTGGTACCCGGCCACATGGCTGAAATAATACGGGCCGACAATGTCGCCGCAGGCATAAATATTAGGCTGGCTTGTCTGGAGATAAGCGTTTACCAATATTCCCTGTTTTGTAAATTTTATACGTGCATTATCCGGATTAAGCCCTTCAATATTCGGCCTTCGTCCCACCGCCACAAGTACGGCCCGGCCTGAGATCATCTGTTTTTCCTTCTGTTTATTTTCAATGATCAATGAGACACCGTCGTCACCCGGCTCAAATTTAAGAGCCTTCGTTCCCGTCAGGAGTGTGATCCCTTCCGAACGCAGGCGTGATTCCAGAAGACCGGTAAGTTCGGGATCTTCCCTGAAAAGTATGCGCTCAAGCATCTCAACGACAGTTATTTTTACGCCCAGTCGGCCAAAAGCCTGCGCCAGCTCAATCCCTATCGGGCCGCCTCCAAGGACTATCATCGAGGAAGGTATTTCAGTCATTTCAAAAATGCTTTCATTGGTATAATATGGGACTTTATCTATACCTTCAACAGGAGGTATAAATGGAGAAGAGCCCGCCGCAATTATGAACCTGGCTGCCCTAAGCTTTTTTCCATCAACTGAAATTGTCCGGCTGTCGATAAAAACGGCTTTCCCCTTTATTACGGTGATTCCTGCTTTTTCAAAGCTTTCAGGATTTTCTTCGGAATAGACATTTTGTATTACTTTTTCCACATATTTCAGGGCTTTTTTTACCTTTTCTTCAGAGGCCATGCCTCCTTTGGTTAAACCCTCCGCGGATATAAATTCGGAGACATTCCTGCCAGCCATTATTGCCTCAGATTTGATGGAAAATGCTTTATCGGCAGCATGAATCAGCGCCTTACTCGGAACACATCCGTTCCATGTGCATTCCCCTCCGAGTTTTTTGTTCTCAACTATCGCGGTTTTTTTTCCAAACCCGTGGGCCGTTTTTACGGCAGAAATGCCCGCCGCCCCTCCCCCGATTACTATGACATCAAAATCATTCTTTTCCATTGTTCCCTCCGTTATTTTCTCCCATAAAAGGTACCGCCAGGATTCCCAAGGGTGTCTGCCACTTCTTCTCCCTGAAAACACGAAGCCCCAGCGGCATGGCTTTTGTGTTCCCCCATTTTGTAAAAGTATTGAATATTCTGTCCCAGATGGAGATAATCGACGAATAGTTTGAGTTTATTTCATCCGGATTAATAGAATGATGCATCCGGTGCATATCCGGTGTAACGATAAAAATCCTCAGAATCTTATCTGCCTTTACCGGTAATGAAATATTACTGTGATGAAATAAAATAGAGACCATGAGTACGGATTCATAAATGGCAAGCATTGAAACATCCATACCTATCAACAAAAAAACCGGCAGCCGGATTACCGATGAAAAGCATATCTCAACCGGATGCAGGCGCAGGCTTGTCGAGGCGTCCATCTCTGGATCATTATGGTGGGCGCGGTGAAAAAGCCAGAATAAAGGTATACGGTGATTGGCGAGGTGCCAGAAGTACATCCAGAGATCAAACAGGAGCAACGCAATTGCCGCCCTCGGCAGATATGGCAGAGGAAATAAATAAATTAAACCGGCCCGCTTCAATCCAATAAAACTGAAGATCAGGATATTCACACTCAAAAAAATAAACCGGCCCAGGATTCCATTCAATAGTGTTATAGAGAGATTATACAAAGTGTGGCGCGAATGGTGAAGTCTTCCGGAATAATGCGGAAAAGACCTTTCCAGAATAAATACTGAAAAAAATGAGATAATACCGGATAAAGTTTTAGGGTCCATAAATTCTTCCTTTTTCCCGGTTCCAGAAACGAGAAGTTTCGGGCAGTTCCGACATTTCATATTCACGGAGGATTTTTCTTAAATCGTCCGCCGTATCGATGTCGCTCAATACCGGTAAAACCGAGGGTTTAAACCCATATTTCTCAAAAGCCGTAATAGTTTCTGTAAAGACCGAACCGGTGCTCCAATTGATGCCCTCGAATACGGAAGGCAGAAAATTATTACGGTTAAACCCGATCAGGTAATATCCCCCATCGGAAGCCGGTCCGATAACCGGGATCTTATTTTCCAGAAAATTCAATGCGTTTAACAGGTATATTGAAGGAATATGGGGAATATCGCTTCCTATAAGGATCAGCCTGCTGTAACCAGCCATAAATTGCTCACGGAAAGCGCTGCGCATCCTTTCACCGACATTATTCCCGGACTGGGGAATAACAGGTAAGGAATAACCGAGCCAATCAGCGATTTCTTTTTGCTTTTCCATGGGTGTAAAATAAATAATCAAATCCGGCTCAAGTGATGAAATCTTTTTTAAAATGTCCGACACAAATTTTTTGTAAAGAACTACCGTAAAATCATCCCCAAGCTCGGCCCCTATCCGGGTCTTGACTTTTCCTGCTTCGGGATATTTCAGGAATAGTATAATCCCTTTATCTTTCATAATTCCTGCCTTAATCCGAATGCGGCCTGTAATAATTTGCAAGCTTTTCCGGCTTAACTCCAAACGTATAAAGAAGCGAAAGAAACCTGTTGCGTATTGTTGTGTAAAAAAAGCCCTCTTTCTCCCAGCGCCTTGCAGAAGTCGTAACTTTATCCTTCAGTATTGCAATCTTTAACCCTGCATTTCTGATACGGCGCATAAGCTCCACATCCTCCATGATCGGTATTTCTTTAAATCCGCCGATTTTATCAAAGATATCTTTTCTTATAAAAAAAGCCTGATCGCCGTAAGGAATACGGTTTAACCGGCAGCGAAGGTTTGTAACAGCGGATACTGCTTTTAAAAAAAGATGTTTTACGTCAATCCTGAGAGAGAAAGCACCCCCGGATATCGCAGTATCGGAAAGCGCAGATTTTATCTTTCCAAACGCATTATCTGGCAGAACGCTGTCCGCATGCAGAAAAAGCAGAACATCGCCTGCCGAGGCTTTCGTTCCTGTATTCATCTGTAACCCCCGGCCTTTTCCCGACATAACAAACCTGATCTTCATTTGTGAACCGGTTGATTCAAGCCCGCTAAGTTCTACTCCTTCATCCGTTCTGCAAAAAACTACCTCAATTTCGCAGGCTGAATAATTCGCCTGTTCCTTCAGTCTGCTTATTATTTCATTGATTTTATCTTCTTCCCCATAAACCGGAATGATAACAGAAATCGTCATTTTACATCCTTTAAGATTTCTATTTCTGCATTTCTTTTAAAAATCTCCTTAACCTTTTCGCGTTTGCACCGAAATCTCCCTTTCCGACACGGGATTCGGACCTGATATCAAGGAGACTGCCTGTGTCTTTTACCGCGATCCGGATGACAATATCGTCCTTAAAGCCCATCCAGAAGGTTGTTGCTGTCGCTTCAATAATCCCACCCTCCCGGTTTGTCGAGACAATACTCCATTTCATCTTTTGGGCCGTTTTCAGCGCCTTATCAAAAGCCTGGTCCGCCGGTATATTCAGAATCAATGGTTTGATATCAGGGTAGGCTTTTTCCTGCTGAGCCGCGATTACTGCTCCCCCGTATTCGGGCGGATTTACGGCATTTTTCCGAAGAGTTAATACCGCCGAAAACTGGGGAGGATTAGCCATGTCTGTGGTAATGTCATGAATGGGGGGTACAGATTTCGCGATTTTCATCATAGACCAGGGACCTCCAGCTACTAAAAGGCTGATAACAAGCCCCAAGATCGTATATGTTAAACCCTTTTTTACTTTCAAAAAAATCACGGCTATTATTCCTATGAGTGAAATAACAATGCCCGCTATTCCTACAAATGCAGAAGCGGCGATGATAGTGAGCCCCGTTCGGAAAAACCACCAGTCAAATCTCGTTCCTATCCCCGCCATGAGTGAGATAAGCGCGGAAATGACAGCCACAATAAAACCCGGTAATGTAATCCAATAAGAAACTTTATCTTTTGGCATAAAATACCTCCTTTATTGCCAATTCTATATTAAATAGTAATCATTCAATAATTGAACATCAATAAATTTTGCAATTAATTTTTATGAAAACTATAATAAGAAAATTTCAGGTGAGGCATAATAAAAAATGGCTGATATTCCGGAATCGATTAAAGAATTTGCCGAAAGGAAAGGCTGGCTATCGGCCATACAGAATGTGGAATTTTTAGCCTCCGGCGAGTACAACACTAATTACCGCATCATTGATAAATCGGGAATATACGTTTTCCGGATAAACCAGGGAAGCCAGCTTGGACTTTCAAGCCAGATTGAATACGAGTTTAAGACATTAAAACTCATTGAAGAAACCGGCGTGACGCCTCGCGCCTTTTATTATGATAAAGAATTTAATACTGAAAACCCTGAAGCAGTTATTGGAACAATGAACAATGGCATAGTGTTTAATGGCGTATTACTGGAGGAATATATTGAGGGAAGGCCCCTGGATTATACAAAAGACGTTGACCGGGCGGCTTTTATTTTCGCAAAAATCCACGGCGTCCTGAGGAAAGGAGAATTGATCATTCAGAGTGATCCTTTTGATGAAGTTATGTCCGAGAGCATAAGGATGCTTGAAAAATACCCGGCCGTAGAATATCCCGGTGTTTATAACCTTCTTCTTAATTATCATGACCGGCTGGTTAAGAGGTTTGAGGATCCGGGCCGAATTTTTGAGGGTGAATCTTTATGTGTTGTGAATACGGAAGTAAACTCTCATAATTTTATAATCGGGGAAAATAAAAGCTGCCTGGTCGACTGGGAAAAGGCGGTGTTTTCATACCGATATCTGGATCTTGCTCATTTTCTTGTTGCAACGACAACGCTCTGGAAAATAAATTACCGTTTTTCGGATGATGAAAAGAGGCTTTTCCTGAAAAGTTACCATTCACGGGCTTTACCTGGTGTCAGTCTTGAAATTTTACAGGAGAGGACATTATTGACAGAAAGCGTAATTCTTTTGAGGGCTATGTCCTGGTGTTATATGGCGTATTATGAATATGTCCATCTTCCCAGGCCTATTAAAAACGAAGCGACTTTTAAGAAAATAAAGTCTTACTTAAGCGAGGCTGAATGGTTCTTAAAGTAGAAGGACTTTGCAAGCAGTATAATGGAAAGTCCGTTTTAAAAGATATTTGTTTTGCCGTAGATGAAGCACAGCTGGTTTCAATTATCGGCCCTTCGGGAGCAGGGAAAACCACGCTTCTTAAAATTATTGCGGGATTGGAAAATCCTGATGCCGGAAGCATTGAAAAACAAAATAATTTTTCGGCGATACTTGTTTTTCAGGACTATGTTCTTTTCCCTACCATGAACGTATTTGACAATATCTCGTTCGGCCTTCGTGCCCGGCATGAAAACAAAAAAGATATTCGGATTAAGGTGCAAGAGATCCTCAAGCATTTTGGAATTTTTGAAAAATCAAGCTCATATCCTGCCGAGCTTTCTGCCGGGCAGAAGCAGCGGGTTGCCATAGCCCGGGCTATGGTGCTAAGCCCTGAGCTTTTACTTTTAGATGAGCCTTTTGCCAACCTGGATAAAAACCTTAAGTTCGAAATGGCGGATTTTATCCGGAAAACTCAGAAGGAATTTAAAATCACCACTCTCCTTGTTACGCATGACCTTCAGGAAGCTTTTATGATTTCGGATAGGATTGGTATTATGATAGGAGGAGTGCTTTGCCAGTATGATTCCGTTTATGAAGTCTATAATCGTCCCGTGTCCCTAGAAGTGGCGGATTTTCTAGGACATGTAAATATCATACCGGAAAAACTTCATAATATCCTTGGAATTAATAAAAGCAATTTGAAAGAGCGGTCGGAAATTTATGCCAGGGCCGAGTCATTTACCATAGAAAAAGATGACATGGGACCCGGCATTGTCGAGGAAGTGCGTTTTGCAGGTCATTTTATCATATACCGTGTTTCAATTGAAGACTGGATTTGCACAGTTTACCGTATTCATGGCGGGATCAGGGCCGGTGATCGCGTAAAATTGAGGCTTAATATAGAGGATTGAAATTCTCACCCCCCTTCCCCCTCTCTTTACCAAAGAGAGGGGGAAGGGGGGCATAAGCGCTAACTTGATTCTTGATATTTTTACAAATCATAGCTATAATATTTATATGGAGGTGGCTATGATTAATGAAGATTGGAATATTTTAGTTTCAATGTTTCCAATAGGTTGGCGTGAAAAGGCAAAGGAAACGGGTGCATTAAGGGGATTGCGTAAGTGCAAATCTGAGGAGGACTTGCTCAGAACCCTTTTGATTCATCTGGCTGGCGGGTTTTCTCTAAGAGAAACAGTAGTAAGGGCTCGTGAAGCCAATTTAGCAGATTTATCTGATGTTGCCTTGCTGAAGCGATTAAGAAAGAGTTCGGATTGGTTGGCGTCATTATGTGAAGGTTTATTTGAGGAGCGAGGTGTGAAACTGGAAAATAAAGATGGATTTGAAGTTCGCCTTCTTGATGCTACTGTAGTTAAAGAACCTGGAAGGACGGGAAGTTTATGGAAGGTTCATTACAGTCTTAGACTACCTACATTCAAGTGTGACTACTTTCGCGTAACTCAAATGAACGGTATAGGGACGGGTGAGTCGTTTAAACAATTTGATTTGAAACCGGGTGATTATATTATAGGTGATCGAGGTTATGGTCAGGCTCCGGGAATAAAGTTTGCCGTTGAGCAGAAAGCTTCTCTATTGGTCCGCATCAGCCCTCATCATGTTGTAGTTAGCGATTCATCCGGTAAGCCATTTAATTGGCTGGATAGATTATCAGAAGTTTCGAAATCGGGACAAGCATGTTCATGGAATGTTCATTTACAATGCCCTGATAAAACCACTGTTTCCGGTAGAGTTTGTGTTATAAGAAAATCTGAACAAGCTATTCTTAAGGCTCACAAACGTATTAAAAAGCATGCTATAAAAAAGAGTCAGAAGTTAAAACCGGAGACACTAATATATGCGGAGTTTGTGATTGTATTCACAACTTTTGAAGAGTCAAGTTTTCCGCCGGCAGAAATACTGCGATGGTATAGATTACGATGGCAGGTTGAATTAGTATTTAAACGTTTTAAGCAACTTGCGGAACTTGGGCATTTGCCTAAATATACAGATGAAAGTTCCAAGGCTTGGCTGTATGGCAAATTGTTTGTGGCCCTGTTAAACGACAAACTTATCTGGCAAGCCCAGACTTTTTCCCCCTGGGGTTATGATATTATTAATCAGGGCAGGGATAGTAAGCCGTTGGCGTGAATTTGCATTTATGCTTCATGAAATGCAGAGAGTAATTATTCCATGCCTTTCGCTTACCGGTATTTTTATAAATTGGATAAGAATTTCCAGAGGACTTATTAATAAAAAGAGAAGAAGAAAAATGCAAATTGTGGAATATTTTTCCTTAACAAGTTAGCGCTTATGGGGGTGAGTCGGGAGGAAATATGAAAAAACTTTTTGTTTTATTATTGGTTTTATTCGGTTCCTGCTCTAAGCATTTTGACACCGATTGGCTTTCAAAGAATTATGATGAAATTGAAAAAGCAGCCAGGAATACTACGGTAAATTTTTATATGTGGGGAGGATCCGCAAGTATTAATCTATGGATAGACGAATATGTTACGAAGGAAGTAAAATCGCGTTATGAGATTAACCTTGTCAGGGTTCCTGCTGATGCAAGAGTATTTGTAAATAAGCTTCTAAGTGAGAAACAGGCCGGAAAATCAAGCGGTACGATCGACCTGGTATGGATTAACGGTGAAAATTTTCGCGATGCTATGGAAAACGGGCTTCTTTTTGGGCCATTTACTCAAAAACTGCCAAATTTCAAAAATTATGTTGATCCCGTATCGGTTGAATTTGATTTCGGTTATCCTGTTAAAGGCTTTGAAGCTCCATATGGAAGGGCGCAATTCGTTTTTGAGTACGATTCGGCAAAGATCGGGAATCCTCCAAAAAATTTTTCGGAATTGCTCGCATGGGTTAAGAAAAACCACGGCCGTTTTACATATCCCCAGCCTCCGGACTTCACGGGCTCGGCATTTATCCGGCAGGCTTTTTACGCCTCGACCGGGGGATTTATGCAATATATGAAGGGTTATGACGAAAATCTTTTTAAAGAAAAGACAAAAAGCCTCTGGAAATATCTGAACGATATGAAACCCTTCCTATGGCAGGAGGGAAAAACATATCCGAAGGATATAGCCGCTCTCGATACTCTTTTTGAAAGGGGAGAAGTGGATTTCAATATGTCGTACCACCAGGCCGATGCTCAGAACCGGATTATAGAAGGCCGTTATCCTTCAACAGTCAGGACTACTGTAATGCAGGATTGTTCCATATTCAATACTCATTTTACCGCGATCGCTTATAACGCGCGGAATAAAGCGGGTGCCATGATGGTCGCTAATTTTTTAATGTCTCCCGAAGCCCAGTATTCCAAGAATGAACCTAAAAATTGGGGGGATTTTACCGTCCTCGATATTAAGCGGCTTTCTAGCGAATGGCAGAATAACTTCCATAAGCTTGATCTCGGAGAGGCAACGCTTCCGCTTGAAATACTGGCGAAGAACGGCGTTCCTGAAATACCTTCGGCTTATGTTGAAAAACTCGAGGATGGCTGGAGCCGGGAAGTCCTTGGAAAATAGGGGCCGGAGACTTTATTATATCCCTTTTTTTCTATAAATCCGCATTACCATTAAATCAATTAGAAAAAAAAGCATAACGGGAAGAATGAGGAAGATCAAAGTTAATAATGAAGCCGTGCTCCTATCCGAAGAATTGAGAAGAGGGAATAAATAACCCGTATAGGAAGGAACGCTGCCCCCGCCTATAAGAAATACAAGGAAATACTCAGAGAAGGAAATAAGAAAAACAACAGATCCGCCGGAAACAATGGCCGGTATTAAAAGAGGGATTTCCACTTCAAGGAGGGTCTGGAAAAAGCCGGCTCCAAGATTCCCAGCACATTCGGTATAAGAGAATCCATAAGATTGAAAACCGGCTGTCAGCGCCCTCAGCATATAAGGATAATTAACAATCGACAATACAATTACAACTCCGGTTAGAGTATCGGAAAGTCCCGCTTTAATGAATAAGATATGGATTCCCATAGAAAAAGCCATGGAAGGTATCAATGCCGGCGCAAGGAATAATCCTTCGAGAAGTCTGCGGAAAGGAAAGCTGTAGCGGGCAAAAACAGATGCCGGTAAAACAGATATGACAAATGTGGCTGCAACTGAACAGATCGAATAAATTAAAGAAGAGGCGAGGCTTTTTATTATTCCCGGGGCTTCTTTCAGTAGATAATTGAAACTGTGGAAATCATAACGCCCCGGTATTATCTCCGGGAATTTCCACATTGAGGAGAAGGTATAAAAGACAAGTACCAGTCCCGGAAAGGTAAAGACAGCGTTAAAAATAATAACGGGAATCCATACTTCAGCCCATCCTTTTTTCATATCTTCCTCACATCATTCTCAAGTCTTTCCGCAAGCCGGGAATAAAGCAATATAAAAAAGAGGGAAAAGAAGAAAAGCAGCGTAAGTATGGCCATTGCGATTGGCCGGTAATATAAATCCCTTTGAAAATAGTATTCGTATACCCTCAAAGAAATCATTCCGGGGTAGCTGCCGCCAAGAACAAACGGTAAATCAAAAGCGCCGAAACTGTAAATGAAAATTATCAGGAAGGCTGTATTTGTAACCGGCATTATAAAAGGCAGTATAATGCGGAAAAAGATCATCCGGTTATTTCCGCCAAGCATCCTGGCGGTTTCGACCTGCCGGACATCCAATTTAGCCAGTATTCCCAGAACCATAACCATAACGAACGGCACTTCCTTGAATATGTAACCGGCGATAACATCCAGCCCGTTTCCTGAATAGACAAAAGAAGGGAATTGTTCGGCTCTTTGGATCAGGTGGAGCTGGTAAAATATTGAGGATAAGACCCCTGTCCTGCTGAAAAGAATCACGATAATGAAAGCTACCGAAATATGCGGAAGGATCAGAAATATGCGTTGTAAAACGGCAAATTGCCGTATTTTAATTGGTAAGGACCAGACCCAGCAGGAAAAAAGTATCCCCAGAGCAGTAGCGATCAAAGCGGATACAATAGCCACATAAAATGAAAAAAAGAAAGAATTAACAAACCATTTTTCTGAAAATACCGTTTTGTAAGCAAAAAATGGCGATGAATAATGGTACCCGAACATTCCTATTCCGAAAGACTGCAATACGGTAAAACATAAACCTGTTGCTACAAGTGCCAGAAAAGGGAACAGAAGAGGCAAAAGTTTTAAAAATATACTTAAATGTCTTTTTTGCATCATAATCTTTTGCCTTCTTACTAATTTAACTAATTATAATTTAACTGATTAAAAAACTCATCAAATTGAAAAGATAATATTAAGTTTGTTATTTAAAAAGATAAAGCCAATCCTTATAATCTTCACATCTTATTCCTGGAATTTTATTTAAAATTTGATTAATTCAGATTGAAGTATTAGAATATCTGATTATTCTATTTTAACAATATTAAAGTAAAATGATTTTTTTAGAGAATTTTGAAGGAATTGCTATATGAAAATAAATTTGGATGGTATTCAGGAAACGTTATTATTACCTTTATGGAGCCGCGCAAAATTAAGCAGGGAAAAAAATTCTATTCTCATTGATTTAAAAGCAATTGATATCGTTGATAAAATACAATATGATTTTAGTAAAATAGAAAAATATTATCCCGAATCTCTTCACATAATGCATCTAGTAAGAGCAAAAATGCTTGAAAATACCGTAAATGAATTCTTGATAAATCATCCGAAAGCAGCGATTATAAATCTGGGAGCAGGCCTTGACACGACTTTTTATCGAGTTGATAACGGACAGTTGAATTGGTATGATATTGATCTCCCTGATGTTATTGAAATACGAAAAAAACTTATTCCCGAGACAAAAAATTCTCACTGCATTGAAGGATCTATTTTTGATTTACGGTGGATTAAATATATTGATAATGTTAAAGATGGAGTACTGTTTATTTCAGGCGGTGTTCTGGATTATTTTAATAAAAATATTGTCAAAAATTTTTTTTCGGATTTAGCTGATAATTTTCCGGAAAGTGAAATTATATTTAATACAATACGTAAAAATATTGTAACTACATTTATAGCATATACTACAATGAAACGCATAGGAATGGAAAAAGCGGAAGCCGGAAAATGGAAAATTAACAATATAAATAAAATAAAAAAATGGGATAAAAGAATAGTGATATTGGAACAATATCCAATTTTTTCAAAAATTAAAATGGAAGACAGCTGGGATCAAAATACAATAAAGACAATAAAAATTATTGATAAATGGAAGTCAATTAATATTGTTCATTTAAAGTTTTCAGCCTGACTCAAATATTTAGGATAAAATGTTATGCAGGAAATTATAACAATTAAATTAGGTGTTGTTAACAGCTTCCTTATAAAAACTGATACCGGGTTTGTTTTAATAGACACAGGATTTTCAGGCAATCGTATCAAGCTTGAAAATGAATTGAAATTAGCAGGCTGCATTCCCGGAAATCTTAAATTAATAATTTTGACACATGGAGACGCTGATCATACCGGTAACGCACTGTATATCCGCAATCGATATAAAACAATAATAGTTATGCATAAAATGATTCGATTATGACAGAAAGTTTTGAAGAACATGCGAAAAGTTTAAAGAACAGGCAGGCTAATCTGCTTATTTCCAGGATTATTTTGAAAATTAGCGGGTTAATTACAGGGATTAAATTTATTGAAAATAAAATAAAGTCTGGTTATGATGGTTTTAAACCGGATTTGTATTTAGAGGATGGACAGGAACTTAATAAATATGGATTCAATGCAATTGTGCTTCACATTCCCGGTCATACAAAAGGTTCTATAGGAATTCTGACAGAAAACAACGATTTAATTTCCGGAGACATTCTCAGAAATTATGGGAAACCGGCTGTTAGCCCGCAGGGTGAAGACTTAAACAAATTAAATGCAAGCTTGGAAAGACTGAAGAGGTTAAAAATTAACAAAGTATATCCCGGACATGGAAAACCATTTAATATGAATGAATTATTTTAAGATCAATAAAAAATAATATTTTCAAATTTTTAATACACCATTTTTATTTCTTCATAACTAGAAAGAGCTTTTTCTATTTTTCCAAGCGAACCATTTTCTTTCTTTGACTGTTGAAGATACTTACTTTCAGCCAATGCTTAAATGTAATTACTTGGTAATGAAATATTGTGTACTGAATTTTAAATTCTTTTTATTATTATTATTCTTAATAAGTAATTATCTATTTTCCGTTATGATTTGACATTATAGGTACAGCTGTTTAAATTACTTAAAGGAGGATAACTATGTCTGTTAAAGTAGGTATCAATGGGTTCGGACGTATTGGCCGTCAGGTTTTCAAAGCAATTAACGAGCGTTATCCCGGTAAACTTGAAGTGGCCGCGATCAATGATTTATTCGATTCCAAGATGAATGCATCACTATTAAAATATGACTCGAATTACGGCATTTACAAAGCGGATATTGAAATCAGAGAAAACAATCTTTTAGTAGACGGTAAAATCATTAAGGTATTTGCTGAAAAAGATCCAGGAGCCCTGCCTTGGAAAGAGCTGGGCGTTGATGTTGTTATCGAATCAACAGGGATATTTACAGATGCCTTGGGTGATTCAGCTAAAGGCAAGACCGGGGCCAATGTTCATATTAATAAGGGCGGGGCTAAAAAGGTTATTATCTCAGCTCCGGCAAAGAATGAGGATATAACAATTGTGCTTGGCGTAAACGACGATAAATATGATCCTTCCAAACATAACATTATATCAAACGCTTCCTGTACAACAAACTGCCTTGCACCTGTTGCAAAAATCGTTCACAATAAATTCGGCATTATTTCAGGAGTTATGACTACTATTCATTCCTACACCAATGACCAGATGATTCTGGATCAGGGACATAAAAAAGAAATGCGACGATCGCGTGCCGCCGCTTTGAATATGATTCCAACGACTTCCGGTGCTGCAAAAGCTCTGGCCCTGGTTATTCCCGAATTGAAGGGAAAATTTGACGGTTTCTCTATGCGTGTTCCAACTCCCACTGTTTCAGTTGTTGATTTTACTGCTATGGTTGAAAAAGCAACTACAAAAGACGCACTTAACGCTGCTTTTAT
This sequence comes from uncultured Spirochaetota bacterium, assembly GCA_963783575.1. Lineage (GTDB taxonomy): Bacteria > Spirochaetota > Brevinematia > Brevinematales > JAOACQ01 > CAWEAK01. The sequence goes on along the minus strand of CAWAOD010000005.1, from coordinate 590,080 downwards.
TGAAGCTTCCGAAGGTTCATTGAAGGGTATTCTGGGTGTTACATCAGGCGGATACGGAGATCCTCTTGTTTCAATGGATTTCAAGGGTGATGATCGTTCGGCCATAGTCGATCTGCCAACAAATATGGTAATTGGCGGTAATCTTGTAAAGGTCATAGCATGGTACGATAATGAATGGGGTTATTCCTGCCGAACAGCCGACCTGACTTACAAGATTTCTCAAATGCTTTAGATTTGATTATATTGGTATTTTTTGCTTTCTAAGTGAATGCAAATGTTTGTAAAAGGGTAATTCTTTAGGAGGTTATAGAATGCAGAGTTTTTCAGCAAGCGATATAATGGAAGTTGCTATCCGGATTGAAGAGAATGGTATTAATTTTTATAAATTTGCAGAGCAACTTGCCAAGCAAGAGGAAGCAAAAAAGCTTTTTGCCTCTCTTGCCAAAGCGGAAGCAGAGCATAAAGATACTTTTGAATCTATATCTGCCAATATAGAAAACTACAATCCGCAGGAAAACTATGCCGGTGAATATAGCGCTTATCTTCGCAGTTATGTGGATAACAACATTATTTTTACAAAAGAAGTTATGGATAAACACTTGGCGCAGGTAAAGGATACGGTTGATGCTTTTAATTTCGCATTGCAGCGGGAGCTGGATTCCATTTTTTATTATCATGAAATAAAGAATCTTATTCCCAAGACTCAGTATGAAGCCATTGAGAAGATTATTGAAGAGGAAAGAAAGCATTATACAATCCTCAATGATATGAAAAAACGTTACACCTGAAAAAGCCGGAAATAATTCTTTCTATAACATTAATTCATATTTCTGTTCTATTATTTCTTTTCCCCAAATAACATGTTTTTTTTCCTCCACAAATACAAAACCGTATTCTATATATAAATGAATTGCCGCATCCAAAAAGTTTATTGTCCACAATATGATTTTTTTAAAATTCATCTCTCTGCAAAACGTTAACGATTCTTCCAGTAATTTCTTTCCATGTCCTTTCCCTCGGAGTGATGGATCTATTAAAAACCATCGCAATTGCGCTTGAATATTATCAATATTTACTATTGCTATACTTCCTAATATTTTACCTTTTCTTTCTAATATCCAGATTCTACTTTTAGGATCTCTGATGAAAATAAAATCGGATAAAGGTACTGCTATATACCTTTCAAAAGTAATATCAAATCCGTATTCTTTATTGTATATTATCCCATGGAAATAAGTAATATAACCCAAATCTCCAGGCTTAATATCATTTCTAATTGTTATAGATTCATTGTATTTCAAAATGAATCCCCATAAAAATTTTATAAATAAAGTTCTGATAATAGCGTGTTAAATCGGCTTAGGAAATTATAACTTAAGACACACTGACGTTTCATACATCTATTAACAATATTACTTATTATTATTAAATTGTTCCATAACATAATATTATAAATTATAAAAGTCAAATAATATAATTGTATTTAAATTTACCTTTAAGAAAGGTTTATTCTATAAAAGTTTAAAAAGAAAATATGTTATAAAAAACTATCCAACAAAATGAAAAAATAAATTCTTTTTTGATTGCAAAAAATTGCAACAGCTTTATAATATGAGATAATTTTAGTTAAGAAAGAAAAATAAGGAAAAACACAATCGGGTAAAAAGTTAAGACTAATAGATTTGGAATTTTTTATTCAGAAGTACTTGACTTTTGGTAAAGGAGATTTTATGGATAAAATTAAAATTACAAATGGTGTGTTTTGGGTTGAAATTCCCGAGGAAAATCTCTACATTCTATGCGGATGTCCGGCCGATGTAGTTAAACACTTAATGATTCGAGGTTTTATCGTGCCGAAAATGAAAAACGGCATCTCATATGAAACCGGCCCTAATGCCATCCTTTTATCGGATGTATCAATACAAAACGGTCAATTTTCAAATCTGGCCGAATTTCCAATACTACAGATGCTGTACAGGCAGGGAATGATTCTGCCCGGCCACCCGAATAATACAGGGGAAAAGCCAATATTGATCGGTCATCCGATTCAGGTTACAGCTCAAAGTGAGTACTTGCTGAGAGGAAATTATGGATTGACAAGTTTAGATGAAATTCTGGAAACCGGTATATCCAGAGATATTGCAGAAGCAATGTTTAAGTTAAAACTGAAATTCGCTTTTGACAAAATCAAAAAAACCGAGGAATTGATTGACTTCCGGGCTGTAGAATCCTCCCCGGTTGAAATTAAGAACGATGTAACCGTCAAAAGAAAAGGTTTGAACATATATGAATTTAAATATAAAGATATAAGTCTGACGGTAGATCTTTCATTGGGAAAAGGAGAGGAATATAAACCGCCTGTAAATCTCGATTATCACCATATCAACCGCGAATACTTCTCTGTTATCCATATTGGCGAAGGTGACGGCTGGGATGTCACAAAACCCTGCATGTCAAGTATCATTAATTTTCAGGGTAAATTTTATTTGATCGATACCGGTCCTAATATTTTACAAAGCTTAATAGCGCTGGGCATCAGCGTAAATGAGATTGAAGGAATTTTCCATACTCATGCCCATGACGACCATTTTGCCGGCCTGACATCCCTTGTCCGATCGGATCATAAAATAAATTATTATGCTACCCCGCTTGTTAGGGCTTCAATATCAAAAAAATTGTCCGCACTTATGTCAATATCGAAACAGCGCTTTGAAAACACCTTTATCATTCATGACTTACAATTCGATGAATGGAATAATATTAATGGGCTGGAGGTAATGCCGATATTTTCACCTCATCCTGTTGAAAACTCCATTATGTTTTTCCGCGCATTCTGGGAAGGCGGTTATAAAACCTATGCACATTTTGCCGATATCCCTTCTTTGAAAGTATTGGATTCGGTATTGCTGAAAGAATCTGAAAGCAATCCTGCAGCCAAAATGCTCTATGAACGGTTTAAAACCAGTCTTTTATTGCCTGTCAATGAGAAAAAAATAGATATCGGCGGCGGGATGATTCATGGCGAAGCAGCGGATTTTTCGAAAGATCAATCTTTAAAGATTATTTTAAGCCATACTTCAAGAGAACTGACGCCCCAGGAGAAGGAAATCGGATCAAACGCTACTTTCGGGCAGGAAGACATTCTTATAAAGTCTAACAAGGATTATTATATGCAATCGGCTTATGTTTTCCTGAGAGAATATTTTCCAAAGGCTCCCGTCTTTGATTTGGATATGCTGCTAAATTGCAGTGTAATAACATGCGGTGTCGGTGAAATAATTATTAAAAAAGGGGATGAAAACCGGCATATTTATCTTATTTTGGGCGGTGTAGCTGAATATATAGATTCCGAAAAAAAGGTTTCTTATAAACTATCTCCAGGGTCCTTTCTAGGCGAAATTTCCGCACTGTTTCGGGAACCCTCCAGAAGAACCTATCGTGCAGTCAGCTATATTAAAGTTTTAAAAATACCCATTGAAATTTATAATGAATTTATCAGCAGAAATGTAAATCAAGAAGAATTAAAAAGAATTTACGAGATTATTAGTTTTTTACAAAGCACGGAACTTTTTGGAGAAATGGTTTCCAGCCTTATTCAGTACTGGATAGCAAAAAAAATTGTTATTGAATCGGTCCAGCCCGGCGATTCATTGATTCAGGCCGATAATCCAAGGATTATCCTGCTGAAGAGCGGAGAAGCACAAATTTATGCTGAAAATAAGTATATCGATTTTCTTCTTCCGGGTGATTTCTTCGGAGAAGAGGAATTCCTGATAGGATCGTCCAACATTTTTACAGCTGTCGCAAAAACATCTGCGGAAATTATGGCCATCCCAATCGAAGCGCTAAAAAATATTCCTATAATTGAATGGAAAATGCTGGAAACTTTTGAAAAACACCTGCAGGCATTCGGTACATTTATTTTATAACATAAATGAGTTTTTAGCACTTGATTCAGTTAATCAATTATTATAAAAAATCGAAATTATCACAAATAAGATATAAAGTCCTCCTGCTTACCGCCCATCTCAGGTTTTTCGGTGAGAAATTCTGTAAATACTGGTATCAAACAAAAGGGAATGTGGTTAATAATTTCTTTTAAATATTTTACTTCTTTTTTTGCAGTTTATTATTCTTTTTATTATAATTCTTCCCAGTTTCCTCAATTTTTAAATTAGAATATATTTTAAGTTAATAATGGAGAATGATCATGTGGTACAGTGGAAAAGCGGATTGTTTACCGGAAGATGCAGGTTATTTCCCGGAATATTTGGATAAACTGGAAGGGCATTTCGATTGTCTGATTGAAAGCGGTAAAGTCATGGCTTCCGGGTATTTGTTAACCCGGAATAATAAAATATTCGCACACCGTACTTCCGGAAAGCTCGCATACGATCAGCCTGAATCGGCATTCAAGCCGGAATCGCTCCGGAGAATGGCTTCTATCACCAAAGTTTTTACAGCGACGGCGATCATGCAATTGATCGAGGACGGAAAAATTTGCCTGGAACAGATCATTTCCACGATCCTGCCTGAATTCAACACCCCTATTCATAAAGATATTCAAATTTTTCATCTTCTGACCCATTCTTCTGGTATTGTGGCAGAGCCAGGATATTTTAATGAGCCTTACCAGAGAAGGATCTATAATGAAATTGAAAATAATCCGGACTGGATAAAAGCAATCCTTCAGGGTCCGCTTCAGTCGAAACCCGGGGAATGCTGGAATTATTGTTCCATGGGATTCAATATATTAGGAGAAATTATCGAAAGAAAATCAGGGATGGGTTTTGAGGATTACATCCTATCCAGAATCGTCCGGCCGCTCGGTATGAATGATACTTATTTCCAGGTTCCTGAGGAATTGGAAAAAGAAGTTTGTGTAATGGATAACTGGGAAAGAAATATGGTAATCCGGAAGGCAGGATTTAGCACCAATAAAAATTTACCTTCAAGTGGAATACTATCCACTCTAATGGACATGAGCCGTTTTGGAAATATGATGCTGAACAATGGGACACTTGATGGAATTCGTATACTTTCCCGCAAATCCGTGGAGTCTATGATTATGTATCAGCTTAAAGGGGCTTTCGGATTCTCCTGGGGCCGGAAAGACCCGGATTGGAAGGTTGGTTTATGCTGGAGTTACAGCGGTGATAAGTCTCTTGCATCTCAGGAAACATATAACCACGAAGGATACGGTTCTTCCGCTTTATATATCGATCCGTCGGAACAATTGGTAGCGGTATATATAGCCGTTAATTACGGAATCTGGTCGATGGATTCCGTAGTCGCACCGAGAAATATTATCTGGGCGGGTTTAAAATAGGTATTTTATGCGTTTAATCAGGATTTTACTATCAACGGCAGCCGCCACATACAAAGAATGGGCGGCTTACCGTTCCCATGCTCTGGTTTCGCTTTTTGTGGGACCGGTGACGTACTTTATCCAGATATCCATCTGGAAAGCGGTTTACGGCTCAAGAGTGTCGCTGAAAGGTCTGACTTTGAGCGATATGCTTATTTATTTCGCGGTTGCATCGCTCATTTATTATATAACCATGGATTTTGCAGACTGGAATTTACAGATGCTTATCAGAACCGGAAAATTTTTAACTTTCCTTCTCCGTCCGATCTCGCACCGGTATTACGCGTTATCCCAGAAATTCGGCCATCGGGCTTTGGGATTTTTTGTTGAATTCCTGCCGGTTTATTTTTTATTTATCTTTGTTTTTAAAGTTAAACTGGCTCCGGCCTACCCTTTCTGGTTTCTGATATCACTTTTTCTGGGATTTATGATGATGTTCCTTGTAAATTACTGTATCGGGATTACCGGTTTCTGGCTGACCCAGGCGGAGGGTTTAAGAAGGGTTTTCCTGCTTTTCCGTGACATTCTTGCCGGATCGTTTATCCCGCTTGCTTTTTTTCCGGATTATTTCCAGAAGCTCTTTTTGTTTTTGCCCTTCCAGTTTATTTCCTACGTACCGATCCGGGTATTTCTTGGGAATTATGAAATGGCCGGGATAACAATGCCCATTCCGCAGATCGTTGCGATACAGTCATCTGCTGTTCTCGTTATGTTGGGAGTTTCTGAAATCATGTACCGTGCAGCGATCAAGCACTTTACAGGGGTTGGCGCATGAAGGATTTTTTCAGGATTTACTGGCTTGGTATCCGGACAGCGTTTGCATCCAGGATGGCCTACAGAGCGGATTTCTTTTTCAGCCTGTTTATAATGCTTGCAGTTGAGCTGGTCGCGCCACTTGTTACTTTCCTGATCTACGGTTCAGGAACTGCTTTTCCCGGCTGGACCCTGTATGAAGCCCTGCTGATACAGGGTATATTTTTGCTCGCAAAGGGGATTTCATTCCCATTTTTCTTCGGGATTGTGGGGAATACCATAACCCGTGTTCGCGAAGGCACATTCGACCTGCTTTTAATCAAACCGCGCTCAACACTCCTCATGGCCGTAGTAACAGGCTTCGATTCCGATGATTTGGGCAAATTATTGAGTGGGCTTATCATTACAGGAATTGCACTCTCACATATTGGACCACTGAAACCGGAAGCATGGGTGGCTTTTATTATACTGTATTTTTTTGCAATGATCCTGTTTTTCGGTTTTGCTGTTTTTATGGCAGCCACAGGTATTTATTGGGTCGGCAATTTTCGTGTTTATGAGATTTTTCAGGCTGTAACGGCTTTCGGTACTTATCCTATTTCGATATTTTCCAAACCGTTCCAATTTATAATCAGTTTTATTATCCCGGTCGCCATGGTCGGCTTTTTCCCGGCTTCCGCCCTGCTGTCCCGTCCCGCTCCGGAAAGCCTTATAGCGTCCGCTATGAGTGTCCTGTTCTGTGTTTTCAGCCTATATTACTGGAAAAGGATGCTCGAATATTACACCAGTGCCGGAGGTTAGTTTTATGCAAGAACCTATTATCCGCGTACGGGATTTGAAAAAAGTATTTGAAACCTATGAAAGAGGGGAAAATTTTCTGGAAGTTCTGAAAAGCCTATTCTACCGGAAAATGATTCCTGTGGAAGCGCTCAAAGGCATTTCTTTCGATATCGAACCGGGTGAAATCGCAGCGTTCCTTGGACCGAACGGAGCCGGAAAATCTACGACGCTTAAAATCCTCACAGGAATCCTTTTCCCGACAAGCGGAGAAGCAAATGTTCTCGGTTACATCCCATGGAGAGACAGGAAACGCTACGTGGGGAACATCGGCGCTGTGTTCGGACAGAAATCCCAGCTTCTCCTGGACATACCGCCCCTGGATGCTTTTGTGCTTAACAAGGCGATCTATAATATTCCGGAAGACCGGTTTAAAAAAATCCTGAATGAAATGGTAGAACTTCTGGATGTGAAAAACATTATCCGTAAACCAACCCGGGTACTTTCCCTTGGTGAAAGAATGAAATGTGAATTCATAATGGCCATGCTCCATTCTCCTAAGATTGTTTTTCTCGATGAACCGACCATTGGGCTTGATGTGATCGCAAAGGAAAAAATCCGGGAATTTATTATGGAAATGAACCGAAAGGGTGTCACCTTCATTCTCACAACCCACGATCTCAATGATGTGGAACGCCTTGCACGTCAGGTAATTGTGATCAACCACGGTATAATAGTTTTTGAGGGATCGATGGAAAAACTCCGGAATTATTTCGGAACAATGAAAACTGTTACACTCAACGCTGAACGGAAATGGGAAGGAAATGGCATTCCGGGTGTGAAAGTCATGCAGACTATTTCTCCAACTGATCTGGAACTTGAGATCGATATTTCAATCATCCCGCTCAAAGACTTTATCCAGACCGCGAGCGAAACCTGCGGCATCAGAGATATTTCCATCCAGGAACTGCCAATTGAGAGTGTTATTAAGGAACTTTATAAATGAGACCTTTTGTCTGGCGGGCGGCAGTTACAATTACAGTTGCCAGCAACAAATGCTTCGGCGATAGCTTTCCCAACACCTCTTCCGCCGCCGGTGACAATGGCAATCTTATTATTCAGTTTCATAAGTACCATAATGACCATTCAATTAGCCGGGAGTAATAACCTACCACCCCGGTTTTTCCGGGAAGTCTATACATCTATTATGCCTCCTCTTTAAAATTTAAACTCCAGATCTTTACCGTAATCTTAAAAATTCACTACAGATTCTGCCATCCATATTAGGCATCAAATAATCAAGAGCCATATGAATACCCACAAGTTTTTCTGCTCTTTTTAAAGCATATCAAAAACATAAATAAAAATCAATTGTTTTTATGGATCTGCATCTTTTTATAAAATTTGTACAAAAGTATCTTTCAAATTATTTGTTCTTTGAAAAAATATCAAATTGAAGAAAATAGAAAAAAAATAGCAATTCCTGTCATAAAAAATTAATTATAATATGTTATAATATTCCTCTTTGTTGAAACAAATCCTGGAGGTATAAGCCTTGTATTACCTGGACAAAATCGGTAAAGCTATAGATTTTATTGAGAATAACCTAACTGAAAAAATTACCGTTGAGAATGTTGCCCGTGAGGGTCATCTTTCCATTTATCATTTTCATAGGATATTCCAAATAATGGTCGGCGATTCGGTTATGGGATATATCCGGAAAAGACGGCTGTCCGCTGCTGCGCAAAAACTTATTTTTACCGATGAACGCATTATTCAAATCGCTTTTTTATATAGGTTCGAGTCACAGGAGGCTTTTTCCCGTGCATTTAAAAAGTTCTATGGCATCACTCCGGGTCAATGCCGCAAAAACAGGGAAAGATTGAAATTATACGATAGAAAAATCTTTCCTGATGGGAAATTATCATTTTATGTCGGAGGGATATTTATGGAGCCAATGATAATTAACAAAGAATCTTTTATGGTTATTGGTCCGGGCATCCGGTCTACCCTGGAAAACGGGCAGAACTCTATCCAGATACCAAAATTCTGGGAAAAATGTATTAAACTCAAATATTGGGAGAAAATTCCAAACAAGGTTGATCAAAGAAAGTTTTATGGCATTTGTACGGACATTAACCCGGACGGCAGTTTTAAATATATTGCGGCCAATGAAGTAACATCACTGGAAAATATCCCGAAGGGAATGACAGGTAAAGTTATACAGGCCGGCAGTTATGCCGTTTTTACAGCTAAGGGAAAAATCCCGGATAAGATACATGAAGTAACCCGCTACATATACGGTGAATGGTTTAATAAATCCGGTTATGAAAGGGGCAATGCTGAGGACCTCGAAGTTTATGAAGATAAACGAATTAATCTGCCTGAGCCGGAAGTGGATATTTATATTCCGATTAAATAAAACCAGGAGGATTTAAAATGAGCCATTTTTTCCTGAAAAAGTATTCTATTATCCCGGTGATTCTCTTTTCAGCAGCATTGTATTATTTTTCAACCGGCTTAAGCGGAGATTATTGGTTTTTACTCTGGATTGCACCTGTTCCACTTTTGATCTATGGTTTTTATAATACAAAAGCTGCGGCTTTTTTTGCAGCTTTAATTGCCATCGTGCTGTCAAAGATAAATATTTTTTTCTTCTTGAGTAACCAGATTTTCTTTCCTGCTATCGCTGTAATTATGATTTTCTTTTGGGCTTTAATTTTTGCCTGTATCTTTCTGTTAAACAAGATTTTAATCTCAAAAATAAAAAATCCACTGAGAATTTTGATCTTTCCGGTCTTAACGATGGTCGTTGAATTTATTATGAGTATAACATTTCCGGATGGAACCTGGGGAAGCCTGGCATATACTCAGGCAAATAATGTTATTTTAATCCAGATTGCTTCAATAACCGGAATTTATGGAATCACATTTACAATATCTTTATTTGCATCATTATCGGCATTTTTATTAACTTTAAAGGATCAAAAAATAAGGTTTTCTGACCTAATTTTTCCTTCAGTAATCCTTATAATTATTTTTATATTCGGTATTCTCAGGATCGCAAATATTAGAGAAAATGTTAACAACGAAGACCAAAATTTAAGATATTTTAATGTGCTTTGCCTTGATGTCGAACACTTACCGGCTCATTCAAACATTAACAACCCGAAAAACAGGGATCTTGTTATACATATGTATGACGAATTAATTGATAAAAGTAATTCTCAGAATTTAGACTGCATATTGCTGCCGGAAAAAATTACAGAATTAAAACAGGATGAAAAAACTGCTTATTACAGTAATTTCTCAGCTCTTACCGTTAAAAATAATTGCCTTATCGTTGCCGGATGGAAGATAAAAAATAATCCGGATAAAAATATAGCATCGGTATTTTTACCAAATGACGAAACCTTTTTTGAATATCAAAAAAAATACCTGGTCGGCGGTTGGGAAAGGACTTTCGGAAGAGGAAACAGTATTTTGATTTTTGATTACAAAAAATTGAAACTGGGTGTGGCCATTTGTAAAGATATGGATTTTCCGGGCTGGATAAGGAAGTATTCAACCGCAGATATCTTACTTGTTCCGGCCTGGGATTTTCAAATTGATAACTGGCAGCATTCAAGAATGGCTGTTATGAGAGGAGTGGAAAACGGTTTTACCGTAATAAGATCAGCCAGAGAAGGGGATCAGACAATCAGCGATCCTTATGGACGGATTGTAAAAGAGAGCACATTTAAAATAGATAACAATGAAAATTTTTTAACGGCCGGATTCCGGGTAAAAAAAATAAATACATTTTATTCAAAATACGGGAATTGGTTTTGCTGGTTAAATTTATTAATAGTATGTGTCACCATTTTGTATCTTATTATCAAACAAATATTAAACCAGACCCTGAAGAACCCTGATTGAAAGAAATGACTATTTCAGCAGGATTTATTATAATATAAGCTTATCCAAAAAAAGCTGAAAGTTTTTTAGGGAGAAATAATTGGAAGGTTTTCATACCCTGATGTATCATGAAATTATTAAACGTGTAGACTGGAATGCCGATAATGTTTCAAATATAAAAGTTAAACAGAATTATACAGATATACTACCTAAAACACTTTTTGTGTTTTTAGAAGAGTTTGAAAAACAGGTGGATTATTTATACAAAAACGGTTACATTACTTTAAAACTTGAAAATATTGTAGATTTCTATTACAAAGGTAAGGGACTCCCGGAAAAATCTGTATTGATAACATTTGACGATATGTATAAATCCGTAATGATTTATGCCTATCCGGTATTGAAAAAATATAGTTTTAACGCTGTCGGTTTTGTAGTATTGGACTGGCTTTTCGACGAACCAGTACAATATTCGACTGAAGAGTCAATATGTTTATCAACGGAAGAACTTTCTGAAATGAATGATGTCTTTGAATGTGCCAATCATTCAAAAGCCCTTCATACCAGGAAAAACGGGTTTACAGCACTGCAAAAGGTTGATAGAAAAACTTTTATTGAAGATATTAAAGAATGTGAGTTATTTACCGGCTCCAGAGGAGCCTTTGCTTATCCATTTGGAATTGCAACGGACAAAATAAAAGAATGGCTTAAAGAACTTGGATTTAAGCTGGCTTTTACAACAAATGGAGGCTTTAACACCAGATTGAAAGACCCTATGAAATTATCCAGAGAAGGTATATTATTAAGTTATGATATGGATAAATTCATTGACATACTGGAATAAGAAGGCCTTCACAAGCATGCCGCGGTTATGAGCCCGGTCAAACCAAAGGGGCACAATTTTTAAAAATAACAAGAGTTCGTCTATTCATCTACTTGATCAATAATGAAAATCCATGGGCAGAGTTTTCTTTCCAGAAGGTCCATTAGCCGGAAAATCATCATTCCTGTAAGGCTCAGGGCCAGGATCCCCGCAAACATTTCGACATAGTTCATCGCCGTCCAGCTTCTCATAATAAAATATCCTATTCCATATGACGTTGCGTAATTTTCCGCAAAAAACAAAACAGAAATACCTATCCCTATACTAATCCTTAGGGATGATAAGATTTTCGGGAGGACGGCAGGAAAGACTAAGTTTGAATAAATCTGCCGGTCATTTAATCCGAGCGATTTTACAGAATAAAACAGCTCAAGAGGTATTTCCCTGACTCCATCCCTTGCAGCCAGAAGTATCGGGAAAACAATAATTGTTATAATCAAAATAATCTTTGAACTTTCCCCGAGACCCAAAAGCAGTATTAAAACGGGAAGAAAGGCTATTTTCGGAATTGGATAAAGGATATATGCCACCGGAGATATTACAGAATCGGCATTTTTATTTGTTCCAGTCCATAAACCAAGCGGTACTCCAATAAAAATCGAAATCACAACTGCCAGAATAATCCTTAAAAGACTGGCGGAAATATGGATAATCAGGTTTCCGCTCATTAGCTTAAAAAAGGCAGCCGCTGTTTCAAATATACCGGGGATTATTCTTGAATTTACAAAAATATGCAGGATAAGCCAGAATAGGATGACAATCAGCGCACCAAACAGCGTTTTGTTTAATATTATTCTTTTAAGCAGTTTCATAAGATGTTTCCTTCCTGAAGACACTTCCTAACTTCAAGGCACATGTTATGATAATCGTGTTTAAATCTTATATTTTCAATCCCAAAACAGGGATTATCCATAATACGCCTGATCATTGCCTTTCCCATTACGGCAATTTTTTGGCCTAAAAAAACAGCTTCTTCGATATTATGCGTCACGATGACAAGCGTAATCGGACTCTTTCTATAAATATCGAGGACTAGGTCCTGAATATGTTCTTTCGTTATGGCATCAAGCGCCGAAGAGGCCTCATCCATAAGCAGAATATCCGGCCCGGCCACGAGTGTTCTGGCAATGGACGTACGCTGTTTCTGTCCTCCGCTTAACTGTGCGGGAAATTTGTGCTTAAGCTCCGGAATACCAAGGTCTTTCAGTATGGAATCGACTTTTGATTTTACTGCTGATTTATTTAGTTTCCTTGAGGATAAACCAAGCGAAACATTATTCCAGACGGTTTTCCATGGCAGGAGCCCGAAATTCTGAAGAATAATCCCGGTCTCTTTTCGTATACCGGTTAATGGTTTATTATTGATCCGGACAAAGCCTTCCGAAGGTTTTATAAGCCCGGCAAGAGCATAGACCAAAGAGGTTTTTCCACATCCTGAAGGCCCTATAACAGCGCAGGTTGTGTTTTTCGGAATGTATAAATCAATATCATTCAATGCAGTTTCACTGCCGTATTTAACCTTTAATCCCTCGACATTTATCATTATTATAAATATCCTTCATCAAAATCATTCAATGAATTTGTAATTACTAATGTCTTGAAACTTATAATCCTTTTTTATCAGACCTTTTGACTTTGACCATTCCAGTACACTTTTATATGATTCGTCTGTGATTTTACCGGCCTTATTATATGCGGAGGTCAAGCTTAGATAGTTTGTAACAGCATCGGGGAAACCGTATTTTTTCAGAATTCCCCCGTATTCCGCCGCATTGGTTTTAACAATGTACTCTACAGCTTTATTATAAGCTTTGTAAAAAGCCTTTATTGCATCCGGCCTTGAAACCAGGATTTTATCATTGAACAGGATTGCACCGGCCTTCAAGCCATACTCCCGGGCGGATGCGAGAACCTTTGCTCCCCTTGAAGCCAGAAGCGTTGCCTGGGGTTCGGTGAAAACTACAGCGCTGATTTTATCGGCCAGCAGGGCTTCAAACCGGGCAGAAATTGAGGGAATTGTTACAATTTTGTAAGTTATATTATTTTTTTGTGCCATTTTATCCATAATGTATTCCAGCACATAGTTGGGAACTATAGAAATATCTTTATTATTCAGTTTTTGAAAAGTGTCGATACCGGATTTCGGCGATGTCAGCAGTTTGAAGTCTTCGTTTATGTCTGATGTGACTTTCATTGGGAAACCGGCCTCAATGAAAGTCAGGGAAGTCATAACATCCGCGATAATACCGTCAATTTTCCCTGCCTGTACGGCGATATTACGGTCATCGGGAGAGTTGAAAGGTACAAGATTAATATCAACGCCCACATTTTTAAAAAAGCCCTTTTCCCCGGCAATTATTATTGGAATAGCCGATTCAGAAGGTAAAGTTCCGAATTGAAGGGGTTTCGATAAGAGCATTAAAGGTGTGATAATCATAAATAAAATGGAACAAACTGATATTTTCATAACTTACCTGTCAGAGATTGTTTAGCAGGGTATCCGATTGTCTGTCCGAAGAGTACACGTTGATCGGCACGTAATTTTAGTTTTGCCTCAAGGGCTGTCCTATTGCAGTTATGGAACCAGGATGCCAGACTAACGGATGCGGTAAATAAATATACATTACCCGCAATCAGGCCTGTATCAACATAATAATATGATTTTTGTACCTCCGGATTCTGAAGTCCGGGTTCCTGATAACCGGAAGTATGTGAAAGTTTGTAAACATCCGCGACATAAATGAAACGAACCGGGGCCTTATCTCCAAAATTCACTTGGCCCTGGCCGATTGCCAGAGATCGCAAGTCCTCATCGGTTACCGGCTCCAGCCTGTTTTTAAATGCATTGTAAAAATATGTTCCGGTATTAATGGCAACATAAATATCGATTTCCTGGGAATTACTTGCAGAGGCAGCGGTTCTTCCGGCAATTCCAAACGGGCCTTTTTTGCGGTTCACTCCATTTGCAGCCCACAAAAGATTTGAAAGCATTTGCAGGGAAATATTTTTATCGCTTATTTCACGGATAGTTTTTCTTTTCTGAAATGCCCTTAAAACCGATTTTTCTTTATAGAATTTGGGTTTCAATAGCTCTATCGGCGGTTGATTTATTGTAGAACCGGCCACAGATTTGTTTTGAGTTACTTTTTTTGCACTTTTACCAATCACAGGATCCTCCTATCATTAGTCTCTAACATATAATGAAATAATTTACTTTTCATCCGGCGCCCTGTTTTTTTCGACGTATTCATTCCAGAATATTTGATTTTGTTTCAATAATACCGGAATATCCATATTATAAGGGCATTTACTGACGCATTTCCTGCATTCCGTGCATTTATCAACCTGTAAAACCTGATTATTAACCATTGAAAATGCCCTTTCTAAAGGCATCCTTTTAATGAATGATTTAACCGAAAGCACGGTACTTATTTTAATATCCTCCGGGCATGGCTGGCAGTAATCGCACCTGTGGCACCATATGCTGCCGACTTCACTGCGTATTCTTTCAATCTCCATAATTTCCGATTTGGATAACGGAACCATCTTATCGGCAATGCCGGCTATTTCTTTCATTTCACCGAGTTTTTCAATTCCCGGGTCAGGGACAATGCCTTCAAACTGTAAAAGATATTTAAAACACAGATTCGCATTGTTTAAAAGTCCCCCGCCCAAAGGCTTCATTGCTATAATACCCAGGTTCTTTTTTTTCGCGAGAGGTATTACTTCATCTTCCGCCTGTCTGTCTATAAAATTATATGGAATCTGTATAGAATAAAATTTATCGGTTAATAGTAATTTTTTAGCGATACTCATTGTATGAGAACTGAACCCGGCAAATCTAACTTTTCCCTGTTTTATTGCAAGCATTAGCCCTTCATAAGCCCCGTCCTCTGCCATTACATCATTAAATTTTTCTTCGGTGCTTACGCCGTGAAGCTGGTAAATATCTATATAATCAGTTCTCAATCTTTTCAAAGAATTATCGACATGCTCCAGCAAGGTTTTTTTATCGCCAGCCGGTGATTTTGTTGCTATTACAAGCTCTCGCCTTGGAAAGTTTTTAACTGCAAGACCTATTTTTTCCTCGCTGTCTGCATAACCAGCCGCCGTATCAATGAAATTTACCCCTAAATCTAATGATTCCTTTACTACTTTGACAGCTTGAGGTACTGAAAGGCGCATAATCGGAATTCCTCCGAATGCTATCCTACTGACTTTTAATCCGGTTTTACCGAAAATTATTTTTCCCATATAACTCCTCTTAAATATACTAATATAAAGCAAGCGTGACGCTTTTCATTGGATTGAAGCCCTGAAAGCTCTAAGGGGTTTACCGGTTTTCATGTGGGCCGCCAGACGTATAAGTTCAGGTCTGGAATGAGTAAAATAGGCTTTATAAGCAGAACAGAGGTAATTCAGCCCATCATGTCCATCCGTAGTTTTAGATATCCGGTCTTTGGGACAGCCCCCGTTGCACATTGAAAGTACCTCGCATTCCAGGCAATATTGAGGAAGTTTATTCCATTTGATTTTTCCAAAACGGATCATTTCCTGATCGGCTACCAAATCACTCAGTTTTCTTTCCTTTAGATTTCCGATTAAATGCTCCGGATCGACAAAATGATCACATGCATAAAAACTTCCATCATGTTCAAGGACAGCAACATTTCCACAGGTTTCCCTGTGAATACATAAAGCATGAGGAACTCCATATATAGGACGCAATGCCTCATCGATTATCTGGATTACAATCCTGCCTACATCTTCCCTGATCCACCGGTCAAAAACCCGGCACAAAAAGTTCCCTATAACTTCTGGTCTTGCAGTAATGTCACTGACACCGCCTCCTTTTTCCTGTGCGACTAGGGGCAGGAATTGGATATAAGCAACACCCAGTTCCCTGAAGAAATCATATAACTTATCAGGTTCTGTAACATTTGCCGAATTGAGAACACAGAGTATATTGCAGAAGACTTTATGTTTTTTCAGAAGATGGAAAGCTTTTACAACCTTTGCCTGCGTTGGATCTTTATTAGAGGTTTTTCTGAACCTATCATGAAATTCAACTGGCCCGTCAAGACTTAGCCCCACTGAAAAACTTTCTTGAGCAAGGAACTCCGCCCATTCTTCATCAAGCAGAAGGCCGTTTGTCTGCAGGCCATTGGAAAAGGTCCATCCTTCAGGTTTATACTTTCGCTGAAAATGAATGATTTTTCGAAAATAACCCAACCCAAGAAGTGTAGGCTCCCCACCATGCCACTCGAAATGGGTATTGGGCCCGGGCGAGGCTTCAATCTTCTCCATTATATACTTTTCAAGAAGATTATATGTCATCAGCATAGGTTCTTTTGGAAAGAGACTCTCTTTGCCCAGGTAATAACAATAAGAACATCTCATATTACATCTTGGCCCTCCCGGTTTGGCCATTATCAGACATTCGTAACGATCCATCTAACTTTACTCAATCCGACAGCGTTTTATGAAAGAAAGTCAACAGTCTTACGAATGAATCCCGGACAGCCCTGACATTGTATGAATAACCGTCATCATTAAAGAAGGCATGGTTTGCTCCTTCATAGATGTAGTGTTCATAAGACTTTCCTGCTTTAAGCATTGCTTCTTCAAAAACTGGAATCCCAGGGTTAACCCGCTGGTCATTGGCACCGTAGAAGCCTATTACCGGGCAGTTTATGGATGGAATTTTATCAACAGGAGGAGTATTCCCATAGAAGACGGCGGCGCCTGAAATTTCCGGTTCCTCACAGGCAAGCAGGGCCGAAAGACCACCTCCCATGCAGAAGCCGACGCAGGCTACTTTCTGATTCTTTGTTTCCGGCTGTTCAGTCCTTAGATGATGGACTGCTTTCCTGAGGTGGGGTAAATATTCCAGCAACCGCCCAGGTCCGGTGAATAAGAGCCCAAATGTTTCATTGATCTCTTTCCGGTCAATTTCCGGAAGTCTTGCAAGTTCTGTATCTCTTACCGAAGTGTTTCCCCAAGCAGCGGGAGGCAACTGTCTCATAAAATTCATAGCCTTTTTTATCCGTTCCGGCGTAAGGGCTGCCGGTCTGGCACCACCGACCACGAAAAGATCAGGAGCGAGGGCCGCATAACCTGCTGCGGCAAAACGCCTTGTCACATCTTCAATATGTTCATTCACACCCCCTATTTCCTGGATTACAATGATACCAGGAAGCGATTCCGCCGCCTTTTCAGGAATTGCAAAATAGCCGCGCTGATCCTCATATTCTATCCACTGACCTTTTATTGCCATAACTTTCCTCCTTTTTTAAATAAATATTTGGTTTAATAATAACAAATTTTTATTCTAGGACAAACCCCTTATCCAATATTCTATCTATCAAGGAAAATTTTGTCAATGGTCGTATAACATTTACTAAAATGTTTTTTTATTTGACAAATAAACTTATAATGTGATATAATAATAATGATAATTATTATCAATAATAAAAAGTTTTTTTTATCATTAGTCTTACTTTTCATTAACACAATCGCACATAGCAGTGAGAAACTTTGAACTTATAAATCGGCCCATATTTGTCATGATTACGGAAAAGAATATCAATTTTTTAAATTTTTATTATTTAATATTGATATTGATTATTATTATCATTATAACTTTTTAATAATATATAGGATCTCATTTTTTTTATTATAGAATGGAGGTAATACTATGAAGAAAGGATTGCGGTTTATTATCAGCATATTGTTCTTATTAGTATTTATTGAACTTGACGCTTTTTCAATGGGAAGCAAACAGATAATTCCAATGAAAACCTATCACTTTACTGACATTAAGGATGGAGAATATCTCAGGTACGGATATTATAACGGCGGGGAAAAGGTTATGGACTATTATTATGTAACAAGAATAGTGACAAATGGTTCGGGAGATAATTATTACAGGCTTTATATGGATATTATTCCTGTTTCAGGAGCAAAAAATTTGCCAGAAAATTATTCTAACTGGCCGATATCCGCACTGGTTGATCCTGTAAGGGCTCAAACGATAGAAGCGGAAGGAAATTTGAACACAAATGCTATGGATGATCCTTCTTTTTCGTCATTCGGCTTTAGCGGTCTATTTTATTTTCATTATCAGTTATACCGTGATAAAGGAAATTTATCAAGGGATAAAGGAAATTTAATCAAGGATAAAGGAAATTTAATCAAGGATAAAGGCTATATAAAATACACCTCGAAATCATTAAAGGACCAATCAATAATTACAACAAGCTATACAATAAATATAAAACCCAGCTTTCCACTGATGGATGCTTTTTCTCAGGATTTTATTTCCGACCGCCTGATTGACCCGCACAGCCCGGGTATTATGTACTTTGTTGTTCCGAATTTTACAAAAGAGCCCCTGCCGGTAACATTCAAAATTGAAAAAAAAGATATCCTGACCATTAAAACAGGAACTTTCAAAGTAAATAAAATCATTATGTATATAGGAGACCCTTTTCTCAGTAAACTGGCGGAATCTTTCTTAAAAAATTCAAGTGTGATGGTTGAAGATACTGATAGAAGGCTACCATTGAAAACACAGGTTCAGGGGTATTATGAGGTTCTGGAAGAAATTTCAAATGTGATAAAGCATTAGTTTTATAATTAAATTCACATAAACTAAATACAAGAGGAAGAAAAATGAATTTTATCAATTATTTCGAGCTTTTATGCCTCTTTTTACTGTATCTTTTTCTGATTGGCAGGACTCTCCAGCTAATGACAAAAGGTATTAAGCCTTTTGTCATTGGAAAGGGGAAAAAAGGCTTCAATGCTGTTCTTGAAATATTATTTATTGCAGGATTGCTAATATGGTCTTTTGTGGTTATATCTTATTCTATTCAATTGAAATGGCACCTTTTCCCTGACATTTTTTATACTCAGTTATTCAATATTTCACAATTAAAAGCAGCGGGAGTAATCATTACATCAGCAGGTTTTATTTTATTTATTCTATCTCTTATTTCATTTGGAAATTCCTGGAGGGTCGGCATTGATAAACAGAACCAGGGAAAACTGGTTACAACGGGCATTTTTTCAAAAACCAGAAACCCTATTTTTGTATTCATAGATCTATATTTTATTGGAACATGGCTTATTTACAGTAATCTGTTTTTTTTGATATTTGCAATCATTGTGATCCTGGGTACACATTATCAAATTATGGAGGAAGAAAAGTTCTTAAAAATACAATGCGGCCGGGAATATCTGGAATATATGAAAAAAGTGAGAAGATATTTTTAGCGGAAGGCAGACCTTAGTAAAAGATTTAATAATATTCCTTATTAAAAAATCAATAATCCTAAAAAACCAAACAAATCCTAGGAGGTTTTATGAAACATAATATAATACTTTCAATATTTATATTATTATGCTTTATTTTGTTTGTAGGTTGTGTAAAAAATGAAATGTCTCCAATGAAAGCTAAAAAATTATTAATTCGGGATGGTGAAACACTTCATTATAATATTTATAAAAACGGTGAGAAAACAGATAACTATTATAATTTATACCGGGTTTATAATTCTGAAGAAAGAATTGTTGTTTATAGCCAGGTGATTAAGGCAGGAAAGGAAAATATGCATCCCGAAAATTACAGCAATTATAATTTCAAACTGGAAGTATCACTCCGCAATGTTTCTTTGACTGAATCTTGTTATGACAATTACAGCAATATGATGGAAAATAATGAAAAAGGAATGACTTATCGTGAAATTATAATTAATAAAAACAGTGGACAAATTTTTTACAGTTTTAAATATTGGGATGGTTATACATTGAAATCAAGTAGCGGTAAAATTAAATATAATCCGGAATATCCAATCTGGGATCTCGATTCGATTGGAATGATCGGCGGGCGTTTTCTCGATATGAGGGGAAAGGGAATAATTTATGTGGCCGAACCTCTTATGTCAAAAACACCGATACCTGTTAGCTTTAATTTTATCGGTAAGGAAATAATAGAAACCCCAATTGGAAAATTCGATACATTAAAAATCGGGGGAAGGATTGCCGATCCTTTTCTTGGAAAACTATTGGAGGGATTTACAAAGCAAATATATTTCTGGCTTGAGGATTCCGAGAGAGGTCTGATGGTAAAAGCCATAGATTCAGACGGATCGGTTATTATTCTGGATAAAATAATACAATAAATACTGTAAAATTTAATTTAACGGATTTTACATCACTAAATCATCAGGAGTCTAAAATATAGTTAGTTGAGGGAAATAGAATGAAATTTCAAAAACTAATAAAAGGCATTTTTAACATAAAAGCTCATAAGGCCAGGTTTGGCGCTCTCGAAATATTGAAATACATCGGGCCAGGCCTTCTTGTAACGATCGGATTTATCGACCCTGGAAACTGGGCATCCGATGTCGCTGCCGGCTCAAAATATGGATATACATTACTATGGATTGTTACTCTATCTACAATTTTGCTTATAATTCTCCAGCATAATGCGGCGCACCTTGGTATTGCCTCCGGTTTATGTATCGCTGAGGCTTCTGCATTATACATGAAACCCTGGATTTCCGGAACAATCCTTTTTACCGCTATGGTAGCTGCCGTTTCAACCGCGCTTGCAGAAATTCTCGGGGCTGCTATTGCGCTTCAAATCCTTTTCAATTTACCGTTAGTAATCGGTTCTATTTTAATCTCAATTTTAACACTTATACTTCTATTCACAAATTCTTATAAAAAAATGGAGAGGATTATTATCGGGTTTGTTTCTATTATAGGAATTTCATTATTATTTGAACTGGGTTTTGTTCATGTTGACTGGCCGAAAGCAATTATCAGCTGGATTAAGCCCTCCATACCGAAAGGGTCAATGCCAGTTATGATGAGTGTTCTGGGTGCGGTTGTGATGCCGCATAATTTGTTTCTTCATTCTGAAATTATACAGAGCCGTCAGTGGAACCTGAAAGATGACAGAATTATAAAAAGCCAGCTTAATTACGAATTTTTTGATACGCTTTTTTCAATGGTAATCGGATGGGCAATTAACAGTGCAATAATCATTATTGCAGCCGCAACTTTCTTCCAAAATAAGATAGATGTAAATGAACTGGGACAGGCGCAAAAAATGCTTACACCACTTGCTGGAAACAGTGCTTCAATACTATTTGCCATTGCCCTTCTCTTTTCCGGAATATCAAGCAGTATTACAGCTGGAATGGCTGGAGGCTCAATCTTTTCGGGAATTTTTGGCGAACATTATAACCCCAAGGATAGTCATACTTTCATCGGTATATGGATTACGGTAATCGCCGCTTTAATTATTATCTTTTTTATTAGAAATCCATTCCAAGGACTAATTTTTTCACAGATGATATTGAGTATTCAGCTCCCCATAACGATTTTTACTCAAATCTATTTGACCTCTTCAGGGAAAGTAATGGGTAAATTTGCGAATGTAAAATCAACAAATTTTCTACTGATTTTTATTGGAAGCATTGTGACTGCTATGAATATAATGCTTTTAATAAGTTTTCTGCATCCATAATAATAAAATAAAGAGGTATGAATTATGCTTAATTATTTAAGGTTAATCTTCGGAGGAATACTGTTAATTACCTTTTTTACAGTAAGCGCCTGTACAATTATGGAAAATCAGCAGCCAATGAAGACATTTCCTGCTATTGAAATATCTGACTGTGAATTTCTGCATTACGGTGATTATGTCGATGGATCTAAAGCTTTTGATTTTTATCAGGTAACAAAAAAGATAACAAATGAAAACGGTGGATTTTATTACCGGTTATATTTCAACATAGTGAGTGTTTCAGGTGAAAAATTAAATGAAAATTATACTAACTGGCCGGTAATAACCCTATTCGATCCGATCGAGGGATTAACATTAGAAGCAATTGTTACTTTAAACACGAATTATTGGAAAAATTGGGAGAAATTCGGATTCAGCGGCCTTGTCT
Organism: uncultured Spirochaetota bacterium; assembly: GCA_963783575.1. Lineage (GTDB taxonomy): Bacteria > Spirochaetota > Brevinematia > Brevinematales > JAOACQ01 > CAWEAK01. The sequence continues at coordinate 567,435 of CAWAOD010000005.1, read as the reverse complement.
CATCCTATTACAAATTGAACCGGGATAAAGGATTTGTTGAATATTCAGCTAAGTCAATAAAGAATGATGTAACAAATTCGATAAAATACAGGATTAATGTTAAACCGGGTTTTCCCGTTCTGGATATGTTTTCAATGAGTCAATATGCCGGCCGTTTTTTTGACCCAAGCAGTCATGGAATCATTTATATTATACTCCCAACCTTCATGAAAGAACCGTTAGCAATGACATTTAATTATGAAAATAAAGAAAATTTAACCGTAAAAGCGGGAACATTCAGGGTTTATAAAGGGCATATTTCTATGGGGGATCAATTCCTTGGCAAGCTGATGGGAACTTTTTTAAAAAGTACAAGTGCATATATTGAGGATTCGGACAGAAGGCTTGTAATAAAAAAAGTATTTCAGGATGAGGAAATTATTCTCGAGGAAATATCGAATGTAAAATGATATTTTATTAGACCTGGTATAAGTAAGCCTTATTTTGGTTGCTATCCTTGCTAAGTCGAATCTTCTTATCTTTTAACCTAGTGCTTAATTGCAATAATAAGCGTTATTAATTATAATCTTAGACATAAAAAAGGAGGTTGTATGTCTAAGAAAACGCAAGTTATAACATGCACCAAAGCGGATGAAATTATTCTTGATAGTTGGGTGAGAAGCCGAACTATGGAAGCGCGACTTGTAGAGAGGGCGAAAATAATTGTCAATAGCCTGAAAGGACAAAATGTATCTGAGATTGCGGCTGACCTTCACATAAGACCAAATACGGTTATTGATTGGAAAAAAAGATTTCAGCAAAAAGGAATTGATGGATTGTATGATCTGCCCAGGTCAGGAAAGCCAAAAATATATGGGCAGAATTTCAGGGACAAAGTTTTAGAAACTCTGGAAAAAACACCGCCTATCGGGCAGGCAATTTGGGATGGTCCGGCTTTAGCAAAACATTTAAACACATCAACGCATGCGGTATGGAGGGTTTTAAGAAAAGAAGGAATTTGCTTATCCCGACAGCGAAGTTGGTGTGTCAGCACTGATCCTGAATTTTCGACAAAAGCCACAAATATTATTGGGTTGTATTTAAATCCGCCGATGAATGCATTGGTTATATCTGTAGACGAAAAACCTGGTATTCAAGCGTTGGAAAGGACAACCGGCTATGTAGAGACGGATAATGGAAAAATTGTAAGAGGATACAAAAGTACATATAAAAGAAATGGAACGCTGAACCTATTTGCTGCGCTGGAAGTAGCTACAGGGTTAATACACACCCAAACTACTGAATACAAAAGACGTATTGAATTTCTTGAGTTTATGGATAGAGTGGTGGTAGATGTTTCAAAAGATAAAGAAATTCATGTAATTTTAGACAATTATTGTATTCACAAAAAGAACGATGAATGGTTATCCCGGAATAAGAATGTTTTTTTTCATTACACGCCTACTTCGGCAAGTTGGTTAAATCAGGTGGAAATATGGTTTGGTATTATGAGCCGAAAAGCTCTTAGAGGCGCCAGTTTTAAAAACACGGAAGAATTGAGAGAAGCAATAGATGCATTTGTTAAAGCATACACTGAAACCGCAAAACCTTTTGTGTGGAGAAAACGGGAAGTGAAAGGTTCTCAATTAAGAAATACTATCGTTAACTTACGCAATTAAGCACTAGTTTAATTCCAAATCTGCCTCTTCCATCAGTTTGAGGGAAAAATATTTCCAAAAAACGGCAGGCGCTGCAAACAATCACAAAGATATTCAAATAGTCGGGATTAGAAAATAGAAAAATAAAATACTTTCTAAATGTTATTTAATAAGATATTTATTTAATTGACATGTAATCTAATAAATGATATAATTTCTTACTTTATTTATTGCGAGGAAGATAATATGAATGAATATTTTAAAGATGTACCGGCAATTCCTTATGAAGGTGCCAATTCAAAAAATCCGTTATCATTCAAGTATTATAATGCAGAAGAAAAAATTAATGGAAAGACTATGAAAGATCATCTCAGGTTTTCCGTTGCATACTGGCACACAATGACAGGAACCGGCACCGATCCATTTGGTTCTGCTACTATGATCCGGCCTTGGGATGATGAAAGTAATCCCATGGAAAAAGCTAAGGTAAGAATGATGGTGAATTTCGAATTCATCGAAAAACTCGGTATACCTTTTTATTGTTTTCATGACCGTGATATCGCGCCGGAAGCTGACACTCTCAGTGAAACCAACCGGCGTCTTGATGAAATAGTTAAAATAGCAAAAGAATTGCAGAAATCAACGGGAATAAAACTTCTCTGGGGAACAGCAAACCTTTTCAGCAATCCCCGCTTTGTTCACGGCGCATCTACTTCCTGCAATGCTGATGTATTCGCTTTTGCAGCAGCCCAGGTTAAAAAAGCGATTGAAATCACTTTTGAACTTGGCGGTGAAAATTATGTCTTCTGGGGCGGCCGCGAAGGATATGAAACCCTTCTTAATACAAATCTTAAACTGGAACTTGACAATTTTGCACGTTTCCTGGGTATGGCCGTCAATTATGCTAAGAAGATCGGTTTCAAAGGACAATTCCTTATTGAACCAAAACCCAAGGAACCGACCAAACACCAGTATGATTTTGATGCCGCTACAGTCATGGGTTTCCTAAAAACATACGGACTTGATAATAATTTTAAGCTCAATATCGAAGTTAACCATGCTACCCTGGCCGGACACACCTTTCAGCATGAACTTAATATGGCCCGTATCAACGGTATGCTCGGTTCCATAGACGCAAACCAGGGTGATATGCTTCTGGGCTGGGACACTGACCAGTTTCCAACCGACTTAAATACAACAACTTTAGCAATGTTTGAGATTTTGAAAAACGGCGGTCTTGGCAAGGGTGGTACTAATTTCGATGCAAAAGTAAGGAGGGGCTCATTTGAACCCATAGATTTATTCTACAGTCACATTGCCGGAATGGACGCTTTTGCCCGCGGGTTAAAAGTAGCACAAAAAATTATTGACGATAAAGCGCTAGATCAATTTGTTGAAAACCGTTACTCCAGTTACCAAACAGGCATCGGTAAAGAAATTGTAAATGGCAAAGCGGATTTTATATCTCTCGAAAAATATGCACTATCAAACGACAAAATTAATAATATATCCGGAAGGCAGGAAATGCTTGAGGCACTGGTCAACCAATACATTCTAGAAACAAAATAAGTTCTAGGCAGGCAAACGAATGAATTCTCCGGTTATCAATCATAAGGCTATTAAGAATTACAATCGCCGGAAAATTATAAATCTACTCACTGTAAAGAGAGAATTAACTAGACAGTCTATATCTTTGAAAACCGGCATCAGCATTCCCACTGTTGCTACAAATATACAGGAATTAATAGAAGAAGGCCTTGTTGAGGAAGCCGGTACAGCAGAATCCACAGGCGGCAGGAAAGCAATAATTGCACGCTACCTGCCGGACTCGCGGGTATCATTCGGAGTGGAATTCACACAAGAAAAAGTTCGGATTATCTTGTCAAATCTTGATTTAGAGGTCCGTTTTGAATCCGAACTTTCAATAGAATCTTTTGGCCGTATCGATGAAGTGGTGAACCGGACTTCTGATGAAATAGAACACATCCTCCTATCATTAAAAATCCCGCATGAAAAAGTTCTCGGAGTCGGTTTCTCACTTCCCGGTACGGTCAACCAGAATAAGATGACCCTGGAGTTGGCCCCAAATCTTGGAATGAAAGATATTCAATTCAAACCTTTTGAGAATATTTTCCGCTACCCTATTTTTATTGAAAATGAAGCAAACGCAGGTGCTCTAGCCGAAATGAAATTCGGCAAACCTTCAAAATCAAGTGAACTTATATATGTTTCAGTTGCAAGAGGAATAGGAACCGGACTTATAATTCATGGAAAATTATATAAAGGAAAAAATCAGCGTGCCGGTGAGTTTGGGCATATGACGGTAGTTCCAGATGGAAAACTATGTAATTGCGGCAGGAAAGGCTGCTGGGAACTATATGCATCGGAAAAAGCGCTTATGGAAAGATATTTTCAAGCCATGGAAATTCAAAATCCGGTCGGTTATTCTATTTCTGATTTTCTTAAATCATTGAAATCAGGTGATAAAACAGTTATCAACTTATGGAACGAATACCTGGATTACTTTGCGCTTGGAATTCAAAACATCATGTCTGGGATTGGATCCTCAGGCAATTTTGATAGGAGGGGAAATTGGATCCGTTGGTGATTTATTTATTGAACTTCTGAAAGAGAGAGTGTTTACACCTCGCGTTTTTGAAGGAACAGGCGACGTATTGATTGCTGCATCACGCCTTGGGTCCAAGGCACCAGTGCTCGGTGCGGCATTACTGCCTATTCAGGAATATCTTGAATAAAAGTATATTCCATAAAATATTAAATTAAAATACCCGCATTCTATTATGAACGCGGGTATTTTAATTATATCATTAGATAGAAAATCATCCCAAACCGGATCTGCGGCGGTTATATGTGTCGTAAAGAACAGCCAATAAAAGAACAGAACCCCTTACCACATATTGCCAGGGAGCGGCAAACTCCATCAGAGACATACCGTTATTGATTGAAGCAATCACAAGGCCTCCGGTTATCGCGCCGATAATGGTGCCGATGCCGCCGGATGTCGAAGCGCCTCCGATAAAACATGCCGCGATGGCGTCAAGCTCGAAACCAAGCCCAGCCTGGGGCAGCGCAGAATTCATGTATCCCGTAAAAACAACTCCAGCAATTCCACAGAGAGCGCCCATGATGCAATGAACAACAAATACAACCATTTCGGTATTGATGCCGGAAAGCTTTGCGGAACGCGCATTTCCGCCTACGGCATATATGTAACGTCCGAGAATAGTATTATTGGTGATAAACACAAAGAGCGCTATCGTTACACCTAATACGATTACAACTATCGGAAGCCCACGGTAAGTAGCAAACTTCCAGCTCAATGCGCCTATGAAAAGACCCAATAAAACTATCTTCGCTATCTCTAATCCTAATGGCAATATTTCAAAATTATTACGTTTCTTATTGTTGCGGGTAATGATTTCGGAAATTATAAAAATAATAAATATCAGGGCGCCCACAGCTACCGCTGTATAATATACATCGCCAACGGTCAGGCTATCTATATTTGCCACACCGGAAGTGATCTGCTTAAAATTGTCATTAATAATCGCTATCGGGGTAACCTTGGTTATAAGATAAACTACTCCGCGAAAACCGGTCATTCCCGCTAGAGTAACGATAAACGCGGGTATCCTGAAATATGCGATAAAAAAAGCCTGGAACGCTCCGATTAAAGTGCCGATGATTATAGTTATTATTACCGTTGGGACAAGACCGATTCCCGCATTATAAAGCATAGCACTGAATGCTCCTGTCACGGCGATAAAAGAGCCTACGGAAAGATCGATATTCCCGAGAACGATGACCATCATCATCCCTATGGCAAGCAGAAGAACATAACTGTTCTGCATAAAAATATTGGAAATATTACGGGAATTCAGATTGACTCCATTGGTACCAAACGCAAAAAAAATCAAAATCACGGCAAGCACAATAAACATTGAATAATTACGAAGATTACTTCTCATCAAAGTACCTAAAGAAGTGTGTTGCGATTGACTTTTACTCATACTGTTACTTCCTCCTGATGTAGTAATGCCATATGCATTATTTTTTCCTGTGTAGCCTCTTCATGCATCAGCATCCCTTTTATCCTACCTTCGTTCATAACATATATACGATCCGCTATTCCGAGGGCTTCCGGCATTTCCGATGTAATGACAATAATACTCTTTCCCTGTTTTACCAGATCTCTCAGGATAGAATGAATTTCGAACTTCGCGCCGACATCGATCCCGCGTGTCGGCTCGTCAACTATAAAAATATCCGGATTGGCGAGAAGAGTTTTACTCAAAACAACCTTCTGCTGGTTTCCGCCGGATAGGTTCCGCACGATCTGATTTATGGAAGGGGTCTTAATGCGCAACGATTCCCGGTATTTTTCCGCCGCGAGAATTTCTTCCTGCGAAGAAACAATCCCCATTCTTGAAAGCTTATTTAAACTGGAAAGTGAAATATTTGTTTTGACATCCTGTATCAAAATCAGACCAAGAGTCTTTCTGTCTTCTGAAACATACCCAATACCCGCGTCAAGAGCCATCTTAGGATTATTAGTATGTACACGATTTCCTTTTAGGTAAATTTCCCCTTTACAGCTCGAACCATAAGATTGTCCATAAATGCTCATCATCAATTCAGTTCTTCCGGCGCCCATCGGCCCGCAGAAAGCTAGGATTTCACCCTTACGCAGATAAAACGAAACATTATCGACAACTTTTAAGGAATGATAATCGGGATGATATACGGTCCAGTTCTTTACCTCGAGCACCTTTTCTCCCAATTCTGTTTTATTACCTTCCACACGGGTATCAAGATCGCGGCCTACCATATCCCTTATGAGCATAGATTCGGTCACCGCATCTTTTTTCATATCATAATTTGAGATCGATTTTCCATCACGCATTACCGAAACAGAATCGGCGATCTTGAGTAATTCCTTGAGCTTATGTGATATCAAGATACACGTAATTCCCTGCTTTTTCAGTTCCAGTATAAGATCAAGAAGCTTGTCGCTCTCATCGTCATTAAGAGACGATGTTGGTTCATCAAGAATAAGAAGCTCAACTTTTTTTGATAGTGCGCGGGCAATTTCCACAAGCTGCTGCTTTCCGACCCCCAGTTTACTTACAACCGTTCCGGGAGCTTCCTTTAAACCGACCTGATCCATATACTTTTTTGATTCCATTATATATTTATCCCAGTTAATGATACCCAAAAATGTTTTCATATGACCGAGAAACATATTTTCGTAAATGGATAAATACGGACTAAGGGCAAGTTCCTGATGGATAATAGCAAGATTTTCTTTTTCACTGTCCTTTACACTCATATAGTGTGTTTCTTTTCCCTTATAAAAAACCTTGCCTTCATAAGAACTTTTAGGATGGACACCACTTATAACACTCATCAATGTGGATTTTCCGGCCCCGTTTTCTCCGCAAATCGCATGTATTTCTCCCTTACTAACTTTAAGATTTACCGAATCCAAAGCACGAACACCGGGAAAATCTTTAGTCAGCTTCTGAATCTCCAATAAATATTCACTCATTGTAGTATCCTCTGTCTAAAATTATAAAAACAAAGCGGGTCAACCCAGCTTTGGGTTGACCCGGTCAAATCGATAATAAACTATTTGATATCTTCTAATTTGTAATATCCGCTGTCGATCATAACTGCTTTCCAATTTTCTTTTGTTACATTAATAGGTTTAAGGAGATAAGCTTTAACAAATTTCTTTCCGGTATTGTAGGATGTTGTGTCAAGACGAGCACCTTCGATAGCAGGGGTCTGACCTTTCAGTAAAGCGTCTGCAAGTACAATAGTAGCTGTAGCAAGCTGACGTGTATCCTTAAATACTGTCATATACTGTTTTCCATCGCGGATAGCTGCTATAGAAGCAACTTCGCCGTCTTGTCCTGTTATAATAGGAAGTTTTTTTACATATTTCGCATCAGCAGCGCATGCTTCCTGAATAGCGCGGGAAAGGGTGTCGTTCGGAGCAAGAACTGCATCGAGAACAACTTTTGCAGCTTCATTGTTCAGAAGATTTTCCATACGGGTTTTAGCAACATCTGCATGCCAGTTTTCTGTTGTGATCTTCATCCAAGAAGCGTCTGAAGATTTAAGAGGAGCTGGTCCAACAAGCTTAACGACTCCTTTTGTAACATAAGGAGCGAGAATGCTCATTGCGCCGTCAAAGAATACCTTTGCATTGTTGTCTGTAGGAGAACCTGAGAAAAGGGTAATGATCTTTGGATGAGACTTTGCAGCCTTAGGAAGATTGAGAGCTTCTTCAATGGCTTTACCCTGGAATACTCCAACCTGGAAGTTATCAAAGGTAATATAATAGTCATAATCAGCCGAACCGGTAATCATACGGTCATAAGCAATAACGGTTACCTTTTCTTTAGCAGCTTCAGCTACTACAGGATCAACACCTTCGTTAATGTCTGCAATAACAAGAAGCTTTGCACCTTTTGTAAGCATATCTTCGATCTGCTTATTCTGTGTGCCCTGGTCAGCATCAGCATAAGTGTCATCAGCCTTGTAACCTTTGGCAATTGCATCAGCTTTCAGAGCTGCGCCATCTTTTACCCATCTTTCAACATGGGTTTCCGGCATTGCAATACCGATATAATCGGCTGCATAAGAAAGACCGAAAGCTGCTACTAGAACAGCTACTACTACGAGAATTCTCTTCTTCATAATATATTCCTCCTTTAAGAATTTATATACATGAATATTTTTGAATTTCGATTTTTAAAGAAGCTAATCTTAACATTTTTTTAATTTTATGTCAAATAAGTAAACTAAATTTTAAATGATATTTAATAAGTATTAAATGTCTGATAATTTTATCTAAAAACTTTATACTTATTATCCTTTCATAAAAGATAGCGGATAGATTTTAGGTTTAAATGATCTAAACAGTATAGTAAATTTCTGCTTTTTTTTTGTACATCAGTGCAAAAAAATAAAAAAGTGGAAATTTTTAAAGAAAGTTCTTTTGAGATTATTGTTGCTTTTTTTTGTATTCCTTTGGCGTAAAACCCGTAAATTGCTTAAAAATCCTGGTGAAATGGCTCTGATCATAAAAACCAAGGCTTGATGCTACAATCGTAATGCTTTCGGATGTGGTATTGAGTATTTTTTTAGCCTCTTCCATTCTCAAATTCATAATATATTTTGAAAAGGGTATTCCAAACTCTTCTGTAAAGAGATGGGAAAATTTTGATTCGGAAAATCCGATGAAGGCAGCCGCATTTGCTGGTGTTATATTTTTATCAATATTTTTCACCGCATAGGCTATGGCATTTTCCATTTTTATCCGGTTAAGATTATTCCTTTTTTCCAGGATATCTTTCATAATCCCATCGATTAGATCAGTAATCCATAATGAGAAGGAAAAGACATCGGACAGTTCCTCGGATTTCTTTATATATTCTTTAGTCATTTCATAGTATTTTTCGGGCCTGTCTCCCTGTTCGACCAATGCCCTGGATATAAGTACAAAAAGCTCAAGCATGCGGAATTTCAGTATACCCATATCATTAATCGATTCATGATATATTTCGCTCAGGACATTGTTCAAATTAGTTTTAATCTCATCGGCATCGGCAATTTTAAAGGAAGCCAAAAACTTATTGAGTTTGTCTGAAAAAAGATTTTCATATTGAGTTTTATGGTTCTTTTTATTGGCGACCTTCTCGGATATTTCTTTCTGAACATAATATTTTTTATGAAGTGTCAGGAGGTAATTGATATCTGAAACTCCGTATTTTCCAGCCAATAGTGAAAAGAAGTTTATGGTATAGTTTAAATTTGCAGGATTGATATATTTTATTTTTTCGGCCGTATTAAAGACTCCCTGTATTCCCTTTCCCTGCTGATATCCTTATCCTGTTCAAATAAGCAAAATCCGGCAATCAATCCTCCATGAAACTCACCTTCAATCAATAACGGTACGCTCCAGAGTACAAATCCCTTGTGGCAGCAGTAAAAGAAATTCCCGCCCCATTGCAGCGATTCCTTTAGAACGATGCTGTGATCTTTCAAGCAGTTTTCCTTGTTTTGGCAATAATAATCTTTGCAACACCAGGATTCGGAATCTTCCCTGACTATATATGCGTTCCGGTCAACCAGGATAGATTTTATTCCGAATTCCCTGTAATACATGTCCTTGACAATTTCAACCTGCTCTAAAAACTTATCGCTGTCAAGAGAAAATTCTTTTATTTGATTGGTTTTCATAGATGAATCTATATTGATTATACAATTAATTGACTAATTATCGCAATAAAATTGCGTTTCATTTAATACATATTTTTAATAAGCGTGACCCTGCGCCATAGTGGCGCTTGGCGAACTAGCGTTCGCCACTATTTGCATTGTAAAAGTAAAACTCTCATGGAACATCCTTGTTCCCTATATGACTTGGGCTTGGCGAACTTTCGTTCACCACTGTCTTTATGTTGCTTGAAGAGCCCTCATGGAGTATCTATGCTCCACTTCTGGCTTATGCGCATCTATGCGCGGCTGGTGAACAGCGCCTGCCCTGATGGTTCGGCAGGCTCTGTCGAACCGTAGCGGAACGTATCTATGTTGTGCACATCTGCTTTTCATGCACTGAATCATATGTTGCGTAGGTCATTATCGCATCCTCAGCGATCTGGTCTTCTTCAAGTATACCGGTGATATGGCCGTCCCTCATGACTATCACCCTGTCCGCCATCATCATTATTTCAGGAAGTTCGGATGATACAAGAATAATACCGATACCTTTCCTCGCCAGCTTATGTATAAGCTGGTAGATTTCAAGTTTTACACCGATATCGATGCCATGGGTCGGTTCATCCAGAATGAGAAGCTTTGGATTCATCGCCAGCCAGCGTGCCAGTACTGCTTTTTGCTGATTACCTCCGGAAAGCCTTGAGATCGGATCTCCATAATAATTCAGTTTGATATTCAGCCTATGCACCATTTCATTCAATGTATCATAAAGTTGCGTGCGGGCAATAATTCCGCCCCGGCTGATTTCAGGAAGTTTTGTAATTGACATATTCAGATCGACTGAAAGATCTATAAAAAGAGATAAGTCCTTTCTGTCCTCCTGAACCATGACAATGCCGTTCTTAATTGCTTCTTTCGGTGATTTAAACTTAATCCTCTTATTTTCATAAATTATATAACCGGAATGATAAGGTTCATCACCGAATATCGCCCTAGCAACCTCGCTTCTTCCCGCGCCGACCAGCCCGGCGAATCCGAGGATTTCACCCGCGCGCAAAGTGAAACTTACATTCTTAAACTTTTTCCCTGTCAGTTCATGCACTTCAAGGAGGACAGGTCCCTTTTTATAAGTGCCTGATAGAGTGGAATACATCAAATTCCTTCCAATCATCATTTGGATAATCATGTCCAGATTGGCGTTCTTCTTATCAAGTGTTCCAACATATCTCCCGTCCCTCAGGACGCTGATCCTGTCGGATATCTTTAATACTTCTTCAATTTTATGCGAAACATAAATAATGGAAACACCCATTTTTTTCAGCTCATCAATGAGCTGGAACAAGCGCTCAGTCTCCTTTTCTGTCAGAGTTGAATTGGGTTCATCCATTATTATAAGACGGCTGTTTAAAGAAATAGCCTTAGCTACCTCGACAAGCTGGCGCTGGGAAAAACTCAGGTCTTTCACCAGAATATGGGGGTTAATATTCAATCCCACCTTTTCCATTATTGTGCCGACTTTTTTTTCAAGTTCGTTTATGCGTATAATTCCGAACCAACCCGGGATGTGATTCATAAATATATTTATCATAACACTAAGTGTAGAAACCAGTGAAAGCTCCTGATGAATAAACGAAATGCCGGCGGCTATTGCATCGGAAGGTTTTTGAAAATTAACTTCTTTGCCCAGAAATTTTATTCTGCCTCTATCGCGCAATATAATACCGCCGATTATCTTCATAAGAGTGGATTTCCCGGCTCCGTTTTCACCGACGATAGCATGAACCTCATTATAATGTATTTTTAAAGAGATGTCATCTATGGCGTTAACACCGTCATAATACTTTGATACACCGTCAATTTCCAGGATAAAATTTTCATTATTTGAACTCATTTGATATCCTCATACTTATAGCCAAGTTCTAAGTAAAATCAGTATTGTTTTTAAATTAAAACGCGCTTAGCCTTACCGGAAGAGCCGGAATATGTCTCAGTAATTATCGCCTTAAATAAAGTAATTTGGTATCATTCGCAGTGAAAAGAAATTTCAGATTGCATTCCCTTCTTTTGGTTTCACTACAGGTTCCAAAAAATTTTACCTATAACAAAAACTAATTTTAAATTTGTATTAGCAGTTTCTTTATTCCTATAATTCTATGATAAAGAAAAAAAAAATAAATAACAAATAATAATCATCTTAAATTATGGTTTATCTGACTAAAAAGGAGTTGACTAATATACTGATTTACAAATCCATACTTGTGTGTAAGTAACAAATATAGTAAATAAATTTATCATCCAAAATATTTTTTCTCATGTAATATTCACATTACCAAAAATCAAAAAAGTTTTATAATCATTACAACAAAGAATTATTTCTGATTTTAAGTTTTTATGTTTGAGATCATTTAAATTTGAATAATGTTTTAAGATATAAATATAGTTATCCGATATATTCATAAATTATTTTATTAAATATTTTATACAATGCAAATAACTGTAATTCATTAATAAATAATCAAATAACCGGAGGCTATATGTTTAATATTCTAAAAACCTGGTCAATTGAATTAATTTATTTATTAAGAAAAAGTACTTTTATCATCATAATGATAATAATGGGGTGTATAATATTCTGGGATATTGACCAGATAAGAGATGTTACCAGGGAAATTTTATACAGTGGATTCAAGTTTAAGTTTTTCATTTTTCAGATACTTGCAGTATTCTGGGCAATACAGACTTGGTATAGCTCCAGGTCATTATTTGATTTTACGGAATTTAAACCAAAAAATAAGAAAGCTCATAGATTTTTCCAAAAATGGCTGCCGAGGTTTTATGGAGCTTTTATTTTTTTAATAATTTCATTTGCCTTTATTTTTTCCAATAATAAAGATAACTCATCAAAATATTTGATATTATTTCTTATAATAAACCTGATTTTACTAATTATATTTTTTGTATTTGTGATAATCAGAAGAAGAATTTTTAAAAGTATTGATATAAAAAGGAAGATCCAGGATGAAGCGTATTTTATTCAAGGCTCATTTAAGGAAATTATGAATATGTGGGGGTATGATTTTTTATCGATAGCTGTATTTATCTTTTTTATGATCCTTTTTATTATCAGCAAGGTTTCCGATCCACAATTTTTCGGAACCGATGCCATTATTGTTTCATTCCTGGCTTTTTTTACTTCAACTTTTGTTATACTTATTTATCTAAAAAAATATAAGTCAATACCTGTCTTTGCAATCGCGGTTATATTATTCGTTTTATGCAGTTATGTAAATAATAACCACTGGATCAAATTACTCCCCAAAAAACAAAATATCAATCCGGCATATAATTTTTCACAGGATATGCAAAATAATAAAGCAAAAATTAATTTTGACATTTTTTTTAAGAATTGGTTCGAATATGAAAATAATAATTTCACAAATAAATATTCTTCCAATAAAACAAATAACATTTTCATTATTGCCGTTGAAGGCGGAGGAATGCGGTCCGCTTATTGGTCCTCATATCTGCTGTCAAGTCTGCAGGATCTGTCAATAACTAATACAAATTATTGCCGTTTAAACGAACATGTATTCGCAATATCAAGCGTTTCGGGTGGATCTTTGGGATCAGCGGTTTATCTGGCTTTAGTAAAGGAAAATTCACAGCAGAAAGAACAATCCCTCCTTGCCGAAAAGTCCGGTTCTATACTTGGAAGAGACTTTTTATCCCCGGTTATCGGTTCATTATTTTATCCTGATTTTCTTCAGCGTTTTCTTCCTTTCCCAATACACTATTTCGACAGGGCTTTGGCACTTGAAAAAGCCCTGGAATCATCCTGGCAGGACACTTTTAAAGGAAGTGACAATTATTTTACAAATGCATTTTACAGCCTCTGGGATGATTACTTTAAAACAAAAACTTATTCATTACCGTTCTTATTTTTAAATACATCATCAGTAGAAAAAGGCAACAGGGTTATTATCAGTACGCTGCCATTCTACAAACAGTTCAGTGACTGTGTTGATTTTAACACTAAATTTTCCAATTACAGCAGCCGCATACCCCTGAGTACCGCATCATTCCTCAGCGCTAGATTCCCGTATATTACTCCTGCAGCAAGAGTTTACAATGAACCTGACAAACTTTTTGTCTCAAATAAAATCTGGGGACATATTGATGACGGCGGTTATTTTGAGAATTCAGGTTCTGCAACGGCTTTTGATATACTGACATGTATCTTAAAGAATGAATCCGGTCAAAACGATAAAACAAATCAAACCAAGATCAACTTTAATCCAAAAAACATTTATGCCATTGTTATAAAAAATGATCCCGTGACAAAAACCAAACCTTCCAGGTGGTGTTACGAGATTACACAGCCGATTCTGACTTTCTTTAATACATGGATGTCTAGAACTCCATATTCGACATCGGTACTTAAAAACTTACTTGGAAAATCCAAAGTTATCGAATTGAATCTTTTATTCAGCGGGGAAGAAGTTCCTGTAGGCTGGTATTTATCGGATCAGGCGCAACAAAATGTAAAGGAATATATACACTATTTAATCGAAGAAGCGCAATCAAACAGTATTAATAATTCAGAATTCAAATCCAGATACAGCAACACATTAAATAACTTATCCAAATACATTAAATATAAACCTGAAGATGAATGGAATATTGAAAACATGAGAAAATTGATGAAATTACTTAAAGTTCAATAATTATCCTGCAAGCTTATTTGCATTTTATAAATGAGGAATAGATGTCCTTTGACAAAGACTTTTACGAAATAAAGTGAATTTTTAATATTATATATGGAGGTCAATATGCAGGAAGATTCAAGGATCAGATTGTATTTTGTTTTTGTTCTTACAGGTATTAACATTTTTTTTGCCGGAATGTTCATTTATTCTGACTGGGGAAAAGAACTGGTAAAAATCATATCAGGCTTCCCATTTTATTTAAAAGGATTATTTTCTCTAATCAGCACTATTATAGTTTGGTCCGCCGGTAAATACACGCTTAAACAAAAAGTGACCACCCTGTTTAAAATATCTTTTTTATTTACTTTTATCGGCGATATCGGATTTATCATTCCTCCTCTAACAACTTATAATCCTCAATGGCTTTTCGTCGTTGCTATGAGCTGCTATATAATCTTCCATATTCTGAGTATATTCCGATATACTAACGGAATTAAGGAAACAAGAGATGGCATTAATCCTGTTCCTTTCAGGATTATAACAGCAGTTGTACTTATCTGTGCAATATTTGCGCTCCTATTTGCATTATCGGGCAAACTTATTGAACAGAAACTGTTTATTCCCGTTTCTATATATGGCCTGGTGCTTGTAACCGATGTATTTTTCGGAATCAACACGCTGACTTTGAAAGCTTTTCCATTAATCAATGCACGATTGATTACGGCGGGAATAATCTTTTTTTCATTCTGCGATATGGGAGAAGCATTGAAACTAGCCACAATGAATACGCCTGTTTATGATATTGCCGTCAGGATAACATGGTTATTCTACGGACCGGCTCTTATTCTTCTGGGACTCAGCGGTTATCAATGGGCTGATAAGGATCAGGCTACTAATAAATAGCATCAAGCGGAATGCTTATTATCCGAAGGTAAATGCGAATAAACGTACTTTCCCATGATTTTCCAGGTGTAAAGTATGAAATTCCGGTTCCTTAAATCCGGCTAAATGATATAAACGGCTTCCATCAATTGTCAATGCACCGCTTTTGACATCCGCTGTATCCCCGCTTATTTTTCCATCTACTGTTACTTTAATATTTGCATTTGATTCGACAGGAGTTATTACAAGATAAGCATCATGTGCATTGAATGAAAACTCCAGAATACCGGAATCCTGAGGTTCAATATATTCCTTGCTGATTATCCAATTACCTTCAAGAGTCCATTCCCCATTAGCTTTCATATGACCAGGTTTGTACATGGCAGATTTATCTTTTACCGGAAGCGGAGAGCTTGCGAAGCCTGAACCTCTTTCATAACCAAGATATGTTTCTGGAGTATTCGCCTCAATATCGTACATTGGTTTTGAAACCAGGTTTTTTAAAACTGCACCCTTTTCCTTAAGAAGCTTCTGAATAACCTGCTCAGCTCCAACGTAATCACCCTCTCCGAAGTGGAAGTATCTGACATGCCCGCGGTTGTCGATAAAATAATCAGCAGGCCAGTATTGATTGCGGTAACTGTTCCAATTAAGATAGTTATTGTCCTGAACAACAGGCCAGCTTACTTTTAAATCCCTGACTGCCGAAATGACATTTCCGGTCTTTTTCTCAAACTCAAATTCAGGAGTATGAATGCCAATAATTACTAGTCCTTTATCTTTATAGGCTTCGTACCATGCCCTTATATAAGGCAAAGTACGTATGCAATTTATGCAGCTATATGTCCAGAAATCAACAATTACCACACTACCCCTTAGTTTCTGCATTGTTAATTCCGGTGAATTTATCCATGTCCCGCCGGGAATTATTTCAGGCGCTACACCATAATCCGGCAACGATATATCCGGTAATGTGGTATCTGACACTCCATGAAATATGGAAGATGAATTACCGGGAATATTAGGAAGAATAATCTCCGATTGAGCTTTATTCAAGCTGTTATCATGTTCATTTATTTTCAGGGCATTTATTACAATTTTATTATTTTCAATAGCAGTCAACCCGCTTCCATATGAAGGAAAAGTTTTCAAAACCAGTGTCTGGAATCCCCTGTCCCATCCCGCTCCGATAGCAACTCCAACAAGGATCATTAAAACACCGAATACTTTCTGCATTTTCTCAGTGTTGACTGAAAGCCAGGGGATACGTTTTAATAGTTCTCTGCCCCCTAACATAACTGCAAGCATTGGAATTGATGTTCCCAATGAATAAAAAAATGTTATCAATGCTGCACTACCGTTTACTTTTTGAGTTAAAGCCAGGGCAAGGACCGAAGCCATAATTGGGCCGACGCAGGGAGTCCATACAATTCCCAGGCTTAAACCGACCGGAACACCACCCCAAAATCCTTTACTCTTATTAGAAATTTTACCAGATCCATTCTTTTCCGATGAAGACAGTTTTGAACCAATGTTTGCAAGACCTGAAACAAGAATCATAAATCTCTCTTTAAGCCACGGAACCAGCATTATAAGACCGAAAATTATAAGAACAGCAACGGCAACATAACGCATAACATCCTGCGGAATACCGAGCGCCTGGACTATTGCCGTTAATGTCAATGTAAAAACTGTAAAACTCACTATAAATCCGATAACAATTCCGAATGGTCTTGCTTTCCCGCCCGTTACACTGCCTGCAAGAACAACTGGCAATACCGGTAAAATACATGGCGATAATATGGTAATAACACCCGATATGAACGCAAAAAAAAGAAGAATCAGCATAAAAACCTCCTCAATAACTGTTCCAAACAAAACAGCTAATAAATTAAAATAATTATATGTGATTAATTTGTCAATTACATTTAAATCTTATTATATTTAAATAGATTATTTTTAAAAAGGAGGTCCCTATGCCAGTAAGAATAGGAAAAGCAGTTTGGGAAGGTTCCATTAAAGATGGAAAGGGAATTTTGGAATTGGGGGAAGGAAAAGTTAAAGCGAACTATTCTTTTGCATCCAGGTTTGAAAGCGGGAAGGGAACAAATCCCGAGGAATTAATCGGAGCAGCGCATGCAGGGTGCTTTTCAATGGCATTTTCAATGATGCTCGGTAATGCCGGTTTTATTCCAAAAAAAATCACAACAACAGCATCCGTTGCAATCGAAAGTTCCGGACAGGGATTTGCCATAACTTCAATAAAACTTAACACGGAGGGGCATGTTCCAAATATAAGCCCGGAAGAATTTAAGAAGATTGCCGAACAGGCAAAAAAAGACTGCCCGGTATCAAAAGCTTTATCAGCAGTACCTAAAATCGATATCGAAGCAAAACTTTTACAGTAGAATATTTTATGTTGTAAATTTATTGCATAACAACACTTGATATTTCAACCGAATGTTTCCCAATCGCACCTGAATTACCGACAGTACCAAGCATAAAAACAAGCTCGGCTAAATGATCATTTCCCCTTGTCATATTAAATTCAAGCCTGTAGTCTTTAAATTCAGGAGTAAGTAAAACTTCCTGTTCCGTGTATCTTGCCCAGCC
The DNA here is from genome assembly GCA_963783575.1 of uncultured Spirochaetota bacterium. GTDB lineage: Bacteria > Spirochaetota > Brevinematia > Brevinematales > JAOACQ01 > CAWEAK01. The sequence goes on along the minus strand of CAWAOD010000005.1, from coordinate 549,347 downwards.
GCTCCCGTTTTGTTCGACTACTATTTTCATTTTCCTTTCAATGCTGGATCTGGCTTTAAAAGTTATAATATAAGATTTCCCATTCTCAAGATTCAAATAGTTTTTGGTTTTAATTTGAATATGCCAATCCTCGCCGCCTACTTTATAAATATCGAATCTGGCAATTCCGTTATTGAAGCCTGTCTTAGCCTCACCGCTTTCAAAAGAACCGTAAACCCAGTTAACATCCGGATCCGTAAAGGCATTATCCAGAATCATACCGCTTTTAGGATAAGTTTTTACAATTCCAGGAGGCTGTTTATACCCGGTATCCCAATCAGCTTCGCCTTCAGCCAGGAAAGCGCCTTTATTGGTATAGACTCTGACATAATCAACTTCCATCTGCTGCGGAAAGACCGTAGTATCGTTCGGGTTACCCGGCCAGTTTCCTCCTACCGCAAGATTCAATATCAGAAAAAACGGACTGTTGTAAACCCATTCATCATCACCCCAATCATACTGCACTTTATCTTTATTTGCAATAAAATATATAACATCATCAACATAAAATTCCACAGTTTCAGGTTTTATTTCAACTGAAAATTTATGAAAACCATAAGAAAACCTGTTTCCATTTGTCGCTTCATTCAAAACAAATGACCCGCCTATTCCGGATCCTGCTGATTCAGGACCATGCACTGTCCCATAAACTTTCCAGGGCTCATGCCCAATTAATTCCATTATATCAATCTCACCGCAATCCGGCCAGGGTATGGCCCCAAAATTATCTCCCAGCATCCAGATAGCAGGCCATATACCTTTACCCTGAGGTAATTTCGCCATTACGTCAATTCTGCATGAGCCAGGTGTTGAAAACTTTCCCTTTGTTATCATCCTCGCCGATGTATACTTATTAACCCTGCCGTTATCAGTCACATATCTTCTTAAAGCCCTAATGATCAATTTTCCATCTTCAACAAAAGCATTATCTGGATCGTCAGTATAATATTCCATTTCATTATTTCCCCACCCGTTTCCTAAAGGCCCATTGCCGATTTCAAAAGACCATTTATTTGTATCTATTGATTTTCCATCAAACTCATCGCTCCACATTAACTGCCAGTTTTCAAGTTTTTTTTCATCCTTAACCGTCTTTGTCCCTGATACCGGTTCTTTTTTTGGAATTCCCTGATCAATTTTTATTACAGAAACATTTTTTATCCAGACTGGTTCTATGGAAGTTGTAAACCAGAACTCAACCCTGGCGGTATTATCTGTATTCATCTTCATCGTGAACTCAAATTCATGATTTTCCATATTAGTTGAAATAGCTACAATTTTTTCACCCGTGTAGGCAGCCCATCCTCTTGCTGCAATACCGCCGATCTTTACAATTATATTTCTCTGTGCGGTAGATCTGGCATCAAAACTCACCTTATATCTGCCTAATTTATCTAATGTAACCGGAGATTGAATAATTTGAATACCGTAATTCGGCGCTTTTATGGTGACAGGAGTAATTTTTAATACCCCTTTTATAATTTCAGCCTTTCCATCAGCTCCATTATTCAAGTAAAAAGACCACGAACCTCCCGAATCAAGTATACCGGTATCCGGATTGGGCTGCTCCTTTGAAAGCGGGTGATCGAATGAGCCGTTCCTTATAATATTGTCTCCTATTGATATTACCCGATGATCCTGTGAATAAATTAGTCCGCTGACAATAATTAATAATAATATCATTAAAATAGTAATAAAATAACGATCTAAATTATCTCCCATTTTTTCCTCCTATCAATTGAGCAGGTTTTTCAAAAATTTTTATGATAATGAACAATATAATCATAAGATTTGATTACTTTAATCCATATGAGGAATCCCCCTAAACCAGATTAATCGATATCAGGAGATTCCTCACAGGAAGATATAATTTAACATTTATAAATATTTGTAAATTATAGTATAAAAAGTCTGCTATATAACAGTTTTCATAGGTTATATTATTTTTTATACAAAGTCAAGGATTTTAAAAAATATTTTAATGTCCGATTAGTATGTTAAATTATCATTATAATTCTAATTTATTGTTATATATAACAATAAATTAGATAGTCACATATTCCATCAATATCTATTAGTTTTAATTACTGGATGAATTACATTTAAACTTATTAATGAATATAGTTCTTTGGATCATTATCGAAAAGACATCTGCAATATAGCAGATTTTTTATTTTTAAAATATTTTTAATTAAAATACAAAAATATCTATGATCTATTATTTCTATTTCTATCAATATATAATAATCAATTAAATAATTAATTTTGTTTTTTTCATATCAACTATTGACATATTTATATTAAATAATATATAATAATACAAAACTGCTATAGTCCAATAAACACTAATTAATTCTCACTTTAATAAATTATTTAAATCAAAGATATTTATATAAGGAGGATAGTATGAGAAAAGTATTGTTTCTTATCGCATGCATGTTTTTGGCTGCTGGAATAGCTTTCAGCCAGAAAACGGTGACCTTGAGAATCATTATTCACAACAACCCGGCTACTGTTGACGCATTGAATGCCATCAATGCAAAATTTACTGCAAAGTACCCTAACATCAAGGTCAATATGGAAGATGTACCCATAACACAGTATCCGCAATTAAAACAGAGCAGGATAGCAGCAGGAGATGTTGACATTATTGAGAATCAAACCGGATTCGAGTTACTTCCGCAGCCTTTTATGAAGGGCGTCAATATCCCGGACTGGCTGACTTATATCCAGAATGGCGACTATCTTGATTTAACAGGGCAGCCTTTTGTAAAAAACTGGGATCCTGTTGCAATTAAAGACGCTTGTACTTATAATGGAAAGGTATACCAGTTGAATATGGGTAAAGTCGCTTTCAACGGTATATTTTACAGCAAGGATATTTTTGACAAAAACAATTTGAAAGTGCCTGAAACATGGGCTGATTTTATAAGCATTTGCAAAACCCTGAGATCAAAGGGGATCGAACCTATGACATCGGGCGCAAAAGATCAATGGCCGATCAATATGTTCGCAAGCGCTTTTGTTGCCTCTCATGAAGCCGACGCGGCCTCATTTGTAAAGGATTTATGGACAGGCAAACGCAAGTTTAATGACGCAAAGACCTTAACTATTTTCAACGACATGGCCGAATGGGGAACATATTTTGAACCGGGGGTTACAGCCGTCGGTTATTCTGATGTAATAGGACGTTTTGTAAACGGAAAGGCCGCTATGATGCCCGACGGCTCGTGGCAGGGGGCAAATATTGAGGCTGCCGACCCGAATTTTAAGTACGGCTATTTCGCTATTCCAGGCGACAAAAAAGGTAAAATTCCACCGCAGCTTGCAGGAAAATATGACATCGGTTTCGTAGTATATGCAAAATCGCCGAATAAAGATGCAGCGTTGAAATGGATGGAATTCATTTCTCAAAAAGAGAATTATACTGAATTGATCAATGCGATCGAATTTATTCCCACAATGCAGGGTGTACAGATGAAAAGCGATTTTGTAAATTCATTGGCGCCAATAAACCAGCAATTCAGAATAGCGTTTGAAAGATATTTCGTCACACCAAAGGGATTAGGCAAATACGGCGGATTTCCACCGATCCAGTTAAAGATTTTCGGAGGCGATGTAGCGACCCCCAAAGAACTGGCAGATCTCTCACAAAAGGATTGGGAAGATGCTTTAAAATCGGTACAATAACTAAAATTCAAAAAATCCGGCTGCCGGTATTTTATAAATACTGGCAGCCTTTTATCAGAGGATTTTATGAGGGTAGCAAGAAGTAACTGGAATAGAGGGGCAATTTATCTGGGGATTCTTCCAGCCGTTTTAATTTATTTGGTTTTAACTTTAGGCCCTTCCATTGCAACTTTTATTCTGTCATTTACAGATATAAGCGGTATTAAAGGAGTTCCCTGGAAATTCATAAAATTGGATAATTATAAAGAATTCTTTTTCCAGAGTAATACCAGGGATTCTTATTCATTGATAATAAGGACGTTTGTTTTCACATTTTTTGTAACAATATGCCAGAACACTGCAGCACTTTTTGTTGCTTTATTACTTAACAGTAAACTCAAGGGAATTAGTTTTTACAGGGCTGTTGTGTTTATGCCGGTTGTATTAGGAGTATTGGTTTCAGCAACAACCTGGAATTTATTTTTTACGCTGGACGGACCGGCGACAAAATTACTTTCATTATTCGGTCTTTCCAGCAACTTTTTCGGCGACCTCAAGCTTGCTTTTCCTCTTGTTATCTTCTGCCAGTGCTGGATGTATATGGGATATTCCATGGTCATATTCTTATCGGGCCTTCAGAGCATCCCGATTGATCTTTACGAAGCATCAAAAATTGATGGAGCATCACAAAGTCAGCAGTTTATTTACATTACATTGCCTCTCTTATGGCCAACCGTTACTGTAAATATCTTACTGGCTGTCATCGGCTCCTTATCCGCTTATCAGGTGATTCTGCTGACAACCGGAGGCGGGTTCGACACTTCCAATCTGGCGATGCGTGTTTTCAGAACCGCTTTTAATATCGGACAGGACACCACAGGTATTGCCGGGGCCAGTTCCAGTACAATGCGCCAGGGCTACGCGGCGGCACAATCGATGGTTTTATTTGCCATTATATTGATCGTAACTTTGTTCACACAGTATTTTATGAATAGAAAGGAGAAGGAAATATGATGCAAAAAAACAGCAGGATTACCGGTAAAAGCTGGTTTATCATAATGTTTTTCATGTATTTATTTATACTTGTATTATTGATTCTTTACCTTTTCCCGCTATTTTATGTTTTTAATGCTTCATTAAAAACGGAAAGGGAGTTTATGAAAAACTCGGTTTCCATAACAACTGCAGTCAATTTTGTGAATTATACGAAAGCATGGAAGCAGGCGAATTTCAGTGCATACATCGGCAACAGCCTTTTATATACCGTCATTTGTACCGGCATATCGATCATTCTTACCTTATTTCTCGCTTTTCCGATTGCCAGGAATATAATAAAAGGCGCGAAATTCCTTTATACCCTGTTTCTAATCGGACTTTTCGTACCGGACGCAACCATACCTCAATTCCAGATGATTTTAAATGCCGGTTTATATAACACCCGCCTGGGATATTTAATGATTTTGACCAGTTTAGTCACCGGCGGGGTTACATTATTTGTTTTTGTCTCTTACCTGAAGAGCATCCCGACTGATTTTGATGACGCGGCGGCAATGGACGGATGCAGTTATTTCAACTATCTGTTTACAATTATAATGCCGCTGATGTCCCCGGCAATCGCATCAATGACAATACTCAATGCAATAAATGTTTGGAATGATATAATAAAAGCCATCATATTCCTTTCGAGCAAGGCTTTATATCCTATGACAAAGGGGCTGTTCATATTCACAGGTTCTTTCAGGAATACGGTAACGCTGCAAATGGCTGCATTGGTAATAGTTGCGGCGCCCCTGATAATACTATATATATTCCTGCAGCGTTATATTATTGAAGGGACACTTGCGGGAGCTATCAGGGAGTGATTTTATTGCTGCTGAGGTTATTGTATGAATTCTATGCGAAATAGGACTGGATGGAAATTTATAGATGATAATGGAACCTTTTTATGGAAAGAACCAGAAGCAATCAATGAATTGTATTTCCCTTTATGCAATGAAGCCGGATTTATGGCATCCATAACTCCAAAGCTCCATGGCGACAGCAAAACCAGCCAGAATGATTTTTTACTGATCCCTGTATCCATTGAAGATATTCATAACACACGTTCCGCAAGAAACTTCTGGATTTATATAAATGATAAAGGGGCATGGTCTGCGACAGGCAATTCCACGCTTCAGAATTCAAGACTTTTTGTAAGTCAAACAATTGAAGAAAGAGTAATAGAAGCGGGATTATTATGGCACAAACTGTTTTACCGGGACAAAGATTTCGGACTTTCTTCGACAATAATTAACTTCGTTCCTGTAAATACAGACACTGTTGAAGTTATGTCAATATCCATTAAAAATGAAAGTAATCAAAATATAACTATAACCCCTACATCAGCAATACCCATTTTCGGAAGATCCGCGGAAAATCTGAGAGACCACCGTCATGTCACTTCGCTTATAAACAGGGTTATTAATTACAAAAACGGGATAGGTTTAAAACCTGTAATCCGTTTTAATGAACACAATCATCAAATTAACAATAATATATTTTATGTCCTTGGTTATGAAGATAACGGCAGTCTTCCGGCCGGAGTAATACCGGTAACTGGTGACTTCATAGGCTGCGGAGGAAATTTCGAAAATCCTGAAGCTGTTATTAGAAATTTATCTCCCGATTTATTCAGGGAAAATAATACCGAAGGAAAAGAAATTATAGGGGCTATTCGTTTTCAAACAATAGATTTATCTCCCGGTGAATTAAAAAAATATATCATTCTTATGGGAATTACCGATAACAATGATAAAATTTCATCAATTCAAAACCGGTATTGTTCAATTGATAAAATTGAAGATTTATTAAAAAAAAATCAATTATATTGGCAGGAAAAATCAGCCTCTATGGAATTTGAATCGGGAATTACAGATTTTTCCAGCTGGATGAAATGGGTTGGAATTCAGCCGGTTTTAAGGAAAATTTACGGCTGTTCCTTCCTCCCTCATCATGATTACGGAAAAGGAGGAAGAGGCTGGCGCGATCTCTGGCAGGACTCTTTATCGCTGGTACTTCAAAATACTGAAGAATTGAAGGATAAACTATCGGAAAATTTTTCCGGGATCCGGATTGACGGCACCAACGCAACAATAATCGGGCATAATCCCGGGGAGTTTAAAGCGGACAGGAATAATATCCCGAGGGTCTGGATGGATCATGGATGCTGGCCATATTTAACAGCCAGGTTATATATAGACCAGACCGGAGATCTGGATTTTCTTTTACAGGAAAAACAATATTTTAGCGACGCATTGTTCAAAAGAGCCTCAGTTTTAAATAAACATTGGAACGAAACCGAAGGAACCATGTGTAAAACTAAAAGCGGTGAGATCTATAAAGGGAATATCATTGAACACCTTCTTGTTCAAAATTTAATAAGTTTTTTCAATGTCGGTGAGCACAATATAATTCGCCTTGAGGACGCTGACTGGAATGACGCCATAGATATGGCCTATCAAAAAGGTGAAAGTACCGCATTTTCAGCATTTTACGCCGGCAATCTTTGTGGAATTTCCAATCTTTTATCAAAACTTAAAGATGTAAAAAAATTACATGAGATTGAAATCTTTGAGGAAATGGCTGTATTGATTGATTCAATATCCTGTAATCCTGACTATAATGATATACAATATAAAAAAAATATCCTGTCTGATTATTTTAATAGAATTGATAAGGGAATATCAGGTAAAAAGAAAAGATATAAACTGGATTTACTTTCAGAAGACCTTAAAAAAAAGGGTGAATGGCTCAAAAACCATATAAGAAAAAATGAATGGTTAAATATAGAAAATAATTCAGGCTTTTTCAATTCTTATTATAATAATGACGGAGAGGCAGTTGACGGAATACATAATAATTCAGTCATTATGAACCTTGCCGGCCAGGTTTTTACGGTCATGTTCGGTATTGCGGATGATAACCAGGTTCATTGTTTATATAAAGCCTGCCTGAAATATTTAATTGATCCGGAAACCAACGGATTACGCATTAATACTCCGCTCGGGGATAATCGCATGAATTTTGGAAGAGTTTTCGCTTTTGCTTATGGTGAAAAAGAGAATGGAGCGATCTTTAATCATTTGATTATAATGTTTATTAACGCCCTTTATAAAAGAAATTTTGTCAATGAAGCCTATGAACTGTTCAGTTCCGTATATAAACTTTGTATGGATTCTGCAAATGCGAAAATCTACCCTGGAATTCCGGAATATTTTACCTCCGGCGGAAAAGGAATGTATCATTACCTTACCGGTTCGGCAAGCTGGATACTGATTACTGCACTGCAGGAAATATACGGAATTAAAGGGAATTTTGGTTCACTGGTTCTTGAACCAAAACTGGTTAAGGAACAATTTGATAAAAATTGTATGGCTTCCGTGACTTCAACATTTAGTAATAAAAAAATAAAAGTAAGCTATACTAATAAAGACCATCTGGAATACGGCTTTTATAAGATTATTAAGGCCTCGCTGAACCGGATTGATATAAGCAAATTAGCTGCTGATGGGAAAAAAATAACCATTCCACGGCAAGATTTTTTACTATTGATTATGGATACGGGATTAAATGAAATTTTAATTGAATTGGGAGTGTAAAATGATGCTGATTAAGGAAATCCGGAATATCGACAGAAATAATTTTCAAAAATACGGTGATATTATTGACTTAAGACCTGAAAGTGTTGATGGATGGGATATTCCCGTTAAAGTCGGGCAATCCGGCTGGAGGATTGCTGTCCTTGAATTCTCATGGAAAACAGCAAAAAAACTGGAATGTCATCATGATTCCAGGGAAAGTTTCGAACCTTTACAGGGAATACCTTTTCTAATAGTCGCGGAAAAAAATAATCCAGATTCTTTTGAAGTATTTTTATTGGATAAACCGGTTTGCCTGAATGAAAACATCTGGCATCAATTAATCTCCTGTTCCGGTGCCTCAAAAATAAAAATCACTGAAAATCTTGATGTTACAAGTGAATTTTACGAATTAAAAGGCGAGGTTAAACCCTGCTTCATTCAAAATATTAAAGACTAAAATGGATTTCTTAGAGAAGCAACAAGACGGAATAAATATTGAAAATAATATTGTATTGATATATAATAAGTTAAGTAAGTGCTTAAGGGGCGGAAATGGATCAAACTGACGGAAATATAAAATATCTTCGCGCTAAAAATGAATTAAAAGATATGATACTGAATAATAAAATCAAAGGAAAATTACCGGGCGGCAGGGCTCTGTCAAAGGAATTCGGTTTATCATACATGACGCTGCGTAAGGCTATTAAAGAACTTGTTAACGAAGGATATCTCCGTAATGTCGAAAGAGAGGGAACCTTTGTAGTCGAACCTAGGCAGCGGTACAAAAAAACCTTTAATATAGGTTTTTATCTGGCCGAAAGGATAACGGATGGCATCTCAAGTCCATATTATTCATTAATCCTAAAAAAGCTCGGTGAAGAAATCAACAAAAACGGATATCATATAATCCTGTTAACAAATATTGAGAATATTGTTAATCTGAAAGATGAAAGAAATGTTGACGGTATAATAGCGACCTGCTTCCCGGAAAATAAGCATGTGTTAAAGGAAATCAGCCGGTTTATGCCCATGGTTTTGATTGACAATCATATTAAATACGAACATATCCCTGCAGTATTAATCGACAATTTCTATGGAACATATAAAGCAGTTAAATATCTTATAGAAACTGGACACAGGGATATTGCATATGTTACAGGAACTCTGGATTACGATATAGGCTATGATAAACTGGAGGGGTATAAAAAGGCATTAATAGATAATAACATACCTGTTAATAACGATTTTGTTTACGAAGGCAGTTATGTGTTTGAATCTGGTTACTCCAGCATTGAACATTTTTTAGCTTTGCCAAAACGTCCGACTGCTTTTGTTTGCGGCGATGATTCAATCGCTTTCGGAGTATTAAAAGGATTGAACGAGAAGGGTATAAATGTACCGGAAGAGGTAAGTATTGTAGGTTTCGACGATCTTGATTTATGCCTGAGGATTCATCCTTCATTAACTACTGTTAAATCACCTCTGGGAGAATTGGCCTCACAATGTGTAAAATATATCATCAAATCAATTAATAATGAAGAATTCGACTTATTAACAAAGCTGCTGCCTACCAAACTGATTGTCCGCGAATCAACCAAGCCTCCCCATTAATATAGCAATCATCACCATTCTATTATTTTGAAAATTCTTAATTTTAAATATCATTATTTATTGAAAAACAATGATATTAAATATACAATCGTTAATCAATCATTTAGAAATTTGCCAGTATTCTATTAATATTTTATAATAATAAATTAAATACCATCAATATATGTTAAAAATATTTCATTATTTAATAATATAAACAGAGGATAATGTTAATGAAAAAAATGCAAGGCAGAATTCTGTATAATTTTAACAGCAAAAATTTTGAATTTTATTTTCTCCTGGATGGCATTTCAAAGAATGATGGAATAACAGTTAAATCTGAAACTGAAAGGAAAAATCAGACGGATACCATAACAATAACAATCATTCCTGAAAATAATATAATAATTCAAAATCTTTATCTATCATCTGAGATTGATTTAAATAATACGGATAAGATATTTTTAAACGGATACCAGAGCTGGACTGACAGCCGGGAATTCAGAATCGATGAAACGATTCCAGGTTTATCCAGAATCCTTAAGCCGCTCTATAATAAATTTCATCTTCCAAAATTCGGGGACTATCATTTTCATACCTACAAAAAGAAAAAAGGCGTCTTCCATTCTTTTACATATACTTATATTAGAAATGAGAGTGGCCATTTCACATTACTTGGCTCTTTAAGTGAAAAAAAAGGTTTTACTAAGTTTCAATATGATATATTAAATAAAATCCTGACAATCCATAAAGATTGCAAAGGACTTTGCATAAATCGTGAATATAAAGCTTTTCAGCTTCTGATTACCGAAGGCAGTGAAAACGATGTTTTTAAAGAATATTTTATGGCTCTTAATATAAAAAAACCTACAGTTAAAACTTCATCAGGATGGACTAGCTGGTATAATCATTTTACAAAAATAACCGAAGAAATAATCTTGAAAAATCTTAATGCTTACATACAAAGAAATATCCCAATTGATATTTTCCAGATTGATGACGGATATCAGGAATCTGTAGGCGACTGGCTAATTATCAGTCAAAAATTCCCAAAAGGTATGAAATATCTATCGGATATTATAAAAAAATCAGGCTATAAATCAGGATTATGGCTGGCTCCTTTCATTTGTGAGCAAAAATCAGACCTTTTTAAAAACCATAAGGAATGGCTGTTGAAAGACCGGCTCGGAAAACCTGTATTAGCAGGAATGAACGACAAGTGGAGCGGTGATTTTTATGCTCTTGATTTCTATAATTTGGAATTTCGTGATTATTTAAAAAAAGTATTACAAACAGTTATAAACAATTGGGGTTATGATCTTGTTAAGCTGGATTTTCTTTATGCCGTCTGTCTTCTACCCAGGGAAGATAAAACAAGGGGACAGATAATGACAGAGGCTATGGAATTTTTAAAGGATATATGCGGTAATAGGTTGACACTAGGTTGCGGTGTTCCTCTCGGGCCGGCATTCGGAATGGTGGATTACTGCAGAATCGGTAATGATGTCAGCCTTGATTGGGAATACAATGATGCTACAATTATCCATTACCGAGAAAGAGTTTCAACTATCAATACCTTGATCTGTTCCATTAATAGAAGGCAGTTGAACGGAAATGTTTTTTTAAATGACCCCGATGCAATTATTATAAGGCATACAAATAATTCTATGAACGAAGAACAAAGACATACGTTATTTCTCATCAACATAATTTTCGGTGGAATAATTTTTACATCGGATGATATTGATGATTATAATAATAAGGAAATGGATTTATATTTATCCCAATTTCCGCTAAAAGAAAAAAATTTCATATCGGTTATCCAGGATGATTCTGTCTATCGATGGAAGAATAAAGAATCTCTTTTGCAGATAATAAGTGGAGTTAATCCATATCAGAATATTTATAAAATGTCATTTGAAATTGAAAATAAAAAATATTATGCTATAGTAAATCTGGGTCGAAATAAAATTAATATCCAATTGCCTGAGGGAATATATTATAATGGAGCGGAAGATAAATTTTATCTTCATACTGAAATTTTAAATTTAAAACCGTATGAATCAAAGTGTCTATCGGTTATAACCGGAAATGACTATGAGATAGCGGGTAGTACGGGACATATTTTCCCCGGCTGTGATGTTGAAGTCTTTAAAATTAATAAGGATAATGTTGAAATCAAAACTGTGGCTAATCCGAAAAGAAAATCTATAGTTTATGTAAAAATTCCAGATAATCTTGAAGGTTTATCTGTAAATCAAACTTTTACTAAAGCTTTTAGATTTCAGCATCTAAATATGATAAAATTGACTTTATAAAATATATTTTGGCTATTCAGCCGTTTGTTATTATCCATGCAATAGAGGAACCATTGGATTTCCCTGTCAAACCTGATGTAAACTTGTCAAACCCATACGAGTATTTGACATATTTTATTTTTGCATTATGATATTAGCATCATGTAAAGGAGATTTTTATTATGACCAACAACCAGGATATTAAGCTTGCAATTGTCGGATGTGGTAAATTGGTATCTATGTTTTCTCTTACTGCTCTTAAAAAAGCAAAAGGTATAAAACTATTAGCAATTTGTGACAATAATGAAAAAAGACTCAAAATGTTTAAAAAAACGGTTAAAGTTGATAAAATTTACAGCGACTATGACGCTCTTTTAAAAGATGATGAAGTTGAAGCTTTATACATTGCGACTCCACCCCATTTGCACCACAAAATGATGCTTAAAGCATTCGTTGCCGGGAAGCATGTACTTTGTGAAAAGCCTTTGACATCAAATTATAAAGAAGCGCTTGATATCGAGAAAAATGCCGGAAATCTTATTGTGCTGCCCGCTCATAATTATGCTTATTCACCCTGCCTTGAATGGGCGCTTGATATCGTTAGATCGGGAAAAATCGGAGAGATTCAAAAAATTCAAAATCATTTTGATATTAATATCTATTTGTGGAATAATGTATCAAAACATCAGTTTGATTCTTATTCCGGCGGGGTTTTATACGATCATTTCGCACATCTGGTTTATACCGCAGGAATGTTCGGAGGAAATTTTCATTCAATAAGGGAGATAATACTGGAAAAGGGAAACAAAACAGTCCCGGATAAAGTCATTGTCAGGGGACATTCCGATGTTGGAGTAGAAAGCGAAATAAGAGCTAGCTGGAGGCATATGATTTTTTCATGGAAAATGAGAGTTATAGGAACCAAGGGAATTATTTATCTTGATCCTCAAAAAACACCTCATTGGATAAAAGCTGTTGATAATAAAGGCAAAATTATTGAGAAAAGGAGAGAAAAATTTTTCCTTGAACAACTTTTCTCAGGATATGAATCTTATCTTAAAGAATTTGAAGACTTCGCTCAGGCTATCCGGGGTATAAAAAAACCAAAAGTAACCCTTGCGGATGGTGTTGAGACGATGCGGATGATTGATGCGGTCAAAAATTGGGATGAAAAAAAAAGAGAATTAAATAAAAACAAGCGATTTATTGAACCGGTTTCTTTCTAATTAGGATCGGGTAATGAAAATTATTGTAAGCGGTGGAAGAACCGGTGGACACTTGATTCCGGGTATTGCAATTTATAAAGAACTAAAAAACAGGGATATTCAAACACACTATGTTATGAGCACTTTCGATCTTAAATATCCTGTAACTTCAAATGTTGAAGAAACTGATAGAGTTCTCCTTGATGTAAAGAATATTTCCAGAAAAATATCTTTTAAAACACCTTTCTATTTGGTAAAAATACTATTGTCATTCTTTAAGGTTTTCAAGATAATAAAGGATTTTAATCCAGATGTAACAATAATCACAGGCGGCTACATTTCGAACCCAATCGCCCTTTCATCAATTCTTCTTGGAAAACCGCTTTATATTGTTGAACAAAATAGTGTTTCAGGGATAACTAACCGTTTTTATGCACGATTCGCAGAGAAAGTTTTTACGGCATTTCCAATAACAAAAAAAATCCCGGATAATAAAGCTGTTTTAACCGGGAATCCTTCAATATTCAATGAGAAATTAGATAAAAAAAAAGCGCGAAGATATTTCAATATCGATAATTATGAAAATATTATTGGGATAATTGGCGGCAGCCAGGGATCAAAGGTAATCAACAATATAATTTTAGAATTACTGCCCTGGTTTATTGAAAATAATACTGGTGTACTCTGGAGTCTCGGTTCCGTTGATTATAAAAGAATGGAAGAAAACGGAAAAATAAAAGAAATATCTGAATTATATCAAAATGTTAAGTTATTTCAATTTATTGAAAAAATGGATTATTTTTATTCCGCAGTTGATCTGATCATTTCCCGTGCAGGAGCAACTTCTATATCTGAATTCATTAAATTTGAGATCATCGCGATAATGGTACCAATAAAAAATTCTCCCGATGACCATCAATATTTAAACGCAAGGTTTTTATCAGATGAAAATGCAGGTTTTATTATAGAAGAAGATGATTTGAATAAACAGAATCTTATAAAAACCATAGATTTTATTATAATAAATCATGAAAGCATGTCAAATAATATACAAAAATTGAAATCATTTAATTTTCATGAATGCCCGGAAAAAAAGATTGCCGATTTTATTTTAAAAAAAATGGGCTGATCCTATTACAGAACAGCCCCTTTTATAAGATAAGCTTGAATTATTTTACTCTCCGTCTTTTTCTCTGATCTCGACCCTGCGGATTTTACCGCTGATTGTTTTCGGAAGTTCATTAATAAATTCTATTATCCTTGGATATTTATAAGGCGCAGTCACTGTTTTAACATGCTCCTGAAGTTCTGTCTTTAAATCATCGCTGGCAGTATAACCTTTGGATAAAACAACGGTTGCTTTTACTACCTGGCCGCGATCCGGATCAGGTACTGCCGTAATAGCACATTCAAGAACCGCCGGATGTTCAAGCAGTGCGCTTTCTACTTCAAATGGACCTATTCTGTAGCCTGAACTTTTAATAACGTCATCAGCCCTTCCGACAAACCAGAAATAGCCGTCTTCATCCCTCCAGGCCATATCTCCGGTGTAATACAATCCGTCATGCCAAACTTTACTGGTAAGCGCTTTGTCCCTGTAATAACCGTCAAACATACCGCACGGTTTTGCCTTATTCGTCCGGATTACTATCTGCCCTTCCTCACCAATTTCACAGGTTTTTGCATCTTCATTGACAATATCAATATCATATCCCGGAGAAGGTTTTCCCATCGAACCGGGTTTCGGCGTCATCCAGGAAAAGTTGCAACCATCACAACAGCTTCTGTCTGACCGTATCCCTCCATTAATTTTATACCGGTTAATTTTAAAAACTGGCTGTATACTTCCGGATTCAGCGGTTCGCCTGCGACACTACAGTATTTTAACGCCTTAAAATTATATTTGGTAAGATCCTCTTTAATTAAATAACGGTAAATAGTCGGCGGCGCACAGAAAGATGTTACTTCATATTTTGAAATAACATTAAGTAAATCTTTTGGTATAAATTTATCATAATCATAAACAAAAATAGCGCACCCGCAGATCCATTGTCCGTAAAGCTTTCCCCAGACAGCTTTAGCCCAGCCAGTATCGGACACAGTCAGGTGAAGTCCGTTTTCCTTAATATTTTGCCAGAATCTTGAAGTAATAATATGTCCAAGAGGATATGTATAATTATGTTGCACCATTTTCGGCATCCCTGTCGTCCCGGAAGTAAAATACAGAAGCATCATATCGCTGTTAACAGTTGATTCCATCCCGGCGGGCCTTTCAAATTTATCCGGAGCTTTTTCAATACCATCTTCAAAATTATGCCAGCCGTCCCTCTTTGTACCGACAACAACTTTCAATTTTAATGTCGGTGAAGATCCTTGTGATTCATCGATCTTATCAAGAACATCTTTTTCTGAAACGGAAACTATCATTTTAATATCTGCAGCATTATTTCTGTATATCAAATCTTTTTTTGTCAAAAGGTGTGTCGCCGGAATACAGACTGCTCCAATTTTATGCAGTGCAATTATACAAAACCAGAATTCATAATGTCTTTTCAGAATCAGCATAACCGGATCGCCCTTTTTTATACCAAGCGATTTGAAGAAATTCGCGGCCTTATTACTGAATATTTTTATATCTTTAAAAGTGAATTCAGCGTTTCTTCCACTATCATCGCACCATACAAGAGCTTTTTTATCCGGTTCCTTATCGGCCCAGGCATCGACAATATCATATGCAAAATTGAAATTATCCGGAACTTTTATTGATAAGTTCTTAATAAAATCATCATAAGAATTAAAATTATCCTTAACATATTTTTGTAACATAACCGCACCTCTCCATTATTTTATTATTATTGCAATAAATCTTGCTGTTTTATCATTTAAAGCCGCCATTGCATGCTTATGTGTTGAATCAAAATAAAGAGAATCACCCTCTTTCAGAATAACTTCATGATCCTCAATCATAACCTTTAATGATCCTTCTATGACAAAATTAAACTCTTGCCCGTTATGAGAATAATAGTTTTTTGAACCGGAAACATCCTTGGGATCAACAGTAACTAAAAATGTTTCAGCTTTTTTATTGATAAAATTGTATGCCAGATCCTGATATTTATATTCTTTTCTTCTTTCGACCGATAGACCCTTGTTTTTTCTGACTACACTGTAAACACGAAGCCTCGGTTCTTCACCTGTGATTAGGGCTGTCAGCTCTATATCAAAATGGTTGGAAAGCTGATATAAAAAACCAATAGGAATGTCAACGTTTCCGCTTTCATACTTTTTATAAAGTTCTATGGGAATGTTGAATTCACTTGAAAGCGTTTCAATTGAAACACCATTGATATCACGCAATTCCTTAATCCTTTGAGCGATCTGCTTTAAATTATCTGCCATTAAAAACCTCCATATTATTAAAAAACTTCCGCATTACTCTAAATCAGAATCAAAAATTTGTCAATGGATAATAAATTACTTTTCTATCATAAAACTGCTTTTTTCTGAAATAGATTCATTACCTTTCTTATCTTTAGCATAGATATAGTAAATAATTTCATCACCAATCTTTGAATTGCCCAGATTTGCTTTCATTGAACCATCAAAGACCAATTTGGCTTTAACCTGATAATATTCTTCCGAGTCGTTGATATTAAAAATAATGTAAACATTATTATAATCAATGCCGTTTATCTTATCAAAAATTCGGAATCGTATATTAACCGATGAAATGGAAGTTAGAACCGGCGGTTCAACAGTTTTTTCCCAAATCTGAAATTTACCTGCAGGCGCTTTATTCCTTATTCTATCAGCTTCATTGGGATCCATCTTCTTTCCTATATCTTTGACAGAAGGCAAAGTCATCTTATTTTTTTTAATGATATTTATTAAGCTATCATATATCCCTGAAGTGAATAATCTTGCGTTGGATAATTCAGTTGAAGCTATCTTAATTTTTTTTTCTTCTCCGCTTTTCAGCCAATCGGATTGTTCAGCTATTATCAGGCTTATCTGCCCGTCTTCAAAAATGTTTTTGGGATATGAGAAATCCAATTCAGTATAATTGTCTTTAGCAAGCTGGATTTTTTCATTGTTTCTCATAAACATTGCTTCAGCATCGGTTATATCATTAAGTATACTCATTTTTTCAGGCGTGTCGGTCCAGGGCCTAAAACCGGTGCCTTTATTTTCAAAATCATAATACCAGCTTCCATCAACTTTTTCAGCAAGAAATGTTTGCGAAGGAATAACATTTCTGAAAATATCATCTCCCTGGCTGAATTTCAACCATTTTATTTTTTCCAGTCTTGTAAATAACCTGTCCATAAAATCTGAAGTGCCGAATAATTCTGCGTTATTTGCCACTACCAGTACTTTTTTCCCTTCCTTATTACCGCTTTGAATATCAATTAAGTACTTTATAAACTCATCAATTGCCTGATCCGTGCCCTTCATTAATATATTAGCCGCTTTGTCATTGCGTATGAGCGCGTTCATTCCGAAACCGGAGCTTACAACACGTGATGGCATATAATAGTCCATATCCGGGACACCTTTATATCCCGTATTAATTGCAAGATCACTGAAATAACCCCAGGTTATATCATTCTTTAAAATTGGTTCAAAGAAACCATTCTCAAATGCCAGTTCCGGCATGTATATCCCGAATGGTTTAATACCGAACATAAGCATCTTAAGATCCCTGTCAAGTTTAATTTGATAAGAAATCTCATCTTTAGAAATATACGGCATCAGAGGATTACTGAAGCCAGTTGCCAGTAAGTTTAATGTTTTATTACTATTTATAAGATTTTTAAATTTTTCCAGCAGATCGGGATAAAATTGTAACAATTGATATATAAGCACACCGCTGATTGAAATATCGGATTTTATACCCGGATGTTTTTCATAAATTGCAGCGATATTGCTATATGTTGCAGCGTAAGATTCAAGATTTTTCCTGCTGTCATCTATGTTCGGGTACAAGGGCTGGTGTAAAACCCACATAAAATTTATTGTCAGATTATTTGTATTGTCGGAAATATTCATATCCGTATTCGTAATAATATTCCTATTCGTAATTATATTTGTATTCATAATTATATTTGTAATAATATTCTTAATTTTATTCTTATTCTTATTTGTTATTATATTAATATTCGTTATTATATTCGTATTCATATTTGTAATCATAACCGGATTTATATTCATATTTGTATTTATAATTCTTCTTTCAGATATAAGCTGCTCTTTACCGTCTGAGCTTAATAGCTTCATCATTAAATTGAAATTAGGGGTTTTTGATTTCGGAAGGGAATCCAGAACAATAATGATATTGGTGGCTTCCTCGGGATGTATGGATTCAAGATCGGTGTTTGTAAGATGAAGAACAACGGTATTTGAATTATCCAGCAGATCAACCGTCAAATTAAGAGCGGAAGCGTCATTTTTTGAATATTTATATATAGTACATTCAATTGAATATTTACCATTCTTTAATTGCGGTATCAAACTTCCGGCAAACCCGCTTTTATTGTTTCCCCCGGTAATCTGCCGCATTTCGGGGAGTATAACCATATCCATGTCATAAGATACGGACTTATGAGGTTCTATTGTAACAGGATTAAATACCAGATCGCAGGATATTTGTCCATTATTATGAAAAGTGTCGAATGAGTTTATTAATTCCGCATTAAAAAGCCATAATATTGATGATTTTGCATCAACAGCAGTTAAACCGATAAAACCTTTTGACGGCTTCAGTAAATTCCCATGGCTTCCGCTATTCGGAGAATAAGGTATTTCAATTACATCATTGCCTGTGGGAAGCCAGATTGATTTTGCCCCGTAATTATCTTTACCCAGGGCAGCCTTTGATTGATTCCAATACATTATGCCAAGTGATTTGGAAGAATTATTCTGGCATTCAATATTCAAGTGAACAGAGGTTGAAAAATAATCCAGTGAAATATTTTTATTTATTATAATGCCGGTTTTTTCCTTAATTGAATCTCCAAGATTATAAGTCATTTCAAGGGTAATTCTGTCTTCTTCCTTGCTGAGATTGATATTCTTATAATTATAATTTTCTTCGGCACAGCCCGGCCAGGCAAGATTAAATATATCGTTAAATGCGCCGGTTTCATCGGGGTTGTTTGTTTGAAAGGCTTGTAAAATTTCTTCATCGCTAGCTTTATTTATTACTGAGACTATTCTTCCTCCATATTTTGGTGATATTACTATCTTAATCTTTGAATTTTCAATCTGTATATTTTTATCGGGAAGCCTCAAGGCATTTAAAAGGCCTGATTTTGATTTTACCGCTTGGCTTAAGCAGATTAAAGGCATAAATATAATTATAATTACAATAAGAAACTTCTTCATAAAACTCCCCTATATCCGGATAAATATTTCATTCCTCGGTAATCCAGAAAGAAATGCCCAATCCTAATCCATTGAACAAGACCTGATAACTGGAAGCAAAAGCAAGCTGATAAAAAACTTTGATACCAATCCATGTAGATTTTGCGTCGACACCGATATTTACAATACCGTATTGTATGAGATTAAAGCTTTGAAAATCGGATAATAAGAGCTGGTATTCCCCAAACGCAGATAATTGAGGAAAAATTGGCACCCTTAGAATGGCTCCTGCCATAACTGCGTATGGAGCGTATTTATTCGTAAGATCACTGCTTCCATATGATACATTATACATACCGCCGAATGTCAGGCCGAAAACCGGAGCGATATGTATTCCAAGCCTCGCAAATACCGGAATGTTCAGTAATTTTGAATCGAAAGACATTCCCGGCGATGAAATCATTGAACCCATCACATCAAAAGACAGCCCGGTCCAGTTTCTAACCATTTTCGGCCACCAGACATCTCTTTCCTTAGCCTGAAGCTGCGCTCTTTTAAGCCTCTTTTCAATTCTTTCCCTGCTGTCTTTAAGTTTTTGATTGTCTTTTAAGGGAAAATCATCAATCATTTTAAGAGCTTCATTGTATTTCTCAATGGCCTGAGTGAACTGGAAATTTTCAGCCAGTTTATCACTTTCATAAATAACCGGATTTATCTTTGAAATAAACTGCCTGGCCTGATCTGCCGTTTCTTTATCTTCTTTTCCCTTTTTAATGTTTTCTATTTTAAATTCCAGGTCTTTCTTTTTTTCAGAATAAAACGAATTTTCCAATGCTCCGGATGAATCCATCAATTTGATGGCATTTTCATAACTTAATTCCGATGCATCAAGGTCATCCCTTGTATAACTTTCATCACCTGCTGATATTAAATCGTTAATTCCCCCCAGAGCATTCAGCCATTTTATTTTTACATCTATTTTATCTGCAATATCTTTTATGGAAACCAAATCCTTGTAATCCGAAGACTGGATATTACTTTTAATACTTATAAAATTGGATAGGGCATTATCGAAACTATTTTTATCCAGCAATTTCAAAGCCTGGCTATAGCTTTCATTGATATTTTCAATAAATTCATCCTCCCCGACCCCGGGAACGGTACTAAAATTAAGAATTAAAGATTCTTTTCCAGTTACGTCAATATTGGTCTGGATAGTCTTAAATCCTTTTTTCTTCAATTTAATATTTAATTTCCCCATTTCTATTGAAACTACACCTTCACCGCTTACACCGGAATATTCTCCGTTAATAAAAATATCAAGGCCTTTTTCAGGGGATGAAGTAATAAAAGCTTTCGACGGCGCTTCTTTTAATTCAAAATTATATTTATTTTCAATATTCGGAGAAATATAAATATTGGTATTGATTGTTTTATATCCATCTTTTTCCAGCCTCAATTTAATTCTCCTCGACGGAATGTCTAATAAGCTTATACCATTGGTTGAAGCTTTTCCTTTAAATGAATTTTCAACAACAACGGATACATCATCCTGAGAGGTGATAATCTTTAAATCTCCAAATAATGGTTTTAATACAGCGGTATAATTATTATCACTGCCCCACTTCCATGGCATATTAATCATAAGATTATTAAAACCGGAATTTGTAGCGACCAAATTCAAACTGATATTATTGGTTTCCTGGAGGTAAATAATTGCCGGTGTAAAGCCAATACTCTGGCTGTTATTTAAAACTTCGACCCCATCAACCTGAGGGGTGACAATATAACCGGCTATATTCTTGGGTATCAGGTTTATTTTTATGTTTTCATTTGAATCGGCTTTTAAATTAATATTCGTTCTTAATGCTTCATACTTATCTTTAATAAAGGTTAAGCCATGTAAACCGGGAGATGAACTATAATCAAATATTCCATTGGAAACGGTTCCGACAATATCTTTATCAAGGATAACCAACGTATCGTCAGAATTACATTCAATCCTGAATCCCGAACCCTTTTTAATTAAATTTATAAATTCATACGTGGTATCGTTTTCTTTAACTGTTGTATTCATTTTCTTGAATTCATATTCAGGCGTTTCATCAAAAACAACAGTTTTTTCCCCTATTTTAATATTTGTAAGGGTCATCGGCGTTAACCCGCTTATATCATCTTCCACTATAATAAATTTGGCATTCGGAAAATCCGAATCGATCAAAAGATTTCCCAATGCTGAAGCAGTATTTGCCGCCGTTTTATTGGTAATTAAGGATAATTTATAAACCGGAGTTTTATCCGATATTATAATATTTGTAATCAAAGTCTGATAATTGGAAGCGGTGATTACGGTAAGATAACTGCCGTATGGAAGTTTATCATTTTTTCCGTTAACAAGCTTCAAATTCAATGATCCGATCTTTATTTCCGCATTTTTTTGTAAGATATTAAATGTAACGGAGCCGAATTTTTTCGGTAAATAATAGTATCTATTCCATAAATTATAAAGATCAATAATCGATTTTTTAATTGTTGCATTTAAATAACCGGTATCCATAAATTTTGTTTGAGAGATAATAGCTGCACTCGAAGCGGTCTTAACGCCCTGATTGTTCTGGAGAGTAAAATTTATAGAAATATTAGTCGGAGATCCCTTTGCCGCATTTAGTGTATAATTCACAACTAAGATTGAATCTAACCTGACATATGCATTTAACGTTTTTAATGCTGCCGGATTGAAAGGTTTTAATACAATAGAAGGTAATTTTTTGGGATTAACCGGTTTTTTATTGACGATTGTAACATTGGTATTTGTTGAATTGATTTCATCGATTTTAGTATTTGCAAGCTTTTCCAATGTATCGCTTTTAATGTAAATATTATTAAGAAGATCATTCAAATCCTGTAAGTTTTCCATTACTGAAGAATTTAGAAAATCACCATCCGAGTTTGAAATGCCTTTTGGAATAGGACTAAAACTCAGAAAAACGGAAGTTTCGGAATAAATTACAGATTGAAAAAGGGTTAATAATATAAGAAGAATTATAATCTTAAATTTCTTCAGCATTATAAATTCCTCCTTGCAAGTAGCAGATTAAATTATAATAGAACAAACTATTTTGTCAATGAATAATTTCACTTTTTATACAAGAATCAATAAATATTTTGAGATTATTAAATAATGATACACATTAATTAATTGCCTATATTTTCGACAATTAACATTGATAAATAAAATGAAAGATACAAATGAAGTTTATGTCAGCTGATTGTTTTGATTTTTAAAAATATTGATGGAATTTAAAAGAATTTACCTTCTTCTTGATTCATCAAAAATTTGATTCAGTCTATTTATCGTATCCTGAAAATCGGCCTTTTCAAATATACCCTGTCTTGTGAACTGCTCAACCTTCTCAATTTTTGTCAAAGCATAATCAATTTTAGGGTTGCTTCCCCTTACATATGCGCCTATATTTATTAAATCTTCGGCTTCCCTGTAAGTTGCCAGAACCTCTCGGAGCTTGTTTGCATTTTTCTGGTGGCTGTCATCGGCAACATCAACCATCAAACGGCTTATGCTGCCGAGTATATCTACAGACGGATAGTGATTCTTAACGGCAAGGTTCCTTGACAAAATAATATGCCCATCTAAAATTCCTCTCACAGCATCGGAAATCGGCTCATTAATGTCATCACCTTCAACAAGCACTGTATAAAAAGCTGTGATTGTTCCAATATCGCTTGCTCCTGTTCTTTCAAGAAGCCTTGGGAGCACGGAGAAAACGCTGGGAGTATAACCTTTCGTGGCAGGAGGTTCTCCGATGGCAAGCCCGACCTCTCTTTGCGACATGGCGAATCTTGTAATCGAGTCCATCATAAACATTACATCCATTCCCTGATCTCTGAAATACTCAGCAACTGCCGTTGCCACATATGCTCCTCGAATTCTCAATAAAGGCGGTTCATTTGATGTAACTACAATTACAACGGATCTTTTTAATCCTTCTTCTCCAAGGTCCCTTTCAATAAAATCCCGGACTTCCCTGCCTCTTTCACCAATCAAAGCTATTACGTTAACATCTGCATTTGTATTCCGTGAAATCATTCCTAAAAGGGTGGATTTACCGACGCCGCTGCCGGAAAATATACCGATCCTCTGTCCTTTTCCTACTGTCAAAGCCCCGTCTATTGATCGGATTCCGGTTGTTATAGGATCTTTAATCCTTTTTCTGCGATATGCATCCGGGGGGTTATTATCGACAGGATACATGATCCTTGTTTTCAATTCACCCTTTCCATCGATCGGAGTTCCATCACCGCCGATAATTCTGCCAAGGAGCTCATTACCGACAGGAATTTCAAGCTTTCGTCCCAGATTGAGTATTTTAACTCCCGGAGAGATACCGTTTACATCTCCAAGCGGCATTATGAGAGTTTTCTTATTTTTAAAGCCCACTACTTCCGCTTTTAATTGATGGTCGTCCCGATTATTGACCTGAATCGTACAAACATCCCCGATGGAAGCAAAAGGGCCGATGGATTCAATAGATATACCTATGACATCGCTAACCCTTCCATTAGTTTTTATCGGAACCGCACGATTGATTGAATTCTGGTATTTTTCAAAAATATCACTGGAATCAATTTCTATATCATTAACAGCTTCCATCTGCTGTACCTCATCCAATTATTCGGATTGATCATTTTCCTGAACTGCATTTTCTTTAATACTGTCTTCCATTCCCTTTGTTTTTACTTTAACCGGAATATAAAAACGTATTTTATCTTCAATTTCATCCAATTGAGTGGCGATTTTCGCGTCCACGTCCCCGACATCGGTTTCAATGTATACCCCGCCTTTGTCCACAGCCGGATCTTCAAATATTTTTACTTCCGGCATTCCCTCTATCAATTTTATCAGTTCCTCTTTATGGCTTGTTGTGTAATCATAATCAGACGGATTAACGTGGATATAAACTTTCATGGCGCCCCTGATAATCGAAAGGGCTTCCTTTGTATTATTTACAACAACATTTTCTTCTTCCTGGGTAAGTTTCTTTACAATTTTTTTAACCATTGTGATCACAAGGTTCATGATTTGCCTTTCACTGTGCACCAGAATTTTTTCCCTTTCCTGAAGCATAGTACTGATGATCAATTTCAGCCGGTCTATCATACTGATGAGTTCATTTTTACCGGCTTCAAATCCCTCATCCCTTCCCACATTAAATCCTTCATTTTTTGCCGTTTCTTTAATTTTCTCAGCCTCAATTTTTGTGTTGTTAATCATTTCTTCAGAAATATTTTTAGCTTCATTTATGACAATTTCAGCTTCTTTTCTTTTTTCCTGAATTACTGCTTCTTTTTCTTCAAGAGATTTTTTAACTCTGTCAAATGCACTTGTTTCGGATTCTTTTACAATCCTTTCAGCTTCAGCCTCTGCTTTTTCAACTATTTCTTCAGAATCTTTCTGGGTTTTATCCATTTTAGAGGCAAGATCCTGCTCCATTTTTTTCATTTCATCTTTTAATTCATCTATCCTTTTCGTCGATTCATCTATTTCCTGTTCTTTTGTTTTTCTGAATACTTTTGGAGCCTGGACAATAAACTTTGTATCCTCAATCCTGTACTGCCCGATTCTCAAAATCTTGGCATGAATATCATAATTTGATCCAGCCATATACATCCCCTGATCAAACACACCGCTTGATCATATAAAATTCCCCAGTCTCTGCTTCGAGTATCAAAACTTCGACTTTTACCTGTAATTATACTACAATTTCATCCTCTGCATTTCTTGAAAGAACGATTTCTCCCTGTTCCTCCAATTTTCTGATAATATTAACAATTTTTTGCTGAGCTTCTTCAACATCCTTCAAACGTATCGGTCCCATATATTCCATATCTTCTTTCAGCATTTGTGCTGCGCGCTTAGACATATTTCGGTATATTTTATCCTGAACTTCAGGATCAACTGCTTTTAATGCCTTTGCAAGATCGGAGGTATCAACATGCCTGAGAACTTTCTGTATGGAACGGTCATCAAGCGTAATAACATCTTCAAACACAAACATTTTTTTCTTAATTTCTTCGGCAAGATCCGGATCGTCTTCTTCCAAAGCCTCAATAATATTTCTTTCAGTCGAGCGGTCGGCGTTGTTTAAAATTGAAACAACAGCGTCAATACCGCCGGCAGATGTATAGTCTTCGCTTGCCAGAGTGGAAAGTTTTCTTTCAAGCACCCTTTCAACTTCCCTTAAAATTTCCGGGGAAGTCCTATCCATTGTCGCTATTCTTTTAGCCACATCGGCCTGTATCTCATGGGGAAGCGCACTTATTATATGCGCAGCTTTTTGAGAATCAAGATATGATAAAATCAGGGCTATTGTCTGCGGATGCTCATTCTGAATGAAATTTATCAAATGTACCGGATCGGTTCTTCTTATAAAGTCAAACGGCTTTGTCTGAAGTGAAGAAGTTAAACGGTTGATAATATCTACAGCTTTCTGTGTACCCAATGCTCTTTCCAGAACTTCCCTGGCATAATCTACGCCGCCGTTTACAATAAAGTCCTGGGCCATCATTAATTCCTGGAATTCCATCAAAACCGTATCTCTTTCCTCTGGGTCAACTTTATCGACCCTGGCTATTTCAAATGTCAATTCTTCCACTTCATCTTCTTTCAAATGCTTGAAAATATCAGCAGATACTTCGGGGCCTATAGAGACAAGAAAAACTGCGGCTTTTTCCCTTCCTGTCAAAGTCCTTTTCTTTTCCCTCTTTCCTTTTCCCTGTTGTTTCGGAACTTGCTGTTGCTGTTCCACTGTAGTTTTTTCTGCCATATTCGCCTCCTATTCTTCCGCTAACCAGGTTCTGATCAAACGGGCTACGTCATCAGCCCTTTCCCGCGAAAGATTAATCGCGTTTTCCAAAAGCTCGGCCCGAGCTTTTTCTTCTATAGATAATTCCACGGTAGCTGCTTCTTCCTCCGCCGCCCTTAAGGCTGCTTCTCGCATTGCCTGCTGCTGTCGGGCTATCTCTTCCTCGCGGAGTCTTCTTCTTCTTTCAAGTTCACGTGCCAATCCCCTGTATCCAAGCGTTGCGAGGAAGAGGAAGAATAATACGACAATAGAAGCCAATAATGTTCTTCTTAACTGTACTTTTCTGCGTATGCCTTCATCTTCTTTCTCAAACTCCTTTAAATGATCAAATGCTATCGAATTAACAACAACATCATCCCCGCGTTTTACATCATAGTTGACGGCAGCTTTTACCCAAGCCTCATAATTTTTTAAGCTATCCGGATCCACCGGGTGATATGCCCTTGCAATCCTTCCACCGTTTGTAACAATCGGATCGCCTGCATCAGTCCTTAGAATTTCCCAGACACCATCAATAGATACAGCCACAGAAATCCTTTTTATCTCATATGGAGCTTTTTCTTCCTGAACTTTTTCTTTACTATTCTGATAATTAATAATATTTTCATCTTTATTATAATGGGTATATCTATCAATCTTATCCTTCAATCCAGGTGGAACATTATTTTCAACACCGGCAGGGCCTTCTGGAATGTAAGCAGGCCCTTCGAATTTTTCTGTCGTCTTTTTTTCGCTGACCGGGACATTAATTTGAACCTGGCTGTCGTCATAAGGCAGGTTCGGCGTTCTTTCTTTTACAACAATAGGTATAATCTTATCAGCTTCAGACTTCCTTTTAGTCCAGTCAAATTCTATGTCAGCCGATACCAACAGCCTTTCAGGGCTGATTGACTGCTTCAACGATTCTTTTATCCGGCTGATTAATAATGCTCTTTCCCTCTCCTTTATTTTAAGGTGTTCTCTTGCAATTTTCAAGCCTTCGCTCGCATCATCGGGAACCAATAAATCAGATAATACATTACCCTTATTATCAACCACTACAATGTTTTCAGGCTTTAAATCCTGAATTCCTCTTGCAACAAGATTAACAATTCCTTTTATTTTATTTTTATTCTCGGAAATATCACTGTAGGGCCCTGGAACAATTATTACAGATGCGGTGGTTGGAGCCTGGTAATCCGAATATAGACTTTCTTTTGGAAAGCTTACTTCTATACTAACATCTTCTACATCTTCAAGAGTTTTTAAATGTTTAACCATTTCACCGATTATTGCTCTCTGAAGATTTACGTTTCGCTCAAAATCAGTAGTTGTAAACTTTTGGGTATCAAAGAGTTCCCACCCTTTAATATTATCCGGGATAATTCCTTCCTGTCCCAGCTTCATACGGATTGTACGGCTCTGGTTGTCATCTTTCAACAGGATATACTTATCATCTTTTGTTTCAAATTTGATATTCCATTCGGTAAGTTTTTTTGTGATTCTTGCATATTCCTCCTGAGAAAGAGGCGACTTATAAAGCATAGAATAAGTAGATTTGGTGGATACATTTGCAATAAAGATTAAAGAGGCTATAATAGCAAAACCGATTCCGGCCAGGATTAACTTTTGAACCATGGTCAGTTTTTCAAAAAGTTCCTGTAGCTTTTTTAATATTTCTCCAAAATCAGGCATATGTTCCCTCCTGCCTTATTAAGTTAAATGTATAAAATAGAAAGTTTAAAGTCAAAAATTCTATTTATAATTAATTTTAAGCCTCATAAACAAATCACTCTATATCCCGGACTTCATTCGCAAAACCAATGCCAGATTAGGGACACACGGATGCCCCAGAGAACTCCCCAAACTATACAAAGGCAGTGAAGAACGGTTTATCCGCTATTACGCCCAGGAAGTTCTGTAGACAACAGGAAGTTGTCAACGGATCATCATGATATCATTATATGCCCTGATAGCTTTTTCAGAAATACTCTTAAAGAAGGATACAGAAAGCCTTGTTTTTTCAGAGGCTATCATTACATCATCTATATTAACAGATTCGGGATTAGTGATCATCTTTTGTTCTAAATCATCCGAATTCTGCTGTAATGAGTTTACCTGATCAATAGAATCAAAAAGTATTTTTGAAAACGGATCGGTGGGGACATCCTTTTGAGACGGGGTCATACCTTTTTCATTAAAGTGCATTCTATCCGTTGTGATAAGATTTACCTGGTTTCCTACTGCCTGGTTTCTTCCAATGATTTCCATTTTCCCTCCCAATTTCAGTAGTAAGTTTTTAACTACTACTATTATGACTTATTTTTATATAATTGCAAGAAATTATTTATTTTTTTATTAATTATTTATTAAAAATTATTTCCCTAATGATAATGCTTTTTCAAACATCTGCCTTGCGGAATTTATCATAGTAACATTGGCTTCATAACTTCTGTTGGCAGAGATCATATCAACCATTTCCTGTACGATATTAACATTCGGATACATTACATATCCCTTCCATTTACCTGATTGCACCACATCAGGATGGGTCGGATCATATACCATCCTGGGCGGCTGTTCATCCTTTTCGATTTTCATCACCCTGACTCCTTGCCCTTCCCTTTTTCCCATAGTTTCGGGTAATAAATGTGATTTGAATGTCAGGCTATCGTCTATAGGCCTCAAAACTACTCTCGATCTCTGGAAAGGCCCGCCGTCAGTTGTACGTGTCGTGGTTGAATTTGCAATATTATTTGCTATTACATCAACCCTGAGCCTCTGCGCCGTTAATCCGCTGGAACTGATATTTAATACATTAAAAATTCCCATATTAATCTCCTATCTCAAAATAATTGGTTTTATTTCATAACATAATCGATTGTTTTAATATTTCTTGAATAAACTTCAAGTAAGGCATTATACTGCATCGCATTTTTTGTAGCATATGTCATTTCTTTATCAATATCAACATTATTTTTATCATTTCTGTAATTAGAATCATATTCAACATTGATTTTCGGTTTGACTGTCCTATAATCCATGGTTTCATCAAAAGCAATATGCGCCGGATCGGTCAATATTGCCGGGAATTCAGGTTCTTTTTCGGATTCGACAGCCCTTTCAAGCTGAGCTTCAAATGTTACATCCGATCTTTTAAAAAAAGGAGTATCCGCATTCGCTATATTGTCAGCGATTACTTCCCTTCTTACATTGGTTGCATTAATTGCCATTTCAAGCATATCCATTTTTTTACCAAAATTTGTATTTACCCCGTAAATCATTTCATCCTCCCGGCACTGAAAAATCTTATTTTTTATTATAAAATATGGGGTTGAAAATAAAATATCATTCGATATATCGGAATTCATTCATTATTGATTAGATAATAAGATCAGTATTTTTGATTTGATGATATGAACAATACTAACATTCCTAACTTATGCAGGAAGAAAGATAGCCGTACTTGAAATCTGAAACATAATTAATTATATTATAAATAGAATTGTTTCAGTATTTCATAGGAGGCCAATATGAAGATTGTATTAGGAATTTTAATTCTTTTAGCTTTTGCCGTTTCCGGTTATTCAAAATATTACGACAAACTTTCGCCTTCTGAAAGAAAATCCCTTTCCGGTGATTGGCTTGAGACGGGAAAAGCTTTCATTGATAACAAAAAAATGATAAAAGCCAGGGATTCACTGTATTATGTAACCGAAATCTACCCGATGGGAGACGATGCAAGAGAAGCCATAGTTCTTCTTAAACAGTATTTCAAATTGGTTATACAATATAATCCAGATAAACAATTTCAATTTTACATTAAAAAAGCTGGAAATTCAGCCGACGAAATGGAAAAATTGAATAATTATCTTATGGCTTTAGAGATAAAAGACGATAAAAGTATAGACAATAAGGTTTCCGGTTTGTATGAAAAATCCGGAAATACAAATGAAGCAAAAAAATATATGGAATTATCTGGAAAAAATTAATTATTTTCATTAATAGATTATTAATATAATAATCTAATTGTTAGTTATTAAATTTAAATATTAGTTTTAATGCTCTTTCATTTGGAGGGCAGTTTTTGGAATTTATCATTATTTTGTTAGCTCTTTTATTTTTAGTCGGATATTATTTATTTTCAACATTGCAGGACATGAAGATAAAAAAAGCGGAAAAAGCAGTTGAATCCGGAGATCTGGAAACTGCTCTTTCGATATTTATGGACTCATTGAAAAAGAATCCGAATGATATGGAAGCACTCTGGCATCTGGGTAATATAAATGAAGAGAAGCAACATTATCCGGAAGCGATTGGATATTACTCAAAACTAATTGAAATTGGAAAAGAAACCAAACTTTTTACATTATTTGAATTATATCGCCGTACGGGTCTCCTGTATAAAAATATCGGCAGGGATCAGGAAGCTCTGGATAATCTTTTTCAGGCTTATCAGTATGTTCAGTCATCAAAAGATGTACTTGAAAATATTGCAATGATTATCTACTCTCAAAAATATTTTCACCGGGCTCTTACTTATTTTGATAAAACAGCTCAATTCTTAAAAAACCAGCCTGATTTTTTAAGGAATTATGCTTTATGCAATATTATGATCGATCGAATTAACGATGCTCTTAATTTACTTGAAGAATCCATCCGCTTCGATCAGAATAGTTTAGAAACCAGATTTATAATTGCTTTTGTATATTTTAAAAACGATGGGCTTCAAAAATCCAGGGAATTTTTTGAAGATATAATAAATTCTGAAAAAAGCCAGCTTTCAAATGAACAACTCTATTTTTCAATAAAAATATTATTTCTTATTTATTTCAAGAATAAAAATTACGATACTGCACGTGAGCTGTTTGAACAGTTAAAGAATCTTAATAATGTCCTTAATATCGAATCAAATAATAAAGAACTGCAGATGGCATATATTTTTTTCAGGATACAACAGGGATATTACGATATTGCTCTTGAAGAAATAGAAAAAAATATCAATCTTGAAGGAGAGAATGATATTGATAAGCTCAGCGATCAGGATAAACAGCACCTGAAAGAAAGCAGAAGCCATATTTATGAGCTGGTTTCCTCGCTGGACCGGTATAAAAAAGAAAAGGATAAATATGTCTTTACCGGTAACAAACCGCCAAAATTTGATACAGATTATTCCATAACGGAACAAAGAGCGATTGATGCGCAAAAGGAATTGGATACAATCATTGATGATTGGAAGAATATTTTTGTTCAGAAAGATCCTTTATGGACATTCTTTGGAGTAAAGCCGCATACCAAGTTTGATCCAACTTTGATCATAGAGAAATACACCGAAGACAATATAAAATCACTAAAATATAAAGGCATGGACAGTAAGAGAAGCAGCCTTTATGAAGATTCAAACGAGTTACAGCCTTCAGGTGATAATCCCTGTGAAACCCTTTTATCAGCCGATTTTCCGACATTTTTATCCACATCTCTCAAATTGGCTGAAAATATGGGTTTCAAAGTTATCAATCAAAATGTAAAAATCGATTCTATGGCTTATACTGAAGGCCAGGCAGCCGATATGCTTTGCCAGGAAAAATTTAAACGAGATTCAAGAGTTCTTTTTTGTATCAGAAGGTGGAGCGAACCCGTCGGATATCTATCGGTAATGAATATTATGACGGCATTTAAAAGCAATCAGGCTGACCGGCTTATACTTGTTTCAACCTCTCCTTTATCTGTCGAAGCCTCGAGAGCAATAGAAAATATGCCAAATATTAATTTTTATAGGTGCGAAGAAATAACAAGTTATCTTTAGATATCAACTTATCTTTAGATATCAACTTATCTTTAGATAATGTCTTATCTGGTTTATAAAGGTAATTTAAAAGTTTTACCTGCCTGGCCTGCCTACGCCGGGATCTCCGGCAGGTAGACGGCAGACAGGTGAAAAAGGGGGAGATTTTAGGAAAGGAATTCCCATCCTTGATAATGAGGGTGACAGGGGTGGTAGAAATAAATGAAAGAAGTCAGAAGCTAAGCTTTGGAAATACATTAAAAATAATGAATTGGCAGAAAGAAAGTTCCGCAGGTATCATAGTATAGGCGTATATATATTAGATTTTTATTGTCCGGCAGAAAATTATGTATTGAATTGGATGGAGAAGGACATTATAACGATGTGGGCTTTGAGCATGATCAATTAAGAACAAATTTATTTGAGCGGTCTATAGAAATAAAGTTTTTTTTAAAGAAAACATTTGACTATACGTTTATTAAGAAGAGGAGATTGTGATGAATAAAATGAAAAATGTTTTAAATATTATACTTGATTTAGCCGTCATTTCAATAATATTAATCTGGGGATATATGCTATTTGAGGAATTTAAATCTCTACCAGTAAATAATATTATTGGACAATTCACTATTTTCAATATTAAAATATTGCTGTTTTCTTTATTTCTTATTTGTGCCGTAACAAGTGTTTTTTATCTAAACCTGATCAATGAAAGAAAGAGTTCTTCCGGGCCGGAACAAAAGACAGCACCTGTAGATATTAAAGAATTAACAAACAGTATCCATGATTTGAAAAGTTTTATTATTTCCAGTCAAAGAACCGCTGATATTTCATCAAAAAATCCAAAAGAAGATTCAATTGAAGATTTAACATTGATGAAGTTTGACGAGATAATCAAAATTATTCATATAAACAATACAAACCTGCTTTTTAGTGATATTCTCCAGTTATCATCCAGATTGACCAACGCAAAAAGAATATCTATTTTTATGTACCAATCCGATAAAAACAAATTAAAATTAATCGACAAGATAGGCTTCTCCGCTGATAATATTAAGGAAATTGAGATACAGGAAGGACTTTCCTGGTATACATTTAAAAACGGAAAAAGAATGTATGCCACAAACATTGAAACGCATCCTGAAATCAGTAGAAAGAATAAACCTCAGTACGACAAGAAATCACTTATGATCCTTCCGATAAAAATTTTGAAAGATAAAACAATAGGTGTTTTAAATCTGACAGAAAAACAAACTGAAAACGGAATATTTACAAAAAACGATCTGGAATTGATGAATTTTATCACTTCAATACTGGAGATAAAGTTAGAGAATATAATATTTTCAGATTCCATTGAATTTTTGATCAAAAAATCTGCCTGAAAAACATTTCTAATAAAATCCATAAAATTTTCCAGCCAAAATTCTATTATTTAATATTTTACTAGTATATTTTTAAAAAATATTTGCTATATCACCCATGAGGGGTGATACGTTTCGATTTAATTTGTATTATAATAATATGTGTCTGAATAAATTGATCTAATAATAATTATCATAATAATTTGACAAACTTTCGAAAATCTTTAGGTGGAGTATTTTATGGAATTTAATTTAAGAGGCGACTGGAAATTATTTTTGGATTTAAAAGATTGCGGAGAACAAGACAAATGGTTTATTCCCGGTAATTTTCCAATTGACTTTATTCATTATTTCTTTCCTGTCGATAATACGGAAAGGCCATTTTGTAATAGCAAGTCGGCTTGGATTAAAAAGGAATTTCAGATAAAAAAAATTAACAGCAAATATGCATATCTTGTTTTTTTCGGAACCGATAAAGGCAAGATCTGGTTAAACGGCAAATATATAGGAGAAATGAAGCGAATATCCGGAAAACAATCATATGATATAACAAATTATATTGAAGAGCATAATTATCTTGTTTTGAAATTCGAAGATATCAAAGAAGAGACCCTCGGATTGTGGAAAAATGCGTATATTATGGAAGAAACATCGGTTCCTTCTATCGCAAAAAAATTTACTCATCCCATCCCTAAATGGGCAAATAAAGCCATGATTTATACAATCGCAGTTAAAAAATTGATTACACCTGATAAAATGGACGATCAAATAAAGAATCTGCTTTATCTTAGAGGGCTTGGAATAAATACAATTTGTCTTTTTTCAGATTATTCGGGGTTCATTCCTAATAAATTAATCGATTATGCTCATAAAATCGGTTTTAAAATAATAATTAATTTTGATAATATTCCTTTTCCTTATAATCAGATTCAAACTATGGATTTCATTACACATTGTATGAAGTTCTGGATACAAAAATATGATGCGGACGGATTTCAATTCAATACAGCTACAAAATTTCCACTTAGCTTCTGGAATAATACCATTGCTGAAATAAAATCTATAAAAAACGATATTCTTATGCTGGCAAAAGAGGACAATCCGGACCTTTATATTGCCGGGTTTGATCTGACGTATGATTCTCATTTGAGCGGTATTTTGGATAAAATAAACAAAAAATACTATGATATAGAAGAATTCAGCAACTATATTTATACTCAATATCAATATTATCCCCAGAACTCTAAAAGGATTATTTACCTCGAAAGTCTGCCGTCTTCAAAAGAATCCTCAATTCCTTCAAATAATGTTTCAATTCCCTATAATATTATGAAGCTCTTTACACCTGGAATTCCGGTTATTGATAATTGTGATATTAATGATAATATGATTTCTTCATCCGTACAACAAAATTTTAACAATAATAATTTTAATAAATATTACAAAGATTTATTAATACTTAAAAAAAATTCCCTGCCGCTTAATGATCAAAGTGCCGACAGCTTCTTTTTTAGCAAGGGGCTTTCATATTTTGAAATCATACGTACAAGTATGAATAAAAATATCCACGCTGTATTTGACACGCATCAATCCAGTGTAACTATAATTAAAAACGGGAAAAAGCATATTATGTTTCAAAATTACAAATATGCATAACTTCACTAAAAAGACAGAGCAAGGGCTGCTGAATTATATTTCAATTAATTAAGTTCCTGTCTTCAATTCTTTAATTGGAACAAAGAGAATCGGGTTCCTTACTTTGCTTGTTATTTTAGCAGCAACACTTTCAGCCCAGAAAGCACTTAACCCGGCTTTACCATGTGTACTCAGGACAATAAGGCGAACATTTCTCTTATTTATTATCTTAGCTATTATAGCTGGAGGATTTCCACGTTTTACTTCCCCGGATACTTTTATACCCATTTTTTCTATTTGCTCTATTTTATCCCGAATATATGAATCGGCTTTATTTTTATTTAGATTTAAAATCTCCCGGAAGGTTGCCGGTAAAAAAATGCTGATGGATTGATTTTTTGACCGCTGGGTATATAGGGTTGGAATAACGAGTAAAAGATGCAGTTCCGACGCGAAATTTTTTGCTATATCAATTGCGAATGATAAGCCCGCTTCATGCTCCTCTGTTCCATCAATAGGTATAAGTATATTTTTAATAAAATAATTATTAATATCCGGACGATTTAATACGGGAGGTATAAACAAAACCGGAATATTACCAAGAGTAATAATCTGCTGCGCAATATTACCGAATATAATACCCTTGAAACCTCCCCAGCCATGTGTTGTCATAATAATTAAATCTATGGCTAATTCAGTGTGATGTCCGACAATAGATTGTACGACATCGTTTTTACTATTATCATGAACATGACATTTTATCTCAATTTCAGGTTCAGCTAATGAAGAGGCAATTTTATTTAAATATGAAACTGCTTCATCATAATTCTGCAGGTGATGCTGACCATGAACTTTTCCCGGGGGATTATTTTCAACAATATGTACCAGTGTGATTGCGGCATTATATTTTTTAGCAAAGATCAGCGCTACCGGTAATGCAAATTCAGCTAAGTATGATCCGTCCAGTGGAACTAAAATATTTTTAAACATATTAACCCCCGGAAAATGTTTGAAAAATCAAAAAGAGGTTTAATAATATTATTAGAGCGGCAATAAACCAGGTAATATAAGTTGTAACCTTATGATTTATCAAAATTCCCATAATTTTCCTGTTGCTAGTAAAAATAATAAGAGGAATTAGTGCGAAAGGAATTCCGAAACTCAGCACAACCTGGCTAATGATAAGCGTTCTTGTGGGATTAAGTCCTAAAAATATTACTATAAGCGATGGAATTATCGTTATGATTCTTCTTATCCAGACCGGAATCTGTTTTTTAATGAATCCCTGCATTATAACCTGGCCGGCCATAGTACCGACAGATGATGATGAAAGTCCGGATGCCAAAAGCGAAACGGCAAATACTATCCCGGCTGCTGGACCGGCGATAGGAATTAGCGTTTTGTATGCTTCAGCCAATCCATCGATATGAATCAGGCCTTTTTGATAAAATGATGAAGCCGCCATTATCAGCATTGCAATATTAATCAATCCCGCAAGACTCATTGCTATGGATACATCAATCACCTCAAATTTAAAAAGCCTTTTCTGCTGTTCCGGGTTTTTTGTCAAAATCCGTCCCTGGGTAAGCGATGAATGAAGGAATATGACATGAGGCATAACCGTCGCGCCCAATATTCCTGTGGCAATTAAAATGCTTTCTTTTCCCTGGAATTGAGGAACAAAAGTATGGAAAAGAACTTCTTTCCATTCAGGTTGACTGATTAATATTTCAATCAGATAACAAAGAGCAATTACTCCAACCAGAACGGTTATCAAAACTTCTAAAGGCCTGAAGCCGTATGTCTGAAGTCCAAGTATAATGAAAGTCAAAACAGCAGTTATTATACCTGAAATCCACAACGGCATGCCGAATAATAAGTTAAATCCGACAGCAGCTCCCAGAAATTCGGCAAGATCGGTTGCCATCGCGACAATTTCCATTAAAATCCACATCGCGTAAATAAAGATGGGGTGATAGTTCTTTCTGCAATGTTCGGCGAGATTGAGTCCCGATGCGATTCCGAGCTTTGCCGACAATATCTGTATCAGCATTGCCATTAAATTGCTCGCAAGTATAACCCATAAAAGTGTATAACCGAATTCCGCTCCGCCCTGAATATTGGTCGCAAAATTTCCTGGATCCATATATGCTATTGAAGCGATAAAAGCGGGCCCTAAAAAAGGAAGTATTTTAAAAAATCCGATTCTTTTACTTTTTCCCGAAAGAATGTTTTCGGCATCTGTAACAGTATTTCCTCTGATATTTTTTCTGCTGCTGTCATTAGAAGACCTGACCATATTCCCTCCAGGCTCCTGTTTAACTTATTCAAAAACTTTATTAGGAATGAACATCTTAATAGTTTTGAGCATATTTTGATTTATTTCCAAAAAAAGCATTGTCTTCTGACCCGAATAATTAATGGTGATAAAAAACACATCCGGATGAGATAATGTACTTGTAAAATCCAATTTTTTAACAGTCCCTCCAATTTCCTGATTATAGCGGGGATCGGTCAGCCTGGCAACGGTATTAAAATCCCTGCAGTTTGAACTGAATACTTCTCTTCTTTTACTTTTTGCTACTATTTTAACAATCTTCAAATCACCGCCGGAAAAGGAATATTCATATTCTATATTTCTTATACGTATTAAATAATATATGCCAAATATCTCAGCGGCTAAGAGAACAATTGAGAAAGTTCTCAAATAGCTGATCCTCAATATTATTGAAAATATAATCAATCCTGCGCAAATAATGCAAATAATAAAAATTATATCCTTCATATCCTTTTTTTTGGAAATGATTCTTTCAAAGAAAGCTTCCATATTATAATCCTCCAGTTTAAGTTCGTTCCTGTCTTTTATTTGCAAGAAGCAGTGTTTCTTCAAGGATGGCACTATTCTTCCGGTTTTCCAGAAGAACATTACGGATTTTATCCATTGCTTCATTAACCAATTCTTCGCTTTCCGATTGAGTACGGATATTTGATGAAATTTCTTCAAAAGATATCTTTAAACTGTTTAATGAGACTTTCAGTTTTTCATTTTCATTCTGTTCATTTTCCGATAATTCCTTAATAGAAAGCGTTTCTTTTAGAAGCCTTTTCGCTCCCTCATAAATTGCTCTGGATTCGGACTTCTGCCAGCTCATTCCTTCGGAAATGCCGCTGACCATCTTTGCCGATTGGCCCGCCTTTTCAATAATCGACAACAGAAGCGCGGTTACTTTTTCGGACAGCAACAAACCCTGTTCTATAAAAGAACTCATTTGCCTCAGTTTTATCTGGCTTTCTTCAAGACTTTCTTTTGACCTTACAGCCTGTTCCCTGATTTCAAATGCGACAATGGAAAAACCTTTCCCGATTTCCCCGGCATGGGCCGATTCAATCGCGGTATTTATTGAAAGAACGTTGCTTTCCTCCACAATAGATTCGATTTTACCCAGTATTTCAACCAAAAAATTTGAATATTCAGCAATTCTGCTCATAGACTCCTTTGATTTCAAAACAATTTCCTTGCTTTCAAAAGCCATATCGGATAATTCCTGCGCTGTAGAATTTGTTTTAATAGTGGAATCCATCATTTTTTCAATCTGCAAATTCAGTTTTTCAACAGCCTGATTGGTTTTTTCAACAATGGAAGTCTGGCTTTGAATCGCTTTCGGGATCCTGTCGCCGGCTATATCTATCTGTAAGGCTATCTGTTTTGTAAGGTTTTCAATATTCGATAATTCTTTCACCATACCCTGCAGTATTTTTTTATTACTGCCGCTGGTATCACCTATCACAGTTACAGCCTTATGAATATTGTCTTCCATTCCTGCGCTGGATTTGATCAAATTTTGAGAAACCAGCTCAATCTTCTCCATTACCTGCTTCATCGATTCGTTTTTAATCCTGATTTCCTCAGTCCTGTCAACCGATTCCTTGAAAAGAGCATATTCATCCATCGCAAGAATTGCAAAAATGCTGATTATGAGAATAAAATAACCGTAAGGAACAAGCCAGCAGTATGGCGTTGTTCCTTCGCTAAAATAATGAAGATCGTGAAGGCTTGCCGCGACAATAATGGCAAATGAAGTGAAAAGCGCCAGATATTCATTCTTTCGATTTTTAATGTAAGCAATAACAAGAAGAATAATGCTGTAAATCAGGAAAGGTGTAATAATTATATTTGAAGTGATTTTGCTGAAAACCTGGTATATCGCCTCT
This sequence comes from uncultured Spirochaetota bacterium, assembly GCA_963783575.1. Lineage (GTDB taxonomy): Bacteria > Spirochaetota > Brevinematia > Brevinematales > JAOACQ01 > CAWEAK01. The sequence continues at coordinate 509,712 of CAWAOD010000005.1, read as the reverse complement.
TTTGCCGTTTGCAGCGCTGTAAAAAAACAAACTATAGCTGTAGAAGCTATCAAAAGAAGAGTAATCCAGTTTTTTTTATGTGTCAGCCCGGTAAATTCCCTGATGAACATCGTGATAAACATAGCGGCGGCAGGGAAACAAACCCGTGTGATCTTTTCGTTCAGCAATTCATTTGCGGCGTTATTGCTGAAAAAAATATTGAAATAGCTGAAGCTGAAAAATAAGCACATAAGTGAAAAATATAGGTACTCCTTATCGTGAAATTTCCTGGAAAAGCTTCTTATCAAAAAAAACAGGCCTATAAATACCCCGAGAATCTCGGCACATTGAATAAAATGTACGTTAAACAGGCTGCGGATAAAAGTCCATTTTGCTGCTGACCTTTCATCTGCAAGAACAGGAAAAGTAAAAGGCGCGGTCTCAAAAGCCGGATAAAGCTCAATCCAGATTACATTAACATTATTTCCGTAATTCAAAATCCCTTCCGGAACCTGGTAATCCGTGGCTTCAAAAATACTTGACTGATAATTTTTTCCGGTTGAACCATGCCTGAAAAGAAGTTTTTGATTTAAATAAAAAGCAAATGGGTATTCAGTAGGTCCAATAAAAAATGAAAGCGAGGTATTTATAAGATTTTCATCAAGAAAGAATTCACCTCTTAAAGTTATCATCCTCTTATGAAACCTTTTTTCATCAGGGAAATGCTGATTTGTATATGATTCAAAACCGCTTCCTTCAGGATTGGAACGGATCATATATCCGGGGTTAAATTCGCTTTCCGTGAAGCTAAGATTTGTAAAAGAAATCCGAACACTTTTATCATCCCATGCTCCTGTATTGTAATTAGTTACGGCTGTATCAGCACCAAAAATATAAGGAACAATAATCAGAATTAAAAATAAAATAAAGAATGAAAATTTCATTTCCTTCCTTTGTACCATAAAACCGCCTTTAAAATCCGGCCCAATTCTATTAATTATTTGTGATAATATAAACATATTGATATGAAAAGTGAATTTCTAAATTAAATTTTTTCATGATTGATTATAAAACTGAAGCATTAAAGAATCATTTTATAATTAGTAAAATATAACTTTAAAAGAAATTTGCCTTTCAAGTCATTTATTTATTATTATCAAATAGAATTTATTTTTCTAGGAGGACTGGATATGAATTATTATTCCCTTCCATCATTGGAAATTGTGAATAAAGTATTGGAAGCCGTAAATGAACGCGGTATCAAAGCTCAATTTGTTGAGAGTAAAGAAAAAGCGCTTGAACTGGTTGTCAATATGATTCCAGCCGGCGCAAGCGTTATGACCGGCGCTTCAATAACACTCCAGCAGATTGGTTTTGAAGATTTACTTATATCGGGCAAGCATTCCTGGAATAACCTGAAAGATAAATTATTAACCGAAAAGGATCCGGCCAGTCAAGTAATATTGCGTAAACAAAGCACAATGGCGGATTATTTTCTCGGAAGCGTTCATGCAATTGCCCAAACAGGTGAAATAGTTTTTGCCAGCGCTACCGGTAGCCAGCTGCCCGCTTACGCATTTTCCAGCAGCAATATTATCTGGATAGCCGGTACTCAAAAAATAACTTCATCGCTTGAAGATGGGATAAAAAGGGTTCGAGAATATATTATTCCTCTTGAAGACCGGCATATGAAACAGCTTTACGGGCCGCAATCAGGCACAATGATAGGGAAATTATTAATATTTGAGCGGGAATCACCATTTCTGCACAGGAATCTTAACCTCATACTTGTAGGAGAAGTATTGGGATTTTAACCCTTCGACAGCAGACTGTGTGAAAACTCAGTAAAATTTTATAGTAAAATCGATTAATTATACAAAAACTCCATTTTTTGATATATTTTTCAAGCTAAAAAAATCTTAGTTTAAAAAATCTATCCGAATACGATAAACGATGGTTTATTAGCATCAAACCAGAGTCATAAGTCTCTTTATTCCCAATATATTCAATACTTTTATTAAATTATGAATGAATCCTGCCAAACTGGATTCCGTCAGAACGCCATCCTTTCCCTTCATTAAAAAATAACTGTAACCCATATTCCTTTTTATCGATCCAAATGGATGTTCACATATCTCTTTCCTTTTCTCTATGATCTTTTTCCCGGCTTCAGAACGAATTTTCCTCTTGAAGTTCTCAATTTCTTCTTTTCTAACTGGTACTTTGATACTTCGTCCTTCCACGCTTTCAGTACACTTATTTCTTACTTCACATTGGCTGCATAAGCCGCACTTGTACCTGACTATCTCTTTTCCTCCATTGACCTTCTCTACTTTTTTCCCATTTCTCACTAATGGGTTTCCCTCCGGACAATAATAAACATTTTGTCCCGGATCATATTTGAATTTATCAACCTGGTATTCTTCAGCAGGTACTCCTTTATTATCTTCTTTGCCTCGAATCCTTGCCTTATGTCCGTCATCCGGATTCGGCATATATACGTTATGTCCCTTATCTATACATTCCAGTATCTGCGGTTCGCTGTAATAACCGGCATCCGATACTTTGACCGTTTCAGTCTCTACCTTAAGCTCGTCCTTTATTTCTTCTACTCGGTCACACATTCCTGCCATCTGTTTGATATCATTGTTTTCATTCGTCACATCAATCACCACAATCAGTTTATTCGCATCATCTACTGCCATCTGCAGATTATATGCAATGTCGGATTTCCCTTTATCATTCATAAACCGGCTTTCCGGGTCATTTGAATAATATTTCTCCATTTCAGGATTTCCCTCAAAAATCTTTTTAATAGCCTCAACTTTATCCTTTTTTGTTTTCATTTTCTTTAAACGTTCCGCTATCTTTCCGGAAAGAAATTCAAATTCATTCTTTTCTTCCTTATCGTTCTTATCCATCTCATTCAAATATTCTTCGATCTTTTGATCTATTCTATGTATGATTTCTTCTATGTTTTTCCTATGATAAACATTGTTATTGTGGTTTTGCGCACTGATCTTGGTTCCATCAATTCCAACAACGTCAAATGATAAAAGCCCGGCTTTATGACATATCTTCAAAAATTCTCTGAATATCGACTGTATTCCCTTCTTATTGTCTTTCCTGAAGTCGGCAATCGTCTTGAAATCCGGCGCTAGTCGTCCAGTCAGCCACATCAACTCTGTGTTTCTTCGGCACTCTCTCTCTAATTTCCTGCTTGTCCTGATTTTATTCAAATATCCGTAAATATAGATTTTTAAAAGTATTTCGGATTTATATGAACTTCTGCCGGTTGATGCTTCTTTTACTTTAAAACCAACTCCTTTCATATTTAGCTTATCAACAAAAATATCTATAAACCTTACCGGATCTTCTTCTCCTAACAGATCTTCCAGTGTTTCATTGAACAGAACTATCTGATCCCTTGATTCTCCCTCAATATGCTTCATCTTTTACTCCGATTATTTTTGTTCTAATAATTATAGCATATTTACTGAGTTTTCACACAGTCTGCAGGCTCAGGGCAGGCTTCTTGACCCAGTAACCACTTTAGACTGGCTCTGCCGGCTATATAATTCCTTGCAGTTTTATTACTGATTGGGTCTCCCGCTATTCTGCATTTATAATAACCCATCTTGCTGTAAGGATATTTTATTTCACAAACGAAAATTCGTTCTATTCAGTAAAATTTGAATGGCATAAAGATTTTTCAGCGGATTACTGTTAATACTTATGAATAAGTTCGAAATTACATATACGGGCTTCAGGAAGTCCTTCATTGTCCAATATTAAACTTTCTTCAGGGTCCATTACAAGAATTATATCGTTTGCCTGTAATAAAGTTCCGTCATATCCTATATTTTTTAATTTAACAATTATGGTTTTATAAATCTTTTCAAAATCAGGCTGAAGTATTATTCCCATATGCAATGCTTTTAACAGGTCAACCGGCCTGCATAACTGCCTATTTTGTTGAGCTACCCATTGATCGGAGCCGTTGTAATAACCGCGGATACTAATATAATTATGATCCTTCCTTAAAATTGGTTTTCCATCAGGGCAGAGTTTATGTTTGTGCGATTCGAATCTTCTCAAGTCGGAGGATTGTTCCAGTTTTAAACTGCCTGTCATATATATAGCCCTTGCATAAACTGCCGGAATACCGTTTTTATCCAGAAATTGCGCTATGGCAAATTCCTCAAAAGGGCTGTTGAATCCATATTCCATTATCTTTGATGAAAGTTCATCTTCTGTTTTTATTTGAGGAGTTTCTCCAACTCTTGATGATTTCCAGACAATATGCACGTTATCTTTAGTAACCGTGTAATAAACCTCATTTGATCCTGATAATTTCCAGCTATGAGTTTTACGCCAGCGCTCAGGCAGAAAATAATCAAATAGCCTTGGATTCCTGCCTACAACCCATAAATTTCCTCCGGTGCTTTCAGCCCTGCCGAAAATATAAGGAACGCCGAAAATATCCATTGCCTTCAAATGCGCCGGAAGTTTTGAGGGAATAAGTCTATCCCTTTGATCATCAAGATAGGAATGCCTTCGCGAATATTTTACTTCCTCATCATAAGTTGCGGTTCTGACAAGTAATTCATAATCTACTATGGAATATTCTCCCTGATCTATCAAATCAAGTATATATTTTTTTTGTTTTTCAGAAGGTTCAGGATAATGCTGGTTTTCGTAACCCGGAGATTTTTCAGTAAATTTTTCGCTTATGATTATATGGGCCGGTTTCATATCTGCCACGACATATCCTTTTTTATCAAGATCGATTATAACCTTTTTTGTAATCGGGGCAAGATTTTTATCCAATTCGGAATCATATAAACCGATATCCTGAAAAGTCTCAACAATGTTTTTCCCTTTAATCCATCCGTAAATTAATTTATATTGCTTTAAGATATCAATTCCTATGCCTGGATGTTTGGCTATTATCCTGTTGATTTTTGCGATTGACCGCCCGCTTTGCCATACCTGCATCTTTTCCGGAGGAACATAAATTGCGAGAGGATCCTGGGTATTTATCTTTATATTTTCCGGACCATGTTTTCCTTCGCGCATCTCCATTACCATAGCAAACTCTTCCCAGGGGCTGTTAAATTCGGCATTAATATTCTCAATCAAAGTTTGTGTCTCAAGCGGAACATCCTCACCCACCCGGCAATTTTTTACAACAAGCTCAAGACTGAGGCAGTTTATTTCCTTTGTCGACACTTTATAAACTGAACTGGTTCCCTCAAGTTTTTCTTTATGAGAATCAAACCATTCCTTTTCATACCAGTTTTCAAGATCAAGCAAATGAGCCACCGGCAGGCCATATTGAGTCAAATATATATCTCCCCCGTCATTGGTTTTCCTGTGAACATAGACAATCCCAAGACATGAATCAACTGTTCGTGAGCAGATAAATATGAAGATATTATTTCACTTTCATTTTCCATAAAAAACCTTTATTATTATGCTCTTTAATCAATTTAACAAAAAAAACAAAGTATTTTAGTAAATACAAACAAAAAAAGCAAATGATAATGAAGTGGTGAAAAACCTAATTTTACTATTACCCGTTATTATAAATATCTTTATCGATAAACCAGACTGTTTGACCTTCCGGTTTTATTAAAGATGCCGGGTATTTTCCGGCTCCTGATAAAATATTCTTAACAATTTCACCCTTCCCTTTCCCCGAAACAATAAACATTATGTTTTGTGCAGAATTAAAAACCGGCAGGGTCAATGTAATTCTGTCAATGACTGGCGGATTACCCATACCTTTCACATATGCAACCCATTTATTTTTCTCATTTAAAGCGTCCGACCCCGGAAATAATGATGCCGTATGCCCGTCTTCACCTACTCCCAGAAGAGCAAGATCAAAAACCGGCGTTTGTTTAACGGTATTAATCGCTCCAAATTTTTTAAATATTATTTTCATCTTATATTCATATTGTGAGACCGCTTTTTCAGGTGGACTTTCTTCAACTTCAATACGGAAGACATTTTCTTTTGGAATATTTATTTTTGACAATAATGTCCTTTCTGCCGTATAAAAATTGCTGTCTTTATTACGATAATCTACAATTCTTTCATCACCCCAGAAAATGAATATTTTATCCCAGGGCATTCTATTCCCGAATACCGTTCCGCCAAGCCTTTCATAAACTCTTTTGGGCGAACTTCCGCCTGATAAAGCGATTGTAAATCGGCTATTCAACTTTATATATTCATTGGCAAGATTATTAATATATTCGGCTGCTTTTTCAGCTAGTTCATTAGGATCCACAAATTCCAGGATTTTAGATTCTACAGTATCCATTCCCTCCCGTCCTTTTTTATAAATTCATCAGCAGCAGAGGGGCCTTTCGATCCTGCAGGATAAAAATGAAGCCGCTGTTTTTTTTCAGCCATTTCACAATTATCCCATTGATCCAGTACCGGTGTCAGTATATCCCAGGCGGCTTCAATTCCGTCTTTTCTCCAGAATATCGTCTGGTCTCCAAGCATACAGTCGAGAATTACGGTCTCATAATCGCCCCCAATATCCTGGCCGAATAAATCCTTGTAATTAAATTCCATACCCAGCGGGCTAAGGCACAATTTAGCGCCTGGAATTTTCGCCGTAAATTTCAAAATAACACCCTGTTCAGGCTGTATATTAAATGTTAGCATATTGGATTCATGTTCAATACCCATTTTACAGAAAAGACAATCGACAGCCTGCTTAAAAACTATATTAATAGAGGTCTTCTTTCTGTCAAGTCTTTTGCCCGATTTTAAATAAAACGGTACTCCTTTCCATCTGGTATTGTCGATAAAAAATTTGGAAGCAAAATATGTTTCAATACAGGAGTTTTTATTCACACCCGGTTCTTCCCGGTAAGAAGGGACGTTCTTTCCTCCGATTTCTCCCGCTGTATATTGCCCCATAATGAACAAATCATTCAAATGATCCCTATCAAAAGGTTTGATGGCTTTAAAAACTTTAACTTTCTCATCCATCACAGCCGATGAATCAAATGAACCAGGCTGTTCCATGGCCACTATAGCCAGAAGCTGCATCATATGATTCTGAAGCATATCCCGCACAAGTCCGGCTTTTTCAAAGTAACCGGCCCTATTTTCAATTCCGATGTCTTCAGATACCGTAATTTGAACGCTGTCTATTGAACTGTTGTTCCAGACAGGCTCAAAAATCATATTGGCGAACCGGAATACAAGTATATTCTGTACCGTATTCTTACCGAGATAATGATCTATCCTGTAAATCTGGCTCTCGCTCAAATATTTCAGTAAATGTTCATTTAATGCAGACGCACTTACAATGTCCCTGCCGAAGGGTTTTTCCACCATAATCCTATGAAATGGATTATGATCCTGCCCCTTATTTATAATTCCGTTAATACTTAGCTTTTCCGTTATCACTGCATAAAGATCCGGCGGAATGGCCAGGTTGAAAATAATATTGCCAAGCGTATTAAATTTTCGCTCAAATTCCGCTAATTTACTTTTTAAAATAAGATATGTGTTATCATCATCATATCCGCCTTTTATATAAAATAAACGGGAGCATAATTTTCCCAGAATGACATCATCAGCCTTTTCATCGGCATCTTTAACCGAATCATGGACAAACATACGGAAGGAGGCATCATCCATATCAGTACGAGCGATTCCTGCAATAAAGAAATTTTCCGGGACACTTCCGGCCAAAAAAATATTATATATAGAAGGCAGCAATTTTTTCTGCGCCAGATTACCGGATGCCCCGAATATTACAATCCCGCATGGCCCTGCTTTCGGCAGTTCACAGTAACCGTTTGTCTTAATAATAGTTTTAAATTCCATTGCCCCTCCCGGGATTTTTATTATCTTCACCAATCGCATGATGAAAGCTTCCGGCGCCGGTACTTGAAATTCTTATATCTTCATCATTTTTTGCTAAAGCATGCCCTCCGAATTCATTCCTTAATGCAGCCGTTATTTTATCTGCAAAAACATCTTTTTGTCTTGAATTAAATCTTTTAAAAAGAGACAAAGCAATTAAATCGGCTGCAACCCCAAGTTCTAAGGCTTCCTTAACAGTCCACCTTGCCTCCCCGGAATCTTCAACATAGCCCTTTATATTATTCAAATCAGGGTCTCTGGAGAAAACGGATTCAAGCAATTCAAGAAGCCATGAACGGATAACGCTCCCACTGTTCCACAGACGGGCAATATTTTTTAATTCCACTCCATTACCATACCCTGAAGCTTTCAATATTTGAAAACCCTCTCCGTAAGCTTCCATAAGAGCATATTCTATACCGTTATGTAGCATTTTGACAAAATGCCCGGCCCCTGTAGCACCGCAATAAAGGTATCCCTCAGCCGGAGCCAGTGTTTGGAATACAGGTTCCAGCTTCTCGAAAATCTTCCTTTCCCCGCCGATCATTGTACAATAGCCGTTCTTCAAACCCCATATTCCTCCGGAAACACCGGCATCGAGATAATGTATGCCTGATTTCTGTAATTCCCCCGCCCTTCTAATATCATCTTTATAATATGTATTGCCGCCTTCTATAATCACATCTCCTTTGGACATCAATCCTTTTAATCTTTCTATATGTTCATCGGTCACATCACCCGAAGGAAGCATGAGCCAGACGAATCTTTCTGGATAAAGTTTTCGAATGAAATCCTCAAGCGAGACAGATCCTATCCCTCCCTCTTTTATGATTTCATCAATTTTTTCAGGAGACCTGTTATATACTACTACTTCATGCCCACCTTCAATTAAACGTTTTGACATATTTAAGCCCATCCTGCCTAATCCTATTAAACCCAACCTCATATACGCCTCCCAGTTACTTTAACATCAATATTGATTAAATCTATTTTGTTTGACAATTTTATAAAGAATAAGTAAAATTTGTCAATTATAAATATATTGATAATGATGAACTTAGGCAAATTTTTTTATAAAAGAATATTTGAGTGGAATTGCATTGGAGCTGTAAGTCCTGCAAGCTCAGGAGAAAATTATGGATGCAGAGTTGTCCCGGATTGCTGATATTTTTATTATTGATGATGATATTGATAATTTAAATGTTTTGATCGATTTCCTTGATAAATCAAATTACAGAACTTTTGTCGCAACAAACGGTTATGACGCTATTGAGCAAATATCATATAAAAAACCGGATTTAATACTTATGGACGTTATGATGCCGGGAATTGACGGATTTGAAACTTGCTGCCGCATTAAGGAAAAAGATGAGTTTAAAGAAATTCCGGTTATATTTATGACGGCATTGTCTGAAACAGTTAATAAATTAAAGGGATTTGAGGTCGGAGGATCGGATTATATAACCAAACCTTTTCAGATAGAAGAAGTTCTTGCAAGAATTAATGCACATTTAACAATAAAAAACCTTCAAATTCAGCTTAAGAAGAAAAATGAAGAGCTTGAGGCTTTAAACGCTAGTAAAGACAAGTTTTTTTCCATACTTGCCCATGATCTTAAGAATCCTATGGTAGTATTTTTATCTTATTCGCAAATTCTCGATAAAATAGAAAACATGGAACCAGAAAAACTAAAAATATTTACAAAACAATTTCATGAATCTGCCAGGAATCTTGTCGCCCTGCTTGAAAACCTTTTAACCTGGTCAAGAATACAGCGTGGAATGATAGATTGTTCACCCGCGCATATCAATGTCAATAATATTATTTCATGGAATATCAAACTTTTGGCACCGAATGCCGAACAGAAAAAAATTACAATTAAAAATAATATACTTAATGAATCATTGGTATTTGCGGATGAAAATATGCTTAATACTATAGTCAGGAATCTTTTGTCAAATGCGATTAAATTTACGGATAATAATGGAACCGTTGAGATTGATTGTAAATTGACGGATAATAGCGCTGAAATTTCTGTCTCCGATACCGGTATAGGTATCCCGGAAGAAATACTGCCGAACTTATTCCATATCGATGTTAGAAGCCAGCAGGCTGGCACTGCCGGGGAAAAGGGCACAGGCCTTGGATTAATTCTCTGCAAAGAATTTATAGATAAACATGATGGAAAGATATCTGTAGAGAGTAATGCCGGAAAAGGTACAAAAGTAACATTTACCCTTCCCAACCGGAAAGACCCGGAATAAAGCATTCACGAGGCAGAGTCTCAAGGTATTAAAGTCAGAACAACTGAAAGTATTTCTATTGGAATCGCAGCAGAGCTATACGCAACTTTGTTGCGTAAGGAATCTACATCTGGGTCAAGCGGCACGCTTGTTGAAGAATATATTCAATGTTCAGGATTATTCATGCAGGTTTCATGAAAGACAAGCACGATTCCTTTACCGGTCATATTATTTTCTTTGTTGATAATCGGCGAGATACTGAAATCAACCTCTATTTCCACACCTTTTTTGTTTACCAGAAGATAATTTTTATAATGTTTAATTGTAATCCCTTCTTTTAGCATTTTTGCAATCGGATTTTCCAATGGTATACGTTTATTTCCATGAATAATATAAAAAATCTCCGAAAGCATTTTACCAATTGCATCTTTCGATGTAAAACCGGTGTAAGCTTCAGAAACAGGATTGATGAAAGTAACAACACCTTCAAAATCGGTTGTAATCACACCATCCCCGATGCTGTTTAAAATACTGATAAAAAGATCCCTGCTCTCTTTAAGCTCCCTATTCTTTTTCTGAAGTTTTTTGGAAAGTTCTTTTGTTTTTTTCTTAAGATCAAGGAATTCAAGCGCCTGATCAATAATAATTATCAATTCATCACTGTTCCAGGGCTTTGTCAAATAGCGGTATATTTCATCTTTATTTATCGCTTCTATTGTGGCGTTTATATCCGAATATCCGGTTAATAGCATCCGTATAGTTTCAGGATAATGCCTTTTTACCTCTTTTAGAAAATCAATTCCAAAAGTATCCGGCATTATCAAATCGGAAATAACAATATCAATAACATCATTTTCCAATACTTTCATTCCCTCATTGCTATTTTTTGCAAAGTATAAGTTCAAATTCTTACGGTCAAAAAATATTTGTTTAAACGAATCATGGATTTCAATTTCATCATCTACCAACAAAATTTGATGTGAGGACATTGAATACCTCCATGAGAATAGATTTGATTGTAATTTGATTAGAAATAACTTTTTCAGAATTAAAGATTAAATAACTATTAAATTTACTCAAAAATAATATAATAATCAAGTGAGACTTAAGCATATATTCGATCCTTTTTATTTATGATCGAAAACCCAAAGCAGCAATTCTTGCAAAATACGGCGAGGATGATAAGAATATTGACTCATTCGTCATAGATGAATTTGATAAAAAAATGAAGCATTTATTTATTGATGATCCCGAGTGGTTAATGCTCATAAAACATAAGGGAATCAAGCATGATGCAACTGTATAAAGTTTGGAATTTTAATTTATTTAAAATTCCAAATCACCCAATTTCAATTTATTCAAATACTTCTTCATTTAGTTTAAAATTTGGTGTATGAACCAGTATGAGTGTTGCAACTTCATTGGAATTATTTTTGTATTTAAATTTTTCTCCTTTTTTAATAATACTAAAATCACCATTATTTTGAGTATAATTCATATCATTAATCGTAAAATCTATTTTACCATCCATAATATAATAAAATTTATCAGATCTTTTTGACCACGACAATTGATGACTAACATTAGGTGGTACGTTTATACAGCAAATGAAGATTTTTCTTTACATTTTGAAGTATAATCAAAAATGCTTAAACCATTAAAATCAGTTGCATTAATCTCTTCTTTTTTAATTATCATTAATAAATTCTCCTTTCTTTGAACTTATAGGCACAATCTATTTTATTTCTGTTTTTGGATAAATAATAAATCCGCTTCTGTATGACATACCTCTAGGAGAACTTAAGTATGCAGACCATCGTGAGTCAAGATCGGAATAAATCAGTTCATATCCGCCGCTATATAAGCCGTTGTCTGCCGGATCGTTAACATAGAATACCTCCTTAGTCCTGTCATATCCAGTAACTAAAACAGCATGAGTGGTGTATTCTGATTTATAAACTCTTATATTAATTAAAACCAAAATACCTTTTGATAAAAGGAATTCAAGATCAAAAAAAGTTAGATATTCCACATACTCGCTTTTAAAACCATAATAATTTGCAATACGCTCCAACCCTTTCATATCATTACCTAAAGTACGAACAGTTTTTTCGTCTGTTTCTGATATTTTCCAGACTGCTTCTTTATCCAGTGGTTTATCATCCAGGCCTTTGTAATGGGAAATAGCCATCGCGGCTGAAGTGGTCGCGCATGATTTCTTATCAAGCTGTGAAATGTGAACAACATTTATTTTTATTTTATCAGGAAGCACAACTGAATCAGCTTTTGGCACTGCGATACCTTTGACATTGCTATAGTCAAAACAGCTTGAAACAGTAATTAAAAAGAATGAAACAGTAAAAATTAATATAAATTTCATTATGATGTCAAATCAATAATATTATTTTTCGTCCAGGTGCTCTGCTCCATCCCAGTTTTCAGGAGAACCGAATTTTATGTATTTTTCACAGCGTTCAATAAACAGATTGCAGGCTTTGTCATGATCATTGATTTTAAGGATTTGTTCAAACATTTGTATAGCTTCCTTAAATTTACCAATCTGGTACATCTTTAAAGCCGCATAATAATTATCCCTGGTTTTTGTTTTGAGTTCAATTTGTCCTTCGGAAGATCCGTCAAGGATTTCATAAATTGTAACAGACTCATTTTTACCTTTAACCCGGACTTTGTCCAGAAAACGGTAATGGTATTTTTTTTCTATGTCTTGAATACGGCTGAATGTATTTTCACTAATAATAATGCCTGCTCCGTACATTTTCGTCAATCCTTCCAGACGCGATGCGAGGTTAACATTATCTGATATTACCGTACCATCCATTCTTTCCTCTTCGCCTATGATTCCAAGCATTAGATTCCCAGTATGAAGCCCAACACCGATGCTTATCTCCTGCAAGCCGTTTTCCTGCCTTTTTTTGTTATAATCCGCCAATTTTATCTTCATCTCAATCCCGGTTTTTACGCCGTCTTCGGCCTTTTCAGCGAAGAGCGCCATAATAGCGTCACCAATATATTTATCAATAAATCCCTTATTTTGCCTGATGACAGGTCCCATTCGTTTCAGATAGCCGTTTATGAAGTTAAAATTTTCCTCCGGAGTCATCTTTTCCGAGAGGCTTGTGAATGAACGGATATCCGAGAACATAATCGTCATCTCTTTCTGAACCTGGTTGCCCAGGCTGATTTCTAAAATGCTCTGCTTTTCTAGAAACTTCAAAAACTCGTTAGGCACAAATCTGAAGTAGGCCCTGTTCAAGTTTGTAATTTGAGCAATATAAGAACGTATTGTTCCTGCCATTATATTAAATCCCTTTCCAAGGTCTTCAATTTCATCACGGCTCCGGATGTCGATTGATGCATCCCACATACCGCTTGAAACTTCAATTAATGCGCTCCGCAGTTTTCCCAGGGCCTGGAGCAGCAGATAGATAAATATCGAGAACGCTCCTATAATAACGACAAGGGATATTGTAACGGTTGATATCAGGTTCCTTACAAATTCCTTCTGCTGTTCATTAAGAATGTAAGAATCAATCATAACCTCATATACGCCTGTGATAACTCCCTTGGAGTTCCTGATCGGTGCGACACCTACCAGCAGATCGCTGTCAAAATCGCTGTATCTTGTATAGCCGATTTTACCCTTTTCATAAGCGTCTTTGTGGACTTGCTGAAAATAGGTAAACGGATAGAGTACTCCGTAACGGCTGGACCAGTCGACTGTAATGTAACACAAACCATTTCTAAACTTATAAATTCTGGAATACGGCAGCTCATTCCACTTGTCCTGGTTATCATGCATTATATCATGCATTTCTTTTTCAACTTTGAGATAATCCTTGCCCATGAAATCTTCAGGTTTGGTAATTCTTTCAAGGGCATCCCCGTCTATTTTTTCAGAGCCGATTTGCGCAATCATAGCCACATGATCATACAAAGCATCCAATTGTTTATTGTAAAGCTGGTTATATGTCTGGATCGAAGCAATCGCTATAGATAGGGCTATCAGCGGAAGGAAAACGGCGAACTGTTTAAATACTAGAGGCAGCCTTCTAAATAATACCTTCAAGTAGAATAAGATTATCAGGAATAAAAGAGCTATTACTAGTATAACAAATTCCACTTTATAAATAATATTAAGAATTATTATCTTTGGGGAATAATAACCTTTATTGAGCTTGTTTACAATTTTTCCATCGGGACCGAAAGTCAGAATGGAGTCGTTTAATTCATCAACAACTGTGATGCTTCCGGATGAGGTTAATGAAAAGTATCTGAAAACCACATTTTTTACTTTATAACCCTGATCACCTAAAATATCTTTTGTTATAAATGTTGAAACAACATTACCGGGAAGTATCTTGAAAATATTCTGGGTATCAATATCAGTAACATAAAGGTTTTTATCTTCATCAATCCTCAGCCCCCATGGAGCGGAAATTGCTTTATTGATATCATCCAGCGGTTTTAATGAACCGTCTTCCAGAACTTTATAAATCTTTCCGTTAAACTTTGTCAGATAAATATTTCCCGGTTCGGTACCGACCATGTTAATAAAATCGACCTTGTCCTTCATGGTAAGGATAAGTTCCGGCTTCCCTCCGTTAATTGGAGCTTTGAAGAATTGACTGCCTTCCTTTTTGGTATAAAAAACATAATAAACGAAGTTATTCTTTACCTGGATATTCCCCAGAATATAACCGTCACTGGTATCCTGACGTTCCTCTTTACTGCGTTCATACCTGAATATTGTGCTGTCATAATGCCCTTCAGGCGTGTAACGCAGAATTTCGTAAACCCCGGGATATCCATCTACTATATCAACAATGACGTTTAGGATATAGATATAATCATGGTCGTCAAGGGCCGTATCCAATAGAAGGTAAAAATCCCCCTTGTTTCTCTTTCCGCCCTGAAGGGAAAAGACTACTTCACCTTTTGGAGTTAATTTGGTCAGTCTTTTGGAACGATTGTCAACAAGGCAGATGTTATTCTTTGAGTCAAGTGAGACAAGATAAGGAGAGACAAATGAAAAATCCTTATCTATTTTTGAGAATAAACCCAGGTCAACAATTTTTCCGGTAAATAAAAGTGCGGTAAAAACTAATATGATAATAATAAAAGTTCCAACAATAGCAATAATAGTTTTCTTGGAGATATTTATTTTTTCTTTCATTGAAATTGGTTCAGCCATGCTTTACTCCTTTTGATTACAACTTTAGTACTATAGAATTTAAGGATAATTTCAGTTAATCCGGTAGAATCAATTCTCCTGTCCCTGCTTTCCGATATCAAACCCTATAAAAAAGCCATATCCGCCTGTACTTATAGCGTAGTAAACCTCTCCAAAGATATTTACTTTTACCTGCGAATAAGACCCGTACATATACGGCATCGTTAATGTTAACCTGCTGTATATCGACTGCAGGTAAGTTTCTGCAAGGTAAGCGTTTCTGTAGCCGGCTGTCCAGGAAATCTGGTTAATATAAACTGGAAGAAAAAGCGGCAGGCCATACTGGGTATCAAAATTTAAAAGTTCGGCAGCTGCATCTCCTCCTGTATAATAATAGGAATATAATCCCACATATGAAAATTCATTATATCCCTGGCTGTATGGACTTAAAATACCGATAGAATTATAAGCGGCGTTAATTTTAATAATCAGTGGGAAATAATAAGGATATACCTGTAAATCTCCGCCGGTTTGCCAATATGTGTTATTAATATCCTGGTTAAGAATATTATAAGTATAATATCCGTTTAATTCAAATCCTCTAACATAGTTATATGTCCGGTACTGATGGAACATGGTATAATCAGCCAGTTTGAAGTAAACTTTCGAAGAATAAGTATCCTGTAACTCTGGCCATGAATAAGGGTTAATAATCGCCATACTAAAATCTGCGAAGTTAACGTCATAGGATTGCGTTGTTCCGATTTTCAAATACTGATTTTGAGATATAAAGTTAAAAGTATAGTTTAAATCAAGCGCTCCGCTTGTATCCCTGTAATAAGAATAAAAAACAAAACCGTATAATGATAAAGGATATTTCAATTTGTCTCCGGCTATCACCTCGAAATGAACCGGCAGGGCGCTGCTTTTCCAGTCTATTCCGACATCAGCAAAGGGATAGAGAAAATTGTATAATAACATTAAATTAATCGTGTTCATAGCCGTCGGGTCTTCCATTCGCGTAAATATACCTGCGCTGTCTATTCCGTTGAATTGCTGCTGCCCTGTTGTCCAGGAATAGAGAGTGTTGTAATCAAGCATATCGGCTCCCATAAAGCCGATCATTGGAATCCAGTTATGCGGAAGTAAATAAGGAAATGCGTTATAATCACTGACAGTTCCCTTATAATCTACAATTCTTCCGTTTGTACTGCTATTTCCGTTAAAATCCGCATAAACGGCTGCTATATTTGTTCCGGTAAGACTATTGAAATTTTCGGGATAAACCATAAACTTATAACCCTGTGAAAAGCTCCCGGCATAATAGATCCGGTTATTTTCCATCATTGGGAAAAATACGCCGCCGGAAACATTGTTTGTCTGTATGGTTAAATTTGTTCCATCCGCCACAGCCATTTTATAAAATGTAAAGTCATTATTGTAGCAGAAGAATATCTTACCCTCATAAACACCGATATTTTTTACATATTTTACGGGGGCTTCGAGCGATTGAGCGGACTTAGTTTCAAAATTATATTTACCGATTTTAATAATATTATTATCGCTCATCAGGAAAACTATCTCATTATCATTGAACTGCTTCGGCGTACTGTAATAAAGGGTGTCATTACCGGCCAGCACAATATCTGAATTTCCATTTAAATCGATTTTTACAAGATCGGTATAGTGTTTCTTGGCCCTAATGCCGATCAAGCCGTCATTGAAAAAGCTGACTTCACGGAACCCTTCTATTTCTTTTCCGGTAAAACATCTTTTCTCAAGATCATAAAACTGAGTGACCGCCTTTGTCAGACCATTTACCCTGTCTTTATAAACAAAGCGGTTGACAAGCATGTTTTTTCCGTCTTTTGAGACTGAAATGGATTCAATTCCTTCACCTTCCACCAGGTAAACCGATTTCTTGCTCTGAATATCATAACAGACGACGGCTTCGTTAAAATGGTCGATATAATAGAGTTTACCTTTAACCAGGACCGGATAATCAACCCATATATTGCTGTCGATCAATGTATTGGTGTTGGTGTCCAGTTTTCCCTTGTAACGCATATCCTCCATAAAATTCTTCCATTCGTCTTCTATAGAAACTCCATAAACCGATTTAAAAGCCATGCCGAAACCGAAGGTATTTCCTAAAAACATAACCGGTGTATAAGCGTCGAAAACTCCTGCCCCATTCAACTGCCAGCCGTTCCCGATTGCGGCCAGAATATTATCCCCCGTTTTATGCCATAATTCCGAGTATTTTTCAGCCCCGTATTTTTTTTCGATATAGTGGTTAAAAAAACCGCCGTAATGGTAGAATATATATCTGATAGGATAAGTATCATAAGTTCCGGTAGCCTGCTGCGGATTTTTAAACCTGTTTTCCACGATATCCTGCTTAAGCTGTTCGGCTATCCATGGGTGATTGATCCTTCCGTCGGTATGATTGAAGTCTTCTCTCGCATCCGAATTTTCAGTGCTTACGGTTATTCCCTCAACCATAAACCATGGCAATGCCGATTGGGGGTAGACCCAGTTACCGAAAATTTTTGATAAAATCTCAAGGAGCTTGCTCCTGGTATTCAGAGAGATGACATGCGTCGATTCATGAAAAAATTCATATTTTACAAAATTTTTACTGTTACCGACAGTCGTGTCAACTTCAGCCGGGGTATCGAATATAGTAATGGTTGAATAACCCGGGGTTACATTGGCATAGCCCTGAGCATCGTCATGATCATCGCTAATAACTACCGTGATTCTTTCCTTCCATTTGTCTTGAACCAGGGCATTGATTTTCTCAAAAAAGTCATCGGCAAATGAAGCGATATAAAAAGCCGTATCTTTGGAATTTTCCGCGTAAATAATATCGAAATACTTTGTGCTGGTTGTATATAGCTTGCGCCCGTAGTCAAAAACACAAAAAGCCGAACCGGCACAAATAAAAAACATTAACAGCGCTAATAGACTTGTCTTTTTTATCATAATAACATACCCCCGGTAAATTTTACTTTAAAACATTTTATTACAGTTGATTCCGGTTTTCCTGCCAGCCATATTTCTGGCGGCATGTTATTCTAATTATTATAAAATTTCTGTCAATAGAATTTACTATTATTTTGTAAAAATTTTTATTATACCTAAACTGAGCGATTCTTAACTATCCATAAAAATAAAACCATGCTAAAATAAAATGGGGTAAGGAAATGGTTACAGCCATCCTTACCCCGGAATAACACCCATTGGGTGCAAAAGCAGGTAAATTATGACTGAAAAAAATAAAAATCGCAAAATTCAGGGAAATGAGATTCAAAAAATCGGCATAACGAAAGATTGTCTTACCAGCCGCGGCGGGCTTACGTTTGTCCTGAGATATCTCAAGAATATTAAAGTTATTCCCCTGATCAGCGAAGTATTTCAGGGAATTCGCAAGAGCCGCAAAGGTAAAGATATAGAAAAAATTATTTCTCAATTGATGCTGTTTTTCATAGATGGAAGCAAATTTACCATGACCCGGTTTGATGAATTGGCAAATGATATCGGGCACAGAAAGGCCATTGAATGCAGCAAAGACAATATGTGCTCATCCCATGTGATAAAGAGATTTTTTTCAGTGGTAAAAAAGACAATGTTTAAAGAGCTTCAAAAGATTCTAATTAAGCTTTTTGTCTGGCGTCTCAAGATAAAGAACCCGAAAGTTATTATTCTCGGACTTGATACGATGGTACTGAATAATGATGACGCTAAAAAGCGAAACGGCGTGACTTATACCTACAAAAAGGTTAACGGGTATCATCCGCTGCATATGTATTGGAATGGTTTTATCGTGAACCTGGCGTTCCACGAAGGAAGCGAATCCCCGAATCACGGTGACGATCTGTTTACAATGCTGGAAGAAACAGTGAAGGAAATCCGGAAATGCTATGACAAAGAGGTGCCGATTATCGTTGTGTCTGATAGCGGGTTTTTTGACCAAAAGTATTTTAAGAAGCTGGAAGACCTGAAACTGTTCTTTATATGCGGCGGGAGAATACTGGATTCAATCAAACTCGATTTGATGAAGCGATTGCCGGAAGAATGGAGAAGGTTTGAGAAAAAAGGAGATGTAATTGAATACCTGGACTTTCGGGACAGACGGGATAGCTGGGAAAAGGGATACCGTGCCATTTATACCAAATATGAATGTGAAGACGGGGTTTTCAGATTAGCGTTCGACAGGCCTGAAAATATTATTTATACAAATCTTGAAGAAGCGGAAGTATTGAAAGAAAAGGGGCTTGTGAAATATATGACGGCAGAGGAAATAGTGAGGCTCTATCATCTGAGGGCAAAAGATGAACTGGTGAACCGTGGAATAAAAGAATTCGTGGATGAAACACTGCCGTTTAAGAGTTTTGTATCAAACGGTGTATATTATTTTTTATCGATAATAGCGTATAATCTGCTGTCGGCTTATCAGGCGGATATGGATATACCGGAAATACCAGTGGAAAGTTATCCGGATACGGTCAGGCGAATATTTATTGATATTGCGGGAAAGATTGTTAAAACAGGCGGGCGGGCTATTTTAAAATTCAGGGAAGAAGTAGTTGACAGGTTTAAATTGTTAGATTTGTGGGAGAAATGCGGAACGGTTACCCCGATTTAAAGATGCGCTCTGTTTTCATGGATTAATAAGGGGGTATTGCGCCAAAAATTGAAAATATCTCAGAGATTGATGATTTTAGTGCTTTCAAACGCATAAATTCGGCAAATTAACCGGTGACAAAAAAATATATCCAAATTTTTATAAATTTTGGCTTTTATAAACCTGTTTTTGGTATTTATTAAAAAATCGCTCAGTTTGGGTTATAAATATTTTAGATTATTATAAATTATTCATTGATTTTTTTAAAAAAAGGTATTATAGTAAAAACAAGTTTTTTAAGGAGGAATTTTTATGCTGACTAAGTATATAAAATTAATTTTTGTTTTAAGTCTTGTCGGGTGGCTTTTTTGGTCATGTTCACGAGTCCTAAGGGAGGAAATTCAAACTCGAGCTCAACGTCAAGCACAGCAGTTAATTCCAGTACACCTGGCAATTCCAATAATGATTTAAAGCTAAAAATGGGCCTTCAGACGCCTGATTCACTAAAATTGAAGCTGAAAAGCTTAATCTGGAACCATCATATTGTTATAAAGGGCAGGTCGGTGCATTTATCAAAATCACAGAACAAAATTGCCGCATCAAAAAAGAGGCATGGCTTGGCAAGAAATACTATAAGTGACAGCGGGGCATATCAGGAGATAACGGGTATGGTAAGCAATATGGTAACAAGCGAAGGCTATGCCGCCATGGACCTGGTTTTAGTTTATGTCGCGGTCAGCAACCTTATTCCCAGTACTCAGGATTATACTAACGTAGAAGTAACCTATGATCAGTATTATACCAATAAAGTCATGTCCGTTGTTCCTGACCCCGAAGGAATTGACATTGATTATCTGGACAACTTTTTAAGCAGTACACCCTACCTTTTAGACCCTTTCCTTTATACAAAGCTATCGGGGGATTCTAATTATGATTACCAATTTACATATGATCCCTCGGAAGATTTTACAGCCTCCTGGAGTTCAAATTGGAGCAGTCTTAAACTGGATTATACAGACACAAACTATGGTACCAACGGCTATATTTTCACATATGACGACAATAGGAAAGCCGCTAAAATGCTCTATTTGGAGCAAGCTCCGAATGATTATAATTATCTGGCAAATCTTTCCATGAAGCAGGATACAAACAGCAGTCTGCACGGTGTTTGGGTAGCATATACCGAGAATTACTCGGACAGTTACGGAAAATATTCCTACCAGACCGTCGGTTTCGCGGATGATAGCGGGGGTTATCTAACCACTACATATAAAGAGCATGATGTCGGATCTCCGCAATATACCTATCTGTACCAGGAAGGGTTCAATTCAACCGGAACAGTTTATGCTGCGGATTCGGAAGACGGCGGCAGCACCTGGTATATATATACCGGAGACTCAAATCAGGTAAGTTCGCTTTATTACACTAAATATGACAGCTACTCTAATGAAGCGGCGGCCGATAATTCGGACAATAGCGCTGTCCAGGATATTTACAATGGAGTTTACGATTACCTCGTCGAAGCCAGCGCAAATATTGACGATTATTTTTATATTTATACCAGCCCTGTAACAACTTCTGATATTATTTCTTATAATGAAACACTGACAGATGAGAATTTAACTTATGATGATAATTATACCAATTTAATGGATAGAATGAATACCAATTACATTGGAGACGGTTATGGAGTAGATACAGGGATTCTGGAGCTGGATTTTAGCGATCCCGATCTTACTACCGGCACTCCTCTTTATTTGTATTTTGTCAGCCAGGACTGGGATTCCGGTGAATATGGCTTCATGAGTACTAATTGCATTACAAACACAAATTATGGAATAATTCCGGATGCTTATAGAAGTATTATATCGAAGAAATTATCAAAATCGATAAACAATAAAACTTTGAACAAAAAAACCCGTCTGAAACATAAAAGGTAATATTATTTAAGATTTAAGGGGCTGCCAGAAAAAGCAGCCCCTTTTGTTATATTCAGGCCCTGAGAATACTCTAATTTTAATTGGAAATGAAATTAAAAGCATTGGTTCAAGTTTAGCCGTTCTTATTAGAATTTTTACTCAGCACTTCATTAAGTAAGCTTGCCAGGTCTGAAAAATAATCCTTTTTTCGGATTTTAATCGGAATTACCGGCTTTCCATCCACAATATCCTGAAGGGTTTTCGTGATCCTGTATATAGGACCTGAAATCACTCCTGCATTTTTTCGGAATAAAACAAAAAAACAAACAATCATAATTAATGAGGAAATGATTGAAACACCAAGAACCGGCTTCCAGACAAGCGACAGTAATATAATAGGTTTGCTTCTGACAATGAATTCCTGCCAGTAAGCCGCATCTGTCGGCTTAATGTTGTTATTCTGCGCCCAGGAGCTAATTTCTTCATTTGTGGGCATTGAAAAACAAAACTCTGTTTGAACTGGATTTTATACCAGATAAAAATTAGTATAAGGATCAAAACTGCTGTTATTACTATATAAGAAAGGTTCCATAAAATGAAAGCTCTTCTCAGCCTTGAATCGATATAAATCCTATGACGCTTGTTAGACTGAACAATTTGCTTTTCCATCAGAATCCCCTGCTTTATAAAGTGTTCATACCGGATTAGGTAATAAATTTATAAAACTTATATTACAGTATGTTAATATAAGTATGACAAAAACCTTTGTCAACATTTTATTGAATATACAATATAGAAAATATTTAATCTTATAAAATTATCAAATTATTTCTCATGATGAATTCATCTAATGTTTACATATTACGCTAGTATCATTAAAATAATCTATAATTCATTATATTTTTGTAAATAGTGAAACAAAAAGGTTATTTTATGAAAATATCCGAACGATTTTCAATTTATAGGAATCTTCCCGGAAGTGTTTATGCTCTATCAATTGCCAGGGTTATCAACAGCACGGGAAATTTTGTCCTGCCGTTTTTAACGCTTTACCTTACTGAAAAAGCTCATTTTACAACACAATTTGCCGGATTTATCGTAACGCTTTCCTCGCTTGCCGGAGGTTCCGGAATGATTCTGGAAGGAAAGCTCGCAGACCATTTCGGCAGGAAAAAGATCTTTATATTGATGAACTTAGCTTGCGCCTTTATATTTTCAGTATGCCTCTTATATAAAAATAACCAAATAATACCTTGGCTTATAGCCCTTGCAAATTTTTTCATAATCGGAAGCTGGCCCCTGCAGAATGCCATTGTTGCCGATTTAACAGGCCCGTCAAATAGAAAGGCCGCTTTTTCCCTTACATACCTGGGGAATAACCTGGGTTTTGCCATAGGTACGATGATAGCCGGTTACCTTTTCAATAATCACATTGCGTGGCTCTTTATAGGTAATATTATTGCAAATCTGCTTTCAGTTGCTTTGATAATTTTTTATGTTCCTGAAACCCTTCCGGCAAAGGGGAATTTACCAATGCCAGGCAAATCGTTATCCGGACTTGAAAAGTCTCAAAGCGGGAACTCATTTATTCTGCTTATAAAAAGGCCGGAATTGGTCTGGTTTTCTCTTGTTACTGTTATTTATTATTTTATATTCACTCAGCAGTTGTTCAGCCTTCCTCTTTATCTTAATGAACTGTTCGGGAAAAAAGGACCCGGATTTTATGGTATGGTAATGTCAACAAACGGATTAGTCATAGTTGCGGCAACAATCTTTATTACAGCGTTGACTCATAGAATAAAACCTATACTTAATATAACAGCGTCAGGAGTTTTTTATGCAACGGGCCTTGGACTTCTTTACTTTGCACGATCATTACCTGTATTCATAGCATGCGCTGTAATCTGGACATTTGGTGAAATTCTAGGGGTAACAAACACAAATGTTTTTATAAACAGCCATACCCCTGTGAGTCATAGGGGACGCTTTAACGGTATAATATCATTCATTACAGGAACAGGTTATTCATTAAGTCCTTTGATTATGGGAATTTATATACGATATCACAGCATCCGGTCGGTATGGGCGGTTATGTTTTTTCTGGGAATATTCAGCGCCATCTTGATGTATGGCCTTTATTTTTATGAAAAAGAAAAAAATAAATCCCCAAAACCGTTGATATGAACTTTAAAATTATATAATATTTGTTAAGTTCAATAAAGTAAATTGTCATTCATTCAAAACGAAAATACATATTTGAAGGATATGCAAATGTTGAACATGTTAAGCCATCAGTATTTAATGATAATATTATTGCTGATAATGTCCGCCTTTTACAAAAATAATAATTGTAAGGAAAAACTTCAGGCAGCATTAGGCTTGCTAATGAAATGATGGACTTATACAATTATTTTATACCTAAGATATTTAGCTGCTGTTCTGTATATTTTTCCATTTCATAAAAAAGGAGAATTATATGCAAGAAGAAAAGTTGATACAAGTATTGTTTAGTCCTAAAGAAATACAACTATACAATATTATACAACAACATTGTATTGAAAAAGAAATTAGTATAACAAATTATATTAAGGAATTAATTAAAAAAGACCTGGCTTGGGGTCAATTCAAGAAGCAGAGAAAATTAACTAGAAGTACGAAAAAGTGATTGCCATTCTTAATCCACGGACTTGATTTTTACGATAATCTGTTTTAAAGTATTGAATATGATCGGGATTTAACCGCAAACCTAAATTATACCAGCTGATTAAAATGTAAAATTAATTTAATTCAGGAATATTTTATGATTGAATTAGACAAAATACGGCATGAAATTCAGATTATGCTTAGCGATGAAAGATTCCTCCATACATTGGGGGTTGAGGAAATATGCAATCTGATCGGAGAAAAATACTTAGTCGACACAAACAGGCTAAGGGCTGCTGCCCTTCTTCATGATATAGGAAAATCATTGAGTGTAGAAGATCAATTGCGGATTGGTAGGCATTACCATATTTCTTTTTCTAAAGACGACATTAAAGCAAGGGGTATAATTCATGCAAAAATCGGCAGCGCAATCGCAAATAAAAAATTTGGGATTAAAGACAGGGAAATCCTGAATGCTATATCAAATCATGCAACAGGAAAAACAGGTATGACAATGTTTTCAAAGATCATTTTTGCAGCAGATTTCCTGGACCCAAACCGCGGTTATGATTATAAGCCATATTTAAACCTAGTCTTAGATGATTTTGAGAAAGGTATTCTGGAAATTGCCAAACAAAAAATATTTTTTGTTATTAATAAAAAGGAATATCTCCATCCTGCTGCGATAGCATTTTATAATTATCAAACAGAATTATTTAAGGGGCCAATATGATTGAAAGGCTTAGAAAAAAGATTGAATTTATAATAGAAATCGATAAGTGCCTCAGTATCCATGCCTTGCTATTTTATCCATCACCCTCTCTAAAATTCCGGACAGATCGATAAAAAACATACTCTTTGGAAAGGGAGTATTATTACCTGAAATTAACTTATTCTACAAAGCCGTTGTGTGAAGTAAGCAAGGCAAACTACTATATATCAATTTCTTACTTGCGCATTTCTTTAATATTCTCCTATTGCAAAAATCACCAATCCCCAATAGTTTTGAAGAGTTTTGTATCAAATATAAGCTTCACTTTTTGACCGCCTTTACAATCCCGCGGAGCGAACCGTCAAAAGAAGTACGAAAAACCTCCACTGTTAACCCTTCCATTGCGAAAATTTCACCGTATTCTTTTAGGTGAGATTTATCGGCAATGATCGCTGTTCCATTTGATTTCAAGACTCTCGCTATTTCCCGGCAGGCTTTCTCTCGTCCATCTTTGGCAGGGATGTTGTGGATACAAAGGTTGGAAAGAACAACATCAAAGGAATCATTGGGAAAGGACATACCTCGCACATCCTCATTTCTTACTTCAACTTTTTCAAGTACCCCCTCAAGCTCGGCATTTCTCATGGTATTTTGATAAGTATTGCTGTGCATATCTCCCGCATTCCAAATATCAATGCCGATGCTCTTTCCCTGAGTCAATTTTTTGGCAGCTCCAATCATTAAAAGTCCCCGTCCAGTGCCGATATCAAGGACTTTTTCATTTCCTTTCCAATCAATCATGGAAAGCATCTTGTCCCTGCGGTGGAATTTGCCGAGCTTGACGTAATAAAGATATGAACCACAAACAAGAATTATTAACAAACCGCAAATCATAAGAACAACGGCCACAATCTTCAGGATGAGACTGGGAAAAGTGATTAAAGCAGCTCCCCCGCCAAAACAAACTACTCCCGCTAAACAAATAATGGTGACTCCGAATGGCGAACCATCAAAACCATAATCCGGTTTGGATTTCTGTATGCTCTGTGTCATAATTCCCTCCTTTAATTTTTGCCTGGTTAATTTCGACAATTCTTCGATAAGATACTATATGTATCTTATATTAATAGTATACACTATCCAAATATAAAATACAAGATGTATCTTATATTTTTTTTAAAAATATTGTATACTATTACAGAAATACAGACTGAGGAGATGTATATCCATGAATGAGACAAGTGTGAATACACGAAAGCGGGGAGATACTTTAGTCGAAAGTATTTATGACGCGGCTGTAAAGCTCATAAAAAAAGTCGGTTACGCCAATCTCACTTTTCTGCAGATTGCGAAGACAGCAAAAACCAGCCGCAGTGTGTTGTATCGACGGTGGGTAAACATGTTTGACTTACTTATGGAAATAGTTGATGACAGATCATCTAAAGCGCTTGGTGGTCAATTAATCGACAGAATAGAAAATAGCGGAGCTTTACGTGGGGATCTGTTAAATTTGCTTACACTCTACCAGAGTATCTACGCAGAAATTGGTCCGGAAATTTTGAGTGCAGTTTTATTTGAAATAGGGCAAGGTAATAACAAAGTCCCCGAAGCTGAGGTAGACGCAGCAGCAAAAAATATCCTGGTTATGCGAAAATTACTGGAAAATGCAAAGTCAAGAGGCGAAAAGATAAAAGAGGTCAGCGACATAACACTGACCTTACCGTTTAACCTTATTCGTATGGAAAATCTTATGTATAAAAATGTTGATTCGAACCGGATTGCGTTATTTGTCGATGAAATACTGCTTCCTGTTTTTACAGTGTAATAAGCAATCTTATCCCAATTATTGTTATCAGAAGTCTTATTGCGATTGGTTGCTATTCCAGATACTACGAATTATCTCCTTTCGCGCGCGCCTATAACTAATTTTTGTCTGGGGTCCAACCTCAAGACATGGGTAACACTTTTATTCCTAACGAAACACTTTTTGTTTCATTATAGAACTAAACATAAAAGTTTTCAAATCAATTTGGCCCATAAGGTTCTTTTCAAATATTAGTTGCCGCAGAGCCTCGGCAATGTGGCTTTCACACCTTCTTTCTGTGGCGAACAGATAGAAGGTGTGCCAAGAAAGAGTAGCCCCTTCGCATGAGCGTCATTTCATGCAAAGTGGTCTTTAAGTATTGAGATGTTATTCGGTGTATTTTTCAAACCACTCTTTTAAAAAATCGCCTCGTCATCAGTCCGTCCTTTGACTGATTCCTCGGTTTTTGCCCTCCATGGCAAAACCCTTATGCTTGTTCTTACCATGTTAATGATGAATAACGACTAAAATTATACCGAGTTCACTTTTTAATGCACAAAGGCTCAATCAGAAATGGCGTTAATACTGCGGGGGGCATTATAATCAATATTTTTCAACATATAGAAAATTAATGCTATTCGGCAAAATAATATTTTTGGAACCGGATGGATAGGAAAACTGTAACTTAAATTAGACTTTTTCTATAAGGCCGTTGTGCGCCGTGCCCTGTGCATCCAGTATTTCATCAGCTGATTTAAAACTAATCTTCCCTTTTTCCTTTCTAATCAAAAATTTATCTATTTCCTCACGATCAACTATATCTTCATACATATCTATCAATGCTTGTTTTATCAGCGATGATTTTTCTTTATCATAATATTTAGACAAATAATTAAGAACTTTTTCTTCTTTTGGATTGAAACGAACTGAGATTACTCCCATTTTTTGTACACATCCTCCCTTTTTGAAATTTTAATAACATACACACTATCATCTTCTAAATAAAAAATAGCCCTATATTTTCCTTTTCTTAACCTGTAATAAGCTGTTTTTTTTTTAGATATCAGCTTTTTAATATCGAATAAAGTTAAATCTTTAGTCGAATCAATAGAAATAAAAGCATTATTCATGTGGACAAAAACATCTTGTGGAATTTTACCTTTAGACAAATTTTTTTCCACATCTTCTTCATAATATACCATATGTAAACATAGTAATACATATTTATAAATTTGTCAATTAAAATTTAAAAACTTAGGAATAGGGATATAGTTCACATTGAATGGCGTACAACGGCTCGACTATACGAAGCCCGCAAACCTTAGCGCCAGCCCCGCGCGCTTAGGTTTGCGGGTTCTTCGATGAAAAATGAGATAAATACCATATTCCTTAATATACTGATGGTTTGCGATGAACTGAATCTCATAGGCGGGGATATGTTCGCGCTGGACGGGTGCAAACTATCGTCAAATGCATCAAAGGAATGGAGCGGAACATTTAAGGATTTGAAGAAGAAAAAAGAGAAGCTGGAAAACCTGGTTAAGGAAATGCTTGATGAACATGAAAAGCGTGATCAGGCCGGCGGTTTTCCTGAGAAGGATAAGGAAAAAGATCTGGCACGGATCGAGAAGATTTTAAAGAAAGCTGAAAAGATAGAAAAGTTTCTGGAAAGTGAAAAACCCAAAGACAAGGCACGGCATGGTGAAAAGCAGTCCAATGTCACTGACAACGAGAGTGCGAAAATAAAGAGTTCACATGGTGTTATCCAGGGCTACAACGGACTTTCTGTAGTGGATTCGAAGTATCAGGTTGTGGTATATCCCGAAGCTTTTGGGAGCGGGTCTGAGGGGGAATTCCTGAAAGGGATGATCCGTAAAGCAAAAGTAGAATTGGGAAAAGATTTAAAGGATAAAATAATCACTGCGGACACCAATTATTTCAGCGAAAAGAACCTGAAATATATTTCGCAAAACGGTATGAAACCGGTCATCCCGGATACGAATTTCAGGAAGCGCGATTGCAGGTTTGAAACCGCTGACAGACATAAGCCTGCGAAGAAAGGGCAGTATACAATTGATGATTTTCAATATGATCCGGAAAATAATGTTTATATATGCAAGAAAGGAGAGGAACTCAGGTTCAGATATAACCATACGGTGAATCACATTACATACGCGAAGTATATCTGCCGGTTATCGGCCTGCCGTAATTGTCCATTCCAGAAAGACTTCCTGAAGAATTAAAATAAAATCAAACAACCTTGGGAACACGGAGGTTCCATAAGAGCTACTATATAGCCAAAAAGGCCGTCGAACGTTAGTTCGACAGCAACACGATGTTGCAAAGGCCATTGAATGCGGATAACAGACATTACTCGGACGAAATGAGAAAGTTCATAGATACACCTGAAGGCAGAAAGCTTTATGCGAAAAGAATGGCTATAGTTGAGCCTGTATTCGGGAATATAAGGGCATGTAAAGGTATGGATCGATTTACGCTGAGGGGAAAGGGAAAAGTGAATATTCAATGGGTATTATATAATACTGTGCACAATATCGGGAAAATTCAGGTCTATGGAGGTATATAATGGCATAGTGATGGAATAAAAGCAGTTTTGCCGGTAAATTCAGCCCGGTTTTATATAAAAAAGTGATTCCAGACAGATCAAAAAAAACAAACTGTTTGGGAATGGAGGATTATTACCTGAAATTAACTTTTTCTACAAGGCCGTTGTGCGAAGTGGCGCAACATGTTTAATCTTCAAGCTTTTTTAATTGTAAGTCCTTAATAAAATTATTCATTAATACATCAGCATCTTTTGGTCTTATATGCCAATGACCTTGATCATAAATTAATTCATTTTTCTTTTTTTCTATTCCATTTTTTAATAATAAGTCATCAATAAACTTATCAGTATAAATAAATAAAATTCCATGATCATCAAAAGAAATATAATCACCAGTTGATGAATCTTTTATGCATAATTGATTATTTCCATCAAAGAAAATATATTTTGAATGAATTTCAAGTAATTTTAAAATGTTTTCTTTTGTGGTTTCTGAATAATATCTGTCCCAAATATCTTCTTCCTTTTTATCATCATAACCTTGAGAATCTTTTAATAATATTTCTATTATATTATCATAGGAACTTATTATTTCTTTTAATAGTTGTTTAATGATTTCAAATGAATTGTTATAAACAACATATCTTTTAAAATTATTATTTTCTTCAGAAAAGTAAAATGGAGTAGGTTTATAATCTTCTCTAGCTGATTTCATTGGATCATTGTTCACAAATACTCCTTAAATTATATTAAAAAGCG
This sequence comes from uncultured Spirochaetota bacterium, assembly GCA_963783575.1. GTDB lineage: Bacteria > Spirochaetota > Brevinematia > Brevinematales > JAOACQ01 > CAWEAK01. Next base: position 479,367 of record CAWAOD010000005.1, on the reverse strand, counting down.
TTGCACCATTTCGTACAACGGTGCGGCTATACGACGTTTGCAAGCCTTAGCGCAAGCCCCGCGCGCTTAGGCTTGCAAATGTGGTGAGCCCGTAAACAATAACTTCTATTTTATTAATTATCATAGTCAATTTGAACTCCTTCCTCTTTTAACTTAGAGCAAAAACGGGCGAACCCGAGGAGCGCAGGAAAAACTTTTCTCTTCTTCTCCGTTACGCCTTTAAAAGTTTTTTCGTGCACCGGAGCGATATAGCCGCTGTTGAGCCTGTAGAAAAAGTCCGTCATTCATGTACAAAATAACGGTTATACTTTAAAATATATTGTAAATAAAATCAAGAGGGGAAATCAATTATGGCAAGATATAAGAAAGTTAATTACGATCAAATGGAACTCATACCTGTCTCATTCGATGAGCAGATTATACCGGGAACATTTGAATATACACTCAGTTTTCTTGTTGACAGCAGAATTGATCTTAAAATCTTTGAGAATAAGTATAAGAACGATGCTACCGGTGCCCCGGCTTATAATCCGCGGGTTATGCTGAAGATAATACTCTACAGCTATTCCCGCGGTATTTTTACATCACGTGAAATCGAATATTTGTGTAAAACGAATATTATAGCCAAAGCCATTTCCGCCAATTCAATACCGCACTTTACTTCAATCGCCGATTTTGTTTCTTCGATGAAAAATGAGATAAATACCATATTCCTTAATATACTGATGGTTTGCGATGAACTGAATCTCATAGGCGGGGATATGTTCGCGCTGGACGGGTGCAAACTATCGTCAAATGCATCAAAGGAATGGAGCGGAACATTTAAGGATTTGAAGAAGAAAAAAGAGAAGCTGGAAAACCTGGTTAAGGAAATGCTTGATGAACATGAAAAGCGTGATCAGGCCGGCGGTTTTCCTGAGAAGGATAAGGAAAAAGATCTGGCACGGATCGAGAAGATTTTAAAGAAAGCTGAAAAGATAGAAAAGTTTCTGGAAAGTGAAAAACCCAAAGACAAGGCACGGCATGGTGAAAAGCAGTCCAATGTCACTGACAACGAGAGTGCGAAAATAAAGAGTTCACATGGTGTTATCCAGGGCTACAACGGACTTTCTGTAGTGGATTCGAAGTATCAGGTTGTGGTATATCCCGAAGCTTTTGGGAGCGGGTCTGAGGGGGAATTCCTGAAAGGGATGATCCGTAAAGCAAAAGTAGAATTGGGAAAAGATTTAAAGGATAAAATAATCACTGCGGACACCAATTATTTCAGCGAAAAGAACCTGAAATATATTTCGCAAAACGGTATGAAACCGGTCATCCCGGATACGAATTTCAGGAAGCGCGATTGCAGGTTTGAAACCGCTGACAGACATAAGCCTGCGAAGAAAGGGCAGTATACAATTGATGATTTTCAATATGATCCGGAAAATAATGTTTATATATGCAAGAAAGGAGAGGAACTCAGGTTCAGATATAACCATACGGTGAATCATATTACATATGCGAAGTATATCTGCCGGTTATTGTCCTGCCGTAATTGTCCATTCCGGAAAGACTTCCTGAAGAATTAAAATAAAATCAAACAACCTTGGGAACACGGAGGTTCCATAAGAGCTACTATATAGCCAAAAAGGCCGTCGAACGTTAGTTCGACAGCAACACGATGTTGCAAAGGCCATTGAATGCGGATAACAGACATTACTCGGACGAAATGAGAAAGTTCATAGATACGCCTGAAGGCAGAAAGCTTTATGCGAAAAGAATGGCTATAGTTGAGCCTGTATTCGGGAATATAAGGGCATGTAAAGGTATGGATCGATTTACGCTGAGGGGAAAGGGAAAAGTGAATATTCAATGGGTATTATATAATACTGTGCACAATATCGGGAAAATTCAGGTCTATGGAGGTATATAATGGCATAGTGATGGAATAAAAACAGTTTTGCCTGTAAATTCAGCCCGGTTTTATAAAAAAAAAGTGATTCCAGACAGATCAAAAAAAACAAACTGTTTGGGAATGGAGGATTATTACCTGAAATTAACTTTTTCTACAAGGCCGTTGTACGCCGTATCGTCCAGCTGTCGGTAGAATCAGACTCGCAATAATGTTACTTCTTTGTTTTTATTACTTCTTTTTTTTGGATATACTTTAATTTCAAGACCCATTCCAATATCTTCTAAATATTCAATAAGAGTTGAAACTTTCATATCTTTTCTTGATTCTATTCTGGATATACTGGATTGAGAAAAGGATTTTATTTCTTCTTGTTTAACTCCCATTTGTTTTCTTAATTCTGACAATCTGATCTTAAATATTTCTTTATCAGCATTTGTTTTAGCTCTTTCAACTCTTTCAGGAGAGAGAGTATTTGATAATTCATCTAAAAAGTCTCTCTTACTAACTTTTTCTTTCATATTTTTTCTCCAATTCTTTTAAATGTATGTCATATAAATTATCTGCTTTTGGTATTATTTCTTTGTAGAAATTTTTATTGCCTTTTTTATCTCCACCAATTAATAAGATTGCTTTTCTTTCAGGATCAAAGGCAAAGAATATTCTAAAAGCTCTTTTTTTATTTTGAACCCTTAATTCTTTCATATTCTTATGTTTACTTTCATCAATTAAGTCAACATATGGTCTTCCTAAAGAAGGTCCAATATTTTTTAGAATAATCAAATGCTGTAATATTGATTCCTTTGCATCATCATCCAATCCTTGAATCCATTTAATTATTTCTTCAGATCTATCAATAATCCACATAAATAACTATATCATTTTTTATTTATGATGTCAAGTACATATTATTTGTATTATTATTTGTATAATTCAATTTTGCTGGACGATATGGCGTACAACGGTTCGCGTAGACGAAGTTTGCCTTTGTCACATCTTTTTGCTTTGCAAAAATGTGTGCCAAAGGCAAATTTGGCGAAGCCCGAGCACCGCAGGCTAAGGCCGCAGCCGGTCGCCTTAGCGATAGCCGAGGAGCGCAGCGTCTACGCGCTGTTGAGCCTGTAGAAAAAGTCCGTCATTCATGTACAGAATATCGTATATACTTTAAAATATATTGGAAATAAAATCAAGAGGTAAAAGCAATTATGGCAAGATATAAGAAAGTTAATTACGATCAAATGGAACTCATACCTGTCTCATTCGATGAGCAGATTATACCGGGAACATTTGAATATACACTCAGTTTTCTTGTTGACAACAGAATTGATCTTAAAATCTTTGAGAATAAGTATAAGAACGATGCTACCGGTGCCCCGGCTTATAATCCGCGGGTTATGCTCAAAATAATACTCTACAGCTATTCCCGCGGTATTTTTACATCACGTGAAATCGAGTATTTGTGTAAAACGAATATTATAGCCAAAGCCATTTCCGCCAATTCAATACCGCACTTTACTTCCATCGCCGATTTTGTATCATCGATGAAAAATGAGATAAATACCGTATTCCTGAATATATTAATGGTTTGTGACGAACTGAATCTCATAGGCGGGGATATGTTCGCGCTGGACGGGTGCAAACTATCGTCAAATGCATCAAAGGAATGGAGCGGAACATTTAAGGATTTGAAGAAGAAAAAAGAGAAGCTGGAAAACCTGGTTAAGGAAATGCTTGATGAACATGAAAAGCGTGATCAGGCCGGCGGTTTTCCTGAGAAGGATAAGGAAAAAGATCTGGCACGGATCGAGAAGATTTTAAAGAAAGCGGAAAAGATAGAAAAGTTTCTGGAAAGTGAAAAACCCAAAAACAAGGCACGGCATGGTGAAAAGCAGTCCAATGTCACTGACAACGAGAGTGCGAAAATAAAGAGTTCACATGGTGTTATCCAGGGCTACAACGGACTTTCTGTAGTGGATTCGAAGTATCAGGTTGTGGTATATCCCGAAGCTTTTGGGAGCGGGTCTGAGGGGGAATTCCTGAAAGGGATGATCCGTAAAGCAAAAGTAGAATTGGGAAAAGATTTAAAGGATAAAATAATCACTGCGGACACCAATTATTTCAGCGAAAAGAACCTGAAATATATTTCGCAAAACGGTATGAAACCGGTCATCCCGGATACGAATTTCAGGAAGCGCGATTGCAGGTTTGAAACCGCTGACAGACATAAGCCTGCGAAGAAAGGGCAGTATACAATTGATGATTTTCAATATGATCCGGAAAATAATGTTTATATATGCAAGAAAGGAGAGGAACTCAGGTTCAGATATAACCATACGGTGAATCATATTACATATGCGAAGTATATCTGCCGGTTATTGTCCTGCCGTAATTGTCCATTCCGGAAAGACTTCCTGAAGAATTAAAATAAAATCAAACAACCTTGGGAACACGGAGGTTCCATAAGAGCTACTATATAGCCAAAAAGGCCGTCGAACGTTAGTTCGACAGCAACACGATGTTGCAAAGGCCATTGAATGCGGATAACAGACATTACTCGGACGAAATGAGAAAGTTCATAGATACACCTTAAGGCAGAAAGCTTTATGCGAAAAGAATGGCTATAGTTGAGCCTGTATTCGGGAATATAAGGGCATGTAAAGGTATGGATCGATTTACGCTGAGGGGAAAGGGAAAAGTGAATATTCAATGGGTATTATATAATACTGTGCACAATATCGGGAAAATTCAGGTCTATGGAGGGATATAATGGCATAGTGATGGAATAAAAGCAGCTTTGCCGGTAAATTCAGCCCGGTTTTATATAAATAAAGTAATTCCAGACAGATCAAAAAAAACAAACTGTTTGGGAATGGAGGATTATTACCTGAAATTAACTTTTTCTACAAGGCCGTTGTACGATGTTTTCCGGGCCGAATGTTTAAGCAAAAAGCCGGAGCCCAGGACGGCGGAGGCTTTAATCGCCAATAGTTCCATATTTCTTGATATATTCTTTATATACTATCTTAGTTACAACACATTAACCTTTACATAATTTACATACATTACCGACTAATCCTGATAGACCACTTCCCCTACAATGAGGACATTCAACTTCATTGGTTTCATCGGGATCATACTCATCAAACTTTTTATGAGATACTCTACGAGAACCTTTACAATAAGTACATATATCACCGAGTAATCCTGTTAGTCCGCTTCCCCCACAACGAGGGCAATCAACTTCATCGATTTTATCTGGATCATACTGATCAAACTTTTTATGAGATACTCTACGAGAACCTTTACAATAAATACATATATTACCGAGTAATCCTGTTAGTCCGCTTCCTCCACAATGAGGACATTCAACTTCATCAATTTTATTAGAGTCATAACTATTAACCATTTGCTTTGAGACTACACAAGAACCTTTACAATAAACACATATATCACCGAGTAATCCTGTTAGTCCGCTTCCTCCACAATGAGGACAGGGATATTCATCTAAATCAATAAATATTTCGTTAGAAATCTTGATTATTGAGTCAACGGATGTTTTGAACAAAGAAGAATCTTTTATTATTATATTTGAATATTTTATTAAATTTGGTGCATTTTTAGATAATAGTTCTTTTTCATTTACTAAACTTATATCTTTTTTTGCGTCATCATTTGCTTTATCTATATATTCTGGTAAATTCTTCACAATGTTTTGTAATTCAACATTATAAATCTCTAGCATTGTTTTATCACTTTCAAAGGCTAGTTTTTCACTGATTGATTTTATGTTTAATAATGTAACTTTTAATAATTTAACTGTATTAGACTCATATTTCATCACTCTTTGTAAAGCATTTCTTTTTAAAAGTTTTGAAGCACGAATTTCTTCTAATGTAACATTACTATTAGGTTTGTAACCATAATCATATTTTGTATGATGATTTGGACATAAATAAATAAGATTATCTGGACTATTATTTAGTGTTGTTGAAACTGCTTCAATATGTGCTATTTCACCATTATCCATATGACCGCAAATTGAACAGGAATAATGTGATTCAAACTTTATAAAATCTTGGATTGCTTTAGGAATATATGGTCTTTCTCCTTTTTTTGGCATAGGCCACGGACTGTTTAAATATTTATGATAAAATAGAATATCATCTTTTTCAAAATGTTTTATACCTTTTACTATTTTATATTTTAATTTAACATTTTCGCCAGATTTTGGACAATATTTTGTATATGAATTTAATAATTCAACTGTAATTCCAAGCATTAGTGCAGATTCAATTTCTGATAATAATGCCATTTAAAACCTCTACTAATCGATATAAATTCTAATACATTTTAAATAATAAATCATTTTTCCGGCAAGGACGCCGGAAAAGTAATATCATCAGCTTCGGCCCGGAAATTTTCGTACAACGGGTGCAAGTCGGCGAAGTCGCCGGTATTTAATTAAGCTGTAAATATTATATCAAAAAGCATTTATAAAAATTAACATATTTAATTGCTTTCAACCAGCCCGGCGATTTGGGTGGAGCGAGTACTCGAGCGCAACCGCTGACTTGCTGTTGTGCGCAGTGCCTTATTAATATAATTATTGAATTATTTTCCCTGTCCGTAGATAGTAGTCCATTTCCTTTTTTCTATCTTCTAAAAAAATATTAAAAGATTCATTATTTTGATTTTTGTTTTGTTCAATACTATTTTTTGAATAAGATGTATTCATGATTTTCCATTCAAGTTCAGTACTTTTATGAGATATCTCTGTCAAAATAATACTGAATCTCTCGACGGAATTCAGACCGTTTACGATACTAAATTCAATTAAATTGGGTGGATCATATGTGATAACTGTCCAGACAATATTAGAACCGTCCTTTTCTTTGGTTAAAAAGACGGCATCTTTCTCTGCAATCCCTGTTTTGGAATATACCATTATACATTCCCAGCCTGGGAACCATTTATACTCTTCTACTGGGCACAATAAGGGAAATATTTGGAGCGCACTAAAATTAAGCACCATTTTCCCTTGTCGGGTCGAGCGATAACTATCCTTAGAAAATAATGTCAAATTAACATTAGGATTCATTTTAACCTCCTATTATACTAATATTTATAAAACAAGAAAATTTAAGGCATTGCATATAACGGTACAGCTTGGCGACGTTTGCCGTTCGCGTCAGCGATTGGCGTCTTTTTTGCATCCCACGCGCAAAAAAGATGACAAAGGCAAATGTGCCGAAGGCTGAGCACCGCCCGGAGCCGCGCGAGGACGGAGCGGAACAGCTATGCCTTGTTAGCTGAAGGTTACGGGAAGTCGGCACAACCAGAAAAGCCAAGGATGGCGCTGTTTATAATCATCCTTTATTTAATCAATAAATTAGATATTTATTTAATAATAATATTTTCTAATTGTTTATATTCTAACTCATTTCGAATAAAATTCATCAATTTTTGTTTATTCTGTTTCAACCATTCAATTTTATTTTCAGGATACAGTTCTATCTCCCATATTTTTGAATATTTATTTCTTCCATCAGTAGACCAATTTATATTTAAAACTGCTTTACAGTTATAAAAGAAATTTATTATGCGTTTTAAAACTGTACCAAAATCTTCATTTTGATCTACATTAAAAGCCTCAAAATCTTTTGGGTTCAATAATTTTGAACAAGTAACTCTAAAATTAATCTCGTTAATATTTTTATGTGTATTACAAGTCACACAAAGTGTTTGTAGATTAGTATCAGAACTATCTCCTCTAAATTTATAAGCACTTACATGATCAATTACTAAAAGCCGCCTTTCTTTTTTACTATTGGGGTTTATATATTTTCCACAACATTGACAGGTATAGTTATCATGTTTAAATATTTTTTCTTTTTCTTCTTCTGTTGGTTCCCGTGTTGGTTTTATTATATCGGGGTCTGCAATTTTAATTATAGGAGTATTGCCATATTTAATTTTATAAACAGCACATCTCTTTTCAAAATCAAATGCAGATTGAAATCTGTCAAAACTTTTATAAAAAGCTTTCCATAATTTTTCAGAGTCATTATAAGTTGATTCTAACATATCATAGATAGACAGTTCATCCATACGTTTTTCGACTGTTTCATAGGCAATTTTGTATAAATCATGTGTATTGCGATCTTTAAATAAAACAATCTTCGGTGGCTTTTTTTCATTTTGAGCAATATGCCTTGCTATTATTGATAAATCATAATCCAGAGTATTTTTTAAATTATCTTCTTTTGAAAAATACTTATAAACCCATTGTTTAATTTGCTTAGACATATAATCTTCAGATAAATTCTCATCTTCCCATTCAGAAGGTAATGATTTTTGTATATCATTAATAAATTTTTCAAATTTAACTTTATTTGATTCAAATACTATTACAAATTCTTTGAAATTTTGAGTCTCATCATCTTTTGTGACTGTTATTTCAGTTTCATACCAACCATAAGGTAATAACTGAATAAATGGGATATCAGCAAGAACAGTTCCGCTATCAATTCTTCTGGAAAGCTCTTCAATCAATTTAATGGAAACATACTCAATTGGATAATAACCTTTTACTTTTTCTGTTTCAGCAAGACCGCCTTCTGTTGCTGATGCAAAGTTAATGACTTGACGCCAATTATCAATAAAATATACTATATTAGCTGTATTTTTTATCTTTCCATTTTTCTGCGCCTGTGTTCCTCTTAATGCTCTTCCAATCATTTGTGTTAATAAAATTGAACTTGTTGTTTGTCTTGTAATGAACACTGTATCTACGTCAGGGACATCTGTACCTTCAGTTAACATTTGAACATTTAATAAAACTTCTAATTGATTCTGTTTAAATTTATTAAGGATTTCATCATTATCAGTTTTTATATTTGAGTTCCTTTCTTCTACAGTTGTTAGTTTTGCATCTATTCTTGAAAAAACAGCATCAGCTTTTATTCTCGCCTTTTTAAATTTTTCTTTTATATAAACACATTGATACCAACGATCTGCAAATATAAACGTTTTTCCGAATGTTTTTCTATTCTTAATAAAAATTTCAGCAATAAAATTATTTCTTTGCTCATTTTTAGCTAAATTATCAATAATATTTTCTGGTAGGTCTTTATGTTCTCTGACAATTTGCTGATAGGATTTTTGATCTAAATCAAATTGAATTTCTGTATTATAATCAATATAATTAGGTATTGCGAGAATTCCTTGTTTTTCAAGTTCTGTTTTATCTGCTTGATAAATTATCCCATCTTTGAAAATTTCCCATAACCAACCTCTTCTATTTGGTTCAGAATAAGTTGGCGTAGCGGTCAAACCCAGAAAATTACAATTAGGTACAATCTGCATGATTCCTTTTTTAAATTTTGAACCTCCTATTAATAAATTTCGTACTCCATAAGCAGGAGCATGATGAGCTTCATCCAAAACTACAAATAGACCTTTATCATTGGAATTGAAAAGAAAAATTTCAAATTGTGTTGTAATTTTTTTTCCATAAATATCTGTCGCATTAGAATTATAGTTACTAATGGCTGTTTGAGAAGTAATTATCAACACATCGTCAGTGTTTTTTATTTCGCTTGGATTTGAGTGTTTTGGATTACTTGAAACAACTCTTATATTAATAATTTGTTTTTGCGGTGGAATATCTAAGAAATTATTACAAAACTCATGGTATGCTTGTTCTAATAAATGAGATGTATGGGCTAACCATAAAACTTTTATATCTTTTGCTATAATATTACGACATATCCAATTTATTGAAGTAAAAGTTTTTCCTGCTCCAGTTGGTAAAACTAAAATTCCAGACTTAAAGTCTATTAAATCATATAAATTTGATAACTTAATAAAAGCATCTTTTTGATGTTCAAATGGTTTTTTAGATAAATAGTTTGGATTATTTTTCCGTAATTCATCTAAATTTTCTGATTTATACATAAAATCTCCTAAAAATAATTATCATATCGCGGCAGGACGCCGCGGTTATTTTTCATTTAAACCCTTCCCGTAACTTTCAGCTAACGGTGCGGCTATACGACGTTTGCAAGCCTTAGCGCCAGCCCCGCGCGCTTAGGCTTGCAAATGTGGTGAGCCCGTAAACAATGACTTTTATTTTAATAATCATCATAGTCAAGATGAACTCCTTTCTATTTTATCAAAATCTAAAACGGGCGAACCCGAGGAGCGCAGGAAAAACTTTTCTCTTCTCCTCCGTTACGCCCTGAAAAGTTTTTTCGAGCACCGGAGCGATATAGCCGTTGTTGTGCGATGGTCGGGGCATATTTAACCAACAAACTTACTTAGCACCTGCATCAACTAATAATTTTGTTATATCCTTATTTCTAGAATAATTTAATATTGACTTATTATCTTTATCAATCAAATTAGTATTCGCATTATATTTTAATAAACATTCTACTATAGCTTTATTATTAGCTATGACAGCTAGAAATAAAGCAGATTTACCATCATTTCCTATATCATTGATATTTGCACCTGAATTTATTAATATATTAATTATATCAATCTTCCCAATAAATACAGCAGTCATTAAAGGAGTAATTCCAGCAATAGTTTTAGAATTTACATCTGCACCATATTGTAATAGTAATTTTATTTTATCAATTTGATTTTTGTCATTTTTGATATTACTTATTATAGTTATTAATGCATTTACACCATAATTATCTGCCAAATTTACATTTGTGTAAGGAATTAATTCTTTAAAAGTATCATAATTTGAATTTACTACTGAATATTTTAAAGGAAATTGCCCTTTATCATCAATTACATTCATTAAAGATGTAAATTTTATAAACTCTTGTTTTTTCCCATTTTTTAATACTTTCTCTAAATTATGATCCATAACTAACTCCTATTTTAATATAGAGCTGCCACGACTTTCGCACAACGGTGCGGCTATACGACGTTTGCAAGCCTTAGCGCCAGCCCCGCGCGCTTAGGCTTGCAAATGTGGTGAGCCAGTAAATAATGACTTCTATTTTAATAAGCATCATAGTCAAGTTGAACTCCTTTCTATTTTTATCAAAAACAAATACGGGCGAATCCGAGGAGCGCAGGAAAAACTTTTCTCTTCTCCTCCGTTACACCCTGAAAAGTTTTTTCGAGCACCGGAGCGATATAGCCGCTGTTAAATGCAGTTTTGGCCGTGTTTAATTTATCAGTATGTTTGTAATACCTTTAATATCCCGCAAATCGTACCACTTAATTTTTATATAATTATTACTTATCCAATCCATAGTCTCTACATATTTATTGTTTGTTAAATATGATTTTATTTCTTTTGTTTTAAGATAATAGACATCAAAACCAACGCCATCAATTTCACTATAATTCAAAAATATTTTATCGCCATTTGGTGAAAATCCATAACCAGTTATACCTTCTTTATTTGAATGAAAATATTTATTTATCTTTTTATCATATATATAAATATCAGAGTATTCACCTGATTCATTGAAAATAAAATAGTTATATTTATCTAATATATTGTTTTTATTACTATCTAATAATTCTAGCTCAGATATACAAATATCCAGATATTTTCTGCCTTTATTTACTTTTAATATAGACATTATTAATGATTTTGTTGATTTATTTAATTCAATATCTTGAAAATCTAATGTTTCCTTTAAATCAATGATACTTTTATTATTATTATCAATTGTTAATCCTATTTGTATAATCCTGTTGTTAGCAAAATAGAGATTTTCAGATTTTGAAAATCCATTTATAAGTCTAATATATTTTATTAAATCGTCATCTATTACCTCAATATTAATAAAGATGTTACTTTGATTTATATTACTGGTTTTGAATACCCAAGTTGTATTTGAATTTTTATCGATAAGATTGTAAAGTGGATATTTATTCTTTTCTGTAAATAATTCTGACGAAGTAATTTTAATATTTGGTAAAAGTATAACAGGTGAATGAGTATCAGCAAAAACTGAAATTGATGCGAATAAAATCATAATTATTATTATTTTCATTCTTTTACCTCAAATCCGGCCAAAATTGCATTTAACGGTGTGGCTATACGACGTTTTCGGGCCTTAGAGCTAGCCCCGCGCGCTTAGGCTTGCAAATGTGGTGAGCCCGTAAACAAAGACTTCTATTTTACTTATCATCATAGTCAATTTGAACTCCTTTCTATTTTATCAAAAGCAAAAACGGGCGAACCCGAGGAGCGACCGGAGCCGAAGCGAGGACGCACCGCAGCGTATAGCCGCTGTTAAACGAAGGTAGGTTCGCCATGTTTTACAAATAGTTATTTAGTAGTTCAAGTATATTATCAACTGGTTTCTTATCTTCCAGAATTAATTTGTCAATACCACATAATAACCAATCATCATATTGAAATATTTTATCTTTAAAGCAAGTATTAAATTTATCCAGAATAATATTATCAGTATCTTTATGTAAACCAAATGCTAGTGAAAAGCCTTTCTCTTTCCATAAATCAAACCAAGTTCCAAACCATAAAATGATATTTTTATTTTCATCTTTAATATAAAAGCCTGTTGTTGTTGCATCGGGTGGCCTTTCTTCCAAATTTGATGTATTATAATTTTCTAAATTATTTTTTACATCATTAATTACAGAATAGATTTTTATAATTAACTCTGGAATTTGTCTATTATCAATCATTTCAATATCCTCCATTGAAAATACAATTTCACAAACATAAAACCACTTTTTCATAATTAATCTAAAATCAAAAATAATTGGATTTATTTCACAAAGGCCACTTTGATCTAGTGCTTAATTGCAATAATAAGCGTTATTAATTATAATCTTAGACATAAAAAAGGAGGTTGTATGTCTAAGAAAACGCAAGTTATAACATGCACCAAAGCGGATGAAATTATTCTTGATAGTTGGGTGAGAAGCCGAACTATGGAAGCGCGACTTGTAGAGAGGGCGAAAATAATTGTCAATAGCCTGAAAGGACAAAATGTATCTGAGATTGCGGCTGACCTTCACATAAGACCAAATACGGTTATTGATTGGAAAAAAAGATTTCAGCAAAAAGGAATTGATGGATTGTATGATCTGCCCAGGTCAGGAAAGCCAAAAATATATGGGCAGAATTTCAGGGACAAAGTTTTAGAAACTCTGGAAAAAACACCGCCTATCGGGCAGGCAATTTGGGATGGTCCGGCTTTAGCAAAACATTTAAACACATCAACGCATGCGGTATGGAGGGTTTTAAGAAAAGAAGGAATTTGCTTATCCCGACAGCGAAGTTGGTGTGTCAGCACTGATCCTGAATTTTCGACAAAAGCCACAAATATTATTGGGTTGTATTTAAATCCGCCGATGAATGCATTGGTTATATCTGTAGACGAAAAACCTGGTATTCAAGCGTTGGAAAGGACAACCGGCTATGTAGAGACGGATAATGGAAAAATTGTAAGAGGATACAAAAGTACATATAAAAGAAATGGAACGCTGAACCTATTTGCTGCGCTGGAAGTAGCTACAGGGTTAATACACACCCAAACTACTGAATACAAAAGACGTATTGAATTTCTTGAGTTTATGGATAGAGTGGTGGTAGATGTTTCAAAAGATAAAGAAATTCATGTAATTTTAGACAATTATTGTATTCACAAAAAGAACGATGAATGGTTATCCCGGAATAAGAATGTTTTTTTTCATTACACGCCTACTTCGGCAAGTTGGTTAAATCAGGTGGAAATATGGTTTGGTATTATGAGCCGAAAAGCTCTTAGAGGCGCCAGTTTTAAAAACACGGAAGAATTGAGAGAAGCAATAGATGCATTTGTTAAAGCATACACTGAAACCGCAAAACCTTTTGTGTGGAGAAAACGGGAAGTGAAAGGTTCTCAATTAAGAAATACTATCGTTAACTTACGCAATTAAGCACTAGTTGATCTAAAAAATCTTCCCAAAACACAAGTTTTATTGGTATAACAGAATCAGTTTCTTTAATAATATTATTTAGCTCATTTAAGTGGATGTAGACTTTTGATATAATAAAGATTAAATACTTAAATTGCTTATCATTGTTTATTAAGTATTGTAAATATGATAAGGGTTGATTATTTGTTAATGAAGTATACTTAAGTTTATTCTCAATAATAATTACCGTTTTATTGTTTTCAATATAAATATCAGGTTTTCCATATTCAGATAAGTCTTTTTGTGTCTCAATTTCATCTGAAGAAAAAGATATATCACCACATTTATTTTTTAAAAATAGAAGGAATAATTTCAAAAATGATTTATATCCTAATAAATTTCTAAAACATTCAGTTAAAGTATTTTCATTTTTAACCAACTTATTAAAAACATTGTTTGTAAAATTTTTATTTGTCATAATACCTCATTAAATTATTAAGCTGGCGAACGTACTTTCGTTTAACGGTGCGGCTATACGACGTTTTGCGTCCCGTAGGGTTGGCGCGGCTTTTGCATCCCACGCAGCAAAAGCCGTGACAAAGCAAAATGTGTCCGCAGGACCGAGGAGCGCCCGGAGCCCCGCGAGGACGCACCGCAGCGTATAGCCGCTGTTGTACGCTGGCCTTTGGAAATGTCAAGAGTTTTTCCCATATCTGCGCTCGGGTAATTTCCCACCCCTTCCACAAGAGTATTTCCCATATGCTTCACAAGAGTTTTCCCCATACCTTCCACGTGAGTATTTCCCATAGTGAGGAGGCAAAGAATGGTTACTCAACCTCCTTATTCAAATTTTGTATTCTGTAAGATTCTCCGCTCAAGTTATAAATATTTGAATGATGTAAAAGCCTATCCAGAAGAGCGGTTGTCATAATCGGGTCTCCCATCATTTCAGCCCAATCCTGAAATCCCTTATTCGATGTTATCACAATTGATGTCTTTTCATACAATTCACTTACAAGACTAAAGAATAGATTTGCCTCCTTCTTTTCGATAGGTGTGTAACCTATCTCATCAATGATTAATAAGTGTGACTTCATCATCCGGTTCAGCCTGAAAGCAGAGCTTCTCTGGATGTCCGCCGTTTTCAGAAACTTAATGAGAGTAGTCATCCTTTCAAAGCAGACAATATATCCCTTTTCAACTGCCCGGATTCCGATACTAATTGCCAGATGCGTTTTCCCCAGCCCCGGAGACCCAAAGAACAACAGGTTATGATGATTATCAATCCAGCAGAAATCCAATAGCTGTGAAACATCCATTTTAGATATTCCATTCACTTTTTCAAAATTAAAACCTTCCACATCTTTGCGGACCGGGAAGTGTGCTCCTGCCATATTCCGCTGAAAACGTTTTTCCACTCTATAATTCAATTCCAGAGAAAGCAGCCTCTGCAGAAAACTCAGATAAGACTCTTTTGCCTTTTCAGCCTCACCAATTTCCTCATCAATCCGTTTTATCATACCCTTCAACCCGAGAGTTGTAAGCGCAGTTATGATTTGTTCTCTTATCTTCAACATTGCCGGCCCCCGATGGAGTCACAGAAACTCTGGTATTTCCCGATGTCTGATTTAGCTACTTCAAGATAGTGTTCAGGATTCACTGAAGGCCTGACAATCTTTTCAACATTCAAGGGTATTTCTGCCTTTTCTGTTATAAAACAGTTCAGGTAATTATCCCACAAATCCTTCATGGAATAACTATCACTCTCCAGGCAGTTTGAGATCGCTTGTGTAAGCTTCCCGGTATCAATTATCTTGTCCCTGAAGTATTTTCTTCCGGAAAGACATTGGTCCCTTACATAACGATTGAACTTCCTGAAATTACATTCAAGAAAATCCTTCCAGCCGGGAATATCAAAGTACCCGCTTACTTCTTCTTTCAATAACTGCACACTCTTTCCCATTTCCCGGATCATTGCCCTGTTGGTTACAATCTGCCCCGGAATCACTGAAAGCCGGTATTCGGCGATTTGCTCTCCCGTTATCCTGTCAAAGACAAAAAGCCGACTGCCCGTCTTGTAGATGTCCACCGAACCGTTCCTGTATTTTTCGGGAATATCATACTGGCTTGCATCAACTGCGATCCGGCATTTATCGCTTACACTGCGCTCTTCCCTTGCTCCTATCCTGTCTTTACGGAATATCGAATTCCTGACAGATTGGAGATATGGTCTTTCCGTTTCAATCTCTATCAGTGGTATTTTCATTGTAGCCTGGGATATTCTCCCGTTGGCTTTTCTTTCCAGCCATTTCATCAGGCTTTCTTCCGCTTCCATTAAACTGTTGAACTCCCGGACTGAGAAGAAACCGTGCTTGATGAATTTGACTACGTTTTCAATCTTTCCCTTACTTTCCGGGTCAGCAGGTCGGCACACATACATTTTAAGACCCATTTCCCCGATGAAATACTGAAAGTCTTTCGTGTAGATGATATCGCCTGAGTTCTCACTCGCAACCATCGTGCAGTCCTGATCGATGACAAGTTCATGCGGTATCCCGCCCATATATGCGAAACAGTCCAACAGATGATTGATCAGGTCTTCTGTCCGGAATGGCCTCTCCTGGAGGGCCGCATACTTAAAACGACTGGCGGATAACACCGCGGCAAATATGTAATACCTTCTGCCATATCTGTCGGTATATTGACCGAAATCAAGCTGGAGCTGCTTTCCATATGGCATGTCAGGCACTTTTGTGTAATACCGTCGCTTTTCATTCAAGGTAAGCTGCCCGCTTTCAATCAGGTAATGTACGAAATTCCTCATCGTATTTTCATTCGCCGGTAGTTTGCCTTTTACCTCCAATAAATAGTCATACAAAGCAGACATATTCAGCCGGATGTAATCATTCTTTGCATATACTTTCAATATATCTGTTTTTATTCCTTCGAATTCTTTTTCACGGAAAGAGAATTCCATCAGGCTTTTCTGGTATTCAGCATCGTTCATAGTCCAATATTTCCGGACTGTCTTAATATCTATTGACAGTTCCCGGGATACACCATTTTTACTTTTCCCCAAAAGTTTCAGTTTTTTTATGTCCTGATACATAATATTTTTCACCATTCCTGCCATCCTTTAATGAATTTTCATTAAAGGTAATCTTCAAGCTTCTCTATGGGAAATCTGTTTGTGACAGGTATGGGAATTTCATTTATTGCTACCCTGGTAAATTAGTTTATCATTTCCAGCCTTGCTGAAAATCGGTACAAAAAGCCAAGCCAAGGATGGCGTTAATTTACAAAAATTCCGCAGTTTTATCTTAAAACAATGTCTCCAAGGACAATTTCAGGGTGATGATACCCAACTTTTATATCTGTACCATCTGTCAAATGAATCGCTTCCTTTGGACACCACTGATAACATCCTTGACAACCTTCACAGTTTTGATTCCATAAAATTTTTCCATTTTCCATTTTAATATTTTCACGAGGACATATCTTGATACAAATACCGCATAAATTACATTTTTCATCCAATTTATAATTCAAATCTGCTGCCATATATTTTTTGATTGCAACCTTATGAAAAGAATTACCTAAAATTTGAGCCATTTTGGCACTCATTTCCAGTTTATGCTTCTTTTTATTTTTTAGAATATCTGTTATTTCTTGAAGCCTCCCTTTTAATTGAATTGGCTTTATCTTTGTGGCTTTTTTAATGAATTTTACTATAGACATTTCATTATCACTATTTGGACGGAAATTTTCTCTTATTAAAAAACCAGCATTTAAATGTGATCCATTTTTATTTAAAATTTTATTTAACTGTCCTAATGTGGCTCCAGGCATTTCAATACATGTAGCTATTGCAAAAACATATTGATTTTTGTTTAATTTGAGTTTTTCAGTAAATTCGGCAACAATTCGAGGAAGTCCCCAGGCATAAACTGGAAATATTATTCCAACACTTTCAGAATCTGTATTAATTTGTCCTTTAATAACTTTTGGAATAGAAATAATTTCAGTTTCACCTAATTTTCCAGCTATTGTGCGAGCCACATATAATGAATTACCCGTTGTCGAAAAATAAAATATTTTTGTTATCATAATAAAACCCCTTAATTTATTTTATTCGGCAAGGATGCCGAATTATTTTATTTAAACCAGCTTCAGCCAGGCTTGCGTACAACGGTGCGGCTATACGACGTTTTTGGGCCTTAGAGCTAGCCCCGCGCTCTTAGGCCCGAAAATGTGGTGAGCCTGTAAATAATGACTTCTATTTTAATAATCATCATAGTCAAGTTGAACTCCTTTCTCTTTAATCAAAATCTAAAACGGGCGAACCCGAGGAGCGCAGGAAAAACTTTTCTCTTCTCCTCCGTTACGCCCGGAAAAGTTTTTTCGAGCACCGGAGCGATATAGCCGCGGTTGTACGAAGTGGCTTGGTGCCAATGTTTTATTATTTTCTTTCTATAATCATTAATTTATCAAAATTCAATCAAGAAATTTTTTTCTTCAAAAGATAACCAAAAATGATCTACATCATTTTTTAAATATTCGTTATTTTCATTCCTGATACGTAATGACCAAGAGTGTAAATCAGATTCAATTGAAAATTGCCGGAATACTAAATCATTAAATTCAATAATTAAATCATTACAACATGTAACAAAATCAATATTTAATATTGATTTCCCAATTATGTTTTGGAGAAAATTGTCTCTTTCTGTAGTACTAAATTCTGAAGAACAGATAATAGCATTGCTTTTTTCAAAACGCCATGGATAATCAATCATAAAAGAAAATTTTCCTTCTGGATGATTACGATTATCTTTTTTAATGATAGTTCCAATTTCGAAGAAGATAGTACCAGAATCACGCCAAGAATAATTTAATTTCGATCCTCGAATATTATTTATAACACTATAAATAAACTCAATATTAGTAGGTTCTTTTTTTAATTGTTTTTTCATAATTATAATAATCTCCTTTAACTAAAATCTTGGCACCAAGACATTTCGTACAACGGTAGGCATAGCTGACGTTTGCCGCTCGCGTCAGCGATTGGCGTCTTTTTTGCAACTCCAGAACCAGCCTTTAAATATATTAAAGCATTTCATTTTATAACCCTTTTTATTAAATTTAAAATATGCAAAAAAGATGACAAAGGCAAATGTGCCGAAGGCTGAGCACCGCCCGGAGCCGCGCGAGGACGGAGCGGAACAGCTATGCCGTGTTGTACGAAGTGGTGCAACATATTTAATCATTAGACCTATCTATTTTAAGATCTTTTATGAAACTAATTTTTAAATCATCTGCATCTTTAGGTCTTATATGCCAATGCGGTTTTTCAAGAATTAATTCATTTTTAGAGTTCTTAATTTTATATTTTTTTAGAATATCTTCAATCAATTTATTTTCAGAATAGATAAATAAAATACCATGATCATCGAAAGCAAAATAATCCTCAGTTATTGAATCTCTAATGCATAATTGTTGATAGCCATCATAAAATATGTATTTTGAATGAACATCCAATGCTTCTAGAATTTTATCTTTTGTTGTTTTAGTATAGTAGTGATCCCAAATTATATCTTTTTTTCCTGTTTCATCATAATCCTTTAAATCTTTTAATAATATTTCAATTTCAGAATTGTAATTACTAATTATATCAATAAAAATATTTTTGATGACATCATAAAAAGGATTATAAACAACATACCTTTTGAAGGTCTCATTTTCTTCAAAAAAATAAAAAGGGTCAGGATTGTAATCATTACGAGCAGATTTTAAATGTTGATTTTCAGGCATAAATTATCCTTAATTTAATAAGTTGTTGCACCATTTCGTACAACGGTGTGGCTATACGACGTTTGCAAGCCTTAGCGCCAGCCCCGCGCGCTTAGGCTTGCAAATGTGGTGAGCCCGTAAACAATGACTTTTATTTTATTAATCATCATAGTCAAGTTGAACTCCTTTCTCTTTTTCCAAAAAGCAAATACGGGCGAACCCGAGGAGCGCAAGAAAAACTTTTCTCTTCTCCTCCGTTACGCCCTGAAAAGTTTTTTCGAGCACCGCAGCGATATAGCCGTTGTTCTGCGCAGTTTTGCAAAGCGTATTACAAAGACTTTATATATTTTTTTAATTCTTTTAATGGTTCTGATTTTACTGTATCTAAAATCATTTCTAATGCTATATATGAACGACCATTTTTTCTAATACTATCAAGTATTTTATCTGGTATTTTCATAATTAGTCTTTTCTGAATAATTTTTATAATTTCTTCTTGCATATTTAAAGTGATTTCATCAAAATCCTTTTTAATCTTATTAATACCAAAATAGTTAACCATAAAGTTTATACAATTCTTATCAGAATCATTTAATTCATCAATTTGATTGAGAATATTAGGAATTCTATTTAATATATTTTTACCTTTTACAGACCATTCAATATACCAATCATTTCTATCCCAATAAATTCTATCAGCCCATCCATTTTTAAGTATAATTTCACTAATTGTTTTTTCACTCTTAATATCATATCTTTTTTCTATATTATCCATAATAGAACCATCCTTTGCAAAATTGCGTAGAACGGTGCGGCTATACGAAGCCCGCAAACCTTAGCGCCAGCCCCGCGCGCTTAAGTTTGCGGGTTTGGTGAGCCCGTAAATAATAACCTTTATTTTAATAATCATCATAGTCAATTTGAACCCCTTTCTCTTTTTACTAAAAGCAAAAACGGGCGAACCCGAGGAGCGCAGGAAAAACTTTTCTCTTTCTCCTCCGTTACGCCCTGAAAAGTTTTTTCGAGCACCGGAGCGATATAGCCGCTGTTAAACGAAGTTTTTGTGCCTGTATAAGCATCTAACTTCTTATTTTATAATCATTTGTTTTGAAATAACCCAACCGTTCAAACCAATTGAACTATAAATATCATATCCAAAATATTTCAAATTTGTTAATTTTGTTTTTAAATCATCAATATTTTCCCAATTAATTGGAGGATCACAATATTTTTTATTATTTAATAAATGTTGCGATATTCTATCAATAAATTCTGAAATATTATATTCAGTAATATCTAAAATAATATTTTGGTTGATTATATTTTCAAAACTGTGACACAAAACATTTTCAAATAATATTACTGTATTTTCATTCTCGTATTTTGTGGATAAAATTATATTCGAGTTTTCAATATCAATTAAAGCATTAACAATATAATTATCATGAACTGATCTGTTTGATGCATTAATAATCATTGATATTCCTCATTATTTTTCAATAAGTAACAAACCGGCACAAAAATTTCGTTTAACTCGATATATACGCATTGCGTATATTACTCAAATTTCGGAGTGATATACGCAATTAAAAAACATTTATTCCATCTAATGGGCTTTTTATATTTGACAGATTTTTTTCTGATATATGGGTATAAATTTCTGTCGTTTTACTTGATTCATGTCCCTAATAATTCCTGGATATACCTGATATCAACCCCATTCTCAAGAAGATGGGTCGCAAAGCTATGCCTCAAGGTATGGACTGTCGCATCTTTTTGAATACCGGTTTTTTTCAAGCCCTGTTCAAAAATAGCCTTTATTGTACGAATGCTTATTTTTGATCTCGGCATAAGACCCTCGAAAAGCCAGAATACAGGCTCATATTCATTTAAATACCTGTCATATAGATTTAAAATAGAATTTGAAAATATTGTATATCGGTCTTTTTTACCTTTTGCTCCTCTGATATGGATCATATGGCGTATTTTATCTATATCAGAGACTTTTAAACCGGCTGTTTCACTGACACGCATTCCCGCGGAATATGTTAGAGCGATTATGGTTTTATGTTTTAAGTTCTGATATGAACAAATTAGTTTTTTTATCTCATTCCGGTTTAGAGCAACAGGTAATTTTTTCTCTTTTTTCGCCCGTTTTATTTCATAAATAAAATTTTGATGCCTGATTTCGCCGTAAAAGAACCGGAGAGCATTGATTGCGCAATTAATTGTGGATGCTGAAGAGTTCTTTTCATCCGCCAGGTAATCAAGGTAATTCTTTATGTCCTGATTTTGAATGCCTTCGGGACTTTTCCTGTAAATCCGATGAAATCCTGATTATAAAACAGGTAACTTTTGCTTGTTCTCTGGCTGTATTTCCTTATCCTGAGTTCCTGGGCGATTGGTTCGGTCCATTTACAGCCGGTTTTATCTTTAATATTGATGCCGAACAAAAGTAAGATTGATTTGCGGTTCTCGTCTGTATCCGGTATAAGCCATTTCTTATCCAGTGGCTCCCACTTTCTGACAGGAAGGGATTTGACTTTATTAATCAATGCCGTATCATACGGAATAGACAGTTTTATGATGCCGTTGAAATCGCGTTCGGCGGATATAGTCGATATTTTTGCGAATATATCGTTATTTAACATATTAAATTTTGAGATAATATTAATTTTATGTCAAATTCAGGAATAATGATTTTTCTGGAATTAACAGGTAATGAGAAAAGGCAAAAATACTTGATTTACAATATATTATAACAGGAATTCAATAATGATTTTTGTTCCATTTTCCGTGATGAATTTAATATTGCCGTCAAGCTGGCTGACCATCAAATTTACAAGATGAAGTCCCATGCTTTTTATTTTATTGATATCAAAATCATCCTGCAGGCCTATGCCGTTATCCTCAATTACCATAATTAATTTAGAATTTATTGTTTTCAATTCTATATTTATTATCCCCTTATGAGTATCGGGAAACGCGTACTTTATCGCGTTTGATAATAATTCGACAAGTATCATTCCGATAGTAGCCGCGTTTTTGGCGGAAACGGTAATTTCTTCAATATCTTTATTAATAGTTATGCTTTCTGAAAATTTGAGCATCGATTCAATTACTTTACTGAAATAGGTTTTAAGCTGAACATTATAATAAGAATCCGTTTCATAAAGTAATGTATATAAATCCGAAATTGATTTGACCCTTAAAGTTAATTCTTCAAGCGCGTTTTTTGTTTCTTCTGATTGAACAACGCTGGATCTGAGATGAATTAAACTTGTTATCATATTAAAGCTGTTTTTTGTCCGGTGCAGTATTTCTCTAAGCAAAGCATCCTTTTTGTCCATATTATTTGCGAGCGCTTTCTCACTCAGCTTTCTTTCGGTTATATCACGGATATTGCATTGGATTACCTTTTCACTGTCAACTAAATAAACATTACTTACAAATTCTACATGTATTTGATTTCCGAAATTAGTTTCCAGCGGTAAATCTTCATAGCGGACATATTCTTTATCCTGCAATTCTTTAAATAATTTTTTTGAATAATCGATGTTTTTGAAAGCGCTGATATCCCAGATATTTTTTTTAAGAAACTGATCTTTCGAATAACCCAGCATTTCAATTAAAAAAGGATTGACGTCGATAATCATTCCACTTTCGGCGTCAAGAATCAATATCCCATCCCTGGCCGTTTCAAAAAGTCTCCGGTATCGTTTTTCATAAAATCGTAGTTCGTCATCTTTGACTTCAATTTCCATTTTCTGTTTTTTCAAATTCTTATACGCTTCATGAAGTCTGAATGCCATTTTAATTGAAGCGTCGATTACGGAAATACCGGAATCCTTTGTGATATATCCATAGGAAGTAATATTTATGGTTTTATCAACGATTTCACGTTCCGTATGGCTTGAAAGGAACAAAACAGGAATATCATGATCTTTTAGTATTATTTTAGCCGCTTCCGTGCCGTCTATTCCCAGGCCGAGATTAATATCCATAAGGATCAGATCAATGGAGGATTTATTATCATTCATTGTATCTATCGCTTTCTGTCCGTTTAAAGCATGGATAATATCATAATCATAATCTTTTAAGAGCATAGAAACGGCTGTTGCTATATAGGGTTCATCTTCCACAAGGAGTAATGTTTTTTGACTTTTACTGTCCATAACTCATCCTTGCAAATTTTATTTTATTTTTCACACAACTTCTTCTGAGGATTGATAAACTGGTATATATTAATAGTCATAATTATTGCTGATTTTCAGGAACGGGAATATCGCTATACGCCGGAAGTCCGGTCAAGCTTTTTGCCGATTTGACGGCGTTCAAAATCGCCATGGCAAAAACCTCGGCTGCAAAAGATCCGATAATGCTAACATCGGCTTTATGTTTCCCCATAGATAGCGCGAAAATCGTATCGCCGTCAAGCATTGTGTGTGCCGGGCGGATTGTCCGCGCAAGGCCGTCCTGAGCCATCTGTGCGACCTTATTGATTTGTTCTTTGTTTAATGATGCGTTTGTGGCAACCACGCCAATAACCGTTTGCTGTCTTGTAGCAAAACCCATAGTTGTACGTCCGATTAAACCCTTCATAATTTTAAGCGTATCGGCAAAATATCCCTGGTAACCGATTTTTAACGGGCCCTGATTGATGCTTCTGACACCGGCGATTATTTCACCGTTCTCCGGATCAACTATATCTCCGAATGCGTTCACCGCGGCGATCGCTCCGACAATAACGCCTCCGCCTATTCCCATACTTGCAGTACCGATTCCGGACTTCATTGCCTGCCCCAAACCGAGGATTTTCCCCACAGTCGCTCCGCATCCGGCCCCGAAATTTCCCTGGGCCGGAGGTTTACCCGAAGCTGCCTGACAGGCTTTGTACGCCATAGCCGCATCTGGTCTTATGTCGGCACGGCCAATATTCAGGTCGAAAAGTATTGCGGCAGGGACAATTGGAACTTTAGCTACACCTGCATTAAAACCAACGCCCTTTTCCTCAAGATATTTCACTACTCCCGAAGCTGCGTCAAGGCCGAAAGCCGACCCGCCCGACAAAAGGACTGCATGAACCCTTTCAACAAGATGCATAGTATGAAGAGCGTCGGTTTCTCTTGTACCTGGCGCGCCGCCTCTTTGATCAACTCCGCCTACCGCTCCTTTTTCGCATAATATTACAGTGCATCCGGTAAGAGCTTCATTATTTTGATCCTGGCCTACAACTATTCCAGGTATGTCAGTGATAGAATTTTTTAATGCCATTCAATACTCCGGTATTATTCTTCAGTTAACAGTTTTGAAAAATCGTAATCCTGTGGGCTGTTAAACTTCATACCGTATATAAACTTGTCTCTTTCAGTCTTCTTCCAGATAATCTCACATTCTTTATTTCTAAGCGACAGGTTCTGTGAGATTTTTGAATTAAGGGTATAAATCATACTATTGTTCAAAGATACAGGCGTTGAAACCTCCATACCGCTTGTGGATATGTTGAATATTTCAAGGGGAACCGGTGTAGTAAGGCTGTCATTTTCCAGTAAGCCCTTTGCGTATATTTTGTATCGTTTGTGCTTTCTTTCTTCATTTCTTAATGTAAAAATCTCATACAGAACATTTCTTATCGGTAAAATAAATTTTTCGCTGTATTTCGTCAATAACATATCAATATTTTTAGCGGTATCGTCAAAACAGGAATAATTGGTTTTTTGTATGATATTATCAATAAGATTGGCAGTCATAACAATGTTATCATAAATAGTTAGATCCGAGCCTTTTAATCCGCGCGGAAATCCCGAGCCGTCAATTCTTTCATGATGGTTTAATACCATTCTCGCTATTTCAGGATCGCTTTTAAGATGATACTGCAGAATTCTGTTGCCCCAGATACTGTGATATTTAATAACCTGAGAAGGGTCTTCATTCCTGTAAAGATATAATCCTTTAATACTTTCATTGTAATTAAGCTTACCGATATCATGGAGAAGCGCCGCCTGAATAATTTTCGGAATCATCTTTTTATCAACATTTAAATATGATGATAATATATAAGCAAATATACCAGTATTTAATGAATGTGATATGAACCTATGAGGAGTGTCGAGGCAGGCCAGCATTTTTATAAAAAACATCTCATAATTAACAGTTTCTTTAATTATACTGGCGGTAAGATTATTTAAATTATTTCTGAAATCGATAATATTGATATTTTCTTCCATAATCTGATGAATGATTTTATTATAATCACTCCAGTAGCTTTCATAAATATTTAATTTTTTAAGCTTATTTATTCTTTCCGAGGTTTTTTTTTCTTCCATAAACTAAAATTCCTTTTTTGATAATCTGCTACAATAAAATATCAATATAAATCATATTTGTCAAGTATCGGAAGAGTTAGGATTTTGAAAATTAATATTTTTAAAATTAATATTTTTTAAAATTAAGGCTCATAATAGATTCTATAAACAGCATTAGCTTTATCATCGGACACATACAATGCGCCATCAGGGCCTATTTCAACATCGGCAGGCCTTCCCCAGGCATAACTTCCTTCAAGCCATCCTTCCGCGAAAACCTCATAACTCAGGGCAAGTTTTCCTGCCGGATCAAGGCGTACCAGTGTAACACGGTATCCGATCGGGACAGACCTATTCCAGGACCCATGCTCGGCAATAAAGATCTGGTTCTTATATTGTTCTGGAAACTGCTTCCCTGTATAAAACCGCATACCCAGAGACGCGACATGAGGTCCAAGTCCCATTTCCGGCGGTGTGAATTTAAAATCCGGAGGTATTTTATTTTTAAATTCCGGGTCTAATATATTCCTGCCATGGACATACGGAAATCCGAAGTTCATTCCCTTTTCAGGAGCCCGGTTCAATTCATCCGGCGGCTGGTTATCGCCAAGATAGTCCCTTCCATTGTCGGTAAACCAGAGTTCTTTTGTAAGCGGACTCCAATCAAAACCAACACTGTTCCTTATTCCTGAAGCAAATATCTCAAGGCTGCTGCCGTCGGCATTCATTCTCTGGATTGTTTCAAAACGTGGATCGTCGGGCTTGCAGATATTGCAAGGCGCGCCGACAGGAACATAAAGCAAAGCATCGGGTCCGAACCGGATGAATTTCCATCCATGCATATATGCATTTGGAAATGCATCGCTAACAATAACAGGAATTGGCGGTTTTTGCAGGTGTTCCTCAATATCATCCAGGCGAAGTATCCTGTTAACGGCGGAAATATAGAGCGCTTTATTGTAATAAGCGACCCCAACGGGAAGCGTTAACCCGCTGGCAATTACATATACTTTACCTGCCCTGCCGTTCATTCCATCCCTGGTTATTGCATAAACCTTCCCTGCATTGTTCGATCCTACAAATAATACTCCGGCCGGTGAGAAAACCATTTCTCTTGCGTTTTCAATATGATCAGCATAAACCTCAATCTTAAAACCCGCGGGCAGTTTTATTTTAACCAGCGGTAATTCCAAATCCTCAGCCCAGGTAAAAGTAACTATCATAAAGATGAAAAAAATTATAAAAGATTTTACGGTCATTTTGATCCTCCAGGTTTAATCTCTTCGGGTTTAATTCCTCGAAGCTTGCTTCGCTTCCATTATCGTGCCATTATAATACCTCGCAGCTTGCTGCGGGTCCTTTATTATTATTATAATTGATACTAAATTTCTATTATTTGGTCAAGCCTATCCTCAAGGATAAGGGGGCATGCCCCACAAGCGCTAACTTGTTAAGGAAAAATATTCCACAATTTGCATTTTTCTTCTTCTCTTTTTATTAATAAGTCCTCTGGAAATTCTTATCCAATTTATAAAAATACCGGTAAGCGAAAGGCATGGAATAATTACTCTCTGCATTTCATGAAGCATAAATGCAAATTCACGCCAACGGCTTACTATCCCTGCCCTGATTAATAATATCATAACCCCAGGGGGAAAAAGTCTGGGCTTGCCAGATAAGTTTTTCGTTTAACAGGGCCACAAACAATTTGCCATACAGCCAAGCCTTGGAACTTTCATCTGTATATTTAGGCAAATGCCCAAGTTCCGCAAGTTGCTTAAAACGTTTAAATACTAATTCAACCTGCCATCGTAATCTATACCATCGCAGTATTTCTGCCGGCGGAAAACTTGACTCTTCAAAAGTTGTGAATACAATCACAAACTCCGCATATATTAGTGTCTCCGGTTTTAACTTCTGACTCTTTTTTATAGCATGCTTTTTAATACGTTTGTGAGCCTTAAGAATAGCTTGTTCAGATTTTCTTATAACACAAACTCTACCGGAAACAGTGGTTTTATCAGGGCATTGTAAATGAACATTCCATGAACATGCTTGTCCCGATTTCGAAACTTCTGATAATCTATCCAGCCAATTAAATGGCTTACCGGATGAATCGCTAACTACAACATGATGAGGGCTGATGCGGACCAATAGAGAAGCTTTCTGCTCAACGGCAAACTTTATTCCCGGAGCCTGACCATAACCTCGATCACCTATAATATAATCACCCGGTTTCAAATCAAATTGTTTAAACGACTCACCCGTCCCTATACCGTTCATTTGAGTTACGCGAAAGTAGTCACACTTGAATGTAGGTAGTCTAAGACTGTAATGAACCTTCCATAAACTTCCCGTCCTTCCAGGTTCTTTAACTACAGTAGCATCAAGAAGGCGAACTTCAAATCCATCTTTATTTTCCAGTTTCACACCTCGCTCCTCAAATAAACCTTCACATAATGACGCCAACCAATCCGAACTCTTTCTTAATCGCTTCAGCAAGGCAACATCAGATAAATCTGCTAAATTGGCTTCACGAGCCCTTACTACTGTTTCTCTTAGAGAAAACCCGCCAGCCAGATGAATCAAAAGGGTTCTGAGCAAGTCCTCCTCAGATTTGCACTTACGCAATCCCCTTAATGCACCCGTTTCCTTTGCCTTTTCACGCCAACCTATTGGAAACATTGAAACTAAAATATTCCAATCTTCATTAATCATAGCCACCTCCATATAAATATTATAGCTATGATTTGTAAAAATATCAAGAATCAAGTTAGCGCTTATGGGGGCATGCCCCTTTGTCCTTGAGGATAGGAAAAATTTATTTAATAAATATTGACAAATCATAGAATAATAGATAAACTAATATCATACCAAACGGTCGGTTTATGGAGAAGATCATGAGCGACTCAAAAGAACATATTTTAAATGTAGCCTTTAGACTTTTTTTACAGAAAAGTTTTAAGGAAGTAACAATGAAAGAGATTGTCAAGAAAACAGGATTATCGAAAGGCGCTTTTTACCATTACTTTGAAAGCAAGGAACAGCTCTTTCGGGAGATATTGGATTATTTTATATATTCAATTATGACAATTGATTTCAGCAAGTATTCCCATGAATCTCTTTATCGATTTTACCAGGATTACCTGAACAATCAGGATACAATTACAATGTCATACTTTAGAAAATTCACGGAGAACAATGAAGGAAAGGTAGCATTTAATTACTTCATTTTAATGTTCGATGCAATCAAGATTTACCCGGAATTTCTTGAAAAGATGAAAGAAATGAGTAATAAGGAAATAGAAGCCTGGACGGCAGTTGTATCTATAGCAAAAAAAAAGGGTGAGATTATTTCAAAAATGGACAATGAACAGATCAGCAGGTTCTTTCATCATATCGAGCAGGGTGTAAGTATGCAATTGGTAATTGAAGAAAGAATCCTGGACTGGAAAAAAGAGGTATCGGTATTGTGGGATGCTTTTTATGAGGAATTGAAAGCTTAGTCAATAAAGAATCCTCGAGGCAGAGTCTCATATATATTAAACCGAACGGCCGGTATATTTGCAGAAAATTTGATGATACTATATCAAGTAATGGATTATAATACTTTGAAACTATTCACATTAATATACCGGGCGTCCGGTATGTTATAATACCAGTAAAAGTTGGAGGTAAAAATGAAGTACATATTGATCGGGATTCTCGTTCTGATTTTATCCAAACCTGTTTTTACAGAAATCAGAACACTAACTTTATCAAATTCTATCGAACTAGCTCTTATGAATAATCTTGATATAAGCCGGGCCAAAGAGGAAATGGGTGTGGCAGAAGCCCAATATGCGGAGGCCAGGGCGGATTTAACAATGCCCTCAATTTATGCGTCTGCCGGCTATACTGTTCTTGATCCAGACACTGTTAAAAATGGGATGATGGAATCTTTTGAACTGACAAAAACTCCGAATCCTGCGCTGGGCGGGTTACCCATTGAACCGGATGTCTTAACAAATATCTACACTGACAATTATAAGACCGGAATTTCAATTGTAAAACCCATCTTTGCCGGATTCAGGCTGTTGAATTCCCTGAACATTAAACAGGCGAATCTTGATCTTGTCCGGGCTAGATTGAACGATACGAAAAGGGAAATTGCATCCAGGGCGGCGGTATCTTTTTACAATCTCTTTCTTATAAAAGAAAATATTAAAATGACGGAAGATTTAAACCGCGGTTTAAAGGAGAGCGCAGAATATACAAGAAAGAATTATCTGGCCGGGAATGCAATGGAGTATGATTCCATAAGGGCAGATGTTCAATATAAAAACAATCTGGCAGTGCTTCTTCAGGTAAGTAATTCCTATATAACCTCAAAATTGGCTTTCTGCCAGCAGATCGGTATAGCTGATCCGTCATCGGTCGAATTTGTCGGAAGTCTTTATGATACAACCAATATCATATTATTTGAAACCAATACTGAAAAGCTAATCAGTATGGCCCTTTCAAACAATATACTACTTAAAAATATCGAGATAGATATTAAAATATACAGTTTGCAGGGGAAATTAGTTGAAGCCGGTAATATGCCTTCTTTAAGTGCATTTTTCAACTTTAATTATAACTATGAGAAAACAAATGCCTCAATTCCAATCGACAGAGCTTGGAATTCATCCTGGAATACAGGCCTGCAATTAACCATACCGATTGACAGCCTGATTCCAGTAGTATCCAGAAACTGGAACAACCGCATTGAAATAGAAAAAAACATCAAAATCCTGGAAATACAAAAACATCAGATTTATGATACCGTTTCTCTCCAGGTTCAATCATTGCTTATTCAAATCGGTCAGAGCCATGAGGATATAAAAAGCAGGGAAAATAATGAGCATCAGGCTCAATTGGGCTACAAGCTCGCGGATGAAAGATACAAAGCCGGAATTTCAAGCGAATTTGAAGTTATTGACGCAGAAGCGGCAATGAGCCAGGCGCAAGCCGGTTATCTTGGTGCCGTTCTTGAGTATTACACCGGCATGCTCAGAATGAAAAGGCTGATCGGGGAATAAAATAAAGGAGATGATTTATGGCACAGGAAACTGAAACCAAGATTCAAAAAGAAAATGGAAAAGGGCTTTTTGGCAGGATAATAAAGTTATTCATAACATTAATAGTCATAACCGGGGGTTCAATCCTCGGATTCCGTATATGGTATTTTGATTACAGGCCTTACATTACAACTGAAGATGCTCGAATTAACGCCGATATTGTGAAAATCGCCAATCTTGGGGCTGGAGGGCAAATTCAGGCGGTTTATGTAAAAGAAGGGGAAAGCATTACCCAGGGAATGCTTCTGATTGAGATGGATCACAGTGTTGCCCAGGCACAGTATGACCGCGCCGAAGCGAGAAGCGAATATACCGAATCCATACTTCACAGAGACCAGGCTCTTCTGGATAATTCGGGACTCACAAAACAGCAGTTCGACAATGCCCGGTTCGATTATGGCAGTGCTCAAGCCGATCTCAGGCTGGCAAAAATCGCATTAAACCGGACTTACCTGAAAAGCCCGGCTGAAGGAATTGTTATCCTAAAAAACACCGTTACGGGAAATATACTTGAGGCAGGCCAAACGGCGGTAATGATTGCAGATATCAAAAACGCATGGGTTTCAGCCAATATCAGTGAAAAATTGATCGACCTGGTAAAGCCCGGCCAGCAGGTTGATATCAGTATCGATCAATTCGGAGGTATAAAATTTAAAGGTAAAGTAAAATCAATCGGCCATGCTGCCAATTCAATTTTTTCCCTTTTACCAACATCATCCGGCAGCACATTTACCAAGGTTGTTCAGGAAATACAGGTAAAAATTGATATAATGGATGCCGGAATCAATCTTATTCCGGGGGTAAATGTAACTGTTCGAATTCATGTGAGGTAGACGTCATTATGGAAAAAAAACAAAAAGGCCCATCGAAATGGCTGACTTTGATAGTCGTCACGATAGGGTTTTTTATGGTAAAACTTGATTCAAGTATTGTCAACCTGGCAATATCAAAGATGATGTCAACATTCAATGCCAGTTTTGACCAGATACAATGGGTATTAAGCGCGTATTCTCTGGCCCTCGGGATCGTCATGGCAACAACAGCTTATCTATCAGGAAGATTCGGCTCGAAAATGATTTTCATCTTTTCATTGATTCTTTTTACATCAGGTTCTTTATTATGCGGTTTTGCCTGGAATACTATGTCAATTGTTTCGGCAAGGATTATCCAGGGCCTTGGCGGAGGAATGCTGATACCGGTGGGTATGACGCTGCTGCTCACAACATTCGAGGAAAGTGAAAGGGGAATTGTTTTTGCGGTTATGGGAATCGGTAATCTATTCGCTCCCGCTATCGGGCCGACATTAGGAGGATATCTGATTGAGAATTTCGACTGGAGGCTGATTTTTTTCATCAATATTCCCATTGGAGTACTGGGAATCTTTTTATCCTTCCTGTTTTTAAAGGAATCTGAATATAAACCCGCGCAGTATTTTGATCTTCAAGGTTTTCTGACATCAGGTATCGGGTTGGGATGCGTGCTTTATGTGTTGGGAAAAGGCGATGTGGATTGGGGAGACATGCAAAATTTAATATTAATGGTTACCGGTTGTCTCAGTCTGCTTGTTTTTATCATACATGAGTTAAGAACAGAAGAACCCATGCTGGACCTGAGGCTATTTAAAGATTACAATTTCAGTATGGGCAATATAATAATGATTATCGCAGTTATGGGGCTATTCGGCGGAATATTTCTAGTGCCTGTATTCCTCCAGCAATTGAAAGGCTTGACACCTTTCCAAGCTGGACTTGTGCTATTTCCCGAAGCGATCGCAAGTGCTGTTTCTATGGTAATAGCCTCCCGTCTCAACGCTAAAATTGACACAAGAATACTTACAGTGCTTGCCTTACTTCTTCTTGCATTTAACAGCTGGAATATGTCCACACTGACCTTTGATACTTCAAACTCAACAGTTACAATGCTTTTATTAGTAAGGGGGCTTGGTTTTGGATTCCTGATTATACCTATCCAGACAGCCGCGTTAAGCAAACTTCAAAAGGAATCGATGTCAAATGCCTCCGCATTAATGCAAACCGTTATTCAGGTCGGTACCGCAGTTGGACTTACAATTATAACAAGTGTTTTGCAGCAAAGGAATACGATCAATTATGCCAATTTGTCCCAGCAGGTAACTCCATATAATGCAAACAGCATGGAGCTCTGAAAATGCTTGGGGAAATGTTTGTACGGGGCGGATTACATCCATCAGAAGCTCAGGCGGGAGTTCTCAGTATTATCTTTGGTATAGTGGCAAAACAGGCCAGGCTTCAGGCAATAAATGACACAATGATTGTTCTTACAATCATAACTCTCAGCGTAATTCTTCCGGCCCTTTTGTTAAAAAAAAGCAAACAAACCAATAATGTTGTCAAACCAGTGATAACTGAGTAATTTTTGCAGCTATCCGGATGACCGGATCTCAAGCTCTCCATTTGAGGGGAAATGATCAAACTAATTGTTTTTATGCATCATTCCCTTTTCCATAAATAGACACAACCATTTCGGTTGTGAATCTAAATTCTCCGAGTCCAGATTAATATTTTACTTTTAAGCAGATGATGTTTGAATAATCTTCAAAAATAAATTAAAATAATAGTCTGATTTAAAATATCAGAGTAATTATTGCCGGACTTTAGAGAGGTATGTGATGGAAAGAACCTATGATTTTCAGAGTATTGAAAAAAAATGGCGTTTGTACTGGGATAAAAATAAAACGTTTAGGGTAACCGAAGACCCTTCGATACCTGAAGATAAAAGGCTTTATGTGCTGGACATGTTCCCCTACCCTTCGGGTTCCGGTCTGCATGTAGGCCATCCGGAAGGCTACACTGCTACCGACATATTCACCAGATATAAAAAAATGAAAGGCTTCAACGTTCTTCACCCGATGGGGTTCGATTCTTTCGGCCTTCCCGCCGAGAATTACGCCATTCAAACCGGAACGCACCCGGCCGAGGCCACTTATAAAAACATCGGCCGTTTCCGGGACCAGATCAAAACGATAGGGTTCAGCTATGATTGGGACAGGGAAATTTCAACCTGCGATCCCGGTTATTATAAATGGACTCAGTGGATTTTCATCCAGCTTTTTAAGCATGATCTCGCTTATGAAAGTGATATGCCGATCAACTGGTGCCCAAGCTGCCTTACCGGGCTTGCGAATGAAGAGGTCAAGGACGGCCGCTGCGAGCGATGCGGTACTTTGATTGAGAGAAAAAGAATCCGGCAGTGGGTATTAAAAATAACCGCTTATGCTGAAAGACTGCTCAAGGATCTTGACCTGCTGGATTGGAGTGATTCGATTAAGCTTATGCAGGAAAACTGGATTGGCAAGAGCGAAGGGGCGGAGGTTGATTTTTATGTTGATGGAACCGGTGATACCATCCGGGTTTATACTACAAGGCCTGATACCCTTTTCGGCGCGACATATATGGTCCTGGCTCCGGAACATCCATTGGTGGGAAAGATCACAAAGACGGATCAAAAAAATCAGGTTAACGGCTACATCGAAGAAACAGCGAGAAAATCAGATTTACAGCGGACAGAATTGAATAAGGAAAAAACTGGGGTTTTTACAGGGTCATATGCCGTCAACCCGGTTAATAACAATAAAATTCCTATCTGGATATCCGACTATGTCCTTATCGGTTATGGAACAGGGGCAATAATGGCTGTGCCCGCTCATGATACAAGGGATTTTGAGTTTGCGACAAAATTTAATATACCAATAATCCAGGTGGTTAGCAAAGATGGAAAAATGTACGAACTAAAAGAGGCGGAGACAGAAGAAGGATTTGCGGTCAATTCGGGAAAATTTGACGGGCTAAAGACCTCCGAATTTAAAAAAGAAATCACCGGATGGCTCGAAAAAATCGGTAAGGGTAAAAAAGCGGTTAATTATAAGTTTAGGGATTGGGTTTTTTCAAGGCAGAGATACTGGGGAGAACCGATACCGGTTGTACATTGTGAGAAATGCGGCGTAGTCGCGCTCGATGAAAAAGATTTGCCGCTTAAACTGCCTGATGTTAAAACATACAAGCCAACAGGAACAACCGAATCTCCTCTGGCGGCTATTGAAGACTGGGTAAACACCGTCTGCCCGATATGCGGTGGCAAGGCAAAAAGGGAAACAAATACGATGCCTCAATGGGCCGGGAGCAGCTGGTACTACCTACGTTTTATGGATCCAAATAACAATATAGTGATTGCAGACAATGATAAAATCAAATACTGGGAACCTGTCGATCTTTATATCGGGGGGGCTGAACATGCAGTTTTGCACTTGCTTTATGCAAGGTTCTGGCATAAATTTTTGTTTGACATAAATGTCGTTCATACACCTGAACCATTCATGGCGCTTAAAAACCAGGGAATGATCCTCGGCGAAAACGGTGAGAAAATGTCAAAATCAAGGGGAAACGTTGTAAATCCGGATGATGTTATCAGGGAATACGGCGCGGACACTTTGAGAATTTACGAGATGTTCCTCGGGCCGCTGGCCGCAGATAAACCCTGGAACACACAGAGCATTATCGGATTGAAAAGATTTCTTGAGAAGGCATGGAAATTACTCGAAAAGCAAATTGATGCTGATTTACCCATACCGGATGTTGTTAACCGATTGCGGCATAAAACTATAAAAATTGTAAGCGAAAAGATTGAAGCCCTTGAATTCAATACGGCCATAAGCCAGATGATGATTTTCGTAAACACGCTTCAAAAAGAAGAAAAATTAAACAAAGAAGTAATAAAGGACTTTATAAAAATTCTTCACCCTTTCGCGCCTTTTATTACCGAAGAAATGTGGGAAATCATCGGTGAAAAGCCGTCTGTACTCAAGTCAGAATGGCCTGAATTTATTGAAGAATTTACAAAAGATGAGGAAATTTCAATTGCTATACAGGAAAATGGAAAGCTTCGGGATACCATTCAAATACCGCGTGGTACTTCAGTTGAAGAATTGAAAAGATTAGGTCTGGAAAATCCAAAACTCAAAAAAGTTCTTGAAGGAAAAAAAGTAATTAAAATAATAGCCGTTCCTGATAAAATTGTTAATGTTGTTTCTACTTTTATAACTTCAAATCCAGAAACTGACAATAAAAGGTAGTTTTCAGACCGGCGATTCAATGAAAAAATGAATGTTATTTAAATTGTATTGCCAGGGCTGTTATATCATCGGCCTGCGGGGCTTTTCCTATAAATTTAACTATTTCTTCATTAAGATCCTTTATTAAATCATTAGCTTTGAGCTTGCTTTTCGCTATCAAAAATTGCTTAAGATTATCCTCTCCGTACATTTCACCTTCGTTATTCCTTGCATCCGTAAGACCGTCAGAATATATAAAAATTTTCATATTATCCTGAATAGGGGTTACTCTCATATATTTATCAAGATCGAGAAAATCATCGATACCCATCGGTTTAATATTCGGATTCAATATTTTGCACATTAATTTACCGCTCTTTTCAGAATAAAAGTTATAAATAGGCGAATATCCCATATTGAAAGACTGAATTTCCATCTTTTTTAAGTCAATAAACAGCATTGCGCCGGCAATAAATATTTCAGCAGGAGTTTGATCAATGATCAGGTTATTCATTTGTACGACAAGACTTTGTGGATCAAAATTTTTCAAATATCCTCCGACTTCAAGTGTCGCAAAAAAAGCGCTGATAATACTTGTAGTAAGAGATGCAGCAACTCCTTTACCGCTTACATCGAAGCAAGCTATCATAAATAGATCTTTATTTATTTCAAGGATCTGGTAAAAATCACCGCCCAGTTCATGTACCATTTTTACATATTTTTCAATTGAAAATAGAGAGCTTTTTATTTCACGCTTGTTCATAAGAAATTCCTGCATATTTTTTGCGAGTTCAAGGTCCATATTGCGAAGTGTAGAAATGTGTTTGGTTAACTTCAGGAAGGTTCCTATCCCAAAATATTTCCCGTTATGATAGATTAAAAAATCATTATATATTGAGTCTATATCCTGGGACAGAACCTCGTCCAGGGCTTTCTCGGAATTTTCCTGTGCATCTATTATCAACGTACTTATATCCATATATTTATCGAGAGTATTGCCCTTTAAAGCCTCCCATGCCGACCTGCCTTTTTTTAAGACTGTTTCACGGCTTAATAATCCAACAACTCCGCCTTCCCTCTCAACCGGCATTGAAGTTAAATCGGGTTGCTTTAAAAATAATTTCCGCGCTTCATCGAGACTATCATAACAACTGACCGGTTCGACATACTCGCTTATATGGCCGACTCTTGATATCGAAAACGATGATTTCAATCTTTTTGATATATCATCACCCTTCATAAGCTTCCTCCATTCATACTTTACTATTATTTTAAGTATCTTATTTTAATTAATCAATTAATTGTTTAAATACTTTACTAATAAATTACATCTAAATTGAATAGTTTTCATAATATTTATTCAATCATCAATATCTAAGACCTTGTATAATAAGTCGAAAGCCGGTTATCGTTTAGTTAAGCAATATTTTATTTTGATATGACTGACCGACTAACTAACCGGCCGACTAATATATTGAAGTTGTTATCAAATAAAAACCATTTAAAGGATCACTCGGTTTAGGTTATAATAACTTCAAATTTTTGATGCAAATAAAGAATTAAGGATAAAAATAATTACAAAAAGTCTTGCATTTTTTAATTAATTAAGTAATAATATAAAGTAGTAGTAATAATATTTCTACTAAAATCATGGTTATGCACAGAAACGCACAGGGTGTGCCAAATTTCTTGTTTTTCGGGAGGCGTTTGTGAAGAAATGGGGCGGCTTGCGGTTGATAACTTTATTTCTTTCACTGTTTTTGTTTTCGGCTCCAGTATATTCTCAGCAGATTTCCGGGAATATCCCTATACCTTCCGTTAATTTTAATATTCAGGAAGCAAAATCCCCGAGGCAGGTCGCCCTGTCTTTACAGATACTCTTTTTAATCACCATAATTTCCCTTGCCCCCACTCTATTAATTGTACTAACAAGTTTTGTCAGGATTTATATCGTATTTTCATTTGTCAGCAGGGGCCTGGCGACCCAGAATATTCCTCCAAACCAGATAATAGTAAGCCTTTCCCTTTTTATCAGTCTTTTCGTAATGTTTCCGACTTTCAATAAATCCTATCAGAATGGCATAAGGCCGTATCTGGATGGAAAAATATCCATAAACGAAGGGTATACAAAAGCCATCCAGCCTATACGCGAGTTTATGTTCAGGCAAACCGCAGAAAGATATATTTACCGTTTTACTAAAATGGCAAAGCTTGAAAGGCCGAAAGGGCCGGATGATGTACCGACTTATGTTTTAATTCCGGCATTTATGTTAAATGAATTAACAATATCTTTCTATATGGGTATGATTATATTGATACCGTTTACAGTAATAGACGTAGTTGTGGCAAGCGTCCTAATGTCAATGGGAATGATGATGCTTCCCCCGATCATGATATCCTTCCCTTTGAAGATCCTTTTATTCTTCCTTGTAGACGGCTGGGATCTTCTTGTTGAGAAGCTCGTTTTAAGTTTCAGAATGTAAAGGAGTTCTTAATTATGAGTCAGGGATTGGTTCTTGGAATTCTTAATCAAACAATGTATGAGATCTTAATTCTAAGCGTTCCTTTATTGGGGGTCGGACTTGTAATCGGATTAATTATAAGCATTTTCCAGGCAACCACCTCCATTCAGGAACAAACTCTAACCTTCGTTCCCAAATTAATTGCGATATTATTGCTTATGGTTTTTTTAGGCCCATTTTTGGCAAATCATCTTATTAATTTTACAAAGAATTTGTTTGACCTGATCGGTCAGGCAAAAATGTAGGGATAAAAAAATGCTTTATGAGTATTTTGTTTTATATTTTGAGTTATTTTTAATAATTTTCATGAGAATTCTTGGTATGTTTATCACTGCACCATTTTATTCCGGTGTTGCTATGCCTTTCCGTTTTAAAATGGCCTTCGGTTTTTTTTCCACTCTCGTATCGATACCTATACTAATAGGAATGGGTTTGAAACCGCCTGTGGATTTGAATGATTTCGGCGTAAAACTGGTATCAAACTTTGTTTTCGGAACGGGGGTCGGTTTTTTTGTATTTATTATCGTTTCTGCTTTTCAGGTTTCCGCACAGATATTCAGCATCCAGATGGGGCTGGGAATGAATGAAGTTTTCGACCCGATTTCAGATACCCAGGTGCCGGCGATCGGCAATGTTCTCGGCATTTTAATCCTTCTATTATTATTAAGGATTGATGGGCAATTCTATTTGATTCAGTTAATTATAGACAGTTTTAAATCGGTTGATATTTTAACATTCAATATAGCAGGCTCTATTGTTAAAGGCTTTATTTCATCCCTGGTCGCGATGTTTGATATAAGCCTGAAGATTTCTCTGCCTATCATAGGGGTAACTATTTTGATGGACATTGCCATGGGGATCATTTCAAGGGTGGCACCGCAGTTCAATGTTATGATTATGGGATTCAACCTTAAGCTTGTAATAGGATTTGTAATTCTATGGCTTATATTACCGTCTGTTGTGGATCTTGGGGATTCCGTGATGCGGCACTTACTCCAGAACACATCGGATTGGATCCGTATTATGAAACCCAGTTAAGGGAAATTAAGGAAATATTATGGATTTTCCGGAAAAAATCGAATTGATTTATCAAAGTTACGGCAATATAATTAGTAAAAATTATATTTTGGACTTCCGGTTCGATTTGCAGTTATTCGCGGCTGAAGATGAGGGAAGGACCGAAGAGCCGACCGAGTATAAGAAGAAAAAAGCCCGTGAGGAGGGGAACCTTCCTAAATCCCAGGAATTAACAGCTATCATAGTTTTTTTATTTACATTCTGGACAGTATCATTGCTCGGCGGCTTTATATTCAATTCGTTCCAGACTATAATGCGTTACTATTTTGAAAATATGCTGACAATAAAAGTATCAAGAAGTAGCATAATGCCTTTTTTTATTGAGATGATAACGCTATCGGCGGGATGCCTGCTCCCTATTATGGCTGTCGCTGTTATATCGGCGATCCTTGGGAATGTCATACAGGGCGGTTTTGTATTTACTGCAAAGAGAATCAGCCTCAATTTCGGAAAAATATTCTCCAACATGATAACCAACTTTGGAAAGATGTTCTGGTCAAGAGAAACTATATTTAATCTCTTTAAGTCAATCCTGAAAGTTGTGGGAGTATTTGCGATCGCTTTTGTGATTTTAAACGAAAGGCTTTCGGAAATGATAAGAATTTCCAGGATGGGACTTCTGGAATCATTTGTGCTGATCTGGAATGTCATATTCCAATTTGTAAATTTCTCGGGTATCTTACTTTTGATTTTCGCGGTAGCTGATTACGTGTTCCAGAGATGGATTTATATGGAATCCCTGAAGATGTCCAAACAGGAAATAAGGCAGGAATTCAAAGAAATGGAAGGCGACCCTGAGATTAAAGCGAAAATTAGAGAAATGGAACGCAGGCTCCTGTCACGAAAGATGATTCAGGAAGTTCCTAACGCCGATGTTGTTATTACAAACCCGACACATATTGCTGTCGCTTTAAAATATGAACCGAGTTATATGAACGCGCCGGTAGTTATAGCAAAAGGCGAAGGTACGTTCGCTCAAAGGATTAAGGAAGTCGCCAAGGAAAGTAATGTAATGATAATTGAAAACAAACCCCTTGCCAGGGAAATTTATAAAAAAGTAGAAGTCGGGCAGGAAATTCCGCCGGAACTTTTCATCACAGTAGCAAAGATATTATCGCTTGTATACCAGGTGAAAGGAAGCGTTGCGGCGTGAAATAGTCTCTAGTTGCTAGCTGTTAGTCGCTAGCAAGAATAAACAGCCGTCTTTAATGAGCCAGTGACTAATAACTAACGGCTATAGACTAGCGACTAATACGGGAGGAAATATGGCGTCAAATCAAAACGTTGCTTTTATTAAACTGAAGGATAATGTTGATATTTTTGTCGCAATATCCTTGATTATCGTTGTTTTGATGCTAATCATACCGATACCGACATTTGTTCTGGATATCCTTTTAGTAACGAATCTGGCAATTTCGATAATGATTGCGCTCAGCACGATGTATGTAAAAAAACCGGCCGAATTCTCCGCCTTTCCTTCTCTTATCCTTCTCACAACAATCTTCGGGCTCGGACTCAATGTTTCCTCAACAAGGCTTATTCTTACCCTTGGCGCAGGCTTTGACGGCAAAGTCATAAGGGCTTTTGGTGAATTTGTTGTCGGTAAGAATTATATAGTCGGAATAACAATATTCATAATTCTACTCGCAATACAGTTTTTGGTCATTACAAAAGGTGCTTCGCGCGTTTCCGAAGTGGCCGCCCGCTTTACCCTGGACGCTTTGCCCGGAAAACAGCTTTCCATTAATGAAGACCTTAACGCCGGGCTCATAAACGAAGACGAAGCAAGAAGACGCAGGGATGAACTTCGGCTTGAAGCAGACTTCTATGGAAATATGGATGGTTCATCCAAGTTTGTTTCGGGTAACGTTAAGGTTGCTCTTGTTATTACGGTTGTGAATATTATCGTAGGGTTGATTACAGGTGTTGCAGTCCGTGGCGAAGGGCTTGCCGAAGCCGCCGGTACATATACCCTTTTGACAATAGGCGACGGCCTTGTGTCCCAGATACCTTCGCTTCTTGTTGCTACAGCGACAGGCATCATCGTTACAAGAACGGCTTCCCGTGAAAAATTCGGCAGGGACGTTGTTACACAGGTTGGAGCCAATCCAAAAGTTCTTTATATTTCCGGAGGCACAGTTGCTTTGATGGGCTTCCTGCCCGGCTTTCCATTCCTGACTAATTTCATTATCGGCGGGCTTCTTCTGGCTGTCGGTTATATGATGTCGATCTCGGCTAAGGAAAATGTTGAACAGAAGCAGGCGGAGGCAAAAGGAAAGCAGGCCGGTGAACAGACTACCACCATCGACGATATTGTTAGAATTGACCCTATGAACCTTGAAATCGGTTATAACCTGATCCCGCTGGTTGATAAAGAACAGGGCGGAGATTTGCTTGACAGGATTAAATTGATAAGGAGAAGAATCGGGCTTGATCTGGGGATCCTTGTTCCGCCGATAAGGATTATAGATAATGTTGGGATCGACGCATCCGAGTATATTATTAAACTAAGAGGTTCTGAGATTGCGAGAGGCAAGATTTATGTTAACAGGTTTATGGCAATGAACCCGAAACTGGATTTAAAATCAATCGACGGGATTGAGATAAAAGAACCGGCTTTTGGGCTTGACGCGAAATGGATTTCAAATGAAGAAAGGGCAAAAGCAGAATCGCTTGGTTTTGATATTTTCGATCCTCCATCCGTTATTGCAACGCACATTACCGAAGTCATAAAAAAGAACGCCGCCGAGCTTTTGACAAGGCAGGATGTGAAATCCATGCCGGATGCCATTC
Organism: uncultured Spirochaetota bacterium; assembly: GCA_963783575.1. Lineage (GTDB taxonomy): Bacteria > Spirochaetota > Brevinematia > Brevinematales > JAOACQ01 > CAWEAK01. The sequence continues at coordinate 436,897 of CAWAOD010000005.1, read as the reverse complement.
AGAAGGAATACCCTGTCATTGTTGAAGAAACAATGAAGCATTCGAATATTGGTGAAATTCAGAAAGTTCTGCAAAACCTCCTAAGGGAAGGTGTAAAGATAAGAAATATGCTTACCATACTTGAAACAATCTCGGATTATGCGGGAAGCATTAAAAATATCGATATGATCACTGAATATGTCCGGCAGGCTTTCGGAAAGCAGATAGTTTCAAACTATTCCGATGAAAACAATACTCTTAAAGCTATTATAATTGACCCCGATCTTGAACAAATTTTCAATGAGTCTATACAGGAAACACAGCAGGGGTTGATTTCAACTCTGGATCCCGAACTCGTTAATCAGTTCGTGAAAAAGGCAACTACCGTAATTGAAAATGCGGTAAAATCAGGGATACAGCCTGTTATACTTTCCTCACAAAAAGTCAGGAGACTTGTTAGAGAATTGATAGAGCGTTCTTTCCCTACGATCGGCGTTTTATCCTATTCTGAAATTCCAACAAACTATTCGCTTGACCAGGTAGGTATTATAAGTTTAAGCTGATTTATTGAAGCCAATGCTTCAATACGAAGCTAAGCTTCAACTTGCAATAGAAATATTAATATTAATTTATTGCTATAACAGGAAAAAGGTGTTAGAATAATTCAGGCGGGAGGGGATTATGAAATATGCAATCTATGAGGGAAGAACCAAGCAGGAAGCCGTAGATAAAATGTTTACAGCCGCCAGAGTGGAAAACCGGGTTAAAGAGACAATGCTCATAAGAACATACCCGGAGGAAAGAAAAAAGTTCCTGGGACTTCGAAAGGAAACTGTCTGGATCGCTACCGCTTGTATAGATGAGAACAAGATTCTTGACAGGGAAAGAAAAAATACCGGAAGGAAAATTCAGCCGAGAATGGAAATCCAGCCTTCCTTGTTTAAAGAAGAGAACACGGACACCTCAACATATTTAAACAGTGAATACAAAAAAATCGCTTCACCTTCATCAATGAATATTCAAAACTCTCAGCAAATCGAAGATGATAAAAATAAAAAACTCGAAGAGGAAGTTGTAAACCTTAAATTGTCTTTATCTCAGATCCAGACCTATATAAAAAGCGAATTTGAAGAAATAAAAGAAGGCCTGATGAAAAATAACAGGAACTCCGCCCTGGATAACCGAAAAAAGATTATACAGGATGTGGAAATATCACAGAAAAATATTCAGTGGGCCGAAGAATTTTTAAGAGAAAGGGAGTTCCATCCGGCTTTTATACAGGATGTTCTGGAATTTTTAAAAATGCAGAAAAGCGATGTTTTAATTGATAAATCACAGGTTCTTATTACCATCAGGGATTTTTTAAAGGCTAATATCGCCCGGGAAGATATATTAATGGAAAATTATAATAACGGCAAGAATATTCTATTCGCGGGCCCGACTGGAGTAGGTAAAACTGTCAGTATAATAAAACTTGCCGCGCATATAGCGGTAATCCGCCAGAAATCCCTACGCTTCATTTCTATAGACCGCTACAAGGTCGGTGCCGATTCCCAGCTCAGGACATACTCTGATCTAATGAAAGCGCCGTTCTATCCTATCAATAAGCAGGAGCAGTTTTTTGACCTTATCGATAAGGATGAAACCCATTATACTTTTATAGACACCGCCGGTAAAAGCCCGAAGGATTCAATAGTAATAAAAGAGCTGTCCGATTGGATCAAGAAAGCGAATAAAAAGTTTGATGTACATCTTGTTGTCAGCGCAACAACAAAGCCAAAGGATCTTGACCTTATTATCAACAGTTATTCCTGCCTGGATTTTTCACACATAATCGCGACCAAACTTGACGAGACGGCATATCTTGGTTCCATACTTTCAACCCTCTATCAAACAAAAAAACCGCTTTCATTTATTACAAACGGACAGGGCGTTCCCGAAGATTTTGAAATTGCTAATGTAGATAAATTAATTGCCGATTCTTTAAAGTAAACAATTATTTGGGTTTGAGGTTACTATGTCTACCATTCTAGGTCCGGATCAGGCAGAAGGTTTAAGAAGAATGATGGGGAGTTTCCCCAGATCGAATACCAAGATTATAGCAATTACCTCCGGTAAGGGCGGCGTCGGAAAAAGCAGTTTTGCTCTAAACCTCGGCATCAGCCTTGCAAATATGAAAGACGCCCCGAAAAAGGTTATAGTTTTTGATGCCGATTTAGGTCTGGCAAATATTCATGTTCTATTGGGAGCGATTCCTAAAAATAATCTTCTGCACGTTATCAAAGGACAGAAAAAAATGTCCGAGATAATATATAAAACAGACGCCGGGGTCGATTTCATTGCAGGCGCATCCGGATTTACCCAGCTTGCCAATATTAAAGAGGAAGAAAAAAACAATTTAATCGAGGGCTTGAAGGAAATAAGCAATGCCGATTATATTATAATAGATACTTCAGCAGGAATTTCTTCAAATGTGATAAGCTTTGTTCTTGCTGCTCATGAAACAATTGTCATCACAACACCTGAGCCCACATCAATAACCGATGCCTACGGAATAATAAAAGCCATAGTTACTGAGTCCGATAACGCCAATATCAAGCTTGTGTTGAACCGCGTCAGAAATCCCGCGGAGGCGAATAAAGTTTCAAAAAAGATAATTGACATCTGCGCTCAGTTTTTGAATATCAAGATAGATAATTTCGGATTTATTTATGACGATCCGATTGTTTCGGAAGCAGTCAGAAAACAAACGCCGTTCGTTCAAATGTATCCGACATCCAATGTTTCACTCTGTGTTAACCATATAGCCAGACGATTAATGAATCTGGAAATAAAAGATGAAGAAACCGGCCTTCAGAAATTTATAGGAATGTTCTTTAAAAAATAAATTTTTTCTAAAAATAAATTTTTTCTAAAATAAGATTTTTCTTTCCCATTCAATAATAATTTAATTGAAGCTTCAGCATAATAAAGTGATTTTAAAGGCTAATCATTTTTGTTAATTCTACCTGTAACAATAAATACTAAAAAATTCATCAAAAATTTTATTAATAGTCTGTAATTACTCAGTCAATATGTATCATAAACAGCTATACATTATTTGCCGTTAATTTCACGATTAGCCAAGAAGCTCACCGCAGGTTCACACAAATTCACGTTAATTAGTGTAATTAGTGGCTTAAAATCGGTTCTGTTAATAACAGGTTTTATATGGCTGAATAGTTAAATCTTTAAGAACAATCATATTTTCTTGGAGAAATGATATGCCGCATATTATGATATTAATATTTTTTATAGCATTATCTATGGGAATAATTGCTTTAACACTTTTCATAATAAGATATCAAAATAGAAAAGAACCATCAATAAAATATTTTCTTATTTTCTTTTTGATAATTACTGCCAGGATATTGTTTAATACTATTTTCCTTTATATTGAACTAAATTTCTCGCTTCAGAACCGCACCGAGCTGGCATTGTTCTATGCGGCGAAAGAAATGACATTTATTCTTGTTTTTATTATTCCATTTATTTTCCATTCTCTGCTTTCCGTACCATTTATTAAACCCGGAAATATTATTTTAATTGGAATTATTATACTGGTTTTTATTTTACAAAGCTCGGCATTCATACAATTTCCTCTTGGAAACAGCGTTATCTATTTTGTTCCCGATAATAACTTTTTAAATATATTATTATTAATAATCATGGTTTATCCGCCTGTGCTGGTATTGATATATTATCATAAGTTAAAATCTATAGAAATAAAACAAAATATCAAATTATTTACGTTATTTTATATTATTTTTATTGTATTTGACTCAATAACTTCATGGCAGCTATATAATATTCCAAATAGAAATTCTTATTTAAACCAGCTTCCGCTGAATTGGCTCAACCTGATTTTTTATTTTTTGTGGAATCTGTTATTATTAATTTATTCAATTAAGCCATTAATTTCCGCGTATCCGGTTTTAACATTTTTTCAACCCAATGAATCAATCATGGAAAAATATGGTATAACGGCGCAGGAAAGAAATATCATTAACTGTCTTGCAAAAGGTCATAATAACCTTAAAATAGCGGAAGAAAATTTTATTTCTGTAAATACGGTCAAGAAGCATATTCGAAACATCTATCAAAAAATGAATATAAAAAACAGGGTTGAATTATTGAACCTTACCGGATTAAATAAATCTCAAAACCAATAATCCTTATCCGAAAGTAGTATTTTTAAATCTTAATAAAAAATCGCCCGAAAGTGTTATTGATAAAAGATATTATTTTGTGCTATTATTAATTAAAAAGCAAAAAGGAGATTTTATGCCGAAAATAATTATTCTGATTATTTCATTATGCATTTTATGGGGATACCCTTCAACATCCAGCCCTATGGGAATAAGAAGAATCGAGATGGTTCCTATGAAGGCAAGGAATTTTGAATTTACCGACGGGGAATTATTAAAATATACCGATTATGCAGGCGGTGAAAAAATCAGGGAAGTCAATAGGGTCACAAGGTATTATCCTGACAAAAAAATAATTATGCTTTATATGGATGCTAATGTACCTCAACATAAATATAGAATACATGCACATTATACAAATTATTCACAACAGATATGCGTTTCATTAGATAATGCCTCAATCATTTTTTCAAAATTTAACATTTTGAATTATATTTTAACAAATAATTTAAACTATAAAGGACTGGTATATTACAGCCTTGAGATTAATAATGAAAAAAAAACAGCCTTATATATTGAAAAATTGATTGATAATAAAGAAATCAGAACCGTTGAAAGCAGAATAAAAATTAAAACTGATTACCCTATCTGGGATATGGATTCTTTTGCCTTAATAGGCTCAAGATATCTGGATCTTAATGGGGGCGGCATTTCTTACATTATTGCGCCTCAAATTATTAAAGAACCTATCCCGGGAAGTTTAGTAAAACTGGGGAAAGAAACCATTGAAACTAAGGCTGGAAAATTTATTACCATAAAATACGGTTTTTCAATAGGCGATCCATTCCTCGCGACTTTAGCTCAGGCATATACAAGGGAAATATTCATTTGGATTGAGGATAACAGCCGGAGTTTACTTATAAAAGGACAAAAACCCGGTGAAACGACCGTTCTGGAAGAAATTTCAGAATGGCAAAATTGAGGAGCAGAATCTGAAAAGAAAATATTTCGTTTGAAGAATTGAAGTTTTATCTGATCTCATATTATAATAATTATGTTATTGAAGCCTTTAGGAAAAGTTAAATTAATAATTTATCACTATAGCAAAGGGACAAAAAGGATATAATTATAAAAACAATGTTTAGTTCTCTGTGGTAATAACTAAGAATTATTTATTTTCCTGCTGAGTTGACATTATTGTAGCATGCAATCAATATAAGCCTAAAGTCCTATGTAAAATGAGATGAAAGTCCTATTGTTTTTAAGTATTTTTGAAGATATAATTTACCGATTTAAGGTATAGGATAATTTTTTTGATTTGAATAATAAAATAATATTAATAATTGACCTGATTCCTATAATTGATAACTAATTCGAATGGAGAGACTATGAAAAATAAAGCCTTAATTAATTCACTTCTTGCTATCCTAATATGTTTTATTATATCTTTGAATCCTTCCTGCGCTTTATCTTCAGGAAGGGAAATGATAAAAAAAGATAGTATGACTGTAAATGTATCACTTGGAGGAGCTATAATGACCAATTTAAGGGAATGGAATGGCTCCCTATTCCTGTGAACCTTTGTATAGGAGCCAATTACGGCGTATCGGACACTTTTAACGCAGGAGGAAATCTTTATTTGATTCCATTGTTTGCAGGTACCCTTCTTATTGAGCCTTATGGTGTATATAATCTCAATAATACGACAAATTTAATTTCTGAATGGAATACATATGTTAATTTACCGACTCAGATAACATTTAAAAATGCTGACTTGAATGCCTACCCTACTTTTGGTATTACCCCGGTTATGAGAGGCAACAATTGGTCGGCTTATATGGCTTTTGAAATAAGGTTTGATTTCCAGAAGCTGCCAAAACCGACATTTAATTTTAAGATCGGAGGAATAAGCCAAACCTGGGATAAAATAGCTCTTGAAGGAGAAGCTGGACTGATAAATATAGGTGAAGAATCGATGGTCTCGCCTACTTCAAGAATAGGGCTTGGCATACCGGTTTTTTCACTCGGTGCTGATTTCAACATAAAATAAGGAGAGGGAAATGATAAAGCTGATTTTTCATAATGTTTTAAAGCATAAGTTTTTATTTATTTTAATAGGATTGATGGTTATTATGCTCTGTTTCTACCTGATTGTCGGAATGAATACCGTGTTTTCAATATCAAAGTCTCTGAAGAAAGCCGTTGCCGAGAATATGACAGGAGATGTTATCATAACTTCAGCAAAGGTTAAAAGGCTTGATGTAATAACCAAAGATGGCGAAAAAAGCTTATCCCGCTTGAAAACTGGCAGGAACTTCTTTTGTTTCTCAGAAATAATAAATATGTCGCGAATGCTTCCCCAAGATTAAGGGTATGGGGTGACGTAAAATCAGATTTCAATGAAACCCCAATGATCATAACAGGTGTTGACCCTGAAAGCAGAGAAAGAACTTCTTCCAAACAGAAAAATGGACAATGGGTATTGGTTAACAACTACAAACCAGATAAATCTTTATTACAGACATTCCGATTATTTAAATATTAACACCGGTGCCGTCGTCGGAATCGGTGTACAGACAATGGACGGCTATTTTAATTTCGACCCGGCAAAACTGGTAGGAGTTTTTGATTATGAAGATCTTGCTTATTATACCGAATTCGCGCTTTACGCCTTTGTATCGCTGGATTATCTCAATAGCCTTTTAATGACAAAGGAGCCGCTTGTCGGCGAGATATTTGTAAGACTGCATCAAAACAGGAATCTTAATTCTTTAATATCAGATATAAAAAACAGGTTCGGCAAAATTTACCGTTTTATATTACCTCAGGATTCTTCAAATTTAGTCAGCGGGATATATAAACTGACTTACTTTACTATCTACTTTATAGCATTTCTTCTTCTTTTGATGGTATATCTCTGCAGTTCATTCCTAGTGAACCTTTCTATCGAAACAAGAAGGCAGGAAATTGGAATTTATATGGCCCTGGGTGTAAAAAAATGGCGGATAGGCCTGCTTTTCGGCGGGGAATTTTTGCTCGTGATGATATTTTTCGGTTTGCTGGGAACGCTTCTTGGACTTTATGTAATGCAGGGAATATCGACAAACGGGATTGAAGCCACTATAATCCCTCTTCACCTGATTTTCGGCAGATCGATATTATACATACAGAATTATCCTCAGACATTCATCATAATCACGTTCATATTGCTGATCGCTTTCATAGGAAACACCCTTTATGCTATTCAGAAAATGAGCAAGCTTGATCCGGTGGAAGTCATGAGAGATTTGTGATTCAATAAGCAAAATATGGGAAGCCGGTTTGATTTATATTGAGATTAATACATTGAATTATACATGGGTCAATAAGCCTGCCCTGAGCCGCTGTGCTGAGCTTGCCGAAGTATTGTCGAAGAAAACCAAGAGGTCGCGTTTAAAAGGAGAAAAATATTATGTTTACATTAATAGTTGCGGAAATCATACAGGGATTTAAGAGGATTTGGAAGTTATATTTGACGAATGTTATTTCAATTATGCTGATAATCCTTCTTTTCGCTTATATCGACGGATCGAGAAGGCAGTTGAACCTGCAGAACACCGTTTTCTCGGGAGAAATAGTTTTGAAAATGAAGGAAAATATTGATAATATTCCTTCAACCCTTATGAAAAAAATACCTCAATTATTATACATAACGCAGAAAGTCCGATCCGATGTTCAGTACAGGCTTCCCGGGAGGAACAATAGCGGCAGCGCGGAGCTTATCGGCGTTAATCTCCAGGATGATAAAAACCTGGCCGGGTATCTTACTCTTCTCGACGGGAAACTTTTACAAGAAGGCAAGGATATTCTTGTTCCGTCTTCCCTTCTTCAGAAAACGGATATAAAAGTCGGCGATACGATTCGTATTACAGGCAAAACTTCGGACAAGGTCTATAACGCGGCAGGATACAAAATCTGCGGGATTTACAATTCACCGGGTCTGAACCTTTTCAGCACGCCCCGCTTTCTGGTAAAATATTCAAGCATGGAAGCATATTTTATGCCCCAGATAAAAGATATCGAATTTTGTCTCTTTTTTAAAGGTGGAATAATCCCGGATACAATTAACAAAGACATCCGTGAAGCCCTTGACGACCAGTCCAGGACAAAGATAGATTCGATAGAAGCTATGAGGGTAAGTTCATGGGATGTGCTGAATATTTCGGTTCAATTCAATGTCTTTCTGATTTTAATGATCATTCTGACCATTATTGTAGTAGTAACTGTTGTCCTGCTTGTTAACTTTAACATCTATATGATACTTTTCCGTAAAAGGCAGAAAGAAATCGGCACTTTAATGTCATTCGGCATCCCATCCTGGAAAATAGGTTTGACTCTGCTTTTGGAATCCGTGTCACAGCTTGTGATTTCAACATTCATCGCGGTAGTTTTATGTTATTTGACCGCACTGATCGCAAAACAGCAGATCGCGGGAGGTTTTCTTGAAGTTTTATTTGTGCTTCTTTCCGGAACGAACCGGATGGATTTATACATCCAGTTCTACCAGATAAAGAACGCTTTTTTGATTATTTTATCGGCAGTTATTATATCGCAGATACCGTTATTTTTTAAAGTGCTTATAAGTAATCCAATAAATGTTATGCAGGGAAAATGATTTTAAGGAGAATGTAATGAATTTTGTAAAAATCTTTTTGTGCTTGTGTTTTTTAACCGCATCAGGCGCATTATTCTGTGAAGATGTCCAAAAAGAGGGCAAGGATATTCTTGAAAAATCGGATAAACGTTTCTTCCCGGAAGAAGGGAGCATTGACTTTTTTGTTACCTCGGACGACCAGGAAGGCCACCGTGAATATAAGATGCAGGGTTATAAAAAGGGATATTTAAACCAGACTATAGTCTGGGTATCTCCTGAAATCAATAAAAATGATGTTGGCATGAGAAGCGGCGACACGATTTACTATTATATTTTTAAAATAAATAAAACCGATATTATGAGTTACCAGGCTGTTTTCTTGGAATCGAGCTTCAGCTGGGGCGATGTTGTAAGCTCGGAATTAGCCACTGATTATAAAGTAACCAATTTACAGAAATCCAAATATGATGATAAGGATGTTTATTATCTTGTCCTTGCGCCTAACAGATCAAGCCTTTATGCAAGAGTCGATATCTGGATCGATTCCAATACCTTCGACACATACAAAAGGCTTTACTTTACAGCTTCAGGGGAAAAATTAAAGATGGCGACATTTTCGGATATTAAAGTGAAAGATGAAATAGTTGTCGGTTTTAAGATCAATATGGAAGATTATATTTCCGAAAACAAGGCGATGGCGGAATTATCCAATATTAAAAAAATAAAGCTTCCGAAATCGCTTTTCGGACCGCAGAATATCAGCAGTATACATGCGAGATGACGTAAGACAATCATAATTTGATTTTCTTAATCCATGGAGGAATGGAAATGAAATTTAATATTATGTTGATATTGACTATGACAATTACAATTATTAACGCGCAGATTTTTGCAGATAAATCAACCGATGTAACACTATACAGCACGGTTTACACATCGCATATGATGTCAAATACTGTTTTGATGCAGACTAATCAATGGACTAATAACGGCCAGGTTGCGGCGCATATAATTGCAACCCCGGCTTTAAATTTTGAAGACAATTTTCAGCCCGATGCAAGGCTGGATACTTATATTTCAACAGGCTTTGATACCAACGCAATAAATATAAGTATCAGAAGCGCTTATATAGATCTCCTTTTTTACGATATGATAAGTTTAAAAACCGGCTTTATGAGAATTGATTACGGTTACAATAGTTATTTTCATCCTATGAATCTTATTGAATTTGTACCGGAAATCCGCGATTTATATAATAAGATATACATCGGCAACCAGGATATGGGATACAAAGGAATACCGTCAGCACGGCTGAATATTGCCCTGCCGGAATTCATAGATAAGCTTAAGATCAATTTAGATCAAAGTATGGTTTGGATAGGTTTCAACAGTATCAGCGATAATTATTTCCTTTCATCTATATCCTGCGCTTATTTAAATTATTCACTGAATTATGTCCTTGGCTATTCTGGTAACAGCTGGAGCAGTGATACTAATAAAAGGCTTCCGGTAAACGGGTTGAGCATGTCTGCTGTTCTTCCTTTCGATATCATATTTTTTATGGAAGGTTTGTATAAAAATGAAAGTTATAGACCTTATGTATCTTCTGATGGTAATTACACAGATAAAAGATCAGGCTCCGATTTTTATAATGTTTCATTCAGGTTCCAAACAATAAAAACAGAACCGGTTTTTAACAACAATATCAGTTTCAGTATTGAATATTTCTCCTACGGTGAAGGCTTGTCCCATGGAATGTATGATGATACTTACAATTTTTTAAAAAATCCATCAAACGCATACCATTATGGACAAAATCTGATTATATCCGAAAGAAATTTTAAAAATTATATTACAACCGATATTACTTATACGATAAAAAATTCGTTTCTCAGCTTTGATTATTTTTTCCTCAACGAAATGGATTCGGGGGTAATGAAACACCAGTTCACGATTGACAAAACATATGATAAAGTTGACATCGGCGGCAGTATTATTTATATGCAGGCAAGCGATGAGAGATATGAGCTTTATTACGGAGCTATGGATTTAAGCTTGTATTTTTATATGTCTATGAACATATAAAATTCTTACCGAAAATTTTAAATATTGAAGCAACATTATGTTGCAGAGGAGTAAAGTATGATAGAATTGAAAGACATCAAAAAGACATACAAATCGGGAAATGTCTATGTTGAGGCTCTCAAAGGAATTAATCTTAAGATCGAAAAGGGAGAAATGGTTGTTGTCGGAGGAGTATCCGGCAGCGGAAAATCAACACTTCTTAACCTGATCGGGGCTATGGACAGGGCAACATCCGGAACAATTGTTATAGATGGCGAGGATATCACAAATTATAACTCAATTCAGCTCACCGAGTTCAGAGCAAGAAAAGTCGGGTTTATTTTCCAGAGCTTTAACCTTATCCCGGTTTTAAATGTTTATGAGAATATAGTGGTACCGATGAAACTAAAGGGACAAAAGTTTGAAAAAAAGAAGGTTCTTGAGCTAATAGAACGGGTTGGTTTGACAGCGCATATCAAGCATAAACCCGACGAGCTTTCCGGCGGCCAGAGGCAGCGTGTGGCAATAGCGCGCTCGCTTGTTCACAATCCTCCTTATATTATGGCCGATGAACCGACGGCAAACCTGGACAGCCAGACTTCTCACAATATCGTCGAGGTATTGAAGGAATTGAACCTTAACCTTGGAGTGACTATCATTTTTGCATCGCACGACCAGTGGGTTTTAGATAATATTGAACGGAAGATCAAACTAACAGATGGAATCATTATTCAATAGTTTTTGACCTGGAACATATAATATACGGAATAAATTATAATCAATGCAAAACCTGCGAATTTTTTAAACAAGGCGGTTAACCCAAATTAATATTTTTGATTTCTAGAATTTTTATAATAGAAAATTTCAAAATAAGGAGTTTCATAATGAAGAAAAATATCTGGGTAATTGTAGTTTTTGTACTGTTCTATCTATTAGAGCTCTGGCCTGTATTCGGATTGTTATCTTACACAATTTTTTCTACCGAATTAAGGACAATCATTGCCTTCTCGATTGTTTTTATTGAGTTCTGCCTTGGATTATTCTGTATGTGGTGGACAATTAAAGAAAGAAAAAATAAATCAAGAACAAAATTTATTGTACATATAAGTATTGTAAGCTTTTTTTACCTGGTTTTCCTGGGAGCATTCTCATATTTTTTTATAATACCAAAATAAGAAATTCCAGTATTTCAATATACTTATTCGATTATAGTACAGATGATTTTAATAATGATGAAAATAAAATATTGCCCCAGCTGAACAATCTGTAAAAGATTCAATCTTGACATGAAAAAATTAAAACCGATTATGTCTATTGTTAACGATTGTATATTCTTTTGATTTGTTTATGGAGAAACGGCATATTATCAATATACGCACCCTATCCTTCTGATTTCTTCCCTTGGTCAGGTATTCAAGAAATATTTTCCATTCTTGTAAAACTATGTTAAAATCTAAGTTCATAAATGTTTGCAAATGTTGGGTTCCCTAGTGGTACAGCATAAAAAAAAGCAGTGGATCCGGGAACTGCTCGTTTCAAAAACGCTCACCGAGTTCATTGCTTCTTTGTAAAACCGCACCGCGAGGGGAGTACATGTAATAAAATTTCAGGAGATAAAATGAAAATTCACATATTATATTTGATTCTTTTATTAGCCGCCGCTTTTATGTTTAATTCCTGTTCACAGGAGGATGAGCAGTCAAATGATGGGATTAATAATAAAGAGATTACTCTTTTAAATGAAACTCAGGTTTCGAATTTTATATTTGTACTTCCGGAAATACTGGATTTTTCCTCTAAATATCAATCACGACTTACTGAGGACGAAAAAAATTCTCCCGGTGCAAATATCAAATTTTTTAAATCATTAAAAGAGAGTTCAAAAATTAAAGAATCCGGTTTGTCAAATCATTTTAAAACAACTGATGAATTGATAATTGTTTATAAAAACACGGTTCTTGCTTATACAAGTATCAAAAGAGAATTAACAAATTATAATACAGATATCGCTAATTTAAAAAATAAAATTTTTGAATTCAGATCAAATTACACAAGACAATTGGAAAACAAAAACCTCTCGAAAGATGAGTACCGGCAAATTAAAACGGCTCTGGAGGGATTGGAATCGGATGAAATCCGGTACAGCAATATTTTAATAGTGAAAAAATTTGAGCCGGACCTTGATAAAGCAGAGCAAAGCTATGAACAATAAAAATAATTATGATTTATCTTATATAAATTCATTTAACTTTTATTATAAGTTCATATTTGCAGCCGGTGTAATATGTCTGGCAGGTTTTATTAATGGGTTTATTTTATCAGAAAGTGAGGCCGGAAAGATATTAAAATTGCTTGAATCATATTTTCATCTAATCAGTTTTACTTTTACCGGTATTTTTTTAAATAATCTAGTTGCTTCATTAATCATATTTTGCGGCGGGTTTCTTCTTGCCCTTCCTTCAATATTTTCCTGTTATATTAATTTTTTTATCCTTGGGGCTGCTTGTAAATTCTACTCACAAAAAACCGGTCTTTTTCAATTTTTTATTTCCACGGCTCCGCATGGTATCTTTGAATTACCGGCTATATTTATAGCTTTTGTACTGGGTCTGGTCATAGCTTCAAAATTATTTGATAAAATGATTTCTAAAGATAAAAGTAATCTAAAAACAGTATTAATAAGATTGACAATTAATTATATAAAAATTGTAATTCCGCTTCTTATCATTGCAGCTTTTATAGAAGTTTATATTACGCCGAGGATTATTCACTATTTTAAATAAAGAATTTTTAATCAACAAATAATTCAGGTTCAATAATTTTGATCGGAGGGTAAAATGATTTCTTTGATAATAGGACCGATGTTTTCGGGAAAAACCACGGAACTGATCAGGAGATTGAACAGGGACAGGATTGCTGGTAAAAAGGTAATTCTTATCCGTCATTCAATCGATAAAAGAGAATTAATAACCCATGATCATACAAAAAATATCCCGATTCATAATATTGCCGTTGAAGATCTCTCGGGAATCGATATTTCAAATTATGATATTATAGGTATCGATGAAGGGCAGTTTTTTGAAGATCTGCCAATTGTTAACCTATGGGCCAATCAAAAAAAAAACGTTATAATCGCAGGTCTCGATGCCACAAGCGAACAGAAACCTTTCGGAAAAATTCTGGATATTATTCCAATCTGTGAGGAGGTAATAAAATTAAACGCTGTCTGTCATAATTGCGGAAGTTACAATGCAAGTTTTACTTTCTTTAAAGGGAAGAACAAAAAAAACGATGTTTTGATAGGCAGTGAAAATGAATATGAAGCCAGATGCCGGAATTGCATGAAAATTTAATAATGAATTATAAAATCCCATTATTATTTTTCTTAAAAAATATTAAATACACTTATATAAAACCAATTCAATGACTTTTTTGTTAAAATAATATAAAATATTCAACTGGATTATCATTATTGAGGTTATATTTTGAAGATTGTCGATATGCATATCCATACCAGTTATTCGGATGGATTATTAAGTGTGGAAGATATTATTGATAAAGTAATAAAATCAGGTTTGGGTGGTTTTTCAATAACAGATCATGATTCTTTTGACGGCATTGAGGAAGCCTTTCAGCTTTTAAGAAAAAAAAATATTGATATTTTTTTTCTTGCCGGTTGTGAATTTTCGACAATATTTGAAGATTCAGGAGAAATTCATATTTTATCTTACTTTTCGAATTATAAATACAATGGAATGATCAGCCTGGTTCAGGAATTTAAAAAATCAAGAATTAACAGGGCTTATCAAATAATTGAACGGCTTAAATCAAACGGATTCAGGATTGAACAGGAAAGCCTATTAAAATATGATAATGTTTCTGTAGGCAGAATGCATATTGCCAGGGAACTGGTCAATTTAGGCTATTTCCAGGATACGGATAGGGTTTTTGAAAAACTTCTTAAACCCGGAGCACCCTGTTATATACCTAGAAAAGAGGTTCCTACGCTTGAGGTAATCCGGTTAATCAAGCAAAACGGCGGAAAAGCAGTGCTTGCACACCCGCTTATGCTTTATAATATAAAAAACTGGGAAAAAATTAATACAATGATCGAGGCAGGGCTTGATGGAATTGAATACCGCCATCCAAAAATCTCCAGGGATCTTTCAAATAAAATTGAAGAATCCTTTTTCAATAAATTAATACTGACGGGCGGAAGCGACTTTCATGGCGATGAAGGCAAAGAAGGCATAGGTAAATATGGAATGGAATTAGCAAAAGTAATGCAATATTTCACCACGTTTGCCGATATATAATGGTAGTTTGATCAAAAACAATTTCTACATTATTAAAATAAAATTGTCACGGAATAACAAGATATGTTATAATAGTACAGAAAAATACGCTAAATGTTTTTAGGAGGAATTTATGCCGCCGAAAGTTGAAGGATCAATTAATTCGATGATAGGAGAAGGTTCTGTATTTCAGGGTAAATTTTTTGTTCATGGATCATTTCAGGTGGACGGTAAGTTTGAGGGGGAAATTAGAACTGAAGAACACCTCTATGTAGGTGAAACAGGAAAGGTAAAAACCGAGGTGATAAGAGCAAAAAAAGTTACCGTAGCAGGAGTTGTTCTGGGTGATATAGAAGCCATTGAAGAAGTAAAATTGCTAACCACGGGAAGAATACTCGGCAACGTCTCGACGCCTCAGCTTACAATGGAACCGGGTGTTGTAGTCAAAGGCAATATTAATATTACAGCCGGTCAGAAAAAGGATGTTGATAAATTGATTGAGGATGCTTACAGCGCTGGCCCAACAATCAATTTCGACTCTATGTTCGAAGAGGAAAAGAAAAAAGTAGCCGAATTAAAAAAAGAAATAATTCCAACCCGATAATAAATGATAAATATTAAAAATAGAACAGAGATTGAATATATCCGAAAAAGCAACCGCATAATTGCTGAGCTTTTTGAGTATTTAAAACCATTCGTAAAACCCGGTGTTACAACCAAAGAACTGGATTTAATTTCCGAAGATTTTATCTTATCAAAAGGTGCAATTCCAGCTTGGAAGGGATATTCTCCTTCACCGAAGTTCCCCAGATATCCAGCAGCAACCTGCATATCCGTTAATGAACAGGTAATTCATGGTATCCCAGGTAACAATATCCTAAAAGACGGGGACATTGTAAGTATTGATGTCGGGACCAATCTTTCCGGATATTATGGCGATGCCACTTATAATTATTTGATTGGAAATGTTGAGCCTTCCGTAAAAAAACTTGTAGAAGACACAAAATCGGCTTTAATGATAGGAATAGATGCTGCAAGAGAGGGGAATTACCTTAATGAGATTGGTAAGGCCATATCATTTTTTTTAAGCCCCAAAGGATATGGAATTATAAGGGATTACTGCGGTCATGGAGTAGGAAAAGCAATTCATGAAGATCCACCTATAGTAAACTATTATGATCCGAAGAAAAAAGGCCCCAGATTAAAAAAAGGAATGGTTATTGCAATCGAACCCATGATAACACTGGGAACATATCATGTAAAGACACTCAGCGACGGCTGGACCGTTGTAACTCTGGACGGAAAACCTGCTTCGCACTGGGAGCATTCCATAGCGATTACGGAAGAAGAACCGCAAATCCTTTCAATTATATAAAAACGGAGATTTAATAATGAAATTCGATGCAATTGTCGTCGGAAGCGGTGTTGCCGGCTGTGTTACAGCGTATTATCTGGCAAAAAGCGGTTTTTCTGTCGGTTTTATGAATAAGTGCGGAAGGTTTGAGGATAGTAATACATTCTACGCTCAGGGCGGTATTGTCTATAAAGGTATAGATGATTCACCGGAATTGATTTATGATGATATTATGAACGCGGGGTGCGGTATATCCAACCCTGAAGCAATAAATGTAATTGTTAATGAAGGCAGCAAAGCCGTTGAAGAGATATTAATCCGTGATTTCGGAATATTATTTTCCGAAGATGGCAGCGGTAATCTTGATCTGACTGAAGAAGCGGCTCATTCAACCCGTCGAATTCTTCATTCCGAGGATACAACAGGAAAAAGTATAGGCGAAGGGGCGTTGAGGGCCCTGAGGAAAATAAATAATATTACTTTTATGCCTGATTTTACAGTCATAGATATAATTACACTTGATCATCATTCAAAAGATAAGTTCAGGATGTATAAACCGATTACCTCTGTCGGAGTTTATGCCCTTGATAATAAAAATAAAAAAGTTGAAAAAATTCTCGCAAAAATTGTAATTCTTGCAACCGGTGGAATGGGCCAGATTTACCTGCATACAACAAATCCTAAGCTTGCTACAGGGGATGGTTATGCAATGGCGGCAAGGGCCGGTGCAAGACTTGAGAATATGGAATATACACAATTCCATCCAACTACTTTATATCACCCGAAAGCCGATAATTTTTTGATTTCCGAATCCGTCAGAGGTGAAGGCGCAGTTATTGTGGATAAATATGGAAAGGAATTCATGGAAAAGTATCATCCAGGTAAAGACCTGGCTCCTAGAGATATTGTAACAAGGGCAATTTTGAACGAAATGCTTGAAACCGGAGAAAAATTTGTTTATCTTGACCTTTCCAGAATCGGAAAACAAAAGATTAAAAGCAGATTCCCCAATATCTATAATAAATGCCAGGAATTCGGATTTGACATTCTTAATGAAATTATACCGATTGTTCCGGCTTTTCATTTTTCATGCGGCGGTATATTAACAGATATGACTGGTAGAACGAATATAGACCGCTTATTTGCTGTCGGCGAGGTCGCCTGTACTGGACTCCACGGTGCAAACCGCCTGGCAAGTACATCGCTGCTTGAGGGTGTTGTCTTCGGAAGACGTATTGCAAAATTCATCGAAGAAAATAAATCCGGGTATCTGAATATTGAGTTTCCGGAAATTTATGACTGGATAGACACTGGAATTATAGATACAATTGATCCGGCCTTAATAAACCAGGACTGGAATTTACTTAAAAACATTATGTGGAATTATGTAGGAGCCGTTAGAAACACTAAGCGTCTTAGAAGAGCCATCATTGATCTGAACAATTTAAAAGAAGATATTGAGAATTTTTACCGTGATGCAAAGATTAACCAGACCATTATAGAATTGAGAAATGCAGTACAGACAGGACTGATTGTAGCAAAAGACGCGCTTGCAAACAGGGAAAGTATAGGCGCTCATTACAGGATAGATTAACAAGCGTACCGCTTGATCTTTTCTCAATTGCTTACTCAGTTTGATATCTATTCATTGACCAGCTTTACAAAACGGACCCCTGTAATTATTTCCTCATCATATCCTTCATCCGGTTTTCTAACTATAATTTTTAAAACCTGTTCGAAAGACCCACCTACTGGAATCACAAGATGTCCGCCGGCTTTTAACTGCTTTATCAACGGTTCGGGAACTTTCTCAGGAGCAGCAGTTACAACAATCCCATCAAAGGGAGCATGTTCCTCCCAGCCGAAATAGCCATTTCCCAGCATATAAAAAATATTTCTGAAACCCAATCTATTCAGTACAGTTTTACTTTTAAACAGAAGTTCTTCAATTCTTTCAACAGTAAAAACAGCATTTGCTAAAGATGCCAGTATTGCAGTTTGATAGCCTGAACCTGTACCAATCTCAAGAATCTTATGATTCTTTCTGATTTTGAGCAAATCCGTCATTAATGCAACCATATAAGGCTGTGAGATGGTCTGTCCGAAGCCTATGGAAATAGGATAGTCATTATATGATTCTTTTTGATGAGACAGGGGCACAAAATAATGCCTTGGTATATTTCTCATACAGCTAAGGACGTTTTTATCCTCAATTCCTCGTGATGCAACCTGTTCTTTGACCATACGATCACGTAATTTTTGATAACTATTCTTCATAATTGGCCTCAGGATTTTAATATATTCCTATTGATCTTCAAGGCAAAGTCTCGAGGTATTAAAATCAGAAAAACTGAAAGCATCTCTATTGGAATTCCCTCGGCCCTTCGATATCAGACTGTGTGAAAACTCAGTAAAATTTTATAGTAAAATCGATTAATTATACAAAGACTCCATTTTTTGATATATTTTTCAAGCTAAAAAAATCTTAGTTTAAAAAATCTATCCGAATACGATAAACGATGGTTTATTAGCATCAAACCAGAGTCATAAGTCTCTTTATTCCCAATATATTCAATACTTTTATTAAATTATGAATGAATCCTGCCAAACTGGATTCCGTCAGAACGCCATCCTTTCCCTTCATTAAAAAATAACTGTAACCCATATTCCTTTTTATCGATCCAAATGGATGTTCACATATCTCTTTCCTTTTCTCTATGATCTTTTTCCCGGCTTCAGAACGAATTTTCCTCTTGAAGTTCTCAATTTCTTCTTTTCTAACTGGTACTTTGATACTTCGTCCTTCCACGCTTTCAGTACACTTATTTCTTACTTCACATTGGCTGCATAAGCCGCACTTGTACCTGACTATCTCTTTTCCTCCATTGACCTTCTCTACTTTTTTCCCATTTCTCACTAATGGGTTTCCCTCCGGACAATAATAAACATTTTGTCCCGGATCATATTTGAATTTATCAACCTGGTATTCTTCAGCAGGTACTCCTTTATTATCTTCTTTGCCTCGAATCCTTGCCTTATGTCCGTCATCCGGATTCGGCATATATACGTTATGTCCCTTATCTATACATTCCAGTATCTGCGGTTCGCTGTAATAACCGGCATCCGATACTTTGACCGTTTCAGTCTCTACCTTAAGCTCGTCCTTTATTTCTTCTACTCGGTCACACATTCCTGCCATCTGTTTGATATCATTGTTTTCATTCGTCACATCAATCACCACAATCAGTTTATTCGCATCATCTACTGCCATCTGCAGATTATATGCAATGTCGGATTTCCCTTTATCATTCATAAACCGGCTTTCCGGGTCATTTGAATAATATTTCTCCATTTCAGGATTTCCCTCAAAAATCTTTTTAATAGCCTCAACTTTATCCTTTTTTGTTTTCATTTTCTTTAAACGTTCCGCTATCTTTCCGGAAAGAAATTCAAATTCATTCTTTTCTTCCTTATCGTTCTTATCCATCTCATTCAAATATTCTTCGATCTTTTGATCTATTCTATGTATGATTTCTTCTATGTTTTTCCTATGATAAACATTGTTATTGTGGTTTTGCGCACTGATCTTGGTTCCATCTATTCCAACCACGTCAAATGATAAAAGCCCGGCTTTATGACATATCTTCAAAAATTCTCTGAATATCGACTGTATTCCCTTCTTATTATCTTTCCTGAAGTCGGCAATCGTCTTGAAATCCGGCGCTAGTCGTCCAGTCAGCCACATCAACTCTGTGTTTCTTCGGCACTCTCTCTCTAATTTCCTGCTTGTCCTGATTTTATTCAAATATCCGTAAATATAGATTTTTAAAAGTATTTCGGATTTATATGAACTTCTGCCGGTTGATGCTTCTTTTACTTTAAAACCAACTCCTTTCATATTTAGCTTATCAACAAAAATATCTATAAACCTTACCGGATCTTCTTCTCCTAACAGATCTTCCAGTGTTTCATTGAACAGAACTATCTGATCCCTTGATTCTCCCTCAATATGCTTCATCTTTTACTCCGATTATTTTTGTTCTAATAATTATAGCATATTTACTGTGTTTTCACACAGTCTGTATACTCAGGGCAGGCTCTGCTCGGGATAAACTCCACATAGCTGTGAGGAATTAACCGGGTCAAGGAGCCTGCCCTTAGCCTCATAAGCGCTAACTTGTTAAGGAAAAATATTCCACAATTTGCATTTTTCTTCTTCTCTTTTTATTAATAAGTCCTCTGGAAATTCTTATCCAATTTATAAAAATACCGGTAAGCGAAAGGCATGGAATAATTACTCTCTGCATTTCATGAAGCATAAATGCAAATTCACGCCAACGGCTTACTATCCCTGCCCTGATTAATAATATCATAACCCCAGGGGGAAAAAGTCTGGGCTTGCCAGATAAGTTTTTCGTTTAACAGGGCCACAAACAATTTGCCATACAGCCAAGCCTTGGAACTTTCATCTGTATATTTAGGCAAATGCCCAAGTTCCGCAAGTTGCTTAAAACGTTTAAATACTAATTCAACCTGCCATCGTAATCTATACCATCGCAGTATTTCTGCCGGCGGAAAACTTGACTCTTCAAAAGTTGTGAATACAATCACAAACTCCGCATATATTAGTGTCTCCGGTTTTAACTTCTGACTCTTTTTTATAGCATGCTTTTTAATACGTTTGTGAGCCTTAAGAATAGCTTGTTCAGATTTTCTTATAACACAAACTCTACCGGAAACAGTGGTTTTATCAGGGCATTGTAAATGAACATTCCATGAACATGCTTGTCCCGATTTCGAAACTTCTGATAATCTATCCAGCCAATTAAATGGCTTACCGGATGAATCGCTAACTACAACATGATGAGGGCTGATGCGGACCAATAGAGAAGCTTTCTGCTCAACGGCAAACTTTATTCCCGGAGCCTGACCATAACCTCGATCACCTATAATATAATCACCCGGTTTCAAATCAAATTGTTTAAACGACTCACCCGTCCCTATACCGTTCATTTGAGTTACGCGAAAGTAGTCACACTTGAATGTAGGTAGTCTAAGACTGTAATGAACCTTCCATAAACTTCCCGTCCTTCCAGGTTCTTTAACTACAGTAGCATCAAGAAGGCGAACTTCAAATCCATCTTTATTTTCCAGTTTCACACCTCGCTCCTCAAATAAACCTTCACATAATGACGCCAACCAATCCGAACTCTTTCTTAATCGCTTCAGCAAGGCAACATCAGATAAATCTGCTAAATTGGCTTCACGAGCCCTTACTACTGTTTCTCTTAGAGAAAACCCGCCAGCCAGATGAATCAAAAGGGTTCTGAGCAAGTCCTCCTCAGATTTGCACTTACGCAATCCCCTTAATGCACCCGTTTCCTTTGCCTTTTCACGCCAACCTATTGGAAACATTGAAACTAAAATATTCCAATCTTCATTAATCATAGCCACCTCCATATAAATATTATAGCTATGATTTGTAAAAATATCAAGAATCAAGTTAGCGCTTATGGCCCTTAGCCTAGCCTGCCGAACCAAAGGGGCACGCTTGTTGAATAAAGTTCATTTAATAATTACACAGCCAAAAACTACATCCTACAAAAATATTAATTAATTTCTTTAATTATTGCAATAATAGGTGTATTATATATGAGCAGTTCGAAAAATCGAAAATTACTTGCAGGAGTTTTTTTATGAAGAGATTTGTAATACTTATTATACTAATTATGAGTTTTATTATTATCAACATGGCGTTTACCGATAAAATCCTGACATATACCATAAGCCTGTTTGTCGGAGATGTTCACGTTTCACACAACAGCGGGCAAAATTGGGCCACCGTGTTACCCGATATGGAATTGAAAGAGGCCGATACAATTAAAACCGGGGCCGATTCATTTTGCGATATTCTTATGCCAGGAAGAGGAAATTTCAGGATTGTTGATAATACAATAGTTTCTATAAATAAATTAAAAAAACAGGTTGAAGAAATAAAGGTTAAAAAGGGGAAAGTCCTTTTTACCATAAGTACAAAACTGAAAGGAGACGAATCGTTTAAAGTTGAATCGGATGTTGCTGTCGCCGCAGTTAGAGGTACTGAGTTCGTGGTAGAGACTGATGGTAATAAATTAAAATATTCGGTAATAAAAGGACGCGTAGCGATCCGCAGAAATGTAAATATCCCGGTTGAGGACAGAGATTCCGAGCTTGCGAAGTCGTTGGAAGTTGAGGCTTCCGATAACCAGGAAATCGAATTGACAATGGATGAAAATAAAGCACTGGAAGCCACCCTGGAAAGGGCAAAAAATGATATGGCTGAATTAAAGAGCATCCTGGCGGGTGCGAAGAAGGATGATCAGAAAAAAATCAAACTGATTAAAAATGCGAACAGGGTAATTGAAGAATTAAATAAATATGAAGAGTTAACAAATAATGAAACAAATGATCAGAGTGAAGACGATACCGGTAAATTAATAGAAAAGATTAAGGAAAAAGGAAAATAGGATCGATTTCAACTTGATATTCAAACTTCATTTTTTTCTTGGGGTTTTTTCTTTTTCTTTTTCTCTTCATAGAGTATTTGATCGGCTTTATCCAAAAGGATTTCAAGGGAATTGTTCTCTTTATCCGAATACTTAACAGCGCCGATACTAATAGATATTTTATAGGGTTTATTAATATTCCGGTTGCATTCAATAATATTTTTTTCCAGCCTTTTTTTAATGACTCCCATAAAATCAAGATTTAAATCCATGGTAAAAACAGTGAATTCATCGCCGCCTAAACGCGCTATAATATCTACATGCCGGAATGTCGCTTTGAGAACTTCAGATGCCTTGATAATTGCAAAATCTCCTTCTATATGGCCGTATGTGTCATTAATTTTTTTTAAACCATCAAGATCTGCGAAATAAATCAATCCTGATTTACCCATCCGAAGAGCCAGATCCAGGTTCTGCTGAGCCATTGATATGAAACCCCGGCGGTTATAAAGCCCGGTTAATTCATCTGTTTGGGAAAGGTTGTTAAGTCTCCGGTTATATTCTTCCAGTTCCATAAATACCTTTTTTAATTTCTCTTCCGTTTTTTTCCTTTCATTAAAGAGATGGATGCTTTTAAAAACACTGCTTATTTGAAGTGTGAATGTTTCATAAATAACCCCAACCGCATTACCGATCTCAAAAATTATAATTCCAAAATGATCATCGTTATGAAACAAAGGAACAACGTTGAATGTATAGCTTCTATCATGAGGAAAGAATGTGCGCGGTATCAAACTGATTTTTGGGGAAAAATACCGATTTTTTGGGGAAATTTCCAATTGTTTAGCATCTTTATAAGCCAGGATCAAACTTGCTTTATTAGGCATTTTCCAGGAATCATAGCGCTTATGAACTATAACTTTATTATATTTTGAAATATAACAGCAGTGTATAGACAGCTCAGGAAAGATTCTATAAAGCTTTTCAATAAGCTCATCCTCATCAAGAATATTAATCAATCTCTTTGATATATCCCTGATGGTATATAATTTTTCTTTAAATTCATAGCGGATGGAAGTTTCCTGTAAAACAAATATTTCATTTAAAATAACCCGGGACTTCAGCAAAAGTTTCTCTATAAAATCTGTCTCCTGCCTGTCCGGGTTGAGACTCAGCAATTCATTATGGAATATCTTGATTATTTCCTGCCAGATCAGAACCGTGTTCCCGGATTTCACTTCATTTTCCAGAATTTGATTGAATTTAATTACAAAACGATTGGCTGCGATTTCAGTAAAATGATCTTTTATTAAAATTTTTACCAGATCTTCCAGGAGAGGCGTCAGTCTTTTAATATGGTTTTTCTTCTCAAAATCAGGGATCTTCAGTGATTCAACCGCTCTCTGAATTACCAAGGCCGATGAAGAAAATACTTTTGATGATAAATTGGCTGAAGTATTTTCTTTTTGGTAAATAAAATCATCATCACTATATGATAATGAAGAAGGTAAACATCCGCATGAAGACCTTTTTATCATTTTTGTAGGCAGCGTTGTTATTAATGGAACTTTTCCGTTATTAAGCATGGCCAGGGCTATTTCAGCCGCTTTCATTCCCTCTTCCATCAATGGCTGTTCAACTGTTGTGAATGTTGGAATCATAAATTGGGCTTTCTCAATATTGTCAAAACCGGCAACGGCTATGTCAGAAGGAATATGGAACCCATGATCCATAAGAATTTCAGCCGCTTTTATTCCGGAATCGTCGTTCGCCCCAACTAATGCATCGAATTTAATTTTGTTTGACCTTATCAGATTATTAACAATAATCTCTGCTCCCCCGGGAGTAAAATCACCGGGAAATATTATTGACTGGTCGACCGGAAGATCATGATCGGTAAGCGCTTTCTTATATGTATCCAGTCTTAATTGTGCTTCGGGATTGTTATCCGGACCAGTAATAAATGCGATCCGCCTGCGGCCATGATCTTCTATTAAATGAGATATTTCATCATATAATCCTTTTCTGTTGTCAATAACGATGCTTGGTATTCCTTCCAGTTCAATACCGATACTTATAATAGGGATTCCTTTAATTCTTTTATGGAATTTTGGCAATTCATCCATTGATACAAAATTGCAGAGAATGCTTGATAACATTATTAATGCATCTACATTGTTTTGAGAAATATATTCATAAATTACATTATTTTGATAATCAGAATCATATGGAATATCAAGGGATCTTCCGGGAAAGACTAACAGATTGCAGTCATTATTTTGGGTAAATTTATTAACACCATCCAGAATTTTTGAAGTGTACCCTGAATCAAGCTCATTAATCTGAAATCCCAGTGTGAATCTTTTTTTTACCATAAAAACCCTGTTTTATATAGTTATGAAAAGAAATATAAGTCTCTAGAATGTTACATTATATAGTACTGTTTGTCAATCAATAAATTAAAAATCAAATTTAATAATTTATTGATCGGATGGAACAAAGAATAAAAAAGTGGTGTTTTTCTGATCTTTTTTTTATAATAAACCTTATCCATAATGAATTATACAGGGGAAATACATGAAAGAGAATGTTTTATTTGAATTGGGGCTTGAAGAAATTCCACATGAGGTTCTAACGGAAACAATCCGGCAATTAAATGTTAACATAATCGAAAAACTTAGCTTTGAGGGAATTAACTATGAAAATATTAGTGTTTATGGAACTCCCCGTAGATTATGCATTTGTATGACAGGTGTTGAGGATAAAACCAAAGAGAAATTTATTGAAAAAAAAGGGCCGTCTGTTAAGGCTGCTTTTGATGAGAATAATAAACCTACCAGGGCATTAGAAGGATTCCTGTCATCGAATCAGTCTAATATTGAGGATATTTTAAAAAAAGACGTATCGGGGATTCAATATGTTTTTATTGAAAAAAAATATGGGGGAAAGCGGACAGAAGAAGTATTACCGAATGTTTATAAAAATACCATACTATCGATATCATTCCCAAAAACCATGAAATGGGGCGGAGGAAAGATGAGCTTTGTCCGTCCGATCAGATGGATTGCGGCTTTATATGGAGAAAGGAAGATTGATTTAAGCCTTGGCGGCGTTTCATCCGATAAACTGACTTATGGTCACAGGCTTCTCAGTAATGGACCTGTTAAAATCTGCAATGCCGGTGAATATCTGGACAGGTTGAGGGAGAAAAACATAATAACCGATCAAAATGAAAGAAAAAAAATGATCATAGACCTTGTTAATAAAACTTCCGGACAACTTAATGCAAAACCCGTTCTTAGCGAGAATCTTCTGGATACCCTTATAAATCTAACCGAATACCCGAATGCAGCAACTGGAACTTTTGATGAAGAAATGTTAAAACTCCCTAAGGAAGTTCTAATCTCGGAGATGATAGAGCATCAAAAATATATACCTCTTGAGAATGGGAACGGGGATTTGATTAACCGGTTTATAATAATAACAAATACAAAGCCCAATAGTATTATTGTAAAAGGAAATGAAAGGGTTATTCATGCACGTTTCAGCGATGGCAAGTTTTTTTTCGATGAGGATAGAAAAAAGAAGCTGGAGGAATATATACCCGAACTTAAGAATGTTCTATACGCAAAAGGTCTGGGAACTATGTTCGACAAGGTTAACAGAATCCAGCAGATAACCGCTATTTTATCGGAAATGATGGGCTGTAACGAAGTGCTTAGTCTCGCTCTAAGGAGCGCATTCCTGTGTAAAGCCGATCTTGTAACCAGTATGGTTAATGAATTTCCGGAATTGCAGGGAATCATAGGTTATTACTATGCGCTAAATTCATTTGAAAATATAAATGTTGCGATTTCAATAAAAGAGCATTATCTTCCGAAATTCAGCGGCGATAATCTGCCTTCCATAAAGGAGGGTCTGCTTGTATCTCTTTCGGACAGGTTCGATAATCTCTTCGCTATGTACTCTAAAGGGAATACCGTTACAGGGTCAAAAGATCCTTTCGGTTTAAGAAGGCAAACACTAGGTATTATACGTATTTTAATCGATAAAAAAATTAACCTTGATATAAGCGTTCTTATGAATAAAATTATTTCTCTTTATGAAGGATTTTTATCGTTAGATAAAGACGATTTTAAAAATAAAATTCTGGATTTTATGACTTCCAGAATTAAAACTGTTTTGAAAGAATATCATTTTGATTTCGATGAAATTGATGCGGGTATTACTTCTAATGTTTCCGACATTTACGATACCTATCTAAGAATCAACGCAATACACACTGCCAGGATTTCCGAGAATTTTATAAACCTTGCTATAGCCTTTAAAAGGGTAAAAAATATTATCAAAGGCATGGATAAGACTGACTTTAGTGAGAAATTGCTGAAGGAAGAGGCGGAAAAGGAACTTAATAAAGTTTATCTTGAAAATGAAAAGTTTTTTGAAGAGGCTCTTCTAAAAAAGGATTATGGACTATGTGTTTCCATTTTAACCTCATTTAAGCCTTCTGTGGATAAGTTTTTTGATGATGTCCTTGTAATGGACGAAAATAAAGATTTAAAGAACAACAGGATTTCTCTTTTAGCGATGATAGACCGGCTGTTTATGAAATTTATCGATTTTGAAAAGATTGTTGTTGAATAATTATAATGAAGAATTCTTGAAGAATTATAAGAATTTAACAGGATAGGTCTGAGAGGTAGATTTATGAATATATTATTATTTATAATCTGTGTAATTGTGTCTTATCTTTTTGCTTCTATTCCGTTCGGCCTAGTCTATGCAGGAATCCGTGGTGTTGATATTCGTAAAGTCGGTTCGGGAAATATCGGCGCCACAAATGTAAGCCGTGAATTCGGTTTTTTGGGTGGGTTCCTTCCTGTCTTTATTATGGATGCAATAAAAGGAGCTTTATTTATAATATTGATCAGGTTTATCGGCGTACAGAATCTAGACTTAGACATAGCTATGGGGATTACCGCAATTGCCTGTATTTTAGGCAGTATATTCCCTGTATACCTCGGTTTTAAAGGTGGTAAAGGCGTAACAACATCGGTTGGCGTTTTTATAATCATATCGCCTTACGAAGTTGCGACGGCCGGTTTAATTTTTCTTATTGTACTTTTTGCAGCCAGAGCCCTTACAATATTAACAATGTCTCAGGATGAAAGAAAAGATATAAAGTTTTTTAAAAATCTTCAGAAAAATGTCGGCATATCATCAGTAATCGCCGCTGTTTCTTTTCCGTTTTCCGTTTATTTGATTGAACCGAAAAGAATAGTGATTCTTTTATTTACAATAATTTTAGCCGCTTTGATTATAATCAGGCATAAGAATAATATCCTCAATATGATACAGGGTAAAAACAAATAATAATATGTTATAATAAATACCGGAGCCGTTATTTATGAATATTCTGGATTTAAGCGTTAAAGAGCTTTCAGAGGCATTGTCGGACAAAAGCCTGTCATCCGTTGAGATTGTTAAGACATATCTTGATGAAATCGATAAAGATAAAAAAAGAGATAAGCCATTAAATGCTTTTACTGATGTATACTATGAATATGCCCTTAAGCAGTCGTTAAGAGCCGATAAAAGAATTTCGAAGGGAGAACATACAGCATTAACCGGTATTCCTATTGCCGTTAAAGACAATATGAATATAAAAGGATTTCCGACAACCTGCTCATCAAAGATCCTGGAAGGCTACCGGGCAACTTATAATGCGACTGTCATTAATAAGTTAATAATTGATGAAGGCATGGTACCCCTGGGTAAAACCAATATGGATGAGTTTGCGATGGGTTCATCCACAGAAACTTCATATTACGGTATAACAAGAAATCCTTACGACAGGGACAGAATACCCGGAGGATCATCCGGCGGATCTGCAGCGGCTGTAGGAGGAGAAGCTGGCTCCGGCAGCACTCGGCAGCGATACGGGAGGCTCTATAAGGCAGCCCGCGTCATTATGCGGAGTTGTAGGTATGAAGCCAACATACGGCCTTGTTTCAAGATACGGCCTTGTGGCCTATGCATCTTCTCTGGATCAAATTGGACCCATTACAAGAAATACTGAAGATTGCGCAATGATCTTATCCGCAATATCAGGATATGATCCTCTGGATTCAACCAGCCTGGATATCCCGGTTAAAAAGTATAACTTGAAAAAAAGCATTAAAGGGGTAAAGGTCGGGTTTCCTAAAGAATACCTGATTCCTGGTATGGACAGAGACGTTGATGAAAATATAAAAAATGTCCTGAAAAACCTTGAAAGCGAAGGAGCTGAAATTATTGAAATAAGCCTTCCCCATACGGATTACGCTGTTCCGACATATTATATTGTTGCGACTGCGGAAGCGAGTTCCAACCTTGAAAGGTTTGATGGGGTTAAATACGGATTCCGTGCTGAAGCAAAAAGCCTTTCGGAATTATATAAAAAAAGCAGATCACAGGGTTTTGGAACTGAGGTGAAAAGAAGAATTATGCTAGGAACATATGTTTTATCGGCAGGTTATTATGATGCTTATTATTTAAAGGCTTTAAAGGTCAGAACTCTTATTAAACAAGATTTTGAGAAGGCATTTGAAAAGGTCGATTTTATTGTTAGTCCGACATCTCCAACCCCGGCTTTTAAAATCGGGGAGAAAATTAATGATCCGATATCGATGTATCTTTCCGATATTTTTACAATTTCATTAAATTTAGCCGGACTACCCGGTATTTCGGTTCCAAGCGGTTTTGCTAAATCCGGCTTACCGATTGGTACTCAAATAGTAGGTAAAAACCTTGATGAGGAAGGAGTTTTGAATCTTGCTTATGCTGTAGAAAATTTAATGAAAATATAATGATCATTAAAATGTTCTTTTTGTAAACTGATCTTACATCTCAATTCATTTTGCAATAGCTGGTTGCATCTTATTCTAAAATCAAAATTCTAATTTAATTTTAGATAATTTATGTTATATAGCAATAATATAAATCAAATTTAATTTATTCAATATATTCATATATGTCAAAATAATCAATTCACTAAATGATTTTTTATAAATTCAATAACATTATACCAAGAAATGGTTATTATATAACCACTAAATTAGACTATTGATTAATAAATATACATATTATATTTAATTGCGGGCATAATTTAATCAATAATATTGCATTATGTGATTATCTATTTTATTGCTGAATATATAATTAAATATTTTTGATATTTATTTTTGATCATTGGCATCACTTTTGCAATAATTATAATATTATTATAAAGGAGAATTTTTATGATGAGTAAGATTTTCTTGGTTTTAACCTTAATTATGCTGCCTCTGGCCGGGTTGTTTGCCGGGGAATCGGCTCCGGTTCCGGCAGTAAATTCCGGAGACACAGCCTGGGTTTTAACATCCGCTGCTCTGGTACTGATGATGACAGTGCCTGCACTGGCCCTGTTTTACGGTGGTATGGTAAGAAAGAAAAATATCCTTTCTACCATATATTACAGTTTCTCCGCGGCCATCATTGTCAGCCTGCTTTGGGTTATCGGGCAGTACAGCCTGATTTTTACAACAACTTCGACAGATCCAACTAAAGTCACAGGATTTTATGAATGGTTCGGGACATTGAAATCCGCTTTTTTGCATGGCATTACGGTCAATTCGGTTCATCCGAATGCGCCAACAGTTCCTGAATTCGCTTATTCAATGTTCCAGTTGATGTTTGCAATTATAACAGTAGCCCTGATATCAGGCGCAATTGCTGAGAGGATGAGTTTTGTAGGATGGTTTGTATTTACAATCCTCTGGTCGCTTATAGTTTATACGCCTCTGGCGCACTGGGTCTGGAATCCTGAAGGCTGGCTTTTTCATAAAGGCGCACTGGATTTTGCCGGAGGACTTGTTGTACACACTTCGTCAGGAGTATCGGCACTAGTTGCAGTATTATTTCTTGGGCCCAGAATCGGCTTTAGGAAAAATCCGGTAAACCCGCCGGCAAACATAGGCTACATCTTTATCGGAGCCGCTCTGTTGTGGGTAGGATGGTTTGGCTTCAATGCAGGAAGCGCAGTTGCAGGAAACGGCCTAGCAGGAAGCGCGTTCCTTGTTACAAATACAGCGGCGGCAATGGCTGCCCTCACATGGATGATCCTGGAATGGCTTGTTCATAAAAAACCTACAGTTGTCGGTGCATCTACAGGGGTTGTGGCCGGGCTTGTTGCAATAACTCCTGCTTCCGGGTTTGTCGATGTAGGAGGAGCCTGGTTATTGGAATTGTTGTAAGTATGATTTCATTTACATTTATGTCGGTTTTTAGAAATATGTTCAAATACGATGATGCCCTTGATGTTTTCAGCGTGCATGGACTTGGAGGAATGTGGGGAGTCTGGCAACAGGAATTTTTGCCATCCCGTCCATCAACTCTGCGGGAAAAGGTGCAATTGCCGGAAATCCGGGCCAAATTGGAATTCAACTTGTTTCAATCCTGGCCGCAGTCTTAATTGCAATTATCGGAACCCTTATATGCTTATTCCTCACAAATCTTATAACCGGGGGAAGATTAAGGACGAAACCTGAGGAAGAGGTTAGCGGCCTTGATTTAAGCCAGCATGGCGAACAA
Source organism: uncultured Spirochaetota bacterium (assembly GCA_963783575.1). Lineage (GTDB taxonomy): Bacteria > Spirochaetota > Brevinematia > Brevinematales > JAOACQ01 > CAWEAK01. The sequence continues at coordinate 405,290 of CAWAOD010000005.1, read as the reverse complement.
ATCGAAGCAAATTGATTAATTAAAAATAAAGATTAATTATGGAGGTTAAATATGAAGAGAATAGAAGCGATTATCCGGCCTGATAAATTGGAAGCCATTGTTGAAGAATTAAGCGATCTTGGTTATGCCGGCTTGAATTATACAGAAGTTCAGGGACATGGCCGTCAGAAGGGCATGAAAGAACTTTTCAGGGGACGGGAGTATGATATTAAATTCGTTCCTAAAATCAAGATTGAAGTTGTTTCTTCAGATGATAAAGCGGAAGATATCATAGATGCGATTATCAAAATTGCCGGAACAGGACAGATCGGCGATGGAAAAATATTTATATCGGAAATAACCGATGTTATTCGTGTCAGGACAAAAGAACGCGGGGAAATAGCTATCTAAAGATGGTAATTTAAGACTATCTATTTTATAATAACTCAGAAAACTACCGCGGCATTGGATAGCCAATGCCGCTTTTGTTATTTTATGAAGGATTTATGGAATTTAATGATTTTATAGCGGAAATAAATAACTTAAAATATACTCTTCCAAGGAATGAAATTATTCAATCGGTACTATCCATTGAAAAAAAAGCGTATGATTATCTTAAAATTGAAAACTTTAAAAAATGGAGATCTGGGAAGGGACTCCTTATCTCAGGACAACTCAGTAGCTTAAAGGATGCCATTATAAAAAAGGTAATTGAAGCTATAGGAGGTGTTCCAAAAGAAATTACCGTTATTGCAGTCGGAGGATACGGCAGATCTGAGCTTTCACCGTACTCGGATGTAGATATTTTACTCCTTTACTCGGATGGTATAAAAATAGAAGAATTTGCAAAGATTTTTCTTTATTATTTATGGGACATGAACTATCATTTGGGAAGCAGTACCCGGACACTATCAAATGTAATGGAACAGGGAATGACAGATGAGACTTTCCTTACTTCTATATTCGAAGCAAGATTCCTGGCGGGAGATTATGAACTTTTTCAAAAATTAAACCCAACAATTGCAAAAATCCTTAAGCGAACAAGAAAAGATTATTTAAAATCAAAAGTTGAAGAAATCCGAAGAATATTCCTTAACCCTGAAAGCCAGCCGTCCAATGAGGTTTTGTTGAAGGAACCGAACCTTAAAAATAATTCCGGTGGCCTGCGAAGTGTACATTTAATGGAATGGCTTAATTTTGCTCTCTATAACCAAAGAGGGCTTGAAGGATTGAAAGAAAGCCTGCCAAAAATATATTTTCGTAAGCTTTCAATAGCGTATGACTTTATACTTTATATCCGGAATATGCTTCATTTTATAAATCAAAGGAAAGAGGACAATCTTTATCTGGATTATCATTCCGATGTTGCAAATTATCTGGAATTGGAAGGTGATGAATACAGTAAAATCAGGCGCCTGATGAAGCATTATTATGAGAAGGCTTCGGATATTCAATTGATACTTTTATATATGATGGAAGAAATAAATATTAAATTTTTTAAGGAAAAAAAGAAGGAAATTTTATTTTATGATAAAAATAAATTAACGGATTACTTCATTATAAATAATCAGTTTTATATTAATAAAGAAATAAAACCTTCTATTGAAAAAGCCCTTGAATTTATATCATTATACACTCAGAATAAAAATTTCTATTCATTTAGTCTAATACAATATTTAAAAGAAAGTTCATTCCTCATTACGGATAAGGAAAGATCATCCAGAGAGATTTTCAATCAATTCAAAAATATCCTAAATCTGGGAAATTCCTATGAAGCTCTTACAGTCTTGAAACTTTCAGGATTTATTTACCGCTATATTCCTTTATTCGGTAAAATTAAGCATATGATTCTTCACAACCCTTTTCATAAATATACCGTTGACCAGCATTCCATAGAGGCCGTCAGGGCTTTAGAATCACTTTATACAAAGGAAATCAAAGAATCCGAAAGGCTGAAATACGTGATTCTTCAGGAAACGGCAATAAATTACAGGGATAATATCTGGGTCGTTAAATTCTGCCTTATTCTTCATGATATAGGAAAGACCTACAACGGAGACCATGCTAAAAATGGCGTGGAAATGGCTGACGAGATTTTTAAGAAAATTCCCATTTATACTTCATATAAAAAGGCAATTTTATTCCTGATAAATAACCATTTGCTGCTTTCAAATATTATCAGAAGAAGTGACATATCGAGCATGCAGCTGCTGCTTGACCTTGCAAAAGAATTTTTTATGACGGCGTTTCCGGTTGAATATCTTGATTTCCTTTTTCTATTGACATATTCTGATATCTATGCAACGAACCCCAAAAACTTTTCAGGCTATATGGCAGAATTGCTTAACCGTGTATATAGAAACGTATCAGGCCTGCTTTCCAGAAAAATCGACGAGAATTATCAAGCCGATTTGATTAAATCAACAGCAGTTAGATTAATTGAAAAACTCAATGATGATAGAATTAACACTTTTTTAAGTGAAATAAGCGGTAAATACATCCTGACCAATGATGAGGAAGATATCCTGAGCGATTATAAAACCATAAGGGAAATTTCAAATATCAATTATAAGATTGAAATAAAGGCTTTCAACGATTACTTCAAGGTTAAGTTTTTTGCCGCCGATAAAATCGGTCTTTTTTCATTATTATCGGGTATTCTTTTCCTTAACGGAGCGGATGTAGTAAGGGCGGATATTCATACATTTGAAAACACGGCGCTTGACGAATTTTACATCATAAGGCTGTTCGGCCTGGATTTTACCGAGCACAGTATGAAGGAAGAACTAAGGATATGGAAGGAAAATCTTGATAAATTATTCATGGAATACAAAGATGATTATAATAAATTATCAAAGGTTATATATGAATTTAAGAAGAAATTAAAACCTGTCAATTCCATTTTCCACAGAAAGACAGAAATTATTATTGACGGAACAACCGGTAATTTTTACAAATTCGATATTTCATGTACGGACAGGCCTGCCCTGCTTTACGATATTACATCTTTTTTGGCGCAGAATAATATAGAGATTTCAAACGCTATCATTGATACTGCAGGATGGTATGTAAAGGATGTTTTTGAAGCTGTAATAAACCAGACTTTAAATACCGGCGATACGGATGAACTGAAAAACCGGCTGAAGACGGTCATTGAACAGGGATAATGATTCTAAAATATTATGTTTCTTTTTCCTGAAGTTTCCTTTTGTTTCTTACCATTCTATAAATATCCGGCAGGTTTTTAACAACAAGTTTGCCTCCGGTTCTTTCCAGCCTGCCCATATTGATGTACCGGATAATATATTTTTCAACCTCACGGATATCAAGCCCGCACCAGTGTGCAACATCATCGGTTTTAGTATTCTCAAGATCGATAGGTTTTGTATCCTGGTATGTCGCTGGGACAATCCCTTTCCATTCGACCAGCATTAATATCGTATCAAGGACCTTGGATTCATTTTCTTTCAGTGATAGGATCTCAAGCCGTCTTTGTGAATCAAAAATTCTTTTGCTGAGAATCTTAATCAGTGATAAAGCCCATTTTGGGTTCGATACCAGCAGTTCATTAAAATTCTGTTTTCTTAACACGACTAGCTTTACCGGTGTTTCTGCAATAACGGTTGCGCTTCTTGGAGCATCCTCTATAATTGCCATTTCACCAAAAATGGCCGGCGGCTCCATAATGTCGAGAGTTTTTTCCTTGTTGTCCTGGATTTTTGTAATTCTGACCTTACCTTCTTTTATAATATAGAATTCGTCGCCTTTTTCATATTCACAAAAAATTATATCACCCGGATTAAATGATTTCTCATATTTATCCAGTACTTCTTCTCCCATAAAGTCCGCCTACCTAATATTATCCGCTCTTTGTTTAGCCGCTCTGGAAAGATCGTCCACCGGAGGCATTATCACTATTTTCTGAAGAATTGATTTTTCCCCATCAATATTTCCAAGACTTTTATAAATATCGGCAAGTATGAAAAGAGTCTTTTTAATAATCGACGGTTCCTTTACCTTTTTTAGGAATTCGGTAACTTCCTGGCTGCATTCGTTAAACTTCTGAAGTTTATATAGTGTGCTGAAATACATTAGTTTTGCGTTTGTGACCATATCCGGATTTGCCATCGTTACATCCACACCGAACAATTCCTTAAGGTTCTTTTCGGCATTCGCATAATCCTCGCCGTTATAAAATGATTGAGCTTTATAATATTTATCCATGAATTCTCTAATGCCAAGCGCTGAATGAACATTGACCATACTTTCTTTTTTATCGGCAACCTCAATGATTGTTCCGCCTCCGTTCACATCGCTTTCAATAATCTGGTCAATCGGTTTAAAGTCTTTTAAAAAACCGGTGCGTAAAGCTTCTTCACTTATAGATATCCTGTATTTTGCCTCCTCCATAATGTTCGTATCAGGATATTGTTCGCAGTAACGCTGATAAACCTGGACTGCCTGCTTATACTGCTGATTATTTAAATAATATTCGCCTATCTTAAATAATCCAATATTAGGCGGATACAGGACATTGTTCCCCAGGTAGTTGTTTACTTTAATCCCAAGATTGCGCAGTTGATTTGAAAGAACCCTGAGCAGGCGCTTCATCAGTTCGACATTTTTTGAAACATATGTTTCAAATTCGGGAATCTTGAACTCGATAGATACCGATTCTGTAATGGATTCGGCAATCTCATCGCGTGTATGATTGATTATTGCGGATTTAAGCCCGTAAAACTCTCCCAGGCTCAATGTTTTTGTAATCTTCTCACCGCTTTCAGGCTGAATATAACTTAAATCAACCCTTCCCGATTTTAATATATAAATGTTGTCACCCTTTTCATGATCAAAGTAAATAATTGAACCTTCGGTATATCTTCTTTCAAAAGGCATTATTAACCTTCTTAATTGATATAATCAGTTATAAATGTACTTAAAATTCTACAGGAAAAAAAGGTAATTCTTTTTTGAACCCAACATTTTCCCATATTCTTTTACAAAGGTCAAGCGGTTTGCCTATTAATATTTTTTTTACACCATTAATATTAACCGTCTGATAATTATATTTGAATCTTTTAAATATATCCGTGAATTCTTCGCTTCCATAAATAGGAGTCCCATTTCTGGTAACCAGTTTTATCTCGTTAAACCAGCTATTAATAAGCGTTTTATATGGATTTTTAGGATCTCCGCCGGACAATACGAGGATGTCAGAAGAATACCCCGGCTCTATTTTACCCTGGCGGCTCATTCGAAGAGACCTGGCCGGGTTAACGGTTACCATCCTGATAAGAATTTTATCATCTAAAATTTCATTATACATTTTATAATAAAGGTCCCGGGCAAACCTCAATTCTTCGAGAATATTCAAGCCGCCTGACATAGGTGAATCAGTCCCCAGGGACACATTTACATTTTTTTTGAGAAGTCTCTTTATATTGACCGTTTCCTTGAACATATAATAATTTGATGAAGGACACCACACTACATTCACATTTCCTGCCGCAATCTCATCGATATCAGAATCAGAGAAAGAAATTCCATGAATCAGAACTGTATTCTCATCCAGGACTTTAAGTTCTTTAAGAATATCAACACCGAGTGTTGCTTCTTCATCAAAACCCTCCTCAAGATGCGTGATAAAAGGGATATTCTTTTCTTTTGCCTCTTTATGTTCAATTGTAATTCCTCTTCCCCATTTTAAATCGTAACTTGAACATTCATGTTCCAGAGAATAGTCTTTTATTATTCTTACAGGCATTTTATCAATCATTTTTTCATTAACAGAGTGAGGTATGTGATCGGATACTGTAACGGCACCGGATATAAGATTTTTGTATGAACCAAGTAAGTAAAGATCTTCATTGGAGATTTTACTTCTTTCAAAATATAATTCATGACTTTTTAAATCATTATCCCAGGAAAGCCAGTTCATGTATGGTCCGTTACCGACTTTCGGATAGTATGATCCTAATAGATGGTCATGCGCATTTATTAAAGCAGGAAGAATTATATCGTCCTTGTCAAGATTTATATTAAAATCAGCCGAAGGATCTGGTTTCCCAATTTGTTTTATAAAATTATTTTCAATAACAAGCGCTGCATTCTGTAAGATAAGCTCAGGTGTGGCAATCAATCCTCCCTGTATATTGTATTTCATAAATAATCCCTCTTATCTCTGACTCCGTTTATTCTAAATGCATTATCAAGAACCCATCTACTTTTCGGAATATCAAAATTATAACTGAAATGTGCGACCTCGTGTCGCTGCCGAACTTGCGTTCAGCAATATTATTAAATTAATAGAAGATATCATGGAACATCCGTGTCCCCTTGGCTGCTTGAGTTAGTGTGACCTCGTGCCGCTGTCGAACTATGCGCAATCGTTGCGCTGTCGAACTTACGTTCGACAATATCATTAAATAATAAAGGCTATCATGGAGCATCCCTGCTCCCTTGGCTGCTTGAGCTGGCAGAATAGTTACTCATATCGTCAAGCATGATTTTTGCCCTAAGCTTGTAAGCACTTATATCTTCATCGATTTTATACTTATCAAAATCACTTTGATTGACTTTGTAATAAAATTTTCGTAAATATATTTTTGCACTTTCGAATTTTCCGGTCTGATAATATATCTGCCCAAGGATAAAATAAGTTATATAATAGTCTGAAAATTTATTAATACTGGTTTCAAATACCTGAGCTGCTCTGCCGAAATTACCCGACTCCGCGTATGCAAAGCCTAGATCCTGGTATAGAACTGGATTTTCTCCATAAAAATTCATTAGATCATTAATTACTTCATCAAGTTTTTCAAGTTTCTTTGTTTCTGAATAGACATATTTTAATTCAAGCAGGATATTTTCATATACCGGGTTGACAAGACGACCTTTTTCTAGATAATCGGATGCTTTTGAATAATCTTTCAATTCAGTCCAGGCATATCCAAGTTGATAATAAATAAAGGCATTCTGAGTATTGGTAATAATTAAGTCTAAAAGAACCAGAATAGCTTCTTTCGAATCTCCCTTCATTATCAGGTCCATCGCTTTTTTAGATTCTTCTTCTGCATTGCTTCCGATGAACCTTGTACAGGTTAGATAGTCGATTGACTTAATTTCGGATTGCTTTTTATCCTTGTTTGGCTCAATTTTGACCGCAGTTTTAAAATCCCTGTAAGACGATATATAATCGCTATGGGAATAAAGCAGGACTCCTCTTCTTATGTAAGCTTCCGGATTGTCCGGATCAATTTGTATTGCCAGGCCATAAAGTTTTAAGGCATTAGAGTAATTTGTAGATTCTGTTTCTCCGGCATAAAGAATTAAATTGTTGTAATTATCATTCGCAAAAGAGCTACTAACGCATATTATGGTTAGGAAAAAAATCAATTTAAGAGGCATACGATTTTCTCCATGGCATTTAATTTCCAGAATTATTTAATTGAATTTTTTAATTCTAATCAAAATGCAATGATTTGTCAAATTAAAGTTTCCGGTATCCCTTCCTTTTTTGACAATCAAAAGATATTGTTATATAATATTTTCCTGTTGATTTTATAACAACCCCGCCCCCGTCGTCTAGTGGTTAGGACACAAGGTTTTCATCCTTGCAGCGGGGGTTCGATTCCCCCCGGGGGTAAGCCCGCAGAGCCTGATTCCGGGCCGCTTTTACTGGCGGTTCGTTATCAGGCTTTTTTTGCCAGACACTTAGTCTGTTAGTCGAAAGCTGGCTAGCCAGTCAGTCGGCCAGTGAATTAGTCAGTTAGTCATATAGTTATCCAATTGAATAGCGGTATTCAGATATAATTGCTTATGACAAAAGGACTTATCATCCATTTGACAGACTAAATAATTAATCGACTTTCGGCTAATTCTTGAAAGAAATATAAAACTGGTATATTAATAGAGTAAAATAATTATGTTCACAGATGCATTCGGCGGGAGGGCAAGATGAGAATATTTCAGACAATAAAGGAAAATCCCGCAATCAGAAATATCCTGTTATTCTTAAGCATTCTTGGGCCGGGAATAATAACCGGCAGTGTAGATAATGACGCCGGAGGCATAACGACTTATTCCCTTGCAGGTTCAATCTACGGTTATCACCTGCTATGGGTTTTGATACCGTCTCTGGTAGTTCTTGTTACTGTGCAGGAAATGAACGCCAGGATGGGAATTGTAACAGGCAAAGGTCTTGCCGATCTGATAAGGGAAAATTTCGGGGTTAAAGTCACTTTTTTCATATTTGTTTTTTTGCTAATTGCAGACATCGGAAATACTGCAACCGAACTTGCAGGAGTAGCAGGGAGCATGATGGTTTTCGGTATCAGCAAATACATCTCTGTTCCGGTAGCGGCGATTGGAGTATGGATATTTGTTGTTAAAGGAGATTATAAAGTCTCTGAGAGGATATTCCTGGTTTTCAGTTTTTTTCTACTTTCTTATATTGTTTCCGCTTTGATGGCAAAGCCGAACTGGCATGATATCGGATCGGCCTTAATAAAACCAGGATTTGAAATGAATACTGATTATATAAGTATGGTGGTAGGAGTTGTTGGTACCACAATCGCGCCTTGGATGCAGTTTTATATGCAGTCGGCTGTTATCGAAAAGGGTATCAGCATCGATGATTATAAATTTACGGTCTGGGATGTTATCATAGGAAGCATTATCACAATTATTGTGGCTTTTTTTATTGTTGTCGCCTGCGCTGCAACACTGCATATCAACGGTATACAGATTAATGAAGCAAAAGACGCGGCAGTCGCGCTTAAACCTCTGGCCGGGGCTTTTGCGTCCGCTCTTTTTGCTTTTGGGCTTTTTATAGCTTCCATATTTGCCGCGGCAATCCTTCCGATAGCAACAGCTTTTTATGTATGCGAAGCTTTCGGGTTTGAAGCAGGGATCAATAAAAAATTCAGCGAGGCTCCTCAATTTTATGCGCTTTTTACGTTTATAATGCTGATCGCAGTCGTCATAATCCTGCTTCCGAACGCTCCGCTGATACTGATAACCGTCTGGTCCCAGGTTCTGAATGGAGTACTTTTGCCGGTAGTTCTTATCTGTATGATGATAATAGTGAGTAAACCGGAAGTGATGGGAGAACATAGGAATAATCTGTTTCAGAATGTAACCGGCTGGACTACAACAGTTATTTTAATTATATTGAGCACGATTCTGTTTATATCCCCGGTATTCCAGACATTGTTAAAAAAATAGCCCCGAATAAAAAATTTGACTTTAATATGATTAATATTTAATATATAAAATAAACCGACAGATTAAACCATCTTTTTAATTACCGGTTGAAATTCATGTAAAAGTTTATTATTTTTTCATGAATCTCAAGAAATAACGCAGCCTATAGGATAAAAGGAGGTTTTAATATGGCCGGTAATCTTGTATATTTATTAATATTTTTCGCTGTTCTGATCACACTGGCAGTGCTGATAGGAAAGTTTATGGCCAGGGTTTTTGACGGCGAAAAGACGATTTTGACGCCCGTGTTCCTGCCTCTGGAAAAGTTGATATACCGTATAAGCGGTATAGATCCCGCCGAGGAAATGAACTGGAAAAAATATTCACTTGCTTTGATCTTGTTTAATGCGGCTGGATTTCTTATGCTTTTCATTATAGAGTTAATACAAAATTATTTACCTTTCAATCCGCAAAAAATGGGTCCCGTACGATGGGATACAGCGCTCAATGCAGCTATTTCTTTTATGACCAATACCAACTGGCAGTCATACGCCGGTGAAAGTACAATGAGTTATCTTACGCAGATGGCCGGAATGACAGTGCAGAATTTTCTTTCGGCGGCTACGGGTTTTGGCGCAGCACTTGCACTTTTCCGCGGATTTACCAGGAAGAATTCTGAGACGATCGGGAATTTTTGGGTGGACCTGACGCGTACTGTTCTTTATATATTGATCCCTCTTTCAATTATTCTTTCATTAATCCTTGTCTCTCAGGGTGTGGTTCAGACTCTGGGAGGATATGCGCATGCTTCAACCCTTCAGGGTAAGGAGCAGGTCATTGCCGTAGGACCGGTAGCTATGCAGGAGGCGATCAAGGAATTGGGAAACAACGGCGGAGGCTTTTTCAACGCGAATTCATCCCACCCTTTTGAAAATCCGAACTTTTTCACAAATTTTTTGGAAATCCTGAGCCTGCTTTTGCTTCCTTTCGCATTTCCATTTATGTTCGGCTTTTTAATGAAAAGCCGGGGTAAGGGAATAGCCCTGTTTATGGCAATGTTTATCCTGCTGTTAGCAGGAATTGCGGGAGCCGTATACTTTGAATTCAAAGGAAATCCAAACCTGGCAAGGCTTGGCATCACCAATGGCGCGAACATGGAAGGGAAGGAAACCCGGTTCGGAATATTTACATCGGTTTTTTTCAGCATCGCTACAACGGTAACATCCACTGGCGCTGTTAATTCCATGCATGAAAGCATGCTCCCAATGACCGGTTTAATCCAGATGTTCAATATGGGTATTGGGGAGATAATTTTCGGAGGTGTGGGCGTTGGTATAATCAGTATGCTTTATTATGCCTTCATGACTATGTATCTTGCCGGGCTTATGATCGGTCGAACACCGGAAATTTATAATAAAAAACTGGACCCTTACGAAATGGTAATGACCTTGATCGGTATGATTACAGCCCCGATGTGCGTATTGATATTTTCGTCAATAGCATGTGTTCTTCCGGTGGGATTGTCGAGCCTGAATAATTCGGCCCGAGAGGCCTCTCGGAAATTCTTTATGATTTTGCGTCCCCATTTGGGAACAACGGTTCTGCTTTTGCCGGGCTGAATGCCAATACCGTATTTTATAACCTGTTTATAGGCTTTGCTATGCTGATTGGACGTTTCTCAACAATAATACCGGCATTAGCCATAGCAGGTTCTCTTGCCAAGAAAAAATTTATAGCCGATACTCCTGCAACATTCAGGACAGCCACACCACTCTTTGTCATTATGCTGGTCTTTATTGTTATTGTTTTCGGCGGGCTGACTTTCTTTATGCCGTTTACCCTGGGACCAATACTCGAACATCTCTTTATGCATTCAATAAAATTATTTTAAGGAGGTAAAATATGTCAGTTGAAAAAATGAAACATATAGATTGGAAACCGATATTGCTGGATGCCCTAAAAGAATCCTTTATAAGATTGAACCCTTTGATTATGATCCGTAATATAGTTATGTTTGTTGTAGAGATCGGCGCTGTAATAACAACGTTCATTACAATTATTAATATTGTTAAGAATCAGCCTTATTTATTCAATCTAAACATCAGCTTATGGTTATGGTTTACAGTGATCTTTTCAAATTTTGCCGAGGCAATCGCAGAAAGCCGCGGAAAAGCCCAGACGGAAGAATTGAAAAGCACGAGAAGCACAATGATGGCCCATAAGATAACGGAAAAAGCAACAACCGGGAATCCCGGTAACATCCAGGAAATACCGGCACTAAGCCTGATAAAAGACGACTTTATTCTTGTCGGAAAGGGTGAGCTAATTGCAGGAGACGGTGAAATTGTCGAGGGGACGGCACTTGTGGATGAATCGGCGATAACGGGTGAATCGGCGCCGGTAATCAGGGAAGCCGGCGGCGACAGAAGCGGAGTGACGGGCGGAACAAAAATAATCGAGGGTATACTTAAAATAAAGATCACCAGCAATCCCGGAGAAAGCTTTCTTGACACAATGATTTCCATGGTGGAAGGCGCTAAACGGCAGAAGACCCCGAATGAAATCGCCCTGGAAATACTTCTTGTAGGGCTGACAATATTGTTTATAATAGTTGTTATAACGCTGATACTTTATAACAAATATTCCGGCGTATATGTAACCGTGCCGGTACTTGTTGCACTGCTTGTCTGCCTTATGCCGACAACAATCGGCGCGCTTCTCCCTGCAATCGGAATTGCCGGCATGGACCGCTTGATCGAAAGGAACGTAATTGCCCTTTCCGGACGTGCAGTTGAAGCATCCGGTGATGTAAGTATTGTTCTTCTCGATAAAACAGGTACAATAACCCTTGGAAACAGGATGGCCAAAAAATTCCTTCCCGCCGATGGTGTTACCATGGAAGAACTGGCCAGAAAATCTCTCTTTGCTTCCCTTGCGGATGAAACACCCGAAGGCAGAAGCATCCTGACCCTTGCTAAAGAAACGCTCAATATCCGCGGAAGGGATATTAAAGTCCCTGAAAACGCAAAATTCATCCCCTTCACTGCAGAAAGCCGGATGAGCGGTATAGATATGGAAGGAAAAGAGATACGAAAAGGCTCTTTTGAAGCTATTGAAGCCCTGGTACAATCAAAAAATGCTAAAATCGACGAATCTGTACGTTCAAATGTCAGAAATATCTCGGAAAAGGGCGGAACACCGCTGGTCGTAGCTGAAGACGGAAATGTTTTGGGAGTAATCCGCCTGTCGGACATTCTTAAAGTAGGTATTAAGGAAAGGCTTGCTCATCTCCGTAAAATGGGTATAAAATCCGTTATGATTACGGGAGATAACCAGCTTACAGCCGCTACCATAGCAGCTGAGGCAGGAATAGATGATTTCATAGCGCAGGCAAAACCCGAAATGAAGCTTGAGATGATCCGTAAATACCAGGCTGACGGTTTTCTGGTTGCGATGATCGGCGACGGTACGAACGACGCTCCTGCTCTCGCCCAGGCGGATGTCGCAGTCGCAATGAACGCAGGCACCCAGGTTGCAAGGGAAGCGTCGAATATGATCGACCTTGATTCCAACCCAACAAAGCTTCTTGACATTGTTGAAATAGGTAAGGAAATTCTTATTACACGCGGAGCTCTTACGACCTTCAGCATAGCTAATGATGTGTCAAAGTATTTTGCCATCGTTCCGGCTATGTTTATGGTGGCATTTCCGGCGCTGGGCATATTGAATATTATGCACCTGGCAAATCCGGAATCTGCAATTCTTGCAGCCGTTATTTTCAATGCGATAATCATACCTTTACTGATTCCCCTTGCGTTGCGCGGGGTCAAGTACAGAACTCAATCGGCTGTCTCCCTTTTATGGAGGAACCTTCTTATCTACGGTTTCGGAGGCGTTATTTTGCCGTTTCCCGGGATTAAGCTTATCGATATGTTCCTGCAATTATTCAAATAGGAGAAATTTATGAAATTAATCATACAATCCATAATAATATTAATTGTATTTACCGTTCTAACCGGTTTAGTCTACCCGTTTCTCATAACCGGAATTGCACAGATAGCTTTTCCGAAGCAGTCGAACGGAAGCCTGGTAATGCGAAACGGTAAAATTGCCGGATCGGGGCTGATCGGCCAGCTTTTTACCAATGATATATATTTCTGGGGCCGGCCTTCGGCAAGCGATTATGACGCGACGAATTCCGGCGGTTATAATTATGGCCCAACCAGTTCCAATTTGATTAATATGGTCAGTAACCGTATCCTTGATATCCGCAGAATAAATAATTTACCTGAAGGCGCTGCCATCCCGGCGGATATGGCGCTGGCTTCCGCGAGCGGCCTCGATCCCGATATAAGTGTTTCAAATGCCATGATTCAAGCCGGTAGAATAGCAAAAATACGTAATCTTAATATTAACGATGTAAAAATTTTAATTTTAAGTAACAGGGAAAACATACTATCGGAGCAAAAAGTGAATGTGCTAAAGCTAAATTTAGCCCTTGATAAATTGGCCGGTGTTAACTAAATTGCTTGATAAAAATACAGTTACTTTATACCAAAAGTTAATATATTAAATATTTATTGTGGAAGATATTTTATGTCTGAGAAAGAATCATATGATGAATTAATCAAGCTAATAATCAACCTAAGACACCAGCTTATACGGGGAGCCGATCAACCGGGAAATAATATAGTTTCAGATAATCTTAAGAAGATTTTGGATAAACTGATGAGATTATAGACGCTATCTGGAAAGGACTGCCTGAAGAATTTGCAGCTAACTTGAAAGATAAGATCGAATTGAAAAATTACTATGATGATAAAACTCTGAAAGGTTATATAGTTCTAACCTATCCATCGCACTCTGGTGAGAACATAGAATTTAGGGAAAATGAATTTGATATCAATACAGATATATCAGAAATTGCACAATATATCATAAAAACAATTGTAGAATTTGAGCTGAATATTAAAATATAAAAAGCTATTTTGACGGGCTTTCCGGAGGTAAGAAATGGCACAGGAACACAGGCGGCTTGACCCCGAAACGATATTGAAGAGAATGCAGCAGCAGGAAGCCGATGAAAGCGACGGGAGCGGTATTTTAAAAATATACCTGGGGTATTCGGCAGGCGTCGGTAAAACTTACCGGATGCTCCAGAATGCCAGACAGCTCAAATCTAGCGGCGTAGATGTGGTCATAGGCATTGTTGAAACGCATAAAAGGGCCGAGACCGAAGCATTACTTGCGGACCTGGAAATCATCCCGCGCAGAAAAATCGAATACCAGGGCATAACAATCGATGAAATGGATATTGACGCAGTTATGAAAAGAAAGCCCGCGCTTGTCCTTGTCGATGAAATGGCGCATACCAACATTCCCGGTTCGAGGAACACCAAACGCTGGCAGGATATTGAAGAGTTGATAAATGACGGTATCAGTGTTGTTACTACATTAAATGTTCAGCATCTGGAAAGTATAAACGATATTGTCGAACAGATGACGGGAATCAAAGTAAAAGAAATCGTACCGGACAGTTCTTTTGATAATGCCGATGAAATAGAACTTGTCGATATTCCGATCGAGGAACTTGAAAGAAGGCTTAAGGACGGCAAGGTCTACATACCGGAAAAAGCCAGGACCGCAATGCTTGAGTTTTTTAAAAAGAGCAATCTGATGGGATTAAGAGAACTTTCCCTCAGATATACCGCAAGGCAGGTCGGCGATGAATTTTTGAATTATATGCGTGAAAACTCTATGCAAAGCCAGGTCTCAGTAAGTTCCAGACTCCTAATCGCCATAAGTTCCAGTCCATCGTCGCAGAAGCTTATTCGTATAGGGCACAGGATGGCCGAAGACCTGAATGCCGAATGGTACACGGTTTATATCGAGTCGATCCAGTTCGGTAATGTAAGTGAAGATGCTAGGGCACAGGCGGAAAAAAATCTCAAGCTTGCCGAAGATCTTGGAGCAAAAACAATAACCTTGATAGGAAATACAATTGCAGATGAAATAGCAAGGTTCGCAGTTGAAAACAATATCACATTAATTCTTATCGGTTTTTCTTCGAGATCCAGGTTTAACAATATAATGAGGGGGTCAGTCGTTAACGATCTTATCCGCAAAGCGAAACCCATACAGGTAATGCTTGTAGATTCCTCGGATGAGCAGAAATTACGTCAGAAAAAACCGGCGGCTAAAAAAAAGATCGATTTTGTAAGGTATATTATTACTTTAATTATAGTTTTGATATTTACCGGGATTAGCTTTATATTTTTTAAGGAACTCGGTTTTACAAATGTCGTAATGCTGATGCTAATACCAGTTATAATCGTCAGTACATATTTGGGCAGGGAACAGGGCATCTGGGCTTCGCTTCTTTCGGTAGCTTCACTGGACTACTTTTTTGTCGAACCATATTTTAAGCTTTCTGTAAATAATATCCGGTACCTACCGATCTTTGTCGTGTTTTTCATTGTCGGCATATCGACAAGCATTCTATCCGACCGTCTCAGGTGGAGGATAGATATCTACCGCGACCAGGAAAAATTCCTTTTCACCATCTATAACTTCAGCAAAGAACTTCTAACTTATAACCAGCTTAGCGACATACTAAGGACAATCAACAAAAATATTTCCGAATTCTTCAAATGTGAGGTGGTAATTCTCCTTCCCAATAAGGAAGATATCGTAAAGATTATGGGAAGCACAGAAAAAACAGAATCTTTCAGCGGCAATGAATCCGGTATAGCCCAGTGGGTCTATAAAAACGGGAAGACTGCCGGAAGGGGTACTGATACGCTTTCATCATCGCAGTGGTTTTACCTTCCCATGAAAACCCATGATTCCGTTATTGGCGTGCTTGCAATATTAAAAAAGGATAATGATCCCCAACTATCAAAAGACCAGGCAAGGTACCTGGATTCTTTCGCCAATATTTCAGCGATGTCGATATCAAGGGCTCTGTCTATGAGCAGCTACCTTGATTATATTATGAAAAGCCTTTAACGAACAGACCGGTTATACATTTTTATTCTTCTTAATATTAATCTCTTTATGTGCGACACAGTCTTTCTTCATCATTAAATTGTAATCGTTTTGACTGATTATACCTTCATTAACCATATTCAGTTGGTATATATTGTAGAATCCGGGGCCGGAAAGACCAAATAAAAGATAGACATTTGAGCATCCGTTTATTCCAAGAAAAGTGCGGAAAATTTTGAATCCAAGGTCCTTTACCTTTGTCCCGATTAGCTTTTTTGCTTTCTCACAAATTAATTTGCATTCCTCAAAAGGCATTTTAATAAATTCAATACCAGCGTCTTTTATTTTAAAATCCAGGATGCTAATTTCAAGCCAGGTCTTTATTTGATGCAGATCATCCTTTACCTCTGCTTCAGCCCTCCAGAGATTACCGCTTATTTTAAAATAATTTACTTTAAAGTTTCTCTCATCCAGGATTTTTTTTTTCAACTCATCCATAAGAAAATCCTCCTTATATATCTTTTTTGTATATTTTAAGCGATTCTTCAACCCAATCCAGTTCAGCCTTATAATGTTTTTCATGATGGCTGAAGATAACAGATGCGGATACCCGGAATTTTTCAGGTATGGAATTCAGACTTTCTGTCTTATGCTTTTTTAATATCAACAGGGCTTTCGCCATTTTATCCCTGTAAGTTTCAAGATTTTTCTCCAATAATTCTACCGGAAGAGAATCGGAAAAGAAGAATGCCGCATCCGAATCGAAAGAAGCCCGGTAATCGAAATTCAGAAAACTGTTAAGCATATCTTTAAATTTCTTTTTCCCTTTAATTGTCAATGAATAAACCGTCCTTTCGGTCCCAGAATCCCTTTGTTCCAATCCTGCGGATAAAAATCCCTCTTTTCCCAGTTTTTCCAGGTGATAGTAAATATTTGGAAGTTTTATCTGCGTAAAATCTGAAAGATTATCATCAACAATTTTTTTCAGTTGATAGCCATGCAGAGGCCCGAATCTTTTGAGAAGCCCCAATAAATAAAGCGGTATCTTCATAAAAATACTCCAATAGTCAGTACTGACTATATTATACTCAATACTGACTACTTTTGTCAAGAATTATTAAATAGTTTTAAAATAAAAGTTAAATAAACTCTTAATTGATCAAACCTTCGATTTTTACTGTTCCATCTCTGGATAAAACCAATACCTGATTTAAGTTTTTTAAAATAACAGGTTTATTGCTTTTGTTTATGATTATAGAATCGAATACTCTATCAAAGAAAGCCCCGCCGAGTATATAATTTCCCTGCGAATCCAGTGGCAAGGCTTCCGGAAATTTTCCGCAGGATGCTATTTCCTTAAATTTAATTCCCGGCGAAGCCATAAACTTATCATCAGTTTTACTGAAAATATCATATAAATTATAATCAGTGAGAGATTTTATAATTTCCCTTATACTTGTTTGAACCGATTTACCATCTATCCATGCCTGTACAAGAAGATAAAACAATTCGCCTAAATCTTCAGTGTAAGAAGAAATTATCTCTCCGAATTTCATTGAATTAAAAGTCAATATACCAGTCCGGCCGAAATACTTTTCCACAATTACATCATTGGAACCGGTTTCTTTTATTTTTTTTATTTCCTCAAGCGTAATAAATTTTTTAATTCCGTTAAGAGTTAATTCATCCGACCGGCTGATAATTTCCGATGCTTCAATATAAAATGGAAATTCCCTGCCTGAGCCTGATATTAATGTTATTGCCGATAATGATACAGGGTTTTCGGAAATATTTTTAATAAGAGTTGTAAGTATTTCAGGATCATCGAGTATAATATTTGACGGTAGAAAAACAGTAAAAGGATTTAACCGGTATGCAATACTGAATGCGGTAAATAAAATAAGCCTGGCAAGCGGGTTTCCGGATGGAAAATTAAATTTATTGATACCAGGATAAAAGTCGGGAGATTTTATCAGACCTTCACCTATTAAATAGTATTCCGCCTGAGGAAATATTTCAAATATCTGCCTGTATAGATTACCGAATACGGAAAAACCGTCAAAATCAAATAATTCGATTGGTATAGGATAATCATAGACCGGATAAAAATCAACCGGATTTGAAAGATAGAATACAATATTGAACATAATCAATAACCTCAACAGCTAATTCCCTGCTAAAAATTTTTTTACATCCTCAATGATAATTTTCTTTTGATCCGGGTGGTACCAATGAATATCCTTATTTTTTTTAAACCAGGTAATCTGTCTTTTAGCATAATGCCGGGTATCCTGCTTTAATTGACGTAAAAAAACCTCAAGATTCCATTCGCCGTCCAGATATTTTAAGGCATGCCTATAACCGATGCTTCCAAGAGCAAATGCTTCCCTGCCGAATTTACTTATAATGCCGCGAGTTTCTTCGATTAATCCTTCCTCAATCATTTTATCGATCCGTGCTTCCACACGCTCATAAAGATCCTTTCTTTCCCTGTTCAAGCCGATAATGTACCAGTTTAAACCGAGCTTTTTATTGGTTTCCTTCATTTTTGAGATCGGGACTCCCGTTAAATAATAAACTTCAAGCGCCCTAATTATACGTCTTTTATCATTCGGGAGTATTTTTCCCGCCGACCCCGGATCAATTATCTGCAGTTCTTTGTAAATCTCACCTAAGCCTTTAATTGAAGCCCTTTTTTCTAAGCCAATCCTGAGTTCGGCAGAACGCGATGGCGACGAAATTAGACCATAATAAAGTGAATTGAAATATAGTCCTGTACCGCCTGTAATTAAAGGAATTTTATCTCTTGAGTGAATATCGATTATATCCCTTTCCGCAAGACTTTTATATACTCCCACATCAATCCGGTAATCGGGATCGAACTCATCAATCATATGGTGAGAAACAAGACTTTGTTCTTCAGGTGAAGGTTTTGCAGAGCCAATATCAAGAAAACGGTAAAGCTGGACGGAATCGCAAGAAACAATTTCACCATTTATTTCTCCTGCCAAATAGATTGCTATTTCAGTTTTACCAACACCGGTTGGGCCGACAACAGCAATGGCAGCCTTACTGGAAATAGAATATTCAAATTGTTCTTTAGTGACAACTTCAAAAGCAGATAATAATAAAGGGTGTTCCATCCCATTATTTTTCTTCGGTGGGCGGCTCTATTTGAAAAGTAATCTTTCCGGAAAGAATATCGTTGATCGCCGCTGATGTGATCTTTTCCTTTGTATGCCTTGTAACAGCTACTTCAAGGTCTTCATCATTTTTCTGAGCGAGAAAGCGGGCATATTTAATCATAGCCGTGGTTTTCTCATATTTATTTCCCTGATAAGAGAGAAGTTTATCTATCTGAATCGCCATAAGAATCCTCCAGAGTAAACAGAGCTATTTATTTTAATATATAATCATAATTTAGTCAATTTTCCGAAGTGATTTCCGTTCATAAGCTGCCTGTCAGGCTCACAAAGGCTCCGTATTTGGAGCTGAATGCAGTTCCCATTAAATCATAATAAAAACCGAATTTATATTTAAGACTGTTATTTATAAAATACAGATATATTCCAGCCCGGTCGGAAATCGGATAATTTATTGCCATTAAAAATGTATTTTCTAACCCTATTCCAAGATCTTCAATTTTTGCGCCTGCGGATAGATAAAAATCAAAATCGTTGCTGATATTTTCTTTATAGCCGTTATACAAAGACGGCCGTGTAAAAAACGAAAGTGTCTGCTCAAAATAACCTGTAATAATATGTTCCGTAACGTTCAGATAAAAATCATCAGGTGCAGGAACATTTGTTATATATGAATCCGGTGAATAAAGCCCCATCGTAAAATCCACCTTTCCGTACTGAGTTTTTAAAAATAGTCCGAATCGCTTATCTAGGGTACTGTTGACAATAGCCCTGTAGAAATCAATCGTATTGACTCCGAAATAAATTTCTATCCTATAATTTTCCAGATTAAAATAAATTACAGAATCAAGATTAACAAGATTTGTATCAAAAGGCTGATATATATAAATGTGAGGTTCAAAAAGATCATCTAATAGGCTTGCATAGGTTTCCACACCTGATCCGGTAATATCTTTATAACCGATATATTCCAGATGCGGTTCCTGATGAAATTGAAAACCGCTGTAGCCGATCTCTGAATTTCCAAGTGTAGCGGTTTTTCCGAGAAAATATCCGAAATAAAAATGCTCAAAGGGATTCGACATAATTTTTATTGTTGAAAGTTCAGCATAATTAGAATCCAGGGTTGTTATTTCATAAGCCTTAAACCCCAGACCAACCTGAACTCCATACTTCAACCCGGTATCAACCAGCATATCAATCCTGTATGATGTAAACATTGTTGTTGTATCCTGCAATTCCGTGTAAACATCGAATTCAGGAAATGAAATTCCTGCGGCAAATAAATTTATAAAAGTAAAACAAAATAAAACCGTAAGAATAATTTTTTTCATCGAAAATACTCCTTTACAAATATTGAATTTACCATCTATCAATGAAATAATCAAGTAATTACAATAAGTTAATAAAGTTGATTTTTACAGAATCTCATACTATATTCTAATCGACCATAAATCTAAAATATTAAACCTAAATCGATCGATTTTTTTAAGGATCACAAGTGTGAAGACTATTATTTATACCTTTTCCCAGTATATATCTTTCGATATGGGAGTCGAGCTCATACCTATGGGGATTGAAGGACTTGAAACAAATTCCCGCGATGAAGCCCTTGTATTGTTGAAAGAAGACGCTTCAATACCGCTATTAATAACGGATAATTTCCAGAGCGATTTTATGAATCAGGTTAAAACTATCCGGCCGGATATTAATATATTCTTAATTATCAGTCAGAACGTTAAACCCAATGATCTGAAAGAGTTGATGAACATAGGAATTAAATCGCTTGTTCATTATTCTGAGAATCCTGCAATTATGGCCGATGAAATAGTAAAAAATATAATTAACCAGAATATTAAAACTCATGAAAGACGATCGCAGATCAGGATTAAACCAAAAATACATGAAAGGATTACCGCCGCAGTTTATATTAAAAACCTGAAAAAATTCATAAGTGGACTTGTTCTGGATATAAGCGCCGGGGGAGTAGCCATTAAGTTCCATGATTCTCTTGAAGCAAGCCTGTTAATTCCGAAAATGGTTTATGATCCTCTTTTAATATCTCTTTACGGTACAAAAATAAGAACTTTATCCACTTTGATAGCAAAAAGGGATGACGCTGCCGGGTTCAAATTCGATAATATAGAAGCGCAGAATATGAAAGTCATAGCAAATTATATTTATAAAAGAATAACTGAAGATTCTCACGATCTGATTACCCATGTCAATTGATGTCAATTGATGCCAATTGATGTCAATCCAGAATATGTCCCATCTTATTCTTTTTTGTCATCATATATTTAAAATTCAATTCATTGGTCCTGGTGATTATAGGAACCCTTTCCACAATTTCTATTCCATATCCCCTTAAACCGACAACCTTAGTCGGATTATTTGTTATTAGCCTGATCTTTGTTAAACCAAGGTCTTTTAATATCTGTGCCCCTATTCCATAGTCACGAAGATCGGCTTTAAACCCCAGATGTATATTGGCTTCGACAGTATCAAGGCCGTTATTTTCCTGAAGCGCATAAGCCTTGATTTTATTTACCAGCCCTATTCCTCTGCCTTCCTGGCGCATATATAGAAGAACACCGCATCCATCTTTTTCTATCATTTTCATTGCCTGATGAAGCTGATCTCCGCAATCGCATCGAAGAGAACCAAGAACATCTCCAGTAAAACATTCGGAGTGAACTCTAACAAGTGCCCTGCCGCATTTAGAAATATCACCTTTGACCAGCGCAACATGATCTTTATCATCTATATCAGTACGGTAAACTATGATTTTGAAATCACCGAACTTTGTCGGTAGATGCGCTTCGGCTTCCCGCCATATATGATTTTCTTTGTTTCTTCTATATTCTATAATCTGAGCCACACTGATTATTTTAAATCTGAATTTTTCAGCAAATTCAAGGAGCTGAGGAAGTCTTGCCATACTACCGTCTTCATTAAGGATTTCACAAATCACGCCGACCGGTTCAAGCCCGGACAACTGCATTAAGTCCACAGCTGCCTCGGTATGTCCTGTTCTTTTTAAAACCCCGCCCTTCCTTGCTTTTAAAGGGAATATATGCCCGGGACGAACAAAATCTTCCTTTTTTGCATCTGCCCTGGCAAGTTCATGCAGCGTTAAAGCCCTTTCCTGAGCCGAAATACCGGTTGAGGTTTCTTTCGCGTCAACGGAAACTGTAAAGGCAGTTCCCCATTTCTCATCAGCGTCATCCACCATTATGGAAAGATCCAGTTTTTCGGTTACATCGGCCGACATCGGCGCGCAGAGAAGCCCTCTGGCTTCTTTCAAAATAAAATTTATCTTTTCAGGAGTAGCCAATTTTGCCGACATTATGAGATCTCCCTCATTTTCCCTGTCTTCATCATCCACAACAATAACCATCTCACCTTTTTTTATCTCAACAATAGCCTCCTCAATAGTATTAAAAATCGTTTTTCCCATGATATTTTCTCCTTAATTGCAATTGAAAACAACATAAAATTATAACAATATCGTTTTAAAAAGTAAAATCAATGACTAGTCTGTTAGTCGAAAGTCATTTAGTCTATTAGTTAGTTCGTAGGCTTGTCTGGAAGTCGGTTTGTCTGTTAATTAATAAGCTGGGATTATCAATAATAAACTAATTTAACTAACAAAAAGCGGCTAATTGACTTACAAACTTTCGACTAACCGACAAACTGACTTCCCGACTTCGACTAATCGACTGGTTGACTGGTTGACCACCCGATCGGTTTAATTGTAAAAAAAACAGAACTGACTTAAAATAACTGTTAAGAATTTATGGTTTCGGAGTTATGAAATGAGGAGTTGTTTTACAATGTTATTTTTAATATTTACAGGAATATTATCTGTTTTTGCGGGTAACAATGATATTACCTCTTCTTCAATTACTTTTATTTCTAATTTCGGTTTTGAAAATAGCTCATTTACCAACCAACAGGAAAAAATTACAAATCTTATCAATGATACTGTGATTTACTGGAATACAAATTATTCTTTGAAAATTATTTTGGACGGTTCAACACAGACTAATGGAATGGAAGCAGGCCTTGAATGCCGTTATTATAAAATCAGGATGAGTATTACATCGATTGAAACCTATAAAACAAACATCCTCATTTCTTTTAATACGCTTGAATCTCCGCCTTTTTTTCCGCCTGATTTATTTTTCATATTATCAATATCCGGACGTTCATATTCACTTCCGGTTATAATTGATGCAAAACCGCCGGAAATCGAGATAATAAAAACCTCGTCTCAAATAAAACTTGGCGGAAGCGCCGTTGTTATATTCAAAGTAAGGGATG
Organism: uncultured Spirochaetota bacterium; assembly: GCA_963783575.1. Lineage (GTDB taxonomy): Bacteria > Spirochaetota > Brevinematia > Brevinematales > JAOACQ01 > CAWEAK01. The sequence goes on along the minus strand of CAWAOD010000005.1, from coordinate 381,651 downwards.
ATAATTTAAAGTCAGTATGGCTGACCGATTATGAAGGAAACCGTTTTTTTCCTTTAAAGATGGGAAATACCGATAATTATGCTTCGCTTTTTGCCTGGCCTGTTTATCAAAAAGAATTCGGTATAAACATCATTGCTCTGGATAAAGCCGGGAATGTAAGCTCCAATCAAATCCCGATAGAATCAAAAATAATTGATTATAAAGTATCTTATCTAAAAATCGACAGCAGTTTTACCGGCGATAAAATCAACGAAGAAGCATTGGGCATAAAAAATGCTCCAAAGAACAGATTGAAGCAGTATGAAATGATTATGAAGGAATTCCAGAAAAAAATAGCAATAAATGTAGGAGACATTACATCCATACCAATGACAAACCGGATAGATTTTATCTCTTTTAAACCGTTCAAACCATTATTGAACGCAGTTGTTACTTCACCATACGGAGAACACCGAATATTCAAATTAAACAAAAAAAACGTCAGGGATTCTTATCATCTGGGTATGGACCTTGCAAGCTCAAAAAATGCAGATATATTCTCATCAAATCCCGGAACGGTTATATTTGCTGGATATAACGGATCAAGCGGGAATATGATACTTATACGTCATGGAATGGGATTATACACACTATACGCTCATTGCTCGATTCTTATGGTAAAAAAAGACGATATTGTTTCAGCCGGACAGGTCATAGCCAGAACAGGCCATACCGGTTATGCACTGGGAGATCATCTTCATTTTGGTGTTATCCTGCAGGGGCGATTTGTAAATCCCAGCGGATGGATGAACCGCCAGTGGCTCAAAGAAAATATTCTTGATATCATAAATATTATATCAAACTGATTGATATTAGTCAAAAGCCAGCCAGTCGGCTAGTCCGTTAGTCAGTAGCTTATTGGCATGAAACAACTAGCGAACCAGCAGACTAACTGACTGACTGACTCACTTAGAGTATTTCTGAAGGATTTTATGCAAATCGGGATATGTATAAGGTTTCGGAAGAGTACCTATAAAACCGTTTGCATGTGGCTCTGCCATAACCGGATCTTCGGAATATCCGCTGGAAGCGACGGCTTTAACGCCGGGATCGATACCTGCCAGCATTACAAGAGTTTCTTTGCCGCCGGGACCGGAAGACATAGTCAAATCAAGGATAACCAGATCGAAAGGATTATTTGATTCAAATGCTTTTTTATATTTATCATAAGCTTCCAGGCCATTTAGAGCAACTTCAACGCTATATCCGGATTTATTCAATAGCTTACTTGTAAGATCTAGAATATATTTTTCATCATCCATGACAAGAATTTTTCTATATCCCGGCTGTTTATTTTTTTGGTCAGATCCGTCTGAAGTAACTTCTTTAATTATTCCTTCATTATGAGCAACAGGTAGATAAATATTGAAAACAGTCCCTTTACCTTTTTCCGACTGCATATCCAGAAAACCCGAATGCTTCTGTATTATTGAAAAAGCCGCGGTGAGACCAAGTCCGTTACCTTCAGGTTTTGTTGTAAAGAAAGGATCGAAAATATAGTTCTGGATTTCCGGTGGAATTCCTATACCATGATCGATAATTGAGATTTTTACATATAGCCCATTTTCAAGAGGAAGCTCGCTGTCCCGCCCGATTATTATATTTTCCGCCTTTAATGTGACAATACCATCTTCAGGCGATGCCTGCCTGGCATTGATAATTATATTGTCAATCGCCTGTCTAACCTGATCTTCATCTATATCGCAAAGCCAGAGATTATCCGGTATTTCATAATTGCACTTTATGTTATCATCAGCTAAAACATAACGATATTTATATTTAATCATCTCTTTTATGGAAACGGTTTTCTTAACAGGCAGGCCACCCTTTGAAAATGTTAGGAGACGCCTGGTCAAATCCTTTGCTTTATTAGAGACTTTCATAGCATCACCCAGCAAATGAAAGGCTTCCGAATCTTCAGGTAAATCTTCTCTTGCCAATTCGATAAAACCGAAAATACCCGTAAGCAGATTATTAAAATCATGGGCTATACCGCCGGCAAGAATTCCGATTGATTCCTGTTTTTGAGCCTTTGCCAGTTTGTCCTCTATTATTTTTTTTTCAGTAATATCTCTAAATACTAATACGGTTCCAAGAATATTTTTTTCTTTATCATAAACCGCTGCTCCACTCAGAATAATTGAAATTTCCGCCCCATTTTTAGAGATTAGTTGAGCTTGGTTGGGAAATTCGATCGGTTCAACGCCATTTAGTATTTTGTCTTTAATTTTGAATACTTCGGATAAAAGCATTCCATAAGCCCCATTCCTATTCCATCCAGTAAGATTTTCCGCCGCTTCATTCATTAATGCTATCCTGATACCGGTATCTGCGAAAATTACTCCTTCTCCAATGTTTTTTAAAACAGCCGAAAGATATTCCTTATCTTCTGCCAGCGCTTTTTCTGCCTTTTTTCTCATTATTACATCATTTTCTAAATTTTTATTTACCTGTTTTAATTGTTCGGATTGCTTCCACGTTTTTATAAGAAGCTCTTTTATCAGACCAGTTATAGCTCCGGTCAGCGGCAAAGAGAGATTATATGGAATATTATTTAAATTATCCGAAATAGAATAGCCTTTAATAACCGAAAAGAGAATAAAGTTTATTATAAAAAAAATAAACCCCGATACAGTTCCTCCAATTATACCGGAAAACCATCCGGATATAATTATAAATATCAACGGTATTGCCGCTATGATATTTCCTGTTGTATTGTAAAGTAAAATGAATATAAAATAATACAGTATACTGAAAAATATTATAATAATAAATTGAATAACCAGATTCTTTTGAACAAGATCAGAGTTAAACCGTTTCATTCAAATTTCCTTAATGACCAATTAATTTATATTTATTACCGGTTATTGATTATTAAAGAATGTCTTTTATAACATCGATGTTTATTTTCAGTTAAAGGATATAGCCCCATACAGCTAAAATTCCAACAATCTCAAGCATACATAGGTTTATATTATTTGTCAATATTCTTAATTATTAAATTTTATAAAATATTTGAATTACATGGATTGCGGTTGAATGAATTGTGTAATAGACTTATTTATGATATAGTATTATTAAAGGAGGAAAGGGTGGGAAACGGTTTTGATAATTTAAGTATGTCAAAACAAAGGAGTGTGTTTCTAAATCGAAATTTTCAACTTTTATTTTCAGGTAAAGTTATTTCACAGTTAGGTGACCAGATTTATGCGTTTGCATTAAGCTGGTATATCCTCGATATAACAAAATCAGGTTTAAAAATGGCCTCTTTTTTAGTGATAGATAACCTGTCTATTGTTTTTGTTTCAATGTTCGGCGGTGTTATTGCGGATAGATTCAACAGAAAATTAATAATGGTATGGATGGATATAATCAGGGGTCTGGTAGTATTAACGGTCGCAATATTATTTTATAACCATACGCTCCGGATATGGATACTTTATATAAGCGCTATGTTCCTGGGAAGCTGCGGAGCGGTATTTAATCCTGCATCCACAGCAATTCTTCCGAATATTGCTGAAAAAGAGCAGCTGGCAGAAGCTATATCTATGAGCCAGTTTGTTTTTACTTTTTGTGCGGCAACAGGATTCATAATAAGCGGTGCATTATACAACCTGACCGGTGTGTTTGTTTTATTTATGATTAATGCCGTATCATATTTTGTCTCCGCTGTTTTAGAGAATAATATCACTTTACCATTTATCAGGGCATTCAATGCAAAAAGTGTATCTTTATTAAAAGAAACAAAAAAAGTATTTAAAGAATTATTCGAAGGCTTTGTTTACGTGAAAAACAATGCCTTAGTTTTTAACCTGCTGCTGACAGGAGCATTGACATCATTTATTATACAACCGACAATTTCGGTCTATATCCCATACCTGTTCAATGTAATTCTAAAGTCCGCGCCGCTTCAATTAGCGCTGGCGTTGAGCGGCGGCTGGATAGGGCTTGTTATCGGATCGGTTATTGCTCGGGGTTTGTCAATCGATTTAAAATTAGAAAAATTATTTTCCTGAGCCTGTTATCGTACAGTTTATGTGAAATGCTGGTTTCTCTCGCTCTGTTTCCGCAGGTACAGTCAAATATCAGCAATTGGAATATGACTTACATCTTTATGTTTGGGGGAATTATTCTTGGTATCGGTTTGACAAGCTTTTTTGTTACTACCAATTTATTAATGCAGCAATTCACATCCGATGAATACAGGGGCAGGTTTTGGGGCTTGAATGGCATGGTTACCGCTTTTTTAGTACCTGCCGGCTATCTTATCGGGGGAATACTTGTAAAATATATAGGAATGTTTTATATTTTTGCCGACGTTCCGATTTCAATGCTCATTATTAATTTATTGCTGGTAAATTTAAAAGTAATTAAAGAATGTATATTTTTGGAAAATATAAATAAATAATCTAACAGGAAATAAGCATGAATATCCAGATTTTCGGAACCAGAAAATGCAGGGACACCCAAAAAGCCGAAAGGTTTTTTAAAGAACGCGGAATCGCGTATCAGTTTATTGATTTAAATGAAAAGAATATGTCAAAGGGAGAATTGGAAAGCGTTAAAAATTCAGCCGGTCTGGAAAACCTTATCGACAGGGAAGGAAAGGAATTTCAGAAGCGGAATTTGAAATATATGGCTTTCGATATCGAAGCCGAATTGCTAACCGATCCTCTGCTTTTTAAAACGCCTGTTGTCAGAAACGGGAGAAAAGCCACGGCCGGTTACCGGCCGGAAGCCTGGGAAGAATGGTTAAAAGAGCTGTAATCTTTATGTGCCGTTATTTTATTTATTTTATTCAGGTAATACCTGCCGATTTTATCAACCGGTATTTCTGACAGAATTTCCCTTATGAAAATATTTTGATTTATATTTCCGGAATACTCATTTGATACATCGTTTTTGTTTAAACTGATATTATCTTTAAGATTAATCTTTATTTTATTTATGACACCTGGAATTGATGAGTTCCCGCTTTTTATCGCCTGAAAATTATTTCTTATTTTATCCAGTTCTTTTTCCTTATCAATATGGGCACCGCCCTGTAAGATATCAGATAATGAGCTTATTTCTTTCAATCCATTGAAGCGGTTTCCGCCCGAAAGATAATAACAGCCTTTAAAGCAGGTTTCAGCGAGTTTTTTGACCATTAAAAACCTAGATTCCGTGTAATACCCCGGAACTACTGAGGGAACCAAATCCTTCCCGGCCATAAATGAGCTCAAACCGCCCGTTATTGTATTCAACCTACTATACTTTGTTTCGCGCAAATCCATGAGAGCATTATACCTGCTGTGGCTTCCGTAATTAATGGAATGGGAAAGGTCAAATCCGCAAAAAACAATATTAGATTTATTATTTCTGTTTACGGATATTTCCTTAAAAAATCTTTTTGCTATTAATCCGGCGTCAATAGTAACCGAGGGATACTTAAGCTGGAAAGAAGGATTTTCGATTTCCTGTTCCAGATCGTAAAAAATTATCGGGTTTTTTATTACGGAGATAAGTGAACTGCTGGCATAAACGCTTGCAAAGACAGGGATATCCTGTGGAAGATTATAAGAGTAAAGCCTGTTACTTACTCCAGCATCACTTACGATCACAAAATCCGGCCGGATTCCGCTTTTAAGCAATGTCGCTGCTGAAGATAAAACACTAAGAATTATTAAATTATCCCTGTTTTTTTTTAAATCTTCAAGGTATTTGTTTAAAGAAGGCCCTGCCGCGGTAACAATAACAGTCATATCAATACTTAAGCCGTTTTTAACATAAGAATAGAATCGCTCACCGTATATTGCGTTACTCATATTCCTTATAAAATTAATAAACCAAACCTTTGAAAAATAAGCGCTCACCTTCAGATTTTCAACAGCCGTTTTAAGTTCCAGGGAAATAAAATTAGAAAACCAATCATATAAATCCGGGTAAGCCTTTTTAAAGGATTCCATTGCTAGGATAACCGGCTTTTTTTTGGATAAAAGCCGTTTCTCAAACTCCTGATAATAAGCTGCCGAATAGCTTATAATATTAATTCCGGAAAATCTGTATTGAAAATCCGGCTCGAATTCCTTTTCGGGTTCAAATAAAAAAATATCTTCCGGTTTGATGCTTCTTTTCAATAATGCTTCAGGAAGATATCCCAATGCGCCGCCGAAAAGGATGTAAAATTGCTTATCAGAAGAAGAGAATCGTTTATCGAGAAATTTTTCTACATCCAAGCCGGGATGATAAGGACTTAAAAGATAAATACCGTTCTTTTTTAAGGTTTTATTTCCATCCTTGGCATGCAATATTTCTATCACAAATTCTCCATTTTCTAAAAATGAGTTATTAGAAGTGCCTGTTTTATAATCCGCTGTTCTTGACCCATTCCAATGCTTTTTCGGCTTGAAAATCCGTCATTCCGTTTTCAAAAAGAAGTCCTGCCGTTAAAAAGCTCTCATGAAGGGGTTTAACCTGCAAGTACGGGACTGCGATGCAGCGCATAAAAGCCCTTCCTGCTGCTTCAACGCCATATCTAGAATCCTCGACTACGGCAAAAAACTGCGGATCGATCCCAAGATCTTTTGCAGTCTTCAGAAAGATATCCGGTGCCGGTTTTCCTTTATTAACGGACTCAGCGGAAACTATCGCATCAAAGTACTTTTTCAAATCCAGCACAATCAGAAGCCTGTCCAGAATTGTCTGAGAGGTTCCGGAAGCCACCGCTGTCGGAAAACCGCTATTTTTTATCATTTTAAGGAATTTTAACATTTCGGGAAATATGATTGATTTTTTTTTCGCAATTTTTAAATAGTAATCATTTTTCTTTCGGACAAGTTCATCAACGGAATCAGGTAAATTATAAATCTCTTTCAATTCACTCATCATTTCAATTGCCGAAATCCCGACATACTTATTTTTCATTTCCCGGGAAAGATCAATCCCGTATCCGGCCATAAGAATCCTGTCGGATTCATAATAAATTTCTTCGCTGTCTATCAAAGTCCCGTCAAGATCAAATATCACTCCTTTTACAGGGTAAACCGGTTCCTTTTTAATCCTTCGGGCAAGCTCGACCGTATTGCCTTCAGGATCGTTTAGAACCAGCTCACGGTAACCATCGCCTGTATCCCTGGGCTTCTTCAATGATTCTGCGCCAAGGTCCGACAAACGCTTAAATTCCGAATCAACATTTTCAACCTCGATGGAAATATGAAAGGGCCGGTTATAATTCTTGTATAAATCTTTATTCTCCGGCCTTTCAAGGAGCTCAAGCCTGAGCCCGTCCTTTTCAAGAAAAACCGTTCGAAGTCCCGGATGATTCATGCTTATATAGCGATAAGTTTCCATGAAACCGAACATTTTTTTATAGAACAGCTCCATTTTATAAATGTCATTCACTTCGATGCCGATGTGGTCCAACCGCATTCAATCAAGCTCCTTATTTTAATTAATTTACATTATTCATCCAGCAGTCTTCTTTCACCTTCAAGGTGAATAATATCTTCAATATCCCTTGTACATTCCATACAGCCGAGATATTTACCGTCATAACCGCGCATGGCAAAAAATTCGATCAGGATCTTATGTTTTTCCGGCCCGACTGGCAGATCAATCCAGAATCTTGCCGAGTCGCGTTTTCCTTCCTTCATTTCACCGACTATCATTTCAACTTTCGGAAGACTTTCCTGGGGATGACAGTTCCTGAAATTAAGCCCCATTGATGTTGCAGGCCTTGTGAAAAGCCTGTTTTCATGTTTATTCCATCCCACCACTTCGTCTTTATCATCAATAACGGTTATTTCCACCGGCAAAGATTCCAGAACGGCATTTACCAATTCTTCATTCATTCTATAAACCAATTTAGGCCTCCTTTAAAGAAATTTATTAAATCAGGCAGTTCTTCATTTCTGTGGAATAATCTTTTTTAATGACTCAAGCAACGCATTCATTTCTTCATCCTGCCCTATACTTATCCTGAGGTAGTTTTCTATTCTTTTATCATTAAAATGTCTCACAAGAATGCCTTCTTTCTTCAGAAATTCAAAAATTACCGGAGCTCTGACAGCATTATTGGCCGTGAAGATAAAATTGGCTTTAGAATCTAATACATTAAAACCGGCTTCTTTCAAAGCTTTTATCGACCAATCCCTGGTTCCGATAATTTTCCCAGAGGTATTTTTTAAATAATCAAAATCAAGCAAAGATGCTTTAGCGCAAGCCTGGGCAATTCTATCAACCGTATATGAATTAAAGCAGTTTTTAACCTTCCATAGTCCGTCGATAAGGGAATTATCGCCGAGAGCAAATCCGACCCTTATACCCGCTAATGAGTGAGATTTCGATAATGTCTGGATTATTAATAAATTCGGATATTTTTTGATCAGCGGAACGGCTGAAACCGCGCCGAACCCCATATATGCTTCATCGATAATAACAACCCGTCCCGGATTTGATTTAACAATTTCTTCGATAATATCAAGAGATATTTCCATGCCGGTCGGAGCGTTCGGATTTGCCATTATAATACCGTCATTATCCTTATTATATTGATCAATTATGAAATTGAAATCTGAATCAAGTATAACGATTTCATATGGAATTTCCAGAAGTGAGGCGCAGACTTTATAAAAACTGTATGTTATATCAGAAAACAAAATAGGTTTCCTTTTTTTAAAAAAAGCCATAAATGCCATTGATATTATCTCATCCGAACCGTTCCCGATAAAAACCTCGTCGTAACGAAGCCGGTAGCAATAAGCTATAACTTCTCTCAGCTCAAGGCATTCCGGATCGGGATAAAGCCTCAAGTTTTCACTCTTGATCTCAGAGATAGCCTCCAGAACTTTCGGTGAAGGAGGATAGGGATTCTCGTTTGTATTCAGCTTAATAATATCGCTATTCCTTGGCTGTTCACCGGGAGTATAAGGTTCGATTGAATTTAAATAATAACTTAACAGATTTTTATTCATCAAAACCCTGCTTAAATAAGTTACAAAGTGCTCACCCTTTAACGTCAGGAAATCTTTTTACCTGATTAATGATCTTAACAAATCTTTGAAATTAAATCAATAATTAACTATCATGTTCATATTGAAGATAATTCTTCAAATTAATACAATTGCCGGAGTTCCTAATGCATATAATTAGCGAAGCCATAAATTATATCCTGAGTTTCAAAGCGTATGTGATGCTACCCCTGATAATATTCATTTTTTCTCTTACTTTCAAGATCAAATTAACACAGGCAATCAAATCATCTCTTACAATCGGAATCGGGTTTATCGGGATTTTTGTTATATTCGGCTTTTTTGTTAAAAGCATCGGCCCGGCTGTAAAATCACTGATTTCACAGACCGGCCTTCACCTCAATGTGCTGGATGTCGGCTGGCCTCCGCTTGCCGCAATCACCTGGTCATATGGACTTGCGCCGTTGTTACTTGTTCTTCTCCTGGCGGTAAATTTTGCCATGCTTTTTTTTAAATGGACTAAAATCGTAAACATAGACATCTGGAACTACTGGCATTTTATAATTATGGGAGCGCTTGTTCAGGAAGCAACCGGCAATATTTATTTATCGATAGCCGCCGCAGTTATCGCATCGATTGTGACCCTTAAGCTCGCAGACTGGAGCGCACCGTTTGTGAACAAATTTTCAGGCCTGCCCGGAATTGCCATTTCAACGCTATCGGCAGCGGTTTACTATCCAGTTGGAGTAATTGGAGATAAAGCAATTGCTAAAATTCCATTCATAAATAAACTAAAAGCAAATCCTGACAATATAAAAAAGAAAATCGGAATTCTTGGAGAACCGATGATAATAGGATTCATAATCGGTACATTACTCGGTATAGGTGCCAGGTATCGGATTCGTGAAATCCTTGAACTGGCTTTCAGCATGGCGGCTGTGGTTTATATCCTGCCTTTGATGTCGGGTGTCCTGTCAGCCGGTTTAATGATATTTTCAGAAGGAATGAAGAATTTCCTAAAAAAATATTTTCCGGATATGGCCGGCTATTCAATAGGACTTGACGTCGCAGTAATCGTAGGCAACTCATCCATTGTGGTTACCGCTTTTCTATTGATCCCGGTGGCATTGATCCTTGCCTTTATACTTCCCGGAATAAAATTCATACCACTTGGAGATCTCCCCAATATTGTCGGAATGATGGCTCTTGTGATGGTTGCGGTTAAAGGCGATGTGATTCGGGGTTTCCTTATCGGGATTCCAATAATAATCGGAAAACTCTATGCCGCTTCTCAGCTGGCGGGGTTCTTTACATCGATCGCTCAAAAGATAAATTTCAAGTTTGAGGGTTATGACGGTGTAATTACAAGCTTTATTGACGGGGGAAACCTCTTCCGTTACTGGCTTCTTCAGGTTTTTAAATTAAGCTGGTGGGCGCTGGCGCTTATTCCGGTTATAGCATTGATGCTTTATTTTACAAGAAGGAATTGGAAGAAGTACGGCGGAACCGCATGATGCCGCAAAGCCGCGGCATATGGCTTTCATACCTTTTTCTTGAAGGCAAGAAAGAAGGTTGCTTTTGTTCATTAATCCATCAATATCAATCTCTTCATAGTTTTCATTTTAACAATTAAAAACAAACCAGCATATATCATTTCGCAATCGTTGATCGTCAATAACAAGATCACGAATTTTTTCCGGAAGCCTGTCTCGTTGCCATTGACATTCCTGATATTTAACAAAATCCTTTTTATCTTCTGAAGATGCAGCCATTACGGCCCTGATTGCGTAGGCAGCTGCACCCAATTCATGTGCAGCAACATGAGCTACAGCAATAGCCTGGCCAGCGGATAAAGCCGCATATTTTGCTGCACCGGACAATTCTCTTGCTGCCGCATTTGATGCACCTGCGGCATCCAGGGCTTGTCTCACTGTAATTTCTCCATTTACCCCATGCATGAGTTAATTCAATTGCACGAAGTGGACGGTCATCATTTGGACGAACTTCTTCAAAATAGTGCAATACATGCTGAGCACATTGCGCTGTCCAAATCGCCAATAGATGATGGTCTTCGTCCAATAACACGCCACCACGACGAACTGTGATAAATCTTTTATCACGGATTTTGGGAAGTATCATACCATTTCCTTGTAGTGTTATTCTTCTATCATTTTTACAACAATCGAGGCTTAGTTGCCGCAAAGCCGAGCGACCTCGTGTCGCCAGCAGTACTGGCGTACTGCACAGGATTATTGTAATTGAAAAAATATCATGGAGCATCCCTTCGTCAACAGACTGTGTGAAAACACAGTAAATATGCTATAATTATTAGAACAAAAATAATCGGAGTAAAAGATGAAGCATATTGAGGGAGAATCAAGGGATCAGATAGTTCTGTTCAATGAAACACTGGAAGATCTGTTAGGAGAAGAAGATCCGGTAAGGTTTATAGATATTTTTGTTGATAAGCTAAATATGAAAGGAGTTGGTTTTAAAGTAAAAGAAGCATCAACCGGCAGAAGTTCATATAAATCCGAAATACTTTTAAAAATCTATATTTACGGATATTTGAATAAAATCAGGACAAGCAGGAAATTAGAGAGAGAGTGCCGAAGAAACACAGAGTTGATGTGGCTGACTGGACGACTAGCGCCGGATTTCAAGACGATTGCCGACTTCAGGAAAGATAATAAGAAGGGAATACAGTCGATATTCAGAGAATTTTTGAAGATATGTCATAAAGCCGGGCTTTTATCATTTGACGTTGTTGGAATTGATGGAACCAAGATCAGTGCGCAAAACCACAATAACAATGTTTATCATAGGAAAAACATAGAAGAAATCATACATAGAATAGATCAAAAGATCGAAGAATATTTGAATGAGATGGATAAGAACGATAAGGAAGAAAAGAATGAATTTGAATTTCTTTCCGGAAAGATAGCGGAACGTTTAAAGAAAATGAAAACAAAAAAGGATAAAGTTGAGGCTATTAAAAAGATTTTTGAGGGAAATCCTGAAATGGAGAAATATTATTCAAATGACCCGGAAAGCCGGTTTATGAATGATAAAGGGAAATCCGACATTGCATATAATCTGCAGATGGCAGTAGATGATGCGAATAAACTGATTGTGGTGATTGATGTGACGAATGAAAACAATGATATCAAACAGATGGCAGGAATGTGTGACCGAGTAGAAGAAATAAAGGACGAGCTTAAGGTAGAGACTGAAACGGTCAAAGTATCGGATGCCGGTTATTACAGCGAACCGCAGATACTGGAATGTATAGATAAGGGACATAACGTATATATGCCGAATCCGGATGACGGACATAAGGCAAGGATTCGAGGCAAAGAAGATAATAAAGGAGTACCTGCTGAAGAATACCAGGTTGATAAATTCAAATATGATCCGGGACAAAATGTTTATTATTGTCCGGAGGGAAACCCATTAGTGAGAAATGGGAAAAAAGTAGAGAAGGTCAATGGAGGAAAAGAGATAGTCAGGTACAAGTGCGGCTTATGCAGCCAATGTGAAGTAAGAAATAAGTGTACTGAAAGCGTGGAAGGACGAAGTATCAAAGTACCAGTTAGAAAAGAAGAAATTGAGAACTTCAAGAGGAAAATTCGTTCTGAAGCCGGGAAAAAGATCATAGAGAAAAGGAAAGAGATATGTGAACATCCATTTGGATCGATAAAAAGGAATATGGGTTACAGTTATTTTTTAATGAAGGGAAAGGATGGCGTTCTGACGGAATCCAGTTTGGCAGGATTCATTCATAATTTAATAAAAGTATTGAATATATTGGGAATAAAGAGACTTATGACTCTGGTTTGATGCTAATAAACCATCGTTTATCGTATTCGGATAGATTTTTTAAACTAAGATTTTTTTAGCTTGAAAAATATATCAAAAAATGGAGTTTTTGTATAATTAATCGATTTTACTATAAAATTTTACTGAGTTTTCACACAGTCTGCAAACTCAGGGCAGGCTTAGGTCGCGGACTTCCTGTCCGCGAAATACGAAAAGGTCGATTGATCATTATAGGGAAATAACAACGGTTGTTATACCAAGATTCCCTTTGATCAGAGTGAAGATTAGTCAGAAATGGCGCTCATACTGCGGGGGGCACTTAAGCAGTATCTTTTCAACATATAGAAAATTTCTGCTATCCGGCTAATAAAATTTTTAGAACCGGATGGATGTAAACCAGACTTTTTCTACTAGGCCGTTGTGCCACGTTTTACCGCCTGTTTATTTAAAATTTCTTCATATTCTTATAATTTTCTTGAGTAATTACTTTTAAATTGCTATTTTTGGAAATATTATCAAAATCATTATCATAAGTTGCAAGATATAGTTCATTATTTATTGCAATACTTGCAATAAGAAAATCTATTGACCCTGCATTTATACCTTTTTTCATCAACTTGTTTTTCAATTCAGCGGCATAAATATAATCTTCAATTCCTGGTTCTATAAAACTAAAATCTCTCAGGGTATTTTGAATATTATGAAAAAGTTTATTACTATTTATACCTGTTAATATTTCTTGTAATATTATTCCAGTTAAAATAACTATTTCATCGTTTGTAACAAGTTGGTAAATGAAAGTATCTTCTGATTTTAAAGAACTATCTTTTCTTCGTAATGCTTCAGACCAAACAGATGTATCAACTAAAATCTTCATTTTTGAATCCTATTTCTTTCATTTTTATAGTCATAGGAGTCATCATAATCAATCTTGTTTAAAAATTTTAGTATTTCTTTTTGTTTATGCCGCTGAATAAATTCTTTTAAAGCTAAGTTCACTGTTTCTTTTTTTGTTTTCAATCCGCTAATATCATATGCCGCATCTAATAACTCTATATCAATGTTTAAATTAGTTGCCATAATTACCTCCAAATATACATTATTATACACAATACAATGTGTAATGTCAAATTAAACTAAAGGCTGATAGGGTCCGACCTCAAGACATGGGTAACACTTTTATTCCTAAAACAAGTTATTGTTTCATTATAGAACTAAACATAAAAGTTTTCAAATCAATCTGATCCATAAGATTCTTTTTAAACCATATTTGCCGTAAAGCCGTGCGACCTCGTGTCGCCAGCAGTACTGGCGTACTTCACAGGATTATTGTAATTGAAAAAATATCATGGAGCATCCCTTCGTCAACAGACTGTGTGAAAACACAGTAAATATGCTATAATTATTAGAACAAAAATAATCGGAGTAAAAGATGAAGCATATTGAGGGAGAATCAAGGGATCAGATAGTTCTGTTCAATGAAACACTGGAAGATCTGTTAGGAGAAGAAGATCCGGTAAGGTTTATAGATATTTTTGTTGATAAGCTAAATATGAAAGGAGTTGGTTTTAAAGTAAAAGAAGCATCAACCGGCAGAAGTTCATATAAATCCGAAATACTTTTAAAAATCTATATTTACGGATATTTGAATAAAATCAGGACAAGCAGGAAATTAGAGAGAGAGTGCCGAAGAAACACAGAGTTGATGTGGCTGACTGGACGACTAGCGCCGGATTTCAAGACGATTGCCGACTTCAGGAAAGATAATAAGAAGGGAATACAGTCGATATTCAGAGAATTTTTGAAGATATGTCATAAAGCCGGGCTTTTATCATTTGACGTTGTTGGAATTGATGGAACCAAGATCAGTGCGCAAAACCACAATAACAATGTTTATCATAGGAAAAACATAGAAGAAATCATACATAGAATAGATCAAAAGATCGAAGAATATTTGAATGAGATGGATAAGAACGATAAGGAAGAAAAGAATGAATTTGAATTTCTTTCCGGAAAGATAGCGGAACGTTTAAAGAAAATGAAAACAAAAAAGGATAAAGTTGAGGCTATTAAAAAGATTTTTGAGGGAAATCCTGAAATGGAGAAATATTATTCAAATGACCCGGAAAGCCGGTTTATGAATGATAAAGGGAAATCCGACATTGCATATAATCTGCAGATGGCAGTAGATGATGCGAATAAACTGATTGTGGTGATTGATGTGACGAATGAAAACAATGATATCAAACAGATGGCAGGAATGTGTGACCGAGTAGAAGAAATAAAGGACGAGCTTAAGGTAGAGACTGAAACGGTCAAAGTATCGGATGCCGGTTATTACAGCGAACCGCAGATACTGGAATGTATAGATAAGGGACATAACGTATATATGCCGAATCCGGATGACGGACATAAGGCAAGGATTCGAGGCAAAGAAGATAATAAAGGAGTACCTGCTGAAGAATACCAGGTTGATAAATTCAAATATGATCCGGGACAAAATGTTTATTATTGTCCGGAGGGAAACCCATTAGTGAGAAATGGGAAAAAAGTAGAGAAGGTCAATGGAGGAAAAGAGATAGTCAGGTACAAGTGCGGCTTATGCAGCCAATGTGAAGTAAGAAATAAGTGTACTGAAAGCGTGGAAGGACGAAGTATCAAAGTACCAGTTAGAAAAGAAGAAATTGAGAACTTCAAGAGGAAAATTCGTTCTGAAGCCGGGAAAAAGATCATAGAGAAAAGGAAAGAGATATGTGAACATCCATTTGGATCGATAAAAAGGAATATGGGTTACAGTTATTTTTTAATGAAGGGAAAGGATGGCGTTCTGACGGAATCCAGTTTGGCAGGATTCATTCATAATTTAATAAAAGTATTGAATATATTGGGAATAAAGAGACTTATGACTCTGGTTTGATGCTAATAAACCATCGTTTATCGTATTCGGATAGATTTTTTAAACTAAGATTTTTTTAGCTTGAAAAATATATCAAAAAATGGAGTCTTTGTATAATTAATCGATTTTACTATAAAATTTTACTGAGTTTTCACACAGTCTGCAAGCTCAGGGCAGGCTCTTGCTCCAAATCTGGCTTTCACACCTTCTTTCTTGATGGCAAGGAAGAAGGTATGCGAAGAAAGAACCACCCCTACGCATTAACGCCATTTCTGCAACATCGTGTTGCTGGCAGAACTTCCCAAGCTTATAAGCGAGCAAACCGTTCTGCTGCCTGTGTAATCAAAGTAAATTTGTCATGGCACATCCTTGTGCCTATTCAATGAGGTGTTGTTATTCCGGGTTTTATTAAAGATTTTCTCATAATTAAAGAGCCTCACTTTGCAGTCCTGCTGCGCTCCCTTCGTCAACAGGCTGTGTGAAAACAATTTTTCATTATGTATTTATAGAAGTTACAAAACGGAAAATATAGAATTACGCTTCAAAAAGCCGAGTTTTCACACAGTCTGCAAACTCAGGGCAGGCTTAGGTCGCGGACTTCCTGTCCGCGAAATTTGAAAAAGTCGATTGCTCATTATAGGGAAATAACAACGGTTGTTATACCAAGATTCCCTTTGATTAGAGTGAAGCTCAATCAGAAATGGCGCTCATACTGCGGGGGCATTTAAGCAGTATCTTCTCAACATATAGAAAATCGGTGTTTTCCGGCTAATGAAATTTTTTAGAACTGTATGGATATAAATTAGACTTTTTCTACAAGGCTGTTAGACAAAGGGCTTGGCAAAAGTCAGTACAAAAACGGCATGGATGCCGTTTGAAATGGTAATAACATTTTTATTATTGAAGCCGCTATGTCTTGCAACTATACTTAAGGATCAAAGTGCCGCTCTTGAAAGTTGTAGTTTCAACAAGTTTCAGATGCTTACTTGCTCTTATGTCTTCAAAGAGCCTTATACCATGCCCAAAGACGAAAGGATACAAATAAATATATAAAAAATCGATCAAGTTATGTTCTATCAGCAAATGGTCAAGTATACCGGTTCCGTATTTCAGAATGTTTTGGCCTGATTGCTGTTTTAGCTTGAAGACTTCTTCGGCAATATTGTCTTTGATGATAGATGCATTCCATATTGTCTGAGTAAGGGTTGTTGAGGCAACATATTTTGGGATAGTATTCATACGATCCACAAAATCTTTCTGAACTTCGGGTGTTGAACTTGCCATATTTGGATATGCTTTTGCGAAAACTTCATACGTTTTTCGGCCGAGAAGTAATGCGTCAGCATTGAATAGGAGATTGTAGGAATACTTTGCATTTTCCTCGTCTTTTAGCCAATACGGTTGTGCCTCTTCTACTAATTTTGGAGCATCAATAACACCATCGATGCTCATAAAGGTTGCCTCAATCAAACTTCTCATAACTGCCTCCTAAAAGAGTCTTTAAATTATGAGAGAAATTACTTCTGGTATCACTAGTTGTCAAGTATAACAGACTATAACAATAATATCTAGGGGTATTAATCTAGGGGTATTAAAAATTTCATAATCTCAGAAAAAAAATTATCTGATGAACATCTTTCCACTCATTTCAACCGATTCCAACCATTAATAATCTATTTTTTAATTCCGTCAAGGACGGCGGACTTTTTAAACACTAAAGCGCCGTTCCGACTTCAAGACATGGGTAACACATATGCGTCAAGACAATGGTAACACTTTTATTCCTGACGAAACACTTATTGTTTCATTATAGAACTAAACATAAAAGTTTTCAAATCAATTTGACCCATAAGGTTCTTTTCAAACAATAGTTGCCGTAAAGCCGTGCGACCTCGTGTCGCCAGCAGTACTGGCGTACTGCACAGGATTATTGTAATTGATAAAATATCATGGTGGAATGATAAACTAATTTACCAGGGTAGCAATAAATGAAATTCCCATACCTGTCACAAACAGATTTCCCATAGAGAGGCTTGAAGATTACCTTTAATGAAAATTCATTAAAGGAAGGCAGGAATGGTGAAAAATATTATGTATCAGGACATAAAAAAACTGAAACTTTTGGGGAAAAGTAAAAATGGTGTATCCCGGGAACTGTCAATAGATATTAAGACAGTCCGAAAATATTGGGCTATGAACGATTCCGAATACCAGAAAAGCCTGATGGAATTCTCTTTCCGTGAAAAAGAATTCGAAGGAATAAAAACAGACATATTGAAAGTATATGAAAAGAATGATTACATCCGGCTGAATATGTCTGCTGTGTATGACTATTTATTGGAGGTAAAAGGCAAACTACCGGCGAATGAAAATACGATGAGGAATTTCGTACATTACCTGATTGAAAGCGGGCAGCTTACCTTGAATGAAAAGCGCCGGTATTACACAAAAGTGCCTGACATGCCATATGGAAAGCAGCTCCAGCTTGATTTCGGTCAATATACCGACAGATATGGCAGAAGGTATTACATATTTGCCGCGGTGTTATCCGCCAGTCGTTTTAAGTATGCGGCCCTCCAGGAGAGGCCATTCCGGACAGAAGACCTGATCAATCATCTGTTGGACTGTTTCGCATATATGGGCGGGATACCGCATGAACTTGTCATCGATCAGGACTGCACGATGGTTGCGAGTGAGAACTCAGGCGATATCATCTACACGAAAGACTTTCAGTATTTCATCGGGGAAATGGGTCTTAAAATGTATGTGTGCCGACCTGCTGACCCGGAAAGTAAGGGAAAGATTGAAAACGTAGTCAAATTCATCAAGCACGGTTTCTTCTCAGTCCGGGAGTTCAACAGTTTAATGGAAGCGGAAGAAAGCCTGATGAAATGGCTGGAAAGAAAAGCCAACGGGAGAATATCCCAGGCTACAATGAAAATACCGCTGATAGAGATTGAAACGGAAAGACCATATCTCCAATCTGTCAGGAATTCGATATTCCGTAAAGACAGGATAGGAGCAAGGGAAGAGCGCAGTGTAAGCGATAAATGCCGGATCGCAGTTGATGCAAGCCAGTATGATATTCCCGAAAAATACAGGAACGGTTCGGTGGACATCTACAAGACGGGCAGTCGGCTTTTTGTCTTTGACAGGATAACGGGAGAGCAAATCGCCGAATACCGGCTTTCAGTGATTCCGGGGCAGATTGTAACCAACAGGGCAATGATCCGGGAAATGGGAAAGACTGTGCAGTTATTGAAAGAAGAAGTAAGCGGGTACTTTGATATTCCCGGCTGGAAGGATTTTCTTGAATGTAATTTCAGGAAGTTCAATCGTTATGTAAGGGACCAATGTCTTTCCGGAAGAAAATACTTCAGGGACAAGATAATTGATACCGGGAAGCTTACACAAGCGATCTCAAACTGCCTGGAGAGTGATAGTTATTCCATGAAGGATTTGTGGGATAATTACCTGAACTGTTTTATAACAGAAAAGGCAGAAATACCCTTGAATGTTGAAAAGATTGTCAGGCCTTCAGTGAATCCTGAACACTATCTTGAAGTAGCTAAATCAGACATCGGGAAATACCAGAGACTCTGTGACTCCATCGGGGGCCGGCAATGTTGAAGATAAGAGAACAAATCATAACTGCGCTTACAACTCTCGGGTTGAATGGTATGATAAAACGGATTGATGAGGAAATTGGTGAGGCTGAAAAGGCAAAAGAGTCTTATCTGAGTTTTCTGCAGAGGCTGCTTTCTCTGGAATTGAATTATAGAGTGGAAAAACGTTTTCAGCGGAATATGGCAGGAGCACACTTCCCAGTCCGTAAAGATGTGGAAGGTTTTAATTTTGAAAAAGTGAATGGAATATCTAAAATGGATGTTTCACAGCTATTGGATTTCTGCTGGATTGATAATCATCATAACCTGTTGTTCTTTGGGTCTCCGGGGCTGGGGAAAACGCATCTGGCAATTAGTATCGGAATCCGGGCAGTTGAAAAGGGATATATTGTCTGCTTTGAAAGGATGACTACTCTCATTAAGTTTCTGAAAACGGCGGACATCCAGAGAAGCTCTGCTTTCAGGCTGAACCGGATGATGAAGTCACACTTATTAATCATTGATGAGATAGGTTACACACCTATCGAAAAGAAGGAGGCAAATCTATTCTTTAGTCTTGTAAGTGAATTGTATGAAAAGACATCAATTGTGATAACATCGAATAAGGGATTTCAGGATTGGGCTGAAATGATGGGAGACCCGATTATGACAACCGCTCTTCTGGATAGGCTTTTACATCATTCAAATATTTATAACTTGAGCGGAGAATCTTACAGAATACAAAATTTGAATAAAGAGGTTGAGTAACCATTCTTGCCTCCTCCTATGGGAAAAACTCTTGTGAAGCATATGGGAAATACTCTTGTGGAAGGGGTGGGAAATTACCCGAGTACAGGTATGGGAAAAACTCTTGACATTTCCATTTAGTCAGTTTCCTCGTAGCCAGAACAAGGCATAAGCGCTAACTTGATTCTTGATATTTTTACAAATCATAGCTATAATATTTATATGGAGGCGGCTATGATTAATGAAGATTGGAATATTTTAGTTTCAATGTTTCCAATAGGTTGGCGTGAAAAGGCAAAGGAAACGGGTGCATTAAGGGGATTGCGTAAGTGCAAATCTGAGGAGGACTTGCTCAGAACCCTTTTGATTCATCTGGCTGGCGGGTTTTCTCTAAGAGAAACAGTAGTAAGGGCTCGTGAAGCCAATTTAGCAGATTTATCTGATGTTGCCTTGCTGAAGCGATTAAGAAAGAGTTCGGATTGGTTGGCGTCATTATGTGAAGGTTTATTTGAGGAGCGAGGTGTGAAACTGGAAAATAAAGATGGATTTGAAGTTCGCCTTCTTGATGCTACTGTAGTTAAAGAACCTGGAAGGACGGGAAGTTTATGGAAGGTTCATTACAGTCTTAGACTACCTACATTCAAGTGTGACTACTTTCGCGTAACTCAAATGAACGGTATAGGGACGGGTGAGTCGTTTAAACAATTTGATTTGAAACCGGGTGATTATATTATAGGTGATCGAGGTTATGGTCAGGCTCCGGGAATAAAGTTTGCCGTTGAGCAGAAAGCTTCTCTATTGGTCCGCATCAGCCCTCATCATGTTGTAGTTAGCGATTCATCCGGTAAGCCATTTAATTGGCTGGATATATTATCAGAAGTTTCGAAATCGGGACAAGCATGTTCATGGAATGTTCATTTACAATGCCCTGATAAAACCACTGTTTCCGGTAGAGTTTGTGTTATAAGAAAATCTGAACAAGCTATTCTTAAGGCTCACAAACGTATTAAAAAGCATGCTATAAAAAAGAGTCAGAAGTTAAAACCGGAGACACTAATATATGCGGAGTTTGTGATTGTATTCACAACTTTTGAAGAGTCAAGTTTTCCGCCGGCAGAAATACTGCGATGGTATAGATTACGATGGCAGGTTGAATTAGTATTTAAACGTTTTAAGCAACTTGCGGAACTTGGGCATTTGCCTAAATATACAGATGAAAGTTCCAAGGCTTGGCTGTATGGCAAATTGTTTGTGGCCCTGTTAAACGAAAAACTTATCTGGCAAGCCCAACTTTTTTCCCCTGGGGTTATGATATTATTAATCAGGGCAGGGATAGTAAGCCGTTGGCGTGAATTTGCATTTATGCTTCATGAAATGCAGAGAGTAATTATTCCATGCCTTTCGCTTACCGGTATTTTTATAAATTGGATAAGAATTTCCAGAGGACTTATTAATAAAAAGAGAAGAAGAAAAATGCAAATTGTGGAATATTTTTCCTTAACAAGTTAGCGCTTATGGGGCATGCCCCCTTGTTCTGTCAGGCTGATTGAGGCCTGTTCAACACTATACATAAAAATTTCAGGAGCCGGATGGAAAGGAAAACTGTTATTTAATTTAGACTTTTTCTATAAGGCTGTTGTACGAAGGGCCACCCCACTATCAATTCAATAAAGTATCTTCCAAACAATTTTCCCGTTTACTGTAACCATAATTCCATCGTTTGGATCATTAAAGTAAAATCTATATAAATATTTTATCAATTCATCATAATCCTTAAATATTGAGATTGAAAAGGGATGATAATATGATTCTTTTTCAATTAAATACAATTTATTATCTCTTTCTATCACTATAGCATTATGATCACAAAAATATACGTATTTTTTGATCTGAATAGCCCAAACCTGTAATACTTTTAAATTAGGATTTTTCGGGAAATGAAAACCTTCTTTACTCCACCGTTTATTTAGCTCATTTAAAGCAATGTCAAACATACTGTTGTCTTTAGCAATATTATTTGTTATCGAAAAATAATTATTTAATGTTTCAAACGCCATTTTTTCTTTATCGGATAAAAAAATATTATGATTTTTTAACCATTTTATAACAGAATAAACAGAACTGGATTCATTTTCCTTATATTTATAAAAAAATGGAGTATTTACTCTTATTTTATCACGCATTAATAATATAAAAGAAGTCATGCAATGAAGCGAATAATCTTTTTCGGAAACATGTATATTATTTGTATCATAAAAATAAATTTCATTACTGATATACTCAGATATTTCTGTAAAGTTTAGCCAATTTTTTTTAGACTCTTCCCAGATATATTTTTCTTTATAATAAGGATCAACAATGTCGTTATAATATTTGAGAGCTGATGTCCATTCAGCTAAATATTTTGGTTTTATTCCCTCTTCCAATAAAAGTTTGGTAGTAAAGGAAATTGAATCCGGTGTGTTGATATACCTGAATTGAAATCCATAAATGTTAATTTGAATAAGAAACGTTAATACGGTTAAAATAATTAATTTCATACATAAACCTCTATAATTATTAGTAAAATTAGTGTGAGGTGATTTATCGCCTAACTCGATATATAAGTATTGCGTATATCATGCCATTTTAGGACAATAACCCAGTTATTGAATTCATTGTTTGATAAAAAACAATAAAACTTCCGGTCAACGGATAGACATATTTTCATTATAGTATTTTAATTTATTGATTGTCAAGAACCATTTTATAAACAACCATCTTCACTTATTCCATAAACATAAAAGTTACACAAAAATCCTTAGAACAGCCGGCCAATAACAATAAAGAATAGGTAATTTCAGATTATTATTGATTATAAAAGAATTGTTATTAAATCTCCCGGCTGTTCTTCCTTACAAGATTTACGGGAGTGAA
Source organism: uncultured Spirochaetota bacterium (assembly GCA_963783575.1). GTDB lineage: Bacteria > Spirochaetota > Brevinematia > Brevinematales > JAOACQ01 > CAWEAK01. Next base: position 358,678 of record CAWAOD010000005.1, on the reverse strand, counting down.
TAGCGGAGAAAGAATGTCACTTTTGCGAGCGCGATAGGACTCGCGCGTGCCCGGAGATCTGTCCGAACAGGATGTGAGTTACGGAGGGACGCAAAAGTTATATTCTTTCGCAGCGTTCTTCCCGTCAATGACCCGCCCTCTCGGGCGGAATTTGTTGAGCATGATGCTCATTAATAATGAGCGTCTGCGTAATCGACCCAGCCCCCGGCTTTGACAAGTTCCCTGTCGAAAGGATTGAGTATGAAGTTGAACTTCTCAGATTTACCTTCGGCTTTGATTTCCAGAAATGATCCTTCCAGATTTATGCCGATTTCCACATTCCTGCCTTTATAATTATCAAAAATAGAAGCAATGACTTCTTTCGGCAATTCTATCGCGAGCATTCCGCAATTGAACATATTCTGCCGGAAAATACGGGCGTAACTTTCCGCTATGACCGTGTAAATCCCGTTCATTTCAAGCGCCCATGGCGCATGCTCCCGCGATGAACCGCAGCCGAAATTCGCCCTTGATATGACAACGCTTTTCCCCGGAATATCCCTTCCCGGATTTAAGCCTTCCATCTTTAAATCTTCCAGCAAATATGGCTTCAAAGCCTCTTTGGTAATTTCCGTCAGGTACTTCGCGGGTATAATCTCATCCGTATTAATGTCCGATTTATCCAGAAAAAGAGCTTTTCCTCCGAATGTTTTCATAAATAATTCCTCCGATATTATAATTGTTATACAATTATTTGTTACAATACAGCGGCGAGTTCGCGATAACACCCTTAATTGCGGTAGCAGCCGCAGTTGCCGGGCTCATAAGGTGAACCATTCCTCCCCTTCCCATCCTTCCGTAAAAATTCCGGTTTGTCGTGGAACCGCAGGACTCACTTTCCGCCAGTACGCCGTTGCTCATTCCAAGGCAGGCGCCGCAGGTCGGGTTTGTAACACAGAAACCCGCATCCATAAAAATATCGATAATGCCTTCTTTTATTGCCTGCTTATATACCCCGGGGGTTGCGGGCGAAAGTATTCCCCGTAAATTATCGCTTACTTTTTTACCCTTCAGGATTTCCGCGGCGATACGAAGGTCTTCAATCCTTCCGTTTGTACAGCTTCCGATATAGACCTGGTCTATTTTTGTGCCTTCCATTTCCCTGACGGGCTTCACCTGGTCCGGTTTGTAACCGAATGTAACCATTGGTTCCAGAAGGCCGACATCATAAACAAAAGTTTTAGTATATTTTGAGTCCGGATCGGAAATCCACCGGCTGTATTCCTTGAGGGCCGCCTCTTTTGTCCGGAACTCATCTTTTATAAACGGCCATAAATAATCGACTGTAATTTTATCTGGGTAGCATATTCCAGAGGTCGCACCGGCCTCAATCGCCATATTGCACAAAGTCATTCTGGAGTCCATGGTCATCTCATCAACGGCCGGTCCGGTGAACTCCATTACATGATCGGTCGCGCCGTTTACAGATACCTGCGATATTATGAAAAGAATCACGTCTTTAGCGTAAACACCCTGCGGGAGTTTTCCTTTCAGGACAAATTTTATGGTTTTCGGATATTTGAACGCGCACACGCCCTTCAAAATACCCACTTCAAGGTCAGTTGTACCGACTCCCGCTGCGAAAGCCCCGAAAGCTCCATGCGTGCAGGTATGGGAATCCCCCATAATTACAGTATATCCCGGTCTGACAAATCCCTTCTCCGGGAATATTGCATGGCAAACCCCGTTTCTGCCAATATCAAAGAAATCCTTTATCCCGTTTCTTCGTGCCCAGTCTCTAAGAATTTTTCCCTGCTCGGCCGTTTTGGAATCCTTTGCCGGAGTCACATGATCTATCACCGCTTTTATCTTTGAAGGGTCAAAGACCCTGTCCTTACCCCTTGCCATAAGGTCGGTAATTGCGATCGGCGTTGTTATTTCATGGCAAAAGACCGTATCAAGCTTCAAAACGAAACTATCCTCAAAAGGTTTATTAACCAGGTGAGCGTCAAAAATCTTTTCCGCTATCGTTCTGCCCATTTATTACCTCCATAGCAGCATGATGCTGCATCCATATTTTATAGCATTTATATATATGTCTTTATTTGATTGAGCGTCATGATTAATATTTTTTCCCTGTGATTACGCTTCGGTTCAAAGCAGCCGGTAAATACTTTAAATCCTTGAAACCGGTTTCTTTCAAAAAAGCAAACAATTCCGAGACAGAATAACATTTGCCTTCCGTGGAAAACATAAGCAGCGCGGAATATTCGGCAACGGAAACCGGCCCGGTTTTCTTTTTATTGATATGCGCGTCATGTATTACGATAATACCGCCCGGTTTCAAGCTATTATAAGATTTCCTCAATAATTTTTTTACAGCTTCATTATCCCAATCATGTAAAACATGAGAAATAAAATGAACATCATAATCTTTCGGGAATTCATCTTCAAACATATCGCCCGAAACAATATTTATCCTGCCGGAAAGTCCGAATTTTTCTATTGTATAACGTGCTGCTATGTCCACCGGTTTTTTTTCAAATATACTTCCTGATAAGCCCGGATTTTTATCGGCCAGAATTATTGAATATATCCCTGAAGCCCCTCCGATATCCAGTATTCTGGAATAACCTGACAGATCAAGCTTTTGAGCAAGTCCAGCGGCAAGATACGCCCCCCGGCTGTTCATTCCGGCCGTAAATTCTCCGGCAAACTTTTCGTCATTCATTGCCGAAGACCAATCCTTACCGTCTTTTTTAGCTCCCCAGCCGGCCGGCTTCCCGGTTTTTAAAACCTTTATCATGTCTAAACTTATAGGCCTGTCTTTTAGTGATTCGACATACGGCCCCAGGTTCCAAAACGAGGAGCGGCATAAATAATCCATAGAGATTCCCGTATTATAAAATATATGTTTTTTTTCTTCTATAAACCCATATGACTTAAATAAAGTCAGCATAACATCAGCCGGCCTGGAAGCGATCTTAAAATTACCGCAGATTGTTTCAAAATCCGATGGCTTAGCTTCAAGCCATGAAAATAAATCCAGGTAAGACACGGCAGTAATAAATAAATCAGCGGCAAAACTGCTGTCCCTCAGCCTGAGTATTTTTTCCGGATCGGATTCCGGTACTTTTAAATATTCCCTCATGTTTTTTACTCCATATTCAGCTAAATTATTGTTTCTTTGCATAAAATACCGCGAAATTAAAATATTTATAAACGTAGTCAATATCTGTAAAACCTGCTTCTTTCAGCCAGCTTAACTGGTCTTCCACGGCCGGGTTCACTGAAAAATGATTTAAAATTTGAAAACTATAACCAACCTTTTCTAATTGCATTTATAACTCATTGTTATAAAATAGGATATGACACCAATAAAATACTGTTTTTTAAACATTTTAAGATTTATGCTGATTTTCAGTGAACCCACGGCCGCCATCCTGTCCAGTTTCATTCTTTCGTAAGCAGCCTTGATTTTATCAGTCTCTAAACCGCTGTTTTCTATAAATGAAATCCAGTATTCTCGGTATATTTTCTCCAGGGCTCCGGTGCTTCCTGCCGCCTGATCGGCGTTAATAAATATACCGCCCGGCTTAAGCAGTCTAAAGCATTTGACAAAAAGCATCTTTTTATCTTCATCCGCCAAGTGATGTATGGAAAGCGCGGAAATAATTATATCAAAACTTCCGGTAAAATTATAATCAACATAATTACCGGTGATAAAATGGATTTTTTTTCTTCGCTGAACCTTTCCTTTGCTGTATTCAGCATTTTTTCAGAAATATCGATCAATGTAAAATTAGCAGCAGGGTATTTTCCCCTGAGAAAATATGCGAATAAACCAGTACCAGCGCCAATATCAAGTATTTCAGGCTCTTTTTTGCCTGTCTTGGCAATGTAAACAGCGGTTTTATAAAAATCATCAAAACAGGGGATCAATTTTCTCCTTTCTGCGTCGTAACTCCCTGCAATTTTATCAAAAGCTTCTGTTAAAGTTTGAGGCATATTAATTCACACTAATTTTTTACTGCTGTTAAAAAAATGCGGTTAAATATAAGTTCAACCTGGCCGAATTCATCCGCCTGCCTGACAAAATCTTCCTTAACAATTTTCTTGAATTCTTCAATATAATTAATGCTTAATTCCGCATCATAATATTCCCTGTTCAGATAACCCGCGATGGCCCCTGAGGCGAATGCGCTGAATGCTTCTTCGATGGAATGTTTCGAACTGGTTTTGATTATTTCCGAAAAAGTAACAACAAATCCGGAATCCTCAAAAAGATTCTTATAATCGGCGGAATTTTCCAGGAAGAGCCAGGGATCAATATGATGTTTAAATACTTCAGCCGTAACGGGATTTATTTCAACATTCCTTACGGCGTTTATGAAATTTATGCAGTAATTCTTTGTTGCCGGAGATTGAATTCCAACCCTTCCGCCATGTTTTAAAGCCCGGTAAAATTTTGCCAGGGGCTTTCCAGGGCTTTTAAACCACTGGAAAGTTGAATTGCAGAATATTACGTCAAAGTCCTCATTATAATTCATTTCATCTGCAGAAACCAGGGAAAAGGTTATATTTTCGCTGCCATACTTCTTTATTGCCTTATTTATCATTCCGGGCGCAGCATCTATTCCAATCACTTTTCCACGAGTAATTTTACGTATTTTGTCTGTAAGATTTCCCGTGCCGCATCCGGCATCAAGGACATCTTCATTTTCCCCAATGTTTAAAAGATTAAACAGTGTTTCCGAAGCCGAGTTCTGAAGAATTGAAGTCTTTTCGTACCTTCCGGAAACTTCGGTAAAATCTATTTTCTCCGGCATAAATTCTCCTTATTAATCAAACCCCAGACCTTGGTAAGGCCTGGGGTCTGCACCTCCAAATCTATGGGTAAGATTTAGTTTTCCGCTTATAAAAACTGTAAAGCTATCCCGACAAAAAAGGCGATCCGATCTTTCATTTCTGTCCGTTTATGAATTTTTTAGGCGGCGTGGTGATCCAGAATGCCCTTAAATCTATATCACCGGTATTCGATAAAATATGCGGTACATCAGCCGAAAATGATATACTGTCGCCTTTATTCAAAATATAGCTTTTGTTGCCGATCTTAAACTCTCCGGATCCTTCAATGATTGTTCCCAGTTCTTTTCCCTTATGGCCATATTCATAACTCCCTTTCGCGCCTCCGGGTTTTATTTCAAGATAGTAAGCCTCAATGGCATGTTCTTCATCGGATGCCGATGTGTGTGAAAGCTGTTCATACACAATACCCTGCAGGATAATTTTGTTTCTTTCCCCTGCCCTGACCAGGTTAACCGCTCTTTCCTTTTTAAAATCGCTGAAAAGATAATCCAGATCAATATCCAATATATCCGCGATTTTTAAAAGAGTATCTATTGCCGGCGATACCTTGTTCCTTTCAATCTGTGATATCAGGCTTTCGCTAAAGCCGGCTTTCTGCGCAACTTCACGAAGCGTTATTTTTTTTCTTTCCCTAATTTCCCGAATTTTTTCACCGAACTTATATTTCATTAAAAACACTCCGGTAACTTTCGTTTGTATAATATTTAATCCTATTGAATTATCTTAAGTATATTTTAAGTATTAAAAATAAATTTGTCAACATTTTTTTATAATAATTAAAAGATTTGAAACTATTTTGAAATTATATTGAAGCCGTCTTCAATCCTGTTTCCTCTTTGCATAAGGCCGGGATTGATTTCAACCGCGCTTGGAAATGGTTCATACCAGTTAAGTTCACCATGTGAATAAACATTAAGGCCCTTATTCAGGGTAAAGCTTTTAATTCCTGGGGCACCACGCCTGTATTCCGCGGGCATAATCAATCTTGAAGGGATAACTGAGATGTCCTCTTTACCGTAAAGATTTTCACTTTTACCATAATAAAAATACCTGCTGAAAAGAATTATTTCCAAAACGATAATTAAAATGATGCATAAAACAGAATATCCTTTAATAAATATATCTTTAATTCTTTTTCCATTTAATGCAGCTTGTAAAGCGGGGATAATATGGATAATAAAAAAAGCCGTTATAAATCCCGCTCCGTATCGGAAATCCGGAGCCGTTAAAAACAAAAAGATAATGCTTATATATGCCGCAAGATGAATTACAATTATTTCCCGGGTGATTTTCAATTTCTCAAAGAAATTTTTTCTTTTAAATAAAAATGAATAAATATAATACATGATGCCTGCAAAAAACATTATTGTTAACGGCCAGACAACCGCTTTATATTGTATGCGCAGCCAGCTATACCAGGCCGGTATATAGTCCCATAATGGCATAGCTGGGGGCTTTTTAAAAGACCATAACGCAATATCAGTTTTGTCCTTTAATAGAATCGACAGCGGCATCTTCCAGTCGAATGCAAAAATATCCAGGTTATTAAAAGGGTAGACTAAATAACCGGAAATAATCACAAACCTTATAAGCCAGGGAAGAACAATGATCAGGCTTATAAAGGAAAGTTTAATAAAATTATTAATTCTGCCGGATTTAAGCTCTATAAAAAGGATATATACTGAAAAAAAAAGGATCGGCAGGCCTGAAATTTTTACGGTTAAGAGGAATACTGAAAAGAGTAGAACCAAAATGCTGGAAATATCGATCTTCCCGGTATTTTTTTCATCTGATTTTTCAAAATATATAAGAAAAATCATCCAGATCAGAATAACTGCGGGTGTATCCGTATCAGGTGACGATATAAAATTTGCATAAAGAAAAAGCATTATAGGAAGAGCTATCACGCCGAACAAATAACCTGAATGGTATTCCCCTTTAAAAAGCCTGTCCAGGCCGGTCAATAGATAGATTAAAAATATTATGGAAAATATTCCGTTTAATATATGAAAAGATTGACCCCCTAAAAATGAAAAACTGAATAAAGCCGAGGTAATAAACCAACTGCTGTTGTACGCAAGCCTGAAATACAAATTTCCAAGCCCCGGTATAACCCTGAATTTCTCAATCCAGTGAATCGCCTGGGCGTGATAAAGCGATGTGTCATAATTCTTGGGAATATAAAAAGAGGATTCGATCAAAAAAACTATGAAAATTGAAATAAACAAAAGTATAATATAGATATTCACAGTTTTAAGACGTTTAATGCCGTTAGATAAAAATATTTTAATAAAAGAAAAATCAAATACACAATAAACTATGGCTGTAATAATCAAAATGCAGTTCGCCAGCAGTCCGATCTTAATAAAAAGTGAAAAATAACTTGAAACCGTGGTTAAAAACATAATACCTGCAATAAAAACAACCGGTAAAGAAATATTTACATTCTCATAAAGATTGAAAAGCCTGGAGATAACCCTGATAAGCATAACACCGAATATTAAAGCAATGATCGTTATCCATACCCATATTAATAAACTGATAAGCATTTTTTGTTCCATAAATTTAATTTTGAAAATTAATGGATGGTTTCAGATATAAACCTTATACCATCAATTTAATTTTAGGGTAAACAGGAAATTTTCGCAACTACAGACTGTTCATAACAATATTTTGACTATTAAACACAATGACTTATAATTATAATTCGTTAAAAATAATCAGGAGCTATTATGGATAAAAATATGAAAACAATCTCAATTGAGGATAAATACCTTGCGCCTTTTCCGACGGATAAAAAGAAAATTTCCGTTGCTAAAGGAAAAGGCGTTTATGTCTGGGATGAAAATGGAAAAAAATATTTTGATTTTACCTCAGGCTGGGGGGTAACATGCATCGGGCATGCAAATCCGGTTATTACCAGGGCATTGTCAGAACAGGGGAAAAAGATTATTCAGAACCCGAATTCCGGAAACACTTATTCACCCGCAAGGGCAAGACTGCTGGAACTTCTTTCCGGGATATTACCGCCTTATCTTAGCAGAATCTTTTTTACAAACAGCGGCGCCGAGGCTAATGACGCAGCAATTAAATTAGCCAGGAAGGCCTCCGGCAAGCTAAATATAATATCTACGGAATTAAGCTTCCATGGAAGAACAATCGGTACAATTTCCGCAACAGGGCAGTCAAGTGTTCTTAAAAAATTCAAGCCTCTAATGCCTGACTTTAGTTTTGTTCCTTATAATGATATTGATACTATAGCAAAACAGATAAAAAACGATACTGCAGCTGTTATTCTTGAGCCGATTCAGGGCGAGGGAGGAATTAACGTCCCGGGGGATAATTATATTGAAAAAGTATCCGAACTTTGCATAAAAAACCATGCATACCTGATTATTGATGAAATTCAAACGGGTTTCTGGAGAACCGGTCCGGCATTTTGTTCAATTAGGGATAATGTCAGGGTTGATATACTCACAATGGCAAAAGGCATTGCCGGAGGATTTCCATTCGCGGCTTTTGCAATAACTGAGGAAATTTCTTCAAGACTGGAAAAAGGGGATCATGGCGGTACATACGTCGGAAATCCTCTTGGCTGCGCAGTAAGCTTTGCAGTGATTAAATATATGATTGAACAAAAGATATGGGATAATGTAAACTCAATAAGTACATTAACTTTCAATCTGTTAAACAACTGGATGAATAAATATCCCGGAACAATCTTTTCTATAAGGGGAAAAGGTTTGTTGATAGCGATGGAATTCTTCAAAAAAGATATTGCAGAAAAAATATATATTGAATGCCTGGGAAAGGGATTGATACTCAACCTGACGCAGGGAAAAGTTATAAGGATCTTTCCGGCGCTTAACATCACAAAGATGGAAATGGAAGAAGGGTTAAAAATATTAAAGAACTCGATTGAAAAGTATGCTGAACAAATTTAATTATGGAAACCTGAATGGATCAAAAAGATTTTGAGAATTTAAAGAAAATATTACCACACAAACCTGGTCTTTTAGGCAGGGAAAGATTCTTTAACAGCGGGGTATTCATTCCGCTTGTATGGAAAACAGGGGAGTACCATTTTCTGTTTCAAAAGCGGTCCGAGAGTATCCGCCAGAAAGGCGAAATCTGTTTTCCCGGCGGAAAGATAGATCCGAAACTTGATATTGACAGATATGGGCCATCATACAAAAAAACGGCGATAAGGGAAACCATTGAAGAATTGGGTGTTGAAAAAAATAAAATTGTAATTGCCGGAAGGCTTGATACATTGATCACGCCGATGGGGGTGGTAGTGGATGCTTTTATCGGCAAACTCATTATTGATGATATTTCTGAGCTTAATATACGTAAAAGCGAGGTGGAAGAAGCTTTTTTACTGCCGGTTTCATTCTTCTACGAAAAAAATCTTGAAGAATATAAAGTCCGCCTTGAAGTTCAGCCTTCCTGCATTGATGAAAACGGAAAAAATATTCTGCTTTTACCGGTCAAAGAACTTGGCCTTCCGGAAAACTATGAAAAACCCTGGGGAGGCAGGCTTTACCGTATTTTTGCCTACCGTACGGAAAAGGGCACAATCTGGGGAATTACAGCGGAATTAGTACATGAAGTTATGAAAAAAATGGGTCATTGAATTATATCGGTTTTATTTCCACATTCCCTGCATTTTTTATCCATAATTCCTTTTATCCTTGTATGATACCCCTGCCTTTCGACCAGCGTACTTCTGCATGTCGGGCAGAGTGTGTCAGAGTCGCTGCCTGTATTGCCAAGATAAACATAACTCAGGTAACTTTCAGCCATCTTGCGGATATTTTCTAGCAATTTACTGTCAGTAGGTGGTTCTTTGTATTTATACTGCGGGAAATACCGTGAAAGATGTAGCGGAATTTTTTTATCCAGTCCTGCAATCCATTTTACAAGGGATTCAAGCTCATCCGGATTATCATTAAATTTTGTAACTACAAGAGTTGTGAGTTCGATGTGAACTCCTGCATTTTTGAAAGCCGTTATCGTATCAAGAACCGGTTTAAGCTTTCCTCCGAGTTTTTTGTAATTCTCTTCCGTAAATGCCTTCAAATCGATATTTGCAGCCGATATATATGGCAGAAGATCTTTCAACGGTTCGGGATTTACATACCCGTTTGTAACCAGAACATTTTGATAACCGTTTTCCTTCAATAGCCTGGAAGTCTCATAAACAAATTCAATCCAGACAAGAGGCTCGGAATATGTGTAAGCAACGCCTGAAAAAAATGTCCCCGGGGAGTTCCGGTTTCTTTTTTTAAGTTCATCCAGGATATCAGAAGGTTTATAATTTTCCATCGGTATAAGATCGGATTCGTCAAAATATCTTGAAATATTATAATTCTGGCAGAAAAGACAGTGCAGGTTGCATCCTACCGTACCGATTGAAAGTATTTGTGAACCCGGATAGAAATGGTAAAGAGGTTTCTTTTCAATCGGGTCCAAAGACATACTTGAAATAACCCCGTAATTCAAACTGTTCAATATTCCGTCAAAATTTTTCCTTGCTCCGCAAATACCTGAATTGCCGCTTTTAATAATGCAGTTATGCGGACAAAGGTGGCACTCCACCTTATTTTCCTCAATTCTGGAATAATATCCGGCTTCTTTCATATAAAACCTCTAATAGATAATTTGATAGACTTATCCTCTATCCTGATATATTAATTCTTTAAATATTATTTTAACGGCAGTTCCGCCCTCACTATTTATATTCAATTTACCGTTTAACTGCTTTGTTAGATTTTTGACAAGCTTTAATCCGAGAGATTTTGTTTTATTAACCGAAAATTGTTCAGGTAAGCCGATACCGTTATCGCTGACTTCCATATTAATCTGATTTCCAATTTCCGATTTAAACCTGACTGTAATCATTCCGTTCCTGTTATCCGGAAAGGCATGCTTTATACTATTTGTCAGCAGCTCATTTAAGACAAGGCTGCAGGGCATTGCTGTTTCAATATTAAGAGATATATCATCTGTTTGAATAGTAGTTTTAATTTTATCCGTATTTGCACAATATGAATAGAGTAAATCGGCCACAAGATTATTAATGTATTCCATCATATTGATTCTTGAAAGATCGGGAGATTGGTATAAATTTTCATGGATCAAAGCTATTGTCTTAATCCGGTTCTGGCTTTCCTTAAAAATCTCAAGGATTTGCGGATCGTTTATATAATTTGATTGAAGCGCCAGTAAGCTTGAAATTATCTGAAGGTTGTTTTTCACTCTATGATGTATCTCTTTTAATAAAATTTCTTTTTCATGCAATGAAATGTTTAACCTATTCTCAACTTTTTTCCTTTCTTTTATTTCATCGATCAAAACCCGGTTAATCTTTTCCAGTTCGGCCGTACGTTCCGTTACACGGACTTCAAGCATATTTTTAGCATTCCTGATTTCTTCCTCCGCTCTTTGCTTGTCCGTGACATCCAGCAAAGTTATTATTGTCCTGTTCTTATCCAAATAGGACGTTTTAAATTCTATTTCTTTCAACTCTCCACTTTTGCTTGTTAAACTGAAAGACCTGCTGATAATTCCTTCAAAATCCATATCCTTTTCCCAATGATTCAAAATTTCCTTACGATATATGGTATCGGGCAGTGCCCTGATAAACCAGTCATCAAGACTGCCGATATCATCGGTCGTATAGCCTGTGATATTTGTAAAATGAGGATTTATATACTGTACATCTCTATGATTATCAACATACATAACCCCATATGGAGCATTCTGCATCATTAAATAAAAATTAGCTTTCTCTCCCTTTAATAAATCACCGATCTGCTCTTTTTCCGAAATTTCAAGCTGAAGCCGATTCGCCAGTGTAAGATCTTCCCCAACGATTAATATTCCGGCAATATCGCCGTCTTTATTATTTATTCTTGATATTGAAGCTCCGACAGGAATATATGAGTATTTTTTAGTAATAAAATTTAATTTGATCAATGATTTATAACTATTCCTCGCTTGAATTTTTGTTAATTCCGAATCAAAATCATTTTTTTCAATAATCAGATCTGAAAATGATTTTCCATTAATTTCATTTTCCCGGTATCCTATTAATTCAAGAAGCTCTCTGATTTACCGATGTTATTCTGCTGTCGGGATTCAAAATCAACATTATATCCATCATATTGGATACTATTTCATCGGCGGCAAATGACGGCGTAACCGCTAAAAACCTGTATTTTGCTATAGCATACCAAGTGCCAAACATCAGAAGCAGCATAAAAACCGTTGCCATAGGCGGTATAAATCGAATATTCAAGATGGGTAGTATTGTTTCGGCAGTGAAACCCAAAATAAAAGTTATACTGCTGCAGATATTAAATACATTGGCTTGTTTCTTTTCACGGGGATCAACTGTAATCTGTCCCCATCTCCAGGTAATTATGATACTTGCCAATAAGCAGATAACATAATAAAATTCATACATCCAGTAAAGATATGATTTTAAGTTATAAACTGCTTTCCACCCAAAATTACTCGGGGTAAATTCCTTTACAATGGATACTCCATTAATCTCTTCAATAGCGATGAAAATTCCAGGCAGATAAAGGATAAAATAAAACCACCATTTTTTTAGTAATTTATCCCTGCCAGTCAATATTAAAACCAATTGAAGAACAATACCCGGAAATATACACCAGCTGAAAGAAAATATTTTATGATATAACAGGATTCTATCTTTATCTTTTATAATATGAAACAAAACATTATCCATTGTCCAAACCGCAAATACAATGCACATTATGAAAAACCAGATATTAAGCTTCGATCTCGGATTGAGATGAAAAATATAAATACCCATTTCGATATAAATGATAAAAGCGAGAAAAAACACAAACGAATAAATAAGCATTATAACCTCTAAACCTGGTATACTTTCATATGACTGAAAGATAATGGAAATTATAACAATTTTCAAGTGAAACTACAAATAAAACTTTTGCAAACTAACCGACTAACCGACTTTCGACTTACCAAATATAGAATCGTTTAGTTTGCAAAAGTTTTGATATCTAAAAATAAAAGTTATAATATGGGCACTTCTAAAAACTCATTTTTAGAAGTGCCTGTTAAATTAATGATGAAGTTTTTGTTCTTCTTTCATATACACTTACAAAAACTTCATGGGCAGTTCCATTGGATAAAAAGTGTAGTTTAAAGAAGATTTTAGAACTGCCCATATTTCAAACCAAATTTAGAATTTTAATTTATTATTAATTTAGAGGCAATATGAAAATAATCAAGTATGAGGATCTTTCTAAGATTCAAAAAGATCTTCTGAAAGCAGCAAAGGAAACTATGGAAAACGCTTATAACCCTTATTCTCACTTTTATGTCGGCGCCGCGGTACTTGCTTCAAGCGGAAGTATTATAACCGGTGCAAACATTGAGAATTCGGCTTACGGATCTAGTATCTGCGCGGAAAGAGCGGCATTATGCCGGGCTAATTCCATGGGTATTCGATCAATTAAATCGATCGCTATTATAGCAAGGACTGATAAAGAACCGAAAAGCGATGATTTTACAGCTCCTTGCGGGTCTTGCCGCCAGATGCTCTACGAAGCCTCTCAGTTATCGGGCTTTGATCTGGAAATCATACTGTCAAATACCGGAATGACAAAAATCGGTATCACAGGCATAAATGAGCTCTTGCCATATGCTTTCGGGCCAAAGGAACTTGGAATAAATCTCGAAAAATGGAAATAAATAATATCTTCAGGAGAAATTAATGCGTCTTTTTTCCGACATCATAGCCGATAAAAGAAACGGTTTAAAGCTTTCCGGTAAAGATATCAACTTTTTCCTTAACAGTTATATGAACGGAGATGTCAGGGACTACCAGATGTCTGCTATGCTTATGGCTGTTTATTTCAATGGGCTCGATAGAGAAGAACTGTCCGTATGGACAGAAAAAATGCTGAATTCGGGAACTATAATGGATTTTTCCGGTCTTAACGGTATAATTGCCGATAAACACAGTACAGGAGGTGTAGGGGACAAGATTTCAATCCCCCTCGCTCCGGCTCTTGCCTCTCTGGGCTTTTATGTTCCCATGATATCAGGCAGAGGATTGGGACATACGGGAGGCACTCTCGATAAACTGGAATCCATACCCGGTTTTTCAGTAAATCTTTCTTTACATGAATTTAAGAAACAAACTGAACGGATAGGCTGCGCGCTTATAGGGCAGACTCCCGAAATAGCGCCGCTGGACAAAAAGCTTTATGCTCTACGGGATGTAACTGCAACCGTTGAGTCAATCCCTCTCATAGCATCAAGCATTATGAGCAAAAAGCTTGCAGAAGGAATAAAAGGGCTTGTTCTTGACGTGAAGGTTGGAAAAGGGGCTTTCATGAAAGATTTTAAATCCGCAAAAGAGCTTGCCGAAACGATGAAAAGCATAGGTGAAACCTTCGGCATGAAAGTTTGTATTATTTTCTCAAGAATGGATGAACCTCTTGGTTATAAAATCGGCAATTCATTGGAAATTGAGGAATCAATCGACGTGCTAAAAGGCAAATATATTCCTCAGATCAACGAACTTGTTGAAATTGAAGGTTCGCTTCTGCTGAAACGTTTTGACCGTGTTAAAGATATTAATGACGGCAGATTGAAAATCCGGGAAGTTCTTAATAACGGTTCGGCAATGAAAAAATTCCTGGAAGTTGTAGAAAGCCAGGGAGGAGATACAAAAACCATAGTTGATACAAAAAAAATGCCAAAGTCAAAGTACACAAAAGAAATTAAAGCAGAACGCGAAGGTTTTCTTGAATCCATCGATCCACTCGGACTTGGAAAAGCGCTTGTAATGCTGGGCGGAGGCAGGCTCAAACAGGAGGATAAGGTAGATCCGGCTGTCGGGTTTACTTTTCTGAAGAAAACCGGTGATTATGTAAACATTTCAGATGTGATTTATACAATCCATTATAATGAAAGTCAAAAGCTGGATGAAGCCGGGCAATACCTTGAAAATCTACTGAAAGTAACAGATGAGAAAACAGGTGCTAAAGATTTGATTCTTGGGACAATGTTCTAAAAAAAAGGGGCGCTTTGTGGCGTCCCTTTTTTTATAGGTAGGATCATGGCTGAATAGGAGGCAATGCATATAATATAGTACCGCTCTTATTAATTAAAAATGAAATTATAATAAAAAAATATCTGTTTTTAATAAATATCCGCAATTGACATTATTTTCAACTTATCATTTATTTGTAATAGTTTTGCATCAGGTGTAAATGTTATTCCGGTTTTCCTGCCCGGGATTAAATCGAAATAGTTGTCCGAGAAAAAACCGTCATTTTTCTCGAAAGACAGATATACATTTTTTGCAAGATAATCGGTCTCCAGTTTAATAATATAGCCTTTATCAGTATTTTCAATAATGGTATTAATTAAAGGTTTGATCAGCATCAATTCCTTTACAGGTAAAAAGTAACAGATATTATCCGTTAAAATGTTTTTACCATCAATTAATTCCATAACCAAAAGAGAATTTTGAGGATTTAAATTTTCAGGAAAATCAGCTTTACCGATTTCAAGAACTTTTTCCGAAGAATTCGGTTTAACTGTTATTTTTGATGAAATATCTTTTAAAATGATCCCACTGAAATCAAAAAATTTAACTTCAAGAACGGCATTAATAAGGGTCAAATTATCTGAGATAATAAATATCTCAATATTTCCAGTATTCATAAAAGCACATACTAAAAACTTTCCAAAGGCTTTTTTCATAAAATAATGGAGGGCTTTCCAGCGCCCGTAATAGTCAATTGATGACCAGCTTGCCGCGGGCCAGCAGTCATTTAACTGCCAGTACAGAGAGCCCATACAGACAGGCATTTTAGAACGATGAGCTTCCACCCCCGTTTTGATTCCCTCGGCCTGAAGTACCTGGCTTAAATAAAGGATTGATTTGAAATCCTCAGGCATTTTATAATAACGCTCCATATACTGCCTGATAATCTCATTCCCTTTTCCATTGCGCTGATGCGCCGACATAACTTCCGAATCAACCGAAAAATCTTCAGGAATGACGAAATTCTTGACCGATTTGATTTCCGGGTATGATTGAAACCCGTATTCGCTCATAAACCTGCCGGTGTTTTCCGCATATTTCTCAAAAGGTTCCCGGTTGTGCCATACCGCCCAATAATGATTGTCGCCGGAAATCAGGCCTGTTTTCCCGTCATAGCCGTAATAATCAGCGATTGGGGATGAAGGCCGGTAATACCTGCCGTTATCAAGTTCTTTCAAAACTTCCGGCAGGATTTTATAAAAATTTTTGTAATAACTCTCCCATAAAAACTTGCGCTGACTTTTACTGAATTTCTGTTTCCATCCCCATCCGGCTTTTTCGTCTCCCTCGCCCCAGGCATTCTGTATCTCGTTATTTCCGCACCAGATGGCTATGCAGGTATGGTTCCTCAGCCTCTTTATATTATCAATGAATTCCTGCCTGATATTGTTTTCAAATTCATTGTCAAGCGGGTACATAGAGCAGGCAAACATAAAATCATGCCAGACCAGGATGCCTTTCCTGTCGCATAAATCATAGAAAATATCGTTTTCATAAATACCACCGCCCCAGACACGGAGCATATTCATATTCACATCTTTGGCAGATTGAATGATCTTTTCATACTTTTCCTCAGGTACACGTGATGGGAAACTGTCATTTGGAATATAATTCGCCCCTTTCATAAAGACGGGAACCCCGTTTAACTCAAAATAAAATCCCCTGCCTGCCTGATCGGATTTTTGAACAACTTTCACAGTCCTTATACCGAATGGAACGGTTTTTTCATCAATAGTTTTTCCATCAACTTTAAGTTCAGTTTTTAAAATATACAAGTAAGGATCGCCCAAGCCATTAATCCACCACAGTATTGGGTTATCCATCTCAAAACTTAATTTTATTTTATTTTCACCTTTTTTAATATGAACCGTCTTTTCTACCAAAATTTTCTTGTTATTAAGATCGGTAATTTCTATAACAAAATTTCGAATTTTCGATGAATGAATTTCGAATTCGGCAAAAATGATGGCTTTGTGTTTTTCTATTTTTTCAACAAAATAGAAAGCATTTTCAATAACCGCATCATCCCAGGCTTCGAGGTAAATAGGCCGCCAGATCCCTGATGTAACAAGCCTTGGACCCCAATCCCAGCCAAAATGATACGGAGCCTTTCGGATAAAAACGCTTATCCTGTTTTCACCCATTCCGCCATTTTCCGATTGATCGTTCACAGCCGGCGGCTGAAAACCAAGTCTTTGAAGTTTCTCAAAACCGATCTCCGCCGGCGGCCTGAATTCTATTTTCAACTCATTATCACCGGATTTGATGAAACCTTTACAACCGGCTTTCCATTCCCTGAACATATTGTCTGCTTTGAAAAGCAATTCACCGTTCAGGTAAACAAAGGCACAAGTGTCCAATCCTTTAAAGTCCAGCCTTATATTCTTTTTATTCATCAAGACGGCGTCAATTCTAAAATTTGTCTTATATATCCAGCAGGTTTTATCAATCCATTGAAGATCTTTCTCGTTCATGCGGTAAAACGGATCACCGATTTTTTTATTAAGCAATAAATCGGTATGAACGCATCCCGGAACTTGAGCGGGAAACCATTCGTCCGAACCCTTCTCTGAAAATAACCAGCCATGAGAAATTTCAATAATTTCCATTGCCATCACTCCCGATCAATAGCGATGTAATAATAATTAAACCCTGTAACTAACTGACTATTTGACTTCCAAATGAATATGTGTTTAAGACTTGTTTAACCTGAGAAACCAAGCAACATTGGGAACAGGACGTTCCATAATAACCACCCAATAATTAAACAAAATGCCGAACACCAGTTCGGCAGCGACACGATGTCACAGGGAACACGGATATTCCTTGAGGACTTCACTTTTACTCATCAGCCAGTGGCGAACTCCGTTCGCCAGTTAACTAATGGAACACGGAGGTTCCATGATGACTACCCTATAAGTATTTAGATCGCCGAGCGTTAGCTCGGCAGCACAACGATTGCGCATGTTAATAAGCGCCTTTTCTTTTAAATAAAGCCCCGGGTGTACTGAATAATATGATCATATCCAGCCATAGCGACCAATTCTGGATGTACCAGGTATCAAGTTTCAGTCTTTCATCAAAAACAAGTTCATTCCTTCCCGATATTTGCCATAATCCGGTCATACCCGGTTTTGTAATTAAGATCAGGTCAGCATAATCGCCGATATCTCCTTTTTCCCTAGGTAAATAAGGCCTCGGTCCGATCAGGCTCATTTCGCCTTTAAGTACATTAAAAATCTGGGGAAATTCATCAAGAGAGTAGTTTCTAAGTATTTTGCCTATTTTTGTGACACGTGGATCATACTCTTTAAGTTTTTTATATTTGTTCCATATTTTCAAAGCTTCGGGATTCCGTTCAAAATAATCTGTCAGCATATTATCCGAATCCTTGAACATAGTCCTGAATTTTATGCATCGAAAAACGGTATTGTCCTTTCCGAGCCTGTCCTGGATAATAAAGGCAGGCCCTTTGCTGTCAAGTTTTATCAATATCGAAATGACGCCGATTATTGGCAGAAGAAACGGTAAAATCAGAATCGATAATACTATATCAAAAATTGTCTTGATAATCCTGTTTATGGAGGATTTTAAATTATTATTTATTTTTAATAGAAAAGTCTTCTGCATAAATAGATAATGCAATTCAGTATTGATCTGAGCAATCCCTGCAAGATCCGGAACCAGCATAACGGTTTTGGAAATTTTCTGTACATTATTTGTAAGAATGGCCAGTTCCTCACGGGATAATTCCGGAAGCGATATTATCACAGTTGAAATATTCAGTAGATTAATGAATTTTGAATAATTTTTGATTTTTCCGTATATTTTGTATTTTTTTTGTTTAATTTCAATTTCGGATTTTTCGGATTTATCATCCAGGAATCCTATGACATTATACCCCAATTGCCTTTCACTAATAAGGCCAAGTACGGTATTGACCGCGCTTTCCCCTGCCCCTAAAACCAGAACATTTTCATTCCATACTCCGAGATTAAAAAACAGCCTTTTACCCCAATAGCGGATCAGCGGCATACAGGCTGAAAGAAAGAACCAGAGGAGAACAAATGTCAACCTGGAAATATCCGCGAAGATATTTCTGACGGAAACAAGGAAAAATACGAACAGTAATGTTATTGTAGTTGACCTGAGAATCACTTTTGTTTCTTCCCAGAGAGGATACCGGATTGTATAAAGCCTTTCAAAGGAAATAACACAAATCAATATCAGGGGAATCCACCATATCGAGGCAAAATATTCGTAAGAAAAATAAAAAGTGGCGGTAGGCCTGAAAAATAGGCTGATTATGTTTGCTCGTACAAAAACCGCAAGGAAAAGAGCAAAATAATAAGCAAAAAGATCCAATAATAATAATGCCGCCCATCTTACAAAAATCATCAATCTTTCTTTCATAAAATACCTTCAAAAAATAAGAAAATTAGTCATCTATTTTTATTATTCATCCAATCAGAATATTTTGATTCAACAAAATCATGATATTTCCTTTGAAACTCTTCCCTTGAAAATCTTTCGGCATTCTTTCTAATAACACCAGGGTCAAAACTGCCGTCCATACTTTCAAATTGAAGCACTGCCTCTTTGAGGCTTGCCTCAGTCTGTTCAAGGAAGAAAATACCGGTTTTACCATGAATCACAGTTTCTGCTGCGCCGCCCTTACCGAATGCAATCACTGGAGTTCCGCATGCCTGCGCTTCAATCGGGAGAAGCCCGAGGTCTTCTTCCGCGGCAAAAATAAAAGCCTTCGCCTTCTGAAGATAATATTTTAAAGCTTCTAAAGGCTGGTAACCTAGAAGTTCGATGTTTTTTGATTTAGCGGCGATCTTTTTTATCTTTTTATACTGCTCTCCCTCGCCTATTACAAGAAGTTTTTTATCCGGCATTTCCTTAAAGCAGTTCACAATCATATCCATTTTCTTATATGGAGTCATCTTTGAAGCTGTCAAATAATAGTTGTCTTTATCATTACAAATCTCAAAGAACTTTACATCAGCCGGCCCGAATATAACTTCGGCTTCTCGATTATAAAGCTTTTTAATCCTCCTGGCTACATAAGAAGAATTTGTAAGGTAGTAATCCACACGGCTGGCGGAAATTATGTCCCAGGTCCTGATTTCATGAAGAACATTACGGTAATACCATCCTATAGGGCCTTTCTCTATGCCTGCTTCCCGGAAATATTGAAAATACAAATCCCAGGCATATCTCATCGGCGTATGCATATAGCAGATATGAAGCTGGTTCGAATGCGTCAAAACTCCTTTCGCAACCGCATGAGAAGTTGAAAGAACCAGGTCATAACCTGTGAGATCGAATTCTTCAATGGCTTTTGGAAATAATGACAGCAAGCCCTTGTAAATTTTACCGGAAAATGGTATTTTTTGTATCGATGAAGTGTGAATATTTTTTTTATTGATGATAGAGCTGCTAAAGCCCTTTGTATGAACAAGCGTGTAAACAGGGGAGGGATAAAGCTCATAAATCGCTTCAAGCGCACGTTCACCGCCCCTCATTCCGGTCAGCCAGTCATGTACTAAAGCGGTTTTTCTCATTATTTGTTCTCCCATTAAAAATAATTGTTGATCTGCTTAATCATATTATACAATATTTTATTAATCATGTCATAAAAAGCATCATGGTTTGAAACCGGTAATAATAACTTTTATAGACAGAGAAGTAATTCTATAATACAAGTTGACCAGTTGATGTAATTTATTTATCTTATAATAAAAGTTATACTATGGGGGTTTGTATGAAAAAGGGACTAATCGCAAAAGAGTCAGTTATAATTAAAGTTTCCGTAACAGAAGTCTGGGATGCCCTGATAAATCCTGAAATGATAAAAAAGTATTTATTCGGAACACAAGCCGTATCGGATTGGAAAGAGGGCAGCATGATCTTTTACAGAGGGGTATGGGAAGGTAAAACTTATGAGGATAAAGGTAAAATCATTAAAATCGTTCCCGAAAAAATCTTAGAAACAACATATTGGAGCAGTTTATCCGGTTTGGCCGATATTCCTGAGAATTATAAAAATGTAACATATGAACTTAAGAAGAAAAAAGATGGCATTGAACTTACGGTTTCTCAAGACAATAACTCAACCATCGAGGAAAAAAACCATTCTGCTGAAAACTGGAAAATGGTTCTCAATAAAATAAAAGAACTTCTGGAGGAAAATTAAGTTTCATTCTCCCGCTATTGAAATAAAATATTTCTCGGGAATCCCATCCTTTAAGGCTTCATTTATTCTTTCACTGCTCAGTGAATGGAGAATATCTATAAACAATTTATCCGCATTAATATTATTCCTGGCCATTGAATAATAAAGAAGGCGATAAGCTATTGATGAGCCGTTTTCATAGCCGAACAGAACATCGCTCATAGATTTATTCTTAAATCTTGCGATTTCAAGCTCGTTAGGGCCTGTTTCCTTGTACTTTTTGAGTTCCTCCCGGTACATGGCCATGGCTTTTTCCACATCCTGCCCGGAATTCTGCATTGAAAGGCTGAAAATATCCTGCCCGCCATATGGAGAAACGGAAGAATATATGCTGTATGTCAGGCCGTATTTATCCCTGACCATGCGGGCGATCCTTGAAGTCAGGCCGCTGCCTCCGAAAATATCATTGGCAACTAAAAGAGCGATATGATTTGTTATATCAGCATAACTCGTTGATGGAGCCGCCATCAACACTATGGTCTGCTGAACCGGCATATCAACCTTTTTTGTAATATTTTTGTCCGGTTTCTCAAGGGGCGGTATATTATTAATTATAACTGCGGGTTTCTGTTTCCAGCCCCCAAACCGCTCCCTGACGATTTTTAAAACATCCGTATAATCCAGATTGCCCGCAATAACGATCACCGTATTTTCAGGACGGTAAAATGAAATATAAAAATCCTCTGCATCTTTCAATTTTTTCTTAAGAATGTCTTCTTTTTGCGCAAAATAGTTCAACCCATTACCTTTATTCCCGTAAAGCATTTTGCCCAATTCATGGTTTGCATGGAAATTCGGATCGGGATTTTGCCTGGATTCCTCAATACTTTTCATATAATTAAACTTTAATTCATCCATTACAAGCGGCATAAATATCCTGTCCTTAAGCGATAAGGCAAGGCAGTCTATTGCACCGGAAAATTTGTCAACAGGCACTTCAATATTATATTCCGTAAAATTCAAGCCGGAATCGCCTCCAAAATTCGCGCCGTATTTTTCAAGATCATTCCTGACTAAAATCTGCGGCCCGCCCTCGAAGACAAGATCATAAACCATATCATGCTGATAAGGGCTTTTTTGAAAATATGCCGGGGCTTTAATTCCTAATGAAATGGAAATTTTCCTGTTTAAAGATAACGGTTTGAAAATAATTGTCAGGCCGTTGTCTAATCTTTCCTCTTTCATATCGGAAAGGTAATTTTTTATTGTCATATTTGCATTAGTGAATACCGTTTCCCCTATTTCCCGGGTTTTATTTATCTGCTCCTGTGTCGGATTCTCAAGATCGCTGAAATCAATGTCCTTTCCGAAATTTTCAGCAGTCTGTGTTACAGTTTCCGGCTTAAACCTTTTATCCATAGTCTTGACTTTAAAATATCCTGAACCGGCATTTTCTCTGGATAAATATTTTTTTATTACATTGATAACATCATCAGGGGTCAATTTACCGAATGCCTGAAATATCTTTTCATAATCCCGGTAATTCCCGTATCTTTCAAAATATACAAGGGAATTCATGATGGAGTTTATCGTGTCATATCCCATAACTTCCTGGTTAAACATCTTTGTCTGAAAGTAATTGAAATTGCCAGAAATAAAATTTGTATCAATAGTTTCGTCGGGATAATAAGGCTCATCGGAAAAGCCTAAAGTGCCTATCCCTCCGTCAGGGGTCGCTTCATAATCGAATCCGTTTATGATTCCGGCCGAAGAAATGAAAGACAGTGCAATAAAATCTTTATTATTGATATCCCACCCGGGCAAATTGAACTTCAATTCGCCGAAATCCTCGCTTGCCGAACCTTCCATTGAAATAGAAACATTTGTTGTGAACTTCATAGGATCAGGTTTTTCTGCAGGTAAATCTTTATTGGGAGGGATGCTTCCAAAGTATTTATCGACCAGGCTCATTCCCTCATCGGCTTTGATATCGCCGACAATAACAATATAGGCATTGTTCGGGCAGTAATATTTTTTGTAAATCAGATTATAGACATAATCCCTTTCAGCTTTTTCCACATCGCTAATCGCACCGTACATAAATGCATACGGATGATCTTTATAAATCGACCCAAGGAGCTTTCTTTCCAGCATATTGCCGGGATTACTCTCGTAACGCTTTATTTCACTTAAAACGACTTTGTCTTCCGATTTAAACTCATCCGGGGCAAGAATCGAATTTTCCATCCTGTCGGATTCGATCTTAATTACGGTTTCAAGCCCGCCTTTTGGTAGAATTTCAAAATAGGATGTTTTATCATAAGCCGTATAAGCGTTAAAATGCACCCCGGCATCGTCAAAAGTCCTGGCAATTTCACCTTTTTTATAATTCCGGGTTCCTTTGAACATCATATGTTCCACAAGATGGGTAAGTCCGGTTTTTCCATTCACATTTTCATTCCGGAAACCAACTTTATAAGTAACCGAAAATCCGACAAGCGGTACGGAGTTTTCTTCCTTGATGAGCACTTTAAGCCCGTTGCTTAAAGTATATTCCTGAACATTTCTGTCCAGGCTCAGTTTAGAGATATCAAATTCAGAGTATATATAAATAGAACAAAATATAAGAACTGATAAAATTATAATTTTTTTCATCATTTTATTACTCCTTAATTTA
This sequence comes from uncultured Spirochaetota bacterium, assembly GCA_963783575.1. Lineage (GTDB taxonomy): Bacteria > Spirochaetota > Brevinematia > Brevinematales > JAOACQ01 > CAWEAK01. The sequence continues at coordinate 334,852 of CAWAOD010000005.1, read as the reverse complement.
TTTCAAAACAATAACTGAATTGACGGAACCGTTACCATTATTTTCAGTAACGGGGTTATCCGGATCGGCAACCCAGTATCCGTCGATAACGAACATATAATTATATTTCCTTTTTTTTTCAAGCGGAAGCGTTATTGTCCAGACGCCGCCAATTTTCTTTGTCATTGGTGTTGTCTGTGAATTCCAGCCGTTAAAATTCCCGGCGATTGTTACAAATGAAGCACCGGGAGCAAGAATGGAAAATATCACACCTTCACCGGTCACAACAGGAGCAAAACTACCGCGAATTCCCTTTACCCTATTGAGATTCAGAGTCTCACTGCAGGATAACAACAAAATTAACATAATAATCGTACTTATAATAATTTTCATATGATTCTCCTTAACCGTTATGTGAGTATAATTAATTATAAACAATTACCGGCTGTAAAGTCAAGATTGTTATTATGAAATAGTTTATGAGCAGTTCGAAAATCTCATTAAAAAACCAGTTTTTATTAAATGGAACTGCCACTAAATTTTTGTAAGTATAGTATGAAAGAAAGATAAAAACTTCATCAATATTTAAACATGCACTTCTAAAAACTCATTTTTAGAAGTGCCTTTATTACATAACTCATTGACTTATTTAACCTTAATATTTATTTTAAATATATAGATGTATTATTTGAATAATCATCAAAGGAGTATAAATCATGAGGATATTAAATATAATTTTATTGGCAGTGGTATTTAGTATGATTTTTATGCTATCTTATGCAGACGAAAAAGACAGTAAAAAATACAATAAGAATGAACTGAAAAAGAAACTGACTTCAATGCAGTATGAAGTGACCCAGGAAAATGGTACAGAACCGGCTTTTCAGAATGAATACTGGAACAACGAACGGGAAGGGATTTATGTCGATATAGTTTCGGGAGAACCTTTATTCAGCTCAACCGATAAATTTGATTCGGGAACCGGATGGCCGAGTTTTACAAAACCCCTGGAAAAAACCAATATTATAACGAGGACCGACACAAGCTTTTTTATGGTAAGAACCGAGGTTAGAAGCACCCATGCCAATTCTCATCTTGGGCATTTGTTTAATGACGGCCCAGCTCCTACAGGCTTAAGGTACTGTATGAATTCTGCTGCAATGCGTTTTATACAGAAAGCCGATCTTGAAAAGGAAGGGTATGGAAAATATTTAAAGCTTTTTAAATAGAAAGTTTTTTTTATTTATTATCATTATCATCTTTTTTTAATGTAAATTTATTTTCAAGCAGGTTTATTGCCTGTAAAATTATATAAACCTCATCGTTAGTTTTTGTGTCCAGTGATATTCCCATATTTTTCAGGAGTTCCTTTATTTTATTTGATAAATATGATATTGTATTGGAAATATAAAATGGAAAATACCAGAAATATCCGAATGCGAGAATAATACAAAACGAGCCGACTATTGCCATAAACATAATGATTTTATTCGATTCGTTTTTTGCCATTTGACTTTTTCTGACAACAGCCTGCATGTTAATATCATTAATATCATTGACGGAATGTTTCAGTTTTTCATAAATCGAAAGGAATTCATTAAAATAAAGGGGGTTAGTGTTCGACCCTTTTATAAGAAAACAGATATTTAAAAACATTTCATAATTTTTATTGAGAATATCGACATATTCTTTCTCATGAATTTCAGTAATATTATTATTTTCCGCTTTCAGATTTATTCCAAATTCATTTGTTCCCGAATCGAAAAGCTGATTGTAAAATTCTGTCAATTGTTTGTCTGTTTTATTATAAAATAATCCGCTTGTTACCGAATTTCTAATATCATCCAGGGCAGATATCATATTCTTCGAATAGATTATGGAATTATAATTATCTTTGAGAATATTATCCGATTCTCTTGATAATTTTCCTATGTTATAAGATGAAAAGAATGCCAGTATAAAGATAATAATAAAAAGGAAACCCAAACCCAGCGATAATTTAGTTTTAAGCGGCATATAGCCTCCAATAACATTTAATTATAACTAAAAACTATTTTATCTTGCCTTATAAAAAAATGCAAACTTAATATTTTAGAATATCATTATCCATGATATCTGTGAAATATTTCACAAATATCTTATAAAAACACTTGACATTTTAAATATGATAATGCATAATAATTGTGAAATATTTCACAGATATCATATTTATTAATTAAGGCAGGATATGTTAAGGAATCTGTTACCGGATCCGTCGATAGAAAGACTTTGTTCATTATATGGTGTAATTGAGGATCTGATAGGTAAAGGCTATCAGATTATAACATCAAAGGAACTGGAACTTCTTACTTCAATTAAAGCCCATACTATTAGAAAGGATTTAAGCTGCATTGAGGGTAAAAAAACGGAAGGGCAAAAGTATAATATAATTGAGATTAAAAAATTAATAGAATCGGGGCTTTGCATTGATATAAAAAGGAAATCCTGTATTGTGGGTGTGGGAAGGCTCGGTTCGGCTATATTAAATTACGGGGAAACCGCTTTTACTGGTTTTGAAATAGCGGCGGCTTTTGATTCGAATATTAACAGGATTGAGATGATGAAAACTCATATTCCACTATTTCCGGCATATGAGATTGAAGAAAGGGTCCGGGAAATGTCAATTGAACTGGGTGTTATTACTGTCCCCGAATTTTCCGCTCAGTCCGTCGCCGATAAGCTGATCGCAGGAGGAGTAAAAGGTATTGTCAATTTTGCTCCTGCAATAATTAAAAATGATAAGCCGGGAGTTTATATCAGGAATGTTTATGTAAAGAACGAGTTCCGGATTTTATCCGCTTTTATTTCACTGAAAAAAGCATGAATTTACCAAAAGGTCCATGTTATTTTTTATTAAAATTAATTTGAGGAAAAATATTTATGACTGATAATTTTGAAGAAAAATCAAAAATGTGGGATTGTAATCCTCTTTATGTAGAAATATCAAAAAAATTTTCTGATGAAGTAAAAAAGAAAGTGCAGATTAAGAACGATTTAAGATTATTAGATTTTGGCTGCGGTACAGGATTAGCAGGTTTATCTTTTTCATCTTTAGTGAATTCAATTTTAATGATCGATAATTCAAAAGCAATGCTTTCAGTATTAAAAACAAAGGTTTATAATGCCGGTTTGAAAAATATTGAAATTATGGAAGGTGATATAGAAAAATTAAAAATAAGTCAGTCAAGTTTTGATTTGATTATTTCCTCAATGACATTTCATCATATAAAAAATATTCCTAATGTATTAAATATATTACATAGTTTGTTAAGAGAAAACGGATGTATTGTCATAGGAGATTTGTATAAAGAAGATGGCAGTTTCCATGGGTTGGAGAAAGTGGAACATAATGGATTTGAAATAGAAGAAATAAAGGGGATGTTTAATAATAGTAATTTATTTGTTGATAATATATATAAATATAATATAGTTAAAAGACCGGATAAAGATGGCAATATTAGAAGTTATGATCAATTTATTTTAATCGCTCATAAGGGTTAATAAAAAGTATATATAAGTATTTATTAAACTAAGCTTTCTAGTATTAATCACTTTTTCATAGAGTCTTAATAATATGATAAGGAGAACAATATGGAAAGTGCGGATGAGATTTTAAAAAATAGGGAAAAAAACAGAAAAAGAATGGAAGAAGAAGCGCCGGATCTTTTTAATGGTTTTAATGAAATGATGAAAATCTATTATAAGCATGGCATCCTGGATCGTAAAATAAAAGAATTGATGGCCGTAACAGCATCTGTGGCAACACGTTGTTTACCTTGCCTTGTTACTCATACGAATAATGCAATTGCTTCAGGTGCAACACGGGCTGAAATATTAGAAGCCGCTTCTGTAGGAATAGAGTTTGGAGGCGGCCCTTCTTTTGTTATTGTCCGCGATAATTTATTAAATTTTATAGATGAGCTTGAGAAGAATAAATAACAATTAAATAATGGATCTCTGGAGGAATAAAGGGAATTGTTAATTTCGCTCCATAGTAATCAAAAACATTAAACCGGATGTTTCTGAAATGTTTACGTTGTGGATGAAGTTAGAGTTCTATTAGTTTTTATGACTCTTAAAAAAAAGAATAATATTAAGGAGAAAATGTATGGAAAGAGTTTACAATTTTTCTGCCGGGCCATCCATGCTGCCTGAAGCTGTGTTGAAAAAAGCCGCTTCCGAGCTGGTCAATTACGGTAATGCCGGTATGTCTGTTATGGAAATGAGCCACCGCTCCAAAGTTTATGAAGATATACACAATAAAGCGGAGGTTTATCTAAGGGAACTGATGGGAATTCCTGAGAACTATACTGTTTTATTCCTGCAGGGAGGCGCTTCGCTGCAGTTTGCAATGGTACCTTTGAATCTAGCTAACCAGGATGATTCCGCCGATTTTATCGAAACTGGCCATTGGGCTGCAAAAGCGATTGAGGAAGCTCAAAGATTCTGTAATGTAAAGGTAACGGCTTCTTCCAAGGATAAGAATTTTACTTATATTCCTGAATTCCCAAAAGTAAATCAGAATTCGAAATATATACATATCACAACAAATAACACGATATACGGAACACGTTATACAAAAATACCTGACACCGGAAATATCCCGCTGGTTGCAGACATGTCCTCGAATATCCTTTCACAGGAAATGGATATTAAGAAATTTGCGCTTATCTATGCCGGTGCTCAGAAAAACCTGGGACCCGCCGGTTTGACGGTTGTTATAATCAGGAATGACCTTATCGGAAAGCATAGAAGCACTACACCGACAATGCTCCAGTATTCGATACATGCAAAAAACAAGTCACTGTATAATACACCGCCTTGCTACAGTATTTATATGATGAAGTTTGTCCTGGAATGGGTAAAAGAACTCGGAGGCGTAAAAGCCATTGAAAAGATCAACATTGAAAAAGCCGGAATCCTTTATAATTACCTTGATCAATCTTCTATGTTTAAAGGCACGGTAAGAAAAGAAGACAGATCGCTTATGAACATACCTTTTGTACTTCCAACCGATGAATTGAACGCTAAATTTCTGAAGGAAGCCGAACCGATAGGATTTGTAAACCTGGCAGGCCACCGAACTGTTGGCGGAATGAGGGCAAGTATTTATAACGCAATGCCGGTTGAAGGGGTTAAAAAGCTTGTCGAGTTTATGAAAGAATTTGAAAAAAACAATAAATAGGAGGGGCTCTATGTTTAAAATACAAACGCTCAATAAAATTTCACCGCTTGGCCTTGATCTTTTTCCGAGGGACAATTATGAGGTCGCTACTGAATTTGTTAATCCCGACGGGATCCTTGTACGCAGTTTTAAAATGAATGATATGGAGTTCCCGCAGAGCCTTAAAGCTATTGCCCGTGCCGGAGCCGGGGTAAACAACATCAATATTCCCAAATGCAGCGATAAAGGCATCGTTGTTTTCAATACCCCGGGTGCCAACGCAAATGCCGTTAAAGAACTGGTATTAACAGGTCTTTTTCTTTCATCACGCAAGATTTTCCAAGCAATGTCCTGGGCGACTACATTGATCGGCAAGGGTGATGCGGTACCGAAATTAATTGAGGATGGTAAATCCAAATTCGAAGGCCCTGAAATTAGGGGCAAGAGGCTAGGCGTAATCGGGCTTGGAGCAATTGGCGTTTTAGTAGCAAATGACGCTCATGCCCTTGGTATGAAAGTATCGGGATACGATACTAACATATCAATCGACGCTGCCTGGGGACTTTCAAACCAGATTAAAAAAGCTACCAGTCTGGACAGCATCTTTGCTAATTCGGATTATATTACCATTCACGTTCCACTTGACGATAAAACTAAAGGAATGTTGAATGCTGAAAAGTTTGCGATTATGAAGAAAGGCGTCCGCCTTCTCAATTTTTCACGCGGCGGACTTGTGAATAACAACGATCTAAAGAAAGCCATAGAAGATAAAATAGTTGAAGCTTATGTTACAGATTTTCCGGACGAAGAATTGCTTAAAACCGAAGGTGTCATCAACATTCCGCACCTTGGGGCATCAACACCCGAAGCGGAGGACAACTGCGCTATTATGGCTGTTAACCAGATTAAGGATTTTCTGGAAACCGGAAACATAAAAAATTCAGTTAATTTTCCGGAATGCCGTATGGATAAGACAAAAAATCCAAGGATAATCATTGCGAATAGGAATATTCCAAATATGGTCGGCCAGGTAACAACAATTCTTGCCGAAGAAAAGATCAACATTGCCGATCTGTTAAATAAGCACAGGGATGAACTGGCATATAATATTATCGATGTAGACAATAAGCCGGCGGAAACTACTATTAATAAGCTCAAGGCAGTGGAAGGCATAATTATGGTCAGACTTATTGATTAACAAGCGTGATGCTTGATCCATAATAAATTTATAATTAAGGCGGCTCATTCGGCAGCCGCCTTTTTGTTTTATAAGAGGCTCAAAAAAATATTTTTAATTTTTGTCACCTTATTACATGTTTCAAGATATGGTCATCAGATACGTTTATTTCTTTAACGAAAGATATATATGCTTCGGGTGTTTTAACACAGGAGACATTTATCAAAGTTTAGGATCATCTGGAGCAGCTCCGCTGATGGATTAGAAGATTGCCGAAGGAATGCATCAAACACTGGAAAAAAACAAGAGATATTGTCCTCCCATATGAAATCCTTGAGAATAGTGAATCTTGGGGAACGCCCGCGTTGTGGAAATCTCTCCTCGCTTTCCAGTAAACTTAATTGTTCAAAGCCGATTCCATACTTTACGGTGGTTTCCTTTGCATAACTTTTACTGCCAGTGGCTGGAAATTATCTTAAAAGTCCTTTTTTGGGCTATCCGGCTCATTTGTCATTGAAATCATAGATACCATGCTTCTGAGCTTGCTGTCAAAAAGCGGATTATTATTGGGATTGAAATCATCCCCGTAATTTGGTCTAATGGCGCCAACCCATGAATATTACCGGTATTCATTTCTTTATTATCTTCTCAGAAAAGCTTATTGAATATACCTGAAGACCTGTTTTGCTATGTGGCTTTCATTTATGGAAAGAAGCGCAGCTTCCTTAGGAAGAACCGCTCATATTAACGCCAATTGTTTTACCTTTCTGAACAGGGATGCAAGACCGGACAGGTTTTCCTTCAAATGAATAAAGTTTTTATCCCGATATATTGTTTTAATATAATTGCAAATATAATTCAATCCGGCGGAAGACCGTTCTTCCCAACAATTTTTTCAACTTTGCGGTATTATTTATTACTGTCAGCAAGCCCGATGACATTTCCTTCGCTGTCTGCCACCCTCGCGTAAGAGCCGTTAGGTATTGACTGCTTTGGAGTAATCACTTTTCCGCCTGCAGCGACTACTTTCCTGACAGTCTCATCGATCGAATCGACCCCGATGACTACAATCGGAGCTTTGGCCTGGTCATTTCTCAGGAACATGCCGCCGTTGATTGCTCCCTTATCTGTCACCATATTGTTCTTGTCGGTATTAGCGGCATAAGCCATCACATATTCCATTTCAGGAATATCCTGTAACTTCCACCCGAAAATATCGGAATAAAATTTCAGAGATCTCTTTTTGTTATCAAAAGGAATCTCAAAATGAACCACCTTATCCATATAACCTCCTTTCTTTAGTAATAGTTTTAGTAATACCTACTATATATATATTAATCAATTATTATATAAAATTCCAGTCTGTACATAATCGGTTCACTGTCAAATATTCATATTGAAAATTTTAAAATTAAGCTTGACAGATTTAATATTTTCAGATGTATATACACATATATGGAGAAATTAATGTCTGTACAGCATGCAATTTTAGGTCTGATAGATCGATATCCCTTTCCGGATATGATATTATGAAAATATTTAATCATGGCCTCAAACATTATTGGTCGACAGAACATACTCAAATATACCGTATGTTAAAAAAACTCCACAAAAAGAAGCTTATTGACTGCGAAATCGAATACCAAGCTGGGAAACCTAACAAAAAAGTTTATTATATAACGGATCTGGGTAAAGAATCATTTTATCAATGGCTACAGAAACCGGCCGAATTACATGAAATCAGGCACTCTCAATTGCTTCAATTATCATTTATGGCAGGGATGGATACCGGAAAAATAGTTAAATTTTTAAGAGACTATGAAACCCTTATTTTAAAAATACTTGAAACTTATACCAATCCTGAGCATATTAAGCAGGCCTATAGTATCGCATCAGGTGAAAAAGAAAAAAAATTGTAGAGGCTTATACTGGAGAACGGAATTCAATATTATAAGAATGAAATTGACTGGATTTATGAATTAATCAAATCTTTGAAAGAACTTGAACCTGAAAATCAATGAATATAAAAAAGGATAGCATGTTTAAAAATAATAGCTGCTGTGAGGATATTAATAATGAATAATATAATAATTGATGATGCCAGATGCATAAAATGCGGAATATGTGTTTAGGATGCCCTGAGGATGTATTGATTCTCAAAAAAGATTCAGTGGAAATAATCAATAATAATCTTTGTATTTCTTGCGGGCACTATGCCGTTATTTGTCCGGAAGATGCAATTGCACCAAATGAACTGTGAATCTTGAATATGATAAATTGCTTTTTCATAAGAACGATCAGTAAGAAGTTTTAAAAATGATAGATTACAAAATAATCAAATAGAAGAATTAATACAATATGGAGAAAAAGCCACAGCTTCACACAATTTAAGAAACAGAAAATATATAGTAATTACAAATGATAATGATATCGAAATAATTAAATCTAAATATATAAAAGCCTGTTAGTAATGCTAAACTCTCTTGTTTTAAAATTGATTGCCCTTTACGATAAACCAGCTTATCAAGAATTATCAGATCTAATTTTAAGTTTCAAAAATTTAATAGATGAATTAAAAAAGGAAATGACAAGTTATTCAGAAATTCAAAATATATTGTTTGCATAGCGGCACCGACGGGAAGCCCCAACTCAAAAGATGATTGCATAGCCGCTCAGCAATATATGATGCTGTTCGGTGAAACCATTAATATTAATAGTTTCATTGTTGGTTATGTACAATATGCTCATAAGGTTATTGAAAAATATTATAAATTGGAAAAAGGATTTTCAATTTTTGCAGTTTCTGTATTTGGTTTCGGTATATATAAGTTTTTAAAAGAAATAAACTATAAAAAACCTGAAATAAAATGGAGCTTACCGGAGAAGATTAAATAAAGCGAAGCTAAAAATTCTACCCGAAAATTAAAGGTAATAACACAAATAAAAATATTTCCTTTTGACATTTTATTAATGACAATCTATAATTTCCATTATAATTTTTGTCAGAAGGGTAAATTTATGTCGAAGAAAATATTGATAACGGGCGCTTCATCGGGACTCGGTTTATCGCATGCAATTTACTTAGCCTCAAAAGGGTATAATATTACGGGAACATCAAGAAATGCTGAGAATATTGATTTAAAAATACTTAAGGAAATATTTATCCGCGATCATACAAAATACCGGCTAACCGGCTCAAAGAAAAACGAAGTTCTAACCGGTAAATGCATCGCCCCTGAAATGATAATAAAAAATTTAGACGATTATTTAAATAAAATTAAATATGTTTCGATGGATATTACCGATGATGCCTCTGTTATCAAAGCTGTTGAAAAGATAGAATCATCGGGACCTGTGGACATACTTGTAAATAATGCAGGAATTGCTGGCCTCGGTTCTTTCGAGGAAACAAATTTTGAAGATATTAAGAAAATGTTTGAAGTTAATTATTTCGGCCACATACGCACAATAAAAGCTGTTCTTCCTTATATGAGAAAACGGATGAGCGGGTTTATTATAAATACGACTTCTCTTGCATCGATTGCAGGACTTCCATTCACTTCCTTTTATTCAGCCTCAAAATCAGGAATGGAAAGAATTACCGAATCACTTTATACGGAATTGAAACAGTTTAACATACTTGTTTCTTCATTGCTTCCCGGCGATATTAACACATCGATAGATGCTAATATGGTTGCCAGGTATTGTAAAAAAGGAATGCTTTCCACCGATATTCAAAAAATGATCGATGAAGTCCCGGCGTCAAAAAATTCGCCGTATTACAGCAGGGTAAAGATTTTGTGGGAAATATTTATAACCAATCATATCATTGCACCTTCTCCTTTTACCGTCTCAAAAAAATTATTAACAATTATAGAGACTCAAAAACCTAAAATTCATTACATTTCAGGCTCATTCATACAGGCGACAATGCTTCCTCTATTGAAAGCAATACTTCCCGAAAATTCATTTCTTGATGTAGTTGCCGGTGTCTTCGGACTGTAATGTCAAAACCAGCCGGCATTTCGACCTGTTTATTGTTTAAAATATCTATAACAATTGACCAAGATGTCACACAGCTCTATGCTTATAACTTGAGAACCTTTGACCCCCTGATCCTGCTTCCTTTCAATTCCAGCAATGCCCGGTTTGCATCTTCAAGCGGATAAACCTGAATTTCCGGCTTTATTGGTATTTTGGCCGCAAGTTCGAGAAAATCTCTTACATCTTTCCTGGTTACATTTGCAACGCTTTTTATTTCTTTTTCCATCCATAAATGACGGGCATAATCCAGCCCAAGGAGGCTTTCTTTATCGGTGTCTTCCTTTCGGATGGCATTGATTACCAGCCTTCCGCCGGGCATAAGATTCTTCAATGATTCAACCACGGTTTTCCAGATGGGAGTAGTATCGATTATAGCTTCTTGTTTTTCAGGGGCATCTTCATGGATATCACCCGCCCAGGAAGCGCCAAGTCCCATCGCAAATTGGCGTTCCTCCGGTCTTCTAGCATATACAAAAATCTTAGTATTGGGGTAAAGGTATTTTACTGTTTTTAAAACCAGGTGTGCCGAACCTCCGAAGCCTGTTAAACCGAGATTTTGACCGTCTTTAATTCCTGTCAATATTATACTGCGGTATCCAATTGCTCCCGCACATAATAACGGTGCTGCTTCTTCGTCTGTAAAACTTTCCGGGATGGGATAAATAAAATCTTCATTTACAACTGTATATTCGGCATATCCGCCATTCGAGTCCCTGCCTGTCGCTTTAAATTCAGGACAAAGATTCTCCATTCCGTTCAGGCAATAACTACATTTTCCGCAGGATGAATAAATCCAAGCAACCCCTACCCTATCGCCTGTTTTAAATTTATCAGCCCCATTTCCTCTCATTATAACCCTGCCGATGATCTGATGGCCTGGAATAATCGGGAAAAACGAAGGTTTCGTCCTTCCCTCGATTTCATCGAGCCTCAGTGTGACATATGCCGCATACTGAAACTTGTATCAGAATCTCTTTTTCACCAGGAACAGGATCCGGAAAATATTCCATAATAAGCGGATTTTTATTTTTGTTAAGTCCGGCAATTTCTTTCAAAACCATTGCTTTCAATTTAATAACCCCGCAATAGAATAATTTAATCATTTTTAATAATTGCGGCAAAAAATCAAATAAAGATTTTTAATTTCCTATTCGGCGTCCATTATATCAAATCTGCCGTTCAAATTGTCAATGATTATTTTATGATCTTTGTTTTGAATAATATCCATTCCTAAAATTCCATCAAGAGGAATAAATTGTTTAAATTGAGGATGTTCCACTAATTTTGTGAAATAAACATTAAATTCCCCGATAATTAAATTTACATCTATTACATACCTGGCCATATAATTATCATATCCTCCCAGGCCGGTTATATACAATACCTCTTTTGATATATTTTTATCGGGAATTTTAGTAAAATAGTGGCTCATTAATAAAGTTGCATAAGCACCTGTATCCAATTCAAAATAAAATACTGTACCTTTATGGTCTACCATTTGAACTACCGGGAACCAGCCAAGGTTATATAGATTATTTTTCGAATTTTCTTTTTCTTCGGGTTTTGATAGGGTTAGCAATTTATTTTTACAATCCAATTCCAGGGTTAAATGCTGAATTAAATCCCAGCCGATAATTCCATCATATATGAAACCGTTATCCATGAAATTATTAGCTTGAATTATTTCTGCCGGTATATTATGTATTTCAAGTTTTCCTATTTTCATAATATCGATGCAGGTTGGTGAAATATTAACTTTTTTTTCCGTTATTGTACCGTTTTTTAATGAATTATCCTCTATCAGCCGCTTCAAATTACAATCATTTAGAATTGATGATGAAACAACCGTCAATGTAGCACCCGTATCAATTAAAAACCTTTTTTTACGGCTGTTAATATCTATATCAATTGCAAGTTTATTTTGCTGTCCAATTATTAATGGTATTACGACTGAATTTTCAGGAAATATATATTCTTCATAGGGTAATTTTGAAAAGGTTCCTGATATTTGATCTCTAGAAATCCTATAATAATCTTCCCAGCGGGATAGAATCATATATAATCTATATAAAGTTTGATTGGCATAATTACGAACTTTTTCTTTTGTTTTCATACCTAATAAATCTATCAAATCGGCTTCTGCTCCGGTATAATCATGATTTGCCATTTTCTGAATGGACTGTGTAAAAAGAATTGCTTCTGTTTTATTAAAAATCGAACTATCCAGTTCTTCATTTGAGAATAATTCTGTACTTTTCGGCTCAGGTATCGTTTCTGCTTTTGTAACACGGATGCTTTGCGAGCAGCTTAATAGAATAAACAAAAGCAGTAAAGCTAAACATATTTTCATAAATGCTCCTTTTATTGAAATATTAATAACCAGCATAGAAAAATTTAATAATCATCATGTTTTCGTTATAAATATACGAATTTATGATAATATCTATAATAACTTAATGCAAATATTAGTTTGTAACTATATTGTTTGGTGTTAGTTACATAATTTATAGAGAATCAATAATTCCAAAAATATTAAATGTAACTTTACAATCTGTTTATAAAGCAATTCGATGACTTGCATGAATTTTTTATTAATTTTATAATACTGATCTATGGAAACATTCAATCATTGGCGGCTTATTTTCTCATTATCATTTGTAACCGCTCTGTCCGGTGCACTTGCTCCCGGTCCTTTGCTGGTCTACACGATTACCAAATCTATTCGCAACCATAAAACCGGTTATTTCACTGGCATTGCTGTAATTTGCGGCCATGCAGTATTGGAATTGGCATTGGTTCTGCTAATATTTTTCGGCTTATCATTAGTATTGAAAAATACTTTAATAATCCGGGGAATAAGTTTTTTTGGAAGTTGTTTTCTGTTATATCTTGGAATAACCATGGTTTATGAGGTTTTTTCCAAAAAAATAAATACTGACTTATTTGATAAAACAGCTGATATTACGACACAAAAAAATAATAAAAATAACATAGCCGCAAACTCGAGTAATAAAGATCAAATAAAAAATTCATTTATAAATAACCCTGTTCTGGGAGGAATATTGGTATCAATGAGCAATCCTTACTGGTGGATATGGTGGGCTTCTATCGGAACCGCCTTTCTGGTGCATTACCATGTTTCTCTCGAAAGCCCTTCAAATATTATTGCCTTTTATTCGGGACATGAGATTGCCGATTTCGTCTGGTATGCGCCGATTTCATTTTTAGCCTTCTTCGGGAAAAAATGGCTTAATATAAAAATATATTCAACTGTTTTATTTTTATGCGGGTTCTTCATGGCTGGATTCGGCATATATCTTGCATTTAATTCGGTATTCAAAATTTAAGGTCTGATTTCTGTGGATTATTGCTTTTTCTGCCAATCCTTAAGTATCTCCAAATATTTCTGCTTGACAACGGTCACAACTTCTTTCCAGGGTTTACTTATAGTAAGTTTCGCATTTTTTCCCACCTTTTGAAGCTTGATAGGATCGGAAAAAGCTTTCATTATAACATGTGCAAGGCTTTCAGCAGAATTTTCAGTGATAAAGCCATTTATACCATCTTCTATTATTTCCGCGGCATTACTCCCTTTCAAAAGGACTGAAGGGCATTCCGCGTAAGCGGCTTCCCTGACTACAATCGGCGCATTATCATAAAATGAAGGGAAAATGAATAAATCCGAACGAATATACAACTGTTCCAGTAATATCCTGTTTTCAATAAACCCCGCAAAAATAACATCTTCATCAAATTTTAAACGCCTGGCAATCTTTTTCATTTCCGGTTCGGCATCACCTCTGCCCACAAAGATCATTTTGAATGGGAAATGCTTATTTTTTAGTATTGCCAGTGCCTGGAGGATTAATTTTACATTTTTCTGCCATATATGCTGTCCAGTAAAAAGAAGTATCCGATCATTATCATCAAATCCGTATTTTTCATTGACAGCATTCCGGTCGGAATCAGGATTGCCGGATTTATAGGTCTCCACTCCGTTTTCCATTATTTCTATTTTTTTCCTAAAGCCGTAACTTTTCAGAGTTTCCGCGGTTGAACCGCTTACGGCCCATACAAAATCACAATGATTATAAAAATCAATTATCGGTTTCAGCAACATTTTTGCAATAGTTTTAAATTTGACTTCCTGAAGAAAATCCTCATAAAATTTTGAATGAAAAGTCGCAATAACCGGAATGCCCCTCTTCTTCCCGATATCCAGGGCAACCTGTCCGGTAACAAAAGGGCAATGAGCATGTACAATATCGAAGGGAATTGAATTTAATTGTTCCATTAATTTAATATTTGCCAGTGAAATTCCCAGCCGGTAAGGCTTTCTCCTTGGCAATGGTATTGATGTGAAGCGTATAACCTGGAAATCATCTTCATCTTGATATCCCGGAAAATCAGGTGTAACCACGACAGTTCTTATATTAAGGCTGTTAAGCCAGTATGCGTAATTTTTCACTGTATTGGCTACACCGTCCATTAATGGAGGATATGAATCATTGAAAATTCCGGCGGTGATTTCTGAAGCCATTTTTTCCTGCCTGATATTATTGCAAAACTAATAAAATATATTATAATTTATAAAAATAAAAAGATAAATTTTCCGGTTTTTATATTTTGTGCCGGTTGCTAATTTGTATTCCCGGATATCTTATAAACGGAGGGATTTATGTCTGATTTACAAATTGTACCTGTAAAATCTCATAATGAACTTTTATCTTTTATTAAAATGCCCTGGGGGATATACAAGAATGATCCTCACTGGGTTCCTCCTTTGATTTTCGATCAGCTTGAATTTTTAAACCCCCAAAAGGGAGTTTTTTTTGAATATGGAAATGCTCTTTTATTAATGGCTTTAAGAAACGGCCGGGCTGTCGGAAGAATTTCATCCCATATCAATAAGAGGCATAATGAATTATACAATGATAAAAAAGGGTTTTTCGGTTTCTTTGAGTGTGAAAATAATTTAGAAACTGCACACGCCCTTTTCGCGAAGGCTGAGGAATTTTTAAAGCAAAATAAAATTAATTCTATAGAAGGCCCTTTCAGTTTCAGTACCTATGATGAGATGGGTATACTTGTGAATGGGTTTGATTCCGATCCATATATTATGAACATTCATAATCCTCAATATTATCAAAAGCTGCTTGAAGAATGCGGCTTTATGAAGTCAGTCGACTGGTATGCATTCAGGGGCAGAAAGGGAATAACTGATAAAAATATTGATCCCAGATATTATAAGGTCAGAGATAGAATTTTAAAAAATCCGGGTATTAAAATATGGTCAATGGAAAAATCGCGGGATCTTAACATCGAAGCTGCGATAGTAAAAAAAATCTTTAATGAAGCATGGAGCAGGAATTGGGGGCATATTACTTTAACGGACCGCGAACTGGAACCGTTTTAAGGATGGACTGATGGGGGTAGTAATAAAGCCAATGACTTACATTGCAGAGGTCTATGATAAACCTGTTGGCTTTGCTTTGAGCGTATATGATGCCAACCAGGCCGTTAAAAAAATGAACGGGCGGCTATTTCCATTCGGTTTTCTGCATTTCCTAGGTTTAAATAAAACCGACCGTTTCCGGCTTATGCTTATGGGTGTTCTTGAGGAATACCGGAATCTCGGCCTTGAAATAGCGATGTATATGAATATTATTGATAACGGTATAAGGCTTGGTTTTAATGAAGTAGAGATGTCGAATATTGTTGAGACAAATAATCGTATGCTTGATTCATTAAATCACCTTGACGCCGAGCGTTATAAAACATACAGGATCTTTATTAAAAAAATAAAATAGCGCTTGAATGAAGCCATACCGGGTCAATTTGCCCTTAATTCCAGCCATTTGTTTAATATATTTGTATCCATTAAATCATCAAAAATTTTGAGGTTTTTAACAATGTAATTTTCATCAATGTCTTTATTTTTTAATAAAATAGAGCGAATATCCTCAAAATCTCTTTCCCTACCGGCAATTATCTTCAATATGATGACATCTTCTTTACCGGCAAAATGAACCGGTATTCCTCCAAAATCAAATACTGCTGCCTTTTTTATGGCATTATG
Source organism: uncultured Spirochaetota bacterium (assembly GCA_963783575.1). GTDB lineage: Bacteria > Spirochaetota > Brevinematia > Brevinematales > JAOACQ01 > CAWEAK01. Next base: position 318,370 of record CAWAOD010000005.1, on the reverse strand, counting down.
TTCATATTCAGTATTTGTAAAAATAAAATCTATTCTTATTCCAGTTTCCTCTTCCATGCATGGTAAAACCATAGTGTCTTGAACAAAGGCTTGGGGTTTATCAGGCAGGATCCTTAGAGATAATAATTCACAAATATTTTTTATTAATAAAAACCCTTCTGCATCCAGACCTAAAGAAATATCTACATCCCTTGTAAATCTTGGTTCTCCGTATAACAGTACAGCCTGTCCGCCAATTATCATATAAGGTATATTCTGCTCATTAAGTAAATGAGCTATTTTTGTTATTAATTCTTTATACAATTTAATATCCTGGCTATTTTTATTTTAATTTCCAGATCTTCCATCGGGTCTTTATGGATTAATTTATTTAAAAATTTCGCTTCATCTGCCATCCATTCGAACATTTGATAGGACTTTTCAATATTTAATGGATTTTCTATTATGAATTTATTATTAAATTCATTTAATAATTTGCCATTTTTGACCACGAATAACTCCGGAATTACTAAAATTCCTTATCATTAAATAAATTATAATTACTTTTATTTAAAACTTCAATAATAGGTGAAAAAGATTGTATTTTCAAATATATACAGAAACAAATAATTTTTTAAATAAATTATAATTAATGAATTCGGACTAATCCCCCATGAGTTGAAGAATGATTTTCCTGTTTCTTGGACGTGTATCGCACTCGATAAAAACTATCTGCTGCCATGTCCCTAGAATCATTTGCTTATTCAAAACAGGAACTGAAAAGGAAGTTTTTATAAGGGCACTTAATAAATGTCCCGAACCGTTATCATCACCCCAGGTTTTATGGTGATTGTAATTTCTATTATAAGGCGCCAGATTTTCCAGAAAATCCTTGATGTCTTTCAATAAACCCGGCTCAAATTCCAGCGTTGTCAGTGCACCAGTTGAACCCGGCACAAATAAAACGGCGGAGCCGTTTGTGACTGCCGATGAATTTAATTCAATCTTTATATTTTCGGTTAAATCAATAATATCGAGGTGGCCTTTTGATTGGATCTCAATTGACCTTGTCTCAACCATAAAAACCTCAAAATATTTGTTTTAAAAAATTAAAAAATTATAGTTCTGAAAGTATTGCCCGCCGGTTAGATTCGTCAACCGATTCATTTGTTATTTTAATGTTATTTTGATGTAATTCATTGTTCATTTCATTCATCATTTTGTAATTGAAGATTTTAACAGTGGATGGATATTCCAGGCGGAGCCTAATATCTTTCCCCTGGTCTTTGGATCCCTGATCCGGTGAATTTGTGAAAATACCTTCCCACAAAACAATCCTTGAAGTTTTTAATTTGGGCATCCCATATTTATCTTCCAAGTTTTCAGATAATGAAAAATAATCAAAATAATCCGGATTGAATTGAATTGTAATTCCATAACAAATATTGCTGTAAAACTGCGCATATATATTATCAATATACGGCGGATATACTGCTTTTATAATAAAAGGCAACGCATCATTGATTTTACCGAAAAACCTTGATTCATCAATTTTAAGCCTGGGATTTAATAATAAAACATTTGTTATTTCCTGCTGGGTCATACCCAGTTTTAATCCCATAAAATTAAAATCTTTTTTCAAACCGAATAATTCCGCTGATAAAAAAATTAATAATAACATCAATATCATCTTATACATAATTTTTTGCCTTTAAAATATTTTGTTGCCCTAAAGTGAGTTATTTTAATAAAAGCTTCTCTTATAAGAGCCTGCCCTGAGAAATCGAACGGGCTCACTGCATTACTTTAAAACTTTTTACTTTTAACTTGTTTGAATCATTTATATTTTCGGTATAATTTTAAATTTGGTTTATAGACTTCCATTGAGTAAATAACTATATTTATATGGTCATTCAAACTAACCGACTGACTAACTGATTGACTAACTAGCCAACTGACCGACTTTCCCAGGAGGCATAATTATGGAATGTAAAATTTTGGCTCACAGGGGTTATAGGGAAAAATTTCCCGAGAATACATTACTTGGTTTTAAAAAAGCCTTGGAATTCGGTGCTGACGGAATAGAATGCGATATACAGAAAACCGGAGATAATAAATATGTGATCATCCATGACGATACAATCAATCGTATTGCAGGGATTAAATCCGATGAGGCCATCAGGGTTTGTGAAAAAAAACTGGATGAATTAAAAACTTATAATATCGGATCGGGTGAATCCATCGCTACTCTGGAACAATTGCTTGGAATTATGCCTGACAATAAAATTATTAATCTAGAATTAAAGATGGAAACTCTCACTAAAGAAGATTGCCCGGAAATATTCAGGGTTGTCTCCGCATATAATAAAAACAATAATTTTATGGTATCTTCATTTGCTCCAGATCTTCTATATTATTTTACAAAAAAGAAATTTTCAGTAGGTTTTCTAATCGGAGAGAAAACTATTGAAATGGGTTTCTGGACATTATTTAAAACGATCATAAAGATAAAACCGGAATATATCAATATTCCTATTCAGATTTTTAATATAACAGGCAGTTTTGTTGCAGTTTTAATTATTAGATTGCTAAGAATTCTAAAATTCAAAATAGCATTCTGGACAATCAATTCCGTTAATGATTTAAAAAAAATTATCCGTTTTGCAGACATAATAATTACAGACAGGGTAGAATTTATTCTGGAAAACTTGAAAAAGTAAAATATTGTGTTAAATTAATTAATGGGGTATAAGCTATAATAGTCTCTAAATTCCGACAGCGTAGGGGAAGCCTCTATTTCTCCTACGCTTTTTTATTATCCGCCTCATAAAACAGCCCTTCAAGATCAATATTATGAACGCTCATCTTCAATCGGTTTATAGCCGTTTTGACTAAAATTCCATTTTATTGTATACTTATATCCAACATTTTTCCAGGTTCAAAATAAGGATGAAAAATATTTTACGGAAATTTTGGGAGTCAAATAATTATGACAATTAAAGATCAGCTTAAAAGTTTTATTTCGAATTCAATCAAAAGAATCTATGGAGTAAGTATTGATATCATTCCGATTATATATCCAGATTTAAAAAAATACGGTGATTACGCAACTACTGTTGCTATGACTCTTGCAAAGAATTTAAAAAAGAACCCCAGGGAGTTAGCTTCGGGATTAGCGGATGATTTAAATAAAAGGCCTGAATTTCTGAATGTTGAAATAGCGGGAGCCGGATATATTAATTTTTTTCTTTCCGATGAATTCTTAACTCAGGAAATTCGAAGTATAATAGAAAAGGAAAAATACGGTAAAAGCGATATTTTAAAAGGAGAAAAAATATTGCTTGAATTTGTAAGCGCAAACCCTACCGGTCCGCTTCATATCGGTCATGGACGATGGGCGGCAATCGGTGATTCTATGCTTAATATTTTGAAATATTGCGGTGCGGAGGTTTCATCCGAATTTTATATAAATGATGCCGGTAATCAGATAAATCTTCTGTATCAAAGCATCAATGCCGTCAGGGATGGATTACCCGTGCCTGAAAACGGATATCATGGCGGTTACATTAATGAAATAGCAAAAATGGAAGGCGATCCGGCTGTTAATTTGCTTAAAATTCAGAAGGAAACACTAGCCGGTTTCAGGGTTAATTTTGACCGCTTTTTTTCAGAAAAATCGCTTCATGAATCCGGTTCCATAAAAGAAACAATAGAATTTATAAGAAAAAGCGGGCATGGTTATGATAAAGACGGCGCATTCTGGTTTAGGACGACCGATTTTGGCGATGATAAAGACAGGGTTTTAATAAAATCCGACGGTGAATATACTTATTTTGCAGTCGACATAGCATATCACAGGAATAAAATCAACCGTAATTTTACCTCTCTTATCAATGTCCTTGGAGCCGATCATCACGGTTATGTCAAAAGAATGGAAGCCGCTGTAAAGGTTTGTTCCGAAGAAGTAAATAAAAAAATAGATTTTAAAATTATTATCGGTCAGCTGGTCAATCTTTTCCGAAACGGTGAACCCGTCCGGATGTCAAAAAGAACAGGTGAGATGATAACCCTGGAAGAAGTCGTTGAGGAAATCGGCGTGGACGCGGCAAGATATTATCTTGTGATGAGAAAGACGGACACTCCTCTGGATTTTGATATTGAGGCCGCGAAACAAAAATCGGAAGAAAATCCTGTTTTTTATGTACAGTATGCGCATGCAAGAATATCGGGTATTATCAGGAATATCGCTGAAATTTACGATAATGATATATTGGAGAGTTTCCCCGAAAAAATAATTGATAGCATGGAAGCAAGAGACCTGGCTGTAGAACTTATAAAATTCCCGGAGCTTGTTGCCGATTCGGCAATTAGCGATGAACCTCACAGGATTCCTCTTTATCTTGAAAACCTGGCCGGCGTTTTCCACAGGTTTTATAATCAGCATCGTGTTATTACGGACAATATCGAAACGACTAGAAAAAGAATACAGTTTGTTTACGCAGCCAAACGGATTATTAATATAGGATTAAAATTGATTGGAGTGAGTTCTCCTGATAGAATGTAATTTATCTTTCAAATCTCTCTTTTTTTTCCCGGTCTTTCCGATATAATCCTTTGAAAACTGATTAGCAGGTAAATTATGAATTCAATCAAGCTTATCCTCTTTGATCTCGGTAATGTTATTTTCCCGTATTCCAATGATCCGACTGCCGAATACTGGTCGAAAGTATCCGGCTGCAGGAAAGAAAACATTTTAAAAGAGATCGATTTTAATGATTATGAATATTGCAGTTTCGAACGAGGTGAGATACCTTCCACCCGTTTCAGAAAGTATGTGTCAACAAAAATGAATTGTACTTTTTCAGATGCCGATTTTGACAGGGGGTGGAATGCAATGTTTACGGGGGTTACTCCCCGGGTTAAAGAAATGCTTGAAAAATTAAGAAATGAATATCTTCTGGCGGCGCTTAGTAATACAAATGAAATTCATGAAAGGCATATTCTAACCCAATTTCCTCAAATAATAGGATTATTTGACAGGCTGTTTTTTTCAAACCGGATACATATTCGTAAGCCCGAAAAAGAGGCTTTTGATCTGGTTTTGAATTATTATAAAATTCTTCCCGGTGAAGTGTTATTTTTGGACGACAAACAAGAAAATACCGATAAAGCCAAGAATCTGGGCATGAAAATTGTCTTAGTAAGGTCGGAAGAAGATATTTTTATAGGTTTAAAGGATGCCGGTATTATGGTATGATAAAATATATCATAATTTTAATATTGTTTACCACAATAAAGAACAGTTTATTTTCTGTTATTTTTACTGATACAATTTTACCTTATCCTTTACAAATCTCTCAATATTATGCCACCAATATTTTCACAATCTCAAGTAACAAGAGAATACTTTGTACAAGGGTAATCGAAACCGGAGATAAACATATCTTTTATTATTTTATTGATGTTGATTCTCTTAATTTCGGAATAACCGATATTAAACCATACGGAAGTAATGTTTATATCCCTTCTGACAGTCTTTATTACCGGATCATTAATCATCAGTATGAAATAAAAATGCCTTATGGCACTTCACTTGAATACAAAACATTACCAAATGGTAAAAACATAGTTCTGACTTCCGATCTATGTCCTTCATCAACCAATTATGACAGGCTTTTTTACGAATCTCTAAAATCATTGCAAAGTAATATTAAAACTAAAATTCCCTTTATTATTTTTTTTAGCGGAAAATGGATTAAATTCCATTCAAATGAATTAAGTGAAATAAAAAAATCGGGGCTGGATTTTATTGCCGGTAATCATACATATGAGCATCAAATCATAGAATCCGGAAAAACCGACACGGATTTATATTCAGAAATTATAAAAACTGAAGTTATTTTATTTGAAAATGGAATTTTACCGTCATATTTTTTCAGATTTCCGGGATTCAAAGAAAAACCGGATAATTTCCGGACTTTGAAATCTTTAAACTGTATTGCACTAAATGCTAATGAATGGATGGGAACAAAATCAAAAAACTGGGGGATCCTTCTTGTTCATTCCAATGGAGTTGCCAGTTCGGAGGTAAGGATATTTTCCAGATTCCTCGTAAAACAGGAAATTCAATTCCAGACATGTTCTTTGGTATTCAGGGATATATACTCATACTTCCGTCAAAAATTCGATATATCAAATTCAGATTAACAAAACTTCACCAGTTACCAAAATCTTTAAAACATTTTTAATCCCTCTCAGCCCAAAATTGATTCATTTATTGTTCTATTACGGGTCCCGCTGCTCATTCCTGATTAGTTTATTTGTAATTTTTATTTATTTGTGTAATAATAAATTTCATTGATTTTCAATTTCCTTATTTTATAATTTATTGCGCTATATAAAAGAATATTATTCTTCAATTATTATGGAGTCGCACATTCAAATAAATCATTTTTTGGAGGTACCCAATTATATGCTAATGAAATTATTGCCATTCCGGCATATAAGTATACAAAAATTTAGGGTAGTTCCGGATAAATAAAAACAGCAATTTATAAATTGCGGGGTTTTAAAAAATGAGTTTTTTTTATGTGGTATTAATTATTCTTGGAGCCGGTATTATCGGTTCATTAATTTATGTTATATATATATTATTAAAAAAAGATAATACTTACAAGATTATTGAAGATAGCCTGGACTCAGGAGATTATCAAAAAGCTCTCAATTTATGCCTGAAAAAGGTTGATTCCCAGCCTAACGATTTTACCATAAAATATTATATCGGACTTGCATACGAGGGATTAAAAGATTACACCCAGGCAATATTATATCTGGAAAAGTCAAGCATTCTTGTTTCTGGTTCGGATCAGGAAGAAATTAAGGTACAAATATTTATTAAAACCGCCGATTTATTCAAAAAAATGAAAAAGAATGAAGCTGCTCTTGGTTATTATGTAATGGCTCTGGAAAAGAATCCGAGGAATAGCAAAGCGTTGCTTGCGGCAGGTGAATTGCTTTATGAAACCAAGAAATATCAAAAAGCAAAAGAATATCTGGAAAACTTGATAAAGGTCAAACCGGAAGATTTAAGAGCCAGATTTATATTAGCCAAAATTTATATCTATCTGCGTAACCTCAGTGATGCAACAATACAGCTTGAATTTATTTTAAATAATGATAAAATTGAATTTGATCAGGTAATGTTACCTGCCGCATCATTTTTATTATCCGATGTTTATTATAGCACTAAAAACTTCCAGAAAGCAATTGAGGTGATCCGGCCACTTTTAGATAATGAAAATTATTATGAAGAAGTTCTCACAAAAATGATTGAGATTATGATACAATGTAACCAGATTAAAGAAGCGATGGAATTAATAAATACTAATATGGATAATGTTTCTCATAACAAAAAGTGCGAATTGAAATATTTTCTTGGAAGCGCCTTATTTAAGAATAAGGAATATTTTGCGGCTATTAAAGCATGGCAGGAAGCTCATCATATAAATCCTAAATTCAGGGATCTTGTTCATATTTATACTCAATATATTCAGATAATCAATAATCCAAAAATGGAATATATTTATTCGAGAGACGAAAGTAAAATTAATATTATTTTATATAAACTGGTTCATCCGGTTACTATTAATAAAATTATTAAGAGAAATAATTTCTGGGCATTTAAAGCAGCAGAATTTTGTTATTGTTTGTATACGACTCCTCTTCAGGTTCCTGTATCGGATTTGATTGAAATGAATAATATTGTTTTATCCGATTTCCGTTCCAATGGAGCTTTTACAATATTTTCATTATATGGTGTAGTTAGATCTGAAGGAGAAGGATTTGATTATAAAAAAATGATTCTTATAAGCGGTGATGATTTTATTAAATTGATAAACTTAAAAATAACGGCAGTCTGATGAATTGTTTCTTGAAAAATTATAGATTATTTCTTATAATAATTATTATGAATCTGTTTTCTGGAGTATTTATGCCCCATATTAATATCGGTGATGTTGAAAAGACGGCCGCTCTTGCGAAGCTTGATTTCAATGGTGAAGAGATGGAGAAATTTGCAGGCCAATTCGATAGAATTATAGGTTTTGTTGAGAAAATCAGCGAGCTCGATACCGATAATGTGATGCCGACTACTCATGCTGTTGAAAACATCAATGTTTTTCGAAGGGATACGGTTTCGCCTTCAATGACAAATAATGAAATAGAGAGCATTGCTCCCAGATTTTCCGACGGTAATATTGTTGTCCCAAAGATTATAGAGTATTAAGGTCATTAATGGAGAAAAACACTTTTCCGAATATCCCGAATGAAATAAATTATAGCCAAGAAAATGATTTAGTATTATTCTGGAATAACAGCAAAGGTAAACCGGTTGTTCTTGACGTAGGTTGCGGTCATGGGGATTACCTTATCGAAAATACCGGAAAATATCCCAACAGATATTTCATAGGAATAGAAATATCCCGTAAAAGAGCCTATAAAACTTCCGAAAGGCTTTATAAAAGAGGAATTTTAAATTATTCGGTAGTCGACTGCGATGCGGAACTTGCATTAAAGTTCCTTTTCAAAGAGAATAGCATTGATGAAATACATATAAACTTTCCCGATCCCTGGATCAGGAAAAGGCAGTGGAAAAACCGGGTATTTAAACCATCTTTTTTAATTAATGCCGTAAGGGTTTTAAAAGAAGGCGGGACTTTAAACTTTGTAACCGACGTGAGGGAATATGCCGAACATGTTTTTTCAATAATCAAAGATTTTCCTTTTTTAAAGAATAATTATAAAAAATCTATTGAGGAAAATATTTACCCTGAATTTCCAACACTATTTTACAAAAAAATCGACCCATTACGGGGTATAAATTATATCAGTTTCAGAAAGACAAGCTTAGACCGGCTGCAATCTTAGCTTAACTGCGGTTATTATCTGGTTCTTTTAGAAATAATTTTCCATTTATCCTCAAATTTCTTTAAAAGATAATCTACAAATACAATAGAATTGTATTTTCTCCGCCTTGCATTATCGGGATCAACGGATTCCTGGATTCGCACAAATTCCGAAGGGTTTTTTGGATTAGAATTATCCACTTTTACAATCCATTTAGTTTTCACTACAACCATTTGATTTGAAATATTATTGGTATAAATTTCCATACTGGTGATTTCATAAGATTCAATCTTTTCGCCTTCTTTTTTTATTTTTTCTTTAAGGGTATTATCTAATTTTATCTGATCTATGGTTTCAAGAGTAATTTTTTTTTCATTAAGTTCGGTCACTATAAGCATTTCTTCAAAATCACTGTTCATAAGCATTTTACAGGCGGCTTTAACAACCGTTACAGGTTCGGAAAAATCATATATATACTTTTCCTGTGCCGAATAAATATTGGCCGTTAAAAATGATATGCTTAAAATTGAAAAAGTATAAATCATAGAGATTTTACGTAACATATTTGCTCCTTTTATTACTATTATTATAATTTAGTTTTCTTATTTTGAAAAGTAACAGAGAGATTAAAAATGCTTTCCTAAACCGAACGATTTTTTATATCAAATATCCCTAAAGTGGTCATCTCTATTGAAGCATATGCTTTAATTTAGTACTGTAAAGAATAGAGCAGTAAGCTCGATGACCGTTCCCCGAGTGGCGTACTGAGACTATCGAATGTGTCCACCGCTTCTTAGTTTTACAGCACAACGAGGGAAACATCCATAAAAAATCTTTCGATTAAGAATATAATAATACTTAGTCTTATTTAAGTTAATTTAAAATATCGGAAAAATAGAAGATTTATTAAATTACAATATTGTTGTACAACATATTGTAGCCTAAACTGAGCGATTCTTAACTATCCATAAAAATAAAACCATGCTAAAATAAAATGGGGTAAGGAAATGGTTACAGCCATCCTTACCCCGGAATAACACCCATTGGGTGCAAAAGCAGGTAAATTATGACTGAAAAAAATAAAAATCGCAAAATTCAGGGAAATGAGATTCAAAAAATCGGCATAACGAAAGATTGTCTTACCAGCCGCGGCGGGCTTACGTTTGTCCTGAGATATCTCAAGAATATTAAAGTTATTCCCCTGATCAGCGAAGTATTTCAGGGAATTCGCAAGAGCCGCAAAGGTAAAGATATAGAAAAAATTATTTCTCAATTGATGCTGTTTTTCATAGATGGAAGCAAATTTACCATGACCCGGTTTGATGAATTGGCAAATGATATCGGGCACAGAAAGGCCATTGAATGCAGCAAAGACAATATGTGCTCATCCCATGTGATAAAGAGATTTTTTCAGTGGTAAAAAAGACAATGTTTAAAGAGCTTCAAAAGATTCTAATTAAGCTTTTTGTCTGGCGTCTCAAGATAAAGAACCCGAAAGTTATTATTCTCGGACTTGATACGATGGTACTGAATAATGATGACGCTAAAAAGCGAAACGGCGTGACTTATACCTACAAAAAGGTTAACGGGTATCATCCGCTGCATATGTATTGGAATGGTTTTATCGTGAACCTGGCGTTCCACGAAGGAAGCGAATCCCCGAATCACGGTGACGATCTGTTTACAATGCTGGAAGAAACAGTGAAGGAAATCCGGAAATGCTATGACAAAGAGGTGCCGATTATCGTTGTGTCTGATAGCGGGTTTTTTGACCAAAAGTATTTTAAGAAGCTGGAAGACCTGAAACTGTTCTTTATATGCGGCGGGAGAATACTGGATTCAATCAAACTCGATTTGATGAAGCGATTGCCGGAAGAATGGAGAAGGTTTGAGAAAAAAGGAGATGTAATTGAATACCTGGACTTTCGGGACAGACGGGATAGCTGGGAAAAGGGATACCGTGCCATTTATACCAAATATGAATGTGAAGACGGGGTTTTCAGATTAGCGTTCGACAGGCCTGAAAATATTATTTATACAAATCTTGAAGAAGCGGAAGTATTGAAAGAAAAGGGGCTTGTGAAATATATGACGGCAGAGGAAATAGTGAGGCTCTATCATCTGAGGGCAAAAGATGAACTGGTGAACCGTGGAATAAAAGAATTCGTGGATGAAACACTGCCGTTTAAGAGTTTTGTATCAAACGGTGTATATTATTTTTTATCGATAATAGCGTATAATCTGCTGTCGGCTTATCAGGCGGATATGGATATACCGGAAATACCAGTGGAAAGTTATCCGGATACGGTCAGGCGAATATTTATTGATATTGCGGGAAAGATTGTTAAAACAGGCGGGCGGGCTATTTTAAAATTCAGGGAAGAAGTAGTTGACAGGTTTAAATTGTTAGATTTGTGGGAGAAATGCGGAACGGTTACCCCGATTTAAAGATGCGCTCTGTTTTCATGGATTAATAAGGGGGTATTGCGCCAAAAATTGAAAATATCTCAGAGATTGATGATTTTAGTGCTTTCAAACGCATAAATTCGGCAAATTAACCGGTGACAAAAAAATATATCCAAATTTTTATAAATTTTGGCTTTTATAAACCTGTTTTTGGTATTTATTAAAAAATCGCTCAGTTTGGGTGTAGTAAAACCACGTTAACAAATAATCCGAAACTTGATTTTTTGTATTCTTAGGTGTAAAGTAATAGCTAAAATAATAAATTGGAGTACAAGATGGATGATAAGAAAAATTTGATGTGGTCATTTGTAATTGGGGCATTAATTATAGGTATCCTTGTTGGTGGTGGGGTATCTTATCTACTGCTGAAGACTGTGAAATCCGGCGGAACTGATTCGGTTAGTTTTCTTCCTGAAAAATTAAACAGCGGTTTATCGGATTGGCTGGTAAAAATTGATGATTATATGATTACAAAAAGTGAATTCCAGGCAGATTATCAATATTTTATAAGCCAGATTCCGGATTCGCAAAAAGCCAGCCTCCCCAGTGAAAATGCGTTAAAAAAACAATTCCTTGATAATATGATCGGGCAGTATGTTATTGTCATAAAAGCTCTGAATGACGGTACAGTTCAATCTAAAGAAGGGCAGCTTCTCCTTAAAACAGCCCTGCGTCAGGCAGTTTACCAGATTTACCTGCAAAAATATATTCCTCAGGATAAATCCTCATTCCTGCCCTCAAAAATCGAATTGGATCAAATCTATAAAAAGTATGAGGATCAGTTCAAAAAAAGCGGAATGAATGAACAGCAGCGTAAGAATTATATGGATCAGGTTATTACACCTCAATTATCTCAGCAGAAACTTCAAAGCTGGGTGGCTGATTTTGTAAATGTAGCAAAAGAAAGCTATAAAATCAAAAGAAACGAGGACTTGATTTTAAAAGAGGGAATAACTGCCGCTCCGCAATCTCCTTTGCTTTTGCCTCAGGTAGGTAAATAAATAAAATTCGCCGTAATGACAATTGTTAATTACGGCGAATTATTTGATATTATCCTAAACAAAGTTATTTATCCAATTTGAAAACTATTTTTCCATCTTTTTCATCAATCAGTATAGTACTGCCTTCATAGAACCTTCCGGAAAGCATTTCAACGGCCAGTTGATCCAATATCTCCCTTTGTATTACACGTTTAAGCGGCCTCGCTCCATATGTATGATCATATCCTGTTGATGCGAGGAACTTTTTAGCGGCAATGCTGACTTTAAGAAGAATTTTTTTATCTTCAAGCCTCTTTTTTACTGATTCAAGCTGTATATCGACAATCTTTAATATATTCTCTTCAGTTAAACTTCCGAAAGTAATAATCTCATCGACACGGTTAAGAAACTCAGGCCTGAAATGAGATCTTAAAATACCCATTATCTCATCTTCCACTTTTCCATACTTTTCCTCTTTGGAAAAGCCACGGATCTGTATTTCATTCGAACCGATGTTTGATGTCATAATGATGATCGTATTTGTAAAATTCACGGTTCTTCCCTGGCCGTCAGTCAACCTTCCATCGTCCATGATTTGCAGTAAGATATTGAATACATCGGGATGCGCTTTCTCAATTTCATCGAAAAGTATAACGGAATAAGGCTTCCTGCGGACAATCTCAGTCAATTGCCCTCCCTCTTCATATCCTACATATCCGGGAGGCGCGCCGATCAATCTTTGAACGCTGAATTTTTCCATGTATTCACTCATGTCCATTCTTATCAAGGCCTTCTCGGAATCAAAAAGGAACTCAGCAAGGGCTTTTGAAAGTTCGGTTTTTCCCACACCTGTCGGCCCAAGGAACATAAAACTTCCTAAAGGTTTGTTTTCTTCCTGAATACCTGCCCTGGAACGTCTTACTGCATTGGAAACAGCATTAATTGCCCTTTCCTGTCCGACAACGCGCTTTCGCAATTCCTCCTCAAGGTGAACCAGCTTCTGCTTTTCAGTCTCAAGCATTCTTGAAACCGGAATTCCGGTCCATTCCGATACAATCCTTGCGATATCCTCATCCGTAATTTCTTCCCTCAATAACGGGCTGTCTCCCTGAAGTTCCCTTAGTTTTATCTGCAGTTCTTTAAATTCTTTTTCATTTTTAGGAATCAAACCGTATCTTATTTCAGCGACCTTGTTCAAATCGCCGTTTCTTTCGGCCAATTCTTCCTGCTGATGAAGATTATCAGTATCCTGCGTTATTTCTTTTATCCTTTTAATGACGTCCTTTTCATTCTTCCATTTCGCCTTCAACCCATTTGCTTTTTCCTGAAGTTCGGATAAATCTTTATTTATAAGCTCCGTTCTTTCTTGAGAATCGGCTGTTTTTTCTTTAGATAATGCCTGTTTTTCTATAGTCAGGCGCATAATTTTCCTATCCAGATCATCAATCTGCTGAGGCTGGCTCTCTATTTCAAGCCTAATTTTAGACGCAGCCTCATCAACAAGGTCAATGGCTTTATCCGGTAGCCGCCTTTCGGTTATATAACGGACTGAGAGGTTTGTAGCTGAAATCAAAGCGGAATCTGAAATCTTTATTCCATGATGAGCTTCGTATTTTTCTTTCAATCCTCGCAGGATGGATATAGTGTCTTCAATAGAGGGTTCATTTACCAGAACAGGTAGGAACCGCCTTTCAAGTGCTTTATCTTTTTCAATATATCTTCTGTATTCATCGATTGTCGTTGCTCCGATCATTTTTATCTCGCCCCTTGCCAGAGCCGGTTTCAGCATATTGCCGGCATCTACAGCGCCTTCTGCATTGCCCGCCCCGACTACTGTATGGAGTTCATCAACAAAAATGATAACTTCGCCATTTGAATCGGTTACTTCTTTCAGCAGGGCTTTCAGTCTTTCTTCGAATTCACCCCTGAATTTTGTTCCCGCAATCATAAGCCCGAGATCAAGCGCAACTATTCTTTTATTTTTAAGGCTTTCAGGAACGTCGCCGGATACAATCCGCCTTGCTATTCCTTCCACAATTGCTGTTTTACCTACTCCCGCTTCGCCGATCAGTACCGGATTATTCTTGTTTTTTCTGGATAGAACCTGCATCGAACGGCGAATTTCAGCATCCCTTCCTATTACAGGATCAAGCTTACCCTGCCTTGCCATCTCGGTCAAATCCCTGCTGTATTTTTCAAGAGCTTTATATTTAGCTTCAGGGCTTTCATCAGTAACACGCTGGCTTCCTCTAAGGTTTTTTATTGCAATCAAAATACTGTCATAATTAAGACCTGTTTGGTGGAATATATCCTGCAATCCGGATTCGTTCACATTCAAAATACCCAGGAGAAGATGCTCGGTACTTATATATTCGTCCCTCAAACGTCCAGCTTCTTTAGATGCGTTATCAAGGGCCTCATTAAATTCTTTTGAAAGATAAGTCTGCCCTACTCCAAAAATCTTCGGCTTTTTATCAAGTCTTTCTTTCAATAACTCTGTAAGCCGTGATATATTGATTTCTATGTTTTGTAAAATCGGTTTGACAAGGCCGTCATCCTGCTCTATAAGGCTTAATAAAAGATGTTCCACATCAACGGTCTGATGATTGATGGAATTGGCCATTTCATTAGCTTTTTCAAGAACTTCCCTGGCTTTTACAGTAAGTTTGTTGAGATTCATAAAAGACTCCTTATGGATTAATTAAATAAAAATATAACCAGAACTTAAAACAATGTCAAGTTTAAATTGTATCTTTATGATGCATATGAATCATTTTGACTCAAATTATATCCGTACTCAAGTTTGACAAATTGTCACTAAAAAGAATATCATATATTGTATCATTATATCATAATAATAAAAATTTCTCTGATTGAATAAAAGGAGTTTATGATATGACCAAGGAAGAAATTGAAAAAGCAAAAAATTATGCGATCCGATATATACAATACAGGCCAAGAAGTGAAAAAGAAGTTTTCGATAAACTTAAAATGAAGGGGTTTTCAATTGATAATGCTGAAGAAATAATAGGCCAGTTAAAAAATGACGGCATATTGGATGATGAAAAATTCGCAAAATTATGGGCTGAGGAAAGGGCTTTATCGAAGAATATAGGTAGAAACAGAATAAAAAGCGAGCTTAAACAAAAAGGGATTGACAATACAATAATTGATGAGATTATTGAGAATATATTTTCTGTTTATGAAGAATCGCTTTTGGCAGAAAAATTCCTGAAGAGAAAGTATAAGCAAGGATTTTTAAGGGAAGATTCGAAGAAAATAATAAATGCTTTATTAAGACGCGGCTTTTCTTATAAAACAGCTGAAAAGGTTTTAAAGAATTTCAATGGTTTTGAAGAGCCTGAATCTTATTAGGAGGAAAAATTGAATAAATCAGATGACGATTTGAGCGACGACATTAAAAACAATCCGAAATCGGCAGGACTTTTAACCGATGAAACTTTTAAAGAAACATTATTCAGCCGGATAATCAATGTATTGTCTGTCTTTTGTGGTAAATTTACCGGAGATTCTTGCTTTCAAATGGCTGCTTCCCTGACTTTCACAACACTGATTTCCATGGTGCCTATTTTTACGCTGGCTTTATCTGTACTTACAAATCTTTCAGTATTTTCCGGAGTTCAAAATTGGGTCAAACGGTTCTTATTCCAATTTTTTATTCCTACTCAAGCTGCAGTTATTCAAAACTATATTGAGGATTTCTCTAAAAAAATAACATCTCTCAATGCGGTCAGTATTGTTACTTTTCTTTTAACCGGCGTTTTCTTGATGATTACGGTAGAGAATAATCTGCATAAAATATGGAATATTAAAAATAAAAATAACCTGATCATCGGTATAGTCATATATTGGGCTGTTCTAACTCTTGGTCCAGTCCTGCTGGGTTCATCATTTTACATCTCACATATATTGATATTTGTTCCTGCAAGGGAAAGCCATAATATTTTTTATCCATTTTTAACTTTGATTTTTTCATTTGTTATGAGTTCTATTTTGATATTTATCATGTATTATAATATGACAGGTTCCAGGGTTAGAATCAGAGCTGCTTTTGTAGGCGCTTTATTTACCGGTTTATTTTATGAAATTTTGAAGAATATCTTCGCATCTTATATTAATCACCTCGGATACTATAAAATTTACGGTTCGCTTGCTGTCATACCTATATTCTTTGGTTGGCTGTACTTGATCTGGGTAATATTTCTGATAGGAGCAGAAATTGCTTACTTTATACAATATCCAAAAAAATTAAATGATAAGATTGCCCTTAGTAATGCTTATTTTATTGATGAAATAGAAGTATTTTTTTTTATCATTGATAAATATTATAAAAATCAAAAAATAAATATTAATGTTCTAAATACTCATTTCAATTATTTTGATAATCCATATCTGGAAAAAATAACATCGGATTTGATTACGAATCAGCTTATTATATACCATGGAAAAAGAGGGTTTATACCATACAATGAACCATCTAACCAAAATGTTAATGAACTGATTTCCGGGCTTCTGAAATTGAACGTTATTGAGAATGATATGAGTGAAATTATCTCAGGTTTGGTGCTGAGATTAAAAGATATAATCTGGAAAGAATTTAATGAAAATGTTTCAGAGGTAATAAAAAACAGGAGTATTAATTAACACTCCTGTTTAAAAATTTGACGGAGAAAATCCATCAATATTATCGCCCCTCCGCCGTATATCAATTCGAATTATACTAATTAAGAAGTTTTATTTCTTCTTATAAATTCCTTCCTTCAATATTTCAACAAAAAAATCCCAATCATTAAAATATGCTTTTTTTACCGCATCAACATTTTTATCATTGCTGATCTCTGTTAAAAAGTCATTCCTGGTTTTTAATAACAGCCATTGCAATAAATCAAGAATCCTGTTCTTATCAAACCTTAAATTTTGAGTAATTATATCGCCAAAAAGAAAGTTAAAATGCTTCATAAAAATATTCTGTACTTTATTTCTTAGATTCTTATCTGTAATACTATTTGATTTAACGATAAATTCAATAACTTTCGGATGGTTTAAGTAATAATCTATTGCAACACTGGAAGCTAACTGGAATCTTGCTAAAATATCTTCAGGAAAATTTATCCCGATTTTTTTCATATGATTGTTGAGATAGTTATATAACTGTGTGTAACAAAATTCGACAATAAACAAATATAGATCTTCTTTTGAATTGATATATTCGTATAGACCTCCTTTGGATATTCCGCATCTTTTTATAATGCGGTCAGTTGATCCTTTGTCATATCCATATTCACCAAATTCGTCTATACAAGCCTCAATGATCCTCTGTTTTTTTTCCTCCGGTAACCGGTTAAATGTAGCCTTCATACCGGAATTGCCTCCAAATTAAATGTAATCAACAAACAATAATAAATCCGACTCCTAAGTCAGAAAATATTATAACAGAAATTATAATCCTGTCAATTATTTGAATTCAACCAAGCAGCACGCCTATTAAATTATGTTGGAAATGTGAAAGAATTTATAATTGCTTTACTTTTTTTGAAAATAGATATAATATAACAAATGTTTTTTTTGGAAAATTTCCAAAATATCAACAATCATTTTTTGGGGGAAAGGAGGTAAATAATGAAATGGTATGCAATTACATTTTTTTTATTAATTTTCTCTATCACTGCATTTGCTGATGAAATTACAATTAAAACCGAAGGCCCCTCGAAAAAGGGTAAACTGCTGATTATCCCATTTGAAAATAACGTTGATACAAACTATTTTGTTAACAGTGAAATTATAAAATCCATTTTATTTCGTTCCTTTTATACATTTATCGGATTCATTCCATCGATTAATGTTCCCGAAGAGGGAATATTGACAAATATAACGGTAGACATTTCTAATGTTATTGATATAGCTACCAATGAAGATGCGGATATTATTATTTATGGAAGTTATAAATTCGATGGAAACAAAAATAATCCGGTTGTTACGGCTGACTTAAAAGCCTGGACAAGAGATAAACTCACGAACGTTTTTAGTAAAAGTTACAAGACATCAACGGGTGTTGATATTTTTGATACGATCGATGAAATGATAGCCGATGTTGTGAAAACCACATTAAATATTGAAGTAAATATATCAACTATCACTTTCGGTGATTTTAGGACAGGATCTGAGATTTACGATCTATATATTAATGATAAAATAATGGCTAAAGTAACCAATTCTGATTTTACTTACAATTTGAAGGTACTTCCCGATACGGTTTACCGTGTCGCTTTAAAAAGTCTATGGAATAAAACAAATGCTCTGGAAGCTGAAGTAACCCTGAAAAAGTATAAAACAATTAATATCAGCCATAATGCCGTTGGATCAGTGAAGATCAATACTTTAAGCTTGAAGGACAGATGGAAAACATATTCAATCTATGTGGATGATATAATTGTCAAAGAAAGAGGAATTCTTACCAATGTCCAGGCCGGAATAAATCATACGCTAAGGGTTGTTGATAATCATTCAAATGAAGTTTATAAAAACTCTTTTTATCTCCATGACGGAGAAACAAAAAGTTATAGTCCCGGAGAAAAAAGCCCCGGACTATTTCATGCAAAGCTTTATTCCCTTGATAATAGTATGGCAGCATTCGGACTGGATGTATTCCTAGGCAGGTACTTCTGGTTTGGCGCCGGTTCCGGCGCTTCTTATGTAAGCTTAAAAAATGACAATCTTTACTTTATTTCGCCGTTTATTGAAACCGGTTACTATTTGCTTGGCGATATGAATTATGATTTCAGGCTGGGAATAGGTCTCGATGCTAAAGTTAATATCATATATCCGGATGATGTGTTAAAATCAAATTATCCGGATGTACAAAATTACCAGATGAATGCCGGATTATTCCTGTCTATTGAATGGAAGTTTATAATGATAAAACCGACAGGTTATATGTATTTTCTTAATAATAAAGTCGGTTTTTCTTATGGTATTGGTGCAGGAATTAAACTTTGATTATAAGTTATTATTTAACCCAGTTAACTTTTTTCCTCGCATAATCGACTTCTTCAAATTCTTGAGAGAACCGATTCAAAATTATCTTCGCGAGTTCTATATAGTTTATATGTGTTTCTTCAAGGCTGGCTATTGGAATCGGCGCCCCTATTCCGGTTATATTAAGAGCCATGTGTATCAACGCAGAAACCGGGCTGACAGTCGCTATTGATACCGATAATTTCCGATCATTATAATAAAGGTCATCACCGTCTCTTTCAATAAAAATACCTTTCAATCTATGATTCATTTCATCCTGAATAATAGCTGTAAGGAATCTCTGCATCCAGATTGCACCGCTCAGGTTTATATCAAATGTTTCAACAATAAAACTTAGCATTTTATCGGAGGAAATCGGTTCGTTATTGATTACGTCTTCAATATCAACCATTTCACTCAATTTGACATTAACCGGTCCTGCAAAAGCAATTATACTATCGCCATGGATTTTAAAATTTTTGTAAGCAAAATGCGAAGTCAGCTGTGTACCGTCATACTTTATTTCTTTATCAATCCATTGATAATTCATTGATACCCCATTTATTTTTTGTATTAAAAACTTCAAACAATTGATTGTTTTTCAAAGCTCTTATCAATCTTTGACAGGATTCACATATCCCGCACATTTTATCACCGCCGTAATAGCAGCTCCACACATATTCGAACGGCGCGTTTATCGAATTCCCGAAGTCCATAATTTCAGTCTTATCCATTTTGATAGTATAAGACAGCACTTCAGGATGATTCAATGTTGAATATATCAGGGAATCATTTATTTTATCGATAAATTCCTGCGTATTGTCAGGAAAAGTAGCGCCTTCTTCTTTATTAAACCCGGTGATAATATAATCAATCATATATTGATCCGCATACGCCCCGGCTATGTTGATCATTATTCCGTTTCTGTTAGGAACCCATACCGCTTTAGCAGATTTTAATGAATAATCCATATCATTCAATTTATTCCCATCAAATTCCGGTATATTTCCTTTTGTCAGCCCCGAGTCAATATTGTTTATGAAATCCAGAGAAATTACTTCATGCGGGATATTAAACTTTTCTGCTATTCTTGCAGAAGCCTCAATTTCTTTTTTTACGGCCTTCTGCCCATAGTCAAATGTAAGTACAAGAGAAATAGTAGTTTTATCATATGCATTTTTAAAATTGACAACTGAATCCAAACCGCCTGAAAGTAAAATTATCGATTTTTTTTTCATTAAATATCCTTTATGAATTTATTAGATTTCAATCTAATTTGTGAGATTTTTATATTAAACCAAGTTTATTTTTGTCTAATCATAAAACAACTTGTTAATTAGCACTTTAAACTTGTTTAATTATAAATATATTATATTACAATTAGTTAAGAATATCAAAAAAAATCAAGCCGTTGTATTGACTAATAGCTTTTTTATGTTAAAATAATAAGCTGAATAAATCAGACTTTAGTCGGTTAGTTTACCGGTAAGGTAATGGCTGGCTTTCAATTAATAATATAGAATAGTTACACCGATATTAATTTTAGCATTTTATGCAAAAATTTAATTATGTTTATAATTTACAAACCAAATGTTATAATTTTTTAATTAATATTGTATAAAGGATGTCAATGAAATATCAGGGATGAATCAATGAAAAATTTTATTAATAAATTCAAAGTTCCTTCAATAAGCCTTTTATTATTAGTAACAACTTACATTTGTTATTCACAGGATTTTATTAAATTATATTATATTAATAATATTAAAAATCAGATGGACTTTTATGCTGACAATGCTTCTCTGTGCCCATTCCAGATTAAGGTTAGAGTTAGATTATATACAAATGTTAATATCGAACTACGATCAAGTACGAACCTGCCTTTTTATACGATATTAAAACCGGAAGAAAAAGGCTGTTTTCTTTTTTCAATTAAATTATCAGCAAATTTGACAAACCTATTAAGATATGGGTTTGACAGTTATATGGGTGATCCCGCCAATGTGTCCAATGATGATAGCTGTCTGTATTTGTTTCCATATCAGGAAGGAGAGGAATACAAGGTTAATCAGGGCTATAACACAAGGTATTCACACCGGGGATGGACAAAGTATTCCATTGATTTTGGCATGAATTCGGGAACACCGGTTTGTGCAGCAAGGGATGGATTGGTTGTTGATGTTAAAACCAATTCCAACAAGGGTGGAATTAGCAGGCGCTATGCGGCTTATGCAAACTACATAACCATATATCACATTGACGGAACTTTTGCGCAGTATGTTCATTTATTAAAAAATGGAAGTATGGTTAATATCGGGGATAATGTCAAAGCCGGCCAGATTATCGGTTTCAGCGGAAGTACCGGCAGATCCAGCGGACCTCATTTGCATTTTATGGTTTATAAACCGACATTTCTTGGGATGGAAACAATCCCTACTAAATTTCTTGGACTTAGCGGAGAGCCGCTTGTAATATCGCCCAAAAAATATTTTATTTCATATCATAAAATTATAAACACTAATAATAGCATTTTATCAAACGGTAATATTGCAAGCAAAGAAAACACTTCATTAAACACTGCAGAAACAAATGTCGGTGGACCATAAATAGCTTTTAGTCTCTAGTTACTAGCTTTTAGCATTCTAAAGAAATTGTATTTTATTGATATGCTAACGACTAGTGACTAATAGCTAGCCGCTATACTGAAACCAGGCATTTTCAAAACCTAGTTCTTCGGCATAATCTAAGATTTCTTCATATTCATCATGATTAAGCTTACGGTAGATTTCACTGCAGTAAGAAGGCCCAACTTTATATGCCGGAAAATATTGAGCCATTATGGATAAATGAACTTTAAAAGAGAGATTATTCCTGATCCATTTTAGCACGGATTTTGAATTTTCAATATTATCTGGAAGAACCAGATGCCGGATTATCATCCCCTTTTTGGCGATCCCATTATTGTCCAATTCCAGGCCGCCATCGGTCTGGGAGTAAATTTCCAGCAGGCATTGCCTGTTAATATCAAAATAATTCTTGACTCCTGAATATTTATAAGAAATGTTTTCTGAAACATACTTGGCATCCGGTAAATATATATCAATTATTCCGTCAAGATCCCGTATAATACCGGGAAGATCATAACCGCTGGAATTATAAACAATTGGTATATTTAATCCCTTTTCAACTGCGATTTTCAATGATTCGACAATCTGATAAATGTAATGGCTTGGAGTGACAAAATTTATATTATGAGCTTTTCTTGACTGTAGATTGAGCATTAAATCGGCAAAACTTTCTATATTATAGTATTTGTTAGCTTGATGAAGCTGACTGATCGGGAAATTCTGGCAAAAAATGCAGTTCATATTACAGCCTGAAAAGAAAATTGTCCCGCTTCCGTTTTCTCCCGATATTGGAGGTTCTTCACCATAATGGAGATTAAAACTCGCAACCCCTGGAAGATAAGGCTCTTTACACCTACCCCTCGACATATTCCTGTCTATTCCGCAAACATGAGGACACATCAGACAATTATTCCGGTTGCTTTTATATTTTTCAAGGAATCTTTCAATTTTTACCTTTTTATCTTCTTTCCGGATATTCATATTTCCATAATCAATAAGACTGCGCAATAGTTATGGCAGAAACTACAAGAATATCATCCGGAGTAGCACCTCTTGAGAGGTCATTTACCGGCTTTGAAACACCCTGTAACAGAGGACCGTAAGCTTCAGCTTTTGCAAGTCTTTGCGTGATTTTATATGCTATATTTCCAGCATTCAAATCGGGGAATATCATTACATTCGCTTTTCCTGCGACCAAAGATTCCGGGAATTTTGATTTTGCAACCGCGGGCTCAACAGCAGCATCAAACTGCATTTCACCGTCAAAAGCGAAATCAGGATTACGGCTTTTTAGGATTCTGATACCTTCCTTAACTTTTTCTACAGATGGGCAATCAGCGCTTCCATGTGTTGAGAAAGAAAGAAATGCTACTTTAGGCTCCATATTTAAAAGCTTTCTTGCGGAATCCGCCGAAGATATCGCAATATCCGCAAGCTGCTCACTTGTCGGTTCCGGTACTACCCCGCAATCTGCATAAATAAATGCACCATCATTTCCGAAAGTACATTCAGGAACAACCATAACAAAGCTTCCGGATACCGTTTTGATACCTTCTTTAGGGCGTACAATGATAAGTGATGCCCTTACGGTTTTTGCCGTAGGTGTCAAACTGCCTGATACCATCGCATCAACTTCTCCGGCAGCAAGCAGCATTGCGCCATGAAAAACATCGTCCTTCATCATATCCATTGCATCTTTTTCAGTCATTCCTTTTGATTTTCTTGATTCATATAGATTGTGTGAGTAATCCTTAAGTTTAGGTGATGATAACGGATCAAGAAGTGTTACACCGGAAAGTGAAATATTTTCAGATTTTGCCATATTTTTCATTTTATCGACATTGCCCAAAACTGTGAGTTCGGATGTAAATTTTTCTTTTATTATCATTTCAGCCGCTTTCAAAACGCGAATATCTGATCCTTCAGGCAATACAAGCCTCCTTGGAGAACTTTTTACCAGGTCTAATATTTTTTTTCTGAATTGATACATTTTTATTTTCCCCCTTATTTCATTTTATAAATTTTGCTTTTAATCTTTTCATTACAATAGGGGATACTTTTTGAGAAATATCCCCGCCAAGCATTACGATTTCTTTTATCACAGATGAACTTACAAATAGGTTTTCATCGCTTGACATAAAGAAAACTGTTTCTATTGATTTATTAAGAAGAGAGTTCATAGATGCCATTTGAAGCTCATATTCGAAATCTGATACAGCTCTTAACCCTCTTACAATTGCGATTGCATTTTCCTGAACAATATAATTAACCGATAAACCGGAAAAACTTTTTATTTTTATATTTTTTATTTCAACAACCAGCTCCTTTAGCATTTCCTTCCTTTCTTCAATTGTAAACATCGGAGCTTTAGAAGGATTGTCCGATACCGCAATTATAACTTCATCAAATATCGCGGCAGCCCTTTTCGCAACATCAATATGACCATTGGTAGGAGGATCAAATGTTCCGGGATAAACAGCCCTTTTAATTTTAGGATAAAACTCAATTTTACCGGTTTCCATTTCTTTTTTATTTTTCGCCATAGCTTAAACCTCCACATATAATTAAAAAAACGAAAGTTATTCCGTAAATAAACCAGTTTGATATTATAACAAAAAGTTAATAATTTTGAAAGAAAAATGATTAATGGCATTGATTGTTAAGAATTAAGATCACATTTTATATTTTTTTATCAAATCTATTGATTTTTGTTTGATTGACTTTTTCTAAAACATCTTATAAAATAAAAAACAGTAGGTTTGATACTGAATGCTGTTTATTTTATAAGTCAGATTCATAAAATAATTTCATAAATTAAAATATAATAATTATAAGTGATGAACTGATAATGAGTTATTGAAAATATAATAAACTTTCTTGTAATTTTGATATGTTTTCTTGACAGAATTAGACTGTGAAAATAAAATGATAAAGGATGTTTTGTCGAATAGAGGCGATAAGACATCTTTTTTTGGTGATTTTATAGAGGAGGTTATTATGGCTGACATTTTTGACAAGGTAAAGGAAATTATTGTTGACAAACTTGGTGTAGATGAAAGCGCGGTTAAATTAGAAGCTTCGTTTATTGAAGATCTTGGCGCGGATTCGCTTGATATTGTTGACCTTGTTATGGCTTTGGAAGAGGAGTTTGGAATTGATATTCCCGATGAGGAAGCTCAGAACATCAAATCAGTTGGTGATGCTGTAAATTATATTAAAAATCATCAGTAAACAACGGGGACTTGTTCCCCGTTTTTTTTATGCCGCAGGGGGCTTAATAAAAAATGATAAGAAAAATAATTACCGTTATTATTTTCGTTTTTTTTATCTCAGAATGCTACCCGGTTACTTTCAAATTCATTAATGAGACAGGCAGGAAAATAAGGATCAAGAATTTAATTCAGCAGGACATATACAGGAATGGGATTTTTTATAAAAATATAAATTCCATGTATAAGGCATTGCTTGAAGTTACAAGTGTGTCTAACAATCTCGGATTGTATAATGGAAAGTATTATTATTATGAAAAAAATGAAGATTTGAATGAATCATATCAATTGAAAGATGTTTATGAGAGCCGTTTTTACCAGGATGAACAGGGAGTTATGCAGATTTCTCCCGAATTTATTATGCCGTCTCTTCGAAGTATTCCAACATTTCCTACAAACGATTTGAAACCGGGCGATTCCTGGAAAGCTTCCGGTGAGGAAATTCACGAAGGGATTTTTGTAAAAGAAAATATTTTGCTTTTTAATATCAACGTAAATTACATATATCTTGGTGATGAAAACATTGATAATAGAATTTGCTCGAAAATATCAATTGATTATCATGTTTTCCATTACCCTAAAAAAGATCCGGATATATTCAGCTTTACCGGTTATTCGCATTCTATTTATTATTGGGATATAACTAATAATTTTCCTCTTTTCTATAATGAAAATTATGCTTTTATGATTACTCTTCATAACGGTGAAACGGTATTTTATACAGGGACATCTGAAGGCAAAGCGGATTCAGTAAGTAATATCCCTGATCCCCAGAAAGCGGCGATTATTGATGAAATCAGCAATAAAGTGATTCATCCTTTTTCTTCAAAGAATCCGGGCATAAGTATAAAAGAAACTGTTGACGGCATTATTGTCAGTCTTGGAAATATATTATTCGATGTTAACGATGATGCGATAAAAAAAGAATTTGAAAAGAAGCTCGATAATCTTGCTGAAGTTATGAGGAAATATCCTCAGATGGATATCCTGGTTTCTGGTTATACCGATTCGACCGGAACAGAATCATACAATCAGTTATTATCAGAAAATCGCGCAAAATCAGTTTCTGACTATCTATTAAAAAAAGGAATCGATCCTTCAAGAATTTCGTATATCGGGAACGGCAGTTCCGATCCGGTTGCCGAAAATTCGACTGATGAAGGCAGAATGAAAAACAGAAGGGTTGAGATTAAATTATTAACAGATGAATAATTTTCAATATTATAAACCTGTCTTATTATAAGACCAATAATTTTAATTTCATTTTACCTGTTTAAGGGTTTATGAAAAGGAAAACTATAATAGCAAGCATTAAAATAGCGGCCGCTCCGATAAAAATAAAGACTAGGCTGAAAGTTCCGCTCTTTGCCTTTTTCGAATTTATGTTAATTGATGCGGCTGTTTTTGAAATGGCTGCCGGTTCATGTGCAACTTGAGCTGTATCGGCTTTTTTTCTTTTATCCTGGGCCGGATCATATTTCTTAACTTTAACCGTATCTTCGTCAATTGATTTTCCATAAATTCCAGGACCAATATTGACAAGAACGGTAAAAATTTTACCTTCTTTTGATACTTTAACAACAGTTGCCTGTATAGGTACTATCTCATTGTCAACAGTAGCGTTTAACAAATCGATAAAATATTGTCCCCGGTTTGTCTGCTCTGTTATTTTAACCATTATTTTATCGCCTTCTTTAAGCTCATATATTGGTATACCGGATATCGGCGATAATGCAAGTGACACTTCCAATACTACGGCAGATTCTTCTAGCTGAACATCTGTTTTTTTATCTGAAGGCGCTTCCACCTGTTCATCAGAAGCCGGATTCAGCATATCTTTACCTTCTCTTTCTCTCCGGGCTCTTTTAACATCCTCAATTTCATTTTTCATGACTGTTTCAATCGCTATTTCGCATTTTATATTTTTATCACCTGCCGGGCGGCTTAAGATTTCTTCAAAAATGGTGACGGCTTTATTGATCTGAGCTTTTTTTATGTTAGACCATATATCCTGAGTTCTTCCGGTTCCTGGTTGAAATAGATCTTCAATACCTGCCTGGATATCATGGGTTAGACTTGTTGCGTATTCGCCTTTCCATTTCAATTTAATAATAATATCTTCCAGTTCGTTCCAGGGCATTCCAATATTATTTTCAAAAAGGGTACTAAAATGTGAAGATACAATATCAAACTTCTCAACAGTTTTAGAAACATTATCAAGAAAAACGATAAAAAGACCGTATGAACTCGTAGCCATAGCTTTAAAACGGCCTTTTATTACGATATAACTTGAGTCCATTTTTATTTCTGCACTCATAAAATCCTCAAAGAGATTTTTTATCCCATTAGTTAAATTATAAAAATATAAATTGTCAAGTATTTAGTATTTCTTTTGTATTTCTTTTATTTACTAAAATAAAATTATAATTTATAATTTTTTAATTATAAATATAATCATTCATTTATAAGATACAATTTTATTAATTTCAACGAATTTGTTAATTGACCCAATATATTTATAAAAGCATAGTTTCAATAGCGGAACAATCCTAAAAATTTTGGATTAATTCAATTTATTATTAAAAAATATCGGAAAAGGGCCGGGAATTCTTAAATGAATATCATTTTATATCTTTCATCAAAATACTTAAAATTCAAAGCCAGTGACAGGGGTCTATCCGCCGTTGCGTTTATAGCTCTGCTTACCATAGTAATTAGCTGCGCGTCTGCCGTTGTAATTCTATCAGCATCAAACGGAATACATTATAATTTTGTACAGAAGTTTCTGACCCGTGATGCACATATATTAATATTGGGCCCCGGTAAGGGTATTCAAAACTATGATAATTATCTGCGTGAAATTTCCAGTATAAAGGGTGTTAAAAGCGTCACTCCTTATTTTGAAAAACAGGGTTTATTAAAAGGCAACCTGAATGTCTGGGGTTCTGTAATAATGGGTGTTACTGAAGATTTATATAAGAAAGACAATGACTTTAAAAGCCAGTATGCTATGCAGGATGGGTTTTTCAATCTGCAGGACCCGATGTCGATTGTTATGGGATATAATCTGGCGCTTAATCTTGGGGTTTATGTAGGGGATTTTGTTTATGTTACGGTCTATAATGAGGAATTGTTAAGTGTACAATATAAATTCAAAGTAAAAGGGATCTTTTCAGCAGGTCAAAAGGATTACGATTCCAATCTCGCTTTTATATCATTCAATGACGCACAGATGGTTTTTGATTCACAGGGATATGCATATGGCCTCAGAATAATGGTTGATAAACCTTTTGAGGTCGAAAAATATCTTAAAGATATTGAAACAGTCTATCCGCACCGGCAAAATATATTTACCTGGAAAGCGCTTCACAGAAACGATCTGGCTGCGCTGCAGGATGAAAAGATGCTGATTATGATCATTTTAAGCTTTTTCTTTATTGTTGTAGCTTTCAATATTTTGAGCACTATGATCGCTATGGTTCTTGATAAAAAGGAAGAAATAGGCATACTTAAAGCCATGGGTTTAAAACCCAGCAATACACTAAAGGTTTTTCTTTATGACGGTTTTTTTCTAGGCGTATTCGGAAGTATTATCGGAGTTTTATCCGGACTATTGATTACAGTTACATTGAATGATATTCTTAGGTTGATAGAAATTTTGACTGATTTTGTTAATTTTTCAGCTTATTATTTGGCTCATTTTATAAAACGCTTGCCTGTGCCTGAAAATTTTCACTTTTTCAACAGCAGCGTATATTATATCGATAAGTTTCCGATCCAGATACAATACGGTGATATCCTTTTTGTTACAATACTGTCGATTTCTTTAAGCACATTGGCCGTTATAGTGCCTTCATTTAAAGCATCTAAAATGAGGCCCATTGAGGTATTGAGAAATGACTGATTATTTTATTACCGGAAAAAATTTATTTAAAACTTATAAAACCGCAGTAGATGAGGTAGTGGTTTTCGAAGGATTGAATATTGAAATAGAAGAAGGCTCAGCTACGGCGATAATCGGACAAAGCGGCCGGGGAAAAACCACACTGTTAAATATCTTAAGCGGGCTTGACAGGCCTTCAAGCGGAGAAGTTTATTTTAACGATCACCGTATAGACAATCTTAATGAGGAAAATCTCTCTTCTTTCCGTAACAGGAATGTCGGTTTTATTTTTCAGCATCATTATCTTTTGGAAGATTTTACTGCTATTGATAATATTCTGCTCCCCCTCAGGATTGCAGGAGAGAAAATTGGAAAGTCTCAAAATGAAAGGGCTATTGAATTACTTGATAGAATGAATTTGATGGATAGAAGCAATCATTATCCGGATCAGCTGTCGGGAGGAGAGAGACAGAGGGTTGCAATTGCCAGGGCTTTAATCGGGAAACCTTTTGCGATTTTTGCGGATGAACCGACCGGCAGTCTCGACAGGTCAAATTCTGCAAAGGTTGAAGAAATCATATGGAATTTAAAGCTGAAACTGCAGAAAACATTCATAATTGCCACTCATAATTTGGAAATTGCAAAAAAATGTGATAAAATTATCGATCTGGGTTAATTTATTTTATATTGAGAGGCATAAAATTATGGGCAAAAAGGTTTATATTAATGGGGAACTTGTGGATCAAGAAAACGCCAAAATATCCGTATTTGATCATGGAGTATTATACGGCGACGGCGTATTTGAAGGTATCAGGGCTTATAATAAAAGGGTTTTCAAACTTGATGAACATATTGACAGGCTTTATAATTCGGCAAAGATAATAATGCTGGAAATTCCTGCCTCAAAAGATGAATTTAAAAAAGGGTTACTCAAAGTTTGCAAAGCAAATGGGATTATAGACGGTTATATCAGACCTGTTGTCACAAGAGGGATTGGGAATCTCGGTCTTGCTCCATGGATCTGCAGCAACCCGATGATTTTTATTATAGCGGATTCTATTCAGCTTTATTCTCCTGAAGTATATGAAAAAGGAATGTCAGTAGTAACTGTTCCCACAAGAAGGAATTTGAATGAATCAATCAGCCCTATCGTCAAATCGCTTAATTATCTGAATAATATCATGGCTAAAATAGAAGGCAAGAACGCCGGTGTTGATGAGGTTATAATGCTAAATAATGAAGGTTATGTCGCCGAATGTTCGGGCGATAATATTTTCATGATAAAAAACAACAAGATTTATACTCCACCGATAGTAGCCGGCGCTTTACCGGGAATTACGATGTTTACAGTCATGGAAATTGCTGAAAAATTTAATTTTCCACTGATAGAAAAATTCTTTTCAAGAGCAGAGATGTATATTGCCGATGAGGTTTTTCTTACAGGAACGGCGGCTGAAATAGTACCTGTAACAAAAATTGACGGAAGATTAATCGGTGACGGTAAACCCGGGAAAATTACCATTGAACTAAGCAAAAAATTTAAAGAATATGTTAATTCTCATGGTACCCCGATAGAATAAACATGTTCATTAAATCGTATGCTAAAATTAACTTATTCCTTGATGTAACAGGAATTGATCCGGATACAGGATATCACTATATTGACAGCCTTTTCCAGGAAATAACTCTTTATGATAATATTGAGATTGAAAAAAATGAAACAGGCTTTGATAAGATAATTTTTGAAAACATGGAAACTCCCGGGAATTCAACCGTTGATAAGGCATTAAACCTTTTTAAAAATAAGTTCGGTATTAATGATAATTTCAAAGTACATATTAAAAAAGATATACCGGCCGGGTCCGGTCTTGGCGGCGGAAGTTCAAATGCAGCTTACCTGTTAATGACTCTTGCGGAAAAATACGGCATCGGAATAAGTCAGATTTTAGATATCGGATCAATGGTTGGTAGTGATGTGCCATTTTTCTTTTATGGAGGTTTATGCAGGGTTCAAGGAAAAGGTGAAATAGTCACTCCTTTAAGTCAAAAGCTGGAAGGAATATGTTTTATAATTGTCTATCCGGGTATTTCCGTATCGACAAAATGGGCTTATTCTTTAATTGATAATTATAATAAACGGGAGTACATTGAAGAATTTTCAAAGTTTTCAGTGATCAATATTGATTTTTTTGAGAAAATAGTTTATAATAAATTCTATTATTTTGTTTTAAAATATAATAGTGATCTTTCGAGATTTATAACTGTATCTGGAAAAGAATCTTGATTCCCGGTTTTATTTTATGAGCGGAAGCGGCTCATCGTTTGTTTTTGTCTATGATGACAGGTATAAAGCTGAAAAGGATTTAGAGCTTTTGAATATTCAGTATAATGGCTATAAGGCATTTTTGTGCGACCCTCTTTACAGGTAATTCCTGATAAAAGTGGGCTTACTGACATCAGTTTGAAGGTTTAATATTGCATTTATTATCGCAAAATTAAATATTGTTTAATATGTCAGTAATAAGTGAGTGTTTCAAATTTCATCAGGAGGATAAAACTTTATGGAAATTACTGACATCAGAATTAAGAAAGTCGAGGGTGAAAACAAACTCAAAGCTTATGCCTCAATAACTTTCGATGACAGCTTCGTTATTCACAACATTAAAGTTATTCAGGGTAATAATGGTCTTTTTATTGCTATGCCGTCCAGAAGGACAAGAAGCGGTGAAATGAAGGATGTCGCTCATCCAATTAATTCTCAATTCAGGGAAAAGGTCCAGAATGCAATCTTAGAAGCTTATCAAGCCGAATAATAATTATTGGGGCGTAGCCAAGTTGGTAAGGCAGCGGGTTTTGGTCCCGCCATTTCGAGGGTTCGAGTCCTTCCGCCCCAGCAATATAAATATGATAAATTTCTAATGTTTCTATAATGGGAATTAAAAATCAATTATATATTTATAAAATTTAAATGATCTTTATAATTACTTTATAAATTAATTATAAAATGAATGGAGTCTTTAGGTGGCATCTTCAAATATTAAACTTATTTCTGGTAGGGCTAATCCTGAATTGGCAAATAAGATAGCCTCCTACATCGGAGTTGCGCTTGTAGATGTGCTGATAACTGAATTCGCAGATAGTGAGATTTTTGTAAAGATTAATGAAGATATCAGGGGAAAAGATGTTTTTGTAGTACAACCCACCTCAAATCCAGGTTATAAGAATCTGGTTGAATTGCTGATAATAGTTGACGCACTCAGAAGAGCCTCTGCGGAGAGGATTACAGCAGTAATGCCCTATTTTGGTTATGCGAGGCAAGACAGAAAAGCAGAGCCGCGAGTTCCTATAACGGCAAAACTAGTAGCGAATCTGTTAACTGTTGCCGGTGTAGACAGAGTTCTTGCAATGGACCTTCATGCTGCTCAAATTCAGGGATTTTTCGATATTCCGGTTGATCATCTTTATGCGACTCCTGTTTTTCTGAATACAGTTAAAGATGTTGCCAATACTTCGGATTATATAGTTGTTTCACCGGATGCCGGAGGTGTAGAAAGATCAAGGTTTTTTGCAAAACAAATTGGTGTAAGTATTGCAATACTGGATAAAAGAAGAGAAAAAAAGAATGAAGCGGAAGTTTTACATCTTATTGGAAATGTTGAAGATAAAAACGTTATAATGATCGACGATATGATTGATACCGGCGGCACAATCGTTCAGGCTTCAACCATATTAAAGAAAAATGGAGCAAAATCGGTAAATGTTTATTCAACTCACGCGGTTTTATCAAGCGATGCCCCTGAAAGAATCAGGAATTCGGACATTGATCATTTGTTTGTGACGGATACGGTTCCAATTGGCGAGGAAAAGATAAGAATATTAGGTGAAAAAATGAGCATTTTGACCGTTTATGAATTATTCGGTCAGGCAATAGAAAGAATACATCTTAATTTATCGGTAAGTTCATTGTTTATTACCGAGAATAAGATTTAAGCAAAATTTAATGAATTAATTTTAATTCCATGAAAATAATAGTAATTGGCTGATTGTGAGGAGGAAAATACAATGTCAGACAGCGAATTTGTCTTAAAGGCTGAGAGCAGAGAAAAGATTGGAAAATCCGAAGCTATGAAGATAAGGAATACTATGCGGCTTCCCGCAGTGATTTATGGCCCTGAATTAAAGGAAAATCTTTATATCACCATAGATTACAAAGAATTTGAAAAGGCATTCAGGGCTCTGGGGAAGCATCGGATCTTAACCATTCAAATCGGAAAGAAAAAGTATCCGGTAATTATTAAGGATTATAAAATACATCCTATATCAAGAAATTTTCTTCATGCCGATTTTTATTCTTTTGTTTCTAAAAAGATGTTTTCCACGGAAGTTCCGATAAATTATATTGGAACACCTATCGGAGTGAAAGAAGGCGGCGGGCTTTATGTTTTTACGCGCCAGCTTAAAATCTATACAGATATTGAGCACCTACCTTCAGCTGTTGATGTGGATATTTCAAGTTTAAAAACCAATCAATACCTTATTGTCAGAGATATTGATAAGGTTAATTTTAAAATCTTAACACACGAAGGGACAGCTTTAGTTGAGGTTAAATAATATCTACTTTACGATTATTAATAGTTTATTTATATTTTAGATGTAAGTTATTATTTAGAGTCCATGTAATTGATTATTATATAATAGTTATGAGGATATCGCTGTATAAAAAATTGATTCTTAAGTTTTATTATGATAATTTCTCTTTTGGAGGAAACTTTGAAACTGGTTGTTGGTTTGGGTAATCCGGGAGAAACTTATGAGGGTACAAGGCATAATCTCGGTTTTATGGTACTGGATAGATTGGCTGCCAGATATGGTACTTTTGTCGATATTAAGAAAAAGAAATCCATGATAGGCAGGTTCAGACTTGGCAAGGAACGGATTATGCTGTTAAAACCACAAACATTCGTTAATTTAAGCGGTGAAGCAGTGCTTTATATGGCTAGCTTCTTAAGGATTATGCCTGAGAATATTATTGTGGTTTGCGATGATGTTAATCTACCGCTAGGTAAAATACGCATTCGAAAATACGGTTCCAGCGGCGGCCATAATGGAATTAAATCATTAATACAGTTTTTGAGATCCGATAACTTTCCGAGAGTACGGGTAGGAGTTGGCGGACCCCAAGAATCCGAGAAATTGGAATCTTTTGTGCTTGACAAATTTACACCTGAAGAACTGAAGGCTCTGGAACCATCTTTGGACAAGGCTTGCGAGGCGATTGAAATGATTGTTAACGGTGAAATAGATAACTCCATGAGTCTTTACAATACTTAAATGAAATCCAATGCAGGCTTAATACTCGAAAAGCAATTCTTAAATACCATTAATGAATATGGTTTGATAAATAAAAATGATAAAATAATTATTGGCTTGTCCGGCGGTGCAGATTCTGTATTACTGGCTTTTTTTTTCAAGATTTATTCCAGTTATCTGGAAATTAGTCCAAAAATCACAGTATGTCATATAAATCATTCTTTAAGAGGCATAGAAAGCGTTAGGGATGCTTCTTTTTGTCAAGAATTTTCTGAAAAATATGGTTTTGAATTTATTTTAAAGGAAATTGATGTTAAATCACATGCCGGAAAAGAAAAACTTTCCATCGAATTAGCCGCCCGTAACTTGAGATATCAAGCTTTCCAGGAAGCTCTCATAGAGAGCGGATCGCAGAAATTTGCAACTGCCCATAATCTGGATGACCTTTCTGAAACTATGCTATACCGTATTTTTAAAGGAACAGGCCTCTCCGGATTGATAGCGATTCCGGTTAAAAGAGATTGTTTCATCCGCCCGTTTCTTTTTTCAAGAAAACAGGATATAGTAAATTATCTAAAAACCAGCAAAATCGGATATGTAGAGGATTCATCAAATCTCAATAAAGATTATGACAGGAATTATATCAGGCACTCATTAATAACGGTTATTGAAAAGAGATTCCCCGGATTTCGCAGAAAAATCGGTGAACTTTACCGTATCGCTTATGAAGAGGAAAAACTGTGGCATAAGCAGCTGGATGGCTTAAAAAAATTTATTGAAATTTCCGGGGGTGAAATCTGTTTGAAAAAACAAATATTTATGGAAGAAGAGAATATACCAGTTTCACTCATCCGCAGATTTATCAGATCAATAATTCGGGATATGGTTGATGTAAACTATTATCCAAATCTTGGATTGATTAATAAGATAATTGAATCGGGAAAAAACTATAATGGAAATAAAATAATTCATCGGACAAAAATGTTCATAATTGTATCCTCTTACAAATCAGTTATTTTTCATAAAGTTTCGAAAATATTTCCTAATCCTGCAAAATATGTTAAACTAAATGGAACTATAAATTTTGACTTTATGGGATATCGTATATCGATTGAACCGGTCGTTTCGAGGCTTGATCAATATAAGGCAGACAGCAAAGATAAATTGTTTTATTGCTTTATAAATATCAAAAATATTGTTAAATTAAAGATCAGATCAAGAAATGATGGTGACAGAATCAGGATTAAGGACAATAAATCTAAGAAATTAAAAGATATTTTTATTGACCGCAAGCTTAACTACTTTGAAAGAAGTAAAACCATTATATTCGAAGCCAAGTTAGATAATAGTGATTCAATTATTGCCTTTTTTATTCCGGATTTCGGTTTCCGGGTATCCGAGGATTTTTATATTAAAAGCGTTGGAGAAAATATAGTCTGGCGAATTTCAATTATTGATGATTAGTGAGCAGTTCGATAATAATCAGGAGAAAAAACGTTAATGAACGATTGGAAGATTGAAGAATATATTTCAACAGATGGTATAAATCAGAAAGTCAAAGAGCTTTCAAAATATATTGAGGAATATATCGGAGAAGAAGAAGTTGTCTTGATAGCAAACCTTAAAGGGTCTTTTATTTTCTTTTCCGATATTGTCAGGAATCTTAAAAGCAGGAATATCAGCATTGATTTTATTTCGACCGAAAGCTATTCCGATACCTGCTCAACAGGCACCATAAAAATTACAAGGGATTTAAGTATAGATATTAAGGATAAAAAGGTAGTTTTAATAGAGGATATTGTGGATACCGGCTTGACTCTTGACCATTTAATTCGTTATATTAAAGATGTGCATGACCCTCCAGTATAAAAATTTGCGTTTTACTGGACAAGCCTTCCCGAAGAAAAGTTCAAGTCGAGGTAGATTTTGTAGGCTTTGTCATCGAAGATAAATTCGTAATCGGTTATGGACTGGATTATAACGAAAAATTACGTAATTTGCCTTACATAGCTATTCTGGACATGAATAAAAATAATTGTTAAATTTATTAATAATGATATTTTTTCTTAAGCATCGATTTTGATTTAAATGAGGAGTGATTCATGGCAAATAATAAAGGCAGTAAGAAGAGAAAAAATCTCCTGCCTGTTGACGAAGATAAACAGGGTAGATATTTTGGTATATTTTTATTGGTTTTGCTAGGGATGTTCATATTTTTATTTTTAACAAATTCTCCGAAAGAAAATCCAATCTCATATTCCAAGTTTTTAGATAAAGTTTCGAATGACAGCATTGCTTCAGTAAGCGTCGAAGGCCAGACAATAAAGGGAACTTATAAAGAGGAAATAGATGGGACAAAGGTTTTTAAAACAATTATACCTCTTGATGATAAAGACCTTCTTCCGCTTTTAAGACTCCATAATGTTGATATTACCGGGGAAAAGGTTAAAGATTCCTATGGTTCTGGATATATCTGGTGGATTATAATAATATCCGCAGTTATGTTCATATTCTGGCTCTTTTTGATCCGGGGAATGCAGGGGGGAGATCCGGGAAAGGCTATGTCATTCGGAAGGAGTAAAGCAAGATTGCATAAAGAAATTAATCATAAAGTTAAATTTACCGATGTTGCCGGGTGTGAAGAAGCCAAGCAGGATCTTGAAGAAATTGTTGAGTTCTTAAAAACCCCCAAGAAATTCAGCGCTCTTGGAGCAAGGATTCCGAAAGGGGTGTTGCTAGTCGGTTCGCCAGGTACAGGTAAGACCCTTCTTGCCAAAGCAGTTGCCGGAGAGGCGGATGTACCGTTCTTCAGCGTCAGTGGTTCTGAATTTGTGGAAATGTTTGTTGGAGTTGGCGCAGCAAGGGTAAGGGATCTTTTCGCGCAGGGCAGAAAAAACGCGCCATGTATCATTTTTGTGGACGAGCTTGATGCAGTCGGCCGTTCAAGGGGAACCGGCGTAGGAGGTTCTCACGACGAAAGGGAGCAGACCCTTAATCAAATTCTTGTGGAAATGGACGGCTTTGATTCTTCGGAGGGCTTGATTATTTTAGCCGCAACAAACCGCCCGGATATTCTGGATGTTGCTTTGATGCGTCCCGGCCGTTTCGACAGGGAAATAGTTGTGGATAAACCGGATGTTAAAGCGCGTGAGGCAATTTTGAAAATACATACCCGGAAAGTGCCTGTTGAAGAAAATCTGGATTTAAGTGTTATTGCCAGAGGTACGCCAGGCTTTACAGGAGCAGATCTGGAGAATCTTGTCAATGAAGCGGCATTAAAATCAGCTCGTGAAAACAGAAAGACAGTAATTCTTTCTGACTTTGAGTTCGCAAAGGATAAGGTTTTGATGGGACCAGAAAGAAGAAGCGCCGTTATCAGCGAAGAAGAAAAAATGACTACCGCTTATCATGAAAGCGGGCATGCCATTTTAAGCCATATACTAGCATTGACCGACCCGGTGCATAAAGTAACTATTATTCCAAGGGGCAGGACTCTTGGAGTAACCATGCAGCTTCCGATTGACGAAAGAAAAAGTTATACAAAAGAGCATCTGCTTCAAGAACTAATGGTTCTTCTCGGCGGGAGGGCTGCTGAGGAAATAAAGTTCGGAAAGGCCTGGGTTTCTACAGGTGCTTCGAATGATATTGAAAGGGCTACAAAGATAGTAAATTCTATGGTCTGCGAGTGGGGTATGAGTGAAGTTCTTGGACCGGTTACTTACGGTGAGAAAGAAGGCCCTGTATTCCTTGGTAAAGATCTGGTTGCAAGAAAGAACTTCAGTGAAAAAATTCATGAGATTATCGATGAAGAAGTAGGTAAAATTATAATGTCGGCATTTGAAAAAGCTAAAAAGTTGTTGACTGAAAATATGAAGAAGCTGGACGATCTGGCAAATCTTTTATTGGAAAAAGAAGTATTGAATTCTGACCAGCTGAATGAGATTTTAGGGAAAACGGATAAGAACAGATTTCCTATACTTGAAAGTTTAGGAAAAAAGGCTAAATCTGAGGCAAGTAATTAATAAATCCCTGGAGGAAGTCATATGAAGGAAAGACAAAAGCTGAATTTTATTACCTATATTTTTATGATGTACCAGTCAGGGCTGATGGCTCTTGGTAAAATTGAAAATCCTGCAACAAAAAAGATATTTGTGGAATTGGAAGAAGCAAAAGGAATAATTGAGCTTCTGGAAATTTTGGAAGAAAAAACGAAAGGGAATCTTAGCAGTGAAGAACAGAAAACTTTGAACATGGTTCTTGATACATTGCGGTTTAATTATATTGAAATAGCAGAGAAACATACGGATGAAAAGAGCGTAAAACTGAACTTGGAAAGTAATTCTAAAGATGAGGAAAACATTGAGATTCATTGAAAATTTGATTTAAAGCTATTTTTAAGTACCAGTTTTAACAATGTATTTACAACATAAAGTCAGCCTCATTTAATCTAAAACACAATCTATAGATTAATTTGAATTATAATACTGTTTCGGAAGAAATTAATGCCGAAAATATTATTATGGAAATTTAAAATTAGAGGCAGTATTATGATTAAATTATGGCTATTAATTATGATTGGATTTTCGGCGGTACTTTATGGAAAATCACTCTGGAACAACGGCTCTGAAATATACAGGTTAAATGTTAAAGAAGGGGACATTATTAAAATCAAATTCTCGGATACTATGATTATGAATTATAAAATGGAAGCAAAACTGAATAATTATCAAAATATCAAAGGAAAGAAAGGAAGCGGTGAATTATTCAGTTTTTTCCCAAACGCTCAGGTTGATGAAAATGACAACGCCAGGAATCAAAATAATTTTACAGTCAACAATGTAAATAAATTTATAATACCGGCAAAAATCACAGGAATTGATAATGGAATGGTTGCCATCCAGGGCAATAACTCGAGCCTCATTAACGGAGAGATTGTTAAAATTAATATTTCAGGTAATTTTCCGCTCGATTCACTTAGCGCCGATTTTTCAGTTTTATCATCGGATATATATAATTTGGATTTTAAACTCCAGAACGAATCACCTGCTGAAAACGCGGTTTTCAATGAAAACGATCTTGCTTTCCAGACCAATTTTACAGAGATTACAACAAATCAGGTAATTACAAATCAGATGATTGATACAAATAAAAATGTTACAAATAATGGTGTTTTTACCAATATTGTTGTTTCAACAAATATGTCTGCTTTTAAACTTGAATTTAAAGGTATACAGGATACCAAGAAAAAAGAAATAATGATTAATTATATCAATTTCATTATCCAGGCTCTTTTCCGGTAATATATAAATAAACACCCATAATTTAATAATACTTATCTGTTCTTTGATGGAGAAATTATGCTTGAAAAAATAAATAAGCCTAATGATTTGAAAAAGCTGAATTTAATAGAGCTGGAGATTCTATCGGAGGAAATTCGTAAGTTTTTGATAGAAAATGTGATGAAAACAGGTGGCCATCTTTCACCGAACCTTGGTGTTGTTGAGTTAACAGTGGCCCTTCATTATGTTTTCAACTGCCCGGAAGATGATATTATCTGGGATGTGGGGCATCAATCCTATATTCATAAAATACTTACCGGCAGAAAAGACCGGTTCAATTCCCTGCGGATGATGGACGGGCTTTCCGGATATCCGTCGCCTAAAGAGAGCCAATATGACTGCGTGCATGCCGGGCATAGTTCCACTTCGCTGTCTGTTGCTGCCGGTATGGCCAAGGCAAAAATTTTAAAAAACAGGATTTCCGATACAATTGCCATAATCGGAGACGGCGCTTTTACCGGAGGGATTGCCTATGAAGCCCTTAATAATATATCACATGATAATCTTCCTGTTATTATTATATTGAATGATAACGGCATGTCAATTTCCAAGAATGTAGGCGGAATCTCAAGGTATTTGAAAAAGCTCCAGCTCTCTCATTCCTACCTAAGGTTTAAACACCGGCTTGAAAAGGTTGTGAAAACAAGAGTGCCTTTAGTCGGCGGTTACCTGGTCAAGATAATGTACGGAATTAAGGAATTGTTCAAATCAATCCTGGTTAGGAAAAATTTTTTTGAGGATATGGGCATCAGTTATTATGGGCCAATTGACGGGCATGATCTCAAAAAGATTATTGAGGTATTTCATGAAATCAGGGGAATCAATAAACCGATCATAATTCATATTGTTACAACAAAAGGTAAGGGTTATAAGCCATCGGAGGACAATCCTGGCAAGTATCATGGTATTTCCGGTGTGTCAATAAACGGTGATGGAAGTATACCAATTGAAAAGGAAAGCCTGAGTTATTCAAGTGTTTTTGGGAATGCGCTTGCAGATATTGCAAGAGTTGATAAAAAAGTAGTTGCAATTACAGCTGCGATGAAGAGCGGCGCCGGACTTAAAAAATTTGCGGAAGAATTTCCGGAAAGATTTATTGATGTGGGAATTGCCGAACAGCATGCTGTTGATATGGCATTTGGGCTTTCACTAAAAGGAATAAAACCTGTTGTGGCTATATATTCAACTTTTCTACAAAGAGGGTTGGATCAAATGATTCATGATATTGGCATTGCAGAAGGTAAAGTACTATTTTGCCTGGACAGGGCCGGACTTGTACCCGGTGATGGAGAAACTCACCAGGGTATCTTTGATATTTCATACTGCAGGATGATTCCTAATTTTACAATAATGCTGCCGGCAACTAAGAATGAGTTTATAATGATGCTTGAAAATTCAATTAAAAATCTCAATTCACCGATTTGCATAAGATATCCAAAAGATGAAGCTCTGGATTATCCCTGGTATAGCCCTGAACTTTATCCGATTACCAGAGGTGAGGGGGTTATAGTAGCATCCGGCAGTGATTTTATAATTGTTTCAACCGGTACCTTACTGGGAGAAGCTTTTGAAGTAAAGAAGAATCTGTCAGAAAAGAAAGGATATCAAACCGCTGCAAATACCGTAAGAGGTAGAAATTCTGTTGATATAGAAATATTTAACCTTCGATTTGCCAAACCGATAAATGAAAATATTCTGAAATATTTATCGGGCGATTCAAGGCCGGTTTTGATACTTGAGGAAGGAATTTTTAATGGTGGAATAGCCGAATATTTGATCGATGAAATATATACAAGAAATAAAAATAAAATTATTAGATCAATCAACATTCCCGATGAATATCCGTCAATAGGCACAAGGGCTGAATTATTAAACCGATATTCCTTGACATCCCAAAAAATTAACAATAAAATATTAGAATTGTTAAATGAATGTAGCATATAAAGCATATATATTAATAAATAAATTAGATGCCGAATATTCATGATTATTTTAAGGAATTAAAATGGCTGGCCGAAAAAAGTCGAATAAGTCGTTGGTAAAAACAAATTATTCTAATAGAATAATCATTTCTGATAAATTTCCTCTTGATTATCAATTTATAAAAAAAGACAGGGCAATAAAAATCATTAAAGAAATGAGTGATTTTTTAAGGGTTTTGGACTTGCGGGAAAGCGAGATACTTAAAACTATGATTGTCAGGTTTGCGATAGAATCCGTGGAAGCATCGCAAGGTTCGCTTATTGTTTATGATAAGGCCTTAAATGTACTTAAATATCAGGATACATATGTTTATGATACCAATAATAAAATTATTCTGGATACGAATATTTTCGACAGTTATAGGGATCTTCTTGATATCCATCTGAAACCGGGTGAGGGCATTGTCGGAGAAGCATATCTTAAAGGCGTACCGATGCTAATAGATAAAATCGACGGCAGCGGTTTCGATAAACCGATTGTGGGTGAAATAATGAAGGTCGACATAGGATCGGTTATCGCAATGCCGCTTAAAATCGATAATGAAATTGAAGCTGTTCTTGAAATAACAAATGCAAAAACCAAAAATCCATTCACAAAAGACGATATGGAAACTATAATGATAATTGCCAATTTCGCTTCAACAATCCTGGAAAACGCAAAATTATTCCTGTGGGCAATTCATGATAGTTTAACCGGGTTGTATAACAACCATTATTTTTATAAAGAATTAAATGATGAAATCGAAAAAAGCAAGCGCTACGGACGGATATTTTCTCTTGTGATGTTCGATATTGATAATTTTAAGCATGTAAATGATACTTACGGGCATAGTTCCGGAGATAAAGCCCTTCAGGGGCTTGCCGACTGTATTAGAAAAACCATCAGAAAGGATGTTGATATAGCTTCACGCTACGGTGGAGATGAATTTGTAATTGTTTTCCCGAATACGACCGCCGAAAATGCATACAGGGTATCCGAAAGGCTTTTAAATTTAGTCAGGAAGAAAAAAATTAAGACAGATGATGGAAGAGATTTTTATTTTACACTAAGTATGGGTATTTCCGAATTTCCAAGAGACGGGGAAGAAAGTTATTTTCTTTTCAATCATGCCGACGAAGCACTTTATCAAATTAAAAGATCCGGTAAAAACAATATATCCATATATAACAAGGAATTAATGATTTCATAAATTAATAGACTCAATTGCTTGTTTATAATCAGGTTCTATAGTAATATCAGGCACCTGTTCGGTATAAATCACCTTACCTTCCTTATTAATTACTATTATTGCCCTGCTTAGAAGACCTTTTATAGGACCATCGATTATTTTAATCCCATATTTTTCGCTGAATTCGGGACTTCTAAAAGCAGATGCCATTATTACCCTGTTTAAACCTTCAGCCTCAGAAAAACGGGATTGTGTAAAGGGAAGGTCTAAAGAAATATTTACAGCAACCGTATCTTCCATATTTTCCAGCATTGAATTAAACTTAATGACTGAAGCCGAACAAACAGGTGTATCAATACCGGGGAATATATTTAATATAACAAATTTGCCTATTAAATCAGTTAATTTTATTTCATCAAGATTCGGCATAACCAGAGAGAAATTTGGAGCGTAGAAGCCGACAGCCGGGAGTTCTCCTTTAGTATGAATAGGAGATCCATTCAGCATTATTCTTGCCATGATTTCCTCCGGCATTTTGAGAATTTATTATTAATAATAAATAAATATTATATGATAAGAATTTATATTGCAAGAAACTATAATATTCATGCTTAGTTGAGATTTGTTTTGTTAACATTAGATTAGCGCTATATTTTTTTGTCAGGATTTTACCGATAATTTATTATAATAATATATATCGAGGAAACTATTGCTCTATCCATATGAGAAATTTATTATTTACCTTTTTATTTGGCTTTTTTCATTACTTGGAATATTATTAATTATTACATTTTTTGTTGTTATAAGAAAAAAAAATTTTGACACATTTCTTTTAATGAAAAACCCTTTCCGGTTTATAAATAAAAAGAAAAAAAAATCAAAAAAATTGGGTGAAAATGTAAACATCTCAGATTTATTCAGAGAAAAACTGGGCGATAAAATTGTTCAGTATATGATCGAAGTTTCTCAATCGGATAATTTAAAACTTGTAAAAGACAGAATCAAAAGGATTCAAGAGGAATGCGAAAGGCTTAATTCTTTACGGTTACCGGAGGAAAGCAAGCGTAT
Organism: uncultured Spirochaetota bacterium; assembly: GCA_963783575.1. GTDB lineage: Bacteria > Spirochaetota > Brevinematia > Brevinematales > JAOACQ01 > CAWEAK01. The sequence continues at coordinate 274,359 of CAWAOD010000005.1, read as the reverse complement.
TATATCTATCGTACTTATATGGGTGAAGCATTTCGACATAGAAAGGCATATGAGCGAGATGAAGATATTTAGAAGAGATACACAAATTATATACGATTTCAAAAAACATGACTTTCAATTACGCATTTCTATGGACTAGAACTTATAAAAATAAACCATTTCTTAACAGAATTCTAATCCAAAAATAATTATTTTTATTTATAATTAATTATTATTTTAATAATACAGCCAACTTTAAAATTCATAAAGCTATAAACTTGTACCTGCATTGAAGCAAATGAATATAAAGTTATGTGTGTTTTGAAAGAATAGAATAACTAATATCTTTTCTTTGTAAATTACCTAAAAACTGCTGTATAATAATCAAAAATATATATTTCTTTAAATTATTGATTGATTAAATAATCGACAGGTATTAAAATAATAAATATAGAAATATTAATAAATAACAGATTTACGGAGTTCAATTTTATGAATAAATTGATTTATGTTGTTGATGATGAGCCGGATATTCTTGAGCTTGTTTCAATACATCTCAAAAAAGCGAGTTTCTCCGTTAAGGAATTTTCTTTGGCTCAATCTTTAATGAATTCATTAAAAAAACAAAAACCCGACGCCATTATTTTAGACCTGATGCTTCCCGATGATGACGGTCTTGAAATATGTAAAAGGCTGAAAAAGGACAACACATTTTCAAATATACCGGTTATTATGCTTACAGCGAAAGGCGATGAGACTGATAAAGTCCTTGGCCTTGAGCTGGGCGCGGATGATTATATAACAAAGCCTTTTTCCCCGAAAGAACTTGTCGCAAGGGTTAAAGCTGTGCTGAGAAGGGCGGAAAGGCCTGAAGAAAAAGATATTATAAGGCTGGGAGATGTATTAATTGATAGTGAAAAATTTGAAGTTAAGATTAGAGGGGAAAGCATTAATTTAACGACTACAGAATTCAGGATTCTTCAAATACTTGCAGCCAGGCCTGGAAGAGTATATTCCAGAAATCAGCTTCTGGATAAACTCTGGGGGAATGAAAAAGCCGTTCTGGATCGAACTATTGATGTACATATTAAAAATCTCCGTGACAAACTTGGACAATCCGGCAACCGCATTAAAAATGCACGGGGAATCGGTTATAAAATGGAATAAAGGCTTGGTAATAAAAAAATGGGAAACAAATTTTTAAAAAATTCGGTTATATACAAAATATTTTTCGGCAGCTTTCTCACAACTTTTTTAATATTATTCCTGATACTGATTTATTCTTTCAGGATAATAAAAAGCTATTACCTTGATACGGTCACCAAAAACCTTATCGATATAAATATCACTTCCAGTTATGATATCCTTCCATATCTGGAAACAAAAAAATATGATGAAATGGATGATTTTGTTAAAAAGCTCGGCAAAGAACTGCATGCTAGATTAACAGTTATCAATACAAATGGAGTTGTTCTTGCAGATTCACTTAAAGATCCGCATATAATTGAAAATCATATCGGCAGGATTGAGTTTATGCAAGCTCTTAAAGGAGATACGGGGCATTCGGAGCATTTCAGCACTACAATCGGAGAAGAAATGTTTTATGTTGCCGATCCTGTAAGGAGTGAAGGCAAAATAATTGCAGTTATCCGTTCAAGCTTATATATTAAAGAGATCGATTTATTATTGAATAAAATGAACTTAAGACTGATAATGTTCGGCATTATTTTAATATTTATTTCATTGATAACTGTGTTTATTCTTTCCAGAACCCTTGTTTTACCTCTAAACAAGATTACTGATGCATTTAGCAGAACAGCAGAAGGCAATTTTTCGGTAAGGATTTTCCTCAAAAATGATGACGAATTTAAGCTGATTGCCGATCATTTTAATTATATGGTTTCTAATATTGAGTCCCTTTTTCAGGAATTGAAAAACAGGAATGATGAAATATTTACAATAATCAATTCCCTTGAGGAGGGATTGTTTGTTCTGGATAAAAGCGGAAAAATAGCTTTCTGTAATAATAGTTTTAAAAAGATTATCAATGAAAATCACCCTGAAGGAAAATATCACTGGGAGGTTTTCCGTAATTTAATATTCAGTGAATTTCTAAACAGAATTAAAAATGAAAAGAAAAGTTTGTCGGAAGAACTTGACATATCTGATAAAATCTATCTCTGCTTTGCCAGTTTTATTCCATTCAAGGAAGAAGTTGTTGTAATCTGGCATGATATAACCGATATCAAAAACCTGGAGAAAATAAAAAAGGAATTTGTTGTAAATGTATCACATGAATTAAGAACACCGCTTACGGCAATCAAGGGTTATGTTGAAACACTTCAGGATGACGGTGAAACTGACAGGAAGAAATACCTGGATATTGTCCTGCGTCATACAAACCGCCTGATAAGCATAGTTAATGACTTGCTTACTTTATCGGAATTGGAAAATGAAAAGCCCGACATTATTTTTGAAAAAGTAAATCTTAATAATATAATTGAAGGAATATTAAAAATTTTTGAAAATCGTATTCAGCATAAGGGTTTAAGCATTAGACTGAATCTTTTACCCGGTCTTCCACCGGTACCCGGGGACATATTCAGACTGGAACAGCTTTTTATTAATTTAATCGATAATTCTATAAAGTATACTGAGGAAGGTGAAATTTCAATTACTACCAGTTTTATAAATGATCTTTCCGAAGTTATCATTGAAGATACCGGCATAGGGATTTCTAAGAAAGACCTGCCAAGGATTTTTGAAAGGTTTTATGTGGCAGATAAATCCCGCTCGAGAAAAACCGGAGGCACCGGATTGGGTTTGTCCATTGTTAAACATATTGTAATTCTGCACAATGGAAATATTTCCGTGGAAAGCAGCGAAGGAAAGGGAACAAAGGTTATTATACATATACCGCTAATAAAATCTTGAATTTCAATCTCTGCAGATTATCTCTAATTTACGATTTTCAAATCATTATTCTAATAAATTCCAATAATTTGCTTAATTGCAGTTTAATTTGTAAAATGTCAATAATAGATTTATATTGTTAATTAGCAGGAGGAAATTGTTATGATAAAATTGTTCGGTATTGCAATGATAGGCTTATTCTTAACATTCTGCCTGAATTTCTCTCAAACTATAGCTGAACCTTACGAAGTCGGAGTCTGGCAGGGATTTCGCTCGGCGGCAATAAGCTATACTTTTGACGACAATTGCCCGAACCAGCTTTTTCTTGCTATCCCTATGTTTAATGAATTTGGTTTCACGGCAACATTGTTTACCGTCACAGGCTGGATGCCGGACTGGCCAGGCCTGCAGGATGCGGCGGTTCATGGGCACGAAATTGCAAGCCACACTGCTACTCATGCCTCTTTAGGCATTCTTTCCGATGCTTTACAAACCGATGAACTTAAAAATTCAATGGACGCGATTAATGCTCATATCAACGGTCAAAAAAACTTAACTCTTTCATATCCGAACTGCATTACTGGGAAACCATCGATTGTCGGCAAATTTTATATTGCCGCGCGAGGCTGCCAGGGATATATCGAATCAAGGACTCCTCAGGATTTATATAATATAAGCTCGATAATCTGCGGAAGACAGGGGTCTGTCAGAACAGCTGCCGATTTTATAAGTAATGACAATGAAGCCGCCAGTTTTAAAGGGTGGTGCGTTTATTTGATTCATGGCATTGATGATGACGGCGGTTATTCACCGCTTCCCTCTCCGGTTCTTAAGGCCGGGCTTGAATATTTGAATAATAATAAAGACAAATTCTGGGTGACAGGTTTCGGAAATGCGGTCCGCTATATAATTGAAAGAAATTCTGTAACTCTTACGGAAATTTCAAGCAAATCCGATAGTATTTTAATTAATATAACGAATAATCTTGATAATTCAGTTTATTCGTGTCCCATTACTATCCGGCGTCCGCTGCCAAGCGGCTGGTCTTCCTGTAATGTTAAACAAAACGGAAATGATACCGCCTCACAAATAATTGAGATCGATTCCGTTAAGTATATTATGTTCGATGCCGTTCCAGGAAATGGAAATATTTTGATAATAAAAGCCCCTGCGGCCGGGTTATAAAATTCCGCAATGCCGGATTCAATCCGAAATTTCAAAAACAATATCTCTTATGAATATATTACCCGATTTATCCATTGCTTTTATTCTTAACCTGTGATCTCCTTTTATTGTTATTTTTTGGGGAGAAGCCACATTCTTACCGTCTAATTCCGCATCATACGATACAACATTGGTTACTGAAAAATTGAATTCCGCTTTTCCTTTATACTTCCCGTAATCATAGATGCCTTTCACAATAAATTCCGGTATTTTGGCATCACAAATATTCAAACAATTTGTAAGCAAATAATTCCCCACATAAATTTCAATCGTTTTTAACGGTTCAATATTACTTCTAGGGAATACCCAGTCCTGTGGAAAATCTTCAAATAAAAAGTGAGTATTATCGCAGCTGTAATATGATAAAAGATATTCCCCATTATTTAAACATAATTTTTGATTAGTATAATTTAACCACCCGGTATTAATTTTATTTCCCGATAATGAAAAATAGGTTTGCTTTACACCGGAAGATGAATTATTAACTATGGGGTCTATCGCTATTAAACCAATTGTCGATCCAGAAGGGATATAAATTTTTTGTCTGGATTCCATATTTGTTAAAATATTCGAGTCTACAGTTAAGAAAGTAACCGGATAAGTAGAATCAATCCCAAACCACATAGCATCTTCAAGTTTTGGGATATTGTCTTTTACGCCGCTTACTTTCAATATATAATTGCCCTCTTCCATTTGCCTTAAATCAAGGTTTATAAAAATATGCTTTTGAATAGAATCTTTATGTAAAACTACAATGAAATTTGTCGGTACAAGAGCGTTGCTTAAAGCGATTTCTACTTTAACATCCTGTAAAGTATCATTCCTGCTATTTTGAAACTCCCAATACGGTATTATATATTGTTCAAAATTGTTGCAAATATTATCTTCATCGTTATCCTCATAATGGAAATCCCAGAACTTTAATTTACTATTCTTATTATCTCCATAATAATCCGCCCTGATCCATAGGTGATTTCTATAGAATTGGTTTGTTGACGGATGGACTAAAGAAAAAGCAGTGGATGTATTGATTATTTCATTTGACGATTTTCCACTTTCATTCCAGACATTATCCATTGAAGAAATATTATAATTATGAATAGCCCCTTCATGATAAGTATCTATAAATCCGGAATTGGTAGAATAATTGATAAAATTACTATCACGGTAAATATCATACTGCATTAAATCCAAGTTTGTGACTTTATCCCATTCAAGGTATTCTGCATTGCCGTCAAATAGATGCCTTACATTTGTGGGAATATCCGGAGGAGTTGTATCGATTTTAAAAATAATGGAAGCTCCTGAAAAATTAAGCGCTGTATCATATAACCTGACATTCATTACGTAATCGCCTTCACCGGTTATTTTATCCAGATCAATTTCAGATGAGGTTATACCCTCAAAATTTGTCGATATGTATAAGAATGATGTATTATTCTTAATAATTTCCAGTTCCATGCTTCCTAACCCGCTTCCAGGAAGCCTATCGCTTAAGTAAATTATTGGTTTAACACCATTTTTTCCATATTTTGTAAGATTATTGGCACCGGTAATATTTATTGCCGGAGGAGTGAAATCCGATTTTACTGTAACCAATTTATCGGCTTCCCGATTGCTCACATTATCCACTGTATTGAAATAAATATTATTTATACCATCGTCCTGAATAAGTAAAGTATTAGAATACAGGATAATATTACCTATCCTTAATGAGGTTTGACTAACGCCACTTGAAAATCCTGCCGGCATATCCAAAGCCTGGAAATTTAATAATATGGATTTATTTGTCCAATTTGTACTGGAATAATCGCAAATAGTTATTGGTGACTTTTCATCAATAATCACGGTAAACTCATTTGTAACGCTGATATTATTGGCATTATCGCCGGAATAATATAAAATGTGAATACTCCCCGGCTGCAATAAAATCTCAGTTTTATCCCCGGGTATTACCTTCCATGTTCCATTAATGGAATATAAAATATTTGAAACGCCAGTCGGGTATTCCCAAGCCGGCGCTATATCGGTAGAAGTAACTGAAATCACCAGGTTTGTATTTGCGTAAAGTAGATTATTGGTTGAATATGTAATCCCGCTGTATGTTAATTCCACAACGGGCGGAGTCGTATCCGGTATAGGGGAAACAACCTGCAAATTTTTTGCCTGCTCAATATTACCAAGATGATCGATAGAATAATAATCCAGATTATAATTCCCTGCCCGGTCAATGGTTATATCAGTGCCGGAGTTGGAAATACCGTTTTTAATAAAAATTGTTGACCCGACTCCGCACAAATCATCTGTTGCTTTCAAAGTAAAAATGGTTCCTGTTGTGCAATAATTACTTCCATTGAAGTTTATCACCCTGCCGGACTTAACTGAAATTAAGGTTTCAGGAGGATTTCCGTCAATTATTATTTTTTCGATACTATTAACGTTTTCTAAATTGGAGAGGTCATCCATTGAATAATAATAAATTGTGTGGGAGGAACCGTATGCGCCAGGGTTAATGCTTAATTCATCGAAATAATTGGTAAAATCGCCGGTATCTACTTTATAATAAATATCCTTTACACCTGAAAGGAAATCGGAGGCTTCGATTTTAAATTTATTTGAAGGAAGGCAATAAACATAGTTATTTGTATAAGAAACCCCATCGATTGTCAAAGTTGAAACAGGCGGAGTTTCATCATTAACGATTGTAACTTTATTATGGTTTTCTTCATTATTCACAAAATCAACACTGTAATATTCAAGCTGACGGATAGTACCGTTAATATTCGCCGGAAAAGCCGGGATATTCACAGAATTGATATAGTTTCCGCCATCCAGCCGATATAAAGAAGATTTTACACCGCAGCCGAAATCGACCGGAATCAATACGCATTGCAGGATTCCTTTATAATATATTTTATCTGCTGAAGTAAATACCTGCCCGTCCTTATTTAAAGATGTATAAGGCGGGATGGAATCCAGGAAAAGGCTCAAGGTCTGAGGTTCCGATTTATTGCCGACATTGTCCTCGGCATAATAAGATATTTTATTTTCTCCCGGTTTATTTAAAGCCAGGCCGCTTTGATTCGGTACATATAAGGAAAAACCTTCATTACCGGGGGCTGTATAATAAATGTTTTTTACACCGGCCAGGTCGTCCGATGCTGATAGGGTTATATTATTTTGCTGAGGTATATAAACTACCCCGTTTAATTGATAAAACGGCTGGGAAATTTGATTGGTTACAGCCGGCGGAGTACTGTCAACTATAACTGTAAAAGACTTAACAGCTTCGGAATTCCCGAAATTGTCAGAGGCATAATATGATACATTCTGCGGGGTATTCTTTACGGTTTCGTTGAAATGAACGCTTCCCAGAGGCGTATAGCTCCCGCCGTTGATTGAGACAAAAGGCATGTTATTTACAACTGTAGAATAATCGTCTCCGCTGACCGATGTAAAATCAAACGGCGTATCGGCGTTTATCAGGTTCTGCGAACCGTTTTTATAAACAACATCATTGAAAGACTTTCCTCTTGACGTCACCGCTGTTGAGGGCGGATTATTGTCAACCACAATATTCCTGGTCAATACAGCAGTATTTCCTGCGGTATCCGAAGCGTTTATTTTCAAAACATAATTGCCCTGTAAGGAGGATGTGTTGAAACTGAGTTCTCCGTTTCATGGCCGGTTCCCGGTATATATTTTATTATCATTTAGATAAAGATCAAATTTGTCCGGGTTCGGATCGGTTATACTTCCATTTGCCTTCAGAGTTTTACTGATCCCCTCACCCTGAACCGGAGAATTAATTAAACAGATGGGCGGGGTCCTGTCGGCAATGATGTTAATGGATTTATCAAAAGAATTTCCGGCTTTATCGTAAGCTTTTACGGTTACCGTGTAAGTTATTTCATCGGGTAAGTCAATTGAAGCGAGCTTCCCGCTCACAGACCCGCCTGAGATACCGCTTACAGTATTGACTTTTGAATTGTTTACTAAGATATCGTAATACGAAAGGTTCGCGTCATTAACCGTACCGGTAACATCAACCTGCCTGTTTGAAGTGACTGTACCGGTTGGATTATCGATAGTGATGGCCGGTGGGGTTTTATCAAGGATAAAATCGCCCCCTAAAGTTATGCCTTTACCATCTTTTACCGCCACGACGGAATATGTTACCCTTCCATCGGACAGCAAGTTCAGACTGCCTCCGATATTGATTGTTTTAAGTCCGCTTGTTGTAGGCTGGTTATTCAGAATCTGTGTATTTCCGCCGGCGTCTTTTATTGTAATCTGAACGCTGTCAGCGGTATCGTTCAGTTTGTAATTTATAATAGCGTTATTTGGAGTCAAATAACCTCCGTTCACTGAAACGGCGGAGAGGAGATAAGAAACATTATTTATGACCTTGTTTTCCGTGACGCTTTCCCTCACATTTCCCGCTTTATCATATGCCGATAATTTAATATCAACAAAATTGCCATCGTAAAAAGCTGTTGTATCAAGCGTTCCCAGGACATCCTGATTTACAGGCGAAGAGCTTTCGCAAATTTTTGTCCATGAACCATCCGTACTCAGCTTATAATAAAGCTGATACTTATCGAAATTCGAATCCAGGGCGCTTCCCCTAACCTGGATAACTCCTTCGATGTGATCCATACCGGAATTGGGATAGTCGAGGCTGGCTGTAAGGTTTTTGGAGGCTGTTTTAGTTATATCAACACGGTAGATACCTCTTACACCATTTTTAATGCCGTAAACTAAAAAATAATTCCCATTCTGTGAGAAAAACAATTCATATTTTTTCGGTTCGACCGAGTTTTGAAAACCGAAGATTGAATCAAAATTGTACAGAAAAGAAGTCGATTTATTTTCCATAGAATATAAATATACATTTTGTCCGTCTGTCGATAATAATAACTTACCGTCGAAACTCAATTCAACCGGGGTGGCATTTATTGGTCCGATGTCAGTCGCATTTAAGGAAGCTACATCAATTTCATAAAGATGGTTATTCATCAAACCCAAAAATTTAGTATTATCCAGCCATTTGATGAATATATACATATTAGGTATTGATTTGGTTTGTCCATTGGAATAATTATAAATATATAATGATTGACCTTGACCATGTAAATAATCATAAGAACATGACCAAATAATATAATTATCATCCGGTGAGCTTGTTAAAAAACCAATATTGATAGGATAATCAAGACTATGCTCACGACTATCTTCATAATCTGCAAAATATTCATATGATGTATTTAAAATATCTCTTATACCTATACTTATATGATATGGATCATTATAGTTACCATAGTTTATCCAGCTACTATCAAAAATTATTTTATTCTCCATTATGCCTTGATTAATTTTAAAGGAATATGGCATATAAATAGAATTTTCAAGTTCATATTTGCCAGAAGGATAGATATTAGTTAATTCATTTTCACTTAGATTTTCACCGGCAATATCAAGAAATCTATAAATACATATTATCTCTTCAAATTCATTAAAGTAAAAATTAGTACAAACAAGAACCCCATAAAAATTTTCTTTTGGCGATAATATACCATTAATTGTATAAGATCCCGACCCCTGGATTGTCTTAATGTTATTTCCGTCTTCCCCAGACAAAACTATGCTGAACAAGTTTGTATTAACCCAGACATATTTTTTATATTGCCTGGACCAGTAAAAATTAAAATCATTTTCCGTCATATTCATAATCAATGATGTTGACGCGATATAATTTATATTTTCAACAGAATTGTTATCATCTACGACCACTTTATTATATTTTAATCCTACATTCCCAACCGAATCCACAGCTTTAACAAAAATCCTGTAATCCCCGTCAGGTACAACATTACCGGAATCGTCCCTGCCGTCCCAGTTAAGCGGCATTGAATTGTTAGGGGTCATAACCTGCTGTTGAAAAATATTTTTGACTATCGATCCGCCATTGTTAATGATTGAAACATCCGCGGTTGAATTTTCATCGGCCGTAAAGCTGAATGAAACAGAGTCTTTTATGTTCGGACTTGAAGCCTCATCCGGTGAAATATAAGGATTATCAAGGTTGTTGATCACAATTCCGGGAGCTATCGTATCCACTGAAAAAGGGGATTCTCCCTGACGTACATTGCCTGTCACAACATGTGTGGCTGTTACTACGACTTTATACGATCCGTTCTCCAGTCCGCCGGCGTCAAAACTGACATTGTTATCACCTGCCGGGCAGGATATTCCGGTCTGCAGGGTTTTCTTTAAATTACCTGCTGCGTCGTCTATAACAATATCAACCTTAGCCGGTTTACTTATGTTAAAAATGATGGAATTATTATTATAAGCCGGGTTGTTCGGGTTCATTACGGTTAAAACCGGGTTATCAACTAAAAGTACAATGGGCTGGCGGTTAACTACAACCATGCATATGGATTCCGATGTTATCCCTGAATTGTCCTTACCCGTAAGCCTTATTCTATAAACGTCATCCGGCGCGTTCGCTCCGCTGTCAAGCTTACCATTCCAGCTTACGCTTCCCGTAAAAGCCGTGCTGTTCTGAAAAAGCGTCCTTATTATTGTCCAGCCGCTCCCATCCTGCTTTTCCACATAAGCGCTCATGCTTACCGGCGCGTAGTTGTATCCGTAATTAACAACGGCAGTGCCGTTCTGCGAATCGATTACTGAAGGATCGATACCTGTTATATTGATTGCCAGGGGGATGGAAATGGAAACATCCGCCGAAGCCTCATCCGAACTATAAGCGCCGTAAAGGCTGTCGGCTTTTATCCTGATTTTGTAATTTCCCGGTGTTACCGGGTTGCCGTCACCGTCAAGGCCGTTCCAGACGGTTTCGAAAGAATCGCCGGAGGTTATATCTTTATAAGCCTCGTTTTCAATCTGGGCGACTGCATTACCGGACTGGTCTTCAACCGTCACGGTCACTTTGGACGGCGTAAAAAGCCGGTATTGAACCTTGCAGGTATTTTGATCCGGGCTGAGCGGCGAAAAAAGCGGATTCACGGTATTCAGTCCGAAGACCTTCGCGCCGATCCAGTAAACCATCCCGCCCCCGTCGTTTGTATCCGGTTTTGTCCCGGAACCTCCCCATGTCAGGGCAAGCCTACCCGTCGGCTTCCAGATGTCGATGTACCATGGAGACCATATGCCGTCTGCGGCCATATTGTAGCTGAAAAGATAGTTCAGGTTTTGGTCAAGAATATGGATCTGAGTATTGGCGTTGTCAACAACAAATATGTGATTGTATTCATCGATGGCTATTCCGTAGAGTGAGGCGTTGGGAACGATGGAACTGAGGTTGAGGGATTTTTCAAGGCCGATATATAAAATATGATTTCCTGAATGATTTATTACATCATGATTATAAGTATAAGAACAAATATTTCCATATGTATCGCTTACAATGATTTTATCCTTTTTATAATTTGTTTCATCGGTTACTATTATTGTAATTCCCATTGGTTCCGAGTTATTTAAATTAAAACAATTAAAATTATCACTATCTATTTTAAATAGGTTGTCATTTAAAAAAGCTTGAAGCCGGTTATTTCCAGCTTCTATAACATATAATAAATCCATTTTTTTATATTGTCTTACTGCAATCCCGCTAGGTCGATTGAATTGTCCCCAACCTGTACCATAAGTACCAATTTTTGAATAAAAATCAATACCATTACTATTTCGAGTATATTTAATAATATGATGAGAATTAATATCACTGATATATATATTTACTGCATTGGTAGAACATGCTAACCCCCAAGGAACATCCAAATCTATAACTTTTCTTGCATAATCATTAATACTACCACCGCCTCCCCACATCAGTTGTTTAAAGTTTTGATCGCTATCCACACTATAAAATTTTTGATTGTCATCGAGCAACCATAATGCAATACCCTTTGGAGAATCATAAACTTTTTGAAAAGTATATCCCTGAACATAAGATTGGTCTATTTTTTTATCAACCTGGATTATATTCCCCTGCAAGTTTATCGAAAATGATACATTTGAAATAAAAATTAATAAAAAACACAGAGGAGTTGATGCTATTTTCATTTTCAGCCTCCAATTGATATCTTTATTATTGATTTTCAGCCTCATCCCCAACCCCTTCTCCACAAGTGGAGAAGGGGAGAACTTATCATTCAATTCGTTTTATTAAAATCCAACTCTTCCCATCTTGATATGATTTTATCCGTAATAAACGGTCCAAGTAATGCTGTTGTTATATTTGTCCAGTAATCAAAACGGCTGTAATCTGTGACGATACCATTCTCTTTAAAATACGCACATATGACCATGACATGTTTGAAACTGACGGAAATGAAAAAGTAGCCAATTGATCATTCTGATTATTTGTCAGCTCCAGTTTATCCTGATTGATAAACCAATAACCCATATAACCGGTGTTTGTATATGTTCCGTCGCTGTAAAAGTTGTAAAAATCCGCGTTGGAATTAGTGTAGCAATAATCAGTTAAAATTACATTATTTGTAAAATTCATTACATGAATGATGCCGGTCATAACCCAGCATCCGGTTAAGTTGGAAATAATTGCCGGATCAATACTGCCGACGCTGGATGATGAATTTGGTGATGATGATGAGCTTGATACTGTGCTTTGATTCATACTTCATCCGGAAATAAAGAAAAGCAGAAGAATCAAACAAAAAATCTTTTCCATAGATTATACTCTCCTTAACATAATTTCAATGGATAAAATTGAATATTCTATTTACTTCCCGCCTTCCATCCTTCCTGTTTATAATTTTAAAGGAAGACGGGAAGGTACGAAGTTGTAATGTTTTTACTTCAACAATTCATCCCTCACATACTCCAGATTGTACTTCAATAGTCCATAAGCCTCACTCAGTATCACTTTGTCCGTGTCTTTGTAAGGCTCAATGTAATCCAGAATGCCCTGCAATACAGCTTTAGCTTCCGATATTTTCCCCGCTTTATAATTGTTCTTTATTTCTGAAAGCCGGTTTGTGAGATCGTCGCGAACATTTACATCTTCTATCCAGCCTTCATTGAAGCTTTCGTCCATATATCCAAGAAGCCGGTCGATCATAGCGGAGGTTTTATTCGGCGCAGTGTAGTTCGTTTCTTCCCAGGGGAGTTTGACGGGACCGAGGGTTTTACCGGATACGGAATTAACAAAAGTATCCTGCCTTAAATATGGAGAATGAGAATTTCCTTCTTTTCCGAGACCTTCAATATAGTATTTTTCTATTCCTGGAATACCTAATGATATTGTATAAAAATCATTCATAGTACTGTTTTGAACAATAATATGAATAATTTCCATTGCCCATTGTATCATATTAGTTTTTAATACATTTGTAGTTAAAAAAATTATTTTATTTCTATCATAATAATAGTCAAGTAGGATTTTTTGATATTCTATAGAAAATCCTAAAATAGCCTGTTTGCTATTTTTTAAGTTAATCACTTCATACTGATATTTATAATTGGTACCATCATTAGAAATTGTACTTTTTACTAGAGCATTAACTTTATTAGCGGGAACAATCGTTGTAAATGTTTCATTCCCTTCATCGTCGATATAATAAAATCGGAAATCCCCATCCTTTGTTAATTCCGATCTATAAAATTCTCCGGCAGCTTCTTTCCAAACTTTATCTAAAGTTTCCGGGTCAATACTATCAGAATTTATTTTAATTTTCTGTAATAAACCTGAATATTCCTTCTTATCTTTATTTTTCATAGCATTAATGGTCTCGAATAATTTTTTATTTATCTCGCTATTTGGGGGGATAAAATTTTCAGATATCATATTTTTTATTTCCTTTTCCGACTTTCCTTTTTGTTTTAAGCTGCTAATATATTTGTCCTTTTCGATTTTCAGTTTTTCCGTTCTGGATTTATATCCTTCCGCTTTTATCGCTTTTTGCAGATTGGTCAAAGTATGAATATATTTTTTAAACTCCGGTTGATTTGCATACTTATCGTAATTCCAGTATTGCTTATATTTCTCATTATATTGGGAACTTCCTTCTTTTCTTTCGCTATAAATATGAGCGACAAATAAAAATGAAACAAATAAAATTAATAATAATTTTAAATTCATACTCTTCCTGCCAATCTTTATTATAAATCTTCCCATTCCTGCTTATAATTTCCACAGGAAGACGGGAAGGAACGAAATTATATTTTTTCATTTCAGCAATTCGTCCCTCACATACTCCAGGTTGTTTTTCAACAGCCCATAAGCCTCTGTCAGTATAACTTTGTCCGTGTCTTTATACGGCTCGATATAATCCAGAATGCCCTGTAATACTGCTTTAGCTTCTGATGTCTTCCCCGCTTTATAATTGTTCTCAATTCCAGCTAGGCGGTTTGTGAGGTCGTCGCGGACATTGATGTCTTCAATCCAGCCCTCTGTAAAGCTTTCGTCCATATACTCCGTAAGCCGGTCGATCATGGCAGCGGTTTTATTCGGCGCTGTGTAGTTCGTCTCTTCCCAGGGGAGTTTGACAGGGCCGATTGTATTGGCCTCAAGAAAAGCGCTATCTCCATTTCCCAATCTATTTCTCGACCTCGGAAGGATAAAACCCGGATCGCCTTCATTCATATAGCCTATACCGCCAAAATGAATAACCTGATTGGAACTACTTCCAATTGCAAAACATGATACGATACCAGGGATTCCTTTTGATTCAAATGATAAAACTATTGAATTTCCTGGCCGCATAGGATTTATTTCACAATATTTTTCCCACCCATACTGCGCTTCTTTTAACTTTTCTTCTAATTTAAGACTTAATTTACGATCAATTTTACCAAACTTTTCTTTTATTAATTTTGAATCAGATGTATTCCATTGAAATACTTTCAGATTATTACGAGTAGGAAGATTTTGAAGATCATTTGTATTATAACCTTTCCACCATATTTCATCAGGCTCTGGATAATATACTTTTTCAAGGCGACCGTAAGGAGCTTCCACAATAAATTCTGATATAGGATATTTACTTTTTTTGCCATTTGCAACATTAAAATTATATTTATTAACTCCATTTGTAATTTTTTCAAACGTACACCCAATAGTAAATACTATGTTATTACCAAAATCCTGAGCATACCAATTGTTAGTTTTTCTTGTTGCCAATGTGACTTTTATTGTTCCATCAGCCAGGACTTCTTCCTTTGCGAACTGATTTATCCTGGTCAAATGCATTTTATAAAAATCAACGTCTTTTTTCTCCTTTTCTTTTTCATTCAACCGCTTATTATAATTGGTAGAGGTCAAATGGCGCTTTAGTAAATTATCATATTCTTTATTGTAATCTATATTCAGTTTTTTGTGATCATAAATCTTAATTTTACCTTTCGGTATTTCCATCTCCAATGAATATTTTTTCAGGTTCACAAAATAATTCGTTGTATTGATCAGTAAATCAGAAGTAATTTCTTTCCTTTTGCCGTAACCGTATGAAACAACTACAAATGAAATAAATAAAATTAATAATAATTTTAAATTCATACTCTTCCTGCCAATCTTTATTATAAATCTTCCCATCTTCCTGCTTATAATTTCCACAAGACGGGAAGGAACGAAATTATATTTTTTCATTTCAACAATTCATCTCTCACATACTCCAGATTGTACTTCAATAGTCCATAAGCCTCACTCAGTATTACTTTGTCCGTGTCTTTATACGGCTCGATATAATCCAGAATGCCCTGTAATATTGCTTTAGCTTCTGATGTTTTTCCCGCTTTATAATTATTCTTTATTTCAGCAAGCCGGTTTGTTAGATCGTCGCGGACATTAATATCCTCTATCCAGCCTTCATCATAGCTTTCGCCCATATATCCCGTAAGCCTATCAATCATAGCGGTAGTTTTATTCGGCGCTGCGTAGTTCGTATCTTCCCAGGGGAGTTTGACGGGGCCGAGGGTTTTACCTGATACGGAATTGACTAAAATGTCTTGTCGCATATAAGGCGCATGAGAATCAGGATCTTGACCATTCCCTCCCAGATAATAGTTAATTATTCCGGGTTTATCGGATGACTTAATATATATTTTATCAGAAGTATCTAATGGATGAATTGCTATTTTATTATATAGTAACCAGCAAAATACATTGTTTGTTATTACTTTTTTACTTATAAATACATATTCTTTATTATAATAAAATTCTTTAATGTTACCAAAATTGCCGTAATCAATGGCGAATATTATTATACTTTGGCTGCTTGTCTTTAAATTATTTATAATATAATTATATGTAAAATAATCAACTTCTTTTAATATCTTTCCATATACTATTGCATTTATTTTATTTCCCGGCTCAAAAACAGTAAATGCCTCATTTCCTTCATCATCCATGTAATAAAATCGGAAGTCACCGTCTTTTGTCAGTTCTGATCTAAAATATCCTGAAGCTTTTTTTATAACTTTATTCATAATATCAGGGTTTAATTTACCAACATTTATATTTCCTTTATTAATTGATAATATTTTTTTATTCGGTTCTGCTTTTTTCGCATCGATTATTTCATTTTCTTTATTTAATATTTCACTTTCCCCAAAAATAAGTTCTTCATTTATCATTTTTTTTATTTCCTGTTCCGATTTACCGGTTTTTTTATATATCTGCTTTTTCTGTTCTATTTTATTTTTATAATCTTCAACGGCAGTTTTATATCCCAACCCTTTTAACTGATTTCTTAATGATTTTAAAATCTCAAATTGCTGTTTATATTCGGGTTTATCCTTGAATTTATCTTCACTCCAGTATTGCTTATACATTTCATTATATTTGCTTTTTCCTTCCTTTCTTGTTCCAAAACCAATATTCATCATTATTAATATTAAAGTTAAAATTATCATAACCTTTCTTAAATGTATATCCATAAATCCTCCTAAAATTTATAAATTGTTAACTATTAATTATTGACTCCTCCATTGTTCCACATAAGATGGAGGTGAGGTTTTATGCCCGGTTTATTTCTTTCATCATGAATACCTCCAGATGGATTATTATTATTTATTATTATTTTAATTGTCTTATATCTAGAATCATCAGCATCATCTAAATTTCCAATTCCATCATACCAGGTATCACAGGATGTTCCCTTATCATGGTCTTCATTACCGGAATACATTTCTGTATGAAATTTTCCACCATAAGGTAATGACATATCGTTGAAATGCAATAATTGTTTAAATTGATTATTAAATGATACCCCTAGACCGGGTAAAAAATCAACAAACCCCGCCACCCCCCAGTGATTGAAGTCTATCGGCCTTGCATCCGGATTACCGGAAACTGCGGTGGGGCCAAGATGCGAGGCTGTTCCACCACTGGACAGGTATCCGGTGCCGTCAATAGGCAATTTTTGAAAATCATCCGCATCCTGGTTTTTAATATCTATTCTTAATCCGGCGACATTATGACATTTTTTATAGAACACATCAAAAAAAAGAGTTTCCCTCCCTCCATATGCGGGAGGTGTATACTCAAAAAAAACTGTTCCATTACCTCCCCCGATTGTACTTGTTGGGGCAATTGTACCGGTGGGAACAGTATGATTGTGACCTCCCGAACCATACTCTGAATATATAGAAGTTGTAATATTTACACTATCATCGGAACCTCCGCCTAGCCAGAATAATTTAATAGTATAAACATACGTTACATCAGGATCGCAATTCGGTTCAACTACAAGACCAGAGAAATTATCGCCCGGTAAGTCATCATCAGAACTGGCACCTACTGTTAGATTTGCATTTCGGCTTAAATAAAACCATGTTCTTTCTATCACTCTATAGTCCGAAAAACGAGGCCAAAGATTGAATTCAGCTCTATAAAATCCTTCAGGCTGTTTATTTCCATATTCAATCTTAGTTGGATCATTTAAATCCTCACTAGGATCCTTGTCCGTCCCATACCATAAAAAATTTCCGGATTGTCCGTAATCACTTTCTTGAAAAGAATATTTATAAAAACCTGGTCCTGATATAGTAATATCTATTCCATTAAAAGGAAATGGGGTATAAAAACCGAATTTTATTGGATTGTAATCATCACCGGGGCTAACTACCGCTGATAATGCCCATACATCGAAAGACATGTCGCTATTACCGGGATAATTGGCATTTTCCATTACTTTCGGTACATCAATGCTTTTTATTGTACAACTTTCAATTGATATAAATAATAGAAAAAACAAAGTAAATAATTTCAAATTTTTCCACATAGTGAACTCCCAAAAAATACAATTTAATATAAACAAAAACTATTATTTCTTAATCAACCTCATCACCGGATAATAATATCCATTTTTATATACATAATTACTTTGTTTATTTTTATCGATTTTATTATTGTCAGTATTTGTAATACTCCTGACAATATTTTTTGATTTTTGATCTAAGTTAATATTTGTAATTGTCATTTTGCCCGTCTCATACCATCTCACCTTTAAATCGAATTCCGCGTTTTTAGGCCCCGTCCTCATCGCGTTGATTTCCACCCTGTCGCCGTTCACAACCTCCAGCCCCTCCACAAGCTTTATACCGGTGAGGCTGACGAGATTTGTGTAGTCCCGGTATGTCCATTTGATTTGATTTGTGAGGATCTTCACTTTCAGTTCCAGCCTGTCCAGCATATCCGAAATCTTACTGTATAAAAGCTCCTGGTTTATTTCCTTAACCCCGGCGGTTTGAACAACCTGTATAGACCCGTCATCGCCGATCCTGACCCTTGAACCGTCCAGGCCGTTGTAGCGGTAGATTTTCACACCGTTTTTTGTTTCCTTATTCTCGCTGCGGTAGTGACCGGCCATCTTTTCAGCCGCCTTATTCCTGTCGATTTTTACGGGTTTAACCTTCCAGATTTTGTACTCTTCCGCAAAATCCGGTATGAATGATAGTATGAATAAAAAAACTAATAAAGACAATATTTTTTTCATAAATATATGACCTCCATTATGCCCTTACACAATATAATGATTTATTTTATGTCATGTGACGGTATATTGTCAATAGTAAAATTGTAGTTTTTTTTGTGAAATGATAAAATAATTATCAAAGCAAAATTAACAGGCATAATTATCAGCCACTAATTGCACGAATTATCACTAATTTATTATTTATTCGTGTCAATTAGCGTAATTAGTGGCTGAAAACAAACAAAATATTGACTCTGCTTATAAAATATTTATGCGGTTGAGCGGTTCTTCCCTCCTTACCACCTTCCTGTGAATTTTATTTTCCACAGGAAGGCATAAAGGCGGGAAGTAATGAGAATTGTATTCCTAACCTATTTTAATAATTTCACCAGGACGTACATATTTTATTCTTTCCTGAATTGAATCTTTTTGCTTTTTTAGATGTGTGCCGTAAAATGCTGTTGTATTATCGCAGCAAGGCAGGGCATTTTTTATCAGATCAGCTTCGGATATGTGGATTGGCGCAGGATCATCAATCTCGCCGTTTAGATCGGTTAAAATCACTCCAGGCTTTTGTTTGATGACTTCTAAAAGATTGTCATTCCAGAGGGTATCAGCGAAATATGAGAAAATTATCCGGCCGTTTTCATAAAGAGAAAATCCAAGTGCCTCAGTAAAATGAAACATTGGAATAGTTTCTAAAACCAGATTTTTATTAAGTTCAAATTTTTCATTCGGGCCTATCTCAAAAAACAAAATATGATCCTCAACCCATTTGATATAAGGATGATCGGCCCCGAATGCCGTTCTGCAGATTTCTTCAATTTTAGACTTTAATCCATGCGGACCGATCAGCCTGATTTTATTATCGATCCGGTTGAAAAAAAGCCGGAGTGCCAGAAGTGGAAAACCGAAGTAATGGTCTGCATGGAAATGCGAGATGAAAATTACCCTCAACTCCGAAATATCGACTGATTCCCTGAAAAGGCTATTTATAACGTCAGGCGGAGTTTCAGCAAGAAAATAACCACCGATCAAAAAGGAATTATACGGCAGGCCGTCGCAGACTGCTCCTCCATTACCCAGGATTTTTACAAGCATGATGTATCCGGATATAAATTTTCCTGAGTATTTTCTATTTGCTGTGGGGATAATTTATTCATAGAAATTACCTCACCAATCTTCGTTATAAACTATAAAATCTGCTATAAACCCCGGTTCCTCTTTTGCAATGCCATTATTTGAATCTATGCCGTTTGTTCCGGTGAAAAAGCTTTCAGGAACGGAAGCACCGAATAATAAAAACTGCCATTTTTTGCCTTCTGAAAAAACCGCCAGCTGTTCACCGTGCTTTGCGGTATAATTTTTGCCTTCGGCAGAATTTAATTTCGTGTTGATCCAGAAGCGGTTTCCTATACGCTTGATCTTTCCGCCCGGTTCGATTGAGATACCTTTTAGAACTTCAAAGCCGTATAAAGCCCTGCTTTTTATTATTAAAAAAAGTTTCCCATCCTTTGAAAATTCAAGAGTCCTTGAAGGTCCGGTGGGATTATAGATCACTGATGATTTCAGTTTACTGCCGATAATTCTTTTTTTCAGCTTCTCATTATCGGGCCAGGGGCTGATGCTGAAATTAACAAGCGTGCCGGGGTTTATCCCGGGCCCTTCCGAGGAAATTTCAGAGGATGCTTCTCCACGGTTATTGCTCGAAGATGCTTTATCATCAGACTCAATCATCACTTTAATTGAAATTGAATCATGTTCATCCTTGCAGTCTAGGATTTCTACATTGTTTAAGAAGGAAGGCAACCCGGTAAACTTAAAATTGGCTGGTTCCCGTGCCTGCAAATAACCAACCGAGGTTAATATAAAAATAATAATTCCAAGTATCTTCATCTTTAACTCCATTCATCTTCCCGGCCGGGTAAGGGTTTCAACGATAATATTCTGATGGTCATCCAATATTTTGTCCTGCCGGATGTTTAATGCAAAACGCGGTTTCACACCTGTGTTATCTCCATTCGTATTTCGTGTAAAGAAGAGGTCAAGATTTGACCAATCGTCATAATCAGAAAGAACGCCTTTTGTTAATATAGTCCCTCCGGAACCGCTGTATTGGAACTTATTTAAAATTTTTGCAAAATTAGTGCTTGTTAAGGCTCCGTTCCCGTCGTAATCCACCCAATGACTTCCTGATCTTACGAGACCGGCCGATTCCGATATATTAGTCTCATCGATATCGGCCCCAGTACCGTCGGAATAATCTATCTTGCATAGACTGGGATCTCCTGTCGGGCCATTATATAAGTCGGCTTCCGGGTCCGGATCTGGAAAATACTGTTTAAATAAAGATGTATTAGTCTGTCTGTCTACCCATACATATTGATAAAAATAATACCGGTCCCCCTCGCTAGCATCACCGATTTTTGAGAGGCCTTCAAGCTGATACTCATAGTTCATTATACTATAAAAATTCGGCTTATAGTTGAGGTCGATATTTCCGCCATGATGTAATCCAAGATTATGGCCTAATTCGTGCATTATTGTAGCAGCCTGATAATTTATCAGCCTGTTTAATTCGGAAGCAGGAGATGTTGTCAATCCCCAATTACCAAAAGTAACTATAAAATCATTCCCGGGCAGCTCCGCAACGCCGGACGATCCTTCCGACCCATCTTGATTTTGTGAGAAAGCGAACAGCAGGTAATGAAAAATCTGCTTTTTAGCAAGGTCCATGTAGTTTAATTTGTAATCATAAAGATTAGCGTATCCGGAATATATTCCAAAAGCAATGCTTTGAGCAAATGGAACCCGGTGGCTTTTTTTATCCAGGTTGTAATTGTTGACCCCCGAACCGTAAAGATCGCCGATATCAAAGTGAACGGCAATATTATGAGCCGCGAAAGCCGCAACAACTTTGTCCAGGGCTGCCTTTTGAGGTATGACGCCCGGATCGGCTGTATCCATATAATCGATATAGATGAAGATGTCTTTTGTTCCCGCTCTCGCGCCCCAATCATAAAGAGGAAGGCCGGCAAAGGTGCTTCCCGGCTGTTCGCAGGAATCCGGTATGCCGTCGCCGTCCGAATCGGCATCCGAAGTTACGTCATTAGGACCTCCGGGTGTTGAAAAACTATGCAAACTCCAATCCGACGCGCTGTCTGAGTCTGAATTGGCGCCGTTCCTCACGATGCTGTTTCCAAAACCTGCCGCTGTATAAGGAAGGGCAGGCGCGTCTCCTCCATTCCATCCTCCGGTTAAAGGGGCTGTACTGTCGGAGCCGAAGCTGACAAAGTCCCCAGTATTTCCGTTATTAACAAGCTCAATAAAACCGCTTGAATCCCAGTAAGGAACCATATTTTGTCCGTTCGCAATATACACTATCTGTCCTGTGTTATAGTTAACCTCATTAATCTTACCGCGTATTACTAGGTATGAGCCCGGATAAATCAAAGTGTCCGGCAGGCTGAAAGTCTGGATTCCCTGGACTGAATATGATGACGCATCCATTACATAGCAGCGGAGGGAATAAATGGAAAGCTGCACATTATTGGTTGAGTTGTTGTAGACTTCAAACCAGCGTGAGCCATTAGTATATGAGCTCCCAACTTCAGTAATTATAAGTGTTCCGGTATAGTTTTCGGACGACTGGGAGCTGCTGTTCTGATTTGCGGCAACCTGACATCCCGAAAATAATACAATTACTGAAAAAACTGCTGAAATAAAAAATATAGATTTAAATTTGTTCATAATTTGTCTCCTTTGGAAGGAAATGAATTATTTAAAACAAAACCGGGAATATCACAATGAGTTCAATTTTTCCAGAAGTATATCATAAAGCTTTACCTGGATCGGGCCCGTGAGATTGGTTGAGGATCTATCGAAAAATCTCAGCTGGATGCTGCTGTTTGTTCCGGGTATTAAGATTTCAGCTTCGGAGTGCAGCCTTATTCCATATTCGATCGCCTGCCAGTTGGTATTGTTTGTATCACCGGTTCTGAATTGACATACTCCCTGATAAATACCGGTTACTGCGAATGACAGTTCAGCCGGCAGGATGACTGCCTGAGCCGCGGCGCTCTTATTCTTTGTTACCCCACCCCTGACGCCGGCGACTTCTGCAGAAGTCTCAACTTTGAACACGTCGTCGTTATTAACGGTTCTCATTTTATTTGAATCCTGTTTTTTTAATAAATCTTCTATTTTTATTAATGAACCTCCGGTAATTTTATAAACTGTATCATCGGAGCTAAGCTCAAGGTAATCGTCTTTTTTCAGGACCCTTACTTCGCTGTTTTCGCTGACTTTATCTTCAATATTAAGGACTTTCCATTTATTTTTGCCGGTTTTAATTTCCGCTTTGCCGATAAATCCAACAATAATAAGTTGTTTCCCGGTATTGGAAGCCTGTTTGGAAAACGCAGCGCTTTGGGTTAAAATAACTGATAATCCAACCATTACTGTAAATACGAATTTTTTATTCATAATAAGCTCCCTGAATTATTTATTTACTTTTTAATATAATAATATAACATAAAATAAAAAATAATTGTACAAATAATCGATAAATAATCTTAAAATTTTTTTAAAACAGACATTGATAACATTTTTTCACGGTCATTTTTCACATTTTTTTTCATTTCAGCCATAATAATGCTGATATCATCAATGGTTATAGGAATTGGACGGGGAGGTATATGAAGTACAACGGCGCTTGCCGATAAAAGCTGAAAATTCTGCAGTTTACCTTCCCTGTTGACTGCAATAATACAAGCATTTCGCTTGTCTTCCTCATTATATAAGTGCATTGCTTCCGACGAGAACTCATCAAGTATAAGCATGACTATTTTTTCAATTGTGTCAAAATCGTATCCTTTTGATTTAAATCCGGCAAAGAAGTCATCACCGCCTATATGCCCTACATAAAGTTCTTTCGAATGTTTTTTTAAAATTTCGGAAAACATTAAAAGGGCCCTGTCGCCCTGTCTGAATCCATATTTGTCATTGAACGGCTTGAAAAAATTCAGGTCAAAATGAATAATAAAATGATCCGAATCAGTTTCTTCAAGAACCCGGGATAAATATTGATAGATGGAATTATTCCCGGGAAGTTTTGAAAGAGGATTCTGGTTAGACGCCAATTCAATGTTCTTTTCATGAATTGCCTTCAAAAGAGCTTTTGCCCCTAAAAACCCGATATATCTTCCTTCTTTTGTGATTATAATACCGTCGGAATTCTCATCCATCGTAAAAAGTTCGAGGATTTTTTCAATCCTGGCATTGATTTCAGAAACCGGGTTTTTCATAATAAAATGTTTTAGATTAATCTTCAATGACTTATTCATAAGTATTTCTTTACCGTATGGAGAATATGTATAATCTTTAAGGCTCTCTTCATGGATTATCCCCAACGGCTCAAGTTCTTTATTAACAACCGGAAAGAAAGAATTTTTTTTATTATTTTTAAAAATATCGAATATTTCTATAATTTGCCTATCGACCGGTATCGGTTCTATCCATTCCATCTGCTTGTATATAAGAAGATCATCAACCGTTTTCTTTCTTTTATCAATATTATTAAGGTATTCGATATAATCATATTTAATTTTAAAAAGCGATAAGTTTTTGTAAGGTTTTTCTACTAAATAACCCTGGATTAAATCGCAGCCTATGCTTTTACAGAAATAATACTCGAATTCCGATTCTACTCCTTCCGCTATTATTAAAATCCCAAGCATATGTGAAATATTAACAAGATATGACAAAAATAACCTTTTTTTTGGATCGGTATGGATATTGGAAATAAAAAAACGGTCTATTTTAATAAAATCCGGTTCAAAATGGTAGAAGAACTCCAACCCCGAAAAACCGGTCCCAAAATCATCGATTGCGGTTTTAAACGATTGCTTTTTATAGCTGTTAAATATACTTTTAATTTCATCAAAGGCATTGAAAGAATGACGTTCCGAAATTTCCAGGCATAACTGATTCGGTTCAATTTGATAAGACTTTAAAAGGTCTGCGAATTCTTCCGGATTGTGCTTATCGGACTGAATATTCCTGTTGTCAAGATTGAAAAAAAGTTTAAACGGTTCCCGGATATTTAGTTGGGAAAATTTTGTTACGGCTTTTTCCATAAGCAACAATTCAAGCTGTGAAAGATAATCATCATTGTATGCGGCGTCAAATACATCCCATATATTATCAAATCCGGCTTTGCAATAGTATATAAGCAGAGCTTCAAGTCCATATAATTTACCGGTATAGGTATTTATGATCGGTTGAAATGAATAATCCAGACTTGAGATGATATCCAGCCATTTCTTTTTCTTTTTACTCACTGTTTCCTTCCAATTTAGGATAATGATAAAGTATATTTGTTAAGTTTTATTAAAGAAAGAATGAATATTCATAAATATAATTTGAGCAGTTCGATCGGCTGTTTCACGGCCACTTATTAACATAAAATTAAATCAATTCAAATCATTTATTCACATTTGCAAAGGATAATATATCATTAAAATTTTATGGAGGATCAAATGAGTTTTGATGTTTTAACGGGAGGAAGAATATCAGGTATGGACAAAGCGGAAAAATTTCAGTTTCTTTTTGTTTTTGGAATACTTTTCTGGATAGCTAGCATTGCCTTAAATTTTATTAAAGGATATGAATTTATTATTACCAGCAGAGTATTCTCTATTATATCCATAATAAGCAGTTTAACCTATTTCTTTATTTTTATCATTTCTGAAAAAAAATAAGGTTTCCTGAAGTCCGCCTTAATTTTAACCTGTTTCAGCTGTCATGATAATCGCTTAAAGGAGCCTTGATGACTCAAATTATGAAAGAATCTGCATTATCTTTGAATTATTTTATTTCTGAAAATCAGGTTTCGGTGGTGCCGGAAAGTTTTCGTGTTTTAAAATCAGTAAAATTCGGAACTGTTCATGGTGAAATTATTGGGAAACTGGTTAGCAGCCGCTATTATGTTCATAGAAAAACACTTATCAGCGATCTGGCGTATGATTTTGATATTGATAAAACAATTCTTGCCGTAGGAGTTGTGAATGATGAAAATGAACTGGCAGGGATCATTGTCAGAAAAGATCTTTTTGACATTTTCGGCAGACCTTACGGAAGCGATATTTTAAAACATAAAAAATCGGACCGTGTTATGAGAAAAGTGATTTCATTCGGCTATGACCGTAATATTTTTTCAATTTCGGATGAAATCGGTCAATTCATGCAGAATTCAAAAACCGAATATTTTGCCCTGACATTTGAAGAAAAATATTTTGCAGGAATATTTTCAACACGTGACATTCTGGTTTATCTTTCCAATATTACCCAGGCTGACATAAACCTCGCTAGAAATATTCAAAAAAGTATAGTCAAAGATGAAGTCCTGATAAATAACAAAAACTTCGATATTATAGGTGCATCAACAATGGCAAAAGGAGTCGGCGGGGATTTTTATTATATAAACAATTATGAGGATTGCCGCTGGATGATCTGTGTTTGCGACGTATCAGGAAAAGGGATTTCGGCTTCGCTCTTGACAACCTGTATCAGCGGGATTACCAGCATTTATGATTTTAAAAAGGGACTGCAGGATTATATTATAAAATTAAATGATTATATTTTTAATTCATTTGAAGCCGAGAGATTTGTTACAGGCATTTTCATTGATTTTAACGAAGAAACAGGAGACCTGAAAGTTCTTGATATGGGACATTCTTATATTTATATTGAGAAAAAAGAACAATTGTTCAGGCTTAAAACAAAAGGAGAAAATGTTCCGATTGGTATTACACGGCCGGTTATACCTGTTGAAAGCAGGGTTAAGCTTAAAAAGGGAGAAAGGCTTTTTCTGATTACCGACGGTATTATTGAACAAACAAATAGCGCAGGAGAAGAATTCGGCGAATGGAGATTTGCAAACATTGTTAGAATTATCAATCATGCCGTCAGCATAAAGGAGTTAAAGAATAAGATTTTATCTGATATATATAAATACAGAGGTTCCCAAACCCAAACCGACGATATGACGGTTGTTATACTCGATTATTTTCCGTCTTAACCCAAAATTAACAATTCACTTACCTTATATTAATTATTATTGTTTATAATATTTTGATTATTAATAGAATTTGTTTATTTTTATATTAATATGAAAAGGGAACACCAAAATGGTATTCCGATTCTAACTCCGGTTTATTCTTATATGGAATCTCATTAAAAAAACCTATTGATTAAAGGAGATTCATAAGAAAATCAAGAAGAAGGAATCGGAATGACGCGGGGGAATCGAAATTTTTTGTAGGAGGAGAATAAAATGAAGAAAGTACTATTGGCAGCTTTGATGATTATAGCATTCAGCGCTATAGGATTTACGGAAGGCATGGAATTATCGGCAGCCGGGGCTACATTTCCCGAACCGCTGTATTCAGCGATGTTCGCGGATTATAATGCAAAAACCGGGGTTAAAGTTAATTACCAGGGTATAGGATCCGGGGGCGGAATTCAGCAACTGATCAGTAAAACAGTTGATTTCGGTGCTTCTGACGCTCCAATGAATGAGAAGGAATCAGCCGCAGCGAAAGCTGAAGTGCTTCACTTTCCTACCTGCCTGGGCGCGGTCGTATTGACCTACAATATTCCCGGTGTGGACAAAACATTGAAGTTTACTCCGGATGTAATAGCAGACATCTTTCTGGGAAAGATTGTAAAATGGAACGACCCGAAAATAGCGGCTGCAAATGCCGATATCACGCTGCCTGATATGAACATAATTGTTGTTCACAGAACAGACGGAAGCGGAACAACATTTGTTTTTACCGATTATCTTTCGTCAGTCAATCCCGAATGGAAGGAAAAATTCGGAGCAAATAAAGTTATCAACTGGCCGACCGGAGTCGGCGGTAAAGGAAATCCGGGTGTAGCTCAGTATGTAAAGCAGGTTCCCGGTTCAATCGGCTATGTTGAACTTGCTTACGCCAAGCAGAATAAAATGCCGGCGGCATTGATACAGAACAAAAGTGGAAATTTTATCGAACCTAATTTACAATCTACATCTGCCGCGGCCGATGTTAAAATCCCGGCAGACACAAAAGTCTCCCTGGTCAATACCGATGCTAAAGACGGTTACCCAATAGTAACTATGACCTGGATACTGCTTTATAAAGAACAGAGTTACGGCGGAAAGCCCCTGAAAAGGGTACAGGCCATGGTTGAAGCTATGTGGTATATGATCCATGATGGGCAGAAACTGAACGAGGGTAAAGATTACGGTGTTTTACCGAAAGGTGTTGTTGTTCTGGCGGAAGATATTTTGAATTCGGTGGTTTATGATGGCAAAAAGGTCAGGAAATAATACAACAGGTAGCGGCAATACTGTTGCCGGTAACAGCATAGCAGCCGATACGGCTTTAAACAGTAGTATTATTAACAGCGGTATTAAAAAAACTATAATATCAAAAAAGTTAGAAATTCAAAGGGGCGCTATTAACGCGCCCCATAGTACTTATTATTTTGTTAAGAGTTTCAAAGGACTGATCCTAATATCGGTAGTTATTGTATGTGCTTTGCTATTAGCAATGTTCATCAGTCTGATTATTTCAGCAGTTCCTTCGATAATCAAATTCGGTTTAGAATTTTTTACGGGAAGGACCTGGGAGCCTTTTACCGGAACGTTCGGCGCCCTCCCTTTTATAATGGGCACATTGATTTCTTCATTACTGGCGCTAGCGATTTCACTGCCTTTTTCATTTTCCATTGCAGTTCTGCTTGGAGAATATTTTCCTTCCGGCCTTTTCTCGGCTGTATTTAATTCGGCAATAGAACTGCTTGCCGGGATTCCATCAATAATTTACGGTATGTGGGGCCTTTTTATTCTTGTTCCGATCATCCGTGCTTTTGAAATTAGAATGCATATTATTCCGCTTGGGGTTGGAATTTTTGCCGCATCACTGCTTTTAGCTATAATGATTATACCTTATGCAGCATCAATTGCGAGGGAAGTGATAACGTTGGTCCCGAATGAGCTGAAGGAAGCTGCATATTCCCTCGGAGCTACAAGGTATGAAGTCATCAAAAAAGTTGTTTTTCCTTATGCTAGCTCAGGCGTAATGGCCGGTATCCTTTTATCTTTCGGCAGGGCGCTTGGAGAAACAATGGCAGTAACAATGGTCATTGGAAACGCTTACGATATTCCCACGAATCTTTTCGGCCCCGGGCATACAATATCCAGCCTTATCGCAAATGAGTTTGCGGAGGCGACAGATAAGCTGTATCTTTCATCACTGATAGAAATGGGGCTTGTTTTATTTTTGATAACAATTGTTTTTGGTATTCTTGGAAGGTATTTAATCAATAAAATGATTATTAAATGAAAAATTATTGTGATGGGTTAATTTATGATAAAAAAATCAGTCTTTTGGAACATATTAAAGGATAGGCTTTTTATAGCAGCAATAATGCTGCTTTCAGTAATTACGCTCCTTCCGCTGGTTTTTATACTCTTTTATATATTTAAAAACGGGATCGCGTATCTTAACTGGGATCTTTTCTTCAGCCTCCCAAAACCGACAGGAGAATTGGGGGGAGGAATAGCGAATGCGATAGTAGGAAGTTTAATTGTTGTAATTACGGCTAGTGTCCTTGCAATTCCAATCGGGATTTTGTGCGGAATATATCTTTCTGAAAACAAGGGCGGTAAACTGGGGGATTTCGCAAGAATAACCGTTGATGTTCTACAGGGCGTTCCGTCTATTGTTATCGGCATTATAGCTTATGTCTGGGTTGTTCTGCCATTCGGCGGGTTTTCCGCGCTTTCAGGAGGCATAGCACTGTCGATAATGATGCTGCCAGTTGTGATAAAAAGCACCGAAGAGACATTAAAAATGATACCATCGGCTCTTGTTGAAGCGGCTTATGCCTTAGGAGTGCCTTATCACAGGGTGGTTTTGAAAGTAATATTACCGGCCGGACTTAGCGGAGTAATAACCGGGATTCTTGTTAGCATAGCAAGGATAGCCGGAGAAACGGCGCCTCTATTATTCACTGCTTTCGGTAATCCATATATGAGCTTCAATTTGTTTAAATCCATAGATACAATACCCCACATTATTTTCAAATATGCGACAGGCCCATATCAAGACCTGCAGAATATAGCATGGGGGGCATCTTTTATTCTAGTTGTTTTTGTTTTATTATTAAATCTAATTGCTAAGGCGGTAGTCAGCAGATGGAAAGTCAAGTTTTAACCGGTGGTGATTTAACCGAATCGGTTGTTTTAAGCGTGCAGGAACTTAATGTCTATTACGGGGATAATCAGGCTTTGAAAAATGTAAACATGGATTATTATCAAAATAAAGTGCATGCTGTTATGGGCCCGTCAGGCTGTGGAAAATCTACGCTGATACGATGTTTTAACAGGATGCATGAGCTTACGCCCGGGACAAGAGTTACCGGAAGAATTTTATTGAACGGGGATGATCTGTTGTCAATTGATCCTATAATCGTAAGAAGAAGCACAGGTATGGTCTTCCAGAGGCCGAACCCTTTCCCGACTATGAGTATTTACGATAATGTCATTTCCGGTTATAAACTAAACGGGTTCAGGCTTCGCAGGGATGAATCCGATAAAATAGTGGAGGAATCTCTATTAAAATCCGCTTTATGGAATGAGGTCAAGGACAAACTGCACAGAAGGGGAACATTCCTTTCCGGAGGCCAGCAGCAGAGACTCTGCATAGCAAGGGCACTTGCAATGAACCCGGCTGTTCTTCTTCTTGACGAACCGACTTCGGCTCTTGACCCTAAGGCGACTTCATATATTGAGGAATTGATTGTAGAGCTTAAGAACAATGTCTCGATCATTCTGGTAACGCATAACATTGCTCAGGCTGGAAGGGTTTCCGATTATACTGCATTTATGTACCTAGGAGAACTGATCGAATATGGGCCCTCGGAAAAGCTTTTTACTGTTCCTCAGGACAAAAGGACGGAAGAATATCTTACTGGAAAATTCGGATAGGAGAATATAATGCTTGAAGGAAAAATAATAGAACTTAAGGAAAAGATCATTCAATACGCAACACTTGTAAAAAAAATGATTGAGTTATCCGTGGAATCGGTAATTAAAAGAGACGAGGCTCTCGCGAGGGAGGTAATTGATGTTTATGAGCCGAGAGTAAACGAAGAGGAAATTACCCTGGATGACGAATGCATCCATGTAATAGCTCTTTATCACCCTGAAGCCAAATTTTTAAGAATAGTGATGATGATAGCGAAAATGGTCTCTGACCTGGAGAGGATGGGCGACAACGCAGTGAATATCGCGGAAAGCGCTTTATATTTATGCGATAAGCCAAAAGTTAAACCTTTTATTGATATTCCCAGGATGACGGAAGAAACACTCAAGATGCTTGACGACAGTATAACTTCTATTGTAAATGAAGATTCTGATCTTGCATTAAATGTATGCAAACGGGATGATGTTGTAGACGATTTAAGGGATCAGATAACGAGGGAACTCATTACTTTTATGCTGTCGGATGCGTCGACAATCGAACGCTCTCTTTATTTACTGAGGGTTGCACGAAGTCTCGAGAAAATAGCAGATGTTTCAACAAATATATGTGAGGAAGTAATTTACATAAAGGAAGGGAAAGTCGTGAAGCATAATAAACCAATGTGATATTATTGCAGTTTGAGATTCTTATAATCCTGGGCATAGAACCGCTCGCCGTTCGGACCGAAGTCTTCAAGCAGGGCCGGGACAATCGCGCCTGGAATAACAGTCTCGACTGAATAAGGCGCTCTTTCCGATCCGAGATCCGTCCGGAGCCAGCCCGGATCGAGATATGATATCAGTACGTTTGTCCCTTTTAATTCAGCCGCAACATCAAGTGTATACTTATCAACGGCTGCCTTTGATACGCTGTACGGTGAAAGTTCAGGCTGGTCTTTGATACCGGAAGTAATGTTTATAATACGGCCGTAACCTTTTTCAACCATCCTGGGAATAAAATAATTACAGATTGTAATCATTGCAAAAACATTGATTTCAAACACCCTTTTCCATTCAGCCATTGGTATATTCCAGATTTTATCGTATTTGCTCATTACAGCGGCGTTATTATAAAGAATATCGATATGCCCCACCGCTTTATATGCCTCATCGCACATATTCAGGATTTTTTTTTCATCCCTAAGCTCACCTTCTACCATCTCAGTTTTAACATCATAATCTTTGAGCAGCATTTTGGTTTTTAAAGCATTATTTTTTACCCTCCCATGAAGCACAATATTGCATCCGTATTGAGCCAGACCCAGAGCAATCTGCTGTCCTATCCCGCGGCTCGATCCTGTAACAAAAGCCCATTTGTCATTCAGAAGTTTGTTCATAAAAACCTCACATATAAATTCTAATATATATCTCATAGTCAAGAAGCCTGCCTGCCTGGCAGCAGACAGGCCGAACTAAAGGAGAACGCTTGTTAAGCGGCTTTCATAATGCAACTCTTGCTCCAGCCATTATTATATAACCAGTTGTCAAGTGTCATCAAACCAGGATGAATGGTTTTTAATGATTTTATATCAACTTTAAAATTACTGTCATTCAGCCATTCGAACATTAAAGCATCATCCTTACTCTCATTTTGTATCATTTCGATCGGGATTTCTTCGTAAACAACTCTGCAGCCTATCCTGGCAGTAAAAATCCCGGCAGCTTCTCTTAAAGTCATTTCATCACCGGCTATGTCAATTGATTTATCCAAAAACATTTCCGGCGATTCAAAGGCCATTCTTACAAAAATTCCAAGATCATCAGGAGCAATCATTTGCAAAAGTTTACCCGGTTTTAACGGAAGGCGCAGAATACCTTCACTGATTGATTTCTTTAGTTCAGGCATATTGAAATTATACATAAAAAATACCGGTCTGAAAATAGTATAATTCAATCCTATATCCTTGATATATTGTTCGATAACCCTTTTACTTTTATACTGGAGGATTCTGGTATTTTGATCCGAACCGGCTACCGATGAATAGACAAAATGCTTTACACCGGCTTTTAATGCAGAATCGGCAAGATTCTTTCCACGGAAAATCTCGCCTGCTGTTCCCTGCTCCTGAGATGTTGTAAGAGCAAAAACTCCATAAATGTTTTTCATTAACTTGTTGATTGTTAAACGGTCATTCAAATCCGCAATATAAATACCTGCGCCCATTTGTCTGAGTTTATTGACAGATTCTCTAGAACCGCCTCTGGTCAAAGCCTTAACCTTCCAGCCGACTCTCAGAAGATTATCAACCACAGCCATTCCCTGATTACCGGAAGCCCCGGTTACAAGAATAGTTTTATTTTTTATATCAATCATATAAACCTCCGAAAGCATAGTCATATAATTATATATAAAAATAATTGGAATAAAGGTCAAGTATATAATGAATTAATTTATACCGAATTTGACTTTTCATCGGATTTTATTATTTTTAATTAAGAATGAATAATATCTTAAACATGCAATTTTGTATAGGGGGTCTATATGACCGGGAAAAAAGATAAAACCATATTGGTCACAGGAGCTACAGGTCACCAGGGCAGAGCTGTTCTGGATAGCCTGATAAAAAACGGCTGGTCTGTAAGAGCGCTTACGCGGAAAAATTCCGATGATATAATAAAATCATTGGAAAAAAGGGGAGCCGAAGTAGTAATCGGCGATCTCTTCGATAAAAGTTCTCTTGATAAATCAATAAAGGATGTTTATGGGGCTTTTCTTGTTACAACTTTTATGGAAAAGGGAACCGAAGGTGAAATCCGCCAGGGAAAAAATCTGGTTGATGCCGCAAAAGATGCCGGAATTTCACATTTAATTTTTACATCGGTCGGTGCTGCAGAAAGGAATACAAAAATCCCTCATTTTGAAAGTAAAAGGGAAATTGAGTTCTACATTCGGGATTCCGGTTTAAAATACACAATCTTCAGACCGGTCTCTTATATGTACAACTTTGAAAGGCCTGACAGCCGTGAATCCATATTGAACGGAGTCCTTAAATCATACACACATCCGGATAAAAAGGTTCAATATATAGCGCCGGAAGATCTTGGCGCTTTCGTTAACATGGCATTTGACAAACCTGAGGACTTTAACGGCTTAGAGATTGAATTGGCAGGAGATGAATTCACAATGATTGAAGCAGCAAGGATTTTTTCAAAAGTGACCGGCAGAAAGGTAATATATCAAGAAATTCCTGCAGAACAAATTAAAAGCCTGAGTTATGAGATGTTTAAAATGTCGGAATGGCTGAATAATTACGGATATAAGGCTGATATTAAATCACTTCACAGGATGTATAAGGGATTAATGACTCTTGAAAGCTGGCTTAAAAAGCATGGCTGGCAGAAATCCGGGATAAAGAAAGCCGCATAAACATAAATTTATTTAACCCGTTCAAAGCTTAATAGAAGGGATTTAGTCATTAGGGTTAAATCCCTTCCTTTTTATTCTTTGTAAAAAATAATTATCAGTAACCTACAGTAAATCGTTCTTTTATAAATTTAGGAGTTTCAATCTCGTTAATAATTGCCATAGCAAGATCCTGAGTCGAAATTCTGCTTTCCCCATTTTCATCAAGAAGCAGTTGATCATTTCCAATTCTGAATTTTCCCGTTCTTTCACCCGGCGCAAGAATTGTGGATGGGCTTACAAACGTCCAGTCCAAATCCGTTTCATTTTTTAAAATATCAAGCACTTCCCTGGCGCCAAGCGCACCATCCTTATACTCATTAGGAAAATCCTTTGTATCCACAAGCTGCAATCCGGGTTTGACATAAAGGCTACCTGCCCCGCCGATAACAATCAAACGTTTGATTCCGGATTGTTTAACGCTGCCGATTATTGCTTTTGAGCCTTTAACAAAAAGGCTTCGGATATCGGGATTGCTCCATCCCGGGTTATACGAACTAATAACGGCCTCATGCCCCTGATATGATCGCAGCCAATTCATCTTCATTAAAAATATCGCAATTAGCGGCTTTTTGATTAGGATGCGGTATCAATTTTTCAATATGCCGGGATACAGCGGTTATAGTATGCCCCCTATCCAATGCCTCCTTCAAAACAAAACCTCCAACGTATCCGGTTGCGCCGATTAAAACTAGATTCATAAAACCCCCTTAATATAAACTTTATTTCACCTGATTTTCATTTCAGCCTGTAAATTGAATAACCTGCTAATATCATCAGCTCCAGGATTACTGAAATCAATACAATACTCTTTAAAAGTTTAATAATAACAATGTATTTTCGTCAAGGAAAACTTTACCTTTTTATGTATAATCATTATTTTATTGATATGCCTTAGTATAAGGGGGTTTTATGGATTATGAAAAGATGCCTGTATTATTTATCGGGCATGGATCGCCGATGAATATTATTTTGGATAACGATTTTACCAGATCGTTAAAAAAAATCGGGATGGAACTTTCCAGACCTCGTGCTATTGCTGTTATTTCGGCTCATTGGTTAACCGAAGGAACATTTGTAACCTGCGACAAATCTCCTGAGCAGATTTATGATTTTTACGGTTTTCCGCAGGAGCTCTACCAGTGCAGATACCCGGCAAAAGGATCAAAAGAAGTCTCGGAAGAGGCCATCGAATCGCTCAAAAAATATAATGCACAATGCGGCAAATGGGGTCTGGACCATGCATCCTGGGCAGTGCTGCACCATATGTACCCTGGTGCCGGTATCCCCGTAATTGAACTTTCGCTATGCGTCGGGGCTCCGGCGGATTTTCATTATGAAATGGGAAAAGCATTAAAGCCCCTGAGGGAAAATGGAATTTTAATCATAGGAAGCGGAAATATTGTCCATAATCTCCGAATGATTAAATATGAAACCGAGGCAGCGCCTTTTGACTGGACATTAGAATTCGATTCAACGGTTAAAAAGCTGATTCTTGCTGATGAACATAAAAAGCTCATCGATTATCAAAAATTGGGAGAACCGGCCAGACTCGCCGTACCAACAAACGATCATTATCTGCCGATGCTTTATGCGCTTGCGTTGAAGGAAAAATCAGAAACCGTAACTTTCTTTCATGAAGGCATACAAAACGGATCGGTATCAATGAGATCATTCGTTATAAAATGAATATCGATTACACAGTTAACTGATTTTTTGTATATTCGACAAGCGATTTGTCAAAAATGTTTTTCATTATTAATATTTAGTATGCAGGAGGATTTTTATGTTCGGTAAATCAATCAGATTATTCAGCATCTTTGGGTTTGAGGTTAAAATAGACGCAAGCTGGTTAATTATAGCTGTTCTCATTACTTGGTCCCTCGCGATGGGGCTTTTCCCTTATTATATAAAAAATCTTTCAATGTTTACATACTGGTGGATGGGCTTAGCTGGCGCCTTAGGCCTGTTTTTTTCGATCGTTTTCCATGAGATGAGCCATTCTCTTGTAGCCAGAAGATACGGGCTTCAAATTAAAGGCATAACATTGTTTATTTTCGGCGGAGTAGCTCAGATGGAGGATGAACCGCCGAACGCAAAAACTGAATTTCTAATGGCAATAGCAGGCCCGGTTTCCAGTATAATACTGGGATTAATATTTTACTGTTTTCTTATGGGGGGGAATTATCTCAATTGGCCGGATCCGGTCAAAGGAATCATCGGTTATCTTTCATTCATTAACTGGACTCTGGCGGCTTTCAATCTTGTCCCCGCGTTTCCCCTGGATGGAGGGCGAGTGCTCAGGTCAGCATTATGGCAATGGAAAAAAAATATAAAATGGGCCACAAAGATTTCTTCCAGGATTGGGTCGGTTTTCGGCATTTTACTCATAGCTTTTGGAATTGTGCAGATCATTATGTCCAACTTTATCAACGGATTATGGTGGGTATTGATAGGAATGTTCCTTCAGAACGCCGCCAGATCTTCATATCAGCAACTTCTGGCCCGCGATGCCCTTGCAGGCGAGAAAATAGAAAGGTTTATGAAAAAAGACCCAGTTACAGTCAGCCAGTCATTAACCCTTGAGCAGCTGGTTGAAAACTTTATTTATGAGTACCATTATAAAATGTTTCCGGTTGTTACAGATGACCGAGTAGCCGGTATTATAACAACACGAATGTTAAAATCTATCCCGCGCGACGAATGGAAAACAAAAACCGTCGGCGAAACAGCAGGCGCTTTATCACCCGTTAATACAATTACTCCCGATACTGACGCCGGTAAGGCTCTCCTGCTGATGCAGAAAACAGGCAACAGCAGGCTTTTGGTTGTTGAAGGTGAAAAGCTGATGGGTATTTTAACCCTAAAGGATATAATGAAATTCATTTCGATTAAGCTGGACCTGGGAATATAAAACCTGGTATACCGATTTGATCAACAATTTCCTTAGTTATTTTGCGGTAAACTTTTCTAGAAAATATGAAATTGCATACCCTTTATTATTTTGCAGAATTACAGATCATAAATTAAAATTTTACTTATAAACAAAGCTTAACAAATAATAAATAAGAGGAATTTATGAACCAAACTGTTATAATGGCAGTACTTCTGGACAGAAGGCGTGAGGAAGCATTAAAAGTTCAGGAAGTTCTTACAAACCATGGCTGCATAATAAAAGTCAGACTTGGCATTCATGAAGTTGAAAAGAACTGCTCTGAGGGCGGCTTGATTCTGCTCCATTTATATGGAACTAATGATGAAATAAAAAATCTTGAAACCGCTCTTCTCGAATGTAAGGGAGTAAGGGTTAAAAGTATGGAAATATAAAGCTTATTTTCTATATACAAAAATTAAAAAAGATTTACTTAATTTTATAAATGGACACTTTTGATGCTGGCGCGCTTTTTTAATATTTAAACGTGGCTGGTGTTAACGCAGTAGATAATTAGAGAATTTAAACTTTAGCATTGCATTGCTGGAGCAATTTATGTCCGGTTATAATAAAATCAGCATTGAGGATATAAAAAAAGCCTACTTAACGCCTAAAGTCGTAGAAGAATACGGAAAGCAGGCTGTTGAAATTAAATTATGGAAATCAGAAGCGATAATGGCAAACAAGTATTTCCGGAAAGACGGTTATATACTTGATATCGGGTGCGGTGCCGGCAGGACTACTATTGGCCTTTACCGCCTTGGAT
The DNA here is from genome assembly GCA_963783575.1 of uncultured Spirochaetota bacterium. Lineage (GTDB taxonomy): Bacteria > Spirochaetota > Brevinematia > Brevinematales > JAOACQ01 > CAWEAK01. The sequence continues at coordinate 236,109 of CAWAOD010000005.1, read as the reverse complement.
ATAATCGCATAACCGGGCTTGACCTTTCTGAGAAAATGATCGGGAAAGCGTGTGAACTGTCGGAAAAATACGGTTTAAATATCAATTTTATCCAGGGAAACGTACTTAATCTTCAATTCCGGGATAATACTTTTGATGGAGCTCTTTTTTCCTTTAACGGCATTATGCAGATCCCGGGAATAGACAACCGGACAAAAGCAATGATGGAAATCCGCAGGATATTGAAACCGGGAGGCGTTTTTATTTTCACAACCCACAATGACCGCGATAAAAATAAATGGCAGAATTATTGGGAAAGTGAAAAAAAAATATGGAATAATAATGAGCAGGATAAAAGGCTCCTGGATTTCGGTGACCGTATGATAATCGATAAGGGAGTTGAATTATATCTTCACTTTCCGACACAGGACGAGGTTAAGGATTGTATAAATAAATCCGGTTTTACTCTGGTTGAAAACACTTTACGGAATAAAATATGCGTGGAATCAGCCAAGGTAAAAAGCATTTCTCATGAAAACCGTTTCTGGGTTGTACAAAAGCCGACAAAACGCTGACGTTATACTGTCGGCTATTTAGCAGCCCCTTTCTCAAACATCATATTTATGAAAACACCCGGGTTTTCTTCAAGGAAAGCGATTATATCTTTTCCGTTGATTTTATAGAGATTGGAACCTGCGCTTGCCTTGTATGTCCTGCCGATAGGCTGATTATTCTTTATTGCAAATATATCGCCGACAATTTCACCCTTTTCGCAATTCCTGCTGTGTTTACCCTTTTCCATAATGTCTATACAGCCTTCGATCAATATAAAAATATGGTCGGTCTTTTCCCCTTCCTCGAACAAAACAGTATCTTTATTGAAATTAACCTGGGTTAAAATGGATTCAAGCTGAGTTACCTGGAATGAGGATAGATTTTTAAAGAAAGGATTCGACTTGATAGCTATCCAGGAACTTTCATTTCTAGTGCTTGCGAGCTGTTTTATATTTTTTTCAACCTTGGTGTTATTGATAAGCCTGAGAAATGAATACTTGTCAATGGAATAAGCCTCAACATTTGTCAGGGCCGTCACATCAGCCTTTCTTGGAACGCCAAGAACTATCGAAGCTTCGCCGAAGTATTCAAATGTCGTATAAACCTTATCCTGAATCTCCCTGTTATCAAGGCCGCTGACGCTCACATTCCCTGATATGATAACATAGAATTTATCTCCCGGAGTATCTTTACGTATAATAAAGTCCCCTTTTTTAAAGTTTTCTTTTTTCACTATCAGCAGAAGATCTTTTATCTTGTCAAAGGTAAGATCTTTGAATACCTCAATACGGCTGAAAACATCAAGGATTTGATACGGTTCCTCAAACTGGTGCTTTTCTATATCCGGATAAAACGTTTCACCTATTCCAAACTTTGCCAGTTTAAGATTGGTTTCCCTGGGAAAATCTTTTTCTGCGATATGGTATACAGTTATTCTTTTTTGGACATCCTCGGGCAGTGAATTTAAAAAACTAACCGGTGTGTGAAGAGGCGGTATGCCGGCTTCATGGTATATAATATCGTAATTCCATGGGAAATTCACAAGATGTTCCATCCTTTCTTTTTTAAGAACCCCATCCTCATGCAATTTTCTTATAATATTTGGTTCATTCAAATGATCCGAAGAATAAATAAAAGTCCTGTTCCGGTAACTGAAGTGAAAACCGACCGTCGGTATGGAATGAAGAGAATAATAAAACTTGAAAAGCGCTCCATGAATATTATAAACTCCGTTCATTTTAACCGGATAAAAATTGAACATATCAAGAAGGGTCGCTGCAGGTATTCTTGTCAGGGCGGAATATTTCCGGAGAAAGCTCTGCATAACAGTCGGCGTTGTATAAATCGTTATTTTTGTTTCTTCCAGGATTTTCTGGAAAGTCCCCGCATCATGATCGGCATGGCAGTGTGTGAAAATAATGCTGTCTATAAGCTTCGGATTTACATTGGAATCCTTCAGCCAGAGAGTTGAATTCGCCGGCGGGTCAACCATAATCCCGGCTTTATTGATCCATAAAATAAAGCCGGATGTATTCTGTTCGGGATCAAAGCCATGAGAAGGCCCAAGGCATGTAATGCCGAATTCGGGCGGAATGAAAGGTTCGGATAATGTCGTACCAAGGTCGTAAAGAGCTTTGAAGCTGATTTTTGCGGGTACTTTTACAAGAAATTTATCATTATCAATAACATTAAACGAACCGTCATCATTCTGGGTAATTTTAACATTTTCAATATTGAAACCTTTTGTATTAAGTTCACTAAGATCAACCAGATCTTCAAGCACTCTTCCGGCACGGAAGTATCTCATTTCTGACATAAGATCGGGAACATGATAGCCTTCGACTTTTTCAACCTCATTTTTAACATCAACCTCTACCGGGCCGAAAACAGCCTCCTGAAGCACGATCTTCATATTATTTATATGATCGGGGTTAACAAATATCCTGGTTTTTTTCTTTTTTAAAAAATAATTAAAATAGATGGGAAATTCAATTTCGGCAACACTCATACCCTGCTTCGTATCAAAATGTTCCATAGGAAGCACGAATATTGTAGGAACTCCTTTCGGAAGAAAGATAGTATCTTTAAGCGTCTCCGGCGGTGATCCGAATTGTATATACCCGGCTGATGTATCGACAAGATACCCGCCCCTCGGTAATTCGGTTATAATCCCGGATAACTGTTTCAGGCTTGTTATTTTTTTCATAAATAGTCCTTATCAATTATTTTGTTCCGCATATTTCGTACGGATTGCTTTTATTACATCATATATGGAAAAAAATGCTTTAACAACTTCCGGATCAAAATGCTTTCCTGACTGATCATTAATGTATTTCAAAACGTCAGCCTCATCCCAGGCCTCTTTATACACTCTTCTGGAAATCAAGGCGTCATAAACATCGGCAAGAGCAACAATCCTGCCGCTGATTGGAATCTCCTCACCTTTTCTTCCCTTTCCAGGCTTAATTTTATCGGGATTCATGTTTTTTATTTTTCCCATGTAACCGCTGCCATCCCATTTTTCATGATGATGGAGCGCTATTTCAGCCGACAGGGCGTCCCAATCTGAAACCGCATTCTCAAATAATTTTGCCCCGAAAATAGTATGCAGCTTCATTGTTTCAAACTCTTCATCATTAAGTTTTGCAGGCTTTTTAAGTATCAGGTCTGAAATCGCAATCTTACCGGCATCATGCAACATTGCGGCAATTCTTAAGTTATCTTTCATCTTCTTTATTTCCAGCATAGGTATTCCTTTATTTTTTGCCCATTTTTCATAAATTTCAATGCTGTAGCTTCCAACCCTGTTTACATGATTGCCTGTTTCTTTTGGATCGCGCAGTTCCGTCATTTTAATCATCCTGAGAACTATTTCACGGGTCATTTTAGCCCTTTCTATAGCAACTGAAGCATTGTTCGCAAAAAAGGTTACATAAATTTTATCGTCATCAGTAAAAGAAACGATATTTCCCTTGCTGTCTTTAGCATTAATGATCTGCATAACACCGATAATATTCTGCCGGCTTGTTACCAGCGGTACCGTTAAGGCCGATTTTGTCCGGTAGGATGAAATGGAATCAAATGTCGAGTTAAAGGAATAGGATTCATTTTTTTCAATATGATAAACATCATCAATCAGGAGAGACTGCCCGGTTGAAGCAACGTATCCCGCCATTGTTTTATCATTGATCTCAAGCTCAAAAATGGAATAGATGTATTTATTATTGGCCTCATCCGTTTTAGCAAGCGAATCGTTCTGAACATAACTGTATTTAAGCTTATTGCCCTCAATAAGATATATTGTACCCGCATCGGCTTTTGTAAAAAGCCTGGCTTCTAATAAAATATTATCCAGCAACGAATCTATATCCTTGATATGATTCAGATTCTCTGTAATCTGCAGCAACTGTTTTATTTTTTTTAGATCCCTTTCGATAGGTACCGGCATATTATTTACCTCACATATTGATAACATTTGATATCATAAGAAAATATCGGTTAAAATATAACCTAAACTGAGCAATTTTCACAAAATTTATTCAATCACCAATGTCTAAAGCCTTGTATTATCAGTCAGTTAGTTTGTTAGTTTTTTAGTTAAGCAATATTTTATTTTAACGACTAACCGGCTAACCGACTTTCGGCTGAGCATATGCAAGGAAATCACTTGTTATCAAATAAAAACAATATAAAAAATCATCAGTTTGGTTATAAATTAAATTTAATTATTTTAATTTTTGTTTGTATTTAAATATTATCAATTTATTAAATATTATTATAAAATAATATTTAATAAATTGACAATGTAGCACATAAAAATCCTTTGTTTTTAAAATAGGTTTACACATTTTTACAGGAGGTTGTTATGTTTAATAAAAAAAAGAAAAAATGGTTTAATACAAAACCTCATTATAAAAGAGGGCCAAACGATGTAAATCCCATGCCGCAAAATTTTCAGTCTGGTAATCAGAATGATGATAATTCAATAGTTAATCATGCGGAGAATGACTTTAACGGACCCGTTTCTGATTTTGAAGATAGTGAAATTAATTCGCCTATACCTGAAGAAATAATCTTTAACGGGGAAGCCAGCATTAATAAGGATCAGGCAAACGTAAATTCATCAATAGCGACAAAGGAATTAAGCGGAAATCAAAATATTGCGGGCGGTATTTTTGTCTGTGAAATCTGTAATATGCCTATACGTAACCAATATACTTCCGTACATCATAAAATTTCCGGTTCGCCTGTTCATTTTGACTGTGTTATCCGCGAACTTTCCAGAGAATACTATTCAAAACTCGGAAGATTCAGAAAGATCTATTATATAGGAGCAGGAAATTTTGCAATTGTAAAAGAATTTTATGATAAAAGGGGACATTTAAAAAATTATGAGATTGTCGAAAAAATCAGTTATGAAATAAGGGAAAAATGACCGGTCATAATGGAAGTATAAGGAATCCACTACCGGTAAACAGCCGGTTTATCCCTCTTTTCGGAATAATTATCAAAAAAAATGACTTCGGTGAGGGGAATGCAGTCCTTACGGCAATTGACAGGGAAAAAGGAAAAATCGAGTTTTCGTCATTCGGTTCGAATAAAGAAAACAGCAGAAAGAGAAGCTCGCTAATCATATCAAATCTTGTTTCGGGAATTCTGTACAGGAACAATGATTTAAATTACTTTTCTTTAAAAGAAGTAAACATAGTCAAATCATACACATCAATCACTTCCCGTCTGGATAAAATCTCATATTTATATCTTATCTTTGAAATTATTGATAAATTGCTGATTAATGAATCGAACTTTACATTATTTGGAAAACTATTATCCGTAATGGACAAAATGGAAAAATGCGAAGATTTTAAAAAATATGTTTTTTATCTTTCCCTGAAAATTATTAAAAATGAAGGGATTCTTCCATATTATCAAAGACTCGAAAATAACAATCCGCAAAATCATTATAGAACCGGTTATGAAAAATTCAGGTTAAAGCTTGGTAGCGGTACAATGCGTTTTTTGTATGATATTGAGGAAATGAGCGATCCTGAACAATTGGAAAGTAAAAAGCTTTCCGATTCTGTTTTAGCCGATCTTATGAAATTAATAGCAATTATAATCACGGATCATACTGGAAAAGAATTGTCATCGTTGTCATTAATAAATGACATCGGATAATTTGACCGCTTCTATTTATTATATTCCACAACCTTGGTAAATTCAATCACTTTTGTATCAGTATAGCCCATAGCGATCATTTTTTTTGCAATATCTTTAGCTTCATCAACCTTATTGATCCCCCTGATTTCGGCATAATACATATCATTGCGATAATAAATACCGAGTGGGAAATTGTAACCGCTGCGAACAATGTCTTTGGCTACAAGATTGGCGACGCTTAAATCTTTATATTCGCCGATTCGGACAGCATATTCAAGAATGCCGGCTTTTATCATATTACCCTCGGCTCCCTCCGCAGCAGAGGAAACTTTTTCCGCTTTATTCTCCAGTTCATCAAGTACGCTTACCGTCTGATTTTGATACGGCACCTCAGCTGGTGCGGCAAATTCATCATTAATCCAGCGGACATAATCAATTTTTACAATATTATTCTTATTAAAATAATCAATATAAGGATTTACCAGCGATGCCTCAACCGAAAGGGGGAATTTAGTCTTCAGAAGTGAAAATATATACAGTGATTTTTCAAAATGGTTCTCAATCTCGTTCCTGTAAAAATAGTATTTCCCCGCATAAAAAAGTATTCTCGACCCATTGTCAAATGCCCATTTACGTAATTTCAAAGCCTGCTGAAGGATCGGATAAACTTCCGTATATTTTTTTGTATCAAGGTAAATTTTGGATTCGATTATAAATCCCTTATAAGCAAGGCTGTTATCTTTAGTCTGAATAAGAAGCTTGTTAACATTTGATAACGCAAGATCCTGGTATCCGTTCGCGGAATAAATCAGGGAAAGCATATAATAAGCTTTATCTGTGTTTATCATTTTGTATTGATCGATGGCGGCGACATGATTACCCATCACATAAAAAATATCAGCCAGTTTTTCAACCGAGTTTGTCCAATACCTGAATTCAGGATACTTATCTTTTATAAGACTTAGATAATCTATGATTTTTATATAATCAGTCTCCATAAATGAAAGCATATAGATTGAATATGGAACAAATTTGGAATCCGGGTACTCGTTGATTAACTGAAGATAATAATTCTTCGCGTCATCATATTTTTTGACCTTGTACATTTCATTACCCTGTTTATATACAATATAAGCCTGAGGGTCGTTTCGGGTGGCGACTTGTGAATAAAGAAACGAGCCCGAGATCAATAATAAAAGGATAAATCCGGTTTTCTTCATATCAATTCCTTTATAAAAAATCATTGAAAATCAGATTAAGGCAGTATATAAATTTATCGGAAATAAAAAAAATATTGTTAGAAAATCGGCTTGTACAAATAGAAAAAAGGGGCTGTCATAAAGACAGCCCCCCGGTTATAATTTCCGTTATTATTGTATTATGTTTGAATAGATGTTCCATCCCGGAGCGTTTGTATATGCCGGTAAACTCCCTGATGGTACATGAATGGAGATTAGACCGAAGCTGGAAGCAAAGTTGGAACTTCCGATAACAGGCGGCGTGGTTGCAAGAACAGTAACATTTGTCAGACCTCCGCAGCCGTCAAAGGTATAATTCCCCATGCTTCGAAGGCTTGCCGGCAATATCAGGTTTGAAATATTGCGGCAGACACCGAAAGCGCTATCGCCAATATTAGTAATTACTGTGCTGAGCTGGAGATTGGTAAGGCTGATGCATTGGTTGAACGCTTCGTAATCGATGCTCATTACGGAATTCGGGATGACTAAATTTTTAATATTGGTGCACAATGAAAATGAATTTGAACCTATTTCTGAAACCCCGTAACCGATTTGAAGATTGGTAAGTCCATAGCAGCCAAAAAAAGCCATTTCCTCAATTTTTGCAACAGTTCCGGGGATGGATAAACTGATGATGTTACTGCAGTAATTAAAGGCATAGGTCCCGATTATTCTAAGGCTGGCGGGTAGGGTAAAGTTTGTTAAGCCTGCACATTTATCAAATGCATATCCTCCTATACTTGAAACAGATGCCGGAAGCATGATATTGATCAGATTACTGCAATTTAAAAACGCGTTCTCGCCGATGTTGGTCAAAGCACTGCCAGAAATGGCTACATTAGTCAGCCTAATGCATAAGCCGAACGCGTCAATACCAATACTCTGGACACCGGCCGGAATGGAAATATTCATAAGACTGCTACATGAAAAAAATGTACCGTAACCTATGTCAGAAATGCCGGAGGGAAGAACCACATTAGTAAGGCTAGTGCAGTCCCAAAACAAACCACCGCCGATTTTTTGAACGCTGTTCGGAATAGTCAGGCTAGAAATATTGCTGCATTCTTGAAATACGCTGGTTCCGATATTTGTAACAGCTCCCATGATTGAAACTTTGGCAAGTTTGCTGCATCCTTCAAACAGATAATCCCCTATGTTTAGGACCATTGATGGAATGGTTATATTGGTAAGACTGCTGCATCCGCTGAAGGCGCTATTACCGATATTCGTCAGAGTGCCGGAAAGTATCACATTTGTTAAATTTCCGCATCCGTTAAAAGCAGATGTTCCTATGGAGTCTACCCATGATAAATTTGAAACATAGGCTAAACTTACACAGTTATAGAAAGTGTAATCTTCAAGATAGGTAACCCCGGCAGGAATTGTGATGCCGGCCAGATTGGAGCAGTTTTGAAAAGCGTAACTGCCGATATCCGTAATATTGTCCGGTAGAGTAATGTTATTAAGCGTCATATCGTTTGTAAATCCCACTGATTCAATCGCCATTACTTTTCTGCCCGCCCAGTATGCCGGAACGATAATTGAATTACTAATGCCCGCTGTTCCGCATGAAACGCTGTATGCGTTCATGTTATTGATAGATGTGAAAGCAAGGCCCGGTGTTGAAACAAGCCATTTCGCGTAAATTGTGACGTTGGATATAACGGTATCGCTTGTAAAATTCCAGGTGGTGGTGAAAGCGGAGTCTTTATACCATCCCTGGAGGGCATGGCAGTAATATAACGGCGGAACCGGTTCCGCCAATAGCGAATTACTGGCAACCGTCAGGTTTGTAACACTGCTTCCATTGTTTGTAATGAAAGCCACCGTAAAGCCAGCCCCCGAGATTGAAGATGCTGTGCTAGAATTCGCACTACTCGAATTTGCACTACTCGAATTTGCGGAGCTTGAGATATTCTGGCTCGAACTGGAAGAATTTGATGCTGATGAAGGTGTTGTACTGCATCCAGAGATAATATAAGCCAGAAAAACAGCCGCAAAAACAATCCTGTTCATATCTATGATCCTCCTATAAAAATTTTATCAATAAAAACCTTCTTTCTTGATAAAACACTATTAAGGACAGATATTCGACAGACATCACAACTGTTTAAAAAATATTCCGGGAATAGAAGAGAAAAAGATAAATCCCACCCTGATAAAGATTACTATGAAAAATAAAAAAACGCAAATATTATATTGATAAAATTAATGATTAATCCCTATTAATTTAACATTTAAAATATTTATACTGTTATATATCATATTATATCTGATTATATATTTTAAATATTAACATATTGTATTATAATTTATTATATCTCAATAAGAAATGCCTAGTTTAGTCTCATCTTATCCAATATTATAATGTTGTGCATCCGAATAATAAAATTATAATCTTAAATTGTCGTTAATATTTCATTCCTGTTTTGAGAAGTCAGGCGGTTAAAAATCCATGTTTTTTCAATTGCCTGCTTTATTGCCTGGTTAATTGGATACATATTAGCCGTTAGATAGGGATTAAGGGATGATATTTTTTGATAAAAATATGTATTGACGGGAGGGAAGTTTTCAATTTTATTACATAAGGAATTTACATTATTGTCAGGTTTAATATATTTACAGATAGAGGTTTTCAGGACACCGAATTTATTATAAAAACCGTATATCCCGAATAGCCTGCAAACCAGCGGCCTGAAACAATAATACCGGCAGCCGCCTTTTTCATTTCCAGGAGAAGGATTGTATAAAGAGCAGAATTCATTATTATCACCATCTATAGACTTCAAAATATCATCAGCTTTACCGTTCCGCCATAGATGAATCCCTAACGGTAAAAGTTCATAAACCGACGCTTCTATATTTTCCTGGGGTTTCAAGCAGCATTTATCACACCCGGAGCTGCAATTCAAACCGGTTCCATTATGATAAGTATTTATCAAACTGTCCAATTCATCATATACAAGAAAAAGGCTATTTAATCCGGGAAAATAATTATTATAATCAATGTCATTCATTCTTAATACCAGCTATTTATTTTTCTTAAGAAAATATAAAAAAAGGTACACGGCCATTTAGAAAAGCGTATAGCTAAAGTCCATACCAGTATCAAATTTTTGATTGCAGCCTGGTGTAATAACCGCTGTCCAATTTATAGCAGATGAAATGTGAAAATTGGCCATTATTGCATAGGATTCATACGCTTGCTTATAAAAGGATCGGCGTATATCAATCCGTACTTTATGGTTTTTTTATGTCCCTGCCAGCATTTGGCAGGTGATAGGCAGCGGCTGAAAGGGTTATTTATTGACTTTTTTAGCCGACATGCCAGACTATGTTATCATTATTCCCTGTTTAAAGATCTTAAAAAAGCGGCGCTTGCATTACCGCAAGAGCCGCATATTTATTTGGTTATAAGAGCTTAATTTGTAAGCCCTAATGTTGTTCTGTAAATTTTTGGAATTGTGCCATCGGGATTAATGGTCAGATATTCGGCGCATACTTTCCTGTTGTATCCGGGGCTTGAGCCCTGATTATCATGATAGTAGAAGGACCAGTGATTGTTCCACCACATAATGGAGGCCTGAATGGACCCTTCTTTGGCATTCGGATCCATGATCACACCTTGATAGGTATAGGGGCCTGTGACTTTGTCGGCCGTCGCATAGGCTATACATTCTTTGTTGAAGGGGGCATTGGTATACATTGCGAAGTATAAACAGTAGGTATTACCAACGAATGAACCCAGTGCCGGGCCTTCCATGTATGTGTCAGGAGCACCGTTTATCGTTAATTCAATCTGAGTTGCGCTTTGATAATCCAGGCTTAATACTGCCATGGCAATTGTTCCATAGGGAGCAGGGCCGGTATTATAAACTATGTAGTCGCTGGCGCTATAATAGTCATAGAATATTCCCGGATCGCTGGCATAGCCTTCTATACCCTGGAGGTAATTCGGAAGAGCTGTAAAATGGGTCAAGGGGTTGTTGTTTGTAGCAATACCTATTCTCGACACTCCGTTTGAGTCCATTGCGGGTACAAACAGATAATAGATACCATTATGAGGATTCTGGTAACAATCGGGAGCCCATAAGTGCTTTTGTGGCAAACACCATTTGAAATCTGTTTCGGTCAACACCGGAGTACCGAGATAATACCACCAGACCTCATCAACAGTATCATAAACATAAATATTGCTAATCGGAAAGGCGTGGCCGTTTAAATCGCTTGTAGTGTAAAGATAAAGCTCGCCGCCGGTTTTGGGGTGTAAATAATAAAAGTGCCTTACCGACGGGTCTGAAGAATTTGGGTAAGGAAATAACGGTTTACCGTATGTGGTTATGGAACCGGCGCGCATGTTTCCATTCGAATATTCTTTCGCACTCTGGTTGCTCACACTTTGGTTAAAAATACTGCACCCTACTATGAGAGCTAAAATCAAGATAAAACCGCCAAACGAAATCAACCTAGATTTTTTCATAACTTTCCTCCTATAGAAATTGGTGGTAATATATAGCCTGATCATGACTTTTTTAAACTAAAGCCTTTTATTAAAAATCATCCGGTTTTTCTTATATATCACTTTCCATAAAATAATCATCTAATAAGACAATTATCCGAATAATTTTAAGAGCATAAAAATAAGAGTGATTAATACAAATTATTCACTTGCTTTCCCATATTCAGCTGCAATATTAAATCACCCATATGTAAAGCACCAATGTAGATAGTTCATGCGTCCGGAACCGCATGAACTTCCGGGTTGGTTAATAAAAAGGTTATTGATACAACTTTTAAGGATTTATCGGGACATTTATTGTTCCATCAGTAGTATTAAAAAATGGGTCACTAACCTTCATATATGCATGCCTTAGATTTCCCGGCATGACCATTTGCCGGTGTCTGATCACCTTCATGATAGAATAAAACATATTTCATAACACCATTAGCATAAGTCATACAAATAGAACCATGATCGGTCCAGTTACTGCTCGCTACACCAGTTTTACCCGGCATAATAACGCCTTTGTATGTGAAGGTATATGGCGGTACCCAAATAGGCGGGTAGGAATCATCAGCCATAGCATAACAAAGGTCCTGTTGATTATTGTCATTCGCTTTAGCGGAGAACATCAGATAAAATCTATTTTTTCCGGCTATATAAGATTCAATTAAATATGGTCCTTCTAAATAAACATACTTGCTGGGTAAGCCAGTTATAGTTATTGCTTTATCTGATCCTGAACGTACGGTTTTCATATCACTATTCAATTTTGCCATGGCAAGCATCCCTTTTGTTTGAGTAGTATTCCAATCTCCGGTACAATATACCAGCCAGGAAGGACCACCCGGATAACTTTGAAATATACACGGATCACTTGCATAGCCGCTATTTGCCGTAGTACCAATACCTTGTATATAATTGGCCTCTGGGTAAAAACCGCCGGCAGTACCATAACCAGCAGCAGCATCAGGGGTTGAGGCAGTCGCTACACCGATCCTGGATTGCGTACCATTATTATTTATTATGTCCGGAAAATATAAATAATAACTTTTATCCCAATAATTATCAAATTCATATACACAATCCGGAGCCCATAAGTGATTAGGCGACCCTGTTACCCAGGGTATTTGACTTTCATTAAGTATCACCCCGCCATTATCATTAACAGGCTGAAAAACAAAACTGGCTGGATCTGCTGTATTTGGTGCACGAAAAGCACGTGTTTGATTCATTGGCCAGCTGCCAGACTGATCTAAGTCACTTGATGTATACACATAGACACAGTTATCATCAGGCATAACACGCCCCGTTGGATCTGAAGTGGTATAAGTAGTTGATATAGGTATCGCAGCTGACACCGATCTTGTTAAGTTTCCAGAATCCAAACTCTTGTTCTGTGTATCACTAGGATGCTGTTGGATATCAAGACTGCATCCGGAAAGTCCAATTACTAAAAACATTAACACTAACGAAATTTTTGTTTTCACGATGAAAATCCTCCTTTTTTACTGGCTTTGCGCTTTTTTTTCACTTTCGTAACTATTCTAAAAACTTTTTAAAGTTAATTATTACATAAGTACCCCCCTATATTTATTAGCCTAATGTCAAAAGTTTTATCAAGATAAAGCTATTTTAAACTTACCTGATTTTCCGTTTCGATATTATCTGTTATTTTACTTTCAATATCATATGCTGCATCCATATTACTTTCATCAAAATAACCGTTGAATTCCAGCAATTCCAATTTATTCAACACGGAACAGTCTTTTATCAGCCCTTTGATTTTTTCTATAAATTTCTGTATGTTATCGTTTTTTTCTATGTTAATAACCGTATCATAATCCAGTTCCTTCATAAATTCACTGATCCCGGATTTTTTCAATGAATACCTCTGTATTTTGTGCACTCCACTTTTTGTGACAATATGAACAATAAAAAAGCTCTTTTCTATTTTTACAGCGATCCATTTTTTTTCTTTCATTTTTTCCCACTCTTGTTTATATGTTTATGTGCAAACCATATGCCAGGATGTGGTCCGGTATTGTGATTTGAATATGACAGATTAGGATAATTCCTTGCCATATATAATTTAATGGATTAAATATGTTAAATAAAGATTTATTCACGATTATGCGGCCATTTCAAATAAGACGAAAATAGACAAAATTTTGTCTTAAAAGTGACTGAAATTTGTCTATGACAAAATAATGCCGCCGGGTGATTAAGGTTTTTTGAAAGGTTTACTTTATATTTATTTTAAGTTCTTTGACTTTATAATTCAGGATCGTTCGCTTTATACCCAATATTTCGGTTACTTTCTTTATATTAACCTTTGATTCATTAAGGGTCCATTCGATCATTTTCTCTTTGAATGCTGATTAAGTATATCTTCATATTTACCATCAACGACAATTCCTCTTTTACAATCTTTTCTTTCTCTTCCTGTAATATTTTAACCGGCTTAATAAAGATACAGATATTTGGAAGGCAGGTGCATCAATTTCAAAACAAATTTTCGTTCAGGAACTTCTTAGGCGGGTAAAAACGAAATAAAACAGATAAGATCAATGGAAGGGGCAAGGAAAGCGTAAACGCTTCCTTACCCGTTTTATTAATGAAACTTTTTTCAATTATTGGCGGCATCCTGTAATGACCACTGTTGACTATTGGCTCCATCATTCGGCCATTGGATTAATTGGGTGCCATCGGCAGTTGCCCCGCCTTGACAGTCTATAACGCATCCGCTGTTAACGTCTTGAATATAGTAATATCCGTCACCGGTTGGCACCAGCTCCCATTGCTGATCACTGGAAGTGTTATGAGACCATTGAACAATCTTTGCGCCCGGGTTCAGTGAAGCACTTAATACGCCTAATACCAAACTACTATAATTGTTCATCATGTAAAAATAGCTTCCGGAAAATTGAACGGTCCATCTTTGATTGGCTGTTTGCCCCCAAGTCCATATCTGGGCCTGAGTACCCTTTGAAGATCCCGGCATATCTATCGCTGTGCCGCTATTCCTGTTGATAATTTTATAAATACCGGGAAAACTGTCAGTTGTAAATGTAAACCGGTCTATGTTGAACATGTAACCCGGTCCGCCGGTAAACTTAAGACAAAGTTGTTTCATGAAAGGTCCCGGAGATGGACTGGCTATGTTGCATGATACTGTAACCCATTTCCGATAGCCTCCGGTGTTTGGAACAGCGCATGTTCCCAGCAAAATACCTCTGCTAGGGTCCCACTGATATAATGAGATGGTTCCGCCGTTACTTGGACTCGCTACGCTCGCAAAAAACTCTATGTAGTTAGCATTGTTAAAGTTTATTCCGCTATAATAGCAATAACTTCCATTTCGAATCCATCCTGACATCCAGACTGCTTCCCGGATCGCTGGTCGGTTCGGTCTGCAGACCCCCGGATTGACTGAAGTAAGTAGCCGCCTGTATCTGATTGTTCGGGTTTACCGTAAGCCCTTCTACTGTCCTGCTGATTGTAGGAATAGTTCCATCGGAGTTAAAGGTAAAATATTCTCCGCACACCATTCTTTTATATCCCTGGGATACCATCGGGGTATCATGATAAAAGAGTATCCATTTATTATCATAATTAGCTATATCGCCCTGAACAGTCCATTCAGTTTGGTTTGCCGACATAAATTTGTCATGGTAAGTATAAGGGCCCATCACATTTCTTGCCATAGCATAAACAATGAATTCTCGACTCCCAATGGAAACCGGATAGTACAGGTAGTATATGCCATTAATAAGGCTTAACCTCGCGCCTTCCTCGAACTGATTAGGAAAAGTGCCGTTGCCTAATGATTCTATTAGTACAGGCGTTGCGTTTGCCGCTGTCTTTGTCATGCTTGGGTCTAATTTTATAAT
The DNA here is from genome assembly GCA_963783575.1 of uncultured Spirochaetota bacterium. Taxonomy (GTDB): domain Bacteria; phylum Spirochaetota; class Brevinematia; order Brevinematales; family JAOACQ01; genus CAWEAK01. The sequence continues at coordinate 220,783 of CAWAOD010000005.1, read as the reverse complement.
GCAGACCCTCCCTTTCGGGGCATTTCCATCGCAATATAGCATATATGGAGTACCGTTGGTATCAATAAAAACATCGGGGTCGCTTGCAAAATCTCCCTGGGGGGCGCCCGCTACTGTAGGGATATGGATATAATCATTCTGAGGAATAAACGGGCCCGTAGGGCTGGTTGAAATGGATACTCCGATCCTCTTGCCTATATCATTCCCGGTTGCATCAGCAGCGTCGTCTGGCGTATAAAGGTAATATTGACCGTTTGCGTAAACGCAGTCTGGGGCCCATAACTGGTTGGTGTTATGATAAGCCCATGGAAGCGAGTTTTCATTGATCATTGCGCCATTATCTGTCCAGTTGATCAAATCGGAAGTTGAATAACAATATGTCGTACTCATTGGATATGAGCCTGTAATGCCCATATCGCTCGAAGTGTAAAGGTAAAGCACACCATTGAAGATACTGGAATGGGGGTCTGAAGAATTACGCGTAGTAAATAAAGGTGTCCCGTAAGTAGCTGGGGTACCGATGTTAAACTCCGTACCTGTGTGTGATTCCGGCGCGTTATTTACAGGCCCTACTGATGCGGATTTGGATGCTTCTTTACCCGGTCCAGGCGATAAACTGCAGCCTGATAAAACGAGAATATACGTAATAATCATCATTTCAATGATTATTGCCAACACTGGCTTCATAAAATCCTCCTTTTTTGGATTAACATATTGTCAAAAGTTTTGTTAGTAAAAGTTGATAACTTAATACTATTTCCGTCAGCATAAATTTTTTTCACAGGAAGACGGGAAGTGATGAAGAATCTTAGCCGTTAATTGCACGAATTTACACTAATTATTATTTATTCGTTTTAGTGAAATTATTGGCTACTTATCAATATGTATTGGATTTGGATTGAAATTAAAATATAATTTTCGCCTACTTCCAATACCTGACTTCCCGGCCCTTCGATATCAGACTGTGTGAAAACTCAGTAAATATGCTATAATTATTAGAACAAAAATAATCGGAGTAAAAGATGAAGCATATTGAGGGAGAATCAAGGGATCAGATAGTTCTGTTCAATGAAACACTGGAAGATCTGTTAGGAGAAGAAGATCCGGTAAGGTTTATAGATATTTTTGTTGATAAGCTAAATATGAAAGGAGTTGGTTTTAAAGTAAAAGAAGCATCAACCGGCAGAAGTTCATATAAATCCGAAATACTTTTAAAAATCTATATTTACGGATATTTGAATAAAATCAGGACAAGCAGGAAATTAGAGAGAGAGTGCCGAAGAAACACAGAGTTGATGTGGCTGACTGGACGACTAGCGCCGGATTTCAAGACGATTGCCGACTTCAGGAAAGATAATAAGAAGGGAATACAGTCGATATTCAGAGAATTTTTGAAGATATGTCATAAAGCCGGGCTTTTATCATTTGACGTTGTTGGAATTGATGGAACCAAGATCAGTGCGCAAAACCACAATAACAATGTTTATCATAGGAAAAACATAGAAGAAATCATACATAGAATAGATCAAAAGATCGAAGAATATTTGAATGAGATGGATAAGAACGATAAGGAAGAAAAGAATGAATTTGAATTTCTTTCCGGAAAGATAGCGGAACGTTTAAAGAAAATGAAAACAAAAAAGGATAAAGTTGAGGCTATTAAAAAGATTTTTGAGGGAAATCCTGAAATGGAGAAATATTATTCAAATGACCCGGAAAGCCGGTTTATGAATGATAAAGGGAAATCCGACATTGCATATAATCTGCAGATGGCAGGAATGTGTGACCGAGTAGAAGAAATAAAGGACGAGCTTAAGGTAGAGACTGAAACGGTCAAAGTATCGGATGCCGGTTATTACAGCGAACCGCAGATACTGGAATGTATAGATAAGGGACATAACGTATATATGCCGAATCCGGATGACGGACATAAGGCAAGGATTCGAGGCAAAGAAGATAATAAAGGAGTACCTGCTGAAGAATACCAGGTTGATAAATTCAAATATGATCCGGGACAAAATGTTTATTATTGTCCGGAGGGAAACCCATTAGTGAGAAATGGGAAAAAAGTAGAGAAGGTCAATGGAGGAAAAGAGATAGTCAGGTACAAGTGCGGCTTATGCAGCCAATGTGAAGTAAGAAATAAGTGTACTGAAAGCGTGGAAGGACGAAGTATCAAAGTACCAGTTAGAAAAGAAGAAATTGAGAACTTCAAGAGGAAAATTCGTTCTGAAGCCGGGAAAAAGATCATAGAGAAAAGGAAAGAGATATGTGAACATCCATTTGGATCGATAAAAAGGAATATGGGTTACAGTTATTTTTTAATGAAGGGAAAGGATGGCGTTCTGACGGAATCCAGTTTGGCAGGATTCATTCATAATTTAATAAAAGTATTGAATATATTGGGAATAAAGAGACTTATGACTCTGGTTTGATGCTAATAAACCATCGTTTATCGTATTCGGATAGATTTTTTAAACTAAGATTTTTTTAGCTTGAAAAATATATCAAAAAATGGAGTTTTTGTATAATTAATCGATTTTACTATAAAATTTTACTGAGTTTTCACACAGTCTGTATACTCAGGGCATCGCTTCTAGTCTTCCTGTGAATTATTTCTTTTCAAATAGAAGTAAGCTTCAATTGGATTAACCATAAAAGCTCTTTCCTAATTTTTACAGTGATCCTTTTTTTCCACTCTTATTTATATGCTTATATGCAAACTATATGCCAGGATGGGGTCCGGAATTGTGATTTGAATATGCAGAATGAGATAATTCCTTGCTATATATAATTTAATGGATTAAATATGTTAAATAAAGATTTATTTATAATTATACGGCCGTTTCAAATAAGACGAAAAGAGACAAAAATTTGTCTTAAAAGTGACTGAATTTTGTCTATGACAAAATAATATCACCGGGTGATTAAGGTTTTTTGAAAAGTTTACTCTATATCTATTTTAAGTTCTTTGACTTTATAATTCATAGTCGTTCGCTTTATACCCAGTATTTCGGCCGTTTTCTTTATATTGCCCTTTGATTTATTAAGGGCCCATTCGATCATTTTCTTTGAATGCTGATTGAGTATATCTTCATAATTACCATCTACAACGATTTCCTCTTTTACAATCTTTTTTTCTCTTCCTGTAATATTTTAACCGGTTTAATAAAGGTATTAATATTGGAAGGCAGGCGCATTAATTTCAAAACAAATTTTCGTTCAGGAACTACCTGGGCGGGTAAAAACAAAAAAAAACAGATGAGAACAAAGAAAGGGGCAAGGAAAGCGTAAAACGCTTCCTCGCCCAGTTTTATTAAGGATTAGTCTACGGATTCTGGAATGACCACTCCTGGTCCAGATCTCCTGAAATGGCTGGCCACTGGACCAGCGGTGTGCCGTTGGTAGTTGTTCCGTTACAACATCCTATTACCTGTCCGCTGTTCAAATTTTTAATATAGTAATAATTATAGACAGGCTGCAGGATCCACAGTTGATCGGGATGGCCGCTGATTTGCTGCCATTGAACGATGGAAGTGCCTTCATTCAATGAAGCGGAAGTTACTCCCAGTACCAGACCGCTGTTGACATTTATGATGTAATAGTCAGGGCCCAGAGGGCTGAAGGGTCCACTTCTGGTTGGCGCCTCCGCCATAAGCCCATATCTGGGCCTGGGTGCCTGCACTCGTTGAAAACCCGGTCATGTCCATAGCTGTGCCGCTATTCCTGTTAATAATTTTGTAAGTACCCGGGGCGATTCCTCCGTTACCGGAAAACTGGAACTGGTCTATGTTTAACAGGTAACCCGAACCGCCGGAAAATTGAAGTTCAATGGTTTGAGGTCCAGGCAGTGAATTGTAATTAATGGGGCATGTTACCGTCGTCCAGTTCTGCCAGCCTCCAGTGGAAGGAACGCTGACCTGTCCGATTTCAACCCAGCCGAGACCGCCTGTGCTCGGCGCCATTATATAAATATTACCGCCGCTTGTCGCACTCGCTACGCTAATGGTAAAACCGGTAATGTTAAGATTGGCAAAGTTCATCCCGCTGTATTCAATCCAGCTTCCATTTTGAATCCATCCAACATCCAGACCGCTGCCCGGATCACCGGTTGATTCTGTCTGTACGCCGCTGGAGGCTGTGAAGTAGCTAGCTGCCTGTACTATATTGGTGGTGTCAATAGTGAGCCCCTGCTGGGTTCTTGAGATCTGGGGAAGTAACCCGTCGCTGTTAAAATAAAAATATTCCCCGCACACCTGTCTGTAAAAACCTTTTATCTGGGGCTGCTGAACATCATGATAAAACAGTACGTTCTTGTTGTCAAACTGAACGATGTCTCCCTGGATAGTCCATTCCGCCTGGTTCTGCGACATAAAATTACCCTTGAAAGTATAAGGACCCATCGGCCCTTGGGTTGATATGGCGTAAGCCAGATATTCAGATCCGCCGTAAGAAACAGGCATAATCAGGTAGTACTTGCTATTGATGTAGAAAAGCCTCGGGCCTTCCTCGAACTGATTTGCCGGCACTCCGTTAGCCATCAATGAATCTACCGTTACTGGCTGTTTGCTTACTGTCTCAAAGTCGCTGTTCATCTGTACGATACAGTCCCTACCATTTGGGTTATTTCCGTCGCAATATAAAAGATACGGTGTGTTGCCGTTTGCCGTGTCAATAAACACGAAAGGATCGCAATTGAAGTCTCCCTGGGGGGCGTTCGCAACTCTTGGAATGCTTATATAATTCTGCAATGGGGTAAAAGGACCCGTCGGGCTGGATGCTACACTTACCCCGATCCTCTTGTCATAGGAGTTGGCACCGTTATTAGGTTCATCAGGTTCATAAAGGTAATATTGCCCATTGTTCGGGTTCTGGACACAGCATGGCGCCCAAAGCTCGTTGGATCCATGGGCTGCCCAGGGAAGTTGGTTTTCCGTCATTACCGCGCCGTTATCCTTCCAGTTTACCAGATCGGCTGATGAATAGCAGTAAGTAGTGTTCATCGGATAAATACCGCCGCCGCTGTTGCCGTACATATCTTGTGAACAGTAAATGTAAACCTGTCCGTTGAATACGCGGGCATGTGGATCCGAGGAACTACGGAACGAAAATAAAGGCCTGCCGATATTGGTAACTGTCCCTGAAACCTGCTGGGTACCGATGCTAAACTTCGGACCTGCGGGCGATACCGGCGATACGGATTTGGATGCTTCTTTTCCCGGCCCAGGCGATAAATTGCATCCTGATAAAACGAAAATACACATAATAATCATCAATTCAATGATTATTGCCAACACTTTCTTCATAAAATCCTCCTTTTTTGGATTAACTAATATTTTTATATAACATATTATATATCCCTGATTTGCAAACTTTAAGCGATTCGACTGCCCAGCCCAACTAGGCCAGATAATACAGCGATCCGTTTTTTCCACTCTTATTTATATGCTTATATGCAAACTATATGCCAGGATGGGGTCCGGAATTGTGATTTGAATATGCAGAATGAGATAATTCCTTGCTATATATAATTTAATGGATTAAATATGTTAAATAAAGATTTATTTACAATTATGCGGCCGTTTCAAATAAGACGAAAAGAGACAAAAATTTGTCTTAAAAGTGACTGAATTTTGTCTATGACAAAATAATATCACCGGGTGATTAAGGTTTTTTTGAAAGGTTTACTCTATATCTATTTTAAGTTCTTTGACTTTATAATTCAGAGTCGTTCGCTTTATACCCAGTATTTCGGCCGCTTTCTTTATATTGCCCTTTGATTTATTAAGGGCCCATTCGATCATTTTCTTTGAATGCTGATTGAGTATATCTTCATAATTACCATCTACGACGATTTCCTCTTTTACAATCTTTTCTTTCTCTTCTTGTAATGTTTTAACCGGCTCAATAAAGGTATCGATATTGGAAGGCAGGTGCATTAATTTCAAAACGCTCCTGTTTCCCTCCGATTCGGATAAAAGCGCCAGCGCGCGGATGACAAAGTTTTCCATTTCCCTGACATTTCCGGGCCAACTGTAATTAATAATCTTATCCATTGCTTTCTTTTCTACTTCCAGGTTTTCCGGCAGGCTGAATTCCCGCACAAATTTTTCAATAAAATAATCCAGCAAGACGGGGATATCTTCCTTCCTTTCCCTTAACGGCGGTATATGAATATTAAAGACATTGATCCTGTAGTAAAGATCTTCCCTGAATGTCCCCTTTTTAATCATTTCTTCCACTTCCCCGTTTGTTGCAAAAAGAAAACGGCATTTTGAATTCAGCGCTCTATTGCTGCCTATCGGCCTGTATTGATTATCCTGGAGCAGCCGTAGAAGCTTGGATTGTATGTCCAGGGGCATGTTCCCTATCTCGTCAAAAAACAGTGTGCCCTGCCCGGCGGTGGCGATGCTGCCTTCCCGGCCGGTTTTTGCATCGGTAAAGGCCCCCTTCATATGCCCGAACATTTCCGCCTCCCAGAGGGCTTCAGGTATAGCGGCACAGTTTATAGCTATAAAAGGCTCGTCTTGATGGTTACTCGAGTTATGAATAAGTTTGGCTATAAGCTCCTTCCCCGTGCCTGTTTCGCCAGTGATCAAAATCGGTCTGGATATTTTTACGGCCTGGCTGACCTTACCGACAACCTCCTGCATCTGGGGGCTCTGATAGACCAGGGAGCTTTTTTCGTCAAGCTGTTTTTCCTGCTTCTGTAAAATATGAATGGTTAGTTTTTCCACTTCATTCTCGGCTTTCTCTTTCATTATTTTCGTTATCTCATAAAGTCTGGCGTTTTCTATGGATATGGCGGCCTGCGTCATTATGGCTTCCAGGATTTCTTGATCTTCAGCGGAAAAAACTGATGAGGAAAGCGGGTTATCAAAATAGCATGCTCCCAGGATCGTGTTTTGATGTTTAATGGGAACACAGAGAATGGATTTCAGCCTGTGCAGGACTACACTATCATATTTTGAGTAATCGGTATCCTGTTCTGCGTCGTTTAAGAGAACAGCCTCCCCGGTTTTAAAAACTGCTTTAACGATATTTCCGGAATATAAAACAGACGGCCTGGAATCGCTTTTCCCCTCGTTTATGAATTTCTTAACTTTCAGGACAAGTTCCCCTGAAACCTCGTCTTTTATGAAAAGATAACCCCTCTGGGCACCGGTAATTTCCATGGCCAGTGTGACAATATTTTTCAGCAGAAGGTCCAGGTTGAGTATCGAACTGATTGTCTGGCTGACTTTTATTATGGATGATAATCTTTCCCTGTACTTAAACTTTTGAATAGAATCCATATCATCCTTCTCCTCTTTTTCATTTATTCCGAGCATATCCGATACTCTCTTCAAGTAGACTTTAGAGTCTAACTCTTTCAATATAATAAAGGAGGACTCAAGACGCTTTTTTGCTTCCTCAATCCTTCCCGTTTCTTTTAAAAACTTACCATACTCATAATACCCCAATGCAAGATCAAATGGTTTTCCCAATTTGGAGTTTATGCTTATACTCTGTAAAAGCAAATGCTCGGCTTTTTTTGTTTTACCGATAAAGCTGTAATACCTGGCACTAATCCGCAACGCTTCACTGAAATGGGCTTTCCATGGCCTGGTTTTTAATAGGGCCTTTGCACAGGCTTTTTTTATCTTATTTAGCTCTTTTTTCCTGCCTTTGATTTTATGAGGATACAAATTGATAAATTCGATTAAATATGCTTCCGCAAGATATGAATACATAAAAACCGTGTAATATTCCAGCAGGTTATTATTCTCATATAACTTATATGCGCTTGAAAGGTATTCAATGCTTTTTTTATAATCACCAAATTCATTGAATATAATCCCCAAATAAATATTTACGAGACAATCGATTAATAATATTTTATTTTCTTCTGATATGATCAATGACTTTTCGGCGTATTTCATCGCCTGATCGTAATTCCCTCTTTGATAATTGACTAAAGCGTAGTCGCTCATGGCGCTGCATATTCCATAATTATCATTTAACTGTTCACTTATTTTCAGGTATTGATCGATTAATTCAAGGCTTTTAGTATGATCAGATAATAATAAATAATTCAAATCCATCCCCTGTAAAACCATTTTAACTTCCCATAAATCGCCCATTTTTTTGAATTTGTCATAACTTTCTAAAAAATAATAATTGCTCTTCTTATAATCCCCTTTCCAGTGATAACAATATCCGAGCAATTGTAAGGACTGCGCAATACCCCATTGATCGTTCATCTCTTTTCTCAACTGAAGGGCTTTTTCATGAAACTCGATTGAACGGTTAAATAGCGGGATTGCCATACATACTCCGGCATATGCTCCCATACTCATTCCAAGCTCTCGTGATTTACCGATCCTGCTTTCGGAAATATTTAACATCCTCAATTGATTTCCTATCATTTTGACGTTGTCGTTTAATATATACATCCAGTTTAATGTTATATAAAACCACACGATTAATTTATATTTTTCAATATCACGATCCCCTTTATTTTTTATAAATAATTTTGGAAATAATTGATGTAAAATATGCTTTAAGAGCTCATTTATGATTCTAAATATTATTGCGATATTTTCAACTGGCAGCTTTTCTCCCAGCAATGATAAACCTTTTCTCCCGTATTCTTCGCAGTTCTTCCAGTCTCCTTTTTTAAAATAAGCTGCGCTGATTTGCTTACATATATTCGCTTTGTTTAACTTATCCTCGATGAATGGTAATATTTTACCGCTGATTTCTATTGCCTCATCATTTTTTCCGATTACCAGGTAGATTTCAATGATATTCCTGTTCGTATTTATCCATAGTTCCTTACCTTCCTCTCCTTTTCCTTCCGTTATTCTGTTTATGAATGAGAAACACCTTATCGCTTCTTCATACGCGTAATTTTCTTTCGCTTTGATCCCGGCGGGGTAAGCGTATTCCAGAATCTTTTCTTCTTCTTCACCCTCTATATAATGATATGCCAGATCAAAGATCACTTTCTCTTTATCACCCCTGTTCATCTCCTCTATCGTTTTGCCTATCCGCCTGTGCAGCAGTTTTCTCTCTCCCTCCCCGCACTTTTTATAAAAAGCCTCTTTGATCCGGTCATGCGCAAATAATATCTTCCCTTTTTCCTGTATGTCTTCCTCCAGGAGCTGCAGCTTGATCGCCCGGTCCACTATCCGGATGATCTCCGGCGCTTCATAGTCCAGCAGGCGGAACAATATCCCGGCGTCAAACCTTCTTCCTATCACCGCAGCATAGGAAAGGACCTTCGTTTCCTCATCACTTAACAGTGATATTCTCTTCATCACTATATCAACTATCGTCGACGCTATCTCCACTCCCCTCAGTTTGCCAGCGTCAATTACCCAGGAATTCTCTTTATAGTATAAGATATTCTCACTCACGAACTGTTTGAGGATCTCTATCGCAAAGAACGGGTTCCCCTTACTCTTCTTATGGATCACATCAGATATCTCTTCTATATTCTCCACCTTCGCGTAAAGTAATGAGATAACTAATTTCTTGACAACCACCCTGCTAAACTCTTCAAGGTATATTTCATGATAGGGATATTGATTTATTGCGGCTTTTTCTTTATATGAGATAAGCTTATGGTCCGAACTTATTTCATCATTGCGGTATGTCCCGATGATGAATAGCGGATATTTACTCAATTCCCCCGATATTTCGGTTAACAGGTCCATGCTGCCTTCATCCGCCCACTGTAAATCATCAAGGAATATGACCATCTTATTGTCAACACTGCTGAGATTCAGGAAAAATTGCCCCACAACCATTAAAAATCTCTTCTTTTCCCTGTCAATCTCAAGCCTTACCAATTCCGGTCTTTTATTAAAAATCACTGAAAATGACGGGTTAAGCTGCAGGATCAGGCCGCAGAGATCACCCGTCATCTCGTTTAACTTATTCTTGATATCCTGCTTTTTTTCTTCCTGATAACCCTGGTATATCTTTAAATAAATGTTGAGGGCGTCCTTAAATGGACCGTATGGCGTCTTGCTCTTCCCGGCAAAGCATTTCCCATCTATAAAAACGCCGCCTTCAGTATAGACATGGCTCCTCAACTCTTCAGCCAGCCTGGTCTTACCTTTCCCCGCTTCCCCGCTGATAAAACAGACACTCCCCTCACCTTTCCGGGCTTTATCGTATAATTCCTTTATGGCGCTGAATTCTTCCTCCCGCGATATCAGCCCCGTTTTAAATGTCAATTTTATATGCTTGTCATGCATTCCCGGATGGAAATTCCGCTCCCCTTTTTTGTACTTTTCCAGGTCGAAGAGCAGGCCTTTCGCCGATTGGTAACGCCTGTCCGGCTCCTTCTCCAGGAGCTTCAATACGATTTTATCAAGAGTTTCCGATATGGATTTATTATAATGAGAGGGGGTCTCCGGAATCATCGCGATCTGCCTGTGGATAATGGAGCCCGGGGTTTCTCCCTCAAAAGGCAGGACCCCCGTTAACAGCTGGTATAAGATAATCCCCAGCGAGTATAGGTCGCTCCTCTCGTCCACGCCTCCACTGATGACCCCGAACTGTTCCGGCGGCATGTAACAGAAGGTCCCGGCTATATCTTCTATGCCTTTTATTGAGGAGTATTCCTTTAAAAATGCCAGGCCAAAATCAATAGTTTTAATATGAAGCTCACCTTTCATATCGGTATGCACCATAATATTGCCAGGCTTCAAATCCCTATGAATTATGCTCATCGGGTGTATATAATCCAGAGAACTGCATATCTGGATCGTCATTTCTATTATTTCTCTCTCCAGAAACTTTTTCCCGCTTTTAATGATTTTATACAAACTTTCCCCGGGAATATACTCCATTACTATATAATTCTGTCCTTCAAATTCAGCGGTTTCATATAACTTGACAATATTCGGATGGTCCAGCCGGGATAATATCGCAGCTTCATTCCGGAAACGGATGATATCTTCTATCCGGCTTGATATTATTTCCTTCTTCAGTGTCCTGACCACTACCTCGCCCTTCGTCTCAATATCCCTCGCCAGGTATACCTTCGATATCCCCCCTTCATCGATCTGCCTGACAATCTCATAACGATTATTTATCATTTTATTTTTCCTTTGATCTATATATTGCTACCATTCTTGGTAAATCGGACTTTAGGATTTTAAGTATTCCGATGTCAGGATTCGAAGAAATTTAATATCCGTTCAGCAACACTTTCCCAGGCGGGCTCAAGCATCATGTCGTGAGAAGATGGAAAAAACTCGGCTTTTACGCCATATGTTTTAGCGGTTTTTTCAACTTCTCGTTTGGTAATCAGACTGTCATTTTCGGCGCCTAATACCAGCATCGGTGTTTTAACCAGCCTCACACGGGGTAAGTTAAAAACCATCATATCCCAATATGCATGGTATGATTCATCCTGCATCCGGGAAAAATAATTTATAACCATTTCTTCAGGCATAATGCTGGAAAAAAACGCTTCCCGTGTCAACCGGGGCGTACTAATAATCGGGAAAGTGCTTAATTTCAGATTAATTTGCATAATTTTCAAAGGATGTTTAAGAAAGGTCCTCAACGTGGCCGGGATGAGGCCATTTGGCGGAATAGATGCAAGCATAACTGCCGCCGGTACTTGATGTGTTTCCAGGTATTTCTGAATTATCATTCCTCCCATTGAATGACCTACCAGAAACGGAGGCTTTTTTAGTTGTTTCACAACTTGATCAATATCGGATACATAATCGGCAAGGGTAATACGGCGAATGATTTTATCGCAGCCGCTTGCCCCATGTCCTCTCATGCTGAGAGCATAAGCTTCATAACCATGCCGGGCAAAATAATCCAGGAAGTGCTCTTCCCAGCACCAGGCTGCATGCCACATTCCATGTACGAACAAAACCGGGTTTGAATGGGAGGCAGAAGAAGGGATCTTCTTCAAGATTTCAATATCCATAAATCCTCCTTGAAAGCATTAATTTTTATATCCAATAATTATTAATTTCTATTAAATTGATATTTTAGAAGAGGCAAATTGATAACTGATAGGAAGAATTATAATTTCTAACACGAAATATTGTACATTGGGACAAAGAAAACTGAAAATATTTAATAATATTTATATTATTAAACTTTTGACCCTCCGGCCATTAAATCCGTGGTAGAATTTTATAGATTGAGTATTATAATAATATTTATTTATAATCTTATGTTACTTAATATAGTTCTTCTTCTCTGTTATTAACTCTTTTATAAAAGAATGTGTATAGATTTTAGGTTTAAATGACTTAATCAGTATAGTAAATTTCTGCATTTTATTTGTAGAATAGCGCAAAAAATAAAAAATGACTGATAGAAGAATTTATAATTCCTACAGCGAGATATTGTACATTGGGGAAAATAAAACTGCAAAAAATCGACTTTATTTTCCTGTCAACAAACCTTTCCCGGTAAGTCGCTTCTGGTGACAAGATGGACAGAGATACCATTGCTTGCAGTACTTGTGGTGAGCCTGTCGAAACCAAAATGGCAGGAAGTATTCGTGATCACAGTCCTTGTTTGTGCACTGGATTCGCGCAATGCCTTTGCTGTAGTCGCCGCAATCGATAAATTTTTCTACTGATTCGGAAATCCGCTCCATGTTGAATTTTCCGTAATGAGCGGAATAATATGTATCATAAGCTGCCTCGAAGGCAGGAAAATAGTCTTTGAGAATATCCTGCACAATGTTTCTGGTTTTGGGAGTGATATGGATTTGTTCATTTTATATTAAGAAATTTTATCTTATCATTCAGGGTAGTCCGCTTAAAACGGCTTCTTTTTGTCTCTCTCTTTCAATAATGAGGTAATCTTATCCTTGCTACCATTCTTGGTAAATCGGACTTTAGGATTTTAAGTATTCCGATGTCAGGATTCGAAGAAATTTAATATCAGTTCAGCAACACTTTCCCAGGCGGGCTCAAGCATCATGTCGTGAGCCGATGGAAAAAACTCGGCTTTTACGCCATATGTTTTAGCGGTATTTTCAACTTCTCGTTTGGTAATCAGACTGTCATTTTCGGCGCCTAATACCAGCATCGGTGTTTTAACCAGCCTCACACGGGGTAAGTTAAAAACCATCATATCCCAATATGCATGGTATGATTCATCCTGCATCCGGGAAAAATAATTTATAACCATTTCTTCAGGCATAATGCTGGAAAAAAACGCTTCCCGTGTCAACCGGGGCGTACTAATAATCGGGAAAGTGCTTAATTTCAGATTAATTTGCATAATTTTCAAAGGATGTTTAAGAAAGGTCCTCAACGTGGCCGGGATGAGGCCATTTGGCGGAATAGATGCAAGCATAACTGCCGCCGGTACTTGATGTGTTTCCAGGTATTTCTGGATTATCATTCCTCCCATTGAATGACCTACCAGAAACGGAGGTTTTTTTAGTTGTTTCACAACTTGATCAATGTCGGATACATAATCGGCAAGGGTAATACGGCGAATGATTTTATCGCAGCCGCTTGCCCCATGTCCTCTCATGCTGAGAGCATAAGCTTCATAACCATGCCGGGCAAAATAATCCAGGAAGTGCTCTTCCCAGCACCAGGCTGCATGCCACATTCCATGTACGAACAAAACCGGGTTTGAATGGGAGGCAGAAGAAGGGATCTTCTTCAAGATTTCAATATCCAGAAATCCTCCTTGATGGCTTCCAATTAATTAATATTTAGAACAGGCAAATTGATAACTGATAGGAAGAATTATAATCGTAGGCAGGAAAAATTACAATAAAAATACAAAAAAAACCTGTATAAAACGCCACCCCAAAAAAAACCCTGATGAATAAAACATCATCAGGGTTAAACTGGTTTGAAATTTGATTACTGGACTATTTCAAATCCCCATCTGGAGCTAAACCAGCAAGAATTGCCATAGAGCGGTTGGGAAGAACAAGCATTCCCATTTTCTACTTCTACTGAATTATCACCATTATTACCCGTTTTACCAGTAGGATATTGATGTTCAATGTAAAGATAAGTGCCTGTCCAGCGGTTCTTAAATCTATAATAACCCGCTGCATCCGTCTGTTCCAGTATCCATTGCGAACTCCACCAGCCCGTGTTAGGAACAACACCAATATTATTACCGGTGGTTGGTTTATCCCATTCGGCAGTTACCGCATTATTATCTTCCTCATGAAGATAAATTTTATAATTATTCGGTGCCGGCGGTGACCAACACATTGCAAATGTATAATAACCGTCGCTGGTTCTTTGAATGATCCATTTTGCACTGGTCCAATCTGAACTGATACTGCTGCATTCTACAATATGGGGTATTGTATGTTCGATATTCATATAGGTTCCCTTCCAGTAATTTCTGATTCTCACTATAGTTCCCGAAGGAGGCGGGGAATTGTAAAGATTCTCGAACTTGCCGGACAAAAACAGCATGGAAAGCAGTCTTAATGTGTTTCCATAATAATTATAGTCGGCGTTGCCATAATCATTCGCATTCACAACCTCATTCCAATGGCTTGACATATCGACACCAGGCACTCCTATTAAAGCGCATGCGCCCATGGCTATAAACGTCGTTGAATGCGCTTTTCCGCCCACTGAATTATTGAACCCGTCCCTATAATCCCAATTCCATGGATCTCCGGTAATTTGATAACCATCCACAATTGTTGATAATATGGGTTTATACGCCTTATATGAACTGAGTAAGCAACCTTGTGCCCAGGTATTACCAGTTTGAGAAGCGCCCGTCATATCCCAGGCGACATCTAAAGCTATTCTCCACGGCACTCTTATACCATCATAGTACTGGTTAAAACTCATACATGATTTAGTATAATCTCCCTTTTTTGTTCCCGTTGTCCACATCGCGCTCTGGGGATATATCATAGACGGACCGGTTCCGGCGGTTCCATTATTGTAATAATATCTGTCGCTCATTGTTGTCGCCTGGACAGGTTTTCCGGACGATGTATTACACCAGTCAGGATAAAAAACGGCCGATTTCCCGGTAGAATAAACATAATCAGAAATTTTTTTCATTTCAGCGTACATTGTGTTATATGCATTGGTCCAAAAATCATACTGATCGGGACACATCATGGCAAATACATTAATATAATACGCCGGGGCAAAATAACTCGGATTCCATCCCGTATTTCCTCCCCATCCACTGCCGTTCATTATAAAGCCATATTTACCATAAGTATTGTTTTTACCTCCGGCCGGATTTCCGAAATCATTTTGTTTAATGGCAGTAATCATAGCTTTTGCTTGATTACCATAAAATAATGAATTATTAGGCCATACTTTGCACGCAAAACATAAGGCGGCCGCAATGTCCTGATCGGCATCGGCCGCGCTGCTTAAACCTCTGGTAAATTTGTCCATCGGGTAATAATCCGAACTGTTATCAAGATAATTTTGCGCAGCTGTAACATAAGTAGTTGATGGTTCCGGTAATATCCAGATTGATCCGTCTTTCAAATTACCATAAACAATACCATGAGGAACATTTGCGGTTGCGGAGTACAGATATCCTGGTATGCCATAAGAGAGTGTTACAACTATGCCTGTAGGATCAATTTTATAATCGGCGAATTCACTTACATTGTTGCCGCTGCTGTCCACTTTCCAGTGCATAAGCGGAATGGATGATGATATGAAATGCGCCTGACAATAATTATATAATTTGTCAAATGTCGCCTGGTCGCCAAAATAAACGGCAAGCAGCATTCCGTAGCCTATGCCTTCGGAAACGGTATCATAAGCTGAAGAAAGGTCTCTCTGTACCCTTAGATTTCCATTGGCGCCGGAACTTGTCACATATGTGGATTTCCACTTGTTATAATCGGCCGTAAAATCATAATCACGCGCCGCTGTTGAGATATAAGGCTGGCCGTATACATAACCGCCTATAGACTTTTCAACCAGTGCCCCATTCCCTAAATTATCAGCCGGCTTTTTCGCGGCAGTATCACTACCCGGCTTTAGAGAACATCCGGACATCATGAAGCCAAGTACCAGGGCTCCAAGTAACCCGCAAAGGGTTAATTTCTTAAACATATATTCCTCCTTATGTTTATTTAACGTAAACTTTCCTGATTCTCCCCTTTAATATTATCAGCTGTTATACTTTCAATATCGTATATCGAGTCCATATTATTTTCATCAAAATAACCGTTGAATTCAAGCAATTCCACTTTATTCAACACGAAACAGTCTTTTATCAGCCCTTTGATATTTTCTATAAGTTTCTGTGCGTTATCGCTTTTTTCTATATTAATAACCGTATCAAAATCCAGTTCATTTATAAATTCACCGATCCCGTCTTTTTTCAAGGAATATTTTCTGGATTTTGTGCACCCCGCTTTTTGTGACTATATGTACAATAAAAAAGCTCTTTTCTATTTTTACAGCGATCCATTTTTTTTCTTTCATTTTATCCCCCTTGTTGATATTCTGCAGTGTCAAAAGTTTTATTAGTTAAAACTTATAACTATTTATAATAAATAAAATTACTTCATAATTACCTCACTCCCCCTTTCAAGGAATAAATCCCCCTACCCCCCACCTGTCTGCCACCTTCCTGCCGGAGATCCCGTTATAGGCAGGCCAGGCAGGTAAAACTTTTGACATCACCAATATGCTTATAAGCAAATCGTATGCCAGGATGGAGTCCGGAATTGTGATTTGAATATGCCGGGTGAGGATAATTCCTTATATTATATGAAGATGAGAAATTAAAAGATTCCCAAAGTAAATGTTTTTGTATAGGATCATTCGCTTTTTTGATGATAAAGAAGACGAAAAACCGTCTGATTTGGACGTTTAAATGTCTCCTGACGTAATTTTGTTCCATATAGATTTTTTTCATGTAATACCTAGGCGGGTAAAAACGTGATAAAACAGATGAGATCAAAGGAAGGGGCAAGGAAGATGTAAAACCCTTCCTTGCCCCGTTTTATTTATTAATCTTTTTTAATAATAGTCCGTATAAAATTACGGAGCCTGGAATGACCACTGCTGATTCAAGGATCCATCATACGGCCATTGGATTAACGGTGTACCATCGGCAATTTTCCCGCCATCACAGCCTATATTCATACCGCTGTTAACATTTTGAATGTAGAAATATCCGGAGACGCCTTGGCCAGTTACAGGCACCAGAGTCCATTGCTGAGAAGGTTTACTGTTAGCATCCCATTGAATAATGCGAGCGCCCTGCCCCGTTGAATCAGCATCTACTCCTAATACAAATTTGGTGTAATTATTCTGTATGGTAATATAGGGCCCTGAATTTTGAATGATCCACTGCCGATTGTTATAACCAAGATAAGAGTGGATATCAGCTTGCGTACCCTTGGTATACGGTTGGGGCATATCCATCACGGTGCCGCTATTCCTGTTCTTAATTGTATAAACACCGGGAGTTACGCCTCCGTTGTACGAAAATTGAAACCGGTCTATGTTGAACAGGTAACCCGATTGACCGGTAAACACAAGACAAATTTGATTCATTCTCGGTCCCGGAGAAGGATTAACGAAGGAGCATGATACTGTAACCCAGTTCTGCCAGCCCCCGGTTCCTGGAACCGATACGGTTCCCAGCAAAATACCACTAGAAGGGTCGTACTGATATATCTTAATGTATCCGCCGCTTGTCGCGCTCGCTACGCGTGCAGTGAACCCTGTGAGTCCCGTTCCATTATTAGCCATAAAGTTAATTCCGCTATAATAACAATAACTTCCGTTTTGAATAAATCCTACATCCAGAGTGCTGCCCGGATCACTGGTTGCTTCGGTCTGCAGACCTCCGGCTTGACTGAAGTAAGTAGCAGCCTGTATCTGATTGGTCGGGTCTACCGTAAGCCCCTGCACAGTCCTGTTGATCTGAGGAATAGAATAATCGCTATTAAAGTTAAAATATTCCGCGCACACCATTCTTGCGTATTGAGGTGTCATCGGGGTATCGTGATAAAAGAGTACCCATTTATTATCATAATTAACAATATCGCCCTGAATAGTCCATTCACCTTGGTTTGCCTTCATAAATTGGCCCTTGTAAGTATATGGCCCCATCGGGCCGGTAGTGGATGTAGCATAAACCAGGTATTCGTTGACGGAGTTAACGGAAGCCGGATAGTACAGGTAGTATGTGCCGTTAGTTAAAATTAATCTTGCGCCTTCCTCAAATTGATTCTGAGGCGGGTTACCGCCAGTTATTCTTGAATCTATTGTAACAGGCGTTTTAGTTATTGTTGTCATGTTGTCCATCTGTACTATGCATACCCTCCCTTGCGGGTTATTCCCGTCGCAATATAGCATATATGGAGTGCCGCCGGTATCAATAAACACATAGGGGTCGGAATTAAAATCCCCCTGGGGGGCGTTCGCTACGGTTGGTATTGTCATATAATTCTGCGGAGGTGCAAATGTGCCCGTTGGAGTACTGCCAGTGCATACACCGATTCTCATTTGGGATCCATCCTGATTTATTTTCTCAGGTACATAAAGATAATATGTTCCGTTTTTGTAAGCAGCGCAAGGCGCCCACATCCCATTGACCTGCGAAGCCCATGGAAGTTGACTTTCTGTTACCATTGCACCATTATCAGTCCAGTTAATCAAATCGGAAGTCGAATAACAATATGTGGTATTCATCGGATATGTCGGCGCACCCTGCCCGTTTAAATCGCACGAAGTGTAAAGGTAAAGCACTCCATTGAAGACGTATGAATGGGGGTCTGAAGAATTACGGTACGTAAATAAAGGTGTTCCGTAAGTGGATGGGGTACCGACACTAAAGTTCGGGCCTGTGTGTAATAACGGTGCGTTATTTACGGGCCCTGCTGATGCGGATTTGGATGCATTTTTCTCTTGAGGTGTCAAACTGCAGCCTGATAAAACGAAAATACACGAAATAATCATCATTTCAATGATTATTGCCAACACTGGCTTCATAAAATCCTCCTCTTTTGGATTAAGGTAATGTCAAAAGTATTGCTAATATAAGCTGATAACTTAATACTATTTCAGTCGGCATAAATTTGTTTTCACAGGAAGACGGGAAGTGATGAAGAATCTTAGCCTCTAATTGTAGGAATTTACACTAATTATTATTTATTCGTTTTAGTGCAATTAGTGGCTATATATCCGTCCGTCTTTGATTGTGATCACCCAACCCCAATACCTGACCCTTCGATACTTCAACAGACTCAGCTCAAGATAAGCTTCCTGACCTTTCAATATACTCAGTACATCATACTCAGTACATCGCTTCCAGTCTTTCTGTGAATTATTTCTTTTCAATTGAAGTATGCTTCAATCGGATTAAATATAAAAAAGCTATTTTCTATTTTTACAGTGATCCATTTTTCTCACTCTTATTAAAAAGTTTATACGCAAACCGTATGCCAGGATGGGTCAGGAATTGTGATTTGAATATGCCGAATGAGGATAATTCCTTGCATTATCTGAAAATGAGAAATTAAAAAATTCCATGGCAAAATTTTTTTGTATAGTATCGTTTGCTTTTTTGAAGATAAATAAGACGGAAAACCGTCTGATTTGGACGTTTAAACGTCTTGCCATAATATTTATAAAACCGGGCAGGGTGATTATTATCATGGATGATTATGAAACAGTGTGCATAAGGTTTGGTAATATTTTTCAAAATCGCTGTTCCATATATTTTAATTCCTGAAAAAGTTGATAGGTAACAAATGAGATCAAAGAGAGGGGCAAGGATTGCCTAAAACGCTTCCTTGCCCCCTGTTTATTTATGGATCTTTTTAACAGTCAAGATTAAGATCAATCCATGAATATCCACTGCTTATCAGAGAATCCATCATCATGCCATTGAATTAACGGTCTGCCATCGGCAATTATACAGGCATCAACGCCTATGAACTTACCGCTGCCAACGTTTTGAATTTTGTAGCTTCCGTCGCCGACAGGCACAAAATCCCATAACTGATTAGCGGTCTCAGGATTATCAATAGTCCATTGAATAATCCTGGCGCCATCGTCCGTTGAACCGGCATCTACTCCTAATACTAAAGTTGTGACCCCTTGGTTGTTATAAGTATAAGGGCTAACTAGCTGATAATGTCCTCCAAATGGATAAGCCCATATTCCGTATGCGCCACTAGCCAGAGCCGTTATTTGGGCTTGCGTACCCTTTTGATAATCTGGCATAGCCATCATTTTGTTTTTAAACTGTTGGATGGACATTTTGTTGAAAATTGCTCCACCGGAAGTAGGAGTAGCTAGTCCTTGAAATGTAACCGAGTCAATGTTGAACATGTTGCCTGATACACCGTGAAATATAAGAGTAAAACCTGTGTTACCCAGATTCAGGCCTGCGTAATTGGGAATATGGCAACTTACAGTAGTCCAATTCTGCCATCCACCGGTATTATTAACACTGATTTGGAACAACTTTGTAGAGGGATATCCTCCCCATACTTCGATGGTTCCGCCGCTTCCCCCGCTTGCTACACTGGCAGTAAAATTTACCATTCCGTAAGGAAAGCTTACATTCGGATAATTGCAAACAGCTCCGTCTTGCATGTAGCCGATATCATATGTTGGCTTAAGCGGATTGTTCGGATCTTTGCAGATTTCGCCCTGCGCCCCGCTTATGAAAGGGTAGCCAGCATAAGGATACGCCAGCTGTTGTACCTGACTGGCCGTAACTGCCCTTTTTGGCCCGCTGCTTGTGGAAATAGGCTCATTGGCACTGGATCCGGATTTTTTATCATTGCCCGGTCCAGGCGATAAATTGCAGCCTGATAAAACGAAAACACACGTAATAATCATTATTTCAATGATTATTGCCAACACTTTCTTCATAAAATCCTCCTTTTATAGATTATTGTAATGTCAAAAGTTTTGTTATTATAAGTTTATAACTTAATACTATTTCAGTCGGTATAAATTTTTTTCACAGGAAGACGGGAAGTGATAAAGAATCTTAGCCGCTAATTGAACGAATTTACACTAATTATTATTTATTCGTTTTAGTGTAATTAGTGGCTACTTATCAATATGTTTTGGATTTGGATTGAAATTAAAATATAATTTTTGCCTACTTCCAATACCCGACCCTTCGACATACTTAGGGCATCGCTTCTAATCTTCCTGTGAATTATTTCTTTTCAATAGAAGTATGCTTCAATCAAATTAACTATAAAAAAGCTATTTTCTATTTTTACAGCGATCCATTTTTTTCAACTCATATTTATAGTGATTATAAGCAAATCGTATGCCAGGATAAGATTCGGAATTGTGATTTGAATATGCCAGATGAGGATAATTCTTTGCATTATATGAAATTGAGAAATTAATAAATTCCCAAGATAAATGTTTTTTTGTTTAGAATCATTCGCTTTTTTGGGGATAAAGATGACGGAAAACCGTCTGATTTGGACGTTTAAACGTCTCCTGCCGTATTATTTATAAAACCGGGCAGGCTGATTATTATGAATAATTATGAAGCAGGATCGAATGTGCACAAGCGCTCAAATACGGATTTATTCATTTTATATTAAGGATTTTTATCTTATCATTCAGAGTAGTCCGCTTAACGCCCAGTATTTCGGCGGCAATCCTGATGTTTCCGAATGACCGCTTGAGCGCCTGCTGGATCAGAAATTTTGAATACTGGTTGACAAGCTCGTCATAATTTCCGTTAATTATGACCTCCTGATCCTCTCCGGCCGCTTTTACTTCCTTTTTTATTTCATCATTCTGAAAAACAGCTTCAATACTGGACGGGAAGTGATTTAACTTCAATACGTTTTTATCGTTTTCCGAGTCGGATAAAAGAGCCAGTGCGCGGATGACAAAGTTTTCCATTTCCCTGATGTTTCCAGGCCAACTGTAATTAATAATCTTATTCATCGCTTTCTTTTCAACTTCAAGATTTCCAGGAAGACCGAACTCACTGGAATACTGCTTAACAAAATAATCCAGCAAAACGGGAATGTCTTCTTTTCTTTCCCTTAACGGCGGTATATGAATATTAAAGACATTGATCCTGTAATAAAGGTCTTTCCTGAATTTCCCCTCATTGATCATTTCCTCCACTTTCCTGTTCGTGGCAAAAACAAACCGGCAGTTAGAAGTCAATACTTTATTGCTCCCGATGGGACTGTATTGATTTTCCTGCAGAAGACGAAGAATTTTGGATTGAATGTCTAGAGGCATTTCACCGATTTCGTCAAAAAAGAGAGTCCCTTTCTCACCGCCGTAACCCGGCCTTCACGGTTCGCTTTCGCGTCGGTAAATGACCCTTTGACATGACCGAACAGCTCCGCTTCCCAGATAGCTGGGGGAATAGTCGCACAGTTTAAAGCAATGAATGGCTCATTTTGATATTTTCCCGAATAATGAATGAGTTTTGCTATAAGTTCCTTTCCCGTGCCTGTCTCACCCGTGATCAAAATCGGTCTGGATATTTTTACGGCCTGGCTGACCTTACCGACAACCTCCTGCATCTGGGGGCTCTGATAGACCAGGGAGCTTTTTTCGTCAAGCTGTTTTTCCTGCTTCTGTAAAATATGAATGGTCAGTTTTTCCACTTCATTCTCGGCTTTCTCTTTCATTATTTTCGTTATTTCATAGAGTCTGGCGTTTTCTATGGATATGGCGGCCTGCGTCATTATGGCTTCCAGGATTTCTTGATCTTCAGCGGAAAAAACGGATGAGGAGAGCGGGTTATCAAAATAGCATACACCCAGGATCGTGTTTTGATGTTTAATGGGAACACAGAGAATGGATTTCAGCCTGTGCAGGACTACACTGTTATATTTTGAATAATCGGCATCCTGTTCCGCGTCGTTTAAGAGAACAGCCTCCCCGGTTTTAAAAACTGCTTTAACGATATTTCCGGAATATATAACAGACGGCCTGGAATCGATTTTCCCCTCGTTTATGAATTTCTTAACTTTCAGGACAAGTTCCCCTGAAACCTCGTCTTTTATGAAAAGATAACCCCTCTGGGCTCCGGTAATTTCCATGGCCAGTGTGACAATATTTTTCAGCAGAAGGTCCAGGTTGAGTATCGAACTGATTGTCTGGCTGACTTTTATTATGGATGATAATCTTTCCCTGTACTTAAGCTTTTGAATAGAATCCATATCGTCCTTCTCCTCTTTTTCGTTTATTCCGAGCATATCCGATACTCTCTTCAAGTAGACTTTAGAGTCAATCTCTTTCAATATTATATAAGAAGACTCAATACGCTTTTTCGCTTCCTCCGCACGTCCTGTTTCTTTTAAAAGCTTACCATACTCATAAAGCCCCAGTGCAAGATCATGTGGTTTCCCTAATTTGGTGTTTATATTTATACTCTGCAAAAGCAAACGCTCGGCTTTTTTTGTTTTACCGATAAAGCTGTAATATCTGGCGCTAATCCGCAACGTTTCACTATAATGGGCTTTCCATGGCCTGGTTTTTAATAGGGCCTTTTTACATAATTTTTTTATCTTATTTAACTCTTTTTTCTTGCCTTTGATTTTATGAGAATACAAATTGGTAAATTCAATTAAATATGCTTCCGCAAGATAAGAATAAATAAAGACCGAGTAATATTCCAGCAGGTTATTATTCTCATATAATTCATATGCTCTTTCAAGGTGTTCAATGCTTTTTTTATAATCACCAAACTCATTTAATACATTTCCCATATAAATATTAACAAGACAATCGATTAATACTATCTTATGTTCTTCCGATATGATTAATGATTTTTCGGCGTATTTCAACGCCTGATCGTAATTCCCTCTTTGATAATTGACTAAGGCGTAGTCGCTCATAGCGCTGCATATTCCATAATTATCATTCAACTGTTCACTTATTTTCAGGTATTGATCAATTAATTCCAGGCTTTTTTTATAATCGCCTAACCATAAATAATTCAAATCCATCCCCTGTAAAACCATTTTAACTTCCCATAAATCGCCCATTTTTTTGAATTTGTCATAACTTTCTAAAAAATAATTATTACTCTTCTCATAATCTCCTTTCCATTGATAACAAAATCCAAGCAATTGCAATGACTGCGCAATACCCCATTGATCGTTCATTTCTTTTCTTAACTGAAGGGCTTTTTCATGAAACTCGATTGAATGGCGAAATAGCGGGATTGCCATGCATATTCCGGCATATGCTCCCATACTCAATCCCAATTCTCGTGATTTTCCGATCTTGCTTTCTGAAATATTTAACATCCTCAATTGATTCCCTACCATTTTGACAATATCGCTTAATGAATACATCCAGTTTAATGTTATATAAAACCATACTATTAATTTATATTTCTCAATATCGCGATTCCCAATATTTTTTATAAATATTTTTGGAAACAACTGATGTAAAATATGCTTTAAGAGTCATTTATGATTCTAAATATTATTGCGACATTTTCAACTGGCAGCTTTTCTCCCAGCAATGATAAACCTTTTCTTCCGTATTCTTCACAGTTCCTCCAGTCTCCTTTTTTAAAATAAGCTGTGCTTATTTGCTTACATATTTCCGCTTTGTTTAACTTATCCGCGATAAATGGTAATATTTTACCGCTGATTTCTATCGCCTCATCATTTTTTCCGATTACCAGGTAGATTTCAATAATATTCCTGTTCGTATTTATCCATAGTTCCTTACCTTCCTCTCCTTTTCCTTCCGTTATTCTGTTTATGAAAGATAAACACCTTATCGCTTCTTCATAAGCGTAATTTTCTTTCGCTTTGATCCCGGCGGGGTAAGCGTATTCCAGAATCTTCTCTTCTTCTTCACCCTCTATATAATGATATGCCAGATCAAAGATCACTTTCTCTTTATCACCCCGGTTCATCTCCTCCATCGTTTTGCCTATCCGCCTGTGCAGCAGTTTTCTCTCTCCCTCCCCGCACTTTTTATAAAAAGCCTCTTTGATCCGGTCATGCGCAAATAATATCTTCCCTTTTTCCTGTATGTCTTCCTCCAGGAGCTGCAGCTTGATCGCCCGGTCCACTATCCGGATGATCTCCGGCGCTTCATAGTCCAGCAGGCGGAACAATATCCCGGCGTCAAACCTTCTTCCTATCACCGCAGCATAGGAAAGGACCTTCGTTTCCTCATCACTTAACAGTGATATTCTCTTCATCACTATATCAACTATCGTCGACGCTATCTCCACTCCCCTCAGTTTGCCAGCGTCAATTACCCAGGAATTCTCTTTATAGTATAAGATATTCTCACTCACGAACTGTTTGAGGATCTCTATCGCAAAGAACGGGTTCCCCTTACTCTTCTTATGGATCACATCAGATATCTCTTCTATATTCTCCACCTTCGCGTAAAGTAATGAGATAACTAATTTCTTGACAACCACCCTACTAAACTCTTCAAGGTATATTTCATGATACGGATATTGATTTATTGCGGCTTTTTCTTTATATGAGATAAGCTTATGGTCCGAACTTATTTCATCATTGCGGTATGTCCCGATGATGAATAGCGGATATTTACTCAATTCCCCCGATATTTCGGTTAACAGGTCCATGCTGCCTTCATCCGCCCACTGTAAATCATCAAGGAATATGACCATCTTATTGTCAACACTGCTGAGATTCAGGAAAAATTGCCCCACAACCATTAAAAATCTCTTCTTTTCCCTGTCAATCTCAAGCCTTACCAATTCCGGTCTTTTATTAAAAATCACTGAAAATGACGGGTTAAGCTGCAGGATCAGGCCGCAGAGATCACCCGTCATCTCGTTTAACTTATTCTTAATATCCTGCTTTTTTTCTTCCTGATAACCCTGGTATATCTTTAAATAAATGTTGAGGGCGTCCTTAAATGGACCGTATGGCGTCTTGCTCTTCCCGGCAAAGCATTTCCCATCTATAAAAACGCCGCCTTCAGTATAGACATGGCTCCTCAACTCTTCAGCCAGCCTGGTCTTACCTTTCCCCGCTTCCCCGCTGATAAAACAGACACTCCCCTCACCTTTCCGGGCTTTATCGTATAATTCCTTTATGGCGCTGAATTCTTCCTCCCGCGATATCAGCCCCGTTTTAAATGTCAATTTTATATGCTTGTCATGTATGCCCGGATGGAAATTCCGCTCCCCTTTTTTGTACTTTTCCAGGTCGAAGAGCAGGCCTTTCGCCGATTGGTAACGCCTGTCCGGCTCCTTCTCCAGGAGCTTCAATACAATTTTATCAAGAGTTTCCGATATGGATTTATTATAATAAGAAGGGGTCTCCGGAATCATCGCGATCTGCCGGTGGATAATAGAGCCCGGGGTTTCTCCCTCAAAAGGCAGGACCCCCGTTAACAGCTGGTATAAGATAATCCCCAGCGAGTATAGGTCGCTCCTCTCGTCCACGCCTCCACTGATGACCCCGAACTGTTCCGGCGGCATGTAACAGAAGGTCCCGGCTATATCTTCTATGCCTTTTATTGAGGAGTATTCCTTTAAAAATGCCAGGCCAAAATCAATAGTTTTAATATGAAGCTCACCTTTCATATCGGTATGCACCATAATATTGCCAGGCTTCAAATCCCTATGAATTATGCTCATCGGGTGTATATAATCCAGAGAACTGCATATCTGGATCGTCATTTCTATTATTTCTCTCTCCAGAAACTTTTTCCCGCTTTTAATGATTTTATACAAACTTTCCCCGGGAATATACTCCATTACTATATAATTCTGTCCTTCAAATTCAGCGGTTTCATATAACTTGACAATATTCGGATGGTCCAGCCGGGATAATATCGCAGCTTCATTCCGGAAACGAATGATATCTTCTATCCTGCTCGATATTATTTCCTTCTTCAGCGTCCTGACCACTACCTCGCCCTTCGTCTCAATATCCCTCGCCAGGTATACCTTCGATATCCCCCCTTCATCGATCTGCCTGACAATCTCATAACGATTATTTATCATTTTATTTTCCATAAGAAATTTTATATTTAATATCCTCCAAAGTCAATGGGAGTTGATACTGCTTCTTTGATTGTCTACTTCAGGAATGCTCGGAATAACATCAGGAAATTATTTGAAAAATATCAAAGTATGTTTAGTGGTGCAGAACTTTAGCAATACCAGCTGAATTTATCCTGCACCGGTGTTTCTGAAAAGGACCAGTCTGGACCGAACGCTTAAAGAATGTTTCTCCGAACTGAAATATTGTAGCCACAAATTTTCATTTACGCAAGTTGTTTCGTCGAATCTTCCTATCTCATCTTTTTTTGAGTTTTTACCAGCTTCTGATTATAATTTTTCCTATTAGTAAACCAAGAAACCATAAAAACAAATTGTATATCGATAAACCAAAAATTTATCGGTTGATACAGAGGTAACGAAAGGTCCACACAGCCTTTTTACAATAAATTTATGGAGGATAAAATGAGAAAAGTTTTTTTGACGGTTTTAAGCTTAGTAATTTTAAGCTTAATTTTCAGTTGTTCGCTGACGGTAGGCAGCGATAATAAAGAAGGAAAGTCAGACACGACTTTACAACTTGAAAATGTAATCAATGTACCAAACAAGTCCGGTCTTGTCAACTATGTCTTGAATCCCGGGGCATCGGGTGTCCTGGAGATGGTTAACAACATCGCCAACCTGACTGTGGTCTCCAGGGATGACAATGTGTTCAAAGCAGAGTATCAGGCAGGTTTCATCCAGGGACACTTGCAAGGAAGCACGATTGCCTCAGCTCGAGACAACCAGTGGTCTCCAGGTCCTTCCAGTGATGAACTTGCTGCAGCAAATTCCATTATGAACCAGAACTTCAATTACTTCATAGAATACCTGAAAACAAGTTCGAATCCCAAAGCGGTGTATGGTCTCAAACGGCTCTTATTCCGAATGCTGGGCATCTATCACGGAGCCACACGTGTACATCCCGAGAATCTGGATTTTTCAGGCAGGTTCCTGCCGGATTCCAAATACTTCAAAGCTGCTGAATTGCAGACCGGTTATGGTACAAGCCTCACGTTCATGGATGTCTATTTCATAAATGCGGTAATGGATTTCTGGGATGTTTTCTATAATTTACCGTCCGTATCCGCTTCTTTAAGTACTACGAAAGCCACTAAGAAGGCGTCCCCGTGGACGAAAAGGAGAAACATGAACCCTTTAAGGTGTTCAGCTTTCGTTAAACGGATCGATGGAGACATAGTTATGGCACACAATACCTGGGCCTGGTATCTCTCTATGACCATGTCAATGACTATCAATGTCAACGGTGACATGGTGAGCGTAAACACTTACGGTCCCGGTCAGATCGGATCCCAAACGGATTTCGGATTCAACAACAAGGGACTGATGTTCAATGAAACAACCAGTAGATATAACTACACCCAGACTAAGACTGACGGCATATTCATCTTCTGGCGTTCAGCCCTGGCTGAAGAATTTTCCGAATCACTGGACGAATTCTTCCAGTACATTTCGCTGGATAACACCGGAACCTATATGAACGCATACATGTTGGTAAATGCAAACACCGGCGAGATCGGTCTTGTGGACATGTCATACAAGAATTTCATTTTGTTAAAGTCCTGGGGTGGTCCTTATTCAGTAACAACTCTCCCCAAAGGACAATCAACAGAATATGACACTGGTATGGTGACATCCCGATACATTCTGGGATACAATTATTCCCCGACTTTGCTTGCCAGAAATGATTTGCAGTGCGGTGAAAGTGATATCATCTGGACAAACCGCGAAAGCGAGCTCAAGAATCTTATTAATGGCGTAAACGATATCAATACAGCCAAATCGCTTATTACATATGCAGAACCCAATACCAGGGACAACATTATGTCCCGCTTCGATCTTGCGATAGAACCTTATCTGGATGAATTTGGAACCGCACCTTTCGGGGCTATTGACGCTAAAGTTATCACAGCCAGCATGGTCCGCGATTTTGAAAGACTTTCAGGGAAAATTGACTTGACCTCCAATGTACGAGGATTTTGGATGCGTTACGGTACAGCTTACTATGATGGCAAACCTTTCATCTGGAGTCAATCAGATTTTTCCTCATGGCCTCACCCAGATGTTCCCGATGCACTAGACGGTGTATTCACTTATCTCAAACTACATTTGAGGTGAAGCATACGCCAGATTATGAATTTTGATGCGGTGAGTCAAATCGAACCATTGAAAAGCCAGAATTAAATGCAAGGTTAGTTTATGTTCGAAAAAGTTGTCAAATTTCTAGAAGGGAAAAAAGGAACCATCGAGAAAATAGCAGAAAGGCTATTGGAAGTCGAATTGAAGATGACAGAAGCCTGTGAATTATAATTATTTTAGGTAGTGTGGGAACGCATCAATATTGTTTCTATCTCTTTAATTGTGCTCATTTTTAAGACCTCTTGAACCTGCAGTACCGCTTGACTTGTATCAATACTAGAGATGAATTCCTGGACTTTCGGAAAATTCATGGGTTCAATGCTGATCTTCCTTATTCCCGAACCGATCAGGAAGGTCAGGTATTCTAGTGCTTAATTGCAATAATAAGCGTTATTAATTATAATCTTAGACATAAAAAAGGAGGTTGTATGTCTAAGAAAACGCAAGTTATAACATGCACCAAAGCGGATGAAATTATTCTTGATAGTTGGGTGAGAAGCCGAACTATGGAAGCGCGACTTGTAGAGAGGGCGAAAATAATTGTCAATAGCCTGAAAGGACAAAATGTATCTGAGATTGCGGCTGACCTTCACATAAGACCAAATACGGTTATTGATTGGAAAAAAAGATTTCAGCAAAAAGGAATTGATGGATTGTATGATCTGCCCAGGTCAGGAAAGCCAAAAATATATGGGCAGAATTTCAGGGACAAAGTTTTAGAAACTCTGGAAAAAACACCGCCTATCGGGCAGGCAATTTGGGATGGTCCGGCTTTAGCAAAACATTTAAACACATCAACGCATGCAGTATGGAGGGTTTTAAGAAAAGAAGGAATTTGCTTATCCCGACAGCGAAGTTGGTGTGTCAGCACTGATCCTGAATTTTCGACAAAAGCCACAAATATTATTGGGTTGTATTTAAATCCGCCGATGAATGCATTGGTTATATCTGTAGACGAAAAACCTGGTATTCAAGCGTTGGAAAGGACAACCGGCTATGTAGAGACGGATAATGGAAAAATTGTAAGAGGATACAAAAGTACATATAAAAGAAATGGAACGCTGAACCTATTTGCTGCGCTGGAAGTAGCTACAGGGTTAATACACACCCAAACTACTGAATACAAAAGACGTATTGAATTTCTTGAGTTTATGGATAGAGTGGTGGTAGATGTTTCAAAAGATAAAGAAATTCATGTAATTTTAGACAATTATTGTATTCACAAAAAGAACGATGAATGGTTATCCCGGAATAAGAATGTTTTTTTTCATTACACGCCTACTTCGGCAAGTTGGTTAAATCAGGTGGAAATATGGTTTGGTATTATGAGCCGAAAAGCTCTTAGAGGCGCCAGTTTTAAAAACACGGAAGAATTGAGAGAAGCAATAGATGCATTTGTTAAAGCATACACTGAAACCGCAAAACCTTTTGTGTGGAGAAAACGGGAAGTGAAAGGTTCTCAATTAAGAAATACTATCGTTAACTTACGCAATTAAGCACTAGTTTGTTCGCCATGTCGCCGCAAATCGAGATATCCTTACCATGATTTATACTCGAAGTAATAATAAGGTTCAGCGCCCTGAGAACCGCCGGGTGGTGAGCAATATACATATTTGAAACGTTATCGTTAGTTCTATCGACCGCTAAAATGTATTGTATGAAGTCATTTGTTCCTATTGAAAAAAAATCGGATACGGCGCAAAAATCATCCATCATCTCCACAACAGAAGGAAGTTCTATCATCATACCGATTTCCGGGTTATTATGATGAGGGATATTTTTACTATCCAGGTATTTTGAACATTCGATGACGATATTTTTCGCTTCAACAAATTCTTCAATGGAAGATATCATCGGAAACATAATCCTAATTTTCGACATGTATCCGGCGCGGAGAATGGCCCTGATTTGTTGTTTGAAAATGTCGGTTTGTCTTAATGAAAACCGAATAGAACGAAGGCCGAGGAAAGGGTTTTGTTCTTTCGGGAAATTATTGTACGGCAAGACCTTATCCCCTCCGATATCAAGCGTTCTGAAAGTCACTTCTTTGCCTTTGGTACCGTCCATGAGTATTTTGTATATCTTATATTGTTCCTCTTCGTCTGGGAAATCCTTTCTTATCAGGAAAGGCATTTCCGTCCTGTAAAGCCCCACACCTTCGTAAGGTATCTTCTCCGCGATCTTCAAATCTCTCAGAAGATTTACATTAATCATCAGGTTTATTCCGGCTCCATCCAATGTAATGGTTTTTTGTTTCAATTTCATATTTTCATGCAGGAGTTCTTTTCTTGATTTTTCAATTTGGTAGTATTCGTCTATTATCTCTTTGGAAGGATTAATGTAAATATTACCGGTCTCGCTGTCCATTAAAATCCTGGTTGAATCCGGCAGTTCCAGGATACCCGGGTCTTCCACTATTATGACAGGTATGTGCAGGGTACGGGCAAGGATCGAGAAATGGGATGTCACACCTCCCTTCAGAAGAATAATCCCCCCCGCTTTCTCCGAATAAAGGCGGAAAAGATCGGAAAGAAGAAGTTCAGGGGCAATGACGATTTTGTTCATAATGCCTGAAATGCCGTCTTCTTTTTTCAAGAGATTATTCAAAATCCTTTTTGTTATGTCTTCTATGTCTTTCGCCTTTTCTTTAATATAATCATTGGGACTATTCAAAAGAAGTTTAATATAGTTCTTCGCAATTTTTATTATAGCGATGG
Organism: uncultured Spirochaetota bacterium; assembly: GCA_963783575.1. Taxonomy (GTDB): domain Bacteria; phylum Spirochaetota; class Brevinematia; order Brevinematales; family JAOACQ01; genus CAWEAK01. The sequence continues at coordinate 188,930 of CAWAOD010000005.1, read as the reverse complement.
GGGGATTTTCGCCGCTATCAATCAGCTTCAGCATTTCTCCGCTGAAATTACTATCACGAAGCATCATAAGATAGGTTCCGAAAATAAGCGAAGCCGCTTCGGAGAAATCCTTCTCAATCATCTTCTGAAGTTTGGCTATTTCTTTTTCAGTCGAATTCAGGCTTCGATAAATTCTTCCCTGGTGTATTTCTTATTCAGGCTCTCTTTTATAAAAAAAGGATTTGTCTGGCTGATTTTGTATATCTCGGAATAATTATACCCTTCAGACGCAGTTTTTCCCTGAATGATATTATAAGTGGCATCAATCCCGGTTTTTACAATTTTATGACTTTTAGCCTTGTACAGGCTGCCTATATCGTTCATTAACCTGGCATTTTCAATCAATACAGCCAGATAAGAAGAGACGGCTTTTGACAACCTGATTTCGCTTTTTGTAAAAGTTTTTCCTATTTCCCGCTGAAGAATGATAATTCCTATTTTCGTGATCCCTTTTTCAATGGGCAGAACAAGGTAAATATCGTATTTCTCCTCATTGATTCCGGGAATACTTTTGAAATTCGGATTAGTTGAACCCCGCTCATCGTAAATTACCCTTGATTCCCTCAGCGCAAGACCGGCGAGGCCTTCAGTTATTTTCATCTTAATTTTTCCAATTGCTTCCGGGTTGAGGCCGGCGGTAGCGAATAGGATCAGTTCTCCGGATTGCTCATCTATACAATATATGGAACAAACAGTAGATTTCATAAACTCGGATATCGTATGCACCATCTTGTTTAGTATTATGTTTAGATCAGATCCGTCTTCATAGATGTTGTTCTGCTCCAGAATATTGAAAAGAAGGTCAATTTGTTTCATTGCAACCCCCTGTTAATAGTATTCGTATTGTCAAAAGTTTTTATTTCAAAGTTTAATAACTTATTACCCTGTTTAAAAATAACACATAATTTCATAATCTCCCCTCCCTCATGATACTTTTGATGTTATCATAGTATTTATTTTTGTTATGCATTAGTTAAATTACTAAAATAATAACAGTTTTTCCCTGATTCTTTAGATTTATATAATGCTTTATCCGCATTATTTATCAATTCATCAGGAGTTCCGGTATTTTCAGGATAAACAGCTATTCCAATACTAAATAGGGGTTGAATAGTCATATTTTTTATAATTAATGGCAATCTGGCTAATTTTAAAAGGCGCTTTGCCAGGATATCAATTTGATCTATTTTTTTAATTTCAATTGACAGAACAAGAAATTCATCTCCTCCGACCCGGAATACCGTATCGTATTTTCTTATCGCTGATTTTAACCTGTTTGCTATTTCTTTCAATACTTCATCCCCGGATAAATGCCCGAAAGTATCATTTATCGCTTTAAAATTATCAATATCAATCAGCAATACTCCTATCATTGTTCCATTTCTTTCGGCCAACGAAATACCATTTCGAATTCTATCATGGAGAAAAACCCTGTTTGGCAGGCCTGTTAAAAAATCATGCGTTGCTGATTCCTCGGCTTTTTCTTTTGCTCTTTTAAGCTCCATTTCCATTTTTTTTAAATAGGTAATATCTGCAATATGGGAAATTATTCCTATAACTTCTCCATTTTCTACAACCGGTGTATAAGTTGTTATGGTATATCTTACTTCTCCAACCGGAGATGGTATCTCGCGTTCAAATTCCTGAACTAAACCCCTGTATGCTTTTTTTAAATACGGCAAGCTTATTTGATAAACCGGCCCCAATAATTCTTTTATTGTCAATTTATCAATAATATCTTCACTTTTTTTACCAAACCAATCCAAAAAAGCATGATTTACAAACCTGCATACCTGGTCATTATCCCAATAGGATAATATTGCGCTAACTGAATCTGCAACTTTTTTAGAAAAATAATCCCTGTTTTTAGTAAAATCTTTCATTTTTCTCATCCATTCTTTAACAGACTTATTTTAGTATAAGAAGAAATGAAAATCAAGTCAAAATCCAACAACTTAGCGATGGTATCATTTTATGGTCGGATATTCTTCGTAAGGATAAGCAGTTGATAGATTGTAAAAAAATGTGTTTACTGAGGCTTGGAAGAAAATCTGGACTGTGAGCATATTAAGCCGGAATGTGGTGAATGAACCAAATTAAAGGACATACCGTATGTTTGGTTGATATTTGGAATAAAATAAGGAAGGACACTCGTCGGCAGTCAATTCCGGCGAGTGTCTTGATAAGTTTGATAAAGCCTCACAACAGGATTTTGAACAATTAAAAAAGACCATACCGGAATAAATCTCCTCCCTCAAACGATACCGTTAAATGAGAAGCCGTTATATGCTTGTCATAAATTCCTTTCCGTCCCTGATACACAATTCCTCGATGACAATTCTTCCGTCCCTGGCAACAGATGGAAGTCCGGAAAAACCGGCAGTCCATTGTCCGATCATGGTGAAGTTTTTCAAACCCGGTAATTTTCTTGCGAGTTTTTTCTGCATGGTACAAACAGTAGGCCGCCATCCCTCAAAAGAACCGCGGTAATTCGCGGTATAACGCACGGTTGTCAATGGCGTCGCGACATCTGTTACCTCAATGGCATCGGTTATTCCCGGGATTCTGGATTCCAGCCAGGTTGTAATTTCTGCAAGTACCCTGTTTTTCTCCTCGAGGTAAGCATCTTTATTATCATTTAATTTTTCCCATATGTCGAATGGACTCATAAAAATCACAGTGAGAGGACACTTCCCTGCCGGGGCCATAGCCGGGTCAAAGCCGTAATTATTCAGCCAAAGCCACCCAACATTGGTACTACCAAATTTAACGCCCTCCTGGAAACAATAAAAGGTCAGCCTTGGAAGATCGATATTTTTTTTGACCCCGAAGGATACCTGGACTATCGGATCATAAAGCGGCATGGTTTCGTAATCTTTCCTGATCCTGCCGTTAACATATTTTCCATGTAGCATACCGAAGATTGTGGAATGGCCGTCGGCGGCTCCAATCACATCATCGGCAAAATGTACGCTTCCATCAGCCAGCCTTATTCCCGTAGCTCTTCCGCGGTTTACAATTATTTCATTAACCCGGTATCCGTAATGGATTGTTCCTCCCAAGTCTGTGTATCGTTTCTCGATAGATTTCGCGAACTCAAGAGAACCTCCTTCAGGCCATCCTGCTTCCTTTTTATGCAAAACAGACATTATTCCGAGCAGTGAAGTTGCTGGAAAATCCGGCATCGGTATAATGGCGAGTATAAATTCCCGAAGGTCAGGATTATTAAATTTCCGAACAAAGGTTTCAATATTACAGGAGTACTTTTTAAAAAGAGGAAGATAAGGTTTAATCTTTGAGAATCCTTTAATTTTCTTCCATAAACTCATGGGTTTTGCCGATCCCAGCGGCATTCTGAGCTCACAGAATAATAATATATCCTTCTCCATCGCATCGAGCTCCCCGGAATCTTCAGGAAACTCCGCCTTCAGATGGTTGATCAGCTGTGGAATATTTCCATACTGCGAAAGTACATGCCCGTCCCTTAGAACCATCCGGCAGAATTCTTCATGGTTGGTTATTTTCTTTCCCTCCAGGGCCCCAAGCTCTTCCCATATACGGTGGTAAGGATTTTCGGTTGATGATCCGATTAACCAGTGCATACAGCCATCGAAGGTATATCCATTCCTTCTCCAGCCGGTACAAACACCGCCGGGCAATGTATGCATCTCAAAGGTTTCCGTTTCATAACCATTCATTCTGGCGTAGCAACCCGCTGATAGTCCGGCGATACCTGCTCCAATAATAATAATTTTTTTAGGCATGACCCGTCTCCTTAATATAATTTTCCATTAATAAATCTATCATATCGTCAATATATATATTCCGTTTTTCAGCGTTTCCATAATCAATTATCCCCGATTCCAGCAATGTTTTGGGGATCAAAAATGGGAAAATGACACTTCCAACCATCATTAATGCCTTGTTTTTATTTTTTTCCTGATCGGTTGATCCTGATGCTTCTCCTATAACCTTTCCGATATTTTCAATCATTTCTTTACTATAGCGGCCGAAAGGATTGCTTTCAGCTTCCTTTAAAAAGAGGTTATTAAAAGCTGCCCGGGTGAGTCTGGGATATTCCATCGACCCATGCGCATAACCGGTCAGGAAATCGGAAAGTCTTTTTCTGGGATCATTACCTTCCGTCATGAGTATTTCCATTCCCTTTCTGAAGGCAATCTCCGTTCCAGTCTCAACCGCTTCATCAACCAGTTTATCTTTACTCTGAAAATAATAATTAATGGCTGCTACATTAACGCCGGATGCTTCCGAGATACCCCTTGAAGTCAATTTTTCCGGCATAGTGCTGAAAAGCAAATCCATTGTTTTTTTCAGGATATGTTCCCTGGTAGATTTATCCAAGTTTCTTTTCATAAAATCTCCTTTCAAATCAATGTTTTAAACAATGTTATAAGCAATGTTTAATATAAAATAAAAAAATGGATTTGTCAAGATGTATAAAAATATTTTTTAAAATAACATTCGATCAAGGTATGAGAAATGATTTTACAACAGATAATTGAAACTACTATATGGCTGGATTATATTGATCAAAGCAACTTTTTTTCGAAGATTAAGCAGTTCTTTCAAGTATGGATTTGTAAGCCAACATTAATCTCCCCGGGGTGGTATCTAAAAGTTTGCCTTTGTGGGACAGAGTAAAGCTTGAATAAAGCGAATAGATAAAAGCCATATCAAGATCTACCTTCTCCCTTGCTGTTTACATTTTATTAGTATGATTTTCCCAAAGTACATTTATGATAACCCATTCATTATTAAATTTTGCCAAATGTAAATAATCGATGAAACGGCCTTTGGTTTTTACCGAAGCAATGTTACCATCTATGTCCAGTATTTTCATCTCATATTTTATTTTTGCGCCTTTTCCTATGGATTTTGTTATTTCAATCATTTGATCTTTGTTTAATTCGTTCAATACACTGTCTTGTTCCGGGCTGCTTACCATTCTTTTCGCCAAATTCTGATGCACTGATTTAGCCATCCTGTCGGCATCACCAGTCTGAAATCCTTCGCAATAATCCTGCACTGTTTTCCGGATAGCCTTTATGTCCCCGGCATTTTGTTTGGAACATCCTGCTTCAATAAATACGCTAAACAGCAATAGAATTACCATTTCTTTTTTTAACATATTAATAACCTCCTTTATTTTTTAACCTGAATTCAATATATTTATAACTTATCATTCGCCCGATCCCCTGATAACTGCAAAAGTCTTTATTTATTCTTCATCCGTGAATGCTGCAGAAACCAGTCATACAATTCCATATTCGGATATGCTTTATTCCATGCATCATGCTCCACATCAGGATAAACTGTATATCGAATATTGCCACCGCAAGCCTTTAATACATCAACCGCTTTCTGCTCCTCATCCATTGGGACTATGGTATCTTTTGCGCCATGAAAAGCCCAAATCGGAAGATTCTTCAGTTTTTCCACCTTATCCGGGTCCACACTTCCGCAAACCGGTGCTATTGCGGCAAACATATCAGGAAACTGCAGGGCTATGCTCCAGGTGCCAATGCCGCCAAGGCTTAAACCGGTCAAATAAATTCTATCCTCATCAATATTATATTTTGCAGATAGTTCATCTATCATATTACTAATTGAGTATGGCAAATTTTTCCATGGATAAAGTGAAGGGCACAAAGGAGACACTGCAATAAAAGGAAAATCCTTGGCGGTTGAAGCTACCATCGGAATACTGTGATTAATTTTTTTAACGTCATCAAGCGTTCCTCCTCTTTCCCCGGCACCGTGCATGAATACAATCAAAGGCCATTTTTTATCCGGTTCTTTCCCGTAATCCTTAGGTAATTGGGTATAGTATTCCAGTTTAATCATATCAAACTTTTCAAGTATTAGATATTCGATAAACCATTTGTCTCCGATCTTATATAGGCTGCAAAAGATTTTCCACGGGCCTTTTTCGACTTTTTTGTCTGGAATCGAAACGCTCCCATCGGCATATCCGTTCATATAACCGGTTAACAGGGGATCAGGAGAAGTAGTAAAAATGTCATTATCTCCCAGAGTAAATCTGTTATTTCTAAAATCAATTCCGTCCTTATAAATGACGTTGCCGTTTACATTGATGCTGTTCGCGTAGTCCGGTATATGAATTAAAACAAGCCTGCATTGATCCGGATTTATATACTGATGAAGGACTGAAGTGATTCTGGCATCATCTGTGCTGTTATAAGCATCAAAAACATCCTCGACGGCTTTGCGAATCATTTGTTTATCTTTTTCTCGTTCAGCTAGATCCATAAGGGCTCCCTCATTAGAAACGGCCAGAATATCCGTTTTCATTATTTCAGAAAAGATTTTTCCTTTTATCAGAAATGTTGCGCTAATTACGGGAATTAAGACAACTATCATCAATAAAATTATTCTAACCTTGTTCATATTGCCCTTCCTTCTTATAAATGTTTTTACTAAATTTATTTTACTATTAAAAAAAGGTGATCTAAATATAACTAATTAGTGCCTGAACGGAAACTCCAATTTTAAAAAATTTCTAAATCAAAAGCTCAGTTATGCTATTTTCCTGATTACAAAAATTTTTCCTGAAACAAAACTTATTAAATACTTTGCACCGTATCTAAGAATTAATACAAAAAAAACCAAAATATAACATTTTAAAAGCTTATGGGCAGACTATACCCTTAGATATCAAATTAGCCGGAAAATCTATGCTGCCTTCATAATTTTCTTTTTTCCCGGGAGGCGTGCCTCTCTTTCCTGCCTCTTTATCTCTTTCTGCACAAGGATATGTCCCATAATCTGAATGTTCCTGGCGACAAAAGACAAACTGACATACCTCTTAAACCCAACTATTCCATGGTCAAGGCATCTGTCCAAACCATGATTTTCCATGGCGCTGATCCCTGACTCCACAGCTCTATGTGCCCGTTTTGCCACCCGGTACTCCTCTGTTTTTTCCCGCTCCTTTTCATCAATCGTTAGCTTGCCTTTCCTTGTCATAATCAGTTTATCCACCATTTTTCCCAGTTTGCTCTTGTTTTCAGGACTGTAAAATCCTTTATCATAGCTCACCTGTCTGATGTTATTAAATACAGAAATAGTTTCTTCCATAATACTAACTGCCACCGCTTCGTCAGTCTTCTTTTCCATAACCATGTGATTAAGCATAAAACCAAACTGATCCTGCACCACACAAACCCGGACTCCAAGTTCCTGTGGTACTCCGGCTTTTCCTTTACTGATCCACTCTGTATGAGGCTCGAAAATCGAAAATATTTTCTCTTCGTGATGGATAACCTCACCTTTCAGTACCCGTCTGTTGACTTGATCCATCAGCTTTAGAGCCAGCCTAATATAATGTTCTAATGTCATTTCCAATGGTATATTTGTAACCATCTTTAGAGAATCTGTTACTTTCAAGAGAATATTTTCGATATCCTTGAGATAATTCCTGTATTCCTTTTTTATCCGTTTGTCACTTTTACCTATCTTTACTTGATCTTTTGAAGTCGATCGTTTCAGCCTTTGTATGCTCATAACTTTTTTTTTAAGCTTCCCGATAGTATGTTTCCCCTGGCGAAAACCTGTTAGACCTGCATTTTTAAAGAATCCGACTATACCTGTAATTACCTTTCTCATGGCATCAAACAGAAGACTGATATCTGTCGGGAAATGAACGTCTGTTTCAACAACAAAGGAATCAACCTTCACTTTTAAACCTTTTTTTGCTTTTTCCCCAATAAGATCGTGGCCGGCTTTAACAACCACTTCATTAATCTTTGATAGTATTTCAGGAGTGAATAGAGAAATGTTCTCCCTGAGTGTCTGCAAAGCATATCTATCGACAGTAAACTCAGTTTTGCCAAGCATCTGCCTTATAGCTTTGTGATTATTCGCCTGATCCTGGAGTTTGTCATAGTCCCAGTTGCAATTCAATCGCAGCATTCCCATCACAAAGATTTCCCATATACTCATCCCCTTTCTTCCGATTCTTTTCTTTTTTTTATCTGGTATCATTTCCTCAAATATCTTGAATATTTTGTCCTTGATTTCAGGATTGCAATATATATATTTCAGGCCCATAAGCAGCTTTGGAACCTCACGGCAAGTTAAATCAATCACTATTTCACTGATATCAACTTCACCGATCTTTTTCTGTACTTCTTCGTTTTGTCTCATAAATTTTTCCTCGAAGATTTAAAAAATTATATTTTTGTCGGGTTGATGCATGTCCATATCTGATAATATATTATAGCATTTTTATTCGGTTTTGTATTGCTTTTTTATTCAAATCTTCAATTTTATTTTATGCCATAATTCCCTTGCTAGTACTGCATTATCTGTATTTCCGTTCAGACACTAATTATCACAGTTTATTGTGCAATATTCTAGTCTTTTGGTATTAATTAGTAATTATCGTTCCATCATCCATAACTATTATTCCATTATCCATGTCAAAAATTCTATGACCATTTATATTTTTCAGCATCTCCTGTGTAACAACAAACCCGTTATAGTTTATATGTTTAGCCTGCGTATGATAGTGCTCTGCAATACTCTTACTAATACCCGGCGTACCATGTTCCGGAATGACAATCTTGGGATTAAGCCTGTCGATAATTTCACAGCTTTCGCCAACCATCAATTTGATATAAACGTGAGCGTCTGAAAATACCTGAATCAGCAAAATGTCAATACAATTAAAAGCATCAAGTTTTGCCCACATCTCCTTACTTGGCGCCTGACCCAGAGAAGCAAAATGGGCGATTTTAATACCGTTGATCTCGAAAACAAATATCGTGTTGGTTTCATTTGCGGGGCCTGCTTTATCGTGCCATCCGCCGATACCGGTTACTTTTATTCCATTTTCTTCATATACACCCGGATTTCGAAATAGGTTGTAGAAACCTGTTATTTTTGATGTATTCGTGTGATCCGCATCTATATGACTTTCAGTCACAATGTCCGCCGATACTGTTTCATCCATCTCAAAAGGATCACAAATGATTGTAAATCCATCGGGAGTTTCAAATTTGAAACATGCATAATTTTTTGGGTACTTTTTAATCCAAACTCCTTTAGAAAAGTTTCCAGGTCTTTTTGATACATGCTGAATTACTTCAGCTGATTTTGAAAATATGACACCAGCCGTCAAAATTAAGATAGCTATTACCCTTATTATTCTAATTTTACTCATTCGAAACCTCCTGCTGAAAGGCTTTTTATTAATCTTCTTAGACTCCTTTATCCGGTGACTACATATGAAGTCATTAATATTACACTTGTAGTCACTTTTTGTCAAGTGTTTTAGGAAAATTTTAATTACAGGCAGATAAAAAATATTCTTATTATTTCATCTTAATAAACCATGCGTCTTACGGAAATCTCCACGGATTGCTCTCTCAAAGCGTGCTTTTGTGGAACGGAGTAAGGCTTGAAATGATCAAGCTTTAAGCTTATTTCTTAAAGTTTTACGGTAAAACCGAGTTGTGTCATCAAGAAAAGTTTCCCCTCATAGCAATGATCTTGAAGAAAAGTGCCGGCCCAGGCAACGATATAAGTATCAGCAAACCAGCCGATTGCCGGATTGTAGATAATTATTGCGGACAATCTGTGGGAAACATAGCCGCTATTCGGCACAAACAGGTAATAATCGTTCAATCCGGTTAGAAAACTTTTGTTCCATAGATAAAGCCCATAAATATTGTTCAGAAAATTCACATCCTCCCCGCGAAGGATTGAGTCAGTATGAATGGCCACATAATAACCGGAATAATACAAATTAAAGTAATTAAAGGTCAGCGAATCCGAAACTAAAATATTCCAGAATTTCATCTTGAGCGTTGGAATAACCATCCACCAAATCCCCGAGCGCTCGAGATGCTGCTGATTCTTTGCGGAATCTGGATCGTAAGGTTCTTTCGGGCTGTCTATAGGCCGGAAACCGATATTCAAGCCGTCAAATATACCATAATAACCGCCCTCAAATGCAATATCAAAAAAAGCGATCGGTTCAAACCTTAAATAAAGTCCTGCCAGATTGTCCGTTGGAGTCAGCCAATTCATGACTCCCGTATCTACCCTGGAATTTTCAAACAATATCCCTTTATTTCCGAACAAAGGCCAGCGGTAAAACAGGGTTGTTTCCAGCATCATTCCTACCGGATTTACAGAGCTGTCAAAATTCGCATTAAGATAAAATCCTTCTTTGACTATTTCAGAGTAAGTTGAGCCGAAAATGATCAGAATAATTGCTACCAAAAAGTAACGCTTCATCAAAATCTCCTTATAATTCGATCTGTCAGACTATTGACAATCACCATAATAAATAATTCAAGGCAATCCCTAAATCCAGCGTTACAACATCACCAGCAAAATCTTTTGAATAATAATCATCCGAATAAAACTGCGATTTAAAAGTACGGGATACGTTAAGATAAACCCCGGCGGAATATTGATCCAAAAAGTTAAAGGGATATACCGAAAAGCGGAGTAATGGCGCAAAAGTGTAATTTTTTAATTGATAGCCGGATAGGGTTCCAGAATCGCGCACATCCTGCGATAAGAAATAGGAACCCTGAACACCAAGGCTCAGAACTAAAATGGGAGTCCCATTACTCCGGTTGAAAAAGTGTAAATTATAAGTAACCGGAAAGGAGACCGTTTGTAAGGCGAATGACCTTGTCCCGCTGATGCTGTTCTTCGGATCGTTATATATGATGTCTTCAGCATAATACAAATAATCAATACCCGTTTGAATATAATTACCCCACAAATTAAACTCGGCCTGAAGGCCGGCATGGCCTCCCATTTTTGTGGCGCCTGTTACACCGTCGACTTTGCCTATCATCACGATGCCACCGTCATTTATACCTCCGTAAAGAATGGGGGTTATCAAATTTTTTGCCGAAGAATGGACAAAGAATATAAAAGCCGAAATTATGAGAAAAAATATCATAATAATAAAGCGTATCATATGTCCTCCTAATTTGTTCCCTTCAACAGGGCGCTTTCCACCGCCTTTAAAATTACCTTACTTGAAAGCGTTGCTCCGCTAATAACATCCACATTGAGTGACTGTTTTTCCACAATAATATTTGTAAGCTTTTCAGCTTTTTTCCCGAACCCGGTCCTGTGTTCCAGTATTTTTATCATGGTAATAGTGTGATTTGTAACACTTACAAGAATCTTAACCTTCACGGGACCTGCCTCATATTCACCGGTATAAGAACCGTCCATAATTGTTTTCATGTCGGGATTGTTTATAGTAATATCCTTCTTACAGCCGGTAAAAGCCAGCAACAAAATTACGTTAACAGCAATGAAAAGAACTTTCTTTTTCAAAAAACCGATCATATTTTCCTCCTGTGATCATAATGTCAAAAGTTTTATGTTATATCAATCTATAATTTCTTAATTCATTTACAAATAAAGCTTTGTTTAACGACCTCCCCTCCCTCACTTCGGCAAGCTCAGTACAGGCTCCGGGGTTGGGGTCATCTCGATAGTATAGCCCTTCGACAGGCTCAGGGACCAGGTTTAGTTTACTTCAATGCTAAATTTCGGTTGGTGAGCTTGCCGAACCACGACGACCGATTCCCGAGTATATGGCTTCCTGCTTAAAAACTATCGAGGGAACCCACCCCTAGCCCCTCCAAGGAGGGGAAATTCCTGAACACCTCTTTTTCTTTTCCTAAAATCTCCCCTTATTTCACCTGTCTTCCATCTACCTGCCGGAGATCCCGGCGTAGGCAGGCCAGGCAGGTAAAAATTTTGACATTACCTATTATGTCATAATAAATTAAAGTATAATAAAATTGGGTTTATGCATCCGCTTTTTTTACTTTTGTATAAAAAAAGTAAAAGAAGCTTAAAACCAGGAAAACAAACGATAATATGGAGAACAGAGCCACATTGCCGGCATCGCTGTTTTGATGGAAGAGCGGCAGGCAGATAAAGCCCAATGCTACGGACAGCATCAGCGTGAATCCTTTAATCGATATTATTCCTCCCAATAAGACTCCCAGGGTTTTCTTCTGAAAGAGAAAAACCGAAGCCAATGCGCAAACCGGTAATACAAAACACAAGTCCAGCATATAAACATAATAGCTGAAAGCAAAACCGCTTACCTCCGGCCTTAAATTAGTATGAATATTATTCAATATGGCGGCTATCCACTGCGGCGCAAAGAAAACGGCAACTATGGCGCAATATATCGCGATTATAATCCGAAGGGAATTTGGTATGCTGAAGTCAAACCTTTCGTATTCGATACCGGTAAAGGCGTTGATAAAATAAAAAATAGAAAGGCCGAATACGGATATATATAAAAAATAAAAGTAATTATACAGAGTTCCCATAACATACGGCCCGTAAGCATAAAACAAAAATCCTATCATTCCTATCCTGATAATGTTAAGTTTCACATTTTCCTTTTTTCCAAAAAATGTTATAACCAATAACAGTATTGCAGCTGTGAATGATATTAAATCCTGGGCAAATATAAACGGCATTTCTTTATCCGATACAATAGATTTATAGATTCCAGGGGAAATAATACCTGTTGTGGAAGCGACAAGTGCAGATATGGCGATCGATATCGATAAAACCTTCAGGGTCGTGATTTTTTCTTCTTTAAACATTGTCTTTCTCCTTTTTTAAAATTAATTCTCGAACATAGAATCCGTCAGAGCGCATGCATTATTTTAAATCCCTTATTTTATATCTCCCCAGCCTCTTTTATATTCGTCGCCGTCCATAATTTTCAACTCTAACAGCTTTTGATCCTTTTATCCTGATTACAGAAACGGCACTGTTAATAACATTAAGTCTATCCTTATTTGTAAGTTCCAAATCCAAATTTGCAAAAATCGTATTATTACCTGCCATATCAAATATATTTTCAACACCCATATGTTTTACCGTAAATTTTCTTTGAGGAAATTGTTTGATGAATTCCTCAAACCATTTTTTTACCTGGGATTTCCCTGTAAACTGTCCGCCTGCCCTGACCCTCCCCGGGTAAATAAAGACACAATTTTCACTCCATGTCTTCAGGAATTTCTCCAGGTTGCCTTTATTAAGGGCGTCGAACCCCGATCTGATTACTTGCTTCGCAATGATTGCTCCTATCATTATTTTACCTCCATGAAAATTTTCGCTGTAATGCTTGTAACCATCTGCGATAGAATTTTCTTGAATTATTTTATCTTTAAATCCTTTCAAAACCCATAATAATTATGAAATTTTTTACAAAATCAGGAATCCGTTTTTACTACTTTCATATTAATAAAATAGAAGGTGCCTAAAACTATGCAGGCAAATGCAATTATAGAGTATAGAAGCGCATTAAAGACGTCCATTTTTGTATCATTTTGAAAGAGCGGCTGTAATAAATATCCTAATGAAACCGCCAGGAAAAGCGTGATAAATTTTATCAGTAATATCCCGCTTAATATAACCCCCAGGATTTTTTTCTGAAATAGAAAAATCGAACTCAAAATGAAAACCGGTATAATAAAACATAAGTCCAGTATTGGGAGACTGACAAAGAAATTAAAATTGCCTCCGCTTGGTCTCAAACCATTATGAGCCCATTGTAAAATGAGGCTTATCCACTGGGGTGCAAACACAACGGGAGTAACAGCACAAAATACGGCGATGATAAGCCGTAAAGATTTAAGCATGCCGAAGTCAAGCTTTTCGTATTCGATTCCGGTAAAGGCGTTGATGAAATAAAAAATAGAAAGGCTGAATATGGCTTGATATGAAATATAAAAATAATTGTACAGAGTTCCCAGCACATACATTCCATAAGCATAAAACATATACCCTATTATTGCTGTCTGGAAAATACCAATTTTTATATTTTCCTTTTTTCCGGCAAGAGTTAAAATTAATAATAAGACTGCCGCTATTAATGAAATTAAATCCTGGATAAATATGAACGACATAGCTTTAAATAATACAATAGGTTTGTAAATATCAGGATAAACAATTCCGGTTATGGAAGCAATCATTGCAAATACAGCGATCAGTATCGCTAAAACCTTCAACATTATGATTCTTTCTTCTTTAAACATATTCACTCCTTCAACTGACATTAATTGCAATTTTAATGCCATAAAAAGTCCCATATTTTTAACAAAAATCGGGGAAAAGTGGAGGGATTTTTACCTACAATGAAGATTTTTTACTGACAAAATGAGTCAGCCAGTCATATAGCCGGCAATCAAATTAGTCGAAAGTAGTAAGTCAAGAGTCGCCGGCCAGTTTTTTGATATTTCACCTATTATTGATTTCCTGACGAATTTCTGACTTTCGACTGCCGACTATATGACTTTCGACTTAGTTAAAGGCATGCTTATTGCCATAATAAGCAAAACGGCTTATAATAATGGGGTAAGAGATGGATAACGTGAGTATAATTGCATTCATAAACATTTTTTCATGCGGTATAATTTTCATCACCTCGATAACAATATTCCTGATGGGAACCAGGGTTATTTCCACAAGGATTTATGCATTGCTTTGGTTCGCCGTTTTTCTTTATGTGTTTTTTTATACTCTCAATAACAACACTCAGGGCATTTTACAAAACTCTGCCTTTTCCTATATTGATCTTTCCCAAAAAATCCATTTTTTCATTCCATCTTTTGCTTTCATTTATATAATCGTGAATAAAAAGAACACTTTAAAATTAATATACCTTACCATATTACTGGTGCCGGTTTTTTCACTCATCATTGACCTTACAATTATGAGACAGGTATTTATTAAAGGGTACCTTCTTTTCAGAGTAATTTATCATCTTATCTTCTGGTCTGCTCTTCTCGCCTACTATGTTGTGAAACCGGACGGGAAAAAAGCAAAATCAAAAAAAGATTTGCCGCTCGTTTTTATAATAATAGTTGCTGTCAGCCCCTATGTTTTCATTAACCTTATTTTTACTATAAAAAACAAAATGTTACTGCTTGACACTTTGCCTATTTCTCTCGCTTTGGCGTCGGTACTCACACTTTATCTTTCCTACAAAAAAAATATGCTTGAATCGGATTATGAATACTACATTAACCTTGACACGCTGAAAAAAACTCAGATATATGAAAAAAAGACGATCATTGAGAAACTTACTAGCAGCCTCATCCATGAAATAAAGAACCCGGTCACTGCAATCCAATCCTTCAACCAGCAATTGCTTGACAGATTTTCAATAATGCAGGAAAATGAGGTCAGGCAGTTCCTAGAGATTACATCAGACGAGCTTGGGAAAATAAAAAAACTCTCGGAATCGTTTTTGAAAACCTACAGGAAGGATGAAAAGCAGGATGTCTCCCGGATAGGTGTTCATCAATTGCTCCTCTCGCTTGAAACATTGCTGATGTTCGACTTTGAGAAGAGAAACATAAGGCTGGTTTTGAGCGAGCCGCTGAAGAATACAACGGTAAATTTTAATAATTACCAGGTCCGCCAGATTTTCCTGAACCTGCTTTATAATGCGATAGAAGCTGATTGCACAACCATCACGGTTTATTCCGATGAAACCGTTGGATTTGTTAATATTTTCATAGAGGATAACGGCACCGGGATAGATTTCCGCGACAAGGATAAAATTTTCGATGCGTTCTGGACCACGAAAAACAACGGTACCGGCATGGGACTTTCCGTGTGCAAGGAAATAATGAACGACCATATGGGAAATATTGAACTTGTCGGAAGCACCAGGAATAAGACCGTATTCAAACTATCTTTTTATAAAGGTGAAGCAAAAAATGAAAATACTTATAGTGGATGATGAAAAGGCATTGTGCATCGCGCTTTCATCATTGTTGAAGCATAACGGCTATGATACGGTCTTCGCGAACTCGTTCGAGGAATGCCTTGCAATTATAAAAAAGGACTTTTTTGAAATAATCATCCTTGATTACCAGCTCAAGGGCAGGAACGGGCTTGAGCTTCTTTCAATAATTAAACGGCAATATCCACTGACCCAGGTCATATTCATAACCGCCTTCGGCAATGAAAACCTGGCGATTACAGCGATAAAAAACGGAGCCTATGATTATGTAAAAAAACCTTTTGATAATGACGAATTGTTAAACCGCGTCAGCCATATCAAAGAAAGTTTTATTTTAAAATCAGGGATCACAATACCACAGGACGGCTATTTTTTTTCATCCGTAATGAATTCGATAATTGAAAAGGTAAAAACCATTTCAAAAACAGATGTTCCGGTTTTGTTAACAGGGGAATCCGGAACAGGAAAAGAAGTAATAGCGAAGATGATCCAGCAAGTATTCCGAAAGAACCGGGAATTTTGTTCCCGTAAACTGTTCCGCCATTCCCGAAAACCTTATAGAAAGCGCCCTTTTCGGCGCTGAGAAAGGATCATATACCGGGGCAAGCGAAAGAAAAATCGGTTTTTTTGAATCGGCCGATAAAGGAAGCATTTTTCTCGATGAAATCGCCGAAATGCCTGTGGATCTGCAGGCAAAATTCCTCAGGGTCCTGCAGGAAAATGAAATTACCAGGGTCGGCGGCAGTCTTCCCGTCAAAATCAAAACGAGGGTTATTTCCGCTACCAATAAAAATATCGAAAATGAGGTCGAAAATAATAAATTCCGCGAAGATTTGCTTTACCGTTTGAATCTTATAAGAATTCACATCCCGCCACTGCGAGAAAGAAAAGATGAAATCAAACCGCTTGCACAGGTATTCCTGAAAGATTTTTCGAAAAAATATGAAAAAAATATCATCGGCTTTGATGAAAAATTGCTTGATTATTTTCAGGAATACGAATGGCCCGGAAATATCAGGGAACTAAGAAATACAGTTGAAAAATCGGTTATTTTCAGCAAAAGGGAATGGATTGAAACCGGCGACCTGCAAAATGAAAATAAGGGATCAACCGGGGATGACAATGAAACGGCCGCCGGAGAGGATTATGATTTCAAAACATTGCCTGCCAATATAACGCAGGCGAAGAAAATCATATCTTCAAAATTTGAGAAGGAATTCATCATATATTACCTGAAACAGAACAATTTCAATATAACCCGGACAGGAAGCCAGATAGGGCTTCACCGGCAGGATTTATATAAGAAAATGAAGGAACTCGGAATTAGTACGAAGGTTAAAAACAGCTTTTTAATAAAATAGTTCCGTCAAACTGTTCTTTTTGAGCCCGCCTTAACTCACATCATGTTTCGCCCGGAACTTCGTTCCGTACAGATCGGCGGGACGCTCCTCCAAGCCGCTCTCAAAAAGTACAGTTTGACTCCACTAAGTTATTCAGCTATTATCAAATGTAACCTTTGCCGCCGTTACAAAAGCCTTGTAAAAGATGAACAGCCGGAATAAAATAACCGATTTAATGCCGGGGAAAGCGTAATTGAAAGCAAACCCGGCATTTTGCAGTTTCGATAAGTATATGTCCGGGCAAGACGAAACTGCACAGTTTTATGATTAACATAGTGGATTGACTAACTAAAAGAATATTTTCTTCAATTCTATAAAAAGCCTGGCCGGCTGTTCTTGTGCAGGGATCAGCTTAATAAAGGTAACTTATTGGCAAGGATGCCATATAAAAGCTTTACTTTTCGATTTATATATGCAGAATTGTATCCTTTTCATTATGCAGCCCATCTTTTTAATCAGGCACAAACTTTCCATATGAACATTTCAGTTTGTCGGCTAAACCAGGCGAGCAGTAGGCGCAATTTATACAGGATGATTTATTTTGTCCGTTTTTAAATCTGTTGACGATATCCGGTTCAATGATGAAAGGCCTGGACATTGAAACGAAATCTGCTTTTCCTGATACTAATAATTTCATTTATTTTATCAAGTTTTCGGATTCCGCCCACTACAATGACCGGCATGGAAACGGACGATTTAATTTCTGATGCGGCTTCGACATTATAATTTTCGATCTCTCGTGCTGAATAAAATTTTTATTAATTTCGATTGCGGCAAATTGTTTTTTTTCAGGAGGAAGGTTTCTGTAATTGGGAAGATTTAAAATCATTTCGACCGGCGGTTTTTCAGATCTTATTGTATCGAATCCGTTGAGGTTACCGCATGAAATTTCTAAGGCATCGCATCCTGCCTCTTCCAGCAATTTTGCGATCTTTATCGATTCTTCTATCCTCATACCTCCTTCATCCGTATCATAAGCGGAAATTTTTACAAGTAAGGGAAAATCGCCGACCCTTTTCCTGGATTCTGAAATAATTTCCCTGATGATCCTGAAGCGATTTTCAGTGTTTCCGCCCCAGTCATCTGTCCTCCGGTTCAATCGCGGAGAAAGGAATTCGGATAACAGATAACCGTGTGAAGCCTGTATCTGGACGCCGTCAAAACCGGCCGATTTTGCCAATTCGATCGAAGATCGCAAAATCATTTATTACCTTTTTTATCTGTTCCTGCGTGATCTCATCACTTTCCTTAAAATAATACTTATAAGGAGAAGGTGATTTTCCATTTTTTCCTATCGATTTTCCCCCGCTATGGGTCAGTTGCAGGATAATTGGGGTTTTGTACGGCGCAAGATCCTTCAAAAAACTCTTCCATTCATTACGTTCTTCCTTATTGTATAACAATGGCATCTTTGGAAACCCAATCTGTTCCGGGTCAATTCCAGTCAAACCCGTAATTATGGCTCCGGCTCCGCCAAGAGCAAGTCTGGTATAAATTTCCTTCAATTCCGGTACTGGTTTATTAAAGTATTCATGGGTTGCCGACCGGATGATCCGGTTTTTCAATTTGATCCCGGCGATCGATGTCTCTTTAAAAATGTCCATAATTCATATCCTCCTTTAAATTTTGTTTGATTTAAAAGAGTATAACAGAAAATTATGGAAGGCACATTAACATTTGTTAATTTTTACCCTGTTTTTTATTTCTTATACGGGATAAGGAAACATGTGTCAGTCCTAAAAAAGACGCTATGTCCTTCATGCTGATTCTGTCGATAAGGTGTTTATATTCTTTCAAAAAAATGGAATACCGTTCACTGCCGTCTTCCTTCAAAAAACTGGCTTCTCGTTTTTCTTTTTCAAAATAAATTCTTTCGGTGTATTTTCTGGCAATAGTGCACCATTTCATCGAATTATTTATTTTATTGATATATGAATGAAAATTAATCGACAAAATACTCGTATCCTCCATTACTTCTATACTATAGGGAGAAGGAATTTGATTCAGGAAGCTGGAATAAGACGCAACAATATTTTTTTCTGCAGCAAAGTGCTTTATCCACTCATTTCCATCAAAATCAATATAGTAATATTTCATAAGACCTTTCGTAATAAAGCCCATTTTTTCGGGTACATTACCTTCCATCACAAAAAATTTTCCTTTATCATATCGTTCTATTTTAAAAACTTTTTTTATTTCACTTTCATCAATTATTTCTTTATCATTTAAAATATTCTTTAATTCTGATACAAAAAGGGCGTAATCGTTATCTGTATTATTAGTCAATGCTATGGCTCCTTTTATTTTGACAATTTTAGAACGCTATTTTGATATTTTCACAAAGAGTATTAAGACTGATATACATAAATGATTGAGGGGGAGTAATTCCAATTTCTTTTAAACATATCGGATTTTCGTATTTCAGGTATTTACTTATTTTAATTGCATAGCCATAATGTTTGGAATCAAAATAATCATAGTAATTATCTTTAGATATGCCTGATTCTTTTTGCGTTAATTCCCAAATATAATCTAATTTGTCATAGATAATATTTTCTATTGTAAATTCTCCTACAATTTTACTTATTGGTGCGGAGGCATAAACAATAATCTTATCTATATTATTTTCTTTGAAAATAACTCGTCTAAATTCATATTTTTTACTGCCTTCAAATATTCTTTGAACATACGTTGGTTTAATCGACAATAAAACTTCTTTGTGCATTTGTAACCTCTAAAAGTATTAAAAAACATGACTTCTCAATTCTTTCAAATCCTCTTGGAGCTTGAGATATAATGCCATATTCTGTTAATTGCTTAAGATTAATTCTTGGAATTGGAAAAGAGTATACATATAAAAAATTAACAATGAAAGGCTTATTTCTTGTGTTATAATTCCAATGACTTTTTAATTCGTTATCAGAAAAAACGCTTCTTTTTCTGCAAAGACTTATGAACTCATTTTCATCTTTTATATTGTCATTTATGCTTTCAACGACACCTATTGTGGTAATAACGGATGTAAAATAAGCTGGCCCGTTATATTTTGTTCTATAAAATAGTATAAGATCGCCTGAGCATAAATTTCTCTCAATTGATCTTGATATATATACTTTTTTAATTGCGTTTCTATGAGGTTCGTTTTCAACGAAATTATAAGGTGATTCAGTACTTAAAATGGAATCTGGAAATAATTCTGTGTGGTATTGTGGATAAATAGGAATTATAAATATATTTTGATTTGATGATATAAAAGGAAAAGTCATCCTTGGTTCAGTTATATTCACTTTTTTACTAAAATCTCTTACATATACTTGTTCTGTGCCGGAAGAAGTTTTTATACCGTAATGTCTGAATCCCAAACTTTCAAGTAAAGTTATTAAACTTTGCTGTTCAGGCCGTTTATTAAAAATTGTTACATAAATTTCTTGTACTGAGAAATTAAGAGCGTTATCAAAAATAATTTTTAAAAATCGTTCCCCTAATTTATACCCATTATTAATGACCTTAAATGTACCAATCTTTAGCCGCCTTTTAGGCAAAAATATTGGTTCAATATCATAATAATTTTCTTTTTCATTTTCTATTTTCAAATATAAGAATGCTAATATCTTACCTTGATCAGAATGGCAAACATATGCGATTTCATTGGCCTTCCCATTAAACCATTTTTCATATCCTGGATAGTCTTCTTTAAATGTATCAAAAAAAGTATCTGATAAGTCAATGTTACCAAAATATTCTTTTTTAACTGATAATACCTTATAATCTTTAAATTCCGGGTTTTCAAATGTCAATTTCTCAAGAAAAGAATTAATATAAAAAACTTTTTGAGAAATTCCTAATTGACGTGCTTTATTATGGATTTTCTTGTCTTCTGAAATTAAATAATCAACTCTATTTGAATATAATTCACTAAGAATAGATGTATCTATTTTATCATTATCAGTTTGATCAAGTTGGTTTCCTAATTTAATAATTTCCGGCTTATCGGGGCAAATAGTTTTCAATTCATTATAATTTTTAATTTTTGCTTCAAATGTTTTAACAACATCTTGATCTTGATATTTTCTGATTTCATCGATGGAATAAGGATGAATACATTTCTCATAATGTAGTTTATCTAACCAATGAAAAAGTATTCCAATATCTTGATTAATGACCCGATTTGCTTCTCTGTGAATAATAATATTAGTGTCTAATAAGACTCTCATTAATTATTCCATCCGCAATGAGAAATTTGATAATATCTTCAATTTGATTATCGGATATAATAACTTTTGGTATAGAAAGCAGTTAGGAAACTTCTTCAAAATAAGAAATTTCTTCTTCCTGCATCCGATTTAATAAATCTTCATCATAATTATTTCCGTCTCTATCTCTTAAACGATTTTTAATGACTTTCACATTACATATTTTCAATAATAAAGCTATTGGAGAAATTAATCTGAAAGTTTCCAATGGAATTCTGACTATTTCATTTTTTAAGTTTATTAGTGTATAATGACCATCCAGAAGACAATATTGATTTTTATCTATTTGTGATTTTATGCCTTCAATAAGTAATCTTTGATTATCATTTATATCATTTACTTATCAAAATTCTTTTGTTCTTTAATAATTTCACCTGCTGTATAGCACCTTATATTCAATTTTTGTGTTAATCCTTTGCAAATGAAACTTTTTCCAGCACTGGTTTAAAAACTTTCACCATGTTCAAAACTCCGGTTAATTACCCCCGAACATGCTTTTAATACTTCAGAACCCGGACGCCGGAGAAAAAGACAAGAAACTCCGGGTTCAGAACCCGGAGCCAAAGTTAAGAACAAGAAAAAGGTACTTCAGAACTGGCTTTTTCTTGTTCTGAGGTATTAATTAGTACTTCCGAAGTACCTTTTTCCTGTTCGGAAGTACAAAAAGGTACCTCTGAGGTACTTTTTTGCAGTTCGGAAATACTAAAATTCCAAGCTAACCAGAATCATTCCGCGAAGTATTGAGACAAGATGTGCAGGTGAAAAGAAGACCCGTCATTCCGCGAGTTGCAGGTTTAACTGTTGACATTAACGCTGCGATTGTGCTATAATGGAAATGTCAAGAGTTTTTCCCATACCTGTACTCGGGTAATTTCCCACCCCTTCCACAAGAGTATTTCCCATATGCTTCACAAGAGTTTTTCCCATAGGAGGAGGCAAGAATGGTTACTCAACCTCCTTATTCAAATTTTGTATTCTGTAAGATTCTCCGCTCAAGTTATAAATATTTGAATGATGTAAAAGCCTGTCCAGAAGAGCTGTTGTCATAATCGGGTCTCCCATCATTTCAGCCCAATCCTGAAATCCCTTATTCGATGTTATCACAATTGATGTCTTTTCATACAATTCACTTACAAGACTAAAGAATAGATTTGCCTCCTTCTTTTCGATAGGTGTGTAACCTATCTCATCAATGATTAATAAGTGTGACTTCATCATCCGGTTCAGCCTGAAAGCAGAGCTTCTCTGGATGTCCGCCGTTTTCAGAAACTTAATGAGAGTAGTCATCCTTTCAAAGCAGACAATATATCCCTTTTCAACTGCCCGGATTCCGATACTAATTGCCAGATGCGTTTTCCCCAGCCCCGGAGACCCAAAGAACAACAGGTTATGATGATTATCAATCCAGCAGAAATCCAATAGCTGTGAAACATCCATTTTAGATATTCCATTCACTTTTTCAAAATTAAAACCTTCCACATCTTTGCGGACCGGGAAGTGTGCTCCTGCCATATTCCGCTGAAAACGTTTTTCCACTCTATAATTCAATTCCAGAGAAAGCAGCCTCTGCAGAAAACTCAGATAAGACTCTTTTGCCTTTTCAGCCTCACCAATTTCCTCATCAATCCGTTTTATCATACCCTTCAACCCGAGAGTTGTAAGCGCAGTTATGATTTGTTCTCTTATCTTCAACATTGCCGGCCCCCGATGGAGTCACAGAAACTCTGGTATTTCCCGATGTCTGATTTAGCTACTTCAAGATAGTGTTCAGGATTCACTGAAGGCCTGACAATCTTTTCAACATTCAAGGGTATTTCTGCCTTTTCTGTTATAAAACAGTTCAGGTAATTATCCCACAAATCCTTCATGGAATAACTATCACTCTCCAGGCAGTTTGAGATCGCTTGTGTAAGCTTCCCGGTATCAATTATCTTGTCCCTGAAGTATTTTCTTCCGGAAAGACATTGGTCCCTTACATAACGATTGAACTTCCTGAAATTACATTCAAGAAAATCCTTCCAGCCGGGAATATCAAAGTACCCGCTTACTTCTTCTTTCAATAACTGCACAGTCTTTCCCATTTCCCGGATCATTGCCCTGTTGGTTACAATCTGCCCCGGAATCACTGAAAGCCGGTATTCGGCGATTTGCTCTCCCGTTATCCTGTCAAAGACAAAAAGCCGACTGCCCGTCTTGTAGATGTCCACCGAACCGTTCCTGTATTTTTCGGGAATATCATACTGGCTTGCATCAACTGCGATCCGGCATTTATCGCTTACACTGCGCTCTTCCCTTGCTCCTATCCTGTCTTTACGGAATATCGAATTCCTGACAGATTGGAGATATGGTCTTTCCGTTTCAATCTCTATCAGCGGTATTTTCATTGTAGCCTGGGATATTCTCCCGTTGGCTTTTCTTTCCAGCCATTTCATCAGGCTTTCTTCCGCTTCCATTAAACTGTTGAACTCCCGGACTGAGAAGAAACCGTGCTTGATGAATTTGACTACGTTTTCAATCTTTCCCTTACTTTCCGGGTCAGCAGGTCGGCACACATACATTTTAAGACCCATTTCCCCGATGAAATACTGAAAGTCTTTCGTGTAGATGATATCGCCTGAGTTCTCACTCGCAACCATCGTGCAGTCCTGATCGATGACAAGTTCATGCGGTATCCCGCCCATATATGCGAAACAGTCCAACAGATGATTGATCAGGTCTTCTGTCCGGAATGGCCTCTCCTGGAGGGCCGCATACTTAAAACGACTGGCGGATAACACCGCGGCAAATATGTAATACCTTCTGCCATATCTGTCGGTATATTGACCGAAATCAAGCTGGAGCTGCTTTCCATATGGCATGTCAGGCACTTTTGTGTAATACCGGCGCTTTTCATTCAAGGTAAGCTGCCCGCTTTCAATCAGGTAATGTACGAAATTCCTCATCGTATTTTCATTCGCCGGTAGTTTGCCTTTTACCTCCAATAAATAGTCATACACAGCAGACATATTCAGCCGGATGTAATCATTCTTTTCATATACTTTCAATATGTCTGTTTTTATTCCTTCGAATTCTTTTTCACGGAAAGAGAATTCCATCAGGCTTTTCTGGTATTCGGAATCGTTCATAGCCCAATATTTTCGGACTGTCTTAATATCTATTGACAGTTCCCGGGATACACCATTTTTACTTTTCCCCAAAAGTTTCAGTTTTTTTATGTCCTGATACATAATATTTTTCACCATTCCTGCCTTCCTTTAATGAATTTTCATTAAAGGTAATCTTCAAGCCTCTCTATGGGAAATCTGTTTGTGACAGGTATGGGAATTTCATTTATTGCTACCCTGGTAAATTAGTTTATCATTTCCATATAATCTTTTGAGGGGATAAATCGTATTGCAGTTTATCCCCTCTTTTTTTTGATAGGGGGTAATGGAGATTCATTTTTATAATTTTAACCATTCGGCTTAAAGCTCCTAAGACACGCATCCTTTCGCTTTTTTCCCCATCAATTTTTTAATAAGATGAATGGTTGTAATATAAGAAAACAAAGATTTTAGAGTTTGGTAATAATTAACTAGGAGCAAGTTATGTCAATTGAATTATCTGATTTAATGATAGCATATAAAAAACTAAAGCAGGAAGTATATTATGACAATACTAATTTAGTATTGAGAAAAAGAATGGCAATATTTGAATCAGGAGATTCTTTTAGTTTGTTTAGAAGAGCATTTATGACATTTTTAAATAGAAAAATGGTTAAAACTAATGAACCAATTCTAATTCATAGATTAAAAAGTTTATATGAAAATTTAATTAATAATAATTTAACGTACTTTGATGAATTGTTTCGTGATATCAGAATATTCCTATTGCCAAAATCATTCATGAAAAATAATGATATTAATGAAACAGAAAATAATGAAGAGACAAATAATAATATTACTTATAACATTAAAAACACGAATAATTATAAAATTAAGAAAGAAGTATATTTTATTGATGCTCCAATTGAAATTCATATATTAAATGTGCTTTGGATTTTAAAAATAGGGTTCAAACTTGAAAAAGACTTTAATGATTGTGTTTATGGTAATAGGTTATTATTAACAACTAGTAAAAACATAAAATATGACGGGCCTTTATTTATTCCATATATTAAACAATATCAAAAATGGAGAGATAATTGCATTAATAAAGCAAAAGATCTACATGAAAAAGGTAATAGCATTTCAATTGTTAATTTAGATATTAAGGATTGTTATCACAGTATAAGATTAGATTTAAATGACTTGCATGTCAATATTCTAAAATATGACGAAAAAGATAAAGTTTTAAATACCTTGGTACAAATTTTTATAAAAACTCATGAAGTATATCAATATAAATTTAATACTGATTTTAAACCTCATATTGTTAATGACAAAAAAATTTTTTTACCAATTGGTTTGATGTCATCTAGTATTTTATGTAACTGGTACCTTAAAGACTTTGATCAAGATTTAATTGAAAATATAAAACCAATTTATTATGGAAGATATGTTGATGACTTATCATTAGTAATAACTGATTATATAAAAGATAATATAAATTTACAAAATTATATCAATGAGAGGTTTGATAAAATATTTGAGGATGATCCAAATAATAAGGGCTTAATAAAAATTAAAAAAAACAACTTGTTTTTACAAACAGAAAAAATACAAGTTTTTTATTTTGATAGGTATGGTCCCTCAACAGTAATTAATAAGTTTAAAGAAGAATTATTAAAAAGCAGTAGTGAATTTAGATCATTACCAGATAACAAAAATGAGGAAATTGATTCAGATAATGCTATGTATGAATTTATTTTTGATGACAGTAAAGGAAAATTAAAAACACTTAAGGATTTCAAAGAAACACGATACGGACTATCAATTTACCTGGCTAAAAAAATAGAGTATTATAAGAATAATCCAGGAAAAGATAGTTTGAAAGAGGCAAAATTATTAACATCATTTTTTATAGGAATGAATATTATTTTTATTATCAATTATGGGAAAAATTATTTACATTTTTTGTAATTACGGATAATGATAAATATTTTTTGGAGAATTTTGAAAAAATCTGTAAAGAAATTCCAATAATTAAAGCAGATAATATAGATATTAGTGATAAAATTTATTTCGCTCTTTTTGAACATTTAATATTAAGCCTTGAAATGGCAACTTCACTTAATTATAACTTTATACAAAGAAATAGGACTAAATTTGAAATTATAGCTAATGAAAACTTTGTCCATACTTACATAAAATATGGAGGAAATTGGGAATTTGATATTCATGAAATTAATAATTATATATCTATATTTGCACATTCCAATCTTATTAGATATCAATTTTTAAGGAAACCAATCCTAGGTTTTCTTGATGCTGTTAAATATAAAGGTTTTTCTTATGATAAAAGTTATGATGAACTAATTAAAGAAAAAACAAAAATTAATCTATTTTCATTAGTTTTTTCTCCGCGTAATATAAAATTATATGAAATCATTACTTGGAAATTTTATGAAAAATTATTCTCAGGAAAAATAAGAGATAACAAAGGTATTTATGAAGAAAATAATTTTTTAGATGATTCTTTAAGGTGCTATTTTCTATCAAACAATAAGATAAATTATAATAATATCTCAGATTATTCAAATATTAATAAAAAAGAAATCGATAATATTATTGATAAAAAATATTATGAAGATTTAAAGGAAAAAATATACAATGAGAATTCTACATTTATTTCTAAAATTAATATTTTAGAAATTCATATATATAGTAACAAAAAAAATAAAATAAAAGTTGGAATTGCTAATATTAAGATTGAAGAAAATGAAATTGAAGAAAATATTAAATCAGGAATTTCAAAGCATAGTAGTTATGATAAAGTAGTTGAAATTTTAAAATCGGCACATGAACAACATTGTGATACAATTCTTTTCCCAGAAAGTTGTCTGTCTTTGGATCACATCTATGATGTGGCAAGAAATTCAGCAATAAATGAAATTATGATAATTATAGGATCAGAACATATTAAAGTAAATGATACAATTTATAATATACTTATTTGCTTTATTCCCATAAAAATAAACGGACGAAAAGATATTTTACCTATATTTAGAATAAAGAATCATTACTCTCCATCAGAAAAGAAAATGATTTCTGGATATCATTTTACCATACCTGATGAAAAAAATTATTTATATCATTTAATAAATTGGCATAATATTTATTTTTCAATATATTATTGCTTTGAGCTTGCAGATATAGTACATCGAAGTATTTTCAAATCAAAAATTGATTTAGTATTTGCTTCAGAATGGAATAAAGATACAAGTTATTATTCAAATATTGTAGAAGCAACTAGTAGAGACCTCCATTGCTATTTTTTACAATCCAATACTTCTCAATTTGGTGATTCTAGAATTACAAAACCTTTTAAAACTGAGGGGAAAAATATTCTTCAAATCAAAGGTGGGAGTAATAATGTTTTACTTGTTGAAGAAATCGATATTAGTGAATTAAGAGATTATCAATTAAAAACGCAGGATTACCAATTAGAGGATAAAACAGGCTTTAAACCAACTCCACCGGATTTTAATCAGGATGATGTCAAAAAAAGAATTAATAATGAAAAATTAATGGCCAAAAAATAATCTACAATTTTAGGTTTTATTGTATTTACAAAAACTTATAATATTTGTGTACATTTCATCCATAGTTATATAGAACAGCCGTCCAAACATAATTTAAAAATAAAGTATCAAATTCCTTTGTTTTATGATGAAAGAATCGGTTATTTTATTCTGGCTGTTCCTTTCTTACTCAGACTTATTAAAATATTAAGCTAGTGTATTCATTCCGGCGTTCCTTCCTTGCCCCCCGCAGTATGAGCGCCATTTCTGATTGAACTTTTGTATGATTAAAAGAGAACCCAATATAACAATCGTTGTTATTCCTGAAAAATAATCGATTGTATTATTATACTGAAGCCAGGGATGGCTTCAGCCGAGGAGTCAGTCCACGGAGGGACTGCGACAAGGCGGTTACTAAAAGACAGCTTTAACAAATTATCTCGAATAACAACACCTAAATTCTAAAAGCTTTTATTTAATATATCATTCCCCCTTAATAAATAATCTATTATTTACTTACCTTGAGAACAGGATGTTCAATAGAACTTTTCATAGACTATGAAGATAGCCGAACGCTAGTTCGGCAGCAACACGATGTTGCAGAAATGGTGCCCATACGAAGGGGTCGCTCCTTTCTTTGATTACTTTCTTTCCTGGCGAATTCAGGAAAGAAAGTAATAAAGCTTTTGATTCCTTTTTGCCAAAAAGTAATAAAGCCTTTTGTGTCTTTAAGGTCAAGCGGCATGCTTGTTGAAAATACCATTCCCCTTGACATCTTAAAACGGGATTATTAATATTAATTAATGAATTAGCAACACCTGAGTTAGGAGGAAATTTTATTATGAATAATACGCAGTTACCCTTCCTGGCTGAAGGAATTCTGATGATAACGGCTATGATCTTCGGACTTCTTCTTCACAGGGCAGGAAAACCTTACGGTAAAGTGAAACTGGTCATTCACCTTTTTTTCTTTGTATGGTTCACAGTGGGTTTTGGCTTTATAGTGTATGGGCTTTTCACGATGAAAGCAACGGAGGGAATTTGGATTCCGGTTGCTATAATGGGTTTGGCGATTCTGACCCAACTGGTTACAGGAATATTGATGCTGGCATCCGGGAAAACAGGAAAGGCTTTTCCGAATATCCACCTATCTTCGGCAATCCTGATGTTTCTATCAGATGTCTGTGCTTTCTTCATCGCAGGAATTCGTTAACCCCGGAGAATCCCGATTACCCTGAAGCCAGGCTTTAAGATTTTCTTCTTTTGAAGGAGGTTTTTCTATGGAAAAGGAACAGGCTACGAAAGGCATAAAACAGCCATCCCAACTTATAGACGAGAGAATTGCTGAACTGGGCGGCTGGAGGGGCGAGATGCTCTCCCGGCTCCGCGCACTGATTAAGGAGGCAGACCCCGAAGTAATGGAGGAGTGGAAGTGGAGAGGGACTCCGGTCTGGTATGACAACGGAATGATCTGCACAGGCGAGACGTACAAGGATCATGTGAAGATGACCTTTGCCAAGGGAGCTTCTTTAAAGGATCCTAACGGCCTGTTCAACCAGGATGGAACTGTAAGGCGCGCCATCGACTTTCACGAGGGGGACAAGCTGAACTGGGAAGCTTTGAAGTCCCTTATTCTGGCCGCCGTGGCCCTGAACAAGTCTTCAGCCCGCGGGTAGCCGCAAGATCGGCAAGCAACCTTCCGGATACAGACTTTAAGGATGTTTCCGGGGCGGACCTTACCGGCAGCTCATTCAACATCAGCAATGTCAGTAATACAAATTGACAATGCGAAGCATTCGGGAGCATCCCTGCTTATGTCTGATTTGAACAACCGCAGTTTCAGGAATACAATCCTGAAAGGCACTCGTTTTGATAAATCCGGCACAAGCGATGTTATTTTCAGCGGAGCAAAACTTGATAAAACACAACTGATAATGATGGACCTTCGAAAAAGCCGGTTTGAAAAATGCACTTGGAATTAGTTTTGACAATCAGACATTTATTGGAGTTGTTTTGATAAGTCATTTCTGGAGGGGGCATCTGTTAGAAATTCCCTGATAAAAAATGTTTCATTCTGCTCACCAATAGTATTTTCAAAAAAATACTTCCGTGCTGTTAAAACTATATGCTTTGACGGTGCGTCAATGGATTAAATCACTTATGCAGTTCTTAAAGGCATGGATGCTGATTTATCAAAAGTTACAGTGATCGGCTGATAAAGAATAGAGAGGTTAAATATGAATATATTTTTTAATTTGAATGGATTAATGAAATCCTATAAAAATACAACTGTTATAAATGGAGAGGAACTTGATATAAAAAGAGGCAGTATTTTCGCCCTACCGGGCCCGAAAAATCTTTTAATTTTTATTATAATGACAATTCTCACAATCATCTTCGTTTCCTGTTCCACGGGAAATAATGTCCCGCAAAAAGGTTCCAACCCAAATATTGACGATGGAGAATATTTATTTTATAAAGGCTTTAATGGAGGTGATAACATTTATAATTGGACTTTAATATCCCGTTATGAGAATAACCCCAAATGGGGAAAAATAGTATATATCTATGAATACATTCAGTATCTCAGCTATGGAGAAAAACAAATTGCTGATTATAAAAACTTTCCTGATTGGTATCAGATATCTTTATCGCTTTGTTCATCGGTCGCTATGCATAAAGACTTCCATTATCTTGAAACAAATAATAATTATAAAGGACCATTATCGATGGATTATTTATATGATGATAAATCATCAATGATTCATTATACTGAGGTAGATCGTGTAAATGGGGTCAATGGTACAAAAAAAAGCCGTATCCCCATTAAGAAAGGGTACCCATTTGGGGACAGTAGTTCCAGCATTTTCCTTCCCCGTTTCTTAGATATCAATGATAATGGAACGAGTTATATTTTTATTCCATTGCTTTTAAAAGAAACGATACCATTTACTATACATGTCTTAGGGTCATGAAACAATATCAACTCCGGCAGGAACATTTAAGACTATAAAAGTTACTTCATCTGTAACAGATCCTTTTCTTGATAAATTAATTGGCCAAATAACCCGGAATTCCATATTCTGGATTGAGGACGGCCCCGCAAGAAGGATTATTAAAGAAAGTACGACAGGTCTAACATTAATACTAACTGAAGTTTCAAATGTTATCAAATGACTCTATTTGCGCTACGCCGTTACTGCATCCAGTTTCACTCCGGCTTGTTCACTCCCGGATATTCACGAATATACTTTTCAGGAAACTCAATAATTTTAACGATGAAAGCCGCCAGGCTTTTTTGAGAAATCACTGAGCCTTTTTCCGGTTTGTCTTTTTCCGTAATTTCATAATCCACTTTATCCGCATTGGTAAACCATGCAGGCCTTTAACCCCCAGCCGCCGGTCACAAGTAAAACCTGACCGCCTGCATGATTGTGCCAATTGTTGCGGCATCCCGGCTCAAAGGTCACATTCCCGATGGGACAGGCTTAACCTGAAGGGGTCAGCATTTTAAGCCATACAGTTCCTTTGAAATTATTGCTTACAAGTTTATCTCCCATAGGAAAAATTACTCTTTTGCTCAGATCGTTTGTACTTATAATTTTCCTCCTTATCAATTTAAGATAGCCAGTGAAAATCAAATCATAGCCGTTCCTGTAGACTCAATTATCTACTCATTTCGGGGCAAGCTCCCCAAAGAAGAACGAAGAAGTAACCCCGCCATCCATCAGAATATCGCTGCCGGTGATAAAAGCGCCGTCCGGCCCCATAAGAAGCGCCGCGACATTGGCAACCTCGTCAGAAGTACCTGCTCTCCCGACAGGGCAGCCTCAATCATGCGGCGGTAACCTTCTCCACGAGGGCCTTTTAGTTCATCTTTCGCGAGTGGAGTGATAATAATGCCGGGACTGATTGTATTGACACGGGCGCCCCGCTTACCCCATCTCACGGCTTCTGCCATCACTCGCAAAGCGTTTCCGCGTTTTGAGAGCTGATAAGCGTGCAAAGTATCCTTCACCTGGTCCGGCTGGAGCATTGGAAGCGATAAAAGCTGATCGGCCGGCGTTGTCGCAAGAAGCTTATTTTGTTCATCCGTGAGAGCGCCCAAACGATGCCCCGATTGGGAAGCAATCACTACACCGGAACCTCCGCGTGCAATGACGTTTCCGAATACTTCAAGTACGAGGGCTGTACCATACAAATCCACTTTCAAAATCGCAGCTACCGGAGCTTGCGAAGGCGAAACGCCGGCAGCGTGAATAACTCCAGTCACATCGCCAAGGCTGGAGGCTTTTTCAGCAAGATTCTCAACTGCTTTGCGCGATGATACATCGACGGCCGCAGTGCTGACCTCAAATCCCGCATTACTCAAAACTGCGGCTGCTGCCTCCGCATTTTCCTGCCGTAAATCACAGAGCAGAATATGCTTTCCGGCGCTCACTCTTCTCGCGATTGCGACACCTATTGAACCAGATCCAATTAGTGCCGTTAAACTACCCATAATGACCTCCTGGTCAAATGACTTCTAAAATTAATGATTCTCCATTCACTTTGCTAAATATCCAACTTTCTGCTGCTGAGCCGTTTCACAACTTCCGGATCGCGGTGGTCGAAAAACAGGCTTTTCTTTGTATCCAGCATCGCAATCTTATCCATCTCTTCAACGCTCAGATCAAAGTCGAAAATATTGAAATTCTCCATAATTCTTTCCTTACGGACTGACTTCGGAATAGCTACTACACTTCTCTGCGTCAGCCAGCGTAGAATGACCTGAGCGATGGATTTTTTGTATTTTCCTGCGATAGAAAGCAACAGTTCATTCTGGAAAATGTTGTTTTTACCTTCCGCAAACGGCCCCCAGGATTCCATCTGAATCTTATTATCCTGCAGGAATTTTTGAGTTTCAATCTGCTGACAGAATGGATGGGTTTCGATTTGGTTCACCGCGGGAATTATCTTATTATGCATCATCAAGTCCATGATCCTGTCCGGCTGGAAGTTGCTGACGCCAATGGCTCTCACTCTGCCTTCATGATAAAGTTCTTCCATAGCCCGCCAGGAACCATGGATGTGTTCACTGAAAATCATCATAAATCTTAAAATGTTTAATAAACAGTATTTTATTGGTGTCATATCCTATTTTATAACAATGAGTTATAAATACAATTAGAAAAGGTTGGTTATAGTTTTCAAATTTTAATTCATTTTTCAGCAAAATCATGGATGCCCCCGTAAGGCTGATGGATCAGATACAGGTCCAGATAATCCAATTGCAACCTCTGAAGCGATTTTTCAAAAGCCTTCCTGGTGTTTTCGTACCCGGTATCCTGAATCCAGAGCTTTGTGGTGATAAACAGCGCTTCCCTCTCAACCCCGCTCCTTTTGATTGCTTTGCCGACTGCCTCTTCATTCATATAAGAAGCAGCGGTATCAATCAGGCGGTAGCCGGCAATGATAGCTTCATAAACGCCGTTTTCACATACATCCAAATCAGTTACCTGGAAAACGCCAAACCCTAATACTGGCATTTCTATGCCATTGTTTAATAGAACCTTTTGCATAATTGACTCCTTGCTAATTTGATTATCCTGTCAGACCGGAGCTTTAGCGTCCAACCAGTTTCACTCCGCTTCCTGAATATCTTTCACCCTGTATTTTTATTTCTGATAGTGCATTTTTAATTTCGCCAAGATCATCAGGGGTTAATTCTAATGCTGCCGCTCCCATGTTTTCCTCCAGGCGTTTCAATTTGGTTGTGCCTGGAATTGGAACAATCCAGGGCTTTTGGGCTAACAGCCAAGCCAGCGCAATTTGTGCCGGTGTTGCTTTTTTATGCTCTGCAATTTTTTCCAGTAAATCGACCAGAGCCTGATTAGCGTCCCTGTTTTCCGGTGTAAAGCGGGGGACTGTATTGCGGAAGTCTGTTTTATCAAAAGTCGTGTTTTTATCGATTTTTCCTGTGAGAAAACCCTTGCCGAGGGGACTGAAAGGAACAAACCCGATTCCAAGTTCCTCAAGAGTTGACAGCACTTCGTTTTCAGGCTCCCTCCACCACATCGAGTATTCGCTCTGAACAGCAGCAAGCGGCTGAACTGCATGGGCACGGCGTATTGTTTTTGCGCTTGCTTCAGACATGCCAAAGTGTTTCACTTTTCCTTCCTGAATCAGGTCTTTGACTGTTCCCGCCACATCTTCAATGGGTACTTCCAGATCAACCCGGTGCTGGTAAAAAAGATCTATCGCGTCAACCCTCAGCCGTTTCAATGATGCTTCGGCAACCTGTCTGATGTGGTCCGGCCGGCTGTTCAGATTAGGATAACCTTTTATGTCAAAACCGAACTTGGTAGCTATTACAACCTTCCCGCGGAAAGGCTCAAGCGCTTCACCCACAAGCTCTTCATTTGTATACGGGCCATACATTTCAGCCGTATCAAAGAATGTGACACCACGCTCTACGGCCGCATGGATCAGAGCAATCATCTCTTTCTTATCCGCAGCCGGGCCATAACCATGACTCATACCCATACATCCGAGGCCTAGGGCCGATACTTCCAGGCCGCTTTTTCCTAATTTACGTTTTTGCATTGTTTATCTCCTTCCAAATTAAAAAATAATCTAATATTCTGTTCTTTTCAAATCTTTTTCCGCCAATACCACCGTCTGCTCATATCTTTCGATTTTCATATTCAGGCGCTCGATCGTTTTTTCCAATTCCTTCTTCTTTTGCATCATCAGATCACGCTGTTCAATCAAAAGCTGCTTCCTCGCCGGAGCAGTGACTTCGCCCTGCTGGAAAAGTGTTACATACTTTATTAAAGCTTCGACCGGCATACCGGCATTTCTCATGCACTTTGCGAATTCGATCCACCTGCAGTCCTCTTCCATATAATTCCTGATTCCGCTTTTACGGTTAACAAAAGGGATTAGTCCGACACGTTCATAATAACGCAGCGTATCTTGTGTAAGATCGTATTTCTTCCCAACTTCCGCTATAGTCATGTGATTAAACCTCCTTAGATATTGGTTCGTGTAGTTTGTTATTATAATATAATTATAAACCCTGGAGTTAACTCTAAGTCAAGGATTTTTAAAAATATTTTTCAAGATCTGTTATGTTGACTGAGAATATAGCTTAATAATTCAGATTATGCCATTTAGTTTATGGCCGGATATTGACGGAAAGAATATTATCTGGATAACTAAAATTAACCATGGATCAAGAAAAATACGATGCAGTCCATGAAACAATGAAAGAGACTCCACTGGGAATCTCCACTAACCGGATCTGGATAACGATCTATAAATGGATTCATTGAAAAATCAGGAAGAATATCCGCTTATCTATAGATAACAACATTTAGTACAAACCGAATTGTACAGAGATTACAAGTTTTTCAGTAAGTCCAAAAATCTTACCCCGGCCTCGCCTTTAACTTAATACTTAATTTTTAACAATACCAGACGTTCCATCTATCCTGCCGGGCTTGTATATATTTTAACACAAAACATCGGGAACGACTCCAGAATGGCGTATAGTTCAGCGAACGCTTTTGATTAATGTACACGACTTTCGGCTACCAGGGAACAACTCCGTTTTCATCAAAAAAACCGCCGGTTGGTCCATTCTCATCTAACGTGGCAAGGCGAATGATTATTACAGCTGCTTGATTTACTGTGCGAGTACCCATATGATTATTTATATCGGTATCCGTATAGCCGGGAGCCGCAGCATTGATTTTAATTTTTGTGTCTTTAAGCTCTTTGGCAAAAAGGACTGTTAATGCATTAACGGCTGTCTTAGAGCAGTTATAAGCAAGTGTGTTTTGACTGACTGATCCGGGGGCGCTATGCATTGTTAATGAACCGAGTCCGCTTGAAAGATTGACAATTCTTCCATTAGAAGATTTCTTAACCAAAGGCAACATTGCTTTTGTCACTGCAAACATACCAAAAAAGTTAGTCTCAAATGTTTCTTTCAAAACGAATAATTCAATTTGACTTGGAACCGCGCCTTTTTCTAACAAAATCCCAGCATTATTTATCAGGACATCGAGTAATCCGTACTCTTTTTCAATTAGTCTTGCTGCGGCGTCAATTGAATCCTGTTTGGTAACGTCCAGTAAAATAAAGCGCGCATTTATCCCTTCATTTGCCAAAGCCGCCTCTGCCTTAGAGCCTCTTTCCTCATTTCTTGCTCCAAGTAAGACAAAAATTCCCATTTTCCCCAATTGTCTTGCTGTTTCGTAGCCGATACCTTTATTTGCTCCTGTTATCAGGGCTATCTTTCTTTTATCCATTGTCATTGCCCTCCGTCTTTATAATTTCAATATATTAACTTTCGTTCTGATAAAGTTTTCAACCAGTTACTATACTATCTTCATCATACTCATTAATCAAAACAAAGCTCCTGTTTTTGGATCCCCGCAG
This sequence comes from uncultured Spirochaetota bacterium, assembly GCA_963783575.1. Taxonomy (GTDB): domain Bacteria; phylum Spirochaetota; class Brevinematia; order Brevinematales; family JAOACQ01; genus CAWEAK01. Next base: position 152,345 of record CAWAOD010000005.1, on the reverse strand, counting down.
TTATTTTTTATTTATACAATTTCTCAAGAAGGAAAACCATATTTTCACCCAGTCTTTTCATTGTCCTGATTCCCTCCTCGTCTTTTTCAGCATCACCAATTTCACGGCAGTAAACCATGTCCCAGTAACTCGAACCGACCATGTATGTCTGTTGATAGTGGAGCCAGTGGTTCATCGAGTCCAATGCATGGGAAGCGCCACCCCCATAAGCGCTAACTTGTTAAGGAAAAATATTCCACAATTTGCATTTTTCTTCTTCTCTTTTTATTAATAAGTCCTCTGGAAATTCTTATCCAATTTATAAAAATACCGGTAAGCGAAAGGCATGGAATAATTACTCTCTGCATTTCATGAAGCATAAATGCAAATTCACGCCAACGGCTTACTATCCCTGCCCTGATTAATAATATCATAACCCCAGGGGGAAAAAGTCTGGGCTTGCCAGATAAGTTTTTCGTTTAACAGGGCCACAAACAATTTGCCATACAGCCAAGCCTTGGAACTTTCATCTGTATATTTAGGCAAATGCCCAAGTTCCGCAAGTTGCTTAAAACGTTTAAATACTAATTCAACCTGCCATCGTAATCTATACCATCGCAGTATTTCTGCCGGCGGAAAACTTGACTCTTCAAAAGTTGTGAATACAATCACAAACTCCGCATATATTAGTGTCTCCGGTTTTAACTTCTGACTCTTTTTTATAGCATGCTTTTTAATACGTTTGTGAGCCTTAAGAATAGCTTGTTCAGATTTTCTTATAACACAAACTCTACCGGAAACAGTGGTTTTATCAGGGCATTGTAAATGAACATTCCATGAACATGCTTGTCCCGATTTCGAAACTTCTGATAATCTATCCAGCCAATTAAATGGCTTACCGGATGAATCGCTAACTACAACATGATGAGGGCTGATGCGGACCAATAGAGAAGCTTTCTGCTCAACGGCAAACTTTATTCCCGGAGCCTGACCATAACCTCGATCACCTATAATATAATCACCCGGTTTCAAATCAAATTGTTTAAACGACTCACCCGTCCCTATACCGTTCATTTGAGTTACGCGAAAGTAGTCACACTTGAATGTAGGTAGTCTAAGACTGTAATGAACCTTCCATAAACTTCCCGTCCTTCCAGGTTCTTTAACTACAGTAGCATCAAGAAGGCGAACTTCAAATCCATCTTTATTTTCCAGTTTCACACCTCGCTCCTCAAATAAACCTTCACATAATGACGCCAACCAATCCGAACTCTTTCTTAATCGCTTCAGCAAGGCAACATCAGATAAATCTGCTAAATTGGCTTCACGAGCCCTTACTACTGTTTCTCTTAGAGAAAACCCGCCAGCCAGATGAATCAAAAGGGTTCTGAGCAAGTCCTCCTCAGATTTGCACTTACGCAATCCCCTTAATGCACCCGTTTCCTTTGCCTTTTCACGCCAACCTATTGGAAACATTGAAACTAAAATATTCCAATCTTCATTAATCATAGCCGCCTCCATATAAATATTATAGCTATGATTTGTAAAAATATCAAGAATCAAGTTAGCTCTTATGAGCGCCACCCCTTCTTACCGCAGTAACTGAGGCGCCGGCTTTACGAATAAGAAACCCGCCGCTGTCTGCATTTAATGAGACCCTTCCCGTCCTATCCATAAAAGCTTTCATCTCCGGTGTAATATCTTTATCCTCCGTTTAATTTAATTTTATAGCAGGGCTGCCCTCTATACGCAGTCAGCCTAATTTTACTTCAAAGAGAATAAATTTAAACATGATTAATACTTCCCATAATTGTAACATATATACAATAGATGTAATTATAATACAATTTAATGAGAATGTCAACATTGCATCTAAAATATTGACATTTTATTTTATTAAATTATAATTTACACATGGAAGAGAATAAAATAGAAAAAGCGGATATCGATTTATTAAGCAGGCTGATTATAGGAATTGGCGAAGTATCTGAAATTACAGGCATTCCCCAGAGGCAGATAAGGTACTGGGAATCAAAGGGATATATCACTTCCCTAAATGCCCAGACTAAGACAAGGCGTTACGATTATCAGACTATAAAAAAAATGCTGCTAATCAAGGAATTGCTGGATGAGGGATATACCCTTGAAATTTCCGTTAAAAAAGTCAACAACAGGCTTAAAATGATCGACGACGCGTTCAAAAAGCTGCAGAGCACAGGCCTGCGTTCGCCGGAAAATTGAAACCGTTAACTGATGCGCCGCTTTATTCATCAGCCCGTTTAAGCAGTTCATTGAAAAACCATAAATCCAGTGGTCTCAGTTAAATTGACTAATCTCTAATAATTGCATATCAGGGCATACCCCGAGAAAAGTGTATTAAAAAATCAGGGTTTTCCCCCGATTTTTTTTTACATGAAAGTGGGTTATCATTTTACTGTTACGATAAAACTAATAATTACTTGGATTAAGATATTAAAGGAGCCTGTAGAAAAGTTTTTATATTAAGGAGGAATTACCTATGAGAAATATCTTACTGAATTTGATTACGGTTGCGTCAATTATTATTCTTTTTCCCTCAGAAGGATTTGCGCAAAATAAGGAGGGAAAAAATCTTCGTTATTTAATGCCCATTTTTGATAAAATTGACTTAGAAAAGGATATTGTTTATACCCGGCAAAATAAAAATCTTTCACTGGATATTTATCAACCGGCTAATGATATGGAAACCAATCGGCCGGTTATTATCCTGGCACACGGCGGGGCTTTTTCCGGGGGCAGTAAAACTCTGCTTGCCGGTCTGGCCGAAGCTCTTGCCAAACGGGGTTACGTTGCAGTTTCAATCGATTACCGGTTGAAAGAACACCCTGAATTTGTTTTGCCATTTGCTTTGAAGGACGCTATTGAGGATACGGAAAACGCTATAACCTGGGTAAAACAAAACAGTGCAAAGTATGGGATAAATACAAATTTAATCGCTTTGGGCGGAGCTTCATCCGGAGGAGTAATCGCTAACAATTTTACGGATAAAAGCGGCCTGATCGCAATTATAAATATTTATGGATCAATTTCATTCCCGTTTTTAAAACTATCCCGTACCCCGACTATTTTTATTCATGGCACAAAAGACACGACTGTTCCTTATAAAGGAAGTGTTGAACTTGCTAAAAAATTAACGGATAACGGAATTTTTAATGAATTATTTACTATGGAAGGCGCGTCACATGGAGTAATGGAAGGCAGTTCGGACAATAAATATTTTGCCGACGCGGTTTCGCATATTTCACTATTTTTATATAAATGTATGAACAATTACACACATCCGGTCTTTAAACCGGAAGAAAATGAGATTAATATTTATCCTGAGGAAACGCTGGTTCTAAATCTTCACCGGGATAAAAAAGACATGACAAACAGCGGATTAATCAGTTTCAAACTGCCGGATAATTGGAAATTAATGGGAAGAACCGAATTCTCCGCAAATCAGGAAAGCATCAAAATCCCGATAAAAATTCCTGTTTATGAAAGAAAAACAAATATTTATCTTTTTTATCAATCTGAATTTCCGGGAATGAATGAAAAAAGCCCTTATATTCTTTCAATTAAAATGATAGACCCGATCGAATTGAAAATCAATCCCCTGGTTTATTTGAAAGATTCAAATCATGCGGATATTGCTTTGCAGATTTTCAATCCGACAAAGAGCGATATAAGCAACGGAAAAATTCTAATAGAAAATAATGATTATAAAAAAACTTTGGATTTTTCAGTGTCACCCGGCATAACCCGGGAATTCCCGCTGCCTGAAAACACTAAGGGAAATTTGAAAGCCAGGGTTATGCTTAAAAACGGCTGGATTGCAGATTACCATACTGATGTTCTGACTCTCAGAGTAAAAAAAACATCTCAAAAGCCTGATATCGACTCTATTTTGAGCGGCTTGCCGAATGATCCGGATTTTACCCTGGGCATGGATAATAAAGTAATGAAGAATGGCTGGGGAGGTCCTCAAGACTTGAGCGCTAAAGCTTATTTGAAATGGGATGATAATTACCTATACGGGTTATTTATCGTAACGGATGACAGGCATTTTCAGAACAGAAGCGGAAATAACATCTGGAATGGGGACAGCATCCAATTTGCTCTTGATCCATACAGATCCAATCCTTCCGGAGGAAAGGGATACCATGAAATAGGATTCGCGCTCACCGACAAAGGAAAAATAGAAAAATTCAGATGGATAGCTCCGAAAGGTCAATATCCCGGAAGTTTGAAAAACGTTGAATGTAAAATCCGGAGAACAGGAAATAACACGGTTTATCTGGTAACGATACCCTGGGACTTTATTTTTAACAGGAAAGAGAAAATATTACCGGGTCTCGATCTTGGTTTTTCATTCCTGTTGAACGATAATGACGGAAGTGAAAGGCGGGTATGGATGGAATACGGCGGAGGTATTGCAGGAGGAAAAGATCCTTCTCTTTTCGTAGACATGATTTTGAAAGAATAAATATGGAAAGACTGCTTTAATGTCTATAACCTAAATTTGTCACACAAACTACATCAGCTTCTTAAAAAAAATCTACGGAATGAACTTTAAGGCTTGTCTTTTACAAGGTCATAACTGGCTCTTACAGCATAAAAATAGTCTTATACAGGCGTCAACCCGATATAGGGCTATCTCTTAAGTCGTTATCCGGTATATACTCCCAAACACCAACCATTCTCCCCCGGTTGGTGTCTCAAAGCGTGCTTTTATGGAACGGACTAAAGCTCGAAATGAAATGCATAGCAAAAGGCCATACCAAAATAAGCCTTCTTCCAGAATCGATAACCATGAATGATGTGCCGCTGTATTCATCAACATAGGACAGTTACTTAGTTTGCCGAAAGTTTAATGCCGTTTTAAAATATAAGTAGATTCAGGCAATAACCTTTTCTTTAGGTTCAGGTATTTTTATTCCATCCTTTAACGCGTTTTGAATCCATAATTCCATGGCTGTTTTTATTTCTTTAAGAGCCTCTTTCTTCGGTACTTCCAAAAACTGAACAATCGGGCAGATCAGGTATGATAGCCCCATCATTTCTATGGTCTGATTTTTCCAATAAACACAAACCAAAAAATAACTGCCGCAGCTGTAAACATAATAGAGAAAAGCGAAACCAGGAAAAGTCCCGTAATAAAACTCTTCCAGTCATGAATCGCAACTATTGGACGCGAAGAAAAATCGGCTACCAGAGGGATTTCATCACCAACTTTGTAATCTTTGTCCTGATCTGCAATTGTTACCTGAAGAAGTTGATTTTGCGGTCCATAATATTGAAACTTAAGATATCGAGTCCATCCTTTCTTTCTATCTACTAAATTATTACCAGTTGTATGTGTATAGGTATACTCCTTCTTACTATTAATATCAACAACTTTCCCGGTTATAAGAGTTCCTTTTGTTTGTAAAATAAATTCTCCTTTCAGGATTCCAAAACCCCACAGGGCGATTATAAGAGCTGCTAATGCTGAAAAGGTGGCTCCCATCAGAGATAACTTTCCTGAAAGAACAAAAATGCCGATAATGATTACCAGTACTGAAAAAATTCCTCCCAGCAGTTGCAGAAAATAAAGATTCAGAAAGTTATCAGGAGTGGCAAATTCCGGATTCTTAGGGTACAAATAGAAAAAAATCTGGTCTCCCGGCTTAAACTGGCTATAACTTCCAGAATCAAGGTGCGCCTTTTTTTCTGTTCCTTCAGCATTCGTATAGATGATGTCCGGAAGTATACGCCCTGATTCTACAATAAATCTGGAGTATTTTTCCCGATGAACAAGACCTGTTTTTATTTGCAGGGCATAATAATAACAAACTGCACCAAGAAAAAAACCGAAAATAATAAGTACTATTGATAATATGATTCGCATTTTTTACCTCTGATTTGTTAATAGGAAAAATAGTACTTCTGTTAAAACATTATATAAAAAAATGGTTTGAAGGAAAGTTTATTGACACAATAAATCTGGTAACCTTCTATAACAATTTTTATTTTAGTTTTAGTTATATTAAAGGCTATACCTGATAATTATCAAAATGATTTCACCATAATTCCAATAGCCATATATAAAATGTTAATTAACTATTATTTTATTACAGCTTTTTCTAAAAACTTACCTTGCCTCGGCATCTTCCAGTATTTTGACAATATCATCATGATGATTCGTTTTTGCTTTATCAAGAGCAGTCTTGCCATCACCGTCCTTGATTTGAGGGCCGGCTCCCGATTTTATCAGAAATTTCACCAATTCTTCATGGCCATATGAAGCTGCCCATGTCAATGGCGTAAAACCATATATAGAATGCTTGATATTGATATTACCGCCTTTTTTCACATATGAATCAATATAATTCATGTCGTCTTCAAACACTGCAGCCCAGAAATCACCTGGCAGTAATACAAAATTTGAGGGATCATTCCAGTTTTTACTATATCTTGGGTCAAACCTTCCCTTTGACTGATCCCAAACCAAGTCAAGCGGCAATTTCCCAAGTTTAATGTCCAAATTATTATTAATTTCTGCTATTTCTATGGCCATTTCAGCGGTCTCAAGTCCCATGAATAAGCTGGCTGTCGTTCCATATCTCGGCAGCTCAATTGACCAATATACGTTGGTTTCACTGTATTTCTCCAGTTCCTTGAACTTCTTTTTATAAAAATCAAAGGGAGAACCGGAAATAATTTCCTCGTTTTTCATGATCCTTTTTCCCTCATAAAAAGTATAACACGAGATATGCTCCTCAAGCGCATTGTGTGTATAATAAAATGCGGGAATGCATGTTCCGTCTGATTTAATAAAATAAACGAATTTAATTAAAAAATCGCTGTTTTTATTATGTCCCTTCATAGAAATATATCCATTCTGAATATCTATTTCTCTTTTATCCATTATAAGTCCTGAAGGGGATGCCGTATCTAAATACATGGAAAGCAAGCTCTTCCTAAAATTAAAACCTTTGTCAATCGACTCCTTCAACTCATTATAATTCAAGTTTGTCCAATAGGGATATGTGGATCGTACCGCATACGGTAGTTCAACCGGTGTATTGAAATTGGAATATGGAATAATATCCGTGCAAAGCAGGAAATAATCCACAACGTTTTTCTTCTTTGATGCTTCCACTTCTTCTTTGGTTCTTGAATTAATGTTTTGTTGATAAATACCGCCAAGACCGTCTGAAAGCTCCCTCATGATTTCTTTCAGCCTGTCGGAAGCCAGGGAAGAAAGTATTATACCATCGATAAAAATTATTCTTTGGGTTTCAGGATAAAAGTTCAACGTTACTGCGATCACGTAAATTCCCGGGCGAAGAGCAAAAATAAAAGTATGTATATTCTGCCGGTCCTCCACCGTGTAAGGCAGGCCGCCTTTTGTCAGCATAGTTTGGATTTCCTGAACATTAGAACCTTTCCCACTATCTGAGGGGGAAGTTATTTTCCATATTTTATTTTTACTGTTATATTGATAGGTAAAGACACCCCATTTACCGGAGGAAGACGAATAACTTTCTCCATTAAATATAGAAATCTGGATACTTGCATTATCCCCAGTTTCGTTTTTAAAAGCCAAACTTTGTCCATCTTTATCTTCTTTAAAGTCCCAAACGGATGGATAGAAAAAAGAGTAGGCGTTATTGGCATCATTATACATTTTTATTGATGAGTTACCAGAATCCATAGGAAATAATAATCCGGCGCAAATTATAAAATTAATCAAAATAACACCTGAAAAAATAAAGATTCTATGCATACTAATACTCCATTTATTCAGAAATATATAACCCGTTAAATTTTTGCATATAACAAAGCAATATATATTTTCTTTATAATAAGTTTTAGATATTATATTACCTGTTTTTACTGTGGTCAATTTATCGATTGGAAAAATTATAATTTAGCTATGGGAAAAAGAAAAAAGGTTTTCAATGATTAACACTTTGAATATCCTTCGGATAGGCAATACCTTTTGGCGATTATAGTGACTTACGATTCATTTTGTTAGCGTAAAGGATGAAAAATTCTGGACTTTCAAACCGCCTATAAGCCGTTAAAACAGCTCTACGAGAGCTCACAATAAAAAAAAGCGCACAGCTTTTCCAGCCATGCGCCATTACAAAATCTCCCCCGGTTGGTGTCTCAAAGCGTGCTTTTGTGGGATGGAGTAAGACTTGAAATGAAACGGATAGCTAAAGGACATACTAAAATCAACCTCCTCCCTCAATCGATGCCGCTAAATGATGCGCCGCTGTATTCGTCATCCCATTAAAGCGTTCAAATTGTGGATTTTTCTTCTACTTCCAAAAAGCATATAGAATTATTCTTTAGAACCCCAATTTTTGCTTTTTTCCCATAAAAAATAATATAATAATGAGGCAAGAACATATTTTAATGAGTATAAAAGAGGTAATAATATGAATTACAGAGAACGGCTGGAAATAAACCCGGAAATTATGATGGGAAAACCGATTGTAAAAGGAACACGTATCACGGTTGAGCTGTTACTCAGAAAACTATCGGAAGGAATGTCAATTGAAGAATTGCTGGAAGCTTATCCGAATATCAAGGCTGAAGATATCTATGCTGTTCTTTCCTATTCCGCTGATGTGATCGGTAAGGAGGAAATGCTTGCCTCTTAATTTTCTAGCAGACGAAAATGTTGATTTCCGTATTATCAGACAATTAAGAGAATTCCAAGTAAGCGTTTTATCCGTTATGGAATCACAACCGGGAATCTCTGATGAGAAGGTAATCGAATTAGCACGAAAGAATAACGCTATACTGCTAACAGAAGACAGCGATTTTGGAGAACTGGTGTTTTCTCACCAGTATAAAAACGTTGGGGTCATTTTCATCCGTTATGTAAATGAAGACTTGCAACAGATTTTAAAAAATTTAATTAAGGTTATATCTCAATACAATCAATCCCTCTATAACAAGTTTGTTGTTATTACCCCATCTAAAATCAGAATCAGAGATTTGTAAATGACTGAATAATGCTATTTACCTAACGGTTAATCAGTAAATTCTTTCTTTCAAAGAACAAAAAGGGACTGTTTTTTATACAGTCCCTTTTACAAATTCTCCCCCGGTAGGGCTCGAACCTACGGCCCGGTGATTAACAGTCACCTGCTCTGCCAACTGAGCTACAGGGGAATATTCATAAAAACGGTAATTGAGCCGCCTGGGGATCGAACCCAGGGCCCTCACATTAAAAGTGTGATGCTCTACCGACTGAGCTAGCGGCCCGGTAAATTCTTCTATTCATCAGGGTTAGTATTATAACAAATGTTAATTTGGGTGTCAAATTATTGAAAAGTATCTGCCAAATAATAGCGGTTTTATAGTAATTATTTTAAAATATGTCTTTAATTTTATGCATGGAAATAAATAATGAATATTGATAATATAATAATACAAATTTTATCAAAAAAAATGGGCTTGATAGCTGTTTATCTTTTTGGTTCCTTTGTTAACGGTAATTTTAACCGGGATAGCGATATTGATATAGCTTTTATTACTAAAGACAAGCCGGATTCGCTTTTATTGTTCGAATTGGCGAATGAATTATCAGCATTAATTAATCGTGATGTTCATTTGATAGATTTTAAAACGGTAACAACTATCCTGAAGATTCAGGTTTTAAAGAAAAATAAATTGATTTATTGCAGTGATGACTCAGAGAGGCTATTTATTGAAATGAATACCTTAAGCGAATATGAAAAATTAAATGAAGAAAGATCACCGGTTTTAAAGGAAAAATTAGGAGACGGATATGGACGTTATTTTAAATAAAATTGAATCCATAAAGAGATGTATTCGAAGAATCAGGGAAGAATATAATAATCTTGAAGAAAATCTTCATAATTTTACCAAACAGGATTCAATTGTATTGAACCTTCAAAGATTCCTCGACTACGATCAGAATAACATTTATTTCCAATTTTAAGGCATTTTTAGTGGAATCATTAATAATTTCGATTTGAAGTTGCCGTCATCCCGAGCGGAGTCGAGGGATTTTAGATTTCGATTCATATTGCCGGCAGATTATGGATTATATAAAGAAAAATTAATGAATTATCTTTTGTTCTGGAGTTAAGATGAAAGTATTTATTCTGGCCGGCGGCTTCGGCACGCGCCTTTCCCATATTGTAAAAGATGCTCCCAAACCCATGGCTCCTATTCAGGGCAGGCCTTTTCTGAAATATTTGATAGATTATTTGGGGAAGCAGGGATTCAATGATATTATTTTGCTGACCGGATACAAAGGTGATATAATCGAAAATTACTTTTTGGATGGAAGATCCTTCGGGGTTCAAATAAAATATTCAAGGGAAACCGATCCGCTTGGTACAGGAGGCGCAGTCAAAAAGGCTGCTGAAAGATTCTGCCCGAATGAAGATTTCATCGTTATCAACGGCGATACCTATTTTGACGCCGGCATAAAATATCTTATGGATTATCATCATCTATCAAACAGTTTGATCTCGATGGCTTTGAAATACAAAAGCGATGTTAAGCGATACGGTTCGGTTAAACTGAGCGGAAACAGGGTTATTGAATTTGTTGAAAAAAGGAGCGATCTGGATGACGGTTTTATCAACGGCGGTATTTATGTACTATCTCATCGAGCTATAAGTTATTTTAATAAACAAGGTATTCTTTCGCTGGAAAACGAAGTTCTTCCCGGAATAATGAAAAACAGTGAGGAAATAATTTCCGGCATCCCATTTGGGGGACGGTTCATAGATATCGGTGTCCCGGAAGATTATTACAGGGCTGACAAAGTTCTGGAAAGCTGGATAAATGAGGATAAAATTAAAGCCGCATTTCTGGACAGGGACGGAACAATAACCGAGGACACCGGTTATACCTACAGGCCGGAAGAATTGAATTTTATCCCTGGTGCAATAACCTTTTTAAAAGAACTGCAGAAAATGAATTACAGGCTTATAATAGTAACCAACCAGGCTGGCATAGGTAAAGGCAGGTTTACAGAAAAGGAATTTATTAATTTTCAGGAAGAGATGCAGAAAAAGCTTCTTGACTATGATATCGGAATTCTGGATTCTTTTTATTGTCCATACCATAAGGAAGCGGTTATTGAGAAATTTAAGAAAGAAAGCCTTCTCAGAAAACCGGGTCCAGGTATGATACTTGAAGCGGCGGATAAGCATAATATTGATTTATACAGAAGCTTAATGATCGGCGATAAAGAAAGCGACAATATAGAAAGCCTGCCGTATTTAAAATGCTTTATCATAGCGGGAAAATATCCTATAAATGATAATTTAAAAACATATGACGGATTCAATACAATTATCCAGGAAATCAAACAAAGGAGTGAATATGAATATCAAGCAAAAAATTGAGGAAAGCATTTCAATTAAGCAGAAAATTCTGGAAAGTTCTTCAATTATTGAAAATATTAATAAAGCCGCTCAAATGATAATCGAGTCATACAGGGAAAATAAGGGTAAGATATTTTTTGCAGGGAACGGAGGCAGCGCTGCTGATGCTCAGCATCTTGCGGCAGAACTTGTCGGCAAGTTTTATCTGGAGCGGGAAGCTCTTGCAGCGGAAGCTCTGACTGTTAACACATCGGTTTTGACATCTATCGGTAATGATTACGCTTTTAACAGGGTTTTCGCGAGGCAGCTTGAAGCGAACGCAAAAAAAGGAGATGTTTTTGTCGGTTTATCAACGAGCGGCAACGCGGAAAATATATTGTCGGCTCTGGAGATGTCGGGAAAAATCGGGGTCAAAACCATAGGTCTTACAGGCGAAACCGGCGGAAAGATGGCCGGATTGTGCGACCTTCTAATCAAAGTTCCCTCAAAAGATACCCCCAGAATACAAGAATCCCATATTATGATAGGCCATATTATCTGCGAAATTGTGGAAAAGGAGATGTTTAGCTGAGTTTAGAACGGGACATAAATATCCTCAATCGAAAGGATGTTCTCCTGATAATTAAATAAAACAGCATCTCCCAAAACGGATTCAGTTTCATAGGTCAGGATTTTTTTGTATTCTCGTCCTTCTTTTTGAATTAAAATTGTAAGAATGAAAAGTTTTTTTTCGCTTTCTTTTTCCGCCCTGGCCGGTTTTGGAGCGAATGAATATATACCTCTGTCATCAGGAATAAGCTCGACCGGGTTATCCATATCGGAATATAATGACTGGGCAATTTGAGAATCGATTAGAAGAGTAACCTTCGCAGTCTCAAGATACATGAAAGAAATCGATGATATTATCTTTCCATAGATTTTAGGAAAACCATAGTACGCGGCATTCAAGTCAAGCCTTTCTTCCCTTTCCTCCGTAATCCCTATCTTTTTTACTGCGACAAATCCCTCATTGATTTTATTTTTAATATTATTCACAAAATCAGCATTATTTTTCCAGTTCTTTATAATTTCCGGAAATTTTTTATCGTTGGTTATATAAAGAGGTTTAAGCCTGTTTAAGATATATGAGAATAATTCAAATTTTTGATTTTCCGGAATATCACCCAATTCATTAACCATATCGACAACAATATATTCGGTAATATTTCTAAGCAATTGAAAATCATCATCAGGAATCAATTGATCGGATATCATGTTTTTAACAGCAATTAATCCATCATTAAGCTGTACCATCATATCGGCATAAAACTGGGGATCATTTTGAAATTTGACCAGAACATTCATAAAACCCTTGCTGCTTGTTACATATACCGGTTTTAACCTGTTCAATACATAAGCGATCAATTCAAGTTTCTGATTTTTATTAATGATTTTATTCTTAACATCTTCCAGCGAATCAACCAGATCCACCAGAATACTTTCAGTAATATTCCGTAATTCCATTCATACCCCCCTTGTTTTCCCGATGCAATAAAAAAAAGGGATTTAGTAATGTACAGCAATCTGTTAACTGTAAAAAACTAATATAAGAATTAGACAAATAATTTATAATAATATTATTATTATAATAAAAACAACTATTTTATTCAAATTAAATTGATCGATATGTCAGTTAGTTAAAAAATTATTCTTTTCGGGATTTATAGAATCCTGCAGATCAAACCTTTCAAATATTCGGATTCGGGATAGCTTACCCTTATCGGATGGTCTTCATTCTGTGACAAAATCTTTATTATATGTACTTCCCTACCGGCATCAGCAGAAGCCCAACCTATTATTTTTTTGAAGTCTTCAATTTTTACTCCGCCCGAACAGGAAAAAGTGGCCAGCAAGCCTTCGGGCTTAAGGATTTTCATAGCAAGCAGATTGATATCCTTATAAGCACGCATTGCCCGGTCAAGAGATTGGCGAGTAGGGGCAAGCTTGGGCGGATCAAGAATGACGGCGTCAAATTTTTTTAAAGTGTCACGAAAATTCCTTAACACGCGGTAAGCATCACCTTCAATTATTTCACTGGATTTATCGGAAATTTGATTTATGGATAGATTTCTCTCAAGTATTTTCAGGGCGGCTTCCGATGAATCTACCGATGTGACATGAAATGCCCCCTGTTTAAGTGCGGGAATTGTAAATCCGCCTGTATAACAGAAGCAGTCAAGTACAGTTTTGTTTCTTAAAAATTGTGACACAGTCTGTCTATTATTTTTTTGATCAAGAAAAAATCCGGTTTTCTGACCTTTTTTTAAATTTACTGAAAACAAAGTGTTATTTTCGGAAATTATCAAATCATTCGGCGGTTCTTTTCCATCCAGTAAGCCGGAATTTTCATCAAGCCCTTCCAATTTTCTCACATCAGCGTCGCTTCTTTCATAAATCCCTTTCGGATGAAGCAGCTCCCGCAGGTTATCGACAATTATATCCTTAACTTTATCAATCCCGGCAGTCAGAACCTGCAGAACAATAAAATCCCCGTACTTATCTACAATCAGGCCGGGGATAAGGTCGGATTCGGCATAAACAAGACGGCAGGCATCGTTTTTATTCCCGGATAAATACTGATTACGCCTTTCAATAGATTGACCAAGTTTAGTCTTCCACCAGCCGTCATCCACCGTTACTTTTTCATCCCATTCCAGAAGCCTTATTGAAATTTGTGAATCCTCATTATAATAACCCCTGGCAAGAAAACTGCCCTTTGAATCGGTTAAATTGATAATCTCGCCCTTTTCCGGACGGCCTGTAATTTTTTGGATGGAATTTTTAAAAACCCATGGATGATGAAGGAGAATGGATTTTTCTCTGCCTTCCCTGATAATTGCTTCATTCATTTAATGATAATCCACTTTATAGCCGGCTGTGCCTGTATTGATATTGGTTGATTCAATATAAACATGAAAATACTTAATTTTTTTTATACCGAAATTAAAATCAAGATCCTGTAATACCCTCTGCTGAACCCTTTCGGAGAATCTCACAAAATCGCTCTTTTCATCGGTATCTAGCCATATATGTATGCCAAGACGGTTTTCCTTAAAGATTTCTATAGTTGCTTCGACAGTTTCAACACCGGCTAAACCCGCAACCACATCTTTGATAAATCCGGCAATCGCTGTATCGCTTAAATGAACAAAACCGTTTTCAGTAATGAAAGATATGTAAGATGTTGAAAACCGGTAATAGATTTCAAAAGCAATGATGATAAAGGGAAAGCTTATACAGATTCCTGCGCAAATTCCGAAGAATGGAAATGCCTGAATTCCGGTTTTTAATATAAAAAGATCGGCGATATTTACTCCCGGCACATATCCCAGAAATACCCTGTACAAAAATATACCGATTATTACTGAAGCGCAAAGAAATGTATAATTTAATGCCTGTTTAATTACCCTGAGCAGTTTCTTTGTTCTTTTCCTCATCAAAAATACCCTTGACAGTTAATTCTATAGATTGTGCGGTGATCGAAGCATATTTTATAAGATTACTTTTAATTTCACCTGAGACCTTATCCATTGATTTCAAAATATCGACTCCAAACCGCGCATCGATATCGATTTTCAGTGAAATCGAATTCGTAGTCAAATAAGAAAACCGTATTGGAAAATTTCTTATATTTCGAAAATAATACATTCTGAACAAACGGATATCCTTATTTCTTTCTATAATATGCTCAACAAGTTCAATAATGCTTTTTTTCCTAATTATGAATTTATTCATCCGGTTACCTAAAATTTAAAATCTTCCAGAAACTTTGTGGAATAATTCCCTTTTTTAAAAGCCTCACTTTCGAGAACCTTTTCATGAAACGGAACAGTTGTTTTGATTCCTGTCGCTTTAAATTCTCCCAAAGCCCTTTTCATCCTCGCTATTGCTTCATCCCTGGTACGCCCCCAAGCAAGCATTTTTGCCACAAGTGAATCGTAAAATTTTGGGATCTCATAACCACTGTAGCCATGGGTGTCAATACGAATCCCAGGCCCTCCGGGAAGATGAAAATCCTCAATTCTACCCGGGGTCGGCATAAAATTCATATACGGGTCTTCGGCGTTTATTCTGCATTCAATAGCATGCCCCGTAAATTTTATGTCTTTTTGCGTGAATGATAATTTTTCTCCCATAGCTACATTTATCTGCTCTTTCACTATATCAATACCGGTAACAAGCTCAGTCACGGGATGTTCAACCTGTATCCTTGTATTTACTTCCATAAAATAGAATTTACCATTTTCATCAAAAAGAAATTCCATAGTACCGACACCGACATACCCTACTTTTGTAACGCCCTTTTTTACCGCCTCCCCCATTTCTTCACGGATTGCCGATGTAAGCCTGGGACTCGGGGATTCTTCAAGCAGTTTCTGATGCCTTCTCTGTATTGAGCAGTCCCTTTCGCCGAGGTGAACGGCATTTCCATAACGGTCGGCAATAAATTGTATTTCGATATGCCTTGGATTTTGCAGGTATTTTTCAACATAAACATCAGGATTCCCGAAAGCTGATTTTGCTTCGCCCTGGGCTATCGGTATTATATTCACAAGTTCCTCATCTGACCACGCGACTCTCATTCCCTTCCCGCCGCCGCCTGCCGTCGCTTTGACAATAACCGGATAACCTGCTTCCTTTGAAAAAGCGATGGCTTCCTCCGGGTTATGAATGATACCGGTTCCTGGCGTTATCGGAACCCCGACATCCAGCATAGTTTTTCTTGCCGCCGCTTTGTTGCCTAAAAGATCGATAACTTCCGCGGAAGGCCCGATAAATGTGATTTTATGGTCATGACAGATATTGGAAAATTTGGAATTTTCCGCGAGAAAACCATATCCGGGATGAATGGCGTCAACCCCTGTAATCTCCGCGGCACTCAAAATTGATAGAATATTTAAATAGCTGTCTTTTGATGGTGCCGGCCCAATACAAACATCCTGGTCGGATAATTTAGTATGAAGACAATATTCATCGGCCTCCGAATGCACAGTTACCGTTGAAATACCCATTTCCTTTGCTGCCCGGATCACCCTTACGGCAATTTCGCCTCTATTTGCTATAAGTATCTTTCTAAACATATCAATACTCCCAAATTAATTATTGTAGCTCAAACCGCATAACCGGCTGGCCGTATTCAATAGGCTGTCCTTCTTCCACCAGGATTTCTTTAACTTTGCCTTCAACTTCCGATTTTAAATCCTGAAGAACCCCAAGAACTCTAACATGACCGACAAGATCATCTTTTTTTATTACATCCCGTAATTTAATATAACTTTCACCGGTTTTCGGATTCATCCGTGTAAAGAATCCTACCCAG
The DNA here is from genome assembly GCA_963783575.1 of uncultured Spirochaetota bacterium. Classification (GTDB taxonomy): domain Bacteria; phylum Spirochaetota; class Brevinematia; order Brevinematales; family JAOACQ01; genus CAWEAK01. The sequence continues at coordinate 135,617 of CAWAOD010000005.1, read as the reverse complement.
CCTGATTTGAGTTCAAAAATTTCAAGCTGTTTTGATTCTTCGGAAACAGCATTTATTTCCTGAACCGGCATTGAAGCAGCCGGCTCTAAAGTATCCGATTCTTTAGCAGATTTTCCTGATTTTTTCGCAGCGCTTTTTTTAGTTCCAGTATTATTTTCCTGATTTATCTCTCCAACAGGCTGTAAATTTCCCATTGAAAAACTTAATCTGTCATCGCCGTTCTGTATTTCCACGGATTCGATCTCATCGCCTTTAAAGATGTCATATAATTTCCTGATATCTTTAACATCAATCACATTACCCTCCCTTTATCATTATGATTTAACCCTTTCAATATATCTGTCGTCTCTGGTATCAATTTTAATTTTTTCTCCAATACTTACAAATAATGGCACCTGAACAACTGCGCCTGTTTCAACCTTTGCCGGTTTTGAACCTCCGCTCGCGGTATCACCTCTTAAGCCGGGGTCTGTTTCTACAACCTCAAGCTCAACAAACATCGGCGGCTCAACAGCAATGATATCGCCCTTAAAAAGAGAAAGATTACAGACCATTTCATTCTTAAGATATTTTACCGCATCCCCTATCAAACTTTCTTCTACATGATACTGTTCAAAATTTTCATTATCCATAAAGACATATTTGTTGTCCTCTTTATAAAGAAGCTGCATTTCCTTTGTTTCCACAAAAACATCCTCAAGCGGTTCACCGGCCCGGAATGTCTTTTCGACAACCGTATCTTTTAAAACATTTCTAAGTTTAGTCCTGACAATAGCCCCGCCCTTACCCGGTTTATGATGCTGATACCAGAGCACTGCGTATAGCTCCCCGTCAAGTTTAAGTACTGTTCCCTTCTTCAAGTCATTGGATGATGTCATTTTATTTCTCCTTGCGATATCGTATCGCTTGGCGAACTGATGTTCGCCACTGGCTATTAAGTAAAAGTTAAGATATCATGGAGCATCCGTGCTCCTTTTCTGGCTTTAATGGTTCTGCGCGGTTTGTAAAACTGTCAAGCGGCATGCTATAGATCATAGCTGCACTGGGTCAGTAAATCGTATCCGGTTTTAGTAACCGCGACCATATCTTCAAGGCGGATTCCGCCGGTTTCGGGAAGATAAATACCCGGCTCCACCGTAAAAACCATACCTTCTTTCAGTAAAGTATCATCGGATGCTGAAATCCTGGGCAGTTCATGAATTTCAAGCCCTACCCCATGACCTGTCGAATGTAGAAAATATTTTTCATATCCGGCATTTTTAATTACATCATAAGCCGCATTATGAACAATGCTGGCTTTAATCCCAGGTTTTACGATACTTTCGGCGGCTTTTAAAGCTTCCAGAACAACCGAATGGATCTCCTTGATTTTCGGGCCGATTATTTTACCAAAATAATACGATCTTGTAAAGTCTGAGCAGTATCCGTTTTTTAGTATGCCAAAATCCAGGATGATGACTTCGTTTTGTACTATAATCTTTTCGCTTGCTTTTCCATGCGGTAGAGTGCTTCTTCTGGCCCGAAGCTATAATTGTATCAAAAGAAGGCCTCAATGCCCCGTTTTTCCTTATATAATATTCCAGTTCGGCTGCGATATCAATTTCCTTTTTTCCTTCCTCTATCAACCGGATTATATAATGGTAACCCAGTTCGGTCATAATAATATTCTGCCTCATAATCTCTATTTCAAATTCATCTTTACAAATACGGAGATCCTTTACGACATCCGAATTTTGTATTGTAATCCTTTCATTGGACTCTTTATTGTTTGAGTTCAGAGATTCTATTAAATTTTCATAAAAATCAGCATCAATTTCTTTCTTATAACATAAAATATATTTTATTTTATGATCTTTTATAATACTTTTTAGAATATGAATCAATTTATAATCAGGCTTAATCTCTTCAATGTTAAATTTAATCCTTGTTTCCTGTTCCGCCTGCTCGGTAAAACGCGAGTCTGTAATAAAATATACCTGGTTTCTGGTTATAAAGAGATATGCGTCTTCACCAGTGAAGCCGGTAAAATAAAAAACTTCTTCCTGTTTGTTTATAAAAATAGCCTGATCATCTGAGATGAGGTTTTGAACCTGTTTCAATCTTTTATCAAAATAATTCATGTAATTACCGCTATTTTATTAACATATTTTCATTCGACATATTAAATTCAAAATCATGCAACTTATCATTAAAATTTTGAATATTTGTATCTATTTCATTTAAAAATATTTCATTTGTCATATACAAGTTTTTGTATATACCCATTAAAATCTGATATTTTTTATTAACATCGTTAATCAAATCATCAAGCTGCCCGATTTCCTTAATAAGCCTTTTTTCCTGTTCCGATACAACTGCTGGCAAGGTAAATATGATGTTTGTTGCAATAACGTTTGTATTGGTCAAAACAAAATTCGTATTGCTCAAAGGCCCTGATACCAGGTTTGTTGTTTGTAAAGGCGCTCCAGTGAAATAATTGATTGTAAAATCTTTTACCGCTTCAATAGTTTGCACATTATTGTTAATCCAGCCAGATGCTTTCACGGTTACCTGAAATTTTCCTCCGATATTGCCGTTGATCAAATTCCACAAAACCTTCTTAGAAGCATTTGTTTCAACCTTAAAAAAATCAATTATATTTGTTTCATTATCAGATAGCTTGAATCCATTTGGAATGATTATTTCAAATTCCAGCTTATCCATTACTGTTTTAGCCTGGTTAACAAGTTCAACCGCTACCGGAATAGGCGGTGAAGGAGGTTCTTTTGGCACATTTAGCGACATAAGCATATCTTTATCAGTAAAATAGCTGGGACTGTATTTTCCGAATATATTAGTAATGCCTATGTTTTTATCCTTATCGATCTCAACTGGATCATAATACATAGCTGCTGCGCTGTTATATTGGCTTGTGCCGGGCCTTCGAAAATCCCTTGTGGAGTCCACTACTAATTCCCAGGGATTATCGGTTAACCTAACCCAGCCTGCAAATATTATCCTATCCGGCTTTGTAATTCCATCTCCCATTGTAGTATCCATGGCGCCAAAAACAGGGTTATCATAGTTATCAAGGTAATACCAGTAAGGCGGAATATCATCCCGTACAATTCTTGTCTCCTTATCGATTTTTCCCTGGCCGGGTATTCCGAACGCCCTTGCCGATAAATCACCGGCGACAGTATCCAAAAGCATCCTCAGCCCGATCATTGATTTTTTATTTTTTTTATTTGTAATTTTGTAAACAATTAACATAGTATCTTCATTTCCAGTGCTTTGCCCGTTTATAAGGCTGACTTCCTGAATAATACTGACATCTTTAATAATCCATTCGCTCTGGATCTTTTTTGAGTCAAGCAGCGGTTTTTTCTTAAAGTTTCCGGCATCGCTACCGTAAATATAATATTGATTATCGATTGCTATTGTTGTAAAAGATGTCGGAGGTGTTTTTTTAAACAGCAGGGCTTTATTATTTTCAAATTTATTGTTGAAATCATTACTGGAAATTTCCAGATAAAAACGCGCGGAATCATAATCAACTGAAACTTTGACATAATCGTTAGATAATTCAATAAACTTTCCGTAAGCAGGAACAATCCATATTAAACTGTAAATTAACATTAAAAATAATATGATGAAAAAGCGATTGATCATAATTATCTAAGTCCTTGATCTTTTATTCTACTGAGAAGTTCGACTTTTTCCGATTTTATCTCAAGCAACCGCTGTTTTATTAGTAATAATTCGGTCATTTTTTGAAGCATCACCTTTTCCTGTTTCATCCTTTCATTTTTAATTTTTAGATCCTGAATGCTATTAGTTGTTCCGGTTAGGATTTCTTTCTGTCTGTTTTTAGTTTCAACAATTTTTGATATTGCATCTATCGTATTCCGAAGTTCATATGATAAAGTCGTAGAAGGATATTTTGACAATACCAGTTGAAAAGAGTCCAATGCGCCCTGCTGATCGCCTTTCCCGGCATATGCACGCCCCACCCAGTATAAAGCATAGTCAGCCAGAGAATCATTGGTTTCATAATTTGCCAGATAATCTTTCAGAACAGCCATACCTTCATCGTAACGGCCGTAAACAATCAATGTTCTTCCAAGTTTATAAAGAGACTTGGTATAAATATCTTCGCTATAATATTTTTGTACAACTATTTTATAATTATCAATTGATTTTTCAAATTTCTGTTCGATAAAATTAATATCGGCAAGAAAATAATATGCCCTTGCTTTCAAAGGTTCAATATCCTTAACCGTTTGATTTGTAATTGAAATAATTTCATTAAAATTCTTTTCCGCTTCAGCAAGATTATTACTTGTAAAAGCCATCATACCAGTCAAATACAATCTTTTCAAGGATTCATATTCCTTAGAATATGAAATATATTCCTGGGAATATGATATATTCATAATCATAAAGAGAAATGTTGAAAATAAACAAATGAGAATATGAAAAATCATTTTCACCATAAAATCCTGTAATTAATTCTTCGCCAAAATTCATCATGTTCTTATATCGAATCAATCTATCAATTATTGATATCGCAATTTGAATATCACTATATTTTATCTGTTATTTTGAATAAAATCAATCATTGCCCTTATTCCAAGATAATATGAATTTTCACCGAAACCGGTAATTAAACCTGCGGCTATATCGGATAAATATGAATGCCGGCGGTAATCTTCCCTGCAGAATATATTTGAAATATGTATTTCTGTGAAAGGCAGTTTGATTGAAAGAATAGCATCACGTAATGCAATTGAAGTATGTGTAAAAGCTCCGGCATTTATAACCATGCCTGAAGCAGTAATCCCCTCTTTCTGAATAAAATCAATAAGTTCCCCTTCATGATTGGACTGAAAGCTTTTGATCTTATAACCCAGATTTACAGCATACTTTTCAACAGCATCTACGATATCCTGAAGTTTTTTATTCCCGTATTTTTCGGGTTCTCTGATTCCCAGCATATTTAAATTTGGCCCGTTAACTAAAAGTATTATTCCCGATCCCATAAATTCACTCCTATTTGACCGCAAATTTAGCTTTTCTAGAGATGTTTACAACCTGGAATTGATTCGATTTCGTAATACTACCATCCTCATCATCCAATTGTTTGTATTGAAATATGCCATTTACAACCATAGAATATTTTTTAATAATCTCTTCCCTGCCAATTTTCCCGATATTACCTATCAGCAGATAATTATAATCATCAATATTTGAAGAAACATATTTACCTGCCAGCTGGCTGTCGATTTGATCGTTATAAATCATTATAATATTAACATTTTTATATCTTATATTGATCAATCCGTTCTTTGATAATGAGAATTTTTTATTCTGAATGGAAAATTCAAACATAGGAACTATTATTGTAGATGAAAGAAGATGTTTATTCAATTTATAATATTCATAGAATGATTTTTCATTAACATTTGTCTTTCCTGACATTAATACTAAAAAATTGGGAGGAGTTTCATTGAAATTTGTTGCCGGTCCTGAATAAATCCCTTTTAAAGGTTCATTTGTTGAAATTATTTGTTTATCAATCGAACTATTTTCATCAATGGTTGAAATTATGAAAAAGAAATGATAATCATCGCCATATGGAACAGTTCTTATCGACGCGTTCCTGTAATTAGATTTTCCGCTGTTCTGAATAGCAAAGCGGTAAACAGCTCCTTCCTCAAGATTATCAAAGACCATACTGTGATATTTTGTAAGTGTCTCATCAATCCTCACCCAGTCTATTTCACCGGCCATACTGAAGAATATTGTAGTTTTTTCTTCATTTGTTGTAAAGTAATTTATTGAAATAGAGTTTAAGTTATGACTTTCCGGCCAGATAAATGGTCCTAATTCAACTGATTCACATACATCATTAACTTTAATTTCAGGTTCAATTTTTTTAGCCGGAATATCTTCGATTTTGACAATCTGTAGATTTTGCTTTGCACAGCATGAAAGAACCATTATAGCTATTGAAGAAATAATTATTTTATGAATTATATTAATCATATTTTTTTCTTTTTTAATAATTATCGGTAACTGAATTTAAATCATTATAATTCATATGTAATGATTAATATAAATCTAAAATAAATTGTAGATATAAACCTAACTTTATTATTGTGAATATTTTTATGAAAACACATTTATATCTTGACAAAATTTTATTTTACTTTAAATTATAAGTGTAAAAAAATAATAGATTTGTAATAAGGAGGACATTGTGAATAAGAAAAAATTCCGATGGCACTATTTTATTGATAAGCCTTTCCAACTAAGGTTTATTGGAAAGTTTTCCGTTTTGATAATTTTAGGTCTGGCATTATCTCTTTGTGTAGTAGGAATATATAATTTAAACCGTTTCAAAGCCCCTCTTTACTTTAAGGCCAAACAAATCGATACCACAAAAATGGAAGCCGGTAAAACATTAAAAATTGAGGATACAATCGATTTGAGCCATCCGATGAATATATTCCAGATTTACACTCCTCCGCTGATTTATATCAGTATCCTTTATATAGTACTAATAGCAATTTTCGGTCTTTTCATTTCCCATAAAATGGCTGGTCCGATTTACAGAATAAAGCGTACGCTGGAAGAAGCAACGGGAGGGAAATTAGATATAAAGACTCTCGAATTCAGGCTGAGAAAGAATGATGAACTACAGGATCTTGTTGCGGCTTTTAACAGGTTTCTAGATAAGATAAATGGAAAACATAAATAAGATCAATTAATCATAAAAGCTCCCTTTTTTAAGGGAGCTTTTTTATTTATTATTCTTATTAATTGAGTTAAAGCAGGTAAGCCAGTAATGGCTCTGCTCATCAACCGCGCAGGAACATCAAATCCAAAATTGGAGCACGTATGCTAAAAAGCTTGTTGAAAATTTCCGGAATTTATGATAAAATAAATGCCTTTTACATATAAATTTTATTTGAGGCAGAAATGACAAATAAGACAAATATAAGGGTTAGATACGCCGAAACAGATCAAATGGGCGTTGTATACTATGCCAATTATTTTATATGGATGGAAATCGGCAGAACTGAGCTTTTAAGAGAATCCGGAATCACATATAAAAACCTTGAGGAGACCGGCGTTATCCTGCCAGTTACAAAAGCATTCGCAAAATATATAGCGCCTTCTTTTTACGATGATGATATTCTTATACAATCCGCCGTAACAAAATTAAGCGGTCCAAGAATCAAAATCGATTACCGGCTTTTCAGAAATGAAAATCAATTAATTTGCCTTGGTTTTACTGAACATGTGTTTATTTCCCGTGAAACTAGAAAAATAGTCAAAGCCCCGGACTTTCTGGTTAAAAATATAAAAATACCGGAAAACGCTGAAGATTATATAACAAAAAATAATTAAGGAGCAGCATTTGAGCAGAAGGGAAAAAATTGCCATAAAAGGAAAAATTAGAAGAAAAATCCGATGGCGTTTTTTAGATAAAAATTTTGTTCAATTTTTTTCCAACAGAAGGATTAAATCCTTTACAACATTTATGAAGTTTATGTCCAGGATGGGTGATGGTTTGGTTTGGTTCATCCTTTGTGTCATATTCCTGGCAATCGATATCTACAGCGGCCTGGCGCTGACTATTACTTCCATTACCCAAGTTCTTCTTCAAACTATAATTAAGCATATTTTCAGCAGGCAAAGGCCGTTTGTTAAGTTTGAAGATATTTCCAATGTTATAGCCCCGCCTGATAAATTTTCATTCCCTTCAGGGCATACGGCCGGCGCATTCGGTATAGTATTCGTATTTTATTATTTTTACCCGGTACTTTTTATTCCGATGCTAATCATAGCTTCATTTATAGCATTTTCAAGAATTTATCTCGGCCTTCATTATCCTTCAGATGTTCTGGCCGGCGTGGTACTGGGTTTTATCAGCGCTTTGATTGGAATAAACGTAACGTTAATTCTGCCGATATAATCGGCATTTGCTAAATGTTAGGATAAGAATTTATGATAAATTACAGGGCTTTAAAGGATCTTTCGGAGATAAGCCCGGAAATATTTATGGCTGAAGACGGACTTTATTATCCCAGGGTTCAAGGAAAGCCTGTCCATAGTTCCTATTCTCCGGGAAAGGAAGCCTTAAGACTTGTGAATTCTTTATTTTCTCTAGATAAAGATAAAACGCTTATCATAATTCTTGGTGCCGGTTTCGGCTACCACCTTGAAATCCTTGAAAAAGAGGGATTTCAGAATATCATAATTATCGAACTGAATCCGAATATTCATATTTTTTTTCAAAAAATCTATCAAATCCCGCCGAATTATTTTTATATTTCACCAACCGACCGGCCCGATAAGCTCGATACAATTTTTTCTTTAATCGAAATACAGAATTTTAAGAATATCAAAACTCTTATCCTGAGAGGAGCATATGATAAAGAAACATACACACCATTTGAAGACAGGATAGAAAGGCTTCTTAAAGTCAAACTGGGGGATTTCACCACAAGACTGAATTTTGAGGAGATTTGGTTTATAAATATCTTAAAAAATATTCCCAATTTGAAAACATCCTACCCTGTCAGCCAGATGGATTTTAAAAAAATAAATGCCCCTGTAATGGTTATATCAGCAGGGCCATCATTAAAATTTTCACTGGATAATATAAAAAGAGCCTGCCCTTATTGCATAACAATCTCTGTAGACACGGCTGTTCTGCCTCTTTTTGAGGCCGGGATAATCCCAGATTTCATCTATTCGCTGGATTCGCAGGTATATAACCTGGGTGACTTTTCACTTATCGACAGTAAATATATTTCAAAAACAAACCTGATATATGATATTGTTGTAAATACATCACTTCCCTCATATTTTGATGAATGCAACAAGCATGAAAACCGGAAAAAAATTAATAAATATATAGCGACAACGGCCCATCTGGATTTTGATTACAGCGGAAATTCCTTTCTCATAAAGAGCGAACTTGTCAATTGGATCGAATCGTACGGGGGGATCCGGCTTGGAGATGTCGAATCGGGAGGGTCGGTTTCCACGTCAAGTTTTCATTTTGCCTATACAATCGGTGGAAAAGAAATAATCCTGGTCGGGCAGGACCTGGCCTATTCATACAAAACTTCTCATTCGCCGTCGACATCGCATTTTTACCGCATTTTACAGAAGAACAACCGTTTGACTCCACTGGAAAGTGTTTTTTTAAAAATTCTACGCTCAAGAAAATATTCTTTAACGGATGGAACAGATAATAACATCCCTGTGGAAGGCGGAATTTATACTGATTTTGTTTTAAACAATTTCAAAGGGTGGTTCGAAGAGTCAGCAAAAAATATTCACAGTGTTAATCCTCATCTCGATCTGGTTAATGCTACAAAAACAGGCGCTGTAATAACAAATTTCCGTCATGAAGACCTTGATTACTATGTAAATGAAATGTGCAAAAATTATCCATTGATAGACAAAAAAAAACTATTTGACAACCATTTGATAGATTTCAATAAAATCGATAAAATTATCATGGGAGTTTTCCGGCTTGGCGGTTTTATTCGTAAATTAAAAATTGATCCTTCGTTATTTCCAGCGATAGAATCATCGGAGTGGATTTTTTTAAACCGTTATTTTATGAAAGAAAAAGTGATTTATGAGAGATATGAAAAGTTTGATAAAGCAAGGATTGAAAAAAAGATTGGCCGGCTTATTAAGAATATTGAGGGGTTGAAAAATGCCAGGGGATAAATTATTAGACGAGATTGAAGAAAATATTTTTATAATATATGGCAATAAACCCAGTTCCCACGCCTATTTAATTAAAGGCCTTTACAAAAATCTGCTCGTAGATACAGGTACGCGAAGTAATTTCAACAATATTGTACAATCAATTTCAAAAGTAGGTTTAAAGATAAGCGATATTCACCTGGTAATTTGCACCCATGAGCATTACGATCATATCGGCGGGATCGGCTTTTTCTACGAAACGGCAATGCTCGCGGCCGACCGCTTTGCCGCTACCAAAATCGAACTTCAGGATGAATACGTTATACACGCCGCAATCCATGGAGAAGAAACAATAAAAACCAGAATCAACATCTGGCTTGAAACAAGGGTTTTATTTGACTTCGGCAATTATAAGCTCAAGGTACTTCATACTCCCGGGCATACCTCGGGCTGTATTTGTTTGTATGAGCCGTTTAAGAGATTTATGTTCACAGGCGACACTGTTTTCGCAAACGGCGTTATTTCAAAGATATCAGATTCAGGCAGCTACGGCGATTATATAAATTCCCTTGAAAGGCTCAATACTTATAAAACCAGAAGAATGTTCCCGGGCCACGGTGAAATTTGTGAAAATCCCGAGGCGTCACTGATTGAATCAATTAAAAACGCCAAAATTAAATTAAAAAACTATACTGAAAGTCTTTTAAATCAAAACGAAAGGGGAAGCCAGGAATGAAGAAAATTATAATTTTATCATTGATTTTATTTATAGGAAACATTGTATTCGGCCAGGAACAAAAAACTTATGAAATACCACAGCTTGAAAAACTGGCAAAATTATTTAAAGACGACAGAATTTATTACAATCTCGGAATTCTATACGGCGATGCCGGTAATAAAGGGTTGGCAATACTCAATCTCCGTCGCGCAAACCTTTTAAATCCTTATAGCAAAGATATTAAAAACCAGCTAAACGCTTACAGGGATTCAATTGGCATACCGCCATACCTTATGGATTTGTCGCCGCTGGAACAGGCTGTTTTGTTTCCATTTCTCATATTGAATATAAATTGGACGGGATTCATCGGGCTGCTTTTTTTATTGACCGGAAGTTGCGGATTATCAGTTATTCTGGGCCGGTTTACAATCATACTCTTAGAAAATCATCAAAAACAGGTAATGATCTTTTCTTTGATATTCTTCATTTTAGGCATTATTTTTATTCTTTCTGCAATTGTAAGGTATAATGTTACATTTGATAATAAGAACGCAGTTTTAATAAATGATTCAATACTTCAGGAAAGGCCGGAAGAAAATTCCATTAAAATCAATGATGCGGCAGCCGGTCTTGAATGCGTTATAAAAAAAGCCAGCAGCGATTACTATCTTATAAATACAATAGACGGACATGAAGGCTGGATCAATAAAACAAACCTTACCCGCATTTGGGAAGGATTATTATGAATGAAAATATATCCGGTTTGCCGGCCGCGCTCAGTCAATTAAAGATTGAAGACGATCTTCTGATAATAATTTTTTCCATAATCGCATTACTGCTTGCAGGAATTATATTTATTGTAATAAGATCAATGTTCTTTATGCAATCCATTGAAAGGCAGCTTGGACGGAAATTAAGAAACAAGCAGTATTCCGAGGTAATAAAAACGGCTAAAGATTATATTGGTAACAAACCGGCCCGCCAGAAAGCCGACCTGCTCTTTGTTTTATATTATCTGGCCCAGGCTTACGAATCCACGGAATCCCTTTCGTTAGCGCTGAAATATTATATTGAGGCAAGCGTCCTTGCCGTAAACAACAAGAAATTATATATATCAATCCTGCTTCACATCGCCAGGATTTACAGTCTCCTGGACAAGCCGAAAGAAGCGCTGTCATATTACCTGATGCTTCTGGAACATGATGAAAACCATTGCGAAACATTATATGACCTTGCCCGGATCCAATACAAAAACAAAAATCTTAAAAAAGCCAGGGAATATCTTGAAAAACTTTTAAGTAAAAGAGGCGGGCTGATTGATGCCAGGTTTCTGTATGGAAAAATACTTTTCGAGAACGGGAGCCACGGTAGCGCGTTAAAACAATTCGAATTGCTTGAAAAATACGATTCCAATAATATTGAGGTATTTTACTATAAGGCAAAAACTCTTGAAAGCCTTAAAAAATACCGCGAAGCCAAGGAAACATATCAGAATATTCTTGCAAGGGATTGGCAGGAAGAAATTAAAACCGGCACAACAGATATCAACAACCAGGAAGAAAATAATAACCCGGTAAAAATCAAGGAAAACTGCCAGATCGCCATTATAAACTTATTCATTAAAATTAAGGACTATAACACTGGAATACGTTATGTCTCGGATTACCTGTCCAAACCGTCAAGCGAGGAGACAAAAACCGAGCTAATGTATTTATACGCAAATCTTTTGTGGAATACAGGCGAGGAATTCTCAGCCCTTAAGAATTTTGAAAGGGTTTATATGATGAAACCCGATTACAAAGATTCCGGAATAATGTATGAAAGATTTAAAAAAATTATTCCACACAGCTACCTGGCAAATTATTTTACAAGCAACGAGGAAAACGAGGATAAAAACTTCGATTCCGTCTGCAATAAAATTCTGTCGCGGCATCATTTCAACCTGATGTATAAACACCAGGACTTTTATGTATATTCAAAGGGTGTTTTTTTTGTGGTTTTTTACCGTCATATTGAGCCTGTGCCTTTCAGTAAATTGACCGATATGGAAGTGATAATGAACAGCTATGAAGTCAAACCTCAGAATGTTGAAATATACAGCATTTCCGGCGTAAGGGAAGATGCGGTGACCCATTTCTTATTGAAAATTACAAATCTTATTGAAGGCGATGAATTTATCAGGACTATTAAGAGAATCTACAGTAAACAGCATGAAGCCGCACTTGAATAAGTAATTGTGTAATTACTCAATATTAAAACCAGTAAACAAAACCACCGGTTTTTATGAGCCGTGCCATTATTTTGGAGTATCAAATTCCAGAATAAATTTTGTCCCATTGTCTGATTCTATCCGTAAAGTACCTTCCAATTGTTTGGTTAATAATCCGACAAGTTTTAACCCGAAACCGGTTGAGTTTTCCGGATTAAAATTTTTAGGGTTGAAATCCTTGGAAATTCCTATTCCATTATCTTTGATTATGATTTTGGTTTGATCCTTGTTTTGTTCAGCGGAGACCGTAATCAAGCGGTCATCTCTGCCAGCGAACGCATACTTCATAATATTTGTAATAAGTTCATTTGTGATGATTCCAAGCGGAAATAAGGTTTCAGCCGGAAGCTGAAAATCACCAATATTTTTTTCTATTTTAACAGGGATGTTTTTAGGAAAATAACTAACAATATCTTCGATCAAAGGTGTAAGATAATTGCTGATAGACATAGATTTAAAGTTTGAGGACTGGTAAAGTTTATCATAGAGTATTGCCATACTTTGAACACGGCTTGCTGCGTCATGCAATGCGGCGACGGCTGAAGGCTCTTTTAAATTATTCGACTGCAGATAAAGGAGACTGTTTATAGTATTCATATTGTTTTTAACGCGATGATGAACTTCTTTCAGCAGTAATTCTTTGTCCTTAAGGAGGGATTGTATCTGTTCTTCTTCCCGCTTCCTTTCCGAAATGTCGCTCGTAATGCTCAAGATATGCGGAATGCCCTGAAGAGTAATAATATTCGCAGACATAATTGCAGTAGTGACCATGCCGTCTTTCCGATGAAGACTGGCTTCCATATTTTTGCAAAATCCATTTTTACGCAATTCATTGGTAAATATATCTCTTTCGGCCGGTTTTTCCCAGAAATTGATTTCCAGACTCGATGTTCCAACCAATTCTTCCCTTTTATAACCTGTCAATTCGGTGAATTTATCATTGCTGTCTACATAAATACCATCACTCAGGCGGGTTATAAGAGCTGCACCCGGGCTGCTGTTGAAAATGAGCCGCTGTTCATTCCTTGCTTCCCGCATTTCCCCATTTAACCGCTGGTTGACCATAATAATAAGCCCAAATGTTAAAATGATATGGTAGATAAACGTTCCCAAAAAAAAAGCCGTCTGCATCAGGCCCGGCGTAAAAATGTTGGTTACAGGAATATAGGTCAGCACTACTACAGCCCGGATCACGATTAAACATCCGTACGATAGAAAAACAACCGCGTTGAAGAAGGCGGAAGCTTTAATATATCGTGTTTTATATGTTAAAAGACTCTGCGCTCCGAATAATGCCAGAATAGCAATAGCGGCGGACAGAAATCCAGTCCTGACAGATATATTATCGTTCACATAAGTAAAATAAAAATATGATGATAGAAACAAGATCATTACTGATAAAATTAGCCGGAGGTTTTCTTTTTTTTCGAGAAACCGCATAATACCGATATAGAGAAATATCCCGCCCATAATAATCATTGAATTTGCGAGTATAATATAAATAAACCTGATGGTAATAAAATCACGCATCAGTAATAAAAAAACGCCGATGGACAGAGAGGCCAGCCCCAAAACCCACCAGCCTTGACCCCGAAAGTTATTATTTAATATAAACTGGAAAAAAAATACGCCAACCAGAAGCGCATCTGTAATACTTAATATTAAGGTGAGCGTACGTATATCTATATTCAAATATACCCCCCACGGATAAAATCTGAATTAATCCTTTTATTTGAAGCAGGCCGATCATTTTATTTAGAAAAATAATTTTACCGGATATTGCATAAAGGTTTTATTATTATAGTAAAATGATTACTCTATGTCAAACATAAGAATATAATATCCAAAATTTTGAATAAACTATCCCCGCAGCAAGCTGCGGGGTATTATTAATACAGAATAGCGTAAAGCCAACTTGATAGTTAACGCAGTAAACTGCGGGGAATCATACCCGGGTCAAGCGGCACGCTTGTTGAAAAACATCTCAGGAGTTATTAAGGCAGGATAACAAGTTATGGGATGGGCAATTCCAAAAATGACTTTTTGGAATTGCCCATATTTTATGTAAATTCTCGAATAGAATGCTCTCATCTTACCAGGAGATATTTTCCTTTAACTTTCCCTATAAAAACATCTTTGATGCTGAAAGAACCGAATGACAATGGAGTAGTTCCGTCTTTAAGCGTAATCATGATAACCTTCCCGTTTTCCAGCAGGTTAAAGTTTAAATCATCCTTTTTGAAAGGGACCGGCTTGAAATCTTTACTGCCAAAAGCTTCGGTAATATCCTCATCAAAACTTTTCGATAAATTTTCAACATTCTGACCGAAGGTCTTAGCCATATCTTTCAATTGGTAATCTCTCAACTCATGCAGTTTTTTCAGGTCCTTTTTTTGAAAAGCGTTAAAAATCTGTACTACAATATCTCCCGCATTGCTTTTAGAAGCGTTGTCAAGAACTATCGGTTCGGCCTCTCCCCAGAAACCAGAAGGGGTATCATCTGCAAGATCAAATGTGATGGTTTTATCATAAGGGTAAACCGGCTTTTCATTTTTAGCCGGGTAAACGAATTTAACCAGGCTCGTTTCTTTTTGATCTGATGTTTGTTTTATAATTGCAACGCTCAGAGAAGGACTATGCTTTGAATCCCTGGCTTCAAGGTGGATTTTTACGGTATTGGCTCCTTTCCATATCCAGAGATTCATTGGCGCAGAAGATGACACATCCTGCAACTGCGATGAAGTAACAAGAGGATAGCCGTTAACCGTCACCGTTGCACTCTGGGAAGAGTTCATAAGATTTGCCATGTAATAAGTTTGCGCATAAGACGCTGAAATAGCGAAAACTAAAAACATAATAGCAGCAATAAATTTCAATGCTTTCATTTTGTTCTCCTTATTGTTAATAAGAAAAATTGTAATAACACTTTCTGGAATTGTCAATTAACTGAATTTTAAATTGCTTTATTATTAAAAGGATAAAGAACTACCGATATCATTTTAATCCCTCTTATATTTTATTTAAAAACATTTTCACTCCTTTTTCTTATTATTGTTATTAACTTTTTTGTACTTACAACTTCTTTTTTGATTTTTTTTCGGGAAAACATTAAGCTTATTATAATAATTATTAGGCGGAAATATGAAAATTCCAGGTTTAAAGTCATTTTCTATTTTAGTGTTGTTTGTTTTCGAAATTTTAGGTATATTCTCATGTTCACCTTATCAAAACAGCAGCAGTTCCAACAGCGGGTCTATGGGGCCAGGAACATTCTGGGCGCTAGATATGACTGACCCTAATAACCTTTTTTATTATCAGCTCACGGCGCAGCTGCTTTATTCCGGGGCACATTGCCTGGTTTATGTAGATGATAATTCACTCAATTATGTAACATTACAAGAGATAAGCAATACGGGACAGGAATTCGACACTAACGTTTATAATCTGGATACCGGCATTTATGGAAGCATCCCGGATGTTGATAATACGGGAAAGGTGACCATTCTTATATATGATATTCCCGGGGGCAGCCTGGGCAACGGAAGTTATTTTGCCGGTTTTTTTGATTTCAATCAATTATACTCCGGACAGGAGGGGCAAAACGGGAAAAATATGATTTATATGAATAATGTTCCGGGCATTCCGGCGACTACCCCCGGAAACGAATTGTTCGATCAAACTACAGCGCATGAACTTCAGCATATGATCAATTATTATCAAAGAGTTATGGTTCATGCATGGTCCGAAGAGGATACCTGGATTAATGAAGGACTTTCAGTTTCCACCGAAGGGCTTTACGAATTATCGAAGAATCTTTTACCGGGAAACGACGACAGGGTTTCATATTATAACAATACCTCTTATAACAGACTTATTGCAGCCGGCACAAGTTTTTACTCATGGTCTGAGATATACGAGAACTATGTAACCGATTTTCTTTTCTTTCAATGGCTCCGCATCCAATCGGGCGGTTCTCTGGCGAATAATACGCCAATCCTGCGTACCATCCGGGACAATCCTGCCCCCGATTATACGGCTGTAGTCTCCGCTGTTAATAGCAATATTTCTTCATTATCCTCTGCGAACTGGCAGACAATCCTTGGGAACTGGTATATAGCGAACGCTTTATGCGAAAGCGGCGGCTTGTGGGGTTATTCAAATGCCATTTCGGTTATACCGCCGATATATTCCCATACTTCGGCCAATATAGCCCCGGGCAGCGGCATATATTCTTTGATAAGCAGTTCCGGGACAGGTTCTGTTAACCCTACGGCCATTGTAAATATTTATTATGCCGGAATAAATCAATCAAATAACGCTGCCGATACAAACGGGACAAGTTACAGCGGAAACATTTTACTGGCTTACAATGTCGATGCGAATTTAAGCGATTCCGGTATACCCGTCAGCGGTTTGCCGAATGCAAGTATCGTTTCGGCTTCAGGCATTCTTATGGATAAAACTTATTCAATTATTTCTGACGGTACCGGGAGGCATTTCCCTATTGATTTTATAGTAGGCAGAAACGGGAAAAAACCGCAAACAAGCGGCAAGCTCATTAAAATAAAGCCTGCCGGAACCTTAATCGTTCCAAATTCTAACAGCCATCAATAGTATATTCTGGAACTCTTGTTTAACTTCGGAGATAGCTATGTATAAAATATTTTTATTATTAATCATTTTACTATTATCACTAGGAATGAGCAGTAACCCAAACAAGCTTAGCAAATATAAAAACGGTCAAAAAATAGATGTTCAGGGTATATTAAGGCTGGTCGGCAGTGAACCGTTTACCCGGCTCGTGGTATCCGATACAAACGGAATTGATTTTTATCTTCCTAAAGATAAGAAAAAAACTGAAACTAAGTTTATCGGTAATATTATAAGGGTACACGGTGATTTATACATAATCAAACTGGAAACGCCCAATCACAAGTATAAACACTACGAAGCCCATCTATCAAACGTAATTCTCATTAGCAATAAATAAACAGAATGGCTGTTAAACCAGTCAAAATTATTTTCTATCTGATTCTTTTTTCTTTTTGTTTTCACCGGTACGTTTATCCCTAACAACCGCCCTATTATTCTGCCTTATTACTTCTTCCCTTCTCCAGCCGACTTTACTCCAATACCTTGTCCTTTCCCATTCCTGCCAGTGGTATCGCACATCTCCCCAGCCTATCCTCGGGGCAATTGCAATTCCATCCCTCCACCTTGGGGGCAGATGCATGACATTGTACGGTACATATTCCGGGCTTATTAATACCCATCCGCCGTTGTAAGCCGCAGACCTGTACCAAACCCTGTGCCATGGCCTCCACCAGTAACCCGCATAATAGAAACAGTCGTAATTATCATACGAATAATAATAAACGTATGTATTTGGAATTACCGCTACATCCGGTTGGGAAATAACAACATTGGTATCTGCCGTATTGGGCTGATTTGAATTTGGAGCTGCCGTGTCGCCGGCCAGATTTATCTGATCGCCCGTGTCCGAGTCAAAAAGCGATTTGATATCGCTTACCTTTACTTCAACCGACTTGCTGTTAGTGTCCTGAATATAAACTTCTTCCGAAGTCTTGCCTATGAGATCGCCTTTTAAAACCGTGCCGTCCTTCATAATAATATTGACATTCTTAGCCTGAATAATAGATAAAGCAAATACGGCAATAAGTAAAGTCATTATAATTCTTTTCATTATTCTTCCTTTTAGCCAATACTTTTATTGACTATAAAACAATAATAATTAAACTAATAAAAAATGACAAAAAAATATAAAAAAATTTATTTGTTTTTATTTCCGAATAGTGTATAATGAATGAAAATAATATTTGGGCAGTTCAAAAACCAGGAAAGTTCCTCTTATTTATTTTCCTTTTCAAGGAAGGATGTTTTTATATGACGGAAAGCCCGAAAGAAACTCCCTATGAAATTTTAAAAATAAATCTGGATGAGGCCAAGTTTCAATTTTTCAGTTTTGATAACGAACTGAAGCTGACTAAAGAGGCTCATAAAATTATCAATCATCTTTCTTTCGAATATTATAAAAAATTATTCTTCCAGGAGAACCGGTTTTTAATATTCAAGAATTTCTTTTTTAAACTGGATTATCGTAAGCATAAAAAAAAATACCCCCCTCTTATCGACCAAGGCAGTTTTCAATTCTCCCAGTTTACGAAGCTGACTCCCGGCGATTTTATAGACCGCTCGCTGTTGATCGGGTATTTTAAAGATATAAAGACACCGGAACAAACCTATTTTCTAAATATTATCGGTAAACCCATTGAACCGGTCACAATTTTATTGGAAACGGTTAAAGTCGAGACTCAAATTTATTTCAATTCTCTGGGAAGCGATAATTCCAAGGAATCGGCACATAAACTTGAGCAGCTGGTCAGCTATTTCCGGGACCTTGAAAAACTTCATTCAATATGTATATTGGTGTGTGAATTATATGATTACGCTTTAAGCATAAAACTTCCTCAATTGAAATCAGGCCATTTAATTTCGTTTATCAGCGGACTTTACTATTTTTTATCCGGTTTCCGGGAAACTGCTTCCGAAATGGGCCTGGCTGCCATTCAACTGGAAAAATATCCTCCGATTTTATCTCTTATCAATAAATTACTGGAAATCTTAAGAGATGCGGTATTTTGCTTTACAATAGATTTATTAAAGCCGGCCGCGTTATCAATAGGTAAAATCATATCGATTGAAGCTGGTGAATTCAGGCTTCTGGATCAGGAACAGCCGGAAACCTTTTTATTATCTAAGATTTTTGATTGGATACTTAATCTATTCAAAAGAGAAATAAAAGAAGAGGAACCAAATAAAGAGGAAATAAAAGAGGAACCAAAACAGAAAGAAATTTCAGAGGAAAAATTTTGGCCGAAAATAGAATGCAGGCCCGCGCTGGATATCCTGAACCTTCTGGATAAATTTCTTATCAGCATGGAAAGCGACCTGTCTCCTGAATACAGCAAAGAAGGCATGGTCACCAATTTTAAGAATGGATTTGAAGGATTCAATAAGGAATCCTCAAAAAGAAGAACAAATACTTCAAATTTCGTTTTTAACGGTAAGATCATCGTAAATGACGCTTCAGACCCACGGGTACAGGATCAGATGATAGTTGATTCCACATATTGGCTTTATGACCGTATTAATAAAATTATCCGTGATTATCCATTCAGGGTGGAGGGTATCAGGATAGACCTTGGAAGGAGATTTATCGAAGAAATTAAAAAACTTATTTCATCGGATTCGAATGAACCCGATAAAATCAACAAATACGGAACATTTCAGCAATTCCGTACCAATGTCAGGAGACTTTTTTCATTAAATACGCTTCATTCAAAATACTATAATATTATGAACCAGATCGGTAACCTGTTAAACAGCGCCTCTTCAATTGTTCAGGATGAGGAAGAAAAACTTTTCAAAAAATAACATTGGGGCTAACTGGAGTCGAACCAGTGGCCCACAGTTTAGGAAACTGTTGCTCTATCCCTCTGAGCTATAGCCCCGGATAATTCTTTATATTACAATATGGTAAATAAATAATCCGTCTTATTCGGCATTAATTAATACTAATATTGTATAATATATTATCAGATTAAGCAAAAAATAAAGGGTACTATGGCATAATAGCCTTTATTTCATTTAATTCTGTATTCAATTTCAACATTTTCAACAATAAATTTTCAAATATCCGGAAACCATTGGGATGATAAGTTGTGCATTTTATTGTGATTGACAAACTATAAATTAAAATGCTATAATAGAAATATATCCGTTGATCGGCAGAATATTTGTTATAATATTACTAAGTTTTTTAATAAGTTTGTATTTTACAAGTATTTTGAAGTAATATACATAGTGCGCATATCACTCCGAAATTAGAGTAATATACGCAATGCGTATATATCGAGTTATATGCAATGCTGGCTGGCTTTAACCTGTAACGATACGCATCATATATCGGAGATATATGAAACGATCTCCCGCAATGTAATTATGGTAAAATGAAAATTTTGATAGATTAATTACATTTTTATAAGAAAACACAAATGGAAAAGAGAAAAAATGAATAATAACCAGCAATCATTGAGATGATTGTCATACTAATCAGGAATTTGATGAGAAAGCCTGTTTTCAGAGACAAATTCCTGATTAGTATGATAGCAAAATTGGAGAGTCAACGCAAATTTTTGCCTGGTTATTTTTCATTTTTTTTCAAATATTTTGTGTTTTTATTCTATACTGTATATAATGATATAAAAATGTGACCAAAGTCATAGTCAAAATTTTCATTATTTTATTATAAATTTTATTTAAAATTACATTGCGGCAGGTTAAAGCCTCGATTTTCAATAATTAATTTTCATGTAGAAATGAAATATGATAAAGAAAAGGTTATATGAAAATCGACCGCCAGCACTGCACATAACGTTGTGTATGCGCTGCGGTGCGTCCTCGTAAACTGCGGGCGCTCCTCGGGCTTCGCCACATTGCCCTCTGGCATTCGCTTTGCGGCGGCAAAGCTCACGCCAGTCCTTACGGACCTGGCAACGTCGCATACACATG
Source organism: uncultured Spirochaetota bacterium (assembly GCA_963783575.1). Taxonomy (GTDB): domain Bacteria; phylum Spirochaetota; class Brevinematia; order Brevinematales; family JAOACQ01; genus CAWEAK01. Next base: position 114,321 of record CAWAOD010000005.1, on the reverse strand, counting down.
TACGTTAGCTGAAAAGCTTGGCAATGCTATAATATTACAATAATGTCCGCCATCGTGGCGGACTGGAAATGATATTAAACACAAAACGTTATTTTTATTTAGTGATTTGAAATACAGGAGGGATAACATGTATAAAAGAATAATGAAAACTATTATTATTATCTTATTAACCCTATTTTGTTCAGATATTTTTGGAGATATTAATAAAAACTTTTTAGAATCAAATTTAATGAAATTATTTTCTATAATTACAAATACTTCCATAAATGATATAGATACAATTAGTAATATCAGTAATTATATCTTAAACCTTTATGAAATAAATGGATTTATAAATAATAATATTGATAATACAAATATTCTTGATGATATTATGTATATTACTGCATTTTACAGCGGATTTCTTAAAGATATTAACAAAGACTTTACCTCAAATTCACTTTACACAAATAGATTAAATCTAATAACCAACAATATTCTACTATCTAAATTATTTTTTATTTTTGATATATTGGATAAATCTACAAACATTATAAAATATATTGATTATTTTAATTTGGAAAATACTGTGATTGAATTGCAAAATCAATATCCAGATTCAAAATATATTTCCAGTTTATCAATTTTTTGCTATGACCTATATAACAGATTTAATCTATATTCTATTAATAATAATTATAATACTTTAAGCTCAATAAGCATTGTGAGTAATATAATTGATGATTATTCAGATAATATGGAAATGAAACTTAAAATTGTAAACACGAACAGCATATATATTACTAAAATTAATCCTAAAAATCAGTTTTTTCTGATTGAGGGTCTGACAAAATCTTCTACAATATCATATAATAGATTATATGAAATAAACATTTTACCTGGTGCAACAGAGACTGAATATATCTATTTTGATAAGTCACTAAAATTTCAATACAAATTGATATACACTGATTACTATTCTTCTAAAAAAACATTAAAAACCATATATTTTTATGATTTAAATAATGTACATACTTTTAATGATCTAAAAATTAATAGATAAATATCATTTTATAATAAAATTATTCAGGAATGGAGATGTATATGGATATATTAATTGATAAAAATATTATTTTTGGTTTTTTTACACTATTGGGTGTATTCATTGGAGGAGTTATTACTTCATTTACTCAAAAAAATTTAGAAATAATAAAATTACATGATAAAGATAAAATTAATGCATATAAAAAATTATTAATATTTGTAGAAGGTTTGGAAGGTATTACATGGCCTGATAATGCTAGTGTTTATTCTGATTTTATATATAATTGTAGAAAAGAATTATATTCATTTATAGAATATTATCCGTATTTTTCTAAAAAAGTTATATATTTAATGGAAGAAATAAAATCATTATATAATATGACAAAAAGAGATTTACAATTTATAACTCCACCTCAAGAAGCAATTAAAAAAGAACTTCCTAAAGTTGCTAATAGATTATATCAACAAATAATTACTGATTTTAAAAAATGGAAGTATTAATTTACGCTTCAAACGGCGTCCTGCCGTTTTTATACCGACGTTGCCAAGCCCTTCAGCTAACAGCGTACATGCGCTGTGGTGCTCGGCTACGCTTTGCTACGCCTTGGAAATGTCAAGAGTTTTTCCCATATCTGCGCTCGGGTAATTTCCCACCCCTTCCACAAGAGTATTTCCCATATGCTTCACAAGAGTTTTCCCCATACCTTCCACGTGAGTATTTCCCATAGTGAGGAGGCAAAGAATGGTTACTCAACCTCCTTATTCAAATTTTGTATTCTGTAAGATTCTCCGCTCAAGTTATAAATATTTGAATGATGTAAAAGCCTATCCAGAAGAGCGGTTGTCATAATCGGGTCTCCCATCATTTCAGCCCAATCCTGAAATCCCTTATTCGATGTTATCACAATTGATGTCTTTTCATACAATTCACTTACAAGACTAAAGAATAGATTTGCCTCCTTCTTTTCGATAGGTGTGTAACCTATCTCATCAATGATTAATAAGTGTGACTTCATCATCCGGTTCAGCCTGAAAGCAGAGCTTCTCTGGATGTCCGCCGTTTTCAGAAACTTAATGAGAGTAGTCATCCTTTCAAAGCAGACAATATATCCCTTTTCAACTGCCCGGATTCCGATACTAATTGCCAGATGCGTTTTCCCCAGCCCCGGAGACCCAAAGAACAACAGGTTATGATGATTATCAATCCAGCAGAAATCCAATAGCTGTGAAACATCCATTTTAGATATTCCATTCACTTTTTCAAAATTAAAACCTTCCACATCTTTGCGGACCGGGAAGTGTGCTCCTGCCATATTCCGCTGAAAACGTTTTTCCACTCTATAATTCAATTCCAGAGAAAGCAGCCTCTGCAGAAAACTCAGATAAGACTCTTTTGCCTTTTCAGCCTCACCAATTTCCTCATCAATCCGTTTTATCATACCCTTCAACCCGAGAGTTGTAAGCGCAGTTATGATTTGTTCTCTTATCTTCAACATTGCCGGCCCCCGATGGAGTCACAGAAACTCTGGTATTTCCCGATGTCTGATTTAGCTACTTCAAGATAGTGTTCAGGATTCACTGAAGGCCTGACAATCTTTTCTACATTCAAGGGTATTTCTGCCTTTTCTGTTATAAAACAGTTCAGGTAATTATCCCACAAATCCTTCATGGAATAACTATCACTCTCCAGGCAGTTTGAGATCGCTTGTGTAAGCTTCCCGGTATCAATTATCTTGTCCCTGAAGTATTTTCTTCCGGAAAGACATTGGTCCCTTACATAACGATTGAACTTCCTGAAATTACATTCAAGAAAATCCTTCCAGCCGGGAATATCAAAGTACCCGCTTACTTCTTCTTTCAATAACTGCACAGTCTTTCCCATTTCCCGGATCATTGCCCTGTTGGTTACAATCTGCCCCGGAATCACTGAAAGCCGGTATTCGGCGATTTGCTCTCCCGTTATCCTGTCAAAGACAAAAAGCCGACTGCCCGTCTTGTAGATGTCCACCGAACCGTTCCTGTATTTTTCGGGAATATCATACTGGCTTGCATCAACTGCGATCCGGCATTTATCGCTTACACTGCGCTCTTCCCTTGCTCCTATCCTGTCTTTACGGAATATCGAATTCCTGACAGATTGGAGATATGGTCTTTCCGTTTCAATCTCTATCAGTGGTATTTTCATTGTAGCCTGGGATATTCTCCCGTTGGCTTTTCTTTCCAGCCATTTCATCAGGCTTTCTTCCGCTTCCATTAAACTGTTGAACTCCCGGACTGAGAAGAAACCGTGCTTGATGAATTTGACTACGTTTTCAATCTTTCCCTTACTTTCCGGGTCAGCAGGTCGGCACACATACATTTTAAGACCCATTTCCCCGATGAAATACTGAAAGTCTTTCGTGTAGATGATATCGCTTGAGTTCTCACTCGCAACCATCGTGCAGTCCTGATCGATGACAAGTTCATGCGGTATCCCGCCCATATATGCGAAACAGTCCAACAGATGATTGATCAGGTCTTCTGTCCGGAATGGCCTCTCCTGGAGGGCCGCATACTTAAAACGACTGGCGGATAACACCGCGGCAAATATGTAATACCTTCTGCCATATCTGTCGGTATATTGACCGAAATCAAGCTGGAGCTGCTTTCCATATGGCATGTCCGGCACTTTTGTGTAATACCGTCGCTTTTCATTCAAGGTAAGCTGCCCGCTTTCAATCAGGTAATGTACGAAATTCCTCATCGTATTTTCATTCGCCGGTAGTTTGCCTTTTACCTCCAATAAATAGTCATACAAAGCAGACATATTCAGCCGGATGTAATCATTCTTTGCATATACTTTCAATATATCTGTTTTTATTCCTTCGAATTCTTTTTCACGGAAAGAGAATTCCATCAGGCTTTTCTGGTATTCAGCATCGTTCATAGTCCAATATTTCCGGACTGTCTTAATATCTATTGACAGTTCCCGGGATACACCATTTTTACTTTTCCCCAAAAGTTTCAGTTTTTTTATGTCCTGATACATAATATTTTTCACCATTCCTGCCATCCTTTAATGAATTTTCATTAAAGGTAATCTTCAAGCTTCTCTATGGGAAATCTGTTTGTGACAGGTATGGGAATTTCATTTATTGCTACCCTGGTAAATTAGTTTATCATTTCCACCCTGTCGGAGGTGACCGATAAAATCAACAGGGAACGCTCGACGGTTACAACACTGGTTTCCAAGCTGGAGAAATTTGATTATGTTCAGCAGAGAAAGAACGAGTCAGATTACCGCTCAAGCTTTCTGTCCCTGACAGAAAAGGGGAAAGGGATTATTACCGAATTCCAGTCTATCACAAAGGTTCTATTTGAGAAAGCGATTGATGGAATCTCCGAAGAGGAATGGAGTTTTTTCAGGAAAGTTCTTGAAAAATTGCACAAGAATTTCTTATAATTTTTTTTATATATAGTTCGATATCGAATTATATAAGGAGGCAATTATGAATGAAATGGTAAAACATTTTTTAATTGACCCTGATTATTCTTGGATTTCTCTTGTTCTGAAAATATTTTCTGTAGTATTGCTGTTTTTGATACTATCATTAGTCAGCGCCTATTGTGAAAATACAAACATGTTTTCATTGATTATATCCGGCGGAATTAATTACGGAAGTATTGTAAAATCAGGAAATATTGACGCAATAACAAGTGCAAGCAAGGTTGGAGGACATGGCAGTATTCATAATGAGATAAATATTTATGGGCATTTTATAGAAACGGGTCTGGATTATATTAGTTACTTCGAAGATATAAATTATAAAGATACCAATAAAAATATTGATGGAACAAGATCATTTAGCATGCATAGTATAAATCTTCCAATCATGTACAATTTTCACTTTTTTAACCGGAAAAACGGCAACCCTACCCTGATATTAGGACTTGGATTATTAGGTTATTATTTCCCTTATCAAGAGATTAGGGATACTGGTACATTATCTGGTTATAATAAAGCCGGGGAATTAGGAACCCTTGATTTTGGCAATAATTTAAAAATGAAACTATAAAAAGATTGTGACTTGTGTAATTACGGAGGTTCATATGATAGGATTAAAAGATTCATTTCAGGTTATTTTGGTAATTTTTTTATTTGTTGTATCCGTTTCATCGCTTTTTGCGGAAACTTATCCGGCTACAAATTCGAAAGCCAATGTCTGTATACTGGCGTATGATACCGAGTTTAAGAAAAACCTGACGGCGGCCCTGGCGCAGAATTTTAACGCAAAAGAGATTAGCGTCACCGTTGATAGCATCTCCAACGGCGGTCAATACAATCCGGCGGATTACGGCTCGGTGATCCTTCTTTCGGGAGTCAGGCAATTTCATCCGCTTCCTAAGGCTGTGGAATATATCTTAACAAATAATTACGCCGGCAATATTATTTATGTTTCTACTCAAAGTTTACCTATATTCAATAGCCCTTACGGCATGGTTTTAAATAGCAAGAAAATCGACGCAATTACTTCAGCTTCCTTAACCGATGATGATAAGGCGTTTGATGAGGTAAAAAATAAAATTATTGAGAAAACTATAAAAGTTCTGAGTAAATAAAAATTGTTTCTTATGAATTTACCGATGGCACAACACTGTGATAGAAGGAAAGTTTTATCTGCAAAGGTAAATTTCTTCTGTTTAATTTTAGTATTAATGCATTATTAGGCATATTTTTCATATTTTTGTAGAAAGTGTTTAAATATACATTGCCCACAAAACATGAACAAATAATCATAATTCACACAACAGCTACAGTATTATATATTTTTTTAAATTTATAGATAGGAGGATTATTTATGTTAAATTTAAAGAATAATTGGTGGAAAATATTACTTATAGCATTAATCGCGACTTTTATTAATGCCGTGGGGCATATAATTGATGGAACAGAATTGTGGACTAATATTGATCCTTTATCAATCTTTTCTAAAACTATAGGTATGGATACAGTTGTTATAATATTTTTTATTGTATTTTTCTCCAGCATGTCTGTCACATTTTTAATCATAGAAAAATGGCTAAATGGAAGTAAAATAATCAAAGGTTTGAAATTTGGTATTTCATGGGGAGTAATCTTTTTTTTAGGTGGAATTGAAACAAATCCTGTATTTGGGAAGTCATCTATTATCGCGGATATTAGATTATGTTTAGTTGATTTAATATCGGTAATTGTTTTCGGCATATTATCAGGAAAATTCTTGGCATCTGATAGTCAAAGCAGTAAAAGTCAAATTAAGGATAATGTTTCAACTTTGCTAAATAATAGTCTAATTTTGTCAGCTGTTACCTTATTTTATATTATTGGCAGATATTTTTCTTATTCAATATTAAAAATTGAGTCCGGGTTTATTGAAAGGTCTGTCTCAACATTTATATGGACGCTGGCTGCGGGAATTTCATTTGGGACATTATATATACTGACTGGCCGGAATATAAGCGAGAAGAACCTTATTAAAAAATCTGTGTTTTTTGGATTGACAAATGTTGGGACTAACTGGTTAATTTTTAATTTATTCTGGCCTTTCGTATATCAGAGCTCAGTGTTGAGATTTGTACAATTTATTGTCGGACGGGCTGTTGTTGATACAATTTTTGTAATATTAGGAGTGTATTTCAGCGAAAGGTTAATAAATAAGAAGGCTACAAAGATTATTTATTCGAAATAATCGTTTAGATAAAATACGGGGAATAATCACTCAAGCCCTATGAACGAGCATAGTCAACAAGCGTTCGGATGGATTCCTTGTTTGTTCCGTCCGCGGGATTAGCGTAGGCTGCGAAAAACTCCTTCTCGTCAGGTGTCAGGTCTTCGCTCCTCTTCATCCGTATCTTCCATTTCCTGCATATCATCAGGATCTTATCAATAGTACCCAGTTTGCTGAAGTCGAAGCCGCCTCGAAAATAGAAGAGCCGCAAATGCTTCTGATGCTCCCCTGAAAAGTTGGCCGCCAGAATCTCCCCGGCAAGACTCTCTCTAACCAGCGAACCCCCGGTGGCAAAGATAATGATGCGCTTGCCCGCGAGGGCTGCGAAGTTACGCTTGATTATTCCGATGCCGTTTATTCTGCCCATATGAAGGCTGCCGCCGAAAATAATAAGGTCATAGCCTGAGAGGGCATGGGGTTCAACCTTTCGGCAGCCGAAAAGATCGGCTCCGAGTTCCTCAGCAATCCATTGCGCGTATTTCTTCGTGTAGCCGGATATTGATCTATACAGTACAATAGACTTCATATACGCTCCCGTTTTACCCGGTAATACAGCTTACAGAAAATATTATAATTTCTGCCCAATGATAATGTAGAGAAAAGACAAAAAAAACGCAAAAAATTTGCCATATTTCCCCTAACCCAATTATATCCGGATTTATTTTAAAAAAGCATGGAGCCGGGCATGACTTTATTTCAATTATACAGAAGTAATTGTTGAGATCCTTACAAATAATATTCTCTTGTTGACTTTTTCCGGTTTTAAACTATACTATATTTAAGAATTATAATAATTGATATTATGATTTTATAAAGGATTATTAAATCTTGAAGGAGGTTTTCATGAATGATTGCAGTAATAAGAATCAACGATATAATAACCCGGTTAACCAGGTTCTTGGAGTTATTCTAGGAGGCGGAAAGGGAACCAGGCTTTACCCTTTAACAAAAGACAGGTCAAAACCGGCTGTGCCTTTCGGAGGAAATTACAGGCTTATCGATATACCGATAAGCAACTGCATAAATTCAGGTGTAAATAAAGTTTTTGTTATGACACAATACAACTCGGCTTCATTAAACCGGCATATTGTACAGACATATAAATTTGACATCTTTCACAACGGATTTGTGGATATTCTGGCAACCGAACAGACCGAAGATATTTCCGACAGCGGATTTACACAAGGAACGGCGGATGCGGTTAGGAGGGCGCTGAAGCACTTCAGAAGCTACAGGGATTCTAAAGACGCTCAATATGTTTTGATATTATCCGGAGATCAGCTTTACAGAATGGATTTCCATAAACTTTTGGCATGCCATATAGACAATAACGCCGATATTACACTCGGCATAATTCCTGTCCCCCAGGATGACATACCAAGGTGCGGCATTCTTAGGATAGACGACGATCTGCGGATCACAAATTTTATCGAAAAACCTAAATCCATGGATTTGATTAATGGGTGGGAAATTTCCGAAAAGTTTTTATCGATTTGTAATCTGGAGGGTAAAACCCATTTCGGCTCTATGGGCATGTATATCTTTAATATCAATATTCTGTTTGATATTCTATTAACTCACCCGGAAATGCTTGATTTTGGAAAGGAAGTTATACCCTATTCCATTCAGAATAAATATAATGTATATGGATTCATTCATGACAATTACTGGGAAGATATCGGAACGATCAAATCTTTTCATGCAGCAAATATCGAACTTACCAAGGAAAACGGCGCTTTTAATTTTTATGAATCATCCGCGCCATTCTTCAGCCATCCGCGTTTTCTGCCTCCATCTGAAATAGCGTCAGGTAAACTTGAGCATTGTATTATTAGCGATGGAGTTATTATTAAGGATGCGGCAATCAAAAACTCCATTATCGGGGTCAGAAGTGTTATAAAAAAAGGGGTGAAAATTGAAAACAGTTTCATAATCGGGGCTGATTTTTATGAGACTGATGAAGATAAGAAAAAAAACCGCGATAAGAAGCAGCCTCATATCGGGATTGGCGACAATTCTATCATTAAAAACGCTATTATTGATAAAAATTGCAGGATAGGTAAAAATGTTAAGATAATTAATGAGGCAAATATTGTTAACAAGGTTGAAGCCAATTATGCGATTGTTGACGGTATAGTTGTTGTAAATAAAAATGCGGCGATTCCGGATGGAACAATAATATAAGATATAAACTTTAATTCACTCTCTTGTGACTTCCATTCCGCCTATTGAGAACTTGAAATTACCATAGCTGGAAAGTCTTCCTTCCAGCCCATATGCGGAAGAATTCATCCCAAATTCCAGGCTTTTTAAAGGGTAGTCAATTTTTTTGAATTTAAGCAGATTAATTGGGATCGACAGTTGTTTCCAGCCTTTCCAGTCATCTATAATCCAGTGTTTATAGCGATTATTACGATTATTTACTAATTGAATAAAATAAGATGTATAAGTTTTCATTCCATAAACCCATATTTTTAAGGTATTAAATTCTGCCCAGTCCATTTCTTTTCTTCCAAAATTAAACCTGATCCCTGCCCAGCCGCTGTCGGAACCTGTAAGAAAAGCTACATTGAAAGCCCAGGTACAGCATTTTTTACCATCCTTATAATCTTTATATGAGTCAATTTTTACGCTGCTGTTATAGTTATTGTAAGAATTAAAAGGAATTGCGTAAATTCCAATATAATCATACAAAACCATTCTATTTTTAGGCAGGATATATTTTTTGAATTCGCCGTCTGACAAATAGAAAGTATTTGAATATTCATTTTTATTTTTATCAACCACTTTAACCTGATAATCCCTTTCTGCAGGGAGGTTTGATATAACCGAATCCAAAGGAATTTCATTGCCGTTTAGAAAAAGCTGAAAATCTTCCCCAGGTGCCCTATTAGTTATTGAGCATCGGATATTTCCAAGGGCTGCATAGCTGATATTTGTAGTGTCACTAGGTTTTAACATTAGCGTTGTGTTGATCACATTCCTTTTATCGGCAAGGTTTCGTAATCTAACCGAATAAACAGCGTTCGGTAATATTTTCAAATTCAGTGAAAAATTATCATTGGTTATTTTTGCCACCGGTTTATTATTGATCGCCAGAGAATATGATCCGTTTCCAATTTTGAGATTCCCGATATTGAGATACGCAATTTTTAATTCTCCGTTAAGTGTAAACTTTATAATCTGTGAAAGCATAGCATCTGTAGCATCAAAAATATCAGGATCGATCGGAGTTTTATATTCCTGGGCAAGTGTTTTTCCTGAAGATTTTTTCCATATTTTGAGGTGGATTTGAGCAGTTGTATTTGTACTTATGCCATGAAGATCGTAATCACCAAATATTATAATATCAGCCTGGTAATTACTGTAAATTTCCTGAGTATTCAAATCCTGCCTGTTCAATAAATCTGAATTCAAAGCTGCCAGATTTGTCTTGTCTGGGACATCAAATGAAGGAATAATATAAAGAAATGGATATATTTCATTCTGCAGGATTGTATTAACGATTTTAGAATTAGGATATGCTTTCTGGTCAGATTTGTTATCAAAAGGCAAAATTAATACTTTTAATTTATTGGAGACTTCAACAGTTTCTTCGGTTGTAAAAACGCTGTTTGTCTCAATATTTATGTATTCTTCCGCAACCGGTTTTTCTTCATTAACAACAAGCCTCCCGCAGGATGATATTATTAAAAAGAATATCGCACCTATAAAAAATATTATTTTCATTTCTTTCCCCCGAAATACTATTCATAATTTGAATATATTTATTTTTTATAGAAGCATTGATTTTAAAGTAGTCTCAACCGTATTTTTCTATTAGACATTGATACTATAAAATAGCATAGATTAAAGATTAATGCAAATATTTAAAAAGCCTTACAATTTCCATATAGTTCAGGTTTTCCGATAAAGAAAGTAAACTTATTATTTTAGAAAATTAATTTATTAAATATCTGCATCTTTTATTAATAATAAAGACTTAATATTTTAGAATATTCATTACGGATTAATAATCCTTCCTTCCTATAGAATAGAGTCGTCCCATCTATTGATGGGGCGGCTTTTTATTATAATTTATTCTCAACAGATTTAACTTTGCCTTCCATGCTCGCCTCTTTATCCAAGCGGTCATCAATTTTTATATTAATTAATGTCCGCATGGAACCCGCCTTCATAACATTTTCATACATCTTTTTTGCCAGATTAAACAGAATTTCGACAGAACCGGCTTCAATGATCGTCCCCATTGAGGTAATCTGCTTTTTTACCCCGGTATTCTCAAGAGCCTTTTCCGCCGAGACAATGTAACCGCTGATTGAAGTCGCTGATGTTCCGATAGGAACAAAACTGATTTCCATAATCGGCATAAACTTTTCCTCCTTTTCAATACTGCTTTCTTCTGAATAATAATAAATAAATCGATAAAATTCAAGAAAATTCGATTCATTGCAATTTATTGTAAAATTTGACACATAATTAAATTATTAGTAAATTCTAAATAATCTTATAGGAGGTTTTTATGCATATAACAATTATTGGTAACGGAAACATGGCGAAGGGAATCGGTTCAAGGGTGCTTGCGGGCGGTCATCATCTTACTGTCCTTGGAAGGGATGTTTTAAAAGCGGAAAGTTTGGCCGCTGAATTGAACAAAATCATTAGACCGAAGATTCCTGCTGAAGGAGCTTTTCTTCAGGTATCTGCGGTAAAAGGCGAAGCGGTTGTTTTAGCACTTGGCTATTCGGCAGTTGAGGAAGTAATGAAAATTATCCTTCCGGCTCTTAACGGCAAAATTCTCATTGATATCACAAATCCTTTGAACAATGCTTATGATGGGCTTTCCATACCGGGAAATTCTTCCGCAGCCGAAGAAATCGAAAAATTAACTGGCAATAAAATACCTGTTGTAAAAGCCTTCAATACTGTTTTCTCATCTTCGCTTCTTGAAGGAAGCATAAATAATTTGCCGCTGGATATTTTTATTGCCGGAGATGACACTAAAGCCAAATCGACTGTTGAAAAATTAATCAAAGACGGAGGTATGCGCACCCTGGATGTAGGTCCTTTAAAATTTTCAAGGCAGCTTGAACAATTCGCACTTTTCTCTATAATGATCCAGCAGCCGCTCGGTTTTGGTTTTAGAAGCGCATGGAAATTACTAACCCCCAATAACTAAAATTAATGTAATAACTTGAACTTTATTTGCATAAAATTTATTCAATTAATAAAATATCTTGATCAAGCAAATTTATTTATCAGCAGATTTTGTTATAAGTCGCCGATATTTTATTAGATCAGGTTTTTTATGACCGCCGGTTATGAATTACATCATTTTAAAAAAGGTTCTTATATTACAGTTGATGGCCTTGATGAGCTTGACAGATTTTATATAATCAAAACAGGTTCTGTTGAGCGCTGTATGTCGAAATTCCTTATAACCAACAATGAAGTGAGAAAATGCAGGATTCTGGAAGCGGGCGACCTGTTCGGGGTCATTTCCTGTATGGCAAAACGGCAAAGGATGGAATCGGTTCTTGCCCTGGAAGATACTTCAGTTATAATTGTTAAAAGGGATGAATTTGAAGAACTGATTAAAAATAATACCGATATAGCGATGAAAATAATTAAATATTTCAGCAAACAGCTCCGGCATTACGATTCAATAATAGCTACTTTGAACACAAAATCGCCCCCTGAAATACTTCTTCCCCAGAATATAAATCATTTATATGATGCCGGTGAGTACTATTTCAAAAATAAAAATTACAGTCTTGCAGGTTATGCGTTTTCACGTTATTTGCAATACTCAACAGCAAATGAAAAAGCCAGTAATGCAAGAAAGATGCTTAACCTCATCAATATGACTGAACGTTTAATGATACCCTTCGAACCTGAAATGGACGATCATTTTTATTATTATAAAAAAAATCAGCCCGTTTTTATGGAAGGCGAAATCGGCGAAGAACTCTATGTCGTTCAGTCAGGAAACGTTAGAATCACAAAAGTTTATAAAGATAGAGAAGTACTGTTGAATGTTCTTCCTCTTGGAGATGTATTCGGTGAAATGTCAATCATAGAGAATAAAACCAGAAACTCAAATGCCATAGCTGCCGGCGATGTAAAATTAATGCCTGTTACGCGATTTAATTTTGAAACTTTAGTCCAAAACAATCCATCGATAGTTACAAGAATATTTGAGATACTGGCCGACAGGCTATGGCTGGTTTATTTACAGATCGCCAATCTATTTATAACTGATCCCGAGCTTAAAATTTATGATGCTCTGCATACACAATTGATGAAGTACCGTGTACCGATTGAAAAAAACACGCCCTGCACCTTTGATTTTACGGTTGAAGATATTTTGAATTTCACAGGTTTATCAAAAAACGAAGGAGAAGCTTTACTGAAAGAATTAATTAAAGGAAATCCTAATCTATATATAAATGAAGAAGGTAAATTAACATGTTATGATACATCGAAAATAGTCCACAGAATTAATTTTATCAGAAGAGATATAGAAATAGAAAAAAATATATCAGCCAGTGATTATTCCAGGATTCTTGACAAAGAGATAAAGTAAAAAAGGAGAAATTATGGATCCGTTTTTCGGCCGGGGAAGCGATAAAAAAACACTTGGAATTATGCTCGAGAAAATAGAACAAATCTATCACATTAAAGATATTAATATGCTGCTGAACAATATCCTTTTAGAATGCCGTATTTTTACAAATGCAGAAGCAGGTTCAATTTTTCTTGTTGAGAAAAATATCTTAAAATTCAGCTATGTTCAAAATGATGTCGTTTTTAAAAAGGATATTTTATCCAATAAATATATTTACACAAATCGAGAGGTGGATATCAGCGAAAAATCGATTGTGGGCTATTCCGCGCTGACCGGTAAATCACTGTCCATACCGGATGCTTACATTATTAATAAAAAAGCTCCTTATTCTTTTAATGCATATTTTGATGAGATATCATCCTACAGGACAAAATCCATTCTAGTCATACCCATAAAGAATACAAGGGGTGAGGTTATCGGAGTTATCGAATTGATAAATGCAAAGAGCGGTGATAATAAAATTGTCACATTTACATCAAAAGACAGGATGCTGATCACTCAATTTGCTTATTGGGCGGCTGTCTCCATCGAACGGGCGCTTATGGTAAGGGATATAGTGCACAGGATGATAAAGCTGTCGGAAATGAGAGATCCTGAAGAGACCCAAAAACATGTCAATAGAGTCAGTTCTTATTCGGTTGAAATTTACCAGAAATGGGCTGAAAATCACAATGTGCCTTTGAATGAAATAAATAGTTATAAAGATATTCTTAAGATAGCGTCAATGATTCACGACATCGGAAAGGTAGGTATAGCGGACGCGATTTTAAAAAAGAAAGACCAGCTTACCGATGATGAATTTAATACCATTAAATATCATACGATCTATGGAGCCAGGCTTTTTGAGAATTCGGAATCAGACTGGGAAAGAATGGCGGCTGAAATCTGCCTGAACCACCATGAAAAGTGGGATGGAACAGGATACCCGGGAAGAATTGAAACAATAAATTCAGATCAGATCAAATTCTCGGAAGGGAAAAAAAGCGCCGAAATACCTTTATCGGCAAGAATTGTTGCGATTTCAGATGTCTACGATGCCTTAATAAACAGAAGGGTTTACAAGGATGCCTGGGAAGAGGATAGGGTTCTTTTTTATTTAAAACAGCAATCGGGAATACAATTCGATCCTGAACTGGTAGTGATATTTTTCGAGATATATGACATAATCAAGGCAATCCGGAGCAAGTGGGAATCTTAAAATTTATTTCTTATTTGTCTTTAAAAGCATTTAAATCAACAGCCGCCTTCAAAGTAGATAATGAAATTTCTCTAAGTTTACCGATAATATATTCCTCGCTGTTGTCCTCAAGGAGACCGACACAGGCCAGTGTCGCCAGGCCGTATGTAGAAATCCATAAATTAATGTAAATGTTTTCTTTTTCATTATTTTTCAAGCTGTTCAATTTAGGCATTGAAAACATAATCTCTCTTAAAGCCTTGATTAAATTCTCTATTATATCTTTAAACCCAGTATTTTCAAGAAATAAAACCCTGAATAGAATTGGATAGTCCCGTGCAAACAAAACGAAGCCAATACCGCAATTCAATGCCGTGTTTTTAGTATAAGATTTCCGGGAATAATCAAGTATCATTTCACTTACATTCTTAAGCACTTCCCTTTTTAAAGAATCTATTGAGGAAAAATAAGTATAGATCGGTGCAGTGGAAGTATTTAATTCTTCGGCTATTTTTCTTGCCGTCAGCTCGTTGAACCCTTTATTTTGCAATAACTTTAAGGCTATATTCAATATCTCTTTTTTTTCATAGGTGGTTTTAGGCGGCATAAAAATTCTCCTAAATCCTGCCAAATTTTATATTGTGCAAGTCATTCGGCATAAAAATATTTCAATTTGTTTATTATCGCCATTATCTCTCAAAAAATCAAAATATTATTGGTTTTGATATTTTTACCTGATTTTATATCCCTGACAATTTTTTTGCCCAATATACGGGCATCTTCAAGAGAAATCTCTTAATTGACATTTTTATAAAAAATAAGTATACTATTAGTATCCTTATAAAGAGGGCTTATGGCAAAGATTTCAGTCAGGGATGTAAAAAAATATTCCAGAAAAAATATCATACTCAAGTCGGCTGAAAGAATATTTATAAAAAAAGGATATGATTTTTCTTCAATGGATGAGATAGCTGAAGCTTCAGGTTTTACTAAGAGAACAATTTACAGATATTTTCAGGCTAAAGAAGATATTTATTTTGCGCTTGCACTTAATACTTTCGGTAGACTTGTTAATGTGTTTGAAGAAATACTTAAAAGTAATGTTTCAGGTGATGAAAAACTTTATAATGTAGGTGAGGCTTATTTAAGATTATTCATTGATGAGCCTGACCAATTCCTGATAATGAGCAGGGCAAGGCTCATCCATACACGTGAGAAGGAAAGTTCTTATCATCAGGACATATTAAAGCTTCAGCAGAGAATGTTCGAAATCTTCGGAGCTATTATTACCATCGGTAAGACTGATAAGACCATAAATTCTGAGATAGACCAAAGGCTTGGAACTCTTTTCCTTGTATCCAGTACAGTCAGTATATTTTCAGAAATGGCTAAAAACCGCGATGGATTCAGTGAAATGTTCGGTATAGGTCTTGAGGAATATATGCGTTATTCTTTGAAAATGCTGACAACTTCTTTCAGAATAATAAAAACGGAGGATATAAAATGAAAGTTCTAATTGTGGGAACGGGAGTTATAGGTACAATTTACGGATGGGCCCTTTCAAATACCGGCCACAAAGTTGTGCATTATGTAAGATCCGGAAGGTCAGGAAATTTCAAAAATGGCATAGAAATAGATATGCTGGATAACCGCCGCGGCCATAAAAAATGGTTTAAAGGTATATACAGGCCTGAGATGACAGAATCAACAAAAACCGATGGGGATCCTTATGGCATAGTAATTATTCCAACTAAACCATATCAGTTAATAAACACTTTAAAAAATCTTGTTCCTGCTACAGGAAACGCGGACTATCTTCTTCTAACTCAGAACTGGGAAGGAACTTCTGAAATTGACCGGATTATTGACCGGAATAAATATATCTTTGGTGATGCAAAAGCTGGCGGAGCTTTTAAAGGAGATAAGCTGATTGCAGTAATATATAATAGCATTGATATAGGACAGGTCCAGGGTCTTGATAATGATTGTCTTAAATCAATAACAGCATTGTTCAAATCGGCTGACTTAAAACCTGTAATCCAGAAAAACATACTTGAATATATCCAGGTGCAATATGCAGTAAGCGCCGGCCTCTGGCCTCCTGTTGTCCGTTCAGGAGGAATCGAAGCTCTGTTAAAGGATAAGAAAAATGGATTATTGACTCTCTTAACCGTTAAAGAATGCCTCGAGGTAACAAAAAAAATGGGTGTCAATTTAAAACTCTACCCTGAAACATCTATGTATTTAAATAATTCAATTATCGGCAGAAATATTGCCCTTTTTATGTCGAAATTTTTATTCAAACATAATAAAAGTGTCATACGGAGTTCTCTCCATGCGCTTGGTGATCCACGTGAAATAAAAGAATCTTATGATAACCTAAGAGTTTCAGGAAAAAAGTATTGGGGATTGATATGCCTGTTATGGATAGTTTCGATAAAGAAATGGAAAAGTTCGCAACTTCTTCGCTACGATGATTTGGACTAAATAACCTTAGCGTACTATTTTTTCCGAATTCCAAGGTAATCCCAATTATCGGACCGGCTTGGAAATTATGTTTTGATAAAATCTTTTGCCATTTGCTGTGCTGTCTGTTCAGTTTTACTCCCTAGCTCCGAAGGGACCGTACAGAGAGACACAATATAGTTGCCAACTATATTGCAATGTAAATAATTCATTTCTCTCTTGTATATTTCCTGTATCAGGTCAGCGTTATTTTCTGCCTCCCCGCCGCATGTTGCAAGCAATGCGGTGTGTTTATTTTCAAGTAGATATATCTCTTTATCATAATTTTTCCATTTGACCAGGCAGTAATGGCGGTCTATCAAAGTTTTCATTTGAGCCGGAAAATCCCACACGTATACCGGTGAAGCATAGACAATAAAATCGGCATTCATGATTCTATTAATAACTTCCTGGAAATCATCTTTCTGTAAGCACCCGGGCACATCAGCCTTTAGTTGGCATGCATCGCATCCACGGCAGCCCTTTATCGTCATTTCCGTAATGTTTATTCTATCAATGCTATTATTTGCCTGGGCCAGTTTTTCAAAAGCCTTGAGTATAGCTGCGGTATTGCCGTTTCTTTTTGGGCTGCCTAAAATGGTTGTTATTCTCATAATGAGTTCCTTTTCAATGCATATATTTCCACAATAGGGAGAATCTATCCATGCCCTAACAAATTGTACAAATACTTTTCAAAAACGGGAGTCCACCACAACTTATAACCAGCGCGGACAGGATGAACATAGTCATTCATATACAAATTGCGTTCTTTTTTGGAAATATTATACATTTCTTTATCATTATATAGATCAATAACACATATTTCCCATTTGTTTTTAATTTCAAGAAGCCTGTCAACTATCGCCTTGTAATTTTTATCTTTGTAATATGTACTTGTATAAAAAACCACCGGGCAGTTCCATGTTTCACATGCATAAGAAATAATGAATTCTATTGCGCCGGTTGTAGTAGTTGTATCAAAATCGTTGCGATTTTTTGACTTGCTTAATTTCCCCAATTTATTAAAACGAGCGTCATTTGTGGATAATTGGCAAATAAACACATTGATTTTTGCTTTTTTGTTTAACTTATACATTCGCCGAATATATGAGTTGCTGCCGTTATCCAGCAATGTGGTCCCACTGACTGCTTCCTTTATGCAAGTACAATTGTTCCTTTTTTGTATATAATCAACAAATGATTCGTTCTTAGCCGCAAACCCTTGTGTTACAGATGATCCCAAAAAGTATATGGTTTTACCGGATATAGGGCTGCTTTGAAGTGCTTCAGTTTGTGCTACGCTGTATTGAATTGCATTTCCCGGTTTAAAAGTGCCGGTTATATATAAATATGCAATTGACCCTGCAATAAATATTACAACAAGTATTATGCCAAATATTTTCAGTACTTTTTTTATCCGGGTTAAAGCAATTATACTTCTTTTTTTATACATTATTTTCATCCTGTATAGTAAATAATAACATCTAATAGCCCCTACACCTTTGAACCATCGATATATAATAAAACGACTTTCTCATAAATTTCTCCTTTTTTTCATATAACTTTCATTAACAACGACTCTGTTAATGTAAACAGCCGTTCCCTTACTGTTTTATCTCTCCAGTAAGGCGCAAGTTTCCTGGCTTTTTTCCCAAGAAAAACTTTTCCGGTTATATCCTTAACTTCATCCGAAGAGGCGAGAAAGAAGATTGTCTCAGCAGCCTGATCGGCAGATTTTGCAAATATGTCGATAAGCCTTCCAAATACACCGGCTTCTTTTACAAGATTTGACCTGAATTTTCCAGGCCCTGGATCGGTTAAATTTACGCTAATTTTTAAATCTGATAATCTTTCTGAAAGTTCGAGACTATACAAAAGAAGACACAACTTGCTTCTAAAAAAGGCATCAAACATACTGTACTGTTTTTCCACCTGCAAATCTTCAAAGTCGAGTCTTATGTTATCAGGCGGAACGGCTATGTTTATAATACGTGAAGAACCGCTTATCTTTAATAAATCAATCAGCGAATTTGTAATCAAAAAAGCTGAAAGGTAATTAACCTGGAACATTGTTTCCAGACCATCCAATGTAAATGTTCTCTTTGATTTCATAACAGCCGCATTATTAAAAAGAATTTCTAGACTTGAATATTTCTCTTTAAATTGAGTGATAAAATCTCTGATCGAGGCAAGAGAAGCTAAATTACATATCATCAATTCTGCTTTCGAATCCGGATACTCTTTTCGGATTGATTCCAAAGCATTTTGCCCCTTGTCTCTATCACGGCAGACTAATACCACTTTTGCCCCAAGTTTTGCAAATTTCTTTGCGGCCGCAAATCCTAAACCCGAATTTGCACCGGTAATAAGACATGATTTTCCCGACAGATTCATATAATCTCCTATCTTTGTAAATTTTCAAAAAGGGAGTCCTGAAAAAATCACTTTAATATAATACAAAAATAATATAACTATTGTATTATAACATATGTATTATAACATATGTTCTGCTTCATTGTCAATAGTTTAATTAAATTATTAAATTTAAGTATGATTTTTTGCCAATTATCGAACCGGATTGTTAGATTAGAATAGAACTTTCACTTTGTAAAGGTTATTAATGAACTTGAGTTTGTGAGAGTCATTTGAGCTGTATATGCCCAGACCGCCCAGTAGTATGTTCCATTAGTAAGGGCATCGACAGGGGTTTCCGTCAATTCTCCGTTCACAACCTTCCTGAAATTACTGTAAGGCACCTTGCCCGCGGACCCGGATAGCCCGGTTGTCCACATTGCGAAGCAGTCTGATGTATTATCAATCTGAAGGCCCGAAGTCCGGATCGGTTTTGAAAACAATCCTGCAACTTCATACGGCAGTCCTGTAGAAGTCCAGGTAAAATCGGGAAAATCTTTATCGGTACTATCGACCGGCGAATAAACATCTATTAACGCCGTTCCGGAAAAAATAGGATTTTTTGGTTCCGTTATATCTTTGGCCGTATTGCATGCAGATAATACTGTCATGAAAATTGTTATTACAAAACAAAATATTAAACTTATTTTTTTCATATTTCACTTCCTTATTAAAATCCCAGTCTAATACCGGCACCAAGCATAAGATTGTTAAGCGGATAATTAAATTTTGTAAATGTATAATTTCCGAAAAGGTTGAATTTCTTTTCATGCATTTCAATATATCCGAGATCATTATAAATAAGTTCAACATAAATCGACCATCTTCCGGCAGGAAAAAGTGTAATACCTGCTATTCCTTTGTAATAGAAAGAAGTATTTGTCAGGCCGTATTCATTCGCATTTAAATAATCAACTCCGGCGCCAGCTCCGATATATGGTGAAATATATTGAGAATCTTTAAAAAAATTGTATTTCAAAACACCAGCGAGCCGTAAAAATACAAGGGTCATATTATCTTTGTAAGGAATACCGGGAGCGGTTTTATCCTCATAATTGTGATATAAATTATGCCCCCCCATATCTAATCCGATGGAAAAATCCGACAAATAAGTTTCAAAAACAGCCCCCCAGTCAAACTGGTAATCCGGGCTTAAAAACTGTATAAAATGCGAATAAATTGAAATATGATTTCGAAACAATTCTCCGATCTTTTTAGTTAAAGAAATATCAATGTCTTTTGTTTTATTGTCCTGGATCTCAAAACCGACAGTTTTTATTTCAAAACCGTCTTTGACAATTGTTACGGAATAACTTCCCGTACGCATTTTTTTTGAAGACACTGGTGTGGTCCCAATAATCGAATTTTCTAATTTAACCTGGGCTCCCTGAGGGGTTGTATCAAGATTCAGAAAACCGAATTTGGAATCGGATAGTCTTATTATCATGGATTCGGCAAGTTCATCAATTCTGGCAAATAGTTTGTCGCCCATTTCCTCAACAACCTTTTCGGTCATCAACACTTCGCCTGTATCTATATTAACAAGACGGGCATTTATCTCAATTTTTCCTTCTATTGTAGAAAAACTTCCAAGAACCAGATTGTCGGCTTTTAAAAGAACCCCGATTTGCTTTCCCTGCGCATCATCTTCAGCCAGACCGGAAAGGATAAGCTTTTTTTCATCGATAAGTGCTGATATCTGCTGCCTTTCAACAATATTAAAGTGTTTACTTCTTTCAAAACTTGTGATAAGAGACTCGGAAATAGTCTTTTCCAGAAAATCATAACCCTTGTTTTTACTAAGATTTCTAAAATCCATCACGGCTAAAGTCAATTTATTTGTATCACCAGCAGAATATAATACACTGGAAAAGAAAATTATTGATAACAGGGAAAATATTTTTATTACATGACGCATGAAATCCTCCGCCATATATTCTGTACCACAGAAAATTAATATTTATCAAAATGTCATAAACTAAAAAATACTTTGCAAATTCTTTTACTTCATTAATTTATCATATATTTATTATTTTATAAAGAAAATAAATGATTTTATTGCTAATTTATATTAGAAAAATAATCTAAATAAGTCATAAAATTATTTGATAATTATGCAAAGTCTTAAATTATATTAATTTATGACTTCATGTCATACTGGAAAATTCGGACGAACCTGCTGGGTATTTCGGTTAAAGATTACCACCTGCCTTACAAATATTATCAAAACCTCAACAATTACTCCATTATTTTGACTGGCTCTTTCTATAACAATGGGGAAGGAGTTAATATGCCAAATAAGAGGAAATCTATGAAGAAAATCTGCGAAGTTATCCGAATGTATGAGGAATTCCGAATCAGTCATCGAAAGATATCAAAAGCACTCAATTTTTCAAGGCCCACAATCCATGAGTACGTCTGTAAATATGAACAAAGCGGGCTGACATTGGCCGAGATAAGTGAAATGAGCGATTCTGAACTGATTAAAGCATTCGAACAAAACAACGCTGTGAAAAGTGATCATCAAGAAACCCTATACAACCTATTCCCGGAATATGGCAAGGAATTAATGAAAACAAGGATTATATTGAAATTACTCTGGGAAGAGTATCATCAGAAGTATTTTAACGGATATGGATTCACGCAATTCTGTTATCATTACAATAAATTGGAAGGAATACAAAGCAGGTAAAAAGTGGCCTCCTCCCATTTGATTGAGAAACGCCTCAGCCATCTGGCTTCTGGCAGAATTGTAAGTGCAAACGAAAAGAACTTTAATTGGCTCTATAGAAATTTCCTCCAAATTTACAATTATATTATCACACTGTAAAATTATTAAGAAACGATGAAGATCTAGTAAAATAAATATCCCCCATTGCAAGCCAGTGGGGAAAGTTAAACCCAATAAATTAAAATTCATTATTTTAAAATCCAGTTAAAAAAATACCCGGTCAGCATAATTCCAAAAGCGACCACACTGAAATAGATGACAAGCAGACGCGGTTTCAAAACTTTCCTGAGAATGATCGCATCTGGCAGGGATAAAGCGGTTCCAATGGCCATTCCTTTGTCCATCAAGACTTTTATAATTGGTATGACTCCAGCAACGTTGGAGTATAGCGGTACACCGATTAAAACCGCAACCGGAACGGCAAACCAGTTGGATGGTCCGGCGATCTTTGACAGCAGACCATCAGGAGCGTAGCCATGCATGACTGCGCCGATGGCGATGCCGATCACCACATAAGGCCAGATCTTGCTGATGATTTCCAGAACATAACCGGAAGAGTATTGAATTCTATCTTTCCAGTTCAGCTTTTCAATAATTTTATTTCCGGTCTGAAGCTTATAAATATAATCCTCAACTTCCTTCTCCAGCTTCATTCTGCCTATAGCCAATCCGCCGGCAATCGCTATGACAATACCGCTAGCAATATAAATAACCGCAACCTTCCATCCAAAAAGCCCCCATAGCATAATCAGAGCAACCTCATTGACCATCGGTGAAGAAACGAGAAAAGAAAAGGTTACTCCCAGTGGTATACCGGCCTCTATAAAGCCGATGAATATCTTTGTTCTTTCAGGCGTTGTCTGTCGAAAAATCCGAAAATATGATATAATAGTTAGTTGCAAAATTAAAGAGGGGAAAGACAATGGCGAGATATAAGAGAGGAAATCTAGACCAGGGAGAATTGTTAGCCATCAATTTGCAGGAACAATTCGATGAATACAGCCGTGAAGTCCTTCTAAAAAAGTTTGTGGCGAAATACATTGATATACAAAGGTTTGATAAATATTATTCCAATGATGAAACAGGGCGGAAAGGGAAACATCCTCAAGATGTTATATCTGCGATTCTCTATGGTTATTTGCAAGGAATCCATTCCAGCCGCAAGGTAGAAAATCTTCTCAGAACCCACATAGGATTTATGTATGTATCAAACCGTCTTAGCATAGATCATTCAAAGCTTTGCGATTTTAAAATCCAGTTTGATGACGAAATTACAAATCTGTTTGCGACAATTCTTTTTTTATTAAATAACATAGGAGAGATTGATTGGGATGTAGTTGTGGGGGACGGAACGAAAATCAAAGCCAATGCATCAAAGTCAAAGACGATGACCAGGGAAAGAGCCGACAAAGTGATGAGAACTTACCGCAAAATGGCAACCAAAGTAGTTAAAAGGAGTTTGGAGACAGATGAGAAACTAAATCGTGGTGAATTGGAAGAAGAAAAGTATATGGCTGAAAAAAAGCGTATAGAACGTCAGGAAAAGCTTTACAACAGAGTGATGGAACAGGTGGAAGTTTATCAAAAGATGCTTGAAGAAGAAAGATTAAAAGAAGGAGACAAAACCATTACAGGCAAAGATCATTATAATTTAACCGATCCCGACAGCTCTCTTACATTGGGGCCTGACAAGAGCGGATATATTCAGGGATATAATATAAGAATGATGATCAGTAACAATGACATAATACTAAGCTGTGAAAACGATAAATTGAATGAGAAATACAGTGCGAAACCCATGATTGAGGAAGTGGAAAAGCTTAAAGAGGAATTGGGGGTAAAGCAGGAAAGTAAGTACCTGCTGGATTCGGGATTTCAAAATATGACAGACATTCTGGAAATGGAAGAAAAAGGATTGGATTGCTATATTGATATAAAAGAGAGAGATTTTGGGAAAGAGGTACAAAAGAGAAAGAATTTTGAAATCATAAAAGGTGATAACAGAGAGTATCGGTTAAAGTGCTGTGGTGGATTAAATACCAAAGGATACATTGATGATAAAAGAGGCAAAATCCACTTTTTCTATAATCGATCACAATGTAAGGAATGTGAAAATAATAAGGAATGTTATACGAACATAAATCCCAGCAGAAACCAAAAGACTGTAAATTTCAATCTGTTTGAGTTAGAGAACAGAAAGGAAATCGACAGTTATCTTAATAAATTGAGAAGTGATGAAGGGCAAAAGATATACAGCAAGAGAATTGGAAAGGAACACAATTTTGCCAACCTTAAAACGCAGAAAGATTTTTCTCAAACCTATTATCGTGGAAAAGAAAAAGTAGAAATGGATTGGCTCTGGAATTCCACTTCACATAATTTGGGAAAATATTTTCAGGCTGTAATATGCAAAGGATTGAGTATATGAGAATGATATAAAATGGTACAGGAGTGTAATTATGTAATTTAAGCTATAATAAATTGTATATGAGATTAATTTTCGGATATCCTAGAAATCAAATGTGATATCCGAATGTTATAGAAAATCGCTTTTTCTCTTTTTATAGTTTTTCGACAGACAAGGCGGAAAGAAACTGCGGATGATGGCAATCACAAAAATAATTATGACCAGCAGAAAAAATATCTTAAAGGTGTCATAAATAAAAAAATTTAGAGCGGTCCCGATTTGTGATAGTGATGAAAAGCCGAATACCTGATAGACTAGCCAGTCAACAAACGATTTCCACATAGTTTATCCCTTTAATATCTGTATTATTTGATCTTTATTCAGAACCCTTCCTGAGCTTTTCACTTTACCGTCAATGGCAAGTGCCGGTGTTGACATCACACCGAATTCAATGATTTTTTCCATTTCAGTTACTTTCTCTATATCCGCTTTGATGCCCAATTCCTCAATGGCCTCTATAGTGCTTGCTTCCAGCCGTTTACAGTTGGCACAGCCGGAACCTAAAATCTGAACTTTCATAAATAACTCACTAAATTATTTTCTCCAAATCACTCCCCAATGGCTCGCTGTCTTCCATTTTGTTAATTACAGCGGATTGAGGGCATAACCGGGTATACGGCTTCTTTCTATGCTTTCAATTTTTGATAGATGTCATTAAGCCTTGCTTGATAGATACTTTTAATTGTTTCCTCATCTTCTTTAATTGGTTTTCCTGGAATCAAGTCAACTAAATCTTCATAGGATAATCCGGAATAAAGATATGTTTTCATTGCACCGTTTATCATTTCTTCAATGGCTCTATTAAATTCACTATTTGTTATTCCGGAAGAATTCATTATTTTACGCAATTCCTCCCACTGGAACCAGAAGTAAGTCGGGCCCATTGCTGTAAGAACCGCATATGACTCCAGTTTTTCTTCCGGGACCTCAGGGCTATTACCCAAGGTAGATAATATATTGTTGATAATAGTTTTATCATTATTATTTAAAGTCTTTGAATAAGCTATTGGATTAAATCCGGAATTAATAAAACTTAGTCCGTTAGGAATAACCCATACAATTCTATTAAATCTATTTAGAATACCTGTTAAAACCTTTATGGTGTGTTTCGGTGCCAATGAAATAATAATAGAATCCGGTTTTATCGCTTTAGTGATTTCCGGAAGAGCCTGCGGAATGACGGGAGGATGCAGGGCAATAAATACCAGATCTTTTGATGCCGGTATGGAATTATCATTTAAGTAATTATTCAGTTGGGGAAATTCCCTCTTCAGCCTTTCCAGCACTTCTAAGCTTGAATCGCTTATGCAGACATCTTTAAAACTCAATCCCTTCTTTTGAAATGCGGTTAAAAAGATCCTTGTGATTCTGCCGCCGCCGATAAACCCGATAGTTTTGTTTATCATGAATTTTCTACTATATTCACATATTCTCATATTGTAATATATATTTTAATTCCTGTCAATCTTATTATAATTATTTAAATTTTTTTCAAAGTACTTGACAAAACAGAATTTAAATGATACTATATAAATTATCATTTATATATATGTGTATTTATATAAAAGAAGGTTTATATGGAAGATGCTCAAAAACTTCAAATTTTATTTCAGACACTGGGCGATGCCAACCGGCTCAAGATAATCAAGTTTATAGGAGTTGAGGAGTGTTCTGTAACGCAGATAATTGAAGAAACAGGATTATCTCAACCTCTGGTTTCTCATCATCTTCGTACCATGAGGGAAAACGGTATACTTGAAACAAGACGGCAGGGCCCTTTTATTTATTATAAACTTAAGGATATACGGCTTCTAGATGCCCTGGGATTAGTACTTGAGATATTCGGCAATGCCGATCTGAAGGCAGAAGAGACTATGTTTAAACGTCCACGCTGGTGGAAGGACAATTGGTGTTAAAATAAATCTATTAAGGAGATATTTATGGGATTAAAAGAAAAAATGATGGATGGAATGATGAATGGAATGTCTTCCGATGAAAAGAAGGAGATGATGGATAAAATGATGGAAAACTTCTTTTCCGGGATGTCCAATGAGGAAAAGCAGAAGATCATGGAAGATATGATGTCTAAAATGACAGGAGGCGGTGGAATGATGGGGATGATGGAGATGATGATGGGAAGGAATAAATCCGCCGGGGAAAGCTTCAATCCGATGGACATGTGCCAAACATGATGGGATCAATCAGAAAAAGTTCGGATATTGCAGAGTTTGCTACACCTGAGATAAGAGAACTTTTTGAGG
The DNA here is from genome assembly GCA_963783575.1 of uncultured Spirochaetota bacterium. GTDB lineage: Bacteria > Spirochaetota > Brevinematia > Brevinematales > JAOACQ01 > CAWEAK01. The sequence continues at coordinate 87,370 of CAWAOD010000005.1, read as the reverse complement.
AATGGGTTCAAGAAGTAGATGAAGAAATAATGCAATATGTGAAGGGAAAAAATTCCATTGACCCTGACGATATAGCGAAGCATCTGAAAATTTCCAGGAAAAGCGCTATCTATTTTATCTCCAGACTGGCACAAAAGGGTAAAATAAATATTAAGGCCGAAGAAGGAAAAGAGAAAGAAAATGAAAAAAAAGAATGAGGGTAAAACTATTTACATTCGCAATGAAGCCCTTTCTTGGCGGCAATGATATCGAGCTTTTTCCGGTCGGACTGGAACTTTTCCATCTGCCGTACCTGATCCAATAACTGCCCGAGAAAGGGATAATTCTTCAGGATATCTTGATCAATGAAATGCAGGACAAATTGAGCCCTTTTTTCCGACTGCAGTATACCAGCGTCTTTTAATTTATTCAGATGACGCGAGACATTTGTCTGGTTCAGACCAAGGCTTTCCTCAAGTTCGCAGACACAAAGTTTTTTATCATATAATAAATTGAGGAGCCTCATTCTTGTTTCATCGGCAAGGGCCTTTAAAATTTTGATGATACCTATGCTCATGATATCCTCATTTTTGCTTCACAATAGTATAGATCAACATGATATAAATTTCAAAAAGAAATGGCTATATTAGCAATAATATACCAGGCTGATTTTTGATGTTGGAAAATTACTGGAATTGCAAATGCCCCTTATTGTTTGACAGGTTTTATGGAATTTGATGATATTTTTATTTCTTAACAAAATAAACTAATTAAAATAAGAGACAGTGAATTTAAAAATATTCTATACAGGGAGTTTTATATGATGACATTAGTTGTATCTACGAATCAAGTGAAAGCACCAATAGTTTTACCTTTGGGTCCAAATATTATTGTTTCATCCTTAAGGAAGCACAATTTGCCGGTCAAGTTTCTTGACCTTTGTTTCAGTGACTCTCCTGCCGAGGATTTAAAGAATAAAATAAACGAAACTAAACCAGATATAGTCGCTATCAGTGTAAGAAATAGTGATAATGTAATAATGGTGAATCAGCAGTTTTATCTTGATGGTGTAAAACCATATATTGATATCTGTAAAAAAGCGGGTTGTATAGTTGTCATAGGCGGCGCTGCTGTTGGAAGTTTTAAAGAAAAGGCTTTTTGTTATTTGGAACCGGATTATGCAATAGTGGGAGAAGGAGAAGTAACTTTGCCAAAACTTATTAAAGCACTTGAAGAAAAAAGCAGGACAGATAACATTCCAGGGGTTGTAGGATATCATAATGGGGTTATCACTTCCGAAAAATGGAGGCCGATTTCCGATTTGACTGAAATTCCTTTACCTGATTATGATTTATATGACAATAGATACTTTACATTTTCTAAAAATACACCGATGGGATTAATCAGATTAAAAGTAGGGGTTCAAACAAAAAGAGGTTGCCCTTTTAACTGTATTTATTGTAATTACCCTCAGATTGAAGGGAGAAGTATTCGATACCGAAAACCGGAATCAATCGTTAATGAAATGAAGATGACAATTGAGAAATATAATGATATAGAGTTTGAAATGGCAGACAGCATTTTTAATTATCCTCCTGACTTTGCCGAATCAATTTGCGATAAAATAATCAGTTCCGGTTTAAAAGTGAAATGGTCCGCGACATGTAATCCGGCTTATATGACTGAATCACTTTTGGACAAAATGATAAACGCGGGTTGTACCAAAGTTGAATTTGGGATCGATACTGCATGTGATAAAATGATTACTTCATTAAGAAAATCATTTTCAGTATTGGATATCATAAATGCGGCTAAATTATGCCGGGAAAAGAAAGCAACAGTTTATGTATTATTTGCTTTTAGGAGGCCCCAAAGAGGATCGTGATACAGTTAGGACAACCCTTGATATTGCCGAAGAAACAGATCCTACTAATGTGTTCATGATGATAGGTTTACGTATCTACCCGGATACGGAACTGGAAACAATAGCCAGATCAGAAAATATAATATCCGGCGACCTTATAAAGCCGGCGTTTTATTTGTCATCGGCCTTTAATAAGGATGCTTGGTATGACATTGATAATTATATAAACAATCACAAAAATAGTATTATTCAATTGTTTAGCAGAGAAAATTGCATTGATTTCTTTGTTAACAAAGAAAACAGATCCTTGGGGATTCCAAGGAGCAGTGAAAAATGAATCATGATATTCTTGTTGAACAATTCTGCACTCCTCATCGACAGGGGGAGACCGATTTTGACAAAAAGATTTTTGCTGATGCAAAAACCCTGGATATCAAGTTTGAAAATCGTATATTGAAAGGTTATTCTATGGGCATTGGGAAGAATATTTTACTGGAGTTCCCGTGCCAGTCACATGGCACTGCTTGCCCGACACCTTGTAAATAACCAATTTCATGTCCTGGTTTTTGATGGACCAGTTCATGGGGACTCCAGGAGAAAAGAACAGAAAGATATGTCCAATATGTTTAAGTTCGGCAGGGCTATTACATGTGTGGCAAAAAATATGGGCAATATTTATGCTGTGATCGGTCATTCCCTCAGAGTGGAAATAATTAAGAAGTAGAACATTGTGTCAGCTCAAGATTTTGGAAAAATAGTACGGCAAACAAGAAATATTCTTGCATACTTCCATATAACATCAATTTTTGATAATACTATAAAGTATATGATTTTTTCATTTAATGATAATAAAATTCTTAAAATTCATAAACACCGAATTATGAGATTAACCCATATTTAACCTATGTTATAATTAAAAAATTATTAACTTAGAGGGATAAAATAGTCAATTATTAACTAAATTTCTTAGAGTGATTTTTCTAGGAATATAAGATACAAAAGCTTAAACTTATATACATTTAATATCAACCCGATTACGTCTTGGAATAGATACAACTTCGTATGAAGGATATCCGAATAACATCGGACAAGCAGCTTTGCGTCCTGCAGGCAGTGGCAAAGCATCTTGCACTGGTTTATAAACTTCTGCTGCCATTTTAACATATCCAACCCAGCATGTACCTAAGCCAAATGAAGGCGCTGCAATGTCAAAATGAGTCATGGCAATTATTGCGTCAGTTGAGTCTGATTCAAATGGAATGTGAGCAAAAAGTAAATGAGGGGCATTATGACTAATTAAATCTACGCCATTATCCCACATAAATATTATTGGTGATACATAGCCAGCAAGTGGATGAGACGTATTTTGAATTCGCATCCATTCGACTGTTAGACCAGCAATACGTTTTACCTCGGATGAATCATAAATAATGAGCCATTTAACTGGTTGACTGTTGTTTACTGAAGGAGCATACCTGGCTACATCAATAACCTGAGTAATTAATTCTTTATTAACAGGTTTTGAAGAAAAATGCCGCACAGAACGGTGTTTTTTTATGTATAAAGCAAGATTTTGTGGTTCAATCAGACCAAAAATCAAATGTAAGAGCCTTTTGCTTACAAAATGACTCACAATGCCCGCACTTTAAGCAATAATCCTTTCTTTCTTCTGACATCATTGGGATACCTGTATCTATTTTGTTTTCAATAGCTTTTACTGGACATACTGCTACACAAGTATTTCACCTGGAAAATTTGATTTTATTTCATTTTTTTAAAAACTCTGATATTATAAAATAAATCATCTTCAAAATCGCCGAATTCATCCTTATGATCTACCAGATCTATGATAATATCTTTGATCGAATATTGCGGTTCAAAACCAAGCTCAGTTCTAGCCTTTTCAATCGATACTTTGTAATTCCTAAAATCCTGAACATTCTTTATTTCCAGTTTTATTTTATTGCCCGTCAATAATTCAACTTCTTCTTTGACATAATCCCCGACCTGGCCGACCGTATAGTTGCCTGATGAAACATTGAATACTCCGCTGATGGAATAATTTGCCTGTATGGCCCGGACAAAACCTTTTACGGCATCGCGGATATCATAAATAGGCCGCCATATAGACGCATTATTTACAACTACTTTTCCCTCTTTCATTGCTGTCTTGAACATAGTATTAACAATCAAATCCATCCGCATTCGGGGGCTATATCCGCATATCGTGCCCTGCCTTAATGAAATAACCGAGAAATTTTCATCCTGAAGCTGGAACACTCCCCTTTCACCCTGAAGCTTTGAAATTCCATAGGGATATCCGCATGTAACGGGTGATTCCTCATCATACAATTTATCGACGGTATAACCGTATACCGAACAGGATGAGGCATATATAAACTTTCTGACGCCGGCTTTCTTTGCAATAAAAGCTAAATATGAAGGTAAAGCGCCGTTTGAAATAAAATTCGTCGACGGGCTAAATTCGGCCATCGGATCATTCGATAAACCGGCCAGAAAAACAAACTGTTCATAGCCTTTAAAATCTTCTTCATTGCAATCAAATAAATCCTTTTTTACAACCTTAATATCAGAAGGAAGATGGTTCCCAAACCATAAAGCATCGATGACATCCACATCATAGCCATGATCCGCCAAAACCGGAACCAGTTTTGAACCGATATAACCGGCTCCTCCCGCAACTAAAATCTTCATAAAATCCTCACAAGATCACTTTTTTATAATTCTTTCATACTTATCGATATTTAAAGATGTATCAACAGGCACCTTAAAATTCACATCATGAATTGACAATTCTTTTATATACTTCGACATATCAAGACTTTTTGCGTACTGGTATACAGTCTTCCTGCTGCCGCCGACATGAATTGTCCCGGCTATGTCTTTGTCCAAAACTTTTATTATCCTTCCGACAATGGATTTTACACTTTCCCTTGATGTCCATTGATCCACAAAAGCCTTTTCATAAGGAAAAACATTCGGGCCGAAAGTGGTCCTGATTATCAGGGAATTATCGTACATCCGGACCGCGCACTCGCCGCCAAGCTTGGACCATGCGTATTTATTAACCGGGTAAACCGGGTCTTCTTCACTATAGTTTCCTTTATCACCTTTGAAAACATAATCGGTACATATGTAGACCAGCTTTATATTATATTTCCTGCAGATCTTAACCATATTTGAAGTACCGATAATGTTGACATCAATGGCTTTTTCCGGCTCCTGATCGCATCTTGGAGGCGAAGTAAAAGCTGCGGCATGAATTACTTGTTTGAAATCCTTATCTGAAAAATACTTATCGATTTCATCATAATTTATAATATTGAATTCTTCAATATCAACATATTTGACATCCGGCAGCTGTTTCCTGAATTCGCTCCCTAAAAGGCCTTTGCCACCGGTGTATAAGGTTGTTTTTTGATCCAGCATTTTTCCTCCGTTTAACATTTTCCATATATAAAATTATCCGACCGGCTGTCATTGACCCAATTCGCAAGATTAAAGCCGTTTCTGTCTTTGTCGGTAATGATCAGTTGATTTTCGATTAATCTAGCGAAGCTTGCTTTTAATTCTTTATCGCAAAGTGACCAGTCTATATCAGCAGCAAGAGGAGATATTCCGGCTTCACACCCCTGGCTGTACTCACCGGAGCATAAATATTCAATCATACTGTCTTCCGTAAAGAAATTGCCATGGGCAAATCCGGGCGGAATCCATATCCATTCACTATAATCCTGAGACTGGCTTATCGGCATATCGTACATCGCGGCTTTGCCGAAAGTCGGTGAGCCTTTTCGGATATCAAGAAATATGTCGATCATATGCCCGTATAATGTTCTGACAAGTTTGCCCATAAACGGGTTCCACTGGAAATGAAGCCCACGCATTACACCTGCTTTTGAATAACTTTCATTGAACTGCAAGAACTCAACCTTTTTCATAAAATCTTTACAATCCAAATGATTTTTCAAATCGCTTCTGCGGAAGTGCTCGGTAAAATATCCTCTCTGGTCGCAGAAACGGGCAAAACGAATAACCTTGATTTCAGATATTGATAATGATTGAATTGATATAATTTTCATAAAAACTCCATTTTTTATTTTCAGTTATTATTTGAATTTAGAAAGAATAAACATAAAATCTCCTCTTTTCCACTCCGGTGAATGTCCGATCAATGAAAAGTCATCGATCTCTTTTTCTCCGCTTCGGCTTTAATTATTTGTATGATTTCATTTATTGAAAATTGAGGTTTTGTATTATGTTCCATATGCGGTTATCTCCGGAATTAATATGGATAATTAAGCACTAATATAATAAAAATGATCATTTGTATTGCATAAGATCAAAACCTAACTCTTAAATTATAAATGAATTTTGAAGGGATTTCAATTAAACGAATTGCTTAATAATTAAAGTACTCAAAAACGTTTCGTTGACTCATATTAAAAATGTACACGAAAAAAGTACGAAAATAATCTCCCTCACCATTTTGTCAAGCTATCCCGATGGAGATGTGTCAAGCAAATTAAAATGTATATCTTTCAAACTAATTTTAAGATTCTGGACGAAAACTGCCACTTGGATTACAATAATATTGGAATTGTTTTTGTTTTGAAAAGTGGTATTCACTGAAATATCCACTATACTTAATATTATTAGATAATTCCCTAAATTGATCAAATATTTATAATTATAAGTTGAAAGTTTAAAGTTACAAAGTTTTAAGCGATGCGGTGAGCACATTCGATTCCTCAGTGCAGGCTCTGTCAAACCGCTGAAATATTTAGGTTTAGCATTTTCTTAAATCAAAGCTTAATAATAATTTACCAAGAGTTAAAAATGGATCAAAACATCGCGTATTTTCGTTTTTATGAGGAACTTAACGATTTTCTGCCTCAGGAAAAACAAAAAAAAGAATTTATTTACCGGTTTAACGGAAGCCCGTCGATTAAAGATGTAATTGAAGCCATAGGAATACCGCACACTGAAGTTGACCTTATACTTGCTAACAGCAATCCGGTCAATTTCGGCTACAATCTTGAAGCAGGGGACAGAATTTCTGTTTATCCAGTTTTCGAAAGCCTTGACATTTCGCCGATATCTCATTTAAGGCCGGAACCCTTAAGAGTAATAAAATTTATACTCGATACCCACATAGGAAAATTATGCAAATATCTCAGAATTTTCGGATTTGATTCTTTATACGGCAGGGATTATGAAGACCTGGATATAATAAATACGGCACATGCTGAAAAAAGAATCATCCTCACACGTGACAAAGGCCTTCTCAAAAACAAAAAAGTTGATCATGGCTACTGGCTCAGATCTCAGATTCCCGAAGAACAGCTAAAAGAAGTTGTCCTTCGCTTCAGCCTTATCAATCTGATCAGGTCTTTTACCAGGTGCCTTGTCTGCAATGGGAATTTAATTGAAGTCAATAAAAATGAAGTCGATGATTTCTTATTGCCTGATACCAGAAAATATTACTTTAAATTTGTAAAATGCGCTGTATGCGGTAAAGTTTTCTGGAAAGGTTCGCATTTTGAAAGAATGAAAAAGTTTATTGATGAATTCATAAATGAAATAGACGAATAGACAAATCAAAACTGGCTTCATTAATTATAAAATACTGCATTGAGCTTATCCCAATCTTTAAAAATCTATTGAAGAAATGATAAGGCATTATACTCAATTATATCTTGAAAACGGCACATTATTATTGTTATATTTATTTATTGATATTTCCTTTTGATTATAATCCGCATTTCAACTATAATATGTTTAAATATTGATGAAGTTTTTGTCTATAATTTTACTTTTCGCCGAATTTATAATTATTATCAGGTAATTATATGATTAAAAGTGAGAATAAACATTTTAATGTTCAGCTCGATTTTACAAACCGCAATCAGCGTTATAAAAACTGTTCCTTTTACCCTTGCCACAGGCTTCCGCTTGAATTCTACGGTAAAGATGGTAAATCTACGCAAATTCAGGATGAGCTGAATTGTCTTTTCTGCTACTGCCCGTTTTATCCCTGCGGAAACAGACCCGGTAATGGAAAATGGATAAGGACGAAAAACGGAAAGCGAGTTTGGGACTGCAGCGGATGCGGTTTTATTCATCGCGATGACGTTGTCAAAAGATTTCTTGTTCTTCTTTACAAGAATAAAAGTGTATCATCAATCCGGCGTACATTGGCCAGGGAATTTAAAAATGAAAGGAATTAAGCTATGAAAAACATCAATAAATTGGTAATCGGCGTCACAGGAAAAATAGGAAGCGGAAAATCTACCGTTGCCGGTATCTTTAAGGACAGATACGATTTTGAAAGAATTGATGCCGACAGTATTGGACACCTCGCTCAGGAAACGGCAAAAAACATGTTGGTTAAAGAATTCGGAAAAGTTATTCTTGATCCAGAAGGTAAAATTGACAGGGTCAAATTGGGAAATATAGTATTTTTCGATGAGGAAAAGCTTACAGACCTCAATTCCATCGTTCATCCTATCATGAAAAATGAAATTGCCGGATATATCAATAATAAAGCAGGCGATAAAAATTTTATTATTGACGCGGCCCTGCTGTTTCAGATGGAATTAAATATTCTCTGTGATTTTACAATATATATTGACTCAAAAGAAAATCAAGCAATTCAGAGAACAATAAATTCAAAAAAGTGGACTGAAGAAAAAGCCCGAAATGTAATTAAGATCCAGGAAAAATTTGACGAATTAAAGTCAAAATGCGATTTTATTTTAGTCAACGATGGACAAATCGATGAACTCAACTTACAAATAGATGCAATAATGAAATCTATCATTAACTGAAAAGTTTTTTAAAACTCTTCCGATAATCATAACCGGGATCTGTGAATTTTAAATGTATTTTCAGGTCTTCAAGAGGCATTTTATGATTGTTAAGAGTTTGGCCGTAATTTTCATTTTTTCAGTTTCAGTATTGATCATATCAGGCTGCGGCAGCATCAGTAAGCCGATGAACCAGGCTTCACCCTTGATTAAAGTCCAGTTATACGAAGGCAACGAAATTCAGATTAAACCTTTTAAAAACTATATTCTGTCGGTTAATTCCAGGAAAGAGGTTGGTGATGGCCCTTTGTATATTTCATTTATAAGCAACCGTATGGAATTAAATGGCGTCTGCGCTGAAGTAGACAGCATAGAAATTTATCCGGCCCGGTATTTTGAATTCCAGGGGAAAAAATATGCCGGAAATGCCAGCGTTATAAAAACTCAAAAAGGCCTGATGCTGATAAATATCATAGATATTGAAACATATCTGCATGGGGTACTTCCCAACGAGGTTCCGACAGGCTGGAATCTGCAGGCTTTGAAAGCCCAGGCCGTTGTTTCCAGAACTTATGCGCTTTATGAGGTCGCTAACTCAAGAAAAAGCAATAAAGAATTTGATCTATACAGCGACACAAGATCGCAGGTATATAACGGTATTGAAAATGAAACGGAGCTTACTTCGCTGGCCATCTATTCAACCATCGGCGAGGTTTTAAAATACCAGGGCAGGATAATTCAGTCATTTTTTCATGCTTCAAGCGGCGGAATGACGGAATCATCCAGAGAGGTATTTAATGATGATAAACCTTATTTAACGCCGGTACCATCACCATATTCCACTTATTATAAAGAAAATAAATGGGACATCGCCATAACATTAAAGAAGCTGGAGGAAGAATTAAAATTAACAAACTCAATTATAAAAATAAGCGTTCCTGTCAGAACAATTTCAAAACGGATTAAAACCATAGAGATAGATGATCAATTGAGTAATAAAATCCGTATATCCGGACAGGATTTCAGAAATATAGTCGGCCCGCAATCTATGAAAAGCACAAGGGCAAACATCCATATTTCAAACGATTTTGTATTAATTTCCGGCGTAGGTTACGGTCATGGCGTGGGAATGGGACAATGGGACGCTTTTGGAATGGCAAGCCAGGGATATCAATATAAGGACATTGTGACTTATTTTTACCATGGAACAAGCGTTGATAAGATCTGGTAGATTTAAAAAAATCTGGTAGATGTTATTGATTTGTATTTGTGATATTCTGAATCATTACACTACCATAAACTATCCGGTAAAACTGATCAAATTCCTCAAATATTTCAGGGTAATTCTGCTTCATCTCATTCTTTTTATCATTTAAAGAATCGGCAACATCCAGTGCTTTTTTGTGATTATCATCAATCTGCCTGGTTTTTTCAAGCGAGAACCCGTAGCGGATCATTGACAGATAATAATATTTCTGAGTTTTACCGAAATTTTCGGGGAGCCTGTATTTTGAAGCGGCAATCAAATAGTAGCTTTGAGCCATATTATAGACTTTTTCATATGCGTAAATGTTACCCAGGTTATAATAAATATCAGCCTCATTTGTTATGTGGCGTGATGCCTGTTCATAGTACTTTAAAGCCTGGGAATAATCCGCCTGTCTAAAATAAAGGTCGGCAACCGCCTTAGCCCTCAGCCCGAGCAAAACGTTTCCGTTTAATATTCCAGGGGTAAATCCGTTTATCATAATCTTTTCTTTGGTATTTTCGGTTTTGTTGGGTTTTACTGCTGTTACTTTTACCGGGTTCTGCTGATTATTGAAAAGAAAAGAGAACCAGTTGCTTAATTGGCCGCCTAATGAGTTATCTTCCGAATGGACAAAAGCCGGAAAAAAAAGAAAAATACAGATACTAATGACTGCCGGTAAACATTTCCGATACTTTCCAGACATCACCTGCTCCCAGGGTAATAACAATATTATTTCCATTCATCAGAAGCTTCACTTTTTCAGGCACATCTTTAAAATCTTTCGAATAAATAACATTCTCTTCACCCTTTATCTTCACGATCTCATCGTATATCATCTTCGAGCTTATATTGTTATCATTAGTTTCACGAGCCGCATAGATTTCCATCAGAACAATCCTATCGGCTTTCGAAAGCGATTTTGCGAAATCTTTATATAAAAGCTGTGTCCGGGAATATAAATGAGGCTGAAATACCGCAATCAATTGTGCATTTTTCCTTAGTGAAAGCTGTTTTGCCGCCTTTAATGTGGCGTCTATTTCCGAAGGGTGATGGGCATAATCGTCGATTACAATCAAATTGCTCATGTTAAGCTTGAGCTGGAACCTTCTGTCAGCATTCTTAAAATTCGCCAGCGTATTGTAAATGTCCTGAATGGAAATACCGTTCGCAAGAGACGCGGCGATAGCCAGCAGCCCGTTATAAACATTATGCATTCCGGGAATATTGATAATAAATTTCCCGATCAGTTCTTTCCCTTTTTTTACTATAAAAGACGATGAAAAATCATCCAGGCGGATAGCTTCGGCTGTATAATCTGCATTTTCATTGATTCCGACGGAAATAACCCGGACGGGATTTACCCTGTCGACAACCCCCCTGAGATTTGCGTCATCACGGTTATATATCAATATCCCATAAGGAGGTATATTGCTTGAAATATACTTTTTAAAGGCTTTTTTGATATTGCTCATGCTTTTGTAATAATCAAGGTGATCGTCATCGATATTTGTGATTATGGCAATATCCGGGTGAAGCTTTAAAAAGGAACTGAAAGCTTCGCAGGCTTCGTAAATAAAATACTTTCCTTTTCCCTCATAACCTGAGCCGTTAATTTCTTTCAAAAAACCGCCGACCGCAAGCGAAGGATCGTATCCCGCATTCAGGAAAATCTTTGATACCATGGAAGTTGTCGTCGTCTTTCCATGCGTTCCGGAAACTCCAATGGCAAACTTTGATCCGGCAACCATATCCAGCATTTTTGCCCTTTCATAAATCTTCAAACCTGTTTTTTTAGCCTTCACATACTCAGGATTGTCGGGTGAGATCGCGTTTGTGTAAACGACAGATCCCACGTCATCTTTAATATTATCGGCATCATGCCCGATTTTAACTTCAATCCCCAGCTGGATTAAATCCTTTATTGTGGAAGATTCCGACCTGTCCGAGCCGGATACTTTATATCCCCTTTTGTGAAGAATAACAGCAATCGCAGACATTCCCACTCCGCCTATGCCGATAAAAAAGATTTTCCTGTTTTTGTCCAGATCATTCATGGGAACCCCTCCGGTTAATACAAAAAAATATGCTAATTATTATAATATAAAATCGCCATAATAGACATTTTTTAAATTATCGGAATTTTAACATTATGCAGTAATTTTTTGGCGAAAACGGTTATTAATGTAATCCAAGAGTTACGGGTGGAATTTGAAAATCAAATGAGTGTTTCAAAATTATAATGAATCATTATTTTTATCAATGTTATTGTGAGAGTATTTTTATTGAGGGCAAATAATTTTGTACGAGCAATCTCAAGAAGTAAAAAGCTATCTCATTAATTTGAGGATTGCCACGTATGTCAACTCAGTCGCGGTATTCTAATAATCTACTCGCAATGACATTATACAAATTTTATTAATAAATAGACAAATATTATTTTTACCTGTAACTAAGGGACTTATTAACAGAGAAAGTATTTGATAAATAATTCCTCTGTAATTATAATATTTCCTCTATATGCTTATAAGATTGGAGGCTTCATATGATTGAAGGCAAAAAGGATTTTCTGGATACCCAGGACTTTTCAAAAGAAGCGTTATTATCATTAATAGAACTTGCGGCCAATATCAAAAAAGACAAAAAGCAATATGCCGCATCTCTCAAAAATAGAAAGCTCGGAATGATATTTGAGAAATCTTCAACCCGGACCCGCATTTCTTTTGAGGCTGGAATTTACGAACTCGGCGGAATGGGATTATTTTTAAGTTCAAGGGATATCCAGATCGGCAGAGGAGAGCCAATAAAAGACACTGCAAAAGTTTTATCAAGGTATATTGACGGAATTATGATCAGGACCTTCAAGCAGGCGGATGTTGAAGAATTGGCCGGGTTTGCATCTATCCCGGTCATAAACGGGCTTACCGATTTACTTCATCCCTGCCAGGCCTTAGCGGACTTTATGACAATCAAAGAAAAAAAAAGCAGGCTGCCCGGCATAAAGCTTTGTTTTATAGGGGACGGGCATAATATGGCTCATTCACTGGGCCTTCTTGCAAGCAAGACCGGGATGGATTTCTCAATCGCCACGCCGAAGGGTTATGAAATGAACCCGGAAATCAAGGAAAAAATACTTGCCAATGCGAAAATATCCAAAAGCAGAATTGATATCTCCAATAATCCTTTGCAGGCAATTGAAAAAGCGGATGTCGTTTATACCGACGTATGGACATCGATGGATCAGCAGGATGAGGCAGCCCGGAGAATAAAAGCTTTTCGGGGATTTGAAATCAACGGCAGTTTGACACTTAATGCGGATAAGAATTATATTTTTATGCACTGTCTGCCGGCTCACAGGGGAGAAGAGGTTGCCGCCGATGTGATTGACGGGGAGCATTCCATTGTGTATGACCAGGCGGAAAACAGGCTCCATGCCCAGAAAGCCATTCTCTATGAATTGATGAAATAACCCGGAGTTAACCCTGTCCTGAAAGTATTATTTAAAAAAATAAATTGAAACTTTTCTTATAAGCGGCCAGGCAATCAGGATTATACCGATAATTACCGCGTTGACGGCGGTGAGCAGAACCGCCCCGGCTGCGATATCCTTCACCACCGCTATTCCCTGATCACGCTTAAGACCGAATGTGAGGTCGCAAAGCTTTTCTATTGCAGTATTCCACAATTCTGAAATAAGCACAAAAAAAATAGAGATTATTATCAATCCCCACGAGGCCGGGGTTAATTGCAGATAAAATCCGGCGGCTATGACCAATGGAATTATTATTATATGAAAACGGAAATTCTGCTCGGATTTATATGCCTGAAATATGCCTTTGAATGCAAAAACAAAGCTTTTACAAATCTTTTTTAAATCAAATACCATAATTTTTTACCGTTATCACTGCTCTTTATCATCCGTGATAATAATCCTTTGATAAATCTCTGTCAATTCAGGTTCATGGGCTGTCACAGCGTCCAGATCTTTCTTTTTTATGGACCGCTTTAAATTTTTATATTCTTCCATTCTCTTTTTCAATAAAACAAAAGAACTTATTCCCCTGTCAATCTGCCGAATCTCATCGCTGCCGGTTTTAACCTGCTTGCGTCTGTCACGGTATTTCATTAAAAGCAAATCCAGATTTTTAATATAATCATCTTCGGATTTACCCTGAAGCTGCCGGTAAAAAATATAATAAGAATATATTTTTGAAAATAATTTAAAATCCTCAAAAAAAATGGGAATTCCCCGGTATGGCGTATTCAGAATTAAATTTGCAAAATCATTATTTACCGACAAATCTTTTATTATATAATCATAAGTACCGTCAAATATTAATCCATTTGTTTCGATATAATTACGGTAATTTGTAAAATAATCCGAAGATTTCAGCATAACTTTGATGTATTCGGTTATTCTGAGACTCCGGCGCCTCACTGATAAAGCCCTTATAATCCGTCTTGCAATAACCAATCTTTATAGTAAATATGATAATTAATGAAACCAGAATTTCTATAATCTTTTTCATAAAATTACTCTTTTAACAAATGTTATGGAGTCTCGAATAAGCTTGATTATTATTTTTTATAACAATGATAGAACTTTTATGTATTGATAATTTAATTTAAAAATATGGGGATGTCAAATTATAGGTATTATTGCCGTAAAGCCGTGCGACATCGTGTCGCCAGCAGTACTATCGTACTGCATTGGATTGTGGTAATTGAAAAAATCTTCATGGAGCATCCTGCTCCTAATGTTGCTTTCACACCTTCTTTCTGAGCGATTGTCTGTCGAAAAACTCAAAAATATGTTATAATAGTTAGTTGCAAAATAAAATGAGGTTAATATTTATGGCAAGATATACGAGGGGAAATCTGGAGCAGGGCGAGTTTATCACAATCAACTTCAATGATCAATATGTAGAAGACAGCCGGGAAACCATGGTCAAAGAATTTGTGGCTAAATATATTGACATGAAAAATTTCGATGAATATTATTTCAATGATAAAACAGGGCGAAAAGGAAAACATCCTCAAGATATTATCTCAGCGATCATATACGGTTATCTGATGGGGATTAGATCAAGTAGAAAAGTTGAAAACCTTCTCAAAAGTCATGTAGGTTTTATGTATGTTTCCAACCGTTTGAGTATTGATCACTCCAAACTTTGTAATTTCAAAATCCAGTTCCGTGAAGAAATTGAAAAACTCTTTTCCTTAATATTGTATTTATTGAACAATATAGGAGAGATCGATTGGGATATAGTTGTTGGGGATGGGACCAAAATAAAAGCAAATGCATCAAAATCCAAAACAATGAACAGGGAGAAAGCGGAAAAGACTTTGAAGACCTACCGTAAAATGGCATCAAAAATTATTCAGAGGGGTTTGGATACTGATGAGAAACTCAATCGCGGGGAGTTAGAACCGGAGAAATATGAGGCGGAAAAGAAAAGGATCGAACGTCAAAAAAAGATATATAACAGTGTGATCAAACAGGTGGAAACTTATAAAGGGATGCTAGAAAATGAAACATTGAAAGACGGAGATACAACTATTATGGGTGAAGATCATTATAATCTGACAGTCCCGGACAGCTCATTGACCCAGGGTTCAGATAAGAGCGGGTTCATACAGGGGTATAATATTCGAATGATGATCAGTAATAATGATATCATATTAAGTTGTGAAAATGAAAAACTTCATGAGAAGTATAGCGCAAAACCGATGATCACAAAAGTTGAAGAATTGAAATCTAAATTGGGAGTAGATAAGGGAAGTAAATATTTACTGGACTCAGGATTTCAGAATATGCCTGACATACTGGAAATGGAAGAAAAAGGATTGGATTGTTATATTGATGTAAAGGAAAAAGATTTTGGGAAAGAGGTGCAAAAGAGGAAGAATTTTGAGATTATAAAAGAAGAAGGTAGCGGTAATTACCTGTTAAAATGCGGCGGCGGAATAATTACAAAAGGATATAGGGATGATAAAAGAGGGAAAATCCACTTTTTCTATAACCGATCACAATGTAAGGGGTGCAAAATTTATCAGGAATGTTATGCGAAAATAAACTCAAAAAGAAACCAAAAGACTGTGAATTTCAATTTGTTTGAGTTAGAAAACAGGAAAGAAGTAGACTGTTATCTGAACAAATTGAGAAACGATAAAGGACAAAAGATATACTGCAAGAGAATTGGAAAAGAACATAATTTTGCTAATCTAAAAACACAGAAAGATTTTTCCCAGACATTTTATCGAGGAAAAGATAAAGTAGGAATGGACTGGCTTTGGAATTCCATAGCTCATAATTTGAACAAGTATTTACAGGCAATAGCCTACAAAAGGTTGAGCATATGAGGATGATAGTAAAAGAATACAGGAGTATAATGATGTAATTTAAGCAAAGAAAATTGTATAAGAGACTAATTTTCGGCTATTCAAAAATTTAATTTTGATATACGAATGTAAAAGAATCGCTTTATCTTTTTTAAAGGTTTTTCGACAGACAAGCGATCAGAAAGAAGGTGTGCCAAGAAAGAATCGCCCCTACGCATTAACGCCATTTCATGAAAAGCAGTCTTTAAGTCCTGAGGTGTTGTTATTCCAGGTTTTATTAAAGATTTTCTCATTATTAAAGAGCCTCACTCTGCAGTCCTGCTGCGTTCGGGTCGCAGCCGTCCTGGCTGCGAAATACGAACAGATCGATTGATCATTAAAGGGGAATAACAACAATTGTAATACTAAGTTCTATTAAAGTTTGATAAAAGCTCAATCAGAAATGGCGTTCATGCTGCGATGTTATGATAAAATGAGGAAATAAAAAAAGAAATTTTGACAGGTGAGGGAGATGGTATTAAACTCTGCCCGGATATACTCAAGATGGGTATAAAAAGGCAGAAGAAGGCTGGCTGCTCCCCTGGGATATAACGGGATTCTTTTTGAGAATACCGAATAAAGCCCGAAGCTGCGAATAGTCCAGCCTTCTTCCTTACCAACATTATGGGACCGGAGCAAAGCTCCTGAACCCGAATAGACGGATGGCTGCCATTACTCAGCCCGTCAAGGTGACTTTTTTATATTTCTTCTTAAGTATTCTAAAACATAAGAAGGAGAGTGTCAAATGTATTACGGAGTTGATTTGCATTCGGATAATCTGAAGGTTGCGATTCTTGGGGATAATGAAACTGAACCGAGGATATTCAGATCGAGCCTTGAGCCAAAGTATTTTGAAAAGTTTTTAAACCGGTTAACAAAAGATGATTACATTGCAGTAGAAGCATCAACAAACACATTCTGGTTTTATGACCAGGTTAAACCTCTTATCGCAGAATGTTATGTAATCAATCCCGGTAAATTCCAATTGGTTTCAAACTCAATGGTCAAGACAAATAAGAGGGACGCTATCAGTATTGTAAGAATGCTTAAATATAGTGTAATTACCGGAGAACCTTTACATACCATTTATATACCTAATTTGGAAGTAAGGGAAATCCGCGGGCTATTTACAACATATAAGCTTTTTAAGACGGATATTGTCAGAATGAAAAACAGGATTCATTCATTATTAAAGCAGAACGGTTACAAACAGGAACGGGAAAGCCTGAATGTTAAAGGTACAAAAGAACAAATTCTTCAGCTTGATTTAAGCGAAACTGTAAAATTTGAGATAAATCTATTGTACAAGCAGATGGAAGAAATGATTAACAGTGCTAATGAAATAAAGAAAGAGATCTTGGTAAAAGGCAAGATATTCAAAGAGGAAATAAAATTACTAATGAGTATAAAAGGCATTAGTCCATTTACCGCGATAGGAATAATGTCGGATGTGGCTGATATTAACCGTTTTAACAGTGTAAAAGACTTTTGTTCTTATCTGAGATCGGCTCCAAAAGTGGATTCCTCGAATAAAATGACGAAAATCGGAAAGCTTAATAAGAAGTCAAGACGTTTAACGATGGAGTTATTAATCCAGAGCATTCAACACTTTCGGGATTGTAAGAAATTTAATTATTTTTATGAAAAGAAAAGTAAAGGTAAGTCAAAAGGCAAAGTCAGGGTTGCATTAGCAAGAAAAGTCATGGTAGCTATTTATCATATGCTTAAAAAGAAAGAGTTGTTTTACTACATTGATAAGAAGTGTTATGAAAGCAAAATGTGTGAGTACAATAATTTCTTAAAAAAAGCCGCTTAAACTCTTTACTTTTATCATAGACGGGGGGCGATTAAGAAGGCTGCGGTCACTGAGTAGCGGATGTTTAACATGGTCAATTCTTGGTTCTTAAAGAAGCAATATTTCCTCTCTCAAGGGGAACATTGGTGTTCCGGGAAGAAAAATTACCTTCGGGAAAAGGAATGTTCCCTCTTTTAGCGGGAACATTCCTGCTTTGAGATTAAATATTTCCTTTCACAGAGGGAATATTTCCACTCCGGGAAGAAAAGTTCCCTCACAAAGAACCGGAACCGGCTCTTTTTGTGAGAAGTTAGATTCTTTGAGAGGAAATAAGGTCCTTTTAGAATCCAAACCGGGAATAGCAAAAAGAAGAAAATAGCTTTAATCGAAGGAAGATACACTGATTTACCGGCTCTCGCGAAAAAGATACGGCATAAAGGCTTTTTCGGTTACTGAGTAGCGTCTTGTTTATGGTTACTTCGATACAGGCTGACGCCTATAATACGACAGGCTCAAACTGATTCCTTGGTTTCATACATCCCTGTATGAAACCCTCTAGCTTGTTCAGATCATGTCAAACAGGAATAACAACTGACTTTATATCGAGTCGTACAGAAAATAAAAAGTTACAAGGCATTTAAAATTACAAGTATTATTTGATTCCAATTAAAATAAATTCTTCGCTATAAACTTTTCTATTTGTACTATCGGTAGAAAAACGCCCTAATAGATTGCGATATGGTGTAAGTATCTTTTGCCGGACTTTTCTTTTTGTAACAAAAAGTCTATTAAAACCACTATTTTTCAGTGACTCTGCAAGATGTTTTACATTATTAATTCTTACTCCCTTATATTCAGTATTCCCAATCACAAAAATTGCAATACCACCTATTGAGATCATATTATAGCATTTTTTTGTAACAGATTGCATATCTAAGAAGTATTTTGCTACAGAACGTGCTTTAGATTTTTGCTTATTAAGTAATTCGGAAACAATTTTTTTCCCAGTTAAATTTAATTGATCTAATTCTTTATCAAAATCATAAATATGGTAAAGGCTTCCAATAGAACCTTCTCTAAATTTTCTATAATCATTTGAATATCCAAGCCATAAAGTTGATAATTGATGTAAATCCGCATATTCATATGATGTTACATAAGGAGGGCTTGTAATAATCATATCAACAATTGGTGGTTTAATAGATTCTTTAAGGAAACTACCAGTTACTATTTCAGTTTTTACATTTTTTATACAGCTATTTTCAATATATGCAGCCATCATAAATTTACATTGTTCTTGAAACGCAGAAATTACATTTGCTGGCTTTTTATTTGGATCAATTTGAGGCTTTATCGATTTTGTTAACCAGCGTGAGGTTGCTTTTAGAATATTTGAAAATGCGCAAAGAAAAAAAAATCTATAACTACTGCCAAGTGGAATATTGTTTTCGATGGCATTTTTTAAAACTAAAAGCTCTTTATAATTGTTATTATCATACCAATAACCTAATCGTTCATCAACATCGTATTCAATGTTAGTTTGCACAACGGAATTAAACTCCTTAAGTATAGATTGATAATAATTATTTAAATATCGTTGTTTATAATTACAGCTTTTTGTTTTAGCAACTAATGTAGCAACAGGGTTTATATCACACCCCCAAAAAGGAATATTGTTTCGTTTTGATTCATAAGCTACTGTCCCACACCCGCAAAATACATCTGCTATTCTTGCTACATTAATATTATTTTGCTGCGCAAAATAAAGCGCTTTTGATGTGATAAATGCTGGAAATTTTGCTGGGTAAGTATGAATGTGATGCATCTTTTGTTCTTTTCCAGCTCCAATATTCCAAAATCCATCAGCTTTTATTGATTCAAAATTAGTTTTATATAGATTAGTGATTTCATTCATTATTTTCTCCATTATTCAGTATGGATTGTTGTAAGCAACTGTCACCAATTTTGTGTAATAATTTACCGTCAGACCCCGTAATTGAGTACTTTTCACCTTTTTGCCGTATAGCCTTTATCCACTTAGGAAAATTCATATTTTCAATTGCTATAGCTGTTTTAAATTCAATGAAATTTAAGCAACAAATACCATCTTCATTACATATTAACACAACATATATCTGCTCATACTGTTCTGAAAGATTTACTAGCTCAGCAATATGGCTTTCAGAAAAGGAAAAAGTCCAGGGTGATATTCTGCTTGTAGAATATTTAATATAAAATGACTTGTTATTAATAATATAAGCAGAAAAATAATCATGTTTTTTTACGTTCAATTCAGTATGGTCCAGGAGTTTTGATAGTAAAACTCCATGAAAAAAATCACTTTGTTTGAGCATTTTTCCTCGTGTTTTTCAAGAATTTGATACTACCGTTAAACCTGTAAAAAACTCGAGCATTTAAATTATCTTTATTATAAAAAATTTTTATGTGGTGAATTGCATGTGGATATTTCTTTTCCTCCCTTTCATTAGTACCTATCAATCCTTTAGCACGATAGATACTCACTTTATTTGTGTCATCTTTACGGTTGGATATATCCGTACTTTCATGAATAGCAAGTGAATCTGAACCATCAGGGCTGAAATTAGTTATAAAATTTATTAAATGGTTAGGAAGTACATTCATTCCAAGTAAAGACTGTAATCTATATAATTTTTCGATTGGTTTTATAGATTGGTTAATTATTTGATTAATCTCTGATTTATAATTAAATACTTCAAAACTCATTTCTCCGCTATTCATTTCGATGGTTGTTTTAGCTATACTTGATGAAGCTGTTGCTTTAACCCGGTTATCTTCAAGCCATACTGGAGGATTCCCATTTTTTACGGAATCTAAAGCCAACTTATGAAAAGCAAAACATTTTTGCCAATCAAGATATAATTGTTCCGGAATTGATAATTCAAAAAATGATAAATATTTGCCGCGGTTACCAAACATTCGGGCTCTTTTGTATATAAGTATCTTGCTGAATCTTTGATTTGACATCTCTTGTAAAATACATTGAAAGCAAATTATTAAATGTTACTCCTCTAGAAACAATATTCCCACCTATTCCTATTGTAAAAAGAGCGATTGGATTTGTAGTTTTTTCAAGATTATCTTTGTCTTTTTCACTATTTATTACAAGTACTTTGTTTTTATTTCTATTTTCTATAATAAATTTTACCGTCTCATCAGCTTTTATCTCATCATATTGTTTTTTTGCTATTTCCCATATTTGTTTAACATATTTTTCAAATTGGTTTTGATCTTTCAGAATATTCCATATTGATAAAATAGCATTTTGATCTTTCAAATGATCATTTTTACGCCCACTGGTATGAATTAGCATAGAAAAGTTATCATTTTGCTTATTCACATATAAGTTTAAATAAGCTACATTAATCATAAACCGAAACAATGCTTCACGTAAATGTTTTGGATCATCATAATCAGGAGGTAAGATATTTAACTTATATTTAGGTTGTTGAAGGTCTAAAGGGAAAAATACATCTTGTCCTGTATAATTTGAATGTGGAGGAAAATGAACCCATCGATCATTAGCATTTTCAAATGTATTATTTAAATCTAATCTGGCTGGAGTGGCTGTTACACCTATATAAATCCCATCAAGCAATAGTTGGCCAACAAGATCGTTTATTTTTGTTTTTTCATTTTGATTAATTTTACTATTAGGACTTGCATAATCAGCCTCGTCATCTATAATAACTCTATTACTGTGTCCCTCTAATTTACGTATAAGTTTGGTCAAGTCCGATGCATTTTTCTTACAAAAAATAATCCATTCATAATCATTTATTTCCATAATATCATCCAATATTTCTTTAAAATTTTTTGGATCAGGATCAAGTTCTGATTTTGCAAAGCGACGAAGATTTTGTTCAAGTAATCCAACATTGTCATTCAACAAAATTATAACAATTTTGTGACCTAAGTCGAGCAATTTTGCAGTCAAAGCAATCATCATTTCCGTTTTTCCACTTTGAGGCTCACCATATATTATGAATGATTTTACAGCATTATTAAGATTTGTAACAGCACCTATGACAGCTTCTTCTATACAAGCTGTATTAAAATCTAATTTTTCAAGCCGTTTTTCATATCTTTTGGAGTATTGTTTTTTTGTTTTGAAGTTATTTATGTCAAACATAAATATCATCCTATTATTTATCTTTTTCGTATAATCTAAATATAAATTATAAGATATATCTTAACGTGATCACCTCAAACTGTCAAGACCAGTTTTTAAATATCAATTTTCCACAATCTTGCTAGCCATCCCCCCACAGTATGATTGTCATTTCAAATTTAACAAATGAAATTTCAGTAAGTACAAGATGCCTTAGGAGGGTTAAATAAAAATCCTCTTAACAGCCGGCCTTTTACCTATAGAATGATTATAATAAAAGATTTGATTTGTAATTAATAAGGAATAGTTTGTAATAAGTCCGGCTGTTCTTCCTTACAAGATTCACGGGAAAGCACAGCGGAGAAAGAAAGTCACTTTTGCGAGCGCGATAGGATTCGCGCGTGCCCGTACAACATCGTGTCGTTTGGCGAACTAGTGTTCGCCATTGTCTGATTAATAAAAATTAAGCTCTCATGGCACATCCTTGTGCCTATTGTTACTATGTCTAATAAATAGTGGACTTTCCATGGAAGCCAGAAAGGGGGACAAGGATGTCCCATGAGATTTTTCAAATTTTTTATGTTACGCCGAACGCTAGTTCGGCAGCGCAACGATTGCGCAGAGTGTTACCTCCCGTCAATAACCCGCCCTCTCGGGCGGTATTTTTCTTAAAGAAAGTAAGTAAGCGTTTTCTCCCTTTTACAAAAGGGATTACTTGTGAAAACTCTGCTCTTCCTCCGGGAAGCTCCCGCCCTTAACTTCTCCCTGGTATGTTTTAACAGCCTTTTTAATAATCCTGTTCAGGTTTGCATAAACTTTTGTGTGTTTCGATTTAAAATCCTTATTCAAACCGAGCATATCGGTAATTACAAGTACCTGCCCGTCTGTATATTTCCCGGCCCCTATTCCAACCGTCGGTATTGATACGCTTTCCGTAACGGCTTTGGCCGCTTCTTCCGTTGTTTCCTCGATAATTATCGAAAATCCACCGGCTTTCTCTATCGATTGGGCGTCTTTTATAAGATTTTCAATTTCCTTATCCGTTTTTCCGGCGATTTTAAAGCCGGTTTTATTAACGGATTGAGGCTTGAGACCGATGTGGCCCATCACAGGAATACCGATTTTTACCATTGCATGGACAATTTCTTCAAATTCCACGCCGCCCTCAAGTTTTACGGCGTTCGCGCCGGTTTCCTTCATTATTCTTCCGGCCTGATAAACGCTATCCTCAATTGAAACGCCGTAGCTTAAAAACGGCATATCGGCAATGATCATGCTTTGCTTTGCACCCTGCCTCACCGCCTTTGTATGGTGAATAACATCTTCAACGGTGACAGGGATCGTGTTATCATAACCCATTATTACGTTTCCAAGGGAATCTCCGACCAGAATAATGTCTATCCCCGCTTCTTCAAGGATTTTTGCAGTAAGATAATCATAGGCTGTAAGCATTGTTATTTTTTCTTTTCCCTTCATCGAAATGATCTTCAAAACATTCATTGGAATTTCCTTATATTATATTTTTTTCGAATATGCTTTTATCAAAATTAACAGAATCAAGACTTTTAATAATTTTCGGATTTCTCTGCATTATCATTTTTAAAATTACAGGCACAAAAATGCTTGTAATAATACACACCGTCACAATCGAGGTAAATATTTCCGTATTGATAATACCTGCTTCCTTGCCGATCTGGGCGATAATAAGTGTAAAAGCTAGATGTGACACACCCGCAATACCTCCATACAGACTTTTAATGCCATTGAAGTTTGAGAATTTAAAAACCGGAAAACCGGCAATAAATTTTGTTATAACCATTCCGGTAAATATCAGTAAAAAGAAAAATAGATTATTCAATTGCAAAAAATACTGGAATTGAGTACCTGAGCCGATATAGAAAAAAATGAACGGCAGAAAAATCCAATAACCAAGTCTTGTGAAAATATTTTTTCCCTCGCCGGGAGAAAAAGCCAAACCTGTTTGAGACAAAAATAATCCCGCGATATAAGCTCCGATCAATAAATTTATACCTATCAACTCGGATGTAAAACAAAAAAACAATAAAATTATTATAATTATCATAATAGAATTTATTCGAATCTTATTGAGTCTTGCAAAAATATTCTTTAATACTCCTGGTATTAATATCAGGCATAAATATAAATACACCAATACGATTAATAAAAAAACAATCATTATTAACATTTTATTATTCAATAAATACAATTTTCTGATTATTGAAATATTATTAACCAGTAATGAACTCCCTTCAATTTGCTGAAGCTGTAAAGCGGCTATAAGCAAAACCATGCATACAAAATTTGTAATTTCGGTAGTCCCTGTAAGAATTGCCCATAGTTTTGCATTGTTCACTTTGTTAAAACCGCTTTCATCCATAACAGCGCCGATTGATCGTGAAATAAAAACCGCGGCAAGGAGTACGGCTTCCGCTATCTTCAGGTTGAATTTCAGAGATACGGCAATCACTCCCAATAAAGGCAAAATTACCGTTAAAATTGTCAAAATAATAATTTCACGTTTTACGGGCTTAAAAAAACGCAAATCGGATTCCAGGCCCGCCTGAACCATTAAATAAACCATTCCTAACAAACTAAACGATTCGATCGAATTATTAATTAATTGAAATTTTTCCGGCTGCCCGATAAAGTTCATAAAACTTTCAATAAAATTATATCCCGCAGGCCCAAATAAAATACCCAGAATTACCATTGATATCAATGAAGGTATATAAAATATTTTAAGAACTTTTTTGCTCAGGATTAAAAGGAAAAGTATGATTGGAATAACTAAAATATGTGCCATTTTTTAACTCCGGATAACCATATATTTTAATATAAACAGCAGGTAAAATCAATCTCTGAAAAACTTATTGATTTTGATTTTTACCAAACAAGTAACCACGGGGACACGACGTCGTACATTAGCCCAAGTAACCAAGGGAACAGGATGTTCCATGAGAGCCCCTCTTTAATCATAAAGGCCGCCGAACGAAGTTCGGCAGCGACACGATGTCGCAGGGGTCAATTACAGTGGCTCTGGCAGAAGGGATCCCTGTTATGATATTTTTGTGTTTCAGGCTGGAAAAGAGGATGAGTAACGCCGTATTTTTTCAGGTCAACACGCAATATTTCCAGTAATTCCTCAATTTCTTCCAGAGACATTTCGTCCTTGAAAATCAAATGGGCAGAAAAATGTACATCTTTTGATGAAGGTTTTGATATGTGGATATCATGAATACTGATAATTTCCTCATGGGACAAAATTTCTTTTTCAATATCCGGAAGGTTTTCAGGGGCAACATCTAACAGGCTGAAAAATGTTGCTCGCAGGATTTTAAAAGATTCAAACAAAATATAAACTGAAAAAACAATTGAAAAAACAGGATCAATGATATATATTCTGAAAAAATATATTACTGCACCGCCGATCACAACACCGATGGAAATTCCGGCATCGCTTAACATATGAAAATAAGCCGTTTTAATATTCATATCATTATGATGAAAATCACCATCTTCCCTGCATGATTTATCCTCATTCGAATGGTTGTACTGCAGTTTTTTGCCCTCCCCGGTTCTCAGCAGACCGGCGGAGAAGGCATTCGCAATCAGGGCGATTCCGGCAACAGCGATCATATAAAATCCGTTCACCTGTTCAGGCTTTATTATCTTGAGGACGGATTCATAAAGGATATAAATCATAGTCAAAAGAAGGAAAAACGAATTAATAAACCCGGCCATCATTTCCGATCGGATATAACCGTAAGTCATTTCGCGGGTAGCCTTTTTTTCACTGTAAACAATTGCAATCAGGGCGATTATAATTGACAGGACATCTCCTAGATTATGAATGGCATCGGCAATCAGGGCCATTGAATTTGAAATAATCCCGAAAAAAACCTCTGCAATCACAATAACCAAGTTTAAAAGTATCACTATGACAATAACTTTTTTTCTTGACATATTAACATCCAATTAATTATAAATAATTTTTGCCATTCAGGCAAAATGATAAGTTTATTATATCAAATAATCCTTAATCTTTTCAAAAGCAGGGGAAGTAGAAAATACCGATTTATTAAAATTTCCTGATGCAAAAATTTCTCCGGCTTTTTTTGAAAACCCGGGGATTTGTTTAAGCTCCTGAAGACTTGAATTCTTTATTATTAATGGATTCGGCAATCCTATCAGGGAACGGTTGCGCCATCCGACGACAAAAACGTCTATCCCGGATAAAACCGGTAGAATCTTGGGTATATTTACTGCGATAGCGTAGCTTCCGATAGCTCTGGCTATACTCCAGTCACCGCGAATGGCCTCAACAATCAAATCCTTCATAATAGTGCCGACGGGGAATATTTTTTGAATCATCGGATTATCGATTTCATCCCTGATCTTTTCCCGGTAATTCCTGAAAACAGCGTCCAACTTTTTTTCTTCCCTTGGAGATGTCTTGAAACGTTTATCACCGCAGTTATTGCCTGATAATTTTATCTGGCGGATATTGATCCTTCTCAGCAAAAGCCCCTTATCAAGAATTTGCTTTAGAAACTCATAATTCATCCGGAAGGTTTCACGGCTTTCTCCTATCAAGCCGCGGATCAGATTAATACCGGGCAGAAGTTTCGGAATGCCGTTCTCCCTGATATTCCCGGTATTATTTATGATTTCAACTGCTTTTATTATTCCGGAAGGTAAAGCTTTAAGAAAATTCTTTTCAATCACGCCGGGATCTGCGCTTTCCATTCCAAGCGCCGCGACATCTCCGGCAGTATTATTATTTACAATTATGCCTGTTATTTCAGCCGATTCATCGGGAAAAGCCGCTAAAGTACCGGGATTTACATTATCGAGGTGAAGGGTTTTCAAACCGGGAACGCCGTCTCTGATTCCAGTATATAATTTTCTGATCCAATCAATATTAGGTTTTGGAAAACCATTTTTCCATTCTTGAAGTTGAGAGCCGTATGAGTATAAATCAGCCTGTTTTCCAATCCTGAAATGCCTTATACCCGCTGAATATAATGCTTTAACCTCGCGGATAATATCGACAGGATTACGGAATTCGACCTTATACCCGGCTTCAATGCAGAATGAACAGTGTTCAAGCCTTGGACATCCCCTCCCCGTCTCGATTTCCGCTATTATTTCGGGATAACGCGGGTGTTTCTGCGCAATATAAGCTCCTGCTATGGAAAATAAATTTATTTCATCGATCGTTCGAAAAGATTCATTATTTTTCCCTTCAAGCAAATAATGATAGATAAAGCTCTCAATATCTTTATGTATAATATTAAGATTTCGGGGAAGAAAAGTATCAATGCCGTCAAATTGGATCGGTCCGCCGGCAAAGAAAGCGGTTTCAGGGTTCCTTGACGCTATCATTTCAAGTTCAAACCCCTTTATCGGCATACCGCCCAAGTATTTTCCAGGGACTGGATTACCGGCTATAATTACGGCAACATCAACATCCCGGAGAATAAAGTCATTTTTTCTCAAATACTCAATTGTAATATAATCAGTATCTTTAATACCCGCGCAAACAGCCGCTCCGGCTGTATAACGGACATAAGTCGATAGAAAAGGAGGAACACCAAGACAGGTCGGTTCGTCAATAAAACCATCAATTATGAGAATCTTCATTCTATTCCCGACTTTAGATTGAAATTCTCGGTTTGATTCTTATCTTTTCGAGGTTCTTCAGGTTTTTCACCGTTCGTTTCAGGTTCAATACTAAGCTGCTGTTCATCTATGTTGAGGCTGTTAGTCAGCATCTCAACCTGAAGCTTGTCATCATCGTTGACAGATCCTGATGTTGAATGAATATCACATTTTTTAGATGGAGCAGTGTTTCTTAAAAAATACTCGGTAATTACATGCGGGCAGTATTCCGTCGGAAGTAAACCGCTTGTGGAGCAGACATTTGCTTCTACAACCTCGTCCGGGGGATTAAATGGAATGTCGGGATTATCTTTTAAAGTATCCCTCATATAGTTCATCCAGACCGGCGCGGCGACAACAGCCCCGGTACGGTTCCTTCCCAGGGACTTCCTGGCGTCGTCAAACCCGAACCAGACTACAGTTACAAGATTTTTAGTAAAGCCTGCAAACCAGGCCTCTTTCCAGTTTGAAGTTGTTCCTGTTTTTCCGCCGGCATTTAAATGAAAATTGGCGTTAATAGCGGCGGGGGCGCCTGTTCCATGATAGAGCACGTCATAAAGCATATTCTGCATCAGAAAGGCTGCTCCACGGCTCATAACTGTCAATTTGCTGCTTTTATCCATATCTCTTTCCATTTCAAAATCATCCACACCCTTCCGTATCTATCTTTAACTTTTAAGATGGCTATCGGTTTGATTGACACTCCGTCATTGGCGTATACGGAAAACGCCCTCGCGACTTCAAATGGAGAGAAAGTGCCGACCCCCAAAGCATATGACAATTGAGGAGCTACCCTCTTTTTAGCCTCTTCTTTATCGATACCGAAATATTCTGCCATCTGCGAAATAATATTATTATACCCCAGTGTCTTAAGCATCATATCCCATATCTGGATGGAAACAAGGTTAACAGAAAATTGCAATGCCTGCCGAACACGAAGTTTCCCGCTGAAAGTACCCTCATAGTTTCTGGGCGCCCAGAGGTTACCGGCCGCGTCCTGATAAACCATAGGTTTATCTTCATACACCGAAGCGGGTGTTATCAATTTTTTATCAAGGGCAATTGCATAATAGATCGGTTTAAACATAGACCCCATAGGTCTTTTCGCCAAAATAGAGCGGTTATATTGATTGGCATAATTAAACTCGCTGCCGCCGACCATCGCTTCGATATAACCGTTGGTAGGATTTATCGATATAAGGGAAGCTTCAACCTGATCCTGTTTTCTCCTCTCCATATTGCTCAATTGATAACTTATTTTAACCTTCTTGTTAATCGAATCCAGACCAAAAATATAGGAAGACAGATAAAGGTAATCCTCATAATTTTTAACAAGGTTTTCAAGCCTGTTTTTTATTTTAGCAAAGCCCACCTGGATATTATTAATACCGAACGTCAGGCTTAAAAGATCAATAATGTCTTCATAACCCTCTTTATATTTTAATGATGTCGATTTTGTATCCCGATCATAGTTAGCCTGTTCATTCGAAACTCCTTTATCAATTTCCTTATCGGCAATCTTCTGCTTATCAATGTCCAGAGTTGTGTAAATTTCAAGCCCGCCGGAATAAAGCATATCCTCTCCGTATTTTTTCAGAAGAATTGACCTTACATATTCCGTAAAATAAGGAGCATAGTTATTTTCATTCCTCTGTACGATTATGCCTTTAGCTTTTATAATGGAAGAATAATTTCCCCAGAAATTCTCAAATGCATCGGCCGCTGTTTCTTTAGATATAAACCCCGATTTAACCATTGAGTTTAATACCGCTTGATGGCGTTTTTGAGCCCCTATATGGATAAAGTATCGGAGAGTATGCATTGGGTAATTGAACCATCCCCGCTAATAAACTGGTTTCACCCAGATCGAGGTCCCTGGCATCCTTATCAAAGTAATAATGAGCAGCCGCCTGTACTCCATAGCATCCATGGCCAAGATTTACCTGGTTGAAATAAAGTTCAAGTATTTCCTCTTTTGAATATTTTTTCTCTATCTGAAACGCATACCATAACTCTATCATTTTGCGGAATATACTTCTCTCACTGGTAGTAAACAGGTTTTTTGCGAGCTGCTGGGTAATTGTAGAACCGCCTCTTGCCTTTTTCCCAATTATCGGATCAAGTATCACGCCTTTAATAATAGCTAACGCGTTAAAACCATGGTGATGGTAAAAGTCAGGGTCTTCGATGGCAATTATCGCTTTTATCAGGGATTCCGGCATGTCTTTAAAGGATATAATTTCCCTTTTCTGGAGATAGAATTCCGTGATCAATTTTCCATTCTTATCATATACCTTGGTTGGAATAGAATATGTCGAATAGTTTTCAAGCGATTTTATGTCTTTTAAATCCGAGAATGTCAGGATTATCTGCGATATAAAGATACCTGTCAGCAGCCCCAGCGCAATTAAAGCGCCGAAAAAAATCTTCTGCATGGTTGTCAATGGAAACTTTTTTCTTATCTGATGCACATATTTTTTTATACTCATAAATTTTCCTTTATCAGTCCGGCAGGATTTATGATTAATCATTCAGAATGAAAGAACCTTTATCCAAATCACAAACCCTTTGCATAAAATTTTAAAGTAAATTATCAAATTAATCAATGAATCGGTATATAATACCATTCTCATGCAATGAAGTACCTGTATTTGGTATCTTTGTTTGTCAAACAAACAGTTTGTTTGACAAAGCTATAAATTGCTTTTACAATATTATTTCTAATTTTTATAAGGGAGGACTCTTTTGGCAGCTCATATCAGATTAAAAAGGACAGGTAAAACGAAAAGGCCATATTACAGGATAGTTGTTCTCGACAACCGGTTGCCCAGAGACGGGGCTTATTTAGATTATCTCGGGTATTATCAGCCGATTGAAAAAGACGGCGCGTTTGATATTGATATTCAAAAATATGATGAATGGATTAAAAAAGGTGCAAAGGTCAGTACAGTAGTAAAAGATCTGGCAAAGAAAAAAAGAAAGGCAGTTTAATTAACGGTCAGCTCTGTAAAAATGAATAGGAGTCAGACTCAATGAGAGAAAAAGAGATTGTTGAGCTTATTGTTTCCAGTCTGGTGGATGATCCTGCATTAGTCAGCGTCAATGTTGTTGACGGTGAAAAGTCGAACATACTTGAGTTAAAGGTTGGGCCCGGCGAGGTAGGCAAGGTGATCGGAAGGCATGGAATAATCGCCAAATCAATTCGGACAATTGTTAATGCGGTATCCGTTAAAAACGGCAGAAGAGTTATTCTGGAAATTCTGGATTAATAGGATATGAATTTTCTCCTTATCGGCAAGCTTGTAAAGTCTTACGGTCTGAAAGGACTTTTAAAAGCTAATTTTTATATTGATGATTTTAATGAATTGAAGAATTTTACACAATTTTACATAAAAGACAAAAAAAGCTCAAATGGTTATAAAGAAATAAATTTTAGCGATATCAGGCTTTCAAACCTGGGGATTATTATTGAAGTGGCCGGATGCGCAGACCGGACGCAGGCGGATTTGCTTAGAGGTGTTGAGCTTTTTATTGATGAGGACGAGCTTCCCAAATTAAAAAAGGACAGTTATTACATAAAAGATCTGCTTGATCTGGATGTTTATTACAAAGACAACCTGTTCGGTAAAGTTTATAATATTTTCGAGACGGCTAATAAAAATATGCTGATGATTAAGAATTCGAACGGCAAAGAGGTGGTAGTCCCATTTGAAAATAAATATGTTGAAAAAGTTGAGTTAACAGATAAAAGGGTTATTATTAAAGACATAGATGATTTGTTATAAGAGAGACCTGAAGTGATATTTAATGTTATCACGATTTTTCCTCAGTTGATAAAGAATTATCTTGAATATGGGGTTCTCTCGCGCGCAATAAAAGAAAAGTTGATCGCGGCAGAAATTTACGATTTAAGGGAATATGCGGTAAACAAATACGGTCAGATAGACGGCAGGATTTTCGGCTCCGGCAGAGGTATGCTGTTCCGGCCGGAACCCCTGGATCAAACGATAAATCTTATAAAAAAAAAGCATCCGGGCAGCAGGGTCATATATTTAAGCCCCGGCGGTCAAATGTTTAACAACAGGACCGCGAAAAGGCTTGCCGGAGAAGAAAGCGTCATACTTGTTTCCGCAAGATATGAGGGCATAGATTCGAGGATAGTCCGGAAGCACGTAGATGAAGAATTATCAATAGGCGATTATGTCCTTACCGGAGGCGAACTGCCCGCTTTAATTGTGATGGACAGCGTTTCCAGGTTTATTGAAGGATTTATAAAAACAGAATCGGCCGGTAACGATAGTTTTGAAAACGGCCTGCTTGAACACGATCATTTTACACAGCCGATTGAATTTTCCGGTATGAATGTTCCCGATGTGCTGAGATCGGGCAATCATAAGGAAATAGGGAAATACCGGTTGTACAACAGTTTAAAAAAAACATATTTTAACCGGATAGATTTATTAAACGGTTTCAGCTTTATACCCGATGGCGGTAAAACAGGGAACGAGATTAAGGCTTTAAGAAGAAAAAATCAGCAATTGGCAGAATTTTTGAAGAATATAGAAAAAATATCGAAGGAGTGGAAAGATGGCGGACGAGATTCAGAAAAATAGCGCGGGTGCTGTTGAAAGCGCTCCGGAAGAAAATAAACCGGTAGAAGTTAAAGCCGAAGTTAAAGAAGAAATAAAAGCCCCAAAAAAGGTTAAGAACACTATGGTTGATATTGAAAATGCACTTCTGGCGGAGAACAATAACTCCGAAAAGTTCCCGAAATTTAATATTGGGGATACCGTTAAGGTATATGTGAAAATTATCGAAGGGGAAAAGCAGAGAATTCAACCTTACGAAGGGGTTGTCATTGCGATGAAACACGGCGGATCCAGAAAAAGCTTTACAGTCAGAAGGATCAGCTATGGTGTAGCTATCGAAAGGGTATTTCCGTTCCATTCGCCTTATATCGATAGAATAGAGCAGATTAGAAAGGGACGGGTCAGAAGAGCTAAGCTTTATTATCTTCGAGGCAGGTTCGGCCGTTCAGCCGTTATCACTGAAAAAGTTTAATTTTCAGTATGCCCATACCAAAAGCGGAAGACCTGTTAAATTACGAGAAAAAATTGTGGAACCTGGGTTACCGTTTTATTGCGGGCATAGACGAGGCTGGAAGAGGCCCCCTGGCAGGGCCTGTTGTATCGGCATGTGTTATATTCGAACCTTCATTTATAATTGAAGGGGTTTATGATTCAAAATCCCTTTCAAGCCGACAGAGGGAAATACTCTATCAAAAAATCATTTCCGACTGCGTATGCTATTCTATCGGAATAGTTGATAACGAAACAATAGACAGGATCAATATATTAGAAGCCGCAAAACTTTCAATGAAGATGGCTGTGGAAAAACTATCCCGAAAGCCGGAATATATTCTTGTCGATGCAGTGAAACTTAATCTCCCGATTCCGGTTGAACCGATCATAAAGGGCGATCAAAAAAGCCATACTATCGCAGCCGCATCTATCATTGCAAAGGTTTACCGGGATGATCTTATGCGGAAACTCCATAATGAATACCCGATATATAAATGGAACGAAAACAAGGGTTATCCTACAAAAGCCCACCGCGAAGCCATTAAAAGCCATGGTTTTTCCCCATATCACCGAAAAACATTCAAGGTAAATTAAAGCAATCCGCCTTGTTGACAGTTCATAAAGGACAATATAAAATATTACCGCAAATCAAAATTTACTTTTTCAATCAAGAGCTTCTGGCACAGATAATTTATTAAATAGGAGATGTTCCCATGCAGGAATCGAAAAAATCCGCTTTTGCCTATGAAAGGAAGAATGTTTGGCTTTCCGTGAATGAAACCGAAAAAAACCTTATCTTCGATTTTTCGGAGGATTACAAAAGGTTTATGAGCAAATGTAAAACCGAAAGGGAATGCGTCGGCTTTATTGAAACTGAAGCAAAAAAAATGGGATTTACGGAATTATCCGAGGGCACTTTCAATCCCGGGAAAAAAATTATAATTAAGAATAACAATAAAAATATTATTCTGGCTATTATTGGGGAAAAAGATATAAAGGACGGCATAAACCTTATCGCCTCCCATATTGACGCCCCAAGGCTCGACTTAAAGCCGATGCCCGTCATCGAGGACAGCGATATGGCACTGTTAAAAACACATTATTACGGCGGGATAAAAAAATACCAGTGGGTAAACATACCTCTTGCACTGCATGGCACTATCATAAAATCCGACGGATCGGTCCTCCCGATAGTAATCGGAGAGGATGAAAACGATCCCGTTTTTACCATCAATGATATTTTAATCCATCTCTCGGGCAAGGTTCAGGGAGAAAAAAAGCTCCTTGAAGGAATAGAGGGTGAAAATTTAAGGCTTGTAATCGGCAACATTCCTGTTAATGATAAAGATATTCAGGACAAAGTCAAGGAAATGGTTCTCAAGATTTTGAATGATAAATACGGCGTATCTGAAGAAGATCTTATTTCTTCCGAGATAGAGATCGTTCCGGCTTTCAAAGCTCGCGATGTCGGGATTGACAGGAGCATGGTCGGTTCATACGGCCATGACGACAGGGCTTGCAGTTATTCTGCTTTCAGGTCCATTGTCGATTTTAACGGGATACCCGAAAAAACAATAATCGCCCTGCTGGTTGATAAGGAAGAGATTGGCTCTTTCGGAGTCACGGGTATCCGGTCCAGATTCCTTTACAATTCAATCGGCGAGTTATTGGAACGCCTGCGGCCAGGATACAGGGAACAGGATTTAAGGAAAGCCCTTGAAAAATCATACGCCATATCGGGAGATGTTGGAGCCGTAATCAACCCGATGTTCAAGGATGTATTCGACCCTGTAAATTCCCCGAAAATGGGATACGGCCTTCTTCTTGAAAAATACACCGGTTCAAGGGGAAAATCCGGCGCAAGCGACGCCTCTGCTGAGATGATGGGAAAAATCAGAAAAATCTTTAATGAAAATAATGTGATATGGCAGCCAAGCGTTCTCGGAAAGGTTGATGAAGGCGGTGGAGGAACCGTCGCGCTTTATCTGGCCGACCTCGGTATTCAGGTTGTCGACAGCGGTACAGGCGTGGACGGTATGCATTCGCCTTTTGAGGTAGTCAGCAAAGCCGATCTTTATGAAACTTACAAGGGTTACGGAGCATTTTTGAAGGATGCATAACAATATTCAGGAAGATAAACAGGACAATTTGGAATTTTATTAGGGAAATTAAAAGTGTATATTTATAGGTTATTAAAATATCCGGTTTTAACTTTTTTAATGCTTATCCCTTTATTGTGCTTTTGCGATGTTTCAAATCAAATCAACCTCTGGGAAAAAGCCGTTGAAATCTCAAGACTGAACATAAACTGGATACCGGGAAACCTTTATTTAAAAAATATTATGAAAGACAATAATGGAAAAATTAAAAACAGCACAGAACTCTGGGCGGAGACATCCTCGAATACAAATGGCGGAATTTCCAACATTCTTATTAAATACATAGAAAATGGGGATGACGTCACCGAAAAAAAAATGAGAGAATTCAACAAGCCTGAAGAAAAAAAGGAAAATAAGAATGAAAGAAAATTCAGCCTTAATTTATCGGATATGAATCCATTCGACCCGGATTCCCAGTCAAATATTACGATTTCAAATACCGGAATACATGAATACAGGTATGATAAAGAATGCTATATTTTCGAATACCGCCGTAAAATGCCAGGGGATATATTTCAGACCGGTTCCGCCTGGATTGATGAAGCAACCGGCCTGCCTGCCGCCGTTAAATTTACACTGGATCCGCTGCCCAGGTTTGTAAGCGGTATGACAAACACAATCCTTTATAATACTGCCGGGGGTGAAAGTAATTGGTATCCATCATTACTAACTATGCAAGGTACCGGCGGTTTTTTATTTATCAAGATGAATATTATCAGTACAACCATCCTTAGTAATTATTGGAGGAAATAAAATGGCGGGCCGTACAATACCGAAACTTTTTGAAGACAGTGTAAACAAATACGCCTCCAATAACCTTACATGGGAAAAAATCAAAGGAGTATATAAAGCGGAAACATATAGCCGGATGAAGGAAAGGGTTTATAGTTTCGCCGCGGGATTAATAAATTACGGTATTAAAAAAGGCGACAGGATCGCCCTGATTTCCGAAGGGAGAAACGACTGGGTAATGTGTGAGCTGGGCATTCTATATACCGGTGCTGTCAATGTACCGGTTTCGATAAAGATTGACGAACTGGAAGACCTGAAATTCCGGCTGGCTCATTCGGAATGCAGGCTGGTAATCGTTTCAGAAAGCCAGGTTAAAAAAATCAGGCAGGTAAAAAAAGAACTTCTCCTGCTTGAAAAAACCATCCTTCTTGACAAGCCGGAAAAATTTGAAATGGATGAAATTTATAAAAATGATTTAATGGACAGCGGTTTGGAATATTTAAAATCGCACAGTAAAGAATTTGAAAAGATCT
This sequence comes from uncultured Spirochaetota bacterium, assembly GCA_963783575.1. Lineage (GTDB taxonomy): Bacteria > Spirochaetota > Brevinematia > Brevinematales > JAOACQ01 > CAWEAK01. Next base: position 50,938 of record CAWAOD010000005.1, on the reverse strand, counting down.
GGAACGAAATTGACGAAAAGGATTACGCAAATATTTGCTATACATCCGGTACTACTGCCGATCCAAAAGGAACAATCCTGACTCACAGGAATTATACCGCAAACACCGAACAGGCGACATACCTCCTTCCGATACCTCAGCGGTATGTTTCGCTCCTTATACTCCCCTGGGATCACTCATTCGCTCATACTGTGGGAATCTACACCCTGATAAAAAACGGGGCGTCCATTGCTTCAGTACAGAACGGCAGGACCCCGATCGAAACATTAAAAAATATCCCGGTTAATATTAAGGAGATACGCCCTACATTTTTATTGAGCGTCCCTTCACTTGCAAAGAGTTTTAAAAAAAATATCGAGAAGGCTGTTCGTGAAAAAGGGCAGAAAACCGAGAAAATGTTTTATTCCGCCCTAAAGCTGGCTTACAGGTATAACGCCGAAGGATGGAACCGTGGAAAAGGCATGAGGATTTTTTTAAAACCGGTTTATGTTTTATATGATATTTTAATTTTCAGTAAAATCAGAAAAAGCTTTGGCGGAAGGCTTGAATTTTTCATCGGCGGAGGCGCATTACTTGATCTGGAACTTCAGCATTTTTTTTATGCGATCGGCATTCCAATGTTTCAGGGATATGGATTAACCGAAGCGGCTCCGATCATCTCATCCAATGTGCCGAAAAAGCATAAACTAGGTTCATCCGGTTATGTAGTAAAAGGCCTGGAAATAAAAATATACGATGATAACGGTCATAATCTGCCGGCAGGCATAAAGGGTGAAATCGCGGTGAAAGGCGAAAATGTTATGGCCGGCTACTGGAAAAATGAAAAAGCAACCGGAGAAACCGTTCGTAACGGCTGGCTTTTTACCGGCGACGTGGGATATATGGATAATGACGGATTCCTTTATGTCCTGGGAAGGAATAAAAGCCTGCTGATAAGCAATGACGGCGAAAAATACAGTCCGGAAGGGATTGAGGAAGCCATAACCGATAAGTCATTATTTATTGAACAGATTATGCTGTATAATAATCAGAACACATATACAACGGCTCTATTGGTGCCGAATAAGGATAACCTGATCCTGTGGCTTTCAAATAACAATCTGTCCTGCCAATCAAAGGAAGGGAGCGAAGCTGTTTTAAAACTCCTTGAATCAGAGATAAATCAGTACCGGGATGGAGGCAAATACGAGGGATTGTTCCCTCAAAGATGGATACCGTCCGCGATAGGTGTTCTTGAAGAACCTTTCACAGAAAAAAACAGCTTCATTAATTCCACCCTAAAAATAGTTAGGGGAAAAATAATCGCACATTATAAGGACAGGATAGAATTCTTATATACTCCGGAAGCGAAAAATATTTGTAATACACTTAATATGAATGTCATAGAAAAGTTATGCAATTATGTAAAAGGGGAATAGTTTGAAAAGGTTATTTTATCTCAAAATGCTTTTAATTGAAGACAGCAATATCGCCAGGAAAAACATCAGGGATGGATTAAGGAATTATAATATAGCATTTGTAGAAGCGACTGACGGAAATACCGGAATAAATATGGCCGAATCCGAAAGGCCTGATATTATTTTACTTGACCTGAATCTTCCGGATTTAACAGGGTTTTCAATTCTCCAGAATATACGAAATAATCCCGCGACGGCAAAAATTCCAGCAATTATTACTACTTCAAGCCATCATCCGGAAGATGTTGAAAAAGCAATGGCCGCCGGTGCTCAATATTATTTAATTAAGCCGGTTCATATCGGAAAACTGCTGACAAAAATCACTCATCTTCTGAATATAACCGAAGAGGAGATCTCAAGTTTAAGCTTTAATAAAATATTACCTGAAGAAATACCTGCCGAAACTAGAGAGGGCAAAAAAACAGTTTCTTATCAAAAGATCGATTCCAAATTGCTAAAGCCTGATATGATCATCGGATTACCGGTCATGATTCAGAATGGAGAAACTCTTTTCAAATCGTTCACAGTACTTGATGAGGAAAAAATTAAGGAGATAATTGAAAAAGGCATTAATTTTGTTTATATTACTTAAAAAGTTTTAATTCTGAAACCGGTTGTTCGATAATATATGGGCAGTTCGAAAATCTCATTAAAAACCAGTTTTTTATAAAAAAGAACTGCCCTTAAGTTTTTGTAAGTGTATATGAAAGAAAGACAAAAACTTCAGCAATTTAAACAGGCACTTCTAAAAATGAGTTTTAGAAGTGCCCATATATCTGTATAAAACATTTTATTATAAAATTTTATTATTAAATGAAATATTGCGGCGGAGAATCAAATGAATTCTGCAGGCGGCGGCAGTACGATGATTTACTTTATTTTTTTTATAGGTATCCTGGTTTGTGTGGGCATTATAATTTTGATATATAACATTGCAAGCGCCGAATCGATTCTCAGCGAGATGGGAAAATCGCTTGAAGCCAAAAATTATCAAAAAGTAATTGACCTGGCTCATAAATTTATAAAAAAAAGAAGCGCGGACTTCTGGATATATAATTATATGGCCCAGGGTTACGAAGGGCTGAACCAATACAGGCGTTCCATCGAAAATTATGAGAAGGCTCTTGTCGATCTTGAGAATCACAACCGCGAAGATATGCGTGCGGAGATTCTTTTAAAACTCGGAGAATTATCCAATATTATTAAAAAACCCGAGCAGGCGCTCGGGTATTTTGAATTGGTTCTAAGGGACCACCCGAGAAACACCAAGGCTCTATGGAGTATCTCACAGATAAATTACGAAATGAAAAAATATATGAAAGCAAAAGATTCACTGGAAAATTTCATTTTACAAAAGCCGAAATTTCTTGATTCACGATATCTTTTAGCAAAAGTTTATAATAAGCTGGCTGAATATCAGAAATCCGTAATCCAGCTTGATAAGTGGTTCGAATTAAAAAAAGAAATGGAAATACCCATAGCACTTTATAACGAATCATTGATGCTTCTTGCAGATAATTATCTTGCCCTGAAAAGATACGCCGATTCAATAAAGGTTTTAAAACCTCTACTGAATGATGATAATCTGAGGCCAAAAGTGCTTCTTAAAGTAGTCACTTGTTTGATAAAAAACAGCGATTACCGTCAGGCTATCCAGATTGGAAGCGATTATCTTTTAAAAATACCCAGGGATGACAGATGCGGTATACTTTATGAAATAGGAACGGCATACCTGTTAAGCGGGGAAATTTACCAGGCTCTGGAAGCCTGGCAGAGCGCTTACGAATTGAACCCCAGTTACCAGGACCTTGATTCGATACTGCTCCGGTACGATGTTTTGAAGAAAAACCCGTCGCTTCAATATGTTTATAACACAAATGAAGTTGAATTTGAGGATTATATCCTGAAAAAATATAAGCAAAAAGATGACAGTATTATTGAAAAGCAGAAGGAATTCTGGATTTTAAAAGACCAGAACCAGTGCTTTATAATATACAAACTGCCCTACCCCGTTCCCTGCATTTCAATGGAAACAATCCAGGATATACTGGCGCGGCAGGGGCTTGCGAATACTTCCATCATCTTATTTTCCCTTTTCAGCGTCGATAACAACTGCAAGAACAACTCATTCTATAAAAGAATCAGGGAAATATCGGAAGACGCATTCCTGGCATTTTTTAAAGATTAATTTATTTCAAAAAACTCTTGACAGGCATGATTAAATTTATTATAATTATTTAGTTTGTGACACAAACTAGTTTATGATAATAACAAAAAGTAATTGTTGGAGTATAAATATGGAAGAGAACAAAATAGACGATCTGAACCAGCTGATTGAGGATATAAAGTTTATCAAAACGTCGATCAAAAAAAACAATATTCGGCTCAGAGAGATGATTTACACACTGTCAATACAGATAACATCGCTATTTACAGGTATAATGACAGTTGTGTTTTCTTTTCTGTATTATTATTCGATCACAAAATATTCTGGATACGCAAATATACCATCCGTATATAGAACATTGCTGATTATCGGGGTGATTATTTCGACAATCATCGCGTCTTTGATAAAAACGACGGTTTACATATTCCTTAAACAAAAATATCCCTATGAAAACTATATCGGAATGACTTTGAAGCTTTTTGCCCGTGAAGTGCTTTTCGTATATTTTGTTTTATTGGGAGTTATATTTTATTTATCAATTTATTTTGGAATAATCGAAAAACCGCAATTTATAGTGCCTGTTGCCTGTACCGACATGGGAATATGTTTTTACCTGATGACAGGTTTTATTAATCTTTTTGAAATATTGTCTCTTGGAATGTGGCTTATATTAACCGGGCTTATCAGCGTACCTTTTATTTCCGCTAACCCATTGAACTCTTTTATCTGGCTGGCAGTTTCAGCCGGTGCCGGTTATATTCTTTTCCCGGTAATAACTCAAATTACAAGATTAATAGACATGAAGAATAAATAAATTAGCAATTATTTAATAATGGTTCCTTCAAGCTTGTTAAGGAGAAAATAGTGGCGTCCGGCATACAAAAACAGTTTAATTTAAATAAAATCATCCATGAACGGGCCAGGCTTCTGATATTAAGCTATCTTACCAGAATAAAGGAAGAAACCGTGAGCTTCAACGAATTAAAGGAAAAACTCGGCTTTACCGCGGGAAATCTTTCAATACACTTGAAAAGCCTTGAGGAAGTTGATTATATTATAATAAATAAAATATTCAGAAAAAACAAGCCCCTCACAAACATTTCAATCACTCCGGAGGGCATTGCGGCTCTGGATGAGTATTTAACAGAGATGGAAAGCATCATAAAATCGCTGAAGAAAAGCGAATAGGAGGATAGTTATGGTATTGCTGAAGCTGGAAAATGTTAAGAAAAAGTATCAGAAAGGGGATCTTGATATCCTTGCCTTGAGGGGTGTTAACCTTTCCGTGGATAAGGGAGAATTTATGGCCGTTGTAGGACCTTCGGGAAGCGGTAAAACAACCCTCCTTAACATCATCGGATGCCTGGACACACTGTCGGAAGGAAATGTTGTTTATGACGGCAGGGAACTTGGAAAAATGAATGAGAAAGAACTTTCGGATTATAGAAAAGAAAACATTGGATTTATTTTTCAGTCTTACAACCTTATACCTGTATTAACTGTAAGGGAGAATGTCGAGCTTCCTATGGTCATAGAAAAAAGATTTTCAAAGGGTGAAATGGAAAAGAGGGCTAAAAGCATTCTTGCCGATGTCGGGCTCGGGGGAATGGAGGACCGTTATCCAAGGGAATTGTCCGGCGGACAGGAACAGAGGGTGGCGATCGCCAGGGCTCTGGTTAAAGACCCGATCCTGATCCTGGCAGATGAGCCGACGGCAAATCTTGATTCTCATACAGCCGAAGAAATCATAGAAATAATGCACGATATCAATGAAAAAAGGAAGGCGACATTTGTTTTTTCCACACACGACCATCTAGTTGAAAAATACGCTAAAAGGATAGTTGTATTGAAAGACGGGAATATTTTCTCCGATGAGAGGAGGTAGTTATGGGATCAATTTTTAAAATAGCCGCACGGAATATATGGCGGCATAAAAGACGAACATTCCTGACCGCGATTATCATATCGGCAGGATTATTGGTCTATATTTCAATGGATTCCCTGATGACGGGAATCAATAGAAGTGCGATTGAGAATTTGATCAATCTGACCGAATCCTCTTTCAAAATATATACATCGGCTTATGATCTGAATAAAAATGCGCTTCCCCTGAAATATGGGGTTACAAATTATAATGAGATCGAATCCTTTTTGAAGAATGATAAACTTGTCTCAGGCGTCACACCCAGAACATCTTTTCTGGGAGAGCTGATATCGGGGCCTTTATCTCTCAATGTTATCGGCAGTGTGATAGACCCGGAAAAGGATAAAACCGTTTTTACAACCTCCCAGTTTATCCAGGAAGGGAGGTATTTTTCCACAAACAGTACAACTGAAATTCTGCTGGGTAAAAAACTGGCGGATGATCTGAAGCTAAAAGTCGGAGACATAGTCACTTTCCAATCTTCGACCAAATTTGAGGCTAATAACGCGGTGGATTTTGAAATTGTCGGATTACTCAACACTCCCGATCCCAATGTGAACAGCGGAAGTGCCTATATCACCTATCAGGCCGCTAACGAATTTCTGGACCTGGGCGGACTTTATACGGAAGCCGATGTCCGTATTGACTGGAAAAAAGGACTGAGTGCCGAAAAATATCTCAGCGTTATCCAGGGGGTTATGGGTCAACTCAAACAGCGGTTTCCGGAAGTGAAGGCTTATAATTTCAATGAACTGGCCGGCGGATTCCTTGCCCTCCTGAAGCAGAAAAGCGCCTCTATCGGAATTATGTCTTTACTCATCCTGCTGATTGCGGCTATCGGTATCGTCAATTCCGTTCTGATGAGCGTTTATGAGAGAATCAGGGAAGTCGGAGTGCTGAAAGCCATGGGGATCCGGAAGGGAGAAATCATGCGGATGTTTATGTACGAAGGCGTATTAATCGGATTCATCGGCAGCATTATCGGGGTGGTTCTAGCATTTTTAGCCAACCTCTGGCTGATTTATGTCGGATATGACGTGACCAGTATGATGAAAAACATCAGCACACAGGGTATTCCTATGAGTTACGTTTTTTTCGGCCAATGGAACCCGGGAACCTTCGTGGGCATGTTTATATTCGGCATTATCATCTCGGTCATAGCCTCCTATGTACCGGCCAGAAAAGCGGCCCTGATGCATGCGACGGAATGCCTCCATTTTGTTTAATAAGGGGTTAAATTATGATGTATTTGATAAATATGGCTTTCAGGAATATCCTGAGAAATAAAAGAAGATCGATCCTTGCTTTTTCATCCGTGGCAGTTTCCATCGGGATGCTCTTTTTTCTGCAGGGTTTTATCAGCGGTATTTCGACATCGGCGATAAAAAACTCGACTAAAAACGATTCGGGGCACATCAGGATAACAACCCAGGCATTTATTAACAAAAAGCAGTTTATGCCTGTGGATCAAAATGTCCCGGAACCCCGGAAGCTCATTGCTCTGATTACCAATGATTCAAAAATAGCTAAAGAAGTAGACATGATATCCGAAAGATTTAATTTCGGCCTTCTCCTTCAGCACGAGGGCAATAATAAAACCGCTATAGCGATGGGCGGAGATCCGAATGATGAAAAAAAGCTTTTGATGCTGAATAAAAGCCTGGTTTCCGGCAGCTATTTCAGTGAAAACAGCCCTCTCGAAGCCCCGGGAACGAAAAAAGTCCATGAAGTGATTATGGGCCAAAAAATGGCCGATACTCTCAACCTTAAAATTGGGGATGTCACCACCGTTCTGGTCATGGGGAGCGATTCCGCACCCCATGTTCCTGCGCTGAAACTGGTAGGAATATTTAAGACCGGTTTGAACGAATTGGATGACACAATTTTCCAGATGCCGCTGAAGGACGCTAAAGAAATTATGCATAGTGGAGATTCCGCCCAGCAGATCATTTTCATGCTGAAAGATTACCGGAACGCGGACAGGGTCGCGGCAGAGATCAGTGCGAAATTAAAAGGAAATAATGATTACCGGAATCTTGCCGTTGTGCCTTGGACAAAAGCCGGAGGATATGCCCAGACCTTGCAGGAATTGACCGGTGTTTATGGTACCATTTACGTGATAATTGCTTTTCTCGGAGCGTTTATCATCACCAATATTATGATGATGGTGGTCCTGGAGAGAAGAAAAGAAATAGGGATTATCAAGAGTATGGGATTTTCAAGAGGTGAAGTGCTTCTTCTTTTCCTTTTTGAAGGGTCTGCTTTGGGCGTTGTCGGAAGTGTTGCCGGCATTGTACTGGGGCTGGTATTATCCCTTTACTTTATTATCAACGGAATAGATTTTTCCGCTTCAGTAGGGCAGATGAATATGCCCATAGATAATGTAATCAAAATTACTTTGAGTGTTCCCGGTGTTATCGGGATTATGTTTTTAGGGATCATAGTTGCTTCTGTTGTTTCAATAATACCATCCAGGCAGGCAGCGAAGATGAACGCAGTGGACGCGATAAAGAGTGTGTGAAAGGCTGCTAGGATTGGTAAAAAACTTCTTAATAGCTTCGGATTACAGCTGTAAAGCAGGAAGAAGTGGACTCGGGAACCGATCGTCGAGTCTACCGCTTCTTTCTATACTATCGAGACGACCCACTACCACATTCGACCTGTCTGCTACCAGGCAGGCAGGCTCAATGCATCGCTCCACGGGAGGGGAGGTTATAGAACAGGACTTTATTTGTAAATATAGTACTAAGTTATTAAACAAATAATCGAAAACTTTTGACATTACATACAGGTTATAAAGGAGAAAATTTATGGATACAACAAAAAAAGCCATTTTATTAATAAGCCTTTTATTTTTATTGAACACCTTTCTATATTCTATCACAGGTGAGGAAATACTCAGGAAAGTCGACGCAAACATAAAATTCGGCACAATGGAATATACCGGTACAATGGAGATACTCCCGGGGGGGGATGAAAAGCCCAGGTCGAAGGTTATGAAGGTTACCGCAATAGGGGATAAAAAGGCTTATGTGGAATTTATAAATAAAGAAGACATCAACACAAAATACCTCAAGCTGGACAAGAGTATGTGGATTCATGACGGCGAGGAGAATAATACCTTCCTTATTTCGGGACATATGCTCAAACAGGGGATCATGGGCAGCGATGTTTCTTATGAGGACGCGCTGGAATCCGAATCGCTTTATGAAAAGTATTCCATAGAAATTACAGGCAATGAAACTGTCGACGGCAGGGACTGCTGGATAATTACATTAAAAGCTAAAGTAAAAAATGTTCCTTATGATGTAAGAAAAATGTGGATAGATAAGGAACGTTATATTCAACTCAAGGAAGAGATGTACGCATTAAGCGGAAAATTGCTTAAAGAATCCAGAAGCCTGGATGTTGAAAAGATCGGCGACAGGTATTACCCTGTAAAATCGGAGATATCCGATAAACTCAGAGAAAACAGCAAAACCGTTATGACTATGACAGATATTAAATTCGACATTAAGGTAAACGAGAATATTTTCTCAATCCGGTATCTTGAGAGATGAACTTTTTTCTCTGCTTCAGCTCTGTAATACAATTTCCCCTCCTGCGGAGGGGCTTGGGGTGGGTAATATGAAATGGAAGATATTAGCATACAATCCCAGATTAAAAGAATTAGCCAGAAAACTTCGTAAAAATAGCACATTATCAGAAGAACTTCTATGGAAATATCTAAAAGGTAAAAATATAATTGGCTTTAATTTTGACCGGCAAAAGCCAATAGACAATTATATTGTGGATTTTTTTTGTAAGGAACTAATGCTAGCTATTGAAATAGATGGTATAACTCACAATGGAATGAAGGAAGACGATTATATTCGTCAGTATAAACTTGAAAAACTTGGAATAAAATGTATAAGATTTTCTGATATGGAAGTAAGAAAAAACCCTGAGAAAGTTGTGAATAGCATTAGAGATTGGATAAAAAATAATATCCTTAATATGCCACCCACCCCTAACCTCCTTCGCCAAGCTCAGGACAGGCTCTCCGAAGGAGGGGAGAATGGGTAATTTAAAATATTCAATATTAACATTTTTTATTTTTGCTTCTGCCAGCATTTCAACCGCAGAGGATAACGATAATAAAGGGCTTGATATAAACGGACGCATCATCAATGATAATATCATCAATCAATATTACAGCTATGATTCGAATAATACGACATTCGCCTATGCCGGGGAAAACACATTAAGGCTTAATTTGCTGAACCGTGACAGAAGCTCCGCCAAAATCGAAGGAAGCCTTGATGTTAACCTTTTTTACGGGGAATATGCCGATTCTTACATGGCCCAGTATGGAACCGCTCTACCGGCTCTCTTTTCCTCCGGGAATCAAACCGCCATAATGTTCAACCTGAGAAAACTCTATCTGGAATTGTATCCCGATTTTGCTGACATCACACTGGGCAGGCAGATAATTAATTTCGGGGTGGGTGAATTATTCTCGCCGATTAATGTTTTTTCTGCCATCGACCTCAGCGACATCAATTTTACAAGGAACGGTTCTGATATTGCCGAGATAAAGGTCCCCTTCAATTCAACCGCAGGGCTTGACCTCGTTACATCTTTAACTTCCCATTTATCAAATAACACTTCCGCGGTTAAGCTTTTCGCGAATATCTCGGGCTATGATTTATCCGCTATTGGAATATACAGGGGCGCCGGAAATGAAGCGATTGCAGGGCTTACCTTCAAAGGTGACATTGAGATAGGAATCCATGGGGAAGCTGTCGAACACTTCTTTAATGATAATATAAGCAATTATTTCGAGGGCATGCTCGGCGCCGATTACTCATTTTTTGACAGTAAACTCATCTTTCTCCTTGAATATTATTATAATGAAAAACCGATAGACCCTGATCAGGTAACACCCGGGAATATTTCCACAATAAACAGGCTTTTTTATAACCGGCATTATCTCTTTTTTTTAAGCCAGTACCAGATCGATGAAATTCAGCAGGCAAGCCTGAGCGTAATCTATAATCCGCTTCAGCCGGCTACATTCCTGACCGCTCAGTATTTCAGAAATATCTTCCAGAACGTTAATATGACCGCCTATTTACGGTATTATGATAATAATATAGACGGTTTGACATGGGTTATTTCGCCGAAACTGGAATACGCGATCAGGTTTGAGGTCCTGTTTTAATTAAAATAAGGAGTATTTATGCCCATAATAATTATACTTGCCGTTATAGCTATTTATGTAATTTTCTCCATATTCTACATTCATTATATCACAGGAAAAAATCTTCTGTACAAAATAGAGGATCACAAAAACACAGTAATTAAGAAAAATCTTATTTATAATGAAAGAAACGGAAAAATATTAATGTTTGATCTTTATCTTCCACCCGATGAAAATAAATCAGGCGCTTATCCCTGTGTTATCTTTATCCATGGCGACGGACCGAAATTCCTCATAAGAAATGCAAAAAACTGGCAGATATTTAAAGACTACGGCAGATTGGCGGCTTCAAAAGGATTCGCGGGCATAACTTTCAATCACGGTAATTCAGACATGGGAAAAAATGGTGATCTTGCAGAAAAAGACTTTAAAGATATGGTGAATTTTTTAAGAAATCATAGTGAAGAATACAGGCTTGACAGGGACAATATATTTATATGGGTCTTTTCAGCCGGTGGAGCAGCAGGAGTTAGCTGGATTTTAAGGGAAAATCAGGATTATATAAAAGGCGTAATAATATATTACGGCCTGTTAAAAACAAAATACCCGGAATATTCTCCTGTCGATATCCTGAAAATTTTCAGTCCTTTAACAAACACCGGCCTGCCGCCTTTTCTTACCGTAAAATCAGAAAGGGACAGCATGAAGATCATTAAAGATTCAAACGAGGAATTTTACAGGCTTGCAGGAGAAAAAGGCTTAAACATAACCTTAATCCGTCATAAAACCGGCCGCCATGCCTTCGATGCTCTGGATGACAATGACGAAACCCGTTCTGTAATCAAAAGCAGTCTGGACTTTTTAACACTGTTACAAAAACATTCCCGGGACAATTGAAAATGCTGTTGAAAATACTTTTATCAGCCGGATTTTTAATTGTATCCTATTTAACCTATTTTTATATTTACAGGATAAACCGAATTACAATAATCATTTTTTTGATGGCGTTTTCAACAGCCTTTTATTATTTTTATAAATTTATTCCTATTCAGATTTTTTTGCTCTACTGGCTTTTATTCATTGTTTTAAATTTCTTAAGTATTTATGATATAAAATTTCAAGCTGTTTCGATTTTCTCAATTATAATATTTTTAATACCGGTAATATTATTGAGAGTTTTAATAGTTCTGCCTTTTATATCGAATTTAATTGCGGTTATATCAGGCCTGCTTTTTCTCCTGATACCATTTATCATAACAAAAGGCAGAGGTCTGGGCCTTGGAGATGTTGCGATTTTTACAGGACTGAGTCTTCTGGTTATGCCACATTCGGTTTTCATCATAGGATTTTTGGCGGCTATATTTGCCTTATGCTACGGGCTTATCCGCCTTGTTGTTTATAAAAAAAAGGAAAGAATACCTTTCCTGCCTTTTATGGAAGCAGCTTTTTTTATTTATATTCCCATGACTCAACTTCCTTTTTTCAAATTAATCCTGCTGCAGGGATATTTTTAAAGGTGAATTGCTCGAGAGCTTGAGTTACTATCGAAAATGGCTCCTCTATAAGAACTTTTACAAAAAGTGTCAATATTTCTTTTGCACAGATCAGTCCAGTTCACACAAACCATCATTCAGAAGAGCCCCGAAAAACCCATTTCCAGAAGTTGGTAACAATGCTTATTACAAAAAATGGGATTGTTCTTATAATATCAAGGATTTTGTTTTTATATATATAACAATCATTTTCATCAGCAAGCCTGTCTATATCTTGTGGTGAAAAATCAATCCCCTTTTGCTGCAGCACATTTGCAATATCATTGATTAATCAACCGCCGCCGGCCATTTTTTGACCGTTTATATTAGTATCAATTTGAGCCATTGCAGCATTCAATTTATTTTCGGTATTCCGCCAATTTTTCGTCGAATATATCCTTTCATTATAATTACTCTCATTCATTTCTCTTTCGTGCAGTATTTCTTGCATTTTCATTGGCTTTTCTTCGACCAATTTTTTATAATTATCATTGTTCAGCAAAGTGGTAGTATCTAAATACTGTTTATTATCTCCAACTCCACCAACAGTTATTATTCGAGGATCCCCCGGTGATCCGCTAGCAAAGCCATAATTATATGTTTCAGTATCACGTACACGATATTCAGGCGGTAAATTTGATGTGTTGCTCACAGTCCTTATCCCTGCAGTAGTTTCACCAATCATATAACCTATCGGCTGTGTTAATCCCTGTTCAAACTTAGCCCTTTTGTAATCATACATCATATCTTCATTGTTCTTTCTGTAATTATCAGCCATTTCGTTCTGAGCGTTATCCCTATGAGCAGCTTCAGCGGCTTTCTGTTGATTATATCCGCTATAAGCGCCTATTGATCCGCTTACACCGCCGTATACAGTCGATCCCGCCTGTCCCATATCAACGCCGCTCATCATGCCTCTAAGCGCTCCGCCGATTGCTCCGCTGGCCGCACCGACATAATCGCGCGAGAGCGCGGGTTGCTGTCGAGCGCGGCGTCCGAAACGGCACACTTTCCAGGCCTCCGTAAACTTGCATCCTGCTTCGGACAGATCTCCGGCCCGCGGCCGTCCCTGGCCGCTCTGGAAAGTGTGCCGTTTCGGACGCCGCGCTTCGAAAGCCTTGTAAAAGAAAAATAATTAAAGCAATTTTGGGGACTTTACAGGGCACCCTATACCGATCCCACCCAGGTTTATTCTTAAAGCTCTTTTTTCCATCCTACGGGCATCATTTTTCTTGTTCAGTTTTTTGTGCTATGTCCCGCCCTGTCTAGTAGTAGTATCCCCCCTTTTCCATCAACTGCTCCGGCACACGTCTCCGCTTGCTTACTGCGTAATCGCGCGATTCGGCATCCTGCCTCATCCGCGCTCAGCGGCGTACATCGTGTACGCCTTAGAAGAAGCTCCGTAAGCAACCGGAGACGTGTGCCTGCGCATTTGGTTGTACAAGCTGCCTTAATTCTATTAACATTTGTTACCATTACGGAATTATTATATCCTACAAATACCCCGATTGTCAATATGATATTTGTCACATTTTTATCATTCTAAAAATATGACAGACGTCACATCAAAATGTAACCAAAGTCATATTGACTATAGCCTGTCTTTTACATTATCATTTTTTATTAAATTAAATGAATAAGGACTTTATATGCGTTTCATAAGAAAATATGATCATAGTTTTACACTCGCTCTGCAGCTTGGCCTTTTAAATTATGAATCCATCCGCGATAATATTTCAAAATCATCCTATTATCATCTTATGAATTACGACCTTTCCTCTCTTTTTGGACTAGAATACAGGGAATTCGAATCCAAATTTATGCCCCTTTTTAAAACCGTCTCATCCTCAAAATCATTACTATTAATGACCAGGATTATTGTTCATGTATATTCCTTTAAAAATAAAATACAATACCTGCTTATTCATAAACCTGCCGGGTATCTTGATAAAATTCAGGATATTACCGTAAAAGCCGTTTATTTCCTTGTTAACCGTTTCAAACTTACCATTGAAAGAGCCTGTAAATTCTTTCTTCTTAAAACAAAGTGCCTAATCTCGCCCATACATAAATGTCCAAAAGTCTGGCCTAATCAGATTTCACAAAGAGAACTTTATGAAATGAAAAATATCTTATTTGATCCAGCATATCATAAGTGGTCTGTTCATTCCATCCATTCAGAATCTGTCAGAAAAAAAAGGCTTTTTATCTGCCGCGATTCCTTCTATAAATACTCAAAACTTCTTGGGTTTAAGCGCTTCATCATTAAAAAACCCCGCTATGAAAAAGGAATCCGGGCTTCCTTTCCCAATGAGGTCATCCACGCCGATGTTACCTGCCTGAAACTCCTTAACGGACTCACAGCCTACATCTATATTCTCATTGATAATTTTTCACGTTTTATCATTTCTTACAAAGTTTCTCTTTCACTATCTGCAGATATAGCTCTTTCCAACCTGAAGGAATCCTATGATAAAATTTTCAGAAATTTTACCGAACATATTGATTCATATATCATATTTCTGACGGATGGCGGTACTGAAAATGATAATGACCTCATTAAACAATTTCTTAAAGATAAAATCTCTATCAGACATTTGATAGCTTTGAAAGATATTCATTTTTCAAACAGTATGATCGAAGCTGTCAATAAAACCCTCAAGTATTCCTGGCTTTTGCGTTCCAAATTTCATGACCTTAAGGAACTTGAAAGGTATCTTGAAACAGCAGTCCAGGAATATAATCATGTCCGGCCTCACCATGCTCATAAATACCAGACTCCTGCCGAAGCTTACTTTGGTAAAAAACCTGATTTTATTTCCATTCAATCCGGTTTCGAACAAGCCCGTTTGCAAAGAATCCATGAAAATCGTCTCGCCGCTTGTCCTATATGCCAATATTAAGAAAATTATTAAAGTTAAATAAGACAATATGGATATTTTTGCTGCCTTCCATTCCTCTTCCTTTCTTTTATTCGCCTTATTCCAATAACCACATTCCTAATTTCCCTCTCTGTCCATTCCTTTTTATGTCTCTTTTATTAGTCCAAAATCCTGGACTTTTTCTTCAGATTCGCTTCAGATGCTGCTGGGGAGCGGAGGATTTCGCCCCCCGGCCTGACCATAAGAACAATTATGTTAAAGCGTCAGCGGGTTCGGTTGCCTCTGACTTCCGCCAATAGAGCGCGCAAGCCGAGGAATGCCCCTGACTGGAAAAACTGGCAGTGTGAGACGGCGAGCCTGCCAGTTTTGTAAGGAATGGGGCTGACGAGGCTTGAATAAAATCTTTCTACTTTCTTCATGCTCTCGCTTTGCCGTCAGATTTTGCTAATGTGTAAACCGGAGTTCCGAGTCTCGAAGCCGAAGCTTTTTACTCAGGTTTCCTAGTTCAGAGCTTCGACACCGGGGCTTTTTACTCCAAATTCCGACCTCTGAGCTCCGACTTCGAAGCTTTTTGCTCGGAATTCCTCCCTTTTTGCTCCGGTTTGGATGCTCTAAAGGAGAAAATAAAAAAACCGGGAAGCTTTATTCTATCGGCTTCAAATAATCTTGCATATTGAATTTATCTATACCTCTATTATCCATAGAAAATATGAAAAATAAATCATTTGACTCCCAACTAAAACTCTCAGGAAAATCATTAACTTTAAATCTAATGATGACTTTTTTTTCATTAACTTCAATAATATTCATATTTAAGTCATTCTTATCTACATAAACAATGAATTTTTCATCTGGTGATATTGTAAATGAATTCAAGATATTATAATTCTCATCGGGTAAATGTATTTCATTGAATATTTTTGTATTAATATTATATTTTACTATTTTGTAATCTTCTGTGGAGTTATCTGAAAAATTATAATTTTTCAATAAATATAAAATATCTTTTGATTTTACAGGAATTGGATAAAAATAATTTGATGAACTTAATATCTCCTCTTTTCTATTATTTAAAAAATCAAATCTAATTATCTTATAAAGATTGTTAACTAATTCAATTGTAAATATGAAATTAGAATTATAATCCCACATATATTTGTATAACATTCCTTTAAATTCAAATTTATTAATTAGAGTATCATCATTTTTAAATATGTAAACATTCTTTTTATTAATATAAGCATAATACTTACCATCAGGACTTGTAGAACCAAACATTGCGTTATCAATTTTTTTTGTAATTTCTCCATCTTTATACCAATAAATCCAATTCAACCCTTTCTTATCACTATGTTCTGAAATACTAATTAAAAATGAATTGTCTGCTGAAATAACAAATCCATGACCCCATTGATTTTCGGAAAATTCAATTATTCTCTGATAATTTATTACTTTTTGGCTATATAGGAGATTTATATTTAAGCAAAATAATATCAGTAAAGATATTAAAATATATCTTTTCATAATAATTCGCTCCTTCCATCACTATTTGTTATAATAAATTATATTTGGTATTTGAATTGGTTTATAAGCATTACGTAAGTTATAATTTCCGCCTAAACCATTTAAGTAGTTATCTCTCCCTTGTTGGGCAATAGCAGGTAAATAAACTTGCATATCTTCTTCACCTATTGTGTAAATATCTTCTGACCATTTTCCATTTCCAGGTGAAATAACAATTATATGTCCTGAATCAGAAGCATACGTCAATTTACCAAAATTTGCCATCTCTTGCATATCTTGTCCATGTGATACGTTATAAGTATTATATGAATTATCTTGAAAATATTGATTCGCATACGGTACACCCCAATGACCTGCGGCTTCCAAATCTGAATTTCCAGTATATATCTTGGTTACATAAGATGCGTACCGATCACAATATGTTTGAGTTTTTAACTCTGGGAATGTCCCAATATAGGCAAGTTTAGTATTTGAATAAAATTCAGGATTATCATGGGCAATTCTTTCTGTGAAATAAAGCCTTTCCGCATCGGTCATATTATGATCATCAGCAAAGTCTTTAATACTGTCATAAGTTAAACTATTGAAAGGTATTTTACCATTTTTGTATTGATTCTTAAAGTCTTGATATGCATCATTTACCTTATCAAGGCTTTCCTGTCCATGCCAGGAAGTGTCCCTGTAATTTGTTGGATTATCCGTATAATTCGGGTTTATCGGAGCATTATAATCATTTGCATAATTTACTGAACCTGTAATTGGATTTATATTAGCTCCATAATCATTCGCATAATTGCCTGTATGCAAAGATGTTGGTTCTATATTTGGAGTATTCCCCTGTAGTGAACTGGGGGAACTACTCCCTGTAAACCCCATGAGAGTTGCGGCTTTTTTAGCGGCCGCTTTCCCCCGCTTCGCTTTTGTACACTCCATGGCCAGAGCCGCTTGTTTCGCTTTTATAGCCTTCGACTTGGCCACGGTGTACAAAAGTATTAAAGCAGCGTTTCGGCAGATTACATAGGTCGACTGATTCATATTAACTGGCTTTTCTACGCTGTGGTTTTAAGTAGGCAAATTTCCAGCCTTCAGCCTTCAATTTCTTTTCATTCTCCTGAATCCTTTCAGCGAATTTGTCCCAATCGTTTCCGCATTCTTCCTGTATTTTCTTCCCGGCATTCGTCATTTCTTCTACAATCGGATCAATAGATTTCATCTTCGCCTACCTCAATTAACTGTAATGATATTTACAAGATGCAATTTCGATGGCGTCTCCCTTTATCCTGTAAACAAGACGATGCTCACCATCGATTCTTCTTGACCAATAACCGGACCATTCATATTTGAGCGGTTCAGGCTTTCCGATCCCTTCAAACGGATGCTTTTGTATATCGGCTATTAAATCCATGATTTTTGAAGCTTTCTTCTTTTCCGTAATTATCCATTCATGCAAATCGCTGAAAGCCTCGCTGCTAAAGTCCAATTTCATGCTTCAAATCCTCTAAGGAATTAAACCGGACTCTCTTTTTGCTTTTTATCGATCTTCTCAAATGCGCCGCATTAGCCGGATTACTAAGAAGATAAAGAGTTTCTTCAAGCGAATCATAATCGTCTTCCGATATAACATAAGCGGAAGGAGATTTCTTCCTTATGATTTTAATCGGTACATGGCTCGAATTGGCCATATCCAGAAGCTGATCCAGATTTTCTTTAGCTTCCGCCACTTTGTATTCTGTAATCATTTTTTTCTCCTACTTAAGTATTTTAACCATCCGGCATCTTTTTATCAAATAATTTCCATTCAAAAATATAGCTTTCTCTTGATAATACATCAAAATACAATTCATTTTCTAACGGATGATATTTCCGATAAATTTCTTTTAAATAGGCCGTTGAAAGGTTCAAATAAATCTGTGTTGAATCAAGGCTTGTATGCCCTAAAAGAAGCTGGACTTCCCGGATATCCGCACCGGCGTTGAGCAGATGCGTTGCGAAGGAATGGCGGATTATGTGAGGGTAAATAGTTTTTGTAAATCCCTGCGCATCCTTGATCTTGCGGATAATGCCGCTTAAGCCGCCGGTTGATAGAGCCTTTCCAAAGTTACCGAGGAATAATTTACCGGTTCGATATTTTCTAATAGGCTGTATTGCCTTTTTCGGCCTGATTTTCTTGATATATTCCGCAAGATATTTTAAAGCCGTTTCACCGAGCGGAAGGATTCTATCCTTTTTACCTTTGCCGTTTCGGATAAAAAGCATTTTCTCGTCAAGAAAAATGTCTGTTACTTCCAGATTGCAGAGTTCCCTTGCTCTTATGCCTGTACCGTAAAGGACTTCAAGGATCGTCCGGTTTCTGAAATCGAGCGGATTGTCTACCGGTACGGCATCGATAAAGTCCCGCATTTCTTTTTCTGAAAGTACCTTGTCCCGTATGTTATGCCGCTTTCCTTTCATTTCCACATCGCCGAAAGGGTTCTGCAGGATTTTATCTTCTCTTTCAAGCATTTGAAACACCCGTTTCATGGCCATAGCATCTTTTTGAACGCTTTCTTTTTTAATGCCCCGCTTAGATCTTCTCTCAAGGTATTCCATAAATCCGTTAAGTTCGCTTTCCCTCACGTCCCGGTAATCAGGAATCTTTCTGCTTTCAAGATAATCGTTGAAGCGTTTCAGTATGCGGGTAAGGCTTTGTATAGAGCTTTGGGAATAGTTCCGGCTGGTGAGGACTTCGGAAACGATTGTTTTGACGGCTTCAAAAGTGAGTTCGTTCATGCTTTTGCCTCTCGTGGATGAAACTTGAGAAGCGTCAATCTAAGGTGCTCCGGCGATAGTTTTGTATATCTTTCCGTTGTCGCCAGCTTTTCATGGCCCAACAGATCGGAAACCTGTTTGATTCCGGCTCCATTCTCTAATAAATGCGAGCCGTAGGAATGCCGGAAACAATGGCAGGTGATTTTCTTTTTGATACCGGCTTTTGTACATGCTTTCGATAAGTACCTGTTCACCGTTTCATTGCAAGGGATTTTACCTTCGTAAGCCGATGGAAAAACACGAGTGTTTTCTAAAAAGCCCCGGCATACCAAAGGCCGGATATTATCAATAAAAAGCTTCAGGTAGGCAGTTCCGACATCTCCAAGCTGGACGATTCTCTCTTTGTTCGTCTTGGTCTCGAAAATGACGGCTTCCTGATCCTCGAAATTTATGTCTTCGATCTTCAAAGCCAGTAACTCGCCGATCCGCACGCCGGAGGAATACAAAACAACCTGAATTGTTTTAAGCATAAACTCAAGCGGTGTTTCAGCCTTGACGTTAAACAGCTTGACAACCTCTTTCCTTGATAGAATATTTCTTGAAACCTTGTCTTCGGCTCTGACGTTTCCCATCTGCCCGGAGAACCCGCCGCATAAGCCTTTCTTTGAAAGAAATATAAGGAACGGTTTGACAAGGTTGGTTTTCTGCCTCAATGTAGACGGAGCGTAAAGACGGTTGCCCTTACCGTCAGTTTGATCGGCAAGATATTTAACATAATCCTTTACATCGTCCCGGCGGAGATCGGAAAAGCTGTTTACATTCCGTTCAAAGACAAGATACTTCAAAAAGTTCCGGGCATGCTCGGCGAGCCTGCCGGTTGTGGAAGCGGGATAGCCTTCATTCTTCCGCTTTTCAACGTATTCAAGGCAAATAGAACGCAGTTCCTCCGGCAGCCCGGCGTATAGGTCAATCTGAGGCTTGCCGCCGCCGGTTTGTTCAACACCAAGCCCGCAATGTTTCAAGAAACAGCGGGAAACCTGAATATAAGTGCGGATGGTATCAATGCTCAGGGATTTAGCTTGAAGATAACCGGCAAAGTTTTCCAGATCGGCTTTTCTCAGGCTTTTAAAACCTTCCGGTTCGTTAATCCTCAATTTCTCTCGAATAAAGGCCGTAAAGGCAATGAGGGCATTCTTCTTGACAATCAAGCCCTGGTGTTTGAAACCCCGGATTTTGTAGTAAGATAGAAAGTCCTTAACCAAGTTTTCTATTGTCATTTTGTTTTCTCCTTCGTCTCTTTTTTCCGGCCTTTCCCTCCCGGAAACCTTTCCCCACTCCTTCTTACAGCCGGGAAGCCTTGAAAATAAAGGATTTAAAAATCAAAAGCGGGGAATTCCCCACTTTTCCCCACTTTCCCCGCTTCCCGGCAAAAGCAATATTCATAAAGCTTCGCCGTCATTTTCTTCTTTTTCCCCACTCTTTGACTTACGGATTCTTTCGGCCATTTCTTCAGGTGTTGGTATGGCCGAAAGGTCGATCTTTTCAAGTTCTTCATCCTTTCTTAAACGGTATGAAAGCCTTGTCCCCCGGATTCTTCCGCTGATGATCTGGATATACTCAAGGTCGACAAGGTTGTTCAAATACTTTTTAATGCTGTCCGCGCTGAACTTCGAATATTCCCGTATGTCCCTTTGAATAAAGCTGACTTCCTCCGGCTTTATCCCCGCTTTTTCCGCCATATCCCGGACCATAAGCCTGATTTCATCATATAAAATAACCGCTCCTTTCGGTATTTCCATAAGAGAAGAAGCAAGTACGCCGTTAATCATTATGTTGTATGCGATCCGGTAGTCGTCAATATCGCACTCGATAAATTCTGTCAGCCCTTCCCATCTGACGGTCTTTTGATACTGGCGGAGAAAGCAAACGCAGGCGATAAGGTCAAGAAAGCGGTCATTATCCCGGCGTGTCCGCATCAGATTGTCGGGGAAGCCGAGGGCTTCGCCGAAAGGATTTACAGTTAAAATATTGCGCAGCAGCCTTTGAGCGGCTTGATGTTTTTTAATGATTTCGGGAATAACTGAAGCTTTTTCAAAATGACGGGACAATGTATATTTCTGCCGTTGTATCTCGTGGATTTTCCGGGTCTGTTCCCGGCTTTCATCAGTATTAATAACGAAACATCTTGACGTGTTTTCGGGGTTTATGTTGAAACCTGTCGAACTCATGACGCTGGCCACGATCACCGGGGTTCTGACGATCTTTGATTCCATCTTTCCGGTTTTCTCATCCTTCACAGTTACAAGCCTTGAAAGTTCCTTACCTGAAAGTATCTCCCTGATCTGGTGTTCGATGACGTCAGAATGAACGGCTTCGCCGAGAATCAAAAACTTATGCATTAAGTCTTTGATATAGTTCAAAGCCTGATCTGAAAGAGAGGTAACGGAAACAACATCTTTCGGCGGGATTAATTTTTTCACCGTTTCAACCAGCATGGACTTACCGGAAGCCGACTCCGAAAGAATCAGCACGCTTACCGGGTCGTCCAGTATCCGGGAACTGGCGCAAAGGTAAAGAAGTTGTTTGTTCAAATCCTCGCCGACATACCCGATCTTTTCCATATCCTTAACGATTTCGTCAAATAGCTCAGGGCTTTTCAGGAATTTAAGTCCCGCTTCCCTTTCTTCTCCGGTTAATTCGATTTTCTCCCGCTTCTCGTTTTCCATTCCCCGCCGGTCCCGCTCATCCTCAAAGTATTCAAGGATCGTGACCAAATCCTTTTCGATCCGTTTCGGCTCAATGCTGAAAATCCGGGAAACTTGAAAACTGTAATTCGATCTTGACCGGGCGGAGTACAGGTCAAGGTTGTCAAAATATCTGTCGTCTCCGTTCTCGGCTTTGATATTTACACGCAGGCTGGTAATAAATGTTTCTTTAACTCCCGAAACCTTGTAAGTAATATCAACAAACGCAAATATGGTGCCGAATCCTTCCTGAGTAACCTTCAGGCCGTGTGACGCGTCACTTTCAATATCTTTCTCTGCTTCAAAGATAGCGGCTTGTTCAATTAAGACTTTAAGGTCATCTTTTTTCAATGCGCCAGCCTTTAAGGCGTCGTTCCAGTCTTTACCGCCGAAAGGAGAAACAATCTTAACCTTAAAACCCTCATTTATAAGGCTTTCTTTGTATTTCTCTGTGGCTATCTGCCCCGGCTCATCATTATCCAGCGCCAGAATAACCATTTTAACCCTGTCGGCTTTCAAAATTTGTAAGTGTTCTTCTGTAAAGCCGTTTGTTCCATAGATCGGCTGGACATTCTCAAAGCCGGTTTCAATAAGGCTTAGACAATCAATAATACACTCCGTTAAAATGATTTCATCATACACTTTACTAGCTTTACGATTAAAAACGCCGCTGTGTGGCCCTTTTAAATAGCGGTGTTTGAAGTCTGAGCCGTCATTAGTATCACGGCCATAAAAACCGATGGTTTGATTGTTGTCGTTAAAGATTGGAAAAATAAGGCAGTTCAGGAAATGTTCCCGCCCTTTCTCGTTCAGGATTCCGGCATCTGTTAAAGCCTGCTTTTGCTTTTCACCAATGACAAGGTTTAAACCCCCGTCGGCAAAGCCGATCTGAAAGCGTTCATAATGTTCCGTGTTTGTTAAGCCTCTTTTCTTGAGATATTCAAGGGCTTCCGGATGGTCGAAAAGTCTTTTATGATAATAATTCTTTACTGCATTAAGATTATGAATGTTTCCGCTCTCTGTAGATGTTTGTTTTTCTTCGGGTTTGACTTCCATCTTCCGGACAGTTAAAGGAACCTCTTTTAAAGGACTTCCGGGCCATTCTTTTAAGAATTTTAACGATTCTTTGAAATCAATGCTTTTGAATTTCATCACGGCATCGACAACTGTTCCGCCTTCATCACAGCCGAAACAGTGAAATAAGCCCTTTTCCCGGCTAATAGACAGACTTGGCGTTTTGCTGTCTTTGTGCCATTGACAGAAACCTTTGAAGCTTTTACCGGACTTTGTAAGCTTTACGCCGAAAGATTCAAACAATTCTACAATATCGACCTTTCGCTTGATGTCATCGACTTCAAACTCCTCAAGAAAATCTGTGACCCGCAGGGTCTTTTGCCCTCTTAGCGGGTCTCGTTTTGGAGGCATCCCGGTCATGTTACACCCCCAGCCTTAAAAGCATTTCCTCACCGATGGCCTTGACTTCTTCGGCGGCTTTTGACGGCCGCCCATCGACACGGGGTCGGGATATAACGCCGGATTTCAAGGCGATAGCTTCTTCAATACGAATAGATCTAGAAATTGACGTATTAAAGACTTTTTCCCCGAAAGCTTCCCGGATCTCTCCATGGATCTGTCTTGTAATTACCGGATTAGATTCATAAGCGTTGATAATAACACCGAGGAGCTGCAAGCCCGGATTGAAGTTTTTCCTGATCTTTGATACCGTGGCCATTAAATCATTAGTGCCTTGCATTGAATAAAGCGAAGGGTTCATAGGAATAACAACAAAGTTCGATGCGGTTAAAGCGTTACCGGTTAGCACACTCAAGGATGGCGGACTGTCAATTAAAATAAAGTCATAAGTCTGGAAGATTTCACCTTCCAATAAATCTTTGAGCCTTGTAAAAGCGTCAACTTCTCCAATTAAAGATTTCTCCAGCCCGGCCAGCTTCACCCCGCCGGATAAAAGCGAAAGGTTTAGCTTTACGTCTTCCGGCTCATAGTTTCCGCCGGTTAATGCTTCAAATAAACCAAAGCCCGGAATATCGACAAGAGACTTTGAAAGGTTAGCCTGCGGATCGCTATCGATAAGTAAAACCCGATAATTCTTTTCCGAAAGGTAAATGCCTAACTCCCTGGTGCAGGTCGTCTTGCCGACTCCGCCCTTCTGGTTACTGAAAACAATGGTTTTCATGGCCGCCCCCTAATTGGATTCAGGGGCTTTTAGGCGCGACTCTTTCTTCACCGTTCCAAGCAAAGCATTCAAATGAACGTAAGCCCGGCGAAAATCCAGAAGATTAACAACGGCTTGGCCGTTAAAATACTCAATCTGCGCCTGAGTTAGACCTTCTCCGGAGAAAGTGAATTTTCCGGCTGGTTTCTTCGCTTCTTTGACGAGTTCCACCTTTTCAACCGCATAGCCGAGGCAGATATAATATCCTGCCTCGTAATAATCCGACGTGATCAGAGTTTGCGACATGTTCTCCTCCTTAATATTTTGGAGGAAAACGCCTCGAATGGATTGATTAAAGCTTCAGCTTATGCTATAATAACTTAGGTAAGTTTCGAGGAGTTTTCCTCACTTATGGCTCTGCTTTCTTCGGACGCCAATCTCAGGAAAGCAGGGCTTTTTTTAACCTTCTATATAATTTTATCCCTATCAAACTTTCATACAAAAATATTTCTTTGTCACCTATTTTTATCAATTATAACCTATTCATTCTATTCTGTCAATACTTTTAGTGTTGACTAAATCATATTTTTACATTAAAATTAATAATATAGAGGAATTTAAGTGTAATTTATCATATATAGGTGAGGATATGAAATTCGGGGATAAAGTTTTATCTTTAAGAAAAGAAAAAGGCTGGTCTCAATACGAACTCGCTAAGAAAATTGGAACAAGCGGCCCCATAATTGGCAGATACGAAAGAAACGAAATAAAACCATCAATTGAAGTTGCTAAAAAAATAGCCGACTCTTTAGGTGTCAGTATAGACTATCTGGTCGATGAAAATGACCAATTCTCAGAATTAAGAGATAAAAAAATGCTTGATAGACTTTCTCAAATCGAGCATTTACCCGAACCGGAAAAAGAGCATATTCTGACCGTTCTGGATGCTTTTTTAAGAGATACAAAAGCCAAAATGGCTTACTCAAAATAATGGAGGCTATAAAATGCTGGCATATAAAACTGATGTAAATATCAATCATGAAGGAGAAATAAAGATTGTTCTTCCCGCAAAATTGCGTGATTTGTTCAATCACAAAGCCGAAGTAGTTGTTCTTGGAAATGAAGAGACAACACCGAAGAAGAAAACCAAATTCCATTGGACTACTTTCAAATGTGGCGGTAAAATTCAAGACTTTACCAGGGAAGATATTTATGAACCGAGAATCTAAGCTCTTTATCGATACTAACATTCTTGTATACGCTTCACTGGAAGACTTTGAACCCTTAAAATATACCAGTTCAGTTAAGATACTAAGGCAGTTAGTGGAAAATCAACATCCTGTTTTCATTTCCACCCAGATAATAAGAGAGTTTCTTTCGGTTTCAACTAATAAGAAATTCCTCAAAAATCCACTGCCTATCAAAGACGCAAACCAAAAGGTCAAAGAGTTTAGGGAAAATTTCGAGGTTTTAAACATCGAAATTGAAACTATTGACCGGCTCATGAAAATGGCTGAAAAACATCAAATCTCTGGTAAAAATATCCACGATGCGACAATTGCAGCAACTATGCTGGAAAATGGAATCAAACACATCCTCACTTACAACAAAAAAGACTTTGAAATTTACAAAGAAATTACTGCTCATTCCCCCGAAGAACTACTTTCAAAATAAATATTAACACCCGAAAATCCTCAATTTCCGATGATCATTGCCGTTTAGATATCTCGTGCCGTCTCTCTTGCCCCCTCACGCCTGGGCTAGCCAGACGGAGATGACGCCCAGGCATTCGGCGGCAAGTCTGTTTTTCCGTCCGCCTTTTACATAACTTACCTTATGGTCAAGCAATAAGCTTAATCACGCTTTTTCCAAACCCGTCATTTAAAAATACTTCTGAAAGGCTTTGTATTAAGTTTTTACAGTCTTTAAACGGCTCAAGAGTGCAAACGCCTGCCCATAAGGTCAAGTTATGTAAAGTACGCCAAAGAAGAGGAGTAAGCAAGAGGCGTACCCGGCTACCGGAAAAACAGGGCTACGGCTGGCGCATCTTTCAAGCTTTGCCGCACCCTCCCGCCACTCCCACCGCCCCGCCGATAGTTACCGCCGTTCAGATATCTCCTTTCGTGGCTCCAGGGAATAATCTTTTTTTAATATAAGACGATACTTTTAAAAGGAGATTAAAATGACAAAAGAAGTTGTAAGTATATTTTCTGTTGTCCGGGAATTCATATTTCCAATCATTCTTGTAATAATTACGGCGTTTTTCCAATCTGCTTTTAAGAATTTTAATTTCACGGGGAGAAAACAAATTGATTTACAACTATTAAATGAAATTAATAATTCTAAGCTTGATGAAACAATAAAATCTATTACAAACAATTATTTCACCAAGAATTTAATTACTAAAATTTGTGGTATATCTTTAAAACAAGAACAATTCATATTAATTGAAAAGAGTGGATTACCACGAGAATTTGATTGGAAAGTAATAAAAAGAGCCATTAAGTTCTTTAAATTCAATGAAAATGGATTTGAAATCAAAATTAATACTTTCGACAAAATTTTTAAATGGGCTGCTCTTATCCTTTATGTTTTCACCATGTTTCTTGGTTATATAGCACTTTATTTAGATTTCATGAAGAAAAATCTACCGCTTTTAAATATTAAAGTCTTAGAAGATATCATTATTATCTCCGCAGGCTTTATGATAGGATTAATTTTTTATGCTCCACGTTCTTTAGCTATTAATATGAAAAAATATTTAAACCCAACTCCAAAGCACTAAACGCGCGTCGAGTAGAGAAGTCTGTCCTGATAGTTAGATTCCGGCTTAGTTCCGTTTCCAGGTTTCCCCTTCCGTGCCTTAGTGTCCGTATATCTTTCATCCTGACCCTTCCCCCTCACAGAACCCATCGTGCGGATTTCCCGCAATAGGCTCTTCATTGATACTCACTTCGTTGCTAAGGATATAGGTTTTGTAAAAGCTATGGTAGATTTTCGGTCTCGGTAGTTTGTACTTTTTCAGATAGTTGTAGAACTGTTTCCAGTTGAAGCTCTTACGCTGGCTTCTATGGTTCATCCATTTAAAGACCATTCCTTTTACTTCATAGTAGTATTTGGCCATTCCGTCAAGATTCTCACTTACTCCGTAATATCTGTAGTGTCCCAGCATTTTGCTTTTAAGTATTGGCCACCATATTCGTATATCTTTCTGGACTTCCCTTTTGAGCCAGACACTCAGGTCTTTAAGCTTTTGTCTCAGCTTTTTCCCTTCGGTTATACGCCCTACCTTGAACCTTTTGCGCTTGCTTTTCGAGCAGTAATGGGTAAATCCCAGAAAGTTGAATGTTTCCGTTCTTATCCCTTTCTCTTTTGCCCGTTTTTCAGCAAGCTTCCCGAATTCTATCAGTCTGGTTTTCTCTTTCGCCAACTCTAGCTTGAATATGCCAAGCCTTGTTTTCAGAGCTTTTAGCGTTTTCTGGGCCGTTTTCTTGAACCTTGTGCAGATGATGAAATCATCCGCATATCTTACCAGTCCAAGATACCCTTTCACTGCCGCTTTGCCATATTCCACCCATTTGTCCAGAGCGTAATGCAGGTAGATGTTTGCCAGAACCGGCGACAATATTCCTCCTTGAGGTGTTCCTCTTTCTGTTTCCTGATATTTGCCTTCTTCCATTACCCCGCCTTTTAGAAACCTTTCAATCAGTTGGAGCAATGTACTGTCAGATATTCTGTACCTGAGCAATTTGATCATAATCTCGTGGTCAACATTGTCGAAGAACCCTCTTATGTCCGCATCGATGATATATTCCACAGGTTTCTCGGTTATCATTACACTTAATGCTTTCAACGCATCATGGCATCCCCTTTTCGGCCTGAACCCATATGAGCATTCCAGAAAGTCCTGCTCATAGATCGCTTCCAGTATTCTCGTAATTCCCATTTGTACGATCTTGTCTTCTACCGCTGGTATCCCTAACGGTCTTAGCTTTCCACTTGCCTTGGGAATATACACTCTTCTCACCGGTTTCGGCTTGTATGACTTCTTCTTAAGCCTTTCCACCAGCCGGGTCAGGTTGCCTTCAAGGTCTGCCTCGTAGTCTTCCAGGTTTACTTCATCGATACCGGGCGCTCTGCCTTTCTTAAGCAGATAGAAACACTCTCTCAGATTGTCCATGTTTAATAAGTGTGCAAGACTGATAAACTTTAGCTTTTTGTCCTCCTTTGCAATTTCCGCTATACGGCATAGTTCCTTTTCCACAGTTTCCTCCAATTCTGAGTTTGGACTATGTGTCCCTTGCCGCTACGTGTCAACGTTAATCCCTTCGCTCCACGGTCGTTACCCGCTTCCTCGCTACTATGGATTAATCCGACTCCCTGCCTGTCTTTTCCGCTTCCTTTCTTCTTCGGATTGTCAGCAGATACCGTTTCCGGAACAGGCAGGGTCTCCCAAGTTCCGCGACCGCACTTTCAATACGCGCCGTTCCTTCCTTACCCCGGAGAGTCCTGCGGCTGCTTATGCCAGTTTCTTCACCGCAGGTATCAGGTTTCGATTTTGGGGACAACTTGACCACTCCCGCTTTTCTTAATTCCCATAACGAGGCTATCGGATTCACTTGCGTTACGGCTCGCATCTTCGCTCCCCAAGACTCCGCCCGCTTCGTTGCCTCCACGGACGCTTGGTTCGCTCCTCACCGAACAGGCAATTAATGAGATGAGCACCTTTCAGCTCATTAGCGCAATCCAGTTTATCTTGGCGTACCCCCAGCAACGGAATTATACGGTTCGTCAGGAAAAAGTAAAGGGTAAACTCCCTATCGGTCGCCTGCGCTGCGGCGCATGCCCTTGACTTTTTCCTTCCTCACTCGTGGCGGTCATTACTGGGGGCTTTGCCATCAATATTTTACCCAACCAGCCTAACCGCAAAACCAGTGAAGAAATGATTTGTCAAGGGCGGATTCCGCAGAATCCGGGAGCGAGTCAGCGACTTTACCCTTGATAAATCATTTCTGAATGGTATAATTGTCCTGGCTGGTTGCCGTTTCCATCGTTCCAATCCGGGGAGCCGAACGGCACTTTGCAGAATTCCTAAACTTTCGCCGGCGCGTAGAGTAGAAAGATAGGCGATAAATCTTTAGATTTCTTCTTAGCTCCGTTTCCGGGTTTCCCCTTTTGTGCCTTAGTATAAGAATATCATATCTCTACGACCTACCTTCCCCTCGTCAAACCGGACGTGCGGATTTCCCGCATCCGGCTTTCCTGTAAACTCTTGTCTTGGGTTTTCACATTTGACCTAATCATTAAAGAGAAACACAAGCCCCTTTTCTCTGATGAAGCTATAAAACTTCTCTCCTTCGGGAATCTTGTATCCTCTTTGACTGCGCCTTTGCAAATGGTTGTACACCTTGTTTTCAATATACCAGTTTAATCTCTTGAAAGTTTTCTTAGGATAACCCAATTTGAAATAGTTTTTCCATCCCCTAAGTTGAATGTTCAATTCATTTATGATGGTTTCGAGTCTCTTACAGCAGTTATGATCGCCAAGCAGTTCTTTAATTCTTTCTCTTTCCCGGTTAACTGCTTTGTCAGATGGCAACATATTTAAGTATTTGCTGTTCTTATGAACTATTGAGGCGTCCCATCGAAATGTGTATCCAAGAAAGTCAAGGCGGCTCTTTGGTTCCTTTAGATCGATGACTTTAGTTTTCTCCCGGTTGATTTCCAATCCAAGCCATCTTTCTATCTTGTCTTCTATCCACTGTCCGGCATATTCGCTATGCTTTTTCATCAGAACCACATAATCATCAGCATACCGGATGAGTCTTGCTCCAATTTTCTTTGCAAGCCCATCTGTCCGGTAAAATGCCTTATCAAACCAGTGTAAATAGATGTTTGCCAGTAATGGTGATATCACTCCGCCCTGCGGTGTTCCCTTATCCGGTCGTTTTGGCGGATTACCTTTCTTGTCTTCCTCCCAGATAGGTGTCTTCAGCCACATTCTTATCAAGTTCAGTATTCCTTTGTCTGTCACCCTCATTTGTACACATTTCATCAGCTTGTCGTGGGGTATGGTATCAAAGTATCCCTTCAAGTCTGCATCATAAATTGTGGTGTATCCTGCCTGCAAATCCTGCCGCAGTGTTTCTAACGCCAGATGTGCTGATTTATTGGGGCGGAATCCATAAGAGCAATCCAGAAAGTCTGCTTCAAATATTGGTTCAAGTATCAGGAGTACGGCCATCTGTACAACCCTGTCTTTTACTGTAGGGATTCCAAGCGGCCTCAGTTTTCCATTGGCTTTTGGTATGTAAACCCTTAAAACAGGTTTCGGCACATACATCCTTGTTTGTAGTTCTTCCTTGATTTCTTTAAGGAGAGTGTTTGCTCCTTCCGGATACTCTTCTACATCCCATATTTTGACTCCGTCTACTCCGGCGCTTCCTCTGTTCTTCTTGACCAGTTGCCATGCAGTTCTCAGCACATCGTCTTTCATTATGTGATCGTACAGCGTGTAGAAACGAAATTTAGGCTCCAGTTTTGCCTTTTGACCCAGTTTGTGTCTCAGAGAAGAGAGTTTCGGCGGTATCAAAATCCCACCTCTGTTTTCCAGAGGTTCCTTCTGCCCGCTTTCTTCTGTAGTAGGTGTTTTCACCAATCAGCCCTCCTTTCATCTCAACCAAACAATGCTTACAGTAAAGCCCCTTCGCTCCACGGTCATTACCCGCTTCTTCGCTACTATGGGCTTATCCGACTCCCTCACAGGACAGATATTTGGTTATGCATTCCCTCATATCCTTTTGCAATCCTGGAGGGTCTCCCAAGTTCCGTGACTCCCCTTTCGATATGTGCTGCCCTTACAAACCCCGGAGAGCTCTGTGACTGCTCTTGTTTGTTGCTTCATCACAGATTTTAGGTTTCATCATCCCATGTAGATTATCCGCTCTCGATTTCCCTAACGAGGTCATATCCAGTTCACTTTCGTTGCGGCTCACATCTTCGCTTTGCAAGTCTACGCCAACAGGATTACTCCCGTTCACGCTTGCATCACTACCAGCTAAACAAACAATTGGCTGGATGAGTACATTTCAACTCATCAGGTCAGTCCAGTTTATCTTGGCGTACACGGGCGGGTTGGGGCCTGCGACAAAGCTTGATGACGGCGTCAGCCCTGTCGAAACCCTGAGCGTTAGACCCAGTACCTACAAATAAAAGAACCGGTAAAGATAAAGATTGAAGTTTTTAGAATTGGGGCTACTTTACATAATTTCGCCTTATCGGCTGGCTGGTTACACTTCTGACGGAGCGACCGGAAGAAAAAGCCGTTAGGACGGCGGCTTTTCCTGTAGGGAGCGGAGGATTTCGCCCGCCAGCTTGACGATAAGGCAAATTATGTAATGAGCGCAGGGTTTCGACAGGCGGCTTGAGGAGCGGGACGGATGGATAACGCAGGCAGTGCTGACAGCCGGAAGCGCGCCGGAGT
Organism: uncultured Spirochaetota bacterium; assembly: GCA_963783575.1. Lineage (GTDB taxonomy): Bacteria > Spirochaetota > Brevinematia > Brevinematales > JAOACQ01 > CAWEAK01. Next base: position 19,122 of record CAWAOD010000005.1, on the reverse strand, counting down.
TTTCCATCCGTCCCCGACGAAAGACGATTTTGCTTTCTCCAGCCTCAGACCTTCGCCTTCGCCGCAGATTCCCCGCCAGAACTAAAAAAGCCCAGCCAGTTCTTCTCCAGCAGGGCTTTATTAATAATCACTTATCCAGACGTTTTGCTTGTATTGGATTACCACTATCATCAGGATAAATAGTAAATAAATTGTTCTCATTATCAAGATAAAAAAAATCGCTGTTAAAAATATCTTTGTTCATAGCTTCAATAATATGTCCTCTTTGAAAAATATTTCCCAATAAATATTTTTCATTTTCACCATATATTTTTTTCTTAAATGTACCATTTTTATTAAAAGAATAATCTAAAACTGTGTCTCCAATATTACCTTTCAAAACATATTGCCCAAAATTAGTTACTTTTATAAAATCTTTCTGCTGAGCAATGTTGAAACTTGGAACCCAGCCTTTTATACTTGTTCTTGATCCAATATTTCTATATAATGAATCAATAAAAACCAACTTTCCAGTCTCATTAATATTATTAATATTTTGAATCGAATTTGATATTATCTGGATTAGACGTCCGATTTCCATATGAATTAAATTTGATGAATTTGTATCTGGAGATATGTATACTATAACATTGTTTTCAATTGATACTGCATATTCTTTTATCTCTGAATAACAAATATTAAATAAAAATATGCTGAAGACGATTAGGAATTTCATTAAATTATGCATATTATCCTCCATATTTATATCCCTATATGCAAATGGGTAAAATGCTGTTGTGGAATTTGTTTATAAGTACCTTGACCCAAATTCTGTGAATATGAATTTCTATTATATTGCAAATCCCAAGGATCAAATATCTGTCTAACTCTGGAATCATTTCGAAGAGTATCAAAAATATCTCCTTGGAATTGGGGTGCTGTAATATTTTCTCCAACAGTACTCAGATTTCGACTAAAATCATATTCAGTATTACCCTGCCACATTTTTGATACATCAATTGCGTTACCCAAACTATGAGGATCGTTTTCCCCATATAATGTTGGATTATTTCTATACATACTCGAAATCTGTACTGTGTCTATATTGTTTTTATGAGCGGCATCAATTAAGACTACCAGAGCCTCCGGTTTTAGTCCGTCAATGGCCTTATTTATTGGGGAGTTACCAACCCATGACACCGCACTGCTGGGCGAATCAAAATCTGCTGAAGACATTCTGACTTTAACCCCGTCTACAGTGGCCTCATAATATTTTATTCCATCAATTGTAAATACTTTATAATTCTTTAACTCATCTTTGTACAAATTGTAGACTTTATCATACAATGCTTTTTCGGATAATCCCTTATATGATGCTGCCGCGTCTTCTTCCTTTGGACTATAATATCCGCCAGTGTCAGAATAACTGCCAGTTGCACTACCTGCATTCTCCTGTGGAGAAATGGGGGGTCTATTCCCTCTAAACCCATGCAGAGCAGCAAAACTTAATAAAGACGGCCTTTCATGCCGCTTTTACGACCTATAACCTTTTACTTACCAGAAATTTATGCTATTCAGCTTCCAGCAAACCTTTAACGGAAATATCTTCATCTATAGATTCCCAATGTATTCCGATCCCGCCGCCGATAAATTCCCATTCGCTCAATTCGATTTCCGAAGCATTCCTTAATCGTGGAAACCATTCCAACGGCGCGGAAACCACGCGGCCGTCTTCAAGAAATACCGTCAATTCCTCTTTCGTAACCTTAACATCTATAGCTCGCGCCGACATTGCTACCGGCTTCGATTTAACCAATGTAAACATGCCATGTCTCCTTTAAATTAACAGGCAACCGGCGTTTCTTCTTTGTGTTCCGGTACTTCCGAGACAAATTTCCAGCCTTCGGCTTTCAGTTTCTTTTCATTCTCCTGAATCCTTTCAGCAAATTTATCCCAATCGTTTCCGCATTCTTCCTGTATTTTCTTCCCGGCATTCGTCATTTCTTCTACAATCGGATCAATAGATTTCATCTTCGCTATCCTCCCATGGATTAAATTCTCTCAATTCTTCCGGCGTGACGATCTGCGGTGTTGCAAAGCCTAGTTTCTCATTATATTTTTCAAGCCTCACACGAATTTGAGCATTAGCCAGATGTGAAAAATTCCATGTCAGCAGACAGCCCATTTTGTAATGGACTGAATAAGCAATGTGATACATATCGCCAAAAAGTTTTTCTGAAAAATTAAAATATTCCATATACTTCCAAGCTGTTTCTTTAATCTCCGGCTTGTATTCAAGAACCTTTAAATTGCGTACCAATTCCAGCCGTTTTTGAGAATAAAACAAGTCTCCGGCCTTAATCTCATCCAGCACAACTTCAGAGATATACAAATCATAGCTTTTTCTCTCTTTTTCCCACCACATAATAGACATTTCCTGACGGTAAAGCGTGATAAAATCACGGCTTAACTGCGAAACAATATAGCTCGGAATCGTTGAATCCAGATAAACTTTTTCTTTTTCCATTATTGTTTTCTCCATATAGATATTACCTTTTTTCTCCGCTTTTATCAAATTTATTCCATTCAAAAATATGGCTTTCTCTCGATAACACATCAAAATACAATTCGTTTTCCAGCGGGTGGTATTTCCTGTAAATTTCCTTCAAGTAAGCAGTCGAAAGGTTCAAATAAATCTGTGTGGAGTCAAGGCTTGTATGCCCTAAAAGAAGCTGGACTTCTCTGATATCCGCCCCGGCATTTAAAAGGTGAGTAGCGAAAGAATGACGGATGATATGAGGGTAAACCGGTTTTGTAATTCCCTGGGCTTCCTTGATCTTTCGGATAATCCCGGAGAGTCCGCCGGTTGAAAGAGACTTCCCGAAACTACCCAGAAACAACTTCCTTGACTGGTCTTTCTTTCGGGGAAGCCGGGAGTATTTCGGCCTGATCTTTTTAATGTATTCCGCAAGGTATTTTACCGGCGTTTCTCCAAGCGGAAGGATTCTGTCTTTCTTGCCTTTTCCGTTTCGGATAAAAATCATTTTTTCATCCAGAAATATATCGGTTAATTCAAGGTTGCAGAGTTCCCTTGCTCTTATGCCTGTACCGTATAGAAGTTCTAATATTGTCCGGTTCCGGAAGTCAAGTGGATTATCGACCGGTACAGCGTCAATAAAGTCCCTCATTTCTTTTTCGGAAAGCACCTTATCCCGGATGTTATGCCGCTTTCCTTTCATCTCAACATCGCCGAATGGATTTTGAAGTATTTTATCCTCTCTTTCAAGTATTTGAAAAAGACGCTTCATGGCCAAAGCGTTGTTTTGGACAGTTTCTTTTTTTATGCCTCTTTTAGAGTCTTTCTCAAGATATTCCATAAATCCGTAAAGATCGCTTTCCCTCACGTCCCGGTAGTCAATGGAATGCATCCTCTTCAAGCTCTCAAGATAATTATTGAAGCGTTTCAGGATACGGATCATACTGTCAATTGAGGCTGGCGAATAATTCCGGCTGGTAAGGATTTCGGAAACGATTGTTTTAACGGTTTCAATCTTGAGTTCGTTCATTTTAATGACTCCCTCGGATGATACTTGAGAAGCGTCAATCTGAGATGCTCCGGTGAAAGCTTTGTATATCTTTCCGTTGTGGCCAGCTTTTCATGGCCTAACAGATCGGAAACCTGTTTGATTCCCGCCCCGTTTTCAAGTAAATGACTTCCGTAGGAATGCCGGAAGCAATGACAGGTAATCTTCTTTTTGATACCGGCTTTTGTACATGCTTTCGATAAATACCGGTTTACGGTTTCATTGCATGGGTTTTTCCCTTCGTAAGCCGATGGAAAGGCACGAGTGCCTTCTACAAAGCCACGACAGATATTAGGCCGGACATTATCGATAAAAAGCTTCAGGTAGGCCGTGCCGACATCGCCAAGCTGGACAATCCTTTCATTGTTCGTCTTTGCCTCAAATATTACGGCTTCCTGATCCTCAAAATTAATGTCCTCAATCTTAAGAGCCAAAAGCTCTCCGATCCGCACGCCGGAGGAATACAAAACTACCTGAATTGTTTTGAGCATAAACTCAAGCGGGGTTTCGGCCTTCACGTTAAACAGCTTGACAACTTCCTTGCGGTTCAGGATATTTCTTGAAACCTTGTCTTCAGCCCTGACGCTTCCCATCTGCCCGGAAAACCCACCGCAAAGCCCTTTCTTCGATAGAAAAATAAGGAACGGTTTGACAAGGTTGGTTTTCTGCCGCAAGGTAGAAGGAGCGTAAAGGCGGTTTCCTTCAATGTCTGTTTGATCGGCAAGGTATTTAACATAGTCTTTTACATCGTCTTTTCTTAAGTCAATAAACCTTGTAACATTCCGTTCAAAGACAAGATACTTCAAAAAGTTCCGGGCATGTTCCGCTAGCCTGCCGGTTGTTGAAGCGGGATATCCTTCATTCTTCCGCTTTTCAACGTATTCAAAGTAAACGGAAATCATTTCCTCCGGCAGGCCGGTGAGTAAGTCCTTCTTCGCCTTGCCCCAGCCCGTGCCAGTCGGCAGAAGATCATTCCGCATTAGAAAACATTTAGCGACCTGGCCATAAGTACGGATTGTGTCTTTACTAAGAAATTTGGTTTTGAGATAATCGGCGAAAGTTTCAAACTTTTCTTTCGTCAGGCTTCTCAAGCCTTCTGGTTCTGTAATATTCAGCTTTTCCCGGAGGTAAGCCGTAAACAAAAGCAGGGCGTTCTTTTTGACGATCAAGCCCTGATGTTTAAAACCCCGTATTTTGTAGTAAGATAGAAAGTCCTGAATTAAGTTTTCTATAGACATTTTGTTTTCTCCTTCGTCTCTTTTTTCCGGCCTTTCCCTCCCGGAAACTGTGCCCAGTTTTAAGAAAGCTTGATAATATTGGTTTTACAGCTATAAACTGGACAATGACCAGTTTTACCCAGTTTGCCCAGTTTTAGAATCTGTATTTTTTATCTTTTCCTGTATTTCTTCCGGCGTCGGGATCATTGAAAGGTTAAGTTTCCTGATTTCTTCATCCTCCCTTATACGGTAAAAGCCTTTCGTCCTTTCTCCCCCGCCTCTCTGGATAGAAATATATTCAAAGTCAACCAGCACCCTTAAGTTTTGCTTTATCCAGCTCTGGCCAAAGCCGGTATTTTCCCGGATTTCCCTTTGTGTAAAATTCACTTCATTGGGTTTCAGATTGCTTTTCTTTGATAATTTTACGGCCATATCCCTTAAAGCCTCATAAAGCTCCAGGGCGCTCTTTGACATTTCCAGCATTGTGGAAGCCAGTATGCCGTTAATCATTATGTTGTAAGCTATCCGGTAGTCGTCAATATCGCACTCGATAAATTCCGTCAGCCCTTCCCATTTGACAGGCTTTTGATACTGCCGGAGAAAACAAACGCAGGCGATAAGGTCAAGAAAGCGGTCATTGTCCCGGCGTGTTCTCATCAGATTGTCTGGAAAGTTCAGGAAACCGCCGAAGGTATTGACGACAAGCATCTTACGCAGTAACCTTTGAGCGGCTTGATGTTTTTTAATGATTTCGGGAATTACTGAAGCTTTTTCAAAATGGCGGGATAATGTATATTTCTGCCGTTGTATCTCATGGATTTTCCGGGTCTGTTCCCTCGATTCATCCGTATTAATGACAAAACATCTTGATGTGTTTTCGGGATTTATGTTGAAACCCGTCGAACTCATGACGCTGGCCACGATCACCGGGGTTCTGACAATCTTTGATTCCATCTTTCCGGTTTTCTCATCCTTCACAGTCACAAGCCTTGAAAGTTCTTTACCTGAAAGTATCTCCCTGATCTGGTGTTCGATGACATCAGAATGAACAGCTTCACCGAGAATCAAAAACTTATGCATTAAGTCTTTGATGTAGTTCAAGGCCTGGTCTGAAAGAGAGGTAACGGCGACAACATCTTCAGAAGGAATTAATTTCTTCACCGTCTCAACCAGCATGGACTTTCCTGAAGCCGACTCAGAAAGAATCAACACGCTTATCGGGTCGTCAAGTATCCGGGAACTGGCGCAAAGGTATAGCAATTGCTTGTTTAAGTCTTCTCCGACATAACCCAATGTTTCCATGTCTTTGACGATCTCCTGAAACAGACCGGGACTTTTCAGGAAATTAAGCCCGGCTTTCCGTTCTTTTTCGGTTAATTCCGGCTTCGATTCTTTCTCATTTTCAAGGCGGCTGCGCCGCTCGCGTTCGTCCTCAAAGTATTCAAGAATTGTGATCAAATCCTTTTCGATCCGTTTCGGTTCAATGCTGAAAATCCGGGAAACTTGAAAACTGTAATTCGATCTTGACCGGGCGGAGTACAGGTCAAGGTTGTCAAAATATCTGTCGTCTCCGTTCTCGGCTTTGATATTTACACGCAGGCTGGTAATAAATGTTTCTTTAACTCCCGAAACCTTGTAAGTAATATCAACAAATGCAAATATGGTGCCGAATCCTTCCTGAGTAACCTTCAGGCCGTGTGACGCGTCACTTTCAATATCTTTCTCTGCTTCAAAGATAGCGGCTTGTTCAATTAAGACTTTAAGGTCATCTTTTTTCAATGCGCCAGCCTTTAAGGCGTCGTTCCAGTCTTTACCGCCGAAAGGAGAAACAATTTTGACCTTGAAACCCTCATTAATAAGGCTTTCTTTCAGCTTTTCACTGGCAAGCGTCCCGGCTTCGTCATTATCCAGCGCCAGAATGACCGTTTTAACCCTGTCGGCTTTCAAAATTTGTAAGTGTTCTTCTGTAAAGCCGTTTGTTCCATAGATCGGCTGGACATTCTCAAAGCCGGTTTCAATAAGGCTTAGACAATCAATAATACACTCCGTTAAAATGATTTCATCATACACTTTACTAGCTTTACGATTAAAAACGCCGCTGTGTGGCCCTTTTAAATAGCGGTGTTTGAAGTCTGAGCCGTCATTAGTATCACGGCCATAAAAACCGATGGTTTGATTGTTGTCGTTAAAGATTGGAAAAATAAGGCAGTTCAGGAAATGTTCCCGCCCTTTCTCGTTTAAGATTCCGGCATCTGTTAAAGCCTGCTTTTGCTTTTCACCAATGACAAGGTTTAAACCCCCGTCGGCAAAGCCGATCTGAAAGCGTTCATAATGTTCCGTGTTTGTTAAGCCTCTTTTCTTGAGATATTCAAGGGCTTCCGGATGGTCGAAAAGTCTTTTATGATAATAATTCTTTACTGCATTAAGATTATGAATGTTTCCGCTCTCTGTAGATGTTTGTTTTTCTTCGGGTTTGACTTCCATCTTCCGGACAGTTAAAGGAACCTCTTTTAAAGGACTTCCGGGCCATTCTTTTAAGAATTTTAACGATTCTTTGAAATCAATGCTTTTGAATTTCATCACGGCATCGACAACTGTTCCGCCTTCATCACAGCCGAAACAGTGAAATAAGCCCTTTTCCCGGCTAATAGACAGGCTTGGAGTTTTGCTGTCTTTGTGCCATGGACAGAAACCTTTGAAGCTTTTACCGGACTTTGTAAGCTTTACGCCGAAGCTTTCAAACAATTCTACAATATCGACTTTCCGTTTGATGTCGTCAACTTCAAACTCCTCAAGAAAATCTGTGACCCGCAGGGTCTTTTGCCCTCTTAGCGGGTCTCGTTTTGGAGGCATCCCGGTCATTTTACACCCCCAGCCTTAAAAGCATTTCCTCACCGATGGCCTTGACCTCTTCAGCGGCCTTCGATGGCCGCCCATCGACACGGGTACGAGATATAACGCCGGATTTCAAGGCGATAGCTTCTTCAATACGAATAGATCTAGAAATTGACGTATTAAAGACTTTTTCCCCGAAAGCTTCCCGGATCTCTCCATGGATCTGTCTTGTAATTACCGGATTAGATTCATAAGCGTTGATTATCACCCCGAGGAGCTGCAAACCCGGATTGAAGTTTTTCCTGATCTTTGATACCGTGGCCATTAAATCATTAGTGCCTTGCATTGAATAAAGCGAAGGGTTCATAGGAATAACAACAAAGTTCGATGCGGTTAAAGCGTTACCGGTTAGCACACTCAAGGATGGCGGACTGTCAATTAAAATAAAGTCATAAGTCTGGAAGATTTCACCTTCCAATAAATCTTTGAGCCTTGTAAAAGCGTCAACTTCTCCAATTAAAGATTTCTCCAGCCCGGCCAGCTTCACCCCGCCGGATAATAGGGACAAATTAAGCTTTACATCTTCCGGTTCATACTCTCCACCTGCCAACGCTTCATATAAACCAAAGCCCGGAATATCGACAAGGCTTTTAGAAAGGTTCGCTTGAGGGTCGCAGTCGATTAATAAGACTCTAAAGTTTTTTTCTGAAAGGTAAATGCCTAACTCTCTGGTGGTCGTGGTTTTGCCAACTCCGCCTTTTTGGTTACTGAAAACAATTGTTTTTGTCATGGCCAGCCCCCTAAATAGAGCCGGGGGCTTTCATTTCCCTGAGTTCCCTTTTTGCCTGCCCTACAAGCGTTGTCAACTGGCTGTAAGTACGCCGGAAGTCCATAATATTGACTGTGGCTTCACCGTTGAAATAAACAAGCTGCGCCTTCTGGATTCCTTCGCCGGATAAAATAAATTTTCCCATTTCCTTGTGGTTCTGGTTTACGATCTCGACCTTTTCGATTTTGAAGCCCTGCATTAGATAAAAACATACTTCATAAAGGTCTGTGGTACTGATAAGACCTGACATGACGGGTCCCTCCTAAAAATAAAATTTTATGGAGGGTTACGCCTCGAATTGAAGCAATGCTTCTTGATTTAGTTCAATGAATAATGTATAATAAATTCGAGGTTAAACCCTCGGAGTTAAAAGCCCTTGTTTCTTTTAGGTCGCCAAACTTTGGGAAACAGGGGCTTTCTTTTGTTATCTTTTTTCCTTATCTAAAAAATATTTTAATATAACACCCGAACGTCATAATATAACATATCCATGTTATTTTGTCAAGTCCTTTTATTCTATAATAGCATTTTTTGAATTGATTTTTATCTTGTTTTCTCATATAATTATAATATAAACAGCGTATTTTAGTATAAGAGGAAATTATTATGACTTTAGGCGAAAAAATAAAAGAATTTAGAAAAAAGAAAAGTCTAAGTCAGACTGAATTAGGCAACCTTATCGGTGTACATTATTCTCATGTCGGTAAATACGAAGGGAATCAACAAGTGCCTTCCACAGAGACATTAAAGAAACTAGCTTCCGTCTTTGAGGTGTCTATTGATTACCTTTTAAACGACGATGCCGACAACGCCGTCAAAGTTTCTTTCAGTGATGAAGAACTCTTAAGGGATTTTAAGGCTGTGGAAAACTTACCGGAAAACGACAAGAAAGTCATTAAAGAACTGATCAATGCTTTTCTGGTTAAAAACCAGATTAAACATATAGTTACCCAATAAATCAAGGAGATACTATGGATACCATTTCTTGATTATTAAATAAAACTTGATATAACAAAGAAGAATCTTTATCCTTTCTTCGGGAGGTAAAATTATGCATCAATTAATCGATGGTGTCTATCATAAAGGACATATTGAAATAAATAAACCGATTCCGCTCAAAGATAATACTAAAATCAAAGTCTGGATTGTAACTGAGAAGGATAAAAAGCAAACTTCTGACTTTGGCGTCTATGAATTCAGCAAAGACCTGGACAAAATTAACATCAGGGATTTTGCCCATGAAGATTGATAGCTATTTTTTTATTGACACCAATATCCTTGTTTACTCGTTCAATAAAAAATCAGAATTTTTTGAATACTCCAGAGAAATCATTGAACATAATCCTGGATATATCTACTTCGCCAGTAAATCGATCACTGAATTTACCTGTGTTATGTCCAAACTTGGCCTTTACGAGATCATTGAAAATGAATTGGAAAAGATTCCTTTACGGTTCCAAATCGTTTACCCGGATTCTTTCAGCACAGAAATATTTAACGACCTTGTATTAAAGTATAAACCAATAGGTAACCGGGTTTATGACTTTGAAATTGTTTCCATTATGCTGGCTGGCGGAATTAATAAGCTTGTAACCATTAACGTTGATGATTTTAAGAGAATTGAAGAAATTGAAGTCATTACAAAATAATAAACTGAGTTATCCCCCCAATTCCTATAATCATTGCCGTTTAGATATCCCGTGCCGTTTCTCTTGCCTTCTCACGCCTGGGCTAGCTAGACGGAGATGACGCCCAGGCATTCGGCGGCAAGTCTGTTTTTCCGGCCGCCTTTTACATAATTTGCCTTATCGTCAAGCAAGCGTTTCAATCGCGCTTTTTTTAAACCCGTCATTTAAAAATACTTCTGAAAGTCTTGAATCGAGTTTTTACGATAATTAAACGGCTCAATAGTTCAAACGCCTGCCCATAAGGCTAAATTATGTTAAGTTGTCATATTAACTTAAACTTTAAAACTTTATTATCACCGGTTCCTTTATCATCAGGGTCTATGCCAAACGTTCGGCGGCGGCACACCGGAAAAACCGGGCTGGCGCATCTTATCAAGCTTTCCGCACCCTCCACACCCTCCCACCGCCCCGGCTGTAAATATTGCCGTTTAGATATCACCTTCCGGGGCTCCGGATCCCGGTTATCAAAAATCGAAATTTCTAGATCTAACTTTTTCCGGATCCGGTTCTTGAACCCCTCAACCCTCGTGTATTTTACCGCTCCGGACAGGAAAAAACCGCTGTCGTTCAAGGGTTCGCTTCGCCAAAATGAAAAAAATCTCCACCCTGTCGGGTAGTATTTTTCCCATTTTGCCCTTGTTTTTTCCCATCCTCGCCGGTCGCTGTCATTAGGGTTTCGGGGATTATAATTATAACATTTTCCCCGAACGGCCATAACCACATAACCAGCGAAAGCCGGAATTGTCAAGGTTGATCGCATCAGCGATCACGACCAGCGGGAGCTTGACCTTGATAATTCCGGATTTAGCGGTATAATAATCGTGGCCGTGAGGTTCACACAACAAAAAAAGCAGGTAAAATCACCTCCAAAATAAGGTATTTTACCTGCTTCTTTCATCATCCTGATCCGGGCGCCCGCCGAAAACTTCCGCAGAATAGATTACTTTCGCCGGGCAGGCGCGGCATGCTCACGTGTCGAAGTCTCTGCACCCCACGTCAAATTTCGCCTACTTTCCAGATAGACGCCGTTTCAATGGCGTTTATCGCAAAGTAGGCGATAGTTTGCCAAATTACATAAAGACAGTTTTGAACGGCAAGCTTCCGTTACAGCCTCTTTACTCAAGCGGTTTCAAATAATAATCAAACACCCACCCCTTCACCGTCTCCCCATCCTTATTGGTTACCTGGGTATCGATGTACGCCCAAAACCCCTTCTTGTCCCCCACCGTCAAAGCCATATCCGACCGCTTCAAAAGTGTCACAATCGCTCCCCTGGAGAGCTTTACCAGCACCGCTCCGTTCGTCGCCGCTTCCGCCCGCACGTTTACATTGTCGCCTGTGAGGGTGCATATGGAGCTTGTTGATTCTGAGGATGGCTTCTCGCTTGACTTGTTTGTGTCTTTGATACGAACAGAAAATAATATTTTTTTTGCTGTAAGTTCTTCTTCATAGGTAGGTTTATCCGATGAAAAATAGTAATCCAATTGATAATATTCTTTTTTTATTTCATTTACTAACATTAATTCAAATAACTTATTACCATTTTCTGCACTATAATCTGAATAAAAATATCCATTAATTCCATAATAATTCATTGTTGCCTTGTCTTCACTTTCAAAAGTCTTGTTTGAAATATAATTTATATCCAGCAAAAAATTATCATTACCTATTTTATATTCAATTGCTTTTGAACCATCTTTATTTCGATTTGTTGTCTTTTCACTTTCATGAAATGTAAAATTAAAATTTTTAGGAAAATATAAAATTAATTCATCTATTTTATTAAACTTTATCCAATCTGTGGGTATCAAAGATACATTGAAAACATCAACCCATCCGTTTGTTCCGTTCAATATTACATTATAGTTGTCATTTACAGGCTTTGAAGCTGATAACATAACTTTATCAAACTCATTCATCAACAAAATCCCTTTTGCTCCAGTATCCGGAACCTCATTAAGCATAACGTTTGTTCCAATGATAAAATACTCATTTGTCAGTTGGTTTTCTGGTTCAGACGTCCAAGCAAGTCCGTTAGATATGATCAATATAAATAACATTATCACAAAATTCTTTTTTAATTTCATATTTATTACCTGCCTTTATCGTATATATATTGAATTATTAGGTGTTATTACTTCAAAGTGCACATGAGGATTACCAAATGTCAGACCCGAACTACCAGATTGCGAAATATAATTGCCTGTATTAACTGTTGCTCCATTTTGAACTTGGAAAGAGCTTTCTTGATTATGAGCATATAAATACTCTGTTCCGTCACTGCCCTTTATTACCACAGAGTAGCCATAGCCCGAATAATGATTAGCCGGAGCACCAAGTGCTGCCAATTTTACTGTTCCCGATTCAGCTGCATTTACTTTAGTACCTGAAGAAAAACTATCAAAGTCAACAGCTCTGCCTTCAAAGTGTGCTCTATCTGATACTTGTGGCCTCCACATACTTGCTACTGTAATTGGTTCTCCGTTTTGGGTTGGGTTTGCAGCCGCAAATTCTACTAATGCTTTAAAGGTTTCAGGTTCACTGTACTCTACTGCATAAACAAGATTTGTATTTCCCCCAATTGCTACTTGCATATTATTTTCATCAAAGCCTATGTTTGACAATTGATTTTTATCAAACTCTATTTTTACTCCATTTATCATAACATAGGGATTACCTGTAGATGGATCTATTTTGTTGTTCTTTAATTGTGCAATTACATCCGTTTTTATTTCTTCTCCTGCATTCGAATCGTTCATATTTACAGTATATATACTTTTTACAGTGTTCAACGTTTTACCATACATCGTAGCGCTTGCTGAATCTTCTTCAGGGTTCAGAGGTATACCATTTGCACTAATAATTCTATCAGTTAATTTAGATGAAAGTTGCAATGGTGTATTCTCCTGTGGAGAACTGGGGGGTCTATTCCCTCTAAACCCATGCAGAGCAGCAAAACTTAATAAAGACGGCCTTTCATGCCGCTTTTACGACCTATAACCTTTTACTTACCAGAAATTTATGCTATTCAGCTTCCAGCAAACCTTTAACGGAAATATCTTCATCTATAGATTCCCAATGTATTCCGATCCCGCCGCCGATAAATTCCCATTCGCTCAATTCGATTTCCGAAGCATTCCTTAATCGTGGAAACCATTCCAACGGCGCGGAAACCACGCGGCCGTCTTCAAGAAATACCGTCAATTCCTCTTTCGTAACCTTAACATCTATAGCTCGCGCCGACATTGCTACCGGCTTCGATTTAACCAATGTAAACATGCCATGTCTCCTTTAAATTAACAGGCAACCGGCGTTTCTTCTTTGTGTTCCGGTACTTCCGAGACAAATTTCCAGCCTTCGGCTTTCAGTTTCTTTTCATTCTCCTGAATCCTTTCAGCAAATTTATCCCAATCGTTTCCGCATTCTTCCTGTATTTTCTTCCCGGCATTCGTCATTTCTTCTACAATCGGATCAATAGATTTCATCTTCGCTATCCTCCCATGGATTAAATTCTCTCAATTCTTCCGGCGTGACGATCTGCGGTGTTGCAAAGCCTAGTTTCTCATTATATTTTTCAAGCCTCACACGAATTTGAGCATTAGCCAGATGTGAAAAATTCCATGTCAGCAGACAGCCCATTTTGTAATGGACTGAATAAGCAATGTGATACATATCGCCAAAAAGTTTTTCTGAAAAATTAAAATATTCCATATACTTCCAAGCTGTTTCTTTAATCTCCGGCTTGTATTCAAGAACCTTTAAATTGCGTACCAATTCCAGCCGTTTTTGAGAATAAAACAAGTCTCCGGCCTTAATCTCATCCAGCACAACTTCAGAGATATACAAATCATAGCTTTTTCTCTCTTTTTCCCACCACATAATAGACATTTCCTGACGGTAAAGCGTGATAAAATCACGGCTTAACTGCGAAACAATATAGCTCGGAATCGTTGAATCCAGATAAACTTTTTCTTTTTCCATTATTGTTTTCTCCATATAGATATTACCTTTTTTCTCCGCTTTTATCAAATTTATTCCATTCAAAAATATGGCTTTCTCTCGATAACACATCAAAATACAATTCGTTTTCCAGCGGGTGGTATTTCCTGTAAATTTCCTTCAAGTAAGCAGTCGAAAGGTTCAAATAAATCTGTGTGGAGTCAAGGCTTGTATGCCCTAAAAGAAGCTGGACTTCTCTGATATCCGCCCCGGCATTTAAAAGGTGAGTAGCGAAAGAATGACGGATGATATGAGGGTAAACCGGTTTTGTAATTCCCTGGGCTTCCTTGATCTTTCGGATAATCCCGGAGAGTCCGCCGGTTGAAAGAGACTTCCCGAAACTACCCAGAAACAACTTCCTTGACTGGTCTTTCTTTCGGGGAAGCCGGGAGTATTTCGGCCTGATCTTTTTAATGTATTCCGCAAGGTATTTTACCGGCGTTTCTCCAAGCGGAAGGATTCTGTCTTTCTTGCCTTTTCCGTTTCGGATAAAAATCATTTTTTCATCCAGAAATATATCGGTTAATTCAAGGTTGCAGAGTTCCCTTGCTCTTATGCCTGTACCGTATAGAAGTTCTAATATTGTCCGGTTCCGGAAGTCAAGTGGATTATCGACCGGTACAGCGTCAATAAAGTCCCTCATTTCTTTTTCGGAAAGCACCTTATCCCGGATGTTATGCCGCTTTCCTTTCATCTCAACATCGCCGAATGGATTTTGAAGTATTTTATCCTCTCTTTCAAGTATTTGAAAAAGACGCTTCATGGCCAAAGCGTTGTTTTGGACAGTTTCTTTTTTTATGCCTCTTTTAGAGTCTTTCTCAAGATATTCCATAAATCCGTAAAGATCGCTTTCCCTCACGTCCCGGTAGTCAATGGAATGCATCCTCTTCAAGCTCTCAAGATAATTATTGAAGCGTTTCAGGATACGGATCATACTGTCAATTGAGGCTGGCGAATAATTCCGGCTGGTAAGGATTTCGGAAACGATTGTTTTAACGGTTTCAATCTTGAGTTCGTTCATTTTAATGACTCCCTCGGATGATACTTGAGAAGCGTCAATCTGAGATGCTCCGGTGAAAGCTTTGTATATCTTTCCGTTGTGGCCAGCTTTTCATGGCCTAACAGATCGGAAACCTGTTTGATTCCCGCCCCGTTTTCAAGTAAATGACTTCCGTAGGAATGCCGGAAGCAATGACAGGTAATCTTCTTTTTGATACCGGCTTTTGTACATGCTTTCGATAAATACCGGTTTACGGTTTCATTGCATGGGTTTTTCCCTTCGTAAGCCGATGGAAAGGCACGAGTGCCTTCTACAAAGCCACGACAGATATTAGGCCGGACATTATCGATAAAAAGCTTCAGGTAGGCCGTGCCGACATCGCCAAGCTGGACAATCCTTTCATTGTTCGTCTTTGCCTCAAATATTACGGCTTCCTGATCCTCAAAATTAATGTCCTCAATCTTAAGAGCCAGAAGCTCTCCGATCCGCACGCCGGAGGAATACAAAACTACCTGAATTGTTTTGAGCATAAACTCAAGCGGGGTTTCGGCCTTCACGTTAAACAGCTTGACAACTTCCTTGCGGTTCAGGATATTTCTTGAAACCTTGTCTTCAGCCCTGACGCTTCCCATCTGCCCGGAAAACCCACCGCAAAGCCCTTTCTTCGATAGAAAAATAAGGAACGGTTTGACAAGGTTGGTTTTCTGCCGCAAGGTAGAAGGAGCGTAAAGGCGGTTTCCTTCAATGTCTGTTTGATCGGCAAGGTATTTAACATAGTCTTTTACATCGTCTTTTCTTAAGTCAATAAACCTTGTAACATTCCGTTCAAAGACAAGATACTTCAAAAAGTTCCGGGCATGTTCCGCTAGCCTGCCGGTTGTTGAAGCGGGATATCCTTCATTCTTCCGCTTTTCAACGTATTCAAAGTAAACGGAAATCATTTCCTCCGGCAGGCCGGTGAGTAAGTCCTTCTTCGCCTTGCCCCAGCCCGTGCCAGTCGGCAGAAGATCATTCCGCATTAGAAAACATTTAGCGACCTGGCCATAAGTACGGATTGTGTCTTTACTAAGAAATTTGGTTTTGAGATAATCGGCGAAAGTTTCAAACTTTTCTTTCGTCAGGCTTCTCAAGCCTTCTGGTTCTGTAATATTCAGCTTTTCCCGGAGGTAAGCCGTAAACAAAAGCAGGGCGTTCTTTTTGACGATCAAGCCCTGATGTTTAAAACCCCGTATTTTGTAGTAAGATAGAAAGTCCTGAATTAAGTTTTCTATAGACATTTTGTTTTCTCCTTCGTCTCTTTTTTCCGGCCTTTCCCTCCCGGAAACTGTGCCCAGTTTTAAGAAAGCTTGATAATATTGGTTTTACAGCTATAAACTGGACAATGACCAGTTTTACCCAGTTTGCCCAGTTTTAGAATCTGTATTTTTTATCTTTTCCTGTATTTCTTCCGGCGTCGGGATCATTGAAAGGTTAAGTTTCCTGATTTCTTCATCCTCCCTTATACGGTAAAAGCCTTTCGTCCTTTCTCCCCCGCCTCTCTGGATAGAAATATATTCAAAGTCAACCAGCACCCTTAAGTTTTGCTTTATCCAGCTCTGGCCAAAGCCGGTATTTTCCCGGATTTCCCTTTGTGTAAAATTCACTTCATTGGGTTTCAGATTGCTTTTCTTTGATAATTTTACGGCCATATCCCTTAAAGCCTCATAAAGCTCCAGGGCGCTCTTTGACATTTCCAGCATTGTGGAAGCCAGTATGCCGTTAATCATTATGTTGTAAGCTATCCGGTAGTCGTCAATATCGCACTCGATAAATTCCGTCAGCCCTTCCCATTTGACGGGCTTTTGATACTGCCGGAGAAAACAAACGCAGGCGATAAGGTCAAGAAAGCGGTCATTATCCCGGCGTGTTCTCATCAGATTGTCTGGAAAGTTCAGGAAACCGCCGAAGGTATTGACGACAAGCATCTTACGCAGTAACCTTTGAGCGGCTTGATGTTTTTTAATGATTTCGGGAATTACTGAAGCTTTTTCAAAATGGCGGGATAATGTATATTTCTGCCGTTGTATCTCATGGATTTTCCGGGTCTGTTCCCTCGATTCATCCGTATTAATGACAAAACATCTTGATGTGTTTTCGGGATTTATGCTGTAACCTGTCGAACTCATGACGCTGGCCACGATCACCGGGGTTCTGACAATCTTTGATTCCATCTTTCCGGTTTTCTCGTCCTTCACAGTCACAAGCCTTGAAAGTTCTTTACCTGAAAGTATCTCCCTGATCTGGTGTTCGATGACATCAGAATGAACAGCTTCACCGAGAATCAAAAACTTATGCATTAAGTCTTTTATGTAGTTTAAGGCCTGGTCTGAAAGAGAGGTAACGGCGACAACATCTTCAGAAGGAATTAATTTCTTCACCGTCTCAACCAGCATGGACTTTCCTGAAGCCGACTCAGAAAGAATCAACACGCTTATCGGGTCGTCAAGTATCCGGGAACTGGCGCAAAGGTATAACAATTGCTTGTTTAAGTCTTCTCCGACATAACCCAATGTTTCCATGTCTTTGACGATCTCCTGAAACAGACCGGGACTTTTCAGGAAATTAAGCCCGGCTTCCCGTTCTTTTTCGGTTAATTCCGTCTTCGATCCTTTTCTCATTTTCCAGGCGGCCCCGCCGCTCGCGTTCGTCCTCAAAGTATTCAAGGATTGTGATCAAATCCTTTTCGATCCGCTTAGGTTCTATGCTGAAAATCCGGGAAACCTGAAAGCTGTAATTTGTTCTCGACCTGGCGGAATACAGGTCAAGGTTATCAAAATATCTGTCGTCTCCGTTTCCGCTTTGATATTGACCCTCAGGCTTGTAATAAATATCTCTTTAACTCCCGAAACCTTGTAAGCTAATGTCGGTAAATGCAAATATAGTACTGAATCCTTCCTGAGTAACCTTCAGGCCGTGTGACGCGTCACTTTCAATATCTTTCTCTGCTTCAAAGATAGCGGCTTGTTCAATTAAGACTTTAAGGTCATCTTTTTTCAATGCGCCAGCCTTTAAGGCTTCATTCCAGTCTTTACCGCCGAAAGGAGAAACAATTTTGACCTTGAAACCCTCATTAATAAAGCTTTCTTTCAGCTTTTCACCGGCAAGCGTCCCGGCTTCGTCATTATCCAGCGCCAGAATAAACGTTTTAACCCTGTCGGCCTTCAAAGTTTGCAAGTGTTCTTCAGTAAATCCATTTGTCCCATAGATCGGCTGGACATTCTCAAAACCGGTTTCAATAAGGCTTAGACAATCAATAATACACTCCGTTAAAATTATTTCGTCATAGACTTTACTAGCTTTACGATTAAAAACGCCACTGTGTGGCCCTTTTAAATAGCGGTGTTTGAATCCTGAACTGTCATTAATATCACGACCATAAAAACCGATGGTTTGATTGTTGTCGTTAAAGATTGGAAAAATAAGGCAGTTCAGGAAATGTTCCCGCCCTTTCTCGTTTAATATTCCGGCATCGGTTAAAGCCTGCTTTTGATTTTCACCAATGACAAGGTTTAAACCCCCGTCGGCAAAGCCGATCTGAAAGCGTTCATAATGTTCCGCGTTTGTTAAGCCTCTTTTCTTGAGATATTCAGGGCTTCCGGATGGTCGAAAAGCCTTTTATGATAATAGTTTTTTACCGTGTTCAGGCCTTTGAGTCTATCGCCGTCCGGAGAATTTAAGACCGCGCCGGCCGAATTCTCCGGCGGTTTGTTTTTTGCTCCGCCCTGATCCGGGGCAGTAACAGCAAGAGGTTCCGCCTCAAGTGGTAAATCAGCGGAAACCGGTGAGAACGAAACCAAGCCGAAGGGCTGCTTTCCAATCCTTGAGGAACTTCAAAGCCTCTTTGAAATCGAAGCTTTTCATCTTTTCCACCAGATCGAAAGCGTCCCCGGCCTCTCCGCATCCGAAGCAGTTGTATAAACCTTTTTCTTTATCGACTGAAAGGCTGGGCGTT
>CAWAOD010000004.1:0-322055 GCA_963783575.1 uncultured Spirochaetota bacterium | reverse complement strand
CCGGAGAGGAACCCCCGGTGATTGGCACATTAAGGTTTCAGCCGGGGTGGGAGGAGAGGGAAATAGAGGCAGGGGACAGAGAGGCGGATATCTCCAGGCATATAGTGATGCTGTGCGAGCCTGGAAGAGAGAGAAAGGAGGAGAGAGGTTGGGGATCGGAATGTTATGTTCTGGAGGGACTGGGCGAGGGGATAGAAAAGAGGTATGAGAGAAGATCCAGAATGGAGGTATTTAAAATTCTAAGGGAAGTGATCGTTAGCAAGCCGAAGGGAAGGGTATTAATACAGCTTGTAGTGAATAATGATGAAGACGGAAGGATCATATAGGGGATATCGGGCGCGTTGAAGACGGGAAAGCTTGAGAACCCGAAGATATCGGGACAGGTGATCGGGATTGAAGCGGATGAAAGCGCCGGAGGATTGGCAGAAAAGCTTAAGAGTAATAAAAAGAGGTATTATGATAAAGAAATCAGGTATGAAGGGGGGAAGAGGAAGGTAAGGCAATGGGAAGAGGTAAAGATACCGGAAGACGCGGCAGAACAACTTCCCTGGAAGGATAACGGTGTGTACCTGGTAACCGGGGGCCTGGGCGGTCTTGGCCTGATATTCGCGAGGGAGATATGCGGAAAGGTGAAGAACCCGGCGCTGATCCTGACGGGGAGATCGAAATTAAATAAGGAAAAGATGGAGGCGATAAAGGCGCTGAGTGAAGCGGGAGGCCGTGTCAGCTATAGAGAGGCGGATGTAACGGATAAAGAAGCCGTGGAGGGAATGATAAAGGGGATAGCTGGGGAATACGGTGGTATAAACGGGATAATCCATTCGGCCGGAGTGATCGAAGACAGCCTGATCATGAAGAAGACGGAGGATGAGATAGGATCGGTGCTGGGCCCGAAGGTAAGGGGGCTGGTGAATATCGATGATGCGGCGAAAGATATGGAATTGGACTTCTTCGCGCTGTTCTCGTCAATGGCGGGAGTGATGGGGAATGTCGGGCAGGCGGATTACGCGATTGCGAACGGGTTTATGGACCGATACGCGGAGCGCAGGAACATGCTGGCTGGTAAAAAGGAAAGAAAGGGAAAGACCGTTTCCATAAACTGGCCGTTGTGGGCTGAGGGAGGGATGAAGGTAAGTCCCGGGGAAGAGAAATTTATGAGGCAAAACTCGGGTATGACGGCGATGCCGGCGAGCGAAGGCATAAAGGCGTTTTATAAAAGCCTGGCGGGGGATAGAGATCAGGTCATGGTAATAAACGGCTATGAGGATAAATTGAGGGAGATTATTAGATCGAATATTATCAGGCATGAACAATCGGAAGATAATTTTAAAAATAAAGGCAATAACGATTGAATTTTATATAAATCTTTCCAGAAAAATATTTAAATGGCGAAATATCTCTGGAGAAGATTGAACAAATATTAATGACAGGAAATAATTAGAATAATTATTACCGGAGGTAATATTAAAAAATGAATAATAAATTAAATAGTATATACAATCAGATAAAAGAGAAAAAAATCAATATTAGGGAAGCCGCGGAATTATTGAAAACGGTTAGTAGTCAATCTGACGGGGAAATAATACCTTCGTTAAATAAAATAAATAACCGCAAAGAAGTATTGAATCGAACTGGACAAATAGATGTACTAAGGTGAGCCGAGAAGAAGTTCTGGAGAAAGCGGAGAGCTATTTCAAAAAATACCTGTCCGCGGTCACGAAAATCCCGACGAATAGAATAGAGCCGCGTGACCCGTTTGAGAAATACGGGATAGACTCGATCATGGTCATACAGATGACAAATAATCTGGAGAAGGATTTCGGGCCGTTATCGAAGACGCTGTTTTTTGAATATAAGAATATTAATGAATTGGCGGGATATTTCATAGAAAACCATTATGACGCGCTGCTGAGAATAATGGGCATGGCGGAAAAGGCGCCGCTGGCGGCCCTGGGAAACATCAAGGATGAAAGAATATCAATTAATACGCGAAAATATTCCCCGCGGCGTAGGATAAAACATGAAACCGCGGCGAAAAAGGAGGACTTGGATATAGCGATCATAGGGCTTGCTGGGCGGTATCCCAAAGCGAAAAACCTGA
Organism: uncultured Spirochaetota bacterium; assembly: GCA_963783575.1. Taxonomy (GTDB): domain Bacteria; phylum Spirochaetota; class Brevinematia; order Brevinematales; family JAOACQ01; genus CAWEAK01. The sequence continues at coordinate 319,954 of CAWAOD010000004.1, read as the reverse complement.
AGGAGTTCTGGGATAATTTGAGGCAGGGAGTGGATTGCATAACGGAGGTACCGAAGGAGAGGTGGGACCACAGCAGGTATTTCGATGAAGATAAAAACAAGCCGGGCAAGACCTACGCGAAGTGGGGCGGGTTCCTGGACGATGTGGACAAGTTCGACCCTTTGTTTTTCAACATCCCGCCGGTACAGGCGGCATATATGGACCCGCAGGAGCGGCTGTTTCTGGAATGCGTGTATGAAACGCTGGAGGACGCGGGGTACCGGCGTGAAGCGCAGGAGGGTGACAACGGCGGCGGGATAGGCGGGGAAGTCGGGGTATATGTAGGGGTGATGTACGAGGAGTACCAGCTGTACGGAGCGCAACTGACGGCGAAGGGAAGACCGGTGGCGATACCGGGTAACCCGTCTTCCATAGCGAACATGGCATCGTATTTCTTTAATTTTCATGGACCCAGCGTTGCGCTGGACACGATGTGCTCATCGTCGCTAACGGCGATGCACATGGCCTGCAGCGGGATAAGGAACGGGGAATGCGGGTTGGCGATAGCGGGAGGGGTGAACGTATCGATCCATCCGAACAAGTATCTCATGCTTGCGCAGGGAAAGTTCGTGTCGAGCAAGGGGAGATGCGAAAGCTTCGGGGAGGGCGGAGACGGGTACGTGCCTGGTGAGGGAGTGGGAGCTGTATTGCTGAAGCCGCTGCCGAAAGCAATAGAGGACAGGGATCACATATACGGTATAATAAAGGCGACGGAGCTGAATCATGGCGGAAAGACGAACGGCTATACGGTGCCCAATCCGAAGGCGCAATCCGAGGTGATAGGAAAGGCGTTTAAGAAGGCGGGAATCAATCCAAGGACAATCAGTTACATCGAGGCGCATGGGACAGGAACATCGCTGGGAGACCCGATAGAGATCAGCGGGCTAACGAGGGCGTTCGCGGAGTATACGCAGGACAGGCAGTTCTGCGCGATAGGGTCAGTAAAGAGCAATATAGGGCATTGCGAGAGCGCGGCGGGGATCTCGGGAGTAACGAAGGTATTGCTGCAGATGAAAAACAGGAAGCTGGTGCCTTCGCTTCATTCCGGGGTACTGAACCCGAATATAGATTTCAGCAAGACTCCGTTTACGGTCCAGCATGAACTGACTGAGTGGAAAAGGCCGGTGATAGAGATTGACGGAAAGACGGAGGAATACCCGAGGATAGCGGGGATATCGTCGTTCGGAGCTGGCGGGGCGAACGCGCATGTGATCATAGAGGAATACGAGGCAAAAGAAGATAATAAGGACAAAAAAGGGATAAATAATCCGTCAATCATCGTATTGTCGGCTAAGAGCAAAGAGCAGGCGAGGGAGCAGGCGGTAAATTTATTGAGGGACATAGAAGAGAATGAGTACACTGACATGGATCTGGAAAACATATCCTACACGCTGCAGGTAGGGCGTGAAGCGATGGAGGAGAGGCTGGGCTTGATAGTGAGCTCGACGGAGGAATTGAAAAGAAAATTGAAGGAATACATTGATGGAAAACAGGATATAGAGGACCTGTACGAGGGACAGGCGAAGAGGAATAAGGAGGCCTTGAGCGTTTTCACTGCCGACGAGGAGCTTCAGAAGGCGGTTGATAGCTGGATAGGGAAGGGGAAATACGGCAAGCTGCTGGATTTGTGGGTGAAAGGGCTGGAGTTTGACTGGGACAGGCTGTATGGAGGGGAGAAGCCGAAGCGGGTAAGCCTTCCGACGTATCCATTCGCGAGGGAAAGGTACTGGATCCCAGAATCGGAAATGAAATTTATAGAGTCGGATTTTCAGGACGATAGACCCAATTTGCATCCTTTATTGCATGAAAATACATCTATTATTTCGGAACAGAGATACGCGGCTATTATTAAGGGAAATGAATCTTATCTGTTAAAAAATGCTATTAAAGATCAAAAAATCATACCGGGGTTTATATGCCTTGAAATGGCCTATGACGCTATAAAAGAAGCCTTTGAAATAATACAGGAAGAATACGAAACAAGGATCTGCATAAAAAATATTATCTGGAATAAGCCATGCATATTAAACAAACAGCCAAAACAGATTCACATCAGGCTTGTTCCCGAAAATAACGGCGAAGTCAATTATGAGATCTACGGTAAAAAAGAGGATTCAGGCAATGAGGAGACTTTCAATAGTGGTAATATCGGGTTTTTATCCAATAACAATTTACCGGTCATGAACATAGGTGCTTTGAGGGATGATTGCAGGCAAAAAACGATTTCGGGAGAGGATTTTTATAAAATTTTCAAAGATAAAGGAATTGAATATAATGAGAAAAATAAGGGGATAGCAGAGATATTTACAGGAAAAGACAAGGTGTTCGCAAAACTGGTTTTGCATTCCTCATCTTCCAATTCTGATAAGTTTACACTGCAGCCGGTCCTGCTGGAAGCGGCATTACAGGCATCCGCCGCTTTGTCCATAGAGTCAGAGAAAAAGGATATCAATTTTCCCGTTTCCATGAAAAAGTTCAACGTTTTTGGCCGTTGCGGCGAGGAAATGTGGGCTTATATCCGTTATGGCACCGGAAATATTAAAGCCGGAGAAATACGGGATATGGATATTGATATTATTGATGAAAGCGGTAAAATATGCATTTCAATGATTGGGATCAAAACCGGAATAGTAAAGGATTTGATTTCATCATCAGAAACTTCATTTCCTCTTGATAAATTTATTATTAAACCTTATTGGACAGAGGAGGAAGTTACCAATCAATCGACAAGCACCGAATACAAAAATCATAAGATCTATTTCTGCGAGCCGGATAATCTCTTCATTAAGGATATTCCATACTTGTTAAAAGATGAATACATCATATTTCATTCGGAATCTGATGATATATCAAAACGCTTTGAAGATTATGCGATCAGGTTATTCGAGGATATAAAAAAGTTTTTCGAAGGAAATCCGAAAGATAAGTTTTTAATCCAGGTGGTGGTGTTTGACCGGGGTGAAAAGATTCTTTTTTCAGCTCTAGCGGGCCTGTTAAAAACTGCCGTCCAGGAAAATCAAAAACTTGTCGCTCAGCTAATAGAAATTGGACCGGAAGAGGATACTAAAGAGGCTTTTCAAAAAATAAAAGACACCGTTGTTAGCCCCGATGAATTTCATATCCGCTATCAGGATAATAAGAGATATTTATTGGGTTTACGGAAGGAGGATCTCTCTCAAACCGGGGCAGGTATTCCATGGAAGGACGGGGGGGTCTATCTGATCACAGGCGGCGCCGGCGGCCTTGGGTTCATATTTGCGAAGGAAATAGCGCAGAAAGTAAAAAAAGCGGTTGTAGTATTAACGGGCAGATCGGAATTGACTGAAGAAAAGCAGAATCAATTGAATGGATTAAAAAAATTTGATGCTGAAATTATCTATAAACAAGTTGATGTCGTAGATGCAGAAGAGATTAATGATCTCATAAAGAGCATCGGGAATGATTTTGGGAATCTCACCGGTATTATCCACTCGGCCGGTGTTTTGCATGATAATTTTATTGTTAAAAAAAACGGTGAGGAAGTTCATAAAGTCATGGCGCCGAAAGTCGCGGGGCTTGTAAATATCGATCTTGCTGCAAAAGACCAGCCGCTTGATTTTTTCATTGTTTTTTCATCCATTGCGTCTGTTTTTGGTAACCCCGGCCAGGCGGATTACGCGGCTGCAAACAATTTTATGGATGTTTACGCAAAATATAGAAATGAAAAGGTGCTTGCCAAAGAACGCTCGGGTCAAACGATTTCAATCAATTGGCCGCTTTGGAAAGAGGGCGGAATGGGAGTGGATGAATGGACCGAAAAGAGGATTACGGAAAGATCGGGCATGGTCAGCATGAGAAGCGAAACGGGAATTCAGGCCCTGAACCGTGGGCTGGCCTTAAAGGCCGATCAAATAATAGTACTGGAAGGGGACCCCTCCCGCTTGAACCGTTTCCTGAAATTATTAAAGGTCAGAGAGTCCAATGATCAATTGCTATTAAACGAAGATTCCAGTATAAAAAAACAGGTGAAAACATCGGGCAAAGGGCGGCGGCCTGAAATGAAGGGGTTGAGCCTTGAGGAATGCATCATATGGAATATTAAGGAGATTATTAGCAAGCTGTTTCAATATCCAAAAGAAAAAATCGATCTTGATATCAATTTCAAGGATTTTGGGTTTGATTCCATCAGTCTGGGGAGGTTCGCAGACAACATATCCAGTTTATATGATATCGATTTTACACCGGCATTATTTTTCACATACCCGACCATTGAGGAATTGACAAAGTATTTCCTGGCCGAACATAAAACACTCATTCAGGAATATTATGGAAAAGATATAATAATAAAGGATGCTCCCGCTATTGAAGACACTTCAGTAAAAAAGACGGCATTCAATATTTCCCGTATGATGCGGGGAGGCATCGTTCAAAGCCAGAACGAACCGATAGCGATTATCGGAATGAGCGGAAGGTTTCCCCAGGCTGGCAATGTTGATGAATTATGGAACATATTGGAAGAGGGAAAAGAGGCCGTCCGGGAAATTCCGCCCGAACGGTTCGATTGGCGTAAATTTACCGAAAGCCCCGATTGGGCTTTCGGTAAAGATATCTGGAAATGCGGGTATCTTTCAAGAGTGGACGAGTTTGACCCGCTGTTTTTTCAAATTTCCCCCCGTGAAGCCGAGATCATGGATCCAAGACAGCGCCTTTTATTGCAGGAATCCTGGAAAGCCCTGGAGGATGCAGGTTATGGACCGGCGCAAATCAATAAGTATAAAATCGGCATGTTTGTTGGCGTAGAACCCGGGGATTATCAGTATATAACGGGGGGAAATACCAGCGTTACTTCCAATCATGAGGGAATTTTAGCTGCCCGGCTTGCCTATTTTCTTGACCTTCATGGCCCGAACATGGCGATCAACACGGCATGCTCCTCGGGATTGGTAGCGGCGCATCAGGCCTGCATGAGCTTGCGGAATGGGGAGTGCGATACGGCAATAGCGGCGGGAGTCAATATATTGCTGACGCCGACAATATATCTCGGTATGATTCAGTCTGGAATGCTTTCGCCGGATGGCCGTTGTTATGCCTTTGATAAGCGCGCTAACGGTATGGTCGTAGGGGAAGCCGTGGCCGCTGTAGTTCTAAAGACATTATCAAAAGCGGAGGCTGACGGAGACCCGATTTATGCTGTTATTAAGGGAAGCGGAATCAATTATGACGGTAAAACAAACGGCATTACAGCCCCAAATGGGCTTTCACAAACCAACCTGTTAAAAATGGTTTATGACCGGTACAAAATAAATCCCGAGGAAATCGGATGCGTTTTTACCCATGGTACGGGAACGGCATTGGGAGACCCGGTTGAGATCAATGCGCTGAATGATGCCTATAAGGCATATACCTCCAAAGAGCAGTATTGCGCGATTGTATCGATAAAGACCCACCTCGGTCACACTTTCGCGGCTTCAGGCATCGTGAATCTTATAAGCCTAATTCTGGCATTCCGGCATAGGACCATCCCGGCAAGCCTTAACATTGAATCGGAAAATGACTATATCAATTGGAAAAACAGCCCGTTTTTCGTAAATAAAAGCAGAAAGTTATGGCTTGCCGGGGAGGGTGGGTCATTGACCGGAGCGGTGAGTGCTTTTGGGATGAGCGGTACGAACGCGCATATGGTTTTAGAGAGTTATGAAAGAAAAGGCGATGCTTTTTTTGAAAAGGCACCATATTATATATTAACGCTTTCCGCTAAAACGGAGGACGCCCTGAAATTAAAAATAAGTGATATGGTTAAATTTTTAAATAACAGGGATGTGTCCGAATACAGTCTCCCGCGGGTTAGCCGCACGTTATTGACAGGCCGGCATCATTTTGAATATCGCTGCGCGATTGTAGTTAATGAAATTGAGGACGCGCTTTATCTTTTACGGCAGATTGACGGCGAAGACAAACCGCCCAATGTTTTCAGGGGAAAAACACCCCGCGGATTCAAGGGGCAAAAAGCGATTAAGAAATACATACAGGATTTGCTTGATGAAGGCAAATCCCTTCATTCCAAGCCGGATCAGTACATGGATAATCTTTATGCTCTGGCAGATTTCTATTGCCAGGGATATAGCATAGCATGGGATTCATTATTTGGGGAAACCGGACCGGCACGCTGCGCTCTGCCTACATATCCATTTGCCCAGGAGCATTATTTGGGCGTCCGGCAGCGAGGGACAAAGCTATACACGGGAGACCGGGAATAAAATCCGCAAACTGCATCCATTGCTTCATGAAAATACATCCGATTTATCAGAACAGCGGTTCAAATCAATTTTTACCGGGGAGGAATTTTTTATAAAGGATCGGATAATCAGGGGATTGAAGGGAATTTCCGAGTTGACGCTTCTTGAAATGGCATATGCCGCTGTAAAAAGCTCCATTGGGAAAGATGCGGAAGAAAAGAAAATAATCTCATTAAGCAATATTGTCTGGAACCAGCCGGTTATGCTGAAGAATGAACCGGTCGAGCTTAATATGGCGGTTTTGCGGTCCGAAAGCGGCGGCGTTTTATTCGAGGCTTTTAAAAATCAAAATGATAATCCAACAAGTTATTTTTGGGGGAACATGATGTTTTCTGCGGCTTTGGATATTCCAAAAACGGATTTGGCGGGCATCAAAAACGAATGTAATTTGGAGTTTCTTACCCCTCAAACCATTTATGAGAGTTTCAAAACCATGGGTATAGATTATTATTCAGGCTACCAGGTACTAAAAGAGGTATATAAGGGAAATAACCGGGTCCTGGCAAGGATATCATTACCGGATGCCATTACCGGAACAAAAGGTGAATTTACTTTACATCCCTCTCTTATGGAGGGGATAATACAGGCAAGCGTCGGATTATCCGGCCCCAATAGCTCAATGCTTCAGGCAATTGCCCTGAATAAGCTGGATATTCTTAAAGATTTCCCATCCGATTTATGGGTTTATATCAGATCATTAGATATTGATATTCAGGGTCTTAATGAGAAAAAAATGGATGTGGATATTTTTGATGAAGAGGGAAATATCTGCCTGCGGATGAGAGGCTTTGTTACAAAAGCATGGGATGAATTAACCGAAAAAACGGTTAAAAAAATAAAAATGCAGGAAATAAACCCTCCGGTTAAAGATGAGTACTACGAACTTATGACCTTTGAGGAAGTATGGACAAAAGAGCCGTTGAAAAAAGAAGGCAATGTTAAAATAACCACATTGCTATGCTTTATCTCTGATATAAATAACCAGGAAATCATAAAGGGCAGATTAAAGGAAATTGCCCCTGAAATGGAACTGATCTTTATTTCAAAAGGTACCGGATATAAAAAGCATTCTAAAAATAAATACGAGGCAAAAGACCGGGATTCATACGAAGAGGTGTTAAAGAGCATCGGGACCGATTATAAAGAGGTGGACGCGATTTTATATTTATATGCGCTCGAGGATCCATCCAAAATCCGGGATGCTTCGGATATAGTCTTTATAATACAGGCGATGGCATCGGCAAGGCTTAAGACCCGCCGCATATTTCTGGCAGGGCAATATGATAATCCGATAGACCAGTGTTACGCAGAGTCATGGATCGGTTTTGAGCGTACCTTGAATATTATTATGCCGAATACTCGGGTTACTGTTATTTTTCAAAAGGACGTTGACAATAATAACGGAATGCGGTTATGGACCGAGTGTTTATATGGCGAGCTCCAAGTGCCGTCAAATAAAACTGTTTTATATAAAGAAAAGGAAAGATTTGTATGCCGGATTCAAATGTCGGATATTGAAAAAGGAGAAATTCCTCTAAAAGTGGGAGGAACTTATTTGATAACGGGAGGCGCCGGCGGGCTAGGGCTTATTTTTGCGGGACATCTTGCGAAAAAATACAGGGCAAATCTGGTTTTAACCGGCAGGTCCCGGCCCGATGAAAAGAAAGAAGCCGGTATTAAAGGAATTGAGGCAATGGGGTCAAAGGTCATTTATGTGCAAGCCGAGGTTAGCGATCCTATCCAAATGCAGAAAGCGCTGAAAAAGGCGAAAAATGCGTTCGGCCAGGTCAACGGAATCATCCATGCCGCAGGCGTCATGAGCAGGCAGATTGTTTTTGAGAAAGACCTGGAGGAATACAACGCCGTTACTCTTCCCAAGATTACCGGCACGCTTGTGCTTGATGATGTTTTTAAGGATGAGCCTCTTGATTTTGTTTGTTACTTCTCTTCTTTAGCAGCGATTATCGGCGATTTCGGAGGGTGCGACTATGCGGTGGCCAATCGTTTTTTAATGTCCTACGCTGATTGCAGAAACCGGATGAATAAGCCGGGGAAGAGCATTGTAATCAATTGGCCTCAATGGAAAGACGGGGGAATGGGCGCGGACGATAAAGAGGCGATGAGAATGTATATCAAATCCAGCGGGCAGCGTTTTCTGGAAACCGAAGAGGGATTGGATTTGTTTGAGAGAATATTATCCCAAAAAAAGATTCAAAATCTGGTTTTGGCCGGAAAACCTTCACGGGTATACCGCTTCTTGGGCTTTACGCCGGATAAACCGCTGAATTCAAACATCAAAAATGACCCCGAAAGAGAGTGGAAGATTTTGCTGCTTTCAGGTGGAAACCAGGGAGAACTGGATAAGATAGCTGGAAAGGTTATCGAAGATCTTAAGGGAACAAAAAAAGCCTCATTAACAAATTACTCTTATAACCTTGCAAAAAGAGAGCTTTTGAATTACCGCAGGGTGCTCGTATGCAAGGATGCCCTGCAGGTTATATCCGAATTGGGCATGGAAAAGCCGAACAGGGAAAACACTGTTATATCCGAAAAAAAATCCAGGCCGGTCATTTTTGTAATTGCCGGTCAGGGTTCGCAGTACATTAATATGGGGCTGGAATTATATAAAAAAGAGAACATATTCAGGGAGGTAATGGACAGCGTATTTAACGAGGTGAAAGAGCTTACCCAAAAGGATATTAAGCCTCTCCTTTATCCGGAAAAGGATTCAGGCGGTATTACTCATGATGTTCAGGATGTGGAAACGTCACAGCTGATTCTCTTCAGTGTCGAATATTCCATGGCGAAGCTTTTAATAGGATGGGGGATCAAAGCCTATGCTATGATTGGGTATAGTTTTGGCGAGTATATTACCGCCACTTTGGCAGGGGTTTTTTCGCTGCGGGATGCTTTAAAAATGATTGTTTACAGGGGAGAGCTTTTAAAGGGCACAATAAAAGGGGCTATGTTAAGCATCCCCTGTCCCGCGAATGAGATACGGCAATATCTAAATAAGGATGTACAATTGGCCATCGATAACGGATTTACATGTGTCGTTTCAGGGAAACCGGAATCGGTTGATGAGCTGCAGAATATACTAAAAAAGAAAAGACTGTTTTGTGTACCGGTGCAGGTGCCTTACGCCATACATTCGGATCTGCTGAACCCGATAACGGAGTCTTTCGAGAAAAAGTTCGACGAGCTTGATTTACAGCCTCCCAGGATTCCGTTTATCTCCAACCTTACAGGTACATGGATTAAAGATGAAGAAGCGGTGGATAGAAAGTACTGGTCAAGCCATTTGAAAAACACCGTATTATTTTCCGATGGGATCAATGCTTTGCTTGAGGATAATAATGAATCGGTTTTTATTGAGATCGGCCCGGGGAATGATTTGGGCCTTTTGGTAAAGAGATTCATCAATGAAGGAGCTGAAGAAAGAATCATCAATACGATAAAGCCCTCCCACCAAAATGTATCCGATCTTCATTTTCTAATAAAGAGAGTGAGCAGGCTGGCATTACTAGGCGTCAATATTGACTGGGAAAGTTTTTATCAGCCGGTATGGGACGGATCGGGGGAGAATCCGGACACGGTAATTGAGAATGCCTCCCCGGAATTAAAAGAAAGTCTTATTTATTCAAATAAGGGCCGTTTACCTGAAATGAAGGGATTAAGTTCCGAGAAATGCATTGAGATTGATTTGAAGAGATTCATAAGCGGCCTGCTAAAGCTTCCCCAAGACAGGATTGATGTGAATTCCAATCTGGCCGATTTTGGTTTCGATTCTATCACACTTGGAAATTTCGCGGGGGTATTGTCGGATTATTATAGTCTGGATATAATACCGGCATTGTTTTTTGCCCATCCTACAATAAGGCAATTGATAAAATATTTTATGACCGATCATAAAGATATAATAAATAAATTCTATAATGAAGATAGAGCGGCGACTCCTGAGATTATTTCAAATGTACCGGAAGGCAGGCATTTTGGAATGACCGGGAAATCCTGCCTTCCGGCTGGAATTATCCCTCAAAATATGGGGCCTATCGAACCGATAGCTATCATCGGCATAAGCGGGCGTTTTCCCGGAGCGGAAAACGTCAATGAGTTCTGGGAAAATATACAGAACGGAAGGAACTGCATTACGGAAGTACCCGTAGAACGCTGGGATTGGCGGGAATTTTACGGAGATCCGAAGAAAGAGAAGGGTAAAACAAATTCCAAATGGGGTGGCTTTTTAAGTGATGTGGATTGTTTTGATCCATTGTTTTTTGAAATAGCGCCGAAAGAGGCCAGGCTTATTGATCCGAAGCAGCGCCTGTTTTTGCAGGAGGCTTGGCATGCCCTGGAGGACGCCGGTTATATGGGCGAGCGGATTAAGGGGAAAACATGCGGCGTTTATGTGGGCGTGGAGGAAAGTGAATATATGTTCCTGACGGGTGAAAGCAACATTAACTGCAATCAGAATGCGACCCTGTCGGCGCGTATCGCCTATTTCCTGGACCTTAAGGGCCCGAATATGTCACTGACAACCGCATGCTCGTCGGGCCTGGTCGCCCTGCATCAGGCATGCCTCGCGCTTCGCTTCGGTGACTGCGAGATGGCGCTTGTAGGCGGAATAAACCTGGCTATATCGCCGCTTTCATATATAGGAATGGGACAGGCAGGAATGCTTTCGCCGGAAGGCAAGTGCCGTGTTTTTGACCGTCAGGCAAACGGATTGGTGCCCGGTGAAGCGGTGGCAGTGGTTCTTCTTAAGCCTTTATCAAAGGCAATATCCGATAATGATCAGATTTATGGGTGTATAAAAGCCAGCGGGGTCAATTATGACGGAAGGACAAACGGAATTAACGCGCCGAATCCGATCAGCCAGGAAGAGCTGGTTAAAAACGCTTACGATAAATTCCATATCAATCCCGCCGATTTTCAATATATTATGGCGCATAGCCTGGGATTAAAGCTAGGCGATTCAATTGAAATCCAGGCGCTAACGAACGCTTTTAAAAAATATACGGATAAGAAAGGATTTTGCAGGATAGGGTCGATTAAGCCGTTGATCGGACATACATTTGCGGCTTCAGGCATAGTCGGAATTATCGGGCTTTTATTGGCAATGCAGCATCACGTTATTCCCGGTACAAGGAATTTTGAAAACGCCAATGAGTTTATCAATATCAAGGATAGCCCTTTTATAGTCGATAATGAAAATCAAAAATGGGAGACCGAGGGAAACAGGTTGAAATTATGCGCAATAACTGCAACCGGTAATAGTGGAACAAACGCGCATGCGGTCATTGAGGAATACCGTCCTTCTGATGCTTGTCATGAGCCTGCCGATTTACCCCGGATAATAATATTTTCCGCTAAAAACAAGGATAGTTTGAGGGCTATCATTGAGAATATGCTTGATTTCGTTCAAAAAAAACATCATATTGACCTTGTGGATCTGGCGTATACCCTTCAGATCGGGCGGGAGAAGATGCGGTTCCGGGCGGCGTTTGTAGTGAAAAGCCTGAACGAGCTTTCCGGCGCGATGCAGTCTTATCTGCGATCAATTGACGGAAATCAAGCCATTAAAGAGAATATGAAGATTTATGAAGGCGATATTGAAAAAGATAACCGGAACATCGGTCCGTTTTTCTTGGAGGGAAATGAAGAAAAATTGATCCTCGAAAGAAATAATTATGAAAAGATCGCATATTATTGGACACAGGGCGGCGATATTCCCTGGGAAACGCTCAATAATAATATTGAAGCAAAACGGATTTCTTTGCCGACATATCCTTTTCAGAAAGAGAGGTATTGGGCCGCGCCAGTTCAGGAAGCGCGCAATTCCGCTGCGGAAAGAGGAAGCGGGGCAAAAGAGCAGGATAATAAAGCGGATAGACCGAAGAATATTGTTAAGGATACATTAAGTCTCTTAACCGATCTTCTTAAAGAATTTTTAGGCTTATCTCCTGATTTTGAGATCAATTCCGGAAAGCAGCTGCTGGAATATGGAATGGATTCCATTGCCGGAGTTGAATTCCTGGGTAAGATAAAGGAGAAATTCGGAGTGGAATTGGATCAAATGCGGTTTTATTCTGAATTCACAATCCAGGGTATTTTAAATCAATTGGATCCATCAAAACCTCAAGCATATTCCGATAAAATCGATGAATCCATATCTCCCTGGGAGAAAGACAGGGAATTACCGGCCGGAATATTCCCGAATAAAGAATTAAAGGCTTTTATACATAATAGCCGGCCGGGAAAAATATTCCTGACAGGCGTAACGGGACTTGTTGGAGCTTATTTGGCCAATGAGATATTAAAGGACAACTCAAAAATGCTGTTTTGCCTGGTGAGAGAAAAGACTTCGTCACAGGCTCTGAAGCGGATTCAAAATAACTTTGAAAAATACAGATTATGGAATCCCGGGTACCAATCCCGTATCATTCCGGTTTTAGGGGATTTATCGAAACGGCGGCTGGGAATGGCTAAAAAAGCCTATGATGAATTATGCGGCTCCATTGAGATGATCTATCATTGCGGGGCTTATGTCAATCATATACTGAATTACCAGTCTCATAAGCCGGTAAATGTAGACGGAACAATATCGATAATAGAGTTTGCGGCAAGTAAAAATATAAAGCCGGTTCATTTTATTTCATCAAGCGGAGTCTGCTGCTACCTGGCAGGGAATTCAATATTATTTCATCAATCCGAGGAGCTGATAGAAAGCGGAAAAGGATTAATAAACGGCTACGGTCAGTCAAAATGGGTTAGCGAGCACCATCTGTTTCAGGCGCAGAGAGAAGGCGTTCCAGTAACGGTCTTTCGCGCCGGAAATATTACCGGAGATTCGGAAACAGGATACGGTGTTGTTGAAAGCAGTCTGATACATAACTTTCTGAAAGTGTTTAATGAGGTGGGAAGCGTTCCTGAATGGAAAAGCGGGGTAATCGATCTTGTGCCGGTCGATTATGTCGTGCGGGCAATTGCCGCCGTGAGCCAAAAAGAGGACTGCTATGGAAAAATATATCATTTGACGAATCCCGATCCTTTACCTGTAGAAACCTTTTTTAATTTCCTGAAAGGGAAAAACCCCTCGTTATTGAAAGTAAATTTTGATGAATGGACCGATCATTGTTTGCAATATGTCAAAAGTCTGCCCGAGACTTATATGAAAAAGGTATTGATAAACAGCTTCCAGAGAAATGATTCGAACAATATGAGTTTTTTTGAATTTTATTTTATAAAAAGCGGCATGAAGCATGAAAATATCAGTAGGATGCTGCAGGGCACAAAAATTAAATTTACGGAGATTGGCGAAAAATGGTGGGATAATTGCCTGAGACAATTTGAACTGTTTAAATAAATATGATAGTAGATTACAGCGATTCGGCATATCAAAAACCAAAAAATGGGATATGCTTAAAAACGAATAAAATATTACAATAAAATGAAATATTCATAGGTTTACATTAAAATAATATTCATTACAAAAGTATTTATATGGAGAAAGAACTGCCTTTAAATAAACTTTCAAAGGAGGAATAGATGGTTGAAGCGTCAAAGGAAATTAAGTGTGTCATCTGGGATCTTGATAATACAATATGGGATGGAATTTTACTTGAATCAAAAAACGTAACCTTGAAACCCGGCATTATGGAAATAATAAAAACTCTTGATTCGCGCGGGATTCTGCAGTCTATTGCCAGTAAAAACGACTTTAACGATGCAACTGCAAAATTGAAAGAGTTTAAGCTGGATGATTATTTTTTGTATTCTGAAATTCATTGGAACACAAAGTCTTCCTCGGTTGAAAGGATTCAAAAAAATATTAATATCGGTTTCGACACAATATTATTTGTCGATGACCAGGCCTTTGAGCGGGATGAAGTTAAGAGCGTTCATAATGAAGTTGTTTGCGTTGATGCTGCGGAATATATGGACTTGCTCAATGCTCCCTGCCTGAATCCAAGGTTTATAACCCCGGATTCGAGTAAGCGGCGCGGAATGTACAAAACCGACATACTAAGAAAAAAAATGGAGGAAGCATTTGAAGGCCCCAATGAAAACTTTCTGGCGTCTCTTGAAATGGAATTTGAGATTTCCGACGCCCAAGAGCAAGACCTTCAAAGGGCTGAGGAGCTAACGGTCAGAACCAATCAGCTGAATTCCACGGGAGTAACATACGACTATAGTGAATTGAATAGGTTCAGAACCAGCGATAGCCATAAGCTTTATATCTGCGAATTAAAGGATAAATACGGCTCGTATGGCAAAATAGGCCTTGCCTTGGTGGAGATTAGCGATGAATACTGGCACTTAAAGCTTCTGCTGATGTCCTGCAGAGTGATTTCAAGGGGTGTCGGTACGGTCCTTATGTCCTTTATTATGAAGGAAACCAAAAAACACGGCAAGAAACTGCATGCGGACTTTAAAAAAACCTCAAAGAATCGTATGATGCTTGTTTCATATAAGTTTTCAAATTTTCAGGAAGTCAGTTCGGATGAAGGCGGCAATATATTATTTGAAAACGATCTTTCATCGATTCAGGATTTTCCGCCATATATTAAACTAAAAATAAACTGTAAATAGAGAGGGTATCATGAGTATGGTAGATGAAATAAGAAATCTGATTGAAAGTAATCTGGATGTTTTTGACGATGAGGCAGTATTCGGCAACGACGATAACTTTTTTAAAATGGGCTTCGTAAATTCAATGTTTGCGATGAAAATAATAAATTTTATTGAATCGCAATACAATATATCCGTGCCGGATAAGGATCTGGATATCAACAATTTCAATTCCGTAAATAAAATTGTCTCATATGTTAATAAGATGCAAAAAAATTAAACGAGGTGTAATATGGCCGAAAAAGAATATCAGGAAAAAATATTGGATGAGGTGAGGGAATTTGCCGCCAAGGAGATTCGGCCATATGCTGCCGATTTCGATGAGAAAGGTGTAATCGACAGTGGAATGATCGCTAAGATGGCCGCAAAGGGTTATTTGGCGGCGTCTTTCCCCATAGAACAGGGAGGGCTAGGACTGGATCCCGAATACTACGGCAGGTTTACGGAAGAAATAGGGAAGGCTTGCTGCTCAACCCGGGCCCTTTTAACAGTTCATACCTCCCTTGTTGGAGAAACGCTTCTTAAGTGGGGAAGCAAATCTCAGAAGGAGAAATGGATCCCTTTAATGGCATCGGGTAAAAAAATCGCGGCCTTTGCTCTTTCCGAACCTGAAGTCGGATCTGACGCTAAAGGAATACAAACAAGATTTAGAGAGGAAAACGGATATTACATAATAAATGGCCGCAAAAAATGGATCACGTTCGGTAATACCGCCGATCTGCTTCTGGTTATGGCGGCGGATGACAATGGAATCAGCGCTTTTTTAGTAGAAAGGGAATTTGAAGGGATTTCCACTTGGCCGATCAAGGGGCTGCTAGCAAGCCGCGCCGCTCAGGTAGCCGAAATAGAATTAAAAGACGTTAAAGTTCCAAAGGAAAACCTGGTAGGCAAGTTGAATAGCGGATTTAATTATATCGCAAATACCGCTCTGGATCATGGACGGTACAGCATTGCCTGGGCCGGAGTTTCAATAGCGCAGGCGGCGTTAGAGGCTATGGTGACCTATTCAAGGAAACGGTCCCAATTCGGGCAGAAGATCCGCACCTATCAGCTGATTCAGGGAATGATCGGCGACGCCGTAACAAAGGTTCATGCCGCCCGCGCCATTTGCCTGAAAGCCGCGGAAATGCGAAAAAACAATCATCCCGATGCGATAATGGAAACGACCATCGCAAAATATTTTACCTCGAAAGTTGCGATGGAAGTGACCATTGATGCCGTTCAGGTGCATGGAGGAAACGGCTGCTGCAGCGGCTATCCTGTTGAACGCTTGTTCAGAGAGGCTAAGGTATTGGAGATAATTGAAGGCACATCGCAAATACAGCAGGAAATGATATCCAGGTTTGGGTTAACAAGATATTTTAATAAAGACACCCGGTAGTAAAATCAAAATTAAACGGTTTTTACGATATTGCCTAGGAGTATTTATGCGTAATTCTTTGGTTTTTATGTTTTCAGGGCAGGGATCCCAATATTATCAAATGGGCAGAATCATATTTGATAATAATAGAACATTTAAAACATGGATGATAAAGCTTGATGAGATTGTTTATGGTATTATTGGAACTTCAATAATCAATCATATGTATGATGAGAAGAAAAGTAAAAGCGAGGTGTTTAATCGCTTGCTATTTTCTCATCCTGCCATTTTTATGGTTGAATACTCCATGGCAAAATTGCTTATGGATATAGGAATAAAGCCGGATATTGTTCTCGGTTCAAGTCTTGGCGAGTTTACGGCCTCGGTAATCGCAGAAACTTGCGGCTATGAGGAAATACTAAAAGCGGTTATAAAACAAGCGGAAATTCTTGAGGAAAAATGCCGGGAAGGATTTATGCTTGCCATAATTGACAGCCCGGATTTATTTATTAATACGCCAATATTAAATGAGAATAGCGAATTTGTTTCCAGGAACTTCGATTCACATTTTGTAATTTCAGGAGAAAGGGAAAAACTTGGAATAATCCTGGATTTTTTAAAGAAGCGGGAAATTTTAAATCAGGTATTGCCGGTATCCTTTCCTTTTCATACAAGATTATTAGAACCTTCAAGATCGGCATATCAGGAATTTTTACAAAAGATGGAGTTTAAAAAACCTGTAATGCCTTATATTTCATGTTTAAAAGGAAAAGAAATAAATGAAGTAAATTATAAATATTATTGGGATGTAATCAGCGAAAAGATGTTTTTTCCGGAAGCGATTTTTGAAAATGAGAAAAAAGGCAGCTTTATTTACCTGGATTTAGGGCCGTCGGGAACCTTGTCCAATTTTGTCAGGAAAAACCTATCCGTAAGCTCAAAATCAAAAGCCTTTGAAATTATAACCCCATTTGGGAATGAATTGCAAAATTTGGAAAAAATTCAAAAATATTTATCAAATATTATGTTTTAATAAAATTTTTAAGGAGAAAAAATGAAAGCCTATGTAACCCCAAGGCAGACGTCACAAGAAAAAGGGATGAAAAAATCTAAAAACAAAAATTCAATTCCATCAGGTAAAAATAAAGGAATCAATCATACAAAGAGCATAAATGAGGATATTTTAAATGGTGAAATGAAAGATGTAAGTCAAATAAAAAAATATGGGGAAAAAACGGCAGGCACTCTGGGAAGCGGGGAATTTAGGAAAGAATATAATGTTAAATATTCATATGCAACCGGGGGAATGTATAAAGGCGTAGCTTCGGAAGAAATGGTAATAAGAATGGCAAAGGCCGGAATGATGGGATTTTTTGGAACCGGCGGCTTAACCCAAAGGGAAATTGAAGAGGCGATTTGCCGTATTCAAAGTAATATTACTGATCATCAGGCATTTGGGATGAATATATTAAACCCGGTTTATGAAGAGATTGAAAACGGTATAATAGATCTATTTTTGAAATACAATGTTAAAAATATCGAAGCCGCAGCATATTTTAATGTGACTTTACCTCTGGTCAAGTTCAGGGCCAAGGGATTGAGCATAGATAATAATGGAATAATATCGGCAAAAAACAGAATAATCGGAAAAATCTCAAGGCCGGAAGTCGCCGAGGCGTTATTAAGTCCCGCGCCTGAAAAAATCATTACCAGGTTACTGGAAAATGGAGAAATCACCAAAGAGCAGGCGGATTTATCAAAATATGTCCCTGTTGTAAGCGATCTTTGCGTGGAGGCGGATTCCGGGGGGCATACGGACCAAGGCGTCGCTTTTGTACTGATTCCGTCAATTATTGGCATAAGAGACAGAATAATGGAAAAATATAGATATAAGACCAATGTAAGAGTAGGGGCTGCAGGCGGAATCGGAACTCCTGACGCAGCGGCGGCGGCCTTTATTTTAGGTGCGGACTTTATTGTGACAGGCTCTATCAACCAGTGCACGGTGGAAGCAAAAACAAGCAGCGAAGTAAAAGATCTATTGGAAACGATAAATATACAGGACACCGAGTATGCGCCTGCCGGCGATATGTTTGAATTGGGAGCGAGGGTGCAGGTGATTAAAAAGGGGGTGTTATTTCCAGCCAGGGCGAATAAGCTTTACGATTTATACCGGTTTTATAATTCTTTGGATGAAATTAGCGAGCAGGATAAAAGACGCATTCAGGACAAGTGGTTTAAACGATCCTTTCAGAGTGTATATGATGATTGCAAAGCATTTTATCCTGAAGATGAAATCAATGAAGCGGAAAAAAATCCTAAGCATAAGATGAGCTTAATATTTAAGTGGTATTTCCATTATTCAACATTGCTGGCTTTAGAGGGAGACAAAGAAAAAGTAGTGGATTTTCAGGTTCATTGCGGTCCAGCTCTAGGGGCATTTAACCAATGGGTAAAGGGGACAAAGTTAGAAAGCTGGAAAATGAGGCATGTCTGATGAAATTGCCGAGAAATTGTTGAATGAAACGGCAGAGATATTAAATAAGCGTTTATTAGAAATTTAACTTTATCCTTAATGGATATTACAGATCGATTGTTACCGGGAGTTTTTATATGAAGCCGGAATCAGTAAAAACAAAGCAAAAAAGTGTATTATTCATCCGGAATTACAGTCTTCTTTTTTCCGGTAAAATCATATCTCAACTGGGAGATCAAATATATACATTTGCTTTAAGCTGGTATATACTCGAAGTCACAAAATCGGGAATACAAATGGCATCATTTTTGGTAATTGATACATCAGTGGTTGCAATTGTTTCTCTGTTTGGCGGTCTCATAGCAGACCGATTAAACAGAAAATATATAATGGTTTGGATGGATACAATACGCGGAATAGTTGTTATATTATCAGCTGTTCTACTATATAACCATATGCTTCAAATCTGGATGATATATGTAAGCGCAGTATTTTTAGGAACATGCGGAGCAATATTTTCACCAGCATCAAGCGCCATCATACCAAATATTGTAGATAAGGATCAATTAACGGAAGCTACATCATTAGATCAGTTCGTATTCAGCTTTTGTGCCGCGGCCGGGCTATTAATCAGCGGTATTCTTTATAATTTAATTGGGGTTTTTGTCATATTTTTGATAAACGCAGTTTCATATTTAATTTCCGGATTTTTGGAAAGCTGTATCAATCTGCCCTATAATAAGCCGATCAATTATATAAAAAACATATCCTTTATCCATGAGTTCAATAAAGTAATTAATGAATTATATGAAGGTTTTCTCTATGTTAAAAAAAACAGCCTGATTTTTAATCTGACATTGCTGAACGCCATGTTTTTATTAATAGTTTATCCTGTCATAATGGTTTTTAGCCCCTATCTGTTTAACGTAATTCTTAAAGCGACTCCTTTTCAATTAGCCATAACTCAAAGCGGCGGCTGGATCGGGCTTATTTTCGGTTCAATAATAGCGCCCATTTTTATAAGCCGTTTAAAGCTTAGAAATTCCATATTTTGGGGATTGCTGGTCTACAGCATTTGTTTTATAATTGGAGCACCGATATTATTACCGCAGATACAGCCGCACATTAATAACTGGAGCATGACCGTGTTTTTTGCAATTGGGGGTATGTTCCTTAGTATTGGAGTAACCTTTTTTATGATTTCTACCAATGTAATATTTCAAAATTATACTTCAGATGAGTATAGGGGAAGATTTTGGGGCCTTCAGCGATCCATTGGCGCTTTTATTATGCCTGTTGGCTATCTTGCCGGCGGATTTTTAGTTCAATATGTATGGATCAGTTTACTTTTTATTGGGATTGCATTATTAATGTTTATTCTTAACTTATGGGCGATAAACTTAAAAGAAATAAAAGAAGGGCCGGTCTAAAAACTACCCTCAACAGTTTATTGCCTAAACTGAGCGATTCTTAACTATCCATAAAAATAAAACCATGCTAAAATAAAATGGGGTAAGGAAATGGTTACAGCCATCCTTACCCCGGAATAACACCCATTGGGTGCAAAAGCAGGTAAATTATGACTGAAAAAAATAAAAATCGCAAAATTCAGGGAAATGAGATTCAAAAAATCGGCATAACGAAAGATTGTCTTACCAGCCGCGGCGGGCTTACGTTTGTCCTGAGATATCTCAAGAATATTAAAGTTATTCCCCTGATCAGCGAAGTATTTCAGGGAATTCGCAAGAGCCGCAAAGGTAAAGATATAGAAAAAATTATTTCTCAATTGATGCTGTTTTTCATAGATGGAAGCAAATTTACCATGACCCGGTTTGATGAATTGGCAAATGATATCGGGCACAGAAAGGCCATTGAATGCAGCAAAGACAATATGTGCTCATCCCATGTGATAAAGAGATTTTTTTCAGTGGTAAAAAAGACAATGTTTAAAGAGCTTCAAAAGATTCTAATTAAGCTTTTTGTCTGGCGTCTCAAGATAAAGAACCCGAAAGTTATTATTCTCGGACTTGATACGATGGTACTGAATAATGATGACGCTAAAAAGCGAAACGGCGTGACTTATACCCACAAAAAGGTTAACGGGTATCATCCGCTGCATATGTATTGGAATGGTTTTATCGTGAACCTGGCGTTCCACGAAGGAAGCGAATCCCCGAATCACGGTGACGATCTGTTTACAATGCTGGAAGAAACAGTGAAGGAAATCCGGAAATGCTATGACAAAGAGGTGCCGATTATCGTTGTGTCTGATAGCGGGTTTTTTGACCAAAAGTATTTTAAGAAGCTGGAAGACCTGAAACTGTTCTTTATATGCGGCGGGAGAATACTGGATTCAATCAAACTCGATTTGATGAAGCGATTGCCGGAAGAATGGAGAAGGTTTGAGAAAAAAGGAGATGTAATTGAATACCTGGACTTTCGGGACAGACGGGATAGCTGGGAAAAGGGATACCGTGCCATTTATACCAAATATGAATGTGAAGACGGGGTTTTCAGATTAGCGTTCGACAGGCCTGAAAATATTATTTATACAAATCTTGAAGAAGCGGAAGTATTGAAAGAAAAGGGGCTTGTGAAATATATGACGGCAGAGGAAATAGTGAGGCTCTATCATCTGAGGGCAAAAGATGAACTGGTGAACCGTGGAATAAAAGAATTCGTGGATGAAACACTGCCGTTTAAGAGTTTTGTATCAAACGGTGTATATTATTTTTTATCGATAATAGCGTATAATCTGCTGTCGGCTTATCAGGCGGATATGGATATACCGGAAATACCAGTGGAAAGTTATCCGGATACGGTCAGGCGAATATTTATTGATATTGCGGGAAAGATTGTTAAAACAGGCGGGCGGGCTATTTTAAAATTCAGGGAAGAAGTAGTTGACAGGTTTAAATTGTTAGATTTGTGGGAGAAATGCGGAACGGTTACCCCGATTTAAAGATGCGCTCTGTTTTCATGGATTAATAAGGGGGTATTGCGCCAAAAATTGAAAATATCTCAGAGATTGATGATTTTAGTGCTTTCAAACGCATAAATTCGGCAAATTAACCGGTGACAAAAAAATATATCCAAATTTTTATAAATTTTGGCTTTTATAAACCTGTTTTTGGTATTTATTAAAAAATCGCTCAGTTTGGGTATTGGGAATTTGGTCTAGCTCAGCCAGCCAGCTTGACAAAAATTCAATTTTCTTTTAGAATAAAATTCGGGATAACAGTAATGATTATTATCTTTGTGATAACATGAACCTGATTAATACCGGAATGATTTTCAGTTCTGTTTATATCCAATGGAATAAACTTTTAGATTACAATGGAGAACCGAAAAATGTACAATGAATTTAAGAATAAAGTGGCAATTGTAACGGGGGGGGCATCAGGCATTGGCAGGGCATCGGCAGTGCTCTTTTCGAATTATGATGCTAAAGTTGTTATTGCCGATATAAATAATGACGGAGCCAAAGAAACCGTTTCATTAATCAAAAATTCCGGAAAAGAAGCTTGTTTTTTTAAAACGGATGTTTCCATCGAGAAAAATGTTAAAAAATTAGTTGATTTCACGATAAAGAAGTATGGAAGGCTTGATTATGCGCATAATAATGCCGGTATTGAAGGGGGATCTGCCGTAAATTTTACGGAAGATAATCCGGAGTCATTGCAAAACAATTCATATTTGCTGGAATCCACCGAAGAGCAATGGGATAAAGTTATCAATATAAATCTTAAAGGTATTTGGCTTTGTATGAAATATCAAATCCCTGAAATGATAAAGGCAGGGAAAGGGGCTATTGTCAATACCTCTTCAATCGCCGGGCTGGTTGGAATAGGCCAGGCAAGTTATATAGCAAGTAAGCACGGTATTGTCGGACTAACTAAAGTCGCGGGCACGGAATTTATAAAAAAGAATATTCGAGTAAACGCGGTCTGTCCTTCTTTGACTGTATCAGGAATGACAGAGCCGATTATAAAATATTTTCCAAACATTAAAAACTTCCTTGAGGCTAGTACGCCGATAGGCCGAATGGCAACAGCGGAAGAAATTGCCAATGTAGCGCTCTGGTTATGTTCGGATTCAGCATCTTATATTACAGGGCAATCGGTTGCAGCAGACGGCGGATTAACTGCATTATAGAACACCTCTTATAAAAATTCCATGGATAAATAGCAGTTTCCCTGTCACAAAACCAATCCCGGTATTTATTTAATATTAATTTTCAAATCATATAATTCTATTGAACGAAGTTTTTAAAATATCCAGGAGCTTATTGATCAACTGAACGAATTAGGAAAGTGTAAAGGGAAAAATAATAATTTATAAGGAAGGCTGTAATGACAAAAGATGAGATATTTAAACAAATTGTCATACATACAAAAACAGTTGTTCCGGAATTGGAACAGCATAATTTTTTAATAACGGATAGCTTAAGAGAATTAGGGGCCAATTCCGTTGATAGAGCTGAGATTCTAACAATGATGATGGAGACATTAAAGCTGGAAATCCCAAGAGTTGAATTATTCGGCGCAAAAAATATCAATGATTTAGTGACAATATTTTATAACAAAACAATATCAAAATAATCATGTGATACCCAAATATAATAATATATGATTATAACAACGGATATTTTTTAACCCGGTCTGTAATTGAATAAATTGAATTGCCGGATTATTCTGTATTGTTTGAGGGAGAATGATAATGAAAGCCATTGGAATTGAAGCAATGAACGCTTTTTCAGGAAGCGCTTTTTTAGATGTAAATGAATTGGCTATATACCGTAAGCTTGATTCACAGCGTTTTACGAATCTTTTGATGAAAGAAAAAACAGTCGCCCTGCCTTATGAAGATCCCATTACTTTTGGGGTAAATGCGGCAAAACCGGTAGTCGATAGATTGAATCAGCAGGAGAAGGATAGGATTGAATTAGTTATCACCAGCACGGAGTCTTCTTTTGATTTTGGTAAATCCATGAGCACCTATTTTCATCACTATCTGGGTTTAAACAGGAATTGCCGTCTATTCGAGTTAAAGAACGCTTGTTATTCCGGAGTTGCAGGTTTACAAATGGCAATAAGTTTTGTTTTGTCTCAGGCATCTCCCGGAGCAAAGGCTTTGGTAATCGCAACCGATATTGCCCGTTTTATGGTGGAAAAAGGAAGCAAAATCTCGGCGGCAGAATGGTCCTTTGCCGAACCAAGCAGCGGAGCGGGAGCCGTTGCCATGCTGGTAAGTGAAAACCCAAAAGTATTTCAGGCTGATATCGGTGCGAACGGTTACTATGGTTATGAAGTTATGGATACATGCAGGCCTATTCCAGATAGTGAAGCGGGCGATGCAGATCTTGTCGTTATTATCTTACCTTGATTGCTGCGAAAATGCATTTGCAGAATATCAAAAAAGAGTCGAAGGTATTGATTATAAGGATACTTTTCAATACCTGGTTTTTCATACGCCATTCGGAGGGATGATAAAAGGCGCCCACCGTAATATGATGCGAAAAATATATAAATCAGATACAGAAGAAATCGAAGCGGACTTTACAAAAAGGGTAATGCCTGGCTTAACATATTGCCAGAGGGTTGGAAATATTATGGGAGGCACAACCGCATTATCACTGTTCAGTACAATAGCAAATGGAGATTTTATTTCGCCAAAACGACTGGGTTGTTTCTCTTATGGTTCGGGATGCTGTTCCGAGTTTTTTAGCGGTTTGGCAAGCGATGCATCGCAACAAATTGTTAAGAGTTTTAATTTTGAAGAGAATTTAAGCTGCAGGTATAAATTAAATATGGATGAATACCAGCAATTACTATTTGGAAGCAATGCGGTTAAATTTGGGACAAAGAATGTAAAACTGGACTGGAATTTCCTTTCACAAACGATGAAGAATCAATCAGGAACAAAGCGTTTATATTTAAATGAAATTAAGGAATTCCATCGAGAGTATGAATGGATATAATTAGTCGTTATAATATGACAGAACTTATATCCTGTCTCGATTTGTGGGACAATTGCAATTCATTAAATTGACATAAATAATTTTTTTATATATAATTTTTTGATGAATTGACAATAATTAATGATATTTATCATAGGAGAAAATAATGACGGCATTTATTTTTCCCGGGCAAGGTTCACAAAGCAAAGGAATGGGAGGAGCGCTTTTTGATGATTACAAAGATTTAACCTCTCAGGCGGATAAGATTCTGGAATATTCTATTAAAGATTTATGCTTGAATGATCCAAAAAACCAATTAAGTCAAACTCAATATACTCAACCGGCGTTATTTGTTGTCAGCGTATTAACCTATTTAAAGAAAATAAAGGATACAGGTAAAAAACCCGATTATGTTGCGGGACATAGTGTTGGCGAATATAGTGCTTTGTTTGCCGCTAATGTCTTTGATTTTGAAACTGCGTTAAAGATAGTAAAATACAGAAGCCAATTGATGTCTGAGGCAAAGAACGGCGCTATGGCCGCTGTTATCGGATTAAAAGAGGATCAGATTACGAAGATTTTGAAAGATAATTCACTCACATCAATAGATATTGCCAATTTCAATTCCCCATCGCAAATAGTGATTTCAGGCTTAAAACAAGATATTACCTCCGCGCAGCCAATATTTGAGAAATCGGGCGCTATGATGTATATTCCATTGAATGTTAGCGGCGCATTCCACTCCCGCTATATGCAGGAAGCCGGGGACAAGTTCAAGTCTTTTATCAATCAATTTGAATTTGCAGAACCTCAAATCAAAGTAATCGCTAATGTTAATGCTCAGCCATATGAAAAGAAAACCATTAAAGAGAATCTTTATAAGCAAATTATTAGTTCCGTACAATGGGTTGAATCAATACGTTATATAATAAATAAAGGCGTTGCTGAAATTGAAGAGGTTGGCCCTGGAAATGTCCTAACAGGATTACTCAGAAAAATAAAGATGGAATCCTGATTAAAATTAGATGACTATTCCATGTTTGATTTAAAATTAACCTATGAATTTAGAATAAGTAATAATTAATATTAATAAGAAAGGAAATTATAGAGGTGAACATGGCATTTAAAGCTGTATCTATTGTAGGTGCGGGTGTAATGGGAAGTGATACGGCACTTGATATAGCTTGTTACGGTTATCAAGTCATCCTGAAAGATTTAAATCATGATTCTTTAGATTTGGCAAAAAAGAGAATTGAACAAGATTTTAAAATGGCAAAGATGATGAAGAAAGAATTGAATGGGGTAAATCTTCAAGATGTAATATCTAGAATTCAATTTCAAACAGATTATAATGATTTTGATCAGGCAGATCTAATCATTGAAAATATAGTTGAGGACTGGGACGAAAAACAAAAGGAGTACGCAAATTTAGTTAAATATTGTAAGAAGGGAGTTGTTTTTGCTATTAACTCCAGTTGCATTTCAATAACAAAAATTGCGTCATATTTACCTGAACCTTCGAATGTTATTGGCACTCATTTTATGAATCCAGTCCCATTAAAAAAAATGGTAGAAGTGATTAGAGGTTTTCACACTTCAGTAGAAACAGAAAATGAAATAGCTGCATTTTTAAAGACGCTTGGTAAAAACGCGGTTATTATAAATGATTATCCCGGTTTTGTTTCTAACAGATTATCCCACCTGTTCATGAATGAAGCAGCTTTTCTGATTCAAGATCAAGTCGCAACCCCTGCCCAGGTCGATACCATTTTTAAACAAGGTTATGGCCATAAAATGGGGCCTTTAGAAACCGCCGATTTAATTGGATTAGATACAGTGGTTCGATCATTGGATGTTTTATATGAGAGTTATCAAGATTCAAAATTCAGATGTTGTCCATTACTTAGAAAAATGGTTGATGCAGGACTATTGGGAAAGAAATCGGGAAAAGGTTTTTACCAATATTAGATAGATGGATATGCCCTCATATAGCTTGAATTCTGGGGCTTCATGTCATAACTAACGGCGCCCAATTTTTTTTTCACAATCACAATCAGGGCATTCCAACCTATTTCTATCATATTCAATATGGGGAAAATATTTTTTAATTTTCATATTTTGTGCTAGCATAATTGTATCCTATTTCATTATATTTAAAAATCAATGATTGTAAAATTTGAATTTTCATTCAGGCATAATTTTCATAGATTATTAAAAACCTAAATAATATGATGGATTATATGAATTGGCAAACAATAAATGTTAGATTTCAGGAAACAGTCTGCTTTATACAATTTAATCGCCCGGAAGCGAATAACACGATTAATGATTTATTGATTGAAGAGTGTAATAAAACTCTTACACTTTGTGATGAAAAAGTCAATGTCGTTATATTTGAAGGTTTGCCCGAAGTGTTTTGTTATGGTGCCGACTTTCAAGGTATACATACACAATTAAAAAGTGGAAAACAGGGCGCGGATGATCCGGAGAAATTATACAATTTGTGGTTGAAATTAACTACAGGGCCATACATAACTATATCTCACGTTCGTGGGAAAGCTAATGCGGGAGGTGTAGGTTTTGTTGCCGCCAGCGATATTGTTCTTGCCGATGAGACTGCACAATTCAGTTTATCTGAATTATTATTCGGATTATTTCCGGCTATGGTTTTACCATTCTTAATTCGAAGAGTTGGGTTCCAAAAAGCCCATTATTTAACAGTAATGACTAAACCTGTTTCAGTACAACAAGCTTATTCATGGGGACTCGTTGACGCTTATCTTGACAAGAGTGAAGATTTACTGAGACAGCATATACTACGCCTTAAGAATCTGCCAAAAGCCGGAATTTTACGTTATAAACATTATATGAGTGATTTGAATGATATGATATTCAAATCAAAGACATTGGCCGTATCGGCCAACCGTGAGATTTTTTCAGATAAAGAAATTATCAATAAAATATTTCAATTTGTAGAAAAGGGAAAATATCCCTGGGAGAGTTAATTTATGATGCAAGGTCAATTATTGTATGCCGGCAGAAACCATAACTTTATCCACATTTCTTTAATAATATTTTATTAAACTACATTGTTTAAACATATTGCGGTATTGATTCCACCAAATCCCATACTCAGACTCAATGCATTTTTAATGATATGAGAAACGGGTTGATTTCGCACCCAATTATAGTTTGAATCAATTGGGTCCTCTAAATTTCTTGTAGGATGGAGCTGTGAAGATTTCATTTGCAGTAAAGTGGCTATAATTTCCACAGTTCCTGCAGCGCTCAATCCATGACCTGTTATGGATTTGGTTGCATTGATATAAGCATGGGATAACTGGCTGTCGCGGATAGCTTTCAGTTCAATTTCATCTCCGATTACTGAACCAGTGCCATGTGGATTGATATAATCTATCTCACTTGGCTTCA
Source organism: uncultured Spirochaetota bacterium (assembly GCA_963783575.1). Classification (GTDB taxonomy): domain Bacteria; phylum Spirochaetota; class Brevinematia; order Brevinematales; family JAOACQ01; genus CAWEAK01. Next base: position 291,782 of record CAWAOD010000004.1, on the reverse strand, counting down.
ATCGAGCTTGTTTCAGAGCCTTATTTATTACACGGAGTTCTCCTTCATAGGATGGATTCGGATTACGGTTCCCGTCCATGCCTATTGCCCAACCTGATATAGCCGCATAAGGTTTTAATTGACGATTTATAGTCCCGTTAGATTTTTCGATCACGATTGCCCCACAGGATTCGCCATAAATGAACCCATCCCGGTTTTTATCGAAGGGGCGGCATGCCTTTTCCGGTTCATTGGCATAATGATCGGTTCCCATAGCTCCTAAAGAACGTAAAGCCTGGCATTCCCAAAATGAAAGGTCCATCAGTCCTCCTAAAGCGATGCAAATATCTACCTGATCCACTTGAATGGCTTGAATAGCCTGTAAAATAGCTAATTGACCGCTTGCAGAAGCCCCTCCAACAGTATAAGCCAATCCTTTTATTCCAAACTGTTCAGTACATAATCCACATAAGTCACTATCCATAAAGGAAAATCCATAGGTTGGATTTATAAAAAAAGATTGGTCTCTGTAATGTTCAAAAATTAGGATTGAATTTCGCTGTTGAAGGTTAGATCCGCCGATAATAAGCCCGATCCTTTCGGGCTCGACATTATCTAATTTTGCTTCTTTCCAGGCTTCATGAAGTGTAACCATTGCAGCTTGTTCGGTCAAAGACCCTGTCCGTATAATACGCTTTGAAAACTCATCCGGATAGGACAATGAAGAAATCTCTGCGCCTATAAAAGAGGTCCCGTTTTGCCTTCCCGGACGCTGCATAATATTAAAAGAGTGACGGCCTTCCAGTAAAGCGGAGGTAAAAGCATCTTTTCCCTGGCCAATTGCTGAAGTAATACCGATTCCAGTTATAATCAAATCGAATTGATTATCATCTAGTAAAGATTTCATTGGTTTTATGCTCCTATATTTTAATATTCTGCTTATATCAATTTCATATATCATGATTAAAATACTTGCTTCCATCCAATGTTGGATTTTTTATTGGATCATCCTGCTAATGAACTTAAATATCTATTTATAGATTTTATAATCATAAACACAAATATTCAAACTTTTCAAATAAATTTCTTCCATACCAGCCCCACTTTGCTGTGAGGTCATTTATTAAATTAATTATTACGATGCTGGATGTGAGGTAGAGCTATCTGTGCTGCGGGGTAAAATTTTGCCATGAAAAAAAGATTTTACTATTTCCAGACTGAAACCTCATCCAGGATATTGATGTTATTGTCACCTTGGGTTTTCACGATTAAACCTCTTGGCGAATCTTCTATCCAGAAGAAAAGACTTTGAGTATATGTTTCGAGGAGTTTACCGAGGAAAGGGTCAGCCGATGAGAATCCGACCTTTAAGGTATCGAATCTTCCTGCCGGTGTTTCTAAAACCTCCTTTCCTATTATTTTAAAAGTTCCGGGCACCGGTTCCTTGACATAAAACGGTTCTATGACATAGAGCAATCCTTTACTTTTAATATCCAGTAATCTTGGACCCGCGAACAAAAGTGACGTCATATTCCAGACAGGGAAACCGGGTTTTAGTTTTACTTTGCTATAAGTGACTCTTTCTTCTTCCTTATCCCTGATTTTCATGACATAAGACGCCAGGTGGTTTTCATAATCGATCTTCAGATCGATAAAATCTGGCGCTTTTAGTTTTAATTCCTGAGGAAGATCATGGTAGTCGGAATATTGTTCTATCAGAGAACCTGTATCCAGAGACATTTTTATGAAATAATGATAATTTGTATAATTTGCCGGTATATTCGATTCCGCGCCCGCCGTCACCATTTCAATATATTCGGTAAAATCATGCCTGCCGGGGCCTATTCTGCCTACAAAATAAGATGTAGATGTTTTCTCGCCGTTTACATATTTTGAGTATTTTAAAAATTCCCCATCCGGAATGCTTAAGGCCTTTATTTTAATCGGTACAGAACTTTTAAACGATCCCGAACACCCGGCGATGAGAACAAACATGAATATTGACAGCGCTTGAATCAAAAAAAGATATAATTTTCTTCTTTCCATAATCTATCTCCTAATATATTACTTTTTACCTTTTTATCAAAATTATTAAAAACCAAAATCAGTAAATAACCGGTCGATATCAGTAAGAATTTTCAAGAATATCTCTGCTTCATCTTCACTGTATTTGTTTTTTATCTGTAAAATTTTACCCATAATCGATTCACCCAGTTTTTCGTGGTAATCAAATGCCTTCCAGCCTTTTTCCGTTAATTTAAGAATAATTTCCTTCTCATTGCCTTTCAGAGTTGTTTTTTCGACATATCCCTTATTATATAGCTTGGTAATTATCTGAGACACCGCTCCCTTTGTGATCATAAAATATTCGCTTAACCCTGTAACTGTATGGCCAAATTCCTTCCCAACAGCCTCAATCATATGGATTTCGGATGCGTAAAGCTTTTCCCCGTTCTCAATTTTAACGGGCTTTTTTTCCATAATATCATACTTCATAAAAATGCGGTTGAACCAGCCGAAAATCTGATTAATAATCAGATCATAATTTTTTTCTTCCATAAAAATAGTTTAGCTACTAAACAATATTTTGTCAAGTATTTTTATCAGTTTATTTAAATTTTTAAAATCTTTTATTCTATGAAAGAATTATCAATTATTTACCTGCCTCATTCCTGATTATTTATTTTTAATTATAAAAAATTTGCATCTTTTTAATTAAATTCTTGATTATTACTTGTAAATGTTTATTAAGAAATATTAAATAAGATTTAATTTAACCCGGAGATATTAAATGGCAGACGAAAAATATTATTTCAAAAATGTACCTTTTACCGGATATGCGCTTTTTATTATTTTTTTGTTTTTCAATACAATAAAAATCCTTTTTTTCTATATGAATCTAATAAATTACGAAGTGAGTTTTACAAATTTATTGTTTCATTCAGTTTTAACTTTTCTTTTTGTTTTAATCTATTTCTGGTTTTTTGTTAATATGGAGAAAAGAAGATATTTCATACTAATCTATTCAGTCCAGTTTATTTATATTTTAGTCAATATGACTTATTTCTTTTATTTTAAACAATATTTAAATGTTCATACGGCAAGTTCCTTATCCGGTGATGTGTTTCTACTGTTGAAAAAATGGGCTATTCCTTTTGAGTTACAATTGTTTGTACTTTTTATTGATGTTCCCGCATTGTTTTTTTTACTTAAAAGCAGGATATTATTCTCTGGTTTTAACATTGTAAAAGCTTTGTTGTCGTTAATAGTCATTCTAATCATAAGTTTTTCTTTGTTTTATATTTTCCAGTTTCGTTCAAAACGGACCAGTATACAATTTGGCGGAGAATCAAAAGTTGTTTTTGAATACGGGCTTCTATATTACCAGATAAAAGATTATTTATCGAGTAATGGAGATAAAATGCAGTCTCTGACCAATCAATTGAAGCCCAGCATAAGGATAGTAAAATCCCCGGGCAGTAATAAGAAATCAAATTTTATTTTTATCCAGGTAGAATCCATGGAGTCCCATATTATATCAACCTTGCATAATGGCAGGCTTGTTATGCCTTATCTTTTCTCGCTTACAACAAATTCAGTTTATTATCCATATGTTCTGAGCTACCATAAAGGAGGCGGAACTTCAGATGTTGAGGTTTCGATATTGAACAGTATTGAGCCTCTTGACAATTATCCTACCATCAAAATGAATAATTATAATTATGAAAACTCAATGGTTAAAGTACTTAAGAATTGCAATTACCAGGCTTTTGCTTTCCATGGAAATGAGGGTTCTTTCTGGAACCGGGCGTTTGCGTTTAAACAGATGGGATTTGATGCCTTCAATGATATATATAAAATGAAGCTGAGGGAAAAAGGCTGGGGAGCGGCGGATAATGATGTATTTAATTATGTTTTGAATTTTATTAAAACTCAAAGAGGGCAGTTTTTTTATCATATTATCACAATGACAAGCCATGGTCCATTTATTAATGCCCTGAATTATTATACCAATTCCGATTTTTCGGATATAAATGATGAAACAAAAAGAAATTACTTTAATTCTATGGCTTATGTGGATCAGTCTATTAAAGGATTTATTTCAGAGCTTGGGAATTTGTCCAACACAATAATTTTTATCTATGGCGACCATTGTCCCGAAATCAAATTGGGGAATTTTAAGCAGAGTTCATATTCCTATAATAATCTTTACTTTGAGTTTATTCCATTGTTTATTTTGACACCCGGCCGTAAAGTTTACAAAGAAAACCAACAAGCCGCATCAATGGTTGATTTTGCGCCGACTGTCCTTTTAGAATCCGGAAATAAACTGGAATATCACACTGACGGGCGGGATTTACTTTCCATGCCGGTCAATAATCCAAAAATAGCATACCGTGGTTCTAATTGGGACAGGGAAGACCTTTTTCGAAGAGTTAATGCCGCCATTCAGCCAGAGGGGAATGGCAGATCAAGCATAATCAGTATGCGGGATAAATAACGCGGCCGTAAATTCGTCCATAAAATCCGGCTCGCTGCTCAAGTCGATGTAGGTTATTTTCTTAAAGATTTCGTCAGAATCATCCCTGGCTTCCTTTGAGAGAAGGAAAGCAATTGCCCCATTGAGGGACGAGTTGCCTATGAATTTAATTTTTCCGGGATCCAGGTCAGGGAAGAGGCCGATATCAAGAGCGTTCTGTATATTGAGTGAATTGCCTATGCCGCCGGATATGTAAAGGGTATCAACCATTGAAAAATCGAGGGAAAGTTTTTTAAAGATCAGCCTCATTCCAGCGTAGATTGCGGCTTTTGCCCTGAGAATATTTCCGATATCGGTTTCAGTAACATAAATGTCTTCAAGGTTCATTGTTGTATCTTTATTAAAAAGTATAAATACTTTTTTACCGTTAATTTTATCCTTAACTTTTTCTGTAAACTTTCCCCTGTTGTCGATGAAGTTTTCATCCTTGAGGCATTTTACAAGGCTGATTATACCGGAGCCGCATATGCCGCATGGTTTTTCACCTCCGGCTGCCGAATATTCAAAACTACCGTCTTTGGCATAAACATCCGTTATAGCGCCTTTTTTATACCTAGTCCCGCAGGAAAGCCCCATGCCTTCGAATGCCGGTCCTGCCGAACACGCGCAGCCTATCAGCCAGTCTTTGTTTCCGATGATGATTTCGCCGTTAGTACCCAGATCAAGCAGGACCGATATGCCGTCATTTTTGTGAAAACACGCGGCTATGACTCCGGACACAAGGTCTCCGCCGAGGTAATTCGCAGGGCATGGCAAAATGAATAGCCTGCTTTTATTCAATAAATTAAGAGTTGAAAATGCTTTAAGAGGTGGGAATGACCTTGCTGCGGGACTGTAAGGCTCTTCCCTGATGAACCTTGAAGGAAGGCCCAGGAAAAAATGGATCATCGTAGTATTACCGGAAACTGCCACAGCTTTTATTTCATCAGGCTGAACCTGATTCCATACAAAGAAATGTCTTATAGCCATTTGAATTTCATCAATTAGCCTGTCTTTAAGCAGTTTGTGATTTTCATTTTTCTGGGCGAAGATAATTCTGTGGATTATATCAGCGCCGTAAATAATCTGGGGATTATAAAAAGAAATGGAATTGGCCAGTCTGCCGTTTTCCAGATCGATCAATGTGATGGAAACCGTTGTTGTTCCTATGTCTATTGCCAGCCCCACATTTTTCTCATCATAATTTTCCGAAATGTCTATAATTTCGTAACTTTGATTTTTCTCTGTTAGAAATATTGCTGCTTTTTTATCCAAATGGGAAATCCTTGATATTTCAGCTATTAAAGGAATATTATCCGGTCCGGATACAGTTATTCCCTGCTTTCTTAACAAACGGCCGATAAATTCAAAGTCGGACAAATATGGTTCTCTTTCATCTTTATTAATATCCAGAATTATTTTTTTAATAATTGGATTTAAATTCCCGTATCCGGAAGGAGCGGCTATTTTATTATCCTGAAAAATATTCTCACTATCCGGAATGATGACGGAAATATCGGCATCAATCATTTTTTTGCAGGCGAGTTGAGGATTACCGTTTATATTAACAGTGCATTTTCCGCATTTACCCTCGCCGCTGCAAAGGGCTTCTATAAAAAAGCCATTGTCGCGGATCAGTGACAGAAGGCTTGTTCCCTTTTCTGTTCGGACGGTTTTTTCAGTATTACCTGAGATGAGCCTTATATTTGCCATAGTGTTTTATTTCCAGACTTCTTTCAGGTATTGCGGAATATCGGAAGCTTCCTGGGGCCCGACCATAATTTCCCAGCCTTTTAATTTATCCTCCAGGTCCCCCTTCAGAATCGCAGTAAAACCCGGGATAATCAGTTTTCTATGGCTGATGATATCCTCAATGTTTGAACCGGCAATTCCCTTCGCGATCAAATCTGCGGAAAATTTATTTGCGGACCAGGCTGTTAAAACCGACATTCCTTCGGAATCAGTAACAAGAAGCCTCGCGCTGTAAGGAGAATTTTCGACTTCTCCTGAAACGATAAAATAGGTCAAAGAAAAATTCGTGGAGACAAGCAGCGGCGACGCCCCAGAAGGCTCACCGATATTGTAAATCCCCGGCTGGATCTGAAGAGGCTTTTGAGGATCGGTATAAATGTTCTGCCTTAAGGTTAGAAGCGGGAATAGTGAAGAGGCATCGTATTTTTTCAGAATGAGTATTGATGAATATTTGCAGATGCCTGTTATTGCTGTGAATAATTCGTCGGCGCATTCGCTGATCACAGGGTATCCCGCCGGTTTGAAGCCCTTCTTTAATGCAAGCCGTCTCAATGATATATTATTTTCCAGTAGACCTGCAATTGATCCGGATTTCAGCTTCAAAATAAGATTCTTTAAACCCGAGCCTTCCGCTTTAATGACAAGCTCGAAAAGTTTGTCCGCATCATCAGCCTCCAGGACAACTTTTATGTCTTTATTAACAAGATAATCCTTGAAATTATCAAGTGTTTCCATCCTTAAGGAGTTAACGGCCAGACGGGAAAAATTACTCTCGATGGAAATTATTTCTTTCAGTATTTCCGGTGTAATTCCGGAGAGCACTATTATTTTATCAAGACTTTGAAGTTCTTTATAACATTTTAAGTATGTCTCTTTTATGCCCGACTCGAAAACAAGCGATATACCTTCGGGGAAAAGCTTTTCACCGACCCTTTCAAATACGGCCGATTTTATATTTTCAACTCTTGATTTGAATTCGCTTTCCGGCAATGAATCGCTTACTTCAAGAGCTATAAGCGTTTTGTTGACGAATGTTTTTTCATGCCTGTACATTACCGTTTCGGAACCGGTTTCAAAGGCGCTTCCGCCAGCTTTGAAAACCAGTTTTTTAATCGGCGGGGATTGGGAAGAACCGAGAATCTCAATCGATTCTTTTGAAATATATGGGCATAAAGCCGGGTCTGCGGACTTGGCCGCGAGCTTCATAGCGAAAGCAAGGCAGGTCGGCACTCCGCATTCCCTGCAGTTCTTATTAGGCAGTAATTTAAAAATCTCAAGTCCTGTTAATGCCATTTTAATTCCCCCCGTTAAATAATGAATTTATAAAACCTTTTATCTGTTTCAAAGATTCGGGATGCCTCACGGATACTATATTTGCGCCGGAAAGAATAAGTGTAACCGCAGTTGAGGTCTCCCAATTGATACTTCGGCGTGAACGTTCTCCGAGGTTGTTATCCTCCAGACGAGTTTCTTTAATTTTCCAGATTTCCTGTCCCACAAAACAGACCATCGGCGTAGTCATCATTTTATCATCGTTGAGTGTTTGCAAACGGATCCTTTCCATCACGGAATAACTGTATTCCAGGCCGTAACCCAGAGCCCCGGTCAAAGGGTCCATTATTACCCTGTTTAAAGGGAAGTTCAGCTGTGTTATGAGGATATTCAACTGTTTCGCGATGTTAACATCGATGGGGGATTCGGCGATCAGATAATGGTTGAACGCCAGAGCGGAAGCGGTTATTGTCCGGTAATTGTCCTGTGATGCTGAACCCAGAATAACCTGTCTTTTTGCTTTTTCGGCGCATTTTGACATTACACTGTTCTGTTTTTCGAAATTACCGGCCGACCTTAATATGACGGGTAAGTCAGTTACATCCAGGACGGAATTAAGGTTATCAACGGCAGTTTCCGGTGAAATGTTCTCTTTATCCTGATGGGTACCGGTCATATCGAACATTATCAGATCAGGCTTGAATTCTTCCGATATTCTTTTTGCCCATAATGAAGAGGTTTTTAAATGACTGTCTCCTATGGATTCCCTCAAATGCTCCGGCCAGTTCGCCGGGTATATATCATTTATTTCCATCGCGATCTTCGGCCTGTTCGGGAAACTTCCCTCAAACAATGAATATGAAAAAGCCGTTTCTCCACCGATTGCTGTTTTTTCGGATAATTTTACCTCGTTTACTTTTCCATTCCATTTTTCTTTTAATTCTTCCTTCATAGAGACTCCTTGTTAACCTTTAAGCAATGTTCTGGTTCCCGAGTCTATCATTTCCTGCTTTGCAGTACTACGAGGGAACTATTCAATAGCGACCAGATATCTTCTAATTAAAATGTCCCCCTCATGATGCTGCTGTACAAAGAAGCAATATACTCGGTGAACGTTTCTTTGCAAGACTTAGCGCAGTTCGCCCAACACAAGCTGTATAGGGCACACTGATGTGCCATGATAACTTTTCAAACAACAATAAGGCCGCCGAACACCAGTTCGGCGTGCGACACGATGCCGCCTAGAAAAGTTCTCCCATTTCAAGGGCCGGGTGCTTTTTATCCGTAAGGAACGCGGCGAGCTCCATCAAATCAGTTGTGACGGTTTCATCTGCGATTTTATCGGGCAGGCCCGGTGTTCCTATTTTTACCGATATTCGTTCCAGTTCGGGTTTTAATCTCTCCTTTAAATCCGAAGGCATCCAGACGACTCGTCTCAATCCGCCCTCTGCACTGATGAATTTATCGCTTATTATGTAATTTATGCCGATGCCTAAAAACCCGGGGTTCTGACGGCCGCCGCCGACAACGCCTGCGAGGGTGGAAAAAGTCATTCCCGAAGGCGTCATTCCCGGGTAATTCCTGTCGACGATCATCACTCCGCATGTGCCCGGCAGAATGGCAACAATACACTCAAAACAGCCGCAGGAAGTCATAGGATCACTGATTATGGAATACGCGCTGAAACTGTCGATCGATTTATTTGAGTATTTATGAACGAACTCGTTTATTCCTTTCCACTGGCCGAGCCTTAAATCGATTGCTTCGCCTTTTTCTACAGGCTGGTTCGGGCCTGTCGGCTCTATCTGGTACGCGGCTTTTCCGTCGAGCCAGTTATATGCGCCGCACAATCCGAGTCTTTCGGGTGTGATAATGCATACATGATTGGGCGCGAAAGACTGGCAAAGGAGGCATGAATAAAAAACATTAACGCTTTCATCCGTCATTTCCCCAATCCTCTTGTCCCTTTCCTCGTAAACGGATTTTGCTTCGGGAAGATGCTTCATTACCTCATTAGAATCGGTTATTATCTCAACTTCGATTTTATCTACAAGTTTTCCGTATTCGTTCATTATCATTGTGTATATGATTTCGCCGAGATGCCGGAATTTAAAACCCTGCTCCTTCGCGTTTTTGCCTATCCTTATCCAGACAAAATTACGCTGGCCGATATGCATAACACCCATCGCGTAATTCATAATCCTGTGGAACTGCCTTTCCAGAATCGGCTCGAAATCCTTCTGCATATTCCTGCCGGCGACTTTAACCAGGATCGCGAGGTCAAGTTTTTCACCCGCAACGCAGTTATCTATCTCTTTTCCAGTGACTGTTATTTTTTTATTTTCAAGTTCGTTTAAATCTTTTGAAATGAGGAGCTCAAACCCGGTTCCGCCTTTTCCGCCGAACTCGATATATAAATCCTCTTTCCTGATCCTCTCGCCTTCGAAAGCGGAACTATATAATACCGGGATTGGGGGCTTTGAAAGCTTTACTTTGATGCCCCTGATCTCTATCGCCTTCTGAACGATTTTACCGTAATCCTTTTCTTTGACAAGAGCTTCGTATGTGCAGACTCCTGTTGCCAGGATTTCAGGAATGTCAGTATCTGAGATAACAGGGAAACCCATAGCTATTGCTCCTGCACCCGTCGCGTATTTCAGATCGTCGATTCCGCCGAGTCCGAGCCCGAAAGCAAAAACCCTGTCCCTGCAGTATTCGAGGCATTTTTGAGCGTCGCCGCCCTGAAGTCCGCCGAATGTCAAAGCGGCCCGGATCGCCCAGTTCAGGGCAAAGATGGTGGACTCCGTATCCTCGCCAAGCGGAACAATATAGGAGTCCCATCCCATTTCCACACCCTCGGACTCAAGCTGATCTTTCATGGCTATATTATTTGATTTACCGCTTAAAAATATAAGGATGCTCCTTTCCTGAAGCTCACGGACTATTTTTACAGCGGTTTTGCTGTCCGCAGGAGCGCCGATAATGGCCGCGAACCCGGGAATCCTGCCGTCGACTAGCTGAACGCCGAGAGTCCTCATCCTTGTGTCGGAGAGAAATCCTTCGTATCCGTTCGCGGGCTCAAAACCCTCCGCGTATCTAAGCAGCATAAGTATTTCTTCAAGCATCAGAGCTGCAATACCGCCGTCCAGGGCCTGGCTGAGGTAGGGCAGCCAGTTGTCATCAAAAGGTAAAGGAGATATAAATTTTTCAAGAACAGGGAAAAAATCCCCGATCTGCTTGAGGTTTTCAATCTTATATCCGGTCATTGTGAAAATTATCGGTGCGTAGTATGCTGTTCCGGGAAAAACGGCCGGATGCCCGGGTGATTTAGCCGCGGCAACCATGCTGTATTTTTCCTTTACACTGTTTAATAATTCCGATGTGCCTTTTATAACCGAACTCGCGACTATTTTTGACATAGGCTATATCCTTCCTTTCTATTACTCATCAAATCTATTACTCATCAAAGAAATAATCGTTTCCTCGCCGGAACAGCTCAAAAGATCGCTCCGGCTCAATCTTCCGGAACCAAACATACCCTTGATTTCCGAAACGTTTTTTTTATCTTTTAAAAGGCCGTTCAGTATGCCGGAAAAAGCAATATCACCGATAGTGATAAAACCGCGAATTCTTCCACCATTTACAAATATTCTCCTGAGGGAGGTTTTATTTTCCGGCCTGTAATCATAAATCTCGGAATCATTTGCATTCAAACTTCCCGATGAAATGCAGGGAATACCGAAACATTCGACTGAATTCATCAAAGTGGAACCAAGGTAATCCGCATTAATCCCCAGCATGTTTTTTCCCGCTATTTTGCCCTGTTCCACTGCCGCGGTCCACAATGCCTTTATTCCTCTTTCACCGGTTATCAAATCAACTGTTTCAGCGGCATCGCCTGCCGCATAAATATCATTATCGCTGGTTTTCATTTTACTATCGGTAATTATGCCGTAATTCGCTTCAAGCCCGCAGGTTATCCCGAGTTCGATATTCGGCTTAACACCTTTCCCGACAATGACCATATCGCAGTTAATGGTTTCACCGTTTTTTAATTTTACTCCGCAAACCATATTGTTTTTGAAAATAAAACCGTCGGCGTCCAATTTTGTAATTATTTTGACAAGCGCACCCCCCAGGCCGCTTGATCCTGAATTATTTTTAGAACTTATAATTGAGTTCAGAAAACTTGAGGATTCTTTGTCCAGCATCTGCGGTAAAATATGGCCGGATTTTGCTATGATTGTTACGTTAATTCCTTTTTTATAAACAGCGTAGGCTATTTTCATTCCTATTAACCCCGATCCCAGAACAACGGCGTTTTTAACACCGTTAAGCTTTTCGTTGATTTTCAGGGCATCGTCAATATAACGCAGGGTATGTATTCCTTCGCAGCCTGCAGGTATAGTATACTGGTTATTTGGATTCGCCCCGGTAGATATGAGAAGTTTGTCGTAAGAAACCGATCCTCCGCCGATATTGACTTTTTTGCCTGAAGGATCGATCGATACCGCCTTTGTACCGTCCATCAGCTTAATATTGTTTAATTCATAGAAATCATCATTTTTATAAAGCATTTCATTTCCGCCGATCTGGCCTGAAATAAAATATGATAAAAGACATCTGGAGTACGCCGCGCCTTTTTCATCGGTAATAATCGTAATTGATGAGCTTTTATCGCTTTTTCTTATCTCTTCAGCGCAGGCGATCCCGGCAGCGCTGTTTCCGATTATGACAAAACTTTTCATTTTATTATTCCTGAAAATATGGTTTATTCAATCACAAGCGCCCTTGTCGGGCAGGCGTTTACGCATTCCGGTATTTCCCTGCCGGAACAAAGGTCACACCTTGAGGCTTTTCCCTTCAGCATTTTTACAGAGCCGTACGGGCATTTCATAATGCAGGACCAGCATCCCACGCATTTATCGATGTTGAATGAAATTCTTCCGTTGGATTCATTGATAAAGAGCGCTCCCGAAATGCATGCTTCAACGCAGAACGGCTCATCGCACTGCCTGCAGTTGAAGGGAAATGATTCTTCCCCGATCCTTAATAGATCGATGTTCTTTACGGGCGCAGTACCGGCTTTTACAGCCTCGAAGACATTATTAACACCCGCGTTCTTGATATAACAGGCAAATTCGCATCTTCTGCAGTTCAGGCATTTATGAATGTCGCAGTATATTTTTTTCATCTATTTCAACCCCAGTTTTTTCCGTTTTCCCTCAATATGATCGATCATCAAATGCGCCGCTTTGACCGGGTCTTCCTCAAAAGCGAATTTACCGCCGGTAATCTCCTCAACTTCGGAACAGAGAAAATTCTCTACATTCCTGCTTCCCATCATCGGAAGCGGCATTCCCAGCACGGTGTAAATACCGGACGCGACAAAATAGAATCCGATAGCGATCGATTTTTCACTCATCCAGCATTCGGGGGCACTTCCCGCGACCGGCAGTTCGTCAAAACTTTTACCGATCCTTCCCTCGTTGATCAATTCGACCGCGGCATTCAGTATCCTGCTGTTGTCCACGCATGAACCGAAATGCAGAACAGGAGGTATTCCAACAGCTTCGCATATCTCGTAAAGGCCGGGACCCGCGAGTTCTTTTGCGGCTTCGGGCTTCAGTAGGCCGCCCTTGGCGCAAGCGATCGCCGAACAACCGGTTTGAAGAACGAGGACATCATTTTTAATAAGTTCCTTTACAAGCGCAATATGATGAAAATCGTGCGTGAGTTTAGGATTGTTGCATCCGATGACGCCTGCGATTCCCCTGATTTTACCGGAAACAATCGCTTCGTTTAGCGGCCGGTATGATTTTCTGAATGTCCCTCCCAGGATGGTTTTAACATTTTCCGCGGTAAATCCGGCGACAAGGTTCATTGTTTCTTCAGGTATCATAACCCTGCTTTTTTCCCTGTTTTTAAAATTATCTATCCCGATTTTTATGATTTCCCTGGCGGTTTCCAGCGCCTTTTTGGGCTCGAATTGAATGTGTTTTACGATTTCCGGGAATTTTGCCTTGATCGATGTTGTGATAACCTTTGTGTGAAAGCATCTTGCCACGTCGGATATTGAAGGCATGATGCACTGAACATCCACCATCATAACTTCAACCGCGCCAGTCAGAAGAGCGAGTTCCTGCTGAAGAAAATTGCCAGCCACAGGGATTCCATGCCTCATCAGGATTTCATTGGCCGTACAGCATATACCGGCTATGTTTATTCCTTCCGCACCGGCTTTTTTTGCCTCTTCCGTAAATTCGCCGTCTTTTACAACCCGGTAAACCGCTTCGGTAAGAAGCGGCTCATGCCCATGAACAACTATATTTACCATTTCTTTTTTTAAAACTCCCAGATTTACAACAGCCCTGACTGGCTTCGGAGAACCAAGGATTGTGTCGGTCAATTCGGATGAGATCATTGAGCCGCCCCAGCCGTCGGAAAGCGCGCATTTCATAGCGCCGATAAGGATAGACTTATAATTATTGTCGACCCCCATATTTGTCCTGTGCATGATTTCAACAACTTCCCTGTCTATATTCCTGGGGAGCATATTCTGCTTTTCCCATATTTCTTTCTGCTTTGACGGCGAACGTTTTATCATTGTTATAGTGCCGTCGTATTTTCCGAACTCCGAGATCATTTTCGGCGCAAGTTCTTTGACTATATCGCGGACCGTTTTTTTATCGGAAATAACATCAAACTCAAGCGCCAATTTGATAAGTTTCTCTTCATCTATCACATGAAAATCGGCGGTTTTATCCTCCGCGATTTCAAAAAAAGCCTCCGCGATGTCCCTGCCATGGTCGGAATGAGCCGCGGAACCAGCCGCTACTTTCCGAGCCAGGTTCCTCGCCGCAATAAGATCGATGTCCGCTCCGCAAACTCCTTTCTTTTTATCCTCCTCGAAAGGATCAATGTTGCATGGCCCCATATTGCAGATACTGCAGCATATCCCGAGCGTTCCAAATCCGCACTGTGGAGTCATTTTTTTCAATCTGTCCCAGACAATTTCTATATTTTCACTTTTAGCCCTGCCTATCATTTTTTCGGATGCGGGGTCGATGCTTAATTTTCTTTCCATATAACCTTCTTTTATAATTAAATAACCGAAACTTTTTCCAGAATTGTCTCAATATCATTAAGCGCAATACACTTGCCCGGCAAATTCAGCAATGATTTCCCGGCCATTTCAAATTCCGCGATATTCTTATCATTCCTGACAAACCCGGCAAATTCAAGGTCGGTATTATTTAGACCGCCTGTCAGTCCTTCGTAAGATCCTTCAGCGGGCTTTTCCATGACATTATTTATAATCAGATAATTTTTTCCGGTTTTGATATCAAGCTCCTTCATCATACAGGCCTGCTTGATGCCTGTGGCTACACCCTTTCTGGATAGGTCGGATATAATAAATGCGGTATCGATATTTCCAAGCGTCTTTCTGCTGAGGTGCTCAAGACCTGCCTCACAATCGACGATGACCGCCCGGTAGTTCTTTTTAAGTTTTTCTATCATAATCTGGACGACATTATTGATCATACAATAGCATCCGGAACCCGCCGGTTTTCCCATTACAACCATATCGAAACCGTTTGATTCTATAACGGAATTGTTCAGTGCATATTCGCAATAATCGTATTTCGATATGGAAGTACCGCTTGCATCGTTCTTCATTTTAATTAAATCCTGCTTAATATTGCCGATTGTCGATTCTACCCTGAGCGCGAGGAGCTCTCCAAGGCAGCTGTTCGGATCGGAGTCGATTACCAGGATGGGCTTAACGCCGGAATTAAGGGCATGCTTTAAGACCAGCGCTGATATTGTGGATTTTCCCGTTCCGCCTTTACCTATGAAGCCTATCAACTTTGACAATTTTGTTTCCTTAGTTTTCTTTATATAATTCAGATAGTTCTTTTAAAACCTTCACTATTTTTTCCGAAGCAGTCTCGGAAAGCGACCCGGTTCCGCAGGACGGCGTCAGTATGATGTTATTTGTGATTTTATCCTTTTCAACACCGAGCGTAGCAAGCTTCTCCTGTTTTTTAACAAGATTCTCAAGCAGGCTGTTTGCGGTTTCTTTGCCTATCTTTTCTTCGGAAGTCGGCACGATTCCCCAGGCAAGATATTTTCCGGATTTTAAAAATCCGTTTATTTTTTCCGGATAAAGCATGATACCGTCGGAATAATCGTAAGCGTCGAAATTTATAATGTCGACGTTCGTATCGGTAAGAATCGACCAGTCTGTATTACCGCAGCAATGAATGCCGGTGACAACACCAATTTTGTGAAGGGGGTCGATGATTTCATTAAGCATAGTTATTACCTGTTCGCGTGACAGGTTTATATAAGCCGAGCCGAACGACACAAGATAGGGCTCGTCGATAAAAATCACGGGTTTTTCACCATATTTCTGGAGGAACCGGGCCTGCCAGACCGCCTTGCAGACCAGTGTTTTTACTATGGCGTCGGTGATCTGTTCATTATAGATTATCAATTTTTTGTTTTCATCCGTGAGCGTAAGCCCCATGCTGACAGGTCCCAAAATCTGGCCCTTTACAAAAGGAGCTTTCCCCTTTTTCTCCATCCGGTCCCTGAAATGATACAATCCGATCGCGTATTTTTCCGTGACCGCAAAGTGATCATAGTTTTCGGCAAGGAAGTTTTCATACACCGGCTGGATTGCTTCGAATATATTATTCGATGTATCAAAATGAATTTTTTGATTATTCTCATCGATTTTTATGCATGGAAGGCCCTCGCTGAACTGGACATACATGTTTTCCATGAACCCGGTCTTCGGCAATTGAGGCCATACGGGCATGTCCGTGAAAGCATCAATTATGATTGAAGTAATTTTATTAATATTAGTATGCGGAAAACTGCCGATAGCTGTAAACGTTCCTTTTGGAATCATTGTTTTGCTCCAGGGTTTTTATTTCAACTTTGGGATTTTATTTTGTATATTCTAAATCAATAATTAAAATTTTGCTAATTTTGATGAGTTACGGCTTATAATCTATATTATGCTGGAAATTTATGATTACCGGAAACAGATAATAAAATTTTAATATACAAGAATTTTCATTTTTAAAATGAATTTTGATACTTCAAAAATTTTAATATAACACTATTGACAAAATTAATTAAGTATGATATTATATATTTAAGTATATACTTAATTAAATGGTGTGTATATAATGAATCAATTACTTAAAGTTTTAAAAGCTCTGGCTGATGAAACGCGGATGAAAATTTTAACTCTTTTATTGACGAATGATTTTTGTGTAGGAGCCTTGGCAAGAAATATTGGTATTTCAGAAGCTGCTGTTTCTCAGCATCTTCAGGTATTAAGAAAAGCAGGTGTCATAAAAGGTGAGAAAAGAGGATATTTTACACATTATTATGCAGATAAGGAAATGTTAAAAGACACTGCGAATAAAATCATAAACATCGCATCCCAAATACGTCATTGTTAAGGTAGTTGTTCAGAAGACGAAATTAAATCTTGTCAAAAAAAGGAGGGAAAAAATGGATAAAAGTAATTGTGATTGTAACTGCAGGCTTGAAAATGAAGAATGCAGTGAAAAACAAGTTGTGGAATGTCATGGAAAAATAAAAGAACATCCTTATGACGGGAATACTATGCTTTATACTGCTTATGAGTCATTTAATGAACCTCTCAAAACCTGATGGATATACCGGTAAATAAATTTTTTATAAATTTATAGGAATGGTGATTAATTGATTGAGTATATTGATTTACCACTCCCTAGATTATGTAAATATTTGAAGATTTTAATTCTATTCAAAAAAAGGGACTTTTCATAAGGAGAATTTATGAATTATTATCAATATATCTTATTAATTTTAATTGGCATAGCTTCAGGCGCTACAACTGGTTTCTTCGGTCTTGCGGGGGGATTAATTATTATCCCGGCTCTGGTATATCTTGTTGGTTTTTCCCAGCAAACGGCTGTAGGGACTAACCTTTTTGTTCTTATATTGCCTGTCAGCATTGCTTCTGCTTTTGAATACTATCGTAACGGTCATGTTGACATTAAAGCTGCTGTAATCATTGCTATTTCACTTCTTATCTCAGCATGGATATGCTCAAAAATTGCTTTAAAAATCAATACCGCTTATTTAAGATTTGCATTCGGTTTATTTGTTATTGTTATGGGTGGTTATATTACTTGGACTTCTTTTATCAAATTAGCAAGATAAGCAAATATAATGATTGTTAAATGCGGGTATTATTAATGCTGCAATCGGATTCTTATACCAAATTGTACCTCCTATGTAAATTTGTGATTCATATTCAGACGAGTTTTTATTTAATTACCCCATACTTTGACTCCACCTTTCATGCTTTTCTCCTCACTCTAAGTTAAGAAACATTTTATTTTAATATAATATGCCTTGACTTTTCTTTTTCAAAAAATTACAATAAATAACTTCATGCAATTTCGTAAATTACCGTTTTAGCTCTATATTATCCAATAAAAATATTTTAGAAATCTACTTTTACGACAGTCTCTCGAGTTATGTAAAAGTATGCAAACAGCTTTTAATTCCGGAAAATATCCTGGAATAACAACGGATTATGTGGTTTTATTAAAGTTTTACATTGACAAATACGATTAAGAAAGGGGGATGTAATGGTTTACGCAATCGAAAAGAAACCTTACGGTATAATGTTATCTTTTGATGGAATGATGAACGAAGAAATAGCAAAGAAGTTTGCAGTGGATTTTATGAAGGTTCTTGATAGTTTTGATGGCAGTATTAGTATATTGATTAATCTAATAAATGGAAAGCCAATGCCAGCTGAATCTCAAGGAGCAGTTAACAATTGTTATAAAGCGGTTGTTCAAAAGGGATTGATACGTTCAGTCAACATAGTCCCAACTTCACTCATGAAATTGCAAATGATTCGTCGTGCAAAAGAGTTTGGGACATATGATAAAGCACGTTATATTGATTCTTCATCTAGTCCAAATTGGGAACAGATTGCATTGGATTGGATTGAAAAAGGAATTGATCCCGACAAATAATATACCGCTTATTTTTTGAATTGTTATTTGAGCAACTTAATTCCTAAAGGAATGAGCCCTCCTAACATTATTAATGCTGCAAGCGGATTCAATTTATACCGGATTGTACCTCCAATAATAAAACTTAATGAAAACAAAAAACTTCCTGCCATCAGGCATAATGGCAACCATTTTGGGGAGGTAGTATTAAGAAACAACCCCAAACCAATCAGAAAATATCCAATCGCAAACAAATGAAAACCAACCATTGAGGCAGTAATGAATGGAGTATTTTTCAAAGTTTGTCCGGCTGGCTGCATAATTTGTTCGGGAGTTATGAACTGCGCAAGAGTTGACCATGCGAATGTTTCCGTAAATGAAGTACCGGTCATGAAAACATATCCGGAAACCGTAATAATCAACCCAACCAATCCTAACCACTGTAAATTCTCAATTAAACCAACGACCAATCCAAATGTACCGAATATTCCGGTAATAATGGCGAATAATTGAATTAAATTTACCCATATCCAGTTTCTATTTAGCAATAGACCGGTATAGTTGGAATTATCAGTATTAACCGGTAAAAAAATACCATAGAGAACAAGGAACAATATAAAGCCGATACAGGAAGTGATGAAGGATAAACCGCCCAGGCGAATTAACATATTTCCGGAAATAAAAGAACTCATATTACGCCCCAATAAGATAATTTTACTAAATATACCGCTATTTCATAAGATTATCAATTTTATTTTTAAACAATGTTATTACATTTTAAGCGCTATAAATATCTTTTTAATCCTCGGGAGCTGGGCCGGTTTGAATTCAGCCATCCTTGATTCGATTGTATCGATGAATTCATCTTTATTGTTCTCATCAACGGCAAGAATAATGCTCTCGGCATGACGCGGAACATCTCGGGGTATGCAGGTTTTAAGGCAGTTGATAAGTATGGGAAATAGCTTTTGCCTGTACTCACCTGAAGTCGAAGCAATTTTCGAGATGGTTTTAACTGCGTTGTCGATTGTAATGACAGATCCTTCTTCCATTGTTTCAATAATATCATCTATAAACGGCCAGATTTCATTCGCTTTTATGCCGGCTATCGTTGACAAAGCGATCATAGCGCCCCAGACCATGCGGTTATTTTTGCTTTTTAAAAGCTTTATAAAATCCAGGTAATATTCGGCAATAAGATTGGGACGGATATAACCGGTCTCGTAAAGAACTTTCAGGCAATCGCTCTGGATATTTTTGTCTTTGTTCCAGAGATTTTGGGCTATTTCCTTGATCCCTTTAATGTCTCCTTTAGAAGCCAGTTCTTTTGCAAGTTCCTGGTTAGGGACTTCGTCCCTGCGGTTTTGATAATATGCGATTTTTTCAAGTACGGACATAAATGCCCTCCATTATATTTTTAAAGTTCTGATTTTTAATAATATTCTAATATCAGCAATGTCTTCTTCACATTTTACAGGAAGGAAAATCCACCGGCCTTCATAAATCCGCGGTGTTTTTTCAATGAGCTTTAATGTATTTGGATTTAATCCTTCTTTCAGAGAATTTTCCGCCTGTTTGCTATTTAAAATTATAAGTGCAGTAAAGTAATCTTTTGCCGGGAAAAGTGAAATTAAAGCCTTTCCGGATTTTTTAAACCCGAGAGCCCAACCGTAATTCTTACCGTAATATTTCCATTCCCCGCCGGCTTTATAATTATCGGTAATGTTTTGAACCAGTGAATTCCAATATACCTCAGCTGAAGCCAGGCAGTTATGAACTGATTCATCATCCGGCTTTAAGTTTTTATCCGTTAAGGCGCCGTATGCCATAAATGCCTCCAAAACATCAGTCGAAAGTCGAATTTGACTAGCTGACTATTTAACTAAATGACTTTCGACTAATTATAACTTACTTTCACTGACAATACTATGTCAGGTTATAAAAATTTTTGCTGTTTTTAGGATTTATTTTTAAAATCTATGCTAATATAACTTGAAGTGAGCGATTTTTATTAAAATTCTCTTATAAGAATCGACTAAATCTT
Source organism: uncultured Spirochaetota bacterium (assembly GCA_963783575.1). Classification (GTDB taxonomy): domain Bacteria; phylum Spirochaetota; class Brevinematia; order Brevinematales; family JAOACQ01; genus CAWEAK01. The sequence continues at coordinate 271,177 of CAWAOD010000004.1, read as the reverse complement.
TTTAATGTAAGAGTAAAGAACCGCTTAATTTAGTAAAAACTTATGGAGAATATTATGACCGATCCGAGATTAAAAAAATTAGCCGGTGTTCTTGTGAATTATTCCGCAAAAGTGAAACCGGGAGATTTTGTTGTTGTCCAGGCCGAAGACGCGGCTCTTGAGTGGATTGAGGCCGTTGCGGCCGAAGCAATCAAGGCAGGCGCTCATGTCGAAACACTTGTTGATCAGCCGGAAGTATCTGAGAATTTATTGAAATATGGAAGTGATGAGCAATTGGTTCATGACAGATTAATACAAAAATACGCCGTTGAAAAAGCCGATGTCTGGCTGACTGCCTGGGCATCAAAGAATACAAGGGCAAAAACGAATATCAATCCCGGAAAGCTGCAGCTTTCAATGAAAGGTGCGGCAGAATGGCGGAAAATCTATACCGAGAGGGTTGGGAACGGTTCATTGCGATGGTGCGGAACTCAGTACCCCACTCAGGCGGATGCACAGGAATCCGAAATGAGTTTATCCGAATACCAGGATTTTGTTTACGGATCGGGATACCTCGACCTGGACGATCCTATCGCTGAATGGATTAAAATTAGAAGGAACCAGGATAAATATGTTGAGTATCTTGATTCAAAAAAATCCCTTCGCATAGTATCGGAAAACACAGATCTGACGGTAAACATTGAGGGCAGGAAATGGATAAACTGCAGCGGAACCGAGAATTTTCCCGATGGCGAGGTATTTACGTCGCCCGTTGAAAACGGGATCGATGGACATATTACATTCAGTTTTCCGGGAATTTATATGGATAGAATGATAGAGGGAATTTATCTAGAAGTAAAGTCGGGTAAAGTAATAAAAGCCGCTGCTGAAAAAGGTGAAGACCTCTTAAAAACCCTTCTGGAAACAGATGAAGGGGCAAAGTTTTTCGGTGAAGTGGCTATCGGCACAAACTATAAAATAAAAAAATTCACACGGAATATGCTTTTCGATGAGAAAATCGGTGGTACTGTGCACCTGGCTCTTGGAGATTCGATGATCGAAGCCGGGGGCATGAACCGTTCTGTAATACACTGGGATATGCTCTGCGATATGCGCGATGAAGGAAAGATATATGCCGACGGCAAACTTTTTTATGAAAAAGGAAAGTTAATAGTTGACAATGAACAGAAATCATTATAAAATTGACCTAAATATGTTCTTAATTCATTGTTAAAATGGTAATTGAGACATTGTCTAAATTCATTATAATAAGGATGAGTTTCTATGAATAAGATATTTTTGAAAAAAAATCCTGAATCCATCGGCGGAAATGTTTTTGATATGATAGGGACAAAATGGATGCTGATTGCGTCCGGTAATATCGATTCATATAATATGATGTGCGCAAGCTGGGGAGGAATGGGGGTTCTCTGGGGCAAAAAAGTTTGCTTCTGTTTTATCCGTCCCGGAAGGTATACGTATGAATTTGTTGAAAAATCAAGCTATTTTACTTTAAATTTCTTTGATGAATCATATAGAAAAACCCTTGAATACTGCGGTATAAATTCCGGCAGGAATGTCAACAAAATGGCTGTTGAAGAATTAAACCCGGCTTTTGATATGAAAGAAACCTTGTACTTTAATGAAGCTATGCTTATTCTGGGATGCAAAAAAATCTATTACCAGGATATCGATCCGTCTAAATTTCTGGACAAAAATATAAACAAAAATTACCCGGATAAGGATTATCATAGAATGTATGTTGGAGAGATTATTTATTGCTTGAATAAAGTTTCCGGCTGAATGAATATAAATTTGAACTGAATGAATTTTATCTTATAATTTGATCCGTCAATTTGAAAATTATGTCATAACTATCCGGCAAAGTCCTCAATTTTACTGTTGCCGTTTTTCAGGATCTTCTCAGCATATTTGGCAAAAATATTGATTTCAATATTTACGGCGCTTCCCTCTCTTTTCCAATTAAGAGTGGTTTTTTGTATTGTTTCAGGTATAATGGCGGTCTGAAATGAAGATTCATCGACATTAAATAATGTTAGACTGATTCCATCAACGGCAATGGAATCCTTCTCCACAAGGTATTTTATTATACTATGATCCGCCGTAAAACGGAAAAGAAAGGCTTCGCCTTTTTTTCTAAAAGAAGATATTGTCCCTATTCCATCAACATGACCCTGGACTAAATGCCCATCAAGAAGGCTTTCAGGTGTAAGCGGCAGTTCAAGGTTAACATAATTGCCGCCTTTTAAGAGGCCTGTTGTGGTTTTGCGGATTGTCTCAAAGCTTGAAAAAGTTGTAAAACTATCAGGACTGGTATCTTCGGCAGTATGACAGGCTCCGTCGATCGATACGCTTGTTATTCCTTTTTCTAGCCGCGAGATAAATTCTCTCTCCGTGCGGATCTGGAACCTTTTTCCCTGCCCCGCGCTTTTAACGGATGCAATTTCACCTGTATACCTTATAATCCCCGTAAACATAAAAGCCTTCTTTCATTATTAAATTATCTGTTAAGCCCGCCATGAAGCCTACATCAGGTTCAAAATTTCTTTGCTGCTGCTGGAAAGTTCTTCCATATTTGATGATATTATTTTCAGTGAATCCAGGATTTCATTAACGCCCGTTTCCTGAGCCTTGAATGTTTTCATGCTATCATTACTTTTTAATATGGAATCTTTGATTTTCTGGATTACATCTTTCAATGTTTTAGATATCTCTTCGGAATTCTTTTTTGTATTGTCTGACAGTTTCTTAATCTCTTTTGCGATTATCGCAAACCCGCTTCCATATTGTCCGGCATGAGTGGATTCAATTGAAGCGTTCAGGGCGACAACATTGACTGTGGATGATATTTCGTTGATAATATTTATTATTTCAGCCATCTTATTGATGTTTTCCGCGACCTTATCTATTATTGAATTTGTTTCAGCAATTTCCCGGAAGCTCTTCCGCGTCATATCGGTAATATCAAGAATTGATTTCATCTTTTCCTGGGTTAATTCCGAAATACGTTTTATGGAATCAATCATAGGGACAACCAGAGACTGGATTTGAAGATTCCTTGCCTTAAGATATTCTTCAGCCTGTTCCGATTTTTTCAGAATATGAGCTCCTTGAAGCGAGCTGCTCAATTGGGCGCCGATTGACTCATAGATATATCCGGTCATTGTGCCTATTTCAAATAATGCGTACCCGATTTTATTCTGCTTGTAAATCAACGGCTGAATAACCATCCTGAAAGTATGTTTTGGAAAAATATCTTTCGGAATAAGTACCATTGTTGAAAATTTGTAACTTGTAATGTTTTTTCCAGACAGTTCGTTTATCTGGTCTTTTTTATCGTAAGCAAGAAGCAATTTTGCACTCTGCGGTATATATTCGTTATCATCGAATTCACAGATATAACAGCCTGGTATATTAAGCCTTGAAAGTTCACCGGTAACGACAAGAAGAAGGTCATGCAATTCAAAATTAGTACTTATAGTCTGTAATACTTCCCGAAGATAAAAACTTTCCCTGTCCTCCTTATTCTTTTTTATGGTATGGCCTCTAAGAGAAAAATCACTCAATAGAATCCTTGCCTGCTGGATTAAGTTTTCCGAATTTAATTTGATCTGTTCATCAAAAATGATCTCATAACTTTTATTCCGTAAAACCGTGATAACATCCTGCCAGACTGAAAGATCGCCATCCTGTGAAATTACTTTGACCAATATTTCATCAAGAGTTTGAAGAATATTTGCATCCTTGTTACCGGATGCTTCCTTATAAAATGATTTATACAGATCGGATAGAGACTTTTCTATTTCCATTTCATTTGAATATGCAGATGATAAAACTATCTTTTTCATTTCTTCTATTATTTCTCTCATCCTCTGCTCAAAAATAATGATATGATCTGTTTTTAGCGGATTTACCTGCGTGTTTTCTTTAAATGCGGCTTTGGCTTTAATAATTGATTCGGGAAAACACCCGCAGGACTGCCTTATTACTATTTCTGTCGGAAGGTAAAAGGTATTGTCGCCGTTTTTTCCTTCAATCAAATCGATCAGCATTTCGGCGGCATTTTTAGCCTGGTTAAAGATCGGCTGGCGTACGGTTGATAATGGGGGATTATGGTATGCCGCGGTTTCTATATCGTCAAAACCTACGACCGGAATATCGTAAGGTACCCTGATATTGTTTTTTACCAAAGCCTGGATGGCTCCCATAGCCATACCATCATTCGACGCGACAATACAATCAAATTCAGCTTTTTTCTTCAGGATCATTTCATTAGTCAATTCAAATCCGCTTGTATCGACAAAATTCCCTATCATTACGAGCTGAGGATCATATGGAATCCCGTATTCTTTAAGGACATCCTGATAAACCTCAAATCTCTGTTTAGCATCGTCACTGCCTTCAGGTCCCCGGATAAAAAGTATTTTCCGCTTTTGATGCTTCTCGATCATATGGGCGATTATGTCATGCATTCCCTTTTTGTTGTCAACCAGGCATTTCGGGATATTTAATTCTGTTCCCCCGATACTTACTACCAGCATTTTATGTATAAATCGATCGCAGTACACGGCAAAGTCTTCCGGTGAAATATGGTTGGCCACGGCGCTGGTAGCCAATAAAAGACCGTCTATTGTTTCTCTATCAATAAATTCATAGATTATGTTTTTTAGGCTTTGATATTTTTTATCGGGATTTAATATTATTCTATCCCCGGTATAACAAAGCAGATTCACATCTCTTCTCACGGCCGCTTCATAGACTCCATTCCATAATTGATTTTCATAACTGGAGAATCCGGAGAATGCATTTATAATAAAACCAATTGTTTTTTTATTATTTTTGTTTTGATTGTTAAGGTTGTTAAATTCCATATTCTATTCCTTAAATCGAATTTATATTAATCATTTTATCTTATAATTTATTAATTTGCAATTTATGATTCCTGACATACTGCTGTCAGGATTATCAAATTATAATAATCTGTATAAAATTATGGAAAAAGATATGAGTGCAGCAATTCTTCTGGGAATTCCCGGAAAAAACAAAAATATGGAAATCGGAGGATAAATGTGGAAAGAATGACGGCTTTTTGCGGATTAAACTGCGCCGAATGCTTGACATATCTGGCGACAATGAAAAACGATGAGAACGAAAGGGAAAAAGTGGCCTTACTGTGGACAAAGCAGTTTAATCATGTTTTTAAACCTGAGGACATCAACTGTATGGGATGCACATCAAACAGCGGCACTCTTTTCAGCCATTGCAGGATATGCGAGGTTAGAAAATGCGGCATAAAAAACGGATATGCAAACTGCGCTTACTGCGCCGATTACCCATGCGCCAAGGTCGCTTTTATTATAAACAATGTCCCTTCTGCAAAGGCTGTTCTTGATGAAATTCAGAAAAGCCTGAAATTAAATATTTAATTTGAGAATTACCGGTGATTATACCCAAATTCATAATTTCATAAATAGTATGAATAATTCGGACGGAAAAAAGCTGAAAAAAAGAATAGAACGAGGTTCACCTGAGAATATTGATTTAGGACCGTTCAGGAAAATGACTTTAAACCGGTTGATTGAACTGCTGACTGATGAATACGCGCCGCACAGGACGGCCGCGGCGGCGATTCTCGGAAGTTTGAAAACCCCGGAATCCATCCCCGCCCTTAGCGAGGCAATGAAGCATGAGAAATCTTTGTACTGCCGTATAGCGCAATCGAAAGCCCTTCAAAATATAGGAGAACCGGCGGTTCCATACTTGATAAATCTGCTCGGTAAAATAGGTGATAATCAGGAAAACAGGCTGCCGGAAAAATGTTTCAATAAAACCGGTTATCCGCTAATAAGGGATTTTGCCGCGAGAACTATTGCCGGTATCGATAAGCGAGCCTCTTTTACCGCAATAAACGCTTTAATTGAAGTAATAGACTCAAATGAATTATTAAAAATCCCCCATGCAATCGATGCCCTGGGCAGCTTAACATCAAGGACAGGGAACTATTCGGGTTTCCAGGCCCTGAAAAAGGCTGCAGGCAGGTTTATAGCCAATGATTTAATGATATGGAGGATAATCAGATCCCTTTCCGGTTTTAAAATGACAGAAGCGGCATTTTTAATAATAAAGATTCTTAAGACCGGATCGGATTATTCGGACGCAGTAAGATGGGAAGCCGCCAGAAGCCTTGGACTTACAGCTTCTCATATAAGCAAAACCCTTCCGGCGGTAATGTTAATCCTTCAGAAAATGATTGATGACCCAAGCCCGGAAGTGAAAAAAGCCGCTGAAAAAGCCGTGGATTTGATATTAATGCAAAAAGTGTCAAAACCTCATGCGAAAAAACATATGACCGGACCAATAAACAAATCCATTTCATGAACTTTCAAATTCACCTCAATAAAACACTTCAAGGATCGGAAATTAATTTCCAATCTCTGTTGATATATCATTATTGATGAAATTTCTATTAATCTTTTCTTGTCTTCATTGTGATTCATAATAATCATGATTTTATTAAATTTATATTTATTTTAATATCAATGAATTACCATATTTCCACTGTATGCTAATAATTTAAAATAATAAATCGAATTTATGTGGCACATTATATGCAATTAAAATTATAAGGAGTTTTTATATGAATAGATTCATTGTATTAATGATTGTTTTATTCCAGGCAGGTGTTTCAGCAATTATCTGGCCTGAGGACTCTTCTGCTTTAACTAACAGCAATCTGTCAAAGAATGATAATCATACAAATGCTGACAGCAAAAAAACGCAAGATTACATCATCGTACCATTTGATATTTCATTCATTCCAATTATCAGTACTTCCGGTATGCCGGAAGGAAATATGATAAAAATTATTTCAATAAATATTCTTGCGGGATATTCGGCAAAACTTCAGGGATTTGAAGCCGGGATGATTAATATTGAAAGAGAAGAGGTTATCGGTTTCCAGGGCGCTCATATTCTTAACTTTTCGGGCGGAAATACATACGGCTTTCAGGGATCCGGCGTTGCCAATGTGACACTTAAAAATATGAAAGGGGTTCAAGCAGGAACCCTTAATTATACCGGCGGGATTGAAGGGGCTCAGTTCGGCGTAATCAATTTTTCACTCAACTCGGCATGGGCGCAGGCTGGCGTTATCAATATCGCCAGTAATGTAAACTATATACAAACCGGTGTAGTTAATTTATTATTTGATATGGAAGGCATACAGGCTGGCGAGGTCAATATAGCGAATCATTTTGACGGAATTCAGGCAGGGTTAGTTAATGTGTCGGCGGGCAAATCAAGCGGTTTACAGCTGGGTTTGGTAAATTATTCTCAGGACATTGACGGGACCGATCGGCCTTGTCAGCATAGTTAAAGACGGTTTTACCCACGGCTTTTCCTGGTATGATGAATCGGGTTTTGTGAATGCCGGCGTCAGGCATGGAACAAAAAATATTTATAACATCTATGGAGTAGGTTTGGATACTTCTTATAAGTACTTTAAAGTAACCTGGGGTTTGGGCGGCCACATAGATTTTAAAAATTTATATATGAATATAGACGGTACTATAAGTTCAATAGGTCTGACAACACCTTCACCGACAAATTTCTGCGGAATGCTTTCCAGCATACGAATAGCTGCCGGATATCCGATTTATGAACATTTATCATTAATAGCCGGCATTTCATTCAATTATATGGCAAACTATGGCCGGCAGAATACGATTAATCCTATTACCGGCTATAAGTTCCCGATGGGCAATGACAAGAATCAGTTCTGGCCAGGATTCTTTGCCGGTTTAGAATTTTAACAAGCGTGCCCCTTCGTCGTCAGACTGTGTGAAAACACAGTAAATATGCTATAATTATTAGAACAAAAATAATCGGAGTAAAAGATGAAGCATATTGAGGGAGAATCAAGGGATCAGATAGTTCTGTTCAATGAAACACTGGAAGATCTGTTAGGAGAAGAAGATCCGGTAAGGTTTATAGATATTTTTGTTGATAAGCTAAATATGAAAGGAGTTGGTTTTAAAGTAAAAGAAGCATCAACCGGCAGAAGTTCATATAAATCCGAAATACTTTTAAAAATCTATATTTACGGATATTTGAATAAAATCAGGACAAGCAGGAAATTAGAGAGAGAGTGCCGAAGAAACACAGAGTTGATGTGGCTGACTGGACGACTAGCGCCGGATTTCAAGACGATTGCCGACTTCAGGAAAGATAATAAGAAGGGAATACAGTCGATATTCAGAGAATTTTTGAAGATATGTCATAAAGCCGGGCTTTTATCATTTGACGTTGTTGGAATTGATGGAACCAAGATCAGTGCGCAAAACCACAATAACAATGTTTATCATAGGAAAAACATAGAAGAAATCATACATAGAATAGATCAAAAGATCGAAGAATATTTGAATGAGATGGATAAGAACGATAAGGAAGAAAAGAATGAATTTGAATTTCTTTCCGGAAAGATAGCGGAACGTTTAAAGAAAATGAAAACAAAAAAGGATAAAGTTGAGGCTATTAAAAAGATTTTTGAGGGAAATCCTGAAATGGAGAAATATTATTCAAATGACCCGGAAAGCCGGTTTATGAATGATAAAGGGAAATCCGACATTGCATATAATCTGCAGATGGCAGTAGATGATGCTAATAAACTGATTGTGGTGATTGATGTGACGAATGAAAACAATGATATCAAACAGATGGCAGGAATGTGTGACCGAGTAGAAGAAATAAAGGACGAGCTTAAGGTAGAGACTGAAACGGTCAAAGTATCGGATGCCGGTTATTACAGCGAACCGCAGATACTGGAATGTATAGATAAGGGACATAACGTATATATGCCGAATCCGGATGACGGACATAAGGCAAGGATTCGAGGCAAAGAAGATAATAAAGGAGTACCTGCTGAAGAATACCAGGTTGATAAATTCAAATATGATCCGGGACAAAATGTTTATTATTGTCCGGAGGGAAACCCATTAGTGAGAAATGGGAAAAAAGTAGAGAAGGTCAATGGAGGAAAAGAGATAGTCAGGTACAAGTGCGGCTTATGCAGCCAATGTGAAGTAAGAAATAAGTGTACTGAAAGCGTGGAAGGACGAAGTATCAAAGTACCAGTTAGAAAAGAAGAAATTGAGAACTTCAAGAGGAAAATTCGTTCTGAAGCCGGGAAAAAGATCATAGAGAAAAGGAAAGAGATATGTGAACATCCATTTGGATCGATAAAAAGGAATATGGGTTACAGTTATTTTTTAATGAAGGGAAAGGATGGCGTTCTGACGGAATCCAGTTTGGCAGGATTCATTCATAATTTAATAAAAGTATTGAATATATTGGGAATAAAGAGACTTATGACTCTGGTTTGATGCTAATAAACCATCGTTTATCGTATTCGGATAGATTTTTTAAACTAAGATTTTTTTAGCTTGAAAAATATATCAAAAAATGGAGTTTTTGTATAATTAATCGATTTTACTATAAAATTTTACTGAGTTTTCACACAGTCTGCAGGCTCAGGGCAGGCTACTTGACCTATGTTAATTCCCCGCTGCTCAATTCTTAGCAGTACACTTTTTTTTAAAGCCATTTTGTGACTTCTTTATCATCGGGACGTTTACCCGCTTGCGATTCCTGGTCAGCGTAGCCTAGCATACAGCCGTTAAAAGCAAATTCACCTAATTTTAATCCCAGAAGACTGCAAAAATCCATATTTTCAGTAAGACTTTCTATAATCGAAATCAACCTTAACCCGAGTCCAAGAACCGTCGCTTTTAACCACATGTTTTGAACAACATGCGCAAGGCTCTGCTTTTCTGAAGGCGGTATACCTTTTCGCTCCGCAATAATAATTAAACATGGCGCATTCACAAGTTCCGGAAACCCATTTTCTGCAATAGAAGACAACCGGTCTAAGAAGCGTATTGATTTTTCCCTGAGAAAAGAATTTTCTTTGAAGCCCTTTCCCATTTGTTCAAGCGAAATCACGGACTGATGCTTAAGAAGCTGATTTATCTTCGTTAATAAGGGACTTCCGTTTTGAATAACAAAAAATTTACGGAAATCCTGATCTCCTGTTACTGCCAATCCTGCATATGGAGCCCATAGACCGGCATGTATGACCGCTTCAATCATTTCCTTCCCGGGAATATCTGTTTTAAATGATCTGACGGTTCTGCGTTTCTCTATAATGTTGTCAAGAATTTTGTTTGCCTCATTGTTAATACTCATAAATTTAATCTCCTTGTTAATCATTTCAAAAGAATATTCCTTAATGAACGAAACGCCGGGAATAAATATTGCAGACCAGTGCAGCGGCGCAGATGAAGGTTATATAAGAAGAGCCGCCGTAACTGATAAACGGCAGAGGAACGCCAGTAGCGGGCGTTATTCCGAGAGTCATTCCAAGGTTGATGAATAAATGCATAAAGAAAAGTGCCAGTATTCCGCTAGCGACAAGCATTCCTTCCTTATCCTTGGCGTTCTGGATTGTACGGGTAATAATAAAGAAATAAGCAACAAAAATCGCCACAATCAAACTGCTTCCAATAAACCCCAATTCCTCGCCAATTATTGAAAAAATAAAATCGGTATTTTTTTCCGGTAAAAAGCCCAGGATATTTTGAGTTCCGCGGAAAAGCCCCTTTCCCAAAAAACCTCCGGAGCCTATGGCGATTTTGGATTGGATAATGTTGTAACCGGCGCCGCTTTTATCAAATTCAGGGCTAATCATTACGAGAATTCTGTTCCACATATAAGGCTTGAATATTTTAAGCGCTATTGACGATACTAAAAATGTGATTCCGGTACATAGCGTATAGGGTAATATTGTCTTCACAATCCGGACTGGCCTGAAAAAGTCGATGATAATTGCAAAAGCACTGTATAAAAACATTGTCAGCGATATTATAAAAAAAGTATTAAAACTGAGAAGTATTTCCAGTATTTCAACGGTCGTTCCTCCGTTTCGAAGGTAGTATTTATAATAACCTACAGCGAACAGCATCAATAAACTAAATATGCCGCTGAATATCACATATTTGATAAATTTATCATCCGCCATTCCAAGATAGGACATGACCAGAAAAATTGCCAGGTAAACAAGCGTTGATCCGAAATCCGGCTGAAGCAATATAAAAACGACAGGAGCGGCAAGAATTAAAACGGAAACGAAAAATACCTGAATTTTCTTTTCGATTATAGGAGCATTGGCCAGATATTTGGCAAAAAAAAGTATATATGCCACCTTCATAATCTCGGAAAACTGGATTCCCAATCCTCCAATCCCCATCCAGCTTTTATGCCCTCTAATATTTTTCCCGAAAATAATCACAATAATAAGCAGGACAATCCCGGTGATATAAAAATAATTAGATGTTTCAACAAGACGGAAATAATCGATATTGAGAATAAATAATGCGACTGCACACCCCAGAATGATCCAGATCAGCTGTTTGACAAACTGGCCGGAATTGCTGCCATCCGGGTTAATGCTTGAACTGTATATAAATACCAGCCCAATAACGGACAAAAGAAGCGGTATGATAATGAAAGCCGGTGAGATGTTTTTAAAAATATCTTTAAACATAACCTGATTAGTATTCCTTTTAATAAAGAATTTTTAATCCGTATTTATTATAAGACAGAGATAAAATATTGCAAGGAAAGACAATTGAATTGATATGGTTTTCACTTAAAGTATTTTGCCCTTTTATTTGATTCGAAGAAAGGCAATTATTATGACAATTATAGCAAGGATAAACCGGTAATATACGAAAATATCAACCTTATTCTTCTGCAGAAACCTGAGTAGGAATTTGATGCATAAATAACCGCTCACTGCGGCTGCCAGGAAACCGATCGGAAACATCATAATTTCATTATGCTTGATATGCCCCGAATGTATGCCTTTAAAAATTTTCAAAAGGCTTTTAAGCCCCGCACCCGCTATAATAGGAGCTGAAAGAAGAAAAGAGAAGCGGGCCGCTGCTTCCCTTTCAAGGCCGAGAAAAAGGCCGGCGGTAATTGTTGCCCCGGAACGGGATACTCCCGGAAAAACTGAAAAAGCCTGTGAAAATCCTATCAATATCGAATCCTGAAGGGATAAGTTCTCCATTTTCCTTATGCGGCGCCCAACCCGTTCCGCTAAAAAGAGCAGCGCTCCCATAATAACAATAATAATACCCAGTACAATCATATAAGAAGGCTGTATCGGATCCGAGTGAAATATCTCATCAATTTTGCTTTCAAAAAGATACCCGGCAATTCCGCCGGGTATGCATCCTATTACAAGGAACCAGGCGAGACGGCGGTTCATATCACCGCCTATCTTTTTCTCGATAATACTATCAATTCCAGCCCTGATTAATTTAATCCAATCCGAAGCGAAATAAACGATTAAAGCGAGCAGCGTTCCCAGGTGCAGCGCAACATCAAACGAAAGACTGTTTAAAGCCGGATCGCTCCAATTAAAAAGCCATGGGACTATTATCAAATGCGCTGAGCTGGATATCGGAATAAATTCGGTTAATCCCTGAATAATACCGAGAATTAATGATTGTATGTTTAACATGATCATCTCCTTAATATTATAACATTTATAAAAGTATAATATGCTAAAAAGCAGCCTGAATTATGTCAATTTATGACTGACTAAAAACCATCCTGAGTGTTTCGGCGCAGCTCTCTTGAAAACTGCTGTATTTTGCTTTATACTGAATATAGAAGATCAGGAGTATTTGTGAAAAATATTTTGAAAAGATTCTTTTATAATAAATTTTTTAGCAGGATTACGGATAAGAATGTTGAAAAAGGGCTGATGTATTCCATATTTGACGCTATTTTATGGGCGGTAATGTTCGGTTTTTCCGAAAATTACATTGTCCCGTTTGCACTTTTATTCGGGGCTTCGGTATTCCAGATCGGCATTCTGCAGGGTTTGTATCAGCTCGGAATAGGATTTCCACAGCTCATAGGAGCTAAATTTATCAACCGGTTTAAAAAGAGAAAGACACTGAGCATAATTACAAGCAGGATCCATGCATTGTCATGGTTCTGCATGGTGTTAACCGGTTTATTTATTAAAGAACCCTGGGTTATTATAATTGTTTTTTTTATAGGCATAGCCGCCACAAACATCGGCGGACCGGGATGGCTTTCCTGGATGAATGATCTTGTACCTCAAAAACTCAGGGGTGTTTTCTGGGGATTCCGGAATACAATAGTCGGCGCGGTACAGTTCATCGCTATCACAATTGCCGGTATTAGTCTTTATTTTGCAAAAAAATCGGGGCTTGAATTAACCGCTTACATGGTTCTTTTTACCCTGGCATTTATTTCACGGTTTTTAAGTTTTTATACCCTTGGTAATCAGCATGAACCTCCGATGAGCGTACCACTTCCAAAAAAGGAATTCCATTTCAGTATATTTCTTGCAAAAATTTTAACGACAAATTTCGGCAAATTTACCCTGTTTAGCATTTCCATGACTTTTGCAACAAATCTTGTCGGTTCTCTTATACCGGTATATATAATAAAGTCACTTGGGTTTAATTATATCCAGTTTACTGTAATCATAATGACGGCAAGTATTCTAAATTTTATATTTATGACTTACTGGGGGCCTCTTTCCGATAAGTATGGTAATTACCGGATATTATTCATAACGGCAGTCGGTATACCAATCCTCGCTCTTTCATGGTCGCTTTTCAAAAATTTTTATATACTTATTCTTGTACAGGCTTTCAGCGGCTTTTTATGGGCCGGATTCAACCTTGCCACAACAAATTTTATCTTTGATGCCGTAAGGCGTGAAAATATTACAAAAATAATGGCTTATTTTAATACGCTAAATACTGCCTGCGCTTTCCTGGGCGCTGTTTCCGGCGGTTTTATTGCCGATATTCTGACAAGAATCAACTGGAGCTTTTTAATTTTCAATGGTTTTACGGTTGTATTCATCTTTTCTTTTTTCCTCAGGCTGATAATACTGGCAATATTTATTCGTAATTTTAAAGAGGTAAGATCAGTTGAAAAATCCCCCGGGATAAATTATTTTTATGTTTATAAACCAGCAAGCCAGCTAATTAATTATATTGAAATTCTCAGGCAGAGAGTCAGCAGACTACCCCGGGAAAGTAAATAAACTATTCTTTTTTATTTACATTAATTCTTCTTTCTGGTAGAATACCTTAATGTTAAAAAACAAAAATATAAATTATTATATATTTCCCGATGCGGAGGTTGTTAATGGAACTATATCTGACTTACAATAACCTATTCGAGATCATCTCCAGGAATGCGAAAATTTTCCCGGAAAGAGTCTCACATAAATTCAGAACTTCTGAAGGCTTTGTTACAAGGACATGGAAGGAATTTTACGGAAGTGTACGGATGCTTGCGGCAGGATTTTGTTCTTCAGGTGTTGATAAAGGGAGTCATGCGGCTTTTTTCAGCGATAACCGCTATGAATGGGCAATGACCGACTATGCCCTTCTCTCGATCGGGGCGGTTTCTGTACCCAGGGGCTCCGATACGACTCCTGTCGAACAGAAGTTTATCTATCAGCATTCCGATTCGAGATTTTTAATAATGGAAAATTTAGAAAGACTTTCGCAATTTTTGAGCGAATTCAGAGAAAATGAATTCCTTCAAATAAATAAGATTTTTATAATGGATGAAAATATACCAGGCACCGGCGGTATGAATATACTCAACAGAACTGAATATAGTATATTAAAGAAAAAGATAATTTATTACAATGAACTTATTTCTTTGGGGAAAAAAATTCTAGAAGACGGCCCAGGATATATCAATGAAAAAGCTAACAACATACAGCATGAGGACATCGCGACAATCATTTACACATCCGGGACTTCGGGTAATCCGAAAGGGGTTATGCTGACAAACGGAAACTTTCTGAGTAATGTTAAAGCCCTCAGTCCGCTGCTTGGGGTTGATATTAACAATTGCGAAAAAACAATCTCAATCCTGCCAAGCTGGCATGTATATGAAAGAACTTTCGAATACTGCACAGGAGCCAGTGGAATGACTCTTGTTTATTCAAGCATTAAAAGCCTGACGGAAGACCTTGCCAGTGAAAAGCCAACGATAGTAGCTTCAGTCCCGAGGGTCTGGGAGTCGTTTTACAACAAGATAATGGACAAGATTGAAAAACAGTCTGTTATAAAGAAAATGCTTTTCAACAGCTTCCTGAAAATCGGCAGCTTATGTTTCCTTGCTCAGAACAAAATCAACGGTTATATTTTATCATACAAAAAAATGAATCCGCTTAGTACATTCATAACAAGGATGCTTAATAAGCTTCTGATATTTATACTGAAACCTTTTTACCTATTATCGAGGAAGGTATTCAAACCGATCCGTGATATTATGGGAGGAAATTTGAGGGCCTCATTTTCGGGCGGCGGATCGCTGCCGCCTTATGTGGATCTTTTTTTTAACACGGTAGGTATAACCCTTGTAAATGCATATGGAATGACGGAAACTTCCCCCGGGACGATTACTAGAAGGCTCGGCAGAAATACCATTGGCTCAATCGGCATACCGATTGATGATACGGAAGTTAGGATTATAAATGAAAATGGTGAGCCGGCGGAATTTGGAGAGAAAGGTTTGATTCATATTAGGGGTCCGCAGGTTATGAAAGGATATTACAAGAATCCCGAAGCAACAGCGGCCGTTTTATCCGGTGACGGGTGGATCAATACCGGAGATATCGGTATTGCAAGTGTAAGCGGCGATTATACGATCACCGGCAGGGCAAAAAGCACGATTGTTCTGATCGGCGGAGAAAATATCGAACCGGAACCGATCGAGGAAAAACTTGAAGAATCAATTTTTATAGAGCATGCGGTAGTCATGGGACAGGATAAAAAATGGCTGGTAGCCCTTATAGCCATTAACGAGGAAAAAATCAGGCACTTTGCGGAAAAGTGGAAAATATCCTGGGATGAAATGATTTCAAAAGGCGAGGACATAATTCGTAATAGCAGGATTGTGACTGAAATTAGAAAAGAAATAAAACGTTTGATCAACAGGGAAAACGGCTTCAAGACATTCGAACAGATCAGGGATTTCATAATATTGAAGAAGAATTTCACGGTCGGTGAAGAATTGACCCAGACTTTAAAAGTTAAAAGAAAATATCTTGAGGAAAAATATCAGCATCATCTTGAGAACATGTAACAAGCATTCTGCTTGACCCTGATTTCGATTCCATTCATTTTTCTAACTTCAAATTCGGTTCCTTAAGCTGTGCCGCAATAATGGCGCTTACAAGCAATAAACCGGCAGCAAGAAGCAGGGATGGGGTAAAAGAACCTTCCTTAGTTTTTAAAGCTTCCATAATGAAAACAAAAACAACCGACCCCTGGCCGAAAAGCTGAACCAGCCCATTAGATGTCCCTTCAGGAGTTGGATTGGTTATTTCAGCGGCATACTGCATACCGACCGGACTGACCGAAACCAGGAAAAAACCAAGCAGGAATGTTGAAAGGGAAATAAGCCAGAAACTATGGGCAAAAGTCAGGCCTAATAGTCCCGGAATTGAGAGTAGAATGCCGATTAGAAGGAAACGTTTTCTTTTCTGCTGTTTGTCTGAAATGGATGGAATTATAACTGCGCCGATAATACCTCCGATTAGAAGTAAGGCGCCAAGCAATCCCGCTTCCCCGGGGCCGAAACTGCGCAGATGAATGATATCCTCTATCCAGGTGGTAATTCCGTTAAAAATACCCATTCCAATGAAGAATATAAAAAGGTAAAGAAGAAATGATCTATTCATCAGGGCGTTTTTCAGCCCGTCAAACATCAGGGCACGTTCTTCAAACCCTAATTTGCATGGAGGCGTAGGCGGATTTTCTCTTGCAAAGATAATGAAAAGAACAGCGAATAGCGCTGCAATAATCCCATAAATCAGCTGTATTCCCGGAATAGATATCATTTTAATAAGAACAGGCGATAAAATCATACCAAGAGCAACGCCGATCAGGCTGGAAAGGGTAATCAGGCCGACCGCTGTGGCACGTTCTTTTTCCGGGAACCATTTTGCCGGTACCTTGGTCCACGCGTTGAGAAGGAAAGGCTGAGAGACTGCAATACCGATTGTACTCAATAAAGCCAGCGTATAATTAGAGCCGGATAAACCCCTTATAATACCGAAGATTCCCATCAATACAGCTCCAATTCCGACGGCGAAATGAAAACCGATAGAATCGATTACCCAGGAAACGGGGATTGATAACGGTATATAAACTATCATAAATGACATTGCAAGAAAGCCGATGTTCAGGTCAGAAACCCTGTAGAAAATAGCCGACTCTTTAGTAATGGGGGCATATGAAATCCATTGAATCTGTATAATCAGGTTTATCAGCATAAAAACGGTAAGAATTATCCAGCGGTATCCATATACTTTAAAAGCAGTTTCCTGAGAATTCATTTCATTCATAATGTAATCTCCTTTATATCCGGGATTAAAATTTTTTCACTAAATTTGCGGTTATAAGAAATGAATAAAAAAGTTATTTCGAAAGTAAGAATTCAATATTGATCAAAGGATTGATTTCTATATAAATTATAATATATTTCCATAATTATTGAAATTTTGATATTACCGATTCATAATTTTAACTAATAATAAAATATTAGTCAATATTAAATTGCTGGCAGTTAAAATCAGGATTAAAAATATATTTAGATCATCCTGCTAAATTTCGAAAATACGGCGGGAATAATTCTGATTAAGTAAAGATTATTCCGGAGGAAACTTTCTTTTGTTGAATATGCTGTTGATTATTGGGATGTCAATTGTTTCTGCCGCTTTTATTCTGTATACTCTGGCTTATTATTTAGAGTGCAGATCACGTATTTTGTCTTACAAAGTTCTTGGATTTTTTACCGCCGGAGTATTTTTTGATTTTACGGCAACAGTTTTTATGATTTTGGTCTCCAGGAATATGTCAATTACGCCCCATGGAATTCTGGGTTATACCGCTTTAATGGCAATGCTTGGAGATGTTATTCTGCTACAGCTTCAAAGAAAGAGAAAGGGTTTAAATGCAGAAATCCCGAAGAATCTGCACATTTATTCTACAGTTGCATATTTTTGGTGGATAACGGCATTTTCAGCAGGCGGGCTGCTTGTAATGCTTTCAGGGATAAAATAATCTCTTGAAATTGTGAAGTTCCATCATAAAATTTATTTTCTGAAAACCTCTCTTGTTAGATAAAATTCTATTTTTTATCAATAAAAAATTGATAAAGGAGAAGTGTAATCTATGAAAATTGAGGGAATTAATCGCGAATTATGCACTGGCTGTATGATATGTGTCCAGGAATGTCTTACGAGACTTTTTGTTGAAAGTATAGTTGAATCCGGGAAAGCAGCAGTGGATTATTATGATCCGTATGATAAATGCACAGAATGCGGGCATTGTATTGCAGCCTGCCCGGCTGACGCAGTTTTATTTGAATCTGAAGAAGAACCGCTGCGTCTTACCGGTGAAGAAATTGACTCCTGCTCAACCGGATATGAAGAGTTCCAGAGATTTATCAGGTTCCGCAGATCGATGAGGAGGTATAATGACAAGCCTGTCAGCGATGATCTAATAGGTAAAGTCCTTGAATCGATGCGATACGCTCCGACTGCAAACAACTATCAATCGATAGTTTATGTGGTTGTGACCGATAAAATTAAAATAAGAAAATTAACAGATTATGTTATGAGTGTTTATAAAAAAGTTAAAATCTTATTAAAATTCAGGAATATAATAAAACCTTTCCTGGGTAAGGCTGTGAAAAGATATTTTTCCGACAGCCTTTATAATTCAATAAAAACTATTATTAATGATTATGAAGGAGGGAAAGATCCTGTTTTATATAACGCGCCATGTGTTATCATTCTTTGTTCTCCCGCTAATGGCCACCAGGAGGGAGTTGATGCGGGAATAGCGCTTACCCATGGGATGCTTGCCGCTCAAGCTTTAGGGCTTGGGACTTGTCTGAACGGTGTCGCTCATGAAACATTACTTCTGAACGGAAAAGCACGGCGGGAATTCAACATCTCAAAAGGGTTAAAGCCGGCAGGAGTTATGATTCTGGGTTATCCTGGTGTAAAATATTACAGGGCTCCTGTGAGAAAAAAATTGGAAGTCATCAAATTATAAAATAGGGGAGAGCAATTTATTCAAACTATTCTGATGTTCATTCTTATAATTATGATTATATCAGCAATTCTTTATTCATTGCTGAAAAGGAATATTTTTCCTTCAGGCAAAAAAATTTCGAACGGTCAAAATAATAATAAACAAAAATTAACATGCCCGGTTTGCGGGTCAAAGTTGGAACCGGGAGAAAGAATAAAAACCTCAGCCTATACTTTCGGTAATGAAAAACTGGTACTGGTTTACGGCTGCCCTTTTTGCTTCCCACCTTCTGAAAATATCAAAAGAATCTGCCCTGTATGCACAAACAAACTGCCGAAAGAAGGATACCTGCTGGGCAGGATGTGGAAGTTTAATGATAAACTTCGCCTGCATATAACCGGATGTACGGTCTGTACTCCATCGTGGCGTTCGCCGAACAAAATTCGGCGGCCTGTGTAATAAAAGAGAAGTTTTCGTAGAACATCCGTGCTCCCTGCGGCATCCTGCCGCTGCCGAACTGGCATTCGGCAATCTCTTTGATAAAGAGTGGCTGTCATGGAACATCACATTCGCTAAGCTCAGTGCAGGCTCTGTTCCCTTAGTTTGGGACTTTTAGAACTGATACAGTGACCGGCATGTTTAGCGATTGCCATTTCTTAGGCGGTAGTTTGAAACCTGCTGCAGTATTTCCCCGCTTTGGGTTTTCATATTTAATGATAAAGCTTCGAGATTTTCGGACATGTTTGTGTTTTCAGATATTGTCTGTATAACATGATTCATTGCACCCATAATCAGGCTCGAACCTTTGGACTGCTCCTCAATACCATCTTTGATTGACAAGGAGAATTTTTTAAGTTCTTCGGCACTCTGCAGAGCTTCATTAGTCCTTGCCCCATGATGATTGGTAATGGCTGAAATGGAATCAATTTCCTGGTTAATCTGGGAAATATTAGTAAGGATGGTTTGAATAGCCGAGTCGCAGCTTACCGCCTTATTTTTACTTTCCATACTGCTATGTTCGATATTTTTACTGATATCTACGACTTCTGTAACGCTTCTTTTAATATTTTTAAGGATTTCAGCTATACTGCTTATAGATGATGAAATACTTTCCGATAGGGTTCTGATCTCTGCGGCCACTATAGCGAAGCCTTTTCCCGAATCACCTGCATGGGCCGCTTCAATGGCTGCATTCATAGCCAGTATGTTAGTTTGTTCCGAGATATTATTAATTACCTTCAGTACATTATCGACTGATTCCGTATGAATATCTACATCTTTAATCTTAATAGTAATTAAACCTATATAATCGTTCATTTTCACAGTATCTTCAGCCGATTCCCGGATAATATTCTTGCCGTGATTGGCTGTATCAATATTATCGGTAAGGCTTTTTTTCATAGTTTCTATCCTGCCGATAATCTCCTTAATACCGTTATACAATTCACGTATTGCCTGGGCCGAAGTGTCGATTGTATTAAATTGTTTTTTTATATTTTCACTGATATGATCCAGAGTCCTGTTAAATTCTTCCATTGCCGAAGAAATTTCCGCACTGCTGGTTGCCTGCATTTCGCAATGTAATGAAAGGTTATGGGCATTGGAATGAAGTTTTTCGGCGATATCTTCATTGATGCCTGAAATTTGATTCAAAACGGTCATTGATGAATTTAATTTCTCTAAAAAGCTGTTATAGCTTTCTGCCAGTTTACCCAATTCGTCTTGGCCGGATGACCGGATACTAATATTGAGATTTCCATCGGATATTTCCTTGGATTTTGACGTAAATTCCATTATGGCTTTAATAATGGTACGGCTGATAATCATTGATAAAATCAAAGAAATAAAGATTGAAAGAATAATGATGGCACAAAAAGTCACAATCCCGGAAACGGATTTGGCGTTAATATTGTTATAGGCGTTCTTACTCAGTCTGTCTTCAGTATTTTGAATCTCTGTCAGATTACTGCTTAAAAGCTGGTATGTTTTATCTGCTTTATTCATATACATAGTCGACATAGCCGGGTCTACGGTTATCATATCAATAACAGTTAAAGCATCTTCCTTGTATTTGGCAAATAAAATAAAAGTATTGGAATATACGTTTTTCTCTTCAGGTAAGAACAGGTCGGACGATAAAATATTTTTTAAATTTGTAACTACTGAATCTATCTCGGTTTTTTGTTGGTTGCCAAGTTCGCTTATTTTGTCCGTACTATAAAAATTGTAGCTATTCCAGCTGATAATACGGTATAAATTTTCATTAATACGTATTACACTTTTTATAATATCCGATGCATTGTTTGAGTTTTTAAAATAAAAATTATAAAGCTTATTAGCAAGAGACATCTGGCTGATTAAAGCGCTTGCGGAAACAACACTGATTAAAAGCATAAATAGCAAAACTAAAATTGGCGGGATTAATATCTTTTTATTAATTGACAGGTTATCAAATAACCTCATATGTAGACCCCCCATAAATATTCCCTGAAAAATTTAAAAAATATTAATCTATATTGAGTTAATGTTGTCCAAAGCGGGAAATCATTTTATTTATAAAACCCGCATCCCAGCCAAAAATCATTAAATTTTTCAACATATGAGCCTCTTGGGCTCAATCTTTTTTGTAACAGGATTGGAACGCTTATAATCCACCCAGCCCGATCCCTGTTTAGCGGTTACAATCATATTGCTGATATAATATGCTCCATCAGGATCCTGCATATCTATCATATTTTTACCTATTAAATTGGTGTTACCGTCACTGCGGGCAATACAGAGCCCGTCGAAATTAAACACAAAAATATAATATTCTCCGTCTCTGAATTGTCCCTTAGGGTTTGAAAATTCCTTCATAGCTTTTGTTTTACCGTTTTTCTTAAGGAAACTAACCGCTTTTTTTACCATATCTTTTGCCTTTTTCGCATTTTCGGTGATTGATTCCGTACCAAATAATAGACTTGTGAATAAAATGAACGCAATTGAAATGGCAATAAATTTATGCATAGAAACCTCCCGATAATATGATTGGAATTTATAAATTAGATTTACTATTATAAATTAATGCATTTTAATTGTAAAGCTTAATTATATAAATTTTTATTGAAATAAAATAAATTATATAAAAATATAGACTGTTCGGAGCATTATCTTATGATATATGGGCAGTTCGAAAATCTCATTAAAACAAGTTTTTTAATAAAAAGGAACTGCCCTTAAGGTGTATATGAAAGAAAGACAAAAACTTCATCAATATTTAAACAGGCACTCCTAAAAATGAGTTTTTAGAAGTGCCTGTATTAGTATTAGATCTGGTTTGAAATAAATTTCATTAATTTTATTTACAATTTTATGGGAATGTAATTATAATTAAAAATAAGTTTTTGTTAACAGAAGCTAGGTTTAGGAGTACAAAATTATGGATTTATTCGAATGGGACAAGAAATATGAAACAGGAATAAGTTTGATCGATCATCAGCATCAGGAACTTTTTGAGAGAATAAATAAATTGCTTTTGTCATTTTATGAAGGAACAGAAGTGCTGGAATTAATAAGACTTTCAAATTTTTTAACGGAATATGTAAATCTTCATTTTTCCACTGAAG
Organism: uncultured Spirochaetota bacterium; assembly: GCA_963783575.1. Lineage (GTDB taxonomy): Bacteria > Spirochaetota > Brevinematia > Brevinematales > JAOACQ01 > CAWEAK01. The sequence goes on along the minus strand of CAWAOD010000004.1, from coordinate 248,394 downwards.
AACAGTTGTTTGTTAAATATAACTACCCGGAGAAAGATGAGCATATCAAAGAGCATAATTCCTTCAGGATGCTTCAAAGACAGATAGAAGCCGATGTCGCCAAGAGAAGAGTAACACTTACTTATTCGGTTGAAATTGAAAATAGGCTGAAGAATTGGTGGGATTCGCATATTATGCTAAGCGATATGAAATATGTCCCATTCCTGAAAGATAAAAATTAAGAAACCGGCATTAATCCAATCCCTGTTCCATTGCATCATAATGAATTTATAAGGCAACAATTCCATTATTGATAAAAATTCTTTTACAAAAAACTTCTATTCGTGTATAATTTGAAATTATTTGATAATCCGTTAAAATAATAAGCTGGAATTATTACCTACAGGAGAAAAAATGAGCGCTAAAAAAAAGATTAAAAAAACTAAGGGAGAAAAATTGAAAAAGCTGGTTGTCGTCGAATCACCTTCGAAAGCGTCAACCATAAAAAAATATCTCGGCAGGGATTATGAGGTAAAGGCATCAATCGGTCATATCATTGATCTGCCCAAATCAAGGATGGGTGTAAATCTGGATAATTTCGAGCCTGATTACATTGTGATGAGGGATAAGTACAAAGTGATGAAGGATCTCAGGGAATCGGCAAAATCGGCTTCCGAGGTTATTCTTGCATCCGACCCCGACAGGGAAGGGGAAGCAATTGCTTGGCACATCAAAAATGATTTTGAAAAGAATGTATTCCCAAAAATCAAAGACAGAATAATACCCATTACAAGGGTTAAATTTACGGAAATAACTGAGAATGAAATTAAAAGCCAGATCTTTAAACCTGAGAAAATCGATGAAAAACTTGTCAATGCGCAGCAAGGCAGAAGGGTAATCGACAGGATATTCGGCTATCAATTGAGTCCGCTTCTCTGGAAAAAGGTTAAATCCAAATTGTCGGCCGGCAGGGTTCAGTCAATTGCTCTCCGGCTGATCTGTGACAGGGAAGATGAGATCGAAGCTTTTGTTCCGATGGAATACTGGCAGATCAATGTTGATTATAAGAAAGACAAATCGAAATTCTCAGCCGAACTTGTAAAGATCAACGGGAAGAAAGCAGTAATATCAAATGAAGTTCAGGCTGTAAAATTGGAAAAGGAATTGCTCCGGGAAACTTCCATTATTAAAGATATAAAAAAGAAAACAGCCTTTCGTAATGCATCGGCTCCATTCATAACCAGCACTTTGCAGCAAACTGCGAACAATCTTTTCGGTTATCCGTCGATTAAGACCATGCTTATCGCCCAGCAGCTTTATGAAGGCATTGATATAGGGAAGACACGAACCGGTTTGATAACTTATATGAGAACCGATTCGACAAGAGTTTCGTCGGTTGCTCTTGAACAGGTGAGGGAATTAATTTCAAAAAAAATCGGCCCAAAGTATCTTCCAAAAAGTCCAAATTTTTACTCGAACAAAAAGACTTCCCAGGACGCCCATGAAGCGATCAGGCCTTCAAATGTTGATTATCAACCCGATGAAATAAAAGAATACCTCACTGCCGAACAATTTAAATTATATTCACTTATATGGAAGCGTTTTGTGTCTTCACAGATGGCCTCATCGGAATCAACTCAGTCCGTAATCGAAGTTGCCTGCGGAAATAAAACACTTACGGCGGTCAGTTCTAAAATCATTTTTGACGGTTTTTTACGGATTTATGATTATTCAAAAACAGCCAGGGATAAAGAACTTCCTCAGAATTTGTCAGCCGGTGACATTCTTGAAGCAATTAAGGTGATAAAGGAACAAAAGTTTACCGAACCACCCGCGAGATACACAGACGCATCTCTTGTGAAAATTATGGAAGAAATGGGGATAGGCAGGCCTTCAACATACGCGCCCACGGTTTTTACTCTTACAAAGCGGTATTATGTAAAAAAAGAAGCAAGGAGTCTTCTGCCTACAGTTTTGGGAAGAGCTGTAAACAAACTTCTTGTTGAAAATTTTCCGGAATTGATAAATATAAATTTCACGGCAAGTATGGAAGAAGAACTTGATGACGTTGAAGACGGTTCAAAGGTCTGGAAATCAGTAGTAAAGGATTTTTATTCAACTTTCAATCCGGTTCTGGCCAAAGCTTATAAGAATATAGACAGCATCAAAGGCAGTTTTGACGAAGAAACAGATATTATTTGCGAAAAATGCGGGAAAAAAATGGTAAAAAAATTAGGGAAATACGGATTGTTTTTAGCTTGTTCAGGCTGGCCGGAATGTAAAAACGCAAAGCCGATACCGCTAGGCAAATGCCCAAGTTGTAAAACCGGGTATATTGTGCAGAAAAAGAGTAAAAAGGGAAGGGCATTTTTCGGTTGCGTGAATTATCCCAATTGTGAATTTGTATCCTATATCAAACCGGCTGAAGAAAACGGTAAGCCTGTCAATTGCCCGAATTGCGGAAGCGCTCTGTTTTCGCAGAAAGAAAAAGGTAAAATTAAATTAACCTGTTTAAAGAAGGGGTGCGGATATGAAAGAATGGAAGAATAAAGGCTTTCATGTTTTATTCGGATTAATTCCCTTTATTCTGATGTTTTCACTGAATAATGTTTTCCCGTCTGTTGCTACTGTCCAGAGCTTTAATGCAAATATTTATGAAAATCCCGGATATGGAAAAATTCTATTCTCACTTATGCCTGGGATGGTTGTTAATATTGAAAATAAAGACGGGTTTTACAGTAAAGTATCATATAAAAAATTTGATGGATGGGTTCTTTCCAGGGACCTTCAGGTTTATGACAACCTCTTTTCGAATGTAAAAAGTAAGGTCCTAATTACGAAAAATATTTTTCAGGAAAAGGACAGGAATTTTTTAATATATTACAATAAAGGAAAATTGATTAAGTATAATTTAAACGATCGTTTGGTTGAGAATTTTCAAAAAATCAAAGATCTTGATTCGATTTATTCTTCGCCGAAAAATGATATTTTTCTTCTTGAAGGCGTCACAACAAACGGAATAGAGGTTCATAACTTCGAGGTTTATAATTTTTCTTCCGGAAAATCCGTTTATATAGGAAGCCTTGCCGGAAACCTTATAAAGCTGGAGTCGGTTCATTTTTCTGAAGACTCCGAAAATCTATGCCTGATTTTAAGAATCGGGGGAAGTTATTATACCGTATTATATAAATCCGACAGCGGTGAACTTCAGGCTTTCGCCAAAAATTCACATTGGGTGAATTGGTCCGGTAATTTATTGGTTATGAATAATAACGATTATTTCTGGTATTTTAATGTGGAAAGCGCAATTACAAATATGGATGTAGGATACCAGCCTGATAGAGTTATTGTGAAGATAAAACAGGATTGGCGTCAATCGGCAGAGATCGAAAGCAGTATAATAAGCAATAATTTATATATACTTACAAAAAACGGTGTTTTAGCTCTTGATCTTAATACAAAGGAAATGACCGTCACACCATTCAGAAGTCTCATCTTCAACAATTCAAGGACAATCAACTTTTATACACATAATGAATCTGCGGTTTTAAAAAATCTAACCGGAAATAATATATACCCTGAATTTTCAGGCAGGGAACCGAAGATAGAGTTTGTTTCATTTTTAGGCAAAGGGATTATCGGGCGTACAAAAATTGACAAGATTGAAACTCTCATATTATACTCCGGTGAAGGAAAAGAATTATACAGATATAAGGCGGTTGATGACCCCGATGCAGAGAGCAGCGGTGGTATTATGGTTCAGCTTAATAATGATAAAGATATGTCGATTATCAATGTTGAAGATCCGGAAAAAGGCAGATTTTATTTAATTAGAGATAAGGAGCAGGAATAATGTACGAAACTTTTGAACATACTGCCGATATTGGTATAAGAGGTATCGGGGAAAGTTTTCCCGAGGCTTTTACCGAAGCTGCCAGGTGTGTGTTTTCTATTATGGCCGATTTATCGGCAGATCCGTCTTCATTTTCAAATGAAATTAATGTAACCATTGAAAGCAGGGCTTATAATCTCGAGGAGCTTTTTATTGATTTCATAAACAGACTTATTTATGAATCGGCTATCAATAAATGTATTTTTACCGGTTTTGAAATTGTGAGTTTTTCCGATACCGCAATTATTATGAATGTTTCGGGAGAAAAAATCAAAACAAGTAATAAACATATTCTGAAATCGGAAATTAAAGCCGCCACATTTTGCCAGTTAAAGGTTTACCGTGATAAAGACCTTTATATAGCTCAATGTGTTGTTGATGTTTAATCTTTTACAAAAATAAAATCTTTTACAATCCCGGTTTCCTTACCGTCGGTTGTTTTAATTTTAAAATAAATCAGATATTTACTGGAAATCAAACTGGTACTTTTGCTTACTGACGGATCCCATAATAAAATATTACTGCCTTCTGAAAATAATTCATTTTTAGCTATATAATCAATGATTTTACCGTTTTTATCGAAAATTATAACATCTAGATTTGCCGGAAATCTTATTGAAAAATCTATCTTCAGGTTTTCTTCCTCAAAGAAAAGAATAGGGGGTGAAATAAAAATGTCATTTGACGTGGCAACCAATTCTCTTCTCCTGACAAGCCCGAATGAGTATATTTTTATATCCTTCCCTTTATTTTCAATCTGAAGATAAATATTTTTATTAAAGACATTTACCAGATCGATTTTGCCTGATTGATTAAGTTTTTTTTCCGAAATAACATCATCGTTAGCGCTGTTTATTAATTTTAATGTCAGGAAAGAATCGGTTGATTCTGTTGTAAAATTAATAAAAGAACTTGTAAGAACAAAATCATCGCCGATATTCTGCCGGCATGTTTGAATCCATGAGTTTGTATCAAGTGATGGTTGTATAAAATCATGGCCGATATCGATGTTTTCATAATCATGGATATTTTCAAAATTTGATATGGAGACAGGGGTGAATTTTAATACATTATTTCGCGACCATTGAATTCCATATTGATTTATGCGGGGTATAATACTCAAAATAATTAATATGATCAAAGCGGATCTTCCCATTATTTCTTACCTTCCGCTTCCTGAATATAATGGCTAAACCATTCCAGATTGGCATCATTTACTGCAACATCTGCTTCATTTTGAATCTGCTTTTCCTTTTGTATTTTTTTATTTTTTTTCATTGAAATCTGTAATTTCAATTTTGTTTCAATCAGTTTGTCAAAGGTAAAAATTAATGTGATTAATATGAGGAATATTATAAATTTTAGCATTATGAGCAATGTGCTGCCTAAACTTCTTGATGAATAGGTAAGGCCCAGGGTTCCGATATTAAAATTGTCAATCGATACAACCGCCATTTCAACAACCTTTAAGCCGGTATAATATTTTCTTTCATTAAACAAATCATTTTGCAGCCTGTCAAAGATTCCCGGAAGGGGGTATGAATTTTTGTAGATTTTATTGTTCATAACAAAAAAAGCAGGGAAATTCATATCTTTCAATTCTTTAAGGACAGAGTTCTGGTTGAATAAAGCAATCACTTCAATTTCATAGTCGAGGGTAGGATCGCTGAATCTTTTGATAATTCCCAGGTCGTCATTGATAAAACGGATTTCCGAATTGTTTGTCAACATGAAATATTCGGCGGTGAATGGACTGCTGCCATATTTATATAGTATGTTTTTATCCTTATCGATTATTATCAAATCCTTAAAGGATGGGTTTTTTGATATTACATTATTAACGATCCTGTCCATATCATCCATTTTTTTTGATACAAGATAAATAAAAATGTTATTATAAAAATATTTTTCCGATGTTATGGATGAAACACCGTTATTCAGTGAGGCAAATAGATTTTTAAATTTAATCTTTGTCTTTTCGATCCCGGATAAAATGTTTTTATTGTATGGATCATCCAGAATAAAATTTTTTATTGAAACATAATTATTAATTAAAGGCTGAAAAACAGGGACCGACAGGTAATTAAATTTCATGTTTTTTGTGTTTTCATAAAATAAGATAGCGGATATTAAAATTATAATAAATACTAAGATTATGATTTTTAGGCTTCTGTAAAATTTCAGCATAAGTTTATTCCTCTTTAATTGTTTATACTTTTTAAAATAATTAAAAGGCAAGAATCAATATCATTTTTGCCTGTATCCAGGACTAAATCGGCAGTTTCTTTATATAGAGGCTTCCTGAATTTTAAAATTTCCCCGATCTCTTTTTTTAAAGGACTGCTTGTTAAAGCTGGCCTGTTGCCATCATCCTTGATTCTTTCATAAGTGATTTCCGGGGATGCAGTAAGATAGATGCAGAGACCTGTTTTCTTAAGAATTTCCCTATTACCTTCGCTTATAATAATCCCGCCCCCGGTAGAAACAACCTGGTTGTTGTTTGCCGAAATTTCCAAAAGTATTTCACTCTCGATCTTTCTAAAATAAGCCTCGCCGTATTTTTCAAAAATTTCCGGAATTGATAACTTGGTTTTTTCAACTATTAATTCATCCATATCAATAAATATCATCTGCTTTATTTTAGCGAGTTCTTTTCCCAGAGTTGTCTTTCCGCTTCCCCTGAACCCGGTGAGGTAAATATTCATTTTTCTATACCTTTTTTGCCCATTATTATATATATTAATATGTTTCCGGTAATTATTAATATCACTGCCAGAAAACCGGTAAAAAATATCCTGTATTTATAAATATCAATATTAATTTCAGTTTTGGCGATATTATTTTCTTTTTGATTAATATATTTAAAGATAATCATTTTATCCGCTTTTTTCCCCTGTTCGGCGAGAATTGAATAATCCGGAACTGCCAATGACTGAAGGCGGTAGAGTTTTGTTTTAAGGTTCTCCAGCTCAAGCTCACCGGTCAGTTTTTTATTTTCCATCTGGTATATCAATGCAACCTTCTTCAAATTGTCAATTATCCCTCCGTTACCGATCACAAAAACAACCAGAATATAAAAAGAAATGATATTAAAAAATAATAATGTGATAAATTTCATTTTCTTACCTGTTTCCGCAAATATTTTTTGTTGATAGGAACATCCGTATATTTATTTTCGGCATTTTTCCCATATATTTTAAATAGCAGCGATGGTTTAATTTATATTTGTTTTTAGAACACAATATTACAGCTGAGAAAAATTTATCAAAAGAAATGAAGCCTTAATTTGACATTCAGCCAACTTGAAAATTATATTAATTAGTGATAATATTAATTAAAGGAATTTTATGGGGAGATATCATGAAAAGATTTCGGTTAATGTTTGTTATTATACCAGGTTTTTTGCTGCTATTCGTATTGAATTCATGCGGAAACGGTAATGCTGTAAAGCCGCAAATGCCGGCTAAAACTGACGTCAACACCCTTCCGGATGATAAAGAATTCGTAGGTGACGGCACTGCAAGCGAATTCGCACAAGCTGTTGCGAACGCATATGCCGATATTGTCAAAAAGGGCATTATTTTTATTATAGGTGATCAAAAGTTCAATCAGAATGAAATCGAACTTAGTAAGACCTTTCTAACTTATATTTCCGCAAGGAAATATATTCTGGGCGAGACCGATAAGACCGCTCCCGAAAAAGAGAAAAAATGGCTTTCAAATGTCCGGGATGAAAATAAAAATCTTGTGCTAAAATTACAGGCTTATGTCAATATAAAAAAATTGAAATCAGATCTTGATGCGATGAGCCTGAAAGAAGCTGCGGCGCCTTCAGCAGCAACTCCCGCTCCCGAAAATCAGCCTGCTGTAGGCGAAGATCTCAGCGGCGTTGATCTTACGGCGCTAACTTTTTTGGTATATTATAATCCAAAGGATCCGGCATTGAAAAACGACTCCGATCAGGAAACTTATTCCAGATGGGCCGTGGATAATATTAACAGAGAGATTTCAGCACTGAATATTCAAACATATGATCTTGATACTGTGGAAAAGCTCGCAAATGAAAGAGGCCTTCTGCAGGAGGCGGACAGCGGAAGTGTCGGAATTGGGCTTTTATTGGCGCAGAAGGTTTTTGCAGAACTATATGCCGAGGTAACACCGGCAGTCAGCTATCAGGGAACAAAGGGCCACGCAATATTAAGCGTTAAGGTTTTTGTAAGGACTACCGGGTCATTGATTGCCACAATTGAAAAAGGGGGCCAGGAATATGAATCAAGCTCTCTTCAAGCTTCAATAAAGATGAGTATGAGAGAAGCCAGTAAAAAAATAAGAGATGAACTTACCGTTAGCTTGAAAAAATATGTAAACAATGGTAGATTTTATTTCGTAAGGTTAACGGGAGTACAATCCTTCAGTGATGCAAGCCAGTTTACAACCGCCCTCGGAAATATTGACGGGGTTGTCAACATCACTTTAAAATCTGGTTCCAAGGAAGATATGGTTTATGATTTCAATCTTCAATACAAAGGGAAACCGATGGATGCCGTAAACAGGATTTTTGACGCATTGTCCGGTAAACCAGGCTTTGAAAAACTGGATCTTAAAGAAATCAGAGGGAACGAATTAACTTTTACATTACAGTAATATTTATTTGATTGTTTTGGTATATCGAAATCAAAAGTGAAATTTAGGAGGTCTATTTTATGAAAAGAATCGGGTTAATCTTAGTTTCGATCATATTGACAGTATTTATCACCTCATGCGGCGGGCAAAAACCGCAGCCGGCTCCTGCTCCGGCTCCTACGCCTGAACCGGCACAGGCGGCAAGAATTCAGGTTTTTGTGGTTCAGCAAAGCATAAGCCCTACACCGGCATGGGTAAGCAAAAAATGGGAAATCGGAAAAGATGAAGAAGGAAATAAGGTTATCTTTATTACCGTAGAAGCCCAGAGAGATACAAAAGAAAAGGCTGAAGCAGAAGCTAAAGGCAATTTGATTGAAATGCTGGCAGAAATGATAAAACAGGTTGCAACAACAGAATTTGCAATTGCCAAACAGGGAATGCTGAATGACTCTTCCGATCTGGATACTTATTTTGAGCAGACAATTGCCGCTGTTTCCAAGAATGTCAATATCGGCGGATCAAGGCCGTTCGAGGATTACTGGGAATATCTCCAGGAAGTGCAGGGCGGGGCATCAAAAACTTATTACAGGTTTGTTAAGAGGTATGTTCTTGATTATACAATTTATCAAAAACTTTTAAAGAACGCCTGGGAACCTGTAGCCAAAAAAATACCGCCGGAGCTGAAAGATAAAGCGGACAAAGTACTTGAAGGCATCAATAAGGGGCTTGAATAAAATCAGGCGGCATAATAATAAGATAGGCGGCAGTTGATACTGCCGCCTTTTTTAGTTTTTTTATATTTCAATGGGAACTATCATTTAATTCCATTACAACTGATTTACCTAGAAATAACCCCCGGTTTAAATCGGGGGTTACTAGCGGAGATGCTGAGCGAGGGTTATAGAATATTGTCTTGAAAATAATCTCAATTTAATGTATAATCACTATTGTTGAATATATAAAGCTTTCCAAAAATACCGATAATTAACTTTTATCTTTCCGGAGCTCTGAATGAGGTTTAAATATAAAGCGCTCGCGCAGTACATATCACTTGTTGTTCTTGATCTTGCGGCTTTTTATATTTCTCTGCTGCTAGCGATTTTCAGCCAGAGGAATTTTAAATACCTGATGAATTTCAAGTATATTTTCGGAAGCGAAAATTTTTCAGCTTTTGTTTTTTTATTTTCTTATACCGTATCGATATTGTGGATACCGCTTGCTTATATCATTGTGCTTCAGTTTGAAAAACTTTATAATGCGAGATACCCATTCTGGGATGAATCCAGAATTATTTTTAAATCTGTCACCATCGCTATAGTTTTTATTTTCCTTACTATTACCATCAGGAATATGTATGGAAATATTTCCAGAACAGTTTTTCTATATCTGTGGGCATATCTGATCTTTGCGCTTCCAATTGTAAGATATTGGGGGAAGAAATTTCTTTTTAAAACAGGGGTATGGAAGGAATCGGTTCTTATTATAGGTGCCGGAGAAAAAGCTGTAGCCACAATCAATGGATTATACAATGAAGAACACCTTGGCTACAATGTTGTCGGATTTCTTGACGATAACCCAAAAAATATCGGTAAAACAATCAGGATTAATGATAAAGAATATAAGGTTTATGGGCCAATAAAGAACTATGAGAAATTTATCCATTTACTGAATATAGAAACTGTATTTATTGCTAATCCCAGCGTATCCCAGGAAGAATTGACGCGGATAGTAAATGATGTTTACAAGCTTGTTAAACGCGTTATAATAATTCCCGATATTAACGGTGTAGCGATTTTTAATTCCGAACTCCAGTACCTTTTTATGGAAAAATTATTCATGATCAAGGTGAACAATAACCTTAATTCTACGGCAAACAGGATAGTAAAAAGGGGCTTTGACATAACGACTTCGATACTCCTATTTATATTTATTTCTCCGGTTTTTTTATTTATTGCTTTATTAATTAAAATTACATCAAAGGGAACGGTTATCTTCAGACAGCCAAGAATAGGTAAAGACGGTATGGAGTTTTATGCATATAAATTCAGGACGATGTACATGGATGCTCAGGAAAGGTTAAAGAACATCCTTGAAACGGATCCTGCGGCAAAAAGGGAGTGGGATAAAAATTTTAAAATAAAAAACGATCCCCGCGTTACGTCAATAGGTAAATTTTTACGGAAGACAAGCCTGGATGAACTTCCCCAGATTTTTAACATAATGCGGGGGGAAATGAGCGCCGTAGGCCCGAGGCCGGTTATTCAGGAAGAAATTGAAAAATATTACGGAAGCTACAGGCATTATTATTACTCTGTTCTGCCGGGCATGACCGGCTTATGGCAGGTAAGCGGCCGAAGCGACACTGGTTATGATTTCAGGATACAAACCGATGTCTGGTATGTACAGAATTGGTCACTATGGCTGGATATAATTATTATTTTTAAGTCCATCCCTGCTGTTCTTAATAGAAAAGGAGCTTACTGATATCAGAGGTTAACATAAACATATTTTATATTTGTGATGGGAGAATGGTATGAGTAACGAATTGGTAAAGATCGCGAGTTTTGATTCTATTGCGGATGCTAATATCCTGCATGTTAAACTGGAAAGTGAAGATATCGAATGCTTTGTATATGATGAAACTGTGGTCGGCTTATCAAAAGCCCATATTTTTGTCAGAAAAGAGGATTATCATAAAGCTAAATTCCTGCTTGACAGTTTCTAAATTTTATTATTTTTTTTTTGTGATACATATTCCATAGACTGATATAAGAAAGTATGCAGTTCAATATAATCGATATAAAATCCATTCATCTTAAATAAAAATATTCCGATCTACATTAAAGAATAATAATCATTTCCCCTTCTGCGGAGGGGAGATTACGATATCAACTATTATTTTAAACAAATAATAAGTTATTAAACTATACAATAAAAACTTTTGACAATATGCTGTTAAAACGGGAAATAATATGAAAACTATATTGAAATTATCATTATTATTTATTTTTTTTATTTTGAGTACGGTTATATCTTATTCAAATCCTGCGGATTTCGGATATCAGCCTCTCAGAGATAAAATCAGGTATAAAGAGGATTTTTTCAGGCTATACAATCAATGGCTCTATTCCGATATGGACTCCGTAAGCCGGAATATTTTCTTTCTCGAGCTGGCTTATTCCGTGCCGAACGATCATCCGATCAGGGCTATTACGTACATTACCAATGAAATTCAGTATGAGCGCTATAAGGATCTTCTTATGACTCATATCTGCCGTCTTCTAACCCAGGAATATATCAATTACGGTTATCTTTATATGAAAGAGCACATATTTTTCTTTAATAAAGAGTTCAAAAAAGAATATCTCGACGGATATGATATCGCAGAATTCTATTTTACTCAGGCCAGGAAGTATTGGGATCAGGCGATCGGTTTTGCTCAGGCTGCCGATGGAATTAAGGGGTATAGAACCGATCTTGAAAATATGGAAGATGAGGTTTACAGGATGAAAACAGGGGATTTGAATTATTATAAAGTGATTGATAACCTGTTTGTTAGGATTAACAGGAACCGTTCTGAAATCCAGCGTCTCTGGCCGTAAAAAATATTCTATGATTGTGACTTCTTGATTGCAGCGGTTTTGCAATATACAAATTCATAGGACTACTCATCGTTAAAAAGCAAGAAAGGGTTATTGCCACTGAAAATCTATCTGTTTTTCATCATTTCAGAATTATCGATAATATCAGCAATTGATAAATAAAAGCAGAAAGATGCACGCCTGGAATCCCTGTTAGATAAAATAAATTGATAATCATTTCATTGTTTATTAATTTAATTCATTGATATATAATAAATGATTATATAATTATCCGATTCTATTTGAATAATAAATCTAAAGAATTATGGGGTTATATATGAGATTTAAAAATGTAATAATTGGGGCCGGTTTTTGCGGGTCAGTCTTTGCAAGGCTTATTGCTGAAGGTATGGGTGAGGAAGTTCTTATTGTTGAAAAAAGAAACCATACTGGGGGGAATTCCCATGATTTTTATAATGAAAGCGGTTTTCTTGTTCATAAGTATGGCCCGCATATTTTTCATACTAATAACAGGGAAGTGTGGGATTTTTTGTCCGCGTTTACAGATTGGAGGGCTTTCCAATACAGAATTCTGGCTTATGTTGACGGGCTTTATCTGCCGGTTCCTATAAATCTGGATACAATTAATCTGCTTTACGGAACGGATTATACAGCGGTAAATATTTCCGAATTCTTCAATTCCGTCAGGGTAGACAGGAAGAAGATTGAAAATTCCATGGATACTGTCATAAGTAAAATCGGCACCGAACTATATGAAAAATTTTACAAAAATTATACTAAAAAGCAATGGGGCGTCTTTCCTGAAGAATTATCGCCGGAAGTTGCCGGAAGAATACCTGTCAGAGCAAACAGGGACGGGCGTTACTTTACGGACAGGTACCAGGGTGTTCCGAAATACGGATATTCGGTGATGTTTGAGAATCTTTTGAATCACCCGAAAATTCATCTTCTGCTGAATACTGATTTTCTTGAAATAAGACAGCAGATTGAATATGAAAGATTGATATTTACCGGAAGTATAGACAATTTCTTTGATTATAAATACGGTACTTTGCCATACAGGTCGCTGGATTTCAGGTTTGAGACAATTAATTCCCCGTTTTTCCAGGCTGTGGCTACTGTTAATTATCCAAACGATTATGATTTTACAAGAATTACCGAATTCAAGCATATTACCGGGCAGCAAATTGAAAAAACGGTTATTGTTAAAGAATATTCGAAAGATACCGGAGAACCGTTTTATCCTGTGCTGACTTTTGAAAACCAGAAACTCTATGAAAAATATGCTCTGGAATCAGAAAAACTTAAAAACATAATATTTGCCGGTCGGCTGGCAAATTATAAATACTATAATATGGATAAAATTGTTGAGCTCGCTTTAAATATTTATAAAACCAGGTTGAAAATATAAAAATGTTGCCTTATATAATCCAGCCGGTTAAACATTTGACATTGACAAGGGATAGGGGGTACAAAATGAGAAAGAAAGAAATTAAAACAATCCTTCTTGTTGATGATGAAGTCTTAATCGCCGCGGCTGAAAAAATTAATCTTGAGAATATCGGTTACAATGTTATAATTTCCTATTCCGGGGAAAATGCTGTTGAAATAATCAAAAAAAATGATGCGGTTGATCTTATCCTTATGGATATTGATCTCGGAAAGGAGATTGACGGTACGGAAGCGGCTAAAATAATTCTTAAAGAAAGGGAAATTCCTCTTGTCTTCTTTTCAAACCATACGGAATCTGAAATAGTTGAGAAAACGGAAAAAATCACCTCATACGGCTATGTTGTTAAGAATTCGGGAATAACAGTATTGGATGCTTCAATCAAGATGGCTTTCAAGCTTTTTGAAGCGCATAAAAATTTGGCCGAAAGCGAAGAACGATACCGTTCTCTTTTTGAAAAGAACAATTCTATAATGCTTCTAATTAATCCGGATTCAACTGATATTGTTGATGCGAATGAATCCGCTTGTAATTATTACGGCTGGAGCCATGAAGAGATTACAAAAAAAAAGATAAATGAAATAAATATATTACCGGAAAGTTCAATTCGTGAAGAATTGAAAAAAGCTGTAATGGAAATAAGCAAGTATTTTAATTTCAAACATCGCCTGGCAAATGGGGATATTCGGGATGTGGAAGTCTATAGCGGGCCTATTACCGTTTCCGGCAGGAAATTACTGTACTCAATTATACACGATGTTACCAAAAGAAGACAGGCGGAAGAGGCTCTCAATGCGAGTGAGGAAAAGTTCAGAAAAGCATTTATGACAAGTCCTGACTGCTTCAGTATCAATCGATTGGATGACGGCGTTTATGTTTCAATTAATATTGCATTTACGCGGATTATGGGATATTCCGAAGAAGATATTCTCTGGAAATCTTCAATCGAAAAAAATATCTGGGAAAATCCTGTAGATAGAAAAATATTTGTGGATGGTTTAAAGAAAGACGGAAAAGTTGAGGAATTTGAAGCCATGTTTCGTACTAAAAGCGGGAAAATAATGCTTGGAATGATGTCAGCTTCTCTAATCATTCTGAATGGAATTGAGCATACAATCGTTATGGTGCGCGACATCACCGAGCGCAGGCATGCGGAGGAGGCCCTGCGTGAGAGCGAAGAGCGCTTCTCCAAAGCTTTCTGGACATCGCCGTATGCCTTTATTATTACGAATATGGAAGACGGCAGGTTTATTGAGGTCAACGACGCTTTTACCAGCATTTCCGGTTACACAAGGGAAGAAGCACTTGCCAGCACAACACTTGATTTAAATATATGGGCTAATGATGAAGACCGGCTGCGCATGGTAGCTGTTCTTCGAGAAGGACGGGCCGTAGTTCGCCAGGAGACAATGCTTCGCTCGAAAAGAGGAAATATTGCATCAGTTCTTTTATCCGCTCAGGTAATCCGGCTGGGCGATAAATACTGCATTATATCCAGTATTGAAGATATAACCGAGCGAAAACGGGCTGAAGAGCTGCTGCGCGAGAGTGAAGCACAATACCGAACACTGATCGAGCAGGCTTCTGAGGGGATATTTGTTGCGGATAGCGATGGGCGATATATCGATGTAAATACTTCGGGGTGTAGATTGTTAGGCTACAACCGTGAAGAAATTCTTAACCTTACCATGCAGGATGTGGCGGAAAAAACTCTGGAGATTCCCTTGAAATTTGATGAATTACAGCAAGGAAATATTCTTTTGACTGAACGTAGATTGATCCGCAAGGATGGTTCATTTGTACCGGTGGAGATCAGCGCTAAAAAACTATCCGATGGGCGTCTTCAAGGAATTGTACGCGACATCACCGAGCGCAAACAGGCGGAGGAAGCCTTACACAATTTGACCAGAATGTATTCTTTATTGAGTTGTATTAATCAGATAATTGTCCGCTGTCATAATCAGCAGGAGTTTTTTAAATCGGTTTGCGAAGCGGCAATTGAGAAGGGCGGATTTGGGATGGTATGGATCGGTAAAATTAATTCTGATATCAATAAAGTTGATGTCGCCGCGTCACAGGGAATTGAAGCCGATTATCTTAAATTTATCAACATCGATCTTAACGATGAAGTGCGAAGTAACGGTCCGACAGGCAGAGCTGTCAAATCAGCGGCTCATATAATTTCTAATGATATTCAAAGTGATGAAACAATGAAGCCATGGAAGGAAGCCGCGAAAATTAACGCTTATCAATCATCGGCAGCTTTTCCTTTAATAGTAGAAGGTAAAATTTGGGGTACGTTAAATATCTATGCTAATGAAATCAGTTTTTTCAATGAAGAAGAGGTAAAATTGCTTGATGAACTTGCAAATGATATTGGTTTCGCCATTGAGGTACAGCGAAATGAAACTAAACGCCTTCAGGCTGAAGAGGAAATAAAGCGTCAATTACAGGAAAAAGAACTTATGATCAAAGAGGTCCATCACCGGATAAAAAATAATATAGCTTCTATCGGAAGCCTTCTATCATTGCAGTTACGGTCAATAACAAATCCGGAGGTTATTTCTGTCTTAAAGGATATTATCGGCCGGGTAAATAGTATGAGACTGCTCTATGATAAGTTAATTCTTACAGAAAATTATGAAAATATTCCCGTGAAAAATTATATTGAAGGTCTTGTAGACGCGATATTAGCGCTTTTTCCTGATAGTCTGAATATCACAATTGATAAAAGAATTGAGGAATTTCAACTTGATTCAAGACGCCTGTTTTATCTCGGGATTTTTATCAATGAACTTATCTCAAATATATTCAAATACGCTTTCGTCAATAGAGATTCCGGTTTGATAAATATTGCCTTAAAAAATGTTGATAATCATATAACTCTTACCATAAGGGATAACGGCGTAGGATTACCCGCGGGATTTGATATCAATGAATCAAAAGGATTCGGTATTATGCTGGTAAAAATGCTTAGCAAGCAGTTTGACGGCAGTTTTACAATAGAAAGTCATAACGGAACAAGGAGTATTCTGGAGTTTGATATTTGATTCTATTGGAGGTTTAAAATGAGAGAAATACTTAAAATAATACCTGTCGTGCTTTATTTTATTGTCGGCGTTATCAGTTTAGTCATGGCGCTTAAAAGCTTTTCATCAGAAAAATTCATGCCTTTTCATGAACAGGCGGCAAATAAAAAATGGGATGAAATTGACGATCAGCTAAAGCCTGTAATATTGTCAATTCTTAGATTGAGCGGGCTGGGTTTTCTTGTTATGGCGTTATTAATGATAATTTGTCCTGTTGTTAATTATTTTATAAACAGTTTGTTTTACAAATATGCAATTCCCATTATAGCCCTGATTTTTTGTACCGGGCTTTTTATTAATAATTTCCTGTTATGCAGGAAAACAAAAGCGGATACGCCCTGGAAAGGTTCTCTTTATGCGGTTTTTATCATCATAGCCGGGATTATTATTTCTTTTTTTAATTAATGAGTTGATGAAATTTAAACATTAACAATCAGCCATTCATAAGCCGCTTTATCAATTATGCATTTACTACCGCTTTCCCTGTTGATGATTCTGCTGTTATTGCCAATTCCATTCCCATAGAAATAGTTATTAAAACCGAAGACCTTGTCATAGGTGATGGCGTAGTGAAAATCAAGACAGCCTATTATATTCCTCAGGTTCGGGTAAATCTTGAATGAATTGTATGCTTTTAAATTAATCTCAAGGCCCATTATAAATATCAGCGCCATCAGGGGATTGTCAAAAACGTAATAGCCGCCGCTTTCCCGGATTTTAAAATTTCTCTTAAAATCTTCCTTATGATAATTAATAAAAATACTTTTGTTTTGATTAATGCAGAAAGAAACAGCACTGCTTATAATCTCGCAAAAAACAAAAGGAATTATGGATTGTTCAAAAAGGCCGAATTTTATGAATTTTCTTATTTCAATTCCCAGGACAGCCTTATTTTCAAAAATCCCGGTATTTATATATTTTTCAAGCTCAGCCCGCAATTCTTCCTCTTTGGATGAATCGTAAGGATCGTTAAAATTATGGGGGGAATCCAGACTGTTAATAATCGACTGAATATCATCAAAATTCAATTTTTTTATCATATGATTATTATCGATTTTTTTTACCAATAGTTTATTTAATTTGTATAATCAAAACGGCTTGATTTTTAATGCAAAAACAGATAAAATTATTATTATTATTAGAAATTTATACATGCATTATCAATAAAAGAGGAATAATATGAGAAAGAAATTGGGAGTAAATATCGACCATGTGGCCACATTAAGGCAGGTGAGAAAATCGGATAGCCCCGATCCGCTTTATGCGGCTGTTCTCGCGGAACTTGCCGGGGCCGACAGTATTACTGCGCATTTAAGGGAAGACAGACGGCATATCCAGGACAGGGATGTTTATCTTCTGAGGAACGCCTTAAAAACAAGGCTGAACCTGGAAATGTCCGTAAATCCTGATATTGTTGATATAGCAATGAAAATAGTACCGGATGATGTCTGTATAGTACCCGAAAGGCGTGAGGAAATAACAACCGAAGGCGGGCTTGATGCGGTTAAAAACAGCAGTGTATTGAAAGAAGTCATTTCAGGGCTCAAGAAAAAGGGGGTTATTGTCAGCCTCTTTATCGATGCGGAAAAAGACCAGATCGAGGCTTCCAGGGAAGCAGGCAGCGATTATATAGAAATCCATACCGGAAGATACGCCGATGCCTCCGGCGAGCTAGAGATAAATAAAGAGCTTAATAATGTAATAAACGCAGCAAAATACGCAGCCTCCATTGGCCTCCGGGTAAACGCAGGTCATGGACTGAATTATAAAAATGTTAGGGAAGTCGCCTGCATTTCGGAGATCGAGACCCTCAACATAGGGCATTCGATAATCGGGCGCGCTCTTTTTACAGGGCTTGAAAAAGCAGTGAGGGATATGATTGAGTTGATAAGACAGGAAGGGTAAGGTTACTATCTGTTGCAGTTTATGATTCGATCGAACTTTTAAGGCGTGGTTGCTCTGCTTTTGCTGCCGCCAAAATTGCCTCGGTGAATAACGACAGGCAAAACAATAAAACTGCTGAAAAAATCGCGATGATAACGCCATGATCAAAATTACTCAAAAGTTATGATGAAATCTTCACCGCCACGCAGTCATAAAGTGATCTTTTCTGACCGAATGATTTCGATGAACTGATTGTTACCTGATAACCGGCCAGATCAAAGTCGGTACGCGTGGTTAAAAGGCCGGGAAGCTCTGTGGAATTTTCAAAATTATTAATGATTTCCATATCCTGTGACAGGATAAAAAGCTTAACCGGATCAACAAGCACCGCGGAAAACGGTATGATCCTGATTTTTCCATGAATTTCAGGCGCTGCGGCCGACGCAAGCTGCTTCTCTTCAAGTTTGATCATTCTTGCCTTTGCATCCGGCGTCGATTTATCGATAGACATCTCCACCCAGTCGAGAAGCCTGCTTCGGAGGCTTGTCATATCTTTGATGTTCTCAAGGTCCTGTATGCCGCTCGTTTCTTTAATGGCTTTCACAAGGCCGGAAATTTCCTTCAGATAAGTGTTTTTATGTGAATCGGGGATATAGTACATTACTATCAAATGAACTTTTTTGCTGTCGTATGCTCCGTAATCTATACCGGCCGGAGACCAGCCGACAGCGCAGAGAAGCTCGCCTTCCTGCTTCGACCGGGCGTGGGGACAAGCCACCCCCATCCCTATTGCCGTGTTGAGCTGTTTTTCCCTTTCTTTGATCTCATTGACAAAATCTATATCAGTAGTAATATGCGGAATTGCCTCAATAAGGACGGCAAGGTATTCCAGCGATTTATCCTTGTCTGCATCGGGAAGCTCGATGAGCCTTCCATCCTTTAATGCGTCAAGAATGCTTTTCATGATCAACCTCCGATCCTTTTAGTGAAGTAAGTTTTCAGCGTATGGGTCAAAATACAATATGCCAGGAGAAATCCGGCGATCCATAACCAGAAAATAGGCGGTAATGGAACCAGTCCGATGAGTGCGGCAAATGGTGAATAGGGCAGATAAACTGCCGCCGCCATAACAATTATTGTTGTAAGCCCCATGGGAAGGCTTGCACGGCTCTGGAAAAAAGGAATCTTATTTGTACGTATGATGTGGACAATAAGGGTCTGTGTTAACAGCGACTCAACAAACCAGCCTGTATGAAAAAGCTTTTCGTAAAAGACTTTCATTTCCGGAGCGGTATTAGGGTTTCGAAATAGATTACAGTTGAAGAAATATAGCATCAAGAAAAAAGTAGCGTAGTCGAAAATTGAACTTATCGGGCCGATCCTAATCATGAATTTTTGTATAAATGCTATATCCCATTTATGCGGTTTTTCGATAAGATCATTATCGACATTATCGGTAGGAATCCCGGTCTGGGAAATATCGTAAAGGAAGTTATTGGCAAGCACCTGGATAGGCGCCATTGGTAAGAAAGGCAGGAAATAGCTTCCGCCGACGACGCTGAACATATTCCCGAAATTTGAGCTGGCGCCCATTTTAATATATTTTATAATATTCGCGAAAATCTTTCTACCTTCTATAATACCATCCTCAAGAACCATCAGGCTTTTTTCAAGAAGGATAATGTCTGCCGATTCTTTTGCGATATCAACTGCCGAATCTACCGAGATTCCCACATCGGCTGCTTTCATGGCGGGTGCGTCATTGATGCCGTCCCCCATAAAACCGACAACATTCCCGTCGTTCCTGAGAGTCTGTATAATCTTTTCCTTCTGCGAAGGGGTAAGAGAAGCAAAAACATTGGCTTTTATAACCGCTTCTTTAAAAGCTACCTCGTTCATTACGGCCAGTTCCCTCCCGGTCTTAACGTCGGTAACGGTAAGGCCAACGTCGTGACAGACCTTTTGTGTTACAAGCTCATTGTCTCCGGTCAGGATCTTAACATCGACCCCGGATTTATACAGTGCCTTAAGCGCTGCCGCTGTAGAATCTTTGGGAGGATCGAAAAATGCAACATAACCTAAAAGTATAAGATCATTTTCATCGGCCGGGGAAAAGATTTTCTTTGATTTATCGAATTCCTTGTATGCTATTGCAAGAACGCGGTAGCCTGAGGAACTCAGGCGCTGGTATTCTTCATTCAGGTCCGCTTTTATCATATCGATCATCGGAAAGATATCATCATCAATCTGGTACCTGTCGCAGATTGTGTAGACCGCCTCAACCGAACCTTTGCAGATCAGCACGTGGGTATCCTCATAATCTATGATCACCGACATTCTTTTCCTTGTGAAATCAAATGGTATTTCGTCCACCTTAAGGGCGCTTTTTTCAACATCAAGATCTTCATGTCCGAGTATTGCCTTGTCTAAAAGATTGCGGAGCCCGGTCTGGTAATAGCTGTTTAGATAAGCATATTTCAAAACGTCGGTATCGGTACGGTTGGTTACATCAACATATTTCTCCAGAACAATTCTATCCTGGGTCAGTGTCCCGGTCTTGTCGGTACAGAGGATATTCATTGCCCCGAAATTCTGGATTGCTTTAAGCTTTTTAACAATGACCTTTTTTTTCGACATAACGAGAGCGCCCTTGGACAGGCAGACCGTGACTATCATGGGCAGCATCTCCGGCGTTAGGCCTACCGCTACAGAAAGTCCGAATAAAAGAGCTTCAAGCCAATTGTGTTTTGTTAGGCCGACTATAAAAAAAGTTAATGAAACCATGATAACCATAAACCTGACCATAAGCCATACAAAAGAACTTACCCCCTTGTCAAAGCTTGTGGTTTCTTTGCTTTCGGTTAAATTTTCCGATATGGCGCCGAGGATTGTTGATTTGCCGGTATTCACCGCAATAGCCTTCGCGCTTCCGCTGACAACATTGCTTCCCTGGAAACAGGCATTGCTGAAAGCCAGAGGTTCTTTGCTGTCGAGATTCTGAAATTCGGCGAATTTTTCAACCGGCATCGATTCACCGGTTAAAGCCGACTGGCTGATAAAAAAATCCTTGGCCGATATGATGCGTAGATCGGCAGGTACGATAGAACCGGCTGTAAGGACTACAATCTCACCCGGGACTATCTCGCTTATAGTAACTTCAACTTCCTTGCCGTTACTAAGAATAACAGCGGTAGCCTGTACCATTTTTTGAAGCTCCTCGGCGGCTTTTCCGGAACGCCTTTCCTGG
This sequence comes from uncultured Spirochaetota bacterium, assembly GCA_963783575.1. Lineage (GTDB taxonomy): Bacteria > Spirochaetota > Brevinematia > Brevinematales > JAOACQ01 > CAWEAK01. The sequence continues at coordinate 226,628 of CAWAOD010000004.1, read as the reverse complement.
AAAAATGCCAGAAAAACACTCAGGAAAATCATTCCTCCGACAACAGCCGCTGAACGTAAATCTCCCATAAAGTAAGATACGGCACAGATAACAAGTAACTGTATTACAAGAGGATTTTTGAAGCGCAGGAGCAGGTCGACAAATGCATTTGTTTTACCAGAGCCTGATATTTCGTTTTTTCCAAACTCTTTTAAAAGCCTGTCATGTGTTTCCTGGTCCAATCCCTTTGAATTTGTTTCCATTTTAGACAGGGCTTCTTCGACATGTGCGGAACAAATATCGTAAAGCCTTTTTACAGCTTCGCTGTTTTTGCGATTCTTGTTTTTTTGTTTGTTTGCGGTCATTAAAACCTCCAGACTTTACTGGATCGAAGCCGGAAAGGCGCATATACGCATAATTGAAAATCCAGCAGAATATTGTAAGTTTGATTCATAAAAATTTCAAAATTCGATAATGCATTTTCTTATAAAGGAAACTATTCTCACTGATGCAGTCTTTTTCAATATCACTTTATCTTAAGAAAAAGCCGAAAGAAGTTAACCGAATCTTTTGATTCATTAATAATTTATTGTACTAATTTTTCGATAAATTCTTTAAGAACAACCGCATTATTATGTAATTCATCTTTAGCCGCATACAAAAGAGTTATGTTGCCATTTTCAGCTTTTTCAGCTATCAGATATAATTCTTTATTCTTGATTTCCAGTTCATGGCGGTAACGCTTCCTGAATTCATTCCATTTTTCGGGATCATGCCCGAACCATTTACGGAGTCCACCGCTTGGAGCGGCTTCTTTCAGCCATATGTCAATTTTGGCCTTTTCCTTTGCCAATCCCCTCGGCCATAAAAGATCGACCAGGATCCGGAAACCGTCATCCGGCGAAATTTCTTCATATACCCTTTTTATTTTAATCATAGGTAAACCCTTTTTTACAATTTTATAAATATTTTTTTATAATTCATAATCCAGGCTGTGATAAAAATTAATGCCAGAACTCCAGCAGTTCCGGAAAGCGCGATAATAAATTGTGTGTCTGGTTTGATAATTATATTTTCAACCAGGATGATCACACTTGAGAACATATAGAGCAGCAGGGAATTTTTACCCATTATATCAAGGTAACCAATATTTATTTTCAAAATTTCATTGGTAATTATAAAAATCATGAAAAGCAAAGAAGCCGTTCCTGTGGAAAATAAGATATATGACACGGAAACAAGATGCTTGTTTATTGGAATTATTATTGACAGCAATATGCCGGACGCAAGAAAAACCACACCGATAGCCGAAAGCCTGGCTATTCTATAATCGACAGGCCTATCCTTAAGCCAGTCATAAAGCGATGATGCAAAAATAAGCGGAAATGACCATGACAGAACGGCAAACGGCCCGCCAAGGCCGGTCGGAATATAGGTTTTGATAAGCGTATCCGCCCAAATCATTGACGCTGCCTGGTATACAGCCGATAATAAGATTGAAATTATAAACCTTAATCTTGATTCAAGAAAAATAAATGGAAGGCTGAATAACCCCGCAAATCCCAGAGTCTCAAGCACTCCCCACCCGCCCGGCTCCCTGATTAAAAGAGTTCCGGCTAATCCGAAAAGATAAAGAATCATATATCTTATTATAAAATGGAAAACAGTTTTAGACAAACCTTTATTTGTTAATCTTTTTTTTAGTGAAAGGCTGTATGAAAAACCCATTGAAAATAAAAATACCGGCATAATTATATCGGCTAGCGTAAAGCCGTTAAACGGGGCATGTTTGAGCCATAACGGCACATTTGCATAACCGGCCAGGGAATTGACTACGATCATCAGGAAGATAGCAAGCCCGCGCAGATTGTCAAGCGGGGAAATACGTGATGAAAGAACCTGGTTCATATTCCTATTTTTCATATGTTTAAGATAATTTAATAATACAATAAAATCAAATCGGGCATATAATACCTCACACCTGTTTAGTGAACTTTGATATTACCGCGGTTCCCGAAATTACCATTAAAAAGCCGGCAATCTGAAGTGCAATAACCGGGGGATTTGAAGACAGCCTTTCCGAAAAAGAAAGCATCCCGCCTATAACTGGTATTACGCTGTTTAGAACCGATTGAATGGATAGAACTATAATCGCTGTACCGGTCTGGAAACCTCGCTGCATTGCCAGAAGGCCGGCAATATTGACCAGTATTACAACGGGAAGATATACTGCGAATGCTGTAAAAAAATCATTATTGCCCGCATATGTAAGCATAGCCTTTGTGTATAATGCGGCAAGGCCCATTATCGAACCCGATACCATTCCCCAAAAGACTTCAATCCTGAAGCCTTTTAATATACCGGACTTTATCAATATGTAAAGAATCGCAAAAAGGAGGAAAAGAACCAGATTTAGCAATAATAAAGGCGTCGATGTAAAATTTTCCCGACCGCCGGCCCCGGATGTGCTGTACCCCAGAATAAGAATACCCAGGAGCATACAGGCAACTGCTGCCCAATCAGTCGGACGGATACGTTCATGAAGATAAAATATACTGAAGGCCACAAAAACCAAAAATCCGAAGCCCTGAAGCGGCTGTATTACGGAAATTGGGGCATAGCGCATTGCCGCAAGATAAAATATCCACCCGGCCGTCATTAATGCAAGGCCGGTTATCCAGGTACCGTTTGTAATGTATTTGATGGTGGCTTTATTGCTTTTTCCGGAAACCTTATTTACGCCTTTTTTCTGAAAAATAATACCGATATTGGAAATTGCCGAAGCAAGCATTGAGATGATTAGAGCACTCATGACCGTCATATTTACATCCTTATCCTGATAAAATTGCAGTTGTTATTTCTTTTACCGGGTTTTATTTTATAACTTAAAAGAAATAACCACAAGAAATAATTTCAGGTTGTATGATTATTAAAATATTTGATGCGGAGTATATTTATGATTTCATACGACCGCTTGACAAAATTAATTGTGTCATTATAATCTTATAGGGATATACAGATGTCTATATTATCGCTATTATTTATATTTGCATTCATGATCTACTGTTATTTCGGTCTCTTTGTGTTTTATTTATATTTGAAGCAGGTGTTGAAAGGAACTCTATATATTTTATTTTTCATAATATGTCTTATGCTCGCTGTCTGGTCACTGAATTATGCTTTTCTTGTTTCATCTGTAGATGAAGCAGGGTGCTGGTTCTGGTTTAAAGCATCAATGCCTTTTCTATCGTTTTTTCCCGCTTTTCTGGCCAATTATTTTATTTTTCTCACCGGAGATAAAAATAAACCCTCTCCAGTTCTTGTCATAACAGCACTGTATATACCGGGAATTGTTCTTCTGGCGGGAAGTTTTACCGGAAGCTACCCGATTTCAGGTTTTTTCAGGAACTACTATGGATGGGAAACGCTTCATGCCCGCCATACATATTTTTATTTGATCTACACTTTGTATTACATAAGTTTCCTGCTGATCTGCCCAATATTGACGGTGTTATGGCTGAATAAAACCACCTTAAGAAGAGAAAAAAAACAGGCCTGGATTATGCTGTATGCAGCAATAGCGACTGATTTACTGATATTAATCACTCAGACTATTCTGCCGAACCTTGGAATTTACTTTTTCCCAAAAGTTGCTCAATTATTCATTCTTATCTGGATATTCGGAATATGGAGAGCCATGGTCAAATACAAATTTATGGCGCCGTCACCATCGCTCACATCCAATGAGATAATATCTCACATCAATGAAATGGTTGTTATTCTCAGCGCTGAGCTTAATATTTCAATGACAAACGATAAATTCCTGGAACTGCTTTCAATGGAGGAGGGAAAAATTAAAAACAAAAACATCTTTGAATTCATTCATACAGACGATGAAATAATAAAATGCTTCAAGTTTTTAACTGAGGGTAAAGAGGAAAGGCTGCGTTGTAAAATATATTACAAGAATATACCCGAACCGATACGTACAGACTCTTATATTTCAAGGGTCACGGATCAATTTTCCGATTTAATAGGTATTCTTGTAATTTCCAAAGAAAATAGAGGGATTAAACAGCTGCAAAAAGTTTATAATATAACAAAAAGAGAAACAGATATCATTGAACTTACTGTTTCAGGAATTTCAAACCATGATATTGCTTTAAAGCTTGAAATTGCAGAAAGAACCGTTGAATCGCACATGAACAATATTTATAATAAAATGGGGATCGGCAGTAAAATTGAACTTTTAAATATCGCCTATGATTTTAATATCATACAGAATGAAAAGATATAGTAAAATTATTAAGGTAATTGTAATAGGAGAATAAAATGAACGTTTTATCTCTTTTCTTTATTATTGCATTCATGATATATATATATTTTGGCTTTTATATTCTTTTATTATATAAAAAAAATAAAATAAACGGTCCTTTCCATAAATTATTTTTTGTCCTGTGCATTGTTTTTTCCGTCTGGTCTTTCAATTATTCTTTTCTGGTTTCTTCCGATAGCAAGGGAAACTGCTGGCTGTTTTTCAAATTATCCCTTCCTTTGCTTGTTTTTTTTCCCGCCCTTCTTCTTCATTATTTTCTTATTCTCACTTTGAAGGTAAAAAATTTACAATTAAGGAAATTTTATCCTTTGATTTATATTCCTGGAATAGTATTTATTATCAAGGGACTTACAGGTGTTTTAACTGTATCAGATTTTGTTAAATATAAACACGGATGGGGGCCTGTTTATTCTGTTGTTTCGCCATGGTTTATTGCTTATACGGTTTATTATATTGGCATCCTATCAGCCTGCTTAATATTGATTTTATTATGGTATAATAAAACCGGCAGTTTAAGAGAAAAAAAACAGGCAAGAATCATTTTCATCACAGCATTTATCTCAATTGTTATAAATATCGTACTGCAAAATGTATTACCGGCGCTTAATATTCATAGTGTACCCAAAATACCTCAAATTATCACACTTATCTGGATGTTCGGGATCTGGTATGCAATGGTTAAATATAAATTCATGGCGCCCACACCCTCATTGACCTCTCATGAAAATAATCTCACACATCAATGAAATGGTTGTGATAATGAGCGCCGAACTTAAAATATTCACAGTTAATGATAAATTTCGCGAGCTATTGTCCGTAGATGAAAAAAGCATCAAAGACAAAAACATTTTTGATTATATTTACGAAGATGACAAGATAAAAAATTATTTTATGTGTATAACCGAAGGCAGGAAAGAAAAACTGCGGTGTAAAATATATTATAAAAAAGATCATGAACCGATTTTAACGGATTCTTATATTTCAATGGTTACCGATCAATTTTCCGACCTGATCGGCATACTTTTGATATCCAGGGAGAATACCGGGATAAAACAGATGCAAACCGCTTATAAGATCACGGACCGCGAGTATGATATCATAGAATTCTCTGTATCCGGTCTTTCCAACCGCGAGATTGGCGAAAAGCTTGGAATTACTGAAAGGACTGTTGAAGCTCATTTAAACAATATTTATAATAAACTAGGTATAAGCAGCAAAATCGAATTGCTTGGTCTTGCCCATGATTTCAATATAATACAGAGCGAAACTTTCCATTGAGGTAATCATATGAGCCTTTTTTATTTCTTATTGTATCTGGCATCGATAAGTTTCATTTTTGTCAGTATATATATTTTTTACATTGACCGCCACTCAAGATCAAACATGGTTTTTTCTTTTTTATATATATTAATTTCTCTATGGTTTATTTCCTTCATGATTCTGGCTCCGTCTTCGGTAAAAGGATCTCCAAGGGCCTGGCTTCAGTATTTTACTTATATATGTCTATTAATCGGCAGTTTTTCTTTTCACTTTGCCGTTCTTCATACAAAAAATAAAAAGCTTGATCACTGGCCCCTTCTAACATTAATTCATATCCCCGGACTGTATTTTGCAATTAAAGGATTTATAGGGCTCTTAACCTGGAATGAACAAACATGGCTTGGAAATGCCTGGATTGAACAGGGTAAAACGGCAGCGCCTTTACTTCTGTTTTTTGTTACGGCATGCATTTTATTTCTAGAAGGTCACGACTTGATGATAGGCATGTGGGGGAAAAAATCCGGGAGAAATAGGGAAAAAAAACAGGCTGGGTATTATTTTTGGGGCTGCCTTATTTTTCATGCAATATTAGGATTGATATTTCTTTTTGCCCCGATTTTTAAGTCAGATTTATACCCGATTCTGATAATTTCAATAACGATCGTATTATCCTGGCATGTTTGGTTCATTATAATAAAATTCAAGTTTATGAACGCGGGCCATTCGATTGTGGCCGGTGAGATACTTGACAACATAAATGAAATTGTTATCATATTGAACTCGGATTTAAGAATTATAACTGTAAATAATAAATTTCCCTTGCTTTTATCAATCTCAAAAGAGGAAGCAAGAAATAAACTTATATTTGATATAATGAATTTTTCAGAAAATGTAAAGGAAAAAATAGATCAAATAATAAAAGGGAAATTTACCGGTATTAACTGCAGAATTATTTATAAACATGAACCCGATCCCGTAATAACCGATTCATATATCTCCGTAATTGCAGATCAATACTCGGATACTATCGGTATACTGATTATTTCGAAGGAAAATAAAGGGAAAAAACAAATGAAGATCGCATTCAATATTACCGGTAGGGAATTTGAGATTATAGAACTTTGTGCAACCGGGAAATCGAACCGTGAAATAGGCGTTTTGCTATGCATTACAGAAAGGACTGTAGAAAGCCATATGCATAATATATACCAGAAAACCGGGGTTGAAAATAAAATGGGGCTCCTCAATCTCGCATACGAATTCAATCTTATATTAAAAAGCGATTGATGGGACGGGAAGATTATTATGATCGATATTGTATTAAATGAAAAAGGTTTAATGCCGGATGAAGCTTTGCTGAAACCGACACTTATCGAAGCATATACTTTTTTTGAGAAACTGGAAGGAATGATAAAGGAATTTTCACACGAATGGAAATTTTACAACAAAAAAAGCGGCTGGATTTACAAGGTATTTAATAAGAAAAAATCTCTTTTTTATATTACTCCCTTGCGGAATAATTTCAACATTGGTTTTGCAATCCGGGAAAATGAAAGGGAAGCGCTTCTTCAAAGCGATATTGAAGAAGATATAAAAATAAACTGCAATCGGCTCAAAAATATCCGGAGGGTTACGCGTTGAGGCTTAATATTAATAATGAAGAAAATTTTAAAAGCCCGGCGCATATAATATCAATCATTATCAAGCTAAGGAAATAAATCTTCCGTAAAAGGATTGAATATCTATGAATGGATTCAATTTTGACTATTGATGTAAATGAAGATGTAATCTCAAAGTCAGCAAGTGTTCTTTTAAACCGGAATTTTATGCTGCTCTTTTACGGGAAAGTTGTTTCTCTGTTGATGGATCAAATTTATGCTTTTGCCTTAAGCTGGTATATTCTTGACATTACAAAATCCGGCTTGCTGATGGCCGCTTTCCTTGTAATAGATACGGCAACCGTCGCGTTAATTTCTCCCTTCGGCGGAGTTATCGCTGACATCTTTAACAGAAAAAATATTATGGTCTGGATGGATATAATCCGGGGAATTATTGTTATTGCTGCAGCGTCGATTTTATTCAACCATCTTCTCCAGATATGGATGCTTTATATAAGTGCTATTTTTCTTGGATTCTGCGGGTCGATATTCACACCGGCATCCTCATCCATAATACCTGATGTTGTGGAAGAAAAGCAATTGACCCGGGCAACGTCGTATAACAATTTCAGCTGGAGTTTCTGCGCTCTTACAGGGATGCTGATAGGGGGCTTTTTGTACAACCGGGCGGGAATTTTTGTGATTTTTGTACTGAACGCCGCGTCTTATTTCATTTCAGGATTTATGGAATTCATCTTAAATGTTCCATTAAAAGAGAGATTAATAAATAAACAAAGATCTGCTTTATTTAAGGAATTAAAGATAGCCGCCTCAGAACTTGCCGAAGGCTTGCGTTATGTCAGGGGAAATAAGCTAATCTATAAATTAATCATAATGTACTCGATATATAATTTAATTATTTTCCCGATAGGCTATATTTATTTTCCTTACATATTCAATGTTGTTCTTAAAGCGACATCCTTTCAATTATCAATAGCCACCGGTTCGATATTCCTGGGGATGATCACAGCATCATTGATCGTACCGGTTATAATGAACAGGTATAAGCTGAAAACATCGATATTCTGGGGGCTGCTTGTTTTCTGCATCGCGCAGGTGATATTTATTATTACCGTATTCACGCCGTTAAGATTATTTTTCGATATTTGGGGAATAACATATATTGTCGCATCCTTATCAGTTGTAATAGGTATTGCCGTTACATTTTTCAATATCCCGATAAATGTGATCTTCCAGAAGCACACCGCGGAAGAATTCAGGGGAAGGTTCTGGGGCTTTTATTATTCATTGACATCTTTGATCGTACCCATCGGGTATTTTATGGGCGGGTTTTTATCGCAGAATCTGCCGCTGGTTTATGTATTTGCAGGTTCCGCGGTAATTATGCTTATTCTTGATATCTGGGCGGTTAATTTGAAAGAAATTAAGGATATTCAAGGGGCTTAAGCCCCTTGTCCGGCAAATGCCGGTTATGAAACAACCCTGCAGAAATTGCATTTTTTGAAATTTATTTGACAATAGTTTACAATATCATATTGTAAGATTTATTCTATTTTTTAAATTTCACTTAAAGAAAGGAGTTAAAATGAAATTATCGTCAATTCAGCGTCTCGGAGGCATTTCCCTGATTGCGGGAGCGTTTTTGCTGACAGCTTACGCGGTATTGCGGCCGTTAATTATGCCTGTAAAGGAAAAGATCTCCGATATTACAATTATTATCAGCAATCCGAACTGGGTATTGATTTCAACAATCTCTTTCATCGGAGTTTTGCTGATGGTTTTCGGGTTTGCCGGCGTATATTCCCGCATTTATGCAAATGCCGGAATTTTGGGCTTATTGGGATTTATTTTCGTCGAATTGGCCTATATATTTCAAGCCTGCCAGCTTGCATGGGAGATATTCATTTTCCCGGCAATCGTTTCTTACGGTCCTTCAATTCCATTATTTCGCGACGGTATAATCTTTCACTCGCCATTATTTTCCCTTTTCGGGATTATTTTTAAGGGTTCCATCTTTTTGGGCATATTAATTTTCTGTATTTCCCTGATTATATCCCGTAAATTTCACATGAGCGCAGCCATTTTAATACTTGCCGGAGCAGTTGTATATGCCATTGGGCCGGCTCTTTCCACGTATGTCGGTGTGGCCGGCATTTTTGTCTTATCGGTCGGGTGCCTGATCCTTGGAATGGGCTTGATTCGCGGACGGGAAAAAGCCCTTTAAGCAATTTTGCCCTTTCCTGTATTCAAAATTAAATAATATTAAGATTTTTCATTTGACTTATCCATAATGGGATGATTAACTTAATTTATTGGTGAATTGAAGCTTATGTTTCAATTAATAAACAATAAGTGTATAGTTATGGAAAGAAAAAACAGGTTAGGCAGTCAAAGTATAAGTAAGCTCCTTTGGAGTTTCGCGGTCCCATCTATCGGATCAATGGTAATTAACGCATTATACGGGGTTGTAGACAGAATTTTTGTCGGAAGAGGAGTGGGATCGCTGGCCATTGCGGGAGTGATGGTCAGCTTTCCTATAATGCTGATTCTTCTCGCTCTGGGTGTACTTGTCGGGTACGGTGGAGCCAGCGCTATTTCGATTTATTTAGGCCAGAAGAAAAAAGAAGAGGCGGAAAGGGCCCTGGGAAACGCACTTCTTATCTTTTTTATACTTTCAGCGGTTGTAGTGGCGGCAGGACTGGTCTTCTTAAAGCAAATCCTTACCATATTCGGAGCAAGCCCGGAGGTTTACCCTTACGCCGAGATATTTTCAAGGATAATTATTTTAGGTTCGATTTTCCAATCTGTCGGTTTCGGCATAAATAACATAATTCGGGCGGAAGGAAGCCCGGTTTACAGCATGTTTACACAAATTACGGGTGCGATATTGAACGCCGTTTTTTGTTATATTTTTATTTTTGTTTTCAAAATGGGTATCGCCGGTTCCGCAACCGCGACTGTTATGGCACAGGCCATAGTCAGCTTACTTGTTATAGGCTTTTTTTATTCAAAGCGAAGTCTGCTTCGCCTGCGTTTTAGAAACCTGGTACCGGATGTCACTATAATCAAAAGAATACTGTCAATCGGTATGGCCCAGTTTTCCATACAGATTTCCATTTCGATACTTGCAGCGATATTAAATAAACAGCTTTTAATATACGGCGGGAATATCGCGGTATCAGCCTGGGGAGCTATTAACAGCATAATGCTTCTCATCATAATGCCGGTTTTCGGTTTGAACATGGGCGCCCAGCCTATTGTAGGGTTTAATTACGGCGCGAAAGATTGCCCCAGGGTAAGAAAAACACTTTTATTGTCAATAATGAACGCGACTATTATTTCACTTGCCGGATTTATACTGATTCAGACATTTTCTCCATTTATAATTTCAGCGTTTTCAAACAATGACAGGAAGATGATAGAGATCGGATCAAAAGGCTTGCGGATTTTCCTGGCTTTCCTTCCATTCATAGGCTTCCAGATCAGCGGAGCAAGCTATTTTCAATATATCGGAAAGCCCAGGCATTCAATGTTGCTTGGTTTATCGCGGTCGGTTCTGCTGTTGATACCTGCAGTGCTTATACTTCCTATATTTTTCGGACTGAACGGAATCTGGATGGCCGGTCCAACCGCGGACGGGCTATCAACAATCCTGACAGGCTTTTTTATATTGAAGGAGCTGAAACTCTTAAAAACCGAGAAACGATGTCTGGAACCGGCAGGAACATAAACCTTTTCGTGTGTATACAAAAATAATTCTTATCTTCATCTTTAAGCGCTCGGTCAACTTACTGAGAAAAGGGATCATATTTTCCTTCCATCGGGATGAATCATTCTTAATTGACCACCTTTTCTATTGTTGAAAAATCCAATTCTTGCTGATATATTAATGGATAATGAGGTTTTATTTATGAATAATAAAATTTGGATTATTCCGGCTTTGCTTTTAATCTTTTCGATTTTGTCCTGCAGCGGTGAAGTAAAAAAAGTCAGGTCGATGATTAGGATTCAAGTATGGAAAATTCGATTACAGGGTGTCTGTGACAGTGAAAGATCACAAAATCGCAGGTATTAAAATGATTACGAACCGGAACACGGCATACGCGAAAAAGGCCGAAGGCGTAATTCAAAAAATCCTGGAAAAACAATCACCCAACGTTGATACCGTAAGCGGCGCGAGCACTACAAGCAAGGCAATCCTGAAGGCTGTCGAAAACGCTCTTGAAGGAAATGCAAAATAATATTATATATTATACCATCCGGCTAAGCCCTGTTTATTATTGCTATAAATCAGGCTGACAGGTAAAATATAACCCGGTGAAATATTGTTAGAAAAACCCACACTCAACCCCTCCGCAGGAGGGGGGATCATGAAATCATCTGTTATTTTTAACAGAGTAATAAGTTATTTAACCTTACAATAAAAACTTTTGACATTACAAACAATATTGAGAGGATTTTTCGTATGATTAAAGACCAGTACTATGTTTCAACACTGAATAAGGGGTCTCCGGATTTTTTTCTCAGAATTCGTAAGGGTTACCCTGACCCGCCCATGGCAGGCATTGTTTTTTTTAAAAGTGGTCTTCCAGCAGTTAAGAGCGGCTCATCGAAGAAATATTATGCGTGGACGCGGACTCCAGGTCCCGCCGATAATAATTTTCAGCGTAACTAACAGGTGCAACCTGAAATGCAAAGGCTGTTACGCGCAGGCTATCCGCGAAGAATCATCGGATGTTTTAAGCCCCTCAAAAATGAGGGAAATTATCGGTGAAGCGGAAGATCTCGGGGTATCATTTTTTATTATCGCGGGAGGGGAGCCGCTCATGAGGCCGGAGATCATGGACATCACGAGAGAATTTCCCGGGGTTTTGTTCCTGATGGCTACAAACGGGCTTCTTCTGGACAGTGATAAGATAAAACAGCTAGCCAGCCGCAGAAACACAATTCCGGCTTTGAGTATTGAGGGAACTCAGATGGAAACGGACGAAAGACGGGGAGCCGGAGTACATAAGAGGCTGGAAAGCAAAATGGCGGAATTGAAAAAAGAAGGTGTGTTCTTCAGCGTCTCGATAACAATGACAAGATCTAATTTTGACATCGTTACTGATGAAAAATTTATAGATAACGCGATAAAAAGCGGGTGCGGATTTTTCCTGTTTCTTGAATATACTCCTATCCGTAAAGAGACTGAGGATTGGGTTATCACGGAAAAACAGCGCAATGACATGAAGGATGTTTTAGGTTCGCTCAAAAAGCGGTTTAAAGCGGTATTTATCGGGGTACCTTGGGACGAGGAAGAATCCGGCGGGTGCCTGGCTTCAGGCCGTGGTTTTGTCCATATAAACGCCTCGGGAGACCTGGAACCCTGCCCTCTGGCGCCTTTTTCAGACACGAATTTACTTGATAAAAGCCTTACCGAGGCGCTCCAATCGGTATTCATCAAAAAACTGCGGGATAATCACGGTCTTCTTGCGGAAACACGCGACGGCTGCGCTCTCTGGAAGAACAGGGAATGGGTAAACGGATTGCTTAAATCGGCTGCGGCCGAAGATAAATAGTATTTGACATAATAAATCCCTTTGTTTAATATTTACGGCAAAGAGGTTTATTATGGCATCTCCGCTTGAATTATTCCATCCGCTGATACGGCAATGGTTTGAGGAAAAAGTCGGCAGGCCGACCGACATCCAGTCAAAATCATGGCCTGTTATTGCGGCCGGCAGCCACGTCTTAATAACCGCGCCGACGGGAAGCGGAAAAACCCTGACAGCTTTTCTATGGTCAATAAATCAATTCATAACCGGAGAATACACTACTGGCAAAACCGGGGTTCTATACATTTCACCTATGAAGGCTTTAAACAACGACATCCGCCGTAATCTGACAACACCGCTGAAGGAATTGAAGGAATATTTTATTAAAACAAACATTCCATTCCCGGAGATTCAGGTTCAAACCAGAAGCGGGGATTCGACACCCGAAGAAAGGCGCAGAATGTTTAAGTATCCTCCGGAAATACTTATAACCACCCCGGAAAGTCTTAATATACTTCTCAGTTCCAAAAACGGCCGGGCGATGCTTACAGGGGTTTCTGTTGTAATCCTTGATGAAATTCACGCGATTATCGGCGATAAAAGAGGGACGCATCTTATAACCGCGGTAGACCGCCTTGTGCCTTTATGCGGTAATTTCCAGAGGATCGCTTTATCGGCAACAATAAAACCGCTTCAGACCGCGGCTGATTTTACCGGAGGGTTCGAAATTTCCGGAGGCCCGGAAAATCCCCGGTATTCAAAGCGAAAGGTTACGGTTATTCATTCCGGCTTAATCAAGCAATACAGGATCGAGGTCGATTTTCCGGAGGACGCTAGGGAAAAAATCACAGACGATTCATGGTGGCCTGTTCTTGCTGGGGAGTTCAAGAAGATCATAGCAAAAAACAAATCTACACTTCTTTTTGCAAACAGCCGCAGGACAGCGGAAAAAGTGACAAGGCTCATCAATGAAAACGAGGAAGAGATCATAGCCTATTCGCATCATGGCTCAATTTCAAGGGAACTCAGGCTCGCGGTTGAGGAAAAGCTTAAAAACGGCGAATTAAAGGCCATTGTCGCGACCAATTCGCTTGAACTTGGAATTGACATCGGCGACCTTGACGAGGTTGTCCTGATCCAGACGCCCCGGTCATTATCATCGGCGGTACAGCGCATCGGTCGTTCAGGCCATAAGGTTGGAGAAATTAGCGCCGGGAAGCTTTTCCCGACTCATGGCCATGATTTTCTTGAAGCGGCGGTTATTTCCGAAGGCATTACGGCGCGTGACACCGAACCGGTTGTACCGGTCGACTGTCCCCTTGATGTTTTAGCGCAGGTCATATTATCAATGACGGGTGTGGAAGAATGGGACATCACCGGGCTTTATAATTTCTTAAGAACATCCTATCCATACAGGAACCTGTCGGGAAAGCAGTACGAGCTTGTCCTCGAGATGCTCGCGGGGCGTTATGCAGACTCAAGAGTCCGGGAATTGAGGCCAAGGGTATCAATCGACAGGATGGAAAATAAAATCAAAGCTAAAGAAGGAACTCTTTACCTTATCTATACTTCAGGCGGAACCATCCCCGACAGGGGATATTTCGATATGCGCGTCCAGGACACAAAAGCAAAGATAGGCGAGCTGGACGAGGAGTTTGTGTGGGAAAGGAATACCGGTGATACTTTTGCCCTGGGAGCGCAGGTCTGGCGAATTCTTAAAATTACTTCCAGTGATGTGGAAGTCGCTCAGGTAAAAACCAACCCGGGAATAATCCCATTCTGGAGAGCGGAGGAAATGAACCGTGATTTTTATTATTCCGAAAAGATAGGCATATTCCTGGAGAAAGCCGAAGAAACACTGTCCGATCCCTATTCATTTAAAAATGAATTAAAGCGGAATTACAGCTTTCAGGAAACGGCGGCCGAAGAGCTCGCGAATTTCCTGCTCCGCCAGAAATCGGTCACAGGCCAGGCGCTCCCCCACCGTCATCATATTCTTGTGGAGCATTTCGAAGACCCGTCTAACCGTTCGGACAGGAAGCAGGTGATTATACATACGCTCTGGGGCGGAAAGATAAACAGGCCTTTCGCGCTGGCGCTTTCAGCGGCCTGGGAGGAAAAATTCCTTTATCCGCTTGAAACAATGGTCAATAACGACAGTATTATCCTGATTCTTCCTCTCGAATTCGAACCGTTCGGACTTTTCTCAATGGTAACCCCGGAAAATATCGACGGACTGCTTCGTCAAAAGCTTGAAAAAACAGGGTTCTTTGGGGCAAAATTCAGGGAAAACGCCGGAAGGGCGCTTTTACTGCCGAAAGCCGATTTTAAAAAGCGCCTTCCGCTCTGGCTGAACCGCCTTCGGGCCAAAAAACTGATGGAACTGGTAATGAAATACCAGGATTTTCCAATATTAATTGAAACCTGGCGGACCTGCATCCATGATGAATTTGACATTGAGAATTTAAACATGCTCCTTGATGAGGTTAGAAGCGGGAAAATCACAGTCAGCGAATGTTTTACTAATGTTCCTTCGCCTTTCTGCGACAGCCTCATATGGAAAGAGATCAATACATTTATGTATGAGGATGATACCCCGGCATCGGGAAACCGTTCCAACCTGAGCGATGAATTAATGCGCGAAATAATTTATTCGTCACAGTTACGCCCGAAAATTCCCGTCTACCTGATAAAAACTCTCGAGGATAAACTTAAAAGGACCGCCCCGGGGTATGCCCCGGCTTCACCGGATGATCTGCTGGACTGGGTTAAAGAAAGGATTCTTATTCCTCAAAATGAGTGGGTTGAACTTCTCAATTCGATCGAAAAAAATTCAAATATAGAAATCGAAGACATTTTATCTCAATTAACAGAAAAAATAATTCTACTCAATGTTTCCGGCGCTGCATTCCCGCTGGTCTGCGCGGTTGAAAGCATTCCGCTCATTTTATCGGGCTATGATATTTCTCTTGAGAATCTTTCAATTTCTCCGATTATAAATACGGATTCCACTTCAATAATTAATAAAATAGTGTCAAAACTAAAATCTTATCTGGAAAAATCGGAACCCCGGGTTTCCGGCGAAGAAAAGCTTCAGGAATATACTGCTATTCTGGCTCAATGGCTTTCTTATTACGGGCCTGTCGAATTAAAGAAAGCGGAAACGCTTCTCGGGCTGCCAGGAATTCTATTCAATGACGCTGTGCAGACCCTTGCCGAATCTCAGGCTATAGTTATTGACCGGATAAGTGAAGGCGGAACGGAAATTGAGATTTGCGACAGGGAAAACCTGGAAAGGCTTCTCAGGATGGCAAGGATTGAACGCCAGCCCATATTTCAGGCTCTTGAACCTGAATACCTGCAGTTATTCCTGGCGGCATACCAGGGTTTAACGGATTCGGCGGTTTCTCTGGAAGGACTTCAGGAAAGGCTTGAGCGGCTTTTCGGTTTCCCCGCGGCTGCCGAAGCCTGGGAAGAATCAATATTCCCGGCAAGGCTCCGGCCGTATTATAAAGCCTGGCTCGACAGCCTCATGCAGTCGAGCGGCCTTTGCTGGTTTGGGTGCGGGGATAAGAAGCTCAGTTTTTCTTTCTCCGGGGAACTGGGCCTGTATATTGAAAAACGCCCCCCTAAAACAGGGAAAGAAGCGAATTCTGAAGTCATGAATATTTTGCCCGGCCTCCGCGGAAAATTCTCGCTTTTTGATATTGCGGCATTTACCGGGATGTCTACGCAAAAAACGGCCGAAAAATTATGGAAGCTCGCATGGAGCGGTGAGATAACCAGTGATACGTTTGAAGTTATCCGCCAGGGAATCCTCAGCCGGTTCACTCCGTCAGAAATTGAAAAAAATGACCTGCCGGGCCGCGTCAGGGTTTCCGGCAGGCGGTCCGGATTGAACAGGTGGGCAGCATCCAGGCCTCTGTCGGGAGGATGGTATCAGCCTGATTTTGGTGAAATCAATTCCGATCTTATTGAGGAAGAGGAAATTATTAAAGACCGCGTCCGCCAGCTCTTTTTGCGGTATGGAATATTGTTCCGGGAAATCACGGCGAACGAACTCCCGCTTCTTCAATGGGGAAAGGTTTTCAGGACGCTCCGGCTTATGGAATTGTCAGGGGAAATCGTGTCCGGTTATTTTTTCAGGGGAATCCCCGGCCTGCAGTTTGCATCTTTTGAGGCTTACCGGTTCCTGCAGAATAAACTGCCGGAAGATAGCGTTTACTGGATGTCTGCAATCGACCCGGCCTCGCTATGCGGAATCAAGCTTGACGCGCTACGCGGCCGTTTTCCAAGGAGGATCGGTTCAAATCATATAGCTTACCATGGGAAAGAAATTGTCCTGATCTCACAAAAAAACGGGGAAAACTTAAATATAAAAGTCCCCCCGGGACATCCCGGGCTGCCTGACTATTTGGAGTTCTTTAAAGTCCTTTTGACAAGGGAATTCAATCCTTTAAACTCAATAACCGTGGAAACTATAAACGGTAAGCCCGCCCTGGAAAGCGAATATAAAGCCGGTTTGAAGGCTTTCGGCTTTACCGGCGGTTATAAACGGCTTGAGTTATGGAAGAAGTATTAAGGTTAAGGAACCAGTATACCAATTTGAAATGTCAAAAGTTTTATCTGCCTGGCGGCAGACAGGTGAAAAAGGGGAGATTTTAGGAAAGGAATTCCCCTCCTTGATAAGGAGGGGAAAGGGGCATAAGCGCTAACTTGATTCTTGATATTTTTACAAATAATAGCTATAATATTTATATGGGAGGCGGCTATGATTAATGAAGATTGGAATATTTTAGTTTCAATGTTTCCAATAGGTTGGCGTGAAAAGGCAAAGGAAACGGGTGCATTAAGTGGATTGCGTAAGTGCAAATCTGAGGAGGACTTGCTCAGAACCCTTTTGATTCATCTGGCTGGCGGGTTTTCTCTAAGAGAAACAGTAGTAAGGGCTCGTGAAGCCAATTTAGCAGATTTATCTGATGTTGCCTTGCTGAAGCGATTAAGAAAGAGTTCGGATTGGTTGGCGTCATTATGTGAAGGTTTATTTGAGGAGCGAGGTGTGAAACTGGAAAATAAAGATGGATTTGAAGTTCGCCTTCTTGATGCTACTGTAGTTAAAGAACCTGGAAGGACGGGAAGTTTATGGAAGGTTCATTACAGTCTTAGACTACCTACATTCAAGTGTGACTACTTTCGCGTAACTCAAATGAACGGTATAGGGACGGGTGAGTCGTTTAAACAATTTGATTTGAAACCGGGTGATTATATTATAGGTGATCGAGGTTATGGTCAGGCTCCGGGAATAAAGTTTGCCGTTGAGCAGAAAGCTTCTCTATTGGTCCGCATCAGCCCTCATCATGTTGTAGTTAGCGATTCATCCGGTAAGCCATTTAATTGGCTGGATAGATTATCAGAAGTTTCGAAATCGGGACAAGCATGTTCATGGAATGTTCATTTACAATGCCCTGATAAAACCACTGTTTCCGGTAGAGTTTGTGTTATAAGAAAATCTGAACAAGCTATTCTTAAGGCTCACAAACGTATTAAAAAGCATGCTATAAAAAAGAGTCAGAAGTTAAAACCGGAGACACTAATATATGCGGAGTTTGTGATTGTATTCACAACTTTTGAAGAGTCAAGTTTTCCGCCGGCAGAAATACTGCGATGGTATAGATTACGATGGCAGGTTGAATTAGTATTTAAACGTTTTAAGCAACTTGCGGAACTTGGGCATTTGCCTAAATATACAGATGAAAGTTCCAAGGCTTGGCTGTATGGCAAATTGTTTGTGGCCCTGTTAAACGAAAAACTTATCTGGTAAGCCCAGACTTTTTCCCCCTGGGGTTATGATATTATTAATCAGGGCAGGGATAGTAAGCCGTTGGCGTGAATTTGCATTTATGCTTCATGAAATGCAGAGAATAATTATTCCATGCCTTTCGCTTACCGGTATTTTTATAAATTGGATAAGAATTTCCAGAGGACTTATTAATAAAAAGAGAAGAAGAAAAATGCAAATTGTGGAATATTTTTCCTTAACAAGTTAGCGCTTATGGGGGAAAGGGGTGGTAGAAATAAATGAAAGAAATTGTTCACAATAAAAAAGAATTAAAAGATAAACGAAAGCATTTACGGAATCATATGACTGAAGCAGAAGCTAAGCTTTGGAAATATCTTAAAAACAAAGGATTGTCAGGAAGAAAGTTTCGTAGACAGCATAGTGTAGGCATATACATATTAGATTTCTATTGTCCGTCAGAAAAATTATGTATTGAATTGGATGGAGAAGGACATTATAATAATATGGGTTTTGAGCATGATCAATTGCGAACAAGTTATTTGAGCGTTTTAGGAATAAAAGTTTGTAGAATAGAAAATAAAAGAGTATTTGAAAATATAGAAGGGGTTCTGTCAGAAATTAATAGTTATTTTACGACCACCCACAACCCCTCCTAAATTAGGAGGGGAGTTTAGTAATAGCAATTGAATTTATTGAAATATATAGAAATAAAAGTTTTCAATTAGGAAACTTTTGACATTACGTTAAATATAACAAGGAGATTTTTATGTCATTTCTGGAGCACAGAAGGCCGCTTCAATCCATGAGGAAATTTTACAACTGGTTTTATAAATATTACGGAGGAATTGAGCGTACTCTCGGCGAACCTCTGGAAGAGGTTGTCAGCTTAAAAATAAAAAATATTCCCGGTGCTTCAGGTAAAACAGTCCTGGAATATGCATGCGGGTCTGGCTTACTTTCCCTGCGTCTTGCCGGAATTTTCAAGTCTGTCGATGGGCGTGACCTATCTTCCGGAATGATCGGGCGGGCAAAAATGAGGGCGGAAGAAGCCGGGCTTAAAATTAACTTTAAGGAAGGCAATATCCTTGAGCCTGACGAAGCGGCTCAATCATATGATTATGTTTTTATCTCATTTGCCCTTCACCTGTTTGACACGGAAACTGAAAAAATAATCCTTAAAAATATGCTGGAAATATCTCGGGAGGCTTTGATAATCATAGACCATGGTAAAAATTGGAAAATCTTACCTGCGTTTATTGAATGGATCGAGGGCAGCTATTACGACCGTTTTATAAAAACCGATTTTATCGGGATAGCAAAAGAAATAGGCGCTGCCGGTTTTGAAGAAGCTCAGATCGCCGATTGTACATATATGATTTTTATAAAAAAGTGAAAAATTAACAGACCCCGGTTTTCTGTCCTATTTTTTTAAATACCTCAATTCTTTCTTCCAGATCGGGATATTTATTAACCAAATCTTCTGAAAACATCCCATTATGGATGTCAATTGACGCGGCTTTTTCATGCCCGATAAGGGCCCAGGCGGAAGAAGCCAGGTTTTTAAACTCCGCTCCGCGCATTGCTTCGCAGACAAAGGACTGCCGGGGACTATTAATATCCTCGCCGCTGATCTGAAAAAATCCGTAATGCTCGCAAAGGCTTTTAATTTTTATAATCTGTCCGATCGTATTACGGCTCGGCGCATAAGTCACGGCGTTAAAACCCAATTCCGAAAGTATTTCAAAAAGGAGATCGAGATAATCATCTTCAAATTTTTGGGGTTTCTTGTCACCGGTAACCGATTCTCCGACATCTCCGAGATAAGGATAAGCTGATATGGCCCCGATCGATCGGACAAAAGCAAGCAATTCACTAATATCCGGGCATTCTGATATTGCCGGAATGTAAAAGCGGGCAATAAATTCCCCCTTAAAAACGCCAAGAAGATCATATTCATAATAAATATTTTGTTCGTCCATAAGATTTCTTAAAAGTTTATCGGGAATTTTCAGTTTTAAACTGCCAATTAAAAAATTGACCAGCCTTTCACCTTTGCCATAACGGGAAATAATTGCTTTCGACAGCCCGAAAAGGATGTGCCTTTCCGTTACACTGCCTCCCTCATTGTACCTTGAAAGAGGCAGAATGTCATTTTTGTAATTAAGGTTGAAATTAAATGGTTTGAGAATATCATTAATATTAGAAACCATTAAAATGTTTCTTTTTTTCCTCCCGTTTAGTAAAGGCTTCAAATAAGCTGATGTTTCATTCCACTTTTGATGGGGTATGCCATGTACGGCGATATAAGCAATTGAGAGCTGGTCGGGATGATTTATTCTCTTTCCGGCAAGGGAGGTTTTTGAAAAATCCACTCTGCATTCCATACCTGAAGTTACGGCTATTTTTGCTATCCTGCCGGCTTCGATAAATTCTGCGGAACCGCTGATAGAATCATGGTCCATAATCCCGGCGGTTTGAAGGCCCGCAAGATATGACATCCAGATGGCTTTTGAGGGGGAATAAGGAGAAAATGAATAAAATGTATGTATATGATTATTGACATCCTCTGTTTTTTGAACCTTTTCCAGCCTGCCGGCGCTGATTTCATCCATAAGGTTTTGGAGGCTTGAAAGCCTGATTTTCACCTCTTTGTGATTCAAATTGGAAACAAGCTTGTTTATATCATTCATAAAATTGTTCCTTCCATTGATACCGGGAAATATTACATAATTAATTATAAAAATATATCAAAATTATTATATAATATATAAATGGATAGATCAATTGAAAATTGAATAGATCAATTGAAAAAATAACATAATCAAATTTAGAAATAGTATGGCTGATTACAAAAACTGATCTCAGCGCCAATATATTTAAACAATTGTTTTAATCAAACGATTGATATTTATTGAATTGTATGTTATAATTAATCAGATGATTAAATCATATGATTAAGGAGAATATTAAATATGGAAGGTTATGTATGTATTACAGGAGCTGCGGGAGGCCTGGGAAAAGCATTTGCGGTTGAATGTGCTTCACGGGGATGGAAATTGTTTTTAACAGACCTGAATGAGACTGCTTTAACCGATCTTGGAAAGTCATTGTCAAACACCTATGAGACCGAAATATTAATTTATTCATGTGATTTGTCGGAACCTGATTCCCGTTCCTCAATGTTTTCCTGGTTAAAAAGCAGGGAAATACTTTTCCATAGCCTTATAAATGTTGCCGGTGTTGATTATGAAGGCCCTTTTTATAAAAGAACAAGCGGTCAAATCCGCAATATTATCCGTGTAAATATTGAGGCGGTATTGGATATCACACATAACATCATGGATATGCGGCTCAAAGATGGTATATTCCGGATAATAAATGTTTCAAGCCTGGCATCATTTTACCCGATGCCTGTTAAAGCAGTTTATGCCGCATCAAAAAGGTTTTTGCTTGATTTTTCTCTTGCCCTGAGGGAGGAAGTCCGTCTATCTGGTATATCTGTTACAGCGCTGTGTCCGGGCGGATTGCCAACCACAAAAGAGGCCGTTAAGGGAATTGATGTACAGGGTTTTATAGGCTTAATCACGACAAAAAACACGGGATATGTAGCTTCAAAAACTGTTGATCATGCTCTTAAAGGGCATTCCATTTATATACCCGGAGTGATTAATAAAATTCTTAAATTTACAGGAGACCTTGTACCTCCGGAGATTGTGGCTCGCTTATTATGTAATCGCTGGAGCAGGACTTATAGTAAAAATCATCCCGGGAATTAGGTTTTTGATAAAGTTTTATATGATATTAGAGAATAAGTTATGAAAAGGAGTAAAATTTATGGAGAAAAAAATGTACGGTAAAAGCGTTGTGGTTACCGGCGCTACATCCGGGATCGGTTTTGCCTCAGCCTGTCAACTTGCTAATTACGGGGCTTTTGTTATCGGGACAGGACGTTCGGCAGAGACTCTGTAATGAAGCGCATAAAAAAATAAAAAACCTGTATCCCGAATCCTCAATTTATTTTTTAACTGCGGATCTTTCCTCGCTTCGCCGGGTAAAATCGCTTGCTGATGAAATAAAAAAACTTTTATCGGAAAAAGGATTGAACTCGCTGGATGTTTTGATAAATAACGCGGGGACTTTTTCAAGCTGGTATATTTTAACGGATGACGGATTCGAGCTTCAATTTGCGGTAAATCACCTGGCTCCTTTTCTTTTAACCTATGAACTCTTACCGCTGTTAAAATCCTCTCCTGCCGGCCGGATTATTACCGTAAGTTCGGGATCGCATTATCATACAGGCCTTAACTGGAAAGATATTATGCTCCATAAGCATTACAACTGCTTAAAAGCTTACAAACAGACAAAGCTGGCCAATGTCCTTTTTACCTGCGAATTAAACAGAAGGCTGGGCAGCAGATCATCCGTCCGGGCCTTTGCAGCCGATCCGGGGCTGGTAAATACTGAAATGGGGCTGAAGGGGACTTCCGGAATTGTCCGCCTGGTTTGGGCAATACGGAAGAAATATGGAACAGATCCTTCCGTCGGAGCGTCTACAAGTGTTTATCTGGCAAGCGAAGCATCAATTCAAAACAGCAATGAAATTTACTGGGCTAATTCCAGGCCGAAAAAAGCAAGCAGTTATGCTTTAAGAGGAGATGCGGGGTTGAGGTTGTGGAAAATTTCAGAAAAAATGTGCGGTATAAAATACTAAACAATATGGTTGCCTTAATATTAAGCCATTTTAAAAATTCCTGCCCAATTTGGGTAAAGATGGATTTTTGTTTTGCCTTCATCTATTTCAAAAATTTCGCCTTTGTTTAAAAGATCGATTAATTTTGTAAAACCCTTTTGCTTTACATTTACTTCAATAAAAGCATCTTTTTGATCCGAATTAATGGCGGTTAATATGGATTCCCCTGAAGCGGATCTTATAAAAGCAAACTGAAGATGGCTTACATAAATCTGGCGGTAATCTCCGTATTTCAGGGCTTTTGAATTCAGTCTGATAAAGGTCAAATTTTTAATGGTTTTCAGTAATTCGGGATGCGGCGAATTATTTTTCATGTCCGTTAAGTCCAGTGACGGACGGAGATTTATATCATGGCCGGCTTCTTTTTTTCCTGTGATTCCACATTCGCTTCCATAATAAATTGACGGTATGCCCGGTATGGTAAAAAGAAGGCAGTAAAGAGGAAAAAGATGGGCCGTATTTGTTAAAATACTGCTAACACGGCTCACATCATGGTTGTCCGCGAAAGAATATAATGAATAATCCTTATAAATACCCTCGGAACCGAATTGCCTGTTGAGGGAGTATGCAATTTCAAAATAGTTTCCGTCATTAAGGCTTGACCACAGTCCTTTATAGCATTCATAATTTGTTACAGAATCCAGACGCGCATGGTTCAACAGCTTTCTGTAATCCCCATGGATCATCTCTCCCATCAGCCAAAAATTCGGCCGAAGTTTTTTGCAGAATTCGGATAAACCGGCAAGAAAATCCGTATCCATGCATTCTGCGGCGTCAAGCCTCAACCCGTCTATCTGAAATTCCAGGATCCATTTTCCGGCAATATCGTAAATATATTTAATAACATCCGGATTTTTGAGATTAAATTTAACGAGGCTGTAATGTCCGTTCCATCCGTCATAATAAAACGGATCTCTATAAACGCTTTTTTTATCAAACCTGACACCGGAGAACCAGTCCTTGTAAGGCGATCCGTATTGATAGGACAAGAGATTCCGAAAGGCCCAAAAATCTCTTCCGGCATGATTAAAAACACCGTCAAGAACTATTTTAATTCCTCTCTCATGGAACTCCCTGATAAGGTATTGAAGCGTAACTTTATTTCCAAGCCTTCTGTCTACATTTAAATAATCAACCGTATCATAGCCATGGGACATTGACTCAAAAACCGGCCCCAGATAAACTGCATTGACGCCAAGTTCCAAAATATGGTCCATCCAGCCATAGATTTTTTCAAGCCTTGGAACAGGCGAAGATACAAAGTCATTTTGTAACGGAGTACTCCGCAAAACCCGAGTGGGTAAATATGATAAAAAATTGATTCATTTGCCCAATTGCTCATAAAAAATCCCATGTAAAAATTGATTCAAAGCATTGTTAATCAATTCATTGTTCAATTCACAATAACCGTTTAATGAAAGGCCAATGTAAGTATTCAGCATTCCGATAAAAGTTGCCGCTAATGTTTTTTGTCTTCCGGTAAAATTTTTATAATTTTTTGATGCTTTATTAAACAAATCCTCGATAATCTCATATAATTTATAGTTTATTTCTTTTACCGCCTGATTCGGCACGCTTTCTACAGGTGAAAAATACATTGCCAGCTGCATCCGGTAAAATTCCTGATTATTTTTTGCAAATTCGGTAAAAATTCCGGCAATTTGATTTAAACATGTTTTTAAATCAATGGTAAAACAAGAGGCTTTTGACACTTTATCATAGAAACCTTCCCAGTATCTCATCAATAAGGCATTCAGCAAACCCCTTTTACTTCCAAAAAAATGATAAAGCGTTGGTTTTGTTATACTTGCAGACTCAGCTATTTCCTGGACTCCCACAGCGTCATAACCTTTTGAAGAAAAAAGTTTAAGACTGCATTTCAATATTTTTTCACGGCTGCTTATACTTGCCCCCAAATAATCAGATTAAATTCAGATTATAATAGTAAGTTTATTATACCGATCGGTATAATAATTGTCAAACAATTTCAGGTTAATTTCTGAGGGCTTCTGGCATAAGGCTGTTCATATAATACCATTTTAGAGAGCCAACCGACTTTATTAATTCATAGTATTCCAGTTTAAACCATGAAATCAGATTATTATTATTTTTACCGATTCATTTTTATTATTTCCTTAATCAAATAGTCCGAAATTCTCAGGAGTTTTTTTAACAAATGAGCCTGTCAGACTATGGACTTCATATTTCGGGCTATTAAAATCTATATCAATGACAGAATAAATTTGTCTATACTGATATTAGGAAGGTAATAATATTGTTTTTTTATGGAGGTAATTAATGAGAACTAGTCTTTCGATCTGCATGACGGTATTGTTAAGTGTTGTGGTTGCCGGGATGGGTTATGCTACTCCGGCCTGGAAGACGGTGGCGGTTTCGGATTACTCGCATGGCTCACAGCTTGCGGGCTTCTTGAATCCACAATTTGGTGTTACAGTAGGAAGGATGGGAGAAGTTCATTATACCGAAGACGGCGGTAAAACATGGCCGATGGCTAAGAACGCCTCGCCATGCAGGTTCGGCCTTGAAATCATCGATTCTGGAAATATCATCAATTGCGGAAACGGCCCTAATATTATGGTGTCTCATGACGGAGGGAAAAACTGGGCATTGGCAGGAAGTTTCGGTTTTTCAGAGCCTGATCATTGCCGTTATATCAGCTTTATCAATCCGTTAACCGGATGGATTGCTTCTCCCTCTATGCTTGCGCTGACACTGGATGGAGCGAAATCATGGCAAAATGTCAAATTACCCGCCGGAATTAATGGTATAATGGCAATGGATGGGATTTCGGAGAATGAGGTTTTCATTTTTTCACAAAAAGGGTATTTATTTTCAACAAAAGACACCGGAAAAACATGGAATAAAACAGCAGTTAATCTGAATGGTAGTCAAATAAGCGAGGAGATTCCATTCTCGGCCATTGTTTCTCTCCGTTTTCAGGATGAAAATAAGGGAACATTGGTATTATTGACAGATAAACCAGAAAGGCGCTGGCTGGTTATGAGGACTGAAAACGGTGGAAGTTTATGGAATAATGAGGAACTTCCCTCGGAGGTTTCCGATGCAAGAGGAAATGTTTATCTCACAAAGGATGGGAAGTATTTAACCATACAGGATTGGTTTAACAGCAAGATCTATGTCTTAGCTAAATGAAAAATTTTGATTAAAACGTCTCCCTTTGACAGGGGAGGCGTCTGTTATTTTTGCAGTTACCGGGCCTGCATATTTTAGAACTGCCATCAATTATCAAGCACCAATACCTCGGGTTTTTTCAAAGAATCAATATATTTTCGAGTGATGATAATATCCCCGAGTGGTATTTTTACTAAACTTCCGCCGATTTGCTTTGAAAACGGAACGCTCAGCGGCGGATCTCCATGAGCCGGTATAATTATTTTTGTCCCAATCGCTGTAACAACTTCTTCACATTCATCTAAAGTCATTTTTGTCACATCACTGCTTATTTGGATTATCAGAATATCTATCCTGCCTATTTTATCGAACATTGCTTTTGTCGGTTTTTCCCCCTGCGAGGCAAACTGGGCGATCCTGATGCCCTCTACATCAAAAACATAAATATTATTCATTGTATCGGTATCGATGCCCGATGAAATTCTGTAATGGCGGCCCTCCAGACCGGTTATTTTTATGCCCTTGTATGTATATTCACCGACAACATCAAGAACCATATTGGTATTTATGATATTAGTGAAACTTTTATGATCGCCATGATGATGGCTGATGGTGACTATATCGGGTGAAACAGCGGTATTGATATTATAAGGATCTGTAATTATTATTACGCCAGACGGAGTTTGAAACCTGAAACATGTATAATTTTTGGGATATTTATGAATCCATATACCCTCGGTAAAAGAATTCGTCTGAATAACTGTATTACTTGGGGCGAGGGATCCACCGGGTGACATATTAGTTGATAAAGAATCATTTGTGATACCGGCAGAATAAATTGTACCCGAAAATCCAGCCAGCAATAAAATAAAAAAAATTGAAGCAGTGATCTTATTCATTATTTCCTCCTGACATTATAATCCAATCCGGGCTTTTTTATAGAATTTAATTTCTCAATCTGATTGCAAGACTTTCAGGAGTTTGTATTCAGATTAATCAAATTGAACAGGATTATTATCCAATAAATTGTAATTAATATCAAGGCAGTATGAATTGATCATCTCCGGCTTATACTGGACTTCATAAAGCTTTTTACAGCCACTTGACACGGCGATGCGCTGAGCCTGTCAAATGTGTGTGAAAGTGGGATGAGTTACAAACACTTTCCTGGATTTTTTTGAGGACTAAACTGTCTCTTGGGAAAAGCATTGAAATTTTGCGGTTTTTCCTGCCGGGTGATAGAATATCTGACAGTGGAGAATTATAAATTTTCCTATCAGTAATATTTCTATCGAGGGGTGTATAGCAAATGAAAATTTATATATTTGCACTTAAGAAGTATTTATGGCTGTTTATTTTTACAGTTATTTTTTTTGCTGAAATTCATGCTGATGAAGTAAAATCCCTCGCAGTTATTGGTTTTATCAATCTTGGTGATAAGACTGAGAATAGTATAAACCTGGTCGTTTGCAAATCCATGACTACCTTCCTTTCAAAATTACCCGGTATTAAAATTCGCCCATTCAGCGATGTTGAGAATGCGGCCAAAGAAGAAAATTTCTGGGAATCAAGAAAGCTCGATGTCAATGCCGCCCTGGATATAGGTTTGAAATTAAAGGTAAATCAAGCTATTTTTGGTACTTACAGCGTGAATAAGCAAAACGAAACAATAATCATTACAGTATATGATTATGATGTTAAAACTTCCGAATTGATATTGAAAAGGGAGTATAAAGGGGATGCCGGGAGGGATATTTTTGATACTGTGGATAAATTGATAAAAAACATAAGTTCACTCATTTTGGGCAAAGATATAAAGATTGGAAAGCTGAATGTGGAAATCAATGCTGAAAATAGAGAATATAAACTCTATATAAATAATGTTTTTCAGAAAGATATTAAGAAATCAGAAGGATTTTCTGATATCATAGCCGCCAATGAAGATGCAGAAATTTCTCTTCGTAATTTAAAGGATGGCAAAGAGAATGAGGTTTATAAAGATTTTATCCGGGTTAAAGAAGATGATATTTATAAATTATCCTATACTCCGTCTGGCAGTATTTTAATAAAAACAGTTCCGAAAGCCGCTATAATTGTCAATGATATTCCAGCAGGCGAAACAGGCGAGAATGGAGAGATCAATATAAAAAATATAAGATCGGAATTCACAAATGTCATTAAAATTAATAAGGACGGTAAAGAAATCTGGGAAAAGGAAGTTCTGGTTGAAGAGGGTAAAAGCTACCAACTGATAATCGAGGGAGGGAAAGAAGGTATAATAAAAGCGAATATTCCAAAAGATGAGAGCAAAAATGCTATAAGACCTGTTCAAAAAGAAGGCGGGAGAAAATTCTATATTCCAATCCGATTCTTCGAAGGCGGCCTTGGAGGGAGCATCGGGGTTGACTACAAATTTATCGATTATTTCCGTGTTTCCGCATCATTTGGAGTAGTATTCAATTTTGAGAGGGTAGTTCTGACGGAGGATGCGGATATATCGTATTCTTTTTTCAGATCAGGAGATTTCCGATTATGGTTGTCCACCGGAGGATTCTGTTATAATGCCAATCATTTTATTTTATCGCCGATACTCAAGCTGGAAATGGAATGGTGGAAATTATTTATTGATGCCGGTATGAGGTATTCCATGATGGATGGGGGGATCTATCCAATGATTGGGATTGGCGTAAGATTCTAGTAAAAGATACCGGCTGCTAAGATTTTGACAAAACGGGAGTAAATAACATGAAAAAGACTTTATCATTAATTATAGCGGCCCTATTATCGGAATTGATCTTTTTTTCCTGTAGTTTATGGGTTTCTCTCTGGAGTCCGCAAGATGTTGTCAACGATTTAAAAGGAAGTAGTTCTGTTTCGAGTAGTTTTGCATCAAGCGGCTTTTCTTCAAGTAATTCTTCTTTAAATAGTTCTGCTTTGAGTAGCTTTTCTTCAAGTAATTCTTCTTCAAGCAGCTCTGTTTCGCCGTCTTTAATAACAAAGATTTCAGCCGGTTTTTATCAATCGTTTGCATTGAAAAATGACGGTACATTATGGGCGGCGGGGCGTAATGATAATGGCCAGCTTGGCTCAGGAGATCATATCGACAGGAGCAATTTTGTGCAGGTTTTATCCGGAGTAAGCGCAGTCTTTGGCGGTGATGGCGGGCATACGTTCGCATTGAAGACTAACGGAACATTGTGGGCTACGGGGTATAATGTTGATGGTGAGCTTGGCATAGGTGATTTATACTCCAGGAGTAACTTTGTGCAGGTACTTTCAGGTGTGAGTGCAGTCTCTAGCGGTAGTTATCAAACGCTTGTATTAAAGACTGACGGTACATTATGGGCTACGGGACAGAATAGTTCTGGTGAGCTTGGAACAGGGGATACAAACAACAGGAGCAGTTTTGTACAGGTCCTTTCAGGTGTGAGCGCGGTTTCTTGCGGCGATTCTCACACGCTTGCATTAAAGACTGACGGTACATTGTGGGCTACGGGGTATAATTATGAGTATCAGCTTGGAACAGGAGATACAAACAACAGGAGCAATTTTGTACAGGTCCTTTCAGGTGTGAGTGCAGTCTTTTGCGGCTACTTTCACTCGCTTGCATTGAAGAATGACGGGACAATGTGGGGCGCGGGACAGGCTTCTTCCGGTGAGTTTGGAACAGGGTCTAAACCTCCATATACCAACTTTGCGCTGGTTCTTTCAAATGTGAGTGCAGCTTCTGGCGGCTATCATCAAACGCTCGCACTGGAGACTGACGGGACATTGTGGGTTGCGGGGTATAATAATTATGGCCAGCTTGGAACAGGAGATACAAACAATAGGAGCAGTTTTGTGCAGGTCCTTTCAGGTGTGAGTGCAGTCTCTAGCGGCGCTTATCATACACTTGCATTAAAGACTGACGGGACATTGTGGGTTGCAGGATATAATAATTATGGCCAGCTTGACACAGGGGATACAAACAACAGGAGCAGTTTTGTGCAGGCTTTTTAGGATTATATCCAAATTCTCTTCTTGTTTTTGAAATATCGATACGGGTATCGGCATAAACCACTGGAGTTCCAAGTTTACCGGCTTTTTGAAAATGTTTCTGTTTTCGTTTTTTTTGACAAAATAAAATTTTGAAGATAGAATATCTTACAATTCAATTTAAGGAGTGAAAGCGAATAATGCGCAAGTAATCTTCTGACGTTTCATAACATATTTGTGTTTAAAATGTTCTATTGGTAAATCGGTTTTTGGCTGTTATATAGCTAAAGGTCATGTTGTTGTTTGGTTACCATAGAAAGGGGATTATTATGGCGTTAATTATAGCTCACTCCGTCTATCATTCTTATTCCAATTATTTGAATCTACTTTTGAAGCCAATGTTTGTCGATTAATATTCTATTAAAGACTTATTCGATCGAATAATACGATAGAAGGAGTGCATTTACCGTAGGAGGTAATTATGAATTTAGATAACACTTTGTCAGTTAAATATGAAGCAACTAAAGAAGATTTTGATTTTATAACATGGAATCTCATTGGGTATAATATTGAAAAAGTCGGCCCTAAACTCAACGTTCCTCCATTTGAATATAATGTTGTAATAAGAAATCAAAATAATGAAATTGCCGCAGGTATTATAACAAACATATTTTTAAAATCAATGTATGTGCAATCTTTATGGGTCAATTCAAAATTAAGAAAACAAAGAATCGGTTCAGATCTTTTAGAAAGCGCGGAAAAATTCGCTAAAGAAAATGGGTGTAATTTTATCCATTTAGATACATTTAGTTTTCAAGCTATTGAATTCTATAAGAAAAAGGGGTATTCGGTTTTCGCAACAATCGATGGTTATCCTGAAAATATAAAGCGGTATTATGTAAAAAAATTCCTGTAATTTTTATCTATAGGGCAGTTCCGTTTTATAAAAAATGGTTGTAAATGAGATTTTTGAACTTCCCTGCATGGAAAATATGTCAATTGAAATTTTGAGTTTTTTTCAGATCGAATGGTACAATAGTTGATGTTATTATTATAGGTAATCTGAATAACTTATTGATCCTATATACGGGGGCTGGAATGAGGCTGAAGCAAAAACTTCTCCTGTTTACACTTGGAGCTATCATTATACCGATGCTTTTAATCGCTATTTTTTCTAGCGTCCAGATTTATAAAAACAGTATTAAGGCGCAGCAGGAATTTCTGGACGATGTTGTAAGCAAGTTGAAAAATAATATCGCCGTAATCCAGGATAATTACAGCCGCTCTTTAAAAGAGTTTTCCAAATACTCTTACCTGCAGGATAAATTGAGTTTTTATACAAAATACTGGGATAAAATCGAGCCCGCGACTCTTGCTGCCGATATATTACCGCTCAGGGAAGAGGTTGAAAAATTTGCCCTGTCAAAAGATATCGAAAGCATCGCCGTTTACCGTAAAAACTATGATAGTTACAAAAAAGTAACCGTTATTGGTAATTCTATATTTATACCGGATGAAATTTATCCCGAATCGCTGGAAAAGTATTTTGACAATACATTTAATATGTTTTCCCGTTCGTTATACATGAATACCTTGATTTCAGTAAATAGAAACGGAAAAGAAGTCGGCCTGATTCTAATGCAGAAAACATTTGATAAACAATACTTCACAAATGCGGTTATACAATACGGAATCGATATTGCCGTTCAGGTCCGGGGCAGATTCATCTTTTCAACTTTCCCCGGTATAGAATCCAATCAGCAGGTGTTTTCAGGAAATATAATCGATTCTAAAATAAACACTTATCAATATAATGGGAAACAGTATAATCTTTTTTTATATCCGTTTGATATCGGCAGGTCGATAGAGGGCAGGATATTTGCCGGATTTCAGCAGAGTTATTTTTCGAAAAGGAACAATCCCGTAAATTTACAAATGGTTTTATTAACTATCTTTTGTGTGATTATCCCTGTTGTTACATTTTATTTCTGGGGTTCCAGGCTTATAAAATCAATTCAGAGACTGGTTTCGGCAACAAATGCCGTATCAGCCGGGGATTATGATTACAGGGTAAAAATTACCCGCAGCGATGAGCTTGGCCATCTTTCGAATGATTTTAATAATATGATTCTGGCTTTGAAAAGGAATAGTGAGATGCTGGAGAAGAACAACAAAGACTTAACCCTGTTGAACAATTATATTGACGCTGTATTCCAGAGTCTGATGGTCAATACCCTGGTAATTGACAGGGATTATAAAATCGTACTCGCTAATCAGAGCGCCAGGAGTGAATTAAAATTTTCCGCAGATATTACAAATTTATCGTTTTTTTCCGTATCATTTTTTTCTTCCCATAGGGAAAAAATTGAAAAAATCGTTAAAAAGGTTTTTTCCGACGGCAAACCCTCGGTAATAGACCGGCTTAATAGCGGATGTAAGGTATACTCAGTAAATCTTTTCCCGATATGTGACGGTAATGTACAGACCAGCGGAATAATTCTTGTCATCATCGATATAACCGAGAATCTTGCTCTTGAGAATGCCGTTATAAAGGCTGAAAAGCTGGCGGATGTCGGCCGTTTTGCCGCGGATGTAGCCCATGAAGTCGGAAACCCGATGGCAATTATTTTAAATCATGTCCAGTTGATAGCTACAGGAAAATTATCCCCAACAGAAGAAAAGGAATACATAAAAAGAGTGGAGACCGAAATCAAGAGGATAAATTCTCTTATAGAAAAGCTTCTCAATTTTTCCAGGGATGAAAACCTGGTTATGTGCCCGATTAACCTTCCTGAATTTATAAAAGAGATGCTTGATCTTTTTGAGCCGAAGCTGAAAAAGCTTAAAATAAAATCCACCCTTGATATTGTTCCGGATAACCCGTTGATTCTTGGCAACCTTGATTCTTTAAAGCAGGTATTTTTTAATATTATAAATAATGCGATACAATCCATACACCATAAAAATGGTCAAATTACAGTCAATATTGAAGAGGACAAAGGTTTCATCCGTGTTGATATTACCGATAACGGCGTGGGAATTAAAAAAGAATTTCTGGACAGGGTATTCGATCCTTTTTTCACAAATAAATCCAAACACAATACGGGTTTAGGACTTCCGCTAAGCCATAAAATAATCAGGCGGCAGCATGGGGATATAACGATTGCCAGCGAATTAAAAAAGGGAACCACAGTGAGTATTTACCTTCTGAAAGGAGAAAAATCATGAACGGGAAAAAAGATTTCAAAGTATTGATCGTTGACGATGAAATCGGGATGTGCGAAGGAATGATGAAAGCGCTGTCTCTGGAAGGTTATGACGTGGAAACAGCGGAAAACGGTTTGAGTGCAATCAATAAAATCGGTTCCGGGAAATTTAAACTTGCTTTTATAGACCTGAGACTGCCGGATATTGACGGGGTTGAGGTTGTGAAAAGGGTTAAAGATGAAAACTTATTTATAGTGATTATTACCGCTTACGCCACGGTTGAAACGGCTGTAAGCGCTATGAAATACGGCGCCGCCGATTATATAAAAAAACCCTTTGATATAGGGGACATTATTGATATAACTGAGAAGTTCTACTTAAAAAATACTTTAATAAAAATTAAAAAGACTGTTGACAGGGATGAATTTGACTTTATTTATAAAAGTGATAAAATTAGCGGAATAATTGATAAAATCGGTAAAATTAAGGATTGGGAAATTCCTGTCCTGATTCTGGGTGAAAGCGGGACGGGAAAGGAACTTGCGGCCAGGATGATCCATACCCGCGGTAACCGCTCCGGCAAACCCTTTATTGCAATCAACTGCGCGGCCATACCGTCGGAACTTCTTGAAAGCGAGCTCTTCGGGTATGAAAAAGGCGCATTTACCGGTGCCGCTCACAGAAAACCGGGAAAGTTTGAAATAGCAGGGGATGGTATTCTGTTTCTCGACGAGATTGGCGACATGAATCTGTCATTACAGGCTAAGCTTTTAAGAGCCATTGAGGCAAAGATTTTTGAGCCCTTAGGAAGCGTTAAATCTTTACCCTTCAATGCCAGGGTAATAGCTTCCACCAATCAGAATTTGTCGGAAAGCATAAAACAGAAGAAATTCCGTGAAGACCTTTATTACAGGCTTAACGGGTTAAAAATAACCCTCCCGCCGCTCAGGGACAGACCCGAGGATATACAGCCTTTAGTCAGGCATTTTCAATCAAAATTTGAGACAATGTACAAAAAAGAAAATATCAATTTTTCGGCAGAGGCTATCAGGTACCTGAAAAATTATTCATGGCCGGGAAATGTCAGGGAGCTTAAGAATGCCATTGAGTCTGCGATACTTTTATCGGAATCCAATGCAATGCTTTTCCCAAAAGATTTTCCGATTGAAATCAATTCCGGGGAAAAGTATACCCAGGAATTGGATTCTGCCGAAAAAGAAGTCATAATCGAAGCCCTGTCCAGAAACCGGTTCAACCGTTCTCTGGCGGCGAAATCTTTAAAAATAAGCCGTAAGACACTATATAACAAAATGAAGAAGTATTCTATACAATGAGTATGACAATACCCAATCTTACCCACTTTACACAAATTGTGTAATTGTTACATCGCTTTCCAGTCATTTTTCGTTTCAATTAATTTTTATCTTTCTTTACACTGTGACTCTGGCATTGCTGAATTTTGGTAAATTAAAAGTTTTTGAGCAGGCTGGTATATTAATTGCATTGAAACTTTCATATTATCCAAAATTGACATCCCCCGGGGTTATTAATGAAAAGGCTGACCTCTATAACTGCGTTAATCATTCTTCTTGTTTTCTTCGGACCTGTATGGGTGGCCACAAGTAAAAAAGATAATAATAAAAAATTGACATTTGTTATGGTTCCCAAGGGTGTAAACCCATATTATGAGCCATGCTTCGAGGGCTTTAAAGCAGCGGCGGCCAGGTATAACATAAATGTAGACATGGTCAGCCCGCCGAAATTTGACCTGGCACTTCAAATACAGGCAATCGAAGACCTGATTGATCAGAAGGTTGACGGCATCGCGATATCCGCTTTCCATGATACGGGCCTGATTACCGTTATAGATGAAGCTATCAAAGCCGGCATTAAAGTCATCACTTTCGACGCCCCCGCGCCTTCAACAAAGGCTATGAGTTATGTAGGTACGGATAATTATAAGGCCGGTTACGAAGCCGGCAGGAAGATTGCTCAGCTAATTAAAAAAAAGAGCGGAGAGGTTGCCATATTGCAGGGCGGGATTGATACGCCAAATTTAACACTCAGGACAAAGGGTTTAAAACAGGCGCTGTCTGATATCGCGCCGGATATCAAGGTTGTAGCCGTTGAGGATACCCAGGGAGAATTTGCCCTCAGCGTTAATAAAACGGAAGAATTGATCCAGAAACACCCCAGGCTTAATGCGATATTCGGTGTGTCAGCCCTGGAAACACCAGCCGCTGCTCTTGTTGTTAAGGATATGAAGAGGAAGAACATCATTGTCGGTGGATTTGACGATTTAAAAGATACACTTAAAGGGATCCGGGACGGATACATTCAGTTCTGTGTAGTACAGAGCACTTACAAAATGGGCTGGCTCTCCGTCAGGCTGCTTCTTGACCTAGTTCATGGAAAAGAAGTTCCAAAAGTGATAGATACTGATATAATCATTGTTGATAAGCATAATGTTGACAGCTATTTTGACGAAATGCGAAAGGGACTCGATTGATTTAACCCTGATCAAGCCCAGGAATCTGGGAAAAAGGAGGATAAAACTGTTAAAAATGGCTGACAGCCAAAAAAATCAAAAATAAAAACAAAAGGAGAGTTGTCTATGAAGAAAATTTTAGTATCGATGTTGGTGGTTTTTAGCTTTATTTCATTGACTGTACTGGGTTATTCAGCAAAAAGGTTTGAAGGAATCAGGATTACTTTCTTCCCGGGCGGGAGTGAAGGCGGGACATTTGAATCAGTTGTTTACAGGGGTGCAAAGGCCGCAGAGGAAGACCTTGGCTGTAAAGTGGATTATGTCTGGTCAGACTGGCTGCCGGATAAAATGGTTGCGCAGTTTAAGGATGCGATCGCCAGAAAGCCCGACGGGATAGCTGTGATGGGACATCCCGGTGTAGCGGCATATGCTCCGCTGGTTGATGAAGCCGAAAAGAAAGGGATTATCGTTACAAGCCAGAATACAACCTTACCCGAACTTGAAGCAAAATATAAAAACAGCGGCTTCGGTTATGTAGGTCAGGAACTATATGCTTCAGGCGTTTTAATAGCTAAAGGCGCAGCCGAGAGAGCAGGCCTGAAGAAAGGCGACCGCGCCATGGTCTGGGGACTTTTAAGCCAGCCGACACGCGGTTTGAGAACAAAAGGCTGTGTAGACGCCTTAAAGGAATTAGGCGCAGTAGTAGATTATTATGAAATTTCCGACGCGATAAACGCCGACGCGTCTCAGGGAACACCTGTAATCGCAAGTTATATTTCCACACATCCCGATGTAAAACTGATAATTACAGATCATGGAAACTTAACTGCGACATTGGGCACCTTCCTGAAAGCCGCTAATAAAAAGCCCGGCGATATATTCGGAGCCGGTTTTGATCTGAGTGCGGCAACAGCTGCAGCAATTAAAGACGGATGGGTTGGAGCGGTTCTGGATCAGCAGGAATGGCTCCAGGGTTATCTGCCTATTCTCCAGATCTGCCTGGCAAAAAAATTCGGTTTTGCCGGCTTGCATATTGATACTGGCGCTGCTATAATTGATAAAAGCAATATAGATGTTGTCGCTCCTCTCGCAAAGGCAGGAATCAGATAAATTTATTTTAGAGGGATAAAATGGCTGAGAAAATGAATAATAATGATCTCCTTCAGATGAAAAATATCTATAAGTCATTTGGAGAGGTCCAGGTTTTGAAAGGTATAGACTTTAATGTCGGCAGAAACGAGATTGTCGGTCTTGTCGGAGATAACGGAGCCGGTAAATCAACATTAATCAAGATAATTACCGGTGTACACCTCCCAACTTCCGGCGATATCTTTTATAAGGGCGAGAAAATAACAATCCACTCAGTTAAAAGATCAAGGGAATTGGGGATTGAAACCGTTTACCAGGAAAGGGCGCTTGCCGATCAGCAGACGATGTGGCGTAATTTGTTCGCCGGAAGAGAACTTGTCAGCAAGTTAGGCTTTTTAAAGGTAAAAGAGCAGAGAATTCAGACCGAAAGCCTACTTCGCGACCAGATGGGATATACTTCAAAGGCCATCACCGTAGATTCGGATGTAAAATATCTGTCCGGCGGCGAAAAGCAGGGCATCGCCATAAGCAGGGCGCTCTTTTTTAACGCCGACATGATAATTCTTGACGAACCGACAACAGGCCTCTCTCTTTCCGAGACCCAGAAAGTGCTGGATATGGTTATTGATATCAAAAATAAGGGAAAATCAGCCATTTTTATCAGCCACAATATTTACTATGTTTACCCGGTTGTCGACCGGTTTGTTATCCTGGACAGGGGTAAAATTGCCGGCGACATTCCGAAAAAAGATATTACCCAGGAAGACCTGGTCAATAAAATGCTTCACCTTGCTAAAACAGGTACATTGAATTAAATTCCGGCCTGACCGGATTTTTGATCCGGCAGGCCTTGTTTTTTTGTAAAAAATCATTTAATAGGAGAGGCTGAAATGAATAAATCCCAGCTCATAAATAAAATAAAAGCGATGAAACTTGAAATCAGCATTTTTGTAGTATTTCTGGTCGTTTATTCCGTATTTTTAATCGGCAACACAAGAGTATTTACCAGTTACGATATTTATTATTCTTTCATGTCCACCATACCATTTTCCGGGATATTGGCTTTATCTATGACATTTATTGTAATTCTGGGCGAAATCGACCTGTCCTTTCCGTCAGTTCTTGCTTTTTGCGGATGGATTTTCGGAACAATATT
Source organism: uncultured Spirochaetota bacterium (assembly GCA_963783575.1). GTDB lineage: Bacteria > Spirochaetota > Brevinematia > Brevinematales > JAOACQ01 > CAWEAK01. Next base: position 188,279 of record CAWAOD010000004.1, on the reverse strand, counting down.
TGTCACAACTCATAGTATATGGCTGGCGGCATTATGCTGCTTTGTAACCGGCATACTTGCAGGTCTGCTGAATTCCCTTTTGATTGTAAGAATCGGAATTCCGTCAATAGTCGCGACGATCGGTACCCAGTTCTTTTTCCGCGGCCTTGTGAACGTAGTCGCGCAGGGAAACGGAATCCCGCTTGTCGACGCAAAAACCACGATCTTTTATCAAATATGCGTGGGCAGGATAGGCGGCCTTGTTCCCGCCCAGGCGATATGGTTTGTTGTTCTGGCAATAAGCTTCTGGTTATTGTTAAAGCGGCATAAATTCGGGTCGCATATCCTTTTTGTCGGCGATAACAAGGACAGCGCCCGCATGATGGGCATAAACAACGATCTAATCAAGACCCTCGTATTTGTCCAGATGGGCTTTTTTACGGCTTTTGTGTCGATTCTGTCGAACCTTGAAGTTACCTATTTCTACCCCAACCAGGGATCGGGGTATCTCTTAACCACACTTGCGGCAGTATTTATAGGCGGAACTTCAGTATTCGGCGGTATGGGAACCATTTTCGGCACCTTCATCGGAGCGCTGATCATCGGTTCGCTTGAAGCCGGGATCATTGCCCTTGGAATGTCGGGCTTCTGGATACAGCTCTTTTACGGCGCAATAATTATGATTGCCGTATCGATTTATGCGCTGATGCAGAGGAAAAAGGGGTGATATTTTCCAAGAATCCTGTCTTGAGATATTAATACTTTGAGCAAGGTGCTTTAATGCCTTTTTCCCTTTTATCAAAGGGAAGCGAAAGCTTTATTCCTTTCTTTCCTGGACCGCCAGGAAATGAAAGGAATCGAAAGAAAGGAGCGGCCCCTCTGCATGAGCGCCATTTCTGCAACATCGTGTTGCTGCCGAACTAGCTTTCGGCTATCTTTATAATTAATGAAAAGTTTCATGGAACATCCTGTTCCCAAGGTTTAAGTAGATAGCTGATTATTTATAACAGTAGGAATAGACTATTTTGATCGCTTTATAATATCTTGATGTTGTTATTCCAGGTTTTATTAAAAGCTCTATTTTTATTAAAGAGCCTCGCTTTGCAGTCCTGCTGCGTTCCCTTCGTCAGCAGACTGTGTGAAAACTCAGTAAAATTTTATAGTAAAATCGATTAATTATACAAAAACTCCATTTTTTGATATATTTTTCAAGCTAAAAAAATCTTAGTTTAAAAAATCTATCCGAATACGATAAACGATGGTTTATTAGCATCAAACCAGAGTCATAAGTCTCTTTATTCCCAATATATTCAATACTTTTATTAAATTATGAATGAATCCTGCCAAACTGGATTCCGTCAGAACGCCATCCTTTCCCTTCATTAAAAAATAACTGTAACCCATATTCCTTTTTATCGATCCAAATGGATGTTCACATATCTCTTTCCTTTTCTCTATGATCTTTTTCCCGGCTTCAGAACGAATTTTCCTCTTGAAGTTCTCAATTTCTTCTTTTCTAACTGGTACTTTGATACTTCGTCCTTCCACGCTTTCAGTACACTTATTTCTTACTTCACATTGGCTGCATAAGCCGCACTTGTACCTGACTATCTCTTTTCCTCCATTGACCTTCTCTACTTTTTTCCCATTTCTCACTAATGGGTTTCCCTCCGGACAATAATAAACATTTTGTCCCGGATCATATTTGAATTTATCAACCTGGTATTCTTCAGCAGGTACTCCTTTATTATCTTCTTTGCCTCGAATCCTTGCCTTATGTCCGTCATCCGGATTCGGCATATATACGTTATGTCCCTTATCTATACATTCCAGTATCTGCGGTTCGCTGTAATAACCGGCATCCGATACTTTGACCGTTTCAGTCTCTACCTTAAGCTCGTCCTTTATTTCTTCTACTCGGTCACACATTCCTGCCATCTGTTTGATATCATTGTTTTCATTCGTCACATCAATCACCACAATCAGTTTATTCGCATCATCTACTGCCATCTGCAGATTATATGCAATGTCGGATTTCCCTTTATCATTCATAAACCGGCTTTCCGGGTCATTTGAATAATATTTCTCCATTTCAGGATTTCCCTCAAAAATCTTTTTAATAGCCTCAACTTTATCCTTTTTTGTTTTCATTTTCTTTAAACGTTCCGCTATCTTTCCGGAAAGAAATTCAAATTCATTCTTTTCTTCCTTATCGTTCTTATCCATCTCATTCAAATATTCTTCGATCTTTTGATCTATTCTATGTATGATTTCTTCTATGTTTTTCCTATGATAAACATTGTTATTGTGGTTTTGCGCACTGATCTTGGTTCCATCAATTCCAACAACGTCAAATGATAAAAGCCCGGCTTTATGACATATCTTCAAAAATTCTCTGAATATCGACTGTATTCCCTTCTTATTATCTTTCCTGAAGTCGGCAATCGTCTTGAAATCCGGCGCTAGTCGTCCAGTCAGCCACATCAACTCTGTGTTTCTTCGGCACTCTCTCTCTAATTTCCTGCTTGTCCTGATTTTATTCAAATATCCGTAAATATAGATTTTTAAAAGTATTTCGGATTTATATGAACTTCTGCCGGTTGATGCTTCTTTTACTTTAAAACCAACTCCTTTCATATTTAGCTTATCAACAAAAATATCTATAAACCTTACCGGATCTTCTTCTCCTAACAGATCTTCCAGTGTTTCATTGAACAGAACTATCTGATCCCTTGATTCTCCCTCAATATGCTTCATCTTTTACTCCGATTATTTTTGTTCTAATAATTATAGCATATTTACTGAGTTTTCACACAGTCTGCAGGCTCAGGACAGGCTCTGGCTGCGAAATATGAAAAGATCAATTAATCATGAAATGGGAATAACAACGAAAGTTATACCAAGATCGTTTTTGATTACAGGGAAGATTAATCAGAAATGGCGCTAATGCTGCGGTGGGCGATTAAGTTGGCTGTTTGATAATTGGGAGAATATGAAAATTTGCTGTAGATTTGAAAAGCCCTCTTCGCTCCCCGAGTGATCGCGATAGCGATTGTATACTTCGATAAACTCAGTACAAGTCGAGGGGTGTGTCATGACGATCGCCTCAATACAATTTTTGCTGATGCAAAAATCACTCGGCGACCGAAGGATAGATTTGTTCTATTATAGAAAGTTGGTTTACTCGTATATTTGTTGTTTACTTGACTTGTTTTAATATAAGTATTATGATTTTCCCGGCATATGACATGCATTTGTTGGGTAAATTTTTGTGGTAATGCTTATATCTGGGCGATGGCGGAGGCTGTCGCCTTTTTTATTAATATGATCAAATAAAAAAATAACCGGGTTATACATGGATCGGAATGAGAATTTAAGCGGATTAAAACATCATACTGATCGCATAAAAGCCGTTGTCGAACATGTCAAAATTCCTGCCTCTTTTAATGTAATTAAACATTTCATGATAAAGGAAAAGTATATTTTCCAGAGCAAGTGGGCATGCCCACTTGCTCTGGCAGGATGAGTGAATAAATATGGCTGAAATATGGCATACGACATGGTCAACACACAATTCCAGAGTTTCTCCGCGCATGATTAAATACAAGGTACAAAAAGGCAAAGCTGTTTGGCTGGATGATGAAAGCGAATATTTTATTACAAAAACCATTGTCCATATTATTGCCGTGGATAAATTAAAAGTATATGCTTATAATATTTGCGGCGATCATGTTCATTTGCTGATCGAGGCGGAATATACCAGTCTCCCGGGAATCATCGGTAAAATTAAATCCATGAGCGCACGAGAGTATAATATTCATATGGGTTGGACAATTCCCCATCCACATCTCCGTCCTATTCCAGAACAAGGGGGCATGCCCCATAAGCGCTAACTTGTTAAGGAAAAATATTCCACAATTTGCATTTTTCTTCTTCTCTTTTTATTAATAAGTCCTCTGGAAATTCTTATCCAATTTATAAAAATACCGGTAAGCGAAAGGCATGGAATAATTACTCTCTGCATTTCATGAAGCATAAATGCAAATTCACGCCAACGGCTTACTATCCCTGCCCTGATTAATAATATCATAACCCCAGGGGAAAAAAGTCTGGGCTTGCCAGATAAGTTTTTCGTTTAACAGGGCCACAAACAATTTGCCATACAGCCAAGCCTTGGAACTTTCATCTGTATATTTAGGCAAATGCCCAAGTTCCGCAAGTTGCTTAAAACGTTTAAATACTAATTCAACCTGCCATCGTAATCTATACCATCGCAGTATTTCTGCCGGCGGAAAACTTGACTCTTCAAAAGTTGTGAATACAATCACAAACTCCGCATATATTAGTGTCTCCGGTTTTAACTTCTGACTCTTTTTTATAGCATGCTTTTTAATACGTTTGTGAGCCTTAAGAATAGCTTGTTCAGATTTTCTTATAACACAAACTCTACCGGAAACAGTGGTTTTATCAGGGCATTGTAAATGAACATTCCATGAACATGCTTGTCCCGATTTCGAAACTTCTGATAATCTATCCAGCCAATTAAATGGCTTACCGGATGAATCGCTAACTACAACATGATGAGGGCTGATGCGGACCAATAGAGAAGCTTTCTGCTCAACGGCAAACTTTATTCCCGGAGCCTGACCATAACCTCGATCACCTATAATATAATCACCCGGTTTCAAATCAAATTGTTTAAACGACTCACCCGTCCCTATACCGTTCATTTGAGTTACGCGAAAGTAGTCACACTTGAATGTAGGTAGTCTAAGACTGTAATGAACCTTCCATAAACTTCCCGTCCTTCCAGGTTCTTTAACTACAGTAGCATCAAGAAGGCGAACTTCAAATCCATCTTTATTTTCCAGTTTCACACCTCGCTCCTCAAATAAACCTTCACATAATGACGCCAACCAATCCGAACTCTTTCTTAATCGCTTCAGCAAGGCAACATCAGATAAATCTGCTAAATTGGCTTCACGAGCCCTTACTACTGTTTCTCTTAGAGAAAACCCGCCAGCCAGATGAATCAAAAGGGTTCTGAGCAAGTCCTCCTCAGATTTGCACTTACGCAATCCCCTTAATGCACCCGTTTCCTTTGCCTTTTCACGCCAACCTATTGGAAACATTGAAACTAAAATATTCCAATCTTCATTAATCATAGCCACCTCCATATAAATATTATAGCTATGATTTGTAAAAATATCAAGAATCAAGTTAGCGCTTATGGGGGCATGCCCCCTTGTTCTGGAATGGGACGGGGCCGGACCCAAAACTCTCTGTGGGCGCAAAAATATAATAAATGGCGGATTGATGACAAAAATGAATTCATCAATACAATAAATTATATTTTGTCCAACAGGACAAAACACAACCTTCCGGAAAATAAAAATCTCGATACGTTAATCCGGTCAATGATAGATTTTTCCGGAATTTACGAAAGGGGCGTTGACGAATAAATAATCCCAAAATTCTATAAAAAGAGTGCAAGGAATGGCCTTGCGGATGATATAAAAAAGTATAAAGGGGGTCTGAAATTATTTATAAGAGCCCAGAGGAACAAAAAGGTGTTCCGGAGGTATTAAACCGGGTACTCAAAGAGTTATTTGGATTCTCTAAGATTTGAAGCGGGTTGGAGAGGAGAAATGAATATTTTTAAAAAGGGAAGAAAAAAAAGGATTAAATTAAAGGAAATATAATATGCAATTTGTTAATAACGGCCCGAATATTCCAGAAAAATTGCTGTTAGCTCATGAAAAGGGAGAACTTGTTTTATTTTGTGGCGCTGGTATTTCTCTATATGCTGGTTTACCAGATTTTAAAAATTTGGTAAAAAATGTTTATATACTAATAGGTGAAGGTTTTGAAGATTTAGAAAAAATTGAATTTAGAAAAAATAATTTTGATCGTGTTTTGGGATTATTTGAAGATAGGTTATCTAAAAGTAAACATAATGCAGAATTAAGAAATAGCATTAAGAAACTATTAACTGTTAATAAAAAAGATTTAATTATTCATAAGGCTATCATAGAAATTGGGACACAATTTGAAAACAAGGTTTGCAGAGTTGTCACAACTAATTTCGATAATTGTTTTGAGATTATAAAAGATCAATATGGCTTTCAAACTAATATAGGACCTCTAATTTTAAACACACCCAAGAAAGATAATTGGAATTCATTAGTTTATTTGCATGGTTTATGCGGTGATAATCCAGAATCTGAATGTAGAAATATTATTTTAACTAGTGCTTAATTGCAATAATAAGCGTTATTAATTATAATCTTAGACATAAAAAAGGAGGTTGTATGTCTAAGAAAACGCAAGTTATAACATGCACCAAAGCGGATGAAATTATTCTTGATAGTTGGGTGAGAAGCCGAACTATGGAAGCGCGACTTGTAGAGAGGGCGAAAATAATTGTCAATAGCCTGAAAGGACAAAATGTATCTGAGATTGCGGCTGACCTTCACATAAGACCAAATACGGTTATTGATTGGAAAAAAAGATTTCAGCAAAAAGGAATTGATGGATTGTATGATCTGCCCAGGTCAGGAAAGCCAAAAATATATGGGCAGAATTTCAGGGACAAAGTTTTAGAAACTCTGGAAAAAACACCGCCTATCGGGCAGGCAATTTGGGATGGTCCGGCTTTAGCAAAACATTTAAACACATCAACGCATGCGGTATGGAGGGTTTTAAGAAAAGAAGGAATTTGCTTATCCCGACAGCGAAGTTGGTGTGTCAGCACTGATCCTGAATTTTCGACAAAAGCCACAAATATTATTGGGTTGTATTTAAATCCGCCGATGAATGCATTGGTTATATCTGTAGACGAAAAACCTGGTATTCAAGCGTTGGAAAGGACAACCGGCTATGTAGAGACGGATAATGGAAAAATTGTAAGAGGATACAAAAGTACATATAAAAGAAATGGAACGCTGAACCTATTTGCTGCGCTGGAAGTAGCTACAGGGTTAATACACACCCAAACTACTGAATACAAAAGACGTATTGAATTTCTTGAGTTTATGGATAGAGTGGTGGTAGATGTTTCAAAAGATAAAGAAATTCATGTAATTTTAGACAATTATTGTATTCACAAAAAGAACGATGAATGGTTATCCCGGAATAAGAATGTTTTTTTTCATTACACGCCTACTTCGGCAAGTTGGTTAAATCAGGTGGAAATATGGTTTGGTATTATGAGCCGAAAAGCTCTTAGAGGCGCCAGTTTTAAAAACACGGAAGAATTGAGAGAAGCAATAGATGCATTTGTTAAAGCATACACTGAAACCGCAAAACCTTTTGTGTGGAGAAAACGGGAAGTGAAAGGTTCTCAATTAAGAAATACTATCGTTAACTTACGCAATTAAGCACTAGTGCTGATTTTGGGCAGGCATATTTGACAGATGGGTGGGCAAGCCGTTTTGTTTCAAATCTTTTTACCCGATACAATGTTCTTTTTATTGGCTATAGCTTGAATGATCCTGTAATGAGATATATCATTAACGCTATAGCTGCTGATAGAAAGTCAGGAGAAGAAAACATAAAGGAAGTTTTTGCTTTAACGGATTATGATAATTCAGAAAAATCAAAGGATTTAAATTCTGTAAAAAACCATTGGAAAAGTTTTGGCATTACTCCAATATTGTATGACAGTATTAATAAACATGAATTGTTAAATAATACTTTAGTTGAATGGGCAATTTATTGTAAAGACTCAATTTCTTACTCTGAAAAAATATTTCAAAATTCAAAAAATAATAAACCAGTAAAAGGAGAATTTAGAACGATCAAATTTTAGATTTAATAAAAAATGATTATGAAGGAAACTTTTCAAGATTTTTCGATAATTATAATTTTGATAATATTGTTGACTGGCTGAGAATTTTAGATAGCGAAAATCTTTTACAGGTCAAAATGAAAGATGGAGATAATATAAGAACAATTCCTTTTGTTTCAAAATTAGGAGATAGTGGTTTAAATCTCAATTTATCTAAAAAATTAAATTGGCTTACTTTTTGGTTTGGGAAAAATCTTGAAAAAGAAGAACTTGTCGATTGGGTATTGGATAAAGGATCAGGTTTAAATATAAGCCTGAGACAATGGATTAAAAGGACTTTGGAAGATAATAAAATTCAATCAAATTTAAATGAGATTTGGAATCTATTAATATACTCAAATTCTTCAGACTCCATTAATAATTCAGAATTTTATTATTATAAAAATATTGAGATGCTTAAAGATCATATATGGTCAAATTCTGAAAAAAATCTTTTTATATTTTTATCTACTCCAACTGTTTCATTAAGTAAACAATATCGGTTCGGTAAAGAAGAAAGAAAAAGTATCTGTGATTTTATACAAGTTGAAATTAATCTCCCTTTGGAACAAAACGATCCATTATTTATGAATCTTCGTGAAGATCCTTTTTTTAAAGAAAACTGCGCCTTAATATTGTTTGAATTAATTTCTAATCTTAAGAAAGCAATGGACTATTTTATATTATATGAAGATACTAGAGTTTATTATACGATAACTCAATTAAATTCTTTAAATAATCCTTCAAGAAATAATAGTTTTCGTGAAGTTTGGACTTATTTAGTTGATTTTATACAAATTGGAATGGAATACTGGTATAAAAACAAAAAAGATACTTTTTTTATGTATCTGGAGACATTGAAAAATATAGATTTTCAAATATTCAGGCGTTTGGTTTTATGGTCTTTTTCATTAACCGATGGCTATAAATTGAAAGAATCTATAAAGTATCTAATTGATTTAGAAGAGAAGATTTGGACAGACCAATTGGAAAATGAAATTTATAGTTTATTTATAAAACTATGTAAAACTTTTAATTCAAAAGAATTGAGTTCTTTATTACAATTAGTCAAAAAATGTCCCTTGAAAACTTCATTAGATGATTGTCTTTATTATAAAAAGCCATTCTATTATATAATTTCTAAAAACATGAATTCAATTCCCTCTTATATAAAAAATGATATCTTAAATTTAGAAAAACATGGATATAAACTGCCTGAAAATGATGAGGAAATTTATTCAAATTCAGGTATTGTTCATCCTTTGTTTGGTAAGAAATCCGATTATACTTATGAACAATTTCAGATGATGGCAGATCAAGTAGTCCAAGAAGTCGCTGATATTTTAATGAATCATAAAGAGAATCGTGAAAGACTTATGGAACAATGGGAAAAATTTGTTGGAAAAAATAAGGGAAAAGCTGCTGAGATTTTTACTATAATTGCTAAAGATGTAAAATTTGATCCTTTGATTTTAGAATATTATCTTAGAAGTTTTAATAATGAATGGACTTTTTTAGAATTCAAAGAAACAATATCTAAAATTGATATAAACGAAAAATACAATTTACACAATGCTTTAATTTATTCTCTAACTAATGTTTTTTACACAGTAACAAATGATTTTGATATTTCAGATTTATCAGATTTTTTCATTATATGGGATAATATATTTCAATTATCAAATGATTATGTTATTAATCAGAAATACAAATCATTTCATGGCCCTATTACAACTGCAATCAACAATCCAATCGGCAAATTAAGCGAAACCCTCTTTCAAGTTTATTTCAAAACCAGTCCAAAAACCGGTCAAGGTATAGATATTTCATTTAAAGAGCGATTTGGAAAATTATTAAAATTAAGGTCTAAAGTAAAACTATTTGCAATTCCTATATTTGGGCAGTTTTTATATTCGTTGTTTCAAATTGATCCTAATTGGACAAAAAAATATATAATTCCTTTGTTTTCTTGGAATAATAAAAATTATTCATTATTTGCCTGGACTGGCTTTTTTCATGGGGCGACATTAACTAGAGAATTAATATTAATTCTTAAGAATTACCTAATATTAAGTTTTGATTTCTATGAAAATTTTATAAAAATAAAAGCTGAAAGAAAAGATTTGTTATCTCAAATATTTGTTTATTCGACTCTTGAATATAAAGATATATTTAAATCTGAAGAAATAAGTAAAATAGTAAGAAATGATAATATTGAAATAAGGGAAGAAATATTACGTTACTTTGTTTCTATTCTTAATGCAGATAATCCTGATGATATTTGGAATAAAAAGATTAGGCCGTGGATTCATAAATATTGGCCAAAGAGTGAAAAATTTAAGAATTCAAATTTTAATTTATCCTTCATTGAAGTATTATTCTCATTGGATAAATCTTTTACAACTGCATATAATAACTTAGGACAATTTTTAGTAAAGTCAAAAATTGATTACGTATATAGTATCATTTTAGAGAAACTACCAAAATATAAAGAAAAATATTCTGTTGAAATTATGAGAATAATCAGAAAATTATTTAATGAATCATCAGTTTTTGCATTACCTGAAATAAAAAAAATATTGACAGAACTTAATTCAGATGGAAGATTAGATAATGATGAGGATTATAGATTTTTTGATAATTTTTTAAAAAGAAAAGGATTTTAATATTGAGAATGAACGGAAAAGACCTCTAATTTATTATCCGGTATCATAATAAATTTTTTGCTCCCCGCAGCATGAACGCCATTTCTGATTGAGTTTTTGTGTGGTATTAAGCGAACTCGGCGCAATCATCGTTGTTATTCCTGTTTAATATGGACTATACAAGCTAGAGGGTTTCTGCCTGGACGGCAGAAACCGACGAATCAGTCCAAGGATGGACTGTTGAGTCGGCTGTTACTAAAAGATATCTTTTACCAAATACCAATAACAACACCTAGATATTTACAGACCTCTTCACATGAAATGGCGCTCATGCGAAGGGGTGATTCTTTCTTCGCATACCTTCTTTTGGAAATGATAAACTAATTTACCAGGGTAGCAATAAATGAAATTCCCATACCTGTCACAAACAGATTTCCCATAGAGAAGCTTGAAGATTACCTTTAATGAAAATTCATTAAAGGATGGCAGGAATGGTGAAAAATATTATGTATCAGGACATAAAAAAACTGAAACTTTTGGGGAAAAGTAAAAATGGTGTATCCCGGGAACTGTCAATAGATATTAAGACAGTCCGAAAATATTGGGCTATGAACGATTCCGAATACCAGAAAAGCCTGATGGAATTCTCTTTCCGTGAAAAAGAATTCGAAGGAATAAAAACAGACATATTGAAAGTATATGAAAAGAATGATTACATCCGGCTGAATATGTCTGCTGTGTATGACTATTTATTGGAGGTAAAAGGCAAACTACCGGCGAATGAAAATACGATGAGGAATTTCGTACATTACCTGATTGAAAGCGGGCAGCTTACCTTGAATGAAAAGCGCCGGTATTACACAAAAGTGCCTGACATGCCATATGGAAAGCAGCTCCAGCTTGATTTCGGTCAATATACCGACAGATATGGCAGAAGGTATTACATATTTGCCGCGGTGTTATCCGCCAGTCGTTTTAAGTATGCGGCCCTCCAGGAGAGGCCATTCCGGACAGAAGACCTGATCAATCTATCTATTGGACTGTTTTGCATATATGAGCGGGATACCGCAGGAACTTGTCATCGATCAGGACTGCACGATGGTTGTGAGTGAGAACTCCGGCGATATCATCTACACGAAAGACTTTCAGTATTTCAAAGATGAAAGATCGGTGCAAGGGAAGCTCGCAGTGTGAGCGACAAATGCCGGATCGCTGTGGACACAAGCCAGTATGATATACCTGAAAAATACAGGAACGGTTCGGTTGACATTTACAAAACTGACAGCCTGCTTTTTGTCTTTGACAGGATTACGGGTGAGCAAATCGCTGAATATCGGCTTTCGGTGATTCCGGGGCAGATTATAACCAACAGGGCAATGATCCGTGAAATGGGAAAGACAGTGAAGTTATTGAAAGAAGAAGTAAGCGGGTACTTTGATATTCCAGGCTGGAAGGATTTTCTTGAATGTAATTTCAGGAAGTTCAATCGTTATGTAAGGGACCAGTGTCTTTCCGGAAGAAAATACTTCAGGGACAAGATAATTGATACAGATAAGCTGACACAAGCGATCTCAAACTGTCTGGATAATGATAGTTACTCAATGAAGGATTTATGGGATAATTACCGGAACTGTCTGAAAATAGAACATTTAGAAATACCTATGAATGTAGAAAAGATAGTCAGGCCACTTATGAATCCTGAACACTATCTGGAAGTAGCCAAATCAGACATCGGGAAATACCAGAGACTCTGTAGTTCCATTGGGGGCCGGCAATGTTGAAGATAAGAGAACAAATCATAACGCAGCTTGCAACTCTCGGGTTGAAGGGGATGATTAAACGGATTGACGATGAAATCGGCGAGGCTGAAAAGGCGAAAGAATCTTATTTGAGTTTTTTGCAGAGGCTGCTTTCTCTGGAATTGAATTATAGAGTGGAAAAACGTTTTCAGCGGAATATGGCAGGAGCACACTTCCCGGTCCGTAAAGATGTGGAAGGTTTTAATTTTGAAAAAGTGAATGGAATATCTAAAATGGATGTTTCACAGTTATTGGATTTCCGCTGGATTGATAATCATCATAATCTGTTGTTCTTTGGGTCTCCGGGGCTGGGGAAAACGCATCTGTCAATTAGTATCGGAATCCGGGCGATGGCGAAAACTGCCGCCTTTTTCCCTTTTAACAAAAGGGAAGCAAAAGCCTGTTCCATTCTTTCCTGAGTTCGTCAGGAAGGATGCCGCCCGAGAGGGCGGGTTATTAACGGGAAGAACGCTCTGGAAGGAGCGCCTTACTGCATTATGTCGCTCGCCGGACGAAGTTCGGCGGCCGTTTAACAACAAGGTAGATACTTTGGAACATACTATTCTCATTGTAAATTGATCAAAACCAGATTTAAATTTCCCAAAGTGGTTTTCTACCAATCCTTGGCTTTATAAACTAAGTCTGCTTAATTGCCCCCCGGAGCATGAGCGCCATTTCTGATTGAGCATTAGTGTGGCCTGAAGAGAAGTCGATAATATAATCGTTGTTATTCCTGTTTAATATGGACTATACAAGCAAGAGGGTTTTTGCCTGGACGGCAGAAACCGAGGAATAAGTCCACGGATGGACTTTTGACGAGGCGGTTACCAAAAGAGATGTTTAAGAAAAAGTATGAAAGCGCCTTCGCCGTGGGCTCTTACGACACCATGCCCTCAGCAGAGAATATCCGAAGAAATCTCTTCAAGACTCTCACATCCCGTCATCTTCATCGCTTTTTTGAGGTCTTCGCCGAGCAGTTCCATTTGAAGTTTTACACCTTATATTCCCCCTCCGACAGCAGCCCGGACAATATCGCGGCCGACAAGCACCGCGTCTGCGCCAAGCGCGAGCATTTTAAGGACATCTTTACAGTTAATAATATCTCATTATCTCCCACTAAACTTAGGATTATTGAACTAAACAATCATTAAAATTGCCACAGTAATTTGAACTCATATTCAGCCTGAATAACAAAATAAAAAATATGTAATATCCTTTCGAGGTAAATTGTATAAAAAATGTTCACAGGCTTTTGAAAAATATTTTTAAATATATTTCAAAAATTAGGGTTTCAATGAGTATTTATAGTAAATATTGAAAATTTTCCCAATTTAAATGATATAAAATAATAGGAGTATTTATGAACATACTATTAATCAGGCCTACACATAATTCTAGATTTCAGGTTATTCCACCATTATCATTAGGATATCTTTCCAGCTCATTGAAGCAAAATGGTTATAACAACATTAGCTTAATTGATGGATCGCTTTATTTGTTTACCCCGGAAAACGCAGTTGAAGAAATCAAAAAGAAGACCATTCCAGATGTAATCGGAATACAGGTATATAGCGGAGCACATAACTGGGCGAAGGAATTTATTGAAAAATTAAAAAATAAGTATCCTGGAATTATAACGATAGCAGGAGGTCCTCATATAACAGCTTTAAAAGACATTGCATTGGATTATATTAAAGCAGACTATGGAATAACAGGAGAAGGAGAAAAACCCATTGTTAATTTTATCAGATTTCTGGAAGGTAAGATCTCTGAACCAGATTTAATCGATGGCCTGATATATAAAAAAAACGGTAAATGGAATTTTGATCCAAAAAAAATGGGTTCCTGGATAATGCCAATGATATACCATTCCCCGACTGGGAACTTCTTCAGCCAGATAAATATTTTAAATATATGGAAGGGGCTTCAATGCCGACAAGGGGGAAAAAACCAGCGCCAATTTTGACCAGCCGTGGATGCCCATATCTCTGTACTTTTTGCTCATCAGGATTAACAAATAAAAGAGTAATGCGATATAGAAAGCCAGAGAATATTGTTGAAGAAATAAAATATTTAAAAGAAAAATATGGAGTTGATGAGATATTTTTCTCCGATGATAATTTAACTATGGATTTAAAAAGAGCTGAAGATATATTTAATTTATTAATTGATCAAAAAATTAATATCCATTGGAGGGGCTCCCAATGGTTTAAGAATTGACCGGTTAAGCGAGCCACTGATAAAAAAAATGAAATTATCCGGCGGATATTATATAGGGGTCGGTATTGAAACCGGTAATCCGGAAGTAATGAAAACCATCAAAAAACAGGTTGATTTAAAAAAGGTAAAAAATATAATAAATATCCTTCATAAAAATAAAATAATTGTCAGCGGTTTCTTTATATGCGGTCTCCGAAATGAGACTAAAAGCCAGATTAATGATTCCATTAAATTTGCGTTATCTGTTTCATTTGACAGAATACAGGTCAGCAATTACATACCTTACCCGGGTAGCGAGGATTTTGATATAATATTTAATATTAAAAACAGGGATGTTTATATTAAAAATATTAATGAATTTCAAAAAGATGAAACTATTCCTCCATTCCAAACAATGAGTCTTAAATCAATAATCAAAATACAAAAAAAATTTATGTTTAAGTTTTATTTAAGATTCCAAATAATACTTTCATTAATAAAATATTTCAGATTCAGCCAGCTTACTGCAATAATACGGCACCCCTGGATACAGAGATGGTTTAAGAAAAAGGTAGAATGGTATACTAAATAATGCCGATGTCTTTGAGTTTTTTCAATTCAAAAAAAAACATTTTTTTTGAGATAAACTCAGCAGAGAATATCCGAAGAAATCTCTTCAAGACTCTCACATCCCGTCATCTTCATTGCTTTTTTTAAATCATCGCCGAGCAATTCCATTTGAAGCCTTACCCCTTCTATCCCGCCTCCAACAGCAGCACGGACGATGTCGCGGCCGATAAGCACAGCATCGGCGCCAAGTGCAAGCATCTTAAGAACATCATAACCATTGCGAATTCCTCCGTCAGCTATGATCATTTTGGAATGGCCGACCGCGCTGATGATTCCCGGTAAGACTTCGGCAACGCCCGGGGTTTGGTCAAGCACCCGGCCGCCATGGTTTGAAACTACTATGGCCGCAGCCCCGGCTTCAAAGGCAGTCTCGGCGTCCTCAATGCACATAATACCCTTAAATATTACAGGCATAGATGTTGATCCAGTAAGTTCCTTCAATTCATCAAGGGTTTTCCTAAATACCGGCTGTTTATGTTTATTCATTGCAAAGGAACCGCAGCCGTCAAGATCAACCCCAAATGCCGTACATCCCGCTTTTTCAGCCAGCTTGAAGAATTGCAGTATTACAGATTGTTCTCTTGGCTTTACAATCTGGACTCCAAACCCGCCGGCTTCTTCTATTGCCATTATACCGTATGGATTTTCAACGGAATAATTGTACGAATCCCCACGCCAGCCCAATGTACCGGCTTTCCTGCAGCCCAGTACTACATACCTGCAGAAATCAAGCTCTGTTATGACGGATTCTCCTCCAAAACTATTCACGCCGCTTACGCTGGCAGCCATAACCGGCATTGAGAGGCGCTTTCCGAAGAAATTAAAACCAATTTCGGGTGTAAAATCCTTTCCAATCAACCTGGTTTTTAATCGAAGCTGTCTTAACGCCTCAACATTACTCGCAAATGATTCTCCGGAACCAATTCCTCCGATGCCTATCGGCGAACCGTAGCTATGTCCTTCGCACAAACGGGATTCGGAGCCGTCGCACCTGCGGTAAACGCCGCAGATACCTTTAAGTTTTCCGCGGGCGCTTTCACGGACATCTTCCAATGTCAATAATGAATCAGGCATTTTGATACCTCCGTATTCTCAGTGTTTATTTTATAAATATATTGATATAAAATTTAATCCCATAAATATGATTAGTCAAACAAAAAAATACAAATAGGTTTTTTAAGATCAAATATTTTATTTTCTTGATATTATTTACTTTACATTAATATTGGTTTTGACCGGTAATATAAAAATTATTAAATTTAATTATGTAAGAGATAATTTCTTTAAATTTATATTTTGGCTGGCGATCACTTCCAGAGGAAATTTAATGAAAAAAAATAGATTTTTTATTGCCGCAAGTTTGATTATAATACTTACGGGCTGTTCTCCATGGCTTTATGTTACTGTAAAACCAAGTAATTTTGCAGAAATTCAATCCAGTTACGGCACATTTTTATTCGGATCATATTATATTGATAAGGATCAATCTATTTTTTTGAGCTTCAAAGGGGATGACCCTGATATGTATTTAAACCGCATCCGTTATAATTCTCCTGCGCCTGGCAGCCCCGATTCTTTTATTATTCCGATACCGGCAAAGGATTATATTGTACGTTCGATTAATTTTATTGACGGCCCTTATTCGGATTATAACTCTTATATTTATGATCCTTATTCTTATCCCGGCCCCGATTTTATTATCGGATATTACGGAAGATACCGTCATTCGAGGATTTATTGGGATTATTACTGGAATTATAACGATTACAGATATTATTGCACTCCCAAAATATTCCCCTATCATTACGGCATGAACCTTGAAAAAGATAAGGCCTACTACTTCGGCCGGATTATAATGACAAACGGCAACATATCAGTTGAAAACAGGTTTGAGGAAGACAAAGCGATGTTATTATCAAATTTCAAAAGTGATGCAAAAGCCTTATCCTCAATTTCAAATCTCGAATTTGTAAATTTATTAAAATAAGGAATGAATTTAATTATAAAATACGGTCATCATTTTTTGTAACCGGTTAAAGACATTATCTTTTGCGGAATTTTGTCCAGATCGACGATATAATCTATAAATCCTGCGTTGATAGCTTCTTTTGGCATTCCGAAAATAGAGCAGGTTTCTTCGCTTTGAGCTATCGTCATTCCGCCGTTTTCTTTTACTGCCCTGCAGCCTTCCACCCCATCAAAAAACGCGCTCATACCTGTCAATATAACGCCTATGGTTTTATTTTTGTAGCATTTGGCCCCTGATATAAAAGTCGGGTCAATCGATGGGAAGAAATTATAATTATTGTTTTCTGTTGAAAGAAACATGATTTTATTTCTGATTATCAACTGATATCCGGAAGGGGCAACATATATTTTATTTGGAAGTATCGGTTCATTATCACCGGGGATTTGAATATTTATGCTTAATTTGGATAATCCATCGACAAAACCCTGAATAAATGGGCCTACAAGCATATGCTGAACCAGTATGATACTGGTCTGGAAATCCTTCGGAAATAGAGGCAGTATGTTTTTATATGCTTTCGGCCCTCCTGCGGAAGCGCCGAATATTACAATTTCATAATCCGGGTTATTCTTATTTTGTTCCGTAAAGTTCATTCCATTACCCCTGACAGATGTTTATTACGGGCAGAGTAATTATAAATTCGGTATAATTACCTGGCTCACTGCGGACATCGATTCTACCGTTATGGCTTTTGATGAATTTTTGAATAATGGCCAGTCCAAACCCTATTCCATATATTGTGGAAGTCTTAAACGGTTCAAATAAATCATCATAATTTGTTGTCTCAATTCCGCAACCGTTATCATAAAAGTATATTTGAACACTATCCCCGGTTTTTTCTATCTTTATTATAATGATTCCTTTTTCTCTGCTTATTTCATTAATCGCTTCAACACTATTTATCAGTAAATTTCCCAGGACATGCCTCATTTTTATTTTATCGATATCCATTTCTATTTTTTCCTCTTTCGTTTCCAGATTCAAAATTATATTTTCATTACTAATAATGCCGTATTTATTTTGTTCTTTAATGAATTCATTTATAAAGGATATGATTTCGGTTTTTTCACTTTTTAAATCATCATCCCTTACAAACAACAACAGGTTAGTTATAAGATTGTTGATTTTATCCACCTGTTTATTTATTATCCTGCTGTACTCCTTGAGTATTTCGCTGTTCAGATCTTTTTTATAGTTCAGCATCTCGGAATAACCGACAATGATATTCAGAGGATTTCTTATTTCATGAGCGAATTCAGAGCTTAGCTTGCCGATAATGGACATTTTCTCCGATTTAATAAGCTTTTCCTGCAGTTTTTTCAATTCAGAAACATCTTTTACCACGCAAACAAGACCGGCGGTATTATAGAGATCATCCTTCAACACGGAGCAGGAAAAAAGGGCGGGAATTTTTTCCCCGTATTTTGTAACAATATTATTTTCAGAATTATGAACGCCGCCCGTTTTAATCATCTCCGAAAGGCCATTATAAAATGCCCCTTTTTCTTCATCGGCAAATAATGATATGATGGTTTTACCTATTAATTCTTTTTCCTCATAAAGAAGCATATTTTTTACGGCGGGGTTTATTTTTCGGATTGTTCCATCAGGATCAACCAGGAATAGAGCGTCCCTCATAGTTGTTATAATATTCTCCGCGGTTGCGGCCGGATTTAATACAAAAAGTTTATGCTTCCAGATGGAATAACCTATAATTAAAGCCATCAACGTTACAGGCAGCGGAGTAACAAAAGGAACTCTGGCTTTTTGTATCTGCGCCAGGATATAAATCAGCGGTATCATATTCGGAAATAATAATGCAATTGTGATATATTTAGACTGTAATTTTATCCTTTTATCCTTTGTTTTTAAAAAATATAATAAAACGATAAAAAATGATGAATAAATCAAAAAAGATGCCCATATAGCAAGAAACTTGATCGCCGTAAAATAATTTTTATCATAATTTCCCTGGAAAGTGGAAAATCCCCATGACTCTTTAATCAATATGATATTACTGTTGAAATAAATAAAAACGGTACAAAGAGCCGCCGCCGGCATATAAATGAGTATATAAATCAGCTTATTCTTCAACAGTTTTGAGCCGGTATAAATCAATGTAAAATTAAATAGAAAAGCGATGGTAAAAGCCCTGAACGAACTCAGCACAATCCAGAAACGTGCTGTATTAACATTATCAGCCTGTTCTACCATAAACTCGGTAAATGAAATAAATGAAACGGCAAGGCATAAAATAACAAAAGCCTGATTGACGGGACTCTTTTTATTTTCATAATAAATCTTAGCGGTGAAAAATAAGACAAAAATAGAGCAGAACAAAGGTAATAACGGGTAATACTTCATAAAACCTTGCCTCCGTTCTTATATGCTCACCAATTTGATCCTCAGGATATCCTCTATTGACGAGAGTAATATTTTGAAGTTGATTGGTTTTTCCAGTATATGTTTTTCTTCAATATCAAAACTCTTTGCTTTGTCAAGGTTTTCTTTGTTAAGATATGCGCTTATGATTATGAATTTATGGTTCGGTTCTACAATTCTAAGGGCTTCGATTACACGAAGTCCGTCAAGCCTGGGCATTTTTATATCGATTAAAATTAAAGAATAATCATCTATAGAAGCTAAACCTACAGCCTCCCTTCCATCCTTTGCCTCCTGAATCGAAAAGCAATTAAATTCTTTGAGAAATTCTTTTAATATGAACCGCGCATTATCATCATCATCAACAATCAGGATTTTTATTAAGGTGTTAATATCATTTACTTTATCAGCCATAAAAACCTCTTTAATCAGAGTTTATGCCGCCTGAAAGGTTTATTGAATAATTGACGACTTCTTTCAATTTAACGAAAAATATTTTAATTCTACCAGCTAAAATTAGTGTACCGGAAATATATAAAAATTGCAAAAAACGGTTAACTGATATAAACCGGCTTGATTAGATTGCGAATCCTGTGTTCTTTTTTTTGAGGCAATTGACGGCCTGAAGCGGATAAAGCCCTGACAAGGGCTTCGCCGATAAGTTGTGAATGGGCCTTTCTTTCCGGAAGCCAGGCCTCCACATAAATTTATTCCCTGATCTTTCACAATACTTTTTTAAAAATTAAGACTTACTTACTTACCAGCGTTTTCAATAGCCTGCTTTATTTATAAACCTGCAATAATAATTCATTATTTAAAATAGTATTGGAATCAGCACACGCTGTGTTTTATAATAATAGAATAAATCATGAATGGAGAATTTATGCCTGAAATTCAGATGCAGGAGATATTATCCCGCGAGATACTATCTCGTGAGATACTATCTCGTGAGATACTATCTCAGGATGAAATTGATGCCTTGCTTTCAGCCGTTGGAAGCGGGAATTATAATCCCGCGGAATCGGGACAGAAGGAAAATATCCGTATTGAAGGTTATCCTGCGGTAAAAAGGCAAAAAAAAAGCTGAAGGTATACGATTTTAGAAGGCCTGACAGGTTCTCCAAAGACCACATGCGGACAATGCAGATGATGCACGAAACATTTGCGAGGCTTATCACAACATCACTTTCAGCCCAGCTCCGGACAATGGTTCAGGCTCACCTGGTTTCAGTCGATCAATTAACCTACGAGGAATTTACCCGTTCGATACCGACTCCTACAACGCTCGGGATAATCAATATGGACCCGCTCAAAGGCAGCGCCGTGATCGAGATCGATCCAGGTATTGCTTTCGCTATGATCGACCGGCTTTTTGGAGGGAAAGGAGAACCGCTCAAAGCCAACCGTGAATTGACAGATATCGAAATGCCGGTAATGGAAGGCATCCTGGTCAGGCTCCTGGGGAATTTCAGGGAATCTTGGGCAAATGCGATAGACCTGCGGCCAAGGCTCGGAAATGTTGAGACAAACCCTCAATTCGCTCAGGTCGCTCCTTATAACAGTATGGTCTTACTGACAACATTTGACACAAAGATAGGCGATGTGGAAGGAATGATTAATCTCTGCATTCCTTATATGACGATTGAACCGATCATATCAAAGCTGTCATCGCAATTCTGGTACTCCAGCGTCAGAAGCGGGGTATCATCGGAAAGCCTGGAACTGATCCGGGAGCAAATTTCAGATATAGCTATTGATGTGTCGGTACAGCTCAGCGGAACAGATTTAAAATTCAGGGATGTGAATGGCATCCGCGGCGGGGATGTTATCCGTTTATCCGGTTCTATTAATTCGGATGTCTGTGTAATGATAGGCGGCAATATAAAATTTAAGGAAAAAGCCGGTATAATTGGTAAACGGCGGGCTGTTCAGGTCAAAGAAGTTATATCCGGCCTGAACCCCGGGATGATTGAGGATATTTTGACGGGAGATGGAGCGTAACAGTATCAGTGATTCAATGCCGATTATACAAGAAAATTTTTAATAATACAAATATAAAATAAAGGAGCTTATAATGACAGACGCCATACAGTCTTTTTTAAAAACTTCCACCGCAGACAGGGTAAAAGTACAACCCAATGTAGTGATCCACAGGACTGAGCTGAGCCCCATGGGTATTGTACGGATCAGAAGGGATAATAATTATACCATACCGGAAAGTGAATCCCTTTGTGAATTGGAAGCAGGGGGCCAGGTGATTGCGGACGGCAAAATTGTTAAAAGGAAAGGGGCTTATTACTTTAAAGTGTCGAGGATTTTTTAAATGAAGGAGATGTTTATGGATAATGAAAGAAAAAGCAGGCTGACGGAAGTCAAAGTCCCGATGTTGGTTTCCGTTGGTGAAACAATGATTACCGTGGATGAATTATCGGCCATGGGGCCGGGCACTATCATTGAACTGAATAAAATGGCCGGCGAGCCGGCTGACGTTTATGTGTCCGGCGAAAAAGTAGCTCAATGCGAGGTGGTTGTGATTGATGAAAATTTCGCGGTCAGGATAAAAAATATGGTTAATAAAGAGGGATAAATTATGAATAATGGAATAAATCAATCCAATATAAAAAGCCGGAATGATGAAGTAAAAGAATACGATTTCAGGCGTCCCGATAAATTTCAGTTTGACCAGCTCAGGACCTTGCAGTTAATGCACGAAGCTTACGCAAGGCTTAATTCGGTAACTTTTTCAGCCATGCTGAGATTGCAGTGCCATATGAAGGTTGAATTTGTCGAGCAAAAGAGCTTTGAGGAATTTATCAGATCACTTGCATACCCGACGGTTTTAAGTATAAATGGAATGGAGCCTTTGAAAGGAACATCACTCATGGAAATTTCTCCGGTAATTACTCATTCGGTAATAAACAGGATAACCGGCGGGAAAGGAAGCAATATGGAAAACCAGGAATTAACAGATATTGAGCTTTCAGTTATGTACGGCGTCTTTTCAAAGTTATTGGAAAATTTGAAAATATCCTGGTCAAATGTTATCGGACTTGAACCTATGATCCGTTCAATCGAAACACGGCCGCAAAACGCGCTGATTGTTCCTCCAAATGCAATGGTAATAACTGTTTCAACTCTCCTGAACATCGGTAAAGTTGAAGGACGGCTGAATCTGTGTTATCCATATATTACTCTGGAGCCAATTATGCCAAAACTTTCGGCAAAATACTGGTATTCCGGAATAAAAATGGAAAAGCCCGATAATATCCGCATTGCCGCTGGAGCAAAGGCCGAATCAAAATTCTGTATAACAGGGGATAAACTTTCTGTAAGGGAATTATTACGGATGAAAAAAGGGACTTTGATCAGGCTTCCCGGTTATGAAAAAGGCAAGGTTGTTTTGAATGCCGGCGGTCAGAAAGCGGCGCAATTCAAACAGAATAAAATTAAAACAGGGAAAAGGTATGAACTGATTATTGATGAAGATCACAATTCAAATATTCTGGAATTTGAGAATATACTGCTCGAAAAACAGAAGATAACCGATCAAAATAATCCCATATTGGAGCCTTTAAAGGGATTTATGAACGAGATATCCGGTAAATTTGACAGCCTTGATAAAAAAATCAGGGATATCGCGGACCGGCAGGATGTATTATCCGAACAGTTAAATTTTAAAGAGGCGCCGGCGGAGAAGTCAGAATCATCGCTGGAGGGAGGCAAAACCGAACGCCCGTTTGCTTTCCTGAACAGATGCGATTCAAGCTCTGCTGGCAACTTTTATCAGCGGAGAAAGGCCTCAATTGATAGCGCTGATACTTTCATATCTGGAAAGACCGAAAGCTGCCGAGATTTTATCCGTTTTAATCGATAAAGCCCCTGAAATAATTGAAAAAATCGCCGGTCTTGACAATGTCCAACCGGATGTAATCAGATGGATTGAAAGGGTTCTTATAAGAAAACTTGATATTACAAGCGGTGAATCATTATCTTTAGCCGGAGGAGTCAATGCGGCGGCGGATATTTTGAACCATACCAGCCGGAGTATTGAGAAAAACGTAATTGAAGCCATAGAAACCAGAAACCCTGAAATTGCCGCGAATTTAAAACAGAATATGTTTGTTTTCGAAGATATTATTATCCTTGATGAAAAAAGCATCCGGAAAGTCCTTAAAGAAACCGATGTAATAACGCTTGCATGCGCATTAAAATCGGTAAATGAAAAGGTAAAGGAATACCTGCTGAAAAATTTATCCGGGAAGGAAAGCAAGGCCGTTCTTACAGAGATGAAGGAAATAGGCTCAATCAGACTGCATGAAGTTGAAAATGCCCAGCAGAAAATAGCCGCTATTATCCGGAGTCTTGAAGACGCGGGTGAAATCATTCTATTCAGAGCTGATGAACGGATTATAGAATGAATTTATGATGCCAGACCTTGATCCGAAATTTCCTTTTCTGATTCAAGACTTAACTATGCATCCAGAAAAAATGTCTTTTGAATGCCGGGAAGCTTATCAGGTAATATATGTACAACAGGGAAAACTATACTGCCGTTTTAACACCGGCGGAAGCGTTGTCAGGGAAGGACAGCTCATAGTTATACCTCCGGAGGCAGCTTCTTCTATTGCCATTACGGCAGAAATCCGCATTATAAGGGCATTCTTTAATTCAACATGGCTCGGTTATATTCTTAACACAAGTAAAGATAATATTTTTATCAGAGGGCTTCCTTTTTATCGAAATAAAACCGAACCGATTTGTTATCTGTTCAATAAAGACTTTTCCGATAAGATTATACCGGTAATGTTGTCGCTGCTGAAGGAATATAATGAATATAACATGGAAAGAAAAGTAATGATTGAGGTTAAATTACTTGAGCTTTTCATTCTGCTTTTCCGGTTTGAGAACAGGAATGCCCCCGTTATAACGGATCCGATATCAGTAATCCTGGATGATATCGCAAAGAATTACAGTAATAATTTTGAATTTAATGATATTGTTCGGAAAAGCGGGATGAATGCCACATATTTCTGCCGCGCTTTTAAAGAAAGAACCGGGAAGCCGCTTTTTGAATTTATCAATTTCATCCGGATAGAAAAGGCCTGTAAGATGCTTAAAAGAACTGACAGGACAATCATAGACATAGCGTTCGACGCAGGGTATCAAAATCTTTCTTTTTTCAACCGCTATTTTCGTAAAATCATGAATATGTCGCCCAGGGAATACAGGCGTAACATAAGGAAATAGGATTGATTATAATATAATTTCAAGTGCGACTTAAATCAAAAATATCAATAATAAGTTTAATTTATTCAATTTGCTGAAAATAATTAAGCCAATTATAAAAAAAGGCTGCACCTTTAAAGGCGCAGCCTGCTGATTTCAGGAAAATAATTTAATTTCTGAATTACAAAGTCTTATTTTCATCTGTTTCTTTCTTTTTTTCACGGTTGAATTTTCCATGGCCCCAACGATTGTTCATTGATAAAATCCATTTTGCCTGTTGGGTTGGGGTTAAAATTTCCTTAACCTGATCCAAATCTTTCTTCCCTTCGGTCATTAAATTTTGATTATCGGTTTGTACAGCGGTAATTAAAGGTAACAATTCCTCGTCTTTCGCGCCTGTTTTTACCTTTTCGCCAAGCGTTTTGAGATCGTCGCCCCTCTGCTTCAATAAAGCTTTCATGCCGGTTTTCTCTACATCAAATATGACAGTGATTTTTTTAACCTGATCATCGGTTAAACCAAGCTTATCTTTCATTCTCAATATTCTCTGGCTGCCATCCGGCCCTTTAAAACCCTTATCACCTTCTTTATTGTCACCTGCGTATGATAACACTGCAATGCTTAAGATTGCCCCGGCAACAATACCCGACACAAACATTGACTTTAAAAGTCTCTTCATATTTTTATCCTCCGTTTATATAATCAAAATTGATTTATTATAAATTCTTTAACAATATTAAGTCTGTTTAAGCAATAGAAGATGCAAAATTTGAGTAAATAGTTTTTAATACTGATAATATTCTTGAAATCAAGAAATTTGATTTAATTTATCAATTTGCCTATACTATTTTCATATTTTCCGGATTACTATTGGCAGGAGAATAACCGGGATGATTATATGAGAACTCGGAATGTTTTATTTGTGATCAGCGGAATTATTGTTATTCTTCTAATTACGGCCTATTTTCTAACAAGAGCAATTATTCAAGGTTCTATAGGAAATTCAGTCAGGCAGATTGTTCAGAATTGGAATATTCCGGCCGGTGCAAAAGTCCGCATTGACGTTGTCAGTAAGCTGAATCCGGGCTCAAAATTCGATGAAGAAGAAGCTGGGACTTTTAAATATAGAAATTATTATGAGGAATATTCATTAAATGTTACAAATAATGAAAATCTGAAAATCGAACTCTGGTCAAGTAATTTTCAGCCTGTTATTATTCTTGTTTTACCGGATCTTACTGTAAATTACATAATGGGGCAAACTATATCAAACGCGGAAACAGGAATAAAAGCCACAAATTTCAGCGGTATTATTAAAATCCGTGCCGCAAACTTTAAGGACGTCAATCAAAAAGGTGAATTCGGCCAATACCGTCTTAGGGTTATGCGTTTATCAAATCAATAATTTTATTATTATAAAAATATTAAGCAATTTTGATGGAGTCAATAAATGTTTCATGAAATATCCCCTGAAATATTCCAAAGAATGAGCTATCTGGAGGGAATTGACAGGAAAGACAGAAATGACGGAACGCCAAGAATGCGGAGATTAAGACAGGTCCCTCCTGAAACTGGCAAGTTTATATCTTTAATTGCATCAAATTGTCCGAATGGCGAATTTATTGAAACCGGAACAAGCGCCGGTTATTCGACAATGTGGTTATCCCTGGCCGCGAAAGAAAGAAATATAAAAATCAAAACCTTTGAAATACTACCGGAAAAAATAAAATTAGCGAGAGAAACGCTTAAAATGGCTGATATTGAAAAATATGTCGAATTGATTGAAGGAGATTTTTTAGAAAAAGGAAATAGATTAAATAATATTGCGTTTTGTTTTTTAGATGCGGAAAAGGAAATATATGAAAAATGTTTTGATATCGTTTCACCGAATCTGGTTAAAAATGGGTTTTTAGTAGCTGATAACGCAATTAATCATTACGAAAAAATAAAACCGATGATCGATAAAGCGGAAAATGACAGCAGGTTTGACTGTTTAATTGTTCCGATTGGAAACGGTGAATTCATATGCAGAAAAAAATAAACTATAATGATTGATTGCAGAAAACTATTTTTTAGCAGTTTCCTTTTGTTTTTGTGAAGCCGGTTTTTGTTTTGCGGCTTTTGTCATATTATTATTGAGCTTATTGCCCGGCGATTCCATAGAATTTTGATAGATCCCGCGCAAAAAACGTTCTTTCGAGTCGGAAAGTGTAACATTCCTGCGGCCCATTATTTTCTTTTCATCCTGAATAAACCTCTCGATTTCATATCTATCGTTCATTCCCCAGCTAAAGGGCCTGATAAACTTAGAAAGTCTCTCTTCTTCCCTGAATATATTACATCCCCCGGCAATTACAGTTCCGGTTCCCAGCATAACACCAATACCGATTTTGGAATAATCGCAGATTATTGAGCCGAATTTATCCATCCGTGTATCGATAATATCATTCCCAACCTGGATCCTTACTGTTCCATAATTATTCTTAAGATCGCTGGTTGTTGCCATAGCGCCGATATTAACCCAGCTTCCAACATAGGAATGGCCCAGGAAACCTTCATGACGCTTATTGGAATAGTTTTCAATTATTGATTCCTCTACTTCACCTCCGATCCTGCAGACATCTTTAATGGTTGTACCGCTTCTGATCTTTGCGCTGTCGATAATTGTATTCTTCCCGATATATGCTGGGCCGTCAATGATTGAAAATGCCCTTACCTGCGCCCCTTTATCAATGATGATAGGCCCGTTATCGGCCTGTAACGAAACAAACTGCTGAATCTTAGCTGTTTTATCGATATAAATATTGTTGTTGGGGGAAATAAAATTACTGTCGCTCTTGATAAGATATGTTTCGTAATCGATAGCCATAGAATTGTTCTTGATCATGTCCCGAAATATTCTTTAAAAAAATTCCTCCGTCAATCTCCTTTACCTGGTATTTCTTTAAGAGAGGGGAAATATCGTTATTCAATACCATTTCAATAATATCAGGTTTGATATCCTCCAGGCGTATATATACAAACTGGCCTTCCTTTGTAATACCTATACGGTTGATTTGCGGCGAAAGATTTTCAAAAGGTATAAACTGTGAATTGATAATGGTGTTTATATTATGTTCGGGATTATAAGCTTTATCAAGCAGGTCATCTTTTAAGTAAGAAAAAGGTTTTTCATTCATCCTTGAGGAAAAAACCTTCACATCATGAAATTGCCTTTCATATCTTTGATATGGAGTAAAGATACCGGTTGTGATATCCCATAGAAATTTAGTTTCAATGATCGGATAAAAATTTTTATAATCATTATTTTCTATGAGCAGTACAGCCATAAATTCCCCCTAGACATACAGCTAGATATTTTAAAAGATCGGACAAAAATAATCAAACTTAACGCTACTTTGTGCCTTTGGAGGGAAGCTCTTAATTTTCCTTATCTCTTTTTTTGATAGCCAGGGTCAGATGTTCATTTATGATATTGAAACAATTGGCAAGCTGTTTATTCTTATTATTACCGGGATTCCCTGTAATATACTGCAAAGCGTTCTGAAGTTCTTTGACGGAGTCTTTATAATTACCGAGAGTAAAATAAACCCATCCAAGACTGTCACGGTAAGCTGCAGACTGGGGGTTTAAAGCGATCGCTTTCCTGCATTCCGTTGCCGCTTCGGATAGATTTATTCCTACTTCCGCATAAGTATAACCAAGATTGTTATGTGCGCTGGCATTATTAGGATCAATCTGCAATGCCCTTTTAAAATTATAAATGGCAAGGTCATACTTTTTTGTAAGATAATATACATAACCCATAGCAGAATATGTCATTGAGCTTTTCGGATTGATTTCAAGTGCTTTTTTAAGATATTTTTCCGCTTTAAAATAATTTTCTACTTCGGTAAAGGCGTATCCCAGCAGCATATTTACCTGTATCAGCCGAATGATTGAAAGCTCATCTGATGAGTTGAGCAATTCAAGATATTGTATACAATTGTCAAAGTCCCCGGTATTTGAAAAGCAGACTCCAAGATAATACGAAATTAAATCTTCATCGCCGAATTCATTCAATAGCCCAAATAATTCTTCAATAGCCGGCTTGTATTTTTTTTTATTAATATGAGTCTTTACAATCTTATCCAGACGTTGGTGCAAATCGGAATTCTGAGCCATAAAAACCTTCCCTTATAAAAAAGGCCTGCTAAAACCATTTTATAAGGTTTTAAGCAGGCCGTTTATTTATTTAAAAATATAACTATTTATTGTATTGAGAAACCGAAGCATTCGTAGAAGCATTTTCTTCCTCAAATACAGACGGCTTATCCCATTTCGTAAGCGCTATTCCTTTCTGAGCGGTTTCTTTAACATAATTCAAATAAGGCCCTTGGGTAACTCTTAATAGATAAACAAAAGAAGATTTATCGCCGATCTTTCCAAGCGCCTCGCATAGATCTGAAGCAAGAGCATTATCCCTTGTTCTTTCAAGTTCGGATTGCATGATTTCCAGGCATGGCTTTGTCCTTGCCGTTTCGCCCATTATGCCAAGCGCTTGCGCAGCAGCCCTTTTAACCGTAACATCGCTTTCTCTTCTCAGCATTTCGGAAAGATAAGGAACGGATTTCGGATCGTTTATTGCGGACAGCGCTTTTGCCGCGACTACTTTCAATCTCCAGTTAAAAACCTCAGTCCCACCTGATGTGGTACGTTTTGTATCAAGAACTTCAAGAAGAAAATCCAGGGATTCCTTGGCTTTTAGCTCACCAAGCCTGTTTATTGCCTTGATTCGGAGATTATCGTCTTCAGGAGCGGAAGACCTTGCGGCATCTAGCAATTCAGGTATACCATCCGGGCCGATTGAATCTATTGCATCTTCCGTTATATTATGAGCACCGTAAAAATTCAGCCAATAGCACATAAACAAAAAAATCAGTCCCATTCTAAAATATTTTCTCATAAATATCTCCTTTTTAGTAATCATTTTATTTACGGTAATATTTTGATTTATTTTATAAATTTGTCAAGTATTTATTCATTGTTGAATTAAAATCATGGAAATATCATAAAATGACTTAATAAGACAATTGATAACTAAATTTAAAATAATATTTTATTATAAAATTATTTAAATGGAACCGGTTAATATTTAACCTGGATTCTTGACTGCCGATTTATATCTGAATATAATTTAATCTATAATAGGGAGTATTTATGTTTAAGCCTTTGCTTTTTCTTTTTTCGCTTATATTGCTGATATTTCCATACTTATATGGAGAATCAAATACTTTTTATATGGCCGGTGATAAGCCTTTGAACATTGAAGTTATAAAGGAATTCGATTATTTTTCATTATTCGGGCTTTTCCTTGAATATCGTTACAAATTCAGGATAGATTTTATAGAATATGATATAGCCGCAATTCACATTTCAAATACCGATATTTATTACCTGGCGGATAAAAACAATTCCAATTTCGAAGAAATTGAAGCGCAATCATTTTCCGGTTCGGATTTCTATAAAAATTACGGCTCTGATTTTGATCAATTGGCAAAGTTGCATCTTGAATTCAGAAAAGGAATATTTGCAAAAGACGATATCGGGTATGAATTTGGCTTTATTAACGACAGCCTGATTTTAGCCGCGGCTTTGTGCCTTGCAAACAGTTTCTCGCAAAAAGATAATTTCTATTTAACGGCGGGTTTGGGTATATTGACCTTTGACATAATTTTCAATTATAATTTTTATAACAATCAGGGAAATGATGAAAAGAGGTTCAAAGCTTTTGCGGACAAAATAAATCAAATCAGCAATTAGCTTAATACTTCTGCCGGTTATAAAATTCGCGTTTAATTTTTATTTTTCCTGATAAATTCATTGACGCCGTCCAGCCCCGATGCGTTCAGCGCATGCGGAATTGAGAGGCAGACACAGGCAGCTACGGCGGAGGCAAAATCAACAATTCTTTCATCATCCCAGCCTTTCATAAGACCATATATGATTCCCGAACGGAAAGAGTCCCCTGCTCCTGTCGTATCGACCGGCGTAATCGAATAAGGTTTA
The DNA here is from genome assembly GCA_963783575.1 of uncultured Spirochaetota bacterium. Taxonomy (GTDB): domain Bacteria; phylum Spirochaetota; class Brevinematia; order Brevinematales; family JAOACQ01; genus CAWEAK01. The sequence goes on along the minus strand of CAWAOD010000004.1, from coordinate 157,514 downwards.
TATCTCTTTAAATCCTGACCCGGACGCGCATACCACAGTTCATCTGCGCCGAAAGAAAATATGGTCAGGCCTTTGCAGTTTTCCAGATATTTATTAAAAATCTCCTTCATGTCATTATTTCTGTATGCCTGATCCCTCAATTCATGAGAAATGATTACTGACTCCGCGTTTTGAGAGAGAAAATCTTCATATTTACAATCAACGGTCACATAGGGTTTATTATTCTTAACGCAAATTTGAGCCGCCGTTAAAGATTCCTTCCTGAAAAAAGGATCGATGGAAACCATGGAAGCTTCGCAAATATCCGTTTCATCGGGGTCGTTCCACTGCTTTGCCCCATTATGAAAAGAAGCGTAATTTCCGAAGATTGTCCTGGAATTCCTGTCTGTTATAACGATCTCTTCGGTTCCATGATCTTTTTTTGTTTTAAGCCGGGAAATGTCTATATCAAAAGGGCTTAACAGGTTTTTGATTCCCCCTGCATGCTTAGGATTCAGCCAGTTTCCGTCAAGCTTTGTTTTTAAACCCAGCTTTGAAAGCATTATCGCGGAATTAACCGCTTCTCCGCCTATCGATTGGTATGATTTGCCTATTTCGGCATAATCGTTCGGGCGGGGGAACATAAAATTTTTATCCAGGACATAAACAACGCTCGCGGAAATCATTCCGTAAAGGTAAATATCGTACATAATTTGATCCTCCAAAATCAACGGCAGAGCCGTCTGATAAATATTTTAGGAAATAGACTTATTATTTGCAAGAAATTATCGAATATGTAAAAAAATATTAATCTGATTTTATAGAGAAATTATTTGGTGCAGGTTATAATAATTTAATTAAGAATGACCAGGAGGTTCAAATTGTATAAGAAAGAACTTGAACAAACCCTTGTTTTAATTAAGCCGGATGCCATTAAGAATTCATTGACGGGATACGTGCTTTCACAACTTTCAGAGTTCCATACAGGGCTTAGGTTTGCAGGCGCAAAAGTCGCTTCAGTCAGTAAGATGCTGGCGGAGGAACATTATGCCGAACACCGCGGGAAAATCTTTTTCCCCGCGCTGATTGATTTTATTATGGGAAAAGAGCACTATCCCGATGATCCCCAAAAAAGGAGGGTGATCGCGATTGTATATCAGGGCCCTGATGCCATTAAAACCGTAAGGAATATCGCGGGCCCCACAAATCCTCATGCCGCGAGGCTTGAAAGGCCCGGCTGTATCCGTGCGCTGGGAACTCTGGTTCCGCTGAAAGACTCTTCCGGAAATATTATCGGCGAAAGAATGGACAACCTGATTCATGCTTCCGCAAATGAGATTGATGCGGAAAGGGAAATCAAGCTCTGGTTCAAACCAAGTGAAATCCCGCCGCGCATGCTCATTTATAAGACAGTTCAGAGTGAAGAGCATTATTACATAAAAGATAATAAACTTTCAAAAACTCATGAAAACAGTTACCTGTGCCTTCTGGCCCCCGGCGATGCCACCTGGGAATCCGATCTGGAAGCGCTTAAGAAGATATATCATAATAAGCCTGCCGATATCTCCCTGGAATCAATTGCGGCAAAGTATTTGATCAATACATGAACTGACGATTCAGATATAAAGCTCTTTCAGAAAGTTCGGGCAGGAATATTAAAAAAGGCTGGTTAAGATATGCGAGCCTTAAAACAGAAAGCGCCAGTGTTCCCGGCGGTGAATGAGCCTTCGGCAGATTGAATGGGGGCAGGCCTTTTTTCTCTAGATACTGCAGAATACAGTCTACGGCTAAAGGTTCCGTTATAACAGCTATAATCTTCATCTCGCTTCCGCATTTGGGACATACCATTGGGTCAACTTCAAATACTTTTAAATCTTCTTCCCTGGAGCAGTGTTTTAATGGCGATTACGCCGGGAACCGGCATTGCTTCAAAGCTGTTTTAACGGGCTTAAAAATCCGTTTCGTGAGCTGACCCCTTAGTCCGACAGCAGCGCCGTGACCTTCTGCCAGTCGATGCTTTTAAGAAATTGGCTCATCCTGCTTACTCCAAGGTGTCTTGAAACCGGAACATTGTAAGGATCATCGTAAGATCCTTCCCATCCCGCATACATCGCAATGATCCTGAGTGAGGGCGGGGAGCCTTCATTGGCGAAAAACCGGTCATTCATCACTATAAGGGGTGACGCGGCGTCGGTTTTCGGCGCGACGAGTCCCGATCCCGATTCGATGAATTCATCAGACTTGAGGTACCACGCCTGGGCGGACTTCTTCGCCGGACTCATGGAGGCAAGCTCCTTCTGCAGCGTCGTCTCCCGCTCGAGGAACTTGTTCGAGACCTGCTTATCCTTCTTGCTCTCCTCCCATTGCTTGTCCATCTCCTTCATTTCCTTCATGGTGGCAATTTCTGCATCTTCCAGACTCTTCTTCACCGTAGCGGCAGTTTTCGGGTCCACTTTCAGGAGCGCGGCGTAGGATTCCTCCCGGTTTTTCTTTCGTTCCGCGGCGCCTTCCGCGAATTCCTGGCTCGGGCTTTTCTGCGGGACATACCCTGCGATATCCTTCATCCTCTTCTTGTTGTCCGCGATGAGCGCGTCGAGGAACTCCCCGGCAGGCATCGGGAGCCAGTAGGGGGTTTTTGTTTTCGTCAATATCATGTACTCATTCGAATGATCTGCCGTGGGGTATACGGAAAAGCCGAAGCGTTTCCAATCGCAGGGCTTTGGTGCATAGTAGATGATCCTACCTTTTAAATCGGGCAGTCCACCGTCCTGAGATCCCTGCAATATCCAATCATCGTAAAGCGTCATACGCAGGTCATTGACGTAAAAGTAGACCCCACCGGGGCTGGTTGATTTCCGCGCGGCCTGTCCGTTATCGGAATCTTTGAACCAGAAGATTACGCTTACGGTCAGATCGCCGACGACACATTCTGGCCTGACGTCCCTCACCCCGATTTCGACGTCGAAATCGACGCCGCGGGGCTGCATCGCCACCGGAGATTGGTGGAGCACTTCAGCCAGCGCCTTCATCTTCGTGATAAATTCCTGAACCTGTCGTTTCTGGTCGGCCGTTTTTATCTTCTCCTTATCCAATGCGTAGGTACTGACGCTCACTTTCCAGGTGCCCGGATAGTTTGGCAGGAACTTCACCCCTTCGCTGTTCTCCACCACGTCGGGTTCCTGCGCGGTGAGGGACAGAGCGAGAACAAAGGCGGAAAATAGGGCAAGGGATGCGATGATTATTTTTATACACATGCTGTTCATATATACCCCCGGCATTTTCACTTTGATCAACATACCCGTGTCGCTTATATCATATGTTAATATAACTACCAGCAATATATGAAAATTTTAATATTAATCAACTGATAGGAATTTTTATAATTCCAACCAAGGATAGAATATTAGAAAGTCATAAAAATTGCAAAAAAACGACATAATAACTGGCAAATCCTCATGCCGCGAGGCTTGGAAGGCCCGGCTGCATATGTGCGCTGGGAACTCTGGTTCCGCTGAAGGATTTATCGGGGAATATTACTCATGAAAACGGTTACCTGTGCCTTCTGGCCCCGGGTAATGTCGCCTGGGCATCCGACCTTGATTCGCTAAAGAAAATATTTCACAATAAGCCTGCCGATATCTCCCTGGAAGCAATTGTGGCAAAGTATTTGATTAATACCTAACCGATTTAAATTCCCAGGACAAACCTGCCGAAACGGATGAGCTTATTCATAATACTTGATCGAAAGCCTATTACACCCTTTTCGCAGGCAAACACACAGTGGTAGCAGTTGATGCATTTGTCCCTGTCTATCGCCAGGTGGTGCAGATCGTTCTGATATATGGCCCCGGTTGGGCAAACTGAGATACATTGCCCTGGATTTTCATACTCCGGTTTAAGAACTTTCGGGAAAACATAGGTTTCCGTTACTAGGACGCTTTTATTATCCTTTACGGGAGCGATCGGGGTTTTTATAATATTTTTAAATTTAACAACAGGAAATGGATATTTATCAATCATTGTTGTTTTATTATTTTCAATAATTTCGATTTCGCTGTAGTTTTTCTGTAAACCCCTTTGCCCGGCACGGATAAGAATCGGAATATCCGAAGGCTCATATCCGATCATTTTACATGCGACGGCGTCCAGAGCGTAAGGATTTACGGAAGCCAGGATCTTTCCGACTTTGACCGGTTTTCCGGCGGCCGAAGGGCCTCCGTCAAGTCCTGTGACGGCGTCCATCACGCAAAGCTTCGCGCCGGCAATATTAAACAGATCGATGAAGACATCCCCAAGATCAAATAGGCTTTGAGTCCAGGTATGCAGTCTCTGCTTGTAGCCTCCGGGCATAATACCGAACATGTTCTTCACGGCTCCGGACAGCCTCATCAATGAATGAGATTTCAGTTTACATGCGCTGATAACCATATCAGCCTCAAGGATTCTTGCGGGAAAATAAATCTCTTTCAAAAAAGTGCTTTTATCCGTATTTTTAATAAGGTGTTCTTCCTCGAAAGCTATAAGTTCCGCTCCGTATTTTTCGGCAACCTTATCAAGGCGGGTAGTTTGAAAAGCTTTACGGGTCAGGCCTCTTTGGTAAAATGATATGGAATCCCCGATCTGGATTTTACAGCCTTTATCTTTCAGAACCGCGCAGAGCCCTTCGATAATCGAAAAGTGGGTTATCGTAGCCTGTTCCGGACGGTTTTGAGACATTATGTTGGGCTTTATCAGAACCGTGGAATTTTCAGGAAAATTGAAGTGAATGTTTTCAAGTAAATCACGGATTGATTTATCGACATTACCCTGGTTATAATCGGGACAGTTCACCATAGAAACTTTATCCATAAAACCTCCTTACCGATTTACTTTTTTACCCTTTTATACAGGCCAGGGGCTTGAGCTTTGCGACTTTTACGGATAACCCGGCGTTGTGGGCGTCATCCACAACCCTGTTAACGTCCTTGTATGCTAGCGGTGCCTCCTCAGCAATGCCTCGCATTGAGCCGCTTCTAATCAATATACCTTTTCCTCCAAGATTCCGCACAATCTCATTCCCCCTCCAATTTTTCAGCGCCTGGTGCCTGCTCATCGATCTTCCGGCTCCATGGCAGGAGGAACTGAAGGCATGTTCCTCGCTTTCAGCCGTACCGGCAAGTATATAAGACGCGGTACCCATGCTTCCGCCAATAAGAACCGGCTGTCCAAAATTCTTTAATTCCGGGGGCAATTCATCATAACCTGGGCCATATGACCTTGTCGCCCCCTTCCTGTGAACAAAAAGCTTTTTCATCGTTCCATCGACTTTATGCATTTCTTCTTTGCAGGTATTGTGGGAAACATCGTAAACAAGACCGATATGAATACCCGGTAAAATATCCTTTAGTATACCGCGGGTGAAATGTGTTAATATTTCCCTGTTTGCAAGGGCGCAGTTTATTCCGGCGCGCATTGCGCCGATGTATGACTTACCCAAACCTGAGTTTATGGGCGAGCATGCCAGTTCCCTTTCCGGCAGAGTAATCCCAAAGTTAGAGGCCGAAAGAGCCATTTCCTTCAAGTAATCGGTGCCGATTTGATGCCCCAATCCTCTCGATCCGCAATGGATGCTTATAACAATATCGCCTTCTTCCAGTCCGAAGCCGCTCAAAATTGTATTATTATAAACTTCCTTAATAACCTGTACTTCAAGATAATGGTTGCCCGAACCCAGGGTTCCCATTTCTGTTTTCTGCCTTTCTTTTGCTTTTTCCGATACAGCATCAGGCAGCGCGTTTGCGGCGGTCCCATGCTCTTCCATCCTTTCAAGGTCTTCAGGTTCGCCGTAACCTCTATCGACAGCCCACTGTGCGCCGCCAGTAAGCATTTTGTTTATTTCTTTATTATCAAGGTGAATGGCGCTTTCGCTTCCGACCCCGGCCGGTATACCGGCAAACAGAGCATCCGCTATGGTTTCAATAAGCGCGCCGTGGTCCCTGAGACCTTCGGCGGGCTCAGGACAGGCTCTGTCGAATGGGCGTGTCCTGCTATTTTGCCTTGAGGATTTTTTGCCAATTGACTCAAAATCAGAAAGCTTCAACCCGCCAAGCTTAAGCATACGCACTCCACAGGAAATGTCATAACCGACTCCGCCCGCTGAGATTACTCCGCCTTCATCCGGATCGAACGCGGCAACGCCCCCGATGGGGAAGCCATAACCCCAGTGGGCATCGGGCATCGCGTATGCCGCTTTAACAATACCGGGTAAAGCCGCAACATTTGTGAGCTGTGTATAAACCTTTTCGTCCATTTCCTCTATCAGTCTGGATGATGCATATATTATAGCTTTTACCCGCATGCCGCTGTGCTGGTGTATAACCCATTCGGTATCATTGATTTTTTCCAGTTTTTTTAATTCCATAATTTACCTTTACACATCAATTATGCATTGAGCGATCCATATACCGTTTTTTTGTTCCACCTTCAACTCGGTTAATGTCGCTCCTTTTATTCCCACTGTGGGATGATGAATGCCTGGATTAATCTTTTCTCCCATAATCAGGGCTTCAAGCTTCAGATTATCAATTTTAACATCAAAACTGCAGAAAAGCATTTTCCGGACTTCAATTTCGTATATAAGAGCGTTAATCCAATCATAAAAAAGGTATTCATAATCCGTTGCTTCACAGGATATTGAAAAAGTTTCTTCGGCTTTGATAGTTTTTGGATCAGTGATAACAGCAATAAGCGCAAGAGCTCCCATCTCAAAAGCTTCAGTGATGCTGCCGCCTATGCCCCTTATGCCGATATCGGCAGTATGAGGAAAATGTTCCCACTTCTTCATAAAATCTTTACAATAAACGTATTAACAAGCTGCTTCATTTTATTTATTTTTGAACAAATATATCCTGATAAAAATCCTTCATCGCTTGCCATGAACGTTTATCGGAGCTTTCATTATAAGCGATCCCCGTGGAAGGATCATTCCCCGAAGCCGGATTAGTAAAGCTGTGTACCGTTCCGCTGTAAAGGACAACCTGCCAGTCAACCTTTGTCTTCCGCATCGCGTCTTCGAAGCTTCTGACAATTTGAGCATTGACAAACGGGTCGTTCGCACCATGCAGCACCAGGACTTTGCCTTTTATGTTAGCCGGATCCTCATTTGCCGGAATATCCAGGTTTCCATGGAAAGTGACAACCCCGTCAAGATCCGCGCCGCTTCTGGCAAGTTCAAGCGCTACACCGCCTCCGAAACAATAACCCATTACGGCAATGCGGTTCGTATCGACAAACTCATTCCCGGTCAGTTGATTCAATCCGGCTACCGCTCTTTTTAGCATAAGCGGACGGTCATTAGCAAAGATGCCGGCTGTTTTACCCGCTTCCTGCATATCCTTCGGCCTGACACCCTGTCCGTAAATATCGGCCGCAAAGGCTACATAACCGAGATTGGCGACCTGTTCGGCCCTCATCTTGATATATGAAGTCAATCCCCACCATTCATGGATGATCAATACTCCCGGCCTTTTTTCCATCACGGAGTCGTCATAAACCAGGTATCCTTCAAGAATTGTACTGCCTTCCTGATACTGAACGGTCTGTTTAACCAGAGCCGAAAAGCACTGTCCCCAGCATAGCCCAAGAACAACTACTAATATAAGGTATTTCATACAACCCCCTTAAAATATTTTATTTTCTTACAATAATTCCAGAACTTCTTTGTCGCTTGTCTGGGTAAAATCCTGAAACCACTCACCAACAGCCGAAAAATTATCAGGAGTTAAAAAACATATAACTTCATCAGCTATTTTTTTCATGGCTTCACAGGTTTCTCCCGGCGCAACAGGCACTGCAACGATAATTCTCCCGGCTCCCATTTTTCTCAAAGCAAGTACAGCCGCTTTCATCGAGGCTCCGGTAGCAAGTCCGTCATCTATTAGAATAACGGTTTTGCTTTTAACATTAAGTTCCGGCTTGCCCTTTCTATAAAACTGATTTCTCCTTTTCAGTTCCACTTTTTCCTCATCAGCAATTTTTTGAATAATTTCACTGGAAATCCCCAATTCCCTGATTATACCCTCATTGGTCACAATTTCTTCATTTCCAGCAATGGCGCCGATAGCCAATTCTTGTTGCCCTGGGGCGCCTAACTTTCTAACAACGAAAACATCAAACCCTGTTTCCAGGGCTTTTGCCGCCTCAAATGCTACCGGTACGCCGCCCCTCGGTAAAGCCAAAATCAATAAACCGGTTTCGTTTTTATATTTCATTAATTTATTGGAGAGAAGCCTTACGGCTTCCCTCCTGTCTTTAAAAATCATATTCTTAAAATCAAATAATATTCATGCGATATTAGAATTTGACGTCGATGCTGTTTTCCCATATCCCATGAATATTGCAGCAGCTTTCGGCAATTAAAGTTCCGGAAGTATTAAGGGTAACATTAAATGACGCAGTCGAATTTGAAAATACCGGGCCTTTGTTTGGTCCATCTGCGGAAGCGCCATGAGCACTGAAATAATTCGCGCCTACTTCATAAATGAATTTACCACCGTCAGGCATAAAATAAAGTTTAATCCAGGAGATAAAATGTTCCGTTGTATTTGGGTGTGGAATTTCTTTACCAACTGTTACGGTAACAATAAATGGCGAACCAGCCTTTGAATTGGGCTGTACTTCGATAAATGGTACATGTTTTTCCTTTTTAAAGTCCTCCGTTTTCATATAATCGCCTAATTTTGCCATAATGTCCTCCTTATAAGTTTTTTATGTTGAAATGATAATAAACAAGAAAAGAATCGGCAAATAAAAATAGTTCAATTTATAAATTTTTTATTTCTCCGGTCAGGCTTAACATATTACCTTCAGTATCCCTGAAAAAGACCATCAAAATGTCATATGCGTCCATTTTAGCTATCGAGTGCGGCTTATCTTCGAAGCGGACTCCTTTTTTTGAAAGCAGATCATAAGCCGCATCGATATTTTGAGTATGAAAATATATTATGGAACTCTGGTGCCTGAATTCTTCTTTTTCAGGCAAACTCAGCATCAGTCTTATTCCCCCGCAGTCAAAAAAAGCCATATTTCCGGTATCGAACAGAAAATTCAGCCCTAAAATATCACGATAAAATTCTATTCCCCTTTCCAGATCATATGCTGTAACAGAAATCTGGCTTATTCCGTCAATTAATTCTGTCTGTTTTTCTTTCATATTAACACTCCTTGCCTGATCGGCCGGATATAGAAAAATAATTATTTTATGAAATAAAGGAAAATTTATTTTCAAATTATTGAAAAAACTTTCTTGATTGTTTTTCTTGCCTGCTGATTCAGGCTGCTTTATACTATAATTTAAAATCTTGATAAATGAAGATTCGTAATAATTTTCCGACCAAGTAGACGGTTGAGTCAGATAATAGATTGAAGCTAAACTGGAATGAATAATAATATAGTGAGGTGTAAAATGGCTGAAAAGAACAAAATCGGAAGTAAGGTATCACAGATCAGGGAAACGAGAAAGTTAAGCCGTGAAGATCTTGCAGAGAGAAGCCAGCTTTCAGTTGAACAGATCAGGCAGATTGAGGATGGGGAATTGATTCCGTCTCTCGCTCCGCTAATTAAAATTGCCAGAATACTCGGCGTAAGATTGGGGACATTTATGGATGACCTGGATAATATAGGACCTGTCGTCTGCTGTAAGGGCAGTGAACCTAAGGTTGTTAGGTTTTCAGGAAAAGCAAATTCCGTCAGCAGCGATCTGGATTTTTACGCTCTTGCGGCAAATAAATCCGGCAGACATATGGAGCCTTTTCTGATCGATATTTATGCTTCTTCTGAAAAAGATGCAAAGTTATCTTCTCATGAAGGGGAAGAATTTATTTTTGTACTTGAAGGTAAGGTTGAAATCGATTACGGGAAAGATAAATTCCATCTTAATACCGGCGATAGTATTTATTATGATTCCATTGTGGCTCATAATGTTCATTCCGTCGGCGGCGCTACGGCTAAAATAGTCGCTGTAATATATGCCCCATTTTAATAAATTGCGAGGTTTATATGGGAACAAAATTTTTTGAAAATACGGTCGGTGAAATTCTGGAAGAGCAGGTTAAAAAATATCCGGACAAAGAGTTCATGATATTTTCCGACCGGGATCTCCGGCTGACATATAAGAAGTTTGATGAGAGGGTAAACAATTTTGCGAAAGGCCTGCTTGCCCTTGGGTTAAAAAAAGGCGATAATGTCGGAATCTGGGCTACAAATGTACCGGACTGGCTTACCGTTCTATTCGCAACAGCAAAGATTGGCGTTGTGCTGGTAACGGTCAATACAAGTTATAAACTCCATGAACTTGATTATATTATTAAGCAGTCGGACATGAAAGCCCTATGCCTGATAGACGGCTTTAAGGACAGCGATTATGTCCAGATTGTTAATGAGCTTATCCCGGAATTGAAGTCATCGGAGAGGGGCCGTCTGCAAAGTTCAAAATACCCCTGCCTTAAGAATTTAATTTTCCTGGGTCCTCAAAAACACCGCGGTATGTTCAATACCAGTGAAATTCTTCTCCTCGGCTCTCATATGGTTGACGCCGAGCTCGATAAAGTTAAAAGTACTCTGCATTACAATGATGTTATAAATATGCAGTACACTTCAGGTACGACCGGCTTTCCCAAGGGAGTAATGCTGACTCACTACAATATCCTTAACAACGGCTTTTTTATCGGCGAGTGCCAGAAATTCACGGATATTGAAAAAGTCTGCCTCCCGGTTCCGCTTTTTCACTGCTTCGGACTTGTTCTTGGTATAATGGCAATAGTTACGCATGGCGCTTCGGCCGTTATTGTCGAAAGCTTTGATCCGGTTATGGTTCTGGCGTCGGTACAGAAAGATAAGTGCACTGCGCTTTACGGAGTGCCGACAATGTTCATCGCTGAACTAAACCACCCGATGTTCTCTATGTTCGACACTAAATCTCTAAGAACAGGGATTATGGCTGGTTCGCCATGCCCGATGGAAGTTATGAAGCGCGTAATTGACGACATGCACTGCAGTGAAATGACCATCGCTTATGGTTTAACCGAAGCCTCCCCGGTGATGACGCAGACACGCGCGGAAGATTCGATCGAAGTAAAGGTTGGAACAGTCGGTAAAGAGCTTCCGAATATTGAGGTAAAAGTCTGGAATCCGCAGACGGGCCTGGATTGCGCTGTTGACGAACAGGGCGAGCTTTGCTGCAGGGGCTATAATGTTATGAAAGGGTATTATAAAATGCCGGAAGAAACTGCCCGCGTGATAGATAAAGACGGATGGCTGCATTCCGGCGATCTTGGCATTAAGGACGCGAACGGCAATTTCAAAGTGACAGGACGCATCAAAGATATGATCATCCGTGGCGGGGAGAACGTATATCCGAAAGAGATTGAGGATTTTCTTTACCAGATGCCGCAGATAAAGGATGTTCAGGTTGCCGGTGTTCCCAGCGTGAAATACGGCGAGGAGGTCGGCGCTTTTGTTATCGTAAAGGACGGGCAGACTCTTAAGGAAGAGGATGTAAGGGATTACTGCCGGGGACAGATTTCCAGGTTCAAAATCCCGAAATATGTCTTCTTTGTCAATGAATACCCGATGACAGCAAGCGGCAAGATTCAGAAATACAAGCTGCGGGAGATGTCGGTAAAGCTGATCGAGGAGATGGGCCTGGAAAGAACATGAAGAAGTTTCATATTTAATAAATAGAATTATGGCGGCAAAAATTAATTTTGCTGCCATAATTTAATTTTCAAATCAATACCTTGAAAGATTTTATTGTTCATCTTAAAATGTATTCCTTATTAAAAACGCATATCTTATTTAAAATTAGTATTTATCATTTCCGGAAATTAGTATGGGTTGGGGGAATTACTGAAAAGTTGACAGGAGTCCGATGTGGCAGCAGCCCTTAAAAAAAGCTGGTTTAATATCAAAACGCCTATTTTGATAATCATAATTTTGATTGATTTCATTTTGATAGTATTATATTCTCTTGTTTCATACAATATTGAGTATAGAGAGAAAAAACAGGAAATCGATAAAAAGCTTTTTTCCGGCGCAATAGCGATAACAAATATTCTTGCCGAAGAGTTCCAGGAAATATATCTGGATAAAAGTTTTATTAATGATGACCGGGAAACCGAAAACAGGGCAAAATTAAGCGAGATAAGCAAACAATACGGCTTATCCTATGTTTTTTCAATGATTGAAAACGGCGGCCGGGTTTATTTTACAGGGTGCAGTTCTTTAAGCAATCAACTAATTAACGGTTCCGCTCCACGGTATTTCGAATCATATAATGAAGCCACGGAGTTAAACAAGAAGGCATTCGACTCAAACAGGCCCCTGTATGAAGATATTACCAACCAGTGGGGCAGTTTCAGAACAATATATGTTCCGCTCGAAACAGAAAACGGTACCAGATATATCGCCGGAGCAAATATCAGCCTTGACGCAATTAATTCCTCATACCGGTCTAGCATGTTAAAGAATGGCCTTTCGGCTGTATTATTTCTGATTCTTGTCCTTCCTTTTTTTATTCTCTATGTTCTTTCAATACGCAAAGACAAAAAGGAATTGTCGAAACAGCTGTATACCGATATTTTAACACTGCTTCCAAACAGGCAGAAGCTGCTCGAGGAGATCAGCCTTTCCCGTTCTCCGGTATTGATGCTCATAAATATCGATAATTTTAAGGAAATCAATGATTTTTACGGCAATGATGTCGGGGATTTTCTTCTCATTTCTCTTGCCAACAGGATTAAGGTGCTGCTGTCAAACTCGGAATATAAAATTTACAAAATGCAGGCCGATGAATTCGCGGTTTTTATGGACAGCAATATAGCGGTTAGTGAAATTGAGATTTTCCTGGAGTATTTATGGAACGGTATCAGCGAAAAGCCTTTTTATTACGGCGGGAACCAGATCCTTATTACTGTTGCGATCGGAGCCGCAAGGGCCGATACGGAAAAGCAAACGGTGAATAATCCGAAAAATGCAATATTATCCGGGCAATTCCCGCAGTCATTAAAAAAATGGGGTAATATCCCCGTCCATGCAGATATGGCGCTGAAAAAAGCCAAGAAAACCCAGAAGCATTTTATAATCTACCATGAATCCCTCGCGATAACCAAGGAATATGAAAACAATATTCTCTGGACGAGGATGCTCAGGGAAGCGTTAAAAGATGACAGGATTATTCCCTATTTCCAGCCGATTGTAAATAATAAAACACAAAAGATTGAAAAATACGAGTGTCTGATAAGGATGAAGGATACCGAAGGAAATATAATCGGCCCGGACAAGTTTCTGGATGTTTCTAAAAAATCCAGGTTTTACCACCAGATTACGCGTTTGATCCTTGAAAAATCGCTGGAAAAATTTAAAGATAATGATTATGAGTTCTCCATCAACCTTGCTATTCTTGATATACTTGACGATGACACAAACCGTTTCATAATGAAAAAGCTGAATGAATATAAAAACATCGCGTCAAGACTTGTTTTTGAAATACTGGAATCCGAAGGTATAGAGAATTATAAGGAAGTAAAGGAATTTATCGATGAGGTAAAAAAATACGGCAGTAAATTCGCGATTGATGATTTCGGATCGGGGTATTCCAATTTTGCTCATATTATGAAGCTGCATGTAGATTACATAAAGATAGACGCTTCGATTATTGAAAATATAGACAAAGATTATTACTGCCAGATCATTGCAAAGAACATCACAAACGTTGCCAAAGAACTAGGTTTGAAAACCATTTCGGAATATGTCCGCTCAAAAGAAGTTTTTGATAAAGTGGTAGAGCTGGGGATGGAATATTCCCAGGGGTTTTATTTCGGCAGGCCGGGGCCGGAACTTGCTGAAAATCATAAACCGAAAGCAAAGACAAAAAATATCGGCAAAACAGGGAATTAAGCCGCTCTGAAAGCGTAAATCCAGCTTATGATGACTGCTGACAGGCTTATCAATCCGAACAGGATCTGCATAAGCAAATCCGGCTTTTTTACCCTGGCCGAAATTACACCGAAGCTTATACCCAGGAATGAACCTATTACAAAACCGAAAAAATGGGCTGCAATGTCCGAATTTTCGCCCATTCCCAGAAATCCAAGCAGGCCAAGCGCCCCAATCATAGGTACCCATACTTTCAAGGAAGGCTGTTTATTCCTGGCGTTGCCGGTTCCGCCTGCCAGCCTTATCCCCGCCATACAGCCTATCGCTCCGAATACAGCTGTCGATGAACCTATCGATTGAAAATACGACACATGCACAAAGGCATTGAGAAGATTACCGGAAGCGCCGGACAGTAATATTAGAAACCACCCAAGGCCGAAGCCTGTTTCCGAACACAAAGCCTGCGCAATTATACACAGAAGAACCATATTCGATAAAACGTGCGCAAGATCGGCATGAATAGTCAGCGCGGTGACTGCCCTCCACCATTCCCCCTTTAAAATTTCCTCAGCCGAAGCATTCCCGTATTCAATCCAGTGAAAAGAAGTGTCCGTTGTCTGAACAATAAACTGAAACATGTATATTAAAAAGCAGATTAATAATGTAAATAATAGATTAACCCGGACAATATTTTCCGTTCCCTGTGATTCTGACCCGGAATATTCACCGTAGTTTTCCATCTCATAAAGATTGATCTGATTTTCCGCGTTTTTAATATTTTCATCCCGGACCTCAATTAAAAATCCTTGACCGGGATTTTCCATGTCATCGAACCTGCGGAGCATAAAAGGAATCCCCATGGCTTCCAGCACAAGAGCCCATTCAAAAGCTTTTTTCCTGGCGATAATTTTACTAAGATAAGAGGTTTGTATTTTATCCATGATTTAAATTCTAATGATAAATGGGTTTTTAATCAAAAACGAGGGGGCAAAGATATTTTTTAATCCGGTTTACCGTGATTTTTCTTTTTTTTGACTTGGAAAGAGGAAATATTTTATAATGACTATAGTCAAATTGAAAGGCGGTAATAAATATGAACTTTTATTCTGAATTATTAAAACCGGTTAATTATAAAAATCTTTTTAAAGATTTACTCGGAAAAAACGATAATGAAGTCCGGGTAAAGTTGGATTCGGCTTGGCAGCAGCTTTTCTATGGTGATGATAAGGACCAAAGAGTATATTACCCTGTGAATGATAATATGGCATATATCAAAGATACAGGTAATAATGATATTAGATCTGAAGGAATGTCCTATGGAATGATGATTTCTGTCCAGATGAATAAAAAGGAAGAATTTGACAGGTTGTGGAAATGGACTAAGACTTATATGTATCAAAAAGACGGTATTATCAAAGGATATTTTGCATGGCATTGCAGCCTCGACGGGAATCAAATCGACCCTAATCCCGCATCAGATGGTGAGGAATGGTTTGTAATGGCGTTATTTTTTGCTGCCGGAAGATGGGGAAATGGTAAGGGAATATTCAATTATAAAAAAGAAGCGCAGGCAATACTTGATACAATGCTTCACAAGGCCGATACCGGTAAAAACGGCGTCACAAATATGTTCGACCCCGAATATAAACAGGTTGTATTTGTACCGCTCGAAGGTAAAGCCTCCGGGATTACCGATCCGTCATACCACCTCCCTCATTTCTATGAACTCTGGGCTTTATGGGCCGATAAAGATAATAAATTCTGGAAAGATGCGGCAATTGCAAGCAGGGATTTTTTTAAAAAAGCAGCCGATCCGGTAACCGGACTTATGCCGGATTATGCAGAATTCACAGGAATTCCCATTGATCCATGGAACAGCGGACACGATGCTTTCAGCTTTGACGCCTGGCGTATTGGAATGAATGTTGCTGTTGATTATGTATGGTTTGGTGCTGATAAATGGGAAGTTGAGCAGAGCAACAGAATTCTAAATTTTTTTATCAAACAGGGAATTGCTTCTTACGCCACCCAGTTTAAGATTACAGGTGAAAAACTAGGGGGCGAAAATTCTCCCGGTCTGGTTGCAATGAATGCCGCAGCCTGCATGGCCGCTACCATTAAAGAAAGACCGGAATTTGTAAAAAAATTATGGGATTCCCCGGTTCCGGCAGGCAAATGGAGATATTATAATGGAATGCTTTACATGCTTGCGTTATTAAATGTCAGCGGCAATTTCAGGATTTATTCCCCCGATTTAAGTAAATAACAAACGTGCCCTGCGACATCGTGTCGCTTGACGAACTGGGTTCGTCACTGTCTTTATGTTACTTGAAGAGCCCTCATGGAGCATCGTGCTCCACTTCTGGCTTAGTTATTGTGTCGCTTGCAGAGTTATTTTTTCCTTATCTTACGCAAAATTCAGTGTAAATGCAGTTACGGCAGTAATCGGCATCTTCAGTTTGCATGAAGGGTTTGTTGATGTCCAGAATTTCATGAATCAAATCAAGCAGTCTTGTTTTAAAAGATTCTATTTCAGATAGGCCGATGATATCGGATTTATTGACAGTAAGAAAATTCGTCGTGTTTTTCTTAAGGTCGAAAATTCCGGCTTTAAGGGGGGATATTATTGTTTCCTTTCCTGTGTAAAGCAGAAGATAGA
This sequence comes from uncultured Spirochaetota bacterium, assembly GCA_963783575.1. GTDB lineage: Bacteria > Spirochaetota > Brevinematia > Brevinematales > JAOACQ01 > CAWEAK01. Next base: position 140,965 of record CAWAOD010000004.1, on the reverse strand, counting down.
ATAAAAGCTGAAAGGCTTCCTTACGGTTCCTTATTTTGTCAAAAACCTCAGGCGCTTCATTAATGCTTAAAGAACCCGTTTCACCGCTTTTGTAATCCATAACGGCGATGCATTCATCATTTTGCTCAACACGGTCTATTTTTCCATTAAGCTTAATTTCACCGATAAATAATTCATTTAGATTTCCGGCAGGCAGTACAATGCCGGTTGAATATTCAAGGAAAACAATTTGAAAAGGCTTTCTGCCCCGTTCTTTCGATAGAAATTCATCAATAATTCTGACTGCCGCTTCGAAATAAATCCTGTTTTTCCCGGTGTTTGTATTGGAAATATTAAGCGTTTCCTTAAACTGCCTCTTTATTTCGGGCTTTAACCTGTTCTCCATTTCGTCAAAATCTTCAGATGTGACAAACCTTCCGGATTTTTCCGAATATAAAATTTTTAGGGTTTCATGGATTATTATACCCATTAACGGTTCGTCCGGGCTTTCCATTATTTCCTTCATTTCTTTCAATCCAAGAATATACCTGAAATAAAATTTTAAGGGGCAATTCATATATGTTATCAATCCTGTCGCTGAAAAGCCCATCCCGGCAAGCTTGCAGACCATTTCATCATTTTTATCAATGATTATATTAGAATGTTCTTCCGATTTTATTTTGAACTGAAACATATTCTCTTTGATCCTTGCTTTTTCATTCCTTGCCGCATATTCAATCAAAAGCTGTTCTATGAAACGGCTTTTCTCCATACCGGCGAAATCCGAACTCTCGTTTGTATAGATAAGATGGATGTTTTTTGCGCGCATCAACAGCCTGTAAAAATGATATGCGAAAATGGCTTCACGTTCATGATGCGAGGGTATTTTTAAAATTTGCCTTATGTGTTGAGGTATAAACGACTGCAGATTCCTTCCGGCGGGTAAGACGCCTTCATTTACGGACAGAAGGAAAATATTATCGAAGTCGAGAGTCTGTGTCTCCAGCATTCCCATTATCTGAAGCCCTTCCAGGGGTTCTCCGATAAAGGGGATGATGCTGCCGGAAATTATATCGTTTAAAAGATTCCTTGCCGGTTTCATACCAAGACCCGGCTCATATTCTGATACCAGGCCGGCAAGCCTTTCAACCTGTGTATAGAGCATGAAGAGAAACTCGGCTTCAAGTCCCTGCGATTCCCTGTTTTTTAATGAGATCATCGATTCAAGCATTTTTGACAATGATTTTAAAAACGGCCCCGCTTCCGGCCATTTTTTCCCTGTGGTATCCTCCATAAATTCCGGAAATGGAAGCATTACAGCGGGAATTTTCGTCAAGTTTTTTTCTCTGACCGTCTTTATAAACAAACCGGAATCCAGAATGTTGCTAATATAAGGGTGCTCAAGGAATTTCATTGTCTCATTGTAGCCTAAGATTAAATCACTTCCGCTGCCTTCCATTGTTTCCTGCAGGTCAAAGATAAGATTAACCAGGGAATAAGCGGGAGTATTTTTTAACGGGTAGCCCATAGTGATATTTATTTTCCCAATTTCTCCCGGAAGTGAATTGAGAACCGGGAATAAAAGGCTTTCATCGGCCAGGATTACGGCCGTTTTTTCAACAAGCGTTAAATGGCCCTGGAGAAGGACGCCCAAAAGTTTGGCCTGGCCCGCGGAGGAAGATGTTCCTGTTATGGTGATGTTTTTTTCGCCTGATAAATCCGTCCCGTTCCATTTTATATCATTCCCATCCAGCATATTTTTCCATGTTTCCCTGTAGAACCTGCCGGCTTCCTGAGATTCATCACCGGTAAAGTATTGATCCATATCAATGTAAATGTCTACATGCGAAATCTCTTTAAGCCCCTCAATGATTTTCTTTTCAGAGGCTGTTAACGCGTTAAATCCCGCGAAAACAAATCCTCTCCATCTGCCGGAATCCAGGACCGATAGGTTTTCAGCGGCGCTTCTGTATATCATTCCGGGATAAGCCGTTTTTTCCGAAATAAGCTCCTCTCTAAGCCGATTATAGATTATTTCAAGCTCGTTCCAGAAACCGAGGTACTTCTTATACAGCGAGCTCTGGGTCCCGATATTGATGTCCTCGATTTTCTTCATCTCTCTCAAATTGCGGAAAAGCATTCCGGCATCGATCAGGTAACGGTCAATATCGTCAAAATCCGAAAGGATCATTTTGCCCCAGTGGTAAAACTCGTCAAAACCCTTTTTATATAATGAAACCGACTTTGAGTATATGCCGTAAAGTTTGAAAACAAGCCTCACGATATCTATAACACTGTAATCGGATACTGAACATACCCATTCCTCAAATGAATAAAATTCCGGAGCCCAGACAGGTTTTTCAATGTTACCCTGTATGAATTTTTTAAAAAAGAGGCCGGCCCTTTTGTTCGGAAAAATTACAGCGATATTCGACAGATCTCCGTTATATTTCTCAAGCAGATCAAGCGCTGTTTTCTCTAAAAAAGCCACAATTCATCCTCCCGGGCAGAATTTGCTTTTTGAGCATCAAGAGGTACGCTTAATAATTCAAGCGTTTCCGTGTAAAGCAAATAACATTCGATTTTAAAATTTCCCATCCTGCCGATTATTCCGGCGTATTTCTGCAATTGCGCCGTATGAGCCGCTTCTTTTTTACCGGTTTTATAGTCAAGGATTATCAAGGAATCGCCTTTAATAAAAATCCTGTCGGGTCTTATTACTTCTTCCGGCGTGATTACAGTCGATTCGCTTTTTATCGCATAGCTTCCGTCCGTCCAATCTTTAACCCGTGGAATTTCAAATATTGTCCTGATTTCTTCAAATGCCTTTTCCTTAAGCTCTGCCGGAATCTGGCCGGAATCACTGTATTTTTCTATTACAGGGTTTATTTCCTCAATACTTTTTATCCCGGAAAGCATATTGTGAAGCAGGTTGCCCCACTCTATTTTACCGGAATCGGCCCTGACAAGCATCCTGTCTTTCGAGTTTTTAAGGACCGTGACTTTTTTGACCCAGGGATTTGATATAAATTCAGGCGCTTCATTACCGGCTTGAACAGTTTCACCATCACCGGATTTTAATGTGTGCCTTCCGGATATATATGATTCAGCCGGTATTTCATTGCCAAAGCCCGAACTTAAAGCGGTTTTGATTGTCCGTGATATGTTTTTAATTTCTTCATCTTCTTCCTTAACTATACTTTCAGGGCAAAAGACGTATAATTCATCCATAGCCCTTGTGAAAGCGACATAGAGGAGGTTTAAATTATCCAGTATATTTTTTTCCTTTTCTCTCAGGTATGCGTTTTTAAAACCGGATTCCAGCAGTTTTTTTGACGCCGTTACAGGGAAAACCAGATCAAAACCGGGACGGTTCGGCTCAGGATTATCAAGGTTCAGCCAGTACAGATCGTTATTATGATAAAACTCCCAATCCGCGTAAGGTATTATGACGATTGGGAATTCAAGCCCCTTCGATTTATGTATGGTCATTATTTTAACGGCATCGGCGTTATCGTCCATGGATACGGCCGCGGAATCGGAATTCTCTTCCCACCATTCCAGAAAATCTGAAATGTTCCCGTTCACGCTTCCCGAAAACCCGGAAATGATCGAGAGGAACTGTACAAGATAACCGTTTAAACCTCCGCCGGCAAGTTTATTCAAACCGAAATGGCGTATGATTTCTTCAATAAGATCATATAAAGGAAGATTGGTTAAAAAAGCTGTTTTCTCTAAAAATAACTCGATTATATAAAGCGGGCTGGCTTTATCATTTATCCTATCTTTATTGATTATAATCCGGTCAGCTTCCCCGCGAAGTCTGGTTTTCAAGCCAGGCTCGCAGTCAAGAAGTCTGATGTACTGGTAATAAAGTCCGGCTTTCAAAAGTTGGTCGTATTTACTGATCAGAAAAGTAAAGCATGATACAATAAACCTTATAACGGCGGTCTGTCCTATCAATAAGGAATCCGGCGAGATTATCGGAATGTTTCTTTCCAGCAGAAGCCCGGCTATCTCGCTTCCCTCGTCTTTTTTCCGCACCAGGACGGCAATGTCCCTGTATGAATAACCGAAGTTCTTTAAATTATCAATTATTGCGGCTATCTTACCGGCGATTAGTTCCGGGTAACCCGATACATCATCCGTGCTTAAAAATTCAACGCGTACATAGCCGCTGTTTTTATTTCCGTTTGCCGTCTGGGCCAGGTTTGCGTAAATCCCTTCGATAAGAATGTTATCCTTTTTTAATATCCCGGCAGCCGATTCAAAAAATTTGTTATTAAAATCCACAATATTCGCCGCGCTTCTGTAATTACCGGAAAGATTCTTTATATCAAGCTTTTCTTCCGGAATCCTGGCGGGGATATCGTTTTCCATAATTTCCACATCCCCGTTTCTCCACCTGTAAATGGCCTGTTTTCCGTCGCCGACGGCAAGGTTTGAAAACCCTGAAGCCAGAGAATTTTCGAGCAGGGGATAGATATTTTCCCACTGAAGCCTGGAGGTATCCTGGAATTCGTCAAGAAGGAAATTGGTGAATGTTTCGCCGGCCATAACAAAAACAAAGGGAATGGTTTCAATCTCCATAAGGCCTGCGATTTTCCTGTTAAAATCGCTTACCGGTATTACATTGTTCTTTTTTTTATAATCATCAAGGTATTTGACTATAATATCGATCAAAGCCAGGGTATGGATATTTTCATAAATTGAAGTATCTGTGATAAACTTTTTATAATTACCTTCATCGTCAAGGTAACGGCATATATCAGCAACAATTCCGTTAAGTTCCTGTTCCGGGAGTTGTTCAAACTTTTCTTTTATATCAGAGGAAGAATCTTTTTTGTACCATTTTCCTTCAGTGGCCCTGTTCCCTGGTTTATAATCATCGCTGGCGCATCTTCCGGCAATTTTCTCAAAGTACGAGTAATTCCCGCTTCCCTGGTAGGCGAAATCGGACTTTTTCAACCCGGATTTTTGTGTTAACACCAGCGCTTTTTCTCCCATTTCCTTCATAATATTTCTGAATGAATTTATCGATTTATCAAGTCCGTTGATCAATTCAAACATATCATTGTTATCCGCGCGTGAAAGCCTGTCAATAAACCGGTAATTCTGTTCTTTAATGAAATCGTTACCGATTTTAAGCATATTGCGCTCAATATTCCATCCCCTTGAGCCGCTAAGCCTGGAAAAGAGGAACTTAAGCAGGATATCGGTAATGTACTGATTAATACCGGCCATGCCTAAAATCCTGTCAACAACCTTAGCCATAATATTCTCAGGCTTCAAATCAACGTCAAAACGTGAAGAAAGACCAAGTTCAAGGGCAAAGCTCCGTATGATCCTGTAAGTAAAACTGTCGATGGTCATGATGTGAAAATCCGAGTAATGGTGGAGAATCTTTTGAAGTATCCCGCCGGCCCTGAATTCAACGTCAAGGCCGGGAAAGCGGGCTTTCAAATCCAGCATCAAATGGCTTTCATTGCCTGCGGAAAGGCTTTTGAGGGCTTTCAAAATCCTTTCTTTCATTTCGCCTGCCGCTTTGTTTGTAAAAGTAACGGCGAGAATATGCTTTAACTTTCCGGGGTTTTGTATAAGCTCTGCAATGTATTCACGGACAAGCGTATATGTTTTGCCGGAACCGGCCGAGGCTTTATATAGATAAAACGGCATGATGTCTCCAAAGGCGGGATATACTATTTTTCATTTATTTTTCTTACTTTTAAAATATTTAGTCTCCAATTCATTTAAATAAAGTCTCGTATTATCCAGCGATTTCTTGAACTCAGGAGAATTCCGCTCTTCAGCGGTTAATTCCCTCAAGCCCTGCTTTTTTAAAAATTTATCTGCCCATTCGGCATTTGTCATATTTCTCTTTTTAATCATTAATGAACCTCCATATATAATATTGGTAATTTTCCTTAAAATCTAATACAGCCATATTCAAACCAGCTTTTTGATCAACTGCTTCATATTTAATAACTCTTTTCTTTACTCCTCTAATATTAAATATATCTTTATGAACAATTTCATGAAAACAATCATATCTTTCAACTTCTTTCCATTCAGCTAAATAAAAAAACTCAAGTTTTACAACAAAATTTAAGATATCATTTTTATCAGAGTAGAAATATACAATCATTCTGATAATATCAGTAAAATATTCAATATAATCTTTTTCCGGCATTATAAATTCCAAATTCAAATAATTGTTGTTAAAAAACCGATATCTTAATTATAATAAGTAAGATATAATTTATCAAAATTGGTGTCCGGAAATGTAAATATTGAAATAATGCGTTATTTTTCAATCAATTTCTCAAGATCAACCCGATTTATTTCCCCTTCAAAATCATTGTAATCCTCGGGCCTACAGGTAAAGATAAGAAATTGGATCCTGTTTTTGTATTGAGCCATGATTTTCAAAAGTTCCTTCATTCTGAATTTATCAGTATTCACAAAGGAATCGTCGAGGACCATAAACTGCGTTTCAGCCTGTGACAATGTTTCTGCAATAGAAAGCCTGAAGAGGAAGGACAATTGCTCTTTCGTTCCGAAAGACACAAAATCCTGAATATTTTCCAATTCCCGGTTGTCTATCGTCTTCACTGATAAAGCGAGGTTCAGGTCGTTTCCGATATTTAGAGAATACCTGTCGGAAACCAGCTTTGAAAACATCTGCGACATCCTGTCCCTGACAGGACGGAAAACATCGCTTTCAGCCTTTTCCTTTTCCTCATGAATTATCCGAAGCAGCAGCTTTAAAGAGCATAAGTCCGCATATTTATCTTCAATCACATCAACCAGCTTACGGTAAGCATATTCTTTTTCGTTTATTTCGTCATCTAAACTGCCCGAATTTTTAATCTCGGTTTCAAGGATAGTCTTTTCCTTTTCACTTTTCCTGATTTCCGAAACCTTCAAATTAAGTAAAGTTTCCAGATTTTTAATCGCATTCGTTAAACTTTTCGATTCACTGAAATATACAGGCGGCATTTCTTTTATTTCAATTGCTTTAGTATTGATAAGATTTGTTTTATCTGTACGCTGATTTATCAATTCTTCTTTTGTGATGTCTTTTAGAATTTCTTCTTTCATATGCTTTTCAGCAGTCGATAATTTTATTATGAATTCGTTAATTTTATCCCTGACCTGCAGCTCATCCGGACATGGAATGCCCCCGTTATCCATGCATATACATTTAGTATCAGTTTTTTCAAGAAGATTCTTATTATCGATTAATTTATTAATTATATTTGCCTGGCGGACTATTTCCTCATTTTTTCGATCTATATCTTTTTGGGTGACTTCCGTAAGACTTTCAGGTTCCAAAGCGCTTAGATTCTGTTCCCGCGATGCGATTTCCTGCTTTATCCTGTCAAAATGCTTAATGAAATCATCATATGTCTCATTCTGCAAAAGTTTCTTTTCCTGATCCTTTAGATGGTCCCTTTCACCGGTTAATTTGATCAGCGAGTCCCTGGCTCCAGGTAAATCCATTTCGGGCCGGTAAGTTAAAATACGATCTTTTAATTCGGGTATTTTACTTATTTCTTCATCAATATTTCTCTTCAGGAATTGGTCCAGTTCGATTTTATCATAGTTCAATTTCCGAATATCTCCCGGCTGTATTAAATTTTTAGTCATTTCAACAATTTCTTTTTTTAAAATTTCCTGCTCCTGATAGATTTTCTCAAGATTTTCAAACGAGTCAGTTCCGTATTTTTCCAGAACGTTATTCAGTTCCCGGTTTTTATCCTTCAGGAGGTTCTGCTGGCCTTTGATATCCGCGCCGGTTAATTCTCCCTGAAAATCCAGCATAAAATCGTCATTGTACTGCAGGGAAATTTTACTGAAATCCTTAAAATCGGCCGGTTTATCGATATGATAATTCCGGTAATCATCTTCATCTTTTTTTATTTTGAAATCCAGTTCTTTATTTTCAAGCGATGTGATTGAAAGGCTTAGATTCAGCCTGGATTTGAAAGCTTCGAGCCTTGTTTTGATTGAATTGATATCTTTTTCTAAAATCTTTGCCGAATCGACATCCTTTTTAATAATATCCTTTCTTTCCAGAAGTTTTTTCTGCAAACAATCGATATTTTCACTCATTTTCGTATTGTTTTCCAGCTTTTTTATAATATCCTCAGCCTGTTTTCTGTTTGAATAACGGTTCTGCAGAAGAAGCTCAGGAAGATTATCACGAATTATCGCCTTTTCCTTTCTAATATTCTCCAAATCCTGCAGTTTTTCCTTCATCAGCTCAAAATCTTTTTTTTCGTTCTGCAATTGATCGAGAACAGCTTTCTTATTTTTCAACTGCTCAAGTTCCAGTTCATACGCTTTTTTATCCCGATTTGCCTCTTCAATTTTAATTCCGGAAATATCCAGAAGACTTTTTCTGAAACCCTCCCATTTCGGCAGTTCCTGATCCCTGATTATTTCGATTTCATTATCGGTCCGTTTATAATCCCGGTATTTTTCCTCTATTTGCTGATATATCAGCTTTTCTCTCTCAAATTCAATCAAAGCTCTTTCTTTCTTCCTGTATTGTTCAATTTTATTTTTAAGGTCTTCTTCTTCTTTTTTGATATCATAGAGCTTTTCATCAATTTTTTTAAGCTGTTCTATTTTATCATCCAACAGCATTTTTTCCGATTTCAGTTTCTCAATGAAATTCCTTAAGCTTTCTTCATCCTGCAGTGCTTTATAAAATTCGGAAGCCTTCTGGCCTTTTATCAAAACGCCTCCATCGGTAAAGATTTTTTTATATTCTTCATTCAATACGTTTTCCAGGCGCTGGATATTTTGCATCAGTGTTTCTGTGATAGAGTCACCGATAAAATTCCTGAAATCGGGGCCGATGATTTTATCCGGTTCGGTGATAATATTCAAGGCTTTTCCCTGCTCGATGATAAGGAGGTTGAAAATACTTTCCAGATTTTCATTTATGTTCAGGGTCCGGAATATATTTTCCCTGGTTTTTTTCATATCATCGGAAACTATCCTGCCGTTTTCATAAAAATTCGCGATTCCCTTCGGGAAAGATTTTTCAATACGGTATTCCCGGCCTGCTCCGGTAAGAAATGTGAGCTTAACAGCGGCTTTAACGCTCGTTCCCCATGGAACAAAATTATACAAATCCTTTTTATCGCTTTTTGTGTCGCCAAGAATTGAAAGCCTGACGGCTTCTATTATGGTTGATTTCCCGATCTCGTTTCTGCCCGACAGCAGGTTTATTCCCTGGCCGATATCAATAGCCGCCTTTTGAATCCCCTTCCAGTTTTCCAGTTCAATCCTGGAGATACGCATATTAAAATCCTCCGGAATCTTCTTTCAAAAGTTTAAATATTTTCATCAACGCCCTTTCTGCGATATTGCTGTTCTTTATGTCATCTATTTTATTCATGACGGCAGGTCTTTCAACCAGCCCGGGTATCAGTCCGTCCCTGATCTCATCAGGAAAAGCCGTTTCACCCGATTTCAAAGCGAACAATCTTTTAATGATATTTTTTATGAGAATATCATCCGTGCATTCAAGAATTTGATTTTCATCGGGCTTTAAATGAACCCTGTCCTCAATTTCAAAATATCTATCGCCGAACATCGCCAGAATTTCCTTATAGGCTTTATAGCAAGCAGGGGATAAAAAGCCTGTAATTTCCGCTTTTCGAATTTCTCTCAATGGAATATCCTTAAAACGCCTTGAGAATTCCTGGAAAGAATCGTCCGAAACAGTTTCATTAATGGAATTCCATTTCATGTTGCTTATTCCGGTGATCTTTTCAACCTGCGGCACAAATCCCCTTTCCTTAATCGTAACCTTCAGCGGATAGCCTTCGTCCCCGAACTGTAGACATTCCGGGCATCCGGGGTAATATGTCCTTTCGTTTATCCTGTTGTAAGAATGCCAGTCCCCGAGAGCAAGGTAATCAAGCCCGAATTTTTCCGCCGAGTCCGCGTCAATCGGAAATGAATTGTCTCCGAATTGCGCGTTTTTAATGCTTCCATGGAAAAGCCCGACATTGATTATGCTTTCATCGATATCGGAATGTTCGATCCGGGAAAGAGGGCTGAAATTCCCGGTTTTTTCCTTTAAAGAACCGGCGATGATTTTTATGCCGAATTCTTTCAGGTCGATTACTTCCTTATCATTACGGACAAAATGCAGGTTCCCGGGATAATTAGACTTTTCTATGCTGTGGTAAATATTGTTATAAACCAGCGGGTCATGGTTCCCGGCGATCATTATAACTTGAATATCCGGGTAATTTCTGATAATTTCAAGCATCCTGAAAAGATGTTTCCCGTCCGCGGTCAGGCTTGTGTCAAGATTGTCACCTGCCGCAAGGATAAGCGGTATTTTATTTTTTTCAGCGAAAATAAAAATATTCCTGACAGCCGAAACGACGGCTTCACGAAGTTCTTCCCTCTTTTCCCTTTCGAAATTGCCGAAGCTATTGCCGATGTGCCAGTCGGCCGTATGAATAAATTCCATATATCTTTCCTTACCTGATAATAAAATCCAGCGAGAATATTTTTTCTGCCTTTTTGTCTATAAAACGTTTTGAAATAAGATTGTTTTCTTCTTCGTCGTAAATCTTCCGGAAATCCCGCTTAAAATCAAGAATATCTTCCTCATGCTTTGCGATACGCTTTTGAAGAATTTCACGCTCTTTGATCAATTTCTGACCGTCTTCGCGGCTTGTGGTTGTCCTGATTTTTTTGTCCAGTTCTGAGATTTTTACCTGGGCCTCGTTAAGCTGGTTCCTGATGTAATCTTCCCTGTCCTTTAATTCTATTTCAAGATTATGAAGTTTTTTATCAAGCCTGGGCTGCTGGCATTCCTGTATCCTGATTTCATCTTTTTTTGCTGTATCCTCAAGAAACTCAATTATACCTGATGAAACAGGATTTGAGAATTCCGCTCTTAAATTAAATTCAATCCGTTTAAGCGCGGCCGATTCCTCTGCGGTCAGCCGGTACAATCCGTTCTCTCTTTCGATAACAATAATATCATAGAGGACCTCTTCCTCCTCAAGGCCGCAGAAATTCACCCTGAAAAAGTCCCATTTTCCCCGGCAGTTCAGATAAGGTTTCAAAATACCGCTCTTTTCAGGCGAATTGGAATAATCGAATTCGATATTTCCGCAGATTCCATCGGTTTTTCCCTTTATTTTATTCATAACTCCGGAAACGATTCCGCTTTTAAGGCTGATATGCCTGCAATCAGTAATATTGAACTCATCTATTTTTCCAAGATAGTAATTTTCATTATCGAACCTGAAAAAAATCCTGTCTTCAGTTTTCCCGGTCTCTTCAAAAATCTTACTCGAAGAGGCCGCGTAATTTTTCAGAAGTTCCAGCATATCCTTATCATACTGGCTGAAAGCCTTCGGCAGTTTTTCGCGGATATTTTTCAGCCTGTTTTTTACATTGGGGTCAAGGTCGTTCAGCAGTCCCCTGGCTTTAATAAGCTTTTCATTCCGAAGTTTTTTTATTTCGTCGCTGATTTCTTCCTCAAATCTTTGTAATTGATCCAGCCTGTCTTTCTCAGTTTTGAAAGTATTCAGAATATCATTGACCCTTGCCTCAAAATTTATGGCTTTACTGAGAGTTCCGAGGATGTCATCCCCGGCGCCGAGAACATTCCTGAAAAGGTCGAATTTTCCCGAAAGGATTTCATGAATCCGCTTTTCCGTTTCGTTGTCTGCGTTGATGCAGTTGACAACAAGCACATCCCTTTCCTGGCCGTATCTATGGCACCTGCCTATTCTCTGCTCGATTCTCTGGGGATTCCAGGGCAGGTCGTAATTAATTATGATGTTACAGAACTGGAGGTTCAGTCCCTTAGCGCCCGCTTCCGTTGAAATGAAAAGCTTTTTTCTGATTTTGAAAAGATAAACCAAGGCTGTTCTTTCGAGAGCTTCCCCGGACGGCCTTTCATCCTCCGGGATCGAATTTCCCGCTTCCTCCTTCCAGATCCTTACGGCTTCTTCAATATCCGCTTTTTCCCTTTCGGTCTTTCCTCCACCGCCAGAAAACAGGACCGTACTGTTAATGAATTCGCCGTCGTTTTCAAAAATGTCTCTTATATGCTGCTGAGTCGCCCGGTATGTGGTGAATATCACGGCTTTCTGATAGAATTTATTTTTATTATTAAACAGGTCTTTCAGCGTGTTTAAAATCAGCTCATCCTTCCCAGTAACGCTAATTTCCCCCGCAAGATCAATGAATGATCTGACCAGGTTTATTTCTTCCTCTATCCCCGAAATATCCGGTTTATCGGAAAAGGATTGTCCGGCGGTTTCATCATCAAAGTTGAGATTATCCGGGCCACCGACGTTTATCCCTGTTGAAATCCTGTCTTCCTCGTCATTCCCGGGATCGTCCGTCTCAACAAATGTTCCGGCAATCGGGAAAACGCCGCTTTTCATGTTTTCAAGGCGTTCGATTATGCTATTAAGACTTGATGCCAGAGCTTTAAACGAGCTTCCAAGCGTCCTCCTGTAACTGAGTTTGAGAAGCGTCCGCAGGCCCGCCCTTTTTTCGTTTTTCAGGTCTATTATCCCATTCGGGCTGTACGCGAAAATATCGTCCCTGTCGAAATAATTCGAAATACTGTTATAAATCGATTTTTCCTCATCGGACATGTGAAAATTAAGGGTGTGGCATTCCCTCATGGTAAATTTATAGTCCATAAAGACCTGGGCCTGGTTCCTCAGGTTGCGGATCATGAAGTTCCCGGTCCTTTCTTTAAGCTCGGGGATTTTATCAATCAGGATTTCATTATTTTGTATGAATAGCTCCCTGAAATGATTGAACTGGCCGAGATAACTCTTATTATACTCAGGTAGAATGAAAGAAGACAGGCCCCAGAGCTCGAAAAGATTGTTCTGGATCGGGGTAGCGGTCAAAATCAGCAGCGGGGTTCTCTTAAGAAGCCCGAAAAGGTATCCCGCGGTCGCGCTTTCTCTGGAATCGTGGAGATATTCTCCCGTTCTCGGACTGAAACGCTTATAAATTGAGGCAAAGATTTCATGCGCTTCATCGATAATAATCAAATCCCAGTTTATTTTTGAGAGGATTTTTTCCTTTTCAAGCCTGCTCGCGAATTCCCTTCCAAGAATACAGACCGAGCTATTTCCTAACAAATCCATAAATTCTTCAGGCCTTTTCCCGGCCCTGTCTTTTGTGGAAATAATCAATGACGGAATCTGAAAAAGCTTCCTCAGCTCGTTATTCCATTGCCCGGCCAGCGAAGTCGGGACCAGAATAAGAATTTTAAACTTCCTCATCGCCCTGTACTGGCTTATCACAAGGCCGGCTTCGATGGTTTTGCCCAGGCCCGTTTCATCTGCCAGGATGCAGCCTCCGGATTCCAGCTTCTCGAGGGCGAACACTACCGACTCAATCTGGTGCGGATTCGCGTCGACCAGCGATTCGCGGAAAGTTTCAATGTAAGATTGGTAGTCGGTGGGATTTCTTTTTAAAGTCAGTTTTTCCATCAATATTCTGGAATGGATTTCATAATAAAACGATCCGGCGGGCATACATTTTCCCCTCTACGATAAATCTGCAATGAAATATGTTAGATAAATAAAGGATTATTTGCAAGAATCGGCTGAAATTAAAATCGGTTATTTGTATATATTCCTGTTTGACTTTAATCCGGCAGTCCGGTAAAATATGAAAGGTTGAAGATAAAATTATGCAGTTATTTATAATATTTTCTTTTTTTATATCGTTTTCCCTTGGAGTCGCTTCTTTAATTTTCTGTCTCGCCGCTTATTTCAGGGATAAAAACCGGATGCTGATTTACATTGCCTTCTTTTTTTTGATTATTGCCGTCCGGCTAATGCTTAACAATTTCTTATTTTATTACCGGATCAATTCCCCTATGGAAACAACGTCTATGGTTATTCTTTATTTTACCGGTAAAGAATTTTCTTTTCTTTTGATTTTTATAATGCCCTTCCTTTTCCACAGGCTGCTCTCGGTACCTTTCATTAAAATCGGGAATATACTTTTTTTATTATTAACCTTAACCGTCGTTTTTCTTGAAATATTACCCATTTTCACAAAGATACCTGCAAAAAACGGTTATATTATTTTGATTCCAAATGAAAATATGATAAACGGCCTATTTTTCTTAACTCTAATTTATCCTGCGGTATTAACCGCTTTTTATTACAGAAAAATACAATCGCCGGAAATAAGGAGAATGATCATTATAATTATCATGTTCTTTATCAGTTTTGTTATTATGGATATTTACTGGAATATTTTTAAGTTTTCCGCGAATTACTATTCGGAAAGTTTCCTGAAAAACTGGCTGATACTGCTTTTGTTTTATCTTTTATGGAATTCTTTCTTTTTAATTTACTCTCTCAAATCTTTTTTTTCTTTTAAACAGGAAAAGAGCCTTAAAAAAAACGGCGGCAATCCTGAAATTTTGCTTAAAAGAGGCATTACCGCAAGAGAAATGGAAATTATCTCATATCTCATCAAAGGTTATAACAAACAGCGGATAGGCGAAGAGCTTTTCATTTCTGAAAATACCGTTAAAAAACACATCCAGCATATTTATGAAAAACTGAATGTCAGCAACCGGGTAGAACTTGTCAATCTTGTGAAGCCTGATAATGTATAGACCTGTTATTAAAACAATAATAAATCATTTCCTAAAAAAATAGTTTTACCTGAAATAACCCGAAGGGGTGATTTTTTAAAATTCCCTTAAATTCACCCGAAAAGCGTATTGAAAATATTACATTATAATTATAAAATTTGTAATAAACTATCCCCGAAGCTGTGGTGTATTATAAATACAGTATAATGGGAGGCCAACTTGATAGCTAACGCAGTAAACTGCGGGGAATCATACCCGGATCAAGCGGCACGCTTGTTGAAGAAATTATTCAAGAGTTGATTATGGGCTATTTATTTTTATCGATTGCTTTTAATATGATTTCCCAGTTTCTATATAAAAGCATAGCAAACCGGCAGAATGATTTTATATGGTATATAGTTTTTTCATCAGGATTATTATTTGGGGGTGTAAATGCTTTCTTTTTTACAAAAGCTCTAAAAAACATAAATATGAGTATTGCTTACCCGATATTTTCAGGAGCCTGTATTGCAATTGTCGGAATTATGTCTTACCTTATATTCAGGGAAAAAATTAATGCATATAATATTTTTGGATCAATTACTGTTGTGATTGGTATAATTTTACTTTTAAAATAGGAAATTTTCAGGAGAGTCAAATGCAAAAAATGGTTATTTTTAAGATTTATATGATCGGGATTATCTTTCTTATAATTCAAAGCTCGGTTTGTTTCCCGATGGGCTTAAAAGAAATTGTAAATGTACCTATGAAGCCGAAAAAACTTGTAATCAAAGATGGGGAGTATTTGAAATACAGTAAGTATGAATCCGGTGAGAAAACCACGGATTTTTATCTTGTAACCCGGCTTTCGCAGGATGGGAAAAAACTCTTTTTATATAGAGAAGGGATTGAGCTTAAATCAGATTTTAAACTTCCTGAAAATTACACGAATTATCACAGGAAATTTATAATCAGCCTTGATGATGCTTCCTTAATATATCATCAGGATGATTTTCTGTATCAGATAAAATCGTTAATATCCAACAATTTCAAAGGGAAAATTGAGAGTGAACTACTGATTGACAAAATAAAAGAACGGGCAGATTATAAAGAGCAAATCTGGGATGGGGAAGAAATTAAGATAAGAACCAGCCGGATAAAAATTAAACCGGATTTTCCGATTCTGGACATCGATTCTTTAGGTTTTATCGGAGCCAGATTATTTGATTATTCCAAAAATGGAATTATATATCTGGTGGCTCCTGGGGCTGTAAAAGAACCTGTTCCCTGTTATTTCGAGATAAAAGGCCGGGAAGTAATAGAGACAAAAGCCGGAAGATTCAACACTATAAAAGTTGGAGGGGAATCCGCAGACCCCTTCCTTGGAAAACTGCTTGAAAATTATTCAAAAAAAATGTTTTTCTGGATCGAGGACTCGGAGCGCGGCCTGGTTATTAAAACCCAGGACGCTGATGACAAAGTTAATATCCTGGAAGAAATATCTCAGTGGAAAGAAAAGTAAGCATTTCACCGGAGTGCCTGTATATAATGATCTCTAATAGAATAAATTACAAAATTCACTTTTAAAATAGAATAAATTTCAGGAGAGTTAAATGCAAAAAATATCCGGAATTAAATTCCTTCTGATAGGAATTATGCTTCTTATAATGCAAATTTCGGTTTGTTTCCCGATGGGTACAAAAGAAATCATAATGGTCCCTATGAAGCCGAAAAAGCTGGTCATTAAAGACAGAGAGTATTTGAAATACAGCCAGTATCAATCCGGTGAGAAAACCGTCGATTTTTATCTGGTAACCCGGGTTTCGCCCGATGGGAAAAAGCTATTTTTATACAGGGAAGGAATTGAGCTTAAATCAGATTTTAAACTTCCTGAAAATTACACAAATTACCACAGGAAATTTGCAATTGACCTTGAGGATGGTTCCTTAATATATAACCGGATTGATTTTCAGGATCAGTTAAAATCATTAATATCCAATAATTTCAAAGGAAGAATAGAAGGTGAATTTCTGGTTGACAAAACTAAAGGACAGGTTGATTACAAAGAGCAAGTCTGGGATGGGGAAGAAATTAAATCAAAATCAAGCCGTATAAAAATTAAACCGGATTTTCCAGTCCAGAATCTCGAGTCTTTAGGGTTTATCGGGGCCAGATTATTTGATTATAATAAAAACGGAATTATATATCTGGTTTCTGATATAATCAAGGAACCTATTCCGGTATATTTTGAGATTAAAGGCCGGGAAGTAATAGAGACAAAAGCCGGAAGGTTCAATACCATTAAAGTGGGAGGAGAACCAGCCGATCCTTTCCTTGGAAAGCTGCTGGAAAATTATTCAAAAAAATTGTTTTTCTGGATCGAGGATTCGGAACGCGGCCTGGTTATCAAAACCCAGGATGCGTCTGACAGGGTCAATATTCTGGAAGAAATATCGGAGTGGAAAGAAAAATAGCATTCTTTATAGAGAAGAAAAGATGAAAAATATAATAGGGCTCTTATAATTTCAGAAGTTATTGATTTTTGATTGCATTTTTACTTGCCTTAGATTATAATTCATCTTGCTATCAATTTTGATTATATTTTGCGGTTAATCAAGCAGCGAAAAAAAGATAAAACTCATCAATAATAAATGAAACAATTAAAAACAAAAGATTCATCTTTGCTTTTTTGAAAAGTTTCCCGGTCAGATTTAAAATAATTAAAATCAGGAGCAATGTATGAAAACCTATTTTTATCTATTAATTGTATGTGTTTTTTCCTCTCTCAATTCTTTATCTGCATTATCTCCGGCCGATATTAGCATAACTCTCGGCGAGCGTAAAACCCTGCTTTCAAGCGGGGGGCTTGGACTGGATTATTTCCCGGATGAGGCCGCAGTTGTTCTTTCTAAAAAACCGGTTTACAGAATCCTCATAACTGCCGCCAAAGCTACATTCCTCGTCGAAGGTAGCGATATTGAACATCTGACCAATTCAAGGGAAGTCCTACGACCCGGAAAACCAGGAACTTTCGACAACGGCTATGCCGGAATCAGCGGGGCTTATCAATATTCAAATAACTGCTGGATCGCGGTTTACCATGCTGAAGACCAGGAAGGGATGCCCCCGATCGGCGGAGGAATTCCTGGGTTTTACGCAAGGATCGGCCTGGCCCTGTCCACCAATAACGGTGAAACCTGGGAAAAAGCCGGGCCGGTTATTACCAGTTCCAAACCGAAGGAATGGACATATTACAGCGGCCAGGCAGACCGCGGAGCGGCGGAACCTGGGCTGGTCCTGGAAACAAATGGAGTCTATCTTTACGCTTACTACACTGAACTTTCACGCCAGGATGGACGCGGCGAACAGGTTTGTCTTGCAAGGGCATGCATAACAAAAGGTATTCCGATGCCCGGCTCATGGAAGAAATATTATAATGGAAGCTTTTCCCAGCCCGGTATCGGAGGGCTTGACACACCGGTATTATCGGCTATGAAGCACGATAAAGCCGAAGCTATATTTCCGCATGTGTTTTATTCGAAATATATCGGCAAATATGTAATGACCTTGAATATAAATTACTGGAAAGAATATTATTATAATACAGGGCTTAAAAACAGCGGTATTTATATCAGCTATTCCGATAACGGGATCGAATGGTCGGAACCTGAAATGCTTATAAGGGATTATGCCGTGGCAATGCCGGGAAAATCACTTTCCTGGCAGTCAGCCATAATCTTTGACAGCGATGAAGGCAGGGAAGGATGGCTGGTATACGGTTATACCCCGCGGTGGGGGCATAAATACAACAATAGCGGAACGCCTCACTATATGGCTGGATCGAGAATATCTTTCGGGATTAAAAACCAATGATCGACATAAAAATTTTAGAGAAGTATATTTTTTGTGTGAATTGCCATTACAATAATTTATTAGATTATTTTGCTATTTTATCTGGTTTTTCATTATAATCTCAATTACAAATTAATTCAAAACTTCCTCTCAGAAACTGTCCATTCATGCTTTTTTATTTATATGCGTTAATAATTGTGATATTACTGGTTTAAACCCTAATTGAAAGCTTATAATAAACTAATAAACCATGGACACAAGGACGGGTTCACTGAAAATCAGCATAAAACTTAATATGTTTAATAAACAGTATTCTATTGGTGTCATATCCTATTTTATAACAATGAGTTATAAATGCAATTATAAAAGGTTGATTATTGTTATCAAATTTTAACTCATTTTTCAGTAAACCCAAGGACACACAATGAAATCTTTAGTTTTACTAAGCAGCTAGTTGTGAACATCAGTTCGCCAGCACAACGATTGCGCATAGTTCTGCAAGAAACCACAGGAAAAGGATGTTCCATGAGAGCTTTTATTTTACTAAACAGACAGTGGCGAACATTAGTTCGCCAAGCAACACGATGTTGCAGGAGATTCCTCACAAGAACAACAATTAGAAGGAATCGGAATGACACAGGGGAAAGCAATATACCGTTTTGAGGGGGATTCATAATGAAACTGGGATTGGATTTCGGATCAAAGAATATACATTTCGCTTTGATTGATAATGATAAGGTTGTCGAATCCGGCAGCATGGCTAATGAAGGCGACATTCCTTTACATATGAACCGGATTCTTGAAGAAATTTATTCTATTTACAGTAGGGATACCGTAGAAAGTATCGGGCTTTGCGGGAATTTCGAAATCCCGGCGCTTGAGGTAATCCATCCGGTTGTGGCAGCAGTTCAGGCAAACCTTTTTCTTAAGCTTAACGCGGGGACAATCCTTTCAATAGGCTGTGAGAATTTTTATCTTATAAGGCTTGACAGAAACGGCGGTTATCTGGAACATTCGATGAATTCGGACTGTGCCTCAGGGACGGGCGGTTTTATCGACCAGCAGGCGGAGAGGATCGGATATAGTTCGGAAGAACTCGCGGAGAAGGCCTTCATCTTCAAGGGCAGGACGCCGGCAATCGCGACAAGGTGCGCTGTATTCGCCAAAACTGATATAATCCATGCCCAGGCGCTTGGCTATTCGCGAGAGGCGATTGCGGCCGGGATATGCGAAGGTGTGGCAAGGAGCATCCTGGAAAATGTTGTCAGGGGAAAGAAAATTGATCCTCCAATCATTCTTGCGGGTGGGGTAAGCTGCAACCGCAAGATCGCCGCGGAAATTAGCAGCCTGCTTGGGTCGGAAGCCATAGTACCGAAGGAAAACCAATGTTTGAGCGCTATAGGCGCAGCACTACTGGGAAAGGAGTTAAGCTTTGATATAGACTCCGTAATGGACCAGATTAAGAAAGGAAGGAATACCAGGGAAAACCTGTTAATCAATTTGCCGGATTATCCGGATTTTTCGAGAGATAAAACCATTGCCGAGGATGGGGTGGAAATAACCGTTTATAAGGATTTGATAAAAAGTGAGTTTGGGGTTTATATTGGAATTGATATCGGTTCAACAAGCACCAAACTTATAGTACTGTCGGAAGAAAAAGAGATTTTAACAGGGATGTATACCAGGACAAAAGGCGATCCAGTAAGCGCTGTAAGCCTGCTCATGGGTAAACTGGAAAAATTATTCGGAAAGGCTCATATTACAATCAAAGGCTGCCAGACCACCGGTTCCGGAAGGGAACTGATCCGGGAAGTTGTCGGTACTGACGGCTCGCTGAATGAGATTTCCGCCCATGCATACGGAGCTGTATTTCTGGACCCCGATGTGGATACAATCATTGAAATCGGGGGACAGGATTCAAAATTCACGGTTATTGAAAACGGCGAGGTTGTTCATTCGGCGATGAACTATGTCTGCGCCGCGGGTACGGGCTTTTTTATCGAAGAGCAGGCTTCCCGGCTGGGAATCGGGCTGGATGATATTCCCGGTATGGCCGATGGAAGCGCCGCACCGTTTACTTCTGACCGCTGTACCGTTTATATGGAAAGGGACCTGAACACACTGCTCGCCGAAGGATGGACAAAGGCGCAGATTATAACGGCGGTTCTTTACAGTGTGAAGGACAATTACCTCTCCAAGGTCGTTGGGAAAACACCTATCGGCAAAAAAGTATATTTCCAGGGCGCGACAGCAAGGAATAAAGCCCTTGTGGCAGTGTTCCAGAGCAGAATCGGAAGGCCAATTTCGGTCAGCAGGTTTTGCCACCTGACAGGAGTTCTGGGTGCCGCTTTGGATATTATGCGTAAAGATTTAAAAGAATCCAGAATGTCAAAAATGGAATTCCGGTTTACAGCCTTCAATGAAACATGCGGCCTGTGTTTCAACAGTTGCCAGCTAACAGTTTATGACACAGGCTCTAAAAAAACCGCCTGGGGACTTAAATGCGGAAGGGAATATGAGGATGGAAAAGCGAGAGCCATTCTGAATGTTTCAAAACTGGAGAAGTCTAGGAATGAAATATTCAGAGTCCCGGATTTAAAAGTTGATACTGGGCTTTTAATCGGACTTCCGACCGCGGTTTATATGGAAGAATATTATCCCCTTTTCAGGCTTTTTTTCAATAACCTGGGGATAAGGACAATTGTGGAACATAGCGGCGGAGATACAATTAAGGAAGGTAAACCCCTGATTAATTCGGATTTTTGCGCTCCGATCAATATCGCTCATGGGCAGGTTAAAAAACTACTGGATAAAAAAGTTGATTACATTTTTTTCCCGTCTGTCCTGAATGAAAAAAGCCCTATAGATCTCTTCAGTAAAGAAATCAGGTTATCGGAAAGAAAAACAGATTGCTATTTCTGCTATTATTCCGTTTACGCTCCCACAATCCTGAAAAACCTCTCGACCATCAATCTTAAAGTGCGTCTACTGTCTCCTTTGATTAAATTTAACGGTGGCAGGATAAAAACAATCGCCGAAGAAATAGCCAAGGTAATTATTCCGATAGCAAATATCAGTCAAAAGACTATTATCGAAGAGTTCTATAAAGCTTACAGGGAATTCAAGAGGATGCGGTCAAAGTTAATGGATTACGGGCAGGAGATTTTGTCGAACTCACCGGACAAAATAAAAATTCTTCTCCTGGGAAGGCCTTACTCAATTTTTGACAGGGTCATGAATAACGAAATACCTATGAAGATTGAATCCATGGGATATGAAGTTGTGCATCAATCCATGTTCAGGTCATCCCCGTTCAATAATATCAATCTTCCCGATTTTATAAAAAACATGCACTGGCATTACGGACAGGAAATCCTACTTATGCAGGATATAATGCGGAATCACTGTAATATTTATCCGATCCTGGTTACATGCTTCAGGTGCAGCCCGGATTCCTATGTTCTGTCATATTTCAGGGAAATACTCTATTCCATAGGCAAGCCTTATCTGGTACTCCAGCTGGATGAGCACGGCAGCGATATCGGGTATCAAACCAGAATAGAAGCCGGAATTGAGGCATTCAGGAATGATTTTAATAAATTGACCGGAAAAACTTTACCGGTGCAGAACATTGAAGTCTCAAAACACAGGGTAAAGAAAGAAGATATTCTGTTGATGGCCGAGATCAGCCCGATCCTGAGCGAGCTTGACAGGATGGCTTATGAGGCTCATGGCTACAAATGCGTAATTCTAAAAGCCAGCCAGAAAGACATAAATGAAGGCTACAATTACGCTACCGGCGGAGAATGCATGCCGAATATCGCAATTCTGGGCTCGATCATAAATACAGTAAAAAATAACAATCTTGACCCTGCCCGCTGTGTTTTCCAGTTTTCAACCGCCTGCATTCCCTGCAACTTCACCCAGTTTACAAGACTCGTTAAACTTGCCTGTTCAAAGGCAGGGATCGGTGAAATAAGGATCTCGGCGGAAAACATAATAGCTTCGGAGATCAATCTTCCGCTGATGCTTTATATTGAACTTGCCGCCAATAAAATCATAACATCAATCCTGTATAAACTGTTTTTCCATTACAGCGCATACGAAACTCATAAAGGAGACTCACGCGCCGCGCTTGAAGAATCCCTTTACATTATGAAGACAGCCCTGAACGGCAACCCTTCGCTTTTTGAACAGGGTCAGCTCCTGATGGACTGCGCATTATTCCTGACGCTGACTAATTTCAACCTTGAAGGCGCGGAGGACAAATCCGCCATAGAAAACAACATCAGAAAAGCCCTTAAAGAACTCGTCATGGTATCGCACCCGGCCAGGCATATATTGAAAGCCGCCGTGAAAATCAGGAAAGTCTTTGAGAAGGTAAGCGTAAATATTGTCCCAAAGCCCAGGATCGCGATCATCGGCGACCTTTACGTGAAATGGAACACCCTGCTGAATGAGGACATTTACAGCCTTGTGGGACAGCTTGGCGGAGAGATCATCATTCCTTCATTTACGGAATACGCGACAGGCCTCCTGAATTACGACATACATGACGGCCGGGTCAGTAAAACCCTGCTTCAGCATATCACCCTCTTTGAGCGCCGGTTTGAGGATATTTTCAGCGGTATGATCGACGGCTATTTCGAGCCTTCAGTTGAGGAATGCGATCTCCTTGCCAGGGAATACGGTATCGAGCATTTTATTCCCGGCGAGACAGAAATAAATATCGGAAGGGTCCTTTATATGAAAAAGCAGGGAATCGCTGATGCCTTCCTTCACTTAAACCCCGTATTCTGCTGTCCCGGAGCGGTGTCATCCTCAATTTTCAGGAGGATTCAGAAGGATTTTGATGTCCCTATCATCGATATATTTTATGACGGCTCCAATAAACCCAATAAGATGATCATTCCATATATGTACTACCTTGCCCGTGGAAATAAAGTCCTGGAAAATTGATTTGAGATTCAAATATGAACAGACACCTTATTTTAATAAAAAATATATTGATCTTCAGTATATTTCATTGAAATTTTCTATAGTTTTTTCCGATTGATCTGATTTTTTTTAGTATTATTATTAAGAATAATACAAATATTCAATATATAATGGAACTAATTCCTCTTTACCTGAATCAAATAAAAGATGGAGGTTTTTATGAAATTTAATAGTAAATTATTTGTTTTGGGTTTATTAATTGTTTCAGGTGTTTTAATCACGGCCTGTTCTACATCTTCAAATTCTATGTCATCAAGTTCTAGTTCATCGTTATTATTATATGCAACATCAATTTTTGTATATAATGGAACGGTCTATACCGCCGGGTGGATCAGTTCCCTAACCTATTATGGCGGTTGCTACTGGACAGGAACGGCAATGACTAGGCTGCCAAGTATAAACAATGGCGGATCAGCATTATCAATCTATGTTTATAATGGAACGGTCTATACAGGTGGGGTTGATATCAGCGCATATTCAGGAAGCACCAGCGGTATCGCCTGCTACTGGACAGGGACGAATGAGACCGTGTTACCGGGTAGCAGCGGTAGTTTGGCACACTCAATCTTTGTTAATAACGGTACGATCTATACCGCCGGAACTGATGGATCCGAAACCCCTTGCTACTGGACAGGAAATATTGAGACCTTATTACCGGTCGTAGAGGGGATACACTTATGGGGCGGCGGATATGCATATTCAATCTATGTATCTAACAATATTGTATATACAACCGGTCAGGACTTTAACGATGGCTACTATAGTGCCTGCTACTGGACAGGGACAAACGAGACCATATTGCCAGGTGGTGGGAGTGCATTCTCAATCTATGTTTATAACGGTATGATTTATACCGCTGGGTATGATGGCTCTGGAAATGCCTGTTTTTGGACGGGAACAACAGAGACCGTGTTACCGGGCGGTGGGAAGGCATACTCAATCTATGTTTATAACGGTACGATTTATACCGCTGGATATGACGGCTCTGGAAATGCCTGTTTTTGGATGGGAACAACAGAGACCGTATTACCGGGCGGCGGGAAGGCATACTCAATCTATGTTTATAACGGCACGGTATATACCGCAGGGTATGAAAGCTCTGGAAATGCATTCTACTGGACAGGAACAACCCAGACTACATTAGGCAGTTGAGTATACTCAATCTTTGTGACGCCTTAAAGGTTTATATTTTATATTGAAATCTTAAGTTCAAGCGCGGCATCGGGCCATAATATTCCGGATGACCATTTTCCGGAATTATAATAAACAGGATAACCCCCGCCGCCCCTGAAATATAATGCATATTTTTTGTTAAAGCGGTAGCCAAATTCTAAGGAGCATCCAAAAGAATACATTTCAGAATTTACTCCAAAAACATACATATTATAGGGAAGTCCGAACAGTAAATTTATCTGAAAAGGACTGTTTTTTTTCAATAGTTCCCAGACGCCGAAAATATCGTAAGTAATTACCAGATTCCCTTCAAAGCTGAATAAAGTTGTTCCTATGTCCGATTTAAGAGCGAAGCAGGGGGAAATTTCATATTCCGCTCCAAACCGGACACCGGCATCCCAGGTCAACTGCATGCAGATTTTCAACGGGTTGTTTGTTATCGGAGGGGTTTCGGCAAACAGTATGTCAGCAAAAAAGAAACAAGAGAATAAAATTGAAAATTGCTTAATATAATTTAACTGCATAAATCTCTCCTATATTCCTTCTTTAATATTTTATTAACAGCAGCTTTTCAAAAAGTATATATTTTTCTGCTGGATTGATCAATATGACTTTGGATATATTTTATCATTTTTGTCTGAAAAATTAATTTTTCAAAGCGGCTTTTGAAATGGAAATTTAAAGTGGGATATACAGTATAGTATAGTGCGATGAAAATAATAAATCAGTAAATATTCGGGAGGTCTAAATCAATTGTTTTATTATTAATTAAACTGTTAATAAGTGCTTCAATTGTATAAATATTAATGACCGATTCTTCAAGCGAAATTTTTGGGGCGGAATTTCCTTTTATTGCATCTGAAAAATTCATCAATTGCAGGATAAACGGATCGGCTTTCTTTATTTTGTATGGATCTGTAAGAATATAATCCCATTTTTCTTTCCTGTGATGTTTGTATATAGTTACGTCGCCGAAAATTCCCCAGGCAACCGGCAGTTCTATTATTCCATAAGCGCAGCTTATTTGAAGCATCTGGCTGAAGTTCGCATATTTACTGCTCTCAATTATTCCGATGATTCCATTGTCATAAACAATCTGGCCATAAAGCCTGTCGATAATATCATATTCTTTATTTATTCCGCCGGACGCGTATACACTGACGGGCCTGCTTCCGCTGAAATAATTGCAGGCGTTTACACAATAAGACATCCAGTCATGCGTCACGCCACCCCCGCATTCTTTTCTGTATCTCCAGTCTATTGATTGTAAAGGATCATTATGGGCTTCCGGTTCATAATTGCTGAAAACGGCAGTTATGCTGTCGATTTTCCCGATACCTGAATTAAAAACAAGTTCCTCTGTTTTTTTTATCGCCGGATGGTGCCTGTACATGCAGGCCTCCATTAAAAAGGCTTTGTTTTCTTTGGCGAGAATCCATATTTCATAAGCCTCTTTACTATTGACGGCAAGCGATTTTTCGCAGAGTATGTTTTTAACTCCCGCGTTAAGGCATAATTTTATCTGCTCCAGGTGCTGATTTGGCCAGGTGCATAAAATTACCGCATCGATTTTTTCATTTTTTAACATCTTCTCTATACTGCCGTATGGACTGCAGTTGTATTTTTCCGACCAGTCCCCTGCCCTGCTTTCATTTATATCGCAGCAGGAAACAAGATTCAGGTCTTTTACTTCTTTAATCGCGTTTGCATGCTTATACGAGTGAACTCCGCAGCCGATTAAAGCGATATTGATCTTATTATCAGTTTCCATTTAAACCTCATAGTAATTTATTTTGCGCCGATAAAACCGCGAGGAATTATACTGGTCAAGAAGCCTGCACTGAGCCTGTCGAAGTGGCACGGTTGTTAAATCCAGGCATAACATACCGTTTAAATTTCTTTGTATATGTCCATTTAAAAATCTTTCTTACAAAAGGGATTTGTTCAAGAATAAACATTATTTTATCCAGTATATAAAATATTATTATATAAATTAGAATATATGCGGCGATCCCTGTAATCACTTTTAAAAATGGAATGTCAACCGGCCTGATTTTCAGATATGACGCAATCAGATTAAGCGCGGAGTTAATATTGACAACAACTAAAGGAATGAGGCCAATGGTTAGCGCTAAAACAACAGCGATACGGATTATGGAAATTTGTATGGCGGTTTTCGGACAGATATTGTAGCACCGGAGGCATGCTTCGCAGTTATAATTCCAGCGAGGTTTTTTATTGAATAACCGTATTGCCTCTGCCGGACAGCTCTGAACGCAAATCCCGCAAGAATTGCAGTCCCTGTCTGCCGAATACATTTTACCGATCTGCCACCTTCCGAAATGCATTAAAAGGAATCCGAAAAGCCATCCGAGTGTCAAATCCAGAACATTGTATCTAACAATGCTGATTTCACCATTAATTATTTTTCCGGCTATTGCCCGTATTTCTTTATCGCCGGCGATTGTTATTGAATCGATATCCTCCCTTGATATTGATGAAGCAATGATTGTAATATTTTCTGGGTACCCGGCTCGTCCGGTTAAAAAAACATCGTAACCTCTCCGCCTCAATATCCTGGCAGCCTGCTCCGGCGCCTGGCTTTCGTATCCAGTATTCGCGCCTCCTTTTAAATTTATCATACCGAAATTAGCTATGACGGCTGTTTTAGCACCTTTACCTTTCGGTAATTTCTTTAAATATCCAATCATGACATGCGGAGCCGCTAAAGCATATACCGGAAAAATAATAATATTCAGATCGAATTGAATGTCTACGGGTTTTGTATCTTTATGAACCTCAATCAATAAAGTCTCATAACCGTTTTTATTTAATTCCCCGGCCAAAACATCCGTAGCATGGGCTGTGTTACCGGTTCCCGTAAAATAATGAATAACCGCTTTCCGCATATTTCTGCCTCCAGGATTAAAAATTTTTATTTGTCAACAGGCAATTTATCATAAATTTTAAGCTTTCTCCACAAAGTTGCAAGACTTATACCCAGCGCTTTTGCGGCTTTCGACCTGTTTTGCCCGGATAATTCCAGGACTTTCTTGATATGGCCGGCCTCAAGTTCATTCAGAGTTACCAATAAAGGGTTATATTTGACGCTGTCTGCGGCTGAGAAATGAGTTATGGAATATGTAAGATGCTCGGGCCTTATTGTCTGATCTGCGGTCAAAACGGAAGCCCTTTCAAGGATATTTTCCAATTCCCTCACATTACCGGGCCAGGAATAATTTTGAAGATAATCGGCGCAGGTGGAATCAAGCCGGAGTTTGGGAAGGTTCATTTTTTTCGAGAGCTTTTTTATGAAAAAACGGGTAAGCGAAAGAATATCGTCCTGTCTTTCACGGAGGGGAGGCACCTCGATTTCAATGACCCTTATCCTGTATAGCAAGTCTTCACGGAATTTTCCATCCCGGACATCATTCAATAGATTACGGTTTGTGGCCGCTATAACTCTTGAATTGATTTTCCTCGGAATGTTCTCTCCCAGCCTGACTATTTCTTTTTCCTGGAGTACCCTGAGAAGCCTAGACTGCATCGCGGGCGAAACGTCGCCGATCTCGTCCAGAAATATTGTGCCGTTATTGGCCTCTTCAAAAAGACCCGTTCTGTCACGAACCGCGCCGGTAAATGAGCCGGCTTTGTGCCCAAAAAGCTCGCTTTCAAGAAGGGTTTCCGGAAGAGCGGCGCAGTTTATCGCCACAAACTTTCCGGTCGAGCGGATGGAATTCCTGTGGATATAACGGGCGAGGACTTCCTTTCCGGTTCCTGTTTCACCGGTTATCAGTACCGAACTTTCAAACCGGGAAACGCGGTAGGCAATATCCAGCGCTTTCTGGAAAGTCCGGCTCAGGGCCTCAATAAACATGTCCTTGCCGTTTATTCCGCCATGTTCCAGCTGTTTGAATTTCCATTTCTGCTTTTCAAGCTGGGTTGTCTTTTTTTTGATGGTTTCCGTCAATTTTTGAACCTTACCCTTTATATCCTCTGCCTGAAAATAAGTTCGTATTTCCCTGATTTGATCGCCCCAGGACAATTCATCCCTGCCGACAGCGTAACATATCTCATCACCGCCGGCCATGCATTTGGTCTCTTTAAAATAGACATTATACCCCAGGCAGAATGATGCGAAGCCGCTTGCATAACCGGTCATCATCCAGCAAACCGGGCCGGCAGACTTTCCGATCTCTAGAATATGCTCTTCGGCTTCACCGGAGTCATAGAGGATGACTTCCATATTAAACCTGTTTGTTTTCTCTTCAATATCAAGTGTTTTTGTGACCATCCTTGCTATCCCCATAATGGAATGCATTTTCGGGCCGGCTTTTAAAAGCTCTGTTAAATTGTCCCAGCCGAATATTCGCTTCATCGCGGCGGCATCCGCCTGGCCTGAAAAATATCCGAACCTTGTGAATATCTGCCTTGCCTGATCTTCACCGATATTTTCTATCAAATCCCTTCTCAATTGGGCAAAGGCATTAATTGAATGCAGGACAAGCCTTCTTCCATGGAAATCAATCCTGCCTTCGGCTATATCGATGAACTCTTCCAATTTCAAATTTTCGGCTTTCATATAAACCCCATTTATTTCATTTTGATATTTTTATATTTCATTATGAAACATATTTATATGTTTGTCAAAAATATACTCTTTCAAATAAATATTTAACTATAATGATATCAATCACATAAATACATTGGCACATAATTTGCACTAATTATACAGAAAAATAAATATAAGGAGTTTATATGTATCAGATGTTAAAAGGCAAATGCAATTGGATGTCAAATGATGCGATACAGTTTGCATCCAGGCTGATCAAAGTTCCCAGTGTGAGTTTAAATGAAGAAAAGGCTGCCGATCTTGTGGAAAAGGAAATGCGAAAGCTTGATTATGATAAAGTTTTCCGTGACGGCGCTGGCAATGTGATCGGTATTATGTACGGAAGGGAACAAAAACCATCGGTTTTACTGTCTTCACACATAGACACCGTGGATGTCGGGCAGGATGAAGTATGGAACTATCCGCCATATTCCGGTACACTTAGCGATGGGAAAATATTCGGAAGAGGTTCAAGCGACTGTAAAGGCGGAATTGCGGCACAGGTATATGCCGGAGCCTTACTTAAAAAAAGCCTCCTGCCTATGCGGGGTAATATTATTGTCGCCGCAACCGTTGCGGAAGAAAACGGTTTGAGCCTTGGAACAAGGTTTTTAATGAGTGAAACTCTGCCCGGACTTTCTATGCCTCCTGATTT
Source organism: uncultured Spirochaetota bacterium (assembly GCA_963783575.1). Lineage (GTDB taxonomy): Bacteria > Spirochaetota > Brevinematia > Brevinematales > JAOACQ01 > CAWEAK01. The sequence goes on along the minus strand of CAWAOD010000004.1, from coordinate 111,082 downwards.
TGCAATCCTCGGTGAACCGACCGAACTCGGTATGTATTACGGGCATGATGGCTGGATGGAAATCGATGTAAAACTTGAAAGTCATAACGCTTTTGAGGTTGAGGATGCGGTAGAAGTTGTTTCAAATGAGCTTGCTGAAAGCAGCGGCGAAAGCGGTGACAGTCAATATTCTGTCGACAGGGATTATTATGATTCCATTAATGATACAAAACATTCTTTACTTAGCTTTAAAAGCAGGCTTTACAAAGGCGAAGTGCCGGAAAATATAGTTGACAATATGGGGAAAAGAGCGGCTTCTGCATCTAAATCGGCAGGAAAAGTCGCAGTTAATGCCTTTATTAAGAAAGAAAATCAGGAGTTTTATACGGGACGGAAGGCAACCGCTCTTTATTTTGCCAGGGCCTGGGAGACCGACCCTTTTCATCCTATGATGGAAAGGGCGCGCCAATCTCTTCTCGCATCGGGCTGTGAGGTAAAAAGCGGGAAATGGAAACTCGGGAAAATCGGAATGGGAACTTCAGGCGGAGTTTTAAATAGCGAGTTTAACATTCCTGTAATCGGCTATGGGCCGGGAAATGAATCAAACGCTCATGAAATTGACGAATATGTAGAGATTGAAAAGCTTAAGGAATGCATATTCGGTACTGCTGTAATGGTTCAGGGACTGGCCGGGGTGCCTGTTTACGGATGGACAATCGATGAAATCTAGGCGGCATCGTGCCGCTGTCGAACTATCGTTCGACTGCCTTTGTGATAAAATGGAAACTATCATGGAGCATCCGTGCTCCTTATGTTACTTGGTTTAGCGGAAGATACAACTTTCTGTTGTTAAGTAAATATCCAGAGAGTATAGATAAAATTGGAGAAAAAAGTGAATGTGAATATATTGGTTTTCAATTGCGGCAGTTCATCGTTGAAATACAGGCTGATTGAGATGCCCTCGGAGAGGGAAATTGCCGGGGGTGAGGCTCAGAGGATCGGGCCGAAAACGGCGGAACCATCGATGATACTGCACAGGGAAAAGGGTATTGAGGAAAAGATCATAGTGGATATGCCGAGCCATGAAAGGGCTTTTGAGGAGATTCTCAAACTTTTATCCGGCGGAAAGGGCCATCCGGTTGACGCAATCGGGCACAGAGTGGTCCATGACGGAGGTATTTTCAAAAAACATGTTTTATCGACCATGAAGCAATAGTCAAATTAAAAAGGACTCTGGGTTTTGCGCCGATACATAATCCTCCGGCAATTGCCCTGATCGATTCATGCCACAGGCTTTACCCGGGTTTAAAACAGGCTGCAGTTTTTGACACGGTATATCACTCTACAATTCCCGATTATGCCGCGAGTTATCCCCTTCCGAAAGATATTATCAATAAACTGGGAATTAAAAAATTCGGTTTTCATGGTACAAGCCATAAATATGTTATAACAGAAGCCGCGAAATTTTTGAATAAGCCCGTTGAAAAAATTAATGCCGTCAGCTGTCATCTTGGAAGCGGGGGCGCGAGCCTCTGCGCGGTTATTAACGGCAGGTCGGCCGACAATACTATGGGATATTCCCCGCTGCCGGGGCTTGTTATGAGCACAAGGAGCGGGGATATTGACCCGGCTTTTGCGCTTCAACTGACGCTTCTTTCAGGCGGAGATTTTAAGGAACTTGAGAACATTCTGAATAAAAAAAGCGGTGTATTGGGCCTCTCGGGTGTGTCAGGCGACATCAGGGATATCATCAACGGATTAAACGGTAAAGGAAGAAATGACGAAAGGCTTGAACTGACTCTGCAGGTTTATTTGTGGCGCATCCGCAAAGCTCTCGGTTCATATCTTGCCGTGGTCGGCATCCCCGATGCGGTTATTTTTACCGATACCATCGGAGAAACAATCCCCGAAGTCAGGCAGTCTGTCTGTGCCGGAATGGAAGCATTCGGCATAGAAATCAATGAAAGTAAGAATAGTTCGGTTAAGATGCTGCCCGCCGATGTTGCCTCAAACGGCAGTCCGGTGAGGCTGCTTGTTATAGCCACGAATGAAGAGCTGGAAATCGCGAGGGAAACGGCAGGTATAATATTCAAAATAAAGGAGAATATATGAATGTACTGGTTTTAGATCCAGGAAGAAATTCCATTAAATATGATTTTTCCGGAGGAGGGATAAGCGCTACTATTGAAAATTACAGGGAAACCAAAGAAATTATCGATGTAATTGCTGAAATCCGGAGGAGGATTTTAAATGTGGCGGCTGAAATTTCGGTATTTCCCGATGCCATAGCTTTAAGGGTAATCTATGGAGGTGAAAAATTCCGCGGCCCTGTTTTATTTTCAGATGATATTTTACCGTCTTTAAAAGAACTGGTACCACGATTTCCCCTGCATATGCCCGCTGTAATCGAGCTGGCGGCGGCCTGCAGGGAAATATTCACCGGAGTTCCGATTGTTCTTATTTTTGAGACCGCTTTTTTCACCAATTTACCTTCAAGGGAATTCAGTTATGCAATCAACCCAGATATTTTAAGCAACAGAAAAATCCGTAAATTCGGCTATCATGGATTATGCCATGAAGCCGCCGCAATATATGCCGGAAAACTTATGCGGCAAAAAGCCGCTGACCGGCCCGCAAGAGTCGTCTCTATTTGCCTTGAGCCAAGGCCGGAGGTTTCGGCTGTTCTGGGTTTAAGACCTGTGACTGTAACTTCGGGAACCACGCCTCTCGAAGGGCTTTTTGGCGACACCACAAGCGGCGACATCGATCCCGGAATAATTATACAGATAGCTCAAAGCCTGCATATGGGACTCGAAGAGATCAATAATACTTTGACCGGAGAAAGCGGCATAGCAGGTCTTGTTGAAACCGGAAAAACGCTTCAGGATATATTTTTAACGGATAATAAGGTTAACATTGAAGCAAGGGAAATGTTCCTTTATAAACTTCTGCTGTTCTGCGGAAGCGGTATGGCGGCAATCGGGCCAGTCGATTATATTATTTTTTCCGGAAGATATAAAGATATCGGTAAATTCATCGGCCCGAGGCTGGTTTCAAAATTAAATACAGGGATATTAAAGAATAACGGATTCCAAACCTGCTGGGAAACCCTTCCTCAAAATCTTGTGGATATTATTACTGAAGATACAGCCTTATTTCTCATTGAATCGAAAAACGCTGAATCTATCGACTAATTGATTTTTACTCGTTATTATTTCATAATTATTTTATGGAAAATATATTGCTAAAAAAATATTCTTTCATTATTTTCTACCATTCGCAACATGACCTATTCATCAAAAAGGAGTTTAAATGAAATCATCCTTAAGGCTATTAATTTTTATTGTCATTTTTTCAGTAATCGAATGGATATTTATACCGGCTTCCGCCTGCGCAGTTGAAAATGGCTTGCTATCGAATTCTTCATACACCGATCCGGCCAACCTTAAAGACTTTGAGGTTGATGGGGATCCGGCGGGAAATTATAAACTTACAAATATTTCTGTCTATGGGTTTTCACAGGTTGGGACGGATAAGGATGATCCGCAGGTTTATTTATTCCGGCCGGATATCAATTTAAGGGCCTGGCAGAAATGGGATATATGGGGAACAAACATCAGCGATTATTATCAAAACTATATAAACAACTGCCATCCCAGAAACATACTTTTTATAGCCGGGGGAACAATGTCGGTTGTATTCAGGAATGAGGCTTCAAATAATAATCAGTTTATGGATTGGGCGACAAGGGACGCAAAAGGAAACCTTGTGGAACATTCCTATATTAGCCGCGGCGCTTACAGGTGTTCGCTGGCAAACCCGGCTTACCGCGTTTACCTTGTATCCTGGCTGAAAAAGCAGATCGATCTTGGGGTTGACGGTCTTTTCCTGGATGAACTGAACGCGGGTTATACAGGCGGGACACAATGGAACTGGAACGGGAATGAGGGCTTTGACGATTATTTCATCAGGGATTTCAACTGGTATCTGATGGTAAAATACCCGGATTATACGGCAAACGACTGGAGAAGAAATTTTAAAATGACTCCTGATAATATTATCAGACGCGATATACCTTATTTCGATATTGAAAAAAATTTCAATTACAGAAAATATTTACAAAAAAACGGATGGGAATCGAATCCCCATACATCAGACAATCCGCTGTCATCCGAATGGGGACGCGTCATAGCTAACCGCATAAATATCAAAGACGGAAGTTTTACCGGGAAATATATGAATCTCTATATTAAGCAAATTGTCTCAGAATTGAGAAAATATGCGCGGGAAAAATATTCAAAGGAAATCCTTTTAACCGCGAACGGCATATTTCCCTGGATGGATTTCAACAGCCTCGGGCTTTACAACGGCAACAATGACGACAACGGAAAGGAAGCGGATTATGTCCCGGTACTTTACGGACACCTGGTCGGCTACAAATCATTGAAGGGTATCTATCTAAAAATGCTTGACCGGAGCAGGGAAACATCGGGTAATGCGCCGCTTGTTATGTTTATGGACTGGCCCTGCCCGATGATCAACGGGTATTATCACCTGCCCCTCTCTGAAAAAAAGGACTTCTGGAGGATATATGCCGCCGAAGCCTATGCCTGCGGCCTGTATTTCGCTTTTCACTTGAGATCGTCAATGCCGGATGAACCGACAGCCTCGGTATCCGGAATAATGGATTTCTTAAAGGATTATTCCTCTTTTTATAAAAAGAACGCTGATATTTATATGGATGCGGTAAATACTGATGAAAACATAACCGTTGATAAGCCCGGGATCGAGTATAACCTGGCTTTCCAGCCGGTCAGAAAACGGTATCTGCTGCATCTCATAAATCATAATTACAACCGCCGGATTATTCCCCAGACAAATATTACAATAACTTTTCCGATGAACGAAGAACCCTCGGCGGCTATTCTGGTATCACCTGACAGGGCAACCAATGAAACCATAAATTTCAAACATTCCGGAAAAGACATTATTTTAAGTATTGATAAACTGGAATATTATGATATTTTGGTGATTGAGTAAGGATATTTATTCATACCGCAAGGCTTCAATCGGGTTTAACCCCGCGGCCCTTCTGGCAGGATAGAAACCGAAGAAAACGCCGACAAAAAGCGAGAAGAAAAAGGCAAGGAAAATGATCGGTATGGAAAACACCACATATATTCCGGAAGCTATTTTAATCACAAAAGCGATGATGAAGCCTAAAATAATCCCCGCGGCACCCCCGATAAGGCAGAGTACAACAGCTTCAACAAGGAATTGAGTCAGAATATCGTTTTCCCGGGCCCCGACAGCCATTCGTATGCCAATTTCCCTGGTCCTTTCGGTCACAGACACAAGCATAATATTCATAATACCGATTCCTCCCACAAGTAAGGATATACCGGCAACAGAGGCCAGAAAGGCAGTGAGAATTCCGGTTGTTTGATTGGCTGTATTTATTACATCAGTCTGGTTCATTATGCTGAAATCGTTATCTGACCCTTCGGGTATTTTATGCGATTGTCTCATTATTGACGTTATCTCATCCTGGGCGGCGCTCATCTGTTCGGGTGAAACGCTGCTGCAGAGAATCTGATTGATATATCTGTTATTGCTTATGCGGAATTGGACTGTCGTATATGGCGCCAGGATAAGGTCGTCCTGGTCCTGCCCGCCCGCGGAAAAACCCTTTTTTTGAAGAACGCCGATCACTTTAACCGGGACATTTCTTATGCGGACAGTTTGACCAACAGGATTTGCATCGCCGAAAAGGTTTGACGACACAGTTTGCCCAAGAATGCAGACTTTGGCATATACTTTAACGTCGGTGTCTGTAAAAGGATTTCCTTCGGCTATTGTCCAGAGACGGATACCAAGGAAATCCGGCGATACGCCGTAAACCGAGGTAGCCCAGTTGCCTGTTCCCCCGATGACCTGCGCGCCGATTCTCGACATAGGAGAAACCCCGGATAAAAGTGTCGCTTCTTTTTTCAATTTGTCCACATCGTCGAATGTAAGCCGGGAACCAGTCCCTCCACCCAGACTCACGCCACCCTGCCTGAAAGCAACCGGGAAAACTGTCAGCAGATTGACCCCCAGGCTGTTTATCTGATCCTGAATCTGTTTCTGTGCCCCGGTACCTATCGCGACCATAACGATCACGGAACAGATGCCGATAATTATTCCAAGCGTCGTAAGAAAGCTTCTCATCTTATTTTTTAAGATCGACTGCAGGGCTATTTTAAACAGGCTTATTATTATCATTTTATTTACTCCTTTTCTGTTCGATCCCGACATCCTTTATGATGTTCCCATCCCGGAATTCAACGATCCTTTTTGAAAATTCAGCTATATCATGCTCATGTGTGACAAGAACTACGGTTATTCCCTGGTCGTTTAATTCCTGGAAGAGTGCCATTATTTCATTGCTTGTTTTTGTATCAAGGTTGCCTGTCGGTTCATCGGCGAGGATAATATTGGGATTGTTTACCAGCGCTCTGGCGACGGCAACCCTCTGCTGCTGGCCGCCGGAAAGCTGGTTGGGATGATGGTGCATCCTATCGCTCAGGCCCACTTTCTTCAAAGCCTCTATCGCTAATTTCTTTGGTTCAATATCTTTTTGATCATTTCTGCTGTAAAGCATGGGCAGTTCGACATTTTCAAGAGCGTTAGTTCTTGAAAGCAGATTAAACCCCTGGAAAACAAAACCGATTTTCTGGTTTCTTATGGAGCTGAGTTCGTCTTTTGACAAGCTGTTGACAAGGATACCGTCCAGGTAGTAATTGCCTGAGGTCGCAAGGTCAAGACAGCCCAGAATATTCATAAACGTGCTTTTACCCGAGCCTGACGCGCCCATTATTGCTATAAACTCGCCGGTTTTAACCGTCAGGTCTATTCCCTTAAGCGCTTCTACACGGGCTTCACCGGAACCGTCTGCATCATAAACCTTTACAACATTTTCAACTCGTATGACTTCATTATTTGTTTCCATTTCAGCCTCTTTTAGATTGATTTTTCATGATGAACCATCATCATCTCATCGGCCCGGGACCTCTGCCGCCGCCGCCGAATGCGTTAAACAGGCTTGGCTGGCTCTGCTGGCCGGGGGATTTCACAGGCGTGGTATATGCGGATATTGCCTGCATACCATCTGTAAGGATGCTTGTATTGCTCCCGAAAGTCAGGGACTCAACCTCGGTCATCTGGCCGTCGTTCATTCCCAGTTTTACAATAGCTCTTCCCAACTTACCCGTTTTTTCATTATATGTCCAGAGTACGCTCCTGCCCTGCTGGCCCTGTTGCCCCTGCTGGCCGGATCCCGAAGGATTACCGCCGCCCTGATTCGCGCCCTGACCGCTATAATTTCCCCTTCCCTGCTGATTTATCCTTATACCGAACTTTTTCATCATTTCAGCGGTAGGCCTGAACTTAAACGCGGAGTTCGGCACTTTTAAAACGTTTGTTCTGTTATCCACAATTATGCTGGCCGTTGCTGTCATTCCGGGCATTAGCATTTTATCTTTATTGTCCACATCAACAACAACAGTATAATTGACAACATTCTGTATGGTCTGAGGCTGGAGATGTATCGCGCTGACTTTACCTGCAAAGGTCTTGTCCTGATAAGACTGAACGGTAAAGCGTACCGGCTGGCCGATGGAAATTTTACTTATGTCGCTTTCATCAACGGTAGCGTTGATCTGCATTTTTGTAATATCTTTTGTGATGATGAAAAGATAATTGGAACCGGAGCTGGTACCGACCTGCTGTCCTATATTAATATTCTCATCGATTACAACGCCGTTAATCGGTGATGTGATATCCGCGTATTTCAGGTTCAATTTTGCCGTATCAAGCCCTGATTTTGCAGCCTGAACATCCGATTTGGCAGAATCAAGACTGAATTGCGCAGTGTCCATATCGGTCTTGGACTTGAATTTTTGATCGAAAAGTCCCTTTGTAGTGTCAAAATTCCATTGCGCCTGCGAAAGGGCCACCATAGACTTATCGTAAGCATACTGGGCCTGTTCCAGTGCCAGTTTTAAAAGATCGCTATCCAGCTGCGCGAGAGTCTGACCGGCATAAACTTTCTGGTTATAATCGACCAGGATTTTTGAAACCGTTCCCGATATCCTGGCGTTAACATTCACTGTTTCCGGCACCAATAAAACCAGAGTACCGGTACTGGAAATAGCGGCTTCCAGATTCCCCCTTTCTACCTTAACAAACTGAAAGGTTTTTTTATCTTTATTATTTCCTATAATAACCACCGATAAAACCGTAATGATGACAACCGCGGCCAGAATCAGCAAAATAATTATTTTCTTATTCATTTAAAAACTCCTCAGGAATTAATGAAATTTATAATTAAATCTCAACATTAAAAATCTGCCTGTTCAGGCGATTTCCACGACAATGGGCAGACAATGGGTTTAAACCCATTGTCTACCGCTGGGATACAGCGAATCTATATTAAAATTGGTTGTATTAAGTAAAATAATCATAAAGGTTTCCCAATCATAACTTTCAATTTCAGATAATTCGAGTAATAATCATAAACTGCAAGCAGGTATGCGGAAATCGCCTGCTCATAGCTTGATTCGGAATCGTTTATATCAAGAAATGATGCATCTCCAAGCAAATACCTTTTCTTAGTCATATCAAGGCTTTCCGTAGCCAGGACGACATTATCGGTCTGGCTGTCGACAGTTTCCTTATTTTCTTTGAGCTGCATAATCAGGGTTCTGAGCTGAAGGTCTACTGTGCTGATCTGCTGATCCCTAGCGAGTTCCTGTTTTTTTACGTTTTCATCGTATTCGGTTATTGAATTCGCTCCTCGTGAAAAAGGAATCCAGTCATCAATGGAAGCCGAAACGCCCAATCCGACATCCCATGAAGGCTGCCATGTCCGTCCCGCGGCGGCTCCGCTCCCTGATCCGGATGCGGGCCGGTAATCATACCTGTAACCCACATTTCCCGAAAGAATAGGAAACCTTGCCCATTCCTGGGTATTCTTATTCAGCCTGGCAATTTCAAGAGTATTGATGATAGTTTTCAATGTTATATCATTAGAAATTGCCAACCTGGAATATTCATCTTCAGGAAAAGAGTCGATTAAATAATTTGTAGTCTGCATGAGATCCCCGATAAAGGCAATATCATTATAATTGTTTGTTATACCCAATTCATTGCAGAGTGTAACTTTCTCAATATTATAATCATGCCTGGCTTTTATAAGTATGGGCTTATTACTGGTATAGGCCAGCTTTGACTTAATATAATCCAGTTCGGTTGCGTTCCCGGCTTTATAGTTCTGCTCCGAATAATTAAGCTGTTCAAGAAGGTCTTTATCGGCGGCTTCGCTGTTTTTTATATTTTGCTCCAGATAGGACAGATGATAAAACCTTGTTTCCGCGTCAAGTTCGATCTGGTTCTTTTCATCGTTCAGTTTCATAACGGCAAGATTAAGGTTAAAACGCTGTGTGCTTACCGCGTTCTGGAGTTTAAACCCGTCAAAGATCGGTTTTGCGAGGCTTAAAGAACCCGAATAAGTGTCGGGATAATTATTAGGCACTGATACATTCTGCCCCTGAAATTGAACGACCTCTATCCCGGTACCGGTATAGCCATAGTTTCCTGAAGCGGTTATTGCCGGTACGAAAAAATCGCCGTAACTTTCATTAAGCTGCGCCTGGGCGATTTTAACATCCTTTTCAGCCTGCAGGACGCTTGAACTGTTTTTCAAAGCCAGATCACGAACATTTTCAAGCGTCAGGGTTTTTATCTCGCCGTAAATATTCCCCTTCAGTAAAATAACCGCTGATAAAAAAAGAACAATAAAAACTGCTTTTAACATTTTCCCTTCCTTTTAGTTATTATCAAAATTTGAATATGAGTTGTACAAATATATCCATTTATATCAGGGTAAGTCAAAGTTAGTTTAGAAAGATGCAAAAAATATAAATTACCATTCATACACCTATAAGAATTACAGCTGTCTTTTGAAATAAATTGGATTTCCCCGGCGTTTTCTGAAGGATTCTTTAAAATATGCCCGGAATCAGTTTCCTGGAATTCTTCCTGTAGTTTTCATAGTCTTTGCCGAAATTACCCGAGAGTATTTTTTCTTCAAAACTGATTCTATTAAGGGATATAATAAAATTAACAATAAATATTAAAGTAAAACTGATCAAATTTGCAAAAACCAATCCGAATCCCAGGAAACACAAATTTGCGCCCAGATAACTCGGATGCCGGATGTATTTATAGATCCCGGCGGTAACCAGTTTATGGTCTTTTTGAATGGTAATATTGGAACTAAAGTAATTTTTCAATGTATTTATTGAAATCCGGCGTATTACAACACCTGAGACAAGAAGGACTAAACCGGTTGACTTCCAGAATATCACATTAAATGGAAATTCTAATATTTTGAATTGCGAATCAAGTATACCAAAAGTTATACCTAAAGGCAGGGTAATAATTATAAACAAATTCTGTATTTTGCTGTTTATGTCTTTTATTTGCTTATTTTGTTCCACACGCTTTCCCGCTATAATTATATACTCGGAAATCCCCCATAACATAAAAGCAATGTAAACAATAATATCAAACATATTTTCTCCCAATTATAAAAATGTCAATTTTCCAATATTTCAAGTAACCTATTCGTCGCTTTTTCACTATACTCGTTCTTTCGGGAAAAACTATATTTACCCCAGGCTTTGTGGGGAGATTCCGGATATATTTTTTTATCTTTTGTTTTTTTTATCAGTGTCTCCAGCGCATCTTCATATCTAGCGTCTTTATGAGCAGTTTTGTATTTTGACAGGACATATACATAATAAAACAAATTGTATCTTAAAAAAAGGATATTCTATTGAGAGGAATCTCGAACCGATTCCAAATTCGCAGGGGCCTAGCGGGGTTCGTGTTTCCCAATGTTTTAAAAGAAATGATATGGCTTTTTCTAATTGAATATTATCATCTTGGGAATTTTTCCGGAATCTGAACGCGTCTAAAACATAAAGGGTCGTACCCGGGTTGCTCGCGTCCGTTTCCACCGATTTACCCGATTTTACTGTGGCGCATCTCCAGCCCCCGTCATTCTGCTGGGTTTCCAGTAAATGCCGATAACATTTTTCAATCCGGTCATCGTTTAAATATCCAAGCCTGCCGAATGCCGTCAATATCCTGGCTATGATACAGGGCAATTTTGAGCTTTTAGACGAATACTTGAAAGAGCCGTTATCATCCATATAATTAAACACAAAGTCAATCGCATCAGAAACTTTTTTTGAATTGGCGGATTTCAGGCCGATTTCTCCAAGGGTATTCAGCACATCGATCGTTGAAAAACCGGCCGGGGCATGAATATCGCCGTCCGACCGCGACCAGTAAGCCCCCCCATTGATTTCAGATAATGAGAGAATATCTTCAATTTCTTCTTTTAATTCCATCTTATCTTCCTTTGCAGTTAAGCTTTTCTTTTAACCTATAAACCACATAAAATATTATAAGCCCAAAACTATAAGAAAAGCAAATGTGAAACCCTGAAAATTTGAAAAATAATTTCAATAAATAACCATTAATTATTCAAATTACCATTAGAGAATAAGGGTTTTGCATAACTCTGTATCTCTGTCTTTCCATTTCTTTTAAGCGCTTCAGATGTATACAAATCAAGTACGCCGGTAATTTTAAGGAACTTATAAAAAATGAGCGCAGGTTTTGATAATTTTTCAGGCCTGCTGATTTCTTCTAATAACTTCAGGTCAAGTTCTCCAATTTGCCCGTATAATAATCCAATTTTATATATTTTTTCTGTCCAATTTTTATTAACACTTGAAGGCATCATTTCTATGCCTGCGCCGAAACCCTTAATAATGATCCCTTTAAAATCATACTGCAGATCTGCAAATAATAATTTGAAATATTCCTTCATTACCCGCATTTGACTGCTTTCCGGAAAACCGCTTTGTATAAATACAATAATTTTCTTTTTAAGATTATCTTTCGGCAGCCGTTCAATTAACTGCTTAACATTTGCAGGCATTGACAGAATATATAAAGGAAAAGCTATACAGATATTTTCAGCTTCTATGATCTTTTCAATGCAGGTGTTAATGGTAATATCATTAATGAATAAATTCTCTATTTCATTGCCATTAAGACTTAGAAAACCATTAACAAAATAGCTGAGTATTTTAGCAGTATTGCTTTCTTCAGCTCTCGGCGATCCGTTAAATATATATAGTTTCATTTTTAAGCTCCTTTTGAAATTCATCCAGATTCTTTTGAAAAAGAAATTTTCCATAGAAATTTCCAATATGAAGATTGTTTTCCAGATTCAAATCCCAGTATCTCATATCCTTGATGTCAATGACAAACCCAATTTCCGGGCTGTTTTTATACCTGCGCGGATGATTAAATGCACCTTTTTTAAATTCAATATAAGGCAGTTCAAGAGGAAATAATCTATCAATTAATTTTTTTGTCAGGTAATTCATGAAGCCGCTTTTAACAGGATAGAAGAGTAAAATTAAATCGGCTTTTAACCAGTTAATAAGGATTTCTTTAACATCATCCTTAAATATACATAAACCCGGAGTTTTGAACATGCAGGAGCTACATCCGATACAGCTATTCAATTTCAAATTCGCTAATTCAATAGTAATAATGTCAGTACATTCGCTTTCATTATTTTTACTTATTTTTGAAAAACCAGGGATTTTAAATCCGGATTCAAGCCCGTTGATTATCAAAGTATTCATGCTTCCTCCAATTCTTCCAAACATTCGATTGATTTGTGAATCCAGTCTATTTCATTATTGTAGTATTGAATTCCATTCTCTAACACAAGCTTCCACAGTACTTTTTCCTTTTTATTTCTTGCTATACTATAAGATTTTTTTATGTGCTCAGGATTGTTGTATGTTTCCAGTTTTTTTAATATAAGGGATTCATAATCCTTTAAGAAACCTATGATATTTTTGGTTTCCATTTCCGCCATAAATGAAAATTGAAGCAATTGCGAATGCCGTATTTCAGGCAATTCCGAAGGCTTGATTAACCATAGCCGGAAAGATTCTTTCCCAAGATTAGTTATCCTGTAAACTTTTTTATCGGGTTTACTCTCCTGATATTCAATTTCATAATCGATAAGTTTTTTCTCATAGAGTTTTGCTAACATACGGTATATTTGAGTGTGTTCAGTCGACCAATAATGTTTAAGACCGTGATCAAATATTTTCATAATATCATAACCGGAAAGGGTATATCGATCTATAAGTCCCAAAATCGCATATTGCAAAGACATTAGTTTCTCCTTATATGTGCATATGCACATATTATATATTATTATATTATAATTGTCAAGAGGAAAATTATTATATTGCATTTTGCCGTAAAGCCACGGCAATGGGGCTTTGTTACTCTCTTTCTCAGTGATTGTCTGTCGAAAAATCCGAAAATATGATATAATAGTTAGTTGCAAAATTAAAGAGGGGAAAGACAATGGCGAGATATAAGAGAGGAAATCTAGACCAGGGAGAATTGTTAGCCATCAATTTGCAGGAACAATTCGATGAATACAGCCGTGAAGTCCTTCTAAAAAAGTTTGTGGCGAAATACATTGATATACAAAGGTTTGATAAATATTATTCCAATGATGAAACAGGGCGGAAAGGGAAACATCCTCAAGATGTTATATCTGCGATTCTCTATGGTTATTTGCAAGGAATCCATTCCAGCCGCAAGGTAGAAAATCTTCTCAGAACCCACATAGGATTTATGTATGTATCAAACCGTCTTAGCATAGATCATTCAAAGCTTTGCGATTTTAAAATCCAGTTTGATGACGAAATTACAAATCTGTTTGCGACAATTCTTTTTTTATTAAATAACATAGGAGAGATTGATTGGGATGTAGTTGTGGGGGACGGAACGAAAATCAAAGCCAATGCATCAAAGTCAAAGACGATGACCAGGGAAAGAGCCGACAAAGTGATGAGAACTTACCGCAAAATGGCAACCAAAGTAGTTAAAAGGAGTTTGGAGACAGATGAGAAACTAAATCGTGGTGAATTGGAAGAAGAAAAGTATATGGCTGAAAAAAAGCGTATAGAACGTCAGGAAAAGCTTTACAACAGAGTGATGGAACAGGTGGAAGTTTATCAAAAGATGCTTGAAGAAGAAAGATTAAAAGAAGGAGACAAAACCATTACAGGCAAAGATCATTATAATTTAACCGATCCCGACAGCTCTCTTACATTGGGGCCTGACAAGAGCGGATATATTCAGGGATATAATATAAGAATGATGATCAGTAACAATGACATAATACTAAGCTGTGAAAACGATAAATTGAATGAGAAATACAGTGCGAAACCCATGATTGAGGAAGTGGAAAAGCTTAAAGAGGAATTGGGGGTAAAGCAGGAAAGTAAGTACCTGCTGGATTCGGGATTTCAAAATATGACAGACATTCTGGAAATGGAAGAAAAAGGATTGGATTGCTATATTGATATAAAAGAGAGAGATTTTGGGAAAGAGGTACAAAAGAGAAAGAATTTTGAAATCATAAAAGGTGATAACAGAGAGTATCGGTTAAAGTGCTGTGGTGGATTAAATACCAAAGGATACATTGATGATAAAAGAGGCAAAATCCACTTTTTCTATAATCGATCACAATGTAAGGAATGTGAAAATAATAAGGAATGTTATACGAACATAAATCCCAGCAGAAACCAAAAGACTGTAAATTTCAATCTGTTTGAGTTAGAGAACAGAAAGGAAATCGACAGTTATCTTAATAAATTGAGAAGTGATGAAGGGCAAAAGATATACAGCAAGAGAATTGGAAAGGAACACAATTTTGCCAACCTTAAAACGCAGAAAGATTTTTCTCAAACCTATTATCGTGGAAAAGAAAAAGTAGAAATGGATTGGCTCTGGAATTCCACTTCACATAATGTGGGAAAATATTTTCAGGCTGTAATATGCAAAGGATTGAGTATATGAGAATGATATAAAATGGTACAGGAGTGTAATTATGTAATTTAAGCTATAATAAATTGTATATGAGATTAATTTTCGGATATCCTAGAAATCAAATGTGATATCCGAATGTTATAGAAAATCGCTTTTTCTCTTTTTATAGTTTTTCGACAGACAAGTGATGAGAAAGAGAGTAACCAGAGAAAGAATCGCCCCTTCGCATGAGCGCCATTTCATGTGAAGAGGTCTGTAAATATCTAGGTGTTGTTATTGGTATTTGGTAAAAGATATCTTTTAGTAACAGCCGACTCAACAGTCCATCCTTGGACTGATTCGTCGGTTTCTGCCGTCCAGGCAGAAACCCTCTAGCTTGTATTGTCAATATTAAACAGGAATAACAACGATTTTATTACCGACTTCGCTTAAGACCACACTAAAGCTTAATCAGAAATGGCGATCCTGCTGCGGGGAGCGATTAAGCAATATGATTTTTTAATCTTAAGATGATGGAAAAACCTTTTCAAAAAAGTAGATTGATATTTTTTAATATTCATACTAAGTAATCGTGAAGTCTTTTTATGAAGTTTAAAAGGCCGGCGAATCTTTGATTCGGCGAGCGATGAGGGAGCAAATTGGGGGCAAAGTATAATTTTAGACAGCAAAAGTTTAGCTTTCAGAGTCGCAATCATTGTTTTCCTATTTTTGACTTTCTATCGGGTATGGTGGTGTTCCTCTCGGGATACTTTAAGTTGAATACCATATTTGTTCAAAAGTATTAACCCAACACATCATTCTTAAAAATCAGTTTGTACCCCTCAAAATCTTCAGGTTTGTTATACTCAAATCGCTCAAAAATCTGAATTAGAACACACTCTTCTAAATATTCTCGCTGTTTCTGTTCTTCTCCAATCTTTTTCAACCAATCTGTGGGCTCTTTGATAAAATTTTCCATTTGTTCCTTATTTTCAGAAAATGATTGAATTTTTATATAAAAAATATCTTCAACTGATTTTTCATCTTCTCCATCATTCAACGGCGAAAGTTGTACAAGCTTCCCTAATCTTGTCTTATTCAGTATCAGAATTTGCTTTTCTATTTTTTGTGTATATATGTTAAAAACAGGAATTAATTGACTTTTGAAATTATACCATCCTCCAAACCCTTTTACGTTGAGTTTTTTTGTATCGCTATGCCATTCGGGTTTGAAATTTTTGGAATCCTCAAAAAATTGCCATAAATCAAAGTTTGTAGCAAAGATAATAATGTCTTCCGGCTTTTTAAATTTAGATAATGTGTCTTCAAAATTTATTTTAGAAATATTTTTACAACTCATTGTTATATAATCGAATAAAAAAGAATCTTCATCAAATGCAAGACCACACCCATAATTTTCTCCCCATCCTAAAAAATGAACATGCCATTCGTCAAAGAAAGAAGCTTTGTCATCCACAGTGTTAATTCCAAAGCGCTTTTCCTTGCCTGTAATTTTATTTCCTGTTTTGTCTTCGTATGCATCCAAATATTTCAAAATAATACGGATATTTACACCTTCGAAAAAGCTCTTTAACACCCCTTTCTTAAAGTCTTCAATTTTCTTCTGACTGATTTTGCCTATCTTATGTTTTTCCAATATTTGTTTTTCTACTTCTTCTTTGAGCTTATTCAAAAAGGGGATGAGTTTAAAATCAAAAAGTTCTTCAAGTTTTTTGGTATCTAAACCTATCTCAGCAAGAATAATTTCTTCTTTTTTTAAATCAACAGCAATTTTAATAAAGCCGTCTATTGAATGCTCAAGATCACTTAATTTATGAATATTTAAGTCAGACAACTTATAATTTTCTATCGATTGATATTTCCCTTCTGTATCAGGATGTACACTTTGTAACACACGAGCAAGCAAAAGTAAAAAATACTGATTATAGTATCTTTTACTTCCACGATGCCCTTCCCAAAAATCAAATTTTCTTCCAAGAAGTTCTTTCCTGAAGTAGAATTGTATAACACTTTCTATACTTTGAGGTGTAATATCTTGCCCAATCCAATGAGCATCAGAATCAGGAGGTTGTTTATACTCCCATAGATACTTGATGTAAGTGTATTTTTCCTTAAACAAACAGTAAGTGCCGATCGCAAAGACAATTTCTAAGAGATTTTGATACTTGAATTGCGATGTTACAAATTCCCTGATCTTTTCTTCATTTTCTTGTGCTGTTGCTTTTTGATCTTCATTTATATTATTTTCAATAATCACTTTCAACTCATCAAACTTTTCAAACCATTCGCTTAGTTTCTCCCATGTTCGAAGATTATTTTCCAACTTGGCAAGTTCATTAATTAGATTATTTAAACCGTACTCCTTGTCAAGCTCCTCATGTTTTTTGAAATCAACTGTCATAAGCATATGTCCATAATTCCAAATTTCACCTTGGTTATAATAAGGGATATGAAAACCATCAACCAAAGAAGAAACTAGTGCTTAAAAATAG
This sequence comes from uncultured Spirochaetota bacterium, assembly GCA_963783575.1. Taxonomy (GTDB): domain Bacteria; phylum Spirochaetota; class Brevinematia; order Brevinematales; family JAOACQ01; genus CAWEAK01. The sequence goes on along the minus strand of CAWAOD010000004.1, from coordinate 93,620 downwards.
ATGTTTGATTTTCAGAGACAATATATTGAACCGTCAAAAAGAAATATTTATCAAATAATTCGATGTAAGCAATCTGAAAATCTTCATTTCCAAGCGACTTGAACACAATGTCCGTATACCATTGGATTGCTGCTGCATAAACAGAGACATCATTAAATTTTAATGCAGTCCTGGTGATTTGAGCTAACTTTTTCAATATTTGTTCAACAAATAATTCATTATTCTCTCGTGACGATAACACTGCCAGAATCCAATTAATATGATAGACGGAATTTCTGCTAATCTCTTCATTCTGAGAACTAATTGCTGCCTCATAAATACGCACAATTTGATTAATTGCAGTTGAAAAGCTGACCAAATATTTTTCCGGAACAAAAGCAAAAGCAAACTTAGCCTCATCCTTATTCTTTTTATATAGCTCAAAAAAATCCTGGCTGACAATTAATTGTTCAAACTTATCTGGATCGCTTTTTTGTATTTCGAAAATGTTTTTTACGGAATCTCCAATTTTCTGTAAACCATCTAAAACAAGTTTATTTTTCTGTTTTTTTGTTTCATAGAGCAAAATATCACCAATCCCTTCAAGATTTTGAATAAGAAGCTCTTGCCCGTATTTTGTAAATTTTTTTTCAATAGAAAATTTAACAGCTTCATAAAGTGGATTGATGACATATTTTGTGTCACTCATGAAATTTCTTATTCGATTTATTACTCGCCAAATTGCAAAAGCGATACATATAAAAATGATAAAAATAATCCAGGCAAATATTTTCCATGACAATGAATCGGTATTGTCTTTCATAAAAAAACGTAAACCTATTGCTACTACAATATTAATCAACAAAAAAGGTGAAAGGATTTTCCAGTATTTATTAAATGAACGTGTTATTACATCAGAGTTGTACCGTTCCGATATTTTTGAAATTATCTCAATACTTAAGGGAACTAAAAAAGCAATAATAGCCGCCTCAAATGCGGCGACATCGGAAAGAAATGTTGGGTTTGGGGTAATATCAAGCCCAAAGAAATAAAAGAAATAAAGAATACAATCAATTCTCATATATTTTATTCCTCAACAATTATAATAAACAAAATACAGTTCATAGGAAACAATCTAGTTTTTCGTATACTTTTATTTATTAGTTATCACTCTCCACCACCTTAAACTCCTCTTCCGTCAACCTTCAATCATTTCCTTAATTATACACCTAACGAATTTTTCAGGCAGGGTAAAATATACAATTTATTAAAATTGATGTATGAAACTTTTAAAAGCAATCGTCATGACAGTCACTTCGATATGTGTCTAATCACTGAGTAGCGGCTTTGCCGCAAATCGAAGTGACCATTTTTAACATGCCACTACTCAGTGACCGCAACCTGCTAAATCGCCCCCCGCAGCATGAGCGCCATTTCTGATTGAATTTTTGTATGGTAAAAAAAGAATCTTAATATAAAAAACGTTGTTATTCCCCTTAGAAAATAATCAAATCAATAATATTTCGCGGCCAAGGATGGGTTCACTGAAAAATGAGTTAAAATTTGAAAACTATAACCAACCTTTTCTAATTGCTTTTATAACTCATTGTTATAAAACAGGATATGACACTAATGAAATACTGTTTATTAAATATTTTAAGATTTATGCTGATTTTCAGTGAACCCAAGGACGGCTGCGACCCGAACGCAGCAGGACTGCATAGTGAGGCTCTTTAATAAAAATAGAGCTTTTAATAAAACCTGAATAACAACACTTCCGAATAAAACAATTTCTTTACATGAAATGGCGCTAATGCGAAGGGGCAGCTCCTTTCTTTGGTTCCTTTCTTTCCTGGCTGTGCAGGAAAGAAAGGAAGAGCTTTCTCCCTTTTGCCAAAAGGGAAACAGTTACTGTTAATATTAATTGAGTTTATCCCCTGGAACAGCGGGTTTTTAGTTGTCAGCCCTTTCTAACCGTTAAAAAATAATACCCGCCGTCAAATTTGTTTAATTTTCTTATATTCTTATATTTATTATCCCAGATTCCTTCTTTCAGATCAATCTCCAGATGTTTGATAATCGCATCAACCAGTTTTTCTTCTTCCATTGAAAAAACCGAAATCCCGTTTCTGAAACTTCTTTCAAGATACTTTTCGGGGTATTTCCATGCGGCATAAAAAAAGCCGTCGGTAAGATTGGGAGGAAGTTTAAATGACGTAATGATAATTTCATTCTTATATAAATCTTTAAGGGCTTTAATTATCAATTCTTGATTAGGCGCAATACTGCAGGCTTTTTTGTAAAATGGTTCGAAATATTCTCTAAGCCAGTCATTGTTTTCTGTTTTTCTTGTATCGAATGTAAACAATACAAAATTAGATCCAGGTTTTAATATTCTATGGATTTCTTTAAAAGCTTTATCCGATTCGGAAAAATGGTGAGATGCTAATGTACATAAAGCGCCGTCAAAATAATTATCTCCAAAAGGGATTTTTTCCGCAAATCCATTGAACCACTTTAAATTTTTATGCTTTTTCCCCTGTTTGATCATTACCTCAGAAGGTTCCAGGGCATAAACCGCATTGTAATGTTTTGCCAGTTCATAAGAATAGTTTCCGGTGCCCGCGCCGATATCTATAATATTCGATCCGGCCGGGCAATTCAATAAAGTTATTAGATTCTCCGTAATTCTCTCATCGGCGCGTCTTGTCGAATTATAATTTTTCCCTATTTTGTTGTAAAAAATCATATTTATATCCTGAATTAATAATTTGCGAAGAATGAAACTTTGCCTATTATTTTGGATTCTTGCTTTTGATATTTTATTACTAATTATAAATCATAATAAAGTCATAAATAATAATCAAGAAACCCTCCATAAAACATCGCCCCCCAAGTAACCATGGGAACAGGATGTTCTAAGAAATTTTTCAATTTATCATAAAGTCCGCCGAATCTCCGATTCGGCGGCAACACAACGTTGCAAAGTTGCAAATCTTTAGGAATCGATATAAAATATATTTTAAACGGATAGAACTTTGCCTGACCGGATCGGTCGTGAAACGAATTTATCAAAATAAATAAAATCAGGGGCATTTTATAATGAATATTTGTGTTTTCTGCTCTTCAAGCAGTCATATTGATAATACATATGTCCAGGCTACTCTTGATCTGGGACGATTGATCGGAAAAAGGGGCGATACCCTTGTCTATGGCGGAACAAAAACAGGGCTTATGGGAATTATTGCCGATTCTGTCCGTAAAAACGGGGGGAAGGTTGTCGGCGTGGTGCCCGAAATGCTTAAAGATAGAGGCATCAGTTATGATGACGCGGATTGGCTTTTTGTTACCAAAGACCTCAGGGAAAGGAAAGCCACAATGGCCGAACAGGCTGAAGCGTTTATTGCAATGCCCGGCGGTTTTGGAACTCTGGAAGAGATCCTGGAAGAAGTTACTTTGAAACAGCTGGGTTTTCATAACAAAGCGATTGTGTTTATTAATACCAATGATTTTTACCGTAATTTGAATAATCAATTTGAGCAAATATACAGTGAAAACTTTTCAAAGCCTGAATTCCGCGAATTATATTATTTTGCCGCCAATCCGGAGAAAGCACTGGAATATATCGACGCTTATAAACCAATCGTATTTCCCTGGAAACTATAAAGATAAATTTAACCTTTCCCTTACATTTTCACCGGTCAGTTTAATAACGGAGAGTATATCAGGTGATGACGTTCTGCCTGTAATGATAATTCTTAAAACCTGTATAAGATCGCCGAATTTTACGGAATTCCTTTCTGATATTTCCCTTAAATCATGCTCCAATCCCGATAGATTTTGAAAATCCTGTATTGATAAAATTATATTCCTTGCTTCAGAATAAGACTTCATTAAATCCGGGTTCTTTAAAAGGCTGTCAAGCTGGCCGGCGGCGTTATCCTCAATTTGAAATTTTTCCGCAGTTTCGGCTTCAGCGAAAAAGCGAATTTCCTGGAAAAGACTATTTAATGAAGTATGCCTGCCTTTCAGAATTCCGATAGCCGAAATAAGCCAATCGCTATTTTTCATTTTACCTGTTTTATCAAGATGGGCTTCTTCCAGAAATTCCTCAAAATGCTTTTTTAGAATTGAATCGGATAATGATTTCATATGCTTTCCATTTACCCAGATCATTTTTTCCTCATCATAGACTGCGGCGGATTTATTTATCCTGTCGATGTCGAAAAAATCAATCATTTGATCGACTGACAGGATCTCATCATTCCCGTGAGACCAGCCCAAACGGGCTATGGCATTCAAAAGGGCTTCGGGAAGAATACCGGAAGCACGGTAGCTTTCAATATTTATGGAGCCTTTTCTTTTTGAAAGAGGCGTCCTGTCTTTATCCATTACGAGAGGCAGATGAGCGAATATTGGAAGCTGAAAACCCAGAAGTTCGTAAAGTATGATCTGCTTTGCGGTATTTGTAATATGATCCTCGCCCCTTATGATATGGGATATCGCCATTAAGGCGTCGTCAATAACAACGGCGAAATTATATGTCGGTGTGCCGTCGCTTTTCTGTATCACAAAATCATCAAGTTCTCCGGTATTTACAGTGATTTTTCCTTTTATGGAATCCTTGAATGTAATTTTCCTTTCCTCTCCAATATTAAGCCTTATAACATAACTCCCCGACGGCTTAACGGTTCTGCCCCGGCAAAAAGCGTCATATTTTAATGCTTCCCCGGCTGTCTCTTTAAGGCTGTACCTGGCGGCTATATCCTCTCTCTCGCAGATGCAGTAATATGCCCTGTTTTCATCCAGAAGCCTGTTTGTATATTCCCTATAGACTGCGAACCTGCCGCTCTGCGTATAATATTCATCATATTCCAGACCCATCCATCGCATATCTTTAATAATCGATTCCGTATATGAATTATCTGAGCGGGAAAGATCCGTATCCTCTATTCTCAAGATAAACTTTCCGCCGGTATGCCTGGCATATAACCAGTTGAATATTGCTGTCCTGGCGCTTCCAAGATGGAGCTTGCCGGTCGGCGACGGGGCAAAGCGGACTCTGACCATAGATTCTCCTTGGATTTATTATATTTTTAATGCCGCTATATACTTCATCATCCCGAACGGAGATTGCAGAGAGTCTGCCTACTCCGGAATCTCCGGCAGGTAGACGGCGGACAGGCCGTAGTTACGAGGATGAAAATGATTGCAGTTTAATATTATAAAACAGATGGGCGCTTTTATAAAGAAATTTATGATGAGTGTGATTTCTTAATCGATAATATCTATGTACTTTCCGGTACCTTCTTCTGTTACGGCTCTTTTATATTCCTGGACTTCAGGAGGTTTCACCTGGGCGGCCTTTTTTTTACGCATTTTTTGTCCGCCGGATCTTTTCCCCGTCTCCGGGTTTATTTTTGTGAAATCCTGGGAATATTCTTCGAGATTGTTTACTTTCTCATTTGTGTCCTGGCTTTGCTTGTGAATTTTTTCATAACCGTCAGCCAGGCCGGCCTGTGTTAAATTGGATTGACGGGCAATATTCTCGGAAAGATCGGACGCCTTGGAAAATAAAACCTGTAAATCAATCGGTAATACGCTCATTTTTCACCTTCTTAAGAGCCTTAGCCCGAAGCAACAGGAAACATTAATTTAGAAAATAAGGCAGGCCTGTAAGCCGGGTCCTGTTTCCTTGACTTCTGTCACTCTAATTAAAAGAAATTGGCAAAAAATCAAAGGACGAAAAACATCCATCTTGTATGTTTTTTATAAAACATATCCAGCGGCTTACCCGCATTCTTATCCATGGATTACTACAAGCGGTAGTATGGAATGCCTATTCAGCCTTGCATCACGGGGGGCTTGCCTTGCCGGTCCGCTTATGCGTTCCGCGGTGGTCTCTTACACCGCCTTTTCACCCTCACCCCTTACCACTTTGTGAGCTTACAAAGGTGAAGCTAATAAAATGGTAAGGGGCAGTTTGTTTTCTGTGGCGCTATCCGTCAGCATTTCCTGCCGCTTACGGAGGCAGATTTACTGCCCGGCTATTAACCGGCCCGATGCTTTTTGATGCCCGGACTTTCCTCCCCTCACCATTTTGCCAGCATCATAGATCAGCGCAACAAAATAGTGAAAGGCGTTTTTCCAGCCTGCTTTATAATTACAATGATATTTTGCTACTATTTATTAATTATGTCAATTTATTATCGGAATTTAAAATATTAAAATAAAACCGGATTTTTTTTCGATATAAATGTTATTTTTTCACAAGATAATCATTACTTTTCAGAAATGGATATAGTTCAAGAATATCCCTGGTATTAATGCCGTTTCTCATTTCAAAATATAACTCAATTTGTCCAAGGAAAGAGGCCCTGTTAACATTTCCTAATACCTGCCTGTTGCTGACAATGCTGCCTATTGAAACTTCAATCTGGCTTAAGTATCCGTAAATTGCCCTTTGTTCATTCCCATATTTAACTATTACTACATTATTATAGCCTTTCATTTTACCGGCATATTCCACAAGACCGTTATTAACGCTTTTAACAGGGGTCTGCTGGTCAAGAAATATTGTGACTCCTCTGCTTGTTTGACTGATATATTTTATCAATTCCTTATTTACCGGGAAACTAAATCCGCTTTCAAGCGCTGGAAGGTTTCCGTAATTAATTTTAACTTTTGAGATGGTTTTTTTCTCCGGACTCCAATTTTCCTTAATAGGTTTCATAACAGGGATCTTTAATTTCTCGCCAGTATTAACCCCTTGATTGATTCCCGGATTACAGGACAGAATTACGGGAATTGTTGTATTGAATTTTTTTGAAATAGAAGTTAGAGTCTCACCTTTTTTAACAATATAATAAAATGAGCCGGAGATGGATTTTACTTCATTTTTTTTTTCGTTTTGAACAGCTGTTTCAATATAATTTTCTTTATTATTTATTGGGATTCTAATATTTTTGCCGGGATAAATATTTGAATTTTTTAATTCGCTTGCAAGGATTATTAATTCAATTTTTGTTGAGTGCTCCCTGGCAATTTTTGAAAGGTTATCGCCTTCTTTCACGGTATAATTGATAATTTCATGCGGAATATAAATCCTGCTACCGGCCAGCAATTTATTATCCTTAATATTGTTAAGCTTTGTTATCAATTCAGGTTTTTGATTGAACCTTTTGGAAATGCTTGAGATTGTATCATTTTTTTGTATAATATAATCATTTGAATATATATAAACCGGTAATATCCAGATTATGAATAACCGGAACAGAAAAACTATTTTTGACATGGAAATAATGCCCCTTAGAATTTCATGATTATTTTCCTATTCTATTTTCGGAAGAGCTTTGAAATTACTAAAAGAATGATTTGGGCAGTTTTAAAATATCATAAAAAAAGGCAGGTTTAAAACCTGCCTTTTTGATATCCGGTTATAATTATACAACTACTTTTTCAGTTTCATTGTCAAAAATATGTGAATGTTTAAGATCGAAAATGACTTCTTTGTTGGCGTCGCCTATGTTTACAACTACCGAAGGATCATATTTGCCTATGAAAGAAAAGTTTGATGTTGCGAAATAAACGAATTCTTCGGCGCCGAGATGTTCAACGATTTCGACATTGGCCTGCAGTGTGTTATTCTCAATCTGTCCCTGATACATGCTTCTGTCATATATATCTTCAGGGCGTATGCCGAAAGACACCGTTTTACCTAGATAAGGCCTAAGTTTTGCGTTGAAATCGGCTGGCATCTTCAGATGGAAATCCTTGAAATCCAGCCATAATGCGCCGTTCTTATCAGCAACAACAGCACTGAAGAAGTTCATCGGCGGGCTTCCTATAAAACCGGCAACAAACTTGTTTTGCGGATCGCGGTATACTTCCATTGGGGAACCGATCTGTTGAATGAACCTGTTATTCATAACAACAATCTTATCTCCCATCGTCATAGCTTCCGTTTGGTCATGCGTAACATATACCGATGTCACTTTGAGTTTTGAAGTGATTTTGATCAGCTCGGCTCTCATTTGTACCCTGAGTTTCGCGTCAAGGTTGGAAAGCGGTTCATCAAAAAGAAAAACCTTCGGTTTGCGTACAATTACTCTACCTATTGCAACTCTCTGTCTCTGTCCGCCGGAAAGAGCTTTCGGTTTTCTTTTAAGAAGATCAGTCAGGCCGAGAATCCCAGCCGCTTCAGCAACCCTTTTATTGATCTCTTCCTTCGGGTAATTACGCAGTCTTAATCCGAAAGACATGTTCTGCTCGACAGTCATGTGCGGATAAAGAGCGTAATTCTGGAACACCATCGCAATATCCCTGTCTTTCGGCGGCAGATTGTTTACAACCTTACCATCAATAGAGATTTCACCCTTTGTGATCTCCTCCAGACCCGCAAGCATTCTTAATGTGGTTGATTTACCGCATCCGGATGGTCCTACAAGTACTACAAATTCCTTGTCCTTGATATCCAGGTTGAAGTCCTCAACCGCTGTCACTCCGCCTTCGTAGACTTTCATGACATTCTTGAATAATACTTCTGCCATTTATTTCCTCCTTATTATTTTTATCCTTCGATAGCTCAGTGTACCAGCTCAGGACAGGCCGCTTAACCCTGTTAAATTCTTTTTCAAATAATCGGAAAATCTTTGTTCTTTTCATTTATTAATCAGAATTCCTCATCTTCCTCAGCCGGGAAAAAAATAGGGTTTTTCGGTGCAAAAACAAATTGATGTCCGACTTTATTGGATACTAAAATCTCGATTTCCGTTCCGTTTTCTGTTTTACATCGTGCTAACTGTCTGTTGCCGTCATAAAAACGTGTTCCAAGCATTTCAACCGGAATTCCTTTTGATTTCGGCTGATTTAATATATCAATCTCTTCCGTACGGAAGGTCATTCGGAATGTCCCTTCATCAATACCTGCCGGAATATTATATGGTTCCGTAACACCGTCTTTAATATCCACCGGAATTTCATTGACACCAAGACGTGATAGAATTTCCATAACCGGTTTATTTACCGGATGGTTTATCACATCCTGCGTTTTACCGAACTGGACAACTCTTCCGTTTATTATAACCGCAGTATAATTACTTATGAAGAGTGCATCATCGGGATTACTTAAACTAATGATAACCGTTTTCCCAAGAATAGCTATAATTTTTTTCAGCAGTATCCGGAAATCGGAAAATTGTTTGGGATCAAGCATATTCATGGGATCTTCCATAAGGATTAATTCAAAAGATTCCCCATTCATTTTTAGGGATGTTATCAAATGTTTAAAAACTTCCATTAAACCAGGCGGAAAATTATTCCAAAGGCTGCTTTCAATACCGGATTCTTTTAAAAATGCGATATTATCTGAATTTTCCATGTTTTGATATAATTCGGATTTCGGATATAGGGAATAATCCCTGGATAAATATCCGATGCCTCTATCCGCATCTTTTAATCGGGTAATTTTCTTTGTTCCCAGATATATATCACCTTCGTCTATTTTCTCAAGCCCCGCAATTGTCCGGAATAAAAATGCAACATCATTATCCGATGGGCTGATTACAGCAAGTATTTCACCCTTCGGGATTGAAAAACCGATATCTTTTAAAAGAACACCGTTTTTATGAATGTTGAAGTTATGAACAGTTATAGTAGTCTCATTCAAATCCGGTAGATCGGTATTTATTCTAGCAAAATCATTTTTTTGCTCTGATATATATTGGTTGAGATCGGAATATAATATACGGGTAGCACTGCCGATTTTAAAAGCGGACAACTTTGAATTTTTCACAAGAAGGTAAACCATTTGTGTTGAGATATTTAAAAACTTTGCGACTTCTTTTATTGTCATCGCGTAATCTTTTTGTTCCATTATTTCCTTCATTAAATTAAGATAAATTATAATATAAATTAATCTGACTGTCAATAAGAATATATACAAATATATGGAATATTATATTGAATATTATTATAATTTATAATTATAGACAATATTAAAATTTGAATCATGACTGATATTAGGGTAGTTTCCGCTGCTCTTAAGTTTTTTTAAGTGTATATTGAAGAAAGACAAAAACTTCATCAATATTTAAACTTGTTGAGATAAAAAAAATCAAATGGTATAATAATTGTATTATGATAAAAGATAAAAATCTTTCAGTGGATGATTTGATTGATACTGTCAACAATATCCTTAATTTCCGTGATCCTTATACTTTTTCACATTCCGAAAGGGTTGCGGCTGTTTCTTTATTAATAGCCGGAGAAATGAATTTGCCTAAAGATCAAATTGAAACCATTCATTACGCTGCCCATATGCATGATATCGGAAAAATCGGAATACCGGATTTAATATTGAATAAACCCGGCAGGCTGGATAAAAAAGAATTATTAATACTGCAGAAACATTCGGCAATCGGATTCACAATTCTAAACCGTCTTCATATATTCAATGAAATTGCAGATATAGTTCTGCACCATCATGAACGTTACGACGGATTGGGATATCCATCAAATCTTTCCGGTAATAATATTCCGTTTCAATCCTGTATAATTGCCGTTGCGGACAGTTTTGACGCGATTACTTCAAACAGAAGCTACCGCAAGAAACTTTCATATGAATATGCTTTCCAGGAGATAAATAATCATTCAGGCGATCAGTTTTGCCCCGATGTGGTTAAAATATTCAATTTTATATTTGATAAAATCCCATCGGCTGTTGAAAATACTGAAAATGTTATAATATCCAATAATATGGCTATCGATATGATGCTGGAAACACAGGATATTTTACATTCAATGAAGATTATTGATTAGCAAGTGTTCCCAATCAGTTCATAAGTCTCAACCCAGGCACAGATTGGTGCATATTGCCCCGGATTAATTTATAACGGTACCTTTTAGAAAATCAGAAAAAATCAGGGTTATCCCTGATTGTATTTGTATGGGTCTCAATTATATTTATCAATTGAAAAAATAAATCATCCCTGATATATTATAATCGGATTTTGTTAATTTTACCCATTAAATAATTATTTTGAGGTGTTGACTTGAAAATATTTTTTATGATCGTTATTATCATTTTCAACATTTCTGTGAATCTCTATGCTTTTGACCCATCAGGAATCTGGAAAAGCATCGACGGTAAAGGAAATATAAAAGCCTTCTGGAAAATATCCATTATTAATAATATTTTATCAGCGTCCGTTTTAAGCCTGCCCGGTTATCCGGAAGATTTAAAATCAAAAAATTGTAGAGGTAAATTTAAGGATAAAAATGTAATAGGCAAAGCCTGGATTTACAATCTAAAACAAAATTCTGCTGGTACGTTTAAAAACGGATTTTACACTGATCCTTCGACAGGCAGGCAATATTATTGTGAACTTAAGGAAATTACTCATTCCAGCCAAAGCAATCAAACCATTCAAGTGGAAATATTCATGTATTTCAATATTTTCGGCAGGCATCAAATATGGGAGAAGTCTTCGCCCGAAGAAATGATTTCGGTTAACGATGACTTGGAAAAGGCTTGGGTTTTAAAGGATTTTAATAATAATGAAAGGTTTTTTACTTTTTCAGGGCCAAAAAGCAGCATTGAAACAAATTTTGTCAGGGATTCCAGTGACGGAAAAAAACGGGTACTGTTAATCCATTCAAAAACTGAAGATTATACAGGAGTATCATTTATTTTCCTTTCAAAATACGGGTACTGGAACAGCAATTCAAATTTGATATTGCGAATTCTCGGTAAGCAATCAAACAAAAATTTCTTTTTTATTATAGGGGATGTAGACTATGAAGAATTTATTTATAATATAACCGACAACTGGAAAGGATGGAAAGATATAGTAATACCAATATACAAATTTGTACAAAGGAAGGATTATCAGCCAAATAATATTTTGCTGAACAACCGGATAGATTACCCGATTCTCAGTACATATTTCCAGTTTAACAGAGATTGCGGCGATTTTGATTTAATAATCGGGAATATCTTTATATCAAATACGGTTGAATATAATTCATTGGAACAGCTGATATAATGACGTTAATTCATATTAAAGCAAGAAGTTACAGGGTTATAAGACATATTTCCTATATAAAAATACTTTATCATAGTCCAAAATGACTATTGACAAATAGTTTCATTAAGTTATTATAGACCAATGAAGTTTGGTTTTTTGAGCAATAATTTTAAATAACCTGCCCCCTTCCCCTCCAAAGGAGGGGAGATAAGACTAAATGCGATTTTAAGATAAAAGAAAGAATATTGGAGGGTATTAATGATCAAGGTTAAAAATATAAGCAAAAAGTACCAATTGGGAAAAGTGGAGATAAATGCGTTGAAAGATGTTTCTTTAAATGTCGAAAAAGGAGAATTTGTCTGCGTTATGGGACCATCGGGCAGCGGAAAAAGCACATTGCTTAATATAATAGGCTGCCTGGATAAACCGGACTATGGAGAGGTTTATTTTGACGATGATAACGTGGTTTCTTTAAACAGGAATAAGCTTGCTGACTTAAGGATCAATAGAATCGGCTTCATTTTCCAGTCGTTTAACCTTATTCCTGTCCTTAACATCTATGAAAATATCGAGTTTCCTCTTTATATCAAAGGACAGAATTTGAGCAACGCCGAAAAGAAAAACCGTATTATGAAAGCTATTGAGGAAGTGGGGCTTGAAAAACATATCCGGCAAAGGCCAGATGAGCTTTCAGGGGGACAGAGACAAAGGGTTGCGATTGCAAGAGCCCCTAGTTACAAAACCTGAGGTGATACTAGCCGATGAGCCAACAGCAAATCTCGATTCCGGAACGGCAACATCTATTTTGGAAACAATGAAAAAACTAAATCATGAAGAAAATGTTACATTTATTTTTTCGACTCATGATCCCTCGATAACTCAATACGCCACAAATCTTTACAGGCTTAAGGACGGTGCGATTGTAAGTTAAAGAAAATTAATCCCCCTCCTTATCAAGGAGTGAGTTTGCTCATAACGTTATATAACATTGGAGTATAAAAATGAGATCCGTTTACTATGTCTTTAAATTGGCCTTTAGAAACATCCTGCGTCATAAAACAAAGAATATCTTAATTGGTATCATTCTTATTCTAACGATTGATTTGATCCTGTTCAGCGATAATTTTAGGAGCCTCTCGGTACAATCATGGAGGTCTTATATTTCAAGGACTTTTACGGGCGTTTATAATATTACAACTCATGATCAGCGTTCAAAAGATTACACGCTTACCGGGATAAATTATCCCAGTAAGCTTATTCCCCCGGAAATTTATAATTATCTTGATTCTCATCGCATGAATTACTCAAAAAGGATCCGCCTGGGCGGAATAATTTATGATTTTGATAATCAGCAGTTTTCCACCTTTAAGCCGCAGACGGTAATTGGCTGCGACATAGCTAAAGAATTGAAAAATATAACAAATTTAGTAATTTCTTCAGGGAAATACGATCCGGCGGTTGAAAATGGGATCCTTGTCTGGAAAGACTCGGCGGACAAACTAAACCTCAGGGTTGGCTGGGAAGTATCATTGTTTATTAAAGATGTTGATAATAATTCATATCCATATACTTTTATCATTACCGGACTCCTTGAAACAGTGAAAGACTCGGAGACGGAAGGAAAAAGAGGGTGGGACCCCGTATTCCCCATTTTTTTAGTTCCCTACTCATATCTTTCCGGGAAATTAGGTTTAAACGAAGGTGAAAGCATTGAGGTTTGCGTATGGGATAATGACCGGCAAAATAAAATTAATCTTCAAAAGATGTCTGATAAATATCATTTAACTTTTTTTAACGCGGAAAATTCTTTCAGCTTAATCGAAGGGTTTGCGAGTTTTATCGGTATTATAGGGGTTTTTATCTGCATTGTGGTTATAATAATTCTGTTTGTTTCAACATTTAATCTTAATATGATGTCATTTTTCGAGAGGCAGAAAGAAATCGGTACTATGTATTCCATCGGGGCCAAACCATTATGGATAAATCTGCTGTTACTTTGCGAAATGTTTCTTTTTTCCAGCGTTTGCTATATTTTATCAATAATAATTTATTGGGTTTTATCACTTATTTTCAGTTCCGGATTGAACCCGGGAGTATTAAGGCCAGGTTTTGCCGGGGGGAATTTTTATTTTAACGCATCGCTTTCAGCTTCAATCTATTCCTATATAATCATACTTATTATTATGTTTTTATCGGCCTGGTATCCAGTTTATCTTACATATAAAATCAACCCCGTCGAGGTATTTAATGAGGGGAATATATGATTCTATTAAAAATTGTGTTTCAAAATCTTCTTAAACACAGGTGGCTTTCTTTAGTTTTACTGATTATATTCACATCGGTTGCTTTTATAATTTACTGGATCTTCGGTTTCAGCAATTATTTCGGTTCTTATATTTATAAAAGCACACGTTCCTGGAGCGGGGATGCATATGCTAGCATTGCGTTTACGGATACTGATAAAATAGCTTCTTATGTGAGTAATATTAAAGCTAAAAATATCTACTTTACCAGGAATATTTATGTGATGGTTGATTCTCCAAAGCAAAGCGGAATGATCTGGCTGAATGAATTTACATCCAATATAAAGGATTGGAGGATGGATTATTACCGACCGGCCTCGGGACGCTTGCCTGTAAAGCCTGATGAGATTATGCTTAGCGATTATGATTTTAAGAAAACTTTAAAAGTTGGCGATACTCTTTACTTAACAACAACAACTCCGGAAAGAGTGATAAACGCAATTAAATATACAGTGGTCGGTATTAATAAATCCGGAGGAAACCTTATTACACAGGAAGGCATGGATCAGCTACTTAATTCAAAATCCGTTAACCGTGTAATTGGATTTATTGACAAAAATATGGCTTCAAAACATGATGCTTCGAAGCTAGGGCATGATTTGTACTATTATTTGTATTCAAGATGTTATGTTCAGGTCAATTATACTACCGATATATACTGGCTTACCGGTCCGTATCAAACTATGATAGATGTTTTTACGATAGTGAAAACATTTCTAATCGTACTGCTGATGCCATTAATAGGAATTGTTATAGCGGTGATTGTTTATATGTATGCTTTTAAGAGAAGGAAGGAAATCTGGACCTATGTTGCGCTCGGAATGCGGGATTTAAGAATTCATAATTTGATTGTTCTGGAATATATTATTGCCTCTATATTTGGAACTTTGATTGGGATAGGATTGGGATTTTTAACGGATTTTTTGTCAAAAACCGGCAATATTTATTTAGACCTGGGGGATTTAATGTATATGCCTCTGCGTTCCGAAATATCCCTGCTGGATGTGATGATAATAATCGTTTTTATTTTGCTGACTATTTACATTGCTTCCTACAAACCGATTAAAACCATTATGAAGCAGAAGCCTTTCAGTTATTAAACTTACGAGTTAAGGAGATTTTTATGTATAAGCTGGTTATAATACCTCTTTTGTTTTTTGTATCAAATATCGCTTTCGGTTTAACACCGGAAGAACTCCTGAATAAATCGGACAGTATCCTGATTCCTGAAGTATGTACCTATAATCTTTCGATCACGACAAGCAACGCAAACGGGAGCGTAAATCTGGATGTGATGACCGGTTACAAAAAAGGCTGGATTAAAAATGTTCTTATAATTGTTGAACCGAAGCGGGTCGCAGGTTCGGCCCATTTAAGAAAGGGTAAAGTGATATGGAGCTATTTCACTACAAATAACAAATTGATGAAGATGTCTTACAAAGCGGTATTTATGAACACCCTGCTGAATTACGGCGATGTATTTTCCACTGAATTATCCGCGGATTATGATGTTGTTAACATTGACGAATCGGGAGATGATTACATAATCAATCTGAGGGTTAAAAAAGGGACCGAGGGTTATGATAAAATTATTTTCACAATCGATAAAAAAACCTATCTCCCCAAAAAGAAGGAATATTATGCCGTTTCGGGCACTCTGCTCAAAACAAGCGAATTTACAAAAATCGATTTTGAAAACAAAAAAATAGAAATGAAATTTTATGAACCTGTTAAGGACAGGATAAGTATAGTTGTAATCGATAATATCAAAATATTAAAGGATATTCCCGAAAAATATTATAATGAGAATTATATCAAATTTATAAGCGGGGAATAATATGCATAAATATTTTTTTTTATTTATTATTCTATTGAGTATATTAACCAATTCGTCCATTGCTGTTGAAATTAAGGGAAGCGTCTTTAACGAACTTTCCTCATATGATCTGAACAATAATTCCTCATTAAACCCATCAAATTTATATTCGATAGGCAATTTATTGTATTATATGAGGGGAGACCTGGTTTTTAAGAGCGGAATAGGGGAAAATTCAAAAGGCGCAATCAAGATCGAGGCCCAGTATTATCCGGTATCTTCTAATTTTACAAACAGCACTAACGCAATTGAGAATATTTTTATTAAAGAAATGTATATCGATCTGATTTTTGATTTTATGGTTGTGAGGACCGGAAAGCAATTCGTAAAATGGGGAGACGGGGTATTTTTCAACCCGATTGACATAGTCAATCTGCAGAGCGATCCTTTGAAACCGCCGGATGAGGCTGAAGGCAACCCCTTTATAAGCATCTTGTTTCCCATTCAAAGCTTTATGTCGGTGGAACTCTTCAGTATGATCAAACCCGGCGAAACCACCAATATTTCAAACCTCCCGGTAATACCGAAATTATCCTTTGATGCGGAAAATTTTTCCGGTTTCGCATTCGCAGTTCTTGAAAACTCAAAACAGCCGCAATACGGCTTAAATTTTGATTATGTCAACAGTTTAAGCGAAAACAATAACCTGAAATTTTATACTGAATTTATGTATCAGCAGGATCATGTAAATTACCGGTTTGATAAGAACGGTAACGGTTTCACAAATGTCCGCTCAACCAATGAAAATTACGCCGTACTACTGGGTGGCAGTTTTTCACAGTCCCTGCCGGATTTTAAATTTCTAGACAGCATATCCCTGGCAATCGAATATTTATATCAAAGCGATGTCTGGAGCAGGGATAATTTTATAAATTATTATGATTATATGAACTCGGTCCAAAATAATATATCACAGCATTATTATTCCCTTCAGTACTACCAGATGTATAAAAATTCCCGGAATTATTTATTTTCCAGCTTATCACTTGGGAATTTTATTATCCCTAATGTAACCGTAAATAATTCCGTTATAATGAACCTCACAGATTACAGCGGCATCTACGTTCCGGATATCAGTTATTTTATCGATACTATGAATATGTCGTTTGATCTGAACGCGGACATCTTTTACGGCGGCAGAAATACCGAATTCGGCAATTTTGTATATAATTCGGCCATCAATTTATGGACACAGATTAATTTCTAATTTGAATGCCAGTATTGGCTGGTGCCAGTTATTTTATCCCGGTTACAATTTCCGTACCGAACATCCAATTTACAAAAAACCAACTCCGGTTTTTCCTGTAATATCTTTCAATATTCCGGAAACCAGCATCCCGCAGGAAAGGTCCCATTAAAACCGGGCGGCAGCTTCCAGAAATAAAATTAAGCAGTCCCCTTTCGTAGAATTCTTCATAGATGATTTTTCTTTCCGTATTTTTGCTCAGATTAACCAAAACTAACTTTCCGCCGGGTTTTAGAACCCTCCTGAATTCGCTAACGATCCCCGCCATTTCGTTTTGATCGATCAAATCGAACATGTATG
Source organism: uncultured Spirochaetota bacterium (assembly GCA_963783575.1). Lineage (GTDB taxonomy): Bacteria > Spirochaetota > Brevinematia > Brevinematales > JAOACQ01 > CAWEAK01. Next base: position 75,890 of record CAWAOD010000004.1, on the reverse strand, counting down.
AATTATAGAGTACGTCAAAAGAATTATCATTGAAAGGAAGATGTTTGGCGTTTCCAACCAGTAAATCAACTTTCCCGTTAAGGTGGTATTTTTTAATTTTCATTTCTGCTTTTTTCAGCATATTTACCGATAAATCCATAGCAATGATTTTTTCATTTGTGAATTTTGCAATCTCCAGAAATCCTCTGCCGGTTCCGCAGGCAACTTCCAGCACCCGTTCATATCTGCCGATTGCTGCCTTCCCGACCGCTTCGCGGTGATGAATGATCTCGTGATCTGTAAAGGGATCGTATAGAAACGCCAACCGGTTATACAATTCCGCAATTCTGCCGGAAAACTGACTTTTTTCAATAATCTGGGCCATAAAAATCCTCCAAATATAATTCAATATGATTAAACATATCTACATAATTTACAAAAAAATTCAACAGCATCCTTTTAGAAGGCTTAAAAGCCCTTCGAGTATACCGACAACATATTCCTTGTTGAAGGAATAATAGATTTCTTTCCTTTCCTTGCGGGAATTCAAAATTTTCAAACGCCTCATCAAGTTTAAATGATGAGAGATAGTAGGCCGGGTTAATTTGAAATTTGCGGCAATATCATTTGCACATAATTCTTTTTTGGTATAAAATATTTTTATTATTTCCTGTCGTGTAGGATCAGCCAGCGCTGATAAAATTTCTGTTACGATATCTAACTGCAATTTATCATTCATATGTTTACACTCATCTACATGTATTTTATCATAAATTATTTTTAAAGTCAATAGTAATTGAAAAATTTTCTTTGTTTGGAATTTCTAATTTTAAGTTTACTAATAATTTCATGTATTTGTCTGTATGTAATTCTTTACTAGCGTTATAGAGTTATAGACAGGTAAATAAACAAGCTACAATATAAGCTGAAATGAGAAGCCTTGACCGGATCAATTTTCCCATCCCGGGTTCACTGAAAATCAGCATAAATCTTAAAATGTTTAATAAACAGTATTTTATTGGTGTCATATCCTACTTTATAACAATGAGTTATAAATGCAATTAGAAACGGTTGGTTATAGTTTTCAAATTTTAACTCTTTTTTCAGTGAACCCATCCTGCCGAATAAGTATCGTTTTCAATACCCATCCGGTCAAGGAAAACAGCGATCTCGCCTCGGTGGTATGTCTGGTGATCGAAAAGCTTCAACAACGTTTTCCAGAGTTCTCCGCTTACCGTTTCTCCCTCGGCATTTTGGTAAAGCGGAACGCTGGAAGAGAGGTATTCCGGTGTTAATTTGTCCATAAACCTGCGGATCAAACCATCAGTTTCCTTCCGGTAAACAAAAATCTTTTTGTAATCCAGTTCAAGCTTTTCCATAAGCTCCTTGTATTTCTCCTCATCCAGACCGGTGAGAATATTCCCTGACAGCGCCGGATCGCCCGGAAAAAGATCGCTGTAAAGCTTGAGGAAAAGCGTGTCGCTATTCATAAGTATATGATTGAGGACTTCATAAATTGAGGTATAATAAGCGCCGGTATCCAGCTTCAACTGTTCCCCGGGCAGTTTTTCAAGGCGGTTCAACAGCTCTATATTTGCCGATTGATTATACTCCGCCAAGGTTTGGAAAACTCTTACCATTGAATTATCCTCAGGTATTTCTTTCCCGGACATAACCGCTATTTTCCTGTTAACCTGGTTCCCGCAAATTCCTCCATGGTAGCAGACTACAGTTTTAATATCGTAATTGGCCAGCTTCCGGATCGATTTCCGGGCAGTTTCATTATCCTGTAAAAAATCGGGAAAAGGCATAATAAAGAGCGATTCACCGTCTGTAGACAACGCGTCGCCGGAAATAAGGGTTTTGAACCCTTTTAAATACAGGCTTATGTGCCCGGGAGTATGCCCCGGTGTATAAATAACAGTGATGCCGCCGCAGAATGGAAGCTCTTCTCCATCTTTCAGCACACGGGCAACATCTGTGCCCGGTCCCCCTGACATCCTGGTGAAATTATCCAGCATGGAACGTACCGATACTTTTTGATCTTCGGGAATGGTCTTAAGATGTTTTTTAAGAAGTTCCGCTTTATATGAAACAACATCCTTCCGGATATAAGGTTTTTCCAGTTCAGATGAAATCACTTCGATTTTAGCAGGCGAATCCAGGATAATATCGGGCAGGCTGCCGATATGATCGATATCATGATGGGTAATAATTATAGTTTTTAATGAATTCCAGCCGATTCCGGCCACCTTGAAAGCATCCTTAAACTGTTTAAGCTGGCCGGGAAACCCGGCATCCACAAGAATCGATTCGCCGTTATCGCTCAGGAGAACAGGATAAATTGCCCCGGGTTTACCATCCGGCAGAACAGCGGGCAGTTTAAGAACATTCATTTTCATATTGATGCTCCTTTTTTATGTTTTCAAATAATTTTATTAAAATATTAGCTATCTTACATTAGAAATATTTGAAATCTCCTCAAGAATAATTTCAGTATTGCGCGCTGTTGATTTTACTAATAATCTTCTATTCGAATCCTCAACCAGGATGCTCATGGATTCCATAAAAGCTCCCATCAATTTTGCAATGAAAGGATCTGCATAAATAGTTTTTATTTTATATGTTCCTTGATGGCATTGATATCGCCTGCTTTTATTGCCTTAAAAATATCCATTCAAGAAACCTCCTGATTTTTGCTGATTTTTTCAAAACAATCTTTCCTATAAACCGGTTAATCCCCTGCATATCTCCCAGAGTTTCTGAGAGGTTGCCCGATCACCGGATGTTTTTATAATAATTTTATTTTTCCGGCACATGAGAAATTTTCCGTTCATTTCAGCCGCTTTACCCGATGCTGCCAAAAAAACTCTTAATTTAATGCTTTCTTCCAATGGAACAAACATGAATTTTAACAACGTCGTCATCACTTTTCTTATTAATGATTCTTTCAGTAAACTTCTATCAGCCATTGCAAGATTAGTCTTTACCAGCCCGGGATAAAAGCAATTCGCGGTTATATTGGTACTTTTCAATCTTTCCGCTAATTCGTAAGTGAATAGAATTTCAGCCTGCTTGGATTGAGAATAGGCCAGAACGGGGTTGTATTTTTTCCCGGAATTGAGATTTCCCAGTTCAATCTCCCCTTTGGTCGTTCCTTCCGATACAACATTGATAATTCGTGCAAAGGGTCGGAACGATTCCAGTAAAAGATTGGTTAATAAAAACGGTCCCAAGAGATTTGTTGCCAGTGTTTTTTCTATTCCGTCCTCGCACTGGTTTTTCTCAAACAGCAATACACCTGCATTGTTGATCAACACATCCAGCTTTCCATACCGGCTCTTGATTTCCAGTACACCGTTTCTGACAGATTTCTGCGATGATAAATCCATTATAAGCAGTTCAACATCAGGGTTTTGCGTAATTTCTTTTATTTCTTTCATGGCTTTTTCACCACGCTCCCGGTCACGGCAGGCAAGAACTATTTTTGCGCCGTAGCCGGCCAGCTTCATTGCAAGGGCTTTTCCGATGCCGGAATTCGCCCCGGTTACCAGACATATTTTTCCGCTCATCCCGGTGTTTTTCATATCCTCCTCCTTAAGGGGGCGATATTGTTTTTACTTCGCTCCAGCCTTTTTTAAAAGATTGATGATGGAGGCATCTTTAGTAAGCGACAAAGCCGTATCTCCCTTTGAATCAACAGCATTAACATTGGCACCGGCCGCAATCAATTTTTTAACCGCTTCCGTATGACCGTTTTGGGTGGCCCACATCAAAGCCGTAATGCCGTTTTTATTCACAGAATTAACATCTCCCGAGTAATTTTTGATAAAATCTATATCACCTATTGCAGCAGCACCGAATATGGTCTGTTTCGCCCCGGCTGCTCTTAAAAGTCCTGTGATAGTGGAATTAGCCGAATACATCAAAACCGTCCAGCCATTATTATCCTCTTTGTTAACATCGGTCTTTGCTTCGATCAATGCTTTGACTATATCTGTGTGCCTATTTTGGGCTGCCCACATCAAAGCCGTCCAGCCATTATTATCCCCCTTGTTTAGATCAGCCATTGCCTCGATCAATGCTTTAACTACATCAGTATGCCCATTTTGGGCGGCAAGCATCAAAGCCGTTTCATTATTTTTAGTCAAGGTGTTGAGATCGGCCTTTGCCTCAATCAATATTTTAACCACATTAGTATCGCCATCCCTGGCCGCATATGATAAAGCCGTATATCCGTTTATATCTATAGCGTTGAGGTCGGCTTTAGCTTCGATTAATGCTTCCATCACACTCTCATTGTATTTTCTAGCCGCCCACATCAAAGCCGTCCAGCCGTCTTTATCAGCGGCGTTGAGGCCGGCTTTAGCTTCGATCAATGCTTTGACCGCATCCGATCGGCTTTTAATGGCCGCCCACATCAAAGCTGTTACGCCATCTTTGTCTGCTGTGTTGACATCGGCCTTAGCCTCGATCAAGACTTTAATCATGTTCATATCTCCGCCATAGATCGCTAAAATCAAAGCCGTGTTGCCATTAATATCAAGGGGCTTGTTAATATCATCGCGGTAATATTTGATAAACGCTATATTGCCGTTTGTAACTACGTCATACAAGTTATCTTCAGCGAAAGCCGCGGTATAACTAATATTTGTCGTTTCACCGGGCTTTAACATAACCTGATTGTTTAAAACATTTTTGTTATCCGCGGTATTTCTTAACCTTATCGAATAAATCGCATTCGGTAATATTTTAAGATTCAGTGAAAAATTATCATTTGTTATTTTTGCCGCTGGTTTATTATTGATCGTAAGTGAATAAGATCCGTTTCCTATTTTGAAATTTCCGATATTGAGATATGAGATTTTAACTTCTTCATTAAGCGTTAAACTGATAATCTGGGAGAGCATAGCATCTATTGCGTCAAAAATATCTGCGTCAATGGGTGTATTATATTCATGAGTATCAATCTTTCCAGACGCTTTATTCCATATATTAAGCCGTATTTGCGCCGTTGGATCTGTTTTACTGCCATTTAGGCCATAATTACCGAAAATAATAATATCCGCCTGATAGTTACTGTAAATATCCTGCGGTTTTATATCTTTCCGGTTTAAAAATTCGGAATTCAGAGCGGCCAGTTCAGTTTTTTCAGGAACGTCGAAAGAAGGCACGATGTATAGAAATGCGTATAATTCACTCATTATAATAGTATTTACTATTTTAGCGTTTGGATACTTCGACTGATCCGACCTGTTGTCAAACGGAAGTATCAATACCTTAGTTTTATTCGAGAGTACAACGGTTTCTTCGGTAGTGAAGATATTGTTTGTTTCAATATTTAAATATTCTTCCGATACAGGATATCCCACATTTGTCTCAATATTTGATTTTTCCTCTGATATGGGATTTTCCCCTTTAACAGCCGGCTTGTGTCCGCATGACAATATCGATAATAAAATTATTATACAAAGGAATGTTTCTACAAAAATTTCTAATTTCATTATTTCCTCCCATGAAAAATTTTGCTTTATAGGAACATTATGAACCCCGCTATATTAACTTATCAAAATTTAAATTTGCCGTTGCTCAATGCCTTCAGTTTACTTATTTCTTTCAGGCAATCATTGCTTTTACGATAATGTCCCCTCAAAATTCCAGGCGGTAAGAATAGAAGAGATGACAATATTCAGGATAAATATGCCCGTTTCCCATGTCAGTCCTAAATGAAATTTACCGACACCTGTTATCAGTAAAAAAGCTATGATCATTTGTATCATTCCGTAAATGACATTATAAACAGCGGAATTGAAACCGGTAGATCTGGCAGACATCTTATCAAATCTTTCCTGAGACAGCATTCGCGGACGTTTAACAAATTTTCTTCCCGACATTCCCATCAGATAATGGAAAAACCCGTTAACAAACAAACCCCCGGCAATAAAATAGGCCGCATAAAATAAAACAATCATTTTTCCCTCCTATTTTCCCAACGAACATCTAATAATGGATCGAATAATTTCCATCAAGAATTTTTTTTCTCTGCTTTGTCAAACCTTAATGCAACATTGACGGCCACAAGGCTGACGCCTATGAATATGAATAATGAATTCAGATTCAGGCCGAATTGGTATTTCAGCAGCGCCAGAATGAGAGCTCCGATAAATAAGTAAATAAGAGCGGATACCGCGGTTCCAATGTGGGAGCCCATAAATGTATTCCTATGTTTTTCGGGGAGTTTGGTAAAATGAAAACTCCAGACCAGGTGAAGAAAAACATTACTGAACAAAGAACCCACAATAAAATAAAGTAAATAAACTCCGATTTGAATCAAAATAAACATAAACATCCTCCTAAATTTATTTCTTTAAGCTTATTCCATCCAAAACCAGTGATACCGCATAAGCAATATCACTGTCCAGGGTCCCGCTATCCAGGGTAGCTGCCTGACCCGACTTTACCAGGTTATATGCCGACTCTTTCATAGAATACATGATTTTCTGAATGATTTCCGCGACTTTGTTCGTGTTGCATGGAATGAACTCATTTACCTGCCCTTCTTTCAGCATAGCCTCGATTGTTTCCACACTCTTCTTTTGAGCATAGATTTTCAATCCTTCCAGTTGGGGTGTAAGCTTTTTAAGCGTTTCCATAGAGAGCTGGTGCAGGACACTACCGCTCTGGGTGTATTTGAAGCTTTCGGCTATCCATGCAAGGATTCTTTCCCTCGGTGAGGATATTCCTTCGACATTTTTCAGGACCTTGCTCATAAATTCGTCAGCTTCCCTGGAAATCATTTCTGCAAAAAGTGTTTCCTTGTTCTTAAAATAATAATAAAGCGATACCTTATTTATACCAACCATATTACCGATGTCGTCAAGGGTCGTTTTATCGTAACCGAAGCGAGTAAAACATTTTCCGGCCGCATCCAATATCTCATTCCTCCTGTCGGGAGCCATAAAACACCTCCAAAACTATCTAATATTATATCATATTATTAGAATATTAGTCAATCTAAATTAATTTAATCCCAAATTCCTGTTTGTTTGACTTTTCAGATTATAAATTATACGATTTATTGTCTTTTGAATAAAAACAAAGGTTCATATAATATGTCTGCTTATATATCATTTTATGAAATACTGGATGTTTGCGAAGAGGCATCCGTTGAAGAAATCAAAACGGCTTTCCGAAGGCTGGCATTAATACATCATCCCGATAAAAACAATAATTCCCCCGAATCGGAAGCAAAATTCATAATCCTTTATCAGGCTTACAGCATTCTCTCCGATCCTGAAAAAAGAGAAGAATATAATACCTATTTAAGAAACAGCAGTGTTCTGAATAACCGGCAATCAAAAACCGCCCCGGGCGGACTGAAAATCCATTCTGCTCTTCCCGGCAAAGAAGGTATAAATTACGGATCCTTGAATAGAATCTTCGCACAACTGAATTTTATTCTATGGGAAATTGAGGATTTTCTTCGCATTTCGGGAGCGACACTTCAGAAAATCAACGAATACAGAACCCCCGGAAGAAGGGGCCTGGTAGATCATAAAAGTTTTGACGGCTGGGAAAAAGAATACAGCGGAAAGCAGTTGTGGCGTTATGTCCTTGACATCCTGATTTTTATTGATAAATGGGTGCTCGCACCCTCAGGTTTCCCCGATTATTTTTTGTCGGCAAGGAACCTTAAAGGAGCAGGCTTTGAAGAATATATTAAAAATATCTCGCTTAAGCCGGAAAATTTGGAACACAGGCCTTTTGTCGGGCTAAGGGATTATTTCTATAATATCCGGAAGAGGATGGATAAATTTATGAACAGCACTTCCCTGGAGAGTATTATGCAGCTTCTTCCCGAATTCGGAATTAGAAAGATAGATTGTATTTTTGAGGCTCTAAATTTTGCCATGCATAATATCGGGTGCATCCATGGAATCATGGCGGGAAAAATGACAGCAATTCATGACGATAATAATACCTATTCATATTTTAAGAATAACGAGAGGTCTTATGGATGAATATTATAGGATTTTAGGATTGGGCCGGAAGCATCAACGGTTGAAATTAAGAAAGCCTATAGAAAACTGGCAAAAGAAAATCATCCAGATTTGTTTACTGATAATAAAGAGAAATTGTCAAAGGAAAGTGAAATGGCCCATATTAATGAGGCTTATCAGGCAATTCTGTCCACTAAGGAACGCCAGAAAAAGTCAGGAAAACAGGTTAAGCCTGAGGAATATAAATCACAGCCTGCTGAAGACGATTACACAATCTATAAAAGAGGGGTTGATTATTTCAATAAATACAATGGTTCCATTTCTCTCAAATTTAACCAGGTTCTTTTCGATATGGAAACGCTAACAAAAAAGAAAATGAACCTGGATGCCGCTAAATCATGTTTTTCAGAGGGTATTAAGCGAATATCCTGACAGCGACTGGGCTTTCGACTCGGAGGAAAGGCTTGCCAGGATTGAAAAGATAATGCCGGCAATACAGGGAGGCATTACTTTTCTTGAGACACATTATTTGAGCAAGACACCGAGGGGAACGCCGATCTGGAAAGAAAAAATGTAAGAAAAATTCAGGACAGGAATAAATATATGAAAAAATTTGAAATCAATAATGAAAAAATTAAAGATGAAGCTGTCTTGCTGAATGAAATGGGTATAAAAATCGAAAAAAATCTCTCGAAATTCTCGCTATTTTTAGGAGCAGGTTCTTCAATCAGTTCGGAAATTCCATCCGGCGGGGGGATTATAGAAATAATAAAAAAGAACTGTTTCGCGAAAAGCAGGACGGACTTAAACAGCAATGAAGCGGATAGTATATCTGAAATAATAAAATTAATCGACACTTACCTTCAGAAAGATGATTCCCGCCAAAAAGATTATGAAAAATTTATTAATGAAAAAGAAGATCACTTTAAAGCAAAAATGGAAGAAGATAAAATCAGTTATATAAATAAAATTCCCGAATCGATCAAAAATGAATATTCGGACAATCAAAAATTATGGGATGATTTAAAAGATCATATTTATTCGGATAGTCTTTACGGTTTCTGGTTCGAGGAATACTCAGAGGATGAAAGGGAGCGGCAGAAGTTTATCGAGCGGCTGATAGAAAAGAAAGAACCCCAGGGAGCTTACATTCTATTCGCGAATATCGTTAAAAAGGGCGTTGTGAAAAATATTTTTACGACCAATTTTGACGATCTGATAAATGACGCCCTTTTGTTCTATACGCATAAAAAACCCCGGGTCTATTCCCATAATGAGACCGCGAAATACATCAATATCGAGGATGACAAACCGAATATAATCAAGCTCCACGGCGATTATTTATTTGAAAACATCAAAAATATAAATAATGAAACGCAGTCCCTGGATAAAAATATGGAAACCAAATTTAACGAAGCCCTGGAAAAACTGGGGCTTGTTGTCATCGGGTATAACGGTTCGGATTATTCTATTATGAATATCCTGGAAAAAAAGAAAAAGGACCGGCATTTCTGTTTATACTGGTGCGCTATGGATATCAATTCCATGAACTGGCGTGTTGTAAACCTGATCAACAATACAAAAAATAGTTTTATTGTAAAAATAGAGAATTTCGATACTTTTATTTTCAAATTATGGAATAAATACCAGTGTGATACTGAAAAATTATCCGAAGAAGCAAAGCAATTTGAGGAAAAAACAAAAAGGTATATTGATAATTTCAATAAAGCAACCGTTCAGTCTTCACCCGTCATTTCAGATCATGATAAAAATAAATTCAATAGTTATCTTACCGCCCTTGATTGGTTTAATAAGGCTTATGACAGCAAAAATCCTAAAGAAATAATCGAATGGTATAGTAAAGCAATCGAACTGAAACCGGATTATTCGGATGCCTATAATAACCGCGGGGTTGCATATTACGATCAAAAGGAATATGAAAAAGCAATAAACGATTATAATAAAGCTATCGAACTGAATCCGGCTTATTCTTTAGCCTATCATAATCGCGGACTTGTTTATTCCGCTCAAATTGATTACGAAAAAGCAATAAATGATTATAATAATGCAATCGGATTGAAACCGGATTATTCGGAGGCCTATCATAATCGCGGGGTTGCATATTACGATCAAAAGGAATATGAAAAAGCTATAAATGATTATAACAGAGCGATCCAACTAAATCCGGATTTATTATTAGCCTATCATAATCGCGGGCTTGTTTATTCAGATCAAAAGGAATATAAAAAAGCTATAAATGACTATAGTAAAGCAATCGAACTGAATCCTAATTATTCGGATGCCTATAATAGCCGAGGGGTTGCTTATTACTATCAAAAAGAATATGGAAAAGCAATTAACGACTATAATAAAGCAATCGAGTTGAACCCTAATTATTCATTAGTATATAATAACCGTGGGAATGTTTATCGATCAATAAAAAAGTTTGACCTCGCAATTGCTGATGTGCAGAAAGCGATCGAATTTAACCCGGATTACTCTTATGCTTACGGCTCTCTCGCGGAAATATACGGTGATATGGATAATGATAAGGGATTTTATAAGAATATTGAAACAGCATTAAAGAAAGGCTATCCTATTGAGAATTTTTTAGAAACGGATATGGTTTATGAAAAATACAAAAACAGGGATGAATTTAAAAAAATATTAAAAAGATATAAGAAATAAAAGAATACCAATTCCTTATTCTGAGATAAATTGGTTAAAAAACAGTTATGAAAGCCTGAGGATTAATTCTCAGCAGCCGGAAGTATGAAATTCAATACAATATTATTCAGCGTATCTTCGGCAATTGCGACAGGAAGATTGGCAGTGAAAACCACAACCATATCCAGCCCCGGAAAAATGTAAATCTTCTGGCCGTAAAGCCCGCTTGTACAATAAAATCTCGAGTCCGGAATCCAGAAAAGGTATCCGTATTTGCCCATTGACGGCCAGTAAGTATCGGAATAAACCTTTGTGGAATCGTTTATCCATTCCTCCGAAATGAGTTGTACCCCATTCCATTTTCCTTTTTTCAGGTAAAGATAGCCGAATTTAGCCATATCCCTTGGAGTCAGCTCAAGACCGAACCCGCCGAAATTAAGGCCGGTTTTATCGGCATCCCAGGCTATATTGGTTATTCCAAGAGACATGAACAATTTTTGATTTGCGTATTCAAGCGCGCTTTTCCCGGTTGTTCTTGACAATATTGCCGACAATATGTGGCAGCTTCCGGTATCATAATTCCATTGTGTTCCCGGCTCCGCTATCATAGACCTGTTTAATAACTGGGAGACCGGATTTGCAGAAGAAAAGACAGGATCGCTGCCGGCGGAGTCATGCCAGTCATATCCGCTTCTCATTGTCAGTAAATCGGCTATGGTTATATTCGATTTTCTTGCCGACATATTTTCAACAGGAATATTATTAAAATAAGTTATCATCTTATCATTCACACCTGAAATATATTTTTCCTGTATCGCAAAACCGATAAGGCAGGAGATAAAACTTTTCGTTGTGGAATATAAGGTATGCCTTTCAAAGGGTTCAATTTGATGCTTATCTTTTATATTATGCCCGTATCGCTCAAATATAAGACACCCTTTTTTACAATCAGAAAACTGTGAATCTCATACTCATAATTTTCAATAAATTCAACCGCTTTCATTAATTTGCCGGCTTTCAAACCCAGGATTTCGGGAGTTGAAATCTGCCAGTAATCCTGGGGATAACGGGTGTTGCTAAGATAGTCTTTTAATTGAAAAAGTCCGGACTCTTCTCCATTTGCCCATTGGCAAATGAAAAGCAATAAAAACATGGGAATAATCAGGAGTGATAATATTTTCATATTTATCTCTTTTATACAGGATTTTGTTTACATGATTATAAAGGAAAAAGTATAAAATAACTCATTTTTATATTGGAAGAATATCGAAAATTCCGCCCGAGGGGCGGTGGCCATTTGCGCAATCATTACGCTGTGCAACATCGTGTTGCTGCCGAACTTTCGTTCGGCTAGTTGAGACAAATTGGGCGGATATCATGGCACAGTCCTTGTGCCCATGGCTACTTGGTTTCAATATTGATTAAAACTGTTCTTTTACAGTTAATAATAATTTGAGATCATCGATTCTTTGTGGTTATTGGCCGGCTGTTCCGGGTAATTTTGTTTAACTATCAGTTTTATAGATGTCCGTTTACAAAATGGTTCTTAACCGTCAAGTCATCAGACTTCTGTTCCTTTTGATCGTACCCCTGCCTGTTTATTTTTCAACTATTTACAATCTTGGTTTATATGGGCCAGGGGTTCTTAGAAGCTCTCGTAAGATGGAAAAAGAGTTCAGTTATTTCAAAAAATGTTTTTTAAAATTATATTTAAAGCAGTTTTTGGATGTAGCCTGATTGATTTTAAAATAGGCTAAACAAGACATCCAGTGGAAATATTTCATAAGGAATTCACAAATAATATATTTTCAAAAGTACCTTGACAAAAAATGATGCCATCACTAAATTTTTAATATAAGCTGGGTAAGCGACAGTATCAAAAGTCCTAAATGAATTAAAGGAATACAAACAAAGCGGGCGTGGAACCGTCCAATTTCCTTATGATCAACCGCTGCCAATAGCATTAATTAAAAGGATTGTTAAATTTAGAGTTAATGAAAATCAAGAGAAATAGATGTTGAAAAAAATTACACAACTTTGCTTCGGATTATAATATTTACAGGAGGAGTATTATGTTAGATTTTACTGTTTCAGTTTTGCCCTTAATTGTTATTGGTTTAGCTAATTTTGTCCTGAGTTGGCTCTATTATTCACCCATGGTTCCATGGTTTAAAGCATGGCAATTGGGAGTTGGAATGGACCCAAACAAGAAAGAAATGAGTGAAGAGGATAAAAAGGCTATGCCTTTATTGATGGCTGGGGGTCTATTAGCCACATTCATTTTGTCCTATGGATTGCAAGTTTTTATCCACAGCTTAAAAGTGAATGATTTCATGACAGGAGCATTGGTTGGATTGGTTGCCTGGTTTACTTTTGCATTAACCCATAGCTTGAACACACGGTTTGAAGGACGAAAATCAGTAGTATTGGTCATTAATAATGTATTATACCTCATTACCTATGCATTATATGGCGGAATTTTAGCGATTTGGAAATAAGGATTGGCCAGCCGCGGGCAGCATCGTACCATTTCCCGAATTATTTAAGGAATTGATGACCATGTATGTGATAATATGCATAAAAAGAGAGTAGAGCTATTTTGCATCTGATTGCAGCTTTGTTGGTATTAGGCCAGATTGGCAAGATTTTCAATAGCATTACTGCATACCATTAAAACTGCTACATCGGCATAGACATCAGTAAGGTAATCTATCGCATTATTAAGGCAGTTCTGTAGTTACAAGTGATTAGTCTTTGAACCAAAAATTAATCTTTTACGATCAATTTACATTTTTTAATATCGGGCATGGCTACAGCTTCTGTAACAGAATCTATTGATGGCCATTCCGATACAAGAGCTTCGACCATCCGGCATTTTAAATAATATGTTTCCCTTGGTTTTATCTCCACCGTATTGCTAATTATATCGGGACCATATGGCATTGTGAATACTGTAGTTCCCGGATCTAAGAATATGTAGTAATATCCTCCGTTTAGAACATTACCAATAAACTTACCATTAGCTGATATAGGGAATTTCTCCCATCCCATAATATTGGCCGTTCCCATTGGAACTAGTCCCTCGTAAACATAAGGCCGATATAAATAAACAAGCCCTTTGTTGTTTTCGATTTGATCAACCTTTACAAACGATTTTCCGCTTACTCCACAGCCGCTGATTAAAGATACGGCCATCAAAGCAAAAACAACTAAATTGAGCATAAGAGTTCTTTTCATCGGAACCTCCTCTCAATATAAAAAGTTTCCTTTAAAAAATCAGTAGCTTCCATTTAGCCGATAGATACATTTTTTCAACTATTTTTTCTTACTTTATATCAAAAGATGATAAAACAGCGATAGGATTATGTCAAATTTGTATTTGTGGAAATAGGATGTTTTCACAATGATAAATTTTTGCCATCCATGTCGATTTTATTCTCTATTATGGTCAGCTCACAAAACGAGAAATTTCAGTGAGAAATCTGTCTTTTACAATTCACTACAAATAAATGTCATTATTCCATTCCATAAGCCCAGATTTTTTACAATATTCTACCAGCCAAGTATACTTAGGAATATGACACCAAGAAAAACTCCCCTATAATAAAACCCGCCGAATGTTAGTTCTGTAAAATGTTGCAGAAACCTTGGGAATAAAGATGTTCCATTAGAATTTTATAAAAGATCTCGTCTTCAGCGAATTAATTCCTTAATAGCATCAATCACAATCTCCGGCCTGTCAAGATGAATCGAATGTCCTGATTTTTCAGCCAATATCCATTTGCTTTTAGTTGAAAGTTTCAGGTAATCCTTTGACAAATCCTGCCACAAATTTTCGACTTTAACGGCTTCTTCATAAGAAATTCCTTTATTTGTCATCCATTCAACTGATATTTCCGGCGTCCTGCATATAACCTGTAATGGGACATCCGGGAAGTTATTCCTTATTTTCTTGAATTCGGAAATGCTTTTTCCAAGATTCTCATTTTCATTTAAAACTGTACCTGCCAGATAAGGGGATGATAAATGTTCAACTACGGCCTGCCTTAAATCAGTGGGAAGATTATAAGGAACAAGCTGGAATAATCTGATTAAACCCAGTTGCCCGGCTATATTCATTATTTTTATCATAGATGTTTTATCAACAAATGAACGATAAACCCCGGCATTGATTTTCTCCTTAAATTTATTATTCCCCGCCGGAACGGCATCAACAAGAACCACCCCGGCGGTTTCTCCCGGGTACATGGCCGCAAATTCAGCAATAATCAATCCTCCGTATGAATGGCCGGCCAGAATATAAGGAGATTGAATCCCTGCATTGCTTAACAGGGCATGTACGTTCCTCTGCCCTTATCTTAGCTGTAATTTGAACGCCATTATCTGGAATTGCGCAGCTCAAGCCATAACCTGAGCGGTCATATGTAAAGACTCTGGTAAATTTTGACAATTCATCCTGGATTTTCCACCATTCGGTTGAGGAGTTCCCAAGCCCCGGAACTATGACAACAGCCGGGCTGCCAATTCCTTTTATTCTTATATAAAGTAAAAGGTCTCCCGAATTAATAATTTTTCCGGTCGCTGCAGGTTGAGAATGCCATTTTTTAAATTCAATAATATTCCAGACGGAAGTACAGCCGAGAATAACCAGTATTAAGCCTGCAATAAACGAAATAATTATTCCAATAACTTTAACAATTTCCATACTATCCTCCCGGATTAAGATCTCTTTTTATAGACGTATAACACCTGGCATTATTGCAGAATGAATTTAATTTCAGGATTCGCTTGGTATTTTTGATCTCTTTACATAAGTATCCAATGATGCCGATAAAATTAATAAATATTTAACAAAATCCAAAATTTTATCAAATTTAAAGAGAGGCTTTTTATGAAAATATTTAAAAAACTTTTCTGGGTTGCATTATTAATGCTCATTATTCCTGCCGGTACGATTATTATGGTTTTTCTTTCATTAACAAAAATAAATAAATACGGTGAAAATGCCCGAATGTCAATATCCGCTCTTGCAAAATGGAATAATTTAAAGTTTTTTACGGAGGAAATCTTAATCGTTAAAGCAGACCATTCAGATAGTTTTTTTATCTGGAAAACAAACGTACAGGATTTTGAATCCTTTCAGAATAAAATCAATATAGAAAATGGAAATTTTCTATCCGAGGGTAAAAAGCAATGGAATTTAATTTTCTTAAAAATAAGCAATATTTCAAGTTTTATTGAAAGCAATGAAGGCCGGGATTTACTTGGTTTGCTTGATAAGTTCCATGTCAGCATCATCGGTTTTTCCGTTAAACAAACCAAAAACCCGGATGAGAAAAAACTGATAATGAGCGATCAATATCTTATAGGGCAATTCAATGATTTATTAGATTCAACCGCTAAAATTGATAAAATTTGGAACAACTTTGCCGATTTTAATCGAAAAAAAGCAGAAATATTATCAGGCAGGATAATATCCTCCGCAATAATATACACATTGTCTATTATTCTAATAATAATTTGCGCGGCATTACTTTTATTCCGGACAATTTCAGCCCCGGCAGACCGCTTATTCAGCGTGCTTGAAGATATAATGAACGGCAATCTTGCGGCCAGGTTCCCTTTATCAAAAATTGCCTGTTCTTCCGTTAAAAACTGTGAAAAAAAAGACTGCCGGATGTATGATAATTTTGATGAAAACTGTTCATACGAATTCGGTTCTCCGGCCGAAATTTTCGGCAATGGGGTGTCCTGTCCGCACATCATAGCCGGTGAAGTCAAAGACTGCGAAAGCTGTAAGGTTAATAAGCTACGCTGTAAAGATGACATTTCGACAATCGGGATGCGGTTTAATATTTTAATGGATCATCTGGAAAATTCCGCACAAAAAATAAAGGATTTTCATAAAAAGACAGGTCAGGATCTATTGATTGCAGGTAAATTGCAGCGCCTGGTTTACCCTCAAAAAATACCGGCCATGGATGATTGGGACCTTGCATATTATTTTAAGCCGAAATCGGAAATATCATGTGTATTTTATAATTATTATATGGAAAACCGGAATCCGAGCGGATTATGGCTGTTCAGCATATCCGGGAAAGGAATTTCTTCGGCTCTTGTTGCGCTTTTACTAGATTCCCTTGTGAATGAAAACTTTAAACAGGCACATAAGAATGTCCTGGGGAAAATTCTCCAGAATATAAATGATTCCCTGGCTGATGAACTTGGGAAAACGGAGTATTATGGAACCGGAATAATGCTGAGGATAAAAGAAGAAAGGCTTGAGTATGTTAATGCGGATTATAACGATATATATTACAGGGATGCGGCGGAAAACAGCACAGGTATAATAAAATATAACGATATAGATATAAAGGGCCCGGTTCTGGGTATGAAAATCGGTGAATCGCAAAATGAATATAAAACCCTCAGTTTCGAGCATGAACCGTGATGATTTTATTGTTATGTTCTCCGCCGGCTTCATTAAAAGCATAAACAAAAACGGTGAGGAATACGGACCGGACCGGGTTCTTGAATCGATTAAAAATGTCCCGATTGGAACCTCCCAGCAAATAATTATGAGTTTGATAAATGATCTTATCGAGTTTGTCGGAAGTGAAGAATTCTCGGACGATACTATAGTTTTAGTGCTTAAACGCAAAAAATAATTCAGAATTTTAATTTCAGCTAATATTTATGAGTCCACTCTAAAAAGGCTAAAAATAGCAATTTTGAGTATTGTAACTCTATATTTTCCAATAGTGAATTTTCTAAAAAAATGGCTTTTTAGAGTGGAATCATTTATGAATTAATTTTGAAATAATATAAATTATGATTTATAATGATGTATGTATACATTAAAGGAGTTTTTTAATGAAAAGAACCCAGATATATATAGATGAAGCGACTTATGAATATCTAGAAAAGGAAAGTGAAATAGAAAAAAAATCGATTTCAGAATTAATCAGGGAAAGTTTAAAGGGTAAAATGAAATTAAAAATTGAAGACATCATAAAAAATGTTGATGAAGTTTCAGGCATCTGGAAAGATCTTGATTTCAATGTCAATGAATATATTGAAGACAAAAGGCGGGATAGGACAATATGATAATGATCGACACCGATATTTTAATATGGATTTTTAGAGGTAATGAAAAAATTATAAAAAGGTTTAAGCAGATTGTTTTGGATGCTAACGGATTACTATTCATTACTCCTGTCCAGATTTCTGAGATATTCGCCGGCATACGGGAAAATGAAAAGATAAAAACATCCATTTTTATTGATTCTTTAAACTGTATCGGAATAGATAAAAATATCGGAGAAACTGCGGGTTATTTTGTAAATCAATTTTCAAAATCTCATAATGTAACTATTTTAGACGCAATAATCTGTTCCGCCGCTATAATTAATAATTTAAAATTGTGGACACTTAATAAAAAACATTATCCTATGCTTAAAAGTGTTGATTTTATTGACTGATTAATATTCTTATCATTCTATTTTCTTTGTTGTACTGTAAATCCCATCAAAATAATATTGCAAAAATTGCGTTTTTACTTTAAAATAAAGAAGAGTTTATAAAATATACTATAGATTAAAATTTTGGAGGTTATAGAGATATGTCAAAGAGTAAGTATGTCTATTTCTTCGGCGGTGGAAAAGCCGAAGGTGACGGCGCAATGAAGGAGCTTCTGGGCGGGAAAGGAGCTGGGCTTGCCGAAATGACGGCTATCGGACTTCCGGTTCCGGGTGGATTCACCATTACCACGGAAGTTTGCGATTTATTTTATAAAAACGGCAAAAAATATCCGGAAGGTCTTGACAAAGAAGTGGAAGAACATCTTGCAAGGCTTGAAAAAGTTGTCGCTAAAAAGCTCGGAGATCCGAACGATCCCCTGCTTGTTTCTGTCCGTTCAGGCGCTCCCATTTCCATGCCGGGTATGATGGAAACCATCCTCAATCTCGGTTTAACCGACAAATCCGTTGAAGGCCTTGCAAAAAAGACAGGCAATAAGCGGTTTGCAATGGATGCGTACAGAAGATTCATTATGATGTACGGTTCAACAGCGATGGGGATCGAACGCGAGAAATTCGATCATGCATTCGATAAGATTAAAAATGACAAAACCAGGAAAAGACTGAATTTTTCCGCAGATAAGAAAGTGAACGATACCGATGTCGACGCGGAAGAGCTTCAGGAATTGATAAAGGTCTTTAAAGATCTTTATAAAAAGGAAATCGGGAAAGATTTTCCCCAAGATCCGAAAGAACAGCTCTGGGGGGCAATCGGCGCTGTTTTCGGTTCATGGATGGCCGATAAGGCTGTGACTTACAGAAAAGTTGAAAAAATCCAGGGCGTAATCGGAACCGCAGTAAATGTTGTGCAGATGGTCTTCGGCAATATGGGCGACACTTCCGGCACCGGGGTCTGCTTTACAAGAGATCCGAACAGCGGAGACAATGTATTCTACGGCGATTATCTGATAAACGCCCAGGGCGAGGATGTCGTTGCAGGTATCCGGACTCCAATTAAGCTTTCGGATTTCGAAAAAGCCGATGCCAAGGCTTACAAGCAGCTTGTTGAAGTGAGAAAAACCCTTGAGCACCACTATAAAGAAATGCAGGACCTTGAGTTTACAGTGGAAGAAGGAAAGCTCTATATGCTTCAGTGCCGGACCGGTAAAAGGTCTCCGTTTGCGGCTTTCAAGATCGCTGTTGATATGGTAAAAGAAAGCCTGATAACAAAAGAACAGGCTATCATGAGAATCAAGGATAAAGATATCGAAGGCATATTCTACCCTGTAATCGACCCGTCACAGAAAGAAGCTTTAAAAAAGAACTTCCTTGTACAGGGGATCGACGCGGTACCGGGCGCCGCTTCTGGCAGAGTTGTATTTAATGCTAAAGACGCTGAAGAGTGGGCGGAAAGAGGAGAAAAGGTCATACTTGTAAGAAAAGAAACTTCTCCTGAAGATGTTGGCGGAATGCATGCCGCTGCCGGTATTTTAACAGCCACCGGCGGTAAAACATCGCACGCCGCTGTTGTTGCCAGAGGCTGGGGGAAATGCTGTATTGTCGGGTGTGAAAAGCTTGATATAGATTACACTAAAAAATTATTCAGAGTAGGCGATAAGGTAGTTAAGGAAGGCGATGAGATAACTTTGAACGGATCGTCCGGCGATGTATATATGACGGCTTTGAAACTTATAAAGCCGCAGCTTCCCGAATCTTACAATACTTTGATGAGCTGGGCCGACGAAGTCAGAAAGCTCAAAGTCCGAACTAATGCCGATACTCCTTATGACGCTAAGCATGCGAGAGAACTCGGCGCCCAGGGCATAGGTCTCTGCAGGACAGAGCATATGTTCTTTGATACGGAGGAAAGAAGGGAAGCGATCCAGGAGATGATAGTGGCAGATACTGTTGAAGAAAGAAAAAAAGCGCTTGCCAAACTTCTGCCGTTCCAGAGAGCCGATTTCAGCGGAATTTTCAAGGAAATGGACGGCCTGCCTGTTACAATTCGTCTTATCGACCCGCCGCTCCATGAGTTTGTACCGCATGACGAACCCAAACAGAGGGAACTCGCGCAAAAAATCGGCGTTCCTTTTGAAAAGGTTAAACTTAGAGTCGAACAGCTCCACGAAGCAAATCCGATGCTCGGCCACCGTGGATGCAGATTATGCATTACCTACCCTGAAATTCTAGATATGCAGGTAACTGCAATAATTGAAGCCGCTTGCGAATGCGCCAAAGCGGGAATCAAAGTCGAACCGGAAATTATGCATCCTCTTGTGATTGACAGAAAAGAACTCAAGATTCTTGAGGAAAGGACAAGAAAAGTTGCCGATGAAATCATTAAGAAAACAGGCCAGAAGGTAAAATATCTTGTCGGAACAATGATCGAAGTTCCAAGGGCAGCTCTTCTTGCCGATCAGATCGCGGAAGTAGCCGAATTCTTCTCTTTCGGGACAAACGATCTTACCCAGATGACGCTTGGAATGTCAAGGGATGATGCCGGAAGATTTTTACCGGATTATGTGGATGAAAAGAAAGCAGGCATATTCAAAGATGATCCCTTCCAGTCCCTCGATCAAAACGGCGTAGGACTACTTGTTAAAATGGGCATAGAAAAAGGAAGAAGCACGCGTAAAGATCTTGAAGTCGGAATCTGCGGAGAACATGGCGGAGAGCTTAAGTCAGTCAAATTCTGCCATAGAGTCGGAATGAACTATGTTTCCTGCTCTCCTTTCAGGGTACCGATTGCAAGGCTTGCCGCAGCCCAGGCTGTAATAGAAGACCAGGTAAAAAAGTAAAAGTTAAAACTTTTTAAAATAAAACCCCGCTTTTTAAAGCGGGGTTTTTCTATTTAACAAGCGTGCCCTTTAGTTCAGCCTGTCTGCCGCCAGGACCAGGTTTTGATTCCTTACGCAACAAAATTGCGATAGCTATGTTGAGTTTATCCCGAGCTCTGCCTCGAGGATCTTTATTTAATAAATTTCCGTGCCCGGATAGTAGAATTTCAAGATTTCAGTATAATCCATACCTTTCTTTGCTAATCCACGGGCTCCCCACTGGCACATTCCGGAATGATGCCCGAAACCGTACCCTTCAAAATAAAAGGTGCTGCCTGTTTGATGGACTTTAAAATAAAAACTGAGAATACCCATGGAAGTCTTCTGGCGGGTTCCATTTATAAATTGATAAGCAGTTTGAATGATATTGCTCTTACTTGTTATTTCAACATCCTTAACCCATCCATCTGCTGTTTTTTTCAATGAAATGGAATATACCGGCATAATCCTGGTGGATTTTTCAATATCCTTTAACATTAAGGTTGTTTCCCAATGAAAATATGGTGAATTGATACAATTGATCCCGCCATTAAATTCATCTCTTTTTATTTCCGTCAAACCCGGGTAAATCCCCGCGGAAATCCCTCGTTTTTGATCCGGGGGAAGAAGATAACCTCCGCATGTGGAATGAAAATAGGGGAAAAATAGTTTCCTCTTATAATGAAGGAGTTTCCCCTTTACCGCTTCAACCGCATAAATTATATCCGGATTCTCGAATTCAGCTCCGCGGTATGCCTGATATACGCTGGATAGATCATTCAATTCGATATTATTCTGATTTAAATAATACAATAATGTTCTGGATGCAACAGCCTGAGCTTTGCAGGCTTCCGGTGGAAAATCACTATTCAATTCACTGCCCACGACTGAAGCCAGATAATGTTTTTCCGAAACCCTATTTAAAAGATAAAATAAGCCGTTTCTTTTTGAAACCGTTAAAGATCCGTAATATTTTTTAACAGGAATATCAGATAAAACTGAAAGAGGTTCAGAGATATTTTTTGATGTAATAAAATAACTTTCAAATATATTTTGTATCTCAAGGTTTATTTCCTTAACCTGATAAAAATGAATACCGTTTATAATATTAATACCATGCGGGGCGGTAATTTTAATAAAAGGCCGCTTATCGAATATTTTTAAATGTATTGTAAGATCACCGCTACAGCCGCTAATAATGATTAAAGTAAGAATAAAAAACTGTTTCATATCATTTCTTCTTTACAAGAATCGTTACACTATCGCTTCTTCCCCTGGAATCCATTACAGATAGTTTGATATTTCCGATATCGGGTTTATAGAACACCGTCTCATCCGGTCCGGTATTTGTCAGGAATTTCCCTCCGGCAAACCAGAAAACCTTATCAGCATCCTGAGCCGTCTGGACTTTGAGAGGTATTAACTGATTTTCACAGGAAGCGGAAGCGTCAATAATAAAAACGGTCCCCTCGCTGATACTTATAATATGCGGTTTGTTCTGAGCCGAAATGTGCGGACAGTCCGGGTTATGAGGAGGAATCCTCTCGATTTTTCTGCCTGTTGAGCGGAGAAATGATACGGCTTCTATGGGCCAAACTTCCATGACTTTACTGGAGTATTGGTCAGAATTTGAATTCATGCAGTAAGGACAGACTTCCAGCCCGTCTTTTTTCCTGATCCAGATCCTCTTATGAATGGAACATAATTTTTCGGAAGATATTCCTTTAATATAATAATCATCCTTTACATATTTGCAATCAGGTGAAGCCTTTTCACCGCTTACAGCGCATACTTTACGAATCCCGACGCCTTCAGGTTTTTCAAACCAGGCATCGGAATTGCGTGTAAGGAAATCAAAAACACCTATCATAACCGGTGCAGCGATTTCTGCCCCTATAAGATAAGACGAACCCTGTGCATTTACATTGCCCATCCAGATACCGATTGTGTATTTCTTATTATAACCGATGCACCAGGCGTCCCGGAGGCCAAAAGAAGTGCCTGTTTTTAATGCCACTTTCGCCAGATGCGGGGCGAAGTCCCAGGAATAAGGCATATCCGGCCTGTGATAAGAAGAAAGAATCTCTGAAATTATATAGCAAGCCCTCGGATCAAGAATATTTCTGCCCATACTGCTTAAATTCGTTTTTTCATCCAATTCATAAATGAGAGGGTAGAGCTCACCTCCATTGGCAAGAGTTGAATAAAGCATGGTGATTTCTTCCAGCCGGATTGGAAAGCCTCCGATAGCAAGGGTTAATCCGGCCTGGTCGACAAAGTCCCGTCTTTCGGGGAACAATTGTTTTAAAAAATTACCAAGCCCATTATTCTTCAATTCCATTTCAGTCCTGACTGCAGGAATATTAAGGGAATGGATCAGGGCATCTTCGACAGTAAGCAGTCCGTTGGCTTTTTTATCATAATTTACCGGGGAAAAGCGGTCTTCATATATTTTCGGGATATCATAAACTATTGACTGCGGGGTAACCAGGCCTTTTTCCATTGCCAGCGCATAAATAAAAGGCTTCAAAGCGGAGCCGGGAGATCGTAAAATGCAAGCGCCGTTCACCTGTCCGCCATGAGTTAAGTCAAAATAGTCGGGAGAACCGACATAGGCTAAAACTTCATGCGTATAATTATCCAGAACGATAATCGCGCCATTATAGATTCCTTTTTTCAAATCAGCCTGATGAAATCTTTGAAGTAAAGATTCACAAAAATTTTGAATATTCATGTCTATTGTCATCCGGTGGATAAACGAAGATTTTTTGTGTTTTTTGGCTTCAAGTAGATGCTGACAACGGAAGGGATTAACATAATGGAATGATGATTTTAACAACCAGTCCGTATTTATTTGTTCCGGCAGGCCGTTATGGCCGGCTATTTTCAAAGCCACTCTCGCGATATAATTTATTATTTTATAATAATTTTTATCAGGACGGTTTTGATTAGGATTTTTAGGCAAACCGATCAGTATGCAGGCTTCCGAAAAACTTAGATCATACGCCGGTTTTCCGAAGTATAAATAAGAGGCGGCTCCAACACCTTCAATATTTCCTCCCATCGGTATCAAATTGAGATATATTTCCAGCAACTCCTTTTTTGAATATGTAAATTCCAATTGAAACGCATTAAAGATTTCAATGAATTTGGATGCCGGGTTTCTCGGACGGTTAAAGAGCATTCTGGCAATCTGCATGGTAATAGTGGAAGCGCCGGATACAATCCTGCCCTTACTAATATTCTGATAGAACGCCCTCATAAAAGATATGGGATTTACACCGGGATGAAAATAAAAATAACGGTCTTCATATTCCAGGATTCCTTTTACAAGATAAGGAGAAATATCCTTCAACGGAAGCTTGATTCTGTATTTCTCACTTTCCGAGAGTGTAATCCTAAGTAGACTGCCGTTACGGTCCGTAAAAACCATTGAGAAATCTTTTTCCAGACGATCCCTCTGAAGAGGGAATAAAATGTTCAAAAATATAAAGATAACAAATAAACCGACTGGAATCAAAAGTACTGTACATAACAATTTGAATAAATTATAATGTGAAAATCTCTTTATTTTACCGGCTATTCCTGACAACATTCAGTTTTCCTTGTTTTTCTCCAACGGCAAATACTTCAGGATCATACATTGCCTCCGCGTATACCTGTGGAATAATATATTCACCGGGAGTAACGGCCCTGACGGTATAAGAATAAGAATATTCGCCGTTTAAAGCGCCGGTAAAGAGGAGCAATCTGTCATCCCGGATGTCCTCATAAGCGCCCTTCCAATTATATGGAGGGGTCCAATTCAGCTGCCCGCGTGAATTCAGACGGGGATTTTCTATTTCAAAACCGGCCGGCAGCAGGTCCACTATTACCAGATTATCCAGAGGCTTAATAGTTTTAACAGTTATAGTAACGACCGCAAGTTCGCCCTGTACTACCCCGGTCAAATTAAGCGGTTTTCCTGTTTTATCAAGATACTGCCTTTTAATTTCCAGGCCCTGATTTTGAGGTTTAACAAATACTTCCCGCGGTATTCCTTCAGTATATAAATTGTAAAATAATGAATTACCGGACCGGTTTGTCAGGCTTAATGTTTTTCCCGATAAATTTGTCGCTTCAAAAACATTTTGCCCGGGATTTATATCAATTAGCGGTGTATTGTTCAAAAATAAACCGGCATTGATGTCCCGGCTGTTGCTCTTTTCAAGAGCTCTTGAAAGCGCTATAAGAGCAAGTACATTATCATGAGTTGTACCGAAATAACCGTTATTCACATTTTTCTCGATTTCGATGGCTAGTTCCATTTTCCTGGGATCATCCGGGTTTATATCGCATATTGCCATAAGATAAATAGATAACCGTTTGACGATGGAATCATAATCCCCGCCTGTAGATCGGGGAAAATATTTAAGAAGATAAGAGGACGGCAGAACAGAAAGAGCATTATTTTTGTCGCCGGAAAGAGCATAAGAGGAAGCAAGGCGGCATCTGTCAACATAGTTCAATTCATTGAGTTTGTTTAACCTGAGATAATCCATACTCTCCCGATCCGGTTCTCCTATTAAAGCGCGAAGATAAAGTATATAAGGATCATTTCCTATTGATTCGGTTTCATTCATATTGCGTCTATCCAATCTGGCTCTATTTTCCGGAGCATTCAAACCGATCAATTTTTTACAAGCCGATATAACTCCCGGATTTACTTCAAAACCCATTCGGGAGGCTTCCAGAAGAAAGTGGGAAACATAAAGAGAATTATAATGAAAATAATCATTACCGCCCGGCCATATTGAAAACTCACCGTTAGGCAGAGCCATATCCTCCAGTTTTTTTATCGCTTCCTGAATATAATATCCTGTAGTCACAGATTGCTTATTAAAGTAACCGGTCATATCGGCCAGATCCTGGAAATATAAAAGTGGGAATGCCGATGACGCAGTCTGTTCGGAACATCCATAAGGATAATGAATGAGATATTCCATTGCGCCGAGAAAACGGACTATTTCCCGCGGAGAAGCGGATAATCTCAGTTTTTGCCCGGTTGGCAGGTATCCTTCGGGAATTGAAAATTTTTTCTCCTGGTAGGGCGCAATTTCTCCATATTTATAAAGTGTCTCAATAGTTCTGGCCGGCCTTACCGCCAATTCAGCACTACTGCTGGCGGTTTCATTACCGCCTTCGGCATCAAACCGGAACACGGCTTTTCCTATATTGCTCAAGGCTGTAATATAATAAATCAATTCCTGCTGACCTTTTTGCGGTAAAAGAACCTCCTGAACCCGATTTCCCTTAATCCTAACAGGACCTTCCAGGCTGAGTTTTACGCTAATTTTTGCTTTCACCCCTACCTGGTTGAAGACTTTAACCGGAAGCTCTATGGAATCATTCGGCGCCATAATTCTGGGTAATGAATAACTCAATATTATCGGATCTGAAACTATGACATATTTTGATGCCGATCCGAACCTGTCCCCATCTGTCGAGATGGCCATTAAACGGAGTTTCCCGTTAAATTGAGGAATATCAAAATGATAGCTAACTATTCCATTTTTATCAGGTTTTAAAATGCCGGAATATAAAGCTACGGATTTGACACGCTTAGCGGCTTCAGGATTTATATGCCTCCTGGACAGGTCATAATCCCCCTCATCGCCTCCGATTGCTTCTTTTACAGCTTTTATATCCGGAAGAATTGAATCAAATATGGAGTATAAATGTGTTTCCAGAGACTCTTTTAGTATAAAAGAAATTGAAAGGATCCGGGGTTTTAAACTGTGTAATTTGCAGAATCCCTTCATCAACAGCCGCGACAACCACACCGCATCCTGAGGAAGCAGTTTGAAGTTTTAACTTTATGTCCAGTCCCTTGTCGGACCGGGTTTGATCCTGAGATTCAATCTCCAGGGGCATGTTTTTATTTCCGGGATTCACAGTAAGGGTTTTTATACCTAAAGCGCTCATCGGCAACTCTTTTAATTTTTCATCCGGTTTGCGGATAACATAGGCGCTTATATATGCATTTGGTATATAGTCTGCCTGGATAGGGAAAGTAATGGTTGCCTTATTATCAACCAAATCCACTGTTCTGGAATATAATACCTTTTCACGCTCGACATAAAAGAACAGCTTTCCGGGGATCGTGGACCGGATTGTTGCCGAAGCGGTATCGCCCGCGTCATACTTTTCTTTATTCATTGATATACTTAGATTTTCCGGTATCGTTTGATCGACGGTTTCCATACCCGGGCCCTGCACATAAACTGCAATAGATGAGCGCATAGCTTCATTGTCACCGAAATAGACATAATAATACCCAGGCGCTTTTGGTATGAACCGGTAGTTGGTTTCCTTATTTATGTTTAAATTTGTCTGTATGAAGGGCTCTTCATAAGGCTGGCTGTCATAACTGAATTTTTGTCCATATTTCCTCAGAATCGAGTAATAAACCCTGTGCTTGACAAAGAAATTTACTCCTTCCTTTTTCTGAAATATACCCTGAGAATCAATTGCTACAAGAGATAAATCTATCGGTTCATTCACATAATATATATCCTGCTTATTTGCTTTAATTCCAAAATAAACCGGGTAAGGGTCTATGGATACGGTCTTCATAGTATTAACAGGCCTGCCGCCTTCATCATATACTTCTGCATAAATCTGCGCATAGAGAGCTGACGGAGGCAGTATTGACTTGGGAATATCCAGGCTGTATTCTTTTGTCCCCTGATCATCCAGTTTGTCTTCTCCCAGATCAAAGATTTCCTGCTCATATTTTCTATCGATATCGGTAAAGTTATAACCTTCAAATGAAGGATGGGAAAATTCACGCGGAATAAATTTTACTTGTGTTCTGACCCTGTTTCCGGAGGCTGGTGGTCCGAAAAGCTGGATTCCTTTAACCTGGAATACCAGAGGCAAATTCGCGTTAGTATGTTTTTCCTGCGCTTTAATGTCAGTTGTTATTTTATCCGGGATAAATTCCTCGACCTTAAGAGATGTCTGTCCCAGAGTAATACTGTCCCCAATTTTTAAAACTGCCTCATATTCACCTGTTTTTGCATAAGAAGGAAAATTAATATCAAAAGAAATCAATCCATTACCCGGTATTGTTTTCCGGTAAGAAGTAAATTTCAGGCCTGTCGGATCATTGACTTCAAGATTTACATCAACGGAAGCCGGCAGGGATAAATTGCCGTTCCTTACTATTGCCGTGATGTTTGCCTTTTCACCGGGCCTGTAAACACCCCTATCCGGTGTCAAATATGCCTGCATTTCATTCCTTGAAAGCATTTTTCCGCCGGTATCAAACCTGGACTGATCTTTCATCGACCTTGAAAACTGAAGGTATGATAAATCTTCCCCTTTTTCAGCTAATAAGATAAACGGATGAAATTTTTCATTGCCTTCTTCCTGCCAGTTCTCAAAAACAATTTTCCCTGTATTGTCTGTTTTTTTTGATCTGATAACCTGGTTGTCGGAGCTGACCAGATTGACTGTCACATCAGCAACGGGTTCGAGCTGTAAAATAGAATATATTTGAACATATAGATCTTTCCCGGATTGTTTGGCAATAATTCCAAGATCCGTGCATAATATTGTTTTTGATTTAGTATATCTATTAACGTTATTTTCATCCTCATCATAATATACTTCCCCGGATTTCGGATCGGATAAAGTGATTTTATAAAGCCCTTTATACTCAATATTATGGAATTTTTTTAAATTAATATAATGCTGCGCCCTTTCATTCAGAGTTCCGCCTTCAACCTCAAATGTCTTTAGCATTAATGGTTTGACAAATTCAAAGCCATGAGTTTTATGAAGATAATAAACCAGATTGTTCCGGTATATTTTATCAACCCTGACACGAAACCGGTCCAGGTTGATTGTGCTGAATTCAAGATCCATATTACCGTTAACCGCCAAGATATTTCCTTCCGAACTGAATCCGACATCAGGGTATATGTCTTTTATAAAAACATTGTAGTTAAAATCCTCTTTCATTTCCGCCCCACCGGCTGAAAGTATTTCTTTCTCCACATTTATCTTATATTTTTTGTTAGGCAAAAATTCTGCCTTAAATACTGCATAACAGTATTCGGTTTCTACCGAATAGGGTACGCTTTCATTCGTTTCAGGATGTATAGAAACATGTTTTTTTATTTGTTCGGCAGATACCGGCTGATTAAATAGTAGAGCAATATAAGTATTTCCGGATACAGGCCATGTTTTGGCATCTATGACTTTTAATTTCTCTTTTTCTGCGAGGGTGATCGTTTGCTCAATTTTTTTACCAAGGGGCTGACCGCCATGAATGCACTGAAGATTTTTATTAATTGACAAGTGGATATTCACCGCTGTTTTCTGTCTTTCCAGTTTATCGGATTTAATATAGAAGCGGGTCGGGATATTAGCCGACTCAATATTAAATTTGAAGGGCTTCTCATTAATATCCAGAGTGGTATTTTTTCTTAGTTCTTCTATGTTTACTGGTGCATTAAAATTGATTTCCCCGACTATTTCCTTTTCCAGATTATTTATGGAATCATAATTAAAAAACATACGGATACCGGTTATTTCAAATTTTGGAGTATTAAAAGAATAACTTTTGCCAAGTATCACCTTACCTTTTTTAAATAGCCATTGAGGATTAAAAAAGACGGTATATTTTGAAGACGGGTTGAGTTCTTCTTCAGGCGTAAAAATAAGTGTCCGGCTGTCTTCAAGCCGACAGGAACCTTTGACATCCGGTTCAGTCCTGATAATCCCGGTTTCAGGTTTAATAAAAATAATATTTGAGATAATTCCAACATTAGAATATTCCGTTAAATTTTCCTTAATTAATTCCTCAGCCGCTTTGCCGGACACGAATACTTCTTCCGATAAATTGATCCTGATCTCTGTTTTTAAAGGTACCGTATTCTTCGGTGTATAGCTAATTACGTTAACAGTGAATATTTTAAAAAACATCCATGCTCCGCCCGCCAGAATAATTATAACGGCAAGTCCCGGCAGGATGATTTTCCATTGTTTCAGCCTTAAAATATTCCCGATTCCATTTATGATTGTATCAAAAATATTAATGGACTTAATACCGGCATTTTTCTCGGCTGTAAATACTGGTTGGAAAGTCTCTTGTTTTATTGTTTCCAGTATGGTTTTATCAAAACCGTATCTCCATAGACTGCCGTACTGGATAAAAAGAAAAAGGCCGAGGATGAACAGAATAATAAAAAATATTGTTCTCAGAAAATTATCGTTAATTAAAACAAGATAAAAATAAATGCCGGTAAGGATTTGAAATACCGGCCATCCTTTTAACAAGTTGCCCCACCTGTTTGTGATTAGGCGGCTGGCTGTCATAGCGGCCAGTGTGCATGCCGCACCGGCAACAATCAACAATAATAACAGAAAGAATGTTTGCAAAATAACCCTGTCATGCATGTAATGAAAAACAAGGTCGGAAATGATCAGCGCCAGGGAAATGATGATCATAAGAAAATATGGGATTTTTAAAAGTTTTATATCTTTTTTTCTCCGGAAAAAGCCGCTTATTTTTACCAGGCTTGTATAAGCAAATTTAATAAAGGTAAAATCGAAA
This sequence comes from uncultured Spirochaetota bacterium, assembly GCA_963783575.1. Taxonomy (GTDB): domain Bacteria; phylum Spirochaetota; class Brevinematia; order Brevinematales; family JAOACQ01; genus CAWEAK01. Next base: position 45,307 of record CAWAOD010000004.1, on the reverse strand, counting down.
GACAGATCCCAGAGTTTATCAAATAATATAAATATTATTATTCCGGCAACGGTTAGAATTGAAAATACAATAAATACGGCAATGATATAATTACCCAATAAAATATATTCGCAAATAATGGTGAAAATTTGAAATAAAACCCATCCTTTCAGGAAATTTCCCCATTTTATAGTGATCAGCTTGCTGAATATCATCGCAAGAATAGTCCAAGCAGCGCCGGCTAACAGCAGGATAATGATTTGCCATAGCGTTTCCTGAATGGACCTTTCCCTTCTAAAAATAGATAAAATTACCGGTATAATTAATATGATATTGATGATTAAAGCTAATTCAAAGGGTATTCTTTTTTTTTCATTTTTCATAAAATCTCCTTTTGTAAATAGAAATCTTACAAATCAAGAATTTAATTAATTACTCATCATAGAAAATTGATTAATAGAATTATCGGCTGGAGAAATAATTGTTTTTCGGTCACGGTAGGAGAAATTATAATTAACCTCAGGTAAAAATACAAAAAAATCAATAATTAATAAATTGATTTTTAGTATTTTTACAATAAGTTAATTTAGAAATCAAGACACTGATTAGATTTGCAATTCCGGAAATATCAAGCATTGCATTCAATGGATTTTCTAAATTATTTCTACGATAAACAGGGGATCTTTTGTCTGGACAGGGTTTCCGTTTGATTTGAGAATCTCAACAATCCTGCCTTTAATGTCAGCTTTTATCTCATTCATAACTTTCATTGCCTCGACAATGCAGACTGTGGTATCTTCAGATACAACATCTCCGACTTTCACATATGGCGGCGATTCCGGTGAGGGAGTGCCGTAAAAAGTCCCGATAACAGGTGATTTGATTCTGAAAAACTTTTTTTCATCATCATAAGGATTTACCTGCTTTGCCGGGGTGATTATTTGAACAGGCTGGTTGGAAGGAGGATTCATTAAAGGTATTGCCGCCTGAGCAGACTGAAGGTAGGGCTGCTGCGCATTGCTATCCCTAGATTTTTTTCTGGAAACCCTTATATAGCGGTTCTGACCTTCTTCTATCTCCAATTCCTCAATCTTTGTGGCTATCAAAAGATCTTTTATCTGTTTTAAAAAACCGATTTCAAAACCGCAGACTTCTTTAGTCATAAATTATTAACCTCTCTTAAAGATTATTTATCAAGAATCGATAATATTCTTTTGACGGCTTCCTGCAGCCTGCTCACGGGTTGGGTAAACGAAAGCCTGATATAACCTTCAAGGCCGAAAGCGCTTCCGGGAACCACGGAAATATGAGCCTTCTCCAGTAGAATCCTTGAAAATTCTATTGAGTTTGTCGGAACCTGGCCCCCGACTTCTTTTGCCAGGTAGTATTGAATATTGGGAAAAACATAAAATGCCCCGTCTGGATTCTGGCATCTGAATCCATGAATCGAGTTCAGGGCATTGACAATGTAATCCCTTCTTTCTTTAAATTCAGAGACCATCTTGGCGGTGTAATTCCCTGATTCCTTCAAACAAGCAATGCAAGCAAGCTGCGCAATATTGTTAGGGTTTGATGTTGAATGACTCTGAATTTCATCGAGTTTTTTTATTAAATCTTCCCTGGCGGCAGCATAGCCGACCCTCCAGCCGGGAATCGAATATGCTTTTGAAAACCCGTTTATTGTAATAATATTGTTAAAAATCTTTGGAGATAATGAAGCAATAGAGACATGCTTTCCCGTGTAGTTAAAATATTCATAAATTTCATCGCTTATTATAAAAATATCTTTCTTTACGGCTAACTCGCCGATAAATCTGAGTTCTTCCTCAGAATACAATACCCCGGTCGGATTGGAGGGATAGTTCAAAATTATTCCCCTGACCCTTGATGTAATATGCCTTTCAAGGTCTTCCGTATCAATTTTAAATCCTTCATCTTCAGTAGCGTTGATAATTCTTGGAATACCGCCCGCAAGTTTGATCTGCTCAACATAGCTAACCCAGTAGGGCGATATGACAATGACCTCATCTCCTTCATTGATAAGAGCCTGCAGAGTCAAATATATGCCGAACTTCGCCCCATCGGTAATAATAATATTCTTTTCATTGAGCTCCAGGTTATTTTCAGTAGAAAGTTTTTGGGCAACCAGTTTTTTGAGTTCCGGCATTCCCGAATTTTCGGTATAATGTCCGTTGCCGTCTCTAACGGCAGTCATGGAAGCTTCCTTGGCTTCATAGGGCGGATCCCAATCAGGTTCTCCCGCGGCAAGTGAAATGACGTCAATTCCATTTTTTATCATTTCTTTCGCTTTCGCAGCTATAGTAAGAGTTGCGGATGCTTCAAGTTTTTTTACCCTGTTTGCAAATTCAATCATAATTACCTCTGTGAAAACCGGGAATATTATACTTACCGGATTATTATTTTAAAGGCAATAATCATCATTGTCAAAACTTTGAAACAGATTGTTTTATTATAACAATACAGATTGTTTTTATTGATAAAAAAGCTTGATTTCATCAACAGATATTATCTGTACGATTTTATCTGTACGATTTTATCTGTACAGATCTGTAAATTCATTCATGATCGGCCTGCCTGTTTTTATTGATATTTCCATAAGATGTTCCCGCCATGTTCAAGCATTCTCCTTATGATTTTTCTAAGTGTCCATTCTTCATGGCCGCGCTTAATAAGATATTTATTTTTTTCATCATAATTGTCTTTTATATATTTTTCAATTTCATAATCTATTTTTAAAAAATGTCCCGTTATGTTTCCAGCTCTTTTTTTCATATTTTCCATTGCCTCATCCACAATCCGGGTTTTTGAATAAAATCCGTTTAAATAATTCAGTTCGCTTGCCGTCATATGCATCAAAATTTCATGGATTGACCTTGAATTCTCGGACAATCTGGCATACAGTTCTTCCTCAGTTTTTTCCCTTATATATTCAGCAATACTTAATTTTATGATATTTAACCTTTTTAAATAGTTATCAAGCTCGCTTTTATTAAGATCATCATAATCCGAACTGAAAACTACGGAAGGGCTTCCCTGGCCCAGGAAATACCCTTCGGTGATATGCTCAATAATTTCCATTTTACCATTCTCATCAAATTCGATATTTTCACCGTTTTTATTAAAGAAATCGGCAAATATTTTTATTGCAGGTTTTGTTTTTTCAACAGCGATCTCTGTTGTCGGTCCTTTTGAAATACAGCCTAGTAGTGATGTAACATGAACCATTGTTGTTTTATGCCTGGGTCCTGATTCCAGGAACAGCCGGTAACCGTTCATATAAACTCCCTATTTATTTACAATATATTTTATTTGAACCAACCCGGATGAATAACTTTTAACATACCCGAATATCAAATTCTCAATAAAGCCAGCGTCCGCAAACAGCTTTACGCCCTTACCTAAAAGTACCGGAATAATCGATATGATATACTCATCAATCAGATTGTATTTCCTGAGTTCCATAATAATTTCCGAACCGCCGTCAACATAGATATCCTTACCGCTCTCTTTTTTTAACTTTTCCACCAATTTATACGGATCGTCGTTATAAAATATTATATTCCCGTTTTTACCCTTTGTTTCGCGTGAAAGAACAAAACAATTCTTACCAAAATAATTATAATCCGGATCAATACTTATAATTTTATCATATGTTTTTCTTCCGGTTATTACAATATCGATTGTTTTGATAAAATCACCATAACCGTAATCTTCATCTTCTTTTTCAACAGTATTTAGCCAGCTTATATTGCCGTCCTCCTCTGCTATAAACCCGTCTAAACTTGATGCAATAAATATTTTAACTTTTCTGGAATTAGTCATAACTGCATTACACCGAATTCCTCATTGTCTCAAAATGCCCGCCCGTTACTGAAACACCTTCAAGTTTTAATAGTTTTTCACTGGTCTCCCATAATTTTTTTGCTGTTTCTTCATTATAAGACGCTGTTGAGGAACCGGACAGATGAGATTTCTCAAAGTATTTGCCGTTAATTTTTTCAACTTCAGGCGATGATGCCAGATAAATCGATGTTTTTGCTCCTTCTTTTGGAGATATGGCAAATGATTTTGCTATGTTTATTCCAAGATGTACCAAACCTTTCTCGGAACCTCCGAAATTTGTGTTGACAAAACCCGGATGAAGGCTGTTAACAGTAACTCCAGTTCCATCAAGCCTTTTTGACAGTTCATGCGTAAAGAGTATCAGGGCTAGCTTTGCATTCCCATATGAGTTCATAACGCCATAACTCTTTTCACCCTGAAGGTTGCTGAAATCGATACGCCCCATAAAATGAGCTCCTGAGGATACATTGATGATCCTGGACGGAGCGCTTGAAATTAAAACCGGAAGAAGCAGTCTTGTAAGAAGATACGGCGCAAGGTAATTAATTGCAAAGGTCATTTCAAAGCCGTCCTCGGTATATTCTTTTTTACCGTTTATACCACCGGCGTTATTGATAAGAATATGCAAACTTTTATACTTTGACTGAAAATCACCTGCGAATTTCCTTATTGAACTCTGGCTGGAAAGATCTACAGTCACCATATCAACCGATAAATTACCTGTTATTTTTTTAATCTTATCAAGCGCGTCTTTCCCTTTTTCTTCACTGCGGCATGCCAGAACAACTGAAGCCCCTTTGTTAGCAATCCCCAAAGCGGTTTCAAACCCGATCCCGGAGTTGGCACCGGTTATCAAGCAAATTTTACCCAGCATAGAATTATCCATATTTACCTCCCGAATAATTCTAATATAAGTAAAATCGGTATTATGGTCAAGGTATAGAAGAGCTATATTAATTCGTCTAAATTTTCGATGACATAATCCGCATATTTTTTTCCTGATTCTATTTTATCCGGCCAAATTTCTTTGATAATGCCGGTAATCATAATTGTCGAAAGTCCGGCCTGTTTTGCGCCGTAAAGCTCATTCGATCCGCCGTCTCCTATAAAAACGGCATCTTCCGGTTTTGCATTCAATTCTTTTAAACTATATTCAAAAATTTCCCTGCCGGGTTTTACAAGGCCGGCATCGCAAGAAAATACGACACTGTCAAAATATTTTGCTATGGGCGATTTCTTCCAGCCGGATTTTTCGGTAACATCAGCATTACTTATTAAACCGATCTTTTTATTCATAGATTTAAGTGTTTTTAAAGTATTTATATTATTTTCCGGAATATTTATCAGGGCTCCTTCGAATCTTGATATTCTGCTTTGAGCCGCTTTTTTTATTAAATCAACCGGAATATCAGGATTGATTGCATGCGCCATTTTCTTTATAATAATAAAAGGGTCATTCTCCTGCCCGGTCAGCCTTTCTTTAGATTTTTCAAGCAGCTGTTCATTCCAGGCTTCTTTGCCGACACCAAGCAGCTCGGATGTAGATGGACCAACGGACCAGGCGGATTCCAAAGAGGTTAAAGTATGAAACAAATCGAAAAGCAGGGTATTTTTCATTAACACAAAATCTGAAACCGATTTCTCCACTTATTTTCTCCTTAATAAAAAATAAATTATTATTTTTTCCGGACTATTGATCTAAACACCGGAAGTTTATTATAGCACATTAAAATTGTCAAAAATAAATTTTTAATGCCGCAGAGCCGCGGCAAAGTAGCTTTCGTACTTTTTCTTTTGATTGTTGTCTGTCGAAAAACTATAAAAAGAGAAAAAGCGATTTTCTATAACATTCGGATATCACATTTGATTTCTAGGATATCCGAAAATTAATCTCATATACAATTTATTATAGCTTAAATTACATAATTACACTCCTGTACCATTTTATATCATCCTCATATACTCAATCCTTTACATATTACTGCCTGAAAATATTTTCCCAAATTATGTGATGTGGAATTCCAGAGCCAGTCCATTTCTACTTTTTCTTTTCCACGATAATAGGTTTGAGAAAAATCTTTCTGTGTTTTAAGGTTGGCAAAATTGTGTTCCTTTCCAATTCTCTTGCTGTATATCTTTTGTCCTTCATCGCTTCTCAATTTATTCAGATAACTGTCGATTTCCTTTCTGTTCTCTAACTCAAACAGATTGAAATTTACAGTCTTTTGATTTCTTTTTGGATTGATCCTTGAGTAACATTCCTGATATTTATTGCATCCTTCACATTGAGATCGGTTAAAGAAAAAGTGGATTTTGCCTCTTTTATCATCAATGTATCCTTTTGTTTTTAATCCACCACAACACTTTAACCGATACTCTCTGTTATCACCTTTTATGATTTCAAAATTCTTTCTCTTTTGTACCTCTTTCCCAAAATCTCTCTCTTTTACATCAATATAGCAATCCAATCCTTTTTCTTCCATTTCCAGAATGTCCGTCATATTTTGAAATCCCGAATCCAGCAGGTACTTACTTTCCTGCTTTACCCCCAATTCCTCTTTAAGCTTTTCCACTTCCTCGATCATGGGTTTCGCACTGTATTTCTCATTCAATTTATCGTTTTCACAGCTTAGTATTATGTCATTGTTACTGATCATCATTCTTATATTATATCCCTGAATATATCCGCTCTTGTCAGGTCCCAATGTAAGAGAGCTGTCAGGATCGGTTAAATTATAATGATCTTTACCTGTAATGGTTTTGTCTCCTTCTTTTAATCTTTCTTCTTCAAGCATCTTTTGATAAACTTCCACCTGTTCCATCACTCTGTTGTAAAGCTTTTCCTGACGTTCTATACACTTTTTTTCAGCCATATACTTTTCTTCTTCCAATTCACCACGATTTAGTTTCTCATCCGTCTCCAAACTCCTTTTAACTACTTTGGTTGCCATTTTGCGGTAAGTTCTCATCACTTTGTCGGCTCTTTCCCCGGTCATCGTCTTTGACTTTGATGCATTGGCTTTGATTTTCGTTCCGTCCCCCACAACTACATCCCAATCAATCTCTCCTATGTTATTTAATAAAAAAAGAATTGTCGCAAACAGATTTGTAATTTCATCATCAAACTGGATTTTAAAATCGCAAAGCTTTGAATGATCTATGCTAAGACGGTTTGATACATACATAAATCCTATGTGGGTTCTGAGAAGATTTTCTACCTTGCGGCTGGAATGGATTCCTTGCAAATAACCATAGAGAATCGCAGATATAACATCTTGAGGATGTTTCCCTTTCCGCCCTGTTTCATCATTGGAATAATATTTATCAAACCTTTGTATATCAATGTATTTCGCCACAAACTTTTTTAGAAGGACTTCACGGCTGTATTCATCGAATTGTTCCTGCAAATTGATGGCTAACAATTCTCCCTGGTCTAGATTTCCTCTCTTATATCTCGCCATTGTCTTTCCCCTCTTTAATTTTGCAACTAACTATTATATCATATTTTCGGATTTTTCGACAGACAAATTGACCAAAAGAAAAAGTACCAAAAAGAAAAGTCACCCCTCCGCATTAACGCCATTTCATGTGAAGCTGTCTTTCTGTATCGAGGTGTTGTTATTCAAGTTTTTTAATTAAAGAAATCTAATTATAATAGCCTCCTTATGTCGCCATCCCTGGCTTTATGCGTCGGTCACGGCATCCTGCCGTGAAATGAATTAAACATTTACTTTTTTATTTCACAGGAATAACAATAATTTTACTATTGAGATTTCTTTTTAACCAAATAAAAGCTAAATCAGAAATGGCGCTAATGCTGCGGGTAGCAATTCAATCGCCAGCCTCCGATGCCTGAGTGAAATTTTGCTTTAGCAAAATTTTGTATCGAAGGCACCGGCACAAGGCATTTTAAAATTTATTCCACTCACCTAATGATAGTTCCTCAATCACATAATATTTAATTATATCAAAAAGAGGAGCGAACAACTCGTAATCCGATACCGCGATCCTGGTAGTATGGGTAGGTATCGGCACGGTTAGCAACTGAAGCGGTAGACGTAATGCCGGCAAAACAGCCCCCGCGTGAGTCGCGGAACACACTCGAAGCCGCGCCTCGATAATCCGTAAGTAATCCCGAGGGATATTCCGCATACCAATCCCAGCACCAATGCCATGCATTCCCACTCATGTCGTACAGACCGAGTTCGTTAGGCAATAAAATCCCTACAGGATGGGTTGTATTGTTTGCATTGTTACCTAGCCAGGCATAGCTAGTAATATTCACTTGGGCGCCTCCCGCTTCTGTACTGCCCGCATAGCCCTTGGCGTAACCGCCTGTATTGACACCCCCAACTATATCGCCGCTAAGGGCATCATTTGTGGCTCCCATATCCGCCCACATATATTCCATCTCAGTAGGCAGACGGTAACCGTTTGCACTCCAATTTGCTGTTACAGCATCCCAAGTTGCATCATTTTCTGAAGTCGGTATTGCTCCCCATGTGGTAGGATCAGTACTGCCGCTGATGGTGTAAACCGGTGTCAAACCTTCTAGCATACTCAGTTTGTTGCAGAATACAAGAGCCATATACCAGTTAACTTCTTGAACCGGATCAGAGGTACCTGTAGAACAACTTATTTGGCTAGGATCAGACCCTATCACATTAGAATATTGTGCCCTGGTTATATCATATCTGCTCATATAGAAAGCTGATACCGAACTGATATCGCTAGCCGAGGAATCACGCTGAAAGGTGCCGGAGGGAATAGGTTTTAAAGTACCAATGTTAGCAGAAATGTAATCACCGACTATAAATGTCGCACTGATGCTGCGGTTTGTCTGCACATTGGTAAATGTATATGAAGTTACAGTACCCAAGCTTATTCCGTCAACCGTTACATTGCTAACCTGATAGCCGTTATTGGGTGTTATCGTGAAGCTCTGGTTTGTACCATAGTTTACAGTCACAATGCCAGATGGACTGATTGAGCCGCCTGCACCAGCACTCACCGTGATTGTGTATTGAATTATTTTGAAAATAGCGTTGATACTGTGGTTTATCTGCACATTAGTAAATGTATATGAAGTTACAACACCCATGCTTATTCCGTCAATAGTTACATTACTAACCTGATATCCTGTATTGGGTGTTATAATGAAGCCCTGGTTTGAACCCTGATTTACTGAAACGCTGCCGTTCGGACTGATAGATCCGTTTACTCCGGCATTCGCTGTGATTGTGAATTGAAAAATTGAAGAAGAACTTGAAGATGTGCTTGAACTACTGTGAGAACTAAAAGATGAACTTAAAGAAGATATAATCGAACTGCTGTTCACCGGGGTCGAATAATTGCTTACGCTGCTGTTACTGCTCAAATACTGGTTCGTATCAATATTGCTGCAGCAATTTATGAATAAAACCGCCCCAATAAAAATGGAAATTATATATTTTTTAAGCATATTTTACCCCCTTAGAATTTATATCTGAACGCGAAATAATTAGGCAGAATGATAATTCCTGTGTTTTGCCCGAAATTTGACGGAATAAGGGCAAAGATAATCCCGAGGCCTGCCGAGATACCGCCCGATATGTAGCAGATATTTCTGATATTCAGGTCCTGCGCTGTTTCATCCAGCTTGGATTTATAGGCGTTCCATTTACTGCCGGAATCGGATGTCGCGTTAGTATAAGCCATATAATCAGTTTTGGCTTCATTAAAATTATTTACCGCTAAAGTGTCAAAATAATACCCTGTTCCGATACCTCCGGCGCCCGCTATAATCAGGATGTATCCGAAAATATTCAAGCCGGATATTACAGGTTTTGGTTTTTCGATGGGGATACTTTTCTTTTCCTCTTTTATAACATTGGTTTCAGGCTGGGTTTTCCCCGATACCTTTTGAGCGATTATACTGACCTTCTCTTTAATCTGCTTCAAAGCCTCTTTTTTATTTTCCGCTTCTATAGATTCGGCGGTTATATATTTACCCGTTTCCAGATCAAGCAGTTGTATATTTATTACATATGTTTCCCCGAATTTACCGATGGTTCCGGCTATGCCGTTCTTGACGTTCAGGATTTTACCGAGTCTCGATCGCGTTTGATTCCGAAGTCAATCCGGTCATCTGGAGTTTCTCTTCTTCAATCACCTTATTTAATTGTTCCCGCGATATGACCTCAAAAATACCTGTGTTTATGAACGTGTTCCGCATATAGTCGCTTAATGTCACAACCTCATCCTGAGAAATCTCGGAAGATTTAGCGTCAAGGTCAAACACTACTATTCTAATTTTGTTTTCTTCAGAAAAGCAGGGGGAATAAATTTGCGATAGGGAAATTATCATCAGAAGTGTAAATACTATCTTCATCACGGCCTCCAATAAAATATTATGATAAAAATACTTTATCAGTGAGTGCCAGTTATCAGATTATAATTATTATATCATATTATATAAGCTAATTCAAATTTATCTTTTCAAAAGACATTGAGCGAATTTGTATGGGATGAAAATGCATGCTAAAGGTATAGCGGCTCTGATTAAAAATTTTTCTATGTAAAGCGGGTATCACATTAGAATAAATCTTCTTTATCTAAACCTGCTTGTTTTAAAATTTCGAGTAAAGTTCCTTTTGGCAGGTCTTTTTTATGGAACGGTACCACTGCCCTCTTTTTAGTTTCAGGGTGGTAGTAAATATGATGGCTCCCTTTTGTCCGGTCGAGAATAAATCCATTTTTTTCTAATATCTTTATAATTTCAGACGGCTCAAATGCCGGAATTTTAGACATATGTATCAACCATTACATTATATTCCAGGGTGTTTTCTTCCGAAGGTATTTCTTCTCCATGATTATGTAAGCTTTCAATATAAAGTTCTATCGCTTCTTTTGACATTTTTATCGCTTCCTCAATGTTGTTCCCGTAAGTAACACATCCGGGCAGGGAAGGAACAACAACCGTATAGCCTCCTTCCGGTTCTTTCCGTAAAATTATCCTGTAATTCAATACCTTCATAAATATCCTCTAAATTTTATATAAATTAATTGTAAGCATTGAAGATAACTATGTCAACAATAATATTAAACAAACATTATTTTCTTTTTTATAAACCTTCTCAACTTCCTTTCCGTGAAATTCGTGTTTTTTACAGAAAGAATGGAAGCTATGAAGTGCATCAATTGTAAAAATTGTTAAAAAACCGGTAATTGTTCTTTCCGCTTTCCTTCACACGATAAAGTGCAATATCGCAGTTTTTGACAAGGTTTTCTATATCTTCTCCGTCTCCGGGATAGAGCGAAATTCCTATGCTTGCGGTAATGTTGACCGTATTCCCATGGATAATAAAAGGTTTCCGGAATGATTCAAGCATTCTTACCACAATTTTTTTCAGGTCTTCAATTGTTGCCAGGTCATTGATAATAAAATTGAACTCGTCGCCGCCCATTCTCGACGCAGTATCCCCTTCACGGATATATTTTATAAAACGTTTTACGGCCAACTTTAAAAGAACATCTCCGGCATCATGGCCGAGTGTATCATTGACGGTTTTAAAATTATCAAGGTCAAGAATCAGCACTGCTACAATTCTTTTCGTTCTATGCGCCCTTTTTATTGCCAGATTTAAACGGTCATGGAATAGAACCCTGTTGGGCAGTTCGGTAAGCATATCATGACGAGCCATATACTCCAGATTCTGTTCAAGACGTTTCCTTTCACTCAGATCATCAGATACTTTAAGAAAATGTGTAATTTTTCCCCTTGTATTTCGGATTGCCGAAATGGCGCCGATCTCCCAGTATAGTTCGCCGTTTTTTTTCTTGTTATAGAATTCGCCTTTCCATTCCTTTCCGCTGAGGATGGTTTTCCACATATCCTGGTAGAATTCGGGAGGATTTAAACCGGAATTGAGTATAACAGGAGTCTTACCGACGGCTTCTTCATAACTGAACCCGGTAATCTCCGTAAACTTCGGATTGACATATTCAATCCTGCCTTTTAAATCGGTTATCATGACTATTGTCGGACTCTGATGAACCGCCTGAGAGAGTTTTGTCAATTCTTCCTGAATCTGTCTTCTTTCCTGAATTTCTTTATTGAGTATCCTGGTTTTCTGAAGTATATCATGATTCATCTGATTTGCGTAATCCGCTAATTCCAGTATTTCACTGAAAGACAGATCATTCTTATCTATATTCTTATGAGTACCGGATAAATTTTTAAAAAATTCGATGAATATATTCAGCTCTTTTTTAATCCTTTGCGATAATTGAAAAAACCAGACTGTTGCAATAATTATAAATAAAACAAGTATGGTTATAATTAATAATATTCTTTCAATTATATTTTGATTTAATAAGGCTTTGTCTTGTTTTATAAGTTTATCCGTCGATTCAACCGGAACAGTTGCCCCTACAATCCAGTTCCATTCCCTGATCATTGTAATATAAGTAAGATGTAATGATGATTTTTTCAAATCTTCACTTTTCCATTGATATTGAATGAACCCTCCATTTTTTTTACCGGCTGTCTTAAGGATTTCATCACCTATGTTTTTACCGCCGTCATCGGTTATTTCATTAAGTTTTTTACCGATAAAGTAAGCCTCAGGATGTATGATAATTTTACTGTTTGTATCGGTGATAAAAACATAGCCCCCATTATCGAATTTTATATTCTTTATATATGCAATTGCCTCAGCTTTATCGGTTGCAATTGAATGCTTTACTATTTCAAATTCTTCTTCAGTTTTTATAAATTCGGTTATTCTTTCAGCTTCCCTGCGGAGCATTGATTCACGGCTTGACAAATATGAATTTTCAATGTTTTTAATTCTTTCTGTATATACTATAAATTCACTGAATATAAACAATGTGCCGAGTGAAATCCCCAATACAACCACTATAATCAGAGAACTGAACCAATATGTCCTGCTGAGTTTTTGATTCTCCCGCATAAATATCCCTTTCCGAATTAATTTTTGATACATTTATTATAATTTATCATCGGCAGGAATTGAAAAAAATCAGGAAACATCGGATAAAAATTTCACTATCAGGCTGCTTGACCGGGAACAATTACCTTAGGTTTGTTGAATAAATAATTTGTTTAACAATACTTTTATTTTTTGTATTTACCTGTAAGCTGGCCTTGAGAAAGAATATGGCCGGTCGTAGCTTTTATCAGCTGGGCTTCAGTTGCGCCTGCCTCTAGAGGAATCTGCATATCCAGTGCGTATATGGTAAACACATAGCGGTGAGTGCCGCTTGGCGGAGATGGCCCGTCATATCCTATGTTCCGGAAATCATTAATGCCCTGCTTGATACCTTTTTCCAGGACTTTGCCCTGGGGTATTTTTTCCGGCAGGCTTCCGGTCCAGGCAGGAATGTTATAAATTACCCAATGGATCCATGATCCGCCAGGCGCGTCGGGATCATTACAGATCAGGGCAATGCTTTTAGTTTCAGCCGGAACGTTTGTCCAATCAAGCGGCGGGGATATATTTTCATGGTTGTAAGAATAATTTGCCGGTATAATTCCACCTTCTGAAAAAGCAGGGCTGGTGATTTTAATTTCCATATAATCCCTCCTTTATTAGTTTGTCAACCGGCTAGCCGATAACTGATGATATTCTCTATCTGACTAATCGATTTTCGACTAATTCACTGATGATTGACCGACTAACTTCCCAGTTTAATCCGGTTCTGTACCGTTTCTATCACTGTTTTCATAACCTTTAATCTCGAATAATATTTGGAATTCGATTCAACTATGACCCAGGGCGCATGAATCGTATCGGTGCGGTATATCATCTCATCCACAGCCTGATAGTATAGATCCCAGGATTTTCTATTCCGGTAATCTTCATCAGTAATTTTCCATTTCTTGTAGGGATCGTTTTCCCTGCTCTGAAATCTTTTAAGCTGTTCGTCTTTATCAATATGAAGCCAGAACTTTATAATCACATAACCGCTGTTTGACAGGTGTTCCTCAAACTCATTGATCTCTTTATATGCTCTTTTCCAGTCACGGGCGGAACAAAGATTTTCAACTCTTTCAACAAGCACCCTACCGTACCAGGAGCGGTCATAAATACCGATATGCCCGCCTTTCGGGATTGTATTCCAGAAACGCCACAAATAATGATGCGTCTTATCTGTATCTCCCGGAGGCCCGACCGGGATAACCTCATATCCTCTCGGGTCAAGGTTGCGGGTCAGTCTTTTAATACAGCCGCCCTTACCTGCCGCATCCCATCCTTCAAAGACAATTATAACCGGGATTCTTTTTGTATAGATCTCATATTCGATTTCCCTGAATTTTTTCTGGTATTTGCCAATCCTTTTTTCATAATCATCTTTTGTCGCATTTCTGGATAAATCCACTTTATCAAGAAATGAAGAAATTATTTCTGCTCTTTGAACTGCTACTTTATTATGATTATCCATGCCTAACTCATTTTCAACCTTGTTTTTAATCCTTTTTTCAATAATTTCTATGGTTTTATTGAATATTTTAACCGTTGCATATCTTTCGTCATCAGCTTCGATTATATTCCAGGGAGATTGAGATGTCCCGGTTTTCTCAATTATTTCTTCAATCGCAGTTTGGTATTTTTCATATTTACGGTTAACAGCCCAGTCTTCTTTTGTGACTCTCCATGCCGTCGATTTTTTCTCCTCCAGTTTTAAAAGCCTGGAAGCCTGTTCTTCCCTGCTGATATGGAGCCAGAATTTAATCAGAAGATAGCCGCTTTCAATTAACTGCCTTTCAAATGCTTTTATATCATAAATGGATGCTGCGGTGTCATATTTTTTTATTATCTTTCCGGCGAGATCGATAAGAAGTCTCTGGTACCAGCTCCTGTCAAATATAACAATCCTCCCCTTCGCGGGAGTTTTTATCCAGAAACGCCATAAAAAAGGCCTCAGCTTTTCATCATTATTCGGAGGAAGGGTTGAGTATACCTTAAAGCCTCTAGGGTCAAGAGGCATGATGAGCTTATTGATAAGAGTTCCTTTTCCGCTAGCTTCCAGGCCCTCAAAAATAATGAGGATCGGAATATTAAAATCCCTGGCAAGCCTCTGAAGTTCGCCAATTCTCAATTCAAGGTCAGGCATAATCTTTTTATATTCCGCGGCTTCAAGTCTCACCGAGAGATCGATTTCTTTAAGCATAAGACCTCCAAATCCAGAAAAATAAATTCAATAAAAGTATATACAAACGACAGTTTTTTTACAAAGTTTTGGGCAGTTTGATAAAAAAAGCGCCGGTTTTAACCGGCGCTTTTTTTTTGATATTGCAGAATTATTATTTTAAAAGGTCCTTGATTTTATCATAAATACCGTCAGGGGTAAAACCAAGCTTGGCGGCAACTTTATTTCCGGGGCCTGAATATCCGAATTGTTCTATGTCAATTAAAGTCATCGCTTTATCATAGAAGAGGCTCACTCCCCTGTGCGAAGCGGTTTCAATGAAAACAAGAGGTACATCTCCATTACCAAGAATCGAATCTTTATAATTTTTGCCGCTCTCATTGAATAATTCAAGACAGGGAATACTGACGACCCTGACATTGGATTTATTTCTCTCTTCAATAAGTTTCGCGCAGTCAATTGCCAGGCCGACTTCCGATCCGGAAGCGGAAAGAATTATACCGGGTTTCGTATCTTTATCGGTCTCGTAAATAATATAAGCGCCCTTTTTAAAATCGCCATAATATTTCTTACGGTCTTTATCAAACTTATAAGCGCTGTCCGGCATATTCTGCCGCGAGCAAATAAGCGCCATCGGTCCCTTCATTTCATCGAAATAATACAGGTAGCTAAATGCGGTTTCGGCATCATTTGCAGGCCTGAATGTGTAAATCCCGGGGATAAGACGCAAAGCGTTCAAATGCTCTATAGGCTGATGGGTAGGTCCATCCTCGCCGACATATATCGAGTCATGAGTAAAAATAAAAAGATGCTTGATTTTCATAATGGCAGACAGGCGAACCGAAGGTTTCATATAATCAAAAAAGGTAAAGAATGTTGATGAAAATGGTAAAAGCATGCCGCTGAGGGCAAGACCGTTGCAGATAGAGCCCATTGAATGCTCCCTGACACCGAAAGCGATATTCCTCCCGCTGAAATCGTCTCTTGTAATATATTTTGATGATTTTACCGTTGCTTTTGTAGACTCGACAAGATCGGCCGACCCCCCGACAATCTGCGGAATTTCATCGGCACATATGCCGAGTACTCTTCCCGAAATATTCCTTGTTGCATCGGCTTTTTCCTCTTTATAATGCAGAAGTTTTTCTTTAAGTGTGGTTGGTACCTGGGAGGTTTGATACCGGCTCAATTCCTTGAACTCGGAAGGATAGATTTTTTGGTAATCTTCCATCATCTTTTTCCAGGCATCGTATACGATTTTATTTTCCGTATTGCTTTCCTGTATGAAAGCGGTATCTTCTTTACTTTCAACAGGCAATGTTTTTTCAGAAATATTTTTTAAACAAAGCTCTTTTAATTTATCAAAATTCTCAACAATATCGTTTCCGTAATTTTTTTCAAACAGCCTTTTTACCCTGGAGTTCTGGATAAAATAGACTATTTCATCAATTCCCGCCGCTGAACCATGGATCTTTGCAGTTCCTTTTGACTTGTTCAGCCCGAATCCGATGGTGGTTTTAACAATTAATATTTTAGGCTTCCCTTTTAAGGATTTCAGCTTATTAAACTTCTGTAACATATCTTCAACTTCGCAGGCATCGCAATACTCTACAAACCATCCGAAAGCTTCGTACCTTTTTCCCACGTCTTCGGTAAAAGTAATATCCGTCGAACCGTCTATTGATATTTTATTCGAATCGTAAATGGCTATCAGATTGTCAAGTCCGAGATGGCCTGCAAGAGATCCGGCTTCATAGCTCAATCCTTCCATATTACAGCCGTCGCCCATCAGCGTATAAACATTATAATCAAAAATCGGAAATTTCTCGCGGTTGAACTTGGCGGCAAGCATTTTTCCCTCAATAGCAGCACCGACAGAGTTCGCAAAACCCTGGGCAAGCGGGCCGGTTGTCGTTTCAATCCCAAGTTCGGGATCATATTCAGGGTGGCCTGGAGTGATGCTGTCAAGCTGCCTGAAATTGGCAAGATCGGAAAGGCGTATTTTGTAACCGGCGCAATGCAAAAGTGAATAAAGGAACATTGAGCCATGTCCGGCCGATAAGATAAAGCGGTCCCTGTTTATCCATATTTGTTCGGCCGTATTATACCTTAAAATATATCTGTAAAGAAGAACACCTATATCTGCGCAACCCAGCGGTAAACCGGGGTGGCCGGACTTGGCGTTTTCTATGCTAAAAAGCGACAGATACCTGATATAATCACCTGCTTTTTTTGATTTCTCAACATCGATCTTGGTCATAAAGTGCTCCTCAATAAAATCTTATTTAATGACTTAAAGAAAATTTTAGGTAATATTATACATCAATCCGGGGATAAACTCAATCATTTGTATACTGTTCTCTTTTATAAAAAAGGGAGTAATACTTCCTTTCTTCCTAAGACCATCAGGAAAGTGCCGCCCAAGGGGCGGGTCATTTGCGCAATCGTTGCGTTTGGCGAACGGAGTTCGCCACAGTTGATGTGCTAAAGTAGATTTCATGGAACAGTCTGTTCCCTATGTTACTTGGTTTTGCCCGCCTTTAACTCACATCCGTGTTTCAAACGGAATTTTATTCCGTACAGATCGGCTTGGCGCTCCTCCAATTCGCTCTCAAAAAGGACACTTCATCTCTGCTTTACTATCTCGTGAATCTTTGCGCAACCGTTGCGGTGCCGAACTAACGTTCGGCTGGCTATGTGATTATAGGGTTGACTCAATGAGCGTACTTGGGTTCATTGAAAATCAGCATAAATCTTAAAATGTTTAATAAACAGTATTTTATTAGTGTCCTATCCTATTTTATAACAATGAGTTATAAATGCAATTAGAAACGGTTGGTTATAGTTTTCAAATTTTAACTCATTTTTCAGTGAACCCGTCCTTGCTCCCATTGTTACTTGGCTTCACTCCTAATTAAAACAATTCTTTTATGCTCAATATTAACTTATATTCACCGGTTCTTTTTGGTTATTGACTGGTTGTTCTGAATATTTACAAAAGTCACCTGTTGGTGGAAGAGAGGTTATGTCTGTTTATAAAATGATTCTTGACACTCATTAAATTAAAATGCTAAAAATATTTATGTCCGTTGACCGGAAGAATTTAAGTGTTTTTGCGGTTTAATAATTGTATAACATTATAATCATTAAAAGTTTGATTATCCATATCCCCCCTTATGGGTGATACTATTCCGGATCAACTATGTTATAATATAATGTTTAAATTACAAAACTGATTTACGATATAATAAGAACTATTGTTTAAAAGCATTAAAAATACAGAGATTTACACTTATGTTAGTAATAAAGCAATTATGGATATACAAAGTCCGCTGATTTTTTATAAACAATATTTATTAATTACTTCGTAAAAAACAGGTTTTTAGGGGTAATATACGAAGTAAACTTCGTATATATCGAGTTAAGTGAAATGTTTGCCGTTTTTTATTAATAGGAATAAATTAATGTTTAAAAAAATATTATTAAAAACATTGCCATATCTTGTTGCTTTAATTATTGGTTTTATATTATATTTTCTATCTTCTCTTAATATAAAATTACATGATTTAATTATTAACATTGCTACAGCTTTTATTGCTATACCTTTACTATATTTTTTTTATGAAACAGTAAAATCGTTCTCTCATAAAAAATTGAATAAAGAAATTATTGATTATGCTAAAATGCTTGTAGATCGTGAATTTCTTTCAGTATTAAATCAACTTCAAAAAATCGTGTATTCATTAGAAAAGAAAGAATTCTCAAGTAAAGCTATCAATAATTTTCTTTCATTAAAGAAAGAAATATTAGAAAATCAACTTAGTACTAACAAATATCTAGGTTTTCAAGTTTTTAAGCATTGGGAGATAAGTGAAAAAGCTTTGCAAGAATTATTAAAAAATCCATTTATTCTTGAAAAAATGGAAGATGAACAAATTATTGCTATAATAAGTGTTTTAAAATGTTTGAGAGAACTTGATTCTGCACAAAAAATAAATGAATTGTATATCGACACACATGAAGTTGCACAAGGTTATAAATTAGAAAGTGGAAAAGATATGAATCCAGAAAATAAAGAATTTCCTGATCGATATATTTTATTAAAACATTTGTCAAAAGATGAATTTATTGTTGATGATTTTGGAGATATACCCAAATATAACTTAGTAAAATGTCTTAAATATTATAAAATAAATACTAAATTATTATCTTATTATATTGAAATCATTTTTGTGCTAATTACAGGCATTAATAGCTGGTTGAAAGTAACTGGATTTGAGTTTATTATTGATACAAAAATGTTTAGAATACATGGCAAACACTTCACTTAACCGCGGCTATATCACTCCGGTGCTCGAAAAAACTTTTCAGGGCGTAACGGAGGAGAAAGAGAAAAGTTTTTCCTGCGCTCCTCGGGTTCGTCCGTATTTACTTTTTGATAAAGAGGAAGGAGTTCAAATTTACTATGATGATTAATAAAATAGAAATCATTGTTTACGGGCTCACCACATTTGCAAGCCTAAGCGCGCGGGGCTGGTGCTAAGGCTTGCAAATGTCGTATAGCCGCACCGTTAAACGCAATCGTTGCTGGGTTAATTAAAACAAGTTAACTGAAAATATTTTTGATTGAAAAATCATAGAGAGGTGATTATGTTAGAAATAGAAGTCTCTGACGGTATAGTAGTACAAGCCCGAAGTTCTGTTCATGTTAATATCAATGAAGGTTCAGCAAGTTCAATTAATTAGTGTCTGAACGGAAATACAGATAATGCAGTACTAGCAAGGGAATTATGGCATAAAATAAAATTGAAGATTTGAATAAAAAAGCAATACAAAACCGAATAAAAATGCTATAATATATTATCAGATATGGACATGCATCAACCCGACAAAAATATAATTTTTTAAATCTTCGAGGAAAAATTTATGAGACAAAACGAAGAAGTACAGAAAAAGATCGGTGAAGTTGATATCAGTGAAATAGTGATTGATTTAACTTGCCGTGACGAGGTTCCAAAGCTGCTTATGGGCCTGAAATATATATATTGCAATCCTGAAATCAAGGACAAAATATTCAAGATATTTGAGGAAATGATACCAGATAAAAAAAAGAAAAGAATCGGAAGAAAGGGGATGAGTATATGGGAAATCTTTGTGATGGGAATGCTGCGATTGAATTGCAACTGGGACTATGACAAACTCCAGGATCAGGCGAATAATCACAAAGCTATAAGGCAGATGCTTGGCAAAACTGAGTTTACTGTCGATAGATATGCTTTGCAGACACTCAGGGAGAACATTTCTCTATTCACTCCTGAAATACTATCAAAGATTAATGAAGTGGTTGTTAAAGCCGGCCACGATCTTATTGGGGAAAAAGCAAAAAAAGGTTTAAAAGTGAAGGTTGATTCCTTTGTTGTTGAAACAGACGTTCATTTCCCGACAGATATCAGTCTTCTGTTTGATGCCATGAGAAAGGTAATTACAGGTATAGTCGGATTCTTTAAAAATGCAGGTCTAACAGGTTTTCGCCAGGGGAAACATACTATCGGGAAGCTTAAAAAAAAAGTTATGAGCATACAAAGGCTGAAACGATCGACTTCAAAAGATCAAGTAAAGATAGGTAAAAGTGACAAACGGATAAAAAAGGAATACAGGAATTATCTCAAGGATATCGAAAATATTCTCTTGAAAGTAACAGATTCTCTAAAGATGGTTACAAATATACCATTGGAAATGACATTAGAACATTATATTAGGCTGGCTCTAAAGCTGATGGATCAAGTCAACAGACGGGTACTGAAAGGTGAGGTTATCCATCACGAAGAGAAAATATTTTCGATTTTCGAGCCTCATACAGAGTGGATCAGTAAAGGAAAAGCCGGAGTACCACAGGAACTTGGAGTCCGGGTTTGTGTGGTGCAGGATCAGTTTGGTTTTATGCTTAATCACATGGTTATGGAAAAGAAGACTGACGAAGCGGTGGCAGTTAGTATTATGGAAGAAACTATTTCTGTATTTAATAACATCAGACAGGTGAGCTATGATAAAGGATTTTACAGTCCTGAAAACAAGAGCAAACTGGGAAAAATGGTGGATAAACTGATTATGACAAGGAAAGGCAAGCTAACGATTGATGAAAAGGAGCGGGAAAAAACAGAGGAGTACCGGGTGGCAAAACGGGCACATAGAGCTGTGGAGTCAGGGATCAGCGCCATGGAAAATCATGGTTTGGACAGATGCCTTGACCATGGAATAGTTGGGTTTAAGAGGTATGTCAGTTTGTCTTTTGTCGCCAGGAACATTCAGATTATGGGACATATCCTTGTGCAGAAAGAGATAAAGAGGCAGGAAAGAGAGGCACGCCTCCCGGGAAAAAAGAAAATTATGAAGGCAGCATAGATTTTCCGGCTAATTTGATATCTAAGGGTATAGTCTGCCCATAAGCTTTTAAAATGTTATATTTTGGTTTTTTTTGTATTAATTCTTAGATACGGTGCAAAGTATTTAATAAGTTTTGTTTCAGGAAAAATTTTTGTAATCAGGAAAATAGCATAACTGAGCTTTTGATTTAGAAATTTTTTAAAATTGGAGTTTCCGTTCAGGCACTAATTATTTAATATTATATTTAGACTTTGTTAATAGATTCGAAAAAGAATCTTATAATGATGTTCAAAATGAAATTACTGACAAAATAACAAATTCTTTATCTAATAAAGCAATCTATTCTTTATGCGCTTTATGTGAAATTGGTTATTTTAAATTATATTCAGAAGTTTTTAATGAATTAATCAAATTTTATTCTAAACAAGACCTTTATTTCCTAGTATTCAGTAAGTTAGTTAAACCAGGTTATCATTTATATTACCTAAAAAAAGGAATACAATTTTGTGGTCAAAAAAGTCTATTACAAATTCTAAATAATTTTGTAATTAATAATAATTCATTAGAATAATTTTATAGCATATAAATTAATATCCGCCGTCCGTGGCGGTTTTTATAATATGTCGTGCCCTTCGTACAACGGCCATGTAGAAAAAGTTAATTTCAGGTAATAATCCTACATTCCCAAACAGTTTGTTTTTTTTGATCTGTCTGGAATTACTTTATTTTTATAAAACCGGGCTGAATTTACCGGCAAAACTGTTTTTATTCCATCACTATGCCATTATATACCTCCATAGACCTGAATTTTCCCGATATTGTGCACAGTATTATATAATACCCATTGAATATTCACTTTTCCCTTTCCCCTCAACGTAAATCGATCCATACCTTTACATGCCCTGATATTACCGAATACAGGCTCAACTATAGCCATTCTTTTCGCATAAAGCTTTCTGCCTTCAGGTTTGTCTATGAACTTTTTCATCTCATCCGAGTAATGTCTGTTATCTGCATTTAACGGCCTTTGCAATGTGCGGTATTTTGTCGTCTCCTTTTTTAAGCAGTCTTTCCGGAACGGACAATTACGGCAGGCCGATAACCGGCAGATATATTTCGCGTATGTAATATGATTAACAGTATGGTTATATCTGAACCTGAGTTCCTCTCCTTTTTTGCATATATAAACATTATTTTCCGGATCATATTGAAAATCATCAATTGTATATTGTCCTTTCTTTGCAGGTTTGAACCTGTCCATATCCCTGAAACGTGCATCCCGCTTACGGAAATGATTATCCGGTATCACAGGGCACTGAAATAATTGGTGTCCGCCAGAACTATCCCACCGCTTATATCTTTTCCCAGATTTCCCATCATTACTTTTGTTTTACGGACCATGCCTTTTAGGAATTCTCCTTCCGACCCGCTGCCGAAAGCTTCCGGATATACCACAACCTGATATTTCGAATCCACTACAGAAAGTCCGTTGTAGCCCTGGATAACACCATGTGAACTCTTTATTTTCGCACTCTCGTTGTCAGTGACATTGGACTGTTTTTCGCCATGCCGTGCCTTGTCTTTGGGTTTTTCACTTTCCAGAAACTTTTCTATCTTTTCCGCTTTCTTTAAAATTTTTTCAATTCTTGCAAGATCCTTTTCCTTCTTCTTCTCAGGAAAACCGCCATCCTGATCACGCTTTTCATGTTCATCAAGCATTTCCTTAACCAGGTTTTCCAGCTTCTCTTTTTTTCTTCCTCAAATCCTTAAATGTTCCGCTCCATTCCTTCGATGCATTCGATGATAATTTACACCCGTCCAGCGCGAACATGTCACCGCCTATGAGGTTCAGTTCGTCACAAACCATTAATATATTCAGGAAAACGTTATTTATCTCATTTTTCATCGATGATACAAAATCGGCGATGGAAGTAAAGTGCGGTATTGAATTGGCAGAAAGGGCTTTGGCTATAATATTCGTTTTACACAAATACTCGATTTCACGTGATGTAAAAATACCGCGGGAATAGCTGTAGAGTATTATCTTCAGCATAACCCACGGATTATAAGCCGGGGCACCGGTAGCGTCGTTCTTATACTTATTCTCAAAGATTTTAAGATCAATTTTATTGTCGACAAGAAAGCTCAATGTATATTCGAAGGTTCCGGGAATTATCTGCTCGTCGAATGATACAGGAATGAGTTCCATTTGATCGTAATTAACTTTCTTATATCTTGCCATAATTGCTTTTACCTCTTGATTTTATTTCCAATATATTTTAAAGTATATACGATATTCTGTACATGAATGACGGACTTTTTCTACAGGCTCAACCGCGGCTATAACTCTTCGGTGCTCGAAAAAACTTTTCGGGGCATAACGGAGAAGAAGAAAAAGTTTTTCCTGCGCTCCTCGGGTTCGCCCGTATTTACTTTTTGATAAAGAGGAAGGAGTTCAAATTGACTATGATGATTAATAAAATAGAAATCATTGTTTACGGGCTCACCACATTTGCAAGCCTAAGCGCGCGGGGCTAGCTCTAAGGCTTGTGGGATTCTTATGGCTGCAACGTTGTACGTCTTTGCTCAACCAGAAATTTATATTTTTCTTTAATCCGACATCTGAAGAATTAGTGTGGATAATTGATTTATTATTTGTGAGTTATAATCTGTTAAATATTCTATAGATCATACCAATCCTAATAATCTCCCTTAATCACTAAAAATGAACCACGAATAGCTCCAGCCAGTTTAGACTTTTGCCTTGCAAACCTAAATTTTCCTTCTAATTCTTTTGGTACTTCCATCCCTTCTGAAAGTTTAAAACCTACAGCTCGCTTCTTGGGATCATCAATCGTATACATAACGTTTATCCCAAGGCCATTCTCATAGAAAACATAAGCATATTTGATGTTCCCCACTTGAAATAATGAGGTCTCAAGAGGTTTTGAAACGATCTCAATATCTCTTTCGTTTTTCAGAATTCGGTTTACATAGTCTAAAGTGTCTTGGCTTTCGCTTGCAGCTTTTACTGAAAAATCATGATTGAATTTGTTCTTTAAGAATCGGGATTCATTAGCGCGCAAACCGGCAAGCGCTTCTGATACAGGGGAAGATTCTAGACCAACCTTGGATACTTTTTTGAAATCAACAATTATTGACATAATCATCCTCCTTAATATAATGTATTCAAATTTGAATGAATAGTCAATTATCAACTCCCCATCGTGGTTAGTGGTAAAAATTATTTAATAATCGACAAGCAACGGCGTACAACCCAGTGTAAGCGCTTTGTCGCCCCTTTGGCCTTCGGCACATTTTGGAAATGATAAACTAATTTACCAGGGTAGCAATAAATGAAATTCCCATACCTGTCACAAACAGATTTCCCATAGAGAGGCTTGAAGATTACCTTTAATGAAAATTCATTAAAGGAAGGCAGGAATGGTGAAAAATATTATGTATCAGGACATAAAAAAACTGAAACTTTTGGGGAAAAGTAAAAATGGTGTATCCCGGGAACTGTCAATAGATATTAAGACAGTCCGAAAATATTGGGCTATGAACGATTCCGAATACCAGAAAAGCCTGATGGAATTCTCTTTCCGTGAAAAAGAATTCGAAGGAATAAAAACAGACATATTGAAAGTATATGCAAAGAATGATTACATCCGGCTGAATATGTCTGCTTTGTATGACTATTTATTGGAGGTAAAAGGCAAACTTCCGGCGAATGAAAATACGATGAGGAATTTCGTACATTACCTGATTGAAAGCGGGCAGCTTACCTTGAATGAAAAGCGCCGGTATTACACAAAAGTGCCGGACATGCCATATGGAAAGCAGCTCCAGCTTGATTTCGGTCAATATACCGACAGATATGGCAGAAGGTATTACATATTTGCCGCGGTGTTATCCGCCAGTCGTTTTAAGTATGCGGCCCTCCAGGAGAGGCCATTCCGGACAGAAGACCTGATCAATCATCTATTGGACTGTTTCGCATATATGAGCGGGATACCGCAGGAACTTGTCATCGATCAGGACTGCACGATGGTTGTGAGTGAGAACTCCGGCGATATCATCTACACGAAAGACTTTCAGTATTTCAAAGATGAAATGGGTCTTAAATTGTATGTATGCCGGCCTTCAGACCCGGAAAGCAAGGGAAAGATCGAAAATGTGGCCAAATTCATCAAGTATAGTTTTTTTGCGGTCAGGGAGTTCAACAGTTTATTGGAAGCAGATGAAAGCCTGTTGAAATGGCTGGAAAGAAAAGCCAACGGGAGAATATCCCAGGCAACCATGAAAATACCGCTGATAGAGATTGAAACGGAAAGGCCATATCTCCGGCCGGTCAGGAATTCTATATTCCGTAAGGACAGGATCGGTGCAAGGGAAGCTCGCAGTGTGAGTGACAAATGCCGGATCGCTGTGGGCACAAGCCAGTATGATATACCTGAAAAATACAGGAACGGTTCGGTTGACATTTACAAAACTGACAGCCTGCTTTTTGTCTTTGACAGGATTACGGGTGAGCAAATCGCCGAATACCGGCTTTCAGTGATTCCGGGGCAGATTGTAACCAACAGGGCAATGATCCGGGAAATGGGAAAGACTGTGCAGTTATTGAAAGAAGAAGTAAGCGGGTACTTTGATATTCCCGGCTGGAAGGATTTTCTTGAATGTAATTTCAGGAAGTTCAATCGTTATGTAAGGGACCAATGTCTTTCCGGAAGAAAATACTTCAGGGACAAGATAATTGATACAGATAAGCTGACACAAGCGATCTCAAACTGTCTGGATAATGATAGTTACTCAATGAAGGATTTATGGGATAATTACCGGAACTGTCTGAAAATAGAACATTTAGAAATACCTATGAATGTAGAAAAGATAGTCAGGCCACTTATGAATCCTGAACACTATCTGGAAGTAGCCAAATCAGACATCGGGAAATACCAGAGACTCTGTAGTTCCATTGGGGGCCGGCAATGTTGAAGATAAGAGAACAAATCATAACGCAGCTTGCAACTCTCGGGTTGAAGGGGATGATTAAACGGATTGACGATGAAATCGGCGAGGCTGAAAAGGCGAAAGAGTCTTATCTGAGTTTTTTGCAGAGGCTGCTTTCTCTGGAATTGAATTATAGAGTGGAAAAACGTTTTCAGCGGAATATGGCAGGAGCACATTTCCCAGTCCGCAAAGATGTGGAAGGTTTTAATTTTGAAAAAGTGAATGGAATATCTAAAATGGATGTTTCACAGTTATTGGATTTCCGCTGGATTGATAATCATCATAACCTGTTGTTCTTTGGGTCTCCGGGGCTGGGGAAAACGCATCTGTCAATTAGTATCGGAATCCGGGCAGTTGAAAAGGGATATATTGTCTGCTTTGAAAGGATGACTACTCTCATTAAGTTTCTTAAAACAACGGACATCCAGAGAAGTTCTTCTTTCAGGCTGAACCGGATGATGAAGTCACACTTATTAATCATTGATGAGATAGGTTACACACCTATCGAAAAGAAGGAGGCAAATCTATTCTTTAGTCTTGTAAGTGAATTGTATGAAAAGACATCGATAGTGATAACATCGAATAAGGGATTTCAGGATTGGGCTGAAATGATGGGAGACCCGATTATGACAACAGCTCTTCTGGACAGGCTTTTACATCATTCAAATATTTATAACTTGAGCGGAGAATCTTACAGAATACAAAATTTGAATAAGGAGGTTGAGTAACCATTCTTGCCTCCTCCTATGGGAAAAACTCCCGTGGAAGGTATGGGAAAAACTCTTGTGGAAGGGGTGGGAAATTACCCGAGTACAGGTATGGGAAAAACTCTTGACATTTCCACATTTGCCTTTGTAATGGTTTTTGCAGAGCAAAAACACATGCCAATGCTCCCTATGATCGCACCGGCAAACGATGTTTACACTTCACGTTGTACGCCATGTGCGGTGCTTTATTATAAAGCCGCCATCCTTCAAGGCAATTTCATAATTCCAGAAATACAAGGACCTTTTGTCTGGGATGCTTCAAAAGTAAGAGATTTAATTGATTCATTATATCAAGGTTATCCAATAGGCTACTTGATAGCTTGGTGTAATCCAAATGTCAAAAATCTAAAAAGCCTTTTTCTCAATACACTAAAGAAATAAAACCATTGACTTTTTTAAAGTGGATTATTAATTTTAAATAAATAAGGAGAGCATTATGATAGACAAAATCGGCCAGATTGCAATAACGGTTTCTAATATCGAGAAATCGATGTTATTTTACAGGGATACGATCGGATTGAAATACCTTTTCCATGATAATAATGTTGCCCTTTTTGATTTAAACGGAATAAGATTGATGCTCGGTAAAAATGAATCGGATCAAAAAAAGCCTTTCGGAATGATAATATATTTTATGGTAAACGAAATTAATTCCGAGTTTGAGAAAATTAAAAACAAAGGCGTAAAAACAATAAGAGAACCGCATTTTACAGCCAAATACAATGATAAAGAAATCTGGCTAGCCTTTTTCAAGGATATGGATGAAAATATATTTGCTTTAATGGAAGAAAGAAGATTGTAAATTATCCCCCTTTGGTATTATTTGCAAAAAAAAGCATGGAGAGGAATTATATTCCAGAAAGTATTAATGATATGGATTTAATTGACTATGATGAGTTTTTTAAAACAAAGATGATGCTTCTTATTATGGAGTAAAGATGAAAAAGATTTATAATTATGTTTGTTTCGATGTTAAATTTATTATTAAGCTGTACTAAAAAAATGCCCAAGTAAAGAGGAGATGATACTGTAGCCAGTGTTTCTGAAGAAGACATACAGATGAATAAAATTATGGAAGATTCAATAAATAGTATATCAAAATAGGAGGTCTCATGAAACGAGTCACTGGTATTGGCGGCATCTTCTTCAAGGCCAAGATTGCTCCGGCGCTACAGGCTTGGTATAAGCGGCACCTAGGAATCGATGTCCAAGAATGGGGCGGAGCTGCCTTCGATTGGACCGACGCCGAGGACAAGCCTGTTGCAGGTACAACTGCGTGGTTGATCGATCCGCAAGAAAGCGAGCACTTTGCTCCGAGCTCTGCTCCTTTCATGGTCAACTATAGAGTAGAAGACCTTCAGGGATTGGTCAAAGCCTTGCGAGAAGAAGGCTGTAACGTTCTCGAAAAGATTGATGAATCCGATTATGGAAAGTTTGCATGGGTCATCGATCCGGAAGGAAACAAAGTAGAACTGTGGCAACCGCCGGCCGGCCAATAAGCAGGGTTATAGGCCGCAACAGCACTCTGCGGCCTAACTGGTGTTCAAGCTGAGCTGCGCAAAGCTAAGAGGACACTACCAATACTGATTTCTCTACTCGGACGTACCGTTAAACGGAATACTTGTGGGCTTAATAATAGCAAATAGTTTCACCGTCCTGGCGAAAGAAACGATATGAAATCGCGCTATATTTTTCGGTTAGTTGATTATTGGTAAATATTTTGTTTGAATTACTTGATTAAAAAGAATTCTTAAAGTATTTATTAATTGACCTAAAGACGGTTTAATAAAATAGGATAATGATAAAATGTTTTTAGACATTAAACATTTGAGGATGTAATTTTAACGAAGGAGGCGGGACATGAGAAAAATAATCGTCATATCAATGATTACACTAGATGGAGTAATGCAAGCACCTGGGGCACCTGAGGAAGATACATCAGGCGGTTTCAAATATGGCGGTTGGGTTGCGCCTTATGGTGACGATGTTATTGGTAAGGTCATGGAAAAACAGATGAAACCTGCAGACCTTCTTTTGGGCAGAAAAACATTTGAGATTTTTGCCTCCTACTGGCCAGAGCATGAAAATGGATGGCCAGGTATCAATGATGTCACAAAATACGTCATGTCCAAGACCATGAAAAAGTCAGATTGGAAAAACACAGTTTTCCTCAAAAGCTTGGCAGATATCGAAAAACTCAAAAATTCAAAAGGCTCCGACATTAAAGTTTGGGGCAGTGCTAAGCTCATCCAGCTGCTACTTAAGAATGATTTAGTGGATGAACTCTGGCTCAAAATTTACCCGTTGACTCTTGGTAAAGGAAAAAAATTATTTATCAATGGCGTGATCCCGGCGGCATTTTCATTAATAGAAAGTTCGGTTACACCAAGTGGAGTGATTATTGCTAATTACAAACAAGCCGGAAAAGTCAAGACAGGTACTATTGGAGCTTAAGAAGAAATAAAATGAGAAAACTAATTGCAGCAATCAATATGACATTGGACGGGTTTTGCGACCACACGGCAATGATTGCAGATGATGAAATACTTCAACATTACAATGAGCTATTTAGTAACGCAGACACCATTATATTTTGGAAGGATAACATTTCAGCTTATGGAAAGTTATTGGCCATCTGTGGTAAAAAATCCTACTGGTAACAAACCAACAGATGAATTTGCTGTATTAATAGACAATATTTCAAAGATTGTTTTTTCACGAACGCTGAAAAATGTTGATTGGAAAAATACAAAATTGGAAAAGGAAGTCATTAAAGAAGATGTTTTAGAACTCAAGCGACAAGCGGGTAAAAACATTTTAGTTGGCAGCCCAAGTTTAATAGTAGCCTTAACGCAATTTGACTTAATTGATGAATACCAGCTTGACGTTCAGCCAATTATTTTAGGAAGCGGCTTGCCATTATTTAAAAACGTCAAGGATAGAGTTAATCTTCAACTCTTAAAAACAAAAACATTTGGTTGTAGTGCAGTAGCTCTTTACTACGAGCCGACAAAAAAATGAGTGCATAACTAAAACGATAGATCTTTGTGATACGATTCCGGCAGCATTTACATTAATATAGAGTTCTATTAAACAAAGCGGAGTGATTATTGCCAATTACAAGCGAGCCGGAAAAGTCAAAATAGGTACTGTTGGAGGTTTAGGCGGCTAACTTGTTAATAATTCCCCAGATAAGCTGAATATCTTCACGAGGTGTTTTAGTTTATAATCATTGGTGGCATATAAATCGATCTGTTCGTATTTCGCCTGCCCTGAGCTTGCAGACTGTGTGAAAACACAGTAAATATGCTATAATTATTAGAACAAAAATAATCGGAGTAAAAGATGAAGCATATTGAGGGAGAATCAAGGGATCAGATAGTTCTGTTCAATGAAACACTGGAAGATCTGTTAGGAGAAGAAGATCCGGTAAGGTTTATAGATATTTTTGTTGATAAGCTAAATATGAAAGGAGTTGGTTTTAAAGTAAAAGAAGCATCAACCGGCAGAAGTTCATATAAATCCGAAATACTTTTAAAAATCTATATTTACGGATATTTGAATAAAATCAGGACAAGCAGGAAATTAGAGAGAGAGTGCCGAAGAAACACAGAGTTGATGTGGCTGACTGGACGACTAGCGCCGGATTTCAAGACGATTGCCGACTTCAGGAAAGATAATAAGAAGGGAATACAGTCGATATTCAGAGAATTTTTGAAGATATGTCATAAAGCCGGGCTTTTATCATTTGACGTTGTTGGAATTGATGGAACCAAGATCAGTGCGCAAAACCACAATAACAATGTTTATCATAGGAAAAACATAGAAGAAATCATACATAGAATAGATCAAAAGATCGAAGAATATTTGAACGAGATGGATAAGAACGATAAGGAAGAAAAGAATGAATTTGAATTTCTTTCCGGAAAGATAGCGGAACGTTTAAAGAAAATGAAAACAAAAAAGGATAAAGTTGAGGCTATTAAAAAGATTTTTGAGGGAAATCCTGAAATGGAGAAATATTATTCAAATGACCCGGAAAGCCGGTTTATGAATGATAAAGGGAAATCCGACATTGCATATAATCTGCAGATGGCAGTAGATGATGCGAATAAACTGATTGTGGTGATTGATGTGACGAATGAAAACAATGATATCAAACAGATGGCAGGAATGTGTGACCGAGTAGAAGAAATAAAGGACGAGCTTAAGGTAGAGACTGAAACGGTCAAAGTATCGGATGCCGGTTATTACAGCGAACCGCAGATACTGGAATGTATAGATAAGGGACATAACGTATATATGCCGAATCCGGATGACGGACATAAGGCAAGGATTCGAGGCAAAGAAGATAATAAAGGAGTACCTGCTGAAGAATACCAGGTTGATAAATTCAAATATGATCCGGGACAAAATGTTTATTATTGTCCGGAGGGAAACCCATTAGTGAGAAATGGGAAAAAAGTAGAGAAGGTCAATGGAGGAAAAGAGATAGTCAGGTACAAGTGCGGCTTATGCAGCCAATGTGAAGTAAGAAATAAGTGTACTGAAAGCGTGGAAGGACGAAGTATCAAAGTACCAGTTAGAAAAGAAGAAATTGAGAACTTCAAGAGGAAAATTCGTTCTGAAGCCGGGAAAAAGATCATAGAGAAAAGGAAAGAGATATGTGAACATCCATTTGGATCGATAAAAAGGAATATGGGTTACAGTTATTTTTTAATGAAGGGAAAGGATGGCGTTCTGACGGAATCCAGTTTGGCAGGATTCATTCATAATTTAATAAAAGTATTGAATATATTGGGAATAAAGAGACTTATGACTCTGGTTTGATGCTAATAAACCATCGTTTATCGTATTCGGATAGATTTTTTAAACTAAGATTTTTTTAGCTTGAAAAATATATCAAAAAATGGAGTTTTTGTATAATTAATCGATTTTACTATAAAATTTTACTGAGTTTTCACACAGTCTGTTGACGAAGGGATCGCCGCTAGGACTGCAAATTGAGGCTCTTTAAGAATCGTTTATAAAATTTGGAATAACAACACCATGGCACACTTTTTCTTTTGATCATTCAAAAAAAGTGTGAAAGCCACATTACCGAGGCTTTACGGTAACTATGGTTTGAAAAGAACCTGATGAGTCAAATTGAATTGAAAATTTTTATGTTTAGTTCTATAATGAAACAAACTTATCCGACAAAATATCTTGAAAATCTAAAACCAATGAACGCTATTTTTTCCACACATATCGGTAACACTATATTTGGATTATTACTTTTATTAATCAGCCTATTCATTCTTCTTATTCTTAAGTATGAATTTAAGTTAAATTTAAGGACATTATTCATTTTTCTAGGGTTTAGCTTAAATTTTATTTTAATAGCATTATTTTTCGATCAAACCTTTTTTCGATTTGACAGATAAAGACAATTATTAGAAAATTAATATATTTAGTATTGGAAATATTTACAAAATGATAATGTAAAAGTTTTATGAAAGGGAAAAAACGATAGTATTTTCAGGGGCGGTTCTTTCTTTGCACCTTATTTCCTGCTGTCAAGAAAGAAGGTATGAAAGCCCCATTGCCTGGCTGGATGGCAACATTCTCCTGTTTTTAACCATACAAAACTGTTTTATTTAAAGAACAACTGTTCCGGTAAATTCCAGAAAAAATCCTGCATTTTCATAAAAAATTGTTTTTAAACTAAAACTTCAAAATATTCCATTTTTAAGTTATAATATTTACAATTCGTAAATTCTGGAGATCATTAAGTATTTAATACAATAAATTTCTATCCTGGGGTATATTTCTGAAACTTAGACGGATTTAGAAAAAATTAAAAATGGAGAATGCTATGAAATTGCATCATATCATTGAATCACAGCAGTTTTCCCGGGAAGACCTGGATAACATCTTTGAAACGGCAAGATTGATGGAAAAGCGCTCCCAGGAAATAACCGTTCTTAAAAACAAAATCCTTATCACTCTTTTTTACGAACCTTCTACAAGAACCCGTCTATCGTTCGAATCTGCTATGATAAAGCTTGGAGGCAGCGTTATTTCTACTGAAAACGCGGCAAGCTTTTCATCCGCGGCAAAGGGTGAAACGCTTGAGGACACTATCCGTGTCCTGAACGGATACGGGGATGTGATTGTCATACGTCATTTCGAAACTGGCGCCGCCAGGCAGGCAAGTCTAGTCTCACAGGTCCCTGTTATCAACGCCGGGGATGGCACGGGTCAGCACCCAACGCAGGCATTACTGGATCTTTTCACGATTGATAAAGAAATAGGCAGGATAGATGATATTTCGATTGCCATGGTCGGAGACCTTGCAAACGGAAGGACTGTCCGATCCTTGGCGTATCTGCTGACAAAATACCGGAATATTAAAATCTATTTCGTGGCGCCACCGAATGTGAGAATGAAAGAAGACATCAAAGAACATCTGAAAAAGCATGGGGTATATTTTGAGGAATCCGACAGTCTTGAAGAAGTCGCCGCAAAAGTTGACGTAATTTATCAAACAAGGATTCAGCGTGAAAGATTCTCAAGCATGGAAGAATATGAAAAAACAAAGGGAATTTATATAATCGATAATAACATAATGAACTGTTTATCAAAAAATTCAATTGTGATGCATCCGCTCCCAAGGGTTGATGAAATAAAATATGAGGTTGACAGCGATCCGAGGGCGGCTTATTTTCGTCAGGCTCATAACGGTTTATTTATAAGAATGGCACTGCTCTCGCTTGTACTTGAAAAATAGAAACCGGGATGAATCTTTCCCGGCTGTTTTACCATGGAGGGGTTCACTGAAAATCAGCATAAAACTTAAAAAGTTTAATAAACAGTATTCTATTGGTGTCATATCCTATTTTATAACAATGAGTTATAAATGCAATTAAAAAAGGTTGGTTATAGTTTTCAAATTTTAACTCATTTTTCAGTGAACCCATGGAGGCAAAATGGCTAAAGAAATAGATCAGCCGGTTCAGGGTATTTTCAATATTGAAAAGATATGGAATATACCCAGGCCGGACAGGAAGATTCTCGATTCGCTTATGGACCGGTTCCATTATCCCGAATTTATTACATCCATCCTCATCAACCGGGGGATAAACACCTTCGAGGCAGTTCAGGAATATACCAAGCCGTCTGTTTTGAATCTCCATTCACCGTTTTATTTTAAAGATATGGAAAAAGCGATATCCAGGATTGAAAAAGCCCTGCAGGAAAAACAGGGAATTTTGATTTTCGGCGATAAGGATGTTGACGGCGTTACCGCGACCGCAATTCTTTATAAGTTTTTTCAAAAAATGGATGCCAATGTCGTGTACCGGGTTCCCGAAGGGCTTGAGAATTACGGAATATCAAAGGAGGTTATAAGCTGGGCCGCAATGAATGAGTTCAATCTTGTTATTACTGTTGATTGCGGGATTTCATCGGTTGAGGAAATTGAGTATGCCAATTCATTAGGGCTGGATATAATAATAACCGACCATCATGAACCGAGGGAAGTAATTCCAAAAGCTTACGCCATAATCAATCCTAAGATGCATGATGACTTTTATCCGTACCGCACGCTCTGCGGGTCTTCGGTCGCTTTTAAGCTTGTCTGCGCTTTGTCGGAAAAATATGTTCTCAATGATTATCATAATCTTGAGATCGTTTTTCTGGATATCGAAACAACGGGCTTGAATCCGACAAAGGATGAGATTATAGAAATCGGCGCGGTAAAGATAAAAAACGGCATTAAAATAGATGAATTTCAGTCTCTGATAAAATGTTCAACGCCTGTCTGCGCTGAAGTTACCGCGTTAAACGGCCTTACAAATGAGATGCTTGAAAAAGACGGCATTCCGATCCGGGAAGCGCTTGAAAAATTCTTGAATTTTATCGGTGACAGGAAAATCATCGGCCATAATATCATCGAATTCGATTTAAAATTTATCAATAATTATCTTAAAAAGATTTTACAGGTAACTCTGACCAACCCTGTGGAAGATACGTTAAAAATGGCCAGGGTTATGCTGAAAAAGGCAAACGATTATAAACTTGTCACGATTGGCCAGAACCTTGGTGTTTATATCAATCCGGCTTTTCTTCACCGGAGCGTCGCCGACAGCGAACTCTGCGCTGAGGTTTACCGAAGGCTTATCATTGGAAGGACAAATAAGCTTATGGAGCAATATTTCGAATTCCTTCCGCTGGCCGCTATCGGAACAATAGCCGATATAATGCCGCTTACAGGCGAAAACAGGACGATTGTAAAAACAGGGCTCCGTCTTATCGCCCATTCTTCAATAGGCCTGATTCTTCTTGTTAGGGCGGTCAATCTTAACACCGAAAAGATAACAAGCAGGGAAATAAGCTGGAACATTTCCCCGCTTCTGAATTCGCCGGGGAGGATCGGTGACGCGAGTTTCAGTGTAGAGCTCCTTATATCCAATAAAATTAAGGAAGCCGAGGAGCTTGTCCAGGAAATTCTGAATAAGGATAATACCCGGAAAGGCGTTGTGGATGACGGAGTAGGGATAGTCAATAAATTCCTGGATCAGGAGACTATCGTTAAAAACAAGCTGATTTTCATATCATCGGAGGAATTTACACGAGGTACGACAGGCCTTTTGGCCAACCGGCTTTCCATCCAGTTCCAGCTTCCGGCTGTAATAATCTCAATTGACGGAAAGATGTCGAGCGGATCGGTGCGCGCAGTTTTTGGATTTGATGTTATGAAAATGCTTGAGTATACCTCCGATCTGATGGAACAATTCGGAGGCCATAAGTCGGCCGGGGGATTTATAATAAAGTCGGATAATCTGGAACAGTTTAAAGCAAGGCTGCTGGAGTATATGGAGCAATTCAACCCGGAAGATTTTAAGGATGAAATTTCAATAGACGCTGTTCTGGACAATACTGATGATTTGACGCTAAGTATGATAAGGTATCTTGAAAACATCCTCGAGCCGACCGGTAACGGTAACGAGGTCCCGAAACTGATAGTCAAAAAAGCTAAGATATCGGCGTTCAGGGAAATCGGGAAGAACAACAGCCATTCATTGATGAACATATCAAAAAACGGAAAGGATATCCCTGTCATCGGATGGAACTGGGCCCAGAAAATGAAGGGTTTGCTGAATTGCCCGGGAGAAAAGACTTTGCTTTTCGATCTTGTCGTATCACCTGAGATTAATAAATACCAGGGAGTTGAAGAGGTCAGGCTGAATCTCATCGATATCAAACCGTCTTCCGATTAAGGGGATATTTCAATATGGGTGAAAATGCAGTTATGAACGGGATTATCGGCCAGGACCAGGCCGCCGCGATCCTTGAAAAAATACGCCGGGAACAAACCCGCGGACGGACTCTTATACTTCTCGGCGATAAGGGAACCGGGAAATTCTCGCTTGCCGCCGATTTTGCAAGAGACATTCTGAATAAAAATCCCTTCTTATCCGCAGATTTTAAATTTTACCGTAATGATGATTTTTCATTGAAAACACGATTTTTTATAAACAATATCAACGTAGAGGCGCTCCATAATAAAGCCGTTGAGTATTTTTACTACCTCTTGGGAAGAATATCCAATTCCATCGCATATAACGAGACCGGTAAAAGCTCCATTAAATTAAAAAAAATCAAAAAGGCCGGTCAACAGAAAGGAAGTAAATCCGAGGCATATGGGATAGCTGACTTCAGGAATGATCTGGAAGAGATTTTGATCAACGGAAAATTTATTGAAGAAATGTCTGGAAATACTGCATTTGTTGAAAACTGCATAATAGTATCGGATGAAGTCTCAAAAAAAGAACGTATCCCGATAGATTTCGTCCGTGATTTGATAGCTTTCAATTCTCTGAAATCACAGTATGATTATAAAGTCAGCGTCATCGGAAATTTTGAAAATGCAACGGAGGAAGCTCAAAACTCCGGCCTGAAACTGTTCGAAGAGCCTTCAGATAGAAGCATCATTATCCTTACCGCAAACAGCATCGACAACATACTGCCGACAATTTTGTCGCGCTCTGTCATCATAAAAATGAATAAGCTTTCTCCGTCAATACTTAAGAAAATATTCGGCGCTGAAATTAAAGGAAATTTCTTCAATACGGTTGATTATATGGAAGACGGTATTTATCATTATACTCAAAAAAAAAGGGACAGGGTTATAGATTTTTTCAGCAGGATAGCGCCAAAGATCCAGTATGAAACCGAAATATTTTCTTTTATTGAAGAAATCACTTCCGAGGAAAATAATAAATTGTCTTTGCTGTTTATGCAGGAATTGATAGAATTTTACAGAAATCTTCACCTTGCCCGCCAGGAATATATCCGTAAATCCGATTACACGGAATTTATCGACAAAGAATATAAAAAGCTCTCGTTAAGAATCATTCCGAATACGCATACCGGAGAAATACATGAAATTGTTTCCGATATCGGCAATCTGTTGCAGACCGTTCGTTATAATAATATCACCGAAAGAATTGTGCTTCCGTCGCTTCTTATCAACCTGGCAAGATGGTATCAGAAGAGGAACAAGGGGTAGCAAAATTCCGGAAAACGATGTTTTCATACTTTCCTTCCAAAAGGTTGCTTTTTTTCTGATCATGTTCGGGAGAAATTACGCCCGAGAGGGCGGGGTATTGACGGGAAGAACGCTTCGTAAGAATGTGACTTTTGCGTCCCTCCGTAACTCGCATCCGTGCTTCGGACAGATCTGCGGGAACGCTGGCATCCTGCCAGCTCGCAAAAGTAACATTCTTCCTACGCTGTATTATCCCGTAAATCTTGTAAAAAAGAACAGCCGGGAGATTTATAAACGATTCTTTTATAATTAATTGAATGCTTAAACTACTAATTCCTTCTGTTTATGGCCGGCTGTTCAGGTTTTTGTTCTTGACAACCAATAAATTAAAATGCTATAATGAAAATATGTCTATCCGTTGATCGGAAGACTTTTAAATTTGTATGAATCAATATTGAAGTTTTGTAATTGTTGTATATATCACTATAAACTTTGAGTAATATACGCAATGTGTATATACTGAGTTGTACGCAAAAAGTGCGCGCAAGCTAGAAAATTAAATGCTCAGCCATCCTTGGCCTCGCTATATTAATTTATATTAGATTTGGAAATTGAGAGGATTATTTATGGAAAAAGAAAAGACTTTTTTAGATGAAGAAGATAATATACGTGATATTCCTAAAGAAAAAAGAAAACTTGAAACAGCTTCTTATGATTATTCAGTCGATTATATTTGGTCATTAATGTCTGGAGAAAGTCCAAAAATTATTCTTGAGGTTCCATTTCAAAGAAATAAAGTTTGGACAGATGACAAATGTTCTCTATTAATTGAATCTCTTATTATGAATGTTCCTATTCCACCCTTATATTTTTCTGAAGAAGAAAATGGGAAATGGCTTGTTGTTGATGGTTTACAAAGATTATTAGCAATAAGAAATTATTATCAAAATGAATATAACCTTAAAAAACTTGAAATTATTAAAGAACTTGATGGAAAAAAATTCAAAGATTTACCACAAAAACCAAGAGATTTATTTAAAGATGGACTACTAAGAATAAATGTAATAAAAAAAGATAGCCATCCTGATATTAAATATGATATTTTTATGAGGTTAAATAGAGGTGCTGTATCACTTAACAATCAAGAATTACGTAATTGTTTATATAGAGGATTGCTTAATACAAAATTAAAAAGTATGGTTGAAACAAAATTAATATTAAAATTACTTAATCAAAAAAAGCCTCATGATAGATTTCTTGATATAGAATTTTTAATAAGATTTTTGGCTTTTAATGAGGGATTTGTAAGAAAGAATGGCAATTATTCGATTAATAATTATGGTGGTAGCTTAAAATCATTTTTAAATGATTTTATGGATAGAAATAAAGATATTGATGAAAAGAAAATTTCTGAATATGAAAATTTAATTAATGAAACCTTTGAGAAAATTGAAATTGTATTTGGTAATGAACTAGGATTAAGACTTCCAACATCAAATTCAACTTTGATTAATAAAGCATATGGGGATTGTGTTTTAATAAGTTTTTCTAGATTAGATAAAAATAAAATAAAATCAAAAAAAGACTTAATTATTAAAGCAAGAGATAAATTAGTAAACAACCCATTATTTTTCGAAGCTATATTAAAAAGAACATCAGATCATGAAAGTATCAAAACGAGATTAAAGTTATGGTTTGAGGAAATTAATTATGGCATTTTTAAGTGAGTCAAAGAATGAATTTATAATATCTTTACTTGCAGTTGATACACTCGTTAAATATGCTGAAAATGAAGAAAGAGAAGATAATATTGATAATAGAACATTATTCTTAAAATTAGCGGTTACATTAATGGTTACTCGTTTTCAAGTATTTGTAGAAAGCATACTTAAAGAATTTCAAGACTATATTACATCTAATAATTTGAACTATACTAAATTTCCTCATTTTATAAAATTAAATTCTCTTAAATTATTTATCGCTGAACAAAAATTGGATAAATTACTAACTAATTATGAAGCTTACGATCAATCAAAATATGAAAAAATAAAAAAATATATTGAAATCTTAGGAAGTCACTTTAGTCCTAATTTAAATCAATCAACTTTTATGATAAAAACAAAATATCCAATAGGAAAAACCGGGTCACAAGAATTAATTGACTTGTTTTTGCAGATTGAAGGTAAAGATATTTTTGAAGGTAAAAAAATTGATATTAATATTCTAGATAGTATTTTACAAAAAAGACACTTGATAATTCATCAAGATCTCGATCCTGGTTTATCCGAATATGAAGTCTTAAAATACCAACTATACCTAAAAAATTTAAGTTCTTTAATTGAAAATTATATTAACCATTTTATAAAGAAAGTAATTAATTAAACAATTTCAAGCTCACCATCCGTGGTTCGCTTGAACAACCAACATCGCGTGCACTTTCAGCGTACAACGGCCATGTAGAAAAAGTTAATTTCAGGTAATAATCCTCCATCCCCAAACAGTTTGATTTTTTTGATCTGTCTGGAATTGTTACCTATGTCTTGAGGTCGGACCCGCATATAATTAATTTGACAAATTAGTCTTATTTTGGTACTATATATGCACTGAGGAGAAGTAATTTATGAAATTGAAAGAAGATGTAAAACCAATCTCATTCATCAAATCACATACTGCTGATATTTTGAAACAAGTAAATTCTAATCATAGACCAATTTTTATTACACAAAAAGGACATGCAAAAGCAGTTATTATTGATACAGATAGCTATGAAAATCTTATTAATGCTATTTCAATTTTAAAACTTATAAATGAAAGTGAGCAGGAAATAAAAAATGAAAATTATATTTCACATGAAGAATTGAAAAAACAGATGAATCAAAAAATGAAAATCTTAGCTGAAAATAATGGATAATTTAGAATACAATGTAAAATGGACAAAACCTGCAGAGCGAGATTTGAATAGCATCATAGATTTTATAATTAAGGATGGATTTGAAAGAGCAAATCAGATTTACAAACGAATTATTTTGAAAGTTGATGATTTACAATTTATGCCAAATAAAGGGCGAGTAATTCCTGAATTGGAATTATTAAATATCACTCAATATCGAGAAATAATAGATAATCCATGGAGAATATTTTACAAGATTGATAAGCTTGATATTTATATACTTGCAGTAATTGATGGTAGAAGGAATATTGAAGATATAATATTTGACAGATTAATAAAGAAAGATTTTTAATAGGCCAAGCCCTTCTTACAACAGCTATATAGGAAAAGTCTAATTACGAAAGCAGTTTTCCGCTCCATCCGGTTCCAAAAAATTTTATTTTTTCCGGATGATATATATATTGAAAATAATTTGATGGGAAATCAGGACATAGAAATGGATTGTAAAATCGAAAAATATGAAGAACAACCTGCAAAATTGATACAATATGATCCTATTTATCCGGAAGTAGCGGAATATTTAATGAATTTTATAAAAATTGAACTTACAAAAATTACCATTCATCATATTGGAAGTACTTCTATTCCAGGTTGTGATGGAAAAGGAATCATTGATATTTCTTATCACTTATAAAACAAATGAGGAATTAGAATTGATAAAATCCAAACTTGAAAAATCAGGATTTCAAAAACAAATTACAAGAGATCCGTTTCCGGAAGAAAGACCTATGAGGACTGGGGCATTTAAATATTCCAATAGATTATTTAGAACTCATATTCATGTTGTTCCGAATTATTCGAAAGAGGTTAAAGAACTCTTATATTTTAAGAAATTATTAGAAGAAAATGAAAAGATTAAGCGGGAATATATAAAAACAAAAAGAAAAATACTTAAAAATGGTATAAATAATTCTATAGATTATTCAATTGAAAAAGGTAGATTTATTGTAAAAGAGATACAAAAATGATTTATATTAAAAGGAAATTTTATGAGAAACATTCGGCAAACTGTCAAACCCCGTATTCGATTGATTATTGACAATGATTTTGGAGGAGATCCCGATGGATTATTTCAACTTGTGCACCATGTTTTATCTCCTTCGGTTGAAATCAAGGGAATAATCGGGGCGCGTTTTCTGCCCGGCGGTTTTTTTGATGCCGTTGAGACGGCGGCAAATGCTTGTAAAATAGTGAATGAAATATTGAAAATTATGAAATTACAAAAAAAGTTTCCGGTTTATGAAGGATCAAATTCGGGATTATCGGATCTCAAAACCCCGGAAATTTCCGATGGAGCAAAAGCGATTGTTCTGGAAGCGATGAGAAAAGATACTGATTTACCATTGTACATAGCTTGCGGCGCAGGATTGACAAATATCGCTAGCGCTTATCTTATGGAACCTAAAATTGCCGAACGTTTGATTTTAGTATGGATAGGCGGGCCCGAATATTCCGATTTGGCGCTGCCGCCCCCGGGATATACAAGCCTGGAATATAATTTAGGTATTGATATAAAAGCCGGGCAGGTCATTTTTAATGTTTCCGGTATTCCTTTATGGCAGGTTCCGAGAAACGCATACAGACAGGCGGTTATTTCCTATTCGGAATTGCTTCTGAGGGTAAAACCTAAAGGAAAAATCGGTAAATACCTGGTAAATAAAATCGAAAGTGTGATGAAATTAACGCAAAAAAGTAATTTACTACTTGGTGAAACATATATTTTAGGAGACAGTCCGCTGGTTCTTCTAACGGCTTTACAATCTTCTTTTAATGCAGATTCCTCCTCAAGCAAATACATATTAAAATCCGCTCCAAAAATTAATGATTCGGGTTTATATGAAATAAATTCTTCGGGACGTAATATTCGTGTTTATACCGGCTTGGATATACGTTTAATGTTTGAGGATTTTTGTTCAAAATTAACATTATTTGGGTAAATATTGTATTCTTTGAATATTTCTAATAATAAATCTGCTTTACTCGCCCTCCGTATCGGCGTTAAGGCATGCAAATACGGCGGTATAACCGTTGTACGTAATTTATGGGCAATTATTTTATAAAAAAGGTTTAAATTATGATTAAAAGTTTATTACTTGATTTTTATGGTACCTTAGTCCATGAAGATGATGATATTATTGACAATATTTGTAATATAATCTTATCTTCTTTAAATTCAAAAATAAGTAAAGCTTTTATAGCAAAATATTGGTGGAATAAATTTAAACTGTATTTTGAAAATAGTTACGGTGACAATTATAAAACTCAGCGGGAATTGGAAATATTATCTATTCGGGATACATTAGCTTATTTTAATTCAAATGAAAATCCCGGATATTTAAGTAATATTCTTTTTGAACATTGGAAGAAGCCGGGATTATTCAATGATACTAATGAATTTATTAGTAAGTTGAATATTCCTTTTGCCCTTATATCAAATATTGATAATGCCGATTTATATGAAGCCATAAATTATCATAAAATTAAAGTTAATGATATTATAACAAGTGAAGATTCTCGATCCTATAAGCCCGGAAGAGAAATATTTGATTATGCATTGAATAAATTAAATCTTAAACCAGCTGAAGTTATACTTATTGGTGATTCACTCGCTATTGATATTACCGGCGCTAATAATTATAAAATTAAATCGGTTTGGCTTAATAGATATAATAAAGAAAATCAAACGAATGCAATTCCTGATTATATAGTAAGTAATTTGAATGAAATAATTGAAAAAAGGATTTTAAATTAAATCGGCCCGCAAAGAAATACGATGGAAAATAAAATAAATTTGATTTCCCGCTATTATTAAAAACCATTAATTCATGATATGGAATATATGAAATACAGCTAATAATAAAGGGCGGGTTTTTATCCCGCCCTGGTATATTTCTAAAATATTGATACTGTTATACAGCTTAAAATTTAGAATCTCCCTGGTTATCAAAAATTCTCTCCATCGGGCTGACGATTTTTGTAACACGTACGGCGAAGTTTTCGTCAATGACAACAACTTCTCCCTGGGCTATCAATTTGTCGTTCACAAGAATATCTACAGGTTCGCCTGCAAGTTTATCAAGTTCTATGATGGATCCTTCACCAAGCCCAAGAATTTCCTTTATCGTCATTTTTGTACGGCCCAGTTCAACTGTGACTCGCATAGGGACATCAAGAAGCAGAGCTATGTTGCCCATGGCTTCCGATGCCACACCAACCTGCAATGGTTCAAATCCAACCGACTTTATAGGTACGCCGGGACCCTGCGGAGCGCCCCCGCCGTATTGTGGCGTCACACTTGATTTAATCATTGAATAAGAGCCTGAGATAGTTCTTACAAGACTTAACGGAACAAACGCGTAAAATTTAGCGCTTCCTTTATCCTGAATATTAAATACATAATTCATGCGCGCAATAAACTGCCCGCCGGATACGTTGACCGGAGATGTGTCGTTAAGAAAGTCGATGGCTGGCATACCAGGTGTTATCTGTTTCCCGAGTTTTTCAGATAATATACCGGCCATTGATCCGGTTGTCTGTGTTATGACTT
This sequence comes from uncultured Spirochaetota bacterium, assembly GCA_963783575.1. Taxonomy (GTDB): domain Bacteria; phylum Spirochaetota; class Brevinematia; order Brevinematales; family JAOACQ01; genus CAWEAK01. The sequence continues at coordinate 1,115 of CAWAOD010000004.1, read as the reverse complement.
CGCCGAAAGTGTTTTTCACCAGATCGGTAACTTCATTATTACCTTCCTGGCCTATCAATATATTGGTAATAGTCAGGACGCTTTTTTCGGGAACGATATATACCCATTCGCCGTTAACACCGCCTGTAAGATTGATCTTTGCAACCAGAACCTTGCCTTTTATATCTTTCTTTAAAACCTCTAGCTGTCCGGAATCTATAAATGGCGAGCTGAATGTACAGTTTGTCCCGGTAAGCGTCGAAAGAGCTGTAGCCTGAGCCTGTCCGATCTCTCTTAATAATTCTCCCATATTAGCTTTATCACTTTCCGAAAGAGCTTCGCTTGAAACGCTTTTACCGGTTTCAAAACCTGTAGAAGATGTTGTCCCCATGTTTTCCGTCATCAATTCATCGGTACCCTGCAATAACGCATCTATTTCATCTTGTGAAAGAGTTCCGTCACTCATAAGTTTCCTCCTGTCATTTAGCCGCTATCCACTAGCTGTCTTTCGCTAATATAATAACATTGTCATCCTTCGACTCCGCTCAGGATGACACTCATAAAATATAAAACATCAACTTTTAAATCATTAAATATAATATATTTTAAAATTATCGGTAAAAAAATAATTTCATAAACGGAAAAATAAAATTTATATATCTAAAAGCCATTTCTTTTTTAATACTAAAATATCAGGTAAATCAGCCTCTGACTAGCAACTAATTTTATCCTTCATCACCCATTAAAATATCCTGGAGCATATCCTCCGTTATTGTGGAAAGCACTTCCTTAACCTGAATGGCTCTCCTTTTGCCGATAACGCCAGGTTTGCCTTTGAATTTTACTCCATCGCCGATTAAAACATCAACATCGGATTTTGTCGAATCTTTCAAGCGGATTACATCGCCCTGTCTTATTGCTGCAATTTCATTGAAATTAAGTTCCGTTTCACTTAATTTGACAATAACATCAATCGGAACATCCGATATCTGCTCCTTGATCAGATTCAAATTTTCGGACGATGTCCCTTTTCTGATGCTGGAATACCAGAACTGCGCCGACAGTTTTGAAATAATCGGCTCGATTGTGATATAGGGTATACAGAAATTCATCATTCCCTCAACATCGCCGACCTT
>CAWAOD010000003.1:0-340643 GCA_963783575.1 uncultured Spirochaetota bacterium | reverse complement strand
CTATATCATCTCCGGGATAATAATAGTTTGTCGCGATTCCATTTCTTATAACCAGACCATCCAGCTTGAAAGAATTAGCTCCGCCGGCGTAAATAACATGCGTCAGGGTGTTGCTTCCGTCAAGTTCGCTGTAATTACCCGCGCTTCTGGCAGAGAACGCGGCGTCCCATCCGCCGGAGATTATAAGATTGCCGCATGATGGATAGAGGGATATTCCTTCACTGGAACTGTTAAGGCCGTTTCCAGGGGTATAAACACCCTTCTGAATATAGATTGAATGAACATGGTTATTAGTCGCTATTCCGATAGCCAAAGAAATGCTTTTCACAGGGTAGTTTATAGTACCGGAGTTAGTGTTGTTCCCGGAAGCTGAAACATATACAATACTGCCTGTAAAAGGCATAACATAGGCTGTAACTCCACTACCGCTTGTCCGGATCGCAGAGAAATTTCCGGAATAAGAACCCCATTCGGAATTTGAAAAGTTAAGCTGGTATTCACCGTAAGCATAGCCGTTTGTAGCCGTAATATTCGTGGCAGAAATGGTAAATGAAGAGCTGCCGGAGTTGTTCCTGGCCGTGCCCGACCCGCCGAAGAAAACGGATTTATCGTTTACAACCGCGTTTCCGCCGGTAAAAGGGCAAATCGCAAACGGGCTGTTATTCGTCCAGCATCCGCTTGCTGCAATGGTTCCGTCATTCATTTTATTAAGCGTAAAATAACCATATCCGTTCGTAGAATAGCCGCCATAAGATAAAATGGTCACCGACCAGCTTTCGGATGCCGTATAATTATTATTAGCGCTGGAACTGCTGCCGCCGCCGCCGGTTGGTTGGAACAGGATGCCATTGTAATAATAAACAATATTGAAATAAAAGAAAATATTTTCATAAACATCCTCCAATTTTTAATTTCCGTAATGTCTAAATTTTGGTTGTAAAATTTAATAACTTGTTACTCTGTTAAAATAATACATGATTTTTAATCAATTACTTTACGGATAACCTGAAAACTCCGTCCCAATCGGCCGGGGGAGGATTCTTCTTAAATAAAACACTGCGCCTGTAAAAAACTTCGCTTGGCCCGTCTTTAAATTTGTCGTAATTTTCTTTAAAAAGAATTAAAGCCTCATCCCATTTCTTTTCCCCTGTATAATTTCAATCCTTTCTCAAAGATTTCTTTGATGTCAATGATTTTTTTTGATGTTTGATTCATTTCCTGAAGGACTTCAAAAATTTTTAACGGTTCTTTCTTCCCTTTTACGGTCATAAAATCGATTTCCCTGCATAAATACCTGTTGTTCACTTTTTGATATACGCTTTCCGTAATCAAACTCCTGGTTTTATACTCCTTGTTTGCCCCCTCAAGCCTTGCCGCTATATTAACATTATCGCCGATGCAGGTGAAATCCATCCGCTCTCTCGCTCCCATACTGCCGAATACCGCCGTGCCGGAGTTTATACCTATTCCGATTTCAACGGTAGGTTCATTCATTGCCTCACGTTTTTCCTTTTCTTCCTGCATGGCTTTTCGGATTTCCAGACTTGCTTTACAAGCGTTCAATTCCTTCTCCGGACCATCGAAAACCGCCATTAATTCGTCGCCTACAAACTTATCGATATCGCCGTCATTAGAAAGTATTATTTCGGTTTGCAAGTCAAGATACTGGTTTAAAATACTTACAACATCTTCAGGGCTTTTGCCTTCGCATAATGTTGTGAAACCCCTTATATCGGTAAAAAGGAATGTCAGATCTTTAATTGTTGAAGTTTTTTCCTTTCTATCAGAATGTTTAAGCGTTGATGCGGAAATATAAGGAATAATTCCCTTAATTACAGTAACCATATTGCTTATTTCCTGTGAGAGGGTTTCTATTTCGTCTTTAGTAGTGATTACATCATCATACCGCAGGTTTGACGCCTGGATTTTTTCAGTTCCTTTGACCATCCCCGAAAGAGTTGCACCGATTTTTTTTACATTCATCTGCAGGTATAAAATTGGAAGAACAATATTGCTTCCGATGACATAAATTAAAATCAGCGCAGCATAAATAATAAGGACTGCAAATAAAAGAATTCTGACCTGTGTTTGATTGTAAGATTTAAAAATTACATCCTGTTTATACTGTATAATGGAAAAGCCTATCTTTTTTTTACTTTCGATGATTGGAGCAATTATATCATAAGTTTTAGTGTTTTTATCAAATCTATACATGGGTTCTTCAATGCCGGCGAATTCGCTTTTAATCTCTTTTCCCTGGAGACTGTCATCTGTTGACAATTTAACGTTATAATTCCCGGTTTCAGGATCTTTTTTATACCAGGATATGGAATTAAAAGCGAGGGAAGAACCCTCATTCTTCATTACTTCTTTTTTCAGATATGTATCGATTAAAAATAGTTTATCCTCTTCAAGGTTTTCTTTGATAAAACTTACGCTTTGATCTGCAAGCATAGTCCCGGTCGCGATAACAGATTCGACTATTGTCTTTTTAAACTGCCCCAATAAAAGCGAACTGAGCGATAAAATGATTATAACAATCGCTAGAATAAACGCGATCAGAAGTTTCTCCAGGATTCCCAGCCGGCTTAACTTCTGCCTGAAACTTTTTTGTTCATTCGCGGCCCGGGATTGTGAAAATTCGATATAATCCCTGTAAGATCTGCTAAGGTTTCTCAGCTTATTTATGGCATTAATCGGCTGAATAATGCTGTAAACGACAAGCAATAAAATAATTATATCGGTAAAAATATCAATGGTTGCAAAATAACTGATGCCCGGGGCTTTTTTTAAAATAATCAGAATTATGTATAAAAGAATTAAACCGGAGAATAAAAAATTTATAAGAAAAGAAATATAATTGTAGGGGGATAATATAACGGGAAGTTTTTCGTTAAAAAAGATGGAAGCAGCTTTATAGATTAAAACAATCGGAGTCAGATAAAACAAAAAAGAAACAATGTAAAGAAAATAACTTGAAATACCAATATTTTTACTGAAATTATCAAAATTTCGCGTACTATTGATCAGGTCGATATTAAGGACCGGATTCCTTATAAACACAGGCAAAAGAAGCCAGAATAGAATTAATACATAAGCCGCAATATCAACTATAAGAAATACCCGGTTCAGTTTTTTTTCATTCATAACCGATTCCTCTCTTTATTTAATATGATTCCAGCACTTTTACCTTTGCTTTCGCCTTGTCAAAATAATTTTTTGCGGACTTATAATTGGGATCAACTATAAGTACATTTTGAAAACCTTTTATGGAATCCGAATAATTTTCACTTATAAAATTATTTACCGCTTCATTGTAAATCGGGTCAACAAGCGATTTTATCTTTTTTTTCCTATCCTCCAGCTGGCTTTTCTTATCTTTTTCCTTAACCTTACCTTCATAACTATTGATTTTTTTATAAGCCGATCCGATTTCTTTTTGCGCGATAAGATCATCAATATCCGCCAGCCATGCACCAAAGGAAACTGTTATATCCGCCTTGTTTTTTTTATCCTGGATTTTATCCTGCAAAGATAATGCTTCCGGGGTTTGCTTAAATTTCAAGGCCGCAACGATTTTATCGTTTGCTAGGTCCAGCCTGTTGGAAGAGAAAAGGTTCCCGGCCCAATTAAAATAAAGATCATACTGAAGGTTAACAAGCGCTTCGTCAAATTTATGATTTGTATATTGATTGTATTTATTCAATTCTTTTACATTCGTTTCCGCATCTTTAAATTTATTTTGCGTGATTAATTTCTTTATATCCGCAATTTGCATTTCCATATAATCCGATAAAATATTTACAGCCTCCGATTTTTTTGAAGATATTTTATTTTCCAGAGATGACCCGATCAAAAGTGCCTTATTGAGTTTTTCAATCGCTGAAATGACTGTTTTTTCCTGAATAATATTGTCTTTTTTTGAAGATGACAAGAGTAAATCGCTGTTGGTAAGCATTTTTTTAGCGAGATTTTCCCGGGTATCCTTTGTATCGTTTTTTAATTTTATAATATCCTTATTTGAGGGATCAATAACGTATGCTTTTTGAAGATCCGAACAGAGAGAGAAATCATCATCTTCAGTCCTGTTTGTGCTTTTTTCCATGTTCTTTCTGACATTGGTTATTATTTCTGAAACAGAGTCATTCATATATTTAACGATATTGGATAAATATTCCGTAGCATCCTTATTTGAAGGGTCTAATTTTAACGACTCTGAGAAGACGTTTTTAATATCGGGGGCAAGCGAGATATCGTTTTTATCAGTCATTTCTTTATACATGCGGATTCCTTTATCGCTTAAAAGCGTTGATTTTTCCTTGTTGCTAAGATTTTTCAGCAATAAAGATTCGCCTTTAGAGGGTGCGCCCATACATGAAATTAAGGCTGAGAGGATTATCAGTATTAAACCTGCTTTCAAAATATACATTCAAAACCCCCATTAAAAAATTGAGGCTAATAAAATTCTGACTAAGATATTTTAGTTAATCTAAACCGATCTCGCAATAAATAGATGTGATTATTATGGAAGTATGAATATGTTCCTTACAGATCTGTCACTGCATCACCCGAGTGCTTGTTAAAAAATACTATTACGGCAGTTTATTCCCCGCCGCAAGATAAATTTCGTACCATTCCTGCCTTGACAGAGTGATTTCCGAAGCCCCGCAGATGTCTTTAAGACGTCCCGCGTTCATTGTGCCGACAACCGGCTGAATTTTCGCGGGATGCCTCAAAATCCAGGCTATTGCGATCGCCGTATTTTTAACGCCTTTTTTCTCCGCCATCTCATCGATCGTTTTATTCAGTTCCGGGAATTTTTTGTTGTCCAGGAAACTCCATCGAAAAACCCGAATTGAAAGGGCGACCAGGCCTGTATTGTGATGTCCTTTAAGCGGCAGTATTCAAGAATGCTTCCGTCCCTGTCGATTGACCGGTCAATTTTCATGTTGACGTTTATGCCTGAATCGATCATTCCGGTATTTGTAATGCTGAGCTGGAGCTGGTTGATTATGATTTTCTGGCTTAAGTATTTGCTCAAAAGCTCAATTTGTAAGGGTTTTTGATTACTGACCCCGAAATATCTGACCTTGCCGGTCCTATGGAGGCTCAGTGAATGCCTCCGCAACTTCCTCCGGTTCCATCAGGGTATCCGGGCGGTGCAGGAGCAGGATATCGATATAATCGGTTTTCAGCCTCTTGAGGCTGCCTTCGACAGCTTCCAGAATATGTTCCTTTGAAAAATCGAAGGACCCCTGCCGGATTCCACATTTGGTTTGCAGGATAAATTTATCCCTCGGAACGGAGAGTTTCCGGATTACATCCGCAAAAATTTCCTCGCACCTGCCTCCACCGTAAACATTGGCATTGTCAAAGAAATCAATCCCTTTATCCAGCGCCGTTTTGATAAGCAGAGACGCTTCTTCTCCGGTAATTTCCACAAGCCTCATACAGCCGAGGGAAATTTCGGAAGCAATGATTTCACCATTGCCGATACTGATCTTTTTCATTTTGTTCCTCCTGTAATGATTTTTAGATAAACGTTTTTCTGAATATATCTTTATCTTACTATTTTGCTGATAATTTCACTTATTATATATGGGCAGTTCTAAAAACTCATTTTTTACTTCCATTGTCATACTGAGCTTGATGAAGTATGGTTATAATTACCTCAAAACTTATCACCCATTCGTCAAGCTTAGGGAGACTTTTATTGAGTTTTTAAAACAGCCCATATTAAAAACAATACTTATAAATATAATATATTTATTGGGATTTAATTAGTTTTTGAGAAAAAATATTTTTTTGCCGTAAAGCCACGGCATATGGCTTTATTACTTTTTCTTTTGGCAGCAAAAGAAAAAGTAATCAAAAAGAAAACTGCCCTTCGCGGTTTCCATAGCGTAGATATATTTTCATTAAAGATGCATTATCCGAATTATTCATAAAACATTCTTTTTTCTTAAAAAGCGGCTCAGAGAAACTTCCTGTTTTTATTCGCCGCTGACGTGCATCCTGCACTTACATTGTTGACGATGTCATATTATTAATAGTGGATAATGCACTTGATCGAATATAGCGAGATAGGTTCCTTTATCCAAAGATTACAGGGAAACCGCTGCGGGATAAACACGATTAGTGGTGATGTTTAGTTAAGCCTTGAAGTATAAGATCAGTTTTTATCAAATGGGGAATAACAACAATTTTTATACTAAGATTTCTTTTAGTCAAATAAAAGCTTAATCAGAAATGGCGCTCATGCTGCGGGGGTACAGTAAAGCAAGTTTGTTTTATTAAGTTGAAAATTTGAAGGAAACCCTGACGGGGCGAGGAAAGGAAAACAGGATTTGGAACAGGATATTCACTGATTTTCTCAATTAACAAAAAGATGCGGAGAATAGACAGGCTTCACATGCCCATTCTCAAAGAATACAGAATGTACGCAGCATACAGGATGTGCGCAAAGTTATGCCACATAATGCAACGTATTATTTGACTAATAATTATGCTGCGTTATAATAATAAATAAATGCGAATTTTCATTTAATACCAGTTGTAAATAATTTTCCGTGCCGAAGCTGGTTGTATTATTTTTTCGGCATCGCATTGCCGGAAAAAACCGTTAGGTGTATAGTTATTAATTATAAATAGAAGGAACCGGGGATGAATAAAAAAGAGGGGCTTTTATTAGTCGAACAAAAAGTTGATGATTTTAACAAAAATGAAAGCAATTATATTTCAAAAACTTTTCAGGAAACGGAAACAAGAAACCGTTTCATTGACCCATTCTTTACCGCTATCGGCTGGGAACTTGAACAAACCAATTTAAACTACGTTCACCGTGAATTTTCACAGAGAGACGATTCATCCACAAAAAAACCGAATTATGCTTTCCGAGTGAAAGACCTGCAGACTATCCAAAACTAGTGGAAAGCTATGTTTATCTGTAAGACGGGGAGATTGACCAGAAGATTGAGAATTTTATGGGTTGACGGAGGAGGAGATAAAGATTATTGAAAATAATAATTAAAGGGACAATATATGACCCACAAAATATTTTATAATTAAAAAAGAGCATTTATGAGTAATACAAAAAATTTTTTTAAAAACAAAAAAGACTGGTCTTTATTAAAAGATACTATTCTTGACAATTATTTGACGCCTTACATTGCTAAGATATTATATACCAAACGACCAACAATAATTATTGATTGTTTTGCAGGAAAAGGAAAGTTTGATGATGGGAGTTTAGGTTCCCCTTGTATTATAGGCAATCACATCCAGATTGTCATAGAAAATCCATCTTATAGTTTTAAAAATATAAAAGCTGTATTTATAGAAAAAAAGTATTATAGAGAACTGTTAAACAATATTGATAGTTATAAAAATTGCGAGGTTATAAAAGGTACTTTTGAAGAAAATATTAAATCAATCGATCAGTTTGATAAGAGTCATAATATTTTTGTCTATGTTGATCCATATGGAATAAAAAGTCTCGATTTTAATTTATTCCAACAAATAAAAAATAAAAACTTCAACTCCTTAGAATTATTAATGAATTTAAACTCTTTCGGATTTTTAAGGGAAGGTTGCAGGTTATTAAAATATGAATATGATATTTGTACAACTGACAAAGAAGAAATGGACTATGAAACAGATGATTCAAATACTATTGAGAATATGAATAAAATTGCTTATGGCGAATATTGGCAGAATATTTTAAATGATTTCAATACAGCCAAAATTGATATGAGAACAGCTGAAGAACTGTTTTGTAGAGAATATACAAGCCAGATGAAAGGTTTATTCAAACATATTGTAAACATTCCTATCAAAACAAAAACTAATAATATTCCAAAATATAGGTTAATTTTTGGCACTAATCATAAAGATGGTCTTATTCTAATGTCTGATGAAATGAACAAAGCTTGGAATAAATTTTTAGAGATTGAAAGAAAGGGACAGGGCGAGTTATTTGAGTATGATTACCCCGAATTTTTAATTCGAAATACTCATATAAATGATGATGACTTAATCAAAACAATTCTTAATCAATTTGTTAATAAGAAAAATATTGAATATAAAGAGTTGATTGTAAGTTTGATAAACAAATTTGGTATATCTTTTCCTCAAAAAAAATATAACGAAATATTGAAGAAAATGGAAAATTCACTATTAGAAATTGTTAGGATTGATAAAAAGACGGGAATGCTACAACAATCCAGCTCATTTGATACAAAAAAATATGAAATTATGATTAAGGAAATAAAATGAAATACATCCAGAGAAAATCATTACTCTATAAAACCGGCGTTGAGTATGGTGATTATACAATTAACCATGTTGAAGGCTGCGCTCATGGCTGTCTTTATCCTTGTTATGCAATGATGATGGCTAAAAGATTCGGCAAAGTGAAAACATATGAAGACTGGCTGGAACCTAAAATTGTGTCTAATGCCCTTGAACTTTTACGTTTTGAAATTCCTAAGTATCAGGATAGAATTAAATTTGTACACCTCTGCTTCAGTACAGACCCTTTTATGTATAAATATGATGAAATTTCCGAATTGAGTATAAAAATTATTAAAATACTGAACAGCCGGAGTATTAGATGCACAGCATTAACAAAAGGATTGTTGCCGATAGAATTATCCAGTCTGGATAGCAGGAACGAATTTGGAATAACACTGATATCATTAAATGAAGAATATAGAGCCAAATATGAACCATATTCAGCGCCATATAAAGAAAGAATTAAAGCATTAAATGATTTACATAAAAATGATGTTAAAACCTGGGTTAGTATCGAACCTTACCCAACGCCCAATATTATTGATCAAAATTTTAATGAAATTTTAGATTCGATTTCCTTTGTTGATAAAATTATTTTTGGTAAATTAAACTACAATCCTCTGGTTAAAAAATTTTCCGGAAATGTGGAATTCTTCAATGAATTAAGCTATAAAGTTATAGAATTTTGCGAAATGAATAATAAAGAATACCATATTAAGAATGGCACTATGCTTGAAGAAAATACTCCCCTTGTTGTTGAGAGTGATATTTTAGAGGTTGTTTATTGAATTATATGGGTTTGACGGAGGAGGAGATTAAGGTGGTGGAGGGTAAGGAATAACCATGCCTTATATTTATATTCTCGAAAAAGACTGCCTGTGAGGTTGATATATTTTAAGGAATTTAATTCGATTAAAAAAGCCTTTGAAAGAGAAAAACAAATTCAAAATTGGAGTCATCAGAAGAAAAAGGCTTTGATTGAGGGTAAAGAGGCGGAGTTAATAGCAAAATCAAAGAAAAGGCGTATTTATTATACCGCTCACCTCGATAGTGCGGTAAAGCAGGAAGCCGTGAATTCGGGGAGCAATACTTCGATCGACGAGTCTATCACTTCTTCGTTCAACAGCACTACCGAGGCGACCATTTTTTAAATACAGGGAGTAAAATTTATGAAAAATAATTTTGAACGCTATATGCAGGAAGTCCGGGACATGAAAGACCAGACTTATAATGATTTAAAAAAAGCGGCTACGTGAAATATTCTGATTTTCTAAATAATGAACTAAAAAACAGGGATACTGATAGCATAAAACAGGCGATAAAAATATAGATATGACAGCTGTTGATTCGCACAGAGAAAGATATGGTTGAGTTAACAGCACAGATTGCGGAAGTACTGAGCGACACAATGATGCTTTCAGGTAGCGAAGCTCGCGCGGGAGCTTTGATCCTGTATAACGCGGCTAAAATAGCCGCGAGATCCAATATTTCCGGGGCGAAAAACATTTATGACGATCTTTCCTCACGTTTTCCCGGAAGGCCGAAATCAGTTTCTTCAGCCTCAGCCGAAACACCGGCACAGACAAAATAAACCAGGGATAGGGGGAATCATTCAGGTTCCCCCGGTTGATATAAAATGGATAACGAACCACAGAAGACACGGAAATACACGGAAAGGGTACGAGAAATTTATTTTACTGGTTGGTTCTCAAAGAAACAAATCAGGCTCTTTGAGAGATAAATTGGAGTCTTTGAGAATCAGGGCCGTTTCCCGGAAAATCTAATCGGATTCTTTGAGAGGGTAATTAGACTCTTTTATAGTTGAAGTTGTAATTAAAAGAATTAATTAGTGTAATGGAAGAACAAAGCTGGGGTTTTAAAGTATCTTTTAATACTTCAAAAGTACTTAACATAAGCTTTGAAATAGTAATTAACACATAGGAAGTATTCCCTGGCAAAGAGTACAATCTTTTATTAAAATCAGTATCAATAATTTAGGAAATGATATGCTAAAATGTAAATTTTGTGAAAAGTTTAATGTTTTTCAAAACCAAAATTGTTATCTTAATAGGGAGTGGTATGATCATATTATAGCAGAAACAGAAAATTTTTTTTTAGTTCCGGCTCTTGGGCAATTTATTGAAGGTTATTTATTAATTGTTTCAAAAAGCCACTATTCCTCTATGTCATTACTGGATTTATCAACTTTTAATGAATTGATAAAATTTTCGAAAGAAGTATCGGTTATAATTGAAAAGACTTATGGGAAAGTTACAATTTTTGAGCATGGTTCAATTAATGCTTCAAATAGTGCCGGTTGTTGTGTTGATCATGCGCATTGGCATATTTTACCATTAGATTTTGATTTAAAAGAAATGCTGATTAAAAACTTTAACGTAAATTTAATTTCAGATGAAACAGAAATTCTAAGTTATGGCAAAAAAAACATTTCATACTTGTATTATGCAAATTCAATTAATCAACGTTTTATACTCGATGCACTATATGTTCCAAGTCAATTTTTTAGAATAATAATCGCTAATAAAATCGGGCTTATTGATAATTGGGATTGGCGGCTTTATCCGTATTATGATAATATAAAAAATACTATAAAAAAAATAAGAAATTTAATTCCTGGAGGGATTTAAATGAGTCTTATTGAATTCTGGAAAGATTACAAAATTGATTTAAACATAAATGAATTGAAATTATCTGCTGTGCCGGTAAAAGGAGTTATATATTATAATCCTTGCCGGATTTTGGAAATCTATGAAGATTTCAACCCTAAAAAATCCATATATAATAATTTATCCGGTAGTAATGTAAAAGAATTATTTTTGCCGAAGGTTGACGGAATAAATATTAATTTTGGCCCTGATGTATATCAGCCGCCATATAACTGGTTTGACTGTCCGGCGGGGGATATAGCCGTCAATTTTACATATGCGGCGAATGCCGTATTCAGAATATTAAATAATTTAAAAAATCAGAGTTTAATTTTAGAAAAAGATATTGATATTCTCTTGGATAAGATCGGTATCTTGCTTGCATATATATATAAAATTTCTAATAATCAAATACTGAAATATACTAATAACAATATAAACATGTATATCATTTCAAAAGCAGTGGAATATATTGTAGGTAAAAAAATTTATAATTCTAAAAAACAGGAAATATATCTCACGAATATGTCTCTTGATGTAGCATTAAATATTATTGGAGAATATATAAATTATGATATTAAAGATCAAATGGCTTTTTCTCTTGGAATAGGAGTTTCTTTTATCGAAAGTCAAATTGAAAGATCAAAAATCCCACACGATAAATTTTATCATATAAACGAAAAAAATTATAAATATATCGGGAGAAAATTAAGTATAGATGACAGGCAAATATTGATCGATATGGTGGCTTCATCAAATGAAGAGAACAGGGAAATAACCATGTGCGCAATATTGGATGATACTACTGAATCTGTCGCCGACCTGCTCTGGATGCAGAATATGTTAATAAAATATCCTTTATTTAAGATCAATCTTATCTTGAATACTGCACAGATCAGCATCAATTTTTCATATGATATGTTTAACAAGATATTAAAAAACAAACTTTTTAAAGAGTTAGCAAAAAGATCGGATAAACAGGTTTTCTTAACAAAAACTTTATGTCCCCTGATATCTTTTCAAATCAATTTTTTAACAAAAAATGTTTTAGACGCAATAAACAAATCAGATTTCGTATATGTGAAAGGGGCTAATTTTTTTGAAACTTGTCAGATAATAGAAAAACCAGTATTTTACGCTTTTGTCGTTTATGGGAATGTATCGCGGAAGTATACTGGATTAAATAATTTCGATGCTGTTTTTTCGTTTATTCCCAAATCAATTTCCGGATATGTACATAATAAAGATGAAAATAAAGTAGTTAGATTAATTGATTTAAAGGATCAACAAAAAATAAAGTTTTAGGAGTTTTTATGAAAATTTTCACAAAAGCAGCCACTTGGGTTTTTATTGTTGTAATTATTTACGGCATTGTTTTAACAGGTCTTTTCATGAAACATGCTCTTTCTCTACCTAATGATCTTTCGACTATTTTTATTTCTTTAGGTACAGGTCTGATTGCTTGGCTTATTACGAATACTTTTTCACAATTAATAAATAAAGAAGAGAAAAAGAGGGAAGTTCTGCCACATTATAATAAAACAGATAATATATTAGAAATTGTAAAAGAAAAATATATGGTATTAAAAATGAGAAAAAGAAATGAATTAGATTATAATTTCTTCAAGGATTACTTCAACAATGCAAAAGAAGTTAAAATAATGGGAATTGCCAATAAAAAACTTTTATTTTTTCTTTCAACAAACGATGATCATGTACTTATAGAATCAATTTGTCATAAAAGAAATATTCATGTAGAAATATTAATAACAGACCCAGAATCTCAGCATGTCGATTTTAGAAACCAATTTGAAAAAACAGCAACTTCAAATTCTCCATGCACTGATGGAATAATGGAATCAAGAAATTATATTACAGAGTTAGAAATAAAACTAAGAAACAAAAAAGACCAACCAATGGCAGGTAGTTATTTATCTATACAAGAAACCAAAATTCCATTACATAACAGCCTGACTTATATCAAGTATATAGAGAAATCAAATGATGGAGATAGAGATATTGAAAAAGAATATATGCTATTTGGGCCTATATTCAATTATAAAGAAGGCTCTAAAATGAATGATATTGAAATTCCAAAAGGTTATAATGATACTAATAATCCTCTTTTTGAACATGCATTAGGTGATTTTAATGCAATATTTGATACACCAGTATGCAACTCATTATTATATTGGGGTTAAAATTTTATTAAATAAGAAATTAATTGAATAATATTTGATAGCTTCCCGGATCAAAAATTCGGTGGTCCTTTAAACTTCTTTAAAAAAGAATCTATAATTACTTGATAAGTATGTTAAAACCATCCGTCTACTTTTCTTATGTATTTTTCCACCAATCTTTGATTAAAGAAAAAAACCTGCTTAAGTGCTCCCCACAGCATTAGCGCCATTTCTGATTGAGTTTTAGTTTGAACGAAAAAGAACTCGGATTAATAATTGTTGTTATTCCCCTTTAAAATAAATCGATATATTTGTATTTCGCGGCCACGGAGGTGTTCACTGAAAATCATCATAAATCTTAAAATGTTTAATAAACAGTATTTTATTGGTGTCATATCCTATTTTATAACAATGAGTTATAAATACAATTAGAAAAGGTTGGTTATAGTTTTCAAATTTTAATTCATTTTTCAGCAAAATCACGGAGGGCCGCGACCCGAATGCAGCAGGACTGCGAAATGAGGTGGTTATAATAATAATAAAATGTTTGAATAAAATTGGAATAATAACACCTTTTAATAAACAGATAACTTAACATAAAATGGCGCTGATGCGAAGGGGCGATTCTTTCTCTGATTACTCTCTTTCTGATCGTTCAGAAAGAGAGTAATAAAGCCCCATGCCGCGGCTCTGCGGCAAAATTTCACTTCACATACTGCTTTAAAAAGCGCTGTGTAAATGTCTCTTTTGCCTCAAGGTCCTGATCGAACCTGATGTCCTTCATGTTTACTTCCGTGAAATGCTTTATGGAAAGGTTCTCCATCCGAATTTTTGTAAAAGTCCAGTAGCCTTCTTTTTTCTCTGTTTCAAGAACATTGAGGACTTTGGTTTTTACATCGCCTGAGAACATTTCAATTGTTTTAAACATATAATTTGATTTGTCCACGGTCATTACCAGTTTATCATAAGGAGCATCCGATCCGGATTTTTTTGTCAGATTCAATATAATAGTATTATCATCTTCTTTAATAATCGTAGACTCATAATCTGCCGAATAATTATAGCTTCCCATTTCCCGGTAAGAAAAATCAGTTCCCTGAAAATCATTGTTTTTCATGCTTCCCTGGATTCTGCGCACCTTCTGGTATGCTGGGAGGTAAACATACATCTCGTCCCCGCTTAATGCCAGAACGCCGACATTATTAATCGAGGATGGGGTTAAAAATTTAACTACCCGCTTGTTTTTACCCATATTCCAGATCCTGAGTGTCCTCTGTTCAATGTCCTTTTCGTTATCGGGGCTTCCAAGCCTCATATCATAATAAGCCTCCATATCTTTAGGGGCTGTCAGGGCGGTTTCTACTTTATCAAGAACATCCTGCCCGGTAGCCCCGAACAAACCCGTATAAATAATCAGGCAAGCTGTAATCCAAAAAATTTTCTTCATATAATCCTCCGATTTAATTTAATTATTCTATATCTTTTGTGTGTATAAACCTGGCGAAATAAAGCAGCAGAACCGGCATCAGGGTTAAGGTCGCGAAACTGGAAGTAAACATTGTTATTAACATCTGCAATCCGAAATTCTTCAACGGGACTATGCTCGAGAGACAAAGGACCGCAAAACCGAACCCGACAGCGAATGCGTTGGTAAGTATAGCGCGGCCGGTTGTCGCGACTGTTTTTATGAAAGCATCCTTCGGTAAAAGCCTGTTTGTATTTATTTCATGGTAATACCGAGCCATATACTGGATCGTATAATCAATGCCTGTCCCGATTGTTATGTTTGCCACGGTTACGGTTACAAAATCCAGTTTTATGCCTGACATTCCCAGAAACCCGAAATTAACGATGACAGTAAATACGACTGTTATGATTGAAAGCAGACCTGTCAGCCATGACCTGAACATAAACGCGATGATTAGCATTACAATCACGATTGCAGTCAGTATGGATGTCATCTGGTTATCAAGAACTATTTTGTCCATATCTGAAAATATCTTTACAATGCCACTAACACCTGAACTCTCAAATAAAGGCTTTTCCCCGGCGTCGGGAACCGGGACACTGTTCCAGACAAGCGGCGACAATGAATAAATCAGGTCTTCCTCCGAAAGTACGCTTTTATTTTTTAGCAGATCTTTTTCCAGGCTGACAGAGAGTTTATTCAGCCAGTCTTTCTGAAGCGCATAGCCGGCTAATATTTTCGCATATTCATTGTTTCCGGTCTGCGAAACCAGGTTGGAAACTGCATTACGGATATTTTCCAGGGGGATGTTAATATCCCTGCGAATAATCCGGTTATAAAGCATAAGGGATGAAAGACAGACGGCGGGATTGCGGTCTGCCAGGCTGCTGACAAAGCGTACTTTATTGTATGATTTCACCAGATTGTCAACATTATTGAGCATTAAAGAACGTTTTTCCGAATCAAAAAACGGTAATAAAAAGCTCGAAATCATCTCCATGCTTATTCTTGCCGACCATACGGGAGACCTGTTCATTGCCTTCAATAAAAAACCAGAGATTATCGATTTCCATTTTTGTTTCAGGAAGGCGTTTCACTTCAGTCATATTTGCGTTCAATGTCGCTATCATTTCCACTATGGAGTTAGCCCTGGACCTCGATCCTGCGTAATACCGAGTGTTTTCCTCTATTGCGGAAACGGTTTTTAACAATCCCGGGTCTGTCGCGTCTCCCTTAAAATAGAGCAGAAGTTCGCTCGTCCCCTGGAATACCTCACTGACCTTAGCGGTTACGATCCTCGGTTCGGAGCCTTCCTTAAAATATTTCATATAGTCTGAGTCAGATTTAATTCTTGTCGAAAAATAAATATTAACGGCAGTAATGGCTAAAAAAATGATGAGCACCGGAATTCTGTTTCTTTCAACCCAGGCTGCAAAACTTCCCAATATTTTGCTATTAGTCCCTGCGGGTGACGTTTGAATATTCTTTTTGGCCATAGGAAGAACTTTAAGCAGAGCCGGTAAAAATGAAACAGTGAATATAAAAGACAGTATGATTCCTATAGAATTGACCACAGCGAAGTCTATAACAGCCTTGATGCCTGAAGACGTTATCAGGGAAATGAATCCCGCGAACACGGTCAGCCCGCTCATAGTGATAGGAATAATAAGCCTTTTTGTCGCCTCAAAGATTATATGATTTTTGTCGGCGGACTTCTGCCGTTCTTCATTATATGCGCTTATAATATAAATTCCGTAAGCGTTGCCGATCGCCATTACGATCACAGGAATTGCTATGCCGAGCGGAGTTAGCGGCAGTCCGGCGTAACCCATAATGCCCATCGCCGCAATGGTCGCGATAGCGACTGTCAGTAAAGATAAAAAAGTTCCGTATGGATGCCTGAATGAAACAAAATGCGCGAGGAGTATGACAAAAGCCACCAGAGGCACAAGAAACCCGATGTCGCTCACGACAATGTCAGTTATGGAATTTAAAACAGATGGAATTCCTGAAAAATAGGTTTTTATGTCCTTTCGGTTTGCAGTTAAATACTGGCTTACCACTTTTCTGATATTTTTCGCAACAACATCGCTTTTCGAATTGGGCGATCCCTTTACAATAATGGCGGCATATTTTCCGTCGGCGGACACAAGCGAGCCGTTGTATTTTTCCAGGCTCATCACATAATTCTTAACCTTATCTATATCTGCCTGGTTTACGGGAATATCCCCGGGAAAAAGCTTGTCGATGTTGACCCCTTCCGCAGTGCTCCTTACGTCCTCGATTTCAGTAATGCTCAATACCTCATTAACATCCGGGATTTCTTTAATTTTCCCGGACAGATAACGTATCAGTTCCAGGTTTTCCCTTTTAAATACTCCATCCGTTTCAAGCACAATAATAGTCGGGTTGTTAACTTTGAAAGTGTCGTTGATATAATATTGAAGTTTCGCGATAACGCTTGCCCGGTCATACCAGTGCAGCATATCGCTGTCGATGGAAAGCCTGCTGATGCCC
This sequence comes from uncultured Spirochaetota bacterium, assembly GCA_963783575.1. GTDB lineage: Bacteria > Spirochaetota > Brevinematia > Brevinematales > JAOACQ01 > CAWEAK01. The sequence continues at coordinate 323,520 of CAWAOD010000003.1, read as the reverse complement.
AGCCCGGTAATTATCACAAACAATACAACAACTGCTATAACTGCGGCTGCATTTTTGATAATAAAGTCCAGATATATTTTCAAACATCCGTTGAACAAGCGTGACATTGTCCCTGTGGATTCGGCAGGATCACCAAACAAGCCTGTCGAATGGGCTTTACCCGGTTTTGTATCTTTTATTGTCTTTCCCATAATTCCTCCGGAAAAATCGATTATTTAATATGGATCAAGCTGCCTGCCCTGAGCCGGAGCCTGTCCTGAGCTTGTCGAAGGGAAGGGGCACGCTTGTTAAAAAGTATATTCAAGCTTTGTATACACCTGGTCATAATTCCGCATTTGTCCTAAAGTCGTGCTGTCCTTTCCGTCGATGCCGATCACTCCGATCTCCAGCGTTAGGCTTGCGGAAGGCATATAGCTTACTGAAAACTGCCCTAAAAGCCCCCAGTTATCACTGATATATGCGTTGAAATTCGTTGATGATACAGCGTCATACATATTGTTAACATTGCCTAAACCTGTTATGCCTAATTTGAGTTTATCGCTTAAAAATGACTTCTCCAGCCTCACCAGAAGGTAGTCCTGCAGTCTTTCATCCCCGGTATTGCCCCGTTCATTAAAAAAGCCGTGGTTATACTGGCAGTTGAGATACCAGCCTCCGTCGAAATTCTTGTCAAAACCAATCGTATATTTTATGTAAATTTCGTTCGAGAGGCTGACCTGGCTAAAGTTTGAACTGATAACCATGTTTGTTGAAAAATTAGCCGTCTGTACTACATTGGTTGTTGTTACAAAATTGGTAACAAGCATGCCGAATTTGTGGCTATTACATAAACCGTTGTCGGAATAGTTATGTTATTAATAATATTGCCGCTGCTCGATACATAATTCACGTTTGAAACCTTTGTTTGCTGTTCCTGGGCAAATACTGCCGAAACTTCTGCCCAGGCAAGAAGAAAACCGAAATCTTTCGAAAGATCGAATCCCATGCGATGTTTCTTTATAATAACCGCCGGTAAAACCAACTGAACTGATTGTAAGGTTTGTCTGCGCATTTGTGGTCATGCTGTTGATTGTGAAACTATTGGTCGATATTGTCTGCCCGGTTGGGGTAAAAATTGTCGTAAGTACCCCGACGTTTGTAGCCGTTAAGTTTAATGTCCCGTTAACATTAATTGTTGCCGGTATATTAATATCTGCGGATGTATCGAGTTCGGTGATTATAGGAATATCGACATTCACACGGTCGAGAACGCTCAGGGAAAAGATCGAAGCCGCTAAGTACCGATATTTTTCGCGGCGGCTGTATAATTGCTCAGGGAAGTGGCTGGGCTATTAAAATGTCTGGTTCCCGATGAAACGATCCATCTGGTAATTACTGAAGCCGGCGTTCTGTTATCAGGGAAAGAGTAGAGCGAATCCAATATCCTGCTCTGCATTGTCTCCTGCATAACCGGATTCATAAGCGCGATCTGTGAATAAGGCTCGAACACCGCCTGAATTCCACTGTTAAGAATTGAAAAATGGTAAACGGCATTTAAAGCCAGGGTAGGGATCTTTTTACCGAAATCGAATGGATCTGAAAAATCGTTGGGGTTTAAAAGATCGGTAGGGTTCAGCCTGTCAGCCGTGCCCCAGTTAATCCGCTGTTTCCCGGCGGTAAGGTCAAGCCTATGAATCATTAAGTCCTGATATATGAAATACGCCTGATCAAGCGAAATATCCAGCGGCTGTAAAGAATATAAAGTAAAAAGGTCTCTCTGATCAAGAGTACCGGAATAACTTATACTGCCTGACGGACTGTTGTAGTATATGAAATCAATTTTTGCCATCCCATAGAGGTTATCATCCACCTGCTGTTCAAACTTCAGGCTTCCGTTTTCCTGGTTGTAGAAAAAATCACCGTTTGTTGTGGAAAAACGGTTATCCATCGTAAAATTGCCGCTTATATCCATTGAATAAAGTGATACCGTAGCTGATAAAAACACAAAAAAAATCAATAATTGTTTCTTCATAACAGTACTCCTTTTGACAAGTGTAACGCCGGCCATTCACAGGATTTAGAACAATCATCTTTCCTGAAATTCACTATAGTTATAATGAATCCTTTTTAAAATCTTTATGAATTTTTCCTTTACTTCAATGGGATTAACCCTGTAATATTCCGCCCATTTATCCCCGAAAGCAAAGAATGTAATTAATGGTATGGTGGACATGAAATAATTTTCAAGCAGAAAGCTTGTGGAATCCGGGACATTGATATTCAATTCCTTCATTTTATCAGCAACTTTCTTATAAACCGGGTCGAGCATTTTCAGAATCGAAAGATTGTCGGTTGCCTGTTTCAATGCTTCAATGGTTATGATTCTTAATATATTTTTCTTTTTTTCTATGAATTCTATGATTTTGTCGATTATACGGTCTATTGATTGCTCATCGATTTCATGAATTCCATTGAAACTTTCGTCGATAATTGTTTCGCTCTCTGATATGTTTTTTTTGATTAAAGCCTGGAGAAGCAGTTCCTTGCTTTGAAAATAGTAATAAAGCATCGCTTTGTTCACGCCCGCGTGCTCCGCGATTTCATCAACACGGGCTCCGTCATAACCTTTTGAAGAGAAGACTTCTTCCGCCGCTTCAAGGATTTTAATTTGAGTCGCGTCACCCCTGCTCTCCTTTCCGGGATTATCGGGTACTCTTGTATTCATATTCCCCTCCTTATTAACTAACCGTTTAGTTAAACTAACCGGTTAGTTAAATATATCACAGGATAATTAATTTATCAAGATTAATCAAGATATTTTTTTGTTTATTTCTTAAAGATTTGGGCGAAATCAAGAGTGGATTTTATCAATTGTATGAACATATCCTCAAGAGTTTTGGTTTTGAGGGAACCGTCCGGGTCAAAAGCCGTTTCCGAATATGGTATGCATACTTGCGGCTGGGGCAGGATATGTGTATTCAAATAAGATAGTATCTGCCTTAAATGGAGCTGCCCTCTTACCGTGCCCATATGACCGCCGGATACGCCGAAAATCGCGGCTGTTTTACCGTCTAAGGGATTTGGCTTCATTCTGGATACCCAGTCTATGGCATTTTTCAAAGCGGCCGTTATGGAAAAATTGTGCTCGGGCGAAGCTATAAAAACTACATCTGAGTTAAGGAGTTTTATTCTTAATTTCTTTACACCTTCGGGAGGGTTCGATTCCATATCGTTATTATAGACCGGAAGATTGAGTTCATTAAGGTCGATAATATCGACAGCAGTTCCATAATCCATGGCTATTTTTTGTGCCAGTTTGAGCAGCTTCATATTAAAAGAATCTTTTCTTAAACTGCCGCAAATACCTGAGACAATCAAATTTTCCATAAATAACTCCTTAATGGCTACTTCGTAATGTCAAAAGTATTTTATTGTAAAATTTAATAACTTATTACTCTGTTTAAAAATAATACACTATATTAGTTACCCACCCCTAGCCCCTCCTTTAATTTTATTTTTTGTATCCCTTTTTATAAAACTTTTACATTAACAGTAATTTTGTTCTTTATTTTTTCTGAATAAGATATTCATTACTTTTACTTTAACATAGACCTTTCCATTTTCCTGAGTAATTTCATATTTATCCAGTATTTCTCTATCAGTCGCCATAAAAAGCTTTTTATAATTTTCGTTCACTTCACGCGGGTACCTGATCGAACTGTAAAATTCCTTTTCAACCCTGAAATTATGCTTTTTAAAATATTCTTCTATTTCGCTTCTCCGGTAAAAATGTACATGCCCGTCTTCCTGGACCGATTGAAATCTGTCGATAAAATTATACTCATCAATTTCATCGGTCATAGGATCGGATAAAATGAAAAACCCCTTATCTTCAAGGATTCTGAATAACTCCGCAATTGTCAGATCCGGATCCGGAAAATGGTGGAAGGCATACCTGGAAATGATGCCGGAAATGCTTTTTTGTTCAAAAGGGAACCGGGTTCCTTCATATTTAACAAATTCTATATTTTTAATTTCATTTTTCTCTTTAATTTCGATATTTTTAAGAATGGAATTTTCTGCAATATCCAGCCCGATAACTTTGATGTTTTTTTCCCTTCCGGCGAGCTCGAACGCTATATAGCCGTTTCCCGTTCCAAGATCAAGATATGTTTTACCTTTTTTTATTTCGATCATCCGGATTAAATTTTCCAAATGCTTTGAGTCCGAATGGATTTCTTTATAATGTTCCGTGTGAAGCAGCGGATCAAATCTCTCCCTTGCTTTTTTTATTATTTCTTTATTTTCCATTATTTAATCCACAATAAAAACTGTCGCGCCGTTTTTTGAGTATGCCTTATGAGCATCAATATCATCAGCGACCTGAAAGCTCATCCCCTTTTTAAATTCGAATTTTCTTCCATCCTCAATTTCTATAATAAATTCGCCATCCAGTATAAAAACGGTATGACCTTTTTTGCACCAGTGGTCCGCTTTGTAATCGGCAGAATACTCCACCAGTCTCACCCTTAAATTGCCCTGTTCAAAACTTTTTGAAAAAGCAGTTCCACTCTCACCGGGGATGCCTGTAGTATTTATTTTACTCCAATCTGTAGCCGTAAATGGCACACCTTCTATTTTCATAAGTCCTCTTAATCACAATAAATCCGAGTAATCATCCTTATCGGCTTCCTTCTTATCTAATTTCTTTTTATTAGCGGCGATAACCTTTGCTTTAATGGGGAGCCATATGGTATTGTAATATTTTGCAAGTTCGAATACCTCGTCGTCCTGGTAATCTTTATTTATTTTGACCAGGTAGTTGTAATCCAGTTCCTTAAATCCCCTTTTCATAACATAGATAGGATCGCTTATATTTTTAGCCATATGGGCGGAATAAAAGATTGTAATGACGAAAATATCGGCAATCATAATCGAACTTAAAAGTAAAGACAGCTTTGCTTCCATAATTACATCTTCATAAACAATAAAGCCGCTGATGTGGAGGGCCATAAACGTTAATATTGAAATAAATACAACCATAGATGTTATAGATGCGATATGATGTTGAACAATGTTTGAAAAAACATTCTCAATCCTGCCGAATATTTTTAACAGACGGAGAATTCTTAAAATTCTAGTTACCCTGATCGCTTTTATAATTTTCAGCATATTGGCAATGCTTCTGGCTCCGGTTTCAGTGCGGCCCAGGAGTGTAAATATCAATAATGGCCCTGAATTTAACAGCAGCAAAGGCAGCGAGGCCAGAAAATCAACCCATCCGCCCTTTGTAAAGAAATAGGTCCTGAAAATTTTGTTTCTAATGGCATGTACAGTTCTGACAATAAATTCTACACTGAAAATAAAATCAAAAAAGAAAGCTGAATATGTCATCCATTTCTGAAAATCTTTATTGCCGCCGAAATAGATTATACCCACATCGTCCAAAATCAATTGAAACACGGATAATACGATTATTAGTAAAAGGAGATAGTCGACTATTTTTAATAATCTTTTCATCATAAATCCTCTTCAATTGTTGTTTTATACAATTCATCAATGATGTTGAAATTATAACCGTAAAATTTGAAATTTACCCTCGCCACGTTCAACCAGCTCATTAGTAATGATTCCGCCCCTTTATCCTTTTTTATGCATCTCCAGTCAACGGCAATATGGTAAATAATTTTAAGCAGTTCGGAATGAAATGGAGTCTCTTCCGGGCTTTCTGAGAAGAAGGTTTTTGATAAAGCATCGAGCAAATCCTTCGAGATTTGAGGCAGCTCTTTTGTGATTATATCGTTGATCCTTAATATGAAATTTTTACTAAGTATCTCGTCATTTTCAAGGTCTTTTAGTGAAACGGTGGTATTGCTTGTTCCATACTGAGGCATTATAACTTTTTTAGGCAAAGTAATTTCGTATAAAGGCATCATCATAAAAGATGTATTAATAAAATCTATCGCTTCTTCCTGTGATTTTAAAACAATGCCTTCAAACCGGTTCAATCCCCTGTAAATTAATTTTTTATTTTCATAAACTGAATGCAGAAAGGTCATCATTATATTGCTGTCCAGGAAGTCAATCAGCCTTCCATAAATATTTCCTGGATTGATGTCTTGAAATCAGTTTACCGATTAGTTCATGAATTTTTCCCCTGTAAGAAGTATCGGGTTCGGGGAAACCCGTTAATTTTTTAATTGAATTGAAAAGAATGCTTTTAATTCTTGCCATTAATAATTTTGCAATTTCTTCTCCAAGGAGCCTCATTATTTCCAGTTTTATATTTTCCCAGGTCATATCCGGATAATAATCAGGCGATGTAAAGGTTAATTTCAGCTTTTCTTCCTTTGTGTTCAGAATTGTTATGACACTTTCCTCTTTATCGGAGATGTTAAGCCCTTTCAATGAACCGCTGTTTAAAAGCTGTAAAACAAATTCCCTCATTTTATCCGGATTCATGTTCAAAATCCCTTATAATAAATTTTCTTAAATTGAAAATGTAATTATAATAAGGCCTTCAGAAACAATCAATATATCGTCAGAACCCTTTCAAGGCCGTTATAATCGCGAAACATTTCAATATATTTAAAACCCTTGGCGCTGAAAATGTCTTTCACTTTTTCCCATTTATAATCAACCTCCAGGACGACCAGCCCATCCGGGTTTAATTTTCCTATACTAAATTCGGCAATTTTACGGTAAAAATTAAGTCCATCCTCTCCTCCGTAAAATGCTTTTTGGGGTTCATACAGCCTGGCGTCATTTCCCAGCTTTTCCAGATCAATTTTTGAGAGATAAGGCGGATTTGAAATGATAAGGTCAAAACCGGCAAACAGAAGGTCATGTCTGCGTTGTAAATCGTACCTCAAGAAATCAAGCCTGATCAATTCTATATTATTAATTCCGATCCGCTTAATATTTTTTCTTAAAGTTGAAATATCAATGTCGATTGCCTGGATTAATGCTTCCGGAAATAATCTGGCCAGTGAAACTGCAATAGCTCCTGTTCCGGTTCCGATGTCGATAATTTTTTTTGGTTCCTTAAAGCGGCTTTTTTCATTATTTTTATAGCTTTGACATTCATTGCAGTAATAAGCCTGAACGGCGTAAAGAAGATGTTCCGAATCCGCCCGGGGGATCAATGTTTTTTTTGATACAAAAAATTTATCCTGAAAGAAGTACTTGTAACCCAGAATATAGGCCACAGGCATGAATCTTCTTCGCTTAAAGATCGAGATAAGAATTTGCATAATCAGGATGGGGTTTATCTTTTCGGTTTTATGAAGAAACAAGTCATTGCGATTGATACCTAAATGATGGGCAATTATAACCCTGGCATCCAGTTCGGGAGAAGGAATATCTTTAGAGGATAATAATTTTAAGGAAAATTTGTAAATTTTATCTACAGTTAAATACATAATTTAATTACTCACCTAGACAGTCCAGGAGTTCAAAAACCTTTTCATTTTCAAGAATCAGCAGGCCAAGCCTTTGTTTTGAAACACCCCTCTTTAACCTGTAGTTAAAAAATGGAATTTTCCTGTTCATTGTAGCTTCAAAACTCATAAATGCTATATTTTTTATCTTTTTGATATCCTTTTCAAGTTCAATCAGGTGGGAAGAAATTAAAAAAAGGCTTGATTTACAATTGGCGAAGCTAATAATAACGCGCTTTGTAGCTTCGCTTGCATCCAGAATATTTGTTCCCTTGAATAATTCGTCAAAAAGTATTAAAGCCTTTTCCTTCCGGAGAATTTCAGCGGCCTCCCTTATTCTTATTACTTCTCCATAATAATAACTATATCCCATTCTAATGTCATCCATTGTATTAATACCGCTGTAAAGGCAGTTAAATACCGTCAGTTCCATGCTGGAAGCCGGTACACCCATTCCAAGATGAGCCAGATAAACCGCCACACCGGCAGCTTTCATAAAAGTGGTTTTACCAGCCATGTTGGGGCCTGTAAGGAAAATAAGGTTTTCGCTGTTTTCTAAAATAAAATCATTTTTAACCGGATTTTTGACAAAAAGATGATATAAGTCTTTTATTGAAACAACAGGTTTTTCAGACTCTATAAATTTCGGGAATGCCAGGTTGTATTTCCGAAATGCTAGTGTTAATCCGACATATAATTCCAGCTGATAAATTGTTTCCACCAATGCTACCAGGTTTTTTTTAATTTTTGTTCTCGCCAGCCGGTCAAGGATAAAAACAAGCCTTGGAGTCAATTCCTTTGGATTTGATTTTTGCGTAATGCGCATTATTTCAGATTTATTAAATAGGGTATCAAGTTGATCGAATATTTCCTTCAGTAAAACCGGAAAATTATTTTTATTATTTTTTTTATAATAAGTAAAAATTCCCCTTAAATAATCACCCAGGATTTTCAACCCCTGGAAAAGATGATGATAAATTTCCGGATATCTGTATCTTGTCCAGACACTTTCAAAAAAACCGAGAAAAAGATTACTGTGAGCAATCGGTACAATATTTGATTCAAGGTATTCTTCAACCTTAAGAGGTTCAATATTGTTCGGCAGAACAAAATCATCCCCAACATTTATTATATATTTAAGCGTTTCCTGAATTTCCAGAATATCTTTTATGCTTGATCTGGGTTTAAGAAAAAAACGCCTTAGTTTTTCTCCGCCGCCCAATGTTCTTGTCAGGTTAAGAAGCTCAAATATGCTTGGGCTGTCCCCTTCAACCTTGAAAATTTCAAGATCCCGGAATGTCTGCCGGTCTATATCCATTTATTACCCCAGTGAATTTAATAATTCTTCCTGTTCGCTTATTATACAAGCATTAATCATTTCATCCAGCTCCCCGTTCATTATAAAATCAAGTTTATAAAGGGTGAGATTAATCCTGTGATCGGTCAGCCTGTTTTGAGGAAAATTGTATGTCCGTATTTTTTCCGATCTGTCACCGCTCCTTATGGCGCTTCTTCGAAGGTTAGTTTCATTCTGAGCCTTTTTTTGCAGTTCAACATCGAGGAGTTTGGCCCTGAGAACGCGCATTGCCGTTGCCCTGTTCTGTATTTGAGAACGTTCCTCCTGGCAGGCTACAACAATTCCAGATGGCATATGAGTAATTCGCACTGCAGAGTCGGTTTTATTAATATACTGACCTCCGGCGCCGCTGGCGCGGTAAACATCGATCTTCAAATCTTTCGGATCAATTTGAATATCTACCTCATCCGCTTCAGGAAGTATAACAACTGATGCCGTAGATGTGTGTATCCGTCCCCCGGCTTCCGTTACTGGTATTCTCTGAACCCTGTGAACGCCGCTTTCAAATTTAAAATGTCTGTAAACTTCTTTTCCTTTGACCGAAAAGACGACTTCTTTATAACCGCCCAGCCCGGTATCGTTAAAATCAAGAACTTCATACTTCCACTTTTTAATTTCGGCATACCGTGTATACATTCTGAAAAGATCGCCGGCAAAAATCGCTGCTTCATCCCCGCCGGTACCTGCCCTGATTTCAATGATAATATTTTTGGATTCCAGTTCATCCTTCGGAAGTAGCATTTTAAGAATATCGCTTTCAAGGACTGTTATTTTTCCATTGAGCCGTTCAAGTTCATCCTTTGCCATTTTTTTCATTTCTTCATCATTATTGGTTTCAAGAATTTCTTTTGTATCGGCAATCTCTTTTTCAAGCCCGGCGATTTCATTATATTTCTCAACAATAGGCTGAAGTTCGGCACGGTCTTTAGCGAGTTTGATATAATCCGGACCGGTAGGCTGCATGTGTGAGAGCTTATTACCGATCTCCTCGTAATTTTTAACCAGATCCAGGGCTTTTTGAAGCATAATCCGCTCCTGTTAATTTTGATTAAACGGTTCAGTTTAGATAAATACTATTTATTATTATAACAAGAATTGCCAAAAATTAAAAATAAAGTATTATTTTAAGGCAAGTGATAATTTATGAGTTTGATTCTACTGCGCCATTATTGATTTTATACATTTTAAGGCTGAATAATTTATTGCCTTTTTTTGAGCCGGAATCATACAGATTAGCTTCCGTTGAAGTTAAAAATATTTGATACCCGGTTAAAATCATGTCAAAAATCTTATTCCGGCGAGAGGAATCAAGTTCCAGCAAAACATCATCCAGCAGCAGAATCGGTTTTTCATGAAAGTATTTTTCCATTAATTCTATTACGCATAATTTAAATGCCAGTGCGATCGTTCTTCTCTGACCCTGTGAAGCAAATATTTTGGCCTTTTTATCCAGGTTAAGTATTTCAAAATTATCCCGGTGCGGCCCGATTAAAGTATATCCTTTTTCCAGTTCTGCCGGAGAGCTTTTTTCCAGAGACATTCTGTATGATTCGGTAATTGTATTTTCTATCCTGAAAGTATTCAAATATTTGATTTCCAGTTCCTGTCCGTAGAAATCAAAATATATTTTTTTTATCCGGGTATTCAAATAATGCACAAAATCAAGGCGTTTTTCCATCAAATTACTTCCATAGTGAATAAGTTCATGGTTCCATATTGATACTTCTTTTTGATTTAACCTGATCTGCGCGTTTCTTTCTTTTAAGGTTTTCTGGTAATTCTGCAATGAAGTTTTATAATCGGGGTTGACTGCCGATAAAATCCCATCAAAGAAATTGCGCCTTACATCGGGATTACCTGCTACAACGGCTATGTCTTCGGGTAAAAAGCTGACGACGGGATAGCGGGAAATATATTCTCCTGCATTAATCGGGTTGTTATTCCATTTTAAAATCTTTTTCTCCCTGGAAAATCCTATTTCAATTTTATCATTATTTATAATCCCGCTGATATAAAAGGAATTTTCATTCCAGCGGATAAGTTCCGCTAATGTTACGTTCCTGATTGGATGAAGGCTAAGAAGAACCTGGATTGACTCCAAAAAATTTGTTTTTCCACTTCCATTTTCCCCGGTCAATAGGTTAACATCGCCGAAATTTCCTAATTCAAAATTTGAGTAATTTCTGAAATTAATGATTTTCAAAATATCAAGCCTCATTTTCAACTCCCGATAAATTAAGCGGGGATAATAAAAAAACGGCGGTAATTTCTTACCGCCGCGGATTTATTTGTTATTTTTTACTTTTCATTGGGGCAGTCGGGATTTTCAATTCCTGCCCTGGATATATCAGATCCGGATCTTTAATCTGGTATTTATTGGCACGCCATATAACCGGCCAGAGCCAGTATCTTTTATTGTACATATAACCCGAAATTTTCCATAAACAATCACGGTTTTGTTTGTTCAGTTTAACGACATATATTTTAAACTCTTCTTCCGGAGGCTGAACGTTTGTTGGGGCTGAAGGCTGAATAATATTGGTTTCCACAGCATTGGTCTCTGCGGCATTGGTTTCTGCAATGTTGGTATTTGACTGAGCCAGAGCCAGGGCTTTTGCTTCTTCTTCCTCCTGCATGGCTATTAAAATATCGGCAATCCTGATCGCTTCCCTTGCAAAGTCTATCGCATCAAGGTATTCTTCATTCCGGTAGGAGTCTTCAGCCATATTGATATATTGCTCCACGGTCTCAACGGTATAGTTCACATTCGTATTTGTCTGCGATTCGGGCTGGGAGGCGGAAGGCTCGACATCAGGACTGATATTTGTTTCAGGAGCTTCATTTTTATCGGTTAAACTTTGATCATCCGTATTTGAAAATTTCACCTCTAGTGGGGGAAGATTTGTTTCTTCAGAATTAATATTTGTGTTTTCCGCATTTGTATCATTGGTAACTTCCTGTGAAATAAGAATAAAACCCGGTTTTAAAAAAGTAAAATTCTTTAGATGGATTTCAAGTAAGCCGGTTTTTTTCCTCGATTTCAATTCCTCTAATTTTTTCTTGGCCTCATCGATATATTGTTCGGCTTTTTGCTTTTGTGCGTCTATCTCTTTTTGTTTTTCAAGGGCTGCCGCTTCTTCATCAGCTTTTTTCTGGTCAAGGTATTTCTGATACCTGTCATTAGCGTTACTGATTGCGCCGTCGATGATTGTTATAGCTTCGGCTGAATTGGTTATTGCACTGTCAATATTTCCTTCATCGCTAGCTTTTTTGGCTTCATCCATTACAGGAACAGCCTTTTTCAAATCCGCAAGTGCGTATTCTTTTATAAGATCATTATTTTCAGCCGAGTCATATTTATCCTGAGCCTGAGCAATAGCATTTCTGGCTTTTTCCATCTGTGCCGCAGAGTCGTCAATAAGCTGCTGAATCCTGGGCTGCAGGCTGATACCGTTAGAATATGCCGGATCAAAGTCTTTTGCATCGATCGAACTTTTTATACCATCCAGATTTGTTTTTATATCGTTATATTTATCCGGATATATTTTATCGGCAAGATTTTTTACCGCTGAATCCATTAAAACCGAGCATTTTTGATATATGCCATTGGCTCTTGATTCTCTTGCCGTTTCATATGAACTGTCAGCTTTATCCTTAGAAGAAACGGCTTTTTCCGTTGCTTCCTTATTTTTCTTTGCTATTATGTAATTTGAAGCATCATCATAATCTTTTTGAGCATCATTAAAAACCTGCTGTGCATAAATAGGCGCGTCCACGTTTTTTGCCCTTTCAATGGATGTTTTTGCATCCTCCATTTCTTTTTTCGGTACGGCAGGGCCGCAGGATGATAAAAAACCAAATAATAAAATGCAGCTTAAAATTACCGTCAATTTTTTCATAAAAATAACCTCCTTCACAAATATCGTTATCTAATATATTAATAATTATTAAACAAAAAATCTAATTATTACAAAAAAAACTGCTTTAGCCTTATTTTTTGACCGGACCGGTCTTTATTGCGTTACCAGTTAAAACTGTTATTTCTATTTCCTTCCTCAATTGCGTCAATTAATTCCTGTAATGAATAATTCCTGAAATTATTAGGAATTGCCTGTATATATCCTGAAATCAACTTTGAGTTTATTGTGCCTTTTAAAAAGGAAGGAACCTGAGATAAAATACCATTCAATCCATTTATCAGAAGTTTTTTATCTTCATATGATAAAGCCATTTTCAGCTCCGTAATCAAATTCGATTACTCATCGACATCGCTTAACAAACTTTTATAGATATCTATATACTTTTTTGCCGCTCTTTCCCATGACCATTCCTCACTCAAGGCATTTTCGATCAATTTTTGCCATTTATCCGGGGAATTTTTATAAAGGTTAATAGCCTTAGTAATTGCCGATAAGAAATCCTCGGGATTATAATCCGTAAATACAAAACCCGATTTTCCGTCTTTAACTGTATCTGCCAGACCGCCTGTATTTCTAACAACAGGTATGGTCCCATACTTCATGCTATAAAGCTGATTCAAACCGCATGGTTCAAATCTTGACGGCATAACGAATATATCGGATGCCGCTTCAATATAATGCGAAACCGGTATGTTAAATTCAATAAAAACCAAAACTTTATTGGGATATTTGTCACGAATCGCTTTCAGTTTGTTTTCATAATCGTATTTTCCGATTCCGAGCACTGTAAAATAAACACCCTGCTTCAAAATATAGTCGATGATTTCAAATAAAAGATCAAATCCTTTCTGGTCAACAAGGCGGGAAATCATCCCTATAAGAGGAATATCCGGATCCGGGTTTTTAATACCGTAATTTTCTAAAAATTCCTCTTTTATTATCTTCTTTGTATGAAGATTGCCAATATCATAATTTTTACTGAATTTTTCTTTTAAATAGCGGTCAATTTTTGGGTTCCATTCATTATAATCAACCCCGTTTACAATACCGAAAAGTTTTTTCTGTAAGGCCTTATCCTTCATTATACCTTCAAGCCCGTTTCCATATTCTGGAGTCTGGATTTCTTTGGCATATGTTTCGCTCACCGTAACAATGGCGTCGGAGAAAACAACTCCGCCTTTAAGTAAATTCAGGTGTCCGTAATATTCCAATCCATTGACCGTAAAATGTTTCCAGTCAAGACCTGTAATCATGAATTGTTCGACCGGAAAAATTCCCTGATATGAAAGGTTATGTATGGACATTACACTTCTTGTTGATTTGAAGAATGAATCCAGTTTATATATGGTTTTTAAGTAAACCGGCACAAGCCCGGATTGCCAATCGTTTGCCTGGATGATATCAGGCTTAAAATCGAGAACTTTTGCCGCTTCAAGCACAGCCTTACAGAAAAAAGTAAATCTTTCCAGGCTGTCGCGATAATCATTTTTGGTTACATTGTCTGTATATATACCGTCTCTTTTAAAATAAAACGGATTATCGATAAAATAATACCTTACCCCATCGTACCGGACTTCTTCAATTTTTCCCGATACTTCACCGCTTTCCAGGGCTATGTAAATCTCTACGCTTTTCTGAATTTTGATGTGATTTTTCTCAATAAATTCATATACGACAGTATATTTCGGCATCGCTATCGTAACATCCAGGCCTATGTTATGGAGTTCTTTCCCGAGAGCACCGGCGACATCCGCAAGCCCCCCGACTTTTGCAAAAGGAACAGCTTCACTGGCGACTATCAAAATTTTTAATTTATCTTTAGCCATAAGGCTCCTCCTTTCAGATTAACCACTTTAATAGCATAAAGTAAAACTTTTAAAAGTCAAGATTTTCACGGTGTTATCATTCCATGATAAAAGGAAAACATAATGGAAAGAAAATAAGAATGGCTTGCTATATTAATATATTATGCGATAAATTGTAAGTGGTGGGTTTAATTCCAGAATCATTGAAAAATGCCGGAATCTAACTGATTGATTTTACCCACCGGAATAAATAAGGTAAAAATAGTCTGAACCTGTTTATTCCTTAACAAAACAGTTGCAATATAAAAAGATTTTACAACAGGCGAAACTTATCTCCAAATAATGTCAGATTAATCGTAGTTATTTTAAAATAAAATAAAAGATTATCAATATTATTTGAAAGAATGAAGGATTACTGAGCATATTTCATTACCGTGGCTTTACTGCTGTTATTATAGTCCATAAACGCCACATAGGGTGTTCCGTTAACATCTATTGCTATTGATGTATAATTAACATCTCCAGATGAAAATCCGTCAGTCCCAACAGTTACCCATGTATTGCCGCTGAGCTTTTTAACCTCAGCTTTTCCGCTTATACCGCCGTCACTATAGACCACATATGGGATATTATTGCCGTCAATTGCAATATCCGGAGTTAATATTTCAGAAACCGAAAAGCCTTCATAACCTGCTGTAACCCAGTTTGTCCCGTTGTATTCCTTAACCGTAGCCTTATTGGTCATATTATTGTCCTTATAAATAACATATGTAATTCCATTTCCGTCTATTGCTATTGAGGTATTATAAATATATCCCGTTGAAAAACCCGTACTTCCTACCGGAGACCAGTTAGACCCGCCGTATTTCATGGCTGTGGCTTTCTGGATGTTGTTATACCAATCCTTGAAGATTACATAGGGCGTTCCGGATTTATCAATTGCGATTGAAGTATAACTGACGGGCCCAAAGAAATCCTGCGGTACCGACTACTGCCCAGGAAGAAGTGTTAAACTTCATCACAGTCGCATTACCGTTTTGAGCATTATCGGAAAATGAGATGTATGGAGTTCCGCTGGTATCAATAGCTATTGAAATATCTATGGCTGTTCCGCCTGTTCCCGTAGTTATACCCGGACTACCGACAACACTCCAGGTGGAGCTGCCGAGTTTTTTAACCGTAATTCTGTAATTATTGGCCCAATCCTGGTAAGCGACATAGGGTACATTGTTTTTATCAATAGCGATGCATGTAAATCTTGATCCCGCTGTGGAAAGTGCACCACCGCCTGCGGTTGTCCATGCCGATCCGTCAAAATATTTTACCATGGCATTGGAAGCATTGGCAACATCCACATAAGCGACATATGGTTTGCCATTGCCATCTATCGCCATTGAAACATAATTCGCCTGGCCTGCTGTAAAGCCAGCTGTTCCGACAATTTGCCAGTGAGGGCTTCCACTGTTCGAACTGCTTGAAGTTGTGGCGCCGGTATTTGTTTGGGAACTGGAAGACGATCCTCCATTTCCGAGTGAACAGGCTGATATCAAGAATAAAATATACAAAGTACAAAAAATAATGAGGTTAATAAATTTAGTCATATTTTCCTCCTAATTTTAAAAATTTATTGACATCAATGAAAAATAATAAGCTTTATTTCCATAACCGGTACTTCCAGGCATAAGAGTTAAATATTTGATTTGAGGGGTTAAACTATCATCATAGGTTAACTTTAAATCTCTTTTGGCATAGTCGTTATATTCATCAACTGCCTGTTTCAGCCATGATTCCGGCGCGTTTATAAAAATCGATGCAGCCAGGCAGATACCTCCGCCGATCATAAGACCGATTGCGCCGATTGGAATTGTTGTTACCTGGTAAGAACCATAGTCATAAGTTGCAGGCGGATCAATTGCATAATATATTCCCCCTCCAAGAAGGCACAAAGCTCCTCCGATCATCATGCCGTATTTCATGTTATTCATTGTTACCCAGCCTCCATATGTACTTCCTGCTTTTGTTGACCTGCCGAATATCGGATCCCAGAATTGCCTGTCAACTGCGGGGTAAGGCTTGCCGCCCCTGCCCATTTTCAGGCTTTGATAAGTTTCGCTTTTACCAGGAACCGGTTCCCTGGGATTATAAACGATCATTATTTTGGTGTTGTAAGCGTCTGCTTTATTTCCCTTCTGATTTTTTATGCTCTCATAATTCGGAACCGCAGGTTTATTGATTTTTTCCATTAAAATACAGCCGTTTAGGATAAGGATAATTAGGCTTAAAAATACTGTATACTTCAGCATATTAATACCTCCAAAATTTGATCTATATTTAACATAATTATGTTTTATATTTAAAATTTTGTCATCGGGGTAAATACTTAGATGTAATATTTTTTTAAAAATATGGAAGATTAAGGATTTGGACTGGAAATTTTTGACAGCGGTTGGAATAAAAAAAGGGAGTGTATTCCAAACTCCATACCCAGGCCCTTCAGTCATGAAAAACCGGGTAACAGGCTTTAAATGGAAGGCCTGTCTTTTTATCAAAGGAATATCACTCCCGTATATTAATATAAAATATTATAAAAATAAAATCAAGTTTTTTATAAGAAAATTTTATTAACAGATATACTTTTATCGTTATAATCTATGGATAACTTAAATTGGGAAAGAATAGGTCTTTTTAATTTGCCGGAACATTTCAGCAACAGTCAATTTTATTACCGGATGAATATAATCCGGAGAGATATCATTGAGCGGTTTTAGCACAAAATAGCGGTTCTGCAGATCAGGGTGAGGGATTGTAAGATTTTCAGTTTTTATTATCAAATCATCAAAAAAAAGAATGTCGAGGTCGATTGTACGAGGTCCCCACCGTATTATACGGACACGACCGAGAGAATCTTCAACAGCCTTTAATTCTTCAAGCAGTTCTGCCGGTTCAAGAATTGTGGAAACCCTTACCGCCAGATTGATAAAATCCGGCTGATCTGTTACCCCGTATGGTTTGGTTCTATAAACTCTGGAATATGCTTCAATATTGCAAAAACCCATTAATTTTTTAATTGCAAGCCTGATATTATTTTTTCTATTTCCGAGATTTGACCCGATTGAAATATATGCCGTATGAATATTCATATTACACCCCGGCAGTCTTTTTCATCAATAAATGAACCGCAAAAAATATCAAAACAGCACCGATAATGCCGTTTAATATTGTTAATAAGGCCGGGGGGAAAAGATAATGTAAAGAACTTCCGGCAGCTCCTATCAAAGATAAAAATAGAAGAGTGGAAAAAATACAACCGGCCGCGAAAAATAATAAATCCGTTTGCTTACAATCGTACTCGGATATTCTTGTTGAAAAAACACCGGCCCAGAATATTATGGTTAAAGGATTAGATGCCGTTAATATAAATCCTGTAATGAATGGGCTGCGAGGAAGAGTACCGGTATGAACAGCCGGTAAAAAATCCATTCCGAAAGCTTTCAAAATGATATCAGCTCCGAATATTGTTAAAACTATTGCTCCGAATGTTTTTAAAATTAGTTTTGTGATTTTTCCTGATAAAAACTGTGCGATTCCCATAACGGCAAGAAAAATATAGATTCCATCAACAAGTGCAACGGAGAAGACGGCAGTTTCGGCGTAAAAAAAGCCCCCGGTAGAACCGCAGTTGAGAATGAATATGCAGACCGGGCCTATCGCTATCTGTAAAAGCATTCCAAAGAGGAATCCTTTAAAAAATTGGGATTTTGAAGAACTTTTTAAATTCATATTTTAAATCTCCGGTTTGTTAAAGCCTTAATAAATTGCTAAAATCCCCATATTCCGGCAACGGTATAGCTAAACCGTACTTGTGCAGTATGCTTAATGTTACAAGATATGTTGAAAGCGCATCGGCGCTGCAGTAACGGATCAATTTATCGCCCGCTTCCATGTCGCCCCGGGTAAACTTGTTATATAGCAGAACAGCTTCCAAACCGTTCACTTCAGAAAGGTCAGACGGCCTTTGTATATTCATTATCTTTTCTATTGATTTCAAACCGCTTTTATATCCGGCATGGTAAGAGACCCATCTAAGGTCAATATGAGGGCGTCCTAATTCCGGAATATGGAATGTCCTTTCAAGGAAGGGAATGTCGAATGAATTTCCGTTAAAGGATACCAGTAAACTTGAATCATCGATCAGATCAAGAAAGTCATCCAGGTTTTTATTATAAACGAAATTATATATCTTATCCTTTCTGTAAGCCGCGATAACCGTAACATGGCTATACATCCAATTAAGGCCGGTTGTCTCGATGTCAAAATAAGTGGCGTCACTGTAATATTCTGCCAGAATCCTCCAGTGTTCACTCTTTGGCATAATATTTACAAGATATTCGATATCATTTTTTTCAAGCGCCTGCCTGCTTTGTTCAATCTGATCGATAAAGCGGGATAATTTTTCGCCTTTAAAAGGCAGGCTGTCTTTCTTAACAATGCAATCCTGCCAGCTATAAAATCCCAATTCTTTTAGTTTAATATCTGTTTTAGGACCGATGCCGTAACAATGAGTAAATGTGCCGTCAATCAGTGGAGTCTCTCCTTTTTATCAATCAGATTTGCCATTGCGCGGTTTAGTTTGCTTTTCATTTTTTTCAGTTCTTCGTCTTCCGGCGGCGCGGGCATTGTCTGTATGGCTGTGCTGTTCACAATAATCCCGGGCTGATATATTCTTCCTTCTAAAAGAGCGATGAGTAATGACCTGGTACATTCGATTGAAACGTTTGATTCAACCAGAAATGTCTGAAGATCCTGATTGCTGATTCCGGGCGGAAGCGGGGGCGCGCATGATGGGCAGCCGTATTCGCATTCGCATTCATCCAGAACGTCAAGGCATAATTTGAGGCTTTCAGCGATTCTTTCATAGATTTTCTCGGAGTAACCGGCCCCGCCTTCTATCGAATCAAAAATATATAATGTGCTTTTCCAGGTTTTATCATCAAGCTCTATCAGAGATATATCAGTTAAGATATCACTTGTGTCGGCCATGCATAAACCGGGCGCATTCTGGTTGAGCAGATATGAAAGACCGTACAATGCGGTTTCTATATAACGTTTGTCCGTCTTTATCATTGCCGCTGCCCAATTTCCAGGTGGAAAGATGCTGAACCCGGTTGTATTGTAGTCAAACGGGGGCAGTGTAATCGGCCCGTAACCGATGTTTTCGTAAGTCCTTTCACGAATTTTTTTATAGAGCTTCGGCTGTTTTTTAACGTGTATCCCGCCGAATTCAAGAACCGCGCCATTAATGGTTTTATTTTCATAAGATTCGGTCATTTCTACCTGTCCTTCCCATACCGCTTCCGTATAATAATCAACATTGACCTCTTCAACCCGGCATAGTTTTTTCTCCAGGTCAAGCTCAAGCGACATGTATCTTCTGCCCAGATGCTGGTAAATAGCGTCTTTGTACAATGTGCCGCGGGCACCAATCGGATCAAGCTCCCCGATAACTTCGGTTCCGCAGTAAATATCGATATTATAGTCGGTCATACCCCGTAGATTCACTCCTCTTGCGGGATAATCATCCCCCGCGTACCGGTAATTCTCATGGTAGGGAATAATCAATTTTTGCCGTTTCAATAATTCAAGAGCTTCCTTATAGACAACAGGTTCATAATTGGGTTCATTTTCCCTTAACGGATGTTCCTGAGCGGCGCAAGGCAGGTGTTGAAGAAGTATGTAAGGGTTGTCAGCCGATAGCCAGGCTTCCTCAACCGGAGTCTTATCAAAAAAATCGGGATGATGGACAAGGTATTGATCGATCGATTTGTCTTTTGCAATAAAAACAATTAGCGACGGGCGGTCTTTTCTTCCGACCCTGCCGGACTGCTGACGGAAGCTGGCGATGGTTCCAGGATGCCCGGATAGTATGCATAAATCAAGCCCTCCGATATCAATACCCAATTCCAGGGCATTTGTCGTTATTATTGCTGTGATTTTACCGGAAGACAGATCCTTTTCAAGGCTTCTTCTTTCATTAGGAAGCAAACCGCCCCTGTAAGGTTTGATCATCGTTTCAAACTCAGGGCGGCCGTCCACAACGGCCCTGTATAACCTTTCAACCTCCTGCCTTGCCCGGCAGAAACATATTGTCCTTATTTTGTTCTTCAAGGCTTCCCGCAGGAGCGGTATGGAAACGGAAGACGTTCCTTTGCGGTACATTGCGTAACCCTGGGATTCTTCAAGCGGGGGATTAATAAAATAGAATTCCCTTGGAGATTTTGGAGCTCCATCTTTCAGTATTACATTAAAATCGCAATGGAATAAAGCTCCCGCATGTTCTCCTGGATTTCTTATTGTTGCCGAGGAGCAAACAAAAACCGGGTGAGACCCATGGATTTCACACACCCGCATCAGCCTCCTGAAAACATTTGATACATGTGAGCCGAATGCTCCCCTGTAGCTGTGGACTTCATCGACGACTATGTATCGCAGCCGTGAAAGAAATCCCTTCCATCTCCTGTTATGATTTGGAAGAATACCGTTATGGAGCATATCAGGGTTAGTAATTATAAAATCCCCGGTTTTTTGTATCCTGTCCCTTTCCTCACGGGGAGTATCCCCATCAAAAGTTCCAAGTTTACCGCTCTTTTTCACAACTTCCATAAGAATTCCGAAAGTATTTTCCTGGTCCCTTGAAAGAGCTTTTGTGGGATACAGCAGTAATACGGTGAAGGGCTGTTCCGCAAACATATATTGATTTATTATGGGCAGAAAAAATGAAAGGGTCTTTCCGCTTGCGGTGCTGGAAACAAGGAGGGTATTTTTATTTTCTTCGATAGATTGAAAGGCTTCTTTTTGATGGGAATACAGCTTTGTTATACCCTGATTTATTAAAACTTCCCTGAGCCCGGGATGCAGTCCATCAGGGAAGTTAATGTATTCCCCTTCTATTTTATCAATAAATTTATGAGCGCGGATTTGATCTTTAAATTTTGTCTCGATGAAGGCATTCAAATTCGGCATTCTAATATCCAAACTTTTTCTATCATTATTGCATATTTTAGGATGTCAGTCAAACTTTAGGAAATTAACAAGTATGAAGACTACCCGGGATTAAAGTTAATGGGAATAATTTTCTAAAAACTTAATTACGTATTCATCCTGTTTTTTAAACATAATTGTTTCATCTTTCCCGAATTTTTCATGGTCAAAACCCAGAAGATGAAGTAGGCCATGAATCGCCAGCCTTGCCATTTCTTCTTCAAAAGTTACCATATAATCTTTTGCCTGCTTTTCTGCCTGATCAATGGATATTATTATATCACCAAGAGGAATATGCCGATTGTCAGTTTCATCGTCATTTTCTGCCTGTTCAATTTCATCCGGCAGTTTTAAAATATCTTCACCCTCAAGCATAGAAAATGATAAAACGTCAGTCGGCTCATTCTTCCCGCGATATTGCTTATTTAAATTCTGAATAAAAAAATTATCGCAAAATACAATATTTACATCATAATTTTCCCGCTTAAAGTCTATAAGAATTCTATCTATAAATTCCGATAAATAGTTTAACAGATATTGATTATAGAAGCTGTTTTTATAATTAATTACTTCAACCATATTCATTGCACCTCTTTTAATTAAAGTTATACCAAAATTAAGCGGGCATTTCCATTCCTCTAATTTATTATGGTTAAATTGGTAAGAACCAATCTGTTTAGGCTATAATAATAATTGGCTGACTTCCGATATACTGCCTTTATCAATTGTGATTTTACCGTACTCCTTATTTTTCAATGAACCGGGATTAAAATATGAAATTCCTTTTTCGCTAAAAAAATCTTTTTTGTGAGTATGCCCGTATAAAACAAGCTTGACTTCCCTGAATTCAGCTTCTTTTTGCAATAAACCGGTTGTCGCATGAACCTTAAAACGGTGGCCATGAGTGATCAGAATTTTTACTCCCTCTATTTCAACGATTCTTTCAAAGGGAGGCTCCATAACAGAATTTTCAGATTTAAAATCCATATTTCCTTTAACAAAGATAAACTTTTCCGCCATATCTTGAAATTGCCTCATATCTTCGACTCTGTCCCCAAGATGAATACATTGGTCGAATTGTCCAGTTTCCTTTTTCAGAACCTTCTGTATCATATCGATAGCGCCATGTGAATCGCTTATAATTAATAATCTTGTCATTAATAATATCCGGTTATTTTCTGGTATCAGTTTTTATGGTTTGCTTGGTAATGATAGTGTTAATTTCGTAATTATCATTATTATCCGGATTTTCAATAATTAACGGGATGGAAAAATTACCGTCATTAATATAAAACCTGGCTGAAAATCTTCCGTCATTTCCGATTTTAATAGGTTTCCCTCCCATCATTAAATTCATTCCCTTTTCAACCGAACCATAAATTATTAATTCGGTATTTACAACCAAAAACATATCTTTCTTCCTGTTCTCCGAAAAAGAGCTGATATTATTTTCAGACAATAAACCGGAAGATGATAAGGCTTGAGAAGATTCGGCATTAGATTCGTTAGTCCATTCATTAAGAACGGCCTGACCGGCCCGGTTCATTAAACCGGCTCCTCTTGACCTGTCGAAAATTGCTTTTTGAGGTTCCGTCATTTCTTCGTAAGGAATAGCCGGTTTATCAGGCGGAACCATAACAAGATTGGATCTTGCAATCGGGGTAAATTTACCGTTTTTATTTAAAATGCCTATTTCCGAATAATAGCTTTTATTCGGCTCAGGAATTTGAAAATACCAGCCCCTGTATTTCGGATGGACGGGAATGTCGAAATGAGTATTTAAAATGGCATGGTAAACCCTGACGATCATTGTGTTCATTTCGAGTTTTTTATTCTCCCCGGGAATACTTTTTCCGGATTTATTAACGGTAATCTTATCCAATTCATATTTTTTATTATCTTCGGGACTTATTTCCCAATAAGCATAAACCCACCATGGATCTCTGACCAGCAAAGTGATTGAGCTTGATCTTTGGTTTTCTGACAGTTTGTTAATTTTGTTATCATTTTCTATAACTGATAAACTGGAATAATTGCCTTGCTTCATTGAAATTTTTAATTTTTTTACAGGAAGAATTTTCTGTTTCCGGTTCGATAATATGGCGGAGATCATCTGGTCTTTAGTCATTTTTGTGGTTAATTTGATTTTTTTCTTTCCGGCAATTTTAACCAATTCCTGCTTCTTCATTTTTGTAAAATCATCATTTTTCATTTTTTTCTCCCGATATAACTTTTTCATAATCTATTTATTGATTTTGTAATCGGGTTATTCACCAATAACTTTTGAATCTTTATTTTAATAAAAAAAGCATAAATGTCAAGAAAAAAATGCCAAAGAGGTTTATTATTTGACAAACCCGCCGCCGCAAGTTAATTTATTATACTTTTTTATTTGGGAGATTTTATGTTCGCTTATTTATACCATCCGGATATCAATCCGGTCATATTTCAAATCTGGGGGCCGCTGGCGGTAAGGTGGTACGGATTGACTTATGCCATCAGTTTTATTTTCGGATACCTTTTCATATTTATGGAAATAAAAAAAGGGAAATTAAATATCAAGGAATCCGAGCTTTCGGATATAGTCTTCGGTTCTTTTCTGGGCGTATTACTTGGCGGGAGGCTGGGGTTTGTTCTTTTTTACGATCTGGCCTATCATATCAAGCATCCTCTGCATATTTTCATAACCTGGGAAGGAGGGATGTCTTTTCATGGCGGTTTAATAGGTATCGCAATTGCATTTATAATATACTCCCTGAAAAATAAAAAAAACTTTTTCGATCTTGCCGATGTTTACATTGTTCCATCGACTTTAGGGATCGCCTTTGTACGGTGGGCAAATTTTGTTAACGGCGAGCTCTGGGGAAAACCGACAACACTTCCATGGGGGGTTATTTTTCCGGATATTCCCCAGCAAAAATGGTTTTCGCTATCAGTTCCATGGGTCAGGGAATTTGCCGCAAAATCAGGCTTGACTGTACTTCCCGGACAGAATATGATAAATCTGCCGAGACATCCATCTCAATTATACGAAGGATTTCTTGAAGGAGTTGTTTTATTTTTTATCCTTTTAATTTTGAGCAGGCTGAAAAATAAGCCGAGGGGTCTGCTGTTTTCAGTCTTTATACTGGGATATGGAGTTGCGCGCTTTATTGTCGAATTTTTCAGGGAGCCTGATGCATATATAGGATATTTATACGGAGGCTGGGTTACAATGGGAATAATACTCAGTACCCCGATGATCCTGCTGGGAGGCGCGGGGCTTATATATTTCCTTAAAAAGAACGATAGGAACGTTTTGTGGGCATAATACGGGAACTGGATTATAAAACGGTTGTCAAAATTGCCGCCGGTGAAGTTATTGACAGGCCTGCTTCAGTTGTCAGGGAACTGATTGACAACTCAATCGATGCCGGAGCGGCTTCAATAAGTATACATATCTCCGGCGGGGGAAAGGGTTATATTGAAGTATCCGATAACGGTGCCGGTATGGACAAAGATGACCTGGAAATCTGCTATAAAAATCATACAACCAGTAAGATTAATGGTTTTGATGACATTTCGGATTTGCGCACTCTTGGTTTCAGGGGAGAGGCACTGTCCAGCATTGCGGAAACTGCTGTTTTAAACATCAATTCAAGGAAAAAAGACGATGCCGGAGGGTATACCCTTGTGATTGAAAACGGTATGCCGGCATCATTGAAAGAATTCGGAATGAATTATGGAACCAGCGTAATCGTTAAAAATTTATTTGAGAATATACCGGCAAGAAAAAAATTTCTATCAACAGATTCAACGGAAATAAAGTGGATTGACAGGGAAATTCTTAAAAAGGCCCTTGCTTTTCCCGGAATTACTTTTGAGTTTGTTGTCGAAGGAAAGAGAAAATATATCTCCACTTCAAAGAATACATATCTTGAAAAAATAGCCGATTTTTTCCCCGATGTTTTGTCTAATCTTATTCCGGTTGAATCGATATCTGAACTGGGCTCGATTATGGGATTTGTTTCAAAACCCGCTTTTATAAGACCAAACAGGATGTATCAAATGTTTTTTGTTAACCGGAGGGCGGTCGACTGGAAAAATTTCTATTTCTCAATTAATAATGCTTACGGAAATCTTATTCCAAGGGGATATTTCCCCGCTGTTTTTATTTATCTTGATGTTTCCCCCGATGCTGTCGATGTAAATGTCCATCCGATGAAGCGAGAGGTCAGGTTTCGCGATGATGCCAGACTCTCAAAAGCTATTCAGGAAGCTATCCACAAGGCATTAACCGAAGATACCGGTTTATCGGAAGCCGAGGATTCGGTTATCGGATTTACTCCATTTGAAAAAAGAGTAGGCGAAGCCATCAGCGGATTTTTTACCGGCGGTGCGGGTTCATTAAACAGCGATGCCGGTAAAAACCAACATTATCAAAACCTGTTTTTTAGTAGATCCGAGACGCCAATTAAGCAGGAAAATGATTCAAAAACTTTTGAAAGTCTTGAGGCGCAAAAACATGAAGATAATAGTGATTCCGGAAGTATTCTTGATTACCGGTTTATTGGAGTGATTTTCAGGACATTTATTATTATGGAAAACGAGGATTCTATCGTTTTACTGGATCAGCACGCAGTTCATGAAAGGATCAATTATGAAAAATTAAAAAATCATTATAAAGATAAACTCCTGACCCCGGTTGAATTATTAATACCGGTAAACCTGGATGTCCCGCCCGGAATTGTGGAGGATTTTAAAGAGAATTCCGTTATTCTTCAATCGATGGGTTTTGATGTGGAATATTTCGGCGGGAGCAGTTTTATTGTCAGGAGCGCGCCCGCTTACATCGATTATAACGATATCGGCGATGTGCTTATGGGTTTTGTCGAGACTCTTGAAGAGGACAGCGGAGCGCATTCCGTGGATTTTATAGACAGGGCTTTGAAACAGATGGCATGTAAATCCTCAATCCGAGGCGGAGAAGGCATATCAAAAGAAGAAGTCTTCGAATTGCTCCGCGAATGGGAAAAAACTCCAAACCGCTATTCATGCCCTCACGGCAGGCCTGTGGCATTTGTATTGTCAAGGAAAGATATTGAAAAACAGTTTAAAAGGCTTGGGTTTTAAAACATAGGCTTAAGCGATCAATTTTTTCTTTCAATGCCGATGACCGTTATATCATCATTGATATTGCTTGAAGAATAAGCACATACCGCCTGGAAAAGTATCTTTATTATCATATCAATGGGTTTATCATTATTTTCCCGGATTATTTTTTTGACTCTATCAATGCCGAAAATTTCCTTTTTATCATTCTTTGTTTCAACTATGCCGTCGGTAAATAAAAATACTTTTTCTTTAACTTTCAAACTCAACTCGGTTTCTTCAAAAAAAACATCACCATTGCTGTTATTGAGTGCGCCCATATCTATTCCTATCATTCCAAGTTTACCATTGGATAATTCAATTATCTCATTATCCTCTTTTAAAAAGAGTAATGGATTTTCAAAAGCGGAAGAAAAAGTTATTTTTTTATTCTCCTCGTCCAGAATTAAATAACAGCAAGTTACAAACAACGATTCCGGAAATTGCCTGATTATTTGTTCGTTTAAATTCTTTAAAGTGTCTTTTGCCGAGGTATTGCCATTAATGGTTTCCCGGTAAGAATTGCTCAAAGTAAAAAGAAGAAGTGCCGATTGAATTCCATGTCCCGCTATATCGGAAATAAAAACACCTGTTTTATTATCATTCAGCTTGTCAATATGATAAAAATCCCCCCCGATAACTTCCCATGACCGGTGCATAACTTTTATACTGAATGCGCCGGATGGATTGACGTTTTTGGGAAATATTTCCTTCAGTAATATCTGGGCGTTAGTTAATTGTTTTTTTAACAGATCGTTCCTGTCTTTTATTTCATTCATCAGTTTTATATTCTGAATTCTCAAATCCCTCATTTCGATGGAATTACGCAGGGAATACAGTAATTCGTCCTTTATCTTTTCCACATCATCTTTAACAATGTAATCATCAGCTTTTCGCATCAGTTTAACGACAATATTTTTATCCATCTGGCCGCTAAGCATAATCACAATAGATCCGGGATATTTTTCCTTTATTAAATCCAGCAAATTTTCGCTGGTTTTATCCTCAATATTATAATCCAACAGCACAATGTCGAATTTTTCTTTTTCCAATAATGTTTTTGCTTCTTCAAGGTTAAAAACAAATGTAACGTTTTCATAACCTCCCTCAGCCAGCATTTTCTTAACCATTGCGCAGATAATTTTAGAATCGTCCAGGCAAAGGATTTTTTCTTTTGAAGGCATATCTTCTCCCAGGACTGTATTTTTCTTATCGGATAAATATTATCTTCTATTCCATCCTTTTTTTTAAGGAAATTTGCTGCCGGTTTTAATAAATCAGGGCATAATTTTAAATTGTTACCGGGCAGCATATTAATTTTTGGGATTGATTTCTCAGAGGTGCCAATATTATATTCCTTAAATTAAATATTAACAAGATTATTTTTATTATTTTTAACTAAATTAATTTAAATTTAATATTGGCAATTCTAAAATCTTCTTTAAACTACACTTTTTATCCAATGGAACTGTCCATGAAGTTTTTGTAAGTACATATATTAAAGAAGAACAAAAACTTTTACCTTCCAGAAAAATCAGCATTTTTTTGCAATTTTTATGACTTACCAATATCCTATCCTTGGTTGTAATTATAAAATTTACTATCAGTTGGAGGCTAATAATTAAAAGATTTTCGGCTGTTATTACAATGCTTGCAGCATTAGGCTATTTTACCGCAGCATGTTCAATAAATCCGCCAGTTATTTCTTCATCCGGAGGAAATTTCAATCCTAAATATCCAAACTATCCGGTTACAAATACTGTTTCAGTAAATATTCCGGCTAATGTTATCAACACAATTAACCCGCTTTTCTTCGGAATTGGATTCTGGGACAAGATTGATCTCGAGGGAACCGCGGCAGCCATCAAGCCTCTAAATATTAAATTACTTCGCGCAGGGGGAGCGCCTCTCGACCAGGAGTCGCTGGAAACTCTCGACTCAAGTTATATGGATAGTCTTTCTTATTACTGTTCAAGTATAGGGGCTACACCTTTGCTGCAGATACCAATTCTAAGTTCATCAAATACGGCCGCAAGGGTTTCAAGGGCTTTAAATATACTTTCTTACTATATAAATACAAAAGGTTATCCGATTACATGGGTAGAAATAGGTAATGAATCCGAACTTTATATTAATTTAACCAACACCGATATGACAAATTGGAATGTTTACCTGGATACCTTAACCAATGTTTCAGCTGCGATAAAAAGCAGATATCCATCGCTAAAAATCGTTCCTGACCTTTTTGGGGATTATTATCAAGCCTCAGATTATCTTATATCTATTTTACAAAATTGCGGAAAGTACGTGGACGCAGTATCCATTCACTACTATCCGTTTTACGCGTTCAATTACCTTGCAACCTACGATGCTGTAACGAATCAATATGATGCTATAAAAAATATGTTTGCCATTGTTACAAACACTTTTACGACTTACGGCCAGGGACAGCCGATCATTATCGGAGAATGCCAGGTTGCTTCAGGCACTGATATCTCGAATACAGTTGCGGAAGCATCTCTGGGTACATACGAAGCGGGCTTATGGTTCGCCGATTTCGCAGACATATCAGCATCCTATACGAATATTATCTCTGTCATGCCATGGGATATCGGTCATTATTCCTCGGATGATATATTCGGTTTCCTTCGTCCTAACTCGCCACCCAAGCCTATATATTATATTTATAAATTGCTTTCAAATCATGCCCTTGCGAACATGGTCCTTTGTTCAAAGCCAACGAATGATATCCGTATTTATGCCTACAAAGATTCTCCCGGTAATGCAAGCGTTTATTGTGTAAACTGGAATAAAACAGTTCCATATACAGTTTCTTTCAACTTTACGGGAGGGCTTCTTAATAATACCAATATAACCTATACGTTAGTTCCTTTGTCGTTTACCTGTATTTCCATTTCAGCTGATCTATCTCAAAGGAATGCTTATACTTACAGCTCAGTTGACGCTGATGACGGGTACGGTATTGAAGCGACCAATTTTTGAATATACCGGGTGTATTTTTATCTGGCATTAGCTTTTAAGGTTAAAATCGGATAATAAATCCACGATTGACTTTATTTCTCAATATTCAAGTTGGGTAAAAAATCTGAAAAATAATACTATCTTCGTACAGAATGGATTGAAAAGGCAATTAAAATTTTATCAAAAAACTACTATAATCTTCTTTAAGGAAACATAAAATTATTCTGTTTAATTTAGCCTAGATATGAATAAATTTATTCTTCAAAAAATCGAATAAATAAATAACTTATTAAACAAATCAAAATTCTATCAAACCCTCTTCCACCTTTTCATAAACCCCGTCTATTTTCTGCTGGATTTCGATCTTCTTCGTTATCGCAGCCGCGATCCGGCTGATAGGAGTTTACGGCTCAAAGTCTGGGATTAATAGTTTAAATAATATTAAAAACAATATAATAAACTAAACAGAAACTCTCCATTTCTCAGGACATTCTATAAAGTTTCCAGGACTTATCTCAATTCTATCATCAAACCTGTTCCTTTCAAGGTGTAAAAATTTCATTCTTATATGAAAATCACAATTATTGATTAATTCAATAGAACTTTTCATATAAGGTATAACAACACCGACTTTTTTATTTGCGAATGTTGTCCTTACTTCTTTTATTGCAGGAATCATATCACTATCACCTGTAATAATAATTGCTTTATCATACCGATCTTCATAAGCCGTTTTTAGTAAAGATATAGCTATATTAACATCGGTTTGTTTTTCTTCATGTTTTTTAAAATCTTTTCCACATATTTTACAATGCACATCTCTTAACTTAAATTTCCCATATACTGTTTCGACACCTTTTAATTCTAATGCTCTTATATAGATTTTATGCCTTATCATCCCTTCGGGTTTCCAATTTGCTAGAGTTGTGAAGTATTTAATAAACACTATATTTTCTTGCTTAGTAACAAAAGCGTTTGACAATTTTCTTAAATCAATCCATTTAAGATAAGGCATTTTTAATTCTTCAATCGCATGATAAAGATTAAATCCATCAACAAAAATAGCTACTCTTATCAAAACATTCCCTTCCCCTATAAAAAAAAATACCCGGAACCACAACGATTCCGGGGCCAACACCGCACAAGACGATGCCGGGATAAAAACATATTTATAACATATTAATATGTGTATATTATCGCCATTATTATTTAAAAAGTCAAGCAATTTTCAATTTGGTTTCCTCCTTTTCATAGTTCGTTTCTTTCATTTACTCTTTATCTTCCACAATCTTAATTTCTTCCTCAGTCAAACCATACAATTCATAAACCAGACGGTCAATTTGATTGTCCAGCTCTTTACACCGCCTTTCATAATAGTCTTTATCCCGGTCGGTTTTTGTATCTTGTAATATCTTTTTTACATTTAACATTTGATCAACTAACTGAACCATTTTATCGTGTTCTGATTTCTCATTTTGTATTTGGAAGTTGATTTTTGGAACGTGCAATAATTGAACTTGTCGTGCTCCAACTTCTGAGAATACAGTTTTATTAGATGCGAATGCAATTCTATAATAAAAGGAAAATAGTGCTGAATTTAAAATACCTAAAAAATAACGAATATTATATTCATTATTACCTTGTTTTAGATTCATCACAACTAAAGTGTGCAAGCCATAAAATTTTTCTGTATCAATAGTTGCAATTAATTTATTAGCAACTCTTCTAAAATATATTTTCTCATTTGTAAGAAAAATATCCTGTCTTTTACAACTATGAATTCCTTTTAAATCATAATTTAGATATGTTCCATCCCAAATAAGTTCGTATCTATTAATATTTTTTCCACCAACTAATAATGGTTTATAATTAGTATTAACCTTAGTTTTTGATATCCATTTACTTCTATCATTCTTTAATGCAATTGCTTGATTTATCTCAAATAATGAACCAAGTTGAATTGAATTTTCTTCAAACTTTTTCTTTAAAACCTCTTTTTTGGGCTCTAAATTAATATTAAAACTATAATGAGGACTACTAATAAAGGATTTTTGAAGAATACTTTTTTTCGTAATAAATGAGATATTACCATAATGAATTAAATTAACATTGTTCTCAATTCTAATATTTTCAGTATTATTTTTTTTCAAAATTAATATTACATTTTCAACGATAGCGTCTTTAAAAGGTAATTTATCAAAAGTTACAATTGAGTTAATCAAACAGGTATCAAGAATATTTTTTCTTAAATCGCTATAATAATCTTGAATAGTATTCGGAACAATATACCCAACTAAACAATCACTTTTTATTATATTAATTGCTCTTGCAATAAAAAAACCAAAAGTATTTAATCTTCCCATTGAAGATTTATAAATTTGAAGAAGATATTTTTTTACATCTTCATCCAATCCAGGATCAGCAGATAATTGAATAAAAGGCGGGTTTCCAACTATTGCATCAAATCCACCGTTTTTAAATACTTCCGGGAATGCTGTTTTAAAATCCATTGGGTTTAATTTGCGTTCTTTATCGCCGGAAAACAGACCTTCAGTTAATATATCAGTCCCGATAAGCGAATTGGCGCAGATTATACTATTTTTTAAATCGGGTAATATTTTCTCATGAAATAAAACCTGCATATCGTTAGCCGTTGCGGTTGATTCATCCTCAAGCATTTTAAGATAAAGGGATAATTCCGTGACCTCAACCGCCTGGGGGTCGATATCAACGCCGTAAATATTATTCAATAGTATTTTCTGTTTTTGTTTAATGCTGAGGACATAATTGCCGTCATTTTCAAGACAGCCGTCTTTTTTAGCTTTATCCGGATTGTTATGATAATAGCGTTTATGATAGTCAAGCAGGTATTCATAAGCCCCGATCAAAAATGAGCCGCTTCCGCAGGCGATATCCGCAATTCTGAGCTTTGATATTTCCAGCGGGGTTTTTCCTTCTATCAATTGACCTACCGTATTTTTAACGATATAATCCATGATATATTTAGGTGTGTAATAAACGCCCCCGGCTTTCCTGACTTCCGGTTTTTCTTCAATCTTAACCCTTTGATCCGTAGCATGGACTATCTTACCTAAAAATCGTTCATAAATCGAACCTAAAATATGAACCGGGATTTTATCAAAATCATAAGGCGAATTTAAATGGCAGATATCATTGCATATCTCTGAAAATTCCGATAATTCCGGCCCACTGAAATTCTGACCGTCAATAAAATGTTTCTTGAATACCACGCCGTTGTATTTTGCATCAAATCTTCTGCAAACTGATATAAAATCCTTCCATGAGCTCCCGCTGTCCCCAAATTTATCGATATAATAATCCGGCTCAATTTGTTTGTCTTCCAGAAAACGGATAAATACAAGCCTGTCTATTGTTCTCTGTACCGCCTCGGTAAGTTCTCCGCTGTTTAATTCAATGTCATTCTTCTTAAAGGCTTTTGCCAATGTTTCACGCAGGGAATCAATATAGAGAAGAAAATCCTCATCAATAGGTTTTGTTTCCAGTTTGAATAATTCATTTTGTATCGCTTTACCCGACGGTTTACCTAAACTCTTTGCGTATTCTTCAAGAGAATTTCCGGATACTGCTTCACGGGAAAATAGATAATAAATTTCTGAAAATATTTCCTTATCTGTAAATTGTGAATAATGATATTCCTTATGTGAAGCGTTGAATATATGTTTTAAATTCGGTTTATACCGGCAGTCCAGAATATGAAGTTCCTCAAAATCCGTTAATAGAGCGATAGGGGTATTTGCATTCCACCCGTATTTTATGGTTTGAAAATAATAGTCCGGATTATCAAGGTCGCTTGCCGATTTCTTTGCCTCGACAAATAACACTGGGTCTTTATAATCCGGGTCTAAATAAAAGGCATAATCCGGGCGTTTTTGATTGCTCTGGGTTTTTTCGATTTTAACTTCCTGATGGTAAGGATTTTTCTGCTCATCGTGGTTTACATCCCAGCCCAGGGCAATGAAAAACTTATCAATAAAATCTTTTCTTACTTCCGCTTCCTGATAATCATTTGAAAGGTAATGCTGTTCATTGGTTTTGAAGGTATCGACTAATGATCTAACCTCATCATAGGCTTTTTCAAAGTTAGTATCCATTAAATTAATCCTTAAATGATAAGTTCTTTATTTTCCTACTTTTAATAGATATTGTCAAAGAATAATCTGATTATTTGAATTTTTTCTAAAAGCCCTTTTTTACCCATATATAGGGGATAAATTAGCCGATTTTATAAATAGGTTAGGAAGATTTACAAAAAATGAAATACTTCAGGGCTGATTTAGCTGGCGTTAAGTGAGCATCAATTATGAGTTTGTTATTGGAATTAAGATGCCGTTTTTCCAGAGACATGCAATTTGATTATTTATATCCCAATAACTGCCGCAAACATAAATATCAGTTCCGTAAATAACCATAGAATTCATAAACCGGGATGGTATAGACGGGAATGTTATTACCGCTTTTCCATTTTTCCACACACAGGACTGATTAGATATTTCTCCTCCAGCATAAACATCTGTCCCGGATACGGCTAATGAATTCGCCACCGAACAAATATTTGTCAAACTGGTAAACACACCATTCTGCCAGACAAACATTGTCGGATACAAACTATATGTACTACAAAATGAACCGGCCATGATAATATTTGTTCCTGAAATTGCAACTGCACTAATACAGGACGGAATATTTGTAATCATTGTAAAGACACCATTCACATAGAGATATGTAGATGTATCAAAGCTGTCTTCAAATGTATAAAAATTGCAGCCCGCATAAATATTAGTATCTATTACAACCAATGCGGAAATAAATGCCGCATAATTTGTAGTTAACTCTAAAATTGCTCCATTTATTAACAAGTCAGCCTTATAGGGGTTATTACAAATACCATAAATATTAGTTCCAGATATAGCCAAAGCATTTAATCCATAGATATTAGTATAAATATTTATTGTCTGGCCATTGATCCATACACCTCCAAAATCTATATCATTTAATCCCGCATAGATATTAGTTTCAGAAATAGCAATTGATATCGATGAACAAAATATGTTTGTCATATAAAGCAATTTGCCATTTTTCCATATACAGGGCATCGAATTTATTAAACCACAGGCATAAATATCTGAGCTGGAAACAGCTAAAGCATCAACCTCGCTATAAGTATAATTTTGTTTGTTATTAGTATGCCGCAGATTCAAATTGTTTAAGGAACAAGATAGCAATAGAAATATTGAGGTAGAAAATATAATTAAAAATGTCTTTAACAGCATATAATAACTCCAAAAAAAGAATTTAAAACTTATTTTATATTTTCATTCTTATCAAATGTAATTTTGCTGTCATATACAAATGTTTTATCCTATAATTTTATGGTTTGAGCTTAATAACGATATTCTATTTATTAACACTATCAATTTCTCATTTCCTTGATAATGCTACTTGGATAAAAATGTAAATAATGTAAGTGAATTATTAGTATCATTACTATATTTACCATCAGGATAAACTTGATAAAGATATTGAAGTCGAATCATTTAAAACCACCTCAACTTCTTTAATTTTCAATGAATTACAAAAAGATTGATAAGTTTGATATGGTAGCCCCATCGGGATTTGAACCCGAGTCACCGCCGTGAGAGGGCGGTGTCCTAGACCAGGCTAGACGATGGGGCCTTGTATTCTGGGGCGGAAGGAGTCGAACCCTCACAAACAGATCCAGAGTCTGTCGTCCTACCATTAGACAACGCCCCAGTATAAGAATCAATATTTTATACTATTGTGGTTATTTAGTCAAATTCGGAAGCTTTCGTTTGTTTAGCCTGCTTTGCAGACATAGCTTGCTTTACCGTTTAATTTAAATTACATTTAAATTTACATATCAGTAAAAATAATGTAAAATATTAGTTCACAAGCATTATAGGCCCATAATAAATATAAAAATAGCGCAGGGAGTATTTCCAGTTTAATTTAATTTTTCCGGAGGCTTATTATGGATTATTCGGCAATGATAAGAAATGTGCCTGATTTTCCTCAAAAAGGTATACAGTTTAAGGATATTACCACGCTCTGGAAGGACGCGGCGGCTTTTAAAAACAGTATTGACGAAATTGTAAAACATTGTGCCGGCAAAAAAATACAAAAGATTGTCGGGGC
Source organism: uncultured Spirochaetota bacterium (assembly GCA_963783575.1). Taxonomy (GTDB): domain Bacteria; phylum Spirochaetota; class Brevinematia; order Brevinematales; family JAOACQ01; genus CAWEAK01. Next base: position 287,675 of record CAWAOD010000003.1, on the reverse strand, counting down.
CGAATCCAGGGGTTTTATTGTGGGAGCTCCGGCCGCGTATGCGCTTGGCGCCGGTTTTGTGCCCGCCAGGAAGCCCGGGAAGCTTCCGGCAGAAACCGTATCGATGAGTTATTCCCTGGAATACGGGGAAGCATCCATTGAGATACATAAAGATGCAATAACAAGGGGTGAGAATGTACTTATTATTGATGATTTGCTTGCTACCGGAGGAACATCAAGGGCTATTGCGGGGCTTATAGAAAAACTCGGCGGTAATATTATAGAATTGATTTTTTTAGTTGAACTGGAAGCACTAAAAGGACGGGAAAAAATTAAATATCCCGTGTTTTCACTTATCAGGTTTTGATTAAGGATAAACATAAAATAAGCGATTTTTATCAACTGTTTATTTAAGAATCTAATATAAAATCGCTCAATTTAGGATAATTGAATTTGGAGGTCGTATGTTTACATTTTTATTGATCATATTTATTATTGTAGTTATATTATTAATTCCAACTATATTAATGCAGTCGGGAAGCGGGGCGCAATCCGGTATGTTCGGTAATGATATGACTATGGGGGCATTTGGGGCAAAAACCAGCGAGGTTCTTGTTAAATTCACACAGTGGCTGGTGGGAATTTTCATGATATTAGCCCTTATTCTTGGTTATTTAAGAATTCAGGAAACAAAATCTTTAATGAGAAAAAACCAGCCTGTTCCGGCAGAACAGACTCCGGCTGGAACAACGCCTTCCCAGTTAATCGCTCCGACAAATATAGAGACCAATGTTCAGGGACAGCAAAAAGATGTCCAGGGAACAGCTACACAGAAGTGATTGATTTGAATTCACAAATGAAAATCGGAGGAGTTATTGTCGCCGGTGGTACAGGTAAAAGATACGGTGGTGATATACCCAAACAATTTTTAGCTCTTGGAGATAAATCAATTCTTGAATATAGTATTGAAAAGTTTTCCCGGGTATGCGACGAATTAGTTGTAGTCTGCCATAAAGAATGGCTGCTTAAGGCTCAAGAATTGATAACTAAAAAAAGGAATATTATCCTGGCCGAAGGCGGCCAGACAAGGCAGTTATCGGTTTATAACGGACTCTCGGCTTTACATGAAAAAAACATTTCAATTGTTGCCATCCATGACAGTGTTAGACCTCTGTTCAGCGTAGATTTATTAAAAAGATGCATTAAATCTGCAGAAATTAATGGATCCGGAGTACCGGCCATACAAACAACCGACACCCTTGCTTATGTTGAAAATCAACATATTTCATATTATGTGGACCGGTTAAAGATCTTGCAGATTCAAACTCCCCAGGTTTTTCAGTTTGATTTGATATGGAAAGCCCATTCAGTAGCTTATAAAAAAGGAGATTGGAATTTTCCTGATGATTCAGGCTTATTTGAGATTATTAATAAGAATGTCGATATTGTGAATGGCGAAGAGACCAATATAAAGATTACCACGCCTCTTGACAGGTTAATTGCATTAGAAATACTTTCCCGGACTTGATATAATCAATAATTGAATCATTTTAGGAGGGTATTCATGAAATGGAAAAGCAGTGCAGGAAATCATTACTTCGTATTTTTATTTATTTTTATATGGGTTATTATTCTATTATTTACAATGTGTACAAAACAGGTTAAGCCAATACCGGCGAATACTGCCGAAAGAATTCCTTCGGCTGAAACAAATACAAATTACTCTTTTAAACCTGAAAGCATAAAAGAACCCACGCCGGAAGAAGAGAAGAATATAATATTAAAAATTAATTTTGACGGTAAATGGAGAAAACATAGCACCGGTTCTAAAGCCATCATCATCATTTCAGGCAAAACGGGAAAAATTATTGGAAAGAACGGCGGAGAAATTCCTATAATAGTTAAATATATTACGGAAAATACTGTTAAAATATTGGAATATGAATATAATCCGAAATATCTAAGCAACTGGCTGCCTGAGTCGATAGCGCAACAAATCTATCTCAACGGATTCCTTCAGAAAACATACTCGATACTCAGGATTGTCGATGAAGATACTCTTAAGGGAACATCCTACGCCTGGCAGGTTATTCATTCAGAGGGTATTGTAAAGAAGATCGAACCGCTGGTAACAGGCGAGGAATGGAAAAGAGTAACGAATGAATAGGAAAATTTATGAAGAACATCTCTGAAAGAGTAGTAAATGAGTTTATCAATCTGGTACAAATTGACAGTTTATCATTGAATGAAAAAAAAGTATTTGACTATGTAAAAAATCGCTTGCAAAATCTGCCAGTTGAAATGCAATTCCAGGAATACACAATAAAGGAATTGGGAGCTGAATCAGGTAACCTGATTGTAAAATTACCGGCAAATATTAAAAACAGGAAATCCGTATTTTTTGATTCCCATCTTGATACTGTCGAACCGGGCATTGGAATTAAGCCGGGTATAGACCGGAAAAACAATATTATTAAAAGCAGCGGAAATACAGTTCTCGGCGCCGATGATAAAGCGGGCGCATCCGCTATGATTATTGCCATTGAAGAAATTATAAATACCAATACCGCTCATGGCGATATATATTTTATCTTTACATCTGCGGAGGAAATCGGCCTGACCGGTGTACGTAACCTTGATTTTTCCGGAATTAAAGCCGATTTCGGTTTTATCCTTGATTCCCATGGAAAGGTTGGCGGAGTTGTTGTTGCTGCTCCCCAGCATTATAATTATGAGATTCTTGTGAAGGGAAAGGCAAGTCATGCGGGTATAGCCCCTGAAATGGGTATAAATGCCATCAAGATTGCATCAAGAATAGTGTTGTCACTGCCCCAGGGAAAGATAAATAAAAACACGGTTGCGAATGTCGGACTTATTGAAGGCGGAAAAGCGACGAATATAATTCCAGATGAGTGTTTAATAAGAGGGGAATTCAGGTCTCACGATTTTGAGGATATTGATTTATTGAAAAATAAAATAACCGATATAATAAATAATAATAAAAAAAAGAGCCCTGGACATTACATTAACAATAAATGAATTGTACCGGGGATTCAGTTTTAAGAAAGATGACGCAATAATAAGGCTTGTAAACAAAGCCGTTAAAGAGTTGGGTCTTAAACCGCGTTTTGAAAGAACCGGCGGCGGGAGTAATTCGAATATATACAATGAAAAAAACATTAAATCCGTGACGCTTGCCGTTGGTATGGCAAATGTCCATTCAACCGATGAGTATATTGAAATCGATGATCTTGAAAATACCGTCCGTTTGATTCTTAAAATAATAGAGATTGTTTAGCAAGCAAGTTCTTGCTAGAAATAGACCTTAAATCCTCCGGAGAATATTATTCCGCTTCCGTATTTTTTCGGAATCAGGTGACCGTCATTAGGATCAGAATCGGGTACTAGTTTTTCGGCGCTTCCGCCGTATAAAAGGCCTGTTGCCCCCAATTCAAAGAAAAATCCGAAAATACTCGCCGGATCGAATAAAATATCGAATCCGAATAAACCGTAGATTCCCCAAGCATAATTGTCAGCAGTCTCTATTTTATTGGGAATAAATCCGATCCAGCCGAATTCACCATAAGGGCGGACTGTTTGAGTCTTCTGGTTGGCTTTTACCGCAATCCCTAATTTATAAGAGCTTGAATAGATGGCAATTTCATTGCTGATTACGGCGTTTGTTATTCCACGCAGATAAGCTATATCGGCTTCACCCCTGAGCGAAACCCAATTCCAAAAAAAATACGGGGTATTTACCGAAAGACCCATCATAAGATCGTAAGGCAGTTTGCTGAAATTTGCCGTTCCTTTAACCCCTAATGAAAAATCATTGAATCTGTTGTAGTTTGTTTCGGCCGGATAGAATTTGACTGCTGCAGGAAGTAAAAATATTAATATTAGAAATAACAATAAATAAGGTTTTGAAAACTTTTTCGATAATTTCATATTTATCCTTTCAAAGCTTTAGTAAAATTATTAAAATAATCCAGATTTTTATAGTAACTTGCCCTGTTAACAACAAGCCTGGCTGTCGATTCAAATAATTCTTCCAGAATGCAAAGCCCGTTTTCCTTTAATGTAGTGCCAGTTGATACAATATCAACAATGCAATCGCTCATTCCGGTAACAGCAGCAAGCTCGACGGAACCGTAAAGTTTTATTATTTCAGCCTGGATCGATATATTTGTAAAGTATTTTCTTGCAATATTCGGGTATTTTGTCGCCGCTTTGATGTATGACCGGGAATAAATTTCTTCTTTAGGCTTATTGCTCTTTGCTGCGACTACCATTCTACAATAGCCGAAACCAAGATCCATAAGCTCAAAGACATCGGCTTCATGCTCTATCAGGTCATCTTTTCCACAGATTCCTATGTCGGCAGTTCCTGCCTCAATATAAGCAGGAACATCCCAGGCTCTAACAATGACGGCATTCAAACCGTTTCCAAGTTTAAAAACAAGTTTTCGTGAATCTTTCGGTATTGCCTCTGAGAGGATATTGCTCTTAATCATTAATTCTTCGGTAAATTCTCCAAGCCTGCCTTTCGGAAGAGCTATTGTAAACGGCATAATTTCCCCAATTAAAAATGCAATCCATAATTATAGATAAAGATGAGTTTATTTTCAATAAATATATAATTGTTTCACTTCAAAGCTGACTCTCGGTAACTTGGGTGAAAATACTGTTTATTAAACATTTTAAGATTTATGCTGATTTTCAGTGAACCCAAGGATGTGCCATGATATCTACTCTTTTATATATGAGCCAGTGGCGAACACAAGATCGCCAAATAACACGATATTATATAGATAATAACAAATAATTTGTGTAAGTTGTTTCTGCTGTTGACTAATCGGTTGGATTTAATTACAATAAAGTCCTGTTAAAGAGAAGTCAAAAGTATGATTAAAAAAATTTATTGAGCAGGGAGGATCTATGAACAATATTAAGTTCATAATCATGGTTTTATTTGTCATAACAATTGTTATGACAATTTATGCGGAGTCTACGGATCGTCTTTTTCCTATTATCGAAAAGGGCAAATGGGGTTATATCGATATTACCGGGAAAAGGGTAATAGAACCTCGTTTTGACTGGGCCGGGCAATTTTCTTCCGAATTGGCTGCGTATATTACCAATGATAAATACGGTTACATTGATAAAGAAGGAAAAATTATTATTGAGCCTCAATTTGACGAAGCGTTTAATTTTTTTGAAAGCAGGGCAGTTGTAAAGTTAGATCAGTATTACGGATATATTGATGGAAATGGGAAATATATTGTTGAACCGAAATATTCGGAGGCGTTTGATTTTTGCAAACCTTACGAAAGTAAATCTTTGGCTCTTGTAAAAGAAGGCAATTTTTATGGATATATTGACACAAATGGATCGGTGGTTATCAAGCCCAGTTTTGAGGAAGCTTTTTCATTTTCCGAGGGTTTTGCAGTTGTCAGGGTAAGCGATAAATACGGTTATATTAATACTGACGGTAAAATAGTCATCGATTCCATATATGATGAAGCTTACGGGTTCTGTGAAAATATGGCAGTCGTCAAGACAGATGGAAAATATGGATTTATTGATAGAAACGGCAAATATACAATAAACCCATGTTTTGATGATGCGGGGGATTTTTCCGAAGGTCTTGCTTACGTAATGACTAACGAAAAATATGGATATATCGGTACAAACAGAAGATTAGCAATAGATCCGGTATACGATACATCTGATAATTTCTCCGAAGGCCTTGCTATGGTAATGATTGGAGACAAATTCGGCTATATTAACCTTGATGGGAAATTAATGATTGAACCGGAATTTATTGAAGCGAGTCCTTTTTTTAATGGACTGGCGCTTGTTGATTCGGGGGAGTTCCTTTCCTATATAACTAAAGAAGGTAAAGCAGTCTGGAGTTATAAATACAAAGAAGATATTTCCGGTGAAGAATTGGATAATATGCAAAGCTATTGATTTTAGTGCGTCAATAATTATTTACTGAAAAACAGTGAAGACGGATTTTCTTTTATTTTTTTGCTGAATTCTACACTGTTTTTGGTGGTTTCCTCAATATTTTTGATGGTATCATCCAGCCGCATTTTGAAGTCTTTATCCCTTATCAAATTAAGAGCGCTTGATTTATCATAGGTTAATCTGTTCAATTCCGACGAGAAGGTTTTAAGATCGGCCGATACATCTCTTAATGTAATGACTGCCAAATCGACATTGCTTACAATTGACTTAATCTGATCGTTATCGATGCTGTTTAAAGTAGTGTTTAGCCTCTTCGAGCCTGATTCAATATTCGATATTGTGTTGTTAATCCTGGCCATCAAATCGCCGGTATTTTTCAAAGCCTGGTTCAAATTCTGTATACTCTCCCGAATGTCCTTTGAGTTATCATTAACTATATGGTTTAAACCTCTAACCAATTCAACCGTGTTCTGGAAAACGTCCTTGAATTTAAGGACAAGGTCCGTATTTCCCTGTGCGATAATGGATTTGATTCCGGCTCCGGCTAATTCAATGGTCCTCGCGAAACCTATAGGTGTAACGCCGATAATATACTCATTGTTAGTATAGAATTCATTGGTTTTCGGATTATAATCCGATATATTAATGTATTTCTGTCCGACAAGGCTGGTAGAGTAAATATTAAAGTTTGCTCCCCGGTTGATCTTGTATTTACCGTCAATCATAGCTTCTATTACGATCTTTCCCGTTTCAAAATTTATGTTATCAATATAGCCGATGGATGGTCCTCCCGAAACCCTTACCTTAGCTCCGGCCGTTAGATTATCAAGGAAATCGTATTCGATGTATAATTTATAACCGCCGCCAAGTAAAAAGCTGAATTTACCGGCAAAATATATAAACAAGAAAAATAAGAACAAGCCAGTAAAAATAAAAGCCCCGATTGCAACATTATTTAATCTTTTCTTTTTCTGCATAGAAAATTACCTCTTTACCATACCGGTATTTTGCAAAAGAACGGCCACCTGAGCGTTGTATTCATCTGTAATCGGCCCCTCGAATTTGCCCTGAATAAATTGAAGCACATAAGGATTATCGGTATTTTCAAGTTCCTTCGGAGTACCTGTAAAAATCAATTTACCCATATAGAGCATCCCGATCCTGTCCGCTACATATTTAGCTCCCCGGATATCATGAGTGACAATGATAAAAGTTGATTTAAGTTTTTTCTTAAGCGACAGAATCAATTCGTTGATTGTGGCGGTTGTAATCGGATCAAGGCCGGTGGTTGGTTCATCAAAAAGTATTATGGATGGCTCCGCAACTATGGCCCTTGCAAGAGCTACCCGTTTCATCATTCCGCCGGACAAAGATGCTATCATTAAATCTTCTGTGTTGTTTAGCTCAACAAGTTCAAGAGCCTGGTACATTCTGTCATTCTTTTGCTCTTCGGTAAGGTCCTGGCGCAGGTGGTTCAAAGCGAAAAAAATATTCTCCCCGACAGTCAGGGAATCAAAGAGCGCACCGCCCTGAAAAAGCATCCCGAACTTTTTCCTGATATTATCCCATTGATCTTCATCGTCAAAATCTATCCTTTCGCCGTCGATATAAATATCGCCACCGTCCGGATGGATCAATCCTATGATATGCTTGATAAGAACGCTTTTTCCAACTCCGCTTTGCCCGATAATGGCAAAAGTTTCTCCGTCTTTAATACTAAGATCAACCCCATCCAGAACTATTTTATCCCCAAGTTTTTTTTTCAGGCCGATTATTTCAATTTTATTTGACATTAAATCGCCCCGCCGGTAAAAATGATAAATATTGTGCCCAATATATAATCCAGAAGTATTACCAAAATACTTGATACCACGACTGATTTTATTGTAGCTTCTCCGACTCCTGCCGCGCCTTCTTTTGCCTGAAAACCGCAGTATGTGCTTACCATCAATAAAAATGCGCCGATAACCATCATCTTGGTTATTGATTCGAAAATGTATTTAATTTTCAAAGGCATTTGTGCCACTTCCAGAAAAACAGATGTCGGAATATCGTTTAAAGTTGTGATCATAAGCCAGGAACCGATCATAGAAGCAATAATCGATATGAAGCCCAGGATCGGCAGTGATATAATTCCAGCCAATACCCTCGGTGTTACAAGATAACTTATTGGATTTACAGCGAAGGTTTTAAGGGCGTCGATCTGTTCCGTAACTTTCATTGTTCCGATATTGGCGGTAACCGATGAACATACCCTGCTTACCACAATAAGGGAAGAAAAAACCGGTCCGATTTCTTTAACCAGGCTTACTGAAAGCGCGCCGCTTATGTATTGGGCTGTTCCGGCTATGGTAGATTCCATTGCGTTCCCAAGCTGAAGGCCCAGGATCATTCCCATAAAAAACCCCGTTAAAGCCACAACCGGTACTGATAAAACTCCAATATTATAGATATTGAGTAATAACTGGTATGGGCTCCTGATATTTCTGGGAACATTCCTGAAAGCTTCAGCAAAAAAGATGGTGAATTGCCCCAGTTCTGTAAAAAATTTTCGGATTCTTCCCATTTTATTCCTCTAAAAATCTTCGCCTGAATCCTTGTAGTCGCTGTCAAGATAAGAAGAATGCTTGAAATAATTTTCAAAGCGGACAGTTTCCTTTAAAAATACAAGTTGAATATCCCCGGTAGGGCCGTTTCTTTGCTTCTGCAAAAGAAGTTCCGCAATATTCTTTTTTTCACTATCCTTTTTATAATATTCTTCTCTATACAAAAAAGCTACAAGATCGGCATCCTGCTCTATTGCCCCGGATTCCCGCAAGTCCGATAATATAGGCTTGTGATCTCCGCCCCTGTCATCCACTTTTCTTGAAAGTTGCGACAATACTATTATCGGAATATCCAATTCCTTAGCTAAAGCTTTTAAGCTTCTTGAAATGTAACTGATTTCATTATTTCTGTTTATTATCATCTTGTTGGACTCGGAAGTAGAGATTAGCTGAAGGTGATCAATAATTATCAGCTTGATATTGTATTTTGATTTGACCCTTCTCGCTTTTGCCCTGATTTCGTTTAATGAGATAGCGGGGGTGTCATCTACAAGCACTTTCATCCTTGATAATACGCCGGCTGAATCGACAAGGCTTTTCCAATCATCGGGAGTGCTTAATTGGCCTTTACGGATCTTCTGCATGTCGATTTTGGATTCTGTAGACAGCATTCTGAGTACAAGTTCCTGGAAAGACATTTCCAGTGAAAAAAACATAACGCCGTTATCAAGGTTCATTTTTGCCACATTGGCAGCAATATTTAAAGCAAAAGCGGTTTTACCCATTGAAGGCCTTGCGGCGATGACAATTAAATCGCCATGCTGCAATCCGCTGGTCATATCGTCGAATTCATTATACCCGGTAGGCTGGCCGGTATAGACATGCTTTGAATGGGCTATTCTTTCGATACCTTTTAATGTGTCGCTCAGGATTTCCTTGAGGAGTTTATAATTGGACCTGAGTTTTCTATTGGTTACGTCAAAAATAAGCTTTTCAGATTCATCGGAAATCTTTTCAATATCCGTCTGGTTCTCGTAAACATTGTCGATAATCGATCTTGCCGCATTTATCAATTCACGGAGAATGGCTTTTTCCAGAACGATTTTGGCATGGTACTGGGTATTTGAAAGCGAAGGGACATTCTCGATTAATTTTGACAGATAAGCGCTTCCGCCAGCTTGCTGAAGTATATTACCTGAGGAAAGCCTTTCGGAAACACTAACTACATCGACCGGAATATTTTTTTCGCTGAGTTCTTCAATTATCTTAAATATAATCTTATTTCTTGCGTCGAAAAAATCATCATCATTGAGCATTTCAAGAATCGTGGATATGGCCGTTGAAGAGTTCAGCATTGCGCCGATACAGGATTGTTCAGCCTCGGGACTGCTGGGAGGAACTCTTTTTACCAGATCATCAGCAGCCATATTTATTCTTGTACAACCTTTATTTTAATAGCGGCAACTACACCCTCGTCAAGACGAATCCTTGCTGTATGATCGCCTATGGTTTTAATATGCTCAAGAAGTATTTTCTTTTTTTCAATATCAAAACCTTTATTTATTAAAATTAATGAAATATCAGCAGAGGTAATCGACCCGAAAAGTTTTCCTTCTTCCCCGGCCTTTGCCTTGATCTCGATTTCTTCCTTTTCTACCGCTTCCTTGATCGCCACTGCGTCATCATAAAACTTTTTTGCCTTAACTGAAAGAGCAGACGCTATTCTTTGAAGATGTTTTTCTTTGCTTTTAGTCGCAACTTCCGCGACTTTTTGGGGAAGCAGAAAATTCCTGGCATATCCGTCCCTGACGTTTTTTATATCGCCTGCTTTCCCAAGCCCGATCACATTATCGAGTAAAATTACCTTCATACAATCCTCCGATAGTCAATATTTTTCTATTTTGAATAAATTCTTTGCTTCCCGTTTTCTCAAATCAATAAGCGCGGAGTTTTGTTTGCTTGATTTTCTTCTATTCAAAACTCCAAATTATTTAAAAAAACGCTCATCTAAATGGGCGTTTTTTTAAATAATACATCCATATATCCGAAATCCCGATTCCCATAACCAATATCAATGGAATCAGGAAATACTGCCCTGAAAATATTATCAGTGAATATATTATAATTATAACACTGAAATATTCTATACTCCGTTTCTTCAGACTGAAAATCAAAGTTAAAAATCCGTACATCAAATAATATAATGAAAAATAAATCGCGAGATTGAGAATTATAATTATATATTCCCATTTAAGCCATTTCAATTTAATATTGTTTAAAACGAAATAGCAAAGCCAGAAAAATACTACAGCAAGAACTTCTCTGTGATTAAACTTCCTGATATATCGGTACCAGTAACTTCTTTTATATGCTGTCAGGGCAAAGCTATATATTACTGTTAGAAGCATGAATATCAGCGACAAATAAATCGGCCGGAATAAATAGCTTATATAATATATTTGTAAAAAACTGCCATTGTGAAAAAACCCAGAAAGCGACAGTAAATTCTCAATCAATCTGTCGATTCCCGATAAATCCATGACTCCCGGTTTCTGAAATAAGAACCCGAAAACCAATAATAAAACGGCAAAAACAATCCTGAAAAAAGCAGTAATATGTTTTCTGAAAATGTTAAAATCGGCAAAAAGTACCGGTATCAGGCTCAATATTAAGAAAAATAATGCTATTATCCTATTACAAAAAAATAAAACTGCCGGGAGCAGGAATACAATGTACCGGAAAATCCTTTTTTTAATAATCTGTCTGACAACTATAACACCGAACAAAAATACCAGGTAAAATAAAATTGTTATAATTACTAAAAAAAAGGAAAAATCCACAAACCCTGTTTACCTGTCCAGAAAAGGTAAAAGCGCAATGATCCTGGCTTTTTTTATTTCCCTAACTGCCATCCTCTGGTGCTTGGCGCAATTGCCGCTGATTCTTCTCGGCAGGATTTTGCCGCTTGGCATTACAAACCTTCTTAATATATCTACATTTTTATAATTAAGAACCTTCTCTTCCATCTGCCTTGTACAGAACTTACAGACCTTTTTTGTATAAAAAAACTTTTTCTTATCGGGAATCGAATCGCCGGTATCTTTTACTTTCTTTATCTCGGTATCGATTATATCAATATGACCAGCTGTTTCCGGCATTACAGCATCCTCTTTTGAAGAGGCGGACTCTTTTGAAGAGGATGTTTCCTTTAATGGGATATCCTTTGATAGTACAATATCGTTGTCGGATTTGTCTTCTCTATCATTTACAATTTCTTCTGCCATTATATTCTCCTTATAATCATCATAAACTAAAAATTCGGATCGTTAGGGTTTTGTTCGTCCGGGAAAGAATTCGGGTCTGCGGGTGTGGTATCGAAGTTTGTATTATCATAAAAATTATCTTCATAAGTACCGCCGCCGCTTCCTGTTCCCTGCTTAACACCGGCATTTGCATTTGTATCCGGAGCCGGCGCCTGTCTGGGTGTTCCCCCGGATGAACCTAAAAATTCCACCCGTTCGGCTATAACTTCAACGGTGCTTCTTTTGGAGCCATCCTGAGCTGTCCAGCTTCTTTGATCCAGCCGCCCGTCAATAGCAACCTGTTTCCCTTTGGACAGATAGCTGCTGCAATTCTCCGCGGCTTTTCCCCATACTACAATATTGAAAAACGATACGCTGTCGCTGCCGTCATTTTTGGGTTTACCGCCGACTGCGAGGCCGAATTTCGCTATAGCGGTTCCTGACGGCGTATATTTCAGATCAACATCATTGGAAAGCCTGCCTATAAGCATAACCCTGTTAATATCCCAGCTCATAGGTCAGCTTCCCGTTACAATCATATAGCGGATTATATCTTCATCGAATTTGATCCGCCTTTCCAGTTCCGGAATTGTAACCGTATCCATTTCAACCTTGATAAAATAATAGAAAGCTCGTACGAAATCTTCACGGTTTCTGTGAATATTGTATGCAAGCTGGCGGGTTCCCATATCATTTTCACTGACCAGATTTGCCTTGATTTTTGAGAGATAATCCTTTATCCTCTCAACTGCTGATTTGACAATCTCACCTTCTTTGATAAGAAAGGTGATTTCGTATTCTCTAACCATCGATATTCCTCCTTATGGACTATGAAAAAACCCGGGAAAATAATCCGGATTTTTTCAATGCCTGCCTGAAATGATCGACCTTATAACGGCAGGAAGGATAGAAGATTTTATGGGAAAACCCTTAATTTGTCAAGAAATAGAATTGTTTTATTTTATTTTAAGCATTTTATGTATTTGAGGTAATATACGGATTTCCATACTGCTTTTATAACAAATTGAATATACGGTATTCAGGTTCTTACCGGTTGAAATTTTACCGTTCTTTGTTACCGGCTGATAGATAAGAGTTGTATTTTTATTTTTTTCATATAATCCGTATGCGATCCGGTAAGCCTCTTCCAGTTCACTGGAAAGAGTTTCCGGTGAAAATACGGTCTTTATGATTATATTCCGTGCATCAGCCAAATTTAAAATAAATTCTTCATTGAGTTTAATAACATCTAATTTTGATGTTGAAGGCAGCTTTATATCTACCGACCAGTAATCTATTCGTTTTATCAAGCTTCCGGTAATATGACCGGGTAAAGTACCGTTTGTTTCAATTAGTAAAATTTTATTAGAAAATAAAGACAGTGAATTTTCAATAAAATCATGGCGGAGTAAAGGTTCTCCCCCGGTGAATGAGACATATTCGTATTGAAATCCCTGCAATATATTCTCAAGACAGCTTATTTCTACAGGATTTTTAACAAGAGAGATCCTGCCTGCGGTGAGCCCTTTCGATTCCTCAGGGAATCCGCCGAATAGGATTAATCGTTTCCGCTGATATACTCGTCCTGAATTAGGATAATATATCCGGCAATATGGTTTAATTTTTTTTGACTCTTTGGTATCACAGTAATAGCAGTTTAGATTGCACCCGCCTAAGCGTATAAAAAGGAAAGGAATTCCTACGAGCGGACCTTCACCCTGGATGGAATAGAATATTTCGTCAATGTTAGCGTCTTTCATCTTGCTATCAGTCCATAATCAGGGATTTTATGAAACCCAGGCTTTCCCTGGCTATAAATAAAATTCTATCCTGCTGGTCTATATTTTTGGTATCCGCTGCAATAAAAAATGAATGCCCAATCTTCTTTTTATATGCGATTAAAGTAATTCTGGGAATATGATATTTCTGGCTTATAAATACTATACCGTCTCCGACATCCTGTTTTTTTACATATTGTCTTACATTCTCAATTGTTTTCAGTGTATTCTTGCCGTTATAATCGGTGATGATGTCATTGGTATCAATATCATTTTTAATAAGATAATTCTTCATTACAAAAATTTCGGCTATTTTTCCGCTTATAAAGATTTTTTTTATTCTGCTGTTTTTATATAATTCGATAGATTTATCAAGCCTGAATTTTAAAGCATTGCTCGGTTCGCCCGACCACGTTATCCCGGCGCCGAAAACAACACAAAGGGTTTTATTCCCGGGGAAATCGGTTTTAATAGGATAACATATTATATAGACGGAAATGAGCGCATAGAAAACTAAAAATATGGCAATCAAAACTAAAATAAAACGTTTCAATAACTTCATATTTATCCTCAGGACTTTAATAGTCGCTAGTTGCTAGTGACTAGCGACTATAATATATATTTCGTCAGATCATTGCTTCTGGTAATTTCCGACAGTCTTTTCTCAACATATTCCTTGTCGATCAAATATGTTTTTCCTTTCATTTCCGGAGCTTCGAAGGAAATATCCTCAAGCAGGTATTCCATAATTGTATGAAGCCGTCTTGCTCCGATATCTTCAACAAGACTATTGATTTCATAAGCTATTTCGACTATTTTTTCATAAGAAGCGTCATCAAATTCAAGAGATACGCCCTCTGTCGATAGAAGAGCCTTGTACTGTTTTACCAGCGAATTTTTTGGTTCTACGAGAATTTTGAGGAGGTCTGACTTTGATAAACTATGAAGTTCGACTCTTATCGGGAACCTTCCCTGCAGTTCGGGTATCATATCGGAAGGTTTTGTTATATGAAAAGCCCCTGCGGCAATAAACAGCATATGATCGGTCTTTACCATACCATATTTTGTGTTTACTGTTGTCCCTTCAACAATCGGAAGTAAATCTCTCTGAACACCCTCCCGGGAAACTTCGGGACCGTTTCCCTTGGCTTTATCTGATATTTTGTCTATTTCATCGATAAAGACAATGCCCATTTCCTGGGCCCATTTTATTCCGAGGTCAATTGCCTTGTCCTTGTCAATACTGTCGTCCAGATATTGCTGAACAAGGGCTTCAGTCGCTTCTTTTACTGTAAGGCGCTTTGTTTCATTGGTTTCGGCTCCTATATCGTTAAAAATTGACTGGAATCCGCTTTCCATATCATCCATACCCGGAAACATATCTACCATCGGGAAAATCGGGCTTGACTTTTTCCTGAGTTTGATGTTTATCAAATAATGATCGAATCCTCCCGAATGCAGTCTTTTTTTAATTTCCGATTTCAGCCTGGTTTTTTCACTCTGTGATAGATCATCATAAGATATTTCGCCGGTTTTAATCAATTCGTCAAAAAGATTCTTCTGGATTACCTTAAAAACATCAGGATAAACATCATTTTTAACCTGATCCCTCATTCTTGACTTTACAAGATTTACCGAATGATTTACAATAGCCCTGATCATATATTCAACATCCCTGCCGACATATCCCCTTTCCGTGAATTTTGTCGCCTCAACCTTGATAAAAGGAGCATCAAGGGTTTGTGCTATTCTTCTTGCTATTTCGGTCTTTCCAACGCCCGTCGGCCCGATCATTAGGATATTTTTTGGAGCGATTTCCTCTTTTAGATCATCCGCCACATATTTTCTGCGGATTCTGTTCCTGAGGGCAATAGCAACAAGTTTTTTTGCTTTTTCCTGCCCGATAATATAATTATTCAATGCCTGCACTATCTCTCTGGGCTTAAAATACTCAAGGCTGTCATTTATATCAACTACGGGAAGGGATTTATGATTCATCGCTATTCCTCACATTATAAAGTTTCTACACTGATATTTGAATTGGTATATATGCATATTTGAGAAGCTATCTCCAGGGATGTATATGCCACGTCCTTGATGTCCATTCCCGGATCAGTTTTCATAAATGCCATGGCTGCGGCTCTGGCATAAGCTCCTCCGGAGCCTATACTTGCGATATTATCTTCCGGTTCAATAATATTGCCGTTTCCGGATATTATGAATGTATTTTTTTTATTTGCTACAATTATGAGAGCGTCAAGCTGTCTTAAAGCCTTGTCAAGCCTCCAGTCTTTTGCCAGACCAACGCTTGCTCTCAGAAGATCACCCGAAAATTCCTCAAGTTTGATTTCAAATTTTTCCAGAAGTGCGAAAGCGTCCGCGGCTGACCCGGCAAAACCTGATAATACTGTATCCTTGTATAATTTTCTGATTTTTACTGCATTTCCCTTTATTACAGTATCTCCAAAAGTGACCTGGCCGTCTCCGGCAATGGCAACCTTCTCACCCCTGCGTACACAGATAATTGTGGTGGAATGCCATAAATTATCCGGCATAATCCCTCCAAAAACAAATTTAAGTATAACATCTTAATTAGATTTTCTCAAGGAAATTTATGGCATAAGGAAAACATTGTATTACCCAAACTGAGCGATTTTTTAATAAATACCAAAAACAGGTTTATAAAAGCCAAAATTTATAAAAATTTGGATATATTTTTTTGTCACCGGTTAATTTGCCGAATTTATGCGTTTGAAAGCACTAAAATCATCAATCTCTGAGATATTTTCAATTTTTGGCGCAATACCCCCTTATTAATCCATGAAAACAGAGCGCATCTTTAAATCGGGGTAACCGTTCCGCATTTCTCCCACAAATCTAACAATTTAAACCTGTCAACTACTTCTTCCCTGAATTTTAAAATAGCCCGCCCGCCTGTTTTAACAATCTTTCCCGCAATATCAATAAATATTCGCCTGACCGTATCCGGATAACTTTCCACTGGTATTTCCGGTATATCCATATCCGCCTGATAAGCCGACAGCAGATTATACGCTATTATCGATAAAAAATAATATACACCGTTTGATACAAAACTCTTAAACGGCAGTGTTTCATCCACGAATTCTTTTATTCCACGGTTCACCAGTTCATCTTTTGCCCTCAGATGATAGAGCCTCACTATTTCCTCTGCCGTCATATATTTCACAAGCCCCTTTTCTTTCAATACTTCCGCTTCTTCAAGATTTGTATAAATAATATTTTCAGGCCTGTCGAACGCTAATCTGAAAACCCCGTCTTCACATTCATATTTGGTATAAATGGCACGGTATCCCTTTTCCCAGCTATCCCGTCTGTCCCGAAAGTCCAGGTATTCAATTACATCTCCTTTTTTCTCAAACCTTCTCCATTCTTCCGGCAATCGCTTCATCAAATCGAGTTTGATTGAATCCAGTATTCTCCCGCCGCATATAAAGAACAGTTTCAGGTCTTCCAGCTTCTTAAAATACTTTTGGTCAAAAAACCCGCTATCAGACACAACGATAATCGGCACCTCTTTGTCATAGCATTTCCGGATTTCCTTCACTGTTTCTTCCAGCATTGTAAACAGATCGTCACCGTGATTCGGGGATTCGCTTCCTTCGTGGAACGCCAGGTTCACGATAAAACCATTCCAATACATATGCAGCGGATGATACCCGTTAACCTTTTTGTGGGTATAAGTCACGCCGTTTCGCTTTTTAGCGTCATCATTATTCAGTACCATCGTATCAAGTCCGAGAATAATAACTTTCGGGTTCTTTATCTTGAGACGCCAGACAAAAAGCTTAATTAGAATCTTTTGAAGCTCTTTAAACATTGTCTTTTTTACCACTGAAAAAAATCTCTTTATCACATGGGATGAGCACATATTGTCTTTGCTGCATTCAATGGCCTTTCTGTGCCCGATATCATTTGCCAATTCATCAAACCGGGTCATGGTAAATTTGCTTCCATCTATGAAAAACAGCATCAATTGAGAAATAATTTTTTCTATATCTTTACCTTTGCGGCTCTTGCGAATTCCCTGAAATACTTCGCTGATCAGGGGAATAACTTTAATATTCTTGAGATATCTCAGGACAAACGTAAGCCCGCCGCGGCTGGTAAGACAATCTTTCGTTATGCCGATTTTTTGAATCTCATTTCCCTGAATTTTGCGATTTTTATTTTTTTCAGTCATAATTTACCTGCTTTTGCACCCAATGGGTGTTATTCCGGGGTAAGGATGGCTGTAACCATTTCCTTACCCCATTTTATTTTAGCATGGTTTTATTTTTATGGATAGTTAAGAATCGCTCAGTTTAGGTATTATCCAAACTGAGAGATTCTTTAAATGGTTTTTATTTGAAATGACTAACCGGCTAATCGACTTTCGACTTATAATATAAGTTCTTAGCTATTGATGATTGAATAAATTTTATTAAAACCGCTCAATTTAGGCTTTAATTATTAACCGATATTAATTGAGTATTTTATTATCATTTATTAAAATATATTGATACAAAAATTGAGCGGTTTTAATATTAGACTTATTTTATTATTTCCGTTTATTCTAAGAAAAAATTTGATAAGAACTACTCAGTTTAAGCAATATATTATATCGGGAGTTTTAATTATGCCGGCTGATAAGGAACAATTGAAAAATGTTGACAGGGAAGTTTATGATGCGATAATTAAAGAAGAAAACAGGGAGCAGTTTAATCTGGAATTGATAGCTTCTGAAAACATAGTTTCCGAAGCGGTTCTGGAAGCTCAGGGCAGTTTAATGACAAATAAGTATGCGGAAGGTTATCCAGGTCATCGCTATTATGGCGGTTGTGAATATATAGATGTTGTTGAAGATCTTGCGAGAGACAGGGCAAAAATAATATTTTCCTGCGATTACGCTAATGTTCAGCCGCATTCTGGAAGCCAGGCAAATATGGGAATATATTTCAGCGTCTTAAACCCGGGGGATAAAGTTCTCGGCATGAGTCTTTCTCATGGAGGACATCTGACGCATGGTTCACCTGTTAATTTTTCGGGGAAATTTTTTAATATAGTAAGTTATGGAGTTTCACAGGAAACTGAAACAATAGATTATCAGGCTTTAATTGAGCTTGCCGTGAGGGAAAAGCCGAAGATGGTTATTGCCGGCGCCAGCGCTTATCCGCGGACTCTGAACTTTGAAAAATTTCGCGAGGCCGCCGATGCGTGCGGAGCCTATTTGATGACAGACATGGCGCATATCGCCGGGCTTGTGGCCACAGGGCTTCATCCCAGCCCATTGCCTGCCTCCCACTTTGTAACGACAACAACTCATAAAACACTGCGAGGTCCGCGTGGGGGAATGATATTGATGGGTAAAAATTTTGAGAATAAATTGGGTATTAAAGCGGCGAAAAGCGGCAGGGTTAAAATGATGAGCGAAATTTTAGACGGGATGATTTTTCCCGGTATTCAGGGCGGCCCGCTGATGCATGTCATTGCAGCCAAGGCTGTTGCTTTAAAAGAGGCTATGGATCCTGCATTTCAGGGTTATCAAAAACAGGTATTGATGAATTGCCGTGCATTAGCAAAAACATTAATTCAATCAGGTTTCAGGCTTGTCTCCGGTGGTTCGGATAATCATCTTTTACTTGTGGATCTCACCAATAAAAATGTCACCGGCAAGGAAGCAACGGAAGTCCTTGATAAAGCAAGGATAACTGTCAATAAAAACGGCATACCTTTTGACAAATTACCTCCGACAATAACAAGCGGCATAAGGATCGGCACACCTGCTGTAACAACAAGAGGAATGAAAGAAAAAGAAATGGAAGAAATAGGAGAATATATTTCTAATGCGATCTCAAATATTAATGATGAAAAAAAGCTTAATTCAATAAGGGAAAAAGTCGAAAATCTATGTAAGAGATTTCCTATCTAAAAATAGGTTCCTTTTTTATATATATGTATTTCTCAATAGGTTCTTATTTATTAATAGGTTACTGTTTACAAAAAGATTAATATAACTTATAATTAGTTGAAAAATAATATGTGGAGTAAAAATGGCTGACGAAGTTGTATTTGGCGTGGCCAGCTTCAAAAAGAACGGATATATTACTCTCGAAGATCAACCTGAAGCGGATGAATTTTATATTATCCGGCAGGGCCAGGTAATTGAAGCCAGATCGGCTTCTACCGTTGACCAGGATCAGGGAACAGTTCTGGGAGTAGGCGATTTCTTTGGAGTTATATCCTGCATGGCCAGGAGAGCCAGGATTGAAACCGTTCAGGCTATTGATGACACCTCAACAATTGTAGTGAGAAGGGAGCATTTCGGTTCATTGATTCAGAAAAACACTCCCATAGCGATGAAAATACTCCGTTATTTCGGGAAACAGTTGCGGTATTATGATTCTACACTTACAAAGCTAACTTTCAAGTCGTCCCTTGAGGAAAACCCGAATAATCTGTTTAAAGTCGGCGAATTTTATTATGCTAACCAGCTTTTAAATCAGGCGGCTTATGCTTACCTTCATTATATAAAGTTTTGTCCGGATGGCGGTTTTGTCCCCCAGGCAAAAACCAAGCTTGCAAAAATCAATCCGGCTCAGGAAGTTTTACAGCCCAGGAAAGATGGTTTTTCATCTTTGTATTCCGATAAGCAGATTATATTTCTTGAACATGAACCTGGCGCGGAGCTCTATATCATCCAGGATGGTAAGGTCAAAATAACAAAGCTTGTCGATAATAACGAAGTGCTGCTGGCCGTATTAAAGAAAGGTGATATTTTCGGCGAGATGTCGCTCCTGGATAATAAGCCCAGAAGTGCAAGCTCAACTGCTTTTGGCCCGGTTAAACTGATGGCGGTGAGTAAAGCTAATTTTGAGCCTACCGTTCAGGGTCATCCCGAAATCGCAACAAAGATTATCGAACTTTTAAGTGAAAGAATATGGCTTATATACAAACAATTGTCGAATATTTTGATCAAAGACCCGATCGGTAAAATATACGATTCCCTTTATACACAGCTTCAGAAAGCAAGAATACCGATTTCAATGGGGACATCGCATACTTTTGATTTCGGAACCGAGGAACTGATCAAATTCGTAGGTTTCAATCAACAGGACGGGCATCTTTATATAAAAAAGTTATTCGATACCGATAAATCTCTTTCCATAATAGATGGAAAGATTTTTATCAAGGATGTTACAACCATTGAAAAAACGGTCCAGATAATTAAAAGAAATCTTGAACTTGAAAGAAAGAGGATGACAGGCCAGTCGCTTGCAAATACTTCTATGTACTGACCGGGGTTATTATAAATGTATCTTTTCGTTTACGGCAGCTTAAAACGCAATTCAGCCGATCACAAAATTATTGATAAAGCCGGGCTCTATTCCGAAGCCTTTGTTAATGGTACGCTTTATGATCTTGGTATTGAGTTTCCGGCAATTCTAGACGAAGAACATCCTGCCAGAAATAAAGTCTACGGTGAAATCTATGAAATCAGCGATCACCTGCTGGATGAAATAGACGAATTCGAGGGTTATTACCCTGATAAAATCGATGATTCGTTCTATATTAGAAAAGAAATGAATGCTAAGCTTATAAACGGCGAAGTCATTAAAGTACAGATATATGTATTGCCCCAGGATAAGCTTGATAAGTTTTTTGCAATAGAGATTAAAGATGGAAAATGGAAGGGCTGAATATTAATTTTTCTATTTCACTCCTGGCTAAGCAATAATCGGATAATTAATCATTTTTACTTTACCTTCGCCTTTTTCCATAATTCCAATATCATAAGCCTTGTATGAATTATTATTAAAAAATCTCTGTATTTCTGCTTTCATATGGGAATCCACAATCAATGCCATACCCAGCCCCATATTAAAAACCTGGTAAGCTTCATTTTCTTCAACCTGGCCCTGATCTTTAATAAACTGGAAAAGTTCCGGAACCTTCCAGCTGCTCTTGTTTACTACCGCATTTAAATCATGCGGTATAACCCTGCTGAGGTTGCCTTCTATTCCGCCTCCGGTAATATGGGCTATGCCTTTTATTCCTTTTGAAAACTTTGATATTGCCTTTAAAATAACAGGCGAATATATTTCGGTAGGTGTCAGCAGGATATTGCCGAGAACGCCGAAACCGTAATTTTTATGGAGATCAAGATTATTGGTTTCAACAATTTTCCTTATCAGAGAAAAACCGTTGCTGTGAAAACCGGATGATGCAAGTCCAATTACAGCATCTCCTTCCTTTATATGTTCCGGATCAATAATTTGATCCTTTTCGATAATTCCAACGGCAAAGCCGGCGAGGTCGAACTCATTTTCGGGATACATTCCCGGAAGCTCTGCCGTTTCGCCTCCTACAAGCGCGCATTCGGCAAACTGGCATGCTCTGGAAATGCTTTCTATGAATTTTAAGTATAATCCCTCCTGAAGTTTTCCCACAGCTATATAATCAAGAAAAAACAGCGGTTTAGCGCCGCAGCAAATAATATCGTCAACGCACATGGCGACAAGGTCATAACCAAGGCCATAATATTTTTCCATTTCTTCGGCAAGTTTTATCTTTGTACCTATACCGTCTGTTGATGAAACAAGAACCGGATTTTTATATTTTCCAATTTCAAATAGAGAACCGAAACCTCCAACACCGCTTAATACGCCTTTTGTGTAGGTTTCTCTGGCAAAATTTTTAACATTCTCAATCAGATCATCAGCCTTATTGATATCAACACCTGCCGATTTGTAATCCATAATTAACCCCTCTTATATCAACTTACAGACATAGATGCGCGTTGTTTACTTAAATCCTCTTCCATATGGCAGTTTTTATATTTTTTCCCGCTGCCGCACCAGCACAGGTCATTTCTCCCAAGTTTAATATTTCTTTTAATTGGCTGGGGCTTTGTATTAATAGGCGGCTTCTGCTCTTTCCCGCCCGACGCTCCTCCGAATTGGCCGACCTCATTGTGAATTGTCTGAACTTTTGCTGGTATTGCCGATTCTTCAGGCAGCGGTTCCTGTTCCACACGCGCATGAATTTCAAGCCTGGACAACAGCGAGAGGGCTTCTGTCATAAAACTTGAACGCATGGCAGTGAAAAGATCATAAGCTTCAAGTTTGTATTCCACAATCGGGTTTCTCTGAGCATAACCCCTCAGGCCGATCCCTTCCTGTAAAGAATCGATATTCCTAAGATGTTCCTTCCATTTTGTATCAAGGATATTCAAAACAACATATTTAAAACCCTCGGCGCGGATTTCATCGGGTACATTTTTGAACCTGTTCCAGACAATATCCTTCAGCTTGCCGGATAACTCATCAATTGCGGTCTCATAATCTTTAGTCGAGATATTTATTTCAACATCGGCAAAAAATATGTATTTGAACCATTTTCTTATTTCATCCTTATTCCAGTAATCGGGTTTCTGCGGCTTATCGAAAGTTCCAGTATAATCCGTTACAACATTTCGTATTAGTTCGTCAATAAGCGAGAAGTTACGGCTTATGTCAAGAATTCTGTCGCGCATTGAATATATGTAAACCCGCTGCTCATTCATAACATTATCGTATTCGAGAAGGTTTTTTCTGATCTCGAAGTTTCTGCCCTCAACACGCTTCTGTGCACTCTCAATTGCCCTACTGATCATTCTGCTCTGGATTTCTTCATCCTCGCTGAAACCGAAAGACTGCATAAGCTTCATCTGGTTGTCCATGCCGAAAAGTCTCATCAAATCATCCTGCAGCGAGACATAAAACTGGGAGGAACCTGGATCGCCTTGCCTTCCGGAACGGCCGCGAAGCTGGTTGTCGATTCTTCTTGCTTCATGCCGCTCGCTTCCGATTACATAGACCCTCCTGCCTCGACAACCCCATCACCGAGCTTAATATCTGTGCCTCTTCCCGCCATATTCGTAGCGATTGTGACCGAACCGTTCAAACCGGCGTTTGCGATGATTTCAGCTTCTTTTTCATGAAATTTGGCATTAAGGACATTATGCCTTATCCGGTGCTGGTTTAGGAGTTTTGACAATTTTTCAGACTTTTCTACGGATATGGTACCAAGAAGGATTGGCTGGCCCTTTTTATGTCTTTCCTCGACATCGCGAACAATGGCTTTAAACTTTGCGTTTTCATTTATATAGACCTTGTCGGAATGATCAGTACGCGCGACGGCGACATTTGTCGGTATTACCGCAACGTCAAGCTTGTATATCGAGTAGAATTCCTGCGCTTCAGTTTCGGCTGTTCCCGTCATACCTGCGAGTTTCGTGTACATACGGAAGTAATTCTGGAAGGTTACGGTGGCCAGGGTCTGGAATTCCTGTTTTATCTGCACCCTTTCTTTTGCTTCAATAGCCTGGTGCAGGCCGTCCGACCAGCGCCGACCAGGCATTTTCCTTCCTGTAAATTCATCTACGATCACAACCTCGCCGTTTTCGATAACATAAGCCACGTCTTTCTGGTAAAGTTTATGAGCCCTTATGGCCTGTATGATGTGATGTACGATATTGCTGTTACGCGGAGAATATAGTTCCTTGATTCCCAGGAGTTTTTCGACTTTTTCTATACCCATTTCGGTCAGAACTGCCGACTTGTCTTTTTCATCAACGGCATAATCACCGGTTCCCTCAATAGGTTCCTTTTTATCGTTAACCTGGGCTTCGGTCAGACGCGGAATAAATTTATCGATTTTATAATATAAATCCGTGGCTTCATCGGAAGGACCGGATATAATGAGCGGTGTTCTGGCCTCATCGATCAGGATCGAGTCAACTTCATCGACGATCGAATAATTGTGTCCGCGCTGGACTTTCTGTTCCAGGGAAAAAACCATGTTGTCGCGGAGATAATCAAAACCGAACTCATTATTTGTTCCATAAGTAATGTCACAGTTATAAGCCTCTTTTCTTCCGCATTCAACCGTTTTTACTATGTATTGAGAAATATCATCCCACTCTATACGGTATGATTTTTCATGGTTTATCACACCGGCACTTAATTCCAGAAATTTGTAAATAGGGCCCATCCATATTGCGTCCCTTTTTGCCAGGTAATCATTGACGGTAATCAGATGGCATCCCTTTTCAGAAAGCGCATTAAGATATAATGCCAGCGTAGCGACAAGAGTTTTCCCTTCACCTGTCTTCATTTCCGAGATCATATTATTATTAAGGGATATTCCGCCCATTAACTGGACATCAAAATGCCTAAGCTTAAGCGTCCTCTTGGAAACTTCCCGCACAACGGCAAACGCTTCCGGCAGAAGATTGTCTAAAGGCTCTCCTTTTTTAAGCCTTTCTTTAAACTCACTTGTTTTTTTTGAAAGATCGCTGTTTGAAAGGCCGGATATTTCTTTTTCAAGAGAATTTATTTTTTCAACCACCGGCTTCATCTTTTTTATATCTTTTTCCTGTTTTGTGCCGACAATCAGATAAAATAGTTTTAACAACAAACCCATATCAACTCCTAAATACGTTCTATGCACTTGCTTGTTTAATCACAAATTAAGATAAGGATATAGATTAGCATATTCTTATCTTTTTTTAAAGTTTTTGGCCTGTCAATTTAAAACTAAACCCTGCAATGTTTCCTTTACCTTTTTGATGATTTGTGCTATCATGATATAGAAAATGAATTGTTATAATTAATTTTCATATTTAGCCGTCTTGTTTCGATAATATTATTAGGAAATTAAGGGAGAATCGGATCATGTCTGGTTACAGGTTGCAGAAATGCAGTATTTGCTGTGAAAATGAGGCTCTTATATTTGTAAAGGTAATGGTGAGGGATAAAATAGAAGAAAAGGGCCTTTGCGCTCAATGCGCCATAAAATATATGGAGAATAAAGGGCGGCTTCAAAAACTTGATCTTATAGACCGCAGGGTAGCCGATGCTCTTGAGGAAATGAAAAGCCTCCTGACCTCTATTGTTTCAAACATAAGTATAATCAGCACGATGATGCAGTCAAAGAACGGTAAGAACTCGTTAAAATGCGGTAATTGCGATTTATTATACGATGATTTCAAAGAAAGCGGATATTTCGGGTGTCCATATTGCTATTCATATTTTAAAGAACAGATTTCCGATATTTTGCTTGAGCTTGAAAGGGGAAGTATTCATCGGGGGAAAATGCCGAAAAAATATGCCGGTATATTTCTTTTAAAAAAGGAAATTCATTACCTGAAAAATCAGCTGAAGAAATCCATACATTCCGAAAATTACGAACAGGCGGATAAAATAAAAAAGAAATTGGATAAGCTTACAGGCAACCATCCCGTCGGAAAAGAAGATGAAATTTATTGAGTTTCCAAAGACTCAGGATAGAAAAAGAAATCAACTTGATAATTTTGTGTTTACGACAAGGGTAAGAATTGCGCGGAATATAGAGGGTTTAAATTTTCCGCTCACTCTTTCTTCGAAAGAAAAATCCATCATTGATGAAAAAGTATTTGAAAGAATCAAAGAATTACCCTGCGATATTGAAAAAGAAACAATCGACGAAATGGGCAGGGATAATACTTTGATTTACCTGTCAAATCATGTGATTACAAATGAATTCCTTAAATTCGGAAGGACTTTTGTTTACGAAATAAACGGCGGCTGGGTTATCCTGCTCAATGAAGACGATCACATTAGGATTCTTTCCATAGAGAACGGATTTAACCCCAGGCAGATATACAGGCGAATTTCTGACGTAATGGATAAAATTGAAGAAAAAATCGATTTTTCCTATGATGAGCATTACGGATATTTGACGGCTTCGATATTAAATGTCGGTACCGGGTTAAGAATTTCTTCAATCGTGAATTTGTACGGCCTTGTGGCAATGAAAAAAATTGAGAAATTTATTGAAACAGCCAACAAGATGGGATATTCAGCTGTCAATCTGCTTGAGAATGGGGATTCGGGGTTGTTTATGATTTATAATATCTATTCATTGGGTGTATCCGAAGAAGAACTGCTTATGGAATATGAACAGTTTTTAATAAAAGTATTTCAACTGGAAACAAAATCTAGGATGGAATATTTCAATAACAAGGATGAAATGGAGCTTTCTTTTGAAGAGATACATGAGATTTCTGTCAAGGAAAGTCTGGATTATTCGGCACTTGTTTATTACATATCCCTTATTGACGCATTAAATAAAAAATTCATTTCGGTCAATAATATTCAGGAGATCAGAAATTTGATTTTCCATGCCAGCGATGATTATTTAATATATAAATACAGTGTTGAACCTGATTCGACCGGCAAAGTAAGGCTTAATATGCTGCGTAATCTTATATTACAGATTAAATACAGAATGGTAAAAATATAATCGGAGATTATAATGAGTGATTTTACAGGATTCACACCCAGGGCACAAAAAGTGCTGTCCATTCTGGCTCAGCAGGAGGCAAGAAGGCTTTTCAGCGATCAGGTAAACCCGGAGCATTTATTCCTAGGAATATTACGGGAAATTGAAGGCGCCGGTGTCCGAGCGATGGCGTATATAGGCCTTGACCTTGATGATATAAAAAGGGAGCTGGAAATGATGCTCCGCGGAAAATCAAGCAATACACTTACATTGGGCGGTATTCCGATTTCCGGAAGGTTTAAAAATGTTATAGAAACCAGTAAGGAAGAGTCGAAAATCATAGGGCATAATTATGTCGGTACCGAACATCTTCTGCTGGCAGTGATAGCTGAGGACGATCCGGATGCGCTTGTTCCATTAATTATTGCAAACCGCAATGTGGATTTAAACTTTATCAGGCAGGCTGTAATTAAAACTGTAGGGTACGGCGAGATTAACAATTATAAAAGTAAAAAAAAGCAGGTCAAAACCCAGTTTCTTGACCGCTTCTCGAAAAATATTACCTTTCTTGCGGCCCAGGGCCATCTTGATCCGGTTATAGGAAGATATAACGAAATTAAAAGGGTAATCCAGGTTCTCTCCAGGAGGCAGAAGAACAATCCCATCCTCATCGGCGAACCGGGTGTCGGTAAAACGGCCATAGTTGAAGGGATTGCGCAGATGATCGTGAACAATACAGTACCTGAAAAATTGATCGATAAAAAGATCCTTCTCCTTGACCTGGGATTAATAGTTGCAGGTACAAAATACAGGGGTGAGTTTGAGGAGAGGATGAAAAATATAGTTAAGGAAGCTGAGGATTCCGATGATGTGATTCTCTTCATCGATGAGATTCATACTATCCTCGGTGCCGGCAACGCCGAAGGCGCTCTTGACGCCTCGAACATGCTCAAGCCGGCTTTAGCCAGGGGAACAATACGCTGCATAGGCGCAACGACTTTTGACGAATACAGGAAGCGCATCGAAAGAGATAAAGCCCTTGTAAGGAGATTCCAGCCGATTATAGTCAATGAACCGGGTATTGATGAAACTATAGAAATTCTATCCAGGATAAAGACAAAATACGAGCAGTTCCATCATGTAACCTATACCGACAGGGCAATTGTTTCAGCTGTGAAATTATCCCACCGCTATATTACCGACAGAAAACTACCCGATAAGGCCATTGATATTATAGATGAAGCCGGGGCCTTTTCCGGCATCTCGTTAAATGGAAAACCCGATGAACTGATAAAAATCGAAAATGAAATCGCAATAATGGAGGATAAAAAGAACAGCCTCGTTAAAACCCAGGTTTATGAACAGGCTGCCGGACTGCGCGATAGGATAAAGGAACTCCGGAATCTCCATGAAAAAATAAAGATTATGTGGCTTAATGAAAATCATAAAGACAGGATCGTGATCGATCAGAAGGATATTGAAGAGGTGCTGTCCTCCATCACAAATATCCCTGTAAGCAGGTTGAATGATGACGATAACAAAAAACGCTTTCTAAGCATTGGGGATGAATTGAGGAAAAGCGTTAAAGGACAGGAAAAAGCGATTGAGGCTATATCAAATGCAATAAAAAAGAATGTTGTCGGGATGCGTAAAGCAACAAGGCCTATATCAAGCCTTATCTTCCTTGGACCAACAGGTGTGGGTAAAACAGCGCTTGCGAAGGCTCTGGCAAAATTTATGTTCGGTTCCGAAGAGGACCTTATACGTGTTGATATGAGCGAATACATGGAAAAATTCAATGTCTCAAAAATTGTCGGAGCTCCTCCCGGTTATATCGGTCATGAATCCGGGGGCGAACTTACCGAGAAAATCAGGCGGAAGCCGTACTCGGTTGTATTATTCGATGAAATTGAAAAAGCCCATCCCGAAGTCTTTAATATGCTTCTACAGATTCTGGACGAAGGCAGGATTACGGACAGTCTCGGCAATAAAGTGGACTTCAGGAATTCAATATTGATACTTACATCAAACCTGGGTACATCGCATTTTACAA
This sequence comes from uncultured Spirochaetota bacterium, assembly GCA_963783575.1. Lineage (GTDB taxonomy): Bacteria > Spirochaetota > Brevinematia > Brevinematales > JAOACQ01 > CAWEAK01. The sequence goes on along the minus strand of CAWAOD010000003.1, from coordinate 258,721 downwards.
ATAAGGGAAATCTAGGTTTTACAGACAGCGAAATGAACGGCGAGAAAACAAAAGATTATATCCTGTCGGAATTGAAGCAAACCTTCAAACCCGAATTCCTGAACAGGATCGATGAAATTGTGATTTTCGACCAGCTTGACGATTCCGTACTGGTAGAAATAGTTGACAAAATGATAGAAGAATTGAATGAAACCCTTGTAATAAAGGGAATTCATTTTACGGTCAGCCTGGAAGTAAAAAAATATATTATTGAAAAAGGCTTTGACCCTAAATACGGAGCACGCTCATTAACCAGGGCTATCAGCAAAATTATTGAAATTCCGGCAACGGATAAGCTTTTATCTGAAAATGTTAGCCTTGGGAATGATAATGTGCTGATTGAAATTAAGGTCACATTAAAAAACAATTCAGTATCTTTCAATATTAAATCTAATGATACCGGTATAAATCCGGGAAAAAAGAAAGAGACCAGGAGCAGGAAGGAAACCGCCGGGACAAAAAGCGGAGTTTAGCTACTAAGAAAAGCCTCCGGCTATTCCCATAATTTTACCAATGTTGAGATACTTTAGCTGTTGTCATTACTAAAGCTGTTCTTTTAATTACATATTTTTGGATAAATCAAATCAATATTTTTATAAGTTTTTTGCAATTTTTATGACTTTGTAATAACCTATCCTTAGTTATAATCATAAGGTTTCCTATTATTTTCTTTAAAATAAGTTTGAAACAATATCTGTGGGAGGTTAAATTCTTATGATCAGGGAAATCTTTGTTATCGGCATCTTTATTGTTATCCTTTGCATAGCTGAGGGTTGCGGCAACGGCCCTGGAAGCAGTTCCAGCAGCGGCGGCAGCGGTTCTATAAGCATTACCAGCAATAATTTGGGCAGCCTTGGGACCAGCACTTATGGTAACAGTGCTTTTACCTTTGAAGTATATGTATCCTACGATGACATGCCGGGTTACCAGCAGTATTATCTTTATGCTTATTTTAGAGATAGCGTTGGAAATTATTGGGATTATCCAACTATAAGTTCAACAACTGCCTCAAGCGGAGGATTTTGGTTAGGAATTCTCCCTACGGGCGGAGTACCTTTTTCGGCAGGTGTACCGCCTTATTCCATAGAAATAAAGCTGCAGCACTATAATAACGGTTTTGTAACTGATTGCGACAAGACATTTAATAATTATTTAACATTTTCACCCTGGGCTCCGTACTTAACCAATACGGTAACATTTGATAACCAGGGTGGAACTCCGGCTACAGAAACGGAATATGTTATATTTCCATCGACGAATGTCGGTACTCTTCCCGCTTCACCGTCAAAAACAGGTAATTACTTTGCGGGCTGGTACACGGCGACTAATGGCGGAGGATATGTTTTTACAGCAGGTACAGGAGTTACGACCAATACCACGGTTTATACATTATGGAACAATGTTAACGTTTACGCCGGTGGATACGTTAATAATGCTGCCTGTTACTGGATAAACGGGGTTTTGACGACTCTGACCAATGTGAATTCCCAGGTTAATTCCCTTGTAGTGGATGGTTCGGGGAATGCTTACGCCGGTGGGGCTTTAAATAGCTATGCTTGTTACTGGAAAAACGGAGTATTTATATCTATTGATAATACTGATTTATCCGGTGTCAATTCTCTTGTGGTTGATGGCTCGGGAAATATATACGCCGGCGGGTCTTATTATAACATAACAAATCATGGAGCCTGTTATTGGATAAATGGGATTTTGACAGCTTTGACCAATGTGAATTCCCAGGTTAATTCCCTGGCAGTGGACAGTTCCGGGCACGTATTCGTAGGGGGATATTATCAAGACACCAACAGTACGAACATTGCTTGTTACTGGAAGGACGGGGTTTTGACAGTTCTAACCAATGTTGATTCGAAGGTTAATGGCATTGCGGTGGACGGTTCGGGGAATGTTTTCGCCTGCGGGTACTATCGAAACAGCGCTAAGTATAACTGCCCCTGTTACTGGAAGAATGGGTCTTTAACTACTCTCGATAATTCCGGCTATTATGGCAATGCCAGTTCCATTACAATTGACGGCTCGGGGAATGTTTTCGTCTGCGGGTATTACGGCAATAATAGTTATCCCTGTTACTGGAAGAACGGGAAACAAACCACATTCTCCGGATATATCGTTTCTTCCATCGCAGTGGACGGTTCTGGAAATGTTTTTGTCGGCGGCGGTTATGGAAGCCCGCAGGCCTGTTACTGGAAGAATGGAGCATTAACGATTCTCGACAGCTCAGATTCGTATTCCTGTGTCAATTCCCTTGTTGTAAAATAAATGCCTTTTTGATGTAAGGGCGGCCAGACCTTTCAGGTGTCTGGCTGTCCAATAAATTATCCGCCTGAAGAAAAATGATCTATTTTATCTTCTTTATTAGCCTCGGTTTTTCGATTCCTTCCAGGTATATTTTTGAAAAGTATTTATGAAGATTTTGTATTTCTGTTTCAAGGTAATTTGCTATTCTCTTTTCTTCATAGCGAATCGAATTTTCAGGATTATAAAACACTGATCTTCCGATTGCCAGTATTCCTGCGCTCTTGTTAAAAGATAACGGATAAAATTCCAATCTTTTTCCGGTCTCAATATAATATAACTTGCCGAGCCTTACAAAGCCAGTTTTAAAAGGATACATAACATAGTCAGGATCAGCAGGGTTTATTTTTCCGTTAACCGGGGGTTTTAATGTGTCTTCGGGAAAGAGCAGTATAAAGTTATTATTCTTTAAAAGTTCAATCGATTTTTCAAATGTATATTTCAGCTTGAAAGGGTTTTTATAAACTGGTATGCAGTGAAGGCTGTTAATCAAGGGTACTGCAATGCTTGTAATGCTTAAGGAAAGTAGAGTGCTGAATGGGGGCTTTCGCTTCAGCTCTTTTTCTACAAAATCTTTCCTCAGATATTCCGGGGATTCCCTTAAATTTGTCATTTCCGAGGTTATCCAGGGGTAAAGCCTGATTGGAAGCGAGGACATAATGGTAATCGGCCCGATCGAGCCCATATGATTACCGACAAGAACCGCGGGGCCTTTAACCGGTATATTGGCAAATCCAGTAACCTTATGCCGCCAGATAACCAGGCTGAAAAACCAAGTAAGTGAAAAATACAGCAGGTTGTTTATTAAATTATTATTCTTTGATACGCTTTTCATTCCAGCCTTCTTCTGAAATAACTTAATATCAGTGCCGGATTGATTTAATCTGCATAAATAATATATATATTTTTATTGGTTGTCAATGATTTAGCTAATTTCGGGTAGCTCCCGATCATATTTTTCACTTGTATTTTTTTTTTAAAATTATTATAATGAATGATATGTTGAATAATGTTAGAGGAAATTGATGAAAAAATTAATTCTTCCAATACTAATGATATTATTTATTTTTTCAATAAATTATGCTGCAAAAAGCGATTCCCAGAGATATTTCAATTCGGGCCTCGCTTCATTCAATGACGGCGCTTATTCAATAGCTGTCAATTTGTTTGAAAAAGCTGTCTCCAGCGATCCTGACGGGGAATTTGCCGATGATGCTTCATTTTATATAGGCATGTGTTATTTTCAAGACAATAAATTCGATACGGCAATAGTGTCGTTCAATAAATTTATTAACAATTACCCGGATTCGCCGTTTAAAGAAAAAGCTGTATATTTAATCGGCGCGGCTTATTATAAATTAAAGAATTATGAAAAATCAATTCAAAACCTTACCGGTTTTATAAAAACATATCCGGGCAGTAAACTTATACCCGAAGCTACTTATATTGTTGCTTTTGATTATTTATTGAGCGGTAAATATGACGCGGCTTCAGATGAATTCAAGCTACTCAATCAGAAATATCCGGCCTCGGCATATTCTGAAGAAAGCCTTTTCAGGCTTGGACAGGCTTATCTTTATGATTCCGATTACAAAAATGCAATTGATGTGCTTAAACAGTTTTCTGATAAATATGTTTCTTCGGTTTACAGGGATGAAGCGGTTTTTGATACCGGAAAAGCTTATTATTTGAATAATGATATTGATAAAGCTCTTCCATATTTGCTTGGGATTGTATCGAAAACCAATCTTAATTTTCAGTATGAAGCGCTTTATTATACTTCGATGTGTTATATCAAACAGGATAAATTCAGCGAATCGCTGCAGTATCTGACGGAACTTTCCCGGACATTAAGCAATGGAGTTGTCATTAATGAATACAGGGATGAGGCTCTGTATAAAATTGCACTTCTTTATAAGCTTAAGAATGACATTGATTCAGCGGTGAAATACCTGGTTCAGCTGACAAATTCGAATAATGATCCCGAATATTCAAAAAAAAGTATAATTGAACTGGCTTCATGTTATGTTTTAAAGGAAGATTATTCAAACGCCCTTGCGGTTTATGAAAAAATCGCTTTATCCGGCGGGGAAAGCGAAGTCCTGGCTTATTCGAAGATTGCCGAACTGGAATTTCTGGAAAAAGATTATCCCGGGGCTCTTTCCGAATATGAAAAGATTAATAATAAATTCCCCGATATGGAATATGGAAAGAAGGCGCTTTACTGGATGGGAAGATGCTGCCTTGAATTGGAGCAGTATAAAAACGCGATTTCATATTTTGAAAATTATTCAAGAACAGATCCGATAAACGGCAAATCGGATGAAGTTTTTCTTTATAAGGGTCATGCTTATGCGGGATTGACTAATTATGACTGGGCTCTTGAATCATTCGGCGTAATTATTAGCAATACCGGAAGCTCTCTGCGCGATGAGGCTCTCAGCGAAGCTGCCTGGGTTTATATAAAAAAAGAGGACTATGCTAAAGCGCTGACAAATTATAAAAGGTTGATCGGCGGTTATCCGTCAAGTCCACTTGTGCCTGAAGCTTATTATAGTATGGGCATAATCGGCTATAACGATAAAGATTACAATAACGCGGAGGAGAATTTTAAAAAGGTTACAAAAGATTATAAAACTTCAACATACTCAGCTGACGCTTCCATTAAAATCGCATGGATTTATTATAAGCAGGAAAAATTTGAAGAACTGAATGATTATCTTAAAAATCTGGATAAGCAAAATCTTAATCAGGAGCAGAAATCCGAAGTATACAATCTTCTTGGCTGGGCGAATTTCCGTTTAAAAATATATTATGATGCCGCGGGTTATTTTAAGAATTCCATAGCTTTAACCCAGGACAAAAATAAAATACTGGAAGGTTGGCTTTATATTGCCAAATCCTATTATAATCTTGAGGATTATACGAATTCAATAGATTCTTACAATCAGTTCATTGATAGGGCAACTGCTTTCGGAATCAAGGATGATATCCCTGCCGCTTTATCGGATATGGCATGGTGTAATATAAAAATGGGTGAACAGCAGAAGGCCGCTCTGATTTATCAGAATCTTACGGATAATTACCCGGATTCAGGCTATACTGCGGAAGCGCTGTTTAAGCTTGCGGAATATTATTATAATCTTGCGGAATATAAAAAAGCTGTGGATTATTATAATAAAATTTTAACACTGAAGCAGGCCGGAGATTTTGCCCCGGCTTCGATTTACTGGATGGCGTGGTCATATAATAATATGAATGATATGATAAATGCAGTCAATATGTTTGAAAGATATTTCTTAAGCTATCCGAAAGGCGATTATTCCGATGAAAGCTTATGGAGAGCCGCTCTTATTTATTACAATTTAAGTAATTTTGATAAAGCCGGTTATTATTTAAAAAAACTGATAGATTTGTTCCCCGGTTCACCAGATGCCGAAAAAGCGAAGATTCAGCTTTCGGATATTGAATTGAAACAAAAAAGCGGCGGCAATGAAGAAAAAATGTACAGGCTCCTTATCGATCAGAGCAAAACTCCTGAGGCAAAAGCCTCTGCAATGTATAAACTGGCGCTTGTCTATAAGAGAGAAGAAAAAATTGAAGACGCATTAAAATTGTTCAATGATGTCATAAATATTTCAACCGGTGATGAAGCTGCGTTATCAATTTTTGAATTAGCCGAATACAATAAAAACAAGGGGAATTATATTGACGCCATAAAGCAGTATGGGAATATCTTTTATGTTTATAAATATACCGGGCTTTATCCCCAGAGCCTTTACGGCCTTTCCTATTGTTATTATAAAACTGATAATGCGGATACTGCAAGGAAGTATCTTGAGCGAATCATTGATAAATATCCGGGAAGCGATTGGGCTATAAAATCAAAAGAACTGCTTGACAAAATTGGTAAATAACAGTTTACCTAATATGTGCAGTTTAGGTTTTATTTATAGCTTATGTTTCAATACGATTTCTTTATTTTTTATTAATGATAATTTATAATCTTTGGAAAGTATAAAAATTACCGCAGGAAAAATTAGATGCCTAAGAAGGTTGAGAAAACAGGGCCAACATTTGAAGCAGATCTGAAACGCCTTGAGGAGATAGTGGAGAAGCTGGAATCGGGGCTTTCAATTGAAGAAGCTCTTGTTTTGTATGAAGAAGGTATGAAATTATCCGGTAAACTGGAATTGCGGTTGGCTGATATTGAAAGAAAAGTTTATGAGGTAAAAAATATATCGAAACTCGCATCGGGAGAGGATAATAAGCTTGATGTGGGGCTATTCGGTTAGTATTAATAATATGACCGGGCTAATAATCAGTGTTATAAAAATATAATTAGGGAGGTGTAAAAATGCCGGTTAGACCGACCAGGATCTCTGTAAATATTAAAGCTTCTTATATGTTAAAGGGTTTTCAGGGTGATGGGCACATTGTGGATATTTCTACCGGCGGCCTGGGATTGGAGGTTAAACAAATTTTTGTTGTCGGGGACCTTGTCAGGGTAATTTTCAGAATTCCGGATGCACATAATGAAGAGATTGATTTTTGGGGGATTGTCAGAAATGTAACCGGTAATGTTATCGGGTTAAGATATGAAGAAATATCAAAAGAAAATACTGAAAAAATTGATAAGTATGTCTCAAATCTTATTTTACAAAGCGGCAGGGAATTTAGAGAAGCAATTTCATAACGGTAATCAGTCTTATTATGCTGTATAATTATTCAGTTCCAATAGTTAATAGGGAAATCCGAATATGTTTAGGAAATGTTGAAAATGAAACTGGGATTTTTTTTTGAAAATGGAAGCATTAATGGTTTTCATGGAATTGTCAAAGAGAATCATGTTATCCGTATCAATAATTACATTGAAAGAGTGAGATCAGTAGAATATCCGATTGATGAACTTATTGTTTCAACTCCCGTCATACCGGCAAAAATAGTTGCAGTCGGTTTAAATTATAAAAATGCATGCAGATGAAATGAAGGATAAACTTCCGGAAGAACCGCTTTTATTTATTAAACCTTCAAGCAGTATTCTAGCCCACAAACAACCCGTTATTTATCCGGAATCCGTGAATAGGCTTGATTTTGAGGCCGAACTTGGTGTTGTAATAAAGACCACAGCTAAGAATATTGAGATTAAGGATGCTTCAGATTACATTTTAGGTTACACCTGCTTTAATGATGTTACAGCCAGGGACTTGCAGGCAAAAGACGGACAGTGGACAAGAGCGAAAGGATTCGATACATTTGCGCCTTTTGGCCCTTATATTGAAACTGAAATCGATAATCCGCAGAAACTTAAAATTCAATCGATTTTAAACGGCGAAGTCAAACAGAATTCCAATACCTCGGATATGATATTTCCCATTAATTTTCTGGTTAGTTTTATCAGTAAAATCATGACATTATACCCCGGTGATATTATTGCCACAGGAACGCCTCAGGGCATCGGCCCGATGCAGAAAGGCGATAGAATAATTATCCGCATTGAAGGGCTGGATGATCTTGAGAATTCGATAATATAACATTAACTTCACTTTTTATTTAATAATGATTATATTTATATTTATAATCGATTAATTTATACAGCATATTATACCGAAACATATGAATGTTTTTTATATATGATTTCCTTGCATTAAATTATTAATATTTTAGAAGAATTATATTTATTTTTATAGGAGTAAAACATGTTGATACCAATGGTTATCGAACAGAGCAACAGGGGTGAAAGGGCTTATGATATATATTCACGTTTATTGAAAGATAGAATTGTCTTTCTTGGAGCTGTTATTGATGACGATGTGGCTAATCTTGTAATAGCTCAGCTTTTATTTTTAGAAGCGGAGGATCCGGAAAGAGATATTAGCCTCTATATTAATTCTCCGGGAGGAATTGTATCGGCTGGTCTTGCGATTTATGATACGATGCAGTATATTAAATCCAGTGTTTCCACGATCTGCATCGGCCAGGCCGCGTCTATGGGAGCGGTTCTTCTCGCTGCCGGGAAACCCGGGAAAAGATTTACACTTCCCTATTCAAGGATTATGATACACCAGCCTTCCGGCGGAACGCAGGGGCAGGCGAGCGATATTAAAATTCAGGCGGAAGAAATGCTTAAAACAAAATCACTGCTGGATAATATTCTTGCCAAACACACAAAACAGCCTATTGAAAAAATCGATGTCGATACCGACCGTGATTTCTTTATGTCTGCAACCGAAGCAAAGAATTATGGAATAGTAGACGAGATTATCGAAAGAAGGTTATAATTTATGGCCACAAAAAAGGAATAATATTTATTCAGGTACAGCGCCAAAATATAAACCGGTTATAAAGTGCAATTTCTGCGGCGCTTTATCAACTGAAGTTTATAAAATGTTTAAGGGTGACGGTGAGGTTTATATATGCGACAATTGCCTTTATAATTCCTACCAGGATACTTCAGACCGAGCATAAAAACACTATGATGTTTTCTCTTAATAAAATGTCCAAGCCCAAAGAAATAAAATCCTTTCTTGATAATTATGTTATCGGCCAGGATTACGCTAAAAAAGTTCTGGCGGTCGCGGTTTATAATCATTATAAACGGATTTTTTCAAACAATTATCTTAACGATAAAGATGATGTTGAAATTGAGAAAAGTAACATCCTGCTTGTCGGCCCGACGGGCAGCGGAAAGACCCTTCTTGCGAGAACTCTTGCCCGGATGCTTGATGTTCCCTTCGCGATTGCCGATGCAACGACACTGACTGAAGCCGGGTATGTAGGCGATGATGTTGAAAATGTGCTTCTCAGGCTTATTCAAAATGCCGCCGGCGGAGATTTTGATCCCGAATCTCCAGATGTTGATAAAGTTATATCCAGGGCTGAAGTAGGTATAGTTTATATCGATGAGATTGATAAGATTTCAAGGAAAAGCGAAAATATGTCAATAACGCGTGATGTTTCCGGAGAGGGTGTTCAGCAGGCTTTACTGAAGATCATCGAGGGAACAGATGCAACAGTCCCCGCAAACGGAGGAAGAAAGCACCCTCAGCAGAAAAATCTCATTATAAACACCTCTAACATCTTATTTATTGTCGGAGGGGCGTTTGTGGGATTGGAAGATATTATCAAAAACCGGGTCGGTAAAAAAGAAGTTGGATTCATGAGTAAGGGTATTGAAAAGCAAAAATCGATCGACCTGATACTTGGGGAAGTAATTCCTCATGACTTTATAAAATACGGCTTAATTCCGGAACTCGTCGGGAGATTGCCTGTAACTACCGTGCTCCATGAATTGACGGATGAAGAATTGAAGCGCGTTTTGACAGATCCGAAGAACGCAATAATAAAGCAGTATCAGAAACTGCTCGGACTTGAAAATATCGAGCTTATTTTTACCGAAGATGCGATAAATGAGATTGTAAAAAAGACAATAGATAGAAAAATCGGAGCGAGAGGATTAAGAGCGGTTATAGAAGAGATAATGACTGATATAATGTTTGAAGTGCCTTCTATGACTAAGATCTCACGCTGCACTGTTGACAGGGATGTTATAACGGAAGGCGTGGCGCCGAAAATAGCGTAAAGGGGAATCCATGACAGAATTAGTTAACGAAAAGGCAGAATCTAAAAAGAAAGATAAACTTCCATTAATACCGCTGCGAGGTATAGTAGTTTTTCCATATATGGTTGTACCGCTTATAATCGGCAGGAATTCATCGGTCAGGGCGGTGATGCATGCATTTGAAAATAACCTGCCGCTGTTTTTATCTGCGCAGAAGAGCAAAGATGTCGAAAATCCATCCGATAAGGATATTTACGATGTCGGATGTGTTTCTACTATTCTTGAAGTTATAAATATGCCCAACGGTATGGTAAGGATCCTTGTAGAAGGGCTGAAAAGGGCGAGAGTTACTAAATATATTACCGAGGACGATTTCTTTCTTGTCGATCTGGATGATCTTAAATCGATCACCAGCAACAATACCGAACTCGAAGCCTTGGTCAGGAGTCTGAAAGACAAGTTTGTTGAATACATTTCGCTCAACCCGAAGATTCCAAAAGAAACTGCGGCATCTGTTGTTGCAATTGATGATTCTGAGAAGTTGATAGACGCAGTAATGGCTAATATTCCATCACAGGTTATGGATAAACAAATTATTCTCGAGGAAAATGATATAAACGAAAGATTGACTAAAGCCCTGGCGCTGGTTCATAAGGAAATCGATGTTTTAAAGATAGAGGATGATATTAACAAGCGTGTTCAGGATAGAATGGAAAAGATGCAGAAAAAGTATTTCCTTAATGAGCAATTGAAGGAAATCCGTAAAGAACTCGATGAGGGTGAGGCTGCCGATGAGGGGATTTCCGAGCTAAAAGAAAGGGCCAAGGGAAAAGAAATGCCGGAAGCCGTAAAGGAAAAATTCAACAGCGAACTGGAAAGATTGGCAAAGATACCGAATATGTCGCCGGAATATACGGTTTTGTACAACTACATAGAATGGCTGGTCGATCTTCCCTGGGGTATTTATACCAATGACAATAAGGATTTAAAGATAGCCGAGGAAATTCTTGAAAAGGAACACTACGGTTTAAAAGAAGCCAAGGAAAGGATCCTTGATTTTATTGCCATAAGGCAGTTGAACCCAAAATCAAAGGGGCCGATCATTTGTCTCGTAGGGCCGCCAGGTACCGGTAAAACTTCTCTGTCCAAATCGGTGGCTCATGCGCTAAACCGAAATTTTGTAAGGGTATCCTTAGGCGGCGTGAGGGATGAAGCGGAAATCAGAGGGCACAGAAGGACTTATGTCGGAGCATTACCGGGGAAAATAATACAAATGATGAAAAAGGCCGGTTCGATGAACCCTATATTTTTGATGGATGAAATCGATAAAATGAGCACGGATTTTAGGGGCGATCCCAGTTCTGCTCTTCTTGAAGTTCTGGATCCGGAGCAGAATAATTCTTTCAATGACCATTATCTTTCACTGGACTTTGACTTATCATATACATTTTTTATTACAACGGCCAATAATCTTTACAATATTCCGATTCCCCTGAGGGACAGAATGGAAGTTATTGAGATTCCCGGTTATACTGAACTCGAAAAGAAGGAAATAGCAAAAAAGTTTCTAATACCGAAACAGGCAGTGGAAAACGGTTTGTCGAACGTTAAAATAAGATTCAATGACGCCGCCATACTGGATATTGTCAGATATTATACAAAAGAAGCAGGTGTCAGGAGCCTCGAAAGAAATATAGGTAAAGTAATCCGTAAAATCGCCAGGGAAAAACTTACAAAAAATATAAGTTCTATAAATATCATACCCACCAGGCTTGAAAAATACCTCGGGATAAAGAGGTTTGATTATACAAAAGTCCAGAAGGAACCAAGATCCGGAGTAATTGCCGGGCTTGCATGGACGGAGAACGGCGGCGATGTGCTTTATGTCGAAAGCTCCATCTTTAAAGGCAAAGGGGATTTGATAATAACAGGCCAGATAGGCGAGATCATGCAGGAGTCGGCCAAGATAGCTTTTTCTTATGCCAAATCGGTAGCGGAGAACTATGCGATCGATCCCAATAAATTCAGGGAAAACGATCTTCATATTCATGTGCCCGAAGGCGCAATTCCAAAGGACGGCCCATCGGCCGGCGTGACAATGATCAGTTCCGTAATTTCTGCATTTTCAGGTAAGAAAGCAAGGAACGATTATGCTATGACAGGTGAAATTACACTTAAAGGGGATGTCCTTCCGATAGGGGGATTGAGGGAGAAACTCCTTGCTTCAAAAAGAGGGGGAATATTCAGCATAATAATTCCAAGGAAGAATGAAAAAGATGTCAAAGAAATGCCGGAGCAGATTCTTAAGGATTTGAATATCTTTTATGTTGAAAGGGTTGAAGAGGTTCTTGAAAAGATTTTAATAGAATAATATTTATTGATATTCCCATCATAGTGCTGTTGACGCATTCGGTAGAGCCTGCCCTGAAGAATTGAAGGGCGTAGTGTAATACTCGGGGAAGGGTCATTGATTTTACACTTTTTGATTTAATAATTCGTTTATAAGGCAATACAGGTTTTTTATGACGCTTTTTTACTTTACTTCCAATTCTTTCTTTTTCCTTTAATTTCATAACTGGCTGAAGGTGGTTTGTATAAAGCCGAAGATAACCATATAATTCGTTGAGAATATCTACTTCCTCCTCAGTGTCATATCTGACATATCCTACGGTCTTCCTCACAACAGAATAATTTTTCTGCTCAATATAACAATTATCATTGGATCGTGTGCTTCTACCACGTGTGAATTTTATATCTTTTTCTTCACAATATTTTTTCATAATATTATTAATAAATTCCGCCCCGGTATCTGAATCCAACCCCAACAATAGAAAAGGAAGCTGCTTTTTAATTTTGTCTACTGCTTCATTAACCCATTTCGAGGCTTTATTCCTTATGGCTACGGTTTCCATCCAACTATATACATCTACCATGTCCAATGTCTGGGCAAAATCTCCACGGATATCCCACCGTCATGTCCGACTAAATCTATCTCAAAATATCCAGGGCAGTTTTCATCCCACTCCGCCCAGGTACGAACTGCTATCTGGTTCTTGAGTAGTGTCCCAGGCTTTGTTCCACTATGGCCTTTAAGTTGTAGTCGTTTGCGTTCAGGTTTTAACAATCTATCAATACTGGAAGCACTTATTTCGTTCAATTTCTGTTCAACTTCATTGTTTAATTTCAACCATCCATGAGCCTTCAAATTTATAATAACTGCCGTTAGTACTACTTTTAACCGTTTGCCACATATAAAGTCCATAATCTTCCAAATTCGCAACAGAGGTTTTAATACTGTTTCATCATATTTCTTTTTTCTTCCATGATTTACCGCCAATTTTAACCTTTTTACCTGGTTTCTAAGCAACGTTGCGGTATAATTACGGTTCAATCCAGTTGTCTCAATAAAATTATTTAAAATCTCCATTTTACTTTTTTTTCTTTTTGCTTTACGATATTTTTCAGCGTATTCTCGATAAATTGATTTTCTTTCTTTCATCGTTAACCCCATAAATCCTCCAAGCTTTGCTGGGATTATTTTCGTACAATTTTCGAGTAGATTTATTATAAAGCAATTCGTTATTTTGACTTTTTTATCATCATAAATTAAGATGGTAAAAATTTAGGGTAGGAGGTTCTTATGAGTTTTAAACGTATGGTGTTAGTCTCTGTGGTTCTAGTAACAGCGGTTACTGTTATGTTCTTAGCCGGATGTTCTCTAACTGCCACACAACAGCAATCCGCATTGGCTCAATCGTCATCCCAGGGTGATGATGTGTTTATGACAAAAGGCGCCGTAAACCCCGGCACTGGCAGTGATGGCGGCTATTTCTGGACTTATTGGAAAAGTGATGGCGCCACCGGCACAATCAAAGCGGCTATGGATGGCGGTAAAGGCTTTAGTATCGGCGTTACCAATTTTTGCGGCGGGACTGTTATCGGCAAAGGCTGGCAAACCGGGTCGTCGAGCAGGGTTGTAACCATCACGAACAAAGTTTGGAGTAACAGCTATGGCGGAGCTTTCGGCCTATATGGCTGGACGAAAAACCCGCTCGTGGAATATTATGTCATCGAACATGAGGGCGCTAAAGAAAACCCGGTTAATAGTCCCGATATTGACGGTCAAAAACATACTTATGTGGGATTTATGGGTTCTGATAATGCCGCTTATGGTGCATGGAAGAATTACAGGGTTAACAAACCTTCCATTATTGGAACAGCGAGTTTCTGGCAGTATATGGATATTACGGAAGGTTTTTATGAAAGTGCCGGCAGGACTATAACTTTTAAAAATCATGTTAATTATTGGGCAAACGCAGGACTGAATCTAGGGACCCATGATTACCAGATAGTTTTTGCTGAATTCTGGTCAAAACAAACTAACGGCACGAACATTCCCGGTCAAACCGTTACAGGGGCGGCTGTCGGCGGAATTTATTAAAAAGTCATAACAGTTATCCGGTCTGCTAATGTTTGTATTTACGTATTAATTATGTGCCGCTTGGAAATCAAGCGGCACTTTTTTTTACCCTGACTTTTTACTATCATTGAGAGGAGACATTTCCATGCGAAAACAATTTTTTTTTCTTATAACGGCAATAATTTTTTTTATCAGCGCTTGTGTGCAAAAAGAACCTGGTAACCTGGTATTCGTCAAAGGAGGGACTTTTATAAACACTAAGTCCAACCTCTACGGAAAAAGCATAACCATACCGGACTTTTATATCGGCCGGTATGAGGTAACTCAAAAAGAATGGATTGAGGTAATGGGAAGCAATCCCTCAACATTCAGGGGCGGCAATCTGCCGGTAGAAACGGTGAGCTGGTATGACTGTGTTGAGTACTGCAATAAAAGGAGCATAAAAGAGGGCTTAAATCCCTATTACAACATAGACAAGGACAAAAAAGACCCGAATAATACGAATTACAGCGATTATATAAAATGGACAGTAACGGTCAATGCGGGAGCCGGCGGTTACCGGCTGCCGATGGAAGCGGAGTGGGAATATGCCGCCGGCGGAGGGCAGAAGAGCAAGAGTTACACTTACAGCGGTAGCGATAATATAGATGAAGTAGCATGGTATTGGCAGAATTCCGGAGACAAAGTTTTAACAGGATTTTGGAACGAAAAAGTAATAGAAAGTAATCATGACAGAATAAAAGCGGTCGGCTCCAAGAAACCCAATGAATTGGGACTTTATGACATGTCGGGCAACGTAAGAGAATGGTGCTGGGATTGGTTCGGAGAATCTTTGGAGACTATAAGCGGCGCTGAACGGGTCTGGAGGGGCGGCGGCTGGCTTGGATCCGACTTCAGCTGCGAGTCATCTTTCCGGTACGGCTATGAACCATATAACAAGGGCAACGATACGGGTTTTCGTGTTTGTCGCGGCAAGTAAATGGGAACAAGACTTTTAGCCGGTATTCTTGAGAAAATCGAATTTATTTCTTCATTCTTGAAAATTTTGATCCTTCGATCATTGCTCCGGCCATAAGTCCTTTTTGACCTGAAACAAAGCCGACGATCGGCTGATTGATTTTGGTGGTATCGATTGAACCTTCTGCTCCGCTTTCAATGATTGTTACAGTTCCGTCAACGCCTGCCTGCCAGTTCTTGCTTGCGCGGAATTTATTTAAAGCTCCTTCTTTCATAAAAACCAGGATGATATCTTTTTGTTGAGCGCCGATCTGAGGGCCGATCGAACCGGAAACAATATTGTAGTAAGAAACGGTTTGTCCGCCGACTCTTAATCCGCCTTCACCGTATTCTCCCCCTACAATAAACCCGGCTTGCTTGACCTCCGGAATTACCAGAACGCCTTTTGCGGAATCGAGATATGCCTTTGCGCCCTTAACCTGCCTAACAAAACGGATTAAAGCTTTGTTAATGCCTATATTGATCTGTCTTGCCGTAGCTGAAAAAACAATGGCAGGAAAAATTACCGTAAAACTCACAACTATTATCACAAGAATATTATTTACTTTTTTCATCCGCTTCATTTTTTTCTCCTTAATTTTTTAGATTGCTTACCAGGTTTTATCTGGTTCTACTTTATTGATTTTATATGGTCATACTTCGACTCCGAATTCGACGGAGTTTACACTGAGCCTGTCGAAGTGCTCAGTATGGCTTTCCCTAAGTGAAAACTCATCTGAGTAATTATTTTTCAATTTATATTACTCTTCGGATGGGATACCGCCGGCCTGTTCTTTTTTAGCCGTCAGTTCCTGAATCTCGTCCCTTACCTGGGCGGCTTTCTCAAACTCAAGGTTTTCCGCATAGCTGAACATAAGCTTTTCAAGTTCTTTAACAAGCACCTCTTTCTCAACATATTTTCTTTTATATTCCGCAATCCTGTTCTCTTCCCTTTCTTCGGTCTGGATTTTCCGCTCTAGGATATCTGTAATCTCTTTCTCAATGGTTTTCGGGGTGATATTATGAACTTTATTAAATTCAAGCTGGATCTGCCTTCTACGTTTTGTTTCATCAATGGCCTGCCGCATTGAATCCGTAATAACATCGGCATACATTATGACTTTACCGTCTACATTCCTTGCGCTTCTCCCTATGATCTGGATCAGGGACCTTGCCGAACGCAGGAACCCCATTTTATCCGCATCAAGGATTATAACAAGCGATACCTCCGGCAGGTCTATGCCTTCCCTCAAAAGGTTGATACCTACGAGTACATCGAAAGTTCCGAGCCTCAGCTTTTTCAGGATTTCAACCCTTTCGATAGTCTCAACCTCGGAATGGAGATAGGATACTTTCAGGTCGTTTTCCGAGAGAAAATCCGTCAGGTCTTCGGCCATCTTTTTTGTAAGGGTAGTAATCAATACCCTCTGCTTATTCTTGATTCTTTCCCTTACTTCAAGGATAATATCCTCGATCTGTCCATCGGTTTTCCTGACTTCAACATTGGGGTCTATAAGCCCGGTCGGCCTGATTATCTGTTCGACTATTGCACCGCCATGCGAAATTTCATAATCCGCAGGTGTAGCGGAAACAAAAAGCACTCGCTTGAGCATGCTTTCAAATTCCTCAAAATGCAAAGGCCGGTTATCTAGGGCTGATGGTAGGCGGAATCCGAAATCAACCAGGGTCTGTTTTCTTGAGCGGTCCCCCTTGTACATCCCGCCAATCTGAGGTATTGTCTGGTGCGATTCGTCAAGAATGGCCAGAAAATCTTCCGGGAAATAATCCAGAAGGACAAACGGTTTTTCGCCCGGCTTACGGAAGGACAAATGCCTCGAGTAATTCTCTATTCCATTACAGTATCCCATCTCCTGCATCATCTCAAGGTCGTAATGAGTCCTCGATTCAAGCCTGTACGCTTCTACTTCCTTGCCCTGGACCTTTAATTCTTTAAGCCGTTCCTGAAGCTCCTCCTCTATAAGTTCAATTGCTGTCTTCATTTTTTCATCGGTTGTCAGAAAAAGTTTTGCCGGATAAATGACGGCACGGTCAAGATCGCCAATCATTTTCCCTGTTAAAAAGTGCTGTCTTCTGATTGATTCTATTTCATCGCCGAAAAAGACAATTCTTACAACCTCGCGTGAATATGCGGTATGGATATCTATTATATCTCCTTTTACGCGGAAAGCGGCGCGGTTTAAGTCAAAGTCGCTTCTTTCGTACTGAATCCTGATAAGATGGCGGATTACTTCATCCCTGCCGATCTTCATTCCCTTCTTTATCATCAGCATCAGTTCTTTATAATCCGTTGGGGCGCCCAATCCATAAATGCATGACACGGAAGCTACAATAACGACATCCCGTCTGTCTATCAATGAGGCTACCGCCGAGACTCGCATCCTGTCTATTTCATCATTGATCTTGGAATCCTTCTCAATATACAAATCCCTTTGTGGAACATAGGCTTCAGGCTGATAGTAATCATAATACGATACGAAATACTCCACAGCATTGTCCGGAAAGAATTCCCTGAATTCCCTGAAGAGCTGGGCGGCAAGTGTCTTATTGTGCGACATAACAAGAGTTGGCAACTGCAGGTTATTTATAACGTGGGCCATTGTAAATGTCTTCCCGCTGCCTGTAACGCCAAGCAGCGTCTGTGCCTTTATTCCGTTTATAAAATTATTTGTCAGGCTTTCTATTGCCGCCGGCTGGTCACCGGAGGGTTTGTAGTTTGCCTGTACTTTAAATTCCGGCATTTGTATCTCCAAATAAAAGCTATTGAGATTCTACAACTTCATTTATACCTATAATTATTAAGGGATTCGCATATTTTTCAAAACTTCTATGCGAATATTTCAACCGGGGGTATGTGTGTTTCACAGGAAGGCAGGAAACCGAGATGAAATTTACCATATCTATTTTAAGCATAATAATCGGGAGTGTCAAAAATTTGAACTCAGTGATATATTGCAAATATTTGTTTTTCCCGCTTCCAGTGTTATATTTGGACTGATAGGAAAAATACCTCCACCCCAGCCGGAATAATCGCCGGAATTGTTTTTTAAATCGCCATTATAATCAAGCCAGGCATATACAAAATAGATTCCAGGCTCGATCCCGACAGTATAAGTCAGCGGTAAACTGCTGCATAGAGCGAACCATGCCGCGTTTGTACCGCTGTTTGTCGTGTCAAGAATTGCCGTATGGATGAAAACCCCAAGGAACCTGTTTGACGGTATAACACCCGTCGGTGCACTGATTGTTCCGGTAAGGTAAGCCATACCGGATGGAACCGAAACCGACGGATTGCTGCAACCGGCAAGTTCTATAATAAAGAATGCGATGAATGGGATTATAATAAGAATTACTATTTTTTTCATAAAATTGCCCTCCTTTGTGATTATACTGCGGTTCAGTATTTGATATTTCAAAAGCCTGTATTTATAATATGAGCTGCTCTAAAAAAGTAATTTAATAGCTTTTAGAACCGCCTGTTATATTCATCAATATAAATACTGAAAATATACAATAATATATCATAAATTTGTTCAAAAAAATGGATATATCTATTTTAAACCGGAGTGGAAATCGTATGAGAGAATTATTATCTGGAAATGAAGCCATAGCGAGGGGTGCTTATGAAGCAAATGTCTGGGTGGCAGCCGGTTATCCCGGAACCCCGAGTTCGGAGATTATTGAAACAATAACTGAAAAATACAGTGAAATCGATTCAGAGTGGAGCGTGAATGAAAAAGTAGCACTTGAAATCGCTATCGGATCTTCACTAGCAGGGATAAGATCGATTGCCACGATGAAGCATGTAGGGCTGAATGTCGCCGCCGATCCTCTGATGACGGCTTCTTATACAGGCGTCAATGCCGGTCTTGTTATAATTGTGGCCGATGATCCCGGGATGCACTCTTCTCAGAACGAGCAGGATTCAAGAAACTATGCCAAATTTGCTAAAATACCCCTTCTGGAACCCTGTGACAGCAATGAGGCCAGAGAATTCGTTAAAATCGGCATGTCGATATCGGAAAAATTTGATACTCCTGTTCTGATGCGTCCCGTGACGCGAATTTCTCATACAAAAACAGTCGTGCATTGCGACAAGGCCAACCGTAAAATTCCGGAATTTACTTATCGGAAAAATGCATCGAAGTTTGTCATGGTACCGGCGAATGCCATTCCCCGGCACAGGGTAGTACTGGAAAGATACTCAAAGTTATGTAATTTTTCCGGCCGGTTTGAGTACAATACTATTGAATACCGCAGTAAGGATATCGGGATAATTACACATGGCCTTATATATAATTATGTAAGGGACGCATTACCGGAAGCCAGTACTTTAAAAATATCATTTTATCCGATACCGATGGCAATGATCAAAGAATTCGCATCGCAGGTTAAGGTTTTATATGTTGTCGAGGAACTGGACCCTATTATTGAAGAAGAAATAAGGGCTAACGGGATTGATATTATAGGAAAACAGATCATTCCGATGTATGGTGAAATTTTTCCCGATACCATCCGCAAAGCTTTTCATACCGGGGAGGATAAAATAAATCAGCAAATCGCATCGAAAAAAGAGAATGATGTCAGCGGGATCAATTTGCCCGGGAGGCCGCCGGTTCTATGTAAAGGCTGCGGGCATATACCTGTGTTTGAAGTCCTGAGGGACCATAATGTAACCGTATTTGGAGATATCGGATGTTACACCCTTGGAGCACTTCAGCCTTACAACGCAATGGATACGGCAATATGTATGGGCGCAAGCGTGGGGAATGAGATCGGATTTAAAAAAGCGGGCCGGATAACTGGTAAAAAGCCTAATTCAATCGCAGTAATAGGCGATTCTACGTTTATTCATTCCGGAATGACGAGCCTTATCGACGCAGTTTATAACGGAACGCCGATAACCCTTGTTATCCTTGATAATCATATTACGGCCATGACCGGTCATCAGCCGAATGTATGTACTTCGCTTGATAATAAGTTTGAGAAGACTTGTGAAATTGATCTTGAAGGACTTGTAAGGGGATTGGGAGTAAAAAGGGTTACAAAAGTCAATGCTTTTAAAAAAGACATTTTAAGCAAAATTTTGCTTGAAGAAATCCAGGCTGAAGAACCATCGGTAGTAATAATTGACGAGATCTGCGTTATCGGTGAAGCCATGATCAGGAAAGCCATGGAGAAAATACGATGATTTTGATATGGGGAATCAGATGAATTTAGAATTGGTGTCTTATATCATTGGAGGCAGTTTCGGTATTTTTTTGACCCTGCAGTACATTCTTTTCTTTTTTTTAATAATGAAAAAGAATGAAATCAAAAAATCCAATGAAGACTCAATATATATTATTTTAATAGGTTTCTCAATTATCCTTTCAGGGCTTTCGGGCGCATTTTCCGTAACCCTTGAAGGCCGTTTATATATAGTGATATTCAATAAGCTTAAATTGATATTCGGAATTTTCATAATTAATTTTTATGTTATGCTTTTAAGATATATAATGATTAAAATCAAGGACATGTCTTTTGTCGAAACGGATGGGTATAAGCAGAACAGCAGGAAATACCAGATTGTTTTCATTATACTTTCAATAGTTCTTGCAGGATTTATTATCTCAATAGACTTTTCATACAGGGAACTAAGCCTAACACATAGCTTATTCCTTATATCGCTATTAGTAATTATCCTTATTGCAGGGATTATAGAATTTTTTGCTTTCAGGAATATTTTAAAAAAAGAAAGCGGTAAAATTACCCCGATTAATTTTTTCCGCTACTGTACGATACTTGGCAGCGGAATAGCTGCGATAATTTTTATCGTTTTTGAAATAGCTGTCAGGATAAATGGATGGTTGAGTTTTCTGGAACATTACGGTTCGTTTTATATGTACGGTATTACGATATTATCCATCGGTCTCAGTCTGAATTTCGTTTTTGAATACATGGATGTGCTGACACGCGCCAATGAGGCAAACAAAAAACTATCCGATTTAAACCGCCAGATGATGTATGATGTCAGAACGGCGCAATCGCTTCAGATTTCTCTACTGCCCCTGGATAAACAGAAAATTATTCAGAACTTTATAGATATGGAAATATCATATATGCCTATGCAAAGTGTGGGCGGGGATTATTACGATTTTTATAAGCTGGATGATAAAAATATACTCCTTTTACTGGGTGACGCTTCAGGTCATGGAGTTTATGCCGCGATGATTTGGGCAATTTTAAAAGTGGAAGTTGAAGAATTGATTGAGGATAATATGTTTCATGACCTGTCCCAGGCTTTTAACCTTTTAAATAACCGAATAAGCAGGATTCTGGAGAATACATACTCATACGCCACACTTTTTGCATGCCTTATTAATCTTGAAACCCGGGAAGTAAGCTATATTTCTGCGGGACATACCGACCAGCTTTATTTCTATTCCGGAGGGCAGGCCATAAACAGAATCCGGAACAAGAATCCTATTATCGGAATATTCCGTACAGCCAAATACAGTGCGGAATCGATCACATGCCAGAAGGGGGATGTACTGCTTCTTTTCAGCGACGGGATTATTGAAGGGACAAACCCGGCCGGGGAACTGCTGGGAAAGGAAAGACTGGAGGATTTATTTCTTGAAGCCTGTCTTAAATCCGATACAGCCTCAAACATAATCGGCGATGTTCTTCTGAAAACCGAGGATTTTTTTGAAGGGGCTATACAAAAGGATGACAGGACTATCATGGTAATAAAATTATGATTTATTGAGGTTTTGTTTATGGAATCTAAAAGCATAATAATTTGCGGCGTTGGAGGACAGGGCATTATACTTGCTTCAGACATACTTTCGTGCGCGCTTTTTAATAGCGGATTAGACATTAAAAAAAATGAAATACATGGAATGAGCCAGAGGGAGGGGCTCGGTTGTGAGCTTTATCCGTTATGGTGAGAAAATATATTCTCCCGTCATTTCCGAAGGTGAAGCGGATTACTTGCTCGGATTTGAAAAATTGGAGGCGATGAGAAACATTCATTACCTTAAAAAGAACGGCTACGCCGTTATCAATGATATGGAAATACCGCCGACTCCTGTAGTACTTGGCCTTGTCGAATATCCGAAACAAACAATGAATTATTTTAAAGAAATAACCGGATCTCTATATTTTGTGAATGCTTTTGAAGCATCTAAAAATCTGGGTAATTCCAGGACCGGTAATGTCCTTCTTCTGGGCGTACTGTCGGGATTTATTGAAAATATAGATCCGGATGTATGGATTGATGCCATAAAAATAAATGTCAAAGAAAAGTTTGTTGATGTAAATATTAAAGCGTTTGAGGCAGGAAGGGCCTGGATAAGAGATTAAAATCGGGTTTAAGCCGGAGACTTTAATCTGTAAAAAGGTCATAATAGTCTATAAAATAATAATTGTAGGAGGCATGAATGAAAAGAAATTTTCCTTATCCTATCTGGAATGAAGAAATGGAAACCATGAACCGTGAGGTCAGAAAATCTCTGCAGTTATTCCGCTTAAAGGAACTGGTCTGGTATGTATATGATAATGTTCCGTTTTACAAAAAGAAGTTTAACGAAATGTCGATCAAACCCAATGAAATTAATTCGCTGGACGATATAACACGGCTGCCGTTTACGACCAAACTGGATTTACGTGATAATTATCCCTACGGCCTATTTGCAGTACCCATGGAAAAGATAGTAAGGATACATGCGTCCAGCGGAACTACAGGCAAACCGACCGTGGTCGGCTATACCCAGGAAGATATCGAAACCTGGTCTGAGGTTATGGCCCGTTCTCTGACCGCATCCGGTGCCACCAGGCATTCCATCATTCAGAATGCATACGGTTACGGCCTTTTTACAGGCGGCCTGGGTATTCATTACGGTGTTGAGAAGATGGGAGCTGCCGTTATTCCTATATCCGGGGGCAATACAGCAAGGCAGCTGCTATTACTGGAGGATTTCGGCCCGGATATGTTGACATGCACTCCTTCATACACATTATACCTTGCTGAGGAAGCCGAAAAGAAGGGTTTAAATTTTAATAAACTTAATTTGAAATATGGGGTTTTCGGAGCCGAGCCATGGTCGGAAGCGATGCGGAAAGAAATTGAGAAACGCCTTCCGATCAAAGCTTTGAATATATACGGCCTTTCAGAAATTATTGGCCCCGGCGTTGCAAACGAATGCCTTGAACAAAACGGCCTTCATATCTATGATGATCATTTCTATGCTGAAATCGTTAATCCTTCGACAGGCCTGCATGTAAAAGAAGGCGAACAGGGTGAGCTGGTAATAACAACACTGACCAAGAAGGGCATACCGCTCATCCGCTATAGAACGCGGGATTTAACCCGCTTTATCCCCGGAGAATGTAAATGCGGAAGAACCCATCCCAGAATTGACCGCATTATGGGCAGGACAGACGATATGCTTATTATCCGCGGAATAAATGTTTTCCCATCACAGATTGAGGAAGTTCTTGTACAGATTGAGGAAGTATCTCCCCAATATCAATTGATTGTTGAAAGGGAACATAATCTCGATATCCTGACGGTGATGGTAGAGGTCAATCAGAAGGTATTTTCGGATGAAATAAAAGCGCTTGAGATGGTTGAAAAAAAGATACAATTAGAGATCGAAAACGTTCTTGGCATTTCCGTCAAGATCAAACTGGTTGAGCCGCGTACGGTCGAAAGGAGCGAAGGAAAGGCCAAGCGTATTGTTGATAAGAGACAGATTTAGCAAAGATGATACCTGGTAAAATAAAAGGAGGCAATTTTTATGGTTAAACAGGTTTCCATTTTTCTGGAAAACAGAACGGGAAGATTATTTGATGTCACTAAACTTTTGTCAGATCATAATTTGAATATAAGAGCTCTTTCTGTAGCCGATACTTCCGATTTCGGAATATTGAGGCTTATTGTGGATAATCCGGATAAGGCCATCGAAGTATTGAAGCAGGGGAACTATACCGTATCAGCAACCGATGTTGTTGCCATTGAAGTGATGGACAAGCCCGGCGGACTGGCAAAAATTCTCGGAATTTTCGATGATAACGGCATCAATGTAGAATATATGTATGCTTTCCTTGCGAAAATCCCGGATAAAGCCATTCTGATATTCAGATTTGAGGATAATAAAGAAGTAATGGAAAAGCTGAAGGGTAAGGATGTCGCTTTAATAGGTGCGAAGGATTTGTATAATCTTTAAATATTATAGTTTAGGCCCCGGCTAAAGCCGGGGTTACATGATCTTGAATCCGTCCTTTTGTTATTGTTGTTAATTTGGCGTTGGATCAGTTGTTGATGCAACAAAGCCCGCCGAACCTCCAAAATCAAAGAAGGCCTTTATATTATTATTTGCATCACATCCTACGGTAACTGTCACCGTAGTACTTGTCTGGCTGTCTATATAAAAGGAACAATAAATATAATAATTTTGATCATTCTGAAGTTCTTTGAACCATTCATTATTTAATACCGCATCATAATCCCACATTCCAAGCCCAATAAACACATAATATCTGGATTTTATGGCGGTTACATCCCATGTCTGGTAACCCCCGGGATTTATAGAATCACCAGGCAAGATGGGCGATGTATAATCATCAGGAGATAAAAGCTCATTAGCATCTTTAAATATTTCACTTCCCACGCTGCTAATTCTTACCTGGACAATTTCATCACTTCCGCCGCCGGACATATTATTTACCAATTTAATATAATACTTTTGCTGCTGCTGCGTTAGGGCAACGGATTTTTCCTGGCTGTATGCAGTATACCCATAGCTTGTACGAGCTCTTACCCTGAAATAAAGAGTATTGCCATAGTCGCTGGCAACCGGACTATAGACGGTGATATATGGAGATGTCCTTGTATCGTTCGGAGTCGATTCGGCAATTGAATACCCGGCTTGTGATTGTAATGATTTTTCCAATTCATAATGATCCTGTCCGCCGGTCAATGAAGGCCAGGTGAATGTCCAGGATATATTGAAGTTGCCTGAAGCGGTGGAAGGTACTGTTAAGACAGGACCGGCTGCCAGAGACGTTCCTTGAGAAGATGTATTGGTGGTAGTCACGGAGCTGCTTGTCCCACCGCCGGTACTGCTTGAACCCCCGGCCTGCGAGCCGCCGCTGGAAGAATTTCCGGCTTTCGGGTCGTTCGGGTTATTCCTGCTGTTATTCTGCGATATTATATCAGGATCGCCCGCGGCACAGGAAAACAACATAAATGATATTCCAATCGCCATACAAAAACCGGTTACTATTCTTATCATGAACAGCCTCCATTAAATATCAATATTTTAACAATAAAAACGTGAAGTTCCGTCATATTAAAATAAAACATGGCGGAACTCCGGATAAAAGCTGCTTCATTTTTTAATAAGAAAATTTTTCATTCCAAATCCGGTCGAATATTAAGCCCCAACGCCGGATTATTCGGATGAAACAGCCTGTATTCCCCTTATCACTAAAACCTGTAAACAGCATATATAGAATCCGGTGTTACATAAATACTATATTTCTTTTTAGGGCCGGATGGTATAAAGGCTAGTATAAGGCCTGCACCGAGGGCAACTCCTCCGCCTATATAACTATAGTTCCGGTACTGAATATTCAGTCTGGCCTGGTTCAGTTTATCCTGATAAGCGCTCCACTTATCATCAAATCCGCTTGTCGCATTTTTATAATCATCGTAATTCTTCTGTGCATCCTTCAAATTGGCTGCCGCTTGAGTATCGAAATAATATCCCGCTCCAAGACCGCCGACTCCGGCGGCTATTAAAACATATCCGCATATATTCAGAATCGAAGGTCCTCCGCCATTATTAGCCGGTGTTGGCTTCTTTTGAATTGGTGTTGTGGATTTTTTTGTAGTAGCTTCATAAATACCTTTATCTTGACCAAAACAACTCTGTAAATCAACGGAAAAGGCCGGGTTGAATGCGAGAATTTGTGTATTCAGTCCCGGAAAAGAAGCGGCAGGCAAATCCTGTTCGGCGTAAAATAGACCCGCAGACATTACAAAAAGCAGAGCAAAAACCAATTTCCTTAACATATAAAATACCTCCGTTTATTTTTTTATTTAAATAATCTCGTTATGCAAATATAATTCATTGCCCGATTACCTCAAACCCGCTAAAACCAGTCACAAAAACATAATTCCCGCTTACAGTGACTTTAATAGAGCCGCCGCTTATACTTGTATCAACTACTTTTAAAATAGAAGCATTGGCAGGGCTTGATATATCCATAACATACAGGCCTGCATCTCCGGCAGCCATATACGCATAATTTCCGCTGACATAAATTCCACCACCAATACTCATTGTACTTATTGTCTTTAAAATAGAAGCATTGGTCGGGTTTGATATATCTATAACACGAAACTCGCTTTCATCAGCCACATAAGCGTAATTTCCGCTGACAGCGACATCCATCGAACCGCCTGTATTAACAGTTTTAATAATAGAAGCGCTTGCCGGGCTTGATATGTCTATAATCAGAAGCCCGTTATTACCGGCCACGTAAGCATAATTCCCGTTTACAGCGACTCCATAAGAATAGCCTGTATTAACAGTTTTAATAATAGAAGCGCTTGCCGGGCTTGATATGTCTATGATCTGAACCCCGCTGCTGTATGTGGTCACATAGGCATAATTCCCGCTGACAGCGACTCCCTGAGCATAGCCGCTTATAGCTACAGTATTTGTAAGTGAGGCGCCGGCCAGGCTGGTTATATCAATAATCCTAAGCCCGCCGGTATCGGCCATATAAGCATAATTCCCGCTGACACAAACCCCGGAGGCTTCGTCGCCTGTATCTACTGTCTTTATGACATGCAAATTCTGCGGGTTAAAAGAACTTGAGCTTGCGCTGGAAGATGAATTGCCCGCCGATGAACTGGAAGCGCTCGATGTACTGACAGCACTGGAATAAGCGGTTCCGTTAGGATCGTTATGATTGTTCCTGCTGTTGCTCTGAGATATTTTGTCGGGATCGCCCGCGGCGCAGGAAAGCGTAAATAGCAGAAAACCTAGTAATAGTAAAATTATATGTATCTTTATCGTCATATGTTCCTCCTGATTTTCAATTGAAACATATATTTTATTGATATCTTTACTGCGCATACCATACATCATTAGTGCTTCCGTTTTCGTTATAACCGGCAATCGTCCACATGGCATTGTTATAAACCAATGTCGTATGTCCGTATTTATTGGTTATTTCCGGGTTACCCGCCAGGGTCCAGTTCGTGCCGTTGCCTGAATAGTATATTCCGGAAACGTTGATGCCGCATATTACCCACATTTTGTTGTCGTAAACCACACTTGAATGTTCGAATCTGTATGAATATGGAGCATTTGCGGTTGAACAGGCCCAGTTGATGCCGTCGCTTGAATACCATGCCTCGCCATTTATACTCCCTCCGATCAGCCACATCAAATTGTTATTAGTCAGACACACGGCTTCCTTACGCGTGGAGAACGAAGCCCCTGCCGTCGCTCTTGACCAGTTTGTCCCGTCGCTTGAATACCAGACATCATTGGTTTCTCCACTTAGAGAATATCCTCCGGCAATTACCCACATCATATTGTTATAGACCACGCCGGCAAAACTGCCACGCGGGCAGAATGCGGCAGCGGCCGTCGCCAGGCTCCAGTTTGTCCCATCCCTTGAATACCAGATATCGTTTGTATAAGTGTAGGATCTTCCGCCGATCACCCACATGCTGCCTTTAAAAACCAGACAACTGAATGAATCCCGTATACTGAACCCCGCGTTTTGAGTTGCCTGAGTCCAGTTTGTGCCGTTTTTGGAATACCACACATCATTATATATGTTTGAAGAATCAAATCCGCCGATTACCCACATGGCATTGTTGAAAACAACGCTTGCATGCCCCCCGCGGGGTGAGAAACCCGCCGCAGCGGTTGCCTGAGTCCAGTTTGCCCCCACTGTATAAGCACTAGCAGTTGAAGATGAGCCTGTAGATGAAGATACACCTGCAGATGAAGATGTACCTGCAGATGAAGATACACCTGCAGAACTGCTTATACTGGAATAAGCAGTTCCGTTCTGGTCGTTAGGGTTGTTCCTGCTGTTGCTTTGCGATATTTTATCGGGATCGCCCGCAGAGCAGGATGTTAATATAAACAAAATCGCCGTAATCAATGGATATTTTAATGACTTTAAATTCATATGAGCCTCCGATAATTAAAATTAAATTTTACGGTAGTATCCACCATGCATCGCTTTTCTTTCCCTGCCCGTCTTGGTAACCGCCGATAAGCCAGATTCTGTCAATCGACTGAATAATACTGACGAACATTTTATCCACAGTACATACTTGCCATTCCCTGCCTCCCCATCCTGTCGAAGCCATAGCTTGCATCCAGTTTGTTCCATCGGAACTATACCAAACATCTGTCTGATAACCGGTTGTTGAGTTGTTACCACCCATAATCCATATCTTCTGACCGGCGACTACGGCTGAAAATCCCGATCTTTTTGACCAGGGGGCTGAAGCCGTAACCTGGCTCCAGTTAACACCGTCGGTACTGTACCAGACATCGTTCATATAATTACCGTCACAACCGCCCATAACCCATATCGCATTATTGAAAACAACGCTGGCATGGTCGTATCGCACGCTCCATCCGGCAGATGGTGAAATTTGAAACCAGTTTGTTCCATCGGCACTATTCCAGACATCTGACTTATAATGGCCTGTTGTATCTAAGCCTCCAATGACCCACATACCGCCGTCATATACAACGCTGGTATGTCCTTCTCTCCCGCTCCATCCGGCAGCGGCTGTGGCCTGATACCAGTTTGTTCCATCGGGACTGTAGCAGACATCATTTGTCCAATCTCCATTGATACAACAGCCGCCCATAACCCATATCTTATTATCAAATACAACGCTTGTATGCCAATGTCTTCCAATCCAGGGCGCGACTTCAATAGCCTGATTCCAGTCTGCCCCATCGGAACTGCACCAGACATCGTTATTGGAAATTGTAGTGGAAAAGCCGCCCAAAAGCCACAGGCTGTTTTTAAATGAAACGCACGTAGATAATGTTCTTCCGGGCCATCCTCCGTTTGTCGTCGCCTGAGCCCATCCGGTTGTAAATTTGCTTGTAAACGCTGCCGGCAAAGGATTACCCGATATATCTTCCGCTCCTGTTCCTATGGTCATAGTATATTCCTTATCATATGAAAGAGTTCCGGATGGAGTAAACCCCAGATTCTGATCATTGTTTACCCATTGAAAGGTCCCGGCAATGTTGAAATTCCCCGGGTCTTTTAGAGAAAACGCATTCGTTGTAAGATTTTTATTCATTGTTTTAGAGAATGTTATATTTATTGTTTGTGAAATCCAGACTCCCTGATCATTATTTTGCGGACTTGCGGAAATGACTGTTGGACTTACTGTACCTCCCGTGGAAGAAGATGAAAAACTTGTTACGGAACTAACGGAGGAATAATTGCCTCCATTCGGGTCGTTGAGGTTGTTCCTGCTGTTGCTTTGTGATATTTTATCAGGGTCGCCTGCGGCGCAGGAAATCAAAACGAAAGTAAAACCAAGGATTAATAAAAGATAAAAGTTTATTCTTATCACAAACTTCCTCCTCTTTTCTACGGCTGCTGCCATTTGGATATTCTGTAATTATTCTGTTCGGCAATATAGATATTGGTAGAATTCCAGACAAATATGCCAATCGGGTAATTAAAAAAATCATAATCCCTAATGGTCCCGGAATATGTTGAAGGAATATCGTTTTTTTTCCACCCCGGGCTTCCATAGCCGATCCAGCCCAAGGCCGTACCGGAAGAATTCCATTTGCTGATCCTGTTGTTATACCAGTCCGCGACATAGATATTTCCCCCCGCATCCACCGAAACATCCCGCGGGAGCCTGAAGCTCCTGTAATCAACATTCGATACTGCGCCGTCTGTCTGCTTCCACCCGTCGCTACCACCGCCAATCCAGCCCAAAGCAGTTCCGGAAGAATCCCATTTGCTGATCCTGTTGTTATAATCCTCGGTGACATACAGATTACCCGAGCCGTCAATGCAGATGCCATGGGCATAACTGAAACTCCTGTAATCAGTGTTCGTGCCCGGATGCATGCCTGTCTGCCATCCGTCGCTTCCCCCGCCTATCCAGCCCACTTCAACGCCGTTTGAACTCCACTTGCTTACATAACCGCAATCGACAACATAAATATTTCCAGATCCGTCTACACAGACTGATGACGGTCCGCTGAAATATTTAAAGTTTCCCGCAGCGCCAGGAGCGCTTCCCGTCTGCCATCCGTCGTATCCACCGCCGATCCATCCTAAGGCTGTTCCGGAAGAATCCCATTTGCTGATCCTGTGATTGTTATAATCCGCGACATATATATTTCCTGAATTGTCGACAAAAACTCCCTCGGGATTCTTGAAACTCCGTAAATCTGTTCCGGCAGAAATCGGTGAATTTCCGGTTTTCCATCCATCGCTTCCCCCGCCGATACATCCTAAAGCTGTTCCGCTTGAGTCCCATTTTGAAATTCTATTGGTTATAGAATCAGATATATAGATATTTCCGGCGCTGTCTACAAAAACATCACCGGGATACCTGAATGACCGGTAATCGCCACCGCTTATAGGATCGGAATTGGTCTTCCACCCGTCACTTCCACCGCCGATCCAGCCAACGGGTATGCAATCCGAAATAAGGATGGTATAATTGCCGCTTACAGACCAGTTCCCGGACGAATTACGTTCCTGAACATACAGGGTATGATTATCCAGAGAAAGCGCTGATGCCGGAGTAAAGCTTACGGCTGCAGCTTCTACTGCGCCTGCTGTAAGATCGGAACTGTCCAGTTTATACCGGTATGTTCCGCTTCCACCTCCGCCCGAAACCCAGTTCCAGGTCGGCATTTTATTAAGTGTTGGGCTTGTTCCGCTTACTACAGGCGCATTAGGCAAAATATCTGCACTGGACGCACTCAAACTGCCGTTAATCGATGATGAATTACCAGTCGATGAACCTGCGGCGCTCGAATAATTCCCGCCGCCCGGGTCGTTGGGATTGTTCCTGCTTTGGCTCTGAGTTATTTTATCAGGGTCCCCTGCCGAACAGGAAACATAACCCAGAAAAGACAATGCGATTAATAAATAATTTAAATATAAAATTTTCACAAAATCCTCCTGGATTTTATAAAAAACAATCCGTTTGATTGATTTTTATAAATTAAGCGACAGATAATTATTTATAGTCGGTGATGTTTTTATTATTAGAATTAAATTTTACATTCTTTCAATTATTTTGTCATCGGGGTAAATACGTAGATGAGAAAAAATATTTATTTTTTGAGGAATTTAGCAAAATATTGATGCGCAAACAAAGTAATTGATATTGAAGATTACATGTTTAGGTGTTTGGTAATCAAGTTTTTGAGAGAATTAGCTGGAGTTTTTATACCGATTTGATGCCTTCGACAATAAAAATAGGAATTTCAGATTTGCGTATGATTGTGTCTGCGACTCCTCCAAGGAGCATTTCTTTAAGATTAGATTTTCCTTTTTTGCCCATTACTACAATTGTAGGTCCTTCGGTCTTTATATAATTCAGTATTTCCGGTATGGAAAAACCGGTTGATAATAAAGTCATAACTTTTTTAAATCCGCTTTTTTCAAAATGCTGTTTTAATTTTTCAAGCCGTTCAAGATCAACCCTGTTAAACTCATCGATTTTTTCAGCGGATACATGCTTCAAAATTCTTAAATCCTGAACGTGAAGCACTATGATTTCCTGGTTTTTACTATTTAGCATCTCATCTATGTAAGGTATGCACTCTGCGGATGATTCTGAAAAATCGGTTGCATACAGGATCTTTCCGAAAATATCCATACAGAATGGTCCGCTTTTTTCATTTTCATTCAGCTTAAGTTTGAAAATAAAGATTGGTTTTTTTGAATGATGAACAACATTCTCCGTTACGCTTCCAAAAAAAACCTTGTCAAGATAATAATTCCTGTGAGAACCGAGCAGCACAAATGAAAAATCATTTTTATCGGCAGCCTCGACAATCTCAAGCCAGGGGATTCCGGTCATAATCCGATAATCGGCAACTATTCCAGTCTCTTCCAGTATCTTTTTCCACCGGATCAGCATATCTTCATCGTGTTTCCTGCTAATCCTGCCATTTGCCATTTCTGAGACGCTTAAGACATGGAAAAGAAGCACTTCCTGTACTCCATTCTTTGCCAATCCGCCAAGGCAATTTATAATTTGCTCCGTATGTTCATTCATAATCACAGGAAATAAAACCCGTTTAAACATTTGATTTACCTCGATTCATTTTAGATTATTTTTTATTTTGATCATAAGCTTTCCTGCATAATTCTTGCCCGCAATCTCAACACCGGTTAGGTCTTATAACTCATATATTCCAATGAAAATAATTTTAATCGGGGTAATAATAAAATATAATGAAATGAATTATTGCTTTTTTTAATATATCTATTATAATTTAGTTATAATATTATATGCAAGGATATTTCTCAATTTTACGATTTTTCCAAACCTGTAATGAAAAATAAAAAAAATAACAACTTTTAGGTCATTAATAAGAGCATCATTGCAAAAGATGTGGGGGTTGGGGCAATGAACTATTATTCCCTTCTGTCTTTCTTTGCCTCTATTTTTTATATATGGCTGGGTGTTACAGTTTACAGGGAAAATAAAAATGGTATATTAAACCGTATATTCCTTCTGCTGAACATTTCCCTTGTATTATGGGCTTTAGCCAATACTTTCATATATCCTGAAACCGACCGGAATAATCTGGATTTTCTTGAAAGAATAGCGGCCCTGGGCTGGTGTCTTTTCCCATCGTTTGCATTCCATTTCGCTTTAAGGTTTACAAAAACCATATCTGACAACAAATTTCATTTAATTTATATTTTCAATTATACGCCTCCTGTAATATTTATCATTCTGGCAATGGCCGGAATTATTCTACCCACAGATTACATACAGATCCGGGGAAATACATATGAAATTCGAGATAATAAAAATTTATGGGGCTTATTGTTTCTTATATATAATTTTTCTTACCTTCTTTTAACGATGATAATTACCCTTATCTGGCACAATAAAAGAATAAGTTATGTTGAAAAGAAACAGGCTTTTTTAATTTTGGGCACATGCGGAATTGGATTTTTTCTTGCTTCATTGACCGATGTTATTTTCCCGGTTTTAAATATTTATATTGTCCCTCATATAGCCCCGGTTTTCGGCTTAATATGGATGATAGGCATGGCTCATTCGATTCATTTTTATCAATTGATGGTCCCGACTCCTGCTGTAGCGATCGATGAAATTCTTTCTCATATAAATGATTATATTTTTATGACAGACTCGGATTTGAATATAATTCTTTTAAATAGTGCCGCTAAAAATATTTTGAATATTACCGAGAAGAAAGCTTCAGCCCTGAATATCGTTAATATTTTTCAGGAAAACATTGAGAATGAAATTCTGCTTAAAATGAATCAATTCTGGGATTTCCATATAATCAAACCGGATAAAGAATTAATCCCGGTAAATTTATACAGTTCAATTTTAACCAATAAAGAGGGAATAAAAATGGGGCATATTTTTGTATGCCAGGATTTAAGGTTTATTAAAAGAATGGAAAATGAAATTAATAGACGAATACAAATAGAAGATGATCTTAATAAATCAAAAGAGGAACTGGAAATCAAGGTGCAGGAAAGGACAAAAGAACTGGAATCTTACGCTACGACCGACACAATGACCGGGGTTTACAACCGGCGCATTGGTCTTATTTTACTTGAACAGGAAATTATCCGCAGCAAAAGAATATCAACTCCTTTTACAATTTGTTTTATTGATTTAAATAATCTTAAATGGGTAAATGACAACTTCGGACATCATGAAGGCGATGCTTATATACTAAAGATTGTCCGTTTTTTTAAGGAAAATCTCCGTGAATCGGATGCGATTTGCCGGATGGGCGGCGATGAATTCCTTGTCATCCTGCCCGGTTCTTCGTTGGAACAGTGCGGGTATGTCTGCCGGGTTATCGAAAATACTCTCCAGGATTACAACCTGACACATATGCCTCCCTATCACTTGAGTTTCAGCTACGGACTTGCAGAGTTTGATCCAAATAACCCGCTAACTGTAGATGAGTTAATAAGAATAGCAGATATTGAAATGTACCGGAATAAGAAATTAAAAAAAGAAGAAAACAATACTGCTTTGAAGTAAATCATTACAATAATTTTATAATCAATTTATGATTATTTTCCCTGTATAGCCTATTCATTTGACATTTTTAAATGCCTGTAATAAAATCACTTCCGGCATAAAATTAGCGGTGAGCTGCTGGTCTCTGGCTGCTATCAACCAGCCAATGCAAGGGATTGTTGAGTTATTAACTAATTATTAATATTAAAAAGATAATTTCAGGTCAATATATTCATTTGTTTATTAAGAGGAAAATAAAATGGGATTAACCAACCAAAAAAATGAATTTTGGTTCTATGAAGAACTCTATCCGGATATTACTTACGGCTTTAAAGTTTCGAAAATTCTTTTACCAGAAACGGATACGGGATTTCAGAAAATCATGATCCTTGAAACGGAGAGGCTTGGGCGTGTCCTGATTCTTGACGGAGTCGTCCAGTTAACAGAAGAAGACGAAGGAATTTATCATGAATGGATTACTCACTGGCCGCTTTTTTCTCTGCTCAAACCGGCCGAAAAAGTCCTGATAATCGGCGGTGGTGACGGTGGAGTTGCAAGGGAAGTTTTGAAGCATAAATCGGTAAATTCAGTGACGATTGTAGAAATTGATAAAATGGTCATAGATTACTGCAGGAAATTAATGCCTTCGGTATCGGAAGGAATCTGGGATGATAAAAGGCTTCATGTAATTACCGGGGACGGCGCCGAAGCGATAAGAAAAATGAAAGAAACCTGCGACGTTGTTATTATTGATTCAACCGATCCTATAGGTCCGGCAAAATCACTGTTCAGCACGGACTTTTACCAGAGCGTTTATAACGCGCTTATAGACGGGGGAATTGCAATACATCAGACAGGTTCGCTGATACTTCAGCCTTCTGAGTGTCCGGCAAGCTGGCGGCAGATAGAGTGTTCTTTTGATGATGTAAGGGTGGTTCAATTCGCAAACGCAAGCTATATCGGAGGGCCATTCAGCCTTACAGCCGGATCAAAGGGCAGAAAAGTTTTCAAAAGAGCACCTCAGAATGCTAAAAAAGCCTTTAAGGAATCAGGAATTAAAACAAGATGGTATTCCCCGAATATTTCAACCATGGTATATCCGGAATTCCAGAGAAGGCTTGAACAGGATAAATACGGCGAAGAAATAATAATGGATCTTCATCTTAAGGATGCTAAATTTCCGGCAATGGATAAGGTGGCGAGATGGAGTAAAGAGACTTGCGAAGCTATAAAAATGAAAGCCTTCGGTAAACCTATTGTATCGAATTCAAATTTCGGACCGGGCGAAACGCTGGTTCAATATATAGAAACCAGTGCTATCAATTACCGGCAGTATGGGTCGACCGGCAGCGCCAATTGCTTTACCTGCGCCTCTTTGCCTGTGGAAGATGCGTCAGCTTATTCTTTAAGCTATTTTGGGGCGGATTCGGCTGTCTGCTGGCATATACCGCGCGGTTCATTTAGTGACCTCCGGCAGATCAGGAAATGCTGTTATATCTACCAGGAGGAATTATTGGGGAAGAAATTAAAAGACATTGATGTAATATTCAAACCGAAACTTACTGACTGTTCCAGAATTTTGTCATCCGGTTATAAACTGCCTGTAGAGGAAGGATTTTCCGAAGCTTTTGAACTGATAATCGATTTGTACGACTGCAATTATTCAAAAATTTCTTCATCGGAATCAGTCGCTAAGTGGGCTTCTATTGATTTTTGCCGCGCGTCCGGGTTAGATCCTATGGGCAATACCGAAGCTCCGGATTTCGGGCATGCCAAGAAAAAGACAGCCGGTCCTTCAGTAACGCAACTTTTAAAGCAGGGTTCAAACATAAGCCATTATTCGGAGAACTGGTTGATGATAGTGATTAATATTGTTTCAAATAAGCCTTACTCTTTGCGAAAAGTTCTTTCTTCAGCAATGAATTATTATGAAGGCAAACGGGCTGTCTGCTGGATAATTCCCCGCGGCAGCAGTAATAGAAGCCTCAGGCAGATTGCCGATAAGACACTTATATTCGAAGTCACAAAAAATGATCTTCAATGACAGTTTATATATCGTATTTCAAATAAATAAAAAAATTTCATCTTTTTATTTCTTGACATAGTAATATATTTGTACTAAATTATCTTTTTAATTTTTATGATTAAACCCATTTAAATATGGACTAAAGAGACCATTTATAAATTAATCAAAAGGAGACTAAGATGTTTAAAAAACGTTCCATTTTCTTTTATGGATTAGCAATTCTAATCCCGTCTGTTGTGTTACTTATCTATTCCTGCAGTGTAGCATCTAATAACTCCAGCAGTTCCTCAACAAAGATCTCTGACAATTCTTCTTCCAGTATACCAACCACACAGAATAATTTGAAGCTCAAGCTCTATATGGGCTCCGCATCGGTCGGGGACTTTATCAGCTATGTAATTGACAATAGCAATAATCAGCTGATCTATTCCAATATGACACGCGGCTATTCATGGAGCGCAAATTTTACCGTTCAGCCGGACGGTTCCCGTATGTTTAATTTACCGAACGGTTTCGGCAACAGTACAGCCGCCTATTTTATTGAAATTCCGGATAAAGTGCTTGCTGTAACGTTTCAGATCGGTACAGGCTCAGGAGGCGGAGCACCTTATAAACCCGCTCTCGCCATCCTCACTCCGAATACGATAACAAACTCAGCCGGTTTAACCAATATGAACGGTATGTATTTTCAATTATTAGCAAGTAAGGTAACAAATTCCAGCAACCCATGGGAGATCGGGCTTTATTCTATAAATCAAATGGGTGTTTATATCACAAACGCAAGTGTTACTGTCTTTCAAAGTAACCCCAGCAATCAGCATATCAGTCCAAACGGATTTACCGGGACTGTTATCTATTCCAACAATACAACTTACGGCCCCAGCCCCGGGGAAAATGGTGTCGGCACGAATTATATTCCGGCTTCTGCGAACGGCTATACTTATGTAGCGGACTTAGGCCAGGACGCGGGCTTTTCTTTCGGCTGCCTGCTGAGACAAACTCAAATACAGCCAGCGGATTATGCAGGTAAATATATCCTGATGTACCTGGATCAGAGTAGAAATAGAAATGAAACTGTTTTGACACAGGATAATGTAGTACGAGGTTATGCCATTCTATCCAACAATGGGCCAAATGTGGATATTTATACGTCCACAAACGATGCTGATTATAATTACGTGACTACTATGTTAGCGGATAGTGCTATTATAGATTACCCTCTTAACTCTGTGGTTTATTTTGCTAGGCCGACAAATTCCGGCGGCGGCGGCGCATTAGTCCCGTCTGCGGATTTGAGTATGGCATTGCTTGGCTTTGGACATGGAAGTTCATATGATACTAACAACGATTTCCAGGCGATGTTCGGCTTTGCAATGAAGATAACCAATTGATGTATCGGCGAAAAATGAACGGCAGTAATCTCGAAATTATATTTTAAAATATTTTGTTGGGAATGCGAGCCTGTTGACGAAAGGCAGTTTGCCATTTTAATCCTGCTGGTCTTTGCTTTATGCATAATTAGAGGTATGGTATTTGGGACGCATTCCCTTTTTTATTTATTCAGGAATCGCCTGCCTGATATCGTTAATAATATCTTCGGCATTTTCCACACCCACTGCAAGCCTTATCAATCCGTCCTTGATGCCGATTTTAAGGCGTTCCTCCCGGGTATAATCATAATAACTTATTGAAGCCGGATGAGTTATTAATGACTCAACACCGCCAAGACTTGGCCCGATATTGATTATTTTCAGTGAACTTAAAAATTTATGTACATATTGAATGTCTTCCTTCATCTCGAAAGTGACTACACCGCCGAATCCGCTCATCTGCTCTTTTGCTACTTTATAATGCGGGTGGCTGGGCAGCCCGGGGTAGTAAACCCTGTTGATCTTCGGATTTGATTCCAGAAATTCTGCAATTTTCTGTCCGTTTTCATTATGCCGTATCATCCGCAATTCAAATGTTTTCAATCCTCGTATCAATAAATATGCGGAATGCGGATCTATAACGCCGCCTGTAGTTTTAAGAAAATCACGGATGGGATCGGTAAGACCCTTTTTACCCAGCACAACCCCGGCCAGAAGATCGTTATGACCGCCAAAATACTTGGTGGCGCTATGCACTACGAGGTGTATACCGTATTCAAGCGGTCTCTGGTTAAAAGGTGTCGCGAAAGTACTGTCAGATATAACGGTTATACCGGGATGTTTTTTAAAAATGCCCATAAGCCGTTTCAGATCCATAATGTTAAGGTAAGGGTTTGTAGGAGATTCGGAAATGAAGATTCTGGTATTCTTTTTTATTGCGGCTTCAATAGCTTCGTAATCGCACATTTTAACTATGGAGCATTCGATATTGAATTTTTGCAGCCTTGTTTTGCAGAAATCTATCGTCCGCTTATATGCGTCATCCGTAAGAATAACATGATCTCCTGCATTGAGCATTGCAAAGAGGGTTGTTGTTATAGCGCTCATACCGGTTGAAAATAGAACCGCGTCTTCGGCTCCTTCCAGTGCTGCAAGTTTTCTCTCTGCAGCCAGCTGAGTCGGATGGCCGTACCTGCCGTATTCATACCTGTTCTTCGCGCCTTTTGCAAGTTCGCCTATCTCTTTTGTATTCTTAAATATAAAGGTTGAACTTTGAACAATGGGAGTTGTTATCGAACCGTATTCATTATAGCGAATTTCTCCGGCATGAACAGCCTTTGTTGAGAATCCTTCACTGATATTTTTAACCATCTAATGCCCTCCTTTCCTTTTGAATCTTATCGGCTACAGATATAATACCATTAAGCCGCATTTTTCGCAAAAAAAAGTTTTTAAAAATCGACCGGTTAAGAAAGTAATAGTGAAGTGAATGGTTTGACAGAAAATTTTTACATTACTATAATATAGAAGAAGTTTTTGTCTTTATACCATATTTAGTTACAAATACTTAAAGGCATTTGAAACTGCCCACAGTTCCGTTTTATTAAAATTGGTTTTAATGAGATTTCCGAACTGCTTATGTATCAATAAATGAATTATTGAAATTAACCTCCGGTCCGGTTTTGATTAATTACCGGAAATTTTAATAAATATCAGGATTTAATATGAAACACCTGGTTACATTTTATTATGTCATAGCGTTTTCAACCGGATTGATCGGACTGGTAATATCATTAATGATTTATTTAAAAACACGAATCAAAATCGTACTACATTTCTTCATTTTTTATATGCTCTTATCAATCCTTGTCATTACAAATACATTCTATTTTTACATCACATCAATCGCAGATTTTCAAAATAATACTTTACATATATTCTTTTCTATGATTTTTTTACTGACATTCGGATCACTTATTTTTGAAGGACCGTATGTTGTACATCAATTGATAGGAAAACATTTCGAATTATGGAAGAAAATCGTCTTCGGAACAGCGGGCGGTATATCTCTTTTTTTTATACTGATCCCCCTGATTTTAATAAGTGATCGGAATAGGCTTTTGGACCTTTTCTGGTTTTTACTCTACAATATTTATATAAATCTTTTTTTCGGCGTTTATTTATATACAATCCTTTTTGCAATATTTAATTATAGAAATATTAAGAATAACAGGGCTAAAATAATCCTGCGGGCAGGACTTTTACTTTTGATAATATTCCTTCCCGCTTTTATTCTTGACGGTTACTGGAAATTATTCCAGGAAAAATTAAAGATTATTCCACGATATATCAATTTTATGCCGGTTTTTTATTTATTCTGGAGCATATTCAGCATTGTATATTCAGCAAAATATATGTTCGTTCCATCCGTTGGCAGCGGCAGTAAATTTCTGGAAGTTTCAGGGATTACCCTATCGGAAAATTTCAAAAAACAATATGGTATCTCTGTGAGGGAAAGCGAGATTGTCTGCCTAATAATTCAGGGGAAGGGAAATTCGGATATCGGTGAAAAATTATTCATATCTCCGGGGACTGTCAAAAACCACATCCACAATATTTATGAAAAGACCGGTGCAAAAAACCGCTATGAACTTGCAAACCTTATCAAAAAAAATTCATAATGTTATTCCTTTATTTTTTTAGTTTTGATGTGAAATTTCCTATCCTTTTTAAGGCTTCCCGGATATTATCAATGGAATAAGCATAGCATGCCCTTACAAATCCTTCGCCGCTTTGCCCGAATGCCGTTCCGGGGACAACAGCCACTTTTTCCTCCAAAAGGAGTCTTTCACAAAAATATTCCGATGAAAGCCCGGTTGATTTAATACAGGGGAAAGTGTAAAAAGCGCCGAGAGGCTCAAAACACTCCAGGCCGGATTTACGAAAACCGTCAATCATTACCCGCCTTCGGTAATTATACTCTTTTGTCATTGCCAAGATTTCATCATCGCCGTTACGGAGAGCCTCAACAGCGGCATGCTGCGCCATTGTAGGAGAGCACATCAGTGCGTATTGATGGACTTTATACATAGCCGTGATCAGATCGGGGTGTCCGCAGACATATCCGAGACGCCAGCCCGTCATCGCGTAGGCTTTTGAAAAACCGTTTATTAGAATGGTTCTGTCTTTTATCCCGGGGAATTCTGCAATGGATGTGTGTTTGCCGTCATAAGTCAATTCGGCGTAAATTTCATCGGAAATGACTATTATATTTTTATCCGCTATTACTTCAACTATCTTTTCAAGGTCTTTTTTAGTCATAATAGCGCCTGTCGGATTATTAGGGAATGGAAGTATAAGAACTTTTGTCTTTGGAGTGATAGCCTTTGATAAAAGCTCCGGTGTTAAACGGAATTGATCTTCCGCTTTCAGATCAATAACTACAGGAGTGGCACCTGTAAATACAGAGCATGGCTTATAAGAAACAAAACTCGGTTCGGGAATTATAACTTCATCGCCGGCTCCGGCAATCGACCTGAGCGCGATATCAATGCCCTCGCTTCCGCCGACAGTTACTATAACCTGGTTTTTCGGGTCATAATCGAGATGAAATCTTCTTTTTAAATAACTGCATATTTCAATCCTCAGTTCTATAAATCCGGCATTGGGAGAATAATGGGTATGTCCCTGTTCCAATGAATATATTCCGGCTTCCCGTATTTTCCATGGAGTAATAAAATCCGGTTCTCCGATTGAAAGCGATATTGCATCCTTCATCTCGTTAACCAGGTCGAAGAATTTTCGAATACCGGAAGGAGGGGTGTTTTTAACAACCGGCGATATCATATCCGAAATATTCATAAAACGACAGGCTCCCTGTCGTCTGAAGATTTCTCTTCAAAAATAACGCCGTTATCTTTATATTTCTTAAGGACAAAATGGGTAGCCGTACTCTGGACATATTCCATCGGGGCTAGTTTTTCCGCAACAAAATATGCGACTTCCTTCATTGTTTTTCCTTCAATAATAACAGTAAGGTCAAAACCGCCGGACATTAAATAACATGCCTTTACGTCGGAATACTGGTAGATCCTTTCCGCAACCTTGTCAAAACCAAAGCCCCTTTGCGGAATAACCTTTACTTCAATCAGCGCGGTTATGCTTTCCCTGTCTGTTTTGTCCCAATCGATCATTGTATTATAACTGAGGATAATCTTCTCTTTTTCATATTGACCGACTGCCTGCCGGATTTCATCTTCGGTTTTTCCCAGCATAACAGCAAGCTCTGCCGTAGTTAAACGGCTGTTTTTTTCCAGCAATTCAAGAAGTTCCTGCATCATAATTAACCCCTAATTATTAATGATCAGATTATAAAATGTAAGTTTCTATTTATCAATATTTTTGGGATAGGTAAAATTATAATATAGGAAATGCTTACAATTTTGACTCACCCGGAACAATGTTAAACGACAGTTTTTCATTATAGCGGATAACAGTAATGTTACTGCTTCTTCCAATGCTGTCCTCAGTAAGCAGCTTATGCAGATCATCCATGGAGGTCACGGGATTATTGTCCATTTCTATGATAATGTCCCCATCCCTTAAACCGGAAGCTTTTGCGGCTCCATTGTTATCAAGCTCAATAATTAAAACGCCGTTTTCAACCGGGAGCTGAAAATATCTGACAATTCGTTTATGGACAGGTACATTCTGTCCCCCGATTCCGATATAGCCGCGTTTAATCTTCCCGTTTTTCATTAATAAAGAAGCCACGTATTTTGCCGTATTGCTCGGTATTGCAAAACAGAGCCCCTGCGCCTGCATGATTACCGCCGTATTGACGCCTATAACTTCCCCGTTTGAATTCAGGAGGGGGCCTCCGGAATTTCCGGGATTTAGAGCCGCATCGGTCTGGATTATATTGTCGATAAGCCTGCCATTCTTGGAATAAAATGACCGTCCCAAAGCACTGACAACCCCTGCAGTTACTGTACTTTGAAACCCGTAAGGATTTCCGATTGCTATTGCGATCTGTCCGACTTTGATACTTCCCGAATCGCCAAACCTGGCCGGTTTGAACCCTGATTCCGGAACCCGAATAACTGCCAGATCGGTATCCGGATCATCCCCGACAACAGATGCTTCATAACGGTGGCCATCGGTAAGTACAACGTTTATTTTTACTGCATCATGTATCGACATGACTGTTTGTCATAATAAAACCGTCAGGTGTAAATAAAAAGCCGGACCCGCTTCCGTCGGGTTCCTGCCCAGGATTGTCATTAGGCCTTCCATTTTTGGAATTGTCATGAAAAACCATAATATGAACTACAGCCCGGCTGATCTTATTCGATGC
The DNA here is from genome assembly GCA_963783575.1 of uncultured Spirochaetota bacterium. Classification (GTDB taxonomy): domain Bacteria; phylum Spirochaetota; class Brevinematia; order Brevinematales; family JAOACQ01; genus CAWEAK01. Next base: position 215,343 of record CAWAOD010000003.1, on the reverse strand, counting down.
GGTGATTACCGTCTTCGAATATGCATCGAGCAGAATATCATCCCGGATAGATTCGTCATTAACGGCGCTATATTGAACGTCCGAATCGTCATAATAGATATCTTCCAGTATGTTTTCTTCCATAACTACTCCTCTGAAATCCATCATCAATAAAGATTAATAAATCAATTGTTATTTGTCAATTATGATTATATTTTATAGCCTTTATCCGGACCAAGATAACGTTTATACAAAACAGGATCGGCGTATTTACCTTCCCGCAGAATTATTGAATCCTGTTATTTTGAGAATTTTTCCTGCCGTATATGGGCCGAATCCGTTAACAAATCCAGCCGTTGTTAAAACGAAAGAAGGTTTTGATGATTCCTTTTCCATCATTGGCCTGAGACTATCCAGGAACCTTTTCATAATTAAAGGCATGTCGGCTCCGATGATCGGATATGCAAACCCGGTTATACCCGGAGAATGCAAAATATTCTTTATAATTATATTATCAAGAAGTGAATTATCTTCGATTGATAGCATTTCTGCCTGATGTCCCAACTCAAATGCCATTCTACAGAATTCTTCAACAGCCCATTTTGTATTTCCAGTGCCACTGAAATAAAAAATAGAGAATTTCATTTTATTTTATTTTACAGTTTTGGTTTTATTGACAACTTTTATTAAAATCAAATAACCAATCATTAAAAACGATATGCAAAAACCGGTGATAACAGCAGGTAAAAAATAATTAATTCTTATTTCTCCTGGTAAAAGTGCATAACGGATTATCATATAGCAAATTATCCAGTGTATTATTGATGAAAATAAACCCGAAGAAAATTTCTTTGTTAAAATTGTCTCAAATAAATGATAAAGACCGTTGAAAAATCTTTCAGCCGCCATAACTAAAGGAAATATAATCCATTTACCTCCCATACCTTCAAAACAAAGAACGGCGCTTATATTTATAATAAGGATAAATGTATTAAACCAAAAAAATTTATTCCAGCTATACTGAGGCCAGTATAGCCTCTTAACTTTTTCAACAAAAATTTCGGGTAGAATTGTTTCCTCAAAAACATGTAAAACGTAAGTGATAACAACACCCCAAAACAGAAAAACTATTGGAAAATTAAAAACCGAATTGCTGTTAAACGATACGGCTGTGATATTCATAATGATTCCTCCTTTGATTCTTTTACAATCCCTTTTGCTGTAAAATCGATCAATAATTCCATGCTTCTCTCGAAATTATTTATCCCGATTTCTTCTTTATGAAAAGTCATAAAAAGCAATGCTCTTATGGCTCCAGCCAATACATCCGAATCCTCTGAAATCAAAATTCCCATTTCATTCCATTTAGAAACTAAATTAATCAGGATGTCCCGCATTTCCTTTGATCTTGAAGAAAACTTCTGATGCAGCAGTTCAAATTCTTCCCGGATTAATAATATTTTTAGTATAGGATTCTGTTCAAAATTACTGACAGCTTTCTTTATAATCATCTTTATCATAATTCCAGGTTCATAAGAATGAGAAGACATAATTTCCATGTTTCCATTAATTGTGTTATTTATTTCCAGGGTTAATATCTGAAAAAATAATTCCTCTTTCGATTCAAAATACATGTAAAAACTTCCGCTGGATATACCAGCGGCTCTGGATAGCTGCCTTATAGTGGTTTTTTTTATTCCGAACTGCGCAAAAATATCCCTGCCTTTAAACAAAAGTTTTTGCTGTATAAATCCCCTTTCTTCCTCGTTAATGGCTCTCATAATTAATTATCCTTAAATTACTTATACATATAAACAAATATAATATGTATATTATAAATTACAATAATTATTCTGTCAATAGTAAATCAGAAATTATTTAACCCAGGTTTAATAATAATTGAGTTAATTACTGGAATAAAATAAAATTTATATATGTATAAGAATAGCCAGAGGAGGAATCATCAAATGAGAAAGACAAAAAGGATAGTCTGGGCGTTAATAAACATGCTGGGATTTATTTTTATGGTAACGGTGAATGCCCTCGCTAATATTTTGCCGATAAACGACAAGAATACCGGGGCCTTATCGGATAAATACTCCAATCTGTTTGTTCCGGCCGGTTTGACATTTGCAGTCTGGGGAGTAATTTACATTTTACTGCTTATTTTCAGCGTATTTTTATTAGTTTCAGCCTTCCGCTCCAGTGAGGATGAGCCTTCATATTTAGACAAAATCGATGTTTTTTATTTGATAAGTTCCCTTGCAAACGCAGGCTGGATTTTTGCCTGGCACTATGAAAATGTGGCACTTTCGCTTCTTTTAATGGTACTGCTTTTATTGAGCCTGATTGTTATCTATCAGAGATTGCGGATTGGAATATCAACCGCTGGCGCCGGTGAAAAGTATTTGATCCACCTGCCTGTCAGCGTTTATTCAGGCTGGATATCAATAGCGACTATCGCAAATGTAACTGCTTTTCTGGTAAAAATAAACTGGAACCGTTTTGGTCTGAGCGAACAGTTCTGGACGATTATTGTTATTCTGGCAGGTATTGCTCTGGCGTTGATCATGGTATATAAGCGTAAAGATATATTTTATGCGCTTGTTGTGGACTGGGCATTGCTGGGAATACTGCTAAAGAGGCTCGCCAATCCTGGTATTCCTGCGCAGGCCGTTATAGCTGCGGTGATCACAGGAATGGTCATTATTACACTCTCAATTATTATGCAAATAATCAGGAAGAAGGTATATTAATAAGTTTGATTTTTATCAGATTAAGCACATAACTTGACTGAAATAACTGGATTTATTATGATAAAAATAATAATTTAAAGGAGTGAGGCTATGATTAATAAAATGAAAAAATTCCTCCTTTTATTGACAACAGGCTTCGGTAGCCTTATTTTGGCGGCTTGTTACGGCGGTGTTGCTTCTGTGAATGAAAAGATAAAATCATTAAAATATACTGATACAAATTCAGTCCCTATTCCCGATTTATATGTTGAATTGATTTCAAAATCAGGAAGTTTTAGTAAAAATACAGATAATCAGGGCATAGTGAAATTTTCAATTCCGGATGTTCAGAGTTTCAACGATTATTGCGCCATCAGCAGTGATACGGACGGCACAAACAATGGCGGTGTATTTCAAACTGAAACAAACAAGCTTGATGATTCCGATGATCAGTTGTTTATAATGTCCAATTAGAACGTCCGTTCTGATTTCATTCTAAAATAGAGGAATGATGTTCAATAAAATAACTTTCCAGTTTCAAAAAGTTTTACATCGTTATTATAAGAGTCTTGAAATTAAAGATCACATTCTACTTTATTTATTCTTTGAGATAACCCGTCTTTGCAACCTTTACTGCCTTCATTGCGGTTCGGACTGCAGGTCTGATATACAGAACGGCGAATTAACAACAGATTCCTGGTTAAAGATAATAGAATATCTGGATAAAAGTTTCTCTCAAAAACCATCTATTGTAATAACAGGCGGTGAACCGCTTATGCATCCCGGACTCAAGCAAATAACCGGTGCGCTTTATGAAAAAGGATTTCAATGGAGTATGGTCACGAATGGCCAGCTTCTCTCTGAATCTAACTGGAAGGGATTTTTAGACCATGGCATAAAAAGTATCACAATAAGTCTTGACGGCGGGAAGGAAGCTCATGAAAAATTGCGCAATGAAAAAGGGTCATTTAAAAAAGCGGTGAATGCAATAAAACTTGTCGGTAAAACTTCTGCCGGGCCGGATTTCAAGGATGTGGTAACATGTGTTCATCCCGGTAATTTCAATAATCTCGATCTTATTGGGCAAATAATCATCGATTCCGGTATGAATTCATGGAGGATTTTCCGTATTTTCCCTTCAGGTAGAGTTTTTAAACACCCTGAACTTAATCTTGATTTTAACAAAACTAGAGAACTTCTCGATTGGGTCTCCCAAAACAGGCCTTATTATAAAAAACGCGGGATTTCTCTGAACTACAGCTGTGAAAGATATATGAATTTTGCAACCGACAGGAAAGTTCGTGATTTTCCATTTTTCTGCCGCGCAGGAGTAAATATCGCGTCAATATTGAGCGACGGAAGTATCACCGGTTGTTCAAATAATGCGGCATATTTTTATGAAGGCAATATTATTAGGGATGATTTTCGAAATCTCTGGGAAAATGGATTCCATCAATTCAGAAACCGAGGCTGGATGAAAACAGGTATCTGTACCGGATGTAAAGAATTTAAATACTGCCTTGGAAGCTCCATCCACTTGTGGAATGACGGCGCACAATCTCCGGCTTTTTGTTATATTAAAAACAAACAAAAACATGCTAATTCAATAGATTTTTAAGCCCGTTAAAAACAGCCGGACGGTTTGTGAAAATGCAGAAACCGCCTTCTCCGCCCCAGCCGTTTGGTCCTGGAGGGCCCCAGGAATAAGGAAATCCTCCCGATCCGCCTGCGATGACAGAATTGCTTAGTATGGTTTTGTACAGATTGTTGATAGTCAAATCGGAATTGGTGTTGATGCAGCCGAATTCTCCGAAAACAACCGGTTTGCCAATCGATAGAACGGCTGAGGCCCTGTCTTGAATTTCAAGGGTGTTTTGCGTATCGACAGGATTATAAAGACCGGCATCGGCGTAATAATGCAGGTCTATGAAATCCATCTGAGGGACATTCAATTCGGACCAGTCTGAATTTCCGGAATGCCACCACGATCCCTCAGCCCCGCCAATTCCGACGGTAAGAAGATGTTTGGTATCGTTGGAATGTATAAAATTACCCATTTCTATGAGCCAGTTGCTGAAAACACCGTCAATGACGTTCGGCTCGTTGATGACTTCCCATGCCATTATTACAGGATCGTCTTTGTAAACAACCTGATTCAGAGAATTGGTTCTGAAAAGAACATACTGTATAAAATTTTTAAAATAAGCTTTTGCAGTTTGGTTGGTAAGTATGGCGTCTTTATTCGGGATTGAAACATTTCCGCCGCCTAGATACCAGTATGGATCATAAGCGCTTGCCGGCCAGGGACTCCAGAGATAATCCCGAAGCGCGATGATCACATACAAGCCATTATCGCGTGCTGAGGCAAGCAGTTCATCCAGCTGCCGAAAAGCGGATTCCGAATAATTGCCGATTGCAGGTTCGAAAGCTCCGCCGTTGATGTGCATACGGACGGCTTTCACTCCAATCAATGATTTTCCTTCATTAAGCCATAAGTCGAAATCGGATTTGGAATAAACCTCCCCGGACTGAACAATGAAGCGCCAGGGATCTAGATTAATACCGATAAAGCGGAAATTAGCGCTATCCGCATTTGTGAATGAAGTCCCCTGAACCCCAAGAAAGGAAAGGGTTACCTGTGATGATGAACTCCCGGTGGTAACTTTAGATGATGACGAGTTGCTTGAACTGTTATTATTTGATATTGCACAGCAAGCCGCTGCCAATATAATAAAACCGATCAATAAATAGCTTAATCCTTTCATATTATCGCTCCTATAAAACAATATAATATCGAATCTGCATAAAAAAAACAATTATTTTGCACTATTAGCAGAACTATAAATTAATATTTTTGTTGAGGAAATTGATCAGCGGTAAAAAATATTTGGAAAGTGCAACCAAATTAAAAAATTAGACTTATATGAACAATTGCAGTTAACATATTCTGAATTACCAGGGATGAAAATTTCATTTTTATTATTTAGACAAATTGCTAATTTATGAAATTCTATAAAAATAACTATTATAAATTTTATAAAGGAGTTGAAAATGCAAAAAATTTTAATGGTAATGATCCTGGTAATTTTTATGTTATCAAGCTCAATTGTATTTACGGAAGAAATTTCGACTAACAATCTGTATCCAGTAAATGGATTTGCATTAGAGTTTGGTCTTAGCGGTTTATTTAATCTCAGCAGCTACAGCGGTAATAATCTGATTGCTGCAAAATTTCAATTAAACAATAATTCTGCCATCCGGTTGGGGCTTTCCGGATCATTCAGCGTTACCAACGGGATTCAGTCCATTACTAATAATTACATTTCTTCTATGGAAACAAATAATCTCGGTTCACTGGTTACTAATACAGGAACTTCAATTACTTTCGGTATTAATGCCGATTATCAATATTTTTTAAACCCATTTGATCCGGTTAAGGCCTATATTGGGATCGGACCCATGATATCCATTGGATACAATAATTCAGTTTCCAGCAATATACAGATTGATGATCAGGCGGACTCTACAGAAATACAAAGTTCAAAATACTGGAATTTTTCATGGAGTATTGGAGCAAGGCTTTGTCTTGGTGTAGAGTGGTTTATTACAAAGAATATCAGCCTTTTTGCTGAATACGGTTTGTCTGTGCGCTATAACCAGTTGTATGGAAATTCTACAAATTCATCTGTATCTACAAGTGAATTATTCGAATCAGGAACCGGCTTTACCGGAAATGGTATATCAATAAATCCACTGAGCATTCAAATGGGAATCGCAGCATATTTCTAAAAAATTAATGTGACTACTCAGTGCTGATTTTGCTCTGTTTCCAAAATTAAACTTAACTGAGTAGTTACATGCAGACTATTGGCCAGGTATCAATGATGTTACAAAATACGTGCTGTCCAATACTATGGATACATCGGATTGGGGAAACTCAGTGTTCCTGAAAGACATAGAAGGTATTAAGAAGCTTAAAAGCTCGGAAGGATCTGACATTCAGGTGCACGGCAGCAGTCAGCTCATTCAACTGCTGCTCAAGAACGATCTAGTGGACGAAACTCTGGCTCAAGACATTCCCGCTGACGCTTGGCGGAGGGAAAAAGCTGTTTGGCGACGGCACGATTCCGGTAGCCTTTACATTAACAGATAGTTTGGTTACGTCAAATGGTGTGATTTTTGCTATAAATGGATGAAAGAATATAGAATGATTTTTATCAATAAAAGGAGGAATAAGACTATGGAAAATATTCATGAATTAAGGGGAATCATTGATCCTGAAAAAACAGTTCTGGTTGTTTGGGATGTCCAAAAAATGCTGGTAAACAATATTTTCAACAGGGAAGAGTTTTTGACCTGCACAAAGAAACTCATTGATATTGCCAGACTGAAAAAGATTCCTATATTTTTTACAAAGATTACACCTTTACCCGAAAAATTTGAATCGCCCGCAAGAAAATTTCTGATGAAATTGAGGCAGAGGGCAGGGGATTATAGTCCCGAAGGACTCGAGTTTGAAATTGAACCGCAAAAAGATGATGTCGTACTGAACAAGAATACCGCAAGCATATTCATCGGAACAAATTTTGAACTTATGATGAGGAACGCCGGATTATCAACAATTATCTTTTCAGGTATCGCAACCGAACTTGGCGTGGAATCAAGCGCCAGAGATGCCCTCAACAGGGGATTCTTACCTGTTATAATAGCGGATGCAGTGTCATCTTACAATCAGGAAGGACACACTCGCTCGCTTCAAAATATGAAAAACATGATGATTCTTCTCACAACGGATGAATTGACAAGGCTCTTTTAGGATGGCTTTTTATTTTCCTTCCTGGCTGAACAGATACAATGACATTGACAGGATTACAGCGGTAATTATGAAAAGCATGGCTATGCTTAAGCCGTAATTTACGGGAAGCTTCAAGACGATTCCCCTGAGAAGATTTACACTGTATGTAACCGGATTTATAACAGTCAGGGCTTTAAGCCAGGCGGGAACTGAAGTTATAGGATACATTGCCCCGCTTAGAAAAAATAAAGGCATAACCAGAAAATTATTAATTGTCCCAAAACCTTCAAAAGAACGCATCCTGGTTGCGATTAAAACTCCGATTGAACAGATTGCCAAAGCCATGACAAACATTCCCAGAATAGTCAGGATAATCTGTAATACGGAAAGTCTAAGCCCCAATAGTGGGTAAAAGACAAGTACTATAATTCCCTGGATAACAGCCACCACGCTTCCGCTCAAAGTCTTTCCGAAAACTATAGATAACCTGGAAACTGGAGCGGCCATTATTTCTTTTAAAAAACCGAACTCTCTGTCCCAGATGATGGAAGTCCCCGCCATTATTGAGGCAAAAAGGACATTCATTGCGAGCATTCCCGGGAAGATATACTGCGTATAATTGAATCCTCCGGGAAGGCTTGTAAACGAAGCTCTCAGGCCGTTCCCGAGCAGGAAAAGCCATATCAACGGCCTAACAAGCGATCCGTAAAGCTGGCTTTTCTGTCTGAAACTTCGTATGATGTCCCTTCTTGCTATTGTCAGCGCATCAAGTATGCCTGTCATCATTTTCTACCCCTTCTCTTTACATTATTGCGAAGTTTGTCAGTAGAACTTGCTTCCTCTTCCCGGATTTTTCTTCCGGTAAGCTTGATAAAAACATCTTCAAGCCCGGGCTTCTTGATGTCAACGCTTGTAATATACCCGGCAAATTGCCGGAAAAGAAGAGGAAGGAATGTTTTCCCGTCTTCAACGGCAAGTCTTATCACGCCGTTTTCCATCTCAGGCTCGATCTTAAAATGCTTTTTTATCAGTGCTGAAAATTTTTCATTATTATCCGATTTAATCAGCAGGAAGTCTTTCTTCAGGTTCTTTTTCAGGTTTTCCGGGGTATCCAGGGCGATAATTTCCCCATGATCAATTATAGCGATCCGGTCGCTTATCTCGGCTTCTTCCATATAGTGAGTCGTAAGAAGCATAGTAAGGCGGTTTGTTTTCCTTAAGCCTTCAAGATACTGCCATATATGCTTCCTGGTTTGAGGATCAAGCCCGATAGTCGGCTCATCGAGAAACAGTATTTTTGGACTATGGATAACACCCCTTGCTATCTCAAGCCGGCGCTTCATTCCTCCCGAAAAGTTCATGACAAGATCGTCCTTTCTTGAAGTCAGGTCTACCAGTTCGAGGGCATTATTTATACAGTCTTTTATACGGGAAGAAGGTATATGATAAAGTTTAGAGTGAAAATATAAATTCTCCCATGCGGTAAGCCTTTCATCAAGGCTTGGGTCCTGAAAGATTATCCCTACTGACTTTCTGACTTTCTTATTTTCCCTGTCAATATCAAATCCGTTTATTTTTGCGGTTCCGCCCGAGCTTTTAAGCAGTGTTACAAGCATTTTGATGGTCGTGGATTTTCCGGCGCCGTTCGGTCCCAGAAGTCCGAATATCTCACCTTCTTTAATAGTGAAAGATATGTCCTTTACAGCCATGAAATTACCGAAATTCCTCTTTAAATGGCTGACTTCAATTATATTCATAAATCAAACGCCATGACAATAATTTCCGCTGTTATATTATCTCTTTGCAGTCGGATTCGATCGGCTTTACATGTTTGACAGGCTTTTCAATTGAATCATGCTTCCAGACCGGGTGATTGCCTCTAAGGTAGGATAAAAATGCCGCCAGTATACTGAAAATCATGGATATTATAAAAGCTACCCTCAAACCTGCCATAAACTCAGCTACGGCAATGCCTTTTGAACCCACCTGAGTTCCTGTAAAAAGTCCCTGCAGGGCTTCGGAAGTAATGCTGGTTGAAATGACTGCCATAGCCAGGGCGATGCTTATAACTGTCCCCATATTATTCATCATTGTCCTGACACCTGCGGCGATCCCTCTTTTTTCAACAGGTACCGAACCCATTATCGCGCTTGTGTTCGGAGAGAAGAACATACCTGAGCCGAATCCCATGATCAGCATCCAGATTATCATTTCCAGGTATGATGTCGTAGGAGTCAGTTTGATAAAGCCGATCAGGCCTATTGCGGAGATCAGTAATCCAACCGAGCTTAAAACCCTTGATCCATGTTTATCCGAAAGCCAGCCGCTGACCGGAGACACAACCATTTGCGATACCGCAAAAGGCGTCAGCATTATTCCGGCAAGAAGCGGGTCCATTGCCCTTATTCCCTGGTAGTAGAATACAAGCAAAAAAGTAACTGCTCCCCTCGCGATTCCGTTAAAGAGTGTGCTGCTGAATGCGTAAGCGAGAAGCCTGCTCTTGAACAGCATCAAATCAAGCATCGGCTGTTCTTTATGATTTTCAATATAAAAGAAGAGTACAAGAAATAAGATGGAAACAATAAACATCGCTATTATATATATATTCAGCCATCCGGCAAACCCGCCGAATGTTAGCGCTATCAGGAGCAAAAACATTCCTGCGGTAAACGCCAGCATTCCGCTCCAGTCAAACTTCTGGTGAGCCGGTAGCCTGTCAAGTTCCTTGAGCTGTATCCAGGCCCAGATTGATCCAACAATCCCGATCGGTACATTAATATAAAATATGCTTCTCCAGCCGAACTGCATAAGAAAGCCCCCAAGTATAGGGCCGGCGACAAAAGCAATACTTATAATCATACTGTTTATACCCAGCGCCCTTCCCAGTTCTTTCCTGTGAAAAGCGTCGGTTACAATGGGAGCGCTGTTCGCGACAAGCAGAGCGCCTCCGACTGCCTGAATAAGCCTGAATAATATGAGTTCCATTCCGGTATGAGACATTCCACAAAGAAATGAACCGATGGTAAACACAATAAATCCGCTAACAAAAAGCATCTTTCTTCCGATAATATCCGCGATCCTGCCGATAGCAGGCACAATGATTGTTAAAACCAGCAGGTAGCCCATCATTGTCCAGATAATAGTGTTTAAGTCCGCTTTTAAATCCTTCATAATTTCCGGAAGCGCAATGACGAGCGTACTTCCGTTTAAGATGGACAGCAAAGCTCCCAGCGATGTGCATGAAAGCGCTATCCACTTATAATTAACCCGTTTCATTATTTCTCCTCCATAGTTTTACCTGATAAATCTTCCAGTTTATTCAATGTTTCCCTGTATTTTGCCTTAACCCTCATTAGGGTTTTCTCCTTACTTTCTATCAGCTGGATCTGTTTTTTAACCTTTTCTATTGATATCCGGATTTCATCGTCATGGACCCGGTTTTCATTTAATATTGATTTTAATTTATTCTCCAGTTCAAGAATATCTTTGACCTCGTTAAGTGAAAATCCAAGGCTTTCTTTAAATTCCTTGATCCTGATAACCTTTTCAATATCTTCCTCGGCGTACAATCTATAACCGGATTCTTTGCGGATCGGGTGGAGCAGCTGAATATCCTCATAATACCGCAGTGCCCTTTTTGTCAGGCCTGTCTTTATAGCCACTTCTTCAATTTTACAATAGTTCTGTTTCTTTTCCGCCATTTTATCTTCCTTTATTAAATATACCAAGACAGTAACCTTAACGTCAAGGTTAAGGTTATAATTATAAATTATTTTATAAATAATTGCAACTACGCTGGGTGAAACCGGCCTTGGTTCTGCAAGGGGCTTAAGCCCCTTGTCAATTACTGGCGGCCTAAAATCGGATTACGGTAACGGAATGAGGATATATGTTTAGTTGCAGCCATTTTGTACCGGTTGGGGTTATGACTTTGACTGTCTTTGTAAATGTGCTGGTGCCAGACCGGTTGATCAGCATAATATAATTATAAGTGTTATCTTTTGAAGCGTAAATGGAATAATCATCGGCCTGCCCGTTTGGAATATCTACTATTTTGTTTCCCCAGAGATAATTGTAGATCATATAAATATAATACTGGGGGCGGATAAACACATCACCGCCGTTCACATAAATCATTGAGGTGCACCAGGGGGAATAAGATACCGGGTCTGAGACCCGAAATATTCCATTGAATTAAAGCCCAGTTTTTTTGCGTATTCCATGACTTCCGCGACGAAGATAGCAGTGGCAACAGTGTCCTGAACCTGCTCGCCTCCCGCTGAAGCGCTCCAGGATGTGGCCCACTCACCCAGGAAAATCCCAGCCCCATTAAGGTACTGATCGGATTTCTGCCTTAACACGCTGTAATAATTGGAAAGAAAGGTTATCTGATTCGGATTTCCGTTACCGATAATCAGGTTGCTGATTGAAGGATAATCGCTGTAAGAGAAAGGCTGTCCATAGTCTCCCAGCATATACCAGTGCGCAGAAAGGACAACAGGCACAGTAATGTTCCTTCCTGAGATCATCCAGTCAATATACTGGCTTAAATCAGATAACGCGTCGCTTCCCAGCTCCCCCAGGGAAAAAGTTATTCCGGGCTTAACGACGCTTATGGCTGCCGAATACCGGAGGAAACGGTCCATATAGTTGGATATACCCTGGTATTGATTGGTGGCATTTAAATAAATCCAGTTTGAAAATGCATTATACTCCGGCTCATTTCCGGAAGAGATATATTTCAAATCATACCCCAGTTCATTTACAACCTGGTCAGCCATATTGCTCCACATTGTAACATCGTCGTTATATATGTTTACTTCAGGTTCAGCCTGTATATTGAAATTCCTGCAGAGAGAAATGAAGTTGGATATATCCTCTCCGGTAAGGATATACTGGTAAGGCTGATAGTTTCCCAAAGAATCTGTTGAAGTTGTAACAGCAAGCCGGTTGTATCGGAAGCGTTCCTGTCCCGCGGGAAAGCGGATAATATTTATACGGAGATGCTTCACCAGTTCCAGGTATTTGGGCATTGTCAGAAAATACTTGCTTCCCCACTGCAAGCCGGCCCCGTAAAAAAGATCGGGGACCTGTTTTGCTGTGGCCGTAAAATCAGCGGTATAATCCCAGTATGTGCCGGAGATTTCCGTTACTACCTTAAGTTTATTTGTTGATATCAAAATAGATTGGACTGATGCGGAAATTGAATCAACGGAAGAAGTATCGACAGATAAACCATTTATTGCGGTGGTTTTATCGCCCAGGGATTGCCCCGTCAGAATGTAAACGTTGTAATTACTCGGATTTCCAAGTGGCGTTGAATTATTATTATCTTTATTGATACCTGAATTAATCGAACATGAGATTAAAAATAAAACCGCTGAAATCAAGAAGCCATAAATTTTTAACATAAACATTCTCCTTATGAATTCACAATTGGCTTGAATTAATTCAATATAGTTCGAATATCGTCCCAGTAATAACAGGTTAAGCGCAGTTCAGCATCGCCGAAAGTAATTGTTTTATTTTCTTTTGGAACTCCGCCCAGTTTATTATAAAATTCCCGGTCTTTATTTTTTTCAAAAGTCCAGAGAATCATACTTTTTTGGCCCCTTTCTATAAAGTCTTTAACCAATTTCAGGAATAATGCCCTGCCGTATCCTTTTTTCTGATGACCGGGAAGGACATAAATTGCGATGAGTTCACATCCGTCATGCGAATCCAAGAGGATTTTTCCTGCTATAAAACCCGCAGCTTTTCCATTTTCATCCTCAGCCAGGTAAAAGATTTCCCTTCCGCCGGAAAGCTTTTCCGCGAATTTCCTGACGGACTCGCTATAGTCCATCCCATCGAGATATTCATCGGGCAATATTCCCCGGTAGGCATCTTTCCATGTTTTGTCCCTGATTTCAGCGATCGGTATTTCATCGCCCAACCGGGCATTTCGTAAGTTCATAAACTCTTATAACCTTTCAATTTCTTATTCCTTCCATCTTGATAAGTATATTTAAATCGGAAAGTTCTGTCAAAAAAGATGAATTTGATCAAGCCGTTTCTAATAAAATTATTATCGAACCTTGGCTCTTCCATTCCGAATAATATTTATCCGAAACAATAAAAATAATTTTTATTCAAATGAATCTTTTTTGCCTTAAAAATGATTAATATTATATAATATTATGATAATTGGAGGCACAATATGCTTCGTTTGGGAATATCAATTTTTACTATATTAATAATTTCATCGGGAATTTTTGGTTTGGATTTGAATATCATATTGAATGATAATTCAATTATTAAAGGTAAATTTATTGGGGTTGTTTCCAATGAAATTTATGTCAGGCAGGATAATGACAGGGCTGTGTTTATTAAACAGACCGATATTAAAGCGGTTTTTAACGATACTACAGGTAATCCTGTAAATATTTCCGATCTGAATCAAATATCAAGAAGTCCGGTCCAAACAGCGGCTTCAAATCCGCCGGTAAAAGGACCTTATAATGCGATCGGACTGGATATAGCCGGTTTAGTCGGCTACAACTTCCAGCTTTCCTATGAAAGGGCTTTAAACGATTGGATTTCTTTGATGATTTACGGTTCCTACAGTCCCGATTATTTTTGGGGTACCGGCATCAATTACTGGGAAGCTGCTTTGTCCGCGCGGTTTTACGCAGGGCACAGTTTCGGCTGGTTTCCAAACTGGAATAATGGCTTGAGGGGTTTTTACGCAGGTCTTATGTTCGGCTATGAGGGCGGATCAATAAATTATTCATATTCCGACCGTCATGGGTCATACAATGTGACCGGTACTTATCCGCCTGCTCCGCTGGCAGGGATCGAATTCGGAAACAAGATCATATTCGGAATGAACAGTGGCTTATTTCTGGAACCGCGCATTGCCGTGTTAATCCCATTCGGTACTTGGAATGAACAAATCAGTACAACCGGAGTTTACACTAACGGATCAGGTTATCATACGCTATATGGTATCGAAAATAATGTCACATTTGGTTTGAATTTAGGTTACGCGTTTTAATAATACCTTTCGGAGGCAGAATATGAAGCGAATTTTAGCGATTATTGTCGGCATTACTATATTTAGTGCCGGTTTATGGGCTATCGACGTAAATATAGTAATGAAAGACGGTACTATAATGAAAGGAAATATGCTCGGTAAAACGGCGGATGAACTGTATTTTGAGGGTACAAACAGGAAAGCCGAGGTTTTGAAACTGGCCGGTATCAAAACTGTTTTTGATGCCGGAAACGGCAAACCGCTGGATCTTACAATAAATACAAATGTTCCGCAAAATATGGCACAGAATCAGCCTGCAACCAATGTCGAGCCGGATCCCAATCTTGTGCTTATACCGGGAAGCAGTGTCTACTACACTTATTCTAATGGAGAACTACTTTATTATTACAATGGTTATTGGTGGCAGAATGCGGATAATATCTGGTACCGGTCATCTTTCTACGGCGGGCCATGGTTTATAATCGGCTATAGATATGTTCCTTTCGACGTTTACTATTATGGACCAAGATGGTATTTACATTATGGTCCTCATCGCAGGTTTCATAGGCGGTAAAGAATTAATAAGCACCTTTAAATGGGAACCATTATAATAAAATACTCCGCATATCGAAACGGAGTATTTTATTATTTTTTATGCATTTGTTGTTCGGTACATCAATTTTGCCTTCCTAATTTATCTTAAAATAAACTTATTAAGTCGGATCAAAGTGGATTTTTGAAATATAATTGGTTATATTTCTACTTAAAGTTACATTATTAGGATAAATAATAAATCAGGAGCATCTCTATGGATAAAAAAACTGCTGTAGTAACAGGGGCAAGCGGAGGCATTGGAGCGGAACTCTGCATCAAGCTTGGTGGCGAAGGCTGGAATGTTGCGCTTGCTGCAAGGCGGCGTGATGAACTTTATAAAATCGCTGCCAGGTCGGGTGAAAATACGCTTGTTGTCGTTACTGATGTTACAAAGCGGACGGATATTGATAACCTGAAAACCGAAGCCTTGAGAAAATTCGGCAGGATCGACCTCTGGGTCAATAATGCCGGCAGAGGGATAGGGAAAAAGGTTCTGGATCTAACCGAAGACGATTTTGATGAAATGATGAACGTTAATGTCAAATCAGTGCTTTTCGGAATGCAGGCAATTGTTCCTTATTTCCAGGAACATGGCGTGGGGCATATTATAAACATTTCGTCTTTTCTGGGACGAGTACCATTCGCGAATTTCAGATCAGCCTATAATGCTGCAAAAAGCGCTGTTAATACGCTTACCGCTAACCTTCGAACGGATTTAAGAAGGACTCATCCCGGAATAAAAGTTTCTCTTGTTATGCCGGGTATGGTATCTACGGATTTCGCGAAAAACGCTCTTTATGGAACACCGCAAATGCCAATGGGATCAGCGACAGGCATGAAGCCCCAAACACCTGAAGAAGTAGCTGATATCCTAATGGAACTTATAAAAAATCCGAAACCTGAAATTTATACCAATACTTCATCCGCAGAAATAGCCAGGGCTTATTATAATGATGTCGCTGCTTTTGAAGACAACATGTTTAAATAATAGTTATCTTTAAAGGGGAGGTAATTTTAATGGCAATGATGAAAGCAATTCAGGTAAATTCCCCCGGAGCAGGTTTTGAGCTTGTGGAAAGGGAAATTCCGGTGCCAAAAGAAAATGAGGTTCTTATTAAAGTACAGGCTTGCGGAATTTGCCATGGTGACGCAATAGTTAAAGAAGGTCATTTCCCAGGCGTAGAATATCCGAGGATTCCGGGCCATGAGGTAGCCGGTACTATAGATAAAACAGGATCCGGAGTTAATAACTGGAAAATCGGTCAGAGGGTCGGAGTCGGCTGGCATGGAGGGCATTGCCTTCAATGCAGTGCATGCCGGAAAGGTGATTTCTGGGCCTGTGAGAATTCACTAACCACGGGCATTACAATCGATGGCGGTTATGCCGAATATATGTCAGCCAGAGCTGATGTTCTTGTTCCCATACCGGAGGAACTGGCTTCCACGGACGCTGCTCCGATTTTATGTGCCGGCCGAACTACTTTCGGGGCTTTGCAGAACAGCGGTGCGAGGGGAGGGGACCTGGTTGCCATCCATGGACTTGGAGGGTTGGGACATCTTGCTGTGCAATACGCGGTTAAAATGGGCTTTAAAACAGTTGTTTTATCACGTGGAAAGGAGAAAGAGGAGCTGGCCTATAAGCTGGGAGCTCACTATTATATTGACACTGTTTCTTCAGATACGGTTGGGGAATTAAAAATACTTGGAGGCGCGAAAGTAATCCTTTGTACTGCGCCGAATGGTAAAGCCATCTCGGAGCTGCTGCCCGGCCTCGGACGGAACGGACAGGCAATAATAGTTACCGGCGCCAGGGATATGATGCAGTTCCCGACATCGCTCCTTCTGGGAGGAGGCCGTTCAGTCAGCGGCTCTGTCGGTGGTAATATTGAAGACGCCATACGTTTCAGTATGCTGTTTAAAATTATTCCGATGGTTGAGGTTTTTCCACTTGAAGAGGCGGCCCTGGCTTTTGAGAAAATGATGACATCAAAAGTGCATTTCAGGTCGGTCCTTAAAATCGGCGCCTAACAGGCGTGCTTTTCAGTAAAAAATACTGCTGGCCATCCTGAGCACTTCGTCAGGCTCAGAATAAACTCCAGTCGAAGGATAGATGTAAAAAGGGAGGTCTTAATGAATGAAATTTTGAAGATTATCCGGGAAAGAAAATCGTCAAGGGTTCTGTTCGATCCCGATCGTAAGATTTCAAAGCAGGATCTGGAACAGATTCTGGAGGCCGGAAGATGGGCACCGACGGCTCATAATATGCAGAATTTCGAAATTATAGTTATTGATGACCAAAAGATTCTGGAAGCTATCGGAAAAATAAATTATCCGGTATCCGAAACCTTCGTTAGGGAAAACTTCCGGCAACTGTCTTTCTCAGAATATGAGCTCAAGAAGAAAAAAACCGGAATACTTGGTACAATGTTTCCCCCATCATGGAGAAAGCCTGATTTTAAGATTGAAGAAGCAGCCGGTGAGACAATGAATATGTCGCTTGGTAATACGATTCAATCCACTCCTGTTTTTTTGATTTTACTTTATGACCCGGAAAGGCGCGCGCCAGCGTCCGAAGGGGATTTTCTTGGGATCATAAGCCTTGGCTGCGCGATGGAAAACATGTGGCTTATGGCAGAGTCCCTTGGAATAAGCCTTCACATAGTCAGTTCTATAAGCGCCGGACCGGTTGAAAAGGATGTAAAGAAAATCCTCAACATTCCCGAAAATCTGAAGATCGCTTTTTCAATAAGGCTTGGTTATCCTATGCCCGAACCGCCGAAACCGCTGAGAGTGCGCCGAGATTTGGATGATTTTACGCATCACAACAGGTATGGTAAAAAGGGGTTTGAAAGCTGACAGGAGTGCCTCAAAAAAATTAAGGTGTAAAGCTGATTCCGTCGATCCAGGCACCGGAATTATCATAATAATAACTTTCAAAATATATCCACTTCAAATTATGAGTTCCCTGAGTTAAAGAATAACTAAGTTTTGTCCAATCTCTTTGCCAAGTCAAATCTATTATATTTGTTTCATCAATAATAAATTTCAAATTGTTGGGATAATATGCATTATAATTAAATTTTAGATAAAAAGAGATATAATTGCCCGTAAATGTTGTTTGTATAATATTTGAACTATTTGCTGGAAGTATAGCACAGTATAAACTACTGTCACCTATTATCGAATTTGTTGTATCTGGTATCCATAATTTTTTTCCATTATCTATCCAAATTAATCCCGTAGTATCCAAAATAGTGTTAAGGTTATTATATAAAAGATAAAGATCTGAGTCAGGGCTGGTAATATTGTCTCTTTTAGCTTTTATTTTATAATAATAATAATCATGACTTTGGATAATATCATTATCAAAAAATATCATATTTGTATTTGAACCAATAAGAATAAATGAGTTTGTATTGTCTATACTCTTATAAATTTCGTAAGAATATGCTCCCGGTACAGCATCCCATACAAGTGTAATTGAATTACCTGTATTTGAAATGCAATAAATATTTAGAGGGGTAGTTAAAGTTGAAGGTTCAATTGATATCCCGTCAATCCATGCTCCGGTATAATAATTATAAAAATTATTATAATATAACCATTTCAAAGTATGAGTTCCCGGTGTCAAAGTGAATGCCTGATTAGTCCATTCAGTTGCCTGATTTATGCTGGCTGAATTTATACCATCAATATAGAATTTAAAATAGTCATAATTGAAAGATGTATTGAGTTTCCAATAAAAAGAAATAAAATCACTATTAATAGTTGTTTGAATCCAATTGGAACTTGAAAAATTTCTAGGCCCGACATAAAGACTATTACTACCTACTATAAAATTTGATGAATCAAGAGTCCACATTCTTAAACCATTTTTTATCCAAATTAAATTTGTTGTATCTAAAACTGGGTTGAGGTTATTTATTACAGCATAATATTCTGAATCCTGGCTAGTTAGATTATTTCGTCTGGTTTGTATTTTATAGTAATAGTTATTGTCTTGGTTTATAGAAGAATCTATATATTTATTTGTAATAGCCGTACCAATTTGTGAAAAAGAATTAGTGTTATCCTTGCTTCGGTAAATATTATATGAAAAAGCTCCTGGTACAGCATCCCAAAGAAGTGAAATTGAACTATCTGTATTATAAGTACTATATAAATTTTCTGTATTTGATAGAAATGATGGCTCATTAGTAACATCATCAATCCAGGCTTCTGAATAAGCACTACCCCAATGTACATCTGCCCATGTTAATGTATGAGTACCAGGTGTCATATATAATTCCAGGTTGGTCCAAGTATTTTCTTCTATTTCAAACCAATTCGTTCCATCAATCGCAAAATTCAATTCACCGTCAGGTGTCCATGCCGTATTATATTTATGATAAAATGCGATATAATCTCCAGTTATTGTAGTCTGAATATAATTCGAACAAAAGTTTGAAAGTTTACCGCTATATAGACTGCTTCCACCAATTACATAATTTGAAGTGTCCAAAGCCCATAGACAAGTACCATCTTTACTCCAAATCAATCCTGTTGTATCCAATACTGGATTAAAGTTATTTAATATAAATATAGTCTTAGAATATGAACTGCTAAGGTTATTTCTCTTTGCTTTTACTTTATAGTAATAATTATGGCTTTGGTTTATATTTGTATCTATAAATGCGTTTCCATTTGTGGTTCCTATCAGTGTAAATGAATTTGAGTTATCAATGCTACGATATATATCATAAGTATAAGCTCCGGGAACAGAGTCATATATGAGATTAAAAGAATTTCCAGTGCCATATATGCAATGGAAATTTGTTGGTTCAGACAGATTATTAGGTTCATTAGTAATAAAGTCAAGCCATATTCCAGAATTAGCGTTTATGTAAGCTTGATAATATATCCATTTTAAAGAATGAGTTCCAGTTGTCATATAAAAAGATTGATTAGTCCAGTTTGTTGTGTTAGAGAAAGTTGACAAATTAGTTCCATCTATATAGAACGTGAATTGATCTGAATAGTAAGCATTAAATTTATAATTAAAAGATAAATAATCACCTGTAAAGATAGCCTCAATATAATTGGAACTATTTAAGGTATAGTTTCCACTATAAATACTGCTTCCACCTTTTATTGCATTTGAAACATCAACAATCCAGGGCTTAACTGTGATATAGTTCCAACAAATAGGGTTAAAGTCAATAGCATCACTATAACTCTTTTGATAAAAAGGATAAATCAAACATTTTGTGCTATTATATCCAAAGTCTTCAGATTTAATCTGAAAATAATAATCATGGTCTGACGAAATTAACCCATATATAAAATTTGTGCTTTGAGTATTGGTTATTTCAATAAAATTATTTGTATTGTCTAGACTACAAAAAATTTTATAAGTGGCGCCAGCCGCAACTGAAGGCCAGCTTAAAACCAGGGTGTTGGTATTTGTTATTGTAAAAGTAATATTTGCCGGTGCTTTAGCTCCTAATGTAAAATTATCAATCCAGACATAACCCGGATAATAACTTGAGCATTTTGCCTTCCAGTTTATATTATGGCCTCCCGGTGAAAGATTGGTTTCAAAGAAAGTCCACTGAGAATTCACGGGCATCAAAGCGCTTTTAGTTCCGTCAATCCACAACTCCAGGGAGCAGTTATAGCTGTCGCTCATTTTGTAATAATAAGACAGATAAGCCGTATCAGCCTGTATGGTAAATTCCGATGTGCTATTATTATATACAGAGCCGCTCCAGAGGCTCATAGCGCCGTCGTAATAGGTACCGTAATCGATCTGCCAACAACTCCCTGCCGTGTTCGAAAGGCAAGTTATATTTCCGATATCCGCCTGTAAAGACTTTAAAGGAAAACCAACGGTGTTTGTCCAGGTAATATTTATGGATTTAGAATAAGTAATAACGCGGTAAGTATAATCGTAATTTGTGCTGATTGAATTGTCGGTAAAAACATTCCCGGTCATGTTTCCAAGATAGATATAACTGCCGGAATTGTTCTGGTCCCTGAAAACGCTTAAGGTAAAATCGTTTTTGTTATTTAATACTGAGAAAACGGCGTTTGTCGGCGACCAGCCGCAGAGGACAAGCTCCGGGAATGTTATTCCGGAAAGGTTTTTGTTAATGCTATAATAAACATTGTTCTTATAATTCATATCGTTTGCCCGTCTCTCAAAATCAACAATAATATATGGGATATAAAATGAGTTTGACAGGGTATTCGTTATATTAATTGATGCAACCGGAATGACCATTTTCTCTCCGGGTCGCAGGGTAGTGTCATTCAATTGAGCGTATATAATAATATCGTTTGAGTCGAATATCACGGTATCGGGGCTCAGGCCATAAGCGATATCGCAATATTTAGAATCGGCCGTGCCTATGTTTTCAATCACTATATTTGAAAAGCAGATTACATTATAATTGCTGTTGTAACCGATGCTGTCGAAGGTAACTGTAAGGTCGGGAGAGCCTTTGTCTGCTACTTTGTAGTCACCGTTCTTTTCTATACTGCAGGAAAAAAGAACGATGAAAGCCATAGATATTAATAAACTAATAATTTTCATATTTCTTCCCCCTAGAGTTTATAACTAATACCGATGCCGACGTTCCAAAAATAAGTCTCGATTTTTTGGCCCAGGGTGCCGATGAAGCCTGCCGGGCCTTCCTGAGTATCCTGGTATCTTGTCTGGGTCTGTTCACCGGAGCCTGTCAGGTAGTCAAACCGGCCATCGGCTTTCAGAGTTAAATTCTTTGAAATTTCATATTCAAGGCCTATCTCGCCCCTTGCGCCAATAAGCATGCCGGTCCCGATTGATTTCTTTGAACGCAGGACATGGTCATCATTGTCATAATAAAGTCCGCACAGGCCGCCGCCTCCTATTTTAAGATGGAAAAGCCACATGTCTGCTTTGAAATAAGTAAGAATGGGTAATACAATCTCATTGATAGTATAACGGATCCCGACTGAATCAAATATATCCGTTCCCGAATAAGATGAAGGAAGATAGTCCTTATATTGGTTATAAGAAGGATAGTACTGGTTGCCATCGCTTGCTTCAAAGAAATAGTAATCGTACTCAAGACCGGAATTAAAAGACAGGCTTAAATTTTTAAACGACCAGAATTTAACAGCTGTATAAATATAACCAAGCCAGATGTCTTTAGTGCATCCGCTTGTTGAATAGATATCCAGTGTATAATAATTGGCCCATGGATAACCGTCAAGATACCAGGCCCCCCAGTCTGAATCATAAAGTGTATCTTTTATTAACGGTATATTCTTTTTTATCCCTGCTTCAATTGACCAGCCCGGTTTAAATTCACTAAGCTTAAACCCGGCATGAATAAGGGGATCATTTATCGTAAATTTCAGCTGGCTCATATTAAAAGGAACATCGAAAACTTTTCCATCTTTGTTTTTAATATAATCGCCTATCTGGTAAAGAGTTTGCCCGGTAAGATATTCGGTGATTATTCCAGCCTCAAAACTCATAGGAATCTTATCTTCACCCCAGAGGAAATATATCGTAAATATAAAAAATAACAAAACCGTTGCTGTTTTGAAATTTCTCATTTTTGTCTCCATAGCTTATATTAAAACCTGTATCCTATGGATATAGGAAAAGAAATATTCCGGATATTAAATATTTTCGGTAAGCCTGTTACAGAAACCCGTTCCATGCATATCTCAATGCCATAATTTATTTCCAGATTTAAGTTAAACATCAAACAGAAATTAAGACCAGCCTGCCCCCCAAATCCGCCCAAAATACCATTGTAACTGGAATAATAAGGATATGGGGTAGAAAACAGATCGGTAAAATCGGAAGTAAAACTGAATAATGTGTAGTTCATACCGCAGTGCGGTTTTAGAAACAATACAAAAAAGCTGTTATTAAAAACCGGAAATCGATAAAAAATTCCTAATTTTAATATTTCCATATTTCCCACAGACATCGAATCATATCCATCAGGTATCATTGTAAGGTTTATATATTGAACTTCAGCTTCAAGACCAGTGTATTGAAAAAATGAACAACCGTATTTTAAACCGATGCTGCTATTTACGACTGCGACATTAACATTGAAACTTCCTTTAATCAATTCAATCAGGTCTCCATCCATAAGCACCGGATAACTTATGATTTCGATTTCCATCAAACCGGTATTTTCTTTGGATTTAACTGGTGTCTTATTTGTAATTCCACTGTTATCTTCAATATTAATGCTATCAGCTTTTATTCCATGTGAATAATTAGAAAAACCGGTATTAATAAGTATAACGGCGAATAAAAAAATCCATTTTTTAAACAAATTAATCCTCCGGAATTTGGAATATTATTTCTTTAAAAATCGGGTTTTGATTTTCAAATTTCAGTTTGTAAAGTTTATATACTAACGTTGATTCTGTCAAAAAAGTCTTTAATCAAATAAAATTTGATATGTTGAGGATATTGAATATTGACGATATCAGTGTGAAGGGTTTTTGCTTTTTGAAGTCATTATTTCCGGAATCAATTTCATAATTTATCCAGATTATTTCGGTTGGAAACTATATCTCATTATTGACAGATTTGTTCCCAAAACAAGGAAGTATTCGTTAGTGATTCCAGTCCGGAAAGCCGCTATAGATTCGATTCGGGAAGAAATCGGATGAAATTATCAGCTGAAGCAGCCCAGACATACGAGCATGAATAAAGAATTATAATATTAAAAGATAAAATTCGGGAGAATAAAATACATCTATTCATAATGAACTATCCTCTTTTACAGATATGGCTTATTATAAAGTTCCTTTTTTTTGAGACCATTCTGACGGGCCATGCTAAACCAGCCTCTGCTGGCCATGAACAGATAAAGCCATCCCGGGAAATTCATGGTAATATTAATGTTATTAAGCCTTTCCACGCTATTGGTTTTAATATCCTTTGCTATTGTTATAAAGGAATTGCTCAATTTATCCAGTGTCTTTTTCATAAAGGGAGCATCCAGGGCATCAATCAGCATTCCTCCTCCGCCGATCATTATACCGAAACGGAAATTGGCGTTAATATGAAGGCAAAAACTCCTGATAACCCTCACAGCCTCAAAATTTATTTCAGGTTCGGGAAATCCGCAGTTTACAATTGCATATACTTTCGGGTTATTTGATGTTTTTCCTTGTATCAGAAAGAATTGATAATAATCCTGTAAAAACCTGGTTAAGATACCCGGCATGCAGAATATGTAAAGAGGGAAGGTAATAATTATGGCTTCGGCCTCAGACATTTTTTCAAAATCAGATTGAGTAATATGTTTTATCATACTTTGCCGGACATTTATATATGTTTTCTCGGCATAGGAATTATCAATATAACTTCCCGCCATTTCAGCAAGATGTTTTGATAATGAACTTTCTTTAATCTTAGGACTTCCGTCTATTAAAACAATACTTCTCATAAGTTTTTACCCACCTTTTCAAGGTTTATTTTATTCAATTCTTCGGAAATATCTTTGCTGTTATTTTGATAAATTAAAACTTCAATATTTCTTCTATGTTTTTCTATAATATCTATAAAAAGCTTAATATCATCCTCTGAAAGGTCCTCACCGTATCCGATGATAATTTGTTTTGGAAGTGAATCATATCTGGAGGGATGCATTGTTGAACCATCGGGCCTTCTTATAAAGAAAGGAAGAATATTGGGTAGCCATCTGTCGATAGCATTTTTGATATTGGCGCTGAACTGTCCAAAGGTCACTGGATTGAGATAAATTACAACATCACTGTTAATAAACTTCCGGTTGATCTGTGATATCTTATCATTGATTACACATTCACCGGGCTTTTCAATCCAGCAGCCGAAGCACCCCATGCAGAATGCGAGATCTTCCCTTCCAATATCTATGGTTTCTGTCTCAAAGACTTTATCTATTAAAAACCCGGTTGTTTGTTTTTTAAGTTTTTGATAAAGCGCGTTCTGAAACTCCTTATCAGAAATGATTACTGCTTTCATGTGCATACTCCTATCTATAATTAAATTATAATTTATAGCCATTTA
Source organism: uncultured Spirochaetota bacterium (assembly GCA_963783575.1). GTDB lineage: Bacteria > Spirochaetota > Brevinematia > Brevinematales > JAOACQ01 > CAWEAK01. The sequence continues at coordinate 190,174 of CAWAOD010000003.1, read as the reverse complement.
ATGTTTTTTATTTTTCTGTTTATTCCCCTCTGGTATTTATATTTAGGATAACCTATAATTATTGATGCTACAACCTCCTGATCATCCGATACATTAAACAATTTTCTAAGTTCTTTCTTTTTTTCAATTGCCGGCGGTATGATGTCCATAATTGAACCGCCTAAACCAATTGCATGAGCGGCTAGGATACCAAAACTGGCGGCAATAAAAATATCTTCCCTGATATCTTCACCGTCACGGTTTGCCAGAAAGAGGATCATTGCCGGGGCATCACGTGTTATGGTGTTTTCCGAACCGTTTTTCAAAAAAGGCAGTCTTTTAATCATCATGGGTATCAAATGCTTTCTCATGGTTGCAAAGCGCTTTTTGCCGGTCTCCTTTTTAATAAACATTCTAATTACCGGGTTACCCATAGCTTTTACAAGAAAATCAAATAATTCGATCATATAAGGCAAAGCCTTTTCTATTAACTGCTTATTTTGTATAACTATAAGTTCGGTTTTAATAGGAGGAAAACCAGGAGGGGCAAATGATATTGCTTTAACGATTTTTTCCAAGGCATCTCTGGTTACAGGCCTGTTAGAAAAGTTTCTGACAGCTCTTCTTGAATAGAGAAGATTAAAAAATCCCTCTTCATAAGATTCCTGTTTTGGAAGATCAAAAAAATCTTTTAAGTATGATAATCCCTCAATATTTATTGATTTTGTAGGGCATATAGCCATACATTGGCCGCATTTAAAACAGAGTTCTATTCTGTCCGGCTGAATTTCCAAATTTTTATTTTCATTCTTTTTGATTATTTTGTTAGGGCAAACTTCGGCGCATAATCCGCACTTTCTGCAGGTTTCTTTTTCAATGAAAATTGGATCCATACCATTGCCTCCTGAAATTTGTTCTATACAGACTTTAACAAGCGTGCCCCTTCGTCGTGCTCAGGACAGGCCGCTTGATCAGGTTAATTCATCTCAGCTATGTGGAGCTTATCCCGAGCTCTTACGAGGGAATTCCAATAGAAAATACTTTCTTTCATTAAATTTTCTTTATAAATTCCGATAGCCAATTTTCTGTAAAAGCATAAAAATCCTTACCAAAAACAAGGGTTGCATATTCAAACGAATTCTCATGGTTTTCCGGAATAGTTGTTTCAATGGCGCACAAATCCTGGCGTCTTTTTTCAATGGCTTGAATCAGCTCCTCAAATTTTAATTTAATTTTTTCGGTCGGTAAAAAACTGCCGAAAAAAATGTGTAAAAGCATTCCTTCTATCCCATTATTAAAGTTCCATTCGGATGAAAGCCAGTTTATAAATTCGCTTTTACCTTCGTCTGTTATGGAGTAGGTGATTTTCATCCGGCCGTTTTCAACCTTTTGAGCCGATTCAATCCATTTCCTTTTTTCCAGCCGGCGCAGCGCAGGATAAATGCTTCCGTAACTTGCGAACATAAAATGCTGCGTGCTGTTTCCCATAAACCCTTTAATTTCGTATCCGGTCATCGGCTTATAATTTAAAAAACCTAAAATACATTGTTCTAACATATCGATCCTATATATATCGTTTAGATATATTATATCATTATTCATTATGATTGTCAAGAGAAATTTTTATTTTATTTTTGTATTTTTCCAGTCATCATTTGACTCCGGCATCGTTTTAATATATTATTATTAAATTTTACAAGCGGATTAAAATCTGATTTATGATCTTTGTGGTTTTCAATATTTTCTGCCGCAAATTGACTTTCATCAAACCTTTTGATATCATATATGCCGTTTTACCAGATAGATCAAATAAATTATCCGTCCGCCGGGAGAATTATGAAACAAATTCCTTCTATCAGAAAGAATTATATCTATAATGTTACAATGAGTTTTATAAACACTTTTCTTTCACTTATAACATATCCTTACATAACCAGGGTATTGGGCCCTGAAAGCTTCGGCATGGTAAACTTTGCCGCGTCTATAGCCAATTATTTTTTACTTATTTCCAGTCTCGGACTTCCGCTTTACGGAATGCGTGAAATCGCTAAAGCCAGGAACGACAGGGAAAAATTAGACCGGGTATTTTCAGAGCTTTTTTTTATAAGTATAATTTTTACTGTAATATCATTAATATTTTACATTTTACTGCTTTTATTTGTTCCGAAAATTCGAAGTGAATTACCGCTGTATCTTGTTTTTGGGGCAAGCATCCTGTTGAATCCCCTCTCAATGGACTGGCTTTATTCAGGCCTCGAAAAGTATCCTTATATTTCTCTGAGGAACAGCATTTTAAAAGTCATAAGCACCGCAATGATTTTTATAGCCGTATTGAGGAATGACGATTTTGTCAAATATGCCGCAGTCAGCCTGATCCCGGTCATAGGTGCGGATGTTGTAAATTGCTTCAACTTAAAAAACATTGTTAAATTGCAATGGAGAAGCCTTTCGCTGAAAAAACATATGCCCTATCTCCTTACCACCTTTCTGATAATTTTTTCCTTATCCCTTGGACTTGAAAAAGTTATCCTGGGTTTTATGACGGGCGATAAGGATGTCGGATATTACTCGCTTGCGGATAAAGTCCTGCAGACAATACTCATATTTATAACCTCTATTTCAACGGTATTAATGCCCAGGATATCAAATTATTTCAGTAATAATAAAATCGATAATATCCATTCCATTTTAAACAAATCAATGAAATTCATTTTTCTTCTTTCAATTCCTTTTTGCGTATGCGCTATTTTTCTTTCTGATTATCTCGCTCTTTTTTTTGGGGGCATTAAATTTACAAATTCAGTAGATACCATAAAAATAATGAGTCCAATCTTAGTATTAACCGGGCTTGCAAGATTAACAGGAGAACAGACACTATATTCGACCGGGCAGGAAAGAAAATATCTGTTCTGCATCATTATGGGCATTATTGTTTCTTTGGTTCTTAATATTCTGTTCATACCGGTCATGAAACAGAACGGGTCTGCCCTTGCGCTTATTCTTTCCCAGTTTTTAGTCTGTATATTACAGGTGGCTTTTGGCTGGCAGTATTTAAAAAAAGGCTTTCTTGACCATGAAAATCTGTACTACCTCATTTCAGCGGTACCGATGGCTGCAGTAATTATCCTCTGTAAAAGGCTGAACTTTTTTTACCTGTTAGATTTCATAATAGCAGGAACCGCCGGAATGATTGTTTATCTTGGAGTATTGACCCTTCTTAAGGAAAGCCTTCTGGGCGAGATTTACAAAAGCAGGCTGAATCCGTTTATAAAAAGGAGTTAAATTTGAAATTGCTATACATATGGCATGCGGGTGTTGAAAAGGAATACCGTTATTTATTCAAGGAAATTGCTCGGCAGGGAACGGAATTAACTGTAATTACGGCGGAAAAATGGATTGAGAGTTCCAAAAAACAATATTTTCAAAGAGATGATTCTATCGATAGAAATTACCGAATTTATCCTTTGAAAACCGTTTTTACAAATCATATCCGATCTTTTTTTTACCTTAACATTTTTAAAATTGTTTTTATACTTTTGAAAGCCAGGCCTGATTTTATTTATATTAAAGAAGAACCGTTTTCATCTGCCTGTTTTGAAATTATGCTGTTGTGTGGGTTATTTGTTCCTAAAGCGAAAATATCAATAGAATCGGATGAAAATCTTCCCGTCAGGCATCCTGTACCATATAAATGGTTTGAAAAGTTCGTTTTACGAAAAATATTCAGGCTTGCCGTTGTATCAAAAGATGGAATTGGTATTTATAAAGATAAGGGAGCGGGGAATAAACTTTATAAAACCACGTATTTTGTTAATACAGATAGATTCAAACCAATGCCTTTTGAAGAATCTATAAGGTATTTTCCGGAAATGGCGGGTAAGAAATTTAAAATCGGGTTCGCAGCCCGGATTGCTGAAGAGAAGGGAATTGATACCCTGATATTATCACTCAAGTATATTAAAGGATTGGTTGGAAATTTCTCATTATACATTGCTGGCGCAGGCAATGAGAATTATATTGAAGAATTGAGAAAACTAATTCTGAATGAAGGCTGCCAGGATTATGTATATTTCCTGGGGAGCCTTGGTATAGATAAACTTCCATATTTTTATAATTGTCTGGATGTGCTGGTTCTTCCTTCAAAAACAAAATCCTGGTGGAAAGAGCAGTTCGGAAGGGTTATTATCGAATGCCAGGCCTGCGGCACTCCGGTTATCGGTTCTTCATCGGGGGGAAATACCCGGGGTTTTAGGTGACAGCCGTTTGATTTTTCCCGAAGGCAATGAAAAAGAGCTTGGAGAATTATTAAACCGGTTTGCCGGCGGCTGTTGGAGTAAAGAATACTTTTCCGGAGATTGTGTCAAGCGTTCCGGCTCTCTTTTCTCGATCAGAACCGCTGCCAAAAATAAGATAGGCAGTTTCAGCATAAAAAGCGTAGAAAATTCAGAACAGACTGCCTGGCATGAAAAGTAAAACCATCATTTTCTGCCGAACATGGGTTCACTGAAAAATGAGTTAAAATTTGAAAACTATAACCAACCTTTTCTAATTGCATTTATAACTCATTGTTATAAAATAAGATATGACACCAATAAAATACTGTTTATTAAACATTTTAAGATTTATGCTAATTTTCAGTGAACCCGTACATGCTTCATTACTATCAAAATAAACTTTCAAATATTATTTACTTATCTTCACATTCATATTATTATATAATTAATGTTTCTATTAACGGGGGTATATTTAATAATAATTAACAGATGTTTTTCCGGTATTAACAAAAATTAAATATGCGGTTGGGTCAGGGGGGCGCATGTCAATTAAAACGGTAAACCTGCTGAAGGTGATTTTCGGGGATTCATCAAATAATACTGCTGATCTGGAAAACCTGGAGCGTCTTTCAAAAATTATCCTGTTATATTTCGCTTTTTTTGTTTGTTTTTTTATTTTAGTCCCATATGGTATCTATATCCTTTTTATAGGGCACAGGTTAATCGGAGTATTGGAGCTAATCACCGCTTTCGTGCTGTGCCTGTTAGCAGTTGCCCTCACAATAACAAGAAATTATGACTTATACGGCCGGCTTGGTGTTTATGTAATGGGGCTGCTTTTTTTATATCTGGTATACACAGGCGGCATATTTCAGACAGGCACTCTCTGGACTTATCCATTTCCCCTCTTTGTCTTATTCCTTCTTGGGCCATTGGAAGGATCAATCCTGGTTTTATCATATATGTTTCTGGTGATAATCTTTTTTAATATCGATTCACTGCCGTATGCGCAAAAATATGATTTCCATTATAAAATTAGATATATGTGCTCATTTTTCGCGGTTTACGCTATATCAGCTTTTTTTGAATACCTGCGGGCCAGGAATTATAATACGATACTTCAAAAGAATTTTGAGCTTCATAACTCAGAACAAAGGTTAAAGGATATAGCCTTCAGCAGTAACGATATTATATGGGAAGTTGATAAATACTGGAATTATCAGTATACAAGCGGCAGAACAATTGATTTGCTGGGGTATTCCCCGGAAGAGCTGATTGGGATGTCTCCTTTTGATCTATGCCCGGAGGATGATTTATCGGCACTCCGTAATATTTTTAATTCTGCAAGAAAAGATAAGGGAAGTATAACGGAAATGATGCATAGGTACATTCATAAGAGCGGGAAACCTGTGTTTTTCCTCACAAATGCCAGCCCGATTCTGGATAAGGATAATAACCTGACAGGCTTCAGAGGTGTTGATAAGGATATTACCGCCTGGAAAAAGACTGAAGAAGCGCTTCGGCAATCGGAAATCAACCTTAGGCAGATAATAGATTCGGCGCCGATAGGGGCTTTTTTAGTGGAACAGGATCAGCATGGGCAGTTATTGATTGTTGAAAGCAATCAGGCTGCCGATTCAATTCTTCATGCGGATACCAAAAAATATTACAACAAAAATATTGTGGAAATTTATCCGGAACTTGTAAGTATTGATTTCATTAATGAAATCAACCGGATATTAAATGAAGGGGGCATGCTGAAATTAGACCGTTTTAATTATTATATTGATGGAGAACCCAGGATATTTGAAATCCATACTTTGCCTGTAAAAATAAATACAGTTGTTATATTTTTTATGGATATTACCGAAAGAGTTGAAAGGGAGGAGAATTTTAAATACCAGGCGGAACATTACCCTTTAACCGGTTTAGCCAACCGTATCCTGTTTATGAAACATCTTCAGCTTTCATTTAACCAGGCATATTCGAAAAAATACCTTCTGGCCGTACTTTTTATGGATCTGGATGAATTTAAGAAGGTGAACGATAAATACAGCCATGCGACCGGTGATATTCTTTTGAAACATGCCGCATTAAGACTAAAAAGTTGCCTTAGGGATAGTGATATAACCTGCCGGCTTGGCGGTGATGAATTTGCTGTGTTGCTGCCTTTTATTATAAGAAAAAAATCAATAAAAGTTTTAGCTGAAAAGATCCTTCATGAAATTAATCTTCCTTACCGGATTAATTCTGATGATATAATTATCACTGCCAGTATAGGAATCAGCATATTTCCCAGTGACGGTGAAGAACCGGAAGAGCTTCTTCATAAAGCAGATCAGGCGCTTTATATTGCCAAATCTCTCGGGAAAAACAGGTTCCAATTCTATAAGTTATGAAATATTCGGGTTTGTTATACCCAATTTTTTATCGGGATCAAAACGATCCGGGAAAAGCCTGTGAAAGGCCTGCAGAGTATTCCCGACAGGATAATTCCAATACTCTGTTGTTGCCCATTCCGCATATCGCTCAAGATCAATACTGATTTCATCATTTTCATTTCCGCGCGGTCCTATCATAAAACCGCCGGGGATCATCCCATAAAACCTTGAGTGGGGCATTGGATTATTATAACCGATGCCGCTCACCATACAGGCGTTCAGGGGATTTCCACCGAAGAGCCAGTAAAGCTGGTCCCATGCCGCGTCTTTCAATTCCGGCCGGTTCAAAATACCTGCGCAGCGGGATAAAGTATGCGCCCACTGGGTCCAGTGGCTGGACAATCCATGGCTTACCCTTTGAGTCGAATGAACCGGCATGAAAAACGGTAGAAAACTCCGTTTTTCCATTTATGATAGTAATCAACCGGCGTATTCTCTGCGGAGAAGAGCCCGTAAGGAATGATTCCGAAAGGATTTGTAAGCGTCAGCGGTATTGCATATCGGTCAATAATTTTCATAAGCAGTTCTTTAGCCCTTAAGGTTTCAGGGGCAGTGGAAAAATTCTCAACAAAATCACACAGGGCCAATATTGGGAAAGCTGAATGTATTATACCGCGATATGGCTCCTTGCCATCTTTCTCCATCATAAAATATCCGATATTACCGCTGAAACATTCCTCAATTTCTGTGTATGACGAAATGATTTCATTTTGACCGCAAATTTTGTTCAAATAAAGCTCCAGATGGGCGGAAAGTCTCCATGCCCTGACAGAAGTCCATTTATGCAGAGGATCGTCATCCTTCTTACTGTTTGTGTATATCCATGCCCGGCGGGCCGATTCAAGGCATTCTTTTGTGAATTCAGGTTTTTCTTTTTCTACGGCTTTTGCGAACTTGCAGAGCGTTACAATTGAAATATACTGGACAATCGGGTTATAATCAGTTCGAATGATGCGTTCATCACCGGAGCCGGGCTTATTATCTGTAAAATAATTCTGAGAGTTGTCCGCATAACATCCCGAATGATTGTCGTACCACCAGGACATGCCGCTGTATCTTCGGGCTTCGCCTCCACCGCCTGTCTCCTCGAAAAATTGCCCGCTTTCTTTATCCTGCATTGATAAAATATAATTTATCGCCCATGCGCTCTCGGTAATCCAGTCATTCCGGCTGATATTTTCATCGGCCAGGGCAGACCTTAAAAACTCTTTCCGTTTAGAAAAATCAAGAAATCCAAAAACAGGGTAATTGGCATGAGTCATCCATTTACGCAGATCTCCGGCATCATACCATCCCCCTTTAAGAGGATAGGGTTCTTTTGTGTCGTTCCTGATACCGTCGTCAAGATGTGAAGGGCCCCGGTAAGGGTGATCGAAGGCGCCGGAACGGCGGATGTGTATAAAGTTAAGAAAAAGATCGGGGATCAGCGTGTAAGCCCCATCGCTTATTAAAAATATATATGACCTTAATCCTGTTTCCGGGATCAATATGCGGTAAACCCCTGGCGTTTTTAAAGTTGAAAAATCCCCGGTGAGGAATTTTCCCATATCCGTTGTAGATTGTATTAAATCTCCCCTGAAAATTGTCTTCCAGTTTTCAAATTCACCGAATTCTTCCTTTGTATTTACAGCCATATCCTGTATTTCAAAATATCCAGCCTCTATATCGTCTGTCACAAAACGTTTTCGTGTATCAGTTAAAAAACCGATATGATTGAGATAAATTCCGGGATTTCGTTTATCCATATATACCCCTTAAATTTTTTTATTAATCCTGTTATAAACTTCCAGATGCTTTTCAAGATATCTAATCCATCCGTTATTATAAAATTCAGCTCCAATATACTTTGTTTGTAAACCTATTTTTTCATTAATAATTTGATAAAGTTTTTCTTCAATATCTTTATTATTTTCTACAAAAAATATGTTTTCATTTTCAAGCTTGTAAAGTGGGTTTACAGTTGTGATAATTTTTATTCCCTGGCTCATTGCCGCGAGAAATGTTGCGTTTCTGGCAGATAAACCGCTTTGAAACAGGAGTACCGCAAAATCAAGAACTGATAAATAATCCGCTGCCCGGTAATCCTCCAGGTGCCCTGTAAATATACAGTCGTTTTCAATCGAAAGACTTTTGATTTCATCATGTAAATTATTTATATGGCCGGAATCAGTGCCAATGTCACCGATAAATATAAGCTTTGCTTTTCTTCCGTTTAGGTTTAGACGCTTTAAAACAGCCAGCAGTGGGGAAAGAATTTTATTCCTATTAATAAACCCAAAATGACCAAGCAAAATAGTATTTTCACCGCCAGTAATTTTTCTTCTCAAATCAGCCTTTTCCCTCATCGTTAATAATGATGGCGGAACGTTCGATGCAATATTAATGGTTTCAACCATCTTCCAGGGAAATATTTTCTTTATATGCCGTATGTAGACCGGTTCGGCAACAAGAATAAAATTTGAGAAGAGGATTGTCGGCCATAATCGCATCCTGCCTTTAATACTTAGATTATATGAATATTCATGAATAGTGATGACAGTCTTAAACCTGTAAAATTTCAGCATCATTGGTAGAAAATTGATAAAAAGTTTTTTTTTATATACTGTTAACGGATATTGGATATGAACAACATCGGGTTTGATTTGCATTAAAATTTTAAGTATTATTCTTAAGTCTCCGAAAGTCCAGTTTTTTACGCAGTCAAATATTTTAAATTCCCGGTTAAGGAACGGGTTTAAATTATTGCCTTCGGTTGTTATTACAATGAAATTACCGGCTTTGTTCCTAAAAAAATAATCGGCGTAGATTTTCATCGCGTCTGCTACGCCGGAAATCGATGGCGGCCAATCGCCGGATATCATAACAACATTCATTGCCGTTTGCCCACTAGTTTTTTCTTGGATTATTTCCAGATTGTTTTATTATTTATTTTATCAGAAACATTGCCGATATGCAAATATGAATATAAATATTTGCATATATTCCTTTTGGAACTATTTACCTCTTTACATTTTTCAAAAGCTTAACTATCATATGAGTGAATAAAAATAATTCTTATATTGTTTTTTTTTTGGAAAACCGGAAAACTCAGATTAAAGATAAAATGACTTTTTATAAGATTTTACTCAATTTTATCCGAACAACTTTCCGATATATACCTTAGTGTGGTTTTTATGGGAGGTTTTTTTGGTTTATTTATTATCTTTAAGAAAATATTTTTTCACTTTCCTTAAGACTATTCTTTTTTTTCTCGGCGGTTTGTTATTATATCTTTTTGAGATTCTCGTTTTTTTAAAGTTTAAAGGTGATACTGATGTTCTAATTGAGGCCTTAAAAAATTACGGTTTTTTTATTGTTTATTCGTTTCCGTTTATAATCATTATTGCCTGTTTTTTTTATTTCTGTTCCATCGGGAATGATATTAAATTCAATATAAGGATGATTCCTATAATTTCCGCATTGAATACCGTTCTGCTTCTCATATTCTTCTTTATCAACTTTGATTTCTTGATCCTTCCCAAACCCGTTCAGCAGTATTATAGGCCGGAAATTCGTGATGATATGATTAATGCGGTAGGGGATTATAAAATTTTTATAGAAAAGAAGGACGGGAAATCTCCCGGTAATGGAATTTTATTTTATAAAAATGCTTATTTTATTAGCGATTGGCGTGTTAAAAATAATGCGGTTAATGTGAATACCTATCAGTATATCGGCGATAGCGGGTTTTATAAGCAATCTTCAGCTTTTTCCATTCCAAGGAAAGAGCCTGTGATGGAGATGAAAGATACAGGTATTTCACAGTTTTTGTTTGATAACTATATAAGTTATTTAAAAAAGCTGAAAGACATTTTTTATACGACCTTTTTAGATGGAGGCGCGGTTTTGTCCGCTTTGGCAATATTACTTCTCAGTACCGGTTTTTTTTCCATTGTTTGCGGTATTGCCTGTTTCATAAATGACAAGCAGATTCTTATCTTAACCTATGCAACGCTAATGGCCGCTTCAATATTGATGTTTCTGGGATTGCCGTATTTTTTAAGCCTTATAGCTTTAATAAAATTCGGGATTAAGAACGGTTTGTTTAGTGTTATTATTCCCAGCCTGTTTGTCGGTCTTTTTTCCGCATTAATAGGCTACGGTCTTCTTTCGTTGAAAGACCTTATGCTTAAAAGAACCGGTAACCGGTAATACTATTGAGGTTAATATGAGAAAATTCAATACTTTCCTGGCTCATCTGATTATTCTGTGCTTATTTGTTATTATATTATCTCTAATTTTTCATATAAGAGTTGAGAAACTTGATAAAATCTGGCTTTTATACGAATCAGCATCGGATCTTATATTTTTTCTGCCCTTTATAGCGGGGCTCAGTATTCTCTGGCCCCTGGTTTTCCAGAATAAATCTGAGCTTCAGAACCCGGTATCAAGCGCTACTCTTGGTTTTTTCATAATCCTGTATATAATCATTGTAATGGGAGGGGCAATAGCCTTTCAGGAATTGGCGGTACCAAGGCTTTACGATTCTGCCGGTCTTCAATCAAACCTTAAAACGGAGCATCTTAGCGCAAAAATAAAAATCAGGGATACTTCCGGCAGCAAATTTTTAATTTCTGAATTTGATAATCTTAAATATATGTCCGTGAAAAAGGACATCGCCTTTTCTATGGGAACGAGTTATGTATATTTCCAGAAAATGTATAACGGTAACGGATGCTATTATATTGAAGGTTTTCGGTTGATAGCTTACACACCGAAAAAGCAAATAGATTACATCGTTACGGCAGAGAAAGCCAAGCTAATCGATACTGACCTTTATGCTGTCAGCCCTCTATATTATAATTATTCCGGCGGCAAGTTTTCAAATACCAGAAAAATCAGCGGGATTAAGATGATTCCAATAGTTTACGACGCAGACGGAATATTTGCCTTAAGCTCGGAGGCATCTTCAAAAATAGCAAGCCTTTTTGAAATATTCCGTTATAATGACTATGTCTATTCTTCTAAAATAAATTTTTTCCATCTTGGCAATATCGTATACAATAAAATTGCTTATTACATTGCGCTGATTTTTCTTCTGATCATAACGGCAAGCTTTGGGGTGGCTTTTAGGAATCTTCGCCAGCTTTACCGCGATTATTTACAGGCCGCATGCTTCTATGTCCTTTCAGCCGCGGCTGTAGCACTAGTTTACGATACCCTTGCCTCCATTATTAATATGATATACGGACTGATTATCTAGTATCATCTAACCCATCCTAAACTTATGATTAATAAAATCAACCAACCTATATTTACAGACTATGATTGTCATTTAGAGCGGAGGGATGACTCAAGATTATCCTATTCACTTTTCCCGTCTTTTTTTGAGAGAACAAAATAACTGAAACCTATAAGCGAAAAAAAATTGAAAGGCGTGGGAGGCAGCCAGAAGCCGCCGTCCATAAACGACGCCAGGATATATGTAAAAAGACCGATATTATAGATTGTGAATTTCAGATTCTTCATTATATACCAGATAAAAAAGACAAATACGCCTGTAAAAAGTATTCCGAAATTTACAAAAATATTTGCGGGTACGATTTCATAAGCTCCCATACCGGAAGGTGTTATAAAATATGAACCGAACAGAAATTTATAGATAAGTTTGTTTTCCCATAAATACCGGCAATATGAATAGAATATTGTTACACGGTTGTCGCCCAGGAAATTTCTCTGAAGAAGTTTTTGATTTAATAAAATCTGCATATTCCTGGATGAATTCATTATTATAAATAATCCGATCACCAGAATGACAGGGATTGAGATAAAAAAGAATATTTTCAGAGCCTTTCTCTTTTCATCCGATTTATAAATCTGAATAATAAGGTAAATATAATAAAGCAAGAGTGAAAATAAAAGTCCTATATAAACTGTGCTTGAAGCAGTCATTATGCATATTGCCAGAAATGCTGCAAATGATAAGTAAAACAGGATTCTGCTTAAAATCTTTTTGTTTAAAGACAGAAAATAAAGCGCGAACCAAGCCATCATCAGGTAATTGACACCGAAAAGGTTTCCGTTTTGATAGGTAGAAGCAAGCTTCAGCCAGCCATTGGATTCGATATAATTGTGTTTTGCCCAGATGTTTGGGGAATTATTGTCTTTAAACCTGATGGTTTCGGCATAATTATAAGTGATGCCTGGTATAAGAGTACGGATATCCCCGAAGATCTTCTGGATAAAACCATAGATTGTTACAAGAAAAAAACATACAAGTATGATATTTCTGAATAATTTTAATTTCACAGGGATATACTTCGGGAATAAGAAAAAAAACGCCGATATAATGCCGAAAAAAAAGGGAAGCTGGTCTGTAATGATATAATTAAAATTTGCTGGTTTCGGATAAACGGTGAAATCAATAATCCATACAAAAATAAAAGAAAACAGATAAACGGCCAGGACCCTTTCCTGTTTAGCCCTGAAGTATTTAATGAAATTATGTAGAATGACAGGAAAAACAACACATAGCGTGATAATCAAAGAAACATAAAGGGGCAGGTACCCGATTTTTGTTCCCGCTTTCGGCAGGGCAAGATTGAAAAACAAATACAGAATCGTTATAACCGTGTTTAATGCATTCATAAAATTTCCTATTCAATTCCTATTCACCATTTATTTTAGCATTTAAACTGTAAATTCTCAAAGAATTGATTCTAAACCGGAGTAATGATAAAATAAAACCTTAAAAACTTATTGCCGGAGAACCTTATGCTTGTTACAGCAATTATCTGGACATATATTTCCGTAGTCTCTTTCTTTACCGGGCTGATGTGCGTCCGAATTATTGGAGGAGCCCTAAAGACAGGCCTGAATGATAAAATCCCATCTACTATTATTACCGGATTTGGGCTTTGCTTTATTACAACAGCAGCATCATATTTTTCTATTTTTATGAAAATCGGCCTGGCTGTTAATATTGTTATTTTAATCATTGTTTTTGTCTATGTTTTTATTGATTATAAATTTATTAAACATTATCTTGGGAATCAATTAAAATATATAAAAGGGCTGAATATTTGGTCTGTTGCGTTATTTATTATACTTTTTCTTGTTATTTTATTTGAAACATCAGCCTATATCCCGAAAAATTACGATACGGCTTCTTACCACGCACAGGCGATACGATGGATAGAAAATTTTCCCGTCATACCCGGCCTTGGAAACCTGAATAAGCATTTTGCATACAACAGCAATTGGCTGGTTGCAAGTGCCCTTTTCAGCTTTTCGTTTTTAAAGATTCAATCTTTTCATGTACTGAATGGCTTTATCCTTGTTCTGGGTTCATTATTTTTAATTTCCTGTTTAAACAGGGCCGGGAAAAATAGAGATATAATATCTGAGGTAATTGGATTGTTGACTTTCCCTTTTCTTATTTATCTGTTCCTGAACTTTGTGTCATCACCGGGGACTGATACGGCGCCTGCAGTTTTTATTGTTATTATTTTCATTAGATTTCTCAGTCTTAAAAATGATTACAATGTATCGGGAACTAGAGATAATGATTTAGAATTATTTACTCTTTTATTCTTATCTGTTTTTATTTTAACCCTAAAGCTTTCAAGCTTGCCTATTCTGATTTTATCAATTCCTTTGATAATCGGACTTATTTTAAAAAAGAATGTCAGAGCTTTAATTACAAGCCTGATTATCAGCATTATAATTATACTGCCATGGATAATCAGGAATGTCATAATATCAGGTTATATGATTTATCCGGTATATTTTACAGGTATTTCCGGATTCGACTGGAAACTGCCCGGGACACTGCTGAAGGATGATATCGCAGGCCTGGTACAGTGGTCTCATCCAATCGAAAAGATGCCGTTATGGCAGTATGTTCAATACTGGCTGAAATCTATTTATTTTCAGTATAAAATAATATTGTATCCCTTACTTTCACTTTATGTCCTGGTTATTTTTTTCTATCTTTTAAGATTGATTTTCAAACCGGGGTTAATCCATAATTATCTTGCGGAATTTAAGAAATATTTCTGGTTTATAATAATGCTTTATTTCTCAATTATATTTCTTGCTATGACCGCTCCGGATATCCGTTACGGTGCGGCTTTTTATTTACTTTTCTTCATATTCCAGATCGCTCCGGTGCTAATTATTTATAAGGCAGGATTTCATAATAAACGGTTTATACCGGCTTTTTCATCTGTTGTTATAATATTGACGGTTTTATTTGAAGTATTTTTATTCAACAGGTATTTTTTCAGCGGACGAAGGGACGATCTTTATGGGAAGGAGCTGCCTGCTGTTGTGCTTCAGAGGATCATTTTACCCGCGGATTACGGGAAAGACCCTGCGCGGCCGGAAGAGCATGTGCTCAGCAGCGATGGCTTTTCACTGACAATATATACGGCCGGTACTTCTTATCTTGCCTGGTATGATCCGTTTCCCTGCACTACTCTTTATGAATGGAATCTTGGAAAAGGGATTGAATTGAGAGGAAACAGTATATTGAAAGGGTTCAGGATTGTTTCAAAAAAGACTGAGTAATAAAATACAGATCACCCTTTATGTTTGCCGAAAACGAAAAGCTTCAGACCCAGAAAATTAAATACCGCGCAAAATCCTGTCGCGAAAATGAATCCAATCGGTTTGCTTCCCGACAATAAAAAAGCGGCTTTATTAATGGCCGTATTAAGTATCATGGACAAAATATATAATCCGATAAACCGGGCGGCTTCCCCCGCGCTGAAGTGCTTCCGCTCGAATGTCCAGAATTTATTGACAATATAAGTAAAGACCGTTGCGGTTACAAATGAAATCGCCTTTGCGTACACAATCCCCGCATGTCCGAAAAGAGCTATGTACACCCCGTAATCAACACCGGCCGCTAGAATCCCGGTAATAATAAAACGGGAAATCTGATATATAGTTTCCGGTTTTAAGTATTTATCTGTAATAATTGCTTTTAGACGGGTAAAAACGGCTTTCAAAGAATTGCTTTTCGACGTACCAATCGGCTTTTTAATTTTTTCCATAACGGTTCAGCTTCAATTCGTAATCGAATTTATGGATTTTAACAACAGTATCAAGTATCAGGCCGACAGAAAAAAAGAGCATTCCAAGGATCATAAGTCCTGTTGATAGAATCGCCGATGGAACTTTAAAAACATATTTAGCCTGGATATACTCAATAATCACAGGTGTTCCGATAATAAAGCCGGATAAAACACATAAGAGTGACATAAGCCCGAAAAATTGCAGCGGTTTAAAATCCTTGAATATCTGGGTTACTTTTTTGAGAACATTATAGCCGTCTTTAAATGTGTTCAATTTTGAAAAGCTTCCCGAAGGCCTTTCATAATATTCGACAGGTATTTCCAGAATCCTGAACCTTTTATCCAGGGCATGGAGGGTCATTTCAGTCTCGATTTCAAAACCCTTACTCATTACCGGGAAGTTCAGTATAAATTTCCTGCTGAAAGCCCTGTAACCGCTCATAATATCATTGAGGCCCGACTTAAAAATAAAATTGATCAGGTTTTTAACGAGCTGGTTACCGAAATTATGAAAAGCCCTTTTATTTTGATTTTTATAAATACCTTTTGAAATACGGTCGCCAACCGTCATATCGGCTTCGTTTTCAATAACCGGCCTGACAAGCCGAATCACATCCTTTGAGGGATATGTAGAATCCGCGTCAACCATTACATAAATATCGGCGTCCGTTTCCTGAAAAGCCCTTCTGACTGCAAAAGCCTTACCCTGCCTTTTTTCGAACAGAAGGCTCCAGTTATTACCGGTTTTTTTTAACGCCTCGCCTGCGTTTTCACCGGTTTTATCGGTGGAATTATTATCGATTACGCAGATATGAGCCTCGGGTAATTCCTTATGAAATTCTTCAATCACCCCAACGATTGTCTGTTCTTCGTTAAAGGCCGGTATTATCAACGCTGTACGCATAATTTTAAAGCTCCTCGTTTTACTTAATATCAGGTATCCTGTAAAAATTATTTTTAACCGCTTCTTTCAATATTTCATTGGCATATGGATTGGGATGGGCGAGCGGGTAAAGCCCCTTTCCGGTTTCACGCCACTTTGTGAGGCTTGTAACCAGGTCGTTCCTGTGTTCTTTGATTGGATTATATTTAAGCTTATACATCAGCCCGCAGAATAAAATTGATAAAATAAGCGATACTGTTAAAACAATGTTTTTCAACTTTGTACTCTTAATGATTTCAATTATTGATAAATAACCGACTATTATAAATTGTATTGTTACCACGCGGTATCTCGATGTGAACGCCTGGTCGATTCCCAGATCGTTCGCCCTTACAATCGATGCTCCCAGGGCTGATAAAATAAGGAATAAAAATACCGAGTAAAGGGCCGGATTTTTTTTATAATAGCGGAATACGCTGATTATCATGAAATAAGCGACAGTTATCAATCCTATTATAAAAGGAGCGAAAGATGAAATAAATTTTATCATACCTATGCCGGATTTTGAATAATAACCGGTTGTTGAAGCCCCGAAAGTGTTGCCGATAAAATTGAAAAAATAGAGCCAGTTAATCCCGGGTATTTTTAAGCCGGAATGAATAGCTGCGGTATTTCCACCCGGATAAAAACGGTAAAATAAGAACAGGCCGGCTGATATCAGCGCCCATACTGCGCTTTCCTTCCATTTTCTCAAATAAATAAGTATAAGAAAGCCTGTTCCCAGGAATAAAATTCCATTCCCCTGTGTAAAATATGCGGCGGCAGATAAAAGCAAAGCAATTATAAATACCGGGAACGGTTTATAATTTCGGGTAAGCAATAATACAGAAAGGTATCCGAATGCCATCACATAAAAATTTGTCAATGAGGCCATGCCGAAATAAATATTCTCGGCATAACCTGGCTGAAAAAATAAAAATATTGCCGGAAGGAAGAACAGTAGTTTATTTTCCGACTGGAACATTTTATACAGGCAGAAGATAATGATCAGAAGTCCTGCGTTGCCGATATAAATCATCGTTTTGATATTTATATTCCCGAAAAAACCGTTCATCAGTAAAGTAACTATTTTATTAAAAGGCTGCCTGTGGTCGTTCCAGAATGCAAAAATCATATTGAACCTTTCGATGAACATATGCGGCCTTGAATAGGCGTTCATAAATCCGAAGACCGTATCGAAGTCATCGTTATATGGGATATTTACCGCGTAAAGATGGATATTCCAGAAAAAAAAGATTACAGGTACAATGGCGGCGACGATTATTATTATTTTAACCAATAATTTTTTATTCATAAGCCTGCTCTCATTTTGCTCCTGCCGCTGTAAGAAGATCGATAATATCACTGTTCCCGATTGCTTCCACAAGAATCATGGCATTAATGCCGTTTTTATTGACGGTGTTGACAGTTGCCCCGGCATTGAGCAGTTCTTTTATTGTGTCAGTTCGCTCAAAAGCGACAGCGTACATCAAAACGGTAAAGCCTTCACTATCCGCGGCGTTAACATCGGCTTTTGCACCGGTCAGAGCTTTAACCATATCCGTATTGCCGTTCTGTGAAGCGAAAATCAAGGCTGTATTACCCTGATGATCCGTCGTATTGACATTTGCTCCTTCATCAATTAAGGCTTTAACCAGATCGTAATAATCTTTTTTAGCCGCAATAATCAAAGCCGTATCGCCGTTTTTATCCCTCTCGTTAATGTTGCCTTTAAAATTTTTGATAAAAGCGGCGTCATCTGATCCGGCTGCATTTAACAAGGGGTCGGATAATCTGTGGGTGTCTTCCAGAAGCTTAATGACTTCACCGTTATTATTAATCGTATAAGCCATAGATAACGCCATGTCCCTGTTTTTATTCATTATGCTGACATCGGCTCCTCCTTCCAGCAATGCTTTAACGGTATCTGTATATTTAAAAACGGCAGCCCACATCAAAGCCGTAAAGCCATCCCTGTCCGCCGCGTTGATATCGGCCTTTGCCGCGATCAATTCTTTAACCGCTTCAGTCCGGCCGATTTTTGCCGCTAAAATTAAAGCCGTCCGGCCATTCCTGTCAGTCAGATTGACATTTGCCCCCGCTTTTATCAAAGCTTTAACCGCTTCTGTGCTGCCGGAGCCTGCCGCTTTCATCAATGCAGTATCATTAATTTTGTCCCTGGCATCGATGTCGCCCCTGTAATTTTTGATAAAAGCTGTATCATCCTTTACTGCGGCCTCAAACAGCGTTGTACAGGAATTAATAATTGCAAGTGCCGGTATTATGAAAATAAAAATAATCAAGCATTTCTTCATAAAGTGTGATCCTCCATCTTGTTTGTTGTGTATAAATTGAAAACAGCGATTGATTTTCTCCTTTTTCTTTCCGGTTATCGGAGTTTAAAAAGTCAGGAAAATGGATTCAAGTCAAACTCTATTATAAAAAAGAAAGTGTATAAATTCAAATTATACCATGCACTGGAATTATCCCGCCATTTGCTTTTCCTACGCCGCTGTGTTATATTATTGATCTGAAAAATATTTTAATTAATAATTTTAGGATTTCACCATGACATCAAAAAAAATCCTGATCCTCGGATTCACAAAACGGACTTCATTTTCCGCCGCCAGGATCCTTCTTGAAATGGGGAATGAAATTGCGATATCGGATTCGCAGAACGATGATGAAAAACTATCCCTCCTCAATGAACTGCAGAAATTGGGACCTGTTGAAGGTTATCTCGGGACACAATCGATTGAATTGCTCGATCTTACCCAGCCCGATTTAATTTTGATAAGCCCGGGAGTTCCTATGTCAATACCGGTCGTGAGGGAAGCAAAGAACAGGGGAATTCCTGTAGTAGGCGATATTGAGTTTTTTTACCGACTTATTCCGGATATAACTTATGTAGGTATTACTGGCACTGACGGTAAAACCACAACAACAACGCTTGTTTATGAAATTGTTAAACAGGAAAGAAAAGCTTTGATCGGAGGCAATGTCGGAGTTCCGATATTTGAGCATTATCATGCCGTTGATCGGGATTCGATTTTAGTTCTGGAATTATCAAGTTTTCAACTTGAAGCGGTGAGGGATTTTCATCCCCGGGTTGCCGCCGTTCTTAATATAGCCGAAGACCACCTTGACCGCTACGATTCTATGGGCTCTTACCTTTCTGCTAAAAAAAATATATTTAAAAACCAGGGAAGCAATGATTATGCCGTTTTAAACCTGGATTCGCCTTATTTTGAGAGGCTTAAAGCAGGGATTCGTTCAAAAATACTGACATTCAGTTCTCAATCCGATAAAGCTGATTGTTATTTTAAGGATGGGACGGTTTATTATAAAGGCGGAGAATACTTAAAACGTGATTCAATACCCTTGAAGGGCGTACATAATATTGAGAACGCAATGGCGGCAATACTGATTGCCGGGACACTATCAATTTCCGATGACGCGATTAAAAAAACGCTGAGCTCATTTGAGGGGCTTGAACACCGCCTTGAGTTTGTCAAAGAGATCAATGGTGCAGAATATTATAACGACTCAAAGTCAACAACAGTGAACTCTCTCAACAAAGCATTGCAGAGTTTTGAAAGGCCCATAATCCTCATCGCCGGAGGAAGGGACAAGGGATTGGATTTCAAGCCGCTTCAGAATCTGGTGAAAAGCAAGCTTAAAAAACTGATTTTGATCGGCGAAGCAGCCGGAAAGTTAAAAAATGAACTTGATTTTCAGCCGTTTTTTATGGCTAATGATTTGAAGGATGCGGTCCAGAACGCTTATTCATCATCGGTTGAAGGCGATATAATCCTTTTATCACCGGGATGTTCAAGCTTTGATATGTTTAACAATTATGAGGAAAGGGGCAGGAAATTCAAGGAAATTGTTAATGGAATAATATAGGAATGATTTTATTCGGTAATAACCCTTACGTTTTTCTTTATATTTTTAAACCTTTTATCGATATCGCCCAGTGCGTCTGTAATCTTTTTCTTCATATAATATAATCCGCCGGCATGTTTTACCAGCAGTCCGTTATATACTATTTTTGTTCTATCCGAAAGATAATTTACTGTTCCAATAATCTCAACTCTTGTCCAATCGTTACAGGTAACTAATTCCGGTAGCTTAACAAGGATAGTCGATTCAATAGAATCATTTTTTACAGCGTCAATATACATTTTTGCGAGAGAAAATTGATCCATATTCATACCTCTTTATTATATATTATAAACCCGGGGTACCGTAAGAAAACCGTTTTTCCGGTTCCTTTTTACAAGGCGGAATTCGTACCCATACTTCCTGTTTCCCCTCAATCGGTTCATAAAGAGCCGGAAAAGAGAAGCAATTCCACATGGAGATCGGAATCCCTTTTATATGGATATAGAACCCGAAAATATCCATTCTACACGAATACCCCAGGAATTTAATTCATATATTAAAATTTAATAAAATCAAGGAATAAAATCCACTTTACAGGAGTAATAATTGCAGTATAAAAAGAACTGGATATAATATTATGTATTATGATAATATTAAAAAAATCCAGATAAATTACAACAAAACCTGCAATAAGCCAGCCTATCGCAATTCCTATAACAAATCCAAGAAAATAATTTATTATTCCCATCTTTTTGTTTTTTTCCGGTAAAACGAAAACATTAAATAAAACAAGGAAGAAAATAACAGTACCGATAATGCCGATAATATATTTTATCAGCTCAACCTTTGAAATAAACCTGGATATAAAAACTATCACTCCAGATAAAAACATTGGAACAGCGAATCTTAAAAATAAATATAATGATCTGATAAAGCCATTTTTAGTACAGAAATAAGCAAATACTGTAAGTAATATTATAAAAATGATCAGGAAAATAATATAACTGTTAGGCATAGAATCCTCCAGAAATTTTTATTTATTTATCTTAATAGCAATAGGATAAAAAGTCAAGCATAAATAATTTAAGGCAAATACCTGACTTATTATCAAATATTTTAACAAAATGTTCATAAAAAAAACAAATATTAACAAATTTTAGTTTTTTACTATTTCCATTGCTAATTTTATTCTTTAAATTAAAACTTTAATCAAGTTCCATGATAGTTTAATTAGTTTGAATTGATTTTAGAATGAAATACTTTTTTTAACAGTTTTGGCTTTAAATTGCTAAAATTTATTATTGAGGAAAATCCGATAGCTGTGTGTTTTCATTTAAGTTTTCATTTTCTGCGGGTATTTCAAATTTCAGGAATACCGGCTGTTTTATTTCTATTGAAATTCCGCTCAATTCGCCCTCGTTTACCAGATAATGAAGAGCCGAAGCCACAGAAAACCCGTTATTAAACACCTCTATGATTCTCTGCCTGTGAGATATTTTCTTTCCTAGAATTCTTGTATCAAAACTCTGGATATCTTCCGGGTTCTGGATAATCCTTCTGTCATAATTATAGTCATCTACAATTATCTTAAACTGGTTTTTAAAGTTTTCAAACAACTGTCCCGATTGTCTTCTGATTAGTTTTGAGAGTTGGCTTCTCTGCAGGCTGAGCTGCTGGAGTTTTGTATATTGTTCTTTGGCAAGCATATATGTGTTAGTATTATTTTTTCTTATTTCATGCAATATCTTTATATATTCATTTATACTTTTATATATATCATCCGTATGAAAGTAAATGTCTTTTAAATTGTTGCGGATATCGATTCTCTGGCCTTTATCGGAAATAATATTAAATTGAACGCTGCTTGTAACAAAGAGAAAAGAAAACTCTTTATCAAAAAATTCCATTATTGAAAATGTCAGGAAGACCTTGTCATTGATCGGCATTATTTCTCTGGGGTCTTTCGAATAATGATAGAAACTTAATATCTCTTTAAAATTAAGGTTTTCCTCAATAATCCTGATGCCGTTTCCTACAGAATCAGGAAGATTCTTAAGTTGTGCAATTTTTTCCGCTTCGGATAATGGAGGCATGTCGCCCTTCTCCTTCTCCTGCTTCAATTTTTCCTGCTCTTCGAGCGCTTTTTGCCTTTCCTCCTGTTCAAGTTTAAGTTTTTCTTTTACTTCCTCCTCTGCCCACAATTTGGTATAGAAACCTATCATATCTTCGGGTACGATATTGATAAAATCCCTATACTTTATTTTTTTGCCATGGAAGATTTCATCTTTAAAATAAAAATCAACAAGGTTAAGAATTTTTGGTAAATAATTCAAAAAGATGAATGTATATATTTTATTGAGCTTTTTATAATTTGCCGAGAATATGGATTCATCCATTTTTCTCAATTCTTTCTCATATGAGAGCGCCTTTTCAAATGCGATATTTATTGACGGGTGATACCGGTTTAGAATTAGTATTTTTTTAAATAATTTGATAAAAGCAGTCTTACCCCTGGCGATCGGATCCGAAACAGCTTTTAAATCTTTTAAGGTGTTAAAAACATCCGGATCGTAGATTTCGTCGAATCTGTATAAAAGCTCATAATAATATGGGAAACCTGTCGATGCAAGACTATCCTTAATATGGGATGAAAAACTTTTATCCTGGTGTATGATTGAAGCAAGGATTTGCTTGGCTTCGATTAATCCGTTCTGAAGATCATAATATGTTATGTTGAGGAATTTTTTTGAGAATCTTTTACCGAATATATTGAAAATACCATAAATTATGCAGACTAGTACAGCTGCAAGCCTGCTGAAATAATCCTGTGTAGGATTGGGTTCGTCGGGCGCTTCCGCTTTATTTTCCTGGATAACCGGCGGTTTTAACATCCTTTGATTCTTTCTGGATTCTTCCACCATTTTTTTTATTTTTTCCTTTTCAGCCAGCATTTTTTGATGGGCAATCTCATCGCTTTTTTTCTTTTCTTCCTGAAGAAGCCTTTTTTTCTCGGTTTCTTCTTTTGCTTCTATATATCTTGAGAGTTTGGTATTTATTTTGTGATTCGGATCCTGCTGAAGTTTTACAACTTTTCCTCCAACATTTACAAAACCTTCATAAAGTTCCTTCTGCTCATTAAAATCAAGGTTGTTTACCCCAAGTTTTGTTTTTTTTTGCTCCAGAATTCCCATTCTGATTTAATCTCCTTTAATTATGACGGTATCCGATACCTTACATTAATATTATTAAATCCTTGCAGAATCATAATTTTTTAAGTACTATATATTATCTATTAAATTTGTTATAAATCAAGATTTTTAAACATAATTTTTCCAGGCATGATGCTTGATCCATATTTACTTCCAAAGAACTGATATAATGATAGTTTAGGTCAAGCAGCCTGCCCAGTGATTCGTCAAGCCTGTCCTGAGCTTGCTTAAGGGCTAACCAACCGCGCACCGACGCGCATTGAGAGCTTTAGCTACACGATGACACAAAGCCAGAAGTGGAGTATGGATGCTCCATGAGGGCTCTTCAAGCAGCATAAAGACAGTGGCGAACGCAAGTTCACCAAGCGGCACGATGTCGCAGGGCACGCTTGTTTGACATTCGGAATATTTTATTTTATTATATCTAGTTTGACAACTACATCAAGGAGTTGCAGATGGACTATGTTAAATTAAAGGGAACTTATGATATTCCGCCGGATGAGTCTGATTTTTACAGCTTCATTGAAGATAAACTGGGGAAAATACTATCGGATTATGGATATAAAAAAGTTGTCTTTCCTGTGATCGAGTATGCCAATTTGTTTATCCGGGGAGTCGGCGATTCTTCGGATATTGTTGTAAAAAAGGAAATGTATGTATTCGAAGACAGGGGACACAGGCAGATAGCTTTGCGGCCCGAAGGAACGGCTTCCGCTGTAAGGCTTTACCTGGAAAACGGGCTTTCTATGCAGGGATATGCCTCCCGGCTTTACTACTCCGGCCCGATGTTCCGCGCTGAAAATCCGCAGGCCGGAAGATACAGGCAATTTATACAGTATGGCGCGGAATATCTCGGTGACGGAAATCCCTTTGTTGATGTCGAACTTATAAAATTAAACCATGACATTTTCGATCAATTGGGAATTTCCGATGTTACAATATACATAAATTCTATCGGATGCAGAGTTTGCCGACCGCAACATCTTGAAAACCTGAAAGATTATTTTTCAGGTAAAATCGGTTTAATGTGCGAGGACTGTAAAAAAAGATTCGGATCCAATCCCCTGCGCATCCTCGACTGCAAGGAGGAAAAATGCGCGCCGTTTTTAAAGGACGCTCCGGTTATGATCGATTCATTATGCACAGACTGTGAAGCCCATTTTAACAGCGTCAAGAAAGGACTTGAAGTATTGAAAATCCCTTACCTGATTGATCCCAGGCTTGTACGGGGCCTGGATTATTACAACCGAACCGTATTTGAAGTCAAAGCTTCAAATGCCGGAGCGCAAAGCACTGTCTCGGCGGGCGGACGTTATGATTATTTAATAAAAGACCTTGGCGGGATGGATACTCCGGCGGCTGGATTTGCCATAGGTATGGAAAGATTGGCCCTTATGCTTGAAAACCGAGGACCGGGAAAAACCGGGTATTATATTCCGCCAACTGTATATGTCGCATTTATAGGCGAGGAATTCAGGATGAAAGCACTTGAGATAGTATCAAACTTAAGGAAAAAGAATATTTCGGCTGTAACCGAATACCGTTATTCCTCGCTTAAAAAGCATCTTAAATCGGCCGATTCAATGAAGGCGAAATATGCACTGTTTGTCGGGGAAGATGAGGTTAAAAAAGGAATTTATACCCTGCGCAACCTCTCAAACGGAGATCAATCTCAGGGTAGTCTTGGAGAAATGGCGGCAGTACTTAAATAGATTTATATATCTGAAATTATTTATTTTTTATTGCGGTAATTATAAAATTTTTGAAGGCTTTTTCACCTTGCAAAGCTTCATGAAAACCATCGGGAGAATAGCCATCCGTGATTTTAATTCCGGTAAAAGCCGCGTCTTTCAATAATTGCCTGATTGTATCCTTATCTATAAATATTCTGTATGTTATAATTTCTTCTTCAGTCCCATTTTTTATGAATTCTTGTATCCTTTCTTCAATCCCATTTTCAACTTTTCTTTTATCCCTCAATAGAATTTTAAATTCATTATAACTTATTTCCGTTTCCGTCCATTTGTTTTCTATTTCCGGTCTGGAATATGTCCGGGGATAAAAAAGGTCTGCAATTAATTTCCCGCCGGTGTTTAAAGACAAATAAATATTTTTCAGGAAACTTTCCTGTTCTTTTTTATCAAGTATATAGTTGAACGTATACCAGGTAACCATAATCATATTAAAACTTTCTTTAAACGGGGAAAATCTGAAATCATGATTTTTAAGTTTTAGTTTCCCATTAATAATATAATTTTTGAGCTTTGATTCCGACAGATCAAGCATTTCCTGTGAAATATCAACACCGGTGATTGCATAACCGTTTTTAAGAAAATGGCTTAGGATTCTACCTGAACCGCAGCCGATTTCCAGAATTTTATCATCTTTGCCGCAAAATGATAAATAAATAGGTATATCTTCGGAAAAATTCCGAACATACAGGTCGTAATATTTTGAGAAATTTTCATAAACCTTGCGGCTGTCACTTTTTTTATGTATCATATTGGGCGGTCACTTTTTAAATTTCATCCTGTTGGCAAGATCTTTAAGGTATCCGACAAGTTTTTCCCTTGTCTCGATATCAAGGTAGATAAATGACAGGCCATATTCAAAAATATTATCGCCCAATAAGCTTTTTGAAACTGCGCACTCAATATCCTGAAAATTATACCCGGCAATTCCAGTATCCTGAAAGCTCAGTTTATAGATATAATTTTTTTTGAGAACTGCGTTGGCCTGTATCCTGGCGCCTTCCAGACTGATATCTTTCAGCGTTATCTTGATTTCCTGAGGATTCATACTGCTTCTTGTTATGGTTGTTGCAAGTTTGCCTTCAACATTTGTAAGAGGTATTCTTATGAATCTCCGGACATCGGAGACTTTGAGATTTTTAGGATATGACAGGATCATCCTATCGTTCGGAATATTATTCACAACTGACGACACACCTGATATACATTGATTGCTTGCCGTATAGAATAAATAAACCGGCATTCCTTTGATGATCCTGACATCATGGCCTTCAAGACTGTTCACTACAACGGCATTATTGTTGGAAACTATCACTTTTCTATCGAATACATAAAGCTTTTCATCCTGGAATATTTGAATTTCAATGTTGGAATTGACTGTTATCGGAAATATCTGCATCGCCATTCTGTTTGCAAGGGTATTGCTGATTTTAAGCCGGTCAACCTGATGATAGAAATATTCCGAATACTTTTCAAGGATGGTTACCGGAATTGTTTGGGCTATCATCTCCTTTTTCTTGAATTCCCCGATAATATCATAAACCGCCTTTTTCTGTAAAGGATTAAATTCCTGAACATGCTTTTGAAGGGTTGTCGAATTCGCTTGGGCATTAAGAACGAGTCTGGCCTTTAAATAGGATTGATAATATTTGTAAAATGCCCTGATTATAATGATCAAAACTCCCAGAACTACAATAAAGATTAAAAATGACAAAATATTAGACGACCCGTTGAAAGAACCTCTGACACCCTGAAAAAATTGCTGATAGGAGTCCATAATAATCCTCCCTTATAATTATTCATTCTTTATCGGTATGTCTTGAGGCCTCTGTTTCTCCCATTTTTTCCCCGATAAATTTATCAAGGCCTTCAAGGGATTTTCTTGTCAATTGAATTGTTGTTTTTAAAAATTTCTCACCCCATTTCTCAATATGAACAATTGAATTTAGGGATTTTGTCTTAGCCCTTTTTGCGGCATTTTTAACTGCAAAATTCCATTCGTAATCTTCAAATAAAGATACATTTTTATTCCATTTATATTCATAATAAAGCATTGCATATCTAGCGGTATAAAACTCGTCTCTTTTTAAAGGTCCGGTTATTTTAATCACATACAGCATAAATTTGTCTTCGTTTTTTCCCTCGCAATACTCTATGGAGAATAAAATAAAAATCATTCCAGTGATAATTATAGTTTTTATCATCATTTCAACCCTGCGGAATATTTTGGCAGGGGCTAAATACACCCCTGCTTTGATTATTTACTCTCGTAAACGGCGCCTTTGTTTGCCGAGGTAACCATTTTTGAATACCTGGCGACATAACCGCTTAATATCTTGGGAGGATGAGGAACCCATTTCTTCTTTCTTGCCTCAATCTTGGACTCATCCACAAGAAGATTAATTTTTTTATTGATTATATCAATCTCAATAAGATCTCCTTCTTCAATCAGTCCAATCAAACCGCCGGCAGCGGCTTCGGGAGAAATATGGCCGATCGAAGCCCCTTTTGTTGCTCCGCTGAAACGGCCGTCAGTTATGAGAGCTACATCCTTATCCAGCCCCATTCCGGCAACGGTTGAAGTAGGGGAAAGCATTTCCCGCATACCGGGGCCTCCTTTCGGGCCTTCGTACCGGATAACAATCACATCTCCCTTTTTAATCCTGTTCCCCAGAATAGCTTCGCTTGCGGCCTCTTCGCTGTCAAAAACCCTCGCCGGGCCTTTATGCCGCATCATCTCCGGCGCAACGGCGGCCTGTTTTACTATGGCTCCGTCGGGAGCCAGGTTACCGGTCAAAACAGCCAGACCGCCGGTTTCATGAACCGGTTTATCAATAGACCGGATGATGTCATAATCCTTAACCCCGGCTTTGTATTCTTTTAAAGTTTCACCGAGTTTCTTCCCATTAACGGTCATTGTATCCAGATGTATCAGGTTCTTTTTCGCCAGTTCCGAGAGAACCGCTGGAACGCCGCCTGCGTTGTACAAATCAAGGATGTGGTGAGGTCCCGCAGGGGCCATCGATGTAAGATGAGGGATTTTTTCAGTAAACGGTATAAAATCTTTTAACTCTAAGTCTATATCTCCGTAATAAGCAATTGCGGGAAGATGCAGGGCTGTATTGGTTGATCCGCCGAGAGCCATATCAAGGGCGATCGCATTCTCGAACGCCTTTTTTGTCATAATGTCCCTGGCTTTGATATCCTTTTCCACCAATTCAACAATCTTCAGGCCGGCTTTTTTCGCAAGCATTTCCCTTCCGGAGAATACTGCAGGAATGCTGCCGTTAAAAGGAAGCCCTATTCCAAGCGCTTCACTGAGATTGCTCATGGTATTTGCCGTAAACATGCCGGCGCAGGAGCCTCCGCCTGGGCAGGCATCGCATTCAAGGACATGCATTTCCTCTTCGGACATCTTCTTACTTGCATACTGGCCGACAGCTACAAAAACATCGTTCAGGTCAATCTGAGTTTTCTTTCCAAGGTTGCCCGGTAGCATAGGCCCGCCGCTTATAAAAATCGCAGGTATATTCAGCCGCATGGCCGCGATAAGCATACCAGGTATAATTTTATCACAGGATGCAATCATAACTAACCCGTCGAACTGGTAAGCCTGGACCATTGTCTCCACCGAATCGGCTATCAATTCCCTTGAAGGAAGGGAATATTTCATACCGATATGGCCCATTGCGATACCGTCGCAGATACCGATGGTATTAAATTCCATCGGCATACCCCCGGCCGAGTAGATCCCTTTTTTCACGGCGTCCGCCAATTTATTCAAATGAATATGACCCGGAATGCATTCATTAAAGGAATTTGCGATTCCAATGATAGGTCTTTTCAATTCCCAGTCATCAAATCCCATTGCCCTGAATAAAGATCTGTGGGGCGCTCTTTGAAACCCTTTTTTAACCAAATCGCTTCGCATAGTGTAAAACACCTCCTCATTTTTTTCCATTCATTATAATACAAAATTCTATTTTTATAAATGAATTATAATATTATTTATTAAGAATAAAATAGTTAAGATAAATAATTTTGTAGTAAAATTTTCATAAGTCGTTAAAATGATAAGTATTATATATAAGGCAGTTCGAAAATTTTATTAGAACTAGTTTTTTTAATAAAACGGAACTGCCCTTAAGTTTTTGAAAGTGTATATGGAAGAAATACAAAAATTTCATCAATATTTAAGCGTAATTACCCATATATTAATATTATCACATTTTGTATTAATATTGATAATTTGACTATCTCAATATTTGCTTTTACTATAATCAATGTTCTGTCACGATTAAGTAAAAAAATAACAGGTTGATTAAGGGATAATATGAAAATTTTTAAATTTATTTTATTATCTATATTAATATCAAGCCCTGTTTATTGTTTTGATTTTTTTGAGGATGTAAAGCCTCAATTTCGCGGGGTTGAACTGGCTTACGGCCCTTATGATATTTTTACGGCTCCGATCTTTACTGTAAAAGATTGGCTATTCCTGCCTATCAAACCGGTTTATTTCCGCTATAATCCATTTAATAATGAATTCAGTATAGGAAGCATAGTTGAGTATTTCCCGGTCACTCAATTTCAACCGGGGCTGTTTTTTATATCAGATGAATTGTTAAATCCCTTTATTTTCCTTGGTTACAAAGTATTAATAAATTATCCGGGATTATCTTTTCCGGCTGGAGCCGGGATTCAAATACCGGTTTTCAGAAACTTTTACATCGGATTCAAGGTATATTATGAATTAACTGTCCTGCCTTTATTTATCGGAAGATTAGGCTGGGATTTCAGTTTTGAATTTAAAATCAAGAAATTTTGAGGAGGATTTTTTATGATAAGGATTTTTAATACTGGTATAGCAGCTTTATTTATGATTTTTACCGTTTTTGTATATTTTTACGGAGGAAGCCTGAAAAATTATAATTTTTCCTCCAAAACAGTAATGATGGTTGACATGCCTTATAGCGGCGATGTTCTTGTTTCATCCGTTCTGTTTGATGATTTCGGATCGGATAACCTGCTGGCAAAAAATGAAGATCCGGTTGAAATTAAACATTTTGTCAATTTGGAGCTGAAAAAAAGGCTGATGAAAGCCGGCATTAAGGTTTTTAATTACGGGCTTGCCAACAGCATCCGAACATCAAGGGACAGCAGGGAGCAGGAAGGCACATTAAAAGTTACCAGCGTTAATGACGGATCGTATATATTTTACAATTTAAATATGATAAAAGAAATTAATATAATTTTAAGCGGTGATATAGAATATTTTCAATTCGATAAGAATTTCTTTTCCAGTTATATTGTTATAGATGTCAACCTGCACAACAGGGAAACAGGTTATAACTACTGGCTTTCAACAATTTCCGGCAGAACCGACGAAGTTCTGAATTATATAATAAATACGATAGCACCTGTAAAAAATGATAATAAGACAAATGACTCAAATTCAGGAACCAATTCCGTAGTCAAATGATCTGAAAAGGAGCAGTTATAAATGTCCGGTTTTAAAAAAGGCTTCTTTTTTTATGCCTATATCATATTCATTTTTTTTATACTTTTATTAATAGTTTCCTGCAATGTATTTGTGGCTATAAATCCGCCGATGGAAGGCTATTCGGCTTCAGATTATACGCAGAGAGGAGATCAATATTACAACCAGCAAAATTATCCGGCGGCTTTGATAGAATATTCCAACGCGATTAATTTAAATCCGGGAAATTCAAAGGCCCGCCTCGGTTATGCCAGGACAAAAATGAGGGTTTTCCTGCCCGATTTACTGATATATCTTTCAATGCGGGAGTTAAAAACAACTGCCGATATAATCAATGCCCTTAATACCGATGATGCTGGAAAAATATTAATGAAGTACTCTACTTCCACGGTTTTTAAGGATATAATCGGAGTCCTTGACAGTCCCAACGGCATAATAAACGGCCAGGGCGATAAGGCTGTCCCGCCCGATAATATGGAGATTAACCAGATCCTTCTTATGGCTTACATGTCATCATTGTTTCTTGATCTTCTGGATTCTGACGGGAATTCAATCTATGCCGACAGCAACGATTACATAATTGTTTCCAATGATAACATGAATGTGGTCCCAAATTTCGATTATAATAAAATCATCTCTAATTTGATGGATACGACTAACATATCGACAAACTTCTCAACCAATGATGTTTTAACCAATCTTGATAAATTGTCCAATGCCCATGAAAATATTGAAAAGGTTATGGGGATTGATAAATTTGTTTTTAATAATTTGTCTTACGCTGATAAAATAGATAATACGGTTATAAGACCTTCAAATTATCTCAAAATGATTAATGCTGACTACGGTTACCGGACAAATAACGGTTATGCCGATCTTTATGATGAAATTATGGATGCTATGAGCAATACAAACGCGAGGAGCATTTTGACAAATTATTTTAAAAGGTTAAATACTGGAAAATTAGTGCCTGATGCTATCGGTAAGGTTATGAACAATTTTCATTTTGTTATCGTAGGGAGTTATAATTATATTACAAGTATAGGCAATTATAATCCTACGCCATGGAATACTCATAACACATTCGGTACAAACGGCGGAATTAAAGGGGGCTCCTCTTTATTTACGATATAATGACTAACTTGCCGGACTTATCAAATCAAGCTAGTGTTCTGGCAAATAATGCTATTAGCAACATTAATAAAATAAGTAATTTAGTTAGTTTGACTAATGATCCGTTAAACATAACTAATACTAATTTAATGTATTATTTTGATACCAATACTGATATTCCTCCGTCATTCATCCCTAATTCAAATTTCACAAAATTGTCAAATGATCTTATTGAAATCAGCAATGAGATCACGATTTTGTCCAATAATCTGATTAATGATTCAAATACGGTGACTTTTATCATCAGCAATTCGCTGGCGCAGATAAGCAATGTAGTAAATTCGCCGGATGTGACCAATGCGAGTAATTTGATTAACGATCTGCAATGATTTGAAGTAATATTATATGAAACTTATAATATTTTTTTTATTTATTTTCTTTACCTGCGCTTCGATTTTCTATTCTCTTGATCTCGAGTCAATGGATACCGGATTTATCGGAGGAGTCACTCTTTTTGATAAAGACGGGCCTTTTACGGGGATCAATAACCCTGCGTTAATGGTTGAATACGGTAGAATCAAGACTGATTCGAGGCTTTTTATGGAAAGCGATGAGCCAGACCGGAATGACATTAACGGTTTTGAAGAAATGATACCCGATCCGATAGATGTCGCGTATGATCCGAAAGCCTTTGAAATCAACTATCATCCCGGAAGGATTTTTATTCTTGATTCCTACACCGGAATCGGTTTTACATCGGATTTTCTGAACGCATCCCGCAAAGCCATTCCTCAATTGAAAGGCTCATTGTCAAATGCGGATTTAAATTCAACCATCCCTCTGCCGGTTTTAAATATTTTCAATTTCTCCGATTTAATAAGTTATCTCAATTTCCTTTCGCTGGGTATGCTTGACTTATACCCGCTCTTCGATAAATCCGGTCAGCAAGGCAACTTGACCAATGCCATGCCGTATATCCTTCAGTATGACCAGCTCGGCGGTTACGCAATGTATAATTTAAACTGGCTGTCATTGTATAGAAACGGTATAGGTTTTTGCGCTTACACAACACTGGACGGTTATGCGGGGCTTCTCGGAACAGACAGAAGCCTGGTTTTTTTCCTGAATGATCCTGTGATAAAATTGAATTTTCAGACCGGCGCCGCTGTTTCACTTGGCGGAGGTGAAATGACGCTTCCCTTCATTGAGAAATTCAACCTTGGTTTTACCTTAAGGGGATATTATTTGCTTACCGGAGAAGCTTCCAATCTTCAGGATTACATGGAGTTTACATCGGAAATAACAAATTATGTTCAGCGCTACAATACTTCATCAAACGTATTTGATATATCGCCTTTTCTTAACGGTAATATCGTTAAGGAAGGCTGGGGAACAGCACTGGATATAGGAATGACAAAGGCAGTAACTGAAGAGTTTACAATTGCGGCTAAACTTTCGGACATTTTGTCTCCAATTTACTGGACAAAGTCAAAACAATTAGGCTGGCTGCCTCCGGATCTTTCACTAGGTATGAAATACACTTTTCTGCTCCCGGACATTGTTACATTGTTTGTAAATGAACCGGCAATTTATTTTCAAATGGATGATATGTTTTATACTTATCCGGTGTCTTTTTTTTCAAAACTTCATCTTGGCATTGATTCAAAAATTTTATTCGATACGCTGCATATCGGTGCAGGTATAAACCAGGGCTATCCTACTCTGGGCGCAACGCTTCATTTAACTTTTGCCTGGCTTGAAAAAATATCCTGGATCAGGACCATTTCCTATTTCGCATTTCCGTTAACTTACGCTCATCTGAAATTGAACCTGACCTATTACGGTAAGGAGCTGGGCAGATACCCGGGGGAGCTCGGGTTTTATATGTATAATGTTGGAGCAGAGTTGTATTGGGGGTTCTAGGCGCAATCGTTGCGCTGCCGAACTATCGTTCGGCGGTTTTATTGGCTAAAGAGAGGATTTCATGGAGCATCCGTGCTCCCGAGCTTACTTGGGCTGCCGTATTTTATTTAAATAAAAAATTATAATTAAATTATTTCAAAAATTATTGACATTAATATATCATTTAAGATAAAATATTTAAAATTTAGGAGGTGCAATATCAAAATTTTAAAAATTGTAATCATTATAATAGGTATTTTATTGGCATTAATGGGTTTAATATGGTTTCTCCAGGGGATTAATGTTCTTCCGGGCAGCGTTATGTCGGGGAAAATGCTATGGGTTATTAACGGTGCAATTGCTTTCGTAGTAGGCATCATTCTAAACCTGGGCGCTTGGAGGATGCAAAAAGGCAAAAATTAATATGCACTCACGGTGTTAGTAAAGTGATTACCGGGTTTGAAATATGCTAACAAAATGTCTAAATTTGAAATTATTTACTTTACTTTTCCTTACCCGCCGATTTAAATTTTTTATCTTAGTAATTTAAACCTTTCAACTTGTCAAAATGAATTTATTATGCTAATTTTTAAATTGAAAAATGGATTGATTATGAAGGCTGCCAATATACTCAATCCAGGAGGTAATTGTATGAAAAAAATAACTCCATTCCTGTGGTTTGACGGTAAAGCCGAAGAGGCTATCAATTTTTATGTTTCTATCTTTAAAAATTCCAAGATTGTTAGCATTACTCGATATGGAGATGATGTACCGGAACAAAAGGGGAAGGTTTTGACCGCTGTATTCCAGCTTGATGGCCAGGATTTTATGGCGATAGACGGCGGCCCTCAATTTCCTTTCACTGAAGCAATATCTCTGTTTGTAAATTGTAAGAATCAGGATGAAGTGGATGAAATGTGGGAGAAGCTTTCGGAAGGCGGAAAAACGGGACAATGCGGCTGGCTGAAAGATAAATATGGCCTCTCTTGGCAGATTGTTCCGGCTGCTTTAGGCGAGATAATGAATAATAAGGATCCTGAGAAATCAAAAAGAGCCTTTTCGGCGATGCTTAAAATGGACAAAATTGACATAGAAACTTTAAGACAGGCATAAAATTTATTTCATTCCTTCCAAATTTATTAAAAAAATTCTTTTTTGTGGAAGAAGATTATACAGAATATTAAATTTAGTATATAATTATTAGATGGCCATTAAACAAACAATCAGGCTGTTCTGAAAAAATGAATTTTGGGAGTTTGAATATGATAAAAATATTTTTTCCTGTTGCTTTAGCGGTCTTTTTAGTTTTGATTAAATCTCCGATAATTGCAGATCAGGTACAATACTCTGATATAAACATACCCTTATTCCCGGGTTCTGAAATTTATGAACAGCCAAAACCCTATAGTTTAGGCGGGATTATTCAGGAAACTCTTAGGGCACTGCCGGGAAACCCGCCGGTTAAAGACGGTTTTACAAACTGTTATATTACCGCGGAAAAAAGGGATATCGTATATGGGTTTTATTTAAAAAAATTGAATGGTGTTAATATGAACTATCAAAAGTGGATTTCTGTCGATCCCCTTTTGCTAAAACCCGGAGATTCGACACCTGTGTATTATGAGTCCATGACAGTTTCCGGAGGCG
Organism: uncultured Spirochaetota bacterium; assembly: GCA_963783575.1. Classification (GTDB taxonomy): domain Bacteria; phylum Spirochaetota; class Brevinematia; order Brevinematales; family JAOACQ01; genus CAWEAK01. The sequence goes on along the minus strand of CAWAOD010000003.1, from coordinate 154,492 downwards.
TTGTCCATACTTTTCATTGGTACAGGAAAAGCCCGGGCGGGGATATTAATTTTATTGAAATCACAATATGTAATTTTTACTATAAAAAAGGTTATAATACCCAGGTTGGCATTATGGGTAAAACTTATTCAAAATCGGTTCCAAATATTATTCCCTCCGAAGATGAACTCGGCGTTTCCAAATTTCCGGAATCGGTATATGATTCATCCCGTTCATCGACTATTGGAGGCGGGATTTTTTATCATTACTTTTTGACTCGTGATTCAATGGAAAATGTAAAGAATTTCTATGAGCAGAAGCTCAATATCAAAGCCTGGAAGGGCGAACCGGGAGGCGGCGGTATAAACTACTTTTTCAGAGGATATTCAAAAGCACACTCTGAAGATACATTGATCATAGAGGATGAAAAGGATCTTGCGGATTTGTACAAAACCCGCATATCATTTACGTTGAATCACAATCAATAATGTTCAAATAAATAAATATGCGGATTAAACTTATTATTAAACTCAGCCTATTTTTGTTTCAGCGCCCAGGTCAAACCTGATTGAATCGTAATAGCGGTTAAGCGCTATGGTCATCGGAAGCTGTTTTGATACGGGGCCCCAGAGCTGTCTTGGGCCGGGGCTTGTAAAATAATCTTTAGCAGCCCATTCGCTGCGGCGGTTCGCAAAATACTGGAAAGCGGGGGAACCGGTTTCAACCAGGCCCTTTTTAATTACCATCTCATTTTTCCCATGCCTTCTTTCGATATTCAAAAGACCCGTTAATGGAAGCGCAAGAACCTTCCCGCCCTTATCAAGATCGGAAATGGAAGCAATGTATCCCGTTCTTCCGTCCAGAATAAGTGAACCGGCTGTTAATCCGAGGTTGAGGGTATATGCGGCGTCAAACAATGTCGGTGCGCCGCAGCGGCCTTCATAACCGAAAAAGTGTGAATTTGTAGCGAATTTTGATTCCATGAATTTCTTTGCCTCACCCTGGTTCAGGTTAAGATGCTTGAATTCATCAGGATGGCGCTTCATTTCCTGAAGCTTTTCCTCAGCCATCTGGATCAAAAGCCTTTCTGTCGGTATTTGGGAAACCTGAAGGTTGCCATGGGAATCCCTGTCCAGGAGAAGCATCTTTTCAAATTCATCGGGCAGTGATGCCATAAGTTTTGCCGAATCGGCAGTCATTTTTTTATACAGGAAATCTTTTTTGCCCTCAAAGAAAGCTATCCTGCTTAAATCTTCGCCGAACTCAGCAATTATTTCATTGAGTTCCGCGATTAGATCTTTCATTTCCGGTATAAACTCAATCAATCCTTCCGGTACCACAACAACGCCGTGATTAATTCCTTTTGCCGCGCGCTTTGCCACGGTATCGCAGATATTTGCCACAATTTCCGAAAGAGACATTTTCTTTTCTTCGACTTCCTCAGAAATCAATGTTATAGCTGGTTTTGTCTGGAGGGCAACTTCCAAAGCCACGTGACTGGCCGATCTGCCCATAAGCTTAATAAAATGCCAGTATTTTCTGGATGATGGCGTATCCTGAAGTATATTTCCCACCATTTCGGCATAAATTTTAGTGGCAGTATCGAAACCGAAGGATATCGGGAGCATGTCGCCCATTTGAAGATCGCCGTCGATTGTTTTAGGCACTCCGATAACCTGCACGCCTTCGTCATATAGAAGTTCGGCGAGTATCGCGGCATTTGTATTTGAGTCGTCTCCGCCGACAACAACAATACCGTTCAATTGAAAATCTTTTGCCGTTTTTTTAACTGCTGCGAACTGTTCATCGGTTTTGATCTTGGTCCTGTCGGAGCCGAGAAAATCAAAACCGCCGGTATTTATGACCTGAAGAATATCTTCTTCTTTTATTTCAAAAAGCTTGCCGTCAATCAATCCCTTCGGTCCGCCCTGAACGCCGAATAACTTATTATCCTTTCCAAGAACCTTGATCAGCCCAACTATTACATTATGACCGCCAGCCGCCGGTCCTCCCGAAAATAAAACGGCCACTCTTTTTTCCCGAAGCCGGTGCGTTATCTGAATTTTTACCTTCAAGTACGCGGTTTTCGGTCATTTTAACGGTTTTTGGAAATTCTTTATTGACATTTTCAACATCACCGGTTCCAAGAGTTTTCATAGCCTTTGTGAATGACGCGGGCAATATTTTACTGTTTTTTAAAAAAATACTGCAGACCGGTACTTTTAATTTTCGGATTTCCTGTTCAAAAATGGAATTATGTCCTTCCATCGTTAATAATTCATCTGTCAATTTTGACATATCTGTTTTCCTCCAAGAAAAAATATATATTCTTATCCTTCATTATACCTTCCAAGTTTCCTGAATCGTTCATATCTCTTCTGTACAAGCTTATTTATGGGTATTTTTTTGATCTCGGCAATATTTTTTAAAATAGCTTCTTTTACATTTTGAAGGGTATCATTAAAATTCCTGTGAGCTCCGCCGAGTGGTTCCGGTATTATTTCCTCGATTATATCCAGTTTAAGCAGATCTTTTGACGTCAATTTAAGCGCTTTAGCCGCTTTTTCCTTTTTTCCGGCGTCTTTCCATAGAATTGACGCGCAGCCTTCTGGGGGAATAACGGAGTAGATTGCATTTTCCAGCATAAGAACGCGGTCCCCAATCGCAATGGCAAGCGCTCCGCCGCTTCCACCTTCTCCAAGCACCGTAACGATTATCGGAGTTTTTAATGCGGACATCTCAAAAAGATTTTTAGCGATTGCTTCTCCCTGGCCCCTTTCCTCGCTCTCCATCCCCGGATATGCTGCCGGAGTGTCTACAAATGAAAGGATAGGTTTATGGAATTTTTCAGCAAGCTTCATTGCCCTCAGCGCCTTGCGGTAACCCTCGGGCTGAGGCATTCCAAAGTTCCTGAAAATTTTGTCTTTAGTGGTTCTTCCTTTTTCCTGTCCGATAATTACATAATTCTCACCGCCGAGACTGGCAAAGCCGGTTATTATTGATTTATCGTCCTTAAAAAGCCTGTCTCCATGAAATTCGAGGAAGCTGTCGAAAATGCCTTTGATATAGTCAGTTAAAAGCGGCCGTTCAGGATGCCTTGCAACCTGGACAACCTGCCAGGGCGTCAAATTTTTATAAATAGTTTCCAGAATAAAATTCCTCTGTTTTTCAAGTTCGGCAATTTCGATTGAAAAGTCGACATTTTTCTCTTTCTTATCAACAGCTTTCAGGTCTGAAATGCTTTGTTCTATCTCCTGTATCGGTTTTTCAAAATCAAGATAATATTCTCCCATAATTAATTTACTCCTAATGAATTGTTTTCATAAGCTTTCCGATTATTTTTAAACGGGCTATTTTTCATGGAATCGCATAAACGGCGAATTTTCTCCAACTATATAATATCTGTTATCGCCGGTATATTTGTAACCGGCATACAGGCCCATTCTGCCGTAACCCTGGTAATAATAAATCCTGAATGAATAATCCCCCGGCTTCAAATAAAGACTGAACTGGTTTGTCGCTAATGACCTGTTATCAAGGAATTCTCCTATCAGGTTATCATTTACCCAGAACTGAAAACCGTCGTCCGAGGCTATGCTGAACTCGTAATTCCCTTCTTTCAGAACGATGAATTTTGAAGTAATATCCAGGAAAAAATCGTTCTGGAAGCCGAGCGGGCCTAGCTTTTTATGATAAAGTTCGGTTCCTTCCACAAAATCCACGGTCGGGATTCTATAATTTACTTCAAAATCAATATTTTGAGGATCGGCCAGTCTTTTTATATTTCCCTTCTGTTTTATCAATTGCATTTTTATCGGGTTTATAAAAGAAATCCGCGGCCGCATTTTATAAATCATAAATAAAGCAAACAGAATCAACAGGCATAAAAATCCGTTTCTCAGTTTCAGGATATGATCCATTAAAACCTCGGTTTTTAAAGTACACTTGAGGCAGAACCTCAATGTATCAAAGTCAGAACTCTTCTATAAATTTATTAAAAGCATTATGCTTGCATGCTTGTTAAAAATAAATATAATGCAAATCCCAGACTTTCAGCCAGGCCCTTTTGATGAAATCGGCAGCAGAAAGCGGTAATCCGTATGTTAACGGACCGAAAAAAAGGTACGCAGCAAAAACTTCGGCTGAAAAAAGAATAACCGTATAATATAAAACTTTGTCATTTTTTTCAATCAATTCCTTGAATAAATATAAAAACAGCAGATAAAACAAAATCAGGGAAAAGATCAAAGGAATCAAATAATGATAAAGATACATCACCCTGGTAATCCGGAGGACAGCCCCCATATATGCGCAATAGAGCAGGGTGAAAACAAGGATCATATTTAGTTTTTCATTGTCTTTTTTCATGAAACCGAAAACATATCTGCTTATTATAAGAGCTGCCGACAGGATTATTCCCGCCAGCGCTGCCCACCATACGACAGGGTTACCCTGAAAATAGAAATATGAGACTTTACCGCCGAATTTTTCCCACCGGTAATTAATGCTTTTATAGCCAACCGGCCATCCTATCGCAGGGCTTCCATTCTCGTCTTTTTTTGAGGGATCCCATTGCGGAACGCCTTTTTCATAGTTATGGGTGTACTCAAGGTTGTCCCTGAGCATAATCGGAAAATTAAATGGGTTTGCAGTTTGCCCGGAGCTTATTATAAGCTTATACTGATCTGTAGCCCTGTAATAACGGCCGGATAGCACTCTTTCACCAAGAGAGAAATGGATATAATAAACCAGCAGAAATACAAACGCGATCCCCGCCAGTGAAACGCCGGCTTTAATTAAAAATTCTTTCATGACCCGAAATAAAGTCTTAAATATTCCGCTCGCATCTTTATTTGTTAAATTTTTCCAAGGCAAATCTTTAATTTCATTAAAATACTCTTTAATGATAAGGCAGGCAAAAAGAAGAAGCAGAACCATGCTGTTTAATTTTACGGAAACGGCAAGGCCGGTAAGCAAGCCAAGGTATAAATATTCAGTCCATTTCCTCTTACCGGCTTTAGCAAAAATGATGACAAAATAAAGAGCCGCCAGCAGGATGAAAAATAGTTGGGTGCCTTCAAGCATTGCCGAGCGGGTGTGTATTATCAAACCGTTGTCGAACAGGAATAGTGTGCTGAATAGGAAAGAATACTGAAGATGTTTTGATAAATAAAACAAAATAAGGAAAAAAAGAACTGAGGAAAGAACCGAAAGGAGTGTCGGTATAAAACGGACGCCAAGAAACGAGTAACCGTCAGGGAATGTCGTGATGTAATCCGTAGTCAGAAAAGAAGAAGTATCGATTCCCTGGTTGGGATTCAAAATTATTTCACCCAGCGAAATCAGCATTTTGCCAAGCGGCGGGTGAGGTTCCATGAACATTACATGACCGATATATTTCTGCGCCGAGGCGACATGGTAATTCTCATCCCAGAATGTATTGAACGGGTAATTATAGATAAAAAATCGCGTAAAGAAAGATATGAACAATATTAAAGACACGTACTGTATCAATTCCCCTTTTTCCGGTTTTCCCTTCTTTTTGTAAAAATACCCGGCCGCGAAAATAATTGAAAATACCAGAAGGAAAATAGGGGTGGCTATAAACCAGAAAATGATCGATTGATTTAGAATTGTATAAAAAGGGCCCATCTTAATTGTTTTAGATATAAAACCAGCTGAATGTATGGGGGTGTTGCCGTTAATACCGGATTTTTCGAATAAAACATAAATATCCGCCGAGTTATTCATTGAGGGATTTTTATTTGAAATTTTATAACTTATAGTATTTCCATTTGTTAAAGTATCCATTACCTGCAGCTGGTCCGGGAAAAAAGCCCTGACAGTAGTAACTGCGTCCGGGTTGTTCATTTTAATTGAAATTATTCCTTCTTTAAATACCGGAGGGGCATTAATAGCGGCGTCAGGTTTAATCGGCGATTCGGCGCCGAAACTTACAACCCTGCCAGCAAGGACCGAACAGGCAGAGTTTTCATTCATATAATTCAATACGGCAAGTAGATTATAACTTCCCTGAACGGCAGGCGGTGAGACAGGAATTTCGAAATCCCTTGTCTCAAAAGGGGCGATTGTATATTGAAAAGGCGCCGCGGCCTGTTCGGTATTAAAATACCATGTCAAACCCGCGGTGCTGAATTGTGTACTTGATTTATTAACGATTTTTAAAAAGAATTTGCTGCCCGATTGATATAAAGATGCATCAAGTGATATATTTGCTGCGTAGCTCAAACCAAAGATAAATATAAAAAGAAATGTCAGGCATAATTTAAATACTATCCGACTGTTCATAATATTTCCTAATTAAAATCAGCTCAATATTTTATATTATATTTAATATTCTTTCAAAAAAAGAAGGCAATGACTGTATTAAAAACTTTTTTTTAACTATAAAATTTATGGCTCTTCAGGTTCTTACATACTTTTTTCAACTTCTAATCGAATATTTCTATCGGGCATATACGTGTTTTTCACAGGAAGGCGGGAAGCCATGAAGAAACTTAGCCAAAAATGGATTTGGAATAGCTCACCACAAGTTGCCCTAATTAATAAGAATTAGTGAACACCAGTAGAATCTATTCGTGTAATTAGTGGCTGCCCACATGGGCGTGATGGTTACTTCAACGTCATATTCATATGTCGATCTCCAGTTTCAATCCACACGCCCACGCGGGGCGTGACGCGAAGATCGTGGCATTGAAGGTGAGGAAATGTTACGTTTCAATCCACACGCCCACGCGGGGCGTGACGAACTCACTTTATATAATAACAATTAAATTGTATGGTTTCAATCCACACGCCCACGCGGGGCGTGACCAAATTACAAAACTGGATGATTCAAATTTAAAAGAGTTTCAATCCACACGCCCACGCGGGGCGTGACACCTTTCCGACCCCTCTGAAAAGGACGGGGTGATGTTTCAATCCACACGCCCACGCGGGGCGTGACTGACAAATCAGATAGCAAGGAATCAGGTTGCTTTGTTTCAATCCACACGCCCACGCGGGGCGTGACACGTAATTTCATCCGTTTCTATATCAGTTCCGGTTTCAATCCACACGCCCACGCGGGGCGTGACACGGTAATTTTCATCCGTTTCTATATCAGTTCCGGTTTCAATCCACACGCCCACGCGGGGCGTGACTGTAGTAGCCCCCGTACCGGTACCGGTATTAACCTGTTTCAATCCACACGCCCACGCGGGGCGTGACCTTAATTCCTTCAATAAACATAGAGTAAGAAAATTTTGTTTCAATCCACACGCCCACGCGGGGCGTGACTATAAATAACACCACTTACACAATTACCATAAATGGTTTCAATCCACACGCCCACGCGGGGCGTGACGTTCATCCGCCGGTGTCATATATACCAAACGGTAGCGTTTCAATCCACACGCCCACGCGGGGCGTGACAAAATATGTGTGATTTTGTAAGTGGAATAATACGGGTTTCAATCCACACGCCCACGCGGGGCGTGACTATTGACAGTAGTAAGCTACATTATTGCCCAATTGTTTCAATCCACACGCCCACGCGGGGCGTGACTTAATGCTGCCCGTTCTGTTGTATAGGGTAAATACTGTTTCAATCCACACGCCCACGCGGGGCGTGACTTTAATCTTTAAGGTATTTTCACTGAGCAGGGGTTGTTTCAATCCACACGCCCACGCGGGGCGTGACAAGCATAAACCCCCCTAACGTCTTACAGTATCATTGTTTCAATCCACACGCCCACGCGGGGCGTGACCCAATACCGTAAATCTTGGTAACGGTTTCAACACCGTTTCAATCCACACGCCCACGCGGGGCGTGACAATCTGATCGGGCGTTTTTGAACTCCAGAGTTTTGTTTCAATCCACACGCCCACGCGGGGCGTGACTTCCTACAGAACTTTGTTGAAACTAATTACTTTTTTGTTTCAATCCACACGCCCACGCGGGGCGTGACACCCTGCTTTTTGCTGTGCGTCAAGAAAAAATTCCGTTTCAATCCACACGCCCACGCGGGGCGTGACTGTATATAAGATATTTTCATATATAACAAAATATTATATTGCTGTTTCCGCGAAGCCACAGAAATTATCAAAGAAATTATTTATCCGTTTTGTAATCCTTTTTATTTTCATATATAGCCTATAGTTCTATAACCTCAATAAAATGCAAATTTATGTTTCCCTGTAGTTCGCGCATTAAACTAATAGAAGACCTTCCGGGTCGTAACTCTTTTTTGCCCCGAGGTGTTCAACCCTCTTTTTCCAGTTAGCCCCAAGAAAATAAAATCGGAGACTGTCGAACTTCGGGTTAATTTCCCGGATCAGTTCATCTTTCATTTTAGCCCATTGGGCGGGATCTACCAGGCATTCGAATACGGAATACTGAACCCTCTGCCCGAAGTTTTTGCAGATTTTTGCAACATGCCTGAGTCTTTTTTTACCAAGCTCATCCTCCGCAACATCATAACTGACCAGAACCATCATAATTACCTCCAGATAAAAGGCGGGTAGCCATCAATATCTCCCCGGATATACCTTGCCAGAAGAAGAGCCTGCGTATGAAATAACAGGCCGATGTGCATATCATTGTCAACAAATGGATGCCTGATCGAATCCTGCTTGCGCTTTTGATAAGCTGCTAAAACCGTTTTCCTTGCCGCATCATTCATTAAAACGGCGCCGTTTTCCAGAATTCTGAATTGTCTCGGTTCGATCTGTTTAAGATTTATCAATGACAAAACAAGCCTGTCCGCAAAATACGGCCGGAATTCCTCCATCAAATCAAGAGCGAGCGACAATCTCCCCGGCCGGTCGCGGTGCAGAAAACCGACTGCCGGATCAAGCCCGGTAGATTCCAGTACAGAGCGCATATCATGATAAAGCAGGGTATAAACAAAGGACAAAAGAGCATTAACCCTGTCCAGCGGCGGCCTTCTTGAACGTTCATTAAATGTAAAATCATTTTTTTGTGTGACGACTAATTCATTGAATACTCCAAAATATTCACGGGCCGCATCACCTTCAATTCCACGCAATACATCCGCTTCTTTCGCTTCCATGGCTTTGTTCATTGCCCTTTCCAGTGATTCGACAGCGCTATTGACTTTAGCTTCATCGATTTTACCTGCATGGTCTCTTTGCGCCCTTTGCAGAACTGTCCTGCAGTTGGAAATCTTTCCGATGACTATATTTCGGATAATATCAGCACAGATTTTAGAATCGTCCGTCATCCGGTATTGGGCACGCCTGAGCAGTACATTGCCGGATACCGGACCCTGTACACGCGCGAGAAATTTGCCGTATTGGGACAGGAAACTCACACTGATCCCGTATTTCGGGCAATTCCCAAGCAGGAAAGGGCTGATGCGGATATTTCCGAAGCAGACGATACTTGAAAGATTGATCAGCGGCAGTTGAAGCAGAATGTCCTTTCCCTGCTGGACAACCAGTGTTTCCCCCTGTTTTCTCATGTAGGTTTTCTGTGTGGTTACAAATAAAGTGTTGAGAAGGCGTTTCATGACTAATTTCCTTTTATATCGGTCGTCGAGCGAAGCCGAGACGACCATTTCGTATCATCCGGCTCCTCGACTACGCTCGGAGACCGGCTTTGGTTTCTGCAAATAGCAAATTTATGGATTAAATTAATATTTGCATCTATAAGAGCCTTCTTTTTCACATGGCTCCAATTTTGAATTTGCTTTTCCCGTTTAAAAGCAGATTCAATCCGTTCAAATTGTTCAAAATAAACAATTTTTACCGGCAGTCTTTTCCTGGTATAATTTGCTCCCCGGCCGCTTGGCGGCTCCGAGGCACCACTATTATGCTCATCCAATCTTTTTTCCAAATCCCATGTACTTCCAGTATAATAGGTCCCGTCAGAGCATTCAAGTATATACATATAAGGCATATTCAGCCTCCTATATTTACTTTAGAAATATCATCCGCCAACATTTTCACGATATATTTCTTCACGGATTTTTTCTTACCTACCGCTTCCGGCAGGCATTGTTCCTCCAGAGAGCACGATTCGCAGCGTTTGGAATATTCCGGCGGCGGTGTTCTGCCGCTTTCCATCATTGTCCGTATGCCGCGGACAGTCTGTTCCGTCAAGTCCCTTAAAGGTTTATCGATATTAACATGCAGCCTTTTTTTAATCCGGAAATAATAGATAAATCCCTCTTCAATGTTTTTCCCCGTCATTTCCTCCAGGCAAAAAGCCTGCGCGCAGAGCTGGACGGTGTCCATTTCTTTTACTTTCGGCCTCCCGCGCTTATATTCAAGTGGAATATACTTACCCTCCGGCGTCTCCATTACGCAGTCGGCCTTTCCTGTTAGACCCAGTTCCAGCGACCTCAATGGCATGCCAAAAAATCCTCCGGCAATCCGGACGGGTTTCGGCCGAATCGCCATGTGCGCGGTCGTGGAGGTTTCTTCCCTCGGCGGTTAAACTGTTCTCTTCCCAGGCCTGCTCGATATGTATCAGCGCGCACTGGCGGGGGCAGAAGATGTAATGCTGGAGTGCGGAGATGGCGATTAGATCGGATTCGGGATAGGGCATTGGATGGCCTCCTTTTTATTATATTACTTAAGGAACCCTTGCCGCATTATGCCTTTCAGGATTGTACGGAGCAGTCGCGACTGCTCCGTACAATCCTGAAGGGAAAGTAGAAAACCTATAGTATTTCGAGAAAATTTATAAACCATCCAATATTTCCGGCTTTAAACCAGGCAATTCTGATAATTTTATCTCATAATCCTCAATCGATTTCGGATTATCACTTTTTGGTTCTACCGTCAACGATCGGTGAACTTTAGCTGATGAATATTGCCCGGAAGCACAATTATGCTGCCACCAGTACAATTTTACGACTTCCATGCTTCCCTTCCGGACGCGCCGATGAAGCGTCATTCTGGAACAATTTAATTAAAGTCTCTTTAATCGCTTTTGCATCATCGTCACTGAAGCCAGTACCATGCGGCAATTTTGCAAGCTGTGGATTCATAGCCCCATAGAATACATAAATTCCATGATCTACCCGATGTTTCATACCCATTGTATCGGAACCACGCTTACCGCTATCTCCTTCTCCACTAACGCTTTTTGTTATTTGAATACTTGATACTCGATCATTCACGAGAGCTTTCGAGAATGCGGAATGAATTGAAACCGGGCCTCGTATACCTATCGAAACCCCTTTATCATCTCCTTTTTCCTCTTCACCTTCTGTTTCTTTCTTGCCTTTCTTACTGCCACCTTTATAGGCAAACACCTGCCCGAATGCACGGACATCAATCCATTTCTTACAGGCTTCTTCACGGTACTTTTTATCATCTTTCATATCAATGCCTTTCAATTCGCCTTCCGCACGTGAACGCAGGCTCCGATAATCATCTAAACGATTATCATCCGGCTGGACAAATACTTTATATTTGTAAATTGGCTTTCCATCTTTAATTTTTGGTTCACATTTTTCATCGGTTTCAACTGCTTCCATCAATCTATTTCTGATTTTCCGCTTGATGCAGACATCGGAAATCTCGCCTTCGCCTTCATAATTGACCCTGGGACGGTTCCCATTGAGTGGGTCGCCGTTCGGATTGGCGTTCTTGACACTGATAATTACCGCGAAATCAATTTTGTTTTTCAGAGTTTCCATATAAAATTCCTCCTTAAAATTGTTATTATATTTGGACACCGAGCGGAGCCGAGGTGCCCGTCAAATATCTACCGGTCATTTCGACTCCGCTCAATGACCGGGTGCTTCCGTTATTTCAACTTTCTTGTTTTTCAGAAAAATCATCCTGATTTTCTTCTTTTTTTGATGGTTTTAGCTTTTCTCTTTGACAATGATAGCCCAATAAGAATTCACCAGTTAATGGTTTATCTAACGTAAAGCTCTCGACTGAATCGAATTTGCCCATTACTTCATCTACCAAATCTTTATACCAGATTGCCCTGCCTCCTAGTCTTGCAAGATAAGGAGATAATGCCGTCTCAATCTGCTGCCATGTCTTATTGGGACGGTTAGCAAATTGCTGCATATATCTTGCGGCGTTTGTCGCCCTTTTTTCTCCTGATTTGCTTAACGCATATTCCTCCAGCCTGTCTGCAAGTGCTAGAAGCCTTCCGTAAAGATAATCCCTGGTTCTTCGGTTTTCTTCAAGTGCCATATCAAAACCCTCCTTTCCGTTATAATTTTCATTCTCGTAATATTTTCTATAAAGCGCGCAGGCAATGCTGAGCGTTTTGTTCCATTCCCAATTTTTCATTCCAACCCTGTTACTCGCACGACTGATCGCCGACTCTACCAGACCTTTTGGCAATTTTTGCCCGTCAATGATGCACGGTAAAAGCTTTTCCACGGTCGATTTACGGAGTTTATCATCCAAATGCCTGCCGTAGGCTGCCAGTGCAATGTCATCAGGAGATGGAGCGCCGACGAACCGATAGTAAGATTTCTCCATTTTACCATCTTTATCTATTTCTTTTACACCATAATCATGAATCCAGGAACAGGTCTTGTGCCAGTTTTCTACCCGATCCAGGAATTCCGAACTGGTCAATTCTCTATAAAAAGTGATTGCCATACGTCCGGGAGTGGCGGAATCCAGACCCATCACAACTACACCTTTTGTATCTCTCAGATTTTGACTGTAACCGGAAATTTTTTTGTTCAATTTTAAAGCAAAATCCTGGGCGGTATAGGCTAACGATGCTTCATCACTTGGCAAATCGTCTTCACCTATTATCCCAGAGGTATCAACCATTATTAAATCAGGAGTTTGATTTTCGGAAATTGACCAAGCAACAATAGTTAAAGCGGGTTCAAACTTTCCATTATCACCTTTGACATAAAAAATCTTCCCCTGCCGCCTTATTAGCCATTGCAATGCAAGATGCGCCTTTTGGGAAACTTCCAAACTGACTCCACTGGCTTGATCTGCATTTAAGAACCGACCACGGAAGGTATAGCCAGATGTGTCATTAGAAGAAATTAATTTTGCTCCATCTCCCTCTTTCCTGATGTACCTTGAGTGTAAGTCTGTAAGTAATAAGGAAGTTCCTTTTACATAACAGAATCCTTTTTCATTTCTTAAATTTGAATAATAATCTATCCAGCTTTTCCAGAGAGATTCATCAGTCCAAGTTTTTGTCTGGAGTTCTCCCGGTTTTATAATAATCCATCGTATAAATGACTCAGCTTGCCAAGTCTGATTTTGGAAAATTGTAAACAGTTTTGGCTTATCCTTTTTTTCTCCTTCCCACTTTTTCATTAATTTTCCATCTTTAGCATAAAAAACCTTAGAATCCACTAAGTCCGCAATTATTCGGCATTTTTTAATATACTCAAAGACAGCTACAGCTTTCGGATGTTTGAATTCTGATTTACACCAGGACTCTAACAGTTTTAGATAATCACTATAATATGATTTTTTTTCTCCGCCAAATTCCTTATAATCTGCCGCAACATATTGTAATTTATCACAAAGCGCGTGTGGTGCTGGACTATTTGTTCTGCTTGCGGAGTTTTCTGTACAAGGAATTATTGTTTTTGCTTCGTTTTCGTTATATATTGGTTCTGCTTTAATAAAATTGCCCTCGTTATCAATTGTAATCTCAATTTGAACCTTTTGTAAAATGTGGCATATTGGCAAAAGCGGATTTTTAATATCCTTTCCAATCACAGGTTGACATGCTTCATAGGTATCATAGAGCTTTTGAATCCAGCTCATATTTCCGCCTCCTTATTTTCACAACCTTCCAACAAGCCTTCTTCTTCAAGTCCGTTTGAAGCCAGAGGTTTTGCGGTCATTCTTCTGACAAACTTCCGTTTCATGACGATTATCGTTTTTTTCATCCGGGTTGATAAAATCAATAATTCCGTTTATCATCTTCGGCCTCCAAAACCGTGAGTAAAGTTTCGGTTCTCCGATCTCATCCGGATAATCAAATCCATGAAACATCAGGTCAAAAGAAAGTTCACCATAATTGTCATAAAATCCCGTTTCTTTATCGAATACACAAGGCTCTACATATCCCTGGCACTCCCGTGTTCCCAGAAAAATATCCCGCCTGCCACCGCGCTCGATCATCCTGCGGGCAACGCAATGGTGCTTATTTTCATTCCTGTCTTTCGTCATATCCTCCCGATACTTGTTCCATATAAAATGCGCCTGAACCTGATATTCCACATCGGCAAGATAAGTATAAATTGACAATGAGTTAAATGGTTCTTCTTTTTTGCTTAAATCTCTAGCCGTTGGATATACACCTCCATAATTCAGAGGTTTCATACTCCTGGTCTGGGTTTTGATGCGTTTTATTACCCGCATTCTGTCAATAATCCAGATAATTGTGGGTTTCCAGTAAACGGAACTGAGAATGCCCTTTAGAGCTTCGTAGGTTGGAATTTGGTAGGAACATTTTTCACCGCCGATTTTTGTGAGTGGGTCGGTAAACAGGGCATATTTACCGGATACCTTGAATTCAACCGTGTTTCTGATTCTGTTTTCCATATGTCACCCCTTATATGTTTAAAAATTCCATTTCGTTGACAGGTTCTTCGCTCAGTCCAAATTGATTGCTGTAATATTGTTTGTCCAGAATATATATGCCTGCTCCTTTCTGAACTTCATGAATAGCCCCCTTCTTAATCAACTTATCGAAAATATAGGGAAACAAATTAATTGAATACCTCTGTGCTTTTTTACGAAGTTTAAATTCTTTTTCCATATCCGGTGAAGCACAAAGTTCATTTATTATCTTTTTTCCCATTCTTCCGAAAGGCACAATCAAGCTTCTTGTGGGTAAATCAAATGCACGAAATTCTTTCGCAGAGGTCATAAAAGCCTGTTTCAGCGGTATGTTCGGTGATGTATCATTATTGTTTTTCCAGTAATTTTTAACAGACAGGCTGTTGACTGATAATAAGTTAAATAAATTATCCTCCCTGCCAGCTTCCGAATTTTTTCCAACAGGATAATTCATTTTATTCTGCCGTTCATAAAAATAATATTGATAATAAAGTTCCATAGCCTTTGGTCCCAGTATATTGTTATCAAAACTATTCGGTGTATTTTTATACGCATTTAATACACGTTCCGTTATTTCTTTGCCTATACTGATATTCTC
Source organism: uncultured Spirochaetota bacterium (assembly GCA_963783575.1). GTDB lineage: Bacteria > Spirochaetota > Brevinematia > Brevinematales > JAOACQ01 > CAWEAK01. Next base: position 139,365 of record CAWAOD010000003.1, on the reverse strand, counting down.
AAGTTTATCAAGATTTTCATCTATCGGATTAATAATAAAAACCCGGCCGGGTTTTAAATTCCCTTCGGAATCGCATAATCTGTTTTCACGGTTACAGCGTCCAGCCGCCTGCGCAATGGAGTCTAAACCGGCCAGATAACGGATAACCGACCCAAAATCAATATCAACACCGGCTTCTATCAATTGTGTGCTAATACAAATAATAGGTTCTTTTTTCAGACGTCTTTTAATATACTTCAAAACGATCATTCTGTGTCTGGGGCACATATCGGTACTCAAATGAAAAGTTTTTCCCCGGTTTTCATTCAGGATAGTTTTATACAATGTTTTTGCCGATTTTTTTGTATTAACAACTATCAAGACACTTCCCGTTTCCTGAAGTTCTTCCAGAACCAAATCTTTTACATCGATATCTGTCCAGCCTCCAGCTATTCTCTTATAAAATACCTCAACCCGATTCAAATTCTTAAAAAGCTTATTCACATCTTTCATCATCTGTTGTTCTGGCATGATGGATAAAGAGCGAGTTTTATATTCCGGTTTTATTTTAGATAAATCAAGGAGCGGTTGAGTCGCAGTGCAAAGTACTGCCGTCGATCCACAATTCTGAACCAGAAAGCGAAGAGCAATATTAAAAAGATGAACACACCTTATCGGTATAGTTTGAATCTCATCAAAAATAATTACCGAATTAGCCAGCTGGTGCATTCTTCTTGCACTTCTGGTACCGAATCCAAACAAACATTCTAAAAATTGAACACTGGTTGTAAATACAACCGGCGCATCCCAGTCTTCCGATAATAACTTTTGTGTCCAGTTCTCTTCTTCCGGTGTTAAGTTTGAATGATGTTCCAATACTACGCGGTTCAAATATTTTCCTTTTGAATCCCGATCCTCCAGAATTTTTCTTGCTTCTTCTGCATTTTGGTCGATAATGGTAGTGAAAGGAACAATATAAACAACTCTATCCATTTTATTCCGTCTTGCATGGCAAAGAGCAAACCTTAAACTGGAAAGAGTTTTCCCCCCGCCTGTTGGGACTGTCAATTGATAAATTCCATTTGTATGATCAGCAAAAGAATAGCAGTCATCGGATATTTCTTTTCTGATCCGATCCACTTTATTTCTATTTACCTTAGCGTCAAATTCGATGATTTTTTGATTCAGCCTTTCAATTAAAATATCCCAGGAGGTATAATCCCCATAATTTCTAAACATAGTTCCTACCGGTTTTTCAAAAGCTGCTGAATCCAGACGATCGGCATCAACCAGACAGCTAAAAAGAAAGCGAATCAATAAACCTCTCTTGAAATTAAAAGTTTCTTTTGAATCGTTATTTTTGTCTATTAAATTCTTAAGCTTGCAGACTAATTGATTGACAACAGTTTCATCAGATAATAACTTATTTAATTTTTGTTTTAAATCATCGGAAATATTATTCATAGCCTCGTTTTTGTGAGTCTTTTCTTCCGATTTACTTAAACGACGACTGAAATTATTTGTTCCATCCGGTTCAATGCAGTCAATTAATCCTGAATGATGTGAAGCTATGCACAGAGATAAAAATTGACCGATAATCAGACCCTCTGGGCCTTTAGGAAAAAAATATTCAAAAATTACCTGCGCTCCTGCGCTGGAATGGTCAATTTTTCCTTTCTTCCCGATTTTATCAACATAATTTTCTTCATCAATATCAATTAATCCCGTTGCCGATCCAATATAATTTTGAAATTCTTCACTGTATTTTCCTAGATCATGAAGCAAACCGATAAGTTCTCCAACTTCCTTTAAACCGATTATTGATGCAAATTTACCAGTTTTTTGGGAAACTTGTAGTAAATGTTCTGCTACAGTTTGAGGTTTCTTATCTTTTTCCCTATAATGCGCTATAAACTCCCTTTCCTTCTCCATTCACTTCCCCCTTCTTTTATCTTAATGTCAACATTATTTTTATATTCCCTTCAATTCTTCCAAAAAAGCCGGTCTGCGGGTATTATTTCTTTTGATTTCATCCAAAAAATCCCGAAATTTTCTCTCCTGCCCTTTAAGAGTCTTCATTTTTTTTAGCCATGCCGCCACATTCCGATAATGCCCCCTGGAGGAAGCGTCTTTAGTCCGCGGTTCTATGGCTTTCCTGAACGCCTCAAAATATAAGCCGGGATTTACATCACCCAGTGTCTTCAGATATTTCGCCAGAGGCTCCGTCCACGACTGTTTGAGAAGCGTTTCCAGCGCCTCGGTTTTCCTGTTTTCCCGGATATACAGGTCAATCAATGTCGTATAATGAGAATTCTTTTTCATATATTCGATTAAATCGGGAAGTTTTTTGTCCCATATCTCACGGGGAAGCGACTTCTTCATTTCATCATAATAATTCCATCCGGAACTGCTCTTGAACAGCTTCTCCATTTTTTCATAATACTTTTCCCAGTCTTTTCCTTTATAATAGGAAACCAAAAACTCGCGCGCCGCAATTTGCGCACGTGGAAATAAATGCGGCTCCCTCTCCTCGGCGATATCTTTCGCTTTTTCCGGTTCACCGGCCCCGATTAGTTTCTCCAGATACTTTTCGAAAATCATGCTGCTGACGTGGTAATAATTTTCATATATTTTATTTACCTCTTCTTTTCTATCCAGACCGTCCTGAATCCAGAGCCATGAATCCAAAATATCATGTTCCTGATAATTGATTTCCTCCACTCCTTCCTGCGGTATTTTCTCAAAATAAGGTTTCAAAAGGTTTTCCCAGATGAGAAGCTCTTGCTTTCCTTCGGCCAGTATTCTCAGCGCATTATCATAATATTCCTGATAGTAGTCCGGGTCATTCCGGATATATCTGTCAAATAGATATTCCATCGCATTCTTTTTTTCCTGTAAATCCAGGCCGGCGGCTATATCCGTGAATTCTGAGACGGCAAACTCAAACTCATCCGAAAAATACCCGTCGGAATCATCCACACCTGCAGATACCGCAGCTATACTTTCCGCCGCCGCCCGGTAAATTTTCATCGCTTCCAGAGGCTTGTTTTTTTGACATCCAGATGTCTGCTTCTTTATAAAAACGGTCGAAATCCGGAGCGTTGTATAAGATATAACTATGGTACCGGTCATATTCCTCCATGGATTTGGTCATTTTTTTCCTGTAATACTCAACCGTCCGACTGTTCTCTTTTGAAGAAAATTCACCAAAAAGGATTAGAAACCTGTCTTTTATGTCCGGATTATCATCCATTTCCTTTTTAAGGAATTTCCTCAACTTTTCCAGAGATACTTTTTTCAGTATATCATCCGTGGTTTCCGCTGCAGCCGGGGTCTTTATGACGGAAGATATTTTACCGGCATGCTGCTGTTCCAGTACATCAAGAAGCACTGCCGCGATATGTTTGCAGGCTCCCCCCAGGTCGTATGGACAGGTGCAGGAATAATCCTCAAGATCTTTCAGGTTCACTTTCACTATATAAGTGATCGACCCTTCCACTTCAGCCCGGACAAAATCATTTGCCAGTTCAGTTATTTCAACCAGGCCATCATGATAATATTCAACACCGCGCAGGTATGACTGTTCCGAAGTAATCGCTTGAATATCTTTTTCGGTAAATTTCATTTTTTTCTCTCCTCCCCGTTCCTTTTTCCTGTTAAAAAACATCAAATCCCTAGTCCATACTTCCTCAGAGGCAGAGTTTATACAGAGTGCAGTCGAAGTATACTAATCCTTTCCCCGTTTTTATTCTTCGGATCGCTGATATACCCTTTTTCATAAAGCCTGCCCAGGACTTCCCATGCCATCCCTTTCCATGCTTTACGAATGGGTTCGTCTTTTATTATTCCCTTTTCCTCAAATGATGTCAAAATCAGAAGAGCCAGGCATACTTCGTCCGCTTTTTCTTTGTTATAATCCATGAACGCCTCCCGGTTCATAATAATTAATGGTCCGTTATGATTATTTTTGAGTAAATCGGTACTGAAGGTAAAACCAGAAACCTTTGGTATGGCCTTAGTTTCTTGAAAGGAATCATTTTATTTATTATTTTATCAATACCATTCTGTCAGAATAGCATCCAACTGATTTCAAACGCTTAATCATAATTCATAAAAAATCATATGTCAATAGAAAAAATAAAATTATTTAAGAGCTTCTTTGCAACATCGTGTCGCTGCCGAACTAGCGTTCGGCTAGCTTTTAACTATTGGGAGAATGTTATGGAGCATCCTGCTCCCATTGATTGTTTGATTTGTAGGTTATACCAGTGATTCTTTTTCCTGTAGCAGTTTCCAATAATCTTTAGCAATAAAATAAGTCTGCTTTAATGCCTCTGCAGCATTAGCGCCATTTCACATTATTTTTCAGCAAAATTGTCCGTGCTCCTATTGCTTCTTAGCTTGAAGGTTAAAACGATTGTCTATTGTCCCGCTATTGAATGAAATAAGAATGTTTAATAAAAATCGGATAATTCAATATTTAATAAGCAGATATCTACGCTATGGAAACCGTGCTTCGACGGGCTCGGCATGAACTCTGGGCGCAAGGATGCGCCATTATATCCACTCTTTAATATATAAGCCAGTGGCGAACATTAGTTCGCCAAATAACACGATGTTATACGTGGCTCTGCGGCATCATATTTCTTCTTTCCTGTACCTCAATTCCATCTGCTTAAGATAATTGAGATGTTCAATATCGAACCCGTTCCGGTATAAATAGACATTGTTATTTTGGAAAAGCGGCTCATTGACGCCGCTAATCTGCATGGCTTTTTTAAAGTCCGGAGTGTGAGGGATAGGGGAATAAAAAGCAAGCATCGGTAAAGCACCGGCGGAATAAACAGCCTCCATTGTTTTTTCAACCGATTTAAAGGATTGACCCGGGACATTCAGGAGAGAATAGGCTTTAATATTTTTTCTCTCAAAACCGGCGTAATAGAGAATTTCCATAGCAAGGCGGAATTCGTCCATACGGGCTTTATCACCTTCAATACTGTTAAAACCCGGGTCATAGGATTCCAGGGATAGCCTGATATCCTTAAATCCGGATTCTTTCATCAGACGTGCCGTTTTTTCGGTCAGATACCTTATATGCAGGCCATTAGGAGTGTAAAACGATACATTGCCGCCTCTTCTTTCTAAAAATCCCTCAAGTATCCTGTCGATATGGCTTAACGAATTAACAAGAAGCGCGTCATCGTAAAAAGCGAAATTCTCAACGGAAAAATCATTATTAAGGTGAATTATTTCATCGGTGATCATATCGGCAGGGAACTGACGGAATTCGGACAGGTAGCTTGATGCACAATATTTGCAGTTAAATACGCAGCCCGATGAAGTCATAAGCGGGGCATAATAATATTCGCCAAGCAAATCATAAGAAGGCGGTTTATACCCGCGTGAAAATTTAACTTGAAGAATATTTTCGAGAAAGCCCAGGGTTTTATCCATATCCTGAAACGGGTTGATAAAATCAGCGCCCTTCCGTTTCGCTGCATGTTCGGGAAGGAGTGAGGCGTAAATTCCACCTAAAAATATTTTTGAATCCGGGTATACATCCTTAACAAGGCTAATTGTGTACTCAAGACCAGTATACCAATATGTCATACCGGATGTTATGAAGACATAATCAGGAGGTTCGGGAAGCGATTTAAGTTCATTTGTAAAAGACAAGCCGCTTAAACCGTAACGCTTGAATCTTCTTGGTATATCTTTCAATAAAGCCGGTTTTTCAATTTCTATTTTTTGGAAATCGCCTGTGCCTCCTTCCTTGAACCTCATTTTCGGCAATGATGAATGGAGCCTGTTCAGCGCATTTACAAAGTGCAGGGTGAAATGTTCTTTTAAATATGAAGCGAGCCATATAAGCCCGAGCGGTTTGGAAAAATGGTCGTAAGCCGCGAAATCTTCTATGTGCGGATTGATGAGGAGGATTGACCGCTTACAGTTCATTAAACACCCGGAGGTATTTGTAGATTTTATTTTTCTTCTCAATCACGGCAAGCAAAACATCGTCTTTGATTATTTTATAAAGTCCGTTATTAACCGGGGCAGAAGTAAAAACCTCATTGTCAAGTAATTTTCCATTCCTTATATATTCTTTATCCATTTTAACTTCAAGTTCCGGGAGCTGGACCGCTCTGCAGAGCCCTATCATTTTTTTTTCAAGTTCAATTTTCGGCATTATCTCATTACCCAAATCTTCCAGCGTTATGCAATCTTCAATATTTATACCTCCGCTTTTCAGGCGGGTAAGCCCGGAGATATAACCTCCGCATCCAAGCTCAGCACCCATATCCCTGGCGATGCTGCGGATGTAAGTTCCGGACGAGCATGTTATTTTCAATGTAAGAAGCTGCATCCGATTATCAAAATTCTTAATCTGAATATCTTTAATATTCACAAGCCGGGGTTTTAATTCAATGCTTTTATTTTCCCTGGCCAGGTCATAGCTTCTTTTTCCGTTCACCCTTAAAGCGGAGTATTCAGGTGGAACTTGGCTGATCTCACCGATAAATTTCGGCAATATTCCCTCAATATCCGCTATAGACGCTTTCTTCTCAAAAGTTTTGATGAAACTTCCTTCGGCATCATCGGTTTTGGTAAAAGCGCCGAATTGTACCGATGCTAGGTAAACCTTGTCGGAATTTAAAAGAAAATCAAAAGCTTTTGTCGCTTCGCCGAAAAGTATCAGGAGAACGCCGTCAGCCAGATTGTCAAGCGTACCGCCATGACCGATCTTTTCCTTTTTCAATTCCGGGGGAAGTATCCGCTTGATTTTTCTAATAACGTCGTATGATCCCATTCCCGGACTTTTGTTTACCGGCAGTATTCCGGACAATCTTTCCAAAACCAAATCAATATCCTTCCAAAATTATTTTAAATTCTGCCGAATTTTTTGTTAATTATTGACATAAACGGTAATTGCATCCGATAGGGTGGTCCCGTCGACGCTGTATAAATTTACCGAAATCTGGTGCTGCCCGTTTGTGTAATTTTGAGTATCCCATTCATATGTATACGGTGATTGGGATACTGTTTTCTTTAAAATAGCATCAATGAAGAAATCTACATGGTCGATGGAAAACTTATCGGGCGGAGTTACGGCAATGGTCTGAATACCCCTTACGGTCTGCCTGTCCGACGGTGTTGTTATATATCTATTGCTGCCGTTTCCAAGGTCTGTGTCAGGGCAGGCTGAAAGGGCCGACAACGATATTATGAATAAAATCGTTGCCGAAAATATCATTATTCCTTTCATATACGTTTACTTCCTTTATTTTATTATATATCAAATTATTAAAAAAAACAAAACCATACTCATTCTTGCATGAAAAATATATTATTGGTAAAATAATTATGATTATTTGTAAAATAATTAAGTGGCAGACTGGTAATTTGGAGGAATAGGTATGGAGATTAAGACTATTCAGGCTCTTGTCGATTATATAGGCATTTTCGGCGATAAGGTAGTCAGCCAGATGAAAGACGACACTGGAGAATATAGGAAATTTACATTTGAAGATTATCAAAAAAACGCCAAATATATTGCCGCTTATTTTGACAAAGTCAAACATATGCGCCGCGGCCATATGGTTGCGATATATTCGGAAAACAGGCCGGAATGGCTGATGGCTTACCTGGGTATTGTCGCCAAAGGTGTGTGGGCCGTTCCTCTGGACGCACGCCTGTCAGACCTGGAAGTTAAAAACCTGATAATGGACTGCAAGGCCAGAATCATTTTCATTTCGAAATCTCTATATGAAAATATTTCCGGCGAACCGGAGCTTATGAAGTTTGTTAACGAATTCATTCTATTCGATGATGTGCCGCACCTGATACGTTCCGACAAAAAAATCAAATTTTTTTCGCAGATCATTGATGAAGGGGCAAAGTATGTCTCAAAAGTAAAATTCAATGACGTAAAAGAGAATGATATCGCGTCCCTGATTTATACTTCCGGAACAATGGGAAATCCAAAGGGCGTTCTGCTTTCGCATAAAAATTTTGCCCACCAGTTTAATTACCTGTGCAGGGCCGTTCCGATAGGACCGACAGACACAATACTTTCCTTACTTCCACTGCATCATACTTTCGAATTTGCAGTTGAAATGACGGTTCTCTATGTCGGCGGAACACTGACTTATGCCGAAAGCCTGAAGCCGAATAAAATGCTTGCAAACATAAAGGAAACCGGCGTTACGATTATGATCGGAGTGCCTTTGATTTTTGAGAAACTTTACGAGGGTATTATGAGGCAGCTACGTAATCTTCCAATTATTCTCAAGCAGCTTATAATGGGCCTTTACTATCTGACAACCGGGCTCAATAAATTCACAAATAATAACGCCGGTAAATCCATATTTAAGTTTTTGAGGAAAAAAGCCTTTCTAGACGGAGTAAAATTCGCCGTTTCAGGAGCCGCTCCTTTGAATTATAAGGTTGCCAAAGGCTTTGAAACACTCGGGCTGACACTGCTTAACGGATACGGCCTTACCGAAGCATCGCCGGTGGTTGCGGTAAACCGCCTTGACAGGAAAGTTAAAAATGAATCCGTCGGTATCCCTATCGAGCTCGTTGAAGTACGGATAGATTCAGAAGATATCGAAGGAAATGGCGAAATCCTTGTTAGAGGGCCGAATGTGATGAGGGGATATTATAAAAACCCGAAGGCCACAAAAGAAATTCTTGATAAAAACGGCTGGCTTTACACAGGCGACATCGGGAAGATTGATAACGAGGGTTATCTATACGTTACGGGAAGAAAAAAGAATATTATTGTTACCGCTGGCGGAAAGAATGTTTATCCCGAAGAGATTGAGGAACAGCTTAACAACAGCCCGTTTGTCCTGGAATCCTTGATTGTGGGCGTTCCTGAAGCCGAACACAGCAAAGGTGAAAATATTTACGCTTATGTGGTGCCTAATTATGAATATTTCGATACTTACGGAAGCATCAATTCGATCAAGATTACAGATGAATTAATTGAGGAAATGATTGACAAGCATATAAAAGAAGTTTCTTCAAAACTTGCCGATTATAAAAAAATCCGCGGCTGGCGTATCAGAAGGGATGAATTCGAGAAAACATCGACAAGGAAGATCAAAAGATATCTCTTCTCCGGCAAGGATTTCCTTGATATGTAAATTTTCTAAGTCTCAATATCTCAATATAAGGAGGTTTTAAAAAAAAGTTATTAATAAAGTTATTAACTAAAGGAAATAAGTGATTTATTGGTATGGATAAAAACACTATCCGGTTGGTAGTCCGGATGCATAGATCAAAAAGTAATATGTCAGTAACCTTCCTCCAGGGGATGTCCGTTTCATACCGTTTACAAACTGGAGGTTTTATGTATACCAAAATATTAGTACATTTTGAGGACCCATTCTGGGTCGGATTATTTGAGAAAATCGAAGATGGACATTATTCGGCTGCGAGATGGGTTTTCGGTTCTGAACCGACCGATCTTGAAGTATATACATTGATTAAAAATAATAAAATCAAGCTTAACTATTCAAAACCTGTTAAAGTGGAAAATGATATTATGCCGGATGATATCAGCGTTATAAATCCGAAAAGGCTTCAAAGGATGGCTTCAAAAGAACTCAAATCAAAAGCGGGAACAAAAAAAGCCTATGATGCGATTAAAAAAGAAAGAGAAGCCGGTAAAATCGAGGTGAAAAAAATTGGCCGTGAAGAAAAAGAAGCAATTCAAAAAATGAAATTTGAATTAAAGCAGGTTAAAAAAAAGAAAAAGCATAATGGGCATTAAAAACAAAACAATAATAAACCGCTTTCAGCTAGCGACTAGTGGCTATTATATATTCTGCTGTAAAAAAACCTGGCGATATAAATATTTTTAATATATTCCCTTGTCTCGTTATAATCCAGGCATTCAAACCAGAGTTCATTACGGTAAGGATACTTTTTTCTCCAGGCATTTACAGTTGTTTCACCGGCATTATAAGCGGCTAAAGAATAAGCGATATTTCCGCCGTATTTTTTAAATAAAATCCTGAAAAATTCCGCTCCAAGATTGATATTATCCATTGAGTCATAGATGCTCAATTCTTCTTTCCCCAGCCTTTGTTTTAAAGTTTCGGCCGTTGCGGGCATAAGCTGGGAAATTCCAATTGCTCCTGTGCGTGAAACGGCGGAATAGTTAAAATAACTCTCCTGCCTGAATGCCGACAAAACCCAGTATGACTGATTTGTATCTCCGATAACCGAATTGACGCTTTCGAAAAGATCTACGGGAAACAGGTCTTTCTGGAGGTTTTTATCAAGCATTAGATAATAATTATTATAACCCATAAGCATTTCTGTGTATGAATTCAGCCTGCTTAAGATAAGGCTGTTCAAATGAATCGATTTAAACCAGTCCCTGTAATAGTAAACAGCCCTGGCTTTTAAGGCATTATCATTTATATTTGCTTCCATCATACCGGATAATTCCGGGATAAAGCCGCAAATTTGGCTGTCCCCTGACTTAACATATTTTTCATAAGGATCCAATTGTTCATTCGAAACAGCAGTCAGGCTTCCATTAATTTTCTGCCTGAATAATTCGATCTCATTTATCCAGGGATCAGTTCCATGAAAATTGCCATCCTCAGATTCATTAACGGCTAAAAATGCTGATAGATCAGTCTTATTGGATTGAGTGGAAAGATTTTCGATTTTTTTATTCAATTCTTCCCGGTAAATCTGAAAATAATTTGTCCGTAAGGCTTCCTCATATTGCTTTGACACGATCCATTCAAAAGAATAAGGATCATTAAGTTCAACATCTAAAAATTTTCTGTAAGCGGTAGACTCATCCCCTCCGTTAAGATCAATAAGCCCGGAAAGATAAACGAAATGATAATTCTTATTATTCCGTATCGAATATTCAGCCATTTTTTTTGCCAGATTTAAATTATTGCGCAAAAGTATACGGAATATTTCATCCTCATGATTCCTCAGAAAAGCCGGATTACCGGATTTTGACAGGTACCAGGCATAAAGGTTCTCAAATTTTCCAAGCTTTGTTAATACATTGATGTAATCATCATAGAGAGAATACTCATTTAAAATTTCATTTTTTAAGATACTCAAAGCTGAGTTGTATTTTCCTGTCAAATTAAGGTATGTAACGAGTAGCCTAACGGTTTTCAGCGATGCTTTTTTTTGCTCATAAAATTTCATCAGCCCTTTAACAGCTGAATTTTTATTGCCTTTCAGGAATTCAATTGTCATTTTGCTGCTGATGTAAAAATCTTCATCCTTGCTGAGCGAATATTGAAGCTGAAGAAGATAATCCATGAACCGGAAATTATTCTTATCCGGATTCATTCCCAGGTAGGCCGAAAAAGCTTCTGATAATTCCTGCCTGTTCAGCCCGTTAAAATCATCAACCTCGATCGGCTGCATTATATCTTTATAAAGAGAAAAAAAAGTTTGATTTTTCCTGTATTGCAATATTAAAGACAGAGATTTTTTATTCCCTAACGCCAGCTCTGAAAAATTTTTGTAGAAATTTAATATAAAATTTGAACCTTCCAGATTTGTGATTCCTTTATAATGGCGGGATTTCCATAAAAAGAAAAGGTAAGTGTCGAGGATCTGGTTTGAGTAGACTGAATTTTCTGGCAGAATGCAGAACAGGTTTGAAACCGCTTCAAGATTAGTAATAAACGTATTCGTATCGGCGGCTGAAGAGCTTAATAATGCTTTTGAACAAAAATAACAGTAATTCTCTAAATAAAAGCTTCCCGAATCCTCTTTCTTTAAATCATCCGTTTTGACCTTTTCAAAATTTGATATTGCCCCGGGCATATCGTTCAATTCCTGGTAATCCCGTCCCAGAAGATAATATTCGAGGCTTGAAAGGCCGCTTTTATTGGTCAAAACTTCAACACTGTGCCTGAAATTCCCCTCAGAGTATAATTCAAGCGCTTCCAGGTTCACCAGGGGAAAAACTGAGGCAGCTATATTAATAAAAACCATTGTAAACGAAATAAACAATAAAGATTGTCTGACCAACGGGAGTATCATATATAACCTCAAATATATAGTAATTATTTTAACATATTTATTGGAATAAAATTAGTTTTATTTAGTTTGCTGCAGCGGGATTGATTTCACAAAGGGATTATTATATCATCATAAATTGTGACCATAGTCATATAATAATTATACCCGAAAGCATATTGTTTTTCGGCTTGTTTTTACAGTAAACTATAGAGTAATATAATTGATGGAAAAATTTTAGGGAGGATATTATGTCTGAGGAAAAAAACAGGCTGGAAAAATTTTTGCAGTCAAGCAGAAAGACATTAATTAATGTTATGGATGATTCAGAAATCAGGAATCCGCTTTCCGTGACTGGGTATGACAGCGATAGGATAAAATACGGACAAAATCTGTGTGAAGAGGCGCAGAAACTTTTTGAGCGGCATAAAACCGATTATGAGGCTCAGATCAAATTGGCTGAAGAAGTTGAAAAGGCCTGGGATAAGGCTGTAAACATATATATAAGATCACTCAAAATAGTAAGGATCATCTGCGATGAAAGTACCGGTACGAATAAAATTCTTAAGCTTAATAATGAAAGATGCAGGACTTTATTCGGCTGGATAGAACAGGCGGAATCCTTTTATTCGGCTTTAATAAAAAATCCCTGGCTTGCTGCTGAAATGTCCCGTTTCGGATATTCGTCATCCAGGTTTGATTCGGAGTATTCACTAGTAAAAGATGTTTCAAATAAGCTTATTAAACAGAAAAAATTAATGCTGACGGCTATGGAATCCAGGATTAAAATGGATCAAAAACTCAATGAGCTTGACATATGGATGGCAGGCTTTCGTAAAGTTTCTGTTAAAGCTCTCAAAGATAAGCCGGATAAGCTTGAAAAATTGGGTATAAAGAAACCGAAAAAGAATAATCAAAAATAAATTTATAACTAAAATTGACCGATATTCTTAGAAACAATATTGTTATTAAGATAATGTGACTTTCATTAAGAAGGAAGTGTATTATGAAAGTATTTGAGAGGCCCGGGCCGGTAAATACCATGGGCATTATTGAAATTGCCCTGATTGAAGCGGAAAAATACCGGTATATCGCTGTAGCCTCAGTTACCGACGACAGTGCTGTAAAATTGGCTGAAAGGGTCAAAGATAAAAATATTATTTGCGTAACCTGCCCGCAGGGAATGTTCTGGGAAGCGGATAAAATGGGCCGTGATATATTTGCAGAAATCCCGGAATTATCAAAAATAAGGGATGATTGGCTGAAAAATGGCCTGAAAACCGTACCTATGGAAATTACTGAGGAAAATAAAATTAAACTGGAAAAACTTGGTGTGAAGACTGTCAGGGGAACCATTCCATTTTTTGGGCCGAGTTTTTCTATGAGGCTGCACTTACAACATATATCGTCCATGGATATTTTAGCTAAAACTCTTGAATTGATTTCTACCGGGACACTTGTCTGTCTTGAATCGGTTTTAATGTGTACGGATGCCGGTGTCATCCCAGAAAACGAGAATGTTCTGGCGCTTGCCGGCACTGAAAGAGGACTGGATACCGCATGGATAATAAGAAGCAGCGCTTCCGCCAATTTATTCCATCCGCAAAAAGGCTGCAGATTTGTCGAATTGTTTGCAAAACCGGGGATTTCAATACAGCCGGATATTAAAATAGAGTATCTCAGGTAATAAAGTAATAAATAAAAAGCCCCGGGTATTTCCGGGGCTTATATAAATATTAAACTTACTTAACTTTATTCGTCGCTTCTTCCATTAATAAAAGCCTTTCCCACTTTGAATCGACATAAGCCTGAATTTCGGCAATTACGGCCTCATTCTTCAAAATATGTTTGAACCTTGTCTGTGTCTTAAAAAACTCTGTCACAGGCAGTTTATTCGCAGGTTTATAATTGATTTTGTATTTGCCGTTCTCGATTTCGTAAACAGGCCAGAGGCAGGTATCTACGGCAAGTTTTGACATCTTCACGGTCTGGGTAGTTTCATAACCCCACCCCAGTACGCAGGGTGAATAAATATTTACGAATTTCGGACCCTGTAAAGCGAAAGCCTTCTCAAATTTTTTTGTTGCGTCCGTCCACATGCCTATAACAGTCTGCGCCGCGTATGCTATCGAATGGGCGCCCATGATCTCCGTCAGGTCTTTCGGAAACTGCTGTTTACCTCCGACAGCCTTCCCGGCCGGAGCCGTTGTTGTATGCGCGGCGCGGGGTGTCGCGGAAGACCTCTGGACACCGGTGTTCATATAAGCATCGTTGTTGTAACAGACATAAAGCATATCATGCCCTCTTTCCATTGCGCCGGACAATGACTGAATGCCTATGTCATAAGTCCCGCCGTCTCCGCCGAACGCGACAAACTTAATGTTTTTATCCAATTTACCCTGTTTTTTCAATGATTGATAAGCCCCTTCGATCCCTGAGCAAGTCGCTGCCGCATTTTCAAATGCGTTATGGAGAAAAGGAACTTTCCATGCCGAAAACGGAAAAATAGTGGAGGTAACCTCCATACATCCGGTCGCGTTGACAACAACTACAGGTTCTTTACAGGAGGATAATACTTCCTTTATCGCTATTGGAAATCCGCAGCCCGCACAGGCCCTATGGCCTCCGGAAAATTTAGTCTCTATCGCCGAAGCTTGTTTTGGTGTTGACATTTTACCCTCCTCACTATTCTTTCAAGCCGATATAGGCGGCCTGTACTGGTTTACTTTTTCCTTCAGACATATTTTTCAATCCGCGGTAAACATTTTTGATGTCCTCAATAAATATTTCCCTGCCTCCAAGTCCGTAAATATAGCTTGACAGTGGAATATTAACGCCGGCATCATATAAACCGGCTTTTATCTCTGTAGCGACCGGCCCTGCCTGGTTTGAAAGGCTTTCTGCCCTGTCCAGAACGGCAGAGGCTTTTGATTTTGATAAAATTCCGGCAATTTCCTCCGCCGGAAAAGGCCTGAATACCCTGATTTTGATAAGGCCCGCTTTAATGCCTTCCTGCCTGAGCTCATCAACGGCAGCTTTTGATGTACCGGCTGTTGAGCCCATCGATACGGTAATATAATCCGCGTCTTCACAGCGGTAGGTCTCAATCAGGCCGTATTCCCTGCCGAATTTTTTCCCGAATTCCCTGCCGATTTCGAGGATGACCTTTTTCGCGTTCTTCATGGCTTCTCTCTGGGCTTTTTTAAACTCAAAATAATAGTCGGTTAATACGATAGATCCGACTGTGATAGGATGATCCGTATCGAGTACATTATATGGGAAATTATATTCCCCGGTAAATTCTTGGACTTCAATATCCGGGTACATTTCAAGCCTTTCCATTCCATGACTGATAATGAATCCGTCGGTTGTTACCATTACCGGAAGCATCACATCTTTATGCTCCGCTATCCTGACCGCCTGGATCATTGGAATCGTAAGCTTCCTGTGAATTCTCGGAGAATATCTGTATCCAGCCCGAATCCCTTTCCGCCATTGTATCGGAATGGTCGCAGTGGATATTTATCGGCGCGGAAAGAGCGCGGTTTACATCGGCAAGAACTATCGGCAGCCTTAAACCTGAAGCGATGAATAGTATTTCATGCATCAGGGCAAGCCCCTGGGAAGATGTCGCGGTTATTGTCCTCGCGCCCGAAGCGGCCGATCCAACGCAAGCGCTCATTGCGGAATGCTCCGATTCAACCGTTATAAGATTTGTTTTTACCTTTCCGTCATTTACAAATCCCGCAAAAATCTGCATTATTTCAGTTGCCGGAGTTATCGGGTACGCTGCGCATATGTCGGGGTTGATCTGGCGCATGGCCTCGGCCATGGCTTCATTACCCGTTCTCGCGGCTATAATTTTTTCCATTATTTTTTTCCTCCGTCATTTAATATTGAATTTATCTTTGGCGTCTTTCAAACTCACAAGAAGAATCGCTGCCCTGTTTTCAAATTCCTGATTGCCGGTACCGGATGATGCTGTCATTTTCAATCCCGGATCTTTTGCTTTGAGTTCTTTTACTATTTTTGCGTTCTGAGGGCATTCCTCAGGGCATATCCCGCAGCCTTTGCAGAAATCGTAGTCAAATCCCGCCCTTTCTTTACCTTTAGCGCCTTCCCTGATTTTAATGGCATTATCGGGACAGTATGCCCAGCAAGTCATACAGTGGATGCAGTTTTTCTCCTGCCAGACCGGGACTTTGCTCCTCCAGTCGCCGGTATGAAAATATTCAGCCGTGCCGCTATCCAGCACACCTCCGGCCGGTATATCCTTCCATGTTTTAAATTCGGGTTTTGCCGTCATAACTTTTTTACCTCCTCGTAAGCCGCTCTTATCGCTTTAAGGTTGCCATCTATAACCTCCGGCTTTGAAGCGAATTTCTTCTCCAGTTTTCTTTTTGTATCGTCCATAAAAGCCTCTATCGGCAGAAGGCCCGTCGCGCCGATTAAAGCCCCGATCATAGGCGTATTTGGAATAGGCTTACCGATAAAAGATTGCGCGATTTTTGAAGCGTCAATTGTAAATAGTTTTTTGCCGTTCCATTTGATCCTGTTTTTAATGGATTCTTTTGAAAACGGCGTGTTGACTATCAAAACACCCGAATCCTCCGGTAATCCCTGGGCGACATTTACCGAATCGGTTAATGTTTCATCAAGAACAAGCACAACATTCGGCTTCAATACCGGCGAATGAATCGTGATTTCCTTACCTGAAATTCTGTCATAAGCCGCCACCGGCGCACCCATTCTCTCCGGACCGTATTCCGGGAAAGCCTGGACATATTTACCGGCAGATATCGCCGCTTCACCGAGAAGCAAGGCCGCCGTTTTAGCTCCCTGCCCGCCTCTACCGTGCCATCTTATTTCCATCATATCTTCCGACATTGATAGAACCTCCCTGAAAGTTATTGTTTGTTTTATACTGATATAAAAATCAACATTATATGATATTAAAAAACCGGATTTTTTGCAAAAAAGTGGGGCTTTGTTACTCTCTTTCTGATCGATCAGAATGAGAGTAACCTCACCAACCGAGTTGGCGCAAGAAAGAATCGCTCCTTCGTATGAACGCCATTTCTGCGCAATCGTTGCGCTGACAAACTAGCGTTCAACTATCTTCATAATTAATGAAAAGTTTCATGGAACATCCTGTTCCCAAGATTAAAGCAGATAACTGATTATTTATAACAGTATGAATAGTATGTTTTGAATGCTTTATAATATCTTGGTGTTGTTATTCGTGGTTTTTGTAAGAGCTGTCTTTAAATAACAGCCTCCTCATCAGTCCGTTCACTTTGTTATGCTCAGGGCAGGCTTGGACTGATTCATCGGTTTCAGTCCTCCTGTCTGAAACCCTCAAGCTTGTTTAGACTATGTCGGACAGGAATAACAACGGTTTTATTCTGAGAATTCTTTTTATTTAATAAAGGATTAATCGGAAATGGCACTCATACTGCGGGGCGCACAAAATGAAGCCACATTAGGCACACGGACGTGCTATGAGAGCATCACTTAAATAATCAATATTGTGCAGAATGCTAGTTATACAAGCGACATGATGTCGAATAGGGCCGCCGAATCTTCGATTGGCGAGCGATGGGTGGAGTAAATTGGGGGCAAAGTATAATTTAAACAGCAAAAGTTTAGCTTACAGGGTTGTAATCGCGGCTGTTACTTCAGCCATGTCCTGCTTCGGAATCTTGAAAGAAACGAGGTTCTGCAAGCGGTTAATTGTATAAATAAGTAATGCTGCTTTTATTAACTAACTATAATTGTGATAAATAGATTAAATTAACCGCATGGCTATTCCTTGCCCTCTTTTTTATGAATTTTGGGGAGATTTTATTTATTTTTCAATGCCCCTTTCGTAAATCCCGGAAAAATCTATCATTGACTGGATTAATGTATCTAGATTTTTATTTTCCGGCAGACCGTGTTTTGTCCTGTTGGACAAAATATAATTTATTGTATTGATGAATTCATTTTTGTCGTCAATCCGCCATTTATTATATTTTTGCGCCCAAAGAGAGTTTTGGGTCCGGTCCCGTCCCATTCCAGAACAAGGGGCATGCCCCCTTGTTCTGGAATGGGACGAAGATGTGGATGGGGAATTGTCCGACCCATATGAATATTATACTCTCGTGCGCTCATGGATTTAATTTTACCGATGATTCCCGGGAGAATGGCATATTCCGCCTCGATCAGCAAATGAACATGATCGCCGCAAATATTATAAGCATATACTTTTAATTTATCCCCGGCAATAATACGGACAATGGTTTTTGTAATAAAATTTTCGCTTTCATCATCCAGCCAAACAGCTTTGCGCGTAGGAACTCTGGAATTGTGTGTTGACCATGTCGTATGCCATATTTCAGCCATATTTATTTCCTCATCCTTCCAGAGCAAGTGGGCATGCCCACTTGCTCTGGAAAATATACTTTTCCTTTAACATGAAATGTTTAATTACATTAAAGCAGGCAGTTATTTTGATATGTTCGACAACGGCTTTTATGCGATCAGTATGATGGATTAATTCGCCTGGATTCTCATTCCGATCCATTTTTTACCCGGCTTAATTTTTATTTTATAGTTTATTATACACCTAACAGTTTTTTCCGGCAAGGTTAAATATATAATTTATTAAATTGATTATACAACTGGCCTTCATAATGGTCACTTCGATACGGGCTAACGTCCTACTCAGTGACCGCAACCCTCTTAATCGCATCCCGCAGCATGAGCGCCATTTCCGATTAAGCTTCCCTGCGGTTGAAAACGATCTTGGTATAACTTTCGTTGTTATTCCCATTTCATTATCAATAGATCCGTTCATATTTCGCCGCCAGGACGGATGCGACCCAAACTCAGCAGGACTGCATAGTGAGGCTCTTTAATAAAAAGAGAGTTTTTAATAAAGCTTTTGCTTCCCTTTTGCCAAAAGGGAAAATATTGCCTGATTACAATTTCAGTCCGAATAAAATCATCAATTTTCTTGTTTTTATTCCTGCAATTAATTATATTGTTAACCGTTTTAAGGAGAAAATCATGACCATTAGAAAAGCAGTTTTAAACGACGCCGTTTCAATAATCAAGCTGCTTGCACAGCTTGATTATAATGACACTGAAAAATTTATTGACAATAAAATCAGCCAGTTTTCAAAAGATGAGAATGAAATGATTCTTATTGCCGAGGAGAATGAGATTGTATACGGTTTAATGTCAATCCACTTTATCCCTCAGCTTGCAATGCAGGGCGATATTGCAAGGATCAGTTATTTCTGCGTTGATGAGGAAAGCAGGAGCAGGGGCATAGGAGATCTTCTGGAAAGAGAATGTGTAAAAATCGCAGGGGACAGGAACTGTGAAAGAATAGAAGTCCACTGCCATTCAAGAAGGAATGATGCCCACAGGTTTTATCAAAGGCAGGGCTTTATTGAAGAACCTAAATATTTTGTCAAAGAATTAAAATAAATTTACTCGTAGCGGCTCTGACGGATTTTTATTATAAATTAAAAATATAATTTGATGAATTGTAAAAATATTATTATTATTAGTAATAAATCGTCAGGAGTTTGTTTACGGAAAAAGTTAAATTTATTTATGTTGCATACATTTCATCAACGCCGGAGAAGACCTGAATGCTTTTATAGACCATGAAATAACAAAGAAATACTGGCAGCATGTGAATGTATCAGACTGGAAGCCGGGTTCAAAATGGGAGCACCGGAGGAATGATATAAACGGGCCAATCGACCTGGCCGGTAAGGTTGTTGAATTTTTACCTCCAAAGCGGCTTGTAATAACCTGGGCTTTTCCGGAAGATATTGCTAACGAAGAAAAGCATACAAGATTCACACTTGAGATTGAGCCTTTCCTTGGGGTGACTCGTTTAATATTAGAGCATAATCTCCTTGAAAGCGATTCCGATATGCTTCAGGAGATAACCGAAGGCTGGCCTAAAGTAATCTCAAGCCTGAAATCCCTTCTGGAAACCGGGCATGCGCTTCCGCAATTATGGTAATATCCGTTTTGAATTTACTGGAAAAAATTTTGAAATTATTAAATCTATAGGAGGATAAAATGAAAAATGTTTTTATGATTACCTTTGTAATTCTTATAGTAATTGACGTATCGGCGCTTTTCGCAAAAAAAGATATGGAGAATTTCGATAATAAAAGCATCAATGCTGATTCGCTCTGGAACAGAATAACTAAAGAAGACGATTATCATAAATATTCTTTCTGGCCGGACCATAAAGGTATGCAGCCTGGACGTGCGCCGCACGGGCCATTTCATAAAATATTCATTAACGATATAATCAGGGAAGCAATTCCTATGACCAATAAAACCGTGCCTGAAGGCGGAATAATAGTAAAAGAAGCATATGATTCGGATCAGGAGATGAATAATATAAGCGTTATGGTTAAAATTAAGGATTTTAATCCCGCCGGCAATGACTGGTATTGGGCGCAATACTCGCCGAACGGTAAAATTCTTTCGTCCGGCAAGGTCGGGTCCTGCATTAACTGCCATAAAGCATTTATAAATAATGATTTTGTTATAATGCATAAACTGGAAAAAAATCCATGAAATCCTACCGCTTTTCTTCGATCCAGTTTAAGATCATTTCTCTTATTGTACTGGTGTTATTAAGCGCCGGAGTGTTTATCGTATATTTTATCAACTCGACACAAAGTTCAAACCTGATAAGTGCAATGAACCGTGGAATCCTCCTTACAGCCTTAAAAAATATGATGCTTGACGGAAGAGCGCCGCTTTTGGTACGCACAATATCGGACCTTCAGGACCTGAATGAATACAAGTCCATTGCAATTTATCATACAAACGGAATAATGGCGTTCAGCGATTTCCAAACGCTGGATTATGTGAACAGTAACCAGAAAGGGATCAGTTTTGAAAAAACGCCCAGGCTTACCGACAATCATACAAGCAATGAGAAGAAAAATATTTTATCCGATATCAGCGACGCCCTTGACAGGCAGGTTTTCAAACAGGAGTTTTATTCCGGGACAAAGGAACTGGAATATTATTACCCGATAGAAAACCAGGCGGAATGCATGAACGCCATGGAAGCGGTTATCCTTACCGGGGATTGATAAATTTTAAGCTTTCCATCGCCGGGACATATAAACAGATAGAAAATACAAGGACAATCCTTATAATTTTCTTCTTATCCGCCGGAGCGGTTTTAATTGCCGTCCTGTTTTTATTTCTCAGGAACCTGATAATCTCCCCAATCTTGAAAATCGGATATGCGGTTGAACTGCTGGGCGGAGGAGACTTCAAAGCCCGTGTTAACCTTAATAGGAAAGACGAACTTGGCAACCTTGCCGAAAGGATCAATAATATGATTAAAGGGCTGGAAGAACGATTCAAACTGACAAAATATGTTTCCTCTTCCACCCGCAATATGGCGGCAAGCGAAGGTGAAATGGCCGGCCTGCCTGAAAAGAAAACACTCACCGTATTGTTCTCCGATGTACGCGGGTTTACATCTTTCACGGAAAGTCATGCTCCGGAAGTTGTCGTCGGCAGCCTTAATAAAATTCTTGAAGTCCAGGCGGAAAGTGTGGAAAAATGTGGCGGCGATGTGGATAAATTCATAGGCGATGAAATAATGGCGATTTTTGAAAGCGAATCGATTGCGCTTCACTGCGCCGCGGCGATGATCCGGGAGGTCAGGGGATTGAACCTCGGCCTTGAGGTTGGAATTGGAATCAACTCCGGAGAGATGCTTTCCGGAAACATCGGTAGCAGGAACCGGTTGGAATACGCCGTTATCGGAGACACAGTCAATGTTGTGTCGAGGCTTTGCTCATTGGCCAAACCGGGCAATATTCTTATTTCAGAATCAGTTTTCTCAAAAGTAAGGCCGGAAACTGATGCAGAAATTTTAAAAGATCAGCAGATCAAAGGCAAAAAGGACTTAATCGACGTATACAGGGTCAGATCGATCAAAGCAAAGTCTGTTTAATTTGTAATTATAACAGTCCCCGTCATATATGTATGGATATTACAGCGGTATGTGTTTGTACCTGATATTGTGAAAGTGAAACTATAACCCGCGTCGACGGTTAAATTACCGCTGTTGAAAGGTTGCGGTCCGCCGGTGCTTGTAACCGTATGTGTCGCCGTATCATGGTTAACCCAAGTTACAGTCGACCCGGCCGGTACCGTTAAACTTGAAGGTTCAAAAGTATAAAACTGAATCGGTACATCATACGACAATACTAAATTGGTTGATGTCCCGCCGCCCTGTGTCGTAACTGAATTGCAGGAAATAAAGAACAGGGTTGCGGCAATAAAAAAGGAAATAGATGTAAATTTCAGAATCAGCATAAAGTCCTCCTTATCATAATATTTCTATAAAGAAAGACTTGATCCCCTTTTAGAAGGCTCACATAATGCGAATATATGCCATCAAACCCGCATTAATAATATCGGCATCTGCTATTTTCACTGGTATATCCGGTATTGCCTTTAATTTGTCACCACAATACTGCCGTGCATATAGGTGTGAATGCTGCATATGTAGTTATACGTACCGGCAGTGGCGAAGATATGCGAGTAAGTACCCCCCTGATTGATGTTTTCGCTGTTTAATTCCGATCCGGATGTGCTTGTTACGGTATGCGCGGTACTGTCATTATTCTGCCAGGTTATCGATTGCCCCACTGCGGCTGTATAGGTAGAGGGGCTGAAAGCAAAACCGGTTATCTGGATATTTGCCGAGCTGTTTGCAGTACTGCTGCCGGAACCTCCACTCGAATAAGTGTTGCAGGAAAAGAGAATTAAGGTAATCAAAGCCATTCCAAAGATCATTAAAGCATTTTCAGTTTTCATAATATCCTCCCTTATTTTATTCGCTTTGTTGGGCAGGCGCCAGGTCGAACAGCCTCTGAATGGTAAAACCGAAATACCAGTTCGTATAAGATGATGTACCGTTCAAAAGCCTGCGCATTCCAATCTCCGGGGTATTTTGAAAAACAAACATGAAGTGATGCCCCCAGGTTTCGATTTTGAACCCCGCGGAGATGTATCCGTTTTGCAGAATATTTGTATTCTGCGGGTTGTGGATTAAATCCTGGCCGTATTCCAGAAACAGGTTAAATCCTGAAACGACTTTTGCGTCAAGCCCCAGGGCTGCGCCGAACGCCTGGTTGAAATTATCGTAACCTAAATTTAAGCTTGTACAGAGTATTTTATTTATCCTCATTGTCTGCATGGATAATAATAAAAAAATATTTTGGCTCCTGCTTTGTCTGAAAAAATCCTGGTAGCTGAAATATGAGGTATCCGCCAATCCTTTTATAAATGAGTTTTCGGGAAGGATCGAATAATTTGCGCCAATCTGGAACTCCGTCTGGTTATTACCATAATTTCCATAAACAGCCAGGCTGTTCCATATGCACGCCTTTAATCCCACCCTGACATTTGCTCCCGATACCAGAAAACCGTTTTCAGGAACATCCGGAAGATCATCATACAGCCGGTGAATTATCTCGAATTCCAGCTGGCCCGGCTGCAAGATTGATGGTGTAGTCAGGTTGGGGAGGTTATTTTCATAAGCATTAAGCAAATTATAAATAAAAACCAGCATGATAAAAAAACACGGTCTTTTCATGGCTTATCTCCTAATTATTTCTCTCAAATAATGCCAAAAGCTTTTACCATAAACTTAATGGATTATTACTGTTTAACAATACCCCCTCCCGTGTGTTCACTGAAAATCATCATAAATCTTAAAATGTTTAATAAACAGTATTTTATTGGTGTCATATCCTATTTTATAACAATGAGTTATAAATACAATTAGAAACAGTTAGTTATAGTTTTCAAATTTTAACTCATTTTTCAGTGAACCCTCCCGTGGAGCAATGCACTGAGCCTGTCGAATTTGGGGTTGGGAAAAGCTTGAGAAAGTAATTTTAGTTTTAGGATTATAAAATTTCACAAATAATTGTAATTTCGTCAAGTATTCTTTAAAAAAAAGTGTATTTTGCGGGTCACGCATGGAAAAAATGACAGGTATATTTTCAGAAAAGTGAACTTTCAAACCATTTCCTCCGGTTTAACATATTTGTCAAACTCCTCCGCTGACAACAGTTTCAGCTCAAGAGCTGCTTCCTTCAGGGTGATATCTTTTTCATGAGCAAGTTTGGTTATTTTTGCAGAGTTTTCGTAACCGATATGCGGGTTAAGAGCTGTAACAAGCATCAGGCTTTTTTCAAGATATTCCCTGATTCTATTTTGATTGACTTTTATACCGACGAGGCATTTTTTTGTAAAACTATCCATTGAACCGGCGAGGATATCGATAGATTGAAGAAGGTTATAAATAATCACCGGCTTAAAAACATTAAGCTCAAAATTGCCGGACGCCCCGGCAATACTTATCGCCGTATGATTGCCCATCACCTGGGTACAGACCATTGTAAGGGCCTCGCACTGGGTCGGGTTAACCTTGCCGGGCATAATGGAACTTCCGGGTTCGTTTTCAGGAAGGGTAATTTCACCAATGCCGCAGCGGGGACCGGAACCCATCCAACGGATATCATTGGCGATCTTCATTAAGGAACAGGCCAGGCTGTTCAATGCTCCGGAGAGATGAACAAGGTTATCATGGGAGGCCATCGATATGTATTTATTTTTAGCCGGTTTGAAAGGTAAATTTGTATATTCTGAAATTAGTTCACAAGCCGATATATCAAATCCTTGTGGAACGTTCAACCCGGTTCCTACTGCCGATCCCCCTATAGGTAAAAGATACGCATCCGTCAGGGCACTTTTTATCCTTTCTATCGAAGCCCGGATTTGCTCGGCATACCCCGAAAATTCCTGTCCGAGCCTTATCGGAACTGCGTCCTGAAGATGAGTTCTCCCGCATTTGATTATGCCATTAAATTCCTCGCTTTTTTTGTTTAATGTATCAAGTAAAATATTTGCGGAGGGAAGCAAAAACTTATCAATCATTGTAACCGCTGATACCTGCATTGCGGCGGGGAAAATATCATTTGAAGACTGCGATTTATTCACGTCGTCATTCGGGTGTACCGGCTCCTTTGAGCCTGGTTCACCGCCCATTTTTAAGATTGCGATATTTGAGATCACCTCGTTTACATTCATATTGGTTTGCGTCCCGCTCCCCGTCTGCCATATTGACAGAGGAAATTGACTGTCATGCCTTCCGTTCAATATTTCGTCACTTGCGCTTACGATAGCTTTCATTTTATCCGCCGGGAGCTTTCCCAGTTTGTTGTTCGAAACAGCCGCGGCTTTTTTTATAAGCGTCAGGGCATAAATGATTTCAATAGGCATTTTTTCATGCCCGATGTTGAAGTTTTCCAGGGATCTTTGCGTCTGCGCGCCCCATAGTTTATCTTTTTCGACTTTCATTTCACCCATTGTATCGCTTTCAATACGGTAATTCATAAATACGCTCCCGGTTATTATTTTCAATTGACATGAACAATTTATCTTAAAAAGACCGGTAAAATGAGTCAATGAATTATTATAATTAAAAATTTACCTGAAAATGGCTTGACTATT
The DNA here is from genome assembly GCA_963783575.1 of uncultured Spirochaetota bacterium. Taxonomy (GTDB): domain Bacteria; phylum Spirochaetota; class Brevinematia; order Brevinematales; family JAOACQ01; genus CAWEAK01. The sequence continues at coordinate 113,793 of CAWAOD010000003.1, read as the reverse complement.
TACTATCTATTAAGTTATATTAGTTTTAATGATCTTAACATATGATCAACGAGGAACCGTCCCATTTTTTTTATGGGGTGTGAATTATGAGAAAATTGTACCGACATTGCATTTCATTGATTCCTTTCAAGATTTCAATTCCTGAATATAAAAAGCTACTATCAAGTATTTTGATATTATCCAATTCCGGAGGTTGTAATGAAAGGAACAATCGCTGAAAAAATAATTGAAAGCCATATTGTTGAAGGAAGGCTTGTCCAGGGTGAAGAAATCGGCATCAAAATCGATCAAACTCTGACACAGGATGCTACCGGAACGATGGTTTACCTGGAATTCGAATCAATGAATATTGACAGGGTAAAGGTTGATCTGGCAGTAAGCTATATCGACCATAACATAATACAAACCGATTATAAAAATGCCGACGATCACAGGTTTCTGCAATCAGCGGCTTCGAAATACGGGGTCCTTCTATCTCCGGCGGGGAATGGAGTTTCTCACCATGTGCACAGGCAGAGATTCGGGATTCCAGGTAAAACGCTCCTCGGCTCCGACAGCCATACGACAACCGGAGGGTGCCTGGGCATGCTGGCTATGGGAGCGGGGGGCATCGAGGTCGCAATGGCAATGGCGGGAGTTCCTTATCATATTATTATGCCGAAGATCTGGGGGGTTTATGTTACTGGGAAACTGCAGGATTTTGTTTCAGGGAAGGATGTGATACTGCAGTTATTGAGGACTTACAGGGCTAACGGCGGACTTGGCAAGATTATGGAGTTTTACGGTCCCGGGGTTTTGAACCTGGATCTGGCAGCCAGGGCGACGATCGCAAATATGGGCGTGGATATGGGCCTTACAGCGGTTATTTTTCCTTCTGATGAAATCACAAAAGAATATTTAAGAAAGGAAGACAGGGAAAATGACTGGAAACCCTTAAAAACCGAAGATGGCGCCGTGTTCGAAATTAACTCCGAGCTTGATCTTTCCGCAATCGAACCTCTTGTCGCCTGTCCTTCAAGCCCTGATAATGTCAAACCGGCAAAGGAACTTAGCGGCACCGATATTCACCAGGTGATAATAGGGTCGTCCTGCAACGGAAGCTACAGGGACTTTATGATCGCGGCGAAAATGGTCGAAGGCAAAATCAAGCATCCCCAGGTCAGTTTTGAGATAAACACCGGAAGCAGGGAAACCCTTGAAAACGTCCTGATTATGGGCGGGATAAAGAATTTTATCGAAGCGGGCGCGCGAGTCCACGAGCCGGGTTGCCTGGGATGTATCGGAATCGGGCAGGCGCCTGCAAGCGGGACGAATTCCTTAAGGACATTTCCCAGGAATTTCAAAGGGAGAAGCGGAACAAACGATGACGCTGTTTATTTGTGCTCTCCTGAAACGGCTGCCGCATCGGCATTGACAGGTAAAATTACAGACCCTAGGACAATGGGCAATTATCCCGTGATAGATTATCCCGAAAAATATGTTTTCAATATGAAATGGTTCATAAAGCCTGCTGAAAAAGGCTCCAATGTTGAATTGATAAAGGGGCCGAATATCCAGGCTATACCCAGGTTCGAAGCGCTGCCAGGATCGCTTGAATGTGAAGTTGTCATAAAAGTGGGCGATAACATCAGTACCGACATTATAATGCCGGCGGGGAACAGGGCTTTACCTTTCAGGAGCAATATTTCAAAGATCAGCGAATTTGTCTTTGATATTATAGATGAAAACTTTTCAAAAAGGGCAAAGGAAAAAGGCAGCGGGATTGTAATAGGAGGGGAGAACTACGGTCAGGGCTCTTCGAGGGAACATGCGGCCCTGGCGCCTAGGTTTTTGGGAGTTAAGGCAAAAATCGTTAAAAGCTTCGCCAGGATTCACAAAGATAACCTCATAGATTTCGGAATTTTACCTCTTACTTTCAAAGATAAAAGTGATTTTGACACAATAAAATTGGGAGATAAGATAAAATTATTTGATATTAAAAAGATCATTGAAAACGGCAATGCTGAAATTCCGGTTGAAGTAAACGGAAGAAAAATCGTCACAATCCTTGATGTTTCTCCAAGGCATAGGAAGATTCTCCTCGCCGGAGGATATCTCAATTTAGCGGAGGAAGGCAGATGATTCATGAATTCGATGCGGTCATTGTCGGGGGCGGTGGAGCGGGGCTTTACGCAGCCCTTGAAGCAAGCGGTAAGGGGAAAACCGCCGTCATTTCAAAGCTTTATGCCATAAGGAGCCATACAGGTACAGCGCAGGGCGGTATTGGAGCCGCTTTAGGCAATGTCGAAGAGGACAGGCCGGAATGGCATGCGTTCGACACAATCAAGGGCGGAGATTATCTTGCCGATCAAAGTGCCGCTAAAATTCTTGTAGAAGAGGCGGTCAATGCGGTTTACGACCTTGAAAACCGCGGACTGCCTTTCAGCAGAACTCCTGACGGCAAAATAGACCAGCGGAGGTTCGGGGGCCACACAAGGAATTTCGGCGAGGCCCCGGTAAAGCGTTCTTGCTATGCCGCGGACAGAACCGGGCATATGATCCTTCAGACGTTATACCAGCAGTGTATTAAAAACAACGTGGCTTTTTTTGATGAATTTTTTGTGACGGATGTTATCATTGATGATAAAAAGTGCAACGGAATAGTTGCCCTGGAATTATCAACGGGGGATATTCATATCTTTAAGTCTAAATGCGTTCTTTTCGCAACAGGCGGGTTCGGCCGGATTTTTAAGACCACTTCAAACGCATATGCCAATACCGGCGATGGGCCGGCGGTTTTATTCAGAAGGAAAATTCCCCTGATGGACATGGAGTTTTTCCAGTTTCACCCGACCGGTATCGCCGGTATGGGAATTCTTATTACAGAGGCAGTAAGGGGTGAGGGCGGAATACTGAAGAATAGAATGGGCGAGCCATTTATGAAGGAATATGCGCCGACACTTCTTGACCTTGCTCCAAGGGACCTGATCAGCAGGGCGATCATAACGGAGCTTAAAAAAGGTAACGGTATGAGGGGCGACGGAAAAATCGATGATTATGTCATGCTTGACGCATCGCATCTGGGTAAAGATGTGATTTATTCCAAGCTTCCCGACATCACGGAATTCTGTATGAATTATCTCGGTATAGATCCTTCTGAAAAACCGATCCCGGTTCAGCCGACCGCACATTACGCTATGGGCGGAATTCCAACGGATATCAATGGCAGGGTACTCAAGAATTTTTCCGGGGAGGTTTACGAGGGGCTTTATGCGGCCGGGGAATGCGCCTGTGTGTCAGTTCATGGAGCCAATAGGCTGGGGACAAACAGCCTTGTCGATCTTGTCGTTTTCGGCAGAAGGGCTGGGAAAGATATGTCTGAATATATCAGAAATTCAGATTTCGGAATTGTTTCAGAAAGCGCCGCAGATTATTCCAGAAAAATAATATCTGTTCTGATGAATGGGGAAAAAGGAATTCATGGCGGTAAAATCCGGGAAGAAATGCAGGATATTATGATGGAGAACACAGGTATATTCAGGAAAAATGAAGACTTGCAGAAAGCCGTCGATATGATAGCGGAATTAAAAAAGAAATACCTTGATGTGAGGGTTGAAGATAAAAATAAAAAATTCAACACAGATCTTCAGGAGTTACTTGAGCTTAAAAACCTGCTTGATCTTGCTTATGTAACCGCTGTATCAGCCCAAAACAGAACTGAATCAAGGGGTGCGCATTCCAGGGAGGATTACCCGCTAAGAAATGATGAAGAATGGCTTAAACATACAATGATTTCCACCGATGGGGATAAACTTAAAATTGAGTATAAAAGCGTTGATCTGTCGATGTTCAAACCCAAGCCGAGAACATATTAGCAAGCTTACCGCTTGAAGGAGCTTGGTGAACAATATTCCCCCTCCTTGATAAGGAGAGCCTGTCCTGAGTGCCCCAGCTCGGCTGGGGATGTCGAAGGAGGCTAGGGAAGGTATAGAGTAAAACTTGTGTTAAAATAGATAGTCATACTGAGCACTCCGGCCTGTCTGCCGCCAGGCAGGCAGGCTCAGGTAAACTCCGGCGATTGTAATCCTGAGTGGAGTCATCCTGAATAAATAGGTATTTCTTGACTCCGCTCAAAATGACGGATAACTTAGTTATTGCAGTTTACAAGCACAGGGCAGGCTACTTAATAGCTATTATATCGAGTGCAGCATCATGCTGCCAAGGAGCATTTTATGAAATATAAACTTTTGGGAAAATCGGGGGTTTTGGTTTCGGAGCTTTGTTTCGGTACAATGACTTTCTACGGTAAGGGCTACTGGGAGAATATCGGTAAAGTCCAGCAGGACGATGCGGCAAAACTTATTAAAATTTCACTTGATAATGGAATTAATTTCTTCGATACGGCAAATGCTTATTCCGAAGGAATGTCGGAAAGGTTGCTTGGCGGCGCCCTGAAAACTCTGGGAGTAATGAGAAGCCAGGTATTTATTGCAACAAAAGTCCGGCTGAGAATGGGGCAGGGGCCGAATGAGGCCGGATTATCAAGGCTTCATATTTCAGATTCAATTGATGCAAGCCTTGAAAGGCTCAATCTGGAACACATCGATCTCCTTTATCTGCATGGAGTAGACCGGTTGACGCCGCTTGAGGAAACAATGAGGGGGCTGGAAGACGCTGTAAGGAGCGGGAAGGTACGGTATATAGGAGTCTGTAACCATCCGGCATGGATGGTCGCTAAAGCGAACGGATATGCCGGTAAAATGGGCTGGAGCACGCTTTGTGCCCTTCAGTATTATTACAGCATCGCAAGCCGCGATGTGGAAAGGGAGATAGTTCCTATGGCTCTCAGCGAAAATCTCGGGCTGATGCCATGGCAGCCCGCTTGCAGGCGGTTTCTTATCCGGTAAATTCACTAGAAAAAAAGAAAAAGCAGGAGACAGCCGGAGGGATGAATTTGATTTCCCGCTTATTAATAAGGAAAAAGCTTATGATATTATCGACCTCATGCTTAAAATCGGTAAAAATCATAATGTTTCCGCTGCACAGGTAGCACTGGCCTGGTTGTCGAAAAAACCTGGCGTGACAAGCATTATTATAGGAGCCAAAAGGGAAGATCAGCTTATCGATAATATCGCCTCGACAAAGCTTGAACTAAGCGAAAGCGAGATGAAAGAACTTGACGATATTAGTGCTTTAACGCCTGAATACCCGGGTTGGATGCTCGCGAGACAGGGCCAGGACCGTTCGGCGGATTAAGGAGAAATCAATGAAAGTAACTCTCAGTATTCAAAGGTTCAATCCGGAAAAAGACAGGGAGCCTTATTTTAAGGATTATGAAATTGAAGCGGACTCGAATGAGAGGCTCCTAGATTCGCTGATGTTTATCAAAACCTATATAGACGGTTCTCTAGCTTTCAGAAAAAGCTGCGCACATGGGATTTGCGGTTCGGATGGCATGGTTATCAACGGTGTTGAAAGGCTGGCATGTAAGACGCTTATTAAAGATGCAACGGATAGTTCTAATAACATTATAAAAATCCAGCCTTTAAAAGCTTTGCCTCTGGAACGGGATTTAATGGTTGATTACAGCCGTTTCTTTGAAAATTATAAAATAATTAAGCCTTTTCTTATAAATAAAAATCCGGTTGAAGCAAAAGAAAGGCTGCAGAGTATCGAAGAAAGAGAAAAATATGACGATACGACAAAGTGTATTCTCTGCGCCGCCTGTTTTTCTTCATGCCCTGTGGAAAATGAAAAAAATCCTCTCTTTATAGGTCCGGCGGCGATTGTCCAGGCGGCAAGATTCCTGTTTGATTCAAGGGATATCGGGCTTATCGACAGGCTTGACGCTCTGGACAAACCGGATGGGGTCTGGTCGTGCGAGAATAAATTCAATTGCACAAAGGTCTGCCCGAGGGGCATTAAAGTTACAAAAAACATTAATCTGACTAAAAATATTTTAAAAGAATATAAAGAGAGTATAAAATGAAACTGTTTGAATATCAGGGACAAAAATTGCTTGATGAATACGGAATACCGGTTCCCGGGGGTAAATTGGCTTTCAGCGTTGATGAAGCCGGGGCTATAATGAAAGAAATAGGAAGAAAAGTCGTTATAAAAGCACAGGTCTTGACCGGGGGAAGGGGAAAAGCCGGTGGTGTAAAGGTTGTTTCAACTGAGGAGGAAGCGAAAACTGCTGCAAGGCAAATCCTCGGAATGAAAATTAATGATATTCCGGTTAATAAAGTTTTCGTTTCACCGGCGGTTGATATTGAAAAAGAATTTTATGTAAGCATTGCTGTGAACAGCGGTGAAAAAAGAATTGAATGCATAGTTTGCGAAGAGGGCGGAATAGAGATTGAAGAGGTTGCTATAAAATCACCTGAAAAAATCCACAAAATTCCTTTAAGCCGAGAATTATTATCGGATGAAAAAGTGATCATGAAAGAGCTTATAAAAGTTTTTGATCCATTATTAGTTGGAGAGATTTTACAGATAATTGCAAAAATATTCGATCTTTTTATTAAAAATGACTGCAGCCTTGTTGAAATAAATCCGCTTGTTCTGGACAAAAAAGGCAGTCTCATTGCCCTTGACGCAAAGATCGTAATTGATGATAACGGCCTTTTTAAGCATCCCAGTCTTGAGGAATTGAGAAATATGGAAGAGTACAGCAGGGACGAACTGGATGCAAAAGCCGCATCGCTGGCTTTTGTAAGCCTTGAGGGGAATATAGGCTGCATGGTAAACGGTGCGGGGCTTGCAATGGCAACAATGGACCTGATCAAGTATTTCGGCGGCGAGCCTGCCAATTTTCTTGACATTGGCGGAAGCTCCGATCCGCAAAAGGTCGTCCATGGTTTGAAAATATTAATAAGAAATAAAAATTTGAAAGCAATCTTAATTAATATATTCGGGGGAATTACCCGCTGCGACGATATAGCAAAAGGACTTGTCGAAGCGGAAAAAGAATTCAGTATTGAATTGCCGCTTGTAATCCGGCTGATAGGCACTAACGACAGGGAAGGTATTGAGATACTTAAAACCGGCGGTTTTACGGCTTTTTCCAGTCTTACGGAAGCGGTTAAAAACGTTGTTTCCCTGAAATGACAAGCATGATGCCTGATCCCTGATTTGTTTATGGCCTATGGCAATGGACTGATTATAACAAATATCGAGGTTAATATGAGTATTTTGATTGATGAAAGCACAAAGGTTATTGTTCAGGGGATAACCGGGAGGGACGGCAGCTTTCATACTAAACTGATGATGGAATACGGAACAAAGGTAGTTGGAGGCGTTACACCCGGTAAAGGCGGGCAGTTTGTTGAATCGGTCCCTGTTTTTAACTCCGTTAAAGAAGCGAAAAATGGAATCGATGCCGATGCCTCGATAATTTTTGTTCCCGCGAGGTTTGCTTCCGCCGCTATTAAAGAAGCAGCCGAAAATGGAATCAAATTAATAGTCTGCATAACGGAGGGAATACCGGTGCTTGAGATGCTGGAAAATTACGATTGTATTAAAAGAATGAATTCGACTCTCATCGGACCGAATTGTCCGGGACTTATTACTCCTGATAAATGTAAAATCGGCATTATGCCGGGCAAGATCCATAAAAAAGGGAATATCGGCGTGATTTCAAGGAGCGGGACTCTAACTTATGAAGTAGTTTATAACCTTACTCAAAAAGGACTCGGGCAGTCAACCTGCATCGGCATCGGTGGCGATCCTGTTGTCGGTACCGGATTTATCGGCCTGCTTGAAAAATTCAACACCGATCCTGAAACGGATGGAGTTGTGATTATCGGTGAAATCGGCGGCGATGAAGAGGAAAAAACCGCTCTCTGGATAAAAAATAATTTTATGAAAAAAGCGGTTTCTTTTATTTCTGGCAGAACAGCCCCTAAGGGCAAAAAAATGGGGCATGCAGGGGCTATTATTTCCGGCGGATCGGGCACGGCCGAAGCCAAAATTGAGGCTTTTAAGAATGCCGGAGTCCCGGTGGCGGACAGGCCGGATGAAATACCCGATATCATGCTTGAAATGCTCGGAAGGTGAATTATGATAAATAACAGTATTAAATATCTTGAAAAAATATTTCAGGATTTTGAGCCGCCAATGCCGGAGAAAATTCGACAGGAAGCTGAAAACCGACCGCCTGTCAAAACGCAAACCGAATATAAATATGAACCGATGCTTGAAAATGAAGCCGTTCAGCTTGATGAAACAATACCGGGCTTTAATGATGAAATCAGGAAACAGGGCAGGGTGGACAGCCTCATCTGGGCTTTCAGGGATATCGGATACATATATGCCGAACTTAATCCACTCGGAAAGGATTACCAGGAACATTATACTAATCTGCCACTGATAAGGAAAGGCATATTTGAAAAATTAAATGCTGAGGATTTTGAGCTGTCTCCGGACGATTTAAAAAAGCTTTATTACGGCGGGCCCATTTTTAACTATGAAAAAAGATCTTTAAAAGAAATTATAGAAGCTTATTCAAAGATTTATTGTTCATCCATCGGCGCAGAGTTTCTGCATATACAGAATAAAGAGATTAGGAAATGGTTCATACAAAATCTTGAAAAACAAAGGGAAAAATTTAATCCGACAGCGGATGAGAAAAAGATAATCCTGGAAGATCTAATAAAAACCGAGGAATTCGAGCATTTTCTGCAGAAAAATTATATCGGGCAGAAGAGATTTTCAATCGAAGGGTCCGAGTCCGTTATTCCCTGTCTTCATTACCTTGTAAATAAATCAGTTGAGATCAATGTAAAGGAAATAGTGATAGGGACAACACACAGGGGAAGGCTTACAATCCTTAATCTTATTTTACAGCTTCCGCCTGAGGATATATTTTACCTGTTTGAGGAAAACTTTGATCCGGAAATGACAGACGGAGGCGGAGATGTCAAGTATCATATCGGTTATACAATGGACCATTCCCATCCGGACGGCAGCGGCGTAAGGGTTACGCTTCCGCCGAACGCAAGCCACCTGGAATCGGTTGATTCGGTTGCCCTGGGGCGGGCAAGAGGAATCCAGGAAAAAATATCAGTCGATGAAGTTATACCGGTTCTCCTGCATGGAGAGGCGGCTTTTTCCGGCCAGGGCGTTGTGGCGGAAACCTTGAATTTGTCCGGATTGGAAGGATATACAACCGGAGGCACAATCCATATTATAATCAATAACCAGGTCGGTTTTACGACTTCATCCAGGAATGAGCATTCAAGCGGTTTTGCAACGGACATTGCCAAGGCATTTTCCATACCTGTCCTGCATGTAAACGGCGACGATCCTGAAGCCGCCGTCAGAATGATGAAACTTGCGATTGAATACAGGCAGACTTTTAAAAAAGATATAGTTATCGACATAATATGTTACAGAAAATACGGCCATAATGAAGGCGACGATCCTTCCTTCACTCATCCCCGGATGTATGAAATCATTAAAAACCATAAAAGTGTCACCGGGATTTATCTGGAGTTTTGTCTGCAGAATGGCATTATTCAAAAGGAAGCTGCGGATAAGCTGAAGGAAAATATCGGCAAAGAATTGAAAGATTCTTTTGATAAAATGCATAAAGATAAAAGTTTCAAGGGATTCGAAGGCTTTACTCCGCATAAGATCGGGTATTTTGATGAGGAAGCGATGTTGAAAAAAGATGTAGGACTTGAAGAAAAAATAATAATGGATATGGCCGGGAAAATTAATACTATTCCTGAGAATTTTAAAATTCATGATAAACTGGAACGTATTCTCGAAACCAGGATTAAAAACTTCAATTCAAACGGGAAGGTCGATTGGGCGTTTGCCGAATCGTTAGCCCTTGGGTCATTGCTTCTGGAAGGTCATGGAGTAAGGCTGAGCGGCCAGGACAGCGAAAGGGGCACTTTTTCGCAGAGGCACCTTGTATGGTGGGAAATCGGGGTGGATGAGCCTAAGTTTTACATTCCGCTCAATCATTTAAATCAAGACCAGTCTCAAATCTCGGTTTACGACAGTCCTCTGTCCGAATACTCGATCTTAGGCTTCGAATTCGGCTACTCAATATCCTGCCCGGACCGGCTGGTTATATGGGAAGCGCAGTTCGGGGATTTTTCAAACGGAGCGCAGGTAATCATTGATAATTATATAATAGCTTCCGAAGTCAAATGGAATATCAGAAGCGGTGTTGTGCTTCTCCTGCCTCATGGTTATGAAGGCCAGGGCCCGGAACATTCCAACGCTCATATGGAACGGTTTTTGCATCTGGCTGCCCAGGAAAATATCCAGGTCTGCAATGTGACAACCCCGGCGCAGTATTTCTGCCTGTTGAGAAGGCAGGCAAAGCTGAAGATTGAAAAACCTTTGATCATTTTTACTCCCAAAAGCCTTCTGCGCCACCCACTTGCGGTCTCAACGAAAGATGAGCTTGTAAAAGGACAATTTCAGTTTGTTATTGATGATGTTATGAATAAAAATGATGTAACAAAATTGTTATTCTGCACCGGGAAAATCTATTATGATCTGCTGTTAAAAAGAGAGGAGTTGAAAAAAACAAATATTGCAATTATAAGGGTGGAACAGCTTTACCCGTTTCCTGAAAAAGAAACGGGAAATATTCTTTCAAAATATAAAAATGCCATGGAAAAATACTGGGTTCAGGAAGAGCCTCAAAACCGGGGTGCCTGGACATTTATCAAAAACCGGTTTGAAAATCTATTTAATATAAAACCGGGATATATAGGCAGGAACCCAAGCGCCAGCCCCTCGACAGGGTCTCTTGCGCTTTTTAAAATCGAGCAGGGCAATATACTGAACGAAGCATTGAAATAATAGACCACCCCCGCCCCCTCCTAAATTAGGAGGGGAGTATACAAAAAGGAGCCGGTTATGAAAGTTGAAGTAAAAGTTCCATCCGTCGGCGAATCGATTGTCAGCGGAATTTTGACTAAATGGATTAAAAATAACGGCGAAATTGTAAAGGAAGGCGAATCCATCTTCGAGATGGAAACGGACAAGGTGAATGTAGATGTTCCTTCACCGGCTTCAGGTAAAATTGAAATTTTGACTGCCGAGGGGGAGGAAGTCGCCATAGGACAGCTTGTGGCATATATTGATTCTGAGTTTAAAGCGGAAGAAACCGGTAAACCGGAAATCGCCGAACAACCGGCCGAAGAGAAACCTGTGAAGCCGGTAGAAAATAAAATGGAAGAAATTATGAAAACATCACCTTCCGTGAGAAGGATCGCCGTAGAGAATGATTTATCCCTGAAGGAAATCGAAGGCACCGGTAAGGATGGAAGAATAACTAATGAGGATGTTCTGAATAAACTGAATATCACCGGAGATGATAAAAAACAAACCGTTGTCAAGATGTCTCCATTGAGGCGCGCAATAGCCAGAAATCTTATGCAGTCAAGGCAGGAAGCGGCACATCTTACGACTTTCAATGAAATAAATATGGAACAGGTCATTAATATACGTTCAAAGTATAAGGATGATTTCTTAAAAAAATATTCCATCAAGCTGGGTTTTATGTCGTTTTTTGTTAAAGCAAGCTGCCAGGCATTGAAGGAATTTGCCGATGTGAATACTATGGTCAGGGGTGATGAGATAGTTTATAATCATTATTATAATATCGGCGTGGCAGTTTCGGTGGATGAAGGCCTTATAGTTCCTGTTATAAAAGGTGCAGATAAGTTGTCTTTTGCCCGGATTGAACTAAAAATCAATGAACTGGCTGAAAAAGCCAGGAATAAAAAAATTACCCTTGATGATCTCAAGGACGGGACATTTACAATTACTAACGGCGGCCTTTTCGGTTCAATGATGTCGACGCCGATCCCAAGTTATCCGCAGACTGCAATTTTGGGTATGCATGCCATAAAGGACAGGCCGTATGTGGTTGATGGAAAAATCGAAATAAAACCGATAATGTACGTTGCCCTTACTTACGATCACAGGGTGATAGACGGCAGGGACGCCGTACTGTTTTTGATGAGCATAAAAAAATACATTGAGGATCCCGAAAGCTTATTGATTGAACTATAGCTGATGGTGAGCAAGGGGCAAAGCAAGGGGCTTAAGTCCCTTGTCTATCACGAAAGGAGGAAATTAGAATGCCGGTTATGAAATACGATGCCGCAATTATCGGCAGCGGTCCGGGCGGTTATGTCGCCGCAATACGCTGTGCCCAGCTTGGCTTAAGGACCGCAGTAATAGAAAAAGACAGGACATTCGGGGGAACATGCCTGAATGTCGGCTGTATTCCGTCTAAAGCCCTTCTGGACTCAACGGAATTGTTCGCCGCCGCTAAAAATAAATTTTCAAATCATGGGATTATGATCGATGAGGGTTCTATTCATTTCGATCTGAAGAGGATGATGGAAAGAAAAGAGCAAATTATCGCAAAGATGACAGGCGGAGTTGATGTTTTATTGAAAAACAATAAAGTGGAAACTTATAATGGCTTCGGAAAATTAAAAAACAATCATTTAATCGAAATAGAAAAACCGGATGGAACAATAAAAGAAATTGAAAGCTCGAATATTATTCTTGCAGCCGGCAGTGTTCCGGCCGAAATTCCGGGCCTTCCGTTCGATGGGGAAAATATCGTGGATTCAACCTCGGCTCTGTCTTTTTCGGAAGTTCCCGGGAAACTCGCGGTTATCGGCGCTGGCGCTATCGGGCTTGAAATCGGGAGCATTTGGAACAGGCTTGGCTCGGATGTAACAATTATTGAAATGATGGATCAGATTCTGCCTCAATCGGATGAGAAAATCTGCGGCAGGCTTGCGCAGATTTTAAATAAACAGGACCTAAATTTCAGGCTATCCTCAATGGTGAAGTCAGCTGATATTGAAAATGATAAAATAAAATTGCTTGTTAAAGATAAAAACAATAACGAAAGCTTATTATTCTGCGATAAAGTCCTTGTGGCGGCTGGGCGGAAACCTCAAATCAAAGGACTGGGATTGGAAGAAGCCGGGATCCGGATCGATCCGCAAACCGGGCGGATAGAGATTGATAAAAATTACAGGACTTCGGTTTCCAATATCTATGCGATTGGTGACATCGTAAACGGGCCGATGCTTGCGCACAAAGCCAGCGAAGAAGGTATTGCCGCCGCGGAAATAATAGCGAAAGGCTTTGGAACAGTCAATTATGACGCCATCCCGTCGGTTGTCTATACCTGGCCTGAATATGCGGCTGTCGGCAAAGGCGAAACCGAGCTTCTTAAAACCGGTTTGGCTTTTAAAACAGGGACTTTTCAGTTCAGGGCTAATGGAAGGGCTTTAGCCGGTGAAAATTCAGATGGGTTTGTAAAAATATATTCGGATTCCGGAACCGGTCGGCTGTTGGGAGCGCAGATCATAGGGCCGAATTCGTCCGAACTTATCTGTGAGATTGTTACGGTAATGGAATTTAACGGTAATGCGGAGGATGTTGCGAGAACAATTCATGCCCATCCGTCATTATCGGAGGTTGTCAAAGAAGCTGCGATGGATGCTGATGGTTGGTCGATCCATTCACTGCCGAAAATGAAAGGTTGAGGAGGTGTAATATGCCGGAGATCAGAAGAGTGTCGAAAATTTTAAAGAGCAAACCGACGTTCGAGGGAGCCGGTGTGTATTTAAAAAGGGCTTTCGGTTATTATGAAGCCGCGTTGCTTGATCCATTTTTGCTGCTGGATGATTTCCGCTCAAATGATCCCGACCGCTATCTTCCGGGTTTTCCATGGCATCCTCACCGCGGTATTGAAACTATTACATATATGCTGAATGGTGAAGTCGAGCATGGAGACAGTATGAAAAACAAAGGGGTGATATATCCCGGCGATGTTCAGTGGATGACGGCAGGCAGCGGGATAATCCACCAGGAAATGCCCAAAGGAGATAAAAACGGCTTAATGGGAGGATTCCAGTTGTGGGCGAATCTTCCGGCAAAATATAAAATGACAGATCCGAAATACAGGGATGTAAAAAATAAACAAATTCCTGCAATTACAACAAATGAAGGCGCCCTTGTAAAAATAATTTGCGGTGAGTTTAACGGGATAAAAGGGCCTGTGAGGGATATTGTAATTGAACCGGAATATCTTGATGTTACTATACCTTCAAAATCAGTTTTCAGGCATAATACAGACAAAGAGCATACGGTCTTCGCCTATGTTATCGATGGATCGGCCTGCTTTGACGATAAAATTGATGAAAAGCACAAAGTTGAAAGCCCAAGATATTTTGATTTTGAAAAAAAGATTAATATCGAAAATGAACATCTGGTTATTTTTGACAAAGGCGACGAGATCGAAATCTATACTTCGGATAAACCGGTCAGATTTTTATTGATCTCCGGAAGACCGCTTAAAGAACCTATTGCCTGGTATGGGCCGATTGTTATGAATACGGAAGAAGAACTTAATATTGCTTTTGAAGAATATCAAAACGGTACTTTTATAAAGTAGACAGGAGGAGTCTATGCCGGATTCAACATATTCCAAGGGACTTGAAGGGGTTATTGCTGGTGAAACCACAATCTGCAAGATTAACGGCCTTGAAGGGAAATTATATTACAGGGGCTATCCTATCGACGAACTGGCAGAAAAGTCTTCTTTTGAGGAGGTGACTTACCTGCTAATTTTTGAAAAACTCCCCAATCACAATGAACTCAAGGAATTTACCTCCAATATTCGTAAAAGCAGGAAACTGGCTCCTCAGATTCTTGAAATGATAAAGAACTTCCCTCCAAAGGGAAAGCCGATGGAGCTCCTTCAGTCGGTTATGTCGTATTTGAGCGGATATGTAGAGCATGTTATTGAACATTCGGCAAAATGTAACTGCCAGACCACGCTTCATCAGGTAGCCCAGCTTGCAACAGTTATAGCCGCTTACCAGAGGTTTAAGGAAGGCAAAAGCTATGTAGAACCCGATGATTCTTTAAGCCATGGCGCGAATTTTCTTTATATGCTCCGGGGAGAAAAGCCGGAAGAATACGAAGGGAAAATTATGGATACCTGCTTTCTGCTGCACGCGGAGCATGAGTTTAACGCATCAACATTCACGGCAAGGGTTGTGGCTTCCACAATATCAACTTGCTATGCAAGTATTTCCGCGGCGATCGGCGCATTGCGGGGTCCGCTACATGGCGGAGCGAATGAGCAGGTTTTAACAATGCTCAAAGATATCGGTTCGATTGAGAATGTTGAAAACTGGGTGAATAAAGCCCTGGCCGATAAAGAAAAGATTATGGGAATGGGGCATCGCGAATACAAAGCTATGGATCCGAGGGCAGTTATAATGAAGCGTCTTCTTGAAGAGCTTGTTGAAAAAAAGAAGGATGATAAATATTACAAAATGCTTGTTAAAATTAACGACATTGTCAGGAAATATATGGATTCTAAGGGAAAGCCGATCTATCCTAACGTTGATTTCTTTTCCGGCTCCGTTTATTCGCTTTTAGGAATTCCTGATTATTTATTCACACCGATATTTGCGGCGGCGAGGGCACCCGGATGGCTGGCGCATATTCTCGAGCAGAGAAAAGACAATAGGATTTTCAGGCCCGAATCGCTTTATAAAGGGCCGATAGACCTTAAATATATACCGATTGAAACTAGAAGCTGAAATGGACTAAAATAATCTTTCAATTGAAATCACATTCCGAAGCTAAGCCCGATATTACCTGTTAAATTACCAGAAATAAGGTCCCTTCCTCCCTCGGCGTTTACTTTAACAAATCCCAGGATAATTTCCATCCCGGCGTAAATGACAAGCCCCTGCCCCGAGGAATTGTCCCGCAGGCTGGAAGAAAAGGAAGGGTTGGATGTAAAACTGCCGGATATAGAGCTTACTGTCTCCCCAATGGTATAAACATAATTCAATCTGCCGTACCAGTTGATAATAAAGAAGGTTTTATGAACAAAGATTTCTGCGTTTAAACCAGTGTAACCAAATTGGTTTTTCAAATTGCCTTTGAAAACCGTGTTGCCGTATGAAAGATCGAGTGGATGATTTACAGCGCCTCCTGCGTAGGAGATGCCGCCGCCTGCAAGCATTCCGGCAGCAGTGAACTTGTCGGGCAGGATGCGGTAATAAATATTTAAGCCGCACTTGAAAGCCGTCCGGTCCGCCCCGAAAGCGATCATTTCCGGAAAGTACGCAATGCCGACAGTAGAGTAAAAATTAGCCGGCAGGGCCATATTGCCGGTAAGCTGCAAGATGGGAAGATATTCTCCATTCACGGGGAAGATATTCCCGGAATTATTAAAGATATTATTAAGGCTGTTGTTATAAATGAAAGACGGAGCTAATACCCCTCCGTAAGACAGTTCTCCTGAAAACCCTATGCTATTCTCCATCGATAGAACCGGATGGTTTACTTTGACCGTCATATATGCCGGTATAGCACCCTTTATCATCCGGTTTTGAAGATTAAGAAGTTTATCCGCATCCGAATTGAATTCATCAAGAGTATAGCTAAAGAGGGCTGACCGGATGAGAATCAGCATTAAGCAGATTATAAAATTCTTCATTCATTACCTCTCTCCCTGTTGAAATACGGGTACGGGTTTCTGCCCGATTGCTAAGCCGAAATTCAGCGAAACAACATAATTGTATGTCTTACTGGAACCAAATGCAATGTCCAGGCGAAGAACTGATACAAGGCTTCCCGAAACCCTCACGGCCACAATGGGCGATATAAAAAACGACTGAAGGTATTCCGGCTTTCCTAAGCCGTAACGGCCAGCCAGCCCCCCGTTATAACCCAGGATGAATCCCGGTGAGAATTTGAAAAGAAAACTCGCGATATACCAGAATTCAGGCGATTCCCAGAATAACCCGGAGGGATGGAGAAATCGTAGTTCGACCGCTCCATCTGCCATATAGTCACCGGGAATCTGGTATGTGCCAACTACTTTCGTCAGTGTATAATATGCCCGGTTGGGTGATGGTTGTAAATGTGCATCACAGGAAAGGTCAAAGGAAAGCGTCCAGAAATTCATAAAATGAAATAATTGCTGGACTTCACCGTTAACTTTAGTGAAATTATCATTACCCATTGTTATGGAATTCTGTACCTGGTTGTAACTGCTGCCAAGCGAGATATAAAATCCCTCTTCCGGATAAATGAAAACCATACCCTTGTACCAGGTTTCCAGGGAAGAATAACGCCAATCGTAAATAAAATTGAATGTATAACTTGTCATGTTGTAATTGTAATCCCGGAATGCGTTTTCAGCCACAACCCTGTTTACAGTATAGTCAACGCGGCTACTAAGCTGGAAATAATCCAGAAATGCGAAATTGACAGACCCGAACATATTGTCCAGGCTTTGCGGAGTATACTGGTAATTTATCAATTCAGCCTGGTCTGACGGCAGAATTACACTGTTCGCAACAGAATGATTATAGCCGTAATAGAAATTCAGGTTATTACCTTTTGGAAAAAGGTTTATCCAATTTCCCGTGATCGAAAAGTTGTCAAAATAGGGCAATGATCCCAAACCGAGAGAAGGAAAATAAAAGGCATTTATGTCACTCGACATATCCCTGATTTGTTCTATTGGTTCCGTGCGTGCAAAATTAAATGAATAGCTGCTAAAAAGAAATACGATTAAAAATATAAACCATTTTATCTTTACGCTCAAATTTATCCTGGTCATGGGCGTTTACTCCATTCCCTTTTCCCTGATAGTGGATACTTCTTCGATTATTACTTCGCCCCCGCCTGCGTAGACCCCTTTAATAAAAAGTCTGCGAGGTGAATCTTCAATCCAGATAAGCAATTCCCTTTCATACGGCGCAAATAGCTTTGCCAGAAATGGGTCTTCCAGATTAATAGATGCTTTTATTGTTTTAAATTCTCCGGCTGGAGTTTTAACGGTTTCTTTACCAATAAAAGTAAAAGTAAATGGAATAGTCTGCTTAAGAACATTCGGCTGGCAAAGATATACCAAACCGGAACCGGTGATATCAAGAAAACGTGGAAAATAAACAATTGAATTCATATCAACAATCGGATAACCTTTTTGGACAGGTATTTTCGAATGGCTTATTTTCTTTTCATATCCATCCCAGTACTCATAATCGGATTGGGCTTCACTTTTTTCTTCATCCAGGCTGAATGTGGAATGAGTAAGCCCTTTATCATTGGTAAATGCTGTTTGATACGAAGAATATAATAATCTTCCCGATTGAAAATCAAATATGTAATGCCAGGTATTATAATTGGTATAATGATCAGGAAGGTTTTGCTTCCTGATCAGATCAATATTCTGCCAGTAAATTTCCGCCCTGTTTTTATTTGTGTCAATCCGGGTCACAATATAGGTATACCCTGTTTTTTCACCGCCCAAATAATTACCCATCCTGATGTATTCCCCGTCAAGAACCTTGGCTTTTGATATCTTCATGGGAATATCAACGGGTTTCCCTCCCATCGCCGATAAAACGGCAGCAGCCGAGAATACAAGTAGAACTGATAAAATAAATAACTTCTTATATTTCATACTTTACTCCATATTTTTTTCTTTTATTGTTGATACTTCTTCAAGTATAAGCTGAGCCGACGGATTAATCGCTTTAACGACAAGCCTGCGTGGAGAATCTTCAACCCATATAAACGATTCATTCATATAGGGCTGCATCAATTTTGCCAGGAAGGGATCCGAAATATTCCAGTGTACTTTTATTGTTTTAATTTCACCCGCAGGTGTTTTGACGGTTTCCCTCCCCAAAAAAATGAAAGAAAACGGAATGGGCTGTTTCAGAACCTGAGGCCAGCAAAGATAGGCTATTCCCGGGCTGGAGATATCCAGAAAACGGGCGGTATAAAAAACAGTCAGCGGATGTAAGACGATTGGGTATCCCTTCCGGAGAGGAACTTTCGAATGGATTTTTTTTAATTCATACCCATCCCAGTATTCTGAGTCGGATTGTATTTCGCTTTTATCTTCGCTTAAAATGTCGCTGGACCGGATATTGCCTTTATCATCGGTAAAAGGATTTTGATAAATTACAGATAACGGGCTTCCTGTCTCCAGATCGATTGTGAAACGATAAGTATTATAATCGGTATAATGGCCTGGTAGTTTTTGCTTTCTGTTCAGATTCACGGTTTGCCAATATACTTCTACTCTATTTTTATTTGTGTCAATCCGGGCGACGATATGCGACTCTTCGGTTTTTTCCCCGCCGACATATGTTCCTATTCTGAGGTATTCCCCATCCTCGAATTTGATTTTCGAAGCCTTCAACGGTATATCCTCGGGTTTACTTCCCATTGCGGATAAAATAGTGAAAAAAGCTAAAACAAATAATAATGTGAATGCGGTTAATTTCAAGAATTTCATAGACTTACTCCTAAAAATATTTATAATTTACAGGATGGCAAGAAGATATGAAGAATCCACATACCTCAAAAAATTATAAATTTAACCTTCCCGGCTTCATGTCTTCCTGTAAATTAATTACGTTTTCACGGTTTAGAAACAAATTAATTGGATGAACCGATAAGGATGAATTATTTTACTCATAAAATTCCAGAAAATCAATGGGACTTTGGATTCAAAAACGGTTAGTACTTTGGATTCATTTTTGAAAAATCACGTATGATAAACGAGAGTTCCATCCGGGTCTTGGCACCGGTTTTCTGAAATATATTGTGGATGTGATTTTTTACAGTTTTAAGTGAAATGAAAAGTTTATCGGCAATGTCCTGATTTGTTTTTCCCGAGAGGACCATGCCAATGACCTCTTTTTCACGACCGGATATCCCGAATCTCTCCAGAAAAGGCGGATTTAATTCAATTACATCCGGAGTTGACACAACCCTTTGATGATTATATCCGGTAAATATCAGGAAAAAAAGATTCCAGAAGGAATAAAATCCGATATTAAACCAGAGTGGCAGATAAGCATCCGTAAAATTGAAGATGTATGTGTTTTTAGCTATGAAATAATCATAGAGTGAAAAAGTCAGAAAAGAAATAAAGATCGCAAACAGTGTCCTTTTTTTTTGCTTTTCGGCAGTCTTCGGATAGAATAAGAATAAAATGATTGCCAAGTAAATAAAAATAAAAATCATCATCAGGCTTTCCGAATCGGTAATCAGCTTAACCGGATAATTTGACAATCCACCGAAGATACCAAAAATATAGGGATAAAAATTTAAAACAATACAGAGAAAAATTAAAATATAAAAAATAATATTCGCATATTTCTTAAACGGAACAATCAATAACGAATGAAACAATACCGGCACGGCTAAAATCATTAAAAATGTGAGGTCTGTTGTTATCTGGTAGAATAAAAGCAGGCTTTTAAGCAGAACAGGGCTCATAATATCGGAACTGCTGCGTAATAAAAAGAGAATATTATTTAAAACTATCCTGACGGTAAAAAGCGCTAAAAAGATAATGTAATAACGTATCGATTTTTCTTTGTGTTTGAGATATTGATATACAGCAACTACAAAAGCTGAAAAACCCAGGGAAAATGATATAAACTGGAAAAAAATAAGGGGCAATTTAATCATAAAGTCACCTGGATTATTTTAGAATGGATATTGTGAATTATCAAAAATCCGGATTACCGGGCCTATTCCGCCCGTATTTTTCATGAGCTTCGATAAAATCACCTGCTGTAATAGCGGCTGCCAGAGAGATTTCACCGCACAATAAGGCTGAAGCAATAATTTCAGCGAATTTTTTTACATTATCTTTCCCATAGCACCCCATCAATTCCAGACAAGATTTTTGCGCAGGTAAAGAAGTGCCTCCGCCTATTGTACCTATAATAAGCGACGGCAAATAAATACTTACATAAAGATCTTCTTCCATAACTTCCATATTTATCACACCGGTAGATGAATCGGCAACGTTGGCGGCATCCTGTCCGCAAGCTATAAATATTGCGGCGAGGCCATTGGCAAAATGATATGTGCAGCCGTTTACTCCGGCCAATGTGTTTCCAAGCATTTGCCCCCGGTAATTTTCTGCCATTTTCCCCGGTGTGGTCATAAAATAACGTTTAACAATTTTTTCAGGAATTCGAACTTCCGCTGATACGCTTTTTCCTCTTCCAAGAATCATATTTATATAAGCCGGTTTTTTATCAACAGCCATGTTACTTTCTATAACGCATTTTTCGACTTCAATGTTTTCTATTATATATTTACAAACTTCATTTGTCGCTTTTGTAATCATGTTCATTCCCATTGCATCTCCGGATGAATATTCCAGACGGACATAAACGCTTCGTCCGATTAAAAAAGATTTAAAGGAATGAAGCTTCCCATGGTTTGTGGTTTTTGATGCAATGTTTTTTAAGCTTTCAAAATTTTCTCTGATCCAGACAATAAAATTTTTAGCTTTATTAATATTTTTAAAAACAAAAAATGGCGCCCGCTGAATAGTATCCTGTAAAACAACTACATTCGCGCCTCCTGATTCTGAAATAACTCTTGCCCCTCTGTAATATGAAGAAATCAAAGCGCCCTCAAGAGTTGCCATAGGTATATAAAAATCCCCTTTCGCATGTTCGCCGTTAATCGTTAATGGACCTATTACACCTATTGGAATCTGGGTGAAACCGATAATATTTTCAATTTTACCTTTTGTTAATTCAGGATCAATTGTAAAGCTGTTTATAGCTGTTAAATCAGCTTTTGAAATTTCCTGTAAGAATTCAACTCGCTTGGTAATAATATCTTTTGAATAATCATTTGCTCTGTTTTTTGGCAAAGCTCTCGAAGTAAATTGATCCATAAGCCTCTCTTTTAATATTAGAGAAAATTATAAAAAGATATATGAAATAACACAAAATAATGATATATAAAAACACAACGATTGCAGAATTGGTTTTATAAGCATTTATCCGGTATTTCTCAGCCCCGATGCTATTCCGTTGATTGTTATGACTATAACTTCCCTTATGGCCTGCGCTTCGGGCCCTTCAGAATCGGGCAGTGCGCGCAAACGGCCAAGCATCTCAACCTGGAGAAAATTCAGAGGGTCAATATAGGGATTACGAAGGTGGATAGACTTTTTTAAATTCCAGTCATTGTCAAGCAGGGCATTTTCACCTGTAATCATGAGAATTGCTTCCTCTGTCCGCAGATATTCCTCTTTTATAATTTTAAAGATACGTAATGCGCTTTCCTTATCCGGAACAAGATCAGTATATAACCGGGCTATTTCCATATCCGCTAAAAGCATTGAAACTTCGGTATTGCTTATCAGGGAAGTGAAGAAATACCAGCCGGAATAAATTTCCCTTAATAAAGGCCGATTACCGGCAGATTTCAGGCCGGTTCCCAGGCCGTACCATCCCGGGAGATTGAAACGGCTCTGCATCCACGAAAATACCCAGGGTATGGCGCGGATATTTTTTATGGAATCATCTTCCTTACCTCGTACATAAGGCCTTGAGCCCATCCTGAGCCTTTTTATCTCATTGATCGGCGTTGCGGCTTTCCAGAAATCATAAAATCCGGGAGTATTAAAAATCAAAGTTCTGTATTCTTCCTGAGAGGCTTTTGACATCACGGACATTAATTTTCTCCATTCAGGCTGGACGGGTTTAAAAGTAGAAGTTTCATCGAATGATGAAAGTAATACAGCGTTAACTATTTCCTCAATATGATGCCGCGCAAGATGCTGATTTGAATATCTTGAAGTAAGGACTTCCCCCTGTTCCGTCAGCCTGAACTTCCCGCTGATGCTTCCCGGGGGCTGCGAGCGTATTGCCTGGTTTACCGGACCTCCTCCCCTTGCGGCGGGGCCTCCCCTTCCGTGGAAAATTGTAAGTGTGATGCCATATTCCTTGCAGATACGGTTGATTTCTTCCTGTGCCCTGTAAAGAGCCCAGTTTGCGGTCAGATATCCGCCGTCTTTATTTGAATCGGAGTAGCCGATCATAACTGTCTGATTGTTTCCGTTATTTTTAAGATGTTCATGGTATGATTTGTTTTCGAACAATTCCCGCAGAATATCTGAGGCCTTCTCCAGATCAGCAATTGTTTCTATCAGCGGAACTATCTGCAGATTATCATTACATCCTGTCCAGCGGGCTAGTAACAGAGCCACAAGCACATCCGATGCGCTTCCTGTCATAGAAACTATAAAAGGCCCTATTGTTTTTCTGCCATAAATTGAAATAGCCCTTGAAGCAAGCCTGAAAAGTGATACGGTTTCCGATGCGGACTGCAAGATTTCAGAATGTAGCGCCAGCACAGGGACCGGTTTTTCCAGAAGTCCCGTCAAAAGCGATATCCGTTCCGTATGATTAATCTTATCAAACCGAATCTCTATTCCAAGTACATGAAGTATTTCTGACAACGCGGCCGTAAGTTTCCCGGCGTCTTCACGCAGGTGGAGATGTGCGGCATGAAGTCCGAAAATCTTCATCTGGCGCAATGCCGTATGAGGAAATGACTCGGCTATTGGCCGGGGCAGGGTGCGCATAATGACCTCAAGAAGATTTATCATTTCTTCCGGTTGAATAATTGCGCTTTGCGGTTTGCCGGAGAGAAGGCCTGGAAGCATATCTTCCTGTGAAGCATTGGCGAGATCGGATTCCAATAATGACAAGGCAAGCCTGTATGATTCGTTTTCATAGCGGTCTTCAATATAAGCTGAATGCCGGGTAAACGGGCGGTGGCGCCCGATCCAGGCCTTCAGGTTTTCATCGGGCGGCAGTTTTCGATTGCTGAAGCTGAGAAATCTCGAAAGATTGCGTAGGGATGCCCGGTTTTTCTCAATTGCCAGGCCGCGGTGCAGTCTTAAGGTTTCAGCAGTTACTGCGGCTGTAACATTAGGATTGCCATCCCTGTCACCGCCAATCCATGATCCGATAGTAAGCCAATTTGTTTCCGGCTTAACTTCCGAATAATACCTTGCCAGTGCCCGATCGAATATATCATAAATCCCGGGCAGCAGCGTCCAGAGAATTTCATCTACAAAATAGAGTCCAGTCCTGACTTCATCGGTCACTGCCGGACTCAGTGTCCGAAGACGGTCGGTGAGCCAAATAGCCGCAATCTCAGCATGTATGGCAGAAATGCATTCATCCATTTGAGTTTGACTTAATTCTGACCGGTATATATTTGAGAGGGATTCTTCAATGCGCCTTAATTTTGATAAAATAGTCCGGCGTTTGGCTTCTGTGGGATGCGCTGTCATCACAAGTTCGATTGATAGTTTGTTGATTAATGTTGATATCTTTTCACCGGATACGCCGTTATTATAAAGAATAAAGACCGCCTCTGTTATTGAATCGGGAATTTGTTCGGTCCGGCTGTTTTGTTCATTGATTATCATTTTACTTACATAATCGTTTTCTTCAGCAAGATTTACAAGATCAAAATATAGTGTGAAAGCTGATGCTATCGCGGCAGCTTTTTGGGAATTTAAAGAAGCTATTTCAGATTCCATTATATCGCCGGCAGGACGATTATCTGCAAGATCTTCCCTTCGGCGGGCTTTTGCGGCTTGCCTGATGCGTTCTTCCGTATCAAAAATGTCTCGTGATTCCAATTCAATTATCACTTTCCCGAGCAAATCTCCCAGCAAGTGTATTGAAGAAGATAAATCCGACGGAGGACGAATGGTTTTTTGAACAGGTCCCATAATATAATCCGGTTTTTAATTTTCTCATTTTATCAATTCAAACATCAGGAACTAAAATGTTCTGTAATTTATTACGAAGATTTCTTAAGAATGTCATGGTATTGTCTGATTGAACCGTCTTCCTCAAAAATAATTCCAATTCTAACTTTTGAATTTACTATTGGGTAGGCATAAACCGTTTTTGCTTTGATGCTCCTGTTTGGATTTGTAAAACAGACAAAAATATTTTTTGTATTTTTAATTTCTTCATATATGGCTTCTTCTGCAATGAACGCCATTCCAATACTGCTTATATCGACTGTGCTTACCGGATGATCCTTAAATAAACCTGTTTTAATCTTTAATTCTCTAATTTCTTCCGGTATTGTGTCAAACATTGTCCGTATTTCTTTTCTTCTTTCTTCCATAAAACGCATCTCAATATATATTTTTTAAATAATAATAAATGATAAATTTTTAGTCAATTATCTTAAAAATATCTTTGCCGTAATTTTTAACAAGTGTGCCCTGTCTGCCGTCTACCTGCCGGAGATCCCGGCGTTGGCAGGTAGACGGCAGGCTGCTTGACCCGGGTGTAGATTCCTTACACAACAAAGTTGCGTATAGCTCTGTGGAGTTTATCCCGAGCTCTGCCGAGGGAATTCCACAAGAAGATTCTTTCAGTTGTTCTGACTTTAATACCTCAAGGCTCTGCCTTGAGGATTCTTAATTTCCTGAGATAGCGGCGAATAAATTTAATCATTTAATGGTTCCATATGGATAAGTACCTGGGTGTTCTTAAGCCTTCTTTCAATTTCTCTTTCGATTTTATTACTTATATCGTGACCTTGATGAATTGTCATACTGTCCGGAAGCGTTATATGCATATCTATATACCTAGTTATTCCATCACCTCTGGTCCTCAGGGTCATGATAATCAAAAATTTCATCAGAATTATTTTTTAAAACATCCTTAATAATCCTGATATCTTCCTCCGAAAGGCTAGAATCGATTAATGGGTTAACTGTTTTAATAAAAAGCGATACGGCGCCTTTTAATATATATAAAGCGATGATTATGGCGAGTATAGCATCAATGTAATTAAGCCTTAAGCTCCAGATCAGTATAAAACCGATACCCACGCCGGTTGTAGCAATAAAATCAGACCTCTTATCCAGCGCCTCAGCTTCCAGTGCAATGGAGTTTTCTTTTTTTGCGACATAACTCAAACGCAGTGACAAAGCAAAGTTAAGTAACGATGAAAAAATCATGACCGAGAAGCCAAGAGCAGGTATTTTAACTTCTTTCACATGAAAAAAACGTTGAACAGCCTCGAATATTATAGATACTGAAGCCAGAAAAAGAAGAATGGATTCGAGCAGGCCAGACAGGTTCTCAAACTTATGATGTCCGTATGGGTGTTCTTTATCTGGCGGTTTATCAGATACCCTTATAGAGAAAAAATTGATAACAGAAGAAATAAGGTCCATCACGGAATGAGCCGCTTCCGATAAAAGGCTTACAGATCCGCTGACTATCCCGCTTACTGCCTTTATGATTATTAAGAACATGTCCGATATTACCGCAAGAAAAATAACATTTGATTTTTGGTTCAATCAGATTCTCCCGGAATTTAATTTTTTATAATAACGTGATATTTTAAATGAGATGGTTTGTTTTTGCAAATAACCATTCTCTTCTTGACCCAACATCCGCTTAATCACAGCACTTTATCTTCAAAATATCTTTACTGTGATTTGTTTTTGTCGTTTAGAAAAATATTTTAATTTCTATTGACATATTCTTGAATATGTATTATTCTTTATTATGAATATTACGTATCTCGAAATATTCAAAAAAAGGAAAACAATTATGGACTATAATCAATTAATTGATTTAATTCTCGATAATATAAAAAAGATAGTATTTCCTGAGGAATGGCTGGAGATTGATCTTACGCTCTCAAAACAGGAAATATTTGCCATTCTCCTGGCGGAAAGGCAGGGCGAAATTATTATGAGCCGTATCGCCGATTATATAAATGTATCAATGAGCACAGCGACCGGGATTATAGACCGTCTTGTAAAAGGCGGATATATGGAGCGGGAAAGAAGAGATTCCGACAGGAGGATTGTTGTGATTCGCCTCACTGCAAAAGGGAGAGAGCTTGTTGACAAAATAAAAAGCAAAGGATCTGAGTACATTAAAATGGTATCCGAAGTTTTAACCGATGAGGAACAGCAGCAATTAGTCACAGTTTTTACGAAGATAATGCGGAGATTGGAAGAAAATAGCCTGAATGTTAAAGAAAATCCAGCAGAAGAGAATAAAATAAAAAAGATTGAAATCGAATAAGATTTATTGAAATAAAATTTTGAAGAATTTATAAACAGTAATTTCAGGAGAAAATGTGTGAGGATCATTTTATATACAGGAAAAGGCGGTGTAGGTAAGACCTGTGTTGCAGCAGCAACTGCAGTTCTAAGCGCCCATAAAGGCAGAAAGACCCTTATTGTAAGTACGGATGCCGCGCATAGCCTGGGAGATTCGCTGGATATCAGGTTATCACCCGAACCAATGGAAATTGAAAGCAATCTCTGGGCACAGGAAATTGACTCTATCCACGAAGTGGAAAAAAGCTGGGGAAAGGTTCAGGAATACCTGACTGCCTTGTTTACTGCCAAGACGGTTAAAGACATTACAACTGAGGAATTGACCATGTTTCCCGGTATGGAAGACCTGCTGAGCCTGCTCCGGATATTGAGCTATTATAAAGAAAAAACTTTTGATGTTATAATTATAGATTGTGCGCCTACGGGGGAAACACTTGCACTATTGAGTTTTCCTGAAATGCTGAGATGGTGGATGGATAAGTTATTCCCGTTTAAAAGAAAAGCCGTAAAATTTGTAAAACCTGTTATCGAACCGATTTTAGGAATTCCAATGCCTTCGGACAATGTTTTCGGAGAGATTGAAAAGATCTATAACCAGCTGGATGAAATGAGGCAAATCCTTTCCAATAGAGAAGTCACAAGCATCAGAATCGTAGTTAATCCTGAAAAGATGGTGATAAAGGAAGCGCAGAGAAGCTTCACTTATTTGAATATTTATGATTTCAACATTGATGCTGTTATTGTAAACCGGGTAATACCGGATGATGTAATTGATGATTATTTTAAGGTCTGGAAAGATATACAGAAAAGCTACTTGGAAACAATACTTGAAAGCTTTTCACCTCTGCCGGTATTAAACGCCCCTCTTTTTGAAAAAGAAATTACCGGTATGGAAATGCTTTCCCGCCTGGGAGAGGCTGTATTTAAGGATAAAGATCCAGCGGCAATATTTTATAAAGAAAGGACGCAGCAGGTAAAAAAGGATGGGAAAGAATATATATTTTCCATTTTTATACCGTTTACCGATAAAAAGGATTTGAGCCTGAACCGGAAAGGCGACGAGCTGATAATTAAGGTCGGCAGTGTGAAGAGGAATATTACTTTACCGAGAACTTTGCAGAATCTGAATATTCTAGGGGCAAAATTTGAGAGTGAAATTTTAAAGATTCGATTTGGAGGAAAACAAAATGAATAACATTATTTCCACTGACAATATAATCAAACATTACGGCAAAGTACGGGCGGTTGACGGGATTTCCCTGAGTGTTCGAAAAGGGGAGATTTACGGCTTTTTAGGGTTGAACGGCGCCGGTAAAACAACCACTATCCGAATGCTTTTAGGAATGATCCATCCCACATCCGGCAATTCTTTTCTGAACGGTAAGCGTGTTCATGCCGGTAATTATTCTCTATGGAGGAATGTAGGTTACTTAGTAGAAATACCATACTCCTACCCGGATCTTACAGTAGCGGAAAATCTCGAAATGGTCCGAAGGCTTCGTGATATCCCCGATCGGAGTTCCGTTGATTATATTATCGATAAGCTTCAGCTTGGATCTTACCGGGACAGGCTCGCGAAAAATCTTTCACTTGGTAACGCCCAGCGCCTGGGCCTTGCAAAGGCCCTTTTGCATAACCCTGAAATATTGATACTGGATGAGCCGTCCAACGGACTTGACCCTGCGGGTATTGTTGAGATAAGGGAACTGCTGAAAGACCTTGCTCAGAATCACGGTGCGACAATATTTATATCCAGTCATATTCTTGGCGAGATTTCAAGGTTTGCAACCCGTATCGGGATTATTCATGAGGGAAGGCTTGTTCAGGAAGTCGATTCGGAAAATCTTGACGGATTGCTCCTGGAAAAGGCTTCTCATTAAAGCCCGAAATATTGAGGCTGTAAAATCAAGGCTTACCGGAGCCGGTTATGCTCCGAGGATGTCCGGTGAGGGGATACTTGAAGTTATAAACGAAAAAGCCATCAAATGTCCCGAGGACATAGCGGTATTGCTTGTAAACGTTAATTTACCGCCCGCCATGCTGATGGTGGAAGAAGAAGACCTGGAATCATATTTCTTACGGGTTACAGGAATGAATGGAGGTGTAAAATGAAGAGGCTTTTAGTTTCTGTGTGGGCTGAATACCTGAAAGCCCGCCGTTCCATGATATTTTTGATTACGATACTGGCTTCAATATTTATTCCTGTTATGATCGGCTTGATTATGCTTGTAATAAAGTATCCCGAACTTGCGACTAAAGCCAGAATGCTTGCCATTAAGGCTTCAATGCTTGGAAAGGCTAATTGGTCAGTCTATTTTGATAATCTCCTGATGATTTATTCGGCGGTCGGCCTGATTCTTTTCGGGTTCATCGCCTCCTGGGTCTTCGGTAGGGAATATACTGACCGCACTGTGAAAGACCTTCTTGCCCTTCCTTTACCGAGATCGAGCGTTGTTCTTTCAAAATTCATCATTGTTGCGGGCTGGAGTATTATTCTTTCGTTTATCATTTTTGTTTTCTGGCTTGTAATGGGTTTTGTTGTGAGTCTTGACGGATGGTCAGGAGATATTATACTTCGGGGATTGGGTAAAATGACAGCATGCATAATCCTTACTATACTACTTACAACACCGGTGGCTTTTTTCGCAAGTTTCGGCCGGAGCTTTTTGCCTCCGCTAGGTCTTATCTTCCTGATACTGGCTATTATACAGATTGCAAATTTCGGAGGATACACGCCTTATATTCCCTGGGCTATCCCAATGCTTATCAGCGGCGCCGCAGGTTCAGGCAGTACTCGGCTTGAGGTTGTTAGTTACATTATTTTATTTGCCACAATTATTGCCGGTTATTTCGGGACTGTTGCCTGGTGGCGTTATGCCGACCAGAGCTGAAGGCAAATAAATTTTGCTTAAAAATTCGCATATAATTAAAATAATTAATCCTGATTTATTAATAATCCGGAGGAGGATTTTATGGCATGGTTTGTTAAATTAACAGGATTAATATTGATCTTATGTATTAGCATTTTAGTATTTTTATTTTCCTGTACGGCGCAACCGGGAAACGGTTCTTCAAATTCCTCATCTATTATGGATCAGTATCAAAGCTTCAAACAAGGCTATATACCTGTAACTAACATTGCAACGAACGAGCTTACCAATAATGAAAAATTCTATATTGAATTGCAGGAAAGCGCTATCCCATATCAATGGATTTATATAACGGATAATAGTAACGTATCTTTTATTGACAGTAATTCATTTGATTTTAATCCACCGCTATTAGTAGGAGGACCTGTTCAGTTTATATGGCGCTTTAGATGTACAAATACCGGAATTATGAAGTTAACGTTTTATTACCAGAGCATAACAGATACAAATAGCTATATTGATACAAATATTTATATAATCAATATAAAATAAATTACAGGGCATCTTTATTTCCCTTTTTTTCTCTCAATATAAACCCTTTTCATTGTGTCGCCGACTTCGATTTTATGTACAACTTTCAGCCCTTCTATAACCTGTCCGAATACAGTATACTGGCTGTCCAGAAATGGCTGCGGGGCAAGACAGATGTAAAACTGGCTTCCCGCGCTGTCAGGGTCCTGCGAGCGCGCCATGGCTACAGTTCCATCAAGATGCTTGTTTTTGTTAAACTCGGCTTTGATAGTGTACCCCGGGCCGCCTGTGCCGTTTCCCGCGGGATCTCCGCCCTGAATTACAAAACCGGGTTCAACCCTGTGGAATTTCAGCCCGTTGTAAAAACCATTTTCTGCGAGCTTAATAAAATTTGAGCAGGTATTCGGCGCGTCTTTCATAAAGAACTTAAACTTAATAACGCCTTTACTTGTCACAATTACCGCAATAGGTTCTCCCTTCTCTTTTTCCTGTCCTGAAACACATGATAAAGGTAAAGCTATGGTAAAAAATACCAGTAATATTCTAAACATAAAATCTCCTGAATAAATTTTATAAATGAGTATATTATTGTTTTTTATAAAAAAAGTCAAAAAAAGAACAAATAACTATCCGATCTAAAGCTTGAATTAATGGACAATTTATAACGGTTACTTTAGAATATTCTATTCGGAAATATAGTAGCGGTAGTGGATTATATAAACCTAAACTGAGCGATTCTTAACTATCCATAAAAATAAAACCATGCTAAAATAAAATGGGGTAAGGAAATGGTTACAGCCATCCTTACCCCGGAATAACACCCATTGGGTGCAAAAGCAGGTAAATTATGACTGAAAAAAATAAAAATCGCAAAATTCAGGGAAATGAGATTCAAAAAATCGGCATAACGAAAGATTGTCTTACCAGCCGCGGCGGGCTTACGTTTGTCCTGAGATATCTCAAGAATATTAAAGTTATTCCCCTGATCAGCGAAGTATTTCAGGGAATTCGCAAGAGCCGCAAAGGTAAAGATATAGAAAAAATTATTTCTCAATTGATGCTGTTTTTCATAGATGGAAGCAAATTTACCATTACCCGGTTTGATGAATTGGCAAATGATATCGGGCACAGAAAGGCCATTGAATGCAGCAAAGACAATATGTGCTCATCCCATGTGATAAAGAGATTTTTTTCAGTGGTAAAAAAGACAATGTTTAAAGAGCTTCAAAAGATTCTAATTAAGCTTTTTGTCTGGCGTCTCAAGATAAAGAACCCGAAAGTTATTATTCTCGGACTTGATACGATGGTACTGAATAATGATGACGCTAAAAAGCGAAACGGCGTGACTTATACCTACAAAAAGGTTAACGGGTATCATCCGCTGCATATGTATTGGAATGGTTTTATCGTGAACCTGGCGTTCCACGAAGGAAGCGAATCCCCGAATCACGGTGACGATCTGTTTACAATGCTGGAAGAAACAGTGAAGGAAATCCGGAAATGCTATGACAAAGAGGTGCCGATTATCGTTGTGTCTGATAGCGGGTTTTTTGACCAAAAGTATTTTAAGAAGCTGGAAGACCTGAAACTGTTCTTTATATGCGGCGGGAGAATACTGGATTCAATCAAACTCGATTTGATGAAGCGATTGCCGGAAGAATGGAGAAGGTTTGAGAAAAAAGGAGATGTAATTGAATACCTGGACTTTCGGGACAGACGGGATAGCTGGGAAAAGGGATACCGTGCCATTTATACCAAATATGAATGTGAAGACGGGGTTTTCAGATTAGCGTTCGACAGGCCTGAAAATATTATTTATACAAATCTTGAAGAAGCGGAAGTATTGAAAGAAAAGGGGCTTGTGAAATATATGACGGCAGAGGAAATAGTGAGGCTCTATCATCTGAGGGCAAAAGATGAACTGGTGAACCGTGGAATAAAAGAATTCGTGGATGAAACACTGCCGTTTAAGAGTTTTGTATCAAACGGTGTATATTATTTTTTATCGATAATAGCGTATAATCTGCTGTCGGCTTATCAGGCGGATATGGATATACCGGAAATACCAGTGGAAAGTTATCCGGATACGGTCAGGCGAATATTTATTGATATTGCGGGAAAGATTGTTAAAACAGGCGGGCGGGCTATTTTAAAATTCAGGGAAGAAGTAGTTGACAGGTTTAAATTGTTAGATTTGTGGGAGAAATGCGGAACGGTTACCCCGATTTAAAGATGCGCTCTGTTTTCATGGATTAATAAGGGGGTATTGCGCCAAAAATTGAAAATATCTCAGAGATTGATGATTTTAGTGCTTTCAAACGCATAAATTCGGCAAATTAACCGGTGACAAAAAAATATATCCAAATTTTTATAAATTTTGGCTTTTATAAACCTGTTTTTGGTATTTATTAAAAAATCGCTCAGTTTGGGATAAAACAAATTAGCCGCTCTTATCAAGAAATGTTGACTAAAAGCATGCGTATAATCATCAATTATTATTTGATTAATATGGAGAAAATTGATGGAACAAAAAGTCGATCGCGAACTTCAGCTTGGACAATATATTCCTATGCATTATCATTATCAAATGCTTCAGGATGAAGCCAGGATGCTCGGCTTTAAGGGAGCCATAAGATCGGCTGTTCCTTTAAGCGGAAGGGTTCTTGAGCTTGGAGGCGGCACAGGCGTTCTGTCATTCTTTGCGGCGGAAAATGCTTCGAAGGTGTGGTGCGTTGAACAGCAGCCGGCCCTTGCAGCCAAGGCAAAAGAACTTCTGGCTTTGAATACATTTAATTCGAAAGTAGAAGTTATTCAATCCGATGCCATGTCTTATCTTCCGCCTGAGCCGGTTGATGTTGTCATATGCGAGATGCTTCATTCCGCATTGCTTCGCGAGAAACAAATTCAGGTTATTACATCTTTTAAAGAACGGTATAAAAGCCGTTTCAATGAAAAACTTCCACGATTTATTCCTGAAGCTACTGTTCTGGGCTTTGACCTTATCTGCCAGGATTATAATTTCTTCGGTTATTACGCGCCGCTTCCGAATTTTCAATATCCCGGGGAATGCGATAGAATTTGCCAGCTTAGTGATCCGTCTGTTTATGGAATAGTTAAGTATAGCAGTCCAATTCAGCAGTCATTCCAATGCAATATGGAAATTCAAATCAAAAAAAGCGGCAATCTCAACGGCATTCGTTTTATTACCAGTAATTCGCTATACATACTTGTAAAAGAAAACCGTGCAATTAACTGGATGAATCAAAACCTTACCATTCCGCTTTCATCTCCCCTGCCTGTCAATTCCGGCGATATTGTTCAGGTCAGCTTTTTCTACGGGGCCGGTGACGAAATCGAGGCTCTCCAGGACAGTATCCGCATAAATGCCAGGAAGGCCGGGTAAGCTTATTTTTGCGTCAAAAAAGTTATTACATCTTTAACGGAAAGATCAGGAGCTTCTTCCATCGACAGATGACCCGTATTTGTATAAATTACCAGCCTTGAATTTGTGATATCATGGTTGAAACGGTATGCGTTTTCAACTGGTACCATCTGGTCCTGCTGACCCCACATAATAAGAGTATGGGTTTTGATCGTTTTGATCTGCGGAGAATGATCGGGGTCGGTTATCCGCATCCTTGCGATGAGTTCGTCACGGTTACCTTCACGCATCACAAGCTCGTAATACCTGTCGGCCAATTCCGGGGTAAACTTTGATTTATCCGCATAAGCGATTATAACATTTTTCGTTACCGTTTCCTTTGTGGTCATAAATTTTATAATCCGGCTCAAAAAAGGATATTTTGCAAGTTTCAATACCGGTGAAAGCCTGGAGGCTTCCGGATAGCCGCTGGCATCTTCCAGGATCAGTTTTGAAACCTTATCGGGATGGGCTAAGGTGTATTCCCAGGCTGTTTTTCCGCCCAGAGAATTGCCGCACATCGCGAAATTGCTTATCCCAAGCGTCCCTGTTAAAAGATCGACAGCCTTTACATAGTTGGCCATTGTCGGAGGATGGTCTTTCCAGGGGCCGGTTAGCCCGAAACCGGGCATATCGAGCCTTATGACCCGAAAGCGGTTGGTTAAATTGATTACCCATCCGTCCCATGTATGAAGCGATGATGAAAATCCATGGATCAGAACAATAGGATAGCCGGAACCTTCATCCCTGTAATGGAAAGCGGTACCTTCCAGCTTAACGAATTTCGAGTTATTATTTGTGTATTTCTGCATCAGCTTGTTTATCGGAATATCCGGGTTGCCGTACCGGACGGCAATAACGGCACCGAGAAGAAGGACCAGAATCACGGTCCAGATAATATCCGAACGTTTCATAGAGAACCTCTTTTTTACAAATTTGTTCAATCTATATTTTAAATTATAAAATCTTTTTAATCTATAATTTTTAAGGAAAAAATTAATTACCGTTTTGTTTATTTTAATTTCAATATATTGACAGTTTTTAATAATTATTTTATAATACTGAATGTTCAGTATTATAATGGGAGGTTTATGAAAGAAAACAAGAGGGTTCCTGATGCGCGGAAGAGAATCCTTAAAACAGCGCTTCAGATATTCGCTGAAAAAAGCTTTGAAGGATCAAGAATCGATGAGATAGCTGAAAGGGCCGGGGTTCCCAAGTCCCTGATATATTACCATTTTAAAAATAAAAATGAAATACTGGATGTTATGTTCCGGAATTTTTTAAATGATTTTGGTGAAGTCATCAAAACCGCAGAAAGAGATGCGGGGGATTCTGTCGCTGAAGAAATGATGAAACGCCCTGAGTATTATACCGATTTTATGATAAAGAATTATGACTTGATCCGGATCATATTGATAGATTCTTTGAAGAAAACTTCTGATAATCCTGTTCTATACACTTTCCTGGAAATGATCGTTCATTCGGAAGAAAAGCTGATTATTCGGAATCATCCCGAAAATTATGACAGGGAAGAACGCCTGGTCGGGGAATTCTTTACCCATATCATACCGTTATTTTCCTTCTTTTGTTTTTATTATTCCTGGATTGGGTATTTTAAAATGGAGGAGAAGAAATTTGGCGATTTATTTAAAAAAATACTGGCGGAAACTCACGGGGCTTTTCATAAAAACCGGAAATAACTGAAAATGAGATTGCTTTATCGAAAGTATTGGTAATGTCTAATTTTGAATAGGAGGCAGGTATGTCCCGTTTAATTCTCGGACTGGATGATGCTCAAGCGACCCTGGAAACAGTAGGCGGAAAAGGCATGTCCTTATCCAGATTATCCAGAGAAGGGATACCTGTTCCCGGCGGATTCCATTTGACGATAGAGGCTTACCGCCGTTTCGTATCCGAAAATGGCCTTGATATGAAGATATGTGAGGCGGTCAGAATTGCGGACAAATTGAATCCGGAAAGCCTAGAAAAGGCTTCCGGCCAGATAGAGGATTTATTTACCAAGGCGAAAATACCGGCAGATATTGTAATTGCTCTCAAAGAAGCATACGGGGAAATGGGTGAACCCGCTGTCGCAGTTCGTTCTTCCGCCACAACAGAGGATTTACCGGAGGCATCTTTTGCCGGACAGCAGGACACCTTTCTGAACATCCGGGGGAAAGAAGCGATTATTGACGCGATTAAACACTGCTGGGCATCTTTATGGACAGGCCGCGCAATCGGTTATAGAATCAACAACGGTATTAATCAGGAAAGCATTGCCATTGCGGTAATTGTCCAGGAGCTTTTCAATGCTGAGGCATCAGGCGTGATGTTTACCGCAAATCCACTCAACGGTTCGCGAAATGAAATTGTAATCAATGCAGCTTGGGGCCTTGGCGAAGCAATTGTCTCCGGAATAGTTACCCCCGACACATATACGGTAGAAAAAACTTCGGGGCGGATACTTAAGAGCATAATCGCCGTAAAGAATATAATGACTGTCCGGGCAGAATCCGGGACAGGGGAACAGCCTGTTTCAAAGAGAATCCGTAAAAAACAGGCAATATCCGGATTTCATGCGCAGGAATTAGCCAGGCTTGGCTTAACCATTGAAAAATTATACAATATGCCGATGGATATCGAGTGGGCTTTTGCGAAAGGCAAGTTTGCGATCCTTCAGGCCCGTCCGGTCACTTCGCTTCTCGAACCGCCGCTTGACTGGACTAATCCCAGGCCAAAAGCCCTTCTTATGCGGATGAGTTTTGCCGAGTTCGTACCCAATGCGGTATCCCCGCTTTTTGCTACATTCGGAGTGCCGATTGCCGAGAAAGCCACTGCAGAAATGTATAAATCATGGATGGGTTTTGATGATCCGCAAAGTTTTCCGTTTGCTGTAGTAAACGGCTATGTCTATATCGGGATGGTTCCCAGTTTGAAAATGATATGGGCAATAGTGAAAGCGGCTAGATGGGCAATTAAGAAGATGATCACAACCGGTTATGAAAGATGGAAGGCGGTTTTGGAAAAATACAGAGCTCTGGTTGAAACTTGGCAGGGGAAGGAACTAGCCGGACTTTCTCCTTCGGAACTTCTGGCCGGGGCAAAAGAGATATTCTCCTGTACTGTAGAATGTTATAACGTAGCCCAGAGCGGAATTATACCGTCGGCAACCGGAAGTGAATTATCATTAAGCCGTTTCTACAATATACTGGTCAGGCATAAAGGAGACCCTGAGGCATCGGTTTTTCTGATTGGACTTGACAGCCTTCCGCTTCGAGCTGAGAAATCACTTTTTGACCTGTCGCAATGGATTATTTCACAACCCGGCCTTACAGAGTATTTCCGAAAATCTAATGCGAAAGAAATTTACGGCTCTCTTTCTCAGGCTGATTCTGTTCCTGCCGGACTCGAATCATCCTGGGCCGGGTTTGTTTCGCGATTTCATTTGCATCTGTCGGAATATGGGCATACAATATACGATCTCGATTTCGCGAATCCCGTACCGGCTGATGACCCTGTACCGCTGATTGAGGCGCTTAAGGCATATATTGATGGGAAAGGCAGTAATCCTTATGTTCGCGGACTTACACTTAAAGAAAACCAGGAAAAGGCAGCCGGGGCAATATTGTCAAGGATTGGGAAATGGAGGGGGAAATGGTTCCGGAAGCTTTTAAAATGGGCGCAGGAAGCCGCACCGAAACGGGAAGACAGTATCAGCGACCTTGGATTGGGATACCCTGTCCTGCGGAGTGTTTTTTCCGAACTCGGCAATAGACTTACCGTGGGCGGCGCCATTGTAAGACCTGAAAACATTTACTGGCTGGAATCGCGGGAATTGGATGCTCTTACTCGAGCCATGGAAAAGGGTGAAAAACTTCAGGATTATTCATTGCAAACTGAAGAACGAAAAAAGGAAAGGCAAAAGGTCCGTAATGCAAGAGTACCTTTGGTACTGCCGGAAAAATCACTTATTGCAAAGATAATGGAACATGGAAATGGAAAAGGAAACCTTCTGAAAGGCCTTGGCGCGAGCGGCGGAAGAGTTACAGCAAGAGCATGCATTCTTCGGGATCCGAAGGATTTCGGCAGGATGAGGCCCGGTGATGTTATCGTCACTGTAACCACCACTCCAGCCTGGACACCTCTTTTTGCAATGGCTTCGGCGATTGTTACTGAAATCGGAGGGCCTTTGAGCCACAGCTCAATAGTTGCTCGCGAATATGGTATTCCCGCAGTTTTGGCTGTCGGAAACGCAACAAGGCTTATCCGGGATGGGCAAATTGTTACTGTTGACGGTTCGTTAGGTATTGTTAATATCAATAAAAATTTACCTGATCTTTAAAAAACATTAAGATTATGATATAATTTAAATTGAAATGAGAACATTTCGAAAATCTCATTTAAAATAATCTAACGATTCAGGAGAGTTTTATGAAAGCAATTGTATACGAAAAATATGGTTCACCTGATGTTCTTCACCTTAAAGAGGTGGAAAAACCCGCCTTAAAGGAAGATGGAGTTCTGGTAAAAATTCATGCGACATCCGTGAATCCGGCCGACAGTCATCTTCTTAGAGCTGACCCGTTTGTTGCACGCTTATTCACCGGGTTTTTAAAACCAAAAAACACGATACTCGGAGCTGACATAGCAGGAAAGGTTGAAGAGGTTGGAAGAAATGTGAAACATTTTAAGGCGGGCGATGAGGTATTCGGGAATTTATTCGTTTGCGGTTTGGGAGGTTTTGCCGAGTATGCTTGTGCCAGTGAAGATGCTTTGGTACTTAAACCGGCCAATATTTCTTTTGATGAGGCAGCCGCTGTACCTGTGGCGGCAATTACCGCGCTTCAGGGGCTTCGCAATAAAGGGCAGATTCAGCCGGGACAAAAGGTTTTAATTAACGGTGCTTCAGGAGGAGTGGGTACGTTTGCGGTACAGATTGCCAAATACTTTGGGGCTGAAGTTACCGGTGTATGCAGCACCAGGAATCTGGATATGATACTCTCGATTGGGGCTGACCATGCTATTGATTATACCAGGGAAGATTTCACCCAAAACGGTCAGCATTATGACCTTATACTTGCTGCTAACGGATATCATCCTATTTCGGATTATAAGCGTGCATTAAGTTCTAATGGAATTTATGTGATGGCCGGGGGTTCCGGGGCTCAAATGCTTGAGGCTTTATTACTGGGGCCTTTAATGTCAATGGGCGGAGGTAAGAAAATGGGGGGTATGATTGCAAAATCAAACCAGAAAGATTTGGTTTTCATAAAAGAGCTTCTCGAAGCCGGCAGAATTAAACCTGTTATAGATAGGCGTTACCCTTTAAGAGAGGCTGCACAAGCTTTACGGTATCTTGAAGAAGGGCATGCACGGGGAAAAATATTAATAACTATGTAATAAAAATACAATTAAATGTGATAATTAGTTTATGTCAAAATTAATTTTAACCACTAAACTTTATATCCCCTCGCCCCGGCCTAACACTGTCCTTCGCACCCGCTTGATTAAGCGGTTAAACAAGGACTTTCAGAGCAAACTGACCCTCATCTCTGCACCGGCAGGGTTTGGTAAAACAACGCTGGTCATCGAATGGGCCGCTTATTGCAGGCAGCCGGTTGCCTGGCTGTCGCTGGACGAAGGGGACAATGACCCCGCCCGTTTTCTGACTTACCTCATTGCCGGTTTGCAGACGCTTGAATTGAGTAAAGCCAGCAGTGAGCCTGCCTGGATTGCAAAGAATCTTGGAGAAGGATTGCTGGGGGCGCTCCAATCTCCTCAACCACCGTCAACCGAGTCTATTCTGACAGCGCTTATCAATGAAATATCCGCCATACCTCAGGATTTTACTATAGTCCTTGACGACTACCATGTTATTGATGCCAGACCGGTTGATAATGCCCTTGTCTTTCTGATAGAGCGCATGCCGCCGCAGATGCACCTGATAATTGCCACCCGTGAGGATCCGAATCTACCTTTGGCCAGTTTACGCGCCCGTGGTCAATTGACCGAACTGCGTGTCGGTGACCTGCGGTTTACTCCTTCCGAAGCCGCAGGATTTCTCAACAATACGATGGGCTTAACCCTCTCTTTGGAAGATATCGCCGCATTAGAAACCCGGACAGAAGGCTGGATTGCCGGCTTACAATTAGCCGCGCTTTCAATGCAGGGGAATAAAGACACTGCCGGCTTTATCAGATCTTTTACCGGCAGCCACCATTTCGTACTGGACTATCTGGTTGAAGAAGTCCTGAGTCAGCAATCCGAAAATATCCAGTATTTCCTGCTGCGTACGTCTATCCTCGATCGACTGTGCGGGCCGCTTTGCGATGCCATTCTGCCGGATTCATCAGCTTGCGGGCAGGAAACCCTTGAATATCTCGAACACGCCAACCTCTTTGTCATTCCCCTGGACAACGATCGGCGTTGGTACCGCTATCATCATCTCTTTGCCGATTTGTTGAGGCAGCGGCTGCTCCAGAATACTGCCTCCGCGGATGTGTCCGAATTGCATATTCGAGCGAGCCGGTGGTATGAAAGCAATAACCTGGAGATTGAGGCTTTTCAACATGCTGCTGCCGCCAATGATATTGAGCGCGCTGAACGGCTGATTGATGGGAAAGGGATGCCCATACACTTTCGCGGTGCGGTAACCGCCATTTTGGACTGGCTGGCTTCGCTTCCGAATGAAGTACTGGATACCAGGCCTATGTTATGGGTAAGGTATGGCACAATGTTACTGGTTACCGGTCAAACCTCCGGTGTTGAAGAGAAGCTGCAAGCGGCTGAAGCAGCCTTGCATGGCACCGAACCGGACGAAAAGACAAGAAACCTTGCCGGACAAATTGCCACTGCAAGGGCTACGCTGGCGCTTACCCGGTACCAGACAGAAGCGATGATTGTACAATCGCGCCGCGCACTGGAGTATCTTCATCCCGACAACCTGACTTTCCGGGCTACCTCTAACTGGATACTTGGGACGGCCTATGGTTTTCAGGGAGACCGTGTTTCAGCCGGCCGGGCCTTTACCGAAGCCTTAACAATTAGTCAGGCGTCCGGTAATATCTTCAACAAAGTTTTAGCTACTAGCGGACTCGGTTTAATACAGGAGCTGGAAAACCAGCTTTACCAGGCTGCCGAAACCTACCAACGGGCTCTGCAGCTTTTCGGCGACCATCCGCAGCCAAATGCCGGCGAAGTGCACCTTGGCCTGGCACGCATATTATATGAATGGAACAATCTTGATACCGCTCTGCAGCATGGGCAAAAGAGCCTTCAACTGGCCCGGCAGTATGAGAGTGTTATTGACAGATTCATTTTATGTGAAGTATTTCTTGCCCGCCTTAAACTTGCTATGGGAGATTCAGCCGGTGCGGCCTCTGTTTTAGTTGAGGCTGACCAAGCTGTTCATAAGCATAACTTTGTTTACAGGATTCCCGAAATCGCTGCCATGCAGGTACTGATACTTCTTCATCAGGGTAATATTGAGGCAGCCGCTCAACTGGCCGGGAAAAATCGATCTCCCCGCCAGCCTTGCCAGGGTATGCCTGGCAAGGGGAGAAACTTCAGCTGCGCTGTTGGCGCTGGATCCATTGCGCCGGCAGACTGAGGCGAAGGGCTGGAAGGATGAACTGCTTAAGTTGATGGTTTTACAGACAATAGCGCTATATGAACATGGAGAAAAAGACAGTGCTTTACAGCTGCTGGGTGATGCGCTTGTAATGGCAGAACCGGGCGGCTTCATCCGTATCTTTATAGATGAAGGGCTGCCTATGGCCAGGCTATTATCGGAAGCCTTAGTTCATGGGATTAAGCCGGACTATACTGGCAAACTTCTGGCTGTGTTTAAAACTTTGAAAAACAAAGAAGACAAATCATATCCGCTATCATCCCAGCCTCTCATCGAACCGCTAAGTCAGCGTGAACTGGAAGTGCTTCGTCTCATTGCCCAGGGACTCTCAAATAATGAGATTTGCGAGCGGCTTTTCCTCGCATTGAGTTCCGTTAAAGGCCACAACAGGAATATCTTCGGCAAGCTTCAGGTACAAAACCGCATAGAAGCCGCAGCGCGCGCTCGCGAGCTAGGGCTTTTGTAGAATAAAAGCTAATTTTCAAGCAAATCCAGAATTCCACCAAAAAACAATACCTTAAAACAGTACTTTAGTATCTTTAAAGCAATACTCCTTTCATTTATAATATTGTTAAATTAAACTCTGTGAATGAATAAAAAAAAGGAGGACGGATTATGCAAGAATATAAAATAATTATCATATTGATGCTGATTTCGGCAATATGCGGTTGCGGGATTTTTGCAGGCGGGAACGGGCCTGCCGCGGTAAAAAAAGTAAAAGTTACCGACGGGGAATTCCTTGTTTATGGCTATTATCAGGGAGGTGAAATAACCGGTATAATGAATATTGTCATCCGGCTTAAAGGGAATGACCGTGCTGTCATATACATTGACAGGACCAATACGGAAGAAAATATGCCTGAAAGTTATACAAATTACCATGAACGCATAGAGGTTTCATTATCAGGAGGGTCATTGATAAAAAGCCGTAGCATGCGGCTTGATGAAATTAAAAAAACAAAAAATAAAGGACAGGCAGGCTTTGAAATTGATATTGACACAAATGATATGAAGGCCATCTTCAGGGAATATTACTGGGACGGATATACAATTTCAACAATGAATAGCCATATGCCTATAAAGCCGGGATATTCATGCTGGGATCCTGATTCGATTGTTATCGGAATGCGTTTTCTTGATATGAGCAAGCCCGGCATAGCTTATTCGATCATTCCCCGGGTTGTGAAAGACCCTATACCAATAAGCTCGAAATATTACGGTGATGAAACCGTTGATGTACCGGCTGGAAAATTCAAGGTGGGTAAATATGGCTATACCATTGCAGATCCATTTATTGGCAAACTTATTCAGGGCTTCCATGATGTGTCACAGGACTTTATATATATTGAAATAGGCAGCCGCGGTTTGGTTATTGAAACTAAAAATCCCGATGGCATATTAAAGCTTGAAAAAGCAGGGACATGGAGGGGCAATCCATGATCTATCAAATCAGGATAAAAGGCCATCTTGGCCGGCAATGGACAGACTGGTTTGGCCTGACCATCGCGCTTGAAGAAAACGGCGATACTCTTTTAACCGGCCCGGTTGCCGATCAGGCCGCGCTGTATGGGCTGCTGAAGAAACTGCGTGATCTGGGTATACCTCTGGTCTCGATCAGTCCTGTAGAACACGCTCCCCGGACAGGGCTTACATGTATACCCGATACAGATTTGCCGGATATCGAAAAGTAAAATATACTTTAAGGAGTTGTTTAAATGAAGAAAATAATTGTCATACCGGTCTTCTTTTTCATGGCATTCGTCTCGATTTATCCGGCGACTCTTGCCGTAAAAGTCACGGATGGCAGAGTCCCGGTTGAGGATGCGAGCCTTGCTATACCCGAGCTCAAACTAAACCTTATTAGCGACAATAAGGGCTTCTGTATCATAAATTTCCCATGAATATTCTTGAGATGGACAGCAATACTGGTAATCCCGGTCTACAGAGCGAAAAGGTTTATCATGCTATAATAGGTGGCGATTACTCTGATCCGGATTATATGTTTAGGATCGAAGGTATTTACCTTCAGAAAAAGCCTAAAAAAGGAGATTGGCTTTCAGGCTAGATATCCTATACTTATGTCAACGGCCTGGAAAAGGTGCCGCTGGTTCCACTCGCCGGTTTCAGGATTGAGTTTTAAGCGGCTTGGACTCTATCGCAGGATAAAACCCGCACTATCCCATACAATGGGGTAGATAAAATAAACTTTGAAAATATTGGAAAAATAATGAGACTAAAAAATCCAACGGAGAAATCCCAGGAGGAATTGAAATGAATAAAACGGAAAAATTTTGGGATAAGATAGCGAATAAATATGAAAAGGTTGAAAAGCGTCCTGACCCGGGTTTGATAAGGATTATTGATAAAACTAAAAAATATCTTAATGCAAAAGATATTGTTTTAGAATTTGGCTGCGGACCTGGAACTTTAGCCATCGAAATTGCCGGTAATGTGAAAAAGATTCATGCCATTGATATATCATCCAAAATGATCGAGATTGCGAAAAGAAAGGCAATTGAATATAAAATTGAAAATATTGATTTTAAGCAGGCAAGTATATATGATGAAAAATATAAAAAAAGATCATTTGATGTGATATTGGCATTCAATATTCTTCATTTAATGGAAGATAACCGGCAGGTTATACAAAGAATAACCGAATTATTGAAGCCGGGAGGTTTATTTATTTCATCAACTCCATGTCTTGCAGAAAATATGGCTTTACTGGCTAAACTTCTATTTTATCCAATTATCATACTTAGTAAAACCGGTTTGGTTTCTCAAAATTTGAAAAGATTTAAATTTTCCGAATTAGAAAATATAATAACTAGCAAAGATCTACAGATTATTGGAACCGAAAAAATCTATCATATGATAAATGGTTATTTTATTGTTGCAAAAAAACGGACTTAAAAAATCACAATTATTTTAAGAGGAGACTTGAATGAAAGCGATTTTATGCGTAAAATACGGACCGCCGGAAGTTCTCAAGCTTAAAGAGGTGGAAAAACCTGCACCTGGGAAAAATGAAGTTTTGATAAAAATTCATGCAACAGCAGTAACGGCAAGTGACTGTATAATCCGGGGTTTTAATGTTCCTGTCAGTTTTTGGCTTCCGATGGGACTGGCGATAGGCTTTACGAAACCGAGGCAGCCCATACTCGGGATAGTTCTGGCCGGAGAAATTGAATCTATTGGCAATGATGTAAAATTATTT
Organism: uncultured Spirochaetota bacterium; assembly: GCA_963783575.1. Lineage (GTDB taxonomy): Bacteria > Spirochaetota > Brevinematia > Brevinematales > JAOACQ01 > CAWEAK01. The sequence continues at coordinate 69,147 of CAWAOD010000003.1, read as the reverse complement.
AAAAAAGGTGATCATGTGTTTGGATGGGACCTTTTTCCGGCTTTCGGAGCATATGCCGAGTACAAATGTATGCCGGAAAAAGGGATGCTGGCAATTAAGCCAGACAATGTGAACTATGAGGAAGCAGCGGCAGTTCCTTACGGCGGACTTCTGGCATTGCATTATCTGAAAAAAGGAAATATTGAAAAAAGGAAAAAAATTCTTATTTACGGAGCTTCCGGGGCAGTCGGGACTTCAGCCGTGCAGCTTGCCAGGCACTTTGGGGCTGAAGTTACCGGGGTTTGCAGTACAACAAATCTGGAATTTGTGAAATCTCTTGAGGCAGATTCGGTAATTGATTATACAAAAGAGGATTTTACTAACAGAAGAGAGCTTTATGATTTTATTTTTGACGCAGCCGGAAAGAGAAAAAGCTCAAAATTCAAGGTTCAGTGCAAAAAAGCGCTGGCTCCTTATGGAAAATACATATCTGTCGACGATGGAACACCAAAGGTATATATTGAAGATTTAATTTTACTCAAGGGGCTGGTTGAGACAGGGAAGATAAAACCCGTAATCGACAGGTGCTATCCTCTGGAACAGGTGGCCGAGGCTCACCGGTATGTCGATAAAGGTCACAAAAAGGGAAATGTAGTCATCACAGTAGAGCATAATTAGATTTTGATCGCATTGGCATCTCTGTTTTCTTTGACTATGATGATATAATTTTATATACTATTTGTATATGATAATGCTGGTTTTTCAAACCATCATAATTAATTAATAACATTGTATTTTAAAATGAGGCGGAAATGTCATCTAAGTTGATAAATTCAAAATTAATCCGGTATTTAACAAAAAAGAAGAATACCGATCATCCTGTGTCAAAGGAATCTCTTTATAGGAAAAGATTAATTACATCTCAGGTTAATTTTAATATTATAATTATTGCTTTTACAATAAATACATTTTGCATGATACTATATTATCAAAAGATATTAAAATTCGGCGCTATTAATATTTTCTATACGGTGTTTCTTTCAATTGTCTCAATTGCTTGTTATTTTCTTATGCCGTATCATATGAAGAATTACGGATTGAATTTGAACAGGCTGAAATTCAATATTGTAAGCGGTTCAATAATCAGCATTGTTGGGCTTGGAATAGTAATTCTTATTAGGATATATTTATATTCAACAGGACATATGGAGTATGGCTTTAACATAAAATTTCATATTAATTATGTCATTTATATATATGTGGCTGCATTACAGGAACTTATAACCCGGGGTATTCTTCAAAGTTATTTTATCGCGTTATTTGATGATTTTATAAATAAAAAAATTTATTCCATCCTTGTCTCTTCTCTGGTTTTTGCCAATTTTCATGTAATACTGGGATTTCAGGTATTTTTACTAACTTTTGTATTATCAGTGTTTCTGGGGTTTTATTATGAAAAAACCAGGTCAATAGTCGGGGTATCAATCGTTCATGCTGTCATCGGGAGCGGTTTTTTCTTTTTTAGCAATATTTTTTTCCTTGAGTTATAATTACTTGTCTCTAAATAATTGCCATCAATTTATAACAGTGTTTAATAGTTAAGAATTTGATTATTGTCATTGCATAATTCTTTACGGATAATACTGACGGTATCTCCTTTAAAATGTGCTATTGCGTCTTTCTGCTCTACCAGCCGCAGATGGTGCTTTCTGAGCATGTCCATAATTATTTTATTATCGGTGTGGCTTCTGTGATAATATATTCGATAAAAAAATGACGGGAAATCTGCAATATGATGAATAATTGCCGTCCCATCCTGTTTTAAAATCCGTCCGAATAACTCAAAATATTCGCCGATTTCCTTTGGATTCAAATGGACAAACACGTCATAAGACCAGATAAAATCAATACTGCCGGATGGAATGAAATTGTACTCCTTAAATCTGGAATCAATAAGGATCAGCGGTTTATCCGGAAACTTTTCTCTGCATATTTTCAGACACTTATCAGAGATATCAGCCAGATAAAGTTTTTGAGCATAAGCTGTCAGGGTTCTTGTCCATCTTCCCGAACCAGGGCCTATTTCCAGAATATTCGAATTATTTTTAGCATAATGTGAAATCAATTCCAGAATCTCATTTTTCCAGACTAACGGGTCTTTATTATTTAATGATGCATCCTGAGTCCATTCATCGCCTTCATGTTTCCAGTGCAAATAGTAATTCCAGGCGATATAATTGCCTAATAAAGAATTTTTGATGCTGTTAAAAGGTTTTCCGTTCTTTCTATTCAATAATAAATGAAAACAAAAACGGGTTTGATCTAAGATAACCGCGATAATGATAATCAAGATTGTAAAAAAGTTTCTGATATCCAGGTATACAGGTAATCTCAAGTTATGCTCCATTCATCATTGATTATCAAATCTTATAGTTTTCTATCGTTAATCTTATTATTATATAATAAGTTATTCTAAATGTCACAAAATCACCTGTTTTTATATTATAATATTTACAAAGCATTTAAACATGTTTCAGGTTGAGTAACTTCTTTAATTATTCAATATTTACACAGATAAGGCAGACATCATCATCGAAGTTATCGCTTCCCCGGAATTGAACAAGTTGGTTATAAACTATATCTACAAATTCACCGGCTGATTTTTCTTTGTTTTCCAGAAATATTTTCATAAGTCTAGTGTTTCCAAAGAATTCTGTATTAGAATCAATATTTTTATTATTATTTTCCACTGTATCTGTAATACCATCCGTATATAAAATGAGTTTATTATCAGTTTCTAATACCACCGTATGGTTTTTGAATGATTTGTTAATTGCCTTTAATTCATCATTATTTATAATGGCCAGAGGCATGTCTCTTATTTACATTTTCCAGCATATCAATTTTATCCTTTTTTATAATAAAGGGATTATTATGGCCGGCATTAGTATATGTAAAATGTCTCAGTTTTTGATTGTAGATGCCGTAGATCGCTGTTATAAAATTACCGCCGGTTTGATTGTATAACGAATTGTTTAAATTCATCATAAAATTTGCCGGATTATTTATTTTCATGACGGTTCTTGGAGATGATTGTTTTTAACATTGATGTTATCAGCGCTGCGGGTACGCCATGACCTGATACATCGCTAACAAATATACCGATTAAATGCGGTTCTTTAAATTGTATAATATCAAAAAAGTCACCTCCGACCTTATCCATTGATTTATAGAGAAAAGAAATATTTTTATTGGGTGATATTTGAGGGATTAATTTTAGTTGAATCTTTTTAGCCATTTCCAGTTGATTTTCCATTTCAATGTTTCTGAGTTTCAGTAAATTTTTGTCTCTTTCAATCTGAATATTTGCTAATTCAAGATCTTTAGTCCTGCCGGCAACCTTTTCTTCCAGTCTTAAATTATATTCTTCCAATTGAACGGTTAGCGATTCTATATCATTAAATGCTTTTGAAAATCGTATTGATAAAAGAAAGGATTGTGACAATATAAAAAGAAACACCCCGTAAGGGAGTGACAAACCGGTATAAACAACAAGATTGAGAAAAAGCACATCGTTTACGATTGAAATAAATAGAATAAAAAAGCTTATTAAAACTAATAAAACATCCTTCCTTTTTTTTAACATAGCATTTATTAAAGCATAAATTATATAAGAACAGATTAAAAATACTATTATAAAATAATAATTTAAGATTTCGCTGAATATCGATTCAGGAGTTATAATTACTATCAATGCATATATGATGCTTATTAATTTAAAAATACCTGTGAAAATATTTTTCAGCACATCAGGATACAGAACCTCAAGATACAAAATAAAAAACATTGACGCCAGAGGAGAAAGCAGATACTCAATCTTTGTAAAGAACTGCCAGTCATAGAAATTGATATTATCAATCAGTATTCTTTCCCCTGTTAATAATACCCTCGATGCGATTAATAAAGTAAATATTCCAAAATAAAAGGTGGACAGATCTTTTCTTCTCAAAATAAATAAACCCAGATGATACAAACCCATAATTATTAGAATGCCGAAAAGAAACATGTCCAGGTTACGGCTGTATTGCTGATTTTTAACTATTTCTTCAACCCGGCCGAATTCTAAACTGTATAATACACCACTGTAAATATGATCATAATTGGCAATTTGAAGAATAAATTCATTGGTGGGTTGGCTGAGATTGAAAATCGCTACTTGATTCTTCCATTTCGGGCTGTATTCGGATTTATTCCGTCCAACCGTGCCACTGGATAATATTAAATTATTATTTAAAAATAGATTGTAAGCAGTACAAATTTCCCGGATTCTTAATCCATAAATAATATTGCTACCGGATTTTATTGTAAATTTTAGGCGTAAAGTTGCAAATCCGAATCTGGAAACCTGGTTTGTGGGGTTAATGTCTTTTGTCCAGGAACCGGGCAATGTAAGAGTTTGTATATTGGAATTGATATTGACAAAATCATCCGATGTTAATAATTTATTCCAGTAAAATTCCCATTCACCGTCTAATTTTATTGTTTGTTCATTTTTAAAATTAATATCCGATAAATTAATGAACCCATGTCTCACTTTTATTATATTTACCCGCTCATTAAAACATCCTGTTATCAGCAAAAGTATAATTACCAGCAAAACATAATAAATATGCCTCATACAACATCCATCGATAATATAACAGTATTGATTCTTGGCGGTTAGACTTTTTGATCCAAATATTCCGTATTAATAATTATTCAATTGATCCAAATTCTTTTTCACTATATGTTTTATCTAAATTAACTTATGCAGCTTTCTTATAATACCCCCCTTTTTTATTAATTTTCAAGCAGGAAAGTTTCCATATGTTAACCGAATTATTATATAATATTTTATACAAATTGTCACAAATATTCTTTATTTATAATAAAATCTCAGTAAATGGCAATTCATTTTTAATAATGATATCAAAATATGTAAATAATTTGACTGGACCCTGTCTGACAGACTCATGGCTATGATATGCTTATTTTCAATAAAAATAATGAAATGAGCACTGAAATGGCTGATATTAAAAGCAATAAGGTTTCATTATGAAAGTTTATGCGATATGGGTTGGAAGACAATAGACGCTGAATTGAAAATTCTCTATGGTATCAAAACCTCGACATTATATAAAGCTTATTAGGCGCCACGCCAACGAATATATTGCCTTCCTCATTTATCAGGAAGCCTGTTATGACGCCATATGTAAAAAGAATGCCCGATGATATAAAGAACGCTGAAGACATTGTCGAGCTGTTCTTCGCGGCTGCCACCATATCGGTATAAGCTTTCCATTTAGTATCAAGATCGGTTGTGCTGTTTTCATATATTTCATAATTCTTCTCGGCGTTTTTCAAGTCTGAGTTCATTTCATTATTGAAATAGAAGCCTCCGCCCAGCGCTGCCAGAGACAGGCCTAATGACACAAAGCCGCTTATTCTGAATGGGAACTTAAACTCATCAAAAATAAGCACAACTGTCTCAGCTTCTTTGAGATTAACCATTTTGACCTCAGGATTTCCTGAAGCCTTTTTGATACTTATTTTATGATCAGTTCCGGCTGTAAGATTAGTTATATCTATTGACTCTCCTTTCAATGCGTTTGTAAAGAACTCACCGTCTACATAAACCTTAGCATCGTTTTTCCCTAGCTTCGCAATGGCCTTTCCCATAGGCACATATTCGATTTCAACCGTTTCTCCCGCGTTTACATTTACGGACGTCTGGAATAAAAGCTCGTCACTATTGGAAAGATGTATCTGCGCGACAGAGCTTTCACCTGTGAGAACATCTATTGTTAGCGGGGCGTTTTTCGAAGCGTAACCGGCTGTAGATCCGTTCAACACTATCTTATAGTTTTCATCGCTGTTATTTATATTAAAAACTGCCTTTCCGAAGGAAATATTCCTGCCAATTAGAACTCCCGTGACATTTTTGATCATATTATCTATATTATCAAACAACTCAAGGCCTGTGGTGCCTGTGTACGTCCTTTTCATCTTCAGCTCCGCAGTTACAACATCGTAGGCATAAACATTAATCGTGATCTGGTTGTTTTTATCATCTGCATTATATTCTCCAATTACCACCTTGTCGCAGGAGAATTCCTGCCCTAGAGACAGGGCTTCTTCCATGTTTATATTAGTTTGAGCCCACAGTCCGGATTTAAGCGCGGATTTTGCTACAGCGTCGTATTGGATCACTGTTATATTCGGTATCTTTGAAAGATATAAAATAAGAGATTTCGTTATGACCATATTCAAATTGTTGTCCTTCGCCGCGCCGAGGTTTATAAAACCGGCTACAGCGATCAGTTTCCCATCGGAATAAGCTGTTGTGGAGATAATGATAAAAAATAAGATAAAAAATACTTGTTTTAATATTTTCATAAATTACTCCTTTTGTTTCGTCGGAGTTTATTCTGAGCCTCCCTGCTTTGCAGCACCACGCCGGTTCCCGAGTCCACCGCTTCTCGCTTTGCAGCACCACGAGGGAACCACTTCAATATTCCCTGCCCAGATCCAACGGTGAGCCGGCACTGCCGGGCATAGTCGTCAATAAGAACCGTTCGTGACCGGTCCCGGGTAGTTACTCATAATAGACGGGAATGAGTTCCCGGAACAGCTGTTATTTGTCACCACACCGTAGTTCGTATTAAAAGATATTGTCCCGCTGATTGTATTATTAGTAGTAGACCTTAAATAAATGCCGCCGCCGGCTGTAAGTGCTATATTATTGGAAACCGCTCCGCTGAATATGTTATTTCTGGAAAATTCAATCCAAATACCGCCACCGACTTGAGAAGCTGTATTATTATAAACCATTCCTGTGTTTGTATTGTAGCTGGATGTACTAAGAAACAGGCCGCCGCCATACATGGCCGAATTACTGTAAACCTCGCCGCTGACGGTATTAAACATGGAATTATATGCCATTTCTATACCGCCGCCGCTGACTGTAGCTGTATTATTGTGTATAGGGCCTAGTATTTTATTGTTGGTGCTGCTATAAAGATAAATACCGGCGCATCCAGCCGCTGTATTATTGTATACCGCGCCGACGATTAAATTATTACTGGAATAAATTAGATACACGCCGCCGCCTCCGCCTGAGCCGCTGGTGGCTGTATTGCTGAAGACCGCGCCGTTGATAATATTAGTGCTGGAATAAGATAGAGCCACACCGCCGCCGTTGACTGCAGCTGTGTTATTATAAATGATACTGTTTATTGTATTATTAGTGGAAGATGCCAGATAGAGACCGCCGCCGTTGTATGCTGTAGTTCTATTAGCATAAACCGCGCCGTTGATCGTATTATTATTTGCATAGTAGAGATATAGGCCTCCGCCATATTGGGAAGCAGTATTATTTGATATAATGCAATTGGATATTGTATTGTAGCTGGCGTTTGTGAAATACAACCCTCCGCCGTTCGAGGCGGTATTATTATATATGCTGCTGTTAGTAACCGTGTTGTAATTGGCTGAAATATAAATTCCGCCGCCGTATTGGGAAGCCGAATTACTATATATATTGCATAGGGAAATTATATTGGAGTTGTTCCATGAAGCTATTCCGCCGCCCTGGCCGGAAGCGTAATTACTGTAAACATTGCAGCTCAATAACTGGTTGAAACTGCTGGAGAATAAAATACCGCCCCCATTTCCGCTTGTATGCGAGTTATTGAATATATTACAGTTTGAAATGATATTATTGCTGCTGACGGCGGTATACAGGTAAACACCCATATTTTGATTATAGCATATACTGTTGCTTGCGATAAGATTATTCGGCGAACCAGTCAAATATATACCCGCTCCTTCAGGCGATGAATTATTTGATATAAAGCAGTTGGAAATCGTGTTTAAGCTGGACGTTATCAGACAAATCCCGCCGCCGTCATGTACTGACGCAGTATTATTAAAGAAGCCGCAGTTTAAAATTACATTACCGGCGACTACGTTCAAATTAATTCCTCCTCCGTAGTTTGCGGCCGTATTGCAGTAAACAGGGCAGTATGAAACCGTGTTCAAACCGGAATTGGTCATATAAATCCCTCCGCCGGAATCGGAGGCCGTATTGTTTGAAATAATGCAGCCGGAAAACGTGTTGTTATTGGCGTTTTTTAAATAAATCCCTCCCCCGTTTGCCGCGGTATTGTTGAATATATTGTTGTTAGAAATAATATTATAATTCGCAGAGAACAAATAAATTCCCCCGCCTGTTTGAGCTGAATTACTGTAAACATTGCATCCGGAAATTTTGATATAATTAGCGGTATTACCATATAACCAGATACCGCCCGCATTGCCCGGGCTTGTGTTATTAAATATAAAACAGTTTGTTATTATATCATAATCGTTGTATTGATATAAATATATTCCGCCGGCAGCTGAGGTGACTGTATTATAGCATATATAACAACCGGTGAAAATGCTACCGGGTGAAGATGTGGAAAAGATACCGCCTCCCTGTTGAGACTGGTTATTTGAAATAATGCAGGCAGATATTGTGCTGTTGGTTGAAGTTTCTAAGTAAATCCCCGCGCCGTTTTGAGAAGCCGTATTATTTAAAATGACGCAGGCGGATAGCGTGTTGGAAACAGCGGAATAAAGAGCCAGCCCTCCGCCGGTTACCGCTGAATTGTTGGAAATAACACAGTTTGATATGACACAGTTTGTCGCTTTATAAATGTAAATCCCGGAATTAGTCGCGTTTATTACCGCGGCATTTTTCAGCGAGACATTTACGGCGTTGGAAATAAAGACTGCGTTATTGAGCGTTCCTCCTGCGTTCAGGATAGTCATCGAGTTAGAGGCCGTGAAACTCCCGTTAAATCCTCCGGTTATCCTGATGTTGCTATTTGTGATGATGATTCCAAAGCCGCTTGAATTCGGATTCAGACCGGCAGATGGCGTAAACGTGGAAGCGTCAAGCCAGATGTCGCTTAAGCCGTACGAAACGGCTTTCGCTATTGCCGACTGTATGCTTTGCATGGGGCTGGACGGATTGCCAACGTTAGCGTCGTTCCCGGTAGAAGCGACGCATACCCTGTTGAATAAAGCTGAGACCGGTATGCTCAATGTATTTGTGTTACCGGCGTTATCGATTGCTACAACGCTTATATTCATAGCGCCTTCGGCAGCGGTAATTCCGGACACCCAGTTAGTCCCTGATAAAGAGGGGCTGGCCGCTAATACGCCGTTTGTATAAACCGATACCCTGCCGTTCCGAATCCCTGAAAGGCTGTCCGCGGCGTTCCCATTGATTGGTGTAGCGTTTGTTATAATCATATTGCTTGTGATATTCGATATACTTAACACTGGCGCCGCCATATCGACAACAATTGTATTTGTAATAGACTTTTTATTTCCCGCGTTGTCTTCAATGTAAGCGATGAGCTTGTTCGTCGCGTTTACGGTATAATTATGATTTGCCCCGCCGGAATCCGGCGTCACATCATCCGTACCGTTATTACTGACCCAGAATGTTTTGATTCCGCTCGAAGGAGTTGTTGTGTCATTTGTATATATATATGTAAATAATGAAGCGGTGTTTGTAATCAATCCGGCCGAAGGCGAACCTATGCTTAATGAAGGCGGCAGCGTGTCATTTGTAATGCTCAGGGTGTCCGTAAGACTGTAATTTCCCGCCTTGTCCATCGCATATATGCTTATTGTATGATACCCGTCGGTCAATGATGTTATACTGTAAGTCGTCCCGGTAAACGACAGCAATGTACCGTCAATATTGATATAATTGCTCATTATACCTGAGAAGTTGTCGCTTTCGCTCAATGTAAAAGTAAAATTTCCTGTATTCGTAACACAGTTCGTCGGCGATACGGACGATATCACCGGGGCGTTTGTGTCAATCACGATTGTATTTGTAACAGCGCTCATATTCCCCGCGTTGTCCTCGATGTATGCGATGAGTGTGTTTGTCGTGTTTGCTGTAAAGTTATAAGCGCTCCCGTTGAAGAATGTTGTTGTATTCACGGACACGCTGTTATTACTGATCCAGAAGGTTTTAATTCCACTCGAAGGCGATGTGTCATTTGTCTTTCCGCCGATGATTAACGATGCCGTATTGGTGATCAATCCATTTGCCGGGTTAGTCAGCGAAAGGGTAGGAATTGCGGAATCGTTTGTGATATAAACGGTGTCCGTAAGGCTGTGGTTCCCCGCGTTGTCCACAGCATATATGCTTATCGTATGATACCCGTCGGTCAATGATGTTATGCTATAATTTGTTGCAGTAAAGGCCAGCCAGGGATTACTGTCGATTATTATGTAATTGCTCTGTATGCCGGAGAAATTATTGTTTTCATTCAATGTAAAAATAAAATTGTTTATGTTTGTAAAGCAGTTCGACGGCGATACGGACGATATTACCGGGGCATTCGTGTCCGCGATAATATAAAGATACTGCGCGTTACCGATGTCGCCATTATTGTTGACCGCATAAGCCAGGATCGTATTGGTGTAATTGTTGCTCAACGTTAAAGTACAATTCCAGGTTGTTCCCGTTACGGAATTTGTCTGCTTATTGTTCAGGATGATAATATTGGACGCTATTGAATTCCAGCCGCTGGACGATGTTCCGCTCACCGTAACAGATAAGCCGTTTGTAATGATAGTGCTTCCGTTTACCGCGGGAGAGGTGAAGCTTAATGCCGGTATGTCGCTTATGTATATGATATTGCTCGATGTGGTATTGGTGTTCCCGGCGTTATCTATAACCCGGAACCAGATATAATAATTCGCTAAATTTGTAACAAAAATATTTGTTGATATTGAAGTGCCTGGTGTAATGGAATATGCACTGAAATTCGCCCCGTTAGTCTGTATGACCTGCAGGTCAATCTGTTTTACACCCGACAGGTTGTCGGAAACATTCGCCGTTACGGTAATGTTCGTTGCCAGTTTCTGCCCGTTCGTGGGGCTGATGTTTGATATAACCGGCGCCGTCGTATCTACGATGGCTTTATTCGTCACAGCGTATTTATTCCCCGCATTATCCTCTATGTAAGATATGATTGTATTTGTCGCGTTCGCGGTGAATGTATAAGCGCTCCCGTTGAAGTACGATGTTACATCCGCGCCGTTATTGCTGATCCAGAAGGTTTTTATCCCGCTCGAAGGCGGCGCGTCATTCGTTGTACCGGTAATTGTCAGCGCAGTAGTATTCCAGACCGACATGTTTGAAGGTGATGTAATGGATAAAGAGGGTATTACCGGATCGACATAAATATTTACTGCCTGTGTCAGGCTTGTGTTTCCCGCGTTATCAATAGCCCATATTTTAAAAGTATTCGGGCCGTTCGTCAACCCCGATATGCTGATATTGGCGTTCGTGCCTGAGAAGCCGGCTGCCGTATTTCCGTTTACCTGGTAAAGATTGGTTTTGATTCCCGACAGGTTGTCGGATGATGAAAGCGCTATATTGAAGGCCGTTAAGTTTGTATATGCCGGTATTAACGAATTCAATGTAATTACCGGAGCGGTAACATCGCATATTATACTGACGGAATTTGAGTTTGACAAACCGCTTGACGCCGATGCCAGGATTGTAACTGTATTCGTTGTATTGGCGGTCAGGGTTGTAGTATTTGTCCAGTATTTCAGCGCAAGGTCCTTAATATCGACTGGGTTCTATGCGCCGCCGTTTGCCCTCGCCTGAAGGTTTGTGATCGTATAGAATACTCCGATGGTGTTGCTCCCGGATACGGGCATTGTAAGCGAATTGGTAATGTAATAGTTCGCGGGGCTTGTGATATAAATCATCGGCATCCTGGATGAGAATACGACTATGAGGGAGTTTGTCGCAGAGGTATTGCCAAGCGCGTCCATCGTATAATAATAGTTTGTATGGAGCCCTTCCCATGCGATCAAAGATATATTTGTATTGAAGGTATTGCTTGATACTGAAACCTCGCTGAACATTGAATTATCGAGCTTTATAAATACCCTGCTTCCACCCGCGTACTGGTCGTAAACCGTTCCGGAAAACTGGAAACCGTCGCCGAATATCTGGTAATTGGTAAGATTCGTAAGACTTATCATCGGAGCCGTCGTATCAAGGATTATAACAGTGTAAGCTGAGTAATTTGTCTTCGACGCCGATGTTACGGCCATCGCCATGAATGTGTTCGTACCTTCGGACAATGCCACGCTGTATGTCCAGGAATAGTTGCCTCCCGAACCGCTGAAGGCCGCCGTATTCCAGATTCCACCGGAGTTCTCGACGGCGATTTTGTTTATGGAATATATTGAACTGACCGAAGCCGGTCCGCTCAGGGTTACTGTGTTTATATTCGTTAATACTCCGCTTGCAGGGCTGTTTATACCGATGCCGGGAAGTGAAGCGTCAACAACTACATTGATATTAACGGTAGTGCTTGTCTTGGATCCGATATCTTTTGAAAAAGCCTTTATGACGGTGTTCCCAAATGGTATTGCGACAAAGCTATAGCTCCAGTTTGTGTTCGTGCCTTTCAGCGGTATGGCTATGAAATCGCCGTTGTTAATATTTACATAGACATATGTCAGTCCTATATCATCGGAGGCCGAACCATTTAAAGTAAAACTCGGCGCTATGATCTGCCCGTTTGTCGGCGAGATTATAGATATATTAGGGGGCTGTCCGCCGTAGTTGTCGCCGGAATTGTCATAAGGATTGTTCCTGTCCTTTAAAGTAATATCAAGACTGCAAGAGAATAGGATTATTAAAACAAAAGCAGCTATCGGAAATAGGGTGGCATTTTTTTGCTTTATCATTGCAACTTCCCATTTAGCTTTTATATATTATTAGAAAAATAATAAAAGAATCAAATAAAAGTTTTCGATAGTTGATTGTTTACTTTTTAAATTTTTAATATCATTAAATGATTTTATAAGATAAAATAAGAGATATTTATTATATATTATAGATAGTTACTGATTTTAACGCAAATAAAAATTTCGCAGTTTAAATCTTCAATTACCGACTTTTAGTATACACTGTTCCACTACTTTAGCAACTCCGTCTTCCATGTTGCTGGCCGTTATATGATCAGCGACAGCCCGGACTTCATCGGGACCATTCGCCATACATATACCTAATCCCGCAAGCCTAAGCATCTCAATGTCATTATAGCTGTCACCGATGGCGATGGTCTCTTCACTTGAAATCTTGAGCCATTCCAGCAACAATCTCAATCCGTGTCCTTTGTCAATTCCATTGTCCATGAATTCCAGGAAGTACGGTTTGGTGATGCTCATATTCATGCGCCCGTTTATTACCGGCGCGAGTTTGACTGAAAGATCCTTTAAAATCTCCGGAGTCTCGAGCAAAATCACCTTGATAGCATCACGGTTCATGGAAGACTTGAAGTCATCGGTTTCAATGATGTTCATGCCAGTGAGTTTGCATTCGATTGCGGTATAAGGATTCGATTTTGCTGTAATTATATTATCATCGAGATAGGAATGTATGTAAACGCCATAAGCGACGCTCAGGTCGTAAAGAAGGTGAATATTATCCCGTGTCAGGCAGCGTTCAAAAAAAATATTCCCCGTGGTACACTCAGTTGCCATTGCGCCATTGAATGAAATGATATAACCGCCGAACTCATCCATCCTTAATTGTTGCGCGTATTTCAATATTGATCCGGTTGGACGTCCTGATACAAGGGCTATGGTAACACCTTGAGCCTGGGCACTTAATAAAGCTGAGCAGGTTCTTTCGGATATGGTCAGATCTTCTCGTAAAAGGGTATCATCAAGGTCCAGAGCGATTAATCTATATTTCATGGTCGTTTACTGGTATCATTATGTCCCTGTTCCAATTCCCATTGGACTCCGTACCTATCGGTAAAATAGAAATACCTGATCGTGCCTACCATACTGCAGACTTCCTCCTTGGCTTCCGAATCTGCTTCTAAGTCTCTGTCAAAGAAATGGAATTCATCTGGATAGATATTATCGATATTATGAGGAAAATAGTTCTTTGAACTATTTATCAAATTTACTCCGCATATTTGTTTGACAAATTGAAAAGCCTCATCAATACCTTCAATGCTGAGTGCTACATGCCTGACCCCGCCCTGATCGGCGACGGATTTTGGAAGTTCGGTTTTACTTCCGGCCGGATTATGATATTCCATCAATTCCAGGACTAAAGGGCAGCCGGGTATTTTCAGGAATCTTATGCTGGCCTCCACCGACTCTGGATCCTCCAGGAATCCTGCGGACAGTGCAAATCCCCTGTTTTTAAAATGAGGGAATTCCTGAAAAGGAACTGCCCCAAAGAGTTTTTTGTAAAACTCAGTTGCTTCATTTATCTCATCAACGACAATATTTATGTGTCCGAGCCCGATGATTTTCAATCCATTCCCATCAGTAACCAATTCCGGCACGGTCTTTTGTGCATCAAACTTATTTGTCATATGGCCGGTCCATTTCCGGCAATTTGCGTACCGGTATCCAGCTTTTTGACTACACGGCAGGGATTTCCTACGGCAACGCAGTTGGCTGGAATATCGCTGACGACAATGCTGCCGGCTCCAATTGTGGTATTGTCACCGATGGTTACACCATTACAGATAACGGCAGCTCCACCGATCCAGACATTATTTCCGATTCTGATAGGTTGTGCATATTCCAGATTCTGGAGCCTTATCCGATAATCGGTAGGGTGATAGGCTGTGTATATCTGTACCTGGGGAGCGATCAGTACATTATTACCGATATATACCTTGTTGCAGTCCAGGATAGTACAGCCATAATTGACAAAGACATTGTCGCCAAGACATATATTATACCCGTAATCGCAAACAAACGGAGGCTTGATAACTATATTTTTGCCGAGTTCGCCGAGAAGTTTCTCGAGGAGCTGGTAGCGTTTTTTGTACTGGTGATCTTTTGTCCGGTTATAATGGGTAATCATTGAGTAAGCCATATTTCTCTCGCGGGTCAGTTCAAGATCCTGGTGACAATAAAGTTCATTGTTGAGCATTTTTTGCTTCTCTGTCTTATCTTTCATTCAAACCTCCTTTAATAAGCGTGACGCTTGAGCCGGTTTAGATTCCTTACGCAACAAAGTTGCGTACAGTCTTGCTGCGTGGTTGTTTATTATAAATTATTATGAGAAAAAATCAAGAAAAAGAAAACTGCAAAATAACAATTGAGATAAAAGACCTTTAAAAGCGGAAGCCGGTCAGGAATTCCACCGGTGACTTTAGTCCAATAATTATTCTCCGCGTGCTTTTGAAATTGTTATTTAAATTCCACATATCTTTAGGATAAAATTTGCATAAAGGTTATTTGTATATTAGCATCTATAAAATTATTGTTTCTGATGCAAAGATTTATTAAACAAATAAATAGCAAATTAGTCTGAAATATCATTGCTTTTTTTTGCAAAAACTATATAATAATAATAATTAGATTGAATTTTTACTGAATATCTATATAAACAATTCCAGGAGGTTTTATGGCCGATCTAAAGGAAAAAATACGAATCCTAATGGTTGACGATGATGAAGAGGATTTTATTATTACAAAGGATATCCTGTCTAATATTGTGAACCAAAAATATTCAATTGAATGGATTCCCAATTTTGAGAAAGCGGAAGACGAAATTCAAAAAGACTATTATGATTTGTTTTTGTTGGATTATAATTTAGGCGAGAAATCAGGCCTGGACTTGTTGAATGAGATAATGAGAAAAAACAAAAACATTCCTGTGATAATGCTGACAGGCCAGAATAACCGTGAGATTGATATACTTGCTATGAAAAATGGAGCCTGCGATTACCTGGTTAAGGGTAAAGTTGATCCGGATCTTATGGAACGGTCTATCCGGTATGCGATAGATAAAAAAGCAAAGGAAAATCAAATTATGTACCTCGCATATTATGACCAGCTTACAAACCTCCCTAACCGGGTGTTTTTTAAAGAACAGTTGAATTATGCACTGTCGCATGCGATTCGTTATAAAAGAATGCTTGCGGTTTTATTTCTCGACCTGGATAATTTTAAAGTAATTAATGATTCTCTGGGGCATTATATCGGGGATCTTTTGTTAAATGAAGTCGCGAAACGGCTTTTTTCATCGGTCAGGAAAGGCGACATCATATCAAGAAACAGTTTAAAAACATCGATTGATACCGTAGCCCGGCTTGGCGGAGACGAGTTCTCGATATCTCTCACGGAAATCAATACTTATGAGGACGCGTCTATAGTTGCCAACAGGATTATAAATTCCATCAATGAACCGTTCAATATAGAAAATCATGAAATCTTCAGCGGGGTAAGTATCGGTATTTCACTTTGTCCCTTGGATTCTGTTGATGCAGAAATCCTTTTAAAATATGCAGATAACGCCATGTATTTTACAAAAAAACATGGTAAAAACAACTTTGAATATTATCAGAAATCCATGAATATTAATGTGAACGAGAAAATGAATATGATCCGCAAAATCAGGAAGGCGGTGGATCAGAATGAATTTATTCTTTATTATCAACCAAAGATGAAACTTCAAACCGGAGAAATTACAGGATTCGAGGCACTGATCAGGTGGAATCAAGACGGGGAAAAGATCATCTCTCCTATAAATTTTATCCCATTTGCTGAGGAGAATAACTTGATTTCATTTATCACAGATTGGGTAATCCATAATATTTGCGAACAATTCAACAAATGGCAACAAATAAAAATCCCTGTACTTCCAATTTCAATTAATCTGCCCATTAATCAATTTAAAAAACCCGATTTTGTGGAATATTTATCAAAAATAACATCGTCTAATAATGTTGCCCCAAAATTAATCGAACTGGAAGTTACGGAATCCATCTTTATGGACGATATGATGTCTACAAATTTAAAGTTGAATGAACTTCAGGCTCTGGGATACCGGATTTCCATAGATGATTTCGGAACAGGTTTTTCCTCCCTGAACAGGCTGAAAGAAATCCCATGCAATATTTTAAAAATTGATAAATCATTTATCGATCATATCCATAAAAAAGACTCGAATGATATTATCATCCAATCAATTATCACTATGGGCCATGGATTAAATATGGAAATTCTGGCAGAGGGTGTGGAGAATGAGGAACAGCTTTATTTTTTGAAAAAGAATAACTGTGATACCATTCAGGGTTATTTGTTAAGCCGGCCTTTTCCTGTCGAAAAAGCGGAAGATTTATTAATAAAGGAAAAAAATGGAATGGGAATAGGTTTACAGTTAATAAAAAAGGAGTAGGATTCTAGCAAATTAAAAAGGAATCGGGCTGCCTTTGAAACAAATTAAGGATTGATCTCCGGAAAAACTATTGCTATTTTTTATCAGGAGGCTGGTATGATTAATTTACCGGACTATACGATAGAGTTTAATGAAACATTAGGTTTATACCATGGATATTCCAATCTGGATAAAAACAGAAAGCCTTTATTATTTAAGATATATAAAGATTTATATAACACGCCTGAAAATATCGCCCGGTTTAAATCGGTTTATGGAGCGATGTTCAATATAAAATCAGATCGGATCATTAAAATATTCGACATTCAAAGTTCGATCGAGGGTGTTGTGTTGATCCAGGAAGATTTTAACGGAATTCCATTGAAGGAATTTTTAAAAGGAGAAGAAATTAACCTGAAGACATTTCTTTCAATGGCTGTTCAGCTATCGGAAGCGCTGAAAGAAATTCATTCTTATAATATCTATCATGGAAATATCAGTTTAACTTCGATTTTCATTGATAAAGACAGCAGCTTAATAAAAACAGGGGATTTTGGGTTATCTTTTCTTGAAACAAAAGAATTGGGATCTTTTTATGATAAAGATGTAATTGAAAATCGACTGCCGTTTATCTCGCCGGAACAAACCGGCCGAATGAACCGGTCTGTGGACTATCGGACAGATTTTTATTCGCTCGGAACAGTATTTTATACAATGCTGACCGGCATCCTTCCTTTTTCATCCGGTGACCCTCTTGAACTGATCCATGCTCATATCGCAAAAATGCCCAAAACTCCACGGGAATTGAAACAGGATATCCCTGGAATGGTTTCGGATATCACCATGAAACTATTGTCGAAGGGAGCGGAAGACCGTTACCAAAGCGCCGGAGGATTAAAGGCGGATCTGGAAGAGTGTATGCGGCAGTTGAATGAAAACGGAAAAATTGAAGGATTTCTACCGGGTAAAAAAGACATATCGGAAAAATTCAGTATCCCTGAAAAATTATACGGCAGAGAAAAGGAGATAGAAGCGCTGCTGGCGGCGTTTGAACGGGTATGTAATGGAAAAAACGAAGTAATGCTTATAAACGGCGAACCTGGAATAGGAAAGTCAACCCTTATTAATGAATTTCATAAATTGATAATTCATCAGAAGTGTTATTTTATATCGGGCAAGTATGATCAATTTACGAAAAACATTCCATATAGCGGTATAATTACAGCATTTCAGGGATTAATAAAAATATTATTAGTAGAAGGTGAAGAAAAAATTCAGGCCTGGAAAAATAAAATATTAGAGGCATTAGGAAATAACGGGAAACTAATTACAGATGTAATCCCGGAAGTTGAATTGATTATAGGCAAACAGGCGGAAATTCCCGAACTTGATTCTATTCTAGCACAGAACCGATTTAATCTGTTTTTCAGAAAATTCACTGAAGTTTTTATAGAGGCAGATCATCCATTGGTTTTATTCCTTGATAATCTGCAATGGATAGATGCTGCGAGTTTTAATCTAATCAAATTGCTGACTGCTTCTTATACCGGTTATTTTCTTTTCATAGGCATCTTTCGGCAGGAGAAATCGAACATTCATAATTCATTGTTGATTGAATTTGAGAAGATGAAAAATGAAAACGTAATCATCAATTCTATTTCGCTTTCCGGGCTGGGTAGTTTGAATATAAACAGGCTGCTTTCAGATACCCTTCATTATCCGGAAGAAAAAACAAAATCTTTAACACAGCTTATTTATGATAAAACGGGAGGTAATCCATTTTTTCTGAAACAATTTATAATGAACCTTTATAAAGAACAAATAGTGTTTTTTGATTTTAATAGTGGCTGGCAATGGGATATTGAGAAAATCAAACAGACGCAGATGACCAACAATGTGATTGAGCTGATGAGAGGAAAAATAGAAAAACTTTCAGAAATAAAACTGAGGATTCTTAAAACCGCATCCTGCATAGGTAACAGGTTTGATAAAGAAATTATCATTAGTTTATTAAAAGATAATGATAATATGGGTCAAATTTATAAAGCATTTACCGAGGTTGAAAGTGAAGGCTTTATTTTTATATCGGGAAACCAGTATCAATTTGTTCATGACCGGATACAGGAGGCGGTTTATAGCCTCATTCCGGATGAAAGCAAAATTGAAATGCATTACAGAATAGGTCATATCATATTAGCTAAAACCGGGGACAAAAGAGAAGTAACCGAAAAGATGTTTACCGCTGTTGATCAACTGAATCGAGCTATACCGATAATAAACAACCCTCAAGAAAAACTGGAATTAGCCCGGTTGAATTTCGAGGTAGGACAAAAGGCTAAAACATCCGTTGCTTTTGAATCGGCCAATAATTATTTTAAAGCGGGAATGCGGCTTCTAGAAAATGATAGCTGGGAGAGCCAGTATGAATTGACCTATTTTCTATACAAAGAAAGGATGGAATGTGAATATTTAACCCTCAATTTTATAGAGGCAGAAAGGATATTTAATGAAATCCTTCGAAACGCGAAAACCAGCAATGAAAAAGCCAGCGCTTATGTTTTAATAATATTGCTTTACGGCAATATGGCTAAATATAAAGAATCGCTTATGAAAGGTATCGAGGCTATGCGATTGGTTAGAATCATGCCTGCCGGAACACGTGACCAGGGGAATGATCGTTTCAAAACTGCTCCAGTTTTATTTCCAATTTAAAAAATTAAAAATAAAAATTGAAGATATTATTGATCTTCCTATGGCGGTAAATCCTGATATTATTACAAGGCATTTATTAGCGATAAACATAGGCACAGTCGCTTACCTTTTTGATACCAATATCTGGACATACATAATAATAGAAGGTGCATTTCATATCCTTAAATACGGACATTATGAATATTCAGGTCTAACTTTAAGCCTTTTCGGTTCTATATTGGGAAGCGGGCTCGGTTTTTATAAACAGGGTTACAAATTCGGCTTATTGGGTTTGAAGATTATTGAAAAGCTTGCCAGTAAAAAGAGTATCGGCTTATCCGTCTGGTCATTCGCGGGTTTTGTCCAGCACTGGATGAAACATGCGAAATACAATCTTGATCTTCTTCGAGAGGCTTATAAAAACAACATTGAAGTGGGAAATTTAATTTTTGCCCATCACTCAATAAATCTCCTCTGCGCTACACGCATTATACTGGGAGATAATATAGATGAAGTTATGAAAGAAAATGAAATTTATAGAAATTTTCAGATCGGGAGTAAGGACCCATTTGTCGCGCTGAATTATAGAGTCAATGCCCAGATGCTGCTCTGCTTAAAGGGGCATACCGATGCCAGGGGTAAACTGGACACTATGGATTTTAATGAACAAGAGGTTATGAATGATTACCAGAAATCAGGCATATTGATCGGGGTTTTCTTTTTATTACTGGTTAAGATAAAAATCCACTACCTTTTCGGGGAATATGCGGATTGTATCCCCATTTCTGCCGAATTATATAATTTGGTTGTCAAAAAAGACATCGCCAAGGGATATCTTCACATAACCGAGGCGAATTTTTATTCTTCCCTATCCATAACTGCCTGTTACCGGCAAGCAAAATGGTGGGAGCATGGAAAATATATGCATTTCATCAAACGAAACCAGCAACAGATGAAGCTTTGGGCAAATAACTGCCCTGAGAACTTTCTCCACAAGTACTTAATAGTCGAAGCCGAACTGGCCGGTATCAAGGGGCAATTTAAAAAAGCAAAAAATCTTTACGACCAGGCGATTAATTCCGCTCGTGAAAATGGATATAAGCAGAATGAAGCGATTGCCAATGAACGGGCCTCATTATTAATGCAAAATACCGGCAATCTGGAAAATATGAAAAAATATATGCTGGAAGCTTACCACTGCTATATGAAATGGGGGGCCACAGCCAAGGTAAAAGATATTGAAAAAAAATACCCTCATTTGGTAATAGAATACTATGAAACTGGTAAAAAAGCTTCTAAAGGTGAAATTCCTTTTATTAGTCTTGATTTATCGACCATTTTAAAAGCGTCACAGGCAATTTCACAGGAAATAGAGAGGGAAAAGCTTTTAAATATACTGATGAATATTGTAGTAGAAAATGCAGGCGCTCAAAAAGGTTTTCTTATTTTAGAACATAATAATAATCTTTTTGTTGAAGCCGAAGGGGCATTGGAAAAAATTAACAAAGGCGGCTTTAGAACCATTCCTGTTTCAGAATCTCAAAAACTCTCACCCGCTATCATACTATATGTGAAAAGGACAAAAGAAAATATTGTGCTTAGAGACGCGTCAGAGGAAGGTTTATTTGTTTCGGATCCATATATTTTAAATAATAAGATAAAATCAGTGCTTTGCACGCCGGTCTTCAGACAAAGCGAAATGGTTTGTATTCTATATCTTGAGAATAATCTGTTACCCGATGCTTTTACACCGGAGAGACTTGAAGTATTAAATCTCTTATCGTCTCAGGCCGCCATTTCACTTGAGAATGCCAGATTATACGACGAAATGAAAAAATTGAATGAAGAACTTGAATTGAAAGTTAAAGAACGCACAGCCGAGTTATTTAACATGAATAAGAAATTGGAACGATCGAATACTGAATTGGAACAATTCGCATATATCGCGTCTGATGATTTACAGGAACCTTTACGGAAAATAATTGCTTTTGGTGAACAATTGAATAAAAAATATTATCCCACCCTGGAAGAACAGGGACGCGACTACCTTAACAGGATACGGAACGCATCATTAAGGATGCAGGCTTTAATTGATGACCTTCTTACTTATTCAAGGGTAACAACTCAAGCAAAACCTTATTCTTCTGTTGATCTTAATCAAACAGTAAAAGATGTCATATCTGATCTGGAATTAAAGATAGAATTGATTTCCGGCAGGGTTGAAGCGGATTC
Organism: uncultured Spirochaetota bacterium; assembly: GCA_963783575.1. Classification (GTDB taxonomy): domain Bacteria; phylum Spirochaetota; class Brevinematia; order Brevinematales; family JAOACQ01; genus CAWEAK01. Next base: position 46,970 of record CAWAOD010000003.1, on the reverse strand, counting down.
CCTGCCCACGATAGAAGCTGATCCGACCCAGATGCGCCAGTTATTTCAAGAATCTCATCGCTAATGCTTTAAAATTCCATAAGCCGGATGAACCTCCGGTGATAAGAATTTATGCTTTAGAGGAAGCTCCAGAGGGATATCACATGATGGCGGTGGAAGATAATGGCATCGGAATAGATGAGAAGCATTATGACAGAATATTCAAGATGTTTCAGCGTCTTCATGGAAGAGATGAATATGAAGGCAGCGGTATTGGCCTAGCCGTATGTAAAAAAATCACGGAAAGACATGGAGGAACAATCAGGCTGGAAAGTATATTAGGAAAAGGAACAAAGTTTATTATAACACTTCCAATAAAAACTTATATTTTCTGATAAAATATATCAGTTGTTCAGTTTTAATATATAGGATTTTTATCGGCGAGGGTGATCTTCTCTCTGCTTTGCAATACTTACTTTAATGTTCCTTCCATCGATTTCCTTGCCATCCAGTTGTTTTATAGCTTCTTCAGCTTCAGCATTGTTTGGCATTTCTACAAACCCAAAACCTTTCGACTTGCCCGATCCGCGATCAATAACAACTGTAGCTTCACTAACATTTCCAAAAGCCTTAAAAACATCATTCAAACTTGCATCGGTAACATTAAACGATAGATTTCCTGCATAAATTTTCATTTTTAACCTCTTATTTAATAATATTCATATTAATTGATAATGTCAAGTTAATTGTATTGATTTTTTTTACTTCCTCCTCTTACCCGACATTTTTTCAACATCTAGGCTGCTTACTGTTGTTATTTTAATTATATTATCATCGTATATCCAATTATCTTTTCCGGTATATTGTTTCATTAATAAATTCAAACCAAAGATTCTTTCGTCATCACTTTCAACAATCTTCATTCGGCCATAACCTACTATACTTCGATATTTCATCCCATAATTACAAGCTTTTTCACCTTGAATAAAAGGATCGCAGATTGAGATTGAAAAACATACTCTGGGATTGTTTCTTATACAATTTATTTTTCGTCCATCAGTTGCTGAATGAAAATAGAATTTAATTTTTTCTTCATCCCAGATATAACCGTAATTTAATGTTACAATGTAAGGTTCATTTTCGTCAATAAAAGCAATTTGTATGATTTTTCCATCATTCAATACATTTTTCAATTCCTCTTTTGATTTCAGTTCTCTGTCTGTTCTTCTCATTTCTCTATCTCCTTTTTTATTGTTATATTAAATTTAACAATTGAGTCTTCTGAAAAGGTCATTTTCAATAAAATTATGTATTTGTAATTTGATATTATATAAGAAGTTAATTTTTAGCTTTTTATCAAAAATTGTCTTTTCTTTATACCCGTTGTGCATTGTTTCTAAATATAAATCTTTTGCCCTTAAAATAAGTATCCCGTACCTGCTTTGAGCTTTCTTCAGCCCATTTTTCCAAACCCATCTTCTTAATCAGACACAAGTTGAAAACTTTGATATTGTTCGGCTCGATATCGGCGGTTCTGGGCACAAATGGATGTAAATTGTTGCAGGGGAAATCGGAGCATTCAAAGCAGAAGCTCAAATTTTTTTCTTTGATACATTCATATGTTTTACATGGTTCCTTATTCCCGATGGCCCGAATGATTCCTTTTTCATTTCGACAACCTTTACATTGCGCCTTTTCGAAAGGAATTCCCATCTTTTCGGCAACCTGCTTCCTGAAATCATCATTGGTACCGGCGATATATAACGGGCAATTGAAACAGTCCAATCCGCACGGTGCCGTCATTGTTTTGTAATCCATATCTTTCTCCTTCTTTAAAACTTAAACTTTTATGACCTAATGATTTAACCGGGAATATCCGTTGTTTTATATTTTTTTATTTCCATTAAGAGATTCTCCAATTTTTCAAAATTCCCGGTAGAACAGAACAACGGAATATAAGAGGTAGCTCTGCCATTACTGTAACAAAACCTGTAATTTGTCCAAGTTGTCTTTCTTATATGTTGCTTGCATATTGCAAGTAATATTATATAATAACTACTTTTATTATGCAAGTATTTATTTAAAAATTTGATTTAATAAATATTTATCCTTATATTATTGTTATGAAAGAAATAAAAAGAAGATCATTCTGCGCTGTGAGTTCAGCCCTTGACATTCTTGGTGATAAATGGTCCCTGCTTATTATCAGGGATATTATGTTCTGGGGTAAAAATTCCTACGGTGATTTTTTGAAATCGGAAGAAAAAATCGCCACTAATATCCTGGCCGGACGCCTGGCCAACCTGGAAAAAGCCGGAATAATCAGTAAAAAAACACACCCGGAGAATAAAACGAAATTCTTATACCAGCTAACTCAGAAAGGAAAAGATTTATTACCGTTACTGGCGGAGATTATCCTCTGGAGCGATAAATACCTTGATATTTCTGAGGCGGCGAAAAACTTTGCCAGGCAGCTCAAGGCAGACAAACCTGGGACAATCGAAAAGATTTCAGGAAGACTCTAATAATATTTTACAATAAATATCATTTTTATTAAAAAACCGATTTTTACATCATAACTGCTGAATTTATACCCTTCTTAAAATAATGAACAATGAGCCTATTATATAAATTACTACAGCTATTGCAAGCACAAATGAAAAGCCGAAGATTATTGAGATATAGATCGATAGAAAACTCGCAAATACTGAAAAAACACTGTTAATTGCCCACATCCATGGAAATAGATTCTTCCACTTTGGAAACTGCGCGAATACCCGAAGGCATTAAAAATCCCATAAAGAAACCGTTTGTACTAGCCAGGGCTAGAATAATAGCAACCCGGATTCCGAAAGCATAGCCGACAATTGATGGGGCGAGGAATCTGGAAAAAAGATAGGATAATGCCGTTGCCACGATTATCCCAGCTACCCCGGTAAGGATAGCCCGATAGGGATCCTTGAACCTTTCGGAGAAGAGACTACCGGCGCCGGAACTGATTAAAAGTCCTGCCAGTACGATGGAAAAAGCATAAATAGGATGCCCAAGAACAAGCTGATACTTCTGTATGAGGACTACTTCGATAAGCATAAAGCCCATTCCCAGAGATGCAAAATAAATAATGCATCCTAGTTTATTTTTCAGCTCAGAGAAGCCCTTCAGATTAAGAAAGATAAGCGGAAGAAGTAGAAAAAGGCATGCAAAAACCGAAACCTGTTGTGTCGCATTCCGGAGCATAAGAAAGGGTTCCGGACGGAACCTTATTGCGGCTTTAACTTTGTCATTCACTTTTTCCATATCCGGTTTCAGGCGCTGTGTAAAAAATGGCCAGTCATCAGTAGAAGGGCGTATTTCTATCGTACTAATCCTGTACTCTCTTTCTATATCGGGAGTTGTAATCAAATGGGCTACAGTCGATTTATTTTCATGATATGGAACATAAAGGACCAGATGATGAACGCTTTTTGCCTGATTGACGAGCGCTTCGGATTCTTCCCGGGTAAAAGCGCCGTTCTTTACAATAACCTTGCATTTCTGGTATATGCGTGATTGATTGTCTGCAATAAATATCGAATTGGAGAAATCAAAATTCAAATGAAGGCTTTGAAACGCTGCTCTTAATTCTGTAGCGTAACGGGTTGCATCCGTAATTGGGCCTGAAAAATAGATAACCCCGTCTGTTTTCAGATGTTTTATGTAATCTTCCATTGCTTCCTGAGTATAGAGATAACTTTCCGCCAGAGTAAAAGCTCCGCTTGATACCGCTAACTGTGAAATGGCATTGTCAAAGACAATAACATCATATTTTCTGCCGGATGAGCGGATAAAAAATCGACCTTCAGCGTTAAAAATGTGAACATTTGCGCGTTTAGACAGATTACCAAGTAAATCATCGTAAACATTTGAGAAAATGTTGTATATGGTTTTATTGATTTCCGCTCCGTAAACCTCTTTAGCTCCCCGGCCAAGCGCCTGTATCACGTCTTTACCGCCTCCCACACCGATTATCCCGACTGTTTCCGGGTTTTTCCTGATAATATAGGGATAATCATGTTCCGGAGAAATATTTAAACTGGTAATTAACCGGGTCTAAGTTATTATCGATTTTCATCAGCGGCGTCGAACAGAAGTAATCTGCGTGAATGGCATAAGTTCCCTCGCCGTCTTCATCGACGGAATGAGACACTCCCTGCTGTGTTTCGTGGACAGCGACAAAAGCGAAATTATCCCAGTAGGAATAGACTCGTTTTCCATAAATGCTCATTAATTTTTCTCCCTTGCCAGATTTATCAATTTCGACAACCTGGAAACCCTTAGCCAGGCGGATATCTGTATTCTGGATTTGGGGAAAAACGTAATACAACATTCCGAATGATACCACAGGTATGAGAATTAGAGCAAGAATTTTGCTCTGTTTGAAAGCAAAAGCGGCTGCCGCTACAATGACAAGAATGGACAGGATGAATGACGTTAAAAGAGGACCGCGGCCCTCGAAAATGATTAACGCGAATATGCAGCCCACTCCTCCGCCAAGAAGGTCGAAGAAATATATCCGGTTGATATCTTTTTTAAAATTTGTAAATACAAATGAGAAGATAAAACCGGAAAAAATAAATGGGATAGACATTGTCAAAAAGATCTGAATAAAAAACTGATCCTGTACCGGGTCTTTTCCTAATTGGTCCATTATCAACGGGATGGTGTTGACTTTTAGAAGTACCAGAGGAAAAGAAACGGCCATACCAAGCGATAGCATTGTAAGGACTATCGGCATATTGTCTTTTAAAAACTTGTTTGTAAAATAAACCAGCAGACCGCCGAATCCGATTCCAAAAAGCGCTATGGATATAATCATAAAGGCAAAATGATACCAGTAAGTGAAGGCAAACATCCGGTTGATTACAACTTCGTAAGAAAGAACCGCCATCGATATAAGAAAAAAGCCGATATAAGTCGGCCAGTTGTTATTAAAATTACTGGATTCAAGGGTTTGTGTCTCTTTTTTTTCTAAACTCTTTTTCTTACGGTGAATAGTGTTTATGATAGCAGCAGTTTTTGATAGCATGAAACTCTCCGGTAATTATTCAATATTATAATTATTTTTACAATATTCTGTCAAGGAAATAAAAGAAGGTTTTACCGCCCCCTTTTTAAGTTCCTAGAACATGAAAAACTTGTTTATTTCAAAATGAAATTTTATAATAGTAAACGTTTAATATTAACAAATGAAAAGAAAAGGAATAATATTATGATTAAACAATATCCCACAATCGAGGATATCGCCAAAAAAACGGGAAAAAGCATTGCAACCGTTTCAAGGGTATTAAATGGCATAGATCAGAAGGGAATACCCATCAGTAAAAAGACAAAGGATGAAGTATTAGCGGCCTCTAAAGAATTGGGTTATGTCCCGAATTTTGCCGCGAAAGCACTTTCCCTTCGGAATAGCATGGCTATCGGCCTGATTATTCCAGATATCATGCAGCTTTTTTTCAATGAACTCTGTTATGAAGTCAGTAAAAGAGCGGTGGACATGAATTACAGCATTTTTTTATCCCATAGTTACGAGGATACCCATGCTGAAAGAAAAGCCCTGGAAACTATGATTTCACGAAGGGTTAACGGTATTATACTCGCTCCCGCCATGAATGATGAAAACATAGAATTTCTTGAAAACATACAAAAGCAAAAAATTCCTCTGGTCCTTGTCGACCGTTATTTTAAAAATAATAAGAATTTTAATTGTGTAACAACGGACGATGTAGACGGCTCTTATCAATTAGTCAGCCATATTTTAGACAAAGGGGCGAAAAGAATCGCTTTTATTGCTGGAAGCAGGGAAACCAGCGTTAGCATAGAAAGAATTGAGGGATATCGGAAGGCATATAATGAAAAAGGAATCCTAATGGATGACAGCCTGATTTTAGAAAGCAGTTATTTTCAGGAAGATGGATATAAAGTGACCAGCAATTTGATACAGAGCGGTAAAATAAAATCCATTGACGCCGTCATTGGGGTTAACGACTATGTTTCCATGGGAATCCTGGAAGCTCTGGATGAGTATAAAATCAATGTCCCTGAAGATATCATGACGGCGGGTTATGGTAATAACAAATATCTTCGGTATTTCAAGACGCCTCTGACGACCGTCGATCAGCATGTTGAAACCATAGCCTCAATGGCTTTTAATATTTTGATGCAGCTGATTGAAGGTAAACCCATTCAACAGAAGCAGATAAAAATCTCCTGTTCACTCGTAACCAGAAAATCCACAAAGGGATAAATTACCTTGTGGATTGATCCTCATTAAATCAAAGTAAAAACTTGCTTTATATGAATTTTTCATTTAACATTTCTTAGAAAACCAAATTTTCTTTTCAATTTTATTATCCGGTCTGTGTAATAGACTAGTGCTATTACACAGACCTTTTGCCCAAACTAATTTTCACAATTAGTTTTAAACTACTTTCCTTTTATTTGTTGCCCAATGCTTTCTGAGCTTCATCAGAAGCAATATTTTCTGTTGTTACTGAAAATACTCCGGTGTCAATGAATTTCTTAATAGTTTTTCCTTTTACCTTGTCCATAGCAGCCTGTAAGCCCAGGTATCCCATATTAAAAGGACTCTGAACCATAATAGCCTGATAAACGCCGCTCTTGACAAATTCCTGTAACTGCGGAGTTCCGTCAAAACCGATTGCAACCAGCTTTCCGGCTTTGCCTTGTTCCTGGATAGCACGGCCTACGCCGATAGCGGTCGGTTCATTAGCAGCGAATACGCCTTTGAGGTCGGGGTTGGATGCTAAAACATCAGTCATCTGATTCAAAGCTTTTGCGGAATCTGCATCGGAATAGTAAGGTCCAACAATTTTGATTCCAGGCGCCATTTTCTTAATTTCATCGGTAAATCCTTTTTGTCTGTCAACACAGCTGCCTGCGCCGGCAACATAAAGCATTAAAGCCACTTTTCCAGTCTTTCCCATCCTTTTGATCAATTCATCGGCCGCTTTTTTACCTGCCGCGACATTATCGGTTGTCAGGAAGGCATCGAAAAGATTATTGTCGGCAAGAGCCGAGTCTATTCCGATTATAGTGATTTTAGCAGCAACTGCAGCTTTCACGACAGATACCAATCCCTGCGGATCAGAAGGAGCCAGTACAATCGCTTTAACCTTTCTGTTGATCGCGTTTTCTACCAATGATACTTCTTCATTAATAGCGGTTTCGGCAGACGGGCCATCATAGGTAAACGTAAAGCCGAAATCCTTAGAAGCCTGCATAGCTCCTTTGTTGACCACCTGCCAGTAATCTGAATTAGCGGTTTTCACAATTACTGCAACATCTTCGGCATATAGAATCGCGCACACAAAACTAAACACAGCAGCGACAGCAAGACTGACTAACCAGTTCTTTCCCTTAAAGAACTTAACCATAGTTTTCCTCCTTATTTATTACTGTTTAAAACAGTTTTTTATTTTTTTCTATTCCTTAATTGATCGATATAAACCGCACCAATAATAACAAGTCCTATAATCATTTGCTGAATAAAGTTGGAAACACCCATCATATTTAAACCGTTTCTCATAATTCCGATAATAAAAGCCCCGATCAGGGTACCTGTTATGGTGCCAACTCCTCCCATCAAACTGGTCCCGCCGATAACGGCGGCCGCTATCGCATCCAGTTCATACGCTACACCAGCTGTTGCCTGTGCGGTGGCAAGACGGGATGCAAGCACTATTCCCGCTACTGCGGCAAGAATTCCGGATATTGCGTAGACCGAGAACTTAACCAGGTCTATATTGATACCGGATAGTCTCGCAGCCTCTTCATTAGATCCAATCGCATAGGCATAAAGACCGAGCCTTGTTTTTGTCAGTATAAAACCGAATATCAACGCGACAATGATCATTATAATTACAGGTACAGGAATGATGTTATAAATCCTTCCTCCCAGAAATTCGAAGGAATTGGGAAAACCCATAATCGGAGCGGCATTCGTGATAAAAAGCCCGGCGCCTCTTGCGATCGACATCATTCCAAGGGTTGCGATAAAAGGGGGAAGATGCCCTTTCGTGATGATAAAACCATTGAATAAACCGCAAGCCATTCCTACTAATAAAGCTAATAAAACAGCGATAGGCACAGGAATGCCGGCTTTCATGGCCAGGCCGCCGCATACACTGCTGAAAGCAAGGACGGAACCGATGCTCAAATCTATCCCAGCTGTGATAATGCAGAATGTAACACCGATGCCAATAAAAGCGATAATACTTGTCTGCAAAGCGACCGTTAAAAGATTCGGCAGGGTAAAGAAATGATTGGAAATGATTGAAAAAACAATAAACATTATTATCAGCGCCGCAAATGGCCCTATTTGCTCCAGGAAATTCCCTTTAAAAACAGCTTTTTTTGGAGTAACGGCCTCTTTTTTCGTTAATTCATTTGGACTCATATCAACATTACCTCTTAATTATTTTATACTAAACCGGTAGCCAGACTCAGAATCTTCTCCTGAGTTGCCTCATTTTTATCTAATATTCCGAAAACCCTGCCGTCATGCAATACCAAGAATTCTATCACTCATCCCGAGAATTTCAGGTAATTCGGAAGATATCATAATGATACACATTCCTTCTCTAACCAGGGAATTCATTAATTCATGAACCTCGAACTTGGCTCCGACATCAATACCGCGGGTTGGTTCGTCCATAATCAGGATTTTTGTTTTCCTGCTAAGCCATTTTGCCAGGACAACTTTCTGCTGGTTTCCTCCGCTCAGCTTATTTACTTTCTGCTGCAGGCTGGGAGTTTTTATTTTTAAGTCAGAAACAAATTTTTCAGCGACTTTCCTTTTTTTCCCATCCAATACAATACCCAATGCGTTTGATACATTTTTCACACTGGCTAAAACTATATTATCATCAACCTGAAGGGTTAAAGCCAATCCGTCTTTTTTTCTATCTTCAGTGATAAATCCTATGTATTCTTTAATGGCACCCCTCGGGCTTTTGATAGAGACTTCTTTTCTGTCAATATAAATCTTACCATGATCGATCTTATCGGCACCAAACAAAGCCCTCGCCAGCTCTGTCCTCCCGGAGCCCATTAATCCGGCTACTCCCAAATATTTCTCCTTTATTTAATGAAAAGCTGATATCTTCCAGAACACCTTTCCTGGACAGATTTTTAACTTCCAGGACTTTTTCTCCTAAACTGATATCTCTGGCTGGAAATTTATCCTTTAATTCCCTGCCGACCATTTTTGCAATAATACTATCAAGCGTCAATGTTCCATAATCATAAGTCCCAATCAATTTACCGTCTCTCATTATACTTATCCGGTCTACAATATGCTTTAATTCTTCAAGACGGTGTGAAATATAAAATATTCCGACACCCTCGTTTCTAAGGTTATGGATAACCTTAAATAATTCATCTATTTCAGATTCGCTTAAAGCGGATGTGGGTTCATCCATTATCAGGATTTCCGATTTAATTGATAAAGCCTTGGCAATTTCAACCATCTGCTGCTTTGAGACTCCAAGATCTTTCACAATTGTATCGGGATCAATATCTAAATTAAGTGATTTCAAAATCTTCACAGCCTGTTCATTTTGCCTGTTTTTATTAAGCACTCCGCCATAAAAAACAGGTTCCCTGCCAAGAAAAATATTCTGCGCAACAGTCAAATGGGGCGCTAGGTTTAATTCCTGATAAATAATACTGATCCCTTTCTTTTGAGCATCATGAGGGCCTTCAATCTTTGTCTCATTACCCTTGTAAAAGATCCTGCCTTCATCAGGCTGATAAACGCCGCCTAATATTTTCATAAGCGTCGATTTACCGGCTCCGTTTTCACCGACAATGGCATGAACTTCCCCCTTCCGGAGATCCATATTCATTTTATACAAAGCCGTAACACCGGGAAACTCCTTTACAATATCTTCAACTTTTATCAATAACTGTTCCACAGCCTTTGCTTCCTCCGAATAATCTTATTTTTATACTCAGTTGGATAATAAACCTATTATGTTAAGCGCTTACATTATTTTATATCATGAGCTTCCGATTGTCAATAGTTTTTTTAGGGATATTTTATTTAGTGATAAATATTATTATCGTATAATTATTTTCAAATTCTGCTTTCATTCCTTATAGCGTTGGGTAGCTCAATTATATATTAAATAGTGTGCTGAAAATACCCTTTTCCCTGTTCTTAGAAGGTTATTATAGAATTGACAATGGATTAAATATTAGTGAATGTTGCCAGAGCTTCATTCAAAATAACAATACATTTGGATGAGATTCGCAATATTTATGCCATATACCAGGTTTTATTTATAATATTAATTATTTATATAATTGATAATAGAATAGATATTTATAAAAAGAATTATTCAATGAATTAAGCTTGACAAAATAATAAAAGTGTACAATAATTAAACACTGGGGTTTTAGCCTATGTCAAATAATCATACACAAAAGATACCAATTCTTATAATCGATGACAACGAAAAGCTATGCGCAAGCCTTCGGCAGAGTTTTATCGAAAGGGGATACATGGTTTCATATGCTTTGAATGGTCAGGATGCTTTATCACACTATAAAAAAAATAATTATTATGCGGTAATTCTTGATGTTAAACTGGGATCGGAAAACGGTATTGATGTACTGCAAAAGTTAATAGAAATAAAGAAAACACCGGTTATAATGCTTACAGGTTATGGAACTATTGAAACAGCAGTTACATCCATAAAACTGGGGGCATACGATTACCTTAATAAACCTGTTAAATTCGAAAAATTATTGACAGTTGTTGAAAACGCGACCCGGGTAAAAAAATTAGAAAACGAGAACAGTCAATTAAAAAAAAGGATTATCGATTATTCTTCAACTATCATTACAGATAACATTGATATGAAAAATATCTGTAAAAAGGCAGCTAAAATCGCTGAATCCGATCTGCCTATTCTGATTACGGGGGAAAGCGGCACAGGAAAAGAAGTATTGGCCGACTTTATTCATGCCAATTCCTCAAGGGCATATAAAGAAATGATAAAAATAAACTGCGCATCTTTTCCCGAATCTCTCCTTGATAATGAACTGTTCGGTCATGATAAAGGCGCGTTTACAGGCGCTAATAATACTTATAAAGGTGTATTTGAACAGGCAGACGGCAGCACTTTGTTTTTAGACGAACTGGGTGATATGCCATTATCCATCCAGGCTAAAATACTACGCACCATACAGAACCATGAAATCAGGAGATTGGGAGGAAAAGAAAATATAAAAGTCGATGTCCGTTTTATAACAGCGACAAATAAAAATTTAAAAACATTAATCGAAAATAAAACTTTCAGGGAAGACCTGTTTTACCGATTAAATTCCGCCGTATTAAACATACCATCACTGCGGGATAGAAAAGAAGATATTGTTTTACTGGTTAATTATTTTATTCATGAATTTAAAAAAGAAAAGAATAAAACAGATATTGAAATTAAAGAAGAAGTAAAAAAAATTTTTTTAGATTATGATTGGCCTGGAAATGTAAGGGAATTGAAGAATTTTGTTCAATATGCGCTCGCCGTTTCCGATGAGGATAAGATCGAGCTTGAAAATTTGCCTGCATATATAATTAACGATAAAATTAGCAATACGGAAAGTAATGTCAGGGAAAGAATTGAAAAAAAACTTCTTTTGAAAACCTTAGATGAGACCGGGTTTAATAAGAAAAAAACAGCCGGTATTTTATCAATGAGTAGGGCGACTCTTTATAACAAGCTGGAAAAATATGGCATACCAATTGACAGAAACAAATAAAAAAACGCCATTAATGGTTCTGGATGGAATAAATGTCAAATATGGCGCTGTTTCAGCGCTGAAGAATATTTCATTTGAGCTCTATCCTTCTGAAATCCATGCGGTCGTCGGTGAACATGCTTCTGGAAAATCTACTCTGGGCTTAGTCTTAAGCGGTTTTCTATTTCCCCAGTCAGGGAATATTTTATGGGATAAAAAGTCTTGCGGTTATTTCCCCAGGAAAATGGCCCAAAAATTAGGGATTCAGATGGTAATGCAGCACACACAGCTATGCAAACATTTATCCATTGCTAATAATTTCCTGATTTACAATAAAAAATTAAACCCGAATATTTTACTGAAAAATAAATCCATAATAGTTGAACAGGTTAATGAATTTTTAAAAAAATGCGGTTTTGACTATAATTCCGAAACTCTCGTTATGAACCTGTCGATTCCTGAAACGGTGCTTATTGACATCCTGAGAAATATTTTCACGGAACCGAAATTGCTGATACTGGATGAGGTTCTGGAAAAGCTGACGGAGTTTCATTTGAGAAGAATCATTACGCTGCTTCAGAAACTTAAGGATGAAGGCTTATCAATCCTGTTTATTTCCCATAGTATAGATAAGCTTTTTGAATTAGCCGACCGTGTTACTATTATTAGAAACGGAGAGGTTTTAGTAACCGATTCAATAAAAAATATAGATAAAATCAACATTATCCGCCTGGCTTATACTCAAATCAACCAGGAAGAAAGATTTAAAGAAAACAATGAGGAATTCTACCAGCTTTTAAAATACAATCAGGCAATTCTGGAAACTTTCCCTGCCAACCTGATTGTTATTGATAAAAATAATAAAATAAAACTGATGAATGATTATGCCAAAGAATTTTTTAAAATAGAACAGACATTCTCCATCGATATGCCTATTGAAAGATTATTCAATAAAGAAAATAGACAGATACTAAAATTAATAGAAACCGCCGTTCAAAAGAATATTAAAGAAACTTTTATCAACCAGCCTATCAGGCTGGAGAATTTTATTTATAAAACCAATATAATTACCTATCCGCTGAGCGACGGTTTTATTGATATTGGAAATATGATTATTGTAGAGGATGTAACGGAACAGGAAAAGCTCCGTGAAAAAGTAATACTCTCGGAAAAACTGGCATCCATCGGATTACTCGCGGCTGGAGTAGCCCATGAAATTAATAACCCTCTTGAAATTATCTATAATTACCTCGACTATTTAAAAATCAAAATGAAAAATAGTAATTTGATTGAGACAGTTCAAAATCTGGAGGAGGAAATAGGGTCTATTAAGCATATAATCAGTAACTTGATATCCTTCAGCAGCAATAAATCGGACATATCCGAGGCTGTAGATATCAATGAATTACTGGATAATATGATTTCTCTCGTCAGGACATGACGCCATCCACAGAAATATAACCCTGAATCACATTAAAAAAGCCGATCCGCTGAGAATTAAAACAAATAAAACCGAAATCCGCCAGGTTATGCTCAATTTAATAAAAAACAGCTTTGAAGCCATGCCGGAAGGAGGGTCTCTAACCATTCAGACTAACCTCATTAAGGCAATTGATAAGAATGAAATTGAAATCATTTTCCAGGATACAGGAAAAGGAATCAGAACTGGAAAATATCAATGATATATTCCTGCCATTTTATTCAACAAAAAAAGGCAGTAAAGACAATCTTGGCTTAGGTTTATCGGTATCATACGGTATTATCACAAAGTATAATGGAAATATCAAGGTAGAGAATTTAAAAAAGAACGGCTGCAGGTTTATAATATCTCTCCCGGTTAACTAACAAGCCGCTTGCCCCAGGTAGTTCTTGGGTTAAGCGTCACGTTTTTTAATCCATCTTAAATAGCTTTGTATATGTAAAATTGCATCTTTAGAAAATAATTTCTTACTTGCCCTCTGTTCAAGGTGATAATAATATGTGTTTCCATAAAAGCAAACATCCCAGCCTGCCTTATGGATACGGTTGCAGACATCCACATCTTCAAAATATTTTTGATAACCCGTATCAAATCCGCCGATTTGTTTTACGGCATCCTTCTTGAAAAAGAGGAAACAGCCATGCAGCCAGTCACATTCAAAAGTACTATAGATATCCCGGTCTTTATAAAAAAAACTAATCATTACTTTTTCCGAATAAAATAATTGGGGTAAACGGCGGACCAGTATCGTATGAAAATTAAGAAATCTTCTAGCAGGATAAGCAAATTTTTTTTGAAAATTATATTCCCGGCATCCGCTGACACCGCATGATTACCATGACTATCCATAAATTGAACCATTTTCGCTATACAGGATTCTCCTTTTTCGAAAAGTATGTCCGGATTTAAAACTAAAATATACCGGCCATTTGAATTCTCAATACCGATATTATGATTTTTACAAAACCCCAATCTTTTTAAATTTCGTATAATATAGAGATTCGGATAACCCTTATTTTTCAATTCCTCAAGATGATCGTCGGAGTTATTGTCAATTAAAATTACCTCCATAGAAATCCCATCTGCCGCATCATATAGAGTAGGAAGAAGTTTTTCAATGTAATGCCGTTCATTCGTAGAAATTATACTTACAGATACATCAATAGATTTAGTCATTTTAGAATCCTTGAAATTTAAGCTGATCTATTTTATTATCTCATCGGCCCTGCTTAACAAGTCTTCAGGAACCTTCAATCCCAATTTTTTAACGACCTTGTAATTAATCTTCAGATAACTCTCGGCAGAGATGACCGGGATGGTCCCCGCTGGCGTTCCTTTTAATATCTTGTCGGCCAGAAACGCAGCCTGTTTTCCCTGGGGTACGGATTCGGGTATATAAACAAAAATTGAACCATAATTTCCTAATGATACATAACCGCCGGTAACCGGAATTTTATGTTCATCCGCGAATTTGGCTATAGTAATATATGAGTCAGGCATCACACAGATGGGGTCTGCTATGGTAAATATTACATCGGGAATAGTGTTAGAACGGGCCAGTTCTTTAAGTCCCGCTTGAAGCCCTATGATATTATTGACAGGCATCTCAATCAATTTCAAGTCAGCGTTTTTACACGCCATTCGCAAGACATCCAGCTGACTTTTTGTGATAGGATAATCTTTCTGTGATGGTGTCAATATACTCTTGATTTTTGGCAAAATCTCACGCATGATTTCAAAATGCTGAACTACTCCATCAGGACCAGGCCATCTCACGCCAGTGATGTTCCCGCCCGGCTCCCGGATGCTGTTAACAAGGCCGGTATCTTCGGTAAAAGCATTGACAAAAACCACTGGAATACCTGAACCCTGAACAGCTGATTTTGCCTCTATTGATGCCTCTGTGGGATAAACGACAATTAAATCTACCTTTTCAGCTATGAATTTTTTAATGACGTCCTGGTTCCCAACCGGAGCCATAGCATTGTATATGTCATAAATTATGTTCGTACCTTCAACATAACCCAGCTCGGTCATTTTTTCCTTAAAGCCTTCAGTTATTCCGTTGAAAAAAGCCGCGCCGCAAAGAATACCCACATGGTACACTTTTTGTTGCGATGTGCAGCAACTTAAGGAAAGAAAATAAATTATAATAAGAGATTTAATTATAACCTTCATTCTTTACCTCCGATTTTAAACCTGACAGATAATGATAGGAAAATTTATTATTCCCACAGCGAGATATTGTACATTGGGGTAAATAAAACTGCAAAAAATCGGCTTTAATTTCGCGAGCGTGAAGTTAAGCCGGGAGTTTCTGTCTACATTTTTCAATTTTTTATTGCAGTTTTTTAGTCATTTTATTATAATTCTTTTTGTCAATAAAAAAAATCTTTCATTAAAAAATACTTTCTAGAGAAAGGGTAATTGTTGAGACATAAAAAATTTCGAAGGAGAATTTTATGTTACAAAACAGTAGAGTTCTTATTACAGGTGGGGGGTCAGGTATTGGAGAAGCACTAGCACTGCAATTAGCTAATGATAATAAAGTTATTATTTGTGGCAGAAATGAAGATAAATTGAAAATGGTGTCTTCAAAAAATAAAAACATTTCTTATGAAGTGACAGATATTTCTGATTATCATTCAATTGATAAATTATTTGCTTCATTAAAAGAAAAGAAAATTGTTTTAAATGTACTTTTTAATAATGCCGGTGTTGTGGAGAAATGGGATTTGAACAGAAATAAACTTACTTCAAAAGAAATATTTGAAAAAGCAAACACTAATTTTGCAGGAGCAATAGCGGTAACACAGCACTTTATTAATCAGGCTAATCAATCAGATGAAAATTTGATTATTAATAATACTTCAGAAATTGCATTTATGCCTATACCTATTATGCCGCTTTATTCAGCTTCAAAAACAGGATTAAGTGTATTTACTAAATCCTTGCGGATTCAATTAAAAAACACTAAATTTAAAGTTATAGAAATACTTCCGCCAAGCATTGATACCGATATGCCAAAACAATTAAATAATACAGGGAAGCTTGTAAACCCCAATTATTTTGCAATTAGTGTGATAAATAATATCAAAAAGGGAAAGATCGAATATGCACCAGGAGAAAATGTTTTTCTTTTTAAATTGTTCCAAAAGTTTTTACCTAATATAGGATTAAATTTAATTGATAAATTAAGTAGAAAACAATTGGGTGAGAAGTAGACAAATTAATGTCTTTAATGATTTGCTCGAACATCAATAAAGGGCATTACCTGATCAGCTATTACGGCTTATATTCCAGCCGGACTCCCGGGGGAAACGCAATGGAAATAAAACTGAAGAAATTTAAAGCGGAGGATACAGCTCAGGATGTTCCCGAGAAAGAAAAGAGCCTGGAAATAAAGAAAGAAGAAAGCAAATCATGCATGGGCACTATTTGCTTTCTTCTTTTTTTTCATAGTTCGGTCTGGTAGAAGTTTTGGGGATTTTGCCGGTGTTTTTTTCCAGGGAGAGACGCTGAATGGATGTATTTCATCGCTTGCAAATTTATTTTTTTGACCAGGAAAAACCTCATCAATCATCAACCAGCCAGCCAAATCCATAGCGACCGTTAAGTCATTTCTTTTATGTTATTCAATCTTAAACTTTTCTATCTGCTTAAGAAGGTTTTCAAGGCTGTTTTTTGTATTAACATTGAGGTCAAGAACATGCTGCATACCGCTGGTAATGTTTTTACTGTTGATATCTATTTCACCGATAGCACTGTTAACTTCCTTTGATATCAAAATACCGTTCTTCATTATTTCAGTGATATCCCTTGCGCTTCCGATTGATTCATTTGAAATGTCATTAACACCGTATGTTAATGTATTCAACATATTAATTGTATTTTTGGTTTCATCGCTTTCTTTTTTTATTTCCCTGATTGACATATAAATATTTTGTAAAGACGCTATAAAATTATTAAGTTCGGAGTAAATTTTCCCGAAAGAATCTTTACTTTTAATACTGGAATCAGAAGCGACCTGAATAAGATTTACGATAGATTTGATGAACTTTTGTATTTCTTCTGACTTTTCTTTGGTTGAAGTAGCCAGTTCACGAATTTCATGTGCAACAACCGCAAAACCGGTTCCGAAGCCGCCGGCATGGGCAGCCTGAATCGATGCGTTAAGTGATAAAATGCCTGTCTGGCTGGATATATCATCCAGGACCTGAATGATTTCAAGGATACTTTTAACATCAGATGACACCTTATCAATATTGATATTTGTTGATTGAATGTTTGTGTCGCCGACTTTTGATAAATCTATCAGCATTTCCGAAGATTTCTGAATGCTTTCTATTGTCGCAGCGATTTTTGAAATGGATTGAACCATTTTATCTATTGATAAGGAGAATACTTCCAGGCTTTGCCTCTGCCGTGTTACACGTTCTTCCATTGTATTTGATATGGACATTATCTGGTCTGATTTCTTTGATGAGTTTTCAATATTAATATCCAGGTTTTTTATCTGGTTGGTAATGGACTTAATACCAGATGATATTTCTATCACCGCCGAAGTTGAATTTGCTGTAATATTTGTTAATTCATCACTAACATTGTATGTATCTTTGACTGATGTTTTAACATCCCTGATAATACCATTTAGTGTGACAATGAACTTATTAAAATGGCCGGCAAGCTGGCTGATCTCATCAGCGGATTTTATTTCAAGCCTCTTTGTTAAGTCACCTTCTCCTTCTGACATTTCCTTGAACTTTAATCCCAGCTCTTTTATATGTACGATCAAAATTCTGTCCAGAATAATAATCATTAAAAATATGATTAGAATTGAGATAATAACTGTTTTAATACTTGTACCTATAATAACAGACTGCAGAGATTGATTAAGGAATTTTTTTGATATCAGGAATTCAACCTTTCCAACAACCTGATTATCGTTCTTCAATTCTCCTGTGGAAGATATGAGCTGATACCGGGACCTTTCAGTCTTTTCCACTTCAGATTCAACCGCTTTCCAATCTTTATCCCTTTTTACCTGATAAAAAACTTTTCCATTCTTATCCGCGATAATAATGGCATATATCTCATCATCAGTCATATCAAAGGAAGTTAATTGTTTGATTAACGGTATGTCAATATTCCAGAAAGGATCGGCTAATGTGATGGAAGCCCTTAAAGGAAGTATTTTGGATTTATCATTTAACAATTTATATAGTCTTGATCTTTCACCTAAAAAATCAATAATACCCAATATTGTCATAGTTAAAGTTATTATGGTAACCACAATTAAAACTATCTTTGTCGTTATTGAATTGATCCGCATATTTACGCCCCCATTAAAAACATCACCGCTTCTAATTCGCAAATGCCGGATAAACTTACATTAAAAAATTATAATCTAATGTAATAAATAGAGCAAAAAAAAGATTGAAAATCGCTTTTTATCTCTGATTTCAATCGGTTGATACAACTAGGTTAAAAGTAATTTTGCTATAACAAATATATAAACCTGATTAAGCAGGGTAAAGCCTTTTTCTATAACGATATGATTATTGAAAACATTATGTAATTTGATTTTGTTAAAGGCGCTTCTGCTCGCCAAATTATTTAATTCTCAAATTCCAGAATAATACTGCTTCCATTTTCATGTCTATTCGTATGGAACCATTTAACTGTTTTGTTAGTATTTTTACCAGCCCGAATCCGAAACCGCTGGAGGTGCGGATAGGATGAATTATATTTAGAGGTAAGAAAAACAGCAAATAAACGCTGAGAAAAAACAAAAAACACTGTTTTTTCTTCGATGATGAAATCCAGTACCGGAAAGAACTTGATATTGTCGCTGGTATACTGGTGTATTAAGTCAGGTAGAGACCTTGATGTAGTGGATTTTCTTGAGAGAATAGGGCGTTCGTACAAAATATTGCGGCAGGTTGTTCCTGGTTTTGTCGTCGTTTGAAAGCAGCCGGGCCGAAATTATTTTTGGAACCACCTTTGAGTCAATTTTGAGTACTTTTTCTAACTGCTTGGATGATATTTTTAAAACTGAACAGCAGAAGCGGTAAACCAGGCATTTTTCGTTTCACCCTTCCGGATCACTGGGCATTTCCCGTTATTGGAAGATTTTTCGAGCTCTCTGATAACGTCGTTTTTAACGACAAAACCGAGGACATAGGTATTTCCGTATCTGGGATAGCCTGTATCGCCGTTGGCTATGTTCCAGACGGTAACATGCCTGAATGCCTGAAGGTCCCATAGCAGTTCGATCCCTAATTTTTTCCGGTGATTTCTGACGCCGATCCTGCCTTCTTTCAAGTTGAAGAGATCTATCTCCTCGCATATTCCGGAAAACTTTTTTTGTACTATGCCGGCGTTTATTTCGTTTCCATTCTTATCCTTAAAGAACGGCCATATACCTTTTGTTCCCGGAATAAACCTTGACCCCTGTCCGGAATAACTGATGGTTCCCTCAGCCGGCGGTATATCTATAATGCAGCTCTCGTCTATAAATGGAGCGCCGAAATTCGGATGGTGCCCCCATTGAAAAGCCATGTCCTCTCTGCCGGTATTGGTGATTTTTTCTTCAATGAACAGGGAAGCTATCCCCGACTTTACTGTAAAAACCTTTTCCACCACAAAAGGGGTTTTGGTTGTCTGAACGAAGCATTGCAGCGATACTTCCTGAGGATCATCTTTTAAAACCACATATTCCCAGGGAAGATAGCAAATTTCTCCATAGTGGGGAATTTTCGCGCCTTTGTAAATACAGGCTTCCCCGATATTAGGAAAGCACTCAAACCATCCCCCGGTATAGCTGTCTGTCAGTATCTGCTCATCTTTTTTCGCAAACTTGATCTTTTCAAGACAGCTCAGCCCCTGCGGTGATCTCCATATAAAATCTGTGTCGGTTTCCTTATAATTGAATTCTATGATTTCAGTTCCCTTATCCAGCAGGAAAGTTATTCTTATTTTTTCATTTTCCAGGATGACGGCCCTGTATCCGAAAATGGATATCTCCAGAAACCTGCAGCCGTAATTCCGTTCGCCAGA
Organism: uncultured Spirochaetota bacterium; assembly: GCA_963783575.1. Lineage (GTDB taxonomy): Bacteria > Spirochaetota > Brevinematia > Brevinematales > JAOACQ01 > CAWEAK01. The sequence continues at coordinate 26,650 of CAWAOD010000003.1, read as the reverse complement.
ATACAACACAGCTTCTTCTCCTTAGCCTATTCCGCTTTTTCCAGTACCACGCCGCCAACCAGCCGTCTTGCTTCCACCAACAGCTCAGCCCTGATCCTGTATTCTTCGGAATATAGAACATGGCTGCCCGAATGCTCTATGGAGGTTAAATCCTTTGATTTTATAATAAGTTCTTTTGCAAGCCGCGCTGTGGTTTTCTCCTTTTCAGACCCGCTCTGAAGCAGACTTTCCGCTTTTTCAGAAACCAGGTTCTGCTGTATCGACAATATCTCCTTCATCGTATCAGCAGGATTGGCGCTAAGTCTCGACCTGTCTACTCCTCCGGCAAGCAATTCCGCTTTCAACAGGTTTTCAAAGCAGTAACCGTAATTAAACGGGTGAATAATATGCGGGGCATCGGGTAATGTCGGAGGCCATTGTCCGTCAGAGTTGTAGGAATTGGTAAGATGGTACCAGGCTTTCTTTAAAATCTCCTGATCCATCACGTAAGCCAGGTTATGGAGTTTTTCCCTTACCAGGTCCTGCCAGGGACGCATTAGCCTTGCCATTGGGGTATTGGCCCAGGTTGATGCCTTCGCGCCATGCCAGGCGGCGTCATTGTCAAATGTTATTGTTTCCGGTAATGCTGGTATTTTATTGCATGCATCGTCAAAAGTGATAAACTCGCCCAGTTTTTTTACTTCCTTAATCAGGTTGATCAGATTTTCCTTCGATTCAGGGGTTTCCTCAAACACATTATCCGGTTTGTTCTGAAATTTCAGCCGGAACCATCCGTTTGTTCCGATATATTCCGCGTCATCCGCAAAAATAATCAGGGCGCCTTCTGGCTCACCGTCTTTTTGTTCGGAGTACTGCCTGATAAGACCCATATATTTCTCAAATGAATAGCCTTCCATTCCCATGAAAAACCTGACGGCAAATTGCGCCACCCGGTCCGTTCGCAAAAACATATGAAGCCTTCCGTCAGGTATGCCGGCTATATGCTGAAATGGGAAATGGATTGCTTTTTCACTTCCGGGGAGGTCGTATCTAAAAGCAAAATTATAAAATGCCGGATCCTTGCTGAACTCCTTCTCGTATATTTCCGGCCTTTGCGGCTTGCCATCCACTCCAAGTGAGCGACTGTAAGCCTCAAAATCCCCGATTAAATTCGTATAGCCCTCTTCGGCAGCCTGTTCCGGTAAATAACTTCTCCATCCGCATTCGGGATTCCAGAAACTATTAGGAACAATGCCAAGGTACTTTTTGTAAATTTCATTCGAAAACCGGATGGACCATTTCCCGTCTTCTTTTGGGAAATTCGGCAGCATCGGATGTGCATATGGTGAACCCATAAATTCGCACTGTCCCGAGCTGATTGCCGCTTTTAACTTTTCCAGCACATCCGGAGTAAGTAAGGCAATCTGTTCGAGGGTGTAACCCGACGCCTCAAACACATATTTTGTACCGGGAAATTCCTCTCTTAAGGTATCGAAAATGAGTTCATAGCTCTTACGGATAACAAATTCATATTTGTCGGGGGTCAGGTATGCATAATTTAAATTTCCATGAAAAATAGCGACATACTTCATCTCAACCTCTCTCTGGGTTACCATTTATTTTTTAGTTCATAAGCTCATTTTATCTATCACATCCGACAACTGGTTTAGTATGCCGTTAACTTTAAAGTGATTCCTTTAGCGTTTATTTTTTTCAGCTTACCGAAAATCTCTATTGTTACCGGTGAGCCGTTCTCCAGCCTGAAAAAAGCGTTCTGCTTATTTACCTCAACCGCTAACAATGAACCATGATAAGCGATTTTAAACCGGTATGCTTTCCACTGCTTCGGAATCGATGGGTTGAACACAAGCGTATCGGAATCTGTCCTGAGTCCGCCAAACCCCGAAACTATGCTCGCCCAGACGCCGAATGCCGAGGAAGAATGCAGTCCCTGCTCCGTGTTTCGGTTATAATTATCCAGGTCCAGTCTCGACGCATAGGCAAGGAATTGATACGCTTCTTCCATTTTTCCCAGTTCTGCGGCTAAAACAGCGTGTAAGGACGGCGATAAAGACGACTCATGACTGGTCCTGGCCTCGTAGAACTCATAATTCGCCCGTTTTTCATCCATAGTGAAATCGCGGCTGAAAAAGAAAGGCAGATTCAGAAAATCCGGCTGTTTAATCATATTGTAGCGGAAAATTCTAATATATGCCCAGTGTTTGTAGATCGGGACCTGCGACATAGGAATGCTTTTCACATCTATATGAGGAAGGTCGAAATATCCGTAATGCTGTTCATAAATCCCTGTCTTTTCATCCTTTAATATCCTCATCTTATCGGCCATCCGGCGCCATTCAACTGGTTCTTCAGATCGTAACCGGACTTTGTCCAGGGCTTTTTTATAAAGAGCGGGCTCTTTTTTTTTCATTTCTTCCAGGACATCCAGTGTGTAAAGGAACATCTTCTTACCCATGTAGTTGGTGTAACAGTTATGGTTTACCATCATGTGGAACTCATCAGGCCCCATTACCCCGTAAAAGCCGAAATCGCCGTTTTTCGGGCTCCATCCGCCCCAGCTCGCCATACACCGGCACATCTGAAGAAGCATTTCTATACCTTCGTTGTAAAGGAACTGTTTATCTCCGCAAACTTTATCATAATGCCAGATCGCATAATAAATGGCCTCATTCTGGTGAATTTCCAGATCGACATGCTGCCAGGTTCCCATTTCCTCAGAACCTGTTATTGTGGAAAAAGCATAACGGGCCCCGTCCAGGTCTACCCTTTTCGCGTTTTCCAGTGCTTTAGACAGATGGTGATATCGGTACATTAGCAGTTTTCTTGCAATTTCAGGGTTCAGGAACAGAAACATCCTGTGACAGTATATTTCAGTATCCCAGAAATTGACTCCGTTGTATACCTCTCCTCCAAGTTTGCAGATGACATTCCGGTGTTCGCTTTCACCATGGTAGTTGATAAACATCACATAAAGGGAATATCTGATACCCTGCAGGAGTTCAGGGTCACCATCAATTTCAACATCCATCCGATACCAGTAATCGGCCCAGGCGCTAATGTGTTTTTCCAGCTCGTGATCAAAATTCAGCGGGGAATATTTTTCCGCAAGACGGCACCCGTTTTTCCATACCAGTTCCACATCCCCGGTCTGTTCCCAATGATTTACGGCAATCTTATCGAAGGATGCGGTAAGGTTCTGCTGAAGCTTCAAATTAAATTCCGCACCGATGAATTTTTCTCTTTCCAGGGTTTTTAGAACGGGTTTCTGCTCCGATGAAAGCATGAAACTGGAAAAGAGACTGATACCGCTTTTTCTGGTACGCGCCTGGATAGCGAAGATATCTCCGTTTTTCTGTTTCTTTTCACAGGTCCAGAAATTGAGGTCTTCCTTTTTTTCACTGCTGGATCCCGTTCCCCGGGTCTGGTCCCAACCGGCGGCCAGTTCGTATATGGTATCAAAATCCAGACCTGCGATGATTTTTACTTCACCGGAAAAATTCAGCGGTTCAAACGACACACGCTGAAAGCCTGCGGAAGTGTTCACTATATCGGTAAAACGCAGAAAGGTTATCTTTAGCTTTTTACCGCCGGCTGTGGCCCAGACAAATTCACGCTGCAGGGTCGCGTTTTTTAAATCAAGTGTCCTCTTAAAATCGGAAAATTTTGATTTTGAGAGGTCCAGCTCTTCCCCGTCAAGGCTGATCCTGGTGTAAAGCCAGTCCACCGCATTGATCATTGTGGCGCCTTCGGTGATAAATCCCTTGAAAATCTGAGGGTACCGGATATCCATCATATCATACAATTGGCTGAAATAGCTTCCCAGCAGATGATCGCCGGAATAACCTTCCTCAAAATAACCTCGGACACACATAAATTCATTGGCTAAAGAAAAAATGGATTCCGACAGCCTTTGCTTTTCGGGATTAAAGCCTTCTTCCACTACCATCCAGGGGTCGACTTTAAAATATTTATCAGATGTTTTAAATAAATGCATTTTCGATTCCTCTCTTGAAAATTGATTTATCAGTAAGCCATTTCTCCATCCGCTACATTTTGTGAAACTATATTTATTTTTTTTCCACCGTTTAAATCCATATATACGCAATAAGATTGTTCTTCAACCTCGTATAATGGAATCAACACCAATGCTTTGTTGTTTGAAATAGTAAATTCAAGACTGCTTGGGTTATTTCTTTTAATCATGGCGCCGAGGTTCCGCTCATTAAGATTGATTTCAGGCTCATCACCGGTTAATGCCGCCAAGACAACCGGGCCGAACATGATTGCGCCGATATCATTATTATCAGGCATTCTATGGATATGGAAATCCATCGGTATTTCTATTTCTATTCTGTCATTATCGCTCCATAAACGGTTAATTGCCGCGAACGCCGACGCTTTATATTCGATCGGAACAAATCCCCCATTTATTCTTACTTTTATTCCCCGGCGCATCCAGTAACCTGTTCTTAGTTTAATGGTAAAGCTTGCCGGTTTTTCCAGCTTTAATATTATTGTGCTTTGTTCCGATACCGGAAAATCTGTTTTCTGTTCCAGCAGTAACCCTTTTTCAGGCCAGCGGACGCTGGAAGAAATATAAAGGTTAATAAAAAGCGCTTCTTCGTTATGATAGTATATATTCTTTGAAAGCTCGCTCATCGCTTCTACGCCTGTACCGGTACAACACCAGAAATCATTATATTTTGATCCGAAATTTTTGTGAGCGCTTATCCCTAAAGGCTGATGGTACTGGGTCATACCGCTTTTTCTGCTTGTCGCGTTCAGGACTGAATTATACATAAGCCGTTCAATATGATCCCCATACCCGGCTTCTCCTGTCCATTGTAAAAGATGTCCAAGTACTTTTTGCGTATTATGTCCGCAGCAGGATTCACATTCACCGCCAGCCAGCGCCACAGATAATTTTTCATATTCACCCCAATGTTCCGATTTATCGGAAGTTCCTCCATCCGGCTGGGCGGACGGGCCGCTGCTGTTTCCATTGACATAGGTTCTTCCTGTCAGGTATTTGTAAAAGTTTTCAACACCGATTCTATAATTAATATCTCCTGTCGTTTCATAATGAGCGGCAGCACCGATAACAATTTGTATATGTGTATTTGCGTGAAGATTGGTTAAAATGTCTTTCCCGTTTTTAAGATTTTCTAAAAAATACGGGCGGTCAAACAGATGAGCGATTTCCAGGTGTTTATCTTCTCCGCTCACTAAATAAAGTTTATGCAGAACATCGCTCATTCCGCCGAATTCGTTTTTAGGATTGGTCCTGGTACACCGTAAAATACCGTCAATCTTCCAGAAAGACAGCTTTGAAAAACGGCCTATTATATAGTCAGCCATTTTTTTGACTATTTCAAGAGCTTTATTACTGCCGCAAAACAGAAAGCAGTCAAGCAAGCCCTGCATTATTTTATGAATAGTATAGTATGGCGCCCAAACGTCATGATCTTCATATTTTTCCAATAAATCAAGCTCTGATGCAGGAAAAGCGCTTAAATAGCTTCCTCCAAGCTTTTCCTGGCAAAAAGCGAGTGTTTCTATGATCCTTTCCGCTTTTTCTTTTAATACTGTATCGTTTTCAATCGCGAAATACCGGGCGCATGCTGTAAGAAAATGCCCCAAAAAATGGCCTCTAATCTTACAGTCCGGTTTTTCCCAACCGCCTAAAGGCTCCGCACTTGTTTCAATCCCGGCATTTACCTTAAATGAATATAAAAGCCTCTCCTCGGGGATTTCATTAAGATATTCCCGGTTTAACTCCAAAGCCGAACGAAAAACGCCTTTATTTAGTTTGACCTGATGAAATGGAAAAGGTATTATAGTAAATACAGATTTCCCTTTATCCATTAATTCTATCCTCCAGTTCTTTTAATAATTATTGCAATTCCAGATAATTCAACCAAGTTTTTTCAACATATTAGCGTTCAAATTAATAAAAAAATTAAAATTCCACATTCGCTTATATTGAAGAAGAATAAAGTCTACAAACAGAAAGTTATATTTAAAATATGAATTTATCCTTTCACAGCTCCGGCATATGCGCCCATCGATATATACTTTTGGAAGAAAAGGAAAAGCAGCAGGGGAATTATGGAGGCGGTCATAACCGCCGCTGTCAGCCTGGTATCATCCAGGCCATACTGACCCTGCATCTGGCTGATGCCGAGAGTTATGGTTCTCATCGCATCATTCTGGAGCAGTAGAAGTGAAAAAATAAGCTCATTCCACATTGACTGAAAACCGATGATAAGGATGACGCCGATCATCGGAGTAGATACCGGTATCATAATATAGAAAAGGACCTTCCAGGTTCCCGCACCGTCTATCTTTGCGGATTCAATAAGCTCGTAAGGCACCGTGGAATAATATGTTGACATAATGTATGCTCCGAATGGTGCAAAATAAGCGATCCATACCAGGACCACCCCGAAATAATTATTTATTAAATGTAAGAACCTGCAAATCTGGAATATCTGGAGGGCAAGAAGGAGCTGGGGAAAAATCATCAGGAAAAGTACAACCAGAAAAATAGGCAGGCGGAAAGGAAAACGCAGTCTTCCGAAAGCAAATCCTGCAGTTATGCATACAAATATATATCCGAGTATTGCAACCGGCATAATGATGCAGTTATTTAAGAAATATTTTAGCATTTTGCCCTGGAAAAGCGCATATTTATAATTTTCAAGCGTCGGCGTCACAGGCCAGAACAGCTTATTGTTTACATATTCCTTTATACTTTTCAAACTCGTTATCAATATATGGAAGATGGGATAAAGAGCAATAAAGGCAAAAACAATTAAAATAAAATACAATATAACATTATAAAAAAGGGTTTCCTTATTGTTTAATTTATTCATTGATATTGCTCCTCATCAGTCTTATCTGAGCTATAGCTATTATAGAACAGAAGAAAAACAGCACCACGGCCCATGCGCTTGCGTAACCCGCGTTGAAACCGACAAAACCCGTGGAGTAGATTCCGTATTCAAGCGTATATGTCCCGAACCCGGGCCCGCCTCGTGTAAAGGTCCAGACAAAGGGAAATGCCCTGGCGAATACCTCAATAAAAGACAGAACAATAAAGAATTCAATTGAAAACCGGATGGAAGGGACCGTGACATTCCAGAACATTGCCCACCATCCGGCCCCGTCGATTTTCGCCGCGTCATAAAGGTTCTCATCAATGCCGCTCATGGAGGCCAGGAAATAAATGCAGCCGAAACCGAGTTTCACCCAGCCGACGAATATAATACCAAGGCAGGCAATTGCCGAATCGGACCTTATCAGCCAGTCATGGGCCAAAAAGTTCAGTCCTAAAAAGTTCAGTGCGGCATTAAGCGGGCCGTTGTTTCTAAGCAGAAGATTAAAAATGAGGCCAATGATAACGTATCCCAGAATATTCGGCAGATAAATTATGGCTCTGAAAATAGACCATCCTTTCAATCCGGTTCTTAATATTGCGGAAAGAATAAGCGGAAGAAACACTCCCAGCGGAATGAAAAGAATCAGAATCCCTGTATTATAAATAGCCGTCCAGAATATTTTGTCCTTCATCATGGTCCGGTAATTTTCCAGTCCTATATATGTTTCGTTGCCGATGCCCTTCCATTTTGTTAGGCTGTAATAAAAATTTGAAAGCACCGGATATAAAATAAAGACGGCCAGGAGAAGCAATAAAGGCAGAACTAAAATATAGGAATCCATTGCTTCCCGGTTGAATCTCATTGCTTTTGATTTCATGTTTTTTCCCTAAGATGATATTTGCCGGATATCCTGAGCAGAAACTCAGGATATCCGGATTTGTTATTTGTATTACTTTTTATTTGTTAGCATTATCCAGCATTCCCTGGAATGATGTGATTAACTGATCCTCGGAAATTTCCTTCGAAACATAGAATTGAGCAAGATATCTGTCCATATTCTGGTTAGCATCAGCGTTGTTAAGCAATGTGTTGAAATCAGAAGTAAAAGTTTGTTTCAGGATCTGTCCAACTAGAGGATATCCCAGTTTCTTGATGTCCATATTCTTGTTCGGTGATAAAGCGCCGGTCATACTCATCCAGGTAGCGTTTCCTTCTCCCCTGGCGTAGCCTTCGATTACCTTTGCTGCCTCAGCCTGGTTCTTTGACCATTTCATAATAGAATAACCTATACCGCAGGGCTGAAGAACCTGGATATTTTTATATTTCGCTTCTGTGAAATTAATCGTAGGGAAGTAACCGATATTATCCTTTCCAAGAGAATCACAGAAGAATTTCCAATGTCCGACATCCGATAAAAGACCGATGAACATTGCGCCTTTGCCGGCACCAAAATTATTGATCCCGTCCATAAAATAGGGCGTCGATGTCGCAGCATCATCAAAATAGCCTTTATCGAATAATTCTTTTATTATTTCCACAGCCTTTGTAAATGCTTTATTGTTTTTGAAACTCTGCTTTCCTGTAACCAGGTCTTTTACATTGGGTCCGTAAATATTGGCAACCAGGTCTCTCATCAGGAAGTCAAGTGTAAACGGATTGTCCTTCAAACCGCCGACAATAGGCGCTATACCGGCTTTTTTCAGTTTTTCGCATGCCGCCATAAAAGAAGCGTAATCGGATGGGGCTTTTTCCGGATCCAGACCTGCTTTCTTAAAATAGGCCTTATTGTAGTAGATGCCGAATCCCTGTATTGTCATAGGAACAAGGTGTACCGGCTTTTTGGCGTCCCCGCCTTCAGAGCAGAACGACCAGCTGTACTCGGATATCTCGTTTCTCCAGGACTTGATGTAGCTGTCCAGGGCAACGGTATATTCGTCGAATTCGTATGCCTGTTTCCCGCCATGGAACATAATGATATCGGGCCCGTCATTTGCCTGTACTGCAGCGCGGACAAGATCATAATAGTTATTGTTCGGCTGAGCTACGTGATTGATCTTGATGCCTGGATATTGCTGCATAATCATATCGTCGATTTTTTTCATGGCCGGAGCGATACCCGCATCACCATACTTGAAATCCCAGATAGTTATGGTAACCGGGTCTTTTGCAAAAGCGGTTACCGACAACACCGATAAAACCATTGCCGTCAAAATACCAATCGCAATTTTCCTCATGATGAATCCTCCTTTAATATTTTCGGGATTAAAACCCTATAATTTCAATATAATGGATAAATAATAAGATAAGCGTTTAATTAATAATAGATGTATAAATGTTTAAACGCTTAAATTATATAATAAAGTTATGATCTTTGTCAACATAAATTTTATCTATTTTTTAATTCTTTTTATTACAAGGTATTAAACCGATTCTCTTTCGATCAGCTTTACCGGAATAATGGTATGCGAAGGCTGTATTCTACGTTTTTCAATCACATCAATCAGCATTTCCGCCGCCGAATAGCCCATTTCATAAGGTGCCATATCTACCGAAGTCAGCGCAGGCGAATGAATGCGGCAAAACAGAGTATTCCCTATAGAAATATAAGCAATATCATTCGGTACAAGAATTTTCTGTTCTTTTAGATACCGCATAATTCCTATACTGAATACATCATGATAAGCCAGGATTGCGGTATAATTTTTCAGCAGGTTCCCTTTTTCCGCAAGAACATTATAAGCGTCTTCTTCCGTCATATTAATATGTATAACGTTATTTAAATCCCATTCCAGCCCATTTTCCTCAAAAGCCATCCTGCTTCCCTGCAGATGCTGAATACTATGCATATATTCGGACAGGCTGTCAATAAACAGTATCTTATGATGACCTTTTGAAATCAAATATTTAGTAGCCGAATAAGCGCCTGCAGTTGTTTCCACATCAATATAAAATATTTTTTCAGGATCGGCTGGAGTTCCGATGACGACAAAAGGAATACCCTGTTTTTTGATATAATCCAGATAAACATCGTTGACGCGCGGGTTCATAATCAGCGCCCCGTCAATCGGCTGGGTCATGCTTAAATCCGGATGTTCTTCATGGTTTTCATTCAGATAATCCGCATAGAGGTGCAGTTGATACTTTTTTTGATGGAGCTCATCCAGAATTCCAGCTAAAAAAGTATTGAAAAAATAATCTTCCTTAATATTTTTGGTCGGCGAGGTATAAAGTCCGACAGTCCATGTTTTACTGCTGGCCAGATTTCTGGCAATAATACTCGGTTTATAGTCCAGTTCCTCAATCACTTTCATGATTCTTTCAGTTACCTCTTTGCTGATTTTCTTTTTACCGGATATGGCATATGATACCGCTGCCACCGAAACATTGGCTTTTTTAGCCACTGTTTCTATTGTTATCTTATTCATCAATTCAACTCCAAATACCTATTTAAACGCTTAAACAATTATAGAATTTAACTCATCAATTGTCAACTTTACGAATATTTATTTTCTTGACAAACAGATATAAAATAATCTATAATGTAAACGTTATACGTGTAAGGATTAATATATTATTTTGGAGGATATCATGGTTAAAATGAAGGAAGTCAGCAAGGGTGATTCCATTGATCCAAAAAAGATTCCCCAAAGGACTTTAAGAACCGGCGAAAAGATCCCAGGGATAGGTATGGGGACATTCGGCTCCGATCGTTTCTCGGCTGAAGATATTGCTGCGGCGGTTAACGGGGCTGCGGAAGTCGGCTACAGGCTTTTTGATTGCGCCTCTGTTTATGGAAACGAGAATTTAATAGGAAAAGTATTTAAAGAAATTTTAGGAACAGGCATAAAACGTGAAGAATTATTCATTACATCCAAATTATGGAACAATATGCATGGCAAAGGCGATGTGCTTATTTCCTGTGCACAGACCTTGAAGGACCTGCAGTTAGACTATCTTGATTTGTACCTTATTCACTGGCCTTTCCCGAATTTTCATGCTAAGGGTGTTGATGTGTCTTCACGCGATCCAAATGCAAAGCATTACATTCATGAAGACTATATGATGGTCTGGCGCCAGATGGAAAAGCTGGTTAAAATGGGATTAGTCAGAAATATCGGAACCTCCAATATGACTATTCCTAAATTGAAACTGGTCCTCCATAATGCGGAGATTATGCCTGTATGTAATGAAATGGAGCTTCATCCCAATTTCCAGCAGCCGGAATTATTCAATTATTGTATAGATAACGGCATACAACCGATCGGTTTCTGCCCGATAGGCTCTCCGACGCGTCCCGATCGCGATAAAACTCCCGAAGATACGGTAGACATTCAGGACCCCATAGTAGTAAAAATCGCTAAAAATCATGGTGTTCATCCTGCTGTAATCTGTATTAAATGGGCTGTTCAGCGCGGGCAAATACCGATTCCATTCTCTATTTACCGCAATGAATATGTCAGCAACCTTAAATCTACAGTGGAAGATCCACTGACTGCCGAAGAAATGAAAGAACTGGCCAAAGCAGATAAGAATTGCCGTCTAATTAAAGGACAGGTATTTTTATGGAAAGGTGCAAATGACTGGAAAGACTTATGGGATATGGATGGTAATATTAACGTTTTTTAATAAATAACCCTCATATTCCCTCCTACAAAACCCCTGTAAATAATACAGGGGTTTTTATAGAAATCAATTAGCATAAACTGTTTTTTGACTTTAATCCGGATTTTATGTAAATTTATTATTAATATAAAATACAAAATATGAGTTTCTTTTTATGCCTAAACTATTTTTTATCCGTCACTGTAAAAGTGAAGCAAATTCAAAAAATATTCTTGCCGGTCAAATTGATTATCCTTTATCGGAAAAGGGATTTATTGACGCAAAACACATAGCCGCCAATTTCACAAAAGAATTTCATATTAATAGAATAATCTCTTCTCCATTACTCAGGACATTGCAGACCGCGGCGTCATTTTCTGATATTTTTAAAATAAAAATTGAAACAGACAATCGTTTGATAGAACAGCATGTAGGAAGTTTTTCCGGAAAGACTTTTGACGAACTGAAGGATAATCCTGATTACCAGTGGGATAAGACAAAAAGGTGGGATTGGGTTCCAATCGGCGGCGGAGAGTCATACAAAATGGTAGCTGAAAGGGTTAAGCCTTTTTTATCTGATATGGGATTTCTGGATAAAAAAGAAAAAATCCTTGTTGTAACACATGCGGTAGCCATGCGGCTTATTAAAGGGCATCTTGAAAATACTCTCCCGCTTTATCCTGAAGCTTTACCGGGCAACGGTGAAATCTGGGAAGTCGATTATGAAGGGCTAGGGAGAAAATACTCATTAATATCTCATTATTACATGAATGATATCAATCAATAGAGTAACAACCTGCCATGTATTTGCTGCGAGGTATTATTTCTCAATCACAACACCTTTCTTTAGAATTATATTCGCGTAAAGAGCCGTCTCGCCGGTTGTTACAACAGCGTATGCAAGCCTTGTCCTTTCATAAAAATCGTGCTTTTCAAGCATTTCATAAATATTTTTTCTGGGTTCGTATTTTGCGATTATCTTTTTGTATTCCTCCCAGATTACCGGTTTATATGGGTCTCCTTTTACCACGGCCATCAGGGAAACCGGGCATTCCACATAACCATCCAGAGGAAAAAACTTTAAAAAGGCTTCTAGAATCTCGGCGATGCCGTTCCCATCACATCTAACAAGACGTTTTGCGTTGCTCGCACCCGGAAAGTTTCCATCGGCTAAAACTATTTCATCAGTATGGCCCATTTCCATCATAATCTTCAATAAATCCGGGTTTAATATAACAGGAATTCCATTTAACATATATGCCTCTCTAATAAATGTAATAACAATTAACTCAGACCGCTAGCCTTTGAGTAAATCCGGAGTACCCCGCGGATTTTATCTAAAATCAGACTTTTAGGGCTGTTATCGATCCTTCCTTCCCTTACCGCATAATATTGTTCCGGTAGATATTGACTCACCAGCGGCAGCGGGATCGGATACCCGGATAAATTGCTTAAAAGCCTCTCTACCGATTGCTGTAATAAACTGTCAACCCAGTAATAGCGCGAGCGGTCGCTTAGGCTGTATTTTCTGGCAAAACACTGCTCATCCTCATTTCCGGGATAATATCTTTTCCAGTATACATCATTGTTTAACATCACTTTCTCAAGAGTTTCTTTCAAATCGGATAATTTTATATTTTTATTCTTACCAAGATATTCCTTCTCTATATCTGTCAGAGCAAAAATGCCCTCACGGTAGGCAAACGTCAGCCAGGGGCCGACTTTTAATATGCAGAAATGGTCTTTCACCATTTCGCTGAGATTTTTCATTGTCTGGTAATCCGTCGAATGGGCTTCATAAACAAGATTCCTGTGTGTTTCGATATTTTTGCTTAACTTTATTGTCTTCTCCCTGTTATAATCAAAGATCTGGTCATTTCCAAACTCTACACCCGGCTGGGCAACAATACCGTAAACCCTGTTCCATGCATCTTCCAGGCCTTTCATTTTAAAATAATCTTTTGTAATTTCAATAGTTTGATTAACAGCCTCAGGTTCTGTCACATTAACACCTTCTTCTTTCTCCCGGGCTCCCCCCGGTACAGGTACTTCGGTACCGATTATATAGAAAGGTTTAGGATTATTATACCTTAATTCCTTCCATGTTTCTTCAGCCGCCATACAAAGTTCGCTTGCCCTGTCAGCCACAATGCTGTCTTTCAGCGGTTTGTGCCTGTCGCCGGCATCATCTGCGCAAAACATACTCGCATCGAGATGGATTTTCTCAAAGCCAGCGGCCACATAGGCTTTTATTAATTCTTTCGCCTTGATCATAGCTTCTTCAGCATTTTCTTTCTGCCATGAGTTCGGACCAAGATGATCCCCTCCGAAAAGGATATTATTTTCATCAAAATCAACTCTTTTAGCGGCATGGTGAACATACAGAATAAAATCAGCCGGTTTCATACCTGTATAACCGCCGTATTGGTCAACCTGATTGGATGTCGATTCAATCAGGAGAATGGAGCCATCCTCTTTTGCCTGAAGCATAGCCGCTTCCAGAACCGCAGGATGGGCAGAACAAACTGAATAGATACCCTTGGGTTTTCCAATCCGGTTGTCATTTAAAATTTTTAAAAATGCTCCGCTTGACTTTAACATAAGATCAACCTTCACTTTTCTTTATGGTTTAATAATAACTTTAATAAATTCTTCTTTATTCCCAAAAATCATGTCATAAGCTTTTCCTATTTCGCTTAGTGGATAATAATGCGTAATCAATTCCTTCACTTTAATCAAGCCGGATTGAAGCAGCCATACCGCCAGAGTCCATTCCGGACCCGGGAATGGCGCCGAGTAATTCATCCAGCTTCCCCTTATTTCCAGTTCTTTCCTGGTTATCTGTTCGTAGAGATTAGCCTCAAATGTTATATCTGCCGGTGAAGTGCCGACCTGTAAAATCAGTCCCTTTCCTTTAACAGCCTCGATGGCGGATTTCTTTGCTGGATTACTTCCGGAAGATTCAAAAACCAGGTCTACTTCTCCCCCAGTGTTATTTTCTAAAGAATTTTTCAAGGCGTTTTTCAAAGGCTCTTTCATCACATTTATTGTTATATCCGCGCCAAGTTTTTTTGCTATATTCAATTTATTTTCAACAATATCTGAAACAATCACATGCCTTGCTCCCATTACCTTAAATATTTGAAGGGCGAGCAAGCCTATTGTTCCGGCTCCGGTGATCAGGACATCCCTTCCCAGCATGTTTTTGAGGGGTAATATTGGATGCAGGCAAACTGCAATAGGTTCAATCAAAGCCGCGTTTTCAAAAGATAAATTGCCCGGTAATGGTAATACATTTTCTTCCGGTACAGCAACATATTCAGCCATTGCGCCATTCAGCCTGGAACCTATAAATGTATAATTTTTGCAGAGCGAGAAAAGCCCCTGACGGCATTTATCGCAGACATGACAGGGGATTAGGGGAGCTGCGGAAACCCTGTCTTTTACTTTAATATTTGTTACATTTGAGCCTGTTTTTATTACAATTCCGGCAAATTCATGTCCTAAAACCACCTTATTCCACTTTTCATTATCTTCAGCTATGCGGTTAATATCCGATCCGCAAATCCCAACCGAATCCACTTTTATCAATACCTCATAGGGTTTGATTTCCGGTTCGGGAATCTCTACGCAGTTAACCGACTTTGGTTTTACTCTTAAAGCCGCTTTCATTTTAATACCTTCCATTTTTTTATAATGAGTGATCCCAAAATTTTGCTTAATTTACATTTTATTTGTCTGATTCAAATCGGTAAGCATTTCATAAACCGGGAGGACATTGTCATACAGCCGGGAAAAAATCTGGAACATTTTATCATAATAATCCGTTCTACCGGGTTTCGGCTTATAATTCCCGCTCACAGTAATTTTTCCAATCAAATCTTCAAAATTCCTATTGATTCCTACCCCATAACACGCCGTTATAGCAGCGCCAAGAGGAGCAACATCCATTTCACCGGGGACTTCAATCTCCTTTTTGTTAATATCCGCAAAGCATTGTACCCAGGCTTCAATATTGGTACTGCCGCCAGTCATCTTTATCTGATTTATCTCTATTTTTTCTTTTTCAACAATCTCCAGAATTTTTCTTGTACCATAAGCAGTACCTTCCATCAGCATACGAACAAGATTTTGTTTATTTGTCGAAGGGCTTAATCCGAATATCACTCCGCGGGTATTATTGTTCCATATTGGGGCTCTCTGCCCAACCATATACGGTAAAAAAATCAACGGATCTTCATTATAAGAAGAAGTGTTAGCAAGCTTTGTTATTTCAATATAATCTTTTTCTCCAAGGATTTCATTAAACCACTTTATACCCGCGCCGCCATAATCAACTCCGCCGACGGTAAGCCACATCCCCGGTACAATATGATGATAAATATGCATCTCTTCTTTGTAAACGGGTTTGTCAATACAAACGCCCGCATTGGTCACAGTACCGGCGGATACATAAACTTGCCCCTTTTTATAAACGCCAGCGCCTAAACCGGCTGCCACATTATCCATTGCCCCGGCTACCACAGGGGTTCCTTCTTTTAATCCGGATTCTTTTGCGGCCTTTCCGGTTATTTTCCCTACAATATCAAAACTATCAAACATCGGCGGCATTTTTTCAATATCCAATCCGCAATTCCTGATCAGTTCTTCAGACCATTCACCCTTCGCCGTATCACATAGCTGGCTTAAACCGCATTGGGAACGGTCCATGCTAAACTGACCCGTTAATTTATGAACAAGATAACCATTCGCATGAAGGAAAAAACGCGTTTTTTTATAAATCTCAGGTTCATTCTCCTTAATCCATAGAACTTTTGAAGCCATAAAAGAGGGATCTATATGGTTGCCGTTTATTTTTAATATGGATTCTTTCAAATTATCCTCAAGCCAATGAGCCTGTTTTTCGGCTCTTCTGTCCATCCAGATCAACGCCGGAGTTAATGCGTTGCCTTTATCATCAACCGGTAATACTACGGGTGACATAGTATCAAAACCTATTCCGGCTATATTTCCAGGATTGATCTTACTTTTTGATATAATTTCTTTAATAGATTTAAGCACTCCTTGCCACCATTGACCTGTATTGTGCTCAGCCCATCCTTTTTGAGGATAGGTAGTCTGGAAAGCGCTGTTTGAGCTGCAAACAATTTTAAGGTCTAAATCAAAAAGCACAGCCTTACACCCTGAAGTTCCAAGATCGATTCCCAAAATAAAATCTTTCATTTACAATCATTCCCTATTTTATTTTATAAAGTAAATGTTATATAATAAACCTATTATGTTAAGCGTTTACATTATTTTAAATCAAGAGTTTCAAATTGTCAATAGTCTTTTTGGAATATTTTAGTCAGTATTAATATTAGGAGTGGATGTTTGGTGCGAAATCCGAAGTGTTTTCGACACTATACAAATCCCATATGCTGTTTTTATAAAGATATTTTGGAGTCATATGCGAAGATTGTAATTTTGTGTTGAACTGATTGGGAGTCTATTATAATTCCTTTACATATGTAATTGACCGATTATCGGAGCTTTTAATAGAACAAGGACCACTGGAATATACAAAGTGACAACGTTTTCGAAATTTTAAGCCAAGGTGCTATGGAAATGGCTAAAAAGAGTTATTGTTAGCTCTTTATATTAAACCGCTTAATATGGAGCTGTTTGATACCCTTGAAAGCAAAAATATTGACAGACAGATGAAGGAAGGAATATAATTATGTAGGTTGTATAGCTCTCTTGGTTATCGCCCGCCTGCACCTACTGCTTTATATAATAATAGCATTGTTAGAAAATCTTAAATTCAGGGAAATTATGAATATCTTGTTTTTAATTCAATATACATCTTCCATGTTTTTTTTATTTTTGATAATTTATGTATTGTATAAAAATCCAAAATCTATGCTAAACAGAACTTGCTCTTTACTATTAGGCTGTTTTGCTATTTGGAATTTCTCCACTGCTTATTATGATATTGCCAAAAATGAAGAAATAGCCATGTTATGGCAAAATATTTCTTCTGTTGGCTGGTGCAGTTTCCCGGCTTTCTCTTTATGGTTTGCTCTTGTTTTTACCAGAAAAGAAAAAATATTAAAGAAATGGTATTTATATCTCATAATTTTGATTATTATGGTATCATTTATTTATAAACAATGGACAGGATATCTTATCAATGATAATATCATAGAACCTTACGGATGGAGCAATATCTGGTTAACTTCAATCTGGAGCTATATTTTTTATGCTTATTACTTTTCATTTATGTTTATTTCAATTTCTTTGGGTTATTTTTCCATTAAAAAAGCTAAGTATAGTTATGAGAAAAAACAGGCGGTTATTATTGTTATTACAGGTATCATTCCAATAATTATGGGCGCAATTACTGATATATTGCTTCCAAATTTAAATGTAAATTCCATACCTCAGTTAGGGGATGTTTTCTCTTTAATCTGGGCAATTGGAATTGTATATGCTATAACAAAATACAGATTAATGACTCTTACCCCCGCCTATGCAGCATCAGATATTCTCTCAACCATGAGTGATTCTTTAATCCTTATAGACATTGAAGGAAAGATCATTGAGGTAAACCATGCATCATTGAAATTGCTTGGTTATACTAGGGAAGAAATAACCGGGGGTCCTGTAAAGTTGTTTTTCAAAGAAGATGCGATCCAATTTCTTAATGAAAAGGAATCATTCAATAAACATAATATTTTCTTACATACAAAAGATGGTGAAGATATTCCTGTCAGCCTTTCAGTCTCTAAAATGAAAGATAAAGAGGGTAATTTATTAGGCTTTGTGGGAGTAGCCCGGGATATGCGCGAGATTTTAATGCTACAGAATAAGGAGAAGGAGCTTGCCGCCGAGAAAATCCGTACCGAAGCACTTCATGAAAGGGCACAGGAGTTACAGGAAGCGTATGACAAACTGAAAACAGCTCAGGTAATGCTGATTCAGTCTGAGAAGATGGCGGCTGTGGGACAGCTGGCAGGCGGAGTGGCTCATGAGATAAACAATCCCATGGGCGTAATACTGGGATTTGCTCAAAGTATTATAAAACGAATTAAAGAAGAAGAACCGTTATATAAGCCCTTGAAAACAATAGAACGGGAAGCGATACGTTGCAGGAATCTGGTGATAGATTTATTGACTTTTTCAAGAAAGGGAATAACCCAGTTTGAATTTATAGAAATAAATGAGACAATTGATGAAACATTGTCATTTATAGAAGCGCAAGCAAAAGTGAAGAATGTTGAAGTCATCAAAGCATATGGTGCTGACTTGCCATATTTTATGGCAAATAAAAATCAGATACAACAGGTAATAGTAAATTTATGCAGTAACGCTGTTGACGCTATGCCGGATGGGGGCAGTATCACAATCATTACTAAAAAAGTCGGAGAGCAAATTGCTATTGAAATATCCGATACTGGTTCAGGAATGACAGAAGAAGTTATGAAGCATATTTTTGAACCTTTTTTCACTACCAAGGAAGCTGGGAAAGGGACGGGACTGGGATTAAGTTTGTGTTATGAAATAATCAAAAAACATAATGGTGTTATTGAAGTTGAAAGCAAAGTAGGAGAGGGAACAACATTCAGGGTTAAGTTAATAATAAACCAAATTAATACAAAAACATAATGATGCGGCAAAAATAGGCAGAAACTTAATAACATTTACTCCGATCATCACTTACAGTATGATGGCCGGCAGATTCCTCTGCCCGCCGATGATTACCCTGTCAACAATGATTCCCGAAAGGTAGGGGTTGGCCATATTTAAAATTGAGACAATCAGGGCCATCAAAAGCCTGCTAACCCAATTTCCAGATTTGCATTTTTTGTAGAATTATTAAATTCCAATCCATCGCAGCTATGCTCACAGGAAATTTTGAAAGTGATACCTTTTTTGACAATATTTAACTTGCAGATTAGAATTTCTGCCAGTGGGATTTTAATTTTTTCTTATTAATAATTATAAATTGGAGTTTTTTATGGAGGAATATGATAAAATCCCCGATTGGGTAAAGTATGATGAAAAGAAAAAAATAGACATTTTACATTATTTAAATTTTTTTGATTATAATGACAGAGATATTTTTCTCGCTATGATCGATTACACTCAAAAAAACAACACATCCTATATACCGATTCCGGGTATTTTTAATTATATAAAAGAATTCGGCTTGCATATTCAAAATAGTTCTCTTAAGAATGAAACTACTATTTCTTCAGTAGTTAATAAGCTTTGCCATGCTTTATATAAATATAACTATTGTAAAATTGATATCAAAGACAATAAAATTATTGGAATTATCATGATCAATCCTGATGCGATCAGTGATGAAAAAGTTCAGCAATTAATCGATAATATTATAAAAGATTATGATGATATGGACAAAGACGAAAATAAACCTTTTCCGTTTGCCGAAGGATTGCATTTAGCGGGATTACCTGATAATATTCCCAAGATAGATATTAAGGAATTAACTCCGGAAAAAGCTCAGGAATTATCAAAGAGCGGTTCAATTATTAAATTAGTATTGCCGATGACGGGAGCTATTTTTATTCCCACAGATAAAATTGCCGGGCTTTTTGAGAAATCATTTTTAAGAATCCGCCGTTATATTATTAATTCAAAAGAATTTGCCGCTCAAATACTTATGAAGATGAAACATCAATACCCGAGTATGATTGACTTCAATTCGCCGGAGGATTTAGTCCGCAATGTCGAGAGATCGCCACAATTTTATGCTACACTGAGCAATGAAATATTATTAAACCTTAATCCGGAAGGAACAAATCAGGTAATAGTGCAGGCAACTGAAATAATTAAAGCTTTATCCGTTATTCAAAGCGAACAGGAACAAAAAAAGATTGTCATAGACAAAATAATAGACATTCTATTAAACGCAATGGAATCTCATGCGATTTTTTTTGATAAGAAAAATCTGTCAGCAATCCGGGAAAGAAATCAATTACTTAAAGTATATCCGGAAAAGGATTATTTCGATATTGTCGACAAATTCTTACTCAATTATTCTATACCGCAACTTGATGGTTCCCAAATTATTATTCCAGTAAAGATTCAGGATGAGACTTTTTATATTCATCAAAAACATTTTTATGCATATTTTATAACAAGAATTGATACAATATCTTATCAGACAAGGCAGGAATTAATTAATCGTCTTAATCAGGACCCTTCGAGGTTTTTGAATGAACCTTTTATGAAATCTAAAGATGCTTTCAGTAAGTTTATTGAAAATAATTTTCCAATTAAAGACATAATTATTGGTTACATCCTCAAGAACCCGGTATTTCTTTATTCCCAACTTGTATTCCAGGCTTCCCATGATATTCAGATAGCCCCGCAAATCCGGCGTTTTTTTATGGTTGATGATATAAAAATTTCTTCCACACCTCCTCTCAAACCATTATGCGATATTTTAAAACTGGATTATATTGTATTTTTAGAGGATGCTAAATCAAGAATTCCATTCAAGTTAAACATTTCAATTTTAAAGACAATTATGGATTTGTTAAAGTTTTTAGGAAAATATTTCAAGGATAATAAAATTAGAAAAACTGTTAAAAAGAAAGATAATTTAAAAGTCAAAAATAGTAAAAATATTGATAGCAATAAACCGGAAGAAGGAATTCAAGAAGAAAATATCGGATCAATTATTATAAACATGAAGGAATTTAAAAATTCTTTGATTGGCGATAAAGATATTTACGAAATGATGAATTATTATGAGAACCGTTGGAACATGGCTCTTTCCAAAGAAAACCGCAAACAAAACCTTAAAATTGTCCATGAAAAGATTAGCAAGAGAATGCGTTCCATCCGGCTACCATCAGCGGATACAATTAAAAAAGAGGCTGAGGATATGGTTTTAACTGATGATATATTAAAAGTTATTAAAGATCGAGAGTCGATCATAAAATATATAATTCTATATTTAACCGCCTATTATCTGAACTTGGAACAGCGTTAAATCATCTGGTTTTTTTCATTTAAGTTTGCATTTGAATCGATATTTATACTCATCAAAGAATTCAATACTGTTTTTATTTTTCTATTGGAATTTTAGAACAGTTTTTTCTTGCAGCTAAACGGTAGAATCTTTTCATTAAAATCTATTTTTTAAATAAGGAAGATCTTTTTTTCGCAGTTGCAACGAAAATATTCAGGAAATATTTATTGGAAATACTGAAAACATCAAAAACGGATCATACAGGTTATGAGAAGATCAAAGAAACTGGTAATTCTTATTACCACTTTTATTTTAGACAACCCCGCCCCGAAGCCTTACCCAACGTCTGTATACCATTGAAAAAAGTAAAGGAAATCCATGGATTATTTACCACATACAATATTCTTAAAAAGTAGATTGCAATTGATAAAAACCTTATTTATTTATTATTAAAATATTATGGATATAATCTGCCTAACAATACTTTGTATAGCAGAGAAGGGGAGAAGTGAAGGTTAAAATAAATATTGTACCTACATTTTGAATCTTATTTTGCCATAGAGTCAAAATCAAGTTATACTTTATTACTGAAAGGGGTAATAATTTGATAAGAAAAGTAATTCAAAACCGCTATGAAGTGACAAAGATGATTGACGAAGGCGGCATATCTCGTGTCTATCTTGCTTTTGATTCTGTTGATAAAAAGGAAGTCGTCCTGAGAACATTAAAGAAAGAAAATATATCCAACCGGATTGAAGATATTATACGGTTCAGGAATGAGGCCTCAATATTATCGCGTTTGGACCACCCGAACATTGTTAAAATTTATGAAACAGGGGAATACGAGGGTGAAAATTACATTGTAATGGAATATGTTCCGGGGAAAAGCCTGGGTAAACTGCTCCAAAATGGGAATAGGTTTAAGGAAAACGAAATTATTGAAATTACACTGCAGATATGCCGGGCACTGGACTATATTCATCCTATGAACATTGTCCACAGGGATTTAAAGCCAGGGAATATTATGGTCAATCCAGCGGAAGCGGGTCATTACCATATCACGATCATTGATTTTGGAATGGCGCTTGTAAAAGAGTTTTCGTCGATAAAGGAACAGGAAGAGATCGCCGGCACTTTCAGCTATATGTCGCCGGAGCATTTCGGTGTTACAAGGAGAAGCATTGATGAGAGAAGCGATTTATATTCCCTGGGCATTATTTTATACCAGCTCTTTACCGGAGTTTTGCCTTTTGAAGTAACGAGCATCAGCTCTATTATCCACCAGCAGATTGCCATGCTTCCCGATCCTCCCTCTAAATACAATACGGTTATTCCTGAAATACTTGAAAGTATTATATTGAAACTCCTGGAAAAAGAACCGGATAACCGTTACCTGTCCGCTAAAGGACTAATGGACGATCTGGAAAAATATCAAAAAGGCATGCATAATTTTCCTCTGGGGTTGAATGACAAACAGATAAGGCTTTCGTTTAAAACCGGGCTGATATCCCGCGAAGCGGAACTAAAAAATCTAATGAGCTTATATGGCAAAGCGCTGGATAATAAAGGTAATGTCTGCCTGATCAGCGGTGAGGCGGGTAAAGGAAAAACAAGACTCGTAGAGGAATTAAGAAGCTTCGTTTATTCCATAGGAGGGCTTTTTATTTATGGCAAATGTTTTTCGGGAAAAAGCAAGACCCCTTACGGAGCAATAAAAGATGCCCTTAATATCTATTTAAAGATATACCAGGACTACCCTGATGAAAAAAAACTGAAAATTAAAAATGAACTCATCGAAATGACAGGAAATCTGAGCGGAATTATTCTTCAATTGAGTGCCTCGTTTTCGGTAATCTTTGAAAACAGCGAAGAATTGGTTAGGCTGGAGGCGGAAAGGGAGAAGAAACGGTTTTTGATGGTTGCAGCCCAGTTTATATTGAACCTGAGCATTGTAGAAAATGGGTTGGTACTATTGCTGGACGATCTGCAATGGGTTGACGATGGAAGTATGGATCTCTTAAGCGAGCTATCGGAAGAGATGGGCAAATACCCGCTCCTGATTGTCGGGACATACCGGAACGATGAAGTTAATTATGAACACCGGGTAAGCGTGTATCGGAAGGAAGCGCTGGAAAGCAAGCGTCTTTTTACTGAAATTTACCTGGAAACTTTTAACAAAACTATGAATGACAGTTTTGTCAGTTCGCTTTTGTACGCAAAAGAAGAAAATATTGATGAAATATCCGGAATTATTTATCAGAAAAGTAAAGGTAATCCATTCTTTACGATTGAAATATTAAAACAATTTGTAGATGAAAAAGTGATTTATTACAAAGAGAAAGGCTGGGTAATCGATCAGGAAATTCTGGATAAGACCAAGATAGCTCCCACGATATTAGATGTTGTTATGAAGAGGATTTCATTACTCAGTGATAAAGAATCCCGCGTTTTGTCTTTTGCTGCGGTCATCGGAAGAAAGTTTGATGTGGAAGTGCTGTTTCGTCTTCTGGATTACGAAGCATCGGAGATTATCGGGATAGTGGACAGGGCTATTCATCTCCAGTTGCTGGAGGAGGATTTGCAGGAAAATGGGAAAATACTTTTTGCGCATGACAGAATAAAGGAAGCGTTTTATAGGAAACTTGGCGAGGAAGAAAAGAAAGGCCTGCATATGCAGATAGGAATGATGCTGGAAAGTTTATATCCGAATGAAAAGGATAAAATTGTCTTTGACTTGATCTATCATTATATTGAAGGTAAAAATGATGCGAAGATCCTGGAATACGGATACCCCGCAGGCCTGAAAGCCAAGGAAAACTTTGCCTATGAAGAAGCATTAAAATATTTTTTACAGGTTAATACCCTGGCTGAGAAAAAAATAAAAGAGGAAAGAAAATTATGGGTCAACACTAATAAAAATATCAGTGAAATTTACCTGATTATAGGAAAAAACGATGAAGCTATAGAAATCAATAACAGATTACTTTCTTTTATCAGCACTAAACTTGATATTGCTGATGTGTACAAAAAGACAAGCGAAGCCTATTTTAAAAAAGGGGATTGGAGAAATTGCGAAGAATACGGAAGGATCGGTTTATCCATACTGGGAGAAAAACTGCCGATCAGGAATGCTTTCGTAATTCTGAGAATTTTAAAGGAATTGATCCTGCACAATTTACATAACTTCTTTCCAGCACTCTTCTTCAGAAAAAAAAGAAACCCTGAAGAAGATAAATATAAACTGATTATTGGCTTTTATAAGAGTCTGACCTGGATGTACTTCCTGACGGATGTATTGAAATCAGTCAGCACAACCTTAAGGATATTGAATCTGTCCGAAAGTAAAATAGGAAATTCTACAGAGCTTAGTGTATGCATTGGCGGATTCGCCAGTGTCTGTATGGCCGTTCCGCTGTTTAAGCAGGCGATAAAGTTCCACAATAAGGCCCTGGAGTACAGGAAAGAGATGGACGACACTTGGGGATGTGCCCAATCCCTTATGTGGTTAGGTTTTTGTTACCAATGGAAAGGCGAGTTTGAAACAAGCAGCCGCTATTTCGAAGAAAGTGCAACGATATTTAAAAGAATAGGCGATTTGTGGGAACTGAGTATGGTTTATAACGGGCTGTCTCTTAATCATATTTACCGGGGTAACTGCAGTAAAGGTATGGAATTTCTTCAATTGTACTTTAATATCAGCAGGCAATTGAATGATAATAATGGTAAATGCAATGTTCTGGATCACTATTCCCTGATCGACTACATTAAGGGAGATTATCAATCAGCCATAAATGACTATGATGAAGTATTAAAAATAATTGAGGGAAACAGATTTGACTTTGTTAAGTGTTTCACAACATTAAATCTTGGAAGAATTTATAAGGAAATGAAAGATTATGACAAATCCATCGAGTATCTGAATGAATCCAGGAATATCAACGAGAAGAACCATTTCCTGAAACAATACTCCGAATATGTTTATCCCTCTCTTGCGGACACTTTAATAGAAAAATATAAAAAAGAATTTAATCATGATACTTCAATCAAAAAGATTGCCTTGACAGAGAACCTTATCCCTATAAAAAAAATCACTAATAAAGCCCTCCATAAAACAAAATCCTGGCTGGTTCTTTATACGGAAGCATTGAGAGTGAGCGGCAAATATTACACTTTGACCGGAAAAATACAGAAAGCAGAAAAACTATTTTTACAAAGCATCCAACTTGCAGACCGATTGGGCCAAAAATACGAATCAGGAAAAAGCCATTATGAGTACGCGCTCTTTCTGAAAAACACAGGAAAATTCGGGGAAGCCAAAAAAAACCTTGAATCCGCTTACATTCTTTTCAAGGAAATCGGGTCCGCAGACTATTTAAAAAGGGTTTCCGATATTCTTGGAATTAGTGAAAATGGCCGGGAGGAAGAAGCCGTCGATTCCATTCAACATTTAAAGAATAGAGAAAGATTGTCCTCGATAATAAAAGTAACTCAAACCGTAAGTTTCAATCCTTCATCTCGACCAGCTTCTTAATAATATCGTATCCCTGGCTATGGAGACGATCGGAGCTCAGAGAGGTTACTTGTTCATAAAAAACGAAGAAAGCGGCATTCTGGAATTGCGCGTCAAATCCGATATCCATGATTACAAGGACAAAGACATTCCGCCTTTCCGGCAGGACCAGTTCTCTATGAATATTGTCGAGAAAGTTTTCAATACGGGTGAGGTTATTCTTTCGGCCAACGCGGGGAAAGCCGAAAATTTATCGGAATTCAACAGCGTTATTAGTACGAACTGAAATCTATCCTCTGTATTCCTATCAAGCGCCATGAAAAAATCATAGGTGTCTGCTATTTTGATAATCCCTTATCCGTTTCTCTCTTTTTCAAGCGAGGATGTGGAAATTCTGGAAGCGAATACGACCAGGCTGCCATCTCCATAGAAAATGCCAGGTTGTATGAACGGACTAACGCGATTAAAAGCCGTATCGAAGATGAGGTGGAAAAACTGACTGTCCATATATCCCAAAGACAGGAAAAGCTTCTTGATGATAAAAACACCATTGTTTTTAGGAGCCAGGAAATGCAGGAAGTTGTTGATAAAGTAAACCAGGTGGTCCTAATATCAAGACCAATTCTGATAACGGGGGAAACCGGCACAGGAAAGGAACTAATCGCCAAGCTT
>CAWAOD010000002.1:0-30641 GCA_963783575.1 uncultured Spirochaetota bacterium | reverse complement strand
CCCCCACCCCCTCCTTATCAAGGAGGGGAGTTATTATTGAATAAGAATCGCTCAGTTTAGGTATACCCAAATTGAGTGATTATTAAATTGGGATCTCATTTTAAAATATTGAATGATGAATATTAAATCATACCTTTTATGTAATCATATGGCATTCTCTGAATTGACAAAAATACAGGAATGATTTAATCTAATTGAATAGGTTGAATACTATGAAAATTTTAAAACTGGAAAAAATTACCATAACAAAAGAGAATTTTCTGATGCTTGACAATATCAATCTGGAAGTAAAGACCGGGAATATTTGCGGTATTATATCGGATAATCAGAAAGCATTGGATATCTTTATAAATATCCTGTGCGGATTAGAAAATGAGGATTCCGGCTATATCTATTTTATGAATCAAAAATTATTACACAATAGCAGGATAAAAAATATTGGAATAATGAGACAAAACTTTAATTTGATAGATAATATGACAGTTCTTGAAAATATTTTTTTAAGCAGTTCCAATCTTTATTCGAGATATGGTTTTATAAACAAGAAACTAATGATTAAAAAAGGAATTTCGGTTTTGGAAAAGCTTCAGACGCCTATTAATATTAAGTTGAAATTAAAACAATTGAATCCAAATGAAAAACTGATGGTGGAAATTGCAAGGGTTTTGACAATGGACTGCGATTATTATGTATTTGGCCAGATTACCCGTTTAATGAGTTTAAGACAGTTTGAAGCCTTCGTTTCCATAATCAAAGAATTAAAGAATAAAGGAAAATGTATTATAATTCTCCCGAGTACCGCAGAAGATGTAAAAGTACTGGTTGATAAATTATATTTAATTAAAAATTCAAAATTAATTGAATTGGAAAACAGTATAGATATTTCAGATGATAAAATTAATGAATTGCTTTTATCCTCTCAAAAACTACAGATACAGCAGGTTCATGACCCTATCCATAAAGCCAAGATGATCATGGAAGAAAGGGTTATGGATAATAATATTGATTTCCATAAAGTAGCTGTAGAAGTTTATATGGGATATGAGAATTTTAGAAGGCGTTTTAAAGTGGAGACAGGCTTATCTCCAAATCAGTATTTCATAAAAATTAAAATGGAAAAAGCAAAAGAAATGCTGATTTATACAAATCTTGAAATCAAGGAAATCGCCATTAAGCTTGGTTTTGATGATCCTTATTATTTCTCGCGTATTTTTAAAGAAAAAGTAAATTTATCCCCGGTAAAATTCAGAGATGGCAGGGTAGATTACATCATAGAATAAAAATTTATCAGTGGTGAATCAAAAATATTACCAAAAATCATATCTATAATACCAAAAAATCCATTTTATGCACAAATATTAGAAAATATATTTTAAATAATTATATAAATTGCTCAAATTGTCCATTAAAATGTTCAATTTATATATGGTATTCATTGTGCAATCCGCTCTATGATAAAAGTAAATTATTTTTAAAGAGAAATGAAAGATCCTAAAAGACACTTCGAAATAAATAATATTAAAGGAGGAGTTTATGAAGAAGTTGTGTTTGGTTTTAGTGAGTCTTCTATTAACAGCTGGGTTTACTGCTGCAAGTTTTGCTGCAGACGTGAAGATTGGCTTCCTGGTAAAACAACCCGAAGAATCCTGGTTTCAACTGGAACAGAAGTTTGCCGCCCAATGCGCTAAAGATTTTGGTTTTACAGTAATACCGATTGGCGCTACTGATGGCGACAAAGTCCTTGCTGCATTGGATACTCTTGCCGCACAGGGTGCCAAGGGTTTCGTAATCTGCACTCCCGATCCGAAACTTGGATCTGCTATTAAAGCAAAAGCGGATTCTCTCGGATTGAAGTACATAGCTGTTGATGACCGCTGGGTAGATGCCAACGGTAATCCTATGGCTGAGGTTCCTTATCTTGGCATTTCTGCCGGTAAAATTGGCGAAAATGTTGGCGCGACTCTTGCCAATCAATTTAAGAAACGCGGCTGGAAAGCATCAGAAACCGCTGCTATTGAAATCAGCTTCAATGAGCTTCAGACTATTAAAGACAGAACAGATGGCGCTATTAAATCTCTGCTCGCCGCAGGTTTCCCTCAGGCTAATATATTAGAAGCTCCCGAGAAGAGCAACGATACTCCCGGCGGATTTGACGCTTCTACAATCGTTATTACAAAGAACCCTAATTTTAAACACTGGCTTCTATTCTCAGGAAATGAAGAATCTGTGATCGGCGGCGTTCGCGCTCTTGAAGGCAGGGGATTCAAAGCTGCTGACATTTGCGCTGTTGGCATCAATGGTGGATCCGTTGCAGTAAATGAATGGACCAAACCTACTGCTACCGGTTTCTATGGGACCATTCTTTTAGCGGCAAAAGTACATGGTTATAATACAACAAAAATGATGTTTGATTGGATTACAAAAGGTACAGTACCGGCTGCGGATACCAGAACTGCAGGAACTCTTATCACAAAAGAAAATTGGAAGAAGGTTTACACGGATTCCGGAATAGCTATTCCTAAATAAATGTATAAGACAAAATTAAATTAAAAGATTCGGGGTATGATTTTCATACCCCGAATCTTAAAAATCAAGATCTTAGAATGATTTTGTTTCTATATAAAATAAAACCAGGGGTAATATACAATGGAAGCTTACTTGAAATTCAATTCTGTTTCAAAGGATTTTCCAGGAGTCAGGGCATTGGACGGTGTTTCATTCGGTGTAAAAGAAGGCAGTGTTCATGGATTGGTTGGAGAAAATGGCGCTGGAAAATCAACTTTACTGAAAATATTAAGCGGCGCCTATGTGCCAACATCTGGTAATATTATTTTCGGGGAAAAAAAACAATTTTTTAAAAATACAAAAGAAGCGCTTAATGCCGGGGTTGCCGCAATCTACCAGGAATTGAACCTGGTTCCGGAAATGACGGTTGCTGAGAACCTGTTATTAGGTAAATACCCGACTAATTTCGGCATAGTGAATAAAAAGAAGATGATAGAGACTTCATTAAAAATTTTGAAAACTATAGGTGAAAATATTGAGCCGTCGATAAAATTGAAAAATTTATCGATCGGCCAGCGCCAGATGATAGAAATTGCCAAAGCGCTGTTGCAGGATGCAAAAATTATCGTTTTTGATGAACCGACTTCAAGCCTTTCTGATAGGGAAGTAAGAAGATTATTTGCGGTTGTGAAGGATCTGAAAAACAAGGGGCGCACTATTATATATGTATCCCATAGACTCGAAGAGGTATTTGAAATTTGCGATTCGGTTACTGTTTTCAGAGATGGCAAGCTTGTACAAAACTTTGAAACGATAGAAAATGTAACAAGAGATCTATTAGTTAAAAACATGGTCGGACGTTCAATAACGGATATCTATAATTACAAACCCAGAAAAACCGGAGAACCGATTCTTGAAGTAGAAAATATCATGGGCCCGGGTTTGAAACAACCTGCCGGTTTTTCTGTTGCTGCCGGCGAGATTGTAGGCTTTTTTGGTTTGATCGGAGCTGGCAGGACGGAACTGATGAAGCTTGTCTATGGCAGCACCCCGAAGAATTCAGGAAAAATAAAGATTCTCGGTAAAGAAATCATTATCAATAACGTCAGGGATTCGATAAGAAACGGCCTAACATATTGCCCGGAAGACAGAAAACAGGAAGGTATTATTCCAATCCGCTCTGTTCTGGAGAATATTAATATAAGTGTGAGAAGGCTTTTTTCAAATTTCGGTTTTATGATTAATAATAAGAAGGAAATAGATAATGCAATAAAATTTATCAAAAAACTCAATATAAAAACCCCGCGTCTTAACCAATTAGCGATGAACCTTTCCGGTGGAAATCAGCAAAAGGTCATTCTGGCAAGATGGCTGTCTGAAAATATAAAAATAATTCTTATGGACGAACCGACCAGAGGCATTGATGTCGGTGCGAAGACGGAAATATATTCTATAATCTTCAGCCTTGCAGAAGAAGGGTTCGGTGTGGTTGTGGTTTCCAGCGAACTGCCGGAAATTCTGGGTATATGCGACCGTATCATAGTAATGAAAGAGGGAAAAATAGTAGGTTCATTAAATCGAAGTGAGGCAACCCAGGAAAAATTGCTGCAATTAGCTTTGCCGTTGTCAGAGACGGAAGAAAAATAATTTATTTATAGAGGAATGCATTTATGAAGACAAACGATGTAGCTATTTCAAAAAAAAGTACCTTCAGTTTAAAAAGTATATGGGAAAATGCGGGTATGCTGGTGGTGTTTTTAATCCTATTCATTTTACTATCGATTTTTGTTCCATATTTCTTTACAGTGCAGAATATTATCGGTCTGGTTCTTTCAATATCGATGGTTGGTATGGTAGCGAGCACAATGCTTTTCTGTCTTGGCGCCGCCGAGGTTGATCTATCGGTTGAAGGCATTGTTGTTCTGGCGGGTGTTCTCACCGCTGTGATTATAAGCAAGACAGGAAACATTTATTTTGGTGTTTTATGCGGTCTTCTTGCGGGCGGCGCGGCAGGATTAGTAAGCGGTATTGTTGTCGCAAAGCTTAAAATCAATTCGCTGATAACAACTCTTGCGATGCTCTATATTGTTAAAGGTGTAGCTTTTATTACCTCAAACGGAAGTTCCGTTGGAATAAACAAAGAACAATTTTTTGTGCTTGGCAACGGCCGGTTTCTTTCCGTACCCAATCCCATCTGGATTACCATAATAGTTTTTATAGTTTTTGGATTTCTTCTAAATAAAACAACTTATGGAAGGAATACAATGGCTATCGGAGGCAATAAGGAGGCTGCCAGGCTTGCCGGTATAAATGTTGATAGAATAAAAATAATGATATTTACAATACAGGGATTTATGGCCGGCCTTGCGGGTATAATTCTTGCCTCTAGAATGACGAGCGGTCAGCCTAACAGCTCAGCTGGATTTTCGCTTGACTGCATTTCAGCATGCGTTCTTGGGGGCGTATCGCTGATGGGAGGGGTTGGTACGATTATAGGTACCATTGTCGGAGTTATGATTATGGGATCTGTCCAGAACGCAATGAATCTTCTTGGGATTCCGACATTTTACCAATATCTGGCTAAAGGTGTAATTCTTCTTGTTGCCGTCATATTTGACCAGGTCAGACAGGGCAAAAAGTCTTAATAATGCTAAAATAAATCAGGAAAGGTAGGATAAAGGTGAAGAATGGTTGGTTTTATTCACACTTTCTAAAAGGAAATTAACTTCGAAATAATATTCCTCCTACCTTTCCTGAAATAATTATATAATAGCTCAATTTGAAAGTCAATTCCTTGAAATATATCAGACGTTATATTAACCCTGATCTGAGCGATTGTTTTTTAAAGTCGGCAAAAAACTATAGTAGAAAAGCTAAAGAATAAATTTTCCAGCTTATTTTATTATCTTGATCAATTAAAGCAAAAAATGTTCACATAAATGTGTTATTTTCAGTTGCGTGTACGTAGATCACCCATAATTTTATAATCACTTACTCTGTAATAAGATATAAAATTAAATATATTTTATCTAGCTATTGACAAATTGTAACTATATAAATTATAATATGCGTGTACGTTAATCATTTTTGGAGAAAATATTGATTACTATAAAGGATGTCGCTCAAAAGGCTGATGTTTCAATCGGAACAGTGGACCGTGTCGTCCATAGAAGAGGAAGGGTATCGAAAGAAACAACCGATAAAGTATTGCGAGTTATCAAAGAATCCGGTTATAAACCGAATATTTTTGCAAGACGTCTTTCTATGTCAAAGGTATTTAATTTTGCAGTTTTAATGCCTAAACCCTTTCAGGACAGCAGATATTGGGAAATGACAGTGAAAGGTATGGAGAAGGCTCAAAATGAACTTAAACCATATCATGTGAAACTGAAATATATGTTTTACGACAGATATTCGGAGAATTCATTTAAACGTGCAGGCAGTAAAGTTCTGGATTCGGAAGCTGACGGGATTTTAATAGCTCCTGTATTATATCAGGCTATAAAGGAATTTCTGCAAAGGATACCTGATAATATACCTTATGTATTTTTTGATGCAAATATTCCCGGAGAAAAAGCTTTGTCTTTTATAGGCCAGGATTCTTTTCAAAGCGGTGTTATTTGCGGCAAGCTTATGAAATTGATGGTTGGAAAAAAGGGAATTATTGCTGTCATTCTGGCATTTCATGATGACTATCACATCATGAAAAGGGCTGAAGGATTTAAATTTTATTTTGAAAATGAAACTGGTATAAGGCTTGTAACATATGAATTATCAAATCATAGCGATAAGGATACATTTTTTAAATTGATGGATGATATTTTTGCAGAGAATAAAGATTTGAAAGGTATATTCGTTACAAATGTTTCCGTACATAATGCCGGCGAATACTTAAAAAATAAAATTAGTAACCGTAAAATTCATTTGATAGGATATGATCTTGTACGGGATAATATTGAATACTTAAATGAAGGTATAATAGATTTCATAATCAGCCAGAAAGCGGAAACTCAGGGATATGAAGGTATATACACTTTATATCGCTCTATAGTCCTTCAGGAACCCTGTGAAAAAAGTATTATGATGCCTTTAGAAATAATAACAAAGGAAAACTTTATTTATTACAATGGATATTGAGGTGGATTTAAAATTAAAAAGCTGGAGAAAAAATTATGAGCGAATTAAATTATGTAATCGGTGTTGACTATGGAACGGATTCGGTTAGATCAGTTATAGTGGATGCTTCAAATGGAAAAGAAATTGCAAGTGCCATTCATTATTACTCAAGATGGAAAAACGGGAGTTTTTGTGATCCCGCAAAAAACCAGTTCAGACAGCATCCCCTTGATTATATTGAAGGGCTTGAAGAAACAATCAAGGCTTCTCTTTTGAAATCGCCAAAAGGCACTGCTGAAAATATTAAAGGAATATCCATTGATACGACCGGTTCAACCCCTGTTGCCGTGGATAAAAACGGAATGCCTCTATCTTTAACCAGGGGTTTTGAATATAATCCCAACGCTATGTTTATATTATGGAAAGATCATACCGCTGTTAAGGAAGCCGAAGAGATCAACTATAAGGCAAAAAACTGGGGCGGTATTGATTTTACAAAATATGAAGGCGGGATATATTCATCAGAATGGTTCTGGGCCAAGATACTCCATATAATCAGGGTTGATGAAAAAGTAAGGGAATCCGCATATTCCTGGGTAGAGCACTGTGACTGGATTCCAGCATTGCTGACGGGGAATACCAACCCGGCCGCAATTAAAAGAAGCCGCTGTGCCGCCGGGCATAAGGCTATGTGGCATGAAAAATTTGGAGGCCTTCCTGATGAGAAATTTCTGGAAAAGCTTGATCCGCTCCTTAAAGGTTTAAGAAGCCGTTTTTTCAAAGATACATATACAAGTGATGTTAAAGTTGGGAATTTAACTCCAGAATGGGCAAAAAAACTGGGTCTTTCTGTTGATACAGCGGTTGGTGTCGGTGCTTTTGATGCGCATATGGGAGCTGTCGGCGGCGAGATCGAACCGTATATGTTCAGTAAAGTCATGGGAACATCGACATGCGATATGCTTGTAGCTCCTATGAATGAAATCGGTGACAAATTGATACATGGAATATGCGGCCAGGTCGACGGTTCCATTATTCCAGGGATGTTGGGTATGGAAGCAGGGCAATCGGCCTTTGGTGATGTATACGCATGGTTCAGAAAACTTATTTTATGGCCTGTGGAAAATGTCTTAAAACAAACCAGCTTTTCTTCAATTAAAAATATGGATGGACTTATTGAGGAAATTTCACATAAAATAATTCCTGCATTAACGGCAGAAGCTGAAAAAATTCCAATCGGCGAGTCCGGAATTGTGGCTCTGGACTGGCTGAACGGAAGAAGAACCCCCGATGCCAACCAGGCTTTGAAAGGCGCAATAACCGGTTTAAATCTTGGGAGCGATGCGCCGAAAATTTTCCGCGCTCTTGTCGAAGCAACCGCATTTGGAACAAAAAAGATCGTAGATAGATTTATCTCAGAAGGTGTTGATATTAAAGGAGTCATCGCGCTTGGCGGAGTCGCGAAAAAATCTCCTTTTGTAATGCAGGTCGTTGCCGATGTGCTGAATATGAAGATTAAAGTTGCGCGCTCGGAACAGGCTGTCGCTCTTGGAGCTGCTATGTTCGCGGCTGTTGTGTCGGGGATTTATAATAACATACTTGATGCTCAAAAAGCGATGGGAAGCGGTTTTGAAAAAGAATATAATCCAGTTCCGGAGAATGTTAAAAAGTATTCTGAATTGTATGTCAGATATTCTAAAATCGCCCAGTTTATTGAAAGCGAAACGGTAAATTAGGAGTTGTTTGTGAGCTCATTTGATGAATTGAAGGAAAAAGCCTGGCTGTGT
This sequence comes from uncultured Spirochaetota bacterium, assembly GCA_963783575.1. GTDB lineage: Bacteria > Spirochaetota > Brevinematia > Brevinematales > JAOACQ01 > CAWEAK01. The sequence goes on along the minus strand of CAWAOD010000002.1, from coordinate 22,233 downwards.
AATATGGAACTTCCAAAGAAAAAACTTGTGGTTTATACTTTTGGAAATGTAAGCGCTATTGATCGCGAAAAAGGGGTTTTTGCCATAAAACCCAGCGGTGTTCCATATGATGAATTAAAACCGGAAGATATGGTTGTTGTAGACTTTGAAAACAGGGTTATTGAGGGAAAACTGCGCTACTCTTCGGATACAAAAACGCATACAATACTTTACAAAAACTTTCCGGAGATTGGAGGTATTGTACATACCCATTCAACTTACAGCGTAGCGTGGGCACAGGCCGTAAAACCGATTCCGATTTTTGGAACCACTCATGCGGATCATATGCCTGTCGATATTCCCTGTACAAAAATTATGAGCGATAAAATGATTCAGGGAGATTATGAGGTTGAAACCGGAAATCAGATTATAGAATTGTTCAAAAATTATTCCTATACAGAGGTAGAAATGGTGCTTGTAGCCTGTCATGGCCCTTTTACCTGGGGTAAAACTCCTGAAAAAGCGGTTTATAACAGCGTTGTTCTTGAAGAACTGGCAAAAATGGCTTTGTTTACACTGCAGATTAATCCGAATTCTGTAAGGCTGAAAAAATCATTAATAGATAAACATTATAAAAGAAAACATGGTAAAAATGCTTATTATGGTCAGAAATAGGTTATAATATGAAATTTATTAGGAGAGTGAATATGGATAATACCGCAAAAGTTAGTTTAGGGATTGTAGCTGTAAGCAGGGATTGTTTTCCAATTGAATTATCACAAAAAAGAAGAGCAAAGGTTGTGGAAGAATGTGTCAAAAAAGGCATAAGCATTACCGAACTGAAAACCACCATAGAAAATGAAGCCGATGTACTGAAAGCCCTTGATGAAATCAGGCAAAAAAAGATTAATGCCCTGGTTGTTTATCTTGGAAACTTTGGCCCCGAAGGTCCTGAAACTTTAATTGCACAAAAATTCGACGGTCCCGTGATGTTTACTGCAGCCGCCGAAGAAACAGGCAAAGACTTGATCGGGGGCAGGGGCGACGCCTATTGCGGGATGCTGAATGCTTCTTATAATATTGGATTAAGGCATCTAAAGCCTTATATTCCTGAATATCCTGTAGGAGTTGCCGATGAAGTCGCCGGTATGATTTCTGATTTTATACCTGTCACAAAAATAATGCTCGGATTAAAAAAACTGAAAATATTTTCTTTCGGTCCTCGTCCGCAGGATTTTCTGGCATGTAATGCCCCGATAAAGCCTTTATACGATATCGGCGTTGAAATCATGGAAAATAGCGAACTGGATTTATATGATATATTTCAAACAGCAAAAGGGGATCCAAAGATAAAAGAGATTGCGGGAAGTATGGCTAAAGAACTGGGCAAAGGTAACACTTATCCTGCGCTTCTTGAAAATCTGGCTCAATACGAAGCCGCCCTGACGAATTTTATGGATAAGAATCTCGGGGCATCGGAATTCGGAATTTTCGCTAATAAATGCTGGCCTTCTTTTGAAAAATATTTTGGGTTTGTTCCCTGCTATATCAATTCAAGAATGGCATCAAGAGGAATACCTGTTTCCTGTGAAGTTGACATATACGGAGCTTTGAGTGAATACATAGCTGTTTGCGCTACAGATTTGCCTGCCACTCTGCTCGATATAAACAATACTGTGCCTTATGATATGATAGATGAAGCCGGAGGCAAAATAAAAAAATACAAACCGACAGACCTTTTTATGGGATTTCACTGCGGAAATACGGCATCTTCATGTATGGCAAATTCCCATATGAAATATCAGCTTATTATGCATCGTCTTATGGAGCCTGGAAAGGATCCGGAAATTACAAGGGGTACTCTTGAAGGCCGGATAAAACCAGGTGATATAACTCTTTTCAGGCTACAGTCGACTGCGGATACTGTACTTCGCGCATACATCGCCCAGGGTGAAATTCTGGACATAAATCCGAAATCTTTTGGCGGAATTGCAGTTTTTGCAATAGAAGAAATGGGCAGATTTTACAGGCATGTGCTTATTGAAAAAAGATATCCGCATCATGCCGGTATTGCATTCAAGCATGCCGGGAAAGCAATTTTTGCGGCTATAAAAATGTTGGGCATTGAAGATGTTTCCTTTAATCATCCCGCAGGGGTTTTTTATAAAACGGAAAATCCTTTTTTGAGTTAATCATTTTTCTAATATATATCCTCCCTCCTATTTCGGTTCTGCAAGTGTGCTTGGGCTGTTCCAGATTTTATCTGGCACAGCCCTATTTTTTACAAGTGTACCTATTCGATAAACAACCGGAGCCTTTAAACTTAATAATGTCATATTTATTTACTCCATTCTTAAACCATCTTAATGTCTCAGAAAAGCTGAAATAATATTAGTCAATATATTGACGAAATTTAAATCAATTACTATAATAATAGACAATATATTGTTTGTTATATAAAAGGAGAAATTAGTATGGAAAATCCGAAAGAAATAGTATTTTTAATGCAACAGGTTTACGCGACTCTTTTTTCTCTTGCCAATAAGATTCAGGTACAGGGAGACAAGTATCTTGAAAAATTAACTTCAAGACAGCTTATGTCAATGATGGCAATTCTTCATTTACCGGAAGACGGGTCAACATTGAATAATATAGCGAGAAAATTAGGAACCACCAAACAAAATGCAAAACAGCTTGTAACCAATCTGGAAAAGAAGGATTACGTTGTAACGTTACCTAGCCCGCGGGATAAGCGAGCGGTTAATGTTAAAATAACTGAGGCCGGTAAACATATAACAATTGAATGCGGTGAGAAAGGACTAATCTTTTTTCTGGATCTTTTTAAGGATTTCACAAAAGATGAAATGGAACTCTTGTGGGGCTTTTTGAAGAAAATGTACCGTTTTGACGGCATAGAGCAGGATGGATTTGAAGAAGAAGCCGGTTTTGAAATAGATGAAGAACAAAATCAAGCACAAAAAAGAGTTATGAAGGAATTTGAGAAACGAAGAAATTAGATAAATAGAAAATAAAATTAAGGAGTAATTGTAATGATTAAGAAAATTCTTTTAGGCCTTGCCGGATTAATCGTTCTGCTGATCTTAGTGCTGTTTACCGGCATGTTTCTATCCTATCATTTTATGCAGACTCCGCTGTTTAAAGGTTCGGACGGTAATGTTCTCCCCGGAAGCGTGGCGTCCCTGGAGCATATCCGGCTTGGCGGCATGGAACAGACTATTTTAATCCGGGGCAAAAATGACAGAAGTCCGATACTCCTGTTTCTACATGGCGGGCCCGGAACCGACGAAATGCCTTTAGTCAGGCATTTTAATTCGGAACTGGAAAATTATTTTATTGTGGTCAACTGGGACCAGCGCGGGACGGGAAAATCTTATAATCCGTTTATTCCGAAGGACTCGATGAATCCGGAGCAGTTTATTTCCGACGGTAATGACCTGATAGAAATGCTCTGTAAACGGTTTCATCAGGACAAGATTTTCCTTGCCGGACATTCCTGGGGCAGTTTTCTGGGGATTAATATCGCCAAAAGATATCCTGAACGGATCAAAGCCTATATCGGTATCGGCCAGGTTGTTAATTTCAGAGACAATGAAATAGTGAGCTATCAGTTTACCCTGGATATGGCGGAAAAAGAAAATAATTCTAAAGCATTGAAAGAACTTCAGTCTCTTACAAATTATCCTGCTCAGGGAAGCCGGCTGCTTGCTGATATGGGGGTTGAGAGAAAATGGCTGGTTTATTACGGCGGGGCCATTTACGGGCAGAAAGATTATAATTTAATACTCAAGTCTTTATTTGGCCCGGAGGAAAATGTGTTTGATTTATTCGGGTTTATGGCAGGGGCTATAGGCAGCCTCATTATGCTGATGCCCCAAGAATTCACAATGGATGATTTGATAATATCCGCCCCGGAATTGAAAATGCCGGTTTATTTTATGGAAGGTCGTCATGATTATAACGCGCCTTTCGAACTGGCGGAAAAATACTTTAAAGCGCTGAAAGCCCCGAAAAAAAAATTATTCTGGTTTGAGAATTCCGCTCATATGCCGAACTTCGAAGAAGCTCAGAAGTTTAACGATCTGATGATCAACAAAGTTTTAGAGGAAAATAAATAATAAATAAAGCTGATCTGATTAATTTGCTGAATCACATTTGTATCTGTGGCAAGAAAATATTATTCCCACCCCGCGCAATGCGGGGCGGGAAGAAATTTAATAAAGCTTATTGTATATTTGTAGCAATGTTATACTGATATGGTACATCATCTGCTGTAAACATAATTCCATCCGGTCCGGCATCAGTATAATATGTTTCTTTTGTCCAAAATTTAGAGAACCGGGTATCTGAAAACTCATGAACTACCCACTCTTTGACATGGTCATTCGCTGTTAACCATACTCCACCAGGCCCGGGTCCATCATACCTGATCTGTTTTGTCCAGCTCCACCACCTGTTGTTTGTGCCGTCATAGAAATTTGTATACCAGCAGCCAAACCAATCAGGGCCTATAACATCATCGCTGTCATTCCATATTCCATTCGCACCCGCATTCGTATAGTGTACTCTTCTGACAGTATTTCCTTCAGCATCAAAACTATCTTTATAACATTCGGTTTGTATATCATCCGATGTAAACCATATTCCATCCGGGCCGGCGGCTGTATAAATCGTGTGATAGCTCGATACTGTCCAATCTTCCCAATGCTGAATGACATCATCGGAGGTAAACCATTGCCCGTCTGCTCCAGCCCCACTTTGCCATGAACCGAAATTCGCGTTCGACTGGTCTTTCCACCAGCCAGTCACAACATCATCGCCGTTATTCATCTGACCATCAACTGTATTATAATTCTTATTACCATTATTGCCGTAATATGAAAAATACCCCTGGTATTGATATCCATAAAGGTAATTTCCATTGGATCCAATTGAATAAGAATAGATTGTCGTTTGCGAAGGGAAAGGCAGTTGATTTGTTAATGCATTTGTAGGCAATGTAAATCCCGCGTAACCAAAATCAGTGCCAGTATGATTGTAAACCTGGATGATATCTGCAATAACATTTGTTGTAGCACTTTCCGAAACCGTAAACTCAATCGGAAGCGGGTTTGCCACATTTGCCGCCAGGAGGGAATTTGTAATCGGGGTTGCATAGAGAATCCTGTTATACGAATCTGCGATCAGGTACCGGGTCAATTTGTATGTACCGGCAGGAATCTGAATTGACGCGCTCAGATAAGTACCGCCAAAATCAAAAAGCTCAACAACATCCGAATCGGTAACTAACTGGCCCTGAGAATCGACAATTGTAATGACTGCCTTGGATATACTTGTGAAATTATCTTTAGAGCCCGCTTTAGACAAATGCAAGCTTTTCAGGTTACCTACTCCGACCTTATAATATCCATACTTCGTACCGATTGACGAACTGCTTGCCGTACTGCTAGAAGAATTGTTTGCCGGTGTCTGCGAGCAAGTACTGAAAATAAAAAGTGCATTTGACACAACAAAAATCACCGTTAGAATTTTAAAAATCCTATTCATATTCCAACTCCTTCTATTCCTATTATTATAATACTATCGTAATTATTAAAAAACTGAAGTTTTTGATAAATATTTTTTTTAAGCATAAAAATTATAATTATAAACCAAAAATAATACAAAAAATGTGGCAAGGATAAGAGTTTACAGCGGCAGGATTATCCTGAATTCACAGCCTGCTCCTTTCAGGTTCATTATGCTGATCTCGCCGTTGTACTTTTTTATGATACCGTAACTGACAGAAAGGCCAAGTCCAAGGTTCTGGCCGCTGCCACCTTTTTTAGTTGAGTAGAACGGGAGGAATATGTTGTGAAGGTTTTCTTCTTTAATCCCGGGTCCGGTATCACGAATGATGATATTGGCAAATTTCAAACTGCCGGATTCGGTAATTTGTGTTTCTATATTTATAATGCCTCCGTCCGGCATAGCTTCAAAGCTGTTTTTTATTAAATTCAGTATTACCTGTTTAATCTCGTTTTTATTTGCTTTTATCGAGATCGGCGAATCCGAAGGCAGGTATTTCATAGAGATATGCTTATGCTTCGCGTTATATTTTATAAGATTCAACAGGCTCTGGATTAAATCATGGACATTAAAATCCTCATTCGTGATTTTATTACTGTCAGAAAACGAGATAAGATTACCAACAATTTGTTTTATATAAGCTATTTCTTCTTCAAGATTTTTGACGGTTTTTTGAATGGATTCCTTATTCAGGTTGAATTTTAAATAATTTAAATAATTATAGATTATTTCAAGCGGGTTATTTATTTCGTGAGCCACCCCCGCGGCAAGCAGCCCGACTGAAGCTAATTTTTCGGAAAGGATCACCTGCTGCCTGAGATTTTCCTGTTTTGATATGTCTTCTATTATTATAATGTTTCCGATTAAGAATGTACCATCATAGATTGGGAAGGTTTTGATATTTGTAATATTCTTGGAATCTTTTACTGTCATGGGAACACTGAAATAAGCCTTTTCCTGCTTGTCGGACAATGCGCTCTTAATTAGTTTCAGGGCTTCCCTGTTTTTTTTACCGAAAAGATCGTCCAGAAGAACATTAATATATGGTGATTTCCCCAGATGAAAGTAGACAATCCCAAATTCATTTATCATTTTAATTCTGTTTTCATTATCTGTGACTATAAGATTTACCGGAAGTTTCTGCAATATTGCCTCGTTATATTTTAAAAGCTGGTAAAATTCCTGGTTTATATTTTCCGCACTTTGGCTTTTGGTAATTTGAGCATAGCAGAGCTTTATGAGGTTGATCCTGTCTATATTTCTAACGGCATCGGTAAGTAATATTTCGCCGTTTCTAATAATTGTGACTTTGTCTGCGATATCATAAACGTCGTCAATACGGTTTGTGATGTATAGCATCGCTGTACCCTGATTTTTTAATTTTATTAAGAGACCCTTGATAAGCTCCATATCATATGAGGCTAACTTTTCCAGCACGGAATCCAGTATCAAAAGATCAGGTTTTCTATAAATACTTCTCAAAATGTGAATTACCATTTTATCAGACAACTGGAGGTCTTTTACAAGCATATGAGGATCAATCATGAAACCGTTGGCTTCCAGAAGAGTTTTAGCTTCCTGAAAGATGTGTTTTTTTCTTAAAAATGGAAAGGAATGTGTGATTTTATCAGGGATAAGGATATTTTCTGCCACGGTAAAATAATCCAGCAGGTATATCTGCTGTAAAACCATTACAATATTTAATTTTCTGGCATTATTAATATTCAAATAATTATAATGTTTGTTCTTATAAAATATATCGCCTGAATTCGGCCTCTGCATTCCGCTGATGATATAACCAAGAGATGATTTCCCTGATCCATGTTCTCCAACCAAAGCATGCACTTCGGAGCGCTTAATTTCAATATTAATTTCTTTAAGGACCGATGTATTTTCCTGTTTCAGACAAATATTTGTAAGTTTTAATAACGGATTATCCTGGTCCATTCTATTCTGAGATGTTAATTTCATATTTCTCCAGTTTATTATAAAGTGTTTTTCTGCTTATATTTAATATTTCAGCGGCTTTCTTTTTATTGAAATTTGTTTTTTGAAGTATCTTTATTATAAGTCTTTTTTCATTATTTTCGAGTATATCTTCATTTTCTTCAGAGATTTCACTGACTTTAAAAGACACTGGCAGGTCTTCAATATCGATTTGATTGTTTGTTGAAAGAGCCGCCGAATAATTAATAACATTTTTAAGTTCCCTGATATTTCCTGGCCATTGATATTCAAGAAACAATTCCATTACTTCATTACTGACCTTTTCTACATTTTTTTTATTATTGTTTGAAAATTCCTTTAAAAAATTATCGATTAAAAGAGAAATATCATCCATATGTTCCCTTAACGACGGAATATTAATGGAAGCGGCGTTTAGCCGATAAAAAAGGTCCTCTCTGAATAATTTTTCGTCAATGAGCTTTTTTAAGTCTTTATTTGTCGCGGCAATAAAACGAACATCAACTTTTATTGTTTCATTTCCGCCGATTCTTTTAATTTCCTGATTCTGCAGTGTTCTTAAAATTTTTGCCTGTGTAGCCAGAGACATATCACCTATTTCATCCAGTAATAAGGTGCTTTTATTCGCCTTTTCAAAGACTCCTTTAAAATAAGAATTTGCTCCTGTAAATGCACCCTTTTCATGACCGAAAAGCTCGTTATCCAGTAAATTTTCCGGAAATGCGGCACAGTTTATCTTGATCATTGGAAAAGCGCTTCGTGTGGAATTTTTGTGTATAAAATCAGCCAGCAATTCTTTTCCTGTTCCATTCTCACCGCAAATTAATATCGGTATATTTGTATTTGCCAATCTTTTTGCGGTATTACAAACTTCTATCATCTTTTTATTCTGTGTGATCATTTTCGGAGAAAGCTCAAAAATTTGTTTTTTTAAACTTTGATTTTCTTCCTGAAGATTGGATATTCTGAATGCGTTCTCTATAATTTTCAGCAGTTTATTGAAATCAAGAGGTTTTTGGACATAATCAAAAGCCCCGCATTTTATTGATTGGACTGCTGTTTCAATAGTTCCAAAACCGGTGATCATTATAACATGTATTGATAAGTTTAATGAAACAATTTTACTAAGCACCGCCATCCCATCTTCTTCTCCAAGGACAATATCCAGTAAAACGATTTTTATCTGATGTTTTGATAGGATATCAAGCGCTTCGGAACAATTTGTACTTGTAAAACATTTATATCCGAGAGGTTCGAAATTCTGGCTCAGGCTTTGACTTAATTTGACATTATCATCGATAATCAAAATAGAATTATTCATTATATTCTCAATAAATAATATACTCATGTGTAATAATTCTACACAGTTTGGTAATTGTTGTCAACAATAATTATTGTAATTACTACTAAATTAAAACCATTAAACTGTTATATATTTTATTAACAAACATGGTAAAATAAATTAATCAAGAAGTGTGCCATTTATTAATAATTTACCTTTTTATTTGTTTATTTCTGTATTTTCAATGAATTATTATATTTGAGTAAAAATTTAAAGTAAATCGATATTTTTCTATGTGTAAATAATATACATAATTATACATAGAAAATGTGTATTATTTATACAATTAAAAGATAATTTTATTTAAAAATTTGTAGCAGATAAATATTTTTTTATTAAAAACAAGTTTTAAATATTAATTTGTTTCAATTCCGAATAAAAAATATACATTAAAATAATTCTTATCTATTTAATTAGTAATTAGTTAGGATATATATTAAATCAGTTAAAATATTAATAATATAATTTAATGAAATGATTCCTTATAATTCAATATTTATTGGCAAGTAAATTGCAATAATTTTGAATAATAAAGTATTTTATGTAATTACTTTACTTTTCTACTTTTTTTATTTATTGTATATCAAATATAGATTGAGGAGAATAAAATGAGATTATTAAAAACAGGTATTTCAGTTTTTTCATTTCTTCTATTAATTTCAATAACCGGATTATATTCCGCTCAAAAGCAGACTTCCGCTAAAAGCGGCCCTCTAGCAGTTGTGGGTCTCTATTCTGAAACTGAAGATGGTCATGTAAGCTATAGGGTTGGAACCGGAGATTGGGTGGTTATTAAAGTCGGCGATTCAATACCTGCCAATGCGGAAATCAGGGTCAATGTTGATAGGGATTGGGTAGAGTTAACACCTGCGAATAATCCTACTGCTGTATATGAGATTGATGGAAGCGATAAGGGAGATGTGATTAAAAAAGCAGGGGAAATTTCAAAGGAAAAACCGAGATTCGTCAGTTTTCCGAAAGTAAGCGACAAAACCGATCCGTCATTTAAAAACAAACTTGTGGTCAAACAATACCTTGGAAGGCAAATATATGCAGATGCAAATGGAAACGAGAAGGATATTAAATATGGAGACCGGTTGGATATTAAAGGAAAAGTCACAATCATTGCAATAAATAACACATTACTGCTTGCATATCCCAATGGAGCTGTCAGCAATGTAATAGGACCGCTCAAGTTTGATATTGAAAAATTATTTACAGGTCAGAATATTTACAAATTTTTGAATGTTTCAAAATAAGCTGATTATAATTCTTTTAATTTAAAAATAATTTTGTTTTCAGATTACCTCTTTTGGTAATGATGGGAGCAAAATATAAAGGAGGATTATATGTAAGCGGATGGCGGGATATTCATCGTTTTTAAATGATGGGTGTCGGAAGGTGTTGTTTTATGAGTCTTTTCTTTATTAGTAGTAAATTAATAAAGAAAAGAAAGAAGTGTCGAAAGACATAAAAATTTTAGGAGGATTGTTTATGAACAAGTGGCTAAAAGGTTTGTTGTTGTTGACCGCAGCAATGGTTGTATTCTCGGTTAGTTTCGCTAAAGTCGGCGGAAAAATTGTAGTCGGTTTCGCACAGGTTGGTTCTGAAAGCGAATGGAGAGATGCCGATACCGTTTCTGTTCAGAATACTTTCAATGACGATCCCAATATGATTCTTATCTACTCCGATGCACAGCAGAAGCAGGAAAACCAGATTAAGGCTTTAAGATCTTTTATTACCAGAAAAGTTGATGTAATTGTTTTTACTGCTATTGTTGAAACCGGTTATCGCCCGGTTCTTGAAGAAGCTAAAAAAGCCAAGATTCCTGTTATAATGATTGATAGAGATGTTGCAAAAGAAGACAGGGATTTAAGATTGACCATTATGGGTTCCGATTTTACGAAAGAAGGCGAAAAAGCCGCTACATGGCTGGGTGACTATTTAAAGAAGAAAGGTATCGATGACGGCACGAAGCCGATTAACATAGTCGAACTTCAGGGAACCACCGGCTCTGCTCCTGCTATCGAGAGAGCTGCAGGCTTCAGGACCGTTATGGCTGCTAACCATCCCAATTGGAAGATTACCCGTTCTCAGACCGGTAACTTTACAGTTGCTGAAGGTAAAGCCGTTATGGAAGCTTTTCTGAAAGCCGACAAAACCATCCAGGTTTTATATGCTCATAACGATGGAATGGCTCTCGGCGCCATACAGGCTATCAAAGAAGCCGGTCTCAAACCCGGAAAAGATATCATTATCATTGGTTTGGATGGTGTTAAGGGTGCATTCGAAGCTATGGTTGCTGGTGAAATGAATTGCTCTGTAGAATGTAATCCTCTTCTTGGACCCCAGGCTTTACAGGCTGTTAAAGATCTGATGGCCGGCAAAAAGCTTCCTGCAAAAATCAATACAATCGAAGGTATTTTTGACGAGACAACTGCCGCTGCAGCATTACCGACACGTCAGTATTGATCTTAATAACGTTATAGCTTAAACTGAATAAATTATGACCACCCCTGACTAGGGGTGGTCTTTTAAAACCGGGAATTAAGTTTAGTGGTTTAATTTGGGGAGGTCATGTAATGGCTGAGAATATAACAGTATTGGAGATGAAAAAAATTAATAAATATTTTCCTGGAGTGAAAGCTTTATCTGATGTGGATTTCCATCTTTATAAAGGAGAGGTTCATGCTATAATGGGCCAGAACGGAGCCGGGAAGTCAACCTTGATAAAGGTTTTGACAGGAGTTCATAAACAGGATTCCGGAGATATTTTTTTAGAAGGGAAACCTATAAAACCGGATTCACCGCTGGAAGCTCAAAAACTGGGAATCAGCACAGTGTATCAGGAAGTAAATCTTTGTCCGAACTTATCAGTCGCCGAGAATATTTTTATCGGTAAAGAGCCGATGAAATATGGAAGAATTGACTGGAAGACGATGTACCGGAAATCGGAAGAAATATTAAAACGGTTAAATATAGTGATAGATGTAACCCAGGTATTATCATCCTGTTCCATCGCAATTCAGCAGATGGCAGCTATTGCGCGTGTACTGGATATGTCTGCCAAGATTTTAATTCTGGACGAACCGACCTCAAGTCTTGATGAAAAGGAAGTTGATCAGTTATTTAAAGTAATCCGTAAATTGCGTGATGAAGGTATGGCAATAATATTCATAACCCATTTTTTGGACCAGACTTACCAGATATCGGACCGTATCACGGTTTTGAAAAATGGTGTGTTGGTTGGGGAGTATAAAACAGCTTCACTGCCGAAGATTGATCTTATTGCTAAGATGCTGGGTAAGGAATTATCGGAATTCAGCTATTCCAGAAGAGACGATGAAAGGAGAAAAGAAGCCGGAGCAGCTGCAAAAGTGGCAAATCCAATAGTTAAAATAAGAGGCATGGGAAAGCAGGGTTATCTCTCGCCTTTTGATCTGAACATCAATGAAGGTGAAATTCTCGGCCTTGCTGGGCTTCTTGGCTCCGGAAGGACGGAAATGGCAAGGCTTATCTTTGGGATAGAAAGAGCGGATTATGGCGAAGTTAAAATTAATGATACCAAAACAAATATCAATTCGCCGGAAGATGCAGTTTCTGCGGGCATGGGGTATTGTCCCGAAGACAGAAAGAGCGAGGGAATCATTCCTGATCTTTCAGTGAGGGAAAATATAATTCTCGCTTTACAGGGTAAAAATGGAATGTTTAAATATATACCAAAAAGAAAACAGATGGCAATTGCTGACAATTTTATTAAAACTTTAGGGATAAGGACTCCAAGTGAAGACCAGGCAGTTAAAAGATTAAGCGGAGGTAATCAGCAGAAAGTTATGCTGGCAAGATGGCTTGCTACAAAGCCGAAAACTCTTATCCTGGATGAGCCTACACGCGGTATAGATGTCGGAGCTAAACTTGAGATTATGGAATTGATACTTAATCTGAGCAGGGAAGGGATGGGAGTATTATTTATCTCCTCTGAATTTGAGGAGGTTGTACGCTGCAGCAACAGGATTGCTGTTTTAAAGGACAAAGCAAAAATCGGGGAACTGCGTGATAATGAAATGAATGAGAACGGCATCTTGCATGCTATTGCGGGAGGTAAATAGGTATGGTCAATATTTGGAAGCGTTTTACAAGTTCCAGAATTATATGGTCTTTGGTTGCTCTTGGAATACTTTTACTATTTAACCTGTTTTTTACCAAAAATTTTTTCGCCATGGAAATAAAAGAAGGGCATCTTTACGGCAATCTTATTGATATTATAAAGAATGCCGCCCCGATTATGCTTCTGGCAATAGGGCTGACACTTGTGATTGCGACGCATGGAATTGACATATCTGTCGGTTCGGTGGTAGCGATTTCAGCCGGCGCCGTAGCGGTTTTAATCGGGGGAGATTTGAAGGGGGTTTCACTTCATCCTCTTTTTATCTGTATGCTCGCCGCTTTGGTGATTTCAATATTAGCCGGAATGTGGAATGGGATGCTGGTCTCACGAGTTGGTATGCAGCCTATTATAGCAACGCTGATACTTTTTGTCGCCGGCCGCGGTATAGCCATGGTTTTTACGAATGCGCAGATCATCTGGCTCTATCACAAACCGTTCTTTTATCTTGGCCAGGGTTACCTGCTGGGTCTGCCGTTTGATATATACATTGTAGCGGTTGTATTAATTTTAACTATAATATTGACAAGAAGAACAGCTATGGGTTTATTTATTGAATCTGTGGGAATAAATCCAACGGCAACAAGATTTTCAGGAATAAATGCCAAGAATATTATTTTCTGGTGCTATACATTCAGCGGGTTTTGCGCGGGTGTATCAGGATTGATCGTCTGTTCGGTTGTAGGAAGCGCTGACGGAAATAATGCCGGTAACTTATTTGAACTGGATGCCATATTGGCTGTTGTGCTTGGCGGAACATCACTTAACGGAGGAAAGTTTTACCTTCTGGGCAGTATGGTAGGCGCCTTGATCATTCAGACACTTACAACAACTATCTATGCATTTAATGTGGCGCCGGAAATTTCGCAGGTAGTAAAGGCTATAGTTGTTTATGCAATCTGTTTACTGCAGTCTGAAAAATTCCGTTCGAAGGTAACTGGAATATTTAGTAGAAAGGAGCTGTCAGCATGAATAAGAAATCTTTGATAAATGCCAGAAATCTACCAACTTTTGTAACTATTGGGCTGTTTATTGTTATGTTTGGATCAGGTTCGGTTGCTTTTACAAACTTCTTTTCAGTTCAGAATTTTTTCAACCTGTTCATTGATAATGCCTATCTGTTAATACTGGGCGTGGGAATGACATTTGTCATTATATCAGGCGGCATTGACCTGTCTGTAGGTTCCATGCTTGCCTTGGCAACAATGGTAACATCAAGCCTCATGGAAAAGTCGCATTTAAGCATTATAATTGTTCTGCCGGTGGTTCTGATAATAGGAACATTGCTTGGTTTAATGATGGGGTATTTAATTCAGGCTTTTGATCTTCCGCCTTTTATTATTACATTAGCCGGTTTGTACCTGGGAAGAGGTTTGTGTTATGTTGTAAGTATTGATACTATAGCGATTAACAATCCATTTTATAATGCCTTGGCGCAATTTCACATCAATTTATTAGGCGGTAATTTTATCTCGATAGGTGCGGCAATAGCGCTGATTACCGTATTTATAGGAATATACATTGCGCGTTACACTAAATACGGCCGGACAATTTATGCAATGGGTGGAAATGAACAGTCGGCCATTTTAATGGGCCTTCCTGTGGCGCGTACGAAGATGATAATTTATGCAGTAAGCGGCTTTTGTTCGGCTTTAGCCGGGATTGTGTTCACATTATACACAATGTCAGGTTATGCACTGGATGGAAAAGGTATGGAACTGGACGCAATCGCTTCGGTGGTAATCGGCGGCACTCTCTTAACAGGAGGCGTGGGTAGTATTCTGGGAACGATATTCGGCGTATTGGTATATGGAACAATCCAGGTGTTGATTATGTTTCAGGGCACGATTAATTCCTGGTGGACAAGAATAATTATTGGTTTATTGGTATTTCTGTTCTGTATTCTGCAAAGATTCTTTGAAGCCAATCGAATTGGACTTAAGCAGAAGGAAAATGCAAATCCTGTAAATGTTGTTAAGGAAAGCTGAAATAGTTGATTTTTATTCGATAATTAATTTATTATTAATATGCCGGGGTGATTTATAATTCAGCCCGGCATTTTATTTTTGAAATAAATAAATATTAAATTAATAGAACTAAAGAAACATTTATTAGCCGGATATTTTGAAATAATACATTATGTGTTCTAAAATATTATTATTTTTATTATCAGGAGGTATAATGATATTTTTAAATAAATGGTTAATATTTATTTTTTTGAATATGATTACCTTTACAAATATTTTATCTGCCGGAGATTTAAAAGGTAAGAATATTCAAAGTATTATTGTTGGTTTTTCTCAAATCGGCGCAGAAAGCGCCTGGAGGACTGCCAATACTGAATCGATAATTTCCGAAGCTAAAAAGAGAGGAATTAAATTAAAATTTTCGGATGCCCAACAGAAGCAGGAAAATCAAATTAAAGCAATCAGATCATTTATTGCTCAGAATGTTGATGTGATAGGATTCTCACCGGTGGTTGAATCGGGATGGGGGCCTGTTTTGAGGGAAGCTAAATCTGCCGGAATACCTGTAATTTTATGCGACAGAGCTGTTGATGAAACGGATGAAACATTATGGGTAACTTTTATGGGGTCCGATTTTGTTGAGGAAGGCCGCAGAGCTGCTTTATGGCTTGTCAGTAATGCGCCGAAGGATAAAAGGAATATTGTTGAACTTCAGGGGACTGTGGGTTCGGCCCCTGAAAAAGATAGATTTAATGGTTTCAGGGAAATTTTGAAAAGTTACCCTGATTTTAAGATTATTAAAACAGAAACCGGTGAATTCACCCGAACAAAGGGAAAAGAGGTAATGGAAGCTTTTTTAAAATCCGAAGGAGCAAGCATTCATATTTTGTTCTCACATAATGACGATATGGCTCTTGGAGCTATTCAGGCTATTGAAGAATATGGCTTAAAGCCTGGAAAAGACATAATAATTGTTTCAATCGATTCTGTTAGAGATGCTTTCGAAGCAATGATAGAAGGCAAGCTTAATTGCACTGTCGAGTGCAATCCCATTTTAGGTCCTCAATTCTTTGATGCCATTGAAGATTTAATAGAGGGTAAAACAATACCTAAGAGAATTGTTACTAAGGAGTATGTTTTTCCGCAGGAATCAGCTAAAAAAATTTTACCTACAAGGAAATATTAGGGAAAATAAACCAGAACCGATGTTTTTTTGACATAAATAAAATAATGGAAAATAACATGGAACTATTAAAAAGAATTGCAACAAATATAAATCTTAAAAAATTGATCTGGCCGTTTATTGCATTTTTGCTTATAATTCTGTTTAATATAATTTTTACCAAGGGTTTTATCAGGCTTGAAATTAAAGATGGCAGACTTTTTGGAAGCCTTGTGGACATATTAAACAGGGGCGCTCCTGTTATGCTGTTATCAATAGGTATGACGCTTGTATATGCTACCGGCGGGATCGATCTTTCCGTCGGAGCTATTATGGCAATCTCCGGCGCTGTTGCGGCTATAATCATCAGGCCGGGATATACGGCAGGTATTCTTGAATATGGTGTACCGGTCCCAATTTTTATAGTAATAATTATCCCTTTATTGGTTTCAATAATTGCCGGTTTATGGAATGGATTTTTAGTTTCATATATCAGGATACAACCGATTGTTGCGACTCTGATTCTTATGATAACCGGCAGAGGTATTGCGCAACTCATAACTTCAGGACAGATTATTATTTTTCAACATAAATCTTTTCAATATATCGGTAGTGGTGAATTATTCGGAATACCATTCCCCATAGTTATTGTTTTTTTGCTGTTATTACTGACTTATGGAATAACCCGAAAAACTCAGTTGGGTATGCTTATTGAAGCGGTAGGCGAGAACCCTGCGGCAAGCAGATATATGGGTTTAAATACTAAGCTTATAAAGCTGATAGTTTATATTTTCTGCGGCTTGTGTGCCGGTATTGCCGGCTTGATTGTTACATCCGACATCAAAGGTGCGGACGGTAATAATTGCGGATTATATCAGGAATTTGACGCTATTGCATCGGTTATAATTGGCGGAACAGTATGGGGAGGCAAATTTACAATTGCAGGTTCTATGATCGGTACGCTTATTATTCAAAGTCTTACAACAACAATATTGACAAGAGGCATACCTCCAGAACAAATATTGGTTCCCAAAGCTTTTGTAGTTTTAGTTGTTTCTCTTATACAGTCTGAGGAGTTTAAAAAGATAATTTTAAACTTTAAAAAATTTATATTAGTTTTTCTCGGTAATTTGATTGTCTAATGGAGTTTGAGTTATGAAAATAAATATAAGGAGAAAAAATATACCTTTATTGGCCACTGTGTGTGTTTTTATCCTGATTTATTGCATCGGTTCATTTATGTATAACGGATTTTTCTCGCTGAGGGTTTTTATAAATCTTTTTTATGATAATGCCTTTTTAGGAATTATTGCAGTCGGAATGACTTTTGTCATTATTTCAGGCGGCATCGATCTATCCGTTGGATCAATGGTAGCATTCACAAGTATTTATATGGCTCAAATGATAGAGAAATATCATTACCATCCATTTCTCGTAATATTAATCACTCTTACAATCGGTGCGATAATTGGAATGACGATGGGAAGTCTTATACATTTTTTTAAGCTCCCGGCTTTTCTTGTTACTTTATCCGGTATGTTCCTCGCCAGAGGAGCCGCATATATGGTAAGCCTTGATTCCATACCGATTACACATCCTCTCTTAATCCGGATTTCTACAGCAGGAATTCCATTGTTTAAGGGAGTGAATTTGCCTATTGTTGCTATTGTGTTTATTTTTATTGTATTATTGGGAGCATATTTGTCTCATTTTACTAATTTCGGCCGGAATACGTATGCTATCGGCGGTAGCGAGCAATCGGCCTTATTGATGGGGCTGCCTGTCGGAAGAACCAAGATTATGATTTATACTCTTAACAGTACACTTTGCGCACTGGCGGGAATAATATATTCTGTTTATACACTTTCCGGCTATGCTGCGGCGGCCAGCGGCCTTGAATTGGATGTTATTGCATCGGTAGTTATAGGGGGAACTCTTTTAACAGGAGGTATCGGATATATCGAAGGAAACTCTTGTGGGAGTGTTGATCCTCGGACTGATACAAAATTTTATTAACTTTCAGGGTACTTTAAGTTCCTGGTGGACTAGGATAGTTGTAGGCATTCTTATTTTTATTTTCATTCTGCTTCAACGATATCTGGCAAGGAGCAGTGAAACCGTTCTCTCTGATGAAAAGGTTTGATCGGCTTTTTTCTTTACATTAGCCTTCCAATAAGCTATTATAATTCTGTTTCCATCATTTTAAAACAATTCGGAGTATCTGCTATGCTTATAGCTGAAATTGCAATTAATGTTCCACTTGATAATAATTTTTATTATAGAATTCCGGAAGAATTGAAAGTTAAGATTCTTCAGAGAGTATCCGTCAATTTCGGCGGAAGAGAAACTATTGGTTATATAATTAAAATAATTGATGAAAAAGATGTTAAAGAAAAGTTAGCAGGCATCAAGATAAAAGATATTTTGAAAATAATTGATGATGATCCGATCTTAAATGAAGAAGTCATTGAAACAGCGCAATGGATTAGCAGATTTTATGTAAGTCCTTTCAGTGAGGCCCTTTTTGCAATTTCTCCCTCTGCAAAAAATCCTAAAAAATATTCACACCCTTATAGTTTTACCGGTAAATTAGCCGAATTGAACGTCGAACAGCTTTTGGCTTATAATGAGATTGAGAAATTTTTAGGCAAACCGGAAACATTTCTTATTCATGGTATAACCGGTTCCGGGAAGACAGAAATATACAAACACCTTGTTAAGAAGGCTCTTGATCTTGGAAAATCATCGATAATATTGATTCCTGAAATTGCCCTGACGCCGCAAAACCTTGAAAGATTTTATGAAAGCTTCGGTGATGAAGTATCTATATACCATAGTAAGCTGACTCAGAATGAAAAGCTGGGGGAATGGCTGAAAGCTTTGAAGGGAAAATCTCATGTTGTGATAGGCCCCCGTTCGGCTGTATTTTCTCCGGTAGAGAACCTGGGTTTGATTGTTATTGATGAGGAACATGCAGACTCCTATAAATCCAACAATTCTCCGCGTTACCATGCAAGGCAGGTAGCATACCGCAGGGCTAAGACTCTTGGTGCTACACTGGTTCTGGGCTCAGCAACGCCTCAGATTGAAACTTATTATTATTCATTAAAAAAAGAAATTCATTTAATCGAATTAAAGAATAGATATGGCAATATAAAGCTGCCCAGTGTAAAAATAATCGATATGAAGGATAAGGCGGAAGAAAAAAGTCTTATCTCGATAGAATTATTGAAGGATATGATGGAAACTCTAAAATCAAAGAAACAGGTCCTTCTATTTTTAAACAGAAGAGGTTTTTCACCGGTATTGATTTGTAAAGATTGCGGTTATGTATTCAATTGCCCGAACTGTAATGTATCTCTGAATTATCATAAAACCCTGGGGAAAATCATTTGTCACCATTGCGGGCATGCGCAGAACCATCCTGATATCTGTCCAAGCTGCGGCAATTCTGATATCTCGGAATTGGGAAGCGGTACGGAAAAACTTGAATCTATGGTTGAATCTTTTTTCCCAAATTACCGAATCGAGAGAATGGATCTTGATACAACCAGGAAAAGGAACAGCCACCTGGAGATTCTTGGAAAAATTAAGAACAGGGAAGCCGATATTATTATCGGAACACAGATGGTCGCCAAGGGTCATGATATAGCCGGAATTCAACTTGTTGGGGTGATTCTGCCGGACATAATACTGAATATACCGGATTTCCGGTCTATGGAACGGACATTTATTCTGCTGACGCAGGTTATAGGAAGAGCGGGAAGAAGAGATGTACAGGGTGAAGCAATAATTCAAACCTATCTTCCCGATCATTACTCAATCACTACAGCAGCGAAGCAGGATTACAGTGAATTTTTCCGGATTGAAATAGAAAAAAGGAGGCTTTTCAATTATCCTCCTTTTAAAAGGATCGGCAGGCTTGTTATACGCGGTGAAAATCAGGGGAAGGTGATTGAATTTGTCCAAAAGCTTAAAGAATATATCAATAATACTATTAAATTAAGCCCCGGCACTCAAATACTTGGTCCTGTCAGTTGTCCAATAGAAAAGTTGAAAAATAACTATAGGTATCATATAATTATTAAGTCTAATTATATCAATGAGATAAATAAAGATATCAGGGTAATAAAAGAATTTTTCAAAATCAGTTCATTTTCAAGGCATCTTTATTTAGAAATAGATATTGATCCTGTTTCTTTAGTATAATACTATATTTGGGGCATGCTTGTTGAGGAGTCGGTAATAAATGCAGGAATTAGCATATAAAACAAAAATCAGGCTTAACATCATTACGGTAATAATCTATTTTTTATGTTTCATCATTTTTATGCGATTGATATATCTTCAATTGATCAGGGGGGAAGAATATTACAGACAGGCTCAGGAAAACAGGACGCAGATTATTAAAATACCCGCATACCGAAGTGTTATTTACGATAGAAGCGCTGAAAATAAACTGGCATATAATAGAAAATCCATGAGCGTTATAGCCATACCGGCAAACCTTCCCGAGGACCCTTCGGAAAGGGAGGAAACTCTATCCAATGCTTCGCTTTTGTTAAACATCGGGGTTGACCAGATTGAAACCATTTTAAAAGAACAGGCCCTTGATAAATATACTCCGGTTGTTTTAAAATATGATATCGATTCGAAAACTCTCATCCATTTTACCGAACATTATGACCTGTATAAGGGTTTATACTGGGAAAACCGCCCGAGAAGGATTTATCCTCTTAGGGAAACTACTGCACAATTGATCGGATACACAGGTATAATCAATAAAGATGAGCTTAAAAAACTGAAATCAAATTCCGAATATCACTCGGGTAGTATTTTAGGTAAGATGGGTATGGAAAAATTCTATGATGAAACTATCCGTGGAAAAGAAGGAGTTCTTGAGAGAGTTGTAGATGTTAATGGTGATGTTCAGAGTGAAAATAAGGTTAAAGAAGCCGTTTCGGGGAATGCACTTGTCTTATCCATAGACAAGGATATACAGGAACTTTCGTATGATCTTCTTGAGGATAAAACCGGTGCCGTAATTGTTTCAAAACCCGCAACAGGAGAAATTCTGGCCCTGGTAAGCAAACCGTCCTTTGATCCGAATATTTTCTCGGACCGTTTTACAATGGAAGAATTTTTTGTATTAAAGAATAATATTGATAAACCTTTTTTAAATAGAGCTGTACAGGGAACATATCCGCCAAGTTCGATCTTTAAGCTTGTAACTGCATCTGCCGTTTTGAAGACAGGACTGCCTATTGATAAAATTGTAAATTGTCCTGGGTTTTTAAAGATAGGCAACAGAATTTTTAAATGCTGGAATGTCCATGGCAACCAAAATCTTATCGGCGGCATCGCGAATTCCTGCGATGTCTATTTCTATACTATGGGTCTTGCCGTCGGTAGGGAAGAAATAATGCAGTATGCTGAAAATTACGGGTTGAATAAAAAGACTGAAATCGATATACCGGGAGAATCTGTCGGCTTATTACCTGAGTTGGACTGGTTCAAGAAAAAATATAACCGTCCCTGGCAGAATGGGGATACTGCGAACATATCAATTGGGCAGGGCGATCTTCTTGTTACTCCGATTGGTATTAATGTTTTAACAATGTCGATTGTCAATAATGGATTAATATATAAACCTTATATTTTAAAGGAAGTCCTTTCACAAAGTGACAAACAGTCAATCTGGCAGAAAAAAACCGAAATATTAAGAAAGATTAATCTCTCAAGCGATCAATTCGATATATTGAGAAAAGGAATGTATGGTGTAACTTCTTATGGTACTACAAAATGGATTAAAAGTGTTACTGATATCCCGATTGCCGCTAAAACCGGAACCGGTGAAGCCGGTAAAGAAAAGGAAACCCATGCGTGGTTTACGGCTTTTGCCCCTTATGGCGCCACAAATATTAATGATGTTATTGCAGTTACTGTTGTTGTGGAACATGGAGGAGGAGGTTCGGGAATAGCTGCACCTATAGCAATTAAAATTATTGAATATTATTTTAAAAATAAAATACCTCAATTGAAATAGCAAGCGCACCCTGAGCCTGCA
>CAWAOD010000001.1:0-7924 GCA_963783575.1 uncultured Spirochaetota bacterium | reverse complement strand
TTGAAATATTTATAAGTCCAGACGGTGATTTAAGCTCAAAAAGATTTCTTGCTGTTTTACTTATTCTGAGTGGAGTTGTATATATATTTCTTAATTATTTTAGTCCTCAATCCGATAAGGAAAATTGGAAATATGCAGCAATATTAATTGATTCCGGATTATTGCTATTGGGAGTACAGGCCATAACAAGGACTTGACAAACCACAATAGAAAAGCTATAATGAATAGACGAATGAGGGAGTGATGACCCCTCGAATAGGCTTTATATGCTATAAAGCCTCTCTCCCATTACTTTACGTGTTGGAAGGGAGGTCTTATTATTTTGGGAGGTTATAATGCCAATGAGAATAATATCAATTGAAAGGGGCGGTTCTACTGATCCGGTTAAAACAGCCGATGGAATGTTTGATTCCAGTTTGATAGTTACTGAGCCTTTTACCGATGCAACTGGCAAGATAATAAATAAAACCCTATTCACAAGTCATAAAATTAATACCCTGCCTTCACCTTCGCATCCCGGAGGTTTTCTCAAATTACCTTTATCTTGTTATGGGATATGGTTTGAGATGTTTGGATATCCGGCAGCAGCTTTATTTCAAAGCGATATAGGGTATAAAAATATAAGAACCTGGCAGGACTTAACCGAAAAAGATCGTACTTTCGAGTCAATGATACCAAATCCAAACCATAACGGTGAAAAAATAATGACCTTGATAAATCTGCATATAGCGCAGCAAAGGTCAACGGCCTCGGACGGATGTTCCACATATCACCCCAATGATTGGGAATTATTCAAGATATTTCAACCGGGCGAAGTGTCCTTGTTTTCTTATACGGAAGTTCCAAAATATTGGGATGGTAAATTATGAAAAAAATAATTGAATGCCTAAAAACAGTAAAGGAAATAATCTTAAATATTAAAAAAACAGTTCTATGGATTATAATAGGCATATTGATTGCGATTCAAGTATTCAACTTTTTCCGACCTAATACCCCAATACATATACAAGAGGTAGGTCAAAACGTAATGCCGCCCGTGGTCATGATAGGTAATTATGAAACAAAAATTACCAATCTCATAACAAAATATGTCACTGGGAAAAAGGAAACAATAACCAATGAAATAATAAGTAATGTACCTTCCGGTTATGTGGGTATGGATATTGATTCGATTATTGCCGATTATAATATTTATCGCACAACAAATTTTACTTTCAGTTGGGAAAGCCCATACTTAACCGTCCGATTATGGCAACGCTGGGATAAATTTAAAATTGAAGCTCAAGAAAACTATCGTTGGGCATTTACTGGGAATTATATGCTACTCGGGCAGGCGGTTAATATCGGAGTGCATTACCGGCCTATTGAATTATTACCCTTGTTTGTTGGCCCTGAAGTTGGGTATGATTTACAAAACAAAGATTTCAAAGCTGGAATTTCTGCAATATGGCTTGTAAAATAAAAACGGTCAACCTGGAGCCTTGTTTTCAATTCAGATTATAAAAATATCACAAAGGCACATTACAAAGCCCCAGGATTAACAGGATGCAATTGAAACGGGTATTTAAAACCCTTATTTTAGAACTCATAGGCAAAAAGAAAGCCCCACATTGACCGTTTTCAAAATTCCTTTGCATAGACTATGGTTTGAAATTTAATCCCGCTTTTTGTGTATTGATCATTACCACCAATAACTATTATTTCAGCAATTGAAATTATAGTTAAAAATCTTTGAGAGGATCCCAAAGAATCATCAAGAAATGATAACAAATAGGCGCCGGTTATATTCCCGGCAACAGATAAAAAATAGCAACTATCCCATTGGTTATTTTTGAAAAATTCATTAGCTATAGGATTATATTCAGTCAAACCTAAAATAGTTAAACCGTATTTTGTTTGAAGAAGATGGGCATGGATTAAAGTAGCATTTTGAATTAACATTGCTAATATTATATTGGTTACCATCTTAAACCCCCTGAAATTTGCCGATTGATTTCCATTTTCTCATTATCAAATCAGCAAGCGAAAAATTCTTTGTTTCGAGTGCGGAAAGATAAGCTGAATGGCAATCTTCCATAGTCATACAATCATTAAGAATTTCAACTGTTTGTTCAAAATTGAATGTGATGTTTTCTTCAAGACAAGTTAACGGTTTCATATCAAACCCCCTTGTATCTAATATAATATTGATAACTATTTTGTGTATCAAAAATCGATAAATATGATACGCTAATAAAGACGGCCCGAAGGCCGAGTGTTTTAATTTAATCTGAAATATAATCCAATATTTCACCAGTTCCCATTTCACCCGAATACAATTCAGCATTAGAGCTGGTTACAACTGCGATATTGTGCGGATTACAATTTTCAGATAACCATTTCATTAAAGGTCTTGCCGCCTCTTCAAATTTCAATACAAATTCTTTTCCCATAAAAAGTAACCTCCAAATAAATATAAATACATTTCCCGGAATATATCCGGGAGAATGGGGAATTAAACCTGCATTCCATCAGGATATTTTGTTGATAAAGGGCGATAATTATCAGGTGCGATCTTGCCGCACTTTTTACATGTCATTTTTGGAATGACATTTTGATGAAAATAAGAATCATCATAACCGGAATGTTTTTCTTCATTTCCGCAATGTTCGCAAACAAATATTGCTGTAAAATCTCTGCGATTCTGATCAATAATTTCTTTAATCTTCATATTATATTCTCCTCATAACAATTAATCAACACACTCTCAGCGCCGAGCTCAGCATTAAGCATATCTATCTATTCATTACTCATTTCAAAAGCATATGGGATATCTTCATCTTCTCTATACTCAAAATAACCCACGGCTTCGATAACAAATCTATCTTCCGGCATCTTGGCTTGTCTTTCCATAATCTTCTCTACTTCATAATCAGAGTATTGACTTGATAACCATTCTTCCAAACTCATTGGTTTGTACATAAAATACTCCTATTCAATTACTTCGAAATCAGAATTATCCCTCCCCCAATCTATTATTTCACCTTCGATTGTAAAACAAGAAAATATTTCATCAAATATTATTTTTCCCGAATGCTCAATCCAAGGTTTCCCATCTTTATAGATAAGATATTTTACTTTATCACCCTCATAAATCTCTTTACCGTTTTTATCATCAAGATTGATATACTGCCCTACTGATTCGGGAATGACTTCAACCGGGTAACATCCGGGTTTTGCAATACCGATTTCTATTTTCTTAGATGTACCGTCAAATCCATCGTGGATTAAATCGCCATAAACCAACTCACCTGTTAATGTTTTCCCTCTGAATTTAATTTCTCTCATAAAACACTCTCCGTTTTCACCGGTTCCGGGTTTTCCCGAAAACTTAGTCTTCAATCATCTTATACATATATTATATCACTATTATTTCTATTTGTCAATAGTTTTTACTATATTTTTAAAATATATTTTAGTTATACAGGATATAGAGATAAGAAATTATTTAGATGTTATTATATAATTTCCCTTTTTTTATTAACCAGATTGCTTGTCTTGATAAATCATATTCTCTTGCTATTTCCGAAAGGTTTACTTCCTGATCTGTTAATTTATTTTTAATTGTTTTTATATCCTCGAATGATAATTTTCTGGCTATATTATTGATTAATACGGTTCTTTTGTGTTTTTTATGTTTTATACCAAATTTAGAAGGCATCCTGTTTTTATTATAACAATCTTGAATATTGTCTTTTTGTGTACCTAAAAATAAATGATCGGGATTTACACATTTCCTATTATCACATTTATGTAAAACATATAAATTATCTTCAATTTCTCCAAAATGATATATCCAAGAAAAACGAGAAGCGGAAACAATATTATTTTTTCCTAAATTTATTTGACCATAACCATTACTATTGATTTTACCCGTCCATTCCCAACAACCATTATCTTTATTAATAAAATACATTTCGCCAAATCTTAATCTTGCAGGAATCATAAATTTTACCTCTTAAATCATTATAAAACATTTAATTAAAAATGTCAATAGATGATATAAAAATTTATTTTATTAAATCTATTGACAAATTAAAAACCCTATGTTATACTAAACTTGAGAGAGAAAAATCCGCATAAAAGAGACCTTTCCCGTCCGTTAGCGATTAGCCTATAAGGAAAATCAGTAGCTGAGTTTGCTCTATGATTCCTTAGCCAGGTTCCCTCATAGAGCCGGGAAGGGTATAATTTAGGGAGAGTAAGATGATAAAAATAAAGGATTTAAAAAAATCTGATGTGGGTAAATATGTCATCTATAATAAATTAAGAGAAAATGAAAGATGTAGAATTAAAAGCTGGAATGATGATTATATTTTTGTGGTTTACAAATGTAATAATGACTGGCGTAATTATCAAAACTATACCGGGCAAGCAACCGATCCGAAAGATTTAGAGTTTGTTTAATAATGAGAATTACTTTGACCTGCATTATTTTATTACTGATACTTAAAGGTATTATAGACACCGAATACCATAAAATAGAAATTAATTATTATAAAACAGATATCCGGGACAGATGCCGGGAAAGGGATTTTTGGAAACATAACTTTGAAACATTGGCTCGCTGGCACGGCATACAGAATGATATAGACTTAGCATACAGAATAGAAAAGAATCCAATACAAAGGAGGAAATAATATGAAATTAGGTACAATAAAACAGGAAGAAGCAAAATGCAGAAAAGCATTTAGTGGTGTAAAAACAGGGGCATTAGTACAATTATGTCGTCATGATACTTTGGTAGAGTTTTTGACAGAACCACCAGAAAATAGAATTGATTATATTTTGAATGAAAAACCAAAGAAAGAAAGGGCTTTGCGGTTAAGATTATTCCGACCTTGGAAATGGGAATTACCAGCAGACTGGAAGAAAACCGATGCAGACTGTCAGAAAGCCTATGAAGACTGGCAGAAAGCCTATGCAGACTGTCAGAAAACCTATGCAGACAGGAAGAAAGCCTATGAAGACTGGCAGAAAGCCTATGCAGACTGGAAGAAAACCGATGCAGACTGTCAGAAAACCGATGCAGACTGGCAGAAAGCCTATGCAGACCTAAAATCATATTTTGAAACTGAACATAGAAAGCATTATCCTGATAGCCCTTGGAATGGAAAAAGCATATTTAAGGAGGAATAATCTATGATAACCTTAATATTGATATGTTCTCATTTAGCAGCTTTCACGCTTGGTTTTATTGCAATGGTGTATTTTAGAGTTGTAATGCAAAATAAAATTAATCGTAGAGATTGGAATGCAAGGATAAGACGGCTTAAAAGACAGAAACAAAGCGACGAATCAATGCGATCGATCGGGATATAGGAGGCTATATGTTATATATTATTATTGGAATAGTAATCTGGTTTTTCTTATGGCCCTGGTTATCATTCAGACTTGGAAATTATATTCCGTTAATTATAAAGCAGATTGAACGATATCGCAAGGGGAAGGCTATAAGGTTCTGGCACGATGTAAAATGTTGGCGTAATGTTTGTGAATCATATCGAAACCAAGCCGATGAAGCTTTGAAAATGCTTGAAGATATGAAACTGCTATACAATATTATGAAAACTAAAGCGCAGGATGACCATAGTGACAAAATATTTGAAAGTAAAATAACCCCGGAAATAGTTGAGAAAAGAAGGTAATTATGGTTATAAGAATTATAAAATTCAACAATAAACATTGGGTTCATCTTGAGATAAATAATCAAGGATTTTCAATCAATCCAGGATTTTTTTCTGTAATAGATGCCGAAGGATTTAAAGCAATGTTTGAAAAAGCAATGGAAACATACAAAGAAGAAATCATCAAAGAAGAAAGGTAATAACACGTTTGACTTCGGTCATCCAGAGCCGTATATAATGCAGGCGAAGCTGGTGGAAACCCGGCACATTAAAAAGGCGGCTGGCCTTAAACAGCAAGGAGTAATATATGTCAATATTAGCGAAGAAAGGGCAAGATTATGAATCTTGTCCGCTGGGAGCCGTTCAGGCGGTTGTAAGCAATGTTTACGATCTCGGATTGCAAAAACAGGATGGACTTTATGGTGAAAACATAAGCCCAAAAGTGGTGATTGTATGGGAAGTTAACCATACTATGAAAACCGGGAAATATGCAGGGAAACGGTTTGTTTTATCGAAAACCTATACTAACACAATGAACGAAAAGAGTAATCTTTTTAAGGACTTAAGGGCTATGATTGGTGAAAAAGCTAAACCCGGTATTGATCTTGAAAAACTCAGAGGTTTTAATGTTCAATTGAATGTACAAGAAAATTCAAAGGGTTATGCAACAATTATTTCTATAATGCCAATAGCTGCGGGAACACAAAAAATGATTCCTGAATTGGAAAAAGAACATATTCCGGAATGGATTGTTAAAAAGCAGAATATGCAAGTTTCGGAAGAAGATAGATTTTATGAAGGTGATGGAAAAGCCGGAACATTTGAAGATGGAGAGCCTTTCCCTGGAGAACCATATTCAGGTGATGACCCTTTAGACAAAGATACCGAAGCGTTTTAAGATAAAAGGTCTACCAGGGTAAGGAAAGGAAAAGGAGAATGGGATGCCTGTGTAAGGCTGATACCTCACCTGCCCGGCCATATTTTTTTATAAGGAGCAATCTATGAAAACAGACATAGTCAAAATACAAACCTTAGCTGATAGATTAACAGCCAATCCAATAGTCAAAATAACTGATGAAAAGAGTAATCTGGACGCTGCCAATAATTTCAAGACTCAGGATGCATTGATAAAAGAGGCGACTGAGATTGCTAAAGAGCTTAAAAGGCCTTACCAGGACAAAATCAATCAAATTAATACAATTTTGAAATCAATGGAAATAGCTAAAAATGAGCAAAAAAAAGAAATCGGCAGGTATAACATTGAACTGATGAAAAAAATGAATGAGAAAAATGAACTTGATTTAACCAAAATGAAAACGCAATCACAAGTAAACGGCAAAGTTTCTTCTTATGAATGGCCTGACGCTAAAGTAACTGATTTACTGATATTTCTAACGGCTTTAATGGATGGAAAACAAGGCGATATTCTTGATTTAATCCAGATTAAACCCGGAGAAGCTCTTAATAAATTCTGCGATAAATGGAAATTGACAGCATTTCCCGGCCTTGAAATTAAGACACAAATTAAGGTAGAAAATAGATAGAAATAATATAAAGGAGGTAAATCAAATGTATAAAAGTATTGATAACTATAGGGGTTATGAAGTATTATTTGATACCGATAATGAAACATTTTTTTGTGATATTGAGGATGGAAAACGGGAAAAGAAATCCTTTTCCAGTATCAAAATGGCTATTGATGCGTATATAAAACTTAATGCTAAGTTTGAACCGTTTGTAGTTATTGAAAATGTTACTCATTCAGGCAATCGAAGAGAATATACAATAACGGGAATAAGAAAAGACAATAGATTTTCCATTAAAAATTCGATAGGTGAAATTAGACAAATATCTGAATACTACGAGAAAGATTTCACTTTAAAAGTGCCCGAAAATGGACCTATATTAAAAGAATTAGATGAATTTTATATCCGGGAATCCGAACTTAAAAAACAACTTGAAAATGAAAAAGAAGAAATAATTAATAGGCTAAAAGTTACAACCTTAAGAACTATTAAATCAAAATATGCAGTCAATCAATAATTATATTCCTCCTATGCCTGCCAGTCTGAGAGGGACTGGCGGGTAAATAATATCAAGAGGTATAAAATGGAATGTCCAATTTGCCATAAATATGGAGGATGTCATTTTAGAAAAGCATTAATATGTTGGTATTGTTCTGCTTATCTTAACATATTGAATGGATAATATCTAAAATTATATATATATTATGGATAATGAATTTGATTTAATAAAGA